>NZ_CP082141.1:0-4664605 GCF_019844095.1 Erwinia persicina | reverse complement strand
TGCTTTCAGGGAAGGATCCGACCCGGAGGATCGTCAGCGGAAGGGCGGATCATAGCGTAAAGCGCAGCAGAGATCTTCACTTTCTACACAGTTTTGATCCAATTTATCCACAGGCACTGACGGCGTGGATAAGTTTACGCCACCCTGAGCAAAAGGCATTCAGGATCGTCTGCATTCGTTGAAATTTAATGGTGCCGTCACGTTATCGCCGCAACTCTGATGTAACGGGATCGCAAGAAGATCCTGCTCGATCCTTGCGATTTTTAGCCGACACCGTATAATTCTTGCCCCGGCGTGTGGCGCCATAGCCCTTTTGGCTGAAACAGTGAGTCACTACGGGCAATCAAGGCGCGCTTTTCACGCGAAGTAAATTGACTCTGGACTGTACAATTATTACAATCCCGCCTCTTTATTAAAGACACACTGAGGCGTCGGTCGTTTTTTCGGGCCAGATAACGCGTCACCAAGTGAAATTTTCCAAGTTTAGGTAGAAATCGCCATGAAACGCACTTTTCAACCGTCCGTACTGAAGCGCAACCGTTCACACGGTTTCCGTGCTCGTATGGCAAATAAAAATGGTCGTCAGGTTCTGGCACGTCGTCGTGCTAAAGGCCGTTCTCGTCTGACCGTTTCTAAGTAATAAAAGCTAACCGCTGAGTGGTTAAGCTCGCATTTCCCAGGGAGTTACGTTTGTTAACTCCCACTCATTTCACTTTCGTCTTCCAGCAGCCACAACGGGCTGGCACGCCGCAAATTACTATTCTCGGCCGCCTGAACGCGCTGGGGCATCCCCGCATCGGTCTTACCGTCGCAAAAAAACATGTTAAACGTGCCCACGAACGTAACCGGATCAAGCGATTGACCCGCGAAAGCTTTCGTCTGCGTCAGCATGAACTGCCCGCGATGGACTTTGTGATCGTAGCGAAAAAGGGTGTTGCCGATCTGGATAATAAGGCACTGACGGAAGCGTTGGAGAAATTATGGCGTCGCCATTGTCGCCTGGCTCGCGGGTCCTGATCGGGCTGATACGCGTCTATCAACGCGTAATCAGCCCACTGTTAGGACCCCACTGCCGTTTCCATCCCACCTGCTCGCAATACGGTATTGAGGCATTGCGCAGGTTTGGGATGGTAAAAGGGAGTTGGTTGACGATGAAACGCATATTAAAATGCCACCCCTTAAACCCGGGTGGCGACGATCCGGTGCCGCCACATAACCATTGATCCCAGAGAACATTAACGATGGATTCGCAACGCAATCTTTTCCTCATCGCTTTTCTGTTCGTGTCCTTTATGATCTGGCAAGCCTGGCAGACGGACCACGCTCCGCAGCCATTGCAAACCCAGACCACACAGAACACGAACAGCGCAGCCGGTGACGCCGCCAATCAGGGTGTCCCTGCCAGCGGACAGGGCAAAACGATCACCGTTAAGACTGATGTCCTGTCTTTGAACATCAATACTCGCGGTGGCGATATTGACCAGGCGTTATTGCTGACATACCCGGACTCACTGGGTTCTGACAAGCCTTTCCAGCTGTTGGAAACCACGCCAGGCTTCCTGTATCAGGCACAGAGCGGCCTGACCGGTCGTAATGGCCCGGATAACCCGGCGAACGGCGCACGTCCGCTGTATACCGCAGCTCAGGATCACTTCGAACTGGCTGATGGCCAGAGTGAACTGCGTATCCCGCTGACCTTTACTGCTGAAAACGGCGCAACTTACACCAAAACCTTCGTACTGAAGCGCGGTGAATACGCCATTAATGTCGACTATCAGATCAACAACGCCTCTCAGCAACCGCTGGAAGTGGCGATGTTTGGTCAGCTGAAGCAGTCTATTGACCTGCCGAAGCATCGCGATACCGGCAGCAGCAACTTTGCTCTGCACACGTTCCGTGGTGCGGCTTACTCCAGCAGTGAGACCAACTACGAGAAGTACAAATTCGACAAAATCAGCGACAACGAAAACCTGAGCACCACCACCAACAACGGTTGGGTGGCGATGCTGCAGCAGTATTTCGCGACCGCATGGGTACCACAGACAGCAGGCATCAACACGCTGTACACCAGCAATCTGGGTAACGGTATTGCCGCCATTGGCTATAAGTCTGCGCCGGTGAGCATCGCGCCGGGTTCCCAGCAGCAGCTGGCTGCCACCCTGTGGGTTGGCCCGGAAATTCAGGACAAGATGGCGGCCGTGGCTCCCCACCTGGATCTGACCGTGGATTACGGCTGGCTGTGGTTTATCTCCCAACCGCTGTTTAAACTGCTGAAATTCCTGCATACCTTTATTGGTAACTGGGGCTTCTCGATTATCGTTATCACCTTTATCGTTCGTGGCATCATGTACCCGCTGACCAAGGCGCAGTACACCTCCATGGCGAAAATGCGTATGCTGCAGCCAAAGATCCAGGCAATGCGTGAGCGTTTAGGCGACGATAAGCAGAAGATGAGTCAGGAGATGATGGCGCTGTATAAGGCGGAGAAA
This sequence comes from Erwinia persicina, assembly GCF_019844095.1. NCBI lineage: Bacteria > Pseudomonadati > Pseudomonadota > Gammaproteobacteria > Enterobacterales > Erwiniaceae > Erwinia > Erwinia persicina. The sequence continues at coordinate 4,662,116 of NZ_CP082141.1, read as the reverse complement.
GTGAATCCGCTGGGTGGCTGTCTGCCGCTGGTTATCCAGATGCCAATCTTCCTGGCCCTGTACTACATGCTGATGGGCTCAGTCGAACTGCGTCATGCACCGTTCGCACTGTGGATCCATGACCTGGCCGCACAGGACCCGTACTACATCCTGCCGATCCTGATGGGTATCACGATGTTCTTCATTCAGAAGATGTCGCCAACCACAGTGACCGACCCGATGCAGCAGAAGATCATGACCTTTATGCCGGTCATCTTCACCGTGTTCTTCCTGTGGTTCCCTTCAGGTCTGGTGCTGTACTACATCGTCAGTAACCTGGTGACCATTCTCCAGCAGCAGCTGATTTATCGCGGCCTGGAAAAGCGTGGTCTGCACAGCCGCGACAAGAAAAAAGCGTAACGCGTTTGATGTTACGGGCTGACCGAAACAGAGGGTCAGCCCCGTGCTAACGGTACGTACAATGCTTACACTAAGGCGGTCATCATGACCGCCTTTTTTTTTCCAAAAAGAGAATCCAATATGAGCCATAGCGATACTATCGTCGCACAGGCGACGCCTCCGGGCCGTGGGGGAGTCGGTATTCTGCGTGTTTCCGGTAGCAAAGCTGCCGACGTCGCGCAGCTGCTACTGGGCAAAGTGCCAAAGCCACGCTACGCCGACTACCTGCCTTTCCGCGATGCTGACGGCAGCACGCTGGACCAGGGGATCGCACTGTGGTTCCCAGGCCCGAACTCATTTACCGGTGAAGACGTGCTGGAATTGCAGGGCCACGGTGGCCCGGTGATCCTCGATCTGCTGCTGAAGCGTATTGTCACACTGCCCGGGCTGCGCATCGCTAACCCGGGGGAGTTTTCCGAGCGTGCCTTCCTCAATGACAAGCTGGACCTGGCCCAGGCAGAGGCGATTGCCGACCTGATTGATGCCAGTTCAGAGCAGGCCGCACGTTCTGCGGTCAACTCGCTGCAGGGCGTTTTCTCCGCGCGCGTCAATCATCTGGTGGAAGCACTCACTCACCTGCGGATCTATGTCGAGGCTGCCATCGACTTTCCGGACGAGGAGATCGACTTCCTTTCTGACGGCAAAATCGAGGCACAGCTGCATCAGGTGATCGCCGACCTGGAGAGTGTGCGCGCTGAAGCCCGTCAGGGCAGCCTGCTGCGCGAAGGGATGAAAGTGGTGATTGCCGGCCGCCCTAATGCCGGTAAATCCAGCCTGCTGAACGCACTGGCCGGACGCGAAGCGGCGATCGTCACCGATATTGCCGGGACAACCCGCGATGTGCTGCGTGAGCATATTCATATAGACGGCATGCCGCTGCATATTATTGATACCGCAGGACTGCGCGAAGCCGGTGACGAAGTTGAGCGCATCGGCATCGAACGAGCCTGGAATGAGATTGAACAGGCCGACCGGGTGCTGTTTATGGTCGATGGCACTACCACCGGCGAAACAGAGCCCGCCGCTATCTGGCCAGACTTTATCGCCCGTTTACCGCCAGCGTTACCGATTACGGTTGTACGTAATAAAGCGGACATGACCGGCGAGGTGCTGGGGATTGAGGAAGTAAATGGTCACTCACTTATTCGCCTTTCTGCCCGGACCGGTGATGGCATAGACGTACTGCGTGACCACCTGAAACAGAGCATGGGTTTCTCAGGCAATATGGAAGGCGGCTTTCTGGCCCGTCGTCGCCATCTGCAGGCACTTGAGTTAGCAGCCACTCACTTACAGCAGGGCAAAGACCAGCTACTGGGTGCATGGGCGGGTGAATTACTGGCAGAAGAGCTGCGGCTGGCGCAGCAGTCGCTGAGTGAGATCACGGGAGAGTTCAGCTCCGATGATCTGCTGGGGCGTATTTTCTCAAGTTTCTGTATCGGGAAGTAACGCATCTGCAAAATCGCTCTATTGCACCAGCAATCTGTCCATAAAGAGTGACAATAGTCCTAAAATGACCCTGAGAATGGATTCTCAGGTGTAATTTGATAAGAATATTCTTACAATAACAGCGATGATTATCCGACCATTTTCACGGAGCGACAGATGGCAAGTCATTTTGCACGTTGGGCTCTCGCCCACACACGAACCCGGGTACACCGACTCCCACTGCAAATAGTAGAGCACGCTAACCGATTCTCTGAGAAACGGCGCGCTCGTTATCTGGCTGCCCGTACCTTGCTGGCAGAACTAATGCAACGCGTATATGGGATGCCCACGCTTCCGGAGTTGATCACCACCGCCAACGGACGCCCCTGTTTTGCCGACCCAGACCTGCCGGATTTCAGCTTTGCCTATGCCGGCAGTATGGTTGGCGTGGTGCTGGCGGAAGAAGGCGGACGGGCCGGGCTGGATATGGAAATTGTTCGTGCGCACAGTCGCCAGACGATGGAGTACCATTTCAAGTGCCTCTCCTCCGGTGAGAAGGCGTGGATTAACGCCCAAAACGATGCTATTGAAGCTTCAACGCAACTCTGGACGCTGCGCCAGAGTATCCTGAAGCTCACCGGTGAAGGTGAAGGGGAAGAGGGAAGCAGCTCTCTGCGCTTACACCCGGCCTCCGGACGAATGCGCTCGGTGACCTGGCCTGATATTCACGCCTTGTGTGATGTTGAGCCGTTACTGGTCTGGTCCTGTGCATTATCGCCAGGGACAGACAGATTGCGCCTGTGGGAATATAACGAGAATGAAGGGTGGGAATCGTTACGCGATTTGAACATCAGTGCTCAGAATCTGGGGCCACGTACGTTACGTCTGACGAGCATACCGACAGAAAAACAGCTCAACTACTCCTGACAGAGATGACGGGTCGCGTTTCCGCTCCCCGTCAGCCAGATTAATGTGCGTCGACGAAGGCAATTTTCAGGACAAACAGTAGTGCCACCACCACCACGCACGGGCTGATTTCACGCCAGCGACCGGTTCCCAGCTTCATCACGCAGTAAGAGATAAAGCCCAGAGCAATCCCTTCCGTAATTGAGAAACTGAACGGCATCATTGCCGCAGTAACAAATGCCGGTACCGCTTCGGTCAGATCATCCCATTTTACGCGCGACAGACTGGAGGTCATCAGAACCCCCACATAAATCAGCGCACCCGCTGCCGCGTAAGCAGGCACCATGCCTGCCAGCGGTGACAGGAACATCACCAGCAGGAACAGGACACCGGTCACTACCGCCATTAATCCCGTACGGCCGCCGACAGAAACACCGGATGAGCTTTCGATATAGGCGGTGACGGAAGAGGTGCCGATAAAGGAACCGGCGACGGAACTGATGCTGTCGACGTACAGCGCCTGTTTCATACGGGGAAACTTACCGTTCTCATCAGTCAGGCCTGCTTTATCGGTTACGCCAATCAGCGTCCCGGAGGAGTCAAACAGGTTTACCAGCATAAAGGAGAAGATAATCCCTGCCATACCGATGTTAAGCGAATCCTTCAGGTTGACCTGCCCCAGCACCGAGGTCACCGCCGGTGGCGCAGAAAAGATCCCCGTGTACTTCACGTCACCGATGGCCAGGCCAATACCGGTAGTCACCACGATCGACACCAGCACCGCAGCATGGATATTGCGTGAGGCGAGAATAGCGATAATAAAGAAGCCCAGCGCACCCAGCAGTACGCTGTGAGAGGTGAGGTTGCCCACCGACACCAGCGTCGCTTCATTGGCCACAATGATGCCTGCATTTTTCAGCCCCATCATGGCGATAAACAGGCCAATACCGGCGGTGATCCCCACTCGCAGGCTCAACGGGATATTGGCGATCATCCAGTAGCGCACACGGAAAATCGTCAGCAGCAGCAGGCCAACAGCGCCCCAGAAAATCGCCCCCATACCGATCTGCCATGAAATGCCCATCGCACCAACCACCACAAAGGCAAAGAAGGCGTTCAGACCCATTGCCGGAGCCAGTGCAACCGGCAGATTCGCCACCAGGCCCATCAAAATACTGCCAAAGGCGGCAATCAGACAGGTCGTCACAAAGACGGCCTGAGTATCCATGCCTGCCACGCCCAGAATCTGGGGGTTAACAAAAACGATGTAGACCATCGTCAGGAACGTAGTGAAACCAGCAATCACCTCAGTACGTACGGTGGTGCCATGCTCCTGCAATTTAAAAATCCGTTGTAACAGACCGGGATTCGTCATTATGTGTTTCCAGAACGGAGAAAAGTTGTCGGCCGATATCCTACCCCAAAATTCAGACGTTGGGATATTGATCACGCGGTTTTTTCGCAACCGATTGCGCTGTTTTTATCGTCTGATCACTACCGTTAACCGGAATTGACGCTGCTGACCGTGAAAAACAGGAGGGGTACGATCAATTATCGAAATGTCCCCCGCCTTCACGTTACTATCCGTTATCAGCCCATCAGAACTTATAAGGAAGCAGGATGTCAGTGGAATGCATTTTTTTTGATTGTGACGGTACGCTGGTCGACAGTGAAATGCTCTGTACTCAGGCATACGTCAACACCTTCGCGGAGTTTGGTGTCACGCTGTCGTTGCAGGAGATGTTCGAGAAATACAAAGGCGTGAAGCTGTATGACATCATCGCCGACGTCTGCCAGCAGCATCAGCTCACGGCCTCTGTGGAGGTACTTGAACCCGCCTATCGCCGGGAAGTGGCCCGTCTGTTTGAACGTGAACTGAAACCGATTGCGGGAGCTAAAGCCTTACTGGAAAAAGTGAGCGTGCCGATGTGTGTTGTCTCCAACGGTACGGTTCCCAAAATGGAACATTCGCTTGGTCTGACCGGGATGCGCACCTTCTTCGGCGATCGCCTGTACAGTGGTTACGATATCGGACACTGGAAGCCAGAACCGGCGCTGATGTTCCATGCAGCCCGGGAGATGGGGGTCGCGATTGAGCACTGCATCCTGGTGGATGACTCTGAAGCCGGGGCAAAGGCCGGCATTGCGGCCGGGATCCCGGTATTCTATTACTGCGTCGATGCCCATAACCCGCCCCTCGATCATCCGCTGGTAACGGTATTTAACGATATGGCACAGCTACCCGGGCTGTGGCAGGCGCGCGGCTGGCAACTGACCCGCTGAGTACAGTCACGCGAATGATCGGACACTCCTGTATTTTTCATCGTCACGCGGCCGGACACAATCAGCCTGGCCCGCGTTACTACTCCGGAGTGTTAGCCCTGGCAGACTGTTCCACCCGTTGTTCAGGTGATGCTCATCAGGGGTAAAAAACTAAGCGCTGTTATTTTTGTTGATATACCAACGTAGTGACTTCAACAGCAGGGAAGAGTGTTTAATCACTTTTCCCTCGGCTACCAGTTGGAGAAGCAGAGTGCGGGTAATATAAATGCTCTCACCGCAGCTGTCCGCTAAATCCCGGGTTTTAGGCCAAACCTCCGGCTGCTGTAAGGCCCCTCCCTCTCCCCGTCTGGCGTCAATCTCGCTACAAATTAACGATAACTGATGTAGCATTTGACATTTTTTTTGCGCTACCGGTGTTTTTTTTATTCTCATATCTATCAGATCCTCCTTTTACCTGGCGTCTAAAAAGCATCACGAAATGAATAAAAAAAACAATCAACAGTATTAACACACCGATATAATATGAATATTATTTTAATTATTCGACACGGTTCAGCCTTATTTCTGACATAATCATTTCATGCAAAAAAGAGAGTAACCCATAACTGTTGCCATCTTTTATTTTTTGCAGTCTTTCTTCCATTTTCATCAGATTATGGTCTTTTTTAATCTGACTGACAGGCAAGCTATTATTGTTAAAGGCTCTTCTCATCAATGCTTCAATCAGGCTTTGCGGTAAGGGCCGGGGTTCACGGCCAAACTTGACTATATAACTGACCCCTGGCAAGGCATTTATCCTGGCGGTATTGATGAGGTCAGCGTCAATGTTAACGAACAGATAAGGAGGAAACATCGGCTCAACGCTGGCCCTGATGTGTTGAGAACCTGCGCCATTTTTTTTGCGCGTCATCATCGGACAAAAGGTGGTAGCTCCTATTTTTTCCAGCGACTCCTCAGCCTGTTCCATGCGTCCATACTTACAAAAAATTAAATACCAACCACTTACTGTCATGCAGCCTGTTCCTTCATTATCCTGCCCCAGCAATATCAGCAGGCAGGCTCCGCCAAAACCTGACCATTATCATGGCAAGACAGAGTACAAAAATATTTTTAATAGTGATGGTGAATAACGGCTATATCTCAGGAGGATGCGGGCAGAGATCGCTCCTTCGCTGAAAACAGTCTGCCACCTTGCGGGGGGTAACGTTAACCAGTTTCTTTTAGGCTGTAAACAACAATAAATGTTCAAAAAGCGTTAATGGGAATAATTTATCGATATTTTATATGCATAACACTGATAAAAGCGACCTGATCACCCATATGGCCAGTTATATAAAAAATAATAAATCGCAAAAATTAATTATGCGCCATGTTTGTTGTAATGTTTTTATTTGTAAACATTACACAGAAGGAGGAGAAGAACGGGTCAGATCAGGTCGGTGTACTCAATAATACGATCGCAGAGAAAAGGATGACGCGGGCGTATTGTCTTTGTCGTCCTGCGCGGTGACTCCCGCACAGGACGACGGTCGGTCAGCCTATCGCCCCCAGAACATCGTCATTGCTCTGCTTTTTCGGCAGCAGGAACAGCGTGGCAACGATATCCAGCACGTAGATCAGGGCCAGCAGCGTAATCGCAGCAGCAAACGACCACTGGCTCACCAGCAGGCCAATCACCAGCGGACCAAAGCCCCCCACGCCCCGCCCCAGATTAAACAGAACGTTCTGCGCCGTGGCGCGGACTTTTACCGGATAGGTATCCGAGATGAGCGCGCCATAGCCACCTATCATCCCGTTAACAAACATCCCCATCAGTGCGCCGGTAAAGAGCATTACCGTTGGGTTTTGCAACTGGGCATACACCACCACCATCACCACGGCACCGACCTGATAGATCAGGAAAATTTTCCAGCGCGCAAAGCGATCGGCCAGCAGGCCAAACAGCCAGATACCGAAGGTCATACCGACTACCGTTACCGCCGTCCACAGCCCGGATTTGGTCAGGGAAAAGCCAAATGTCGTGGAGAGGTAGCTTGGCATCCAGATCATCAGGCCATAGTAACCAAAGTTTTGTACTGAACAGAGGATGAAAATGCCGATGCTGGCTTTTGTGGTCGCCACATCGGCAAACAGCAGCTTAATACGGGCAGAGAATGACAGCCCCTGATTGACGTCCACATGTTCGGTGAAGGCATCCGGCTCCCCCATACCGCGGCGAATTACAAACGATGCCAGCGCAGGCAGGAGCCCGACCAGAAACATACCGCGCCAGCCGATAATATCCAGCAGAAGCGGGGTGATAAATGCCGCCATCAGTACGCCCAGCTGCCAGCCCATGCCGACCCACGCCGAGGCACGGTTGCGCTTATTAGCAGGCCAGACCTCGGCAATCAGTGCCATGCCGATGCCGAACTCACCGCCCAGCCCCATTCCGGCCAGGGTACGGTAAGCCAGCAGATCCCAGTATCCCTGCGCCACCGCGCACAGCCCGGTAAAGACAGAAAACATCAAAATAGTGAACGTCAGGACGCGGATACGGCCAAACCGATCGCTGATATGGCCAAAAATAATGCCCCCCAGCACTGCACCGATTAGGGTCCAGGTCACCAGCGAACCGGCCTGTGAAGGGTTTAACGCCAGAGACAGGCTGATCGCAGGCAGCATAAAGCCGAGGATCAGCAGATCAAAACCGTCCATTGCATAGCCGCTGACCGCAGCAACCATCGCCTTTCCTGGCGTAACGCTGCGTTTATCCGGGGAGGAAACTGACATGCTTTACTGACCTTTTCATAAGAATTTTGCCGCAAGTATAAGTAGGACGGTGCGCGGTATCCAGACGAAAAAGTAATGAGGTGAATGCAGGGGGGAGGTAAGGCGTGCCGCAATCCGGGCACGCCTCAGCAGATCTTAACCCGGATTATTTTCGCCGCTGTCGTCACCGGTCAGCAGTTTATCCAGCTGGTCACCGCCGACGTGACGGAAATCCTGGCCTTTCACGAAGTAGAAGATAATTTCACAAATGTTCTGGCAGCGGTCACCGATGCGCTCGATAGCACGGGCGCAGAACAGCGCCGTCAGCACGCTGGGGATGGTGCGCGGGTCTTCCATCATATAGGTCATCAGCTGACGGACGATGCCCTCATACTCCTGGTCAACTTTCTTATCTTCACGATAGATTTCTACCGCCGCATTGAGATCCATACGCGCGAAGGCGTCCAGTACGTCGTGCAGCATCTGGATCGTGTGATGGCCCATCGACTCCAGGCTCACCAGCAGCGGCTGGTGCTGCTGCGTGAACTTCTCCAGCGCGGTACGACAAATCTTCTCGGCCACATCACCGATACGTTCCAGCTCGGAGATAGTTTTGATGATTGCCATCACCAGACGTAAATCGCTGGCGGTCGGCTGACGTTTGGCGATGATGCGCACGCAGGCTTCATCAATCTCCACTTCCATCATGTTGACCTTGTGATCGCCTTCAATCACTTTATTCGCCAGCTCGCCATCCTGGTTGTGCATCGCAGTGATGGCATCCGTCAGCTGCTGCTCAACCATGCCGCCCATGGTCATCACCTGGGTGCGGATGTGCTCCAACTCGGCGTTAAACTGGCCGGAGATGTGTTTGTTCAGATTCAAGCTATCCATTGTATTCTCCAGTCAACTCAACCGTAGCGGCCGGTGATGTAATCTTCAGTTTGCTTCTGATGCGGCTTGGTGAACAGCGTGTCGGTATCGCTAAATTCAATCAGTTCGCCGAGGTACATAAACGCGGTGTGATCAGAGCAGCGCGCGGCCTGCTGCATATTGTGCGTCACGATCACCACGGTGTAATCCTGTTTCAGCTCTGTAATCAGCTCTTCAATTCGCCCGGTTGAAATCGGATCCAGCGCAGAGCAGGGTTCGTCCAGCAACAAAACCTCAGGGCGAATGGCAATACCACGGGCAATGCACAAACGCTGCTGCTGTCCACCGGAAAGACTGTAGCCGCTCTGATGCAGCTTGTCTTTGGTTTCGGTCCACAGCGCGGCTTTGGTCAGCGCCCACTGCACGCGTTCGTCCATGTCGGCACGGGACAGCTTTTCAAACAGACGCACGCCGAAGGCAATATTGTCATAAATCGACATCGGGAACGGTGTCGGCTTCTGGAATACCATCCCGACGCGGGCACGCAGCAGGGCAATGTCCTGGCTGGCGGTCAGAATATTTTCACCATCCAGCAGGATCTCACCTTCAGCACGCTGCTCAGGATAAAGTGAAAACATCTTGTTAAAGGTGCGCAGCAGGGTGGATTTACCGCAGCCTGATGGGCCGATAAACGCCGTCACCTGGTTTTTCGCAATATCCAGATTGATGTTTTTCAGCGCATGGAATTTTCCGTAATAGAAGTTCAAATCACGAACCTGAATCATCTTAGCGGAAGTATTAATCATTTTTATCTCACTCAGTCCGCGCCGCTACCGCCGCGCTGCTCAATTAATGTTTGCTCTTGGCGAAGATCACGCGTGCCAGGATGTTCAGTAACAGTACGCACAGCGTAATAATCAGCACACCCGCCCAGGCCAGACTCTGCCATTCGGCAAACGGGCTCATGGCGAATTTAAAGATGGTCACCGGCAGGTTTGCCAGCGGCTGCATCATATCGGTGCTCCAGAACTGATTCGACAGCGAGGTAAACAGCAGGGGCGCTGTCTCCCCGGCAATGCGGGCAATCGCCAGCAGCACACCGGTCAGGATGCCCGACACGGACGCCTTCAGGGTGATCGCTGAAATCATCTTCCACTTCGGCGTTCCCAGTGCATAGGCTGCTTCACGCAGGCTGTCCGGTACCAGTCTCAGCATGTTTTCTGTGGTACGGATAACTATCGGGATCTGCAACAGTGCCAGAGCGACCACGCCGGCCCAGCCAGAGAAGTGCTTCATCTGTGCCACCACGATGGTGTAAACAAACAACCCCACCACAATCGACGGCGCAGACAGCAGGATGTCGTTAATAAAGCGGGTGACTTCGGCCAGCCAGGATTTACGGCCATATTCGGCCAGATAGATGCCCGCCATAATGCCCAGTGGCGTACCGACGGCCGTTGACCAGAAGATCAGCAGCCCGCTGCCCGCCAGGGCATTCGCCAGACCACCGCCTGCCGTATTCGGTGGCGGGGTATTTTCGGTGAACAGCGACATCGTCATGCCATCAATACCGCGTGTGACGGTTGAAAACAGGATCCATACCAGCCAGAACAAACCAAATGCCATGGTCAGTAACGACAGGGTCAGGGCAATCCGGTTTTTCATCCGGCGCCACGCCTGCATTTTGCGGCGTGAGGCTAACAGTTCGTCACGCGACTGTAATTCCATCGTGGTCATGAACGTGCTCCTTCACTTTTCGCCAGGCGCAGGATCATCAGTTTCGAACAGGCCAGCACGATAAAGGTAATCACAAACAGGATCAGCCCCAGCTCCATCAGCGCAGCGGTATGCACACCCGACTCGGCTTCAGCAAATTCGTTGGCCAGCGCAGAGGTAATACTGTTGCCCGGCATAAACAGCGATGCGCTGTCGAGCTGGTAGGTGTTACCGATAATAAAGGTCACCGCCATCGTTTCGCCCAGCGCACGCCCCAGACCCAGCATCACGCCGCCAATCACCCCATTTTTGGTGAATGGCAGTACCACACGCCACATCACTTCCCAGGTGGTACAGCCGATACCGTAAGCGGACTCCTTCATCATGACCGGCGTCTGCTCGAATACGTCACGCATCACTGAGGCGATGTAAGGGATAATCATAATCGCGAGGATAATCCCGGCGGCCAGAATCCCGATACCAAAAGCCGGGCCGGAGAACAGGGTGCCAACAATCGGTACGTTAGCCAGTACGTCACCGACCGGCTGCTGGAAGTAGGTGGCAAACAGCGGAGCAAAGATAAACAGGCCCCACATGCCGTAAACAATACTGGGGATCGCCGCCAGCAGTTCAATCGCCACGCCCAGCGGGCGACGCAGCCAGTTGGGTGCAAGTTCCGTCAGGAACAGGGCGATGCCGAAGCTCACCGGGACAGCGATAAGCAGGGCAATAATGGAGGTCACGACGGTGCCGTAAATCGGCACCAGCGCACCAAACTGTTCGTTAGGGGCATCCCACTCTTTGTTCCACAGGAACGAGAAGCCAAATTTCTGGATGCTCGGCCACGAGGAGATGATCAGGGAGACAATGATGCCGCCGAGCAGCAACAGCACGATCAGCGCAGCCAGTTTGACCAGTGCGCCGAAGATGATGTCACCCTGTTTTCCGGGGGCCTTGAATGCCGGCTTGGTTTCAGCCATAGAATTCTCGAGTCTGTTACTGCAGATACGTATCGGGCAAGGCTAACCTGCCCATGGGGGTCATACGCACCACCTGCGGTGGTGCGTTACTGCCGTGGCTTAGTACAGGGCTTTGCCAGAGCTGTCTTTCACTTCTTTTTTCCAGGCGCTACGGATCTGCTCTACCACTGAATCAGGCAGGGAAGCATAGTCCAGGCTCGCGGTGGTTTTGCCGCCGTTTTTATAAGCCCAGTCAAAGAACTTCAGTACGGCAGCGCCTTTCTCAGCGTTAGCCTGCTCTTTGTGCACCAGGATAAAGGTCGTGGAGGTGATCGGCCACGCATTGTCGCCTTTCTGGAAGGTCAGGTCCTGAGCAAATGACTTGCTCCAGTCAGCCCCTTTCGCTGCGTCGCTAAAGCTCTTCTCACCTGGCTCAATGGCTTTGCCATCCGCATCCACCAGCTTGGTGTACGCCAGGCTGTTTTGTTTAGCGTAAGCGTACTCTACGTAACCGATGGAGCCCGGCAGACGCTGAACGAAGGCGGCCACGCCGTCGTTACCCTTGCCGCCCAGACCGGTTGGCCAGTTAACGGTGCTGCCTTTACCGACCTTGCTGCTCCAGTCACTGTTCACTTTAGACAGGTAGCTGGTAAACACGAATGATGTACCGGAACCGTCAGCGCGGCGTACCACGTTGATGTTGGAATCAGGCAGTTTCACGCCCGGGTTCAGCTTGGTGATCGCCGGGTCATTCCACTTTTTAATGGTGCCCAGATAGATATCACCCACGGTCTTGCCGTCCAGGGTCAGCTGTCCAGATTTGATACCAGGAATATTAACCGCCAGTACCACCCCGCCAATAACTGTCGGAAACTGGAACAGGCCATTTTTTTCTAAATCTTCGTCTTTCATCGGTGCATCTGAAGCACCGAAATCTACGGTTTTAGCAATAATCTGCTTAACGCCGCCGGAAGAACCGATACCCTGATAGTTAACCTGGCTACCCGTCGCGGTGTTGTACTCTGCTGCCCACTTATTGTACACCGGTGCCGGGAATGTCCCGCCTGCGCCAGTGAGATTGGTAGCGGCCATGGCAGAAACGGCGCTGAGAGACAGGGTTACTGCGACGAATTGAGCCAGGGTTTTGTGCATCAGTGTCATGTTCCCTCCACGGGATTAAAAAGTCAGGCCAGTTGCCGTGTTTATCTATAGCCAAAATAATTCGGGTTGCAGGCCGGCGACAAATGAGCGAATCCCGATGAGCTTACTGTTGTAAGTGATTCGGGTGAGCGAATGTAGCCAACGCACCTGCAGCTTGAAGTATGAAGGATATAATTATGATTGCTGCTGGAGGCAAAATAGGACAGTTTGGTGACAGTAAAATGTACGAAATATGACACTTTTGTGACACACCCCACCGGAATTCCCTCATCACAAGATGGCTTCCCCGCGCCCGCATCAGGCTTTTAATGCGATCACACTTCCTGCCGCTGCGCTGGTTTTTCATGGTGCTACTTTTTCCCTTCCACAGGACAGGAGATAACCACCATGAAAATAACGGCTGCGGTCATCAACCACGTCAATGCCCCCTACCAGCTGGAGACGCTGGAGCTGACGGCCTTACGCGACGATGAGGTGCGGGTAAAAGTCGTCGCCTCCGGGATCTGTCATTCCGACGAAGCGCTGCGCGTGGGTGATGAAGAACATTTTTTTCCGGGCGTACTTGGCCACGAAGGTTCAGGGATCGTTGAGGAGGTGGGGCGATCGGTGAAAGGGATTAACGCGGGCGATCACGTCGTGATGTCTTACGCTTACTGCGGTGGCTGCGCTCAGTGTCGTCAGGGCCAACCCTCTCGCTGCCAGGATTGGGGAATGATGAACGCCGGAGGGTTCCGCCATGACGGCAGCGCCGTGCTGCTGAAGCCCGATGGGGAGAAGGTGTCTACGATGTTCTCCCAGTCCTCTTTTGCCACCCATTGCCATACCCGCCTCAACAACCTGATCGTCGTGGATAAAACGGCAGACCTGCGTCTGATGGCACCGCTGGGTTGTGGGTTGTTAACGGGTTCATCGACGGTATTCAACGGACTGAAACCGCAGCCCGGTTCTGACATTGCTGTCTTTGGTACCGGGGCTGTCGGTATGGCGGCGATCATGGCGGCAAAAATTGCCGGATGCCGGCACATCATTGCGATTGATATCCATGATCCCCGCCTGTCGCTGGCGCGCGAACTGGGTGCGACCGATACCATTAACAGCAGCCAAAGCGAGGTGGTCAGCGCCATTGCCAGCCTCACCCAGGACAAGGGTGTCAATTACGCCATCGACACCACCGGCCTGTCTGCGGTGATGAAAAGTGCGCTGGATGCGCTGGCGACGGGCGGTACGCTGGCCCCGCTGGCCGTCACGCGCCACGATTTAACCTTTAATCCGATGCGCAGCCTGGTCGCCTCCGGCAAACGTGTCGTCGGCATTCTCATGGGCAATGCCATTCCTCAGGTTTCCGTACCGCAGTTGATTGAGTGGCATCAGCGTGGGGAGTTCCCGTTTGAGAAGTTAGTGAAATTCTATGACCTTGCAGACATCAATCAGGCAAGAGCGGACTCCGCCAGCGGCGTCACCATCAAGCCCGTGCTGATCGTCGATAAAAGCTACCGGATATAAAGGAGCAGGCGCAATGGAGTCGAAAGAGAAGGGAGCGTTACTCGAGATTTTTCACCGGCAGAAAACCCTCTTTTTATCCGGCATCACCCGGGATAATACGTTTAAAAAAAACCAGCTGGGTAAATTAAAAAACGCGCTACTGGGCCACAAAGAGGAGATTTATCAGGCGATGTGGGCCGATCTCGGCCGCAGCGAAGCAGGCGTGGAACAGGCTGAAATCGCCCCGCTGGTGAATGAAATCAACTACGCCATCAGCCATCTTGATGAGTGGTCCGTCGAGAAAAAGGTACCGACCCCACCATCACTGGGCAACAGTGAAAGCTATATTACGCGGGAGGGGTATGGTGTTAACTATATCATCGGGCCGTTTAACTACCCCCTGTTCCTTAGCGTTTGTCCGCTGATTGGGGCTATTGTCGGCGGCAACACCGCTATTATCAAGCCCTCTGAAGCCACGCCCGCCGCCTCTGCGGTGATTGAGAAAATCATCAACAGAACCTTTGAACCAGACTATATCCACGTCTGCCAGGGGGCAAAAGAAGAAAATGAGTTTCTGCTTACGCTGCCGTTTAACCTGATTTTCTTCACCGGCAGCCCACTGGTGGGAAAAGTCGTGATGGCCGCCGCGGCGAAGCATCTCACCCCGGTACTGCTGGAAATGGGCGGTAAATGTCCGGCGATTGTGCTGGAGGATGCCGACCCGGAAGTAGTGGTGGCCGAGCTGGTCGCCAGTAAGATGATCAACAGTGGTCAAACCTGCGTGGCCCCGGATTACCTTTATATCGACAGGCGGTTTAAACCACAAATCGTCAGTCAACTGTGCACGGCGCTAAATAGCAGGTTTGGTGTGGCTGGCAGCCACGGCAGGATAGTTTCCAACGCGGCTTACACACGCCTGGAAAAAATCCTCGCCAGCAGCGACGGAAAGATTGTCTGGCGCGGAGCATCGGATAAGGCACAGCGCTTTTTTGGCGCCGCTATCGTGGACAATGTCAGCTTTCACGACAGCACCATGCAGCAGGAGTTGTTTGGTCCGATCTTTCCCGTACTGACTTTCGACAGCGAGCAGGAGATTGCGACACTTATTAATACTTATCATCCACAGCCGCTGGCAGCCTATGTTTTTTCCCGCGACACTGACCGCGCCCGTGCCCTCATTGACACCATCCCGTCGGGAGATGCCGGGATCAACGCGCTGCTGCTTCATGCGGCTTCGCCTTATCTGCCTTTTGGCGGCGTGGGTATCTCCGGGATGGGCTGTTATCATGGGGAGTATTCTTACCAGGCCTTTACGCATCCGAAGTCATTACGCGTAAAAAAAACAGGATAGCGAAAGAGGCAGCGTATCCGTCTGCCTTGCCATCCCGCACTCAAGCCCGGTCACGTCACCCGAAGACGCGTATTACCGATGCCTGACCGCTTTTTCCCGTCAGGCTAGTTAACATTATGTTCTGCCAGCGCATTCGCAATCGCATTAAACATCAAAGAGGCTTCGAGCGGCTGCTTATTTGCTGCAGGCTCGGCCTGAGGCCAGGTCGACCACTGCACAATCACCAGTTTCTGCTGCCGATCGATGGCGATCATCTGACCATAAATCCCCTCAGCCGACAGCGCCTTATCGCGGGTTAACCCCTCCACAGGACGCGCTTTTTTGGTGTCCAGCGGTACGCTGCTGTTCCACCACTGGAAACCGAACTGTCCGTGAGGATAATCGGGTGTCACTGAGTTTTGCGCACGGGTCCAGCGAGTAGCCTCTTTTACCCAGCCATCGGGCAGGGTCCTGGTGCCATCAGGCAGAACACCATCGTTCATCACGAACAGCCCAAACTTGCCCCAGTCTTCGAGAGTGGCATTAAACCCGTGAGCGCCGACGTCATGTTTACCCGGCAGGTAGCTGTGCCAGACGCCATCATTCACCATGCCGTAAGGCTGCCAGATAGTATCCTGCAGATAGCGGGCCAGCGTTTCACCAGTGGCTTTTTCCAGCGTGTCGCCTAATACCCAGGCGCCGCCAGACGAGTAAGACCAGATCACGCCAGGTCTGGCATAGGCCTTCCGCTGAGGATCCAGTATCAGCTTACTGACGCACGCATAGGTATCCTTGCCTGCCTCACACTGCGTCAGCCGGGCAAAATCAGAGGTCGGGTCGGTATAATCTTCGTTCCATGTCACACCGGAGGTATGTTGCAACAGGCTGCGCAAGGGTACATGTTCCCACGCCGTCCCCCGCACAGCAGGGTTGTATTTACCGGCCTCATCATCCAGTGAGGCTATTTGTCCCCGCTTCAGGGCAATGCCCACCAGCGTCGATACGACCGATTTACCGACCGAGCGTGACGTCCAGAGGGTGGTTTTTGTATTGCCCTTGTCGTAATGGTCCCAGACGATGTGACCGTTTTTAATGACCATGAAGCCGGTCACGTTGTTACGGTGAAGGTAGTTTAACAACGTGTATTTGTGCCCCTGATATTCATAGGCCACGCGTGAAAGAGCATGGTGAACGACGGGAAGGGGGACGGGTTTACCCGCTCTGAAAATATCGCCAGGATAGGAGCGATAGTCGTTACGAAAACCGATAACACGCTCCTCAGGCGTCCAGGTAAGCATGTTTTTTACGTCGGGGAGGTTTTTATCCAGTGGCCTTGGGCAGGTGGTCAGCGGCACCGGGCAGCTGGCAGCAGACGTGGATCCCGCCACCCCCTGAGCGACCAGACAGAGCGTGATCAGACATAATCCGGTTTTCATCTTTTTCATCCTGTTCCCTTAACATCAGATGTGAGCGTTCATCTTAAAGAAAGCGAATAAGGATATTTGGACAAAAAAAGTCCGGCATACTGTTTGTTACAGTAATGCCGGACTGCTGTGCGGGGTAGCGGTACTGAACGCCGGATTATTCTACCGTAACGGATTTCGCCAGGTTACGCGGCTGATCGACGTCGGTGCCTTTGATCAGGGCAACGTGATAGGACAGTAGCTGCAACGGCACGGTATAAAAAATAGGTGCGATAACCTCTTCGACATGCGGCAGCGGAATAATCCTCATCCCTTCGCTGTTAGCAAAACCGGCATCAATATCGGCGAAGACATAAAGCAGGCCACCACGGGCACGCACCTCTTCGATATTTGATTTCAGTTTTTCCAGCAGCTCATTGTTCGGTGCCACCACAATCACCGGCATATCGGCATCGATCAGTGCCAGCGGCCCGTGCTTCAGTTCACCGGCTGCGTAAGCTTCCGCATGAATATAGGAGATCTCCTTCAGCTTCAGCGCCCCTTCCATCGCGATTGGATACTGATCGCCACGGCCCAGGAACAACGCATGATGCTTGTCAGAGAAATCTTCCGCCAGCGAAGCAATCAGCTCATCCTGCGACAACATCTGCTCGATGCGGCTTGGCAAGGCCTGCAGGGAGTGGACAATGTCGTGTTCCACCTGCGGGTCAACGCCTTTCAGACGACCGATTTTCGCCACCAGCATCAGCAGTACGGTCAGTTGCGTGGTGAACGCTTTGGTGGACGCGACGCCAATTTCGGTGCCCGCTTTAGTCATCAGCGCCAGGTCTGACTCACGCACCAGTGATGAGCCGGCCACGTTACAGATGGCCAGTGAGCCCAGGTATCCCAGCTCTTTCGACAGACGCAGTGCCGCCAGCGTATCCGCCGTTTCTCCCGACTGAGAAAGGGTGATCAGCAGACTGTTTTTACGCACCGCAGATTTGCGATAACGGAATTCAGAAGCAATCTCGACATCGCAGGGTACGTTTGCCAGTGACTCAAACCAGTAACGCGAAACCATACCGGAATTGTAGGAAGTGCCACAGGCAACGATCTGAATATGCTCAACGTTTGCCAGCAGGGTATCCGCCTGCGGCCCCAGCTCGGAAAGGTCAACTTCGCCGTGGCTGAAGCGACCGCTCAGGGTATTTTTAATGGCGACCGGCTGTTCGTAGATTTCTTTCTGCATGTAGTGACGGTAAACGCCTTTGTCACCGGCGTCATACTGTGCGTTAGACTCGATCTCTGCGCGTTTCACCTGCGTGCCGCTACGGTCGAAGATAGTCACATCACGGCGGGTAATTTCAGCAATGTCGCCCTCTTCCAGGTAGACAAAGCGGCGGGTAACCGGCAGTAACGCCAGCTGGTCAGAAGCAATAAAGTTTTCACCCACGCCACGGCCAATGACCAGCGGGCTGCCGGAGCGGGCCGCCACAACCGTCGACGGATCGCGGCTGTCCATAATAACCATGCCGTATGCGCCGCGCAGTGCAGGGATCACACGCTGCACAACCTCACGCAGTGAGCCGCCCTGCTTCTGCTCCCAGTGAACCAGATGTGCCACCACTTCGGTGTCAGTTTCGGAAGCGAAGGTATAACCCCGGGCGATAAGCTGCTCGCGCAGCGGTTCATGATTCTCAATAATCCCGTTGTGGACAACGATGATCTGCTCAGAGATATGCGGATGCGCATTCGCTTCCGATGGCTCTCCATGCGTAGCCCAGCGGGTATGCGCAATACCCGAGCCTCCCACCAGCGCGGTGGTTTCTGCCGCTTCAGCAAGGTTCTGAACCTTACCCAGACGACGAAGGCGGGTGGCATGCCCTTGATGATCAACCACGGCCAGACCCGCAGAGTCATAGCCCCGATACTCCAGACGACGCAACCCTTCAAGCAGGATTTCCGCAATATCACGCTGCGCTACAGCACCAACAATTCCACACATAGTTAATTTCCTGACATGATGCCGTTCAGCGGCATCAGCGTTGTCTTCTGACCTGAATATTCCGGTAATACGCTCATTCATTCAGGCGGCACGTTCGTGACGTCCCTGCAGCACAGAAGATCCTGTGCCTGAGAAAACGGGCGCAGTCAGCGCCTGTGCGGCCTGAAGGATGACGCGTTATTCCGGTTCCCCGAGCCTTGTAGAGTGGGGATTATTTTTATATTTACTGCTTTTTACCGGCTGAAATCGTGTTCAGCCTGATGAAAACTTATTTTTTCTTTTCCGGGCGCTGCCAGCCGGTATTCAGCTGTTGCTCTTTACGGTTGTACACCAGGCCTGCTGCCGGGACATTTTTCATTATGGTCGTACCGGCGGCAATGGTGGCGCCCGCCGCCACGGTCACCGGGGCAATCAGCTGGGTATCCGAGCCGACAAACACATCATCACCGATAATCGTTTTCGATTTATTCACGCCGTCGTAATTGCAGGTAATGGTACCGGCACCGATATTGACGTTTGCCCCAATCTCAGCATCTCCAAGATAGCTCAGATGGCCCGCTTTCGAACCTTTGCCCAACCGGGCTTTTTTCATCTCAACGAAATTACCGACGTGTGCCCCTTCGGCCAGCTCACTGCCCGGACGCAGGCGGGCAAATGGCCCGACGGTACAGCACGGAGCCAGCTGCGCATCTTCAATGACGCTGTAAGGGCTGATCACGCTGTCATCAGCAATCACGCTGTTTTTAATCACGCAGCCGCTGCCGATAATGACGCGATCGCCCAGCGTCACGTTGCCTTCAATAATGACATTGGTGTCGATAATGACGTCACGCCCATGCACCAGCTCACCCCGCAGATCGAAGCGCGCCGGATCCCGCAGCATTACACCGGCCAGCAGCAACTTCTCTGCCTGCGCGGCCTGGTAAACACGCTCCAGCGTCGCCAGCTGTAAGCGGTTGTTCACGCCGTCAGTTTCCGTCGCGCGTGAGGGATGCACCGCATTAATCTGTCGGCCTTCCTGATGGGCAAGGGCAATAATATCGGTGATATAATATTCACCCTGGGCGTTATTGTTGTTCAGCTTACCGAGCCAGCGTTTAAGATCGGCACCATTGGCCACCAGGATGCCGGAATTAATCTCAGTGATGAGCATCTGGTCTGGCGTAGCATCCTTATGTTCAACGATGCCCACGACCTGACCCTGTTCACGAATGATACGCCCGTAACCGGTTGGGTTATCGAGGATCACCGTCAGCAGGCCAATGCCGCCCTCTGGCTTCGCCATCTGTAAACGACTCAGCGTCTCTACAGAGATCAACGGCACATCGCCATACAGCATCAGGATGTCTTCGTCATCGGCAAAACAGGGCGCAGCCTGCTGCATAGCATGGCCGGTGCCCAACTGCTCTGCCTGAAGCACCCAGTTAAGCGAATCATCATTGAGGGTGCTTTTCAGAAGATCCCCCCCGTGGCCATAAACCAGATTGATGCGCTGCGCATGAAGTGCTTTTGCCGCATCAATCACGTGCTGAACCATCGGTTTGCCTGCCAGCTCGTGCAACACTTTTGGCAGTTCGGAATACATTCGGGTTCCTTTACCGGCGGCAAGGATCACCACGCTCATCGGGCGGTTTGACATAGACATCCTGACTAATTCTGAGTTAAACGAAGTTAAGCGGTTTAAGGGCGTAATTACTACATATTTTTCGGCAAAAAACATCTTTAACCGCCGCTCTCAGTGCAGTTTTTTCGCCGTATAAAAGGGGACTTTTCAAATTCATCGCTCCGGTTCTGCAGTACTAAACCGAACAGGCGCGGCGTAAAAAAAGGAGGTTTCGATTCCTGCATGGCTAGCCTCATGGTCTGATGCGGTTCAGGAGGTAAGGGGGTCTGGCGATGGTGACATGTCCGACGAGTCTATCGCAGGGAAACTTACGACTACGGATGGCTGAGGTGAAGCATAAAAAAATGCCAGTCAGTTTCCTGACTGGCATTTTACTGTTTAAACCTGAATTACATCGCTTTACGGGTTAACTCGATCACACGCAGTTTGGCGATCGCTTTAGCCAGTTCCGCAGACGCCATAGCGAAGTCAACGTCACCGTGAGAGCTGTTCATATGCTCTTCGGCTTTGCGTTTCGCTTCCAGCGCGCGAGCTTCATCAAGATCGCTGCCGCGGATCGCTGTGTCAGCCAGCACGGTGACCGCGCCAGGCTGCACTTCCAGTACGCCGCCAGAGAGATAAATCACCTCTTCGTCGCCGTGCTGCTTAACGATGCGAATCATACCAGGCTTAATGGCGGTCAGAAGCGGGGCGTGGTTTGGACGAATACCCAACTCACCTTCGCTACCTGAAACCTGGATGCTCTGCACAGTGCCTGTGAACATTTGCAGTTCTGCGCTGACAACGTCCAGGTGAAAAGTCATAGCCATTGTTAACCTCCTGAGAAACCAGAATTACAGTTTCTTCGCTTTTTCCACGGCTTCTTCGATAGAACCCACCATGTAGAAAGCCTGCTCTGGCATATGGTCGAATTCACCTTCCATGATGCCTTTAAAGCCACGGATGGTATCTTTCAGCGACACGTATTTGCCCGGTGAACCGGTGAAGACTTCTGCCACGAAGAACGGCTGGGACAGGAAGCGCTGCATCTTACGAGAGCGTGCTACCACCAGTTTGTCTTCTTCTGACAGTTCGTCCATACCCAGGATGGCAATGATGTCTTTCAGTTCCTGATAACGCTGCAGCAGTGACTGAACGCCACGTGCAGTGTCATAGTGTTCCTGACCAACAACCAGTGGATCCAGCTGACGGCTGGTAGAATCCAGTGGGTCAACCGCCGGGTAGATACCCAGGGAAGCGATCTGACGGCTCAGTACCACGGTTGCATCAAGGTGCGCAAAGGTGGTGGCTGGTGACGGGTCAGTCAAGTCATCCGCAGGGACGTAAACGGCCTGTACAGAAGTGATTGAACCGGTTTTGGTTGAGGTGATACGTTCCTGCAGAACGCCCATCTCTTCCGCCAGCGTTGGCTGATAACCTACCGCAGAAGGCATACGACCCAGCAGAGCGGAGACTTCCGTACCGGCCAGGGTGTAACGATAGATGTTATCGATGAACAGAAGCACGTCACGACCTTCGTCACGGAACTTCTCAGCCATAGTCAGGCCGGTCAGCGCAACGCGCAGACGGTTTCCTGGTGGCTCGTTCATCTGGCCATAGACCAGGGACACTTTATCGATAACGTTGGAGTCGGTCATTTCGTGGTAGAAGTCGTTACCCTCACGAGTACGCTCACCTACGCCCGCAAATACCGAGAAACCTGAGTGCTCTGCCGCAATGTTACGGATCAGCTCCATCATGTTTACGGTTTTACCCACACCCGCACCACCGAACAGTCCCACTTTACCGCCTTTGGCAAACGGACACATCAGGTCGATAACCTTGATGCCGGTTTCCAGCAGTTCCTGCGAGTTAGACTGATCTTCGTATGAAGGTGCTGCGCGGTGAATTGCCCAACGCTCTTCTTCGCCGATGTCGCCTTTCATATCGATTGGCTCACCCAGCACGTTCATGATACGGCCCAGTGTTGCCACACCAACAGGTACTTCGATCGGGTGCTTCAGGTCAACCGTTTCCAGGCCACGCTTCAGGCCATCGGAAGAACCCATGGCGATGGTACGAACCACGCCGCCGCCCAGCTGCTGCTGAACTTCCAGCACCAGACGAACATCACCATTTTTAACCTCAAGGGCGCTGTACACTTGTGGTACTGCGTCCTGAGGGAATTCGACGTCAACTACGGCGCCGATTACCTGGACAATCTTTCCAGTAGCCATCTTGAATCCTCTACCTAATTCGTTTATACCCCGCCCGCATGCAACGCAGCAGGGTATACCTGGTTAAACCGCGGAGGCCCCACCGACAATCTCGGTAAGTTCCTGGGTGATGCTGGCCTGACGAGCCTTGTTGTATACCAACTGCAGCTCTTTGATCAGGTTTCCGCCGTTATCGGTCGCGGCTTTCATCGCCACCATTCGCGCGGCCTGCTCGCTGGCCAGGTTTTCAACAACACCCTGGTAAACCTGAGACTCGACGTAGCGACGCAGTAATGTGTCCAGCAGCGCTTTCGGATCGGGTTCATACAGATAATCCCAGGTACTCTTCTTCACAACGCCTTCCGCATCATCTGCTGGCGGTAACGGCAGCAGCTGTACGATCTGTGGAGACTGAGACATGGTGTTGATAAATTTGTTGCTGACAATGAACAGCTTGTCGAGACGGCCTTCATCGTAAGCTTGCAGCATCACTTTGACCGGACCAATCAGGTCAGACAGGGCAGGTTTATCGCCCATACCGTTTACCTGAGCAACAATGTTGCCACCGACAGAACTGAAGAATGACAGACCTTTAGAACCAATAATCGCCAGATCGCTCTCGACGCCTTTATCAGCCCAGGCTTTCATATCCGCCAGCACTTTTTTGAACAGGTTAATGTTCAAACCACCACACAGCCCGCGGTCGGTAGATACGACCAGATAGCCAACGCGTTTAACGTCACGCTCTTCCAGGTATGGGTGCTTGTATTCCAGATTACCTAACGCAATGTGACCAATCACTTTGCGCATGGTCTCTGCATAAGGACGGCTGGCCGCCATGCGTTCTTGCGATTTACGCATTTTGGAGGCGGCGACCATTTCCATCGCTTTGGTGATCTTCTGCGTGTTTTGCACGCTGCCGATCTTACTACGTATCTCTTTTGCGCCGGCCATAAGCTTCTCCTCAAAGCCTTGCGGCCTGCCCCCGAAAGGACAGGCCGCCAGACATTACCAGGACTGGGTTGCTTTAAACGTTTCGAGGAGGCCTTTCAGCTTCTCTTCGATTTCGCCGTTATAGTTACCAGACTGGTTGATATCAGCCATCAGCTCTGCGTGATCGCGATCCGCAAATGCCAGCAGTGCCGCTTCGAAGCTACCGATTTTCGCCAGTTCGACGTCATTCAGGAAGCCGCGTTCAGCAGCAAACAGTACCAGACCCTGCTGTGCGACAGACATCGGCGCATACTGTTTCTGTTTCAGCAACTCGGTCACTTTCTGACCATGGCTTAACTGTTTGCGGGTGGCTTCATCCAGATCGGATGCGAACTGAGAGAACGCAGCCAGTTCACGATACTGTGCCAGCGCGGTACGAATACCACCGGACAGTTTCTTGATGATCTTGGTCTGAGCAGCACCACCAACACGAGATACCGAGATACCCGGGTTAACCGCCGGACGAATACCGGAGTTAAACAAGTTGGTTTCCAGGAAGATCTGACCATCAGTAATCGAGATTACGTTGGTTGGAACGAACGCAGAAACGTCACCCGCCTGGGTTTCAATGATAGGCAGTGCAGTCAGTGAACCGGTTTTACCTTTCACTTCACCGTTAGTGAAACGCTCAACATAGTCGGCGCTCACACGAGAAGCACGCTCCAGCAGACGGGAGTGGAGGTAGAACACGTCGCCAGGGAAGGCTTCACGGCCTGGTGGACGGCGCAGCAGCAGAGAAACCTGACGGTAAGCAACAGCCTGTTTAGACAGGTCATCGTATACGATCAGTGCATCTTCACCGCGGTCACGGAAATATTCGCCCATCGCGCAACCGGCATACGGTGCCAGGTATTGCAGTGCAGCAGACTCAGATGCGGTCGCTACCACAACGATGGTGTTAGCCAGCGCGTTGTGTTCTTCCAGCTTACGTACCACGTTAGCGATAGTAGAGGCTTTCTGGCCGATAGCGACGTATACACATTTGATGCCTGAGTCGCGCTGGTTGATGATCGCATCGATCGCCATCGCGGTTTTACCGGTCTGACGGTCACCGATGATCAGCTCACGCTGGCCACGGCCGATAGGAATCATTGCATCGACAGATTTGTAGCCGGTCTGTACAGGCTGGTCTACTGACTGACGATCGATAACGCCAGGAGCAATCACTTCGATCGGTGAGAAACCGTCGTTGTCGATAGCGCCTTTACCATCGATAGGTGCACCCAGGGTGTTCACCACGCGACCTAACAAGCCACGGCCAACCGGTACTTCCAGGATACGGCCAGTACACTTCACCTTCATGCCTTCGGCGAGGTCAGCGTATGGGCCCATCACCACTGCACCTACAGAGTCACGCTCCAGGTTCAGTGCGATTGCGTAACGGCTGCCCGGCAGGGCAATCATCTCACCCTGCATCACATCGGCCAGGCCGTTGACGCGGATGATACCGTCACTTACAGAAACGATAGTACCTTCGTTGTGAGCTTCGCTCACTACATTGAACTGAGCAATGCGCTGCTTGATCAGTTCGCTGATTTCGGTGGAATTCAGTTGCATATGCTCCAGTCCCCTTAAGACTGCAAGACGTCTGCGAGGCGTTCAAGACGACCGCGTACGCTGCCGTCAATGACCATATCACCCGCTCGGATGATTACGCCCGCCATTACAGACTTATCAATTTTGCAATTCAGCTTAACTTTGCGTGACAGACGTTTCTCCATCGCGCTGCTGATTTTGGTCAGCTGTTCGTCGCTCAATGCTGCGGAAGAGATAACTTCAACCTCAGCGGTCGCATCATGTGCGGCACGCAGATGGATGAACTGTTCCAAAACATCGGCAAGCGCCGGCAAACGTTTGTTTTCGGCCATCACCTTGATCAGGTTCTGACCGGCTTCGTCGAGTTGGTCACCACAGATTGCGATGAACGCTCCAGACAACGCTTCCGGCGCCAGAGCGCCGGAAAGAAGTTCGGATACTTGTTCATTGCCAGCCACTTCGGCCGCAAACGCCAGCATTTGCTGCCAGCGATCAATACTTTGGTGTTCAACCGCAAAGTCAAAAGCGGCTTTAGCGTAGGGGCGAGCTACGGTAGTAAATTCAGACATCAGCCCCTCCCTTACAGTTCAGCGACCAGTTTATCAACGATGTCGCTGTTAGCAGCTTCATCCACGGAACGTTCAATGATTTTCTCGGCGCCGGCAACAGCCAGCATCGCGACCTGCTTACGCAGCTCTTCACGTGCACGTTTGCGTTCGGCATCAATTTCTGCCTGCGCCTGAGTGACGATCTTGCTACGTTCCTGCTCAGCCTCAGCTTTCGCTTCGTCCAGGATCTGCGCACGGCGTTTGTTCGCCTGCTCGATGATGACCTGAGCGTCTTCTTTCGCTTTCTTCAGCTGATCGGTCGCATTAGCCTGCGCGAGATCCAAATCTTTCTTGGCACGTTCAGCGGAAGCAAGGCCTTCGGCAACTTCTTTCTGGCGCTTTTCGATAGCGGCCATAAGCGGCGGCCATACGTACTTCATGCAGAACGCTACAAACAGGATGAACGCGATAGCCTGGCCGAGGATTGTTGCGTTAATGTTCACAGCACAATGCCTCTTGTTAAGTTAACGTTTTCTGCCGCTGTCATTAACAGCGGCAGAAGCCGTTCATCGCCGTACATTACACACAGCGATGAACAAACGGTTTTACGCGACAGCAAACATCACGTACAGACCCAGACCAACAGCGATCATCGGGATTGCATCCACCAGACCCATTACAACAAAGAACTGCGTGCGCAGCAGAGGAATCAGATCCGGTTGGCGTGCGGCGCCTTCCAGGAATTTGCCTCCGAGGATGCCGATACCGATCGCAGCACCGATTGCCGCCAGGCCCATCATCACAGCGGCAGCCATGTACAGCAGATCCATATTCAGGTTTTCCATGACAGTCTCCAGTTTGTTTCAGTTAAAACGCAGTAGTGTTGAGAAAAAATCAATGTTCTTCAGATGCCATCGACAGATAGACAATCGTTAAGACCATGAAAATGAAAGCCTGCAGCGAAATGATCAGGATGTGGAAAATGGCCCAAGGCACATTCAGAATCCACTGTGACCACCACGGCAACAGACCGGCAATCAGGATAAAAATCAATTCCCCCGCATACATGTTTCCGAACAGTCGCAGACCCAGAGATACCGGTTTGGACAGCAGGCTCACACCTTCCAGAATCAGGTTGATCGGAATAAACACAGGGTGGTTGAAGGGTTGCAAAGTCAGCTCTTTCGTAAAGCCGCCAATGCCTTTCATCTTGATGCTGTAGAACAGAATCAAAATAAATACGCCAAGGGCCATCGACAACGTGACGTTCACGTCAGCAGAAGGCACCACACGCAACGCTGGCAGACCCAGATAATGCTCACCGATATACGGCAGCAAATCGATAGGCAGCAAGTCCATGAAGTTCATCAGGAACACCCAGACAAAAATCGTCAGGGCCAGCGGAGCGATAAGTTTGCTTTTACCGTGGTACATGTCGCGCACGTTGTCGTCAACGAAACCAACAACTAACTCAACAGCGGCCTGTAATTTACCTGGTACGCCACTGGTCGCTGATTTCGCCACTTTGCGAAACAGCACCAGGAACACCAGTCCCAGCACCACAGAGAAAAACATGGAGTCGATATTTAATACCCAGAACGACGGAGCGTCGTGCGGATTCACTAGCTCGAAGGTACGCAGGTCAAGCTGAAGGTTTTTCAGATGATGACCTATGTATTCTTGCGGCGTAGAGATTTCTCCTGCAGCCATGATGCCTCTTACCCTTTGTTGTTAATTACAGCCGGTGCGACGATTTGCACAATCAGCACCGATAACCAGGCCAGTCCCAGCGGCGTAAACGCCGCCTTAAACACTCCCAGCGCCACAATAATCACGAGAATCGTAACGAGAACTTTTAGCGCTTCACCTAACGCAAAAGTCCAGGCAAGCCGCCCCGTCACTTCGTGCCCCGCCTGGTGACGCCAGGCAAAAATCATAAACAACACGTTTGGCAGCCAGGCTGCCAGTCCACCCGCAAGGGCGGACACGCCCCACGTCAGATCTTTAAGGGCAAACAGCGCACCGATTACGACGAAGGTCACCAACTGTAACAACAGGATGGTTCGGGCAAATTTCACTCTGTAAAGGGACACTGACATGACGCTGAAACTCTCCTGCCCCGATGGGGGTATGTCGCGTGTCGTATAAAACTGCCTTTGCTCTTTTGAGTCAAGCAGCAAAAACCGTGCAAATTATACGGTGCGCACCTGTGATTTCAATCGATAAGTAGAGAAAAGGTGAACAATTATTTAAATTTCTTTCCGGAAACCTATTTTCCAAAACCAATGACAAAGGAAGCTTATCGACTTTTTACGGCAATGCGCGACATTCCTTGCTCGCAAAGCGTGCGGAAGATCACAAATTAGCAATGTAACGGAGAACAATTAAACAAACATCTGGATGAATTTGAGTAATAACCGATTTAAAAACTCCGTAAATTCATCAAGATAGCCGCGTAATTTGTGGAAAAAGGCACTTTTAATGATTAAAAGGTATTATTGACATCTGTAGCAAATATTTAACATCGACAAGGCCATGACTTGCGCCAATTTATTAGGAGGAGATATTTTCATGTGTGACTATTTGCACCCTAAAATATTGCGGAAAATATGACTCAAGTGATAACAAAATGTGAAATTAACGTTAAATGTAACAGAGATTGTCAGATAATGACTGACGAATGATTTAACCTGATGGTAACAGCTCCGTCCAGGCAAATTTTCACAAAAAAGATCGGCAGGCACGCACATTAAGAATACTCGCATGGATATCAGGCGGCTTTAACGCAGAAAACCATATAGTTTCAGAGGTTAACTACCCTCCTTAATCCAGATGCAGTGACAGCGCAAAAGAGGCTTTTCCGGCAAAAAAACCGCCAGCGACGATAAAACACGCTGACGGGCCTTTATTTTGCCAGCCTGAATCAACGGGAAGGGGCAATGACCACCAGATGACGCTCACCTTCCAGCTGTGGAACGCGCAGCTGAGTGACATTTTCCACCCGATAACCGTCAGGTAAGGCGGCAATTTCCTCTGCTGGCATCACCCCTTTTAACGCATAAAAACGGCCCTGACTGCCCGGTAAATGGTGGCACCAGTTGACCATATCCGTCAGCGAGGCAAAAGCCCGACTGATGACACCATCAAAGGGAGGCTCGGCGGGAAAGTCCTCTACCCGGCTCTGTACCGGCTCAATGTTACTCAGCTTCAACTCATGCTGTACCTGCTTCAGGAAGCGGACACGCTTCCCCAGGCTGTCCAGCAGCGTAAAGTGCGCCTGAGGGCGGACAATGGCCAGCGGGATGCCGGGCAGACCCGGCCCGGTGCCGACATCAATAAACCGATCGCCTGACAGATGAGGTTCCACCACGATACTGTCAAGAATATGGCGAATAAGCATCTGCTCAGGGTCACGCACTGATGTCAGGTTGTAGGCTTTGTTCCATTTATGCAGCATAGAAACGTACCCGACCAGCTGTTCTTTCTGCTGATCGGACAGCGATATTTGCGCGCTTTTCAGCAGGGCGGAGAGTTTATTAATCACAAAGAGGTCCCGTAGGGTCGGGCAGGCCCGACCCGTATTTCAGGTCAGGCGCTTTTGCGCAGCAGGCCCTGTTTTTTTAGATAAATAAGTAAAATCGAGATAGCGGCTGGTGTAATACCGGAAATCCGTGATGCCTGACCAATCGATCCCGGTTTATGATCGTTAAGTTTAGCGATCACTTCGTTAGAAAGGCCACTCACCTGACGATAATCGAGATCCACCGGCAGCAGGGTATTTTCATTACGCAGCTGGCGGTCAATCTCTTCCTGCTGCCGGACAATATACCCTTCGTATTTCACCTGAATCTCAACCTGCTCAGCGGCCTGCGGATCGGCCAGCGCCGGACCAAAGCTGCTGAGTGTCATCAGGTTCTGATAGGTCATCTCCGGACGGCGCAGCAGGTCTTCACCGCTGGCCTCTTTCGTCAGTCCCGCACTCAGCAGCGTATTGACCTCTGTCACACACTCTGACTTTGGATGCACCCAGATATCGCGCAGGCGCTGACGTTCCAGCTCAATGCTTTCCAGCTTCTCGTTAAAGCGTGCCCAGCGGGCATCGTCCACCAGACCGAGCTCACGGCCTGCCGCGGTCAGACGAAGATCGGCATTATCCTCACGCAGCATCAGACGATATTCAGCACGTGAGGTGAACATACGGTAGGGCTCTTTAGTACCAAGGGTGCAGAGGTCATCAACCAGCACGCCGAGATAGGCCTGGTCACGACGCGGTGCCCAGGTTTCTTTGTCTGCAGACAGACGACCGGCGTTCAGGCCCGCCAGCAGGCCCTGAGCAGCCGCTTCCTCGTAGCCGGTGGTGCCGTTGATCTGTCCGGCAAAGAACAGACCCTCAATAAATTTGCTTTCCAGTGTGGGCTTCAGATCGCGGGGATCGAAGAAATCATACTCAATGGCATAGCCCGGGCGCACAATTTTGGCGTTTTCCATTCCCTGCATTGAGCGGACGATCTGCATCTGAACATCAAACGGCAGGCTGGTAGAAATGCCGTTAGGATAGATTTCGTTGCTGGTCAGGCCTTCCGGCTCCAGGAAGATCTGATGCGCGTTACGATCGGCAAAGCGCATCACTTTGTCTTCGATCGACGGGCAGTAACGTGGGCCAATGCCTTCGATCACACCGGCATACATCGGGCTGCGATCGAGGTTATTGCGGATCACATCATGGGTTTTCTCGTTGGTGTAGGTGATGTAGCACGGCACCTGCTGAGGGTGCTGACTGACATTGCCCATAAACGAGAATACGGGCATTGGCGTATCGCCATGCTGCGGAGCCAGTACGCTGAAATCAATGGTACGGGCATCAATGCGTGGCGGTGTACCGGTCTTCAGACGTCCGACACGCAGAGGCAGCTCACGCAGACGCTGTGATAACGAGATCGACGGCGGATCACCCGCACGGCCACCACTGTAGTTATCCATTCCGATATGGATTTTACCATCGAGGAAGGTACCAACCGTCAGCACGACGGCTTTGGCACGGAACTTCAGACCCATCTGGGTAACAGCACCCACGACACGATCGTTTTCGACAATAAGATCCTCGACCGCCTGCTGGAAGATCATCAGGTTAGGCTGATTCTCCAGTGCGGTACGCACAGCCTGTCGGTACAACACGCGATCGGCCTGAGCTCGGGTCGCCCGTACCGCAGGTCCTTTGCTGGCGTTTAGTATCCTAAACTGAATACCGGCCTGGTCAATGGCATGGGCCATCAGCCCACCCAGTGCATCCACTTCTTTTACCAGATGTCCTTTCCCGATGCCGCCGATCGCCGGATTGCAGGACATTTGTCCCAGCGTGTCGATGTTATGGGTTAATAACAGGGTTTGTTGACCCATACGGGCAGCGGCCATCGCGGCTTCCGTTCCCGCATGACCACCACCGATTACGATGACGTCAAAAGGATCTGGATAAAACATGGTACTGCACCTCGCGGTTTGTGCGAATTAAGGGAGTGTTGCTGAGGGCGTGGATTCTACTCAACTTTAGACGATGGCGAAAGCGCCGGGATCTTCGTGTATTAAAAAGAAGATCTTTTTTATTTAGAGATCTCTTTATTAGATCTTCTATTAGGATCGACGATCTCTGTGGATAAGCCTTTTTTGCTGATAAGGATCAACTGATTAGAGAGGATCATTAGCTGTGAATGATCGGTGATCCTGCGCCGTATAAGCTGGGATCTAAATGGCATGTTATCCACAGGTACCGGCAAGAAGCAAAGTTGTTATTGGGATAAACACCGGTTATTACCGGGTATTGAGTCATGTTATCCACAGTCGACTGCGGTAAAACCAGGCAAAAAAGAGCAATATTTACAAAACTCAGGATCGGAAAAGCCTCTTTTTGTTGATCGTACCGACGATCGCTGTCCGATCCCCGGTGGGATTAGATCCTTTTTTCCCAGCTTTCTACCCACACACCTGCAGGATCTTCCGGAATCTCATGTTGCAGTACATCAATATCCAGGCGATCACCAATACGCTGTGCACCCAGAGAGGTCAGCAACTGGTCAAACTGTTCAATGGCACCACAGAATAAATCGTATTCCCGGTTACCCAGACCCACCGCGCCAAAGCGAAGATGGCTCAGATCGGGCTGCTGTTCCTTTATGGCATCAAACAACGGCTGAATGTTGTCCGGCAGTTCACCTGCACCGTGCGTTGAACAGACCACAATCCATATGCCTTCCGTCTTCAGTTCTTCCAGCTCAGGCCCGTGCAGGGTTTCCGTGGTATGCCCCGCCTCTTCCAGCTTCTCAGCCAGATGATCGGCTACATATTCTGAGCTGCCTAAGGTACTGCCACTGATTAAGGTAATGTCGGCCATGATGGGATCCCTGAGTCATTAAGGGCAGCATTGTACTCTGTGATCTGCCTGGGATCTACCTGTGGAAAAGTAGGGGATTTACGATGAATGATGGGGGGCGATCTGACTGACCATTTTCGAGCCGGGCAGTGCTCAAAATCCTCACGTACGCATGTATGCTCAGATTCTTGTGCGCTGGCCGTCTCCACACTGACTGCGGCGATATACGTCATGAGGAAAAAGAGAACACATTCTGCTGTGGATAACCTTATGCACCGATCACGGTTTGATCGTGCGCATAATCGGGTTCTGCAGGGAGATAAGCGTTTCGGTTGACTGGATTTCGTCGATGGTCTGGATCTTATTGATCAACACCAGCTGCAGGGCATCGATCGAACGGCACATCACTTTAATAAAGATGCTGTAGTGACCGGTGGTGTACCAGGCTTCCACCACTTCTTCCAGCTGCTCCAGCTTCGCTACGGCAGCGGGGTAGTCTCTGGCGCTTTTCAGGATGATGCCGATAAAGCAGCAGACATCATAGCCCAGCTGTTTAGGGTCGATCTCCACGCGCGTGCCTTTGATGATCCCTGCCTGTTTCATCTTCTCGACGCGGACGTGAATGGTCCCCGGGCTAACGTTAAACTGTTTGGCCAGCTCTGCATAGGCGGTTCGGGCATTTTCCATCAGCGCGTTCAGGATCCCCCGGTCGAGACTGTCGGGCTGCATATTGTCAGGCATGGTGGCTCTCTAAATGAAATTTTCACAATGAACAGCATGATAATGTGCGGGATCGTGAACGTAATGGCAATCGCAGTGAGAATATGACAGCGGGCACCGGATGGCGCCCGCTGTGAGGCAGGGTTAGCGTTTACGCCACAGCGTCAGTTGAGCGACGGTATGCTGATATTTTCGCGCGGTTTCACGAATGACAAACGGCACGTCCTGCGCCGGTGCGATCTCTTCGAAATCTGCGGCCAGCAGTCGCTGAAGGGCCTGATATGTCGAGAGTGCCTCGCCATTTTCACGAATACCGCCCAGCCAGTTCTCCTTCGGCGTGAACTCTTCCAGCCAGGTATACGGCGAGGAGAGGACCAGCACGCCGCCTGTACGGATCATCCGCGTAATGTCCTGCAGGAAACGCTGTGGCTGGCGCAGACGGTCAATCAGGTTGGAAGCCAGCACCAGGTCGTAAGGCTGCGCCTGGGGTTTCAGGTTACAGGCATCACCCTGCAGGAACTGAATGCGGCTGGCCTGTTCAGTGCCAAGACCAATATCTTTCAGCCGTACCTGGCGGTACTCCACCAGCTCGCCCTCTTCCTGGGTGACATAGCGGAAGTCTTCGCCACTGGTCAGCTGTAGCGCCACATCGATAAAGCGTGCCGAGTAGTCCATGCCCACCACCTGGTCGAAATGACGTGCCAGTTCAAAACTCGCCCGACCGGTGGCACAGCCAATATCCAGCGCCCGCTCGCGACGGCTGGTGACGTCACAGGCGATGTCCACCAGCGCCTTCGCATAGTTGGCAACGCCGAAGTATTCCGGCCCGTACTGGAAGTCGAGATACTGCGACACCATACTGTCGGTTTCGTACGGATTGCTGACCATGCTTTCCTGATGGGTTGATACCACGTAGCGGAAACCGGCATGCTGGAAAAAGTGACGGCGGAACGCATAGCGTGCTGATTTCAGGGCTTCGTTGCCGGTTGAAATCCAGCTTCCTCCTTTAATCTGCGCGTGTTTGCCGTCGAACGTCGGCGTCGAAAAGTCGTCGTATAAGGGATGAACGCGGAAGCCTTCAAAGCCGTTAATCGGTGTGGTGGTCCACTGCCAGACGTTGCCAATCAGATCGTAAAAGTCTCCCTGAGCAAACCGATCAACCGGGCAGGAGGAGGCCCAGCGGGAAAGGTTGATATTGCCCGGCGCGTCTTTCCAGTCGGGCTGATCGCCGTCCACCTGTTCCCGCAGCAGCATCCATTCGCTCTCTGCCGGCAGCTGGACTGACTGGCCGGTGACTTCTGCCTTCCAGCGGCAGAATGCGGCCGCTTCCAGCTGGTTGACTTCAGCAGGCCAGTCCCAGGGCATTGGCACTTCTTCAGCCAGCAGCCTTAACTTAAGCGCCTCAGGCTGTGCAGCACTGCCGACCCAGAAGGTGGGCTGGCTGGCCTGAGCGAATTCACGCCAGTTCCAGCCTTCATCATCCCACCAGTGCGGCGTCTGATAGCCTCCTGCCGCCACAAACGCATAGTACTCTGCATTGCTGACCAGCATTTTGCTGGCCTCAAAGGCGTTAACATGACTGATACGGCTGCCATACTCATTATCCCAGCCGTAAGTGTCATCGGTTTTACCCAGGACAACCTGTCCGCCAGCCACCGGGATCAGGCTGTTGTGCGGCACAGTCTGACGATCGCGTCGGGCATCCGGGCACACCGGCCAGTGAGGCTGAGATTTTACCCATGCCAGCGGCAGCTGGCGGATCAGTACGCTGGAGGTTTCCAGATGGATGCGCTCATGCTCAATCCCCATCAGCACTACCCAGGCCGGGCTGTCCCAGCCAATGGGCAGCGTCAGGGGCATTTCACGAATAAACTGTTCAATGCGAGTACGCACTTTGCCACGGTAGTCGCGGAGTTCAGCAACTGATGGCCAGGCGTAATGGCTGTTATCAAGGTCATCCCAGCTCATCTCGTCAACGCCAATCGCCATCATGGCTTCAATACTGTCGTCGATACGGCTGTCAATAAGACGGCCTGCCATCAGCTTATTGATATAGAAGGTGGCGGTATGACCGTAATAAAAGATCAGCGGGTGGCGCAGCGATATCGCCTTGGTCGTCCAAGCCTGTTCATCTGCCAGGCAGTCGAACAGGCTTTCATAGAGCTCCCACGTCTGGTGGAAGTAGTTGAGCAGCTCCTGACGTTTTTGTTCTGGATCGTTGCCGCTTAACAGCGGCGTGCAGGTTGGCGCTGGTAATCCTGTCTGGTGTTGTTGCAAAGTCACGTGGTGCTCCCATCTTGCCATCTGGCTAAAGCGTATACATCACTATAGCAAAGAAGCTTTACGGGACGAGGCGAAAGACGGGGTTAACGTTTCCAGCGGCGAAGCAGGCGGCTTTTCAGCCCGGTATCGAAACGCCAGATATGGTCGAAGATACGCATGATGCCGGGTTTTCCATGATCGGACATGGCAATGGCATGGAAGCGCTGAAGCTGCTGACTCTGGTGATCGCGTACGCGTTTCACCAGCGTTTCGGGCAGGCGCTGGGCGATAAAGTCAGAGAGGATAACCGCATCTGCATCCTGCCACAGCGGGCCGGAAAGTTTTTGCAGTACCGCATCGAGGCAGGCGGCCAGATCGGTGCCGCCGCGAAAACGCTGGCTGAGAAAACGAATCGCCTGACTGATACCGTCCTCTCCCGTCAGCTCATAGCCAATGACCTCGTGAGCGAACAGCATGATGTAGCAGCGTCGGTTGTCTGCCAGCGCAACTTTCAGCAGCGCGAGGCAGAACGCCTTGGCGCAGCGCTCGTTAAAGCCGCCCATTGAGCCGGAGGTATCAACGCAGATAATAAACGGACCACGCGGCTGTTCATCGTGATGCTGGTGAGTCACCGGACGCAGCGTGACTTTGTCATGCCAGCTTTCGCCCTGCAGACGGTAGGTCAGCAGGCGCTTTTCCACCAGACGTCGGTAAAATTCCATCTCCAGCTCGCTGATGCCGAGCGTCGCCAGCTCCGGCGGCAGCAGGCGCAGAATATCGTCACTCTGATGCAGGCCGTTGACCTCTTCCGGTACGCTTTCCGGTTCACGTACCAGCTGGTGGAACACCTCGGGCGGCGCTTCTTCTGACCGCACCGCCTTCGCTTCCCGGCTGCGACCCAGCTGTTCTGCCAGCTTAAGCAGCTCCGGCTGGCTGGCGAGAAAATCGCCATACTGCACGATCAACTGATAGTCACTGCGCTGGAGCGAACTGCGGGTCAGATCCCACAGCCGGCCTGCGGCGGCATCATCATCACCGGTCAGCACCGGCGCAAGCTGGCCGCTCATCGCCAGTCGCTGTTGCAGTTCAGCCAGCAGCCTGTCGCGTTCCCGATCGAGTAACTGTTGGTTAAGCGTCAGCGTTTGCAGCGTCAGGCTCAGCCGCCAGCGCTGTAAAAACAGTGTCTGCCGGGCGCTGGTGAGCGACGGGTCTTCATAACTGTCGATCAGGGTTTGCGCCTTTTCGGCAAATGGCGAGCGCTGCTGTTCGAGCCAGGCCAGAAGAGCGGGCATCTGCGCGCTGAAATCAGGCGGACTCAGCGTCTGACACTGCTGGAAGCGGCTGAACTCAGCGGCTAAATTCTCTGGCACCGCAGTGGATTTTATCTGTTGCAGGATTTCTGCTTTCCAGTGGGGAAGGTCGCGGGTGAGCGCGTTTTTGAGTTTAGGGAACTTTTCAAAAAAGGCTACCAGCTGGGGGGAGGCCAGCAGCCCGATCACCAGTTCTTCGATCAGCTCATTTTCGCTGACCGCCAGAAACATACTCAGCGTATCAAGGGAGATCACTGCCGCGCCTGCTTCAGCTGCTCTGCCACCTGTTGCAGGCTCTCTTCCACGCGTGCCAGCCAGTCATCGCTGATAAACAGGCAGCGGTGATGCTGGCTGAACAGCGTACGCTGGGCGCGAAGCTGGGTTTCTAATTCATCGAGTGCCAGCACAATCTCTTCTGGCAGCCCCTGCTGAGGTTTGCCCGGCAACATCAGGCGGGTGGCCTGCAGGCTGACATCGCGTAGCGTCAGACAGTCCTGGCCATCGACGTGCAGATCCAGCGTCTGGGCAAAGCCAATTCCGTTAAGTTTCCCGCGGACTTCCCCCCCTTTCTGCAGCCAGTGGTGCAGCGCCTCACGGGCGAGGGTGATATGCGTGACCTGAATCTCGTGCAGGGTCAGCGGTTTTTGCAGCATCAGCGTTAAGGCATCGGCGGCCAGCGTCGCGGGCAGGTCAAAATGCGGTTTGCGGCTGAACATCCCGCCATGTTTCTCCAGGCGGATCGCCTGCTCGACGCTTTTTTGCTGCTGCAGGGCCAGACGGCGGGTATTAATTTGCTGGAGTCTGAACAGCATAGGCTGTTGCTGCCAGGCCTGTTGGGTGATCAGATTATCCAGCTCACGATCCAGCAGTTTCATTGATCCGACATCATGCCACAGACAGTCTTTCAGCAGGATCAGGTCGATGGGCGCGATGGCGTTACGGCCGCTGTAGAACGCGCTGGCCTGCAGCAGATGAATGGCTTTTTTCCAGCGGCGATCCGAGATATAGGGGGCTTCTGGCTGGTTTTCCAGGCTCTGACGCAGCTGAAAAATTAGCTCAAAAACATCATCGGGCAGGCTGACTTTGCTGATACCCTGCTGCCATTCAAGATACTCTTCATCGCTGATGCAGAGTGAATCAGAGACCGGATTTTGATTCTCGTCCTGCTGGTGGGTCAGCAGGCTGCGGAAGTTCTGTTTCTCGTGAACATTGTCCAGCCACAGCCGGATCAGCATACGGTCATACAGGGCTTCCAGCCCACTGTCGGCTTCCGGCAGCTCATTGGAGGCAGTGACCAGCAGACGCATCGGGATTTTTTCTTCGCTGTCACCATTACGGAAGCGGCGCTCGTTAATCGCCGTCAGCAGCGTGTTCAGGATGGCCGGGCCGGCTTTCCAGATTTCGTCGAGAAACACGATCTCCGCATCCGGCAAATAACCTTTC
Source organism: Erwinia persicina (assembly GCF_019844095.1). Lineage (NCBI taxonomy): Bacteria > Pseudomonadati > Pseudomonadota > Gammaproteobacteria > Enterobacterales > Erwiniaceae > Erwinia > Erwinia persicina. The sequence continues at coordinate 4,624,386 of NZ_CP082141.1, read as the reverse complement.
GTCAGACGCTGGTAGCGGCCTTCGTCTTTCAGTGCCTGAATAGAGAGGGGGCCAAACACTTCTTCCGGGGTGGAAAAGCGCGTCATCAGGTATTCAAAAGCGCGTGAATGCTGGAAAGCAAACTTGAGTCGACGGGCGATCAGGCTTTTAGCAATGCCCGGTGGGCCGAGTAAAAAGACACTTTCACCGCACAGCGCGGCGAGCAGGCAAAGGCGAATCGCATGATGGCGTTCGTAAAGTCCTTTCTCTAAGGCATTGCTGAGGCGGGCGATGCGTTCCGCCAGTAATTGAGAGTGGGCCATAATCAAACATTCATCCTTTTTCTACGGTCAGGCCAGATTGCTGTCTGGCGAGCGCAAACACTACTGGCTATGATGCTTGAAAGAGTTGATTGCAGTCAGCTTTTTTATTATCAAAGGGTGACACTGACCATTGATGTTGTCATATAACCGGCAATTAAGGATAGGCATTCATGCTTAATCATGCATACTGTGCGCGTTTTGACGGGCCATTGAGCCGTGCGCAATCCCGCGTCAGTCTACCGCAACAAAAGACAAGTCTATGAGTTCAGAAAAGAAGCAGTCCCTGGGCGCCGTTACGCTGGCAGCCATTGGTGTCGTGTATGGTGATATTGGTACCAGCCCGCTGTATACCCTGCGCGAGTGTCTTTCCGGGCAGTTTGGTTTTGGCGTTGAGCGTGATGCAGTATTTGGCTTCCTCTCGCTAATTTTCTGGCTGCTTTTGCTTACCGTATCGCTGAAATATATCAGTTACGTCATGCGCGCCGACAATGCCGGGGAAGGCGGGATCCTGACGCTGATGTCGCTGGCGGGACGTCATACCGGCGCGCGTTCTACGGCGGTGCTGGTGATTATGGGACTGATTGGCGGCAGCTTCTTTTACGGTGAGGTGGTGATCACCCCGGCGGTTTCGGTACTGTCGGCGATTGAAGGTCTGGAGATTGCCGCGCCGTCGCTCGATCGGTTCATCGTGCCGCTGGCGATTGGCGTACTGACGCTGCTGTTTGTGATCCAGAAACACGGCACAGGGCTGGTGGGGAAGCTGTTTGCGCCCGTCATGCTGCTGTGGTTTATTGTGCTGGCCGTACTGGGTGCCCGTGGCATCATCAGCAATCCTGAAGTGCTGCACGCGATGAACCCTTACTGGGCAGTGCATTTCTTCATTGAATATAAAATGGTTTCCTTCTTTGCGCTGGGCGCGGTGGTGCTGGCGATCACCGGGGTCGAGGCGCTGTATGCGGACATGGGGCACTTTGGCAAATACCCCATTCGCCTGGCCTGGTTTATTGTGGTGCTGCCGTCGCTGGTGCTGAACTATTTTGGTCAGGGTGCCCTGCTGCTGAAAAATCCTGAAGCCATAAAAAACCCCTTCTTCCTGCTGGCACCTGACTGGGCGCTGATCCCGATGCTAATTCTGGCTACGCTGGCGACAGTCATTGCGTCTCAGGCGGTCATTTCCGGCGTCTTTTCCCTGACACGTCAGGCCGTGCGCCTGGGCTATCTGCCGCCCATGCGTATTGTTTACACCTCAGAAGAGGAGTCAGGCCAGATCTACATCCCGGTAATTAACTGGCTGCTGTTTGTCTCGGTGGTGATTGTCATTGTCGGCTTTGAACACTCCAGCAATCTGGCCGCCGCTTACGGCATTGCCGTGACCGGAACCATGGTGCTGACCGCGATCCTGTGCAGCGTGGTGGCGATTAAAAACTGGCACTGGAATCGCTATCTGGTCATCACACTGCTGATCGGCATGCTGTGTATCGACGTGTCCCTGTTCTCTGCCAACCTGGTGAAGGTGTTTGCCGGAGGCTGGCTGCCACTGTCGCTGGCGCTGGTGATGTTTGTGGTGATGACCACCTGGAAAAGCGAGCGTTTCCGTCTGCTGCGCCGGATGCATGAGCACGGTAACTCCCTGGAGGCGATGATCGCTTCCCTGGAGAAATCCCCGCCGGTGCGCGTGCCGGGTACCGCCGTGTACATGTCCCGCGCGCTGAATGTGATCCCGTTTGCCATGCTGCATAATCTGAAGCACAACAAAGTGCTGCATGAACGGGTGGTGCTGCTGACGCTGCGCACTGAAGATGCGCCTTATGTGCACAATGTGAAGCGCGTGACCATCGAGCAGCTTTCGCCGACCTTCTGGCGCGTGGTGGCAAGCTATGGCTGGCGTGAAACGCCTAACGTCGAGGAGATATTCCACCGCTGCGGGCTGGAAGGCTTAAGCTGCCGGATGATGGAAACCTCGTTCTTTATGTCGCATGAATCACTGATTATCGGTAAACGTCCGTGGTATCTGCGCCTGCGCGGCAAGCTGTTCCTTGCGCTGCAGCGTAACGCCCTGCGCGCACCTGACCAGTTCAAAATCCCGCCTAACCGCGTCATTGAGCTGGGCACCCAGGTCGAGATTTAATCCGCAACGGGGGGCGGCAGCCCCCCGACATTCACTTCGTTTGTCGCGGCGGACGTTATCTCCGTACGATGCCGCCCGGCATCCTGCTGAAAAAGCCGGACCGAAACAGAAGGTCCGACCCTACAGTTTGACGGTCACCGCAAACCCGCCTTCGGCCCGATTATTCATGGTCACCTTCATGCCGTGCAGGTGCGCAATATGATGAACGATCGACAGACCTAAACCACTACCAGACTGCTGCTGACCGGGAGGACGGTAAAAGCGTTCGCCAATGCGTGCCAGCGCTTCAGGCGTCACGCCGGGGCCGCTGTCCAGCACCTGTAAACGGCCCGGTTCGAGTTTCAGCCAGACTTCACTGCCCGGCGGGCTGTAGCGAATGGCGTTATCGAGCAGATTGCGTACCAGCAGCGTCAGTAGCAGCGGGTTACCCTGCTGAACGATGGGCGTATCGGGGGCATCCAGGGCCAGCTCCACGCCAGCCGCCTGCGCGGCAGCATACTGATCGACCACTGCCTGCCGGACGATCTGCTGCCACTGCACGCTCTGTTTTTCCAGATCCTCGCCGACATCCAGGCGCGACAGTGTCAGCAGCTGATCCACCAGCCGGGTGGCACGGTCGATCCCTGCATCGAGGCTGGACAGGGCATGGTGACGCACGACCGCATCATCATGGGCTAGCTGTGCGACTTCAGTCTGCACTTTCAACGCGGCCAGCGGGCTGCGCAGCTCATGGGCCGCATCCGAGGTAAAGCGGCGTTCGCGCAGCAGCAGATCGCCGATACGGCCAAACAGTTGATTGAGCTCCGACAGCAGGGGACGCACTTCCTGAGGGACGCGGCGGGCGGTGAGGGGGGAGATATCATCCGGGGCGCGCTGCCGAAGCTGGCAGGCAATGTGTTTCAGCGGGGAGAGTTCGTGCGTGACCAGCCACAGCATCAGCAGCAACATCACGGGCAGAGCCGCCAGCCACGGCCTCAGATTGGTTTTGACCAGGTCGCGGGTCATATCATCGCGATACTCCCACTCCTGGCCGACCACCACCACATACCGGTTATCCAGCGTATGTAACCAGACCATACGCCAGCGGTCATCGTCATCTTTCAGTCGCCCGTCAGAGAATCCATCACGCTGATAATTAAAGATAAAATCCTTACCCTTATCGCCATCATTGAGCACCATTTTTCCCTCGCGGGTAAAGACGGCAAAGGCCAGCACATCATCATCCTGGTCGCCGTGGTGGTGACGCAGCATTTTTTTGCTTTTGGGCAGTGGCAGCTGCGGGCTGAACTGTTCAGGCGTCAGGCGCAGAAGGCGTTTCGCGAACAGCATCTGCTGGGTATCAAACAGTTCGTTGATATTGTTACGCGTCTGCCACCAGGAACCCACGGCCGCCGCCCCCCAGCACAGCAGACTGAGCAGTAAAAATCCCAGCATCAGGCGCACACGCAGGCTGCGCTGGATCATGGCGCTGCTCCCAGGGTGTATCCCACGCCGTGAATGGTACGGATAAACTCGCTGCCCAGTTTTTTACGCAGGTGATGAATGTGAACTTCTACGGCATTACTGGACACTTCATCATCCCAGCCATAGAGTTTCTCTTCCAGCTGGGAGCGGGTCAGGACGCGCCCGGCATTCAGCAGAAACAATTCCAGTAGCGCGATTTCACGCGCTTTCAATACCAGCGGTTCGCCGTTCAGCGTCACGGTATGTGAGCCAGGTTCCATGATCACGCCCCCGTGTTTCAGCGTCGGCTGTAGCTGGCCGTGACGACGGCGGATCAGCGCCTGTAAGCGAGCGGCCACTTCGCTGAGGGCAAAGGGTTTGCACAGGTAGTCATCCGCTCCCATCTGTAACCCGTTAATACGTTGTTCCAGGGCATCGCGCGCCGTCAGGATCAGCACCGGCTCATCCTGACCCTGCTGTCGCCACTGCCGCAAAATATCCAGCCCGTCGATCTCCGGCAGGCTGAGATCCAGTACCACCGCATCGTAGGGGGCGGCACTCAGCGCCCGCAGCCCTTCTTTACCCTGGGTAAACCAGTCAATGCTAAAGCCCAGTTTGCTTAACCCGGCTTTAATACCGTCGCCAATCAGGCGGTCATCTTCAATTAATAAAATTCGCATTGGCTTATCCCTCGCAGTTCACCGAGTTATACGGAATCATGATGCGGCTTGTACAGAAAGGATCGGCGATATTCCTGACTTTTCGTCAGTTTTAAACAATAAAGTGGTGATGACGGAAGTCTTAAGATCCTGTTAAGAACCTTTTGCTGTAATACTTACCGACAGACATTCACGGGCAGAACGAACGGCCCACTGCCATAAGGAAAATTGAACATGATGAAGAAGACAGCTACGTTACTGGCGATCACAGCCCTGATGTCAATGCCCGTACTGGCCACACAGACCGGCGGTTTCGTTGACCCCAATGCGCCGACAGCCCAGGTACAGAAAGGTGGCTTCAGCGGCCCGAACGGCACGGTAGCAACGGTAAAACAGGCTCAGGATATGAGTGACGATGCCTGGGTGACAATGCGCGGTCACATTGAAAAACGCGTGGGTGATGAAAACTATCAGTTCCGCGATGCGACCGGCACCATGACCGTTGAGATCGACGATAAGCGCTGGGATGGTCAGAGCATTGGCCCGAAAGATAACGTTGAGCTGCAGGGCAAGCTGGATAAAGACTTCAACTCGCTGGAACTCGACGTTAAGCAGGTGCGTAAAATCGGCGGTTAATCATCCGCCAGCATCGATACCAGGTGATGAACGGCGGGGGAGCGATCCCAGCGCCGCCAGGCCAGGGCGATATCACTGCCCAGCGCAGCATCTTCAATCTGATGAAAGCTGACGCCGGGCAGGCTGATACAGCGCAGGGAATCGGGCACGATGGTAATGCCAAACCCGGCAGCGACCATGCTGATGCCCGATGAAATCTGCGGAGACTGCTGGACGCCATCCGGCTGGAACCCGGCGCGCAGGCAGGCGCTGATAATCACTTCGTACAGGCTGGGGGCGACCTCTCGCGGAAAGAGGATCAGCGGTTCCTCCCGCAGCTGCGACAGCGGCAGGCAGGGCATAGTGCCCAGCGGATGCCCGGCTGGCAGCACCACCGCCATCTTCTCTGTCGCTATCACCTTCAGATTGAATGCCTTACTGCTTTCACAGGGCAGACGGACAAAGGCCGCATCCAGTAAACCCTCCTCCAGATTGTGCATCAGCGTTGCCATACTCTCTTCCTGCGGCAACAAAGTGATGGCCGGAAAACGATGCTGAAAACGGCGCAGCAGCCGGAATATCTGCGGATGAAAAGCATTGGAACTGGCGAAACCAATCGACAGCTGTCCGCTGATACCGCGCGCTATCCCTTTGGCTTTCTCAAGCGCATGGCCGGTTAATGCCAGTATCTGACACGCATCCTGATAAAAGGCCTCTCCCGCATCTGTCAGCTCCACCCCGCGCGTCAGCCTTTTCAGCAACGGCGTACCAATCTCCTCTTCCAGTTTTTTAATTTGCTGACTCAGCGGCGGCTGTGAGATGCCGAGTCTTTCCGCCGCCTTTGTGAAGTGCTTCGTCTCAGCGACCGCAACGAAATAACGTAGATACCGCAGTTCCATATCGAAAACGTCTCAAAGTGGGGGGTGTTCTATATTGGAATCCCGGACTGAATCGAGTCAACATTGATTCAATACTTCTTAACAGTTTAGCGGGGAAGAGGGTAATGACACATTCTGTAACTGATTGTTCATGTACGGAACAGCTGACCAGTACGGTCAAAGAGATGCAGAGAGAAAGGCCAGAAAGCGTAATCTATCAGACCTCTTTAATGAGCGCGTTACTCAGCGGTGTTTACGACGGCACCACTACCGTGGCCGACCTGTTGAAGAAAGGCGATTTCGGCCTGGGAACATTTAATCAACTGGACGGCGAGATGATCGCTTTTAACCGTGAAGTGTACCAGCTGCGCTCGGATGGCAGCGCGCGTGCGGCCAGTCCCGATCAGAAATCGCCGTTTGCGGTAATGACGTTCTTTCATCCTCAGTACCGGCACCATTTCACCGGTCCGGCCGACCGGGCTGAGGTGCATCGGGTGATCGACCAGCAGGTGCGTTCCGACAACCAGTTCTGTGCTCTGCGCATTGATGGTCTCTTCAGTCGTGCGGAAACCCGTACCGTTCCCTGCCAGCACCGCCCGTACAAATCGATGCCGGAAGTCCTGGGCCAGCAACCAACCTTTCACTTCGAGCAGCGCAACGGCGTGCTGATTGGTTTTCGCACCCCGCAGTACATGCAGGGCATCAATGTGGCCGGTTATCACGAACACTTTATTACTGACGATCGCCAGGGGGGCGGGCATCTGCTGGATTATCAGCTCGATCACGGCACGCTCACCTTTGGTGAGATCAGTAAGCTGGTGATTGACCTGCCCGAAGACAGCGATTTCCTGCGGGCCGATCTCAGCCCGGACAATCTGGATTCCGCCATTCGTTCCGTAGAAAGCTGAAATAAGGAAGAGCAGACAGATGAAAAATGTAACCGACGTTCAGCAGTGGGCACACGGTGCCGACCTGGTGGTGGCACAATTAGAAGCTCAGGGGGTAAAACATGTCTTTGGCATCCCCGGCGCCAAAATTGATAAAGTGTTTGATTCGCTGCTGGATACCTCTATCCAGACGATACCGGTGCGGCACGAGGCCAATGCCGCCTTTATGGCGGCGGCAGTCGGTCGACTCACCGGCAAAGCCGGGGTGGCGCTGGTGACTTCCGGGCCGGGCTGCTCCAACCTGATCACCGGGATGGCAACCGCGACCACCGAGGGGGACCCGCTGGTGGCACTGGGTGGGGCGGTTAAACGCGCCGACAGTGCGAAACAGGTTCACCAGAGCATGGACACCGTGGCGATGTTCCGTCCGGTCAGCAAATACGCCGTTGAGGTGGGATCGTCTGATGCCATCGCCGAAGTGTTGTCCAATGCGTTTCGCAGCGCTGAACAGGGACGCCCCGGCGGGGCTTTTGTCAGCCTGCCCCAGGATATTGTCAATGAGCCCGCGCGGGGTCACCTGCTGAATGCCAACGGCCAGCTGCTGCTGGGGGCGGCGCCTGATGTGGCCATCGAAGCGGTGGCAAAGCAAATCGCACAGGCGAAAAATCCGGTGCTCTTGCTGGGTTTGATGGCCAGCCAGCCCGCTAACAGTGATGCGCTGCACCGGCTGCTGGAGCGCAGCCATATTCCGGTCACCAGTACCTACCAGGCTGCCGGTGCGGTGCGCCAGGAACACTTTTCCCGCTTCGCCGGACGCGTCGGATTGTTTAATAACCAGGCCGGTGACCGGCTGCTGCGTGAGGCCGACCTGATTATCACCATTGGCTACAGCCCGGTGGAATATGAGCCTGCCATGTGGAACAGCGGCAAGGCTACTCTGGTTCATATCGACGTGCTGCCGGCGGATACTGACAACTGCTACCAGCCGGATGCCGAGCTGGTCGGCGATATTGCTGCCACGCTCGACAAACTGACGGCACGCATCGGTGGACCTTTAACCCTCAGCCCACAGGCGGCAGCCATCCTGCAGGATCGTCAGCAGCAGCGCGAACTGCTGGCGCTGCGTGGCCATCAGCTTAATCAGTTTGCCCTGCATCCGTTACGTATCGTCCGTGCCATGCAGGACATCATTAACAGTGACGTTACGCTGACGGTTGACATGGGCAGCTTCCATATCTGGATCGCACGTTATCTCTACAGCTTTCGTGCGCGTCAGATCATGATTTCTAACGGTCAGCAAACCATGGGGGTGGCGTTACCCTGGGCAATCGGTGCCTGGCTGGTAGACCCGTCCCGCAAAGTGGTGTCGGTCTCCGGTGACGGCGGTTTCCTGCAGTCGAGCATGGAGCTGGAAACGGCGGTACGGCTGGGCGCTAACCTGCTGCATATCATCTGGGTAGATGAGTGCTACAACATGGTGGCGATGCAGGAAGAGAAAAAATACCAGCGCGTTTCCGGGGTGAAGTTCGGGCCCATCGATTTTAAAGCCTATGCGGAGTCCTTTGGTGCGGCGGGATTCGCTGTTGAAAGTGCAGAAATGCTGGAGCCCACGCTGCGGAAAGCCATGGATGTGCAGGGCCCGGCGGTGGTAGCGATCCCGGTGGATTATGCCGATAACCCGCTGCTGATGGGACAGCTGCACCTCAGCCAGATTTTGTAAATTGTGTTAATCCTAAACGAGAAGGAGTTCATATGAAAAACAACGTAGCCCTGGTGACCGGTGCGGGTCAGGGGATAGGACGTGCAATTGCCCTGCGTCTGGCAAAGGAGGGTTTTGCCGTTGCCGTCGCCGATTTTAACCCGGACACGGCACGCCGGGTGGCTGATGAGATTGCCAGCGCAGGCGGTAAGTCACTGGCGGTTGCCGTGGATGTTTCAAAGCGCGATGAGGTCTTTGCCGCCGTTGAGGAGGCACGTAAAACCCTGGGAGGCTTTAACGTTATCGTCAACAATGCCGGCGTGGCGCCTACTACGCTTATCGAAGAGATTACGGAAGAGGTGATCGATAAGGTTTATGCCGTGAACGTTAAAGGGGTGATCTGGGGCATCCAGGCGGCAGTGAATGCGTTCAAAGCAGAAGGTCACGGCGGCAAAATCATCAATGCCTCCTCTCAGGCGGGCCACGTCGGTAACCCGGAGCTGGCGATCTACAGCTCCAGTAAATTCGCTGTGCGCGGCCTGACGCAAACCGCGGCACGGGATCTTGCATCGCTGGGGATAACCGTCAATGGCTACTGCCCTGGCATAGTAAAAACCCCTATGTGGGACGAGATCGACCGCCAGTTCTCTGCAGCGGCAGGCAAACCCGCCGGCTATGGTACGGCGGAGTTTGCCAAAAACATCACGCTGGGCCGTCTGTCTGAACCGGAAGATGTTGCCGCCTGTGTGGCCTTCCTTGCCGGGCCGGACTCGGACTATATGACCGGCCAGTCACTGCTTATTGATGGCGGCATGGTCTTTAATTAGTCCTGTTTTGGCCCTTTACCGGTAACAGTAGAGGGCCATTTTCAGCCTTAAAACAAATCCCTCCTCTGCGTCAGCGAAACGTTTCGATGGCGATCACAATTTCAACATTCGATGATTGTTTTCCCCTGTGCATTTCTTACACTCCCTGTCAGCGAAACGTTTCGCTCTGGAGTGAATAATGAAAAAAGGCACCTTACTAAATTCTGCTATCTCGTCCGTGATTTCACGTCTTGGTCATACCGACAGTATCGTGATTGGCGATGCTGGTCTGCCGATCCCACAAGGTCCGCAGCGGATTGATCTGGCCGTAATGCAGGGTATTCCGACGTTTTTACAGGTCGTCCATGCGGTCACCCATGAGATGCAGGTTGAGAGTGCCATCATTGCGGAAGAGATTAAGCAGCACAATCCGCAGCTTCATAGTGAGCTGATCGCCCTGCTCGACTTACTGCAACAACACCAGGGTAATACCATAAGTATCTGTTATGTCAGTCACGAACAGTTCAAACAACAAACACAGCGCAGTCAGGCAGTCATTCGCAGCGGGGAGTGTTCCCCGTATGCGAATGTCATCCTGATCGCTGGCGTGACCTTCTGAGGCGGTTATGCAACCTTTACTGCAATTAAAAGGTATCGACAAATCCTTCCCGGGCGTTAAAGCGCTGTCGGGCGCGGCGCTCTCGGTCTATCCGGGGCGTGTGATGGCGCTGGTTGGTGAGAACGGCGCGGGAAAATCCACCATGATGAAAGTGCTGACCGGGATCTATGCCCGTGATGCAGGCACTTTTGTATGGCTGGGCAAGGAAACCACCTTTAACGGGCCTAAAGCGTCGCAGGCGGCCGGGATTGGCATTATCCATCAGGAACTTAACCTGATCCCGCAGCTGAGTATTGCTGAAAATATTTTCCTTGGCCGCGAGTTTGTTAATCGTTTTGGCGGCATTCAGTGGAAGAAAATGTATGCAGAAGCAGACGCCCTGTTGAAACGTCTTAATCTGCGCTTCAACAGCCATAAGCTGGTGGGTGACCTGTCGATTGGTGACCAGCAGATGGTGGAGATCGCTAAGGTACTGAGCTTCGAGTCGAAGGTGATCGTCATGGACGAACCGACGGATGCGCTGACTGATACCGAAACCGCCTCGCTGTTCCGGGTGATCAATGAACTGAAAGCCCAGGGCTGCGGCATTGTCTATATCTCCCACCGTATGAAAGAGATTTTTGAGGTTTGCGACGATGTCACTATTTTCCGCGACGGACAATTTATCGCGGAACGTGAAGTGGCCACCCTGACTGAAGAGTCGCTGATTGAAATGATGGTCGGCCGCAAGCTGGAAGAGCAGTATCCGCGTCTGGATAAAGCACCGGGCGAGGTTCGTCTTAACGTTGAACACCTCTGTGGTTCCGGCGTGGAGGACGTCAGCTTTACGCTGCGCAAAGGTGAAATATTGGGCGTGGCCGGGCTGATGGGCGCGGGGCGTACCGAATTGATGAAAGTGCTTTACGGAGCATTATCCCGTCGCAGCGGTACGGTGACGCTGGACGGCAAAAATGTGGTGGCCCGTTCTCCGGAAGAGGGGCTGGCTAACGGCATCGTCTATATCTCGGAAGATCGTAAACGTGATGGTCTGGTACTGGGGATGACGGTTAAAGAGAACATGTCGTTGACCGCGCTTAACTACTTCAGCCATGGCGGCGGCCGTTTAAAACATGCGGAAGAGCAGCTGGCGGTCGGGGACTTTATCAAGCTGTTTAACGTTAAAACCCCGTCAATGAACCAGCCCATTGGCCTGCTTTCCGGCGGTAATCAGCAAAAAGTCGCGATAGCCCGCGGCCTGATGACGCGTCCTAAGGTGCTGATCCTTGATGAGCCGACGCGCGGCGTCGACGTGGGGGCGAAAAAAGAAATCTATCAGCTGATAAACCAGTTTAAACAGGAAGGGCTGAGCATCATTCTCGTCTCGTCCGAAATGCCGGAAGTGCTGGGCATGAGTGACCGCGTGCTGGTGATGCACGAAGGTCGTCTGAGCGGTGACTTCCCGATTGAACAAGCCTCGCAGGAAATTTTGATGGCGGCGGCAGTGGGTAAACATTACAGCGCGGAGCTGGCAACACTATGAGTACGCAAACAATTCCTTCACGCCGCCTGATCAGTAAGGCATGGTTGCTTGAGCAGAAATCGCTGATTGCGCTGGTGGTACTGATTGCCATCGTTTCCAGCATGAGTCCGAATTTCTTCACTGTGGCGAACCTGTTCAATATTCTGCAACAGACCTCGGTTAACGCCATTATGGCTGTGGGCATGACGCTGGTGATCCTCACCTCCGGCATTGACCTCTCTGTCGGGTCGCTGCTGGCGCTGACTGGCGCGGTTGCAGCTTCTATTGTCGGGCTGGAAGTGAATGCGCTGGTTGCCGTTGCTGCTTCGCTGGCGCTGGGTGCCTTTATTGGCGCGATTACCGGTTCAATTGTGGCGAAAGGCAAAGTGCAGGCGTTTATCGCCACGCTGGTGATGATGTTACTGCTGCGTGGGGTAACGATGGTCTACACCAACGGCAGCCCGGTGAATACCGGTTTCAGTGAGAACGCCGATCTGTTTGGCTGGTTTGGTATAGGTCGCCCGTTAGGGATCCCGACGCCAGTGTGGTTAATGGGCCTGGTGTTCCTTGCGGCCTGGTACATGCTGCATCACACCCGTCTTGGTCGTTATATTTATGCCCTGGGGGGTAACGAAGCAGCGACTCGCCTGTCCGGTATCAGCGTTAATCGCGTCAAGATCACCGTTTATGCGCTGTCTGGCATGTTAGCGGCACTGGCGGGCACCATTGAAGTCGCGCGTCTTTCTTCGGCGCAGCCGACCGCCGGGACCGGGTATGAGCTGGATGCCATTGCAGCTGTGGTGCTGGGGGGAACCAGCCTCGCTGGCGGTAAAGGCCGGATTATGGGCACGCTGATAGGTGCATTGATCTTAGGCTTCCTGAACAACGGTCTGAATTTACTCGGTGTTTCTTCTTACTACCAAATGATCGTCAAAGCTGTGGTGATTTTGCTGGCGGTGCTGGTAGATAACAAAAGCAGTAAATAAAACTCTTTACCCTTACAGGATATGAACATGAAAAAACTGACTGCACTGGCTGTACTGTTAGGCGCCACCCTGAGTGCTAACGCGCTGGCAAAGGACACGATTGCTCTGGTGGTATCGACCCTGAATAACCCGTTCTTTGTCTCGCTGAAAGACGGTGCGCAGAAGGAAGCCGACAAACTGGGTTACAACCTGGTCGTGCTTGATTCTCAGAACAACCCGGCGAAAGAGCTGGCTAACGTGCAGGATCTCACCGTCCGCGGCACTAAGCTGATGCTGATCAACCCCACCGACTCTGACGCGGTAGGGAATGCCGTGAAAATGGCAAACCAGGCCAACATCCCGGTGATCACCCTGGACCGCGTTGCTTCACAGGGCACCGTGGTGAGCCACGTCGCTTCTGATAACCGCTTTGGCGGCAAAATGGCGGGTAATTTCATCGCCAAGAAAGTCGGCGATAACGCCAAAATCATTGAACTGCAGGGTATTGCCGGTACCTCTGCTGCACGTGAACGTGGCGAAGGCTTCAAACAGGCTGCTGATGCACACAAATTCAATATCCTTGCCAGCCAGCCGGCTGACTTTGACCGTACCAAGGGCCTGAACGTGATGCAGAACCTGCTGACGGCTCACCCGGACGTGCAGGCGGTATTTGCTCAGAATGACGAAATGGCGCTGGGTGCCCTGCGTGCGTTGCAAACTGCAGGTAAATCTGATGTGGTAGTCGTGGGCTTCGACGGCACTCCTGACGGGATTAAAGCCGTTGAAGGCGGAAAACTGGCCGCGACCGTTGCTCAGTTACCGGAGCAGATTGGCGTTATCGGCGTTCAGACGGCTGATAAAGTGCTGAAAGGCGAGAAAGTGAAAGCTATCAATCCGGTTGACCTGAAGCTGGTCACCCAATAAATCAAAGAAAAGCATGGCACGCGCCACCTTCGGGTGGCGCACTTATCTGGACACTCCCCTTATGATGAAAACGGGCAAACTGGCTGTCCTCGGCAGCATTAATGCCGATCACATTCTGAATCTGACGCATTTTCCGCGTCCGGGTGAAACGGTGATCGGGAAGCAGTATCAGGTCGCATTTGGTGGGAAAGGCGCTAACCAGGCGGTGGCCGCAGGTCGCAGTGGTGCAGACATTGCTTTTATTGCCTGTGTCGGTGATGACGATACCGGCGAGCGTATTCGCCAGCAGCTGATGAATGACCGGATTGATATCAGTCCGATCGAAGCGGTACCCGGTGAATCAACCGGTGTGGCGCTGATCTTCGTCAACGGAGACGGTGAAAATACCATTGGTATTCACGCCGGTGCCAATGCCGCCCTGACGCCTGTCCGCGTTGAGCAGCATCAGCAGGTGATTGCCGATGCTTCCGCCTTGCTGATGCAGCTGGAGTCACCGCTGGAAAGCGTACTGTCAGCCGCGCGTATTGCGCATCAGCATCAGACCCAGGTGATATTAAATCCCGCCCCGGCGACAGCGCTCTCTGATGAACTGCTCTCGCTGGTGGATATGATCACCCCGAATGAAACGGAAGCGCAGATCCTTACCGGTGTGGCGGTCAACAGTGAAGAAGACGCGGCCCGTGCCGCTGCGGTGCTGCATGATAAAGGTATCCGTACGGTGCTGATCACGCTCGGCAGTCGGGGGGTATGGTTAAGTGAGCAGGGTGAAGGTCAGCGTATTCCCGGCTTCCGTGTGGAAGCGGTGGATACCATTGCGGCGGGCGATACCTTCAACGGTGCGCTGATCACCGCGCTACTGGAACAGCGCCCGATGGCGGAAGCGGTACGTTTCGCCCATGCGGCGGCCGCGATTGCCGTAACGCGTCACGGTGCACAACCTTCCGTCCCCTGGCGTGAAGAGATAGATCGCTTCTTGCAGCAGCAGGAGTAGATGTGGCAACAATGAAAGATGTCGCCCGCCTGGCGGGCGTCTCAACCTCCACCGTGTCGCACGTCATAAACAACAACCGCTTCGTCAGTGAAGCGGTACGTGAAAAAGTGACCTCAGCGGTGAGCCAGCTGAACTATGCGCCTTCGGCACTGGCGCGTAGCCTCAAGCTTAATCAGACTCACACCATCGGCATGCTACTGACCGCCAGCAGCAACCCGTTCTATTCTGAGGTGGTGAGGGGGGTGGAGCGTAGCTGTTATGAACGCGGCTACAGCCTGGTATTGTGTAATACCGAGGGTGATGAAGATCGGATGAACCGCAGCCTGGAGACACTGTTGCAAAAACGCGTCGATGGCCTGCTGATTATGTGTACTGAAAGCCATCCTCCTTCCGCAGAGTTGCTGCACCGCTATCCGACTATTCCCTCGGTGATGATGGACTGGGCACCGTTCGAAGGCAGTAGCGACATTATCCAGGATAACTCCCTGTTGGGCGGCGAAATGGCCACGCAGCATCTGATCGCTCGTGGCTATACACGCATTGCCTGTATTGCAGGCCCTCAGGACAAAACGCCCGCGCGTCTGCGCCTTGAAGGCTATCAGCAGGCCATGGCTCGCGCCGGTTTAACGGTTCCTGCAGAGTATATTGTCAGCAGTGACTTTGAGTTTCAGGGCGGATTTAACGCCATGAATATGCTGCTGGCGCTTAACCCACGGCCACAGGCCGTATTTACCAGTAATGATGCGATGGCCGTCGGGGTTTATCACGCGCTCTATCAGGCCGGGATGACTATTCCGCAGGATATCGCCGTCGTGGGATACGATGATATCGAGCTGGCGCGCTACATGACACCGCCCCTCAGCACCGTTCATCAGCCTAAAGATGAATTAGGCGAACTGGCGATCGATGCGTTGTTGCACCGTCTGGCCGATCCGGCTGCCGGCCCCCAACTACTGATTCTGACGCCGGAGCTGATGGAACGCGCCTCAGTCGGCGATCTGCGCGGAGCGTAAACGCTTAAGGCGCGCCGTCGACGCGCTTCTTCTTCTCCCGGTCGCTGATCAGATTGCGGCCATCTCCCGGTTTCAGCAGCAGGAATACCAGCGCGGAAAGTACCGTGATCCCCCCCATCGTCAGGAAGGTGGCGTGAAAGTGCTGGAGCGTGGTGCCATCAAAGTTTTGATAGAAGCGCAGTACGGCTGCGCTGACCGCCACGCCAAAGCCGATGGCCAACTGCTGCGTCACCGCCAGCATACTGTTACCGCTGCTGGCGTTAGCATCCGTCAGATCAGCCAGGGTGATAGTGTTCATCGCGGTAAACTGTGTGGACATCGCCATTCCCAGAATAAAGAGCGGGATCAGCAGCGCCAGCATATTCCAGCCCGGCACCTGCAGGGCGAAGGTGGCGATCAGCACGCCAATAATCATACTGATCCCGACCAGCGTTTTACGGTAGCCAAACCAGCGCAGTACCTGTGTGACCGTTGATTTCGCCAGAATGGAACCAAGGGCGGTAGGGGCGACCATGCACCCGGCCAGCAGGGCCGTATAACCAAAGCCGATCTGAAGCATCAGCGGCATCAGGAAAGGAATACAGCCCGTACCCAGCCGTGAGGCGATATTGCCGACAATGCCTACCGAGAAGGTTCGGGTCTTAAACATCGGTAACGGCAGCAGGGGAGAAGGGTGGCGACGGGCATGCACTATATAGAGAAGCAACAGCACAATGCCGGCCAGTAAAACGCCCAGGGCAATCAGGCTGGAAACAACCTGCTCACCGAACAGCTCAATACCGCTTGAGATACCGACCAGACCTAAGCCAAACAGCAGGAAGCCCAGCATATCGAAACGCCGCTTCGGCGTGGTGAAGTCCGGCATATATTTACGGGCATAAATGATGCCGAGAACACCAATAGGAATGTTGATCAGGAAAATCCAGTGCCATGTGGCCCAGGTGACCAGCACACCGCCCAGCAAAGGCCCGAGTACCGGGCCAATTAGCCCCGGCATGGTGACAAAGTTGAGCACCGGCAGCAGTTCACTGCGTGGATAGGCCCGCAGCAGCGCAAGGCGCGCCACCGGCATCATCATCGCGCCGCCCACACCCTGAATGACGCGGGACGTAACCAGCATCGTCAGCGAGCCGGACAGTGCGCAGGCCAGCGATCCCAGGGAGAACAGAAACACGGCGGCAATAAAGACCTTACGAGTTCCGAAGCGGTCTGCCAGCCAGCCGCTGACCGGAATAAGCATTGCCACGGTCAGGGTATAGCTGATAACGGCGGACTGCATCGCCAGCGGAGAACGTTCCAGACTGTGAGCGATGGCGGGCAGGGCGGTGTTCAGGATGGTGGCATCCAGCGCCTGCATAAAGAAGGCCATAGCGGCAATCCACGGGAGTCCGGCCATACTGCGCGCGGATTTGATCATTGTTATCCCTTTATTTTGGAAAAAAGTTCAGGGCAGGCCCCTGTAGTAGAGAAAGCATAGCATTCCCTTTCAGCGTTCAGCGTGGTCCTTTCTCAGTTTTATGGGCAGAAATGCTGATTTATTGCGCCGAATACGTATGCTTTTAACGCTTCTGGTGAAAAATAACGCGCTCGGTCATTTTTTTGCAATAAACCCTTGTCACCCGCCCAGAACTCCCTATAATGCGCAACCACTGAGACGGCACAACGGCTTACAGGCCAGCGGCTCAGGAGGTTCAGGAAGCATCTGAACCGCCGGAAAAACTTCTCAAAAAGAAGTTGACTCCGAAGGAGGAAAGCGTAATATACGCCACCTCGCGACAGGAAGCTCCGGCACTGCTCGCAACGCTCTTTAACAATTTATCAGACAATCTGTGTGGGCACTCGCAGGATTGATATCAGTCACCTCCGGGTGACAAAAAATATCAAGTCTTAAGAGTGAACACATAATGAAATTCATTATGACGTTTTACACTTGAGCATCGCTGCACTTGTTGCAGCAAATCGAACTTTTAATTGAAGAGTTTGATCATGGCTCAGATTGAACGCTGGCGGCAGGCCTAACACATGCAAGTCGAACGGTAGCACAGAGAGCTTGCTCTCGGGTGACGAGTGGCGGACGGGTGAGTAATGTCTGGGAAACTGCCCGATGGAGGGGGATAACTACTGGAAACGGTAGCTAATACCGCATAACGTCTTCGGACCAAAGTGGGGGACCTTCGGGCCTCACACCATCGGATGTGCCCAGATGGGATTAGCTAGTAGGTGGGGTAACGGCTCACCTAGGCGACGATCCCTAGCTGGTCTGAGAGGATGACCAGCCACACTGGAACTGAGACACGGTCCAGACTCCTACGGGAGGCAGCAGTGGGGAATATTGCACAATGGGCGCAAGCCTGATGCAGCCATGCCGCGTGTATGAAGAAGGCCTTCGGGTTGTAAAGTACTTTCAGTGGGGAGGAAGGCGATGAAGTTAATAACTTCGTCGATTGACGTTACCCGCAGAAGAAGCACCGGCTAACTCCGTGCCAGCAGCCGCGGTAATACGGAGGGTGCAAGCGTTAATCGGAATTACTGGGCGTAAAGCGCACGCAGGCGGTCTGTCAAGTCGGATGTGAAATCCCCGGGCTCAACCTGGGAACTGCATTCGAAACTGGCAGGCTAGAGTCTTGTAGAGGGGGGTAGAATTCCAGGTGTAGCGGTGAAATGCGTAGAGATCTGGAGGAATACCGGTGGCGAAGGCGGCCCCCTGGACAAAGACTGACGCTCAGGTGCGAAAGCGTGGGGAGCAAACAGGATTAGATACCCTGGTAGTCCACGCCGTAAACGATGTCGACTTGGAGGTTGTGCCCTTGAGGCGTGGCTTCCGGAGCTAACGCGTTAAGTCGACCGCCTGGGGAGTACGGCCGCAAGGTTAAAACTCAAATGAATTGACGGGGGCCCGCACAAGCGGTGGAGCATGTGGTTTAATTCGATGCAACGCGAAGAACCTTACCTGGCCTTGACATCCACGGAATTTGGCAGAGATGCCTTAGTGCCTTCGGGAACCGTGAGACAGGTGCTGCATGGCTGTCGTCAGCTCGTGTTGTGAAATGTTGGGTTAAGTCCCGCAACGAGCGCAACCCTTATCCTTTGTTGCCAGCACGTAATGGTGGGAACTCAAAGGAGACTGCCGGTGATAAACCGGAGGAAGGTGGGGATGACGTCAAGTCATCATGGCCCTTACGGCCAGGGCTACACACGTGCTACAATGGCGCATACAAAGAGAAGCGACCTCGCGAGAGCAAGCGGACCTCATAAAGTGCGTCGTAGTCCGGATCGGAGTCTGCAACTCGACTCCGTGAAGTCGGAATCGCTAGTAATCGTAGATCAGAATGCTACGGTGAATACGTTCCCGGGCCTTGTACACACCGCCCGTCACACCATGGGAGTGGGTTGCAAAAGAAGTAGGTAGCTTAACCTTCGGGAGGGCGCTTACCACTTTGTGATTCATGACTGGGGTGAAGTCGTAACAAGGTAACCGTAGGGGAACCTGCGGTTGGATCACCTCCTTACCTGAAGATACCTTCCCGCGCAGTGTCCACACAGATTGTCTGATAGAAGTAACGAGCAATAGTAGTATCAGAGTCCCCATCGTCTAGAGGCCCAGGACACTGCCCTTTCACGGCTGTAACAGGGGTTCGAATCCCCTTGGGGACGCCATACCGGTAACGAAGTGAAAGTCGTTATCACCGTATCTCAAAACTGACTTTAACGAGTCACGTTTGAGATATTTGCTCTTTAACAATCCGGAACAAGCTGAAAATTGAAACGACATGTCGTTTTCATTCTCCGTAATAAGAATGAAATCTACGATATGTTCGAGTCTCTCAAATGCTCGCAACGACAACACGTGTTCCGTATGGGACGCTTGTGGGTTGTGAGGTTAAGCGACTAAGCGTACACGGTGGATGCCTAGGCAGTCAGAGGCGATGAAGGGCGTGCTAATCTGCGATAAGCGTCGGTAAGGTGATATGAACCGCAACAACCGACGATACCCGAATGGGGAAACCCAGTGTGATACGTCACACTATCATGTCATGAATACATAGTGGCATGAGGCGAACCGGGGGAACTGAAACATCTAAGTACCCCGAGGAAAAGAAATCAACCGAGATTCCCCCAGTAGCGGCGAGCGAACGGGGAACAGCCCAGAACCTGAATCAGTTTGTGCATTAGTGGAAGCGTCTGGAAAGTCGCAGGGTACAGGGTGATACTCCCGTACACAAAAATGCACTTACTGTGAGTTCGATGAGTAGGGCGGGACACGTGACATCCTGTCTGAATATGGGGGGACCATCCTCCAAGGCTAAATACTCCTGACTGACCGATAGTGAACCAGTACCGTGAGGGAAAGGCGAAAAGAACCCCGGCGAGGGGAGTGAAACAGAACCTGAAACCGTGTACGTACAAGCAGTGGGAGCCTACTTGTTAGGTGACTGCGTACCTTTTGTATAATGGGTCAGCGACTTATATTCTGTAGCAAGGTTAACCGTATAGGGGAGCCGAAGGGAAACCGAGTCTTAACTGGGCGTTAAGTTGCAGGGTATAGACCCGAAACCCGGTGATCTAGCCATGGGCAGGTTGAAGGTTGGGTAACACTAACTGGAGGACCGAACCGACTAATGTTGAAAAATTAGCGGATGACTTGTGGCTGGGGGTGAAAGGCCAATCAAACCGGGAGATAGCTGGTTCTCCCCGAAAGCTATTTAGGTAGCGCCTCGTGAACTCATCTTCGGGGGTAGAGCACTGTTTCGGCTAGGGGGCCATCCCGGCTTACCAACCCGATGCAAACTGCGAATACCGAAGAATGTTATCACGGGAGACACACGGCGGGTGCTAACGTCCGTCGTGAAGAGGGAAACAACCCAGACCGCCAGCTAAGGTCCCAAAGTCATGGTTAAGTGGGAAACGATGTGGGAAGGCACAGACAGCCAGGATGTTGGCTTAGAAGCAGCCATCATTTAAAGAAAGCGTAATAGCTCACTGGTCGAGTCGGCCTGCGCGGAAGATGTAACGGGGCTAAACCATGCACCGAAGCTGCGGCAGCGACACGTAAGTGTTGTTGGGTAGGGGAGCGTTCTGTAAGCCGTCGAAGGTGGACTGTGAGGTCTGCTGGAGGTATCAGAAGTGCGAATGCTGACATAAGTAACGATAAAGCGGGTGAAAAGCCCGCTCGCCGGAAGACCAAGGGTTCCTGTCCAACGTTAATCGGGGCAGGGTGAGTCGACCCCTAAGGCGAGGCCGAAAGGCGTAGTCGATGGGAAACAGGTTAATATTCCTGTACTCGGTGTTACTGCGAAGGGGGGACGGAGAAGGCTATGTTAGCCGGGCGACGGTTGTCCCGGTTTAAGCGTGTAGGCTTGAGTTCCAGGCAAATCCGGAACTCTTTAAGGCTGAGGCGTGATGACGAGGCACTACGGTGCTGAAGTAACAAATGCCCTGCTTCCAGGAAAAGCCTCTAAGCATCAGGTAACATCGAATCGTACCCCAAACCGACACAGGTGGTCAGGTAGAGAATACCAAGGCGCTTGAGAGAACTCGGGTGAAGGAACTAGGCAAAATGGTGCCGTAACTTCGGGAGAAGGCACGCTGCCACCAGGTGAAGTCCCTCGCGGACGGAGCTGAAGGCAGTCGAAGATACCAGCTGGCTGCAACTGTTTATTAAAAACACAGCACTGTGCAAACACGAAAGTGGACGTATACGGTGTGACGCCTGCCCGGTGCCGGAAGGTTAATTGATGGGGTTATCCGCAAGGAGAAGCTCTTGATCGAAGCCCCGGTAAACGGCGGCCGTAACTATAACGGTCCTAAGGTAGCGAAATTCCTTGTCGGGTAAGTTCCGACCTGCACGAATGGCGTAATGATGGCCAGGCTGTCTCCACCCGAGACTCAGTGAAATTGAACTCGCTGTGAAGATGCAGTGTACCCGCGGCAAGACGGAAAGACCCCGTGAACCTTTACTACAGCTTGACACTGAACATTGAGCCTTGATGTGTAGGATAGGTGGGAGGCTTTGAAGCGTGGACGCCAGTCTGCGTGGAGCCAACCTTGAAATACCACCCTTTAACGTTTGATGTTCTAACCTGGCGCCGTAATCCGGCGTGGGGACAGTGTCTGGTGGGTAGTTTGACTGGGGCGGTCTCCTCCTAAAGAGTAACGGAGGAGCACGAAGGTTAGCTAATCACGGTCGGACATCGTGAGGTTAGTGCAATGGCATAAGCTAGCTTGACTGCGAGAGTGACGGCTCGAGCAGGTGCGAAAGCAGGTCATAGTGATCCGGTGGTTCTGAATGGAAGGGCCATCGCTCAACGGATAAAAGGTACTCCGGGGATAACAGGCTGATACCGCCCAAGAGTTCATATCGACGGCGGTGTTTGGCACCTCGATGTCGGCTCATCACATCCTGGGGCTGAAGTAGGTCCCAAGGGTACGGCTGTTCGCCGTTTAAAGTGGTACGCGAGCTGGGTTTAGAACGTCGTGAGACAGTTCGGTCCCTATCTGCCGTGGGCGCTGGAGAATTGAGAGGGGTTGCTCCTAGTACGAGAGGACCGGAGTGAACGCACCGCTGGTGTTCGGGTTGTCATGCCAATGGCATTGCCCGGTAGCTAAGTGCGGAAAAGATAAGCGCTGAAAGCATCTAAGCGCGAAACTTGCCTCGAGATGAATTCTCCCTGGGTCCTTGAGACCCCTGAAGGGACGTTGAAGACTACGACGTTGATAGGCCGGGTGTGTAAGCGCAGCGATGCGTTGAGCTAACCGGTACTAATGACCCGTGAGGCTTAACCTTACAACGCCAGAAGCGTTCTGGCGCGCGTTCGAGAGACGCAAAACAATTTTCAGCCTGTTCCCGGAATTAAGTCCGAAGGATTTTGCGCTGTGACAAGGCGGCCAGTGAAGTGAGAGAAGGAGCATACAGAAGTATGTGACTGAGCTTACGAGCGCAGGCAACGCCGTCAGAGCACAAAAGACACAGGACAGAGCACAAAGAATTTGCCTGGCGGCTTTAGCGCGGTGGTCCCACCTGACCCCATGCCGAACTCAGAAGTGAAACGCCGTAGCGCCGATGGTAGTGTGGGGTCTCCCCATGCGAGAGTAGGGAACTGCCAGGCATCAAATAAAGCAATAACCCCGACCGAAAGGCCGGGGTTTTTTGCGTTCTGGCTCCGGAAAAGACGCAAAACCGTGCAAAGCGTTCTTTTTTGAAGATACTGCGCGTAATAAACCCTCAGATAAGGTCTTCCGGGCGGTTAATATTGCGAAATGAAGACTCTGCATGGGCAAATAAAACACTATGCCCTCCTGCCTGCTTGAGAAACAGCAACAATTTACGATCCCCACCAGTCAGGTAGCGTTGCAGTGAACCCGCAAGACCGCGGTGCAGCAGCGCCATAGTGGGATGTTCACGATCTTCCGTACGCGCCCACACTACTTGAGCCTCCTTTTTATGCTGCCAGAGCTGCTGAGTCAGATCCTCGGGCAGACAGGGCGTATCACAAGATGTAAAAATGACCCATTCTGTGTGCGCTTTCTGCAAGGCGGACAGCATCCCCGCTAACGGACCCTGAAAGTCAGACAGCGTATCCGATATGACTGGAAATCCACTCTGTTGATATACCTCAATATTGCGGTTGGCATTAATCCATACAGTAGTGACCTGGGGCTGTAAACGTTCTAAGACGTGTTGGTACAGTGGCTTGTTCTGCCACGGTATCAGTCCCTTATCTTCGCCGCCCATCCGACTGCCTCGCCCACCGGCCAGGATCACGCCGGTTATTGCTACAGGGATTGGCGGTGAGTCGATCTTCATTGGTTTTATACCCTATGCTTTATTCAGGGTTTCTTTATACAGGGACAACAGCATGAAATGCCATCGCCTCAACGAATTAATCAGCCTGCTGCAACCCGCATGGCAGCAGGACCCGGATTTGAATCTGCTCGAATTTTTACAGAAGTTAGCCGATGAAGCCGGCTTTAAGCAATCAATGAATGAATTAACGGATGATGTACTGATCTACCATCTTAAGATGCGCGGCAGCGACAAGAATGCTGAAATCCCCGGTATGAAGAAAGATTATGAGGACGATTTCAAGACGGCACTCTTGCGTGCGCGCGGAGTGATTAAGGATTAAATCAGCCTGCCGCCCGGTCGCTGAGACCATTTAATGATATTCTTGCACGCTATTCTTCACTGATTATCAGCGAGCCTCCCGGATGAAAGAACCTGCCTTTAACTTCCACGCCCTCACGCCTGATACTATCCTTGATGCGCTGTGGGAAACCGGGCTGCGGGTTGAATCCGGCCTGACGGCGCTCAACAGTTACGAAAATCGCGTGTATCAGTTCTCGGATGACGATAAACGCCGTTATGTGGCCAAATTTTATCGACCGCAGCGCTGGTCTCAAGGGCAAATAGAAGAAGAGCATCAGTTCGCCACAGAACTGTTTGCTGATGAGATCCCGCTTGCTGCACCGCTGATCCTGCAGGGCTCAACGCTTCACCAGCATCAGGGTTACTGGTTTGCCGTCTTCCCCAGCCTGGGGGGACGTCAATATGAAACCGATAATTATGACCATCTGGAGTGGGTAGGCCGTTTTCTCGGACGCATTCACCAGGTTGGCCGTCGCCAGACATTTGCTGCCCGACCCACTATCGGTTTAGAGGAGTATATCGATGAGCCGTTACAGGTTCTGACAGACAGTCCGCTGGTTCCGTCTAAGCTAAAAAGCGATTTACTGGCCAGTATTGGCCGCCTGCGCACAACTTTACAAAACTGCTGGCATACTCAGTGGCAACCTTTGCGACTGCACGGTGACTGCCATCCAGGGAATATTTTATGGCGTGACGGTCCGCTGTTTGTGGACCTGGACGATGCGCGTAATGGCCCGGCAGTACAGGATCTGTGGATGCTGATTAATGGCGACCGTCAGGAGCAAAGGCTGCAATGGGATATTCTGTTGGAGGCCTATGAGGAATTCTGTGAGTTCGACACTCATGAATTGTCACTGATTGAGCCTTTACGTGCTATGAGGATGGTTTATTATCTTGCGTGGGTTGTCCGCCGCTGGCAAGACCCGGCTTTCCCGGCCAGTTTTCCGTGGATGACGGATGAGGATTTCTGGCGCCGACAGATTTCCACTTTTAATGAACAGAACAAGCTTCTACAGGAGCCCCCGCTCCAGCTTGCGCCTGTTTTCCAGGTGTGATCACCCTTTGGTTCGCCTACTGAGATGTAATTAGGAGAGAGTTTCACGATGAAAAAGATTTTGTTTGCGCTCGTTGGTATGGTTCTGGCATTCAGCGCGTCAGCCGCACAATTTACCGATGGTCAGCAATACGTTACGCTGGATAAACCGGCGACTGGCGAACCTCAGGTTCTCGAGTTCTTCTCATTCTTCTGCCCACATTGCTATCAGTTTGAGCATGTATGGCACGTAAGTGATGCCGTGAAGAAAGCTCTGCCGGCTGATACAAAAGTTACCAAGTACCACGTCGAGTTCCTCGGTGGCGAAATGGGTAAAACCGTGACGCAGGCCTGGGCTGTGGCGATGGCACTGGGTGTGGAAGATAAAGTGACAGCTCCTATTTTTGAAGGTGTTCAGCAGACACAAACCATCACCGATCCAGCCAGTCTGAAAGCGGTATTTGTGAAAGCGGCGGGTATCAAGCCTGAAGAATATGATGCCGCCTGGAACAGCTTCGTGGTGAAATCACTGGTCGCCCAGCAGGAGAAAGCTGCCGCCGATTTGGATCTGCGTGGCGTGCCTGCGATGTTCGTTAATGGTAAATATATGGTGAACAACGGTGGCCTGGATACCAGCTCACAGGATAACTTTGTTCAGCAGTACGCCAACGTAGTGAAGTTCCTGGTTTCTAAAAAGTAACCCTCTGAAGATTTTCAATACGCCGGCCAGCCCGGCGTTTTTTCTTCGCTACGAAATTATTACCGTAAAAATGTGCTTTCCACAGTGAGAGATCGCGTATCTAAACGCTCGGGCATTAATTTATATCCACATCACTCTTATTCCGTAAATCCTGAAGAAAATCCTGGTTTGTATAAATAACCGAATGATTATAAACAAAAAATAATCTTATCTTTTCGGTTTTCCACATAAGTTATTCCATGTTAGTAAATTTACACACAAACTTATCCACAATCTGTTCATGCGAAGCGCTGCGCAAAATGGCTACTGACTGAAGATTAATCGTCGTTGAGATTTCATCTTTCAGGGTCAGCTGTGGCATCCTTACCCCTAATCAAAAACCAAAGAAGAACGTGACGACTTATGGCTCAAATTGCAGAAAACCCGCTGATTCTGGTAGATGGCTCTTCCTACCTGTACCGTGCTTATCACGCGTTCCCTCCGCTGACCAATAGCGCGGGCGAACCCACCGGTGCAATGTACGGCGTATTAAATATGCTGCGCAGCCTGCTGCTGCAATATAAGCCAAGTCATGTGGCAGTGGTATTTGATGCCAAGGGTAAAACCTTCCGCGACGAATTATTTGAAGAGTACAAATCTCATCGCCCGCCGATGCCGGACGATTTGCGTGCACAGATTGAGCCGCTACACGCGATGGTAAAAGCGATGGGGTTGCCGTTGCTGGCGGTTTCCGGTGTGGAAGCCGACGATGTCATCGGTACGCTGGCACTGGCCGCAGAAAGGACCGGAAAACCCGTACTGATCAGTACAGGTGATAAAGACATGGCTCAACTGGTGTCACCCAATATCACGCTGATCAACACCATGAATAATGCAATTCTCGGCCCGGATGAGGTGGTGGAGAAATACGGTATCCCACCGTCATTGATCATTGATTTCCTCGCCCTGATGGGCGACTCCTCCGATAATATTCCTGGCGTGGCAGGGGTGGGGGAAAAAACAGCGCAGGCTCTGTTACAGGGACTGGGCGGTGTAAAAGATATCTATGACAATCTGGATAAAGTGGCAACGCTGACGTTTCGTGGCGCGAAAACCATGGCGGCCAAGCTGGAGCAAAATAAGGAGATGGCTTTCCTCTCCTATCAGCTGGCAACAATTAAAACCGACGTTGAGCTGGAATTAACCAGCGAACAGTTGACGGTAGAAGAGCCTGCAGTGGAAGAACTGCTCGGGCTGTTCAGGCATTACGAATTCAAACGCTGGATTGTCGATCTGGAAGAGGGAAAATGGCTTCAGGGTAATAAAGGCAACGTTGCTGCGAAAAAAGTCGCTGTGGCTGAAAGCCAGCTTGCCGTGGAGGAATCCACCCGCGTGCTCTCTTCAGAAGGCTATGTCACCATTCTGGACGAAGCAACGTTCGACGGCTGGATGAAAAAATTACAGCAGTGCACGCTGTTTGCCTTCGATTTGGAAACGGACTCGCTGGATACTCTCAGCGCCAATATTATCGGGCTGTCATTTGCCACCGCTCCCGGAGAGGCGGCCTACCTGCCGGTGGCGCATGACTACCTTGATGCCCCGGAGCAGTTAGATCGGAAAGCGGTACTGGCGCGTCTTAAGCCGCTGCTGGAGGACCCGAAAGCACATAAAGTCGGGCAGAACCTCAAGTACGATCGCGGCGTGCTGGCAAACTATGGTATCGAACTGCAGGGGATTGCGTTCGACACCATGCTGGAGTCCTATGCGCTGAACAGCGTAGCGGGTCGCCATGATATGGATACGCTTGCAGCCCGCTGGCTGAATCATAAAACCGTGACCTTTGAAGAGATTGCCGGCAAAGGCAAAAATCAGCTGACATTCAACCAGATTGCTTTGGAGCAGGCGGCACACTATGCAGCCGAAGATGCTGATGTCACGCTGCAGCTGCATCTGAAAATGTGGCCAGAGCTGGAAAAAGAAGCGGGACCGAAAACGGTCTTTGAGCAGGTTGAGATGCCGCTGGTACCGGTCATTTCACGTATTGAACGTAACGGCGTGTTGATTGACCAGAATATACTGGCGACGCACTCGCAGGAGCTGGGGAGCCGTCTGGCGGAGCTGGAGCTGAAAGCCCATGAGCTGGCAGGCGAACCGTTTAACCTCTCTTCCCCGAAGCAGCTACAAACTATTCTGTTTGAAAAGCAGGGTATTAAGCCGACGAAGAAAACGCCGGGTGGCGCACCGTCGACCAGCGAAGAGGTGCTAGCCGAGCTGGCGCTGGACTATCCGCTGCCGAAAGTGATTCTGGAACATCGCGGCCTGTCCAAGCTGAAGTCTACCTATACTGACAAGCTGCCGCTGATGATTAATCCCCACAGTGGCCGGGTACATACCTCGTATCATCAGACGGTCACCGCCACGGGCCGTCTCTCTTCCAGCGATCCAAATCTGCAGAATATTCCGGTGCGTAACGATGAAGGACGACGTATCCGGCAGGCCTTTATTGCACCGAAGGGATACCGCATTGTCGCGGCTGACTACTCCCAGATCGAACTTCGTATCATGGCGCACCTGTCACAGGATAAAGGATTGCTTACAGCGTTTGCCAGCGAACAGGATATCCACCGTGCCACCGCGTCTGAAGTGTTTGGCGTGGCGCTGGATAAGGTCAGCGGAGAGCAGCGCCGAAGCGCCAAGGCCATTAACTTTGGTCTGATCTACGGGATGAGCGCCTTTGGTCTGTCGCGTCAGCTCAATATTGGAGCCGGAGAAGCGAAGAAGTATATGGATCTCTATTTCGAGCGTTATCCAGGGGTGCTGCAGTACATGGAAAGCACTCGTGAGCTGGCCGCCGAAAAAGGTTATGTCTCAACGCTGGATGGCCGACGTCTTTACCTCCCGGATATTAAAGCCAGCAATGCAATGCGCCGTAAGGCGGCAGAGCGAGCGGCGATCAATGCCCCTATGCAGGGGACCGCGGCGGATATCATTAAGCGCGCGATGATCGCTGTTGATGAGTGGCTGAAGCCTCAGACCAGCGGGGACGTAAAAATGATCATGCAGGTACACGATGAACTGGTGTTTGAGGTTCAGTCCGGTGCCGTCGACGTGGCATCAGCGAAAATCCGTGAATTAATGGAAGGGAGTATGAAACTGGATGTCCCGCTACGTGTTGATATTGGTGTAGGAGATAACTGGGACGAAGCTCATTAACATTTAGACCTGACGCGACAGGCTGAGTTTAATCACATCATCAGCCTGTCGCTTTAAACGGTTCAGCACTTCCCTGTTTACGCTGGATAGCGCCACCCCGGCTAAGCGTTTCTGCTAAAACACTTTTTTAGTAATTAAGCTACACGTTAGGTGGTTTTCTGTGACTTGAGTTGGATAATGGATGTCGTTTTCTGAAAATTAACTACAAAAAACGCTTTTGAGCGCTCAAAAAATGATGTAAAGTTTCAGATGTAGGGTACAGAGGTAAGATGTTCTATCTTTCAGACCTTTTACTTCACGTAATCGGATTTGGCTGAATATTTTAGCCGCCCCAGTCAGTAATGACTGGGGCGTTTTTTATTGTCTGTTACCAGCATCCCTGACGTCGTGACTGTATCAGCGGCGCTCACGCGCCCCGATCGTTGACTGCACACTCTGCTCAGGGGCTCATGTTCTGGCCGTCTGACTGTTACGCCCGTTTCAGGTCGAAAGAACACACTATTCTCAGCTGTCGCTTTCTTCTTCTGTTGCCGGCGGGATATCGCGATACCAGCTGTCCAGCTTCTGACTCAGTTTATCCACGCCAATCTTCTTCAGGGATGAGAACGCTTCAACATCCACCGTACCGAGGAAGGTTTTCGCTTCTTCACGAACTGCATTCAGCTGTGCTTTACGCGCGCCGGATGCCAGTTTGTCGGCCTTGGTCAGCAGGATCAGCACTTCAATTCCACTCTGCACTGCCCACATCACCATCTGACGGTCGAGATCTTTCAGCGGATGGCGGATATCCATCAGCACGACCAGCCCTTTCAGACAGTTACGATCGCGCAGATATTCTGCCAGCGCACGCTGCCATTTTAACTTCATCTCCTCCGGAACCTGCGCGTAGCCATAACCTGGCAGGTCGACCAGACGATAGCCTTCAGCCACCTGGAAAAGGTTAATTAATTGGGTTCGACCCGGGGTTTTACTGGTACGGGCGAGGCCTTTCTGATTGGTCAGCGTATTCAGCGCGCTGGATTTACCCGCGTTAGAACGTCCGGCAAAAGCAACCTCGATGCCGGTATCGGCAGGCAGGTGGCGGATATCAGGGGCGCTGGTGACAAAATGGGTGACGTGATAATTCCAGCCAGACAAAATAGATACTCCAGATAAAAAGGGCAATTGCGCTGATTATACCCTGTATGGCAGCAAAGCGCCCGGTAAGACACTGCCTGAACGGTGCTTGTGAGACATTGACCATTCGGATTGCCAGCGGACTCTGCATTTTGTTTCTATAAAAATGGATTTTTTACTAATTTTCAGTGGCTTGAGAAAAGTCCTAAAAAAACAGAGTAAAAATTACCTTTGTCACCTTGTTTGCTGGACTGGTTAGTCTACATTTGTAGGCAGAAACAGGATATTTCACTTCAGGATGAAGCGCTCAAGGAGTATCAGGACGATCCCGGGCGGGGAAGGAGATGTGCACAGGTGTGCGCGACAGGGAATCAGGAATGCTAACAGGATTAAGCAATGGCAACGGAAAACAGGGATGCTGGCTGCTAATAAGGATGCTGACATTGTCAGTCCTTCCGCGGAAGGTGCGAAAAAAGGCGACAGGGTGACCTGGCGCCTTTTTTCTTTGCCTGCTTTCTGCTAGATTTCGCGGCAATTCTATACTGAAGATAAACGTCTGAGAGCAGAAACCATGAAGCAACCCGCACGCACGCCCCAGGATAAAAAACCGGGAGCTAAAGTGAAACGTAAAACGCGTGATGAGATCAACCAGGAAGCACGTGACCGCAAACGTGATAAAAAGCACAGTGGTCATGCTTCCGGCAGCCGCGCGAACCCGGTCACCGAAAGTCAGAAAAACGCCAACGGCAAACCTGCCAAAGATCCGCGTATCGGCAGTAAAAAACCGGTCGCGCTGGGTAGCGATGTGGTGGCCAGCAAGCCAAAGCCGGTTAAAGCCGCGAAACCTGCCCCTGAGAAAAAAGTGATCCTGTCGCCGGAAGAAGAACTGGCGCAGCTGGAAAATGATGAACGTCTGGATACCCTGCTCGATCGTCTGGAAAATGGTGACGCCCTGTCGGCAGAAGATCAGGCCTGGCTGGATGCTTCACTGGACCGCATTGATGTCCTGATGGAGCAGCTAGGCATTGCCCTGGACGATGGCGCTGAAGATGAGCAGGCGGAAGAAGATATGTACCGTCTGCTGAAGGGCAAAGATTGATCGCCGGCGATATCCTGTTTCTCTGACGTTCCTTGAGGCAGCGCAAATGAGCGCTGCTTTATCTTTACAGGGTATTTGGTGATGATTTGGCCTGGATCAATTATCGCGCTGATTCTGCTGTGCTGGCTGGGGTGGTTATTCGTTAAACTACAGCGGCTATCGCGGCTGAAAACCCGGCTGCGCAGCAGGATCGTCAGCCAGCAGCTTCCTGTCACGCGGCGGTCTATGCGACGACGATAAGGAAGTGAGCATGAAATTACAGACCACCGAGTGGGATCTCCCACTGATCCAGAAGTACAACATCGCCGGCCCTCGCTATACTTCTTATCCGACCGCACTCGAATTCCGTCAGGATTACGATGAGTCTGTCTTTATGCAGGCAACGCAACGTTATCCCGATCGCCCTCTGTCACTGTATCTGCATATTCCGTTTTGCCACAAACTCTGTTATTTCTGCGGCTGTAATAAGCAGGTGACACGCCAGCAGCACAAAGCGGATGAGTATCTGGATGTGCTGATACAGGAAATTGCCGCACGCGCGCCGCTGTTCCGCCAGCGCACGGTGAGCCAGATGCACTGGGGCGGCGGTACGCCAACGTTTCTCACCCCGGCTCAAATTAGCCGCCTGATGACCTGCCTGCGTCAGTATTTTCACTTTGCCGCGGACGCAGAGATATCGATTGAAGTCGATCCGCGAGAAATTGAACTCGACGTACTTAATCATCTGCGTGCGGAAGGCTTTAACCGTCTGAGCATGGGGGTACAGGATTTCAATAAGCAGGTGCAGGAGAAGGTGAATCGCGTGCAGGATGAGGCGATGATCTTTGCCCTGATGGCCCGGGCGCGTGAGCTGGGCTATGCCTCCACCAACATTGACCTGATTTACGGTCTGCCCCTGCAGACGGCGGAGAGTTTTGCCTTCACCCTGCAAAAGGTCGTTGAGCTTAACCCTGACCGCCTCAGTGTTTTTAACTATGCCCATATGCCGGCACTCTTCCCCGCGCAACGTAAAATTAAAGATCAGGATCTGCCCGAGGCCCGGGAAAAGCTGGATATCTTACGGCAAACCATCGCCACGCTGACGGCTCAGGGATATCAGTTTATTGGTATGGACCATTTTGCCCGCCGTGACGACGAACTGGCGATGGCCCAGCGTGCGGGTGAGCTGCATCGTAATTTCCAGGGCTACACCACGCAGGGCGATAGCGATCTGCTGGGCATGGGCGTGTCGGCCATTAGTATGATCGGGGACACTTACGCACAGAATCAAAAAGAGCTGAAGCACTATTATGCGGCTTTCAGGGCAGAAAAAACGGCCCTGTGGCGCGGCCTGCAGCTCAGCGAGGATGACTGCCTGCGTCGTGACGTGATTAAAAACCTGATCTGCAATTTTTCGCTGTCATTCAGCGAGATAGAAGCCCGTTACAGCATCGATTTCCGCCGGTACTTTGCCGACGATCTTTCAGCGCTGCTGCCGCTGATTGAGGACGGGCTGGTGGAATACCACGATAATGGCCTTGTGGTCACTGCTAAGGGACGATTGCTGATAAGGAACATCTGTATGTGCTTTGATCGCTACCTGCGGGAGAAAGCGTCTGGTGCGCAATTCTCACGGGTGATCTGACTGGATGTGTCGACCGGGACAAGGTCGATCCCTTTAGCGATCTCACAAAGAGTGACGTGCGAGGATTTTTCGGGGCAGACCTTCTTTTTCCGGCCTGCCCCGATGAGGTCAACGGGTTATTCCATTCCCAACTCTTTCAACTTACGCGTCAGGGTATTGCGCCCCCAGCCCAGCAAACGTGCCGCTTCCTGCTTATGGCCCTGAGTATGACGCAGAGCGGTGGTAAGCAGCGTCCGCTCCATCTCCGGCTGGGCTTCTGACAGCAGGTTTTGATGACCGGAACGCAGCGCACGGTCAGCCCACTGTGCCAGCAGCGTGGCCCAGCTGTCCGGCAGCGATTGTACCGGACTTTCCGGCGTCGAGGTTTCAAACAGCTCCGGCGGCAGATCCTGAATCAGCACTTCCTGACCGGCGGCCATCACGGTCAGCCAGCGGCAGGTATTCTCCAACTGACGAACGTTACCGGACCAGTGCAGACGCGTCAGTGCAGTTTCTGTTTCCGGATGGAGGATTTTGGCCTCCACGCCCAGTTCACGGGCAGCGACCTGAAGGAAATAACGGGCCAGACGCGGAATATCTTCGCGCCGTTCGCGCAGCGGCGGCAGATGCACGCGGATCACGTTCAGGCGGTGGAAGAGATCCTCACGAAATTTCCCTTCATGCACGCGCAGCTCAAGGTTCTGATGCGTGGCGGCAATAATACGCACATCCACCTTCACCGGGGCGTAGCCGCCGACGCGATAGAACTGGCCATCGGCCAGCACGCGCAGCAGGCGGGTCTGGACATCCAGTGGCATATCGCCAATTTCGTCAAGGAACAGCGTACCGCCGTCGGCCTGCTCAAAGCGTCCCTGGCGGATTTGATTGGCACCGGTAAAGGCGCCTTTCTCATGACCAAACAGTTCAGACTCGATCAGGTCTTTGGGGATCGCGGCCATATTAAGGGCAATAAACGGTGCCTTAGCACGCGGGCTGTGCCGGTGCAGCGCATGGGCCACCAGCTCTTTACCGGTACCCGACTCGCCGTTAATCAGTACGCTGATCGACGAGCGCGACAGGCGACCGATAATACGAAACACATCCTGCATCGCCGGGGCTTCACCAATAATGTCGGTGGTAGGACCGCTGACTGGCTGATTACGGGGCTGCTGCTGTTCCTGGTAGTGACTGATGGCACGTTCCACCAGCGCCACCGCTTCATCAATATCAAAAGGCTTGGGCAGATAATCAAAGGCACCCTGCTGATACGCGCTGACGGCAGCATCCAGATCGGAGTGCGCGGTCATAATGATGACCGGCAGCATCGGATGCCGCTGCTTGATCTGCTTCAGGAGAGCCAGACCATCCATCCCGGGCATGCGAATATCGGACAGTAAAACGTCCGGGGTTTTGCTCGCAAGCGCCTCAAGCACCTCACTGGCGCTGTCAAACGTTGCACAGGTTAAACCCGCTCCAGTGAGCGCGCGTTCAAGCACCCAGCGGATGGAGCTGTCGTCATCGACGATCCAAACTATCCCTCGTTGCATAGAAACCTCACTGGCGAATAGGCAGGTAAATCGAGAATTCAGTGTGTCCGGGCCAGCTGTGGAACTCTATTTTTCCCGAATGCTGATCGATCAGGCTGCGGGCGATGGATAATCCCAGCCCGGTGCCGCCCTCGCGACCGCTCACCATCGGATAAAACAGCGTGTCCTGCAGCTGTGCCGGAATGCCGGGGCCGTCATCTTCAATATCGATGCGCGCCACCAGGCGATAGCGTGTGCCGTGCAGCGTAAGCTGGAACGCCGTCCGGGTACGTAAAATAATGGTGCCACCTGCCTCACCCAACGCCTGCAGGGCGTTACGTACGACATTCAACAGGACTTGCTCTATCTGATCGGGGTCGTGCGGCAGCTCCGGCAGGCTTGGGTCGTAATCACGAACCAGCGACACATTGTCGGGCAGCTCCATCGACACCAGATTGACCACCCGTTCCGCGACCTGATGGATGCTCTGTGTCACATGCATCCCCGGCTGTTGCGGGCCCAGCAGGCGGTCGACCAGATTGCGCAGGCGGTCGGCCTGCTCAATGATGACCTTTGTGTATTCCGTTAACGCCGGGTCGGGAAGCGCTTTGGCCAGCAGCTGCGCCGCGCCGCGTAATCCCCCCAGCGGGTTTTTAATTTCATGTGCCAGGCCACGCACTAAATCACGCGCGGCGACCTGCTGCGCATGCTGAAGCTGCTCCTGACTAAGGCGGCGCTGATTGTCCATGGGCGCCATTTCCAGCAGAACGAGTCCATCAGGCAGACGCTGCGCGGTAAGCGACATCACGTGCGCCCGGCTGTCGACCACCAGGGTCACTTCGCTGTCGGTAAAGCCTTGTCCTGCGTCCAGACTTTCGAGCATGACCTCAATATTCAGGGAAAAATAACCCATCAACTCCGGCAGAGGCGTTCCAAACAGCTTACGGGAACTTTGAGCCAGCAACTGCTGTGCTGCGGGGTTGGCGTAATGGACCACCAACTCACTATCAACCAGCAAAATACTGTTGATCAGTGAATTAAGAATCTGCCCAGCATCGGGCGGCGTGCCGGTAGCCATACAGCGTTCTCCTGAAGAATTTTTTGCACCAAATTAGTGCATTATAGCCATATAACCCGAAAACTACCCCGTTAAACGGGGAATTTGCGGTGAAAAAAGCCCATCCTGAGATGGGCTGAAAGTTTCCACGGCAACAAAACCCCGGCCGCCTTTCTCGTCGCAGCATGAATGGCTTTCCTCCGTTAACCGAATGACCTGATTTTACTCAGCGCATCCGACTTTCTTTGGCCGCCTTACTGCAACGAAAAGTGCGTCGGGCTTACTTCAAACTTAAATGCGATGTTAAACGCTGTAGTACAGTTCGAACTCAACCGGATGCGGTGTCATACGAACGCGGTCCATTTCAGCTTTACGCAGTTCAATGTACGCTTCGATTGCATCGTCAGTGAACACGCCACCACGGGTCAGGAACTCGCGGTCTTCGTTCAGGGCCGCCAGGGCTTCATCCAGAGAACCTGCTACTTTTGGAATCTCTGCTTCTTCTTCTGGTGGCAGGTCGTACAGGTTTTTGTCCATCGCATCGCCAGGGTGGATTTTGTTGATGATGCCGTCGAGGCCAGCCATCAGCAGTGCAGCGAAGCACAGGTACGGGTTAGCGGCTGGGTCCGGGAAGCGCGCTTCAATACGACGGGCTTTCGGGCTGGCAACCACTGGAATACGGATGGAAGCAGAGCGGTTACGGGCAGAGTAAGCCAGCATCACCGGTGCTTCATAGCCTGGTACCAGACGCTTGTATGAGTTGGTGGTCGGGTTCGCCAGGGCGTTGATGGCTTTAGCATGTTTGATGACACCGCCGATGTAGAACAGTGCCATTTCAGACAGGCCGCCGTATTTGTCGCCGGCGAACAGGTTAGTGCCGCCTTTTGACAGAGACATGTGGCAGTGCATACCAGAGCCATTATCGCCAAACATCGGTTTTGGCATAAAGGTCGCTGTTTTACCGTATGCGTGAGCGACGTTGTGTACCACATATTTGTAGATCTGAATTTCGTCAGCTTTTTTGGTCATGGTGTTGAAGCGGGTGGCCACTTCGTTCTGACCCGCAGTCGCGACTTCGTGATGGTGAGCTTCAACCACCAGGCCCATCTGCTCCATCGTCAGACACATGGCAGAACGAATGTCCTGCGAGGAGTCAACCGGTGGCACCGGGAAGTAGCCGCCTTTCAGACCCGGACGGTGGCCTTTGTTACCGCCTTCGTACTCTTTACCGGAGTTCCAGTAAGCTTCGATATCATCGATAGCGACGTGAGAACCGGAGGTGCTGCTGCCGAAACGGATATCATCAAACAGGAAGAACTCTGGCTCTGGCCCAAACAGAACGGTGTCTGCAATGCCGGAAGAGCGCAGGAAATCTTCAGCGCGTTTCGCGATAGAGCGCGGGTCACGGTCGTAGCCCTGCATCGTGCCTGGCTCGAGGATGTCACAACGGATGATCAGGGTAGAATCTGCAAAGAACGGGTCAATGACTGCCGTGGTGGCGTCAGGCATCAGAACCATGTCGGATTCGTTAATACCTTTCCAGCCACCAATAGAGGAGCCGTCAAACATTTTGCCTTCTTCGAAGAAGTCAGCATTAACCTGATGAGCGGGGATAGTCACGTGCTGCTCTTTACCTTTGGTGTCAGTAAAACGCAGGTCAACAAATTTGACTTCATGCTCGTTCATCATCGACAGAACGTGTTCAGCGGACATACTTAACTCTCCTGGATTTTGTCATTGTCGTCGTGACAGTGAACTTCACGGTTGCGCTTTGCGTTTCAGGGCGCTTACTCCGATAATAAAGATCTCTGCCGCGCTATCAACCGTTGTGGAAACTGGTGTTTTTCGCTTAATGAGTAATTGCGAAATCTATGCCAACTTTTTTATTTCATGAAAAAAGCGCTATGATGCACTCTCTCGTACAACGGGGACTGCACCACAATGGAAGTCGCGCACCATTTTGGTGCTATTGAGTGATTAATGGGCACTGTTTTGGTGCAATTTTTCGTCACAGTGCATTCTTTGCACTGAAAATGGCTATAAAAGCAATCCGGACAGTTATCTTTATATGAAATATGTGATCCTGTTCAGTCCTTCGATTAATCCGTGTACAATAGCGCGCTATTTCTAAATGCCTGAGGCAAAGCTGTGATCGAAAATTTGCGTAACATCGCCATTATTGCCCACGTTGACCATGGTAAAACTACCCTGGTTGATAAGTTGCTGCAGCAGTCCGGGACCTTTGATGCCCGCACCGAAGCAACCGAACGCGTAATGGACTCCAACGATTTGGAGAAAGAGCGTGGGATTACCATCCTCGCAAAAAACACCGCCATTAAATGGAATGACTACCGCATCAACATCGTGGATACCCCAGGACACGCCGACTTCGGCGGTGAGGTAGAGCGTGTGATGTCTATGGTCGACTCGGTGCTGCTGGTTGTGGATGCAATGGATGGCCCGATGCCGCAAACCCGTTTCGTGACCAAAAAAGCGTTTGCTAATGGTCTGAAGCCGATCGTGGTAATTAACAAAGTTGACCGCCCTGGTGCGCGTCCTGACTGGGTTGTTGATCAGGTCTTCGATCTGTTCGTTAACCTTGATGCGACCGACGAACAGCTCGACTTCCCGGTGATCTATGCGTCTGCCCTGAACGGCATCGCAGGCCTGGATCACAACGATATGGCGGAAGACATGACCCCGCTGTACGAAGCGATTGTTCAGCACGTCTCACCACCACAGGTTGAACTGGAAGCTCCGCTGCAGATGCAAATCTCTCAGCTGGACTACAACAACTACCTGGGTGTTATCGGTATCGGCCGTATCAAACGCGGTAAGGTTCGCCCGAACCAGCAGATCACTGTGATCAACAGCGAAGGCAAAACCCGTAACGCGAAAGTCGGTAAAGTCCTGACCCATATGGGCCTGGAGCGTATCGAAGCCACTGAAGCGGAAGCTGGCGATATCATCGCTATCACCGGTCTGGGCGAGCTGAACATCTCTGACACTATCTGCGACCCGCAGAATGTGGAAGCGCTGCCAGCCCTGAGCGTTGATGAACCAACCGTTACCATGTTCTTCTGCGTTAACACCTCTCCGTTCTGCGGTAAAGAAGGTAAGTATGTGACTTCACGTCAGATCCTTGACCGTCTGAACAAAGAACTGGTGCATAACGTGGCACTGCGTGTTGAAGAAACCCCTGATGCTGACGCCTTCCGCGTCTCAGGTCGTGGTGAGCTTCACCTGTCAGTACTGATTGAAAACATGCGTCGTGAAGGTTTCGAGCTGGCGGTTTCCCGTCCTAAAGTTATCTTCCGTGAATTCGAAGGCCGTAAGCAAGAGCCATTCGAAAACGTGACCCTCGACATCGAAGAGCAGCATCAGGGTTCTGTGATGCAGGCGATGGGCGAGCGTAAAGGTGACATGAAAAACATGGATCCGGATGGCAAAGGCCGTGTGCGTCTCGACTACGAGATCCCAAGCCGTGGTCTGATTGGTTTCCGTAACGAATTCATGACCATGACCTCCGGCACCGGTCTGCTGTACTCCACCTTCAGCCACTATGACGACGTGCGTCAGGGCGAAGTGGGCCAGCGTCAGAACGGCGTACTGATCTCTAACGGCCAGGGTAAAGCGGTA
The DNA here is from genome assembly GCF_019844095.1 of Erwinia persicina. NCBI lineage: Bacteria > Pseudomonadati > Pseudomonadota > Gammaproteobacteria > Enterobacterales > Erwiniaceae > Erwinia > Erwinia persicina. The sequence continues at coordinate 4,585,848 of NZ_CP082141.1, read as the reverse complement.
GCGTTCGCCCTGTTCAGCCTGCAGGATCGCGGTAAGCTGTTCCTCGGCCACGGTGCTGAAGTGTATGAAGGCCAGATCATCGGTATTCACTCACGTTCAAACGACCTGACCGTAAACTGCCTGACCGGTAAGAAGCTGACCAACATGCGTGCTTCCGGTACGGATGAAGCCACTACGCTGGTTCCGCCACAGAAGATGACCCTTGAGCAGGCGCTTGAGTTCATCGATGATGACGAACTGGTCGAAGTGACGCCGCAGTCGGTGCGTATCCGTAAACGTCACCTGACTGAAAACGACCGTAAGCGCGCAAGCCGCGGTCCAAAAGAAGCGTAATCACGCTTGCTCAGGGCCGGAGTTTTCTCCGGCCCTGTCCTTCCTGTTTCATCTTCCCCGCAGTTTTCAAAGCCCTCACCTGTTCAGTCTTCCAATTTACCGCTAGAGTGAATAACTCACCGGAACAAAAGGAGATGACCATGCTGTATATCTTTGATTTAGGTAACGTCATTGTTGATATTGATTTCAACCGGGTTCTCGGTGTCTGGAGCGATCTGAGCCGTGTACCGTTAGCGACCCTGCAAAGCCGGTTCAAAATGGGGGAGAGCTTTCACCAGCACGAACGGGGTGAAATCAGTGACGAAGAGTTTGCGCATAAAATGTGTGAAGAGCTTGAGCTGCCCTTAAGCTATGAGCAGTTTGCTGCCGGCTGGCAGGCCGTGTTCGTTGGCGTTCGCCCGGAGGTGATTGCTATTATGCAGCGGCTGCGTGAGCAGGGAGAACGCGTCGTTATCCTGTCCAATACTAATCGCCTGCACTGCCAGTTCTGGCCAACGCAGTATCCTGAAGTTCAGGCTGCCGCAGATAAAATTTATCTGTCGCAGGAGATGGGTGTACGGAAACCTGAGCCGGAAATTTTTCAGCGTCTGTTAAACGAAGAAGATTTCTCCGCCGAAGAGGCGATCTTCTTTGATGATAATCCCGATAATATCGAAGCCGCACGCCAGGCGGGCATACACAGTTTGCTTGTCACCGATGCCAGCGTGCTGCCTGCTTTCTTTGCCGATCGTCGCTGAATGTCTGTTTTAAACCATTACCGACACCGTCTGCGGGCCTTCTGGGCGTGGATAAAGCTGCTCTGGCAGCGTATTGACGAGGACGGCATGACGATGCTGGCCGGGCATCTGGCGTATGTGTCACTGCTGTCGCTGGTGCCGCTGATTGCCGTTGTTTTTGCGCTGTTTGCCGCCTTTCCGATGTTTTCAGATGTCAGTGTTCAGCTGAAAAACTTCGTCTTTAACAATTTCGTGCCAGCGGCAGGCGCCACTATCCAGAACTATCTGGAGCAGTTTGTTGCCAATGTCAGCAAGATGACGGCTGTGGGCGTCGGCGGGCTGGTCTTTACCGCGCTGTTGCTGATGTATTCTATTGATACCGCGCTCAACGTTATCTGGCGCAGTAAACGTAAGCGGCCGCTGGTTTACTCCTTTGCGGTCTACTGGATGATTTTAACGCTGGGGCCGCTGCTGGCGGGGGCAAGTCTGGCGATCAGCTCTTATCTGCTGTCGCTGCACTGGGCAACCGTCAGTGGTGTCAGCATGCTGGTCGACATCGGGCTGCGTATTTTCCCGCTCCTGCTCTCCTGCCTGTCGTTCTGGCTGCTGTACAGCATTGTCCCCACCACGCAGGTAGCAGGACGCGATGCACTGGTGGGGGCTGTCGTGGCAGGCGCCCTGTTCGAACTCGGTAAAAAGGGCTTTGCGCTGTATGTTACGATGTTCCCCTCGTACCAGTTGATTTACGGCGTGCTTGCCGTTATCCCCATTCTTTTTTTATGGGTGTACTGGACATGGTGTATCGTTTTATTAGGGGCGGAAGTGACCGCCACGCTGGGCGACTACCGCCGGCTTAAACAAGAAGAACAAGAAAGAGAAAACGAGGGATCATGATTGCCTTAATTCAACGGGCGCTTTCCGCCAGCGTTACCGTGGCGGGGGAAACCCTCGGCGAAATCGGGCCAGGTTTGCTGATTTTGCTGGGCGTAGAGAAAGGGGATACCCCGGAGACCGCACAAAAGTTAGCGGATAAGGTGCTGGGTTACCGTATTTTTGCCGATGACAACGACAAAATGAATCTGAACGTGCAGCAGGCGGGAGGCAGCGTGCTGGTGGTGTCCCAGTTCACGCTGGCGGCCGACACGAAAAAAGGGATGCGTCCGAGTTTTTCTGGCGGTGCCGCGCCGGCCGACGCTGAAGAGCTGTATGAGTATTTCGCCGCCTGCTGTCGTGATAAAGGGATCGCCACGGAAACCGGGCGTTTCGCCGCTGATATGAAAGTGGCGCTGATTAATGATGGCCCCGTAACCTTCTGGCTGCAGGTGTGAAGTCATTAGCCGGACGGCACAGAAGTGACCTTGCGGGACCTGAAAGAGAGAACCATTTTATGTATCACCTCCGTGTGCCAGAAACTGCAGAAGAGTTAGATATCTATTACCAGTTCCGCTGGGAAATGCTGCGCAAGCCGTTGCATCAGCCGATGGGGTCGGAGCGTGACGCCTGGGATGCGCTGGCCCACCATCAGATGGTGGTGGATGAGAAAGGGGACCCGGTGGCCATCGGGCGTCTGTATATTAATGCCGACAACGAAGCTGCTATCCGTTTTCTGGCGGTCCATCCCTCTGTGCAGGGCAAAGGCCTGGGTACGCTGGTGGCGATGACCCTGGAGTCGGTAGCGCGTCAGGAAGGGGTTAAGCGCGTCGTCTGCAGTGCGCGTGAAGATGCCGTTGAGTTCTTTTCCAAGCTCGGCTACCTCAATCAGGGGGAGATCACCGCACCGCAGACCACGCCGGTACGCCATTTCCTGATGATTAAGCCAGTGGTGACGCTGGATGATATTCTGCATCGCGCTGACTGGTGTGGCCAGCTCCAGCAGGCATGGTATCAGCACATCCCGCTCAGTGAAAAAATGGGTGTGCGCATACTGCAGTATACCGGCCAGAAATTTATCACGACCATGCCGGAAACCGGCAATCAGAATCCTCACCACACCCTGTTCGCGGGCAGCCTGTTTTCGCTGGCGACGCTGACCGGTTGGGGACTGATCTGGCTGCTGCTGCGTGAGCGGCATCTGGGCGGGACGATCATTCTGGCTGATGCTCATATTCGCTACAGCAAACCGATCAGCGGCAGGCCGGGCGCGATTGCTGACCTGGGTTCTCTGAGTGGCGATCTTGATCGGCTGGCGCGAGGCCGCAAGGCACGGGTACAGCTTGAAGTGGAGCTGTTTGGTAACGATGAGTCGGGTGCGGTGTTTGAAGGGGTGTACATTGTACTGCCCGCCGACCCGGACGGCCCGTTAGAGCCGGGCGTGGGCAGCGGGCAATAAAAAAAGTGCCTTAGCGGCCCTTTTTCTTGCGACCCGGCTGGTTAAAGCGTTTACGACCCGCCGGGCTGGCAGCTACTTTATCCGGCGTTTTCGCTCCACTGCTGGCGGGCTTTTTCACCGCGGGTTTTTTCGCCGGGGCCTTCTTCGCGGACTTATCTTCGGAGGAGGAGTCCTCAATCAGCTTAAAGAGTGCGATCAGCTCATCATCGGTCAAATCCCGCCATTCCCCCGGCGGCACGCCTTTCAGGCTGATGTTCATAATTCGAACCCGCTCCAGCTTTGTGACTTCATAGCCAAAGTGTTCTGCCATACGGCGGATCTGACGGTTCAGCCCCTGCACCAGCGTAATGCGAAACACAAAGGGCGCTTCTTTCTTCACTTTGCATTTTTTGGTCACCGTGCCCAGCATCGGTACACCTGCGCCCAGCCCGCGAATAAACTCTTCGGTCACTGGCTTGTTAACGGTCACGATATACTCTTTTTCGTGATCGTTCCCGGCCCGCAGGATCTTGTTCACCAGATCGCCGTGGTTGGTCAACAGGATCAGCCCCTGCGAGTCTTTATCCAGGCGTCCGATAGGGAACACCCGCTTACTGTGGTTAACGAAATCGACAATGTTATCCCGCTCACCGTCTTCCGTCGTGCTGACGATGCCGACTGGCTTATTCAGCGCAATCAGTACCAGATCATCTTCGTTACGTGGCTCTATCAGCTGACCGTTGACCTTTACCACGTCGCCGGCAAATACCTGGTCGCCGACGGAGGCACGCTTGCCGTTGATAAAAACGTTTCCCTGTTCGATATACCGGTCGGCATCGCGGCGTGAGCAGATACCGCTCTCGCCAATGTATTTGTTCAGACGAATGGATGAATTGGTCAGCATGGTTCCCCCGTAAAAAAACGGACTATACCTTACCCGCGTGAGGTTGCGAAGCCCGGACGGGGCAGATAATGCCCCGATCGGAATTTACTGCGCGCCGGGCACCTGGCCTGCCTGCATGGTTTGCTGAACGGTTCTGTCTCCGGTGCTGACTGCCAGCGTCCCGTTAGCCGAGGATCTCAAGGTCCGATCTGCCGTCAACGCCCCCTGCAGTTTTAACTGGAGATTACCTTTGCCCTGTAAGGGGACTTGTGGCCAGCCCCAGTCATTCAGCAGATTAACCGGCACCTGACGGCCAGTGAGCGTCAGGGAGAGGGCGCGCTGGGGCTGTTGCGACACGGTTGCCAGTCCCTCCAGCATTCCCTCATGGCTGAAGGCGCTCATTTCCGTCACGTTGATATGGTTATCATCCGCATTCAGGGTCAGCGACGGGTGACGCAGGTCGACGCGATTAAACGTCGCCTCGGCGGCATTGACGCTGAGATTCCCTGCCCAGAAACCCCACTGATGCTCACGCGCCATCAGCAGACGGCTGCCGGTGCCGTCCAGGGCGGTCATCTGGAAAGGGAAATCCGGATTGATATCGATGATCAGATTACGGTTGGCGCTAAATTTCGTTACCTCCACGCTGTCAAGCCAGGCGGGCAGCGGCTGCATCCAGCGATCGCGCCAGTTGAGCGGCACGGTATATTCCAGCCCGGCAATTACCAGTTCGTCCAGCGTCAGTTTCCTGTCACTGCGGGTCCAGTTACCCTGCGCCCGCACCAGACCGTTGACCCAGCGTGAGCTGAACTGCGTAATGGCGATGCCCTGGGGGGAGAAGTCCATATTGGCAATCGGATCGTTCAACTGCAGGCTGCCATTCACAAAACTGCTGGCGTTCATTGACAACGAACCGTTATCGCTCTGCCAGTCACCCTGACTCAGGCTCAGATCTTTTAAATTCAGGTCGAGATCGGTCACCGCCCAGTCCTGGCCTTCAAGGCGGGCATCGGTCACATCGATGCGATCAAAATGCACCGGCGGCAGCTCACCCAGCGGCTGCAGGAAATCGCGTAGTGTTTTATCCGTTTGCAGGCGGATGCTGTTCAGTCGCAGAGTAGAAACCTGCCACGTGCCGTTTGCATCGCGCTGCGCGCTGGCGGTCACGGAGCCCAGCGCCATATCGGCACCCAGATTACTGAACTGCAGCTGTTGTCCCTTCAGATCTCCCTGGATCAGCACGTTAGCGGCCGGAACGCCATTAAGCGTCAGCGAACCGGCACTCATCTGGAAGCGGGCCTCATTGCCGAGAAGCTTACCGGCCTCCGGCTTCCACGGCATGACGCCGCCATCGACGCGTTGTGCCTGCAGTGGCCATTGACCCTCGTTGCGGTTCAGCGCCATCTGGCTGAGTTGCAGGCGGTCAGCCTGTAATGAGAGCGGCGCACTTTTTTCACTAAGATTCAGCGTCCCCTGCTCAAGGCGGATGCTGGCAAAGTGCAGGGGATTGCTGAACTGGACCAGACCCAGGCCCAGGTTAACGCGCTTAGCGACCAGCGTGGCGGGCTGACCTTTACGGCCAAAGGAAACGTTATTCAACAGCAGATGACTGGGATCAGAAAAGTTATGCTCCATTTTACTGAGTGACAGCTGATAATCGCTGTCGGCGCTGACCTGGCGACCGATCCAGCCCGCGCCCCACTGAGTCTGCAGCAAAACATACAGGGCCACGACCACCAGCAGTAGAAACAGCAGCAGCGTGAGCAAAACTTTTCCGAGAAACTTCATCGTATCCATCCCTATGAATTCTGGTAATGGCTTGTTATGCCTGATTTATCGCCGCATCTCAACCTGCATGCGGCGACCGGGTGAAATTTCCACACGTCTCCAGAATGGCAGGAACCGGTTTATTTTTCCTGCGGGAACACCAGATTCAGAATGATCGCAGTGATACCCCCGGCGGCAATGCCGGAGGAGAGCAGCGTTTTAAGCCAGTCAGGGGCAAATTGCAGTATCAGCGGCTGCTGCGACACGCCAAGGCCGACGGCCAGTGACAGCGCAATAATCATGATGGCGCGGCGGTTAAGCGGCTCACGCGACACAATTCGCACGCCGGACGCGGCGATGGTACCGAACATGACAATCGTTGCACCGCCGAGTACCGGTTCAGGAATATGTTGCACGAAGCCACTCACCGCCGGGAACAGCCCCAGCACAATCAGCATCAGCGAGACAACAAAGCCCACGTAGCGGCTGGCCACGCCGGTTAACTGGATCACACCGTTGTTCTGGCCGAAGCAGGAGTTAGGGAAGGTATTAAACAGTGCGGAAACAAACGAATTCAGGCCGTTGGCCAGCACGCCGCCTTTCAGGCGTTTCATATAAACCGGGCCGCTGACCGGCTGCTCGGAGACATCAGAGGTGGCAGTGATATCACCAATGGTTTCCAGCGAGGTGACCATAAACACCAGCATCAGAGGGATCAGCAGGTTCCAGTCGATGCCCAGTCCGTAATAAAAGGGCACAGGAAGGGTGATCAGCGCGGTATTCGCGGGTGACGTATTTTCCGGCAGCATGCCCATGGCCCAGGCCAGCAGGTATCCTACCGCCATCGCGATCACCAGGGAGGCCACGCGCAGGTAAGCATTACGCTGGCGGTTCAGCAGAATGATCACCGCCAGCACCACACCGGCCAGCAGCAGGTTTTTTGGCGCCCCGAAGGTGTGATCGTTCATCGCGGCAAAGCCACCGCCGATGGACGTCAGGCCGACCTGAATCAGTGACAGACCGATGATCATTACTACAATCCCGGACACCAGCGGGGTAATGACCCGGCGCGCCAGATGCAGCACGCGCGACAGCGCCATTTCCGTGCAGGAAGCCAGCATCAGCGTGCCGAACAGGGCCGCCATCATGGTGGGTACGTCTGCGCCGCCATTTTTCAGCGCCAGGCCACCCATGATTAGCGGGGTGACAAAGTTGAAGCTGGTACCCTGAATCGACAGCAGGCCGGAACCCACCGGCCCCCAGGTTTTTATCTGCAAAACCGACGCCACGCCGGAGGCAAAAAGCGACATGCTGATAATGTGCTGCGTGTCCTGCGCGGGCAGACCCAGGGCCTGACAAATCAGCAGGGCAGGGGTGATGACCGCCACAAACATCGCCAGCAGATGCTGACAGGCTGCAAACAGGGTTTGTGGTAATGGCGGGCGATCTTCGAGGCGGTAAATCAGTTCGCTTTTGGCGGTAGCAACAGGGCTACGGTCGGTGGCAGCATCTTGGGTTTTAACGGACATCTTCAGGTTTCCCGGGGGCAATAAAGGGGCGATTTTAATCTTCTTTAGCGCAAAAGCAATCGTTTGCCATCGTCTGGCCTTTTTCCCTGTACCGGCAGCCTGTACCGGTGGCAAAACGGATCGGACTGGGCTGGTTGTACGCCAGAAAGGCGAAAAAGATCGGTGCGTGCAGGAAACCGTCGTCGCCCCTGCGGAAAAAGAGATAATTCAGCGTGTGGATGTGGTGCGTGAACGCCACTGTCAGCGGTATCTCAGCCAGTGGCCACGGCAGGATAAAGACGAGCTGATCCGTCTGGTGCAGCGCTTTGCTGCCGACTTTATTCGCGCGACGTGAACAACCCGTCGGATCAGGCGTTGGTGTAGCGTTCGGTTTCCGGCAGCCAGCGTTCAATCAGTGCGACGGCCTGCTCAGGATAGTGCTGGTGGATATGACGCGCCACGCGCTGGACTTCAGGGATCATCGCCTGGTCGCGCAGCAGATCGGCCACTTTGAACTCGGCATTCCCGGTCTGTCGGGTGCCGAGCAGCTCGCCCGGACCGCGAATTTCAAGATCGCACTGGGCAATCACGAAACCATCGTTGCTGTCGCGCAGTACCTGTAAGCGCTTCTGAGCCGTTTTACTCAGCGGTGCTTTATACAGCAGCACGCAGTGAGAGGCGATCGCCCCGCGGCCGACGCGGCCGCGCAGCTGGTGCAGCTGTGCCAGGCCCAGGCGCTCCGGGTTCTCAATAATCATCAGGCTGGCATTGGGAACATCCACGCCGACTTCAATAACCGTGGTGGCAATTAACAGGTGAATATCACCCTGTTTAAAGGCCTGCATCACGGCCTGTTTTTCCTGTGGTTTCATGCGGCCATGTACCAGCCCGATATTCAGCTCGGGCAGGGCCAGTTTCAGCTCTTCCCAGGTGGCCTCTGCCGCCTGCGCTTCCAGCAACTCAGACTCCTCAATCAGCGTACACACCCAGTAGGCCTGGCGGCCTTCGCTGCCACAGGCCTGTTTCACTCTGGCAATGATATCGGCCCGGCGCGTATCCGGGATCGCCACGGTAGTCACTGGCGTGCGGCCCGGCGGCATTTCATCGATGGTGGAGGTATCCAGGTCTGCATAGGCGGTCATCGCCAGGGTACGGGGGATGGGCGTCGCAGTCATAATCAGCTGATGCGGATGGAAACCCTGCTCCTCGCCTTTTTCCCACAGCGCCAGACGCTGGTGGACGCCAAAGCGGTGCTGCTCATCGATAATGACCAGCGCCAGGCCGTTAAACTGCACCTGCTCCTGGAAAATTGCATGAGTGCCAACAATCATCGAAACCTGGCCGCTGGCAATGGCCTCCTGCTGAGCGATACGGGCTTTGCCTTTTTGCTTACCCGCCAGCCAGCCGACTTCCAGCCCCAGCGGAGCGAACCACTGACGAAAGTTATTCGCGTGCTGTTCGGCCAGCAGCTCAGTGGGGGCCATCAGCGCCACCTGTTTGCCAAAGGCAATGACATTCAGCGCGGCCAGCGCCGCAACCAGCGTTTTCCCTGAGCCCACATCACCCTGAACCAGACGCATCATCGGGTAGTCGCGGGCAAGATCGGTTTCGATCTCACGCACCACGCGTGCCTGGGCATGAGTCGGTTTGAAGGGCAGGGCAGCCAGCAGCTTGTCACTCAGACTGTGGCGGGCCTCCATCGGCAGGGCGTGATAGCGCTGGGCACCAGCACGCACCGCCAGCATGCTGAGATTGTGCGCCAGCAGCTCTTCCATAATCAGGCGTCGCTGTGCCGGATGGGTGCCGCTATCCAGATCGGCCAGGGCCATATCCGGCGGTGGCCGGTGCAGGGTGCGCAGGGCCGCGGGCAGGCTGATCAGGCCCTGACTTAACTCCGGCGGCAGCAGTTCGGCAATGGCGCAGGTGTCCAGCAGGGTTAACGCCTGGTCAGTGAGATTCCGCAGCGTGGCCTGGCGGACACCTTCCGTGGTGGAATAGACGGGCGTCAGCGTCTCCTGGAGCGCTGTCACGCTGCTTTCACCCTGAACCTTATATTCGGGATGAATAATCTCTGCGCCACGCTGACCGCGTTTAATCTCGCCATAAGCGGTAACGCGGCGGCCGGCGGCAAGGCTGTTTTTCATTCCCGCATTGAAGTTAAAGAAGCGCAGGGTCAGTATGCCGCTACCGTCGCTGATCTGACAGGTGAGCATACGACGACGGCCAAACGAGATGTCGCAATGCAGCACTTCCCCTTCTACTGTGGCGTAAATACCCGGCAGCAGGTCGTTGATGGCATACAGCTGAGTACGGTCTTCGTAGCGCATCGGCAGGTGCAGCAGCAGATCCTGTACCGTCAGCAGGCCGAGTTTAGCCAGCTTTGCCGCCTGACTGGCACCCACGCCGGACAGCGTGTTCAGCGGGACGGCATCGAGCAGACGGCCCTGCATTATTTATGCGCCTTCGACTGCATGGTGGCCCACCATTCCGGCGCCGCCACCACTTCACCCCGATCGTTAATTTCCGGGTAGGGCAGTCCCTTATGCCTGGCCACGCGGGCCAGAACCGGATAACCCCCTTCGAACAGCAGGCGCTGCTGCTCTGCATAGTCCAGTGTGCTTTCCTCACGCAGGTACATGCCGGCATTTTGCCGCTGGCGCTGGGCTTCATAGAGGATCAGTGCTGACGCCACAGAGACATTCAGCGACTGCACCATCCCGATCATCGGAATGATAATATCCTGATCGGCGAGGTCGAGCGCCTCCTGGGTGATCCCGGTTTTTTCCTGCCCCATTAAGATACAGGTGGGGCGGGTGTAGTCGATTTCACGAAAATCAACGGCCTTGTCAGAGAGGTGGGTAGCCAGAATCTGCATGTTCTGATCTTTGAGATGGGTAACGGCATCCGATATGGTCCGGTGAGTTTTCACCTGTACCCAGCTGTTGCTGCCTGCGGCGGAAGAGACCATGGTGCGCATACGGCTGCCTGGCCATACGGCGTGGACTTCATGCACGCCAACGGCGTCAGCGGTGCGGATCACTGCGGAAACGTTATGAGGTTTGTGCACCTGCTCCATACAGACCGTCAGGTCATGCTGACGGGCGGCAAGCATTGCGCGGATGCGGGCATAACGTTGAGCATTCATGAGAAGCAGACTCCCTAAAAATTAGTCATTCCGTCAGACCGGCGATCGGGGAGCAGCAAGAGACGGAGCGGTGCGCCGTCTCTGACTTAATTGCGGTTGCGGTGCACCTTGATCACATCCGGCATCACGCGAATTTTACGCATGATATTTGCCAGATGAACGCGATCGCGTGCCGTCAGACGGATAAAGGCGCTGTACACACGACCGTCTTTCTCTTCGGTGTTCAGGCTCTGAATATTGGAACCCGCGGTGTTGATGGCCGCCGTCAGGTTAGCCAGCGCGCCCTGGTGGTTAAACATATCCACCTTAATTTCAGCCACGAACTCCTGCTCGGTCACCTTATCCCACTCTACCGCCATGTATTTCTCAGGCTCTTTCTGGTAACCGCGGATATTACGACAGGATTCATGGTGTACCACCAGGCCTTTGCCCGGGCTGACGTGCGCCACAATCGGGTCACCGGGGATGGGACGGCAACATTTGGCGAAAGTGATCAGGACGCCATCGGCACCTTTGATTGGCAGCTTGCTGCGTGCCCCGCTGGCAGGGGATGTGCCCGTTGCTGGCGCCGTACTCTGGTCACTCTGCTGCAGGTTTTTCGCCACCACCACGCTCATCGCATTGCCAAGGCCAATTTCAGCCAGCAGATCGTCCAGCGTGGCCAGCTTCATACGCTCCAGCTCATGCTGAACGTTAGCTTCTGGAATTTCGGCCAGCTTGCGGCTGCCGCCCAGAGCGTGATTGAGCAGGCGACGGCCCAGGCTGACCGAGTCATCGCGTTTGAGATTTTTCAGCAGTTGGCGGATCTTGGCGCGCGCTTTGGAACTGACAACAAAGTTCAGCCACGCCGCATTCGGGCGGGCACCCGGTGCGGTAATAATTTCTACGGTCTGGCCACTGGTCAGCGACTGCGACAGCGGATAAGGCTGGCGATCGACGCGTGCGCCGACGCAGGCATGACCGATATCGGTATGGACGGCATAGGCGAAGTCCACCGGTGTCGCACCGGCAGGGAGTTCGACAATACGCCCTTCCGGAGTGAAGACGTAAATTTCATCCGGGAACAGGTCGGATTTAACGCTTTCGATAAATTCAAACGAACTGCCGGCGCTCTGTTGCAGCTCAAGCAGGCTCTGTAACCAGCGTTGGGCGCGGATCTGTGCCGTGGTGCTGCTTTCGCCCTGCTCTTTATAAGCCCAGTGCGCGGCGACCCCCATCTCTGCCATTTGATCCATATCTTCGGTACGGATCTGTACCTCAACCGGCACGCCGTGCGGGCCGATCATTGAGGTGTGCAGGGACTGATAGCCGTTGGCCTTGGGGATCGCAATATAGTCTTTGACCCGGCCAGGGCGCGGCTTGTACAGACTGTGCATCTGGCCCAGTACGCGGTAGCAGGTATCGACATCACGCACAATGACCCGGAAAGCGTAGATATCCATAATGGAATGGAATCGCTGCTCTTTCAGGTGCATTTTGCAGTAGATGGAGTAGAGGTGCTTCTCACGTCCGCTGACGCGACGGGTAATGCCGGCTTCTTCGAGACGACCGTCAATTTCGGAAAGGATTTTTTGAATCATCTCCTTACGGTTGCCGCGTGCCGCTTTCACCACTTCCTTAATCACGCGATAGCGGTTCGGATACAGAGCTTCAAAGCCCAGTTCTTCCAGCTCGGTTTTAAGGTGGTGAATACCCAGACGATGTGCCAGCGGGCTGTAAATTTCGAGGGTTTCCTGGGCAATGCGGCGCTTTTTATCGGGACGCAACGCACCCAGAGTACGCATGTTATGCGTACGGTCAGCCAGCTTGATCAAAATGACGCGGATATCCTGCACCATCGCCATGATCATCTTGCGGAAGTTTTCAGCCTGCGCTTCTTTTTTGTCGCGGAATTTCAGCTTATCGAGTTTGGAAACCCCTTCTACCAGTTCCGCAACAGTCTGACCAAACAGCTGTTCCATATCCTGGTAGGTGGCAGGGGTGTCTTCGATAACGTCGTGCAGAAGGGCGGCCATCAGTGTTTCATGGTCGAGCTTCATTTCAGCCAGGATACAGGCTACGGCAACCGGATGGGTGATGTAAGGCTCACCGCTGGAGCGTGACTGTCCCTCGTGAGCATCACGTGCGACAAGGTAAGCTTGCTTGAGGCGCTTTATTTGCTCCTCAGGCAAGTATCTTTCAATCAGCTGATTGAGGCTTTCAAACAGATACAAGGCGGGCCTTCAAAGCGAATTAACGACGACCTTCAGCAATAGCGGTAACAGCCTGCATTTCAGCGGCTTCCTGCTCTTGCTGCTCCTGGCGATCGCGAACGTCGAGGATCTGATTAGTGATCAGGCCTTCTTCGATTTCACGCAGCGCGATAACGGTAGATTTGTCGTTCTCTTCCGGAACCAGTGGGTCTTTGCCGCCAACCTGCATCTGACGTGCGCGACGTGCTGCTACCAGAACCAGGTCAAAACGGTTACCAATTTTTTCTACTGCGTCCTGTACGGTTACGCGTGCCATAAGTGTGATACTCCACGGGTGGTGACGAAATGACTGGGCATCATACTGAGTTGTCCTCAGTCTGCCAATAGTTTGCTGATTAAAGCATCATGACGGGCTTTTTGACGAGCCATGCGCAAACGCTCTGCGCGAATAATATTTTTCAGGTCGGACAGCGCCAGGTCGAAATCATCATTCACAATCAGATAGTCGTACTCTGCGTAATGACTCATTTCTGCAACGGCCTGCGCCATACGTTTAGCGATCACTTCTTCGCTGTCCTGGCCGCGCCCTCGCAGGCGGCGGTCCAGTTCGTCCTTCGACGGTGGCAGCACAAAAATGCTACGTGCGGACGGCATTTTCTCACGAATCTGTTTTGCACCCTGCCAGTCGATATCAAGAAACACATCAACGCCGGTCGACAGCACCTGCTCAATCGCCTTACGCGAGGTTCCGTAATAATTACCGAACACTTCAGCATGTTCGAGAAACGCATCTTCACTGATCATGGAGCGGAACTCGTCGTGATTGACGAAGTAGTAATGCTCTCCATGATTTTCACCGGGCCGGACGCCACGCGTGGTGTGTGAGATAGAGACCTGGGTATCGTACAGCGGTTGCGTTTTTAACAGTGCCTGAATCAGGCTGGATTTACCCGCGCCGCTGGGGGCGGAAATAATAAAAAGTGTGCCTTGAGCCATGATTATTCTTGATATGCCAATAAAGCGGAGTCTACTTCCTGCACAGTATACACAGGTGCAGCCTGTCATGCAGCGTTTAGGGTGTGTTAACCCGTTTTTTCTAAAAAACAGACAGCATCCCGCAAATTATTGCCAGCTGATGTGGGCTGAAAGCGGAAGTTCTGAAGCCGTTTCCCAGATGACCATTTCCCTCCTCGCTATACGTCCGGAGCTGCGTTGTACTGCTGTCCTTACCAACAGGAAAGCAGGAGCAAAGGATGCATTACGTCATAGGGCTGGTGTGGATGTTCAGTTCTGCGGCCATTGCCGGATGCCCGGTCTGGACGCCTGCACGTGCAGAGGCGGAGATCAGCGCACTGGGTGCGCAGTTAACGCAGTGGGATGACGCTTATTACCGGCAGGGAAAAAGTCAGATAAGTGATGCTGATTACGATGCGTTGCAGGGCAAAATGGAGCAGTGGCAGCGCTGTTTTCATCCTGCCAGTGACCGTCGGCCGCAGTTGAGCACCGATGGACACGTGCTGCACCCTGTTGCCCACGTTGGCGTCAGGAAGCTGGCGGGAAAAGCGGCGGTGGCGAAATGGATGGAGAATAAGCAGGACCTGGTGGTACAGCCAAAAGTGGATGGTGTGGCGGTCACGCTGGTTTATCGGGACGGTATTCTGGCGAAAATGATCAGCAGGGGGGATGGGATTACCGGCGAAGACTGGACGGCCAGCGCCAGGGCGATCGGGGCTATTCCCGGCGTTATACCGCTTTCCTCCGGGCAACAGGTTTTTCAGGGGGAGCTGTATCTGATGATGAACGATCACCACCAGGCTGCTGATGGGGGAAAAAATGCCCGCGCCATCGTGGCTGGAGCAATGAGAGCCAAAAACCCGGGCGGCGTGCTGCGCAACATCGGGCTGTTTGTCTGGGCCTGGCCGGACGGACCCAAAACGCTGGCACAACGGCTGTCCGGGCTGCGTAACGCTGGCTTCCCTGATATCAGCGACTGGACACGCAGGGTGAAGGATGCGGAAGAGGTGGAGGCGTGGCGTGAGCGCTGGTTTCATCAGGCACTGCCGTTCGTCACCGATGGGGTTGTTGTACACGCCATTCCCGATCTGAAAGGCAATAGCTGGATGCCAGATGCCGGAGACTGGGCGGTGGCATGGAAATATCCCCCGCCGCAGGTGTCCGGCGAAGTGCAGTCAGTATCATTTTCCGTAGGTCGCACGGGAAAAATCAGTGTGGTGTTAACGCTTCAGCCGGTACAACTGGATGATAAACGTATCACCCGGGTGAGCGTGGGGTCAGTGGCCCGCTGGCGGCAACGTGACGTCATCGCAGGCGATCAGGTTCGTATCAGCCTGGCCGGACAGGGGATCCCGCGACTGGATAGCGTACTCTGGCGCGTTGCGCAGCGCGACCCGCCCCGCCCGCCTGATAGCACCCTGTTCCATGCACTGAGCTGTTTTCATCCCACACCGGATTGCCGTCAGCAGTTTCTGGCAAGGCTGGAGTGGTTAAGCGGAAAATCAGTACTTAACCTGACGGGGATGGGGCGACAGCGCTGGCAGCAGTTAATGCAGTCAGGAAGCCTGAGTCACCTGTTTTCATGGCTGACGTTGTCAGAGGAGCAGCTACAGGCTATTGCGGGAATCGGCAAGGCAAAAGCGCAGGCTTTCAGGCAACAGTTTCGTTTAAGCCGTCAGCTTCCTTTTAAACGTTGGGTCAGGGCACTGGGCGTGCCCATACCCGTCCGGGCAATGCATTCGATCTTAGACGATAGCTGGGCCCCTTTACTGTCACGCAGCGTGCAGGAGTGGCAGCAGCAGCCTGGCGTGGGTCCCGGACGGGCGGAGAAAATTTATGCTTATCTGCATCATCAGGAAGTGGAATGGCTAATCAAATGGCTGGAAGCATCAGCCAGCCCGTAACTAGTGGTCACCGTGGGGGTAATTGAATACCGGTAGCCCCAGTTTGAAACGCAGTGCTAAAAGACGCGCGCTAAACCCGGCGAATAACGTGATGATAATAACGGTTTCGGTTGCCATCGTCGTTTTCAGCAGAAGGATATAGACCCAGCCGGAGGCGAAGGCGATCCCGGCGTAAAGCTCCTTCTGAAAAACCAGAGGAATGCGATTACAGAACATATCGCGAAGTACGCCGCCAAAGACCCCGGTGACGACCGCGCTGATAGCCGCAATGATCCCGGCATGTCCCATATCCAGTGCAACCTGAGCCCCAATGATGGAAAATACCACCAGACCTAATGCATCCAGCACCAGAAAAACTTTGCGCAGGTGCGGCATCAACGGGGCAGCCAGCGTGGTTATCACGGCGGCAGCGGCCACAATGATAATGTATTCGGGGTGCCTGACCCAGCCAAGCGGATAATGGCCCAGCAGCATGTCGCGTACCGATCCCCCACCAATTGCAGTAACAGATGCGATGATGATAACGCCAAACATATCCATCTTACGGCGGCCAGCGGCCAGCGCCCCGGTCATGGACTCTGCGGTGATACCGATGATGTAAAGTACAGTGAGTAGCATAGCCTTCTCCTCAAAACCTGGCGGCAATGCTAAGGGGTTCAGGCCCAAACGGCGACTGAAATTTTCGCAGGGGGGATTTTGATGACAAATTTTCTTCAAAAGGTATTCGTACGTGTCTTCTTAACGTGATGGTTCTTTCTGTGAATTTTAATTGCGTAAATAAATGATAAGTGTTTTTGAAATCGTTTATTAGTCAATATTAATTTAAAATTATCGTAATTTTATGAGTTGTGATGATTGGCGACTCTTTTTTAGGGTTTTTTCATTCTTTTATAGCCCCATGCAAGTGTCATGTTTGTTTATTTGACGCAAATGCTTGCCATGACGTATATCTCGCAATTAAGATAATTTTCGTATTCGATCTTTAATAGTTCGTTTATTGATTCGGGATGAAAACCCACATGGAGGATGTATGTACAACAGATACACAGTGGCTATCTCTGACGACCACCCGCATATCATTAATTCAATAAAAATGCTTTTAGCAAATAGCGATCGCTTTTCCATAACCAGTGAGACGGTTTGTGGAAAGAGTTTGCTTGCGGTTTTGGCTTCTGCACCAACGGATATCGTCATTACTGATTTTTCATTGAGCTCCGATCGTTCAGCAATGGATGGTTTTACCAAGCTTCGCGCGTTACAGGGGCGCTTTCCTGATGTGAAAGTGATTCTTTTGACATCACAAAATAATACGGCAATTCTCAGAGGTGCCTGTGATTATGGTGTTAAGTCAATTATTAGCAAAGCTGACCCGGTGGAAGAAACTTTACAGGCGTGTCAACATATTACTACTCAGTCTGGATATTATTTTTCATCCTCTTTAAGATACATTAAGAACTACCTGGTAAAAGGTCAGGAGAAAGGAAGTCCACTTACCCCAAAAGAGTTAGAGGTAATTAGGCTGTTTTCTTCCGGATATACCTTGTCTGAAATTGCACAGCGACAGAACAGAACGATAAGCACCATTTCCACGCAAAAATATAATGCAATGCGACGGCTGGGTGTTTCATCAAACATTGAGTTGATTCGTTATGCTTATGCGCAGGGTTTAATTTAAGTTCTGAAGGACTAACAGGGCTCGCTGAAGTCATTAATATCTGCACAACAGCGTGTTATGTTGATACTGGCTAATAAGACGTGACATAAGGGGCTTCCCTGTTTGCTCGTTTTTTTGCCCGCCCGCACAGCTTGTGGGTGACATCGTTCCTCGACATGCCGTTATCTTGCTGAATTTCTTAAGTATAAATACGTAAAACTGGAAAAGTGAGCCTAAGTCGGGGGAATCGCAGGTTTGCTGCGTTCCAACCGACTTAGCTGCAACCGGAATTTTCAGAGAAGGCGTTCGTTAAGCCTGATCGCTTACAGCCTTTCCCAGGCTTTCTTCAGACCGGTCTCTTCATCGGGGTCGGCACCCTGTACTGGCGGGGTTTCTTCCTCTTCCGCCTCACTTTCAGTCTCACTGTCAAATGACGGCATGGTTTCCTCGATCATCTGCTCATCGAATGCGGGATTCAGTGCAGGAGACAGCGGAGAACTCATCAGGCTGTCTGGCATCGCAATATGGGGAACCGGTGCATCCTCCACGAACTGTGCCGCATCTTCTTTCACTGTTCTGCTCAGACCCACAATCATCAGTCCGCACAGGGCAAAAAAGGCGTACAGGGTATTGCCGCCCAGCGGTTCCATCAGCAGCCCCACCACTAACGGTCCGATACTGGCTCCCACGCCAAAGGCCATCAGCAGACACGCGGCCAGTGATACACGTCGTTCCGGTTCAACCAGGTCATTGGCCAGTGCTACCGCCAGCGGGTAGAGTGAAAATTGCAGCATACTGACAACGAAGCCGAGCACCAGCAGCAGCGAAAAACTGATCTGCGGCAGGATCGCCAGCGGCAGCGCGGCAACAATCAGCACAATGGCATTCAGGCGCATCAACAGGGTTCGGTTATAGCGGTCAGACAGCCAGCTGAGCGGGAACTGCGCCACCAGCCCGGCAAAAATAGCGATAGCCATAAAGAGACCGGTTTGCCCGGTTGTGAGCTGTTGCTGGCTGGCGTATACGGGCGCAAGGCCGTAAAAAGAGCCGACCAGCATTCCAATGGCCAGCGTGGTAGCCAGCACCTTCGGGATAGCGCCAACGAAATAACGCAGCTCCATCGGGGCGGGAGAAAGCTGACGGGCGTGCGTACGTGTAGTCAGCGCAATAGGCACCAGGCAGAGTGAAAAGCAGAGTGCGATCAGCAGTAATGTACTCAGGCCAAGGTCGGTTTGCAGCATCAGCACCACCTGCCCGAGTGACATGCCAAGATAGGTCGCTACCATATAGCAGCCAAAGACTTTGCCGCGCTGTTCCGATTCAGACTGATCGTTGAGCCAGCTTTCCAGCACCATATACTGGCACATCATACACAGGCCGATAATCAACCGCAGGCCGACCCAGACCGGGATAAACCCGGTTAACCCGTGGCACAGCACCGCGGCGGTAATGATGCCGGCACAGGAGACATAGGTGCGAATGTGGCCGACGCGGGCAATCAGAAAGTGGCCGACTTTGCCACCGATGACCAGGCCAATGTAGTTGGCAGCAATAATCGCCCCGATCAACCCTCCGGACACATGGGCCGAGGTCAGTCGTAGCGATACGTAGGTGGTCAGCAGCCCGGAGCCGAGCAGCATTAACAGCGTCGTGGTATAAAGCGGGAAAAACACGCCTAACGTCTTATTCACTCTGCCCCCCTGGGGAAATATTGAGCCGGTCCGTTGAGCGCCGCACGCCCTTAACACATGAAGATTGTGCCTTGTGATACTAGCAGTTTCAGACGTGAGGGCAAATCAGGTGGGCAAAGAGAGTGCCAGTAGCGCGGCGGCTACTGGCCGGGATCAGTTCTTTTTCACAAACTCAGACTTCAGCTTCATGGGACCAAAGCCATCGATTTTGCAGTCGATGTTATGGTCGCCTTCCACCAGGCGAATACTCTTCACTTTCGTGCCCATCTTCAGCGGCGTGGAACTGCCTTTGACCTTGAGGTCTTTAATCACCGTGACGCTGTCGCCATCGGCCAGCAGATTACCGTTGGCATCTTTCACCATCAGCATATCCTCGGTGGCTGCATCTGCGCCGTCAGCCCAGACATGTCCGCACTCGGGGCAGTTCAGCATTGCGCCATCCTGCCAGCTGTATTCTGAGTGACATTTTGGGCAGGGAGGTAAAGTTTCCATTATCATCCTCAAGTAAATCCATAATAAAGTAAGGGAATAGTTTACCCTGTCAGCGACTTTCTTCCTACCGCTGTTTGCCCGCAGCGATGATACCTAAAAGGTATCGCCTGGTTTGAAATTCAGCGCATCACTCAACCATGAAAGAATACGATTTCATTTTATGGAGGGGTTATGAAAACAAGACAGCTGGGTCAGGATCTGAGCGTAAGTGCTATCGGCTACGGTGCGATGGGGCTGAGTGAATTTTACGGTGAAACAGACGACAGTCAGTCTCTGGCACTGCTCGGCCAACTGGCGAATGCGGGCGTGAACTTCATTGATAGTGCAAATTTATACGGGCGGGGTCATAACGAGCGGCTTATCGGCCATTTTTTAGCCCAGCTTGATCCTCATACGCGCAGTCAGTTTAAAGTGGCCACTAAATGTGGCATCGACCGCGATCCTGATGCTGCCTATGCGCGAAAAATAAATAATCACCCGGATTATATTGTTCGCTGCTGCCATGAATCTTTACAGCGTCTGGGCGTGGAAAAAATAGACCTTTTCTATCTTCACCGCGTGGATAAAGAGGCAGACATTGAAGAGAGTATGCACTGTTTGTCCCGCCTGGTGCAGGAAGGGAAAATTGGTCATATCGGGCTGTGCGAAGTCTCTGCTGCCACCCTGCAAAAAGCGCACGCCGTGTTTCCAGTGACGGCGCTGCAAACCGAATACTCGCTGTGGACGCGCGATATTGAAGAGAGCATTTTGCCGATGGTGAAGTCGCTGGGGATTGGGTTAGTGCCCTATTCGCCGCTGGGCCGGGGTTTTCTGACGGGTAAATATCTGAAGAACGCGGACTTCCCGGAAGGGGACTTCCGCCGGAACAACGCGCGTTTTCAGCAGGATAATATCGATCATAATCTTAAGCTGTTAGACGCTATTGCACCGCTCACGCAAAAGTACCACTGCACGTCGGGGCAGATTGCGCTGGCATGGTTACTGGCGCAGTATGATAAAACGGTGCCTGTCCCCGGAACCAAGAATGTAAATTATCTGGCAGAGAATGCTGCCGCTGCCGATCTGGTACTGGAAGCGTCAGATGTCGTGGCGCTGAATAATATTCACAGAACGATTTCGATTAAAGGTAGCCGTTATTCCGAAGAAGGGATGAAAGGCGTTAATGCTTAACCATCTAATGAGCCAGTAAAAAAAACCGCCAACTATCCGGCGGTTTTTTTTTGAGTATTTGTTCTGTGCGCATGTTAACGCGTTACGCTGAGCGCGACACCTTCCCCCCCGCCGATACATAGCGCAGCGATACCTTTATGAAGGTCTTCACGAATTAAGCCATGAATTAACGTGACCAGAATACGGCAGCCGGACGCACCAATGGCATGTCCCAGAGCGATCGCGCCACCGTGTGGGTTAATACGCTCTGAGGGGACGCCACAAGCGTGTGCTACAGCCAATGCCTGGGCAGCAAAAGCCTCATTTGACTCCAGAATATCGACCTCCTGAGGTGACCACTTCATGCTCTTGATATTCATTTCAATAGCTTTAATCGGTGCAGCCCCCATCAGTTCGGGCTCAATACCGGCATTGGAGAAGGCACCGAGTGAGGCGAGAACAGCCATTCCCCGTTTTTCTGCAGTTTCCCGACGACAAAGCAGCACTGCAGCTGCACCATCATTCAGAGACGAAGCGTTACCCGCTGTCACTGTTCCCTCTTTTTTAAATACGGTTTTTAAGCCAGACAGCTTTTCAATGCTGGTATGACGAGGACATTCATCCTGAATCACACTCCGTGGTTCGCCTTTCCTGGTCACCCATTTTACGGGAACAATTTCTTCAAAGAACAGTCCTGCTTCCTGAGCTTTTAACGCCTTGCGGTGAGAGCTCAGGGCGAACTCATCTTGCATTGAACGGGAAATATTATAGTCAGCAGCGACATTCTCAGCGGTCACGCCCATATGGTAATGATGGAACGCATCCCACAGACCGTCAGCAATCAGACTGTCCTGTAGCGCACCGTCACCCAGCCGAATGCCCTGCCTGGAGCCTGACAGGATATGTGGGGCATTCGACATGCTTTCCTGGCCCCCGGCAATCACAAACTCGGCCTCCCCACAGATGAGTGCCTGCATGCCAAGGTGTACGGCTTTCAATCCTGAACCACACACTTTGTTAATTGTTAGCGCAGCGACCGCGACAGGAAGGCCGGCATTTAATGCTGACTGCCTGGCGGGATTCTGGCCGCAACCAGCAGTCAGAACCTGACCCATAATGACCTGGTCCACATCCTCTGCGGGTAATTTACTGTCGGCCAGCAGCGCTTGAATCACTACGCTACCCAACGACGTGGCCGAATGTTCGGCCAAACCGCCCATAAATGCGCCTGTTGCCGTTCTTTTCGCCGAAACAACCACAATCTCATTCATTTCTTTCTCCACTCTTCTGAGAAGAGAAGCGTGCAGTTGCTGCGCGATAGGCCGTCAAGCCATTCATACAGGCAGGAACACCGGCGTACACCGCCATCTGGATGACTATCTCAAGCAACTCTTGCGGTGTGACACCGACATTCAGTGCGCCACGCATGTGCAACTCAAGCTGAGGCTGCGCATTACCGGATGTTATCAGCGAGGCCACCGTTAACATTTCGCGTGTTTTGAGGTCCAGACCGGGGCGCCCAACGATGGCCCCAAAAGCATAATCGGTAATCAGATTTGGCAGGTCTGCATCCAGTTCTGCCAGCCGGGATGTCACCGAATCGGCGAGCCCGTCTTCGAGGCGGTCCATAATTTCACGGCCATAGCGGGTCAGTTCAGCATCGTGTTTCATGCAATATTCTCCATCATTTTTTTCGTAACAAGCTTGTCGGACGGAATGAACACAACGAGGAGGAAGGAAAGAGCGATAGCCACGCCTGCGGTCACAAAAAGTGCCGGAAGTGACAGGGCAGAAACCATCCAGGCACCAACAGAGGCCCCGATACCGATTGCGGCGTTAAAGAAAGAGACATAAATTGCTGAGGCAGGAAACGCTTCTTCTCCAGCCACACGGAGTACCCATGTCTGGAAACCAACAAAGATGCCTGAAACGGCAATTCCCCATAGCATGACCGCGGCCAGTACCAAAGGTCGGGACAATGACTGAGCCTCAAGACCCAGCGCGACCAGTACGATACCAATCAGCAGAACGGAGAGAGAGACGGTCATTTTAAGGTATTTATCGATCAGCATACCGGTGAGGAAGTTTCCGGCCAGACCAGCGATGCCGTAAATGAATAACACGACCGGTATGAAAGCTGCGGAGAGTGCTGGCTGGGTTTGCAGCCAGGGTTCAATAAAGGTGAAGGCAGCAAAGTGCGCGGTAATAGCCAGCAACGTCGCGGAGTAGATTTTCCACAATGTGGAGGAGCGTAAAACATTTTTCAGTGCGCCCAGACCAATCGTACTTTTGACGCTGATATTCGGGACAACCCACATCATGCCAACAAAGGCAACCATGCTCAGAATTGACATCAGCCAGAAGGCCTGACGCCAACCGAAGTTCAGACCAATATAGTTTGAGAGAGGCACGCCAAACACGCTGGCGGCCGAAACACCGCCAAACACAATGGAAGTGGCTACTCCGAGGTACTTAGTTGGAACCATGGCCACCGCCGTGGCTCCAATCATCGCCCAGAAGGCGCCATGGGCCAGTGCGCCGACGACACGAGCCGCCAGCAATACCTCATAAGAGCCCACTGTTGCAGACCATACGTTCGAAATGAACAGGACGACGGTGAGTGACAGGAGGAGGATCTTTTTAGGGAAATTACCCAAAAATACCGAGGCAAAGAGTGCACTCAATGCGCCAATCCAGGCATAGAGTGATACGGTCATACCAATCTCAGATTCAGAGGCATGAAGCCCGTTGGCGATAGGCGTGAGTAAACCTACCGGCGCCAGCTCTGTCGTTACAATGGTAAAAGTGGATAAAGCCAGAATAAATAATGCCACCCATGTCCTGATGGACATCGTTGACTCTTTGATATCAGAGACCATGATAATTTCCTTGTGAATGTTTAAATGTTGCGCCAGCCTTTCAGTGCTGCATAATCCATTAGCCTGATGTTCTTCCCTACGCAAACAGGATGTCCTGTTGCTTCCAGCATCGGTATGTCGGAGATATCATCACCATAGGCATAGCAATCTTCAGCCCGAATATCGTTCTCATCGCAGAAGGAAAGTAATGCCTCTTTTTTTCCGCTTCCAATTGTTTGTGGCGTGCCAATCTTCCCTGTTAGCACACCCTCTTCATTGATTATTAAGGGGGCGCAAATAATATTTTTAACACCTAAATGATCGGCAATAGGCTGCAGAACAGGCAACATCGATCCGGAAACAAAAACGGGTGTTATTCCATTTTTCTGATGAAAACGTAGCTCAGAAATCGTCTCGCTAATAAATATATTTTTATTAAGGCACTGTTGGAACCATTCCTGACCAGACTTCTTCAGCGCATCGAGATGGACATGAGTAAATTGCTGGTAATAATCCTTATTTAACAGCTCTCTTCGTTTTCCACTTTGAATGTCTTGCTTAAGCCTGGAGGTATATTCACTATATTGAGTTAAAAGTCCTTTTTCTTTACACCAGTATTCATAAAAAATAAACATGCTTTTAAAATTTATGATGGTTTCATCAACATCAAAGAAAGCAGCGACTTCATTCACACTGACTCCTTGTAATTTTTTCTTCTGCTTTTTATGGGAAATTGAGGGTCATTGCCGCAAATGCCGGCATCACTCCAACGTGAAGGTAAAATTTCATTGATAACTACAGATATTTTATCCAGTGGTGCCCCACTGGTTTGGTGAACGGCGAGTGTGACGGCTTCCATCATATTTTGTACCTGTGCTTCATTACTCATTTTCCAGGTTGAAATTTGAATAAAAGGCATTGTTTTTTCCTTACGGGGTTGTTGTAAATTCATCAAATGAGCGAAATTTAAGTTTTAGTTGAGCGTGTATATCACCGCCCAGTCCATAAAGACCGATAGCGCCGCCATAACTTTGTTGAGTACTCATATAAAGCACCACGACATTAATAATACGATTGCTGTGGTGGTGACGTTTTGGAAATGGATTAGGCAACTCTGCCCAGAAACTTGCGTGGCCCAATTCATCGGTAATAAATACATTCGGTATGCCTAGTGGGCCAGGTCTGCTGGTATTTTCCGGGTCCAGGTCGCGCTCGCGCAGACTCATTATGGTATACAGACTGTTCGGTACCAGATGATGGAACACAAACTCGAACCGGGCACTTTTCCTGTCGCCAGCGACACGGACAACCAGTTCTCCTCTGGCAGCCAGCCAGTGACGTAATGTGACTGGAGAGATTTTCCGCCTGCCATCGCTGTCGCGGTAATCAGAGATATGTCCCTGATGCAGCGGAAGACTATCACGCTGCTCTGAGTTGGCCTTTGGTCGCTGGTCAGGTGCGAATAACATATTGTAGTTATTTAAAGGGATCGGTAAAGGCAGTGTGAATAACACAATCTCTTCAAGTTCTTGAGGCGTTACTTTTTCCAGAAAGCGCACTATCGTGTAGGGTGCGACCTGGCCAAAAGCGGGTAGCGGGCTCTGTGGTGACACGAGGGCGCGACCCCATCGAACACCGTGTTGACCGGGTATCATACCCTCTACAACAAAGTTACCCTGACTATCCATCACCTCCGCAGGGGGGTAAAGCGGCCCCTGCGTGGTGGCAGCCAGTTCATACTTCCGGCTGTTTTCAGGCATGGATAGCCTCTACCGGAGTCTGCTGTGCAGCAATGAAGGCGTTTTGTGTCGCTGTCATTGCCAGTTCACTCTCTTTGCTGCTGATCACCTCGGAAGGATAAACAGTAAATGATACATCCATCGTCGCGCATGGCGTCTCGTGTTGAGTGACACGAATTTGCGCTTTAAAACGCGCGCGGCGATCATTAATATCCTGATCCAGAATTTCGTAATGCATCACTGCGGGCAGCGGAAAAAGGAAATTGCTGAAATTAATAGCCATGCCGTTTATCACGTAATAGCGGTTTTTATTGCCGCTAAAGAAGAACTCTTCTGTTACGGCAATAAAGGTTTGCCTGCATGCTTCCACTAAAAGCATGCCCTGAATATGTTGCCCGGTTTGATGGTCAGCCATCAGTTCGCAGCGCTCATCAATCAATAAGGGAAGCGCGTATAACTTATCGTTATGTTCTACTTTTTCAGCAGCACCAATCAGCACATTGTGTTTTATTTTTTTATGTGCGTAACAGTTCTTCTTTGCCTCTGCCAGTTTTTCTAATGAGATGATGTTTAATTTGTTATCATGTATCTCATTACGCTTCTGGTTTTTGATGACTTTTCTTGCAAAGTCATCTCTGACCCCCTGGCCAACAATGATTTCATGTTCAGTATCGATTATTTTTGCCGGTATTTGTGTAAGCAGTTCCAGTTGTGAAATGGTTAAAACGTTTTTACCATTTGTAAATTCACTGAATTTATCACCGACAACAAAAATTTTCTTAATTTTCATATAATCTCACTTTCAACAAGAAAAGGCGCTGTAGATACGAGTGTAAAGACCTTCATTACCTCCGGTAATGTAATTATCACCGGCTTGTTGGATAATGTTCTGATAACGAGCGTTTGTGAATGCGTCTTTATACTCATCTTTGTCACCATTAAATGATGAGATAAACATAACGCCGGGCAGACCACTAATGAGAGAGTGAAAAGCCTCAAAGCTGGAGATCTTATCTCTGTTGTCGCGAACAACATTAAAAATGGTCTCTTCACGCCAGTGGCGATATTGCGCATAATTATCAGCAGGAACTTCAACGTGACGAAGTTGAATATATTTAGTGTCAGGTAGCGACTTATCAGTTTCGATAGGGGCTTCTACGTATTTCACCAACTCGCGGCGAATATCACCTGAAAGAAGCGATGCCATATTATGGAAGGCTGCCTCAAGCTCACCTTCTACCCACGGGATCTCTTTTATATCGTTAAATGAACGAAGTTCAAGAAGTTCATGGATATCATTTTCTTCAGAGAAAAAATATTTTTTCTCTGAGGTGGATTTTAGTCCGGTAATTGAAGAAGGGGTTACGTTGTTTTTGAGTGGAAAGCGGGAAATCAAAACGTATTTAGCAGACATGATATTTATCCTTAGTAGGTGAATTTCGGGAATAAAAATATCATCTGGATTTTTTATGAGAATTGTTAATTTTGTAATACGATTTAGGTATCACAAGAAGGTTTTATCTGTAACATATTGATTAATTTACAAAGACTTCATGGTGAGATAATATGTTAACCATTAAATCGATGCCAAAAAACTGAATAATGCCCCAACAGCTGCGGAGAATTTGTGGACAGCATTAATAGTAAGTTACCCAGCATAAAGCAGTTGCAATGCTTTCTTGTGGTTGCTCAGGAGCTTAACTTCAGACGGGCCGCTGAACGGCTGCGAATGACTCAGCCACCGTTAACCCGGCAGATTAAATCCCTGGAAGATGCGCTGGGGTGTGAGCTGTTTACCCGTAATACTCATGAAGTTCGCCTGACA
The DNA here is from genome assembly GCF_019844095.1 of Erwinia persicina. Classification (NCBI taxonomy): domain Bacteria; kingdom Pseudomonadati; phylum Pseudomonadota; class Gammaproteobacteria; order Enterobacterales; family Erwiniaceae; genus Erwinia; species Erwinia persicina. The sequence goes on along the minus strand of NZ_CP082141.1, from coordinate 4,558,670 downwards.
GAAGCCGGCGCCCTGCTGGTGGATAAAGCAACGCACCTGATTAATGAATTCACCAAATTCGTTCGTGAAATGAATAAAGAGCCATCCCATCTTCGAATTGGTCTGACCCGCACGCTCAGTTTCGATAACATTCCTTCGGTGAATGACAAAATAAAAAAACTGATGTGCGCCGAAGAGATCGAGATACAGAATCAGACATCCAGTCAGCTTCTGCAGTCCCTCTCTAAGGGGCAGATGGATATGGTCATCATCGGTGAAAAGAGTTTGCACAGCGATCAGGATTTTAGTTTTCACTGGATCTACCGCGAACCACTCCTGCTGGCAATGCCGTCCTCTCACCCGGCCAGTTTAAAAGAGAAGGTGGCGCTGGCTGACATTGCTGATCTGCCGCTGTTCTGGTTCCCCCGCCATGCTAACCCCGTCTATTACGATAAATGTGAGGCTTATTTTCAGCGCCTGCCGTTGGCGCTCAGGCGCATAAAAGAGCCGGACGACTCTCTTGTACTGCTTGCCAGCATTGCACGGGGTAAAGGAATGACGCTGATGCCGCAGTCGATGTGTACGTTTAATCAGCAGGGATTATGTTATCGCGCGCTGGACGACGATGCACAGTCGTCGCTGAATATTGATGTTTACGTGGCAACGCGGAAGCATGAACGACGGCAGCCGGTCATTAACGGCGTTGAGGCTCTGACAGAGAAAAATAGTGAAAAAAAAGCCCTGTAAACAGGGCTTTTTAGTGCCATGAGAAGAGTGTTATTCGATGTTCTGAATCTGTTCTCTCATCTGCTCAATCAGCACTTTCAGCTCTATCGCTGAGGCGGTGATTTCAGCATTAATGGATTTAGACCCCAGGGTGTTCGACTCACGGTTGAACTCCTGCATCATAAAGTCGAGACGGCGGCCGACCGCTTCTTTCTTCTTCAGGATGTTGTAGGTCTCTTTCACGTGCGCTTCCAGGCGGTCCAGCTCCTCTGCCACGTCGACCCGCTGTGCCAGCATCACCAGTTCCTGTTCCAGGCGGTTATTTTCCAGCTGCACCTGCGCCTCTTCCAGACGCGTAAGCAGACGTTCACGCTGCCATTTCAGCACGTCTGGCATGTGCGTGCGCACTTTAATCACTTCGGCGCTGACCCCCTCCAGGCGCTGTTCAATCAGCGTCTTCAGGGCGGCACCTTCGCTTTCCCGGGCGATAATAAATTCGTCGATAGCGGCATCCAGTGCGGTCAGCAACTGGGCAGAAATGGTGTCCAGATCCTGTTCTTCAGCCGACATGACGCCTGGCCAGCGCAGAATATCGACGGGATTGATCTCACCCTCATCGCTCTGCATTTTCACCCAGTTGGCCGCCTGCACCAGCTGGATGGCCAGCTTTTCGTTCAGGACCAGCGAGCTCTGAGCGCTTGGATCTGCGTCGAACCGCAGATTGACTTCGATTTTGCCGCGCGTCAGGCGATTGCGGATGCGTTCACGGATCACCGGTTCCAGACCCCGGAACTGTTCTGGCAGGCGGATGTAGGTTTCGAGATAGCGTTGGTTGACGGAACGCAGCTCCCAGGCTGCGCTGCCCCATTCGCCTTTGGTCTCGCGCCGGGCGTAGGCGGTCATACTGCGGATCATTTTGCGTACCGTTTTAAAGAAAAGTAGCTGCGATTATAGCGGTGCTGACGGCGGCTTAACAGGAATTCGGTCAAAAGGCGGTGTTTTGGCTGACGTTTTGTGGTCAGCAGCTTAAGATGCTGAACGTCAGTACAACCATACCTTCAGGAGTAAACATGACCTCGCGTGCCCTCACTTTTTCTTTAGTACTACTGGCGCTGTCAGGCTGTACCGTGACAGATCGGCCGTCCCCTCCCGCTGTGCAGCCGGTCTGCGCGGTAGGTGACGCCATGAGCCAGACCACGCTCTATTTCGGTCTTAATCGTCCCCAGGGAACCGCGATCACCGAAGGGGAATGGCAGGCATTCATCGATAATGAGGTTACCCCGCGCTTTAAACAGGGCCTGACCGTGTTCGCGGCGAAAGGACAATGGCAGGGAGATGACGGCAAGCTGGCGCGAGAAAACAGTAAGGCGTTGTTACTGATTCATCCAGTTAATCAGGCGAGCGAACAGGGAATCGAAGCATTGCGTGCGCGCTATAAGCAGCGTTTTGCCCAGGATTCGGTGATGCGGGTGGATGCCCCGGTGTGCGTGGCATTCTGAGGTGTTTGCCCGTCAAGAGACCCGGCGCGACGGCGCCGGGTTCAGTGATTACAGTACCAGCCCGGCGAAAGCTGCAGACAGCAGGCTGACCAGCGTGGATCCGTAAATCAGCTTCAGGCCATAGCGTGAGACGACATTCCCCTGCTGCTCATTCAGCCCTTTGATCGCCCCGGCAACGATGCCGATGGAGGCAAAGTTGGCGAAGGAAACCAGGAACACCGACAGAATACCCAGACCACGCGGTGTCAGTTCCGCGGCGATTTTCTTCAGCTCAATCATCGCAACAAACTCGTTGGTGACCAGCTTGGTCGCCATAATACTGGCCGCAGACAGCGCGTCCGCGGTCGGGATGCCAATCAGCCAGGCAAATGGCCAGAACACATAACCCAGGATCTGCTGGAAACTGATGCCAAATACGGCCAGGAACACCGCATTGACGGCGGAAATCAGGGCGATAAAGCCAATCAGCATCGCCAGGATAATCATCGCTACTTTGAAGCCTGCCAGGATGTATTCACCGAGCATTTCAAAGAAGCTCTGGTCTTCATGCAGCTTTTCCAGGCGGATTTCCGGCTCATCACCCACCGGCGTCGGGTTGATGATCGACAGGATGATAAAGGTACTGAACATGTTGAGGATCAGCGCGGCCACGACGTAGCGTGGCTCGATCATCGACATATAGGCACCGACAATTGACAGCGAGACGGTGGACATCGCCGCTGCGGCCATCGAATAGAGGCGGCGCGGAGAAATATCGGCCAGGATGCCTTTGTAGGCAATAAAGTTTTCTGACTGCCCGAGGATCAGGGTACTGACGGCGTTAAATGACTCCAGCTTGCCCATGCCGTTGATTTTCGACAGCACGGTACCGACGATTCTGATCAGCACTGGCAGAATTTTGACATGCTGCAGGATGCCGATAAGCGCGGAGATAAACACGATCGGGCAGAGCACGCCGAGGAAGATAAAGGCCATTCCCTGTGCCGCCATGCCGCCAAAGACAAAGTCGGTGCCCTTCGCCGCGTACTTAAGCAGCACTTCAAAGAAACCGGAAAATGCGGTAACAATGGTCAGTCCGGCAGAGGCGTGCAGGAAGAACCAGGCCAGAGCGCCTTCAATTACCACCAGCTGCAGCAGTACGCGCGGGCGAATTTTTTTACGGTCATTACTGAACAGTAACGCCAGGCCGAAGATAATGGCCAGCGCCAGAATAAAATGGAAAACAGAAGTCATACACAGGTCCGGCATGAGGAATTATCGAAGAGGAGCATTTAGCCATATTTCGGTATGCTTTACACCCTGTAGCAGGCTATCTTGCTGTTTTAACGTTTAAACAGACGGCATTCGCATAACAACCTGCTCAGATGGCCACCTGTGATAGGCAATCCGCGGCGAAATCCGTATAATGCGCAGCCAATTATGTTTAGCTAGCCGGAGAGAAATTATGCGTCCATCAGGTCGTAGCGCACAACAGGTGCGTCCCGTCACCCTGACCCGTCATTACACCAAACACGCAGAAGGCTCTGTGCTGGTTGAATTCGGTGATACCAAAGTCCTGTGCACCGCCACCATCGAAGAAGGTGTACCACGCTTTCTGAAAGGCCAGGGCCAGGGGTGGGTCACTGCGGAATACGGTATGCTGCCCCGAGCCACTCACAGCCGTAACGCGCGTGAAGCGGCCAAAGGGAAGCAGGGCGGACGTACCCTGGAGATCCAGCGTCTGATTGCCCGTTCACTGCGTGCTGCCATCGATCTTAAAGCCCTGGGGGAGTTCACCATCACCCTCGACTGCGACGTGCTGCAGGCCGACGGCGGTACCCGCACAGCCTCCATTACCGGTGCCTGTGTGGCGCTGACCGACGCGCTGAACCACCTGGTCTCTATCGGCAAACTGAAAGCCAACCCGATGAAAGGCATGGTAGCCGCTATCTCTGTGGGTATCGTTAAGGGTGAAGCACTCTGCGATCTCGAGTATGTGGAAGATGCTGCTGCAGAAACCGATATGAATGTGGTGATGACTGAAGATGGCCGCATGATAGAGGTACAGGGTACGGCAGAGGGTGAGCCGTTCAGCCACGACGAGTTGCTGAAACTGCTGGCGCTGGCGCGGGGCGGTATTGATACGCTGGTTGCAGCGCAAAAAGCGGCGCTGGCCAACTGATTATATCAGGCGACGATGAAGTCGCCTTTTTTACGCCATTATTTTGAGGAAGATGACATGAAAGCCTGGCAGCGCCAATTTATCGAATTCGCCATCAACAAGCAGGTGCTGAAGTTTGGTGAGTTCACGCTGAAATCAGGGCGTAAAAGCCCTTATTTCTTTAACGCCGGACTGTTCAATACCGGGCGTGACCTCGCCCTGCTGGGGCGTTTCTATGCCCAGGCGCTGGTGGATTCAGGTATTGATTTCGATCTGGTCTTTGGTCCGGCTTACAAAGGCATCCCGATTGCCACAACCACCGTGGTGGCGCTGGCCGATCACCACGATCGTGATGTGCCTTACTGCTTCAACCGCAAAGAAGCCAAAACCCATGGCGAGGGCGGCACGCTGGTGGGCAGCCCACTGCAGGGTAAGATTATGCTGGTGGACGATGTGATTACGGCGGGAACGGCGATCCGGGAATCAATGGAAATTATCGCGGCCCATCAGGCGACGCTGGCCGGCGTGCTGATTTCTCTCGATCGTCAGGAGCGGGGACAGGGGGATATTTCTGCGATTCAGGAAGTGGAACGGGACTACGGCTGCAAAGTGATTTCGATCATTACGCTTAAAGAGCTGATTGCTTACCTCGAAGAAAAGCCCGAAATGGCCGATCATCTCGTGGCGGTACGTGCTTATCGCAGCGAATTTGGCATTTAAGAAGCATTCCCGATGATGCGGGCGGGCCGGAAAATAAGCCCGCCATAACGTAGGGGCTGATCCTTTTCTCCGGACTGCCCTTTGACGATTGATGCGTAATGTCAGACGAGCTGAGCGGCCAGTAGCGGCCAGCGCACATCGAAATCAACGGTAGGGCGATAACGAAACTCTGAACGAACAAAGCGTGACAGCAGCCCTTCGCAGAAGGCCAGTAGCTGACTGGCCAGCAGGGTTTCATCCGTAATGAACCCTTCACCTTCGCGCATTTTCTTTTCACGCATCACCTGGCGTAGCTGAACTTCGATGCGCTCAAAAAGCTGGTTGATACGTCCCTGCAGGCGATCCTGTTCGAACATCAGCGCATGCCCGGTCAAAATGCGTGTTAAACCCGGATTACGCTCACCAAAGCCCAGAATTAACTGAGTGATCATACGTAAGCGCGGCAGCGTCTCTTTTTCGTCTTTCAGAATCAGATTGATGCGCGTAATCAGGCTATCTTCGATAAACTCGATAAGGCTGTCAAACATCTTGGTTTTACTGGGAAAATGCCGGTAAAGCGCCGCTTCAGAAACCCCAACACTGGCCGCCAGTTTGGCCGTAGTAATTCGCTGACTTCCATCGCTGGATTCCAGCATTTGTGCCAGCGCCTGCAGGATTTCTTCACGGCGATTCCGTTTCGCACTCTTTTTTTCAACCATGTCTTAAAAGACCCCTGAAAACATCACCATAAACGGGCAAAGGCCCACTCAACGTCCGTGAGCACGAGGTTCACGGACGTAAAATGCAGTTTATCGTCATTGTGAGAGCAGTGGAGAGCTACTGGCGACCAGAATGGCCGAAACCACCTTCGCCGCGTACGCTGGAATCAAAGTCGTTGACCAGATTGAACTCTGCCTGGACGACGGGCACGAAAACCATTTGTGCAATACGTTCGCCCGGTTCGATAGTAAAGGAGTCCTGCCCACGGTTCCAGACGGAAACCATCAGCTGGCCCTGATAATCGGAGTCGATCAGGCCCACCAGGTTACCAAGCACAACGCCATGTTTATGGCCCAATCCCGAACGTGGCAGGATAACGGCAGCGAGCTGTGGGTCAGCAATATGAATCGCTAAACCCGTTGGTACCAACGTGGTCACGCCGGGCTCGAGGACGAAAGCTTCATCCAGGCAGGCGCGCAGATCGAGCCCGGCCGATCCCGATGTGGCATAGGTCGGTAAGGGAAAAGCTGTACCGACACGCGCATCAAGGATTTTAACGTCGATTTTTTTCATCATAAAGGCTGACAATCTCGTCTAATAACTGTTGGCCAAGGAGTGACTTATCGCACAGCGGTAAGACCTTATCTCCCTTTTGCCAAAAAAGGTGGAGAGCATTGGTATCACTATTGAAACCCTGCCCGGTTTTGGAAACATCGTTAGCGCAGATCACGTCCAGGTTTTTACGTGTCCGTTTTTCTTGCGCGTATTCTTCCACATTCTGGGTTTCAGCGGCAAATCCTACCACATAGGGCCTGCCCTGCTGCATTGCTGCTACACCGGCCACAATATCCGGATTTTTTATCATTCGCAGAGTGATTTCATCCCCCTGCTTTTTGATTTTTTCTTCCGCCACAGCCGCCGCCCGGTAGTCTGCAACCGCAGCACAGCCAATAAAAATGTGCTGGTTCCTGGCCTGTGCCATCACCGCCTGCTCCATCTCCAGCGCCGTGATCACATCAATGCGATCAACACCTGAGGGTGTCGTTAACCCTACCGGGCCGGCGATAAGCGTCACTTTTGCGCCGCGCTTTGCAGCGGCGGCAGCAAGGGAAAATCCCATTTTTCCACTGCTGTGGTTACTGATAAAACGCACCGGGTCGAGGGCTTCCCGGGTCGGGCCAGCGGTGATCATAATATTGAGATGTTGCAGATCGTTGATCGGGGTCGCCCAGCCTACGGCCAGGTCCACTATCGCCAGCGGATCAAGCATTCGCCCCGGCCCGATATCGCCACAGGCCTGGCTCCCGCTGTCCGGGCCCCAGATCAACATGCCACGCTGTGCCAGCAGGTTGATATTGTGCTGTGTTGGCAGGGCGCGATACATCTGCTGATTCATTGCCGGGACAATGGCCACAGGCGCCGGTGTTGCGAGGCAGACGGTGGTCAACAGGTCGTTGGCCATACCGGCGGCGACGCGCGCAATCAGGTCGGCGGTTGCCGGGGCGAGTATGATCAGATCAGCCCATTTCCCCAGTTCGATATGACCCATTGCGGCTTCGGCCGCCGGGTCGAGCAAATCGTCGGATACCGGATAACCCGATACCGCCTGCAGACTGAGCGGGGTAATAAAGGCTTTTGCTGCATCGGTCATCACGACCCGAACATCCGCACCGCGGTCGCGCAGACGGCGTACCAGTTCCGGTGTTTTATAGGCCGCAATGCCGCCGCTGACGCCAAGGACAATACGCTTTCCGGTTAATCCCATCATTTTGCTGTTCGCCTTCTGTTAAGCCCGCCCGGTGCCGTAGCGCCGTCATCCCCGTATTTTATCACACTCCTACGTTGGGGTGAGTACTGCACAATATTTGCGAGCCAGCACGTAAAGCTGGCACGTTCTGATAGGAAACTACTGTATATAATGACATGCTTTTTCTCATTCAGGAAGGAGAAGAAAAAATGAACGAGCATTGGCTGGGTCTCCCCCCGCGAGAAAAATTGTCAGAATGCGGCGCACAAGCGTTAAGTGATGTTGAGCTACTCGCTATTTTCCTGCGCATTGGTTCTCGCGGGGTCCATGTGATGGCACTGGCGGAGCAGTTACTGGATAAGTTTGGTTCACTCCATCGACTGCTGACCGCGCCGCCTGAGGATTTAAAAGCGATCTACGGGATGGGCACCGCAAAGTATGCACAGCTGAATGCGGTGGCGGAACTGGCGCGGCGCTGCTTTACCTGTCGGGAAGCGCTGGAAAATCGCGTGGTCAGCAGTACGGGACAGATGCTGGATTACTTCAACAGTTCGCTGGCGCATCGGGAACGGGAAATCTTTCAGGTGGTTTTTTTTGATAATCAGCATCGGATTATTCATACCAGCGAAATGTTCAGCGGCACTTTCAACAGCGTAGAGGTGCATCCGCGTGAGATTGTACGTGAAGCGCTAAAACGGAATGCAGCGGCGCTCATTCTGGCGCATAATCATCCGTCTGGACTGGCTGAACCCAGCCGTGCCGATCGCCATATTACGCAACAAATCGTGCGTGCCTGTTCCCTGATGAATATTCGGGTACTTGACCATATTGTGATTGGCCGGGGTGAATATGTCTCTTTTGCGGAGCGAAGTTGGCTATAACGGATTGGGTGCTATTTAACCATGTTGCGGTTTAATTTCACTTTTTTACCGTCTGAACAGTGCAATTCCCGTACAAAAGAGACAATAGTACGCGATCCTGAGGGATCTTTATCTGTTCGGGACTTGAGCACTCGCGCTACAGGGCGTATACTACGCCACCTTTGAGAATCTCGGGTTTGGCGTTGAGCCTACTCAGCGGGTTCACATAGAACTCGCCTGGATGGGCTATAAGCCTGACGAGGCGGCCAGAACCTTATTTTTAAAGCTCGAGCTGATTTGATTTTTGGAGAATAGACATGTCACGAGTCTGCCAAGTAACTGGCAAGCGTCCGGTAACGGGTAACAACCGTTCCCACGCAATGAACGCGACGAAACGCCGTTTCCTGCCGAACCTGCACTCTCATCGTTTTTGGATTGAGAGCGAAAAGCGCTTCGTTACACTGCGCGTATCTGCCAATGGCATGCGTGTAATTGATAAAAAGGGTATTGATACGGTCTTGGCCGATCTCCGTGCCCGCGGTGAGAAGTACTAAGGTAAGGAACTGAAACATGGCTAAAGGTATTCGTGAGAAGATCAAGCTGGTTTCTTCTGCTGGTACAGGTCACTTCTATACCACCACGAAGAACAAGCGTACTAAGCCGGAGAAACTGGAACTGAAGAAATTCGATCCAGTTGTCCGCCAGCACGTGATCTATAAAGAAGCTAAGATTAAGTAATTAATCTGAGTGGATAAAAAAAACCCGGCCCCGGCCGGGTTTTTTTGTTTTCAGCTTTTCTTATAGAATACGTGGTTAAAGCGAAGCGCTGACAGCGCGAGACGGAGACAGGGCAATGCCAGAGTTACCAGAGGTTGAAACCAGTCGACGCGGCATTGAGCCGCATCTGGTCGGGGCGACGATTTTACATGCTGTGGTGCGTAATTCCCGCCTGCGCTGGCCGGTATCTCAGGAAATCCATGCCCTGAGCGATCAGCCCGTACTGAGCGTGCAGCGTCGGGCTAAATACCTGCTGCTGGAACTGCCAACGGGATGGATCATCATTCACCTGGGGATGTCGGGCAGCCTGCGAGTGTTACCGGAAGATCTTCCTGCGGCAAAGCACGATCATGTTGATCTGGTGATGAGTAATGGCAAGGTGCTGCGCTATACCGATCCCCGCCGTTTCGGTGCCTGGCTGTGGGCGCCCGACCTTGCTGCCAGTTCCGTATTGTCGCATCTTGGGCCAGAACCACTCAGTGAAGGGTTCTGTGCGCAGTATCTGTTTGAAAAATCGCGGGGTAAACGCACGCCCGTGAAACCCTGGCTGATGGATAACAAAGTGGTGGTCGGCGTCGGAAATATTTATGCCAGTGAATCACTGTTTGTCGCAGGGATCCTGCCCGATCGGCCTGCCATGGCGCTGACCGAATCAGATTGCGGGCTGCTGGTCGCCACCATCAAAGCGGTACTGCTGCGCTCTATTGAACAGGGCGGCACAACGCTGCGCGATTTTTTACAAAGCGACGGTAAGCCGGGATATTTTGCGCAGGAATTGCAGGTATATGGCCGTGCGGGTGAACCTTGCCGCCAGTGCGGGATGCCGATAGAAAGCAGTAAACACGCGCAGCGCAGCACCTTTTTCTGTCGGCACTGCCAGAAGTAAACCGCGTTTTATCCGAGCTTTTCTTTCAGCGCCTTGTAAACCGGGGCTGGCAGGAATGCCTGAACTTCTCCGCCATGGCGGGCCACCTCTTTCATCAGGGATGATGAAATAAAGGAATAAGCTTCAGAGGGCATCAGGAATACGCTTTCAAGCGTAGGCAGTAAGTGGCGGTTCATATGCGCCAGCTGGAGCTCGTATTCAAAGTCGGAAACTGCCCTCAGGCCACGCACCAGTACGTTGGCCTGTTGCGCTTTCGCAAAGTTAGCCATCAGGTCACTGAAGCCTACGACCTCTACATTGGGCAGATGTGCCACCACCTCACAGGCCAGGGCGACACGCTCGTCTAACGAGAACAGCGGTTTCTTGCTCGGACTGGCTGCGACAGCCAGAACGATATGATCAAACATCAACGCGGCGCGCGTAACGATATCGAGATGGCCATTGGTCATCGGGTCAAAGGTACCGGGGTAGATGGCTTTGGTACTCATAGTCTGCCGCTCCTGGATGCGTGATTCAGAGCCCAGAGGGCCGTGTATTTATTGAAAGTATACTGCGCGTTGACCACGGCCAGTAGCCAGCCCTGTTTGCCATCCAGAAATCCTGCCCGCAGCACCAGCGTTTTCAGGAACGCCCCAGCGGTATGGCCAAAAATAGCGGCGATACCACAGCGCTTTCCCTGCTGATGACGCTGCTTTGCCCAGGCTTCTGCGTAGGCAAACTGTTTCCACTGAAAGGCGGAGAAGTCACGGCAGGTCAGGTGCAGCAGGTCGCCGCTTAACGGAGTGGCTTTCACCGGACCCGTTTCCAGTGATTCATGCACCTGATGATTGTTGTACTGATATTGCCGGGGATAGAGGCGTGTGACGCGATCAGGATACCAGCCGCTGTGGCGCATAAAACGCCCAAGAAAAAGGTTACGTCGTGCAATGCTGTAGATTTTTTCCGACGGCGGCTGGCACAGTATGACTTCAATGGCCTGCTTTAACTCGGGTGTGACGCGCTCGTCGCTGTCGATCATCAAAATCATCGGGTGAGTGGCATAACTCTGCGCCAGCTGGCGCTGTTTACCATACCCGTGCCACTGGTCTGAGTGAAAAACCTGTGCGCCGTGACGCAGGGCAATGTCCGGCGTACCATCGCTACTGCCGGAGTCGAGCAGGACTATCTCATCCGCCCAGTTCACCGACGCCAGGCATTCGGGCAGCACGTCAGCTGCATCTTTCGCTATCATCACGACCGATATTTTCTGGCGTACGCTCATTTAATGATTCCGCTGTGGCAGGTGAGGTTCAAGTAAATGCAGCAGGCGCTGAAGTGCGCCCTGATTTTGATGCAGTACGTCTACGGCATGGCGGCCGTAATAGAGGCGATAGTCTTCATCCGTCAGCAATGTACCGATCTCTTTGTCCAGCGAGTCGGCGTCGGTTACGGTGATCAGACCATCGGCCTGTTGCAGGCGGGCACAGATATCTTTGAAGTTAAAGATATGTGGTCCCATCAGCACCGGAATGGCATGGGCAGCGGGCTCCAGCGGATTGTGGCCGCCGCGTTCGACGAGGCTACCACCAACGAAGGCCAGATCAGCAATACCATACAGCAGCATCAGCTCGCCCATGGTATCGCCAATCACGACCTGAGTACTGCCAGACGGGATCTCGCCGCTGCTTCGAAGGGTAAAGCTGAACCCGGCTTTCTGGGTCAGCGTTCGTGCCACATCAAAACGTTCCGGATGGCGGGGCACCAGAATCAGCAGCAGGTTAGGGAACCGGACCAGCAGCTTGCGGTGGGCATCCAGAATAATACTCTCTTCGCCTTCATGCGTACTGGTGGCAATCCATACCGGACGGCGCGGCGCCCACTGGCGACGAAGTGTGATGGCTCGTGCCGCCAGCTCTGGTGTGACGGAGATATCGAATTTCAGGCTGCCGGTGACGGCCAGCTGCGAGCGTTTTACTCCCAGGCTGATAAACCGCTCACCATCCTCCTGGTTCTGTGCGGCAATCAGAGTGATGCGCTGCAACAGACGTTTCATGAATTTGCCAATTTTCGCATAGCCCTTCGCCGAGCGCTCTGACAAACGGGCATTGGCAATCACCAGCGGGATTTTGCGCGTATGCAACTGGGTGATCATATTCGGCCACAGTTCGGTCTCCATGATGATCACCAGGCGAGGGCGCACGGTATCGAAGAAACGATTCATGGCTCCCGGCAGATCGTAGGGCAGGTAAACGTGGTGGACATCTTTTCCAAAGGCGGAGCTGGCACGTTCTGACCCTGTCGGAGTCATGGTGGTAACCACGATGGGCAGATGAGGATAACGATGACGCAGTGCGCGAACCAGGGGGATCGCGGCCAGTGTTTCGCCCACAGATACGGAGTGCAGCAGAATACCGTCTGGTTTCACTTTCCCCGCACAAAAACCATAACGTTCCGCCCAGCGTTTTCGGTAGGCGGGTGCCTTCCTGCCGCGCAGCCAGAGACGCAGCCAGATAAGAGGCTGAATGAGATAGAGCAGAGCGGTATAAATGGTAATCATCACATTGTTTTTCAGGTGAACAGAGACTTACGTCCAGAGATGGCCGAAAAAAGAGAAATAATGGGGCATGTTAGCAGATAAGTCTGGCTCTCTCACGCTACTTCATAGCCATCCCGGTGGGTTTACTGAATGTACAACGCGATTAAGGAGTGCTTATCCGTTCAGGTCTGCGCTGGCGCAGATTTTCGCCAGCGGCGCAGGCGGCTCATCCAGAGCAATAAATGATACTTTTGCTGCAAACCCCGTGCATTGCGTTGCATTCGGAGGGGCATCTCAGCCGCCCAAAAATCTGCAATCATCGCTTGTCTGGCGGCTTCATCGGGCTCACGACGTATGGCGTGACAGACAGTAAGTGCTTCCCGGGTGATCTGTGCATAAAATGAGCGGTGAATGTTAACACAGCGACTATATTGCTGATTGATCTCCTCCAGTTTTTGGCAAATCCTCAGGTAATGTCGTTGGTACTCAACATTTGACAGACCTGTTCTTGGGCGATGGCTGATGGATTGTTCGTGTGACAGATAGCTGTAAAGGGGACGCTCGTTATACCTGACCCGGCGTGCATTCAGCATAAACTCAGTGGTCCACAGGATATCCTGATGATGAAGCCCGGGTATAAAGGTCAGGTCACGCTGCCGGATGAGAGAGGTACGGTATATACCCAGCCACACGACGTGCAGATAGCGATGCGTTTTCAGCGCCCGATTTAACCAGGTGGCACCACTGAGGACCGGTGTGGAATGTAGCCGGCTGGCAGGAATGAGCACCTGTTCCTTGCTCCCGGGGGTACTGGTTCGCCAGGCATTACACTGTGCGGCATCCAAATCGTCGGCGGTGGCCATGGCCACTAACGTGCTGTACATCTCCGGTTCAAGGATATCGTCCGCATCGGGGAAAGTGACATATTTTCCCCTGATGTACTTCATCCCGGTGTTACGCGCCCGCGAAACACCACCATTCTCCTGATGGATAACCCTGATATGAGAAGCCCTGCTGGCATACTCATCTGCTTTGACTGCTGAACCATCCGTCGACCCATCATCCACAATAATGATTTCCAGATCGCGAAAGGTCTGTGTTAGCAGGGAGGTCATAAAAGGGGCAAATAATGCACCTGCGTTATAGAGAGGAACAACAACACTAAGCAGTGGAGCGGTCGGCATGACAGATTCCTTTCATCCAAAAAAATAACAATCCATTGAAATTCAATAAGTTAATTAATTTTAAATGATTTGCTGGATTTTTATTAACTTTAAGTGTGCAATTCATACCCTAAGAGTGTCAGAGCATGACAGGACGTCACCGCGTTACAGGCATGACTTTGCCATCCCTCAGGAAAAGTGAGCTGTAAAGGTGGTTTTGATCAGGACATGGAGTGTTATCAGGCGAGTCTCGTTCAGCAGGACGGAACTCCAGTAGACATAAGCAGACTGTTTGTTAGCAGGTTGGTAATGAAGAATATTTTAATTATACGCCGTGACAATATTGGCGATTTGGTGTGTACCACCCCGTTGATTGAGGGGGCAAAAACCGCCTTTCCGGATGCTAACATCTACCTTTTGATTAATACCGTCAGCCACGATGTGGTAAAAAATAACCCTTTTATTAAGCAGGTTTTTATTTACCGTAAAGCCAAACACCGAACAGAAAATGAAACGAAACTCGGCATCTATGTCGAAAGGGTAAAAATCATTTTGCAACTGCGGCGGATTGCGTTTGATGCGGTGATTCTGGCTAATCCGGAACCCTGTAAATACAGCCTGAGAATGGCAAAAATGATTGGGGCGAAAAATATCATTGGCGCTTCGAAGGGCGATCGCGGCATAACCATCCCTTTCAGCCCGGAAGATTTCCAGGGCCAGCACCAGGTGGAGCGGACATTCAGTTATTTATCGGCACTGACCGACAGGCAGATCGCCATTCCTCCGGTACGTGTCTGGCTGACCCTGGATGAACAGCAACAGGCTGTCAGCCGGCTGAAAAATCGACCATCAGATTACCCGATCGGATTAGCGGTCCATATCAGTAGCCGGAGTGAAAAGCGTCGATGGCCGCTGGAGCGCTACGCGGCAATCATCCAACGTTATCTGCAGGAAAACAGCCACAGCAGCGTCTGCATTTTCTGGTCACCTCAGGGCACGCTGGCCCCGGATGATGTCGGTGACCAGCATCGTGCCGAGCAGCTATTGGCGGCATGTCAGGATCCCCGCGTATCACTTTACCCTACCGCTTCAGTGCGTGAACTGCTTGCCGCCTACGAGCATTGCGACCTGATACTGTGCAGTGATGGCGGTCAGATGCATCTTGCGGCCGCGATGAATAAAAAGCAGGTCGTCTTCTTTGGTGATACCGACCGCAACGCGTGGCATCCCTGGTCTGGTCGATATGAGATCATGCAAACAGACTCAGGGAACTGCAGCGATATATCTGTTGACGAAGTGTGGGATAAAATCCAGTTGCAGCATTAAAAATCAGCATGCTGAACGGCTGTCATCAGTAAACGATACTTATCATTTTTGTAGTGATAAGTATCGATCAATAATGATGTCATAACTGAATTTATTGTACATCTCTTCGCGAATAACCGGAGGCGAATACCATGCCTGGCGCATTTTCTCTGCCAGTGAGGAACTGGTTAACTCTGCCAGGAAAGGTTGAAGTTCACCGGTCATAATCTCAGAAGCGCCACCCGGACAGGCTGTACTGACGACCGGCGTATGGCAAATGAGTGCTTCAATAAGTACAGATGGTAATCCCTCGCTATCTGAACTCAGGGCGACCATTTTAGCCCCTTTAATCACCGGTAGCGGATTGCTGATAAAGCCGGTGAAAATAACGTTATCCTGCAAATTGAGTTGTAATACCTTGTCCTGAATTTTTTGGGTGACGTCAGCTTCTCCCTGGCCAATGATAATTAACTTGCAGGGCAGATTGGCCAGCGAAAAAGCTTCTAATAAACGATCGTGCCTTTTCACCTGATGAAATCGGCCCACATGAGTAATATAGGATTCGTGTTCATAGGGATTGCTTAAAGCCGCACGCGCAGTAATTTCATCAAGATGGAACGGATTGTATATAGTCATTATCGTGTTGGGCTTCAGTCCTATATTGCTGACTAAATCTTCACCAACGGCATCTGAGACAGAGATAACATTGCGGTTTTTATATACTTTTTTTATTTTGTTTGTTTTTAGCCAGCGGCTGAAACCGGTTTTATTACCCAGATACGATCGTGAGAACATGCCGTGAACACATAACCACAGATTACAGGCTCTGAGTACGCGAGAGCGCACCACAATGCGATCTGTTTTGTGCAGGCTGCTGATCACCAGGCTGGGTTTGCCATATTGAAGAAAAAGCGCAGGTAATAAACGGTCCACTGAAGCAGCACGCCTTCTCAATTCACAAAGTTTACGTAATGGCCCTTTCCCTCCGGCATCTTTATCAACTATATAATTGATTTCTTTTGGTATTTCATAGTCAAGTCGGTCACTTAAAGAGAGAAGCGTGACGGTGTGGCCGCGCTGCGCTATACCTTTTGCCAGCGTGAGGGTGACATTTTCTGCGCCGCCACCGGGCAGCCCATCGATGATAAACAAAATATGGCTTTTCATTGAGTTAATACTCTTTGATAAAGGTCGATCAATTGTGACGAAAGGCTCGCAGGATGGTAAGGCAGAATTTTCTCCCGCGCAGAGTGGCCCATTGCAGAGCCAAGCGCCTCAAGTGGCAACTGCCGAATTGCCGCCGTCAGCGAGGGAACGTCCAGCGCATCGGTGACAAAACCATTGATGCCCTCGTTGATAAATTCAGCACCACCGCAGGTATCGCTGGTAATAACGGGTAAACCGCAGGCCATGGCTTCGAGAATGACATTGGGAAAAGGATCATAAAGGGTGGGTAATAACAGGGCATCTGCGGCCTGATAAAATGGCAGGGTGCTTTTCTGAACGCCCATAAAACGAACCCGCGACTGGCAGCCCAGAGATCCGGCAAGCGCCTGATAGGCTTTTTGATTTTTATCCCGCCCGATCACCATCAGGTAACTCTCTGTCGGTGCAATCGCACGAATAGCGGCTTCCAGTCCCTTTCTTTCAAAACCAGAGCCGACAAAAATCAGGCAATGCGCCTGTTCTGGTAACTGATATGCCTGGCGCAACTGACGCTTAAGGGCGATATCTGCAGGCTGAAAGGTGTGGTGATCGATAGCGTTGTAGATAACGGTGATTTTTTCTGGCGCCACCTGAAACTGCTCAACTATCTCGCGTTTAATCATCTCCGCGTTACAGATCACTGCTTTCAACTCTGGGGCTGAATACATGTCTTTTTCTGCCTGCATCACGAAACGATGATAGGGACTGTTAAACATAAGAGTACGACGCCAGGCGGGAAGCTGACGCGCCCGCTGAAGAAGCCAGTTGCGGTGTACCCCATCCCCTGCACGATAGATATCACAGCCAGCGATACGCTCATGACTCTGTACCAGATCAAAATTCTCACGCTGCCAGATCGCTCTTGCTGCTGAGGCAAAGCCCCGTTCCCGGCTGATGCGGCCCAGCTTCAGCGGGTTACATAAATGGATATGCCAGTCAGGATGAATGTCACCCTGCCATTCGCGCGTAATCACATTAAGCTCAAGGTCTTTTTTTTCCAGCGCGAGTAACGCACGAGAAATAAAGCGTTCGGCGCCCCCATCCGGACGATATTTTTGGCGTACCAGCGCCAGACGAAACGGCTTCATTTCAGGAGCTCCCTTGTTGCATTGATTACGGCTTCAGTGGGGATTAAATCAAGATAACGTTCACTGGTTTTTGTATCCACATTATCCGGGTCGGGCAGGGTGCCATAGTCACCTGCCCATATGGTTTTCCCTTTTCCCTGCCACGGGTGCCATAGCGTCAGTTTGCTTGGGCCGAAAAGGGCCACGTAAGGCGTGTTTAGCGCAGCGGCCATGTGCATCGGAACAGAGTCTACCCCAAGGAAAAGACGTGCATGATCAATGAGCGCTGCGAGCTGGCGTAAAGTGAGTTGGCCTGCCAGTGAAATCACCCGTTCTTTCGGACAATTATCCATAATGGCCGCGACCATTTCCTGCTCTCGCTTGTCAGGGCCTGATGTGATCACCAACGTATAGCCTTCTTTTTGCAGAGCGGTGATAGTGGCCGCCATTTTAGCTTCCGTCCAGCATTTAAAGAACCACCGCGAAGTCGGCTGAACCACAATGAAATGATCCACAACAGCGTGTTGATGAAGTAATTTTTCAACGTGCTGCCAGTCGCGGGCCTCATAACTCATTGTGACCTGAGTGGTGTACGCCAGGTCGCCCAAGGGTTTAAGCAGCGAAAGGTTTTGCTCAACGGTATGCAACTGACCATGTCCGGCAACCGTGACCCGCTTTGTATGGCAGAAGCGCCATAATGCTCCCTGCCGTTTGGGGAAATCAAAGCCGAGTCTGATCCTTGCACCGGTCCAGCGTGCCGCGAGCGCACTGCGCCATTGGTCTGCCAGATTAATCACTACATCGTACTGGCGTGCGCGCAGCTGCTGCAAAAGCGCCCATTCTTGCTTTACATGGACAGCAGGACCAAGCTTCTTCCACTGCCGGTCGATGGATATCAGTCGGGCGATGCAGGGGTTGGCAGAGAGCATCTCTCTGGTTTCCTGATATAGCAGCACATCCACTTCTGCCTCCGGCCAGTTTTGCTTCAGCGTATTAATGACCGGTGTCGTGAGCAACATATCGCCATGATGACGGAGTTTAATAACCAAAATGCGTTTTGGCAGGGGAACAAGGGCTGAATTCATGATGTATTGCTTTCCAGGATACAGAAGGTGAATTCTAATGGAGCAATGGCATCGTGGCTAGCACTGCTCGGTTTTACCCATGCGGGTAAGCAAGTGGGCGACTGCATGCAAAGTCATTTGCTCTGAGCAAAGGGGCTGCGTAACATAAGGCCAAAAGCATAATTCAGGTTCTATATCCATGGTCAAACCAGCATTCATTATTACCATCGATACGGAGGGTGATAACCTGTGGGAAAACCACAACCTCATTTCGACCAAAAACACCCATTATCTCCCGCGATTTCAGGCGCTGTGTGAAAAGTATGCCTTCAAGCCGGTGTATCTGACTAACTATGAGATGGCAGTGGATAATGACTATGTTGCGTTTGCGCGGGATGTTATTGCGCGTGGAACCGGCGAGGTTGGGATGCATCTGCACGCGTGGAACAGCCCGCCGCTTGATCCGCTGACGGATGATGACTGGCGTTATAAACCGTACCTGATTGAATACCCAGCCGGGCTGATCCGCAGTAAGGTTGAGTTTATGACCCGCTTGCTGGAAGACACGTTTCAGACGAAAATGCTGAGTCATCGTGCCGGGCGCTGGGCCTTTAATGAATATTATGCAGCCCTGTTGATCGAGTTCGGCTACGTGGTTGATTGTTCTGTGACGCCAAAAGTTAACTGGCAGTTTTCCCCGGGTAATCCAGAAGGGAAAGGGGGGACAAACTATCGCGATTTCCCTTCACACGCCTACTTCATGGATGAAAAAAATATTGCGCGAGCTGGAACGTCATCACTGTTAGAAGTCCCAATGACTATCCAGTACAAACATTCTGACTTAATGAATTCATTGAAGAGTGGGTATGACCGTTTGCGGGGTAAGCGACGTTCACCCTCCGTAAACTGGCTGCGACCTTCAGGCGGCAATGTTGAGAGCATGAAACGGGTTGTGCGGCAGTCGCTGGATGAGGGACATGATTACGTTGAATTCATGCTGCACTCTTCTGAGTTTATGCCGGGCGGAAGCCCCACATTTGCAACAGAGCAACATATTGAACGTTTGTACCAGGATCTGGAACAGCTCTTTAGCTGGCTCTCTGAACGTACGGTGGGAAAAACACTAGCAGAATATTATTGGGATAAGATGGGCGCGAAATGAGAGAGTCTAAAAAAATAAAAATTGGTCTGAGTGATTTCCTACTCACTTTGTTATGCCCTCATGCTAAAAATAGCGAAAAAAAAGAGGGGCAGCTGAAGAATACGGAATTTTCCAGTGTTCTGATTTATTCTACAACAGCACTTGGCGATTATATGTTCAACTCGCCAGCTATACATGCTATTCGACTTCGTTATCCGAAAGCAAAAATTACACTTGTTGCGCATCCCAAGTATAAAAATCTACTCACCCAACGCGATGATTATGATGACGTTATTTTCTGGAATAACAAAGTCAGTGGTATGCCCCGTCTAATCAAAGAAGCAAAAAAGAAAGAGCCGGAACTGGCAGTTTTACTGCATTCTCATATGCCTTACGATATAGTGAGTGCCGCACTTTCGGGCTGTCGTTTTATTGTACGCGACAACTATGCCAAACCCTTAGGAAAAATGAACCGTTGGGTGACTTATGGGCTGGATGACTTTGACGAGCATGTTATTGCCCGAAAAATGAAACTCATTTCTGCGTTAGGCTGTTCAACTGATGTTGTAGATATGGTGCTACCATGTGATTATGCAAAAGTTAAGAAAACTGAAGGCTATCAGCGTATAGGTTTCCAGCTTGGGGCTTCGTCATTGATCCGTTGTTGGCCTCCAGAATATTATGCAAACCTTGCGACGACTCTGATTCGTAATAATCCAAATATAGAAGTAGTATTGATTGGTTCAGCCGAGGAAATACATTTAGCTGAAAGTTTTATGGCATATATTGATACGACTACAGCTGAAAATATCACCAGTTTTATCGGTAAGACAACGCTGCCTGAGCTTTTGGGGATAATAGGTTCTATGGATTTGCTGGTTACAGGAGATACAGGACCTTTTCATCTTGCCATCGCACTAAAGACACCTACGTTAAGCCTGTTCGTAACAGAGGATCCTCGTCGCAGCGGACCTTACCAGGATAAGCAGCTCCACCAATATATCTATCTTCCGCTGACCGACGCAAAGGTAACGGATGCGAATAAACCTCTGAGAGCTATATCAACGGATTATGTTTATCAGATGGTAAACTCAATGCTTAACCAGAGCCAGTCACCGGTGTGACCAGCTCTGGTTAAATTATTGCTTAAATCCTGTAGGGTTTTTTTGCTGCCAGTTCCAGGCATCGCGCATCATTTCTTCAAGGCCACGTTGGGCTTTCCAGCCAAGTTCTTGTTCCGCCAGTCGAGCATCTGCCCAACATTCTGCAATATCCCCGTCTCGACGGGGCATAAATTTATAGGACACACATCGGCCAGATACTTTTTCGAAAGTTTGAAGCATTTGTAGCACTGAGTAACCTACGCCAGTACCTAAATTATAAGTCTTAATCCCATTTTGTGTATTAATATGTTCAAGTGCTTTGATATGCCCCTCTGCTAAATCCATGACATGAATATAATCACGCACACCAGTACCATCAATGGTTGGATAGTCATTACCGAAGATAGCCAGTTGTTGTAGCTTCCCACTTGCGACTTGGGATATATAAGGCATCAGATTATTTGGAATTCCTTTAGGGTCTTCACCAATTAATCCTGATTCATGAGCGCCCACGGGATTAAAATAACGCAGCATAGTAATGCTAAATTCTGGGTGCGCAGAGGAAAAATCTTGAAGTATTTTTTCCACCATGAGTTTAGAGGTTCCATACGGATTGGTCGTTCCTCCGGTGCGAGATGTTTCGCATAAAGGTATAGATTCAGGCGTGCCGTAAACTGTTGCTGATGAACTAAATATAAAGTTTCTAACCTGTGCTTTACGCATCTCTTCTAATAAAACAAGCGTGCCAGTAACATTATTTTTATAATATTCCAGCGGTTTTAATACGGACTCACCGACAGATTTAAGACCTGCAAAATGTATTACTGCAGAAATATCATGGCTGGAGAATATTTTTTGCAAATCAGCCGTTTCGTTAATGTCACCATGATAAAAGGATATAGAACGTCCAGTTATTTCTTTTACGCGCTCTAGTGCAGCAGGTGATGCATTAACAAGATTATCCAGCACTACTACATCATAATCTTGCTCAAGCAGGGCCAATGTTGTATGTGAGCCAATATATCCTGCCCCGCCGGTAATGAGAATTGTCATTAAAACTACCTCGCTTATTTATTCGTAGTGGTAATTTTTTCGGTTTTATCTTTGCTTTTTAATTCATCGGAGCAAAGGTAAAACGGAATTAATAATATTAAAATTGTAGTGTATCGATGATCAATCAATAATGAGTCGCTGCTACCATACAAGATGGTTGGGGTAATTAAGAAAAGAGCAGTGTTAAAGTTACCAGTGAATTTTTTCGACGCTGAAATAGTAAAAAAATAGAAAAGCAAGAGAATTGCAAATCCAATCACCCCTCTTAAAGTACCCGCTTCAAGCAAGTCATTATGGTAGTGGTATTTTATTACCCGTAATGCCTCATGATTGTTGTTTTCATATTTTTTGATGTATTTACGTACCAGGGTATCACGTTGATCCGCGCTTTTTCCTAACAAACTAATAGTGTTTGTAGAAAAACCAGCCTTCCACATACTAAAGCGTGAGCCGAGTGAAGTGCTGTCATTGTTTTTTTGATATTCTTTGTATTCAATAATTGATCGGTCAATTCTTTTTATTGCCTGGTCGAATTTTGTGGGCAGAATGAATGTTGATAGAATTAACGTTATTAAGAATAAAAGTGAGTTTCTCTTTGTAAAAAACCTTTCTTTTATCAAAATTACTAACAATAAGATAGGGTATGTCAGTAGTACTGAACGCGTTTGAGTCAGCAGCAGTATATAAATACTTAAGAATGTTATTACAAGTACTGAGGTTACTCTAACCCATCCCTTAGTCTTCAGTGCAATATAAGTTGCAGCAAGGGCAAGAACAGCAAAAACATAAGCTGTCATTGTAGCAACGGTTTTTATTTCCAGTCGCATATTTGGTACAGATAGCTTAAACGCAACTATGATAGTATAGATAAAACCTATAAATATCCAAAAGTAAGCACCATTCCACCCTTGGCTGGATATTTTATCCCGATGAGATATCAAATAGGAACCTATTATGACGCCGAGAAAAAGTCTTTTGGCAGTCTCTCTATAATTCATATCAATATCATGAAAAGTCGAAGAACTATGAAGAACGGTAGGTAAGTAAATTGATATGCTTAGTAGTAGTGCGATCATCATGATGAGAATCGCCTGATTAAATTGTAGTCGGGTCTTTTTTATAAAAAAATCAACCAAAGAAATCATTGCTGCAAGGTAAAGTGCATTACGGCAAATGGTCGATGCCGCCAGTGCTGAAGACAATGATATACAACTTAGCCATAAAACTAAAACTGTTGTTACAGATGATTTTGTTACATTACTATTCATCATGATTTTTATTTACATTGTTGGATTTTATACTATCTGATTTCTCTTTTTGTATAAGAGAAAAACCTGGTAGTTAGAGTGTTATTGTTCAACATAAAACTTAAGCGTATTTTCAAACTCTTTCTGGAAAAGATGATAATTTAAGTTTTTAGATGTGTGGTTTTTCGCATTTTGACTCATCTTCGTATAGGTATCATGAGACATTAGCCTTTCTACAGCATCTGCACATTCAATGTGTGAAATGAGTTTGGGTTTGATGAGCATATCGCTCATTGGATCATAAACATCGTGGGGGAAGTCGATCTCAATACCTGTTAATTTTTTATGTTCAGATACACTTACTGAAGGAATTATTCCAATACCACAAACATCGTCTTCAATAGCTTCTGGCTGCCCATCCACGAAAGGAAAAATTACCGGAATTCCAAAATACAAAGCCTCCATTGCGGAAAGGCCAAAGGGCTCTGTTATTGGCGTGCTGAGATAAACATCTGTTCTGTTATAAAAATCAGCCATCCTGTGTTGAAATCCGCTGAAAACCACTTTATCTTTCAAGTTAAGAGAATTTGAAAGTTGCTCGAATAATTCAATGTCAGGACCTTTGCCAGCAATTTCCAGTAATACATTATGCCCACGAAGAATAAGCTCTTGCATGGTTAATAATATTACACTTATCCCTTTTAATGTTACAAGGCGTGATGCTGTCCCAAGCCTCAGGGGAATCCCAGCCATTTTAGTCGCTGTACTAATGCCTTCCGGTTTATTTATGCGATTTTTAACAACGCTGGGGACGCATTGAAGCTCAAAACGTGATTCCATCACTCTTTTTGACGCATGTGAGACCGATATGACACCATCTACCATTGAAAAAAAATGTAGTGTTTTTTTATTTTTTTCATATCGCCATGAACAACCGTGATCGTAATAGATTAGCTTCCCTCGTTTTGGTTTGGTTGCTATTCCTGGAACCAAATCCCAAACAATGATGATGTCCGCATCAACACACTTAATTTTTAACTGAAGAAGATGCTTTCTTAAAAACTGCGGCCAACGGAACTTAAATTTATTAAATATTCTACTTGCAAAAAGTACTTTCGTTTTTGGCATCTGGCGTTTGATTTCTTCACCGATGTCATTGCCAATACATATAATGCTATCGCCTTTATTTTCTTTTATGTATTGTAGGAAAAGGGTTTCAACGCCCCCCATTTTTCCCAAATTAATAATGTGAAGTTTTTTCATCATATAACCTGCTGTATTACACGCCATATATGTTCAGCGCTGAGTGTCGTCATACTCTTTTCAGGGGAAATTATGGGGTACTGATTCTTCCCATATCCTCCAATCAACCCCGGGTCGGTAGGGCCGTAGAGCGTAATATTCGGTCGGTCGAGCGCGGCGGTTAAGTGGCTCAAACCGGTATCTACCGACACGACGGCCCTTGCACCAGCTAGCGTGCGTGCCACCTGCTCCAGCGTGAGCCTGGGCAGCACCTCAACAAAGTCGAAGCCATCAGCCAACCGCACTGCCCGCTGATGCTCATGCTCCGCCCCCCAGGGCAATTTAATCTTTAAACCTGAAGGCTGCATTAACCCAATCAGCTCGCGCCAGTGATCTTCCGGCCAGTGCTTATTATCGCGAGTGGTAGCGTGAAGAAACACCAGATAGCGGTCTGCATCAGCAGGTAACGCCTGCGTAAAATGCTGTGCGATGGCGTAATCGCCGGTGGTAGCGGGCAGCTCATATCCCAGACTTTTAGCAAAAAGCTCGCGGGTACGTTGTACGGCATGCTGCTGTTTACTGACTTCATGGCGTTTGTCGTACCACCAGCTGGCGAAGGGCTCACGTGCGCTGCGGCTGTCCTGACCGTGTTTCTCACCTTTTGCCAGCCGGGTCACCAGGGCCGCACTTTTCATCAGTCCCTGGGCGTCGATAACGGCATCGTACTCGCGAGATTGCAGCGCACGTTTGAAGACGACGCGTTCTTCCCGCACCTGGCTACCAAACCAGTGTTTACGCCAGCGACGGATAGCCACCGGTAATACCCGGTCGACGGCAGGATGCCAGGAAGGGATCTGGGCAAAACCCTCTTCCACGACCCAGTCAAACCGGATCTCAGGGATGGCGTGCATGGCATCCGTCAGGGCAGGTAATGCGTGAAGGACATCCCCCATTGAAGATGTTTTAATGATCAGAACCCGCATTCAGACTCCAGGCCGTGGGCAAAGCGTTGCCAGTTCGTGCAGGACACGCTCTGGCGTAATATCGATCAGGCTCTGGTGATAACCTTCGTCGGCCTCTCCTTTACGAACCTTGTGGTAACCCGTAATCAGACGGATCACGCGGGCTTTCGCTGACAACGGTGGGGTGAAGTCCGGGCTGCTGGGCCCATACAGTGCAATCAGTGGCCGATCGAGCGCGGCGGCGATGTGCATCAGCCCGGAGTCATTGCTGACGACGGCATCGCACGCCGCCAGCAGAATAACAGCCTGCTCCAGCTGCGTTTCTCCTGCCAGGTTACGGCAGTACTGGCGGGCATCTTCTGCCAGTGCAGCCTGGATCTGCTGTCCGGTTTCATGGTCTTTGGCCGAGCCGAACAGCACCACCTGATAGCCCTGATCGATCAGGCTCTGTGCCAGCGTGGCGTAGTGATAGTGTGGCCAGCGTTTGGCCGGACCAAATTCAGCGCCCGGACAAAACCCGACCATCGGCCGCCCGGAGGCGAGATCGAAGGTGTGAGCTGTGGTCTGTTTTTCCGCTTCATTAACGGTTAACTGCGGCCACAGCAGAGGTTGCGGCAGGTCACTGGCGCTATGGATACGCGCTTTGTCGTATCCGAGCGCAACATAGCGCTGCACCATCAGCGGGAAAGCGGTTTTATCCAGCCGTCGCAGGTCGTTTAACAACCCGTAACGCATTTCCCCGCGCCAGCCGGTGCGACGGGGGATGTCGGCAAAAAACGGCACCAGCGCAGACTTAAACGAGTTAGGCAGAACATAGGCACGATCGTAGCCGTTAACCTTGAGCGCTTTACCCAGGCGGCGGCGCTCGGCAACCTGCAACGCACCGTGCCCCAGCGGCATGGCCAGGGCTTCGTTCACTTCCGGCATCCGTGACAGAAGTGGACGGCACCACGCGGGTGCCATCACGTCAATCACGGCATCAGGATGTTCGGCCTTCAGGGTGCGATAGAGACTTTGTGACATCATCATATCGCCGACCCACGACGGGCCGATAACCAGAATTTTCATTCCCGGACGGTGCCTCTTACGCGTTACGGTTTAGCCAGGCCATGTAGTCAGCCACGCCCTCAGCAACGGTTTTGAACGGTTTGTCATACCCGGCGGCGCGCAGTTTGGTCTGGTCTGCCAGCGTGAATGCCTGGTAGCGGCCTTTGAGCTTTTCCGGGAAAGGAATGTACTCAATTTCGCCGCTCTGATGGTACTTCAGGGCGGCATCAGCCACTTCCTGGAATGATTCGGCGCGGCCGGTGCCACAGTTAAAGATGCCCGATACGGCATTTTCCCAGAACCACAGGTTCACTGATGCGACGTCTTCAACATAGATAAAGTCACGTTTGAATCCATCGCTGCCTTCGAAGAGTTTCGGGTTTTCGCCGTTGTTCAACTGGGTATTGAGGTGGAATGCCACGCTCGCCATGCTGCCTTTGTGCCCTTCACGTGGACCGTAGACGTTGAAGTAGCGGAAACCACACACCTGCGACTGCGCGTCCGGCAGGATATTACGCACGTAGTGGTCAAACAGCATTTTGGAATAGCCGTAAACGTTGAGAGGCGCTTCAAACTGACGCTCTTCAATAAAGTCGCTGTTACGGCCGCCGTAGGTTGCGGCGGAAGAGGCATACAGGAAGGGAACCTGATGTTCCAGGCACCAGTGCAGCAGCTCTTTGGAATACTGATAGTTGTTATCCATCATGTACTTCCCATCCCACTCGGTGGTGGAAGAGCATGCACCTTCGTGGAATACGGCTTCTACATCACCAAAGTCTTCATCCGCCAGGATGGAGATGAGGAAGTCTTCCTTGTCCATGTAGTCGGCAATATTCAGATCCGCCAGATTGGCGAATTTAGTGCCGTCTTTCAGATTGTCCACCACCAGAATGTCGGTGTGACCCTTATCATTCAGCGCCTTAATGATATTGCTACCGATAAATCCAGCACCGCCAGTGACGATAATCATGAGCTTCAACCCTAAAATGTGGGGTGGAACAGGAGGTTCCACACGCTAATGATTCATATCATAACATCTCATCGCAAAGTCGACAGCCAGAGGAGTCTGCAACGGGGGGAAATGAAGTTTGCTTTCCGTGAGTTATGCTGCAAAAAACAGATTATTCCGCGTATATCATCATCCCTGTGCTTCAATTTTAGTTATCTGTTTTGAGAAAACATTGATTTGGAGAATAAGGTGACTCAGGAATT
The DNA here is from genome assembly GCF_019844095.1 of Erwinia persicina. NCBI lineage: Bacteria > Pseudomonadati > Pseudomonadota > Gammaproteobacteria > Enterobacterales > Erwiniaceae > Erwinia > Erwinia persicina. The sequence goes on along the minus strand of NZ_CP082141.1, from coordinate 4,531,310 downwards.
CTATCAGCAGCTTTCGACCCAACTGATCGGCGCAGAGCAGGAGGGGTTATTTAAAAGGGAACGACACATTGCGCTGGCTCAGCAGGCTACCCTCGTCCTGGCAGATGGCAGTGAGTTACTGAACTTCTGCGCCAATAATTATCTGGGACTGGCGAACCATCCAGCAGTGATTGCTGCGGCGAAAGACGGCATGGACAGCCACGGATTCGGCATGGCCTCAGTACGCTTTATCTGCGGAACACAGGACATCCATCGTCAGCTGGAGCAGGCGTTAGCGACGTTTCTCGGCATGGAGGAAGCCATCCTCTACTCTTCATGCTTTGATGCCAATGGCGGCTTATTTGAAACCTTACTGGGGCCAGAAGATGCGGTCATCTCTGATGCGCTGAATCATGCCTCGATTATCGACGGCATCCGGCTGTGTAAAGCCCGCCGTTATCGCTATGCCAATAATGATATGGCTGAACTGGAGGCCTGTCTTCAGCAGGCCAGGGCCGACGGCGCACGTCATATTTTGATTGCCACTGATGGCGTGTTCTCCATGGACGGGGTGATTGCTAATCTGACGGGCATTTGCGATCTCGCTGACCAGTATGGGGCGCTGGTGATGGTCGATGATTCCCACGCCGTCGGCTTTGTGGGAACGCAGGGGCGCGGCAGTCATGAGCACTGTGGCGTGATGGGGCGGATAGATATTATCACCGGCACGCTGGGTAAAGCGCTTGGCGGCGCTTCAGGCGGCTATACGGCAGCGAAAAAAGAGGTGGTGGAGTGGCTGAGGCAGCGCTCGCGACCTTACCTTTTCTCGAACTCGCTGGCACCCGCCATTGTGACCGCCTCCCTTGAGGTCCTGAAGATGCTGGCAGACGGGCAGGGCTTACGTCAGCGGCTGTGGGATAACGTGGGCTATTTCCGTGAAAGAATGAGCGCGGCCGGGTTTACGCTTGCCGGGGCCGACCACGCAATTATCCCGGTCATGCTGGGCGATGCCCGGCTGGCACAGACCTTTGCGGCCCGGCTGCAGCAGGAGGGGATTTTTGTTACCGGCTTCTGTTATCCGGTGGTGCCGAAAGGACAGGCACGGATACGGACGCAGATCTCGGCGGCGCATACCCAGGCCCAGTTAGAACAGGCGGTCGACGCTTTTTGCCGGGTGGGTATAGAACTGGGCGTTATTACGGGTGGGGAGGCCTTATGAAAGCGCTGTCAAAACGCTATGCCCGTCCCGGGATCTGGATGACGCATGATGCTCCGGTACCTGAACCGGGTCATAACGATCTGCTGATCAAGATCCGTAAAACGGCGATCTGCGGCACCGACGTGCATATTTATAACTGGGATGAATGGTCGCAGAAGACCATTCCGGTACCGATGATCACCGGCCATGAATATGTCGGGGAAGTGGTGGCTGTCGGTCAGGAAGTCGCTGGCTTTCAGCCCGGCGACCGCGTGTCGGGTGAAGGTCACATTACCTGTGGGCACTGCCGCAACTGCCGGGGCGGCCGTACGCATCTGTGCCGCAATGCCATTGGCGTTGGCGTTAACCGTCAGGGCTGTTTTGCCGAATATCTGGTTATCCCGGCGGTGAACGCCTTCAAAATCCCCGATAATATTTCCGATGAGCTGGCCGCGATCTTCGACCCCTTTGGAAATGCCGTTCACACCGCATTGTCCTTTGACCTGGTAGGGGAAGATGTTCTGATCACCGGCGCGGGCCCGATTGGTATTATGGCGGCGGCTATCTGCCGTCACGTGGGGGCGCGCCATGTGGTGATCACCGACGTCAATGAGTATCGCCTGGGACTGGCGCGACAGATGGGGGTGACGCGGGCGGTCAACATCAGCGAAGAGAGTCTGCCGCAGGTGATGCATGCGCTGGAGATGACGGAAGGGTTCGATGTCGGGCTGGAAATGTCCGGCGTCCCTGATGCGTTTCGCTCCATGCTGGATGTGATGAACCATGGCGGGCGCATTGCGATGCTGGGTATTCCTCCGGCATCAATGTCAATTGACTGGAATCAGGTTATCTTCAAGGGGCTGTTTATCAAAGGTATCTATGGCCGTGAGATGTTTGAAACCTGGTACAAGATGGCGGCACTGCTGCAATCGGGACTGGATCTGTCGCCGGTGATCACCCACCGCTATGGTATAGATGATTTTCAGCGAGGATTTGACGATATGCGCACCGGGCAATCGGGGAAAGTGATCCTCGACTGGAACTGAACTGCAGGGGCGGCCAGAAAAACGGCGGCCCCCGCCTCCCTATTTTCCAAACAGGTTTTTCTTCAGACCCTGCACCAGCGGGCTGTTGCTGATGCTCTCACCTACGACTTCCAGCGCACGTGTTGCCGGCACCGGCGGCACGGTCACTTTGCACACCTCGCTGCCGTGGAACGGATTACGTGGTTTGACGGGCTGGGGCTGACTCTCCGGTGGGAGGGGCTTGTTGTTAATGCGCTGTGGTTCGTTGAGAAGCTGGCTCGGACGCACCAGCGTGATATCTGCCGGCAGCGTGGGGAGCATTTGTTGCAGCACCCTGACTGTGGCCGGATGCGGGTGACCGATGGCAATTGCAGAACCATCCCGCTGTGCCAGACGTACCGCGCGGGTAAACTGTTTGCGAATGTCCGCTTCGTTCTGTGTGTCGTCCAGGAAGACCCGACGTTTGATCACTTTCACGCTGGTGCCCGCGGCGGCACGGGTAGACTGGCTGTTGCCAATGGTCATACTGTCGAGGAAATAAAAATTGTAGTGATCCAATACCCGCATCACTTTCTGCATCCCCGGCAGGCTGGAAGTCATCGCGCTGCCCATGTGATTATTCAGGCCGACGGCAAACGGCACGGCTGCAGCAGCATCATGAATAATGCGTGCGATCTCTTCTGCGGACATGTCAGGGCGTAGCGTATCCTTTTCCAGCGGCTGCTTGCTCAGTGGTGCCATCGGCAGATGGATGAGCACTTCATGCCCGCGCTGGTGGGCTTTAGTCGCCATTTCACGCGCGTGGGGGGCATTAGGCAGCACGGCCACGGAGAGGGCGGCAGGCATCTGCAGCACCTGATTTTCCTGGACTGGACGGTAGCCAAAATCATCAATGACGATCGAAAGCTTACCGGCAAAGACCGGGCTGGATAAAAGCAGCCCTACCAGCAGCCCGCTGAGTTTTCGATGTTGGAACAACACTTATCTTCCTAACCACGGTTGTGGATTGACGGCCCGTCCCTGGCGACGGATTTCAAAATAGAGTGAAGGCGTGCCGCGACCACCGCTGGTTCCGACCAGCGCAATCGGCTGCCCGGCACGCACCTGGGTGCCTACGCTCACCAGCGCACTCTGGTTGTAGCCATACAGACTCATATCACCCTTACCGTGTTCAACCACCACGACCAGCCCGTAGCCCTGCAGCCAGTCAGCCATCAGGACGCGTCCATCGGCAATGGCTTTCACTTCGGTGCCTTCTGGCGCATCAATCACCAACCCCTTCCAGCGCAGCTCACCCTGAAGCTCTTCACCGAACCGGTGTTCGATCGTGCCCCGTACCGGCCATATTGCCTGACCGGACGGTTTACCCAGGCCACCGGTACGTGACATCAGGGAGCGTTCACTGTCGGTGGGTTTATAGGTGCTGCCTTTGCGCTTCGCCTGAGCTTCACGCTCACGCACTTTTTCTGCCTCACGCGCTTCCCGCTCGGCACGCGCTTTGGCTTCCCGCTCTGCTTTGGCAATTTTGTCGCGCAGGCGGCTTTCGTTCTGACGCAACTCGACCAGCTGCGCCTGATCTTTTTCCAGCGAAGACTCCAGTGTGGTCAACGTTTTCTTTCGCGCCTGGCGTGCGCCTTCCAGCTTCTGCTGCTGACTCTCCTGCTGGGTCAGCAGTGATTTTTGCTGTGCCTGTTTATCGAGCAGGCTGGCTTTCTGCGCTGACAGATCGCTACGGGTCTGCTTCAGGTCTTCTATCGACTTCTGTCGGGCATCGTTCAGATAGCCAAAATAGGCCAGCATCCGCTCGCTACGCTGGCTCTCTTCGCCGCTAAGGATAAGCTGCAATCCACTGTGCTGCCCCTGGCGGAATGCCGCATCTAACTGCTGCGCCAGAATATCTTCCTGCTGTTTCTGCTGCTGCTGGAGTTTATTGATAGACGCGGTCAGGTTGGCGATGTCTTTATTGATCGCGCTGAGGCTGCCCTGAGTTTCACGCAGCTGTCGACTGGCTTGCGCAATGATTTTTTCCTGGCTCTGCAGCTGATCGAGAAGCTGACTGCGCTGCTGCTTTTGCCGCTGAACACTCTTCTCTTTTGCGGCAATATCCTGCTGAAGGGTCTGTAACTGGGATTTGTTATCTTCTGCGGCTGACGCAGAAAAAGAGAACAACAATGCGCCGGTGCAAAGTGCACTGACGGCCAGGGCGGACAAGCTTGCACGTAATGGCGGAACAACGGCCGTTGGATTACGCGGGGTCCATGAATGTAACACTGTCGCTTTTTCCCTCATATCTGTGGATTATTCCACGATGAACAGCAGCTTACCAGCCATCTCTGGATGGTTTTCTATTTCTGTCAGTAACAGTCGTGCACTTTACCCGCCGGGGGCAATCAGGCGAAAGAGCCCTCGGCGACAGAGCAACGCGAGACGCGAAAAGGCGACAATGCGCAACAATTGACCGCTTAACTTCGCCGCAGTCCCTTCACAGGATAGCGGTTTTCACTTAAGGCAACTTTTTTTTGTAATCTGTCGCAGAAAACATAACTCTGAAGGGCTTCTCGACTGTACATGACACTCCTGGCAGGTATACTCAGAAGCCTTGTTTTTAGCTTATTAACCCTTTCGGGAGTTGTTACCCCTCATGCAAGATATTATGCAGTTCGCAGGCAATCACACCATTTTAGGTCTGGCGTGGGTTGTTTTGCTGGTACTGGTGATCGTGACCACCGTTAAGGGCATGTTCTCCAAAGTAAAAGTGATTAGCCGGGGTGAAGCCACCCGCTTAATTAACAAAGAAGATGCCGTGGTAGTGGACGTGCGTGGGCGCGATGATTACCGCAAGGGCCATATTTCTAACGCGATGAACGTGCTGGCAGCAGATATTAAAAAAGGCAGCTTCGGCGAGCTTGAAAAACATAAAGCGCAGCCACTGATCGTCGTGTGTGCAACCGGAACATCTGCCTCTGATTCAGCGACCAAGCTGAATGCAGCAGGCTTCGAGCGGGTTTACGTGCTGAAAGATGGCGTCTCCGGCTGGAGTGGTGACAACCTGCCGCTGGTTCGCGGTAAATAAATTACGGGAGTTCTGGCATGGCAAACGTTGAGATCTACACCAAAGCGACCTGTCCTTTCTGTCACCGTGCGAAAGCATTGCTGAGTCAGAAGGGCGTGAATTTCAAGGAAATCCCTATTGATGGGGATGTTTCCCTGCGTGAAGAGATGATAAAACGTAGCGGCCGGACAACCGTTCCGCAGATTTTTATTGATGCACAGCACATCGGCGGTTGTGACGACCTGTTTGCACTTGAAGGTCGTGATGGCCTTAGCCCGTTGTTAAACTAGGGAAGGCTGCGCATTCTGGCGCATATTGCCTGACGATTGCTGCAGCAGAGTAACGGATTATTAACCTATAGGATTACGTACCATGTCAGAACAGAACAATACCGAGATGTCTTTCCAGATCCAGCGTATCTACACCAAAGATGTCTCTTTCGAAGCGCCAAACGCGCCACAGGTTTTCCAGAAAGAGTGGGAGCCGGAAGTCAAACTGGATCTGGACACCGCGTCAAGCCAGCTGGCTGACGATGTGTATGAAGTTGTATTGCGTGTGACCGTCACCGCTACCGTGGGTGAAGACTCTGCGTTCCTGTGTGAAGTACAGCAGGCCGGTATTTTCTCTATCGGCGGAATCGAAGGGACGCAGATGGCCCATTGCCTGGGTGCCTACTGCCCGAACATTTTGTTCCCGTATGCGCGTGAGTGCATTACCAGCCTGGTCTCCCGTGGTACCTTCCCGCAGCTGAACCTTGCTCCGGTCAACTTTGACGCGCTGTTTATGAACTACCTGCAGCAGTCAGAAGGTGCAGCGCCTCAGCAGGATGCTTAATGGATAGCCCTCATGCATCCATGAGCGTCATCGGTGCCGGCTCGTACGGCACCGCTTTGGCGATTACGCTGGCTCGTAACGGCCACAATGTGGTGCTATGGGGGCACAACCCCCGGCATCAGGCGCAGTTACAGGCCGACCGTTGTAATACCGCTTTCCTCCCCGATGTTCCTTTCCCGGATACCCTTCATCTTGAAACCGACCTTGCGACGGCGATAGCGGCCAGCCGTGATTTACTGGTGGTGGTGCCAAGCCATGTGTTTGGTGACGTGCTGCAGCAGATCAAACCTTACCTGCGCGCGGATTCGCGTCTGGTCTGGGCAACGAAAGGTCTGGAGAAAGAGACGGGGCGACTGCTGCAGGATGTGGCCCGTGAGATCCTGGGCGAGACTATTCCGCTGGCGGTAATCTCTGGCCCGACCTTCGCCAAAGAGCTGGCAGCCGGTCTGCCGACGGCCATTGCTCTGGCGGCTACGGACGCCGTGTTCGCTGATGACCTGCAGCAGTTATTGCACTGTGGCAAAAGCTTCCGGGTCTACAATAATCCTGACTTTATCGGCGTGCAGCTGGGCGGCGCGGTGAAAAACGTCATCGCTATCGGCGCAGGTATGTCAGATGGTATTGGCTTTGGGGCCAATGCGCGCACCGCGTTAATCACCCGGGGCCTGGCAGAAATGAGCCGGCTGGGCGCGGCGCTGGGTGCCGATCCGACCACCTTTATGGGCATGGCGGGGCTGGGCGATCTGGTGCTGACCTGCACCGATAATCAGTCGCGTAACCGTCGTTTTGGCATGATGCTGGGGCAGGGTGCCGATGTGGAAGGTGCCCAGAACACCATCGGTCAGGTGGTGGAAGGCTACCGCAATACCAAAGAAGTGAAGGCACTGGCCGCGCGGTTTGGCGTAGAAATGCCAATTACCGAGCAGATTTATCAGGTGCTCTATTGCGGAAAAAATGCACGCGAGGCAGCATTGAGTCTGCTCGGGCGCACAAGGAAGGACGAAAACAGCGGAAGCTGAACCGGATCGACAGTGTTGGAGCCTGTGGCGTCTGACCGGACGCCATTTTTAATGGGGAGAGAGTCATGCCGTGTGTAGAGCCTGAAATTATCTGGGATAGCATTAAAACGGAGGCACGTGCGCTGGCCGACTGTGAACCCATGCTGGCCAGCTTTTACCACGCCACTCTGCTCAAACATGATGACCTGGGGAGCGCCCTCAGCTACATGCTGGCAAACAAGCTGGCGAATCCGATCATGCCCGCCATTGCCATCCGTGAAGTGATCCAGGATGCCTACCGTCAGGATCCCTCGATGATCGTCTCTGCTGCCTGTGATATCCAGGCGGTACGCCAGCGAGATCCGGCTGTCGACAAATACTCCACGCCGTTGCTCTACCTGAAAGGCTTCCACGCATTGCAGGCTTATCGTATCGGCCACTGGCTGTGGAACGAGGGGCGTCGTGCGCTGGCCGTCTATTTGCAAAACGAGATTTCCGTTTCGTTTGCCGTCGATATTCATCCGGCAGCCAAAATCGGCCGCGGGATTATGCTCGATCATGCTACCGGTATTGTGGTGGGTGAAACCGCCGTCATTGAAGATGATGTTTCCATCCTGCAGTCCGTCACCCTTGGCGGTACGGGAAAAACCAGCGGTGACCGTCATCCGAAGATCCGTGAAGGGGTGATGATTGGTGCGGGTGCGAAGATCCTCGGCAATATTGAAGTCGGACGCGGGGCGAAGATCGGGGCGGGTTCCGTGGTTTTACAGCCCGTGCCACCACATACCACGGCAGCTGGCGTACCGGCGCGCATTGTGGGCAAACCGGGCAGCGATAAACCGTCCATGGATATGGACCAGCATTTTAATGGCATGGTGCCAGGATTCGAATTCGGCGACGGCATCTGATTAAGCCTGGTTTACTTGCCATTTTGTGTCCGGGCAGTGCTCGTCATCCTCACGTACTGTATGCACGCTACGGTGACTGCGCGCTGGCCGAACGCAAACTGGCTGCGACACCGACGGCCCTTGATAGAGGTGTAAAATCTGTCCTCACGCTCCGCTACTCCTTAATTAACGCCCCTGCGTAACCCATCTGCCGCCACGCTTCATACACCACCACTGAAACGGCATTAGAGAGATTCATGCTGCGGCTGTCCGGCATCATCGGGATGCGGATTTTTTGCTGTGCGGGCAGTGCGTCAAGAATACTGGCGGGCAGGCCGCGCGTTTCCGGGCCAAACAGCAGGTAATCACCCGCCTGATAGCTGACAGCGCTGTGGGCCGGTGTCCCTTTAGTCGTCAGGGCAAACACTCGCTGGGGAGCTTCTGCCGCGGCAAACGCCGCATAGCTGTCATGATGAGCGATGGCGGTGAACTCATGATAATCCAGTCCGGCACGACGCAGCCGCTTGTCATCCCAGGCAAAGCCGAGCGGCCCGATGAGGTGTAGCTTAAAGCCGGTATTGGCGCACAGGCGAATGATGTTGCCGGTGTTAGGGGGGATCTCGGGTTCGAATAAAACGATATTTAGCATGTTACGGCCCTCAGGAACGAGGGCCGAAGGATAGCAAATTATTCACGTTGAGTGGTATACAGCGGCAGCCAAATCGTCAGACGCAGACCACCCAGCGGGCTGTCGTCGGCTTTGACCCAGCCGCGGTGCTGCTGAATAGCATTATCAACAATCGCCAAGCCCAGACCTGTTCCGCCGGACTCCCGATCGCGGGCTTCATCGGTACGGTAGAACGGGCGGAAAATCTGCTCGCGATCTTCAGCGCTGACTCCCGGGCCATCATCATCAACGTGGATGGTGATGCCCTGTTTATCCACAGCAAAACTGACAGAAATCTTACTGTGAGAATAACGCAGTGCATTACGTACGATATTTTCCAGGGCGCTTTCCAGCGCGCTGGGGTTGCCGTACAGCGGCCACGGGCCAGGCGGGTAAGGGACCTCAAGGGTTTTCCCTACCTGCTCGGCTTCAAAGCGCGCATCTTCCAGCACCCCTGACCACAGGTGGTTGGCCTTAATCGCTTCGCTGATCAGTGCATTGGTATGCTGCGTGCGGGATAAGACCAGCAGATCGTTAATCATACCGTCCAGCCGCTGTGCCTCCATTTCAATACGCCCCAGCTCTTTGCCTTCACCGTGGCGGCGGCGCATCAGCGCAGTCGCCAGCTGCAGGCGGGTGAGTGGGGTACGTAGCTCATGCGAAATATCAGAAAGCAGCCGCTGCTGGGCATTCATCATGCGTTCCAGCGCGCTGACCATCTGATTAAAACTGGCACCGGCAGCCTGGAACTCCTGCGGGCCTGATTCCAGTTCAGGTCGCTGACGCAGATTCCCTGCCGCAACATCATCGGCTGCATGTTTCAGCTTACGCGCCGGTTTTGCCAGGCTCCACGCGAGCCAGAGCAAAAGCGGTGAGCTGATCAACATAGTGACCATCAGCAGCAGCAGCGGGCGGTCAAACAGCAGATTGATAAAATCGAGCTGCGAACTGCCTGCCGGACGGATCAGATACAGCTGGTAATTATCTTCCCCATCACGAATGGAAAAAGGCCCTGCCATCTCTACCCGGCCATATTTCTTCTTCTGCGGGTGATCGGCATTATCGGCCTGGCCGATAAAGTTTCGGATCACCTGCATTTCGTTATGCTGTGCGCCAATCACGCGCCCCTCGCTGGTCACCAGCAACAGGCGTTGACCGGGCGGGGCCCATTTATCGATGGCGCGGAACAGCCTGCGCCACCACATTAAATCATTGGGCGGGTCCTGACTCAGCTCCGCCTCAACGTGCTGTTCAATCATGGTCCCCTGACGCTGCTCGTTATCCAGCAGCGGCGTCATCTGACGGGAGTCAAGTTTGGGCAGCATTAACACCAGCATCAGTACCAGCGCCAGGGTTAGCCAGAAAATGGCAAAGATGCGGGTGGTCAGGCTGGATATCATGTTGCAGACACCATCAGGTATCCCCGGCCGCGCAGTGTTTTAAACCACGGATGACCGTCTCTGCGCTCCGGCAACTTACGCCGTAGGTTGGAGATGTGCATATCAATGGCGCGGTCAAACGGGGTCAGACGTTTGCCCAGCACTTCCTGGCTCAGATGTTCACGCGACACCACCTGCCCCAGATGCTGTGCCAGCAGATAGAGCAGCGTAAACTCGGTGCCGGTTAAATCCAGCGTGACATTGTCGAAGCTGGCTTCCTGACGACCCGGGTTCAGCCGCAGTAAGTCCACCTCCAGCGTTGGCGAGCTATTGTCATGTTGTTGTTGCTGTTGTTCGCTCCAGTTTGACCGGCGCAAAATGGCACGAATACGTGCAACCAGTTCGCGGTCGTTAAAGGGTTTCGGCAGGTAGTCATCTGCCCCCAGTTCCAGACCCAGCACACGGTCCAGTTCACTGCCACGCGCGGTTAACATAATGACCGGCGTTTGGTGTTGTTGACGCAGTTCCTTCAGGGTATCAATGCCGTTTTTCTTCGGCATCATCACATCCAGTAATAAGAGATCGACAGAGCTGTCCAGTAGCGCCAGTGCCTGCTCGCCGTCACCGGCAACCAGCACGTTGAATCCTTCCATTTCAAGCAATTCTTTAAGCAGCGAAGTCAATTCGCGGTCATCGTCAACCAACAGGATTTTATTCATTTTTTATTGCCCTCCGCAGGCAAAATACCGTGAACGAATGCGCTCAATCCATGACTTTACGTAGTTTTACACCCCCTGACGCATGTTTGCAGCAGGCACCGTAGACTCATTCTCGTTGAATCGAAATACGGAAACAAACCTGGGAGTAAACGATGCGTAAAGTTACCGCCGTCGTTGTCGTTCCGGCGCTGATGTTCACTCTCTCCGCCGCATGGGCTGATAACGTCGCGACGACTGATGAGATGCATCAGGATGACGCAGCAAACCATACGCTGAGACAGGTTACACAAAGCCATATGTTTGATGGCATTAACCTGACAGAACAGCAGCGGCAGCAGCTACGCGATCTGATGCAGCAGGCACGGCACGATCGTTCTCCTATAAGTATTAACGATTTAGAGCGACTGCACGAACTGATTATTGCAGATAAATTTGACCAGACGGCCTATCAGGCTCAGGCAGAGAAAATGGCACAGGCGGAAGTGGCTCGGCAGGTAGAGATTGCCCGGGTTCGCAACCAGATGTACCACCTGTTAACGCCTCAGCAGCAGGACGTCCTGGAAAAGAAACACCAGCAGCGCTTTAATGAAATGCGCAGGCTAACGAATATGCAGCAGTTTTCTCCGCTGCAGGCAGCAAGTAGTACCGGCAGTACCCAGTAACATAGTATCCCTGTTTTTCCTTGCCATAGACACATCCCTGTCTTCCCCCGCCATGATGGCGGGGTTTTTTTTGCCTGAAACCCAGTATACTGAGCATTCGTTATTATGGAGTTTTCCATGAATGCAAACTATGCCCGTCTGGTTAATTCGGCGGCACTGGCGGCCACGACGCTGGCTTCACTCCTGCTGATTATCAAAATATTTGCCTGGTGGTACACGGGGTCGGTCAGCGTTCTGGCTGCGCTGGTGGATTCCCTTGTGGATATTGCGGCATCGCTGACCAACCTGCTGGTGGTACGCTATGCATTACAGCCTGCCGATGCGGAGCACACCTTTGGCCATGGTAAAGCCGAATCTCTTGCGGCGCTGGCACAGAGTATGTTTATCTCTGGTTCTGCACTGTTTCTCTTCCTTACCGGATTGCAGCACCTAGCCTCTCCCGAACCCATGAAAGCCCCGTTGGTTGGTATGGTGGTTACCCTGATTGCCCTGATATCGACGCTGGTGTTGGTGACATTCCAGCGCTGGGTGGTTCGCCACACGCGCAGCCAGGCTATCCGTGCGGATATGTTGCATTATCAGTCTGATGTGGTGATGAATGGCGCTATTCTGCTGGCACTGGCCTTAAGCTGGTACGGTTATCATCGTGCTGATGCGCTGTTTGCGTTAGGGATTGGGGTATGGATTTTATACAGTGCATTGCGTATGGGATATGACGCGGTTCAGGCCCTGCTTGACCGCGCTCTGCCTGCCGATGAACATCAGGCGATTATGGATATCGTGGCCGGCTGGCCCGGTGTGCGGGGCGCACATGATATTCGTACCCGCCAGTCAGGCCCGACACGTTTTATTCAGCTGCATCTGGAAATGGACGACGAGCTTCCTTTACACCAGGCTCACCAGTTAGCGGAACAGGTTGAACAGGCATTACTGCACCGTTTTCCCGGTTCTGATGTCATTATCCATCAGGATCCCTGTTCGGTGGTGCCCGAAGGCCGAAAAGGCAATTTTGATCAGGAAAGCGTTTCTAAATGAAATGGTTAGCGATTACACTGGTTAAAACGTGACGTAACGCAAAAAAAATAGCCGAAAGTTGCCTGACCTGAATCAATTCAGCTTTCAGGGTTTGATATACTATTGCCAACAATTGAGTCGGTTATCTCGTTCGCCTACGTCGACCCGCTCCGGCGTCCAGAATTCATCATTTGCATCATCAAGTTCAGAGGTTGTCATGATCAAAAAAATCGGTGTACTGACAAGCGGCGGCGACGCCCCAGGTATGAATGCTGCGATCCGGGGTGTTGTTCGCGCCGCGCTCAGTGAAGGGCTGGAAGTGTGTGGCATTTATGACGGCTACCTGGGCCTGTATGAAGATCGCATGGTTAACCTCGACCGCTACAGCGTGTCGGATATGATTAATCGCGGAGGAACCTTCCTGGGCTCTGCGCGTTTCCCTGAATTCCGTAACGACGATGTGCGCACCGTTGCCATCGAGAATATGAAAAAGCGCGGTATTGATGCGCTGGTGGTCATTGGCGGAGACGGCTCTTACATGGGGGCCAAGCGTCTGACCGAGATGGGCTTCCCGTGCATCGGTCTGCCGGGCACTATCGATAACGACGTGGCGGGCACTGACTACACCATCGGCTACTTTACCGCGCTGGAAACCGTGGTAGAAGCGATTGACCGCCTGCGTGATACCTCCTCTTCACATCAGCGTATTTCCATTGTTGAAGTGATGGGGCGCTACTGTGGTGACCTGACGCTGGCGGCGGCCATTGCGGGCGGCTGTGAATTTATCGTGCTGCCTGAAATCCCTTACACGCGCGAAGAGCTGGTCAGTGAGATTAAAGCGGGTATCGCTAAAGGTAAGAAGCACGCTATCGTGGCCATCACCGAACACATCTGTGATATCGACGACCTGGCAAAGTATATTGAAGAAGAAACTAAACGTGAAACGCGTGCCACGGTGCTGGGACACATCCAGCGCGGCGGAGCGCCAGTGGCTTACGATCGTATTCTGGCTTCCCGCATGGGTGCCTACTCGATTGAGTTACTGTTGCAGGGCTACGGCGGTCGTTGCGTGGGGATTCAGAACGAGAAGATGGTGCATCATGACATCATCGACGCGATTGAAAATATGAAGCGTCCGTTTAAAGGTGACTGGCTGGATACCGCTAAGAAGCTTTATTGATGAAAAACAGGGCGCTGCCGGCCAGCGCCTTTCTTATGCAATGCGTTATTCCATATAGTTATTACAGCTAATTTTTAATTCTTTAATTCACGGATTACTTTGTGTCACGCTCCATGACAGATAACATCTTTGGGAGTAGGTGCAATGAAGAAGTGGAGTGTGGGCATTACCCTGTTACTGGCCTCGACCAGCGTACTGGCGAAGGATATTCAGTTGCTGAATGTCTCTTACGATCCAACCCGGGAGTTGTACGAACAGTACAATAAAGCCTTCAGTGCACATTACAAACAGGAAACGGGTGACAACGTGGTGATCCGCCAGTCACATGGTGGTTCTGGCAAGCAGGCCACCTCCGTTATCAACGGCATCAAAGCCGATGTGGTGACACTGGCGCTGGCCTCGGATGTTGATGCGATTGCCGAACGCGGCCGTATCGATAAAAACTGGATCAAACGTCTGCCGGACAACTCCGCGCCTTATACCTCCACCATTGTGTTCCTTGTACGTAAAGGCAATCCGAAAAAAATTCACGACTGGCAGGATCTGATCAAACCAGGCGTATCGGTGATTACTCCGAACCCGAAAACCTCCGGCGGTGCCCGCTGGAACTATCTGGCTGCCTGGGGCTGGGCGCTGGATCAGAATCATGGCGATCAGGCTAAAGCCCAGGAGTATGTGAAGGCGCTGTTTAAAAACGTCGAAGTACAGGATTCAGGCGCACGCGGGGCGACGAATACCTTTGTCGAGCGCGGCATCGGTGATGTCCTGATTGCGTGGGAAAATGAAGCGTATCTGGCGGTGAACAAACTGGGTAAAGATAAGTTCGATATCATTACCCCAAGTGAATCCATCCTGGCGGAACCGACGGTTTCTGTGGTTGATAAAGTCGTGGATGACCGCGATACCCGTAAAGTGGCGGATGAATACCTGAAGTATCTTTATTCTCCGGAAGGTCAGGACATCGCCGCACAGAATTACTATCGTCCCCGCGATGCCGCGGTAGCGAAGAAATACGCCAGCGCGTTCCAGCCGGTGAAACTGTTTACTATTGATAATAAGTTTGGAGGCTGGGCTCAGGCACAGAAAACTCACTTCGCCGAAGGCGGAACTTATGATCAGGTAATGAAGCGCTAATTTGCTTTATGTGCGATATTTTACAAGGGCCGACTATTGTCGGCCCTTTTTATTTGTCTCAGTGTTAATAGAATTAAGAGCTTGCTGATTTTCTTTGCTTTAAATAAATGTTGCACCACGGGATAATTTCGCATGATATTTTTCACGTCTTAGACTACATTGTGAGCAACCAAGGTACAGAGGTTCAGAAAAAATGCTGGGACGAAGGCGGGTTGTTATCACGCTGGTCGCTATAGTGGTAGTAGTAACCGTCGGTTTTGCTTGTATCGCACTGAAATTTAACAGTAATGCAGACCAGTTGTGGAACATTGTTAGCCAGCAATGTGTGCCCGGTCAGGAAAATAAAAATAATCCTTCCCCCTGTCGCCTGGTCAATATTTCAGACGGGTATGTCGTACTCAAAGACAGGAATGGAGCATTACAATTTTTGCTGATGCCGGTGGCGAAAATTACCGGCGTGGAGAGTGAAAAATTGCTCAACCCCGCCACGCCTAATTACCTGTCAGAAGCCTGGCGGGCGCGTCACTTTATGGAAGAGAAGCACGGCGCCATAATGGACGATCGGGTATTTTCTCTGGCGGTTAATTCGCGCTGGGGTCGTTCTCAGAATCAGTTGCACATTCATATCTCATGTCTGCGGCCGGATATCCGTGAGCAGTTGGACAAGCTGGATCACCGTCTGACCGCAAAATGGCAAAGCCTGCAGTTGGGCAGTCATGAATATGAGGTCAGAACGATGACGCGCGATGAGTTTAAACGGACCAGCCCGTTTATCCGTATTGCCAATGAGTTGCCCGGTGCTCGCGATGATATGGGGAGTTACGGTATCGCCATTGCCGTGTTAGCGGACGGCAGACGTGTGTTGATGGTGGTGAAACGCAATTTGCTGATGCTAAACCGGGCCTCTGCCGAGGAGTTGCAGGACCACAGCTGTGCATTAGTGAAATAATCCCGCCAGCCTTTTGCCGGGTCGACCTTCTGTCCGGTCGACCCGCCTCCTCAGAGGCTATTGTACACGCTGGTTTTGTTCCGGTTCCGGATCATTCTTGTACTGAGCGGTCGCAATCCAGGCCGCGCAGAACAGCGTCAGGCGCGCAAAGAAATAGAAAAACGCCATCAGACCCAGTACCGATCCGAACGCAGCGCCGGAGGGCGAAGACGCCAGCTTTGGCAGCGTCAGGGTCATAATAAATTTAATCACCTCAAATCCTATCGCCGCCAGCAGCGTACCGCGAAACAGGGCTTTTTTGCGCGGCTTATGGCGCGGCAGTATCCAGAAAATCCACAAAAACAGCAGGTAGTTGGCGAAGATCGAGATCGATAACGCAATCAGCGTCATCGCAGGGCGTAGCCACTCAATGCCTTCCAGCCCCAGCGCACGCACGATAGCGGCCTGCGCCGCCCCGGCAATCGACGTCAGCGACAGCGTGATAATCAATGCCAGCACCAGCCCGGTCAGAGAGATAAAGTCCCGCGAGTATTTAAACCAGATTTTTTCCTCATCCTGTGGCGCTCGCTCCCAGACATCCCGTGACTGAGCGCGTATCGCTTCGCGCAGATTTCCCATCCAGCTAATCCCGGAATAAAGCGCCACCAGCAGGCCGGTCAGACCGACGGTAGTACGCTGCTGAATAGCCGTATTTACCGTGCTTTTCAGCGTGGCCGCCAGCGAGGGATCGCTGATATTACTGACGATCGTGTTGATCAGTTTTGCCAGCAGGTCAGGATTCGAGGCCAGCACAAAACCGACACCGGCAAAGGACACCATCAGGATCGGGATCAGTGAGAGAAAAGAGAAGTAGGTGATAGCGGCCCCGAACTGACTGCCGAGACGATCGTTAAAGCGTTCACCGGCGCGAATAAAGTGTGCCACCGCAGGGATGGCCCGGAACCACTCGACCAGTTTCGATACGCGAGACAGGGATTTATCGACCGTATGATTACCGGTTTTTAGTGAGATAAGCGGTTTTTCTGCCGGCTTCTCTGTGGGCTGGGTTGTACGCTGTTGATTGTCTGCCATGAATCCTTCGTTATCCTTATAAAAAAACTGACTGCCGCTCATTATAGTCTGCTGGTCAGGTGACGTAACGTGTGAGCGTCTGACTGAGCCATTCAATAAATACCCGTACCCGGCGTGCCAGGTTCCGGCGATGCGGGTAGAGCAGGGCGACGGGCATCGGGCGGGCGGGAAACTGGGGCAGGATTTCGACCAGTTTTTTTTCTTTCAGGGCCTGTAAAACACCCGCCCGGGGTACCTGAATAATACCCAATCCGGCGATACAGGCAGCCCGGTAGGTTTCTGTGCTGTTAACGGTCATCGTACCGCCGGTCTTGATCAACCGGGTGGTTTTCCCGTCATCATATTCAAACCCGCCCGGTGGCCCGCCGAGATGCTGGCTGTAATGAACCATGGCATGTTGAGACAGTGCTTCCAGGGTATCAGGCGTGCCAAAGCGCGCCAGATAGTCCGGGCTGGCGCAGTTAATCAGCGGCAGATAACCAATCTGACGGGCGATTAAACCGGAATCCTCCAGCACACCAACGCGCACCACACAGTCAAAGCCTTCGCGGATCACATCCACACGACGGTCGCTGCTGCTGAGTTCCAGCTCAATGCCCGGATACTGTTGCAGAAAGTCCGGGAGTAGCGGGAGCAGATAGTTACTGGCCAGACTGACCGGCATATCCACTCGCAGCCGTCCGCTGAGGGTGGCAGGATCGTGCTGAAACAGGGCATCCATCTCATCCAGCGTGGCCAGCACGTCGCGGCAGCGTTCGATATAAATCTGCCCGTCCTGAGTGAGCTGCACGCGGCGCGTGGTCCGGTGCAGTAAACGTGAGCCGAGGCTATTTTCCAGGGCCTGGATCTGGCGCGACAGGCTGCCTTTAGGCAGACCGAGACTTTCTGCCGCTTTGGTAAAACTCTGCATTTCTGCCACCCGGACAAACACCTGCATTGCGTGAATTTTATCCATTGCTGTGCTCATTGTTGTAATAAATGGAACAGTGAAGCGTATATGAAGACATTTATAGAACAGATGAGAGGTAATATCCTCATTTTTGTCCACAGCCTTCATCGGGAGTACAAAATGAGCCAGAAAATAGCACTGATTACCGGCGGAAGCCGGGGTTTAGGCCGAAATGCCGCCTTAAAACTCGCAGAGAAGGGCGTTGATGTGATTTTGACATATCGCAGTCAGAAGCAGGCGGCAGAATCCGTTGTCGCCCGGATTCAGGCGCTGGGAGGCCGTGCCGTGGCGCTTGCGCTGGACGCAGGCGACAGTCAGGGTTTCAGCGTCTTTGTTACTGAAGTCACGCATCAGCTGGAAAAAATCTGGCAGCGTGAAACATTTGATTATTTATTCAACAATGCCGGTACGGCGCTGTATGCGCCCTTTATGGACACCACCGAGGCGCAATTTGACCAGTTGGTGAACATTCATTTTAAAGGGCCCTTTTTCCTGACGCAGGCCCTGCTGCCGCTGATGGCGGATGGCGGACGCATCCTCAATGTGTCCAGCGGTCTGGCGCGTTTCAGCCTGCCGGGTTCCAGCGCCTATGCCGCCGTAAAAGGGGCGATGGAGGTACTGACGCGCTATCAGGCGAAAGAGCTGGGCGCACGTAGTATCACCGTTAACATCCTCGCACCGGGGGCAATTGAGACGGATTTTGGTGACGGGCGAGTACGGGATGATGCGGCAATGAACGCCTTTGTGGCATCACAGACTGCGCTGGGTCGGGTCGGGTTGCCTGATGATATCGGTGATGCGGTTGCGGCGTTGTTCAGCGAGGGGTGCCGCTGGGTGAACGGACAGCGCATCGAGGCATCGGGAGGGATGTTTCTGTAAAGGTGGGCGGACTGAAAAGGTTCGCCCTGTTGATGCCGGGCTATACCCGGATTGTACCGTCGATCACCGTGACGGTCTGACCGCCAATCCACACGCCATCTGCGGCCCAGGTCACGCTCAGGCGGCCCGCCCGCTGCATGGCCGTCCCCTGACGCACGCGGTAATCCAGCTCCACGCCGCGTGCCTGCAGGTAGCGGGCCAGGCAGGCATTGGCACTGCCGGTCACCGGATCTTCGGCCAGGCTGCCCTGCTCAATCAGCAGGCCACGCACTTCATACTGTTCACTCCCGCCGGCTAACGGGCCAAAGGGCATCACCCCGTCGACACCGGCCTGTTGTACCAGTCGGGCAAACGCCACCACGTCTGGCTTAATCGCCAGCACGGCATCAGCAGACGTCATCGGCACCAGCAGCCAGCGAATACCCATATCGGCAATCATCACCGGAAGCTGCGCTTCCAGATCGCTGCTGTTCAGAGCCTTGGTGATCGACGCGTCGCTGAACGGGGTAAGGATGGCTTCCGGGGCGGCGAAGGCCAGCGTGCCGTCGTCACTGATGCTGACACGCACCAGCCCCAGCCCACACTCCTGCACAATCTGGCCGGGGGTTTTCAGCGCGATCCCGGCTTCGAGCAGCGCGTGAGCGGTGCCCAGCGTGGGGTGGCCGGCAAAAGGGAATTCGGTATCCGGGGTGAAAATACGCACCCGATAGTCGGCAGCAGGGTCAGTCGGCGGCAGCACAAACGTTGTTTCCGACAGATGAGTCCAGCGGGCGATCGACTGCATCTGATCGTCGCTCAGGCCGCTGGCATCCATGATCACCGCCAGCGGGTTGCCGTTGTAGGGAACGGAGGTAAATACATCAACCTGTTTAAAAGGGCGTAATGGCGTCATAGCGCTTCCTGTCAGTGTGAAGGTTCTGCCGGCCGGGTCTCCGGATGAAGGTTGTCAGCCCCGACTATTATCGGTATTAATAAACCACAGTGGTTTAAAAAAGTGATGTTTTTATGCTGAAAATATTGGGTCGTGCGTCATCTATTAATGTCAGAAAAGTGCTGTGGCTCTGCGATGAGCTGGCAATCTCCTTCCGGCGTGAGGAGTGGGGCGACGGTTTTAAGTCGCCGCAGGACGCTGAATTTAAGGCAATGAATCCGAATGCGCTGATCCCGGTTATCCAGGACGGCGACTTTATCCTGTGGGAATCGAACACCATTATTCGCTACCTGGCCAATGCGTACGGTGGGGAAGCGCTGTACCCCACGACACCTCAGCGGCGTGCGCGCGTCGACCAGTGGATTGACTGGCAGGCCACAGAGCTGAACACGGCCTGGCGCTACGCATTTATGTCACTGGTACGCCACTCCCCGGCTCACCAGGATCCGCGCCTGCTCGCTGCCGCCACTAAAGGCTGGACGTACACCATGGGCATCCTTAACCAGCAGCTTGAGCGCACCGGCGCGTATGTGGCTGGGGAGTCATTCTCACTGGCGGATATTCCCATTGGCCTGTCGGTGAACCGCTGGTTTGAAACGCCGCTCGACCACGCGGATTTTCCCGCTGTACGCGCCTACTATGAACGTCTGACCGGACGCAAAGGGTATGCGACCTGGGGTCGCAACGGTACCCCTTAGCCCCGCATGGAATGACCCTTTGTGGGCATCCCGCCCTTACATTCCGGCGGCAATCCCGCTCATTTCGCAGGCCACCGCGCCGGTACGCTTCAGTGCCCAGGTATAGCGCTCGTCAAACGGGTAACAGCAGGAGAGCCGCAGCGCGTGGTTGCAGCGTTCGGACAGCGTATAGAGGGCGCCGGGCGTCAGGCAGATCTTCTCCTGCAGCAGGCGATGGAACAGTTCCAGAGTATCAACGTTGCCCGGCAGTTCGACCCAGAAGACAAAGCCGCCGCTGGGCCGGGTAGCGCGTGTCCCCTGCGGGAAATGGCGGGCAATAATACCACGCGCCTCTTCGAGCTGCGCGGCGTAACGACGGCGCAGCGAGCGCAGATGATGGTCATAGCCGCCCGATTCAAGAAAATGCCCCAGCGCTTCCGACAGCAGCCGCGACTCTGCCAGAGAAGAGACGGCCTTCAGCCGTGCCAGCTGCTGGCTGAAGCGCCCGGCGGCAATCCAGCCGAGATGGAAGTCAGGCGCGACGGTTTTGGTGAAGCTGGTGCAGTACATTACCCAGCCGTCTTCATCAAAGGCTTTCACTGCCGGGGTCAGCGGCCAGCAAAACTGCAGCTCACTGTACAGGCCATCCTCCAGCAGCGGCACCTGATAATGGTTTACCAGGCGCGCCAGCCGCTTTTTCCCTTCCAGCGTCATGCTGCTGCCCAGGGGGTTCTGCGCATTCGGCATGGCAATCAGCGCCTGGATGCGCTTCTCCTGTAGCAGCAGCTCAAGCGCATCCAGCGACAGCCCGAACTGCGGATCGGTCGGGATCTCCACCACTTTCAGGCCCAGGCTGGCCAGCAGGGGGAACAGGTAAAAATAAGTGGGTGTCTCCACGCCGACGCAGTCGCCGGGCCGGGTGACGGCGCGCAGGCCCAGTTGAAGGGCCTCCATACAGCCGTGCGTGAGGGTGACATCTTCAGCGCTGAGGCTCATGCCCAACGCCATCGATCGGCGGGCAATTTCACGCCGCAGGCGCAGGCTGCCCGGTGGCAGAGCGTAGCGGCCAATCAGATCGGGCTCACGTCGCATCAGCGAGGCGATAATCCGGCTGATTTTCGCCGTCGGGAAGAAGTCTCCGCTCTGCGGGCAGGCCAGGGAGATATTGGTGTACTCACTGTGGTTCTGGGCGGCGAACACCGTATCAATCAGATCGAGCTTTTCGCTACTGGGGGAGCGGACGCCGGTGGGCTGAAATGCCTGCCGCGTCAGTGACGGCAGCGTATCGCGCACATAATAACCAGACTGAGGGCGGGCTTCGATCAGGCCGCGATCTTCAAGAATACCGTAGGCGGTCAGGACGGTATTCACGCTGACCTGATGGCTGCTGGCACAGCGGCGGATCGCCGGAAGACGACTGCCGGGCATAAAGGTCCCCTGATGGATGGCCTCTGCCAGCGTTTCTGCCAGCTGATGATAGAGCGTAGCCTGCGGTTCAATGGTGGACACAATATCCTCCTTAACTCATGGGTACAGTTATCGTTTATTCATTATTGTACTCATTACAATAACTCGTTTCTGCATCTGTTACCATTGAGGAGGGCTGATTACACTGAGGGCCTCACTTGAAATGCAGGACAAAAATCATGCTTGATCCCTCTTTTATCAGCTATGTGACCGTGATGTCGATTACCCCTGGCCCGAACAATCTGATGCTGGCGACCTCCGGGGTAAATTTTGGCATCCGCCGCACGCTGCCGATGGTCAGCGGCATTCTGATCGGGTGTGGCTTACAGACGGTGCTGGCGGGGGTCATGCTTGAACTGCTACTGCAGTGGATGGGGGCGATGCGTCTTCCGCTGACCCTGCTGGGCTGCACCTATCTGCTGTGGCTGTCGTGGAAGATCTTCCGTTCCGGTGCGCCGGAGCTGCGTGAGAAAGCGCGACCAATGACGATGATCGGCGGCGCACTCTTCCAGGCGGTGAATCCGAAAGCCTGGCTGATGGCGATAAACGTCGCACTGATGTACACGGTGAACAGCACAATCCTCACGGTGATGCTGAGTTTTATGGTGCTGAATCTGCCCTGCATCCTGATCTGGGCAATGATGGGCGATCGGCTGGGGAAACATTTACAGGTGGCGTGGAAACTCCAGCTGTTCAACACCCTGATGGCGCTATCACTGCTGGCTACGACGTTGTGGATGCTGGTGGAAGCGTTTCAGGTGGCATAAAACGCAGGGCCGATCGCAACGTGCAATCGGCCCTGGCGCTTTATTTACCGACCACGGAATCCACTACAACGACGGGTTCGTCATTGGCGGCCGGGTTCATTGGCGCATAGTCCAGCTGCAGTATCCGGCTGGTTTCAGCCAGCTCGCGCTCGGTGGCCGCGACATTACCGTTCAGTCGCTGGCCGTAAAACGGAATGATCGCCTTCAGCTTGCTCTGCCATTCCGGGGACTGCATCTGCTGCCTGAAAACCTTGCTCATCAGATCGAGCATAATTGGCGCGGCGGTTGAGGCGCCGGGTGAGGCACCCAGCAGGGCAGAGATGGTGCCGTCCTGCGAGGTGACCACTTCGGTACCCAGCTTCAGTACGCCGCCTTTATTCGCATCCTTCTGAATAATCTGCACGCGCTGTCCGGCTTTCACCCGCCGCCAGTCCGCTTTTTGGGCTTCCGGGAAGTATTCACGCACGGCGTTCATGCGGTCATCCTCATTCAGCATCACCTGGCCCACCAGATACTTCACCAGATCGAAGTTATCGAGGCCCACACGGACCATCGGCATCAGATTCGACGGCGTGATGGATCCGAACATATCCCACAGCGAGCCCTGCTTAAGGAACTTGGTTGAGAAGGTAGCAAACGGCCCGAACAGCAGCACCTGTTTGCCGTCCAGCGTGCGGGAATCCAGGTGCGGCACCGACATCGGCGGCGCGCCGACGGACGCTTTACCGTACACCTTCGCGTGGTGACGCTGTACCACCTCTGGATTATCGGTAACCAGGAATTCGCCGCCGACCGGGAACCCCGCGTAGTTTTTCGCCTCGGGGATGCCGGATGCCTGCAACAGCGTCAGCGCTGCTCCGCCGGCACCGATAAACACGTATTTCGCCCTGATGACGGTTTTCTCATCGTGATTTTTCAGGTCGGTTACGGTAATGCTCCAGCTGCCGTCGTCGTTGCGCCTGATGGCCCGTACTTCGTGTCGGGTCTGGCGCTCAAAATTTGGGCTCTTTTCGAGGGAGGCGACCAGTTGGCGGGTGATTTCACCGAAATTGACATCGGTGCCGGTTGGAATGCGTGTTGCCGCCACTTTCTGCGTGGTGTCACGCCCTTCCATTACCAGCGGCACCCACTCTCTGACCTGCGCAGGGTCTTCTGAAAACTCCATGCCGCGGAACAGGGTGCTTTGCTGCAGGGCGGTAAAGCGTTTCTTCAGGAAGTTAACGTTATCCTCGCCCCAGACGAAGCTCATATGCGCCACGCTGGTGACAAAGCTGCGCGGATTGCGCAGGACATTACGCTGTACCTGGTGGGCCCAGAAGCGGCGGGAAATCTGAAATGCTTCGTTGATTTCGACCGCTTTCTTAATATCGACAGAGCCGTCGGCATTTTCCGGGGTGTAGTTCAGCTCCATCAGGGCTGAGTGGCCCGTACCGGCGTTGTTCCAGCCGTTTGAACTCTCTTCTGCCACCCCATCCAGACGTTCTACCATGCCGATACGCCAGTCTGGCTCAAGCTCTTGCAGGTAGGTACCGAGTGTGGCGCTCATCACGCCACCGCCAATCAGTAATACATCGACGTGCTTCTCTACTGCCATTTTGCGCATGAGACAACATCTCCGTGTGATAAAGGAAATCAACATGTTAAGTAGAGAGGCAGGGCTGAATTGTTGTTCCCCGTCTGACTGCTTTGCCCTGATAAGGATTGCTGACAGTCAAAAAACCACACCAACCGAATGTGTTTAATTGCTGTTCAAAAGCGTCGGAAAATATAGCATTGTTACGGGGTAATTAAAAAAGTGTTTAAAGATTAAAAATGAGAATGATAGGTCTTATAAAATAAGTAACATTTATACGGGCCGTTGAACGGCCCATGATGGCAGGGGATAAAACATCGGAATGTGTTGGCTAACTGACTGAACTGCCTGGTATTAATCTCGCGGAGCGCTGTCGGGTAACTTACGCAGGCCAATGGCCAGTCGGTTGTAAGCATTCATCAGACCAATGGCAATGCTCAGGTCAGTCACTTCTGCATCGCTAAATTCTGCTTGCACCTGAGCAAAAACCTCATCAGGCGCATTGGTCTGTGCAATCAGCGTTAGCGATTCGGCCCAGGCAAGTGCGGCCTGTTCACGGAGGCTGAACCACTGACCGGCTTCACGCCAGACCTGAGTCAGCACAATTTTGTCCCACGGCAGGCCGGCTTTGTGTAACGCTTTGGTATGCATATTGATACAGTATGCACAGCCATTAATCTGTGAGACGCGCAGAAAGGCTAACTCGACGATGTCATGCGGCAGACCGCTCTTTGCCACAACGCTGCCGACGCCTGCCAGTGCTTTCATGCCTGCCGGTGAAGCTGAGTAAAAGTCGATACGTTCGCTCATGGTCTTATCCTTTTATCGGGGTTGGACTTTATTTTCCTTCGTTTTATGGGCTGTCGAAAGTGCCAGGAATTCACAAAAACATTGGTCCATCTGTTTCCGGTATTCTGCTGCGGCGAGATACCGGTCGCTCGCTGAGCGAACAGATACGCGAGGAAATAACCCGGGCGATTGACGAAGGTCGTCTGAAACCCGGTGCGCGGGTGCCTTCCTGCCGGGATCTGGCCGCCCAGCTTGGCGTGGCACGCGGCACGGTACGGGTGGCCTACGACATGCTGGTGGACAGCCAGTTGCTGGTGGCAAAAGGGGCTGCGGGGACCTGGGTCAGCGATGTTCAGCGACCGCGGGGTGCTACCCAACCGCCGGATACGGCCGTAGTGGCACCGCTTGCCGCCATTGTTCACGCGTTCGATCATCCCCCGCTGACCTTCCAGATGGGAGTGCCTGCCAGCGATGCTTTTCCGGCAAAAGTCTGGTCGCGGATTCTGACGCGTCACGCCCGGGAAATGGTCAGTAAACCCGTTGGCTATCCCGATCCGCGCGGGAGCCTGGCGCTACGTCAGCAGCTGGTCAGCTATCTGTCGATGGCGCGCGGTATTCGTTGCCAGGCTTCGCAGGTGATCCTCACTAACGGCTATGCGGGGGCGCTGGGACTGATTTGTCTGGCACTGGGTTTACACGGGCAGCGGGTATGGATGGAAGACCCGGGTTATCTGTTGGCCCGTAACGCCCTGACGCTGGCGGGTGTGGAAACGGTTCCCGTCCCGGTCGATGAACAGGGGCTGTGTGTGGAGCAGGGGATACACCTTGCGAAAGAGGCGGCCGGCGTACTGGTGACGCCCGGTCAGCAGGCACCATTGGGGATGACGCTGTCGCTGGATCGGCGTGCCGCTCTGCTGGCGTGGGCAAAACGGCAGGGCAGCTGGATCATTGAGGATGACTATCTCGGCGAACTTCAGCTGGAGGGGCGGGCGGCACCGGCGCTGGCGGCGCTGGATAGCGGGCGTGTCCTGCATATCGGTACTTTCAGTAAAACCCTCAGTCCCTCCCTGCGTCTGGGGTATCTGGTGGTGCCGGCAGACAGGGCGGCACATTTTGGTGAAGCGGCCGCGCTGCTGGCGCCGGCCTCATCCTTCGTGCTGCAAAACGCGGTGGCTGAATTTCTTCATGAAGGCCATTTCATGCGTCATCTGCGCCGTATGAAACGGCTTTATAACGAGCGGCTGCTGGAATTGCTGGCAGCGCTTAAACCCTTTTTTCCGCAGGCCACCCGTGCCGCACTGGCTGTGATCATCATACTGCCGGAAGGCTGCCAGGATACGCGTATCGCCCATGAAGCGCTGGCGTATGATATGGCACCGACACCGCTTTCAGTGTGGTATCAGGATGGCGTTCGTCGGGGGTTGGTACTGAGTGTGACAACGTTGCCACGGGAAGGGTTTACCGGAAGTGCGCAGCGCCTGAAAGCCTTAGTTGATGCGTTTGGTTGAATCCTGCCCCGTGAGGGGCAGGAGGCGATCATCAGGCTTTTTTCGCTGCGGCAGCAGCTTTAACGATCACGGCGAAAGCATCCGCTTTCAGTGATGCGCCGCCCACCAGGGCACCGTCGATATCCGGCTGAGCAAACAGCTCTGCAGCATTCTTGTCGTTCACTGAACCGCCGTACTGGATGATAACCTGAGCAGCTACCGTCGCGTCTTTCCTGGCAATGTGGTCACGGATAAATTTATGCACGGCCTGAGCCTGAGCCGGGGTGGCTGATTTGCCGGTACCGATGGCCCAAACCGGTTCATACGCCACGACAACACCGTTGAAGGCATCAGCACCTTGGGTGTTCAGCACGGCGTCGATCTGGCGAGCGCACACTTCTTCCGTTTTACCCGCTTCGTTTTCCGCTTCGGTTTCACCGATGCACAGCACTGGGATCAGACCCGCTGCTTTCAGCACAGCAAATTTCTTCGCGATCAGCTCATCGCTTTCAGCGTGGTAAGTACGGCGCTCAGAGTGACCAATGATGATGTACTGTGCACCCAGATCTTTCAGCATGTCAGCAGAGACTTCACCGGTGAATGCGCCAGACAGGTTGACGTCGACATTCTGCGCACCCAGTGCGATATGGCTACCGGAAATGGCATGTTTCGCCTGATCCAGATACATCACAGGCGGAGCAATCGCCACACCACAACCATCAACACCGCTCAACTCGGTACGCAGACCGGCGATCAGTTCGTTGACCATGTGTTTGTTGCCGTTCAGTTTCCAGTTACCCATAACTAATGGATGTCGCATTGTATCCTCCACGCTTAGAGAGTATTAAAGCTGCCAGCAGGCAGCATTGTCTGCCAGACAGTATAGAGATCAAACACCGGAAAGGCTTTGCTTTTCGTCATCCTTTGGGTCTGTCATCTCAGGGGTTACTTAACGCCAGTTTCAACGGTTCCACAGCAAATGTTAATCCTTTATCGCCGTTATCGGCCACGATGTAACGCAGCGCCCCTTCGGTTTGCTGATAAAAGCGCGACCCTTTACCTTTGGCCAGCAGTTCCTCGGCCCGTTTCATGCTCTGTTCGTCACTGAGCATCGGTTCAAAGAAGCGGATAAGTGCGGCGATATAGGCTACCGCTTTGTCGCGTGACGGTTTCTGTTCGGGGCCAGGGATCGGGAGCCAGGTAATCTGCAAGGTTTTGATTTTACCTGTTCCCTGTTCCAGCGCGGTCGATGAATAAAGATTTTCGTTGATCTTGCTGGCAGCACGCGTCAGATTGCTTTTATCATCACGACTGTCAATGGCGCGATATTCACTTAATGGTAACGTTGTATTGGCAGCATTATACTTTTCGCGAAACTGACCGATAGTCATATCAAAGGTCGGGGCGCCTGCCTGCAGATAGGGCGCGGCAGGAAGATGCTCGGTACGGTTCTGTGGATCGGGACTGGCGTGTGCCGCAGGGAATATCATGGCGGATAGCAGTGCCATCCCTGCCCAAATCGCGTTCTTCATATCATTGGCCCTAACCTGTAAACTCAGCCCAAGATTAAAACGGACAATGACCCGCAAAGTCAAAGGGCACCCGGACTCTGAGATAAAAATAATGACGTTACAGCAATGGTGTTTCTCTTTTCGTGGCCGTCTGGGTCGGCGGGATTTTTGGATCTGGCAGGCAGCCTGGATTTTAATGCTGGTGCTGCTGTTCACTCTGGCGGGCAACGGCTGGCTGGATACCCAGACGGCAGCCTTCTGTGTCGTGGCCCTGCTGTGGCCTGCGAGTGCGGTGCTGGTTAAGCGGCTGCATGACCGCAACAAAGGCGGCCAGTGGGCGCTGCTGTTTATTCTGGCCTGGATGCTGATGGCGGGACACTGGACGATGCTGCCCGGTGATCTGCAGTGGGTGGTGGGGCGTTTTATTCCCACGCTGATCCTGGTGAGTATGCTGGTCGAACTGGGAGGATTTACCGGAACGGTGGGGGATAACCGCTTTGGTAAAGCGACGCAGCCGGTTGTTTTCCTGCGTCGCCGGGCCTCTGACTACCAGTAATGTTCGCTGGTCATATGCCCGGGTTTGCGTTTCAGATGCTTACGCATTCCCCGGGTCTCCTTTAGCACCTGCTGCGTATCACGTACCATCTGCGGGTTACCGCACAGCATGACATGACTGCTATCCGCATCCATCGTTAAGCCGGTGGCGGCTTCCAGCTCACCACTTTCAATCAGCGCGGGGATCCTGCCGGTGAGCGATCCGGGACTCTCTTCGCGGCTGACGACGGTCTGGATCTGCAATTTCCCGCTGTAGCGCTGCTGCAATGCCTGCATCAGCGGCAGGTAGCTCAGATCCTGTGCGTAACGCGCGGCATGAAGCAGAACGATATTGTTAAAGCGTTCCAGCCCTTTCCCTTCCTGCAGAATGGACAGATACGGGCCAATGGCAGTGCCGGTTGCCAGCATCCACAGCGTTTCACACTGTGGAACCTCATCGATGACAAAGAAACCCTGCGCATCCTGAGTGATCATCACCTCGTCGCCGGGTTTCAGTGCGTGCAGTCTCGGGCTGAGTTTCCCTTCCGGTACGGTGACCAGATAGAACTCCAGATTCTCATTGCTGGGCGCGTTCACAAAGGAATAGGCGCGCACGACACGTTCACCGTCAATTTCCAGCGCCAGCTTGGCATATTGCCCGGCAGTGAAGGGATCGACGGGTGCCGTCACCGTCAGACTGAATAGCGCGTCTGTCCAGTCGGTAACCTGTTTAACACGGGCATTGACCCATACGGCCATAACAAACTCCTTTCTTCGCTTACAACAGTATTCGCGTCTCTGGGGCTATCTTCCCCACCCGCCGGCCTTTTTTCCAGCCTGGCGGGCCGGTCAGAGCTCATATCGACAAAGTATGCGCACTATTTAAACGTAGCGTAAAAATTGTTTTACAGCTGCGCCCGTAATTAGTGACAGTGACGTATGGGTTATTTCACGGTCGCCTCTCGCTTTGCCACACAATCCTGATATTTTCATCTACATAATGCTGGCCTGGCTGGCAAATCCTCTTACCGATGCGAAATTCTTCGCACTTTATACTGATGTGAACCGATGAAAAAGATTGAGAATGGCCACCTGCTGGTGATGCTGATTGCCCTGCTGGCGGTGGGTCAGATGGCCCAGACTATTTATGTTCCGGCAATGTCGGCAATCGCGGAAGTTTTTCATGTCCGCGATGGCGCGGTACAGCGCGTGATGGCCGCCTATCTGATGACCTATGGCGCATCGCAGCTGTTTTATGGCCCGCTGTCGGACAGCATCGGCCGTCGCCCGGTGATCCTGATGGGGATGGCGGTATTTATCATTGGATCGCTGACCGCACTGTTTGCGGTCAGCCTGAACGGTCTGGTGCTGGGAGCCGCGATCCAGGGGATGGGAACCGGCGTCGCTGGCGTAATGGCCCGTACCATGCCCCGTGACCTGTATGCCGGTAGTGCGCTGCGCCATGCCAACAGCCTGCTCAATATGGGCATACTGATCAGCCCGCTGATTGCCCCCCTCATTGGGGCAGGGCTGACGCATCTGTTTGGCTGGCAGGCCTGTTTCGCCTTTTTACTACTGCTGTGCCTGGCCGTTACGGCAGCGATGCTACGCTGGCTGCCTGAAACCCGGCCAGCGGGCCAACAGAAACGGCCGTTCTTTTCCCGCTATCGTCCCCTGCTGGCCGACAGCAGTTTTATCCGTTATCTGGTGATCCTCATAGGGGCACTGGCTGGCATTGCGGTATTTGAGGCCAGCTGCGGCGTGCTGATGGGGGGCGTGCTCGGCTACAGCAGCCTGGCGGTCAGCGTGCTGTTTATTCTGCCTCTGCCTGCGGCCTTCTTCGGTGCCTGGTTTGCCGGGCGCAGTGAGAAACCTTTTAACACCGTGATGTGGTACGCAGTGAACAGCTGCCTGCTGGCGGGTGTCATGATGTGGATCCCTGGCTGGCTTGGGGTCATGAACCTGTGGACGCTGATAGTGCCTGCCTCGCTGTTTTTCTTTGGGGCTGGCATGCTGTTTCCGCTGGCGACCACGGGCGCAATGGAGCCCTGGCCCTATATGGCGGGCACCGCCGGGGCCCTGGTGGGGGGCTTACAGAATCTGGGTTCCGGGCTGATTGCCTGGCTGTCAGCCCTCCTGCCGCAAACCGGGCAGTTCAGCCTCGGGATGCTGATGTTTGCCACCGCGCTGCTGATCCTGCTGTGCTGGCTACCGCTCTCGAAGCGACCGCAGGCACACGCGGTATAAATCGGGCATCGCCTGCCGGGTTGTCATTCGATCTGGCAGGCAATGCCTTTTTTCTGCCCGTCCTGCCCCGGACGGTTATAAAATATACTGATGCAGGCTCGGGTCTTTCAGATCAAGGTAGTGAATGGACTGAATACGGCGAATAGTGCGTGATTTTCCCCGGATCAGCAGCGTTTCAGTCGTGGCCATATTGCCCTGGCGGGTGATGCCCTTTAACAGATCGCCACTGGTGATGCCGGTGGCAGAGAAGACGACGTTGTCGTTACGCGCCATCTGCTCCAGCGTCAGGACCTGGCCCGCCTCAATCCCCATTGCCCGGCAGCGCGCCAGCTCTTCTTCACCCAGACGACGATTGTCCGGTGTATCCCCTTTCACTTCGTGGCGCGCCAGCAGCCGGGCCTGCATATCACCATCCAGTGCCCGGATCACCGCCGCAGACACCACGCCTTCTGGTGCTCCGCCGGTGCCGTACATTACGTCCACTTCGCTGTCCGGCATGCAGGTGAGGATCGAGGCGGCCACATCGCCGTCCGGGAAGGTGAAGACGCGCACGCCAAGCTGTTGCAGGCTGGCAATCACCGCATCGTGGCGCGGCTTCGCCAGCAGCGTCACCGTCAGCGCCGTCAGGGGCTTGTTGAGGGCAGCGGCGACCCGGACCAGGTTCTCTTCCAGCGGCAGGTTGAGGTCGATAGTGCCTTTGGCTCCCGGCCCCACCACCAGTTTTTCCATGTACATATCCGGGGCATTGAGGAAGGTGCCTTTGTCACCCACCGCCATCACCGCCAGCGCATTGGCCTGGCCCAGCGCCGTCATGCGGGTTCCTTCGATGGGATCGACCGCAATATCGACGGCATCGCCGTTACCCGTGCCGACTTTCTCACCGATATACAGCATCGGTGCTTCATCAATTTCCCCTTCGCCAATCACGATCTGACCGTCAATATCCACTTTGTTAAGCATAATGCGCATAGCGTGAACGGCCGCGCCGTCTGCGGCATTTTTATCGCCGCGCCCCAGCCATTTATAGCCAGCCAGTGCCGCCGCTTCGGTTACGCGGGAAAATTCAATCGCCAGTTCTCGTTTCATGACATGCCTCGGGAAAGTAATGAGGCGGGAAGTTTATCACAGCGAGCGGAGGGGGGAAGGGAGATACCCGTGGTCAGGCGACCACGGGTTGGGGCGTTTACTTGTCGTCAGCCTCTTCCCATGCCTGCGCACGGGCAACTGCTTTCTTCCAGCCAGCGTACAGCACATTACGCTGGGTGGTTTCGATGCTTGGGCGGAATTCACGCTCGATCACCGACTTGGCACGGACTTCATCCAGATCTTTCCAGAAGCCCACCGCCAGGCCCGCCAGGTAGGCAGAACCCAGCGCGGTGACTTCACGAACTTCAGGACGCTCAACGCGTGCGCCCAGGATGTCCGACTGGAACTGCATCAGGAAGTTGTTGGCCACGGCCCCGCCGTCCACGCGCAGCGACTGCAGGCGGGTGTTGGCGTCGTTCTGCATTGCTTCCAGCACGTCACGCGTCTGATAGGCGATGGACTCCAGGGTGGCGCGGATAATGTGGTTGGCATTGGCACCACGGGTCAGGCCGAAGATAGCGCCACGGGCATACGGATCCCAGTAGGGAGCGCCCAGACCGGTGAACGCCGGCACCATATAGACACCGTTGGTGTCTTTCACTTTGGTGGCGAAGTATTCCGAATCTGTAGAGTCGTTGATCAGCTTCATCTCGTCACGCAGCCACTGAATCGATGCGCCGCCGATAAACACCGCACCTTCCAGTGCATAGTTCACTTCACCACGCGGGCCGCAGGCAATGGTGGTCAGCAGGCCGTGTGTGGAGGTGACGGCTTCGGTACCGGTGTTCATCAACATAAAGCAGCCAGTGCCGTAGGTGTTCTTCGCCATACCCGGCTGGACGCAGAGCTGGCCATACAGGGCCGCCTGCTGGTCACCGGCAATACCTGCGATTGGAATACGTGTGCCGCCTTTACCACCAATGTTGGTCTGGCCATACACCTCAGAAGACGACTTCACTTCAGGCAACATTTCACGCGGGATATCGAGGATCTCCAGCATGCGCTGATCCCACTCGAGTTTATGAATGTTAAACATCATGGTGCGTGAAGCGTTGGTGTAATCGGTAATGTGAACCCGTCCCTGCGTCATCTTCCACACCAGCCAGGAGTCGACGGTACCGAACAGCAGCTCACCACGGCGTGCGCGTTCACGGGAGCCTTCCACGTGATCGAGGATCCATTTCACTTTGGTACCGGAGAAGTACGGGTTAATCACCAGCCCGGTTGTGTGGCGGATATACTCTTCCAGGCCTTCTCTTTTCAGTTTGGCGCAGTAGTCAGCGGTGCGCGGATCCTGCCAGACAATGGCGTTATAAATCGGCTTACCGGTCTCTTTATCCCAGACAATGGTGGTTTCACGCTGGTTGGTGATGCCAATGGCGGCAATCTCGTCAGAGTTGATATCCGCATGGGCCAGCACTTCGACCAGGGTGGAGCTTTGCGACGCCCAGATATCCATCGGGTCATGCTCAACCCAGCCAGCTTTCGGATAAATTTGCTGGAACTCACGCTGCGACACCGCGACGATATTGGAGTCATGATCCAGAATCACGGCGCGGGAGCTGGTGGTTCCCTGGTCGAGAGCGACGATATATTTTTTTTCTACGGTCATAATCAATTCCTGATAATAAACAGTGAGCAGGAGTTACGCTTTACGCTGTGCGGCACGCGGTGCTGATTTTTCCTGTTTCTCCACAACCTTGCCGGGAAGGTTGTTGGCAATCAGGACACGGTAGCCAAAGGCGCCGAGGCTTGCACCGACCAGCGGGCCAAAAATCGGAACAAGGAAGTAAGGAATATCGCGGGCCCCGGTGAAGGCAACATTACCCCAGCCAGCCAGCCAGGCGAATAGTTTTGGTCCGAAATCACGCGCCGGGTTAAGGGCGAAGCCGGTCAGTGGACCCATTGCGGCCCCGATAATCGCGATCAGGAAACCGATCAGCAGCGGGGCCATCGGGCCACGCGGCAGGCCGTTACCGTCATCGGTCAGCGCCATAATCAGCGCCATCATGATCGCGGTGATCACCATTTCGACAAGGAAGGCCTGGCCTACGCCGATATGGGGGTTAGGGTAGGTGGAGAAGATACCTGCAAGGTCGAGGCTTTCCACGCTGCCGCGCACCATATGATGTGTCTGTTCGTAGTCGAGGAAAAGGTTATGGTACAGGGCATAAACCAGCGCAGCGGAGCAGAATGCGCCAGCAACCTGAGCGATGGCGTAAGGCAACACCTTACGGCCTTCGAAGTTGGCGAACAGCCAGAGGGCAACACTGACGGCGGGATTGAGGTGCGCCCCGGAAATACCGGCGGTGAGATACACGGCCATTGCCACGGCAAGACCCCAGACAATGCTGATTTCCCACAGGCCGAAGCTGGCTCCGGCGACTTTCATGGCGGCGACACAGCCAGCACCAAAAAAGATGATCGTGGCAGTGCCGAGAAACTCAGCGATGCACTGCCCTTTAAGCGTGCTTGTAGCATGACTCATGATGAAATTCCTGAAGGCGAGGTTAATTGTCAACGGTCTTAGTTTTGTTTCATCCGTGAACCAGCCCAATCTTATGTAGGGCTGATGTGAATTTATCGTTAACGAGCATAAACGAGAAATAGCGAACTCAATATTTGTGTTCTGTGTCATAAAAATGAGCGTTTTCGCGTCTTTTGGCCTTCCGAAAACCCCCAGATGCGCGTTTAATCGCGTATGAAATGTTCAATTTTTTAACCCACCCCTTACAATCCGCCCTCACAGGTGTTGCGTAAACCAGGTATAGGCTGAAAATTGTTACAGACTGCGCCCTGTAAAGGTTCGTTGCTGGACTTGAGCTGTCGCTCTACTTACAATCGAAGCATCGTTGTTATCCGCGGAATGCCGGTTCATTCCTCACCCCTGCGGCTAGCATCATCAACGCGCTGCGATTAGGAGAGGTTACAGACATGTCATTTGAAGTATTCGAGAAACTGGAAGCAAAAGTGCAGCAGGCGATTGATACCATCACGCTGTTGCAGATGGAAATCGAAGAGCTTAAAGAACAAAACGGTCATCTGAACCAGCAGGTTCAGCAGGCAGCCGGCAGCAGCGATGCGCTGGTACGTGAAAATCAGCAGTTGAAGGAAGAACAGCATGTCTGGCAGGAGCGTCTGCGGGCTTTGCTGGGAAAAATGGAAGAGGTGTAATGCTGCGCCTGGCGTAAAAAGCAGGAAGCAAGCAGAAAACGGGTGCCGAAGGCACCCCTTTTTTGGTGTTCGTTTTTATTCGATGTCGAGCGGATCTTCCGAGAGGATCATACCGGTGTTATCGGCATAAAGATGGTCGCCGGAAAAGAAGGTCACACCGCCAAAGTTCACCCGCACGTCGCTCTCGCCAATGCCTTCACCCGCGGCACCCGCAGGAATGGCGGCGATGGCCTGGATACCGATGTCCAGCTCTTCCAGATCGTCAACCTGACGCACAGAACCATACACCACAATGCCTTCCCACTCGTTTTGCAGCGCGATCCTGGCCAGCGCAGCATCCACCAGCGCACGGCGTACCGAACCGCCACCGTCCACCAGTAACACGCGGCCACGGCCGTTCTCCTCCAGCAAATCATAGAGCAGCCCGTTGTCCTCGAAACATTTTACCGTGGTGATTTGCCCGCCAAACGAGGTGCGCCCACCAAAGTTTGAGAAAAGCGGTTCAACGACATTCACATCTTCATGATAGATGTCGCACAGTTCTGACGTATCGTATTTCATAGGGGTTTCGTCTGTTTGCCACAGGGGAGGTAAGTATATCGCTTAAAGGGGGCTGTTGGCAAAATCATCAATTGTTAAAAGTTGCGATGGGTCAAGCACATCGCGTTTAACTGAGCAGCAGTCCTGCCGCGAAAAGCACATTGATTAACAGCGCCAATTTAACGGTTTTTTCCAGCATTGGACGCATAGCCAGCGCGCTGGTTTCACGCAAAATATAACGCCCCTGCTGCCAGAGAAGCGGCGTTGCCAGCAGGAACAGCCAGCCCGGCAGACGCAGCCCGGCAACGCTGCTGTAGATCGCGAAGCAGGCCAGAGCGGTCAGCAACAACCCGGCATGGTAATGCCGTGCACGCCGCGCGCCCAGACGTACGGCCAGGGTGAACTTACCATTCTCCCGGTCACTGTCGATATCACGCAAATTATTCACGTTAAGCACTGCTGTCGCCAGCAAACCACAGCCAGTGGCGGGAAGCAGCAGCAGTATATCGAGCTGGTGGGTCTGCAGGTAGTTGCTGCCAGTGACGCCCAGCCAGCCAAAGAAGATCATTACTGACAGGTCTCCCAGCCCAAGATAACCGTAGGGCTTTTTCCCCACGGTATAGGCGATGGCAGCGACCATTGCCAGCGCGCCCATCACTACAAATCCAACAATGTCGGCGGGTGACTGGCATGCCCGCAGGATCAGCAGCAGGCCACTGGCGGTGGTCACTGCGACGGTCAGTAGCAGGGCGATACGCATCTGTGCCTGACTGATCGCCCCTTTCTGCATTCCGCGCAACGGACCAATACGCTGAGGGGTATCGCTACCTTTCAACGCATCACCGTAGTCATTGGCCAGGTTAGAAAGGATCTGCAGCAGAATGGTGGTCAGCAATGCCAGCAGGGCAATGGCGGGATCAAAATGCCCCTGATGCCAGGCCAGCGCACTACCGGTAATAATGGAAGCACAGGCCAGCGGCAGCGTGCGCAGACGCAAACTTTCCAGCCAGGCCCGGGGCATTGAGAGTGAGGAAACCCGTTGGCTATGTTCCATAACAGATAGCGTCTCCGATCGGCTTCAGGTGGCGTGTGGCCGGTGCCAGCACGATATCTGCATTATGGTAGGGTGCTTTCCTGCGACAGGTGTTAATCCTGGTCAAGGATAGTGTGAGCGCATAAAAAAAGGAGGCCGGAGCCTCCTTTTTATCGTGGATAGCGATTTACAGAATGAAGCGACTGAGGTCTTCGTCTGCGACCAGTTCATCCAGATGTTTGCTCACGTAATCGGCGTCGATCGTGAACGACTGACCGTTAAGATCGCTGGCGTCGTAGGAAATCTCCTCCATCAGGCGCTCCAGCACCGTGTGCAGGCGGCGTGCGCCGATGTTCTCAGCGGTCTCGTTCACCTGCCAGGCGGCGGCGGCAATTTTACTGATGCCATCAGGAGTGAAGTTGATCTCCACGCCTTCGGTGTTCATCAGTGCTTTGTATTGCACGGTGATGGATGCGCTTGGCTCTGTCAGGATGCGCTCGAAATCGTGAGTGGTCAGTGCCTGTAGTTCAACGCGAATGGGCAAACGACCCTGCAATTCCGGGATCAGGTCTGACGGGCTGGCGACCTGGAATGCACCCGATGCGATAAACAGAATATGGTCCGTTTTCACCATGCCGTGCTTGGTTGAGACGGTACAGCCTTCGACCAGCGGCAGCAGGTCGCGCTGAACACCTTCGCGTGAGACGTCCGGGCCGGAGGACTCACCGCGCTTACACACTTTATCGATCTCGTCGATAAACACGATGCCGTGCTGTTCAACCGCATCGATAGCGTCCTGCTTCAGCTCTTCCGGATTGACCAGTTTGGCCGCTTCTTCTTCAATCAGCAGCTTCATCGCTTCTTTGATTTTCAGCTTGCGCGGTTTCTGCTTCTGCCCGCCGAGGTTCTGGAACATTGACTGCAGCTGGCTGGTCATCTCTTCCATACCTGGAGGGGCCATGATTTCGACACCATTGGCCGATACCGCTGCCAGATCGATTTCGATCTCTTTGTCATCCAGATCGCCTTCGCGCAGCTTCTTGCGGAACGACTGACGGGCGGCAGAGGGCTCCGCTGCCGTTTCGTTCTGACCCCAGTTATTTTTGGCCGGTGGGATCAGCACGTCGAGAACACGTTCTTCTGCCATCTCTTCGGCACGGTAACGGTTTTTCTCAATCGCCTGCGAACGCACCATTTTCAGCGCAGAGTCGGTCAGATCGCGGATAATGGAATCCACCTCTTTTCCAACATAGCCCACTTCGGTGAACTTCGTGGCTTCCACTTTGATAAACGGCGCGTTGGCCAGCTTTGCCAGGCGGCGGGCAATTTCTGTTTTACCGACACCGGTCGGGCCGATCATCAGAATGTTTTTTGGCGTCACTTCGTGGCGCAGCTCCTCGTCGAGCTGCATGCGGCGCCAGCGGTTGCGCAGGGCGATAGCAACGGCGCGCTTGGCACCATCCTGACCGATGATAAATCTGTTCAGTTCGCTGACAATCTCGCGCGGAGTCATAGCAGACATAAATTAGGATCCTTACGCTTTAGACGGTAGTGATTCGATGGTGAGATTGTGGTTGGTATAGATGCAGATATCGCCTGCAATACCCAGTGCCTTCTCTACAATATCCTGCGCGCCGATATCGGTGTTTTCCAGTAGCGCACGGGCGGCTGCCTGAGCGTATGGGCCACCCGAACCGATGGCAATTAAGTCGTTTTCAGGCTGGATGACGTCACCGTTACCAGTAATGATCAGCGAGGCATTTTCGTCCGCCACGGCCAGCAGGGCTTCCAGTTTGCGCAGCATACGGTCTGTACGCCAGTCTTTTGCCAGCTCTACAGCCGCTTTGACCAGGTGCCCCTGGTGCATTTCCAGCTTGCGTTCAAAAAGTTCAAACAGGGTGAAGGCATCTGCGGTACCGCCAGCAAAACCAGCAATGACTTTGTCATTGTAGAGACGACGCACTTTTTTGACGTTGCCCTTCATCACGGTATTGCCGAGGGTAGCCTGGCCATCACCGCCAATTACTACCTGGCCGTTGCGTCGTACACTTACTATTGTTGTCACGGGCAGACCCCTTATTGCAGTCGGAAGATGACCCCGCACGTTTTGTGCGGGGCACTGATGCAATCAGATATGGGGCAGGTTTGAGGGGTTTCAACCCCCGATGGAAAGAGGAATACAATTTGAGTGGCCAGACCCACGCAGTCGTTTCAACGTTGTGTCTGCTGCGCTACGGCTGTTATAAGGACCAATAACCACACGATTCCAGCCGCCGCCGGTGGTAATGCGGCTTTCAAAGCCTTCGAAGGCTAACTGGGCGCGGATGGACTCGGCCTGATCGGTTCCTTTGAAGGAACCACACTGCACCATCCAGCGCTGGGCGCTCTCTTTTTCCACTTCCTTCGGCTTGGTTTCAACCTTAGGTTTGGTTTCCACTTTTGGCGGTATAGCCACTTCCTGTTTCGGCTGACGAACCGGTTCGCGGGTTACCGAGGTCACGGGCGCCGTATGCTGCGTTTGTGTCTGAGCCGGTGGCTGCGTGCGTTGCGTCTGCTGCGGCATCCGCGACTGCTGCTGAAGCTGCTGGCTTTGCTGTTGCTGGCGCTGGATGGTCTGCTGGCGCTGTGCCGGCGTCTGCTCATTCCATGGCACTTCATTAAGCTGCGTTGGCTGCTGACGCATATCCGCCTGCATCTGATCAAGAAGCTGACGCTGCTCGTCGGTTAACTGTGTCTGCGAATGTGCTTCACCGCCAGAGGTGGGTTCGGTTGGAGAAGGGACGCCAAGCTGGCGATTTTCCAGCTCTTTAATATAACGCCAGCGCTCTTCGGGTTTTGGCGGAAGACCGTTACCGGTGGCTTTGTGATCCGGAATGACCGGGGTCTCTTCTTTTTTATGATGTGCGATAAACCACAGCCCACCAATAAAGGTGACCAGAACGGCAACCGCCAGCACTATCATAATTTTTGATACACCCGATGATCCACTGCTGCGCTTCTTGCTGCGACTGTTGGTCTTTTTGCTGCGCGTCCCTGTCGAACGCCCGCGGCCTACATAATCTTTTTGTGCCACTATCGTTCCGCTAATAATCGATGAAGGTAAGTCCGGGCTGTAAGCGTGACGATAAGTGCCCGATGAGTGCCCGTCATGTTACTGAAGGGCCGGAAGTTTGACCAGCGGCGATATGACTAAGAATCCACTGATTTATCCACAGGAGCGCCTGCGGGTTGTTCTGACCGGCCCGTCAGTACTCATCACGTAGCGAGGGAGCCGTGCTGCCACGGATTTTCAGCTCAAAATCCAGCAGACGTGAACCGTTACTCACCATCCGGCCCTGGAGCTGCTCCAGCAAGAGTAGCATTGCTTCACGACCGATGTTGAAACGCGGTTGAGCCACCGTGGTTAATTGTGGATCGCTGTAGCGGGACAGTTCGATATCATCAAAACCGATAATGGACAGATCTTTAGGTACCCGCAAACCCATATTCTTTGCCTGCGACATGGCACCCAGCGCGATGATATCGCTGTGGCAGAATAAGGCATCGGGTGGCCTGGGAAGCGTCATCAGGTGCTTCATCGCCTGGGAACCGGCATCGAAGGTGAAGTCACCCCGCACAATATAGGTTGGGTCGACGGTCATCCCGTGGCGGCGCAGCGCCTGAATGTACCCCTGGAGGCGATACTGGCATAACGGCATCTCTTCCGGGCCTGAAATGCAGGCAATGCGTCGATGGCCGAGTTTTTGCAGATGATTAACCGCTTCAAAGGCGGCGGTCAGGTTATCAATATGAACCGTTGGCAGCTCCAGCTCCGGCGAGAACTCATTCGCCATCACCATGGGCGGCAGATTGCGTTGTTCTTCCACACCGGTTTCAAACGGTACATTGGAACCCAGCAGTACCATGCCATCGATCTGACGGGTCAGCATCAGGTTCAGGAATGATTTCTCCTGCTGATTCTGGTGTGCGCAATCGCCGATAAGCACCAGATACCCTTCCGCCGCAGCCACCACTTCAATGCCGCGAATGATTTCACTGAAAAAGGGATCGCAGATGTCCGGCACAATCACCAGCACGGTACGTGATTCGCTGCGCCGGGCGCTGCGCGTCATGGAATGCGGGGAGTAGCCGACGGCAATCACCGCCTGTTCAACTTTGTAGCGCGTGGCGGCAGAGACCTTTTCAGGATTCATCAGGGCGCGGGAGACCGTTGCCGTTGATACGCCTGCTTTCTCAGCCACGTCCTTCATGGTCGCTACGGTTGACTCTTGATTGTGCTCCAATGCTTTTCTCCTCACGCCAGTCTGCGCTGACCTGAACAACGAATGACAATTTTTATCCGGTACCAGAGGTTATCGCGTCCGCTGCGAATAACCCCAACCCCGCATTCTTAACAGATAAGCGGGGGGCCTGTTACTTAATTTGCATAAAAATTGTGACTTGTGCGACTTTTTTCGATCCAATGCGCATCTTTGCCATGCAAACGATTACGCCTTAACTTTCCGTGGGGTCGATATCCAGCGTCCATTTCACTTTTCGCGCCTGGGGCAGGGTGGTGACCAGCGGCAGGCTGGACTTGATGAGCCGTTGCAGAACGGCGCGTGAAGGATGCTGCAGCAGGAGCTGCCAGCGGTATCGTCCGCTGCGTTTCGCCTGCAGCGCAGGGACCGGGCCCATCACCCAGAAGGATTCACTGTTTAACGGGCTGGCTTCCAGCAGATTACGCAGCTGCTGCAGGAAGAGACTGGCCTGCTGGTTATCGTGGTCTTCTGCACGGAACAGGGCATGACTGGTGAACGGCGGCAGGAAGACGCTGTTGCGTTCACTGAGCGCCTGGTGGGCAAACGCGTCGTACCCCTGATGCAGCAGGGTTTGCAGCAGCGGATGGTCCGGGTGGTGGGTCTGCAAAAGTACTTCCCCCTGTTTACCGGCACGTCCGGCGCGGCCGGCAACCTGTACGTAGAGTTGGGCGAACCGCTCTGCGGAGCGGAAATCGGCAGAAAACAGCGCGCCGTCGACGTCCAGCAGCGACACCAGGGTCACGTCCGGGAAGTGATGCCCTTTTGCCAGCATCTGAGTACCGACCAGGATACGCGCTCCGCCGCGATGCACTTCCGCCAGTTGCTGCTCCAGTGCGCCTTTACGGCTGGTGGTATCCCGGTCAATACGCGTGAGGGGCACGCCGGGAAACAGTTCACCCAGGTTGTGTTCCAGCTGTTCGGTGCCCAGCCCGACGGGCACCAGATGGGTAGAACCACACTGCGGGCACTGATGCGGCACCGGGCGCTGGCTGTCGCAGTGGTGGCAGCGCAGCTGACGCTGGTTCTGATGCAGCGTGTAGTAACGGTCGCAGCGCTGGCATTCGGCAATCCAGCCGCATTCATGGCACAGCAGCGTGGGGGAGTAACCGCGACGGTTAAGGAATAACAACACCTGATTATCCGCTTTCAGATGCTGGCCAATTTTCTTGATCAGCATCGGAGACAGGCCACCCTGCAGCTTCACGCCTTTCAGGTCGACCAGCAGCTGGGTCGCTTTGGTGGCGTTCCCGGCGCGTTTGCTGAGATTGAGCTGATGATATTTCCCGGACTGGACATTGTGCAGCGTTTCCAGCGCCGGAGTCGCTGACCCCATGACAATCGGGATATCTTCCTGCCGGGCGCGAAACACCGCCAGATCGCGGGCGTGATAGCGCCAGCCTTCCTGCTGCTTATAGGAGCTGTCGTGCTCCTCATCGATAATAATGGCACCCAGGCGGGCAAAGGGGGTAAACAGCGAAGAGCGGGTACCAATAACAATCGCCGTCTCACCGCTGCGGGCGCGCAGCCACACAGCCAGACGCTCACTGTCGTTTAAGCCGGAGTGCAGCACATCAACCGGGGCGCTGAAGCGCTCGCGAAAGCGGGCGATGGTCTGGGGGGTCAGGCCAATTTCCGGCACCAGCACCAGCGCCTGCCGGCCGTTAGCCAGAATATTCTCCAGCATACTGAGGTAAACTTCCGTTTTGCCCGAACCGGTGATCCCCGCCAGCAGCCACGCTGAAAAGTGGTCGTCTGCACTGCGGATTGCCCCGACGGCGGTGGCCTGCTCGGTATTCAGCCGCAAGCGTTCACCCTGAATGGTGACACTCTCGCGCCAGTCCTGCCGGGCACGGGGCTGCGGGCGAAGCGCGCACAGCCCCTTCGCCCGCAGCGCCTGGAGGGTAGCCTCGGTAATATCGTGCTGGCTGACTTCATGGCGGTACAGTCCGCGGTTGCGCAGCGCGGCCAGCGCCTGTTGTTGCTTCGGGGCTCGTTTCAGGCTTTCCGGTGCGGTCGCCTTACCCTCGTCAGTGATCAGCCACTGCCAGAGAGGGGCCTCTTCCGCCGCCTTACCCTGGCGCAGCAGCACCGGCATGGCATGGAACAGTACCTCACCCAGCGGATAGTGATAGTAGTCAGCGGCCCAGAGCAGAATACGCCAGAGAGAAGCAGGGTAGAGCGATTCACTGTCCAGCACCTCATGGACACTTTTTAACTGATCGAGCGGAAAATCACTGTGTTCAACGATCCCGACCACCACCCCGATGGCTTTACGTTTGCCAAAAGGCACGCTGACGCGTCCGCCCACCACCGCATGGTTGAGATGGGGCGGTAACA
This sequence comes from Erwinia persicina, assembly GCF_019844095.1. Classification (NCBI taxonomy): domain Bacteria; kingdom Pseudomonadati; phylum Pseudomonadota; class Gammaproteobacteria; order Enterobacterales; family Erwiniaceae; genus Erwinia; species Erwinia persicina. The sequence goes on along the minus strand of NZ_CP082141.1, from coordinate 4,488,280 downwards.
GGTAGTCAAAGTTGCGGGCAAGCGGAACGGGTAAAGCGACCTGAACAACGGGCATGGATTCATCCGGGTGAAAAATTAAGCCAGTTAGTGTACACTGAGTCGTGCTGAATGTGCGGATCCGATTGCGGTGTGTGGTTAATTTCTGTATAGTTCGCCGCCGTTGGTATGGCATTTTGATATCAGCATAAACTTAATATTAATCTTCGTGTGGTGCCGGTGCAGGAATTATCCTGGCGCGGGAGAGCGACACGGCCTTAACTGAGGTTTTCCCATGAAAAAAGGTATTCACCCAAATTACACCGAAGTTACTGCTAAATGTTCTTGCGGTAACGAAATCAAAACCCGCTCTACCGTGGGTCGCGACCTGAACCTGGACGTGTGTGGCAACTGCCACCCGTTCTATACCGGTAAGCAGCGTGATGTTGCAAGCGGTGGTCGTGTGGATCGCTTCAACAAGCGTTTCAGCATCCCAGGCGCTAAATAAGCACCCTGTAAGATGTCAGAAAAAACCCAGCTTCGGCTGGGTTTTTTTATGCCTGCAATTCAGGGTACGGTGGCGTGCCTGAGCACATTGCCCCCGTCGCTGACCCCGAGTTACGCTATTTTTACGCCTTGTCACCGGCTGGCAGGTGAACTGTATCGGCAGCTTACTCAGCGTTATCAGGATCGCCGTCAGGCGGAACCGGTGCGGGTAAAAGGCAGAGGGTGATATCGGGCGCTACCTGCCTGCGAACAGGTCAGTGCGTGAGCGTTTCAAGTGGCGGGCGATGGGCAGGGCAATGCTGCCGGTGAGGATCGGGTCTGAGAACGCATCGTAACGGAAATGGGGAAGAGAGGGACAGCGCAGGCGATCGTGACCCTCTGGCCGTCTGGTCAGGCCGGGCACCCGTGACTGAATCAGGTGCCCGACCGGATAACCGAATTGTTGACCGCCTAGTATTCCCAGGTATCAGGATCGACGCCCATTTCGCGCATGATCGCTTTCGCTTCTTCGGGAATTTCGTCACTGCGTTCTTTACGCAGATCGACATCATCCGGCAGAGGCTGGCCGGTAAATGCATGCAGAAATGCTTCGCACAGCAGTTCGCTGTTGGTGGCATGACGCAAGTTATTAACCTGGCGGCGTGTGCGCTCATCGGTCAAAATTTTCAGTACTTTCAACGGAATGGATACCGTGATTTTTTTAACCTGCTCGCTCTTCTTACCGTGTTCAGCGTAAGGGCTGATATATTCGCCGTTCCACTCAGCCATGGGCTACCTTAATTATATTTAAATTAGAAATACCGAAATCCGGCTAATTATGCCCGAAGTTCGTGTCCACCGCACCGGGATGGCACAACGTTCTCTGGGGTATATCGACATAATTCTAACGGTTATTCGCGCATTGCTCAATCTATACGCAAAGACATTTAGATGTCCAGATGTATTGACGTCTATATCTACCCGCTTTACTCTATCTGTCTTCACTTATACTCCAGCAGGAACTTGTGCACCATGACGCGTAAACAGGCAACCATCGCAGTCCGTAGCGGTTTGAATGACGACGAGCAATATGGCTGCGTTGTCCCCCCCATTCATCTGTCCAGCACCTATAACTTCACCGATTTTAATGAGCCCCGTGCACATGACTACTCACGCCGTGGCAACCCGACGCGTGATGTGGTGCAACGCGCGTTGGCAGAGCTGGAAGGGGGGGCCGGTGCGGTGATGACCAGCACCGGGATGTCGGCTATTCACCTGGTGTGCACCGTGTTTCTGCAGCCTGGGGACCTGCTGGTGGCCCCGCACGACTGCTATGGCGGCAGCTACCGCCTGTTCGACAGCCTGAGCAAACGTGGAGCGTATCGCGTTAAATTCGTCGATCAGGGCGATGAGGCGGCATTACAGGCTGCACTGGCTGAAAAACCGAAGCTGGTACTGATTGAAAGTCCAAGTAACCCGCTGCTGCGCGTGGTGGACATTGCCGCGATCTGTCAGGCCGCTGCAGAAGCAGGCGCCGTGAGCGTGGTGGACAATACCTTCCTCAGCCCGGCCCTGCAGAACCCGCTGGCGCTGGGCGCGGACCTGGTGATCCATTCCTGTACCAAATACCTTAACGGACACTCTGACGTGGTGGCTGGGGCGGTCGTGGCGAAGGATCCGCAGCACGTGACGGATCTGGCCTGGTGGGCGAATAATATTGGTGTCACCGGCGGCGCGTTTGACAGCTATCTGCTGCTGCGGGGGATGCGCACCCTGGCCCCGCGTATGGCGGCGGCACAGCGCAATGCGCTGGCGATTGTTGATTATCTGAAACAACAACCGCTGGTGAAAAAGTTGTATCATCCTTCGTTGCCAGAAAATGCCGGCCATCAGTTTGCGGCACGTCAGCAAAAAGGCTTTGGCGCCATGCTAAGTTTTGAGCTCGACGGTGACGAAGCGACGCTGCGCCGTTTCCTGAAAGCGCTGGAATTATTTACCCTGGCGGAGTCGCTGGGCGGTGTTGAAAGCCTGATTTCCCACACGGCCACCATGACACATGCGGGCATGTCTGCTGAAGCGCGGGCGGCGGCAGGGATTTCGGAAACGCTGCTGCGTATTTCGGTGGGAATTGAAGATCACGAAGATTTAATCGCCGATCTGGACAATGCGTTCCGGATCGCGGCCAAGAGGTAAGCATGAGTTATTCAGCAGTGGCAGGGGCAGACAGTTCGCGGCAGTTACATAAATTTGGTGGCAGCAGTCTGGCCGATGCCAAATGCTACCAGCGCGTAGCCGGGATCATGGCCGAGTACAGTCAGCCGGGCGATCTGATGGTCGTATCGGCTGCCGGCAGCACGACGAATCAGCTGATCAGCTGGCTCAAACTGAGCCAGAGCGATCGTCTCTCTGCCCATCAGGTGCAGCAGGCGCTTCGTCGTTATCAGAGTGAACTGATCGGTGCGCTGTTACCGCCCGCTGTGGCCGAGCCGCTGATTGCTGAATTTATACGCGATCTTGAGAAACTGGCAGCCCTGCTGGATAACGCCATCACTGATGCCGTGTATGCGCAGGTGGTCGGTCACGGTGAGATCTGGTCGGCTCGCCTGATGTCCGCTGTGCTGAATCTGCGTGATATTGAGGCGAGCTTCCTCGATGCCCGCGATTTTTTACGCGCTGAGCGTGCCGCACAGCCGCAGGTGGATGAAGCGAAATCGCTGCCGCTGTTACAGCAACTGATGGCAGAGCGCCCGGGGCAGCGTCTGGTGGTGACCGGGTTTATCTGCGCCAATGATGCCGGTGAAACCGTACTGTTAGGACGCAACGGTAGTGACTACTCGGCGACGCAGATCGGTGCACTGGCCGGGGTGACGCGAGTGACTATCTGGAGCGACGTGGCAGGTGTATACAGTGCCGATCCCCGTAAAGTGAAGGATGCCTGTCTGCTGCCGCTGCTGCGCCTGGATGAAGCCAGCGAGCTGGCACGTCTGGCGGCACCGGTACTGCACTCCCGCACGCTGCAGCCGGTTTCCGGCAGCGATATTGATTTACAGCTGCGCTGCAGTTATCAGCCCGGAGAGGGTTCAACACGCATCGAGCGCGTGCTGGCCTCAGGCACCGGCGCGCGGATTGTGACCAGCCATGATGACGTGTGCCTGATAGAGTTCCAGGTACCCGCACAGCACGACTTTGCCACGCTGCGTAAGGAGATCGACCAACTGCTGACCCGGGCCCAGGTACGCCCGCTGGCAACCGGTGTTCACCCGGACCGTAATCTCCTCCAGCTTTGCTACACCTCGGAGGTGGTTAACAGCGCCTTAACCCTGCTGCAGGATGCGGCGTTGCCCGGTCGCCTGCAGCTGCGTGAAGGGATGGCGATGGTGGCGATGGTCGGGGCGGGCGTTTGCCGTAATCCGCTGCACAGCCATCGTTTCTGGCAGCAGATGAAAGATCAGCCGGTGGAGTTTATCTGCCAGTCTCAGGAGGGCATCAGCCTGGTAGCGGTGCTGCGCGTCGGGCCAACCGAACATCTGATCCGGGGCCTGCACCAGACGCTGTTCCGGGCGGAAAAACAGGTCGGCCTGGTGCTGTTTGGCAAAGGCAACATTGGCTCCCGCTGGCTGGAACTGTTTGCCCGCGAGCAGGAAACCCTGTCGGCACGTACCGGCTTTGAATTTGTTCTGGCAGGCGTGGTGGACAGCCGTCGCAGCCTGCTCAGCTATGAGGGGCTGGATGCCAGCCATGCGCTGGCTTTCTTTGAAGATGAGGCCGTAGAACAGGATCAGGAATCGCTGTTCCTGTGGATGCGGGCTCACCCGTTTGACGATCTGGTGGTGCTGGATGTGACCGCCAGTGAAACGCTGGCCGCACAGTACCTGGATTTTGCCAGCTACGGTTTCCATGTGATCGGGGCGAATAAAGTCGCGGGCGCGGCCAGCAGTGACAGCTATCGCCAGATCCGTGATGCGTTCGCCAAAACCGGACGTCACTGGCTGTACAATGCCACCGTCGGGGCCGGACTGCCGGTGAACCACACGGTGCGCGATCTGCGGGAAAGCGGCGACAGCATCCTCTCCATCAGCGGTATCTTCTCCGGTACGCTGTCGTGGCTGTTCCTGCAGTTTGACGGTACGGTTCCGTTTACCGAGCTGGTGGACCAGGCGTGGCAGCAGGGGCTGACGGAGCCAGATCCGCGTGCCGATCTCTCCGGCCAGGACGTGATGCGTAAGCTGGTGATCCTCGCCCGCGAGGCGGGCTACGATATTGAACCCGGTCAGGTGCGCGTGGAATCACTGGTGCCGGCCAGCTATCAGTCCGGATCGGTTGATGACTTCTTTGAAAACGCCGATGAACTGAACGATCAGATGGTTCAGCGTTTTGAAGCTGCTCAGGAGCTGGGCCTGGTCCTGCGTTATGTGGCGCGTTTTGACGCGAACGGCAAAGCGCGCGTTGGTGTGGAGGCCGTGCGGGACGATCACCCGCTGGCTGCCCTGCTGCCGTGCGACAACGTGTTTGCCATTGAAAGCCGCTGGTATCGTGATAATCCGCTGGTGATCCGTGGGCCGGGAGCCGGCCGCGACGTCACGGCCGGGGCGATCCAGTCCGATCTTAACCGCCTGGCACAGCTGCTGTAGTTTTTCTCTGGGGTCGACCGAAATAAAAGGGCGGCCCCAGAGGTTCATTTCCTCATTCTTCCTTCCCTGCATGAATTTTCCTCATCTTCGTTGAGAATTTGTCACGTCAGGTCATCATTTAACTGTTGACTGATTAACCAATTTGCGTCATTTTGAATGTCTGGACGTCTAAACGGATAGACGTTAAGACAGGGATTTATCCTGAGCAGCGATCGATGAGGTAAACGGGTATGAGTTTTTTCCACGCAAATCAGCGCGAAGCACTGAACCAGAGTCTTGCCGAAATCAGCGGGCAAATTAACGTCTCCTTTGAGTTCTTTCCGCCGCGCACCAGCGAAATGGAAGACACCCTGTGGAGCTCTATCGATCGCCTCAGCAGCCTGAAGCCAAAATTTGTCTCGGTCACTTATGGGGCTAACTCCGGCGAACGTGACCGGACCCACAGCATTATCAAAGGGATCAAAGACCGTACCGGCCTGGAAGCGGCCCCTCACCTGACCTGCATTGACGCGACCCGCGATGAGCTGCGTAACATTGCCCGTGACTACTGGGACAACGGTATTCGCCATATTGTCGCCCTGCGCGGGGACCTGCCGCCGGGCGGGGGCAAGCCGGAAATGTACGGTGCCGATCTGGTCGCGCTGCTGAAAGACGTGGGGGATTTTGATATCTCGGTGGCCGCTTATCCGGAAGTGCACCCGGAGGCGAAGAGCGCTCAGGCGGATCTGATCAATCTGAAGCGTAAAATTGATGCGGGGGCTAACCGGGCTATCACCCAGTTCTTCTTCGACGTGGAGAGCTATCTGCGCTTTCGTGACCGTTGCGTCTCTACCGGCATTGATGTTGAAATCGTTCCGGGCATTCTGCCGGTGTCGAATTTCAGGCAGTTACAGCGCTTCGCCACGATGACTAACGTCCGCGTGCCGGGCTGGATGACCAGTATGTTTGAAGGGCTGGATAACGACCCGGAAACCCGCAAAATGGTCGGTGCTAACGTGGCGATGGATATGGTAAAAATTCTCAGCCGCGAAGGGGTGAAAGATTTTCACTTCTACACGCTGAACCGCGCGGAGATGAGTTATGCCATCTGCCACACGCTGGGCGTCCGCCCGGGTCTGGCCGTCGCCTGATAACCGCGACAACAAAAAAGGACGCCTGAGCGTCCTTTTTTGTTGTCAGGGGCAGGCCGAAAAAGAATCTCCGCCCCTACAGGTTGTGAGGGCGATCATTTTTCCTATCGCCCCTGCTGTCGGCTTAACCCGTGTTACGCATTCCCGCCGCCACGCCGGCGATGGTCACCATCAGTGCCTGCTCAACGCGGGCATCCGGCTCTGCGCCCGCCGCTTCCTGCTGACGAGAACGGTGTAACAGCTCCGCCTGCAGAACGTTCAGCGGGTCAGTGTAGACGTTACGCAGGGCAATCGACTCGGCAATCCACGGCTGGTCGGCCATCAGGTGCGAATCGTTAGCAATGGTCAGCACGGCTTTAATATCGGAGTCCAGCTGATCGCGCAGCTGTTTGCCCAGTGACCACAGCGATTTATCCACCAGACGCTGATCGTAGTATTCCGCCAGCCACAGGTCAGCCTTCGAGAACACCATCTCCAGCATCCCCAGACGAGTCGAGAAGAACGGCCAGTCGCGGCACATGGTTTCCAGCGTTTCCTGATGACCCTCTTCCATCGCTTTCTGCAGCGCGGCACCGGCACCCAGCCAGGCGGGCAGCATCAGGCGGTTCTGCGTCCAGGCGAAAATCCACGGAATGGCACGCAGCGACTCAACACCGCCGGTCGGGCGACGTTTCGCCGGACGTGAACCCAGCGGCAGCTTGGCCAGCTCCAGCTCCGGGGTGGCAGAACGGAAGTAAGGCACAAAGTCTTCGTGTTCACGCACGTAGCCCCGGTACATTTTGCAGGACACATCAGACAGCTGGTCCATGATGCTGTTCCACTCGGGCTTCGGCTCCGGCGGTGGCAGCAGGTTAGCTTCGAGGATCGCCCCGGTATACAACGACAGGCTGCTGATAGTGACTTCCGGCAGACCGTATTTAAAGCGGATCATCTCACCCTGTTCGGTCACGCGCAGGCCGCCTTTCAGGCTGCCCGGGGGTTGCGACAGAAGCGCTGCATGTGCCGGCGCACCGCCGCGGCCGATGGAGCCGCCGCGTCCGTGGAACAGCGTCAGGGTAATACCGGCTTTCTCGCAGGTTTTGATCAGCGCATCCTGAGCCTGATATTGTGCCCAGCTTGCAGCCATCACCCCTGCATCCTTGGCGGAGTCGGAATAGCCGATCATCACCATTTGCTTGCCCTGAATCAGGCCGCGATACCAGTCGATATTCAGCAGCTGGCTCATGACATCATTGGCGTTGTTGAGATCCTCAAGGGTTTCAAACAGCGGGGCCACCGGCATCGCGTAAGAAATACCCGCCTCTTTTAGCAGCAGATGAACAGCCAGCACGTCTGACGGCGTTTTCGCCATGGAGATAACGTAGGCAGCAATCGAACCCTGCGGTGCATCCGCCGCTACGCGACAGGTATCCAGCACCTCTTTCGTATCAGCACTCGGTTCCCACTGGCGTGGCATCAGCGGACGTTTGGAGCTCAGTTCGCGGATCAGGAAAGCCTGTTTGTCAGCTTCTGACCAGCTCTCGTAATCGCCCAGGCCGAGATAGCGGGTGATTTCAGCAATGGCTTCAGTATGGCGGGTACTTTCCTGGCGGAGGTCAATACGCACCAGCGGTACGCCAAAGCACTTCACGCGGCGCAGGGTGTCGAGCAACTGACCGTTGGCAATAATCCCCATACCACAGGCCTGCAGTGACTGGTAGCAGGTGTACAGCGGTTCCCACAGCTGATCGTTGGAGATCAGCAGGTTGTCCGGGCGCGGCAGGCGCTCGCCCTTCAGGCGGCGTTCCAGATAAGCCTGGGTGCTCATCAGCTGGCCACGCAGGTTTTTCATGATTTCGCGGTAAGGCTCCAGCGCGTCCGGGTTACCGCACAGCTCACGCACTTCCGGCGTGCATTCTGACATCGACAGCTCAGAGACCAGTACGGCGATATCGCGCAGGAAAAGGTCGGTGGCTTTCCAGCGACTAAGCTGCAGGACATGGCGGGTGATATCGGCCGTCACATTCGGGTTGCCATCGCGGTCACCGCCCATCCAGGAGGTAAACTTGACCGGCACAAAATCAACCGGCAGGGTGTAACCAAAGGCGGCTTCGACCTGCTCATTCAGCTCACGCAGGAACTGCGGTACGCCTTCCCACAGGCTGTTTTCCACCACCGCAAAGCCCCACTTGGCCTCATCCACGGGCGTGGGACGATATTTACGAATTTCATCGGTATGCCAGGCCTGGGCCACCAGCTGGCGCAGACGGCGCATGATCTTGCCATGGTCATAGTCAGACAGGTCATTGTGATCCAGTTGCTGCAGGCAGCTGTTCACTTCGACCAGTTTATGGATCAGGGTACGGCGGGTGATTTCAGTCGGGTGGGCGGTCAGAACAAGTTCCAGCGACAGGGATTCAATCGCTTCGCGAACGGCGGCTTCGGTCAGGTCTGGCTGCTGCTTCAGGCGCTCAAAGGTACCGGCCAGCAGTTCAGGGTGATTCGCACCTTCGCCTTTTGGCGAAATGGTGTGGTACTGCTCGGCTACGTTGGTCAGGTTGAGGAACTGACTGAATGCACGGGCTACCGGCAGCAGTTCATCATTGGACAAATTTTGCAGCGTGGTCAGCAGTTCCTGACGGTGGGCATCATTTCCCGCACGTGATGACTTCGAGAGCTTACGGATGGTTTCTACCCGGTCCAGGATGTTCTCTCCCAGTGCATCCTTAATAGTATCCCCGAGCAGTTTGCCGAGCATACTGACATTACTTCGCATTGCGGAATATTGTTCGTTCATATGATCCCTGACACCCTTCTTGTATTTGTAACTATCTTTCACCCCAGTGGGCATAACGTTGTCTTTTATCTAGCCACGTTCGCAACCATTCGTCAATTGACTTAAATACAGCGCATCGTGACGCTAAATAGCCGAAATTTATGAAATTTAATTACAGCAGAACGAGATAAGTTATTCTTATCATCCGGAATAATTGAAATCAGGGGCAACACGCTGTTTTTGCAGCCAATTGTCCCTTTAGTACGTCATTCTTACCCTGGAAATGCAGGGGGCGGACACTTTTACCCCCGTCACATCGTGATGGGGACTGACGGGCCTGCCATCCCCCTGCAACCCGAAGTATTTTGATTAAACCGGGTTAATGATGACAAAAATGATGCACCACCTGGGCGATCAGCTCGCGGGTCGGTTTAATGAACGCCGTATCTATAAATTCGTCCGGCTGATGCGCCTGATCGATCGATCCCGGGCCTAACACCAGCGTCGGGCAGATCTGCTGGATGAACGGTGCCTCGGTGCAGTAGTTCACCACCTCTGTTTCTGTCCCCAGCAGTTTTTCCACCACCTGAACCAGCTGATGCTCACGCGGACACTCGTAGCCCGGGATCGGCGGGTGCAGCTCACCCACGGTCAGACGGCCTGGCCAGCGCGCACTGACAGGAGCCAGCGCCTCATTCAGCAGACCGTCAAGATCGCTCAACGTCAGGCCCGGCAGTGGGCGGATATCCATATGCAGTTCACAGCAGGCGCAGATCCTGTTGGCTGCGTCGCCGCCGCTGATATGGCCAAAGTTCATCGTTGGGTAGGGGATGGCAAAGCCATCGTGGTGATAGCGTGTTTTCAGCGTATTGCGCAGTTCCATCAACTGGGTGATGGACTCATGCATCAGTTCAATAGCATTGACGCCGCGGCCCGGATCGCTCGAGTGGCCTGACTGACCCTGAATACGGATCACATTAGAAATATGGCCTTTGTGCGCACGCACGGGTTTCAGGGAGGTGGGCTCGCCGATAATGGCACAGTCCGGACGCAGGCTGGTGGTTTCAGAGAAGAACTTCGCGCCCGCCATGGTAGTTTCTTCATCGGCGGTGGCGAGAATATAAAGCGGTTTTTTCAGCGCTGACACGTCAATATCACGCAGGGTCTCTAAGATGAAGGCGAAGAAGCCTTTCATGTCGGCCGTGCCGAGACCGTAGAGCTTATTGTCGTGCTCACTCAGGGTAAAGGGATCGCGCGTCCAGCGGCCATCGTCGAATGGCACGGTGTCGGTATGCCCGGCCAGCAGCAGGCCGCCTGCACCCTGACCACTCTTTGCCAGCATATTGAATTTATTGCGCGTGCCGGGTACCGGCTGGACTTCCACGCTGAAGCCGATATCGCGGAACCAGCCCGCCAGTAAATTGATTAAAGTTTCATTGCTCTGGTCGAGCGCACTGTCGGTGGCGCTGATTGATGGCGTTGCAATCAGTTGGCGGTAAATCTCAATAAAAGGGGGTAATTTTGTCTTCACTGTTGACAGTCCTTGGGTTAGGATAGTATCAATATTCATGCACTAATAGTGAATAAAAATACAATATCGGCGGCCAGATGGAAACCGAAAATTCTATCTATCACAGAGAGCGAGTTGAGTTGATGACCCATCCGTTAATTATCAAGTTAGGCGGTGTGCTGCTGGACAGCGAAGAGGCGCTGGAGCGTCTGTTTACTGCTCTGGCCAGCTACCGTACCACGCATCAGCGCCCGTTGCTGATCGTTCACGGTGGCGGCTGCCTGGTCGATGAACTGATGAGCAAGCTGTCGCTGCCGGTGAAGAAGAAAAACGGATTGCGTGTCACACCCGCCGACCAGATTGACATTATCACCGGGGCCCTGGCGGGTACAGCGAACAAAACCCTGCTGGCCTGGTCAAAAAAACATGGCATTGATGCCGTTGGTCTGTGCCTGGGCGACGGCGGCAGCGTTGATGTGGCGCAGTTTGACGATGAACTGGGCCATGTGGGGCTGGCCACGCCGGGTTCTCCCCACCTGATCAATACGCTGCTGGGTGCGGGCTACCTGCCGGTGGTCAGCTCGATTGGCATCACTGCCGATGGCCTGCTGATGAACGTTAACGCCGACCAGGCCGCGACGGCGCTGGCTGCCACGCTGGGGGCGGACCTGATCCTGCTTTCTGATGTCAGCGGTATTCTGGATGCTGACAGGCAGCGTATTGCAGAGATAACGGCAGAGAAGGCCGAACAGCTGATCGCCGATGGGGTGATCACTGACGGTATGATCGTCAAAGTGAATGCCGCACTGGAAGCCGCCCGTACGCTGGGCCGCCCGGTAGATATCGCCAGCTGGCGCCATGCGGAACAGCTGCCAACCTTATTTAACGGCGTGTCCATCGGCACCCGTATCCTCGCTTAATTAGTAACGTATTCATTTAAGGAAGAGACAATGCAAGACAAAAGCATCAAGAAAATCGTACTGGCTTACTCTGGCGGTCTGGATACTTCGGCCATCATTCCATGGCTGAAAGAGAACTACGGCGGCTGTGAAGTGGTGGCATTCGTGGCGGATATCGGCCAGGAGCGCGGCGATCTGGAAGGCGTGGAGCAGAAAGCGCTGCAGTCGGGCGCGTCTGAGTGCCATGTGGTGGATCTGCGTGAAGAGTTCATCAGCGAGTACGTTTATCCTGTGCTGCAGACCGGTGCCCTGTACGAAGGGACTTACCTGCTGGGCACCTCAATGGCGCGCCCGATTATTGCTAAAGCGCAGGTTGAGCTGGCGCTGAAAGTGGGCGCGGATGCCCTGTGCCACGGTGCAACCGGTAAAGGTAACGACCAGGTGCGTTTTGAAACCACTTACACCGCGCTGGCCCCACAGTTGAAAGTCGTCGCGCCATGGCGTGAGTGGAACCTGCGTTCCCGTGAAGCCCTGCTGGATTACCTGAAAGAGCGTAATATTCCGACCACCGCGTCGCTGGAAAAAATCTACAGCCGTGATGAAAACGCCTGGCATATTTCTACCGAAGGCGGCGTGCTGGAAAGCCCGTGGAATGCCCCGAACAAAGACTGCTGGGTATGGACCGTGGATCCACTGGAAGCCCCGGATCAGCCTGAGCAGGTGACCGTTACCGTTGAGAAAGGGTGCGTCGTTGCGGTGAACGGCGAAGCGTTAAGCCCGTTTGGCTGCCTGGACAAACTGAACGCCATCGGTGCCCGTCACGGCGTCGGTCGTATCGATATCGTGGAAAACCGTCTGGTGGGTATCAAGTCCCGCGGCTGCTACGAAACCCCTGGCGGCACCATCATGGTGAATGCGCTGCGTGCGGTTGAGCAGTTGGTTCTGGATCGCGACAGCTTCAAATGGCGTGAGCAGCTTGGCCTGGAAATGTCCTATGTGGTTTACGATGGCCGCTGGTTCGCACCGCTGCGTAAATCCATTCAGGCTTCTGCGGCGGCACTGGCAGAAGAAGTGAACGGCGAAGTGGTGCTGCAGCTGTACAAAGGTCAGGTAACAGCCATCCAGAAGAAATCGGCTAACAGCCTTTACTCTGAAGAGTTTGCCACCTTCGGTGAAGACGAAGTGTACGATCACCGTCATGCAGGCGGCTTTATCCGTCTGTTCTCTCTGTCTTCACGCATTCGCGCGCTGAACGAGAAGAAGTAATCTTTTCCGGGCGAGGCCACTCGCCCCTACAGGCATTCGTAGGGGCGGCACCTGTGCCGCCCTTATTACATTATTTGAATGGAGTACTGAGCATGGCACTTTGGGGTGGACGGTTTACGCAGGCAGCAGATCAGCGTTTCAAGTTATTTAATGACTCACTGCGCTTCGACTATCGTCTGGCAGAGCAGGACATCACTGGTTCCGTTGCCTGGTCCAAAGCGCTGGTGACGGTCAATGTGTTAACCGCAGACGAGCAGCAGCAGCTGGAAGTTGCGCTGAATGCGCTGCTGGAAGACGTGCGCGCGAACCCACAGCAAATTCTGGAAAGCGACGCCGAAGATATTCACAGCTGGGTGGAAGGGAAGCTGATCGACAAAGTCGGTTCACTGGGTAAAAAACTCCATACTGGCCGTAGCCGTAATGACCAGGTCGCTACCGACCTGAAACTGTGGTGTAAAGCGCAGGTCAGCGAACTGTTGACTGCCACACGTCAGTTCCAGCAGGCACTGATTGCCACCGCAGAAGCCAACCAGGACGCGGTCATGCCGGGTTACACCCACCTGCAGCGCGCGCAGCCGGTGACGTTTGCCCACTGGTGTCTGGCCTATGTTGAGATGCTGGCGCGTGATGAAAGCCGCCTGCAGGATACGCTGAAGCGGCTGGACGTCAGCCCGCTGGGCTGCGGTGCTCTGGCCGGAACTGCGTATGAGATCGACCGCGAACAGCTGGCTGGATGGTTAGGCTTTGCCTCCGCCACCCGTAACAGTCTGGATACCGTATCCGACCGCGACCACGTGCTGGAACTGCTGTCAGATGCTTCTATCGGCATGGTACACCTGTCGCGTTTTGCCGAAGATCTGATCTTCTTCAACACGGGTGAGGCGGGCTTTGTTGAGCTGTCTGATAAAGTGACGTCGGGCTCCTCGCTGATGCCACAGAAGAAAAACCCGGACGCGCTGGAATTGATCCGTGGCAAGGTTGGCCGCGTGCAGGGGGCACTGACCGCCATGAGCATGACGCTGAAAGGTCTGCCGCTGGCATACAATAAAGATATGCAGGAGGACAAAGAAGGGCTGTTCGACGCGCTCGATACCTGGTCTGACTGCCTGCATATGGCGGCGCTGGTTCTGGACGGAATTCAGGTGAAACGTCCGCGTTGTCAGGAAGCCGCCGAACAGGGTTATGCGAACTCGACCGAACTGGCGGATTACCTGGTCGCCAAAGGCGTGCCGTTCCGCGAAGCGCATCATATTGTCGGTGAAACCGTGGTAGAAGCGATTAAGCAGGGTGTAGCGCTGGAAGCACTGGCGCTGTCTGACCTGCAGAAGTTCAGCAGCGTGATTGCAGAAGATGTCTATCCCTTCCTGTCGCTGCAGTCCTGCCTGGACAAACGTAACGCTAAAGGCGGCGTTTCTCCGCATCAGGTAGCAAATGCGATCACTGAAGCGAAACAGCGCCTGGGATAAGGGGCGCCAGGCTGACCTTCTTATCGGGGTCAGCCTGCCGGCGTGAAAGGGACGACCAGAAGAAGGCCGCCCCTGTCTGTTATGCCGCGAAGAACTGCTCTAAATCATCACTGCCGCCGATATGGCGACCGCCAATGAACACCTGAGGTACGGTAGCCCGGCCGGTGACGGCACGCAGGCTAACGGTGGTGGCGTCCTGACCCAGGACGATTTCTTCAAACGCGATCCCTCGGTCTAACAGCATCTGCTTGGCTTTGGCACAGAACGGGCAGCCCGGCTTGCTGAACAGGGAAACGGACTCCTGCACTTTAAATTCCGGGGCCACATAGCGCAGCATGGTATCCGCATCGGACACTTCAAACGGGTCGCCGGGCTTATTCGGTTCAACAAACATCTTCTCTACCATGCCGTTACGCACCAGCATGGAATAACGCCATGAGCGGGGACCAAAGCCGAGGTCGGCTTTTTCCACCAGCATCTCCATACCCCGGGTGAAATCACCGTTGCCATCGGGAATAAAGGTGATGTTGCCGGCACGCTGATCGGCTTTCCAGGCGTTCATCACAAAGGTGTCATTGACTGACACGCACAGGATGCTGTCCACGCCATGTTGCCCAAATACGTCTGCCAGTTCGTTATAGCGCGGCAGATGGCTGGATGAACAGGTGGGGGTAAAGGCTCCCGGCAGAGAAAAAACGATCACCGTTTTGTCTTTGAACAGCTCATCAGTGGTGACATCGACCCAACTGTCGCCCTGACGCGTGTGAAAAGTGACCTGCGGGATAGACTTACCTTCCTGACTTGCAAACATAAAAAGACCTCAACGTTATAAAATTAGGTGTGCTCCCTTTCTGCACCGGCACATTATCTTTATTGATGCTTGATAGGGATAATCGTTGGTTGCTATGCTATCTATCGTCACGAACTATCGTGAATGAGAGGATAAAATGAATATACGTGATCTGGAGTATCTGGTTTCGCTGGCAGAACATCGCCATTTTCGTCGTGCAGCCGATGCCTGCCATGTGAGTCAGCCGACGTTAAGCGGCCAGATTCGTAAGCTGGAGGATGAGCTGGGCGTGATGCTACTGGAGCGCACCAGTCGTAAAGTACTGTTTACCCAGGCCGGTCTGCTGCTGGTGGACCAGGCCCGTACCGTGCTGCGTGAAGTGAAAGTACTGAAGGAGATGGCCAGTCAGCAGGGCGAGGCGATGTCAGGGCCGATGCATATTGGTCTGATCCCGACCGTTGGCCCGTACCTGCTGCCGCAGATTATTCCCACGCTGCATAAAACTTTCCCGAAGCTGGAAATGTATCTGCACGAAGCGCAGACCCAGCAGCTGCTGGCGCAGCTCGACAGCGGTAAGCTGGATTGTGCCATTCTGGCGCTGGTGAAAGAGTCAGAAGCCTTTATTGAAGTGCCCCTGTTTGATGAGCCAATGAAACTGGCGATCTATGCCGATCACCCATGGCATGACCGCGATCGCGTACCGATGTCGGATCTTTCCGGTGAAAAGCTTTTGATGCTGGAAGACGGTCACTGTCTGCGCGACCAGGCGATGGGCTTCTGCTTCCAGGCCGGAGCAGATGAAGACACACACTTCCGCGCGACCAGTCTGGAAACGCTACGCAATATGGTGGCTGCGGGCAGCGGCATTACGCTGTTGCCTTCGCTGGCGGTACCGAAAGAGCGGGTGCGCGACGGGGTGTGTTACCTGGACTGCTATAAGCCGGTACCACAGCGCACCATCGCGTTAGTGTATCGCCCGGGTTCCCCTCTGCGCGGCCGCTATGAGCAGCTGGCAGAGGAGATCCGCGAGCATATGCAGGCGGTCATGAATGGCGGTGCGTTAAAACAGGCGGTTCAGGCCGTTTAACGCGGCAACCCGGTAGGCTTCCGCCATCGTCGGGTAGTTAAAGGTGGTATTCACGAAGTACTCAATCGTGTTGCCACCGTTTTTCTGTTCCATAATCGCCTGACCGATGTGGATGATCTCCGCAGCACGTTCACCGAAGCAGTGAATGCCGAGGATCTCTTTGGTCTCGCGGTGGAACAGGATCTTCAGACTCCCGACATTCATCCCGACAATCTGCGCACGTGCCAGGTGTTTGAACTGCGCCCGACCCACTTCGTAGGGCACTTTCATCGCCGTTAACTGCTGTTCGGTTTTCCCGACGGAGCTGATTTCCGGGATGGTGTAGATACCGGTCGGAATGTCTTCAATCAGGTGCGCGGTCGCTTCGCCTTTGATCATCGCCTGCGCGGCAATGCGCCCCTGATCGTAGGCAGCAGACGCCAGACTTGGGTAACCAATTACATCCCCCACTGCGTAAATATGCGGCTGTGCCGTCTGGTACATACTGTTCACTTTCAACAGACCGCGACCATCCGCTTCCAGCCCGACATTGTCCAGTGACAGTGAATCGGTGTTCCCGGTGCGTCCGTTAGCGTACAACAGGCAGTCTGCCTTGAGTTTCTTGCCGGACTTGAGATGCATAATCACGCCATCTGCCACCCCTTCAATTTTCTCAAACTCCTCATTATGGCGAATCACCACGCCATTATTCCAGAAGTGATAAGAGAGCGAGTCTGACATTTCCTGATCGAGGAAGGCCAGCAGACGGTCGCGGGTATTAATCAGATCGACTTTGACCGACAGGCCACGGAAAATCGACGCGTACTCACAACCGATCACACCGGCACCATAGATAATCACATGATCCGGTTCATGGTGCAGGTTAAGGATAGAGTCGCTGTCATAGATGCGTGGGTGGCTAAAATCGACATCCGGTGGATGGTAAGGGCG
Source organism: Erwinia persicina (assembly GCF_019844095.1). Lineage (NCBI taxonomy): Bacteria > Pseudomonadati > Pseudomonadota > Gammaproteobacteria > Enterobacterales > Erwiniaceae > Erwinia > Erwinia persicina. The sequence goes on along the minus strand of NZ_CP082141.1, from coordinate 4,471,354 downwards.
TGAACCACAGGCAATCACAAACTTTCCGGCGGTCAGTCGTTCGACCGTGCCATCATGGCTTTCGATTTCGATGGTGTTGGCATCGACAAAACGGGCGTCACCCTGGAACAGTTCACAGTGATTACGCTCGTAGAAGCCCTGACGCATCCGGGTTTGCTGGCTGATGACGTTTTCAGTGTGGTTCAGAATATCAGCAAAAGAAGAGCGCAAAAGACGCGTGTGGTCGCTATACAGGGGGTTCTGATTGAATTCGATAATGCGGCTGACGGCATGGCGCAGCGCTTTAGAAGGGATCGTCCCCCAGTGTGTACATCCGCCACCGATATTGTGATAGCGCTCGATAACGGCAATTCGTGCGCCCTGTTTCACCAGGCCCATCGCGGCACCTTCACCGCCAGGGCCGGAGCCAATCACGATGGCGTCGTAATCATAAGACTGTTGCATACCAATACGTCCTATTTTTTATACAATTTTACAACGAGATTCTAACATCTCGCGCCTCAGTTCCCAATTCTAACCGTGCTTTTTGCCATCAATTGCCAAATGAATGAGTTAACAGGCGGTCACAAAGTTTGGCCCACTGTACGCTGAAATTTTTGCTATAGTGCCCACTTGCAGGCTAAACAGGCAGAAAAATGGGCGTCAGAGCGCAGCAAAAAGAACGTACACGACGTTCATTAATCGAAGCGGCATTTAGTCAACTAAGCGCCGAACGTAGTTTTGCCAGCCTCAGTTTGCGTGAAGTCGCCAGGGAGGCGGGTATTGCTCCAACGTCATTCTATCGTCACTTTCGTGATGTAGATGAATTGGGGCTAACGATGGTGGATGAAAGTGGCCTGATGCTGCGACAGCTTATGCGTCAGGCTCGTCAGCGTATTGCCAAAGGTGGCAGCGTTATCCGGACATCGGTTTCTACCTTTATGGAGTTTATTGGCGACAATCCTAACGCCTTTCGCCTGTTACTCCGTGAGCGTTCCGGAACCTCATCCGCGTTCCGTGCTGCTGTAGCGCGTGAGATTCAGCACTTTATCGCCGAACTGGCTGATTATCTGGAAATTGAAAATCGCATGCCGCGCAGCTTCACCGAGGCGCAGGCTGAAGCGATGGTGATTATCGTGTTTAACGCCGGTGCGGAAGCGCTGGATATTGATGCCGATCAGCGGCGTCAGCTGGAAGAACGACTGGTGCTGCAGCTGCGGATGATCTCGAAGGGGGCCTATTACTGGTACCGCCGTGAGCAGGAAAAGCTGGCAGTAACGCTGGAATCCAAAGACTAGCAGGGGGTGACATGAATTTAGCAACGGGCCGGGACAAAGGAACACTGCTACTGACCTTTATTACCGGACTTTCCATTAATGGTTCTTTTTCGGCACTGTTCAGTTCCCTGGTGCCATTTTCAGTCTTCCCGTTGATCGCGCTCGGTCTGGCTGCCTGGTGCCTGCATCAGCGCTACCTGAATCGCGCCATGCCTGAAGGAATGCCGTCGCTGGCTGCCGGCTTTTTCCTGCTGGGGATTCTGGTGTACAGCGCCATCGTCCGGGCAGAATACCCGGACATTGGCTCTAACTTTGTACCGACCATCCTGATGGTGGTGGTGGTGTTCTGGATTGCCATGAAGTGGCGCGCGCGCAAAAATAGTCAGCAATAATGGGCGACCCGCATCGCCCGGGCCAGTTTAGCGGCGGGTCAGTAGTACGCCGCACTCCATGTGATGGGTATACGGGAACTGGTCAAACAGCGCGAGGCGAGCGATCTCATGGGTGTCAGACAGCGTGGCGAGGTTCTCGCACAGCGTCGTCGGATTACAGGAGATATACAGAATGCGCGGATACGCCTGCACCATCTTCACCGTTTCTTCATCCAGGCCGCTGCGCGGCGGGTCGACGAAAATGGTTTCGCACTCATAGCTGCTCAGATCGATACCTTCCAGCCTTCTGAAGCTTCTGTCTCCGTTCATTGCCTGAGTAAACTCTTCTGCCGCCATGCGGATAATCTGTACGTTATCGATCTGGTTTACCGCGATATTGTACTGAGCAGAGGCGACTGACGGTTTGGCGATTTCCGTTGCCAGCACGCGGCGGAAGTTACGCGCCAGTGCCAGTGAGAAGTTGCCGTTGCCGCAGTACAACTCCAGCAGGTCGCCGCGAGAATCGCGCGTGGCATCCAGCGCCCATTCCAGCATCTTCACATTCATTGCCGCATTGGGCTGCGTAAAGCTGTTTTCTACCTGGCGATAGATCATCTCACGGCCGTCCACCATCAGACGCTCATCAACGAAATCCTGGTCCAGACAGATTTTGGTTTTAGTGGCGCGGCCGATCAGATGCAGATCGAACCCTTCCGCACGCAGCGCATCACGCAGTAGCGTGGCCGCCTGCTGCCACTCTTCATCCAGCTTACGGTGATAGAGCAGTGAAACCACCACCTGGCCGCTGACCGTCGATAAATAGTCTATCTGGAACAGTTTAAAGCGCAGCGCACGCTGGTCGCGCACGGCCGCGATCATACGGGGCATCAGGCGGTTAATCAGTTCACTGGCCGCCGGGAAGCTGTCGACCCGGATGCGGTTGTGCGTCTCCTGATCGAAAATAATATGGTACAGGTCGTCGCCATCATGCCAGATACGGAATTCAGCACGCATCCGATAATGGCTGACCGGAGAACGGAAGACTTCGACTTCGGGCGCGTTAAATGCGGACATCATCGACGTCAGTCGTGTCACTTTCTCAGTGAGCTGGTCATCATACTGTTCAACAGGCAGTTGTTCGGGTGTCATGGTGATTCCTGGGTATTTGGCGGATATAGCCGGGCGATTGTAGGGAATCTTTATCTCATGTCCAGCGTTGTCCACTCTTCATTCATTATGGATGTCTGGATATCTGGACTTCTAATATATTTGTACATAAAATGCGGCCTCCGGCCTCCCCACGAGTTAAAAGGGAATCCAGTGCAAATCTGGAGCTGACGCGCAGCGGTATAGAATGTCGTGACAATAGCGTAATGCAGACACTGTCTTTTGACGGGAAGTCATTGCCACTTAAGGATTCTGAGCCCGAAGACCTGCCGGATGAACGTCGCATTTTTTACGATCATCGCGTGCTATCGATCGTATGCCTGCGGCATCCTGCACATCTTTTGGATGCTTGATGATGATAACAACTAAAAACTCGCTGCTGGCGTTTAGCGCTACGGCGATTTCCCTCTGGGCGCAAAACGGATTTGCACAGGATAGTAATGAAGAAACGCAGGTTGTGACTGCGAATCGTTTTGAACAGCCAGTCTCTTCTGTATTGGCCCCTACCACGGTGGTTACGAAAGAGCAGATCGACCGCTGGCAGTCAAAAACGCTGACGGATGTGATGCGTCGCCTGCCGGGTGTCGATATTGCTCAAAATGGTGGAATGGGCCAGCAAAGCTCACTGTTTATTCGTGGCACTAACTCCAGCCATGTTCTGGTCTTAATTGATGGTGTGCGCCTTAATCAGGCGGGGATCAGCGGTGCTTCCGATCTCAGCCAGATCCCAATTTCACTGGTTCAGCGGATTGAATATGTACGTGGAGCACGTTCAGCAGTCTATGGTTCTGATGCCATTGGAGGGGTACTCAACATCATTACCACGCGCAATGAGGATGGTACGACGCTTGCGGCAGGGGTTGGTTCCAACGGCTATCAGTCTTACGACGGTTCCACTCAGCAGATGCTGGGCCAGAATACTCGGGTGACGCTTGCAGGTAACTATACCTACACCAAAGGCTATGATGTTGTTGCTAATTACCCTGATGCACTTGGCAACACTGCACAACCCGATCGTGATGGGTTTATGAGCAAGAACATCTATGGCGCGATTGAACATCAGATCAATGATGATTTTAGTGCCTTTGTTCGGGGTTATGGCTTTGATAACCGCACTGCCTATGACGGTAGCCCGACCTATGTTCAACCCGATACCTATGTTGATACCCGCCAGCTGTATAGCCAGACCTGGGATGGTGGACTCCGCTTCAATAATGGTCTCTATTCTTCCAATCTGACCGCCAGCTACAGCCACACGAAAGATTATAATTACAGTCCTGATATGGGACGCTATGCATCTTCTGCCACTCTTGATGACTCCCAGCAGTATAATTTGCAGTGGGCCAATAATGTGGCCGTGGGACAGGGCAGTGTGGGTGGCGGCGTTGACTGGCAGAAGCAGTCCATTGAGCCAGGGACTGCTTATGTAAATGACCGTCGTGACGTGACCAATACGGGGTTGTATGCCACCGGGCAGCAGATGTTTGGTCCAGTCACGCTGGACGCTGCCGTTCGTGGCGATGATCACTCCGTTTACGGCTGGCATAACACCTGGCAGTCCAGCGCGGCCTGGGAGTTCATTGAGGGTTATCGTTTCATCGCCAGTTACGGGACGGCATTTAAGGCACCCAATCTCGGTCAGCTGTACGGTTCTTTTGGCGGCAATAGCAATCTTGATCCTGAAGAGAGCAAGCAGTGGGAAGGGGGCTTCGAAGGCTTAACGGGCCCTGTGACCTGGCATGTATCCGGATATCGCAACGATATCGACAGCCTTATTGATTACAGTAGTGCCAACGGCGGTTATTACAATATCAATAAAGCGACCATCAAAGGTGTGGAAGCAACGGCTTCATTTGATATCGGTCCGGTATCTCACCAGATCTCCTATGATTACGTTGATCCGCGTAATGCTGAAACCAATGAGATTTTGCTGCGTCGGGCTAAACAGCAGGTGAAGTATCAGCTCGACTGGACGGTGTATAATTTCGACTGGTCAGTGAGTTATCAATACCTGGGTGAACGCTACGACCGTCAATACGCAACCAATCCAAATGGTGATCTGGCCAAATTGGGGGGGGTCAGCCTGTGGGATCTCGCGGTGTCGTATCCAGTCACATCCCATCTCACCGTTCGTGGTAGAATTGCCAACCTGTTCGATAAAGAATACGAGACAGTGTATGGCTATGAAACCCCTGGACGGGAATACTACCTCAGCGGCAGCTACACCTTCTAAACCGCGTCCCACCGTGCTGGTTTTTGATTCCGGCGTCGGTGGGCTTTCAGTCTATGATGAGATCCGCAAATTGCTGCCGGATCTCCATTATCTCTACGCGTTCGATAATGTCGCTTTCCCTTATGGCGAAAAGTCGGAAGCGTTTATCGTCGAGCGTGTGGTCGCTATCGTTGAAGCGGTGACCCGCCGTTATCCCCTGGCTCTGGTGGTGATCGCCTGTAACTCAGCGAGTACCGTCACGCTGCCCGCTTTACGCGAGCGCTTTGCATTTCCTGTTGTCGGTGTGGTTCCTGCTATAAAACCGGCAGCGCGCCTGACTCGTAATGGGGTTGTTGGCCTGCTGGCGACCCGGGGGACGGTGAAACGTCCTTATACGCATGAGCTGGTGGCGCGTTTTGGCAGTGAATGTAAGACCGAGATGCTGGGATCGGCGGAGTTGGTAGAGCTGGCGGAAGCCAAACTGCATGGCCAGCCTGTTTCTATCGATGACGTGAAGCGCATCCTGCAGCCGTGGCTGCGTATGCAGGAACCACCGGATACCGTCGTCCTGGGCTGCACGCATTTCCCTCTTATTAGTGAAGAGCTACAGCAGGTACTCCCTGAAGGTACCCGTTTAATCGATTCTGGTGCGGCAATTGCGCGTCGAACGGTGTGGTTACTGGAAAATGAGTCGCCAGACGCTTTTTCGCCGGATGAGAACATGGCATTCTGTATGGATATTAGTGAGCAGGCGGTACAATTAATGCCAGTTTTACAACGATATGGCTTCACAAAGCTCGAAAAACTGTCGCTTTAGCCGGGTTTCGGGTAAAAAAGCACCACTCAGTAACTTTTTTGCAATTTACCCTTGTCAGCTGCCAGAAAATCCCTATACTGCGCCTCCACTGACACGGAACAACGGCTTACAGGCCACCGGGTCAGCAGCGTCAGGTAACTGATAGCGCCGGAAAAAACTTCTCAAAAAGAAGTTGACTCCGAAGGAGGAAAGCGTAATATACGCCACCTCGCGACAGGAAGCTCCGGCACTGTTCGCAACGCTCTTTAACAATTTATCAGACAATCTGTGTGGGCACTCGCAGGATTGATATCAGTCACCTCCGGGTGACAAAAAATATCAAGTCTTAAGAGTGAACACATAATGAAATTCATTATGACGTTTTACACTTGAGCATCGCTGCACTTGTTGCAGCAAATCGAACTTTTAATTGAAGAGTTTGATCATGGCTCAGATTGAACGCTGGCGGCAGGCCTAACACATGCAAGTCGAACGGTAGCACAGAGAGCTTGCTCTCGGGTGACGAGTGGCGGACGGGTGAGTAATGTCTGGGAAACTGCCCGATGGAGGGGGATAACTACTGGAAACGGTAGCTAATACCGCATAACGTCTTCGGACCAAAGTGGGGGACCTTCGGGCCTCACACCATCGGATGTGCCCAGATGGGATTAGCTAGTAGGTGGGGTAATGGCTCACCTAGGCGACGATCCCTAGCTGGTCTGAGAGGATGACCAGCCACACTGGAACTGAGACACGGTCCAGACTCCTACGGGAGGCAGCAGTGGGGAATATTGCACAATGGGCGCAAGCCTGATGCAGCCATGCCGCGTGTATGAAGAAGGCCTTCGGGTTGTAAAGTACTTTCAGTGGGGAGGAAGGCGATGAAGTTAATAACTTCGTCGATTGACGTTACCCGCAGAAGAAGCACCGGCTAACTCCGTGCCAGCAGCCGCGGTAATACGGAGGGTGCAAGCGTTAATCGGAATTACTGGGCGTAAAGCGCACGCAGGCGGTCTGTCAAGTCGGATGTGAAATCCCCGGGCTCAACCTGGGAACTGCATTCGAAACTGGCAGGCTAGAGTCTTGTAGAGGGGGGTAGAATTCCAGGTGTAGCGGTGAAATGCGTAGAGATCTGGAGGAATACCGGTGGCGAAGGCGGCCCCCTGGACAAAGACTGACGCTCAGGTGCGAAAGCGTGGGGAGCAAACAGGATTAGATACCCTGGTAGTCCACGCCGTAAACGATGTCGACTTGGAGGTTGTGCCCTTGAGGCGTGGCTTCCGGAGCTAACGCGTTAAGTCGACCGCCTGGGGAGTACGGCCGCAAGGTTAAAACTCAAATGAATTGACGGGGGCCCGCACAAGCGGTGGAGCATGTGGTTTAATTCGATGCAACGCGAAGAACCTTACCTGGCCTTGACATCCACGGAATTCGGCAGAGATGCCTTAGTGCCTTCGGGAACCGTGAGACAGGTGCTGCATGGCTGTCGTCAGCTCGTGTTGTGAAATGTTGGGTTAAGTCCCGCAACGAGCGCAACCCTTATCCTTTGTTGCCAGCACGTAATGGTGGGAACTCAAAGGAGACTGCCGGTGATAAACCGGAGGAAGGTGGGGATGACGTCAAGTCATCATGGCCCTTACGGCCAGGGCTACACACGTGCTACAATGGCGCATACAAAGAGAAGCGACCTCGCGAGAGCAAGCGGACCTCATAAAGTGCGTCGTAGTCCGGATCGGAGTCTGCAACTCGACTCCGTGAAGTCGGAATCGCTAGTAATCGTAGATCAGAATGCTACGGTGAATACGTTCCCGGGCCTTGTACACACCGCCCGTCACACCATGGGAGTGGGTTGCAAAAGAAGTAGGTAGCTTAACCTTCGGGAGGGCGCTTACCACTTTGTGATTCATGACTGGGGTGAAGTCGTAACAAGGTAACCGTAGGGGAACCTGCGGTTGGATCACCTCCTTACCTGAAGATACTTTCCCGCGTAGTGTCCACACAGATTGTCTGATAGAAGTAACGAGCAATAGTAGTATCAGAGTCCCCATCGTCTAGAGGCCCAGGACACTGCCCTTTCACGGCTGTAACAGGGGTTCGAATCCCCTTGGGGACGCCATACCGGTAACGAAGTGAAAGTCGTTATCACCGTATCTCAAAACTGACTTTAACGAGTCACGTTTGAGATATTTGCTCTTTAACAATCCGGAACAAGCTGAAAATTGAAACGACATGTCGTTTTCATTCTCCGTAATAAGAATGAAATCTACGATATGTTCGAGTCTCTCAAATGCTCGCAACGACAACACGTGTTCCGTATGGGACGCTTGTGGGTTGTGAGGTTAAGCGACTAAGCGTACACGGTGGATGCCTAGGCAGTCAGAGGCGATGAAGGGCGTGCTAATCTGCGATAAGCGTCGGTAAGGTGATATGAACCGCAATAACCGACGATACCCGAATGGGGAAACCCAGTGTGATACGTCACACTATCATGTCATGAATACATAGTGGCATGAGGCGAACCGGGGGAACTGAAACATCTAAGTACCCCGAGGAAAAGAAATCAACCGAGATTCCCCCAGTAGCGGCGAGCGAACGGGGAACAGCCCAGAACCTGAATCAGTTTGTGCATTAGTGGAAGCGTCTGGAAAGTCGCAGGGTACAGGGTGATACTCCCGTACACAAAAATGCACTTGCTGTGAGTTCGATGAGTAGGGCGGGACACGTGACATCCTGTCTGAATATGGGGGACCATCCTCCAAGGCTAAATACTCCTGACTGACCGATAGTGAACCAGTACCGTGAGGGAAAGGCGAAAAGAACCCCGGCGAGGGGAGTGAAACAGAACCTGAAACCGTGTACGTACAAGCAGTGGGAGCCTACTTGTTAGGTGACTGCGTACCTTTTGTATAATGGGTCAGCGACTTATATTCTGTAGCAAGGTTAACCGTATAGGGGAGCCGAAGGGAAACCGAGTCTTAACTGGGCGTTAAGTTGCAGGGTATAGACCCGAAACCCGGTGATCTAGCCATGGGCAGGTTGAAGGTTGGGTAACACTAACTGGAGGACCGAACCGACTAATGTTGAAAAATTAGCGGATGACTTGTGGCTGGGGGTGAAAGGCCAATCAAACCGGGAGATAGCTGGTTCTCCCCGAAAGCTATTTAGGTAGCGCCTCGTGAACTCATCTTCGGGGGTAGAGCACTGTTTCGGCTAGGGGGCCATCCCGGCTTACCAACCCGATGCAAACTGCGAATACCGAAGAATGTTATCACGGGAGACACACGGCGGGTGCTAACGTCCGTCGTGAAGAGGGAAACAACCCAGACCGCCAGCTAAGGTCCCAAAGTCATGGTTAAGTGGGAAACGATGTGGGAAGGCACAGACAGCCAGGATGTTGGCTTAGAAGCAGCCATCATTTAAAGAAAGCGTAATAGCTCACTGGTCGAGTCGGCCTGCGCGGAAGATGTAACGGGGCTAAACCATGCACCGAAGCTGCGGCAGCGATACGTAAGTGTTGTTGGGTAGGGGAGCGTTCTGTAAGCCGTCGAAGGTGGACTGTGAGGTCTGCTGGAGGTATCAGAAGTGCGAATGCTGACATAAGTAACGATAAAGCGGGTGAAAAGCCCGCTCGCCGGAAGACCAAGGGTTCCTGTCCAACGTTAATCGGGGCAGGGTGAGTCGACCCCTAAGGCGAGGCCGAAAGGCGTAGTCGATGGGAAACAGGTTAATATTCCTGTACTCGGTGTTACTGCGAAGGGGGGACGGAGAAGGCTATGTTAGCCGGGCGACGGTTGTCCCGGTTTAAGCGTGTAGGCTTGAGTTCCAGGCAAATCCGGAACTCTATAAGGCTGAGGCGTGATGACGAGGCACTACGGTGCTGAAGTAACAAATGCCCTGCTTCCAGGAAAAGCCTCTAAGCATCAGGTAACATCGAATCGTACCCCAAACCGACACAGGTGGTCAGGTAGAGAATACCAAGGCGCTTGAGAGAACTCGGGTGAAGGAACTAGGCAAAATGGTGCCGTAACTTCGGGAGAAGGCACGCTGCCACCAGGTGAAGTCCCTCGCGGACGGAGCTGAAGGCAGTCGAAGATACCAGCTGGCTGCAACTGTTTATTAAAAACACAGCACTGTGCAAACACGAAAGTGGACGTATACGGTGTGACGCCTGCCCGGTGCCGGAAGGTTAATTGATGGGGTTATCCGCAAGGAGAAGCTCTTGATCGAAGCCCCGGTAAACGGCGGCCGTAACTATAACGGTCCTAAGGTAGCGAAATTCCTTGTCGGGTAAGTTCCGACCTGCACGAATGGCGTAATGATGGCCAGGCTGTCTCCACCCGAGACTCAGTGAAATTGAACTCGCTGTGAAGATGCAGTGTACCCGCGGCAAGACGGAAAGACCCCGTGAACCTTTACTACAGCTTGACACTGAACATTGAGCCTTGATGTGTAGGATAGGTGGGAGGCTTTGAAGCGTGGACGCCAGTCTGCGTGGAGCCAACCTTGAAATACCACCCTTTAACGTTTGATGTTCTAACCTGGCGCCGTAATCCGGCGTGGGGACAGTGTCTGGTGGGTAGTTTGACTGGGGCGGTCTCCTCCTAAAGAGTAACGGAGGAGCACGAAGGTTAGCTAATCACGGTCGGACATCGTGAGGTTAGTGCAATGGCATAAGCTAGCTTGACTGCGAGAGTGACGGCTCGAGCAGGTGCGAAAGCAGGTCATAGTGATCCGGTGGTTCTGAATGGAAGGGCCATCGCTCAACGGATAAAAGGTACTCCGGGGATAACAGGCTGATACCGCCCAAGAGTTCATATCGACGGCGGTGTTTGGCACCTCGATGTCGGCTCATCACATCCTGGGGCTGAAGTAGGTCCCAAGGGTACGGCTGTTCGCCGTTTAAAGTGGTACGCGAGCTGGGTTTAGAACGTCGTGAGACAGTTCGGTCCCTATCTGCCGTGGGCGCTGGAGAATTGAGAGGGGTTGCTCCTAGTACGAGAGGACCGGAGTGAACGCACCGCTGGTGTTCGGGTTGTCATGCCAATGGCATTGCCCGGTAGCTAAGTGCGGAAAAGATAAGCGCTGAAAGCATCTAAGCGCGAAACTTGCCTCGAGATGAATTCTCCCTGGGGCCCTGAGCCCCCTGAAGGGACGTTGAAGACTACGACGTTGATAGGCCGGGTGTGTAAGCGCAGCGATGCGTTGAGCTAACCGGTACTAATGACCCGTGAGGCTTAACCTTACAACGCCAGAAGCGTTCTGGCGTGGCGTTCGAGAGACGCAAAACAATTTTCAGCCTGTTCCCGGAATTGAGTCCGAAGGATTTTGCGCTGTGACAAGGCGGCCAGTGAAGTGAGAGAAGGAGCATACAGAAGTATGTGACTGAGCTTACGAGCGCAGGCAACGCCGTCAGAGCACAAAAGACACAGGACAGAGCACAAAGAATTTGCCTGGCGGCTTTAGCGCGGTGGTCCCACCTGACCCCATGCCGAACTCAGAAGTGAAACGCCGTAGCGCCGATGGTAGTGTGGGGTCTCCCCATGCGAGAGTAGGGAACTGCCAGGCATCAATTTAAGACCCGTAACCGGGTCGTGACCTTACCCCTGACAAGGTAAGGGCGAAACACCTGAAGTCAGACGCAGTCTGAAGTCAGTACAGAATCGGTGGAGCGGTAGTTCAGTTGGTTAGAATACCTGCCTGTCACGCAGGGGGTCGCGGGTTCGAGCCCCGTCCGTTCCGCCACCCTTTTAGGGGCGTAGTTCAATTGGTAGAGCACCGGTCTCCAAAACCGGGTGTTGGGAGTTCGAGTCTCTCCGCCCCTGCCAAATAAAAACAATCCTTTGCTTCGGCAAAGGATTTTTTTTGTCTAAAATTCCTGACTTTTTCACCGTTTACTCCGCCAAAAGCATAAAAAAAGACCAGCAGACTGGCCTTTTTTGCTGTTTATTTCAGCTCATTACGCTCTGACATTCACCGGAAACTTAATTAATTGACGGATATGTGCCTGCTGATCGCTGTTTTGTAACCACACCGCATACAGGGGTCTGGAAGCGACAGCAGTATCAGGGATCACTAAAAGATCGCTGTATTCTTTACCCCAAACGTCCGGTAAAAAAGCACAGGCTCCCGTGGTATGCAGAAGCTGTCGGGTCAGATGTGCGGAGGTCGTCGTCAGTACGGGAACATCATCGGCTCCGGCCAGATAGCTTTCATGCTGGTGAAAATCAGCGCCCCATTCCAGCTTAATGTAGTCATATTTCTCTTTTTTCTCCGATTTTCGCGATCGGAACAGCGTCAGGGAGATATGGCCGATTTGTTGACTGCTTAACTCGTCCATTTTAGGGGCCTCTGTCGTCACCAGCAGGTCAAGCTGACGCTCATGCAGCTGTTTGACCAGAGAATGGCGCTGGGCCACGCGTGCTTCGAGATGCAGGCTTTCCCGGTTCTCATACAGCGTCTGAAGCCACGGTGTCAGGTAAGCCTCCCATAGTGATGCACTGGCCCCAATCGACAGCTCATGATGCTGCTGCGTGTGTGCCACCTCTTTCTTGGCCATCAGCCACGTGCTCATCAGGCTCTCTGCATAGGGCAGCAGGCGCTCCCCGGCAGACGTCAGTCTGATGTTGTTACGATGGCGGGTAAACAGGCTCACTCCCAGCTGGTTTTCAAGCTGTCTGATGCGAAAACTGACAGCAGATTGCGTGAGATAGAGTGCTTCCGCTGCACGTCCAAAGTGGCGAGTTCTGCTCACTTCAAGAAAGGTTTTCAGTAATTCCGTATCCACATCCATCTCCTAAAAAACATTTGTCGTTATGATTTAAATGTTTTGTTTTACACTCTGTCAAGCCTATCTAATACTCCGCGCCATAAATAGCACGGCCATAAAAGAGTTAGGAGCGTGTAAAATGGCGGAAAGCTTCGCAACAACGAATCGTTTTTTTGATAACAAACATTACCCTCGCGGGTTCTCCCGTCACGGTGATTTCACCATCAAAGAAGCCCAACTTCTTGAGCGTTATGGTTACGCTTTTAACGAGCTGGATCTGGCAAAGCGTGAGCCAGGCACAGAAGAAGAGCGACTGTTCATTGAGGTGTGTCGGGGCGTGCGTGAGCCGCAAACTGAGGCAGAAAAAGTCTGGTCAAAATACATGACACGGATTAAACGTCCTAAGCGTTTTCATACTCTTTCCGGCGGCAAACCGCAGATGGAAGGGGTTGAAGACTACACGGATAGTGACGATTAAGATTAAGGGGCTTCGGCCCCTTTTTCATGCCGGCTATTCGAGGCTGTTATGCAGATGAATCAGCAGACGGTCGATGGCCCGATAGCTTATTGCTTCAGTCAAATGCTCCCGTCTGATTACGCTGTCCCCCGCCAGGTCGGCAATCGTACGTGCCACCTTCAAAATACGTTGCCACGCCCGCACTGACAGGCCCAGTTGCACCAGTATCTGCTCCAGCCATTCCGCATCCACTGGCGTAAGTGTACAGCATGCCTGTATTTCGTGGTTGCTCATTAACGCATTCACTTTGCCACAGCGTCCCAGCTGGCGATCTCGTGCCCTCAATACCCGCTCACGTACTTTTTCACTGGACTCGCCGCCACGCGGCTGACCACTCAACATGCCCGGAGGGAGTAAAGGGACCTCAAGGGAGAGATCGAAGCGGTCAAGAAAGGGGCCCGAAAGGCGACTAAGATAGCGTAGCGTCTGGCGCGGCGAGCTGCGATTGTGTTGTCCCGTATAGTGACCGGTCGGGCTGGGGTTCATGGCAGCAATTAACTGGAAGCGTGCCGGATAGGTTATTTTCGCCCGGGCCCGTGAAATACTGATCTCCCCAGACTCAAGAGGCTCTCGTAACGCATCCAGCGTCCGGCGTTCAAATTCCGGGAGTTCGTCCAGAAAGAGGATGCCGTTATGCGCCAGTGAAATTTCCCCCGGTTTAGGCAGCGATCCACCACCGACCAGCGCAAAGAGCGATGCACTGTGATGAGGGGAGCGAAACGGCCTCTGACGCCACTGACGGTGCAGCTCCCCGCTACCCACCAGACTGGCTACGCTGGCGCTCTCCAGGGCCTCACGATCGCTTAGAGGTGGCATCAGTCCACACAGGCGGGATGCCAGCATTGTTTTCCCTGTTCCCGGCGGGCCGATCAGTAAAAGATTATGCCCGCCTGCGGCCGTGACCTCCAGCGCCCGCCTGGCCTGATGCTGACCAATAATTTCATTTAAATCACCTGAAAGGGGAGGGGACGGCGGCTCCTGACACTGTGCCGCTTCCAGCGTCCCTTTGCCGTGCAGGAAGGTACACACCGCCAGCAGGCAGGTGGCTACCAGGCTCTCCCCATGCTGAATTAATCCAACATCATTCTGATTTTCCGCAGAGAGAATCAGCTGCCGCCCACAGTCCAGAGCCGCAACGGCCGCCGGAATAGCGCCCTGTACGCTGCGTAGCGCACCCGTCAGCGCCAGTTCGCCGAGGAATTCATAGCCTGAGAGTTTATCCGCCGGGATCTGCTCTGAGGCGGCAAGGATGGCGATAGCGATGGGCAAATCATACCTGCCGCCCTCTTTAGGCAGGTCGGCGGGGGCGAGATTAACGGTGATCCGCTTTGCCGGGAAAGTGAAACCACTGTTGATAATGGCGCTGCGTACACGGTCGCGGGCCTCTTTCACCGTGGTTTCCGGCAGTCCGACCAGCGAAAGCGCCGGCAGACCATTGCTGAGATGGACTTCTACCGACACCTGAGGGGCCTGGATGCCCAGTGCGGCGCGGGTAAACACGACAGATAGCGACATAAACTCTCCTTGTCGTGCCTACTGTGCGATAGAGGAAGCAGGAGGGCGAGAAGCCGATTGGGGATTTGTGCAGCATGTCTGAAGATGATTACCTCGTTCAACAGTCAGCGACATTGTGTTGCGGGCAGGCGCGAAAATGGAGACAGGGAAAATAAAATGGTCACATTGCGTGACGGATGAAAAAGATTCATTTTTTTCTTATCGACTGAATAACAAAAGTTTTTTTCAGATCTGCGCCCGACGTCATAAAATAAAATGATGAAAAAAGTTGAATTAAAGCTAATAACTGTGATAACTCTGTAGGCATTACTTCGAACAAGCGAATTAAAAGAATCCAAATGAAAGCCCTTCTACGAGTCATTAGCCTAGTCGTTATTAACGTCGTCGTGATTATTATCACGCCGTGCGGGGCTACGCTCGGAGAAAGAAAGGCTTAAAAATCAAGCCTGATTTCGAAAGAACCCCCGCACCGAAAGGTCCGGGGGTTTTTTTTTGGCAAGGCATCAACGACAGAGGAACAAAATATGAACAGTAGCATAAAATGCTGTTGTTCCCAGCGAGAGGCGGGGGAATAACTATGAATGGTGCTCAGTGGGTGGTTCAAGCTTTGCGTGCACAGGGTGTCGAAACGGTATTCGGCTACCCGGGTGGTGCAATCATGCCGGTCTATGACGCGCTCTATGACGGCGGCGTCGAACATCTACTGTGCCGCCATGAGCAGGGGGCGGCCATGGCTGCTATCGGCTTCGCACGTGCAACGGGAAAAGTGGGTGTCTGTATTGCCACCTCCGGGCCGGGCGCGACGAATCTGATCACCGGACTTGCTGATGCCATGCTGGACTCTGTGCCGATTGTGGCGATCACCGGGCAGGTCTCCTCTGCGGTAATGGGAACGGATGCGTTTCAGGAAATTGATGTTCTGGGTCTGTCGCTGGCCTGCACCAAACATAGCTTCCTCGTAGAGTCCCTTGATGAACTTCCTGTGGTGATGGCAGAAGCTTTCGCCATTGCACAATCTGGCCGTCCTGGCCCGGTTCTGGTGGATATTCCTAAAGATATCCAGTTAGCCAGCGGCGATCTGGTTGCCCATCTGCTGCCGGTCGGGCAGGAAATGGCCCATCCCCATGTTGAACTGCAGCAGGCGCGCAGCCTGCTGGCCCAGGCGAAGAAACCGATCCTGTATGTCGGCGGCGGCGTGGGAATGGCGGATGCGGTTCATGCTTTACGCGCTTTTGCCAGAGAGACCGGCATTCCAACGGTTGCAACGTTGAAGGGACTGGGTACGCCCGATGCTGACGATGCCTGCTATCTGGGCATGCTCGGCATGCACGGCACGAAGGCCGCCAACCTGGCCGTCCAACAGTGTGACCTGCTGATCGCCGTCGGTGCCCGCTTCGATGACCGTGTTACCGGCAAGCTGGATACCTTTGCGCCGCATGCCAGCGTCATCCATCTGGATATTGACCCGGCAGAGCTGCATAAACTCCGCCGGGCGCACGTCGGTTTGCAGGGCGATCTCAACAAACTGCTGCCCGACCTGTATCAGCCGGTTGATATCACTGCCTGGCGTGAAGACGTGAAAGCCCTGAAAGCCGATCACGGCTGGCGTTACGATCATCCGGGAGAGGCGATTTTTGCACCGCTGTTTTTGAAACAGCTGTCAGACCGTAAACCTCAGAGTGCGGTGGTGACGACAGATGTGGGTCAGCACCAGATGTGGGCCGCCCAGCATATGAGCTTTAACCGCCCGGAAAATTTCATTACTTCCAGTGGGCTGGGCACTATGGGCTTCGGCCTGCCTGCAGCCGTCGGGGCACAGGTGGCGCGCCCGGATGACACCGTGATCTGCGTTTCCGGCGATGGTTCATTCATGATGAACGTACAGGAACTGGGTACCGTTAAGCGCAAACAGCTGCCGGTGAAAATCGTTCTGATGGATAACCAGCGGCTGGGCATGGTACGTCAGTGGCAGCAGCTGTTTTTTGAGGAGCGTTACAGCGAAACCAATCTCTCAGATAACCCGGACTTTCTCATGCTGGCGAGTGCCTTTGGCATTCCCGGCCAGCGTATTACCCGCAAAGATCAGGTCGACGCCGCATTAGATGCTTTGCTGCACAGTGAAGGGCCTTACATGCTGCATGTCGCGATTGATGAACATGAGAACGTCTGGCCTCTGGTACCGCCGGGTGCCAGCAATGAAAATATGATGGAGAAAACCTCATGAAACAGCATCAATTGTCTATAGAAGCGCGCTTTCGCCCGGAAATACTGGAACGTATTTTGCGGGTCGTGCGCCACCGTGGCTTCCAGGTGTGCTCAATGAACATGGCCTCGCGGGTGAATACCGACAACATTAATATTGAGATGACCGTTGCCAGCCAGCGTTCCGTCGATTTACTGTCAACGCAGTTGAGTAAATTAATGGATGTGGCCTGCGTTCAGATCCAACAGCAAACAACACAACAAATCCGCGCATAAGCGCGCAAGGAAACGAGAATGACGAAGAAAGCTGACTTTATCTGGTTCAATGGCGAGATGGTGAAATGGGAAGACGCGAAGGTCAGCGTAATGTCCCATGCACTGCACTACGGCACGTCTGTCTTTGAAGGCGTACGCTGCTATGACTCGCACAAAGGGCCAGTAGTCTTCCGCCATCGTGAACATATGCAGCGTCTGCGTGACTCTGCAAAAATCTACCGTTTCCCGGTCAGCCTGAGTGTTGATGAGTTGATGGAAGCCTGCCGCGCCACGCTGCGCAAAAACAACCTGAAGAGTGCCTACATCCGTCCGCTGGTGTTCGTGGGTGACGTCGGCCTGGGCGTGAACCCGCCTGACGGTTATGAAACAGACATCATCATCGCCGCCTTCCCGTGGGGGGCTTACCTGGGGGCTGAAGCGCTGGAGCAGGGTATTGATGCGATGGTGTCTTCATGGAATCGTGTCGCTCCGAATACGCTGCCTACTGCGGCGAAAGCGGGCGGTAACTATCTGTCCTCGCTGCTGGTCGGTAGCGAAGCGCGCCGTCATGGTTATCAGGAAGGGATCGCGCTGGATACACAGGGCTACATCTCTGAAGGTGCTGGTGAAAACCTGTTCGAAGTGAAAGACGGGATCCTGTTTACCCCGCCGTTTACCTCTTCCGCTCTGCCAGGAATTACGCGTGACGCCATCATCAAACTGGCGCAGGATATGGGGATTGAAGTGCGCGAGCAGGTGCTGTCGCGCGAGTCCCTGTACCTGGCTGACGAAGTCTTTATGTCAGGTACTGCTGCGGAGATCACGCCGGTACGCAGCGTTGATGGGATCCAGGTGGGCGAAGGCAAACGTGGCCCGGTCACCGAACGCATTCAGTCTGCTTTCTTTGGCCTGTTCACGGGTGAGACGGAAGACAAATGGGGCTGGCTGGATCCGGTTAACCCATAACAATAATGTTTTTTCGCGGGCGTCAGTTGACGCCCGCGCACTATCTGATTTCTGGAGTAAAGAGCATGCCTAAGTATCGTTCCGCCACTACCACCCACGGCCGCAATATGGCCGGTGCCCGTGCCCTTTGGCGCGCCACAGGAATGACCGATGATGACTTCGGTAAGCCGATCATTGCCGTCGTTAACTCCTTTACGCAGTTCGTGCCGGGCCACGTTCACCTGCGCGACCTGGGTAAACTGGTTGCCGAGGAGATTGAAGCCTCAGGCGGCGTGGCGAAAGAGTTCAACACCATTGCCGTGGACGATGGGATCGCCATGGGCCACGGCGGGATGCTCTACTCTCTGCCGTCGCGTGAGCTGATCGCTGACTCCGTGGAGTACATGGTCAACGCACACTGTGCGGATGCCATGGTGTGTATCTCTAACTGCGACAAAATCACCCCGGGAATGCTGATGGCGTCTCTGCGCCTGAATATTCCGGTGATCTTCGTTTCCGGCGGCCCGATGGAAGCCGGTAAAACCAAGCTGTCTGACAAAATCATTAAACTCGATCTCGTCGATGCGATGATTCAGGGCGCAAACCCGAACGTCAGCGATGCAGAAAGTGACCAGATTGAACGTTCTGCCTGCCCGACGTGCGGCTCCTGTTCCGGGATGTTCACCGCTAACTCAATGAACTGTCTGACCGAAGCGCTGGGTCTGTCTCAGCCGGGTAACGGTTCACTGCTGGCGACCCACGCCGATCGTAAAGAGCTGTTCCTGAATGCGGGGCGTCGTATTGTCGCTCTGACTAAGCGTTACTACGAGCAGGATGATGAAACCGCGCTGCCGCGCAGCATTGCCAGCAAAGCCGCGTTTGAAAACGCCATTACGCTGGATATCGCCATGGGCGGGTCCACTAACACTGTTCTGCACCTGCTGGCCGCCGCTCAGGAAGGGGAAATCGATTTTGATATCTCTGACATCGATCGCTTGTCACGCCTGGTACCACACCTGTGCAAAGTGGCGCCAAGCACCCAGAAGTACCACATGGAAGACGTGCACCGCGCTGGTGGCGTCCTCGGCATCCTCGGTGAGTTGGATCGTGCCGGGCTGCTCGACAACAGCGTGCGTAACATTCTCGGCCTGAGCCTGCGTGAAACCCTGGATCAGTACGACATCATGCTGACCAAAGATGAAGCTGTGAAAAAAATGTTCCGCGCCGGCCCGGCGGGTATCCGTACGACCCAGGCTTTCTCGCAGGACACCCGTTGGGACACTCTGGATGACGATCGTCAGGAAGGCTGTATTCGTTCCCGCGAGTTCGCCTTCAGTCAGGACGGCGGTCTGGCCGTTCTGTACGGCAACATTGCTGAAAACGGCTGTATCGTTAAAACCGCAGGTGTTGATGAAGGCAGCCTGGTGTTCAGCGGTCCGGCAAAAGTCTACGAAAGCCAGGACGATGCCGTCGCGGCAATCCTTGGCGGTAAAGTGGTGGCAGGGGACGTGGTCGTGATCCGTTACGAAGGGCCTAAAGGGGGGCCGGGCATGCAGGAAATGCTCTATCCGACCACCTATCTGAAATCGATGGGACTGGGTAAAGCCTGTGCGCTGATCACCGATGGGCGTTTCTCTGGCGGCACCTCCGGGCTGTCAATCGGTCATGCTTCCCCGGAAGCGGCCAGCGGCGGCACCATCGCGCTGGTGAAAGACGGCGATATCATCAATATTGATATTCCACAGCGTGGCATCCAGCTGGACGTGCCAGAGAATGAACTGGCTGCCCGTCGTCTGGAAGAAGATGCACGTGGCGATCAGGCCTACACGCCACACGGTCGTGAGCGTCAGGTTTCCTTCGCGCTGCGCGCTTATGCCACCCTGGCAACCAGCGCTGACAAAGGCGCCGTCCGTGATAAGAGTAAGCTGGGAGGCTAACCAACATGGCTGAATCTCAACCGCTATCCGACCAGCCCAGCGGCGCGGAGTACCTGCGCGCCGTCCTGCGTGCGCCGGTGTACGAAGCTGCACAGGTCACGCCGTTGCAGAAGATGGAAAAAATCTCTGCGCGCCTCGGTAACACCATTCTGGTGAAACGTGAGGACCGCCAGCCGGTCCACAGCTTTAAGCTGCGCGGGGCCTACGCGATGATCGCCGGGCTTAGCGCAGAGCAGAAAGCCTGTGGGGTGATTACGGCGTCGGCCGGTAACCATGCCCAGGGCGTGGCGCTGTCATCCACTAAGCTGGGCATTAAGTCCCTGATTGTGATGCCAGTAGCAACGGCAGATATCAAGGTGGATGCGGTGCGGGCGTTTGGCGGTGAGGTTTATCTCTTTGGAGCTAACTTTGACGAGGCCAAAGCCAAAGCCATCGAGCTTTCTGAGCAGCAGGGCTATACCTTCGTGCCGCCGTTTGACCACCCGATGGTGATTGCCGGGCAGGGCACGCTGGCCATGGAACTGCTGCAGCAGGATGCCCATCTGGACCGCGTCTTTGTGCCGGTGGGCGGCGGCGGGCTGGCAGCCGGCGTGGCGGTGCTGATCAAACAGCTGATGCCGCAAATCAAAGTGATTGCGGTAGAAGCCGTAGATTCTGCCTGCCTTAAAGCTGCGCTCGACGCCGGGCATCCGGTCGATCTGCCGCGCGTCGGGCTTTTTGCCGAAGGCGTGGCGGTGAAGCGGATCGGCAGTGAAACCTTTCGTCTCTGCCAGGCGTATGTTGACGACATTGTTACCGTCGACAGCGATGCCATCTGTGCCGCGATGAAAGATCTCTTTGATGATGTGCGAGCGGTGGCGGAGCCTTCCGGTGCGCTGGCGCTGGCGGGGATGAAGAAGTACATCCAGCAGCATCAGATTGAGGGGGAACGGCTGGCCCACGTACTGTCCGGCGCAAACGTCAACTTCCACGGGCTGCGCTATGTCTCTGAGCGTTGTGAACTGGGTGAGCAGCGTGAAGCGCTGCTGGCGGTGACTATTCCCGAGCAGCAGGGCAGTTTCCTGCGATTCTGTCAGCTGCTGGGTGGCCGTTCTGTCACGGAGTTCAACTACCGTTATGCCAATGCCGATGAAGCCTGCATCTTTGTCGGCGTACGGCTGACGCGTGGACTGCCTGAACGCGAGGAAATTCTGGCGCTACTGTCCGACGGCGGTTACAAGGTAGTGGATCTGTCTGACGATGAGATGGCGAAACTGCACGTACGCTATATGGTCGGGGGGCGTCCATCCAAACCTCTGCGTGAGCGGCTGTTCAGCTTTGAATTTCCTGAAGCCCCCGGTGCGCTGCTGCGTTTCCTGCAGACGTTGGGTACGCACTGGAATATTTCCCTGTTCCACTATCGCAGTCACGGTACCGACTACGGTCGCGTACTGGCGGCATTTGAGCTGAGTGACAGTGAACCCCGGTTTGAAGAGCATCTGACGGCGCTGGGCTATGATTTTCATGATGAAACCAGTAACCCGGCTTTCCGTTTCTTCCTGGCGGGTTAAAGTAGCTTCCAGAACGCATCAATAAGCGGCTCACTGAGCCGCTTTTTTTGTACGCAAACGCCCAGCTCGAAGGGCGCGACCATCTCGACATCTTCCAGCTCCAGGATACGGTTACGAATCGGTTCCGGGCTGTTCTCGAGCACCACATCCGGCAGCAGTGCGATGCCGCAGCCCAGTGCCACCATCGAAACAATCGCCTCATGGCCTGCCACCGTCGCGTAGATCTGTGGATTAGCGATATGACGGTGACGGAACCAAAGGTCAATACGCCGCCTTGACGGCCCCTGTGCGGGCAAAATAAACGGGATCTGCGCCCAGTCAGGCTGTGCCTGCGTCGCCTGCGTACGCACCGGGCAGGGCAACGCCGGGGCAATCAGTACCAGCGGGATCAGCCCGAGCGGCATAAAGCCGATGCTGGCGGGCAACGTTTCCGGCCGTCCGGCAATGGCAATATCCACTTCGTTAGTTTGTACTTTTTCTACCGCATCGGCAGCATCGCCGGTGGTTAATTTGATTTCGACCAGCGGGTGCTCGGCGCGGAAGCGATCAAGGATGGGCGGAAGATGGCTATAGGCGGCGGTCACTGAACAAAACAGCTGGAGTTCGCCGCTGAGCGACGGGCCATTCTGGCCCATGGCGTGGCGCATTTGCTGATACTGCAACAGCGTCTGCTGAGCAAACTGCCGCAGGCGTTCCCCTGCATCGGTCAGCGTGACGGTGCGGTTATCGCGCAGAAACAACGTCTGGCCCAGGTCTTCTTCCAGCCGTTGGATCTGTCTGGAAAGCGTTGAGGGACTGACGTGCATTGCGCGAGCGCTACGTCCGAAGTGGCGGCTGTCAGCCAGATGGAGAAACAGTTTCAGGTCACGCAGATCCATCAGAGTCAGGCCTCATCATTACGTTGCAAAAAGTGCAATATCACGTTGTTAATATATCAATTTCAGCAACGCATTTCCTGTCATATGATAAGGTCTATTCAGGGGCAGGAAATTATCCCCCAGACAATAAACAATAATGCGAACACAACCTCATACGGAGTACCCCATGGCTAACTATTTCAACACTTTGAACCTGCGCAACCAGCTGGCGCAATTAGGTAAATGTCGCTTTATGGCTCGTGATGAATTCGCGGATGAAGCCAGCTACCTGAAAGGTAAAAAAGTCGTCATCGTTGGCTGTGGTGCGCAGGGCCTGAACCAGGGGCTGAATATGCGCGATTCCGGTCTGGACATTGCTTACGCTCTTCGTGCCGAAGCGATTGCTGAGAAACGTGCCTCATGGCGTAAAGCGACCGAAAACGGCTTCAAAGTCGGGACGTATGAAGAACTGATCCCGCAGGCAGACCTGGTGGTTAACCTGACGCCAGACAAGCAGCACACCTCGGTGGTTCAGGCCGTTCAGCCGCTGATGAAAGATGGCGCTGCGCTGGGTTACTCACACGGCTTCAACATTGTTGAAGTGGGTGAGCAGGTACGTAAAGACATCACCGTGGTAATGGTTGCACCGAAGTGCCCGGGGACGGAAGTTCGTGAAGAGTACAAACGTGGTTTCGGCGTACCGACGCTGATCGCCGTTCACCCTGAAAACGACCCGAAAGGCGAAGGCATGGCGATCGCGAAAGCCTGGGCTGCGGCAACCGGCGGTCACCGTGCGGGCGTGCTGGAGTCTTCCTTCGTGGCTGAAGTGAAATCTGACCTGATGGGTGAGCAGACGATCCTGTGTGGTATGTTACAGGCCGGTTCCCTGCTGTGTTTCGACAAGCTGGTTGCTGAAGGCACCGACGCGCCTTATGCAGAAAAACTGATTCAGTTCGGCTGGGAAACCATCACCGAAGCGCTGAAGCAGGGTGGCATCACTCTGATGATGGATCGTCTGTCTAACCCGGCTAAACTGCGTGCTTTCGCCCTGTCTGAGCAGCTGAAAACCATTATGGCTCCGCTGTTCCAGAAGCATATGGATGACATCATCTCCGGCGAATTCTCCTCCGGTATGATGGCTGACTGGGCAAACGACGACAAAAAACTGCTGGGCTGGCGTGAAGAGACCGGTAAAACGGCGTTTGAAACCGCGGCACAGTATGAAGGTAAAATCGCCGAGCAGGATTACTTCGACCAGGGCGTGGTGATGATTGCCATGGTGAAAGCGGGTGTTGAGCTGGCATTCGAAACGATGGTTGCTGCCGGTATCATTGAAGAGTCGGCCTACTATGAATCACTGCATGAACTGCCGCTGATTGCCAATACCATCGCGCGTAAGCGTCTGTATGAAATGAACGTGGTGATCTCGGATACCGCTGAGTACGGTAACTACCTGTTCTCTTACGCCGCCGTACCGCTGCTGAAAGAGTTCATGACCACGCTGCAGGCAGGCGATCTGGGCAAAGCGGTTAATACCACGACGACGGTTGATAACGCGCAGCTGCGTGATGTTAACGAAGCTATTCGCCACCATGACATCGAAACCGTTGGCCGCAAACTGCGTGGCTACATGACTGACATGAAGCGTATTGCTGTCGCGGGTTAATACTTCTGCACGCCGGGGCGGATGAATGTTCCGCCCAAAAAAAAGCGCCCTCAGGCGCTTTTTTTTAATTACGGTACAGCACTTTAATGATGTGGTAACCAAACTGGGTATGCAGCGGGCCCTGCGGCTCGATCAGCGGGCAGGAGAAGACCACCTTATCGAAGGCCGGTACCATCGCACCCTGTTTGAACTCACCTAAGTGACCGCCCTTCTTGCCTGACGGGCAGGTGGAATGCTTTTTTGCCAGCTTTTCAAAGTCAGCACCCTGTTTCAGCTGTGCTAACAGATCGTTTGCCAGCGCTTCTTCTTTAACCAGAATATGCAGTGCTGCTGCCATCTTCGCCATGTTGTTCTCCAAAATTGTCGACGTTCAGGCCGGAGCCCGGATGGCGCCTACTATACCTGCTCAATGCGCCGGGTGCGAGATTGTCATTGGATGCTTTCCGATGTGTTTATGCGAATTTTACCCTCTCACTTCACGTTCCTTCCCCTCCCTGTTTTATAGACTCACAACCGTTCTTGACGAGAAAAGGAGAGTGAACATGAACGCATCTGTACTGAGCCCTTTAGCGGAACCAGGCTGGAAAAACTATGATGATTTTTCACGGGGCATTGATATCAACCGCCTGCCATCCACGCGCCACTGGGCGGGTAAGACGCTCGACCTGGCGCTGAATGATGGCAGTATTCTACAACTGAATTTTCATGCGGCGGCTGTCCATCACCGGCTTACCTGGCGCTGGGGTGGAGAAGAGGGTGAGGCGCAGATCGACGAAGTGTGCGTTTCCAAAAATCGCTACTTTTTCAGCTTTCCGCTGTCTGCCTTGCAGAGCCTGGCGCTGGTGATGAATACCACGACCGCCAGAGCGCTGGTGGTACGCTGTTCAATCCTGCCTGCCGCGAAGGCGCAGGGAGGTTCACGGCTCAGCCAGCAATTTTATACGGGTGCGGTGGCGACGCAGACCCCCTCCGGCTTTGAACCTCAGTTGACGCGTGAACTGATAGGCTACCGTACGCTGAATATCTACAGCCCCCACCACTACTACGAGCACTTTTACGTCAACAGTCAGCGCTATGCCTGGCAGAATCTGCGCGGTGAACAGTTTGGCCATGGCGACATGGATTACGCGACGTACTATAAATTTGAGCCCGATATGTACCTTTTCACCTTCCGCGAAAAAATCATCCCGGTCTGTTCCGTGTTTTTCTTTGACTATCAGGCCTGCCGGTGTACCGGGATTTTTATGGGCATCACGGCGGCTGGCGAAGTTCAGATCCGCCCGGCAGGCGCGATAATTAGCAAAATGAGTTTTAACTGCTATCCCGCTGGCGTGGTGCCATTTTAACCTTAAGGACACGTTCACATGGAGACCGGACTGAAAGACAAAGTGGTGCTGATCACCGGTGGCGGCAGCGGTATCGGTGCGGCAACGGCAAAAATGATGGCGGCGGAGGGGGCCCGTGTGGCGATAACGGGCAGGAGGGCCGGTCCGCTACAGGCAATGGCGGAGGCGAATGATGTCTTTCCTGTCGTGGCCGATATGGCCGACAGTCAGTGTGCCGCGCAGGCAGTCACACAGGTTGCCGACCGCTTTGGCGGGGTGGATATGCTGGTGGCGAATGCCGGTGGCCACGGTTTTTCCCGTCTTGGGGAAACGGACGATATCGCCTGGCAGCAGAGCCTGCACAGCAACCTTAACAGCGCAGTTGTTACCGCGCGGGAGGTGCTGCCATGGTTAACTTCGCGGGGCGGCAGTATGGTGATTGTCTCTTCACTGGCCGGGCTTTTCGCCGGGCCAGCGGTCGCGGGTTATACCATCACCAAACATGCCCTGATCGGCCTGACTAAATCACTGGCCCGGGATTATGGAGCTTCTGGCGTCAGGGTCAATACTGTCTGCCCTGGCTGGACGCGCACACCGATGGCTGAGGAGGAGATGCGCCTGCTCTCGGTAACGCGCGGATGGGATAAGGCGAACAGGCGAGCCTGGCAGGAGGTGACAAAAGACCTGCCGCTTGGACGGCCTGCAGACCCCGAAGAGATCGCCAGTGCCGTCACGTTTTTACTGTCCAGCGCAGCGTCTTATATCACGGGAGCCACACTGGTGGTGGATGGAGGGGCGCACATTGTTGATTTGCCGACGTTAAGTTTTTCCCCGCCACAGGAAGGGAAACTTTAGTTATACTGCACGCCTGTTTTATTCCCGGAATCTCTCATATGCGTCTTAATCCTGGTCAGCAACATGCCGTCGAATTTGTCACCGGGCCCTGCCTGGTTCTGGCAGGTGCCGGTTCGGGTAAAACGCGAGTGATTACCAACAAAATCGCCCACCTGATCCGCGAATGTGGCTATCAGGCGCGCCATATTGCGGCGGTCACGTTTACCAATAAAGCGTCACGCGAGATGAAAGAGCGCGTGGCGCAGACGCTGGGGCGTAAAGAGGCGCGTGGATTGATGATCTCCACCTTCCATACCCTGGGGCTCGAGGTGATTAAGCGTGAATATGCCGCGCTGGGGATGAAAGCGAAGTTTTCGCTGTTTGACGATCAGGATCAGCTGGCACTGTTGAAAGATTTGACGGAAGAGTGGCTGGAAAATGATAAAACGTTGTTACAACAACTGATTTCAACGATCTCAAACTGGAAGAACGATCTGATGGATCCGTCGCGTGCCGCGGCCGGGGCCGTGTCTGAACGCGATAAGCTGTTTGCTCACTGCTACGGGTTGTATGACCGGCATCTGAAGTCGTGCAACGTGCTGGATTTTGACGATCTTATCCTGCTGCCTACACTGCTGTTCCAGCGTAACCTGGAGGTGCGGGAGCGCTGGCAGCAGCGTATTCGCTATCTGCTGGTGGATGAGTATCAGGATACCAACACCAGCCAGTACGAGCTGGTGAAGTTGCTGGTGGGTAACCGTGCGCGATTCACGGTAGTGGGGGATGATGACCAGTCAATCTACTCCTGGCGTGGGGCTCGCCCACAGAACCTGGTGCTACTGAAGGAGGACTTTCCGGCGTTGCAGGTGATCAAGCTGGAGCAGAATTATCGCTCCTCCGGCCGTATTCTGAAGGCGGCGAATATCCTGATCGCCAATAATCCGCACGTATTTGAAAAACGACTTTTCTCCGAGCTGGGTTACGGTACCGAGTTGAAAGTGGTCACGGCGAACCATGAAGATCACGAGGCAGAGCGTGTGACCGGGGAACTGATCGCCCATCATTTTATTAATAAAACGGCGTATAAAGATTACGCCATCCTCTACCGCGGTAACCATCAGTCACGGGTGTTTGAAAAGATGCTGATGCAGAACCGTATCCCGTATCGTATCTCAGGCGGCACCTCGTTCTTCTCGCGTCCGGAGATCAAAGATCTGCTGGCTTACCTGCGCGTGCTGACGAATGCTGATGACGACAGCGCATTTATGCGTATTGTGAATACGCCCCGGCGCGAGATCGGCTCCGCCACCCTGCAGAAGCTGGGTGACTGGGCCACGCAGCGTAACAAAAGCCTGTTTAATGCCAGTTTTGATATGGGTCTGGAGCAGACGCTGACCGGACGTGGACTGGAGTCGCTGCAGCGCTTCACCCACTGGCTGCAGGAGATTGCCCGGCTGGCTGAACGTGAGCCGGTGGCGGCGGTGCGTGATTTGATTCGCGGCATCGACTACGAGAGCTGGCTGTTTGAAACCTCTGCCAGTCCGAAAGCCGCTGAGATGCGGATGAAAAACGTCAATACCCTGTTCCAGTGGATGACGGAAATGCTGGAAGGCAGTGATATCGACGAAGCCATGACGCTGACCCAGGTGGTAACCCGCTTTACCCTGCGCGACATGATGGAGCGGGGAGAAAGTGATGAGGATTCCGATCAGGTTCAACTGATGACGCTGCATGCGTCCAAAGGTCTGGAGTTCCCCTATGTCTTTCTGGTGGGGATGGAGGAGGGTTTGTTACCGCATCAGAGCAGCATCGATGAAAACAATGTAGAAGAAGAGCGCCGTCTGGCGTACGTCGGTATTACGCGTGCGCAGAAAGAGCTGACGTTTACGCTGTGCCGTGAACGCCGTCAGTACGGAGAGGTGATCCGTCCGGAGCCAAGCCGCTTCCTGCTGGAGCTGCCGCAGGACGACTTACAGTGGGAAAGCGAGCGTAAGGTCGTCAGTCCGGAAGAGCGCATGCAAAAGGGCCAGAGTCATCTGGCCAGTCTTCGTGCGCAGCTGGCAAAAGCGAAGAAGTAGACATTCCCCAGGCAGACCGGCGCGAGCGACGATCTGCCAGGGCAAAAAATACGTCAGTGCAACGCTGGCAGAGCGGTAATCAGCGTGTGATATCAATGATTAACGCAGCAGTGCCAACCTGTGCATCAGCGTTCAGTTGATCACTAATGACCAGCGCACATAGCTCTGCCAGTGAACTTCCTGCCCCAGTAGTTCGGCACGCAGGGGATGGGCATCCATCCAGCCTGAGGGCAGCGTCAGCGTCAGGTCATCTTCGCTAGCCAGCAAACGCACGGCGGGCAGCCTGTTATCCTGGCGTCGGCTGGCGAAGATAATCGCTAATCGCAACAGGCGACACAGGCGCTCGGCAACACGCGGAGGAACCGCATTTTGCTGGCTTAACAGGGCCAGATCAATGCCATTTACCTGGTTTTGCAGCAGTGTAGCCAGTAACTTTTTCTGCGCCGGCGTAAAGCCGGGCAGGTCAAGATGGCGCACCAGATAGGCCGCATGCTGCGGGGCCTGACGGAAATCAACGCTCAGACCGATCTCATGGATCAGACAGGCACTTTCCAGCAGTTCCCGGCTGCGGTCATCCAGCTTCCACACCTGGCTGACCTGACGGGCAAAGCTGTCAGCCAACTGAGAAACGCGGTTAGCCTGTTCAGGATCGATCGCGAAACGCCGCTGGACGTTATGCAGGGTACGGCTGCGGATATCGCGGTCCACCGGAAGATGTAGCATCCCGTACACCAGACCTTCGCGCAGTGCGCCCCCGGCCAGTGTCATACTGCTGATATTCAACTCGGTAAAAATGGCGATCAGAATCGACAGGCCACTGGGAAACACCAGCGCGCGCTCAAGGGTCAGCCCCTCAATTTCCAGCTCTTCCAGTTTGCCGCACTGGATGGCACGCTGCTTCAACTGCTCCAGTTTACTGAGTGTGATGCGCTCATCCATGCCCTGCGCCATCATAATTTCCTGTAGCGCCTGCACGGTGCCGGAAGCCCCCACACAGACCTGCCAGCCCTGCTCACGCAATGCGCCCGCAATCGGACGGATCATGGCTCTGGCCGCCTGTTCCGCCTGTTCGAAATTGTCTTTGCCCAGATAACGATCGGCAAAAAAGCGCTCCAGCCAGGTCACACAGCCCATCGACAGGCTGAACAGAGTGGTGGTCTGCGAACCTTTGCCCGTGACCAGCTCGGTGCTGCCACCGCCGATATCAACCACCAGTCGTTTGTCAGAACCCCCGGTCGTATGGGCAACACCCTGATAAATGAGACGTGCTTCATCCTCGCCGCTGATGACATTCACCGGGCAGCCCAGGATCGCCTTTGCTTTCACCAGGAAAGTATCGGAATTGGTTGCTATACGCAGGGTGGCGGTGGCCACCACGCGGATTTGCTCTGGCGGGATATCCTGCAGTTGTTCAGAAAACAACCGCAGACACTGCCAGCCTCGTTCCATAGCCTCATCGGAAAGATGATTACTGGCATCGAGGCCCGCAGCAAGTCGCACCTTTCGCTTGATGCGGGCAATGGTCTGGATACTGCCAGCCACTTCGCGCACCACCAACATATGAAAGCTGTTCGACCCTAAATCGATCGCAGCATAAAGTGATGATGCACTCAGCATGGCGACTTAACCTGAACGTTTGCGGTTAGGATTACGCGGAGCACTGCTGCGGCGGTTATTGTTGCCACCACGGCGCGGACCATTGCCAGAACGATTACGGGTTAAACGTTTTGGCGGTGGCAGATCGCTCATCAGTGCATCGCTGTTATAGCGGCTGACGGCAATACTGTGACCGATATACTCTTCAATACCCGGCAGGTTCAGCGCGTACTCTTCACAGGCAAGGCTGATAGAGTGACCGTTAGCGCCCGCACGACCGGTACGACCGATACGGTGTACGTAGTCTTCGCAGTCATCCGGCAGGTCATAGTTAAACACGTGCGTGACCGCAGGAATATGCAGGCCGCGTGCTGCCACATCGGTTGCCACCAGGATATCGATATCACCTTTCGTGAAATCATCCAGAATCCGCAGGCGTTTTTTCTGCGCGACATCGCCGGTCAGCAAGCCGACACGGTGCCCATCTGCAGCCAGGTGGCCCCAGACATCTTCACAGCGGTGTTTAGTATTGGCAAAAATGATCGCACGGTCAGGCCATTCTTCTTCCAGCAGCGTTTGCAGTAAACGCATCTTTTCTTCATTGGAAGGGTAGAACAGCTCTTCCTTAATACGGTGACCGGTTTTCTGCTCAGGTTCGACTTCAACGTATTCGGCATTATTCATGTTCTCAAACGCCAGTTCACGAACGCGGAACGAGAGCGTGGCAGAGAACAGCATGTTCAGGCGCTGATTAGCGGCAGGCATGCGACGGAACAACCAGCGGATATCTTTAATGAAGCCCAGATCAAACATGCGGTCAGCTTCGTCGAGTACCACGACCTGGATGGCCCCTAAATTCACGTGATTTTGTTTTGCGTAATCGATTAAACGCCCCGTGGTGCCGATCAACACATCGACGCCGCTTTCCAGCACTTTCAGCTGTTTATCGTAGCCATCGCCGCCGTAGGCCAGACCGAGTTTCAGCCCGGTAACCTGCGCCAGCGGTTCAGCATCCGCATGGATCTGTACCGCCAGTTCACGGGTCGGTGCCAGAATCAGCGCCCGTGGCTGGTTAACCTGGCGACCTTCCGGAGCGGGGTGAGAAAGAAGATGATGGAACGTTGACGTCAGAAACGCCATCGTTTTGCCGGTACCGGTTTGCGCCTGACCTGCTACATCACGCCCGGAGAGCGTAAACGGTAATGCCAGCGCCTGGATAGGCGTGCAATTATGAAACCCTTTAGTTTCAAGGGCTTCAACAACCTGAGGGTGCAGGGCGAAGTCGGAAAACTTCTGTTCTGTTAAGTGTGTTTTGCTCATAGTGTGGTAGAATATCAGCTTACTATTGCTTTACGAAAGCTTATCCGGTGAAATAAAAGCAGTGAAATAAACTCAGCCTGAGTGGTGCTTAATGCAACACCCAAGGTAAAGATAATCCCCTGGAGTAAACATGAGCGATAAAATTGTTCACCTGACCGATGACAGCTTCGAAACCGACGTCCTGAAAGCAGAAGGTTTAACGCTGGTCGACTTCTGGGCAGAATGGTGTGGTCCCTGCAAAATGATTGCCCCTATTCTTGACGAAGTGGCCGTAGAGTACGAAGGCAAGCTCACCATCGCTAAACTGAATATCGATGAAAATCCAGCAACGGCACCGAAGTACGGTATCCGTGGTATCCCAACCCTGCTGTTATTCAAGAATGGCGAAGTGGCCGCGACCAAAGTCGGCGCATTGTCTAAAGGTCAGCTCAAAGAGTTCCTGAACGCGAACCTGGGCTAATCGGGTCATGCCGGCGGCTGGTGGTTCGAATTTTTCGCTGACCGCTAGACGCCCGGCATTAACCATGCTAAGTTAAATCTACTGCACGACGAACTTACCTGTAGTTTAAATCTTTAGAATTACTCCTTGTTGAACACAGTATTCATCAAAAGTCTTACAGACGTTCAGCAATCTGACGGTTAGTATCAACTGATTTCCGGTTTCTTGTCCTTACCGTCTCCTCGTCCCAGATTTGCGTTATCCTGCACGTGATCATCGAGTGGACTTCGGAACCAAGAACCAATTAAACAGGCATGGATCTTTCGCCATACCATTCACGACAAACAGTTCAAGTTATACCCCGAGTTTAAGAACCCACCATTATGAATCTTACCGAATTAAAAAATACGCCGGTTTCTGAGCTGATAACTCTCGGCGAAAATATGGGGCTGGAAAACCTGGCGCGCTTGCGCAAACAGGACATTATCTTCGCCATCCTTAAGCAACACGCGAAAAGTGGCGAAGACATCTTCGGCGACGGCGTTCTCGAGATATTGCAGGATGGATTTGGTTTCCTCCGCTCTGGAGACAGTTCCTACCTCGCCGGTCCCGATGATATCTACGTTTCCCCCAGCCAAATCCGCCGCTTTAACCTCCGCACTGGTGACTCCATCTCTGGCAAGATTCGACCGCCAAAAGAGGGTGAACGTTACTTTGCGCTGCTGAAAGTTAACGAAGTTAACTATGACAAACCGGAAAATGCCCGTAACAAAATCCTGTTTGAAAACTTAACGCCGCTTCATGCCAACTCCCGTCTGCGCATGGAACGAGGAAACGGTTCTACCGAAGATTTGACCGCCCGCGTACTGGATCTGGCTTCGCCGATCGGTCGTGGCCAGCGTGGTCTGATTGTCGCGCCTCCGAAAGCCGGTAAAACCATGCTGCTGCAGAATATTGCGCAGAGTATTGCCTACAACCATCCTGACTGTGTGCTGATGGTTCTGCTGATTGATGAACGTCCGGAAGAAGTGACCGAGATGCAGCGTCTGGTAAAAGGTGAAGTTATCGCTTCTACCTTTGACGAACCTGCTTCCCGCCACGTACAGGTTGCTGAGATGGTGATCGAAAAGGCCAAGCGCCTGGTCGAGCACAAGAAAGATGTGATCATCCTGCTGGACTCAATCACTCGCCTGGCGCGTGCCTACAACACCGTTGTTCCTGCTTCTGGCAAGGTACTGACCGGTGGTGTGGATGCCAACGCCTTACATCGTCCGAAGCGTTTCTTCGGTGCTGCGCGTAATGTGGAAGAGGGCGGAAGCCTGACCATTATCGCCACTGCACTGGTTGATACCGGTTCGAAGATGGATGAAGTGATCTACGAAGAGTTTAAAGGTACAGGTAACATGGAACTGCATCTGGCGCGTAAAATTGCCGAGAAACGCGTGTTCCCTGCTATTGATTACAACCGTTCTGGTACGCGTAAAGAAGAACTGCTGACCACCTCGGAAGAACTGCAGAAGATGTGGATCCTGCGCAAGATCATTCACCCGATGGGCGAAATTGACGCAATGGAATTCCTCATTAATAAGCTGGCGATGACCAAAACCAATGATGAATTCTTCGACATGATGAAGCGTTCATAACAGGTTCACGTTGTCAGACAAGACGATGATCTCATTGCGCTAAGAGGTCGCTGCAGTCAATAAAAAGTACAAAACTCGGGTAACGCCACGCATAGTCGTGGCGTTTTTTGTTTTTGGCCTATAGGCTATCCTGATCTGGGAGAACAAACCTAAAGAACGGCACAGGACAGGTGACAGGGAACATGAAATTTCCCGTCCTGGTGAATAAAATCAGAATTATGCAGGTGTTATTGGCATCAATATTGCTTATGACAATATGCAATTCATAGCAGAGAGCTGGATAATGTGAATTTACTCAATATGAGTACGGAACTTGGCCTGACTTTTATATTTTCGTTGGTGTTTCTTTTCTTTGCACGCAAAGTGGCTAAAAAAGTGGGTCTGGTTGATAAACCCAACTATCGCAAACGCCATCAGGGAGTCATTCCGCTGGTTGGCGGTATCTCTGTTTTTGCCGGTAGCTGCTTTGCTTTTGCATTAACGAATTTCTACATTCCCCATGCTTTGCTGTATCTGGGCTGCGCGGGCTGCCTGGTGCTGGTCGGTGCGATCGATGACCGTTACGACATCAGCGTAAAATTCCGCGCGGTGGTGCAGGCGGGTGTCGCCGTCGTCATGATGATGAAGGCGAAGCTCTATCTGTTAAGCCTGGGCTATATTTTTGGCCCCTGGGAGCTGGTTGTCGGCCCGTTCGGCTATGTGCTGACGCTGTTTGCCGTATGGGCAGCCATTAATGCCTTTAACATGGTGGATGGGATTGATGGGCTGCTGGGCGGCTTATCCTGTGTGACCTTCCTGGCAATGGGGGTGATCCTGCTGCTTGACGGGCAGAACAGCCTCGCCATGTGGTGCTTCACCATGATTGCCGTGATCGTACCGTATATTCTGCTTAACCTGGGAATGTTTGGCCGGCGTTACAAAGTCTTCATGGGCGATGCCGGCAGTACGCTCATTGGCTTTACTATTATCTGGATCTTGCTGGAAGCAACGCAGGGCCCAAGTCATCCGATCACGCCGGTGACTGCGCTGTGGCTGATTGCGATCCCACTGATGGATATGGTCGCGATTATGTATCGCCGCCTCAGTAAAGGCATGAGTCCCTTCTCCGCTGACCGTCAGCATATCCATCACTTGATCATGCGGGCAGGCTTTACCTCGCGGCAGGCTTTCGTGCTGATCACGGCGGCGGCGGCCCTGCTCGCCATGGTGGGGGTGCTGGGTGAATACCTCTCGTTTGTTCCGGAATGGGCCATGCTGGTTCTGTTCTTGATGGCTTTTATGCTTTACGGCTACTGCATTAAACGTGCATGGCGCGTGGCGCGTATGATTAAACGGTTTAAACGCCGTCTGCGAAATAACAATAATGACAGCAAATCTTCCACTGACTGACAGATGCCCTGACGACAAGGAAACCGATGTATGACCCATCCTGACGCCGCAGATAACGAACTGGATATTCGTGGCCTGTGCTGCGCGCTATGGCGCGGTAAATTGTGGATTATCGCCGGAGGTGCGCTGTTCGCCCTGCTGGCCTGGATCTATTCATTACTGGTGACGCCACAGTGGAGCACCACCGCCATCGTCGATCGGCCCACCGTGAATATGCTGTCCGGGTACTACTCTCAGCAGCAGTTTTTGAATAATCTGGATATCCGCGCTGGCAGCCTGACCGTCGCTCCCCCAACGGTGATGGATGAAGCGTATCAGGAATTTATGATGCAGCTGTTTGCCTGGGATACGCGGCGTGATTTCTGGTTACAGTCCAGCTACTACCAGAAGCGCAAAACCGGGAATGCTCGTGAGGATGCGGCGCTGCTGGATGAAATGATTGCCAATATCCAGTTCCAGCCGGCGGACAGCGCGAAAAACCTCAATGATACCGTCAAGCTGATTGCCGAAACGTCATCCGATGCCAATACGCTGCTTCGTCAGTACGTCGCCTTTGCGAATGCACGGGCCACCACACATCTCAATGAAGAGCTCACTGCCGCCTGGGCGGCTCGCAGCATTCAGTTAAAAGCGCAGGTCAAACGGCAGGAGGCTGTGGCAAAAGCCATCTATGACCGTCAGGTCAACAGCATAGAGCAGGCGCTAAAAATTGCTCAACAGCAGGGCTTCGAGCAGTCGAAAACCCAGACACCTTCTGAACAGCTTCCCGATTCTGAACTTTTCCTGCTGGGCAGGCCAATGTTGCAGGCACGGCTGGAAACGCTGCGTGCAACGGGGCCGACGTACGATCTGGAATACGATCAAAACCGTGCCATGCAAACGACGCTGAATGTGGGCCCCACCCTGGTGAAGTCATTCCAGACCTGGCGATATCTGCGTACCCCGGAAGAACCGGTAAAACGTGACAGCCCGCGCCGGGTGCTATTGATGATTATGTGGGGCGCGGTCGGCGTTCTGCTGGGTGCAGGGACTGCGCTGGTGCGCCGTTCCCGTCGTTAAAGCCGCCGGGTAAAACGCGGTTTAACCCTTTCGAATTAAAGAGAGTCACGGTGAAAGTATTAACGGTTTTTGGCACGCGCCCTGAAGCGATAAAAATGGCACCGCTCGTGCACGCGCTGGCGCAGGATGACGATATCGAGTCGCGCCTCTGCGTGACGGCACAGCATCGGGAAATGCTCGATCAGGTGCTGCATCTGTTTTCCATCGTGCCGGATTACGATCTTAATATCATGCAGCCAGGGCAGGGGCTCACCGAAATTACCAGCCGTATTCTGGAAGGGCTGAAAACGGTATTTGCCGATTTCACTCCGGATGTTGTGCTGGTTCATGGTGACACCACTACCACACTGGCTGCCAGCCTTGCGGCTTTCTACCATCGGATTCCCGTCGGACATGTTGAGGCTGGATTACGCACCGGCGATCTCTGGTCACCGTGGCCGGAGGAAGCTAACCGGACGCTGACAGGCCATCTTGCCAGCTATCATTTCACCCCAACAGCCAGTTCAGAGCAGAACCTGTTACGTGAAAATCTGCCCGCCGGTCGCATTTTCGTCACGGGCAATACGGTGATCGATGCGCTGTTCTGGGTACGCGATCGCGTCCTCAGCGATGAGACACTGAGAAACAGCCTTGCGGCTCGTTATCCTTTCCTTGATGCCAGTAAAAAACTGATCCTTGTCACCGGGCATCGTCGCGAAAGTTTTGGCGGTGGTTTCGAGCGCATCTGTAACGCCCTGGCTGAAATTGCGCGCCTGCATCCAGAAACGCAAATTGTCTATCCGGTACACCTCAATCCTAACGTCAGTGAGCCGGTGAACCGCATTCTGCGGGATATCGACAATGTCATTCTGATCGAACCGCAGGAATATTTGCCGTTTGTCTGGCTGATGGATCGCGCCTGGCTGATCCTCACGGACAGCGGCGGTATTCAGGAAGAAGCGCCCTCTCTGGGGAAACCCGTGCTGGTGATGCGCGATGCCACCGAACGCCCGGAGGCCGTTGCCGCAGGCACCGTCAGGCTGGTGGGAACCGATGGGGCGAAAATTGTCAACGAAGTCACCCGTCTGCTGACCGATGAGGACGCATGGCACACCATGAGCCGTGCCCATAATCCTTACGGTGACGGACTGGCCTGCCAGCGTATTGTGCAGGCCCTCAAAAATAACCGGATAACTTTATGAGTTTCAACACCATTTCAGTGATTGGGCTGGGCTACATCGGCCTGCCTACCGCTGCCGCTTTCGCCTCATGCCAGAAGCAGGTGATTGGCATTGATATTAATGCCCACGCGGTGGAAACCATCAACCGTGGTGAAATCCACATTGTCGAACCCGACCTTGATCGGGTCGTCAAAACGGCGGTTGAAGGTGGCTGGTTGCGCGCTGCAACTCAGCCAGAGGTTGCTGATGCCTGGCTGATTGCCGTACCGACGCCATTTAAAGGTGAACATCAGCCGGATATGACGTTTGTCCAGGCGGCTGCTGAATCCATTGCACCGATGCTGAAAAAAGGGGACCTGGTGATCCTCGAATCAACGTCGCCAGTGGGGGCCACTGAACAGATGGCGGCCTGGCTGGCGGCTGCCCGCCCGGATCTGAGTTTTCCGCATCAGGCAGGGGAAGAGGCGGATATTCAGGTCGCGTACTGCCCGGAGCGAGTCCTGCCCGGGCAGGTTATGGTTGAACTGTTTAAAAACGATCGCGTGATTGGCGGCATGACGGCGCGCTGTTCACAGCGTGCCTGCGATCTCTATAACATCTTTCTGCAAGGTGAGTGCGTGGTGACTAACGCCCGTACGGCAGAAATGTGCAAACTCACGGAAAACAGCTTCCGCGATGTCAATATTGCGTTCGCCAACGAGTTGTCACTGATTGCGGCTGACCAGGGGATCAACGTCTGGGAGCTGATTCGTCTGGCAAACCGCCATCCCCGTGTGAATATCCTGCAGCCAGGGCCCGGCGTTGGCGGTCACTGCATCGCGGTTGACCCGTGGTTTATCGTGGCGCAAAACCCGGTACAGGCGCGGTTGATCCGCACGGCACGCGAAGTGAACGACAGTAAACCGCACTGGGTGCTGGAGCAGGTGCAGCGTCAGGTCGCGGATTGCCTGATGGACAGCAACAAACGCGCCAGCGAACTGAAAATCGCCTGCTTTGGGCTGGCGTTTAAACCTGATATTGATGATTTACGAGAAAGTCCGGCCGTCCAGGTGACGCGCATGATTGCCGACTGGCATCAGGGTACTACGCTGGTGGTAGAGCCTAATGTGCACTCGCTTCCGACTGCATTGCAGGCCAGCGTGACGCTGATAGCACTGGAAGAGGCTTTACAGCAGGCCGACGTGCTGGTGATGCTGGTCGATCATCGTGCGTTTAAAGCCATCGAGCCGGCCGCCGTCACTCAGCAATGGATTGTGGATACGAAAGGCGTCTGGCGATAGTGCAGGCGACGCTTAACCCCCTGGCGTGGGAGAACGCCTTCTTTGGTTGCCATAGCGCCTTGCTTGAATTGCAGGGAGACACAGCACTGGATGTCACTCTGCTCGACAGCTACAGGCTGGTGCAGGTCAAAGTGCTGGCCCAGCAGAGCGCAGAGCTGGATGCCCTGACGGCCCTCGGTTTTCGTCTGGTAGAGGGTGAGGCGGACTGTGTGCTGGGTATCACCCCGGTTGAACGCCCGACCGGCATCCGCATTGCGCGCGCGGAGCATATCCCTGCACTGCGCCGGGTGGCAGAAGAGGCCTTTACCTGGAGCCGTTTCCGTGCGCCCTGGTATGCGCCGGGCGATAGCGGACGTTTTTACGCTCAGTGGGTGGAAAATGCCGTGCTCGGGACGTTTGACCATCAGTGTCTGCTGGCGGTAGATGAGCGGGGCACCCTGCAGGGTTTTGTCTCGCTGCGTGAACTGGGTGACGGTACGGCACGCATTGGCCTGTTGGCGGTCGTGCCGGACGCGCAGGGATTGGGTATTGGGCAGCGGCTGATGACAGCGGCAAACGACTGGTGCCGCGCACGCCGACTGACACGGCTTCATGTTGCAACGCAGTTGGGTAATATTGCGGCGTTGCGACTCTATCTTCGCTGCGGTGGCGTGATTGAACGCACCGCCTACTGGTTATACAGGGAAACGCCATGATTCCGTTTAACGCGCCACCGGTGGTGGGAACTGAACTTGAATATATGCAGTCGGCGATGGGTAGCGGTAAGCTATGCGGCGATGGCGGTTTTACGCGTCGCTGCCAGCAGTGGATGGAGCAGCGTTTCGGTAGCCGTAAAGTCCTGCTGACCCCATCCTGCACTGCCTCGCTGGAGATGGCGGCTATTCTGATCGATATTCAGCCCGGCGATGAAGTCATTATGCCGAGCTACACCTTTGTGTCGACCGCCAATGCCTTCGTGCTGCGCGGGGCGACCATTGTGTTTGTCGATGTACGTCCGGACACCATGAATATTGATGAGCGCCTGATTGAAGCGGCGATCACCGACAGGACCAAAGCGATTGTGCCGGTACATTATGCGGGCGTGGCCTGTGAGATGGATACCATTATGGCGCTGGCGAAAAAGCATCAGCTGTGGGTGGTGGAAGATGCCGCGCAGGGTGTGATGTCGACGTACAAAGGTCGCGCGCTTGGCAGTATCGGACACATTGGTTGTTTCAGCTTCCATGAAACCAAAAACTACACCGCGGGCGGTGAAGGCGGCGCGACGTTGGTTAACGACGCCACGCTGGTGGAGCGCGCGGAAATCATCCGTGAGAAAGGCACCAACCGCAGCCAGTTCTTCCGGGGGCAGGTAGATAAATATACCTGGCGCGATATCGGTTCCAGCTACCTGATGGCCGATTTACAGGCGGCGTACCTCTGGGCACAACTGGAGGCGGCAGAGCGCATCAATCAACAGCGTTTACGCCTGTGGCAAAACTACGCTGATGCCCTGCAGCCGGTAGCGGCACGCGGACGCATCGGGCTGGCCAGCCTTCCCGCCGACTGTGAGCATAATGCCCATATGTTTTATCTGAAGCTGCGTGACCATGACGATCGCAGTGCGCTGATTGCGTGGCTGAAAGAGGCCGAGATCATGGCGGTGTTCCACTATATTCCGCTGCACAGTTCGCCTGCGGGTCAGCGCTTTGGCCGCTTCCACGGTGAAGATCATTTTACCCAGTCTGAAAGTGACCGCCTGCTGCGTCTGCCGCTCTTCTATAACCTCTCTGATAACAATCAGAAAACAGTGATCAACTCCTTACTGAGCTTTTTCTCCTGATATGTCACTGGCAAAAGCGTCGGTGTGGACAGCGGTTTCCACGCTGGTAAAAATTGCCGCCGGTTTACTGGTGGTAAAAATGCTGGCGGTGTCCTACGGTCCTGCCGGCGTCGGACAGGCCGGGAATTTCCGTCAGCTGATTACCGTACTGGGCGTGCTGGCGGGGGCCGGAATATTTAACGGCGTCACCAAGTATGTGGCGCAGTATCAGCAGGATCCCGGCCAACTGCGGGCCGTCACCGGCACTGCGTCTTCCATGGTGCTGGGGTTTTCTCTGCTGCTGGCGCTGATTTTCCTGCTGTTTGCCGCGCCGATTAGCCACGCGCTGTTTGGTCACGATCGCTACCAGCAGGTGATCCGCTTTGTCGCCTTCCTGCAAATGGGGATCGCCTGGGCTAACCTGGCGCTGGCGATCATGAAAGGCTTCCGCGATGCCGCAGGGAATGCACTGTCGTTAATCATCGGTAGCCTGACCGGGGTGGCTGCGTGGTTTGTTTGCTATAAGCTGGGAGGTTACAGCGGCGCACTGATCGGGCTGGCGATGGTGCCGGCGATGGTGGTGGTGCCCGCCGTCGTATTGCTGGTGTGGCGCGATCATCTGCCGGTGTGTTATCTGTTACCTGCATGGCGGCCTGAGTTTGTTACCCTGCTGGGGAAGTTTACCCTGATGGCACTGATCACCGCGGTGACGCTGCCGGTTGCCTGGATGATGATGCGCAATCTGCTGGCGCAACATGCAGGATGGGAGCAGGTCGGACTGTGGCAGGGCGTCAGCAGTATCTCTGATGCCTATCTGCAGTTTATCACTGCGTCGTTCAGCGTATATCTGCTGCCCACCCTGTCACGCCTGCAACAGAAAGCAGATATTTCCCGTGAAATCATTAAGGCCCTGCGTTTTGTCCTGCCGGTGGTTGCTGGCGTCAGTTTTACCGTCTGGTTGTTGCGGGACGTGGCCATCTGGCTGCTGTTTTCCCACGCGTTTACGGCCATGCGCGATCTGTTTGTCTGGCAGTTGATCGGTGACGTACTCAAGGTAGGGTGTTACGTTTTCGGTTACCTGGTGATTGCGAAAGCCTCACTACGTTTCTATATCCTGACGGAAGTGAGCCAGTTTGTCCTGTTGACCGGATTTTCCCGCTGGCTGATCCCGCTGCATGGTGCAGCCGGAGCGGCGCAGGCGTATATGGCGACCTATATCGCTTATTTTGCACTCTGTGCAGGTGTCTTTATTATTTATCGTAGACGAGTATGACCAGAGTAATTCATCTTTTAGGCGCAGACATTCCGCATCATAATGCGACGGTGCTGGGCTTTTTTAACCAGGTTTTACATAACGTTATCCCGTCAGCTTCCCGACGTGAATTCTGGGTGGTGAGTGGGCAGTCCGAACTGGCTGCCCAGCATCCGATGCTGACTGTCAGGCTGTTTTGCACGAAAAACGAACTGGCACAGGCGGTAATAGCGACCGGCAGGGCGCAGCGTGAAACGCGCTTTTTCTTTCATGGGCAGTTTAATCCGCGTCTCTGGCTGGCACTGCTGGCGGGTAAACTTAAACGCCATCAGTTTTACTGGCATATCTGGGGGGCTGATCTGTATGAAGAGTCCAGCCGCCTGAAATTCCGCCTGTTCTATTTGCTCCGGCGTCAGGCGCAGAAGCGGGTGGGGCACGTGTTTGCCACCCGGGGAGACATCAGCCACTTTCACCAGCGGCATCCCCACGTCCCGGCATCGCTGCTCTATTTCCCGACGCGACTGGCACAAGATGTGCGGGTCAGCGATGAGGCGCAGGGCCCGCTCACCATCCTGCTCGGCAACTCCGGTGATGCCAGCAACCGCCATATCCCTGCGCTTAAAGCTATCCATCAGCAGTTTGGTGATAATGTGCGTGTTGTCGTACCGTTAGGCTATCCGGCTAATAATGACGCGTATATTCAGCAGGTGCAGGAGGCGGCGACGGCCCTGTTCAGGCCGGGGGTGGTGTCGCTCCTGACGGAAAAACTGGCTTTCAGCGACTATCTGCAACTGATTGGCCGCTGCCACCTTGGCTACTTTATTTTCGAACGTCAGCAGGGTATCGGCACGCTCTGCCTGCTGATGCAGGCGAATGTGCCTTTTGTTCTGAACCGCAAGAACCCGTTCTGGCAGGACCTGACAGAACAGCAGGTGCCGGTGCTGTTTGACGGCGATCCGCTGGATGCGGCGACGGTCAGTGAGGCGCGGCGTCAGATGATGCTGCTGGATAAATCACATGTTGCGTTTTTTGAGCCAGGCTATCTGAGCGGCTGGCAGCAGGCATTGCGTCTGGTAGAAGGGGATAACGCATGACGCTATTACAGTTCGCCGGGCTGCTGGTGGTGTACCTGTGCTGCTGTGGTTTTATTCTTACGCTGACCTGGCGTGAGTTTCGGCGCGTACGTTTTAACTTCAACGTCTTTTTCTCGTTGCTGTTTTTACTCACCTTTTTCTTCGGTTTTCCGCTTACCTGCATGCTGGTGTTTGGCTTTGATGTTGAGGTGGTACCGCCGGAATACCTGCTGCAGGCGCTGCTTTCGGCGGGGGGGTTTTATGCGATTTACTATACCAGCTATAAAACCCGACTCAGAGCACCTCACCGCCCACCACCGCGCCCGGTGTTTACCATCAATCGTATTGAAGCGCATCTGACCTGGGGTATCCTTGCGCTGGTCGCGCTGGGCACCGTCAGTGTGTTCTTCCTGCACAATGGTTTCCTGCTATTTAAGCTGCACAGCTACAGCCAGATTTTCTCTGCGGATGTCTCTGGCGTTGCCCTGAAACGCTTCTTCTACTTCTTTATACCGGCCATGCTGGTGATCTACTTCCTGAAACAGGACAAACGCAGCTGGCTGCTTTTCCTGATCAGTACCGTCGCGTTTGGCCTGCTGACCTATATGATTGTCGGCGGAACGCGCGCCAACATCATTATCGCGTTTGCCCTGTTTCTGTTTATTGGCATTATCCGCGGCTGGATCACGCTGTGGATGCTGGTGCTGGCCGGTGTCGGCGGGATTGTCGGCATGTTCTGGCTGGCGCTAAAGCGTTACAACCTGGATGTCAGTGGTTCCGAAGCGTTCTATACCTTCCTGTATCTGACCCGCGATACCTTTTCGCCCTGGGAGAATCTGGGCCTGCTGCTGCAAAATTACGACAAGATTGATTTCCAGGGGCTGGCGCCCATCTGGCGAGATTTTTATGTCTTTATTCCCAGCTGGTTATGGCACGGGCGCCCCTCCATCGTACTGAACAGCGCCAACTACTTTACGTGGGATGTGCTGGATAACCATTCCGGGTTGGCCATCTCCCCCACGCTCATCGGTTCGCTGGTGGTGATGGGGGGGGCGCTGTTTATTCCCCTTGGGGCAGTGGCCGTC
Organism: Erwinia persicina; assembly: GCF_019844095.1. Classification (NCBI taxonomy): domain Bacteria; kingdom Pseudomonadati; phylum Pseudomonadota; class Gammaproteobacteria; order Enterobacterales; family Erwiniaceae; genus Erwinia; species Erwinia persicina. The sequence continues at coordinate 4,428,008 of NZ_CP082141.1, read as the reverse complement.
GGGTTAATTATCAAGTGGTTCGACTGGCTGTATGAAAAAGGTCAGCAGGAACAGAACCGCTATAAAGCCGCCATCCTGCAAAGTTTCTGTTTCGGTGCGGTATTTAACATGATAGTGCTGGCGCGAGAGGGGCTGGATGCTTTTGCCTCCCGCGTGGTGTTCTTCTGTATCATTTTTGCGTTCTGCGTTGTGCTGGCGAAGTTGCTCTACTGGCTGCTTGATACTGCCGGGCTGGTACGTGCCCGTGCGCCTGCCCGTTCGCTGTCGATTCAGCCCTAACGCCTGATATGCGTTTTGCTTTAAAGGAATTTCCATGACTGTCTCTGTAGATGTGCCGCACTACCAGATCCGCGGAATATCGCTGTCAGGCTTTAGTGATATGGCACAGTTCGTTGATTACCTTAATCAGCAGGGTGAACTGAAAACCGGCACGCTGGTGGCGATTAACGCGGAGAAGGTGCTGACGGCAGAAGCCGATGCGGCGGTTCATCAGCTGATTGATGCCGCCGAGTATAAATACGCCGATGGCATCAGCATTGTGCGCTCAATCCGTAAAAAGTACCCGCAGGCCAATGTTTCACGTATAGCCGGTGCCGACCTGTGGGAAGCGCTGATGGAACGTGCCGGGCGCGAGGGCACTCCGGTGTTTCTCATCGGTGGGCAACCCGCCGTGCTTGCGCAGACGATGGATAAGCTACGTCGTTTGTGGAATGTGAATATTGTCGGATCGCAGGACGGTTTCTTCACACCGGACCAGCGTGAAGCGCTGTTTACCCGGATCCGGGAAAGTGGGGCTAAACTGGTGACGGTGGCGATGGGGTCACCGCGCCAGGAGATTCTGATGCGGGACTGTAAAGCCAGCTATCCTGATGCGCTGTATATGGGAGTGGGGGGGACCTACGACGTGTTTACCGGACAGGTGAAGCGTGCGCCTAAGATATGGCAGCGAATGGGGCTGGAGTGGCTGTATCGACTGATTTCACAGCCTACCCGCCTCAAGCGCCAGCTCAGACTGCTGAAATACCTTAAATATCACTGGCGCGGCGATCTTTAATCAGCACGTCTTTTCTGTCAGTGAAGGTCGTTTTGTGCGGTTCATCGCGGTGAAAAGGGCGAAAAACGCTGCGACTTTAGACGGAATGCACAAAGCGTAATCAAACGCGTTTTTTTGTGCAAAAAGCACTGGACAGTCAGGGCTGTCCTCCGTAGTATGCACATCCGCAACGGCGCTACGCGCCCGTAGCTCAGCTGGATAGAGCGCTGCCCTCCGGAGGCAGAGGTCTCAGGTTCGAATCCTGTCGGGCGCACCATGATTTTTGTGCGCATGAGCGGCGGTGGTAACATTTACCGCGTTAGTTAGTAGTAGAAAGAAGCAGTAAAGAAGTCAGGTATGGTGGCTATAGCTCAGTTGGTAGAGCCCTGGATTGTGATTCCAGTTGTCGTGGGTTCGAGTCCCATTAGCCACCCCAGACTTTTAAGTATCAGGTTTTGTAGTATGCGAAGGTGGCGGAATTGGTAGACGCGCTAGCTTCAGGTGTTAGTGTCTTAACGGACGTGAGGGTTCAAGTCCCTCTCTTCGCACCACAAAATCTAAGCAGTAAAGCAGTATTCGGCGAGTAGCGCAGCTTGGTAGCGCAACTGGTTTGGGACCAGTGGGTCGGAGGTTCGAATCCTCTCTCGCCGACCAATTTAGAAAGCCCTGCTGTTGCGGGGCTTTTGCTTCAAGCCTGAGCGCTTTAAGCGATAAAAATAAAGAAAAGTAGTGGCATTAAAGCAGTATTCGGCGAGTAGCGCAGCTTGGTAGCGCAACTGGTTTGGGACCAGTGGGTCGGAGGTTCGAATCCTCTCTCGCCGACCAATTTAAGAAACCTGCTTGAAAAAGCAGGTTTTTTTTCGTCTGTACATAAAGAGGATGAGAACCTTCGAAGGAGGTTTGAGCCGAGCGTAGCGAGACAACGTTGCTTCAGCAACGGCCCGCAGGGCGGCTCGCAGAGCCGTAATCCTCTCTCGCCGACCAATTTAAGAAACCTGCTTGAAAAAGCAGGTTTTTTTTCGTCTGTACATAAAGAGGATGAGAACCTTCGAAGGAGGTTTGAGCCGAGCGCAGCGAGACAACGTCGCTTCAGCAACGGCCCGCAGGGCGGCTCGCAGAGCCGTAATCCTCTCTCGCCGACCAGGTTAAGAAACCTGCCTGAAAAGCAAGTTTTTTTCGGCTGTACGGGGCCTTTTGCGTATCTGAGCTTTACATCCTTCTCATTATCCGTTGCTTCACATTTTGCACCTCAGCGCTGAGCGCTTCCCCCGGCGTTTGCAGCAGCAGTTCAGACGTAATGACCTCCGCGCCGCAGAAATCGAAGATACCGTGATCAATCTGCGTTCTCATCGCGGCAAAGTAGCCGTGGCGGGCATAAGTACGCATGTCCCCAGCACCCAGCGCTACCAGATGAACCTTCAGACGTTGTAATTTTTTTACCAGTCCTCCTTCACTATCTTCATATGCCCAGCCATGGGTAAATACCCGGTCAATCCAGCCTTTGAGCTGGGCAGGCATTGACCACCAGTACACCGGATAAACCAGGATCAGCGTATCGGCACGATCTATCCTCGCCTGCTCTGCGACGATCTCCTGTGAAACCGGCCCCTGCTGACGGAAGGCCGCAATATCATTCTGCGTAAAACGCGGGTCGAAACCTTCCGCAGCCAGATCGGCAATGTCAACATCATTGCCTGCGGCCGTAATACCCTCTGCCAGCTGCCCGGCAATCTGGTGGGTCAGTGACTGGCGGTCAGGATGAGAAACAACAATAAGTGTGTGCATGGTCAAGACTCCGACTTGCGGGTTAGAGAGAGAAACGTTACGCTAATATACTATTAGTAAGTTACCTTTGGTATATAAGCATGTCAATCGACAACGACTCTTCCCCGCTTCCCCGTCGGCGTTTGTCACGTGAAGCACGCTATCAGCAGCTTATTGATACCGCGTGGCAGCTCATTCGCGATGAGGGAACGGAAGCATTAACCCTGGGCAGGCTGGCGGCACAGTCCGGTGTCACCAAACCGGTGGTCTACGATCATTTCGGCACGAGATCGGGACTGTTTGCGGTGTTATATCAGGAATTCGATGCGCGGCAGAACGCCCTGTTTGATGCGGCCTTAGCAAAAAGTGAAGCGACGCTCTCAGCCAGAGCGGCGGTGATTGCTCAGTCCTTCGTGGAATGCGTGCAGCTTCAGGGACGGGAGATCCCCGGGATTATCGCTGCACTGATAGGTTCGCCAGAACTGGAGCAGATCAAACGGGCTTATGAAGTGGCGTTTATCGAGAAGTGCCGTGGAATATTGTCGCCTTTCAGTGAGGGCGGGGAGCTGACGAATGCCGGACTCTGGGCGATGCTGGGTGCAGCGGAGTCGTTATCCTATGCCGCCACGCGTGACGAAATTACCATCCGGCAGGCGCAGGACGAACTGTTTTCGGTGATTATGGCATTAGTTGAGCGCAGCAGGCGAAGATTATAGCCAGATGTCGTCATCTGGCGACATCCAATCCCTTGTTCAGTAATGATATTTTTTAATTATCATTAATCTGTCTCCATCAGGAGACGGATCTTTTCCCTTGATGTCGGGTTGAAGCAACAGTGATCTGCCTTGTGTGCTGATATTAAAAAAAGATTAATGGTATAAAAAATAGTGGGATAGCGTTAAATGCTCTGGTTTATTGGCGTTCTGGCATGCCTTATGCAAGAATAACACTGTAGATGCTCATTCCACCTCTTATGTTTGCGCAAGCTTCATAAACCTGGGAATGACGCAGAGCCATTTTACGGTACCTGTTGTCCATCCAGCCAATATCGCCAACGCCTTATTGGATACCGGGCAATACGTTGAGTCAGGTACCACCCGGTTGTCTTAGCCGACCTGAAAATTTACACCTGTCTTATGGCAGGTGTTTTTTTTTGCCCCGATGCCCGTCATCTTTCGCGCCGCAGATGCGTTGGCTGCACGGGCTCACCCCGGTCACTGACTCATGTCAGCTCCCGGTGATTCTCGCGCTTGCCGCCTTCCTGCAACACGAAATCTTTAGGGCATCATAAGCGTCATCTTTCGCGCCGCAGATGCGTTGGCTTCGCGGGCTCACCCCGGTCACTGACTCATGTCAGCTCCCGGGGATTCTCGCGCTTGCCGCCTTCCTGCAACACGAAATCTTTAGGGCATCATAAGCGTCATCTTTCGCGCCGCAGATGCGTTGGCTGCACGGGCTCACCCCGGTCACTGACTCATGTCAGCTCCCGGGGATCCTCGCGCTTGCCGCCTTCCTGCAACACGAAAGCTTTAGGGCATCACAAGCGTCATCTTTCGCGCCGCAGATGCGTTGGCTTCGTGAAAAGCAGGCATAAAAAAACCGGGCACCAGGCCCGGCTTTTACACAGGTTCAGGATTCAGGGATTGTTTTTCAGCGTCAGCAGCAAACCGTCACGTCGCATTGATGCGGCTTCTTCCGGCTTGTGCTGCCGATCCAGCGTATCTGCCAGCCAGGCGTAGTCAAAGGCATCCGGACGCTGCTGCAGCGCCGCACGAAAGGCTTCCGCTGCCTGCTCCCATTCACCATGCTGCATCAGCAGTTGCCCCAGAGTGCTGTGCAACAGCGGTGTCGCACCATGCTGTTTGATCTGCTGGCGCAATGCTTTTTCCAGCTGCTCCGGATTACCGGTTTTCAGACGGGGCATCAACAGTACCAGGCGTTCATCGTACTGGCGCTTCAGACCTTCCAGCACAATTTGCTGTGCGGTGTCGTGATCGTCGCAGACGATTAGATGATCCGCCATGGCCACCTGTAAAGCCGGTTCCTGTCGGGTTTTCCTGCTCTGATTTTGCCACCAGCGCTTCAGGCCGTCGCTACCCTGATCGGCCATCGCCTGGCTCATCAGACCCAGCCAGGCCTGCTGTTGCAAATCGAGGCGATGGGCGTCATCACCAAGCCTGATTTTTTCCATCGCAGGAAGAATATCCAGCAAGGCACTCCACGCATGTGTACGCAGATAGGCCTGTTCTGCAAGGCGCAGGACTTCGGGGTGACGCGGTGCGATCTCCAGCAGACGATCGATACCGTGGCGTGCCGCATGATCCTCATTGCGGGCCAGCTGAATGCGCACGCGGGTGATCTCTACCGGAAGCGGATCGCCCTTGTTTAGCTCAGACGCGCGCTCGAGGTGCTGATTGGCACGTATCTCATCACCACGCTGCTGTGCGGCTTCTGCGGCCAGCAGATAGTTAACGACAGGCTGTTCAGCATGATCCGCATGGCGCGACAGCAGTTTCTCGACCTGCTGATAGTCACCTTCGGCCAGCTTGATAAGGGCGGCATTGGTCTGTTTGTGTGCGCTGCGGCGCTTACGACCGCTAAACCAGCCGCGAGTCCGTGCTCCGGTCCGGAAAAGGCGGCGAAGCAGCCACTCAATGGCCAGAATGACGATCAGGGCGAGCACCAGCATGATCACCATCGCCGTCACGCTGGTTTTAATATCCCAGTTATCGGTGCGGATCAGCACGTAACCCTGATGGCCTGCCATCATAGGGCCAAGGACAATACCCGCCATACACAGCAGAAACAGAAGAAGAACTTTAAGCATTATTATTCTCCCTGTTGCTGGGATGTGGCTGACGGTGCCGCTGGCTGGGCCAGCAGATTACGTACGCGAGTTTCCATCAGCTTATCCAGCAGCGGCTGACTCTGCAGTGCTTCGGGAACATCCATCGATACGCTCTGCTGGCTCAATTCGTCCAGCTGGCTGAGAAACGCTTTGGTACTGGCATCATTGCTGTCAAACCAGGCGCGTGTCCATGCGGAAACGGTATCGATAGACTGTTTATAAATTTCATTCTGATGGCGGGGTACCGCCTGTGCGGCAATCAGCAGACGCGAACGGATATTTTCACGCAGGTAAATATCCTGATCGGGCGCCATCATTGGTTCTGCGGTGGCATCACGGCGACGGATAGTGATGAAATCGTCCATAAAGTTATGCCAGCTTTTCACCAGGTTCTGACGCCATTCCCGTAAAGAGGAAGAGAGCTCCCCGCTGTCGGAATCCATCGGCGCATTGTCACTGTCGTTATCGGCAATACGCAAATTATCAACGTCGTTGGACAGCTGGTTCAGTTTCAGAATAATACCGTCATAGTCGACCTGACTGAGCGCTGACAGCGTACTGATGTCCTGAGTCAGCGCCCTGCGGGCATCGATCAGACTGGGATCGTTCATATCGGCCAGGCTGGCATCCGCACTTTTCAACAAGGCGGCGGCGGTGGTCACATCCTGATCGCTCCACAGCTTACGACCGGCCATTTTCACCAGGTAATCAGCCTGCGCCAGCATCCAGGTTTGTGCGTCGCTGCCGGAAATGGTCGCGATTTTCTGCTTCAGTTCATCCAGCTGTTGACTCATCGCTGCCTGTTGCTGGCGAGCGGTCTCCAGCGCAGAGGTTTGCGTCGCCAGTTGCTTCACCAGGGACTGGTTGTCGCTGACTGCCGATTGCTGCAGATCCGAAAGCTGAGAGGCGAGGGCCTCACTGGCCGCAGCCTGTTGTTGTGCCTGATGTTTTCCATACATATAGAGGCCAGCACCCACGGCCAGCGCAATGGCGATTGCCACCACACCCAGTACCGTACCGCTATTCTTCGCTTTACGCGGCGGTTGTGGTTCACGAGTTGAGGTATCAACCACTGGGGTAGTCTCTTCAACCATGGCGGAGGAATCTTTGTGTTCCGTCATAATGGTTCATCCCATATTAAGTGCGCGTAGTAACGCATCATTATCGGCACCCCCGGCGACACAAATGTCCGCCCAGCCCAGGTTTCGGGCCAGAGTAGCCAAACGTTGACTGACGACAACCAGCCGACAGTGTAAGAGCCATTCATCCCGATCGACATCGGGGAACAGGCTGTAAAGCTGCTGCAGCATTTCGCCACTGGTGACAACCAGAGTCTGTATACCGTAGTTACGCCAGCGCCGGCCTTCTTCCGCACCATGATAATTTTTTTCACAGCGCTGATAGCACTCGATAAACTCTACCTGAGCCCCCCGGGCAAGCATAGTTTCTGCCAGTAACTCCCGTCCACCGTTACCACGTAGAATAAGGGCACGTTTACCGGCGACGGACTGCAAAGCCGGTATCTGGATCAGGATCTCACTGGTTTCCTGCTCGTGGGGCCACACGACGTCATGACCACTGACGGCGTGCAAAGCCAGCGCCGTGCTGCGACCTATAGCATAATAGTTCAGGCCATCGGGCCATGTCATACCGGCGTGAGATAACGCCGGGTGAGCATAGTGAATGGCATGCTGAGACAGGATAAAGACCAGGTCTCCTGCTCGCAGTGCGCCAAGTCGTTCGGGCAGGATGTCTAGCTGGGTTCCCGGTGTGAATTCAATCAACGGGAGCGCCCAGGCAACCTGTCCACGCGCGCACAGACGGCTAACCAGCTCATCTGCAGCCGGTGATGGACGGGTTACCAGAATACTCATGCGGGGGGATTCCCCTGATAAACGTCAGCCAGAATTTCACGTGCGCCGTTATCCAGTAACTCTTCAGCCAGCGAAATGCCCATTTTTTCAGCATCAGCACGCGGGCCGCGTCGTTCACCTTTCACCATCTGGCTGCCGTCCGGTGAACCCACCAGGCCACGTAACCAAAGCTGATCGCCTTCCAGCACGGCATAGCTGCCGATTGGCACCTGACATCCACCTTCCAGGCGGGTATTCATCGCCCGCTCTGCCCTTACGCGGCAGGCGGTGTCCTCATCGTTCAACGCCGCCAGTAATCCGATGACCCAATTGTCATCCAGGCGGCATTCAATGCCAACTGCGCCCTGTCCTACGGCAGGCAGCGACTCCTCTGCGGGCATAATCTGGCGGATACGTTCCCCAAGCCCCAGGCGCTTCAGCCCTGCAACGGCGAGAATAATGGCATCATATTCTCCCGCATCCAGTTTCCCTAAGCGGGTACCAACGTTACCGCGCAGCGATCGAATGATCAGGTCCGGTCGGCGGGCGCTGATCTGGCACTGGCGACGCAGGCTTGAAGTGCCGACAATGGCCCCCTGTGGCAGGGCATCTACTGACGCGTAATGAGGGGAGACAAACGCATCGTGCGGATCTTCGCGCTCACAAATGGTGACTAAGCCCAGCCCATGTGGGAAGGCAACCGGCACGTCTTTCATGGAGTGCACGGCAATATCGGCGCGGTCTGAGAGCATCGCCTGTTCCAGTTCTTTAACGAACAGGCCCTTACCGCCCACCTTTGCCAGGGGCGTATCGAGGATCACATCACCTCGTGTCACCATGGGAACCAGTTCAACACGCAGGCCAGGATGACAGCTGATTAAACGCTGTTGTACATACTCCGCCTGCCATAAAGCCAGTGGACTTTGACGGGTGGCAATTCTTAAAATTTTGTCTAACATGCTTGATACCGTTTTGATCGTTCACTGATTATCCTATCATTGAACCGGGAAGGCTGTCAGTTAAACGGCGGTACACGGACGTAATGCAGTGAGTTGGTCGTAAAATGTGCTAAACTGTTAACTGGCGCAACTTTCTTTACGGTCAATCTGCCAGGTGTTAGATTGATCACGTTTCCGGCAATAATCTGCACGACTATTTTTAAAGCAAGCGGCAGAGGCTGGATAGCGAACTTTTATATACCCTTATCAGTCACAGAAGGGTGTAGGCACTGGGATAATCAGGCGAGACGTCTTGTACCTCTACATTGAGACACTGAAACAGAGACTGGATGCGATTAACCAGCTGCGCGTTGACCGCGCACTGGCTGCCATGGGACCTGCTTTCCAACAGGTTTACAGTCTGCTGCCAACCTTATTACATTATCATCACCCTTTGATGCCGGGTTACTTTGAAGGTAACGTTCCCCATGGCATTAGCTTCTACACGCCTGATGATAGCCAATTATCCTATCTCACTGATTTAGAAGATAAGTCGGGATCTTTTGCTGCTATCCCTCCACGGGGAGAAATGCCGGTTACCGGTGTTTACTCCATGGGCAGCACCTCCTCCATCGGCCAGAATTTTACCTCTGACCTTGATATCTGGGTCTGCCATCAGTCATGGCTGGATAATGATGAACGCCTGAGCCTGCAAAAAAAATGCACCCTGTTGCAAAAGTGGTGTGCCTCGATGGGCGTTGAGGTGAGCTTCTTCCTGATTGACGAAAACCGCTTCCGGCACAATGAAAGCGGCAGTTTAGGCGGGGAGGACTGTGGTTCCACCCAGCACATCCTGCTACTGGATGAGTTTTACCGCACCGCCGTTCGCATGGCCGGTAAACGTCTTCTCTGGAACATGGTGCCACGCGAAGAAGAAGAGCATTACGATGATTACGTGATGTCGCTTTATCAGCAGGGCGTGCTGACACCTAATGAATGGCTTGACCTTGGCGGCCTTGGTACGTTGTCAGCAGAAGAGTATTTCGGTGCCAGCTTGTGGCAGTTGTATAAAAGTATCGACTCCCCCTATAAAGCCGTATTAAAAACGCTGCTGCTGGAAGCCTATTCCTGGGAGTACCCGGCGACACGGCTGCTGGCGATGGATATTAAGCAGCGCCTGCATGATGGTGAGATCGTTTCTTATGGTCTCGATCCCTATTGCATGATGCTGGAGCGCGTGACGCATTATCTGACCAGCATTGATGACCATGCACGTCTTGACCTGGTACGTCGCTGCTTCTATCTGAAAGTGTGTGAAAAATTGTCGGTCAGCACGGAAGCGTCGGGCTGGCGTCGGGAGATCCTCAGCCAGCAGGTGAAAGAATGGGGATGGGATGATGACCGTCTGACGATGCTGGACAGTCGCGCAGACTGGAAAATCAGCCAGGTACGTGAAGCCCATAATGAACTGCTGGATGCGATGATGCAGAGCTATCGCAACCTGATCCGCTTTGCCCGCCGTAACAATTTAAGCGTGAGTGCCAGCCCGCAGGATATCGGGGTACTGACGCGTAAACTGTACGCTGCCTTTGAAGCGTTGCCCGGGAAAGTGACGCTGTTGAACCCGCAGATATCGCCCGATCTTTCAGAGTCTCACCTCACCTTTATCCATGTTCCTAATGGCCGTGCTAATCGCGCGGGTTGGTATCTCTATAACCAGTCGCCGGATATGAGCTCGATCATTAGTCACCAGCCACTGGAATATAACCGATATCTGAATAAACTGGTCGCGTGGGCATGGTTTAACGGCCTGCTGACCAGCAAAACGCGGTTGCATATTAAAGGGAATGAAATTTGCGATCTGGCGCGCTTGCAGGAACTGGTCGCTGATGTCTCGCATCATTTCCCGCTGCGTTTGCCTTCGCCTACGCCCAAGGCGCTCTACAGTCCGTGTGAGATACGTCACCTGGCGATCATTGTTAACCTCGAATACGATCCCACCGCTGCATTCCGAAATCAGGTCGTGCATTTTGACTTCCGCAAGCTCGACGTGTTCAGCTTTGGCCAGCAGCAGCAGTGCCTGGTAGGCAGTATTGACCTGCTGTATCGTAATTCGTGGAATGAAGTGCGAACGCTGCATTTTAACGGCGAACAGTCGATGATTGAGGCGCTGAAAACCATTCTTGGCAAAATGCATCAGGACGCATCACCGCCGGATTCCGTAGAGGTGTTTTGCTACAGTCAGCACCTGCGCGGGCTGATTCGCACTCGCGTTCAGCAACTGGTGTCTGAATGTGTGGAGCTGCGCCTCTCCAGCACCCGTCAGGAACCAGGGCGGTTCAAAGCACTGCGGGTAGCCGGTCAGACGTGGGGCCTGTTCTTCGAACGCCTGAGCGTATCGGTACAGAAGCTGGAAAACGCTGTTGAGTTTTACGGGGCGATTTCTAATAACAAACTGCATGGTTTGTCGCTGAAGGTCGAAACGGACCAGGTTCGCCTGCCTGCCGTAGTGAATGGCTATGCCAGTGAAGGTATTATTCAGTTCTTCTTTGAAGATACGCTGGACGATCACGGTTTTAATATTTATATCCTCGACGAAACCAACCGCGTTGAGGTGTATCACCATTGCGAAGGCAGTAAAGAAGAACTGGTACGGGATGTCAGCCGTTTTTACTCCTCTTCTCACGACCGCTTTACCTACGGTTCGAGCTTCATCAATTTCAATCTGCCACAGTTCTACCAGATTGTGCAGGCCGATGAGCGTTTCCAGGTGATCCCCTTCCGCAGCCAGGCTTTGACGCAGCTTTGTGCTGCTCTTCCGGATGACGCTGCCAGCGACGAATATGCCCGACGCTATCAGATGCATTAAGATTTTTACGATTCAATCCTCATCGCAATAATTTTATTGTCTGAATAACAGCATGGCGTTTACCTGACCGCCTTATCGGGGGTAATCGTGACACGATCACGGGCCTGCCGACCTTCCCGATCCCCTGCCTGCCTTCAGACGGCTGAATGAGAACGTACCAGCAGGGATTGCGCTTTTCCTGTTGCTTTTCGGACTTCACCTGCGATGATAGATGGCAATAGGTATTTTTAACGAGTAGAACAAGCATGAAGAAAAAACTTATCCAGCTGGCTCTGGTGTTGACTGCGGTCAGCCTCACGGGATGTGGCCTGAAAGGCCCGCTCTATTTCCCTAAAGATGAGCAGGCTAAACCGCAGGTACAACAGACCACCCCAACGACGCCACCCGCCACGTCGGAGCAGACACCTGCCACGACCAGCGGGCAGAGTGTGCAACCGGCTCAGTAAAACAATGACACACCCGGCGGAGCAGAAAATGCAGTTCTCAAAAATGCACGGCCTCGGTAACGACTTTATGGTGGTTGATGCCGTGACGCAAAATGTCTATTTTTCACCAGAGCTAATCCGTCGTCTGGCCGATCGTCATCTCGGGATCGGCTTTGATCAGTTGCTGATCGTAGAGCCGCCTTACGATCCGGATCTTGATTTTCATTACCGTATCTTTAACGCCGACGGTAGCGAAGTGTCACAGTGCGGCAACGGGGCACGCTGTTTTGCCCGTTTCGTTCGTCTGAAAGGGCTGACAAATAAAAACGAAATTCGCGTCAGTACGCAAACGGGTCGTATGATCCTCAGCGTCGATCAGGATGAACTGGTGCGGGTGAACATGGGCGAACCTAATTTTGAACCGCAGCAGGTTCCGTTCCGGGCGAATAAAGCAGAAAATATTTATCTGATGCGTGCGGCCGAGCAAACCGTTATGTGCGGCGTCGTGTCGATGGGTAACCCACACTGCGTTTTGCAGGTTGAAAGCGTTAAAACAGCCACGGTTGAGACGCTGGGCCCGGTGCTTGAGAGCCACGAACGCTTTCCCGAGCGTGTTAACGTTGGCTTTATGGAAGTCGTCAGCCGTGAGCACATCCGGCTGCGCGTTTATGAACGCGGGGCAGGGGAAACGCAGGCCTGTGGCAGCGGTGCCTGTGCCGCAGTAGCTGTGGGCATTCAGCAAACGTTGTTAAGTGATAACGTTCGTGTCGACCTGCCCGGTGGCACGTTAAATATTGCCTGGAAAGGGCTCGGACATCCCCTGTATATGACCGGTCCTGCCACTCACGTCTATGACGGATTTATTCATCTATGAAAAATGTTGGAGAACAGCAGGAAGCGGGTGAGGTATTGCTCGACGATCGTACGGTCAGCGAGTTCCTGCTGCAAAATCCAGACTTCTTTATTCGCAATGCCCGTCAGGTCGAGCAGATGGTGGTTCCGCATCCGGTGCGTGGAACGGTGTCGCTGGTGGAGTGGCAGTTAGCGCGCCAGCGCAATCACATTCAGCAGTTAGAAGAAGATATTACCCTGCTGATGGAACAGGCCAGTGCGAATCAGCAGCTGTTTGATCGTCTCTTTGCCCTGCAGGGGCGACTGGCGGCGGCCACCAGCCTGCACGACATGCTCAACCGCCTCCATCGCTGGGCGCGAGAGTTTGGTCTGGCCGGCGCCAATATCCGCCTGTTCAGTGAAAAATGGCGCATTGGCGCACCGTCCGACTTTACACAGCTTGCCCTGTCGCGTCAGGCGTTTGAACCGGTACGCATTCAGCGGCTGGGTAAGCAAACCCACTACCTGGGCAGCCTCAATGGTCCTGAGTTATTGTTACTGCTTCCGCAGGCCAGGGCCATCGGCTCGGTTGCCATGTCGCTGCTGGGTGAAGAGGGCGATCTGGGTGTGCTGATTTTCAGCAGCCGGGACAACCAGCATTATCAGTCAGGCATGGGGACTGTGCTGTTACAGCACCTCTCGCTGATGCTGCCCCAGCTGCTGTCACGCTGGGTTGAACGGGCGTGAACAGCGAATCGCCCCTGCTTCCTTACGTAGAGGGGTTCCTGCGTTATCTGAAGGTTGAGCGCCAGCTCAGTCCGCTGACGCTGACCAGTTATCACCGTCAGCTTAGCGCGGTCATTGGCCTGCTGGACGACTTAAACGTGAGTGACTGGTCCCGGCTGGATGCAGCACGGGTCCGATCCCTGGCCGCCCGCAGCAGCCGCAGTGGGCTGAAGCCCGCCAGCCTGGCGCTTCGTCTTTCCGCATTACGCAGCTTCCTTGACTGGTTGATTAGCCAGGGCGTTATTCAGGCCAATCCGGCGAAAGGCGTTGCCACGCCCAGAGCCCCGCGGCACTTACCCAAAAATATTGATGTCGACGAAGTGAATAAACTGCTGGATATCGACCTCAACGATCCGCTGGCCGTGCGCGATCGCACCATGCTTGAGGTGATGTACGGGGCGGGTTTGCGTTTGTCGGAGCTGGTGGGTATTGACCTTAATCACCTCGATCTGGACTCGGGGGAGGTGTGGGTCATCGGCAAGGGAAGCAAAGAGCGTCGCCTGCCGATAGGCGGAACGGCCGTACGCTGGATCGGGCACTGGCTGGTATTGCGTGAGTTGTTTGTGCCCGAGGATGAGGCGTTATTCCTGTCAAAACAGGGCAAGCGGATCTCGGCACGGAACGTACAAAAAAGGTTTGCCGAGTGGGGAGTAAAACAGGGGCTGTCCAGCCACGTTCATCCCCACAAACTGCGCCACTCTTTCGCCACGCATATGCTCGAATCCAGCGGGGATTTGCGTGCGGTACAGGAGCTGCTGGGGCATGCCAACCTGACCACCACGCAAATCTATACCCATCTCGACTTTCAACACCTGGCGTCGGTTTACGATGCTGCCCATCCCCGTGCAAAACGAGGAAAATCCTGATGCACTTCTACCGACCTTTACGCCCTGTCGCGGCCATGACCTTCGATCTTGATGACACGCTGTATGACAATCTTCCGGTGATCCGCCGCACCACTGAGGAGTCCCACAGTGCACTACAGGCGTATCATCCTGCTCTGAACGACTTCAGTGTGCTGCAGTATCAGCAGGTGCGCGATCGCCTGCTGGCGGCTGAACCCGACATTTACCACGACGTCAGCGAATGGCGGCGTCGTGCCGTAGAACAGTCGATGCTGGATGTGGGTCTCACCTCCGCGCAGGCGGTGAAAGGTTCCCGCGACGTGATGGCCGTGTTTGCCCGCTGGCGCAGCAAGATCGACATACCCGAAGAGACGCACGCCACGCTGGCGGCGCTGGCACAGCGTATTCCCCTGGTGGCAATCACCAACGGTAACGCGGAACCACACCTGTGTGGCCTGCAACAGTACTTCCGTTTCACCCTGCGGGCCGGGCCGGATGGGCGTGCCAAGCCCTATCAGGATATGTATCAGGCCGCCGCCGGCCGGTTAAACCTGGCACCTGAGCACATTCTGCACGTCGGAGATGACCTTATCACCGACGTCGCGGGGGCGATACGCTGTGGGATGCAGGCATGCTGGATTAACCCGCATCGGGCTAACCTGATGCAGAGCAAAGATTCCCGTCTGCTGCCGACGCTGGAAATTTCGCAGTTGGCATCGCTGACTGCGCTGATATAATAAGCTGGTTAAATATCCAGTGGGCGGCCTGATGCTGCCCCCGATCCCCGACGGTGCCTTATGGACGTTTCAGACCTGCTCGACAGCTTGAATGACAAACAACGCGAAGCCGTGGCTGCGCCGCGCAGTAACCTGCTGGTGCTGGCCGGCGCAGGGAGTGGTAAAACCCGCGTACTGGTTCATCGCATTGCCTGGCTGATGGCCGTGGAGAACTGCTCCCCCTATTCGATCATGGCGGTGACCTTCACTAACAAAGCGGCGGCAGAGATGCGCCACCGCATTGAACAGCTGATCGGTACCAGCCAGGGCGGGATGTGGATCGGCACCTTCCATGGCCTGGCACACCGTCTTCTGCGTGCACATCACCTGGATGCGAATCTGCCGCAGGACTTTCAGATCCTCGACAGCGAAGATCAGCTGCGGCTGCTCAAGCGGCTGATCAAAGCGATGAATCTGGATGAGAAGCAGTGGCCCGCACGGCAGGGGATGTGGTACATCAACGGCAAAAAAGACGAAGGCCTGCGTCCGAAACATATTGAAAGCTACGGGAATCCGATAGAGCAGACCTGGCTGCGTATTTATCAGGCCTATCAGGAAGCCTGCGATCGGGCCGGGCTGGTGGATTTTGCCGAACTGTTATTGCGCGCTCATGAGCTGTGGCTGAACAAGCCGCACATCCTTAATCACTATCGTGAACGTTTTACCAATATCCTCGTCGACGAATTTCAGGATACCAACAACATCCAGTATGCGTGGATCCGTATGTTAGCGGGTGACACGGGTAAAGTGATTATCGTGGGAGACGATGACCAGTCTATCTATGGCTGGCGCGGAGCGCAGGTGGAAAATATCCAGCGTTTCCTCAAAGACTTCCCCGGGGCGGAGACGATCCGTCTGGAGCAGAACTATCGCTCGACCAACAATATTCTGAAAGCCGCCAATGCCCTGATCGCCAATAACAGCGGGCGACTGGGTAAAGAGCTGTGGACGGAAGACAGCGACGGTGAACAGATTGCCATCTATTGTGCGTTCAACGAGCTGGATGAAGCCCGTTTCGTGGTTAACCGCATTAAGGTGTGGATGGAGAATGGCGGCGCGCTGAATGACTGCGCGATTCTCTATCGCAGTAACGCCCAGTCGCGTGTGCTGGAAGAGGCCCTGCTGCAAACCAGTATGCCTTACAGGATTTACGGCGGGATGCGCTTCTTCGAACGTCAGGAGATTAAAGATGCCCTGGCCTATCTGCGTTTGATCTCCAACCGTAACGATGATGCCGCCTTCGAACGTGTAGTGAATACGCCCACGCGGGGGATCGGGGATCGTACGCTCGACGTGGTCCGGCAGACCTCACGCGAACGCCAGCTGACACTGTGGCAAACCGCGCGCGTGCTCCTGCAGGAGAAAGCGCTGGCCGGGCGTGCTGCCTCTGCGCTGCAGCGTTTTACCGAACTGGTCGACTCACTGGCACAGGAAACGGCCGAGATGCCCCTGCACGTTCAGACCGATCGGGTCATTAAAGATTCCGGCCTGTGGCTGATGTACGAGCAGGAAAAGGGCGAGAAAGGCCAGGCACGTATCGAAAACCTTGAGGAACTGGTTAACGCCACGCGGCAATACGCCTATCAGGATGAGGATCAGGACCTGATGCCGCTTCAGGCGTTTCTGTCCCATGCCGCCCTGGAAGCCGGTGAAGGCCAGGCTGACAAATGGCAGGACGCGGTTCAGCTGATGACCATGCATGCGGCTAAAGGGCTGGAGTTTATGCAGGTCTTTATCGTCGGTATGGAAGAAGGCATGTTCCCCAGCCAGATGTCGCTGGACGAAGGCGGTCGTCTGGAAGAGGAACGCCGTCTGGCCTATGTTGGCGTGACGCGTGCCATGCAGAAGCTGACGCTGACCTATGCTGAAACCCGCCGGCTTTATGGTAAGGAAGTGTATCACCGACCGTCGCGGTTTATCGGAGAGCTGCCGGAGGCGTGCGTGGAAGAAGTCCGCCTGCGTGCCAGCGTCAGCCGCCCGGTCAATCATCAGCGAATGGGTACACCGATCGCGAAAAACGACAGTGGGTTCGCCCTTGGCCAGCGGGTACACCACGCCAAATTTGGTGAGGGTACCATCGTCAACCTGGAAGGCAGCGGCGAACACAGTCGTTTGCAGGTGGCCTTCCAGGGGCAGGGCATTAAGTGGCTGGTGGCGGCCTATGCCAAACTGGAAGCCATGTGACAGCCGGAAGGGCGCATGGCCCTGCTTGACGGCTTTTTAGTCTCAGCGTAACATGCGCCCACCATTACCCTAAGAGGACATTCGCCTTGGACACACCCAGTACATACTGGCTCATTGACCTGCATTCCAGGTGCAACTCCTAAGGCTATCCTCTTCTGCCGATAGCCTTCGTGGTTGTTGGCGACTGTTCTTCCCGTCGCTCTGAGTCAGTGGTGATCGCTGACTGAAACATCTGTTTCCCGTGTTCAAGCGCTCTGTCCCATTTTGTTACTGTGAATTGGGAGTACAGCTTATGTTGAGCGCATTTAAACTCGACCAAAATCGCCTGACCCGCCTTGAACTGGATGAGAGTGAAGCCAGGGACGAGCTGACCGGTTCCGTCTGGGTGGATTTGATCGAACCGGAAGACGCTGAACGAGATCGGGTGCAAACCGAGCTGGGTCAGAGCCTGGCTACTCGTCCTGAACTGGAAGACATCGAGGCCTCGGCGCGTTTCTTTGAAGATGAAGACGGCCTGCACATTCACTCCTTCTTCTTTTATGAAGATGCTGACGACCACGCCGGTAACTCAACGGTGGCGTTTACGATTCGTGAAGGGCGCCTCTACACGCTGCGCGAACGTGAACTTCCGGCGTTTCGCCTTTACCGCATGCGAGCCCGTAACCAGGTGCTCACCGACGGTAATGCCTATGAGCTGCTGCTCGATCTGTTCGAAACCAAAATTGAACAGCTGGCAGATGAGATCGAGAATATCTATAGCGATCTGGAAAAGCTGAGCCGCGTGATTATGGAGGGGCAGCAGGGTGATGCCTTTGATGAGGCGCTGTCGACGCTGGCAGAGCTGGAGGATATCGGCTGGAAGGTACGCCTGTGCCTGATGGATACTCAGCGCGCCCTGAATTTCCTGGTGCGCAAGGCGCGACTGCCGGGCAATCAGCTGGAGCAGGCGCGTGAGATTTTGCGCGATATCGAATCTCTGCTGCCGCATAACGAATCCCTGTTCCAGAAGGTCAACTTCCTGATGCAGGCGGCGATGGGCTTTATCAACATCGAACAGAACCGCATTATCAAAATCTTCTCGGTGGTTTCGGTCGTTTTCCTGCCGCCTACGCTGGTGGCGTCCAGTTACGGCATGAACTTTGAGTTTATGCCTGAACTGAAGTGGAGTTTTGGTTATCCTGGCGCGATTACCCTGATGATTCTGGCCGGTCTGGCGCCTTACGCTTACTTTAAGCGCAAGAACTGGCTGTAAGCGTCATCAGAGCAAAAAAATCGCCCCAGGGGGCGATTTTTTATAGCGGAATTCAGATGCGTTGTGCAGTTTGCCGCCGCAATGACCACAGGGCATCAGCAATAAACAGTGCCAGAGCGGCCCAGATAAAGCCAAAGGTGACCAGTTTATCCGGCGTCATCTTCTCGCCATAGAACAGCACCGCCAGCAGGAACATCAGCGTTGGCCCCAGATACTGGAAAAAGCCGACGGTGGAGAGCTTCAGACGGGTACAGGCTGCGGTAAACAGCATCAGTGGAACGGTGGTAATCACGCCTGCCGCTGCCAGTAACAGGTTCAGACTCATCGGATTGTTACCCAGATGACTGGTCGCGCTGTCGGTGAGAGCAAACAGGTAAACGGCCGCAGGAAGAAGAAGCCAGCTGGTTTCAATCAGCATCCCTGTCTGGGCGTCGACGGCAATTTTTTTGCGCAACAGGCCATAAAACGAGAAGCTGGTGGCCAGGCCAAGGGCAATCGCTGGCACCGAACCAAACTGCCACACCTGAATCAACACCCCGCAGCCAGCCAGCGCTACGGCCAGCCACTGCAGGCGGCGGAAACGTTCACCAAGAAACAGCATCCCCACCAGCACATTTAACAGCGGGTTAATAAAATAACCCAGGCTGGCTTCCAGCATGTGGTGGTTATTGACCGCCCATATGTACAGTAACCAGTTACTACAAACCACTACCGCAGAAAGCGCCAGCAACAACACTTTTTTGGGATGCTTAAGTAGCGTTCGCACGCTGCGCCAGTTACGGCTGACGGTGATCAGTACCAGCATAAAGAAAAATGACCAAATCACCCGGTGAGTCATGATCTCGCCGGGCGCGACCTGCTGGATCAGTTTGAAATAGACCGGAGCAATCCCCCAGATAAAATAGGCTCCCAGCGCAAATATAATGCCCTGACGCGTCTGCTGTGGATTCATTACGTTATCCAATCATGTATGTGGCGGTGGCACTGGCAATATGGACGCCAGCGTCATTATGCAGTTCCACGCGCGCCACTGACACTTTATTCCCGCCGCGCAGCAGACTGCTGCTGGCAATGAACCGTTCTCCACGGCCGGGACGCAGGTAATCCACCCGGAGATCGATGGTGCCCATACGCGATAAACGCTGACGCAACTCTTCTTCTGTGATGCTCTCCTGTCGCGTTAGCGCCGCGGTGACGCAGACCAGACCGGCGGCAACATCCAGTACGGAAGCGATCACGCCTCCGTGCAGAATTTTTTGCGCAGCGTTACCGACCAGCATTGTCTGGTTTGCCAGGCTCAGTTCGGCGTAGTCCGACTCCAGACGATCCAGCGCCAGCCCCAGCGCGCGGTTAAAGGGCATGTGGTAAACAAAAATCTCACCGATCAGGCGACGAGCGGCAGTCTGATCCATAGGTACTGCTGACATTATCGGGTCTTCCTGTAAAACAAAATGAAAGAAAATCAGGTTAATGGAATGTGTATATTATGCTTCGTTACCCGTGCTTTCCACTTTCGCAAATCAGCACTAATCTCTCAGGATTTTTCTGTGTAGAATGGCGTGCTTTTTATTCACTTATTCAATTTGCCTCTCTGGGAGATCGCTATGGCTCTGCTGAAAGGATTGCTGGCGTCAGCAATTCTGTTTCCGACGTTAGTACTGGCGCAGGAAGCCACGGTAAAAGAAGTGCATGACCAGCCAGCCGTGCGTGGCAGTATTATCGCCAACTTACTGGAGAAGCATGACAACCCCTTTATCCTGTTTCCTTATGAAAACAACTATCTGCTGTATACCGATACCAGCAATATCAACAAGGACGCGATCGAGTCTTACGACTGGGGTAACAAAGCCAAGCACGATGAAGTGAAGTTCCAGCTGAGTCTGGCCTTCCCACTGTGGCGCGGCATTCTTGGTGATAACTCTGTGCTGGCGGCGTCCTATACTCAGCGATCCTGGTGGCAGCTTTCCAACCGGGGTGCCTCATCGCCATTCCGCGAAACCAACTATGAGCCACAGATCTTCCTCGGCTGGGCAACGGACTACAGTTTTGCCGGCTGGACGCTGCGCGATGTGGAGACGGGCCTCAACCACCAGTCTAATGGGCGTTCAGATCCCACGTCACGAAGCTGGAACCGGGTGTATGCCCGTCTGATGGCGCAGAATGGAAACTGGATGGTGGAAGCGAAACCCTGGTTCCGCCTTCCAGAGAGTGAAAATAACGATGATAACCCTGATATCACTAAGTACATGGGGTATTATCGCCTGACGGTAGGTTACCAGATGGGTGACAGCATCTTCAGCGTAAGAAGCAACTACAACTGGAACAGCGGCTACGGTGGCGCTGAACTGGGGTGGAGCTATCCGCTTACCGATCATGTGCGTTTTTACACGCAGGTGTTTAGTGGTTACGGCGAATCGCTCATCGACTATAACCACCGTCAAACGCGCGTCGGTGTCGGCGTGACGCTCAACGACCTGTTCTAAGGTTGTCGTGACCGGGGCGTGCAGATGCCCCGGCCAGAATTTTTGTCATTACAGATTTGGGGACGATGTGTCTACGGCAGCAGTGATCAACAAAGAAACGCTGGCAGAGCAGGTATTACGTGAGACCTTCGGCTATCAGCAGTTTCGCCCTGGACAACAGAACATCATTCAGGAATCGCTGAACGGGCGTGACTGTCTGGTAGTGATGCCAACCGGCGGAGGAAAATCCCTCTGCTATCAGATCCCTGCGCTGGTGCGCGAAGGCCTGACGCTGGTGGTGTCACCGCTGATCTCGCTGATGAAAGATCAGGTGGATCAACTGCTGGCCAACGGTGTATCGGCTGCGTGCCTTAACTCGACGCAAAATCGTGAAGAGCAGCAAGAGGTGATGGCCGGGTGCCGAACTGGCAGAATTCGCCTGCTCTACATCGCCCCTGAACGCCTGATGATGGACAACTTCCTTGAGCAGTTGATGCACTGGAACCCGGCCATGCTGGCGGTGGATGAAGCCCACTGCATTTCCCAGTGGGGGCATGATTTCCGCCCTGAATACGGTGCGCTGGGCCAGCTGCGTCAGCGGCTGCCTGATGTGCCGGTGATGGCACTGACCGCCACCGCTGATGAAACCACCCGTAACGATATCGCCCGGCTGCTACAGCTGAACGATCCGCTGATCCAGATCAGCAGCTTTGACCGGCCGAATATTCGTTACACACTGGTGGAAAAATTCAAACCGACCGAACAGCTGCTGCGCTACGTGCAGGATCAGCGCGGTAAGTGCGGCATCATTTACTGTAACAGCCGGGCAAAGGTGGAAGACACCGCCGCCCGACTGCAAAGCCGTGGCCTCAGCGTCGGGGCTTATCATGCCGGTATGGATAACGCGCATCGCGCCCACGTACAGGAAGCCTTCCAGCGTGATGACCTGCAAATCGTCGTCGCGACCGTGGCTTTTGGTATGGGGATCAACAAACCCAACGTCCGTTTTGTGGTGCACTTCGATATCCCGCGCAACATTGAATCCTACTATCAGGAAACCGGCCGTGCCGGGCGTGATGGTCTGCCTGCCGAGGCGCTGCTGCTGTACGATCCGGCTGATATGGCCTGGCTGCGTAAGTGCCTTGAGGAGAAAGCGCCGGGGCCGCTGCAGGATATTGAGCGGCATAAGCTGAATGCGATGGGAGCCTTTGCAGAAGCGCAGACCTGCCGTCGCCTGGTGTTGCTGAACTACTTTGGTGAAGGCCGGCAGCAGGCCTGTGACAACTGCGATATTTGCCTCGATCCGCCGCGCCGTTATGATGGTCTGGTGGAGGCACAAAAAGCACTCTCCTGTATCTATCGTGTTGGACAGCGCTTCGGCATGGGCTATATCGTTGAAATCCTGCGCGGGGCGAATAACCAGCGAATTCGTGACATGCAGCACGATAAATTACCGGTGTATGGCATTGGCCGTGAGCAGAGCCACGAGCACTGGACCAGCGTGCTGCGGCAGCTGATTCATCTGGGGCTGGTGACGCAAAATATTGCCATGCATTCGGCTTTACAGCTGACGGAAGCTGCGCGGCCGACGCTGCGCGGCGAAGTGCCGCTGATGCTGGCCGTACCGCGCCTGGCCACCATTAAGCCGCGCAACAGCAGCCAGAAATCCTACGCCGGTAGCTATGACCGCAAGCTGTTTGCAAAGCTGCGTAAGCTGCGTAAGTCGATAGCAGACGATGTGAACGTGCCGCCGTACGTGGTATTTAACGATGCAACACTGATTGAAATGGCCGAACAGATGCCGCTGACGGCATCAGAGATGCTGAGTGTGAACGGGGTCGGACAGAAGAAGCTGGAGCGCTTTGGTAAGCCATTCCTGGTGATGATCAAAGAGCATGTCGACGGTGTGGACGAGGATTAATAATTCACCCGGGCCAATTTTTCCGGCCGTGATGTCGATTCAACCGTTCGCCATAATATCCCGTAGGGGCCGACCTTCTTTTACGGTCGGCCCGTGTTGTCAGGCGATCCTGCGTGCAGACGCCAGCAGTGCCCCCACCGCAATAAACAAACCCCCAAATATCCGGTTAAGCAATTTCATCTGATGCGGACCTTTGATCCACACAGCAATGCGCGTCGCCAGCGTGGCATAACCAATCATCACGATAATATCGACCACCACGGTGGTGATGCCCAGCACCAGGTACTGCATCGCCTGCGGCTGGTGTGGCAGGATAAACTGCGGGAACAGTGCGGCCAGAAACACAATGCTTTTCGGGTTCGTCAGGTTCACCAGCACTGCGCGTTTAAACAGCCTGCGGCGTGGCATCGCTTTTGCCACGGCGTTCAGGTCGATAGCCCCGGCGGAGCGCCACTGCTGGATGCCCAGCCAGACCAGATAGGCGGCTCCCGCCCACTTCAGGATCTCAAAGGCCAGGAGTGACTGTGAAAACAGCGCGCCCAGACCAATACCCACCAGCACAATGTGCAGCGACAGGCCGACCTGAAGGCCGGAAATTGACGCGACGGCGCCACGGTAGCCGTGGCTGATCCCGGTACTCATGGTATTGATAGCCCCGGAGCCCGGCGACAAACTTAAAATACAGGTTGTTAACAGATAGGTCAGCCACCACTCGATGGTCATGGGTAAAGCTCCCGAAAAACGCTCATTTGTGACACAATACGTTATTGTTGAACATGGCGCTATGGGGAACCCTGCTCCTTTTTTTAGGGCAATGCCCCTTCTGGAAAAAGTCCGATGGAACATCATAAACACAACTGGCTGACGCGTGAAAAGGCCTTCGCGGCTTTTGCCACCGGCCCGTTGCTGGATTTCTGGAAGCTGCGCGAAGAGGGCGAATTTGCGGGTGTCGAAAACGTGCCGATCCGCTATGTGCGCTTCATCTCGCCGCAACACGATAAAGTTATCCTGCTTTGCCCGGGGCGTATTGAAAGCTATGTGAAATACCCGGAGCTGGCCTATGATCTGTTCCACAGTGGCTACGATGTGATCATTATGGATCATCGGGGACAGGGGCGATCGGGGCGTCTGCTGCAGGATTCACACCGTGGTCATGTCGTCGAGTTTGAAGATTATGTCGATGATCTGGAAACGCTCTATCTGAAAGAGATTGTGGCCCGTCACTACCGCCATCGCTATGCGCTGGCCCATTCGATGGGCGGGGCAATACTGGCCCTGATGCTGGCACGACAGCCTGCGGCGTTTAATGCCGTAGCGCTCGCGTCACCGATGTTCGGTATTTTTCTGCCCATGCCCTTATGGATGGCCCATTCGATCCTTAACTGGGCGGAAAAATACCCGGCTATGCGCGAAGGCTATGCGCTGGGCACCGGGAAATGGCATGCCCGACCGTTTGCCATCAATGAACTTACGCACAGTCGCGAACGCTATCGCCGTAATCTGCGCTTTTATGCCGACGACCCGGGACTGCGGGTGGGCGGCCCGACCTATCACTGGGTGCGCGAAGGGGTACGTGCCGGGCACAGTATTTTAAGCCAGGCAGCACAGATATCGACGCCCCTGCTGCTGCTGCAGGCCGCTGACGATAAAGTCGTTGATAACCGTGCTCAGGATCTGTTTTGTCAGACGATGGTGGCTGCAGGCCAGCCCTGTGAAGGCGGCAGACCGATGGTGATTGAGGGGGCCCGCCATGAGATCCTGTTCGAAAAAGACAGCATGCGCGCCAGAGCGCTGGATGCCATCCTGGCCTTTTTTTCCCGCCACCCCTGAGCGGGCAGAATGCTATACCGGTGGGTGATGCTGCCCGTCAGAACATATTAACCAGAGGTGTTATGTACCGTATTGTTGCTTCAGACCTGGATGGCACGCTGCTGTCACCCGACCACACGCTCTCTTCCTATGCTCGCGAGACATTGCAGTTGCTGACCCGCAAAGGCATACATTTTGTCTTCGCTACGGGCCGCCACTATATTGACGTGGCCCAAATGCGCGACAGTCTGGGTATTGATGCCTATATGATCACTTCCAACGGCGCGCGCGTGCACAACACGGCGGGTGAGCTGGTGTTCAGCCATAATCTTGATGAAGATATTGCGCTTGAGTTGTTTGCTCTGCAGCACACCAACCCGGATATTTATACCAACGTGTACCGGGATGAAGAGTGGTTCCTGAACCGTCACCGCCCGGATGAGATGGATTTTTTCCGCGAGTCTGACTTCAACTACCAGGTTTATCAGCCCGGGCAACTGGCGACCGACGGCATCAGCAAGGTGTTCTTTACCTGTGCGATCCCTGAACTGCTGGTCCCGCTTGAGCAGGCGCTGATGGCGCGCTGGGGCGATCGGGTGAACGTCAGCTTCTCACTGCCAACCTGTCTGGAAGTGATGGCTGGTGGCGTATCGAAAGGACATGCGCTGGACGCAGTCTCTAAATCACTGGGTTATTCACTGCAGGAGTGCATCGCCTTCGGGGATGGCATGAATGATAAAGAGATGCTCAGTATGGCAGGCAAAGGTTGCATCATGAGTAACTCTCACCAGCGCCTGAAAGATATCCTGCCTGAACTGGAAGTGATCGGTTCGAATGCAGACCAGGCCGTGCCCAACTACCTGCGTAAGTTATTTAACGTCTGACGGGATGCAGGAGCCGGGCGCTCCGCTGTTCAGCCAGCAATACTGGGCGTTAGCGGTCGACCTTTTTTCCTTGTCCCTCTTCCGGGCCGATCGTGTTTTGCGATCGGCCCTTTGGTTTAGCGTTTCAGGAAGTGAACGGCCTTATCCGGGAAGTCAGTGAACAGACCATCGACTCCGGCTTTGTTGTACAGCAGGTCGTAGAGCTGGTCGACGTTGCTGACGTAAGGCGGTAACTGGTCTGCCCGCACGGTATAAGGGTGCACCACCAGATGATTCTGGTGTGCCTCCTGCACCATGCCGGTCAGCGTGACCTTGCCTGTTTTAGCGCCTTCAGCCACCAGCATATGGTAGTCAGGCCCGATACCGTCGGCATACTGCGCGAGGGTTTTCATCGCCCCGGGTTTAAACATCCAGTCGTAATCGTAGTTCACCCACTGACCGTTTCGCTGCTCCTGCGTTTCGTCCCATTTGGTATAGGCGATCAGCTGAACCAGTTTCAGGTTCATACCGCGCTGCGGCTCCAGTTCGGTCTTGATACGCTTCACTTCGTTAAAGTCAAAGCACTGTAAAAAGACCTTATCGTTTTTGCCGGTGTAACCGTACTGTTTCAGCACATCCAGCACTTTTGCTGAGATATCCTTTCCTTCTTTACGGTGGAACCACGGGGCTTTGATCTCAGTATAAATACCGATATTCCTGCCCGTTGAGTGGTTCAGCCCCTGGATAAACTCCAGTTCCTCCTCGAAGGTGTGGACGCGGAAGTCTGATTTACCCATCGGGAAACGCCCCGGGAAGGTCTGGACTTTTTTACCCTGTTCCAGGCTGAAGCCTTCAGTGAAGGCCAGGCTTTTTATCTCGGCAAGGGTAAAATCAATGGCGTAATAACGCCCGTCGGCCCGCGCACGGTGCGGGAAGCGGCTGGCAACGTCGGTCACGCGATCGAGATAGTGGTCATGCAGCACCACCAGACGATCGTCTTTGGTCATCACCAAATCCTGCTCAAGGTAATCAGCCCCCTGCGCGTAAGCCATCGCTTTCGCCGGCAGGCTGTGCTCAGGCAGGTAGCCACTGGCACCGCGATGGGCAATCACCAGCGGTGAGGTACTCGCGGCTGTCGCCGCGAGTGAGGTGGTCAGTAACACGGTTGCGATAACGTTTTTCAACATAATTACCCGTCCCGATCAGAGTGAGGTCAGTCGCTGTTTGTGTTTTTTCTCGCTCATCATGGTCATCGCCAGCAGGATCACTGCCAGCACACAGCCGCCGATCATGATGATAAAGCCGCCGTCCCAGCCGAAGTAATCGACGGTGTAACCGACGATAGCGCTGGCGGCAACGGAGCCTCCCAGGTAGCCAAACAGACCGGTAAAGCCGGCGGCGGTTCCCGCTGCTTTTTTCGGTGCCAGCTCAAGGGCATGCAGGCCAATCAGCATTACCGGACCATAGATCAGGAAGCCAATCACCATCATACAGGCCATATCCACGCCAGGGTTACCTGCCGGGTTCATCCAGTACACGACAGTGGCGATGGTCACCAGCACCATAAAGAATACGCCGGTGGCACCACGGTTGCCTTTGAAGACCTTGTCGGACATCCAGCCACACAGCAGCGTGCCGGGAATACCTGCGTATTCGTAGAAGAAGTAAGCCCACGAGGATTTATCCAGCGTAAAGTGTTTCACTTCTTTCAGGTAGGTCGGTGACCAGTCGAGAATGCCGTAGCGCAGCAGATAAACAAACACGTTGGCCAGAGCGATATACCACAGCAGCTTGTTCGGCAGAATGTACTGCATAAAGATCTGCTTTGCGGTCAGCTCGTCTTCATGTTTTTCGTCGTAGTCAGGCGGGAAGTCATTTTTGTACTCTTCAATCGGCGGCAGGCCACAGGATTGCGGCGTATCGCGCATCAGCGCAAAGGCAATAAGCGCGATGAGAATGGCCCCGAAGGCAGGCATATACAGCGCGGCTTTCCAGTCGTTAAACCAGGCCATACCCAGCAGGAAAAGCAGAGGGGGGATGCCGCCACCGACGTTATGCGCACAGTTCCAGACGGAAACGATGCCGCCGCGCTCTTTCTGTGACCACCAGTGCACCATGGTACGACCGCACGGCGGCCAGCCCATCCCCTGGAACCATCCGCAGAGGAATAACAGAACAAACATCACCATAATGCTGGACGTGGCCCAGGGAACGAAGCCCATAAACAGCATCACAGCAGCAGCCAGGATCAGACCGGCAGGCAGGAAAACGCGGGGGTTGGAGCGATCAGACACCGAACCCATGATGAATTTTGAAAAACCGTAGGCGATAGAGATACCGGACAGCGCAAAGCCCAGATCGCCGCGTGAGAAGCCCTGTTCTACCAGGTAGGGCATCGCCAGGGCGAAGTTTTTACGCACCAGATAATAGGCAGCGTAACCGAAGAATATCCCCAGAAATATCTGCCAGCGTAGCTTGCGGTATAACGGATCAACGCGGCTGTCATCAACGCGGGGCTGATGTGCAGCGGGTTTGAAAAAACTTAACATTTTGGCCTCCCATGGCTCGAAAGTCTGTTATCCGGCTTCGAATGCGCAGATAAAGGAAACATTAACCCGAGTCATCAGGGGTAAATGTTCTATTTCGCGCATAGCGTAGTCGTTATCAGAAAAGCTGACTGTGAAGAAAGGCGCAAATGTTACAGTTTTATGACGGAATGGCTATATCTACATCACAAATTGGTGATTTATTTTCACCATGAAACTATAAAATGTGATTATAGTCACAAAAGTAATTCCATGCCGTGAGTGGGGTTTCGTTTGGTGAGTGAAAATGTTCTAAAAGGAAGATGGCAGGACTGATGGTGAGTGCAAAGATTAACGCCATCAGGTGACGTTAATCTGCCATGGAGACGTTATGCTTTTTTGGCCGGACGGATTTTCATGGTCAGGCCCTTGAGGAAATTACGCAGGATCTGGTCGCCACACTCGCGGTAATTTTTATGCCCAGGTTTACGGAAGATAGCACCAATCTCTGACTGTCCTACCGCAAAATCAGCACTTTTCAGCAGTTCCAGAATATCAGTGGTTTTCAGGTCAAAGGCCACACGCAGCTTCTTCATCAGAATGTTGTTGGTCATTTTACGTTCAATGGAAGGGGCGGGGGCATCTTCGCTTTTACCGCGACGCTCAAAAATCAGGCCATTGAGAAAGTAACCCATGATGACATCGGGGCAGGGGCGGAAGCCGGCTTCATCCTCTTTTTTCAGGAAGCTGTGTACTTCGGCTTCGGTCACTTCGCTCTCTGCCAGCGCCAGAATGCTTACCACTTTAGCATCGCTCAGATTCAGCATGTAACGCACGCTGCGCAGGACATCGTTATTGGTCATAGGGTCTCTCTGTAGTGAAACAATTGCAGTGCGCGCAGTATAACCCGTCATACCTCAGGCTGCATCTGCGTTAGCGGATTGCGCTGACCTGAGGCGCTCCTCTCCACCAGCGTTTCGCCGACGGCCAAAGCCTTACGAAGGGCTGACGTACGGGTGGGGAATACCCGGACGCGAGGCATCGCGCACCCGTGGTAAATGATCGCAGGCGTGCTGACGGGCAGAACGAATAAAGGCCTCCACGACCGGCTGGCGCTGTTCGCCGTCGCGTACTGCAGCGTACAGTCGGCTCCAGAGTCCTTCCCCTAAGGCTTTGGTGACCACCAGTCCCTGATGCTCGAAACTCTCCACCACCCAGTGTGGCAGCGCGGCAATGCCCATCTGCGCTGAAACCATCTGGATCAGCAGCAGCGTATTATCCACGCTTTTTAGCGTCGGGCTGACGCCAGCGGGCTGCAGAAAATGCCGCCAGATATCCAGACGCTGTCGCTGTACCGGATAGATTAGCAACACTTCACGGGCCAGATCCTCGGGGGAAATATGGACTTTCTGTGCCAGGGGATGGTCAGGTGCCAGCACCAGGCGTACCTCAAAATCAAACATCGGCGCATAGAACAGACCGCTACGCGGCAAAATATCCGATGTCAGTACCACATCGAGTTCACCCTGCTGAAGGGCAGGCTGCGGATCGAACGTGACACCTGATTTGAAATCCATCACCACCTGCGGCCAGCTCTGGCGGAAATTGTTCAGTGCGGGGGTCAGCCACTGGATACAGCTATGGCACTCAATCGCGATACGCAGCGTGGTCTGGTGAGGTTCATGGCAGGCCTGCAGCGCCTGCTGGATCTGCGGCAACACCTGCTCCGCCAGCTGCAACAAAATTTCGCCCTGAGGAGTAAAACGCAGAGGCTGGCTTTTACGCACAAACAGCCGGAAACCGAGACGCTGCTCCAGGTCACTGAACTGATGAGATAACGCTGACTGCGTTTGATGCAGCTGAGCCGCTGCTGCGGCAAGCGAACCTGTCGTTCGCAGGGCCTGCAATGTCCGCAGGTGTTTAAGTTCGATCATGAGAGTCCTTCACATCGACGGTGAATATTTTGCGCTTGTGGATAATACAGTACCTGCACATTATAGCGGTGTAAACATCTGGATGGCTAAATGCACCAGCAGGTTCAGCAAAGGTTACTAACGAGGCACCACTGATGACGATTCTTACCCATACTCTCGGATTCCCCCGCGTTGGTCTGCGTCGCGAACTGAAAAAAGCGCAGGAAAGCTACTGGGCAGGTAACTGCTCCCGGGAACACCTGCTGGCCACCGGCCGCGAACTGCGTGCGCGCCACTGGCAACAGCAGAAAGACGCCGGCGTTGACCTGCTGCCAGTGGGCGATTTTGCCTGGTACGATCATGTTCTGACCACCAGCCTGCTGGTGGGTAACGTTCCGGCGCGTCATCAGAATAAAGATGGCTCCGTTGACCTCGATACGCTATTCCGGATCGGGCGTGGCCGTGCGCCGACGGGCGAACCGGCGGCGGCGGCAGAAATGACCAAATGGTTTAACACGAACTATCACTACATGGTTCCGGAGTTTGTTCAGGGCCAGCAGTTCAGACTGACCTGGACTCAGTTGCTGGATGAAGTCGATGAAGCGCTGGCGCTGGGGCATAACGTGAAACCTGTTTTGCTTGGTCCGGTGACCTACCTGTGGCTGGGCAAGGTGAAAGGTGTCGCGTTTGACCGTCTGAGCCTGCTGAAAGACATTCTGCCGGTTTACCAGCAGGTGCTGGCCGAACTGGCTCAACGGGGGATTGAATGGGTGCAGATCGACGAACCGGCGCTGGCACTGGAGTTGCCCTCTGAGTGGCTGGCGGCCTTTAAACCGGCTTATACGGCCCTGCAGGGGCAGACCCGACTGCTGCTGACCACCTATTTTGACCGTATCGGCCAGAACCTCGACACCATCACCGCGCTGCCGGTACAGGGCCTGCATGTTGATCTGGTTCACGGCCAAGACGACATCACCGTACTGAACCGCACGGTGCCGGCAGACTGGGTATTCTCCGTTGGCGTGATTAACGGCCGTAATGTCTGGCGTGCCGACCTGAGCCGCTGGTTTGAGCGCCTGCAGCCGCTGATGGCTACGCGCAAACAGCTGTGGATCGGATCATCCTGCTCACTGCTGCACAGCCCCATTGATCTTAGCGTCGAAACTCGTCTGGATGATGAAGTGAAAAGCTGGTTCGCGTTTGCTCTGCAAAAGTGTGCCGAGCTGTCGCTGTTAAGCAACGCCCTGAATCATAAGGATCCTGCCTCCCTGGAAGCCTGGAGCGCGCCGATCCGTGCCCGTCAGCACTCCTCCCGCGTACACAATGTGGCAGTGGGGCAGCGCCTGGCCGGGATTACGGCCAGAGACAGCCATCGCAACAGCCCCTATCCGGTACGTGCGCATGCCCAGCGTCAGCGTTTCCAGCTGCCAGCCTGGCCCACCACCACCATTGGTTCTTTTCCGCAAACCACTGAAATTCGCGGCCTGCGGCTTGATTTTAAACAGGGAAGACTGGACGGCAGCCACTATCGTACCGGGATCGCCGGACACATCAGGCAGGCGATAGCAGAGCAGGAGCGACTGGGGCTGGACGTGCTGGTTCACGGTGAGGCAGAGCGTAACGATATGGTGGAGTATTTTGGTGAAAACCTCGATGGGTTCATCTTCACCCAGAATGGCTGGGTGCAAAGTTACGGTTCCCGCTGTGTGAAACCGCCGGTGATTATTGGTGACATCAGCCGTCCTGACGCGATCACCGTTGAGTGGGCGAAATACGCACAGTCCCTGACGGATAAACCGGTGAAAGGCATGCTGACCGGCCCGGTCACCATTCTGTGCTGGTCGTTCCCACGCGAAGATGTGTCCCGGGAAACCATTGCTAAACAGATTGCGCTGGCGTTGCGTGATGAAGTACAGGATCTGGAAAAAGCCGGCATTGGTATTATTCAGATCGACGAACCGGCCCTGCGTGAAGGCTTACCGTTGCACCGTTCTGACTGGGCTGCCTATCTGGCATGGGCAGTAGAGGCTTTCCGCCTGAACGCCGCCGTGGCGAAGGATGACACCCAGATCCACACCCATATGTGTTACTGCGAGTTCAATGACATCATGGAGTCCATTGCGGCACTGGATGCGGATGTGATCACCATCGAAACCTCACGTTCGGATATGGAACTGCTGGAGTCGTTTGAAGAATTTGAGTATCCGAATGAAATCGGGCCCGGCGTCTACGATATTCACTCACCGAACGTGCCGGATGTGGCGTGGATGGAGGCGCTGTTAAGGAAAGCCGCACTGCGCATCCCTGCTGATCGGCTGTGGGTGAATCCGGATTGCGGCCTGAAAACGCGCGGCTGGAAAGAAACCCGTCAGGCGCTGGAAAACATGGTGAAAGCGGCGCATAACCTGCGCAACGCGCAAACCGCATAATTCTCTGTGTTGTTGTCATTGTCGTCTTTAAGGGGGCCTTGGGCCCCCTTTTTTTACGCTTTTGGCGCAACGCCATGTTGTTTAAACCATGCCAGCATACGCTGCCAGCCGTCCTGAGCGGATTCGGCATGGTAGCTCGGGCGATAGTCGGCATTAAAGGCATGCCCGGCATCAGGATAAACAATTATTTCCGCCGTGGCATTGGCCGCCCGCAGAGCCTGACGCATGGTTTCCACGCTCTCCTGCGGAATGCTGTCGTCTTTACCGCCGTACAGCCCCAACACCGGGGAGTTTAAATCCACTGCGATATCGACCGGCTGTTTCTGCTGTTTCATGGTTTTTTCACCCACCAGCTTGCCGTACCAGGCCACCGCCGCTTTAAGCTGGGGATTGTGTGCGGCATATAGCCAGGTAATACGTCCCCCCCAGCAAAAGCCGGTAGCGGCCATATTGCGCATATCACCGCCATGGCGGGATGCCCAGTTGGCAACATGGTCAAGATCGGCCAGCACCTGAGTATCCGGAACCTGACTCACCAGTTCACTGAACAAGGTCGGAATATCGTTATAGTCCGCCGGGTCGCCCTGACGAAAATAGAGTTCAGGCGCTACCGCCAGGTAACCTTCAGCCGCCAGACGACGGCAGATATCACGGATATGTTCGTGAACCCCAAAGATCTCCTGAATCACCAACACCACCGGCAGCAGCCCTTCGGCATGACGCGGTTTCGCATGGAAGGCAGGCATGTTCTCACCCTGGGTCGGAATTGACGTCTCACCCGAAAGAATATCTGCGCTGTCCGTGGTAATCGTAGTGGCGGCAGTGGGAAGTGTGGCTGGTGCGAAGCCGTTGTTGTTCTGTTCTTGCGTCGTGTTATCGTCGGTTTTCATTATCCTCTCCATGCGTGCACAAATACGATCGGCATTAAGGGTTTAACTATAGCCCGAAATGCGCCGGGGTCAGACATCACCTCTGGTATCTCTTATCATCAGATCACGGGAAACGACAGGGTCAGGCGTG
The DNA here is from genome assembly GCF_019844095.1 of Erwinia persicina. NCBI lineage: Bacteria > Pseudomonadati > Pseudomonadota > Gammaproteobacteria > Enterobacterales > Erwiniaceae > Erwinia > Erwinia persicina. The sequence goes on along the minus strand of NZ_CP082141.1, from coordinate 4,394,662 downwards.
TGAAAGCGGTCAGGCTGGGTTGTGCGATGTGATTTAGATCACTATTAGCAATGTAATAAATGTAATTTTCATTTGTATTGTCGACGCTTATCACATAAAAGTGCGACGGATTTCCTTACAGTAGTCTTAAGTTCATTCTTCCCTCTTCCCGTGACAGGAGTTTCAAATGGCACAGTCTGACGTTTTCCATCTTGGCTTAACGAAAGCCGACCTTCAGGGCGCCACGCTGGCCATCGTGCCGGGTGACCCGGAGCGCGTGAAGAAAATTGCTGCTCTGATGGACAATCCTGTCCACCTGGCCTCACACCGTGAATTCACCACGTGGCGTGCTGAGCTGTCTGGTACGCCGGTTATCGTCTGCTCTACCGGCATCGGCGGCCCGTCGACCTCCATTGCGGTGGAGGAGCTGGCGCAGTTGGGCGTTCGGACTTTCCTGCGCGTCGGGACCACCGGTGCGATCCAGCCGGGTATTAATGTCGGTGACGTGCTGGTGACCACCGGTTCCGTTCGCCTCGACGGGGCCAGCCTGCACTTTGCGCCACTGGAATTCCCGGCCGTCGCCGACTTTACCTGTACCACGGCGCTGGTCGAGGCTGCGAAAGCGGCGGGTGCCACCACCCATATTGGTATCACCGCCTCGTCGGATACCTTCTATCCGGGCCAGGAACGCTATGACACCTTCTCCGGACGCGTGGTAAGCCGCTTCCAGAACTCAATGAAAGAGTGGCAGCAGATGGGCGTACTAAACTACGAGATGGAATCCGCAACGCTGCTGACGATGTGCGCCAGTCAGGGTCTGCGTGCGGGGATGGTGGCCGGGGTGATTGTGAACCGTACCCAGCAGGAAATCCCTGATGCGGAAACCATGAAACGTACCGAAAGCGATGCCGTTAAAATCGTCGTCGAGGCCGCACGTCGCCTGATCTGATAGCTTATGCTTTGGCCGTGCTGTGGCACGGCCTTTACTCTCCCATCTTCCTGCCTCTGAATTCCGATCCCCCCCGATAATTTTGCCTTTACAGACCAGATCGCTGCTTTTTATCTGGACATTCATACAGTGCGCCTCTATTTTTCCCCTGTCAGGGTTTCAGCAGGAGAAGAAGGGTGGATGCATCAATCATTTACGGTGCGGGGATTGGCCTGGTCGGGTTACTGGCCGGCTGGCTGATCGCCGGGATCCGCAGCCAGCAACAGCTGGCGAAGGCCGAAACGGAACGTCGCCTGCAGCAGCAGGCGGCAGAACAGGCTCAGTCCGGGCTTCAGCGCCAGCAGCAGTTACTGGATGCTCACCTCCACACGCAGAAACAGAATGAACAGGAGCTGCGTCAGCTGCACGGTTCGCTTGCTGCAGCCGGCGAGAAGCTGCATCAGCTCGATCACTGGCGTGGGGAAGCGGAGCAACTGACCCGGGAGTTGCGAAATCAGCTGGAAATTAATGCGTCTCAGGAAGCCGAACTGCGGGAAGTCACTATCCGGCTGGAAGAGACGCGGATGGCAGCCGAAGAAAAGCAGCGTCTGTTAGTTAACAGCGAACAGCGTTTGAATGCGCAATTCGAAAACCTGGCGAACCGTATCTTTGAAAACAGCGGCCGTCGGGTGGATGAACAAAACCGGCAAAGCCTGCACGGCCTGATCACGCCGCTGCGTGAACAGCTGGAGGGTTTCCGCCGCCAGGTGCAGGAAGGTTTTGGTCAGGAGGCGCGTGAGCGGCATACCCTCGCGCATGAAATTCGTAACCTGCAACAGCTCAATGCTCAGATGGCACAGGAAGCGATAAACCTGACGAAAGCGCTGAAAGGGGATAACAAAACCCAGGGGAACTGGGGGGAGGTGATCCTCAGCCGGGTACTGGAAGCGTCCGGGCTGCGGGAAGGCCATGAGTATGAAACCCAGGTGAATATTCAGCTGGAACAGAAAGGACGGATGCAGCCGGATGTGATTGTGCGGCTGCCCCAGGGCAAGGATGTGGTGATCGATGCAAAAATGACGCTGGTCGCCTACGAACGCTATTTTAACGGCGAGGACGACGCCGCACGAGAACTGGCCATTAGCGAGCATATTGCCGCAATACGCGGGCACCTACGGTTGCTGAGTCGAAAAGATTACCAACAATTACCCGGTTTACGTTCACTGGATTATGTGTTGATGTTTATCCCGGTTGAACCGGCGTTTCTGCTGGCCATCGATCGGCAGCCGGAGCTGATCAATGAGGCGTTGAATCTGAATATCATGCTGGTAAGCCCGACCACGCTGCTGGTGGCGCTTCGCACGATTAATAATCTGTGGCGTTATGAACATCAGAGCCGCCATGCCCAGCGCATTGCCGATCGCGCCGCAAGACTGTATGACAAAATGCGTCTGTTTGTCGATGATATGAGTGCTATCGGTCAGAACCTTGATAAGGCTCAGGATAGCTATCGTCAGGCAATGAAAAAATTGTCGGAAGGGCGTGGGAATTTGATTGCCCAGACCGAAGGGTTCCGTCAGATGGGCGTTGAAGTGAAACGGCCGATCAATCCCCGGCTGGTCGGGCAGGCGCTGCCTGAAGCTGATGACGAGGAAGATGACGACGACGCGCCGCCTGCTGACGAGGCGGGGGTGACGCCGGAGGCACTTACTCGCCGCGTCAATGAATAAACGTGTGGCAAGTGCCTGGTCTTCGTGACTCTGGTACACTTGGCTAATATTTGATTGTAGAGCAGGCAAAACAAATGGCAGATGAATCAAAGGACACTACCCACTTTGGCTATCGCACGGTCGCGAAAGACGAAAAGGCCGATATGGTGGCTGATGTTTTCCATTCCGTTGCGGCTAAATATGATCTGATGAATGACCTGATGTCATTCGGTATTCACCGCATCTGGAAGCGTTTCACCATTGATTCCAGCGGCGTACGCCGCGGGCAGCGCGTTCTGGACCTGGCGGGTGGCACGGGCGATCTAACCGCCAAGTTTTCGCGTCTGGTGGGCGAAACCGGTGAAGTGGTACTGGCGGATATTAACAGTTCAATGCTGAAGGTGGGCCGCGATAAACTACGTAACAAAGGCATTATCGGTAATGTGAATTATGTTCAGGCGAATGCGGAAGCTCTGCCATTCCCTGATAACTACTTTGACTGCATCACCATTGCTTTTGGCCTGCGTAACGTCACTGAAAAAGAGAAAGCGCTGGCCTCGATGTTCCGCGTACTTAAGCCAGGCGGCCGTCTGCTGGTACTGGAGTTCTCTAAGCCGCAGTTCGAACCATTAAGCAAAGCCTATGATGCTTACTCCTTCCACATTTTGCCGCGCATTGGTGAGATGGTAGCAAAAGACGCCGGCAGCTATCGCTATCTGGCTGAATCCATCCGTATGCATCCCGATCAGGAAACCCTGAAGCAAATGATGATGGATGTGGGCTTTGAAAATACGACGTATCACAATCTGACGGGCGGCATCGTTGCCTTGCACCGCGGATTCAAGTTTTAAGCAGGGAAACGCATGACATTAACGCCGCTATTAACTGCCAGTCTGGAGACCGCGCTTAATCATCTGCTCTACCGCGATCGTGGCCTTAAGGCGGCGCGTCAACGTCTCAATGGGCGCAGCCTGGCCATTTTGCTGGCTGAGCTGAAGCAGCCCCTGATTTTTATTTTCAGTGAACACCAGGTTGATGTGATAGGTGAGTGGGGTGATACGCCCGACTGTACGGTGAAAACACGCTTATCGACGCTATCAAAACTGCGTGACCGCCAGCAACTGACCTCGCTGATCCGCAGCGGTGAGCTTGATGTCGACGGCGATCTCCAGGTCGTGCAGCAATTTTCCGCGCTTCTTGACCTGGCGGAACTCGACCCTGCCGAGTATCTTGCTCCCTGGCTCGGTGATATCGCTGCTCAGGGCATCACTCAGTTTGCCCGTCGCGGCTTTAATGCCGTACGCCGCGATGTGCAGCGCAAACAGAGCTACCTGTCGCAAACGCTGACCGAAGAGTGGCGTGTGGCCCCGGGCTCGCTTGAACTGGCCTGGTTTGCTGAAGAAGTGGACGCCGTGTCGCGTTCACTGGATGCGCTGGACGCTCGCCTTAACCAGCTGGAGGCCAAATGACCTTTGGTGAACTGCGCCGTCTTTATCTGATTATTCGGGTTTTCCTCAGCTATGGCCTGGATGAACTGATCCCGAAAATACGCCTCACTCTGCCATTGCGGTTCGGCCGTAAATGCCTGTTCTGGATGCCAAATCGTCATAAAGACAGGCCGTTGGGTGAGCGTTTACGCCTGGCGCTTGAGCAATTGGGGCCGGTGTGGATCAAGTTTGGCCAGATGATGTCGACCCGGCGCGATCTTTTCCCGCCGCTGATCGCCGATCAACTGGCCATGTTGCAGGATCGTGTTGCGCCATTTGACGGTAAAAAAGCCCTTAAACTGATCGAACAGTCACTGGGTGCGCCGATTGAAACTCAGTTCGACGATTTTAATATCGTCCCGCTGGCCTCCGCTTCTATCGCTCAGGTTCATACCGCCACGCTGAAAGAAAACGGTCGTGAAGTGGTGATCAAAGTGATTCGCCCTGACATTTTACCGGTGATAAAAGCGGATATGCGGCTGATTTATCGGCTGGCACGCTGGGTGCCGCGTTTGCTGCCTGACGGGCGACGTCTGCGCCCACGGGAAGTGGTCGCGGATTACGAAAAGACACTGCTTGATGAACTGAACCTGCTGCGTGAAGCGGCGAATGCGATTCAGCTCCGACGTAACTTTGACAGCAGCCGCATGCTCTACGTGCCGGAAGTGTATTCCGACTACTGCACGGAAAACATGATGGTGATGGAGCGTATTTACGGCATTCCCATTTCCGATGTGGTGACGCTGGAACAGCACGGTGTCAATATGAAGCTGCTGGCTGAACGCGGTGTGCAGGTGTTCTTTACCCAGGTGTTCCGTGACAGCTTCTTCCATGCGGATATGCACCCGGGTAACATTTTTGTCAGCTATGAACACCCGGAAGATCCGCAATATATTGGCATCGACTGCGGCATTGTCGGGTCACTGAACAAAGAAGATAAACGCTACCTGGCTGAAAACTTCATTGCCTTCTTTAATCGCGACTACCGCAAAGTCGCCGAGCTTCACGTTGATTCGGGCTGGGTGCCGCCGGATACCAATGTGGAGGATTTCGAGTTCGCAATACGCACCGTGTGTGAACCTATTTTTGAGAAACCGCTGGCCGAGATTTCGTTCGGGCATGTGCTGCTCAACCTGTTCAATACGGCACGTCGCTTTAATATGGAAGTTCAGCCTCAGCTGGTTTTGCTGCAAAAAACGCTGCTGTATGTTGAGGGCGTCGGTCGCCAGCTCTATCCACAGCTGGATTTGTGGAAGACGGCAAAACCGTTCCTTGAAGACTGGATTAAAGATCAGGTCGGTATCCCTGCCATTGTGCGGGCACTGAAAGAAAAAGCGCCATTCTGGGCGGAAAAATTGCCTGAGCTGCCTGAGCTGTTTTATGACAGCCTGCGTCAGCACAAGCATTTGCGACACAGCGTTGACCGGCTGGCGAACGATCTGAAAGGGGAGCGGGCTAAGCAGCATCAGTCACGTTATCTCTTCGGTGTCGGCGCAACATTGTTGCTCAGTGGGACGGCAATCCTGCTGTCGCGTCCTGAATGGGACGTGTTCTCTGCCGGACTGATGGCCGCAGGCGTTGTTGCCTGGTTGGTTGGCTGGCGCAGAACAAACTGATTGTCATGAAAGGTAAATAGGCAGCTTATTGCGCGGGGGGTGTGGTTTGTGCATCGTCAGCAAGACATAAGCTGTTATATACTCGAAACTCGCATCAATTATTGATATCAGAGGTAATAATGGGTGGCATTACACTTCCACACTTGTTAATCATCGCCGTACTCGTTGTACTGCTGTTCGGCACCAAAAAGCTCCGTTCCCTGGGGTCTGATCTCGGTTCGTCCATCAAAGGCTTTAAAAAAGCGATGAGTGATGAAGACGACAAAGAGAAAGACAAAGCGAACGCTAACGATGCTGACTTTAATGCCAAACTGGCTGATCAACAGCATACAGAAGCAAAGAAAGAAGACGTCAAGAACGACAAGGTATAAACCGTGTTCGACATAGGCTTTAGTGAACTGGTACTGGTCTTCGTTATTGGCCTGGTGGTGCTGGGCCCGCAGCGTTTACCCGTCGCAGTCAGAACGGTGATGGGCTGGATCCGCGCACTGCGTTCCCTGGCAACCAGCGTTCAGAATGAACTGGCTCAGGAGCTGAAGATTCAGGAGCTGCAGGATGGCCTGAAGAAAATTGAACAGGCCAGCAAAGACAGCCTTTCTCCTGAGCTTAAAGCCTCGGTAGAGGAATTGAAGCAGACGGCCGATTCAATGAAACGCTCTTACCTGGGCGAAAATGAAAAAGCCGATGATGAAGCGCACACTATCCATAATCCGTTAGTGAAAGATCCGCAGGAATCGCACGATGGTGTGACCCCTGCGGCGGCGGACCACCAGGCCAGTGCACCTGCACAGGCGCCGGTAACGGTCACCCAGTCTGCCTCTACACCTCCGCCGGAACCTCAGGAGCCGCCAGCGTCCACCGCTCCGCGTGCATCCGTACCCCCTGGACAACCAAGCGATGAACGATAAACATGGCTGTTGATGATACCCAACCGCTTATCAGTCATCTGATTGAGCTACGTAAGCGCCTGCTGAACAGCATCATCGCTGTTCTGGCCATTTTTTTGTGTCTGGTGTATTTCTCTAACGATATTTACCAGCTTGTCTCGGCCCCACTGATCAAACAGTTACCTGCCGGTGCCAGCATGATTGCCACGGATGTGGCCTCTCCGTTCTTTACGCCGATTAAGCTGACGATCATTGTTTCACTGTTCCTGTCAGTGCCAGTCATTCTTTACCAGGTCTGGGCCTTTGTCGCCCCTGCGCTGTATCGTCATGAGCGCAAGCTGGTTATGCCACTGCTGTTTTCCAGTTCATTCCTATTCTACCTGGGGATGGCTTTCGCCTACTTTATTGTCTTCCCGCTGGCGTTTAGTTTCTTTTCCAAGACGGCGCCACAGGGGGTACAGATTGCCACCGACATTAATAACTATCTCGATTTTGTGATGACGTTATTTATGGCGTTTGGCGTGTCGTTTGAAGTACCGATTGCTATCGTACTGTTGTGCTGGACGGGGGTCACCACCCCGGAAGATCTGCGTGAGAAACGCCCGTATGTGCTGGTAGGGGCCTTTGTGGTTGGCATGTTGCTGACACCGCCGGATATCTTTTCCCAGACGCTGTTGGCCATTCCGATGTATTGCCTGTTTGAGGTGGGAGTGTTTGTTTCCCGTTTCTACGTGGGCAAAAACCGCCGCGATGAAGATGCAGAGCAGGACGCAGAATCAGAGTAACGTTGCGCGAACGGCTGCCACGGCAAAACAGTTTGAATTGATTAACCGCCCGTCAGGGCGGTTACTGTATGGAAGAGACTATGTTTGATATTGGTGTAAACCTGACCAGCACGCAGTTCGCAAAAGATCGTGAGAAGGTGGTTAAACGTGCGCGCGAGGCGGGTGTCACCGGCATGTTAATTACGGGCACGAATGCGCTGGAAAGTCAGCAGGCCCGCAGTCTTGCGCAGCAGCACCCGGATTATTGCTGGTCAACGGCGGGTGTTCATCCTCATCATGCCAGCGAGTGGTCGGGGGAAACTGCCGCCACGCTGCGCCGGCTGGCTGAAAACGATCGGGTTGTCGCCATCGGTGAGTGTGGACTCGATTTCAACCGCAATTTCTCTGCGCCAGAGCAGCAGGAATATGCCTTTAATGCCCAGTTGGCCCTGGCGGCCGAGCTGTCGCTGCCGGTGTTCCTGCACTGTCGCGAAGCCCATGAACGGTTTATCGCCATCCTGGCGCCCTGGCTGCCTCAGTTGCCTGCCTCTGTACTGCACTGTTTTACCGGAACACGCGAGGAGCTGGAGGCCTGTCTGGCAATGGGATTATCCATTGGCATTACCGGCTGGGTATGTGATGAGCGGCGGGGACAGGCCTTACGGGAGCTGATGCCGTTAATTCCGGCAGAGCGGCTGCTGCTGGAAACCGATGCGCCGTGGTTGCTGCCAAGAGATATGCATCCACGCCCGGCTTCACGTCGCAATGAACCCTGCTTTTTACCGCATATTGTACAGCAGGTGGCGCTGTTGCGTGGGGAGGATGCCGGCGAACTGGCAGAACAAACGGCATTAAATGCGCGAAAACTGTTTCGCCTTTAAGCAGGTCAGAGGGGGCATGATTGCTCCCTGATCGCTTCCCGTTACAGCTTACAGCTTCTGGAACTGGCGGTTACCTACGCTGCGAACCACCTGCTTATTGAGCAGATTCAGCAGCAGCATTGATCGTGCTTCACCATCGGGCTCGGTAAATATCGCTTTCAGTCCTTCAAACGCCCCTTCCGTAATAATCACGGCATCACCCGGCTGCGGCAGTTCAGTATCGGTAACGACTTTAATGGGATCATTCTGCAGGGCGGTAATCACATCTAAAGGCACAGTGGCGGGTTGATTACCGAAGCGGACAAAATGGCTGACGCCACGCGTTGCACTAATTGTCGTGGTATGAATAGATTCAGGGTCGAATTCAATGAACAGATAATTAGGGAATAACGGCTCATCCACCCGGGTACGTTTGCCACGCACGGTTTTCTCTAAAGCAATCATCGGGCTCAGGCAGTGCACGGCCTGGCGCTCAAGATGCTCCTTTGCCCGTAGCAGCTGACCTCGTTTGCAGTAAAGTAAATACCAGGATTCCATAACTTCGCTTTCCAATTATCTGGCCGATAAGGATATCAAAATCGCTAAGATAGATATAGCGAGATTGGTGGTATCCGTCCGTTTTCACCTGCCGCCTTATTCATCTGGCCGCTGTCGGGATAACTTCAAATTAGCAGTAATTATCGGATCGGGTAATAACCTTTTCATACGAATAAATAGTGCTTCCTAATCTGCGTCATAGCAACCGGCGGCTCTGATGGCTGAGATCCACCGGCTGCGCTGTCTGGCAGCAGGCAGATTGTTTTACTGTGGCTTAAACCTGGTAACAAAACTACCCCCCTGGCAGAGATCGGCACTATAATGGCCATCTCACTGACCGTACTGATGGAAAGTCATGAAATACCACGACTTACGCGACTTCCTTTCTCTGCTTGAACAGCGTGGGGAATTAAAACGCATCAAACAAGAGATCGATCCCGATCTGGAAATGACCGAAATTGCCGACCGCACGCTGCGAGCCGGCGGCCCTGCCTTGCTGTTTGAGAACCCAAAAGGTTACAGCATGCCGGTTCTGTGTAATCTCTTTGGTACACCGGACCGCGTTGCGATGGGGATGGGCCAGGAGGATGTTAAAGCACTGCGTGACGTGGGCCGTCTGCTGGCATTCCTTAAAGAGCCTGAGCCTCCGCGTGGTTTCCGCGACTTCTTCGATAAAATGCCGCAGTGGAAGCAGGTGCTGAACATGCCGACGAAACGGCTGCGCAGTGCCCCCTGTCAGGAGCAAATCTGGCAGGGTGATGACGTTGATTTGAGCCGCATCCCGGTCATGAAATGCTGGCCAGATGATGCCGCCCCCCTGGTGACCTGGGGACTGACCGTCACCCGTGGACCGCTGAAAGAACGACAGAACCTGGGGATCTACCGTCAGCAGGTGATTGGCAAAAACAAGTTAATCATGCGCTGGCTTTCCCATCGTGGCGGTGCGCTGGATTTCCAGGAGTGGTGCCAGCAGCACCCCGGAGAGCGTTTCCCCGTCTCTGTGGCTCTGGGGGCTGACCCGGCGACCATTCTGGCGGCAGTGACACCGGTACCCGATACGCTGTCTGAATATGCTTTCGCCGGTCTGCTGCGCGGGACTAAAACGGAAGTGGTGAAGTGTGTTTCCAACGACCTGGAAGTGCCCGCCAGCGCGGAAATCGTGCTGGAAGGGTATATTGAACCCGGTGAAATGGCCCCTGAAGGACCCTACGGTGACCACACCGGCTACTATAATGAAGTGGACAGCTTTCCGGTGTTTACCATCACGCATATTACCCAGCGCCGTGATGCGATTTATCACTCGACCTTCACCGGACGTCCACCGGATGAGCCTGCTGTCCTGGGCGTCGCGCTGAATGAAGTCTTTGTGCCGATCCTGCAAAAGCAGTTCCCGGAAATCGTGGATTTCTATCTGCCACCGGAAGGATGCTCCTACCGGCTTGCGGTTGTGACCATCAAGAAACAGTATGCCGGGCACGCTAAACGCGTCATGATGGGTGTCTGGTCGTTCCTGCGACAGTTTATGTACACCAAATTTGTTATCGTTTGCGATGATGACATTAATGCACGCGACTGGAACGATGTTATCTGGGCGATCACCACGCGAATGGATCCGGCACGTGATACGGTGCTGATTGAAAATACGCCGATTGATTACCTGGATTTTGCATCGCCGGTGTCTGGCCTTGGTTCAAAAATGGGGCTTGATGCCACCAATAAATGGCCGGGTGAAACCCAGCGCGAGTGGGGTACGCCGATCCGTAAGGATCCTGCCGTTACCGCACGCATTGATGCGATTTGGGATGAGTTAGGCATCTTGAGTGATACACCCGCGCGCTGACGCGCAGGTGGTCAAATGATAATGACGACCCGACAGAGGGAACGCATGACAACCTTAAGCTGTAAAGTGACCTCAGTAGAGGCGATTACCGATACCGTATACCGCGTAAGACTGATCCCGGAAGCTGATTTCAGCTTTAAAGCGGGTCAATATTTGATGGTCGTGATGGATGAGCGTGACAAGCGTCCGTTCTCTCTGGCTTCAACGCCCATGGAAAAAGATATCATTGAGCTGCACATCGGGGCCTCTGAACTGAACCTCTATGCCATGGCGGTGATGGAACGTATTCAGCAGCAGCGCGAGATCACCGTCGATATTCCTCACGGTGATGCCTGGCTGCGTGAAGAGAACGACCGCCCGCTGGTTCTGATTGCTGGCGGCACCGGCTTTTCCTACGCGCGCTCGATTCTGCTGACCGCACTGTCGCAGCAGCCCGATCGGCATATTGCGATCTACTGGGGCGGGCGTGAGTTGAAGCATCTGTACGATCTGGAAGAGCTGAACGCGCTGGCGATTAAACATCCTAATCTGAGTGTTATTCCGGTCGTTGAACAGCCTGAAGAGGGATTCACCGGTCGTAACGGTACGGTTCTGACCGCCGTAATGCAGGATTATGGATCTCTGGCCGATCACGATATCTATATTGCGGGTCGTTTCGAGATGGCAAAAATTGCCCGTGAGCGCTTTTGTGCTGAACGGGGTGCGCAGGAAGCCCGCATGTTTGGCGATGCGTTTGCCTTTATCTGACCGTCAGGGGCAGTCCCGCTGCCCCTGCATTTCTCGTCAGCAAAAAAAAACCGCCCCTGACAGGCGGTAAGCACTTGCAATAATACTTCCAGATCAACGTATTAAACCCGTTCAAATACGGTGGCGATCCCCTGTCCCAGCCCGATACACATAGTCGCCAGACCGAACTGAGCATCCTTTCTTTCCATCAGATTCAGCAGGGTGGTACTGATACGTGCCCCTGAACATCCTAATGGATGACCGAGCGCTATCGCCCCCCCATTCAGATTGACCTTCTCGTCAAGTTTCTCCATCAGCCCCAGATCTTTAATGCACGGCAGGGTCTGCGCGGCAAAAGCTTCATTCAGTTCAAAAATACCGATATCGCTGACAGTCAGACCGGCACGTTTTAATGCAAGCTGTGAAGCCGGAACCGGTCCATATCCCATAATGGAGGGATCGCAGCCCACGACGGCCATGGCACGAATGCGTGCGCGGGGCTTCAGGCCCAGCTCCTGCGCCAGTGACTCACTCATCACCAGCATCGCTGCGGCACCGTCGGACAGGGCAGAACTTGTCCCTGCGGTCACGGTCCCCCTGACCGGATCAAAGGCCGGACGCAGTGCTGCCAGGCTCTCGACCGTCGTATCCGGACGGATTACCTCATCGGTGTCATAACGTTTCAACACGCCGTCAGCATCGTGGCCTGAAACCGGCACGATCTCGCGGGCAAAATGCCCGGCTTCCGTCGCAGCCCAGGCCCGCTGATGCGAGCGTGCTGCAAACTGATCCTGCATTTCCCGACTGATACCGTGAATTTTCGCCAGCATTTCAGCCGTCAGGCCCATCATACCCGCGGCCTTCGCCACGCTGCGGCTCAGACCGGGATGAAAGTCCACGCCGTGGTTCATCGGGACGTGTCCCATATGCTCAACGCCACCAATCAGGCAGGAACGGGCATCACCCACCATAATCGCACGGGCAGCGTCGTGCAGTGCCTGCATCGACGAGCCGCACAGGCGGTTGACCGTGGTGGCAGGCACGCTGTGGGGGATTTCTGCCAGCAGTGCGGCGTTACGGGCAATATTGAAGCCCTGCTCCAGCGTTTGCTGTACACAACCCCAATAAATATCATCCAGGGCTGCGGCATTCAGTGCCGGGTTACGGCTCAGCAGGCTGCGCATCAAATGGGCAGAGAGATCTTCCGCCCGTACATGGCGAAACGCGCCGCCTTTTGATCGTCCCATCGGCGTACGGATGGCATCAACGATGACAACTTTTTCCATTTTTTATTCCTCACGCCGTTTTCAGAGATAAATCGTCGAGCGGTGCTGCCAGGGGATACCAGCTTCCCCCCTGTGCTGCTTTTTCGCGTAACGTGTCCGGTACCTGATAAAGCGCACCAAGAGAGGTAAAAGGTTCGGTCATGGCGACAAATGCCGCGCTCCCGAGCGTATCGAGATAGCGGAATGCTCCGCCATGGAACGGCGGGAAACCCAGTCCATAGACCAGCGCCATATCGGCCTCTGCCGGACTGGCGATCACTTCTTCCTCCAGGCAGCGAACCACTTCGTTAATCATCGGGACCATCATACGGGCGATAATTTCCTCGTCACTGAAGATACGTTTGGGCTGGCAGACGCCTTCCAGCAGGCGGTCGGTCTCCGCATCGGCGACTTTTTTCGCCTTGCCTTTGGCATCGGTTTCCCAGCGCCAGAAACCCTGCTGATTTTTCTGGCCGAAACGTTTAGCGTCAAACAGCACGTCGACAGCATCACGGTACGCTTTCTGCATACGATCTGGGTAACCTTCTGCCATCACTTGCTGAGCATGATGCGCAGTATCAATACCCACGACGTCCAGCAGCCAGGAAGGGCCCATTGGCCAGCCAAACTGCTTTTCCATCACTTTATCAATCTGACGGAAGTCCGCCCCGTCGCGCAGCAGCAGACTGAAGCCGGCGAAGTAGGGGAACAGCACGCGATTGACAAAGAATCCCGGGCAGTCGTTGACCACTATAGGCGTTTTCCCCATTTTGCTGGCCCAGGCCACCACTTTGGCAATGGTGGAGCCGGCGGTTTTCTCTCCACGGATCACCTCAACCAGCGGCATACGCGGCACGGGGTTAAAGAAGTGCATCCCGCAGAAATTTTCCGGACGAGTTAATGCCTTCGCTAACTGGGTAATGGGAATGGTTGAGGTATTCGAGGCCAGGATTGCATCCGGGCGGATGTGGCTTTCCGCTTCCGCCAGCACGGCGGCTTTAATCTGTGGATTTTCCACCACCGCTTCGACCACCACATCGACACGGTCAAAGCCAGCGTAATGCAGGGTGGGTTGGATAGTGCCAATCACGCTGGCCAGCTTCATTCCGTCAATCCTGCCGCGCGTCAGCTGCCTGTTAAGCAGTTTAGCGGCCTCACCCATTCCCAGTGCCAGTGATTGCTCACTGATGTCTTTCAGGATAACCGGCACGCCTTTCCAGGCTGACTGGTAGGCGATACCGCCCCCCATGATACCGGCACCCAACACGGCGGCCCGTTTCGGTGTTTCCACATCGCGAGTGAGTTTTTTTGCGCTGGCTTTGACGGCCTGATCGTTAAGGAAAATACCCACAAGCGCCCGTGCCACACTGGAACGGGCCAGTGGCACGAAGGCTGCCGTTTCCAGTTTCAGGGCTTCGTCGCGGCCCAGACGGGCAGCGGCTTCAATGGTTTTGACCGCGGTAACGGGGGCAGGATAGTGTTTTCCTGCGGTCTGCATCACCATCGCCGTGGCTGTCGTGAAGCTCATGGCCGCTTCAATCTTGCTCAGTTTTAACGGTTCCAGCTTAGGCTGGCGGCGCTCGCGCCACGGTTGCTTGCCTGAAATGGCCTCTTTCAAAACGGATAGTGCCGCCGCCTGCAGCTTATCTGCCACCACCACGGCATCGACCAGCCCAACTTTCAACGCCTCAGAGCCATCGATATCCTTACCGGCAGCGATAATTTCCAGTGCGCTGTCAGCGCCCAACAGACGGGGCAGACGAACCGAGCCGCCAAAGCCCGGCATAATGCCGAGTTTCGTCTCTGGCAGACCAATGCGGGCATCCGGGGTCGCAATACGAAAATCGGTTGCCAGTACGCATTCGCAGCCGCCACCCAGCGCATAGCCGCTGATGGCAGAAACGGTGGGAACAGGCAGGTCTTCCAGGCGGTTGAAGATGCTGTTGGCATAGGTCAGCCACTGGGTCAGCTTTTCCTCAGTGGCGGTAAACAGCGAAAGAAACTCGGTAATATCGGCCCCGACGATAAAGGCGGGCTTACGTGAACTGAGCAGTACACCGCGCAGCCCGTGCTGCTGTTCCAGCACGGAGAGGGCTTCACCGAGGCTGGCCACCGTCTTTGTATCCAGCTTGTTCACCGAACCGGGCGCGTCAAATACCAGCTCGGCAATGCCGTCTTCCAGCCAGTCGAGGGAAAGGGTTTCGCCTTGGTAGAGCATGTCTGTCTCCTGAGCCGCGATAAAGGGGATCTGGTCGTACCAGATGATCGTGAGTGTGGAATCCGTGTTAATTATTTGCAAACTATACGTTGTCGATTTGCAAACGAGATCACAACTGCGGCAAAACGGCATACCCCTGCTGGCTGTGGTAAGATGCCGACAATTTCGTGATATCGGAGGCAGGATAATGGAGTCACTGGTTACGCTTTATCAGCAGCATGTGAATACGTTACAGCAGCGAGCACAGCAGGTGCTGGCCCGGCACAATCTTGATGCCATGCTGATTCATTCCGGGGAATTACTGACGGTATTTCTCGACGATCACACTTACCCGTTTAAGGTAAACCCGCAGTTTAAAGCCTGGGTGCCGGTGACTCAGGTTCCGAACTGCTGGCTGTGGATCGACGGCGTGAATAAACCTAAGCTCTGGTTCTATTCACCGGTTGATTACTGGCATAACGTCGAGCCGTTGCCACACAGCTTCTGGACCGGTGAAATCGACATTATCCCACTGAAAAACGCCGATGATATTGCACAGCAGCTCCCAGCGCAGCGGCAAAACGTTGCGTATATCGGCCCGGTTCCTGCGCGAGCGACTCAGCTTGGGCTAAAGGCCGAAGCGATTAACCCGCAGGGCGTGATCGACTTCCTGCATTACCATCGCGCTTATAAAACCGGTTATGAACTTTACTGTATGCGTCAGGCGCAGAAGACGGCCGTAACTGGCCACCGTGCCGCGAAGGAAGCCTTTCTGTCCGGGATGAGCGAGTTCGATATTAATGTTGCTTATCTCAGTGCCACCGGCCACCGGGATACGGATGTCCCCTACGGTAATATCGTTGCCCTTAATGAACATGCGGCGGTGTTGCACTACACCCGGCTTGACCAACAGCCTCCCGAGCAGCGCCGTAGCTTCCTGATTGATGCGGGCGCTGAATACAATGGCTATGCTGCCGACCTGACCCGTACCTATGCGGCCAGTGATAAAAGTGAATATGCGCAGCTTATCCACGATATGAACGCCGAAGAGCTGGCGTTAATCGCCACCCTGAAAGCGGGTGTCCGCTATACCGAGTATCATCAGCAGATGCACTATCGTATTGCCAGCCTGCTGCTGAAGCATCAGCTGGTGCAGGGAATGAGTGCGGAAGCGATGATCAAAGAGGATCTGACCGGGCCGTTTATGCCACACGGGCTCGGCCATCCGTTGGGGCTTCAGGTTCACGATGTCGCAGGCTTTATGCAGGATGATCGGGGAACCCATCTGGCTGCTCCCACGCAGTATCCGTATCTGCGCTGTACCCGGATGTTAGAGCCGGGCATGGTGCTGACCATTGAACCGGGCATCTATTTCATCGACTCTTTGCTGGCACCCTGGCGTTCTGGTAAGTTCAGCCAGCACTTTGACTGGGCGAAAATTGATGCACTGAAGCCTTACGGCGGGATTCGAATTGAAGATAATGTGGTGATACAGACCAATGGTGTGGAAAATATGACACGCGATCTGCATCTGGCCTGATGGACGCTTACGATATTCCTGCTGAACTCTTCAGCTTCACCGAAGAGATTAAAAAAAGTCGTTTTATTACGCTGCTTACACATACCGAGGGCGTGGAGGCGGCGCGGGGCTTCGTTCAGCAGATGAAACAACAGCACCCCACAGCCCGGCATCACTGCTGGGCTTTCGTCGCTGGAGCCCCGGATGATTCTCAGCAGCTTGGGTTCTCTGACGACGGTGAACCTTCGGGTACGGCCGGTAAACCGATGCTGGCGCAGCTGATGGGTAACAACATTGGCGAAATAACGGCGGTTGTCGTGCGCTATTATGGGGGTATCCAACTGGGTACCGGCGGGCTGGTCAAAGCTTACGGGGGTGGGGTGCAGCAGGCGCTGCGTTTACTCCCCCGCAAGATTAAAGTTCCTATGCTGCATTTCAGTCTCGTTTGTGATTATGCTCAGTTAGGGGATATTGAACGCATGGTGGCCCGTTTCGACGGCCAGGTACTCAATACGGATTTTTTGCAGAATATAACGCTTCACCTTGCTTTACCTCATGCGCAGGTGGCCGGGTTCAGACAAAATCTGTCAGACTTTAGCCGGGGCACTTTGCAATTAGCCTCGCTCAAATAACACTTCATGTCAGGAAAGGAACGGCAGAATGCATTTTCGCGCCATCACCCGCATAGTGGGTTTACTGGTCATCTTGTTCTCAGGCACCATGATCGTGCCCGGGCTGGTGGCATTGATTTACCGCGATGGGGCAGGGCGTGCATTCACTCAGACGTTTTTCATGGCACTGATGATCGGCACCTTGTTGTGGTGGCCGAATCGTAAGAAGAAAAGTGAACTGAAGCCAAGGGAAGGTTTTCTGATTGTCGTCTTGTTCTGGACGGTGCTGGGCAGCGTTGGGGCGATGCCATTTATCTTTGCTGAGCAGCCTAACTTGTCCATTACGGATGCGTTCTTTGAGTCCTTCTCTGGCCTGACAACGACCGGAGCGACCACGCTGGTAGGGCTGGACTCATTGCCAAAGGCGATTTTGTTTTACCGTCAGATGCTGCAATGGCTCGGGGGCATGGGGATCATCGTGCTCGCAGTAGCGATTTTACCGATTCTTGGCGTCGGCGGGATGCAGCTATACCGTGCTGAAATGCCCGGACCGCTTAAAGATAATAAGATGCGGCCACGCATTGCGGAAACAGCGAAAACGCTGTGGTTAATCTATGTATTGCTGACCGTCGCTTGTGCGCTTGCGCTATGGATGGCAGGAATGCCGATGTTTGATGCGATTGGCCATAGTTTCTCGACTATCGCGATTGGCGGTTTTTCCACCCATGACGCCAGCATTGGCTATTTCAACAGTCCGACGATCAATACCATTATCGCGATTTTCCTGCTGATTTCCGGCTGTAATTACGGCCTGCACTTTTCACTACTGAGTGGACGCAGTCTGCGTGTCTACTGGCGTGATCCTGAGTTTCGCATGTTTATTGGCGTACAGATTACCCTGGTGATCATCTGTACGCTGGTTTTGTGGTTCCATAATGTTTATAAGACTGGAATGGAAACGCTTAATCAGGCCTTCTTCCAGGTGGTCTCGATGGCCTCGACAGCAGGATTTACGACGGACAGTATTGCCCGCTGGCCTCTCTTCCTGCCGGTATTATTGCTTTGCTCGGCGTTTATTGGCGGCTGTGCGGGGTCAACCGGTGGTGGCTTGAAGGTCATCCGCATTCTGCTGTTATTTAAGCAGGGGTCGCGTGAGCTGAAGAGACTGGTGCATCCCAATGCGGTTTACACGATCAAGTTGGGCAACCGTGCTTTGCCCGAACGTATTCTTGAAGCGGTATGGGGATTCTTTTCCGCCTATGCGCTGGTGTTTATTCTCAGTATGCTGGCGATTATCGCCACTGGGGTGGACGACTTCTCCGCTTTTGCAGCAGTCGCAGCAACGCTCAACAATCTCGGGCCGGGACTTGGGGTGGTCGCAGACAACTTTACGTCAATGAATGATACTGCCAAATGGATACTGATTTTGACGATGCTGTTCGGGCGTCTAGAAGTCTTCACCTTATTAGTTCTGTTCACGCCAACTTTCTGGCGTGAATGAGTGAGAGTAGAACAATGAAAGCGTTAATCCTTTTTTCCAGCCGTGATGGCCAGACCCGTGAAATTGCGTTCTATATCGCTAACCAGCTGAAGGAGACGCGGGTGTGCGATGTATTCGATATCCAGCTGGTTAAGGAGATTGACTGGTCACAGTACGATCGGGTGCTCATCGGTGCCTCTATTCGTTATGGGCACTTTCAGCCAGTGGTAGCGAAATTTGTCAAAACACACCTTACGGCGTTGCAGCAGCGCGTCAGTGGCTTCTACTCTGTTAACCTGACCGCACGTAAACCTGAGAAGCGTACGCCGCAGACCAATGCGTATACGCGTAAGTTTCTTTTGCAGTCTCCCTGGGAGCCTGACTGCTGCGCCGTATTCGCCGGTGCGCTGCGCTATCCTCGTTATGGTTTCTTTGACAAATTCATGATCAAACTGATTATGCGCATGACAAAGGGTGAGACGGACACCAGTAAAGAAGTGGAGTACACAGACTGGCAGCAGGTGACCCGTTTTGCCCATGAATTTGCTGATTTACCAGGCAAGTTGTCGTAAAAAAAGACGCTTCGCTGAAAAATAACGCGCTCAGTCATTTTTTTGCAATAAACCCTTGTCACCCGTCCAGAACTCCCTATAATGCGCAACCACTGAGACGGCACAACGGCTTACAGGTCAGCGGCTCAGGAGGTTCAGGAAGTATCTGAACCGCCGGAAAAACTTCTCAAAAAGAAGTTGACTCCGAAGGAGGAAAGCGTAATATACGCCACCTCGCGGCAGGAAGCTCCGGCACTGTTCGCAACGCTCTTTAACAATTTATCAGACAATCTGTGTGGGCACTCGCAGGATTGATATCAGTCACCTCCGGGTGACAAAAAATATCAAGTCTTAAGAGTGAACACATAATGAAATTCATTATGACGTTTTACACTTGAGCATCGCTGCACTTGTTGCAGCAAATCGAACTTTTAATTGAAGAGTTTGATCATGGCTCAGATTGAACGCTGGCGGCAGGCCTAACACATGCAAGTCGAACGGTAGCACAGAGAGCTTGCTCTCGGGTGACGAGTGGCGGACGGGTGAGTAATGTCTGGGAAACTGCCCGATGGAGGGGGATAACTACTGGAAACGGTAGCTAATACCGCATAACGTCTTCGGACCAAAGTGGGGGACCTTCGGGCCTCACACCATCGGATGTGCCCAGATGGGATTAGCTAGTAGGTGGGGTAATGGCTCACCTAGGCGACGATCCCTAGCTGGTCTGAGAGGATGACCAGCCACACTGGAACTGAGACACGGTCCAGACTCCTACGGGAGGCAGCAGTGGGGAATATTGCACAATGGGCGCAAGCCTGATGCAGCCATGCCGCGTGTATGAAGAAGGCCTTCGGGTTGTAAAGTACTTTCAGTGGGGAGGAAGGCGATGAAGTTAATAACTTCGTCGATTGACGTTACCCGCAGAAGAAGCACCGGCTAACTCCGTGCCAGCAGCCGCGGTAATACGGAGGGTGCAAGCGTTAATCGGAATTACTGGGCGTAAAGCGCACGCAGGCGGTCTGTCAAGTCGGATGTGAAATCCCCGGGCTCAACCTGGGAACTGCATTCGAAACTGGCAGGCTAGAGTCTTGTAGAGGGGGGTAGAATTCCAGGTGTAGCGGTGAAATGCGTAGAGATCTGGAGGAATACCGGTGGCGAAGGCGGCCCCCTGGACAAAGACTGACGCTCAGGTGCGAAAGCGTGGGGAGCAAACAGGATTAGATACCCTGGTAGTCCACGCCGTAAACGATGTCGACTTGGAGGTTGTGCCCTTGAGGCGTGGCTTCCGGAGCTAACGCGTTAAGTCGACCGCCTGGGGAGTACGGCCGCAAGGTTAAAACTCAAATGAATTGACGGGGGCCCGCACAAGCGGTGGAGCATGTGGTTTAATTCGATGCAACGCGAAGAACCTTACCTGGCCTTGACATCCACGGAATTCGGCAGAGATGCCTTAGTGCCTTCGGGAACCGTGAGACAGGTGCTGCATGGCTGTCGTCAGCTCGTGTTGTGAAATGTTGGGTTAAGTCCCGCAACGAGCGCAACCCTTATCCTTTGTTGCCAGCACGTAATGGTGGGAACTCAAAGGAGACTGCCGGTGATAAACCGGAGGAAGGTGGGGATGACGTCAAGTCATCATGGCCCTTACGGCCAGGGCTACACACGTGCTACAATGGCGCATACAAAGAGAAGCGACCTCGCGAGAGCAAGCGGACCTCATAAAGTGCGTCGTAGTCCGGATCGGAGTCTGCAACTCGACTCCGTGAAGTCGGAATCGCTAGTAATCGTAGATCAGAATGCTACGGTGAATACGTTCCCGGGCCTTGTACACACCGCCCGTCACACCATGGGAGTGGGTTGCAAAAGAAGTAGGTAGCTTAACCTTCGGGAGGGCGCTTACCACTTTGTGATTCATGACTGGGGTGAAGTCGTAACAAGGTAACCGTAGGGGAACCTGCGGTTGGATCACCTCCTTACCTGAAGATACCTTCCCGCGTAGTGTCCACACAGATTGTCTGATAAAAAAGTAACGAGCAGAAAAACCTCTACAGGCTTGTAGCTCAGGTGGTTAGAGCGCACCCCTGATAAGGGTGAGGTCGGTGGTTCAAGTCCACTCAGGCCTACCAATTTTCTTCTCATGCTGCGTTATGCGCTCGGTCGTTTACCAAAGTAAACTTCCCTCCCGCATGCCTTGCCTGAAAAGAAAATGCATTTTTCAGTTATAAAGAAAAATGTGACTCCTCTCGAGTGGTAGTAAAAGGTTTCTGTAAGACTGTATGGGGCTATAGCTCAGCTGGGAGAGCGCCTGCCTTGCACGCAGGAGGTCAGCGGTTCGATCCCGCTTAGCTCCACCATACTGTTTTTCTAATAAAATACTTCAGAGTGTACTGGCTAACAGTATGCTGCGAAGTATTATGCTCTTTAACAATCCGGAACAAGCTGAAAATTGAAACGACATGTCGTTTTCATTCTCCGTAATAAGAATGAAATCTACGATATGTTCGAGTCTCTCAAATGCTCGCAACGACAACACGTGTTCCGTATGGGACGCTTGTGGGTTGTGAGGTTAAGCGACTAAGCGTACACGGTGGATGCCTAGGCAGTCAGAGGCGATGAAGGGCGTGCTAATCTGCGATAAGCGTCGGTAAGGTGATATGAACCGCAATAACCGACGATACCCGAATGGGGAAACCCAGTGTGATACGTCACACTATCATGTCATGAATACATAGTGGCATGAGGCGAACCGGGGGAACTGAAACATCTAAGTACCCCGAGGAAAAGAAATCAACCGAGATTCCCCCAGTAGCGGCGAGCGAACGGGGAACAGCCCAGAACCTGAATCAGTTTGTGCATTAGTGGAAGCGTCTGGAAAGTCGCAGGGTACAGGGTGATACTCCCGTACACAAAAATGCACTTGCTGTGAGTTCGATGAGTAGGGCGGGACACGTGACATCCTGTCTGAATATGGGGGGACCATCCTCCAAGGCTAAATACTCCTGACTGACCGATAGTGAACCAGTACCGTGAGGGAAAGGCGAAAAGAACCCCGGCGAGGGGAGTGAAACAGAACCTGAAACCGTGTACGTACAAGCAGTGGGAGCCTACTTGTTAGGTGACTGCGTACCTTTTGTATAATGGGTCAGCGACTTATATTCTGTAGCAAGGTTAACCGTATAGGGGAGCCGAAGGGAAACCGAGTCTTAACTGGGCGTTAAGTTGCAGGGTATAGACCCGAAACCCGGTGATCTAGCCATGGGCAGGTTGAAGGTTGGGTAACACTAACTGGAGGACCGAACCGACTAATGTTGAAAAATTAGCGGATGACTTGTGGCTGGGGGTGAAAGGCCAATCAAACCGGGAGATAGCTGGTTCTCCCCGAAAGCTATTTAGGTAGCGCCTCGTGAACTCATCTTCGGGGGTAGAGCACTGTTTCGGCTAGGGGGCCATCCCGGCTTACCAACCCGATGCAAACTGCGAATACCGAAGAATGTTATCACGGGAGACACACGGCGGGTGCTAACGTCCGTCGTGAAGAGGGAAACAACCCAGACCGCCAGCTAAGGTCCCAAAGTCATGGTTAAGTGGGAAACGATGTGGGAAGGCACAGACAGCCAGGATGTTGGCTTAGAAGCAGCCATCATTTAAAGAAAGCGTAATAGCTCACTGGTCGAGTCGGCCTGCGCGGAAGATGTAACGGGGCTAAACCATGCACCGAAGCTGCGGCAGCGATACGTAAGTGTTGTTGGGTAGGGGAGCGTTCTGTAAGCCGTCGAAGGTGGACTGTGAGGTCTGCTGGAGGTATCAGAAGTGCGAATGCTGACATAAGTAACGATAAAGCGGGTGAAAAGCCCGCTCGCCGGAAGACCAAGGGTTCCTGTCCAACGTTAATCGGGGCAGGGTGAGTCGACCCCTAAGGCGAGGCCGAAAGGCGTAGTCGATGGGAAACAGGTTAATATTCCTGTACTCGGTGTTACTGCGAAGGGGGACGGAGAAGGCTATGTTAGCCGGGCGACGGTTGTCCCGGTTTAAGCGTGTAGGCTTGAGTTCCAGGCAAATCCGGAACTCTATAAGGCTGAGGCGTGATGACGAGGCACTACGGTGCTGAAGTAACAAATGCCCTGCTTCCAGGAAAAGCCTCTAAGCATCAGGTAACATCGAATCGTACCCCAAACCGACACAGGTGGTCAGGTAGAGAATACCAAGGCGCTTGAGAGAACTCGGGTGAAGGAACTAGGCAAAATGGTGCCGTAACTTCGGGAGAAGGCACGCTGCCACCAGGTGAAGTCCCTCGCGGACGGAGCTGAAGGCAGTCGAAGATACCAGCTGGCTGCAACTGTTTATTAAAAACACAGCACTGTGCAAACACGAAAGTGGACGTATACGGTGTGACGCCTGCCCGGTGCCGGAAGGTTAATTGATGGGGTTATCCGCAAGGAGAAGCTCTTGATCGAAGCCCCGGTAAACGGCGGCCGTAACTATAACGGTCCTAAGGTAGCGAAATTCCTTGTCGGGTAAGTTCCGACCTGCACGAATGGCGTAATGATGGCCAGGCTGTCTCCACCCGAGACTCAGTGAAATTGAACTCGCTGTGAAGATGCAGTGTACCCGCGGCAAGACGGAAAGACCCCGTGAACCTTTACTACAGCTTGACACTGAACATTGAGCCTTGATGTGTAGGATAGGTGGGAGGCTTTGAAGCGTGGACGCCAGTCTGCGTGGAGCCAACCTTGAAATACCACCCTTTAACGTTTGATGTTCTAACCTGGCGCCGTAATCCGGCGTGGGGACAGTGTCTGGTGGGTAGTTTGACTGGGGCGGTCTCCTCCTAAAGAGTAACGGAGGAGCACGAAGGTTAGCTAATCACGGTCGGACATCGTGAGGTTAGTGCAATGGCATAAGCTAGCTTGACTGCGAGAGTGACGGCTCGAGCAGGTGCGAAAGCAGGTCATAGTGATCCGGTGGTTCTGAATGGAAGGGCCATCGCTCAACGGATAAAAGGTACTCCGGGGATAACAGGCTGATACCGCCCAAGAGTTCATATCGACGGCGGTGTTTGGCACCTCGATGTCGGCTCATCACATCCTGGGGCTGAAGTAGGTCCCAAGGGTACGGCTGTTCGCCGTTTAAAGTGGTACGCGAGCTGGGTTTAGAACGTCGTGAGACAGTTCGGTCCCTATCTGCCGTGGGCGCTGGAGAATTGAGAGGGGTTGCTCCTAGTACGAGAGGACCGGAGTGAACGCACCGCTGGTGTTCGGGTTGTCATGCCAATGGCATTGCCCGGTAGCTAAGTGCGGAAAAGATAAGCGCTGAAAGCATCTAAGCGCGAAACTTGCCTCGAGATGAATTCTCCCTGGGGCCCTGAGCCCCCTGAAGGGACGTTGAAGACTACGACGTTGATAGGCCGGGTGTGTAAGCGCAGCGATGCGTTGAGCTAACCGGTACTAATGACCCGTGAGGCTTAACCTTACAACGCCAGAAGCGTTCTGGCGTGGCGTTCGAGAGACGCAAAACAATTTTCAGCCTGTTCCCGGAATTGAGTCCGAAGGATTTTGCGCTGTGACAAGGCGGCCAGTGAAGTGAGAGAAGGAGCATACAGAAGTATGTGACTGAGCTTACGAGCGCAGGCAACGCCGTCAGAGCACAAAAGACACAGGACAGAGCACAAAGAATTTGCCTGGCGGCTTTAGCGCGGTGGTCCCACCTGACCCCATGCCGAACTCAGAAGTGAAACGCCGTAGCGCCGATGGTAGTGTGGGGTCTCCCCATGCGAGAGTAGGGAACTGCCAGGCATCAAATAAAGCAATAACCCCGACCGAAAGGCCGGGGTTTTTTGCGTTTAGCGGGGATAATTCCCCATCGATCTCTCCCTCCTGACTTAAAGTCCTTCCGAAAGACCGCCCGTCCATCCGATGCGTGTTGTTACAATTTAAACTCAGTGTGAAATCAGCAGTTTTTGGCGTTTCAGCGCCGATTCAGGTCGCGAGCTTCGCCCAGAAAACCCTCAACGCACTGCGGCTAATCGGGTACACTAGCTGACAGTTTACTCTGTGAAGGCCGTATTATGTCCCGCCAGCAAGAATCGTTAAAATCCTGGAATACCTTCAGTCTCGACGCCCGAGCACGCCACATTAGCGTGGTGAAAACCATAGAGGATCTTTGCCAGTGCTGGCAGGAAAGTGCTCGCCAGAAAGAGCCCGTATTATTGCTGGGTGAAGGCAGTAACGTGCTGTTTCTCGAGGATTTTGCAGGGCAGGTGATCATTAATCGCATTAAAGGTATCAGCGTTGAAGAGGCGGAAGATGCCTGGCTGGTACATGTAGGGGCGGGAGAAAACTGGCATCAGCTGGTTGAAACGCTGCTGGAACAGAATCTGGCAGGGCTGGAAAATCTTGCTTTAATCCCGGGATGCACAGGTTCGGCACCCATTCAAAATATAGGTGCCTATGGCGTTGAACTGGAACAGGTGTGTCACTATGTCGACGTTGTCCGCCTTTGCGATGGCACCGTCCAGCGCCTGACGGCCGCAGAATGCCAGTTTGGCTATCGGGACAGTATCTTCAAGCATCACTATCGTGAGGGTTATGCGATAGTCGCAGTAGGCCTGTATCTGCAAAAAAACTGGACGCCAGTCCTCAGCTACGGCGACCTGAAAAACCTGGATCCGTTAACGGTCACTCCCCGACAGGTGTTCGATGCGGTCTGCGCGATGCGCCGCAGTAAACTCCCTGATCCCGAAGTGACGGGAAATGCGGGGAGCTTCTTCAAAAACCCGCTGGTCAGCGCTGAAACTGCTGCCTATCTCAAGGCGCGTTACCCTGATATTCCTCACTACCCACAGGAAAAGGGTGAAGTGAAGCTGGCCGCTGGCTGGTTAATCGATCAATGCTCTTTGAAAGGCTTCCGTCATGGTGGTGCAGCGGTTCACCAGCAGCAGGCTCTGGTGCTGATTAACGCAGAGAATGCCAGCGGGCAGGATATTGTGGAGCTCGCCCGTATCGTTCGCCAGCGCGTAGCAGAGAAATTTACGGTCTGGCTGGAGCCGGAAGTGCGCTTTATTGCGGCGCAGGGTGAAACTGACGCCGTTGAGGTGATTGCATGAAAGATAACACCGTACCTCTGAAACTGGTCAGTATTCTGGCAGATGGTGAATTTCATTCAGGTGAACATCTGGGTGAGCATCTGGGAATGAGCAGGGCAGCGATTAATAAGCATGTTCAGACGTTGAAAGAATGGGGAATCGATGTTTTTACTGTGACCGGGAAAGGATACAGCCTCGCTTCACCTATGCAGTTGCTGAATGAAGAGGCTATTAATGCACGGCTGGAGGCAGGAAGGCTGGCGGTTATCCCGGTTATTGACTCCACGAATCAGTATTTGCTCGATCGCATGGACAGTCTGCAGTCAGGGGATGCCTGCGTTGCGGAGTATCAGCAGGCAGGGCGCGGAAGACGTGGGCGTCAGTGGTTTTCCCCCTTTGGTGCAAACCTCTATCTTTCGATGTACTGGCGTCTCGAGCAGGGTCCTGCTGCTGCCATGGGGCTCAGTCTGGTGATCGGCATCGTCCTGGCTGAGGCACTTCAGGCGCAGGGTGCCCCCGGGATCAGAGTGAAATGGCCAAACGACATCTATCTTGATGATCGAAAACTTGCAGGCATTCTCGTTGAACTGACCGGGAAAGCCGGTGATGCTGCGCAGATCGTGATCGGGGCAGGAATAAATCTTGCGATGCGTGCCACAGGAGCCGAGGTGATCAATCAGGGCTGGATTAACCTCCAGGAGGCTGATGTAACGGTTGATCGCAACGCGCTTTCAGCCCTGATCGTGAATAAGATGAGAACGGCACTTGCGCAGTTTGAACAGGATGGTCTGGCGCCCTTTATTGAACGATGGGCGCGGTTAGACAACTTTATCGACCGTCCGGTGAAACTGTTGATTGGCGATCGAGAGATCACCGGCATTGCCAGGGGAATAGACCCACAGGGCGGGTTAATTCTGGAACAGGGTGGCGTGAGAAAATCCTGGGTAGGCGGGGAGATTTCGTTACGACCGCAGAATTAACAGAAAGGGGCAGGGCCCCTTTTCTTGTTACTTTCTTAGTCTGACAAGGTCAACGGCATGATCGCTGCTCTTGGTCATAATGAGACTTGCACGCTCTCGCGTTGGCATAATATTCTCTTTCAAATTCATATAGTTAATCTCCTTCCACAGTTGGGTTGCAATCCCTACAGCCTCTTCTTCAGGCAGTTGAGCATAGTGATGGAAGTAGGAGTCCGGATCAGTGAATGCACCCTGACGGAATTTCAGAAAACGATTAATATACCAGCGCTCCAGTAACTCTTCCGGGGCGTCGACATAGATGGAAAAATCCACGAAGTCTGATACGAAAACATGATGAGGATCGTGAGGATAGTCCATTCCACTCTGCAGAACATTCAGTCCCTCCAGAATCAGGATATCCGGTTGCTGAACAACTTTATCTCCATCTGGAATGACGTCATAAATCAGATGTGAATAGACAGGCGCGGTCACCTGAGCTGCGCCAGACTTCAGGTCTGAAACGAAGTTAACCAGACGATGCATGTCGTAGGAGAGCGGGAAGCCCTTTTTCTTCATCAGCCCACGTTCTTTCAGCACCGCATTAGGGTGCAGGAAGCCGTCAGTCGTGATGAGTTCAACCTTACGATGTTCAGGCCAGCGACTCAATAGCGCCTGCAATACGCGCGCTGTAGTGCTTTTCCCAACGGCTACGCTGCCTGCGATGCTGATGATATACGGAATCTTTTGACCATTGGTGCCGAGAAACTGCTCCAGAACGGCCTGACGTCGTAAATTAGAGCTGATATAGAAATTCAGCAGACGAGATAACGGCAGATAAATCTCTGCCACCTCTTCCATTGAGAGATCGTCGTTAATTCCCTCCAGACGGGCAATTTCGTCTTCAGAAAGCGTCATGGGTACCGAATCACGCAGCGCGGCCCATTGGGTCCGGTTAAAATGCAGATAAGGTGTGGTTAACAAGGCGTCTTTTTTGCTCATATGCGTGCTTCTGCCAGCAATTTTTTGCCCTTCAATAGGCTAGCCATTCTGTGTCAACAGGTTCCGGTTGTTGTCAGGCTTAGATACTAAGGGAAATTTCGAAAACAATGGTCGGAGGTTACCACCAGACGGGCATGAAAAAGAAGGAAAAATGATAGTTAGCCAATGCAA
This sequence comes from Erwinia persicina, assembly GCF_019844095.1. Classification (NCBI taxonomy): domain Bacteria; kingdom Pseudomonadati; phylum Pseudomonadota; class Gammaproteobacteria; order Enterobacterales; family Erwiniaceae; genus Erwinia; species Erwinia persicina. The sequence continues at coordinate 4,366,478 of NZ_CP082141.1, read as the reverse complement.
ACGTAACCGCACCCGCATTAATGATATTTTTAACTGTTGTTTATAGATGTTTCTTTCCCATGGACACGTCCAGGACAGAAACATAACCTTTTCGTCTGTTTTTTGTGCATACGAGTGATATTACATAGTAAGACGCGGACAGCGTGCACATTAGCGCACCCTGTAAAAACGCAGAGGGTTGATGCTTCTTTGAACGAAGATTGTATGTAAAAGCGCTAATTTGCGAAGAGTTGCACAAATAGTGAGCATAAGAACAATTATCGCAATATTTTTGTTGCATCATGCCTCAGGTCTTCCTAGAATGCGCACCACTTGATGCCGGCTTAGCTCAGTTGGTAGAGCAACTGACTTGTAATCAGTAGGTCACCAGTTCGATTCCGGTAGCCGGCACCATCAAGTAACAAAGTACCCCAGGTGGGGTTCCCGAGCGGCCAAAGGGAGCAGACTGTAAATCTGCCGTCATCGACTTCGAAGGTTCGAATCCTTCCCCCACCACCATTTTGACTCAGCAGTCAGGAGTTGAAACCGGCAGAGAAATAAACCTCTCGACCGGAAAGATGGCAACCACCACAAGGTTGTTCATCACGATTTCAGACTGAGCTCAAGCACAGTCAGGGTCATCAGGCAAACGCGTGTTGACTAGAGCAACGAAGAAAGCTTTTTCTGAGTTGTTCACAAGCTACAGACAGAACAGGTAGCCGAGTTCCAGGATGCGGGCATCGTATAATGGCTATTACCTCAGCCTTCCAAGCTGATGATGCGGGTTCGATTCCCGCTGCCCGCTCCAAGCCGTGCTGATATGGCTCAGTTGGTAGAGCGCACCCTTGGTAAGGGTGAGGTCCCCAGTTCGACTCTGGGTATCAGCACCACTTTCAAAATCTCCCTCCCTGCTTCATCTCTGTGCATTAAAATTCAACGATTCAGGCAATGCCTGGTTGATGTGGTGATATCACCGATTAATCCGTGTCTTAGAGGGACAAGCGATGTCTAAAGAAAAATTTGAACGTTCCAAACCGCACGTCAACGTTGGTACTATCGGCCACGTTGACCACGGCAAAACTACCCTGACTGCTGCTATTACTACCGTTCTGGCTAAAACCTACGGTGGCTCTGCTCGTGCGTTCGATCAGATCGACAACGCGCCAGAAGAAAAAGCACGTGGTATCACCATCAACACGTCTCACGTTGAATATGACACCCCAACTCGCCACTACGCGCACGTTGACTGCCCAGGCCATGCCGACTATGTGAAAAACATGATCACCGGTGCTGCTCAGATGGACGGCGCTATCCTGGTTGTTGCTGCGACTGACGGCCCAATGCCTCAGACCCGTGAGCACATCCTGCTGGGTCGCCAGGTTGGCGTTCCGTACATGATCGTATTCATGAACAAATGCGACATGGTTGACGACGAAGAGCTGCTGGAGCTGGTTGAAATGGAAGTCCGTGAGCTGCTGTCTGCTTACGATTTCCCTGGCGACGACATCCCGGTTGTTCGTGGTTCTGCACTGAAAGCCCTGCAGGGTGACGCAGAGTGGGAAGCAAAAATCATCGAACTGGCTGGTCACCTGGATAACTACATCCCAGAGCCAGAGCGTGCGATTGATAAGCCATTCCTGCTGCCAATCGAAGACGTCTTCTCAATCTCCGGCCGTGGTACTGTTGTGACCGGTCGTGTAGAGCGCGGTATCGTTAAAGTCGGTGAAGAAGTTGAGATCGTTGGTATCAAAGATACCGTGAAATCAACCTGTACCGGCGTTGAAATGTTCCGTAAGCTGCTGGACGAAGGCCGTGCGGGTGAGAACTGTGGTATCCTGCTGCGCGGCATCAAGCGTGAAGATATCCAGCGTGGCCAGGTTCTGGCTAAGCCAGGTTCAATCAAGCCACACACCAAGTTCGAGTCAGAAGTATATATTCTGTCTAAAGATGAAGGCGGCCGTCATACTCCGTTCTTCAAAGGCTACCGTCCACAGTTCTACTTCCGTACAACTGACGTGACCGGTACCATCGAACTGCCAGAAGGCGTGGAAATGGTAATGCCAGGCGACAACATTCAGATGGTTGTTACCCTGATCCACCCAATCGCGATGGACGACGGTCTGCGTTTTGCAATCCGTGAAGGTGGTCGTACCGTTGGTGCTGGTGTTGTTGCTAAAGTTATCGCTTAATCGCTGATAATATTTGACGCAATGCACATGAAAAGGGCATCATTTGATGCCCTTTTTGCGCGCTGTAACATAGAACCTGACTCATCAGTGATTTTTTCGACCATAATCATTGCTGAGGCAGGCTCTGTAGCACGGCGTTTAAGCCAATAGTTTTCAAGCTACGGCTTGGAATTAAAGGATATGCCGAGTTACGCCTAACAGCATCATTCGGTTCGGTTGCCTCGTCTGACGCGGCAAAAGTGTTTCTGATTTATTGTGGCAGGTTGGTTTATGAGTGCTAATACCGAAGCTCAAGGAAACGGGCGCGGCCTGGAAATATTGAAGTGGTTAGGTGTGGTGGTGCTTCTGGTCGCCGCTGTCGCCGGTAACTCCTATTATCGCGATGTCACATTGCCTCTGCGTGCTCTCGCCGTCGTGGTCCTGATGGCAGCAGCAGCCGGCATCGCCCTGCTGACCACTAAAGGTAAAGCAACGGTGGCATTCGCCCGTGAAGCGCGCACTGAAGTTCGTAAGGTCATCTGGCCGACTCGTCAGGAAACGTTGCACACCACGTTAATCGTTGCCGCGGTCACTGCCGTGATGTCACTGATTTTGTGGGGACTGGATGGAATTCTGGTTCGTCTGGTATCGTTTATCACTGGCCTGAGGTTCTGAGATGTCTGAAGCTCCAAAAAAGCGCTGGTACGTCGTTCAGGCGTTTTCCGGTTTTGAAGGCCGTGTAGCACAGTCGCTGCGCGAGCACATCAAGTTACATAACATGGAAGAGCTGTTTGGCGATGTCATGGTTCCAACCGAAGAAGTGGTTGAGATCCGCGGTGGCCAGCGTCGTAAGAGCGAGCGCAAGTTCTTCCCAGGCTACGTGCTGGTCCAGATGGTGATGAACGATGCCAGCTGGCACCTGGTGCGCAGCGTGCCACGTGTTATGGGCTTTATCGGCGGGACGTCTGACCGCCCGGCGCCGATCAGCGACAAAGAAGTTGACGCGATCATGAACCGCCTGCAGCAGGCAGGTGATAAGCCACGTCCTAAAACTATGTTTGAGCCTGGTGAGATGGTGCGCGTAAGCGATGGTCCATTTGCTGACTTTAACGGCGTGGTGGAAGAAGTCGACTACGAAAAAAGCCGCCTGAAAGTATCTGTTTCCATCTTTGGCCGTGCAACACCGGTCGAACTGGACTTCGGTCAGGTAGAAAAAGGGTAACCACCCTTTTTGAAGCCGCCCTGGTGTCGATGCGGGGCGCGTAAAAAAGAGACGATCACTGTCATCTAGTGGTTGCGAGAGGCACGAAATTGCACTACAATTTCGCGCCTTTTGTTTTTATACGCTGTTTTTTCAGCGTGTGAATATTAATCACGGGGAGCTCCTCCAGGAGCGCTATCACCCAATAGAGGAATTATCATGGCTAAGAAAGTACAAGCCTACGTTAAGTTGCAGGTTGCAGCTGGTATGGCGAACCCAAGTCCACCGGTTGGTCCGGCACTGGGCCAGCAGGGCGTTAACATCATGGAATTCTGTAAAGCGTTCAACGCCAAAACAGAATCCCTGGAGAAAGGTCTTCCAACGCCAGTTGTGATCACCGTTTACTCTGACCGTTCTTTCACCTTCGTTACCAAAACCCCTCCTGCAGCAGTACTGCTGAAGAAAGCGGCTGGTATTAAGTCTGGTTCTGGCAAGCCGAACAAAGACAAAGTAGGTAAAGTATCGCGTGCTCAGGTACGTGAAATCGCAGAAACCAAAGCTGCGGACATGACTGGTGCTGACCTGGAAGCGATGACTCGCTCCATCGAAGGTACTGCTCGTTCCATGGGCCTGGTAGTAGAGGACTAAGAAATGGCTAAGCTGACCAAGCGCATGCGCGTGATCCGTGACAAAGTTGATTCAACTAAACAGTATGACATCAACGAAGCTGTTGCTCTGCTGAAGGAACTGGCGACTGCTAAGTTCGTAGAAAGCGTTGACGTAGCGGTGAACCTGGGCATTGATGCTCGTAAATCTGACCAGAACGTTCGCGGTGCAACTGTACTGCCACACGGTACTGGCCGTTCTGTTCGCGTTGCCGTATTTGCTCAGGGCGCAAACGCTGAAGCTGCTAAAGCAGCCGGCGCTGAACTGGTAGGTATGGAAGATCTGGCTGACCAGATCAAAAAAGGCGAAATGAACTTCGACGTTGTTATCGCATCTCCAGATGCAATGCGCGTTGTTGGCCAACTGGGCCAGGTTCTGGGCCCACGCGGTCTGATGCCAAACCCGAAAGTGGGTACTGTAACCCCTAACGTTGCTGAAGCAGTGAAAAACGCTAAAGCAGGTCAGGTTCGTTATCGTAACGACAAAAACGGTATCATCCATACCACTATCGGTAAGGTTGATTTCGACACAGATAAACTGAAAGAAAACCTGGAATCCCTGCTGGTTGCGCTGAAAAAAGCCAAACCTTCTCAGGCGAAAGGTGTTTTCATCAAGAAAGTTAGCCTGTCCACCACCATGGGCGCAGGCGTTGCAGTTGATCAGGCTGGCCTGAACGCTGTTGCAAGCTAATCTGTGCTTTACGCGGGCGAAAAATTCATCTAGAATCTTACGCCCGTTGCTTTGTAAATATACAAAGCCTCTAATCGCGTCATTCGTGCGACATATACATCAATGACGCGTTAGACCCTTTTTTAGGTTGGAGCCTGGCCTTATCCAGGCCTCCGTCCAAGACCGCAGGTGTTTCGTAAGAAACTTAATCTCCTGCGTAGACGGTGACAGAACCAAAAGAATATTTTTTATAGTCTTTGCTGGATTCTGCTCACCGTGTTTCAGCGCCTGTCGGTGGTAACACTGTTCAGGTGAAGTGAGTTCCGGGGAAATCCATCCCCGGCCAAAAATCCAGGAGCACAAGCTAATGGCCTTAAATCTTCAAGACAAACAAGCGATTGTTGCTGAAGTCAGCGAAGTAGCCAAAGGCGCGCTGTCTGCGGTAGTTGCGGATTCTCGTGGCGTTACCGTAGACAAAATGACCGAACTGCGTAAAGCAGGACGTGCAGCTGGCGTATACATGCGTGTTGTTCGTAACACCCTGCTGCGTCGCGTCGTTGAAGGTACTCAGTTTGAGTGCCTGAAAGACACGTTAACCGGTCCAACCTTGATTGCATATTCTATGGAACACCCGGGCGCTGCTGCTCGTCTGTTCAAAGATTTCGCGAAAGCGAATGCAAAATTTGAGGTTAAAGCTGCGGCCTTTGAAGGCGAGCTGATCAGTGCGGCTCAGATCGACCGCCTGGCAACTCTGCCTACTTACGATGAAGCAATCGCACGCCTGATGGCAACCATGAAAGAAGCCTCTGCTGGCAAACTGGTTCGCACTCTGGCTGCAGTACGCGATCAGAAAGAAGCAACTGCTGCTTAATAGCTGCAATGCTCTTCTTATCCGTTCATTTGCTAACGTACAAAATTACTTTCTGAATTTAGGAACACGAAATGTCAATCACTAAAGACCAAATCATTGAAGGCGTTGCAGCCCTGTCTGTAATGGAAATCGTTGAACTGATCTCCGCTATGGAAGAGAAATTCGGCGTGTCAGCTGCTGCTGCTGTTGCAGGTCCTGCTGCTGCTGCTGAAGCTGTAGAAGAAAAAACCGAGTTCGACGTTGTACTGAAAGCTATCGGCGCTAACAAAGTTGCCGTGATCAAAGCAGTACGTGGCGCAACTGGTCTGGGCCTGAAAGAAGCTAAAGATCTGGTTGAGTCTGCACCTGCTGCCCTGAAAGAAGGCATCAGCAAAGACGACGCAGAAGCACTGAAGAAAGCACTGGAAGAAGCTGGCGCAGAAGTTGAAGTTAAATAAGCCAACCTTTCAGGTTGCAGCCTAGTCTTTTAGGCTGATGGCTGGTGACTTTTTGGTCACCAGCCTTTTTGCGCTCTACAGCATCAATGATATTTCACACTGTTTAGTCATTGATTAGCTTAATATCTTTCTCTATCGACGACTTAATATACTGCCTTCCTGACTGGGTTCCCTGCTCAGACACCGGCAACGAAATGATTTAAGCGTGATAGAAAGAGGTATTACGAAAAACCTTCTGTTTTTCGCACAACACAAAAACAGCGTTGCATGAACTGTCCTCCTGGATGGACAGCGAGGTTCTACATTTCAGCGAGCTGAGGAACCCTATGGTTTACTCCTATACCGAGAAAAAACGTATTCGTAAGGATTTTGGAAAGCGTCCACAAGTTCTGGACATTCCATATCTCCTTTCTATCCAGCTTGACTCGTTCCAGAAGTTCATCGAGCAAGATCCGGAAGGTCAATATGGTCTGGAAGCAGCATTCCGCTCCGTATTTCCAATCCAAAGCTATAGCGGTAATTCTGAGCTGCAGTACGTCAGCTACCGTTTAGGCGAACCCGTCTTTGATGTGAAAGAGTGTCAGATTCGTGGCGTCACGTATTCTGCTCCTCTGCGCGTAAAACTGCGCCTGGTGATCTACGAGCGCGAAGCGCCGGAAGGCACCGTTAAAGACATCAAAGAACAAGAAGTTTACATGGGCGAAATTCCGCTCATGACGGATAACGGTACCTTTGTTATCAACGGTACTGAGCGCGTTATCGTTTCTCAGCTCCACCGTAGTCCTGGTGTCTTCTTCGACAGCGATAAGGGTAAAACCCACTCGTCCGGTAAAGTGCTGTATAACGCACGTATCATCCCTTACCGTGGTTCATGGCTGGACTTCGAGTTCGACCCGAAAGACAACCTGTTCGTCCGTATTGACCGTCGCCGTAAACTGCCAGCGACCATCATTCTGCGCGCGTTGAATTACACCACTGAACAGATCCTCGACCTGTTCTTCGATAAAGTGGTTTACCAAATTCGCGACAACAAGCTGCAGATGGAGCTTATTCCTGAGCGCCTGCGTGGTGAGACCGCTTCATTTGATATTGAAGCGAACGGCACCGTTTACGTCGAAAAAGGCCGCCGTATTACTGCGCGCCATATTCGCCAGCTTGAGAAAGATGCCGTTGCCCACATCGAAGTGCCGGTTGAGTACATTGCCGGTAAAGTAGTTGCTAAAGACTACGTTGATGAGAGCACCGGTGAACTGCTGATCGCAGCGAACATGGAACTGTCACTGGATCTGCTGGCTAAACTCAGCCAGTCCGGTCACAAGCGCATTGAAACCCTGTTCACCAACGATCTGGATCACGGTGCGTACATGTCTGAGACGGTACGTGTCGACCCAACCAGCGATCGCCTGAGCGCTCTGGTTGAGATCTACCGCATGATGCGTCCTGGTGAGCCACCAACGCGTGAAGCGGCTGAAAACCTGTTTGAGAACCTGTTCTTCTCTGAAGACCGCTATGATCTGTCTGCGGTTGGTCGTATGAAGTTCAACCGTTCTCTGCTGCGCGACGAGATCGAAGGTTCCGGTATCCTGAGCAAAGACGACATCATTCAGGTGATGAAGAAGCTCATCGGTATCCGTAACGGTATTGGCGAAGTGGATGATATCGACCACCTCGGCAACCGTCGTATCCGTTCCGTTGGCGAAATGGCTGAAAACCAGTTCCGTGTTGGCCTTGTGCGCGTAGAGCGTGCGGTGAAAGAGCGTCTGTCCCTGGGCGATCTGGATACCCTGATGCCACAGGACATGATCAACGCCAAGCCAATTTCTGCGGCAGTGAAAGAGTTCTTCGGCTCCAGCCAGCTGTCACAGTTTATGGACCAGAACAACCCGTTGTCTGAGATCACGCATAAGCGTCGTATCTCTGCACTGGGTCCGGGCGGTCTGACGCGTGAGCGTGCAGGCTTCGAAGTTCGAGACGTACACCCGACGCACTACGGTCGCGTATGTCCAATCGAAACGCCGGAAGGTCCAAACATCGGTCTGATCAACTCCTTGTCTGTGTATGCACAGACCAATGAGTACGGTTTCCTGGAAACCCCATACCGTCGCGTTCGCGAAGGCGTGGTGACCGACGAAATTCATTACCTCTCTGCTATTGAAGAGGGTAACTACGTTATCGCTCAGGCAAACACCAATCTCGACGACGAAGGTCACTTCGTAGACGACCTGGTCACCTGCCGTAGCAAAGGCGAATCGAGTCTCTTCAACCGCGATCAAGTTGACTACATGGACGTTTCCACCCAGCAGGTGGTTTCCGTCGGTGCGTCACTGATCCCGTTCCTGGAGCACGATGACGCCAACCGCGCATTGATGGGTGCAAACATGCAACGTCAGGCGGTTCCTACTCTGCGTGCTGATAAGCCGCTGGTAGGTACCGGTATGGAGCGTGCGGTTGCGGTTGACTCCGGTGTTACTGCCGTAGCGAAACGTGGTGGTACCGTGCAGTACGTGGATGCATCCCGTATCGTTATTAAAGTTAACGAAGACGAAATGTATCCGGGCGAAGCCGGTATCGACATTTACAACCTGACCAAATATACCCGTTCTAACCAGAACACCTGCATCAACCAGATGCCTTGCGTGAACCTGGGTGAGCCAATCGAACGTGGTGATGTGCTGGCTGATGGCCCTTCAACCGATCTCGGCGAACTGGCACTCGGTCAGAACATGCGCGTCGCGTTCATGCCGTGGAACGGCTACAACTTCGAAGACTCCATTCTGGTCTCGGAGCGCGTTGTTCAGGAAGATCGCTTCACCACTATCCACATTCAGGAACTGGCGTGTGTGTCTCGTGACACCAAGCTGGGGCCAGAAGAGATCACCGCTGACATCCCTAACGTGGGTGAAGCTGCGCTCTCTAAACTGGATGAGTCCGGTATCGTGTATATCGGTGCGGAAGTGACCGGTGGGGACATTCTGGTTGGTAAGGTAACACCTAAAGGTGAAACCCAGCTGACGCCAGAAGAGAAACTGCTGCGTGCGATCTTCGGTGAAAAAGCGTCTGACGTTAAAGACTCTTCTCTGCGCGTACCAAACGGTGTGTCAGGGACAATCATCGACGTTCAGGTCTTTACCCGCGATGGCGTGGAAAAAGACAAGCGTGCGCTGGAAATCGAAGAGATGCAGCTGAAGCAGGCGAAGAAAGACCTGTCTGAAGAATTGCAGATCCTCGAAGCCGGCTTGTTCAGCCGTATTAACTACCTGCTGGTTGCCGGCGGTGTTGAAGCGGAAAAACTGGAGAAGCTGCCACGTGAGCGCTGGCTCGAACTGGGCCTGACCGACGAAGAGAAGCAAAATCAGCTGGAACAGCTGGCCGAGCAGTACGACGAGCTGAAGCACGAGTTTGAGAAAAAACTTGAAGCCAAGCGCCGTAAAATCACTCAGGGCGATGACCTGGCACCTGGCGTGCTGAAAATCGTGAAAGTGTATCTGGCCGTTAAACGTCAGATCCAGCCTGGTGACAAAATGGCAGGTCGTCACGGGAACAAAGGTGTTATCTCCAAGATCAACCCGATCGAAGATATGCCATACGATGAGTTCGGTACGCCGGTCGACATCGTACTGAACCCGCTGGGCGTTCCATCACGTATGAACATTGGTCAGATTCTTGAAACCCACCTGGGTATGGCTGCGAAAGGCATTGGCGAGAAAATTAACGCTATGCTTAAGAAGCAGGAAGAAGTGTCCAAGCTGCGTGAATTCATTCAGCGTGCTTACGATCTGGGCAGCGATCTGCGTCAGAAAGTTGACCTGAACACCTTCACCGATGACGAAGTGCTGCGCCTGGCAGAGAACCTGAAAAAAGGTATGCCAATTGCAACACCGGTGTTTGACGGCGCGAAAGAGAGCGAAATCAAAGAGCTGTTACAGCTCGGCGGCCTGCCTTCTTCTGGCCAGATCACGCTGTTTGATGGTCGTACCGGTGAGCAGTTCGAACGTCAGGTTACCGTTGGCTACATGTACATGCTGAAGCTGAACCACCTGGTTGATGACAAAATGCATGCGCGTTCTACCGGTTCTTACAGCCTCGTTACTCAGCAGCCGCTGGGTGGTAAGGCGCAGTTCGGTGGTCAGCGCTTCGGTGAGATGGAAGTGTGGGCACTGGAAGCATACGGTGCCGCGTATACCCTGCAGGAAATGCTGACCGTGAAGTCTGATGACGTTAACGGCCGTACCAAGATGTATAAAAACATCGTTGACGGCAACCATCAGATGGAACCGGGCATGCCGGAATCTTTCAACGTACTGTTGAAAGAGATCCGCTCGCTGGGTATCAACATCGAGCTGGAAGACGAGTAATAACTCGCATCTGCTGTACTGGTTACAGGGCGCCCGGGTCACTCCGGGCGTCTCTGAGAAGTCTCACTCCGACGGGAGCTAATCCGTGAAAGACTTACTTAAGTTTCTGAAAGCGCAAACTAAGACCGAAGAGTTTGATGCGATCAAGATCGCTCTGGCCTCGCCAGATATGATCCGTTCATGGTCTTTTGGTGAAGTTAAAAAGCCAGAAACCATCAACTACCGTACGTTCAAACCTGAACGTGACGGGCTTTTCTGCGCACGTATTTTCGGGCCAGTAAAAGACTATGAGTGCCTGTGCGGTAAGTACAAGCGCTTAAAACATCGCGGTGTGATCTGTGAGAAGTGTGGCGTTGAAGTTACACAGACCAAAGTTCGCCGTGAGCGTATGGGCCACATTGAGCTGGCTTCACCGACTGCGCACATCTGGTTCCTGAAATCGCTGCCTTCGCGCATCGGTTTACTGCTGGATATGCCACTGCGTGATATCGAACGTGTTCTTTACTTCGAATCTTACGTTGTTGTTGAAGGCGGCATGACCAACCTCGAAAAGCGCCAGATCCTGACTGAAGAGCAGTATCTTGACGCGCTGGAAGAGTTTGGTGACGAATTCGACGCTAAAATGGGCGCGGAAGCGATCCAGGCTCTGTTGAAAAACATGGACCTGGAACAAGAGTGTGAAACTCTGCGTGAAGAGTTGAACGAAACAAACTCCGAAACCAAGCGTAAAAAACTGACCAAGCGCATCAAGCTGCTGGAAGCGTTCGTTCAGTCTGGTAACAAACCAGAGTGGATGATCCTGACCGTGCTGCCTGTTCTGCCACCGGACCTGCGTCCGCTGGTGCCGCTGGACGGCGGTCGTTTCGCTACGTCAGATCTGAACGATCTGTATCGTCGCGTGATCAACCGTAACAACCGTCTGAAGCGCCTGCTGGATCTGGCTGCTCCTGATATCATCGTACGTAACGAAAAACGTATGCTGCAGGAAGCGGTCGATGCGCTGCTGGATAACGGCCGTCGCGGTCGTGCGATCACCGGTTCTAACAAACGTCCTCTGAAATCTTTGGCTGATATGATCAAAGGTAAGCAGGGTCGTTTCCGTCAGAACTTGCTGGGTAAACGTGTCGACTATTCTGGTCGTTCGGTTATCACCGTAGGTCCATACCTGCGTCTGCATCAGTGTGGTCTGCCGAAGAAAATGGCACTGGAGCTGTTCAAACCGTTTATCTACGGCAAGCTGGAGCTGCGTGGTCTTGCTACCACCATCAAAGCCGCCAAGAAAATGGTTGAGCGTGAAGAATCTGTCGTCTGGGATATCCTGGATGAAGTGATCCGCGAACACCCGGTCCTGCTAAACCGTGCACCAACACTGCACCGTCTGGGCATCCAGGCGTTTGAGCCAGTACTGATCGAAGGTAAAGCTATCCAGCTGCACCCGCTGGTCTGTGCGGCCTACAACGCCGACTTCGATGGTGACCAGATGGCCGTTCACGTACCGCTGACGCTGGAAGCCCAGCTGGAAGCGCGTGCGCTGATGATGTCGACCAACAACATCCTGTCACCAGCGAACGGCGAGCCAATCATCGTTCCTTCTCAGGACGTTGTACTGGGTCTGTACTACATGACCCGTGACTGTGTTAACGCCAAAGGCGAAGGCATGGTGCTGACTGGCCCGAAAGAAGCTGAACGCGTTTACCGCGCCGGCCATGCGTCTCTGCACGCTCGCGTTAAGGTGCGTATCACCGAACACGAGAAAAGTGAGCAGGGCGAGTGGGTTGCTAAGACCAGCATCATCGACACCACCATTGGTCGCGCCATCCTGTGGATGATCGTACCAAAAGGTCTGCCTTACTCCATCGTCAACCAGGCGTTGGGTAAGAAAGCGATCTCCAAGATGTTGAACACCTGTTACCGCATCCTGGGCCTGAAGCCGACCGTTATCTTTGCTGACCAGACCATGTACACCGGCTTTGCCTATGCGGCACGCTCTGGTGCGTCTGTCGGTATCGACGACATGGTGATCCCAGCGAAGAAAGTGGAAATCATCACCGAAGCGGAAGCGGAAGTGGCTGAGATCCAGCAGCAGTTCCAGTCTGGTCTGGTTACCGCTGGCGAACGCTATAACAAAGTGATCGATATCTGGGCTGCGGCCAACGAACGCGTTGCTAAAGCGATGATGGAAAACCTCTCTACCGAACTCGTGATCAACCGCGATGGTGTGGAAGAGCGTCAGGTTTCCTTCAACAGCATCTTTATGATGGCCGACTCCGGTGCGCGTGGTTCTGCAGCGCAGATTCGTCAGCTGGCCGGTATGCGTGGTCTGATGGCGAAACCCGATGGTTCCATCATCGAAACGCCAATTACTGCGAACTTCCGTGAAGGTCTGAACGTACTCCAGTACTTCATCTCCACGCACGGTGCGCGTAAAGGCCTTGCGGATACCGCACTGAAAACAGCTAACTCCGGTTACCTGACCCGTCGTCTGGTTGACGTCGCGCAGGATCTGGTGGTGACTGAAGATGACTGTGGTACGCACGAAGGCATCATGATGACTCCGGTCATCGAAGGTGGCGACGTGAAAGAGCCACTGCGTGAGCGCGTATTGGGTCGTGTGACCGCAGAAGACGTTATCAAGCCGGGTACCGCTGATATCCTTCTGCCACGTAACACCCTGCTGCACGAACAGCAGTGTGACCTGTTAGAAGAACACTCTGTTGACAGCCTGAAAGTCCGTTCCGTCGTAAGCTGCGAAACTGACTTCGGTGTGTGTGCTCACTGCTACGGTCGCGACCTGGCACGTGGTCACATCATCAACAAAGGTGAGGCCATCGGCGTTATCGCGGCACAGTCCATCGGTGAGCCGGGTACACAGCTGACGATGCGTACGTTCCACATCGGTGGTGCGGCATCTCGTGCGGCTGCTGAATCCAGCATTCAGGTCAAGAACAAAGGTACGTTGAAACTGATCAACGCCAAGTCGGTAACCAACTCCGCTGGCAAACTGGTGATCACTTCACGTAACGTTGAACTGAAAATGATCGACGAATTTGGTCGTACCAAAGAGAGCTATAAAGTTCCTTACGGTTCTACCATGGCGAAAGGTGACGGCGAGCAGGTTGCAGCGGGCGAGACCGTAGCAAACTGGGATCCACACACCATGCCAGTCATCACCGAAGTGAGCGGTTTCATTCGCTTCACTGACATGATTGACGGCCAGACCATTACCCGCCAGACGGATGACCTGACCGGTCTGTCCTCACTGGTTATCCTCGACAGTGCAGAACGTACTGCGGGTGGTAAAGATCTGCGTCCAGCGCTGAAAATCGTTGATGCGAACGGTAACGACGTAATGATCCCTGGCTCTGATATGCCAGCTCAGTACTTCCTGCCGGGCAAAGCGATTGTGCAGCTGGAAGATGGCATCAAGATCAGTTCGGGTGATACCCTGGCGCGTGTTCCTCAGGAATCAGGCGGTACCAAGGACATCACCGGTGGTCTGCCACGCGTTGCTGACCTGTTCGAAGCCCGTCGTCCGAAAGAGCCGGCAATCCTGGCTGAGATCAGCGGCATCATTTCCTTCGGTAAAGAAACCAAAGGGAAGCGTCGCCTGGTGATCACTCCGATTGACGGTAGCGATCATTACGAAGAGATGATCCCGAAATGGCGTCAGCTGAACGTGTTCGAAGGTGAACGCGTAGAGCGCGGTGACGTGGTTTCCGATGGCCCTGAGTCTCCACATGACATTCTGCGTCTGCGTGGCGTGCATGCGGTGACCCGTTACATCACTAACGAAGTGCAGGAAGTTTACCGTCTGCAAGGCGTTAAGATTAACGATAAGCACATCGAAGTCATCGTTCGTCAGATGCTGCGTAAAGCAACCATCTCCAGCGCAGGAAGCACTGACTTCCTCGACGGTGAGCAGGTTGAGTTCTCACGCGTTAAGATCGCTAACCGCGAACTGGAAGCTAACGGCAAGATCTCTGCAACATTTGCACGCGATCTGCTGGGTATCACCAAAGCTTCCCTGGCAACCGAGTCGTTCATCTCTGCGGCTTCGTTCCAGGAAACCACGCGCGTGCTGACCGAAGCTGCCGTTGCGGGCAAACGCGACGAACTGCGCGGTCTGAAAGAGAACGTTATCGTTGGCCGTCTGATCCCAGCCGGTACCGGTTACGCGTATCATCAGGATCGTATGCGTCGTAAAGCTGCGGGCGAAGCGCCAGTCGTGCCAGTTGTCACTGCCGATGAAGCCTCTGCCAGCCTGGCTGAACTGCTTAATGCAGGAAACCTGGGCGGTAATGACGATTAATCGTCAACCACCTGTGGCATAATAAAAAACCTCGCTTCGGCGGGGTTTTTTTTCGACTCAACAAAATCACATGGAATAAAAATGCCAAATAATAAGGTTGTGATAGCGCTGGTACTGCTGGGTTTGAGCGCGAGAGTACAGGCAGAAGAGTGGGTGAACGCTCCGGTACAAAAAGTCTTTAAAAGCTGGCAGGTGACCTGCAACAACCTCAATGACTGTGATGTACGCAATACCGACGAGGCGCTGCGTATTACTCTTAAACGCAAGGCCGGGCCAGATGCGCAACCTTCGCTCAGTTTCCAGCAGTGGGGCGATCTGATACCACAGGGTATCTGGCTGGATGGCAAACCCTGGCATTCCGCTATTGAGATTGCGCCCTCAAAAATCAGTGGTGATGACAGCGCGGGTGGAAGCGATAAACTGGCCGATATCCAGCAGTGGGTGCAGGCGAGTAAAAATGCGTTGACCATCGCCCTTGCCCCCGGTTCTGAAGCCGCCTCACTCAGCGGGCTGAATGCGGCGCTGCTGCTGGTGGATGAACGTCAGGGGCGTCTGGGAAATCAGACAGCGCTGCTGAAAGTGGGCAACAACGAGCCGTCGATGGTGCCTGCCCGTCCGGCCCCCGAGGTGATGAACTTCCCGGTGCCAAAGGTGGTACCCCTCAAAAACCAGGCTGCACTGATCGACGCGGCCATTGCTGCTAACCATAAACTGCTCGCCAGTGAGAGCTGTGAGCCCGATACGGCTGCGCGTGAACGAAGTGAGGCGCTGCCGCTGAATGATAAACAGGCGCTGGTGTTGGTCAACTGTGGGCTGGGAGCTTATCAGTCAGCCAGCCTGTTGTTTGTCAGTTCACGCGATAACCCTGCTGAAGTGACGCCGTTGATGCTGCCCTTACCCGATAAAGATGACCAGGGTAAACCGCTCGTCATGAGCTGGTTTACGGAAGCCAGCTACGATCCGCAAAGCGGTGAACTCTCCTGGGCCGGCCGCGGACGCGGTATTGCCGACTGCGGGGACAGTGGTGGCTGGAAATATGACGGGAAAGTCTTCCATCTGACACGCTATAACAGCCAGCCGGAGTGCAACGGTGGTGAACCGGGCGACTGGCCATCCCTCTGGGTGACGGCCGGAGCAAAGTAACCCTGTAGTCGGGGGGCGATGGCTTCACCCTGCTGATCCGCCGCCTGGGCAGCGTTAAAGCGTGCTCAGGCATTTTTTCCGATGAGTTCAGAGAATAATAATGAATAATAACAAGTTAGTGTTGGCGTTTATGCTGATGGGTTTAAGTACGGGCGTTCAGGCAGACGAGTGGGTTAACGCGCCGGTACAGAAGGTCTTTAAAAACTGGCAGGTCACCTGTAATAACGTGAATGACTGCGATGTCCGTAACACGGACAAGACGCTGCGTATCATCCTCAAACGTCAGGCAGGGGCGGAGGCACAGCCTTCGCTCAGTTTTCAGCAGTGGGCTGCGTTGAAAGCAGACGGGATCTGGCTGGATGGTCAGGCCTGGTCTTCAGATATCCAGATTGCCACACCGCAGAGCAGTGATGAGCACGTTGTGGGCAGTAGCGATAAGCTGGCAGTGATTCAGGCGTGGGTGACGCAGGCCAAAAATGCGGAGACGATAGCCTTTTCAGCCGGGCCTGAAAGCGCTTCTCTTGAGGGGCTGACCGCCGCACTACTGCTGGTGGATGAGCGACAGGGGCGTCTGGATAATCAGACGGCCTTGCTGAAAGTGGGCGATAAACCCTCTTCAGCGGTTCTGCCCCGGCCCGCACCTGTGGCACTGAACTTCCCGGTGCCTGCCGTGGTGCCTTTGACCGATCCTGCCGCACTGGTGGACGGAGCCATTGCTGCCAATGGCAAGCTGCTGAAGCAACTGCAGTGCCCTCAGGATGAGGATACCCGCGCACGCAGCTATGCCGAACCGCTGAATAACACCCAGGCACTGGTGATGGTCAACTGCGGACCGGGAGACTTCAAAACATTAAACGTCGTGTTCATCAGTGAACGTGATAACCCGAAAGACACCCGGCGACTGACGCTGCCCCTGCCGCTGAACGGCACGGATGGCAAGCCGATGCAGGAAACGATGTTTGCCCAGGGCGGGTATGATTCAGCTGTCGGCCATCTCTATTTCTCCGATCGGGGTAATGAGGCTGCCGAGTGCGGTAATAACGGCGGCTGGATCTATGACGGCAAGACATTCCACCTGGCACGTTTTAAAAACCAGCCTGGCTGCAATGGCGGTCAACCGGCTGACTGGCCCTCTGTCTGGGTAACAGAAGGTAAAGAGTAAGGGGAAAACGGGGAGGGTATCCGCTTTTCCCGCCCCTGTCCCTCTGGGAAATTTCATATTTTCCGCAGTAAAATCGTGGTTAAACAGGACAGCTGTTATCTTCATGCCGACATTAATCCTAAGGAGTCCGACATGAAGATTGTTAAAGCCCTGCTAATGACCAGCCTGGTCAGTGCTTCTCTGCCTGTACTGGCTGCCGGTGATGAAGGGATGAAGAATCCGCTGAGCGTGCATGTGCTGAACCTGCAGACCGGCGTGCCGACCTCCGGCGTGACGGTTGAACTCGAACAGCAGCAAAAGCAGGGATGGGTAAAACTGGCTTCCGGCGTGACGGACAAAAACGGACGTATCCCGGCGCTCTATCCGGCAGGGAAAACGATGGCGGCGGGTGACTACAAAGTGGTCTTCAAAACCGGTGATTATTACAAACAGCAAAAGCAGCCGACTTTCTTCCCGGAAATCCCGGTGATCTTCCATGTGGAAAACAGCGACAGCCATTACCATATTCCCCTGCTGCTGAGTCAGTACGGCTACTCTACCTACCGCGGTAACTGATCGTCCGTCACAGCATAAAAAAAGGGCAACGCAGTGGAACGTCCGCGTTGCCCTCGGGTGCATCCTTCGACCCAGGCCACATCACTATAAGTTACGCACGTCCTCGCAGGTCAGTCCGATATCCTTCAGCTGCGCGACACTCAACTGCGACAGGATCCGGCGCGTGCAGGCGCGTATACGCCTTGCCTGCCAGCGATGATAAGGCAGGAGAAAAACCGTTTTAATCAGCGACCAACTCAAGGGCTTCGCTGCTCTGTTCTCTTCAAACTCCATCACTGACTCCTCATCACCGTGTGTATGCCGACTATTCTGTCGCTAACCGTGCTGATGATACAGATGCAAAAAACACCTTTTATTGACATACAGATTGCGCGATAGTGTGACTGAATGGTGATAATTACCGCAATCTGTACTGCTTTAATGAAAAGTAACCGGGAGGACGGGATACAATGACGCGTTATCAACGGCTGGCAGAGTTACTGGCACAGCGAATTGAACAGGGGCTGTATCAGGCTGGCGAGCGGCTTCCGTCCGTGCGAACGCTCAGCGGCGAACACGGCGTCAGCATCAGTACCGTCCAGCAGGCGTATTATCTGCTGGAGGAGAAACAGCTGATTACCCCGCAGCCGCGCTCCGGTTATTTTGTTACCCCCCGTAAAGCTGCGCCCCCGCTGCCGCCGATCACCCGTCCGGTTCAGCGTCCGGTAGAGATCACCCAGTGGGATGCGGTGATGGACCTGCTCAACGCCCGGCTGGATAAAGATATGCTGCAGCTGGGCAGCGGTATGCCCTGTATCGACGCCCCTACGCTCAAGCCACTGTGGAAAATTATCAGCCGCCTGGGCCAGCAGCAGGATCCGCGCCTGCTGAGTTATGACAATCTTTATGGCGTGCCGGAGCTGCGCGAACAGGTCGCACGCCTGATGATTGACAGCGGCTGTCAGCTGACGGCAGATGATATTGTGATCACCACGGGCTGCCATGAAGCCCTGTCCGTGTCGATCCGAGCAATCTGTCAGCCAGGCGATATTATTGCCGTCGAGTCCCCGGCTTTTCATGGCACCATGCAAACGCTGCGCGGATTTGGCATCCGCGCAATCGAAATCCCGACGGATTCGGTCACCGGCATCAGTCTGGAAGCGCTGGAACTGGCGTTTGAGCAGTGGCCAATCAACGCGGTGGTAGTGGTACCCAACTGTAACAATCCGCTGGGATTCGTGATGCCGGCACAGCGTAAGCAGGCCTTACTGACGCTGGCGCAGCGCTTTGATGCCGCCATTATTGAAGACGATGTTTATGGCGAACTGGCATTTGAGTATCCGCGCCCGATAACCATCAAGTCGCTGGATATGGATGGTCGCGTGCTGCTGTGCAGTTCCTTTTCTAAAACGCTGGCGCCGGGCCTGCGCGTGGGCTGGGTGGCACCAGGGCGTTATTTTGACCGCGTGTTGCATATGAAATACATCAGCACCGGCTCCACGGTCACGCAGACGCAGATGGCCGTGGCCGCGTTTATCCGTCAGGGCTATTACCAGCCCCATCTGCGGCGAATGCGCAGTGACTATCAGCGCAACTTTGAGGTCTTCACGCGGCGGGTTCGCCATCACTTCCCTTGTGGCATCTGCCTGACGCGGCCACAGGGAGGATTTCTGCTCTGGGTTGAACTGCCGGAGCCCTTTGATGCGCTGCGGCTCAATCAGGATCTGCGGGCATCCCATATTCAGATTGCCGTCGGCTCCCTGTTCTCCGCATCAGGCAAATACCGCAACTGCCTGCGCCTCAGCTATGCCCAGCCGTTTACCGATAAAACCGATCGCGCTCTGGAAATTCTGGGCGAGGCCGTTGAACGTGCCATGCTCTGCTGTCCAGCGGTGGCGGAGCCCTCCGCCCGTGGAGAGGCGGGAGAAGGCAGGGTCAGCGAGAAGGAAGGGTACTGACCCTGGCGGCTGACCGGATTGTCACCCGCGCTGTCACTATAGCGGGTCAGGCGACAGTGAAAAGTGGCCATCACTCAGCCTGCGTAGCGTCTTCCACCTTGTTTAACGGCGTTACCGGCGGCGACATTTTTTTGCGGCCATGCGTCCGGATCAAGGAAAAACGTCAACGCCGGGGGGCAGTCTGTGGTTCCGCCAGCTCGAGCAACTGGTGAGTGGCAGCCCGCCAGTCACTGGCCTGGGTAATAGCACTTACCACGGCAATACTGCCTACGCCCGTGGCAAGTACCTGTGGTGCGCGATCGAGACTGATACCACCGATCGCCACGGTGGAGATCCCCTGCAACCGCGCCAGATGGCGGGTCAATTCTGCCAGACCCTGTGGCGCAGACGGCATGACTTTTGTCCGGGTGGGAAACACATGCCCCAAAGCAATATAAGAAGGCTGTTCAGCCAGTGCTCTCTCCAGTTCGGCGTCGTCATGCGTTGACAGCCCGAGCCGCAGCCCGGCTGCGTGAATCGCATCCAGGTCAGCAATATCCAGATCCTCCTGACCGAGATGGAGACCGTAAGCCTGATGTTTTATCGCCAGCCGCCAGTAATCATTGATAAACAGGCGCGCCTGATAGCGCTTGCCAAGAGCAATGGCATCAATAATCTGCTGCTCGACTTCATGTTCTACGCGGTCTTTAATGCGCAGTTGCAATGTACGCACGCCAGCATCCAGCAGGCGCGCAATCCATTCCACCGAGTCCACGACAGGGTAAAGGCCTAACTGTGCTGCGGTAGGGGGGAAAGCGCCACGACTCATATTTTTTCCTCTGGTTTCAGGGCGTCGGCAGGATGATAAAGTTCGCCGCCACGTTGACGAAATGCTCCAGACATCTGTGCCATGCCGACCGCGATCGGATGCGCTTCGGCCTCCTGGCGGGCAGCATATTCACGCACTTCCTGGGTGATCTTCATTGAGCAAAATTTAGGGCCACACATTGAGCAAAAATGGGCCACTTTCCCTGACTCCTGCGGCAGGGTTTCATCGTGATAGGCACGGGCGGTATGCGGATCGAGGGCCAGATTAAACTGATCTTCCCAGCGAAATTCAAAGCGAGCTTTTGACATCGCATTATCACGGATCTGCGCCCCGGGGTGGCCTTTGGCAAGGTCGGCTGCATGGGCAGCGATCTTATAGGTGATTAGCCCCTGCTTCACATCCTCTTTATTCGGCAGGCCGAGATGCTCTTTCGGCGTCACGTAGCATAGCATCGCGCAGCCAAACCAGCCGATCATCGCGGCACCGATGCCGGAGGTAAAATGGTCGTAACCCGGAGCAATATCTGTGGTCAGAGGGCCCAGGGTGTAAAACGGGGCTTCATGACAGTGTTCGAGCTGTTCTGTCATATTGACGCGGATCATCTGCATCGGGATGTGGCCGGGTCCTTCAATCATTACCTGAACATCATATTCCCAGGCGATTTTGGTCAGCTCGCCCAGCGTGCGCAGTTCGGCAAACTGCGCTTCATCGTTAGCATCCTGGATGGAGCCCGGACGCAGTCCGTCCCCCAGTGACAGTGAGATATCATAGGCCGCGCAGATTTCACAGATATCGCGGAAATGCTGATAGAGGAAGCTCTCCTGGTGGTGTGACAGGCACCATTTTGCCATGATGGATCCACCGCGCGAGACGATGCCGGTCAGGCGTTTTGCCGTCATGGGCACGTAGCGCAGCAGGACGCCAGCATGGATAGTGAAATAATCTACGCCCTGTTCAGCCTGTTCAAGCAGGGTATCGCGGAAGATAGCCCAGCTCAGATCCTCCGCCACGCCGTTCACCTTTTCCAGCGCCTGGTAAATGGGCACCGTGCCAATGGGAACCGGGCTGTTGCGCAGGATCCACTCGCGGGTTTCATGAATATAGCGGCCGGTAGACAGATCCATGACCGTATCGGCCCCCCAGCGAACCGACCACACCAGTTTTTCCACTTCCTCCTCAATAGAAGAGCTGACCGCAGAGTTACCGATATTGGCGTTTACCTTCACCAGAAAGTTTCGGCCAATAATCATCGGCTCTGATTCCGGGTGATTAATATTGGCCGGGATAATGGCACGTCCGCTGGCAACCTCCTGACGGACAAACTCGGGGGTAATGTTGTCGGGCAGATGCGCGCCGAAGCTGTGCCCGGGATGCTGTTGCAGCAGCACTTCACTGCGGATCCGCTCGCGGCCCATATTTTCACGCAGGGCGATATACTCCATTTCCGGCGTCACTATGCCCTGGCGGGCATAGTGCATCTGAGTCACACAGCGACCCGGTAGTGCACGGCGTGGACGTGGCAGATGCTCAAAGCGGAGATGATCCAGTCCTTCGTCGGCCAGGCGTTGCTGCGTAAATGTCGAACTGACCTCACTGACCTGCCCGGTATCATTGCGCTGAAGGATCCAGTTGCTGCGTAATTTTTGCAGTCCGGCATGAACATTAATGGTGGCGTCCGGATCGCCGTAAGGGCCCGCCGTATCGTATACCGGCACCGGCTCATTCTCCTCCAGCAACGGCCGATCCTGACTGCCGCCCACGGTGGTTGGGCTGAGTTGTATTTCACGCATTGGTACACGGATATCCGGCTGTGACCCGCTGAGGTAGATCCGTTTTGAATGCGGGAAAGCGGTACCGCGCAGGGAATCAATAAACTGTTGCGCTTCCGCCCGCTGCTCGCGACGACGGCTTTTTTTTTCAACGACAGGTTTTTCATGAGTAGACATAGCAATTTCCTGATAAAAGGGAAGTTTGCTTGCCTGGAGGCGGGAGTAATAAGAACGTTGTGAGAAAACTCATTTCACAGCGTTTTAGATTTTACTCTTGTTCCCTTCGCAGGTTCTAACCTGATCAGGTTCCGCGGATCCCGAATTAACGGTCTCAGCCCCTAAGGGCACTCCGACAAGAAGAATAGTGTCTTTTAAGCGGCTTTTATAGCCAGCCAGCCTGGATGCTCACGCACCAGACGTAAGCGCGCCGACCGGGCGACGCTTAAACCACAAAATGGGCACTGAAAGGGCTAAGCAGACTTCACCCTGACAGCCCATTCAGCATAAAGGGGCTTTTTGGAAACGACAAGAAGTTTAAATGACCGCTGCAGGTCAGGCCGGGCGCGCGAGCGTACAGGCGTTAGCCGCTTCCTGATTTTCCGCGTTTTTTTCCAGCGCCAGCTTGATGAATTTATCTTCCAATGTAAAACGTGCCTCCAGCGCTTCACCGACAACCGACAGAGCATGCTGGAATTCCCGATAGTTATCGTGATCGATAGCGCTTTCCAGATGAGAATCATAAACCTGCATAATCAGGTCGGTATTGGCTTTTAATGAAGGGTAAATAAGCGACGCTTTAGCCAACTGCTCTGTGCCTTCCAACTCTTTGATAAATCGTTCGTAGACAGTGAAGTGGCCCGTTGAAAGGTAATCCACCAGATTCTGGCAGAACATATCCAGCGCGTTTTCATCGAGCGTCGTCAGCGTATCCTTGTTAGGCTTGATACCAGCCATGTGATAATAGGCAATCAGCAACTGCTTGCGTGAGCGCAGACAAAAGTCTACCAGTTCACTGCACCCGCCAACGCGCGCGGTGAGGACTTCCAACTGGTTAAGCATGTTCTACTCCGTGAGTGTTATATTTTAACGTCTGACCTCAATCCAGTCTTTAAGCTGAGGATGATGAGCAAAATGATGGAACAGGAAATTTTAAGCGTAGACGCTGGCTGGTGGATTGTCAGCATGGAACATAAAATTTGGTTACCAAAAGGCGAACTTCCACGAGGGAGCGCAGATTCACTCGGCCTGAAAGGATCCCTGGGATCCCCGATTGGGGAGTGGCAGGGCGAGACGGTATGGTTGATCCGGGATACCCGTCCCCAGGAAATGGGATCGCTGCGGCAGTTGCTCGATCAGGATAGCGGCCTGTTCCAGCTGGTTGGTCGTGGCATCCAGCTGGCTGAATTTTACCGCTCTCACCGCTGGTGTGGTTACTGCGGCCATGAAATGCACCACAGTAAAACAGAATGGGCCTGCCTGTGCAGCCACTGCCGCCAGCGTTACTACCCACAAATCGCTCCCTGCATTATCGTGGCTATCCGGCGTGGCGAAGAAATACTGCTGGCGCAGCATACCCGGCACCGGAACGGCGTATTCACCGTGCTGGCCGGTTTTGTGGAAGTCGGGGAAACCCTTGAGCAGACGGTAGCGCGTGAAGTGATGGAAGAGAGTGGGATCACGGTAAAAAATCTGCGCTATGTTTCATCACAGCCCTGGCCCTTTCCACAGTCATTAATGATGGCTTTCATGGCTGATTATGACGCTGGCGAGATCAATATCGATCCGAAAGAGCTGTTATCCGCTGGCTGGTATCGTTTTGATGCTCTGCCACTGCTACCGCCTGCCGGAACCGTTGCGCGCAGGTTGATTGAGGACACCGTTGTTTTATGTCGCGCAGAGGCGGAATAATCACGCTGGGAATATGTCTTTTAGGAATTGTTTTTATTTGCGATATAATCTCCTGGCAATATCAGCCTCCTGCCAGGAGCCCCTGGATTAATTTAAGTAGAGAAGATTAACTGACTTTATCTCGCGGGGAATTTCAAATATCATTCTGTGATGAAAACGGTTGATAGCCTGTGCTATTCAAATGGTTATATTAAGTCAGGCTTAAGTAACTACTATTTCGACTGTAGTGTCATGTGAGTTTTTTCTTATTTATCTGGATGTGTATTTGTTTTGCAGGAAATGCTGAACAACGCCGTCTTGCATTTAATTATTAAGGGCCATAATTGAAACATGTCATAGTGTTTCCGTAGGTGGCGAATTACGCTAATGTCTGAAACAAAAAAACAAGGTTGCCTGTGGGGCATCTGGCTCTGCTGGGGGGTGAGCATTAGTGCCTTTCTGCTTTCGACAAGGACGGTCTTATTGCTCTCTTTGGCTGGCATGGCGTGCTTTAGCCTGCTGCTAATAATTTCGAGTCTACATACAAAAAGGATGTTTACAAACGTGTTTAATTTCAACAGGAAAGAAGAAGACCGAGCCAATGAAAAATTGCCTTCACCCGTCAAAGTAGAACCCAGTACCCTGTTCCCTTCTTCTTTAAACGACGATAACAGTACGAAAGAAACCGTTATTTCTATCGGGACGGTATTACGCGGCGAAGTGACCAATGAAAACAATATTACCATCAACGGCGTTGTCGAAGGTGACCTGACCAGCCAGAAAAGCACACAAATAGGGAAAGAGGGGAAAGTTATCGGCAAGATAAAATCCCTTAAACTGGTGGTTAACGGACTGCTTAAGGGAAGCTGTTATGCCAGAACGGTGATTATTATGTCGCGTGGCCGGATTGAAGGTGAAGTGTATGCGAACGAGTTTTCCATTGAGAAGGGTGGGGTGTTCATTGGAAACTCTCATCAGATTGAGGAGCCGCAGGCGCTGCCAGATAAAAAAGATAAAAAACTGCTGGCGGCTAACAGCGACCGCACTCCTGTTCTTACCGCAGTCGATCAAAAAGCCGCTAAAATCCCCCCTGTCAGTGAGAAAAAATAAGCCATACCCTCTTTCTGTTTTCCCCGCCCCTGATTCTGCCTGTTCCCGCTCAGCCGGGTTGCTCGCGCCGACCGCTCAATTTTTTGAGCGGTCGATCATCGTCAATTCCAATAAATGTTACACTGGCAGTCTGTATGGTGAGAGAGTCTCGTGATGAATGAACTGAAGAACGATCGATATCTGCGTGCGCTGCTGCGTCAGCCCGTTGATGTTACCCCGGTATGGATGATGCGTCAGGCCGGGCGTTATCTGCCGGAATACAAGGCCACCCGTGCGGTCGCCGGCGACTTTATGTCGCTGTGCAAAAATGCCGAGCTGGCCTGTGAAGTCACGCTGCAGCCCCTGCGGCGCTATGCGCTGGATGCGGCGATCCTGTTCTCCGATATTCTGACCATTCCCGACGCAATGGGCCTTGGACTGTATTTCGAAACCGGTGAAGGCCCACGTTTTTCCTCGCCGGTTACCTGTCGTGCTGATGTCGAAAAGCTGCCCATCCCGGATCCGGAGCAGGAACTGGGTTACGTGATGAACGCCGTGCGCACCATCCGTAAAAATCTTAATGGCGACGTGCCGCTGATCGGCTTCTCCGGCAGTCCATGGACGCTGGCGACCTATATGGTGGAAGGCGGCAGCAGCAAAGCGTTTACTAAACTGAAAAAGATGATGTATGCCGACCCGCAGACGCTGCATCTGATGCTGGACAAGCTGGCTGACAGCGTGACGCTGTACCTCAATGCACAGATCCGGGCGGGCGCGCAGTCGGTCATGATATTTGACACCTGGGGTGGCGTGCTGACCGGGCGTGATTATCTGGAGTTCTCCCTGCACTACATGCACAAAATCGTCGATGGGCTGCTGCATGAAAATGAGGGACGTCGTGTGCCGGTTACGCTGTTCACGAAAGGCGGCGGACAGTGGCTGGAGGCGATGGCTGCCACCGGTTGTGACGCCCTGGGCCTTGACTGGACGACCGATATGGCTGACGCCCGTCGTCGCGTAGGCCATAAGGTGGCGCTGCAGGGGAATATGGATCCGTCGATGCTCTATGCTTCTCCAGCGCGAATTGAGCAGGAAGTCGCAGGTATCCTGGAAAGCTTTGGTCAGGGCGAGGGGCATGTCTTTAACCTCGGCCACGGTATTCATCAGGATGTTCCACCAGAAAACGCGGGTGTGTTTGTGGAGGCAGTACACAAGCTCTCGCGTCCTTACCACCAGTAATAATCCGCAAGGGGGAAAAAATGGATATTGCAGCTTTACGTAATGAGCAGCGCCAGCGCGCGGCAGAAATCCTCTGCCAGGATGACTTTGATGTGATGCCCCCCAGATTTATTGGCGGGGCCGATGTCGGGTTTGAACAGGGCGGTGAAGTGACCCGTGCCGCACTGGTGATCCTTGAGTATCCCTCCCTGCAGATGGTGGAGTATCAGGTGGCCCGTATCGCCACCACGATGCCCTATATCCCCGGCTTTCTGTCATTCCGTGAGACACCCGCACTGCAGGCTGCGTGGCAGCAGCTGGAGCATCATCCTGACCTGCTGCTGGTCGATG
This sequence comes from Erwinia persicina, assembly GCF_019844095.1. Classification (NCBI taxonomy): domain Bacteria; kingdom Pseudomonadati; phylum Pseudomonadota; class Gammaproteobacteria; order Enterobacterales; family Erwiniaceae; genus Erwinia; species Erwinia persicina. Next base: position 4,339,904 of record NZ_CP082141.1, on the reverse strand, counting down.
GCCACGGCGTGGCGCATCCGCGTCGTCTTGGCGTGGCCAGTCATTTCGGCCTGTTGGTGGACGTACCGACGATTGGTGTGGCGAAAAAACGGCTCTGTGGCAAGTTTGAACCGCCAGGAGCTGAACCTGGCAGCTGTGAAGCACTGAGGGATAAAGAGGAACTGCTGGGCTGGGTGCTGCGCAGCAAGGTACGCTGTAATCCGCTGTTTATCTCACCGGGGCACCGGGTCAGTCACGCCACCGCCCTGGAATGGGTACAGCGCTGCCTCAAGGGTTATCGTCTGCCCGAGCCTACACGCTGGGCTGATGCAGTTGCCTCACGCCGCGCCGCTTTTACCGGGTTGCCGTCGGGTTAACCGTGCCGCTCAGTGGCTTTTCAGGTACACTGCGGCAAGCGCATTAATACTGAGATCCCGATATGTTACGTAACCCGATTCATCTGCGGCTGGAAAAGCTGGAAAGCTGGCAGCACGTTACTTTTATGGCCTGCCTGTGCGAACGCATGGCGCCTAACTACCGCGAGTTTTGCCAGCAGACAGGATTTGGTGACGGCCAGCTTTACCGCCGTATCCTTGATCTGCTGTGGGAAACGCTGGTGGTGAAAGACGCGAAAGTGAATTTTGACAGCCAGCTTGAAAAACTGGAAGAAGCTATTCCTTCTGCAGACGACTACGATTTGTACGGCGTATACCCGGCGATCGATGCGTGCGTCGCGCTGAGCGAACTGCTGCACTCTCGCCTTAGCGGCGAAACACTGACCCATGCGATTGCCGTGAGCGAAACCTCCATTACCACGGTGGCGATGCTGGAAATGACCCAGGCCGGTCGCGAAATGACCGAAGAAGAGTTAAAAGTGAATCCCGCCGTTGAAGAGGAGTGGGACATCCAGTGGGAGATATTTCGCCTGCTTGCAGCCTGTGAAGACCGGGACCTCGAGCTGATAAAAGGACTGCGATCTGACCTGCGTGAATCCGGTATTAGTAATATCGGTATAAATTTTCAGCAGTAAGGCGACAAAACGTGACTTCAGGCCTGATTTGTAGCGCCTTTGGGCTTCACATTCGCCCCCAGTCTGGTCTACATTTGGGGGGCTGAAAAATGTGGCTATCGGTGCGTGTATGCAGGAGAGTGCCAGAAACTGGTTTTTCCCTCGCACTCGATGCTTAGCAAGCGATAAATACACTGTAAGGATAACTTATGAACAAGACTCAACTGATTGATGTAATTGCGGACAAAGCGGACCTGTCAAAGACCCAGGCTAAAGCTGCTCTGGAATCCACCCTGGCTGCGATTACTGAGTCTCTGAAAGAAGGTGATGCTGTACAACTGGTTGGTTTTGGTACCTTTAAAGTTAACCACCGTGCTGAGCGTACTGGCCGCAACCCGCAGACTGGCAAAGAAATCAAAATTGCTGCTGCAAACGTACCGGCATTTGTTTCTGGTAAAGCACTGAAAGACGCTGTTAAGTAATCGTCTGACGGTGAAGAGTTTAAACAGGGGGGCGTTCTGCCCCTTTTGTTTAAACCGCCTGCTGCAGAGGTTATGTTGCTCTCCTCCCGAATCATTTTACCTTACGTCGTTTTCCCCCTTAACGGTTTCTCGCGCTTCCTGCGGGTTGTGATACTCTTTTCTGCATGAAACTGACCTCCTTCGCCCGAACGCTCTCTCTTGCCACCCTGATTCTACTGGCAGGCTGCAGTTCGCATTCTGATTTACCCGACTTTACCGCAAGCGGCTATCTGGCCGATCGCGGCGTGGTGCGTATCTGGCGCAAAAATCACCAGCAGCAGGTCGCGCATCTGATGACGGTCTACACCCCGTTTAACGGCGCGGCGACGGAAACAACCGACTATCTCTGGCAGCAGGATCAACTGCTCTCGGTTGAGCGGCATGTCGCGGGTGATAAACCTGATGATGTTACGCTGCGCTTCGACCAGAGCGGTGGACTGAGTTTTATGCAGCGCCAGCTGTCTGGCCGGCGTGAGGCACTGACGGAGGACGAGGTGGCTCTCTACCGCTTTGACGGGCAGCGGATGCTGAAAATCAGTGATGACCTGCTGTCGGGAAGTGTGTTGCTCAGGCAGGGCAGGTGGCAGCAGGATGGCAGCGTCAGCACTTGTCAGGGCAAAAAGGTGCAGCCGGCGCTTGAAAGCGTTGAGTTGAGCCAGATTGCGCGTCAGCAGCGGGAGGCGGCAGGCCCGGTCAGTGTTGCCTGGCTGGAGGCACCGGGGGGAACTCAGCTGCTGCTGGTGACCGCCAGCGATCTCTGCAAGACGGAGCCGAAAGAACAGGATTTTTAATCTAAAAAAAGGGCGATCGACGATCGCCCCTGAGGCTGTTCTGCGCCGGGCGGATTAACGCGCCGCCCGGGGAGACTATTTGCGATCTATGGCGCGATAACCGATATCGCTACGGCAGAAGCTGCCCTTCCATGAGATTGGTCTGGCCAGTTCATAGGCACGTTTTTGCGCAGCGGCAACATCGTCACCCAGCGCCGTGACGCAGAGTACGCGCCCTCCGTTAGTGACCACCAGGTCGCCCTGCAGCGTGGTTCCGGCATGGAACACCTTGCCGTCCGCCACTTCTTCCAGCGGCAGTCCGTGGATTTGCTCGCCGTTGACGTAATCCCCCGGGTAGCCGCCTGCGGCCAGAACCACACCCAGCGACGGACGTGGGTCCCAGACAGAATCCTTTTCGTCCAGCCTGCCGTCAACGGCGGCCAGGCAGAGCTCGACCAGATCCGACTGCAGACGCAGCATGATCGGCTGGGTTTCAGGATCGCCAAAGCGGCAGTTGAATTCGATCACTTTGGGCTGACCACTTTTGTCGATCATCAGACCCGCATACAGGAACCCGGTGTAGACATTGCCTTCACCGGCCATACCGCGCACGGTCGGCCAGATCACTTCATCCATCACACGCTGGTGGATCGCATCGGTGACCACCGGAGCCGGGGAGTAAGCCCCCATCCCGCCGGTATTCGGGCCGGTATCACCATCGCCGACGCGTTTGTGGTCCTGGCTGGTGGCCATCGGCAGCACGTTCTCACCGTCGACCATCACGATGAAGCTGGCTTCTTCACCGTCGAGGAAATCTTCCACCACGATACGGTGTCCCGCATCGCCAAAGGCGTTACCTGCCAGCATATCCTGGATGGCGTCTTCGGCTTCCTGCAGCGTCATGGCCACAATGACCCCTTTACCTGCCGCCAGCCCATCGGCCTTAATGACGATCGGGGCACCTCTTTCACGCACATACGCCAGAGCCGGTTCAACCTCGGTAAAGTTCTGGTATTCGCCGGTAGGAATTTTATGCCGCGCCAGGAAGTCTTTGGTGAAGGCTTTTGAACCTTCCAGCTGCGCAGCCGCCTGAGTCGGGCCAAAGATCTTCAGGCCCGCTGCGCGGAAAGCATCCACCACGCCGATGACCAGCGGGGCTTCCGGGCCGACGATGGTCAGATCGATTTTCTCATCGCGGGCGAAGGCCAGCAGGGCAGGGATATCCGTTGGGCCGATGGCCACATTCTGCAGTGCAGGCTCCAGGGCCGTACCGGCGTTACCCGGTGCAACAAAGACGGTCTCAGCCAGCGGGGACTGCGCGGCCTTCCAGGCCAGCGCGTGTTCACGGCCGCCATTACCAATCACTAAAATTTTCATCAGAGGCTCCGTTATTAATGGCGGAAGTGGCGCATGTCGGTGAAGATCATTGCAATACCGTGTTCGTCAGCGGCGGCAATCACTTCCTCGTCACGAATGGAACCACCCGGCTGGATCACACAGGTGATGCCGACAGCGGCGGCGGCATCGATACCGTCGCGGAACGGGAAGAAGGCATCAGAGGCCATGGCAGAGCCTTTCACTTCCAGGCCTTCATCGGCAGCTTTGATACCGGCGATTTTAGCGGAGTACACGCGGCTCATCTGGCCGGCACCTATGCCGATGGTCATACTGTCACGCGCATACACGATGGCATTTGACTTCACAAACTTCGCTACCTTCCAGCAGAACAGGGCATCACGCAGTTCCTGTGCGGTTGGCTGGCGCTGGCTGACCACGCGCAGGTGGCTTTCATTCACCATCCCGAGGTCACGATCCTGTACCAGCAGGCCGCCGTTAACACGCTTGAAGTCCAGACCGGTTTGACGCTGCTGCCACTGACCACAGGTCAGTACCCGCACGTTCTGTTTGCTGGCGGTGATCTTCAGGGCGGCTTCAGTCGCAGAGGGGGCAATGATCACTTCGACAAACTGGCGGCTGACAATCGCCTGCGCGGTCGCTTCATCCAGCTCACGGTTAAAAGCAATGATGCCGCCGAAAGCTGAGGTCGGATCCGTTTTATACGCACGTTCGTAAGCGGCCAGAATCGACTCTCCCACCGCCACGCCGCACGGGTTAGCGTGCTTAACGATAACGCAGGCGGGCTGGTCGAACTCTTTCACACACTCCAGTGCTGCGTCGGTATCCGCAATGTTGTTATAAGAGAGCGCTTTGCCCTGCACCTGTTGTGCCGTCGCCACTGAGGCCTCTGCCACATTCTCTTCTATATAGAAAGCGGCATCCTGGTGGCTGTTCTCACCGTAACGCATATCCTGCTTCTTGATGAAGTTCAGGTTAAGGGTGCGCGGGAAGCGGCCGGAAGGTGCCTGGGTTTCACCGTGATAGGCCGGAACCAGGCTACCGAAGTAGTTGGCAATCATACTGTCGTAGGCGGCGGTATGTTCGAACGCCTTAATGGCCAGGTCGAAACGGGTGGCCAGCGTCAGTGAATTATCGTTGGCGTCCAGTTCCGCAATAATAGTCTGGTAGTCACTGCTCTTCACCACAATCGCCACGTCTTTGTGGTTCTTGGCAGCGGACCGTACCATTGTCGGGCCACCGATATCGATGTTCTCAACTGCGTCTTCCAGCGAGCAGCCTTCACGGGCAACGGTCTGGGCGAAGGGATAGAGGTTAACCACAACCATATCAATCGGAGAGATGTTGTGCCCGGCCATGATGGCATCATCCTGACCGCGGCGTCCTAAAATGCCACCATGCACTTTCGGATGTAGCGTTTTAACGCGTCCATCCATCATTTCCGGGAAACCGGTGTAGTCGGACACTTCAGTGACGGGCAGACCGGCGTCTGCCAGCAGGCGTGCGGTGCCGCCGGTGGAGAGCAGCTCGACGCCACGCTGGGAAAGCGCCTGAGCGAATTCGAGGATACCGGCTTTGTCAGACACGCTGAGTAGCGCGCGGCGTACAGGACGATGTTGTTGCATGGTGGTTTTATCCCTTGGCTTTGGATCGCATATAAAGAGCGTTATAGGAAGCTTAGACATTCTCTTCTTCCTTATAAGAAGAAAGAAGCGTGACTAAGGTTCGTGTAACGCCCCTGAAGGGGCTTCCATTATGCGCGGGCATTGTAGCGAAAACGATTGCGCGATGCTCGTCAAAATTAGCGCGATGCCTGGATTGTGGATAAGTTTGTGCATAAGCAGGTATAAAGCGGGGTTTTGCTGGGGATTGCAGCGAACAGTCTCATTATCGCAAATTAGCCCTTGTCACCCGCCCAGAACTCCCTATAATGCGCAACCACTGAGACGGCACAACGGCTTACAGGCCAGCGGCTCAGGAGGTTCAGGAAGTATCTGAACCGCCGGAAAAACTTCTCAAAAAGAAGTTGACTCCGAAGGAGGAAAGCGTAATATACGCCACCTCGCGGCAGGAAGCTCCGGCACTGCTCGCAACGCTCTTTAACAATTTATCAGACAATCTGTGTGGGCACTCGCAGGATTGATATCAGTCACCTCCGGGTGACAAAAAATATCAAGTCTTAAGAGTGAACACATAATGAAATTCATTATGACGTTTTACACTTGAGCATCGCTGCACTTGTTGCAGCAAATCGAACTTTTAATTGAAGAGTTTGATCATGGCTCAGATTGAACGCTGGCGGCAGGCCTAACACATGCAAGTCGAACGGTAGCACAGAGAGCTTGCTCTCGGGTGACGAGTGGCGGACGGGTGAGTAATGTCTGGGAAACTGCCCGATGGAGGGGGATAACTACTGGAAACGGTAGCTAATACCGCATAACGTCTTCGGACCAAAGTGGGGGACCTTCGGGCCTCACACCATCGGATGTGCCCAGATGGGATTAGCTAGTAGGTGGGGTAACGGCTCACCTAGGCGACGATCCCTAGCTGGTCTGAGAGGATGACCAGCCACACTGGAACTGAGACACGGTCCAGACTCCTACGGGAGGCAGCAGTGGGGAATATTGCACAATGGGCGCAAGCCTGATGCAGCCATGCCGCGTGTATGAAGAAGGCCTTCGGGTTGTAAAGTACTTTCAGTGGGGAGGAAGGCGATGAAGTTAATAACTTCGTCGATTGACGTTACCCGCAGAAGAAGCACCGGCTAACTCCGTGCCAGCAGCCGCGGTAATACGGAGGGTGCAAGCGTTAATCGGAATTACTGGGCGTAAAGCGCACGCAGGCGGTCTGTCAAGTCGGATGTGAAATCCCCGGGCTCAACCTGGGAACTGCATTCGAAACTGGCAGGCTAGAGTCTTGTAGAGGGGGGTAGAATTCCAGGTGTAGCGGTGAAATGCGTAGAGATCTGGAGGAATACCGGTGGCGAAGGCGGCCCCCTGGACAAAGACTGACGCTCAGGTGCGAAAGCGTGGGGAGCAAACAGGATTAGATACCCTGGTAGTCCACGCCGTAAACGATGTCGACTTGGAGGTTGTGCCCTTGAGGCGTGGCTTCCGGAGCTAACGCGTTAAGTCGACCGCCTGGGGAGTACGGCCGCAAGGTTAAAACTCAAATGAATTGACGGGGGCCCGCACAAGCGGTGGAGCATGTGGTTTAATTCGATGCAACGCGAAGAACCTTACCTGGCCTTGACATCCACGGAATTCGGCAGAGATGCCTTAGTGCCTTCGGGAACCGTGAGACAGGTGCTGCATGGCTGTCGTCAGCTCGTGTTGTGAAATGTTGGGTTAAGTCCCGCAACGAGCGCAACCCTTATCCTTTGTTGCCAGCACGTAATGGTGGGAACTCAAAGGAGACTGCCGGTGATAAACCGGAGGAAGGTGGGGATGACGTCAAGTCATCATGGCCCTTACGGCCAGGGCTACACACGTGCTACAATGGCGCATACAAAGAGAAGCGACCTCGCGAGAGCAAGCGGACCTCATAAAGTGCGTCGTAGTCCGGATCGGAGTCTGCAACTCGACTCCGTGAAGTCGGAATCGCTAGTAATCGTAGATCAGAATGCTACGGTGAATACGTTCCCGGGCCTTGTACACACCGCCCGTCACACCATGGGAGTGGGTTGCAAAAGAAGTAGGTAGCTTAACCTTCGGGAGGGCGCTTACCACTTTGTGATTCATGACTGGGGTGAAGTCGTAACAAGGTAACCGTAGGGGAACCTGCGGTTGGATCACCTCCTTACCTGAAGATACCTTCCCGCGTAGTGTCCACACAGATTGTCTGATAGAAGTAACGAGCAATAGTAGTATCAGAGTCCCCATCGTCTAGAGGCCCAGGACACTGCCCTTTCACGGCTGTAACAGGGGTTCGAATCCCCTTGGGGACGCCATACCGGTAACGAAGTGAAAGTCGTTATCACCGTATCTCAAAACTGACTTTAACGAGTCACGTTTGAGATATTTGCTCTTTAACAATCCGGAACAAGCTGAAAATTGAAACGACATGTCGTTTTCATTCTCCGTAATAAGAATGAAATCTACGATATGTTCGAGTCTCTCAAATGCTCGCAACGACAACACGTGTTCCGTATGGGACGCTTGTGGGTTGTGAGGTTAAGCGACTAAGCGTACACGGTGGATGCCTAGGCAGTCAGAGGCGATGAAGGGCGTGCTAATCTGCGATAAGCGTCGGTAAGGTGATATGAACCGCAACAACCGACGATACCCGAATGGGGAAACCCAGTGTGATACGTCACACTATCATGTCATGAATACATAGTGGCATGAGGCGAACCGGGGGAACTGAAACATCTAAGTACCCCGAGGAAAAGAAATCAACCGAGATTCCCCCAGTAGCGGCGAGCGAACGGGGAACAGCCCAGAACCTGAATCAGTTTGTGCATTAGTGGAAGCGTCTGGAAAGTCGCAGGGTACAGGGTGATACTCCCGTACACAAAAATGCACTTACTGTGAGTTCGATGAGTAGGGCGGGACACGTGACATCCTGTCTGAATATGGGGGACCATCCTCCAAGGCTAAATACTCCTGACTGACCGATAGTGAACCAGTACCGTGAGGGAAAGGCGAAAAGAACCCCGGCGAGGGGAGTGAAACAGAACCTGAAACCGTGTACGTACAAGCAGTGGGAGCCTACTTGTTAGGTGACTGCGTACCTTTTGTATAATGGGTCAGCGACTTATATTCTGTAGCAAGGTTAACCGTATAGGGGAGCCGAAGGGAAACCGAGTCTTAACTGGGCGTTAAGTTGCAGGGTATAGACCCGAAACCCGGTGATCTAGCCATGGGCAGGTTGAAGGTTGGGTAACACTAACTGGAGGACCGAACCGACTAATGTTGAAAAATTAGCGGATGACTTGTGGCTGGGGGTGAAAGGCCAATCAAACCGGGAGATAGCTGGTTCTCCCCGAAAGCTATTTAGGTAGCGCCTCGTGAACTCATCTTCGGGGGTAGAGCACTGTTTCGGCTAGGGGGCCATCCCGGCTTACCAACCCGATGCAAACTGCGAATACCGAAGAATGTTATCACGGGAGACACACGGCGGGTGCTAACGTCCGTCGTGAAGAGGGAAACAACCCAGACCGCCAGCTAAGGTCCCAAAGTCATGGTTAAGTGGGAAACGATGTGGGAAGGCACAGACAGCCAGGATGTTGGCTTAGAAGCAGCCATCATTTAAAGAAAGCGTAATAGCTCACTGGTCGAGTCGGCCTGCGCGGAAGATGTAACGGGGCTAAACCATGCACCGAAGCTGCGGCAGCGACACGCAAGTGTTGTTGGGTAGGGGAGCGTTCTGTAAGCCGTCGAAGGTGGACTGTGAGGTCTGCTGGAGGTATCAGAAGTGCGAATGCTGACATAAGTAACGATAAAGCGGGTGAAAAGCCCGCTCGCCGGAAGACCAAGGGTTCCTGTCCAACGTTAATCGGGGCAGGGTGAGTCGACCCCTAAGGCGAGGCCGAAAGGCGTAGTCGATGGGAAACAGGTTAATATTCCTGTACTCGGTGTTACTGCGAAGGGGGGACGGAGAAGGCTATGTTAGCCGGGCGACGGTTGTCCCGGTTTAAGCGTGTAGGCTTGAGTTCCAGGCAAATCCGGAACTCTTTAAGGCTGAGGCGTGATGACGAGGCACTACGGTGCTGAAGTAACAAATGCCCTGCTTCCAGGAAAAGCCTCTAAGCATCAGGTAACATCGAATCGTACCCCAAACCGACACAGGTGGTCAGGTAGAGAATACCAAGGCGCTTGAGAGAACTCGGGTGAAGGAACTAGGCAAAATGGTGCCGTAACTTCGGGAGAAGGCACGCTGCCGGTAGGTGAAAGGACTTGCTCCTGGAGCTGAAGGCAGTCGAAGATACCAGCTGGCTGCAACTGTTTATTAAAAACACAGCACTGTGCAAACACGAAAGTGGACGTATACGGTGTGACGCCTGCCCGGTGCCGGAAGGTTAATTGATGGGGTTATCCGCAAGGAGAAGCTCTTGATCGAAGCCCCGGTAAACGGCGGCCGTAACTATAACGGTCCTAAGGTAGCGAAATTCCTTGTCGGGTAAGTTCCGACCTGCACGAATGGCGTAATGATGGCCAGGCTGTCTCCACCCGAGACTCAGTGAAATTGAACTCGCTGTGAAGATGCAGTGTACCCGCGGCAAGACGGAAAGACCCCGTGAACCTTTACTACAGCTTGACACTGAACATTGAGCCTTGATGTGTAGGATAGGTGGGAGGCTTTGAAGCGTGGACGCCAGTCTGCGTGGAGCCAACCTTGAAATACCACCCTTTAACGTTTGATGTTCTAACCTGGCGCCGTAATCCGGCGTGGGGACAGTGTCTGGTGGGTAGTTTGACTGGGGCGGTCTCCTCCTAAAGAGTAACGGAGGAGCACGAAGGTTAGCTAATCACGGTCGGACATCGTGAGGTTAGTGCAATGGCATAAGCTAGCTTGACTGCGAGAGTGACGGCTCGAGCAGGTGCGAAAGCAGGTCATAGTGATCCGGTGGTTCTGAATGGAAGGGCCATCGCTCAACGGATAAAAGGTACTCCGGGGATAACAGGCTGATACCGCCCAAGAGTTCATATCGACGGCGGTGTTTGGCACCTCGATGTCGGCTCATCACATCCTGGGGCTGAAGTAGGTCCCAAGGGTACGGCTGTTCGCCGTTTAAAGTGGTACGCGAGCTGGGTTTAGAACGTCGTGAGACAGTTCGGTCCCTATCTGCCGTGGGCGCTGGAGAATTGAGAGGGGTTGCTCCTAGTACGAGAGGACCGGAGTGAACGCACCGCTGGTGTTCGGGTTGTCATGCCAATGGCATTGCCCGGTAGCTAAGTGCGGAAAAGATAAGCGCTGAAAGCATCTAAGCGCGAAACTTGCCTCGAGATGAATTCTCCCTGGGTCCTTGAGACCCCTGAAGGGACGTTGAAGACTACGACGTTGATAGGCCGGGTGTGTAAGCGCAGCGATGCGTTGAGCTAACCGGTACTAATGACCCGTGAGGCTTAACCTTACAACGCCAGAAGCGTTCTGGCGTGGCGTTCGAGAGACGCAAAAACAATTTTCAGCCTGTACCGGATAAAGAATTAGCGGAAACGAAAGATTATTCGTTTCGTGCACAAAGAATTTGCCTGGCGGCTTTAGCGCGGTGGTCCCACCTGACCCCATGCCGAACTCAGAAGTGAAACGCCGTAGCGCCGATGGTAGTGTGGGGTCTCCCCATGCGAGAGTAGGGAACTGCCAGGCATCAAATAAGCAAAAAAGCCTCATGCGAAAGCATGAGGCTTTTTTGTTATTTACTTTTCAATATCTTCACCAGCCCGAACATAATAATCAGATACCCGAGGCTCTGTGTCGGCTCCTCTGCGGTATTTTTCAGGGCTTCGCTGTAGTGAATATGCTCAATTCCCTTCCAGACAAAGCGATTTCCGAACAATCTTGACCACACCAGCACCAGTATCAGGCCACAAATCAGGTAATTATAGTCGCTGAAACGGTGCATCTCCCGGAGGTCAATAAAGGCTTTCCTGACGCCATTCTTCGTGCCCTGCCACAGGTAATACAAAGAAACGGCTAACGCCAGCCATGACCAGTGAACGGTTCCGCTAAATAATTCACGGATATTTTCCCTGTTCTCACGAATCAGCATGGCAGCAAAAAGACCGGTAATTAGCAGTATTCCCCCTGACAGTTCTTTATTATTTCGTTTGATTTTGTACAGTAGAATAATATTAATCATCAAAAAAACAGAGTGAGAGATGGCGGTTAAAGAATGCTTATTCACTTCATTTTTTAATATGTAATTATCAAACATTACAATGATATATGGCAGGCACATCAAAATTGCCAGCGCGAGGTATTCCTTTATTTTCTGCATATCCCTGAACACATTCACTAATTAGAATTGTGTAATCTAACAAATACAGGGTGAGTAGCCTTTAACTATTCTAGCTATCTTTAACCGATCCTGCGGTGACCACATCTTTTGCCGTTAATCACCCCAGTGAGATGAAACATTTTCAACTATCCGATGAGTACTCGACATCCGCGCAGTAGCACGTTATCTTTAGCTGTCTGGATGTCTAAACGTATGAACGTATGTAGTGAGGAAGCAGGTTATGCCGATCAGGGTACCCGATGAATTACCCGCCGTGAATTTTCTGCGCAACGAGAACGTCTTTGTTATGACGTCCACGCGTGCCAGTACGCAGATGATCCGCCCGTTAAAAGTGCTGGTACTCAATCTGATGCCGAAAAAGATCGAAACTGAGAACCAGTTTCTGCGTCTGCTTTCTAACTCACCGCTGCAGATCGATGTTCAGCTACTGCGTATCGACAGTCGTGAATCCCGTAATACGCCGTCTGAACACCTGAATAACTTTTACTGTAATTTTGAAGACATTCAGAATGACAACTACGACGGTCTGATTGTCACTGGTGCTCCGCTGGGCCTGGTCGACTTCTGTGATGTGGCTTACTGGCCGCAAATCCAGCAGGTGTTGCACTGGGCGAAAGAGCACGTCACCTCCACGCTGTTTGTCTGTTGGGCGGTTCAGGCCGCGTTAAACATTCTGTATGGTATTCCCAAGCAGACACGAGAAAACAAACTGTCAGGCGTCTTTGAGCACCAGATACTGCATCCGCATGCGCTGCTGACGCGCGGTTTTGACGACACGTTCCTGGCGCCGCATTCACGCTACGCTGATTTCCCAACCCAGCTATTGCGTGATTACACCGACCTCGAAATCTTTGCCGAATCAGAGCAGACAGGGGCCTACCTGTTTGCCAGCAAGGACAAGCGACTGGCCTTTGTCACCGGGCACCCGGAGTACGATGCGCTAACGCTCTCCGGTGAATATCACCGTGACTATGACGCTGGCCTGCAGCCAGAAGTACCGTTCAACTATTTCCCGCATGACAACCCTGAATTGCCACCGCGTGCCAGTTGGCGCAGCCACGGTAACCTGCTGTTCTCTAACTGGCTCAACTATTACGTTTACCAGATCACACCTTTCGATCTGCGTCATATGAACCCAACATTAGAGTAATTCCTTTCTGTTTTCCCACCGGTGGATCAGCGATCCACCGGCTTTCTGATATATCCTGCCTGCCTTTTATTTGCTGAATCCAGTCACCCGATCGCGATCTCATTTTTAACTGAAAACCCCTTCCTTTAATGACCCCTGTTTAATCTGTTTTTGTTCAATGAGTTATGTCGTTTAAATGATAAAAATGGAAATAGTTTTTGATTTTGATTTTTAACTGATGCTATTTTGATCCGGCAGTTCAAAGAATGTTCAAAGAAGATCGTCAGGTAACGCAACGCTTACCTGACCGTATCGGTGACAGGAGCAAACAGATGACGCAACAGACCATTAGCAGTGAACTGGCCTTTCAGCGCCCGTCCGGTCAGGCTGAACAGCAGATCCTGACAGAAGAGGCGGTCAATTTTCTCAGCGAACTGGTGGTGAAATTCACACCACGACGCGATCATTTACTGGCAGAGCGCAAGCGAGTTCAGCAGCAAATAGACGCAGGTAAACTGCCTGATTTTATTTCGGAAACGGATTCCATTAAAAAAGCAGACTGGAAGATCCGCGGGATTCCGGCCGATCTGCAGAACCGGCGGGTGGAGATCACCGGGCCTGTGGATCGTAAAATGGTGATCAATGCGCTCAACGCCAACGTTAACGTCTTTATGGCGGATTTTGAGGATTCTCTGGCGCCATCCTGGGACAAGGTGATCGCCGGTCAGATCAATCTGCGCGATGCGATTAACGGTACGATTAGCTATACCAGCGAAGCCGGCAAAATTTACCAGTTGAAGCCCGACCCGGCGGTACTGATATGTCGTGTACGCGGCCTGCACCTGCCGGAAAAACACGTCACCTGGCGTGATGAACCGATCCCCGGAAGCCTGTTTGATTTTGCCCTGTACTTCTTTCATAACGTTGATGCGCTGCTGGCCAAAGGCAGTGGCCCCTATTTCTACCTGCCAAAAACCCAGTCATATCAGGAAGCCGCCTGGTGGAGTGATGTTTTCAGTTACGCAGAGGATCGTTTCGATCTGCCGCGTGGCACCATCAAGGCCACGCTGTTAATCGAAACGCTCCCCGCCGTCTTCCAGATGGACGAGATCCTCTGGCACCTGCGCGATCACATCGTCGGGCTGAACTGCGGACGCTGGGATTACATCTTTAGCTATATCAAAACGCTGAAGAACCACCCGGACCGCGTTCTGCCGGACCGTCAGTCGGTGACGATGGACCAGGGGTTTCTCAACGCATACTCAACCCTGCTGATCAAAACCTGCCACCGGCGCGGCGCCTTTGCCATGGGCGGTATGGCGGCGTTTATTCCGGATAAGGATGCTGAACGTAACCAGTGGGTACTGGACAAGGTGCAGGCTGATAAACAGCGTGAGGCCGCCAACGGTCACGACGGTACCTGGATTGCGCATCCGGGTCTGGCCGACACGGTCATGACGATTTTTAACGAGGTGCTGGGCGATCGTCCTAACCAGCTCCACGTCCTGCGCGAGCAGGATACGCCGGTTACGGCTGAACAGCTGCTGGCTCCCTGTGCCGGAGAACGGACAGAAAACGGTATGCGCGCCAATATTCGCGTGGCGGTGCAGTACATCGAAGCCTGGATTAGTGGCAACGGCTGTGTGCCGATCTACGGGTTGATGGAAGATGCTGCCACGGCAGAAATTTCACGCACCTCAATCTGGCAGTGGATACGACACGGCAAAACCCTGCAAAGCGGCGAGGGGGTGACCGAAGCGCTGTTCCGCAAGATGTTGCGAGAGGAGATGCAGGTCATCCGCCAGGAGCTGGGCGACACACGTTTTAACGGCGGGCGCTTCGCTGAAGCTGCCGCCTTGATGGAACGAATCACCACGGAGCCCGAACTGGTGGAATTTCTGACACTGCCGGGCTATCGCTTACTTCCCTGAACCCTGACAAGGAGCACCACGATGACTTCTCGTACCCTACAGATTCAGCAGACAGAACAGGCCTGGCGCGATGCACGCTGGGACGGCATTATCCGCCCGTACAGCGCGGCAGAGGTGGTGAAACTACGTGGCTCGGTAAACCCGGTCTGCACCCTGGCGGAAAACGGCGCACACAGACTCTGGGCATTGCTCAACGGCGGGGCGAAGAAAGGTTATATCAACAGCCTCGGCGCACTGACCGGCGGGCAGGCCCTGCAGCAGGCTAAGGCCGGCATTGAGGCGATCTACCTTTCCGGCTGGCAGGTGGCGGCTGATGCCAACCTCGCGGGCAGCATGTACCCGGATCAGTCTCTGTACCCGGCGAACTCAGTACCGTCAGTGGTAGAACGCATCAATAATACCTTCCGGCGCGCCGATCAGATCCAGTGGTCGGCCGACATCGAACCGGGCGATCCCCGGTACGTGGATTATTTCCTGCCAATTGTCGCCGATGCAGAGGCCGGTTTCGGTGGGGTGCTTAACGCCTTTGAGCTGATGAAATCGATGATCCAGGCCGGAGCGGCAGGGGTGCACTTTGAAGATCAGCTGGCCTCAGTGAAGAAGTGCGGACATATGGGGGGCAAAGTGCTGGTGCCTACTCAGGAAGCAATCCAGAAACTGGTAGCCGCACGACTGGCGGCGGATGTCATGGGGGTGGCAACCGTGCTGATAGCACGGACCGACGCTGACGCGGCAGATCTTATCACTTCCGACTGCGATGAATACGATCGCGAATTTATCAGCGGTGAGCGCACGCCGGAAGGCTTCTACCGCACCCATGCCGGGGTTGAACAGGCGATCAGTCGGGGTCTGGCTTATGCGCCGTATGCCGACGTGATCTGGTGCGAAACCTCGAAACCGGATCTGGAGCAGGCGCGGCGGTTTGCCGACGCCATCCACGCCCGTTTTCCGGGTAAGCTGCTCGCCTATAACTGTTCGCCGTCGTTTAACTGGAAGAAGAATCTTGACGATCGCACCATCGCCCACTTCCAGCAGTCGCTGTCAGAGATGGGGTACAAATATCAGTTTATTACCCTCGCAGGCATCCACAGCATGTGGTTCAACATGTTCGACCTGGCGAAGGCCTATGCCGGAGGTGAAGGGATGCGTCACTACGTGGAGAAAGTTCAGCAGCCTGAGTTTGATGCCATCCCTCAGGGCTATACGTTCTCTTCGCACCAGCAGGAGGTGGGGACCGGCTATTTCGACCATGTCACAACCATCATCCAGGGGGGCGTGTCGTCAGTGACCGCGCTGAACGGATCTACGGAAGAAGACCAGTTCTGATGCCGGGCGGGCCGTCAGGCCTGCCCCTGCGGTGGAGGTGAAACATGTCGATGCTGGAAACCCTGATTGCCCGCACCATCCTGCAGGGATTTGACGCACAGTATGGCCGTTTTCTGGAAGTGACCGCCGGAGCACAGCAGCGCTTTGAACAGGCTGACTGGCTGGCGGTACAGCAGGCGATGAAAGCACGTATTCATCTTTACGATCGTCACGTCGGTCTGGTTGTGGAGCAGCTGCGCTGTATTACGGCCCCTCAGGCGGACGATCGAGCGTTCCTGCAGCGGGTCAAAACGATCTACACCGATCTGCTGCCGGACTATCCGCGCTTTGAAATTGCGGAAAGCTTCTTTAACTCTGTCTATTGCCGGTTGTTCAGCCATCAGGCGCTGACGCCGGAGCGGTTGTTTATTTTCAGTTCACAACCGCCGCGGCGTTTTCGCAGTACCCCACGCCCGCTGGCAAAAACATTTCGCGCAGCAGAAGGCTGGCGGCCCTTACTCCATCGCGTACTGCACGACCTCCCGCTGCGCCTGCCGTGGCAGGATCTGCCGCGTGATATTGATTTTATTCTGCGACACCTGCGGGAAAACTTTCCCGCAGACGCGCTGCAACAGGCGACCTTACAGGTCGCGAATGAACTGTTTTATCGTAACAAAGCCGCATGGCTGGTCGCCAAACTCTATGCCCCCTCTGGCGTCTGTGCGTTCCTGCTGCCGATACACCGCAGTGAAGAGGGCGAGCTGTTTATCGATACCTGCCTGACCAGCAATCGCGAAGCGAGCATCGTTTTTGGCTTTGCCCGCTCCTATTTTATGGTCTATGCCCCGCTTCCGGGGGCGCTGGTTGAATGGCTGCGGGAAATCCTGCCCGGCAAAACCACCGCTGAGCTGTATATGGCCATTGGCTGTCAGAAGCACGGTAAAACCGAAAGCTACCGGGAATATCTTAACTATATGGCGGCGACCACGGAGCAGTTTGTTGTTGCACCTGGCGTACCGGGGCTGGTGATGCTGGTGTTTACGCTACCGGGATTCGATCGGGTATTTAAAGTGATTAAAGACCGTTTTGCCCCACAGAAAGAGGTGACCCCGGAACGCGTGCGCCAGTGCTACCAGCTGGTGAAAGAGCATGACCGCGTCGGGAGGATGGCCGACACCCAGGAATTTGAAAACTTCGCGATAGAGCGGCAACGCCTCAGTCCTGAACTGCTGGCGCTGCTGCGGCGTGAGGTGCCGGAAAAGCTGCACGATCAGGACGGGCAGCTGGTTATCAGCCACCTGTATATGGAGCGTCGTATGACGCCGCTCAATATGTGGCTGGTGCAGGCTAACCCGCAACAGCGGCGCGAAGCGATAGAAGAGTACGGTAACGCAGTGAAGCAGCTGGCCGCGGCTAATATCTTCCCCGGCGACATGCTGTATAAAAATTTCGGGGTTACCCGGCACGGGCGGGTGGTGTTCTATGACTATGATGAGATCAGCTACATGACCGAAGTGAACTTCCGCGATATCCCGCCGCCGCGTTACCCGGAAGATGAGCTGAGTCATGAACCCTGGTACAGTGTGTCACCAGAGGATGTCTTCCCGGAAGAGTTTCGCCACTACCTGTGTGCCGATCCGGCGATTGCCACGCTGTTTGATGAAATGCACGGTGAGCTGTTCTGCGCCGGGTTCTGGCGTGAGCTGCAGCAGCGGATCCGTAACGGTCACATTGAAGATGTCTTTGCTTACCGCCGTCGCCAGCGGTTTTGCCAGCGCTATTCCCTTCCTGCCTGAAGCGGCCTCGGTATTGGCTACGCGCGTTCACCCGACTGCCTGGCGGTGTAAGCGCATCGGGCCGAATGAGCCTGGTTCCTGAAGCTCAGCCTGCGGCCAGCGCGAGGGCTGTTCAAATCGGTTCCCGACTGATTTTTCACGCCCCTGCTGCCTGGAGGACGCTCCCGTTATTTTACGCCTGAATGGCGTCAGCGCACGCCGCCATATTCACGGGTGATCTCTTTTGCCGCTTTGATCACCAGCGCACCGATTTCCGTCACGCGGTCGTCGGTGATGCGTGAAATCGGCCCGGAAATGGAGATAGCGGCAAAGGGTTCACGATGCTCGTCATAGATACAGGCAGCAACGCAGCGCAGTCCCAGCGCGTGTTCTTCATCATCAAAGGAGTAACCGGTCTTGCGGACCAGCGCCAGGTTCTCCTTCAGGCTGTGCGGTGACATCAGCGTTTTTGGCGTGTAGTGATGCAGGCCCTGGCGGTGTAACAGCTCGCTGACCTGCTCATCGTCAAGGTTTGCCAGGAACGCCTTGCCCGCGCCGGAGGCATGCATCGGCAGCTTGCCGCCAATCGGGGCCGACATCCGCATCAGTTGGGTACACTGCACCTGGTCAATGATCACCGCCTGGTGATCGCTCAGATCCAGTACTGCCAGGTTCACCGTCTCGCCTGACTGTTCCATCAGCGTGCGCAGCATCGGGTGTACCAGCGCCAGCAGGTTACGGCTCTGCAGGAAGCTGCTGCCCACCACAAAGGCATGGGCTCCAATTGTCCACAGCCCTAAATCCCCGACCTGACGGACAAACCCCTGCTGCTGCATGGTGGTCAGCAGGCGGTGCGTGGTGGAGTTTGGCAACCCGGCCTGCTGGGCCAGTTCGGTCAGCGCCACATTACCGTGGGACTCGGCAATAAATTCCAGTAGCTTCAGACCACGGGTCAGCGACTGCACCTGACCCGCCGGCGCTGCTGTTGATACTGCAGCGGCACGGGGCTTCTTGCCACGTTTAGCCGGCGCGGGGGTAGCCATAACAGAATCCTTAATTTTTCACCATGTGGAAATCATTTTCGTTTTATTGAGCCATATTGCAACGACAGCCTGACTGGTCGGATGAGGTCACCACCAGCTGAAAATGTCTCATCTGGCATCACTGTTACCCGCACAAAAGTTGTGCCAGTATGGCGTGCTGGCAGTGGTGCCAGAGGTGAGGCTGAAGGGGAAACGTGGTGAGTAACCGGATTGAAGCACTGCATCAGCAGTTGAAAAAACGCATTATGCTGCTGGATGGCGGTATGGGCACCATGATCCAGAGCTACAGGCTGGAAGAAGAGGATTTTCGCGGTGCACGTTTTGCCGACTGGCCGAGCGATCTGAAGGGCAATAACGATCTGCTGGTGCTGACCAAACCCGATATTATTAGCGAAATCCATAACGGCTACCTGGCGGCAGGGGCTGACATCCTTGAGACCAACACCTTTAACTCGACCTCCATTGCCATGGCCGACTATCAGATGGAGTCGCTGTCGGCTGAAATTAACTACGTGGCGGCCAGACTGGCACGCGCCTGTGCCGATGAGTGGACGGCACGCACGCCCGGTCGTCCGCGTTATGTCGCCGGTGTGTTAGGGCCCACTAACCGCACCTGCTCCATTTCTCCTGATGTCAACGATCCGGCTTTCCGTAATGTCACCTTCAGTCAGCTGGTGGACGCCTACCGCGAATCGACGCGTGCGCTGGTCGAAGGGGGCGCGGATATCATCATGATCGAAACGGTGTTCGACACCCTGAACGCCAAAGCGGCCGTCTTTGCCGTGAAAGCAGAGTTTGACGCGCTGGGGATTGAGCTGCCGCTGATGATTTCCGGCACCATTACCGACGCCTCCGGCCGTACGCTGTCCGGCCAGACCACGGAAGCCTTCTATAACTCCCTGCGCCATGCCGAACCGCTCTCCTTTGGGCTGAACTGCGCCCTCGGCCCGGATGAACTGCGCCAGTACGTGGCGGAGCTGGCGCGCATAGCCGAGGGTTATGTCACCGCACACCCCAACGCCGGGCTGCCCAACGCCTTTGGTGAATACGATCTGGATGCGCAGATCATGGCGGAACAGATTGGAGAATGGGCGCAGGCCGGTTTCCTCAACATCGTCGGTGGCTGCTGCGGCACCACGCCAGAACACATTGCGGCGATGGCCCGCGCCATCGACGGGGTCGCTCCGCGCCAGCTGCCGGAACTGCCAGTTGCCTGCCGCCTGTCGGGGCTGGAGCCGCTGACCATCAGTGCAGAAAGCCTGTTTGTTAACGTCGGTGAGCGTACCAATGTCACCGGATCGGCCAAATTTAAGCGACTGATTAAAGAAGAAAAGTATCACGAAGCGCTGGAAGTGGCGTTGCAGCAGGTGCAGAGCGGCGCACAGATTATCGATATCAACATGGATGAGGGGATGCTCGACGCGGAAGCGGCGATGGTGCGCTTCCTCAACCTGATTGCCGGGGAACCGGACATTGCCCGCGTGCCGATTATGATCGACTCCTCTAAATGGAGCGTGATTGAAAAAGGGCTGCAGTGCATCCAGGGCAAGGGCATTGTGAACTCGATTTCAATGAAAGAGGGTGAAGCGCAGTTTCTGCACCATGCCCGCCTGGTGCGACGCTACGGAGCCGCGATGGTGGTGATGGCCTTCGACGAGGCAGGCCAGGCCGATACCCGCGCGCGCAAAATCGAAATCTGCCGTCGCGCCTACAAACTGCTGACCGAAGAGGTGGGTTTTCCGCCAGAAGATATTATCTTCGATCCGAATATCTTCGCGGTCGCCACCGGCATCGAAGAGCACAACAACTACGCGATGGATTTCATCGGAGCCTGTGAAGACATCAAGCGCGAGCTGCCGCATGCGATGATCTCCGGCGGCGTCTCCAACGTGTCGTTCTCCTTCCGCGGCAACGACCCGGTACGCGAAGCGATCCACGCGGTCTTCCTCTATCACGCCATCCGCAACGGCATGGATATGGGGATCGTTAATGCCGGGCAACTGGCGATTTACGACGATCTGCCGGCCGACCTGCGTGAAGCGGTGGAAGATGTGGTGCAGAACCGTCGCGATGACGGTACCGAGCGCCTGCTGGAGCTGGCAGAAAAATATCGCGGCAGCAAAGCCGACGACGACAGCACCAAACCGCAGGCGGAGTGGCGCAGTTGGGAGGTGGATAAACGGCTGGAATACTCGCTGGTGAAAGGTATTACCGAATTTATTGAAGCCGATACGGAGGCCGCCCGTCAGCTGGCCACCCGCCCGATAGAGGTGATTGAAGGCCCGCTGATGGCCGGGATGAACGTGGTCGGTGACCTGTTTGGCGAGGGCAAAATGTTCCTGCCGCAGGTGGTGAAGTCGGCGCGCGTGATGAAACAGGCGGTGGCTTATCTGGAACCCTATATCGAAGCCAGCAAAGAGAAGGGCAGCACTAACGGTAAAATCGTGCTGGCCACGGTAAAAGGCGACGTGCATGACATTGGCAAAAACATCGTTGGCGTGGTGTTGCAGTGTAATAATTATGAAATTATCGATCTTGGCGTGATGGTGCCGGGCGAGAAAATCCTCAAAACCGCCCGCGAGCATAACGCCGATATTATCGGACTCTCCGGACTGATCACCCCATCGCTGGACGAGATGGTGAACGTGGCGAAAGAGATGGAGCGCCAGGGCTTTACCCTGCCGCTGCTGATTGGCGGGGCGACCACCTCGAAAGCCCACACGGCGGTGAAAATCGAGCAGAACTACAGCGGGCCAACGGTGTATGTTCAGAATGCCTCGCGCACCGTTGGCGTGGTATCGGCACTGCTGTCGTCCACCCAGCGTGATGAATTTGTTGCCCGCACGCGCAAAGAGTACGACACCGTGCGTATTCAGCACGGGCGTAAAAAACCGCGCACGCCGCCGGTGAGTTTAGCGGTCGCCCGCGACAATGACTTTACATTTGACTGGGAAAACTACACGCCACCGGTAGCGCACAGGCTGGGTTTGAGCGAAGTGAGCGCTAACATCGATGTGCTGCGCAACTATATCGACTGGACACCTTTCTTTATGACCTGGTCGCTGGCGGGCAAATATCCGCGCATTCTGGAAGATGAGGTGGTGGGTGAAGAAGCGAAACGCCTGTTTGCCGACGCGAATGAGATGCTGGATCAGTTGAGCCGTGACGGCGCGCTCAATCCACGCGGCGTGGTCGGGATTTTCCCGGCTAACCGCGTCGGCGATGATATCGAGATCTACACAGATGAATCACGCACACAGGTTTTGAAAGTGAGCCATCACTTACGCCAGCAGACAGAAAAAACGGGGTTTGCCAACTATTGTCTGGCCGATTTTATTGCGCCAAAATCCAGCGGCAAAGCGGACTACCTCGGTGCCTTTGCCGTCACCGGTGGGCTGGAAGAGGACGCCCTGGCAGAGGCCTGGGACGCAAAGCATGATGACTATAACAAGATCATGGTCAAAGCGCTGGCTGACCGGCTGGCTGAAGGTTTCGCCGAATACCTGCACGAGCGGGTGCGTAAGGTGATCTGGGGGTTTGCCGCTACCGAGAACCTCAGCAACGACGCGCTGATCCGCGAGAATTACCAGGGCATTCGTCCCGCGCCCGGTTACCCGGCCTGCCCGGAACACACCGAGAAAGCCACCATCTGGCAACTGCTGGATGTGGAAAACCACACCGGTATGAAGCTCACCGAATCTTTCGCCATGTGGCCCGGAGCGGCCGTGTCTGGCTGGATTTTCAGCCACCCGGACAGTAAATATTTCGCTGTTGCCCAGCTGCAACGCGACCAGATTGAAGACTACGCCAGACGCAAAGGGATGCCGGTCAGCGAAGTCGAACGCTGGTTAGCGCCGAACCTGGGGTATGACGCGGATTAAGATCAGTGCCCGGCTGATGACATCCACCGTTAATTTTTTCATCACAAATAAGCCACAAAGGGGTGCGAAGCTGACGGACAGGCCAGACTGAAGCCAGCTTCTGAATACAAAAGCGCGCAGCCGATTGCCAATACCGCCGCGTGAGGGCGGGAAAACGTCATCATCAACATGAAGTGATAAGGCGAGGCGATGAAAACAATACTGGTGGTACTGGACGGACTGAACTTTCAGGTGGCCCGGCACGCGATGGGCTACTTGCAGGCGGAGTGCGCACAGGGCCGGGGTCAGTGTTACCAGATGACCTGCGAACTGCCGTCACTTTCGCGCCCGCTGTATGAGTGCATCCTCACCGGTGTGACGCCGGTGAACAGCGGTATTATTCACAACGGTGTCAGCCGTCTCAGCCAGCAGCGCAGCGTGTTTCACTATGCGCGGGCGGCAGGGCTGACCACGGCAGCGGCGGCGTATTACTGGGTGAGCGAACTGTACAACCGCACGCCGTTTGACGCGCCGAGAGACCGTCACACCGATGCGCCGGAGCTGCCTGTCCAGTTCGGCCATTTTTATTCTGATGACGGCTACCCGGACTCACATCTGTTTGAAGATGCCGAGAGCCTGCGGTTGCGCCATGATCCCGATTTTTTACTGATCCATCCCATGAATATTGACGATGCCGGGCACAAGCACGGCTTCTCCACCCCGCAGTACCGCAACCGGGCGCGCATGGCCGATGGCTATCTGTCGCACTGGATGCCGGGCTGGTTACAGCAGGGTTATCAGGTGATCGTCACTGCCGACCACGGCATGAACGATGACCGCAGCCACGGCGGCACCCTGCCGGAGGAGACGCAGATACCGCTGTTTGTTTTCGGCAGCGCCTTCTCCAGAACGATGGATGCCCTGCCGCAGCAGACTGAACTCTGCGGCACCCTTTGTCAGATCCTCGGGGTGGCGCATGATAAGCCCTACTGCGCCGCGCTGCTGGCAGCCGCACCGTGAAAGGAAAAAGGCAGGCCCTGCCGGGTCAGCGGACGCTGTGTGAAGTGGCCCGATAAAGAATGTGGGGTGACCCGCCATCCCGGCGTTTTAATCGGCGGAGAACGGCACAAGATCGGCTAAGATTAACGGTATGTGGCACAGGCGTGCCGTCATCATATTGTCATCATGGAGATCGCGACCGTTGTTAACCCTGCTTAACCTTCTTTCTGCCGTGGCGCTGCTGGTATGGGGAACCCATATCGTGCGGACCGGCATCATGCGCGTTTACGGTGCCGACCTGCGGCGGGTACTCAGCCGCAGCGTGGCCAAAAAACCGATGGCCTTCCTCTCCGGTATTGGCGTAACCGCGCTGGTTCAAAGCAGCAATGCCACCACTATGCTGGTGACCTCTTTTGTTGCGCAGGAGCTGGTGGGGCTGACGCCTGCGCTGGTGATTATCCTCGGTGCCGACGTCGGTACGGCGCTGATGGCGCGTATCCTCACCTTTGACCTCTCGTGGCTTTCGCCGCTGTTTATCTTCTTTGGCGTGGTGTTCTTCCTCGGCCGTAAGCAGACCCGTGCGGGGCAACTGGGCCGCGCCAGCATCGGGCTGGGCCTCATTTTGCTGGCGCTGCAGCTGATCGTCACCGCCGCCACGCCTATCACTCAGGCCGCAGGCGTCAAGGTGCTGTTTTCCTCGCTGACCGGCGACGTGATGCTCGACTCGCTGATCGGGGCCCTGTTTGCCATTATCAGTTACTCCAGCCTGGCAGCCGTGCTGCTGACTGCCACGCTGACGGCCAGCGGCGTGATCTCGTTCAAAGTGGCGCTCTGTCTGGTGGTCGGGGCCAACCTCGGCAGTGGACTGCTGGCGATGCTGAATAACAGTGCATCGAATGCCTCCGGCAAGCGGGTGGCGCTGGGCAGCCTGCTGTTTAAATTTATCGGTTCGCTGATGGTGCTGCCCTTTATCGACCCGCTGGCGGGCTGGCTGGACGAACTGCCGGTAAACGATGAAGAGCTGGTGATCTTCTTCCACGTCTTCTACAACCTGATCCGCTGCGTGGTGATGGTACCGTTTGCCGGACTGATGGCCAGCCTCTGCTGCCAGCTGATCCGTGAAGAACCGGAAACAGACCTGCGTCTGAAGCCGCGCCACCTGGATCCCGGGTCGCTGGATACCCCGGCGCTGGCGCTGGCCAATGCCTCCCGTGAAACCCTGCGCATGGGCGATGTGCTGGAGCAGATGCTGGCAACCTTCGGCAAGGTGGTGCACGGTGAACTGCGTGAAGACCGCGAGATCCGTAAGCTGGATGATGACGTCGATGTGCTTTATACCGCCATCAAGCTCTATCTGGCACAGATGCCGAAGGAAGACCTGCCGGAAGAAGACTCGCGTCGCTGGGCAGAAACCATCGAGATGGCGCTTAACCTCGAAATGGCGGGGGATATTCTGGAGCGTATGAGCGGTGACGTGGCGGATAAATCCCTGGCCGCGGGGCGGGCGTTCTCTGCCGAGGGGATGAAGGAGCTGGATGCCCAGCTTGAACTGCTGACCAGCAATTTGCGTCTCAGCCTGTCGGTGTTCCTGTCACGCGATATCACCAGCGCGAAGCGTCTGCGCCGTGCCAAGCACCGTTTTCGCATTACCAACCGTCGTTACTCGCATGCGCACGTTGACCGCCTGCATCAGCAAAACGTGCAGAGCATTGAAACCAGCTCGCTGCATCTGGGGTTACTGGGCGATATGAAACGTCTGAACTCACTGTTTTGCGCGGTGGCGTACAGCGTTCTTGAGCAGGCGGATGATGATAAAAACGAGGATTAACCTGCCAGCAGGGCTGTGACGGCGGGACGCCGCCACAGCGCCTTCAGCCTGACTGCCGCCTTCCGGCGGCAGTCAGGCTGACCGTACCGGGACGTTACTTCTTAATCGGCTTACCGGACCAGTACCCCGCCAGCAGCGAGCCTGACAGATTGTGCCAGACGGAGAACAGCGCACCCGGCAGGGCCGCCAGCGGCGAGAAGTACATCTTGCCCAGCGCCGCCGCCAGACCGGAGTTCTGCATCCCCACTTCCAGCGCCAGCGTGCGGCAGGTGGACTCATCGAAGCCAAACAGCTTGCCCCCCCAGTAGCCTCCCAGCAGCCCAATGGCGTTATGCAGGATCACCGCAACAATCACCATCAGGCCGACTGAACCGATAAAGCTCTGGCTGCCCGCAACCACGGCGCTGATAATCAGCAGAATACACACCATCGAAAACGCCGGCAGGTAAGGCTCCACGCGTCTGACAACGCCATTCAGCGTATGGTGGATCACCAGGCCAAGACCGATCGGAACAACAACAATCTTCACAATACTCAGCAGCATCCCGACCACGTCGACCTGAATATGCGTATCCACGTAGAATTTGGTCAGCAGCGGGGTGGCGAAAACGCCCACCAGGGCCGAAACAGAAGAGATGGTTACTGACAGAGCCACATCCCCCTTCGCCAGGTAGATCATCACGTTTGACGCCGTGCCGCTGGCCACGCTGCCCACCAGAATCATCCCTGCCGCCAGGTCCGGTGGCATATGAAACAGTTTTGCCAGGCCCCAGGCTGCCAGCGGCATCACCAGGTAGTGCAGAAAGGTCCCGGCGACCACCGGTGCCGGGCGAGTCAGAACGCGTTTAAAATCGCCGACGTTCAGCGTTACGCCCATACCAAACATAATCAGCATCAGCAGATAGGGAACGTACGGCCCCATGCCGGTGAACGTGGTGGGGGTGTAATAGGCAGCGACAGAGAGCAGGACGGCCCAGAGTGGGAACAGTCGGGTGACAGTGGCGAGCATAGCCGTGGATCCTTATAAGCGTTATTGATGAAGCGGAGAAAATTGCCATAGCACAAGATAATGAACAGGGGATCATAGCATTAAAAACGGGGTGAAAAGTCAGCGACATTGGCGTGATATAAAGCAGAAAACCCCACCGCAGTGGGGTTCAGGCAGCACAGCATTCTTCTTCTGCGCCCGGCGAAAAAAACCGGGCCAGGCCCGGTTTTGCAATCACTCGAACAGATTGTGATGCAGCGTCTGCACGACTTTTTCAGCATCGTTGCCCGGCACCAGGAAGCAGAGGTTATAGCTGCTGGCCCCGTAGCAGATCATACGCAGGTTAAACGGATCCAGGACGCCAAACACCTCTTTACCCACGCCGCAGGCCTGCGAGAGCTTGTTGCCGATAATGGCAATTAACGCCAGGTTCTCTTCCACTTCCACCCGGCACAGCGAAGACAGTTCAGTCAGCAGGGCCTGGGTCAGCAGACTGGCCCCCGTTGAGGTTGAACCGGTGGTATCCAGCGTCAGCGCCACGCTTACTTCGGAGGTCGTGATCAGATCGACCGAGATTTGATGGCGCGCCAGAATGCTGAACAGCTCGGCGAGGAAGCCGTGAGTGTGCAGCATGCTCAGGCTGTGCAGAGTTAACAGGGTCTGCTTGCGGCGCAAGGCCAGCGCGCGGAACAGCGGCGGGTTCTCTGTTTTATTACTGACAATGGTGCCGCCCGCCGCCGGATCCTTGCTGGAGCCCACAAACACCGGAATATCACGGCGTACTGCCGGCAGCAGCGTAGCAGGGTGCAGTACTTTGGCACCAAAGGTCGCCATTTCAGCGGCTTCTTCGAAGGTAATCACGTCAATCCGTTTCGCGGCGGGAACGACACGCGGGTCGGTGGTGTAAATACCCGGTACATCGGTCCAGATATCAATCCGTTGCGCATGCAGTGCTTCGCCCAGGAGCGCAGCGGTATAGTCACTGCCGCCACGGCCCAGCGTGGTGGTGCGGCCTTGCTCTTCACAGCCAATAAAGCCCTGGGTGATGACCAGCGCTTCCGCAATGCGGGGTTGCAACTGGCTGGCCGCCAGCCCGGACAGCGTGCTCACGTCCGGCTCGGCACGGCCAAAACGGTCATTGGTGCGCATCACTTTCCGCACGTCGAACCATTCTGCCGCCACGTCACGCTGGCGCAGGATCTCGACGAACAGCAGCGTCGACATCAGTTCACCGTGGCTGACCAGTTCATCGGTCAGGGCCGTGGAGGTGGCCAGTGCGGCAGCTTCGGACAGCATGGTGATGTTTTCCAGCATGCGGTCAATTTCGTCACGGATCACCGCGGGCTGATCCAGCGCGTCGATAATGGCGTACTGAATTCGGCGGATCTCGTCCAGCAGGAACGCACGCTGCTCCTGGAGCTGGCCCGCCGCCAGTTCAACCAGCAGATTGGTGACGCCTGCGGAGGCAGACAGGACAACCAGACGCACATCGGGATTAGACAGCACTACATCGGCGCTGCGGTTCATAGCAGTGAAGTCAGCGACACTGGTGCCGCCAAATTTCGCCACGATCAGATTTTGAGACATTACGATGACTACCTTCGTGTCAGGATTTATTCCATCAGCTTGGCACAAGGGAAGAACGCAACGGGAGAGGACGTAGAAGAAAGGCTACGCGTCACCCAGAAGCGCCCCACCTCGCCGCCCGACTACCGGACGTTGCTGGTGACAACCCAGAGGATTCAGCCCCTGCGGTCGATATGCCCCACTCCGTGTGGTTAATACCTCGGCGTCGCTCCCCATCATGCATTATCAAAGGATACGGTTCCTCCAACACACTGCCTGGGCGACGCGCCTCTTCTGGCTTATGCGGTGCATAAGTTGCGCATAGGAATATCGGGTTATGGTGCAGCTGTCAACGCCTGTCGGCCGATGATTATGCATTTTCGTTATGATCGGTACGGTATCACCCACGCTAATCACTTTTGCTACAAAAATCACCGTTTAGACCCTAAGCGTCAATTCTTATAAGCCATGTCCGGGCTATAATTTTTACCCGGAAAAGGGTATGAATAGTCATACTTATATCCCCTGGCGGGATCGTCCGCACCGCCGGATACCGAATCGTGGCGGGATGATAGCTGTAACCTGTTGCAGGAAAAGGGGAGCCGAACGCCCGTAACAGGTAAGATATCGTCCGGTCTGACTGACTGTTCTTAAATAAAAAGAGTGTTGCTATGAAAAATATCAATCCGACACAAACCGCTGCCTGGCAGGCACTGATCCAGCATTATGAACAAATGAAAGATGTTCAGATTGCTGACCTGTTCGCTAACGATGCCGACCGGTTTGCTGCCTTCTCTGCCACGTTCGACGATCAGATGCTGGTGGACTTTTCGAAAAACCGCATCACCCGCGAAACCCTCGATAAACTGCTGGCGCTGGCCAAAGAGACCGACCTGCAGGGCGCGATCAAGTCAATGTTCTCCGGGGAAAAGATTAACCGTACGGAAGATCGCGCGGTTCTGCACGTGGCCCTGCGTAACCGCAGCAACACCCCAATCGTGGTCGACGGCAAAGACGTCATGCCGGAAGTGAACGCCGTGCTGCAGAAGATGAAAGCCTTCTCTGAGCGTATTATCGGCGGCGAGTGGAAAGGTTTCACCGGCAAACCGATCACCGACGTGGTGAACATCGGCATCGGCGGGTCAGACCTGGGGCCGTTTATGGTCACTGAAGCGCTGCGTCCGTTTAAAAACCATCTCAACATGCACTTTGTCTCCAACGTGGACGGCACGCATATTGCCGAAACGCTGAAGACCCTGAGCCCGGAAACAACCCTGTTCCTCGTGGCATCAAAAACCTTCACCACGCAGGAAACCATGACCAACGCCCACAGCGCGCGCGACTGGTTCCTGACATCGGGTCATCAGGAAGACGTGGCGAAGCACTTTGCTGCGCTGTCGACTAACGGCCAGGCCGTCGCTGAGTTTGGTATTGATACCGACAACATGTTCGAATTCTGGGACTGGGTCGGTGGCCGTTATTCCCTGTGGTCGGCTATTGGTCTGTCCATCATCCTCTCCGTTGGCTTCGAAAACTTCGAAAAGCTGCTGGACGGTGCGCATGCGATGGATCGCCACTTTGCCGATACGCCGGAAGAGAAAAATCTGCCGATCCTGCTGGCGCTGATCGGCATCTGGTACAACAACTTCTTCGGTGCAGAAACCGAAGCCATCCTGCCTTACGACCAGTATATGCATCGTTTCTCTGCGTACTTCCAGCAGGGCAACATGGAGTCTAACGGTAAATACGTTGACCGCGCCGGCCAACCGGTGACTTACCAGACTGGCCCGATCATCTGGGGTGAGCCTGGCACTAACGGCCAGCACGCGTTTTACCAGCTGATCCATCAGGGCACCAAACTGGTGCCGTGCGATTTTATCGCGCCTGCGGTCTCCCATAACAAACTGGGCGACCATCACAGCAAGCTGCTGTCGAACTTCTTTGCGCAGACCGAAGCACTGGCGTTTGGTAAATCGCGTGAAGTGGTCGAAAAAGAGTTTGCCGATGCCGGGAAGGACGCACAGTCCGTCGAACACGTTGTTCCGTATAAAGTGTTCGAAGGTAACCGCCCGACGAACTCCATCCTGCTGCGTGACATCACGCCGTACAGCCTGGGTGCGCTGATTGCGCTTTACGAGCATAAGATCTTCACGCAGGGCGCTATTCTCAACATCTTCACGTTCGACCAGTGGGGCGTTGAGCTGGGCAAACAGCTGGCTAACCGTATCCTGCCAGAACTGGCAAGTGCGGATGCGGTCAGTACGCATGACAGCTCGACCAATGGTCTGATTAACCGTTATAAATCCTGGCGCTAACCGCCAGGGCGTGGGCGGCTTTTTTCCCTGCCGCCCGCCACATTCACCGGCACGGTGTCCGGTGCTGCCCCCCGGTTTCTGGGGGTTTTTTATTTTCTGGAAATAACTGGACCTGGTTGACAGGGAGATATTTCTATCTCCCTTGGACTGCGAAGGCTGAGTGGCTGTCCGCCAACGGATTCTGTCGCCTTTTTTCACCCCAACGATGAGTAAAATGGTCGTAACAGGGATGGGCTTATTCCTAAAAATGCCATAAAACGCCTCGTTTTGAGACAGATAATTCTTAAATAAATGGCGCGATAATGGCAAAAAAACACGAATAACTTATCTGTTATCTAACTGATTTTTAATGTTTTATTCACAGTATTTTGCAAATTAATCACGCAAAGTCACGCTACTCTTCACTACCCGCCATTTTAAGCCGCACTTCCCCCGAATCCAGTAAACATTGGTATTAACCTCTGTTAATCGGTTTTTCTTGGTCATATATATTAACAATTAACCGGTTTACAGGGTTTTATCAATACTCACCGCCATGCCATGACCTTCTGCCCGCTGCGCTGCTTTCTGGAAATTAATTCCCCATACTGGAGTCGCCAGGCACCATCCAGGTCCTGGTATCCATTCATTTAATGAAGGGAAAGTGTGATGAAAAAAGTCATATGGGCTACTGCAGCCATAGTGTACTTAGCGAGTGCAACCGGCGCGTTTGCCGCTGAAGCTGCTGGCGCTCCACCGGTAGAAACCGGTGCTGCTGCTGGTGCTGATGCGGGTTCAATGTCAGCTGGTGCGACAACTGCTGTAGGTATTGGTGCCGTTGGCGCGCTGGCTGGCATTGCGCTGGCCGCAAGCAGCGGCGGAAATGGTTCCAACACCGGAACCACGACCACCACCACCACAGGCACGACCCGCTAAGTACAAAAATTAATCATAACCACACATTTGTGTGGTTATTTTCCGCCTTGTTCTCCTTTGCTCAGGGACACTCACAGTTGCGAAACCTACCACTTCTGCTGCTCTGCCTGCTGCTTCAGGCCTGTACACAAACGCAAAAAGGATTGGGTGAAACCGTCAAGCTGGCCTTTCTCGGCGCTGACGACATCCAGATGACTAACGAACAAATCGACGCGATGCCTTATGCCAGCATGTACCTGCGGGTCAACGGCGGCCAGCAGATCTTTGTGGTGCTGGGCTTCAATGAAGACGGACAGCAGAAATGGATCACGCGCGATAAAGCGATGCTGGTCACCCGGCACGGTCGCCTGGTCAAAACCCTTGGCCTGGCGGATAACCTCAATGACGTCAGTCAGTTGGAAAACGACCCGCTGCGTGATGCGCTGCGCCTGACCGAGGGGGCCAGCTGGACCCGAACGCTCAGCTGGACGCAGGACGGTAAACCTCAGGCGGACACGGCGGTTTCCCACTTCACGCGGGGGAAAGACGAGGTGCTGCAAATTGGCGGGCAGGCTGTTGCCTGTCGCGTCTGGCAGGAAGAGGTGACGACGGCGGAAAATGGCCGTTCGTGGCGCAATACGTTTTGGGTAGATATGTCCAGCGGGCAGGTGCGTCAGGCACGGCAGACGCTGGGAGCCGACTACCTTCCTGTTGAATTCACCATTCTGAAGCCTGCGAAATCATGAAAAAATTAACCCTTATTCTCGCAGGGATGGTGGCATCGCTGTCGCTGCACGCTCAGGCCGATGGCCGGGTGAATATCTTTTATCCCGGGCAGACGCAGCCGGTTGTGGTTGCCCACGCGGCGAATCTGTCACAGCTGGTCACCAGCCCGGCACTGATGGAAAAAACGTGGTGGCCGGGAACGGTGATCGCTGAACGACAGGCGACCGCTGTCGCAGTACAGCAGCAGCAACAGCTGCTGGCGCGGCTTCAGGCCTGGCGCGATGAACTGAAAAGCGACAATGATGCGCAACAGGCCGCCGTGGTTGAAAACGTGCGCCAGCAGATCGCCGGCGTGAAGGTGACAGGGCGGCAGAAGGTCAATCTGGATCCGGACTGGGTGCGGTTACGTCCACAGGCCAACCGCACGCTGCAGGGGGAGTACAGCGTGTATACCCTGGCAAAACCGACCTCCATTACCCTGGCGGGGGCGGTGGAAAAAGCAGGTAAAATCCCGTGGGCAGCGGGACGTTCCGCCGTTGAGTATCTGGATGCACACCCGCGCATGAGCGGCGGTGAACGCAACATCGCCCAGGTGATCTCCCCCGGGGGGGAGGTCACCGACGTGCCGGTGGCGTACTGGAACCGTCGTCACTACGAGCCGCAACCGGGCAGCATCCTCTTCGTTGGCTTCTCCTCGTGGACGCTACCGGCCACCTATGCCGATCTCAACCAGCAGATCATTTCTGTACTGACGCACCGGATCCCTGACTGATGAAAAAACGTTATCTTCTCAGCCTGCTGTCACTCTCCGTTGCCTGTGCCTGCCAGGCTCAGGCTGCCACCTATCCGGACCCGATTGGCCCGTCTCAGTCTGACTTCGGCGGCGTGGGCCTGATGCAGGTGCCGACGGCGCGTATGGCCAAAGAGGGCGAGTTCAGCCTTAACTACCGCTATAACGATCAGTACCACTTTTACTCCTCCTCGGTGCAGCTGTTCCCGTGGCTGGAAGCCACCATCCGCTACACCGACGTCAAAACCCGGGAATACAGCGCCGTATCCAGCTTCTCTGGCGATCAGACTTACAAAGATAAAGCGTTCGACCTTAAGCTGCGCCTGTGGGAAGAGGGGTTCTGGCTACCGGAAGTCTCTGTAGGAACGCGTGACCTTGGCGGTACCGGCCTGTTTGACAGCGAATATCTGGTGGCCACCAAGGCCTGGGGGCCGTTTGACTTCACCCTCGGCATGGGCTGGGGCTACATCGGTAACAGCGGGACCGTCAAGAACCCGTTCTGTTCTGCCAGCGAAAAATACTGCTACCGTGCAGAGGGCAGCGGCACCGCCGGGTCGGTGAGCGGTGGCGATATGTTTAAAGGGCCAACAGCCATTTTCGGCGGCATTGAGTATCAGACCCCGTGGCAACCGCTGCGCCTGAAGATGGAGTATGAAGGCAACGATTATAAAGATGACTTTGCCGGGCGCCTGGAACAGAAGAGCAAACTTAACGTCGGGGCAATCTACCGGCTTACCGACTGGGCGGATGTCAATGTCAGCTATGAGCGTGGCAACACCTTTATGGCCGGTTTCACCCTGCGCACTAACTTTAACGATCTGCACCAGAATCAGCGGGATATGCCGAAGCCGGAATACAATCCGCAGCCGCAGGACCGCTTCCTTGAGCCCACGCTGACCGCCAACCAACTGACCGACCTGAAGTACAACGCCGGTCTGAATGCGCCAAATCTTCAGGTGGACGGCAGCACGATGACCGTCACCGGGGAGCAGTATAAATACCGTGATACGCAGCGCGGCGTCGACCGCGCCAACGTCATCCTTGCCAACCACCTGCCGGAAGGCGTGGATACGTTGCGTGTGACACAAACGCGCAGCCATATGCCACAGGTGACCACGGAAACCAATGTGGGCAGCCTGCAACGCCAGCTGGCGGGATATCCGCTGGGACGGGAAGAGACGCTTCAGCAGCAGCGAGTGGATCCGCGCGATCCGGGGCATACTGAGCAGGGCTTCCGTATCGACGGCGACCGTCTGAGCTACAGCCTGTCACCGGTGCTCAACCAGTCAGTCGGTGGGCCGGAGAGCTTCTACCTTTACCAGGTGGGCGTAATGGCGAACGCCAGCTTCTGGCTGACGGACCACTTGCTGCTGGACGGCAGCCTGTTTGGCAACCTGGCCAACAACTACGACAAGTTTAATTACAACGGTGCGCCGGCGGACTCCTCCCTGCCACGGGTGCGTACCCATATTCGTGACTACGTTGAAAATAACGTCTATGTGAATAACCTGCAGGCCAACTACATGCATGAGCTCGGCAACGGGTTCTACGGACAGGTGTACGGTGGCTATCTGGAAACCATGTATGGCGGGGCCGGCGGCGAAGTGCTTTATCGTCCGCTGGATGCCAGCTGGGCCGTGGGGGTGGACGCCAACTACGTCAAACAGCGTGACTGGGACAACATGATGAAATTCACCGACTACAGCGCGAAGGTGGGCAACATTACCGGTTACTGGCAGCCGTGGTTTATGCGCAACGTACTGGTGAAAGCCAGCGTCGGGCAGTACCTGGCGGAAGATAAAGGCGTGACGGTGGATATTTCGAAGCGCTTCGACAGCGGTATTACCGTCGGGGCTTACGCCACCAAAACCAACGTCTCTGCGGAAGAGTACGGCGAGGGTGACTTCACCAAGGGCTTCTATATCTCCGTGCCGATGGATGTCTTCAGCGTGTCACCAACCCGCGGTCGTGCGCAGGTGAACTGGACTCCGCTGACGCGTGATGGTGGTCAGATGCTGGGTCGTAAGTACCAGCTGTACGATATGACCACCGACCGCGACGCAAATTACCGTTAAATCCCGGCGTTACGGCGGGGCGGCCTTTTTTCCCGGTCGCCCCGTCATGCGGTAAGCCTCATCGAAATGTTGTGATCTGCATCACACTCAAGCATATTGTTATCCGTCGGCATTCCCGACGGATAACAGTGACTTTGAGGTGTATCATGACGTCCCAGGAACGTAACACGCCCGCCACCCGGCTGGCCTTTGCCCTGCAAATGGTTTTAAACACCGGCCTGATTGTGCTGGCCTGCATTCTGATCATCTTTCTTGGCAAAGAGACCATCCATCTGGGTAACGTGCTGCTGAATACCGGCGAGCAGACGTCGTCTTATCTGCTTATCGAAGGTATCGTGATTTACTTCCTCTACTTTGAGTTTATCGCGCTGATCATTAAGTATTTCCAGTCTGGTTACCATTTCCCGCTGCGCTACTTTGTCTATATCGGCATTACGGCCATCATTCGCCTGATCATTGTCGACCATAAAAACCCCTTTGATACCCTGGCCTATGCTATCGCCATCCTGATTCTGGTGATCACCCTGTGGCTGGCAAACAGCAACCGCCTGAAGCGCGAATAAGTCTGTAAACGCGCCATAAATTCACGGCTATTTGCCCGGCTTTGATAGGTTTGCCGCCAGGGTCTGCGTTACACTGACGCATCGAAGATTTTGCGGAGAAGTGTTATGGCTGAGAACGCGCTGTCGCAATTGCGCGCGATCAACTGGCTGCCGGATTCATCCCCTCTGTTAACGGCCCCCCTGCTTGACTGGCTGATGGAAGTCGATTCCATGACGCGTCGCTTTGAGCGTCACTGCCAGGCGGTGACGGTGAACCTGCTGCGTGAGGGATTTATCAGTGCGCAGGAAGCGGCAGACGATAAAGATATCGTGCTGCTGCCTGCCGAGCCGCGTTACTGGCTGCGGGAAATTGAACTCTGTGGCGACGGCGTCCCCTGGCTGGTCGCCCGCACGCTGGTGCCGGAATCCACCCTCAACGGCCCCGAACAGAAGCTGCAACAGCTGGGCACGGTACCGCTGGGCCGCTATCTTTTTGCCTCTTCAACGCTGACGCGTGACTTTATTGATGTTGGCCACAGCGATACGCTGTGGGGCCGGCGTTCGCGCCTGCGTCTGTCAGGCAAGCCACTGTTACTGACCGAACTGTTTTTACCTGCCTCCCCGCTCTATGCCAGCGTGGCGGCAGAAGGGGGAGCATAGCGTGGAGAAGAGCGTGCCAATGAGTAAAATGGCGGCCTACAGCCGTCTGATGCGTATTGATAAACCGATAGGATCACTACTGCTGCTGTGGCCCACGCTGTGGGCGCTGTGGCTGGCAGGAAGGCAGGCACCGCCGCTTAACGTGCTGCTGGTGTTTGTGCTGGGCGTATTTTTTATGCGTGCAGCCGGCTGCGTGGTGAATGATTTTGCTGACCGAAAAATTGATGGCTTTGTAAAGCGTACCCGTGAGCGCCCGCTACCCAGTGGCGCGGTGACCCCGCGTGAAGCCAAACTGCTGTTTGCCGGCCTGGTGCTGATCTCCTTTGCGCTGGTGCTGACCATGAACAGCATGACCATCTGGCTGTCGCTGGGTGGCCTGGGCCTGGCCTGGCTCTATCCGTTTATGAAACGCTACACCCATCTGCCGCAGGTGGTACTGGGTGCGGCCTTTGGCTGGGCGATCCCGATGGGTTGGGCGGCGGTCAGCGAGAGCGTGCCGCTGACCTGCTGGCTGCTGTTCCTGGCCAATATCTGCTGGACGGTGGCCTACGACACCCAGTATGCGATGGTTGACCGTGATGACGACCTGAAGATTGGGGTGAAATCCACCGCC
This sequence comes from Erwinia persicina, assembly GCF_019844095.1. Classification (NCBI taxonomy): domain Bacteria; kingdom Pseudomonadati; phylum Pseudomonadota; class Gammaproteobacteria; order Enterobacterales; family Erwiniaceae; genus Erwinia; species Erwinia persicina. The sequence continues at coordinate 4,303,270 of NZ_CP082141.1, read as the reverse complement.
ATTCTCTTTGGTCGTTACGATAAGCTGATTATTGGCCTGCTTCAGCTGGCCACGCTGTGCCTGATGGCGCTGGTGGGCTGGCAGCTGCATCTCAACGGTATCTTTTACTGGTCGGTGCTGGTGGCGGGTGTGTTCTTTGTGCATCAGCAGAAGCTGATTGCCAGGCGGCGCCGTGAGCTGTGCTTTAAGGCGTTTCTGAACAATAACTGGGTAGGATTGGTACTGTTTATGGGCGTGGTACTGGGTATCTGAGAGTAAACTGAAGGGCCGATCCACTATGGAATCGGCCCGCTATCCTTACCGTATCAGTCGAGCTCTACCGCACTCTCAATGGTCATTCTGACGTCCTGAGTGATCAGGTCGGCCAGCAGCTGGTAAACCTGCTGTGTCTGTTCAACCTGGGCATCACCGGAATCACTGATATAGCCTTCATCCCGCAGCGTTAACACTAGCGACGTAAATACTGCCTTGTCGAAGAACTCCGGCGCATTAATGCCGTGGAGTACGGACAGACGCTGTGCCATGGTCCGGCTCTCTTTTTCCAGCGTTCCGCGGTTAATGGCCGGTTTTGCGCTGAGAATCGAGAAGGTGATTGAATAGCGCTGCAGGGTTTCACGTACGCCCGCTGCCAGCAGCTGCAGGGTACGGAAACGACCGGCACTGAGACGCAGGCTGCTCTCTTCAGCCACCAGCAGTCCCTGACGGGCCATTTCTGCCACCAGTGAGTCCAGCACCTGCGCCAGCTCATCGCTGTTCCAGCGCAGGAACAGTTCGCTCTTCAGCATCGGATAAATCACCGTGACCTGACGCAGCAGTTCGGCGCGGCTGATTTCGCGATGCTGCATCAGGATGGCAGCAATCAGCGAAGGCATCACCAGCATATGGTGAATGTTGTTGCGGTAATAGGTCATCAGTACCGCCTGCTCGCGCGGCAGCACCACGATTTCACCGATGCTGTCCTGCTCCAGCTCGAACTTGTTCATACTCAGCGCATGTTCCAGCATCGCTTCCGGGGTCATATCCGGCACGGTTGAGTCAGGCGAGTAGGGGACGTTGCGCAGCAGCTGTACGTAACAATCAAGCTGTTCGGTCAGCTGTTCACGGGTCATGGAGCGCTGACGCGAGGCCAGCAGGGCGGTCACGCAGAGGTTCATGGCGTTGGCCGCCCCGGCATTGTTGATCCGCACCATCACTTTCTGCGCGATGTCGTTGACGGCCGGGGTCAACCATGCCGGGCGCTGCGCCTCAATCGGATCGATGGCGTCACGCCACTCCGGCACCTGATTATTCAGGTAGGCAATCAGCGGCAGCGGTTCACCAAAATTGACATAGCCCTGGCCCAGGTTGCGCAGCTTACGCAGCCCGCGCACCATCGACATAAAGCCTTCTTTCTCTTTGGTCGCGCCGCGCAGCTCTTTCGCGTAGGTGCCCACTTCCATCACATGCTCGTAGCCGATATAAATCGGCACCAGGGTGATAGGGCGATTGCCACCGCGCAGCATCGCCTGGATGGTCATCGACAGCGTGCCGGTTTTCGGGTCCAGCAGGCGGCCCGTACGTGAACGGCCCCCTTCCACAAAGTACTCAACGGAATAGCCACGGGTGAACAGTTCACCCAGGTATTCGCGGAACACCGTGGAGTAAAGCTTGTTGCCCTTAAAGGTTCGCCGGATAAAGAAGGCGCCCAGGCGGCGGAAGATCGGGCCGGCAGGCCAGAAGTTCAGATTGATGCCGGCTGCGATATGCGGCGGCACCAGTCCCTGGTGATAAAGCACGTAGGAGAGAAGCAGGTAATCCATGTGGCTGCGGTGACAGGGAACATAGACAATTTCATGCCCGTCCTGCGCCAGCTGGCGCACGCGTTCACCGCCGTTAACATTAATTCCCTGGTATAATTTGCTCCAGGTCCAGCCCATAATGCGGTCGGTCAGGCGAATCGCTTCGTAAGAGAAGTCAGCGGCGATCTCTTCCATCAGCTCAACGGCATTCTGCTGGGCTTTTTCATGGGAGATCTTTTTGCTGCGTGCCTCATCCTCTACCGCTTTGGCGATAGCCTTGGACTGCAGCAGCTTGTTGAACAGATCCTGACGCACCGGCAGGCGTGGGCCGACGGCGGCCAGACGCTGGCGGGCGAAGTGCATCCTGGCGACGCGTGCCAGCTTCTGGGCAATGATTTTATCGGTGCCGTGTTCAGTCGCCATATGGCGCAGAGATACCATCGGCGAGAAGCGCACGAAGCTGTCGCGGCCCAGCCAGAGCACCGCAAAGAATTTCTGAATGCCGTTCAGCATTCGCAGGTGCGGCTGATCGTCACCCTGAACTTCGCGGCCAGGGGCACGGCCAAACATCACCGATACCGGCACCATCTGCACATCCAGTTCGGGATGATTACGGTGCAGGTCGAGATATTCGTGGAACAGCTTGACCGACTGCAGATTCGGCACAAAATACGGGAAAACGCGTGGGCCATCATGGATAAACACATGGCGGGGCAGAACTGTGCCGTCAATCTCCAGCGGTTCCAGGGGATCGGGAAGGTCCTGTTTGCGACACTGCTCACGCAGGGCAAGGAGATCCGCCTTTGAATCATAAGGCAGCACATACATAATAGGGCGCGACGTATCAAGCCCGAGTTCGGCAACCGGTTCAGCCGGGATTGCCTTACTTTTTACCAGTAATTTAACTGGCAGATTCAATAAGTTATAATATAAATTACGCCAACCTGACATAGATAACATGAAGCCTCTTGTTAGCAAAGCGCCGCAAGCATACCAGAAAGCGCCAACAGAATCTGTGGTGTTGAAAAACCTGTAGTTCCACTCATTGACGTTAAACTTCTCAAAGGGTTCCCTGATTATGGCAAATAATGTCACTGGACTGACACGAATCATAAAAGCGGCTGGCTACTCGTGGAAAGGCATCCGCGCGGCATGGCAGCATGAAGCGGCCTTTCGCCAGGAAGCCGTGGCGGCCATTATCGCTATTGCCATCGCCGTCTGGCTGGACGTCGATGCGGTTACCCGGGTGTTGCTGATAGGGTCGGTGGTGATGGTGATTATTGTGGAAATCCTCAACAGCGCCATCGAAGCCGTCGTTGACCGTATCGGCAGTGAAATTCATCCGCTGGCCGGGCGGGCGAAAGATATGGGGTCAGCGGCGGTGCTGTTGGCTATCTTGCTGGCAATGTTTGTCTGGATCATGCTGTTAGTGCCGCATTTGCGATGAGTTTTCCAAAAATCGCCACAAACGGTATTTCGCCCAACTTTAGGTTTTCAATGTCTAAATACCTGTATATACTCACAGTCGACTGTATAAACAACCAGGGGGCGGGATGAAAGCACTAACGGCAAGGCAGCAGCAGGTCTATGACCTGATTCGCGACCACATTAATCAAACCGGCATGCCACCAACGCGCGCGGAGATTGCTGCGCAGCTCGGTTTCCGTTCCCCGAATGCGGCTGAAGAACACCTGAAGGCGTTAGCGCGTAAGGGCGTAATTGAGATCGTATCCGGCGCTTCGCGCGGTATTCGCCTGATGATGGAAGAAGAAGACGGTCTTCCACTGATTGGTCGCGTGGCAGCAGGTGAACCTTTGCTGGCAGAACAGCATATTGAAGGCCACTATAAGGTTGACCCTGACCTCTTTAAACCCGGCGCAGACTTCCTGCTGCGTGTTAGCGGAATGTCGATGAAAGACATCGGTATTATGGACGGCGACCTGTTAGCCGTGCATAAAACGGAAGATGTGCGTAATGGCCAGGTCGTGGTGGCGCGCATTGACGACGAAGTGACGGTAAAACGCCTGAAAAGGCAGGGGAATACGGTGCAGCTGCTGCCCGAAAACCCGGATTTCAAACCGATCATCGTTGACCTGCGTCAGCAGACACTGACGATTGAAGGCCTGGCTGTCGGTGTGATCCGCAACGGCAACTGGCTGTAACCGGTACTTCACTCCCCGCTAAATGCTGTGTGCTGCTTAAGCGGCGCGCAGCATCGTCAGTGAGGGTTTTCCGCTGATGGACTCTGATGACACTGCTGACCCCCGCAGATAAAAGCCTCTGGCGGCTCGCGCTGCCGATGATCCTCTCTAATATCACCGTGCCTCTGCTAGGCCTGGTCGATACGGCCGTGATTGGCCATCTGGACAGCCCCACTTATCTGGGCGGTGTCGCGATTGGCACGACCATTACCAGTTTCCTGTTTATGCTGTTGCTGTTTTTACGCATGAGCACCACCGGGCTGACGGCACAGGCCTTTGGCGCTAACGATAAACAGGCCCTGGCGCGTGCGCTGATGCAGCCGCTGCTGCTGGCCGTTTCTGCCGGGCTGCTGTTTATTGTCCTGAAGCAGCCGATCACGCATCTGGCGCTGGGGATAACGGGCGGCAGTGACGACGTCCTGCATCAGGCCGCACTGTTTATGCAGATACGCTGGCTCAGTGCGCCGGCGACGCTGGCAAATCTGGTGCTGCTGGGCTGGCTGCTTGGTGTGCAGTATGCCCGGGCACCGGTCATCCTGCTGGTCGTCGGTAATCTGGTGAATATCGTGCTCGACCTCTGGTTTGTCATCGGGCTGAAGTGGGGCGTGCAGGGGGCCGCAGCGGCAACGGTAATCGCGGAATACACCAGTCTGATCGTCGGCCTGCTGCTGGTATGGCGGGTTATGGTGATGCGGGGCCTGTCACTGCGTCTGATGTTAAGGGCCTGGCGGGGAGATGTGTCGCGACTGCTGCGTCTGAACCGCGACATCATGCTGCGTTCGCTCCTGTTGCAGATCTGCTTCGCCTCGCTGACCCTCGTTGGCGCGCGCCTGGGTAATGACATCGTGGCGGTCAATGCCGTACTGCTGATGTTTCTTACCTTCACCGCCTACGCGCTGGACGGCTTTGCCTATGCGGTGGAGGCCTGTTCCGGTGAAGCGTATGGTGCACGCAACAGCCAGCAGTTACTGAGCGTGTGGCACGCTGCCTGCCGTCAGTCTCTGGTCGTTGCGCTGGGGTTCTCCCTGCTTTATGCCCTGGCGGGTGAGCACATTGTTGCGCTACTGACCTCCCTTGAACCGCTGCGCCAGCTTGCCGACCAGTATTTATGGTGGCAGGTGTTGATGCCACTGGCGGGAGTAGGCTGCTATCTGCTGGATGGAATGTTTATTGGCGCGACCCGCGCCAGCGAGATGCGTAACAGTATGGCCGTCGCCGCGCTGGGTTTCGGACTGACGCTGTGCAGCGTCCCCTGGCTGGGCAATCACGGCCTGTGGCTGGCGATTACGTTATTTCTCCTACTGCGCGGCGTGACGCTGTGGGCGATCTGGCGGCGGCACTGGCGTCACGGCACATGGTTTATTCCCTGAAACATTTACTTACGTAAGTACCGCTTCGCTAGCTCGCTGATTTGGCTGTTTTTTTAGGGTGTTTAACACCAATAGCCAGGGCGTTAACGGCTCAGGTGCGATTTCTCTACTACAATTATCTCTGTGTCAGGCAATTAACCAGATAATTATCTGGCTAATCGGCCCAACTCCAGGCTGTTAAAGCTGTTTTAACCCAAGGTAGAGGAATCACATTATGAATAAAGACGAAGCCGGCGGTAACTGGAAACAGTTGAAAGGTAAAGTGAAAGAACAATGGGGTAAGCTGACTGACGATGACCTGACCGTGGTTGAAGGTAAACGCGATCAGTTAGTGGGTAAAATTCAGGAGCGTTACGGCTATCAAAAAGATCAGGCCGAAAAAGAACTGAAAGACTGGGAAACACGTAACGACCATCGCTGGTAACACAGCGGGACGTTAAGCTCCAGGCTCCTACCCGGCACAAGGATTGTGCCAACCCTTTTACCAAAGCTCTCGCCCCGTTATTCCCGTACTCTCCTTCACATTGCTACGCTAGCGTCCGCGCTTTTTTCCCTGCACGGTATGATCGTGCTGGCACGCATCCGGATGGGTGCAGGCTTCGATTTCCCCACATTGCTGACAGAAACCATGTGCTTCTATGACGCTGTGAGCCAGGGTAAAACCGGTTTTCAGGGCCAGCAATTTCAAGATATCTTCCACCCCATCGGCGTGCTGTTCAGCCACTGAACCACAGCGATCGCAGATCAGCATCGCAGAAGTGTGCGAGGGTTCTTCAAAATGATGGCAGACAACATAGCTGTTGGTCGACTCCACGCGGTGAATAAAGCCCTGTTCCAGCAGAAAATCCAGCGCGCGGTAAATGGTGGGGGGCTTCGCCTGAGGCTCAGAGTGGCGCAGCAGATCGAGCAAATCATAGGCACTGATGGCCCCGTTCTGCTCACTCATCAGCCGTAAAACTTCAAGACGCTGTGGCGTCAGGCGCACACTGCGTTCCTGACAAATGGCTTCCGCCTGCGACAGGATTTTTTCAGCGCTGGTCATATTGATTGTTCCCCCTCAGGCCATAACAGGATGTTATTTTATCACATCTGTAACAAAACACCGAGTCGTGCCTTCCGGCAGCCGCCAGGGCGAAGGGTGGAAAGGGCACACTCCAGAAAAGAGTGGTATTGCTGATAAGCGCATAAGGTAAAGAAAATTTAACCATTGGCGTCCAGGTGCCAGGGCCAGTCAGTAATGATTCAGTCGGGCTAATCTTATTTGCGCTGCTTAAGCTTCATGACTACCTTTTGCATAGGGCTCGTTGCGTTTGGCATTGGAATAACAGATGCAGAACGTTCAACTGTTAGCATGATAACAGATTAAGAAAATGGCAATGACCTGATAAGCCCACTCATCTTCTCTTAATTCACAGCAATGAAATGTCGCCTTTATGTTCATTATTCAGGCATTCAGTTATGCGTTTTACACGCACTTTCTTTTTCATTATCTATGGTGGGTTTCGGGTCAATGGCACATAAATTTAATGCACTCAGCGGTTTTTACCGTCCGGTCGTCTTGCCCGCTCTGCTGCTGGCGCCACTCAGTGGCCTGGCTGCCGGTAACTATTTTGATGCCCGCAATGATGCCATGGGGGGAACCGGCGTGGCCTCGTCCTCTTATGGTTCAGCCGTGCTGGCCAACCCGGCTCTGATGACCAAAGCGCAGCCGGAAGACTCGGTGAGTATTATTCTGCCTGCAGTCGGTGCGCAGATCAGCGATAAGGGCAAGCTGGTCGATAAAGTGGATGACCTGACGGATGCCGTGGATGGATATAAGGACCTGGCGAATAACTTTGTCTTCCCCAACGATATTCCACGCCTGCAGGGTGCAGCAGGCGATTTAGCTAACCGCCTGCGGGAGATCCAGGGCGAAAAAGCCTGGGCAAAAGCCGGGGCCGCGTTTGCGGTCACGGTGCCGAATGAGGTTCTGCCTTTTGCGTTTGTCACTAAAGCCTACGGTACGGCATCAGTGGTGGCGAACGTGACCCAAAGTGATATCGATTATTTACAGCAAGTGGCGGATGGTACCCGTATCCCGCTGCCGGGGGATCAGGACAGGCTGACCTCTGAAGGACTGGGGCGTGCTGCCGTGGTCTACGATATGGGGATTGCGGTGGCCCACGAGTTTGATATCGCCGGTCAGCCAGTGTCACTGGGCGTGACGCCAAAGCTGCAAAAAACCACTCTGTATAACTACAGCGCCTCGGTTTACAGCTATGACAAGTCCGACTTCACCAACGGCAACTACAAAAACACCAACACTGGTTTCAACATCGATGCCGGGGCCTCAACCGACCTGGGTGACAACTGGACGCTGGGCCTGAGCGCACAGAACCTGATCTCACGGGATATCGACACCAAAGAAGTCAGCGGTTACAAAGATACCTACCAGATCCGCCCGCTGGTGACCTCCGGTGTTTCCTTCCATACCGAGCGCCTGACCACCGCGCTGGATGTGGACCTGACCCCCACCAAACGCTTCAAAACGCAGGATGACAGCCAGTATGCTGCCGTGGGTGCAGAGTACCGCCTGCTGGACTGGCTGCAGCTGCGCGGCGGTTATCGTGCCGACGTGAAGTCCAACGACACCAATGTCTTTACCGGCGGTTTTGGCCTGTCACCGTTTAACAAGGTGCATCTGGACCTGGCGGGAATGGTGGGTAAAGACAATACCTGGGGCGCCGTTGCGCAGCTGAACTTTACCTTCTGATCCGCGTTTGCTGCGGGCCGGCCTTTGCACTCGCAGAGGCTGGCCTGTTTTCCCTTCAGTCGTTGTCATATCCTTTTCCGCCTGCCTTCTTTCACGCAGGGGCCGATCTTTTTGTCCGCGCAACCCGTGCAGCCTGTGCAGGGATGACAGAAAAAAGGCCATCCGCTACAGGATCTCCCACCGCCGTGCTATCATTGCGCACAATATCGTCACCTCCTTTTCTGATACAGAGTTAGCGCTTTTCATGACCGAAACATACCCTGCACATCGTTTTTCCATCGCCCCGATGCTTGACTGGACCGATCGTCACTGTCGTTACTTCCACCGCCAGCTGACGCGGCAGACACTGCTGTACACGGAAATGGTCACCACCGGCGCGATCATACACGGCAAAGGTGACTACCTGGCCTGGAGCCCTGAGGAGCAGCCTGTCGCTCTGCAACTGGGGGGTAGCGACCCGGCGGCGCTGGCGCAGTGTGCGAAGCTGGCTGAAGAGCGGGGCTACAACGAGGTGAACCTCAACGTGGGCTGCCCGTCCGATCGCGTGCAGAATGGCCGTTTTGGTGCCTGCCTGATGGGTGAAGCGCAGCTGGTTGCCGACTGCATCAAGGCGATGCGCGACGTGGTATCGATCCCGGTCACGGTAAAAACCCGTATCGGCATTGACGATCAGGACAGCTATGAATTTCTGTGCGATTTCATCCAGCGCGTTGCGGAGCAGGGCGGCTGCGAGACGTTTATTATCCACGCCCGCAAAGCCTGGCTTTCCGGCCTCAGCCCGAAAGAGAATCGCGAGATCCCGCCGCTCGACTATGAGCGTGTTTATCAGCTCAAGCGTGGCTTTCCGCAGCTGACGCTGTCGCTTAACGGCGGTGTCAAAACCCTGGAGGAAGCCCGTGTGCATTTACAGCATCTGGACGGGGTGATGATGGGGCGCGAAGCCTACCAGAATCCTGGCCTGCTAGGGCAGGTGGATCAGATGATTTTCGGCAGCAGTGCTCCGGTAGCGGACTCTGTCGCGGTGGTGCGGGCGATGTATCCGTACATAGAACGGGAGCTGGCGAACGGCACCTGGCTGGGCCATGTGACCCGCCATATGCTGGGCCTGTTCCAGGGGATTCCCGGGGCACGTCAGTGGCGTCGGTACCTGAGTGAAAACGCCCACAAACCTGGCGCGGGCGTTGCTGTCGTCGAAACGGCCTTACAGCTGGTCGCGGACAGGGTGCCAGCCAGCGTATAACATCGTCAAAATTTCACTAATTGATGATTAAATTCACCAGGATTCAATCCGTCCTGGTGAACTCCTTCCTTAACTTTCAATAAGTTAGATTTCCTGCCGTCCTGGCACGTTTCTTGTAATAACTCCTTCAGAGTCCCTTTTTATGGAGCGTACCGATATGTTAGAGATCCTGTTTGTCATCGGCTTTTTTATGATGCTGTTGCTGACCGGTATTTCGCTGCTGGGTATCATCGTGGCGTTACTGGTCGCCACCGTGGTGATGGTCGTTGGCGGCTTATTCGCGATTGTTATTAAATTGTTGCCCTGGCTGCTGCTGGCGATCGCTGGCGTGTGGCTGTACCGCGCATTCCGCAAACCTGCGGTGAAGGATAAACCGTGGCTATCCCGGTAATATCAACGGGTTGTAGAGTTTTTTAGCGGCGTAATGCGGCGTGGATCACATCACAGGAAATTGCTCAGTGCCATTTTGCAATTAAACATATTTTTTACTTATGAATTCTGCCAGGATGGTTTCACTGAATCAACACGCATTCATCGCCGCTGACCCTACACTCAGTGCGAACAATAAAAAGAAAGAAAAAAGGGCCTCCTACGGGAGGCCCTTACTATTTGTGGCTTACGGGATCAGCAGGCTGGAACCCCGAGTGCCACGCCCTTCCAGCACCTGGTGTGCATGCTGCGCATCGGCGAGAGCGAACTTCTGCGCTTCCGGCACGTCCACCTTGATGGCCCGGCTGGCGATCAGCGAAAACAGCTCGTTACTGGCCTGCACCAGCGCATCACGGGAGGTGATATAGCCGTTCAGCGAGGGCCGGGTGACATACAGGGAGCCTTTCTGATTCAGGATCGCCAGGTTGACGCCGGTCACCGGGCCGGAAGCGTTGCCAAAGCTGACCATCAGGCCGCGACGTTGCAGACAGTCGAGCGAGGCTTCCCAGGTATCTTTGCCGACCGAGTCATACACCACGCGCAGCTTCTTGCCGTGCGTCAGTTCGCTGACGCGTGCGGCAATATCTTCTTCACGATAGTTAATCGTTGCCCAGGCACCGGCATTTTTCGCCAGCTGGGCTTTCTCTGCCGAGCCCACCGTCCCGATCAGATGCGCGCCGAGCGCCTTCGCCCACTGGCAGGCAATCAGCCCGACGCCACCGGCAGCGGCATGAAACAGGAACACCTCGTCAGGCTGTACCACATAGGTCTGACGCAGCAGATAATGCACCGTCAGCCCCTTCAGGAACGAGGCGGCCGCCTGCTCAAAGGAGATGACATCGGGCAGCAGCGCTACCTTATCCACCGGCACGTTGTGAAGCTCGCTGTAGGCGCCGAGCGCTGACTGAGCATACACCACGCGATCGCCCGGTTTCAGCACGCTGACGCCCTCGCCAACGCGGGTGACCACACCGGCCGCTTCGGTGCCCAGTCCGCCAGGGAGCGGAGACGGATACAGGCCGCTGCGGACGTAGGTATCGATATAGTTAATGCCAATCGCTTTGTTCTCAACCTGCACTTCGCCCGGGGCCGGATCGGGCACATCAAAGTCGACCAGGTGCATCACTTCGGGTGCGCCGTGCTGGCTGATTTGTATACGTTTCGCCATGTTCACTCCTGTGGATTTCGCCGCGATGAGGGGGAGGACGGCAGCCATGCAAACGGGTATACTTGCGCGTCCCCCCACAAGATTTTTGGTATCGCATCACTATGGCAGGAAATAAACCCACCAACAAATCCTACGAAAAATCCGCTGAGAACCGTGAGCCGCGTGACCGCCAGATGGAAGGTCTGAAGCTGCCTCCGCACTCGCTGGAAGCTGAGCAGTCGGTGTTGGGCGGTTTAATGCTGGATAACGAACGCTGGGATAACGTTGCCGAGCGCGTGGTGGCGAAAGACTTCTTCAGCCGTCCGCACCGGATGATCTTCGCAGAGATGCAGCGACTGCTGGAGTTGGGGAAACCCATCGACCTGATCACCCTGTCCGAGTCGATGGAAACGAAGGGTGAACTGAGTATGGTGGGCGGCTTTGCCTACCTGGCCGAGCTATCGAAAAATACGCCAAGTGCCGCCAACATCGGCGCTTATGCGGATATCGTCCGTGAACGCGCAGTGGTGCGTGAGATGATCTCGGTCGCCAACGAGATTGCCGACGCAGGCTACGATCCGCAGGGCCGCACCAGCGAAGATCTGCTTGACCTGGCCGAGACCCGCGTCTTTCAGATTGCGGAAAGCCGTGCCAATAAAGATGAAGGGCCGAAAAGCGTCGATCAGATCCTTGAATCGACCATTGAGCGTATTGAGGCTCTCTACCAGACGCCGCAAAACGGCGTCACCGGCGTGGATACCGGCTATGGCGACCTGAACAAGAAAACCGCCGGACTTCAGCGCTCCGACCTGATTATCGTAGCGGCACGTCCGTCGATGGGTAAAACCACCTTCGCCATGAACCTGTGTGAAAATGCCGCCATGGAACAGGACAAGCCGGTGCTGATTTTCAGCCTGGAGATGCCCGGCGAACAGATCATGATGCGTATGCTGGCGTCCATGTCCCGGGTGGATCAGACGCGTATCCGTACCGGACAGCTGGATGACGAGGACTGGGCACGTATCTCCAGCACCATGGGGATCATGATGGAGAAGAAGAACATGTACATCGATGATTCTTCTGGCCTGACCCCCACCGACGTCCGCTCCCGCGCGCGCCGCATTTTCCGTGAGCACGGCGGCTTAAGCCTGATTATGATCGACTACCTGCAGCTGATGCGCGTGCCGGCGCTGTCCGATAACCGTACGCTGGAAATTGCGGAAATTTCGCGCTCGCTTAAAGCGCTGGCGAAAGAGCTGCAGGTACCGGTGGTCGCGCTGTCGCAGCTCAACCGTTCCCTGGAGCAGCGCAGCAATAAGCGGCCGATTAACTCCGACCTGCGTGAATCCGGCTCCATTGAGCAGGATGCTGACCTGATCATGTTTATCTACCGCGATGAGGTGTATGAGGAGAACAGCGAGCATAAAGGCATTGCTGAGATCATCATTGGTAAACAGCGTAACGGCCCCATCGGAACCGTGCGCCTGACCTTTAACGGCCAGTGGTCACGCTTTGACAACTATGCCGGTCCGCAGTACGACGACGAATAACACCACGCTGTGGTCGGCCGATAGCCAAGTCGGTCGGCCATATCAGTGTTTGCCCGCCTGATAGTGCAGGGGCGACTCTTCTCCCGGTTGCCCCTGACGCCCACCCCGGCCATCGAAAAATAGTGTTGGACAACAACGCCATGAATGCGGTTATCTGTCTGTCAGCAGTCGCCTGAACTGACACCGGCACGGATGAATGATGACCCAGATTGATGATTTTGACCTTAAAATACTGACGTTACTGGAAGCCAATGGCCGCCTGACGAACCAGGAACTGAGTGATATTGTGAAGCTGTCGGCTTCCCAGTGCTCCCGCCGCCGCATTAACCTGGAGCAGGCCGGGTTGATCCTCGGCTACCACGCCCGGCTGTCGCCGGATGCCGTTGGCCTGGGCATGATTGGCCTGATCGAAGTCCGGCTGATCAACCACACGGCCGACTACGTCGAAAGCTTCCACCGGATGGTTGCAGAGCAACCCGCCATTGTCGATGCCTACAAAACCACCGGAGATGCCGACTACCTGCTGAAAGTGGCGGTGGCAGACCTGCCCGGTCTGAGCGCGCTGATCAGCCAGCTGGTCGCCGGGCATCAGAGCGTATCGCATGTGAAAACGTCGGTGGTGCTTAACCGTCTGAAAGAGAATGGCATCATGTCGGTAAACGAAACGCCGCTGCGCTAAAACAGTGCGCGAGCCGCCCTGTTTTTGTGCATGTTTGGTGGTTTTCATGCGCAACTCACGCAGTTAATGACGAAAACATGCGTAACATAACGGAATAACTCGGTTTTTGTGCGCGACATCGACACATAAAGTGTCTGCTATTCAATGGGTTAATGTTTTGGCTCCTGCGGGGTACGCCTGCGACCAAAGTTCTGGTGCGATTTTTGCAATGTATTCAGTTATTAACAGAGCAAACATCACCAGAGAATCATTCCGATGGATAACGTCGCACCACAATCTGTAAAAATCCCCCATACCCTGCTGGAAGATGTGCTGGCTATCCTGCTCGGGACGCTGATGGTCTCGTTTGGCGTCACGCTGTTGAAGCAGGCCGGAGCACTGACCGGCAGTACCGCCGGTATCGCCTTTCTGATCAGCTATCTGAGTAAAGCCTCTTTTGGCCTCGCCTTTTTTCTGATCAACATTCCGTTTTACTGGCTGGCGGTAAAACGTATGGGCTGGGCGTTTACGGTCAAAACCTTCTCCGCCGTGGCGCTGGTGTCACTGTTCAGCCACCTGCACCCCTTATTCATCCATTTTTCCGCGCTGGATCCCTTTTATGCGACACTGTTCGGTAACGTGGTGATGGGGATTGGGTTTATAGTGTTATTTCGCCATAAAGCCAGCCTGGGCGGGATCAATATCCTGGCGCTCTGGCTGCAGGACCGCTACGGGATCCGTGCCGGAAAGCTGCAAATGGTGGTGGATACCTGCGTGGTACTGGCATCGCTGTTTGTGGTGTCGCGCGAAATGCTCATTGCTTCTGTGGCGGGGGCCGTGGTGCTGAATCTGATTATTGCGATGAACCATCGTCCGGGCCGCTACGCCGTTTAGCCCTGCCTGAACTGACCGCGACGTCCGCCGGGGCGTCGAAGGATATCACTGATTATTTAATGGAGACGTGCACCGTGTTTCAAAACGTTGATGCCTATGCTGGCGACCCTATTCTCTCCCTGATGGAGACCTTCAAGCAGGACAGCCGGGCGCACAAGGTGAACCTGAGCATTGGTCTGTATTACGACGCCCAGGGCGTGATCCCGCAGATGAAGGCGGTGGCCGACGCGGAAGCGTTGCTGAACGCGCAGCCACAGAGCGCTTCGCTCTACCTGCCGATGGAAGGACTGCCGCCTTACCGCAGCGCCATCGCCCTGCTGCTGTTTGGCGCGGAACATCCGGTGCTGAAAGCAGGACGCATTGCCACCATCCAGACGCTGGGTGGGTCAGGCGCGTTGAAAGTCGGTGCGGACTTCCTGAAGTATTACTTCCCGAATTCCCAGGTGTGGGTCAGCGATCCGACCTGGGAAAACCACATCGCCATCTTCGCCGGTGCCGGTTTTACGGTGAACACCTACCCGTGGTATGACGCAGAGACCAACGGCGTGAAATTTACGGCGCTGCTGGAAAAACTGCATACGCTGCCTGCACAAAGCATCGTTCTGCTGCATCCCTGCTGCCATAACCCGACCGGCGCCGATCTGACTCCTGCCCAGTGGGATGAAGTGACCGCCGTGCTGAAATCACGCGAGCTGATCCCGTTCCTCGACATCGCCTATCAGGGCTTTGGCGCAGGCATGGAAGAGGACGCTTACGCCATCCGGGCGATAGCGGCGGCGGGCCTGCCAGCGCTGGTCAGTAACTCGTTCTCGAAAATTTTCTCCCTGTACGGTGAGCGTGTAGGCGGCCTGTCGATCGTCTGCGATGATGCGGAGGAAGCCTCCCGCGTGCTGGGTCAGCTGAAGGCGACCGTACGCCGTAACTACTCCAGCCCGCCAAACTTTGGTGCGCAGGTGGTCTCCTGCGTGCTGAATAATCCTGAGCTGAAAGCCAGCTGGCTGGCCGAAGTGGAAGCCATGCGCACGCGTATTCTGGCAATGCGTCAGGCGCTGGTGGAAGGGCTGAGCCTGGCCGTGCCGGGTAAAAACTTCGACTATCTGCTGCAGCAGCGCGGTATGTTTAGTTACACCGGCCTCAGCGCGGCGCAGGTGGATCGGCTGCGTAATGAGTTCGGTATCTACCTGATTGCCAGCGGCCGTATCTGCATCGCCGGTCTGAACCACAACAATGTGCGTCAGGTCGCAGAAGCGATGGCCGCCGTGATGTAATCCCCCTGCCGGCCGGAGTAAAACGGCCGGCAGTCTCCGCTTTTTTACTTTTCAGGTTTACCTTTTCGCCACTTGCTGCACACTTAACGCATCGGTTTAGTTAAGGAGTCGTACTATGTGGTATCAGCAAACCCTCACTCTGAGCGAAAAACCTCGCGGTTTTCATCTGGTTACTGATGAAATCCTCAGCGAACTGCGTCGGTTAAGTGATGTGCAGACCGGGCTGCTGCATCTGCTGCTGCAGCATACGTCTGCCTCTCTGACGCTGAATGAGAACTGTGACCCGACGGTCCGCGCGGATATGGAGCAGCATTTTTTGCGTTCCGTACCGGAAAATGCGCCGTATCAGCATGACTATGAAGGGGCGGATGATATGCCTGCCCATATAAAATCTTCTCTGCTGGGCACCTCGCTGCTGCTGCCGATTAGCCGTGGGCGTCTGATGCTGGGCACCTGGCAGGGTATTTATCTGGGTGAACACCGCGTTCGCGGCGGCGCCCGACGGATTGTGGCGACGCTACAGGGGGACGATTAAGCATGAAGGTATCCGATCTACTGACGTACTGCATGGCCAAGCGCGGGGCAGAGCAGAGTGAACACGAGGAGTGGCAGGCGACGCAAATCAAAGCAGATGGCGTACTGTTTGCCATGCTGTACGACCTGAATGGCCGGCCTGCGGTGGCGCTGAAAAGCACGCCCGCGCTGGCAGAACTGATCCGCGATCAGCACAGCGACGTGCAGCCCAGTGAGCATCTGAATCCCTCGCACTGGAACACCGTACTGCTGGACGGATCGTTAAAGGATTCACAGATTTATTACCTGGTGGATGCCTCTTTTCAGCAGGTGCAGAAGTAACGCCCGGGCCAGAGGGCTGAAACAAGGGCGGCCACGGTCGCTCTTCTTGACCAAAGGTGTGATCCGGCCGCTTCAGGTCTGTCCCATCCAGTCCTGAATAATCTCGCCATACAGCCGCTCCGCCTCCTCCAGGCGAGACAGCAGGCAATATTCATCGGTCTGGTGCGCCATCGAGGGTTCACCGGGGCCGAGAATAATACAGGGCGGATGCCCGAGCGCCGGCAGCAGCAGCGAGGCATCGGTAAAGTAGGGCACAATGCTGGGTTGCAGCGGCCGGTCGTGCCGCGGCTGGCAGCGCTGATACACCTGTTGGATCCACGCATGCGCGTCGCTGCTTAATACCGCAGGCAGATCCACCAGGGTCGATATCGTCACCGTCTCTCCCAGCAGGGTGGTGAGCTGCTGGCGAATGGTGGCGTGCTGCAGATTAGGCGCGCTGCGGATATCCACATCAAAACGCGTGCGATCCGGCACCGAATTAATATTCAGCCCGCCTTCGATGCGCCCGACGTTCAGCGTCGGCTGCTTCATCAGCGGGTGGGGGGCTCCCGGCGAGAAAGTACGGATTTTACCGATGGCCTCTGCCGCCAGATAAATTGCATTGATCCCCAGCTCCGGCATTGCCCCGTGGGCGGTTTTTCCCCGCGTTTCACAGCGCAGCCACAGCGCGCCTTTATGCCCGATAACCGGGTAGTTCGCCGTCGGTTCGCCGACGATCAGCGCACCCACCCCGGGAAGCTGTCCCGCTTCAGTCAGTGCGCGGGCCCCGTCGCAGCCCGTTTCTTCGCCGCCGGTGAGCAGCATCACTACCCCGCTACCGGCAAGAATGGTCTGCTTTTCGCGAACGCAGGCGACGGCAAACGCTGCGATCGCCGCCTTCATATCGCTCGATCCGCGTCCGTACAGTCGATCCTCTTCGATCTCACCGAAAGGATCGTAATGCCATGCGGCACTACCGAGGGGAACCGTATCGAGATGGCCGGTAAACGCCAGCGGCTTGCCGGGCCCTGTTCCGACCAGCCGGGCGACTGCATTCCATCGACCGGTACCGAACGACGTCAGGCTGACCTCAAAACCCTGTTCACGCAGCCAGTCGGCAAGAAACTGCATACAGGCCGCTTCGTTACCCGGCGGATTGATGGTATCAAAGCGCAGCAACTGCTGCGCCAGCTCACGGGTGCTGACGGCTTCCATCAGCCGCGCTCCGTCAGCCAGTCAAGGCAGTTGATCCACAGCTGGCGGTAGCCCGGCCATCTGGCGAACTCCTCCGGCAGCCAGTGCGCCGACATATCGCTGGTCCATACCAGCGAGCGGCCCTGCTGATATTCGCGTACTGCAACCAGTGGATGCGCAGTCCCGGCAATGGTGGCCAGCAGTTTGCCCTCTGGCTGCATCTCGACTTCGTTATAGCCCAGCAGCCATGGCCATTCAGGAGGCAGATCGTTAAACAGAGGATGCGTTTCCGTCACACTGGCATAGCAGCCTTCCGGCGTTTCGATGCGGTCGTCCCACGCCAGGCACCTGACCGGTAGCACTTTCTCCACGGCAGTATTGCGATAGCGCGCGCCGCCGTTAATTCCCTGGAAGCTGTAATAGCCGCCAATCATCATCAGCGCGCCGCCGGCTGCGACATAGTCGTGGATCAGCGTCAGACGGTTAGCGGTTCGGCGGCTTTTCAGCCAGGTATCCGGGTGCAGCAGTAACGTGTTAGCCCCGATATCGGACAGGATGATTGCATCCCAGCTTTGCAGTTCCGCCAGCGTCAGCGGGAAATCGGTGGCTGCGGCATGGGCGGGCATATGGGTAATGGCGTAGTCACTGTCTGCCAGTGCTGCCATAAAATCGGTTGCTCCGCTGTGCCAGGTCGCTGTCGCAAACTGGTCGAAGCCTTTTACGTGCGTTGAGGTGCTGGTCCAGGACTCACCTACCAGTAAAATTTTCTTCTGCATCATTGTTCCTCTTTTACCCGCCAAACACGCGCTGCGGATTTGCCATCATTAAGGTCTCAAGCTGTTCGCCGCTGACGCCGTGACGCCTCAGACGGGGAACAAAATGTTTAAGAATGTAGCCATAGCCATGGCCGCCGTAGCGGGTCAGCATGGTTTTCAGAAACACGTCCTGCGACAGCAGGATGTGATTAATAAAGCCGTCGTCAATCAGCTCGCGAATGGCGCGCGCGTTCTCCTCATCGGAGGGCGACTGGGCCGATTCATCGGCGTAGTAAAAGCTCATGCCAATCATGTCGTATTCGAGAAATGCGCCGCGCCCGGCGAGCTCCCGCTGATACGTTTTGTCGGCAAAGCTGGGATTCATGTGGCACAGCACCGTATGGCGGAGATCGGCCCCTTCCTCTTGCAGAATATCCAGCACTTTGTGCCCCAGTCGTTCCCAGCCCGGAAGATGCACCTCAATCGGTACGCCGGTTGCCGCACTGGCACGGCCGGCGGCGCGCAGCGATTTTTCTTCATCAGCGGTAAAGCGACTGGAAACGCCGATTTCGCCAATCAGCCCGGCCATCACCTCCGGTTTCTCCTCCGCACCGCCAAGGTCGTAAATCAGCCTGTCGGCCAGTTGCTCCACGCTGGTGGTTTTCACCCATTCAGGATGTGACGGCTCCAGATACAGCCCGGTGCCCATAATGATATTCAGGCCGGTCAGGCGGGCGATGCGCTGTAGCGCTTTCGGATCGCGGCCGATGCCGATATTGGTCGGATCCACCACCGTTTCACCGCCCAGGGCACGGAACTTCATCAGCTCGTCGATGGCCACATCGACATCGAACAGCTGGCAGTTATCGCGGCTCATCAGCGGGTTGAGCGACAGCTCGCCGAGGTTTTCCATTTTCACCGGCATTTCGGCCAGATGACGATCGCTACAGCAGCAGGGCGGTACCCATTTGCCCGAGGCATCCAGCAGAATATGCTCATGCATCAGCGTTACGCCCATGTCTGCCAGCGGCAGCGGGCCCAGCACCGTCATCACATAGCCGCTGCGGATACCGATTGGTAGCGGCTCCGGGTGACGAAAAATCGAACCTTTCATCAGCTATCCTTTCGCTGCAGAGCGGGTAGGGTTGAGAATGCGCGTGTTCAGCCAGATGGCCAGCAGGATAATGGTGCCGGTGGCGATCTGGGTGTAAAACGGCGAGATATGCGACAGGATCAATCCGTTCTGGATAACCGCAATGGACAGCGCGCCGAGCAGGGTGCCAATAATGGTCCCGAAGCCGCCAAACAGGCTGGTGCTGCCAAGCACTACCGCAGCAATAACCTGCAGTTCAAAGCCTTCGCCCTGGTTGGAGGAGCCGCTGCCCAGACGGGCAGTGATGATCATCCCGGCCAGCGCTGCCGCCATACCGCTGAGGATATACACCTTCATGGTGACGGCTTTGGTGTTGATACCGCTGCGGCGGGCGCCTTCAGCATTGGCACCGATGGCGGTTACGTAGCGGCCAAAGCGCATATGATTCAGCACGATATGGCCGATAACCAGGATGACGATACCGATCAGCGCCGGCATCGGAATGCCCATCACCCAGGCCCGCCCCATAAAGGTAAACAGGCTGTCGGCCGGGATCGGGATGGAATAGCCCTGAGTGACCAGCAGCGCCACACCGCGTACCACCGCCAGCGTGGCCAGCGTGACGATAAATGCCGGAATACCTTCATAGGCAATAAAGAAGCCGTTAATCGCGCCGACCAGGCCACCGAGCAGCAGCCCGCCGAGCAGCACGACCGGCCACGGCAGCCCCCAGTTGTTCAGAGCGATGGCCGAGAGCGCCCCCACTAGGGCAAGGGTCGACCCGACCGAGAGATCAATGCCGCCAGTGGTGATCACCAGGGTCATCGCCGTGGCGACAATCAGCAGGGGCGCACTCTGGCGGATAATATTCAGCCAGTTTGTGCCGCTGAGAAAGTGGCTGGTGATCAGGGAAAACACCACGCAGCAGAAGATGAAAAACAGCGCAATGCTGACCACACCCGAGTGGTTGTGCAGCAGTCGGCGCGGCAGGGAATGCCGGATCGTGCGGGAGCCGCTTACGTTCATGATACTCATCCTGTTACCTCAGTGTGCAGCCGCAGAGTGGGCGGTAAATTTCTCACCCACAATGAGATTGACGATATCGCTCAGGCTGGTGTCAGCCACCCGGCGATCCGCGACGTTGGTGCCTTCGTACATCACCATGATCCGATCGCAGACCAGGAACAGATCCTGCAGGCGGTGCGTAATCAGGATCACGCTGACCCCGCGCGCAGAGACGCGGCGGATAAGCTCAAGCACGGCTTCCACTTCCGCCACCGCCAGCGCCGCGGTCGGTTCATCCATAATCAGTACCTTCGGGTCGAAGGCCGCCGCCCGGGCAATAGCAATCGCCTGGCGCTGACCTCCGGAGAGGTTGCGGACCAGCATCCGGGTATCCGGAATCGAAATGCCCAACCCTTTCAGCATGTCACGCGCATCAGCGTGCATTTTGCTCTGGTCGAGAAACGGAATGCCGAGCAGGGATTTCATCGGCTCGCGGCCCATAAAAAGATTTCCAGCCACATCCACCGTGTCGCACAGGGATAAGTCCTGATAGACCATCTCGATATGACAGCGGCGTGAGTCCGCCGGATTGGAAAAATGCTGCTGTTCACCGTCGATGCGGATGGTACCGCTGGTGGGCACCACCGCCCCGGAAAGGACTTTGGTCAGCGTGGATTTTCCCGCGCCGTTATCCCCCACCAGGCCGAGCACTTCGCCCGGGGCCAGCTGCAGATTCACGCCGCGCAGTGAACGTATCGACCCGTAGGTCTTGGTGATATTGACCATCTCTACCCGAGCCGGGGCAGGTTGTGACTGCTGCATCTGATAACTCCCATCGGTGTGGCAGGGAAATGTTTGCCGTCCGGCGAAAAAGGCCTCATTCAGCACGGTTTACAGTCTAGTAAACCGGTTTACCTGCAAAATGAAGCTTTACTCTCACCCTCAGGACAAACGCTACAAAGATATTTGTTCGCCAGTCAGAACATTGCAGCTTCCGTGCCAGGCGCAAAATACTGCGTGCGCCACCGATTTAAGTCTCTGTAATGCAAGGGTTTTAAGCAGGATTATCAGGTAAACCGGTTTACTTAGTATACTGAAAAGTAAAAAAAGTGATCGAAATTTGCGCCAAAACTGTGCAGTTTTGCGCCATTTTGAGACACGGTTAACATTGCTGGATAGAATCGCGGCCAATCCATTCGACGGGAAGACGTGTTTCAGCAGGGATATCACTCTCATTATTCAGCAGGCGCAGCATGATCCCGACAGCGGTGCGGCCCAGCTCCCGCGCGGGCTGGCGGATGGTGGAGATGCGTGGTTGGGTGAAGTCGGCGTAATTGGCATCATCGAAGCCCACCAGAGATAACGCTTCGGGAGCCTGCAGCCCGCAGGCGCGCAGGCCGTCGAGCAGTCCGAGCACCAGATAGTCACTGGCGGCGAACACGGCGGTAGGGCGGGTGGGCTGGCTGAACAGGCGCTGCAGAGCCTGCTGGCCGAACTCGCGCTGATACTCTCCGTACATCACCCACTCCGGCGGCCAGCTTAATCCGGCCTGCTTCATGGCGGTGCAAAAGCCCTGATAACGCTCGCGCACGCTCATCAGCTCATCCGGCCCGCCGACAAAGGCAATGTGGCGGTGACCGGCCGCGATCAGCTTTTCCGTGGCGATGCGTCCGCCCTGCACATTGTCCGCAAACACCTTGGGCACGCTGCTGCCGGGGATATCTTCATCCAGTAACACAATGCGCTGGTGGCGCTGGATCTCTTTACGTAACAATCCGTTATCCGGTCGGTTAGTGGTGAACAGCAGCCCATCAACCTGGCAGGTATCCAGCCAGCGGATAAACTGGCATTCCTTGTCAGGATTATTGCGGGTGATGCACAGTACCAGGCTGTAGCCACTGGCGGAGGCTGCCTCTTCGGCGGCATCGGCCAGTTCGGCAAAGAAGGGGTTAGTAATATCGGGCAGCACGAGGCCGAGGGTTTCACTGCCGCCTTTACTCAGGCGACGCGCCAGGCTGTTGCCACGATAATCCAGTTCGCGAATGGCCGTTTCAATGCGGTCGATTGTCTCCTGCGGCAACACAATGCTGTGATTCATATAGCGAGACACCGTCGCTTTCGACAGTGAAGCCCGCCTGGCCACATCGGATAACAACACGCGTTTTATGCTCATTTTCCACGCCATTTTTCTCCAGGAAGGCTATCTGTAACATAAGTTAGCGTGATGCCAGTAGTCTTTTATCCGAGCCGGCTGTGGATAAAATAAACGCTTGACAAAAATTTCGCAGCGGAGAATTGTATAACCAGTTTACCGCCTTACCCGGGAAGTCATTCCCAAACCGGCCAGACCCCATTTCAGTCGTGCACCGCAACGGACCGGATGCCGAAATGAGGGAAAAGCAGGTCTTTGTTGCAACCGGATCCTGTCCGGCGCATTCATCTGATATTTGCCCGCCAAAAAAAATCCCTCTGCGCTGCCTGGCGACGCGGACACAGCTGTTTTTCGCTCATTCTTTTTCGAGGGTACTGATGATGATATTTAACACCAGAAAATGGCATTTGATGGCAATGGCTTCGGCATTACTGGCTTCAGCTTTGGTGATTTCAGCGGCAAAGGCGGCAGATACTTATGCGCTGGTGCAGATTAACCAACAGGCACTGTTCTTTAATCTGATGAACAAAGGCGCACAGGATGCGGCAAAAGCCAGCGGTAAAACATTAGTCATCTTTAATGCTACCGATAACCCGGTGGCGCAAAGTGATGCTATCGAAAACTATATTCAACAAGGCGTGAAGGGCATTCTGGTTGATGCCATTGATGTGAATGGCATTATGCCTGCGATCAAAGAGGCCGCCGCCGCCAATATTCCGGTTATTGCGATTGATGCCGTATTACCGCCGGGGCCGCAGGCTGCACAGGTCGGTGTGGATAATAGCGAAGGCGGTAAAATTCTGGGCAAATACTTTGTTGAGTATGTTGGAAAAGAGATGGGTGGCAAGGCGCGCCTGGGCATCGTCGGGGCGCTGAACTCGGCAATTCAGAATCAGCGACAGAAAGGTTTTGAAGAGACGCTGAAAGCCCACCCGGGCATCACCATAGCCGATGTGGTGGATGGCCAGAACGTCCAGGATAACGCCATGACAGCGGCGGAAAATCTTATCACCGGTAATCCCGATTTGACGGCGATTTATGCCACGGGTGAACCGGCTCTGCTGGGAGCCATTGCGGCAGTAGAAAACCAGGGGCGACAGAAAGAGATTAAGGTCTTTGGCTGGGATCTGACGGCAAAAGCGATTGCCGGCATGGATGGCGGCTACGTGACTGCCGTACTGCAGCAGGACCCGGAAAAAATGGGGTCGGAAGCCCTGAAAGCGTTGAACACCCTGACGGCGGGTAAAAGTGTGCCGAAAACCATTCTGGTTCCGGCCACGGTGGTGACCAAAGCGAACGTTGACCGTTACCGTACGCTGTTTAAATGATGACTGACTCGCCGCGCGTCCCTAACAGCGCGGCGAGTTCAGCGCACCGGGGGAAAGCAGAAAGCGTGCCCCTGCGGCTGACCGTTATGGCGGCAGCCTGACTGGCGTGAGTCAGGGCTAACGCATCGGGCGCCACGCCGCGCAGCAGGGCGGAAGCCAGCATCACCGCCAGGAAGGTGTCGCCCGCCCCGGTCGTATCCAGCACGCTGGTGGCGGTCGCCGGGCAGAACTGGCGCTGACCCTGGCGGATCAGCCAGGCACCGGCAGCCCCCTGCGTGATCACCAGCGTGGCAACGCCCTGTGGCTGTAGCTGTCCGGCTTCCGATTCGTTGACGACGGCGATATCAACCAGCGGCCACAGTTGAGCAAAATCCGGGTTGACCGGTGAAGGGTTAAATACGGTGGTTAAACCACGCGCTTTCGCCAGCCGGAACAGGGCACGGGTTTTCTCCAGAGAAAAATTCCCCTGTTGCAGCAGGATATCCCCGGCGCGGGCATCGGCCAGCAACGGCTCGATAGCTTCCAGGTGAAAAGCATCGGCAGCGGCGGTGGTGGTCATAATGGCATTATCGCCGTCAGCACTATTGAGAATAATTGAGGTGTCGCTATGGCGATAAACAGGTTGAGAGGGTAACAGCGTCAGGGATTCTTTGATGATCTGCTCGCGTATCCACGATCCGTTGCTGTCATTTCCTGTGGCGGCAATTAATCGCGTGTCGATACCGCAGCGGGACAATATGATCGCCTGATTCGCGCCTTTTCCGCCGATATCCTGCGACACTTTATTTCCATGAATCGATGATCCCTTTTGCGGAATATCCGCAATGGACCAGGTTTCATCGACGGTAATATTACCAGCCACATAAACACGCATCGTGTTTCCTTAAAAGGATGAAGAAGATGGTTTCTATCTCAGCAGAAAAAACTGACGCAATACAAGCTATTTTTTCACGTAAGAAAGCCGTGATAGGCGTTATTCACTGCGATCCCTTTCCGGGGTCACCAAAATATCGTGGTAAATCAGTGAAGGATATTATTGAGCGCGCCTTACGTGATGCGGAAAATTATATTAATGGCGGCGTTCATGGCCTGATTATTGAAAATCATGGCGATATTCCTTTTTCTAAACCTGACGATATCGGCCCGGAAACCTCTGCTCTGATGGCGGTGATCACCGAAAAAGTCCGTGAGCGTTTTGGCGTGCCGCTGGGCATTAACGTGCTGGCGAATGCCGCAATCCCCGCGCTGGCAACGGCGCTGGCAGGCGGCGCGGACTTTGTGCGCGTCAACCAGTGGGCGAATGCCTACATTGCCAACGAAGGGTTTATTGAAGGTGCGGCAGCCAAAGCCCTTCGCTACCGCAGCCAGCTGCGTGCGGAACATATCCGCGTGTTTGCCGACAGCCATGTGAAGCACGGCAGCCATGCGATTGTTGCCGACCGCTCAATCCAGGAATTAACCCGCGATGTCGATTTTTTCGAAGCCGATGCGGTGATTGCCACCGGGCAGCGCACCGGTGACAGCGCGACGCTGGGCGAAATTGATGAGATCCGTGCGGCAACGGAGCTGCCGCTGTTAGTCGGGTCCGGGGTTACGCCGGCTAACGTGTGCCAGATCCTCAGCCGTACCCAGGGCGTGATCGTGGCCAGCGCGCTGAAATCAGACGGCGTGTGGTGGAATGACGTAGAGCTGGCGCGGGTAAAACACTTTATGTCCGTCGCACAGGCGGTGCTGGAGGAGGCATGACAGAGGCATTCAGCGAACGTCTGCTGCGCGAGCACCAGCCCGCGTGGCAGGCCATGCAGCAGCATCCTTTCGTCACGGATATTGAGCGGCAACAGCTGCCGGCGGCGGTGTTTAATCGTTACCTGGTGTTTGAGGGGCAATTTGTCGCCACGGCGATCGCTATCTTTGCCCTGGGTGTCAGTAAAGCGCCGGATATTCGCTCACAGCGCTGGCTGATCGGCGTCCTCAATGCGCTGGTAGATACCCAGATCGCCTGGTTTGACGCTGTGCTGGCCCGGCGGCAGATCAATCCTGCCGACTATCCGGGCGATCTGCCCGGGGTTCGCCGCTTTGACGACGGGATGCGACAGGCGGCGCAGGAGGGCAGCTATGCGGAAATTATTACCCTGATGTTTGGCGCGGAATGGATGTATTACCACTGGTGTCACCGGGTGAATGAACAGACGCTGCAGGATGACGACGTGCGATGCTGGGTATCGATGCATGCCGGAGAGGCCTTTTACCAGCAGGCATGCTGGCTGAAAGAGGAGCTGGACCGCTGTGCAGATGCGTTGAGTGAGGCAGAAAAGCAGGCGCTTTCGGCGCTTTACGGCAGAGTGCTGCAGTGGGAGATCGATTTTCACACGGCGGCGTACCCCGGGTGAAGGGGGAAGGACGGGGCCGGCCGGAATAAAGGGCCTCCCCGTGGCAGCAGGGGCGGACCTGCTTTCCCGGTCCGCCCGTGATCGTCACCGTTACGCGCGCAGCGTATCGATATCAATGACAAAGCGGTATTTCACATCGCTTTTCAGCATACGTTCGTAGGCTTCGTTGATCTCGTTGATATTGATCATCTCAATATCCGAGACGATGTTGTGCTTGCCGCAGAAATCCAGCATCTCCTGGGTTTCTTTAATGCCGCCAATCAGTGAACCGGCAATGCTGCGACGCTTAAAGATCAGGTTAAACACCTGCGGTGATGGATGGTCATGTTCTGGCGCACCGACCAGCGTCATGGTGCCATCACGGCGCAGTAGCGTGATAAACGGGTTCAGGTCATGCTGTGCAGCAACGGTATTAAGAATGAAGTCGAAGCTGTTGGCGTGTTGCGCCATCTGGTCGGCATCCTTCGAAATCACCACTTCATCTGCACCCAGACGCTTCCCGTCTTCAATTTTTGACGGTGAGGTGGTGAACAGGACAACGTGCGCGCCCATCGCATGCGCAATCTTAACGCCCATGTGGCCAAGGCCACCCAGACCGACGATACCGACCTTTTTACCCGGGCCGACGCCCCAGTGGTGCAGTGGAGAGAAGGTGGTGATACCGGCGCACAGCAGCGGAGCAGCACCGGCCGGATCCAGGTTTTCCGGAACGCGCAGCACGAAGTCTTCATGCACGACCACCTGCGTGGCGTAACCGCCAAAGGTGATGTCGCCGCTGATACGATCCTGACCGTTATAGGTGCCGACAAAGCCTTCTTCGCAATACTGTTCCAGATCTTCTTTGCAGCTGTCACAGGTACGACAGGAGTCGACCATGCAGCCTACACCGACCAGATCGCCCACTTTGTATTTGTGACCGTGTGCGCCGACGGCCGTCACGCGGCCAACAATCTCGTGGCCAGGCACCACCGGGAAGATGGTGTTGCGCCATTCATTGCGCGCCTGGTGCAGGTCAGAGTGGCAAACGCCGCAGTACATCACTTCAATCTGCACATCATGTTCACGCAGTTCGCGTGGCTGGTATTCAAACGGAGCCAGCTTCGATTTCGCGTCCTGGGCTGCATAAGCATGCGTAATATTCATTGGATTCTCCAGTTATTGATGATGTGGCGCAGTGGCCGTGAGGGTGGGAGCCGGCCGTGGAAATGCCTCGCCGTATCCGCAAAATGATGAAGGTTAAGCATAGTCAGATAATGGGGTGGGGGGTATGTCCAAAACTCGCTAAGTCTTGCCTGATTCTGCAAGATTTTGTGGAGATGGTAACAAAAGTGCAGTAAATAGCGGGAAAAGCTATGGCAGAAAAAAACGGGCCGGTAAGGAACCGGCCCGTCTGATTTAGCCCTGTAACAGCGGCTTGAGGAAGCGGGCGGTGTGCGATCGTTCGCACTCTGCCACGGTTTCCGGCGTGCCGGACACCAGGATCTCGCCGCCGCCGCTGCCGCCCTCTGGCCCCAGGTCAACGATCCAGTCAGCGGTTTTGATCACGTCAAGGTTGTGCTCAATCACCACGATGGTGTTGCCTTGGTCGCGCAGCTGGTGCAGTACGGCCAGCAGCTGTTCGATATCGGCAAAGTGCAGGCCGGTGGTCGGTTCATCCAGAATATACAGCGTCTGGCCCGTCCCGCGCTTCGACAGCTCACGCGCCAGCTTCACGCGCTGCGCTTCGCCGCCGGACAGCGTGGTGGCAGACTGACCGAGCCGGATGTAGGACAGGCCAACATCCATCAAGGTTTGCAGCTTACGCGCCAGCGCCGGCACGGCATCGAAGAACTCTCGGGCTTCTTCAATGGTCATCTCCAGCACTTCGTGGATGCTCTTGCCCTTGTACTTCACTTCCAGCGTTTCGCGGTTATAGCGTTTGCCTTTGCACTGGTCGCACGGCACATAGATATCCGGCAGGAAGTGCATCTCAACCTTGATCACCCCGTCGCCCTGGCAGGCTTCGCAACGCCCGCCGCGCACGTTAAAGCTGAAACGGCCCGGCGTGTAGCCACGGGTACGAGACTCCGGCACCCCGGCGAACAGTTCACGGACCGGCGTAAAGATCCCGGTGTAGGTCGCCGGGTTAGAGCGCGGCGTGCGGCCAATCGGGCTCTGGTCAATATCGATCACCTTGTCGAAGTGCTCCATACCGGTGATATCACGGTACGGTGAGGCTTCGGCAATGGTTGCACCGTTTAACTGGCGCTGGGCAATCGGGAACAGCGTATCGTTGATCAGCGTCGATTTCCCGGAGCCGGAGACCCCGGTCACGCAGGTAAACAACCCGACGGGCAGCGTCAGGGTGACATCCTTGAGATTGTTACCGCTGGCCCCCGTCAGCTTCAGCACTTTCGCCGGGTCGCCTTTGACGCGCTGCTCGGGGATAGCGATGCCGCGTTTACCGCTGAGGTACTGCCCGGTCAGCGAGTCCGCGACTGCCATAATGTCATCGACGGTGCCTTCGGCGACAACCTGACCGCCGTGCACCCCGGCACCCGGGCCGATATCGATCACATGGTCGGCGGCGCGAATGGCATCTTCGTCGTGCTCGACCACAATCACCGTGTTGCCGAGATTGCGCAGATGCACCAGCGTTTCCAGCAGGCGCTCGTTATCGCGCTGGTGCAGGCCAATGGATGGCTCATCCAGTACGTACATCACACCGACCAGACCGGCACCGATCTGGCTGGCCAGACGAATACGCTGGGCTTCCCCGCCGGAAAGCGTCTCGGCGGAGCGGGACATCGACAGGTAGTTCAGGCCAACGTTGACGAGGAACTTCAGGCGATCGCCAATCTCTTTCAGCACTTTTTCTGCGATTTGCGCACGCTGGCCGCTGAGTTTCATGTTCTGGAAGAATTCCATCGCATGGCCAATGCTCATATCAGAGATGCTTGGCAGCGTGGTGTTTTCCACAAAGACGTGGCGTGCTTCGCGACGCAGGCGCGTGCCGCCGCAGCTGGTGCAGGAGCGGTTGCTGATATATTTCGCCAGCTCCTCACGCACGGCAGACGATTCCGTCTCTTTATAGCGGCGTTCCATATTGTGCAGCACGCCCTCAAACGGGTGACGGCGCACGGAGGTATCGCCCCGGTCGTTGACGTATTTAAATTCGATATTCTCTTTGCCTGACCCGTAGAGGATCACCTTGCGGCTCTCATCCGGCAGGGAACTGAACGGCGCTTCGATATCAAATTTCAGGTGCTCCGCCAGCGAGCGCAGCATCTGGAAGTAGTAGAAGTTACGGCGGTCCCAGCCGCGGATGGCACCCCCCGCCAGTGACAGATCCGGGTTTTGTACCACGCGATCCGGGTCAAAATACTGCTGCACGCCCAGACCATCACAGGTTGGACAGGCCCCGGCCGGGTTGTTGAAGGAGAACAGCCGCGGTTCCAGCTCGTTCATGCTGTAGCCACAGATGGGGCAGGCGAAGTTAGCGGAGAACAGCAGCTCTTCGGCGCTGGTGTCGTCCATATCGGCCACCACCGCGCTGCCGCCGGACAGCTCAAGGGCGGTTTCAAACGACTCTGCCAGACGCTGCGACAGGTCTTCACGCACCTTAAAGCGGTCAACCACCACTTCAATGGTGTGCTTCTTCTGCAGTTCCAGCTTCGGGGGATCCGACAGGTCACACACTTCCCCGTCAATACGGGCGCGGATATAGCCCTGGCTGGCCAGGTTTTCCAGCGTTTTGGTGTGCTCACCTTTACGATCTTTCACAATCGGTGCCAGCAGCATCAGGCGGCGGCCTTCCGGCTGGGCCAGCACGTTATCCACCATCTGGCTGACGGTCTGGGCAGCCAGTGTGACGTCATGATCCGGGCAGCGCGGCTCGCCCACGCGGGCAAACAGCAGGCGCAGATAGTCATGAATTTCCGTGATGGTACCGACGGTGGAACGCGGGTTATGCGACGTGGATTTCTGTTCGATCGAAATGGCCGGTGACAGCCCTTCGATATGATCGACGTCCGGTTTTTCCATCAGTGAGAGGAACTGGCGCGCATAGGCAGAAAGCGACTCTACATAGCGACGTTGCCCTTCCGCGTAAAGCGTATCGAACGCCAGCGAGGACTTACCAGAACCTGACAGACCGGTGACGACAATCAGCTTATCGCGCGGAATGGTCAGGTTAATGTTTTTCAGATTGTGGGTGCGGGCACCCCGTACTTCTATCTTATCCATTCACAATTCCCGGATTAGCACAAAACCTCACCATGCCTGCCCGGCACGGCCAGAAAGAAACGCATTATTATGGCACAAAAAAACCTGAATGGATAACCAGTGTTTTGCCGTAGAATGCCATGCGCAACGATGTCATACTGCAACAACAGCCCCGTTTTTCGAGGCAGCGCCTAAATGTAGGATCTCAGGGTAGCCCATGATAGAATTTTGCGCCTAGACTTACAGAACGAACATTAACCGGAGAGAGCAACATGGCCAGCAGAGGCGTAAATAAAGTAATTTTAGTCGGAAATCTGGGTCAGGACCCGGAAGTTCGCTACATGCCGAATGGCGGTGCCGTTGCCAACATTACTCTGGCGACCTCCGAAAGCTGGCGTGACAAGCAGACCGGTGAAACCAAAGAGAAAACCGAATGGCACCGTGTTGTGCTGTTCGGCAAGCTGGCCGAAGTGGCGGGCGAATATCTGCGTAAAGGTTCTCAGGTTTACATTGAAGGCGCACTGCAGACCCGTAAATGGACTGATCAGGCAGGCGTAGAGAAGTACACCACTGAAGTGGTTGTCAACGTCGGCGGCACCATGCAGATGCTGGGCGGTCGTGCTCAGGGCGGCGGCGCACCAGCGGGCGGCGGTCAGAGCGGTGGCAACAACAACGGTTGGGGTCAGCCACAGCAGCCACAGGGCGGCAGCAACAACCAGTTCAGCGGCGGCGCGCAGCAGTCCCGTCCGCAGCAGGCCCCACAGCAGAACAGTGCACCGGCAAATAACGAACCTCCGATGGACTTCGATGACGATATTCCTTTCTAAGAAAGGATCGCGATTAATATCGCTGAATAAGCCCCGCACTGCGGGGCTTTTTTTATGCCCTGAATTAAGAGAGGGCCTGAATAAACCTTCAGGCAGAGCGAAGACGTATCTGCCAGGGCGTTATTTTGTCCAAAGCGGGTTTGTAAGTATAAATTTCTAAGGAGTAACTTATATCCAGCCTTACGCGGAATGATAATCAGAATTAACTTATCACAGCGCGGAGGGTGATAATTAAAAAAGCAATTTCACGCTACTTTTGCTTGATATCCCCTTTTTTGAATGGATAATGTCCGAAAATTATAACGTCTAATTTCTCTGTAAACGGACTTTCATTAGAATGACTTTATCTTTTCGCTTTATTCAGCGCAGGGAAATCGTGCCTGTCCTTATGGGTGCGGTGCTGGCTTATTCTTCCCCCACTCTGGCTGCCCTTTTGCCCGACAGTGATGCCCGCCAGGCTGCCAGCCTGGATGCCCGGGAGCAGCTTCGACAACAGGCGCGGGAACGAGCGTTACAGCAGCAAAATGCGCCGGAAAGTGATGTCCGTCTGACGCGCCCCGGTGAGGTACTGCCGGACTACCCCGCGAATGAAAAACCCTGTTTCCCGATCCAGACTCTGCGTCTGAACGGCGATCTTGCGCCCCGCTTTCAGTGGGCGCTGGCGGCGGCAGACGGGGCAAAAGGCCGTTGCCTCGGCGGACAGGGGATTATGCTGGCTCTTAATAAGGTGCAGAACGCCATTCTCGCTGCGGGTTATGTCACCACGCGCGTAATGGCACAGGAGCAGGATCTGACAACCGGCGTGCTGACGCTGACGCTCCAGCCGGGGCGCATTGACCATGTTCGTTTCAGCCAGCCGGTGTCCTGGCGTGCCCGCATGTGGAATGCCGTCCCCGCCTCACCCGGCGACGTACTGAATCTGCGCGATATTGAACAGGGGCTGGAAAACTTTCGCCGCGTACCGAGTGCATCGGCCGATATCAGTATCCTGCCCGGCGGGCGGGATGGCACCAGCGATCTGCAGGTGAACTGGGCAGAGGGACGCCCGGTGCGCCTCAGCCTGGGACTGGATGACAGCGGTTCCAAAAGCACCGGCCGCTATCTCGGGTCCGCCACGCTGGCCGTGGACGCCCCGTTTGCCCAGAACGACCTGTTTTATGCCAACATCGGCAAAGATCTCTTCGATCACGGCCCGTTTGGCAACCGTTCCCATACCCTGAATTATTCTGTGCCGTTCGGCTACTGGGGGCTGGCCGCCAACTATAACAACTACACCTATCACCAGAACATTGCCAACGCCAACGAGGTGCTCAGTTACAGCGGGAAGAGCGATAACGTGCAACTGACGCTGTCCCGCCTGCTGTTCCGCAATCAGCTGCATAAAACCACACTGAATATGCGTGTCTGGCGCAAGCACTCGACTAACGCCGTCGACGGCATTGATATCGAACAGCAACACCGCCGGACGGCGGGCTGGGAGTTGGGACTCAGCCAGCGCAGCTACCTCAGCGATGCCACGCTGGATGCCAGCATTAACTGGCGGCGCGGCACCGGGGCCTTCGGCGCGCTGCGCTCCCCGGAAGAGGACACCCACAGCGGCAGCGCCCGTACCGGCATTGCCCTCGGGGATATCAGCCTGAACCAGCCGTTTACCCTGGGTGAAGAGCCGTGGCGCTATGTGACCAGCCTGCGCGGGCAGTGGAGCGCAAACCCGCTTACCCCTCAGGAACGTCTGGCGATTGCCGGGCGCTACACCGTGCGCGGCTTTGACGGGGAGCAGATCCTCTCCGGTGAGAAAGGGCTGATCTGGCGCAATGAGATGGCGTGGAATGTGCTGTCGCGCGGGCATGAGCTTTACGTCGCGCTGGACTACGGCCGCGTTGACGGGCCCGGCACCCGTTATCTGTCCGGGCATCAGCTGGCGGGCAGCGCCGTGGGCGTGCGCGGGGCGCTGTGGCGACGGTTCAGTTACGACCTGTTTGCCGGCGTGCCGCTGTATAAACCTGAACAATTCCACACATCAGGCGCCACGGCGGGCTTCAGCGTTAACCTGGAAATTTAACCGGCCGGCCGCCTGAGCGACAGCCGCATACTTCACTGAACGGATCTTACGCCTTCAAGGACGAACCCATGAACAAGCATTGCTATCGTCTTATTTTCAGCCGCACTCACGGGGAGCTGCGGGTGGTTTCGGAACTGGCCCGTAGCTGCAGCAGCGAACCCGGACAAACCCGTGCCACCGGAGCGCCTCGCCTGTGGGTAACGGTGCGCAGGGTGATATGGATGCTGGGTCTGACACTCTGTGCCGGCACGGCGACAGCCGGAGGGATTGTTGCCGACGGACAGGCGGGGGCGCAGCGCCCGCAGGTGATCGCGACCCAGAACGGCCTGCCGCAGGTGAATATTACCGCCCCCAACCAGGCCGGGGTCTCCCATAACCAGTACCGCCAGTTCGACGTCGATAAGAAGGGGGCCATCCTCAATAACTCCGCCTCAATGACCTCCACGCAGCTGGCAGGGATGATCCAGGGTAACCCGAATCTCAATCCCAAATCGGCCCCGGCCCGCGTCATTCTCAATGAAGTCAACAGCAACAACCCCAGCGAGCTGCGCGGGTTTCTTGAAGTTGCGGGTGGGCGGGCACAGGTCATTGTGGCTAACCCGGCGGGGATCGTCTGCAACGGCTGCGGCACCATTAATGCCGGACGGATGACGCTGACCACGGGTAAGCCCCAGTTGAATGCGGACGGCAGCCTCGCCGGTTATCAGGTCGAGCGCGGCACCGTGCGCATTGAAGGCGGCGGCCTGAACGGCGACGCGCGGCATGATACTGAATATGTTGATGTGCTGGCGCGTGCGGTTGATATCAACGCGGGCGTCTGGGCCCGGCAGGGTCTCAACGTGGTCGCAGGACGCAATCGCATCAGTGCCGATGGTAAAACGGTGACGGCGCTGGCCACCGACGGTAAAGCCCCTGAGCTGGCGATTGATATGGGCCAGATGGGCGGCATGTATAGCGGCCAGATCCGCATGATCGGCACAGAGGCTGGCGTCGGGGTGCGCAATCAGGGGGGGCATATCCAGGCGGCTAAAACGCTGACCGTCAGCAGCGAAGGGAAGCTCACCTGGCAGTCCGGGAGCCAGGACGCAGTGACTCAGGCGGGAGGCGATATCCGCCTGGCGGCCAGAGACACCCTTGAACATCACGGCAAACTGCACGGCGGCGGTACCGTTTCGGTAGAAAGCCGGGAAGGTGAGATTAAACAGTCCGGCACGCTTGCTGCGGCGGGGGATGTGGCCCTGCGGGCGAAACGCGGCATCAGCAGCAGCGGCCATCTGCTGGCAGGCAGTGACGCTGACAGCACCCTGACGCGGGAAGCAGACTTAACGCTGACCAGCCAGGGAACCCTGCGCGCCAGCGGTAGCCTGTTAAGCAAAAAGGACGTGAAGATCAGCGGGAAGCGCGTCGACCTGAGCCAGAGTACGCTGGCAGCACGCCGCGCCAGTATTGATGCCGGGGCAGAAGGTGTAGCGCTGCAGCAGGCCAGAGTCGATGCCGGCGAGCTGGCGGTCAGTACCGCCGGAGATATCACCGCCCGGCAGGCGCAGGTCGGGGCGGGACGCTGGGATATCGAAGCCGCCAGCCTGTCCGCTCAGGGCGGGGTCTGGTCGCAGACAGCCGGGGGGGAAAGTCGTTTCGCCCTGACCGGGCAGCTGGATAACACCGGTGGCAGTATGGAAGCCCGCCAGCTGGCGCTGACGGCAGGCTCCCTGGCGAACACGGACGGACGGCTGGTCGCGCTGGATAACACGGCGCAACGCTGGGAGGTGCAGGGGCTGCTGGATAACCGCAGTGGCGCGCTGGGCAGCAACGGCAACCTGACGCTGTCCGCCGGAACGCTGAATAACCAGGACGGGACGCTGCAAAGCCAGTCGGCTCTGCAAGTCCGCGCTGAAACGGATATCAACAACGCCGGTGGGCGTCTGCTGGCGGGCGATGCCATGACGCTGGACGCTGCAGGCCGTATTGATAACGTTTCGGGCCGGATCGACAGCACGCAGCTGGCGCTCAGTGCAGAGCAGTTTAATAACACCGGCGGAGAACTGGTCAGCCAGCAGGATCTGACGCTCTCCGCGCGTCAGTCGCTGAACAACCAGCAGGGGCTGATAGAAGCCGGGCGTGTATTAAGCGTCCAGACCGGCGGCGAATGGGATAACCAGGCGGGGAATGCCCGGGGTGGCAGCGGAGTGCAGGCCACGGCCGGCAGCCTGAACAACACGGCAGGAAGATTACAGTCTGGCGGCGTGCTGACCCTGAACAGCGAGGGGGTGGTGAACAATCAGTCCGGGAAGCTGACGGCAGCAGACGCACTCAGCTGGCAGGGCGCAGACGGCCTGTTCAGCAATGACGGCGGCCAGCTGATCGCTGACGGGGCGCTGTCGCTGCACGGTGGGCAACTGACCAACCGACAGCAGGGAACGATTCAGAGCCAGCAGTCGCTGACGCTGGATCTGACGGGCGAATTTGATAACCAGGACGGCGCGCTGACGGCAACCGGCCCCGCACAGATCCGCGCCGGCAATCTGCTCAACGGCCGGGGCTCGGTTCAGTCGCTGGATAGCCTGGACATGCAGCTCACCCGGGCGCTGGACAACAGCAGCGGCCGTATCTTCAGTCAGCGGACGCAAACCCTGAGTGCTGGCGATATTTTCAATACCGGCGGATGGATGGGCACGCAGGGAAGCTGGTCAGCGACCGGCGGGCAGTTTGTTAACCGTGACGGCAGCGTGCAAAGCCAGCAGGATGCGTCGCTGAGGGCCACCACCCTGAACAACCGGCAGGGAACGCTGATATCCGGGGCCGATCTGACACTTAACGTCAGCCAGGACACCGACAACCGCGCCGGCAAAATCAGTGCGCTGGGGCAGCTTGCCCTTCAGGGCCAGACCGCAGGCGCGGCGGCCGGCATCCTGAACAATGGCGCAGGTCAGCTGCTGGCCGGGAAAGGGCTGACGGTGGCGGCGCAGGCCATTCACAATGGTGAGGACGGGGCAATCTCCGCTGCCCGGCAGCTGCAGCTGGACGTCAAAAACGCGCTGGATAACCGCCAGGGGCACCTGGAAAGCGGCAGCGGTATGACGCTGGCCGCAGGATCGCTTCACAATCAGAGCGGGTCGGTCAGCAGCCTGCAGCAGCTGGCAGTGAATCTGAATGCCGGTCTGGACAATACCGGGGGGGCGGTGCGCAGCAATGGCGATCAGACCATCACGGCAGATCAGATAAATAACCGGCAGGGCGTGTTCAGCAGCGGCGGCGGCCTGATGCTGACTGCCCGGCAGCTGGACAACCAGGATGGTACGGTGATCGGCCAGGGGGCGGGTGAGTACCGTGTCGATACGCTGAATAATCAGCAGGGCAGAATACACAGTGGCGATGCGCTTACGCTTGAGACGCAGACGGTGAATAACCAGGCGGGGCAGCTGGTGGCCACCCGCGCGCTGGATCTGCATGCCACGCAACTGGATAACAGCGGGCAGGGGAGTGTGACCAGCCAGGACGCGCTGAGGGTGCAGACGGACAGTCTGAACAACCGTGACGGTGGCCTGCTGCTCGGTACCACACTCACGCAGGTGACAGCCCGGACCCTGGATAACCGGGGCGGACGTCTGTCAGGTGCGGGAGCAATGACCCTGACCCTGCTGGAGACGCTGGATAACCGCCAGGGGCATATTCTGGCGAACCAGGCGCTGAAGATTCAGAGCGGTAATCCGCAGGCGCGCAGCGTTCTGGCTCCCGCACTGAACCTGCTTAACCAGAGCGGCGAGATCCGCAGCGGTGACGTGCTGACCGTTCAGGCCCGCTCCCTCAACAACCAGGGCGGTACCCTCCTCAGCCAGCGGGGGATGGATCTTACGGTGCAGCAGGACTACACCCACCGGGCAGGCGATACCCTCAGCAGCAACGGCGACATGACGCTTTCTGTGTCGGGGGTACTCACCAACCTGACTGACTGGTTACTGCCCGGCAGCCTGACCCTTAACAGCCAGCACTTTACCAATCAGGGATCGCTGGTGGGGAAAACGCTGCAGCTGACCACCGGTAAGCTGCTTAACCAGGGGCGGCTGGAAGCCGACAGTATGACCCTGAATGTGGATACGCTGGACAATGCGGCGACCCTGATCGGAGATGAGATTAAGGTACGTGGAGGGGTGATCGATAACCACGGACGTGCCGCCGTGATGGCGGCCACGCAGCGGCTGGATCTGCATGCCGGGGCAAGCCTGCTCAACCGCGACGGCAGCCTGCTTTACAGCAGCGGTAACCTGCTGCTGGGCAGTGATGATCTGATTGAAAACCGTGCCAGCAGCATCGAAGCCGACGGGGATATCCAGGTGGATGCCCGGCGCCTGAACAACCTGCGCGAAGGGCTGGAAATTACCCGCAATGCTGAGTCCAGCAACTATAAATGGCATCGTTATAACTATTACTGGCGCTCATACGGGGAAGATGTCAATACCGACAAGAGCACGGTAGCCTCCACCACCCAGCGCTTAACGTTCCAGAATGACGCGGCGGCACAGACCAACCGTTACGGCACCCTGCTGGCTATTGATGCTGGCGCAAAACGGGCTCAGGTTCGGGTAAAAAACAACGTCGGACAACTGACCGATATGTGGATTCATTATCTTGCGCTGAAGCCTGCCAGCGATGGCAGCTACGACCTGACATTTTATGAAACCCGTGGCTGGAATCAGAACGTGGTGCCAACGCCCTATCAACACACTTTCAGACGGGAACATGATATTGGCCAGCTCGTTCAGTGGGATCCTGAGCGCTATCTTGATATCGACAATGCGCCTTATGTTAGTGATTACAGTAACTTGCGTGAGCGCACTGCCACCGGCACGGTGACAACGGATAAACTCGTTTCTGCGGGCACTGGCGCGCAAATTCTTGCGGGCGGCAATATGATACTGCGCGTGGCCGGTGAGTTGCTCAACGATGCCAGTACCCTGAGCGCAAACGGTGATCTGAACGTGTCGGGCGCACAAAATATCGTTAACAAAGGCTATTCGGTTAACGAGCGGCGTCAGGAACATCTTGTCGATCACTATGACAGGGCAGAAAGTCACTGGTATCCCACCTTTGACCATGACGAGACCACGGCGCTGTCCACCGTTGATGCCATCATGACCGGCAACGGCAGCGTGACCATTCAGGGCACCCGCATTGAGAACGTTACGGTGAACCAGGCCCAGATCGGCAGCGTCGCGGCGGCCGGAAAAGCCGCTGAAGCCGGGCGTGCCGAACAGCAGCGAAATCCCCTGGCGGTAACGGTAGAGGACGGCACCCTGCAACCCGTCGGCACCCAGCTGGCTCCGGGAACGCGCCCCTTAACGCCGGGTGAACTGGCGCTGACCGATAAACAACATCTTGACCGTGTGGCAACGACGATCCCGAATAACGGACTGTTTCGCCAGAATCCGGCCGCAGGCAGCCCGTACCTGGTGGTGACAGACGAGCGCTTCACCAGCCGCAGCAAATTTATCAGCAGTGACTATCTGCTGGACCGGGTGGGGTACGATCCTGCCCAGGTGATCAAACGCCTGGGAGACGGGTTCTACGAGCAGCGTCTGGTGCGCGAGCAGGTACTGGCGCTGACCGGTCGGCCCTCGGTGAAGGGCGATGACGCGATGACGCAGTACCAGAACCTGATGAACAACGGCAGCACGGTAGCGCAGGACTTTAAGCTGGTGCCTGGCGTGGCGCTGACGCCGGCCCAGATCGCCGCGCTACAGCAGGACATTGTCTGGCTGGTGAGCGAAACGGTCGACAGTGCCGATGGCCCACAGACCGTCTGGGTACCTAAAGTGTACCTGGCCAACACCACGCTGCAACTCTCTGGCGATGGGGCGTTGATGGCCGGGGGACAACTGCAACTCTCTGCCGGCAGCCTCAGCAATGCCGGCAATCTGGTGGCCGACCGGACGCTGGACATTGACGCCAGCCGTTTCCAGCATCAGGGGGGCGATATTCGCGCGGACAGTATTCACGTTCAGGCGGCCAGCCTGACACTGAGTACCAATCTGCAGGATGCGCTGCGTCAGGCTTCAATGACGGCCGGCGATATCAGCCTGAGCGGCACCGACGTGAAACTGCAGGGGGCGAAGCTGGATGCCAGCCGCAACCTCAGCCTGAGCGCGCAGAACAGCCTGGAGATCGGCACGGCCCGCAGCAGCCATACCGCCAGCGTCGACGTTATCTCCGGCTCGATGGGCAACCGTACCGGCGCAGGTATGGAAGAAGCCGGGGCACGCATGGCACAGGTCAGCGGCGAGTGGCAGCAGGCGCAGGGCAGCACGCTTAATGCCGGGGGTAACCTCAGCCTCAGTGCCGGACAGGACATCACACTGCAGGGCAGCCAGGCGAAAGCCGGGGGCAATACTCGGATAGAGGCAGGTGGTGATGTCAAACTCC
Organism: Erwinia persicina; assembly: GCF_019844095.1. Taxonomy (NCBI): domain Bacteria; kingdom Pseudomonadati; phylum Pseudomonadota; class Gammaproteobacteria; order Enterobacterales; family Erwiniaceae; genus Erwinia; species Erwinia persicina. The sequence goes on along the minus strand of NZ_CP082141.1, from coordinate 4,263,723 downwards.
TCGCGGACAAAACCACCAATACCACCCATTTGACGGCGAACAGCCGCACCTCATCGGTCAGCAATACCCGCCAGGAAGATCGCCTGCTGCTGAGTACCCTGAGCGGTGATCAGGGCGTGGCCCTGGTGGCCGGTAAAAATTTGCGGATGGAGGGCGCGCAGGTCGACAGCCAGCAGGGACAGGTGGGCGTGAGCGCGCAGGACGTGACGATCAAAGAGGCGCGTCAGGTGGTGGTCGATCAGGACAGCGAAAACAAGCGTGGGGGCAAAACCAAAAGCCATCGTGAGGAACTGACGGAGCGCGATAGCGGCGTTGGCAGCACCCTTAGCGGTAAGAATGGCGTCACGGTGATCGCCCGCGACAACGATATTGCGCTGGCGGGCAGTACCCTGCACAGCGAAGAAGGGGCTATTGCGTTACAGGCAAAACGGGATGTGCTGCTTAACAGCGCTACCGATCGCGAATCGCAGTTCCGTGAAGAGCATTCGCAGAAAAAAGGCCTTCTGTCGAAAAGCAGCAGCCATACGGTACAGGATGACCGTTCTACGCTTGAGCAGGGCTCCCTGCTGAGTGGTGACAGCGTCAGCATCACGGCCGGCCGCGATCTGGCGGTGGTCGGGTCTGCCATCGCCGCCGATAATGACGTGGCTCTGGCGGCGGGCCACAACGTGGATATCATTGCAGCCACCGAGACCGACACGCACTACCGGCTGGATGAGAAGAAAAAGAGCGGACTGCTGGGCAGCGGCGGCATCGGCTTTACGGTTGGTAAGCAGTCGAGCAAGCACGAAGTCGACGAAAAAGGTACGACCCAGAGCCAGAGTGTCAGCACTATCGGCAGCAGCCAGGGCAATGTCAGTATCACCGCAGGCAACCAGTTGCACATCGGCGGTGCCGACCTGGTGGCGACCAGGGACCTGAACCTTACTGGCGACAGCGTGGCTATCGACCCGGGCTACGACCAGCGCACCCGCAAGGAAACCTTCGAGCAGAAGCAGAGCGGGCTGAGCGTGGCGCTGTCGGGCAGCGTGGGCAGCGCGCTCAACGCCGCCGTCAGCACTGCGCAGCAGGCGAGAAAGGAAGGCGACGGACGCCTGAACGCGCTGCAAAACACCAAAGCGGCGCTGTCCGGCGTGCAGGCTGCACAGGCCTGGGCGCGTGACGACGCCCTGACCGGGGCGGCGGACGCGAAGAATGCTGCAGCCGGCCTGCAGTCGGGTGATAAAGGTGCCGCGCAGGGAGCCACCAACACCGTTGGCGTCACTGCCTCCTGGGGCAGCCAGTCGTCGAAGAGCGAAACCCGCACCGACAGCCACCAGTCGCAGGGCAGCACGCTCAACGCCGGGCAAAACCTGTCGATAACGGCAACCGGTAAGAATAACGCCGCGCAAAGCGGCGATATCGCGATATCCGGCAGTCAGCTTAAGGCGGGCAAAGACCTGACGCTTGATGCGGCGCGGGATATTACCCTGCACTCCGCGCAGAATAGCGAATCCACAACAGGCACTAACAGCAGTAAAGGCGGCAACGTCGGCGTGGGTATCGGCGCCGGCACTGGCGGCTACGGCATCAGCGTCTCTGCCGGGGTAAACGCCGGTAAAGGGCATGAGAACGGCAACGGCCTGACCCATAGCGAAACCACGCTCGATGCGGGCAGCCATCTCAGCCTGACCAGCGGCCGCGACACCGCTCTGCAAGGGGCGCAGGCCAGTGGGGAAAAAATCACCGTTGACGCAGGGCGCAACCTGACGCTGGCAAGCGAACGGGACAGCGACCGCTATGATGCGAAGCAGCAGAACGTCAGCGCGGGCGGCAGCTTCACCTTCGGTTCGATGACCGGTTCCGCCAGCGTCAGCGCCAGCCGGGACAGGCTGCACAGCAACTTCGACAGCGTTAAAGAGCAGACCGGGCTGTTTGCGGGCAAAGGCGGCTATGACGTCACCGTCAAAGAGCACACCCAGCTCGACGGCGCGGTGATAGCCAGCACGGCGGAGAGCGACAGGAACCGCCTCGATACCGGCACGCTGGGCTGGAGCGACATCCACAACCAGGCCGATTTTAAGGCCACGCACAGCGGCGGCAGCCTCAGCACCGGCGGGCCGGTGGGCAAGGACCTGCTGACCAACATGGCCGGCGGCATGCTGTCGGGTGCCAACAACGGCGGCCATGCAGAGGGCACGACGAAGGCCGGGGTCAGTGAAGGGACTCTGACAGTCCGTGATACTGATAAACAGCAGCAGGACATCACACAGCTGAACCGGGATACGGATAACGCCAACGCCGGCAGCATCAGCCCGATATTTGACAGGGAGAAGGAGCAGAACCGGCTCAAACAGGCCCAGCTGATAGGTGAAATCGGCGGTCAGGCGATGGACGTTATCCGCACGCAGGGCGACATCGCGGGGCTGAAGGCCCAGACAGACCCGGCGGCGCTGGCGCAGGCGCGGGAGCAGCTGGCGAAAGACGGTAAACCGGCCGGCAGCGCGGCGGTGATGCAGCGCGCCTATGACAACGCGATGCGGCAGTACGGCACCGGCAGCGACCTGCAGAAGGCGGCGCAGGCGGTAACGGGCGCGCTGACGGCGCTGGCGGGCAACAACCTGGCCGGTGCGCTGGCGAGCGGCGCGTCGCCGTATCTGGCGACGGAAATCAGGAAGCTGACCACCAACCCGCTGACCGGTAAGGTGGACGTGGCCAGCAACGCGATGGCGCACGCGGTGCTGGGGGCGGTGACGGCGCAGCTGAACAGTCAGTCGGCTGTCGCTGGCGGGCTTGGTGCCGGCGGCGGAGAGCTGGCGGCGCGCTACATTGCCGGGCAGCTGTTCCCGGGCAGGGCGGCAGACCAGCTGAGCGAAAGCGAAAAACAGCAGGTCAGCGCGCTGAGCGAACTGGCCGCAGGACTTGCGGGCGGCCTGGCGACGGGCGATACTGGCGGAGCAGTGACGGCCGGCCAGGCGGGTAAGAATGCGGTGGAGAATAATTATCTGAGTGAGAAGGAGTCCCGGCAGCTTGATAAGGAACTCTCCGCCTGTAAATCCACCGGAGGTGACTGCAAATCTGTTGTTGAAAAATATATCGAAATCAGTAATAAAAACAGTAAAGAACTGGCCGAAGCCTGTACGGGTGGCGGTGTGGTCTGCGTAAGTTGGGAAGAAATGGTTCAGGCGGAAACCAACGTTGCGCTGGATGCTGATAAACATCAGATAAGGCTGAGTGAGAAACTGAAGGACCCGGATGCGGCAGCGTTGGTAAAATATCTTAATGGCACCGACCTGAAATTCCTGAAGGATAATATTACGACCGGTGATCGGGTTATGGATGTGGTAATGACCCCAACTTCCTGGCCGGTAGCGATAATGGGTGGGAAGGCTATTATTACTAACAGTGCAGGTGTTAAGGAGCAATTAATCGCAGCGGGAGTTTCAAGTGCGGCTAATACAGCTATCCAATATGGAACAAGCAAAACTGGTGAGGTAAAATTATCTGACGTAATAGGGTCAGGAGTTATCGGTCTAATTACTGCAGGTAAAGGTTATAATCCAACAGTCACCTGGAATGCCGCCGGTGGTTATTATACTGCAGAAATAAAAGGTGATGATCCGTTTATGGGGGCGTTGCTGAGTAAGGCAGGCGCTTCAGTGGGTTATACCGCTGGTAATATTATAAAAATACCAATGGATAAAAAACTAAACCCAATCTCTAAACAATATGAATGGGTTCCCACAGGCGTATGGACTATCACAAAACCAGCGCCTCAAAATAATCTGCCTTCACTTTCAGGAAATATTGCCGACTCAGCTGCGTCAGGGGGGTTCTCTGATGCATTGCAAAACTCTATAAAAAATAAGGACAATAATAATGTTAATAAGTAAAAAATCATTATTGGCATTACTATACTTATGCATTGCCTTCTCGCTGATGCTTATTTGTGTAAGTTTTATTTTCCAGGTCCTTGGGTATTGGGTTGGTGGAGGTGAGCAGATGCTGGAATACTTGAGGGATAACTTGCATAAGGTATTGAAGACAGGTTCAGTGGGGATTGGAATTGGATTTGCCTACTGGTTCTTTTACTACCGAAAGATGTAGAGTGATTGGTGACAGTGGTGATGACGCCATCGCAGGAGCGCAACTGGTAAGACAGTTGTGGAGAATAACTATCTGAGCGTGTCAGAGAAGACCGAGCTTGAGATAGCGAAGCAGAAACTCAACAGCAAAGACCCGGCAGAGCGTGAGCAGGCCCAGCAGAAAGTTAATGAACTGCGTGAAAAGGATATCGCCAGCGACCAGAAGGTCATTGATGCTTGTGGAAACGGTAATGCCGGAAGTGCGGCTTGTGCCAGTGCAAGACTGGAGGTTATCGCGGCCAAAGGTGAGTACGACACCGGGCAGTACAATAACAAAGTCAGTGAGATGTATGCGAACTCTTACGGCCAGATAGTGAACCTGCTGAATATCACCAGCGTTGATGCACAGAATCAGCAGCAGGTGAAGGATGCGCTGACGCAGTATGCAATGGATGTGCTGGGCGTGGATCGCCAGACGGCTCAGGGCTATGCCGAAACCAAACAGGGCATGGATATCATTGTTGCTTCGGTGACGCCAGTATTAGGTTCGGCAGCAGCAAAACAGCTCAGTAAAATCGTTGATGCTAATATTAAGGTTGTGGCGAAAGGTAATGTTGACGGGGCTAAATTCTCAGATACCAATCAGGGAGCACGGCCTTCTAATTTGGCTGATATAAATAAGCCAACGCTAATTGATGGACGTATCCAGGCCAAAATAGAGAAGCAAAACAAACCTCTTCCCAATGGGAATATGGCTACTGCTCATGCCGAAGTAGGTGTTATCCAGCAAGCTTTTGAAAAGGGTATGTCTCAAGGACGTGAGATGACAATGAGTGTTTCTAAAGAACCTGTATGTGGTTATTGCCGGGGTGATATAGCCGCTATGGCTGATAAAGCAGGATTAAAATCATTAACAATCTATGAAGAGACTACAGGAACCGTCCTCTACTGGCAGCCCGGAATGAAATCTCTTAAGGCTCGTGATTAAATGAAATTTAAAATGGGTTGGACATTGAATGAATATGGTGGGAATCAACAAGTCTCAACCTGGAATGACATACTTAATCAATTAGTACAACTTCAGGGAAGAGAAGGTACTCTCACACTTGATGCGTTGAGTACGGTGGGGAATGGAGTGGAAATGCTACAGGTAAGAACTGAAAACGATTATTACCTAATGACCTTAGGTGAAATCCTTGAGGATGAATATCAGGTTAGAACTTACTGGAATCCTTTAGGGCCGGATGATGAAATAATGATACTTGGTGATCATTGGCCTCTTCGTCAAATAACGAAAGACTTTGATCTTGTAGTCAAGATATTTAAAGAGTTCTTCGATACCGGTAATGTATCAACAGATCTTCTGAATTAATACACAAATCCCGGCGACAAGCCGGGATTTTATTTTATAACCAACGAGTTACCTCAGGCTGACCTGCTCCCCGTTGATTAACACACCGCGATGTTAGTAATGTCTTCATAAGCCACATGAGGACATCCTCATGAAGAAGCGTTTTTCCGACGAACAGATCATCAGTATTCTCCGCGAGGCCGAAGCCGGAGTTTCTGCCCGTGAGCTCTGCCGTAAGCACGCCATTTCCGATGCCACGTTTTACACTTGGCGCAAGAAGTTTGGCGGCATGGAAGTCCCTGAAGTGAAGCGGCTCAAGTCGCTTGAAGAGGAGAACGCCCGCCTCAAGAAGCTGCTCGCTGAAGCCATGCTGGATAAGGAGGCGCTTCAGGTGGCTCTTGGCCGAAAGTTCTGACGACAGACCAGAAGCGGGAAGCAGTGGAAGTCATGTGTGAGGCCGCAGGTCTGTCGCAACGTCGTGCCTGCAGGCTGGCAGGTTTGTCTCTGTCGACTTACCGTTATTCGGCTCAGCGTCCGGCTGCTGACGCGCAGCTGTCTCTACGCATCACAGAGCTGGCACTTGAGCGCCGCCGCTTTGGTTACCGGCGCATCTGGCAACTACTGCGTCGGGAGGGCCTTCACGTCAACCACAAGCGGGTATATACCGCATCTATCATCTCAACGGCCTGAGTGTAAAGCGCAGGCGACGCCGCAAGGGGCTGGCGACTGAGCGGCTTCCGCTTATTCGCCCGGATGCGCCGAACCTGACATGGTCGATGGATTTTGTCATGGATGCACTTGCCAGCGGCCGCAGGATTAAGTGTCTGACCTGCGTGGATGATTTTACGAAGGAGTGTCTGACGATCACCACGGCATTCGGGATTACAGGCGTTCAGGTGACACGTATTCTGGACAGCATTGCGCTGTTTCGTGGCTATCCTGCAACGATAAGAACTGATCAGGGCCCGGAATTCACCTGCCGCGCGCTCGATCAATGGGCCTTTGAACATGGTGTTGAGTTGCGCTTAATCCAGCCGGGCAAGCCAACGCAGAACGGATTTATTGAGAGTTTCAATGGCCGCTTTCGGGATGAATGCCTGAATGAACACTGGTTCAGCGATATTCTACATGCCCGGGAAATCATTAATGACTGGCGGCAGGGTTATAACGAGTGTCGACCACATTCATCGCTGAATTACCTGACGCCGGCTGAATTTGCAGCGGGCTGGCGAAACGGGAAATATGAAGAAAAACCAACTGACATTACTAACTGAAGGTTGTATCTAATCCTGGGGGCAGGTCAAGGCGGACCGCCACTCCACCGTTCCTTCCGGGATCTTGCGTGGCCGCTTCTGCGGGGTGGCAACCAGTTCAATAAACACCGCTATTTCACGCTGTTTACGGGCCGACAGTTTTTTGCAGGCTTTACGCAGCGTGGTCACCACCTCCGGCTCTGCGGGCGGTTCCGGCTGCGGCTCCTGCGCGGCCAGTATCAGGCAGCCCGGCAAAACCTTCACCTCCAGCGCCGTCCCGGTCTCAAATCCCATCTCCTTCAACCGCCAGGCTTCAGCAACATTGAGGACCGGGCTGAGTACCAGGTCGAGCACCAGAGCGTGGGCATCAGCTCGGGCGGTAGCGTGGCCAACGGCCTGCTGGTGGGAATAAACAGCAGCGGGAGTTCGACGACGAAGGCGGCGGTGAGCAAGGGCACGATAGTCATCCGTGACCCGGCGACCCAGCAACTTACATTGGCGGACAGTTGTTCCCGGGCAGGGCGGCAGACCAGCTGAGCGAAAGCGAAAAACAGCAGGTCAGCGCGCTGAGCGAACTGGCCGCAGGAGTTGCGGGCGGCCTGGCGACGGGCGATACTGGCGGAGCAGTCACGGCCGGCCAGGCGGGTAAGAATGCGGTTGAGAATAATGCGCTGGGGAGTGTTCTGGCAGCGGCAAATAAACACAAACCCGGAACCACAGCAAATTATGAATCGGGAACCCAGGCCGCTATTAAGGAAGCCTGCAGCGGTGGGACACCGGTGTCCTGTGAGACAGCGATGGCGGCGGTGGGCAGCGTTATCGCCTGGCCGCTGTTGCCGGGAGCCGCTGCAACGACAAGTCTCATAGGTGCGGGAGCTAATGCCGGAGTGGGTTATCTGATTAACGGCGAAGTGAATCCAAATGATGTGATTCTGGGGTACTGGACCGGGGCATTTACAGCAGGGACAGGGCTGTGGGGCACAATAGGCGTGAATGCGGCCAGCGGAGCCACATCAAGCTATCTGAAAGGTGATGATCCGTTGAAGGGCGGCGTGATGAATGGTGCAGCATCGGGTCTAGGCTATGGTGCCGGTAAGGTGCTTCAGGGGCAGCTTGATAAGGTACTTAATCCAAACTGGAAGAACTGGAAATGGATTGATATTGGGATGGGTATATCGAAGCCTTTACCGTTAGATCCGTTGCCTGGGGTTGTTGGGAATATGGGAGGGTCTGCCTCTACGGAATATATAAATGATCGATTGGGAAAATCTTTAAGTGATAACTCAGGAGATAAGAAATGATATTTTCTGAGCGTAAAAAGATTTTATCCATTTTTATATATATGGTAGTAGGTAGTGCAATCACTGTTTTTGTAACGGTTTTATTAATGTCTTTGTTGATGGATATATATTTATATATTGATAAGGGAATAAGTATAGATATGTATTCATATGATTTTAATAAGCTTTTTAAGGTAAGTTTATTTTGTGGTCTTATAGGTGGCGGTGGTTGTTGGTCACTCTACTATCGAAATTACAGGAAAAATAAGTAATAACGAATCCCGGCTATCGGGCCGGGATTTTATTATCTACGTCAGTCAGAAAGGTGATGATCCTTTGAAAGGTGGGGCGATGAGTGGCGCTGCATCCGGGCTGGGTTATGGTGTTGGTAAAGTGGCTCAGGGACAGCTTGATAAATTCTTAAACCCAATGAAACCATGGAAAGACTGGATCTGGGTTGATGTCGGAATGGGGATATCGAAGTCTTTACCAGTTAATCCAGTACTTGGTATAGCAGGCAATGCATCAGGCAGTGCAGCTACAGAAATCCTCAATGATCAGCTTGGTAAGACCGTAAATAGTAATGGGAAGAAGCAGTGATGAAAAAAGAATCGTGGTTCATCATTTTTCTCTACTTATTTGTTGCATGTAACATAGCAATGACATTAATTTTTTTATTTTTATATGTTCTTATAAGAGGCTATATCCTGCTGATGTATCAAATTCCATTTGAGTTGGTTTGGGCTGACATATGGAAATATACTAAAGCGGCATCTTTCGCTGGATCGTTGATAGCAATAGGCAGTTGGTGGATCTACTATCAGCACTACAGGAAAAACCGAAGCAGATAGCACAACAACGATCTCAGCCCTTGCACCGGGATCGTTGTTGTTGAGAATAACTTCCTCAGTTCAAAAGATGTGGTTAATCTGCACAAGGAACTTGAGAAAGCAGAGAAAGACGGCACTGATAAGCAGGATATCTACGAGAAATACGCCGAAGTCAGCAAGAAGAACCGCCAAGAGGCGGTAGCTGAAGGCTGTTCCGGCAATCCATTCTGTGCCAACGGGGCATTGTCAGAAGCCGCTGCGGGTTCTGATATTGCGAACAGCCTGAAACGTCTGCCGCTGTTCTCCGACCTGAGCAGCGATGACCTGTCTCAGCTTGATCGCTTTGTGCTGGCAGAGAACGAAGACAGCGCCAGAGCGATTTACCAGGCGATGCCGGACTATATGAAGGTAGCGCTGACCGGTAAGGTGGACGTGGCCAGCAACGCGATGGCGCACGCGGTGCTGGGGGCGGTGACGGCGCAGCTGAACAATCAGTCGGCTGTAGCAGGCGGGCTTGGTGCCGGCGGGGGAGAGCTGGCGGCGCGCTACATTGCCGGGCAGCTGTTCCCGGGCAGGGCGGCAGACCAGCTGAGCGAAAGCGAAAAACAGCAGGTCAGCGCGCTGAGCGAACTGGCCGCAGGAGTTGCGGGCGGCCTGGCGACGGGCGATACTGGCGGAGCAGTGACGGCCGGCCAGGCGGGTAAGAATGCGGTTGAGAATAATGCACTGAGTCTGCCAACGGGCCTGATGAATTATGGTCAGGCGGTGGCATCATGGGACCAGTACGCCCAGGATAACAATTTGACGCCGGAACAGAAACAGGCTGGATTAGATAAGCTGGCGCAGGGTGATTTACCGGAAGGTGCGAATATCACCAAAGTTATCGTGAATGGGTATAAGGATGGCGTATTGATTGCAGGAGCTGCTTATTTAGGTCCAGCGGCATCGGTGGGTAAAGCTGTGGGCGGTGCAGTAATAGCGGAAATCGCCAATGGCTCTTATCAGTGGTTCGATCTGAGTCAGCCTGGAAATGAAAATAAAACCTGGGATTATAAGGGAAGTCTCTCGACAGGAATTACAGGAGCATTAGCACCGGGGCGCGGGGTCTGGCAGAACGTCGGAATGGCAGCAGGTGGCTCGGTGTTTACTGATGGGCCTGACATAGGATCTGTTGGTGGTGCTGCTTTAGGGGCTTGGTCAGGAGGAAAGTTCGGGGAGTTAGCTCCTTTCCCTGGGGAAATAAATGATCTGTTTGGTGGCATCGGGGGAGAAATAATAAGCAATAAGGTTAAGGATAAAATTAATGAAAATTAAAAATAGGCAGAATAGAGCAACATTTACTGCTTTCCTTTTAAGCACAATTTACTACGGCTTTTGCTTTTTCGCATTTATCTTCTTGGTTAACAATGTAATTATCGAACTAGTTACCTCAGGTAAAATTGATTTCTCCAAAAAGTCCTTGAGCTATCTATCTGCTGTAAGTTTAATTATTGGGATAGCATCAGGAGCAAGAATATGGATCTTTGCCAAAATAGACGAGCGAAAAGCCCGTAAATCGCCTCCATCCAATCCAGAGTAACCCCATCAATCCCGGCCATCGCGCCGGGATTTTTTTGCCTGTTACTCGGTTAGCCAGCGCCCCGCTTCTTCGGCTTCGCCATGACCTGAATCACATCCATCAGCTCACGCTTATTGCGGGCCGAGAGCCTCGGGCAGCGCTGGCCTGCATCAATTCCGGCTCCGGTGGCGGTATTTCCGTCGTCAGCACCAGACAACCGTTCATCACCCGCCCATCAGCCGGCGTGCCGGTGACAATATTATTTGGCTGCGATCTTTAAGAGTCTGCTTACAGTCTGGCCGTCCCTGACGGGCTGAAGGTGTCTTTACCGGCCGTTAATTATTCTCCGCCTCTTCCCCTTCCTCACCCTCTTTCTCTTCCCCACTGCCCGAAATCAAATCAGACAGCTTCATCTCCCCCAGTTCATCCATTTTTTTCCTGGCGTCTTCCAGGGGCTGCGCCGCATTCAGTTCTGCCACTTTAGCATCGGCCAGGTCCGTCGCCTGCTTTCTGGTTTCATCCCACTGGGTTTGTGCCGACTCCACCAGACTGTTTGTGCGTTTATCCGCTTCTTCTTTAATATTTTCTTTGGTCGCATCGTCACAGGCGGTAATTAACGTCATCATTGCCGTTAAGGCCAGAATGCTAAATTTATTCATCATATTAACCCTTATTAAACCTTTATCAGATGTTGCTCAGGACGGGGCAAAAACAGTTATTGCATGTGCCTTAATGGTAAACCGGGCGGGCGTCTGCCCAATCAGTTCGCCGTCGGCGTTAATATCATGGGGGCGGCGCGTGCTCAGCGTCATGGCGGTGGTGGACAGGGTGCGCACCTTACGCCAGCGACCGTGCGTTCCTCGCCGGAGTGCGGGCAGCAGGGCTATCATTTCCCACCAGTGCGCCACCTCCAGACTGTACACGTCCAGCCGGCCGTCATCCGGGGCGGCGCTCTGTTCCACCGTCATTCCCCCGCCGTAAAAGCGCCCGTTGCCAACGGAAACCTGCACGGTTTTTACTTTCTCTACGATGCCGTCATGTTCCAGCGTGGCGCTGAACGGACGGCTCTGCTTCAGCAGCCGGAAGGCCGCCAGTGCATAGCCAAATGTCCCCCAGCGTTTTTTGGACTCGGCCGTTAAATGGTGTGCCAGCGTGGCGGAAAAACCGATGCTGGAAACGTTAAAAAACAGGTGGCCATTGACCTCACCCAGATCGACGGGGCGCTGGTGCCCGGTGGCAATCACCCTGACGGCCTGACTCAGGTTATTCGCAATACCGAGCGTGCGGGCGAAATCATTGGCGGTGCCCAGCGGCAGTACGCCCAGCGGCAGCCCGCTGTGCATCAGGCCTCTCGCGGCGGCATTCAGGCTGCCGTCACCGCCGCCGACAATAACCAGATCGATGCGGTCGGCATAGTCGAGAATAATCTCGCTACTGTCACGGCGATCGCCGGGCCCGGGCTCAATCACCTGAATGCCTCCGGCGGTCAGCAGGGATAATGCCTGCTGTTTATTCGCTTTCCCGTTACGGGCGTTTTCATTAATCAGTAATAATCCGATCGGCTTTTCCTGATTATTTTCGTTGTGATTGCTCATCATTATTTTCTCAGGTGGTAAAGCACAATTTGTGGAGGGTTGATGAAATCACACTCAATTACGATGCGGCAAGCCGCATTTATTAAGTTTACATTTATACATAAATAATGACGCCACAGACTGTCTTGCGGCTGAAATAAATACAATCACTGTCGTTTGTTTGCACTGTAATAAAAGTGTCATCTTTTCTTTTTCCGCAGATATTTATTCAGCGGTCCGTTTTTGCTTTTCTGACCGGGCAATCAACAACAGTGATGACGGTGGCTGTGTGATAACTTTTTCTTATGATGATGCGTGGGAATTTCTTGCATCAGCTCAGGTTTTCCGCCGCCTGCGGCAGTTTCACCCGTTTTTTAACTATATTTCGGGTCATAAGTTTTTTGTTGTACCACCGAAAGCCGGTGATATAGTCGCAGAGGAACAACATCATCCCTCTGATTACCCTAACAATACTAAACAACATCAGGGCCAGAACATTACGCACAAGGAATTAGTCATGACAGCTTTTCACTCTCTTGAGTCGTTTCTCACCTCCGTTCAGCAGCGCGATCCTCACCAGCCGGAATATCTGCAGGCCGTGCGCGAGGTGTTCACGTCACTGTGGCCGTTCCTGGAACGACACCCGCAGTATCAGGAGCAAAGCCTGCTGGAGCGTCTGGTCGAGCCGGAACGTGTGATCCAGTTCCGCGTTGCCTGGACGGACGATCGCGGTCAGGTGCAGGTGAACCGGGCATGGCGCGTGCAGTTCAGCTCCTCCATTGGCCCCTATAAAGGCGGGATGCGCTTCCATCCGTCGGTAAACCTGTCGATTCTGAAATTCCTCGGCTTTGAGCAGACGTTTAAAAATGCCCTCACCACCCTGCCGATGGGCGGCGGTAAAGGCGGGTCGGACTTTAATCCGAAAGGGAAAAGCCAGGCGGAAGTGATGCGCTTCTGCCAGGCGCTGATGACAGAACTTTACCGCCACCTGGGCCCGGATACCGATGTGCCTGCGGGGGATATCGGCGTGGGGGGCCGTGAAGTGGCCTTTATGGCCGGGATGATGAAGAAGCTGTCGAATAATACCGCCTGCGTGTTTACCGGCAAAGGCCTGTCATTCGGCGGCAGCCTGATCCGCCCGGAAGCCACCGGCTACGGTCTGGTCTACTTCACCGATGCGATGCTGAAACGTCACGGACTGGGCTTTGAAGGCAGTACCGTTGCGGTCTCCGGTGCCGGTAACGTGGCGCAGTACGCCATTGAAAAAGCGATGGCGCTGGGCGCGCGCGTGCTGACGGCTTCTGATTCACGCGGAACGGTGGTAGACGAAGCCGGGTTTACCCCGGAAAAGCTGGCGCTGCTGGCGGAGATCAAAAACGTGCGTTACGGCAGCGTGGAAGATTATGCGCGTGAACGTGGCCTGGTTTACCTTGCCGGGCAGCAGCCGTGGAGCGTGCCGGTCGATATCGCCTTACCGTGCGCGACGCAGAATGAGCTTGATCTGCCGGCGGCACGTCAGCTGATTGCTAACGGCGTGAAAGCCGTGGCGGAAGGGGCCAATATGCCGACCACTATCCCGGCGACCGATGCGTTCCTTGAGGCGGGTGTACTCTTTGCGCCGGGCAAAGCGGCAAATGCCGGTGGCGTAGCCACTTCTGGCCTGGAGATGGCGCAGAATGCGGCACGTCTGAGCTGGAAAGCGGAGAAGGTTGATATTCGTCTGCAACACATCATGCTGGATATTCATCACGCCTGCGTGGAGCACGGCGGGGAAGGCAGGCAGACCCACTACGTCCACGGCGCGAATATTGCCGGGTTCGTTAAAGTGGCGGATGCAATGCTGGCTCAGGGTGTGCTGTAACATCGGATCGTGAATGTTTTACCGGGTGGCCATGCTGATCGGGGCGGCCCGGCAGTGTCCGTCACCGGCACGGGGCGACCAGAAAAAGGGTCGCCCCTACGACGCCGTAACAACATTTTGCTGTTCACGCCGCTGTTTCACCCGCCAGAACCACGCCAGCAGGATAAACCACAGCGGCATCGCACACAGCGCGGTCAGCGTATCCGGGTCAAAGACCATTACCACCAGTGAGAACAGAAAAAACAGCAGCGTCAGCCAGCTCATCACAATCCCGGCGGGCATTTTAAACGCCGAGCGCTCGTGCAGGGCCGGGCTGCGCCTGCGGTACACCAGATACGCCACCAGAATCATTCCCCAGGTATAAATCACCAGAATCGCTGCCAGTGTAGACACCACGGTAAACAGCGTCATCACGTTGGGCACCAGGAACAGCAACAGCGTGCCGCTTAACATGCAAAAGCAGGAAAACATCAGGCTGCGGACCGGGATCCGCGTGGTGCGCGACAGAATACGGAACTGCCAGTGGGCGTGCTGTTCCAGCGACAGGCCATACAGCATGCGGGTGCTGGAGTAGACCCCACTGTTGGCGGAGGACATCGCCGAGGTCAGCGCCACAAAGTTGATCACGGCGGCGGCGGCGGGCAGCCCGGCTTTGGCAAACAGCGTCACGAATGGGCTGGTGTCCGGCGAGATGTGCGGCCAGGACGTCACGGCGATGATCACCACCATCGACAGCACGTAAAAGATAATGATGCGCAGCGGGATCGCCCTGATCGCCCGCGGCAATACCTTCTCCGGCGAGCGGGTTTCTGCACTCATGGTGCCCAGCAGTTCAATGCCGGTGTAGGAGAAAATCGCGATCTGGAATCCGGCGAAGAAGCCGACGATGCCGTGTGGCATAAACACCGCCGTGTCCGTGAGGTTGTCCAGCGAAGCGGTCACGCCATCCGGTGACGTCCAGCCGCGGGCGATCATCCAGAAGCCGGTGACGATCAGCGCAATGATGGCGATAACTTTAATAATCGCAAACCAGAACTCGGCTTCGCCAAACATCTTCACCGACAGCAGGTTAAACAGGCACAGCAGCCCCAGCGTCAACAGCGCCGGGATCCACGGCGACAGCGCCGGCAGCCAGTACTGCATGTAACCACCGCAGACCACCACATCGGCAATACAGGTCACCACCCAGCTCAGCCAGTATGACCAGCCGAGGAAGAAGCTCGCCTTTGGACCAAGGTAGTCGGAAACAAAATCTGCAAACGAACGGTAATCCAGGCGGCTCAGCAACAGCTCGCCCATTGCCCGCATCACCATATACATAAAGAAGCCGACCACAATATAGGTGATCAGAATGGAGGTGCCGGACACCGCAATGGTTTTTCCCGCCCCCATAAACAGCCCGGTGCCGATAGCGCCGCCCAGCGAAATCAGCTGAATATGGCGCGAACTGAGTCCGCGATGCAGGTGCTGCGGCGCATCCTTTGGGTCAGACATGGCATCCTCTCAATCCGTTCTTGTTAGCAGACACAACCCTCACTGAAACGGGTGACAATCAGGGCAATACGTCGGGGGGACAGGTACGTGGCGTTCATGCTGGCGCTGCGCTGTAACAAAGTCAACACAGGTGTATAGACAAATTATTCACTTTTTGATCACATTCAACTTTCTGAAAAACAGGGTAAAATATTTTTATATGCAGTTAAATTGCATAGAGAATGCATAAAAAAGCGTTTCCTACAGGTTAATAAAAAGTTAACTATTTATTCATTTTTTGCCGACAGACGCGTGCGAAAAAAAGATCGGCAGGCTGGCGTTACGATCGATTTCCGTTATGGGCTTTTCGCCGCGATCAGCAACCTGACCGATTTTCACGCCGCCGGCGCTGGCCCTGGCGCCAGCCCCTCGGGTACAATCGATGCTGCTAAAAATGCGCTATGGAGCGGCACCCTGAATGCAACATTCTCTGATCCTGCAACAACTGAGCGACCTCGTCGGCTCAGACCATCTGATCGCTGACGGTGAACGTAAGGCCTATTACTGCAAAGGTTTTCGCGTGGGTCACGGCGACGCGCTGGCGGTCGTGCTGCCGGCAACGCTGCTGCAGCTGTGGCAGGTGCTCAGAGTCTGTCAGCAAAACGATGCCATTATCCTGATGCAGGCGTCCAATACCGGGGTGACCGGTGGCTCGACGCCGCACGGTGATGACTATGACCGTCCGGTGGTGATTGTCAGCACGCGCAATATTAAAGGCGTTCAGGTCATCGATAATGCGCAGCAGGTGATTGCCTTCCCCGGCAGTACCCTGACGGAGCTGGAAGAGAGCCTGAAGCCGTGGCAGAAAGAGCCGCATTCCGTGATCGGCTCCTCCTGCATTGGCGCGTCGGTGGTGGGGGGGATCTGCAATAACTCCGGTGGCTCGCTGCTGCAGCGCGGCCCGGCGTTTACCGAAAAGTCGCTGTTTGCGCAGATTGACGATCGCGGCCAGCTGCATCTGATCAACCACCTCGGTATTGATCTGGGCCAGACCCCGGAAGAGATGATCGCCCGGCTGGAAGCCGGAGACTATACCACCGGCACCGCGCCGGACTGGGAAGGGAAAACCTGGGCCGACGACTACGCGGCGTTGATCAAAGATGTCGATGCCACCACGCCCACGCGCTTCAACGGCAACCCGCAGTATCTGCACGACAGTGCGGGCTGTGCCGGTAAGGTGATCGTCTTTGCCGTACGTCTGGCCACTTTCGACGCCACGCCGCAGGAAGACACCTTCTACATCGGCACCAATGATGAGCAGGTACTGCTCGACCTGCGTCGCTATCTGATCGAACGGCTCGATACGCTGCCAATCCAGGCGGAATACATTCACCGCAACGCGTTTCGCCTGACCCTGCGCTATGCCCGTCATATGTTTTTGTCGATCAAACGGCTGGGGCCGGCGGCGCTGCCGGGGCTGATGCGCAAAAAGGCGCAGTGGGATGCGCGGGTGAAAAAGCTCAGGATCCTGCCAGCCAATACTGTCGACCGGCTGATCCAGTGGGGCAATCGCATCACGCCGTCAACCGTTGCCCCGCGCCTGCTCTCTTATCATCGCCGTTATGAGCATCATCTGATGATTAAGCTGGCCCGGCCGGAGGTGGCGCAAATGAGTCGTCTGCTCACCACGTTCTTTGCTTCACGCAACGGCGACTGGTTCCATTGTACGGACGCGGAGCAGCAGGATGCGTTTCTGGTCCGCTTTGGCGTGGGTGCCTGTACGGTGTTTTACTGCGAACATGCCGGTATCAGCACCGATGAACGTCTGATCGCCTTTGACATTGCGCTGCGTCGTAATGACGACCAGTGGTTGATCCGCCTGCCGCCAGCACTGCAGGATCAGGTACTGGAAGCGTCCTGCTGTGGTCACTTCTTCTGTCTGGTGAACCATCAGGACTATATTCTGAAACCGGGCGTGGATGGCGCACAGTTCAAAGCGGCGGTGCTGGACTATCTTGACCAGCGCGGAGCAAAGTACCCGGCAGAACATAACATCGGGCATCTGTATCACGCTTCCGATGCTCATCAGCATCACTTCCATCAACTTGACCCCACTAACGCCTGTAATCCGGGCATTGGTAAAACCAGTAAGAAAAAGCACTGGGCATGACGGGGGTCATGCCTGTCTGTCTGGCCTGCGATAAACATTTACTAAATAAGCAGGTAAACAGGGGAACGGAGGCTGGATTAGCCGGATAAATTCAATACAATCACTGGCAACCTGACGGGTTCTGGTTGGGAAAATGAATAGCGGTGTTATCCGGAGCGGTTTGCATGAAAAAGTGGTTGCTGATGCTGGTGGTTTCGCTCGTTGCTTTTCAGGCAGCGGCGGCAGCACATAATGACGATCCCCAGGGAACCAGCCTGGCGTTTTACAACTGGTATCTGACGGCACTGAATAAAGAAGAGAGCCCGATTGATGAACACGATCCGTTACTTAACGAATACGTGACGCAGCGTCTGCTGGAAAAAATCAATCTGCTGATTAAAAGCCCGGATGGCATGGATGATGACTATTTTTTACAGGATCAGGACTACAGTGATGGTTGGGTCAATAACGTCAGTGTCAGCCGTTTTACGTTAAACGGTAACCGGGCAACGGGGGATGTCACCCTGGGGCGTGACCCCGGTGACCAGCAGCATCTGCTGGTCACGCTGCTTCACGAACGCGATGGCTGGAAGATCGACGATGTCGAGCAGGAGACCACCGCGCCGTAATCATCCTCAGTGGAAACGGGCGAACTGCTGGCGGATGACCTCCAGTAGTTCATAGCGGCGGCGATACTCCGCGCGCTTTTTACTGGGGATTTCATCCATACTCTTCTGACTGAATACCAGCGGCAACTGCCATAGCGCCGGGGAAACCCGTTCCGCGTTTAATGACTGCCAGAATTCGTCATAGCTCGCCAGAAAAACATCCTTCTTTTTAAAGCGGTAGCGCAGGCTGCGGTAGGTGTGGCCCCGGTCGCTCACTGCCCTGATCGCACTGATCCCGGTCGCCCGTGCCAGCAGCGAGAGCCCCTCCATCAGCACGCGTTTGGGGAACAGCCCATAGCAGGACTTGGTTGCAGCCCGGATCCGCTCGTGCGGCGTGCTGCTGCTTGCGCCCTGGATCCCGCCGATCACCAGCATCGGCAGTCCCTGATGGTCTGTTACCGCGAAGGTCAGAATAGCCAGTACCGTGCCGTCGCTGTGCAACAGCATATTCACTTCGCCTTCACGCTCACAGCGTCCGTTACAGGTCAGGGTGATCTGAAACTGTTCTCCCTCCTTGCCGGTGAAGCTGGCCAGCTCCGTGGGCTGGGCCGACAGCATCGCGTTGCGCAGGCCAGGGTGGGTAAGCTGTTGCAGGAAGTCATAATGCTGGCTCAGCACCGCTCCACGCTGTGCGGCGGACAGCCCCAGGTACAGGTAAGGCCGGTGGATTTTACCCGGCAGCATCGGTTGCAGATCCAGCGCCTGGCGCATTGTGGGCCGGGAGGCGATCTGCTGCATGTGCTGCGCACTTGCCAGAGGCCACGCCAGCGAACGCGCAAGGAATTTGGCGCGCCAGGATGGTTTTTCCCAGATCGCACCCGGAATAACGCCGCCGTTCAGCAGAGCCAGAAAAAGCGAAAGCCCGTCAGTATGACGGGGGATGACCAGTGTTTCTGACATGATGTTTTAACCTGTCCCTGTGGAGTTGACAGCATTGAAGCACGCGGAAAATAAATGGCGCATCAATGCCGGTCAGGCCACGTCCTCAGTCAGCACGACGGTTAAGCTGGCGTTTAATTTTGCGCCAGACACGCCAGTGTGGCATCAACGGCCAACATCGGCGTAAGATGAGTCGCGTACTCTGACCCTCGTGAATTTAAAAGGAATTACGACTGATGAAACTGTTCTATACCCCGGGTGCCTGCTCGCTCTCCCCACATATCGTTCTGGAGGAGGTCGGGGCGACCTTTACGCTGGAAAAAGTTGACCTGAAAACCAAAAAAACCGAATCCGGTAGCGACTTTGTTACCATCAACAGTAAAGGTTACATTCCTGCGCTGTTACTGGATGACGGCAGCCTGATGACGGAAGGGACGGTCATCGCGCAGTATGTCGCCGATCTGAAGCCAGAAGCGGGTCTGATCCCGGCGGCAGGGAGTGCAGATCGTTACAGAGTGCTGGAGTGGTTGAGCTTTATTTCGACTGAACTCCATAAGCCGATGGGCGCGCTGTTTAACCCGGCGCAAACGGCAGACTGGAAGCAGGCGACCGTGGCTGGACTGAATAAGCGCCTCGACTGGCTGTCTTCCGCGCTGGCCGGAAAAACCTGGCTGCAGGGTGAGCAATTTACGGTGGCCGATGCCTACCTGTTCACCGTGCTCGGCTGGAGCCGGGTGGTGGGCTTTTCCCTCGATGGCTGGCCCGATCTGCAGGCTTACGCTGCCCGGGTAGGTGCGCGTCCTGCCGTGCAGCGTGCAATGAAGGCCGAAGGTCTGATATAAGCCGTCTGGATCGCATCAGGTAAAGATCGTAAGCTGACGGCCTGATGTGATTTGGCGGGGGTGGCAATGGACGGAGTGCCTGAGCAGTTCAGTGATGAGCAGGATCGCGCCCGCTTCCGCCACCTTTCGGGGCGGCAGGGCGTTGAGCTCTATCGCGCCCATATCACCCGCTATGCGTTTGAGCCCCACACCCATGAAGCGTTTGGCATTGGCACTATCGATCGTGGGGCCGAGCGCTTTCGTTATCGTGGTGTACAGCACCTTGCCCCGGTTGACTCTCTGGTCCTGATGAACCCGGACGAGCTGCATACCGGGGAATCCGCCACCGAGGGCGGCTGGCAGTACCGCATGATCTACATTGAACCACAGCGGCTGGCGGCGCTGACCGGCGAGCCGGACTGGTGGTTTGAGCAGGCAGTGTGTCACGATCCCTTGCGTGCCCGACAGCTCTCTTATCTGCTCGGCAGCCTGTGGCAGACTGACGATCCCCTCGCCCTGGATGGGTTACTGTTGACCTTGTGCGATTTGCTGCGTCCTCATGCCCGCATCGCGCGTCCGCTAGCGCCGGAGCCGCGGCATCGCTTTGATAGTGTTCGCGACTATCTGCGCGCCAACCTCTGTCAGCGGATTACTCTCGACGAGCTGGCGGCGCTGGTCTCTCTCAGTCCCTTTCACTTTCAGCGGCAGTTTAAAGCCCACTATCACGTCACCCCACATCAGATGCTGATGGCATTTCGCCTGTATCAGGCCAGCCAGCTACTTCGTGCCGGGCTGCCGGCGGCTGATGTCGCGGCGGCGGTGGGCCTGACCGATCAGGCGCATCTGACCCGCAGCTTCGCCGCCCGCTATGGCATTACCCCTGGCCGCTATCAGCAGCAGGTGCGGGCCGCTGTCCGCTGACCGCAATTTGCTACAATCCCCCGGTCTTACCTTCCCCCATAATGGGGTTTTCTTGCTGTCCGGAGTGGACAATGCTCACTGGAATTTTCTTTGCCCTCAGTGCAGGGCTGATGTGGGGCCTGATTTTTGTCGGGCCGCTGATGGTGCCGGATTATCCCGGCACCCTGCAATCAATGGGCCGCTATCTGGCGTTTGGGCTGATTGCCCTGCCGCTGGCCTGGCAGGACCGCCATCGTCTGGCGGCCCTGACCCGCCGCGACTGGCAGGAGGTGATCAAGCTGACACTGGTGGGCAATCTGCTTTATTACGCCTGCCTGGCCACGGCGATACAGCGTACCGGCGCGCCAGTGTCGACGATGATTATCGGCACACTCCCGGTGGTGATCGCCGTCAGTGCCAATCTGTTTTATGGCCGGGATGAGGGCCAGTTACGCTGGGGTAAGTTATTCCCGGCCCTGGTGCTGATTATTGTGGGCCTGGTTTGTGTGAACGTGGCTGAACTGAACGGTGCGGCGCATCCACCGGACCTGTGGCGCTACCTCAGCGGAGTCGCGCTGGCTTTCATCGCCGTGGCGTGCTGGACGTGGTATCCGCTGCGCAATGCCCGCTGGTTGCGGAAAAATGCGATCCGTCCGGCCACCTGGGCTACCGCACAGGGACTGGCCACGCTGCCGATGGCGCTGCTCGGATACCTGCTGGTCATGGGGCAGCTGCACCTGACCCAGCCTGGATTTTCGCTGCCGTTTGGCCCGCGGCCCGGGGTTTTTATCGCGCTGATGCTGGCGATTGCACTGTTGTGCTCCTGGCTGGGCACGCTGTGCTGGAATGAAGCCAGCCAGCGTTTACCGACGGTGCTGGTGGGGCCGCTGATTGTTTTCGAGATCCTGGCCGGTCTGGCGTATACCTTCTTATTACGTCAGGCCTGGCCGCCGGTGCTGACGCTGTGCGGCATTTTGTGTCTGATGGTGGGCGTCGTCAGCGCAATGCGTATCAAGCCAGAACCGGTAGTAAACCCTTTGAAAATTCGCGATTAAATTTTCCTCTTCCTGGCGATGAAAGTCCCACTATCGCCGGAAGAGCAACGCAATCCTCTGTGGCCCGGTTTTGCCTATTTTCTTCGCCACAATGTGATCTTCGTCACTCTTTGCAGCGCAGCAATGGGGTTTTAATCCCTGCCAGCCCGCTGCCCCGTCTGGCACAGGTCGCGATTGTTCGGCTATAAGAATAATCGCTAATCAACAAATCCTTTTTTTTGTACAGTGAATCCCGTCTACTGAATGTGAAAATCTTCATTTTTGAGACGGCTTTCTCAGCCACAGACCATCCTTAACTTAACTTCGCTGATGATAAAATCACCAGACCCTGGTGTGTACCCGGAAGGGACAGATTGGCTAATGATAAGCGACGGCGTGATTCCAGCGGTGATGAGTGCGTGAAGGGGGATAAAATGATTAGTGTTGGTAAACTTTAAATTCTGCATCATCAGTCCTGCATATCGGTTCCCTGCCCGGCAGGCCAGGTAAATCGGTGTAAAGAGGCATCGCGGCGTCTGCGGCATCCATCAGAAAAAACTGAGATTAATGAACCATAAAAAAAAAGAGAAGTGTGAAGGGGGCTAACGTTTTTTTGGCAGAAAGAGAAATAATTATTAGAAACTTCAGGTTCACTTTAGGCGCGTTTATCTTTGGTTGCAAAGATAAACGCGCATTGAAAGCCTTGATGCTATTGAGGTTTTAGCTGGTGCGTGACGAAGATACAGCCAAATACTGTTGCGGGGTTACAAATAACTCATTAGTAATCGTCCGCATCAAAAAGTCGATCTGTACTTTTCAATAAGCGTAAAGAATATTTTATTTTGGTCCTGTTAAAGCATCATAATACACATCGACTGCCTGATTATTGATTTTCAAGATTGTAAGGATAATGGTAAACACTACGGCTGATATCCAGCAGACGGCAGCTGCGGCGCGTACCAATGTCATAGGTATCCTGTAGGAAATTAACGGCTTGCCGTTTGTCATTGGTTGTAAAGAAATTCTTGAGCACGCTTTGCAGCATCTCCTTATCAGATGAAAGGGACTGGATCTCTCTTTCCATACTATGAACTTTCTCTTCCAATTCCTTGATTTTCCTGCCTTCTTCAGATGACAGTCCGGCGTATTTCTTTTTCCAACTGTAGAATGTGGCTTCAGAAATGCCGAGTTCTTCACAAATCTCTTTCACTTTGATGCCGTTTTCAGAAGCTTTAATGGCACTGGTGATTTGTTCTTCGGTATATCGTGACTTTCTCATGAATGCTATTACCTTTCTTAACAATAATGGAGTGAGAATAACTGCATTAATCAATGGATCTGTTTTGCGTAAATATTAGCGCAGTGATTAAAAGTACGCGATTGGAATGGCAGGCTTTAAGTTAAGGGATTATGAAGAAATAACATCATGGGATTTCTCCTATTTTATTTCAAAAGGGTTTTGATAGCTTTCGATATTGGTTTTTTTGATATAGATTCGTCTCATGCCAGTACAAGACCACGGCGTAATTAGGAAAACTCCAACGTGCAGGGAAAAAAATGTGTGCTAACTTTAATCCCGGTCAAAGGGATTGAGAAAGCCATCATAGAAAAATTAAGACCATACAAAACCATAATCGACAGCATGGTCGACTGCTTCGCTTAGAAAACAGACTTTTAAAAATAAAAGGCACAATAAGGCCATTAAATATAAAATTTTTCGTTTTTACGTTCTCGCCAGCGTTCCACTGTGCGTAGTTGAATCAGTTGTGGACACGGATGTGTTGGTTTGCAGGGTTAGTGAGTGGGAAACACAAAGGATGCTTCGATGAAATACAGTGTGATGTCCAATGCGGCGTGGATGATGTCCGAAAAAATTGTGTCAGTGTTTGGTGTGATTTTTGTCACATCTTATGTGGCTAAATCGTTCGGCCCCGTTATATTTGGCCAGATAGCATTTTCTGCCTCACTGTTTTCAATTATTCAGACTATTGCCATTTTTGGTACTGAGACCATTCTTTTTAAAAGCATCAGTAAAAGCACGCCGAAAGGAATGCGACTGATGGCGGTGGCGAAGTCGCTGCGCCTGAATTTATTACTGCTGTTGTCACTGCCAGTATTGTTATACGTCTGGCTGACGATGCGCGAAAACTTTATTGTTTTTGCTGTGGCTTCTTTTTTTTCTGCCCTGTTTGTGACTCAGGATGTTTTTAGCGTTTACAATAACGCCCGCCTGGAATCACGAATGAATACGGTGGCGAATGCCACCGGAATGATACTGAGCTTTATCATTAGTTTTACTATCGCCTGGTGCAAACTGAGTCCGCTGTGGTTGTCACTTTCGATGGTCGCGGTCACGCTGGTACCCTATCTGATTAAGCGCAGTCGCTTCTATCAGGTCAACACTATCAGCCTGCCGCCACAGCATAAGCGTAAGAATTATCTGCGTTATTTGTTGTACGCGGGTCTGCCACTCGCCATTTCCAGCGTGTTTATTGCTGTGCAGGTAAAAACCGCACAGTTCTTTTTGCTGGGGGTGAGCTCGGCCCACGACCTGGGGCTGTTTACCGCGGCGAATACCATCTCTGCTTCATGGATTTTTATTCCAGTGGCACTTATTACATCCTGCTTTTCTGAAATTTTCAGAGAGCGTGCGGATGTGGCAGTTAAACTGGCTTCACGACTGAATGGTTATGTTATGGCAGTTTCACTTTTGATGCTCTCCGTTGTCACGCTGTTTGGTGACAGGATCATTAACAGCCTGTATGGGCAAGATTACACACAATCAGGAAATCTCATTACATTATTGTCGCTAGCGACCTGTTTTTCAGCAATGGGCACCGTAGCGTATCGCTACATGGTTAAAGAGGGTGGTTTCAATTACTTACTGGTGAAAGTGGTTCTCCTGGTCGTGATTGGTCTGGCCACGTCTTACTTCTTTATCCACGCCTGGGGATTAACAGGGGCAGCATGGAGTGTATTTATCACCGAACTCCTTTCCCTGACGATAATGAATTATTTCTTTAAGAATGGCGTCATTCTTAAAATACAGCTTTCCTCACTCAACTACAAAACCTACAGATGAGGTCAATCATGTTGAAGCTCAAAGCAGAATTGAGAAAGGGTTTTGTTTACCTGTTCAAGAAAATGCCTTGGTCTTACCAGGATAAAGTTTATTACTTTCAGAAGTTCAAAAGAATACCGAATATCCGGGAACCCAGACTCTTCAATGAGAAAGTTCTGTATCGAAAATATGTGACGGGAGACCATGTGCGCTATGCCAATTTATCGGACAAATTACTGGTCCGGGATTATATTGCTCATACCATTGGTGAGTCATATCTGATCCCGCTGGTTCATCAGACCGACGATCCGATTTCACTGCTGAGCTTGCCAAGCCTGAAGAATACGGTGATCAAACCCAATCATGGTTCAGGCATGGTTGAGATCGTGCTGGAAGAGCCGGACTGCATCCAAAAGCAGCTGCTGATCAAGCGTTGCGATGAGTGGCTGCATAAGGATTTCTCGCACCATGCCCGTGAGATCCACTATCGCTACATTAAGCCCCGTATTCTGGTTGAACAGTACGTTGGTGACGGTAAGTTTGCCGCCGTTGACTACAAATTTCATATGTTCAACAAGAAAGACGGTAACTTCGAATATGTGCTGCAGGTGATTTATAACCGGGTGGGGAACGCTGCGCTGTCGATGAACTTCTACGTTAACAACCTGAAGCAGACGTTCTATAAAATTCGTGACACCGGATTCGATACCAGCGCCGAGCTGGAGACGCTGGAGCATGCACTGGCGCTCAGTAAACAGCTGGCAGCAGATTTTGATTATGTGCGGGTGGACTGGTATATCCATGAAGGCAATATCTACTTCGGTGAGCTGACCTTCACGCCTGGCGCGGGCATGGTCACCGGACTGGAAAACGGTCTGAACCAGATCATGGGTGATATGTGGTTGCAGGATCGCCAGACGTCAGCGCTGCCTGAGGTCAAAGCCTCCAGCGACGTGCCGATGCCGGCGGTGCTCAAAAAGATCTAAACGTGGCAAGACATCGCCTGCCCGGTGAGTCAGGACAGCTCCCCGGGCTGATGTCGTTTACGGCATGGGCCAGTCGGCAGGAGCACGGCTCATCACCTCAACAAACACCTCTTTGGTGATATGCCAGAAGTTGTGCAGGTTTTCCATACTCAGCGTAATGCCCAGCAGCCCGGTGACAAACCAGCACGACATGCCAATACCGATGCCGGTAAAAGCAAAGGCCATCACGTTACGACTGGCTTTACGGCAGCGTACGTTGAAGGTACTGGCAAAAAACATCATCACTGCACTGAGCAGCTCCCATCTCATAAGGATAACGCTGGTGGTAATCGTCGCCATGCTGAAAAACTCCGGGGGGCCTGTCCTGACAAATCAAATGCGACATCACCCGAAGCGGAACCGGAGCTGCCAGGTGTGCTCCTTTCCGGTCTGACGCACAGGTCATTAAAGTGTGATGGCGATCACATTATATCATCCGTTTTTAAAAATTGAACAAAATTTAAACCTGGTATGGTAGATATTTTTTAGCCGCTAGTCTGAGTATTCTGTTAAGTCAAATTTATTGGTTTAAGATGAATCCGACGCTATTTAACATTGTGCGTTGACTTGATGATCTGTAGGATTTTTTCGCTAATGCTACTCATAACCCGGTTGTCTCTTTTTTCCCAGTGCTTTTCCCTGGGCCGGACAGCTGTCGGTCTAAAACAAGAATTATAAATATTTCTAATATAATTATCGATCTGCGTACAGCAGAAATCACCAAGGGGGAGTATATGTCTTTTCATGGTCACTCCTGGCTTCGCTGCCTTTCATCACTTGTGAACATCGGATGAACACCCTCAATCAGCGACCGTCTCAGACGGCACGTGTGCTGCCGACGATGGGCCAGTCGTTCCGGCGTATTCACCTGACGGTGATGCTGGTGTTCCTGCTGTGCAGTGGCCTTTCCCTGTCCGCACTGTCGATGTATGTGCTGCGCAGCTACGCGGAAAACAATATTCAGCTTATTGCCACCAGCGTCAGTTACAGCGCCCATAGCGCAGTATTAAAAGGCGATGCTGAAACAGCAAAAAACCTGTTGAGTGATATCGGCACCCATTCCGATTTTTCGGCTGCGCGCATCTATGATGCTCATCAGAAACTGCTGGTGAGCTGGCAGATGCCGGGAGCCAATGTGCACCGTGGCCTCAGCGCAGCCGTTGCAGAATGGCTGTTTCCAAAACCGGTCAGCGCGCCCATCATCCACCATCACAAGGAAATTGGCCGGGTCTGGATCCATGGCGACGCGACGCGCGTGCTGCATTATCTCTGGCAGGCCCTGCAGTGGCTGGGAGGCAGTCTGTTGATCACCGCCTTCCTGGCTTTCTATCTTTCTCACCGTATGCACGCCGGCATTTTACAGGGGTTGAAAAATATCGCCTCCGTCACTCATGACGTAAGAAAGCGAAGGGCGTTTTCCCTGCGCGTGCCGTCGGCGTCGATTGCCGAACTGGACAAACTGAGCGGGGATTTTAACGCCCTGCTCGACGAACTCGACCAGTGGCAGCGTCATCTGACGCGGGAGAACAGCTCCCTTGCCCATCAGGCACTTCACGACGGGCTGACCGGGCTGCCAAACCGTAAGGCGTTCGAACGCCGGCTTCAGGCCCTGCTGCTGGACCCCCATCGTCGTCAGCAGGTCAGCGTGCTGTTTATTGACGGCAACCACTTTAAGCAGGTCAATGACCGTTATGGTCATGCCGCGGGCGATCGCGTGCTTACCGTAACCGCACAGCGTCTGCAGGCTCGCCTGGGTAAAAACGATATGGTCGCGCGGCTGGGAGGGGATGAGTTTGCGGTATTGCTCACCAGCGCCGGTGAAGAAGACGAGGTGGCTCAGGTGGCCCGCCGCATTATCCGTGCGATGCAGCCGCCGGTTCAGCTGCCCGATGGTACTCGCGTGGTGCAGTCGTTAAGCGTGGGGGCGGCGATGGCGAAGCATCACGCGGTACCGGAGGCGCTGGTCGCTCAGGCCGATGCGGCGATGTATCACATTAAGCAGCAGGGCGGTGGCTGGTATCTGTCGCCGCTGCACTGGGGGCAGGAACCGCGGGCGATACCACCGCAGAGGCTGATGGCATCGCGCTAAACGTTAGCTGCACGTCGGACAGGCTTTCTCGTGGCCGGACGGGCTGAAGCGCGGTGCGACATAGTCACCGCAGTCAAAGTTCCAGCCTGAACGCTGCAGCGTCTGGCGACGCATGGAATGGCGATAGGCCGTCGGCGTCTGGGCGAACTGGCGGCGGAAGACCCGGGAAAACGTCTGCTGTGAGTCATAGCCATACTGCAGGGCAATGTCGAACACCGGACGCTGGGTCAGGCGCAGCGCTTCGGCGGCCAGCGTAAGGCGGCGTTCACGAATATAACCACCCAGCGTCTGTTTCGTTACGGAACGGAACATACGCTGCAGGTGCCACTTCGAATAGCCAGATTTCGCCGCCACTTCATCAATCGACAGGGTTTTTTCCAGATTACTGTCGATCCAGTCTGTCAGGGTGCTGATGATGTCGTCATGCATACACTTTTCTCCCGGGTCTCTGCGTCAAAGGTCGCGAACTCAATGGTAGCTGAGTATAATTCCTCAAGTTAACTTGAGGTAAAGCGCTAAATGAAAAAAATTGTACGCACTTCCGATAAGCGGGAACTGACCCCTGGTGACGTTGCCCGGCGCTGCGGCGTGGCGGTATCCACGCTGCATTTCTATGAAAGCAAAGGGCTCATCAGCAGCTTCCGCAATCCGGGAAATCAGCGGCGCTACACGCGTGATGTGCTCAGACGCGTGGCGGTCATTAAAATCGCCCAGCGCATCGGCATCCCGCTGGCCACCATCAGCAACAGCCTGATGCAGTACTCCCCCGGCAAAAGAATGACACCGAAAGAGTGGGCGCGGCTGTCGCAGCAGTGGCGTGACGAACTGGACAGGCGCATTGAAACGCTCACCCGTCTGCGTGATGACCTGGATGGCTGCATCGGCTGCGGCTGCCTGTCGATGGAGGACTGCCCGCTGCGCAATCCGAATGACCGGCTCAGTGAACAGGGTACCGGAGCGATCCTGCTGGATGTGAAAGGCGCTTAACCTTCTATACTCAGGTTTTAAGGAGCGACTATGATCACCGTACATCACCTGAATAACTCACGCTCACAGCGCGTGCTGTGGCTGCTGGAAGAGCTGGAAGTCCCGTATCAGATTAAACGTTATCAGCGGGAGGGTACGCTGCTGGCCCCCCCGGAGCTGAAAAAAGTGCACCCGTTAGGTAAAGCCCCAGTGATCACCGATGACAATCGCGTGGTGGCGGAGTCCGGGGCGATTCTTGAATATCTGGAAGCGCACTATGATATCGGTGGCCAGTTGAAGCCAATCGATGACGAAGCGGTGATCCAGTCGCGCTACTGGCTGCACTATGCGGAAGGGTCCCTGATGCCGCTGCTGGTGATGAAGCTGATTTTCAGCCGCATGGGGAAAGCCCCGGTTCCCTGGCTGCTGCGGCCGATCGGCAGCGCCTTTGGTAAAGGGGTGCAGAAGGGCTACCTTGACCCACAGCTCGCCACCCACCGTCAGTTTATTGAGCAGCATCTGGCCCGCAACGAATGGTTTGCCGGTAGCCGGTTCAGCATCGCTGACGTCCAGATGAGCTTCCCCCTGCAGGCCCTGACCGCGCGCGGTGGGGCCGCCGACAGTCCGGCTATCCAGGCCTGGCTGCAGAAGGTAGAGAGCCGTGCCGCCTGGCAGCGTGCGCTGCAGCAGGGCGGTGAAGTGAAGTTTGATTGAGTTCGTTCCTGCCTGATCCCCTGCACCCTGCCCGCATAGCCGTCATAAGAAAGCGCTATTAGGGGGCGGGGAATTCCCCCGCTACCATCTCTCACTGTGAACGACAGAGGGAGATGTAAATCAAGACTTGTGCAAATTTAAGCGATAACAGGTGTTGAATATGCACCATTAAACACCGGATAATCGTTTGCGCGAAAATACGCACTGCAATAACGCGGTTTTTACGTGGAATAGTAAACGTTTGCCTTTATCCGGTTTGTGCCTCGCCCTGAGGTTTTTGACACCGTGAATATTGTGCCAGGGATGCAAACGTTGACTACCGCTGGGATGCAGTGGTACCACGCCGCCATAACTCATAAGAATGTTCAGGGGATTACAATGTCAGCTCCTTCTCAACCGGCCAGCGGCTCTCTCGACGCCTGGTTCAAAATCTCTGCGCGCGGTAGCAGCGTCCGTCAGGAAATCCTGGCGGGTCTGACGACCTTCCTGGCCATGGTCTATTCCGTGATCGTGGTGCCCTCAATGTTGGGCAAAGCGGGCTTCCCGCCAACGGCGGTGTTTGTGGCAACCTGTCTGGTCGCCGGATTTGGTTCCCTGCTGATGGGGCTGTGGGCCAACCTGCCGATGGCGATTGGTTGTGCCATTTCCCTGACGGCCTTCACGGCCTTCAGCCTGGTGCTGGGTCAGCAGATCAGCGTGCCGGTCGCGCTGGGTGCGGTGTTCCTGATGGGGGTGCTGTTTACGCTGATCTCGGCTACCGGCATCCGGGCCTGGATCCTGCGCAATCTGCCGATGGGCGTGGCGCACGGCACCGGCGTCGGTATTGGCCTGTTCCTGCTGCTGATCGCCGCCGACGGCGTCGGCCTGGTGGTAAAAAACCCGGGGCCGGGCCTTCCGGTCGCGCTGGGCCACTTCCCGTCGTTCCCGGTGGTGATGACGCTGCTGGGTCTGGCGGTGATTTTTGGTCTGGAGAAACTGCGCGTACCCGGCGGCATCCTGCTGACCATTATTACCATCTCGGTGATCGGCCTGATTTTTGACCCGGCCGTGAGCTATCAGGGGCTGTTTGCCATGCCCAGCCTGAGCGATGCTCAGGGAAATTCGCTGCTGTTCAGCCTGGATATCCTCGGCGCACTGAAACCGGCAGTGTTGCCCAGCGTGCTGGCGCTGGTAATGACCGCCGTCTTTGATGCCACCGGCACCATCCGCGCCGTGGCCGGGCAGGCCAACCTGCTGGATAAAGACAACCAGATCATTAACGGCGGTAAGGCACTGACCAGCGACTCCCTGAGCAGCATCTTCTCCGGTCTGGTCGGGGCAGCGCCTGCGGCAGTCTATATCGAGTCCGCAGCGGGAACGGCGGCAGGCGGTAAAACCGGTCTGACGGCGATTGTGGTCGGCGTTCTGTTCCTGATGATCCTGTTCCTGTCGCCGCTGGCGTACCTCGTGCCGGGCTATGCTACCGCCCCCGCGCTGATGTACGTTGGTCTGCTGATGTTAAGCAACGTCTCCAAGATCGACTTCAGCGACTTCGTCGATGCGATGTCTGGCCTGCTGGCCGCGGTGTTTATTGTGCTGACCTGTAATATCGTCACCGGCATTATGCTCGGCTTCGGTTCGCTGGTCATCGGCCGTATCTTTGCCGGGGAATGGCGCAAGCTCAACGTCGGTACGGTGCTGATCGCCGTCGCGCTGGTCGCTTTTTATGCCTGCGGCTGGGCGATTTAATGCTGTTTCGGGGCCGGGTTCACCGGCCCCACCTTCAGATGCCACTGAATTTCCCCTCTTAAGGCACATCCTGTTTTTCAACGCTTTCCTAATTTGCTTTACTATCCCGCAGGGTATACAAATCCTGGGCTGCTTTTGTTCAGAGCCTTCGGAAGACATATAAAAAGGAACGCATGGAAATTTTCTTCACTATTCTCATTCTGACGCTGGTTGTGTCGTTGTCGGGCGTCGCAGCACGTATTATTCCCTTTCAGATCCCTCTGCCGCTGGTACAAATCGCGATGGGCGCCTTGCTGGCCTGGCCGACGTTTGGTCTGCACGTCGATTTTGATCCGGAGCTGTTTTTAGTCCTGTTTATTCCGCCGCTGCTGTTTGCTGATGGCTGGAAAACCCCGACCAGCGAGTTCCTCAATCACGGGCGTGAGATCCTTGGCCTGGCGCTGGTTCTGGTGCTGATCACTGTGGTCGGGATTGGTTACCTGATCTACTGGCTGGTGCCCGGTATTCCGCTTCTGTCTGCCTTTGCGCTGGCGGCGGTGCTGTCACCGACCGATGCTGTCGCGCTCTCCGGCATTGTCGGCGAGGGGCGCATCCCGAAAAAAATCATGGCGATCCTGCAGGGCGAGGCGTTGATGAATGATGCGTCTGGTCTGGTCTCGCTGAAGTTTGCCGTCGCGGTGGCCATGGGCACGATGGTCTTCACCGTCTCGGGCGCGTCGCTGGAGTTTATGAAAGTGGCGATTGGCGGCCTGCTGGCGGGGATTGCGATCTGCTGGCTGTACGGTAAGTCGCTGCGCCTGTTCAGCCGCTGGAGCGGCGATGACCCGGCGACGCAGACCGTGCTGCTGCTGCTGCTGCCGTTTGCGTCTTACCTGATTGCCGAGCATATCGGCGTGTCCGGTATTCTTGCCGCGGTCGCCGCCGGGATGACCATCTCGCGCTCCGGGATTATTCGTCAGGCACCGCTGGC
Source organism: Erwinia persicina (assembly GCF_019844095.1). Taxonomy (NCBI): domain Bacteria; kingdom Pseudomonadati; phylum Pseudomonadota; class Gammaproteobacteria; order Enterobacterales; family Erwiniaceae; genus Erwinia; species Erwinia persicina. Next base: position 4,231,475 of record NZ_CP082141.1, on the reverse strand, counting down.
GATGCGCCTGCGTGCTAACAGCGTCTGGCAGATGCTGGAATTCGTGTTTAACGGCATGGTGTTCCTGATGCTGGGTCTGCAGCTGCCGGGCATTCTGGAAATCTCCGTACGTCAGGCCGATGCCGATCCTAATGTGGAGCTGTGGGTGCTGTTTGCCTCGGTGGTGCTGATCTATATGGCGCTGATGATCGTGCGTTTCGGCTGGCTGTGGACCATGCGCTTTATCAGCCGCAGCGCGTTGAAAAAACGCCCCATGGAGTTTTCCAGCTACTCAACGCGTGAGCTGCTGATTGCCTCATTCGCTGGCGTGCGCGGGGCGATAACGCTGGCGGGTGTGCTGTCTATTCCGCTGCTGCTGAGTAATGGCAATGACTTCCCGGCGCGTTATGAACTGGTGTTCCTGGCCACCGGGGTCATCCTGTTCTCACTGCTGGTGGGCGTGGTGATGCTGCCGTTGCTGCTGCGCGGGGTGGAAGGTGTCGATAAGACGGTTCACCGTCGTGAGCTGCAGATGGCGCGTGCGGTGATGGCCGGTACGGCGATTGAAAGCCTGTATAAAATGGAAGAGCGGCTGACCAGTGACACCGAAGAGAACATCGATCCGGAGCTGATTAAAGAAGTCAGCTCCCGCGTGATTGGTAATCTGCGTCGTCGCGTTGATGGTAAAGAGGACCTGGAGCGCGCTCTGTTTGCGGAAAATCTGGAACGTCGCTTCCGCCTGAGCGCGCTGCGTGCCGAGCGGGGTGAGCTGTATCACCTGCGCGCCACGCAGAAAATCAGCAATGAAACCATGCAGAAACTGCTGCACGATCTCGATCTGATGGAAACCCTGCTGGTCGAAAAGGAAGAATAACCGCAGGGTATTTGGGTAGGGGCGACCTTCTTTTCTGGTCGCCCGTGCCGCCGGTTTGCGTGGTTTACGCCTGTCCCCAGTGGTTCACAATGAAATGCGTGGCGTTTCCCCCGGCCAGAACTCGCGGCAGCAGGTAATCCATGCCTGGGCGCTGCGCGACAGATAACTCCCTTCCCGCCAGATCAGCCCCAGCTTCCACACCAGATCCGACTCCAGCGGCAGCCACAGCAACTGGCTCTTATCCAGACGCTGGCAGATAGGCTCCGGCAGGATCGCCACACCCATTCCGGCCTGCACCATTGCCGCCAGAAAATCCCACTGTCCGCTGCGTACCGCAATCTGCGGCGTAAATCCGCTGGCCTGAAACGCCCGCATCAGTTGGCGATTCAGGGAAAACTCCTCGTTGTAGATCAGAATGGGAAGCCCCGCCAGTTCACTGATCGGCATATGGCTGCGGCGAAGCCAGGCGTCGGTGCGCGGCACCAGAACACAGAGAGGATGACTCATCAGCGCCAGCGAATTCAGGGGCAAATCATCCGCCACCGGCAGGGCGGTCATGGCAATATCCAGGCTGCCGGACAGCACGGCCTGTTGCACGGTCAGCCCGCCAAACTCGGAGATTTTCAGCGCCACACCGGGATAGCGCTGACGGAAGGCGGAGATCGAACCGGCAATCTGCATCCCGACCATGGGGGGAATGCCCAGGCGTAGCTCACCGGTTTTCAGCTCGTTGATATCGCTGATCTCCGCCTCCAGTTGCTTAAACTCCTGCAGGATGGTGACTCCGCGCTGGTACACCGCCTGGCCGGTATCGGTCAGATGCAGCTTACGCCCCTCACGGATCAGCAACGTACAGCCCAGTTCATCCTCCAGCTGGCGCAACATCTTGCTGATGGTAGGCTGCGTGACGTACAGCTGCTCGGCGGCACGGGTAAAACTCTGCTGACGAACTACTTCCACAAAGTAGCGCAGGGCGCGAACGTCCATAATCATTCCTGTCTGGCATAGTTGGGATAATATTAAGTCATTTTTTTCACCCTTTGTTACCGCTTTATACTCTTTCCCATAAAAACATTTTAAGAGGGAAAAACAGCATGGCACTGGCGATACGTCCACAGGGTTCGGCCTGGCTGCAGCGGGTGCAGGTTCCGCTTCAGGTGGCGCTGTATGTCGGGCTTTTTCTGGCGTCAGAGCAGTTAGTGAACTGGCTGCATCTGCCGCTGCCCGCCAATATTGTCGGCATGTTACTGCTGCTGGCGATGATTATGCTGCGCGTACTGCCGCTGGGCTGGGTGAAAGCGGGAGCCAGCTGGCTGCTGGCCGAAATGCTGCTGTTCTTTGTCCCGGCGGTCGTGGCGGTGGTGAACTACGGCGATCTACTGCGGGTGGAAGGCTGGCGCATTCTGCTGGTGATCGGCCTCAGTACGCTGCTGGTGCTGGCGGCAACCTCACTGGTGGTGGAGCGCGTATACCGCTTTGAACTGTGGCTTGCCGCCCGTAAGCAGGGGAAAAACGATGCGTGATTTTATTCTCAGTATCGTCTGCCTGCTTGCCACACTGGTGGTTTACTTCCTCAATAAGCGACTCTACCGTCGCTGGCACCGGCTGCTGCTGATGCCACTGGTGATGACACCGATGGTGCTGGTCGCGCTGCTGCTGGTTGCCCATATCTCCTGGCAGGACTACATCGGTGAAAGCCGCTGGCTGCTGTGGCTGCTTGGCCCGGCCACGCTGGCATTCGCGGTGCCGGTTTATGAAAACATGGCGATCATTCGCCGTCACTGGCTCTCCCTCAGTGCCGGTGTGATCACTGCGACGACCGTGGCGGTGTGCAGTTCGGTATGGCTGGCGCAGATGCTGGCCCTGCCGGAAGCCATCCAGCGCAGTCTGGCGGTACGCTCTATCACCACGCCCTTTGCGCTGGCGGCAGCGAAGCAGCTGGGCGGTCAGCCGGATCTGGTGGCGCTGTTTGTGGTGATCACCGGGGTGTTTGGCATGGCGGTGGGCGACCTGCTGTTCCTGCGTCTGGCGATCAAACAGGGTCTGGCGAAGGGCGCCGGGTTCGGTGCGGCTTCGCACGGTGCGGGGACAGCAAGGGCCTATGAGATGGGGCAGCAGGAGGGTGTCGTGTCCAGCCTGGTGATGATGTTATCGGGTGTGGTCACGGTGGTGATTGCGCCGGTCATTGGCCATATTATGTGGGCCGTGAGTTAAATAAACGGTTTTCAGCGCTTTTGTAAGGTTACTCAAATTCACATTGATTCACGGCTTTCTCATATAATTTCTTTAACGGTTGGTTTACTCTGCAAGGCCGCCGCATCAAGGCGTGAGTAAATTTTAATCAGGAGAAAAAAATGAAAAGAGTGGCAATGACAACCGGCGCTCTGGCGCTGCTGGCGCTGGCAGGCTCTGCCCAGGCGATTGAAGGTGGCGTGAGTGTGGGCAAAGATTACACTGACGTTCACGTAGGCCTGGGTACTAATACCCCTGGTTTTGCACTTTCCGGTGACTGGCTGCGCAGCGATCACGACGGTAACGTAGAAAGCCTGGGTCTGGGCTACAACGTGGCTGTCGGTGATGTGTTCCTGTCTCCCACTGTTAAAGCGATGTCAACTAACCCGAAAGACTCCAAAGATGGCTACGGTGTGGCTATCGGTGGCGGCGTGCGAGTCCCGGTGACTAACATGTTCAACGTGTACGGTGAATACTTCTGGTCTCCGGACTCGTTCTCCAGCCATATCGATAACTACCAGGAAGCGTCCGCAGGCGTGAGCTTCCAGCCTATCTCGCTGGTGGATGTGAGCGTGGGTTACAAGTACATGACGATGAACGGTAAAGATGGCCGTAAAGATAACGTCGTGGCTGATGGCCCTTATGTGGGTGCTGCTGTTCATTTCTGACAGCGCGGGCGGACCGAAACAGCCGGTCCGCCCCTGTGAACCACTACGGTGCGGACCGTGACACCCGGTCCGCACCTGTCTCTCTGGTATTAATGACCTTTCCCGCCTTCAATGCCGATCCCCGTCTGTGAACGAACAAACTGCGCCTGGAAGCGCTGACGCTCCTCCGCACCGGATGCCGAGCTGTCGGTCACCGAGAACAGCCAGGTACCGATAAACGCCGCCAGCATCGAGAACAGCGCCGGATACTCATACGGGAACACCGCTTTCGCATTGCCCAGCACCTGTACCCATACCGTCGGGCCGAGGATCATCAGCAGCACCGCCGTCAGCAGGCCCAGCCAGCCGCCAATCATCGCTCCGCGCGTGGTGAGTTTTGACCAGTACATCGACAGTAAAATAATCGGGAAGTTACAGCTGGCGGCAATCGAGAACGCCAGCCCGACCATAAAGGCGATGTTTTGCTTTTCAAACATAATCCCCAGCAGGATCGCCACAATGCCCAGCAGCACGACGGTTATTTTTGACACCCGCAGCTCATCTTTTTCAGTGGCCTGCCCCTTACGGAACACGCTGGCATACAGGTCATGAGACACGGCGGAAGCCCCCGCCAGCGTCAGTCCGGCGACTACCGCCAGAATGGTGGCGAAGGCCACGGCAGAGATAAAGCCGAGGAACAGGCTGCCGCCCACCGCGTCCGCCAGATGCACCGCCGCCATATTGTTACCGCCGATCAGCGCGCCGGTGGCGTCTTTAAACGCCGGGTTCGCCCCAACCAGCAGAATGGCCCCAAAGCCGATAATAAAGGTCAGGAAGTAGAAGTAACCCATAAAGCCGGTGGCCCAGAATACGCTCTTACGTGCTTCCCGCGCGTCGCTGACGGTGAAGAAGCGCATCAGAATGTGCGGTAAACCTGCTGTACCGAACATCAGACCCAACCCGAGCGAAAGAGCCGAAATCGGATCGTGTACCAGCCCGCCGGGGCTCATGATCGCAATCCCTTTCGGGTGAACCTTGATGGCTTCGGTAAACAGCGTATTGAAACTGAAACCGACCGTTTTCATCACCATAATGGCCATAAAGCTGGCCCCAAACAGCAGCAGGACGGCTTTAATAATCTGTACCCAGGTGGTGGCCAGCATGCCGCCAAACAGCACGTACATCACCATCAGGATACCGACCAGCACCACCGCCACGTGATAATCCAGGCCGAACAGCAGCTGGATCAGCTTGCCTGCGCCGACCATCTGCGCAATCAGATAGAGCGCCACTACCACCAGGGAACCACAGGCCGAAAGCGTGCGGATCGGCTTCTGTTTCAGGCGGTAAGAGGCCACATCGGCAAAGGTATAACGCCCGAGGTTACGCAGGCGCTCGGCGATCAGGAACAGAATAATCGGCCAGCCGACCAGGAAGCCGAGGGAGTAGATCAGTCCGTCGTAGCCGGAAGTATAAACCAGTGCCGAAATCCCCAAAAACGAGGCGGCAGACATAAAGTCTCCGGCCATCGCCAGGCCATTCTGGAAGCCGGTAATATTGCCGCCCGCCGTATAGTAGTCGCTGCGTGACCGGGTACGCTTGGAGGCCCAGTAGGTGATCCCCAACGTAAAAGCGACGAAAATCAGGAACATGATAATCGCTTCGACGTTGGTGGGCTGGCGCTCAACCGCACCGCTGATGGCATCCGCCGCCAGCACGCCGCAGGGCAGCAGGGCCGCCAGCGCAAAGAACAGATGGCGTGATTTCATCCTTTCACCTCATTCAGCAGTTCGCGGGTCAGACGGTCGAACTCGCCGTTTGCACGCCAGACATACACGCCGGTCAGCAGGAAGGAGATCACAATGAGGCCTACGCCAATGGGAATACCGCGCGTCACATTCGTTCCTTCATGAAGCGGGGTGCCGAGCCAGGCGGGCGCGAAAGCAATCAGTAAGATAAAGCCGACATACAGCACCAGCATAATGACGGACAGCAGGGTGGCAAAGCTCTGGCGTTTCCTCACCAGCTCTTTAAAACGTGCGCTCTTTTCTATTCTTTGATAAAGGACATCGTTCATTGTCATATCTCCAGAGGTATTTCCCCCTTCATCCCTGCCGCCGAAGTGGTACAGGCCTGAGCTATTTTCCAGGTGACTTATGTGAATAAGTCCCCGGGAGTTCATCGCTTTACCGCCTTGCTGCAGCGTCAGTAACTGAGGGGAAATGTGAAATATAGTTTTTATAATTTCCTGGTTCGGACAAGATTAAGACCTGATACGGCAGGGCTGCTCTGCGGCAGTTTAAGAACAGGGGCACAGAGGCCCCCGTCGTGTTATGGCATTTTAATCGACTGCTTCTCTTCGAGTAATTTCTCGACCACGCCAGGATCGGCGAGGGTTGAGGTATCACCAAGATTACTGGTATCCCCGGCGGCGATTTTGCGCAGAATACGGCGCATGATTTTGCCGGAGCGGGTTTTGGGTAAGGAGTCCGTCCAGTGCAGCACATCCGGGGTGGCTATCGGGCCGATCTCTTTACGCACCCAGTTACGCACTTCGGTATACAGTTCTGGTGACGGCTCTTCACCGTGGTTAAGCGTAATGTAGGCATAAATTGCCTGGCCTTTCAGCCCGTGCGGGATGCCGACCACCGCCGCTTCTGCAATCAGCGGGTGCGACACCAGGGCTGATTCGATCTCCGCAGTACCCAGACGGTGGCCGGAGACATTGAGCACATCATCGACGCGTCCGGTGATCCAGTAATAGCCCTCTTCATCACGGCGTGCGCCGTCGCCGCTGAAGTACATATTTTTAAAGGTAGAGAAGTAGGTCTGCTCAAAGCGCTCGTGATCGCCATACAGGGTTCGTGCCTGGCCTGGCCAGGAGTCGACAATCACCAGGTTACCTTCTGTGGCTCCTTCCAGGGCGTTGCCCTCATTGTCGACCAGCGCAGGCTGCACGCCAAAGAACGGGTTAGTGGCCGAGCCGGGTTTCAGCGCTGTCGCTCCCGGAAGCGGGGTGATCATAAAGCCGCCGGTTTCCGTCTGCCACCAGGTGTCCACGATTGGGCAGCGGCCGTTGCCGATTTTTTTATGGAACCACTCCCAGGCTTCCGGGTTTATCGGCTCACCTACGGATCCGAGAATACGCAGGCTGGAGCGGTCGGTGCCTTCAATCGCTTTGTCGCCTTCGGCCATCAGCGCGCGTACCGCCGTCGGGGCGGTATACAGAATGGTGACCTTGTGCTTATCCACGACCTCCGCCATACGGCTCGGTTTTGGCCAGTTCGGCACGCCTTCAAACATCAGGGTGGTGGCACCACAGGCCAGCGGGCCATACAGCAGATAGCTGTGCCCGGTGACCCAGCCAACGTCGGCGGTACACCAGTAGACATCGTCCGGATGATAGTCGAATACGTACTTGAAGGTGGTTGCCGCATAGACAAGGTAGCCTCCGGTGGTATGCAGCACGCCTTTCGGCTTCCCGGTGGAACCGGAGGTATAAAGGATAAACAGCGGGTCTTCCGCCCCCACTTCTTCCGGCTGATGATGGGCGCTGGCTTTATTCACCAGCTCGTGCCACCACAGATCACGATCGTTTTTCCAGCCCACGTCTTTCCCGGTGCGGCGGAAGACCACCACGTTGCCGACGCTGGTGACGTTGGGGTTATTCAACGCATCATCCACATTTTTCTTCAGCGGAATGGCGCGTCCGGCACGAATGCCTTCATCGGCGGTGATCACCAGACGGGCGTTACAGTCGATAATGCGTCCGGCCACGGCTTCAGGGGAGAAGCCACCAAAGATCACCGTATGCACGGCGCCAATGCGCGCGCAGGCCAGCATGGCGACGGCGGCTTCCGGCACCATCGGCATATAAATAGCCACGACATCGCCTTTGCTGATGCCCAGCTCTTTTAAGGTATTAGCAAAGCGGCAGACGTCACGATGCAGTTCACGATAGGTGATGGTTTTGCTTTCGCTACTGTCATCCCCTTCCCAGATAATGGCCGGGTGATCGCCACGGGTGGCCAGATGGCGGTCAAGACAGTTCGCCGCCAGGTTTAGCGTGCCGTCCTCAAACCAGCGGATAGAGACATTGCCGGGGGCGAAGGAGGTGTTTTTCACGACGGTAAAAGGCTTAATCCAGTCCAGGATTTTGCCTTGTTCACCCCAGAAGGCATCGGGGTCCTGTACCGACTGCTGGTACATCGACGAATACTGCTGAGGTGCGATCAATGTATTTTCCGCAATGTTCGCGGGAACCGGGTAGGTATGTGACTGGCTCATAGCTGGCCTCCTTGAAGATTGTTAATAATATGTCAATCAAAGGTTAAGTGAAGATATTGGTTTGGCTTTGTTTTCTTTTTGCGCGGCAGATCACGCCATAACCTAATCTGATGGATCCGAACGCCCTGACGGCGTTAAAGATATTCATTTTGCGCAATAATCGTTGAGATACGCACGACAAGTCGCACAAAAAAGGCGCAGATAGACCATTTTGTTTCTGCGGGGTAATACGCTGTTTATGCATAGTGATGCTGTGATTGACTGAAATATTTCTATTTATTACAAAGAGTTATTATACAGGGCGAGCAGGCAGGGCTTTATCCTGTCCAGGGGGGATTAATTAGCCGCATCTCTGGCGGGGTTGCATTTAGGGCGTTGAAAATGGTACTGATTACGCGCCTGTAAATCAGGTATCAACCATCCATTACCTGCGAATTGCCCGATCCCGGTCAGCCTCCCTTGAGTGTTATTCACTCCGCATACCACACGCGGAAAGCAGGTTTTGTTAAGGAAACAGACACGTTATGAAAGCCGTAAAATTCAGCCTTGCATGGCAAATACTGATTGCACTGGTTCTCGGCATCGCCGCGGGTGCGATACTGCATAACCAGCCGGAAAATCGTGAATGGTTAGTCACCAACGTTCTCAGCCCGGCGGGTGATATCTTTATTCACCTGATCAAAATGATCGTCGTACCTATCGTTATTTCTACACTGATTGTCGGTATCGCCGGCGTAGGTGATGCCAAAAAACTCGGACGCATCGGTGTCAAAACCATCGTCTATTTTGAAGTGATTACCACCATTGCCATTGTGACAGGTATTACTCTGGCGAACGTGTTTCAACCCGGCTCCGGCATTGATATGTCGACGCTGGCAACGGTGGACATCTCTCAGTATGAAGCCACAACGGCAGAGGTTCAGGGGCAGCCACACAGTCTGGTGAGCACCATCCTGTCGCTGATCCCGCAGAATATTTTTGCGGCGATCGCCAAAGGCGACATGCTGCCCATTATCTTCTTCTCCGTGCTGTTTGGCCTGGGCCTCTCTTCCCTGCCGTCGGAACACCGTGACCCACTGGTGAAAGTGTTCCGTTCAACGTCAGAAGCGATGTTCAAAGTCACCAATATGATCATGCGCTATGCGCCGGTCGGGGTGTTTGCGCTGATCTCGGTGACCGTGGCGAACTTCGGCTTTGCCTCACTCTGGCCGCTGGCGAAGCTGGTGATCCTGGTTTACGTGGCGATCCTGTTCTTCGCGCTGGTGGTTCTCGGTGCGGTGGCCCGCTTCTGCAAGCTGCGTATCACCACTCTGATCCGCATTCTGAAGGATGAACTGATCCTCTCTTACTCTACCGCCAGCTCGGAAACCGTGCTGCCGCGTATAATGGAGAAGATGGAAGCCTACGGCGCGCCGAAAGCGATCACCAGCTTTGTGGTGCCGACCGGCTACTCGTTTAATCTGGACGGTTCCACGCTCTATCAGAGTATTGCCGCCATCTTTATCGCCCAGCTGTACGGTATTGACCTCTCTCTGGGGCAGGAAATCGTGCTGGTGCTGACGCTGATGGTCACTTCGAAAGGGATTGCCGGCGTGCCGGGCGTCTCCTTTGTGGTGCTGCTGGCCACACTGGGCAGCGTGGGCATCCCGCTGGAAGGTCTGGCGTTTATCGCCGGTGTTGACCGTATCCTCGATATGGCGCGTACCGCGCTGAACGTGGTGGGTAATGCACTGGCGGTGCTGGTGATTGCCAAGTGGGAAGACCAGTTCGATGCCAAACAGGCCCAGGCCTATGAGGCACAGCTAAAGGCGCAGCCTACAGCGTAACCCTCCTGCGGGCTGGCAGTTCTGACTGCCAGCCCGATCCCTTCCCGGTCAACGCCTTCCTTTATTGCTCTTTGCTAAAGCCCCCTGCTGACCTTCCCGCCTCTGGCTGGCCTGAATAAAGGTGTATTGCCAGTATCATAAATTTTCTCTGAAGAATAATACCCTGCTAAAAAAGAGGCAGTTTTGCTGACGCCGGCCACGTGTTTGCCAGCAGGGCACTGACGCCAATGTGGCTGGCTTTGTCGCCCCGATCACGCTATTTGCGTAAACCCGGCTAAAGATCCCTGGTTTCGCGCCGAAAATATAAAAAAACGTTACTAATATTCCCTGGTACAACTCCCGTTGATCCATTCAAGGATTTAACCCATGCGCAATAACTTGCCCGTTACGCAGCAGGAATATGAGTTCGGCGATGACGCCACGCTCATGTCGACCACCGATACCCGCAGCTATATCACCTATGCCAATGATGCCTTTATTGAGGTCAGCGGTTTTACGCCGGAGGAAACCAACGGCCAGCCCCATAATATGGTGCGCCACCCGGACATGCCGCCGGAAGCCTTTGCCGATATGTGGGCAACGCTGAAAAAAGGGGAACCCTGGACGGCACTGGTCAAAAACCGTCGCAAAGATGGCGATCACTACTGGGTACGTGCCAACGCGATCCCGGTGGTACGCAATGGCAATGTGCAGGGTTACATGTCGGTGCGCACCAAACCCGGTGAGGAAGAAATCCGCGCAACGGAACGTCTGTACCAGGATTTTCGTAACGGGAAAGCAAAAGGTCAGCGCTTCCATAAGGGGCTGATTGTCCGTACCGGCCTGATGAGCTGGCGGTCACTGTTTAAAACTCTGCCGCTGCGCTGGCGTATCCGCTCGGCGCTGCTGGCGGTATTACCGCTGGCCACGCTGGGCGTCTGGGGGCTGGGTCTGAGCCATACCGCGCTGGGGCTGTTTGCTGCGGGGATGGCGCTGCTGCTGCTGCTGGCATCGGCCTGGCTGGAAATGCAGGTCTCCCGGCCGATTGAGCGGGTCTGCCAGCAGGCGCTGCGCGTCGCCACCGGTGCCGATCATAAAGTGGAACAGATGGATCGGGTTGATGAGGTAGGGACGACACTGCGGGCTATTGGTCAACTGGGGCTGATGTTCCGCTGGCTGGTTGATGATGTCAGCGGGCAGGCCATCAATGTACTCAGCGCCAGCGACGCCATTGCCCAGGGCAACAGCGAGTTGAGCCGCCGCACGGAGCAGGCTGCAGCTAACGTCCAGCAGACGGCTGCGACAATGAACGAAATGACCGCCACGGTGAAGAGTAATACCGAGACCGCCGCAGAGGTTAACAGCCTGTCGATCAGTACCAGCAAGGCTGCCGTTCAGGGCGGGGAAGCGATGGCTGACATGGTGAAAATGATGGCTGAAATTACCGACAGTTCGAAGCAAATCGCCAACATCACCAGCGTGATTGACGGCATCGCCTTCCAGACCAATATCCTTGCACTGAATGCGGCAGTGGAAGCCGCCCGTGCAGGAGAACAGGGGAAAGGGTTTGCCGTGGTAGCGGGAGAAGTACGCAGCCTGGCCCAGCGCAGCGCGAAAGCCGCCAGTGAGATCAAAATGCTGGTAGAGAGCAGCGCCGGTAAGGTCAAATCCGGCACGCTGCATGTGAATGAGGCGGGTAAAACCATGGAAAGCATTGTTTCTCAGGTGCAGAACGTCACGTCACTGATCGCCGAGATCAGTGCGGCCACTGCGCAACAGGCCACGGCCATCGGTGAGATCAGCCTGGCGGTGGAAGATCTCGACAATATCACCCATCAGAACGCCGCGAAGGTGGAAGAGGGCGCGCAGGCCTCCGGCCGGATGACGCGGCAGGCGACGCGACTGGTTGAGGCCATCAGCGTCTTCCGTTAACCGCGCTGATGCCTGACCGCGTAAAAGGTCAGCCACGCCATCAGGTGGTGACGGTAAGGGCCGGCCGTACCGGTGAAAGTGATGATTTTCGCAGGGGCGACCTTTTTTTCCGGTCGCCCCTTTTTTTGCTAGGATGGTTCTCCATCCCGCCGTGAGAACGCCATGACAGCCACCCTCGACTTTTCCTTTGCGCACCGTCCGCTGATCCCCTACGCGCACGACTATCGTCACGGCGATGTTGAACCGCAGCATCATCATAACTGCGCGCAACTGGTGCATACGCTGACCGGTGTCGTCAGGGTGGAGACGGTGCTGGGGCACTGGATTGTACCGCCGGGTCGCGGCGTATGGCTGCCGGCCGGGGTGAAACATGCACTGCAGATGACCGGGGAGGTGGCGGCACGCACGCTGTTTGTCGATCCGCTGGCCCGTGCCGATTTGCCGGCCAGCTGTCAGGTGGTGCAGATTTCACCGCTGCTGCGCGAGCTGATCGTCAGCGCGCTGGATCTGCCTGAAGCTTACAGGCCCGCCAGCCGGGCCGAGCGCATCTATGAACTGATCCTTGATGAAATCCGCGTGATGACGGAGCTCCCCTTCAGCCTGCCGGAACCGCAGAGCGAGGCGCTGCTGGGCCTGTGCCGGGCGCTGCGCGCGGCACCGGGAGAGAGCTGGACGCTGGAAAACAGCGCCCGCCGGGTCAACGTCAGCAGCCGTACGCTCGCCCGGCGTTTTTATCAGGAGACGGGTCTGCAGTTCAGTGACTGGGTCAGACGCGCCAGGCTGATGGAAGCCCTGACGCGCCTGGCGCGGGGGGATTCAGTGCTGGCGGTGTCGCTGGAGCTGGGCTATGAAAGCCAGAGCGCCTTCAGCGCGATGTTCCGCCGCATCCTGGGTGTCGCCCCCAGCGACTACTTCCCGGCTGGCTGATGCTGCGCCACGGCGTTCAGTAGCGCCTGCAAAGAGGCCCGTGACACATCGCTGTCGATACCCACGCCCCAGGCGCTGCGATTGCCGGGGAAGATGCAGCGCAGATAGGTGACGGACCGGCTGTCGCTGCGCTGGCCGAGGGTATGCTCGTGATAATCCTGAATGGTAAACGCGATGTCCAGCGACTGGCGCAGCGCATCTGCCGCCGCCGACAACAGGCCGTTGCCACGCCCGCTGATGGTGTCATACCGATCGCCCTGGCGGATGCCCGCCTCGAAGCGTAACGCCCCCTGGCTGTCGCTTTCGCTGCGGTACTCGCCCAGTTGCAACGTCGGGGCTTCAATGCCGTACACCCGACGAAACAGCTGCCAGATGGCCGCCTGGGTCATTTCACGATTTTCCGCATCGGCCACCTGCTGCACCTGCTGGCTGAAATCCTGCTGCAGGGCGCGCGGCAGGGCCAGGCCGTGATTCTGTTCAATCATCCACGCTGCACCACTTTTTCCTGACTGGCTGTTGACGCGGATCACCGCCTCATAGCTGCAACCGATGTCCGCCGGATCCAGGGGCAGATAGGGGACTTCCCAGCGACTGTCCTGCTGCTGCTGACGGGCGGCAAACCCTTTTTTAATCGCATCCTGGTGGGAACCGGAAAAAGCCGTAAAGACCAGCTCTCCGGCGTACGGATGGCGGGGATGAACCGGCAGTTGGTTACACTGTTCCACCACGTCGACGACCTGCTTCATCTGGCTGAAGTTAAGCTGCGGATCGATGCCCTGGGTGTAGAAGTTAAGCGCCATGGTCACCAGATCGACGTTACCCGTGCGTTCCCCGTTGCCGAACAGGCAGCCTTCCACCCGGTCAGCCCCTGCCAGCAGTGCCAGTTCGGCGGCAGCAATACCGGTACCGCGATCGTTATGCGGATGTACGCTAATACAGACCTGCGGGCGACGGGAAAAGTGACGACAGAAGTATTCGATCTGATCGGCATAGACGTTAGGCGTACTCACCTCGACCGTCGCGGGCAGATTAATGATCATCGGGCGCAGCGCACAGGGCTCCCAGACGGCCGCCACGGCCTCACAGATCTCCAGGGCGAAATCGGCCTCGGTGAAGCAGAAGGTTTCCGGCGAATATTCAAAGGTCCAGTGAGTCTGCGGCTGCTCTTCGCAGCGCTGGCGAATGAGTCGCGTGGCGTTAACGGCCAGTTCGATAATCTGCTCACGACTCTGGCGAAACACCAGACGACGAAATACCGGTGCCGTGGCGTTATACAGGTGGATACAGGCCTGTTTTGCCCCCTCCAGCGCCACAAACGTGCGATCGATCAGATCGGCTCGGGCCTGGGTCAGCACCTGGATAGTCACATCATCAGGGATCATCCGCTCTTCGATCAGCTCACGCACAAAGTTGAAGTCAGTCTGTGACGCCGAGGGAAACGCCACCTCAATCTCCCTGAATCCACACTGGAGCAGCAGCTGCCAGAATGCTTTCTTACGTGCCGCATCCATCGGTTCTGCCAGCGACTGATTGCCGTCGCGCAGGTCAGTTGAGAGCCAGCGTGGCGCGCTCTTCAGCGTACGGCCTGGCCACTGGCGATCGGTCAGCGTGACGGGAGGAAACGGGTGATATTTGTCGGCGGGTTGCTGCAGCATCGGTCAGGCTCCTTGTTGGGTGAAGCCCTATACTGCAATGACGATGCCGCTTCTGGCTGGCGCAAAACTGACAACCGTGTATGAAAAAGTGACAACTGAAGATGAAAAAAAAGGAGCAAAAGGGAAAACCCTGCTCCTTTTACGCCCTGGTGTTGGCGTGGGTATGACGGGTGACACTGAGACTGGAAAGGGCACTGAAGATCAACGCCTTTTCAGGTTGTGATACGTATGATGGAAATCGGTAAGCGGCTGTTCTGTTGTACCGTCTTATCATCCACATTGAGTTATAAACTTATTTTTGTCTTCCCGCAGTTCATTTAATAGCAAATTGTGATTGATACTACAATTTCATTATGGCTGATCGGCTGTGGTTAATATGTATTAAAATATTACACAGCAGTAAGTTTTCTTTATTATCATTGTGATAGCCTGTTTTTCCTGACTGTGCCATGTTGCAGGTAAAAATCACCCGGCCTATTTTCAGTGTTGGCCCATACTGTAAATAAGAAATATCGCAACTATGTTGGATCGATTAAGGTTTTATTAATATATGAACCAGTAACCATTATTTTATGTGGATGAGGAGCGCGAATGAGTCAGTTTTTTATGAATCAAAAACAGCATGTAGTGAACGACGCGATTGAGGGCATTTTGCTCAGTTCCCCGCACCATAATCTTGGCCGTTTATCGCTGGGGCCGCAGATGCGTGTGGTGGTCCGCAAGGACTGGGATAAGTCGCGCGTCGCCCTGATTTCAGGCGGCGGTTCGGGGCATGAGCCAGCCCATATCGGCTTTGTCGGTCAGGGGATGCTGACGGCGGCAGTGTGTGGCGATATCTTCGCGTCACCCAGCGTGGATGCTGTGCTGCATGCCATTATCAACGTCACCGGAGACGCCGGCTGCCTGTTGATCGTAAAAAACTATACCGGCGACCGCCTTAACTTTGGTCTGGCGGCGGAGAAAGCCCGGGGCCTGGGTTATAAGGTGGAAATGGTGATGGTGCGCGACGATATTGCACTGCCGGAAAACCCGCAGCCACGGGGCATTGCCGGAACGGCTCTGGTGCATAAAGTTGCCGGCTACGCCGCCGAACAGGGGCAGACGCTGGCGCAGGTGGCCGCCGTGGCACAGCAGGCTTGTGACGCGACGTCATCTATCGGGCTGGCGTTCACCACCTGCCACGTTCCGGGCGAGACACGTGATGACCATCGCGTACCGGAAGGCGGAAGTGAGTTGGGTATGGGGATCCACGGTGAGCCGGGTGCGTCGACACTGAAAACCCAGAACAGCGCGGAGATTGTGGCAGAGCTGGTGTCGCGTCTGACGGCGAAAAAAATCGCGGGCCCCCTTGCTCTGATGGTTAATAATCTGGGCGGCTTTTCGGCGCTGGAGATGGCAATAGTGGTGCGTGAAGCGCTGCATTCCGCGCTGGGCCAGCAGGTGAAGCTGCTGATTGGCCCGGCGACGCTGGTCAGTGCGCTGGATATGAAAGGGTTTTCCCTGTCGGTGATGCAGCTGGATGCGGAACGCGAGACGGCCCTGCTGGCCCCGGTACAGGTCAGCGGCTGGAGCCCGGCGTTCGCGCCGTTCTCCGCGGCGGAAATTCCGGCGAAAACGGCCGCGCAGCTGCAGTCCGTCACCCCGTCTGATAACCCGACGGCGGCAGCGATAGTGAAGACGATATGCCAGACGCTGATCGGTCTGGAGAGTGAGCTTAACCAGCTGGATGCGAAAGTGGGTGACGGGGATACCGGATCGACCTTTGCCGCGGGTGCCCGTAGCGTACTGGACGCCAGTGAGGCCCACGCGCTGCCGCTCAACCAGCCGCATGCGCTGCTGACGGTGGTGGGGGAAAAGCTGGCCACCGTCATGGGCGGATCCAGTGGGGTGCTGATGTCGATTATGTTTACCGCCGCCGGACAGCAACTGGCCGCTGGCGCATCGCTGGCAGAGGCCCTGACCGCAGGCCTGGCGCGGATGCAGCACTACGGCGGAGCGCAGGTCGGGGATCGCACGATGATCGATGCTTTACACCCCGCCTTTGCCGCGCTGCTTAACGGGGACGACCTGACCCGCGTTGCGGCGGCGGCCAGGGAAGGGGCCGACAGCACCAGCACCATGCGCAGCGCTCGCGCCGGCCGATCGTCCTACCTTAACCAGGAAAGCCTGGACGGTGTGAAAGATCCGGGTGCCTGTGCCGTCGAGAAGGTGTTTGCCGCGCTGGCCGTGGCTCACCAGCCGTAGCCGCAGGGGAACGGGGCGACCGAAAAAAGGTCACCCCCTGCCGTTCATTGCCGGGGCTGACCTTCTTTTCGGGTCAGTCCCCGACGTCCAGCGCCTGCTCGAAGCTGCGCAGACGCTTGTAGATCGACATCAGCTCCACCAGTGTGGTCCAGGCGTTAATCAGATACTGGAACGCGCCGCGCACTTGATCGAAGACGTTAGTGATTTGCGTCAGCAGGCCGAGCGTGATGGCGCCTGTCACAATAGAGGGAAACAGCACAAAGATGCTGAATACCGCGTCCAGCTGCAGATAGAAAATGCGCGCGATATTAAAGTAGAGATAGTGAAAATAGAGGCGGAAGTAGTTTTTGCGCACGCTGAAAAACAGCTCGCGAACCTTTGGCGGGCTGGCGCGATCCGCATTATCCTCCCCATACACCAGCTCCTTACGATAGGCTGCCTCCACCCGCTGATTACGGAATGACAGTCCCGGGAGCTTAATCCCCACCAGCGCCAGCAGCCCGGTGCCGAACAGTGACCAGACCACCGCCGCAATCACCAGCGCATAGGGCACCTGCCCGAGGATCGGCACTGTCTTCACGTGTACCGACAGCGCCACCAGTACCGGCAGGAAGGCAATCAGCGTCATCAGCGCATCAATCAGCCTGACGCCCATATCTTCCAGGGTCGAGGCAAAGCGCATCGTATCCTCCTGCACGCGCTGGGCGGCCCCTTCGATATGGCGCAGTCGCGACCAGTGCGCCATATAATAGCTGTTCATCGCCGTACGCCAGCGGAAGACATAATGGCTGATAAAAAACAGATTCAGCACGTCAATCACCACGGCAATCAGCACGATGCTGAGGAAGCCGTTGACCTGAGTATAAAACGCCGAAATTTTGATGGTATTCGGATGCGCCATGGCCTTCTGTATCAGGTCGTAGAAGGGTTCGTACCAGCTGTTGATCGCGACCCCCACCTGCACGGAAAACCAGGTCACGAAGATGATCAGCGCGCTGCCCAGAATGGACCAGCGCTGCCAGGGATGGGGACTGAGGAAAAACCAGAATCCGGCAAACAGCAGCGTGGCCAGCAGATAGTAGCTATAGAAGCCCAACTCGCCAGGAGAGATAAACCGCAGGGCGTTATTGGGCAATGCGCCCGACGGCAGCCACGAAAGGTGCATCATCAGGTGAGCCAGCCTGCTGTCGGCATAGGCAAACCAGAACACCACCGCGAACAGACTCCAGAGCACCACGCTGCTGAAAAACAGCCCGGGCCTGGGGAAAAATGATTTAAACATAGGCACTCCGCTGTTAATGTCCGCTGGTTATACCGCGATTAACAGTGAGTAATCTCGTTACGGTTGTATCTATTAATGTCGGTATAAACATCTTTTATATTTTCTGGTTATTTGTGCCGTTAATTTTCCCGTAATCTTTATTTTGTGGAAGTGGAAGGACAAATTTCCCTGCAAACTGACGCCATTAAGGGCGTAAAGATAAAAATTTACGCTGAATATCTTTTTAAGCCTGGCCGACAACCGTTAATGAACTGGCGCAAGCGGATGGAAATTGCTTGAACAGGCTGATGTTTTAGGTTTATACCCGTGTGGTTTGACCACATTTACAGACAAGGATCCTGCCGCTTTCGGGTGGCGCGGGCGGGTTATTTTGCGCCAGTTAAGGGCGTATGCAGCGCTGAACGTCTTTTCTTCAATGGAAAAGGAGCGTCAGCGCCTGGGTGAAAATAATAATGAATGAAAACTCGGATGTAATGTACCGGCTGCTGGTACAAAGCGTAGTCGATTACGCAATCTATATGCTTACGCCTGACGGGACGGTGGCTAACTGGAATCCGGGCGCGCAGCGTGCCAAAGGCTATTTACCGACTGAAATTGTTGGCAAGAATTTTAGCTGTTTTTACAGTGAAGAGGACCGGCTGCAGGGAGCGCCGCAGAAGGGGCTGGCGATCGCGTTTGATCGCGGACGCTATGAGACCGAGGGCTGGCGCTACCGCAAAGATGGCTCGGCCTTCTGGGCGCACGTGGTCATTGATGCCGTCAGGGATGATGAGGGCCGGCTGATCGGCTATGCGAAAGTGACGCGCGACTGTACCGAACAGCGCCGGATGCAGCATGAACAGTTTGAACGTGAGCAGACCTTTCGCGTGCTGGTGGAAGGGGTGCAGGACTACGCGATCTATATGCTGGATCCGCGCGGCAGCGTCATGAACTGGAACGCCGGTGCGCGCCGCGCCAAAGGCTACACTGCTGAGGAGATCGTCGGTAAGCACTTTTCCTGCTTCTACAGCGCTCAGGACAGGTTGCTGCAGCTGCCGGAAAGCAATCTGGCGGTTGCCAGCCGCACCGGGCGTTTTGAAGATTATGGCTGGCGATACCGTAAAGATGGCAGCGCCTTCTGGGCGCATGTGGTGATCGACGCGATCCGTAACGACGAGGATCGGCTGATTGGTTTTGCCAAGATCACCCGCGACTGTACCGAAGTGCGTGAGTATGAGCAGCAGATCCTGCGATCGCGGGATCTGGCCGAGCAGAACAGCGATAAAATGGCCTCGCTGTCGACGTTCCTCGACACCATTATTGCCAATATTCCCTCCTGCGTGATTGTGGAGGATGTTGTTTCACGCGAGATCCTGTTGATCAACAACAAAGCCGAACAGCTGCTCGGGGGGACGCAGCGCGATTTTATCGGCAAGCGCGGGCCGGAGTGCATGACTGCCGAAATGGGCGAATACTTTATGCAGCTCTCCGATGCCGCGCAGCGCAGAGAGGGAATGCAGCGCAATGAGCGGTTGTTGATGACGCCGGGCGGCGAGCGGATTATTAACGCCAGCGCCTCGATCATCCGGGGTAACGATGAGCATCATAACTATGTGCTGCTGATTGCCGATGATGTCACCGACCAGCGGGCGGCAGATGCACAAATTCATCATATGGCTCATCACGATAATCTCACCAGTCTGCCGAACCGCGTCCTGTTCAACCAGCGCCTGACTCAGGCGCTGCGGGAAGATCGCGATGCGCGCCGCAAAACGGCCACGATGGGGCTGGATCTGGATAACTTTAAAAACGTCAATGATGCCCTGGGCCACCAGACGGGCGATGATCTGCTGCGTTCCGTTGCGGTGCGCCTGCGGGGGGTTCTGCGTGATCAGGATACGCTGGCACGCAGCGGTGGTGACGAGTTCTCCATTGTTCTGCCGGGGCTGACACACCGGCAGGAGGCCGAAGCGGTTGCCTGCCGCCTGATCGAAACCATTCGTCCTCCGTTCAGTGTTGACGGGCATAACCTGTCGGTGGGGCTGAGTATTGGCATCGCCATCGCCGACAGTGGCATGGCCACGCCCGATGAGCTGTTACGCTGTGCGGACATGGCGCTGTACGAAGCCAAACGTAACGGTCGTAACCGTTATGAACATTTTACTGAGCGGATGGGGGACATCGCGCAGAAGCGCCGGGCCATCGAAAACGATCTGCGTGAGGCGCTCACCAGCCGCCAGCTGAGATTGTATTATCAGCCTATCACCAACCATCAGCACCGGGAGATCATCGGCTATGAGGCCCTGATGCGCTGGCTGCACCCGGAAAGGGGCATCATCATGCCGGTCGATTTTATTCCCATTGCCGAAGAGACCGGGCTGATCCACAGCCTGGGTGCCTATGCGCTCTATGAAGCCTGCCGTGAAGCGGCGACCTGGCCGGGCGAGCAGAGCGTGGCGGTAAACCTGTCCCCGCTGCAGTTTAAAAACAGCGCGCTGGTGTCGGTCGTCGAGGCCGCGCTGAAGGAGTCCGGCCTGGCCCCGCACCGGCTGGAAGTGGAGATCACCGAATCCGTGTTGCTGGATAACACCCTGGTCAATATCCATATTTTGCAAAATCTCAAGGCGCTGGGCATCCGTATTGCGCTGGATGACTTCGGCACCGGCTATTCGTCGCTGAGTTACCTGCGTTCCTTCCCGTTCGATAAAATCAAAATCGATAAGTCGTTTATCAACGACATGCACGACAGCCGCGAGGCACTGGCGATTATCCGCGCGATCACCGGGATGAGCCGTAGTCTGGATATTCAGATCACCGCCGAAGGGGTGGAGAGCAATGAGCAGTTTGAGCGGCTGAAGGAGGAGGGCTGCACGCTGTTCCAGGGGTACTATTTCGGCCGCCCGCAGCCGTCAGAGAACCGCCTGCAGGCGTTTTAACCTGCCTGAAAAGGATTTAACCGCCCCGGCAGGGCCGATCGCGATCCGTGATCGGCTCTGCCGGAGGTGGGGCAGGTAAATTGTTAATGAAATTGTGCCTTTTTGTTTCTATCCCCTCACACCTTATACGTATAACTGTTACAGTATGCGTCTCTGTTACCGGTAACAAAAAACCTCTAAACGCCGGAACACTAAACACCCCCTATAGAGAAGTGTGACGATAAAACCATCCGTCCCCCCATTTTAGCGATCGCCCACGCGAACGTTTGAGAAGGCAATGCCATGTCAGAGCAAAAAACAGGCAGTACCCGCAGGGATTTTCTGCTGAAAACCATCACCCTCGCCCCGGCGATGGCAATAGGTTCCGCCGGCCTGGGTTCACTGGCCGCCGTCGCGCCCGCCGTGGCGAAAGAGGCGGCTGCCAGCGGCCCGCAGCAGGCGCGTGAGTATCAGCCCACCTGGTTTACCCCGGAAGAGTACGCCTTTGTGCAGGCAGCAGTCGCCCGGCTGATCCCCGCCGATGAGCGTGGCCCCGGCGCGCTGGAAGCTGGCGTACCCGAATACATCGACCGCCAGATGAACACGCCCTACGCCACGGGCAGCAACTGGTATATGCAGGGGCCATTCCATCCGGATGCCGATAAAGCCCTGGGTTATCAGCTGCCGCTGACGCCGCGTGATATCTACCGGCTTGGCCTGGCCGATGCCGATGCGCTGGCAAAGCAGCAGCACGGTAAGCTGTTCGCACAGTTAAGCAGCGACCAGCAGGACGCCTTTTTACAGGCCCTGGAAGCGGGCAGCGTGACGCTGCCCCAGCTCCCGGCGAAAACCTTCTTTTCCTTCCTGTTACAGAACACCCGCGAAGGCTTTTTCAGTGACCCGATCCACGGGGGCAATCAGGGGCTGGTCGGCTGGCAGCTGATCAACTTCCCGGGCGCACGCGCCGACTTTATGGACTGGGTGGAACGCGGGGAGCGTTACACGCTGCCGCCGGTATCAATTCGCGGGGAAAGAAGCTAATCATGGCTAACGAACAGAAAAAAGTGGATGCAGTGATCGTCGGTTTCGGCTGGGCCGGGGCGATCATGGCGAAAGAGCTGACCGAAGCGGGTCTGAACGTAGTGGCGCTGGAGCGCGGCCCGCACCGGGATACCTATCCTGACGGCGCTTATCCACAGGTGATTGACGAGCTGACCTATAACATCCGTAAAAAGCTGTTCCAGGATCTGTCAAAAAGCACCGTCACCATCCGTCATAACGCTGCGCAGACTGCACAGCCCTATCGTCAGCTGGCCGCGTTCCTGCCGGGTACCGGCACTGGCGGCGCGGGCCTGCACTGGTCGGGCGTGCATTTCCGCGTTGACCCGATGGAACTGCGGATGCGCAGCCACTATGAAGAGCGCTACGGCAAAAATTTCATCCCGGAAGGCATGACCATTCAGGACTTCGGCGTGACCTATGACGAGCTGGAGCCGTTCTTCGACCAGGCCGAGAAGGTATTCGGCACCTCCGGTTCGGCATGGAGTGTGAAGGGCAAAGTGGTCGGCCAGGGCGGCAAAGGTAACCCGTTTGCCCCGGACCGTTCCAGCCCGTTCCCGCTGCCCGCGCAGAAGCGCACCTGGTCAGCGCAGCTGTTCGCCCAGGCGGCGGAGAGCATCGGCTATCACCCTTACGATCTGCCGTCGGCCAATACCTCCGGCCCGTACACCAACACCTACGGCGCGCAGATGGGGCCGTGCAACTTCTGCGGCTACTGCAGCGGCTATGCCTGCTACATGTATTCCAAAGCCTCACCAAACGTCAACATTCTGCCTGCGCTGCGCCAGGAGGCAAAGTTTGAACTGCGCAACAATGCACACGTCCTGCGGGTGAACCTGACCGACGATAAAAAGCGTGCCACCGGGGTCACTTATGTCGATGCGCTGGGTCGTGAGCAGGTACAGCCCGCGGATCTGGTGATCCTGTCGGCCTTCCAGTTCCACAACGTTCACCTGATGCTGCTGTCCGGCATTGGTAAACCGTACGATCCGGTGACCAACGAAGGCACCGTCGGGCGTAACTTTGCCTACCAGAATATCTCCACCATTAAAGCCTTCTTCGGTAAGGATGTGTTCACCAATAACTTTATCGGGGCGGGGGGGGCCGGTGTGGGCGTGGACGACTTCAACGCCGACAACTTTGACCATGCGAAATACGGTTTTGTCGGCGGCTCCCCGATGTGGGTGAATCAGGCGGGTGTGAAACCAATCTCCGGGCTGCCAACGCCGCCGGGAACGCCAAACTGGGGCAGCAAATGGAAAGCGGCGGTGGCCGATCATTACACCCATCATGTGTCGATGGATGCCCACGGTGCCCACCAGTCTTACCGCAATAACTACCTCGACCTGGATCCCAACTATAAGGATGTCCACGGTCAGCCACTGCTGCGTATGACCTTCGACTGGCAGGATAACGACATTAAAATGTCGCAGTTTATGCACGGACGTATGCACAAGATTGCCGAAGCGATGAATCCAAAGCTCATCAGCGGCGCGCCAAAAATGCCGGGCACGCATTTCGATACTACCGTGTATCAGACCACGCATATGAACGGTGGGGCGATCATGGGTGAAGATCCAAAAACCAGCGCCATTAACCGTTATCTGCAGAGCTGGGATGTGCCGAACGTGTTTGTTCCCGGTGCTTCGGCGTTCCCGCAGGGGCTGGGTTACAACCCGACCGGCATGGTCGCCGCGCTCACCTACTGGTCAGCAAAAGCGATCCGCGAACAGTACCTGAAAAATCCGGGTCCACTGGTGCAGGCATAAGGATAAACAGATGAAAAAGTTACTTCTTATTGCCCTGCTGCCGGGCATGATGGCACTGAACGCCCTGGCGGCAGACGGTGCGGATGCGCAGATAGCGCGCGGCGAGTACCTGGCGCGCGCCGGGGACTGTGTGGCCTGCCATACCAAAGCCGGCGGTGAGCCGTTTGCCGGTGGTCTGCCGATGGCGACACCCATCGGCACCCTGTACTCCACCAATATCACGCCGGATAAGCAGAGCGGAATTGGCGGCTACAGTTACGACGACTTCCAGAAAGCGGTACGCCACGGCGTGGCGAAAAATGGCGATACGCTTTACCCGGCGATGCCTTACCCCTCTTACGCCGTGGTCAGCGATGAGGATATGCAGGCGCTGTATGCCTACTTTATGCACGGCGTGAAGCCGGTGGCGCAGGCCAATCAGGAGAGCGATATCCCCTGGCCGCTGTCGATGCGCTGGCCGCTGGCGATCTGGCGCGGGGTGTTTGCCCCGGACGTGAAAGCCTTCCAGCCGGTGCAAGGTCAGGATCCGGTGCTGGCGCGCGGTCAGTATCTGGTGGAAGGGCTGGGGCACTGCGGGGCCTGCCATACGCCACGCAGCATCACCATGCAGGAAAAAGCGCTGAACAACGACGAGGGCAGCGACTTCCTTTCCGGCAGCAACGCGCCGATTGACGGCTGGACTGCCAGCAACCTGCGCGGCGACGGGCGTGATGGTCTGGGACGCTGGAGTGAGGAGGACCTGGTACAGTTCCTGCGGATGGGCCGCAACGATCATACGGCGGTCTTCGGCGGCATGACCGACGTGGTGCAGCACAGCCTGCAGCACCTGACAGCGGAAGATGCCACGGCGATTGCCCGCTATCTGAAGTCGCTGGGGGCGAAAGATCCGAATCAGGTGGGCTTCACGCCGGACGATACGGTGGCGAAAGCGCTGTGGAAAGGTGATGACAGTAAAACCGGTGCGTCGGTCTACGTGGACAGCTGCGCCGCCTGCCATAAAACGGACGGCAGCGGCTACGCGCGCTTCTTCCCGGAACTGCGCGGGAACCCGGTAGTGCTGGCATCCGATCCCACCTCGCTGATCCATATTGTGCTTAGTGGCGCGCAGCTGCCGGGCATGAAAGGCGCACCGACCGCCATCACCATGCCGGCCTTCGGCTGGCGGCTGAACGACCAGCAGGTAGCGGACGTGGTGAACTTTATCCGCACCAGCTGGGGCAATATCGCAACGTCCACGGTGACCGCCAGCGATGTGGCTGAGGTGCGTAAGGATGAGGCCGTGGTGCATCAGCAGGGGAATGCCGACGTGGAGAAGCTGACGCCGTAACGGGCGGATGTTCCGGCCGCCTTACAGGCGGTCTTGAAGGGGGACGGCAATTGGCCCGTCCCCCTTCACCCCCTCGTGCCGACGTCCCGTCGGCTCGTCCTGGAAATCATCGCTTCTTCGGCGCAGTTTCAACGTTAAAACCCAAACCAAAAACCTGAGATATTACAAACAGAAAAAGGCCTTTGTCTTTTGTCTATTGTCTTATGATCTGGTTTTTGACCTTTAAGCGGCGTTAAGCCTCGCTGAGGAAGAGCAGTGAGCCAGGACGAACGGCCAGGAGGGCGGTGAGAGTGAGTGCAGCACAGGGATGTGCGTCACGAGCGGTCAGTACGGCGAACGAAGCTGACGAGGGCACCCGCGAAAAGCGGGCGGTGCGCCAGCCGCAAGCGCGGATGCCTAAGGCCGGGGCGACTGCCGGCCTTAGGTCGCTTCGCCTGCGCAGCAGGAAAGCGAAATGCTGTTGACCTGGGTCGTTTCGCCTGCGCAGCAGGAAAGCGAAATGCTTTTAACCGCTGTGGCGCCGGCCAAACCCCGGTTCACCGCAGCGGAAAGAAAGCCGCCAGCGGTCACTGCCCGTAATATGCCCCCGCTCCATGCTTGCGCAGATAGTGCTTATCCAGCAGCACCTGCTGCATATCCTGCATGCCTGGCGTCAGCTGGCGCGAGAAAATCCCCATGTAGGCAATCTCTTCCAGCACCACCGCATTGTGCACGGCGTTGTCGGCAGTGCTGCCCCAGGCAAACGGTCCGTGGGCATTGACCAGCACCGCCGGGATCGCCGTCGGGCTGATGCCGCGCGAACGGAAGGTGTCGATAATCACCTCGCCGGTGTTGTGTTCGTAATCGTCAGCGATCTCCTGCGGCGTCATCAGGCGCGTACAGGGTATGGTGCCGTAGAAATAGTCGGCGTGCGTGGTGCCCCAGGCCGGCAGATCCAACCCGGCCTGCGCCCAGATGGTGGCGTGGCGTGAATGGGTATGGACAATGCCCCCGATATCGGCAAACGCCCGGTACAGCGCCAGATGCGTGGCGGTGTCGGACGACGGCTTTTTGCTGCCCTCAACGGTGCGGCCGGTTTCCAGCTCCACCACCACGATATCGTCCACGGTCATGCCGTCATACTCCACCCCGGACGGTTTGATCGCCACCAGCCCGCGGCTGCGGTCAATGGCACTGACGTTACCCCAGGTGAAGGTCACCAGACGGTGACGCGGCAGCGCCAGGTTAGCCTCGAACACCTGCTGTTTCAGCGTTGTTAAGCTCACTGTAAGCCTCCTTCCTGCATTTTTTGTTCAATCCAGCGCCGGGCCTGCACAATCTCGGTCACCGGCTCCTCGGCTTTCTCGGTCCACATCTCAATCAGAAACGCCCCGCGATAGTTAAGCGCTTTCAGCGTGCGGAACACGCCGACAAAGTCGACACAGCCATCGCCAAACGGCACGTCGCGGAACTGCCCCGGAGAACTGGCGGTTACGGGCTGCGTGTCTTTCAGGTGGATGGCGGCAATGCGGTCAATGCCCAGCGCCAGCTCGGCGGCAACGTCGTTGCCCCAGGCGCTCAGGTTGCCGACATCGGGATAGACGGTGAACCACGGCGAGGCCTGCTGCTTATCCCAGAGCTTCCACTTGCTAATGGCATTCATAAATTCGGTGTCCATAATCTCCACCGCCAGCATTACCTGCGCGGCGGCGGCGCGGTCGACTGCCCAGGCCAGCCCTTCGGCAAAACGGGCCACCGTTCCTTCGTCGTGCGGTTCGTAGTAAACGTCGTAACCCGCCAGCTGGATGGTGCGGATGCCGACGTCTTTCGCCAACTGGATAGCCTGCTCCATCAGGCTGTACGCCTGCTGGCGTATCTCCGGATCGCGGCTGCCAAACGGAAAACGGCGGTGACCGGACAGGCACATTGACGGGATGCTGACCCCGGTTTCCATCATCGCGTTGACCAGCGACAGACGCTGCTCTTTGCTCCACTGTAAGCGCGACAGGCGCAGATCGGTTTCATCTACCGACATCTCAACGAAGTCGAAGCCGCAGGCTTTCGCCAGGGCCAGACGTTCCGGCCAGCTCAGATGAGAAGGCAGGGCTTTTTCATAAATTCCCAGCGGGTGTTGGCGCATGGTTAGTGTCCCCAGATGTTGGCAATGGCCTGATGGAAGTCGGCAGCCGTCGCCAGCCCGTCGGCACTTTCGCTGAGCGCCCGGCCAACGATAAACGCCTTCACGTCGATGTCCCTGAACTGCGGCAGTTCATCAGGGGTTATGCCGCCGGTGACCGACAGCGCAAAGCCCAAATCAGACAGCGCTTTCATCGCGTCCAGATCCTGCGGGCTCCACTGCTGGCCGCTGGCCTGCGCATCGCGGCCGCGGTGGTAGATGGCCTGTTTCAGCCCCAGTTCACGCCAGCGGCGGGCATCCTCCAGTGTCCAGTGACCGAACAGCTCAATCTGAATATCGCCCTGGTGCTGCCGGGCGACTTCCAGCGCGCTGGCAAAGGTGGCCAGCGGCGCACTGCAGATCACTGTCATCCAGTTGGCCCCGGCTTCAAAGGCCAGTTTTGCCAGCGTGGCCCCGGCGTCGGCCACTTTGAAATCGGCCACCAGCGTTTTACCCGGGAGAAGCTGGCGCAGCTGGCGCACGGCATCAATTCCGGTGCTTAAGCAGAGAAGGGTGCCCGCTTCGACAATATCGACCTGATGGTGCAGGCGCTGTGCCGTCTCCAGGGCGGCATCCAGCCGGGTGTGGTCGAGCGCCAGCTGCAACCGGGGAACAGGGGAATGACTCATGCGGTAACTCCTTGTACGGCGATCAGTGCCGTGATTAGCTGCTGATAACGCTGATATTTTTTTTGATACAGCGCGTGACGCCCGGCATCCGGCTGATAGCTGACGATGGCCGGTTGCAGCGCCTGCTGCGCCGCTTGCAGCGAGGCACAGGCCCCGGTACCGGTCATTGCCGCCAGTGCCGCCCCCAGGCAGCCGCTCTCTTCAATCTGTGGGATCTCGACCGGCAGGCCGCTGGCATCGGCAAACATCTGCATCCACTCGGCGGAACGCGTTGGGCCGCCGCTCAACCGCAGGGCGATGACCTGCGGGAAGCGTGTCAGAATGCGGTTCAGGTGGGTGAGGTGCGAGAACACCACGCCTTCGTAGATCGCCTGTACCAGGTGGCCGCGCTGGTGGCCTGCCTGCAGACCAAAGAAGCTGCCGTGCAGGTCGCCCCCGGCGTTACAGCCGTAGAGGAACGGCAGGAACAGCAGTGAGCTTTGCGCAGGGGGCAGGGCGGCGACCCACTGATTCAGCTGTGCATAGTCATCCATTCCCCACTGCTGGCAGAACCACTCCAGGTTGGCCGCCGAGGTCGGGCTGGCTTCGTGAATAATGTACTGACCGTCAATGGCGTAGCGGCCGTAGACAAACGGGTGGCCGGTCTCGTCGCTGATACGGTCGGTGATGCCGCTGGTCACGGACCAGGTGCCCATCACCGCGTTCAGCCGGGTGTCATCGTGCAGTCCGGCGCACAGCGCGGTAGAAACCACGTCGAACAGCCCTCCTACCACCGGTGTGCCCTCGCGCAGTCCGCACAGGGCAGCGGCCTCTGCGGTCACCTGTCCGGCGATGGCCGTTGACCCGACGATCGGCGGCAGGGCCGGAAGAATGTCACCGATACCGAGCGTGTCAGCCAGCGCGGCAGACCAGCCGCCCTGCTGCATGTCGTAGAGATTAGATTCGGAAATATTGGTTTCTTCGCAGGCCAGTTCCCCGGTCAGGCAGTAGCGCAGATAATCATGGGCCATCAGCACGCTGCCGATAGCCGCATAGCGCTGCGGCTCGTGCTCCTTCAGCCAGCGAAGCAGTGAGACCGGATGTCCGGTCCACAGCGTCTGCCGGGTGAGCGGGTAGAGCGTCTGCGGCATGCCGTCCCGCTGCCACTGCTGCACCAGCGCCAGCGCCCGGCGGTCAGAGGAGAGGATGCCGTTGCCCAGCGGCTGACGCTGTTTATCCAGCAGGAACAGACCTTTTCCCTGGGCGGATATGCCCACCCCGGCGACCTGGTTTGCCTGCAGCCCGCTGATTTTCATCACCTCCGCAATCACCCTGGCAGCCTGCTGCCAGAGCTGCGGCATATCGCGCTCGGCGCGGCCGGGTTCCGGTACCAGTACCGGTAGCGTCTGCCGGGATACCGCCCGTTCCCGGCCCTGAGCGTCATACAGACCGGCTTTAATAAAGGTGCCGCCGCAGTCCAGTCCTAACCAGTAGTGGCTCATGCTGCCTCCCTGTTCTGTGCATCACAGCGGGCGGGTAGCGTCAGCGCCAGCAGTGAGGCGATGGCCAGTGAAATCGCCAGGCTGTATACCCCGGCATCTTTGCTGTACGCGACAATCAGTACCCCGACCATATACGGCCCGCAGAAACCGCCGAGGTTGCCCAGGGCATTGATCACCCCCCGCGCGCCGCCGGCCACTTCGGCATTAAACAGGCGCGGAGGAATGCTCCAGAACACGCCAGCCGCCGACTGAATAAAGAACCCGCAGCCGACCAGCGCCGCGTAAGACCACCAGATATGCGCTTTCAGCAGTACCGACAGCGCCATGCACAGGGCGAAACCGGCCAGCGGCAGCGCGACGAACAGCTTGCGGCGGCCGGTGGCGTCTGACAGGGCAGAGAACAGGAACATGCCGACGATCGCGCAGACATAGGGCAGGATCGCCAGCAAGCCGACCTGTTCCAGATTGCCGTTGGTCAGCCCTTTCAGGATGGTGGGCAGCCACAGGGTGTAGCCGTAAATCCCGGTCTGGTAAAAAAAGTTCACCAGGATCAGCCGCCACATCACCGGCTCGCGCATCACCTGACGCAGCGAGGCTTTACGGGTGTTTTTTCCTTTGATCAGCAGCTGTTCATCGTGCAGGGTTGTGATCAGATACTGTTTTTCCGCCGGTGAGATCCACGTCGCCTCCTGCGGGCGGTTACTGATGGTGAAGTGCCACAGCGCCATCACAAACAGCGACAGCACGCCCTCGACAAAGAACAGCATGCGCCAGTCCCAGGCAGTGATGATCCAGCCGGAGAGCGGGGCCGTCAGGATCCCGGCGATCGGCACAAACATGATCACAATGGCGTTAGCGCGACCGCGTTCCGCATCCGGGAACCAGTTGCCGATCATCGTCAGCACCACCGGCAGCATTCCGCCTTCGGACACCCCCAGCGCAAAGCGCAGCGCCAGCAGCTGATACTGGCTGGTGGCCAGGCCGGTCAGCAGGGAGATCACCGCCCAGGCCAGCAGCGACCAGCCGATAAACCGCTTGCCGTTGCCATACACCGCCAGCTTGCCGCCCGGCACCTGTAAGAACAGGTAGCCGATAAAGAAGATGCCGCCGGCCAGTCCGGCCATGGAGGCACTGATGCCGAGATCGGCATCCATCCCCCCCGGCATGGCAAAGGCAATGTTGACCCGATCCATGTAGGAGATAATGCAGGTGATCAGGATCGGCGGGATGATCCGCAGCCAGCGCAGGGCGGGGATCGGTTCCCGGACGATCGGGGTGGAAGTCAGGCTCATAGGGATCCTCTTTCAGTCAGCGAGATCGGCCGTGGGGATCTTCACCACCACCTTGCGAATGGCCTCGGGAGCGTCCAGCGCACAGTTCGGGCGATGGATATCCTGCGGGAAGAACACGGCAAAGTGGCCCGGCTGCATCAGAAGCAGGGTTTCATTCGGCACGTCGCGGTAAAAGATGATGTCGCGTTCGTCGTCATAAGGCAGGTGAACGGGCGGTTCGGTTTTTTCCGTGGCGACCCCCATCAGCTCGTTGCCGGACACCAGGTACTGCACATCGATAAAACGGCGGTGGGCCTCCGGGTAGTTATCACCGTGCGGGGCGGTATGCAGATCCAGCACCTGCACCTGCCAGCCGGTCTGGCTGTCCTGATAGCGACCGGCCGCCATGCCCGCCAGGTCGTGCGAGGCTAAGTACGCCAGGGCACGGGCAATCGCCGGCGGGTAGTGGCGGGCATCGGTATGGTTGATATGGCCAAAAATCATCGTCTCTGCTCCCGTTACAGCGCCTGAATACGTGCCCAGACGCGCTCATCAACCGGAATCCCCAGGCGCTGGTTCTCGGCGCGGATACCGGGGAATTTGTGGCCGGGCAGGCGGATGGCCTGCTGCTCGTCGGCGCGTTCGGCGCCCGTGATCGATTCGCGGATGCGGGCCAGCTTGCTGTCGCGGGTCGCACCGTCGATCAGACGATCGACGTCGATAGCGATAAACACCTGAGAAATGCCAAATTCGTCACCGTTATCTTCGGTTATCTCTGTTACGGAAGCGCCGTTAGAGAGCAGGGTGGCGACCATATCCAGCACGATAGACAGGGCGGAGCCTTTCCAGTAACCCATGGGCAAAATGCGGCGATTGGCTTCGATGGTGGCGGGATCGCGGGTGTATTCCCCGTCATTATCAAAACCGCCGTCGACCGGCAGGGTGTTGCCCGCCAGGCGGTTCACTTCCAGCATCCCGTAGGAGAACATCGACATCGACATATCGACCATGGTGATGGGCTCACCCGGCACGGCGACGATCAGCGGGTTGGTCCCGATGGCGCAGTTTTTCGCGCCCCACGGCGGCATCACCGCGATGGAGTTGGTCCAGCAGACGCCGATATAGCCTTTTTCTGCCGCCTGCCAGCCGTAACTGCCGCCGCGCATCCAGTGGTTGGCGTTACGTAGCGCCACCAGACCAATGCCGTGCCCGTCGGCCAGTTCAATGGCGCGATCCATCATGCTGCGGGCGGTGAGGTTACCGATGGCGCGGTGAGCGTCCCACTGTTCGATGGCCCCCAGAGAAAGGATCTTTTCCGCTTCGGCCTGAGGCACGATATGCCCCGCGTCCAGCTGCTGGATAAAGCGGGGAAAACGATTCACCCCGTGGGAGTAAACGCCGTTCTCGGTGGTGTCGGTGAACATCGTGGCGCAGCTTTCGGCTTTATCTGCCGGGACACCGCGTGCCAGTAACACCCGCAGGAACGCCTCTTTCAACTGCTGATAGCTGATTCTCATACTGCTGTTTCTCCCCGGAGGTGGCATTATTTCAATATATGGAATGTCGTTCCAAATAAATCCTATGCGCCTGGAGAGAACAAGTCAAAGAAATGAGGTGGTAATTTATCGTTATAAAACAAGTATATAAAAATAGTGTTGGGTTCTGTGATCGCTGGCACATCCACCCGATTCTGGCCGAGCGAAAGCCGGCAGCAGGAGAATCCGGCTGCCGGGAAGGCCCTGTCGCGCTAGTGCGGGAGTTGCACCCGGTAGAGCGACGTGGTGGCGGTGATATACAGCTCGTTACCGTGCGGGCCACCGAGGGTGCAGTTCGACACGCGTTCCGGCAGCGGGATCTTGCCGCACGGCATGCCTTTGCTGTCGAAAATAATCACCCCGTCGGCGCAGCTACAGTAAAGATAACCCTGCGCGTCGACGCAGAAACCGTCCGGGAAGCCGGGAGCCACTTCGGCAAACAGCCGTCCGCTGCCCAGCTCATGGCCGTCAACCGGATAGACCCGCAGCTGGCGGCGGCCCAGCGTCGGAAAGTCGACCACCGACATATCCGCCACGTACAGCAGACTTTCATCGGGCGAAAAAGCCAGCCCGTTGGGGCGCTGCAGATCGCTGGCGGCGATAGTCAGCCGCTGTGCGATCGGATCGAAACAGTAGAGATAACAGCCGATCACCTGGCTGTGCGCGTGATAACCCTCATCGTCGCTGACGATCCCGTAGGGCGGATCGGTGAACCAGATCGTGCCGTCGGATCGCACCACCACGTCGTTAGGTGAATTGAAGCGCTTGCCGTCCACTTTCTCCACCAGCAGCGTGACGCTGCCGTCATGCTCCGTGCGGCTGATGGCGCGGCGGCCGTGCTCGCAGCTCACTACCCGGCCCTGCAGATCGCGGGCGTTGCCGTTAGCGTAGTGGGACGGCGAGCGCCAGAGGCTCACCTCGCCGCTGCGCTGCCAGCAGAACATGCGGTTCCCTTTCACATCGCTGAACACCACGGCATCCTGTTCCGGCAGCCATACCGGCCCTTCGGCCCAGAGTGCCGGGGAGCAGAGTTTTTCCAGCGTCAGGTTGTCAGTCCTCTGCATAGCCCCTCCGCTACTTCACGCCCCAGATGGTTTTGTAATGCCCCTGGTAGTCATTCTGCGGGTCGTAGTGGTTTTGCGGTCCGCCGTCGCTGCCGATGTTCGCTTTAGTGATCAGGTGCGCCGGCGTGACATAGCCTGACGGCGGCTGACCGGCAAAGGCGCGGTTAAACTCATCCAGCAGCTGCCAGCCGTGCAGCTTCAGCGGCTCGGCCACGGTACCGATCTGGCTGTCGCCGCTGCGGATACGCTGGAAGGCCGAAATCGAGCCGTCCCCGGCGGAGATATTAAACGGCGCGTTTTTGCCGCCTTTGCCCGCGGTCTTCAGCGCCGGGGCCATAAAGTCGAAGTAAAGGTCGTTGATCGCCAGCGCGTACTGAAACTTATCGCCATATTTTTGCAGCAGGCTGAAGGTCATTGACGGCATGCGGTTGGCGGTATCGGCCAGCGGCGTATCGATAAACTCCACCACCTTACAGCCGCTGCACTTCTCAATTTCCTGCTTCATCGTATTGGCCTTATCCAGCGCAATCTGATAGAGCGAATCGGTGAAAATCAGCACCTGTGCCTTACCGCCGGACTGCACCACCGCATACTGCGCGGCAAGGCGGGCGACCTCGTTGGAATCAGAAGTGATGTTGGTTACCACGTTATATTTGGCAATCGGCCCCGGCTGCGGTTCGGCGTGCCAGGCCATCAGCACGATTTTCTGCTGAACGGCTTTTTTCAGCGGAATTTTGGCCACGTTTGGGTTCCAGCCGCCAATGACAATGCCGTCCGGGCGCTGGGCAATGGCCTGGTTCAGCGCCGCCAGCTGGTCTTTCACCGAGCCGCCGCCGTCGAGCGTTTCCAGCTTCCAGCCTGCTGCGGCAGCGGCTTCACTCAGCCCCTGCTGCACGCCCTGCACGCCGCCGTTTTTCATATCCGAGGCAATAAAGATCACCTTCTTGTTCTTTTGCAGGGTCGGCCCGGTGGTAGGGCCGTCCCACTGGGTGACGCTGGCGGTGGCTTTACTGACTGCGGCGGTGGCCTGATCGAGGTAGCTGTCAGCCCAGGCTGGCAGCGAACCGGCCAGCAGCGTGCCAAGAGTCAGAGCAAGAAGATGACGTTTCATAAGGTACTCCCCGGAGTGATGGTGTTTTGATTATTGTCAGGAGTGGCAGCCGGGGTGTTTTGACTGCGCACCACGGCTTTTTGGTTCAGCATCCGGCGGCGCTGGGCGTAACCGGCAAGCGTAATGGAAAGCAGCAGCGTGGCACCGTTAAACAGCGGCTCAACCCAGAAATCGCCGCCAAACTGCTGGATACCGGCAATCCCGATGGCGAGAATAGCGATGCCCACCACGGTGCCCCAGACATTCACGCGGCCCGGGCGGATAGTGGTACTGCCGAGGAACGCCCCGACCAGTGCAGGCAGCAGGTAATCCATACCGACGCTCGCCTGGCCGACGCCCTGCTCGGCGGCGATCAGTACGCCGCTGAAACCGGTGAGCACGCTGGAGGCGATAAACGCGCCGATGGTAAATTTATTAACAGCTATGCCGTTCAGCCTTGCCGCCGCGGGGTTACCGCCCACCGCATACATGCAGCGGCCAAGCGGAGTGTGTTCGGTGATCAGCCACAGGACGATGGCCACGGCCAGTACGTAGAATGCGCCAATCGGAATGCCGAATATTTCGGTGTGGTGCAGGGCGATAAAGGCATCGGGCAGGTCGCCGACGATCTGGCGGCCCCCGGAGTGCCACAGCGCAACGGCGTACAGCACGGTGCCGGAGCCAAGGGTGGCCACGAAGCTGTCAATATCCGCCAGTGCCACCAGAATCCCGTTGAGCAGGCCGTAAACGGCGGAGATCGCCAGCACCGTCAGCACCGCCATCTGCCAGGAGAAGCCATACTCGACCTGTAAGGTGATGGCGAGGATATGCCACAGCACGATGCCAAAGCCGACGTTCAGGTCGATTTTGCCGACGATCATGGGAATGGTGGCGGCCAGCGCCAGCAGGGCAATTTTGGCCTTACTGGCGAGGATCGCCTGTAGTGTCAGCATGCTGGCGAACGAGGGCGACAACACTGAGAACAGGACGGTGAGCAGGACGCACAGCAGCAGCAGGCCGTAGCGGGTGACGATCTGCATCAGCCACGCGGCGGCACCGTGCTCGCCGAGGCTGACCCGCTGCTCCAGCGCGGTAGACTTCACGGATGTTTTGGACATAACAGCTTCTCCTGCCACCGTCAGGCGGTGGCGTTAATGATTCAGACGTTAGCGACCGGCGTTTCCTGGCTGGCCGAAGCCAGTTCGAGCAGGTTGGCGAAGGTGACGCGTTCATTTTTCAGTTCGCCCACCACCTGACCGCGGTTAAACACCAGTGCGCGGTTGCAGATATGGGCGATCTCTTCGAAATCGTTGGAGATCACCAGCACCGCGATGCCGTCGGCCAGCGCCTTGTTCAGCAGGTGGTAGATCTCTTCCCGCGCGCCGACGTCGACGCCCGCCGTGGGATCTTCAAGGATTAACAGCGGGGCGTTGAGGTGCATCCAGCGTGCCATCACCACTTTCTGCTGATTGCCGCCCGACAGCGCACTGATATCCAGATTGACGTCCTTAGGGCGAACATCGAACAGCTGTACCTTCCACCAGCTGGCCCCGATTTCGGCGCGGCGGCCGTAGCGCGACAGCAGGCGGTGGCCGCTGGCACAGGGATTGATAAACAGGTTTTCCCGCACGCTCATCGACATCACCAGGCTTTCCCCGGTGCGGTCACCCGCCACCAGTGAGACGCCTGCCGCCATCGCCTGCTGCGGCGACCCGGCGTGATAGGCGTTATCGCGGAACTGAATGTTGCCACCGCTGCGCTCACGCAGGCCAAACAGCAGGCGGCCAATTTCCTCCTGGCCTGCCCCGCGCAGCCCGGCCAGCGCCAGCATTTCGCCGGGTTGCAGGCTGAAGGAGACCGGGCCGACTTCACCGGTGCACAGCCGGTCAAGGGTCAGCACCGGGGGGCGGGCTTCCGGCAGCGGCTCGCGCCGATCGCCCTCAATGGCCTCTCCGACAATCATCTCCACCAGATCGCGCAGCTTGTACTGCGCCGTCATCCCCCCCGCCACGCGTTTACCGTCGCGCATCACGCAGACGCGGTCAGCAATCTCAATCACTTCGTCCAGGCGGTGGGTGACGTAAATCATGCCCACCTTTTTACTTTTCAGACGGTTGATCACGCTGAACAGGTGGCGCACGTCGTTGGCGGGCAGGGACGCGGTGGGTTCATCCAGCACCAGCACCTCGGCGTTTACCGCCACGGCGCGGGCAATGGCCAGTAGGGACTTTTCGGTACGTGACAGTTCAAAGACGCGGGCATCCGGATCCAGCGCGATACCCACCTCATCCAGGGCCGCGCGGGAACGTTCGCGCACCGCCCGCCAGTCAATCAGCCCCATGCGGCGGGTAAAGCCCATCACCAGCGCCATATTTTCCGCGACGGTCATCCACTCAATCAGCCCGAGATCCTGATGAATAAAGGCGATCGGCTGTTGCCGGGCGGTTTTTAAACTGGCGGCGGAGGCGATGCTGGCCTCACGGAAACGAATATCGCCTTCGTCGCGGCTGTACACCCCGGCGAGCACTTTGATCAGCGTGGATTTTCCGGCGCCGTTTTCCCCTAACAGGGCGACCACTTCACCGGGGAAAACGTCCAGGCTGACATCGTTGACGGCGATATTGCCGCCAAAGCGTTTGGTGATGTGGTTCAGCGTAAGAATGGGTGTACCGGGTGTATGCTGCATGGCAGCCTCCTGCAACTCCTGGTGAGCATTAACAGCGGTGAAGCCAGAAAAATCACCGCAATATTTCAATATGCGAAATCGAGTTTCAAAAATACTATTCTCAGTTGGGGCGGAAAGCAAAGGAGTGAGTGTTTTATTTATCATTTAAAAACAATAAGTTATTTTTGTTGTTATGGAATTGTGATGGACAGCTCACTTCTGTCTCGTGGCGTTCCGGGCGATTTACGCCGCAGAAATCACACTGAAACATCGTTCCATATTCACAGTGCGGGAAGCATGGGGTAACATCGGGCACCGCCCCGCGAGGGGGCGAAGGAAACCAAGAGGAAGCGTGGATGAGCGTAAAAGCGGATAGCGTGAAGGACGATAAGAAAGACAAACCGCTGGGGACGCAGAGCCTGTTCCGTGGCCTTCAGTTGATTGAACTCTTAAGCAACTACCCGAACGGTTGCCCGCTGGCCCATCTGTCTGAACTGTCCGGAATGAACAAAAGTACGGTGCATCGTCTGCTGCAGGGGCTGCACAGCAGCGGCTATGTCACCCAGGCGCCGTCACCGGGCAGCTATCGTCTGACCACGAAATTTATCTCCGTCGGGCAGAAGGCGCTCTCATCGCTGAACGTGATCCACGTGGCGGCACCGCATCTGGAAAAGCTGAATCTGGAGGTGGGGGAGACGGTCAACTTCTCCAGCCGGGAAGATGACCATGTGATCCTGATCTACAAGCTGGAACCGACCACCGGCATGATGCGTACCCGCGCCTACATCGGCCAGCATATGCCGCTGTACTGTTCCGCCATGGGCAAAATCTTTATGGCCTGGGGCAGCGAAGAGTATCCGGCGCAGTACTGGCAGAGCCATCAGGAAACCATCCAGCCCCTGACCAAAAATACCATCACCACGCTGCCAGAAATGCTGGAAGAGCTGAAGGGCATTCGCCAGCAGCGCACCGCTATGGATCGGGAAGAGAACGAACTGGGCGTCTCCTGCATTGCTGCCCCGGTGTTTGATATTCAGCAGCGGGTGCCGTATGCGGTATCCGTGTCCCTGCCGACGGCGAAACTCCAGCAGATTGGGGTGAAAAAGCTGATGGCTCCGGTGGTGGCCACGGCCAAAGCCATTTCTGCCGAGCTGGGTTTTCACGGTTAACCTGCGGGCTGACCGAACAGGAAGGTCAGCCGCGACAGTTTTGCTGCGGCTCCGTGGGAGAGTTTTGCAGCGGGACGATCGTCTTTTGCGATCGCCCTTACTTATCCAATCCTCAATGTCTCCAGCGCGCTTAACAGCGCATCCACTTTCGGCGTGAGCTGCTTTCTGCGCGGCCAGACCACGTACAGCGGCAGGCCCGGCACTGTCAGTTCCGGCAGGAAGGGCACCAGCTCACCGCGTGCCAACTGCTCTTCCATCAGCCACGTCGCCATCTGCGCCACACCCAGCCCGGCCATGACCGCGGAGCGCTGCGCTTCGCCATCCCCCAGCGCCATCCGGTGCGGTACGGTACGCGTAGTGATGCGGCCATCCGGCGAGGTGACATGCCACGGGCTGGTGCTGCCGTCGATGCGGTCATAGACAATCGCCCGGTGCTGTTCCAGCTCCGCTAACGACTGCGGGGTGCCGTGCTGCGTCAGGTAGTCAGGTGAGGCGCAGAAGATCAGCTGTTCGCAGCCGAGATAGCGCACCGCCAGAGAAGGGGGATAGCGGCCTGGCCCACCGATGCGCACCGCGACGTCAATACCCTCTTCAAACAGATCGACAAACCGGTCCGAGAACGACAGGTTCAGCTGCATATCCGGATGCTGCCGGCAGAAGTGATTGAGCAGCGGCATCACATGCAGGCGACCAAAGGTATGGGGGA
Organism: Erwinia persicina; assembly: GCF_019844095.1. NCBI lineage: Bacteria > Pseudomonadati > Pseudomonadota > Gammaproteobacteria > Enterobacterales > Erwiniaceae > Erwinia > Erwinia persicina. Next base: position 4,192,797 of record NZ_CP082141.1, on the reverse strand, counting down.
CGGCCACGCGCAGGCGGCCGACCGGAATGGTTCGCTGGGCCGCCAGCACCGATTCGGCTTCGCTCAGCTCCCCCAGCACGCGGGTGCAGGTGTCGTAATAGGCCTGCCCGGCATCGGTCAGTGCCAGACGGCGGGTGGTGCGCTCAAACAGCCGAGATCCGAGGCGTGCTTCCAGTCTCGCCATGCTTTTACTTACGGCAGAGCTGGTCAGATGCAGCCGTTCGGCGGCGGCGGTAAAGCTGCCGCTCTCCACTGTGGCGACAAAGGCAGTGATCCCTTTCAGACGATCTTCAGAGACGGCCATTCATTCCTCCCGTTCATTAATGCTGTGAATTTATACCTGAGATGGGAATTTAATTCTCTATTAAGCTGAAGGGATTCACTGAACAGGAGAGAAATTATGCAACAACGAGCTTTGATTGTGGGCGTCAGTGGCGTCACCGGCAGTGCCCTGGCTGAACGTCTGCTGGCGGAAGGCTGGCAGGTTAATGGGCTGTCACGCGGACGTACGCCGGTGATCGGCGGAGTGACATCGCTGACTGCCGACCTGACCGATGCGGACTCTGTACAGGCTGCCCTGAAGGATGTGGTGGTGGATAAGGTGTTCTTTAGCGCCTGGGCGCGCCAGGAAAATGAGAAAGAGAACATCCGCGTCAACGGAGCGATGGTGCGTAACGTACTGGATGCGCTGGGAGACTCCCTGAAAGGGGGCCATGTGGCGCTGATCACCGGCCTGAAGCACTACCTGGGTCCCTTTGACGCCTACGGCAAGGGCGTGGTGCCGGTCACGCCGTTCCGCGAAGAGCAGGGTCGCCAGCCGGTGGAGAATTTCTACTATGCCCAGGAAGACGAAGTGTTTGCCGCCGCAGAAAAATATGGCTGCACCTGGAGCGTGCATCGCCCGCATACGGTGATTGGCTTCGCCGTCGGTAACGCCATGAATATGGGACAGACGCTGGCGGTGTACGCCACGCTATGCAAACAGACCGGACAGCCGTTTGTTTTTCCGGGATCCAAAGCACAGTGGGAAGGGGTGACCGACATGACCGATGCCCGTCTGCTGGCCGACCAGCTGGTCTGGGCTGCCACCACGCCTTCCGCGCAAAACCAGGATTACAACGTGGTCAACGGTGACGTGTTCCGCTGGCAGTGGATGTGGGGCGAAATTGCCGCGTACTTCGGCATTGAACCGGCCCCTTTTGCCGGCGAACAGCCGCTGGAAGGGCGGATGGGCGATGCCGCACAGCAGTGGCAGAAGATCGCCGGTGAATGCGGCCTCAAAGAGCCGGATGTCAGCAAGCTGGCGTCATGGTGGCACACCGATGCCGACCTCGGTCGCCCGATGGAAGTGTTTACCGACGTCAGCAAAAGCCGGAAAGCCGGATTTACCGGCTATCAGCCGACGCGTGAGGCCTTTTTTGAGCTGTTTGACCGCTTAAAAGCAGCGCAGTTAATCCCGCGCTGACCGGCAACGGTTGTTTCCTGTGGGAAACAATCGTAGCTTTATAGCGTTTATTGTTGCGCTAAAAACTGGCTGTGGCAGGATGGTTTCAACGGGTGATGACCCACTTTACTTTGAACCGAATCCGAGCGAAAGGTACTGCTATGAACGATAAAGTTGTTAACTGGAATGGTGGCTTACAGCCAGAAGCCGTGAAGATCCTGTCTGCGGAAGGCGGCATGATCGTCTGCCCGACCAAAGTGGGCTACATCATCATGACATCTGACGCCAAAGGTCTGGAGCGCAAGTTTGACGCCAAGCAGCGTAACCGTAATAAGCCGGGCGTGGTACTGTGCGGTTCTCTGGCGCAGCTGAAAGAGCTGGCGCAGCTGAACCCGGAAATTGAAGCGCTGTATCAGCAGCACTGGGACAAAGACGTGCTGCTGGGCTGTATCCTGCCGTGGAAAGAAGAAGCGGTAGCGCGTATCCCGGATGACGGCTCTAAAGAGCTGATGATGGACCGCCGTCAGACCAGCTGTTTCGTCATCAAATTTGGGGTACCCGGCGAGAACCTGGCGAAAGAGCTGTGGGAAAACCACGGCAAGTTCTCCTTCGCCAGCTCGGCTAATCCGTCAGGCAAAGGCAACCGTGGCCTGGTCGAAGGAATCGGCGAGCGTATTGAACAGCACGCGGATCTGATTATTGCCGCCAACGACTATGTGAAGTCTATTCAGCCAAACGAGTCAGAAAAGACCCGCTACGAGCAGGGTGTGATGGTAGCGATGGTTGACGATAACGGCAAGCTGGTACCCGAGCAGAAAGGCGAGCGTAATATCACGCCGTGCCCGGTGCTGATCCGTAAAGGCCTGGATGTTGATAAGATTATGTCGATGATGTCGGATATCTTTACGACCTGGGATTACCGTCACGGCAACTACTATTAATTTTACCCGTCATACTTGACGCTACAACGGCGTTGGCTGCATGTGCTCACCCCGGTCACTTACTCAGGTAAGCTCCCGGGGATTCCCCCCTTTGCCGCCTTGTTGTACCAAAATCAGGCCCCATGAGGGGACGCCCATTATTTAGGATGAAATCGTTATCCGCGATAAACCGTAGTGGCCGACCTTATTTTCCCTATCGGCCAGTTCTTACCTTTTCTCCATTCCCTTTCCGGTCGTCATGGCTATTTTTTTAATGCCTTCTGCAATGCTTCAATAAATAACCGAACGCGCGGTGAAATAAAATTATCACTCTTTACCAGAACGTAGGATTTATAAATATCCATTTCCCACTCAGGAAGGATCTGCACCAAATCTCCGCACGCCACCGCCTCCTGAGCAATATAATTTGGCAGATAGGCAATGCCGGTTTGGGCTACGGCCGAATTTAACAGGGCAATACTGTTATTGGCGCGAAAGCGGCTGCGGACTTCAATATCCTTTTTCTGCTTCTCTTTACGAAACGGTAATGAAATGGTGTGGGCCGGGCCGCGAAACAGAATGTACTCCTGGCGCGGCAGGTCATCCGGGCTGGTTATCGCACCGATGTTGTCCATATACGCCGGCGCGGCATACAGCCCCCAGGCGATATCGGACAGCGGACGATAGTGGCGGTGTTCCGGCAGTTCGCGGGTAATGGCGATGGCGATATCGAAGCCATCCTCTTCCAGATTGACCGCGCGATCGGTCAGATCCAGATCGACACTGACGTGGATATTACTGGCGACAAAGCGGTTAAGCACCGGAACAATGCACTGGCAGCCAAAGGAAACCGGTGCCACCACACGCAGACTGCCGGTAGGCTCTTCGTGAAACTGGCGGATAAACAGGTCGGCACTTTTCACCTCATGCAGAATCCGGTAGCAGTAGTGGTAATAGGTCATCCCGACTTCTGTCACCTGAATGCGCCGGGTGGTGCGCTGCAGCAGTTTTGCCCCCAGGCGCACTTCCAGCGCCGTGATCTCTTTACTCACTGAGGATTTTGCCAGCCCGAGTGCCTTCGCCGCTTCGGTATAGCTCAGGGTTTCCACCACTTTGGCAAAAATAATCATGCCGTGCAGGTTTTCAAAATCGCTCATTATGATCCCGGATTGTTTTTAGAGGGAAACAATCCACGATATTAGCATATTCCGCGTTTACCCGGCAGTGAAAAGCGGTAAGGTAAATAAAGTTTATTCACTTTATTGGCCGGAATAATACACAGAGATAAATAAATATGGGTCAGACAATCAGTCAGAAAATACTCGCGCGTGCCAGCGGGAGGGATACCGTCACGCCTGGAGAAATAGTCTGGGCGAAAGTGGATATATTAATGTCGCACGACCCCTGTACACCAGGCGTCGCCAGTGTATTTAAAAAAGAGTTTGGCGCGCAGGCAAAAGTCTGGGATGCCGGGCGTTTTATTATGATCCCGGACCATTTTGTCTATTCTGCCGACCCTCAGGCTAATCAGAACATCCGTGTTATGCGGGAGTTTGCCAAAGAGCAGAATATTACCCATTTCTACGACGTGGGCACACCGCAGTATAAAGGGGTCTGCCATATCGGCCTGGCCGAAGGCGGCCATACCCGGCCCGGAGAGGTGCTGCTGGGCACTGACTCTCATACCGTCACCGCCGGCGCCTTTGGTTGTTTCGCGATTGGCTTAGGCATCACGGATGCGGCCTACGCGCTGGGTACGGGGGAAATCCCGCTGAAAGTTCCGACCACTATCCGCGTCAATTATCACGGCATTCTGCCCACTCATGTCCAGGCCAAAGATTTGATTCTGGCGCTGCTGGCGGAACTGACCGTCGAGGGCGCAACCTATGAAGCGATTGAGTTTGGTGGCTGCGTGATTGACGCCCTGTCGGTCGAAGAGCGTATGACGATATGCAATATGGTGGTGGAGTGCGGGGCGAAGAACGGCATTATGGTGCCGAACCAGGCCACGCTTGATTATCTGGCGGCACGCACCGATGTGCCGTTCAGCCTGGTGACCGCGGATGCCGATGCGGTCTATAGCCGCGTGGTCGATTTTGACGTCACGGGGATGCAGCCTCAGGTGGCAAAACCTCACTCGCCCGATAATGTGGTGGCCATTGATACCCTGAAAAACGTCGCCATTTCGCAGGCCTATATCGGTTCCTGCACCGGGGGTAAGCTGGCCGATTTCATTGCCGCAGCACAGGTGATGAAAGGGCGCAAAGTCACCATCCCCACCTTCGCCGTTCCGGCCACCAAAGAGGTGTTTCACCACCTTATCACCACACAAATCGGGGGCGTATCGGTCTATCAAATCCTGACCGATGCGGGCGTACAGCTATCGTCAGAAGCGGGCTGTGCTGCCTGCTGCGGTGGCCCGCCAGATACCTTTGGCCGTGTGCATCAGCCGATATCGGTGATCGCCACCACCAACCGCAATTTTGTTGGCCGTATGGGACATAAGCGCGCCAGCATTTATCTGGCATCACCTTACGCAGTCGCGGCTGCGGCGATCACCGGCATGATCACCAATCCTGCAGAACTTGGAGTATGAGTATGGAACCGATCATCAGCGGCGCGGTATATGTGCTGGGCGACAACATTGATACTGACCAAATCCTCACTGCAGAGTATCTCAAGGTGAATCCTTCCCTGCCGGAGGGTTACGCCCAGCTGGCTTCCCTGGCGATGTGTGGTTTGCCGGAAGGGGCACTGCCGTTTATTGATGCTGGCAGCGGACGTGCGGCTTACCCGATTATTGTGGCGGGTAAAAACTTTGGCTGCGGTTCCTCGCGGGAGCATGCTGTGATGGCGCTGGGGGCATCCGGGGTAAAAGCGGTGCTGGCCCCATCATTTGCGCGTATTTTTTTCCGCAACTGCGTGGCGACCGGGGAACTGCTGCCGGTGATCTGCTCTGGCGCACTGCATCAGCGGCTGCGTACCGGGGATTTTGTGACGATAGATCCCCGCAGCCAGACGGTCACACTGCTGGAAACGGGGGAAATGCTGAAGACCGACCCGGTGGGCGAGCTGGCGAGGATTATCGAGGCCGGAGGGCTGTTTGCTTATGCGCGCGCCAGCGGGCGCATAAGCCAGGGCGGATAACTTATTTGGCTGAAACCGCCAGCGCACCGCCGGCGAAGACAAACAGGCTGCCGGTGGAGCGGTTCAGAATGCGCAGGCGGCGGGCATTAGAGAAGACGCCCGACAGGCGGCGTCCGGCACAGGCGTAGCTGAACATAATGCTGAGATCCAGGACTGCCCAGGTGATGGCCAGCGTGGCAAACTGCATGGCGTGCGGCTGGCTGGCATCGACAAAGTTCGGGAACAGCGCCGCGAAGAACAGCAGATCTTTCGGGTTGCTGATACCGACCGTAAAGCCTTTACGGAACAGGCGCCAGGCTCCGGGCGTGTCTCCGGCGTCCACGGTATTCACGGCGGTGGGTTCGCTGTTATCTCGCCAGGCGGCGATCCCCAGCCAGATCAGGTAGGCGGCACCGACCACTTTCAGGACGGTAAAGGCGGTGGTCGAGGCGGCAAGGATTGCCCCCAGGCCAAGCGCGGAGGCCGTCATCAGCACCATCGCGGCCAGTACGCCACCGGTCACCGTTGCCAGGGCCTGTTTGCGACCGTAGCGCAGGCCGTGGGTCATACTGATCAGGGCCGACGGGCCGGGTATGGCAATCAGGGCGGCAATCACGCCGGTATAAGCCAGCCAGAGTTGAAGCGTCATACATCATCCTTTCTGCTTCCCCTCAGCCTGAGGGGAATCTGTTTGATTCGGTTCGTTGAGTCACGAACGCGACGTAGTTTATTTTCCCGACAGTGAGAAGTAAATCACAGTGGGTAAATATTCCTGCGGATCCTGGCATCGTCCCCCGCGTTCTCAACCGGACGGTTTTATTGGCGATCCCCGGCGGTAAAAATGCCTGATGCGGTCTCAGTATTGTCTGAATCAGGGCGCAGCGGCCTCTTTCTTCCCCTTTTCTGGTTCTGCAGCAGCAGGGCTTTTTCCCTGCCATTCCCTCTGACAGCCGTCCGTCACCCCCTGAAGCTGGCTAACAGATTGATAGCCATGAAGAATGCCGAATAAAAATGACAATAACGCGGCGGTGAGCTTTTTTCTTAGCATTCAGTCTAAGATGCTGTAATGCATTAATAAAATAATCGTTTTATTTATACAGAGTCGCGGTTTATTCTGTCGGCATCACTTCCTGTATTTTTATTTATGTCAGTAAATTGGGCTTATATTTCGGGTTGTTTATTTTTTGAAATATTCAGTCATTAAGCGTAATAGAAACATCGGGTTGCACGTTGAGACTGGGGTACTATAATAAGCCCCTTATTCTCAAAAAATATTTTTTCCACCAGACGACTTTGCCCATGTATTTTCGGCATCAGGAGGTTCTTATCACTTTTAACCAAAACGAAGCGATGATTGACGTTAACCTTGCTGAGAATGAAGCCTGGTATCTCGATTATGAGGCTGGCCCGGAATCGGCGGTTGAGCCACAGCCGGAGCCTATCCGCGGCCTGCCTGCGCCGGACATTCTCACGCCATCAGACCGTTATCAGGAACTGTTTGAGGCCGTGCAGATGTCGCGTATTTTTTCCGACAGTAAAATCTTTGCCGACTGCGCGCCCAGATTCGAGCCGGAGCGCATTCTGTTTCGTTATTACCTGGCCCGCGAGCGGGACGATTTTAACCTGCTGGAATTTGTGCTGGAAAACTTCGAGCTGCCGCACATTCACGACAGCCGCTATGTCGCCGATCCAAATAACAGCATTGAGCAGCATATTGATGCGCTGTGGCCGGTATTAACCCGTCAGCCGGAAAAGCACTGCGAGTTTTCATCGCTGCTGCCGCTGCCCAAACCCTATGTGGTGCCGGGAGGCCGGTTTGGTGAAACTTATTACTGGGACTCCTACTTCAGCATGCTGGGCTTTGCCTCCGCAGGCCGCTGTGATCTGATGCGAAATATGGCCGACAACTTTGCCTGGATGATCGATAAGTACGGGCATATCCCCAACGGTAACCGGACGTATTACCTCAGCCGCTCACAGCCGCCCGTGTTTGCGATGATGGTCGAGCTGTTTGAGAAGAATGATATTCATGAAGCGCAGCACTACCTGCCGCAGCTGAAAAGTGAATATGCATTCTGGATGGACGGGCAGGAAGAACTCTCCCCCAACCAGGCGTACCGACACGTGGTGATGCTGCCCGACGGATCGGTGCTTAACCGCTACTGGGATGACCGCGACACGCCGCGTGACGAGTCGTACCTGGAAGACGTGGAAACCGCGCGCCGCTCAGCGCGCCCGTCGAGCGAAGTGTATCGCGACCTGCGTGCCGGGGCCGCCTCCGGCTGGGACTTCACTTCCCGCTGGCTGGCCGAGCCTGGCCGTCTGGAGAGTATCCAGACCACCAGCATCGTGCCGATCGACCTGAATGCGTTCCTCTACAAGCTGGAAACCACCATTGCCCGTCTGTCGGCGAGCAAAGGGGAGCAGGAGGTTGCTGACCGCTTCCAGCATCTGGCGCTGCGCCGCCGTGAGGTGGTCGATAAGTATCTGTGGGAAGAGGAAACTGGCCTGTACCGCGATTACAACTGGCGGGAAGGGGAGAAAGCCCTGTTCAGCGCCGCCGCGGTCACTCCGGTGTATGTCGGTATGGCTAGTCTGGATCAGGCCACGCGGACGGCAAAAGCCGTGCGTGACTACCTTCTTGCGCCGGGCGGCATGCTCTGCACGATGGAAGTGACCGGTGAGCAGTGGGACAGCCCGAACGGCTGGGCACCGATGCAGTGGCTGGCGGTCAAAGGCTTTAACAGTTACGGCGATGAACTGCTGGCGCAGGAGATCGCCCGGCGCTGGCTGAATACGGTCGACAGCACCTGGCAGCAGCACCATAAGCTGGTGGAAAAATATAACATCAGCGGTGATGCCGCTCTGCTTGGCGGTGGGGGTGAGTACCCGCTGCAGGATGGCTTCGGCTGGACTAACGGTGTGACGCGCCGCCTGCTGGAAATGTACCCGCCGCGTTAATCCCCCTGGAGGTGGCCGCCCGGCCACCTCTGAGATCAGACTCTGCATTATCAACGGGGCTTATCTGCGCCCGCCAGCCATAAGACAAAAGCTTTATTTCTCCATGAAAAATCATGCTATTACTGGACGTTAACCCGCATGATGATTCGGAGAACCTGAGATGAAAAAATTGTCCCTGACCGCGCTGGCATTACTGGCGGGGTTTAGCGTCTCCGCCCTGGCGGCAGACGAGCTGCGTTTTGGCGTTGACCCGACGTTTCCCCCGTTTGAATCCAAAGCCGCCGACGGCTCACTTCAGGGATTTGATATTGATATGGGCAACGCCATCTGCCAGCAGATGCAGGTGAAATGCGTCTGGGTGCAAACCGGCTATGACGGTATCATCCCGGCGTTACACGCCCGCAAGTTTGATGCCATCCTCTCCGCGATGGCCATGACCGATAAGCGCCGCCAGCAGGTCGCCTTCACCGATATGCTTTACAACACGCCCAGCGCCCTCCTGACGCGTAAAGACAGCAAGCTGCTGCCGGAACTGGCCTCACTGAAGGGCAAAACCATCGGCGTGGCGCAGGGGACAACCCAGGAAGGCTTCGCCCAGACCATGTGGGGCAGTCAGGGCGTTCAGGTCGTGAGTTATCCCAACCAGTCAGAAATTTACCCGGATCTGGCCTCAGGCCGTCTGGATGCCACCTTTACCAATGCGGCCGCCGCAGAATCCGGTTTCCTGAAAACGCCTCAGGGGGCTGAGTATCACATTGCCGGAAAACCGCTGTATGACCCGAAATACTTCGGCGAAGGCGTGGGAATTGGCCTGCGTAAAGACGACGGTGCCCGCATCGCCAGAATTAACGAGGCGATGGCAGAACTGCATAAAAACGGCACCTACGACAGGCTGGCGAAACAATACTTCAGCTTTGATGTTTATCACCGCCCGGAGTAGGCCATGATGGAAAAGACGACGTTGCCGGATTTTCGCCACCAGCGCGACCGCTTTCTCAGGGCGGCCGCAAAGCGGGGGGGCACGATCACCTCTTATCCGCACCCGCTGCGCGGGCCGCAGGACGAGGCGCTCTTTACCGATGTGGCGGTGATCGGCCGAGCCGATGCGTCGCAGGTCATGCTGATCGTCTCCGGCACGCACGGCGTGGAGGGCTACTACGGTTCCGACAGCCAGATTGCCTGGCTGGAGGGGATGGCCGACGATCCCCTGCCCCCGGCAGTGGCGCTGGTGCTGGTTCATCTGATTAACCCGTGGGGGACGGCGCACCTGCGTCGCGTCAATGAAGACAACATCGACCTTAATCGTAACTTCCTTGATTTCCGTAGCCGGGTGCCGGAGAACGTGGCTTATCCGGCGCTGCACGGCATCTATACCTGCCGCGACCTTGACGGGCCGGAGCGCGCAGCCGCCGACGCACAGATGGCCCTGGCGTGTGCCGGGGTGGGCTGGAGTGGCGTAAAAAGGATCGTCGAGGCCGGACAGTATCAGTTTCCAGACGGGATTTTCTTCGGCGGCAGCGAGGCCAGCTGGTCACAGCAGATCCTGCAACAGATTATCGCCCGTCATCTGCACAGGGCGCAGCGGATCATCAGCTTCGACCTGCATACCGGCGCCGGCGCCTGGGGCCATGCGATGCTGCTGGCAATAGCCGGCCGCCCCTACCCGGCGCACGATGAGGCGAAACGTCTGTTTGGCGAGTGGCTGACGGTGATCGTAACCGGCGAAGACGGTGAGAGCGATACCGGCGTGACCGCAACGGCGACCGGTTATCTGTCGCAGTTTATGCTGGACCAGTTGCCGCAAACCCGGCTGATCCCGCTGGTGGTCGAGTGCGGGACGTATGACGGCCGCGAAATGCACCGCCGCGTGCGTGACGACCACTGGCTGCATCTGTACGGAGACCTGCACAGTGAGCAGGCCAGCGCGGTGAAACAGCAGCTGTTTGAGGGGTTCTACCCGGCTGACCCTGACTGGCGGGCGCTGACGGCACTGCGCACGCAACAGATTTTCCAGCGCGGCTGGCAGGCACTCCAGCAGTCAGTTCACAGTCGCCCGTAGAAGGTCATGCGGGCGCTTTCTGACAGCGCAATGTCCGGGCGGGCGTTGTAGGCCAGCACCACCAGCATGCGGGTGATATCCCCTTCCGTTGGCGTTACCCGGTGCAGGGCGTTTCGTCCGCGGAACAGCACCAGGTCCCCCGGCTCAATCGCCAGTTTTTCCACCGGATGCTGGCCGTCCAGCACCGCCCCGACGCCGCTGTAGTTCATCTCACCCGCTTCGGCGTTACGCAGATGGCTGACGTATTCAAAAACCCCGCCCGCCTGCGGCTTCTGGATCAGCAGCGTGATGGCGAACGACGAGTTATCAAAATGCCAGCCCAGCTCCTGGCCGGTGTGCGCGTAGTGCAGGTTGATCGACGACAGGCGGTCGGCATAGGGGAACAGCTGCTGCTCATCCAGTACACCGCAGAGAAACGCTTTAAAGGCGGCCGAATCGTACAGGGTGCGCAGGGCAGAGTCGGCGGGGATCTCTTCATCGGTAATACAGCCTTTCGATGAGATCACCTGACGGTTACGCGGATGGTCGGCGGCAAAAGCCGCGTCGGTTTTTTGCAGATAGACGTTGTGCCGGCTGCTGGCATAAAAGGCCAGATGCTGGTTGTCCTCGCCTTCCTGCTTAATGGCGGCCAGGGCGGCAGCGGTTAAAAAACCGCGCAGCACCAGGGCACCCTGTGCGGCAAGCGCCTGCTGACAGCGTGCAGTGTAAGCGGCATCGGTAATCGGGTGGGCACTCAGGTTCAGCAGCGAGGCAAGCGGGTTCATTCGGTTCTCACGGGCAGAAGGGCAGGTGATCCACTGTACGACGGCGTCCCGCGGTGCGCTACTGATTTTGCACGCTTTTTAACCGCTGCACAGACTAAAAAGCACCGGGCGCTGCCGCCGGGTGCTTTTTTGATGTTCCGACCCTCGCGGGAACGACGGGGAAGATTTACCGGGGGAAACGGCTGTTAAGGCGGTGTACTCAGGGCCACCAGATCGACCTGTTTCAGCAGCGATTTCAGCGGAGCGAACAGCGGCTGCGGCAGCGCAGCCGGATCGCACCAGTGCCAGCCCTCACACTTTTCCGGCTCACAGCGCTGCGGCGTGCCGCTGGCGTGATACGCCAGCATAAACAGCGTGACGTAATGCTGCTGTTCGGCCTGGAAAATATCGTTGGTAAATGGCCCGGCGATGCAGTCGCCGGTCACCATGCCGCACTCTTCCAGCGCTTCACGTGCTGCACACTGCTGTGGGGTTTCCCCGAACTCCAGATGCCCGCCGGGGGCCGACCAGTCGCCGGCACCGTGGCTGCCCCGGCGTTTCCCCAGTAACAGCTTACCGTCACGGAAAATAAGTACGCCGACCCCAATACGTGGTGATGACATCGATCTCTCCCATATGACCGGATTAGCGGAACAGTTTCTGCACGAACTCAGCATAGGCGGGCCGCCAGACATCCATCTCGTGACCCAGCTTCGGCCAGGCGTGATAATCAAACTTCACGCCTTTTTCCTCCAGGGTCTGCTTCAGCCCGGCGATATCTTTTCCGGTCACGATGTCATTTTCGCCCACCACCACAGTAAAATTTTTCAGCTGACGGTTAATCTGCTGCGGTTTTTCCAGCTGCGCCGCCACCCGTGCGTCAGGGACGGTCGTGGTGCTGACGCCGCTCAGGGTCGCCAGCGCGCTGAAATAATCCAGGTGGCTGAGGCCGGACACCAGGGCCTGGTAACCCCCCTGTGACAGGCCCGCCAGAGCACGGCCCTCTGCATCATGACGCACGTTAAAGCGCTGGTTGATCAGCGGAATAATATCGTGGATCAGTTCGCGGTCGGCCGCCTGCGCATTGCGTGGATAGAACAGTTTGCGGCGTTCCTGCGGCACATAGTCTTCCGGCGTGGTGGTGGCGGTATCGGTTTCCGTATCCGGGATCACCACCAGCATCGGCTTGATTTTGCCTTCCGCCAGCAGGTTATCCATCATTTCCGGCACCCGCCCCTGGTCGATGGCCGAGCGCAGGCTGTCGCCGAAGCCATGATAGAAGTAGAGCACTGGCAGCGGCGCGCCTTTACCGTCATAGCCCGGCGGCGTCCATACCGCCACCTGACGCTCCCGCTTCAGCTGAGGCGAGTGATAGGTCAGCGTGCGCACATCACCGTGCGGCACGTTGCGCACATCGAGAATACTGCCCGGTACCAGGATCAGGCTGGTGTTCACCTGACGCTGCGGCTTGGCATACGCTGTTCCGGTATCAATACTGCGGAAGCCATCGACGCTGAAGAAATATTCATACAGATTAGGGGCCTGTACCGCTGAGCGGAAGCTCCAGATGCCGCTGGCATCTTTCACCATCGGGTGTGACACGTAGCTTTCCGGCGTGGCCCCGGTAAACACCGAGACCTTTTTCGCCTGTGGTGCATACAGCCGGAAGGTAATGCTGCGGTCAGCGTTCACCTGGGTCACGTACTGGTTTACCGGCCGGTCCTGGGGAGGAAAAGGCGGAAAATCAGCAGGCAGCGTGGCGGAAAAGGCCGGGAGCGTAGCACCCAGCAACAGGCCGGACAGCAGCAGTGCAACAGCAGACTTCTTCATCGGTTACGTCCTTATCGGTTAAGCACATCAGGGGCAGATTACCACCAGACTTCGGCCTGCACGCCCAGCGAAAGCTGATCGTTTTTACTGTCCTGGAAGCGGTAATCTGACAGTCCGTTGTCCAGCACGTGCAGGTACGTGCCGTAGAAACGGATCTCCGGGCGCGAGTTAAGAATGCTGGTATCCACTTTCAGCGCGTGATACAGCGTGGTTTTATAGCCGGACTCTTTCAGCGTGTCGCCTGACTGGGTTTTATTGCTCTGGGTGAACCAGCCCAGCTCCACGCCGGTCTGATTATAGCTGTCCCAGATCCAGGCCGGACGTACCACGGTACGCAGGCTCTCAAAATCACTGTGTGAACCACTCTCGTAGCTGTACACATCGTGACCGCGCGAGTAGACCAGCGCATTGGCCATGATGATTTTATCGCTCAGGTACATTTCACCCTGTGAGATGGCGCGGAATGCCGTGCCGTTGGTATGGTCGCCATAATAGTACCCGTTGTAGCTGACATTGGAACTGGCCCCGTTGTAATTGGCAAAACTGCTGGCGAAAGAGTTGTTCCCGGCCTGCAGGCTGAAGTCGTTGAAACCCTTGTTGCTCAGCTGTTGCCGCACAATGGCCGTGGCCAGCCAGGCATCTTTCAGCGTGTAGAAGCGATCACTGCCTTCATTACTTTTCTGCTCATCCGTTTTATTGGCCATGGAATATTTACCCATCACCGTCAGGGTGGCGCTGTCCCACAGCGGCAGGTCTTTATAGCGTGCCTCGACGGAGTTGGTGTTCATCTGGGTCTTATTGTTGAGATCGCGCGAGTAAACGTCGATATCCTCACGCGTCAGGGACAAATCTACCTTACCCGGCCCGGCCGCCAGATTTTCGATGCCAATACCGCCGCCGACGTCCGTACGTACGCTTTTCCAGTCCAGCATCTGGATCTCATAGACCGGCAGGGTGTGTTTACCGACCCAGAAGTCCGCCTCAGGCGCGAAGGGCAGGAAGCCTTTGGTGGTCAGATAGATATCGGAAAATTGCAGCAGGTTTTCATTGCCGTTGTTATCACCAAACCAGCCGGAACCGTACTGCTGACTGACGTTACCATCCAGTTTGACGATGGCTTCGGCGCTTTTACCGTTCTGCTGATAGACCCGCTGCTTCAGCAGTAAGTCGAACCAGCCGCTGTGCTCGTTACCAAAGCGCCCGACGGAGCCGATCGCATAAGACTGCGGGGAGCCATTGTTGCCGGTTGCCCAGCCGCTGCGCAGGTAGCCGGAATAGGTGAAGCCGATCTCGTCTTTGACATACTGGCTGATCGCTTTCAGGCTGACCGGCTGGCTACTTTCGCCAGCGGCTGAGGTGCTGGCCACCTCCACCGTTGAGCGGGCACTGACCGGGGCAGGCGTCGTGCTGGCCTCTGGCGGGCTGACCGCTGTCGCACGTTTTGCTATAGCCGGCTGTTCGTGCCGGGCTTTATATTGCTGAAATTCTGTTTGCGTGCGCTGTAATTCCTTTTCCAGCAATTCCAGCCGCTGCTCCAGCGTTAATTTCGCGGCAAGAAGAGAGGATGGAAACAGGGCAGAAGTAATAAGAACGGCTATTATTGTTAATGACGATTTTTTCACTTTTTAGCTTCCCAGGTGTGGCATGATAAATAAAAGACATGCGGTTTCCCTGCCAGTCTTACCGCTAACGGGCATAAAATGGAGAGCGGGTGCGAATGCAGACGACGCTCTTTTAAATCAGAGGGTTATTTTTATCGTTTTATTTCTTTTCTCTTCATTCTCCTTATTCATTTCTGCGAAACACTTTTCTCAAAGCAAAAAAAAACCTGAATAGCTTTTCTTACCGCTTAATCAGGGTAAGAAAAACGCTTCAGGTTTTGCCTGTCACCAGTCGGCTGGTAAACAGTAACAATCCAGAGTGTCGGTTAACGAAAATTCACTTTGAAATATTTCGTAATAGAATGATTTTGTCTCAGTTGCCGACGCGGCTGCAATGATATTTTCATTCTCAGTTTACAATCTGTGATGAAACTAACACTTAGCCTTCACCGGCATGGCTATCCTCCCTGTGGGAACATCAACAGCACCTTTCAGGAGATCTGCAATGAGTCACCGTTTTATCAGCGAAGACCAGATCCGCGACCGTTTCTCTAAAGCGATGTCAGCGATGTATCAGAAGGAAGTTCCGCAATATGGCACGTTGCTGCAACTGGTGCGCGAGGTAAATCAGCAGGTACTGGCAGAAAGCCCGGATGCGCTGGATGCCGCTCAGTGGCCGCAGGAGGTCAACCGCCTGAGCGTGGAGCGCCACGGCGCTATCCGCGTGGGGACGGCGCAGGAGCTGTCGACCCTGCGCGAGCTGTTTGCGGTGATGGGGATGTCCGCCGTGGGTTATTACGATCTTTCCACCGCCGGGGTACCGGTACACTCAACCGCGTTCCGTCCGGTATCGGAGGCTTCATTACAGGTTAACCCGTTCCGGGTCTTTACCTCACTGCTGCGGCTGGAGCTGATTGAGGACCCGGCGCTGCGCGACAGGGTGAGTGAGTTGCTGGCCCGGCGCGATATTTTTACTCCTCGCCTGCGCGAACTGCTGGCAATACATCAGCAGCAGGGGGGGCTGACGGATGAACAGGCGGATGAGTTTGTGCGGGAGGCGCTGGACACCTTCCGCTGGCATCATCAGGCTTCGGTCGATCTCAGCACCTATCATGCCCTGCTGGCCCAGCATCGCCTGATTGCCGATGTGGCGTGCTTCCGCGGGCCGCATATCAACCATCTGACGCCGCGCACGCTGGATATCGATCGCATACAGCAGCTGATGCCGGAGTATGGCATTACGCCGAAAGAAACCATTGAAGGACCACCGGCCAGGCGCTGCCCGATCCTGCTGCGTCAGACAAGCTTCAAGGCGCTGAATGAGGCGATTGATTTTACCGACCAGACGGCCGGCACACATACCGCGCGCTTTGGCGAAATTGAGCAGCGCGGCGTGGCGCTGACGCGCAAAGGGCGGGAGCTGTACGACCGCCTGCTGCGTGAGGCCTCGGCCGAAAAACACGACGACAACGCCAGCCACCAGCGCCACCTGAGCGCAGTGTTTGCCGCGTTCCCTGATGACGCTGACCAGCTGCGCCAGCAGCAGCTGGCGTTTTATCGTTACCGCCGCGATCCGCAGCACGGCGTCTCACCGGGCGAGGATCTGGAGAGCCAGATCGCCCGGGGCGCGGTGATTGCCGAACCGATTATCTACGAAGATTTCCTGCCGGTCAGTGCGGCCGGTATTTTCCAGTCTAATCTGGGCGGCGACACGCAGCGAGTGAGCAGTGGAAACCCCAGCCAGGCAGCGTTTGAGCAGGCGCTGGGCTGCCCGGTTATTGATGAGTTTGCGCTGTATCAGCAGCGACAGCAGGACTCCCTCGATCGTCTGTTTCTGTAGACGCTGACCTTCTGGTTCCGCAGGGGCTGACCTTTTGTTCCGGTCAGCCCGCCCGCGGTAGAATTCCCCGGCACGGGGCGGCCTTAACCGTCAAACGGCGCGCGACCGGTCAGCACGCGCTCGATCACGTTCAGCGCCCCTTCCTGGTTATTGCTCTCGGTATGATAACGTGCAACGTGTTTCACGGCAGGCTGCGCGTTGGCCATGGCAAAGCCAAATCCGGCCTGGGCAACCATCTCAATATCGTTGCCGCTGTCGCCGATGGCGACCACTTCATGGTCGGCAATCTGCCACTGACGCTGGAGCAGTGACAGCCCGTGGGCTTTATGCACGCCGGGGATGATCAGGTCAACAAAGCCAAAGCCGCTGGATACCGGGGCGACGATGCCATCCAGAGCATGGCCAATGTGTGCCATCAGCTCCGGGATCTTTTCATCGGCCAGGTTCAGCGAGAATTTGAAGATGGTGTCATCCAGCGCGGTGAAGTCGTCGCGCAGTTCCAGGCGATGATAGTGCTTCGCCATCAGCGCCCGCAGCGAGTCGGGGGCACTCTTGAGCATATAGGCGCTGCGCGGCCCGCAGACCACGGTGTGGGCATAGGGTAGTGTGCCCAGCACCGCCAGCACTTTTTTCAGATGGTCATCGCTTAACGCACCGCAGAACAGTGTCCTGCCTGCGTCAACGATGTTCGCGCCGTTTTCAGAGACAAAAGCAATCTCATCGCGGATGTCCGGAAAAAAGCTGATCAGCTGGTAATACTGATTGCCGCTGGCCACGACAAACTTAATATTATTCTCTTTAAGCTGCTGATACTGCGCTAAAAAGCGCGCTTTATTATAGGTTTTATGGTCATCGAGGAAGGTGCCGTCCATATCGACAGCAATCATTTTAATCATCAGGTCCCCTGAGTAAAAAGTAAGAACAGTGTCCATCATCGTTGCAAACGGTGAAGGAAAAAAGAGGCAGTTTTTGCACAAGGTTTCCTCTTTTAACGGCGTTACGCCAGTGCTACGACCGGGCAGGCGGGGCGGACTGCGCCCGAAGCCCGGTTACTGGCGTGCAGTATGGCGAAAAATACCCGTATGCGGAAAAACCGACCTGAAAAAGAGGCAGTGATTTCCTGGGATGGGCGATTGTTATCTGTCGGTGGCTTCCTTAATATGAAAACGAAACGTTACGAATGAAAGCCCCTGTGGCGAAAGAAGGTCATGATGAAACAGCGACACCGGCGAATTCTCGATCGGGTAGAAGAGAAAGGGAAGGTCAGTATTAACGAGCTGGCGCAGATCGCCGGTGTGTCTGGCGTCACGATCCGTAAGGATCTGAATGTGCTGGAAAGCCTGCACTATCTCACCCGGGCGCATGGCTATGCGGTATCGCTTAACGATCTCTCCGAGCGCGTCAGCAGTAACTTCTCCACCAAAGAGGCGATGGCAAAACGGGCACTGTCGCTGCTGTCAGAAGGCGATACGCTGTTTATCGAAGCCGGCAGCAGCAATGCGCACTTTGCCCGGGAGATCGGCCGATCCGGCCTGGATGTGACCGTGGTGACCCCCTGTGTATACGTGGCCAACGAACTGAAAAACTGCTATCAGGACGTGGTGCTTATCGGCGGCGTGCTGCAAAAACGCAGCGAGTGCCTGGTGGGGCCGCTGACGCATCTGTGCATTAACAATATTAACTTTAACAAAGTCTTTATCGGCATTGACGGTTACAGCCCGGAGCAGGGATTTACCGGACGGGACATTATGCGGGCGGAGAATATCCGGCTGGCCATTGAGAAGCGCGTACAGAACTTTGTGATCGCCGAGTCGGGTAAGTTTGGCAAGCTGTTCCCTTACAACGTGGCGAAACACAGCGATATCGGGACTGTCATTACGGATGCCGGTCTGTTACTGACGATGGAAGATGCACTCCAGCAACAGGGAGTTACGGTACTGAAAGTCTGATCCCCGGCCTGGCTTCTTTCATCTGCCCGTCGTTTTGCTTCATAATCCTCTTTCGGGTGAAAGGCCACTTTCACTCTTTATAACCCTGCCGACAAAATATTAATTATCTTTCTGTTTTTTAATGCTTTTATTTATGGTGTTGGCTTATTTTCCCTGAGTGACTAAGCGTGACGGCGATCGACTTTCGGAAGGGAAATGTTCATTATCGTTATGCGAAAGCAAATGATGTTTCATATGAAACAAAGATAAACCCGTTCCCGGAGAAAATGATGGAATTTTATTTAGACACGGCGGATGTCGCAGTAGTAAAACGCCTGGCCGCGGTGCTGCCGGTGAAAGGGGTGACCACCAACCCGAGTATTGTTGCGCGCAGCCAGCGGCCCCTCAGTAGCGTATTACAGGAAATGGTGTCGATTCTTCCTGCTGACGCGACCCTGTTTGCCCAGGTTCTGGCACATGAGGCGGCGGCGATGGTGGATGAAGCCTTACAGCTGCGTGAAATCGTGCCTTCGCTGGTGGTGAAGGTGCCGGTGACCCATCAGGGCCTGACGGCGATAAAGGCGCTGACTCAACAGAATATCCCCACGCTGGGGACGGCAGTGTACGGTGCCGGACAGGGGTTTTATGCCGCGCTGGCCGGTGCCGGCTATATTGCGCCTTACGTTAACCGGGTCGATGCCCAGGGCGGTGACGGCATTGCCCTGGTGCGTGAGCTGCAAACCCTGCTGGATCTGCACTGTCCCCAGAGCAAAGTGCTGGCCGCCAGCTTCCGTACGCCACGCCAGGTGCTGGACTGTATGCTCGCTGGTTGCCGGGCGATCACCGTCGATCCTGATGTGGCGGAGCTGTTTCTGCTCGACCCGGCGGTAGAGAGCGCCCTGCAGCGCTTTGACCAGGACTGGTCACAGGCCTATGGCAATCTGACGCTGTCTTAACGCTGGCGCTGACCGGCCTGCGCGTATTTTACGTAAAGGATTTTAATCTTTTGCCGATAATTTGCTCTACTAACGCAATAACCGTAGAGGGCTTTATGGGTGTGATCAGTGGAGTAACCGACAGCGTGGCAGGAAGATATGTTGCCACCACCGCAGGCGCCGCCAATGCTGCGCCGGCGACAGAAAGCATTACCGGGAAAACCTTACCCGCCAGCGTCGTGGCGATCTCCCCGGAGGGCCGCGCGCGGCTGGCGCAGGCGACGGCCGAACCGCTGACGGCGGAACAGCAGGAAAACAATCTGAAGGATCTGCATGCCGGTAAATCCGCCAGCCAGACGGCGGTGATTAACCTTGGCTATGACCTGTTTAATGACCCGCAAACCAACTGGGATGCCCGCACCTTCACCCCCCTGCTCGGCATGACCCGCGATAATACTCAGGCCAGCATGGATAAGTTTGCTGCTGACCTGCATGAAGTCTTAGCGCAGGGCCAGATGGGTCGTAATCAGTACGACAATTCCGATACCTCTGAAGCGATGGCGCTGTCGCTAACTCAGGCCAAACTGCATAAGCTGGTGGAAAAATATGTTGCCCCGGATCAGCAGCAGCAGGCCACAAAGATTGTCGACGGGATGACTGAGGGGAAAATTGCCGATCGTGAAGAACGCACCCTGCTGTCAGCCCAGGGGATGCTGGATATTGCCAGGCAGTACGGCACCGGCACCATGCAGTCTGAAGCACGCCAATACCTTGAACAGGTGAAAAGCGGGACCGCCCGGCCACAGGTTGAACTGACCACGATGCTGGCGGCAACGAAACTGAGTAGCAATATGGCCGAAACCTTCAGTGCGTTTGCCCGGGTGATTAACGCCACGCCGAATCCTGATAACAAGGCACAGCCCTCCATCGACGGGGCCCTGAAGCAGCTGGAGGTCTATCGCCAGCAGTGGGATGACTTTATGAAAAAGCTGGCGCAATAACCCCCCTGCCCGCAGGGGCGACCTGTTTCGGGCCGCCCCGTGCCAATGCCGGCAGATCCAGACTCAGGCCTGTGCCAGCCGGATGCGGCGGGCATGCATTCTCACTACAAAGCTCAGGGCACCGGCCAGCGTCAGCAGGGCGACCACCCCCGGCCAGCCCGCTTTCTCCAGGATCAGACTGCCCAGCGCGGAACCGATCGCCATCCCGATAAATACGCCGGTAAACATTAGCGCATTCAGGCGGCTGCGGGCGGCAGGCTCGAGGCCGAAGATCAGCGTCTGATGGGACACCAGCGTGGCCTGCACACCAAAATCAAAACCAACCGCCGAAACCACAATCAGTGCCAGCTGAGCGGGCACCGGCAGCAGCGGCAGGAAAAACAGCGCGGCGAACGACAGCGTGGCCAGCGCTGTGCTGAACTGCGTCACCAGCGCCGGGCCGCGACGGTCGGCCATCATTCCCGCCAGCGGGGCGGCCATGGCACCTGCTGCGCCGGCCAGACCAAAGGCACCCGCCGTGGCGCTGCCGAGACCATAACGGGTATGTAGCATGACCGCCAGGGTTGACCAGAAAGCACTGAATCCGACGGAAAGCAGCCCCTGTGCCAGCGTGGCGCGGCGCAGTTCGCCGTGGTGCAGCCACAGGTGACGCATTGATGCCAGCAGCGCCGGGTAGCCCAGTGTGGTGCTGGGGGCGATATGTGGCAGGCGACGCCACAGAACCAGCGTAATCATCAGTACCATTACGGCGGCGAGTACAAACATCACCCGCCAGCCAAAATACTGCGCCACCAGCCCGCTGACCACCCTCGAGAGCAAAATACCCAGTAGCAGACCGGTCATCACCGTGCCCACGGTTTTACCCCGCTGAGCCTCCGGCGACAGGCTGGCAGAGGCCGGAACAATGTCCTGCGCCATTGTCGCCGTGATGCCAATCGCCAGGCTGGCGGCCAGCAGCACCATCATGTTGCCCGCGGCTGCACTGAGTAGCAGCGCCAGCGTCAGCAGCACGCCTTTAATCGTAATAATGGTGCGCCGGTCGTGGCGATCCCCCAGCGGGGCGAGCAGTAAAATGCCGAGCGCGTAACCCATCTGGGTCAGCGTGGGCACCAGACCGCTGGTTGTCACGCTGGCATGAAGCTCGCTGGATAAAATTTCCAGCATCGGCTGGCTGTAGTAGATCGACGCCACGCTGAAGCCAGCGCCGCTGGCCAGCATCAATACGGTGGGGCCGGACAGCGGCTGGGGTGAAGAAGAAGATTGGGTCGACATGGTCAGCACCTGTGTGTCTGTGAAGTTGACGCTATTATTATGCGTTGGCAGGCGCAGCGGTAGTCGCCTGCCTGGTAGAACTGTTATACGATAGGCGTATGAACACCTCACAATTTCCCGGCGTTGACCGTATAGAACTGATGCAGACCTTTGTGCGCATCGTGGAAGCTGGCAATCTGTCGGCCGCCGCCGCACGGCTGGGCACCAGTCAGCCCACCGTCAGCCGTCGCCTGCAAACCCTGGAGAAGCTGCTGGGCCTGAAGCTGGTACAGCGAACCACTCATGTGATGAAGCTGACAGAAGACGGCCAGCGCTGCTATGCCCACGCCAGGACACTGCTGGAAAGCTGGCAGGGCATTGAGGACGACCTGCGCGGCGTCACCGAGGAGCCGCAGGGGGTGCTGAGGGTGCTGGCTCCGCACGCCTTCGGGCAGGATCAGATGATTGTGCCGTTGCAGCACTATCTGCAGCGCTACCCCCGGATGACCGTGGAGTGGATGCTGAGTGACCGCCACCCGGACTTTATTGCCGAGGGCATCGACTGCGCGGTGCACGTCGGCCCGGTCACCGAACCGTCGGTGGTGGCCCAGTTGGTGGCAGAAGTGCCGCGCATTGTCATTGGTTCCCCCGCGCTTCTGGCGACGGATGCGGTACCGCAGCACCCGCAACAGCTCCAGAGCCTGCCATGGCTGGCCCTCAGCACCTTCTATCGTCACAGCGTCTCGCTGACGCACCTTCCTGGCGGAGAAAACCAGCGCTTTGATATCCAGCCACGGCTGCTGACCGACAGTCTTTACGCCCTGCGCAATGCGGTGCTGGCAGGGATGGGTGTAGGGATTGCGTCATCATGGGTGGTGCAGGAGGATATTGCGCGCGGAACGTTACTGCACCTCGCGCCGCAGTGGCAGGCCGCCGCACTGCCGGTGTATCTGGTCTATCCCCACGCCCGCTACTATCCTGCGCGCCTGCGGATGTTTCTGACCATGATGCGTGAGGCGATGCCGGTACTGACGGGGACGCAGCACCCGCTGCGTTGAATAAAAAAAGGCACTCCCGGAGAGAGAGTGCCTGCAGTGAGCGGGGCTCAGAAGCTGTAGCTGATGCCCGCCTGCCAGGTGCGGTCACGGCCGATCCAGCAGTTCGTGGTGTCGTAGCAGGTGAAGGTTTCTTTATTGGTCAGGTTCTGCGCGCTGGCTTTCAGCGTCACCCCGGCCAGTTGTGGCGAGACCGCTGCCATATTGTAAGATACCGCCATATCCCACAGCGTGGTGCCGCCCAGCTTGCCCTGATCGTTGGCCAGGGCAATCTCCATCGGGCCGACGTAGCGCGCACCGGCACCGACAGTCAGGCCGCGCACTGCGCCGTTGTCGAAGGTGTAGTCACCCCAAAGATTAAAACTGTTTTCCGCCACCTGGGTCGGGCGTTTCCCCTGGTACTTATCATCTTCGGTATTCAGCGCGTGCGTATAGGCATAGTTGGCGATCAGGCTGATATTGTCGGTCGGACGGCTGATCACCGACAGCTCTGCCCCTTTCGATTCCACTTCCCCGGTCTGGCGATAATTGAGGAAGCTGAGATCGGAGGTGAGCACGTTTTTCTGCCGGATATTAAACACCGAGGCGGTCACCGTGGTGGCGTAATCGGCCAGCAGGTATTTCACCCCGCCTTCCAGCTGACGGCTGGTGGTCGGTTTAGCGGAGGTCAGGTTGCCCGTCGGAGAAACCGGTTTGAAGCCTTCGGAGTAGCTGATAAACGGTGCGATACCGTTATCAAAGGTGTAGAGCGCCCCGAGGCGTTTGGTCAGGCGGTGCTGCGCCACCCACTCTTTTTGATTATTACCGAGGTAGTCGGTGTTGGTGGATCGGTAGTCATCGTAGCGTAACCCGGCGATCAGGCTCAGATTGCCGAACTCCACCTGGTCCTGGAAGTAGTAGCCGGTCTGGTTGAAGCTCAGACGGTTAAGCTGGGCGGTATACAGGCCCAGTGCCGATTCGTTGACCTGGTTGTAGTCCGGATTGCTGAGATCAAAGCCCGGTGTGCGGGTGGCGTACTGATAGTTGAAGTGAGAATCCATCCGCTGATAGTCCACGCCCGCCAGCAGGTGATGCTGCCAGTCGCCCAGATCCCACTGCTTCGTCACCTGGTTATCGATATTGAAGCTTTTCAGGTCTTCATCGGTGGTGTAGGCAAACCGATCCAGCTGGCTGTTACTGACGGCCGGATTGGTCAGACCCGAGGCATAAATACTGCGCTGGTGGGTATCAACGTCAAAATAGCGCGCCTTCTGCGCCACACCCCAGCCGTTATCGAACTGATGCTCAAAGCTGTAACCCAGCATCCACTGGCGCTGTTTAAAGCCGCTCCAGCGGTCGCCTGCATAAGTGCGGCGCGAAGCATCTGACGACGTCAGCGCGGCCAGTGGCAGAGGGTCAGACGGCGTCAGGCTGGGGATGTCCTGATACTGCGCGTCGATCGTCAGGCGGGTTTTATCCGACGGCTGCCAGGTGAGTGATGGAGCGACCAGGTAGTTTTCACTGTGAGTGGTGCGTGGCTGATCGTCCCCGGCGCTGGCTTTACCAATAAAGCGATAGCTCCAGTCGCTGTCGGCAATCGCTCCGGTGCTGTCGATATAGCCTTCGCGCAGCTTGCGGTTGCCGCTGTTAAACCCGACTTCGGTTTTCTGCTCTTTCTCCGGTTTTTTACTTTGAATATTCACCAGGCCACCCGGCGAACCGTTACCGTACAGCACCGACGCCGGGCCCTTCAGGATATCCACATGGTCGATCAGAATCGGATCGATACTGGCCTTGGTGTTACCCGTGACGTTATACGGCAGCTGTAAGCCGTCATAGAAGGTGTTATCCACCGTGAAACCGCGAATTTTATATTCGCTCATGTAGGAGGTGGCGCCGCGGGTTTCGGTGGACACGCCGGGGGCATAGCGCAGAATTTCATTCAGCGAGCTGGCGTGACGCGCGACAATCTCTTTGCTGCCGACGGTGTTGATCACCTGAGGCGTTTTGCTTTCCGGTACCGCCGACTTGGTGGCGCTGTTGGTATAGGCGGGCAGGGCGGCGGCGCCGGAATCTGAGGCGCTGACCACCAGCGTTTTTTCATCGCTGGCTGCCGCATGGGCAAAAGAGGCACAAGTGCTGGCAATCAGCACGGCGAGCAGACAGGGCTTAGTGGTGAACATGGGTTTAGATGCCAATGAGAATGTGAAAGATAACGACAATTATTATCATTGGTTGTCACTATGCAATAACTTCCGACAAAAATTTTCCAATAATAAAAAACGCGCTGACCGTGAGGCCAGCGCGTTAAGGGCAAAGAGCGTGCCGGGCAGAGCGTTTACTGCAGATCGACCGTCAGTTCCGGCGCACCAAAGCCGATCACCGTGGCGTGGGACGCCGCAAAATAGTCGCGCCAGAACGCTTCCAGCTGCTGCATGATTTTTCCGGAACGGTAGTTATTTTTCGCCTCGCTGTCGATCAGCCCGGCCCCCGCAATGTAGATCCTGCTGTCGGCAAAATCGGCCAGCAGATGCTGTTTGCTGACGCGCTGCATCTCTTTTTCCGGTGCCAGCAGGCGGATCTGATTATTGCTGTAGAAGCTGCCGAAATCGCTGTTTTCCAGCATATCCGACACCAGCAGAATGGTTTTTGCCTGCGCCGGCTCTGCCTTCAGATCGTCACTGATTCGCTTCAGGCTGTCCATGATCTCGCTTTTAGCAATATTGTCGCCCTGCTCTGCAAAGGCAGCGGCCAGCTTTTTGCCAATCGTCTGCTCAAAATACTGTTTCTGCTGCGACAGGCAGCCATCCAGAGATTTCAGGCTGTCCATGCCGAGGCTGTTGCGCGCTTTCTGATCGGTGAACGGGCCTTCCAGCTTGCCGTCAAAGGTGCGCTTCATGTAGTTGTCCTGCAGCAGAGCAGAGAACTGATACAGGATGATGTGGTCGCCAGGCTGGGCGAAGCGCAGCACCTGCTGCCAGATCGACTTTTTCAGTTCGGTCGGCACTTTCACTGTCTGGTCGACAATAATCACCAGCTCGCGCCCGCTGGCAGGCGGGCGTTCGGCGTCGAGCCTGGCGTAGCTGTAGCAGCTGGGAATATCGTTACGTTCGGCAGCGTACAGCGTCGTGCTCATGCCCAGCAGGATCAGCGCGATAAGGGCTTTCATGCCGTTCCTCCCTGACGTGCCTTATTCAGCAGGGCCTGCACCTGCTGGCGCTTTTGCAGCGCGGGCAGGGCTAATCCCTGATCGTCGGCAATCAGCTGCAGTTCATCGGCGCTGAACGAGGTGAGATCGCCCAGAGCATGAATGCGCTGCTTCTCCTCCGCGTCATCTGCCACGGAGGCCGTCGGAGCCGGAGCCGTCACCGGCGCGGCAGCCGGTGCGATGGCGGCGGCTGCGACAGGCTCCGGGATGACCGCCGGGGCGGCTGCGGGCGGCTGCGGCGCAGGCACGGCCTGAGTCACGGCCACTGGCGGTGCTGCGGGGGTGGGTTGAGGCGCGGCATACTCCTGCATCTGGATCTGCTGTTCGGCATCCAGCCGCGCTTTGTCACGCACTTTGCCGCTGGCATAGTCCTGGAAGGTGGGCAGGGTATTCAGGGCTTCGCTCTGGCTGTTGGTGCGCTTCATCATCAGGCGATTTTGCAGCGAGGTCAGTTTCTCCTGGGCGTCGCGCTCTACGCGTTCGCGGCGCATCGCATGCCAGGTGGCAAACTCTTCTGAGCCGCTGAAGTTACCGATATATTTTGAGGCCGCTTTAGACTCAATGCCGGCAAAGGAGCGGAACAGGCCCACCAGAATACCGATGAGCTGAACGCCAACGAAAATCACCGACAGAATAATAAAGGTCAGCTTGGAGGCAAACACGCGGTTATCGCTGATCTCATGCGCAGCCTGACGGTCGGCACGGGCATTGTCTTCTACGGCCGCAGCAGGCAGGTCAAATGGCGACCCGGAGGCCGCTGCCGTCTGCTGGCTGAAAGGTGAGCCGTTCACGGCCTGCGTATCGATAGAGTCAATGGTGGCGGCACGAACAAAGTAAGCACCGACCGCAAAGAACAGGATCAGCGCCAGTGCAATGCCGGTAGCCCAGTACTGCGGCTTCACCTGGGCGTTGTGGGTCACGCGGTTCAGCATCTGGAGATAGTTCGGGTCGTTATCGTCCAGCCGCGTGGTTTCCAGCGAGATCTGCGTGTTTTTGCTCAGGCCTTTGGCCGTCCCGCCATGGCGCGCTTCGGCATACCAGTAGCGGATCTTTTTCAGCAGAGTGTTTTTATGCAGTTCTGATCCCATCAGGTGGGTTGCCGGCACCAGCACCACGCCGATCAGTACCGAAATCACGATGGCAGAAAACTCCGCCTGGTTGGCAGAAATATTGTTCGCGATAAACGGTGACAGTACTAAGGCAAAAATAAAGGCTTCCAGCAGGACGAGGGCCACGCTGACGCACCACAGAATAATGCCGGTCGGCTTACGACCGCGCTCGTCGACTTTATTCAGGTAGTTGACGCAGCGCAGATAGAAGTCAGCATCCAGATTGGAGGTTTTGTAATACTGCCAGTACTTGGCGCAGATCGCCTCTTCTGCCGGATACCAGGCCAGGCCCCCCGTGCCACGGCGACGCGGCTCATGGCTGCGCGACAGGCGGGTAATATAACCAAACAGCGGCAGGCTGCTCATCAGGTTCAGGAAGAAATAGCTCACCTGATCCCACCAGCGGATGAAAATGATGATCAGTACCATCAGCCCCACCAGCGGCCAAAAAATATAACGATATAAAGAGATCGCTTCGGCAATACTTTGCAGAAATTCCATTAACTGTTCCTGAATTTAAAGGCCAACGGGGGCGTAAGACGCCTGGTATGGGCTGTGGTGATTGCTGTAAAAGAGTTGTCCCTGCTGCGCTTTCTTCGTCTCTTTCGGTATCAGCAGATCGATACAGGAGAGCGCTTGCTGTTGCTCATTTTGCAGATAAACGCGATACAGGATGCTGTCTTCCCCTTCCCACGCGTTGGCGACGGCGGCAAGCGGCGCATCGGCTTTGCGGTTATGCCGGGTCTGATAATCGCGGGTGATATACACCTTCGGATTTTCCGTGACCGTGGCGTTATCACTCAGCACCCGTACCGGAGAGAGGGTCACCAGGTGGCCGTTAACCAGCCCGGCCCATGCGCGGCCATTCATGCCCGGCAGGTATTTTTTCGTTTCGCTGGTTTCGACTGTGCGACCGCTGGCCAGGTTTTTCGCCTGACCACCGATACGGGCGTTATCGCTGTAACAGCTTTTCATCACGCCGCCTGCATGGGCTTCGGAAATCAGGCTAAAGCCACTGCTGCGGGGTTTCAGGCTGGCGGCCAGTGAGGCGGTGCTGCTGCTGACCGGCTGGCCACCAAAGTCCACGATCGCCGCCGGGCCGGAGGTGCCGGGCCGTGAGGCGGTGGTCGCAGGTGCTGTCGCTCTGACACTCCCGGTGTCGGTGGCCGCCGGTGGCGTGCGGGGGGCGCTGCTGACGGCGGGGGTGGTTTTCGCCGGTCTGCTGCGGGCAGGTGCGCGCGTACTGGCCGGTTTGGCGCTTTCGCTGGTGGTGCCGTAGCGCAGATAGGCGAGGTTGCTGCCTTCCTGCTCCAGACGCTGTTTTAACAGGGCTTCACTGGCCAGGGCGGCAATCTCTACGCGTCGGTTGGCAGCGCGAC
This sequence comes from Erwinia persicina, assembly GCF_019844095.1. Classification (NCBI taxonomy): domain Bacteria; kingdom Pseudomonadati; phylum Pseudomonadota; class Gammaproteobacteria; order Enterobacterales; family Erwiniaceae; genus Erwinia; species Erwinia persicina. The sequence continues at coordinate 4,164,428 of NZ_CP082141.1, read as the reverse complement.
CCTCGCTGGTATCATTGTCTGCGACCGGACGTGAAGAGCCTGCGCCCTGGAAAAAGAGATTTTTACCGCTCAGGCCTGCCTGTTCCAGCACCCGGCCGACGTTCTGCGCCCGCTGTTCAGACAGGCGCTGGTTAAGCTGCGGATTACCGGTAGCATCGGTATGGCCTACCACCAGGATCACCCCTCCCTGATCGCCCTCTTTCATTGCGGCCGCCAGTTTTTTGACCTGACGCAGACCATCAGAGGAGAGCTGTGCGCTGTTGGTATCGAACATGCCTTTGTCCTGCACCTGTGCCACCAGGCCGACGGCCTGTTTGCTGCTTTTCGCCTGCGCTTCCAGCGTACGGGTCTGGATAGCGATATGCTCTTCCGCAGCAATTTTGGCCAGTGCTTTTTCACGGTTCTGCCAGATATTCCCGGCTGCACAGCCTGCTACTCCGCCAATTAATCCACCCGCGAGGGCTTTTTTGGCATCGCCGGTGAGCAGATAGGTTAACCCGCTCCCCAGCGCCGCGCCGCCAACGCAGCCAATCGCGGTACCGTAGTCCTGACCGGCCTGATGCATCGTGGCACAGCTGGAGGTCAGCGTTACCACGGCCGCCACCAGGCTGATTTTCCTTAATGGATACTGTCTCATTTCACCCCGTTCTCCTGCCTGAGAATAAAAACTGTCCGCTTTTTCATTATGAAAGAACGTCTTTAATAAAAAGTGGATCTGATTTTCTTGGTGTCAGTGCTGATAATTCAGAAATTTGTCTTAAGTTAGCCTGTTATCCGACCTGTGCCTTTATGCAAACGAACAGCTGCCCGGATAAACGGAATTATCAGGAGAATGGCATAGGTATCGGGTAGTTAACGAAAACAGTAAAAATCCTTCATGCCCGGACGATATTATTGTAAGAGGGTGATGAAGGCGGCAAATAGTAGAACATTTAAACTCAGGCGGTCAATAAGTCGGGCGGGTAAACCGGTGATCGTCGTTATTAACGCCGGCCTGACTTCGGGTGTTATATTTCGCCTCTCTTTTTCATTTATTCAGGTTCAGGGAACGATGACCCCTTGTTACGCATGTCTTATTGTCTGTTCACTGCTCTTCGCCGGCACAAGCTACGCGGATGTTTCAGTTCACTCGCCGATGGGGGGAACCCTGACATTTTCTCAGAAAACAGCGGGGGAACATTACGCCACCGCGATGTGGGGTAAAATGGTGTTCTCGAACCGTCACGGTCAGGCTGACCTTACGCAGCCTGACCGTGTCTATGAGAGCACGTCGCCGGTGTCTCCCTCCGGGCGCTATCTGGTGGTCAACAGCCTTTCTGGCGGTGAACTGGTGCAGGAAGATGGCTCGGTAACTTATACCGACCGGGCCTATTGCAGCGTGGTGGATATGCGCAACGGCTGTATCACCAGTGACTGGTCGGGTGAAGCCTGCGGTTACACATGGACCGGGAAGAACGATATTCTGGCCGGCTCCGCCAGGCCTGATGCCGAAACCTTCGACTTCCTGTCCCAGCGGCCTACACTGAAAGCGGCAGCATCGGATTTCGCCCTGCTGGAAGCCAGTCGCGTCAGTAACCTTCTGCGCTGTGATGCCCCGGCGAAAGAGAATATCAATGACTATCAGCGGCTGGCTGACACGAATCACGCAGCGGCAGGGATCATTAACCGTTATTTGCTGCGGTATGTAACCCGTACTGAGACTACTGCAACGGTGAAATCGCGATCGGTTCTGTTCACGGAGGCTAAGGAGAACAGTAAGACCCGAGGCTATCTGGTGAAAGGCGACCGCATCAGGATCATCCAGCGTTCATCCCAAGGCCAATGGGTGAATATTGGCTATGTGAATGCCAAAGGCTCACCGCTGATTGCCTGGGTAAAAGCAGAAACGCTCGATATTTAACGCGCCGTTCTGCTGAATATTACCTGTTATTTCCAGTTATTCCTGCCGTCCACTTTTGTCGCGTATACGCACTCTTTTTCCCTGTTTTTCTCAGTCACAGTCAGCACTGCAGGGGATGAGAGGCGTCTTTTTCACTGTTTTATCCCCTCCTTCACATCTGCGTGGCTGCCCAGACTCATTTAATGAGTGATTCCCATAATTATTTTTCATTACCGCTTATTGTTAGACGTTACTTTAACGACATTGTACTGACCTTCTGCCCTCCTTATCGCCTGAAAACCGCTTCTGTTTATCAAAATGCCTCCCTGAGGTTAAACCATTTCATTCATAGACTTAACTCAAATTTCAAGAAAATTCCTATATAAATCATGGTCGAGCATATGATCTAAACGCTTGCTCCCTGTAAAAAGATTACTTTATAGTCATCTCTACCCACACAAGGAAGGTGTGTTTATGTCGCTTTCCTTGCCCATTTTTTACAGGAGTAAATATGAGCAACTCTTATCAGAATGAGATTCCAAAAGCGCGTGTCAATATCCGGCTGGATCTGCATACCGGCGGCGCGCAGAAAAAAATGGAACTGCCGCTAAAGCTGCTGGTCACCGGTGATTTCAGTAACGGTCAGGAGCAGCGTGCGCTGTCCGAGCGTGAGAAAGTCAACGTCAATAAAAACAACTTCGACAGCGTGCTGGCGGAGTTCTCTCCGGTACTCAATATCTCCGTTGAAAACACGCTGGCCGGCGACGGCAGCGAAGAGAACGTCAGGCTGACCTTCCGCGACATGAAAGACTTCACTCCGGAGCAGGTCGCCCGCCAGATCCCCCAGCTCAAAGCCATGCTGGCAATGCGCAACCTGCTGCGCGACCTCAAGGCCAACCTGCTGGATAACGTCACCTTCCGCAAGGAACTGGAAACCATACTGAAAAACCCGGCACTGAGTGACGAACTGCGTAGCGAATTATCTGCCCTCGCGCCTCAAAAGGCGTAACCCCCGGCGATGACCCGATTAATGGATTAATACGAGAGAATGCTGATGTCTGTGCAAAATGAAACCTCCTCCACCGGTGGTCACACCGTCCTGGATCGCCCTGCTGTGGGCGGCGTTTACGCCTCCCTGTTTGAAAAAATTAACCTCAGCCCGGTCACGCACCTCAGCGACCTGGATATCTGGCAGGACAGCCAGGCGATGTCCGATGCCAGCGTCGACGAGCGTGTCACTGCCGCAATGAAAGTGCTGGTTGAGTGCCTGAACCAGTCAGGCTCCGGCATCGACAGGCTGGACAAAACCCTGCTGGACCACCATATCGCGCTACTGGATGGGCAGATCAGCCGCCAGCTCGACGCCGTGATGCACCATGACGCGTTTCAGCAGGTGGAATCCCTGTGGCGCGGCCTGAAGTCGCTGGTGGACAAAACTGACTTCCGGCAGAACGTGAAAATCGAAGTGCTGGACCTGTCCAAGGACGATCTGCGCCAGGACTTTGAAGACTCGCCGGAAATCATTCAGAGCGGCCTGTATGCGCACACCTACATCGCTGAGTACGATACCCCGGGCGGCGAGCCGATTGGCGCACTGATCTCCTCTTACGAGTTCGACGCCTCGGCGCAGGACGTGGCGCTGCTGCGCAACATCTCCAAAGTCGCTGCTTCCGCGCATATGCCGTTTATCGGCTCCGCCGGCCCGCAGTTCTTCCTGAAAGACAACATGGAAGACGTGGCGGCGATTAAAGATATCGGCAACTACTTTGACCGCGCCGAATACATCAAATGGAAGTCATTCCGTGACACTGACGACTCACGCTATATCGGGCTGGTGATGCCGCGCGTGCTCGGGCGCCTGCCGTACGGCCCGGATACCGTGCCGGTGCGCAGCTTCAACTACGTGGAAGAAGTGAAAGGCCCGGAGCACGATAAGTACCTGTGGACCAATGCCTCGTTTGCCTTCGCCGCTAATATGGTGAAAAGCTTTATCAACAACGGCTGGTGCGTGCAGATCCGTGGCCCGCAGGCCGGGGGAGCGGTAACCGATCTGCCGATCCACCTTTATGACCTTGGCACCGGCAATCAGGTGAAGATCCCAAGTGAAGTGATGATTCCGGAAACCCGCGAGTTTGAGTTCGCCAACCTCGGCTTTATCCCGCTGTCGTACTACAAAAACCGCGACTACTCGTGCTTCTTTTCCGCCAACTCAACGCAGAAACCGGCGCTGTACGACACCGCAGACGCGACCGCCAACAGCCGCATCAACTCACGCCTGCCGTACATCTTCCTGCTGTCGCGCATTGCGCACTACCTGAAGCTGATCCAGCGCGAAAACATCGGCACCACCAAGGATCGCCGCCTGCTGGAGCTGGAGCTGAATACCTGGGTGCGCGGCCTGGTCACGGAAATGACCGATCCGGGTGACGAGCTGCAGGCTTCCCATCCGCTGCGCGATGCCAGAGTAATTGTCGAAGATATCGAAGATAACCCGGGCTTCTTCCGCGTCAGGCTGTTCGCTATCCCACACTTCCAGGTGGAAGGCATGGACGTCAATCTGTCTCTGGTTTCCCAGATGCCGAAAGCGAAAGCGTAAGGCAGGTTAACAGGGATGAAAATCTATCGTCCGTTATGGACTGACGGGGCCATGCTGGCCCCACAACAGTTCCAGCAGCAGGCCCGCTGGGAGGCGCACGTCGCCGACATGGTCGCCCGGATGGGTATTTCTCATCCCTGGGGCGTGGTTGCGGCAGAATTTGACGATGCCGCACTGGCGCTCTCGCGTCTGAACGCCACCCGTCTGGTGGTGCGCTTTCAGGACGGAACCCTTGTTGATACCGACCTGGCGGACAGGCTCCCTCCGGTCTGTGATTTATCTGTTGCAGCGGGCAGTGAGCCTGTTGACGTGGTTGTCGCACTGCCGCTGCTGAGCGCCAGTGGTGGCAACCTCAATAACGGGCAGGACAGTGAGCGCCCGCGTCGCTGGAAAGCGGAGCGTGTGGTGGTGCAGGAACTGGCCGGGCATGAACGCGGGGAACTCGCGATTCTGCGTCATGCGCTGACCCTGCGTCTGTCCAGCCAGGAAAACACAGCATACCTGACCTGTCCGGTGGCCCGTCTGGTACGTAATGCCCAGGGGCAGTGGAGCCGGGACCCGGCTTTCATCCCGCCGATGCTTTCTGTTGCTGCCAGCCCGTGGCTTGCCACCGAACTGGGTGACCTGCTGGTTCGTCTGCAGGCCCGCCGCCGTCGCCTGATGGCCATGCGTCGTGAGAGCAATGAGCGGATGGCAGATTTTGCAGTTGCGGATGTCTCCCTGTTCTGGCTGCTCAATGCCCTGAACAGCGCCGGGCCGGTGCTGACGGAGCTGCTGCAGACACCGGAGCGTCACCCGGAACTGCTGTATCGCGAACTGACCCGTCTGGCCGGCAGCCTGCTGACTTTCTCTCTGGAACACGACGCCGGGGATATTCCTGCTTATCAGCATGATGCACCGGAGCGGGTATTCCCGCCGTTGCTGGCACTGCTCGATAAGCTGCTGGAAGCGAGCCTGCCGTCACGGGTGGTGAGTATTCACCTGGAGCATCAGGATCAGATCTGGAAAGGTGCCCTGCACGATGCGCGCCTGCGCGAAGGGGCGGATTTCTACCTTTCCGTACGCTCCTCCATGTCGAACCATGAACTTCAGACAAAATTCCCGCAGCTGTGTAAAGCGGGCAGCTTTGATGATGTTTCGGATGTGGTGAATGTGGCCCTGAGCGGGATAGTTATCAAGCCGCTGACCCATGTGCCGGCCGCTATCCCGTTACGCCTTGAGAACCAGTATTTCTCGCTGGATCTGAGTAGTGAGGCGGCGCGGGCGATGCTGGAAGCGGGAAGCTGCACCTTCTATACCCCGCGATCACTGGGGGATGTGGATCTTGAACTCTTTGCGGTGCTGCGCACATGAATACATCAGAAATGAGTCAAATTGAGCGTATTTTCTACCCCGGCTGGCTGATGGTCAGCCAGCTACGGGGCGGACAGGAGGTCCGTGACGGGGAGGGGCTCTACCGTCGGGCCTGTCGTCTGGTGCTGGAGGCGAAAGCCGCGCTGAAGGAGGCCGGCTACAGCGATATCAGCCGTGATCACATGGTCTATGCGCTGTGTGCCCTGCTTGATGAGAGCGTGCTGAACCGCGGATCCAGCGATGACGGTTACCTGACCTGGCGGCGTGACCCGCTTCAGGCGCACTTTTTTGGCACTCTGAATGCAGGCGAAGAGGTGTGGGAACGTATTCGCAACCTGCTGAAAGAAACGGCACCAGACATCGCGGTACTGACCTGCATGTACCGCACTTTGCAACTGGGCTTTGTTGGCCAATACCGGGCTGAAGACGATGAACGACGTGAAGATGTGGTGCGGGCGTTGGGTGAGCGGGTGCCGGCCTTTACGCTGGCGCAGGATGCCCCCATTGTTGCCCGGGCATCACGCCTGCGCAGCGGCCGTCGCGGGTACTGGCTGAGCTGGGTTGTGGCCGCTGTCGCCCTTGTCGCACTCTGGTTCTTCCTTTCGTCTTCGCTTACCGAACGGGTAAGCCAGATCGTCAGGCCGGGGTAAGCGATGCAGGTTGCGTACCGAAGTCTGTTAACTGCTCTGGGTGGCCTGCTGGCGCTGTGGCTCGTTCTGGAATTCTGGCCACTGTCCACGGGTAGCCGCGTGGCACTCAGCCTGCTGGTTTTTCTGGTGTCCGGGGTGATGATCTGGCGTCAGCTTCGGGCTTCTCAGGCGCGGGCCACCGCTGTCCGTGAGATTGCGGATGAAAACCTGCCGCCGGAAGATTTTCAGGGGGCGGTTATCCTCGTCTGTGGCGACAACACCCCGCTGTTTGTGTCCGGTTCCCGTCACCGGGAAACCCGGCAGGGCTGGTATCTGTGTGTGAAGGATGCGGAACAGCTGCCTCTCTTTGCACAGCACCTGAGCCTGGTGCGCCCGGCCCTGGTGTCGCAAATCTCCGTCATGCTGGCGGTGGTACCTGAACAGCACACCTCCATTGATGATTTTACCCAGTCCCTGCGGGGCTGGCAGCGGGCTGTCGCCCAGTGCCGTGCGGCATTGGGCACTCTCCCCCCGCTGTGGACCGTCACCTGGGTATCGCCCCCTGTAGCCTGCGCGGAGGCAGAGCCCGTCTGGTTTACCACGGTAAGCCAGCGAAGCGGTATTCAGGTGTATCAGCCCGGTCAGGGCAATGTGTCACTGACGGAATGGACCCGGGAGACCGGCTCAGACGGGCGTCTTTCGCGTCTGAGCCAGGGCCTGTGGCTGGACAGTCTGCTTGCCTGGCAGAGCAGCGCGGTGAATGACCTGCTGTCGCTACGGCAGGGCGAGCTACCGGTGATGAAGCCCTGTGTGCAGGGTATGTGCATGGTGCCGGTGAGCGGCATCGCGGGCAATCTCTGGCAACAGCACATCACTTCCGTGACGGCGCTGCCACCGGATGCCGTTGTCACCACAGAACCACTGCCGCTGCCTGAACTGCTGCTGCCAGCATTACCGCGGCGGCGAGGCGTGAGCCGCAGAATGGTGTTCTGGCGTTACGCCGCATTTCTGGGCGGGATTTTCCTGGCACTCGCCATGCTGGCGTCCTGGATGAACAACCAGCGCCTCATCCGTAATGTTGGCGATCACCTTGCACTGTATCACCAGATGACCGGTAAGCCTGTGGCACCGAAACTGCGTGCGCAGCAGCGCCTCAGGGCCGATGGCGCATTGCTGGACGACTGGCAGCGTCGCGGGGAGCCACTGCGTTATCGCCTGGGTCTGTATCAGGGGCTGCGCTTGGTGCCGTCCGTTGAGGCCGCCGTCAGTGACTGGGCACCGCCGCCGCCACCGCCACCACCGGTCATTAAGAAAATCATTCAGGATGCGAAAATCCTTCGTCTCGACAGCATGTCGCTGTTTGACTCGGGCAGGTTCGACCTCAAGCCCGGTTCCACCAAACTACTGGTGAACTCGCTGGCAGGCATCAAAGCCAAACCGGGCTGGCTGATTGTCGTGTCCGGCCATACCGATAACACCGGCAGTGCATTGCTTAACCAGACGCTGTCCCAGAGACGTGCGGAAGCCGTGCGTGACTGGATGCGCGACACCGGCGATATCGCGGAAAGCTGCTTTGCGGTACAGGGTTACGGCGCCACGCGCCCGATCGCAACTAATGATACCCCGGAAGGTCGTGCGTTGAACCGCCGGGTCGAAATCAGTCTGGTGCCGCAGGCAGACGCCTGCCTGGCATCAGTATCCCAGACGTCATCACAGGATGATGACACAACAGTAAGTTCTGATAAGGAGTAACACATGGCAATTCCAGTCTATCTGTGGCTGAAAGACGACGGCGGTGCGGACATCAAAGGTTCCGTGGACGTGAAAGACCGTGAAGGCAGCATCGAAGTGGTGGCACAGGAACATAACCTGTACATCCCGACCGATAACAACACCGGCAAGCTGACCGGTACCCGTATCCACACCCCGTTCCTGTTCACCAAGGAAATCGACTCCTCCAGCCCGTACCTGTACAAGGCGGTGACCACCGGTCAGACCCTCAAGTCTGCCGAATTCAGGTGGTACAAAATCAACGATGCGGGCCAGGAAGTGGAGTACTTCAACACCAAACTGGAGAACGTCAAGCTGGTGAAAGTCGCGCCGAAAATGCACGACATCAAAGACCCGGGCTACGAGAAGCATAACCACCTCGAAACCATCGAGCTGCGTTACGAAAAAATCACCTGGACCTACAAAGACGGCAACATCATTCATTCCGATAGCTGGAACGAACGCGCCACCGCGTGATTACGCGTCATATTTCGCGCCACAGGTGCGTTGGCTGCGTTCGCTCGCTCCGGTCACATAGTTATCTCTGTTCCCGGAGACTTACGAACTTGCCGCCTTCCTGCGACACGAACTCTTTAGCGTAATCCTCGTTTTTAAGCGGAGGGGGATGACCTTTCCGCTGTTTTGCTGAACGTCTGCAGCTCGCGGGCGTTCAGCAAAGAAACCCACAAACTGCCAGCCCGACCGTATGCGCTCTGGTCCCCTTCACGGGAAACAGCGATGGGCGGTAGCGTGTCCAGGAACCGACAAAGAGAGAAATTCATGGAAAATCCAGCCATCCTGCTGCGACGTCTGAACCCTTACTGTGCCCGTGCGATGGAAGGCGCGGCTTCGCTCTGCCAGACCCGTGCCCACGCGGAAATTTTGCCGGAGCACTGGCTGCTGAAGCTGCTTGAACAGGGGGAAGGTGACCTGACGGTGCTTGCGCGCCGCTACGAGTGGGATATGGATGCCATCTGGCAGGATTTACTGGGCTGGCTGGATAATCAGCCGCGCTCAGTACGCAATCGCCCGCAGCTATCTGCTGATACCCAGAAACTGCTGCAGGAAGCCTGGATGCTGGCCTCGCTTGCCGGAGAGCCGAGTATCCGCAGCGTTCATCTGCTGATGGCACTGACGGAAAATCAGCGGCTTGCTCACTGTGACGGACTGTGGCCGTTGCTGACGCTCGGGATGAGTCAGCTTTCCCGCCTGCGCCCGCTGCTGGATGCACAGTCTGATGAACGCCCGGAGCTACAGTTTGAGGCCGAACTGGCCCAGGGGCATGGCGGTGAGGTGGAGTTTGTGGGGCGTCCTGTGGGTGCAGAGCTGAAAGAGGGCGAACTGAACCCGGCGCTGCAGAACGCGCTGGATAAATTCACCCTCGATGTCACTGCTAAAGCGAAAGAGGGCAAGATTGACCCGGTGTTTGGCCGTGACACGGAAATCCGCCAGATGGTGGATATCCTCTCAAGACGCCGCAAGAACAACCCGATCCTGGTCGGTGAACCGGGCGTCGGCAAAACCGCACTGGTGGAAGGCCTGGCATTGCGGATTGCTGAAGGCAACGTGCCTGAATCGCTGAAAACCGTCATCCTGCGCACCCTTGACCTCGGCCTGTTGCAGGCAGGGGCAGGCGTGAAAGGTGAATTTGAACAGCGTCTGAAAAACGTCATCGATGCGGTGCAGCAGTCGCCTGTGCCGGTTCTGCTGTTTATCGACGAAGCCCACACCATTATCGGTGCGGGCAATCAGGCGGGGGGGGCGGATGCCGCAAACCTGCTGAAACCGGCCCTGGCACGCGGCGAGCTGCGCACCATCGCCGCCACCACCTGGAGCGAGTACAAGCAGTACTTCGAGAAGGATGCCGCGCTGGAGCGCCGCTTCCAGATGGTAAAAGTGGACGAACCGGACGACGAAACCGCCTGCCTGATGCTCAGAGGCCTGAAATCCTGCTATGCCGAACACCATAACGTGCACATCACCGATGACGCCGTGCGTGCGGCCGTTACGCTTTCCCGCCGCTACCTGACCGGTCGCCAGCTGCCGGATAAGGCCGTTGACCTGCTCGACACCGCCGCCGCCCGCGTACGTATGAGTCTCGATACCGTGCCTGAACAAATTGTGCGCCTGAAAGCACAGCTGACCGCGCTGGAACTGGAAGAGCAGGCGCTGCTGGAAGATATCGCCGCCGGCAACAACCGTCATGGTGACCGCCTGGGGGTGATTGAGCAGCAGCGGGCTGATCTGGACGCGCGTATCGGGGAGCAGGAAGCACGTTTTAGCACTGAAAAGGCGCTGGCGCAGCAGCTGATGGCAAGCCGCCAGGACATCAGCCTGCAGGCAGACATTTCCGTCCTGCAGCAGCAGCTCGAACAGGCACAGCAGGGCGACGTGCTGGTTCAGGTGGATGTGGACACCCGCACGGTTGCCAACGTGATTGCCGACTGGACCGGGGTGCCACTTTCCTCATTAATGAAGGACGAGCAGACCGAACTGCTGACACTGGAAGCGGAAATCGGCCAGCGCGTAGTGGGCCAGCAGGCGTCGCTTAACGCCATCGCGCAGCGGCTGCGCGCCGCTAAAACCGGGCTGACCAGCGAGAACGGGCCGCAGGGCGTGTTCCTGCTGGTCGGTCCGAGTGGCGTCGGTAAAACCGAAACCGCGCTGGCGCTGGCGGATGTGCTGTACGGCGGTGAAAAATCGCTGATCACCATCAACCTGTCCGAGTACCAGGAGCCGCATACCGTGTCGCAGCTGAAAGGCTCGCCGCCGGGCTATGTCGGCTACGGCCAGGGCGGTATCCTGACCGAAGCGGTGCGCAAGCGTCCGTACAGCGTGGTGCTACTGGATGAAGTGGAAAAGGCGCACCGCGACGTTATGAACCTGTTCTATCAGGTCTTCGACCGCGGCTTTATGCGCGACGGCGAAGGGCGTGAAATCGACTTCCGCAACACCGTGATCCTGATGACCTCCAACCTCGGCAGCGACCCCCTGATGCAGCTGCTGGACGAACAACCAGAATCCACCGAAGCAGACCTGCACGAACTGCTGCGCCCGATATTGCGTGACCACTTCCAGCCCGCGCTGCTGGCGCGCTTCCAGACCGTGATTTACCGTCCGCTGAGTGAGCCTGCCATGCGCACCATCGTGCAAATGAAGCTCGCACAGGTCAGCAAGCGCCTCAACCGTCACTACGGTCTGACTACGCAGATCGGGGAGAGCCTGTATGACGCGCTGACTGCCGCCTGCCTGCTGCCGGATACCGGCGCGCGCAACGTCGACAGCCTGCTCAACCAGCAAATCCTGCCGGTGCTGAGTCAGCAGCTGCTGACCCATATGGCCGCCAGACAGAAACCACAGTCGCTACGCCTTAGCTGGAGTGAGGAAGAGGGGATTGGGCTGGAGTTTAAACATGACTGAAGAAACTCAGGATCAGTTCAGAATTAAAGAAGGTGGTGCCAGGCTACTTACGACGGGTGAGATACAGCTGGCACAATCTGTTTTTTTATCCACTATTGATTATTCGAAAGTATGGATCCACAGAGAGAGTTATCTTCCTTTCAATTTACAGGATAAGAATACGGCGATGACGCCGAACGGGGAGATCTATTTTCGTGATCTATATTTCGATGATTTCTCACAGACAACCGACAGTTTTCAGCATCTGTTCATCCATGAAATGAGTCATGTCTGGCAGCGTGAAAAAGGAATGAATGTGATCTTCAGAGGGCTGGTGAGCTGGATGGTGAGTTACCGTTATACCCTTGATGGTCGTCTCTTAAGCGAATATCCGATGGAGCAGCAGGCGCAGATTATTGCAGATAATTTTGTTTTACAGACATTTGGGTATGAAATCTGGAGTCACCTTGAAAATAAAAGATATCCCGATATTACGCTCGATGGGGATACTTCTGAGTCGGTGATACGTGAGGGATATAAAAATGCTTTGAGGGGTTTTCCATGGTGAGAAGTAACTATTTTATTAAGCTTAACTCTTTGTTGTTAGCGTTTTTTTGTCTTCCAATCCTGACGGGATGCCCTGGACCAGGTGACAGATTTCGTTTTGATGAAACTGCACAGGTGAGTAAAAAGGGTGATAATGTTTGCGTGAATATTGATAATGCACAAGATTATCAGCCAGTAGATATGGGTATCAATCTGCGAGGGACGCCTTCAAAGGAGAAAGATTTTAATTTTTCTCCCGGCCTTAAGGTTATTGAAGGTGAATTATGTATTCCTCCATCTTATTTTCATTTTGAAAATGGTAGCAAGTATATTGTTGAGTTTGTACTTCATCCAACCCTTGATAATAAAGAAGCGAGAAGCTTTGTCGTTGGTGTCGGTATTAATAATAATCAAGTGTATAATTTCCCTTTGACAGATCGCGAATTCGCAAGGCCTTATGGCTCAATTCAGGTGTCAGAATAGCAAGTGTAATAAGTGTCCGTGTTTAGAGCTTTTCTTGTAAATATATGATTTATTCTTCTATTCCTGCGTCGGGGTGGTTAGCCGAGTGAGAGTTTTTACCTTCTTTCTGTTCATTGTCGTTGGGGGCCTATTTCTTCCTGATGCTCTTATTTACATGTTTGTTAAGCATTTTATTCCCGTCAGAGGTGATGGGGAATACGGCATAGACAATTTTGAAATAACCGCGTCGCTGATTAAAACCCTCGCCAGTGCTCTCGGGGCTGGAATTGTAATCACTCTTTTTCGTACTCGCTAAGTACTTAAACCTGTTACTTGCCCGTCGGCAAGAGAGTCATGGACAGCAGGTTATCCCATGGAGTCAATATCATGAGTCTGACAGATACGTTTAAGAACACCCTGTCTGCGCTAGCTGAAGGCGGGCTGAACCGCTACCGTCTGGATATTCCGTCCTGTACAGCCTCAGTGGACGTGGAAGAATTCAGCGGACAGGAGTTCATGAGTGAGCTTTACCACTACACCATTCTTTTTACCAGCAGCGACCAGAATATCAGCGCAGCGCAACTGCTGACCAGGCCTGCCACGCTGACCATGGGAACCGGGCCACTGATGGGGCTGACCGGGCAGAAAGTGGTGCATGGCGTGGTAACGCATTTAGCAAGCACAAATCATTGCAGATAATTTTTCTTTGCAAAGTGAAGGGTATTATGGCTGGTTAAAGCTGAGGATTGACCACAGTATAACTTTGGATGGTGATATTTCTGAAGCTGTCATTAAACAAGGATATAAAAACGCGTTAAGAGGATTTCCATGGTGATACCGATAATTTTTCGGGTTATGCGTGCAGGCCTGCTTGCTGTTATATGTTTGCAGACCTTAACAGGATGTCCGGGGCCTGGCGACAGACTGAAGCCAGATGAAGAGGGGCATATCATTGTTAATGATGGGAGTGTTTGCTTCTCTGTCAATGGTGGCGATGACTATGTATTAAAGTACATATCTATTAATCCCAGGGGAACAAAACCAAAAGATGAAAAAATAATATTCAGCCCACAGTTACGGATAAATAATGAATTTCTTTGTATTCCACCATCATTTTATAAGTTTAATAAAGATGGCCAGTATTTCATTCAAGCCAGCTTTGCCTCTTTCAGGCATGCAGACCGTCCTCGACGTATTGTTTCAGCGCTGGAGGTGAGTAAAGGTGTGGTTCATAGCATACGACCCAACGATATGGAGATCCTGAGGCCGTATGATGAAATGATTAAGAATTGATGAATAGCAGTCTCGGAGGTAAGTAATGTTCTTTATTATGCTAGTTATTGCCGCCGTACTGTTTTTTTGGATAGCTTTTGCTATCTGGGATATGACTTTATTGACTCCGGTCATCGACGGGAGAGTCTGGGTGACAAATTCAGACTGGCCCAATTGGTTAAGAGAGTAACCTTCAATATGGCAGTTATCTGCCTTTTGGATTACAGGGCGAGAATGTGGCAATGACGCCGAATGGTGAGCTCTATTTTCGTAATCAGTACCATGATGACTTTTCGCGGGTAGGATCAGTCGACCGATCATATGCAGCATCTATTCATCCATGAAATGAGTCATGCCTGGCAACGGGAAAGAGGGATGAATGTTATTGGACGGGGCCTGGTGAGCTGGATGGTGAGCTATCGTTACACACTCGATGGCCGTCTGTTAAGTGAATACCCGATGGAGCAGCAGGCGCAGATTATTGCAGATAATTTTGTCCTCCAGAAATTTCGATATGATGCATGGAATTATCTTGAAATAAAAAAATATCCGATTGTTACGCTAGATGGTGATACATCGGAATCGATAATAAGAGAACAATATCGAAATGCATTGCGGGGGGGGGCCATGGTGAGGACACTATCTAAAACGCTTTTACTCAGTGTGTGCCTAATGATACTTACAGGGTGTCCTGGCCCAGGTGACAGAATGGTACCGGACGAAACCTCGTTAGCCAGTTCGAAGGGAGGGGAGGTATGTATTAAGATCAAGGATGCGAAGGATTATCAACCTGTTGCTATTGCCATCAATTTACGCGGAACATCCTCGAAAGAAAAAAAATATAACTTCTCTCCTGATCTCATTGTTTCAGATGGAGAGCTCTGTATTCCGTCTTCCTTCTATGGCTTTGTAAGTGGCAATAAATATATCGTCGAGTTTTATTGCGCTCGACCAGAAGTCATAATGAATCAAGAAGTTTTGTTGTCGGTGTGGGGGTTAATAATAATCAAGTATATAGTTTCCCTTTGACCGACCGGGAACTTGCAAGGCCCTATGGTTCAATTAAAGTCTCTGAATAGTGTTCCGGCATAAAAACAATGAAGATTTTTATTTTTATTAGTTTAGTCATAATGAGTGTGCTGTTTTTTCCGGATGCATTTTTTACACGTCTGTTAAGCGCTTTATACCATTAGTGGCGACGGCGAATACGGCATGAATAATTTTGAAATGACCGTATAACTGATTAAAGCCCTCATTGCACTGTCGGGGCTGGAATTGTAATCACTCTTTTTCTTACTCACTAAGTACTTAAACCTGTTACTTGCCCGCCGGCAAGAAAGTCATGGACAGCAGGTTATCCCATGGAGTCAATATCATGAGTCTGACAGATACGCTTAATAACACCCTGTCTGCGCTAACGGAAGGCGGACTGAATCGCTACCGTCTGGATATTCCGTCCTGTACAGCCTCACTGGATGTGGAAGAATTCAGCGGACAGGAGTTCATGAGTGAGCTTTACCACTACACCATTCTTTTTACCAGCAGCGACCAGAATATCAGCGCAGCGCAGCTGCTGACCAGGCCTGCCACGCTGACCATGGGAACCGGGCCACTGATGGGGCTGACCGGGCAGAAAGTGGTTCATGGCGTGGTAACGCATTTTAAGCGTATCAGCGGTTCACGTGACCAGGCGACGTACCAGATTATTATTGAGCCGTTCCTGTCTCTGCTGCGCAGGCAATTCCGTACCCACCGCTTTTTCGTCAACAAGTCGGTACCGGAAGTGGTCACCGAAGTCTTGCAGGAGCACGGCCTGAAAGGCTGGGAGTTTGAGTTCACCCTCAAAGCCGACTATCCGAAGCGTGAACAGATTAACCAGTACAAGGAAGACGACCTCGCCTTCATTGAGCGTCTGCTGGCCGAAGTGGGGATTGTCTACTTCTTCACCCTGCAGCCCGACACGCAGACTGAGGTGGTGCACTTCGCTGACAAACAGAGTGCCTGGACGTTCGGTAAATCTCTGCCACTCAGCAGCCCGTCGGGAATGAGTGATAATGCAGCGGACTCGGTATGGGGCGTTAACGTCCGACACAACGTGGTGGAGCGCACGGTCATCGCCAGTGATTACAATCACCGTGAAGCCCAGAATGTCCTGACTTCTGTACCGGCTGACATGACCCGTGGTGACGGTGACGGTGTGACCTACGGTGAAGTCTATCACTATCTGCCGCGTCATCTTGAGCGGGGTGACAAAATTACACCGTCAGCAGAAACCGGTAACTTCTGGGCGCGCCTGGAGCACGAACGTTTTCTGTCCGGACAGACGACTGTCAGCGGCTGCAGCAATGATGCCCTGCTTTCACCGGCCCAGGTGCTGACCATCCGTGAACTGGCGGTACCGCCAACGCTACCATCAGAAACGGACAACGGCATCATCATTACCCGCACGGGCTATATCGCCAGCCGTAAGAATGCTCTGTCAGTGACGTGGGAAGGGATGCCTTACTACGAGAACCGATGCTGGCGTCCTGCTGCTAAAAGGCGTCCGGTGGTCAGCGGCACCCTGACGGCGCGTGTGACCAGCGCCAAGGATAACGACATCTATGCCTGGCAGGATGCCTCAGGTATGTACCGGGTAAAATTCGATGCCGACCGCGACGACAAGCGTCAGGGCATGGAAAGTATGCCGGTGCGCTTCGCCAAACCTTACGGTGGTGACAAGTACGGCTTCCACTTCCCGCTGATACAGGGCACTGAAGTCGCCATTGCCTTCCATGAGGGCGACCCGGACCGGCCGTACATCGCCCACGCGCTGCATGATTCCCGCCACGTTGACCACGTCACTGAGGCCAACAGCACGCGCAATGTTATCCGCACAGCTGGCCTGAACAAGCTGCGGATGGAAGACAAGCGCGGCGAAGAGCATATCAAGCTCAGTACGGAGTATGGCGGTAAGACCCAACTTAATTTAGGGCACAACGTCAATGCTTCCAGGGTTCTTCGTGGTGAGGGGGCGGAGCTGCGCACTAACGACTGGGTCAGCGTTCGTGGTGGTAAGGGGATTCTACTCACTGCAGATGCTCAGCCTGACGTCGGCAGTAAAATGCTTGAAATGGACAGGGCTGTAGAACAACTGGAGCAGGCACTCACGCTGGCAAGAAGCCTCCAGGCTGCTGCGAAAGGGGCACAGGCAACGGTATCTGACATCGACAGCCAGAAGACGCTAAACAGCTCACTGAAATATCTGAAAATGCCAGGAATGCTGGCCAGTGCACCCGCTGGTATAGGCATTCTCAGCCCTGAGGCTGTCCGGCTTGCTTCTGGTGGTGCAAGTATTGGTCTCATGTCAGGTAAAAACACGGATATCAGCACCGGGCAATCATTCACTGTAGCGGCAAGCGAGGCTGTAAGTTTGTTTGCACAGGCTGCAGGGATCAAAATGTATGCCGGGGCTGGGAAGGTTGATATTCAGGCACAAGCTGATGCCATGAATGTCTCAGCATTACAGGACATCACTGTCGCCAGTGGTCAGGGGAGCGTGAAGGTGAATGCCAGCAAGGAACTGATTTTAAGTTGCGGTGGTGCTTATATAAAACTTAGCGGTGGGAATATTGAACTGGGATGTCCGGGGAATATTTTGCTGAAAGCGGCCAATGTTAATCAGACAGGACCTGCCAGTTTAGACACACCCCCGGTGACTTTTCCTAAGGGGTATGGCGGAACGTTTACTGTTACCGATCCTGAGTCAGGGGATATCAAACCATTCACCAGTTATAGAGTAACCTCTCCAGATGGCGAGGTGCTTGAAGGTATATCGGACTCGTCAGGGAAGACTGCACCGTTTTACTCATCAACTCCAGGTAAAATGGAAATTGAGTTCCCACGTGAGCAAAAGGATGAAGGGCCTGGGCATTGGGTTACTGTTGATCATGATTATCACGGGTTGAAGAATACCGCAGTTATGGCAATCAACCGCTTAACTTCTATGGGAGATGAGGGGCGTGTTTTTGGCTCTGAAGGGAAGGACTATATGAATACGAAAAGAGATAAAATTCAGGAATGGCAGCCTTTGCCATCTGATGCTACAGAAGAGACAGAGCAGCAATCAGCAGTACATCGTTACGGAGAACAGAGAAAAGTAACGCAAACTTTTCTGGAAGGTGACGATGCCTGGGCTGTTACAGGTCAGTCATGGTACTGGCAACCAACGACCGCTGATGATGTCTATGAGGGAATTAAATGAAATTAAGATTAAAACAGAACCACGTATTTTATTTTTGGGCGGTGTTTGATCTCATTTATATCGCCAGGTTTATCTGGCTGAATATCTCTCAGGGACGAATTCCTTTAATTGATGATGTGTTGTCTTTTAGCAGTATTTATCCGCAGCAAGGGGCTTATTCGCTAGTCTTTTTTTTATTTTCATTATTGCTTAATATATCAATTGTTTTTTCTGCTGTAATGTTCTTAAAAAAATGGAAGTATGTGAGCTGGATAGTTTATTTTCAAACACCATTCAGGCTGTTCTTCATGCTCCCTTCTGTTTCGATATTGCCATGGATGTTTAAAACTATGTCAGTCAAAATTGGAGCGATATCTCTTGCCGCTGTATTCTTATCAGAAATAATTAAGGTTGGAACGTTTTATCTTTCAAGAGAAAAGAGCTCGTAAATTTTTGCTAAATCTGAATAAAAAGGGATGTTTATGGCAGGCAATTCATTAGTGACATCTGTCACACATACAGAGGCAAAGGCCACGGCGGGAAAGCAAAAACCCTACTGGGTCGAATTTCAACTGGTTGATGAGCAGGGCGATCCCGTGGCGAATATGCCATGGACTGTTGAAAGCGCTCATCCTGTTTCCGGGCCGGTGGAGGGATTCACTTATTCTGGTCAGAGCGATGCTGAGGGGCTAATCAGGATCGAGATGCCGCACGGTCTGGAGCTGAGGCTGACACTTGACAGTAACCAACTGACAAAGGAAATGGAAAAACGTGCTTTACGCGTTAGTCGCGATGCCGAAAATGACTCTATTGTGCGTCCTGAAGCTGAAGAGAAAGGGTATATCTGGCATTATGCCGTTATCGGTGAACTTTGCCGGACGCTTCCTTCTGTTGAGTTAAGAGATGGGGAAGTCTGGCCGCCATTCCATTTCCCTCAGCAGAAAATTATGAAAGGGGTGATTATAAGAACCAATGAGCTTGAAAAGCGACACGTTATTGAAATATGTCCTTTCAGAGCCTGGGAGCTTGTTTTGCATCATCAAAAGGACTATTCCATTGCGAATGGAATTAACCTTGGGGCGGCAGCAACGCTTGCCTATGCAGACGACAGTACTCTGGATACGGTGTCAATTACGCGCTTTTTTATTAACCAGTGTCAGGATCTTTCCCGCTTACCTCAGCTTTATAAAGACGGTTCGGCATGGAATATGCTGGTGCAGGATATTCCCTTTAGTGAACGATATCATCCCCCGGTGTTTATGGATACTTCACGAGATACTTCGCCTAAAGTCGACGAGAATAATCCACATGGAACAGTACAGGCAGAGGACGATACGGCAGCGAAAAATGCAGACGGTGATACGCAGCTTTATTATGTTTATAACGCGGATAAGGTGATAGTTGCCTGGCGTGGAACGGCCAGCTTGTTTGATGTGGGGACGGATCTTGCATTCAGACCGGTAAATTCAGAATTATGTGATATAGACAAAACGCAATGCACCACGTTACTACCTGCTGGGAAAGTGCATACTGGATTCTGGAGTGGGTATAATAGAGTGAATATAAAGTTCGCTACAGAAATTGTAAGCTTGGAACGATTATCTGGTTCTCGTGATTTATATATTTGCGGTCATAGCTTAGGTGGAGCACTTGCATTAATTCATGCTGCTTCATTGAAAAATAGCAATCCCCTTTTATACACCTATGGAATGCCACGAACTTTTACCCGCGATGCCGTGATGCAGTTATCGGATATTACCCATTTTCGCCATGTCAATGATAACGACCCGATTCCTGCGGTTCCAGCAGAAGCTAATCTGGATAATGAGTTATATAAATTATGGGGATGGTTTGGTGGGACGCTGGGCTTTTTCTGGTCATTGGGTGAGCTTCTCGCTTACCAGATGGTTGCCTGGGGAGACTGCTTTTGGCACCACGGCAATACGGTAGCCTTTCTCACGGCCATCCAGAGCCGGGAATGGAATGAGTGTAAGAGGGATCTCCCAACTCCTGCAGGGTGCATTACCATCAGAAATCCACTTCCACTAAAGGCTAAGCTTTATCTGGTGCCCGCTCTGGCGGAACAAGAGATGCAACAGGCCGGTAAGAAACAGAAAGAATTTAAAGCATCATTGACGCAATCGGATTTAAAAAATTTCTTCCCTAAAGGTAGCAACCCGGACAGAGGGATTAATATAAATATTTTTGAACACTTTATGACGTCCTATATGCCCTATATGTATAACAAGGTGTTAGAGTTGATTGACTATGCCGGCATAGTGGAAAAAAGCACATTTACTGAGCACCGATATAATGTGGATGAATTCAGGGAGCAGATGGCAGAAAATAAAAATGATATACCGAATGATGAATTATCCAGAAATGAAACTTTCCTCAATATAGAAGGCTTGTTGGGAATATCGCTGACTCCAACATTATCTCTGCCGTCTGGCAATGATACGCTTTTGCGGTTTGCTCAATATGGAGAAGAGGTAATGGAAAATGTTTAACCAATCAAAAATTATTCTACTTTCCCTGGTATTGTTTTCCTTATTAGGGTGCAGTATAAGCCGGGCCGTTAACAAAACGTTATCTCCACCGGCGGATACAAAATGGGTCAATATTGAAGTAAAAAACCCGTCGCAGTATACAAAACCCTTCCCGCTGGAAGTCAGATACATCTCGTATGAATGTATGAAAAAGAGAATCAGTGGATTTGATGGCTCTGTTATCACAGAATCCAGTTACAACGTTATTAGGATCTCCATGCAGCAAGAGAGCGGGGATATCTGGAAAGCAAAAGTAGCCATGACTGGTGGTGGTTCATGCAAATGGACGTTGAGTGCGGTCAATTTAGGTATCGAGTATATAGATGCTATACATCTTGGCAAGGATCTTGTACCCGGTACTGCGGTAGGAGTGTCGCTCGCTTTTGATAATGATGCTTCTCGAAATGGACAATATAGAATAGTGAAAGGGGATTTGAAACTATCACCAAAATATTATCCTTATATAACGGAGTGGAATATTAATAAAAAATTGAAAGATCTGTCTTTGTATGGGGAAAAAAATTTTTTAAGTTATAGAGTTACTGATGGTAATAATGTTTTATTTGAGCCTTTATTAGATGAAGATAAAATAATTAGATATATTGAGCCAGAAAAAAAAATCAAAGGCATTTACCCTCGAATAATATATCCAGATGGTAGTGTTATATCCGATGGAACTGTTTTTCCTGATTTTGATAAAGTCGATAAAGTGAAAATTAAAAAATAAAAATGATAGAGGTTTTTTCTGTTAAACGTATCAGGATAATTTATTATTACAATCGCAGGCCTGTAACACGCTTTTGCGGTTTGCTCAATGTGGAGAAGAGGTAATGAAAAATGTCTAATCAATCAAAAAACTATTCTGCTTTCGCTGATGTTATTTACTGTGGCGGGTTGCAGTATGAGCCATGCCGTTAACAAGACGTTATCTCCACCGGCAGATACAGAATGGGTCAATATTGAAGTAAAAAACCCTTCTCAGTATACGAAACCGTTTCCGCTTGAGGTTCTGTACATATCAACGACGTGCAAGCGAAAGCTGATGAGTATGCGGGACGGCCAACACTATGAGAAAGTGGGATATAATCCCGTAAAGATCCCACTTCAGAACCAAAGTAATTCTAATTTATGGGTTGCAAAAATAGCTAAAAATGGTGGCGGTAAATGTAATTGGCAGTTGAGTGAATTTAATCTGGGTATTGAATATGTTGATGCAACTCACCTCGGTAAGGAGTTAGTGCCTGGAACGGCTGTTGGTGCTACAATAGCATTTGATGATAATGCAACAAAAAGTGGTCGCTTTGATTTATTTAAAGGTTCTGAACTCATTTTATCTCCTGCATACTACCCTTTTATAGATAGCAATAAAGATATAAGTGTGGATGATACCTTAAATTTATTTGGTAAAGTTAATTTTGTACAAAAGAAGATAGTATCTTCTACCAAAAATCTTCAGATAAAATTCGAGCCAACTCTTGATGAGACTAAAGTAGTTAGGATGATAGCTCCAACAGAACAAAAAATTGGAGTGTACTATAAAATTATCTACCCTGATGGCACGGTTGTATCTGATGGAACAACTCACCCTGATGTAAAAAGATTAAAGGATTGATTTATATGTAAGGTTGCAAATAAATTATTTCTCATTGTGCTGATTGTTTTATTGTTAGCTGTACGAAGGCAGATTAGCGTGCATTTTCACCACCATAGGATACTGAATGGGTAAAACCGTCTATCCAAAAGGCGTGTATACTGCAGATACTAACTCTGCATCATGAGCTAAAGTAGGTTCCCGGCCTGATATAATAACTTCCTATATCAAGTCGAGTCTTTGAAATACAAGCCGTTGCGATCGAACAAAGGGATTCTCCATTCTCATATTGCTGCAATTTCCCGAGGGATTGCCATGCATGTACTGATTCTCGGCGCACGTGCGCCTGCCTGCTTGGAGTGGGCGCGAGCCTTTGACGAGGCTGGCTGGACCGTCAGCGTAGGCGATTCGCTGAGTCAGCCGCTTAGTCGTTTCAGCCGTTCGGTGCAACACTATGTTCGATTGCCTGAACCACGACAAGATCCAGCAGCCTGGATCGAAACCCTCGCGGCGGTGATCGAAACCCAACGTATTGACCTGCTGCTGCCAACTTGCGAAGAGGTGTTTTACTTGGCCCACGGCCGCGAACGTCTGGCACCGTTGTGTCAGGTGCTGACCTGCGATTTTGCGCTGTTGCACCGCTTGCACCACAAGGGGGACTTTGCGGCCATGACCGATGGCTGGCCCGTGGCCGCCCCCGAAACTCGTTTGCTGACGGACCGTCAGGCATTGCTAGCACTCGCTGATGAAACTGCGATGTGGGTGTTCAAACCAGCATACTCGCGTTTTGCCTCGCAGACCTTGATTCGTCCGTCAGCCCAACAGTTGAATAACGTGCAACCCACCCAGGTCGCCCCATGGGTGGCGCAGCGGTTTATCAAAGGACGGGAGTTTTGCAGTTTCAGCGTCCTGATTGACGGCGTCTTACGCGCTCACAGCTGTTATCGGCCGCGTTACCGGGTTGGCCGTGGCTCGGGGATCTATTTCCAGCCGAGCGTATTGGAGCCGGTGCGCCGCTTTATCGAGCACTTTGGCCAGAAGACAGGCTACAGTGGACAAGTGGGATTTGACTTTATTGAGGATGGAGATGGCCGTTTTCATGTGCTGGAGTGCAACCCAAGGGCTACGAGTGGTGTGCATTTGTTCGACAACCAGCGCCAGTTATTAGTGAGTAGCCTGAGTCATCCACCCAAGCGTGTACTTGAGCCGACATCCGAGCCACGGATGATCGCACTGGCTATGCTTCTGCTAGCGGCACCGCAACGAGCCTTGAGCGCCCCGTTCTGGCTTGATTATGTCGCTGCCCGCGATGTCATCGTCCAAAAAGGCGATTTGTGGCCGCTGATCGCGCAAGGGGGAAGCCTGGTGGAAATCATCGCCCGGGCCGTATCCCGGCGCTGCGGATTACTGGCCGCTTCTACAGCGGATATCGAATGGAACGGCCTGCCGTTGAGCGAGCACACGCCATGAAACTACTGTTTGAAGAACAACTTCTCTGCGAGGCTGTCACCCCCAATGACAGCCTCGCCTGGTGCTATGTGCGCGCGTGTGCCTGCGGAGACTTGATCGGTAATGTCAGCACTAGAATGGCGTTGCTTGACACCGGTACACAGCAATTTCCTGTTAGCATCACGGAAGGTAATGAACCAGACGACAACTGCTATGTGGTGTCGACCCAAATAGCGTACAGCGGTTATGCCCGCGAAGAGCTCAAGCGCCTCGGCCGACCATACCTGACTTGGCCGTTGAAGCTGCTAACTCAAGCCGTCGAGCGCTTACTGAGCACTGCCAGGATCAATAAACTGGTGCAGGTAAACAACTGGCTGCTGTCGACCAATCTTTATCCGCCAGATTGGAACGTTGCCGAACTACCTGCGATCACTGCGCTGCTGCTACGAGACTTTCCTGAGCACGGGATCGGTTTTCGCTCGCTCAATGATTTCAGCAACCGTGAATTGCGCCAATGCCTGAAAGCCCTTGGTTACCTGAGCATTCCCAGCCGCCAGGTCTATCTGTTCGACGGCCGGGCTGGGGGGCAGGCACCGTTTCTCAAGCATCACAACACCCGGCTGGATGCCACATTGTTACGACACAGTCCATATACAGTAATACCAGGCACCGAACTGAGTGACGCCGACTTCCAGAGAATAGAACACCTTTATAACCTGCTTTATCTGGAAAAATACTGCACGCTGAACCCGCACTACAAGTCTCAGTGGATGCAGCAGGGGCAACGTGAAGGCTGGCTCGAATTCCGCGCCTTGCGCAACCCTGATGGGCGCATTGACGGCGCGTTGGGCTGGTTTACGTCTTCTGCCGTGATCAGCGCCCCGATAGTCGGTTACGACACCGCGTTGCCCCAACGGACCGGACTGTATCGACAATTGACTCGCCTGTGCCTGCAAGAAGCTGTCGAGCGCCGGCAGGTGCTGAATTTTAGCTCTGGAGCTGCTGAGTTCAAACGCTTGCGTGGTGGTCAGCCGCAGATCGAGTACAGCCTGATCTACATCGCCCATTTGTCTTGGGGACGACGGCTTGTATGGACCATGCTTAGTCGTCTGTTGCATGGTATCGGTGTGCCCATGATGAGGAAGCTCAAACTGTGAATCCGTTTGATCATCAGTGGTGGCCAGTGGCTCTCAGCGACGAATTGCGAAACACACCGCTGGCGTGCCAGATACACGACACACCACTGGTGCTATTCCGTACCAACGAGGGCCGCCCTGCCGCGCTGCCGGATCGTTGCCCGCACCGCTTCGCTCCATTGAGCGCGGGCAAGGTTTGCGATGGGCAGATTGAATGTGCTTATCATGGCTGGCGGTTTGCTGCCGACGGGCGTTGCACTCAAGTACCCGGCACCGACCTGGTGCCGGGCAGCAAGCCGCTACTCAATAGTATGCCCAGTTGCGAAGCACACGGGCTGGTGTGGGTCAGCCTGAGCACTGAGAGCCCTTGGGGGCCGCCCGTTGCACCCGCCGAGCACCGGCAGAAACTCGATACATTCTGGATCACCGAGCAAGTTCAGTGCTCGTTGCAAGACGCGGCGGAGAATTTCCTCGACGGTTTCCACACCCATTTCGTTCACTCTGGCTGGATTCGTCATGACAAACAACGACAGAGAATCAGTGCGTTGGTTCGCCCACTCACCGATGGCGTCGAAGCCGTGTACAGCGAAGAGAGCAAACAGTCAGGGCTTATCTCGCGACTGTTCGAAAGTGAACGTGGTGTCAGTATGGGACGTTTCCGCCTGCCGTGCCTGGCGGAAATTGAGTACCGCGACCGATGCGACGATCTCAATCTGCTGGTCAGCGCTTGGCTGACTCCATGTGGTAACGGCCAGCTACGCCTGTTTGCACGGATAGCCACTGGGCGTGGCTGGCTTCCGGCAATGATTAAACGCTGCGTATTGAGCAAGTTATTCTGTGTGATCCTGCGCCAAGACCGCCGGATGCTGGAGAAGGTCAGTGCTAATAAACTGCGTTTTCAGGAATCCCTGATCACACCTCTAGATGGCGAGCAGGACCTGCTTGGGCCGAGTATTCGGCGTTTGCTCGAAGATGGCCAACCGCTAGTTCTCGAGGAACATCAATTTTATTTCTGGCTTTAATATCGCTGCGCAGAATATCTCTACACTTTTGCCAGCCCATGTTTACCAGGTTGGGAATGACTGGCCGTTCCCATAAAGAATTGTAGCGAGCCAAATTTAAACCAATTTTTGTAGTGAAAATGGATATGATTTTATACGGAAAATAGTCACGACACACATTAGTGCCTGATTATAGTAATTTGCTTGCAATTAAATAATTAATATCGAAAGTGATTAATACCATCGGTGAGTACATTAATCATAATTTATTATGAGGTGGTTGGGTAAATAGAATTCCCCGTAGTGCTGATACTGCGGGAGAAAGATGTTGAATTGTCTAATATGTGCTGCATTATTAATTATATCTATTATTTTAAGGTTTAATTCCTAATTAAGGATGGTTATGGCTAAGGGTCTGGTTTTATTCGGTGATCAAACATCGCACGGCGGAAAAGTGATCTCCGCCTCTTCCAATATTACTGTCGACGGGAAAAAAGCCGCGTTAGTGGGTGATATGGTGAGTTGTCCGGTAGATGGGCATGGAACTAATCCTATAGTGGAAGGATCACTGCATCGTACCTTTAATGGTCGTGCGGTCGTTGTCGATGGCTGCAAATGTCAGTGTGGTTGTACTGTAATTTCAAGTGCTCAGAACAGCACGGTAGGATAATCAATGGGCTGGGAAAGGACGAAAGCAACAACGATGGAGTTGCCTCCTGAGCCATCTTTTACGGGATGGCTGTTGGCTGGAGGTGTTGCCGCGGTTGTGGGGATTTTGCTGTTTATCCTGCATGCGTCAGGCATGGTTAAGGTACTGGCTGCATTCAATATCTGGTGGTTGGCATCCAGTCCGGTTCTTGGCTGGTTTTTCCTGTTTTGTTTACGGGGGTGGCTGTGGGGTAAAACAGTCAATGAACATCAGTTTTTGCAGAAGGAAGCTGAATACGGACAGCAACAGTGGGAAGCCTGGGCTGGCCGCTATCTGGCCGTGCTTGGAAGCAGCATACTGCTACCTTCCGGAGTGACTTCTGACGCCATTGCTAAATCGGATGCTGTAGACGCGCCGCAATTGCTTTCACTGACCAGCCATTTTGATGAGAAATCAGTGAAGTCCACCACCTTGCTCGAACTGGGCCTGGCCGGTGTACAAAACGCGATCGCGATGTTGCCTGCGACAGTGCCGTTCAACGTTACCATTGTGAGCGACATGTTTTCGTCAGACTTCGAGACCCGGTTCCGCAAATCATGGGAAAAAATTTATCCTGGACGTGTGCTAACAGGTTCAGTTTCATGTTGCGAAGCCCTTTCTTTTGACTGGCTCGAGGAGCGCCTTAAAAATCCCGTTTTCGATATTGATTTGATCCTGATATTGCAGAATCAGGGTGCTGAACTGTATTCCGATGCACTCGCAGCGATGGTACTTACCAGCGATGATGTTGCTGAAAAATACCAGCTTTCACACTCCGCCCGCATATTGCGACCGATGCCGCTGGACATGACAAATTTCAGGGCTGATATGGGTTTGTTCCTCGAAACACAAACCATTGCCTGTCAGACGTCAAATGTGTTTTGTGATTACGGACACTGGAATGATGGATTTGCTGATCTAATGACTGCTTCTCAATCACATCTGACACCGTGGGTGCCCCAGGAAATTGATGTACTGGAAAAATATAACGGTATTCCAGGGGCCGGGAGTGCGTGGCTTTTAGCCACATTACTGGCCGACATCGTGTCCGTCAGCAACAAACCTGTTTTAGGGTTGTTTACCTCAGGTGCTGATCGTTTTGTCAGTACTGTTACCTCAGGGAGTGGAAATAATGATGCCGGGTAGTACATGGAGCAGAGGGGGGCTTGCCGGCATAATAGCCTTCATCTCAGCGATTATAGTGGCCTTGGTCCTTCATTTTGGTCCCTCGCATGGCCTTGATACCCGACTGAAGCAAGTGCTCGCGTTTGTTGCCGTATGGATAGTCTTGCTGATTTTTTTCTATACGCCATTCATGTTCCGGTTCATGCGGGAAAAGTATCACCGCTGGCGAGAACAGAAGAACAATGCGTTGCCTTCTGATGAATCAAGAGTTGCCCGGACTCCGCCACGCAACGTCACTGTGGATACTATCCGTAACGCCATGCGTAACCTCTACGGTCGGCGTTGGTCCCGCAAAGTTCGCATCCTGCTGGTCACTGGCACTGCCGCTGAAGTGGAGCAACTGACCCCGGGTCTGACAGTTCAGCTCTGGCAGGAAGACCGCGGCACGCTGTTGCTGTGGGGCGGTGACCTCAATACGCCAGCAGACAGTGCCTGGCTGACCGCGCTGCGCAAACTGCGCCGCCGTCCGGTGGATGGGCTGGTGTGGGTCACTTCAGCATTTGATCAGCTATCTGCGCCAGGGCTGGAGCAGCCGCTGCCGGTACCGTCAGACAGCACTATGGATTCCCTGTCCCATGCCATCAGTACGCGTATGGAAACGCTTGGCTGGAAGCTCCCGCTGTACGTCTGGTCCCTGCATCTGCGCGCCGGTCAGCCGGAAGGGCGCATTACCCAGGCGACCGGCTGCCTGTTACCTGCCGGTTGCCGTACCGAAGGGCTGGCAGAGCAACTTGCTGCCCTGACGCCGGATTTGACTTCACAGGGGCTGCAGCAGGCCTGTGGTGAAGTGAAATATAACTTCCTGCTGATGCTTGCCGACCAGCTCATTCGTGAGCCGGAAAGCGTGACCGCACCGCTGTCGGTGATGCTCAATCCGTACCGCCCGCTGCCGCTGGCCGGCGTGGTGTTCAGTCAACCCTCAGCGGGTGCCAAACGCGCCGTGCCGCACCACTGGGGCATGGATAAACGCTGGGATGTCCTGCCTGATTCTGTCCGGGCGCTTCCGGCCGCACTTCGCCCTGTTAAGCCGGGCATTCCATGGCGCAAGATGTTTGCGTCGGTTATCGCCCTCGCGATGGTGGGCTGGGCTGCATGGATGAGCATCGCGTATGTCACCAACCGCAGCCAGATTGACGGCGCGAATGCCCGGGCTGCAATGGCTTCGCGACAAAATCAGCCGCTGGAGCAGCGTCTGCATGCCCTGTCTGAACTGCAGAAAACGCTGGCCCGCCTGCAGTATCGTTCTGAACACGGCGTTCCGTGGTACGAAAAAGCCGGTCTGAGCCAGAATAATGCCCTGCTGGCGGCACTGTGGCCGCGTTATCAGGACAGCGCACTGCCGCTGTTGCGGGATGCGGCCGCAGACCACCTGCAGAAGCAGGTCAGCACCTTTAACGCGCTGCCGCCGGGGAGCCCGCTGCGTGAGCAGATGGCAAAACACACCTGGGAGCAGCTCAAACTCTACCTGATGCTGGCGCGTCCGGAACATATGGATGCAGGCTGGTTCAGTACCGCGTTGCTGCATGACTGGCCGAAGCGTGATGGCGTGAAAGACGGTATCTGGCAGGGGCTGGCCCCGTCACTGCTGTCGTTCTATGGCGCGCAGCTGGCTGCGCACCCGGGGTGGAAGCTCCGTGCCGATGAAAATATGGTCAGCCAGGCGCGCTCCCTGCTGGTTCGCCTGATGGGCGTACGTAACAGCGAATCGACCCTGTACCAGAAGATGCTCTCTCAGGTGGCGCATCTGTATGCCGATATGCGCCTTGAAGACATGACCGGCGATACCGATGCATCCCGCCTGTTCAGCACCACCGAAATTGTTCCGGGGATGTTTACGCTTCAGGCCTGGACGCAGGCGGTGCAGCCCGCCATCGGGAAGGTGGTGAAGGCGCGCCGGGACGAGCTTGACTGGGTGCTCACTGACAGTAAGCATCAGGTGAACAGGCAGGATGAAATCTCCCCGGAAGCGCTGAAAAAGCGCCTGACGGAGCGCTACTTCGCTGACTTTGGCGGTGCCTGGCTGGCGTTCCTCAACAGCCTGCGCTGGCATCAGGCGGCCACGCTGTCGGATTCCATTGACCAGCTGACCCTGATGGCCGACGTGCGCCAGTCACCTCTGGTGGCGCTGATGAACACCCTGAATGTGCAGGGGCGCACCGGGCAAACCGGAGAAGCCATTTCGGATTCCCTGGTGAAATCGGCCAAAAACCTGCTTGGCGGTGATGACAAGGATGCCATTGACCAGAGTGCCGGTGCCCATGGGCCGCTGGATGCGACCTTTGGTCCGGTGCTGGCGCTGATGGACAGGAACCGCGCGGGAGCACAGGAGCAGAGTCTGCAGTCGTATCTGACGCGTGTCACCCAGGTGCGTCTGCGCCTGCAGCAGGTGACCAATGCCGCCGACCCGCAGGCCATGACCCAGACCATTGCCCGGACCGTATTCCAGGGCAAGGCTGTGGATCTGACCGAAACCCGCGACTACGGCAGCCTCATTGCCGCCGGTCTGGGTCAGGAGTGGAGCGGCTTTGGCCACACGGTGTTTGTGAACCCGATGGAGCAGGCCTGGCAGCAGGTGCTGACCCCGGCGGCCAGCAGCCTCAACGCCCAGTGGCAGCAGGCGGTGGTGGCCGAGTGGAACAGTGCCTTCGGTGGCCGCTATCCGTTCAGCAACTCCAGCAGTGATGTTTCTCTGCCGCTGCTGGCTAAATACCTCAACGCCGATTCCGGGCGTATCGCGCAGTTCCTGCAGACCCGCCTCAAGGGCGTGCTGCATAAAGAGGGTAACCACTGGGTACCGGACAGTATCAACTCGCAGGGGCTGGCCTTTAACCCGGCGTTCCTCAACGCTATCAATACCCTGAGTCAACTCTCGGATGTGGCCTTCACCGAAGGCAATGCCGGCATGAATTTCGAGCTGCGTCCGGGCACGGCCAATGGCGTGATGCAGACCGACATGATTATCGACAGCCAGAAGCTGACCTATGTGAACCAGCTCCCGGCGTGGAAGCGTTTCACCTGGCCTGCGGATACGGAAGCCCCGGGAGCAAACCTGAGCTGGATAAGCACGCAGGCGGGCACCCGCCAGTACGCCGATATTCCCGGTGCCTGGGGCTGGATCAGACTGCTCGATAAAGCCACCGTCAGCGCTTACCCGGGTATCGGCAGCAGTTACAGCCTGAGCTGGAAAGCCCAGGACGGCCGCAAACTCAATTACACCCTGCGTACCGAAGCGGGAGAAGGCCCGCTGGCACTGCTGAAGCTGCGTCATTTCCGCCTGCCGGAAACCATCTTCAGCACCACCGGTATTGCACCATCAGACCAGGTTGCCCGTGCTGGCAATGTTGCAGAGGAGGTTTACTGATGAGTACCCTGAACGTCTTACTCAGCGCCTGCCAGACCGAACCGGAATCACTGCTTGCCACTACCCGTGAACGCGTGGCGCAGTGGGATAACTGGCTGCAGCCGCTGTCCGGTTTATCGCCCGCCGGCGAGGATCCTGGCTATGACGATGACTTCCAGCAGATGCGCGAGGAGGTCAATAAACTCTCCGGTGCGGATACAGAGCTCGTCTGCCGGCTGGCAGAGAAGCTGCTGACCACCACCGCGAAAGACATCCGCGTGGCGACGTACTACTGCTGGGCGAAACTGCACCGCGAAGGTGAACAGGGGCTGGCCGAAGGGCTTGAACTGCTGGCCGGGCTGCTGGAACGCTTTGGTACAAAGCTGCATCCACAGCGTAACCGCAGCCGTAAGGCGGCACTGGAATGGCTGGCAGGGTCGCGCATGACTGACTCGCTTTCCCTGTACCCGGAAGTGGTCAGGATCGATGCGATGCGTACTACCGGGGCGCTGCTGCTGATCGCCGGGCTGACCGAAAATGAGCCCGATGAAACCCGCCCGGAACTTAACGCGCTGTATGGGGCGCTGGAAAATCGTCTGCAGAAAGCCGGTGGCGTGGATGCGGTGGTACCGCAGAACGCCAGCACCGGCGAAACCCCCTCAACGGCCAGCCACAGCGATGCCCCGCTCATTGGGCGCATCACCTCTGGTCAGGATTTGCTGGCCCAGGGCCGCACGCTCACCGAATATCTGCGTGAGCAGCCGGACGGCTGGCTGTCAGCACACCATCTGATGAAAAGCCTGCGCCATGACACTCTGCGGGCCATCCCGGCCCCGGATGTTCAGGGGCGTACGCGCATCGAGCCGCCAAGGGCGGATCAGCGCGCGTTACTCAAACGCCTCTACCTGCAGCAGAACTGGGCTGAAATGCTGGAAACGGCCGACAGCACGTTTTCCCGCGGTGCCAATCACCTGTGGCTGGATTTGCAGTGGTATATCCATCATGCACTGACGAAATCAGGCCAGGAGACGCTGGCCGAGATTATTACCGCTGACCTGAAAGGGCTGCTGTCGCGACTGTCCGGGCTGGAAACGCTGGCGTTCAGTGACGGAACGCCGTTTGCCGATGAAGTGACGCTGAACTGGATCCAGCAGAGCGTGCTGGGCACCGCAGGCGGTTGGGGCAACGACACCACATCCGCTCCGGTTAGCGCCGGCAACGAAGACATTCTGGCGCTGGAACCGGAAGCCGTGGCGCTGGCTGACAGTGAAGGCCCGGATGCCGCGCTGGGCTGGTTGCAGAACCGCCCGGGCGTCACGACGGCGCGACAGCAGTGGCTGCTGCGCCTGCTGATGGGGCGCATTGCCGAGCAGTACGGTAAAAATGAACTGGCGGTACACCTGTTTGCAGAGCTGGGTGAGCGGGCCAGTGAGGTGACCCTCTCAGCATGGGAGCCTGAGCTGTTGTTCGAGGTACAGGCCCGCCATCTGAAACTCCTGCGGCTGAAAGCCGGTCGCAGTGAGGCCGATAAGGCCCGCCTGACACCGGTAATGGACCAGTTACTTGCCGGGCTGATCGCCGTCGATCCTGCCCGTGCCGCCGTGCTTTGCGGTTAAATCCACAGGAACAGAAATAAATGGAAGATTTGACCCTGCGCTATTTCGATGCAGAAATGCGCTACCTGCGTGAAGCCGCGAAAGAGTTCGCACAAACCCATCCCGATCGTGCAGCGATGCTCGACCTGGATAAGGCTGGCACGCCCGATCCGTATGTCGAACGTTTGTTTGAAGGCTTTGCTTTCTCGATGGGGCGGCTGCGGGAGAAGATTGACGACGACCTGCCGGAGCTGACCGAAGGGCTGGTCAGTATGCTCTGGCCTCACTACCTGCGTACCATTCCGTCACTCTCTGTGGTGGCATTCACGCCCGCGCTTCAGGCCGTGAAGATGGCGGAAGTGATGCCCGCAGGTCTGGAGGTGTACTCCCGCCCGGTGGGGCCAAAAAACACGGTCTGCCGCTACCGCACCACCCGCGATGTGATGCTCAACCCGCTGAACATCTCCGGGGTGACCATGACCACCGAGCCTGACGGGCGTTCGCTGCTGAGGATGCGCTTTGCCTGCAGCACCCAGGCGGACTGGTCCCATGCTGACCTCAGTCATCTGAGTCTCTATCTCGGTGCGGATGCACCCGTCAGCAGTCAGTTGCACCTGATGCTGACCAGACGGCAGGCCGCCCTGTATATGCGCCTGCCCGGGCAGGCCGACCGCATTCGCCTTGACGGGTACTTCTCGCCGGGAGGATTTGCAGAGGAAGACGGTCTGTGGCCGAAAGGGGATACCGCCTTCAGCGGTTACCAGCTGCTGCTGGAGTATTTTACCTTCCGCGACAAATTTATGTTTATCCACCTCAACGGTCTGGACGGGATCACGCCGCCTGCAGGAGCAGAGTACTTCGACATCGACGTCGTGTTCAGTACGCCATGGCCATCTGACCTGCCGGTCGCTGATGACGCGGTTCGTCTGCACTGTGTGCCGGTGATTAACCTGTTCACCCTGGAAGCGGACCCGCTCACCATCAGCGGGCTTGAAAGTGAGTATCTGCTGCGCCCCAAACGACTGCAGGACGGGCACACCGAAATTTATGCCGTGGATTCGGTCACCGGTTCAAACCGCACCAGTGATGCTGAATACGTGCCGTTCAGCAGCTTTCGTCACAAGGGCGGGATGATGCGACGTCAGGCACCGCCACGGTATTACCACACCCGCGTGAAACGCAGCGTCACCGGACTGTATGACACCTGGCTTATCCTCGGTGGCCACCAGTGGGAAGATGACCGCCTGTTTGAGCGCGAAGCCGTGTCGCTGCAAATCACCGGTACCAACGGTCAGTTACCGCGCCGGGCGCTGCAGAGCACGCTGCTCGACCGCTGTGAGCCGGTGGTACAGACACCGCTGTCGGTGAAAAACCTCTGTAAACCCACGCTGCCGGTTTACCCGCCTGCTGAAGACCGTTTCCACTGGCGCGTACTGAGCCACCTGGGATCCGGGTTCCTGAACATGATGAGCACCGCCGAAGTGCTGCGCGGAACGCTGGCGCTCTATAACTGGCAGGAAGATGAATTGAACACCCGACGTCTGGAGGCGATCCAGCATGTGGGGCACCACCGCCTGCAACGTTTTGAGCAGGGATTCCTGCTGCGGGGGCTGGATATCGAAGTGACTCTCGACAGCAACGGCTTCACCGGCGAGGGGGATATTCACCTGTTTGGCGAAATGCTCAACCGGTTCTTTGCGCTGTATGCCGACATGAACCAGTTCAACCAGCTCACCCTCATCGTACAGCCAGAAGGAAAATGCATCCGGTGGAAAGAGAATCACAGTCCACGCCTGCCCGGCTGATGGAGCAATTGGGGGACCGGCTGGCGTACATGAACTTTTATCGCTTCTGCCAGTTGCTGGAGCAGAACCAGCCGGATAAACCGGTTATCGGCAGCAGCTGGCAGGTACGTCATGAGCCGGTGCGTTTCCGGCCGCATCCGGGCATGGGCTTCCCGGCCTCCGAAATCAAAGGGATTGAACCGCCAGAGCATCCTCATTTGCCGCCGACGGTGCGTATCACCTTTATGGGGCTGTACGGCGTGGAGTCTCCGCTGCCGACGCACTATGTCAATGACATCACCCAGCGACGGGAAGGGTATGAGACGACCGCCGGTTTCCTCGATATCTTCAACCACCGGCTGATTGCCCAGTACTACCGTATCTGGCGGAAATATTCCTACCCGGCGACCTTTGAAGAGGGTGGGAAGGACAAAACCTCGCAGTACCTGCTGGGGCTGGCCGGGCTTGGGATTGATGGCTGCACGGACAGTATCGCGGCCCCGGCTTCACGTTTTCTGGCACTGCTGCCGGTGATGCTGCTGCCGGGGCGGACGGCGGAAGGCATGGCCTCGCTGGTACGCCTGCTGGCACCTGGCACGCAGGTAAAAATCTGGCACCACGACAAACGCCGTGTGCCACTGAAAAAGCCGCTGACCATGAGTGTCAGCCAGCCCGTCACCCTGACAAACCGTCCGGTGATGGGCAACTATGCCACCGACGTGAACAGCCAGGTGCTGATGCGCCTGACAACCACTGACCCGGCTGAAGTGCAGGGCTGGCTGCCCGGTGGCGAATTGCATGCGGATCTGATGGCGCTGCTGCATGTTTATCTTGGCTCCCGCCTCGATGTGCGGTTACAGCTGTGTGTTGACCGCAGTCTGCTGCCTGACGCGACCATGAGCAGTAAACCGCAGGCAGGCGCCGTGCAGCTGGGCCGCACTGCCGTGATGCGACCGCTGAATGCGGCTAAGACCGCATCGCACCCCAACACAATCACCATTAACCTGGGCCGCTATGAGCGGGTACAGGAAAATATTCACCGCAGGGAGACCGATGAAGATGGCGATTACCGCTGGTAAATTTCCTCTGGCTGCGCTGGCCGCCGGTATCACACTGATACTGGCTGGCTGTGGGCTGACTCAAAAAGTGACAGACGGCACTGTTGCTGTGACCCAATCGATTTTTTATAAGCAGGTAAAAACCCTCCACCTCGATATCCGCGCCCGCGAGGGGGTGAATAACAATGCACGTGGCCAGGCGCTGTCCACCGTCGTCAGGATCTACCAGTTGAAAGACAGGAAGGCGTTTGACAGCACGGATTATGCCTCGCTGTTTGCTACCGACAGCCAGGCGTTAAAGGCCGATTTGCTGACGGAAAAAGATATTCGCCTGCGTCCGGGGGAAGCGGTGACGGTGGATATGCCGATGGAAGCCAGCACCCGCTTTGTCGCGGTGGCCGCGATGTTTCTCACCCCCGATGGGAATAACAATAGCTGGCGTCTGGTGCTCAGTCGCGACGATCTGGACCCGGATGATGCCCGCCAGATTGAGCTGAACCAGCAGACGATAATGCTGCAACCCCTTAAGGACAAGTAATGCCTTACACCCATAACGCTCCCTCACTGTATGAAATGCTCTATGGCAACTTCAGCGGCGGGTTGGATCTGCACAACGTCAGCGAGGAAAACCAGGTGATCCTTTCGGTGCTCGATAACATGCAGCGCATCCTTAATTGCCGTGCCGGTTCGCTGGCGCATCTGCCCGACTATGGGCTGCCGGATATGACCAAAATCCTGCAGGGGATGCCCGGCACCGCACATCAGTTGATGACCACGCTGTCCGGCGTACTGCTGCGCTACGAGCCGCGCCTCAACAGCATCAGAGTGAATATGCTGCCGCAAACGATCCCCGGCGAGTTGCGCTATGCCATCGATGCCGAGCTGAAAGGCATCGGCCTCGTGCGCTACGGCACTGAATTTATGCCGGAGGGCAAAGTGCTGATCCGCCATATGAAACAGCAGCAGTACCTGGACCCGCGTGCTTCTCTTTAGCAGGCATCACTCTTTTCCGAACACTCTCTGAAGCTGCTTATGACAACATTATCTGAACGTTACCTGAAAACCGGCGGCGATCCCCGTACGCTGCCGGATTATGCCGCCCTGCGCGACGAACTGGGCAAACTCTCCCACCCGGCACGGCCGGATGTGAACTGGCATTTAGTTGAAAAACTCAGCCTGTCGTTATTTGAAAAAAACGGCGTTGAGCTGCAAACCGCAGCCTGGTTTACGCTGGCCAGAACGCAGCTGGTCGGGCTGGCGGGGCTGAATGAAGGACTGGCCATCCTCGAAGCCTTAATCTGCCACCAGTGGGGCAATCTGTGGCCACAGCCGGTCCATGCCCGCATTGAAATCCTCAGTGGGTTGAGCCGACGCCTGCAGCAGGGGCTGCGCACACAACCGGTCAGCTACAGCGACCTTAACCAGCTTTACCATGCAGAGCAGCAGCTCGGCCGTCTTAATGACAGTCTGCAACGCCTTGAGTTAAAGCATCTGAGTCAGTTCGATGCTCTGGCCACGCTGATGCACATCAGCGCGGTACGGCTGGAAAACAGCGATGCGTCAGCGGCGGTGTTACCGGCTGCGACGCAGAGCATGCCGGGTGCAGGCGCGGAGAGTGGGGCTGGCACGGCACAATGGGTGTATGTGGCGCAGACACCGCCCGCGCAAAAAGTTAATGTAGAAACGTCGTGGCCCGTCAGAGCCCGCTTCTGGAAACCTTTTATCGCGGGAGGCGCCGCCACGCTGGTGGTGGGGAGTGTCGCCCTGTGGGGCTGGCTGACCCTGCACCGACCGGATGTGCTGCTATCCCAGTTGAACGCATCCCTGTCGGCGCAGGCGTTACCGCTGTCAGATGAACAGCTAAACCATCTGAAGATGAATAATACGCTGCCGGACAAGCTTACGCCGCGCACGCAGCAACAGCTGTCGCGCCTGGTCTCTCTTGATCCGGACTGGACGCTCAATTACGGACAGCGGCTGGTGCATCAGGCACAGACGCTTAACCCGCAGGATCCCGCTACGGATAAAATGGCTACCGCGTGGCAACAGCAGATGAGTGCGTCGGCGCTACCGGCAGACACGATGGGAGGCTGGCAGGAGGGGATGGCGCAGCTGCAGCAGCTGACCGCCAGACTGAATGCCCTCGATGGCCAGCGCGGAAAATATATCACGGTGAGCGAGCTCAAGTCGGTGGTGTACGACGTGACTCAGGCGTTTAATCGCGCACTACCGGCTGAGGAACGTCTGCGTCGTTATGCCGCCAGCCCGTCTGAGACGGAACGACAGCAGGCTTTAATCGCGCTGGCGCAGTTACAGAAGCGCTATTTTTTGCTCAGGCAGGCGGCTGGATCACCAGGCGCACCGGACGTGACCTCTCAAAATTAGAGGGCTTCCCGTCACCGGCCGGGGCCTGATAAACTTCTGTTATCTTCTTACGGAAAGAGAGCGGGCCATGTCACTCAGTAAGAAAGCGATTAAAGAGCAGGACGATCGCTTGAGGGAGAAGTTAAAACGCTGGGATGACCTGGCCTTTATCCCGTTTATTGCCATTCCGCTCGCCCTTTATCTTACCCTGGGACGTACCCTGGCGATGCTTACCCCTTTGCTGTGGGTGATATACAGTGCAGCCTATCTCTGTCTGTTCCATCACCGGTTAAAAGGGTTTTCCACTGACGAACTGCGCAGCATCGCCACCGTGTGGAGAAATTACCCTTTCAGGGTGTTCTGCTGGCTGTTGCTAATCGCTGCCGGACTGTGCGTGGTTGCCGTAATCGTCCAGTATTTAAAAGCGGAATTTTTTTATTAAATAGCAGAGGTAAGGGCGGGTCTCATGGATGAGACGAGTCATCGAACGCAGTTCGATGGAGAGTCCGGATCGCAGAAAGCAAAAAACCCGCTATAAGCGGGTTCTTCTGAATAGGGTGCCCGGACTCGGACAAAAACGCCGGGAGCGTTTTTGCATGACGCTTCAGCGTTAACCCCGCAGGGGCGAGTCTCATGGATGAGACGAGTCATCGAACGTAGTTCGATGGAGAGTCCGGATCGCAGAAAGCAAAAAACCCGCTATAAGCGGGTTCTTCTGAATATGGTGCCCGGACTCGGAATCGAACCAAGGACACGGGGATTTTCAATCCCCTGCTCTACCGACTGAGCTATCCGGGCAACGGGGCGCATTAAACCGTAAACCCCGTTCGGCGTCAACGGCTTTGTCACAAAAAAGTCGTAAAATCCTGCCGACTGCCTGCTTTTTACCCGTACAGGCACACCCTGCTTTAGCTTAACGCCCCGTTTTTACGGCACAGCGCGAAGCTCAATACATCTTCCGCCAGACAGCGGGCGGTTTCCACGTCCTGAACCTGACGTTTCACCAGCAGTCGCGACAGACAGCCTTCAAGGATCAGTTCCATCTGATGCGCCACGCCTTCAGGATTATCCGTTTCCAGTTCGCTCAGCAGCTGGTGGGTGAACTGCCAGGAAGCCTGTTTCTGCTGCTCGGCAATCTGATGAATAGGGTGGTCTGGCTGCGGGTAGAAACTGCAGGCGGCAATAAACAGACAGCCGGGATAGCGCTGGTGATTGACCGCGTCAGCCAGCACCTGATAGCGCGCCAGCAGTTTTTGCCCGGCACTCTGGCTGTCATCCAGCAGTAGCTGGCGGCGCCAGGCCTCTATCTGCTGGCCATGGTAGCGCAGCGCGTCGTAAAGCAACGCATCGCGGTCTGGCCAGAAGCGCTGCAGTTCCTGCTCACTACAGTCCAGTTCACCGGCCATCATGGCAAGAGAGGTGGTTGCCGCTAACCCATGCTGTTCCAGCACGTTCAGAGCCTGTTCAAGTACTTGTTCACGCTGCACGCGGTTCTCCTCTTGTACGCTTCATTATCGAACCTTAGTGTCGTTTAACGCGCCAGTTTCTGCAAATGTGCACGGAAAGCGGCGGGTTTCATAAACCCGGTCACGCGTGAGTCGGGGATTTCATGACCCTGTGCATCAAAGAACAGCAGGGTCGGTAAACCCAGTACGTTCAGATGATCCAGCAGGGCGCGGTCAGCGGCATTACTGGCGGTAACATCGGCCTGTAGCAGCTGCGTATGACCCAGCGCAGCCTGCACCTGCGGATCGCTGAAGGTGTATTTCTCAAACTCCTTGCAGGCCACGCACCAGTCAGCGTAAAGGTCGAGCAGGGTGATTTTTCCCGCACTGTTGGCCAACTTCTGATCCAACTGCTGCACATCACTGATGCGGGTAAACGTGAGCTGTGGGGCAGCTTCTGTCGTCTTCGCATCGCCAAATGCCCAGTCCTGTAAAGGACGCACGGCGATCAGCATCGCACCCAGTAACAGAATTTGCAGTACCCGCAGCCAGCCCCGGTGGCTTCTCAGAGTGCTGATAAATGCCCAGCCGAAGAAGGCAACGGCCAGCAGACTCCACAGGCGAACTCCCCAGGCATCGCCGATCACCCGCTCCAGCAGAAACACCGGCAGGGCCAGGATCACAAAGCCAAAGCCTTCTTTCACCGTCTGCATCCACGGGCCACTCTTTGGCAGCAGGCGGTTGCCGAACAGGGTAATGGCAATCAGCGGCAGGCCCATGCCCAGCGCATAAAGATAGAGCGTGCCGGCACCTGCCAGCATATTACCGCTTTGCGCTATATACAGCAGGATGGCACTGAGCGGGGCGGTAGTACAGGGTGAACAGATCAGCCCGGCCAGGGCTCCCATCATGAAGACGCCCGGCAGCGATCCCCCCTGCTGGCGGTTGCTCCATAGCGTCAGTCGGGTCTGCAGTGAAGAAGGCAGCTGCAGGGTAAACAGGCCAAACATCGACAGCGCCAGCACAATAAACACCACGGAAAGCCCGATCAGTATTGCAGGGGACTGTAATGCTGCCTGGAAGCGCAGCCCGGCAGCGGCGACCACGATGCCCATCAGGGTGTAGGTCAGCGCCATGCCCTGCACATAGACCATGGCCAGCGCAAACAGGCGCCCGGTACTGTAGCGGCGGTTCCCGCCAAGGATAATGCCGGAGATCAGCGGGTACATCGGGAGTACACAGGGAGTAAAGGCCACACCAATCCCGATCAGCAGCGCCCATAAGGGTGAGAAAGGCAGGTTGCTGCGGGTCGGCGGAGCAGGATCGGCCGTAGCGACAGGGGCAGGGGCGCTGTGGGCCGCAACGGCATTAAGCGGAACCGTACGGGTTTCCGGCGGATAACAGAAGCCGGCGGCAGCGCAGCCCTGATAGGTCACCGTCATCTCTGCACCGGCGGCGGCCTGGGTGACGGTGAAGGGCAGCGTCAGGCTGTCAGGGTAGATCTCGGTTTTACCGTAGAACTCATCTTCATGAGGCTGGCCGGCGGGCAACTGCCATTCAGCGAGGGTGGCACCCTGAACGCCGATCTTGATCTGCTGCCGGTAAAGGTAGTAGCCAGGTTTGACCTGCCAGCTGAGGGTGAGCCGATCGTTCTTCTGTGTGAAATCAAACGTGAAGGCCTGATTGACCGTCACAAACTGGCTGTTGGCGTGGTTGTCAAACAACGATGCACCGGCGTTCAGGCTGAACAGCGTGGCAAACAGCAGGAATATCAGGGGAATAAATCGCTGGGTCATAACGGGTCTTGCTCTCTCCATGGGGGACCGACCAGGCGGAAAGGGAGATAATAGCATGACATTCCCTGATGAGGGCCGTGCGGAACAGAACGGGACGACCGAAAAGAAGGCCGGCCCCTGCTAAGGGGCAGGGACCGGCCATTTATTCAATCAGCCGTTGGGCGGGTATTTTTCCCTTCGATCTGTCGGGACGG
This sequence comes from Erwinia persicina, assembly GCF_019844095.1. Classification (NCBI taxonomy): domain Bacteria; kingdom Pseudomonadati; phylum Pseudomonadota; class Gammaproteobacteria; order Enterobacterales; family Erwiniaceae; genus Erwinia; species Erwinia persicina. Next base: position 4,123,125 of record NZ_CP082141.1, on the reverse strand, counting down.
CTATTTTACCGTTCCTCTGTTCACCGCATCAGAGAATAATCCCCCCCAAAAGGAAGCCAAAGGCCACCGACAGCACAATCGCCAGCGTACCGGGGATGAGGAACGAGTGGTTGAAGACAAAGCGGCCGATGCGGGTGGAGCCGGTGTCATCCATCTCTACCGCCGCCAGCAACGTCGGATAAGTCGGCAGCACAAACAGGGCGGATACCGCGGCAAAAGAGGCCACGGCGGTCACCGGCGAAACGCCCAGCAGCAGCGCCGCAGGCATCAGTGCTTTGGTGGTGGCCGCCTGTGAGTAAAGCAGCGTAGAAGCGAAGAACAGGATCACCGCCAGCATCCATGGGAAGTCGTGAAGCAGCTCACCCGCGACCTGCTGGATATCGCCAATGTGGGCCTTAACAAAGGTGTCACCCAGCCAGGCGACGCCGAGCACGCAGACACAGGCGCTCATCCCTGATTTAAAGGTGCTGGCCCCGAGGATTTCCCCGGTATCGATCTTACAGGTTAAGCAGATCAGAGCGGCTACCGTCAGCATAAACACCACGATCGCTTCGTTACGCGGCAGTACCGGGTTCGGAATCAAACCAACGGCATCACTGATGGCGGTGGCATAGAACACCACGGCGATAATCCCCAGCAGCAGTAGCAGCACCGAGCGTTTTGCCCCCGGCTTTTCTTCAAACTTGCTGGCACCGCGCAGGGCGACTTCCCCTTTTGCCAGTCGGGCCTGATAGACTTCATCGTCCTTCAGTTCCTTACCGAGGAAGTTGGTGACCAGTGCTGCGATAAAGATCGCTGCCATCGTCGAAGGGATCGCCACCGCCAGCAGCATCAGATAGCTGATGCCTTTGGGCTCGAGGATACCGGCCATAAACACAACGGCCGCAGAAATCGGTGACGCCGTAATCGCGATTTGTGAGGAGACCACCGCAATCGACAGTGGACGGGAAGGGCGCACACCCTGCTCTTTAGCCACTTCAGCAATAACCGGCAGCGTGGAGAAGGCGGTGTGGCCGGTTCCTGCCAGCAGGGTCATCACATAGGTCACCAGGGGGGCCAGCAGCGTGATATAGCGCGGATGTTTACGCAGCAGTCGTTCAGCCAGGTTGACCAGGTAGTCCATCCCGCCGGCCACCTGCATGGCGGCAATGGCGGCAATCACGCCCATGATGATCTCAATCACATCGAACGGGATGGCGCCGGGTTTGATTTGAAAGCCCAGGGTCAGCACAAGGACCCCGAGGCCACCGGCAAAGCCGATGCCAATCCCTCCCAGCCGACTTCCCAGATAGATCGCGAGAAAGACGACGATAAGCTCAGGTAATAACATAGGGTGTTCCTTAATTTTTTTGCTAATAAACCGTTAAAATTTTGTGTGCTGCGAAAAGTAAAAAGGCACGTTGTTCAGTGAACACGTGCCTTAAAAGGGTGCTAATTATCGGGTCTGTTATTGTTCGTTTTCATCGGTATAGCGTTTCGCTTTGTACACCGGGAACATCAGATTCTGCGTTGAGAAAATATCATCCAGCTCGCTTTCGGTCAGCAGGCCGCGCTCAAGCACCACTTCACGGACGCTCTTACCGGTTTCTGCACAGATCTTACCCACGATATCGCCGTTGTGATGGCCGATATACGGGTTGAGATAGGTGACAATGCCGATGGAGTTAAACACGTAGGCTTCACACACGGCTTTGTTGGCGGTGATACCGTCTACGCATTTTTCCAGCAGGTTGTAGCAGGCGTTGGTCAGGATATGAATGGATTCAAACATGGCCTGGCCAATCACCGGCTCCATCACATTCAGCTGCAGCTGACCGGCTTCTGAGGCCATTGTCACGGTAATATCGTTACCAATGACTTTGAAACACACCTGATTGACCACCTCCGGCACCACCGGATTCACTTTGGCAGGCATGATTGACGATCCCGCCTGCAGTTCCGGCAGGTTGATTTCATTCAGCCCGGCGCGCGGCCCCGAGGAGAGCAGCCGCAGGTCATTACAGATTTTTGACAGTTTTACCGCCAGGCGCTTCAGCGAGCTGTGTACCATCACGTAGGCGCCGCAGTCTGAGGTGGCTTCAATCAGGTCTTCCGCCGGAACGCACGCCAGTCCGCTGACTTCGGCCAGCTTCTCTACGGCCAGTTGCTGATAACCATCCGGGGTATTCAGGCGGGTACCGATGGCCGTTGCACCGAGGTTGACCTCCAGCAGCAGCTCGGCGGTGCGCAGGATGCAGCGGATCTCTTCATTCAACAGGACGTTAAAGGCGTGGAACTCCTGACCGAGGGTCATTGGTACCGCGTCCTGCAGCTGGGTACGGCCCATCTTCAGGATAGTATTGAATTCCACTGCTTTACGCTGGAAGCCTTCACTCAACTGCCCGATAGCATCCAGCAGTTTTAAAATAGAGCTGTAAACCGCGATGCGGAATCCGGTCGGGTAAGCATCATTCGTTGACTGGCATTTGTTGACGTGGTCGTTCGGATTAAGGAACTGGTATTCCCCTTTCTGATGCCCCATCAGCTCCAGGCCGATGTTAGCCAGTACTTCATTGGTGTTCATATTGACCGAGGTGCCTGCGCCGCCCTGATAGACATCGATCGGAAACTGATCCATGCAACGGCCATTATTCAGCACTTCATCACAGGCGCTGATAATGGCATTTGCCACGTTGCGCGGGATAGTCCGTAGCTCTTTATTGGCCAGTGCTGCTGCTTTTTTAACCATGACCATACCGCGGACAAACTCAGGAATATCGCTGATTTTGCTGTTGCTGATATAGAAGTTTTCAATCGCACGCAGAGTATGAACACCGTAGTAAGCATCCGCGGGAACTTCACGCATACCTAACAGGTCTTCTTCGATACGAATGTTATTAGCCATGAGAACCTTCTGTTGGGAATACCGGTTAAATCAATACAATTTAAGTGCCTGTTTCAGCGGCCAACATCCAGAGAATATCAGGCCGGGGAACGGCTGCCGCCGCATTTTATCCGTTTGCGTCAACCCGAGCACGATCATATTCTGTTGCGATGTAAAAGCCTGAATCCAGATCACTTAAACTGCCTGCTGAATCAAACAGTTTCAATCTTATGTGATCGTCCTCACAATGGAAGATGCAGAACGATTTTCCACATTTCCGGTTGAAAAGCGGGGCTTTCGTTCCCACCTTCTATACTATCGATCGTGACGATCGCCATTTTATGCCGCCGTGCAGTCTGCAGGGCGGCCCTTGATACAGGAGAACGCGGTGCGCTGGTTACCGTTCTTAGTGATATTTGCCCTGGTATGGATCGAGATCTCTCTCTTCATTCAGGTCGCCCACGTGATGGGTGTATTAATGACCATGCTGCTGGTGATCTTCACCTCCTGCATCGGTATCTCGCTGGTGAAAAACCAGGGGATGAAAAACTTTATGCTGATGCAGCAGAAGCTGAATGCCGGTGAAAGCCCGGCTGCCGAGATGATCAAGAGTGTGTCGCTGGTACTGGCAGGTTTCCTGCTGCTGCTGCCAGGTTTCTTTACCGACTTCATCGGTTTGCTGTTGCTGTTGCCACCGGTGCAAAAACATCTGACGCTGAAACTGATGCCGCACCTGAAAGTCTGGCGTGGCCCGGGTGCAGGCCCCGACAGTGGATTTACCGTTGACGGTGAGTACGAGCGCAAAGAGTCAAACCTGATAGAGCACGATCGTCATAACGATAAACAGTAAGTTACGCTGCCTGGCCAAAACGGCGCTTTCCTGACGGGGCGCCGTTTTATTTTTGCCGGAACCGACAATTGTGCAAAAAACCACCAAACAGTTCAGTTAGCAAAAAAATTTCCTCCTGGCCCTTGAAAGGCCTCTCCTGCGACCGCATCTCATTCGTCACGAGGCCGGTTGCTCATGATGCCCGGCTTTCATCCCAAAACTGATTGGACTTCTCAAAGGAGAGCTAACAATGAAAATTCGTCCATTGCACGATCGTGTTATCGTCAAGCGTAAAGAAGTTGAATCCAAATCTGCAGGCGGCATCGTGCTGACCGGATCGGCGGCGGGTAAATCCACCCGTGGCGAAATCCTGGCAGTCGGTAACGGTCGCATCCTGGAAAATGGCGACGTGAAGCCATTAGACGTCAAAGTAGGTGATGTGGTCATCTTCAGCGAAGGCTACGGCGCGAAAACTGAAAAGATCGACAACGAAGAAGTCCTGATCATCTCAGAAAACGACATTCTGGCCGTTGTTGAAGCGTAAACAGCGCGTAATTCACTGAACGTAACGAATTTAAGGAAAAAGATAAAATGGCAGCTAAAGACGTAAAATTCGGTAATGACGCTCGCGTAAAAATGCTGCGCGGTGTGAATGTACTGGCAGATGCAGTAAAAGTTACCCTGGGTCCGAAAGGCCGTAACGTGGTCCTGGATAAATCTTTTGGTGCACCGACCATCACCAAAGATGGTGTTTCTGTTGCGCGTGAAATCGAACTGGAAGACAAGTTCGAAAACATGGGCGCACAGATGGTGAAAGAAGTGGCTTCTAAAGCTAACGATGCTGCGGGTGACGGTACCACTACTGCGACCGTACTGGCACAGTCCATCATCACCGAAGGCCTGAAAGCCGTCGCGGCGGGTATGAACCCGATGGATCTGAAGCGCGGTATCGACCAGGCGGTAATCGCTGCGGTTGAAGAACTGAAAAAACTGTCTGTACCTTGCTCTGACTCTAAAGCCATTGCTCAGGTCGGCACCATCTCTGCAAACTCCGACGAAACCGTGGGCGAACTGATTGCTCAGGCGATGGAAAAAGTGGGCAAAGAAGGCGTGATCACCGTTGAAGAAGGTACCGGCCTGCAGGACGAGCTGGACGTGGTTGAAGGTATGCAGTTTGACCGCGGTTACCTGTCCCCTTACTTCATCAACAAGCCAGAAACAGGCGCCGTTGAGCTGGAATCTCCATTCATCCTGCTGGCTGACAAAAAAATCTCCAACATCCGTGAAATGCTGCCAGTGCTGGAAGCCGTTGCGAAAGCCGGTAAACCACTGCTGATCATCGCAGAAGATGTTGAAGGCGAAGCGCTGGCAACGCTGGTGGTCAACACCATGCGCGGTATCGTGAAAGTGGCTGCGGTTAAAGCCCCTGGTTTCGGCGACCGTCGTAAAGCCATGCTGCAGGACATCGCTGTTCTGACCGGTGGTACCGTGATCTCTGAAGAGATCGGTATGGAGCTGGAGAAAGCGGGTCTGGAAGATATGGGCCAGGCGAAACGCGTTGTGATCAGCAAAGACACCACGATCATCATTGATGGTACCGGTGAAGAAGTGGCTATCTCTGGTCGCGTGACGCAGATCCGTCAGCAGATCGAAGAAGCAACATCTGATTACGACCGTGAAAAACTGCAGGAGCGCGTAGCGAAACTGGCAGGCGGCGTTGCCGTTCTGAAAGTGGGCGCAGCCACTGAAGTTGAAATGAAAGAGAAAAAAGCACGCGTTGAAGATGCCCTGCATGCAACCCGTGCAGCGGTAGAAGAAGGTGTTGTTGCTGGTGGTGGTGTTGCACTGGTACGTGTGGCTTCTAAGCTGTCTGAACTGCGTGGCCAGAATGAAGACCAGAACGTGGGTATTAAAGTGGCGCTGCGCGCGATGGAATCCCCACTGCGTCAGATCGTGGCTAATGCCGGCGAAGAGCCTTCTGTTGTGACCAACAACGTGAAAGCGGGCGAAGGTAACTACGGTTACAACGCGCAGACTGAAGAGTACGGCGACATGATCGACTTCGGTATTCTGGATCCAACCAAAGTTACCCGTTCTGCACTGCAGTACGCGGCTTCTGTTGCTGGCCTGATGATCACCACCGAATGTATGGTGACTGACCTGCCTAAAGGCGACGCGCCTGATTTAGGTGCTGGCGGCATGGGTGGTATGGGCGGTATGGGCGGAATGATGTAATTCTCCCCTGCCTTTTCTGTCGCGGTTAAAAGGACAGAAAAAAGCCAACGCCCGGTAAGGTGAAAGCCTTACCGGGCTTTTTTTTACTCATTTTGAGCTACTGGCAGGTCAGACTAAGCTGCTCGTAGAGAGCATCCTCATCGGTTGCATCCTTTAACTGATACTGAATGTCGCACTCATCGGTTGACTGGGCGATCTTCACATGAAAAGTGCCTTTGCTGTCAGCATTGTTGATAAAAGCCAGCCCTTCATCCACCGCTTCTGCGACTAGCCTTTTACCAATCCAAAGCGTGCTGCTCTTGGGTAATAGCTGGCCATTGGCTAAAGAGATCGTCATTAGCAGACGGGTTCCGGACAACATGTTTATCTGCACTTGTTTTACCGATCCCCGTGCGGGCCGCAGTGTGCGATGTCCGTTGCTGACATCGACATTTTTGGGGAGCTTATCAACGTCAACGTCAATGGCATTATCATGCCAGGGCGACAATGATGAAATGAGCGCCATTCCGCGCCAATCCGTCCAGGACGTTCCTGATGGCGAAATCACGGGCACCCCTGCCAGTGGGCGGTTGAGGCTGAGTATGCCATAAGTATCCTGAACGCTACTGTTGCTAAAGGTCACTCCCTTATTGTGTACGACTAGTGAACCATTACCGTTAATACTGTAGTTACGCTGGTGCTGGTTATCCAACTGCACGCTGGTATTTACATTGGTGTAGCGCAGGTCGCTACTGAGTGAACTTTGCAACGAACGATTGCGATCTTTGCTGTTTTCCTCAACGGCGAGTTGCAAATTATTGCTGGTGCCCAGCGGGAGATTGATATCGCTGCCCATTATATTTCTCTGATTGGAGGAACGATAATAATGGCGGATACGTTTCTCGCCCAGTGGCCAACTCAGGTTAATATTGAGGCTTTTATTGCTCCTGTCGCGGCTTTTTGCCCGAGAGGCGCTGGTTGTGAGCTGTAACCCATTTTCGAAGCGCCGGTTCCAGGTAAGCATAGAGTAGCGCCAGCGATCGTTGTCGGGATAGCTGGTTGTCAGACTATGAGTGAATGAAAGTGTACCTAGTGTTTCACTATTCCAGCTGAACCCCAGATCTAACTCTGAATTATCAGCACTGTAGCTCCACTTATCTTTGCGCCTCGCCCGCAAACTGGCTTCTTCTATTGAGGCATAACCCGGTGTATTTTTACTGGCTCCCAGCGACAGCGACAGATTTTTTGTCAGAGCATGGTTGCTGAAGACACGCACCTGCGCGCTTTTCTTATGCTGGTAATGGTCTTGCGCCAGCAGGACCTGTAATGAAAAGGACTGACCGGGCACCGACGCAATCTGGCCATTCATTGCTGCAGCAACAGACTGGTATTTGCCACTCAGCAATGATCCGGTACGCAGCGACATTCTGTTCAGAGGCTGCCAGTTTTTATTTAGCGTGAGTATGGCCGGGATCTTAGCGTCATCACTTGGCTGATCTTGTAATTTACCGAAAGACAGGCTGAAACCGCGGTTTTCAGGCTGGGACGTGTTCATTAACTGAATGGCGGGTACAATAAACTGTTGCGTCTCCCCGCTCGTTTCCAATACGGTAACGTCCAGTTCAGCGTTGCGGTTTTGCACCGGAATATTTGGCAGATGAAACGGACCCGCTGCAACCAGCGTACTGTAGATCAGCTGATTATATTGGCGTACCTCAACGCGGGCCTGAGAGGTACTGGCCATACCGTCAACAGAGACACCGGTTGCACTGTTGCTGTCAAGGGCATCATCGGGATAAAGCTGAAAGCCACGTAACTGGCCTAACGGAAAAAGTGTGTTTCTGGTGCTAATTTCGCCCGCCTGAAAAATTTTATTCAGACTACTGAGATAGCGTTCTACATAGGTGGAGTTAATGGTTGTGCTAATTTCTCCCTGATTATCCTGAACATTTTGTTGGCTGCGGATCATCCAGTTAGAAATATTAATTCCGCTGCTGAGTGATAGCCAACTGTAGCGTTGCTTTTGGTATGCGCTTTTGTTCATGCTGGAGTAATAGTTGTAGTTTATATGGCCTGCGATGCCGCCATAATCACCGTTGCTCTCCTGCTGCAGCACATCAGGTGGGACAACGATGCTCAGTGTTTGTGACTCACTCTGCCAGGCAACGCTGGTGCCGGGTTGCTCACTAATCCAGTCATAGCACCCCTCTTTTGGATTACTATCCGAAACGGAGATCCCCAGAGCATCAAAAAGCGCCGGAGTGAAGCAAATAATACCTTGGTCATTCACATTAACTTGAAAAGAGGTTTTAAACGCACCGTTAAGGTTAATATCAACTAAATTTTCTCCGGGAGGGATTTCGTTCAACTTATCAAGGTTTTCCACCTGCTCAGATATGATCCCACGCCGCTTTAGCGCCTCGATATCCCAGGTTGTTTTCGTTGATTCTGGATGAGAGGCAGGTGGCTCGGAACCTTTGGCATGACCAAAGACCATCAGGAGTAATAACCCGCCGGCCAGAGCACCTGGCTTTTTTATGGCGAGGCTATCATTACATATGGTAAAAGTCCTTTTCACCATAAACATTAGTGCGATACAGGCATTTCAACGGTTCCGGTTTCATAACCATACTTGGACAGAGTTTCAATACTCACTTTTTGTAACTGTCCTGCCGTCTTATCATCTTTTATCTGCATGCTTAACGTCTGGCCAGGGAGAACATAGCTTTTTTCAAGGGGAGTTGCAGAACCTGAAGGCAGTAATTTTACATTCTGCGCAAGGCGGACAATATATTTTCCTGGATTCTTTACCGTCAATGTACTGCCACTCTGAGACCAGACAAGCTCTTTCCATGGATCGGCAATAAATGGCAGCCCTTTAGGGTGGATAATCACGGGTATATTATGACGAATATTCAGGGAGATATCGTTATTCCCTTCTGCTTTTTTGGGGCTGATACCCTCAAAAGTTACACGTTTTAAATGTTCCTTTTCTAAAGTTCGGTCGCTTTTTAGAATAAAACGCACGCGTTGAGTTTGCTGTGCACCTACTCGCATGACGGGTTGGGTCACCAGAAGCTTTGGCTGAGGATCGTCAGGTAAATCAGTGATTTTAACATAGAGCAGCGATTCTTCGGTTGCCATATTTTCGACATTAATACTTCCCCCCCCATCGGCTTCATTAATGAGTAACATTGATGACTCTGGTTTCATAATGGCGGACGAGGATGAGGCGAAAGTGATTAACATCAACGCGAGGGTTGTGTGCATTACGGTAAGAGACTTCATATTACCTCTGGTGTGAAAAGAGGGGACCCGAAAGGATCCCCTGAGAGATATTACAAGAAGAAATGATTACAGATAAACGAGGTCATAAGTTGCTTCACCGCTCAGTTCAATTTTGTCTGCCGCGTCTGAAGCTGACAGTGGATTGATGTAAGGATGAATAGTCAACCCAACTTCATGTGAGAAACCAATAGAAGGATAGGACATTGCACTTTCTGTGCTCCAGGAGTAAATGCTCTTTTTCATTGCATCGAGCTTACCTGTGAACTTACTCCATTTTCCGTCTAATGACGCTGAAGAAATAAAGTTGGTCACTTTTTTTGCATCAATTTTTCCTGATTCAAAATCAATAAAGTATCCACCAACAATCGCACCGCTCTTCGTGGTACCCAGACTAAACAGGCCTGTATCTTTGACGCCACTTAATTCAACCTGACCAGCTTTTTCACCCAGATCCATCACCTGGAAACCAACAAAGGTTGGGCTTGGGCAGGTGATGTTCAGGCTAACGTTTTTATTTGGCAGAAGGGTGGTGCCACCATTCTGCTCCAACTGTGCTGCAGTTATTTTCCCCAGTGACAGGGTACTGGAGGTAGAGCCATTCACTTTGATATTACAAGTAGCAGGAATAATGCTACCTTCAAGTTTCATTGTTGCCTGTGAGTTAGCTGCATTTGCGACACCGGAAGCAGCGACACTGCTTAGAAGTGCTATAACGATGGCTGTTTTTTTCATTTCATATAGTCCTTTAATGATTTGATGGAGAATCTCAATGCATCTGTATCATTTTAAGTGATACATTTTCCTTTTTGGTGGAACCTAAAACAGATTGTTATATCTTTGTTGCGAATTCATTACTTCTTCGACATTCCTGGATTAATGAGTTTGTTGATTTTTATGGCTGCTTTATTAGCAATTATCCTGGTGAGATTTGTGAATGCCGAGGTTCTTTACCGGACGTGGAATATTGTCGGTGTTATCAGAGGTAAACCAGTTCAAAACTGCTGAGTCCCTCTATATTTACCGTGTCACTGTAATTATTTTTGAATAAAAACGGTGTAATAATTAAGCTGACTTTAACTGAACGTGCACTATGTGGCTGCGTCTGTTCTCCCCAGGAATAGACATTTTCCCCTTTAGCAGAGAGGTTACCCTGGGCGAGATTCCAGCTATTTCCTTGATCACGAGAGGCAATAATATTATCAGGCTGTTTGCCATCAACCGAAGAGAGCGATTTATTGATGCTGGCATAATAGCCCCCAATGGCCTGCCCGGAAGCCGTCAGGCCGAGACTGAATACAGTATTATCTCCTGAACCATCATGCTTAACATTGCCTGCATTTATTGCAATGTCCATAGGGCGAATGCCGAATAAGGTGGCTGCCGGGCAATTAATACTAACAATGATGTTTCTTTCTGGTAAGCGGATGCTTTTTTTTTCGGAGGAAAAATTAGGTGTATTCATTTTCCCAAGCTGCACTTTGCCACTGCTATCCATAGTGATATCACAGGAGCTGGGTAAAATCTCCCCCTGCAAAGTTAAGGATGCTTGTGATGTCGCATTACTTGAAGCGATAAAAAGAGCAGTGACAATAGTAATAATATGAAAGGGTATTAACTTGCTTACATTCACAGGTAATCCATTACGAGGTTAGTAGCTATATGTTGCATATAGAATCATAAAAATATTAAGTTTGTCAAGAATGAAATTGATTTATTGCCAGTCATGATGACTGGCATTGTTAATTAGAACTTTCCGAATAAAAAGGAAGGAAGCTTTTTTTTAAAATCCTGGATGCCTATTTGTCATCTTCTATTGGAAATTATTAAAATTAATAATCTTCTGGTAATGATAGCTATTACATTAACAATGATGACACTTTCCCCTTCTTTTTGCCTTGCAGGGATGTTTTTTTTTGTTGCTGAAAAGGGTATAAGTAAAGGGCGCGCAGCGTGGGCCTGAACAATGTTGGCACTGTTTTCTCAGGTAAAGAGTTGGAAAGCTTTCATGATGCCTGCTTGAAACTGATGATAATAAATGAGGATTATAATGCGGATTAACTTCCTGGGACTTTCTGTGGCGGCCCTGTTGCTGGCAGGCTGTAGCTCTTCTTCTAACACGCTGAGTTCTGCGGGCGAACGCGTCACCTTTACCGATCAGCAACCGGCCAGCAGTTGCCAGTTGCTGGGCAACGTGACGGGATCGCAAAGTAACTGGTTCTCAGGTTCCGGTGGCGAAGGCAGTTCACTGCGCGGCGCCGCAAACGACCTGCGTAATCGTGCCGCTGAGATGGGCGGCAATGTCATTTATGGTGCCACCAGCCCCACTCAGAACATCTGGTCCAGCTTCGCACCGCTGGACAGCAAAATGAGCGGCCAGGTCTATAAGTGTCCGTAATCGTTGTCGCCTGACGGGACATACAGCGCTAAATAAGGGTGGCCTTTGTGCCCACCCTTTTTATTTTCAGGCCGGCCTGATTTACTCCTGACGCAGCTGAAGGTCCAGCGGCGTTTTGCTCGGCTCCCCACCAATTTCCCGCGCCAGTTTCGGCACCATATAGCCCGACACTCTGCTTAGCAGTTCACGCATAATGCCGCGTGCGCGCTCGTCGTCGACATAGAAATGCGCAGCACCCTGCACTTTATCCAGCACGTGCAGGTAATAGGGCAGGATCCCGGCATCAAAGAGCGCATTACTTAATGTAGCCAGCGTGACGGCATGGTCGTTAATGCCGCGCAGCAATACGCTCTGATTGAGCAGCGTCACCCCGGCCCGCTTGAGCCTTTGCATTGCGTGACGCAGATCGTCATCGATCTCCTGCGCGTGGTTGATATGGGTGACCATCAGCGTTTGCAGACGCGACTGAGACAGCCGCTGACACAGCGTTTCCGTGATGCGTTTGGGGATCACCACCGGCAGACGGGTGTGGATGCGCAGGCGTCTGATATGTGGGATCTGCTCCAGCTCGCCAATCAACCAGTCCAGTTCATGATCCTTCGCCATCAGCGGATCGCCCCCGGAGAAAATAATCTCATCCAGTTCTGGCTGTTGTCGGATATACTCCAGGGCTTGCTGCCAGTTGCGTTTATTGCCCTGGTTATCAGAGTAGGGAAAATGGCGGCGAAAACAGTAACGGCAATTGACGGCACAGCCGCCTTTGACCAGCAACAGCGCACGATTACGATATTTATGTAACAGACCCGGCACCACGCTGCTCTGCTCATCCAGCGGATCGGTACTGTAACCCGGTGCATCAACGAACTCCTGCTGCGAGGTGATCACCTGAAGCAGCAGAGGATCCTGTGGATCGCCTTTACGCATGCGTGCAGCGAAGGCCCGCGGGACGCGCAGGGCAAAAAGACGCCGTGCGTCATGGCCTGAAACCAGTTCAGGGTGGTGTTGCAACGCTAAAAGTTGCAGTAATTCATCCGGATCAGTGATTACATCGGCAAGTTGATGCAACCATTCTTCTCGCACAGGGGTATTTAGGGTTACAATGTGTGCCATTTTTTTGGCTAAGTACCAGTTATAAATTTAGAGGGCCTTCATGGCGACTTATTCTAGCAACGATTTCCGTCCCGGTCTTAAAATCATGTTCGAAGGCGAGCCTTATGCCATCGAATCCAGCGAGTTTGTGAAGCCAGGTAAAGGCCAGGCATTCGCACGCGTTAAAATGCGCCGTCTGCTGACCGGAACGCGCGTTGAGAAAACGTTTAAATCTACCGACTCCGCTGAAGGCGCTGATGTCGTCGATACCAACCTGAACTACCTGTATAACGACGGTGAGTTCTACCACTTTATGCACCCGGAAACCTTCGAACAGCACCCTGTTGAAGAGAAGACCGTGGGCGATGCGGCCAAATGGCTGCTCGACAATGCTGAGTGTATCGTGACCCTGTGGAACGGTAAGCCGATCCAGGTGCTGCCACCGAATTTCGTGGAGCTGGAAATCACCGACACCGATCCGGGCCTGAAAGGGGATACTGCCGGGACAGGCGGCAAGCCAGCAACGCTGTCTACCGGTGCAGTCGTGAAAGTGCCACTGTTTGTTCAGATTGGCGAAGTGATTAAAGTCGATACCCGTTCTGGCGAATACGTTTCACGCGTAAAATAAGCCCGAATCAGTAGGGGCCTGTCCGTCAGGCCCTTATCTTTTCTGTTATTCCCCCCTGATATCTTCATAAACTGACCTTTTTTCTGCTTACCACGGGCAGGTGGATAAAATACAGCTATGCTTATAGCGTTGTACTTATCTCTAATTAAAAGGAAATTGCTATGAAGAAAAGTATTGTTGCCATTCTTTCTGTTCTGGTGCTCTCTTCCGTACTCTCAGCTTGTAACACCACGCGTGGCGTAGGTGAAGATGTTGAGGCAGGTGGTCAGGCAATTCAGAAAAGCACGAATTAATCTGCTTTGACGGGCCGGCGCGCTGCACCGGCCCGACGTCGTTATTGCTGATTAACCCAGATTAGCTTATCCACGGCAAACCCGGCACGACGCGCTTGCGCCACCAGATCGGCTTTCACGCCGGCATCCAGCTGCGGTGTTCTGGACAGGATCCACAAATACTCCCGGTTAGGCCCACACACCAGCGCATGCTGATAATCGCTGTCCAGCGCGATCACGTTATACCCCCCGTAAAATGGCCCGAAGAAGGACACTTTAAGGGTGGCACGATCGCTGGGGCCGGTGAAATAGGCTTTGCCCACGCTTTCCTGCCAGCGCTGTTTTTTCGTATTAAAACCCCGGTTGACTACTTTCAGGCCGCCATCGTCTCGCTTGCTGTAGGTGGCGGTGACGTGATCAAGCCCGCGTTCAAAACGGTGATCCAGACGGGCAATCTCGTACCAGCTGCCCAGGTAGCGTTCGGCGTTGAATCCGGTCACAGGGGTAACGCCCTGCGGTGGGGTGGTTGAACAGGCGACCGAGAGCAGAGCCCCGGCGCCTGCAGTGAGCATTTTCCAGAGTGACATAAACCATTCCTTTATCAATGAATGGCTTAAGTATAGCCTGTACTGCGTTTTTAGACGGCGATAACGGCAATCAGCGCCACCACGCTCAATAACGAGGCGATCCCGTAGCACAGTTGTTTACTGGCCGGAACGTGCAGCCTGAGATCGTGAAGGCTGTGGTGCAGGCGGTGCAGCGCACACCACAGCGGCAGGACGATAATCAACAGCATGATCACCCTCCCAGGCAGTGACTGGGCGAAGCCCAGAATGCGCTCGTAGCTGAAGGCGCCTGTGGGTGCCCAGCCCAGCGGCAGCAGCAGCCCAACCAGCAGAACGATCACCGGGCTGACCAGCGCAGCCCACATGCCTCCCGCGCCAAACAGTCCCCAGAAGATCGGTTCATCAGAACGTTGTGGTTGTGTTTTCATCATGACTCCTCAGGCCAGCAGTGATACGGCCAGCACCGCACCACTCAGGATAATCAATGCCAGCCACAGCCCTTTGATCACCGGCTCCGGTGGCAGCTTTTCCCCTTTGACGATAATAATCTGTGCCTTGGGGGCCAGGTCGAACCAGGTTTTGCTGTGATGCAAGGCGGCGACCAGCGCCACCAGATTCAGCAACAGGACGGTGGGGTGTTGCAGGAAGCTGACGAAACCTGCCCAGCTATCGGGCCCCAGTTTGAGCGCAAACAGGCCGATAATCAGCTCAATGCTAAACCACAGTGCGGGAAGGGCTGTGCCTTCACGCAGCATGTACAGACGGTAAAACGGCAGCGACTGCCACCAGTTCCCCCGCACTGGACGAATATACGCATTACGTTTTGTGGTCATTGACGGCCTCCTTAATGGGGTTTGAGCGTGGCGATTAAAAAGTCTTTGCTGCTTTCCACTTTGCCCTGCTGGATAGCAGCGGCCGGATCCACGTGTTTAGGGCAGACTTCCGAGCAGTATCCGACAAACGTGCAGCTCCAGACGCCGTTAATACCGTTAAGCTGCGGCATTCGCTGGGCCTTACCCTGGTCGCGGCTGTCAAGGTTATAGCGGTGGGCGAGGGTGATGGCTGCCGGGCCAATAAATTCCGGGTTGAGGCCAAACTGCGGACAGGCGGCATAGCACAGGCCGCAGTTGATACAGCCGGAGAACTGATGGTATTTCGCCATCTGCGCCGGCGTTTGCCGCCCTGGGCCTTCACTGGCACTGCGCGTGTTGCCGATGATCCAGGGTTTGATGGCTTCCAGACTCTCAATAAAGTGGGTCATATCCACCACCAGATCGCGTTCAATCGGGAAGTTAGCCAGCGGCTCGATCTTCATTCCGGACGGGTAGTCACGCAGGAAGGTTTTACAGGCCAGCTTCGGTATGCCATTCACCATCATGCCGCAGGAGCCACAGATGGCCATGCGACAAGACCAGCGATACGACAGGTCAAAAGCGAGGTTATCTTTGATATAACCCAGTGCATCAAGCAGCGAGGTGGTTTCATCCCACGGCACGTCAAAAATCTCGTTGCGCGGAACGCGATCGCTTTCCGGGTTGTAACGCAGAATATCAATCTGACGGCGTTTGCTCTCACTCATGAGCAGGCTCCTTAGGGGTTTTGTCCTCAGAGGCCGCGCCATACACGCGTGCGGCTGGCGGGAGATGGGTAATCGTGACCGGATCATAGGCGACCGCAGGGGCACCCTGCGGGTTGTAGAATGTCAGGGTATGAGCGAGGAAGTGTTCGTCGTCGCGTGTAGTGCAGCCTTCATCCAGTCGCTGGTGAGCGCCGCGAGACTCTTTCCGCTGGATGGCCGAATGGGCCATACACTCCGCCACATCCAGCCCGTGGGCCAGCTCAACAGCGTACAGCAGTTCGGTATTGAATACGCTGGAGGTATCGGTAACGCGCAGGCGGGAAAAACGCTGCTTCAGTTCGGCCAGTTTATCGATCGTTTTTTGCATCAGTTCGGTGGTGCGGTAAATGCCGCAGCCCTCTTCCATGGCCATGCCCATTTCGTCGCGCAGGGTGGCTGCATTTTCGTTGCCCTGCTGGTTCACCAGGCCATGCAGGCGTTTTTCAATATCGTTGCGCTGTGCGCTGAGGACGGTGTCGCGCAGTGGATGTGGCTGGGAGGCCCGCTGTGCAGCCTGTTCGCCGGCCAGGCGACCAAAGACCACCAGCTCGGCCAGCGAGTTGGACCCCAGGCGGTTAGCGCCGTGCAGCCCGACAGATGAGCATTCGCCGACGGCAAACAGACCCTGAATACGGGTTTCACACTGGTTGTTGGTTTCAATGCCGCCCATGGTGTAGTGCGCGGTCGGACGAACCGGAATAGGGGCGGTAATCGGGTCGACCCCGACGTAGGCTTTGCTCAGTTCGCAGATAAAGGGCAGTCGCTCCCGTAGCTTTTTCTCACCCAGATGGCGCAGGTCAAGGTACACGACATCACCCCGCGGGGTGGCGATGGTACGCCCGGCGCGCCACTCGTGCCAGAAGGCCTGGGAAACCTTATCGCGGGGCCCCAGTTCCATATATTTATTTCTTGGTTCACCGAGCGGGGTTTCCGGCCCCATGCCGTAATCCTGCAGATAACGGTAGCCGTCTTTATTGACCAGGATACCGCCTTCGCCCCGACAGCCTTCCGTCATCAGAATGCCCGAACCCGGCAGGCCGGTCGGGTGATACTGGACAAATTCCATATCGCGTAGCGGAACACCATGACGAAACGCCATGCCCATACCGTCGCCGGTGACGATGCCGCCGTTAGTGTTATAACGGTAGACGCGTCCGGCCCCGCCGGTGGCGAGGATCACAGACTGCGCGCGCACCTCCAGCAGCGTACCCTCCATCATGTTAAGGGTCACCACACCGTGCGCGACGCCATCATCTACCAGCAGGTCGAGGACAAAATGCTCATCCAGACGCTGGATCTGAGGGTATTTCAGCGAAGTCTGAAACAGGGTGTGCAGCATATGAAAACCGGTCTTATCGGCGGCAAACCAGGTGCGTTCGATCTTCATGCCACCAAAACGGCGCACGTTAATCGATCCGTCTTCTTTGCGGCTCCACGGGCAGCCCCACAGCTCCATCTGCGCCATTTCCTGCGGACAGTGCTGGACAAAGTAGTCCACGACCGGCTGCTCACACAGCCAGTCGCCGCCGGCAACGGTATCGTGAAAGTGGGAATCAAAGCTGTCCTGCTGCTGGGTAACCGCAGCGGCTCCCCCCTCGGCGGCCACGGTGTGGCTGCGCATCGGATAGACCTTGGATATCAGGGCAATTTTTAATCGTGGATTGGCTTCGGCAGCGGCAATCGCGGCACGAAGCCCGGCACCACCGGCACCAACAATGACCAAATCGGCATTCAGGGTTTGCACAGCTTCCTCCCTTATACCCGTCATACTTCCCACCGCATCGCTATTAAAGCGTATTCTGCGGGGTGAAATAGTGAAGGTATGGTGTGTTTAAAATTTTTCCAGAGGCATGGCGGGTCGGTCTACTCGCCTGTCGCCGCCCAGTATAGGCGGGTTAAAAACACGCTAATTTGATGTGTTCGGCCATTTGGGCGGGTAGCAGAGGAAAACCACTTTATTTTTGTGGTTAAACAGGTTGCTGGTTTTTTCGACGTAGAATTGTGTGTTGCTGCCGGTACAGGTAGACTTCCTGCCCCTACTGACTGTGGAGTAAAAAAGATGAGCGATTCGGCCAGCTGGCGGCCTTGTGCACCCATCGCCAATTTATTGAAGCGTGCGGCGATTATGGCTGAAATCCGGCGTTTCTTTGCCGATCGCGGCGTACTGGAAGTGGAAACCCCGGCGATGAGCCAGGCAACGGTGACGGACGTGCATCTGTTCCCGTTCCAGACGCGGTTTGTGGGGCCCGGCGCCGCCGCAGGCATCGATCTTTATCTGATGACCAGCCCTGAATACCATATGAAGCGCCTGCTGGCAGCGGGCAGTGGCCCGATCTTTCAGTTGTGCCGCAGCTTCCGTAATGAAGAGATGGGGCGGCACCATAATCCCGAATTCACCATGCTGGAGTGGTACCGGCCACACTATGATATGTACCGCCTGATGAACGAGGTGGACGATCTGTTACAGCAGGTGCTGGAGTGTGCGCCGGCAGAAACCCTTTCCTACCAGCAGGCGTTTATTCGTCATCTGGAGATTGACCCACTGTCGGCCGATAAAGCGCAGCTGCGTGAGGCCGCCGTGAAGCTGGGCGCAGGCGATCTGGCCCATCGGGAAGAAGATCGCGACACGCTTTTACAGCTGCTGTTTATGCTGGGCGTGGAGCCTGAGATTGGTAAAGAGAAACCCGCTTTCGTTTATCACTTTCCGGCAAGCCAGGCGTCGCTGGCTGAGATCAGCACGGAAGATCATCGCGTGGCAGAGCGCTTCGAGGTCTATTTCAAAGGGATTGAACTGGCCAATGGTTTCCGTGAGCTTACCGACAGCCGCGAACAGCGCCTGCGCTTTGAGCAGGATAACCGTAAACGTGCCGCAGCCGGCCTGCCGGTGCAGCCGATTGATACTCATCTGCTGGACGCGCTGGCTCACGGGATGCCGGAATGTTCCGGCGTGGCGCTGGGCGTGGATCGTATTGTGATGCTGGCCCTGAAGGCCGAGCAGCTCAGTGATGTGATTGCATTTACCGTCGATCGTTGTTAACGCGCAGGGTGCACTGAAAAGTCGGTGCGCCCCGTCAGGATCCCGGCGTCAGGGCTGAATGATCACCTTTGACCCGTGCCGGGCCATCACAACCCGCCCGATTTGTAATTACGTGCCGCAGGCGCGCCGTTGCTGGCAGGCGTTTTGCGTCCGATGGTTTCCATACGCACCTGGAACGGTGGGAACGGCATTTCCAGCCCGTGCTCCTGATAACCGCGCAGGATAAGCTGATGCAGCTCGTGGCGCAGCGGCATGCGGTGCCCCATTTCTGCAGCGTGAATGCGCAACTCAAACAGCTGGATCCCCTGCTGCAAATCCACCAGGAAGGCTTCTGGCGGCGGTGTCTCCAGCACGTAGCTGCATCGCTGTGCGGCAGTGAGCAGCACGTTGGTTACCTCTTCACTGTTCGCCTCGGCCGGGGCCGGGATGGTCAGCACCACGCGGGTGACCGAGTCTGACAGCGACCAGTTAATAAACTGCTCGGTAATAAAGGCCTTGTTCGGCACGATAATCTCTTTGCGGTCCCAGTCGGTAATGGTGGTGGCGCGGGTATTAATGCGTGTGATGCTACCGGTCAGATCGCGGATGGTCACGGTGTCCCCGATGCGGATCGGCTTCTCGAAGAGAATGATCAGGCCGGAGATAAAGTTTGCAAAGATCTCCTGCAGACCAAAGCCCAGGCCGACGGTCAGACCCGCCACCAGCCACTGCAGTTTCGACCAGTCAATGCCGATCAGGGAGAACCCGACCAGTCCGCCAATCAGGATCAGCATATATTTGGTCAGGGTGGTGATGGCATAGCCCGTGCCGGGCGTCAGGCTGAGGTGCTGCAACAGCGCCAGCTCCAGCAGGGCAGGCATATTGCGCACCAACTGGGTGGTGATCACCAGCACCAGGATAGCAATCACCACCGAGCCCAGCGTGATCGGTTGCAGGCTTTCCACTCCCTGTACGGTGGTGCTGACATCCCACAGGCGAATATTTTCCATAAAGCCAAACGCGGAGTGGATCTCTGACCACAGGACGATCACCGAAACCAGTGCGATCAGCGTCAGTATTGAACGCACAAGGCGTAATGACTGCGCGCTGATGGCATCCAGGTCTATCACCGGCTCTTCCACATCCACGCTGTCGGCAGCGGTTTGCTGGGCGGCGAGTTCCTCTTCGCCGCGCGCGCGCTGGGCAAGGATCTCAGCCCGGCGCTGGCGTGCCCGATCGAAGGCGATACGTCGCCGCTGGATCAGCATCCAGCGGCGAATAATATGGTAAATCACCAGCAGCAGGAACCAGATCGCTAACGAGGTTTCCAGACGCGCCAGCAGCGCCTGAGCCGCCGCCAGATAGCCGATACAGGAGGCAAGGGCCGCGACCAGCGGGATCGCGATCATCGCATTCCACAGCATCCGGTTAATCAAGTTATCGCCGTTACCTTCTTTATCAAGGTGCAGCGGGATCCCCGCCCGTTTCAGGCTGACAGTCACCAGGCTCAGGGCACCACAAATCAGGATAAAGCACAGGCGGCCGAGGGTGGCTGAGAATTCGCGGTCTTCAAGATTATCGAAGGCAATCAGCATCATCATCAGCGGTACTACCAGACCGATGCACAGCGTATAGAAACGCATTGCGCGCGCCACACGGGTTTGCGGCCAGCGGAAATGGACGATAAACAGCCCCTGCGAACGGGCAAAGGTATTGCTGACCATAAACGCCCAGAGCAGCGGGACGCTGGCGGTCACGCCGTCACCGATGGCAATGGCAATCGGATAGGGCCAGGCGTGTTGTAAACCATAGCCCAGCGCCGCCCACAGCACTGGCAAAGGGAGTGCCACCAGAATGGACCAGAACACCGTTCGCAGGGTGAGACTGAAGTGATCCTGGGTAACCTTGCCGACTTTACTGGAGGCGCGTTCAAGGAATTTGCGAAAGTGGCGGCGGGAGCTGATGCTAAAGCCGACCAGCAGCACGGCGCCAAGCAGCGGCAGCACGGTTTCCCGGCTGGTCACCATCATCACCATCGCGCCGCCCAGCTGACCCAGTGTGTCCAGTGACAGCAGGCGGTGCAGGTCACGCGCGAGGTTGATGGGGTAGCTGAAGTCGACGGCGCTGACATCCGCCGTCCAGAACAGGTAGCGGTGGGTGGCTTCTTTGACTTCATTCAGCGCATCCACCAGCTGGCTGTTGCCCACTTTCAGTTTGGTGACGCCGAGGATCAGATTATCACAGCCGGAAAGCAGCGAGGTCAGCAGTTCGCGCTGGGTTTTCAACTGGGCTTCAAGGATACGGCGTTGTTCAGGCGTCAGGTCGCTGTTGTCATCCTGGCGAAGCTGGCGCAGTGATTTCTGGCGCTCGAGCAGGTCTTCATAGTAGAGGCGCTGCACGCGCAGCTGGGCCATTTCATTATCCAGCTGTTGTGGCTTCGGCATATCCGGCAGTCGGGCCACCTGGGCACGCAGTGCTTCACCCAGCACGTTGGAGACGCCGAGCCACTGTGACTGTTCGCGAATGGTGCTGAGTGCCTGACGAACCTGGATGGTCTGATTGGCGGCGGTTCGCTGCTGCGAGGCCACCAGGTCCATGCGCTGCGCCTGCTGATTCAGTGCGCTGGAAAGTTCGCGGTTAATGCGAAACTGTTCCGTGATGCCGGCGGGCATATCACCGCTGTTTTCTGCCAGCTGTTCGGTGCGGGCCAGGGCCATTTCGGCCTCACGCTGGCGCAGGCTGTTCAGCTGGTTACGTAAATCCTGTAAGTAGGCATCCAGGCTGGCGGCTTTACGCTGGTGGACTTCGGCGCGCATACGCGCCAGCTCCTGACGGTTGTTGGCTGAAAGCTGTGCCAGCTCCAGCTCATCCACGCGGGCTTTTTGTGCGGCAGACTCTGCCTGACGCTGCGCCAGCTGGGCCTGACCGAGTGGCGTGTTGGGGGCAGGCTGTCCCTGTAAGCGGCGTTCTATTTCGTTCAGCGCGCGGCGGGCATCGGTTTGCTGCTGCGGCAACTGGGAAAGAGAGTCGCTGATCTCACGGGCGCGATCCTGCTCCTGCTGGGCCTGACGGCTCTCTTCCAGCAACTGGCTGCTGACCTGCAGGATCTCCTGATCGAGATCGGCGGCACTCATATTACTGCGCAGGGGCTTGTTGCTGTCCGTCAGGGTGACGATCTGCTGGCGTAATTCACGGGACAGTTTGGGGAAATCGTCGATGACCTGCTGATATTCCTGCGTAAGATCCACGGACTTCTGGTATTCATCCAGCCAGTTAAGCGTGGACTGCAGGGCCTCGACGGTGGCGGTCTGACTTGCGGAGGTCTTCTCTGATTTCGCCTCTTCCAGCTGTTGTTTGATCTGCGACGCATCCGGTGCGCTGGCGGCATATACCGGCTGGAGCAAGCTCCAGCCTAACAAAAGAGTGAGTATCAGACGTGACATGATTATCCGCTATGGATGATGGAGGACGTCTTCCGCACTGTCTTTTTGCAGTGCGATGGCGAGGGTCGTGCCAAGACGGGTTTTACTCTCAGCCGTCAGGCTTTCTGCCAGCTTAACTTTGCCAGGAGCAAACAGGTTAATCACGGTTGAGCCGAGTTTAAAGCGCCCCATTTCCTGACCTTTCAACAGGACGACCGATCCCTCTGCATCTGCACCCGGCCAGCTCCAGCGTTTGATCACCCCTTCACGCGGTGGCGTTACGGTGCCCGCCCATGCGGTTTCGATGCTGCCGACAATCGTGGCGCCCACCAGAATCTGTGCCATCGGACCAAATTCGGTATCAAACAGGCAAATCACCCGCTCGTTACGCGCAAACAGATTGGGAATGTTCTGGGCCGTCAGCGGGTTCACCGAATAGAGGTCGCCCGGTACGTAGATCATTTCGCGCAGGATCCCGTTACAAGGCATATGAACACGGTGGTAGTCACGTGGTGCCAGGTAAGTGGTGACAAACTCGCCGTCACGGAACATCTCAGTCATCGCGGTATTGCCTGCCAGCAGCGCTTCCAGCGAATAGGTATGCCCCTTGGCCTGAAAAATCTGTTCGCCGTCAATATGGCCTAACTGGCTGATCGCGCCATCCGCAGGCAGAACCAGCAGATTCGGGTCAGTTTCAATCGGCCGGGCTTCGTCGCGCAGCGGACGGACGAAGAAATCGTTAAAGGTGCGATAGCTGGCCGTGTCCGGTTTCTGCGCTTCTTTCATATCCACTTTGTAATACCAGACAAAAGCGTCTATCACGGCTTTGGTCAGCCATCCACCCCGTTTGCTGGCACCCCAGCCGGCCAGTTCAGTCAGGGCTTTTTTAGGCAGTATGTTATTCAGGCCGAGTTTAATACGATCGAACACGTTAGCCTCCTGGCTCAATCAGATATACCTGCCCCCGGATCAGGCTGCAGAGGCGCGCTGCGCCGTTCTGCAAAGTGATGAATCAGGGGACAGTGCTAATAAAGGGGGCGGATTGTAGCAGCGCCCGCAGTTTTAGGCTATTGCCCGGCAGTGAACGCTGTTTTTAATGCCCCGCTGCCTGTTTATCAGGCCCGTTTTGTCAGTCTTTGTCGGTGCTAAAGCGGCGGGTTTTCGCCTGGACTTCAGACATGGTATCGAGAATCAGGTGATAGTTAACAAAACGCGACTCGTCGATCTCACCTTTTTCGACAGCTTCACGTATGGCGCAGCCGGGGTCAGTATCATGTTTGCAGTCACGGAATTTGCACCCGCCTAAGTAGTCACGGAATTCGACAAATCCCAGGGTGATTTGTTCCGGCTCCAGGTGCCATAAACCAAATTCCCGCACCCCCGGGGAATCAATCACGTCCCCGCCGTGCGGGAAGTGATAGAGACGGGAAGCAGTGGTGGTGTGCTGTCCCAGGCCTGAGTTGTCGGAGACGTCATTAGTGAGGATCTCGGCAGCGCTGAGCTCCAGACCCAGCAGGGCGTTGAGCAGGCTGGATTTTCCGACCCCGGACTGCCCGGCGAAGATACTGACCCGACCGGTCAGCGCCTCTTCCAGTTCCACCAGGCCCTCTTTACGATGGCTGGAAACCATCAGCACCTTGTAGCCAATATGGCGATAGATATCCATCTGCTCATCAACGAAGGCACGGCCCTTGTCATCCAGCAGATCGGTTTTGTTCAGTACCAGCAGTGGCTCAACGCCCAGTGTTTCGCACGCCACCAGATAGCGGTCAATGATGTTCAGCGAGAGCTCAGGCAGAATAGCCGACACCACCACGATTTGATTGATATTGGCGGCAATAGGCTTCACACCGTCATAGAAGTCGGGACGCGTCAGTACCGAGGTACGTTCATGTACGCCTTCAACAATTCCTTTAACGGTAGCTCCCCCTTCCACGCCTGGACGCCAGCGCACGCGGTCACCGGTCACCAGTGAACGAATGGTGCGGCGGATGTTACAGCGGTGAACGGAACCATCCGCATCTTCCACATCGGCATGCATACCAAAACGGCTGATCACCACGCCATCACGGGCTTCACCGAACAGATTGTCATCTGGCTCAGGTTTATCAGCACGCTGTTTCAGGCGACGATCGTGGTTGGCACTCACGCGACGTTGCTGACCTTTGGATAGTTTGTTTTTAGTCACTGTTCCTCACACCGGTTTTGCATATTTCGCCCTGACAGGGCAAAACGTCTATCATACACCTTAATTCGACACTATGCCGCTTCGGCCAACGCGAGACGTACTATGACTGCTAATGCTAACAACCTGATTTGGATTGATCTTGAGATGACCGGGCTCGACCCGGAGCAGGATCGGATTATTGAGATTGCCACCCTGGTTACAGACGCCGATCTGAATATTCTGGCCGAAGGCCCGGTGATGGCTGTCCACCAGTCAGATGCCCAACTGGCATTAATGGATGAGTGGAATGTACGCACCCATACCAACAGTGGCCTGGTGGAGCGGGTTAAAGCCAGCCAGATCGATGAAGAAGCTGCCGTGCGGGCGACGATTGCCTTTCTTGAACAGTGGGTTCCGGCCAACAGTTCACCGATCTGTGGTAACAGCATTGGCCAGGATCGCCGCTTCCTGTTCAAATATATGCCGGAGCTGGAAGCCTACTTCCATTACCGTTACCTGGATGTCAGTACGCTGAAAGAGCTGGCACGGCGCTGGAAACCGGAGATCCTGCCGGGCTTTAAAAAGCAGGGGACCCACCAGGCGATGGATGATATCCGTGAGTCAGTGGCCGAACTGGCCTATTATCGCGAGCATTTTATCCAGCTGTAATTTTACGGTGAGCGGGAAAAAGCAGTAAGCGCTGTTTTTAGCCCTGAAATGCTGTAAAAATCAGCGTAACGGCGGTTTAATCGACACTTGGCAAAAAAAAGTAAATTTTTTCAATGCCGGGGGTTGCGGGGGGGGAAAATACTCGTATAATTCGCACCCCGTACCGATGAAGAATTTTCTTCGGTACCCAGAGCGGGAATAGCTCAGTTGGTAGAGCACGACCTTGCCAAGGTCGGGGTCGCGAGTTCGAGTCTCGTTTCCCGCTCCAAATTTTAAGTAGTCAGTACCACCCAAGCGGGAATAGCTCAGTTGGTAGAGCACGACCTTGCCAAGGTCGGGGTCGCGAGTTCGAGTCTCGTTTCCCGCTCCAAAATTTCGTTTTCAGACAGACTCGTCTTTCTGTGAACCAGTAAAAAAAGAGCCGAAAGGCTCTTTTTTTATGCCTGTCCTTGCTGAAAATCATCTCCCTGTTCCTGCGCAAGAACGGCAAATGCCCTTGCCGCAGCGGTCTGGTATCCTCCCTTTCTTTGTAAAAGCACTGCCGTTCTTTCCAGCAGCGGGGGCGTGAGTTCAACGGACACCAGATCAGGATGCGCCAGGGTTGTCATTGCCGGTAGCAGGCTGGCAAGCCTGGTTCGCCGGATAATTTCAATCACCGCACTCAGTGAGTTTGCCTGCATTAACACCTGAGGATTCAGGTTGTTTTTCCGACAGCAGTGATCAATTTGCCTCCGGGTGGCAAATTCAGCCGTCAGCAGCACCAGCTTCTCCTCATCCAGTGCCGCAAGCGGCAGACGGCGATGCCGGGCCTGGGGGTGATGGCTGGCGACGACCAGCGCCAGCGTTTCGGTAAACAGCGTCTGAGCGGAGATGCCGGTCTGCACCGGTACGTCAAATCCGATGCCTAAATCCACGCGGTCATCCGCCAGGTTCTGCTCTATCTGCTCCTGAGGCATTTCCCGTATTTCCAGCGTAATGTCGGGATAACGGTGGTGAAAAGACGCGACCAGCGGCCCCATCAGGTAGTGAGTGAAGGTGGGGTTAATGGCTATGTGCAATGCTCCACGCCGTAGATTTTCCACGTCATTCAGCGCACGCTGTCCCTCCGCCAGGTCGCGCAGGGCCCGCTTCGCATAATGACGATATGTTTCTCCGGCGTCGGTCAGACGCATCTCTCTTCCGCTTCGGTCAAAAAGCGGGCTGCCCAGGGTTTCTTCTAACTGCTTAATCTGCTGTGACAGTGCCGGCTGCGAGACGTGCAACGCTGTCGCCGCGCGGGTAAAGCTACGGTGCTCAGCGACCGCCAGAAAATAGTGGATATGACGTAACAGCATGAGCGTTCCTATAATTACAGCTTATGGCATTCATTATAAATGGGTCTTTTACATTATAGCTAACCGGCCATAGCCTTATCTCCATTAACCCTACTCTGAGCAGACATGGAGATGATGATGGATTTTGTGCAGCGTACTGTCGATCTGGCAATGAAAAACGTGGAAGAGGGCGGAAGGCCGTTTGCGACGGTGATCGTGCGTGACGGTGAGATTATTGCAGAAAGTCCGAATCTGGTGGCACAAACCAGCGATCCTACCGCACACGCTGAAATCCTGGCTATCCGCCAGGCCTGTACGCGGCTCGGCACAGAAAATCTCAGTGACTGCGATATTTACATTCTCGCCAGCCCCTGTCCGATGTGCCTTGGCTCACTCTACTATTGCAGTCCGAAGCAGGTGATTTACCTTACAACGCGTGAAGACTATGCACCGTTTTATCAGGATAACCGCAAGTACTTTGAACTGAATACCTTCTATGCAGAGTACAGCAAGCCGATCGAACAGCGTCGCCTGCCGATGATCCAGCAGAAAAGCAGCAATGCGATCAACGTTTATCAGCGCTGGCAGCAGCTGAACCCTTAACGCTGGCAGATCTGATCGTTCACCGGCCGCAAAAATGATCCTGAGGGTCATTTTTGCGGTGTCGCCGGATGAGGATGAGATGTTTGTCGCAGCAGAAGACAGCTCTTGTCGTAACCTGCACGACAGGAGTCCTGTAATAACGAGAGCCCATAGCGCTCATTTTTCTCCAGAGCGTCGCCCGTCAGATACATTTTTCCCAGACTGTAAAAAGCAACGGGAGACCCTTTTTGTGCGGCATCGGCGTAGAGTGAAAGTGCTTTTTTCAGGTCCTTATCCCCACCCTCACCGTATTTATACATGGAGGCAAGATTGACTTCGGCTTCCAGACTGCCATTTGTGTAGGCAATATTAAACCAGAAGCGTGATTCAACATCATCTTTAGGAACCTGACGTCCCAGATAATACATAGTACCGAGCGTAAACTGCGACTCTATATTTCCGGCTATAGCGGATTTTTTCAGTAATTCGATAGTGTTATCGTGCTGATTATTGACTGCAGGGGGATCATAATGTTTAAAAAGGCTGTTGTTATTATCAGATAAGTAGAGCGCGCACAGCGTAGAAATGATTGAGCTCATGATAATAATAATCAGGCCGTTGATAATGGTCTTCATTGAAATAGTCACCTTTTATGGCCAGCGGGACTCCTCCCGATGGCCATTATTCAATCAGCCTTACCAGCCCCAGGCAAAACCTGCGGCAACGCCAGCGCCATTTTGGGTATCCCAGGAAGAGTTCACTTTCATGGCCGTATGTTCACTGGTTTTCACCGTCACCCCTGCGGCTAATGCCCCCTGATCCCGGTAACCTGACATCGACATACCGAAAGAGAAGTCGTCGGAATACACATGGGGAATGGCCGTCATCGCCATCGCCCCGGCAATCCCGGCATCAGCCCGTTTTTTATTCTTGTTAACTTCTTTCGCCAGGCTTCTGAATGAGTGATTCATGCCTGAGAAGGAATTTTCAAGGTCAGTGATTTTTGATGAGTTATTGGCAATATCCGTCTTGTTTTTATTAATATCTGTCCGGTTAATTTCAATATTTGCCGTGTTCTGCTCAACGTGAGTATTCGTCTCAAACAGCTGAGAACCGTTAACTGCATCTTTCGAGTTTTTGGACAGCTCACCCTCTTTGATATTAGCAACGTTACGCCCGCCGACATCCAGAGTGGTTGTGCCTTTCCCGCCATCGTTGAAGACGATTTTATCGCCATCAATCTGCGTTACGCCTGTTTTACCACTGCTGATGTCTGTGCTTAATTTACTGATATCGGTAGTGTTTTTAGAAACCTGTTGATTGGTTTCAAACAGCTGAGAACCATTAACCGCCTCGGTGGAAGTCGCACTTAACTCGCCTGCGCCAATCCCGTTAATGGTGAGGCCGTCTAAATTGAGCGAGGTTGCCCCTTTCCCTGCCTCACTGACGACAAGGGACTGCCCGTCACCACTCATTTGCAGCATGCCGCCAGCACCCCCACCGCTGCTGTTACCGGCCAGTTTGGCAATGTCATCGGAGTTTTTATCAATGCGGGCATTGGTGTCATGCAGCTGACTGCCGTTAACAGCTTCGGTTGAGTCTGCGCTGAGTGTGGCTGCTTTCACACCGCTGATCGTGCGGTTTCCGACATTAAAGACCATTGCGTTGGCCGCCGCGCTGCCGAAGAACAGATTTTGCCCTTCCAGCTGCACCAGCCCGGCCTTACCGGTATTCAGATTGGTAATATCACCGGTGTTTTGCAGTACTTCCTGCTCGGTTTTAAACAGCTGATTGCCGTTGACGGCATCGGTGGAATCTTTTTCGACTATGCCCTCCAGCAGACCCGTCATTTTCCGGTTGGTTGTGACATCTTCACCATCTACAGTCTTTGTTGTGGACAGATCAAACGTGGTTACTTCTTCTGCAATGTCAGAACCGATAAACAGTGTCGTTTTATCTTTGGTTACCTGAATGACGCCGGCACTTCCCTGATTCAGGAGATCGATATTGGCATTATTGTCATTGATTCGTCCGTCAAACGCATCAATCTTCAGGTTAGTCGTATTCAGCTGACTGCCGTTAACCGCTTCTTTAGACGTCGCAGAAACATCGCCGTCAGCCAGGTTAACCAGTTTGCGCTCATGCCCTTTAGAACCAATGGAGACGGTATTTTCTTCGGTTGCCGTAGAGTTTGCGCCTATGGCAACGGAGTTCTTAACCCCACTAACGGACGCTGCATTTCCTATGGCGACCGAGTTCTCGGCACCTGTAAGACTGGCATTGGAGCCCAATACCACCCCGTTGTTACTGGTCTTTATGCTGGCCTTATTACCCAGCGCAACGGCATAGTCCGAGGCGTTGTCTATGTTGGCCTTGGGGCCAATGGCGGTGCCGTAGAGCGACTGTGCCTCGGCGGTATCCCCCATGGCCACGCTGGCCCAGAATCCTTTAGAGCCGGCTCCGATAGCAATACCATAGTCATTATTGGACTTATCATTCTGGCCATTTTTATTATCAGTTGCATGGGCGTTGCCTTTGCCACCGCCTGCAATGCTGATTAATCCGTTTGCTGCCTGATAGTCCGGGTTAATACTGTTTGCTGGCGGTGCTGCGTTCACCGCATAGGCTGACCCGGACATGGCCATCAGTAGCGATGAGACCAGCAGCGAAAAGCTAAACAGCGTTGAGCTTTTCTGGCTTGCTGGTGTTAATTTTTGTCGTCCACTCTTAACTGTACTTTTTGCCAGTTCAGAAGAGACCACGAAGCACTGGGCACTTTTATTCCAAATTACTTTGAATATCTTATTCATGTCGATAATAGTCCGTTAATTTAAGTAATTTCCTAATAAAAGGAGGGTAATTTAAAAGTTTTGTTTCTTCCTGGTGGTGCGGGTAATAAATTTGGCTTTAACCGAATAATGGTAGCGATATAAACTGCTTTATGTCAATCAGGGTGTGTGGTTATCGGTATCGTTATTTATCCATTATAATAAAATGATTAGTTTATTTATTGTCTATCGATATTTAATTATTTTTTTTGTTAGTGGTTTTATTAAAAATATCGTTATATTACTAATGGTTTTTTCGTCATCAGTATTATGAGGTTTGATATTGAATCGGCACATTTTGATACGCCAGTTCCATACTGACTGACGGGCAGGTTTGCAAATGGCGGGGATCTGAATCGTCTCATAACGGGTAACGGAGTGACGCAGTGCGCAGTTTTTTTGAGCGGGAAAATTTTTTTTGAAGCAAGGCTTGCCAGCACCCGTAAACAGGTCCATAATAGCGACCTCTCCTGTGAAAAGCAGGAATAAAAAGCAGATTAATCAATAAGTTACATGCTTTTTAGTGCATTAAAACAGCATTAATCCTAAGCGGGAATAGCTCAGTTGGTAGAGCACGACCTTGCCAAGGTCGGGGTCGCGAGTTCGAGTCTCGTTTCCCGCTCCAAATAAAAATATTTCTCAATGACCTTCATTTTTATCCACAGCGTCTGATGCAGTGCGATAGCCTGTTTGCCTCTGCTCAAAAATCTTTTAAACAGACTTATCCACAGCTTATGTTCTTGATCTTCGCGTGCGACAAAACAGCTTGTTATTCCATATCTTTTGTAACTCGTTGTTTTTAAGTCAATTGTGAATATTTCAAATTGTTATCTGGATCACTTGCTGTTTCTGTGACGCTTGAATGACAAAGAGTTTTTATTTTTATTCACAGCATGTGGAAAAGATTTCGCAGGGAGAAAACTTACCCTGTTGTGCATTTAAGCATCACGTGGCAATCCCTTCTCGATCGTACGCACCAGGCGTTTCTGCTGGCTGCTCTGTACTTCAATAGTATGTTCATCGCGTCGTGCCAGCTGGCGCGCAATCGCCCAGTCAATATGTTCATCCAGCATGGCATGCTCACCGCGACGTGCTTCCAGTGCTTTCAGATGGTTTTCATCCCAGGGCGCGTTGCCGAGCGCCACCGCGATATTGCGCAGCCAGCGCAAATGACCAATTCGCCGGATAGCTGATCCTTCAGTAATACGTAAGAATTTTGCCTCATCCCAGGCGAAAAGCTCTGTCAGGGGGGGAGCATGCAGGATGGCGCGTGGGCTGAAATCATCTTCATCCGTGAGCTGCCCGTAACGGTTCCACGGGCAAATCAGCTGGCAGTCGTCGCAGCCATAAATGCGGTTGCCGATCAAGGGACGAAACGCTTCCGGAATCGCACCTTCTAACTCGATGGTGAGATAAGAGATGCAGCGGCGGGCATCGACGGTGTAAGGCTCGACGATGGCACCTGTCGGGCAGGTAGTGATGCAGGCAACGCAGCGTCCACAGTTCTCTTCGACCGGACTATCAACCGGCAGCGGCAGATCAATCAACAGTTCGCCGAGAAAAAACCAGGATCCGGCTTCGCGATTGAGGATCAGCGAATGTTTACCCGTCCATCCCAGACCCGCCTTCGCGGCCAGCGGCCGTTCCAGCAGCGGCGCTGAGTCGACAAAGGGACGGAACTGGGCGTCACTACAGTGTTCGCGGATCATATCGCCGAGCTTTTTCAGGCGATTGCGTAATACTTTGTGATAATCGCGGCCGAGAGCGTAACGGCTGACATAGCCCAGCCGGGGATTTTTTAGCGTGCTGGCGAAGGCGGCTTTTGCAGGCAGATAATTCATCCGTACGCTGATGACGCGCAGCGTACCGGGCAGCAGTTCATGGGGGCGGGCGCGCATCATCCCGTGGCGCGCCATCCAGTCCATTTCACCGTGGTATTGTTTGTCCAGCCAGGCCTGAAGACGGGGCTCTTCCAGCGTTAAGTCGGTATCACAAATACCCACCTGCTGAAAGCCGAGCGCCAGCCCCCACTGTTTAATATCCCGGGCAAGTTGATGAAAATCGAGAGGATGCGACATGAATAACCTGAACCAGCAAAAAGACCGTACCAGTTTACCCTATTCTGTCTGGCCTGTGGAGGCGGTCGCCGGGCTGGAGCGTGAGGGGGCAGACAGTCTGGGTATCACACTGTTTGAACTGATGCAGCGCGCAGGGGAGGCAGCGTTCAGCTTACTACGGCAGCTCTGGCCGCAGGCGCAGCACTGGCTGATCCTGTGCGGGCACGGCAACAATGGCGGCGATGGCTTTGTCGTAGCACGCCTGGTGCAGGCTGCCGGGCTGCAGGTCACGCTGATTGCTGTGAAAGGGAATAAAAACCCGCCAGAGGAAGCCCGCCAGGCGCGGGAAAACTGGCTGGCGGCCGGTGGGGTAATCCACGATGCACGCCTTTCCTGGCCTGATTCTGTTGACGTGATTGTTGATGCACTGCTCGGCACCGGGCTTCATCGCATCCCTGAAGCGCCTTATGATGCGCTGATTGAGCGGATGAATGGCCATTCAGCCGCGGTGTTTGCGCTGGATGTGCCCTCAGGGTTAGTGGCTGCTAACGGTACTGTCCCGGGTGTTGCCGTTAATGCGCGTCATACGCTGGCATTTATCGCCCTGAAACCGGGGCTACTGACCGGTAAAGCGCGTGACCATGTCGGACAGCTGCATTACCACAGCCTGAATCTTGATCCGTGGTTGCGAGGTCAGGTCGCGCCGATTGCCCGCTATGATGCCGGCCATCTCGCCACCTGGCTGCCGCCACGGCGGCCGACCTCACACAAAGGCGATCACGGCCGCCTGCTGGTGATTGGCGGCGATCACGGAACTGCCGGAGCGATTCGTATGACAGCAGAAGCCGCATTACGCGCCGGATCAGGTTTGGTGCGAGTACTCACTCACATTGAAAACGTTGGCCCCTTACTGACGGCGCGTCCGGAGATTATGGTACAGGAGATGACGGATAAAACGCTCGATGCCGGGCTGGAATGGGCGGATGTCATCGTGATTGGCCCTGGTCTCGGTCAGGGCGCGTGGGGTAAGAACGCCTTGAAAAAGGTCGAAAACTCTCAGAAAACGATGCTTTGGGACGCCGATGCGCTTAACCTGCTGGCAATCAGCCCCGATAAACGTCAAAATCGAATTATTACGCCGCATCCCGGTGAAGCCGCAAGGCTGCTGAACAGTAAAGTCAGCGAAATTGAGAGTGACCGCTTACTGGCTGTACGCCGTCTGGCAAAGCGCTATGGTGGTACTGTCGTCCTGAAAGGTGCCGGTACATTGATTGCCAGCGAGCAGGGCGAAATGGCCATTGCCGATGTCGGTAACGCCGGTATGGCCAGTGGGGGAATGGGAGATGTGTTATCTGGTATTATCGGCAGTCTGGCAGGGCAAAAGCTCTCACTGTACGATGCTGCCTGCGCAGGATGCGTCGTGCATGGAGCGGCGGCTGACGTAGTGGCACAGCAGCGCGGTACGCGCGGTATGTTAGCCAGCGACCTGCTCTCGATGCTGTATCTGTTTGTCAATCCTGAGATTTCGAATACAAAAGAATGATGACCTGTGTAATTGCATTGCCCGATGAGGCAGCAACCCTCGCTCTGGGTGCCCGCCTGGCCCGCGCCTGTCAAGGCGCGGCGATCCTCTATCTTTATGGCGACCTCGGTGCAGGTAAAACCACCTTTAGCCGCGGCTTCTTACAGGCGCTTGGCCATCAGGGAAATGTAAAAAGTCCCACTTATACGCTGGTTGAACCTTACGTTCTGCCAGATCGCCGGGTGTATCACTTTGACCTGTACCGTTTGTCTGACCCGGAAGAGCTTGAATTTATGGGCATTCGTGATTATTTTGGCCCGGACAGCCTGTGCCTGGTTGAGTGGCCTCAGCAGGGGGCTGGCATCCTGCCAGAGCCTGATGTGGAGCTGCATCTCACTTATCAGGGACATGCGCGTGAAGCACGCCTGTGCGCCTGCACCCCCAATGGTGAAACGATGTTACAACGCATAATGGCTGAACAGGATGGAGCATGATGCTGCGATTTAAAGCCTGGTGCCTGCTGGCCCTGTTTTGCTGTTCCTTCAGCTCGGTGGCGGCGAATTTATCCGATATTAAAGTTTCTAATGGCAGTAACGAAGCCCGGGTCACGCTGAGCTTTGCCGGGCAACCGGTGTATGCATTCTTTCCGTTACATAACCCGGATCGTGTTGTGCTGGATATCCGCCAGAGCGGTATCGTACAGGGGCTGCCCCTGACTTTCAGCGGTGAGAACATTGTGAAGCGCATCCGGTCAAGCACCGCCAAAGACAGCCAGAGTATCCGGCTGGTGTTTGAGCTGACCCAGCGGGGTAAGACCCGGGCGGTTACGCAGCGTAACGGCAGTCATTACAATGTGGTGTTCACCATTTCCGGCACGCAGCCATCCCAGGCAAGCCGCCAGGCCGCGGTAAGCAGCGTGTCACCTTCCCGTCCGGTCAGTGCACCGCCAAAAAGTCCGTTTGATGCCAATCCGGTGACGTCGGTCAGCAGTGGTAATGAGGTGGCGCGCCCACGCAACGCTCGTAGCAGCAATGACACCGTGATCGTGGCAATTGATGCCGGTCACGGCGGACAGGATCCGGGCGCCATTGGTGGCGGGGGCCTGAAAGAAAAAAACGTGACGATTGCGATTGCGCGCAAGTTAAAAGCGCTGCTGAACGCCGACCCGATGTTTAAAGGCGTGATGACCCGTGACGGCGACTATTTTATTTCCGTCATGGGCCGCTCTGAAGTGGCGCGCAAGCAAAACGCCAATCTGCTGGTGTCCATTCACGCCGATGCCGCACCCAACCGCAGCGCATCCGGTGCTTCCGTGTGGGTGCTGTCGAACCGTCGTGCGAACAGTGAAATGGCGGGCTGGCTGGAACAGCATGAGAAACAGTCAGAACTGTTAGGCGGTGCCGGTGACCTGCTGGCCAACAGCCAGGCGGATCCGTACCTCAGCCAGGCTGTGCTGGATCTGCAGTTCGGGCATTCGCAGCGCGTGGGCTATGATGTGGCAGTGAAAGTGATTGCGCAGCTGCAACGCGTCGGCGCGCTGCACAAGCGCCGGCCGGAACATGCCAGCCTCGGCGTACTCCGCTCGCCAGATATCCCTTCTCTGCTGGTGGAAACCGGTTTTATCAGTAACCCTTCGGAGGAGCGGCTGCTGGGCAGCAGTGCTTACCAGCAGAAGATTGCCGAGTCGATTTATAAAGGCCTGCGCAACTACTTCCTGGCGCACCCGTTACAATCCATCCCAAAGGAGGAAAACCGACCGTTGCAGGCCGCAACGGCGGTTGAAGTCCAGGCTAACCCGGCCCCCGCCAGCACAGAATATACCGGTGCGGTTCAGCGCCATGTGGTGAAACGCGGAGAGACACTTTCCGGTATTGCCGCCAGCTATGGGGTCAGTATGGAAACGCTGCGTACCATGAACACATTAAAAAAAGATGTGGTTTGGGTGGGGCAGCGTCTGAAGGTTCCTGCCGGGAGTAAAACGGCTTCTGCGGCGGCAGTGAGCAGCCGCAAACCCGCCAGGCACAAAGTCGTGCGGGGGGATTCGCTGACGGCGATTGCTGCGAAATACGGCGTGAGCCCGCAGGCAATCCAGCAGGCAAATAAGATGAAGTCGCAGAATGTAATGCTGGGGCAGACGTTAAAAATTCCGACCTCATAACCCTGGGCGGATAATGTTGGGGACGGCCATTTTTGCGGTCGCCCTGATAAATACCCGGTCGCCCCATGCCCAACCGTTTCAAAGGACAAATCATGCCCATTCAGGTATTACCGCCACAGCTGGCTAACCAGATTGCTGCAGGAGAAGTGGTTGAACGCCCGGCATCGGTAGTGAAAGAGCTGGTGGAAAATAGCCTGGATGCAGGCGCTACGCGCATTGACATCGATATTGAGAAAGGCGGCGCGAAGCTGATCCGCATTCGTGATAATGGCTGTGGCATTCATAAAGATGAGCTGGCGATGGCACTGGCCCGCCATGCAACCAGTAAAATCGCCTCGCTGGATGACCTGGAGGCAATTATCAGCCTCGGATTTCGTGGTGAGGCGTTGGCCAGCATCAGTTCCGTGTCGCGTCTGATCCTGACTTCCCGTACCGAGGCACAAAGTGAAGCCTGGCAGGCCTACGCGGAAGGACGCGACCAGGCCGTCACCGTTAAACCCGCAGCACACCCGGTTGGCACTACGCTTGAAGTGTTGGATCTGTTCTACAACACGCCGGCACGGCGCAAGTTTATGCGCACCGAAAAAACCGAATTTACCCATATTGATGAAGTGATCCGGCGTATCGCGCTGGCGCGATTTGATGTGGCCATCTCTCTCAGCCATAACGGCAAGCTGGTGCGTCAGTATCGTGGTGTCAGTGACAACACCCAGCGTGAGCGGCGCGTGGCGGCCATCTGCGGTACGGCGTTTATTGCCCATGCGCTGAACATTGAGTGGCAGCACGGGGATCTGAGTTTACGCGGCTGGGTGGCTGACCCGGTGGGCTCTAAGGCACTGACCGAATTACAGTACTGCTATGTTAACGGCCGGATGATGCGCGATCGCTTAATTAACCATGCTATCCGTCAGGCCTATCAGGATAAACTGGGGGATCAACATCAGCCTGCGTATGTGCTTTATCTGGAAATTGATCCTCACCAGGTTGATGTCAATGTTCACCCGGCAAAGCATGAGGTGCGTTTTCATCAGTCGCGGCTGGTGCATGATTTTATTTATCAGGGCGTGATCAGCGTACTGCAGGAAACCGGTGCAGAAGCGCTGCCTGATGTATCATCCGCGCCTGCCGAGCGCTGGCAGCCAGAGAACCGTCAGGCGGCGGGGGGGAATCACTTCTCTGAACCGGCCCCTGCTGCGCCGCGCGCCGCGCCGACGGACCAGGGTAGCCGGGCTGGAAACCGCTGGCAGCGGCAGGAGCCGCAGTATCAGAAACGCGAGGGCGCGGTCTATCAACAGCTGTTAAAGACCGGAGAGGTGTCATCTGCACCCGCCGTTCGTGACGAGCCGCCCCCGGAAACCCGCGTAAAAGAAGAAAAACCGGCCCCGCTTGCCGGGCACGTGCACAGTTTTGGACGCGTACTGACCGTGATACAGGAGCAGTATGCGCTGGTTGACGGCAGCTCAGGTGTGGCACTGATTGCGCTGGCAGTGGCTGAACGCTGGTTGAAGCAGATGCAGCTGGAACCCGGTAGTGAAGGGTTGAAGCCGCAGCCATTGCTGATTCCTGTCCGGCTTAAGCTGGAAAAGGCAGAGCGTGAGGCGGGGCAGCGGCAGTCGGACTTGCTGGCGTTGATGGGCATTGACCTGCTGTTTGACGCTCATCATGTGATGTTACGCGCCGTGCCTTTACCATTACGCCAACAAAATTTACAAAACTTGATTCCAGAAATGTTAGGGTATCTGGCCCGGCAGCAGGATGTATCAGCAAGCCAGACGGCGCAGTGGTTAGCGCGTCAGTCTGTTTCTGAATATCAGCACTGGAATCACTCGCAGGCGATTACCCTGCTGGCAGAAGTCGAGCGACTTTGCCCGCAATTAGTGAAATCGCCACCTTCTGGATTACTGCAATACATCGATATTGAAACGGCGATGAACGCCCTGAAGCATGAGTGAACAATCCACGGCTGGCCTGCCTAAGGCAATATTTTTGATGGGGCCGACGGCCTCCGGTAAAACCGCCCTGGCGATTGCACTGCGCCAGGCGTTACCGGTAGAGCTGATCAGTGTTGATTCAGCGCTGATCTATCGCGGTATGGATATTGGCACTGCCAAACCCTCCGCAGAGGAAAGGCGTCTTGCGCCTCATCGTTTGCTGGACATTCGCGATCCCTCTGAGGCCTATTCGGCTGCGGAGTTTCGGCGCGATGCGCTGGCTGAAATGGCGGATATTACCCGGCGGGGTAATATTCCGTTGCTTGTTGGTGGCACCATGCTTTATTACAAGGCGTTGCTGGAAGGATTATCGCCGTTGCCCTCGGCCGATCCAGAGGTACGTCAGCGTATAGAGCAGATGGCGCGTGAGGAGGGCTGGGAAGCGCTTCACCGTCAGTTATGTGATGTTGATCCCGTTGCTGGACGTCGTATTCATCCGAATGATCCCCAGAGACTCTCGCGAGCACTGGAAGTTTTTTTCATTTCGGGTAAAACTTTAACGGAACTGACTAAAACTTCGGGCGATCCACTGCCGTACGATGTTGCACAGTTCGCTATCGCACCCGCGAATCGCGAATTAATCCATCAGCGTATTGAGCAGCGGTTTCATCAGATGTTAACGTCAGGGTTTGAAGCGGAGGCTCGGGCGCTCTTTGCACGAGGTGATTTGCATACGGATATGCCTTCCATTCGTTGTGTTGGTTATCGCCAGATGTGGTCATTTTTATCCGGTGAAATTGATTACGATGACATGGTTTATCGGGGAATTTGCGCAACCCGGCAGTTGGCTAAACGCCAGATAACATGGTTACGTGGCTGGAAAGATGTTCACTGGCTTGACAGCGAACAGCCTGATGCGGCCTATGCCCGCGTGTTACAGGTTCTTAGTGCGAAGCCTGGGTGATTGTGTACAATTGGTGCGTTATCTTGCGCAAATTTTTTACGTCATATTTCGAACCGTATGGTTCTTAAGTTACAAACAACAAGCATATAAGGAAAAGATAGAATGGCTAAGGGGCAATCATTGCAAGATCCGTTCTTGAACGCACTGCGTCGCGAACGTGTTCCGGTTTCGATTTATTTGGTAAACGGCATCAAACTTCAGGGCCAGATCGAGTCGTTTGATCAATTTGTTATTCTTTTAAAGAACACGGTTAGCCAGATGGTGTATAAGCACGCGATCTCTACCGTTGTTCCGTCCCGCCCGGTCTCCCACCACAGCAACAATGCGGGTGGCGGAAGCAGCAACTATCATCATAGCGGAAGTAACCAGGGGGCCGCTTCTCAGCCTCAGCAAGACAGTGATGACGCTGAATAATTAGTGTGACTGTCCCTCCCGGACGGGGAGTTTTTTGTTACCGGTTCCCCGTCCTGGCAATGTTTTTATGGCAACGAATTTATCGCCTGGCTTCCTTATTGCGCTTGAGTCATTAAGAGAATCCATGCAAAAAACGCCGTTTAGTGAGCTGAACGCGCATTTTGAATCTGGTTTTGACGCAGTATGGCCAACGCGCAGCAGGTTTAACAAAGTATTGAGAGGTCTAAAGTTTGTTTGACCGTTATGATGCCGGTGAGCAGGCCGTACTGGTGCACATCTATTTCTCGCAAGACAGAGATACTGAAGACTTACAGGAGTTTGAAACCCTGGTGTCTTCTGCTGGCGTAGAAGCGCTGCGTGTTGTTACCGGCAGCCGCAAATCGCCACACCCCAAATATTTTGTCGGTGAAGGAAAAGCTGTTGAAATAGCCGAAGCGGTAAAAGAGAGCGGTGCCTCCGTGGTGCTGTTCGATCATGCCCTCAGTCCGGCGCAGGAGCGCAATCTTGAAGCGCTGTGCGAGTGCCGTGTCATTGACCGCACCGGACTGATTCTGGATATCTTCGCCCAACGTGCCCGCACCCATGAAGGTAAACTGCAGGTTGAGCTCGCCCAGCTCCGCCACCTTGCCACGCGCCTTGTTCGCGGCTGGACGCACCTTGAGCGTCAGAAAGGTGGGATCGGTCTGCGCGGCCCGGGTGAAACCCAACTGGAGACGGACCGTCGCCTTCTGCGCAACCGTATTACGCTGATCCTCTCCCGACTGGAGCGCGTGTCGA
The DNA here is from genome assembly GCF_019844095.1 of Erwinia persicina. Classification (NCBI taxonomy): domain Bacteria; kingdom Pseudomonadati; phylum Pseudomonadota; class Gammaproteobacteria; order Enterobacterales; family Erwiniaceae; genus Erwinia; species Erwinia persicina. Next base: position 4,083,543 of record NZ_CP082141.1, on the reverse strand, counting down.
AGCAGCGCGAACAGGGCAGGCAGGCGCGTAACAAAGCCGATGTGCCTACCGTGTCGCTGGTGGGGTATACCAACGCCGGCAAGTCTACGCTGTTTAACCGCCTCACTACCTCAGAGGTCTATGTCGCGGACCAGCTGTTCGCCACACTCGACCCGACCCTACGTCGTGTGGACGTGGTGGACGTCGGTGAAGTGGTGCTGGCCGATACCGTCGGTTTTATCCGCCATCTGCCTCATGACCTGGTGGCGGCGTTTAAAGCGACGCTGCAGGAAACCCGTGAAGCCGCACTGCTGCTGCATGTCATCGATGCTGCCGATGCGCGTATTGATGACAACATCAATGCCGTTAATGTCGTGCTGGAAGAAATTGAGTCCGATGATATCCCCAGCCTGCTGGTGATGAATAAAATCGATATGCTGGATGATTTCGTTCCGCGTATCGATCGTGATGAAGAGAATCTGCCGATTCGCGTCTGGCTTTCAGCACAGACCGGTGAGGGGATTCCGCTGCTGTTCCAGGCACTCACCGAGCGTCTGGCTGGCGAGATTGCTCAGTATGATCTGCGTTTGCCAGCGGCAGCCGGGCGGCTACGCAGCCGCTTTTACCAATTGCAGGCGATAGAAAAAGAGTGGAATGAAGACGATGGCAGCGTAGGGTTACAGGTGCGTATGCCGATCGTTGACTGGCGGCGCCTGTGCAAGCAGGAACCTTCGCTGGTCGATTACATAGTTGCCTGACACGTGTATCCCGGCCTGGGATACCACCGCACACACAATTAATGGAGTATAAACATGGCGTGGAATCAGCCCGGGAATAACGGACAGGACCGCGACCCGTGGGGAAGCAGCAATAATCAAGGCGGCAACTCTGGGGGAAATAAGGGAGGGCGTGATAAAGGGCCTCCTGATTTAGATGATATCTTCCGTAAACTGAGCAATAAGCTCGGCGGACTGGGCGGTGGTAAGAAAAGCGGCGGTGACGGGTCAGGTAGCGGCAACGGCGGCGCGCAACGCAAGCCGGGCAATGCCGGGCGTCTGGTGGGTATCGTGGCTGTGGCTGCGGTCGTGATCTGGGCGGGCAGCGGCTTCTACACCATCAAAGAGGCAGAACGCGGCGTGGTGACACGCTTCGGTAAATTCAGCCATCTGGTTGAACCAGGTCTGAACTGGAAGCCGACCTTTGTCGATCAGGTTCGCGCGGTGAACGTGGAGGCCGTTCGTGAGCTGTCTGCTTCAGGCACCATGCTGACTTCGGATGAGAACGTTGTGCGCGTTGAAATGAACGTGCAGTACCGCGTGACAAACCCAGAGCGCTATCTGTTTGCGGTGACCAGTGCTGATGACAGCCTGCGTCAGGCAACCGACAGCGCGCTGCGAGGCGTTATCGGTCGTTCAACCATGGATCGCATCCTGACCGAAGGCCGTACCGTCGTGCGTAGTGAAACCCAGCGTGAGCTGGAAGAAACCATTCGTCCGTACGACATGGGCATCACTCTGCTTGACGTCAACTTCCAGACGGCACGCCCACCGGAAGATGTGAAAGCCTCCTTCGATGATGCGATTGCCGCGCGTGAAAACCGTGAGCAGGCAGTGCGTGAAGCTGAAGCCTATGCCAACGACAAACTGCCACGTGCCCGTGGTGATGCGCAGGGGATTCTGGAAAAAGCGCGTGCCTACAAGTCTCGCGTGACGCTGGAAGCACAGGGTGAAGTGGATAGCTTTGCGCGTATCCTGCCGGAATACAAAGCGGCACCACAGATTACCCGTGAGCGTCTGTATATCGAAACCATGGAACGCGTGCTGGGTCATACCCGCAAGGTGCTGGTTAATGATAAAGGCAGCAACCTGATGGTACTGCCACTGGATCAGCTGATGCGTGGCCAGGGGGCGTCTGCCAACAGCCAGGATGCAAGCGGTGGGCTGCTGCGTCTGCCACCGGCATCAGGCAGTAACGAACGCGCCAGCGGCAGTTCGTCGTTCAGTCCGGACGACATTATGGATCAGCGCCGGGTGAATGCTCAGCGTAACGATACCCAGCGCGAAGGGAGAGAATAAGCGATGCGTAAGCCATTAATCGTAGTATTGATTGTTGTGCTGGTGGTGCTGTACGCGTCACTGTTTGTTGTGCAGGAAGGCCAGCGTGGCATTGTGATGCGCTTTGGCAAGGTTCTGCGTGATTCAGATAATAAACCGCTGGTCTACGCGCCAGGTCTGCACTTTAAGATCCCATTCCTGGAGTCGGTAAAGTCACTTGATGCGCGTATCCAGACGATGGACAACCAGGCCGATCGCTTCGTCACTAAAGAGAAGAAAGACCTGATCGTTGATTCCTATATCAAATGGCGCGTAAGCGACTTCAGCCGTTACTACCTGGCCACTGGCGGGGGAGATATTTCTCAGGCGGAAGTGCTGCTGAAACGTAAGTTCAGTGACCGTCTGCGTTCTGAGATTGGCCGCCTGGATGTGAAAGATATCGTGACAGATTCGCGTGGTCGTCTGACCACCGATGTCCGCGATGCCCTGAACACCGGTAGTGCAGGCCAGGATGATGAAGTTGCTACACCAGCTGCCGATGATGCCATTGCCTCTGTTGCCAAGCGCGTAGAGAGCGAGACCAACAGCAATGAACCGCCTATCAACCCGAACAGTATGGCGGCGTTGGGTATTCAGGTGGTGGATGTGCGTATCAAGCAGATTAACCTGCCAACAGAAGTGTCTGACGCTATCTATGCACGTATGCGTGCAGAGCGTGAATCCGTTGCCCGTAGCCAGCGTGCTCAGGGTGCGGAAGAAGCGGCAAAAGTCAGAGCTCAGGCCGATTATGAAGTGGAACGTACACTGGCAGAAGCGCGTCGTCAGGCTCTGATTACTCAGGGTGAAGGCGATGCAGAAGTGGCGAAACTGTTTGCAAATGCATTCAGCCAGGATCCGGACTTCTATGCCTTTATCCGCAGCCTGCGTGCTTATGAGAACAGCTTCAAGAGCAATCAGGATGTCATGGTGTTAAGCCCGGACAGCGACTTCTTCCGCTTTATGAAGAGTCCGTCAACCACGACGCGCTAACCCGTTGGAAAATGGAAAGGGCCGGATTTGTTCCGGCCCTTTTTTTATGTTTCAGTTAAAACCAGACAGTGAGTGAACGAGATGAATGGAACGGTGTGGATGGCGCTGGGGTTAGTACTGGTATTTGAGGGGTTAGGCCCGATGCTTTATCCGAAGCTCTGGCGGCGGATGATCCTTTCGATGGCACAAATGCCGGATGGTCTGCTGCGGCGGGTAGGGGGTGGGTTGGTCGTTGCCGGTGCAGTAATCTACTACATGCTTAATCGTGGCGGCGCTGGTTGAATCAAAAATACCCGCCAAACCCGGGTGTACAACCGACTCACTGGCAAAAAAGTACGCAATCGTATGCTAAAACTGCTGAAAGAGGGAAATGACGATGGTAGAATCCTTTTTTAAGCAATCGGTGATTTTGAAAAATGGGTAAGAACGTCGTCGTACTGGGCACCCAATGGGGTGACGAAGGTAAAGGTAAGATAGTTGACCTCCTGACTGAACGTGCTAAATACGTAGTGCGCTACCAGGGAGGCCATAACGCTGGCCATACGCTAGTCATCAACGGTGAGAAAACCGTCCTCCACTTAATTCCCTCTGGCATCCTGCGTGAGAACGTAACCAGCATCATCGGCAACGGTGTTGTGCTGTCTCCGGCTGCGCTGATGAAAGAGATGAAGGGTCTGGAAGATCGCGGCTTCCCGGTACGCGAGCGTCTGTTCATTTCCGAAGCCTGCCCGCTGATCCTTGAGTATCATGTCGCGCTGGACGTGGCACGTGAAAAAGCGCGCGGCGCGAAAGCCATCGGCACCACCGGTCGTGGTATCGGGCCGGCTTATGAAGATAAAGTGGCCCGTCGTGGTCTGCGCGTGGGCGATCTGTTCAACAAAGAAACCTTCGCGGCGAAGCTGAAAGAAGTGATGGAATACCATAACTTCCAGCTGGTGAACTATTACAAAGTTGACGCAGTGGACTACGACAAAGTGCTGGCGGATACCCTGGCAATTGCCGACATCCTCACCGGGATGGTGGTTGACGTTTCCGAACTGCTGGACGGCGCGCGCAAGCGTGGCGACCTGATTATGTTCGAAGGCGCACAGGGCACCCTGCTGGATATCGACCACGGTACTTACCCGTATGTCACCTCGTCTAACACCACCGCCGGTGGCGTAGCAACGGGTTCAGGCATTGGTCCCCGCTATGTTGACTACGTGCTGGGGATCGTCAAAGCGTACTCCACTCGCGTGGGTGCAGGACCGTTCCCGACCGAACTGTTTGATGAAACCGGTGAATTCCTGTGCAAGCAGGGGAACGAGTTCGGAGCCACTACGGGTCGTCGTCGTCGTACCGGCTGGCTGGATGCGGTTGCCGTGCGCCGTGCCGTTCAGATTAACTCTCTCTCCGGCTTCTGCATGACCAAACTGGACGTGCTGGATGGCCTGAAAGAGGTGAAAATCTGTGTTGCTTACCGCATGCCAGACGGCCGTGAAGTGACCACTACCCCGCTGGCAGCAGAAGGCTGGGAAGGTATTGAACCGATTTATGAAACCATGCCTGGCTGGTCTGAGACCACGTTTGGTGTGAAAACGCTGGACGGTCTGCCGCAGGCAGCGCTTGACTATATCAAGCGCGTTGAAGACGTGACCGGTGTGCCGATTGATATTATTTCGACCGGCCCGGACCGTAGTGAAACCATGATTCTGCGCGACCCGTTTGACGCATAATGTCGTTTCAGGCCGGGCATTGCCCGGCCAGCTTTTATTCAGTACCGGTTTCCTGCCGTTCCCTTCTGCCGTTCTCACCTTAAATAAAATGGCCCGGCTAGCCCCGGCTGGTTTATTATCATTGTTAACCATACAAATTATTGAGCGGATCACAACTTCACCTGCGGTTGTATCTTTGAGGTTATCGTGCAGCTAACCAGTTTTACCGATTACGGCTTACGCGCGCTGATCTATCTCGCTTCGCTACCGGCAGGCCAGATGACCAGTATCAGTGAAGTGACAGCCACTTACGGTGTGTCACGTAATCATATGGTCAAAATTATCAATCACCTTAGTCGTGCCGGGTACATTGCTGCCGTACGCGGCAAAAATGGCGGCATCCGTCTGGGGCAACCCGCCGGAGATATCGTGATTGGTCAGGTGGTTCGTGCGCTGGAACCGCTGCAGTTGGTGAACTGCCACAGTGACTTTTGTCATATCACCTCAGCCTGCCGCCTGAAAAAAGCGCTGCATGATGCTCTGCAGAGTTTTCTGCATGAGCTTGACCAATACACCCTGGCCGATCTGGTTGAAGACAACAATCCGCTCTACCAAATTTTGCTGAGTGAACGACCTTCACTGAGCAACTGACAACGGAGGAACCTCGATGTCACACGATCCCTTTCAGGAACGAGAAGCTGAAAAGTACGAAAACCCTATTCCAAGCCGCGAGTTCATTCTTGCCCACCTGGATAAACGTGAAAAACCGGCCAGCCGTGAAGAGCTGGCAGAAGAACTCTCCATCAGTGGAGAAGAGCAGACTGAAGCGCTGCGTCGCCGTCTGCGCGCTATGGAGCGTGACGGGCAGTTAGTGTTCACCCGCCGTCAGTGCTATGCGCTGCCGGAGCGTCTGGACCTGCTTAAAGGCAAAGTGATCGGCCATCGCGACGGCTTTGGTTTCCTGCGCATTGAAGGCAGTAAGGACGATCTCTATCTTTCTGCTGAACAGATGAAAATGTGCATGCACGGGGACATGATCCTCGCGCAGGCAATGGGTGCCGATCGTAAAGGCCGCCGTGAAGCGCGTGTGGTGCGCGTGGTTGAGCCACGTAATGCCCAGATCGTTGGCCGCTATTTCACCGACTCAGGGGTTGGCTTTGTGGTGCCGGATGACAGCCGTTTGAGCTTTGACATCCTTATCCCGGCTGATGAGTTGATGGGCGCGCGCATGGGCTTTGTGGTGGTGGTGGAGCTGACTCAGCGTCCGACCCGCCGCAGCAAGGCCGTGGGTAAAGTCGTTGAAGTGCTGGGCGATAACATGGGGACCAGCATGGCCGTTGATATGGCGCTGCGTACGCATGATATTCCGCACGAATGGCCGGAAGCGCTGGAAAAACAGATTGCCCATCTGAGCGAAGAAGTGCCGGAAGAGGCGAAACAGGGCCGCGTCGACCTGCGCGATCTGCCGCTGGTCACCATTGATGGCGAAGATGCCCGTGACTTCGATGACGCCGTGTTCTGTGAGCGGAAACGCGGTGGCGGCTGGCGCCTGTGGGTAGCCATTGCTGACGTCAGCTATTACGTGCGCCCGGGCACGCCGCTGGATGATGAGGCGGTTAACCGTGGTACATCGGTTTACTTCCCGTCCCAGGTGATCCCAATGCTGCCGGAAGTGCTGTCTAACGGCCTGTGTTCCCTGAACCCGGAAGTTGACCGCCTGTGTATGGTGTGTGAGATGACCATCTCCTCGACCGGTAAACTGACAGGTTACAAGCACTACGAAGCGGTGATGAACTCTTTCGCGCGTCTGACTTACAACAAAGTGTGGAACATTCTGCAGGGGCATCAGGAACTGCGTCAGCAGTACGAGCCGCTGGTGAAAGATCTGGAAGAACTGCACCGCATGTATCTGGCGCTGGAAAAAGCGCGTGAGCAGCGTGGTGGTATTTCGTTTGAAACGGATGAAGCGAAGTTTATCTTCAACGCCGATCGCCGTATCGAGCGCGTGGAGCAGGTTTCCCGTAACGATGCCCACAAACTGATCGAAGAGTGCATGATCCTCGCGAACATCGCTTCAGCGCGCTACGTTGAGAAAAACAACGAACCTGCCCTGTTCCGCGACCATGACCGTCCGGGTGATGAAAGCATTAAGAGCTTCCGCTCGGTGCTGAATGAGCTGGGTCTGACCCTGCCGGGTGGCGATAAGCCGCAGCCGGTGGATTACTCTGCACTGCTGAGTCAGATTGCGGGCCGTCAGGATCACGAAATGCTGCAAACCATGCTGCTGCGCTCCATGAAGCAGGCGGTTTACGACCCGGAAAACCGGGGCCACTTCGGCCTGGCGCTGGCGTCGTACGCACACTTTACTTCGCCGATCCGTCGCTACCCCGACCTGTTATTGCATCGTGCAATTAAGTACCTGCTGGCCAAAGAGGCGGGGACGTTGCAGGGCAACACCACGCCAACCGGTGGCTACCATTATGAGATGCCGCAGATGCTGCAGCTGGGTCAGCACTGTTCCCTGACGGAACGTCGTGCGGACGAAGCCACCCGTGATGTCGCCGACTGGCTGAAGTGTGACTTCATGCAGGATCAGGTAGGCGAAACCTTTACCGGCGTGATCTCCAGCGTGACTGGCTTTGGTTTCTTCGTGCGTCTGACCGATCTGTTTATTGACGGGCTGGTACACGTGTCGACGCTGGATAATGATTACTACCGCTTTGATGCCGTGGGCCAGCGCCTGATTGGTGAATCCGGTGGCCGTACCTATCGCCTTGGTGACACGGTGGAAGTGCGGGTTGATGCGGTGCATATGGACGAGCGCAAGATTGACTTCGCGTTGATCTCAAGCAGCCGTAAGCCGCGTGGTGAAGGTAAAACAGAACGCGAACGCGAAAAGCGTGCAGCACCGAAGAACAGCGGCAGCCGCCGTCGAGCTCCGCGCAAAGGCGCCAACTTTGAGCCGGACAGTGCTTTCCGCCCGGCGAAAGCCGCTGACGGCGCGGCGCCTGCTGCAGCGAAAGAGAAAAAACCCCGCAAACCGTCGGACAAGACCCGTAAAATCGGGGCTGCCACCCGCGCGAAGCGGGCGAAAAAAACCGACGCCGCACAATAACGGCAACTGCACACTGTCGATACGGGTCGACCCGAAAAAGGGTCGACCCCTGCGGTTCAGGGCAACCTGTTTTTCGTAGGGGCTGACCTTCGGTCAGCCTGTGATATTCGTCATCATTAGCTTAGGGGCTGACCCTCTTTTTCGGGCAGCCCGCTCACTGAATATGAAAGTTGAGTAACTGAACCATGAGTGAAATTGTTTTTGGTATTCACGCCGTGCAGGCGCTGCTTGACAGCGATCCCCAGCGTTTCCAGGAAGTGTTTATCCTGAAAGGGCGTGACGATCGTCGTCTGCAAACGCTGGTCAAAGCGCTGGAAGCGCAGGGCATCGTTATTCAAGTGGCGAGCAAGCAGGTGCTGGATAGCAAATCAGAAGGTGCTGTGCATCAGGGCATTATCGCCCGGGTGAAACCGGGCCGTCAGTATCAGGAAGGCGACCTGCCGGACCTGCTGGCCAGCCTGGACAGTCCGTTCCTGCTGATTCTGGACGGCGTGACCGACCCGCACAATCTTGGTGCCTGCATGCGCAGCGCCGATGCCGCCGGGGTCCACGCGATTATTTTACCCAAAGATCGTTCAGCCCAGCTGAATGCGACGGCTAAAAAAGTGGCCAGCGGTGCGGCCGAGCATATTCCGCTGATCCGCGTCACCAACCTGGCACGCACCATGCGCGTACTGCAGGAGGCTAACGTATGGATTGTCGGCACGGCCGGTGAGGCTGACCATACTCTGTACCAGAGCAAAATGACCGGCCCGATGGCGCTGGTGATGGGTGCGGAAGGAGAGGGGATGCGTCGCCTGACCCGTGAGCACTGTGATGAGCTGATCAGCATTCCGATGGCAGGAAGCGTTTCCTCGCTTAACGTCTCGGTGGCGACCGGTGTCTGTCTGTTTGAAGCGGTGCGCCAGCGCAGCGCGAAATAAATTCTCCGGGGCGTGACCTGCGCCCCGGAATTCTCCTCCCTGCGTCCTATCCTTGCATCTGGCCCCTTAACAAAAGATGCCGCAATGGACTGGACAACCCACACCGTTTTTAATCAGCCTGCCCCTCTGGATCACAGTAATCTGTTTCTCTCTGATACCCCCCTGCGTGAAGCCGTGCTGCGTGAAGGCGCGGGATGGGATACCGCTCGTCTGGCCTCCGTCGGTCAGCAGCTGGGCAGCGCCGGTTCACTGGAACTGGGGCGGCTGGCTAACCGTCATCCGCCGGAACTGCTGCGTTACAATGCCCGTGGGCAGCGTCTCGACGATCTGCGCTTTCATCCTGCCTGGCATCTGCTGATGCAGGGGCTGTGCGCCAACCGCGTACATAACCTGCCGTGGCAGGCCGGCGCACAGGAAGGCGCGTTTGTGGCGCGAGCGGCCCGCTTTCTGCTGCACGCGCAGGTAGAAGCCGGTACCTTGTGTCCTGTGACCATGACATTCGGAGCGATCCCGTTACTACAGCAACACCTGCCAGCCCCTTTTCAGCGCTGGCTGCCTGGCCTGCTGTCAGACCGTTACGATCCGCATCAGCAGCCAGGTGAACAAAAAAGCGGCCTGCTGATAGGGATGGGCATGACCGAGAAGCAGGGCGGGACAGATGTATACAGCAATACCACACGCGCCGAACCGGTCGCATCCCGGGGAAGCGGAGAAGAGTATCGCCTCATCGGCCATAAGTGGTTTTTCTCTGTACCGCAGAGCGATGCTCATCTGGTGCTGGCGCAGGCTTCAGCAGGGCTGTCGTGCTTTTTCCTGCCGCGTCTGCTGCCGGACGGCACCCGTAATGCCGTGCAGATTGAGCGCCTGAAGGACAAACTCGGCAACTGCGCGAACGCCAGCGCAGAGGTGGAGTTCCTCAATGCCAGCGCCTGGCTTGTCGGGGAGGAAGGTGAGGGCGTGCGGCAAATCCTGAAAATGGCAGGGTATACCCGTTTTGACTGCGCGCTGGGAAGCCATGGTCTGATGCGCCGGGCCTATTCGATCGCCCTGTACCACGCGCACCAGCGTCAGGTTCAGGGAAAAAACCTGGTCGATCAGCCACTGATGCGCCAGTGGTTAGCTTCTGAAGCTCTGCGGCTGGAGGGGCAAACCGCTTTCCTGATGCACCTCGCCAGCGCCTGGTCACAGCCCGCCGATGAAGAACAACGCAGCTATTGCCGCCTGCTGACACCCGCCGCCAAATATGTCATCTGCAAACGCGGGCCGGGCATGGTGGCACAGGCGATGGAGGTGCTGGGGGGGGTGGGTTATTGCGAAGAGAGTGAGCTTCCGCGCCTCTATCGGGAGATGCCCGTGAACAGCATCTGGGAGGGGGCAGGCAACGTAATGTGCCTTGATGTTCTGCGTGTGCTGACGAAGCAGCCTGCCGCCGTTGAGGGGGTGGGACGGTTGATGGACGGCGTAAAAGGGCAGAACCGCTACGTCGATCAACGCTGGCGTCAGCTCAGAGCAGCATTGCGCAGGCCACAGGAGGCTCAGGCGCACTATCTGGTGACACAGCTCGTTAACCTGGTCATCGCAGAACAGGTGCTGCGCCATCTTGAACCCCCGTTAGCCGATGCCTGGTGCCGCCAGCAGCTGGGCCCCGACTCTGGCTTTACGCTGTCGCAAAAAGTGTGTCAGCGTCTGCTATTGCGCGCCACCGGTGCCAGTTGATGCGCCGTAGAAAATAGCGCTTGCGTACCACATGCCGGGCGCCACGGTTTCATTGACCAACAGAATTTGATAGTAACGCGCACCGGCTGCATTAGCCTTTGCTGCCAGCGCGCGTTCTGCATCATCCGGGGAGCCGCGCACAGTGACGCTGGCACTGCCCAGCCGTGGCAGATTGCTACTCTGCGCGCGGCTGATCTCTACCGCCTGCGCGGCAGGGGGCGGGGGGGGCTGCGGCGTGCTGTTCAGCACGCTACAGCCACTCAGTAACAGAACAAACAGCAAAGCAGGTATCGGACGCATAGTCATCCTCTCAAAACAAATCCCACTTTGAGTGTAAGCCAGTTTTATGACTTAACACTAAACACCTGCACTAACTCGTTAAGGTGATGTCCTTTACGACTCAGCTCCTGTGCCGTCTGCTCGGAATGCATCACCAGTTCGCTGCTCTGATGGGTAGCCTGGCCAATTTGCGCCATGGCGATATTCACGTGACCGATACCGGTCGACTGCTCATGTGAAGCCACGTTAATCTCACTCATCAGTACTTTGACCTGCTCCATGCGCCCGGTGATATTGTCCATCGCCTGTCGGGTCTGCTCAGAGAGGTCATGGCCCTGAACGACCTTACGCAGAGAGTCGGCAATCAAATGGTCGATCTCTTTGGCGGAATGCGCACTACGCTGCGCCAGCGCCCGCACTTCGGCGGCGACTACGGCGAAGCCTTTACCGTTTTCGCCGGCACGCGCCGCTTCTACTGCTGCATTCAGTGCCAGGATATTGGTCTGGAAGGCAATAGATTCAATCACCTGAGTGATGTCGGCAATCCCCTGAGAGGCCGTTTTGATATCGGACATGGTCAGCACTGACTGGCCGACAGTAGCCGAGCCGTGGCTGACGGCTGCTGCCGCTTCACCAACCAGTTGCAGCGCTTGGGTCACATTGCCGGCATTTTGTTCTACCGTGGCACCTAGTTGCTCCATACTGGCGGAGGTCTCCTCCACGCTGCTGGCCTGTCGGCTGATCTGCTCACTGATATTACTGCTACTGGAGACAATGGCTTCGGTGCCGCTGGCTATTTCATCTGCGGCATGGCGTACCTGAGCCACCACACGTTCCAGCCCGTCACCAATGCCGTTAATCGCCACAATCAACTGGCCCACTTCATCCTGGCGCCGTGTCTCCAGCGTTGCCAGCAGATTGCCCGCCGCATACTGCTGTGCCAGCGTAATCACCTGCTGCAGGGGCTGACTCAGCCAGATACGCGTGATCCAGATAAACATGATGGCGAACACCGCGACCAGCGCCGCACCAATCAGCAGGAACAGATTACGCGTCTGCTGAACCGGGGCCAGCAGACTGGCTTTATCGACGTCGCCGACGACCACCCAGTTCCATTCCGGCAGGTACTGCCAGACGAGAATTTTCTCCGTGCCTTTGTCGTCAGTCACCTCCAGCTTGCCCTGGGGCTGCGTCAGGAGCTGCTGTTGTACCGCCTGTGGCAGCTCGGGGAGTTTCCCCTCCAGAGTGCGGTGAAACAGATAGTGGCCGTGCTGCTTGCCTGCTGTGCGGTTCAGCACGTAGAAATTGCCACTGTCGCCGAGATGCTTCGCCAGCACTTTTTCACGGATCACGGCATACTGTTTACTGATGTCCACTCCAACAAACAGAATGGCAATCACCCGGCCTGTCTCATCACGCACCGGCTGATACTGGGTGATGTAGCGTTTGCCAAACAGCAGGGCGACACCGCGATAAATGTCACCTTTCTGAATGGGCTGCCAGGCGGGGCTGTTAGGGTCAAGCTGGGTGCCGATGGCCCGTTCGCCATCCTCTTTTCGGAGTGAGGTGGAAACACGGATAAATTTATCGCCCTGAGTGCGAACAAAAATAGTGGCAATGGCGCCGGTGCGATCTTTAAAATCATCAACCAGTACCTGGTCGAGGTTCAGCGTACGCAGTCCGGCGCGCAGCGTTGGGGTCTGCTGGTCACCCACGGTGATCTGCTGGGACTCATCCAGAGAGAAGCGTTTCGGTAAAAAACTCTGGAATAAGGCCGTGTAGTTGCTGACTTCTTCGCTGAGAGTGGTGTTAAACATACTGGCCATATCGCCAATGCCGTTCACCTGGTTTTCCATATCCGCCTGCGTCAGCGTATGGACCTGTTTTGCTGCATTGTGGCTCAGTGTCAGGGTTAAAATGATAAACAGTACCGCGACGCTCACCGAGGTCAGTACCGAAAGTTTTACGCCCAGACTCCATGTCTTGAGAGAGAGACGTTTCATGGTTATGCCTTTATTCGTTAGGTTCTGGTATGGGTTAACGGCAGGATAATGGGAAAATTTACCCCATAAACTAAGGGGGTAAACTGACAGGATCGTGAACGCCTGCATCCGAGGCGGTCTTCACCGGCTAAACCGTCGCTCGTCATAACGCGTGCGCCCACTGACAATGGCAGGAAGAGGGAATGATTGAAGTAAACACAGAATGTTTCGCCGGTATTGAATGCTTACATGCGTTCCCGGCGGGACAGCGGGACACCCCGTTACCCACCGTGCTGTTCTGGCATGGTTATACCTCTTCAAAAGAGGTTTACGCGTATTTTGCTGTCGCGCTGGCACAGGCTGGATTTCGGGCCATACTGCCCGACGCCGCTATGCACGGTGCACGGTATGACGGTGATGCCGAACGGCGGTCAACCCATTTCTGGGAGATCCTGCGCAGTAATATCGATGAACTTCCGGCGCTTGAACAGGCGCTGCGTCAACAGCAGTGGGTGGACGGTTCGCGGCTGGCGGTGGCCGGGGCATCCATGGGGGGGATGACGGCGCTGGGTGCGCTGGCGCGTTATCCTCAGTTGCACAGTGCAGCCTGCATGATGGGGTCCGGCTATTTCAGTCAGCTGGCGCAGACACTGTTTCCACCATTGGTCGCAAAGACACCCGATGAGCATCACGCGCTGGCTGCCCGGCTGGCACCGCTGGATGAGTACGAAGTCAGCCATCAGTTAGAAAAGCTCGCCAGCCGGCCGCTGCTGGTGTGGCACGGCGAGGCCGATGAGGTGGTGCCGGCGGCAGAAAGCGTGCGGCTGGAAAAAGCACTGCGTGACAGCGGGCAAAACCGCAATCTGACGTTTCTGACCGAGAAAGGCATCGGGCACCGTATCACCCCCCCGGCATTAACGGCGATGACGACGTTTTTTAAACAGCATTTGTCATCGGTGGGAAGATGATCGGCCCGGAAGGTCGGCCATTTTTCGTGCTGCCTGAAATAGTGGGTTAAATACCGATCTTTACCTTGTGTTCGTCACCCCTCGCAAGTATGATTACGCGTCAATTTTTCAGCCGCATTCTCAGGTTGTGACCCGATAGTTGTCAGGTCACGGCTTATAACGTTCCTTGCTTCCATGGGCCGCGGTTGACCCCGACAGGAGGCTGAATAATCCGTAAGGAGCAAATTCGATGCGTCATTACGAAATCGTATTTATGGTTCACCCTGACCAGAGCGAACAGGTTCCTGGCATGATCGAGCGCTACTCTGCGACCATCACTGGTGCAGAAGGTACGATCCACCGCCTGGAAGACTGGGGCCGCCGTCAGCTGGCTTACCCGATCAATAAACTGCACAAAGCCCACTACGTTCTGCTGAACGTTGAAGCTCCGCAGGAAGCGATCGATGAGCTGGAAACTAACTTCCGCTTCAACGACGCCGTTATCCGCAGCATGGTTATGCGCGTTAAGCACGCGGTAACTGAAGCATCTCCGATGGTTAAAGCGAAAGACGAGCGCCGTGAGCGTCGTGAAGATTTTGCTAACGAAACCTCTGATGATGCAGATGCTGGGGATTCTGAAGAGTAATTTCCGTGACGGCTAACCGACTGACGCTGTCTGGCACTGTGTGCAAGGCACCAACGCGAAAAGTCAGCCCGTCAGGAATTCCACACTGCCAGTTCGTGCTTGAGCATCGTTCAGAGCAGGTGGAAGCCGGTTTTAACCGGCAAGCCTGGTGTCGAATGCCGGTGATTATCAGCGGCAAAGCTCATCAGGCCATTACTCAAAGTATAACGGTCGGCACGCAGCTTACTGTTCAGGGTTTTATTTGCAGCCATCAAGGGCGCAACGGTCTGAACAAACTCGTACTGCATGCCGAGCAGATTGAATTGATAGATTCTGGAGACTAGCCAAATGGCACGTTATTTCCGTCGTCGCAAGTTCTGCCGTTTCACAGCGGAAGGCGTTCAAGAGATCGATTATAAAGATATCGCAACGCTGAAAAATTATGTCACTGAAAGCGGTAAGATCGTACCGAGCCGTATCACCGGTACTCGCGCAAAATACCAGCGTCAGCTGGCTCGTGCTATCAAGCGCGCGCGTTACCTGTCCCTGCTGCCGTACACTGATCGTCATCAGTAACGGCAACTGTCCATTAACGACTTTAAGAGGATAAGGTAATGCAAGTTATTCTGCTTGATAAAGTAGCAAACCTGGGCAGCCTGGGTGATCAGGTCAACGTTAAAGCGGGCTACGCTCGTAACTTCCTGGTACCACAGGGCAAAGCTGTTCCTGCTACCAAGAAAAACGTTGAATTCTTCGAAGCGCGCCGTGCAGAACTGGAAGCCAAACTGGCTGACGTTCTGTCTGCAGCTAATGCACGTGCTGAGAAAATCAATGCACTGGGCACCGTTACCATCGCGTCTAAATCAGGCGACGAAGGTAAACTGTTCGGTTCCATCGGTACCCGCGACATCGCTGATGCAGTTACTGCAGCTGGCGTTGAAGTGTCTAAGAGCGAAGTTCGTCTGCCGAACGGCGTTCTGCGTACTACCGGTGAGCACGAAGTGGACTTCCAGGTTCACAGCGAAGTCTTCGCTAAACTGACTGTAAACATCGTTCCTGAAGCTTAATCGCCTCGGTATCGCATGAAAGAACGCCGCCCCTCGGGGCGGCGTTTTTGTTTGTTGCCTGCAATGTGGCTGCTTTATTAGCCAGCCGATTTTGGGGATTGTTTCCTACTGCGCTTTTAAGAACGTCCCGTCGGGCTGTCGGGTAAACAGAATCTCTCCGTTCGTCCCCTCCAGTGTTAATCCGGTCACGACGCCCTGGGCATTCTGACGTATCTTCACCCCCTGTCCCGCATGTAGGGAACTGAGCGGCTTGTCGTCACCTTCCACCTGCGCCATAGCAAACACATCATTCACCGGCAGATTATTATCGCGGAACAGCTGTGCCAGTGTCTGTCCGGAGGCAATGGTGAAATCACGCCACTCGCCCTGAGCGTCCGGCTGCGGTGTTGTCACGGCAGGAGCGGGAGTGGGAGCAGGGGTGTCCGTTATTTCTGCCTGTAGCGGCACGTCAGTACCCGATCCGCTTTGAATCGGGGTTACCGGGGCCACGCTGCGCTGGGGAGCGGGCCACAGGAAGGCCAGCAAAATCACCAGCACAGCTGCAATAATCCCGCGTCGGTGGCGCGCGGGAAGCGGGTCCATCCAGCGAACCTCATCTGGCAGATGCCAGAGGCGGCTGAACCACGGCGATAAGCGTGATGCATTTGGCATGGTTTCTTCCTCCTGGCGCGACACTCGCGCGAACGGTGAGCTTTTCATTATCCACTGTTTCATTCTGGCAATAAAAAGCGGCTTCTTCCTGCGCCTGCGGGCAGTCTGGCCCATTTAAACCTCTGAATACATATTGCTGAACCAATACGAACTATCAGCGGGGGATCTCGTGAAACCCGAGTGATAGCCAGTACAGGCTTAAGCACCCTGCAGGGTGCGGAATAGTGAGTAGCGTTATTGTTTCTGTTTCCTGCCGAAAAGTCACCAGTGGAAGATGGGATTTTACGCCCGTTGTCTGCGCTGTTATGCTTCGTCTTCGGTTTTATCAATGATGAAAGGAAAATCCATGACAACCCCTTCTTTTGACAGCGTTGAAGCGCAAGCAAGTTACGGTATCGGTTTACAGGTCGGTCAACAGTTACAGGAGTCTGGCTTGCAGGGTCTGCTGCCGGAAGCACTGCTGGCAGGTCTGCGCGATGCGCTGGAAGGGAATGCCCCATCCGTTCCTGTTGATGTCGTTCATCGCGCCCTGCGTGAAGTGCACGAGCGTGCTGAAGCGGTCCGTCAGGAACGTCAGAAGGCCATGGCAGTGGAAGGTCAGAAGTTCCTGGAAGATAACGCACAGCGTGAAGGCGTCAGCAGCACTGAGAGCGGTCTGCAGTTCAGCGTGCTGGCACAGGGGGAGGGCGCTATCCCATCCCGTCAGGATCGCGTACGTGTCCACTATACCGGTAAATTGATCGACGGCAGCGTGTTCGACAGCTCCGTACAGCGCGGTGAGCCGGCTGAGTTCCCGGTCAGCGGTGTTATCCCTGGCTGGATTGAAGCCCTGACGCTGATGCCGGTGGGTTCCAAATGGGAACTGGTGATCCCTCACAATCTGGCTTACGGCGAGCGTGGTGCCGGCGCATCCATCCCGCCTTTCAGCACCCTGGTGTTTGAAGTGGAACTGCTGGAAATCCTGTAATACCCTGCACACGCCCGGCGCTTAATGCGACCGGGCGTCTGTCACCGTTACGGTTTCAACTGATAGACAGCAAACCCAATCTCATCCGTTCCCACCTGCTTCATCGGATATTGTCCATGGCTGCGAATAAATGCAGCGGCTTTCTCTCCTGGTGCGGTTTCAAAACGAATATCCAGCGGCGTGCTGCTGTGAATCGGTGCCAGCCGCCAGTTATTATCTGCCTGCGGTTTCACCTCGCCTTGTGCCTTTGTCTGCGCGCCGATATAAGCGGCCAGCACCGAACGGTTTTCATCCGGTGAAGCAAAGGCTATCTGCTTATCCCCGGTGCCGGCGAATTTTCCACCATAGGCACGATAATTATTGGTCGCGACCAGGAAGGTTGCTTTCGGATCAATCGGTTTACCGTTAAAGGTCAGGTGGCGGATGCGCGAGGCCTTTTCATTGATCAGACCGCACTCTGCATCGTAGCGCGCAGGCTGTGTCACATCGATCTGATAGTTCACGCCATCAATGACATCGAAGTTATAGGTACGGAAATTCCAGTTAATCAGCGACTGCGGTTTACTGCTTTGGACATCAATCTGATTAAACTGCCCGGCGGAACACTCCAGCCACTGTTTAACCTGTTCACCGCTGGCTTTGACCACCACCAGCGTATTGGGATAGAGATAAAGATCGGCCGCATTGCGGAAGGTCAGCTGTCCTTTATCCACTTCAACATAGCTTGCCGGATCGTTTTTACGGCCACCGGCTTTAAACGGGGCAGCGGCTGCCAGCACCGGCAGGTGAGCAAGGTCCGGGTCGCCCTGAATAAAGTGTTCGGTATAAGCTCGCTGGGCATTATTGACGATTTGTACGGTCGGATCGTCCTGCACCAGCGACAGATAGCTGGCCATCACATCTGCCGATTTCCCGATCGGCTGGCTGACAAACTCACGTGTAGCAGCATGATCGTCCGCCAGCACCTTCACCA
Organism: Erwinia persicina; assembly: GCF_019844095.1. NCBI lineage: Bacteria > Pseudomonadati > Pseudomonadota > Gammaproteobacteria > Enterobacterales > Erwiniaceae > Erwinia > Erwinia persicina. The sequence continues at coordinate 4,065,542 of NZ_CP082141.1, read as the reverse complement.
GGGCGGGATCTTCAGCTGCCAGCGACTTTTTGCCCGCCTTATCATACACCGGGCGGGCTTCAGCCCGGGCGCTGCTCACCTGCCAGCCTCCGCGGTCATTGTTCAGCACCAGATCAATCACCCCGAGATGATCGCCCCACATGCCCGGCATGACCGCCGGAATACCATTCAGCGTACCCTGCTGAATATCAGCCCCCTTGATGTCAGCAAAATCGGCACTGGGGAAGACCGCATGAGCATGGCCGAACATAATCGCATCAATGCCCGGCACCTGGCTTAAGTAATACACGGAGTTCTCGGCCATCGCGTGGTAAGGCTCACTGGAGAGCCCGGAGTGTGGAATGGCCACAATCAGGTCGGCTCCCTCTTTTCGCATCTGAGGAACCCACTTTTTCGCGGTGGCGGTAATATCGTCAACGGTCACTTTGCCGGTCAGATTGGTTTTATCCCAGGTCATAATCTGCGGTGGGACAAAGCCGATGTAGCCGACTTTCAGCGTATGGGATTTCCCTTCGCGATCGCGTACTTCAACGGGTTTGATCAAATAGGGCGTAAACAGCGGTTTACCGGTTTTAACGTCGATAACATTGGCATTGATATAGGGAAAACGCGCGCCGTGAATCGCCTTTTTCAGATAGTCGAGGCCGTAGTTGAACTCGTGATTACCCAGGTTGCCCACGCTGTAGTCCAGGGTATTCATCGCTTTATAAACCGGATGAATGTCGCCTTCCTGCAGACCTTTTGCCGCCATATAGTCACCGAGCGGGCTGCCCTGAATCACATCCCCGTTGTCGACCAGTACGCTGTTCGTCACCTGCTGACGGGCGCTGGCGATTAGCGAAGCAGTACGCACCAGGCCGTACTTCTCGGTGGGCTGATCTTTGTAGTAATCGAAATCCATCATATTACTGTGCAGATCGGTGGTTTCCAGCAGGCGGAAATCCACCGTGGCGGCGGCCAGTGAATGGCTGACCAGTAGCGCGGTCAGCGTAAGGCAAGATTTGAACATGCATACTCCCTTTATGTTCCGGTTTAAACTTTCGTCACCATCTCAGAATAGTGTGAAATTGTGTCGTGCCATTACAGGAAATTGTGATGCAAGTCGCGGATTTAACCCACTCCGTCGCCAGTTTGACTCACCGCGTTAAGAGGGGATGGAAAAAAAGCAGAAAATAACAGGAAACCGTGTTCCCGGGTAGAAGGTACGTTATCCTGTTGAAAACAAATGGCTAACCCCAGGGGTGACCTGCGGTTAAACGCCCTGCGGAGCAAACTGCTATCCTTTTAACAGGATTGGCTCAGGCGGCCGTGGTAACGGCAGGCGATCAGGAGGTGGAGAGTGTTAGAACAAATTTGCCAGATGGCACGTGAAGCAGGCGACGCGATTATGCGGGTGTATGACGGGCAGGCTCCACTGGATGTGGTGCGCAAAGCGGATGATTCACCGGTGACGGCGGCGGATATTGCTGCGCATAAAGTGATTGTTGCCGGATTATCGGCGCTCACTCCCGAAATCCCGATTTTGTCAGAAGAAGATCCTGCTGGCTGGGACGTGCGTCAGCACTGGCAGCAATACTGGCTTGTCGATCCGCTGGATGGCACCAAAGAGTTTATTAAACGTAATGGTGAATTCACTGTGAACATTGCGCTGATCCAGCAGGGCAAACCGGTGCTGGGCGTGGTCTATGCGCCGGTACTGGAAGTGATGTACTCTGCTGCCGATGGCAAAGCCTGGAAAGAAGAAGGCGGCCATAAAGAGCAGATTAAAATACAGGATGCGCGTCCACCGCTGGTGGTGATCAGCCGTTCTCATGCCAGTTCTGATGAGGAACTGAAAGAGTACCTGGCGCAGATGGGGGAGCATCAGACCACTGCGATTGGTTCATCGCTAAAGTTCTGCCTGGTGGCAGAAGGCAAAGCACAGCTCTATCCACGCTTCGGACCGACCAATATCTGGGACACCGGCGCTGGTCATGCGGTAGCGCTGGCAGCGGGTGCTCATGTCACAGACTGGCAGGGGAAAACGCTGGATTACACGCCCCGCGAATCCTTCCTTAATCCGGGGTTCCGCGTGTCAATTTTTTGACCCGTGCACCACACCTGAGTACCGAAAAATCAATCGGTACTCAGGTGCTATCTGTGATGGCGATATCAAGCCAGCAAGGCTTTCAACAGTGCCCTCACTTTTTTCACTTCATCCTGTGTCAGTGCACCTTCTTTGACAAAGCGCACCCGCCCCTCTTTATCCAGCACAATAATCGCCGAACCGCCGCTTGCCAGTTTCCAGGCGTGATGTACTGCCCCGTTGCTGTCGACGATGAACTGCGACCACGGGAACTGCTGCTTATTCGTTTCGATACTGCTGCGCACAAACATGCCGGTGCCGGGGATGGCGTCGTCAGTATTAACGATAGTGGTCGTCTGGTAACGGTCATGGGGGAATTTCTCGGCCTTGATCACTTCGATTAGTGCGGCGTTTTGCTCTTTAGCCGAAGAGCGGCCAGCAATATGCTGGATAACCCGCACTTTTCCTACCAACTGGGCGCTGTTCCAGTTCCTGTAGCTAAACTGATCCTGCTGATAGAACAGCTCCCCCTTATCGGCAACGCCGACTGGCGGAACGCGCTGATCGGCCTTGATGTTATGGGCGGCGACAGCAAAAGGTAGCAACAGAGAGAGAGTGAGCGCGAAATTACGAACGGTAGTCATGATTGCTCCAGCACATTGAGTGGTCAGATCAGTTAGTCATACTACTGAAATAATATGTGCGGATGATGCTGCTGTCTCATCGAGATAACATCTTTGCAACACATCGCACAATTCACCACTAATTGAAGGTTTATACTGTGTGTGTACGGTCAGGTAACAGAGAGTTCTGTCATGATCTGTAAACACAGTAAAAAAATTCAATTTTAGGAACATTGGAAGCAAACGATGTTCTATAGTTATGGCACTTTGCGTTTCACCGGTTCGTGTCCGGCTTGGCCACGACGAGGCGTAGTTAATGTTTCAGGAGTCGATTCAGAATGAAAATCTTCCAAAAATATAACCCGTTACAGGTTGCGAAATACGTTAAGACGTTGTTTCGTGGGAGGTTGTATATCAAGGATGTCGGCGCGTTTGAATTTGATAAGGGCAAGATCCTCATCCCGCGCGTCAAAGATAAGCAGCACTACAGTGTGATGTCGGAAGTAAACCGGCAGGTTCTGCGGTTACAGACCGAATTTAACTGAAAAAAAAGGCGCTTTTAGCGCCTTTTTTGTGGGTGAGATCAGCCAGCCGGAACGCCAGTGACCTTACGCTTGCTCTTCAGGATCTTTCGGCAATGCCGGCACGGTGGGCCGCGCATCAATGCGTGTGACCAGCAACTGGTCAATGCGGTAACTGTCGATATCCACCACCTCAAACTTGAAACCGTGGAATTTCACGAAGTCGGTACGCTTGGGGATTTTACGCAGCATAAACATCATAAAGCCGCCTATCGTTTCGTAGTTACCGGACTGCGGGAATTCATCAATATGCAGGACGCGCATCACATCATCAATCGGTGTACCGCCCTCCACCAGCCATGAGTTTTCATCACGAGCAACAATCTGCTCTTCCATCCCCTGACCGACCAGGTCGCCCATCAGTGTCGTCATGACGTCATTGAGGGTGATGATACCGACCACCAGCGCATACTCGTTCATGATCACCGCGAAGTCTTCCCCGGCCGCTTTAAAGCTTTCCAGCGCTTCTGACAGTGTCAGCGTATCGGGAACAATCAGCGCTGAACGGATTTGCAAACCGCTATTCAACGTCATGCTCTGGTTACCCAGCACGCGCAGCAGCAACTCTTTGGAGTCGACGTAACCCACGATATGGTCAATATCTTCATTACAGACCAGGAACTTCGAATGAGGATGGCGGGCAATTTTTTCTTTCAGGCTGCTCTCATCTTCGTGCAGATCAAACCACACCACGTTTTCACGCGAGGTCATGGAAGAAGGCACGGTACGCGACTCCAGCTCGAAGACGTTCTCAATCAGCTCATGTTCCTGCTTACGTAACACGCCGGCCAGCGCTCCGGCCTCTACCACGGCGTAAATGTCGTCAGAGGTGATATCGTCTTTACGCACCAGCGGAATTTTAAACAGGCGGAAAATGATATTGGCGCCGCCGTTAAAGAACCACACCAGCGGACGGAACATAAACAGGCAAAAACGCATCGGGTTGATGATTTTCAGCGCCACGGTTTCCGGCGCGATCATTCCCAGACGTTTAGGGAATAGGTCGGCGAACAGGATAAACAGGCTGGTGACGACGGTGAAGGAACAGATAAAGCTGATCCGCTCGGCCATTTCTGCATCGACCACACGTTCAAACAGCGAACGGAACGCCGGCGAGAATGCGGCATCACCGACGATGCCACCGAGGATAGCCACGGCGTTAAGACCGATCTGTACCACGGTAAAGAACATGCCAGGCGTTTCCTGCATCTTCATGACGTGCTGCGCGTTAATGTTGCCTTCGTCGGCCAGAAGCTTAAGTTTGATTTTGCGGGCGGCCGCCAGCGAGATTTCTGAAAGCGAAAAAAATGAGCTGATGGCAATCAGCAGTACGATGACAAGGAAGCTGTCTAACATAAAACATCCATTATTTGGCTCGGCTCAGCGGGCAATCAGCAAAGCAATCGCGCGAAAAGAGGGGGCCGGGTTAATCACTTGTCATTTTTGGCCTGGGCAGCGCGCAGCGTGTTGATGCTGCGTACATCACATCAGGAAGTTCAGCGATTCAGGGCTATCCGTGCCAAAAATGTCTGCGGTTCGGCCATGTGCCGGAGCAGAAGGGTAATCAGGTCGCGGTGCGTCCTGTGGAGTGATTATAGCTGTGGTGTCGGGCGCTTACAATTGCGGCAGTGAACAGACACGGATTCCGTGTATAGGCACAAAAAATTTCGGGTTTTTCGTGTCGTACCTGGCCGGCCTCTTTTATCGTGCCGTCCCTCCCGCTGCCGTGCCTGTCTGACGAAAAGCAGACGTTTACACCGGTGTGAGGGTTTGAAACTTGTCTCATACTGATAGCACGTTACACTCCATTTAATCCTAATTGCGATGTCGGGTTGTAACGTAGCGTGACTTTGCAGACAATAAGCACAAAATTTGCCTTAGGCTCCGATTGGCCGAAGCTGAAGAGTGGGTAATACCATCTTGCCGCACGAGTTTTACACACTTAGCGAATTATTTTTACCAGATTAAGCCCGGTGGATTGCGGGCTGGCAATAAAACGGGAGTAAGCGTGCCACGAATTCATGTGTACTGCATGTCTTGCCTGCTGATCGTCGCGCCTGTCGCCCAGGCTGCGAATGTTCGTTTGCAGGTAACAGGGTTAACCGGGGAATTACAGAAGAACGTCAGGGCACGTTTATCCACCATCACCAGTGATGAAGTTACCTCCGACGGGCGCTTTCGTTCGCGCGTCAGCGATGCCGTAAAAGAAGGCCTTAAAGCGCTCGGTTACTATGAGCCCCAGATCGATTTCGAGCTGCTACCGCCACCCGAAGGCGGAAAACGCCAGGTGCTGCTGGCACGGGTCACACCAGGTGAACCCGTGAAAATTGCCGGAGAAACGGTGATCCTGCGCGGCGGAGCACGTACCGATGAAGACTACCAGGCGCTGGTGCGTAACGGAAAACCCAAACTGGGTACGGTACTTAACCACAGTGATTACGAGAAGTTTAAAAGTTCCCTCAGCAATATGGCGCTGCGTAAAGGCTACTTTGACGGTGACTACCGCAAAAGCCAACTGGGTGTGTCGGTGGAACGCCGTGAAGCGTTCTGGGATCTTGATTATGACAGCGGCCAGCGCTATCGCTTTGGCGATGTCAGCTTCGAAGGCTCACAGATCCGTGATGACTATCTGCAAAATCTGGTGCCCTTTAAAAAAGGGGATTACTACACATCCCGCGACCTGGCCGAGCTAAACCGCCGTTTATCTGCGACTGGCTGGTTTAATTCGGTGGTGATAGCCCCCGAATTTGATAAAGGACGTGACAGCAAGGTGCTGCCGCTGCATGGCGTCGTTTCGCCACGCACCGAGAACACCATTGAAACCGGCGTCGGTTACTCGACGGACGTCGGCCCGCGCGTGAAGGCCACCTGGAAGAAACCCTGGGTCAATGACCGCGGGCACAGCTTCAGCACCAGTGCCAATATTTCGGCACCGGAACAGCAGTTAGATTTCAGCTATAAGATGCCGCTGCGCAAAAGCCCGCTGGAGCAGTACTACCTGCTGCAGGGGGGACTCAAACGAACCGATCTCAACGACACCAAGGCCGACTCCACCACGCTGGCCGCGTCACGCTACTGGGACAGTTCCAGCGGCTGGCAGCGCGCCGTCAATCTGCGCTGGAGCCTTGACCACTTTACTCAGGGCAGTGTCACTAACACCACGATGCTGATCTACCCGGGCGTCAGCGTGAACCGTACGCGCTCGCGCGGCGGTCTGATGCCGACGTGGGGCGACTCGCAGCGCTACTCAGTCGATGTTTCTGACACCACCTGGGGCTCAGATATCGACTTTGCGGTGATGCAGGCACAAAACGTCTGGATCCGCACGCTGGAGGACAAACACCGGTTTGTGGTGCGGGGCAACCTCGGCTGGATTGAAACCAATAATTTTGAAAAAGTGCCACCCGATCTGCGTTTCTTTGCCGGGGGTGACCGCAGCATACGCGGTTATAAGTACAAAGGTATTTCCCCACGGGATGACGAAGGAAAGCTGACCGGTGCCTCCAAGCTGGCTACCGGATCGCTGGAGTATCAATACAACGTCAGCGGAAAATGGTGGGGGGCGGTGTTTGTTGACTCCGGTGAGGCGGTCAATGACATCAAGCAGAGTAATTTTAAAACCGGTGCCGGTTTTGGCGTGCGCTGGCAGTCACCCGTCGGGCCGATCAAGCTGGATATTGCCCGGCCGATTGGCGATCAGGACGATCGCGATATTCAGTTTTACATTGGACTGGGGCCTGAACTATGAAGTGGTGGAAAAAGGGCCTGATTGGCATTCTGATTTTTATCGTGCTGTTGTTTGGCGGCATCGCATTTCTCATTGGCACGACCAGCGGCCTGCATATGGTATTGAACGGAGCGGCCCGCTGGGTTCCGGGGCTGGATATCCAGCAGGTCAAAGGCGGCTGGCGTGATCTGACGATTGCCGGCATTAAATATGAAATGCCGGGCGTTACCGTCAATGCGGGTGAGCTCCATCTTTCTCTTAAGCCCGGCTGCCTGAAGCAGAGCGCGTTCTGCGTCAATGACCTCGCGCTGAAAGACGTCCATGTGGTCGTAGACAGCAAGAAGATGCCACCCCCCGCCAATCCGCCTGTAGAGGAAGAGAGCAGCGGCGGTGATATCAGCACGCCCTATCCGCTGACCCTCAGCCGGCTGGCGCTGCATAACATCAATATAAAAATTGATGATACGGCCATTTCGCTGGCCGATTTCACCAGTGGAATGCACTGGCAGGGGCGTTCAATGACGCTGATGCCGACGCATATTCAGGGCTTACTGATTGCACTGCCGAAAGCGGCGAAAGTTGCCGACGAGCAGGTCGTTCAGCCGAAGGTGCAGCGGCCAGCTGCCGGTGAACCGTCGCTGGGTGAAACACTGAAGGCGATGTTTGCTAAACCGTTACTGCCGGATCTGCCGGAGTTTATTCTGCCGGTGGATGTCGATGTGCAGGAGATCCTGGGCGAGCAACTGCGTATCACCGGGGATACCGATATCGCCGTACAGCGCCTGCTGGTGAAAGCCAAAACCGAGAACAACCATCTGCAGCTGCAGACGCTCGATATTGACTCGCCGCAGGGGCAGGTCAATGCTCAGGGTCAGGCGACACTCAGCGGCGACTGGCCGGTGAATTTCACGCTCTACAGTCAGCTCAATGTCGATCCAATCAAAGGTGAGAAGATCAAAATGACGCTGGGCGGTGGCCTGCGCGATACGTTGACGCTGGGTCTCAATCTCTCCGGTCCGGTGCGCGCACAGTTTGATGCGGAGACGAAGCTGGCTGAAGCAGGCCTGCCGCTCAATATGACCTTACAAAGCCCGCAGCTGCGCTGGCCGCTGGACGGGAAGGCGCAGTATCAGGCCGACAACATTAACTTCACTTTCAAAGGGCAGGCTACCGACTATGTCATGTCCCTGCGAGCCGCGTTAAAGGGGCAAGATATCCCACCGGCTACGCTGACGCTTGATGGCAAAGGTAATGTCGAACAGTTCTCGCTGGATAAACTGCGTCTGGCAGCACTGCAGGGCAACACCGACCTGACGGCGCTGGTGGACTGGAGCCAGGCGATCAGCTGGCGCAGCGAACTGACGTTGTCCGGTATTAACACGGCAAAAGCGTATCCTGACTGGCCAGCGAAACTGGACGGGAAAATCACCACGCGCGGTAGTCTGTACGGCGGTAGCTGGCAGATGCGCGTACCGGAGCTGAAGCTCAAAGGTAACGTCCGTAATAACGCGGTCAGCGCTGACGGTACACTTTATGGCAACAGCTACAACCAGTGGGATATTCCCGGGATTAAACTGGTGCTGGGGCGTAACAACGTCAATCTGAAAGGATCGCTGGGCGATAAGCTGAATCTGGATGCGGATATTGATGCTCAACACCTGGATAACGCTCTGCCGGGTCTCGGTGGCGTTGCGAAAGGCACCCTCCGCGCCCGTGGCGACCTGACGACCCCCCAGTTGCTGGCCGATCTGACGGCGACCGGACTGCGCTGGCAGGCGATGCGCATTGGACGTATTAAGCTCGAGGGTGACGTCAGTTCGGGCGAGCAGATCCAGGGCAAGCTTAAACTGCGCGTTGAACAGCTGAAGCAGGATGCACTGGCGGTCAATCTGCTGACGCTGGATGCCAGCGGTACTGAGAAGCAGCACCAACTGAAACTGGCCGTCCAGGGAGAACCGGTCTCAGGCCAGTTAGCGCTGAACGGCAGCTTTGACCGCGCGACGCAGCGCTGGCAGGGCAACCTGAATAACACCCGCTTTGATACGCCGGTGGGCGAGTGGCGCTTAACACGCGCTATCGCGCTCGACTATCTGAATGCAAAACAGACGGTCAGCATTGGACCTCACTGCTGGCAGAACCCTAACGCGGAGCTTTGCGTGCCGCAGACCATTGAGGCCGGGCCATCGGGCCGGGCGCGCGTCGTCCTCAGCCGCTTCAATCTGGCGATGATCAAGCCGTTTATGCCGGACGCCACCCAGCTTACCGGCGTGTTCAGCGGCGATGCGGATGTCAGCTGGACTGCCGATGGTGCGCTGCCCACCGGACGGATTTCCCTGAAAGGTAACGGCGTAAAAGTGGAGCAGGATGTGCAGGGTAACACGCTGCCGATCGCGTTCAGCACCCTTAACCTGAATGCCGCGCTGAAAAATGGCCGGGCTCAGCTCGACTGGCTGATTCGCATTGCCAACAACGGTCAGCTTGATGGCAACGTGCAGATCGCCGATCCCGAAGGGCGAAGGACATTGTCTGGTAACGTCAACATCACCAGCCTGTCGCTGGCGATGCTAAACCCTGCCCTGATGAAAGGAGAGAAAATCACCGGGATGCTTAACAGCAATCTGCGGCTGGGAGGAGATTTACAGCGACCGCAGGTGTACGGGCAGCTTGGGCTACGCAACGTTGATGTAGACGGTAGCTTTATGCCGGTGGATCTGACGGCAGCTAACCTCTCTATGGTGTTTAATGGTATGAGCTCCACCCTCGAGGGGGCGATCCAGACCTCGCAGGGGCAGATTGCTTTAAACGGTGATGCAGACTGGAACCAGCTGGATGCCTGGCGCGCCCGTATTGCGGCGAAAGGAAGCCGGGTCCGTGTCACCGTGCCGCCGATGGTGAGGATGGATGTGTCGCCGGACCTGGTGTTTGAAGCGACGCCTGAACTGTTTAATCTGGACGGGCGCGTGGATATTCCCTGGGCCCGCATCACGGTGCAGGAAGTCCCGGAAAGTGCGGTGGGTGTCTCTTCAGATGAAGTCATGCTTGATAAGGATCTGAAGCCGGTGGCACCAAAAACCAGCGGCATTCCGATTAACAGCAACCTGATTATCCACGTCGGCAATGATGTCCGTCTGAGCGCATTCGGTCTGAAAGCGAAGCTTAATGGCGACCTGAAGCTGGCGCAGGATAAACGGGGACTGGGGCTGAATGGTCAGATTAACATCCCGTCGGGTCGTTTCCACGCCTATGGTCAGGATTTGATCGTGCGTAAAGGCGAGCTGCAATTCTCAGGTCCACCGGATCAGCCCTACGTCAATATCGAAGCAATTCGTAACCCGGAAGCCACCGAGGATGATGTGACCGCAGGTGTGCGTGTGACCGGACTGGCGGATGAACCTAAGGTGGAGATCTTCTCTGACCCGGCCAAATCGCAGCAGGAAGCGCTGTCCTATCTGCTTCGTGGGCAGGGATTAGGGGCTTCCGGTAGCGATAGTGATGCTTTAACTTCTGCTCTGGTAGGATTGGGGGTTGCACAAAGTGGTCAGGTTGTGGGTAAAATCGGAGAGACTTTCGGTGTCAGTAACCTGGCGCTTGATACTGCAGGTGTTGGCGACAGTCAGCAGGTGCAGGTCAGTGGCTATGTACTGCCGGGTCTACAGGTAAAATACGGTGTTGGCATATTTGATTCACTGGCGACGTTAACGCTACGTTACCGCCTGATGCCTAAACTTTATTTGGAAGCCGTGTCTGGTATTGATCAGGCACTGGATGTGCTCTATCAGTTTGAGTTTTAGCAATGCGAATAATTGTCTATGGTAGCCTGCGGCGAAAGCAAGGTAACAGTCACTGGATGACGAACGGGCAGTGGCTGGGCGATCATCAGATCGCCGGCTACGCGCTCTACAATCTTGGTCATTACCCGGGCGTCGTGGCGGGTGAGGGCCAGGTCTATTGCGAAGTTTACCGGATTGATGCGTCAACGCTGGGTGAGTTAGATGCGCTCAGAACCAAAGGTGGTGAGTACAAGCGTGAGCTGTTATCCACCCCTTACGGAAGTGCCTGGCTGTACGTCTATCAGCGCTCAGTCAAGGGTAAAGAACGTATTGAAAGTGGCGACTGGCTGCAGCGAGATGGCAACCAGTAACCTGTAAAAAAACACCGCTCAAAGAGCGGTGTTTTTTTTCGAACTTGCATTGCCGGCCGGATGCCGTAGTCGGTCGACCCGCAACGGCATCCGTCTGTTCAGACGGCTTACTTCTTCGCTGCGCGCTCGAAAGAAGAAACGATCTCAGCCTTAGCGGCTTCTACGCCTTCCCAGCCGTCAACCTTAACCCATTTGCCTTTTTCCAGCGCTTTATACTGCTCGAAGAAGTGGGTGATCTGGCCACGCAGCAGTTCAGGCAGGTCGTTCACATCCTGAATGTGCTCGTACTCTTTGCTCAGTTTGCTGTGCGGAACCGCAACAACTTTGGCATCTTCGCCAGATTCGTCGGTCATTTTCAGCACGCCAACCGGACGGCAGCGGATCACTGAACCCGGCTGTAATGGGTACGGGGTTGGCACCAGTACGTCAACCGGGTCACCATCCAGAGAAAGGGTGTGGTTGATGTAGCCGTAGTTGCACGGATAGAACATCGCTGTCGCCATAAAACGGTCAACGAACAGTGCGCCAGTGTCTTTATCCACTTCGTATTTGATCGGAGAGGCATTTGCCGGGATCTCGATAACGACATAGATATCGTCTGGCAGGTCTTTACCCGCTGGTACCAGGTTCAAGCTCATTATAAATTCCTTCAATCATCTTAGGTTGAGTACCGGCTATTATAGCCAGGTCATCTTCAAAGTACCTTCCTTTTTCCGCCTTTCAGATTGCTCCGTGCTGCAAGGCGCTCTGCGGGATCATCAGTGCTGCAATGATCGCTCTTACGGCCTGCGGGTGCGCAGCAAGAACGATGAGAAATACCCGCCGCTGTTTTATTTGATTTAAGGTTAATTATCAAAAAAACAGACTGCTTTTATCTCTGTGTCCGGTGTTCTTTCTGGTTATTCTCTGGGGGGAAATTTTCCTTTTGCTTTATATCCCCACAGTTTGCGGTGTAATCACTTAATAAGAACTTATCGAATGACTGTGCGGGATCAATTTACCCGCCGTTAAGGTTAAAGTTACGTAAAGTTATTGCCGATAACCTTGTCGTTTCAGGCACAGGAATGACCGGACTTCACATTATCGGGAAATAATCATGTTGAAAAGAATCTCAATACGTACGGGTTTGCTGGCGTTACTCGCCCTGATGACCATGCTGCTGTTGGTTGTCAGCGTGATGGGGATTATCGCCATTCAGAAAGGAAATCGCTCACTGGATGTGATCAATCGCATTCAGGGCATTGAATTAAATGCGTTATATATGAGTAACGGCAATCTGCTGCGCGCCCGAGCCACTGCGGCGCTGGCGATACGTAAACTCGAAGTGGGTCTGCCCGATGAAGCCGGTAGCATTGCCACACGCTCTGCCAGCTATGTGGCATTGTCCGAAAGCGAGCTGAAACGATTCGTCGATGCCGGGACGGTGACAGAGCACGGCAGGGTGCTGGCCGAAGCGGTGGTAACGACTCACCGGGACTACGTTGCAAAGGGGATTAGCCCCCTGATGGACGCCCTCAAAAGAGAAAATGTTGACGACTATTACACTGTGCTGGAAGGGGATCTTTCTCATCTCGCGGGGAAATTCTCCTCAGCAGTCGATGCGTTTGGTCAGTATGCTGATGAGGTCAGTGAGCAGCAGATGGCTCAGGCAGCCCATAATCAACTGCTGATGACGGTGCTCATTGTTGTGAGCGGGGCACTGACGCTGCTGCTGGTGGCGCTGGCCTGGATGATCCTGCGCGTCATGCTGCTGAAGCCTCTTGATAGTGCGATTAAACATCTGGAATACGTGGCGGGCGGTGACCTGACTCAGCCTGTCCCGGAAAGCGGTGACAATGAGCTGGGCCGCCTGAATGCGGCATTAGAGGCTATGCAGCAGTCACTCCAGCACTCCGTTGGTCTGGTGCGCGATGCCAGTCTGCAGATTGATATTGGCAGCCGTGAACTGGCCTCCGGCAATCTCAATCTCTCACAGCGTACCGAAGAGTCTGCCGCGTCTCTTGAACAGACAGCGGCCAGCATGGAACAGCTCACCGCCACGGTTAAGCAGAACGCCGATAACGCCCAGCAGGCGCATTTGCTGGCCCGGGCCGTATCCGATACGGCCGATCGCGGTGCGGAGGTGGTCTGCTATGTCATGGAGAAGATGACAGAGATTTCCAACAGTTCGCAGCGTATTGGTGACATCCTCGGCGTCATTGATGGTATCGCCTTCCAGACCAACATCCTGGCGCTGAATGCCTCCGTTGAAGCGGCGCGTGCCGGAGAGCAGGGACGAGGCTTCGCCGTCGTCGCGACCGAAGTCCGTAACCTTGCCCAGCGAAGCGCAACGGCGGCGAAAGAAATCCGTGCCCTGATCAGCGAATCACAAATCCGGGTGAGTGAAGGTTCTGATATGGCCACCAAAGCCGGTGAAACCATGGACGAAATCTCCACGGAAGTGATGCGGGTGACCACGCTGATGAAGGAAATTTCCAGCGCTTCGCAGGAACAGAGTCACGGTATTGAGCAGGTGAATCTGGCGGTGACACAGATGGACGAAGTCGCCCAGCAGAATGCGGCGCTGGTGGAAGAGGCTGCTGCCGCGACTCAGTCGCTGGAAGAGCAGTCTCAGCAGCTGGTTCACACCATGGCGGTGTTTAAGGTGGCGCCTGCCACATAAATCCCAAAGGCTGACGCTTTTTCTGCCCGTCGCGGGCAGGCCAATGAGATGGAGACAATCGCGTCTCTAGGCGATCAGGCGGTCGAGCGCCTTGCGCTGAAACTGCAAAAAATCCTCCCCTGGCTGCTGCTGTCGAATAAACGACAGCAGCGGGTCTTTTACGCCAGTGCGGATATCGCTTAATGTTTCCATCACGGCCAGTCCGCAGAAGGGCACATAAGCTTCCGCATAGCCCCCTTCATGTACCATCACCAGCCTGCCGTTGCACAGCTGCGCGGCGGCAGCCATCATGCGCTCCGTCATGGCGCGGAAACTGTCGCTGTGAAGTTGCATGCGCGCCAGCGGATCCAGCGCATTAGCATCATATCCACAGGCGATAATGATCAGCTCAGGCTGGAACCGCAATAGCTGGGGGATAACAATCCGATCCAGGGCATAGAGATAAGCATCATGACCACTGCCCGCCAGCAGCGGAATATTGATGTTGTAACCCAGACCCGCCCCTGCGCCGCGATCGCTCTCACCGGAATACCCCGGCGGAAAGCAACGATCCTGATGCAGTGACAGGGTCAGAACATCGTCACGCTGCCAGTAAATATGCTGGGTACCATTACCATGGTGCACATCCCAGTCAACCACCGCCACACGCTGTAAGTTGAAGCGCGCTCTCGCGTGTTCAATCGCAATCGGGATATTGGCCAGAAAGCAGAAGCCCATTGACTGATCCGGCAGGCAGTGATGTCCTGGCGGTCGTGAAAGAGCATAGGCATTCTCCATTTCGCCTGTCAGTACGGCATCTACTGCGGCACAGACCAGGCCTGCAGAGAGGGCGGCATAGTCGTAGCTGCCCGGCCCCAATGGGGCATTATCGCCTAACAGGCCACCGCCGCTGTCGCTGATCTGCTTAAAACGCTGCAGATAGGGGGCAGGATGAATGCGCAATAAGTCCTGCTCACTGGCTGCTGGCGCAGATCGTAACTGCAACTGAGCCGACAGACCCGAAACGTCCAGCAGGTTTTTAAATCGACGTTTACTTTCCGGCGATTCAGCATGGCCACTGCCTGAGGGGGGTTGAACCCATCCCCCCACCGGCAAGGTGGTGGCATGGAGCCCGGTGCTGTGCCAGAAGCAACGTTCGTCATAAAAAAAGCCGGTGTTGTTCATCGTCAGTTCTCCCTGGTGGTCACTGTGCGGATAGCCAGCCTACTCTACCCACTCTGCAGCGACGATCACCTCGTCCGGAAGAACGATGGTCAGCGACACGGGTAACGGTTAACACTCAGTCAATCTGATAACGCACAGGAACCTCACCATGAGCCATGACGTGACATATATTCCGGTCGGCGCACTGGCCGAATGCTTCGCCCCTCAAGGCAACATTTTGCCTATGCGCCCCCCCTTACAGACCGTGCTGACACTGTACTTTTCTTCGGATGAAGCGATCATTTGTCAGTTTAATCCGGATGGCACACTGAGATGGGGTAACCAGAGCGCGGTCGCTTACCGGCTGACGTCACTTCGCGAGGGGATTGAGTTTATCGACTTTATCGACAACAGCCGTTCGGCAGCCACGCTGACATTGGTCTGCGATCATCACTGCGGCAGGTTTACCCTGGTTTGCGGTCAGTTACCCACGCCACAGCAGGCACACCTCTCAGCCCTTCACCGCATCAAACTGGGATTGCCGTTGACGGGCGTACAGGCCGCAGTGCGGTTTGGCTGGTTCAACGGGGGCAGTAGTACACACGCGGGTCATATCTTTAGTGATGAACTGACCGGGATGCGCAACCAGTACCGCTACAGCCCAACCGAATGCTATGAACATATCTATCTGAACGCTGACTGTTACGCATGGCACTGTCTGCAGGGGGGCGAACAAGGACTGGCTGATGTCGATCGCTGTCAGACCGTCAAAATAGACGATCGTCTGTATCTGTTGATCTGGCAGGAAAAAGTGGTACCTACGCTGGGCGTGGTGCTGATTGATCTGCAAGCCGCACGGACTGACGGCAAGATCTTCGGCTACCAGCAGGACGATTTTAAGCGGCTGAGCAATTTCGCCATGGGTGCTGCACTGAAGGTGATAAATATCACTCCCCATGCTGCGCAATGACGTCCTGTTTCAGCGCGTTCTGCTCAAAGGCCCATCTGAAATGCAGATGGGCCTCAGGCGACGTGAGTATCAGTTATCCGGGAACTCACGCAGGAAGCGTTCGGTATCTTCCACCATGTGGTCGTTACCAACAAAGAACGGCGAGCGCTCATGCAGGCTTTGCGGCACCAGATCCAGAATACGGTTTTTACCGTCAGAGGCTTTACCGCCTGCCTGCTCCGCCAGGAACGCCATCGGGTTGCACTCATACAGCAGGCGCAGCTTACCCTTAGGGTGACTGGCCGTGCTTGGATAGAGGTAGATCCCGCCTTTCAGCAGGTTGCGGTGGAAGTCTGCCACCAGCGATCCGATATAGCGTGAAGTATAAGGACGGCGCGTAGCGGCATCCTCTTCCTGACAGAATTTCAGGTACTTTTTCACCCCCTGCGGGAAGCGAATGTAGTTACCTTCGTTGATGGAGTAGGTGTAACCCTTTTCCGGGAAGGTCATACGTTCCGCACTCAGGCAGAAAACACCCAGCGACGGATCATAGGTGAAGGCATGTACGCCACAGCCGGTGGTATAAACCAGCATGGTCGATGAACCATACACCACATAACCCGCAGCAACCTGCTGGCTGCCTGGCTGCAGGAAGTCTTCTTCGGTGACCGGCGTACCCGGTGGGGTAATACGGCGGTAGATAGAGAAAATAGTTCCGACAGAAACGTTTACATCAATGTTTGAGGAGCCGTCGAGAGGATCCATCAGCACCACGTACTTGCCGTTTTCCACGCCTTCGAAGATGACGATTTCATCTTCTTCTTCAGACGCGATACCCGCGACAATGCCACGTGCCTTCAGTGCGGCTTTCAGCTTTTCATTGGCGAAGAGATCGAGCTTCATCTGCTCTTCGCCCTGAATGTTCTCAGCGCCGCTGGCACCCAGAATATCGACCAGGCCAGCCTTATTGATATCGCGGTGGATGATCTTGGCACCCAGCTTGATCGCGGAGATCAATGCGGTCAGTTCACCCGTGGCGTGCGGAAAGTCGTGCTGTTTCTCGACGATAAATTCGCCTAACGTTTTCATAACACAATCCCTGAATCTGCGGTTGAGCAGCAGCTTGATTCACAAACTGCCAACGTATGCGTACGCAGTTTAGCCGATTGAACGCGAAAGAACATAGGGCAAATCCGTTTCTTCCGCACGTTGGGGACGGTACACTATGACGGAACTTTTACGAAACGGACCTTTTATGCGTATTCATATCCTCGGTATCTGCGGCACCTTTATGGGTGGACTGGCGATGCTGGCCCGTGAGCTCGGCCATGAAGTGACCGGCTCAGATGCTAATGTTTATCCGCCAATGAGTACGCTGCTGGAAAAGCAGGGTATTGATTTAATTCAGGGTTATGACGCTTCACAGCTCGACCCCGCCCCGGATCTGGTGATCATTGGCAATGCGATGACCCGGGGTAACCCGTGCGTGGAAGCGGTGCTGGAGCGCAATATTCCTTACCTGTCTGGCCCACAGTGGCTGCACGATTTTGTGCTGCGCGACCGCTGGGTGCTGGCGGTGGCAGGAACCCACGGGAAAACCACGACGGCGGGCATGGCAGCGTGGATTTTACAGGCCTGCGGCTATGAGCCGGGCTATGTGATCGGTGGCGTACCAGGAAATTTCGAGGTATCGGCAACTTTAGGAAAAAGCCCATTCTTTGTGATTGAGGCCGATGAGTATGACTGCGCGTTCTTTGACAAGCGTTCCAAGTTTGTACATTACTGCCCGCGCACGCTGATCCTCAACAATCTCGAATTTGACCACGCGGATATCTTTGACGATCTGCGTGCAGTGCAGAAGCAGTTCCATCATCTGGTGCGTATCGTACCGGGACAGGGAAAAATTATCCTGCCCGAGCACGACGCGAATATTAAACAGGTGATGGCGATGGGCTGCTGGAGCGAGCAGGAAACCGTCGGCGAAAACGGCCACTGGCTGGCGAAGAAGCTGTCACCGGATGCGTCCCACTGGGAAGTTTTACTGGACGGTGAACGTGTAGCGGAAGTGAACTGGTCGCTGGTCGGCGAGCACAACATGCATAACGGCATGATGGCGATTGCAGCGGCACGTCACCTGGGCGTCAAGCCTGAGGATGCAGGCCGTGCGCTGAACGACTTTATTAATGCCCGGCGGCGGCTTGAGCTGCGTGGGGAGAGCAACGGCATCAAGGTTTACGATGACTTTGCCCATCACCCGACGGCTATTCTTGCCACGCTGGCGGCGCTTCGCGGCAAAGTCGGCGGTACGGCACGTATCCTTGCGGTGCTGGAGCCTCGCTCGAATACCATGAAGATGGGGGTCAGTAAGGACGATCTGGCACCGGCCCTGGGACGTGCTGATGAAGTGTTCCTCTATCAGCCGCATCATATTCCCTGGCAGGTTGCCGAAGTGGCTGATGCCTGTATCCAGCCAGCACAGTGGAGTGCGGATATTGATACGCTGGTTGAAATGATCGCCAAAAAAGCCCAGCCGGGAGATTCTATCCTGGTGATGAGCAACGGCGGTTTTGGCGGGATACATCAGAAGTTGTTAGATCGCCTGGCGTAACAGATGTTGCGGGAGGATCCAACGGGCCGACCGGTAAAACGAACCGGCCCCTGGACATCGGGGCGGACACGCTTTGTCGGCCCGCCCGCAATTCTGGGCAGTTACAAAGCGGTAGCCAGCTCACGCAGATACTGGAAAATCTGACGGTAAGCCTTCGGTGGCTTGTTGGCCGCTTTCTCTTTCTGCGCGTTACGGATCATGGCGCGCAACTGCTGACGATCGGCATCCGGGTATAGGTTCAGCACCTCAGGGATTGCGTCATCGCCCTGTTCCACCAGGCGGTCACGCAGCACTTCCAGCTTATGGAACAGCGCAACCTGCTGGTTGTGACGGTTCTTCAGCTTATCCAGTGCCGTACGGATCGGCTCTTCATCACGCGAACGCAGCATTTTACCAATCAGCTGCATCTGGCGACGGCGGCCTTCTTTCTTAATCTTCTGTGCCAGCTCAATCGCGGCACGCAGATCTTCATCCAGTGGGATCTTATCCAGAGAATTTTTCCCCAGCTCCACCAGTTCACCACCCAGGCGCTTCAGCTCCTCGGCATCACGTTTTATTTCACTTTTACTGACCCAGATAATCTCATCATCTTCTTCTTCTTCGTTATCGGGTACATCATCGAGCCAGTCGTCGGGCTGCTTGGTCATTGGTACGGCTCCTGAAAAAGAGGCTAATGCTATCAGGTTACGAGGCTACTGCGAAATTGTTCTCTGAGTCTGTTAGACTCAAAATAATCTTTACCACCTTGAGAACGGTTTTCTCAGCAGGTATTTCTCAACTCATTATACGGCAGGTCGATGAAATTACTCTCCCAAGTTGCAGAACAGCGTAAAACCCTGGAACAGGCGATAGCGACGGCACTCGAACTGGCAAAAGCCAGCAGCGACGGGGCAGAAGTCGCGGTAAGCAAAACTACCGGCATCAGCGTCAGCACGCGCTACGGTGAAGTTGAAAATGTCGAATTCAACAGCGATGGTGCGCTGGGCATCACTGTTTACTACCAGAACCGTAAAGGCAGCGCCTCCTCAACGGACCTCAGCCCGGATGCGATTAAGCGTACCGTGCAGGCGGCGGTAGATATTGCCCGCTATACCTCACCGGACCCTTATGCGGGGGTGGCGGATCGTGAACTGCTGGCCTTTGATGCGCCAGATCTCGATCTGTTTCATCCGGCTGAGATCGACGCCGATCGTGCGATTGAGCTGGCCGCGCGCGCCGAACAGGCCTCACTGAAGGCTGATAAGCGCATTACCAATACCGAAGGCGGCAGCTTTAACAGCCACGTAGGGATTAAGGTGTTCGGTAACAGCCACGGTATGCTCCAGGGCTACTGTTCCAGCCGGCACTCTCTCTCCAGCTGCGTGATCGCGGAAGAGAATGGCGATATGGAACGCGATTACGCCTATACCATTGGCCGGGCGATTGATGACCTTCAGTCACCGGAATACGTCGGTGAAGAGTGTGCGCGACGGACATTATCGCGCCTCTCTCCGCGTAAGCTGTCCACAATGAAAGCACCGGTAATGTTTGCCGCAGAAGTGGCGACCGGCCTGTTTGGCCACTTAGTCGGTGCGATAAGCGGCGGCAGCGTATACCGTAAATCCACGTTCCTGCTTGACTCGCTTGGACAGCAGATCCTGCCGGAGTGGCTGACCATTGAAGAGCACCCGCATCTGCTGAAAGGACTGGCTTCCACGCCGTTCGACAGCGAAGGCATCCGCACCCAGCGTCGCGACATCATTAAAGATGGCGTGTTGCAGACCTGGCTGCTGACCAGCTACTCCGCACGCAAGCTGGGCCTGCAGAGTACCGGCCATGCGGGCGGTATCCATAACTGGCGCATCGCCGGTCAGGGCCACAGCTTTGAAGAGATGCTGAAGCAGCTGGGAACCGGGCTGCTGGTTACGGAGCTGATGGGGCAGGGCGTGAGCGGGATCACCGGTGATTATTCCCGTGGCGCGTCCGGTTTCTGGGTAGAAAATGGCGTGATCCAGTATCCGGTCAGTGAGATCACCATTGCCGGCAACCTGAAAGACATGTGGCGCAATATGGTCAGCATCGGTAGCGATATTGAAACGCGCAGCAATATCCAGTGTGGATCCGTTTTGTTACCAGAAATGAAGATCGCCGGGCAGTAATTTCCGGATTTACGCGTATGCTGAACAGGCGGCGGTGAAAACTGCCGCCTTTTTCATGCCCGAACGATACCCATTTATAAAAATAGGATCTGAGATGCGTAAATTATGGATTGCAATGTTGAGCTCTACCCTGCTGTTCAGTTCCACGCTGCTGGCACAGGGCCTGGAAGGGGATATGGATATTCTGAAAGGCGCATACCGTACGGTACAGAAAACCGACGATAAAGCCGAAATGGTTAAAGCCTTAACCGATATGCGCTCGGCGGCTGAAAATGCAAAAACCCAGACCCCGGATAAGCTGGAGGGTCAGGCCGCAGGGAGTGCGGAAATGAAGGATTACCGCGCACAGCTGGATAAGCTTATCGGCCAGATTGATACCAGCCTGAAGCTGGCAAACAGCGGGGATCTTTCAGGGGCGAAAGAAGAAGCGAAAAAATTTGCCGCTACGCGAGACGAAGGCCATAAGAAGTTTCGCTGATCGGCGCTGAAAGATCCAATGTTAGTGTCAATCTGAGAGGTGATGGCTGTGGCTATCACCTCTTTTTTTATGCTGTCTGCTGAGGACCGGGGGATCGAAAAATTATTATGTATCGCCACTTTTCATTCTGTGACATTTTTTTCTGACTTGTTGGGAAAGACGACTAAAAGCGAGAGATTTCACCATAAAAGGTCAACTATAATATTTTCAATTATTGGTTGTGATAATTCCCTTGAAACGCCTTTAAATATACTCTGACGAAATCCCGTGTAGCAGCTGTTTTTCGTATATTAATAATACTTATTCAGACCTTCTCTTTTTAGTTATTAAAAAACGATCGTATGGTGATCGCGTCGCCTGTCGTCATTCACGGGCGGCGCTGTTTTCAGTACCCGGGTGTGCAAGGATTTTTCTTTTATAAGATTTACTTCTATTTTCGTTGTCAATGATGAGATGACAGAACGCATATTCTTTTCTGCTGCAATAATCGTGTAAATAACCCCTCTCATATGTGATTCACCTCTCGTTTTAAAGCCCGTCATGCATGTTTCGACGTTTTTGCGACATCAAACCAGTGCTGTTCGTTTATTTCCACTTTGAGGTGGAAAAAGTCGTTCTACACAGAAAGGGCCCGGGGGGGTAGGTTAATCCCATGCTAATTAAAAGGGGACGAATGTGAGTAACGGGACAGTGCCTGTGGGCGCGAAATTACAACAGGATAATGAAATCGAGGCGCTGGCTACGCAGGTCATGGAGAAAATCGCCGATCTTTTTGCCGTCAGAGATATTCATCCTAACCCAGTGCAGCAGCAGATGCTGGCATCACATGTGCGGGCGATGGCGCGTCGTTCTTTAACCGGTGAAGCTTTACCAGACGTTGAAGCCGAGCTGTTTGAAGATATTTCGCCGCAGTCAATGGCGCTGGCGCAACAGGTCGTTGATCTGTTCGCTAATCTGCCAGAAGAAGAGGCCTGGCTGCTCTCCGTTCATTTCGAAGTCGCAAAAGAAAACGAACTCAATTAAGGAAAATATATGTCTCAAATCATCGTCGTTATTGGTGACCGTTTAGGTAAAGGCCAGAAAGTCGCAGCAGGTATTGAGAAAGCCGGTGGTAAAGCCATTGTCGTGCCGGGTGTGGCAGCAGATATGAAACTGGGTGATGTGATGAAAGCGGAAAATGCCAGTTTTGGCATCTCTTTCTGCGGTAGCGGCGGTGCCGGTGCCATTACTGCGCAGAATAAATACGGTTATAAAGCCAAACACGGTATGCGCTCCATTGATGAGGGGGTCACTGCCATCAATGAAGGGGCTAATGTGCTCGGTTTCGGCTTTATGGATAAAGAAGAACTGGGTGAGCGTCTGGTGCAGGCGTGGCAGAAGAAGCACGGCTGATGAAAGAACAATTCACCACCACGGTGAGCGTCAGCGGAAAAGGTGACAGCAAAGGCAAAGCCTTTGCCGATGGGCTTAGCCGGGTACAGAACACCGTACTGAAATCTACCAGCAAAATCCTGCTGCGTATTGAGCCGGTAGACGTCAAGGTGCGGCGGGCAGAAGTGCAGATCAAAACAGAAAAGTTTCTGTTCTTCTTTCTGGCACGAGAGAAGCATCTCTACAGCGTCGACCTGGAGATCACTGTCAACGTCGTGGTGGTGGATACAGATAACGTAGATTTCACTGTTTCCAGATAAAAACATTAGGGCGGATACCTCCGTGCAAGCGGGCTGCGGCGATGTTTCTGCCGCCTGACAGACTCCGGGGTGATAACAAAAGGAAAGACTGATGTTCCTAATCATATTATTTAAATCGTTGATTATTGGCGGTCTCGTGGGCGTGGGCGTGGGTGCCGGCGCGGCTCGTATGTTCCATGCTCCCACCACACAGGGCATGGGCGCATTTCGTACGCTGGGTGAACTGAATTCCTGTGAGGGCGATCCGGCTTCTCACTTCTCCTTCGGTCTGGGCTTCTTCTTCAACGCCTGGGCCTCCTCAGTCGCAGCGGGATCTTTCACCCAGGACGTTGACCACCGCATTATTCCTAACTGGGGTGCAGCGGCGTTGATGGTCAAAAACCGTAACGTGGCAGATACCCTGCATAACCCTAAGAAGATGGCGATTGCCTGCGGCATCATCGGCATGATCGTGGTGGCATTCCTCAACTCAACGGCATCGGCCGTACCGGCGGCCCTGCAGGTGACGGCGGTCAAAGTGCTGGTTCCGGCGGCAAACCTGTTAGTGAACACCGTAATGCCGGTGATTTTCTGGCTGGCGGCGATCGACGCGGGTAAAAAATCGGGTTTCTGGGCGACCATTTTTGGTGGGCTGGCACAGCTGATCATGGGAAATGCGGTACCCGGGCTGGTGCTGGGCATCCTGATTGGTAAAGGCGTCGAGGAAGCCGGCTGGAATCGGGTGACGAAAGTGATGATGGTGGCCATTGTCCTGCTGTTCGTTCTCAGCGGCTTCTTCCGTGGCTTTGATATGAAGCTGTTGCAATCCTTCCAACTGGGTGTGCCCGGCTGGCTGGAAATGATCCATAACTCCCTGAGCGGCAAATAAGAGGACGATGGTAATGGAAAATACACAACGTGGTTTCTGGTATGACGACTGGTCATTCCCGATTTTTGTGGGACTGCTCTCTTCCGGTGTTTTCGCCGGGACACATATGTATTACGTCTATGGCCTGGGGGCATTCAACGAAGTGGCTTTCGTCTCTATGCTGCGTGCGGGGATGGAAACCGGCGTGTACGGCGCGGTGGCGGCCTTTGGAGCCAGCTTTCTGTTCGCACGCATTATTGAAGGCTCGCTGGTCGGGATCCTTGATATTGGCGGGGCGATCCAGACCGGGATTGGCCTGGGCGTGCCCGCGCTGCTGCTGGGGGCGGGGTTTATCTTCCCGGTAGCGAATTTCGCGGCCTCACTGGTCACCGGACTGGTGCTGGGTCTGGCCGTCGGATACCTGATTATCCTCGCGCGCAAATTCACCATCAGCAACAGTGACTCCACCTACGGTGCCGACGTGATGATGGGGGCGGGTAACACTTCCGGCCGTTTCCTTGGCCCGTTGATCATTCTGTCTGCCATGGCGGCCTCCATTCCGATTGGCCTGGGGTCGCTGGTCGGTTCCCTGCTGTTTTACCTGTGGAACAAGCCGATTACCGGTGGGGCCATTCTGGGTGCGATGGCGCTGGGGGCGATGTTCCCCGTCGCGCTGTAACTGACCTTCGTGGCGGCAGGACGTCGCCACGCAAAGGAGTCTGCAATGTTTGATTTGATTATCCGCCAGGCCCGTCTTAGCGACGGCACGCTTAACGATATCGCCATCAGCGATGGCAAAATTGCGGCGACAGGCCAGGTAACAGGCCCGGCAAAGCATGAATGGGATCTGGCAGGGCGTTACTGGCTCAGTGCAGGCTGGATTGACTCACACGTCCACTGCTACCCGAAATCGCCCATTTACCATGATGAAGCCGACCGCATAGGGGTCGAGACAGGTGTCACCACGGTCGTGGATGCCGGCAGCACCGGGGCTGATGATATTGATGATTTTTACCAGCTGACCCGCAGCGCCAGCACCCGGGTTTACGCTCTGCTCAATATCGCCCGCAGCGGCATTCTGACGCAGAACGAGCTGGCGGATATGGCGCGCATTGATGCCGCGGCGGTGAGCGCGTCGTTGCAGCGTCTGCCGGATTTTATCCTGGGCCTGAAAGCGCGTATCAGCAGCAGCGTTGTGGAACAAAACGGCATTAAACCGCTGGTGCGGGCTAAGGCGATACAACGGGAAAATGGTGGGCTGCCACTGATGGTGCATATCGGTAATAATCCGCCGAATCTGGATGAGATCGCCGATTTACTGACCTCTGGCGACATCATTACCCACTGCTTTAACGGCAAACCTAACCGTATTCTTACGCCACAGGGGCAGCTCAGAGCCTCTGTGACCCGTGCGCTTCAGCGTGGGGTTCGCCTGGATGTCGGACATGGTTCGGCGAGCTTCAGCTTTGAGGTGGCCCGGGCGGCCATTGCCCGGGGCATTCTGCCTCACACCATCAGTTCAGACATCTACTGCCGTAACCGGCTCAATGGCCCGGTGTATTCCCTGGCGCATGTCATGTCCAAATTTTTAAATATCGGTATGACGCTGCCACAGGTGATTGACTGCGTGACCCGCCATGCTGCTGAGGGGCTGCGGCTGAAAGACAAAGGGCGGCTCGTTCCGGGGCAGGATGCCGATCTCACCCTGTTTGAGGTGAAGCAGGACGCTTGTCTGTTCAGTGATTCGGACGGTCAGACACTGTCCGGAGAAAAACAGTTGATACCGCTGGCCGCCGTGGTGCATGGCCGCATATTCGTGACTAACGAAGGGAAAAAACGTGATGACTTCAGTGTATGAAAAATATGATTTAAAACAGGTGATTAATGCCTCCGGCCGCATGACCATTCTCGGTGTGTCTACCCCGGGCGCGGATGTGGTTGAGACGGTCAGCTATGGTCTGAATCATTACTTTGAGATGAAAGACCTGGTTAACAAGACCGGTGCCTATATCGCCGGGCTGCTGGGCTGTGAAGCGGCAGTGGTGGTTTCGTGCGCCTCTGCCGGTATCGCACAGTCGGTGGCAGCAGTGATTGTGAAAGATAACGACTGGCTGCTGGAAAATCTGCACGTGGCCCCGCTGACGGTTCCTCATGATATCGTCCTGCCGAAGGGGCACAACGTCAATTACGGGGCACCCGTGGGGACGATGGTGGCGATGGGGGGCGGCAGGCTGGTGGAAGCGGGCTACGCCAACGAGTGTTCGCCGGACCAGCTTGCTGCGGCGATCACACCGCAAACGGCGGCGATTATGTATATCAAATCGCACCATAGCGTACAGAAGAGCCATCTCAGCGTCGAGCAGGCTGCCCTGGTGGCGCGTAAACACGGCGTGCCGCTGATTGTGGATGCCGCCGCTGAGGAAGATTTGCAGGTGTATTACGGCTACGGTGCTGACCTGGTCATTTACAGCGGTGCGAAAGCCATTGAAGGCCCGACCAGCGGACTGGTGATGGGAAAAACTCAGTATGTTGAGTTGGTGAAACGCCAGTCGAACGGGATTGGCCGGGCGATGAAAGTCGGTAAAGAGGGGATCCTCGGTCTGACTCATGCGATTGAAAACTATCTGCGTGTGGAGAAGGTCACCGGCGCGCAGATGGTCGAAAAAATGACGCCGTTTATTGATAGCTTAAACCAGCTGCCGGGTATCCAGGCGCGCACGGTGTGGGATGCCGCCGGACGTGATATTGCCCGGGCGGAAATCCACTTTGATGAAGCCGTCATCGGGCATACCACCAGCGACATTGTTCAGGCGCTGAAAACCGGTGAGATCGCGATTTATTTCCGCGGTTACAAAGCGAATGAAGGCATTGTCGAAGTGGACGTGCGTAGCGTGTCAGCCGATCAGCTGCACACTATTTTTGTCTGCATTCAGAGACTGTTAAACAAGGAGAATTAAGCATGACGCTGACACCAAAATTTTACCGTGACCGGGTATGCCTCAACGTGCTTGCCGGCTCAAAACAGAACGCCCGCGATATCTGGGAAGCAGCCGAGGGCTACGTCCTGGTCGGCGTATTGTCAAAAAACTATCCCGATGTCGCCAGCGCCGTCACGGATATGCGTGAATACGCGTCCCTGATTGATAATGCGCTGTCCGTCGGCCTGGGAGCAGGCGATCCCAACCAGTCTGCCATGGTCAGTGCAATTGCTGGCCAGGTTCAGCCGCAGCATGTCAACCAGGTCTTTACCGGCGTCGGCACCAGCCGGGCACGACTGGGACAGTCGATGACAGTGGTCAATGCGCTGGTGTCGCCCACTGGCCAGTGCGGTAAGGTGAAAATTTCTACCGGGCCACTGAGCTCCCGCGTCGAAGACGGTATTGTGCCGGTGGCTACCGCTATTGCCATGTTGAAAGATATGGGCGGCAGTTCAATTAAGTATTTCCCGATGAACGGTTTGACCTGTATTGATGAATTCAAGGCGGTGGCGGAGGCTTGTGCACAACACGACTTCTGGCTGGAGCCAACGGGCGGTATCGATCTGGACAACTTTGAAACGATCCTGCAGATCGCACTGGATGCGGGCGTCAGCAAAATTATCCCGCATATTTACAGTTCGATTATCGATGCGCCTTCCGGTCTGACCCGGCCAGAGGATGTGGCAACGCTGCTGGCCATGACGAAAAAGTTAGTGGGTTAATCTTGTTCCTGCACCCTGGTGACGCCGGGGTGTACTATTTTTCCATCGAAAAATAAGTTACGTTTTCTCCTGGTTGATTGCATAAAAGTGGTGCTTCGTGAGATTCCCGAACCAACGTCTGGCACAGTTATTTGATTTATTGCAAAACGAAACCGTGCCGCAGGATGAACTGGCACGCCGTTTTGACGTCTCCACGCGCACGGTACGTACTGATATCAGCGTGCTCAACGAGTTACTGGCCGATCACGGCGCCAGCCTGGTGCTTAACCGTGGGGCGGGCTATCAGTTAAAAATTAGCGACAGCCTGCGCTATACCCTGCTGTTGCAGCAGTCACCTTCCCATTTACGTGTGCCGCGCACGTCGCCTGAGCGTGTGTACCATCTGCTGACTCGTTTTCTTACCTCGGCTTTTTCCCTGAAACTGGAAGATTTGGCAGATGAGTGGTTTGTCAGTCGCACCACGTTGCAAAGCGATATGGCCGAGGTCAGAGAGTGGCTGGCGCGTTACCAGCTGGCGATTGAAACCAAGCCTCGCTATGGCATGAAGCTGTTTGGCACGGAGGTCGCGATGCGTACCTGCCTGACCGATCTGTTGTATCAGATTGCTCAGGAGAACGGCGACAGCCCCCTGTTGCGGCTGGAAGCGCTAAACAGCGGAATGCTTGAAACGCTGCAACCGCTGCTGCAACAGTGTCTTTCGCGTTTCAATATTCGCCTGACCGATGAGGGCGAATTCTATCTGCGTCTGTATTGTGCCGTGGCGGTACGCCGCATCGGGGAAGGTTACCCACTGACGGATTTTACCGCAGAAGATGTGGCGGATGAGGTGCGAAGCGCCGCGCGTCATATTGTTAATCTGATGAGACCGATCACCGGGAAGGCGATCTCTCCGGCGGAAGAGGCTTACCTGCGTGTGAATATTGCCGCACGCCGGGTAGAGGATAGCGCGGCCAGCGTGATCAGCCCTGATGACGGTGACTCGCTGGTGAACTACATCCTCAGCTACATTAATACCCACTATAATTTCAACCTGCAGGACGATCCTCAGCTCCATGCCGATCTGCTGACGCACATTAAAACGATGATCACCCGCGTGCGATATCAGATCCAGATCCCGAATCCGCTGCTGTCCAATATCAAACAGCACTATCCCATGGCCTGGGATGTGACGCTGGCTGCCGTTTCCAGCTGGGGTAAATACACGCCTTATACCATCAGTGAAAATGAAATCGGTTTCCTGGTGCTGCATATTGGGGTGGGGCTGGAGCGTCATTACAATGTCGGCTACCAGCGTCATCCGCAGATCCTGCTGGTGTGCGACACCGGCAACTCCACCGTGCGGATGATCGAGGCTATGCTATTGCGGAAATACCCGCAGATTGTCGTCAGTAACACCCTGTCACTGCGTGAATACGAGCTGAAGGAGAGCGTGGAAGAGGATTTTGTCATCTCGACTGTTCGCCTCAGCGACAAAGATAAACCGGTGGTCGTGATGTCGCCATTTCCCACCGAGTACCAGCTGGAGCAGATCGGTAAGCTGGTGCTGCTGGATCGTACGCGGCCCTATATGCTGGAGAAATTTTTCGATGCCAGTCACTTCCTGATCCTTGACCAGCCGATGGATCGCAGCGATCTGTTCCGTCAGCTCTGCGCTGAACTGGAGGTGGAGGGGATGGTCGATAAGACGTTTTACCCCTCTGTGGAGGAGCGTGAAGCCATTGTCAGTACCATGCTGGGTGAAGGGATCGCTCTGCCGCACTCGCTGGGCTTGCTGGCGAAAAAAACCTGTGTTTACACGGTGCTGGCCCCGAAAGGGGTGGCCTGGGGAGACGAGACAGCCTACGTCATTTTTCTGCTGGCAATCAGTAAAACGGAATATGAAGAAGCGATGGCGATTTACGATCTGTTTGTTACGTTTATGCGGGAAAGGGCAATGACCCGACTGCGAGACAGCAAAGATTTTGCCAGTTTTAAAGCGGTAGCGATGGATTGTTTAAGCCGGTTGTAAGCCAGACTGGCATTGCTCGGATGGACAGGAAAAGAAGATCGGCTTCGGCAGGATAAGCGCGAATTCCGTTGGGGCGACCGTTTTCGGTCGCCCCGCACAGGGTTATTTCAGAATCGTAAACGCCGTGGTGACGTGCGTGACGCCGCTTACCCGGCTGGCGATATCGGCTGCGGCCTTCGCTTCCGCATCGGTCACCAGGCCCAGCAGGAACACTTCGCCGTTTTCAGTGGTCACTTTAACATTCGAGGATTTCACCTGATCGCTACTCAGCAGCTGTGAACGTACTTTCGTGGTGATCCAGGTATCCGAGGAGGCTGTACCAAAGCTGACCCGGCTGCCAGTACGGATTTCGTTATACACCTCGGTCGCCCCATCAACGCCGACAGCAATCTGTTTTGCCCGTAAAGCGAGGTCGTTGCTCGGTACCTGTCCGGTCAGCAGCACTTTGCCCTGATAGGCTGTGGCCACAATATGGGTATTCTGTTTGATCTGTTCGTCTTTGGACAACGCGTTGGTTACCCGCAGTTCTAATGTCCCGTCATCAACCTGAGTGCCTACGGAGCGGGGGTCAGTCGCGCTTTTCGTGGCAACGGCTGCACTGCCGACAACGGCAGCCACACAGCCCTGTAACAGTAACGCGGTGAGGATAACTGCACATGCAGATAATGCCTTCATTTAAGCTCCTTTAAACATCCTGGTGGGGAAACAAAGTGTTATCTATTAAATCGCACAGACAATTCACGGTTAACATATGCATTTCCTGAATTCTCGCGCTGCGATGCGAGGGAATACGGATCTCCACATCCTGGGGGCCCAGCAGACCGGCAAGTTCACCGCCGTCGTAGCCGGTCAGCGCGACAATGGTCATATCACGCGTTACCGCCGCTTCTACGGCTTTGACAATATCACGGCTGTTACCCCGGGTTGATATGGCGAGTAAAATATCACCGGCGTGGCCCAGCGCACGCACCTGTTTGGCATAAATCTCTTCATGCAGTCGATCGTTACCAATGGCCGTCAGCAGGACGTTATCTGCGCTAAGGGCGATAGCGGGGAGGCTCGGACGCTCGGTTTCAAAGCGGTTGATCATGCTGGCAGCAAAATGCTGGGCATTGGCACTGGAGGTTCCGTTACCACAGCTCAGGATTTTGTTGCCATTCAGCAGCGACTGCACCATGGTCATCGCCGCGCGTGATATCGCATCTGGCAGCGCTTCTGCTGCCGCGATCTGTGTTTGAATACTTTCAGTAAAACAGACTTTAATTCTTTCCAGCACGTCATTCACCTGGTTAGTTTAGCCTTCAAAAACAGGCGCTTATTCTGCTGTAAATGCATTGGGTAACCATTCCACCTGTTCGCCGGTGATCGCTACCACATCAAATCGACAGTCGGCCGTGTCAAAACTCAGTCCCCGGCCGTTAAGCCACAGTGCTGCGGCACGTAACAGTTTTTGCTGTTTACTGCGGGTAATGCTGGCTGCGGCGCCGCCAAAACGGCCATCGCGTCGGTAGCGCACTTCAACAAATACCCACACCTGCCCCTCACGCATAATCAGGTCAATCTCGCCGGTACGGTAACGCACATTGGCGGCGATAAAACGCAAACCCGACGTTTGCAGCAGGTGACGAGCCTGACGCTCGCGGGCCGCCCCCTGCTGCTGGCGGCTTAGTTGGCCGGCACGATCTGGCCCTGGCGATACTGGCTCCACACTAACTTCCTGTTAATGACGCAGTCCTGAGTTGCGCTCAGATTGCCCGTATCCCCTTTAATCTGGAAACCGGGTAGCGAGCGCATCTCGTTAAAATGGTTTGCCAGCGTCCAGGCATCAATGCCCATGGCATAGAGACGAACCAGTGAATAATCGTTGTTAAACGACTTTGCTGCCTGCTGCATCAGTGCCGGGTTGGCGCCGGACAGCAGTGGAATATCACTGAACTGTAAGCCGTCCAGTTCCAGACGATAGTCCGGGCCGGCTCCTGCCTGATAGCTGCGTGAGCTGGCATACAGACCCACATTATCACGGCTGCTGACGCGCATGGAGATCATCGGTTTAATTAGCGCCATCTCGTCCTGAGTCGCGACAATATACACGGAATCAACGCTGCCGTTGCTGCTGCTGATCTGCGCATCGCTCACCGGGGCCGGAATCGTCAGGCCGCCAATGGTCACACCCGCCGCCGCCGCAGGCTGGGTATTCACCGGCGTGCCGCTCAGGCGGATGCCCGCGCCGCTATTGATGCCCTGTTTCAGCTCGGCTTTCGAACCAAACTGCTGCTGCAACACCTGGCTGCCGCCCAGCTTCTGCCATTCAGCCGTAAACGCTTTGCTCACGCGGTCGCCCAGCGAAGTACGGGGTACCAGCAGCAGCGGAGTACGTTTGCCCTGATCCCACATATGATGAGCGGCATCACGCGCTTCGTCTTCAGGAGAAAGCGCAAAATAGCAAAGATTCGGACGGTTCTGGACAGTTTCCGGTTCATTGAGGGCCAGAACGTTCAGCGGCGTCTGGCTGTTTGCGAGCGCTTCCACGTGATTTTTCAGCAGGGGGCCGACCACCAGCGTGGCACCATCACTCTTCGCCTGGGCCAGAACCTGTTCGATAGGCTGGGTACTGGTATCGTAAACCTGAACCTGGGTAGTGGCAGACGGCGCTGCCGTTTCTACGCTGTTGGCCGGGGCGGACTGAGGCTGAACGTCGGTGGCTGCTGCTGCGTCGGTGGCTTGTGGGGCAGCCGATGGGCTGACAACAGCATCCGGGGCTGCCTGGACTGCCGCAGGAGCCTGTACCGGTGCCGCAGCAGCCGGCTCGCTGCCCTGAGCCAGCACACCATTCTTCGCGTCGTTAAACCCCTTCTGGATGGCATTTGCAAACACCTGCGCCTGACCGCTTAACGGCAGCAGAAGGGCGATTTTCCCCGTAGAAGCGGGCTGGAAGTTCTGCACCTGCGTCAACGCGGTAGGCAGCATTTTAGCCGCCGGATTATTAGGGTAGCGTGTCTGCCAGTCGCTGATACCCGCTTTTAGCATATCCGGGTCACTGACGTTAGCGCGGTAGACGCCCAGCAGATCGAGCCAGCCCTGCAGGACGTTTTCACTGGCGTTAATGGCCAGACTGTTCATCTGGTCAGGTGTCATCTGCGTCAGCGTTTGCCAGGTCGCATCGATATTCTTTTGTTTATCCGCCGGGTTGGTCAGCAGCGGCTCCTGGGCAATCCAGGCGCGCAGCACATCGAGCGAAGGGCGACCCTCGCTGGTGGCAATCAGCAACTGGTAGTAACGGACCTGCTGCTCCTGGGACAGGGCGCTGGTATCAAGCTGTTTCAGCTTTGCCGCGGCATCCGGCAGATTTTTCTGCGCGATACTGAGCTGTGCCTGGAGCAGTAACAGCTCCTGACGTTGAGTGGCATTGAGATCCTGTGGCACCTGCGTCAGCTGATCGTTGGCCTGAGGAACCTTCCCTTCGTTCAACAACGCTCTGATTGCGAGTAATTGCCAGTCAACCTTGTTATCATCTGCGCTTTGCTGCATTTGCTGAAGATAATAGTCAGAGGTGCCAGTGGCAGCCCCCTGTACATTCGCCTGAGGCGTTTGCGGAGCCTGACCGGTACAACCGGCAAAAATCAGGGCTGCCAGCAGCAGCGGCATAGTGCGTACTGCTTTGCAGTGAACTACTTTCGAAGGAAGCATACTGTATCCAGTGATGTTTTTTTCAAGATGCTCAATATTAAATCGGCAATTCGGATCAAACAATGAAACAACACGATCGGGCAGATATTTCTGCCAGCACGCTCTATATCGTTCCAACACCGATAGGTAACCTGGGCGATATCACCCAGCGGGCACTAAAGGTGCTTGCGAGCGTCGATCTGATCGCTGCGGAAGATACACGTCATACCGGGCTGTTGCTACAACATTTCGCCATCAATGCGCGCCTCTTCGCATTGCACGATCATAATGAACAGCAGAAAGCGGAAGTCTTGCTGGCGAAGCTGCGCGAAGGTCAAAGCATAGCTTTAGTTTCCGATGCGGGCACGCCATTAATCAATGATCCGGGTTATCACCTGGTGCGTCTGTGCCGTGAAGCGGGGATCCGGGTGGTACCGTTACCGGGTGCCTGCGCCGCGATTGCGGCCCTGAGTGCCGCCGGACTACCGTCTGACCGTTTCTGTTACGAAGGTTTCCTGCCAGCCAAAAGCAAAGGACGTTGCGATACCCTGCGCGAGCTGGAGAAGGAGCCGCGCACCCTGATTTTTTACGAATCGACACACCGCCTGCTGGACAGCTTACAGGATATGGTGGCAGTACTTGGCCCCGCGCGCTATGTGGTGCTGGCACGGGAAATCACCAAAACCTGGGAGTCGATTCACGGTGCACCTGTAGGGGAACTGCTGGCCTG
The DNA here is from genome assembly GCF_019844095.1 of Erwinia persicina. NCBI lineage: Bacteria > Pseudomonadati > Pseudomonadota > Gammaproteobacteria > Enterobacterales > Erwiniaceae > Erwinia > Erwinia persicina. The sequence continues at coordinate 4,031,785 of NZ_CP082141.1, read as the reverse complement.
GGTACAGGAAGAAGACAATCGCCGTAAGGGCGAGATGGTGCTGATTGTGGAAGGGTATCACGCTGAGGAAGAGGCACTGCCACCGGAAGCGCTGCGTACGCTGGCGCTGCTCCAGGCCGAGCTGCCGCTGAAGAAAGCCGCTGCGCTGACCGCTGAGATCCACAGCGTGAAAAAAAATGCGCTCTATAAGTACGCGCTCGAACAGCAGGGTGAGTGACATCCAGGTGAAAACCCTATACACTGCGCGCCGAAGCTGACCAGACAGTCGCCGCTTTGTTGCCGTCCTCCTTCGGGGGAGACAGACAGAGGGGAGGAAAGTCCGGGCTCCATAGGGCAGGGTGCCAGGTAACGCCTGGGGGGCGCAAGCCCACGACAAGTGCAACAGAGAGCAAACCGCCGATGGCCCACGCAAGTGGGATCAGGTAAGGGTGAAAGGGTGCGGTAAGAGCGCACCGCGCGGCTGGCAACAGTTCGTGGCACGGTAAACTCCACCCGGAGCAAGGCCAAATAGGGGTTCACCAGGTACGGCCCGTACTGAACCCGGGTAGGCTGCTTGAGCCAGTGAGCGATTGCTGGCCTAGATGAATGACTGTCCACGACAGAACCCGGCTTACCGGTCAGCTTCGAACCATTCAGTAAAAACCCCGCTTCGGCGGGGTTTTTGCGTTAACAGCGTACAGTTTTGCTGCTCTGTATAGCCGTTTACCGGTCAGGACATCGCTGAATCGTCAGAAGGTTATGATCCTGATGCCGTTATACCGGGAGATCGATAACCAGCGCCCGCAAGGGGCTTTCCGCCGTAAGGGTCAGGCTCTGCTCCTCACGCAGAAAGGCACCATCACCGCAGGCCAGATCTTCCTGTTGAGAATCTGTGGTCGCTTTCAGGGAGCCATGAATCGATTGCAGATAGGCTCGCGTGCCATGCAGAGGCAGGACGTAACTTTCGCCCGGTGCCAGCACCACCTGATGGATCCACACCTGCTGACGTAACTGCAGGCTGCCCGCACTGCCATCTGGCGAAGCGATTAGGGTATAGCGCAGATGTTCAGAAACGGGCATCTGCTGCACCGCGTTATTTTCACGTTCAGGACAGGCATCCAGCCACAGCTGCATACGCGTCAGAGGGACCTCTTTACTGATATTGTGCTCGGAGTAGCTGACGCCGGGCTGCGTCGCCAGCAGCAGTGCCTCGCCAGCCTGTGCTCGCACATGATTGCCTTCACTGTCACGGTATTCTGCCACGCCCTGTAATATCAGGTTCAGTACATCGACCTTAGGATAGGTTCTGGGTTGGAAGGAAGCCCCTGGTGCCAGCACTTCCTGATTCAGCACGCGCAATGACGCGTAGCCAAGCAGTTGAGGATCAAAATAGTGACCAAAGGAGAAGGTATAGCGTGCCTGCAGCCAGCCATAATCGGCTTTGCCACACTGCTCTGCGGTTCGACTGGTTATCATACTTTTCTCCTTATCGGCCGGAAACATCCCGCCGTTTATTATCCTGTTATGGTAAGTTTCTGGACGCCGGATTGTTAGCCAGTTAATCTGCTGGCAATATTCAAATTTCCTGACAGAGAATTACTATGGCCAAAGATCGTGCTCTGACGCTGGAAGCGCTGCGGGTGATGGACGCTATCGACCGTCGCGGAAGCTTTGCCGCCGCCGCGGATGAGCTGGGTCGCGTCCCCTCCGCCCTGAGTTATACAATGCAGAAGCTGGAGGAAGAGTTAGATGTGGTGCTGTTTGACCGTTCAGGTCACCGTACAAAATTCACCAATGTCGGACGCATGCTGTTGGAACGGGGACGCGTTCTGCTGGAAGCGGCGGATAAACTGACCACCGATGCTGAAGCGCTGGCGCGCGGCTGGGAAACCCACCTGACCATCGCTACCGAAGCGCTGGTGTCCACTGAGCTGCTGTTTCCCCTGGTCGGGAAGCTGGCCGATAAAGCCAATACTCAGGTCTCCCTGATGACCGAAGTGCTGGCGGGGGCCTGGGAGCGCCTGGAGCAGGGGCGGGCTGATATCGTGATTGCGCCGGATATGCATTTTCGCGCGTCATCAGAAATTAATACCCGCAAGCTTTACACGCTGATGAGTGTCTATGTGGCCAGCCCGGAGCATCCTATTCATCTGGAGCCGGAACCCCTGTCAGAAACCACGCGTGTGAAGTATCGCGGGATTGCCGTCGCTGATACCGCCCGCGAACGTCCGGTTCTGACCGTGACGCTGCTCGACAAGCAGCAGCGACTGACGGTCAGCACCATCGAAGATAAACACCGTGCACTGCTGGCCGGTCTGGGTGTGGGCACCATGCCCTACACCATGGTGGAGAAGGATATTGCGGAAGGTCGTCTGCGCGTGGTCAGCCCGGAGTACACCCGGGAAGTGGACATTATTATGGCATGGCGGCGTGACAGTATGGGGGAAGCAAAGTCCTGGTGCCTGCGGGAGATCCCGAAACTGCTGGCGAAACGCCAGGGATAACAGCCCGCAGTCGCCGCGTCAGACTACTGAACAGCGTTGTTTTCCTGAGAATGCTCAATGCTGCTGAAGGTTGAAAAAGTCTGATAGTAATAGTGGCCGACAAAAGCCACATAGCAGAGCATAACAACGGCAAGGCAGATTGCGACAGATTTGATCATGGCTCCATCCCCGTAGTGATTTCGTTTTAGGTGTTCACGTCAGTAAAGATACGTAAGTGCGAAAGAGGGGAATTTGTGCCAGATCAATAAAGGGTGCGGAACATCCAGGGCGGGGAGGAAAATCGCCCTGGTTGCTAAGGGTTAACCGAAATGCCGGTCACGGCCGTGAGGAACATCCCAGTCGTACGCCGGGCCCAGTGAGATCACGCCGCTTGGGTTAATGGTCTTATGGCTGCAGTAGTAATGATGACGGATATGATCAAGATTAACGGTCTCCGCCAGGCCGGGCGTCTGCCACAGGTCACGCAGAAAACCGTTCAGGTTCAGGTAATCACTCACCCGGTGACGGTCGCATTTGAAGTGAGTGACGTACACCGGGTCGAAACGCACCAGCGTGGTCCACAGGCGGATATCGGCCTCCGTCAGGTGTTCCCCGGCAAGATAGCGGTGTTGACCCAGCAGGGTTTCCAGCCGGTCCAGCGATGCGAATAGCGCGGTTACCGCCTCATCATAGGCTGGCTGGCTGGTGGCAAACCCCGACTTATACACGCCGTTGTTGACCGTATCGTAGATCCAGCCATTCAGTTCATCAATTTCAGCATGCAGATCCTGCGGATAATAGTCTCCGGCGCGCGCACCAACACCGTCAAAGGCGCTGTTAAACATGCGGATAATATCGGCTGATTCATTGCTGACGATAGTGTGCTGCTGTTTGTCCCACAGCACCGGGACCGTCACGCGGCCGGTATACTGCGGGTCGGCGTGGAGGTAGAGCTGGTAAAGATATTCGTTCTGATACAGGCTATCGCCGGTAGCAGCAGGGAAATCTTCATCAAAGGTCCAGCCGTTTTCCAGCATCAGTGGATGCACCACCGAGACTGAAATCAGATCGGACAGCCCTTTTAATTCGCGCATAATCAGCGTGCGGTGTGCCCACGGGCAGGCGAGAGACACATACAGATGGTAGCGATCGGCTTCAGCGCGAAAACCCGCTTTGCCGGTTGGGCCGGCTTCACCATCGGCGGTAACCCAGTTGCGAAAGGCAGATTCAGAACGTTTAAAACGGCCGCCTGTGGCTTTGGTGTCATACCACTGGTCGTGCCAGACGCCTTCAATCAGTTGTCCCATAGTGTTGCTCCTTTCCGTAACATAAAAGGGGTGAGGATATGATCCTCACCCCCGATAATCTTAGTATAACGGGTACTGTGGATTTACCACTTCTTACCCAGCAGACGGTCAATACTCAGTGCGCCCGGGCCGTTAATCGCCAGCAGCAGGAAACCGCCCGCAATGCTGATGTTTTTCAGGAACATGGTCGGACCATCGACCGCAAAGTTACTGTGCGCCAGGATAGCGGTCAGCACGGTAAAGATAGCGGTAATCAGCGCGGTGGTACGGGTCAGGAAGCCGAACATAATCGCCAGACCACCACCAAACTCCAGCAGCACGGTCAGGGGGACGAAGAGAGCAGGGATGCCCATTGAGGCCATAAACTGCTGGGTGCCTGCATAATCGGTCAGCTTGCCCCAGCCGGCAACCACAAACAGAATGGCCATCAGGATGCGCGCCAGAACAATACCGGTATCTTCGACTTTTTTCATGATTATCCCCAAACAAGATTAGTTGGTCGTGCAAGCGGCCCGACCGGATTGGCTCAGGTCTGATGCGTGTTAACCGCTCAGTACCTTTCGTTGCTGGAGATAATAGTCGGGGAAGCAAACCATTGTAAGCGAGATAATCTGTCGAAGTTATTCAAGAAAACTGGAGAAGAGGCGGCCGCCGCGTAGCTGCGGCCGCTAATGCAGAGGATTATCGGCGCGGCAGATAGTTACGAACCATCCGCCAGGTGCTCCAGGCACCCAGGCCGCGTCTGGCCCAGCGGCCCATGAAACGCGGATTACGCACGGACCAGATTGCCATCACACCGCTGCCAATGGTCAGCCAGCGTTTGGCACTGAGCAGCGTCAAAAAGCCGTGATCGTAACGTGCAGTCTTGTCGAGCCAGGCTTTACGTCCGGCGCTCAGGTCCAGTCGCTGTTGCTGAATTTGCCGGAGTAGTTCAGCTTTACGTGCATCGCGTTCGCGGCTCATCAGTCATCCTCCAGCAGCTTGCGGTCTTCCGACAGCTCCTTGCGGGTGGCGCTAAGCAGCGTTGAGCGGCGTGATTTTGCCAGCGTCCACAGACCAAAGATCAGCGCCAGGGCGAACAGCACGCCGGTCGTAATGGCTATGGCCATCAGACGATACTGTGCATCGACTGCCCAGATTACCAACACCATCAGGCTCATCAGACCAAAGGCAGTAAACAGCATCGTCAGGCCAACCATCAACAGCATCTGTATCAGGTTCGCTTTTTCAGCTTCCAGCTCCACTACCGCCAGACGGATGCGTGTTTCCACCATCCCTACCAGAGTAGTAACAATTCGCTGACCGATGTTTAAGACCCCTTTGCCGGGGCCGTGGCTTGGCTGATGTTCTGCCATATTAACGACGGGTCAGCAGCACGCCCAGTACAACGCCAACTGCGGCGCCAATACCTACGCTGGTCCACGGGTTATCACGCACATAAACATCGGTACGCTCTGCGGCTTCGCGGGTGGTCTGCGCAATGCGATCACCGGAATCACCCAGGCGGGCGCGGGTATCTTTCAGCGCGCTCTGCGCTTTGCTGCGCAGCTTGTCCAGTTCAGTTTTAGACTTCTCACCGGAGGTCGTTAACACTTCTTCCAGCGTATCAGCCAGGTTTTTCAGCTCGGCGCGCAGATGTTCTGATGTAGTATCTTTAGACATTGAAAACTCCTTTACCTTAGTTTTAATGACGTTGGCAGAGTGTGCCCGTTACCAGGGCGCAGCCTGCACTTCCTTCAGCTCATGTCGGGCATCAGCCAGTTTCTGTTCGCGTTTGGCAATCTTATCGCGGTCGTTTCCTTCCGCTTTTTCCTGCTTCAGTTCCTGTTCCCGCTCGGCCACTTTTTTCTCGTGCTGCCTGATCTTATCCTGATGGGCTGCTTTCAGACTGGCATCACTACAGTTCGCGTGGGTCTCCGTTAACGCACGTTCAAGACCGTTAACCCGACGCTGATTGTCGTGTTTTTTCGCCATGTCGATTTCATGCTGGATAGACTGCTCTTTCTGCTGACAGAGCGTATCTGCCTGCGAGAAAGTGGCAAACATAAGCAGGCTCGCGCCAAGAATAAAATGGTTTTTCATCGTGATTGTGACCTTCCTTTGCGAGATATCAAGTGACAGATATCGTTGTCCTGAAACAGGTGTATCGCATTTTACTGCTTATGAAGCATAGACAGAAAATAGCAAAATCTCAAAAACAGAGAGCATTCTTAAGGATAAACCCGATGAAAAGGGAGGGGATCAGCCGACAGATTGCGGCCGCAGGCTGATGCGGTTTATCCAGTTAGCCGCATCATTGTTATCATGCCGTGCAATATCGAACCCGTAGGGCAACAGTTTACGCAGCACTTTCTCAGCCGCTGCGCTCTGCTCCATGGAGTCAAATTTGATAATCAGCGCGTTCTGTTCCGGCGTAATACTTTTGATCTGAATACCCTGGGCATTGAGCGTCTGATAGACATAAAAGCCATCCGGCAGGCTGATTCCCTGACGGGAAGCCCGGATTTGCAGGGCATTTTCACTGCGAAACAGGCTGGGCATTAGCACCAGTGCTAACAGGGCGATGGCCATCAGCGGCAACAGCCGCAGGAGACGCGTCGGTAATTTCATCAAACCGGACATCATGAGTTTCCTTTCTCATTTGTGGATTGCTTCTTACGCCACAGGACATACAGTGAGCCGCACAGGCCAAACACCAGTAAAAACAGGGGCAGTAACATCAGGCAGAACATCAGCTGATCTTCATATTTCAGGAAAATCGGTGTTTTACCCAGCGCGTATCCCATCACGGTCAAAATCAGCACCCACAGCAGGGCGCTCATCCAGTTGAAAAACTGAAAACGGGCATTGCTCAGACCAGAAAGGCCGGCAATGGTGGGCAGCAGCGTGCGGACAAAGGCGATAAAGCGGCCGACCAGCAGCGCAGAGAGACCGTGGCGGTGGAACATCTGATGGGCACGCTGATGATATTGCGCAGGCAGATGGGACAGCCATTTTTGCACCGTAACCGTATTTCCCAGCCACCGGCCCTGTATATAACTTACCCAGCAGCCGAGACTGGCCGCCGTGGTCAGGACACACACTGTCAGGGCAAAATTCATGGTTCCTTTAGCTATCAGTACGCCGACCAGAATCAGCAGGCTGTCACCCGGAAGAAAGGCGGCGGGCAGCAATCCATTTTCGAGGAACAAAATCATAAACAGAACAAAGTAAATCGCCCATACCAGCGTCGGGTCAGCCAGGGTGGCATAATCCTGTTGCCAGAGAGCGTGCACCAGAGATTTGAAAATATCCATTAATAGTCCTGAACGTCATAGTTGGCCTGTTTCATCTTTTTTGCACACTTAATTCATCGTTATATCGGTGCTGATTAGCATAAAACGGGCGGCGGAACAGCATGGCTGGTGAATATGACCTCGCCTTTTATCCCGTGCAGGAACGGGTAAAAAAGACGGATAACTGTAACAAAATTACGCAAGCCTGGACAGGAAGAAACACAGGCCTAACGATGTTTTACCGTTGTACTGCGTTGTCTGGAAGGAGTTTTACACAGGCTGACACTATTGAAGGTTTTTTGACTCAAAGAGTCAGCTCAGCCTGGAGGAAGAGTGCTATTTTTCGCTGTTTGCCACTGATTCCGGTATGACGACCGGGTTTTCGGCAAACATGTAACGGTCGACGTTAAATTCGAAGTCATCTGTGGTGGCATGAAACAACATCTGTTTGGTGTTCTCAAGGTGCTGCCACATGGCCAGCTTACTGGCCGCCGGGTCCTTGCGCATCAGGGCTTTCAGGATATTATCGTGATCCTCGCACCAGCTCTCAATCGACTTTTCATCAATATGTTCATGCAATTTCAGCCAGTACGGGTTATGCAGACGATGTAGCCACATTTTTTCTACAATAGCCGCCAGCGCACTGTTTTGCGTCGCCAGCGCAATCTGTACGTGGAATTTCATATCCCACTCGGAATCGCGGAAACGATCTTCTTTTCGCGCCTGAGTCTGGATCGCCATTAACTGCAGGATATCCTGGCGTGTCACCTGGGTGGCGGCAAACTCGGCGACGTTGCTTTCAATCAACTGACGGGCCTGCAGTAGCTCAAAAGGTCCGAAGTTGGCAAACTCCAGCTGACTGCTGGTGGCGATGCGATTTTGCTGGCTCAGGGAAACGACATGGATGCCGGAACCTTTCCGCACTTCGACGTAGCCTTCCACTTCCAGCATGATGATCGCTTCCCGTACCACGGTTCGGCTGACGCCCATCTCTTCTGCGATAAAACGCTCCGCAGGTAATTTTTCGCCAACCTGATACAGGCCCTGCTCCAGGCGTCTTTTCAGTTCGGCGGCCAGCTGTTGATAGAGACGGCGCGACTCAGTTAATTCCATGCTCCACGTTCCCCTTCAGGTCACACTGATAATGGAATTTGTTATACCACTTTTCACGGTGACGGGTCGACCCTCCTGCAAAAACGGTACTCGTTGTGAGATCAAATCCGACGCGACATCGCGGTGTCCTGCAGGGCTGACCTGTTATTGCGGTCACCCTCGCTCATGCTTTGCTCCACGGGGCCGCTCTGCGCGACTGGCCGACCAAAACAGAAGGTCGGCCATCTCAGTGAGAATACTGCAGGGGGCGCCCGCAGTATTATGCGGAATGCTGGGTCACCACCCCGGCCATTTTCTCTTTTTTCTCCTGCTCCAGCTCTGAAATGGGTTTATTTTTCAGCAGCGTCCAGATGGCGACCGCCCCTAACAGGTCAAACACCGCCAGCGCGGCAAACAGCGGGCTGAACCCCATGGTATCGGCCAGCGCGCCGACAACGAGGGCGAACATGGTACTGGCGGTCCAGGCTGCCATGCCGGTCAGCCCGTTTGCGGTGGCCACTTCATTGCGACCGAAAACGTCAGAAGAGAGCGTGATCAGCGAACCGGAAAGCGCCTGATGGGCAAAACCGCCGACGCACAGCAGAGCAATAGCGGCATAAGGACTGGTAAACAGCCCGATGGTGCCCGGGCCAATCATCAGGACTGCTCCCATGGTGACCACCAGCTTGCGCGAGACGATCAGGTTAACGCCAAACACGCGCTGGAAGAACGGCGGCAGATAGCCTCCGACAATACAGCCGAGGTCAGCAAACAGCATCGGCATCCAGGCGAACATGGCAATTTCTTTAAGATTGAAACCGTACGCCTTGAACATAAACAGCGGGATCCAGGCGTTGAATGTGCCCCAGGCGGGCTCCGCCAGAAAGCGCGGCAGGGCAATGCCCCAGAACTGACGGTTACGTACAATCTGCCAGGCGGACATTTTTTTGCCGTTATGGGTCTGATGCTGGGCTTCCTGGCCGGAAAGGATGTATTCGCGCTCTTCGGGATCCAGTTTCTTCTGATCTTTCGGATGCTTATAGAACACCAGCCAGCACAGTGCCCAGATCATGCTCAACACGCCGGTAATGATAAACGCCATCTGCCAGCTGTGTGCCACGATAGCCCACACGACCAGCGGGGGCGCCAGCATGGCACCAATGGACGACCCGACATTGAAATAGCCGACGGCAATTGAACGCTCCTTAGCGGGGAACCATTCGCTGCTGGCCTTTAGCCCGGCGGGGATCATGGCTGCCTCAGCGGCCCCCACTGCCCCCTGGCTATCGCCAGCCCGCCCCAGCTGCCTGCCAGCGCGGTGGCGGCGCAGAACACCGCCCAGAGAATGGCGAACAGGGCATAGCCGATTTTGGTACCCAGCACATCGAGGATATAGCCAGCCACAGGCTGCATGATGGTGTAACAGGCTGAATAGGCGGCAACAATATAGGAATATTGTTGTGTGGTGATATGCAGCTCTGTCTCCAGCGTGGGGGCCGCCACGGCGATGGCGTTACGCGTCAGGTAACCCAGGATGGTACCGATGGTCACCAGACCGATCATGTACCAGCGTAACCCTTTAATTTTACGCATTTAAAACCTCTTCCCGTAATTATTGTTGATGTCACGTCAGGGGGACGTGCACCTGTAAGGGGCGGGACGGCCTGCTGCGTACAGCACCCGCACGGTAATTTCACGACAACCTTGCCTGCTCAATATGAAACGCCGACACGATAACTTGTCATACAGATTTAAAAGTTGAGAGCCATCACAAAAACCATTTTTGCAATGAGGGATAATAAAACCACTGAAAACACAGGAGGATAGCTTCTGAAGGCGTGAAAGGCAGTCTGATTCACGGATAAATAGTGGTGTTTTTGTGATCGCATTCGCACTATTATTTCAGCGGCAATCATAATTGGTATGATAACTTTACTGGCATCAGACCCAGCAGGAGAGACCCCATGTCACGCTTTATGAGTGAAGACTTTCTACTCGACAGTGAATTTGCCCGCCGGCTTTACCATGATTACGCCGCTGATCAGCCGATCTTTGACTATCACTGCCACCTGCCGCCGCAGCAAATTGCTGAAAACTATCGTTTTAACAATCTCTACGACATCTGGCTGAAGGGCGACCACTACAAATGGCGGGCGATGCGTGCCAACGGCGTCGCAGAAGCCCTGTGTACCGGAGAGGCCAGCGACCGGGCGAAGTTTGATGCCTGGGCGCGCACGGTGCCGGACACCATTGGGAATCCCCTGTACCACTGGACACATCTGGAGCTGCGCCGGCCGTTTGGTATCACCAATACGCTGTTGTCGCCCGCGACGGCTGATGCCATCTGGCACCAGTGCAATGAAATGCTGGCGCAGGAGGCGTTCAGCGCGCGTGGCATCATGCAGCAGATGAAGGTGAAAATGGTCGGCACCACTGATGACCCGGTGGATGACCTGCGCCATCACCGTGCACTGGCCGAAGACAGCAGCTTTGCCACAAAAGTGCTGCCGAGCTGGCGTCCGGATAAGGCGTTCAATATCGAGGCGGAAGGTTTCACCGACTATTTGCACACCCTGTCTGCGGTAGCCGATGTCGCCGTCACCCGCTTTGATGACCTGCGGCGTGCACTGAGCGTGCGGCTTGACCACTTTGCCGCCCACGGCTGTAAGGTGTCTGACCATGCGCTGGATGTGGTGCTGTATGGCGAGGCGGATGATGCGACGCTGGATGCCATCCTGGCGCGCCGCCTCGGTGGGCAGATCCCGCCGGAAAGTGAGATCGCCCAGTTCAAGACCGCCGTGCTGGTGTGGCTGGGGGCCGAATATGCCCGCCGGGGTTGGGTGCAGCAGTACCACATTGGCGCACTGCGCAATAACAATCGCCGCCAGCTACAGCTTCTGGGGCCGGATGTCGGCTTTGACTCGATTAACGATCGCCCGCTGGCGGAACCGCTGTCGAAACTGCTGGATGCGCAGAACCGCGATAATGCGCTGCCCAAAACCATCCTCTACTGCCTGAACCCGCGCGATAACGAAGTGCTGGCGACAATGGTCGGGAATTTCCAGGGGGAAGGGCAGCCGGGCAAAATGCAGTTTGGTTCAGCCTGGTGGTTTAACGATCAGAAAGATGGCATGGAACGGCAGATGACCCAACTGGCGCAGATGGGTCTGTTAAGCCGCTTCGTCGGTATGCTGACCGACAGCCGCAGCTTCCTCTCTTACACCCGCCACGAATATTTCCGCCGCCTGCTGTGCCAGATGATTGGCCGCTGGGTAGAGAAAGGCGAAGCACCGGGGGATATCGCGCTGCTGGGCGAAATGGTACAGAACATCTGCTTTAACAACGCCCGCGATTACTTCGCCATTGAGCTGTAGCCGGGTAATGAAGGAAGAGAAAATGCGTAAGCTGAACCGACACGATTTTCCGGGGCCGCGCTATCCTGAGCGCATTATCCAGTTCGGAGAGGGCAATTTCCTGCGTGCCTTCATCGACTGGCAGGTCGACCAGCTCAATGAGCATACCGACCTGGCGGCCGGTGTGGTGGTGGTCAGGCCGCGCGGCGGCAGCAGTCCCCGCAGTCTGAACAGTCAGGACGGGCTTTACACCACCCTGATCCGGGGGCTCACTGCGGGGGGCGAGGTGGTCAGTGAGGCACGCCTGATCCGCTCGGTGAACCGCGAAATCCAGCCCACAGAGGATTTTGCCGCTTTTATGGCGCTGGCACACGATCCCCGGCTGCGCATTGTGGTGTCCAATACCACCGAGGCAGGGATCTACGTTGACCCGGCAGATACGCTGGCGTCTGCGCCGCCTGTCAGCTTCCCGGCTAAGTTAACGCGCCTGCTGCTGGCGCGCTGGCAGCACTTTAACGGCGCGGCAGACAAAGGCTGGATTATGCTGCCGTGCGAGCTGATTGACGATAACGGAGAGGCGTTGCGGTCGTGCGTGTTACAGACGGCGCAGCGCTGGCAGCTGCCGGCAGACTTTATGCAGTGGGTCAGCCAGCACAACACGTTCTGTTCAACGCTGGTGGATCGCATTGTCACAGGCTATCCGCAGGATGCCCGCGAACTGGCAGCCGGGCTGGGCTATCAGGATGACTATCTGGTGGCAGGCGAAGTGTATTACCAACTGGTGATCCAGGGACCCTCTTCTGTCGCGGAGGTGCTGCGGCTGAACAAGCTGGATCTGAATATCCGTCTGGTGGACGACATCAAACCCTATAAAGCGCGCAAAGTGGCCATCCTCAATGGGGCACATACAGCGATGGTACCGGTGGCTTTTCTCGCCGGTCTGAACGCCGTGGGCGACGCGATGGACGATCCGGCGGTTGCCGGCTTTGTCGATGAGATGCTGCGTCACGAAATCATTCCGACACTGGCACAGCCGGTGGCGGAGCTGAACGCTTTTGCGGATGCGGTGCTGACCCGTTTTCGTAATCCGTTTATCCGCCATCAGCTCAGTAGCATCGCCCTGAACGGCATGACGAAATTCCGTACCCGGCTGCTGCCGGCTCTGCTGTGGCAGCAGGCGCAGCACGGCACGCCGCCACCTTATCTGAGCTTTGCGCTGGCCGCGCTGCTGGCGTACTACCGGGGCGAACGTGACGGTGAGTGCTACCCGTTGCAGGATGACGCTCACTGGCTGGCACGCTTTGCCGTGCTGTGGCCACAGGTGGATGACCGCGTTATCACCCTGCGGCAGCTGGTGGACGAGGTGCTGAGTGACACCGGGCACTGGGGGCAGGATCTCACCGGGCTGTCCGGCCTGGCTGAGTGCGTGACGGCGCAACTGCAGCAGATCACCTCAAGCGGGATGCGCGCCGCACTGGCACAGATCACACAAGGCGGGAAACATGCAAAGCATCATTAAAATACACAGTCTGGATAATGTCGCCGTCGCGCTGCGTGACCTGGAAGAAGGCGAGCACATCCACGAGGGCGGGCTGTCGCTGGTGCTGAAACAGCCGGTCGGCCGTGGACACAAATTTGCCCTGCAGCCTCTGTCAGAAGGCGCGCAGGTCGTGAAGTATGGCCTGCCCATTGGCCATGCAACCCAGGCGATCGCTGCAGGGGAGATGATCCACTCGAACAACGCGCGTACCAACCTCAGCGACCTGAATGAATACCAGTATCAGCCGATTACGTTACGCTGCCTGAACAGGCCGCCGACCGTGAGATACAGATCTATCGTCGCAGCAGCGGTGAAGTGGGCATTCGCAATGAGCTGTGGATCCTGCCCACCGTGGGCTGTGTCAACGGTATTGCCCGCCAGATCCTGCAGCGTTTCCTGAAAGAGACCGCCGGGGCGCCCGGTATTGATGGCGTCCATCTGTTCAGCCATCCTTTCGGCTGTTCGCAGCTCGGCCAGGATCATGAGAATACCCGCACCATGTTGCAAAATATGGTGCGACACCCTAACGCCGGTGCCGTGCTGGTGATAGGCCTCGGCTGCGAAAACAATCAGGTGGACGTGTTCCGCGAGACGCTGGGTCACGTTGACCCTCAGCGGGTGAAGTTTATGGTCTGCCAGCAGCAGGACGATGAAGTGGAAGCCGGCCTGGCGTTACTGCACCCGCTGTATGAGGCGATGCGCCACGATCGCCGCCAGCCGGGCCGACTCAGCGAACTGAAGTTCGGTCTGGAGTGCGGAGGATCGGACGGCCTGTCGGGGATCACCGCCAATCCGCTGCTTGGACGTTTCTCTGACCAGATGATTGCTAACGGCGGCACCACGGTGCTGACCGAGGTGCCGGAGATGTTCGGCGCGGAACGTATTCTGATGAGCCGCTGTCGCGATGCGGCGACCTTTGAAAAAACCGTCACCCTGATCAACGACTTCAAGCAGTATTTTATCGCCCACAACCAGCCGATTTATGAAAATCCGTCCCCGGGCAATAAAGCCGGAGGCATCACTACGCTGGAAGAGAAGTCGCTGGGCTGCACCCAGAAAGCCGGACAGAGCCAGGTGGTGGACGTGCTGAAGTACGGGCAGCGCCTGACGCAGCCGGGGCTGAATTTACTCAGCGCACCGGGTAACGATGCCGTTGCCACCAGCGCCCTGGCCGGGGCAGGCTGCCATATGGTGCTGTTCAGTACCGGACGCGGTACGCCTTACGGGGCTTTGTGCCAACGGTGAAACTCGCTACCAACAGCGAGCTGGCAGCGAAAAAGCCCCATGCCGTGTGCCCGTTACCAGGGCGCAGCCTGCACTTCCTTCAGCTCATGTCGGGCATCAGCCAGTTTCTGTTCGCGTTTGGCAATCTTATCGCGGTCGTTTCCTTCCGCTTTTTCCTGCTTCAGTTCCTGTTCCCGCTCGGCCACTTTTTTCTCGTGCTGCCTGATCTTATCCTGATGGGCTGCTTTCAGACTGGCATCACTACAGTTCGCGTGGGTCTCCGTTAACGCACGTTCAAGACCGTTAACCCGACGCTGATTGTCGTGTTTTTTCGCCATGTCGATTTCATGCTGGATAGACTGCTCTTTCTGCTGACAGAGCGTATCTGCCTGCGAGAAAGTGGCAAACATAAGCAGGCTCGCGCCAAGAATAAAATGGTTTTTCATCGTGATTGTGACCTTCCTTTGCGAGATATCAAGTGACAGATATCGTTGTCCTGAAACAGGTGTATCGCATTTTACTGCTTATGAAGCATAGACAGAAAATAGCAAAATCTCAAAAACAGAGAGCATTCTTAAGGATAAACCCGATGAAAAGGGAGGGGATCAGCCGACAGATTGCGGCCGCAGGCTGATGCGGTTTATCCAGTTAGCCGCATCATTGTTATCATGCCGTGCAATATCGAACCCGTAGGGCAACAGTTTACGCAGCACTTTCTCAGCCGCTGCGCTCTGCTCCATGGAGTCAAATTTGATAATCAGCGCGTTCTGTTCCGGCGTAATACTTTTGATCTGAATACCCTGGGCATTGAGCGTCTGATAGACATAAAAGCCATCCGGCAGGCTGATTCCCTGACGGGAAGCCCGGATTTGCAGGGCATTTTCACTGCGAAACAGGCTGGGCATTAGCACCAGTGCTAACAGGGCGATGGCCATCAGCGGCAACAGCCGCAGGAGACGCGTCGGTAATTTCATCAAACCGGACATCATGAGTTTCCTTTCTCATTTGTGGATTGCTTCTTACGCCACAGGACATACAGTGAGCCGCACAGGCCAAACACCAGTAAAAACAGGGGCAGTAACATCAGGCAGAACATCAGCTGATCTTCATATTTCAGGAAAATCGGTGTTTTACCCAGCGCGTATCCCATCACGGTCAAAATCAGCACCCACAGCAGGGCGCTCATCCAGTTGAAAAACTGAAAACGGGCATTGCTCAGACCAGAAAGGCCGGCAATGGTGGGCAGCAGCGTGCGGACAAAGGCGATAAAGCGGCCGACCAGCAGCGCAGAGAGACCGTGGCGGTGGAACATCTGATGGGCACGCTGATGATATTGCGCAGGCAGATGGGACAGCCATTTTTGCACCGTAACCGTATTTCCCAGCCACCGGCCCTGTATATAACTTACCCAGCAGCCGAGACTGGCCGCCGTGGTCAGGACACACACTGTCAGGGCAAAATTCATGGTTCCTTTAGCTATCAGTACGCCGACCAGAATCAGCAGGCTGTCACCCGGAAGAAAGGCGGCGGGCAGCAATCCATTTTCGAGGAACAAAATCATAAACAGAACAAAGTAAATCGCCCATACCAGCGTCGGGTCAGCCAGGGTGGCATAATCCTGTTGCCAGAGAGCGTGCACCAGAGATTTGAAAATATCCATTAATAGTCCTGAACGTCATAGTTGGCCTGTTTCATCTTTTTTGCACACTTAATTCATCGTTATATCGGTGCTGATTAGCATAAAACGGGCGGCGGAACAGCATGGCTGGTGAATATGACCTCGCCTTTTATCCCGTGCAGGAACGGGTAAAAAAGACGGATAACTGTAACAAAATTACGCAAGCCTGGACAGGAAGAAACACAGGCCTAACGATGTTTTACCGTTGTACTGCGTTGTCTGGAAGGAGTTTTACACAGGCTGACACTATTGAAGGTTTTTTGACTCAAAGAGTCAGCTCAGCCTGGAGGAAGAGTGCTATTTTTCGCTGTTTGCCACTGATTCCGGTATGACGACCGGGTTTTCGGCAAACATGTAACGGTCGACGTTAAATTCGAAGTCATCTGTGGTGGCATGAAACAACATCTGTTTGGTGTTCTCAAGGTGCTGCCACATGGCCAGCTTACTGGCCGCCGGGTCCTTGCGCATCAGGGCTTTCAGGATATTATCGTGATCCTCGCACCAGCTCTCAATCGACTTTTCATCAATATGTTCATGCAATTTCAGCCAGTACGGGTTATGCAGACGATGTAGCCACATTTTTTCTACAATAGCCGCCAGCGCACTGTTTTGCGTCGCCAGCGCAATCTGTACGTGGAATTTCATATCCCACTCGGAATCGCGGAAACGATCTTCTTTTCGCGCCTGAGTCTGGATCGCCATTAACTGCAGGATATCCTGGCGTGTCACCTGGGTGGCGGCAAACTCGGCGACGTTGCTTTCAATCAACTGACGGGCCTGCAGTAGCTCAAAAGGTCCGAAGTTGGCAAACTCCAGCTGACTGCTGGTGGCGATGCGATTTTGCTGGCTCAGGGAAACGACATGGATGCCGGAACCTTTCCGCACTTCGACGTAGCCTTCCACTTCCAGCATGATGATCGCTTCCCGTACCACGGTTCGGCTGACGCCCATCTCTTCTGCGATAAAACGCTCCGCAGGTAATTTTTCGCCAACCTGATACAGGCCCTGCTCCAGGCGTCTTTTCAGTTCGGCGGCCAGCTGTTGATAGAGACGGCGCGACTCAGTTAATTCCATGCTCCACGTTCCCCTTCAGGTCACACTGATAATGGAATTTGTTATACCACTTTTCACGGTGACGGGTCGACCCTCCTGCAAAAACGGTACTCGTTGTGAGATCAAATCCGACGCGACATCGCGGTGTCCTGCAGGGCTGACCTGTTATTGCGGTCACCCTCGCTCATGCTTTGCTCCACGGGGCCGCTCTGCGCGACTGGCCGACCAAAACAGAAGGTCGGCCATCTCAGTGAGAATACTGCAGGGGGCGCCCGCAGTATTATGCGGAATGCTGGGTCACCACCCCGGCCATTTTCTCTTTTTTCTCCTGCTCCAGCTCTGAAATGGGTTTATTTTTCAGCAGCGTCCAGATGGCGACCGCCCCTAACAGGTCAAACACCGCCAGCGCGGCAAACAGCGGGCTGAACCCCATGGTATCGGCCAGCGCGCCGACAACGAGGGCGAACATGGTACTGGCGGTCCAGGCTGCCATGCCGGTCAGCCCGTTTGCGGTGGCCACTTCATTGCGACCGAAAACGTCAGAAGAGAGCGTGATCAGCGAACCGGAAAGCGCCTGATGGGCAAAACCGCCGACGCACAGCAGAGCAATAGCGGCATAAGGACTGGTAAACAGCCCGATGGTGCCCGGGCCAATCATCAGGACTGCTCCCATGGTGACCACCAGCTTGCGCGAGACGATCAGGTTAACGCCAAACACGCGCTGGAAGAACGGCGGCAGATAGCCTCCGACAATACAGCCGAGGTCAGCAAACAGCATCGGCATCCAGGCGAACATGGCAATTTCTTTAAGATTGAAACCGTACGCCTTGAACATAAACAGCGGGATCCAGGCGTTGAATGTGCCCCAGGCGGGCTCCGCCAGAAAGCGCGGCAGGGCAATGCCCCAGAACTGACGGTTACGTACAATCTGCCAGGCGGACATTTTTTTGCCGTTATGGGTCTGATGCTGGGCTTCCTGGCCGGAAAGGATGTATTCGCGCTCTTCGGGATCCAGTTTCTTCTGATCTTTCGGATGCTTATAGAACACCAGCCAGCACAGTGCCCAGATCATGCTCAACACGCCGGTAATGATAAACGCCATCTGCCAGCTGTGTGCCACGATAGCCCACACGACCAGCGGGGGCGCCAGCATGGCACCAATGGACGACCCGACATTGAAATAGCCGACGGCAATTGAACGCTCCTTAGCGGGGAACCATTCGCTGCTGGCCTTTAGCCCGGCGGGGATCATGGCTGCCTCAGCGGCCCCCACTGCCCCCCTGGCTATCGCCAGCCCGCCCCAGCTGCCTGCCAGCGCGGTGGCGGCGCAGAACACCGCCCAGAGAATGGCGAACAGGGCATAGCCGATTTTGGTACCCAGCACATCGAGGATATAGCCAGCCACAGGCTGCATGATGGTGTAACAGGCTGAATAGGCGGCAACAATATAGGAATATTGTTGTGTGGTGATATGCAGCTCTGTCTCCAGCGTGGGGGCCGCCACGGCGATGGCGTTACGCGTCAGGTAACCCAGGATGGTACCGATGGTCACCAGACCGATCATGTACCAGCGTAACCCTTTAATTTTACGCATTTAAAACCTCTTCCCGTAATTATTGTTGATGTCACGTCAGGGGGACGTGCACCTGTAAGGGGCGGGACGGCCTGCTGCGTACAGCACCCGCACGGTAATTTCACGACAACCTTGCCTGCTCAATATGAAACGCCGACACGATAACTTGTCATACAGATTTAAAAGTTGAGAGCCATCACAAAAACCATTTTTGCAATGAGGGATAATAAAACCACTGAAAACACAGGAGGATAGCTTCTGAAGGCGTGAAAGGCAGTCTGATTCACGGATAAATAGTGGTGTTTTTGTGATCGCATTCGCACTATTATTTCAGCGGCAATCATAATTGGTATGATAACTTTACTGGCATCAGACCCAGCAGGAGAGACCCCATGTCACGCTTTATGAGTGAAGACTTTCTACTCGACAGTGAATTTGCCCGCCGGCTTTACCATGATTACGCCGCTGATCAGCCGATCTTTGACTATCACTGCCACCTGCCGCCGCAGCAAATTGCTGAAAACTATCGTTTTAACAATCTCTACGACATCTGGCTGAAGGGCGACCACTACAAATGGCGGGCGATGCGTGCCAACGGCGTCGCAGAAGCCCTGTGTACCGGAGAGGCCAGCGACCGGGCGAAGTTTGATGCCTGGGCGCGCACGGTGCCGGACACCATTGGGAATCCCCTGTACCACTGGACACATCTGGAGCTGCGCCGGCCGTTTGGTATCACCAATACGCTGTTGTCGCCCGCGACGGCTGATGCCATCTGGCACCAGTGCAATGAAATGCTGGCGCAGGAGGCGTTCAGCGCGCGTGGCATCATGCAGCAGATGAAGGTGAAAATGGTCGGCACCACTGATGACCCGGTGGATGACCTGCGCCATCACCGTGCACTGGCCGAAGACAGCAGCTTTGCCACAAAAGTGCTGCCGAGCTGGCGTCCGGATAAGGCGTTCAATATCGAGGCGGAAGGTTTCACCGACTATTTGCACACCCTGTCTGCGGTAGCCGATGTCGCCGTCACCCGCTTTGATGACCTGCGGCGTGCACTGAGCGTGCGGCTTGACCACTTTGCCGCCCACGGCTGTAAGGTGTCTGACCATGCGCTGGATGTGGTGCTGTATGGCGAGGCGGATGATGCGACGCTGGATGCCATCCTGGCGCGCCGCCTCGGTGGGCAGATCCCGCCGGAAAGTGAGATCGCCCAGTTCAAGACCGCCGTGCTGGTGTGGCTGGGGGCCGAATATGCCCGCCGGGGTTGGGTGCAGCAGTACCACATTGGCGCACTGCGCAATAACAATCGCCGCCAGCTACAGCTTCTGGGGCCGGATGTCGGCTTTGACTCGATTAACGATCGCCCGCTGGCGGAACCGCTGTCGAAACTGCTGGATGCGCAGAACCGCGATAATGCGCTGCCCAAAACCATCCTCTACTGCCTGAACCCGCGCGATAACGAAGTGCTGGCGACAATGGTCGGGAATTTCCAGGGGGAAGGGCAGCCGGGCAAAATGCAGTTTGGTTCAGCCTGGTGGTTTAACGATCAGAAAGATGGCATGGAACGGCAGATGACCCAACTGGCGCAGATGGGTCTGTTAAGCCGCTTCGTCGGTATGCTGACCGACAGCCGCAGCTTCCTCTCTTACACCCGCCACGAATATTTCCGCCGCCTGCTGTGCCAGATGATTGGCCGCTGGGTAGAGAAAGGCGAAGCACCGGGGGATATCGCGCTGCTGGGCGAAATGGTACAGAACATCTGCTTTAACAACGCCCGCGATTACTTCGCCATTGAGCTGTAGCCGGGTAATGAAGGAAGAGAAAATGCGTAAGCTGAACCGACACGATTTTCCGGGGCCGCGCTATCCTGAGCGCATTATCCAGTTCGGAGAGGGCAATTTCCTGCGTGCCTTCATCGACTGGCAGGTCGACCAGCTCAATGAGCATACCGACCTGGCGGCCGGTGTGGTGGTGGTCAGGCCGCGCGGCGGCAGCAGTCCCCGCAGTCTGAACAGTCAGGACGGGCTTTACACCACCCTGATCCGGGGGCTCACTGCGGGGGGCGAGGTGGTCAGTGAGGCACGCCTGATCCGCTCGGTGAACCGCGAAATCCAGCCCACAGAGGATTTTGCCGCTTTTATGGCGCTGGCACACGATCCCCGGCTGCGCATTGTGGTGTCCAATACCACCGAGGCAGGGATCTACGTTGACCCGGCAGATACGCTGGCGTCTGCGCCGCCTGTCAGCTTCCCGGCTAAGTTAACGCGCCTGCTGCTGGCGCGCTGGCAGCACTTTAACGGCGCGGCAGACAAAGGCTGGATTATGCTGCCGTGCGAGCTGATTGACGATAACGGAGAGGCGTTGCGGTCGTGCGTGTTACAGACGGCGCAGCGCTGGCAGCTGCCGGCAGACTTTATGCAGTGGGTCAGCCAGCACAACACGTTCTGTTCAACGCTGGTGGATCGCATTGTCACAGGCTATCCGCAGGATGCCCGCGAACTGGCAGCCGGGCTGGGCTATCAGGATGACTATCTGGTGGCAGGCGAAGTGTATTACCAACTGGTGATCCAGGGACCCTCTTCTGTCGCGGAGGTGCTGCGGCTGAACAAGCTGGATCTGAATATCCGTCTGGTGGACGACATCAAACCCTATAAAGCGCGCAAAGTGGCCATCCTCAATGGGGCACATACAGCGATGGTACCGGTGGCTTTTCTCGCCGGTCTGAACGCCGTGGGCGACGCGATGGACGATCCGGCGGTTGCCGGCTTTGTCGATGAGATGCTGCGTCACGAAATCATTCCGACACTGGCACAGCCGGTGGCGGAGCTGAACGCTTTTGCGGATGCGGTGCTGACCCGTTTTCGTAATCCGTTTATCCGCCATCAGCTCAGTAGCATCGCCCTGAACGGCATGACGAAATTCCGTACCCGGCTGCTGCCGGCTCTGCTGTGGCAGCAGGCGCAGCACGGCACGCCGCCACCTTATCTGAGCTTTGCGCTGGCCGCGCTGCTGGCGTACTACCGGGGCGAACGTGACGGTGAGTGCTACCCGTTGCAGGATGACGCTCACTGGCTGGCACGCTTTGCCGTGCTGTGGCCACAGGTGGATGACCGCGTTATCACCCTGCGGCAGCTGGTGGACGAGGTGCTGAGTGACACCGGGCACTGGGGGCAGGATCTCACCGGGCTGTCCGGCCTGGCTGAGTGCGTGACGGCGCAACTGCAGCAGATCACCTCAAGCGGGATGCGCGCCGCACTGGCACAGATCACACAAGGCGGGAAACATGCAAAGCATCATTAAAATACACAGTCTGGATAATGTCGCCGTCGCGCTGCGTGACCTGGAAGAAGGCGAGCACATCCACGAGGGCGGGCTGTCGCTGGTGCTGAAACAGCCGGTCGGCCGTGGACACAAATTTGCCCTGCAGCCTCTGTCAGAAGGCGCGCAGGTCGTGAAGTATGGCCTGCCCATTGGCCATGCAACCCAGGCGATCGCTGCAGGGGAGATGATCCACTCGAACAACGCGCGTACCAACCTCAGCGACCTGAATGAATACCAGTATCAGCCCGATTACGTTACGCTGCCTGAACAGGCCGCCGACCGTGAGATACAGATCTATCGTCGCAGCAGCGGTGAAGTGGGCATTCGCAATGAGCTGTGGATCCTGCCCACCGTGGGCTGTGTCAACGGTATTGCCCGCCAGATCCTGCAGCGTTTCCTGAAAGAGACCGCCGGGGCGCCCGGTATTGATGGCGTCCATCTGTTCAGCCATCCTTTCGGCTGTTCGCAGCTCGGCCAGGATCATGAGAATACCCGCACCATGTTGCAAAATATGGTGCGACACCCTAACGCCGGTGCCGTGCTGGTGATAGGCCTCGGCTGCGAAAACAATCAGGTGGACGTGTTCCGCGAGACGCTGGGTCACGTTGACCCTCAGCGGGTGAAGTTTATGGTCTGCCAGCAGCAGGACGATGAAGTGGAAGCCGGCCTGGCGTTACTGCACCCGCTGTATGAGGCGATGCGCCACGATCGCCGCCAGCCGGGCCGACTCAGCGAACTGAAGTTCGGTCTGGAGTGCGGAGGATCGGACGGCCTGTCGGGGATCACCGCCAATCCGCTGCTTGGACGTTTCTCTGACCAGATGATTGCTAACGGCGGCACCACGGTGCTGACCGAGGTGCCGGAGATGTTCGGCGCGGAACGTATTCTGATGAGCCGCTGTCGCGATGCGGCGACCTTTGAAAAAACCGTCACCCTGATCAACGACTTCAAGCAGTATTTTATCGCCCACAACCAGCCGATTTATGAAAATCCGTCCCCGGGCAATAAAGCCGGAGGCATCACTACGCTGGAAGAGAAGTCGCTGGGCTGCACCCAGAAAGCCGGACAGAGCCAGGTGGTGGACGTGCTGAAGTACGGGCAGCGCCTGACGCAGCCGGGGCTGAATTTACTCAGCGCACCGGGTAACGATGCCGTTGCCACCAGCGCCCTGGCCGGGGCAGGCTGCCATATGGTGCTGTTCAGTACCGGACGCGGTACGCCTTACGGGGGCTTTGTGCCAACGGTGAAACTCGCTACCAACAGCGAGCTGGCAGCGAAAAAGCCCCACTGGATTGATTTCGATGCCGGACAACTGATCCACGGCGTGGAGATGCCTGCGCTGCTGGCGCAGTTTGTCGATACCATCGTGGCCATTGCTAACGGGCGGCAGACACGTAACGAAGAGAATGATTTTCGCGAGCTGGCGATATTTAAAAGCGGGGTCACGCTGTAATGCCGCCTGTCACCGGTAGCGGGTGAGCGGGGGGCAGGGGCTGACCAGGTCATTTGGTCAGCCCGCTGCGATTTACGCGTTCTTTGCGGCGCGGCGATCGTCGGCCATGCAGGCCGCAGCGGTAAACAGGATGTCCGCCGACGAGTTCAGTGCGGTTTCCGCTGAATCCTGTAATACGCCGATGATAAAGCCCACGGCCACCACCTGCATCGCGACCTCATTCGGAATACCGAACATGTTGCAGGCTACCGGGATCAGCAGCAGGGAACCGCCAGCCACACCCGAGGCCCCGCAGGCACAAATCGAGGCGACCAGACTCAGCAGAATGGCGGTCGGCACGTCAACGTGGATGCCCAGCGTATTAACGGCCGCCAGCGTCAGCACGGTGATGGTAATCGACGCTCCCGCCATGCTGATATTGGCACCAATCGGGATCGAGACCGAATAAGTATCCTCATTCAGACCGAGTTTTTTCGCCAGTGCCATATTGACCGGAATATTGGCGGCAGAGCTACGGGTAAAGAAGGCGGTCACGCCACTTTCGCGCAGGCAGGTGAAGACCAGCGGATACGGGTTACGGCGGATCTGCCACCACACCAGCAGCGGGTTAAACACCAGCGCCATCAGCAGCATACAGCCAATCAGCAGCACCAGCAGGCTGGCATAGTCCCACAGCGCATCAAAGCCGGTAGAAGCCAGAATCGACCCGACCAGGCCAAAAATCCCGATCGGCGCGAAGCGGATCACAATCCGCACCAGGCGGGTGACGGCATCGGAGGCATCATTCAGGAAGGTACGGGTGCTGTCGCTGCTATGGCGGAAGGCAAAGCCCAGGCCAATCGCCCAGACCAGAATACCGATGTAGTTGGCTTTCATCACGGCTTCAACCGGGTTGGTCACCATGCTCATCAGCAGGCCACGCAGCACCTCCAGGATCCCCGACGGCGGCACAATCTCAGTGCTGGCCGCCTTTAATGTCAGATTCTGCGGCAGCAGATGGCTGCCCACCACGGCGACAATCGCCGCGCAGAAGGTACTGAGCAGATAAAGCATAATAATGGGGCGAATATTGGTTTTCTGTCCCTGCTGATGGTTAGCAATCGAGGCGATCACCAGCACCAGCACCAGCAGCGGCGCTACCGCTTTCAGCGCGCTGACAAACAGCTCACCGAGCAGGCCCACCGCCAGCGCATTACTTTTCGAAAACCAGGCCAGGGCAATACCTGCCACCAGACCGATCATGATTTGTGTTACCAGGCTACCCTGCATCAGGCGACGAATCAGCCCGTGGCCACTTTTTTCAGTACGCATAGTTTAAAATCGCTATCGTTATCGATGTATTGGAGTGTGTTTGCGTGGGGCAGTATAAGGAAATCATCTGGCAGGGAAAGGGAAAAATGAGGGGCCGCACAGGGATATCAGGGTTATCTGTAGGGGAAGACCCGTTATTGTGGTTGTCATGTGCCAGGGGCAATCGAAAAAATGATCGCCCCCTGGCGATCCTACCCGGTGGGGGCGACCTTTTTCCAGTCGCTCCCGTCTCGTCAGGATACCTTACGGTCGTTACGGTAATTGACCACCGCGTTGATAATCAGTGTCAGGGCCAGAATACCGCCCACCACGCCCAGCGAGATGGCAATCGGAATATGGAAGAAGTCGACGATTAACATCTTCACGCCGATAAACACCAGGATCACCGACAGGCCATACTTCAGCATCGAGAAGCGCTCCGCCACGTTCGCCAGCAGGAAGTACATCGCACGCAGGCCGAGGATGGCGAACAGATTGGAGGTCAGCACGATAAACGGATCGGTGGTCACGGCAAAGATGGCCGGAATACTGTCAACGGCGAAAATCACGTCGCTCAGTTCCACCATAATCAGCACCAGCAGCAGCGGCGTCGCAAACAGCACGCCGTTTTTACGCACAAAGAACTTCTCGCCTTCGATTTTGTCGGTCATACGCATACGGCTGCGCAGCCAGCGTACCAGCGGCTTGTCGCCAATAGCGCTGTCATCTTCCTTCGCCAGGGCCATTTTAATCCCGGTGAACAGCAGGAAGGCGCCGAAGATGTACAGCAGCCAGCTAAACTGAGTCACCAGCCAGCTTCCGGCAAAGATCATGATGGTACGCAGGACGATCGCACCCAGCACGCCGTAAATCAGCACCCGGCGCTGCAGCGCGGCCGGTACGGCAAAATAGCTGAACAGCATCAGCCAGACAAACACGTTGTCGACGGCCAGCGCTTTTTCAATCAGATAACCGGTGAGGAACGCCAGCGCCTGAGTGTCCGCCACTTCGCGCCCGACGGTGTCGTTGAGGTACCACCAGAAGGCAGCATTAAATAACAGAGAGAGCGTCACCCAGACCAGCGACCAGGCAGCGGCCTGTTTCATGGTCATGGTGTGCGAGCCGCGACGGCCCTGCAACAGCAGGTCAATCGCCAGCATTATCACGACGACGACAGCGAAGCTGCCCCAGAGTAACGGTGTGCCGACAGTGTTCATATATCATCCCGTGCAAAATAAAAAATGGCCAATTACCCGTCATCTTTCATGCTGCAGATACGTTGGCTGACTTCACGAACCCCGGTCACTTACTGATGTAAGCGGGTGGAGAACTGTTAAGTTGCCGCCTGTCTGCGACCTGACGTCTGTAGGGTATATCGGAAGGCATCAGCCACAATATTATTGATGCTGTAAGCAAACCTCGCCTCCCGGCAAGGTCTCACTTACAACCAGGATAAGGTTGCTCAGTAACCGGACATCATGTGGATGTCGTATTGACGATTAACTGACGAAGAAGTTACTCCCCTTTGCTGAGGCAAAAGATAGGCGGCCCGCTGCGGCAGGTCAATCTTCTTCAGTAATATTTAGAAATATTTACACAGCAGCTGCGTCAGCTGGGAACACCACGCCGGTCTGACGGCGGATTTCGGTCAGCACTTTTGCGGTGATCCGTGAGGTCGACAGCCCGGGGTGATCGACCTGATTATTTTCCACCAACCGGGCGAACACCTCTGCCTCGTACAGCATGGTGTTGATATGCTGCGGCTGCGTCAGATCCTGCGCCTTAGCACCGCGCGGGACAAAGCTGAGACGCTGACATTCGGAAACCTGCTCCACCACCAGCGAGCCGTCTTCACCCTGGATTTCACTCGGCAGGGTCGACTGGCTGATTTTGGAGTGCTGCAGCGTGACATCGAAATCGCCATAGTTAAGGATCGCCGTACCGTGACCGTCAACGCCGCTGTCCAGCAGGCTGGCGCTGGCGACGATGCTGTGCGGTTCACCCCACAGGCTCACCGCTGTCCCCAGGCAGTAGTAGCCAATATCCATAATGGAGCCGTTGGACCAGGCGGGGTTGAACGTGTTGGGGTTTTCCCCGTCAAGGTAACGCTGATAGCGGGAAGAGTACTGGCAGTAGTTAATAAAGGCTTTACGCAGCCGGCCCACTTTTGGCAGCGCCTGTTGCAGTGCGAGGAAATTGGGCAGGCTGGCGGTTTTAAACGCTTCAAACAGCACCACCTGATGTTCGGCGGCACAGGCGATCATCGCGTCGACTTCACGCAGGTTGGAGGCCAGCGGCTTCTCACAGATTACATGTTTACGATGGCGCAGGAACAGCAGGGCCTGCGGGCAGTGCAGCGCGTTGGGGCTGGCGATATACACCGCATCGAGGGCATCCGATGCCGCCATCTCCTCCAGCGAGTCAAACAGCCGCTCGACCGGATAGTCGCTGGCGAAGGTCTCTGCCTGCGCCAGTGAGCGTGAATAAACGGCGGTCAGCTTCATTTTTCCGGTTTCATGGGCAGCATCGATAAACTGACGAGTGATCCAGTTGGTTCCAACGACGGCAAAGCGAATCATAGTGTTCCTGTGCGGCTGAGTGAACGAAAAAGCAGATTACCATCTGTGTGCAGCCAGGCAATGACTAAAAGGCGTGATTTGATTTTTCAGCTCACCTCTCGCACCATACAGAAAATCATCCCGAGGGAACCCGATGAGCGTTCGCAGCCCGCAGAGTAAACATGCACTTAACTGGACCAGTATTCTGGTGGCGATCCCGGTCGGGCTGGTGGCTTCCCTGGTGACGCTGGGCTTTCGTGAAGCGATTAACCTGATCGATAGCCTGCTGTTTCGTGGCCAGACCGATATTACCCGGGCAATGCAGGTTTACCCCTGGTATATCTGGCCGCTGATTGTCGGCGGCGGCGGGTTGATAGCGGGTTTTCTGCTGCGCTATGCCACGGCCATTGAACAAAAACAGACGGTGCGTACCGACTATCTGGAGGTGATCAACGCACAGCTGGACGCGGTGCCTGCCCGTACCTCGCTGTTCCGCAGCCTGTCATCGCTGGCGAGTATCAGCAGCGGGGCGTCTATCGGCCGTGAGGGGCCGATGGTGCAACTGTCGGCGCTGGCCGGCAGCCTGATGGGGCGCTGGTGGTTCCGGTCGCTACCGCTGAAAAACAGCGACGTGGTGGCCATGGCGGCGGCGGCGGGGCTCTCGTCGGTGTATCATGCGCCGCTGGCCTCCGCGATTTTTGTTGCGGAAATTGCCTTTGGCATCTCAGCGATGCAGCGGCTGATCCCGCTGATCATCTCCTCCGGGGTGGCGGTGCTGACCATGTGGTCGCTCGGCCACCGCTCCGCCATGTACCCCTTTTCCCACAGCCAGTTTGACCTGACGCCCGGTAGCATTGCGCTGACCGTCGGCATCGGCCTGCTGGCAGGGCTGCTGGGCTGGGCAATGCTCTGGCTGATCGGGCAGAGTAAGCGCTGCTTTACCCGCATCAACAACCTGCCGTTACGCCTCGGGCTGGGGGGGCTGCTGGTGGGCACGCTGGCCATTGGCAGTACCCAGATCTTGGGTAACGGCTACGAAGTGATTGTGCGCATTATGGCGGGCGATTTTCTTCTGCCCGTGCTGCTGGCGCTGCTGCTGCTGAAAATGCTGGCAACGGCCATTTCCGTGGGCTCCAGCGCGGTGGGGGGGCTGTTTACCCCGGCGTTGCTGATCGGCGCGCTGATGGGGGAAATGGTGGCCCTGCTGGCCGCAGCCGCCGGAATGCCGGTGGGAAATGCCGAAGTGTTTGCTGCCGTCGGCATGGGCGCGGTCCTCGCCTCGGTCAGCCAGGCTCCCTTAATGGCGATGCTGATGGTGCTGGAGATGACGCTCAACAGCAGCCTGCTGTTTCCGGCGATGATCGCCAGCGTGCTGGCCTCAATGACCGTGTATCGTCTGCATGTCCGCAGCGCCTATTCCATGATGAGCAGCCATTTCAGCCGCTCTGATGCCAAATTTGATTTTGATAACGGCATCATCTCCCAGTTTATTGTCTCCGGGGCTGCACTCACCCCGCAGGACTCCGTCGGCAAAGCGCTGGCGGTCAGCACGCTGAAACGCGAACGTTTTGTTTATGTCATTGGTGAGCAGGGCGAATTTCTTGGCGCGGTGTCAATCCACGATATCTCGCACAAGGTGCTGGATAAAGAGATCACGCTGACCTCGCCCGTCAGCTGTGTCATGGATGCAAACTTCCCGACCATCTATGAAAATCAGACAATAAAAGAGGGCTGGGACGCCTTTGCCCGGGTCACGCTGGAACGTCTGCCGGTGCTGAATAATCCGCTGGAGCGGAAATATCTCGGGGCGCTGACAAAAACCAGTTTGATTCAGCAGGCAAAAGATTTTATATAAACGAAACAGCGATATCAGGAGAGATGTGTATGATGCCCTCCTGCCACTATTTTCATTTTAAGGACGAAATAATGTCATTCTCTGCGCGTTTTCGCTGGCTGCTGCTGCTGCCGGTAATGTTCTGGCTTTCCGGCTGCGACTATAACCAGATCCAACAGCGCGACGAAGCCGTCTCTGCTGAATGGTCCGAGGTGCTGAACCAGTACCAGCGCCGGGCCGATCTGATCCCCAACCTGGTCTCGACCGCAAAGGCGAGCGCCAGCCATGAAGCCGAAGTTTTTAAAAGCATTGCGGATGCCCGCGCTAAAATCGGCAGCCTGACGCAGGTGCAGAATGCCCCTGACAATGCGCAGGCGATGCAGGCGTTCCAGCAGTCACAGTCGGAACTGAGCAGTGCCATGTCCCGCCTGCTGGTGATCAGTGAACGCTACCCTGATTTGAAAGCCGACAAAATGTTCAGCACGCTGATGGTGCAGCTGGAAGGCACTGAAAACCGGATTACCGTGGCGCGTCAGCGCTATGTGCGCGCGGTACAGGACTACAACCTGCTGATCCGCCAGTTTCCCGGTTCGCTGACCGCCAGAGTGATGGGCTATCAGCGTAAAGAGAACTTCCAGCCGGAGAATGTAAAGCAGATCTCAACGGCACCTCAGGTCGATTTCTCAAAGCCTGCCAGCGCAAATTAAGGGACAGCCATGCGATATCTCACCCTGATCCTGCTGTTCTGTCTGCCCTTCACCAGTATGGCCGCAACGGTCGCTGTACCGACGTTACAGCAGCGCGTGACGGATGATGCGCGGGTACTGAGTCCCCGAGAGGTGGAGCAGATAAATCGCCAGATTGTCACCCTGGAAAAAAAAACCGGCCATCAGCTGGCGGTACTGGCGGTGGATACCACCGGGGATGACAGCATTGAGCAGTACGCTACCCGGGTGTTTGACGCCTGGAAACTGGGTGATAAGGCCCGCGATGACGGCCTGCTGCTGGTCATGGCAAAGACCGATCGCACCGTGCGAATTGAGGTCGGTTACGGGCTGGAGGGTGATTTTACCGACGTGCAGGCCAGCCAGGTGATTAATGGCAGCATTATTCCGCGCTTCAGGGAGGGGGACTATGGTCAGGGGCTGTTGGCCGGCGTTCAGGCTATCTCCCGCCAGCTTGGCGTGCCGGTAGAGGGGGATGCGCCGGCCGTCGCGCCGCGCCCGGTCGCTGCGCCGCTGCCGTCATCATCCGATGACGCCATTTCGCTCTCTGCGGGCAGCATTGGCCTCTGGCTGCTGGGCATGATTGTTCTGCCTTTCTTCTTCCTGCGTCGTAATTCCCTGCTCAGGGGGCTGCTGGTCAGCGCCATAGTCACCGGCGTTTCCCTGGTCAATACGCTGCTAAAC
The DNA here is from genome assembly GCF_019844095.1 of Erwinia persicina. Lineage (NCBI taxonomy): Bacteria > Pseudomonadati > Pseudomonadota > Gammaproteobacteria > Enterobacterales > Erwiniaceae > Erwinia > Erwinia persicina. The sequence goes on along the minus strand of NZ_CP082141.1, from coordinate 4,001,363 downwards.
GACGGCATCGCGGGCGTCAGCGGTGATAATCTCGGCCTGCTGTTTGGCGGTAGCCTGATGATGCAGATGCTGATTTCCTCGCTGATCGGGACGCTAACCGGGGGGGGCGGTTGGAGTCGCGATCGTTCTGACGACCGCGACGACGATGGTCCTTCGCGTGACGATGATTCAGACAGCAGCAGCGGCGGATTTAGCGGCGGCGGCGGCCGCAGCGGTGGCGGTGGCGCATCGGGCAAATGGTAAAGACGGGACAGGGAGCCTGACAATGATAAAACGGTCTTTGATGTCTGTGTTGACCCCCACCTTTATCAGCGCGTTTATGGCTCTGGGGACGCTGTGGTTTTATCTGGGCCGTATGGGCCGGCTTGATGTGTTTCTCGAGTCCATCAGCTTCAAGGATTTATTTATTGTTGTCGCCCTGTTCCTGGCCGGCAGTGTCGCGATGATCTGTCTGGTTTTTTATATTCCTTCATTGTTGGTTTCGCTTATTATAAAAAAAGAGAATACGATTTTTTATAATTACCAGACAATTAAAGATAATTTAATCAGGCTGTCACTGATAATTTACCTGCTGGCGATAACGGTTTTTTTCGTTGCGGTATGGTTTGTTGATGCTAAAAAATACCCTGGCTGGCTGGTCTTTACGATGGCTGGCAGTGGCGCGTTGCTAATAACACTTATTATTGCCTATTTCTTTAACCGCAAAGCCGTTTCTGAGGTATTGCAGTTCAAAAATAAAAGGATCAAAAAAGAGTATTACAGGAAGTTCTACTTTTTTATTCCCGTTTCCTTGTTTTTAATTTCATTTATGTATGCATATCCTTTAAGCCTGATTTTCGGGAAATTGCACCCTCCTGAACATGCGGGCGACCTCAAAGTGATGATGTATGCCACGCTGACCTCCCTTGTCGTCATTCTCTTTTCTCTTCTTCCGGTGACGGTTTATCTCAGAGGGAAATCAACAGAAGGTTTATCTGTCAGAATAGTGAAGGTGATTTCCGCTGCGCTGGCAGGGCTGTTTTTTATGTCATGGATCATTACCTCAATACCGGTACTGATTATTAATGGCACCATGAAACTGTCAGGCATAGCGGACTTTCATCCCCATGTTTATCTGGTGCAGGATAAGGACTACCCTGCAGAACTGCTTGATAAGGTGCTCTGGAAGCTGACCCCGCTACAGAACCAGGAGCGATATGTTATTCATGGGGTAACGATGTATTCGTTTGGTGATATCAGGTTGATATGCCCGGTTAAGGTGCTTAACGCTTACGTGAACAGTATGACATTCAGGCCGGGTGACAGAGCGTACGATCAGCAACTGAACAAGGCGCTGGCTGCGGCGGCGCAGGACTGTATCCCTTTCAGCAAAAACGAAGTGAAAGCGCTGCAAAGCCGCTAACGCGACAGCCGGTACAGCCGATTATCCCTCACGTCCTTCCAGCGCCTGTGCCGTCAGCCACAGGCGCGTATCAAACTCCAACTGGTGGTACTGTGGTTCCATATGGCAGCAGAGCTGATAAAAGGCCTTGTTGTGATCTTTTTCTTTAATATGCGCCAGCTCATGTACCACGATCATCCGCAGAAAGGCTTCCGGGGCATTTTTAAAAATGGTCGCCACGCGGATCTCCGCTTTTGCCTTCAGCTTGCCGCCCTGCACGCGTGAAATGGCCGTATGTAATCCCAGCGCATGCTTCATCACCTTAATCTTGCTGTCGTAGAGAACTTTGTTCAGCGGCGGTGCGTTGCGCAGCGACTGATTTTTTAAATCCAGCGCGTAGTCATACAGCGCTTTGTCGCTGGTAATGCTGTGGGAGGAGGGATAACGCTTATTGATCACCTCCGTCAGACGCTGCTGTTCAATCAGCGTGCGCACCTGTGACAGCAGCGATTCGGGGTAACCTTGCAGATAAATAAGCGACGACATACTGACTCCGGTGAAGAAAAACGTTTACTGTGCGCCCGTTTTAGGGGATAAAACGCGGGAATTTTACCACTAAGGTGATCCCATGAGCCAACTCGAACTAAGCAACCGCATGCTGACGCTGCATCGTTTTCCCCAAATGCGCGAAGAAAGCCCGTTGCAGGCCTGGGATGCGGCCGACGAATATCTGTTGCAGCATCTGGGCGATGCCCCGGTCAGCGGCGCAACGCTGATCTTTAACGACACCTTCGGTGCGCTGGCCTGTGCGCTGGCCGGTGAGGGCGTATACAGCATCAGTGACTCCTGGCTGAACCAGCAGGCGACGCGCCAGAACCTGGCGCTGAACCATCTGGATGAAGGGGACGTGCAGCTGCTCGACAGCCTGAGCCCGTTACCCGCCGCCCCGGCCCGCGTTCTGATTAAGGTGCCAAAAACCCTCGCGCTGCTGGAATATCAGCTGCGGGCACTGCGCGACGTCGTGACCCCGGCCACCCAGATTGTGGCCGCCGGAAAAGCGAAAGATATCCATACCTCCACGCTGCAGCTGTTTGAAAAAATTCTGGGGGCCACCACCACCTCGCTGGCGCGTAAAAAAGCCCGCCTGATTTACTGCACCTTCAGCGCGCCCGAGCTGAAAGCGGACGACGTGATTGCCCGCTGGCAGCTGGACGGCACCCCGTACCAGATCCACAACCATGCTAACGTCTTTTCGCGTGGCGGGCTGGATGTGGGGGCGCGCTTCTTCTTACAGCATCTGCCCTCCGATCTGGAAGGTGAGATTGTCGACCTGGGCTGTGGCAATGGCGTGATTGGCCTGATGGCGCTGCAGCAGAACCCGCTGTCGCAGGTCCATTTTGTCGATGAGTCATATATGGCAGTGGCATCCAGCCGGATGAATATAGAAGTGAACTGCCCACAGGACAGGGAACGCAGTACGTTCCACGTCAATAATTCGCTGGCAGGTTACCCGTCAGACCGTCTGCACGCAGTGCTGTGCAATCCGCCCTTCCACCAGCAGAGCGCGGTGACCGACCATATTGCCTGGCAGATGCTGCGCGATGCGCGCCGCTGCCTGCAGGATGGCGGCGAACTGCGTATTGTCGGTAACCGTCACCTCGACAACTACCACAAGATGAAGAAGCTGTTTGGCAACTGCACCACCGTGGCGAGCAATCAGAAGTTTGTGGTGTTACGTTCGGTAAAAATGCCGTAACCCGCGCCGGGCCGGTCGGCGCAGCGATCGGCCCGGGTACGGTTCCCGGGGGCAAGACACGCCTCGTTCCTGGCGTTATCGCTTCGCAATCCACGAAAAGCGCTGCTGATAGCCCTGCTGGACGTGGCTGTTACGGCGGTAACTCGCCTGATCCTCAGCCATACAGTAGGTACACACCTGCGACAGCTCAATCTGGTTTTCCGGCACCCCGGCGCGTAGCGCAATACGTTTTGCCAGCAGTGGCAGGTCAAACCAGACGCCATCGGTGGTTCCCCGCGCCTGTGGGCGCACGGCCGCCGGGTTAGGGAAGGGAGTGGAAGACCATGACATCAGCTCTGCCAGGTGATGCGGGTCATCCTGCTGCGCCCGGGCAATCACATCCTGACCGAGCTCATAGCAGCAGGGGCCGATAGCCGGGCCGATGGCAATAAACAGGCTGTCCGGCGTGGCTCCGCGTTCACACAGCTGCGCGATGGCGTTACCCATCACCCCGCTCAGTATGCCTTTTAATCCCCCATGTACCGCTGCCACCTGTCGCTGACGCGTATCGGCAATCAGCACCGGCAGGCAGTCAGCGGTGTAGATCGCCACGGGCGTGCTGCCGGTACCTATCAAACCGTCGGCTTCCTGACTTTTCACCGGCCGGGCCTCCACATCGGAAATGACGCGGGCACTGTGGCGCTGCTGGTTATACAGCGTTGCTTCAGGGGGGCGTTCGCCTGCGGACATAAACGCGTAGTCAAGCCAGCTCAGGCTGGAGAGCAGGGCAGAATGACAGGAGTGCGGCATCGTAGGTTCCTTTTTATCTCGGAGGCGTTGCAGTGATACTACAGGTGCGATGCGACATTTTTAATGTTTTATTCAGTGCGCATTTTTCGCCATTCCTGCTGTGAACCGGGGACGGGAAACAGGGTATCCTTTGGGGACGATTGGATTAAATCACTGTCAATGGAAGGACATCCTATGAACACCCTGGCCGTTAGCCATCCTGCACCACCACGTCACGTTGCTGCAGCACTTTTCGCCGGTTTTATGGGGGGGAATGTCGCCAGCTTTGTAAAATGGGGAACCGAAAATCCCTTCCCGCCGCGAACCCCTGACCGGGCCATTCCTCCGGCTGAGATGCTCAGTGACTTTGGCTTTACTGTGAATAATATGGTTTATCACTATTCCGGCCACCTCGTAAACTGGGGTGTGGCGGGTGTGCATCACCTGTTTTCCCTCTTTTTTGCCATGATCTACTGCTGGCTGGCAGAGATTTTCCCAAAAATAACGCTGTGGCAGGGCGTGGGCTTTGCGCTGGCTATCACCGTCGTTTTCCACGGTGTGGTGCTGCCCGTGGGGGGATGGGCGCCCCCGATCTGGCACTTGCCGGTGGAAGAGATTTTTTCCGAAACCTTCGGGCATATCCTGTGGATGTGGACGATAGAGATTTTCCGTCGTGAACTGCGCCGCCGCTGCGTGCAAACCAGCGGGGCAGTCACAGGATAATGCCTTAAATCGCCAGCGCCAGCAGCGTCCCCTGTTTAATGGCGCGACGGGCATCCAGCTCTTTCGCCACGTCGGCACCGCCGATAATGTGGGCCACGATCCCCCGGGCGGCCAGCGCGTCGGCCAGGGATCGCTCCGGCTCCTGACCGGCGCAGATCACCACGTTATCCACGCGCAGTGTCTGCGGTTCGCCGTCGCGCAGGATATGCAGCCCCTCATCGTCAATCCGCAGATATTCTACGCTGCCCCACATCTGCACGCCGTGCATCTGCAGGCTGGCGCGGTGGATCCATCCGGTGGTTTTCGCCAGCCCGGCACCGGGTTTACCCGGCTTGCGCTGGAGCAACCACACCTGCCGTGCGGCATGCGGTCTTTCCGGCGGTAACAGCCCGCCAGGCTGGGAGAGCGTGCGGTCAATGCCCCATTCCCGGCAGAATGCACTGATATCCTGCCCGCCCGCCACCAGATATTCAGCCGTATCAAAACCGATGCCGCCCGCGCCAATAATCGCCACACGCTGCCCGACGGGTTTCCGGTCGCGAATGACATCGAGATAACTCAGCACGGAAGGGTGGTCGATACCCGGTATGGGCGGCACACGCGGCACGATGCCGGTAGCCAGTATCACCTCATCAAATGCGGCGACATCATCCGGTGTTGCGCGATGATTCAGCCGCAGCGTCACCCGGTGCAGCGCAAGCTGACGGCGGAAGTAGCGCAGCGTTTCACTGAACTCTTCTTTACCGGGGATCTGCCGGGCGATAGTGAACTGGCCGCCGGTTTCCGGCAGTGCATCAAACAGCGTCACCCGGTGGCCACGCTGTGCGGCGTTGACCGCAAACGCCAGCCCGGCAGGGCCGGCCCCGACCACCGCCAGCGATTTGCTCTGCACGGCAGGCGTCATGACCATCAGCGTTTCATGGCAGGCGCGGGGATTCACCAGACAGGAGGTGAGCTTACCCACGAAGATCTGATCGAGGCAGGCCTGATTGCAGGCGATGCAGGTGTTGATCTCATCGCTGCGCCCCTCACGGGCTTTCAGCACAAATTCAGCGTCGGCCAGAAAGGGGCGGGCCATGGACACCATATCGGCGCAGCCTTCATCCAGTACGCGCTGGGCGACGTCAGGATGGTTAATTCGGTTAGTGGCGATCAGCGGGATCGTGACGTGCTGCCGGAGCGCCTGCGTGACCCAGGCGAAGGCCGCACGCGGTACGGCGGTGGCGATGGTAGGAATACGCGTCTCATGCCAGCCGATACCGGTGTTAATCAGCGTTGCCCCCGCCTGCTCAACCGCCTGCGCCAGCCGGACGGTCTGCTCAAGCGTGCTGCCTTGTTCCACCAGATCGAGCATCGACAGACGGAAGATAATAATAAACTCCGCGCCAACGGCGGCCCGCACCGCCCTGAGAATATCCAGTGCAAACCGCTGGCGGCGGGGCTCATCGCCTCCCCACTCATCGTCACGCTGGTTGGTGTGCGCCACCAGAAACTGATTAATCAGATAGCCTTCCGACGCCATAATCTCCACGCCATCATAGCCTGCCTGCTGCGCCAGGCGCGCACAGCGCGCGTAACTGGCAATCAGTTGCAGAATCTCATCATGGCTTAACGCCCGTGGGGTAAAGGGGTTAATCGGGGCCTGGAGAGCGGAAGGGGCGACCAGCGCGGACTGATAGCTGTAGCGCCCGGCGTGCAGGATTTGCAGGGCAATTTTACCCCCCGCCTCGTGTACCGCATCCGTCACCTGCCGATGATGAGGGAGCTGTGCCTCATCATTCAGCACCGATGCTCCGGCGCTGACCACGCCCTCTGGCGAAGGCGCAATACCGCCAGTCACAATCAGCGCCACCCCGGCGCGGGCGCGCTCTGCATAGAAGGCGGCAAGCCGCGCCGGGCCATCCGGATGTTCTTCCAGCCCGGTATGCATCGATCCCATCAGAAAACGGTTTTTAAGCTGGGTGAATCCCAGGTCCAGCGGGGAGAACAGTGACACGCTCATCGTCAGTGATTCCTGAAGTGGTCGGATGAGTTTCACTGTAGCGGTCAAATGACCGCGATGAAAGTGCAGTTAATCGCTTTGTGATGAATGCCACTGAATATCTCGCAGAGAAAGGGCAACGTGCTTCACGTTATGCGTAACATTGATTTAGTAACATGAATTTTGGTGATCTGATTCACAGAATTACAAGTTAAACATCGATTTGATAGGCGCCATGACCCGATACGTACTGGAGACGACCATGAGCACCCTCACACAATCCTGCATGATCAACGGCAAAGAGCAGGTTGAAGTTATCAGCCAGCAGGTGAATTACCTGGGCGAAGGCACGCTGGTTCGCATCACCCGTGGCGGCATCTGCGGCTCCGACCTGCACTACTATCAGCACGGTAAAGTCGGCAGTTTTGCCGTAAAAATGCCGATGATCCTCGGTCACGAAGTGATTGGGCAGGTGGTAAAAAGCGACAATCCGGCGCTGCACGAGGGCCAGAAAGTGGCGGTCAATCCGTCAAAACCCTGCGGCAGCTGTAAATACTGCCTGGCCGGTGAAGATAACCAGTGCACCACCATGCGCTTCTTCGGCAGTGCAATGTACTACCCGCACGTGGACGGTGGCTTCACCCAGTTCAAAGTCGTCGACAGCAGCCAGTGCATCCCTTACGACAATGCCGCAGACGATAAAGTGATGGTGTTTGCCGAGCCGCTGGCGGTCTGCATCCACGCCGCCAATCAGGGTGGCGAATTGCACGGCAAAAAGGTCTTTATCTCTGGCGTGGGCCCGATCGGATGCCTGATTGCCGCCGCCGCAAGGGCCAAAGGGGCGGCAGAAGTGGTTTGTGCCGACGTCAGCGAGCGCTCGCTGGAAATGGCTGTTGCGATGGGGGCAACCGCCACTGTTCATGCCGCCAGCGGGGACTTCACCCCGTACCTGGCAGACAAAGGCTACTTTGACGTGGCGTTTGAAGCCTCGGGCCATCCCTCCTCACTGACGCGCTGCCTGGAAGTCACGCGGGCGAAAGGCACCCTGGTGCAGGTGGGCATGGGCGGTGACGTACCAGCCTTCCCGATCATGATGCTGATCGCTAAAGAGATCAGTCTGGTGGGCTCGTTCCGCTTTACCACCGAATTCAACACGGCGGTGGAGTGGCTGGGTAACGGCACCGTTAACCCGCTGCCGCTGTTCAGCGGCGAATATGACTACCAGAATATTGATGCGGCACTGCAGTTTGCCGGTGACAAGAGCCGGGCTGCCAAAGTGCAGCTGACTTTTTAAAGGATGACCATGACAACGCTTTTTTCGCTCGATAATAAACGTGTGCTGATCACCGGTTCCGGCCGCGGTATTGGTTTCCTGATGGCCAGAGGACTGGCTGAAGCCGGGGCGGAGGTGATTATTAACGCCACCACCCAGCAGGGGGCCGATAAGGCTGCCGACGACCTGCGTCAGCAGGGATTCAGGGCCCACGCAGTAGCGTTTAATGTGACGCAGTCCGCCGAAGTGAATGCGGCAGTCGAGAAAATTGAGGCTGAGATTGGCCCGATTGATGTTCTGGTCAACAACGCCGGTATTCAGCGCCGTCGCCCGTTTCTCGAGTTCCCGGAGCAGGACTGGAACGACGTGATCGCGGTCAATCAGACGGCCGTATTCCTGGTCTCCCAGGCCGTTGCCCGAAAGATGGTAACGCGCCAGAAAGGCAAAATTATCAATATCGGCTCCATGCAGAGCGAACTGGGGCGTGACACGATTACCCCCTATGCCGCATCGAAAGGGGCCGTCACCATGCTGACGCGCGGTATGTGCGTTGAGCTGGCGCGCCACAACATTCAGGTTAACGGTATTGCCCCGGGTTACTTCAAAACCGAGATGACCCAGGCGCTGGCCGACGATGAAGCCTTCACTGCCTGGTTATGCAAACGTACGCCTGCCGCACGCTGGGGTAACCCGGAGGAGTTGATCGGCGCGGCGGTGTTCCTCGCCTCGAAAGCGTCTGATTTTGTGAACGGGCACCTACTTTTTGTCGATGGTGGGATGCGCGTCGCGGTGTAGTTTATCCTTTATCTTTCAGGTGGCAGCGGTGTCGGCTTCTGCGCGCGACCTGGTTACGCTCCAGGGCGCTGCTGAGTCGCCGCCCTGTTGCAACCTGAAACCTTCCGGATAAGCACGCTTATCAGAACTGTACCTCTACTTTTAAAGGAAGTGCTTTATGCCCATTACAATAATAGCTATTGGCGTAATCCTGCTGCTGGTGCTGATGATCGTCTTCAAGGTCAACGGCTTTATTGCGCTGATATTTGTCTCTGCCGTGGTTGGTGTGGCAGAGGGGATGACACCGCTGGCGGTGATCGCCTCCATTCAGAAAGGGGTCGGCGGTACGCTCGGCAGCCTGGCGCTGATCCTCGGCTTCGGGGCGATGCTGGGTAAGCTGGTGTCAGATACCGGGGCCGCGCAGCGCGTCGCCACCACGCTGATTGCCTCCTTCGGCAAACAGCGCGTGCAGTGGGCGCTGATGGTCACCGGCCTGATCGTCGGGCTGGCGATGTTCTACGAAATCGGCTTTGTGCTGCTGCTGCCGCTGGTGTTTACCGTGGTCGCCGCCTCGGGCATGCCGATGCTGTACGTGGGGCTGCCGATGGTTGCCGCGCTGTCCGTGACGCACTGCTTCCTGCCGCCGCATCCGGGGCCTACGGCCATTGCCACCATCTTTGGCGCAAATCTCGGCACCACGCTGCTCTATGGCATGATCATCACCATTCCTACCGTGATTATCGCCGGGCCGATCTTCTCCAAATTCCTCAAAGGCTTCGAGAAGTCGCCGCCGGAAGGCCTGTATAACCCGAAAATCTTTGAAGATCACGAAATGCCAGGGTTCTGGACCAGCATCTTTGCTGCCGTGATCCCGGTGATCCTGATGGCCGTGGCGGCAGTATTTGAGCTGACCACGCCGAAAGAGAACGTGCTGCGCCAGTTCTTCGAATTTGTGGGGAATCCGGCGGTCGCGCTGTTTATCTCAGTGGTGATTGCGGTGTTTACGCTGGGTCTGCGCAACGGGCGTAAAATGGAAGAAGTGATGGAGATGTGCAGTTCATCCATTGCGGCTATCGCCATGATCGTCTTTATTATTGCGGGCGGCGGTGCCTTTAAGCAGGTGCTGGTGGACAGCGGCGTGGGTGACTACATTGCTAACATGATGAAGGGTTCATCGCTCTCTCCGTTGCTGATGTGCTGGACGGTAGCGGCAATGCTGCGTATTGCGCTGGGTTCTGCCACCGTGGCGGCTATTACCACCGCCGGTATCGTTACGCCCATTATTGCCATTACCCACGCCGACCCGGCGCTGATGGTGCTGGCCGTGGGTTCCGGTAGCGTCATTGCTTCACACGTTAATGACCCGGGCTTCTGGCTGTTTAAAGGCTATTTCAACCTGAGCGTGATTGAGACGCTGAAAACCTGGACGGTGATGGAAACGCTGATCTCCTTCCTCGGCCTGGCCGGTGTGCTGATTCTAAACGCCATCATCCATTAACCTGGCGGCGACACAGGGTCAGGCAGGTGCCTGGCCCTTTTTTCTTTTGAACGCTGGAAACGCATGAGATCGCACCGCATATCGCTACAGGACATCGCCACGCTGGCTGGCGTGACGAAAATGACGGTCAGCCGTTACCTGCGCACGCCTGACCGGGTATCACCGGAAACCGGGGCGAAGATCGCGCAGATTATCGAAGAAATTAACTACATTCCTAACCGTGCGCCGGAGATGCTCCTCAGTTCGAAGAGCTATACCCTCGGCGTGCTGATCCCCTCGTTTAAAAATCAGATCTTTGCTGACCTTCTCAGCGGTATCGAAGCGGCGACCCAGGAGGGGCGCTACCAGACGCTGATTGCCAACTACAACTACGACAAACAGACCGAAGAGGAGCAGATCATTAATCTGCTGTCGTACAACATTGACGGCATTATCCTCAGTGAAAAAGATCACACCCTGCGCGCGGTAAAGTACCTGCGGGCGGCGCAGATCCCGATTGTTGAAGTGATGGATACCCAGGGCTCCTGCCTGGACATGCAGGTGGGGTTTAACAACTTCAGCGCCGGTTACGATATGACGCGCACGCTGCTCGATCAGGGGCGCAGGCGGGTGATCTACTTCGGTTCCCAGGATGACCGCCGGGATGAGTTTCGCTATCGCGGTTACTGTCAGGCGATGGAGGAACGCGGCGGCGTGGGTAACCGGGTTAACCCGAAAGCGATCTCCTCACAGAAACTGGGGGCCGCGATGCTGGCCAGCGCGCTGGAACAGTTTCCCGATCTGGATGCCGTGTTCTGCACCAACGACGATCTGTCGCTGGGCGCCCTGCTGCACTGCCAGCGCCACGGCATTGCCGTACCGGGCCGCATCGCGATTGCCGGTTTCCACGGACTGGATATCAGCCGCGAGATGTACCCGACCATGGCCAGCGTGATCACGCCTCGTTACGCTATCGGTTATACCGCCGCTGAACTGCTGCTGAAAAAGATCGGTGACAGCCGCTTCTCGGCAGACTCTATCGATCTGAGCTATCAGATCTTTATGGGGGAGACAATCTGACGCGGGCAAAGCAGGATCCCCGCCGCGACGGGTCTTTCCTGGCAGACTGTAAAATGTAAATGCGCTTAAATTATGGCGCATTTACTGACAATAATTGATAACCCGGGTAACTAAATAATAAATTCAGCCTGAGCAATAAGATACGAATTCAACCCGACGTGGAAGAAAAAAGTATTTTGCTTTTATTAGTTAATTAAAGAGATGAGAGTATTTAAAAAACATCCTCATCTAAAATATCCTCTATTTTCCCTTGTTGGTATTATTATTTAATTCATTGATTTATATGGCATATTAAATAAATGCAATATTAATTCTGACCGGGTATAAGCTTTTCTTATATTTACCCCATGCCTGCATAATCGGTGTAAATAAAGTAACTTTAAGCAAGTTTACATTTCCGTTATTTATCGTCAGTTAAGATTAATCTTAATCACTTTCTATTCGCTAAGATGTTAGAACTTATTTCCCAGCTTCCCGGAAGAGAGATTCTATTTTGACGACCCTAAAACCCCTGTTAGCGAAAAACCGCAGTTGGGCCTTACAGCGACGCCAACGTAATCCGCACTATTTCCGGCAAAATGTGGACGGGCAGCAGCCCCATGCTTTATGGATCGGGTGTTCTGACAGCCGCGTCCCGGCGGAGGTGCTGACCGGTGCGCACCCCGGGGAGCTCTTTGTACATCGTAATATCGCCAATATGGTCGTGAGTCATGACGATAACTTTATGAGCGTATTGCAGTATGCCCTTGAATATTTGAAGGTTTCCAGCATTGTGCTTTGTGGGCATTACGGCTGTGGGGGCGTGCAGGCGGCGCTGACCCTGCCGGACATCCCCCTGGGGGATGAAAACTCTCCGCTGGCACGGCGTATCACCCAACTGAGAAATGCCCTGTCACCCGCCCTGGCAACGCAGGCGGGCGATGAGGAACCGGGCGCGCACCTCAATCGCCTGGTGGAAGCGAATGTGCTGGCGCAGTTCAGCCAGCTGGTGAAAACCGACCCGGTGCTGAAGGCCTGGCGTGAAGGTGTGGCGCTGGAGGTGTTTGGCTGCGTGTACGATCTGCACAGCGGGCATCTGAAAGAGCTTGTCCAGCAGACAGAAGAGGGGATCGTATGAATATGAAGACCTTACGTCAGGATATTCCCGCCGGGCTGGTGGTGTTTCTGGTGGCGCTCCCTTTATGCCTGGGGATTGCTCAGGCCAGCGGGCTGCCGCCGTTTGTCGGCCTGCTGACCGGGGTGATAGGGGGGCTGGTGGTCACCACCTTCAGCCCGTCAAAATTTGCGGTCAGCGGCCCGGCTGCCGGGCTGGTCACGATTGTTACCGGGGCTATCGAGACGCTGGGATCCTTTTCAGCCCTGCTGCTGGCGCTGATGATAGCCGGTGTGTTGCAGTTCCTGATGGGGGCGCTGCGTGCCGGACGTTTTATTACCCTGGTACCGGGCAGTGTGATCAAGGGGATGCTGGCCGCGATCGGCATCCTGCTGATCATTCAGCAAATCCCGGTTGCCCTTGGGGCGGCAGGTGAAAGCGATTTGACCTCACTGCTGAACGGCGGGTCGCTGAATATCTCTCTGCCCGCGATCGCCGTGGCGTCTGCCGGGCTGCTGGTACTCTGGCTGTGGACCACTAAAACCGTCAAAAATAACCGCTGGCTGGGCTGGATGCCGGGCCCGCTGATGGCGGTGTTGCTGGGCTGCCTGGCCACGGTGCTGGGGGGGCGCTTTTTCCCCGACCTCGCGTCCGGTCTGCCGCGAATCTCTCTGCCCACCTTTGACAGCGTTGCGGCTCTGACCAGCGAGCTGGAGCGGCCGGACTGGCAGGCATGGCAGAACCCAGCGGTTTATCTGATTGCCGCCACGCTGGCGATTGTGGCCAGCCTGGAAACCCTGCTCAGTCAGGAAGCGCTAAAAAAGCTGCGCCCGCAGCATCCGGCCCCGTCACCGGATAAAGAGATGCGCGCCCAGGGGATCGGTAATGCCTTGTCCGGTTTTCTCGGTGGCCTGCCCATTACTGCGGTGATCGTGCGCAGTTCGGTCAACGTCAGCGCGGGCGCGCAGAGCAAGCTGTCGATCCTGCTTCATGGCGCGCTGCTGCTGGTGTGTGGCCTGTGGTTTAGCGGGGTGCTGAATGCTATCCCGCTGGCGAGCCTTGCCGCCGTTCTGTTGTATACCGGCTACAAGCTGGCCACGCCGGGACTGTTTGTCTCGCAGATCCGGCAGGGCGCGCCGCAGTCGGTGCCGTTCCTTGCCACGATTGGCGGTATTCTGATGTTCGGTATGCTGGCGGGAATTGGTATCGGCCTGGCGACGCAGATCCTGTTCAGCATCTATAAAAGCCACCGTAATGCCATGCTGCTGACGCGCTACGATGACCATTATGTTCTGCGCTTCCAGCAGAACCTGACCTTTATGCACAATCCGCGCCTGAAGGGGCTGCTGGCGGAGATCCCGGAGAACAGCGTGGTGATTGTGGATCACGATAGCGCAGAATATATCGACCCGGACGTCAAAGCGTTGCTGCATGATTTTGGTGAAGGCGCGAAAAAACGGGGAATTCAGCTCAATCAGTGGCCATGGCAGGGGACACTGACACAGGGATAACGCCGTTCGTCAGGCCACAGGACGTGGCCTTGTACTTTATCGTTATTACACCGGGCGGCAGGCAATCACCATGCGGGCCAGGGGGATGATCTCATTCAGTCCACACTCGAACTGCTGCTGGCCGTTGGCCACCCGCACCCGTCCCGGAGGAATACGGGTGAGACTGCGGACGCTGACCTGGCCCTCCAGCGACACCAGCCAGTCACCGTCCTGGATCTCGCTGAACAGCTGCTCGGCGATGAACTGTTGCTGGCCATCAATCACCAGTAGCGGCCGTTCGGGGATGATGGACCAGCCTTCAAAGAAGGCCGCTTCCAGCGTCATGTCGGTCAGATCGGTAAGTTTCCCGCCGTCCAGACGCTGGCGGGGGAGCGACAGGAGATGCGCTGACGGCGATGCCTGTGGAGCATCCGTTACTGAGGTGGCCGACGGAGACTCTCCCTCACCGGTTGCCAGCCACTGTAATGAGGCCTGCGTATCGGCCATGCAGCGGATCACGATGTCAGAGGGAAAATGACCGCGCGAATAGCGATTAGCCAGGCTGCTACTGGCAATGCCGAGGTGTTCAGCCAGCGCCAGTTTCGTCGAAAATCCGTAGGCCTGGAGTACGCGATCCAGCACCTCTTTTGCGCCATTCTGAAAGTCGATTTTTAGGCTCACTCTCATACTCCTGGTGATTTCATTTTTGGGGAGTGCGCAATTTATTATTGTAGCTTTAAGGGCACATCAGGATAGAGAGAACAGGAATTCTATGAGATTTTGCCCGATGGAGGCCATTTTTACAACCCGTAACACCATCGGTTTTCCTTCCCCAGCCCGGCAATTCATCTTAAGTGAATGCACCTCTCCATCCACGGCCAGCGCGGCCTGAATATGAGTGTCGCTAATTAATTAAGCGCCCGTTAATCCCCGTTTTTCACCGTCACATCTCTTCTCTGTCCTCTCAAAAAAGAGTGGCAACGCCTCAATCCCTGCAGGCAGGACAAGGTGGAGGAAATTTATTATTTTTATAATTATCAGTGTGATAAACATTGTTGCAGGTACACGTAAAAAACTTTTCTTATTGGTAAGTGCTATGATACTGTATGTATGTACAGTGAAAAGGAGGGGGAGTTGTGGACAAAGAATTAGCCGAAAGCGTGATTCTGGAGCGCGTAGAACTGATAGCAAGATTAACCTCTGAAGGGGTTTGCAGGGAGCGGGATCGTGAGATTGCGCTGCATTTGATCGCGGATCTTGCCAGCGGTATAGAGCTGAAAAATGGCCAGTTCTCCGTTGTCTTTTCCCCCCCTAATACCGAACGTTAACGCTTTTTAAGCACGCGATCCGCGTGTTATTTGCCGTCCGGGCGTTCTGTTCACTGCGTGCCCGTCCCTGAAATATCCTCCTGCATTCTGTTCTGCTCAAGCTCCCTTTATGGGGGCTTTTTTTATGTCTGTTGCCCCCATCTTACCGCCGCCGGTGGCTGAATACCGCCCGTATTCGTCCCGGACAGGGGGGGTCACGTTGTCACACCTGTCCTACAACACCCCCCAATTGAGCGCCATAAGTTGAGAACGCACACTGGTTGAGATTACCCGGCACTGGGAAGCGGAAGTCATCACCCCAACCTCTTTCCCGGCCGTTTCTGTCAGCGTAATACCCGCTACGGGGGAGTGAAAAATGAAAATTTATGCCCTGCAGGATGACTGCGTCGATGAGATCTGTTTTCGCCACTATGGCCGCACGCGGCAGGTGGTGGAAGCCGTTTATGCCGCGAATCGCGGACTGGCTGAACAGGGAGCCCGGTTGCCTCACGGTTATCCGATTGAGCTTCCGTCGCTCTCCCTTTCTGCCACCCACGAAACGCTCAATCTGTGGAGCTGACCGATGGAGAAAAGCAGCTCACTGATCGGCTATTTCACCAGTGTGATGATGATGTGGGCCAGCCGGCACACCGTACAGGACATCGCCTTTATGGTGGGTGCGCTGGTGGCTGTGGTGACGCTGTGCATCAACATCGCGAACTTCTTTATCAACTGGCATTACCGCCGTAAGACCTGGCGGTTGTGGCAACAGCGACAGAGAAACGGGAGCGAAGATGAATTCACCCGCTAAAAAATGTGCGGTGCTGATTGTACTGGCGCTGGCCGTCACGCTGCCGTCGTTCTCCACGCTGCAGATCTCCGGCGAGGGCCTGCAGCTGCTGGCCAGTGCCGAGGGCTGCCGGACTTCACCGTATCAGTGCAGTGCGGGTGTCTGGACGAACGGTATCGGCCATACCCGGGGGGTGACGCCCGTGACGGCGGTCAGTGAGCGTCAGGTAGCGGTCAATCTGATTGATGACGTGCAGCGGGTAGAGCGCGGTATCGCCCGCTGCCTGCAGGTGACGATGCCGCAGGGGGTCTGGGATGCCACGGTCTCCTTTGCCTTTAACGTCGGCGTGAGCGCGGTCTGTCGCTCCACCTATGCCCGGCTGATCAATCAGCAGCAGTGGCGGGCAGCCTGCGATCAGCTGATGCGCTGGGTGTATGTCGCGGGCGTACGTAATAAGGGAATTGAGGCGCGAAGAAGCGCTGAACGCGCCCTGTGCCTGAAGGGGGTGGGATGACCCGATTATGGATAACCCTGGTGCTGACGCTGCTGATCGCGCTGGGTGGCGGCGGGCGCTGGCTGGCCATTCTTTACCGTGAGCGCATCGAACTGCAGCAGCGTAACGCCGTGCTCCACGCGGGGGTGGATCAGCGAAACGCCGTCATCAGGCAATTGAAAGCGGATATCTCCCGCCAGGCCGAGGCCGAGCGCACGCTGCGCCAGTCCCTGCTCAGGGCCGGCGATATCACCCTGAAACAATATGTCAACGATCAGAGGGTCCTGCACAGCAATGAGGCACTACAAAACTGGAGCCATGCTGCTCTGCCTGACGGGATTATCCGGCTGCAGCAGCACCCCGCTTTCGCCACCGCCAGTGATTATCTGGCGTGGTTGTCCCGTCATCAGCAGTTGTCCGGTACCGGCGGTTCAGCCAGAGACGCAGGGGGATCTGCTGACGGCGATCCGCCAGCTGGAGCAGGCGCTACTGACGTGCGGCCTGCAAGTCGAAACCCTTAAACAGTGTCAGGAGCAACATGATGTTAAAACCCAAACGACTGCGCGAGGCCTTACTGGCCCGCGTACCCGATCTGCAGAATCACCCTGAACGGCTGACCCTTTCGCTGGAGCAGGGCAGGGTGGTCTGTACGCCCGCTGCCTCACTGAGTTTTGAATACCAGTACCCGCTGCGCATTACCGTCAGCGACGCCGGCGACGACCGGGATGCCCTGGTGGTCTCCCTGCTGCTGTGGCTGCGGGAAAATCAACCCGACCTGATGACCACGGCGGCCAGGCGTGAAAACGGCATGGTGTTCAGCAGCAGCGTTAACGGCGACTTCAGCCTGGTGATCCCGCTGACCGAGCGCGTGCTGGTCAGCGAAAGCGACGGGGCCCTGAGTGTGACCCATTTGCCGGAGCCGGCGGTGTCGGAAGCCGTGTCCCGCCCGTGGCAGCTCTATATCAACCATCAGCTGGTCAGTGAATGGCCTGCAGTCTGAAAGCCAGAAGGAGTACGCAATGAATGAATTTGTCGTGGAAACCCGCCGCCAGCTCAACAACCTGTTGCGCATCGGTACGGTCAGCGAGGTCGATCTTCCCCGGGCGCGATGCCGGGTAAAGAGCGACGGCAACCTCACCGGCTGGCTGCCGTGGCTGAGCAGCAGCGCGGGCCAGGTTCGCAGCTGGCATGCGCCCTCACCGGGTGAGCAGGTGCTGCTGCTGGCGCTGAGCGGTGAACTGACCACCGCCTTTGTGCTGCCGGGGATCTTCTCTGATGCTTTCCCGCCGCCTTCGGCATCGCAGGATGCGGTGTGCTGGCAGTTCCCGGACGGGGCGCAGATCGCCTACGAACCGCAGAGCGGTGCGCTGACAGCCAGCGGTATCCAGTCGGCCAGCATCCGGGCGGCGGTAAAAATCACCCTCGACAGCCCGCTGGTGGAGTGCACTCAGCAGCTGAAGGCGAAAACTTTTGTGCTCAGCGAGGGGGGCACGCTACAGGGCACGATCAGCCACAGCGGCGGCAGCTTCTCTTCGAACGGTATCGTCGTCCACAGCCACGTTCACGCGGGTGTCGAGAGCGGTGGCAGCAAAACAGCGGGGCCACAGTGATGAATACAGCAACCTGGTCAGGCATGCAGCGCGACAGCGGCCTGCAGCTGGCGGATATCGATCATGTTCGCCAGTCGGTGCGCGATATTCTGCTGACCCCGCAGGGATCACGGGTGATGCGCCGCGACTACGGATCGCTGCTGTCGGCGCTGATCGACCAGCCGCAGAACGAGACGCTGCGTCTGCAGATTATGTCAGCCTGCTACATGGCGCTGCTGCGCTGGGAGCCGCGCATCACCCTCGACAGCATCAGCTACCAGCCGGGTCTTGACGGCCGCATGGAGGTCGCGTTGAGCGGTACCAGCAATCAGTCCACTTTTTCCTTATCCATTCCAGTGAGTTAACTACTATGGCCACAATTGATTTAAGTCAGTTACCTGCGCCGAACATCGTCGAAGCGCTGGATTTTGAAACGCTGCTTCAGGCGCGTAAAACCCGTCTGATTGCGCTCTATCCGGCCGATCAGCAGGCGGTCATCACCCGCACTCTTGAACTGGAGTCTGAGCCCATTGTTAAGCTGCTGGAGGAGAATGCCTATCGCGAACTGATCCTGCGGCAGCGGATTAATGAGGCCGCGAAAGGCACGATGGTGGCCTTCGCGACGGGAAGCGATCTCGACCAGCTCGGTATCAACAATGGCGTGACCCGTCTGGTCCTGAGGCCCGCTGATAACAGCACCCGGCCACCCTTACCCGCGTTACTTGAGAGCGACGACGATTTCCGTCTGCGTATCGCTCAGGCTTTTGAGGGACTGAGCGTGGCCGGTCCGGGTGGGGCCTATGAGTACCACGCCCGCAGCGCTGACGGGCGGGTGGCTGATGTCAGTGCGACCAGTCCGGCCCCGGCAGAAGTGCTGATCACTGTGCTGTCACGCGAAGGTCGTGGCGAGGCCAGTGCGGAGGTGCTGGCGGCGGTCAATATCGCGCTGAATGATGAAAATGTCCGCCCGGTCGCTGACCGCGTCAGCGTGCGGTCGGCGGCTATCGTGGAGTACAGCGTGGATGCCACGCTGTACCTCTATCCCGGCCCGGAAGCGGAACCCATCCGCGCGGCGGCAGAAGCGCGGCTGGCTGCCTTTGTCACCGCCCAGAGCCGTCTGGGGCGCGATATCCGCCAGTCGGCGCTGTTTGCTGCGCTGCACGTTGAAGGGGTGCAACGAGTGGAGCTGACTCAGCCCGCACGCGACGTGGTGCTGGATAAAACCCAGGCAGGCTGGTGTACCGGCCACCGGATCCGTGTGGGAGGCTCCGATGAGTGATCGTCTGCTGCCCGCCGGATCGTCGCCACTGGAGGTGGCTGCCGCCGAAGCCTGCGCCC
The DNA here is from genome assembly GCF_019844095.1 of Erwinia persicina. Classification (NCBI taxonomy): domain Bacteria; kingdom Pseudomonadati; phylum Pseudomonadota; class Gammaproteobacteria; order Enterobacterales; family Erwiniaceae; genus Erwinia; species Erwinia persicina. The sequence goes on along the minus strand of NZ_CP082141.1, from coordinate 3,982,050 downwards.
ATCTTCAGCAGTTACCGGTGCCGCTGCGCACCCTGTGGAACCCGCAGACCTGTCCGGTCACGCTGTTGCCCTATCTGGCCTGGGCCTGGTCCGTTGACCGCTGGGATCAGACCTGGCCGGAGGAGACAAAGCGTGCCGTGGTGGCGTCCGCACAGTTCGTTCACCGCCGAAAGGGCACCATCGCCGCGATCCGGCGCGTGGTCGAGCCGCTGGGGTATGTCATCAACATCACCGAATGGTGGCAGAACCAGGAGCCGGCGGGCACGTTTCGCCTGGAAATTGGCGTGCTGGAGTCGGGTATTGATGAAGCGATGTTTAACGAGATGGAGCGGCTGATTGCGGATGCAAAAGCCGTCAGCCGTCATTTAACCGCCCTGACGATCACCCAGGATATTCAGGGCATTGTCTGGACAGGTGCCGTTCAGTATGACGCTGAAACGGTAACGATTTTCCCCGCGTGAGAGGTTTTACATGGCGTTAAAATTTAAATCTGTCGTGACCACGGCAGGACAGGCGCGCATCGCCGCAGCGATGCAGGGTGGTACTCAGGTCGATATCAAAACCATGGTAGTCGGTGACGGCAGCGGCCAGCCGACCACGCCGTTGCCGGGGCAGACCGGACTGGTGCATGAGGTGTACCGTCAGGCTGTCAATTCGGTCAAGGTGGAGAGCAGCCATAAAAACTGGCTGGTGATTGAAACGATTATCCCGGCCAGCGCTGGTGGGTTCTGGATGCGTGAGCTGGGCCTTCTGGCGGGAGACGGCACGCTGCTGGCGGTAAGTAATATGGCCGAGACTTATAAGCCAGCGCTGGAGGAGGGTTCGGGACGAACGCAGACCCTGCGTATGGTGCTGGCGGTCAGCAGCAGTGAAGCGATTGCCCTGACGCTGGATGACAGCCTGATCTTTGCTACCGAAGAGTATGTCAATCTGCGCATTGCCAGCCATGAACAGAGCCGTAATCATCCTGATGCCACGCTGGCGGCGAAGGGAATGGTGATGCTGAGCAGCGCTATCAATAGCAGCAGTGAAACGCAGGCCGCGACGCCAAAAGCGGTGAAAGCGGCTTACGACCTGGCTAACCGCACTCAGCCTGATGCGACGCTCGCGGCAAAGGGGGTGGTGATGCTGAGCAGCGCCACCAACAGCAGCAGTGAAACGCAGGCTGCGACACCAAAAGCGGTAAAAGCGGCTTACGATCTGGCTAACCGCACTCAGCCTGATGCGACGCTCAGCGCAAAAGGGGTGGTGATGCTGAGTAGCGCCACCAACAGTAGCAGTGAAACGCAGGCCGCAACGCCAAAAGCGGTGAAAGCCGCATACGATCTGGCTAACCGCAACGTTCTGAACGAGATCTATCCAGTTGGGATCGTCACCTGGTTTGCCCAGAATAAAAACCCGAATACGTTATTCCCCGGCACGACGTGGAAATATATTGGTGAAAACAGAACCATTCGCCTGGCAAAAGCGAACGGAAGCGATATTTTCACCACTGGTGGCGCGGATGCGGTCAGCCTGTCGGTGGCGAATTTGCCTGCGCATGGTCATACGTTTTCGGGGACGACCAGTAGCAACGGTCAACATACGCATACCGGTAGTACCAACTCTGCGGGAGCGCATACACATGGTGGAGTACCGTCCAGGACAGGACCATGGGAGATTGGGGGTAGCAACTGGACACGGTTTAACTACCAAAACCTGGGGGCTACGGATTCTGCTGGCGCGCACACGCATACGGTTTCGATTAGTGCTTCTGCCGCGCATACCCACACTCTTTCCGGCACCACAGCAAATACCGGATCTGGTACGGCCATGGATATTACTAACTCATTTATTAAACTGATGGGCTGGTACCGCAGCGCATAATCTCTTACCTAAAACTTGTTATTTAATTACGGCTCCCCTGCTGGCAACACAGGGGAGCCTTTTTATTGGTTTTTGGCGTGTAAAAGCCGATCTTTATTTATTTTCTATTGATGTAACTTTATGTTTTTAAGTTATTTTTAAATTCCACGTTGTCCCCTCCGCCCCACAACGCCCATCGCATGCCCGCCCGTTAATTTCTTGTCATCATGACCTCACCCCAACAAAGGAGTGCAACAAAGATGGCAAATTACCACCACGGCGTACGCGTCGTAGAAGTGAATGACGGAACCCGCAGCATCTCAGCGGTTTCCACTTCCATCGTCGGCATGATCTGTACTGCAGAAGATGCCGATGCCACCACCTTCCCGCTGAATACGGCGGTATTGATCACCGATGTCCTGGCCGCGCTGGGTAAAGCCGGTACCCAGGGTACCCTGGCGCAGTCACTGCGTGCGATTGCCGACCAGAGCAAGCCGGTGACCGTTGTGGTGCGCGTAGCGGAAGGTAAAGACGCCGCTGAGACAACCAGCAACATTATCGGCGGCACTGACGAGAACGGGCGTTATACCGGGATGAAGGCGCTACTGAGTGCGCAGACCGATCTCGGCGTAAAACCGCGCATTCTTGGCGTGCCAGGGCTGGACTCGCTGGAGGTTGCCACCGCCCTGGCCTCGGTGTGCCAGCAGCTGCGTGCGTTCGGTTATATCTCGGCGTATGGCTGTAAAACCCTGACGGAAGCCATCAAGTATCGCGATAACTTCAGCCAGCGCGAGCTGATGGTGATCTGGCCAGATTTTGTGGCCTGGAACACCCGTACCAGCGAGGCCGACACCGCCTGGGCGACGGCGCGGGCGCTCGGACTGCGCGCCAAAATTGACAACGACACCGGCTGGCATAAGACCCTGTCCAACGTTGGCGTTAACGGCGTCACTGGCGTTTCCGCCTCGGTGTTCTGGGATCTGCAGCAGACCGGTACCGATGCCGACCTGCTGAACGAAGCCGGCGTGACCACCCTGGTCCGCAAAGACGGCTTCCGCTTCTGGGGCAACCGCACCTGTAGCGATGACCCGCTGTTCGCCTTCGAGAACTACACCCGCTCGGCGCAGGTGATTGCCGACACCATGGCCGATGCGCATATGTGGGCCAACGACAAACCGCTGACGCCCACGCTGGTGCGCGAAATCATCGCCGGCATCAACGCGAAATTCCGCGAGCTGATCAACGCCGGTTACCTGCTGGGCGCCAACTGCTGGTACGACGAAAGCGCCAATAATCAGGAGAGCCTGAAAGCCGGCAAGCTGTATATCGACTACGACTACACCCCGGTGCCGCCGCTGGAAGATCTGACGCTGCGTCAGCGTATTACCGACAGCTACCTGGCGAACTTCGCCGCTTCTGTGAACCGCTAAGGAGAAAACCCCATGGCAATGCCCAAGAAACTGAAATACCTGAATTTATTCAACGATGCTAACAGCTACCAGGGCGTGGTGACCTCGCTGACGCTGCCGAAACTGGCGCGCAAGCTGGATCCCTATCGCGGCGGCGGCATGAACGGCGTGGCGCACATTGATAACGGTCTGGAAGACGATGCGCTGGATCTTGAATGGACCCTTGCCGGACTCGACGATCGCATCCTTACCCAGTGGGGCGGGGCCACGGTGCCGCTGCGCTTTATGGGATCTTACCAGCGTGACGACACCGACGAGACCATCGCAGTGGAGGTGGAACTGCGCGGCAAGCATCAGCAGTTCGATTTTGGTGAAAGTAAGCAGGGTGAGGAGAGTGAAACCAAAATCACCACCAAATGCACCTATTACAAGCTGACCTGGAACGGTAAACCGCTGATCGAGATCGACACCGTGAACATGGTCGAGATAGTGAATGGTGTCGACCGCCTGGCCGGGCACCGTAAAAACATCGGTCTGGTGTAACCCGTCCCGTAATGACGTAACCGCAGGGGGTGGGCAGACCCGCCCCTTATTGCACACCCCGCAGGAGTCGGGCATATCCGACCCGCTTTACCCGTAAAGGAACGCTTATGTCACAAGCAGAAAATACCCTCCAGCTGGTCACGCCGATCGTGCGTGGCGACACCGTGATTAACAGCGTGGAACTGATTAAACCCAACGCCGGCACGCTGCGCGGTACGCGGCTGGTCGATCTCGCCGGATCGGACGTCGACGCGCTGATCACCGTTCTGCCGCGCATCACGCTGCCGAACCTGACCAAATCGGAATGCCTCAATCTTGACCCGGTCGATCTGATTGAGCTGGGCGGGCGGGTGATCGGTTTTTTGTCCGCGAAACCGGACACGTCCGCTGGCCCAACGGCCTGACGGTAGAGGATCTGATGGCGGATATCGCCGCCATCTTTCACTGGCCGCCGTCGGAAATGAACGCCATGTCGCTGGCAGAACTGCTCGACTGGCGGCATAAGGCCATTGTGCGTAGCGGTACACAGAGTGGAGAGTCGTGATGAGTATTAACCTCGGTCTGGATGGGCTGCGCAAAGCGGTGATCCGGGCGAACCTGTTTTTAAACGATCTGCCGGGGGAAACCCAGTCCCTCGGCCTTGCGATGTTTCAGCAGCGCGTGGCGCTGAGGGCCAGCGCCGAACGTACCCGGGCAGCAACGCGCAACAGTAAATCCGCACTCGACGCCAGCAGGGAACGCCTGCAGGTGATCCGCGTGACCGAGGCGCATGAGCGCCCGCAGCGTGTCAGAAATAACCTTAATAAAGCACAGCAGCGCTTTCAGCTCGGGCAAGGCAAGGTGCAGCAGCGCTTTCAGACCGGGCAGGGCGTGGTGGATAAAATCGGTGCGGTCAGCAGCCAGGCGATGGGCGTGGCGCGCCAGGGGGCGAAGCTGCTGCAGCCGGGCTATCAGGTGATGGCGGCACGGTCGGGCGCGCCGCCAAAGGAGGCGGCAACATCGTCTGATGTCCGCCCGCCGTCCGCCATCGCCATGCCCGCCGCCGATAACCTCGCGGGGGATATCGGCCAGCTTAATGCGGCGATCGACAGCATCAGCCTGACAGTGTTTACCCAACTGGACGGTACGCTGCGTTCCCTGACGCAGACCGCCACCGGGCTATTAACCGGCGTTGATCAATGGATCCAGGACAACCCCGCGCTGGCGGGCGGGATCACCCAACTGGTGGCGGCCGGGGTGATCCTCGTCGGTGCGCTGGGGGCGATCGGCTCGGTGGTGGTACCGGTGCTCAGTGGGCTGAATCTGTTGATGGCGGGCGCTGGGATCCTGAGTAGCGTGTTTACTTTTGCTGGTGGGGCGATCGCTGCGGCGCTGGGGGCGATCACGTTGCCTGTCGGTATAGCCATTGCCGCTATCGTCGGCGCTGCTGCGTTGATTTACCAGTACTGGGAGCCGCTCAGCGCGTTCTTTGGCGGGGTGGTTGAAGGGATCAGCGCTGTGCTGACGCCACTATTCGACGCATTTAAACCGTTAACGGTCATTTTTGATGAGGCAGGTAAGCAGATTGATAGTGCTTTTGACAGTATAAAGGCGTTTTTCTCACCGATTGAAATGACGGCGCAGAAGCTGGAGCAGCTGGGGAATCTTGGGCGTTTTGTCGGTGAGGCTTTGGTAAATGGATTGAGTTTGCCCCTGACGATTTTACGTACGCTCGGTGGAAAAGTCACCTGGCTGCTGGAAAAGCTTGGGTTAGCCGATAAAAAAGCGGCCGATGCAGAAACCTCGCTGAGTGACGATCCGTCAGCACAGCGTCCCTCGGTCGCCCTGGGGGGCGCAGACTTCGCTGCGCCGGATACTCCCGCACCTGTCGCCTTTGGCGGTGCCCGCTATCAACCCGTTACAGCGTCCAGCACCAGCAACAGCCAGCAGAACACCTTTAACAGCAGCTATGTGATCAACGTTCCTACAGGTATGGGGGAAGCGGAGGTTCGCACGATGATCGACAACCATCAGCAGCAAACGCAGGCGCGTGCTGCTATCAACCAACGCAGCAGCTTCTGGGGGCAATAAACCATGATGATGATACTCGGTATGTTTATTTTTAAACGTCGCACTTTGCCATTTCAGACGATGACGCAGGAAAGTGCGTATCGTTGGACAGCGGGCAGCCGTATTGGTACTCGCCCGGCACAACAGTTTCTGGGTGTCGGCGAAGAAAACATCACGTTGCAGGGCGAGTTGCGCCCGGAAATCACCGGGGGAGCTCCTGCGTTGGCGGCGCTGATGGATATAGCAGAAGCGGGGCAGGCATGGCCTTTACTCAATGGTGAAGGATTTCTTTATGGCATGTTTGTCATTGAAAATATCAACGGTGTGCATGCTGACTTACTGGAAAACGGCACGGCTCGGAAGATCAATTTTACGCTAAAACTGAAACGAGTCGATGAATCGAGAAGTGCCATGTTCGGTGATCTCAAGCAGCAGGCGGAGCGAATTTACGGCAATGTGAGTTCCCAGGTCTCAACCCTGGCAGGGAGCATCGTATGAATAACAGTTTACCGGTGGATATCGGTGCGCCGTTGGCACCTGACTATCTGATTCAACTCAATAATCTGGATATCACTGAGAATCTGCGGCCACGCCTGCTGAGTATGACCATTGATGATGCTCGCGGTTTAGAAGCTGACGCGCTGACGCTGTTACTGGATGACAGTGATGGCAGGCTCATGATGCCGCAGCGTGGCGCTATCCTGCGGGTGTATATCGGCTGGCAGGGCAGGCCACTGTTCTGCAAAGGGGATTTTGTTATTGATGAGTTGCATCACAGCGGTGCTCCCGATCAGTTGAAGCTGGTCGGGCGCAGCGCCAATCTGAGTGATTCGTTAATGGAAAAGGGAAACCATTCATACGATAAGACCACGCTGGGGGCCATGGTATTGCAGATTGCGAAACGCAATGAACTTGGGGCAGAAGTTGCTGGTGAACTGGCCTCAATTGAGATTGTTCATGAAGATCAGAGTGGTCTTACCGACGCGCAGTTTCTGACCACCATGGCAACAAAATATGGTGCAACGGTCACGATCAAGAAGGACAAAGTGTTGATGCTGGTACGGGGGGCGAACAAAACCGTCAGTGGGCAGGCGATCCCACAACTCCTGCTCACACGTAAAGACGGTGATAAGCATGATTATCAGGTGGTATCACAGATGCATTTTAGTGGCGTTAAGGCCAAATGGATGCAGCTCGATAAAGCCAGCAGTGGCACGGTGAGAGTGTTCCGAGTCATCCCTGAAAACCAACCCGAGCGTTTTCCCGGCACGGCCAGACAGGACATCCCGCAGCCGCTTTATGAACGTTATGCTCAGATACCTGGGGTATTTAAAACCCAGGAAGAGGCGATGGACGCCGCGAAGGCTGACTGGAAGAAACGCCAGGCGATGACCGCGAGCATGAGTTTTGTGATTGCTCAGGGAATGCCAGTGTTGATACCGGAAACACCGATACGGTTGAGCGGGTTCAAAACGATGATTGATGCCCAACAGTGGACAATAATCAAAGTGAATCATGTGATTGATAATAATGGATTTCGTACAACGGTGAACCTGGAAAAATCGGTGGGTGGTGAAACCTGGGACATTGACGTTAAACCGAATAATGTCACGGGAAGTGAAAAAACCACTTGATGATTCACTTAAAGTGAATATAATTAGTTTTATTCACAATGTGTGAGTTTAACTGATGACCAGTGGAGGTCAGCCATGATGCCTTGCCCGATTTGCCAGCATAACAGCCATGCCCGTTCCAGCCGGATCCTCAGCAGTGAGACCAAGGAACGCTATCACCAGTGCCAGAATCTGAACTGCAGTTGTACCTTTAAATCGATGGAGAGTATTACCGGAATTGTGGCCCGGCCGGTGGAGGCCACCACGCCGCCACCGGCAGCGGTGAAAACTCGTACCAGCCGTCTTGGCAGCTAACCCCAGCGGCGGGTTTGTGCCCGCCCTGGTTTTTGCCTGTCCCCCATCCCGCCAAACTGCGCTATCCTGTTCTGCTTCTCAGGCGAACGCTGGCGCAACCATGACAAACTCTTCTCCGAACGCTCCCCTCTTTGACGGTCATAACGATGTGTTACTGCATCTCTGGCTGCACCATGCGCAGGATCCGGCGCAGGCTTTCCTGCATCAGCGCCTCAGTGGCCATCTTGACCTGACGCGGATGCGCGAAGGCGGCTTTGCCGGCGGTCTGTTTGCAATTTTTGTGCCGCCAGCGGATTACGTGGCGAAGTTCCCCACGCGTCAGGCAGAGCCGTTCGATGCGCTGACCATCACCGGAGAGCAGATCGCCATCCTGCACCAGCTGGAGGCGCAGTCGGCAGGCCAGGCGAAAATCTGCCGCCGCGTCAGCGACATCGAGCAGTGTATGGCAAACGGCGTGCTGGCGATGGTGATGCATATGGAAGGTGCAGACGCGCTGGATGAGGATCTCAGCCAGCTGGAAAGCTGGCAGCAGGCCGGGTTGCGCAGCATCGGGCCCTTCTGGAATCTGCCGAACCGCTTTGGTACGGGGATCAGCGGCAGCTTCCCGGGTTCACCGGATACCGGAGACGGGCTGACCGCCGCAGGTAAGCGTCTGATCCGCGCCTGCAATCAGCGCCGCCTGATGATCGACCTGTCGCACATGAATGAAAAAGCCTTTTGGGACACGGCGCGCCTGAGCGAAGCGCCGCTGGTGGCCAGCCACTCAAATGTCCACGCCTTATGCCCGCAACCGCGCAATCTGACCGACAGCCAGCTGGCCGCTATTGCAGAAAGCGACGGGCTGGTGGGGCTGAACTTCGGTACGGCGTTTCTGCGCCCTGACGGCAAACGTGACGGCGATATGCCGCTCAGTGTGATGGTGCAGCACCTCGACTATCTGCTGGAAAAGCTGGGGGAAGACCGCGTTGCTTTTGGCTCGGACTTTGATGGCATCAACCTGCCCAACGAGATCGGGGATGTGACCGGGCTGCCGCGCCTGCTGGATGCGCTGCGTGAAGCGGGTTACGGGGAACCGCTGCTGGCTAAACTCTGTCGAACCAACTGGCTGCGGGTACTGAAAAAAACCTGGGGTGAATAAGATCTGAGTTTTGAACCAAATAGTTCAAAAACAGCATAAACCGCGCAGATTTTAGGGTTGATATCGATTTATCATAGGCGCAACATCTGTGCCGCCAAATTCCTGTAATTTGACAACATGCCGATCATTTGCCGACACTGAATACAGTGCGGCCGTTTTTTAAACACCTGAGGAAATGACTATGTGGACTAAACCGACCTTTATCGATATGCGTCTGGGCCTGGAAGTGACTCTGTACATCTCCAACCGCTAATTCGCCGTCATACTTCAAGCTGCAACTGCGTTGGCTGCGTGTGCTCACCCCGGTCACTTACCTGAGTAAGCTCCCGGGGATTCTCACACTTGCCGCCTTGCTGCAACTCGAATTATTTAGGCTAATGCCTGATCTCCCTACTTCGCACTGTCACTGCGACAGCACGAATTATTCAGGTAAGTCATGTGGATGCCTGCGCTGTAGCAGGCATTTTTATTTCTTCTGCTGGTTGACCCATGAAAATCAAAGTTCTCGGCTCTGCGGCTGGCGGTGGTTTCCCACAATGGAACTGTCACTGTCACAACTGCCAGGGCGTACGTGACGGCACTATCCCCGCCACCGCGCGGACGCAGTCCTCGATTGCCGTCAGCGATAACGGTACCGACTGGGTGCTGTGTAATGCCTCGCCGGATATTTGCCACCAGATTGCCGCCAACCCGGAGCTGCACAGGCAGGGCGTGCTGCGCGGCACGGCGATAGGATCGATCATTCTGACCGACAGCCAGATCGACCACTGCACCGGTTTACTTAACCTGCGTGAAGGTTGCCCGCATCCGGTGTGGTGTACCCCGGAAGTGCACGCGGATCTGACCAGCGGCTTCCCGATCTTTACCATGCTAAAGCACTGGAACGGCGGACTGATCCACCACGCCATTGCGCCCGCGCAGCCTTTCTCTGTGGCGGTCTGCCCGGCGTTAACCTTTACCGCGATCCCGATCCTCAGCAATGCGCCCCCCTATTCACCGTATCGCGGGCGACCGCTCCCTGGCCACAACATAGCGCTGATGATCGAAAATACCACCAGCGGCAGTAAGCTGCTGTATGCGCCAGGCTTAGGTGAGCCCGATGCGCCGCTGCTGGCGTTAATGGCGCAGGCCGACTGCCTGCTGATTGATGGCACGCTGTGGCAGGACAACGAGCTGGCGAATACCGGCGTCGGACGCAATACGGGCCGCGACATGGGCCACCTGGCGCTGGGTGAAGAGCAGGGCCTGATGACGGTGCTGAGCCGTCTGCCGGCAAAACGTAAAATCCTGATCCATATTAATAACACTAACCCGATCCTTGATGAATCCTCTGCCGAGCGCCAGGCGCTGACTGCGCGGGGCATTGAGGTCAGTTATGATGGCATGAGTATTGAACTATGACCCAACCGACGCTGATGACCCCGGAACAGTTTGAACAGGCGCTGCGCGATCGCGGTGCTTTTTACCATATCCACCATCCGTTCCATATTGCCATGCATAACGGTGAGGCCACGCGCGAACAGATCCAGGGTTGGGTGGCGAACCGTTTTTATTACCAGACCCGCATCCCGCTGAAAGATGCGGCGATCATGGCGAACTGCCCGGATCCGCTGACGCGGCGTAAGTGGGTGCAACGCATTCTCGACCATGACGGGCAGGGCGACAGTGATGGCGGCATCGAAGCCTGGCTGCGGCTGGGGGAAGCCGTAGGGCTGGATCGTGAGGTGCTGCTTTCTGAGCGGATGGTCTTACCCGGCGTGCGTTTCGCCGTGGATGCTTACGTTAACTTTGCCCGCCGCGCGGTGTGGCAGGAAGCGGCCTGTAGCTCGCTGACCGAGCTGTTTGCACCGCAGATCCACCAGTCGCGGCTCGACAGCTGGCCACAGCACTACACCTGGATTGAAGAAGAGGGATACGGTTATTTCCGTGGCCGTCTGAGCCAGGCGCGCCGCGACGTAGAGCATGGTTTACAGCTGGCGCTGGAATACTGTAACACCGTGGAAAAACAGCAGCGGATGCTGGAAATTTTACAGTTCAAACTCGATATCCTGTGGACCATGCTGGACGCCATGACCCTGGCTTACGTCCTCAACCGCCCGCCGTACCATACCGTGACGGACCAGGCGGTCTGGCACAGAGGAAAACTGCTGTGATCAATGAGCAAACCACCCCGATGTTCCGCCGTGGCTACCGCCTGCAGTGGGAAGAAGTACAGAACTGCCATGTGATCCTCTACCCGGAAGGCATGGCAAAACTGAACGACAGTGCCACCCTGATCCTCGAACTGGTCGATGGGCAGCGCACGCTGGCCGACATTATCGCGGTGCTGAACACGCGTTTCCCGGAAGCGGGCGGCGTGGATGATGACGTGAAAGAGTTCTTCGCGGCAGCCCGCGAACAGAAGTGGATTATCTTCCGTGAACCCGCTTAACCCAGCCGTTAAACCGCCGCTCTGGCTGCTGGCCGAGCTGACCTACCGCTGTCCGCTGCAGTGCCCGTACTGCTCTAACCCGCTGGACTTTGCGCAGCAGGAAAAAGAGCTGACCACCGCGCAGTGGATCGAGGTGTTTAAACAGGCGCGGGCGATGGGCGCAGTGCAGATCGGTTTCTCCGGTGGGGAACCGCTGGTGCGTAAGGATCTGCCTGAGCTGATCAAGGCCGCCCGCGATCTGGGTTTTTACACCAATCTGATCACCTCCGGCATCGGCCTGACGCAGAAGAAGATCGACGCCTTTGCGGAAGCCGGGCTGGATCATATCCAGATCAGCTTCCAGGCCAGTGATGAAGTGCTGAATGCGGCCCTGGCCGGATCAAAGAAAGCGTTTCAGCAGAAGCTGGAGATGGCGCGGGCGGTGAAGGCACACGGTTACCCGATGGTGCTGAATTTCGTGCTGCACCGCCATAATATCGACCAGATCGACCGTATCATCGAACTCTGTATTGAGCTGGAAGCGGACGATGTCGAACTGGCCACCTGCCAGTTTTACGGCTGGGCCCAGCTCAACCGCGAAGGGCTGCTGCCCACGCGTGAGCAGATCGAGCGGGCGGAAGCGGTGGTGCATCGCTATCGCGAGAAAATGGCCGCCAGCGATAACCTGGCTAACCTGCTGTTTGTCACGCCCGATTATTACGAAGAGCGGCCTAAGGGCTGCATGGGCGGCTGGGGGGCGATCTTTCTCAGCGTCACGCCGGAAGGCATGGCGCTGCCGTGCCACAGCGCGCGCCAGCTGCCCGTGCAGTTTCCGTCGGTGCTGGAACAGAGCCTGGAAGATATCTGGTTTCACTCTTTCGGCTTTAACCGCTATCGCGGCTTTGACTGGATGCCGGAACCCTGTCGTTCCTGTTCAGAAAAAGAGAAGGACTTTGGCGGCTGCCGCTGTCAGGCCTTTATGCTGACCGGCAATGCGGATAATGCTGACCCGGTGTGCAGTAAATCAGAGCATCACGGTATGATCCTTGAGGCGCGTGAGCAGGCCAACTGTACCAATATTCAGGTGAGCCAGCTCCAGTTCCGCAACCGCGCGAACTCACAGCGGGTCAACGCTCAGCTGATCTTTAAAGGGTAACGGATGCAGCATCTGCCGCGACGCTTAAGCAACGGTTTACGGGTTGAGCTGATCCACGATCCGCAGGCCACACGCGCCGCCGCGCTGCTGCAGGTGGAGGTGGGCAGCCATCATGAACCGGACGCGTGGCCGGGGCTGGCCCATCTGCTGGAGCACCTGCTGTTTGCCGGCAGCCAGGCTTTTCAGGATGACCAGCGGCTGATGGCCTGGCTGCCCGCACGCGGCGGACGGCTGAACGCCACCACGCTCGGCAGCAGCACGGCGTACTTTTTCGAGTGCGCCCCCGAACAACTGGCCGATGCGCTGCCCCGACTGACGGATATGCTGGTGGCACCGCTGTTGTCTGCCAGCGCGATCCGCCAGGAGGTCGCGACTATTGATGCCGAATACCGCCTGCTGGCCGACCATCAGGACACGCTGTGTGATGCGGCGCTGAGCACAGCCTTCGTTTCCCATCTGTGGCACCGCTTTCAGACGGGTCATGCAGCGGGCTTTGGCGACGATCACACTGCGCTGCGTGCGGCGCTGCAGCAGTTCCATCAGCGTTATTACCATGCGGATACGGTGACGCTGTGGGTGCAGGGACCGCAGCCGATCGCGGCGCTGTGGTCACTGGCCCAACAGGCCGCCGAAGTCTTCCCGGCGGGCGTGGCGCTTCCCCCCGCGTTGCCTGCATTAACGCTCGCTGCTGAGCGTGATATCGCCCTGCAACTGACCGGTGCGCCGCGCCTGCGTCTCTCCTTTTTGCTGAACCAACGTATCGACGGCGGGCTGACAGTGCTGCGCCAGCTGCTGCTGGACGAAGCGGCGGGCAGCCTGATGGCCACGCTGCGCGAGCAGGCACTGTGCGATGCTGCCCGCTTGTTGTTACCGTATCGCAGCGCACAGCAGGCGGTGATCACCCTTGAACTGGTTCTGGTGGACGCCGGGGATGCCGATCGGGCTGAAGCGTGCGTCCATCGCTGGCTGGCACAGCTGGGCCGACTGACGCCCGCGCAGCGCGCTCATTACGCGCAGCTGGCCAGCCGTCGCTTCGCGCAGTTGCCGGTGATGGATCAGTTGCGCGAACGTGCCTTTGGTTTTGCTCCGGCCGGGGACGACGAGGGCGCGATACTGTTCCCACTGCTCGCTGCCGCGCCCTTATCTCGGCTGAGGATTGCTGACAGCACCCCGTTGGATCAGCTCGAGGTGCAGGGCTGGACGCTGGCCTGCCAGCCGGGCGTTCGGGCACCGGTACAGCCTGATACCTCAGGCGAGGCGTTCGTGTTCTTCCCACACACCCTGCCGCCTGCCATCCCCACGTTGCCTGTGCGTCAGGCAACGCTGGCCCATCATCGCCGCGATGAATCGCCCGCTGTGCTGCTGCTCAGTCCTGAATGCAACCTGCCAGCCCCCTGGGGGCAGATCGTGCAGGCCCGTCTGCGGGCGCTGGCGGCGGGTTGTGCCCATCGCGGGGGCGAACTGGCGATCGGTTGCCCGCAGGGACGCTGGCTTGTCCAGTTACAGGGGGAGGCGGGGCTGATGGTCAGCACGCTGGCATCGCTAAATGCACTGCTGGCGGCTATTCCGCCTGGGGTGATAGCACGCGGTGAGCGGGAGTTTCTGCGCCAGCGTCAGGCGCTGCACGATGATATTGCCGTGCGGGCATTACTCGGTGCGCTGCCGGAAAAGTTGCAGCCGCTGCACCCTCCCGCAGACGCCCAGACGCCGCTCAACCTCCCCTGGCGTGCGGTACTGGAAGGCGGCGATCACGCGCTGCACCGGCAGCTCGCCTGCCTGCTGAGTGCCTTTCCGGCTGCCATTAACCCGGCGAAACGTGCGCTGCCTGAGGCTTTAACGCCACAGCCTGAATACCGGGTGGCAACACGCAGCCCGGAGGCCGCCCTGCTGCGCTTCTGCCCGTTGGTGGAGGAGAGTACGGCGTGCCTGGCCGCCTGGCAGCTGCTGGCGATGATTTATCAGCCGCTGTTTTTCCAGCGCCTGCGCGTGGAACAGAATATTGGCTATGTGGTGAGCTGTCGTTTTTATCAGGTGGCGGGGCGATCGGGTATCCTGTTTGCGCTGCAATCCCCGCATCTCACGACGGCGGAGCTGGCGGCATACATTGACCACTTTTTAGTGCAGATGAATACCGAGCTGGCGACGCTCAGCCCGCAGGCCCTGTGGGAAACATGCCAGATTTTGCTGAAGGAACAGCAGCAGGTGCCGGGCGGGGCGCTGGAAGCCAGTCGCGATCGCTGGCTGCAGGCACAACAGATGATTTCTCAGCCTGGTATCACCGACTTGCAGGCGCTGACGCCTGACAGCGTGCTGGCGTTCCATCAGCGCCTGCTGGCCGACGGTCAGCGCGCCTTCAATCTGGTTAACCACTCCCTTTTTTGATCGCTAGATCTTCTTCTCTGCCAGCAATGCGTCTTTTGCGGCGGTCAGGAATTCATCGGACAGGCCGTCCCCGGACGTGGCCCGGGCCAGCGTCAGTGCCCCGGTCAGCAGCGCAAGCTGCATCAGAGCCTGCTGACGGCGCTGCGCCTCATCCCCGCAGTCAGAGACCGACTCCAGCATCGCCAGCATCCCTTCTACGCCCTCAAGCCAGACGTTGCGCACCGGTTTATCCGGGCTTTCCCTTGCGATATCGCTGGCTAACGCCGCGATCGCACAGCCGCCCTGAACGCCGTCACGGTGGTCAGGGGAGAGATAGTGTTCCACCAGCGCGTGCAGATCCCGATGGCCCGGCATCGCCTCCCAGCGCGCCCGCGAGTCGTCAAAGGCCTTGCGGCTGGCGATGGCCGCCAGATCGTCTTTGGAGTTAAAGTGACCATAAAAACCGCCGTGCGTTAACCCGGCGGCGGCCATCAGATCGTTGACGCTGACGCCGTTCAGACCCCGCTCACGAAAGAGCGCCGAGGAGACGCTGATAATCTCCTCGCGGTGACGTTCCATCTGCTGTTTTGATACCCGCGCCATTGTCTTCTCCTGCTTTATCGGGGCCTCATCTTAGGGGATGCGTCTCACTGACTCAACCGGTGATGCCACTTCACTCACGGACTCAGCCGCGCGGCGGCCAGCCTGACGCCAGGTCCATGCCGCCCCGGGTCGAGGGTAATGTTCCGGCAATCTGCTCATGCGGGGTGCCGGCCGGGATTGCGCTGACGGCATCCAGCCGTTCGACCTGGGCCGCCTCCAGTCTGACCGTCAGGGCCTGCAGGGTATCGTTTAACTGCCCCTGGTGCCGTGAACCCAGGATCGGGATCAGGCTGGTGCTGGCGCGGGCGGCTTTATGCTGCAGCCAGGCGATGGCGACCTGCAGCGGCAGGATCTGCAGCTCCCCGGCAATGGCAATCACTGTATCCAGCAGGGTGGTGTCCTGCTCGGTATGCACCAGCCGCCCGCCGAAGCCGGTCAGACGACCTTCGTTGCTCTGACGATATTTGCCGGTAAGCAGGCCACCACCCAGCGGTGACCACAGCGTTGCCGCCATGCCCAGGGCTTCGGCCATCGGCAGCATATCGCGCTCGGCGGTGCGCTGCACCAGGCTGTATTCTACCTGGATCCCGGCAATGCGCGACCAGCCGCGCAGCTCTGCGAGGGTATCTGCGCGGGCCACACGCCAGGCGGGGAAGTTTGATAATCCGGCATACTGGATCTTACCGGCCCGCACCAGATCGTCGAAAGCACGCACGATCTCCTCCAGCGGCGTTAGCTGGTCATCGAAGTGCGCCCACAGCAGATCGATACGATCGGTTTTCAGCCGCTTAAGGCTGCTCTCCACCGACTGGATCATATTCTTCCGGCTGTTACCGGTGCGTGAGATCCCGCCTGCGGGGGAGGCACCCAGGGTGTATTTTGTCGCGACCACAAAGTGATCGCGCTCTGCGGCGATAAACTCCCCGACCAGCTGTTCGGACTGGCCAAACTGATAGGCATCGGCGGTATCAATAAAGTTACCGCCAGCTTCGGCGTAGCCGTCAAAGACCTGCTTTGCTTCTTCCCTTTCCGAACCATAGCCCCAGCCGGTACCAAAGTTACCGGTGCCGAGCGCCAGCTCAGAGACGCGTAAACCGGTGTTACGGCCAAACGTGGTGTATTTCATGCGGATGCCTCGTTGTTTTTAAATGTTGATTGACATTTATTATATATGTCATACATCATCTAAAAACGCAATGATGATAACCATCATCTATAAACCCGATTAAAGAGAGCGCCGCCATGAGACTGACTTGCTTACAGCCCGACACCGGCCTGTTCACCCTCCTGACCGGAGATCGTGCCCATGACATCCACTAAACCCGTTGCACTGGTCACCGGCGCGTCGTCCGGCATAGGCAAAGCGACGGCGGAGGCGCTGTTGCAGGCCGGTTACACCGTCTACGGCACCAGCAGACGCGCTGCCGACACTGCGCCCGGATCGCTGCCGATGCTGGCGCTGGACGTCACCCGGGAGGCATCAGTGGCAGAGGCCGTCAGCGAGCTGATGCAGCGTGAAGGTCGTATCGACCTGCTGGTGAACAATGCCGGGGTCGGCCTCAGCCCGGCGGGTGCGGAAGAGAGCTCTGTGCTGCAGGCGCAGGCGCTGTTTGATATCAATTTCTTTGGCATGGTGCGGATGATCCGTGCGGTGGTTCCCCATATGCGGCAGCAGGGCAGCGGGCGGATCATCAATATTGGCTCCATCCTCGGGCTGGTACCCGTGCCGTACGTGGCGCTGTATGTCGCCAGTAAACATGCGGTGGCGGGGTATTCGGAAGCGCTGGATCATGAGCTGCGCAATCGGGGGATCCGGGTGTCGGTCATCGAACCGGCCTATATCCGCACCCCGTTTGAGGCGAATAACCTGATGGCGGATGCGCTGCTGACAGAGTATGCCGGCGAGCGGGAGACGGTCAGCCTTGCGGTCGGTCAGGCGATGGCCAGCGCTGACGCCCCCTCTGTGGTCGCCGCTGTGGTGCTGAAAGCCGCGCGTGCCGCCAGGCCTCAACGCCGTTATACCGCCGGTAAGGCCGCTGCCCGGCTGCGGTTGTTACGTCATTTTGCGCCGGACAGCGTGCTGGACGCGGGCATTCGTAAAAACCTGAAGCTGGCCTAGCGCGAGGCGTTATTGCACGGTTGCCCCTGAAGGCTCAGGGGCGAACAGACACAGCACTGAATCAATGGCGGGAGACAGATTATGCAGGCGTATATCATTGACGGTTATGGCCGTCAAAACGGCGGACGAATAGCTGAGATGCCGGAGCCCGTGCTGCGGGGCGACGACGTGCTGGTGCAGGTAAAGGCGGCCAGCATCAACGTGCTGGACGCCAAAATTCGCCAGGGGGAATTCAAAATGATCCTGCCGTATCCTCTGCCCCTGATCCTCGGTAACGACCTCGCGGGCGTGGTGGTGCGGGTCGGCGCGGAGGTGCAGCGCTTCCGCCCCGGGGACGAGGTGTATGCACGACCTGACGCACGACGTATGGGCACCTTTGCTGAATTTATTGCGCTCAGTGAGCGCGATCTGGCGTTAAAACCTGCCAGTCTCAGTATGGAAGAGGCCGCTTCCCTGCCGCTGGTCAGCCTGACCGCCTGGCAGGTGCTGGTAGAGACGGCAAAGCTTGAGCGGGGACAGAAGGTACTGATCCACGCCGGGTCCGGTGGCGTCGGCACCGTGGCCATTCAACTGGCGAAACACCTGGGGGCGTATGTGGCGACCACCACCAGTGCCGCCAGTGCGGCGTGGGTCAAAGCGCTGGGGGCGGATGTGGTGATCGACTATAAAACGGAGGATTTCTCTACCCTGCTGCACGATTACGACGTGGTGCTGAACAGCCTGGGCGCTGATGTGCTGGCAAAATCGCTGCAGGTGCTGAAACCCGGCGGCCAGCTGATCTCCATCTCCGGCCCGCCAACCCCGGTATTTGCCACGGAACAGGGTCTCTCCTGGGGGCTGAAGCAGGTGATGCGCCTGCTGAGTTACCGCATCCGGAGGCAGGCTAAACGGCGCGGCATACGCTATTCGTTTGTCTTTATGCGCGCCAGCGGCGAGCAGCTCGCTGAGATCGGCACCCTGGTGGAATCGGGGGCGATCCGGCCCGTGATCGACCGGGTGTTTCCCTTCGCCGAAACCCGGGAGGCGCTGGCGTATGTCGAAACCGGGCGAGCGAAGGGGAAGGTGGTGGTGCGGGTGGAGTAGCAAACTGAAGTTGGTTGAGCGAAAAAATGAACCGCTCAATAACGTTGAGTCCACTATTTTGAATAGATGAGCTTGCCTGGATTCTAACAAGATCATCACCAGATCCCCTAAAAGGGCGAGACAGTGTTGGTTGGGTAATTTTCATTTTTTCAATGAGTTATCGTAGTTTTTTGACCTCTGACTGAGCGGCAGGCGTATCGTGTCGAAGCGATCAGGCTTAATGTTGAATCACTGAATGAATAGATAAGTGAATAGATATTTCATCAATTGGCCTGTCACTTGTCGTCTTTTCAGAGGGGGAGTGCGAGCTGTTGCAGGGGAATGGGTAAGGAAGATTGATAAACGATCTTATGATGAGCACCATCGCCAGGTGGTAAGGCGTGGCGTTAAAATTCCATCGCCATTTCATCGCCACTAAGAAAGCGAGAAATAAAAAAGCCACTCCTTTCGAAGTGGCTTAGTGTCCTGATTGAACAGGTAAAATCTGGTGGCCCCAGCTGGACTTGAACCAGCGACCAAGCGATTATGAGTCGCGTGCTCTAACCAACTGAGCTATGGGGCCTGAGGCGCAGGATTATAATGTAACTCAGCGGCGCGATCCAGCGCTTAACTTGCGTCTGCTGCATTTCCAGGCAAAATAGCATTTTTCCGAACTGATTGAAAAATAACCGTAATCTCTCCGTCACTGCGCCCATGCGGCCTGCACGACCCGGGTCAGTCACATCAGAGGGGGGTTAAATCACCGGCGGATGATAGATTGCGCTGCTCCAGTAGCGGCTACTGGCGTGTTTTTCTCCCAGCCAGCCAAGGTGCCGCAGCCTGCGCGCAATCAGCTTGTTCATAATACCGTGCCCCACCAGCAGCACATTTCCCTCGGCAGAAAGCGCGATCAGCCGATCGGCGGCCAGTATTGCCCGCTGCCTGGCCTGAGTACAGGATTCGACCTTCCCGGCATAACCAAACAGCCACAAACACCGCAGTACCGGCAGCCAGAACAAGGGCGGCAGGGCGGGGAAAGTCAGCGGCATGACGGGCATTGCCACCTCACAGTACAGCTCATCGATATGGCTGGCGGGTTTACCGAGTTTTGCCAGCGATGAGCGTGCACGCGGCAGCGTACTGGTGACGATCACCGCCGCTTCCGCAGCCAGCCGCAGACTGCGTTCGGGCGGCAGGTCGCAGATCTCGGCCAGATCGTAAGCCTCACACCACTCAGCCATCGCCAGCGCAGAACGGCGACCGGGCAGGTGGTGGTCAGGCTTGCCGTGGCGCATCAATGTAATGGTCATTATTGTTCACCTGTGAAGTTCGCGTTTCAGCTTACTCACCCCCCCGGCGAAACACAAACTTCCGGGGCGCTCGCCCTGTCATCTCCCCGTCACAGTGTTGCGCTAAAACGATACGCTCAACGGCGCAACGCGCATTTGTATTAAGAGCGCGTGATGTTTGAACGGTGAAAAAAATCGGCTATTTTTCAGGCTAATTATTTCATTGATTTTATTTGGTTTTCTGACAACTCCCAACAGGTGAATGTCAAGAAAATCTAATTAATGTCATCAGGCTTCCTTGATTTATCTACGCGTGTAGATACAATAGCTGTGTAGTGAAAATTCACGGTGCTTGATGGTTATCAGCGTCCTGAAGGTCAATGTTTGTTTCGCGTAACTTATACGACCGGTCAATTTTAGGCCGTCGGCGCAAAGCGAATAGATGCGTTCCAACACCAGGGAACCTTACTGCCCGCCAGATGCGGGGTGACCAGAAAAAGATCTCTCCCCTCTCCAGGGTTGACCCTATTTTCCAGCACCCCCTCATTCAGGGCAGATCGACCTTTCGTCATGCTTTGTAACACGGCATCTTCACTGGCGAATTTTCCTCCGCAGGAGGAGTGCGTGCCAGGGAAGGTAACGATCAGAACTCTTCATTCAGGGAATTTTTCATGTCTACACCTCAACGCGTTGCACAGGATATGGCAATGCAAGCCGACTCGGCGGCTGATGAACGTCTGGCCACCCCGGAAGGGCGCAAGGATTTCTGGCGTGCGACGCTCTCCTGCTGGCTGGGCACGGCAATGGAATACGCCGATTTTGCGTTGTATGGTCTGGCAGCTGGTATTATTTTTGGCGATGTTTTCTTCCCTGAAGCCACCCCGTCAATGGCACTCCTCTCTACGTTTGCGACCTGGTCGGTTGGCTTTATTGCCCGTCCCATTGGCGCGCTCTTCTTTGGCTGGCTGGGCGACCGTAAAGGTCGGAAAGTCGTCATGGTCTCGACCATCATCCTGATGGGGGCCTCCACCACGCTGATTGGTCTGATCCCCAGCTATGCCTCGATTGGCGTATGGGCACCGGCATGTCTGGTGCTGCTACGCTTTAGTCAGGGCTTTGGTGCGGGTGCAGAGCTGTCCGGCGGTACGGTGATGCTGGGTGAATACGCTCCGGCGCAGCGTCGCGGGCTGGTCTCTTCAATTATCGCCCTGGGTTCAAACAGCGGCACGCTGCTGGCATCCCTGGTATGGCTGGCCGTGGTTCAGATGGACCAGCAGTCACTCCAGGAATGGGGCTGGCGTATTCCGTTCCTGTGCAGTTCGCTGATTGCGCTGGTGGCGCTGTGGATCCGCCGTCACCTGCGGGAAACGCCGGTATTTGAACGCAAAAAAGCCGAGCTGGAAGCGCAACGTGAGCAGGTACTGGCCGCCGAGCCGCCTGTGCAGGACACCCGTGGATTCTGGCGTCGCAGCCGTGCCTTCCTGACCATGGTCGGACTGCGCATCGGTGAAAACGGCCCGTCGTATCTGGCGCAGGGCTTTATTATCGGTTATGTGGTGAAAGTACTGGCAGTGGATAAATCCGTGGCGACCACGGCAGTGTTTATTGCGTCGCTGCTCGGCTTCCTGATCATCCCGCTGGCCGGCTGGCTGTCAGACCGCTTTGGGCGGCGTATTACCTATCGCTGCTTCTGCCTGCTGCTGATTATCTACGCGTTCCCGGCCTTTATGTTGCTTGACTCGCGTGAGCCGGCCATTGTGATGGCGACTATTGTGACAGGTATGGGGCTGGCATCGCTGGGTATCTTCGGCGTGCAGGCGGCCTGGGGCGTGGAGATGTTTGGCATCCATCATCGCTATACTAAAATGGCCACCGCGAAAGAGCTGGGATCAATCCTCTCCGGCGGTACGGCACCGCTGGTGGCCTCTGCGCTGCTGGCCTGGACCGGCCACTGGTGGCCAATTGCGACCTATTTTGCCGTGATGGCGGGTATCGGCTTCCTGACCACGTTTGTGGCCCCGGAAACCCGTGGCCGCGATCTGAATGCACCGGAAGATGCGATTTAACCACGGAAGACAGCATTAAATCGTGTGGGCTGCGGCCCACATATTGACGTGCAGGGGCAATCTTAAGGAACTCGCAGGCCGGATTTTTATCCGGCCTGAAGCTATTTATTGGTGAGGAGAGTGCCTGTGGCAAAAACCATTCATCACCGTGCTACCCGTGCCGACGTGGCGAAAGAAGCCGGAACGTCGGTTGCCGTGGTGAGCTATGTGGTTAACAACGGTCCGCGTCCGGTTGCGCCCGCCACCCGCGAACGACCGGCTACCGTCCCAATAGCGTGGCGCGTGCGCTGGCTTCCGGGACGACTAAAACCTACGGCCTGGTGGTACCCAATATCGGCAATGCGTTTATTGCTTCGCTGGCCCATGAGCTGCAACAGCAGGCGCTGGCCAACGACATGGTGATGCTGCTGGGCGATGCCGGTGACAGCCGCAAGCGTGAACTGCAGCTGATCAATAATCTGTTAAGCCAGCAGGTGAACGGCCTGTTCTATATCAGCGTCGATCGTCATCCCTACATTGATGTCCTGAAGTCCAGCGGTACGCCGTTTGTCATGCTGGACAGGGTTGACCCCGGGCTGCCGGTGAGCGTGATCCGTGTTGACGAGCGGGCGGCGTCGCATCAGGTCACCGCCCATCTGTTAAGTCACGGCTATCAGGAGGTGGGGATCATCTGCGGCCCGGCAGAGATGCTGAACACGCAGGATCGTCTGCGCGGCTGGCGCGATGCGCTGGCGGAGTACGGCGTGGAAGAACGCCCGGAGTGGATATTCCATACCCCTTATACCCGCGATGGGGGCTATCAGGCGGCACAGCGAATGATGCAGGGGGCAACGCGCCCGCGCGCGCTGTTTGCCTCGAATGAAGCCCAGGCCGTCGGCTGTATACGGGCGCTGGCGGAACAGGCGATCCGCGTGCCGGATCAACTGGCGCTGGTCTGCTTTAACGGTACCGATCAGTCGGCCTATCACGTGCCCTCGCTGACCACCGTGCGTCAGCCGGTGCGCAAAATGGCAGAGACCGCCATTCAAATGCTGGCGGCATGGAGAGGGGAGGAGACGTTAACTGAATTCTCTCACCACCTCGAACTGGGTGAGTCCTGCGGCTGTAAGCCGGAAAAATAATAAGATAAAACCATGAAAAGATTGATTATTGATTGTGATCCGGGGAACGGAATTACGGGAGCTAACGTCGACGACGGACTGGCCCTTGCTCTGGCGCTGGCCGCGCCGGAAATTTCACTGGAGCTGATCACCACCGTGGCGGGAAACACCCCCAGCCAGGTGGGATACAGCGTGGTGAAGGATCTGATGGCGCGCCTCGGACTGCCGGTAACGGTAGCGAAAGGGGCAGAGGCAGCGCTGTCAGAGCCAGCGGCTCCGTGGCGTGACGCGTTGGATAAGCGCGTCCACAGCAACCAGCTGGCACACCTGTGGCGCGGGGTGCGTCAGCCTCAGTCATTTCCTGCGCCTGCGGTCGAGGCGGCAGACGCAATGGGGCAGCTGATTTGTGCCAATCCGGGAAAAATTACTCTGGTGGCGATCGGCCCGCTGACTAACGTCGCACTGGCGCTGGAGCGCTACCCGGAGATGGCCGACGCGGTTCAGGAAATCGCCATTATGGGCGGCGTTTTTGCGCTGGATGATTTTATTAAAGACACCAACTTCGGTATTGACCCGGAGGCCGCGCACCGGGTGCTGACCAGCGGGGCCAATATCACCCTGGTGCCGATGGATGTCACCAGCCAGACGCTGATGACGCATCAGGATCTGAACCGTATAGCGCAAATTGATACCCCGCTGGCGCGTTTCGTCACCGAGACGCTGCGTCCGTGGATTGATTATTCCATTCAGACCCGTCATCTGCCGGGCTGCTGGATCCACGATGCGCTGGTGGTGGCCTGGCTGCTGAATCAGCGGGTGGCGACAGCGGCAGACTATTTTGTCGATGTGGAGCTGCGCCCGGGAATGACCCGCGGCAAGTCATGGCGTTTTCGCCAGCCGCTGCGGGTGGATGTGGCTATTGGTGAGCCGACAGGCGGGCAGGTGCATGTCCTGCAGACGGTGGATAATCAGTTGCTGCTGGCCATGCTGGAGCATTATCTGGCGAAGCCATTAGCGTAACGTCCAACCCGTGGATTGCGCGATCCGAACGGGCTGACCGGAACAAACGGTCAGCCCTTACAGATATCCCGGTGCCGTATGGATGATCAGGCGTGCACGGCGCGCCGCCAGCGCCAGATATCAATTGCCAGCAGCACCAGCAGACTGACCCCCATCACCGGCAGGCAGACCGCCGCCACCGCCGTTACCACCAGCAGCAGAAAGCGCGCGCTGATCGACAACGGCTGCCAGCAGCCCAGCAGGGTATCCAGCGGGGAAATCTGGCCACTCTGCGGCCGGCGCAGCCACCACATGCGATAACCCATCACAATCATCACGCACAGCCCACCACCAGACAGCACCAGTACCAGCTGGTTTGCTACGCCGAACAGCACGCCCATGTGCGCATCCACTCCCCAGCGCGTCAGTTTGGCCAGCAGGCCAAAGTCGGCGAACGCCACTTTATCGATCACGCTGTTGTTCTGCGCATCCACTGCCACGCTGTCAACCTGCGTCGGCCAGCGGCGGTCGATTTCATTCACGGTCCAGGCTTTATCCGCCAGGTAGGAGGGGCGGATTTCCAGCTTCGCCGCGTCGATCCCTGCGGCACGCGCCGCGTTGAGCACGCCATCAAACTGCGCCGGACTGACGGTAACCGGGTGGGCTGGCGGTGCAGCATGAGGGTGAACGTTCATATGGCCGTAATGCTCCGCATGTTCATCCGCCGGCATCGCCATTTTCAGGGCGGGGTCAGGCTGCAGAGCGGTGTTCACCGCGGGCGTCATCCAGCCAAAGTGGCTGCGCATCAGGGCGATATTGTCCCCGGCCCAGCGTGACCAGGTCAGTCCCGTCGCGGAGAAGAATACCAGTCCCAGCAGCAGGGTAATACCCAGCGTGGTGTGCCAGTGGCGATGACCGGCCAGACGCTGTGCCCGCGTCGGCGCTCCCCGCAGAGGTTTACGGCGCGGTGCGCGCTGAGTGGCCCACAGCAGCGCGCCACCAAGCGCGGCAATCCACAGCCAGCTGGCTGCCAGCTCACTGTAGTTGCGGCCAATATCCCCCAGCAGCAGATTGCGGTGCAGATAGTCCAGCCACGTGCGCAACGGCAGCACGCCGCTGGTGCCGTATACCGTTATCACCCCCGTGACGTCCAGCGTTTTCGGGTCAATAAACACCGCCCGGGTTTCCGACGGACCGAGATCGGCGCTGGCAAACATCACGCGGGTCGTCTCTCCCTCATGCGGTGCCGGGCGCACGGCAGCGATCCTGGCGTCCGTGCCCATCACGCTGACCGCTTTGGCAACCTGTGAGGACAGCGGCTGGTCCGGCCCGGTTGCGGTGGTAAACAGCTGCGAATGATACAGCCGGTTTTCCAGCTGTGGCGTCATCACATACAGCGTGCCGGTCAGTGCCGCGATAAAGATAAACGGTGCGATAAACAGCCCGATATAGAAATGCAGTCGACGCAGCAGCGCAATCAGCGCGCTGCGGGTGTGGGTGACGTGCGCAGCCGCACGTCGGATATTCTCTGACATAGTCTCTTCCATCCACCTGTTTTGCAGGTATTCACGGGGTCTGCGGCGGGCCCGCAGGTTAAATTAACGTGAGGCGAGCGCCAGCGGCGGGGCGCGGGGATGGAAGCAGTGAGGAACAAAGCGGGCGACGACCGGCTGGAACAGCGGCACGTCCGGCAGCGTGGCAGCCTGTAATGAAGACCACAGCAGTGGCAGCGTCATCAGATCGAGGGGCAGATGAACCAGCAGAACGCAGTAGCCGCAGGCATTGTCATCCATCATGGACATCGGATGGTGTCGGGGCAGGGCCTCCGCATCGCCGGTGTCCGCCATCTCATGATGTACAGCGGGCATCTCAGACATGTCCATCATCATGCCATGATGCATCATCATCCTGCTTTCACCGCCACGCACCTGCGCCAGTGATTTAGAGATCACCGGTGCAACGAACAGCAGCAAAATAGCCAGCAGGGCCAGCCAGGCGGCAGGACGGCTGCGGGTGGCAGAAAATGAGATCAGTGACACGTCTTTTCTTTAAGCAGGAATACCCGGCGGGAGTGTACTTGAATTTGCAGCCGTAGGTAAAAGTAATCTCTTTTCTGGCGGCCTGGCGTAATAAAGCGGGGTATTTTTCCGTACCAGTGGCGACTATATACTTGGGGTATTATCTTAACTATTTCTACTTGTTTCTGGTTAATTCCAGTGGGGTAATTTGACTTATGGTGATTTATGTATTTTTTCTTAAATATAGAATAATGCATTGATTGTTAACGAATTAATTATGAGTTTTACCGAAGTGCATTCCCTTTTGCCTGGTGCTTTTGTATTCAAAAATGTCAGTCAAATGTAAGTTTAATGTAAGTTTAGGAACAATCCTGGAAGAGAAATCGTTAAAGTACCTGGCATCAACATCGTATAAATAATAAACCTTGCTCAGGGCAACACTATGCTACGGATTGCGTCTGGAAAAGACGGGGTAACCCCTGCACGTCTCAGTAGTCTGGCCGTTATTATTAGTTTATTTCACGCAGGAAGCGTGGCCGCTGCCACGGCTGGCGATCAGCAGCTGATTAATCAGCAGGAACGTCAGCGTGCTGCGGAACGTCAGCTGACGCCGCCCGCCCCGGACGTGCGTTTACAGGCACCAGGCAGCTTCTTCAGCCGCCTTCAGTTCCCCAGCGAACAGCCCTGTTTCCCGCTGCAACACATTGAGTTGCAGGGCCGGGATGCCTTCCCGCACTGGATGCCACTGCAAAAGCTGGCCGATCAGGCGCAGGGGCAGTGCCTCGGCGGGAAGGGGATCAACCTGCTGATGAGCGCCCTGCAGAATCGCCTGGTGGATCATGGTTATGTCACCGCCCGCGTGCTGGCACCGCCGCAGGATATTAACAGCGGCACGCTGAAGCTGATGCTGGTACCCGGAAAGGTGCGCAACATCCGCCTGACGCCGGACAGCGATCGCTACATCCAGCTTTATACCGCTCTGCCTTCCCGTTCCGGAGAGTTGCTGGATCTGCGCGATATTGAACAGGGACTGGAAAATCTGCAGCGCCTGCCGACCGTACAGGCGGATATGCAGATTGTTCCCGGTGAGCAGCCGGGGGAAAGCGATATCAACGTCAGTTGGAAACAGGCCCGCCACTGGCGGCTGGGCGCGTCGCTGGATGATTCCGGCAGCAGAAGCACCGGACGCTATCAGGGCGGCGTGACGCTCTCCGTGGATAACCCGCTGTCACTCAGCGACCTGTTCTATGTTTCAGCCGGTCAGGCTTTGCAGCCGAAAAGCGACCGCGACAGTAAAAATACCCTGATCCACTACTCCGTCCCCTTCGGTTACTGGACGACCGGCGTCACCTTCAGTGACTACGACTATCGTCAGTCGGGGCTGGGAACCGGCTTCGACTACCGCTACAGCGGCAAGAGCAAGAACCTTAATTTCCAGCTGGGACGCGTTCTGCACCGCAGCGGCAGCCAGAAAACCTCTTTTACTTATGAGGTGATGACACGCGAATCCAGTAACTACATTAACGACACAGAGATTGAGCAGCAGCGGCGTCAGACCTCTGCCTGGCGCCTGGGCTTACAGCATCGCCACTATATCGGTCAGGCCACGCTGGATGCGGGTGTCAGCTATCAGCGCGGTACCCGCTGGTTTGGTGCCCAGCCTGCTCCGGAAGAGAATTTTGATGAAGGCACCGGGCTGGCGAAGATTATTCAACTCTCCCTGCAGCTGGATGCACCGTTCGAACTGTGGGGGCAGTCCTTCCGCTATAACGGCCAGTTCCAGCGTCAGATGACCCACTCCCGGCTGACGCCGCAGGATCAGATGTCCATTGGTAACCGCTGGACGGTGCGTGGTTTTGACGGGGAATTTACCCTGAACGGCGACGAAGGCTGGTACGTGCGTAATGACATCGCGTGGCGAACCCCGTTACCGAATCAGGAAATTTACCTGGGTGCGGACTATGGCGAAGTGAAGGGCGGTATTGATTATCAGGTTGGGCGTCATCTGGCGGGCGGCGTGATTGGCCTGCGCGGTAATGCCTTTAATACCGGCTATGACCTGTTCGCCGGGGTGCCGTTCTCTAAACCGGACGGTTTCAGTACCAGCCCGGTCACCCTTGGTTTCAATCTGAGCTGGCAATACTGATATGGCGATCCCGGTGAAGGGTTTTCAGGTTATTTCCCCGCTGCTGAGTGACACCTTCAGCGAGTCCGAAGTGCTGGGGACCAGCGTCTGGCTGTGGATGCACTCGGCGCAGCATCGTGACATTCCGCTCAGCGCGCTGCCGACGCTGCTGCTGCCCGCCATCAAGCACCAGCAGTTTGCGCTGGCGATACGTGACGGCAGGCCGGTGTTTTTCCTCAGCTGGGCGTGGATGGATGAAGAGGCGGAGCAGCGTTATCTCACGCAGTCCGGCATCCACGTACAGGAACGGGACTGGAACAGCGGTGACCGCCTGTGGATCCGCGACTGGATTGCGCCGTTCGGAGATCAGCAGGCGCTGCGCCGGCTGGTCGGCGGCACGCTGTTTCCGCACCACTGCGTACGTTCGCTGTATCACAAAGGCGAACAGCGTGGTTTGCGCGTTATGAATTTCCGTGGCGATGCGGTCACGCATCAGGAATTTGCACGCTGGCAGCGCGAAACGCCGCTGGCAAGCCGTTAACTGGAAGGGATGAACCCCGGTGAATAAGAATCTTTATCGCGTAATTTTCAACAAGGCACGCGGCCTGTTGATGGTGGTGGCTGAAAACGGTCGTGGTCACGGCAAGGGTCCGGCGGCCAGCGGCGAAGGGCATACGCTCAGTCAGCTGATTGGGCAGTTGTCACCGCTGGCGTTCTTCACTCTGGGCGTGCTGGGCATGGTAGCGCTGCAGCCCCAGGCGCAGGCGGCAGGGATCGCCGCAGACGGTAAGGCGCCTGCCGGCCAGCAGCCGATGGTCGGCAAGACGGCCAACGGGACGCCGCAGGTCAATATTCAGGCCCCGAGCGCGGGTGGCGTGTCGCGTAACACCTACAGCCAGTTCGACGTGGATAAAAAAGGCGTGGTGCTGAACAACTCCCACCGAAACGTGCAGTCGCAGCAGGGAGGCTGGGTATCGGGTAACCCTTACCTGGCGCGCGGTGAGGCAAAAGTCATTCTGAATGAGGTGAACTCACGCGACCCCAGCAAGCTGAATGGCTATATCGAAGTGGCCGGTAAAAAAGCCCAGGTGGTGATTGCTAACCCTGCCGGGATCACCTGTGAAGGCTGCGGCTTTATCAATGCCAACCGCGCGACGATGACCACCGGTAAAGCGATTATGCAGAACGGCCAGATTGCCGGTTATCAGGTCAATGGCGGCGAGATTGTGGTCAAGGGGGCCGGTCTGGACAGCAGTCGCCAGGATTACACCGACCTGATTGCGCAAACGGTCAAAGTGAACAGCGGTGTCTGGGCGAAAGACCTGAAGGTGACGACCGGCAAAAACCGTGTCAGCGCCGACGGGGAGAGCGTCAGCAAAAATGCCGGGACAACCGATGATAACGCGGTGAAGCCGGTGGTGGCACTGGATGTGTCCGAACTGGGTGGCATGTACGCCGGAAAGATCCGACTGATCGGTACGGAGCGCGGTGTCGGCGTGCGTAACGCCGGGACCCTCGGTGCCCAGGCCGGCAGCGTCACTATCAGCGCTGACGGACATATTGAAAACAGCGGCACCGTGAATGCCAGCGATGATATTCAGGTCAGCGGCAGCGGGTTGAGTAACAGCGGTACGCTGTATGCCCAGCGCGACATGAAGGCCACCGTCAGCGGTCAGTTGAACAATGCGGGTATGATTGTGGCGGCGCGGCACACCAGCGTCGGCGCAGGCGAGATCGACAGCAGCAAAAAAGGCGTGTTTGGTGCCGGGGTGAAGAACGCGGGCAGCCTGGGGGAAAGCGGCGATCTGACCCTCGCCAGCAGCGGAAAACTGGCCAGCCATGGACAGAACCTGGCGGCAGGCAAACTGGCGGTGACGGGGACAGATATTGATCTCAGCGACAGCCAGAGCAGCGGGGCGGAGGTGGCGGTGACAGCCGGGGGCGTGCTGAACAACGATCGCGGCGCAATCTCTGCCACCCGGGGCGATCTGACGCTGACCAGCGGCCAGTTAACCAACAGCGGGGGCTCGGTTTATGCCGGACGTGATGTGAGCGCCAGCGTCAGCGGGCAGCTGAGTAATGACGGGCTGATTGCTGCCGGTCGCGATACGCACGCCCGCGCCGGAGAGATAAGCAGCGGAATAAATTCGGTCTTTGGCGGCGGTATTAACGCTGACGGTAGCGTGAGACAAAGCGGCGATCTGACGCTGACCAGCAGCGGTAAACTGGCCAGCCACGGGCAGAATCTGGCGGCGGGCAAGCTCAACGTACAGGCCGCAGACATTGACCTGAGCGGCAGCCGCAGCGCGGGTTCGGCGGTGACGGTGACAACACCGGGAGCGATCAATAACGATCGCGGCATGATCTCCGCGCTGAGTGGCGATCTCTCGCTGAATGGTGCCCAGCTCGACAATAACGGTGGACGGCTGGAGTCCGCAGGGAATGTGCAGGTACGTAGCGCAGGCCTCAATAACGTCGGCGGAACGGTGGTCGGCCAGCAGTTGACGCTGGAAACGGGCGGCCTGGCGCTGAACAACCAGAATGGCGGTATTGCCGCCGTGGAGAACGCAACGCTGACGGCGGGCGCGCTGAATAACGAGGGCGGCAAAATCATTGCCGGGAAAAACCTCAATGCCAGCCTCCAGTCGGTGAACGGCAGCGGGCAACTGCTGTCTCTGGGCGATATGCAGCTGGGCGTTAACGGCGACTTCACCCATACCGGCAGTACGCTGGCCAATGGCAACCTCGACCTCAGTGTGCAGGGCTCGCTGGATAATGCCGGTCAGCTGGGCGCGGGCCAGCAGTTAGCAGTGACGGCGGCCAACCTGAATAATCAGCAGAGCGGTGACATCAGCGGACAGAGCACCGATCTGAATATGGCCGGCAGCCTGACCAACCGGGGCATTATTGATGGTGTCGAAACCGTGCTGAAGGCGGGGACGGTGAATAATATCGGCACCGGCCGCATTTACGGCGATCACCTGGCGATTCAGGCCGGGGAACTGAATAACCTGACCGAAGGCGAAAGTGCGGCGACAATCGCCGCCCGTCAGCGTCTGGATCTGGGCGTCGGCACACTGAACAACACGGCCCACAGCCTGATCTACAGCGGTGGTGAGATGTCGATTGGCGGTCAGCTGGATGAGAATGATGCCGCCGCAGGGCGTGCCACCACCCTCAACAACCACAGCGCTACCATTGAATCCGCCGGTAATATGCTGATCAATACCGGCACGCTGAACAACATCAATGACCATTTTGCCACCCAGATGGTACACATCTCGGAGGAGCAGAAAGAAGAATATATGGTGCCGTCGCTGAACAACGGCGTCCATTACGGCACCAACGACTACGACATTACCTTCTCGCACAATGAAGTGCAGCACATCTGCATTAACGGTGTCGTGTGCAAACAGGATCACTACTATCAGTATGCCTATACGCAGAATACCTGGCAGGAACAGGTCACCGAATCCGATCCTGCCCAGATCATTGCGGGCGGCAGCCTGGGGATCAACGCCGACAGTACCCTGAACGATAAGAGCCGTATTATCGCCGGGGGCGATCTGCTGATCAGCAATGCCAACCTGAAAAACGTGGAAGTGGCTGGCACATTACTGGTGCAGAAAGTGGGACAGGTGATCGAATGGGATCGCATCCACAAGAAAGGGCATGATAAACAGAAACGCGATGCTTCACCTTATACGCCGCCGGATGAAATCCAGTCTATTTCTCTGTCACCGGGCGTTGTCAAAGGCAATACCCAGGTACAGAGCAGTGCCCCGACGTTAGATGGCTACAGCCTGGGCCTGCTGAACGGCGGCGATCTGGCTTCCCTGCCGGGTGGCCAGCGTATTGAAATTGCGGGCCAAACGGATGCGACGGTCATCCGTTCGCAGGTACCGGACACCACGCTGCCGGAAAACAGCCTGTTCAGTCAGCTACCCTCCGCCTCCAGCAGCTACCTGATCGAGACCGATCCGCGCTATACCAACCAGAAAACCTGGCTCAGTTCCGACTTTATGCTGTCGCAGTTACAGTCCGATCCGGATATCACCCAGAAACGCCTGGGCGACGGCTTCTATGAACAGCGCCTGGTGCGCGAGCAGCTGGTGGAACTGACCGGCGATCGCTATCTGGCGGGCTATCAGAGTGATGAAGAGCAGTACAAGGCGCTGATGGAATCTGGCGTGGCCTTCGGTAAAGCCTTTGGTCTGGTACCAGGCGTGGCGCTGACCGCCAGTCAGATGGCCAACGTGACCAGCGATATGGTGTGGCTGGTGGCGCGCGATGTCACGCTGGCCGATGGCAGCCGTCAGAGCGTGCTGGTGCCGCAGGTCTATGCGCAGGTTAAACAGGGCGACATGGACGGCAGCGGCGCACTGCTTGCCGGACGCAACATTGCCATCGGCGTCAGCGGTAACATGCTCAATACCGGACGGGTCAATGCCAGCCAGCTGTTGAGTATCAGCGGGGATACGATCACCAACGTCGGCGGTATTATCAGTGGCGGCAGCGTGCAGCTGCTGGCCAACACGGATCTGACCAATAACGGCGGGCTGATCCAGGCGCAGAATTCGCTGGTAGCCAGCGCGGGACGCGATCTTAACCTCGTATCGCAGACCACCCATACGGAAAGCACCAACGGCAGCAACCGCTTTAGTCGCGACACGGTGTCGCGCGTGGCTGGCATGTACGTGCAGCAGGATGACGGCAAACTGGCGCTGCAGGCGGCACGCGACGTCAATCTGCAGGGAGCGAAAGTGGTCAACGCCGGGGAAAACAGCCAGACCACCGTGGTCGCCGGGCGCGATATTAATCTGACGGCGGTGAATTCTGGCAGCAGTGACAACATCGTCTGGAATAAAGACAATCACCTGAGCCAGAGTACCACCACCGCACAGGGCAGTGAGATCACCGGCGCGGGCAATGTGCTGATGCAGGCGGCCAATAATATTACCACAGCGGCCGCCAGGCTGAATGCGGGCAACGCGCTTAACCTGAGCGCCGGTAACGACATCAGCATCGGTACGGCAGTTGAGCAGTCGTCGCTGGATATGGCGTCGAAGGTTAAGGGATCAGGCTTCCTGTCGAGCAATACCACCACTACTCGCGCCGGGTTTAACCAGCAGAGCGCCGCTGCCAGCAGTCTGGGTGGGGACAACATTACGCTGTCGGCCGGGCATGACCTGGGCGTCAGCGGCAGTAATGTTGCCGCAGATGATTCACTGACGATGAAAGCAGGTAACAATCTGACGGTGGGCACGGCTCAGGAGAGCCGCGACGGCTGGGCAATGACGAAGAAAACCAAGTCAGGCCTGTTGAGCACCGGTGGCATTGGCTTCACTGCCGGCTCCATGATGAATAAATCCACCGATGAAACCACCGGACTGACGTCGCAGGGCAGTCAGCTGGGATCGGTCAGTGGTGATACCACGCTGATGGCCGGTAACGATCTGCAGGTTAAAGGTTCAGAAGTGATCGCCGGGAATGATATCAACCTGGTTGGCAAAAACGTGGAAATCAGTTCGGCAGAGAATCGCGCCAGCAAACATTCCACGACTGAATCGAGTTCCAGCGGACTGACGCTGGCCCTGTCCGGTGCGGTGGGTACCGCACTGAATACGGCGAAAACGATTTCCGAGATGGAAACCGATAAGCAGGATGACCGCGTGGCACGTTTGCAGCTGGTCAAAGCGGGCCTGGACGGTTATCAGGCGGCCCAGGCTGTACGCGGCGCGGTTCAGGATCCGACTAACACCAGTTTTGTCGGCATCAGCCTGTCTCTGGGCATGCAAAAAGCGCAGAGTGAAAGCCAGAGCGACCAGATGACATCGGCAGGCAGCGCGATTCAGGCGGCAAAAAATCTGAATATCTTCGCGACCGGCAGCGACAGTCCGGCTCAGGATGGCGATATTCTGGTGCAGGGCAGCCAGCTGCAGGCGGGGAATGAGATGCTGTTATCCGCTGCGCGCGATATCAACCTGCGGTCGGCAGAAAACAGCCAGGTCTCCAGCGGCGACAAGAGTAGCGGTGGGGGGGCGATTGGTGCCAGCCTTGGCGTGGGGTCCGGTGGTGCCGGGCTCAGTATTTTTGCTAATGGAAACAAAGGAAAAGGTAGCGAAAACGGCGACGGTCTGACCCATAACGAAACCACGCTGGATGCGGGTAACAAAATCACGCTGCTCAGCGGCCGCGATACTACCCTGACCGGGGCGCAGGTCAGCGCCGATCGCATCGTGGCGGATGTCGGGCGCGATCTGACCATCACCAGCGAGCAGGACAGCAATAACTACAAGTCGAAAGATCAGAATATCAGCGGCGGCCTGAGCTTCACCTTTGGCACGATGACGGCCAGCGGCAGCCTGTCGATCACCAACAATAAGTTAACCAGTAATTACGAAAGCGTGCAGGAACAGAGCGGCATCTTCGCGGGGGACGGCGGCTATGACGTGACGGTCGGCAATCACACCCAGCTTAACGGGGCGGTGATTGGCAGCACCGCCGATGCGGCGAAGAATCGCCTGGATACCGGCACGCTTGGTTTCAGCGATATTCAAAACCAGGCCGATTATTCGGCTTCGGGCGTCAGCCTGGGGATGTCGAGCTCCTTCTCCACCAAAGATAAAACAGATGAATCGCTCCCGGCTGACCAGCAACCGGTGAAACGTACTGTCACGGAGCAGCTTGGCGATAACCTGGCGCCGAATTCGATGTCGGCATCCCGTTCCAGCGGCAGCGGCGAGAGCACAACTTACTCGGCGGTATCTGACGGCACGCTGATTGTGCGGAATCCGGAGGCGCAGCAGCAGGATGTCGCCACCCTGAGCCGCGATGTTGAGCATGCCAATCAGACGCTTAGCCCGATCTTTGATAAGGCAAAAGAGCAGAAGCGCCTGCAGAAAGTGCAGTTGATTGGTCAGGTTGCCAGCCAGACCGTCAGTGCGGCGATCGCCGAGCGCGAATACTGGGCGCTGGAAGCCGGAATTAAAGAAGCGGGTGAAGCGCCGGGTGCGGATGCCACTATCAAAGATCGCGAGGCTTACTGGAATCGGGTGCGGGGTAGCGACACCTACAAAGATATGATGGCCGACTACAAGGACGACGGCAAAATCAAGATGGCCGCAGATGCCGCCGTGACCGCCATTACTGCGCTGGCGGGTGGGGATGCCAGTAAAGCGCTGGCCCAGGCGTCTGCTCCTTATATGGCCGGTGTCATTAAAGATCTGACCCTTTCGGATCCGAAAAATCCAACGGCAGAAGAGATCGCCACCAATGCCTTTGCCCATGCAATCCTCGGTGGTGTGGTGGCAGAAATGAGCGGACAAAATGTGGCGGCCGGTGCGCTGGGCGCTGGAGGCGGTGAACTGGCGATCCGCACGATTCATAACGCGCTCTATCCGGAAGTGGCCACCAGCGATCTTAACGATCAGCAGAAGGGCACGATTAAAAACCTGGCGTTGATCGCGTCCAGCATTGCCGGTGCCATCGGTAGTGGCGATAGCGTAGGTGCCGCAGAAGGGTACGCGAACGGTAATAATGCGATTGAGCATAATTACCTCAGTGCCGGCGAAGCGGAACGCAAAGCGGTACTGGAGCGTAAAGAGCGGTTGGGGACGTTAACCGCTGCGGAGTCCAGTGAGCTGAATGCGACCCGCACGGTTGATAAAGCCCGCGATCAGGCAATCAAAGACGTTTGTACTAACGGAAATAAAGGTGGTGCGGCGTGTACTGCGCTGGTAAGCAAGGCACAACAGGCGCTGGATACCTACGGGGAAAGCGTCAGCGTACGTATGCTGTACAGCGAGCTGTATCCTCAGGATGCGGCTAATGCCAGTGCCATTATGTCAGGCGTCGATGCCGGAAGCGTCACGCGTGACAGAGCGATTACGGCTATCGCCAGGGATTCGGGTAAAAGCTGGGATGAAATTGCGGAACGCTACGATACGGTGATGCAGCTGCACGCTATTACGGTATCACTCGCCAGCGTGTATATGCCGGGGAGTGTAAAAACGCCTGCCGTATCGCCAAAAACATCCACTAACGCCAATATAATGGAAGAAGCGGCGGCCCTGAAGCGCATTGCCGATAACAATACAACGGCAACCGATCTGAGTAGCAAAACGACGGGAATGGTGTTCCAGCAGCAGGCGCAAAAGAAGATCAATGATCTGGCAGCAATGTATAATGACGCCTCTCTGCCACCGAAAGACTTCTCACTGTCGATAAACGGGAAAACGTTAATGGCTGATCCAACGACCAGTATCGGTGCGCCGGTATTTAAAGGGGCCTCTGAGGCTGATGTGAAGACCTACTTCCAGCAGATTTCAGGCGCGGAAGTGCTGCCGGCGGCAAAAGCCATCCCCGGTAAAGGAACGCTTTACTCCGTTAAAGTGACCAGTGGTGCCAATGCCGGGAGTACCATGACGCTGAGAGATTTCTCGAATTCCACCGAGCAGACCGGGGCTAAATGGACCATTGACGTAATTACGCCGTCCATTAATAAAGGGAAAAAAGTGGAGATGAAATTCCAGTGAACAGAGAGAGCATTTATCAGGCGGTGATCGCCAGCGCCCGGGGTCTGTCGCTCGGCGCTGTCTGGCAGCATCTTGAGGTCGAATGTCGTGGCATGGCTGATAACAGCGCCCTGAGAAAAGCACTTTTCTTTGAACTGTTGCAACAGCTGATGACGGCTGGTCAGGTTCGCCTGGCCTGTAATGGCGTCTACCTGACGGGTACGGTTGAGGAACAGCTTCAGTGCCTGAAAGATGCCTGGCCACAGGCGGACTCTGACGATGAGTTAGACGATTTGGATGAAACCGGCTTCTGGTTCCTGGCGAAAGCGCCGGCGGGGCTGGTGTGGATCACCCCTGAGGGGCAGGAAGTCTGGACATGATACTGCGGAGTGAGACGATGCCTTATCAACGTATCTTGCCGCTGGCTGCGTTTCTGCTCAGCGGCTGTAGCCTGCTGCCACAGCAGGAGTTCTTTACTCCGCCTCCAGCGGGTGCGGAAGTCGCCATGCTGCGCATTATGGGCAGCACGGAGAGTAATGCGCTGTATCAAATGGACAACGGTAAACTGCGCGGGGGGCTCATCCGTGAAAGCAGTCTGGTGTTGCGTAATACGCAGGATCAGGGCATGCCCAGGGTGAGCGGTAAGGAAGCGACCTACACCAGTGATTATTTTGAAACGCCGGTTTATGCGGGCCGAAAAACCACGGTGTATCACAGTTACAATCGCGGTAAGAACCGCTGCATGAATATCGTTAGCTTTGTCCCGGAGAAAGGACATTATTATCAGTTGAGTCAGGCGGTCGATCTGAAAATGTATCGCTGCCGTGCCTGGCCGAATGAACTGGTCAAAGACGCGGGCGGACAATGGGTGTTGAAACCCATTGCCAACGTCACTTACGGCAATAAATATCTGCCGCAGGATGGCGGCTGGCAGAAAATGGTGCGGCTTGTCACCGAAGAGTAAGCCTGACGCGCGTCAGTGGCTGGCCGTGTCGGGTATGCGGGCCAGTGAAGACCTCTTCAGTTGGGCCCGTTTTGTCGCGTATACCGAGTTGTTGTGGCAGGACCGCGCCCTGGTAGCGGATACCGACGCCTGGCAGAGCCTGTGGTTTGAACTGGAGATCGTCAATGGCCTGGCGCTGGCGGAGTGGGATGAACAGGGGCGTCCCGTCCATGGATTGGCAAGCTGGCGTGAAAATTATCAACAGGAAGCCAGGTCGCTGGCAACTGAGCTACTGGCTCTGATCCTGCCTGATACCAACAGGGAGGCACATTGAGGTATCGTCAAACAGCGCTGTCCCTGTCCCTGCTGCTGGCCTCCATCAGCGGTTGTAGCCAGTTTCCGCATAATACCTTTTTCACTCCGCCTGCCGCGGGTGAGAATACCGCCTCGGTGCGTATTGTCGGCGGCACTGAGCAGGCCTCCATTGAGCAGGAAGTCAACGGCCAGAGGACGGGAGGGCTGGTGCGCAGCAGTGAGTTTGTCCTGACCCATATTCAGGATCGCGGGATGCCGGTGGCCAGCGATCAGGACAAATCGTCCTGGAGCGACTATTACGAAACCCCGGTGGTGGCAGGTCAGAAAACTATCATCGGTCTGGCCTATGACGGCGGCAACAACCAGTGCAGCAGTACCATGAGCTTTGTACCGAAGAAGGGGCACAACTATCAGTTCGGGTTGCAGGTTGACGTACGTCTGCGCCAGTGCCGCGGTTTGCCGTACGAGTTGAAGCAGAATGCTGCGGGACAGTGGCAGCTGGAACGCATCAGTGATGTCACCTGGGGCGGGCAATATGGCCATGAAGATGCTAACTGGAAAAAGATGCCGGACAGGCTGGTGCCCCCGTCTCCCCCTGTTGACCTGCGATGAGCCCTGAGACCCTCACGCCATCAGAGCTGCAAAGCAGCGGTGGGGTCTGAAACCCATTACCAGTGTGTCTTACGGCAATAAATACCTGCCGCAGGATGGCGGCTGGCAGACGATGGTGCCGCGGGTCACGTACTGAACACGAATAGCACAATCTGTGCCCTGATACCCGCCGCCCGCACTGACGATCACCTGCCTTGCCGCAAACGCGCCATGATAACGGCTCTGACGATAAATCAAGGAGCGGGCGATGAGTAGTGAAGTGGATGTGGGGTTCACCCACGTAGCGTTTGAAGTGCAGGACTTACAAAAAAGTATCGATTTCTATCAGCGCTATGCCGGGATGCAGGTGGTGCACCAGCGCGAGCCGGGGGTGCCGGAGGCCGAAAAAGTGGCCTGGCTTTCTGACCTGACCCGACCGTTTGCGCTGGTGCTGGTGCAGACTGCGGTCAGAAGGGATACGCCCCTCGGGCCGTTCGGCCACCTTGGCGTTGCCTGCGCCACCCGCGAAGAGATTGACCGTAAAGTCGCGCTGGCAGAAAAAGAGGGCGTGCTGCGCAAAGCGCCGGTTCAGTTCCCTGAGCCCGTGGGCTACTGGGCTTTCTTTGCCGATCCCGATGGCAACACGCTGGAACTCTCTTACGGCCAGCAGGTGGGGTTGCAGGCGATGATTACCCGTGATCTGTAACGTCTGATAATGCTGATTACCAGGCTAATTATTAGCCTGGTAACACAATGACATCCCCTTTTACAGTCTGGTGATAAGCCTGACAAAACCGCCAGAATCCACTTCTGTCTTACATGATATAAACAAGTTATTAACATTCTTGTGAGCCTCTAAGACAGGACCCTCTCTATGCTTAACTGGACTTCGACTCAGCGCAATGTCGCTTTCGCCTGTTTCGGCAGCTGGACGCTGGATGCGTTTGACTTTTTTATCCTGGTCTTCGTGCTCAGTGATATCGCGGATAATTTTCACGTCAGCATCACCGATGTATCACTGGCGATTATGCTGACGCTGGCGGTGCGACCACTGGGCGCGCTGCTGTTTGGCCGGCTGGCAGAAAAATTCGGTCGCCGGCCTGTGCTGATGGCCAACATTATCGCCTTTACGATTTTTGAGCTGCTCTCCGCCTGGTCTCCCTCGCTACTGTGGTTCCTGGCCTTCCGCGTGATTTACGGGGTGGCGATGGGCGGCGTCTGGGGAGTCGCCTCTTCCCTGGCGATGGAAACCATCCCTGACCGCTCGCGGGGGCTGATGTCAGGCGTATTTCAGGCGGGTTATCCCTTTGGCTATCTGCTGGCCTCCGTGGTGTTTGGTCTGTTTTACAGCCTGGTAGGCTGGCGCGGGATGTTCCTGATTGGTGCGCTGCCGGTGTTACTGCTGCCGTTCATCTACTTTAAAGTCCCCGAGTCGCCGGTGTGGCTGGCAGCGCGCGAGCGCAAAGAGACGGTGGCGCTGCTGCCGGTGCTGAAAAGCCACTGGAAGCTCTGCGTCTATCTGGTGCTGCTGATGGCCTGCTTTAACTTCTTCAGCCACGGTACGCAGGATCTCTACCCGACCTATCTGAAAGTGCAGCAGGGGTTTGCACCTCATACCATCAGCATTATTGCCATTTTCTACAACATTGCGGCGATCCTTGGCGGCATTCTGTTTGGGGCGCTGTCGGAAAAAACAGGCCGTAAGAAGGCGATAATCATCGCAGCTTTCCTGGCGCTGCCGGTGCTGCCGCTGTGGGCTTTTTCCAGCGGATCCTGGGCGGTGGGTGCAGGCGCGTTTCTGATGCAGTTTATGGTGCAGGGCGCATGGGGGGTGGTGCCGGGCTGGCTGACGGAGCTGGTGCCTGCCGGGGCGCGCGCGGTTCTGCCGGGGTTTGTCTATCAGTTAGGAAATCTGGTGGCGTCGGTCAACGCCACGCTGCAGTCAAAAATCGCCATTGCCAACGGCAACAATTACGCGCTGGCGATGGCGATAGTGGCCGGTACTGTGGCGGTGTTGATTTGTGTGATTGTCGCCTTTGGCCGGGAAACGCGGGGGGCGATTATTTCGGGTCAGTCGTAACGCACCCCGGCGTCGTGTCAGCCTGCCTGCTGGAGGGGGGGCTGGCAGACATCGATCCACTGCGCCCCGGTCAGCTGCGCCATATATTCAGGGGCAATGCGGACCGCGCTGTGAATGGCCCCGGCAGCCGGCAGCACTTCCTGATAGTCCCTGAGCGACACGTCGCAGTAGACGGTCAGCGGGTTTTCCAGACCAAAGGGGCAGACGCCGCCCACCGGATGACCGGTCCAGCTCACCACTTCATCGGTATTCAGCATTCTGGCTTTTGCCCCGAGCGCCTCTTTCAGTTTGCGGTTATCCAGCCGTGCGTCACCTCGCGTGACAATCAGAACCACACGATCCTTCACTTTTAACGACAGGGTCTTGGCAATCTGCCCCGGCTCAACCTGATGAGCGGCGGCAGCAAGGGCGACGGTGGCGGTGCTTTCTGACAGTTCAATGATGTCAATTTCGGGTGCGCGATCGGCAAAAAACTGCCGTACTGACTCCAGACTCATGCTTATCTCCTGCGTGATGAAGAGATAAAATTGCCATATTGTCCACGATCTGTAAACGTCAAAAAAATGGCTCTTGCCCGGTAAGAAACAAACACCATCGTTAATCATTTAAAAACTTAATTCGCAGCAATATCTTATTTTTAGCGGGCTGGACGGGGATTTGTATTAAAGAAAAGGTTAAGCTTTTAAAATGAATGGGCCTTAAATAAGGCCGCCTTCATTTTTTATAACGCATCGGCAGCCTGGCTTAAGTGTTTTTTTACCAGGTCATGATGGGAGAGAATAGTATTACGCCCCTGGTTTTTAGCCAGATATAACGCCCGATCGGCATTTGCCAGTGCATTGTCAAAATCTTCGCCCAGCAGCGGGGCAATGCCGGCACTAATGGTCACATGGGTGGCAACCCGATCATTGAAGCGGTGAGGGATTTCCAGGTCCAGTACATATTGACGGATGCGCTCGGCCAGTTTCAGGGCAATAGATTCATTTACGTTGGTCAGTAATACCAGAAATTCTTCCCCACCGTAGCGCGTCACAATATCACGTGAGCGTACCGCATCGCGG
Organism: Erwinia persicina; assembly: GCF_019844095.1. Classification (NCBI taxonomy): domain Bacteria; kingdom Pseudomonadati; phylum Pseudomonadota; class Gammaproteobacteria; order Enterobacterales; family Erwiniaceae; genus Erwinia; species Erwinia persicina. The sequence continues at coordinate 3,940,324 of NZ_CP082141.1, read as the reverse complement.
ATGGCGACCGAGACGCGTGCCAGTGCCTGATCCCCCATCGCATGACCATAGTTATCGTTATAAGCTTTGAAGTTATCAATATCCAGCAGCAGGACAAAATGGCTGCCCGCATGGTTATCCAGAATATTCTCCAGCCGGTTTTTCAGCCCGCGCCGGTTATACAACCCGGTTAGCGGATCCAGCATACTCAGGTCGCTGTAGGTCTCTTTCTCTTCATAGAGCTGGCTCACCAGACGCCGGGTAAAGTTATCACGCCGCCGCAGCATCAGGTGATGCAGGGTAAAACCGAACAGCGGCAGGATAATGGTAAACAGCAGCACAAAGGTATTCTGGCCATGGTCCAGTATCAGCACTGTTGCGGAGGCAGGGGCCGTGTGCAGACAGAACGCGAGCAGGTGATCGCCCAGCGCGATGGCACTGATAAAAAACACACTTACCAGTGAGATCAGCAGGAAGCTGTTTTCAAAATAAAAATTTTGCTGATACTTCAGCCCAATTTGCCAGGCCCAAAGTACGCCGGTGATCAGGGCCGCACTATTTAATAGTGGGAATGTCCCCAGCGGTTTTAAAACCATCCAGATGAGTAACATGATGCTCAATATTATAATGGTCGCCGTAGGTAGGGTCACCATCGGGGCGGAAAGACGATTAACATTGAGCATGGAAAATACGGCAGTCGCTGTGTTTAAAAAAAGAAATAGCATCAACGATAGCCGATGCTTGCTGTTAAGCAATTCATCGTAGCTTTGTAATTTCATTATGATTACTCGTGACTGCCCTGAAATACCTAAACACGACCTTATTAAATCGCTGATATTTCGTAATTGGAATAGTTTAGAGCCGTTATTATTAGATTTTTCTGAATATTGATCGCTGCCAATCTACCACTTAAACGCGAAGCTGTCATCTGGCGGGATAAAGTTTCAACAACAATATGCTGCAAAGTGATAAAAACTATCATATGATATTGGTAATCATTATCATTTGCGATTGTGTGGACACTGCAAGGCTGACGGGCGTCGTGTCCGCGTGCGGCTTATAGGGGGGAAGCGGGATGACAGGCAAAAAACTGGATAGCGGCTGGGGCGTGCTGGTGCCTTGTGCGATGATGCCGCTGGTGGCGCTAATGGAGTTGTCATTCAGTGAGTGGCGGGTGCTGATGGTGGTGGCTTTCCTGGCAACCGTGGTGATGCTGTATCATAAGCGTCTGCGCCACTATATGCTGCTGCCCTCCTGTATTGCACTGGCCGCTGGACTGGTCGCACTGTCGGTGAATTATTCCGGGATGTAGTTCAGCGAGATCGGGCAGTAAAACAGGGAGGTTTATTATCGAAAGAGAGTGTGCTGGGATAATGCTGAGGTCAGAAAGAGGGGAATACCAGGGGATGCAACGTATTCAACATGGTGCGAAGAGAGGGACTTGAACCCTCACGTCCGTTAAGACACTAACACCTGAAGCTAGCGCGTCTACCAATTCCGCCACCTTCGCGTCCTGTTGAACTTTTTTATTCATATCACCGCATTTGGTGCGAAGAGAGGGACTTGAACCCTCACGTCCGTTAAGACACTAACACCTGAAGCTAGCGCGTCTACCAATTCCGCCACCTTCGCGCAGATGCTGCGTAATATGAACAACGTGGTTTTTGGTGCGAAGAGAGGGACTTGAACCCTCACGTCCGTTAAGACACTAACACCTGAAGCTAGCGCGTCTACCAATTCCGCCACCTTCGCATACCCGCAACATAACAATGTTATATCGCAACCACGGAGGCGCATTCTAGAGATTTTACCCGCTACGTCAACAGTTATTTCTTATTGTTGAAACAATCGCCTGGAAAAGAATCGCCAGGGGCAGAGGGGCGGCCGTAAAACAGTCGACCCCTGCCAGAAACGGACATCAGCGGCGTTATTTCTTCGGTGGACGGCCTTTGACGGCGCGGTACACCTTAAAGCGGCCGTTCTGCAACAGCACTTCATGGCTGCCGAAGGTTTCGTCCAGCACCTGCGGATAAGGCAGGAAGGCATTCGCCACGATACGCAGCTCTCCGCCGGTGTTCAGGTGCGTGATTGCCCCACGGATCAGCGTCTGCGCGGCATCAAGGCTGGTCTGTACACCATCATGGAACGGCGGGTTAGACAGGATCATATCAAAGCGGCCGGGGATGTCTGAGTAGACATTACTGGCAAACACTTCACCTTCCAGCTGGTTGGCGGCCAGCGTGGCTTTACTGGCTTCAATGGCCGCTGCATTCACGTCGGTCAGCGTCAGACGCACCTTCGGTGAGTGGGTGGCCAGCAGGGCGGCAATGACGCCTGCGCCGCAGCCCATATCCAGCACTTTGCCTTTGGTGTGAGGCTTGAGGGTGGAGAGCAACAGCTGACTGCCGATATCGAGCGCATCGCGGCTGAACACGCCGGGCAGCGTTTTGATGGTGAGGTCGCCCAGCGGGTATTCATCCCAGAAGGTGTCGACCGCAAAGGTCGGCTGCTTATCCAGCCTGCCGTGATACAGTCCACAGCGGCGGGCGCTGTCGATCTTGGTGACGGTCGCCCAGCCTTCCAGCATCTGTTCCGCACTACGTACGCCGCTGCGGTTTTCACCGATAACGAAAATATCGCAGCCGACCGGCAGCAGGGACAGCAGGTTCTGTAGCTGGAACTGAACTTCAGGTTTGTTTTTTGTCCAGTAGTAGACCAGGGTGTCGCAGTCTGCGACCACCTCGGGGGTGGCAACCAGACCATAATGGGCGTTTTCCCCAAGGGCACGGCTGAGGATCTGCCAGTGATGGTATTGCTGGGTATGTACCCGGCTCAGCGCCGTTTCCAGCTGGGCGGGCAGGTCATCCTGCAGGTCACCAGCAAACAGCACGCGGCGTTCAGTAAACTCATCACTATGGCGCAGTATCACTTCACTGGCCGGGGTAAATGCGGACATCGATGGCTCCTTATAAATCAGAGCGGCGATTATACCCTGCATACCTGAAGCTGCAACTGCGTTAGCTGCGTCGTTTATTGGCACCGTTTCGACGAATTTGCTAGCATGGCGGCGCATTCAGGCGACCAGACAGGATAATAAGATGTCTTCCAGACGTGACTGGTTATTAGAGCAAATGGGCATCACGCAGTATACGCTGCGGCGTCCGCGCGCCCTGCAGGGCGAAATCGCGGTGACGTTGCCCGCAGAGACCCGCCTGGTGATTGTGGCGGAAACCCCTCCGGCGCTGCACGATCCGCTGGTAAACGATGTCCTGCGCGCCCTGAATCTGCAGGTGCCACAGGTACAGGCGTTGACGCCAGACCAGCTGGAAATGCTGCCGGATGATGCCCGCTGCAACAGCTGGTGCTTAGGACTTGATGCCCCGGTGCCATTGGCCGGAACCCAACTGGCTTCGCCGTTACTGGCGGAGCTCTATCACAATGCCGCCGCCAAACGGGCGCTCTGGCTGCAGATTTGTCAAAATGAATCAGATTTCCTTACTCACAGCGCACGATCTTGAACAGGCGTATGCCATTGAGCAGCGCAGCCACGCTTTTCCCTGGACTGAAAAAACCTTTACCAGCAATCAGGGTGAACGTTACCTGAATTATCGCCTGACGGTGGATGAGACGCTGGCGGCGTTTGCCATTACTCAGGTAGTACTGGATGAAGCCACGTTGTTTAATCTGGCCGTCGACCCGGCCTTTCAGCGCCGGGGCCTCGGCCGCGAGCTGTTACAGCACCTGATTAGCGAGCTGGAGCAGCGCGGCATAGTGACGCTGTGGCTGGAGGTCCGGGCCTCTAATCACGCGGCGATAGCGCTGTATGAGCAGCTTGATTTCAATGAAGTCTCCATCCGCCGCAACTATTACCCGGCGGCAGACGGGGGCAAAGAAGATGCGATCATGATGGCCCTGACGATTTAAAGGGGGCATAGCACAGGCTCTCTGACCTGCCCTTGCGGGATCAGGCTGTGCTCACACCTTGCCGATGACGAGAACGCCTGAATATTGAAGGCCATGGATTTAAGGAATGACGATGCTCAACAACTGGGACTGGGTTTTATTTGACGCTGACGAGACGCTGTTCCACTTCGATGCGTTTGCCGGTTTGCAGCGTCTGTTTCAGCAGTACGATGTGCCGTTCAGCCGCGCTGACTATGACGACTATCAGGCAATTAATAAGCCGCTGTGGGTGGACTACCAGAATGGAGCCATCAGCGCCCTGCAGCTTCAACATCAGCGTTTTGAGGGCTGGGCGGCAAGGCTGGATGTCACGGCCGGCGATCTGAACACCGGATTTCTGGGCGCCATGGCGGAGATCTGTACGCCGCTCGACGGGGCCGTCGAACTGCTGACTGCGCTGAAGGGGCGGGTGAAAATGGGCATTATCACCAACGGCTTTACTGCGCTGCAGCAGGCACGCCTGGAACGCACCGGCTTTCTGGGGGTGTTCGATGTACTGGTGATCTCAGAGCAGGTGGGCCATGCCAAGCCGCATCCGGCCATCTTTGACTATGCGTTAAACCAGATGGGCAACCCGCTGCGCGAACGGGTGCTGATGGTCGGTGATAACCCGGATTCGGATATTTTAGGTGGGATCAACGCCGGTATGGCGACCTGCTGGCTGAATGCGGATAGCCGTCCACGGCCGGAAGGCATTACCCCCACCTGGGAGGTCACGTCTCTGAAAGCGTTACAGAATAAGTTAGTCGGCTGATCGAAACAGACCATCCGCGACCAGGACGGCGAGGGTTTACCGGGCGGGTGGACGGCAAAAAACGTCCACCCGCCACGTACCAGGGCGGGGGATTACAGCCCCAGTTTGTCGAAATCGGACGCGTCGTGACGCTCTGGCAGCTGTTCGTTTTCCGGCCCCCAGGTGCGGTTAACGACGCGGCCGCGTTTTACTGCCGGACGGGCAGCAACTTCATCGGTCCAGCGCAGCAGATTTTTATAGGAACCGGCATCAAGGAACTCCGCCGCGTCGTAGGCCAGTCCCTTCACCAGCGTGCCGTACCACGGCCACACCGCCATATCGGCAATAGTGTAGTTTTCCCCGGCAATATACCGGTGTTTCGCCAGCTGCTGGTCAAGCAGGTCGAGCTGACGTTTGGCTTCCATCGTAAAGCGGTCGATGGCGTACTCGATCTTCACCGGGGCATAATGATAGAAATGGCCAAACCCGCCACCCAGGTAGGGTGCCGCACCCTGCAGCCAGAACAGCCAGTTCAGCGTTTCCGTACGGCCAGCCGGATCTTTTGGCAGGAAGTGACCCATTTTTTCGGCCAGATAGAGCAGAATGGCACCTGACTCAAATACGCGGGTACCCGGCACGGTGCTGTTATCAAGCAGGGCCGGGATCTTGGAGTTGGGATTGACGGCCACAAAACCGGAAGAGAACTGTTCGCTGTCGCCAATGCGGATCAGATGCGCATCATACTCCGCCTCCTGCACGTTCAGCGCCAGCAGCTCTTCCAGCAGGATGGTGACCTTCTGTCCGTTCGGCGTCCCCATCGAATAAAGCTGCAGCGGGTGTTTGCCAACCGGCAGATCGGCCTCAAAGCGTGCGCCAGCTGTCGGACGGTTGATGCTGCCCCAGGTGCCGCCCAGACCTTTATTTTCGCTCCAGACTTTCGCAGGTTGATACTCTTTATCGCTCATAATTCAACGGGCCCTTTTGCAAAATAAATGGCAGGTAATGAACTAAACATAGTGGAACAGGGTGATAAACGCGATCAGGTATAGCATTACGCAGGCGAGCACGTTTACCTTCAAAGAGCACAATGACACAAGGAGAGTCTGAAATGAATTCAACGGATCTCACCACGCTACATGCCGCCGGGCTGGCCGTGACGGCCGATGGCCGCATCTGTTGTGCGTGGCAGTCTGCCATGCCGGCTTACCACGACAGCGAGTGGGGGCGCGTGGTGGTCGATGACATAATGTTGTATGAAAAAGTGTGTCTGGAGGGGTTTCTCTCCGGCATGTCATGGAAGATGATCTATAACAAGCGCGATAATTTCCGCCGTGCCTTTGCCGGCTTCGACTTTCGGCTTGTGGCACGGTTCGGTGAGGACGATATTGCACGGCTGATGGCGGATAAAAGCATTGTGCGTAATCGCGCCAAAATCGTTTCTGCTATCAACAATGCCCAGCGGGCGCTGGCGCTGGTGGAGGAGGCGGGTTCGCTTGCTGCCTGGTTCTGGCAGTTTGAGCCAGCTCCGGAGAGGCGTCCGGCAAAAATTGATCTGCCGTTCTGGCAAACGGTAAAAACCTGCCCGGAAGCCGAAGCGATGTCAAAAGCGCTGAAAAAACGCGGCTGGACCTGGGTGGGGCCGGTGGCCACCTATTCGCTTATGCAGGCGCTGGGGCTGGTGAACGATCACCTGGAGGGGTGCTGCTGCCGGGCGGAGTGTGAGGCGGAACGCGCGCGGTTAATCCGTCCGCGCTGACCCGCTACCGGGGCTGACTGTCGCACTTTCGGTTGAATAAGCGCCGGTCAGTCATTGTGTATAACGCCGGGATAAGCGAAAATGCCGCCCATTATCGATTAATCGGCTGTGGTTCCCGTTGCGCGCGCTCCGTCGCACGGCGGCGCAGCGTCAAACCAGAAGAAGCGTCATGTCAAATGCACCCTTTATGCAGGAGGTGGCCCGTCGCCGCACTTTTGCCATCATTTCTCACCCGGATGCCGGTAAAACCACCATCACTGAAAAAGTGCTGCTGTTCGGACAGGCTATCCAGACCGCCGGTACAGTAAAAGGCCGTGGCTCCAACCAGCATGCTAAATCAGACTGGATGGAGATGGAAAAACAGCGTGGGATCTCCATTACCACCTCGGTGATGCAGTTTCCGTATCGCGGTAGCCTGGTCAACCTGCTGGATACCCCGGGGCACGAAGACTTCTCGGAAGATACCTATCGTACCCTGACCGCCGTCGACTGCTGTCTGATGGTGATCGACGCCGCCAAGGGCGTTGAGGATCGTACCCGTAAGCTGATGGAAGTGACCCGTCTGCGTGACACCCCGATCCTGACCTTTATGAACAAACTTGACCGTGACATCCGCGATCCCATGGAAGTGATGGATGAAGTGGAAAGCGAGCTGAAAATTGCCTGCGCGCCTATCACCTGGCCTGTGGGCTGCGGCAAGCTGTTCAAAGGCGTGTACCACCTGTACAAAAATGAAACCTACCTGTATCAGACCGGTAAGGGCCATACCATCCAGGAAGTGCGCATTGTTAAAGGGCTGGATAACCCGGAGCTGGATGCAGCGATTGGTGAAGATCTTGCTGCACAGCTGCGTGACGAGCTTGAGCTGGTGCAGGGTGCATCGCACGAGTTTGACCGTGAAGCCTTCCTCAACGGAAAGTTAAGCCCGGTATTCTTTGGGACGGCGCTGGGCAACTTCGGCGTAGACCATATGCTCGACGGGCTGGTCGAGTGGGCACCGTCACCGATGCCGCGTAACACCGATGTCCGTACTGTTACCGCGACGGACGAGAAATTTACCGGCTTTGTCTTCAAGATCCAGGCGAACATGGATCCGAAACACCGTGACCGCGTGGCCTTTATGCGCGTGGTTTCCGGCAAGTATGAAAAAGGCATGAAGCTACGTCAGGTGCGTACCGGGAAAGACGTGGTGATCGCGGATGCACTGACCTTTATGGCCGGTGACCGTTCGCACGTGGAAGAAGCGTATCCGGGCGATATTATCGGCCTGCATAACCACGGCACTATTCAGATCGGCGACACCTTTACCCAGGGTGAGAACATGAAGTTCACCGGTATTCCGAACTTCGCGCCGGAACTGTTCCGCCGCATTCGCCTGCGCGACCCGCTGAAGCAGAAACAGCTGCTGAAAGGGCTGGTGCAGCTGTCGGAAGAGGGTGCCGTGCAGGTGTTCCGTCCGGTACACAACAACGATCTTATCGTTGGGGCTGTCGGTGTGCTGCAGTTCGACGTGGTCGTGGCCCGTCTGAAAAGCGAGTACAACGTCGAAGCCATCTACGAAGCGATCAACGTCGCCACCGCCCGCTGGGTAGAGTGCAGTGACGCGAAGAAGTTTGATGAATTCCAGCGTAAGAACGAAGTGAACCTGGCGCTTGATGGCGGTGATAACCTCACCTATATCGCGCCGACCATGGTGAATCTGAATATTACTCAGGAACGTTATCCTGACGTGGTATTCCGTAAAACGCGCGAACATTAATCCTCCAGGGACGGACTCTGTGTTTGGAGGCCGTCCACCGCGCAGTGCGCGTTCAGGTTGAAAGGCGGCCGCAACACAGGGTCGCCCCCCTTACCGTACAGACTCCTCCTAAAACCCCTCTTTTTTGCTGCTTTATCCAACAAATCATCCGTCATCCCCGGTGAAATCCTCATTACCGACTATATTCATTTCTACAGGACGAAAAATACGCGGCGCGATGGCTGCAACGTTCAACGGCAAAAGTACCATCTTGCCAACAACTACAGTCACGCCGTTTGTGACTGAAAAGCTCACCGTTGTGAGTGCAAAAGACAAAAGGAACGAATCGATGATGAAGACTAAAATGGCAAAAACGCTGATGGCCCTGATGGTAGGTTCTGCTCTGGTAAGCGGTTCTGCGCTGGCAGAAGGCACCATGACGGGCAAAGCGGAGTCTACGGCAGACAGCGCGGGTTCAAAAATCGATAGCTCTATGAAAAAAGTCGGCGGCTATATGGATGACAGCGGCGTGACGGCAAAAGTGAAAGCCGCGCTGGTGGACAACGATGCCATCAAAAGCACCGATATTTCCGTTGAAACGCACGAAGGTGTTGTGACGTTGAACGGCTTTGTGACTTCGCAGGATCAGGCTGAACTGGCCGTTGCCGCCGCTAAGAAAGTGGAAGGCGTGAAATCCGTGAGCGATAAACTACACGTAAAAGACAGCACAAAACAGTCAGTAAGCGGTTATGCAGGCGATACTGCAACGACCAGCGAAATTAAGGCTAAACTGTTAGCAGACGACATCGTACCTTCACGTAATGTGAAAGTGGAAACCACCAACGGTGTGGTTCAGCTGTCCGGTGCGGTGAAGACGCAGGCGCAGTCCGAGCGCGCTGAAGGTATTGCCAAAGCCATTGAAGGCGTGAAAAGCGTTAAAAACGATTTGACCGTTAAGTAATGGCCCGGCGGCCCGTATCAGGGGCCGCCAGTCGATTCACCCGCAAAGAAAAAACGTTCGCCCCTGCTGTGCAGGTGATGTGAATGATAAAAACTGTTCGATTTCACTACTGGTAAGGAGAGGCATATGTTTCGTTGGGGTATTATCTTTCTGATTATTGCGCTGATTGCTGCGGCGTTAGGTTTCGGTGGTTTGGCGGGTACAGCGGCATGGGCTGCAAAAATCGTCTTTGTCGTCGGTATTATTATCTTCCTTATCAGCCTGTTTACCGGACGTAAAAAACTCTAGTACAACAGCCTAAGTCGTTAATTAAGCAATAAGCGCCTCACGCACGTGACTGAGAACAGGTATCCTCTCTTTCTTTACCTTGAGAGGATACCTGGCTTGGGCATACGCATCCCGATAACCCTCGGCAATATTGCGCCGCTGGCGTTAAAACCCTTCCACCCAGGCAAACTTGCCCTGGTCTGTGAAGGCGGTGGGCAACGCGGTATCTTCACCGCTGGTGTGCTGGACAGTTTCCAGCAGGCTCACTTTAATCCCTTTGATCTGATGCTCGGCACCTCTGCCGGGGCACAAAATCTGTCGGCTTTTGTCTGCGCCCAGCCAGGTTATGCCCGCCGCGTCATTACCCGTTACACCACCAGCAAACAGTTTTTCGATCCGCTGCGCTTTGTGCGCGGGGGGCATCTTATCGATCTCGACTGGCTGATAGATATTACCCGCAGGGAGTTTCCGCTGGCGATGGCGTCGGCTGACAAGCTGTTCTCCAGTGGGCGCGAGTTTTATATGTGCGCCTGTCGCAGCGATGACTATACCCCCGGCTACTTTTCGCCTACGCCGGACACCTGGCATGACATTATCAGAGCCTCCAGCGCGATACCGGGTTTTTACCGGCCGGGCGTGCTGCTGGATGGGGTCAGCTATCTTGACGGCGGGATCCGCGATGCCATCCCGGTCCGCGAGGCCGCCCGGCGCGGCGCGGAAACCATCGTGGTGATCCGCACGGTACCGTCGCAGATGACCTATACTCCTCAGTGGCTGAAACGCGTGGAACGCTGGCTGAGTGACGGAGCGCTGCAGCCGCTGATCAATATTATGCAGGTGCATGAAGAGAGCTACGGCGAGATCCAGCGCTTTATTGATAAGCCGCCGGGGAAACTGCGGATCATTGAAATTTACCCGCCCCGCCCGCTGGCCAGTTCGGCGCTCGGCAGCCGGATCGCTTCGCTGAATCAGGATTACCACCTGGGCAGGCGCTGCGGCCGTTATTTCCTTGCCACACTGGGGCAGTTCCTGAGCGAAGGCAGCAGCCTGACCCGCTTCCGTACGGTGGTGCCGCCCGCTGCTGTGGCCAATGAGTCTGACCGGCAGGGGATCCTGCCTGGTCCGCTGTCAGGCAATGATGTTGGCTTTGATAAAGGATCGCTGGCATGACGCTGCGCTTCGTTGATACCCACTGTCACTTTGATTTTGCCCCATTTGCCGGCGATGAAGCGGCCAGTATTGCCCGCGCCGCGGCGGCGGGAGTAGAGAAGATCATTGCCGTGGGGGTGTCGGCTTCGCGCTTTGAAGGTGTACTGGCGCTGGCAGAACAGTATCAGGCTGTTTACGCAGCACTGGGCGTGCATCCGATGGCGATTGCAGAGCACCAGCCGCAGGATCTGGTAACGCTGGAACAGCACCTGCAGCGCCGGCGCAATAAGCTGGTGGCCGTGGGTGAAATTGGCCTCGATCTCTATATCGATAATCCGCAGTTTGACCGCCAGCAGACGCTGCTGGACGCACAGCTGCGGCTGGCGCGTGAGTACGACCTGCCGGTGATCCTGCATTCGCGCCGCACGCATGACAAGCTGGTTCAGCATCTGCGGCGTATCGATCTGCCACGCCGTGGCGTGGTGCACGGTTTTGCCGGCAGTGAACAGCAGGCGCTGGCCTTCATCCGCGCCGGGTATGCCATCGGCGTGGGCGGAACCATCACCTACGAGCGCGCCAGCAAAACCCGCCGGGCGATATCCCGGCTGCCGCTGACGTCACTGTTACTGGAGACGGACTCACCCGATATGCCTTTGCAGGGATTCCAGGGGGAGCCTAACCGCCCTGAGCGGGTAAAAAATGTCTGGCAGACGCTGTGTGAACTGCGTGCTGAACCCCCACAACAGATTGCTGAAACGCTGCGTGAAAACACCCGCATCCTCTTTGGTCTTTGAACACACCCGACTTGCCTGATCCTGTCCGATCCCGTAATGTTATTATTATAACATTTTCCTCTGGCCCCACCTGGCTGTCCCTGCGCCAGCAGCGGCCATCAGAGGTGATTTAAATCACCTTTAATGTAATAATCATGAAACTGTCATCTTTTTATTGTGAGGATCGCCACAACATGCCGGGGATCCCGCTGTTATAATTCTAACATTACAGGGCATTTCAGGCTGCCAGCCTGGCGATCGTGCCCTGACTGATAACGATCTGGAGATAAACCATGTCCGATGTAAAAACTCAGGCGCTGCGTGCGCTGCAACTGATGGATTTGACCACCCTGAATGACGACGATACCGATGCAAAGGTCATCGCCCTGTGTCATCAGGCGAAATCCCCGGCGGGGAATACGGCGGCCATCTGTATTTACCCACGTTTTATCCCGATTGCACGTAAAACGCTGCGTGAACAGGGCACCCCCGATATTCGTATCGCCACGGTGACTAACTTCCCGCACGGCAATGATGATATTGCCATTGCGCTGGCCGAAACCCGCGCGGCCATTGCCTACGGCGCCGATGAGGTCGATGTGGTGTTCCCTTACCGGGCGCTGATTGCCGGCAATGAAACGGTCGGCTTCGAGCTGGTAAAAGCCTGTAAAACCGCTTGTGCTGAAGCCAACGTGCTGCTGAAAGTGATCATTGAAACCGGTGAGTTGAAAGAAGAAGCGCTGATCCGCAAAGCCTCAGAGATTGCGATTGATGCCGGCGCTGACTTTATCAAAACCTCTACCGGTAAAGTGCCGGTGAATGCCACCCCGGAAGTCGCGGAAATCATGATGCGCGTTATCGCTGAAAAAGGGGTGAAAGCGCAGGTCGGCTTTAAGCCTGCTGGCGGCGTCCGTACCGCTGACGATGCAGCGATCTACCTGAAGCTGGCCGATGATATTCTGGGCAGCGACTGGGCGGATGCGCGTCATTTCCGCTTTGGTGCCTCCAGCCTGCTCGCCAGCCTGCTGAATACCGCCGGTTTTAGTGGCGCGACCAGCGACAGCAAATATTAACAGGCGGGTGGGTTCGCCATGTTGAACCCGCGCCGGCCGCAGCTAAACGGGCTGTACTGATCACGCCCGTTTTGCACTTTAATTCATTGAAATACCGGGGGTTACCGTGTTCCTGCCACAAGAAATTATCCGTAAGAAACGTGATGGACTGGCGCTGAGTGAAGAAGAGATCCGCTTTTTTATCAACGGCGTGCGAGACAACACGGTATCTGAAGGGCAGATTGCTGCGCTGGCGATGACCATCTATTTCCACGATATGTCACTGCCAGAGCGTGTGGCCCTGACCATGGCGATGCGGGACTCCGGTTCGGTGCTGAACTGGAAGGCGCTTAACCTGAATGGCCCGGTGGTGGATAAACACTCCACCGGTGGCGTGGGGGATGTTACCTCCCTGATGCTGGGCCCGATGGTGGCAGCCTGCGGTGGCTTCGTGCCGATGATTTCCGGTCGTGGGCTGGGTCATACCGGCGGCACGCTGGACAAACTTGAGGCTATCCCCGGATTCGATATTTTCCCACAGGACGATCGTTTCCGTCAGATTATTAAAGACGTGGGTGTGGCCATTATCGGCCAGACCAGCTCACTGGCACCGGCGGATAAACGTTTTTACGCCACGCGTGATATTACCGCGACGGTGGACTCTATTCCGCTGATCACTGCGTCGATCCTCGCCAAGAAACTGGCGGAAGGACTGGATGCGCTGGTGATGGATGTCAAAGTGGGTTCAGGCGCCTTTATGCCGACTTTTGAACAGTCAGAAGCGCTGGCGCAGGCGATTGTCGGCGTAGCCAACGGGGCCGGATGCAAAACCACCGCGCTGCTGACCGACATGAATCAGGTGCTGGCCTCCAGCGCAGGTAATGCGCTTGAAGTCCGCGAGGCCGTTCAGTTCCTGACGGGGGCGTACCGCAACCCACGTCTGCTGGAAGTCACCCTCGCGCTGTGTAGTGAAATGCTGCTCTCCGGTGGTCTGGCTAAGAGTGATGAAGAGGCCAGGGCGAAACTTCAGGCCGTGCTGGACAACGGTCGTGCGGCTGAGGTGTTTGCCCGTATGGTTGCGGCGCAGAAGGGCCCGGCCGACTTTATCGAACGCATGGACAGCTATCTGCCAGCGCCGATGCTGAGTAAGGCCGTCTACGCCGACCGGGATGGCATCGTCAGCGCCATGGACACCCGTGCGCTGGGGATGGCCGTGGTATCGATGGGCGGTGGCCGTCGCCGCGCCAGTGACAGCATTGACTACAGCGTCGGCTTCAGTGAGATGGCGCAGTTAGGGGATGCCGTGGACGGCCAGCGTCCACTGGCGGTGATCCATGCCACCAGTGAAGCCAGCTGGCAGGAAGCCGCCACCGCCGTGAAAAAGGCCATTGCCCTCAGCGACGTGAAACCCGAGTCAACGCCAGTTATTTATCGCAGAATATCGTAATTAGGGGTATTCTGTTCTGATCGCATTTTTTTAACGCTCATCGCGAAAATCGCGCAGGAGATCAGGATGAAACGTGCATTTATCATGGTGCTTGATTCCTTTGGAATCGGGCACAGCAAAGACGCCGACAAATTTGGCGATAAAGGCTCGGATACCCTCGGACATATTGCCGAGGCGTGCTTCAGGGGTGAAGCAGACAAAGGACGCAAAGGTCCGCTTCATCTGCCGAATCTGACGGCACTGGGGTTAGGCAAAGCGGCGGAAGCCTCCAGCGGTAAGTTCCCGCCCGGCCTGGACAAAGAGGCGGAGATCATCGGGGCATATGCCTACGCCAGCGAACTCTCTTCCGGTAAAGATACGCCGTCCGGGCACTGGGAAATTGCCGGGGTACCGGTGCTGTTTGACTGGGGCTACTTCAGCGATCTGGAAAACAGCTTCCCGCAGGAGCTGCTCGATCTGCTGGTGGAAAAAGCCAACCTGCCGGGCTACCTCGGTAACTGCCACTCCTCTGGTACCGTGATCCTTGACCAGCTGGGTGAAGAGCATATGAAAACCGGTAAGCCGATCTTCTACACCTCTGCTGACTCGGTGTTCCAGATTGCCTGCCATGAAGAGACATTCGGCCTCGATCGTCTCTACGAGCTGTGTGAAATTGCGCGCGAAGCGCTGACCGAAGGCGGTTACAATATTGGTCGCGTCATTGCGCGTCCGTTTATTGGTGATAAGCCGGGCAGCTTTGAACGTACCGGTAACCGTCACGATCTGGCGGTAGAGCCACCTGCGCCGACCGTGCTGAAAAAGCTGGTCGACGAGCAGGGCGGAGAAGTGATCTCTGTGGGCAAAATTGCCGATATCTATGCACATGTTGGCATCACGAAAAAAGTGAAGGCAACAGGTCTGGACGCGCTGTTTGATGCGACGGTTGAAGAGATGAAAATCGCACCGGATAACAGCATCGTGTTCACCAACTTTGTTGACTTCGACTCCACTTGGGGCCACCGTCGCGATATTCCGGGCTATGCCGGTGGGCTGGAGTTGTTTGACCGCCGCCTGCCAGAGCTGATGGCGCAGGTGAAAGAGGGCGATATCCTGATCCTCACCGCTGACCATGGCTGTGATCCAAGCTGGCCGGGCACCGAGCATACCCGTGAGCATATCCCGGTGCTGATTTACGGCCCGGGCGTGAAGCCGGGCGACTATGGCTATCGCGAAACCTTTGCCGATATCGGCCAGACGGTTGCCCACTATTTTGGTCTTTCACCGATGGAATACGGTAAATCGTTATTCTGAAGGGAAAAGCGCAGTAACTCATTATTTGAATAAGGATTAAACATGGCTACGCCACATATTAACGCTGAGATGGGTGATTTCGCTGACGTCGTGCTGATGCCGGGCGATCCGCTGCGCGCGAAACACATCGCGGAAACCTTCCTGCAGGACGCGGTAGAGGTCAACAACGTCCGCGGGATGCTGGGCTACACCGGCACCTATAAAGGCCGCAAAATCTCGGTGATGGGCCACGGTATGGGTATTCCGTCCTGCTCAATCTACGCGAAAGAGCTGATTACCGATTTCGGCGTGAAAAAAATCATCCGCGTGGGTTCCTGCGGTGCGGTACGTGCCGATGTGAAACTGCGTGACGTGGTGATCGGCATGGGAGCGAGTACCGATTCCAAAGTGAACCGTATGCGTTTCAAAGACCATGATTTTGCGGCGATTGCTGACTTTGAGATGGTGCGCAACGCGGTTGACGCTGCGAAAGCGCTGGGTGTTGATGCCCGCGTCGGTAACATCTTCTCTGCCGATCTGTTCTATACCCCGGACCCGCAGATGTTTGATGTGATGGAAAAATACGGCATCCTGGGCGTGGAGATGGAAGCCGCAGGTATCTACGGCGTGGCGGCAGAGTTTGGAGCGAAAGCCCTGGCGATCTGCACCGTCTCTGACCACATCCGTTCCGGCGAGCAGACCACCGCTGCCGAACGCCAGACCACCTTCAGCGAGATGATTGAAATCGCGCTGGAGTCGGTACTGCTGGGCGACAAGGCCTGACACATAAGGTCAGCCCTGCATTACCGGTGCAATCTGCTGTGCCCAGAGGGCGACCCGTTCCGGGTCGCCCTCTTTTTTTGCCGCCATCCGATGCTGAAGGCCGCAGCACCTTGATGACGGGCGTACATCAGTCATTGGTGAGCACTTTTATTTACAGGTATCGCTAATTTTTACCTGATCAATATTGAACACGCTGTCATCAGCGGCAGAGAAAATCACCAGACCGCTCACTTTGCCCAGGGGTTTCAGCTTGCCACTGGCCAGATGGGTCGCCACGCGATCGACAGGAAACACCCTGTTGTCACTGGTATAACCCTTCAGGCAATAGCGCTTCAGGTCGACGGCGGTGGAGGTGGTGTTTTCCAGCGTCACATCGAAGGTTTTTCCATAATTATTCAGATCCCCTGCCGATCTCGATTTCATCTCCTTTTGCGTCGCATACACGGTGATGCCTGATACGTCGGCCGCCAGTGTCGCCGCAGAAAAAGTCAGGCTTGCTGCTGCGATCGTGGCCAGAAGTGCGTTCCATTTCATCCTGTTCTCCTTGATTCGAATGTGTCAGAAAGCGCATGTTGCGCTGGTGAATCAATAAAATGCAGGGGATAAGAAGCAGCGTACAGAACATCAAGAGCTATTCCGCAGGAATAGCTCTCTTTGCCGGAGGGGTCAGTCGGTTTTTGCGGCCGTTTCACTCATTGCCGGGGCATCGGGACTTTTTTCTTCGTCTTCCTCATCGTCCTCTTTCACCGGATTATTGGCGGTGAGCAGGAACGGCGACTGCTGCCAGCGGGTTCGGCGGGAGCGCAGCAGCGTCCGCGAAAGAATGATGCCAATCGCCAGCGCCAGCAGCATCATCAGACGCAGAATGTTGGTGGTGTTATCCACCTGTTTGGATTCGGTGACCAGCACGTGGGTATCGAGCGTCACGCGTAAAAATCCGCGCGGGCCATCTTTACTGGCCAGCGGTTCGACAATCTGATGGTTGAAGTAGCTGCCGGCACGCTGGCCGTCGAGCGCCAGGCGGTCACGGACGTTAATATTTTCCCCGCTGTGAGCCACCAGGCTGCCGGAGCTGTCATATAACGAGGCATCCAGAATGCGGCTTTCATGGGTCATCTGGTTAAGCGAATCGATGATCCGCTGATGGTTATCATCCGGGTTTTCCATCAGCGGTGTCAGGCTCCAGGCGACCTGGCGCGTTAACGTATGTGCCAGTTCCTCGACCTGTTCAGAGCGTGCCATCTGATGACCAAGACTGAACCAGGAGGCGCCCTGCATCAGGACAACCAGCAGCGTCAGGCAAATCAGGACGATCACCGTACGGTGCAGGCGAAACTTCAGTTTGGCTTTAGCCATCTCAACCCTTCAATCGTGGTGGACAAACCGGTTTTCGGTCATGAGCTTTATGTTGCCAGAACCCGCTGTAACAAGGTAGCCTCTTGGATTATTTTGCGCAGAATTGCGTGTTGAATGTCCCTACAGGAGCTGTAATGCCAAATAGCCTTACCTGGTGCGACCTGCCTGCCGAAGTCCCTCTCTGGCCGGGGTTGCCACTCTCTTTAAGCGGTGATGAAGTGATGCCGCTGGACTACCGCGCTGGCCGTACCGGCTGGTTACTGTATGGACGTCAACTTGATAAAGCCCGTCTGACCGAATTTCAGCGCCAGCTGGGCGCGGCCATGGTGATTGTCAGCGCCTGGGTAGTGGAAGACTATCAGGTGGTGCGGCTGGCCGGTTCCCTGACGCCGCGCGCCATGAAGCTGGCGCATGAGGCCGGCATGGACGTCGCGCCGTTAGGACGCATTCCGCATCTGAAAACACCGGGCCTGCTGGTGATGGATATGGATTCGACGGCGATTGAGATCGAATGCATTGATGAAATTGCCAAACTGGCGGGCTGCGGAGAGCAGGTGGCGGAAGTGACCGAACGCGCAATGCGCGGCGAGCTGGACTTCGCGGCCAGCCTGCGCCAGCGTGTGGCCACGTTGAAAGATGCGGATGCGACTATCCTGAAAACGGTGCGTGATGCACTGCCGCTGATGCCGGGGCTGACCTCGCTGGTGGCGAAGCTGCAGGCGCTGGGCTGGCAGGTGGCGATCGCCTCCGGCGGCTTTACCTATTTTGCTGAATATCTGCGCGATACCCTGCATCTGTCGGCGATTGCCGCCAACGAGCTGGAAATTCGCGACGGCAGGCTTACCGGGGAAGTGCTGGGTGATATCGTTGATGCGCAGTACAAAGCGGATACCCTGCGCAAACTGGCCGCCCGCTTTGAGATCGACCCGGCACAGACGGTAGCCGTCGGAGACGGTGCCAATGACCTGCCGATGATCAAAGCCTCGGCGCTGGGCATTGCTTATCATGCCAAGCCGAAAGTGAACGAACAGACCGAAGTGATTATTCGTCATGCTGACCTGATGGGCGTGTTCTGCATTCTCAGCGGCAGCCTGATCCATGAAGAGCGTTAAGGGGTAGACTTGGCTAAAGCGGTAAAGCGTGCCTTTGTTTGTAATGAATGTGGCGCAGATTATCCTCGCTGGCAGGGCCAATGCAGTGCCTGCCATGCGTGGAACACGATTACCGAGGTGCGGCTGGCAGCCTCGCCGACGGTAGCACGCAATGAACGCCTGACGGGCTACGCCGGCAGCGCGGGTCCGAGCCGGGTGCAGAAACTGTCGGACATCAGTCTGGATGAGCTGCCGCGTTTCTCCACCGGTTTTAAGGAGTTTGACCGCGTACTCGGCGGCGGCGTTGTGCCGGGCAGTGCGATCCTGATCGGGGGGAATCCTGGTGCAGGGAAAAGTACACTGCTCCTGCAAACCCTGTGCAAGCTGGCGGAAGGGATGAAAACCCTGTACGTCACCGGGGAGGAGTCGCTGCAACAGGTGGCCATGCGCGCCCATCGTCTGGGTTTACCTACCGAAAATCTGAATATGCTGTCCGAAACCAGCATTGAGCAGATCTGCCTGATCGCCGAGCAGGAACAGCCTAAACTGATGGTGATCGACTCGATTCAGGTGATGCATATGGCAGATATCCAGTCATCGCCGGGCAGCGTGGCACAGGTGCGTGAAACGGCCGCCTATCTGACCCGTTTTGCCAAGACCAAAGGTGTGGCCATTGTGATGGTGGGCCACGTCACCAAAGACGGCTCGCTGGCCGGCCCGAAGGTGCTGGAGCACTGTATTGACTGTTCGGTGCTGCTGGACGGCGATGCCGACTCCCGCTTCCGCACCTTGCGCAGCCATAAAAACCGCTTTGGGGCGGTCAATGAGCTGGGGGTGTTCGCCATGACCGAGCAGGGGCTGCGTGAAGTCAGCAACCCGTCAGCGATTTTCCTCAGCCGGGGGGATGAAGTGACGTCAGGCAGTTCGGTGATGGTGCTGTGGGAAGGAACGCGCCCGCTGCTGGTGGAGATTCAGGCGCTGGTCGATCATTCAATGATGGGGAATCCCCGCCGCGTTGCCGTGGGGCTGGAACAAAACCGTCTGGCGATCCTGCTGGCGGTGCTGCACCGCCACGGCGGCCTGCAGATGGCCGATCAGGACGTGTTTGTTAACGTGGTCGGCGGCGTGAAGGTCACGGAAACCAGTGCCGACCTGGCACTGATGCTGTCAATGGTGTCCAGCCTGCGTGACCGTCCGTTACCGCAGGATCTGGTGGTGTTTGGCGAAGTCGGGCTGGCGGGCGAGATCCGTCCGGTGCCCAGCGGGCAGGAGCGTATCTCGGAAGCGGCGAAGCATGGCTTCCGCCGGGCCATTGTGCCGATGGCCAATGTGCCCAAAAAACCGCCGGAAAACATGAAAGTCTACGGGGTGAAAAAACTGGCTGACGCGTTGTCTATACTCGACGAACTTTAAAGGGAGCTAGTGCATGTCATCGTTTGACTACCTTAAGACCGCGATTCGCCAGCAGGGGTGTACCCTGCAGCAGGTCTCTGACGCCAGCGGTATGACCAAGGGTTACCTCAGTCAGTTACTGAATGCGAAAATCAAAAGCCCCAGCGCTCAGAAGCTGGAAGCACTGCACCGTTTTCTCGGCCTTGAATTTCCACGTCGGGAGAAAACCATTGGCGTCGTGTTTGGTAAGTTTTACCCGCTGCACACCGGCCATATCTATCTGATCCAGCGTGCCTGCAGCCAGGTTGACGAACTGCACATCATTATGTGCTTCGATGAACCGCGCGACCGCCAGCTGTTTGAAGACAGCGCGATGTCACAGCAACCGACGGTCAGCGACCGCCTGCGCTGGCTGTTGCAGACCTTTAAATATCAGAAAAACATTCGCATTCACTCGTTTAACGAAGAGGGAATGGAGCCTTATCCCTACGGCTGGAATGTCTGGAGCGACGGCGTAAAGGCGTTTATGGACGAGCAGGGTATTCTCCCGAACCGTATTTACACCAGCGAGGAGGGCGATGCGAAACAGTTCACCGCGCATCTGGGGGTGGAAACCATCGTTATCGATCCCCGTCGCTCCTTTATGAATATCAGCGGTGGCCAGATCCGTCAGGATCCGTTCCGCTACTGGGAATACATTCCCACCGAAGTGAAGCCCTTTTTCGTACGAACGGTGGCGATCCTCGGCGGCGAATCGAGCGGTAAGTCCACGCTGGTCAACAAGCTGGCCAACATCTTTAACACCACTAGCGCCTGGGAATTTGGCCGCGATTATGTCTTTTCGCATCTGGGCGGGGACGAGATGGCGTTGCAATATTCGGATTACGATAAGATCGCGCTGGGGCAGGCACAGTACATCGATTTTGCGGTGAAGTACGCCAACAAAGTGGCCTTTATCGACACCGACTTTGTGACCACCCAGGCATTCTGTAAGAAGTATGAGGGGCGTGAGCATCCGTTTGTGCAGGCACTGATCGATGAGTATCGCTTCGACCTGGTGATCCTGGTAGAGAACAACGTGCCGTGGGTGGCCGATGGCCTGCGCAGCCTGGGTAGCTCTGTTGATCGCAAAGAATTTCAGTCGCTACTGATCGCCATGCTGGATGAAAACAACATCAAGTACGTCCACGTGGAACAGGACAGCTACGACGAGCGCTTCCTGCGCTGTGTGGATCTGGTTAAACAGATGCTGGGCGATCAGAAATAGTCGCCCTTATTAACGCGGATGCCGTAATTCCGCGTATCGCTGCCGGGGGACGGCTTGTGAGTCCCCGGCAGCGATACGCGCCCCGCAACGGCAATCAAGGCCGCCGCCCTGGCGATGATCAATAAACAATAACGACTTTACCGCGCATATGGCCGTCCAGCACCAGCTGGTGGGCTTCCGTCAGCGTCTCCACGCTCAGACCCTGCAGGGTTTTGCTCAGTGAACCCGCCAGCTTGCCTTCGTCCAGCAGCGCTGCTGTCGCTTGCAGAATCTCCCCCTGCCGCGCAATATCCGCTGTGGTGAACATGCTGCGTGTATACATAAACTCGAAGTGCAGCGCGGCACTCTTCAGCTTCAGCTGATCCATATTCAGCGGTTTTTCATTTTCAACAATGGTGCAGATATGACCCTGCGGGGCGATCAGCTGGCTCATTGCCTCCCAGTGGCCATCGGTATCGTTCAGGCAGAAAATATAGTCGACCTGTTTGATGCCCTGTTGCTCCAGCTCACCCGCCATATCTCGATAATCAATCACCAGGTCAGCCCCGCGTTCCCGGCACCACTGGGCAGAATCCGGGCGTGAGGCGGTCGCAATGACCGTTACCTTGCTGTGCAGTTTAGCCAGGGGGATAGCCAGCGATCCCACGCCGCCCGCACCGCCAACGATCAGCAGGGTTTTGCCCGCTGCTGCCTTATCCAGCTGCAGGCGATCGAACAGGCCTTCCCATGCCGTGAGAGCGGTCAGCGGGATCGCTGCGGCTTCAGCCCAGTCCAGGGTGCGGGGTTTATGGCCGGTAATGCGGGCATCGATCAGCTGCTGGCTGGCATTGCTGCCGGAGCGGGTGATGTCACCGGCATAATAGACTTCGTCACCGGCTTTAAAACCGGTCACTTTACTGCCGGTGGCCAGCACCACGCCGCTGGCATCCCAGCCGAGCACGCGCGGCTGTTCAAGGCCATTTTTCTGTGCGCCTTTGTGAACCTTGGTGTCCACCGGGTTGACGGAAGCGGCTTTCACCTCAACCAGCAGGTCATAGTCACCCGCGACCGGCTGAGGGTACTCAATAGCAATAAACTGCTGCGGATTTTCTGGATTGATCGCAATCGCTTTGGTGGTCATAGCATTTCTCCTGAATGATGTGCTATCAGTGTAGGGAAAATAAACCCTGATGATAAGATGGACAATAACGCACTCAGTGTTCGCGAGGGATGAACAATAATGTTTAAACAGTTGCAGGATATGGCCCTGTTTGCGCTGGTCGCAGAATGCGGTAGCTTTACCGCCGCAGCGAATCGCGCAGGATTACCGAAATCCAGCGTCAGCCAGCGCGTTGGCCAGTTGGAGCTGGCGCTGGGCCTGCGGCTGATCAATCGTACGACGCGCCAGCTTAACCTGACCTTTGCTGGTGAACGCTATCTGGTCCATTGCCAGGAGATGCTGCAGGCCAGTGAGAGGGCGGCGACGGCCATTGAACGGCTGCGTGATAATCCCAGCGGCCGTTTGCGTATCACCTCACCGGCCGGCATTGGTGCGACGTTACTGGCACGGCTCAATACCGCTTTTCAGCAGGAATACCCGGACGTCACGCTGGATGTGTCGGTTTCCGATGAGATCTGCGATCTGGTGCAGGGCGGGTATGACGTGGCGCTGCGCACCGGCAGACCGCAGGATTCCTCGCTGATCGGTCGCCGTATTGGCTACTGTGAAAGACTGCTGGTAGCTTCACCGGACTATCTGGCAGCCCATCCACCGCTGGCCCATCCCGGCCAGCTGTCTGAGCACCGTTCCATTGCCCATCGCGCGTGGAATGAATGGGTACTGAAACGGGGGGAGGAGTATTACCGCTGGCTGCTGCCGCCTGCTCATGTCACGGATAATCTGGTCTATGCACGCGAATGCGCGCTGGGCAATGCCGGGATCACACTGTTACCGCGCTTCTTAACTGAAGACGGGTTGTTGCAGGGAAGGTTGTTGAGGGTGCTACCGGAGTGGGAAATGGAAGGCAATGAGCTGTGGCTGGTGTATCCAGGCCGTAAGCTGAATTCCCCTGCGCTGATGCGGTTTATTGATTTTGCGATACAGTCCCCGATATTCCGGGAATTCTACACATAGGGGGCGATCGCGTTTTCCGGTCGCCCCGTTACGGGCCGACCGGAACAGGAGGTCAGTCCTTACTTGATCATACGTTTGTACTTGATACGTTTTGGCTCCAGCGCTTCTGCACCCAGCGTACGTTTCTTGTACTCTTCGTATTCAGTAAAGTTACCTTCAAAGAACTCGATTTTGCCTTCATCCTGGTAGTCCAGAATGTGTGTGGCAATACGGTCAAGGAACCAGCGGTCATGCGAGATCACCATCGCACAGCCCGGGAATTCCAGCAGGGCGTTTTCCAGCGCGCGCAGGGTTTCAATGTCCAGGTCGTTGGTCGGTTCATCCAGCAGCAGCATGTTGCCGCCCACCTGTAACAGCTTCGCCAGGTGCAGACGACCACGCTCACCCCCGGACAATTCCCCGACGCGCTTGCCCTGATCAACCCCTTTAAAGTTAAAGCGGCCGACGTAGGCGCGGCTTGGCATCTCGGTGTTGCCGATACGCATGATGTCCTGACCACCGGACACTTCTTCCCACACGGTTTTTGACCCATCCATACTGTCGCGGAACTGATCAACCGACGCCAGTTTTACGGTCTCGCCCAGCACGATGCTGCCGGAGTCCGGCTGTTCCTGACCCGACATCATGCGGAACAGGGTCGATTTACCCGCGCCGTTCGGCCCGATAATGCCGACAATTGCCCCTTTCGGTACGGAGAAGGAGAGATCGTCAATCAGCAGACGGTCGCCGTAAGACTTGCTCAGGTTGCTGACCTCGACCACTTTATCGCCCAGGCGTGCGCCAGGTGGAATAAACAGTTCGTTGGTCTCGTTACGCTTCTGGTATTCGGCGTTGTTCAGCTCTTCAAAGCGGTTCAGACGAGCCTTACCTTTGGATTGCTGGCCTTTCGCTCCTTTGCGCACCCACTCCAGCTCTTTCTCAATCGACTTGCGACGAGCGGCTTCTGAAGAGGCTTCCTGTGCCAGGCGGGCATCTTTCTGCTCCAGCCAGGAAGAGTAGTTTCCTTCCCATGGAATACCTTCACCGCGGTCCAGCTCCAGGATCCAGCCCGCCACGTTATCGAGGAAGTAACGGTCGTGCGTAATCGCCACCACGGTGCCTTCGAAGTCGTGCAGGAAGCGTTCCAGCCAGGCGACGGATTCTGCATCCAGGTGGTTCGTCGGTTCGTCGAGCAGCAGCATGTCGGGTTTTTCCAGCAGCAGGCGGCACAGTGCGACGCGACGGCGCTCCCCCCCGGACAGATTACCGATCTTCGCCTCCCAGTCCGGCAGACGCAGGGCATCGGCCGCACGTTCCAACTGGGTATTCAGGTTGTGGCCGTCGTGCGCCTGGATGATCTCTTCAAACTTGCCCTGCTGCGCGGCGAGTTTATCGAAGTCAGCATCCGGCTCGGCGTATTTCGCGTACACCTCGTCCAGACCTTTCAGCGCGTTAACGACTTCGGCAACGGCTTCTTCTACCGATTCACGCACGGTGTGTTCCAGGTTCAGCTTCGGTTCCTGTTCCAGATAGCCAATTTTCAGGCCTGGCTGCGGACGCGCTTCCCCTTCGATATCTTTATCGATGCCCGCCATGATGCGCAGCAGAGTGGATTTACCCGCACCGTTCAGACCCAGTACGCCGATCTTGGCGCCCGGGAAGAAGCTGAGGGAGATGTTTTTTAAAATATGACGCTTCGGCGGAACGACTTTGCCGACGCGATGCATGCTATAGACGAATTGAGCCACGTTGGGTTGAGCCTCTTAGGGTCTGGGTTTTAATTGGGGCAAAAGAAGTGCCCACTCAGATAGCGGAGTTTAGCTGTTTTCCCCCCTTAATCACAGCCGCCAGGCAGACGATTATCCCGATATCAGCGCAACGGCCTGATTTTTGTTTGATTTATAATCAGCGGCAACTATGCTGTTTTTTTGTCTTATAAATTAGGGGGATATCGATGCGCGTTCTGATAGCAGCGGAAGAAAATGCCTGGGGAGGCATGATCCAGCAGTTTCGTCAGAGGCTACCCGATGTCGAATTTATTGCCTCTGCTGGTCATGCCGCAGAAAGTCTGGCGGGATTTGATGCACTGATCCCGGGTATGGCGAAGGTTGATCGCCGGCTGTTGCAGACGGCCGATCGCCTGAAGCTGATCCAGCAGGCTGGCACGGGCCTGGAAGGGGTGGATGTCGACGCGGCGCGGTCGCGCGGCGTTGCGGTGGCGAATGTACCGTCGGATCGTTCCGGTAATGCGGACTCCGTTGCCGAACTGGGGATCTGGATGATGACCGGCCTGGCGCGCCGGGTCAGCGAGGTGCCGCAGATGCTCGCTACCCGCCAGCTGGGTCTGCCGGTGGGCATGGGGCTGAAGGGAAAAACCGTCGGGCTGGTCGGGCTGGGCGGCATTGGTAAAGCACTGGCGGAGCGGCTGTCAGCGTTCGGCATGCGGATGATTGGCGTCAAGCGCCAGGCCTCCGATGATTTTGCGCGCCAGCACCGTCTGGACTGGGTGGGGGGAATGGAGCGTCTTCCACACCTGCTGCGCGAAGCAGATTTTGTTGTGCTGAGTCTGCCTGACAATGCGGAAACACATCACATTATTGATGAACCGGCGCTGGCGAGGATGAAGCCGGGCAGTTTCCTGATCAATCTCGGTCGCGGTGGTCTGATTGAGAAACCCGCGCTGATGGCGGCGCTGGAGAGTGGGGCGCTGGCCGGGGCCGGGCTGGATGTGTTCTGGCAGGAGCCGCCCGATCCGCAGGATCCGCTGTTTGCCCTTAACGTGATCGCCACCCCGCATATTGGTGGCGTTACCGATATCTCACTGGAGGGCAACGTCACCGGGGTCTGTGAAAACCTGCGCCGTCTGCGCGACGGGGAAGCGATTTTAAACCGCTGGTGAGCGGTCGCACCGTCCCGATGGGGCCCACCCGACAGGGGATACCCCGGTTACGGGGTAATAATGTCAATACCGATATCCTGCAGCGGCGCGGCGTCGCTGACCAGCCCGTCAAAGGCGCAGAGATCGGCAATTCGCGCAGGCAGCACTTTACCAAACTTGCTGCTGTCGCCCACCAGCAGGCGGGTGCGTGCACGCTGTAAGGCCAGCCGTTTGAGCGGCAGCTCGTTCAGGTTATAGCAGCTGGCGCCCTGATCAACATCGATACCTGCCGCCGAAATAAACGCTTTATCCGGGCACAGGCTGTCCATCACCGACAGCTGCCCGAGCGGGGTAAAGATAGCGTTATCCGGGTGGAATTCGCCGCCGCAGAGGATCACGCGACAGGCGGTTTTTTCTTTCAGCGCCAGGAAGGTATTCATCGCGCAGCAGACAGCGGTAAACGGCAGATCGCCGTCAATCGCATCAATAATCCACGGCACGGTCGTGCCACAGTCGAACCAGACCATCTCCCCGGGCTGGATCAGCGTGGCGGCATGCTGTCCGAGCCGTCGTTTACGGTCGACATTTTGTTCCTGCTGGTCGGAGACAAAATAGTGCAGCTGATGCCGCAGGGGATCGCTGACAATATATCCCCCCAGCAGCAGCACCATACCCGGCCCCTCATTCAGATCGCGGCGGATGGTCATTTCAGAGACCCCGAGCAGATGCGCCGCCTCTTTCAGATGGATCTTGTCGGTGCCTTTCAGCGCCTGGACCAGCTTGTTGATACGCTCTGCGCGCCGGGTTTCCATGGGTTTTCTTCCAGTTGTCGCGGAATTTGCAGTTTACCTTCAACAGGATAGTGCTGCAAACAACAAGGGCCGGCCCGTCAGAAAGGCCGACCCTTATTCGATCATCCCCGGGGCGATCCTGTTTCGCCCCAAGGGCTTTTACGCCGCGCTGCTGCGAATTTTCGCTCCCGAAATCAGTGCCGCCCCGATTGCCTTGTGGCACAGAATAATCGAATGGTGATTCGCCGCCAGCGGGATAATCTCCAGATGCGGACAGACTTGACCCAGGCCGTTATCGGCCAGCGCCAGCATCTCTGCGCCGTCCACGCCCTCCATGCTGAGGTCGGCAAATTCGGTGGCTTTAAAAAGCGTCACGCGGCTGTGGCTGAGCGGGGCGCTCAACGGCTGGTTGTTCATTTCCAGCTCCAGCTGTTCGATGCGCAGCGCACGTGCTGCAGCCTCGCCTTCAATGCCGATCATTGCCAGAATCGGGGCGAGCATTCCGGCCGCAATACGCTGCTGGAATTCGGTCTGGTAGAGGCTGTCGAGCAGGCAGAGATGAATATCGCGATAGCCGAGCTGTTCCAGCTGAGCGGCGATCTCCAGCGCAATAATCCCGCCCAGCGACCAGCCCAGCAGGCGCACCGGCTGCTGACGTGTCAGGCCCTGGCTGACCATATGTTGCAGATAATAGCTGGCCAGCGCCGACAGCGAGGAAATACGTGGCTGGTTGAACAGGTTGTAATTATTGATGCCAATGGCATTTAACTGCCCTTCGAACGACGCTGCCAGATCGCGGTAAATCTCACAGCCGACCACGGCAGGGTGCACCATCCATACCTCCTCCGCCGTCGCGGGTGCGTTCAGCCGCTGGGTCAGCCGGAAATGAGGGGCAGGCTGGTTGAGCTGCAGTAGCAGGTTGTGCAGGGGTAAAGGCGCGTGTGGCGTCGTGTTCTGTGCCGCCTGCCCGGCGATGGCCAGCGCCTGCGCGCTCAGGGTGCTGTGGGCAAACAGCGTTTTCATTTCCAGCGCTATGCCCTCGCGCTTCAGTTTCACCATCAGCTGGATGGCATGCAGCGAGTGACCGCCGAGGGCGAAAAAGTCATCGTCGCAGCCAATCTGTTCGACCTGCAACAGTTCGCGCCACCATGCTGCCAGCTTGCGCTCACCTTCGCTTTGCGGCGCGCGGTATGCACAGGCTTCCGTCAGCCGCTCCGGCGCGGGCAGGGCTTTACGGT
The DNA here is from genome assembly GCF_019844095.1 of Erwinia persicina. NCBI lineage: Bacteria > Pseudomonadati > Pseudomonadota > Gammaproteobacteria > Enterobacterales > Erwiniaceae > Erwinia > Erwinia persicina. Next base: position 3,912,349 of record NZ_CP082141.1, on the reverse strand, counting down.
CGAGCTTGCCGTTCGGCGACAGCGGGAAGGCCTCCATACGCACAAACGCACAGGGGATCATAAAGTCCGGCAGGGTGGATTGCAGGTGCAGACGCAGCGACTCGCGCAGAGCGGGGATGGGCGGGGCGACCAGCCACGCGATCAGCCTTTTATCCCCCTGGCCGTCATCGCAGGCCATCACCACGACATCCTCGACGCCGTCAAAGTGGGCGATCTGCTGTTCAATTTCACCCAATTCAATACGCAGGCCGTGAATTTTGACCTGGAAATCGTTACGGCCCAGATACTCAATGCTGCCATCCTCCAGCCAGCGTGCCAGATCGCCGGTTTTGTACAGGCGCGCCGTCGCTTCGTCACTGAACGGGTCGGGAATAAAACGTTCGGCGTTTAACGCCGCACGGTTAAGGTAACCGCGCGCCACCTGAACGCCGCCGATATGCAGTTCACCGCTGACGCCTGGCGGTAGCGGTTGCAGATGGGCATCAAGAATATGCAGTTGGGTATTGGCAACCGGTCTGCCGATGGGGACAATCCCGCGCGTATCATCGCGCTGGCAGTGCCAGTAAGAGACATCCACTGCCGCTTCGGTCGGCCCGTACAGATTATGCAGTTCTGCCTGCGCTAGCTGCTGGTGGAAACGCTGTACTGCCGCCAGCGGCAGCGCTTCGCCACTGCACATCACCCGACGCAGGCTGGCGCACTGCGCCATGTTGCCGTGGCGCAGGAACAGCTGCAGCATGGAAGGAACAAAATGCAGGGTCGTGACCTGCTCACGGGCGATCAGCTGGCTGAGATACTCCGGATCCTGATGGCCGCCGGGTTGTGCTATTGCCAGCCGCGCGCCGACCATCAGTGGCCAGAAGAACTCCCAGACAGAAACATCGAAGCTGAACGGCGTTTTCTGCAGTACGGTATCCTGAGGCGTAAGGGCATATTCTTCCTGCATCCACTGCAGGCGGTTCATTACGCCGAGGTGCTCATTCATCACCCCTTTCGGCTTCCCGGTGGAGCCGGAGGTGTAAATCACATACGCCAGCGATCGCTGCGGGCTGGCCGACAGTGACGGCAGGTTACGATCACGCTGCGTTTGCCAGCACGCGCGATCGTCATGCAGGTGCCAAACCCGGTGTGCATCACTCAGCAGGGGAGCCAGCGCCTGTTTCCCCGCATCGTCCAGCAGCACCAGTCTGGCCCCGCAGTCTTCCAGCATATGGCTCAGACGATCGGTCGGGTAGTCCGGATCGAGGGGGACATAGGCGCCGCCGGCTTTGAGGATGGCGAGCAGGGCAGTCACCATCTCGCTGCTGCGGGCTGCACACAGTGCCACACGGTCGTCGGGGCCGATCCCTGCCTGACGCAGCTGTGCCGCCAGGCGGTTAGCACGCTGATTCAGCTGCTGATAGCTGACGCTGCCGCCGTGGCCGCAGAGTGCGATGGCCTGAGGGGTGCGATCGGCCTGTTGTTCAAACCAGCGATGAATGCCTTCCGGCAGCGGCCACGTCCGTTCCGTATCGTTCCAGCTGCCGAGGATCTTCTGCCGCTCGTCGGCCAGCAGCAGAGGAAGGTTGGCCAGCGGCTGCTGTACCCCGTGATCGAGCAGATGATCCAGCATCTGCAGCAGGCGATCGGCGGTGCGCCGGGCCTCCTCAGCGCTGAACCAGGCCTGGTTCATGTTGAACTCCAGCAGCGGGGGATCGCCAGGGTGATAGTGACGGAGATAGAGCGCCAGCGGCATCTGTTCAAAGCCGTGATGCAGCGTTTCGACTTTCAGCGGGTGGCCTTCCAGCTCAATGTCGGTCGGGAAGGTTTCCAGTGAAAAACTCAGGTCATACAGCTGGCGACGTCCCTGCTGTCCCAGGCGCAGATGACGGTTCAGCTCGGCAATCGGGAAGCGCTGGTGACGGTAGCAACGACGCAGCTCTGCAGCGATCTGCACCATCAGCGCGCTGAAAGGCTGGCGGTGGTCAATATGCAGCTTCACCGGGATCATGGAGGAGAACATGCCCAGGGTTTGCTTATACCGGGCGCTGCTGCGGTTATGCACCGGTACGCCTACTGTCACCTGTTCAACCTGCCACAGGCGGCTGTACCAGCAGGCGAGCAGGGCGGTCATCAGGTGCATGGGTGAGCACTGGTGCGCTGCCGCCAGCGTGCAGAGCTGTTGATAGCGTTCGGAAGGCAACTGACGGGTAATCTGCTGGCTTGGCCATACCTGATCGGCGGCAAAACCCGGGCGGCGATCCATGCCCGCCGGCCCGGCATCCGCAAAGCGATCCAGCCAGAAGGCCCGGTCATGCTCATAGCGGGTGGAGTGCATATACGCCTGATCATTGGCGATAAAGTCCCGGTAATTATACACCGCCACGGGGGAGGGGATCTGCCCGCTTTTCAGCTGCTTATAACGATCCATGATCATGCCGCTGAGCAGGGAAACGGAGGTACCGTCGACAATAATATGATGGGCATTAATCAGCCAGTAACCCGTCGTTGCACTTATTTTGATAAAAACACAGCGCCAGAGTAATTCTTCATACAGTTTAAAGGGTTGATTGAGTTTTTCACGGAAATAGTACAAAGCTTTCTGGCGGGCATTTTTATCCAGACTAAAATCGTGGTATTCGAGAGTCAGGTCTCTATTCGATACGGTCGTCTGAATGACACCCTGTTCGCTGTCTTCTAACGTTAATTTAAGTGCATCATGCTGACTGAATATTTCTTTTATTGCCCGATTTAACAGTGGGATATCAATATCCCTTTCGATGCGCCACAGCGCGCCCACGTTGTAGCAGGGCGTGGAGGGCGTCAGAAGCTGATCGAGCCATACGGCCTGCTGTACGCTGGTTAAGGGATAAATAGCCACGCGAGTACCTCCATTAAAGGATCGGTAAATTAAAATTCATAACAATACAGGAAAGTAGTATATGAATATTTCCGAAATATGAAATGAAATTAAATTTATTTCTTTATGAAGAATATTCAGTAACGACGGGTAATTGTAATATAACGGTCGGAGATATTAATCTATTAATGAGATGGCCATTTATTTAATTGCATTAATTAACCTGGCTGGAAAGAGTAAGAATGAAGGGAAAGACGATGGCTGGGAGTCGGTAATTTTTACCGGTTACGGGATAATAAGGTTCACTGAGCTGGGGCGAAAAATAAGATCTGCCCCGGCATATTATTCCGCCGGGGCGACGTTGTTTTCTGGTCGCCCCGGGCCGGTGATTTATCGCGGTGGCGGCACTAAATCGTCACTAGTCCGCGCACGCCGTCGGCTTCCATTTCATTGCCGGCCCCGCGCTGCACGATCTCACCGCGCGACATCACCAGATAGCTGTCGGCCAGTCCGGCGGCAAAATCATAGAACTGCTCAACCAGCAGGATCGCCATATCGCCGCGTGCGGCAAGCTGGCGGATCACCGACCCGATCTCTTTGATCACCGAGGGTTGAATACCTTCGGTCGGCTCATCCAGGATCAACAGTTGCGGCCTGCAGGCCAGCGCCCGCCCTATAGCCAGCTGCTGCTGCTGGCCGCCGGAGAGATCCCCGCCGCGCCGCTGCTTCATCTGCCACAGCACCGGAAACAGCTGCCAGATCTCTTCCGGTACCCGGGTTGCCTGAGCGCCGGAAAAACGGGCCAGGCCCATCAGCAAATTTTCTTCCACAGTCAGCCGCGGGAAGATCTCCCGACCCTGTGGCACATAGGCGATCCCCGCCTGCACGCGCTGGTGCGGTTTGCGGTGGTTAATCGGCTGCCCCTGCCAGTGGATGCTGCCGGACTTCGCCGGGATCAGCCCCATCAGGCACTTCAGCAGGGTCGTTTTCCCCACGCCGTTACGCCCCAGCAGGCAGGTAATTTCACCCGGTTGAGTGTCAAATGACAGCCCGCGAAGAATATGGCTGCCGCCGTAATATTGATGGAGTTCAGTGACCTGTAACATATTATCGCCCCAGATAGACTTCAATGACCTGCTCGTTAGCCTGTACCTCGCGCAGCGAACCTTCCGCCAGCACCTGGCCCTGATGAAGTACCGTGACATGGTCAGCAATGGTTTCGACAAAGCCCATATCGTGTTCCACTACCATCAGCGAATGCTTCCCGGCCAGCGTGCGAAACAGCTCGGCGGTATAGTCGGTTTCTGCGTCGGTCATGCCGGCGGCGGGCTCATCCAGCAGCAGCAGGTGCGGATCCTGCACCAGCAGCATGCCGATCTCCAGAAACTGCTTCTGCCCGTGAGACAACATTCCGGCGGGACGCTGACGCTGGCTGTCAAGACGCAGCAACGCCAGCACCCCGGTAATGCGATCCTGCTGCTCACTGTTCAGCCTGGCCCGCAGGCAGGCCCACACCGACTTATCGGTTTTCAGGGCAATTTCCAGATTCTCAAACACCGTCAGCGCCTCGAACACCGTGGGTTTCTGAAATTTGCGTCCGATGCCGATTCGGGCAATGTCCACCGGGGAAAGCGTGGTGAGATCGGTGCTCTGGTCATAGAACACCCGGCCACTGTCCGGGCGGGTTTTGCCGGTGATCACATCCATCAGCGTGGTTTTTCCCGCGCCGTTGGGGCCGATGATACAGCGTAGTTCGCCGACGCCGATCTGCAAAGAGAGGTCATTCAGGGCCTTAAAGCCGTCGAACGCCACGGTAATATTCTCCAGCTGTAACACCGGGTCGGTTTGTTCGCGGTGGCGATCGGCCCGGTGGGGCTGGGTAAACAGGTGCTCAGTCATCTTTCCTCCTGCGCAGCAGGCCAATCACCCCGTTTGGCAGAAACAGCGTGACGAGGATAAACATCAGCCCTAAGAAAAACAGCCAGTATTCCGGGAAGGCGACGGTAAACCAGCTTTTGGCCCCGTTAACAATGCCGGCCCCCAGCAGCGGGCCGATCAGCGTCCCGCGCCCGCCCAGCGCCACCCAGATGGCGGCCTCAATGGAGTTGGTGGGTGACATCTCGCCGGGGTTAATAATCCCGACCTGTGGGACGTACAGCGCCCCGGCCAGCCCGCACAGCACGGCGGAAAGCGTCCAGACAAACAGCTTAAAGCCGCGCGGATCGTAGCCACAGAAAGCGAGGCGATTTTCCGCGTCGCGCACCGCCGTCAGCACGCGGCCAAACTTGCTGCGCGCCAGCATCAGGCCCACGGCCAGGCTGCCTGCCAGCAGCAGCACGGTGGCGATAAACAGCCCGATACGCGTGCCGGTTGCCGTCACCGGAAAGCCCAGCAGGGTGGTAAACCCGGTAAAGCCATTGTTACCGCCAAAGCCGGTTTCATTCCGGAAGAACAGCAGCATCCCGGCATAGGTCAGTGCCTGGGTCATGATGGAAAAATAGACCCCTTTGATTTTCGATCGGAAAGCAAACCAGCCAAACACCAGCGCCAGCAGGCCGGGGACCAGCACAATCAGGCACAGTGCCCAGGCAAAGTGCTGTGTTCCTGCCCAGAACCACGGCATCTCTGTCCAGGACAGAAAGGACATAAACGCCGGCAGACCGTCTCCTGCCGCCTGGCGCATCAGGTACATGCCCATCGCGTAACCGCCGAGGGCGAAGAACAGCCCGTGGCCGAGCGACAGCATCCCGGCGTAACCCCACACCAGGTCCAGTGCGACTGCGACAATGGCATAACAGAGAATTTTACCCACCAGCGTCAGCGTATAGGTTGAGATAGCCAGCGGATGATCCGCAGGAAGCAGCGCGAAAAACGGCAGCAGCAGCAGCGCGAGCAACAGCGCCGTACCTGCGGCGGTCACCAGCCGCGGGGATTTTTGTACCAGGGTCAGCGTCATGGGTTGCGTCATCAGTCAGTCACCCTTCCTTTAACGGCAAACAGGCCCTGAGGCCGTTTCTGAATAAACAGCACGATCAGCACCAGAATCAGGATCTTACCGAGCACTGCACCGATCTGTGGCTCCAGCACTTTGTTAAGAATGCCCAGCCCGAGCGCAGCCACCACGGTGCCGGCCAGCTGGCCGACGCCCCCGGTCACCACCACCAGGAAAGAGTCGATGATATAGCCCTGGCCGAGCTCCGGGCCGACGTTGCCTAACTGCGACAGTGCGACACCGCCCAGTCCGGCGATGCCGGAGCCGAGGCCAAATGCCAGCATGTCCACGCGCCCGGTCGGTACGCCGCAGCAATCAGCCATGGCGCGGTTTTGCGTCACCGCCCGTACGTTCATCCCGAGGCGGGTTTTGTTCAGCAGCAGCCAGGTCAGCGCCAGCACCCCGGTAACAAACAGGATCACCGCCAGTCGGTTGTACGGCAACACCAGATTAGGCAGCACCTGCAGTCCGCCGGACAGCCAGGGTGGGTTGGCCACCTCCAGGTTCTGCGCACCAAACAGAATGCGCACCAGCTGGATCAGCATCAGGCTGATGCCCCAGGTGGCCAGCAGGGTTTCCAGCGGCCGGCCGTACAGGTGGCGAATGATGGTGCGTTCCAGCGCCATGCCGATGGCCGCAGTCATAAAGAACGCCACCGGCAGCGCCAGCAGCGGGTAAAAGGCCAGCCATTCCGGGGCGAAACGCTGGAACAGGTTCTGTACCATCCAGGTAGCGTAAGCGCCAATCATCAGCATTTCACCGTGGGCCATATTGATCACCCCCAGCAGGCCGTAGGTGATCGCCAGACCGAGCGCGGCCAGCAGCAGCACCGATCCCAGCGACAGTCCGGTAAAGGCCTGGCCCAGCAGATCGCCGGGCAGCAGACGATAGCGGATCTGCTTCAGGCTGTCGGCGGCGGCGCTGCGGACGCGGGCATCGGTCTCATTCTGCGGCTGCAGCAGCTGCTCCAGACGGGCCTGTGTCTGTGGATCGCTGGTTTCACCCAGCCGTTTGACCGCTTCCAGCCGTACCAGCGGGTTGGCATCGGCCAGTTGCAGTCCGGCGACCGCCTGAGCCAGCACCTCATGAACGGTGGCGTCCTCTTCGGTCGCCAGGCGCTGTTTCAGCAGCGGGAGTTGATCGCCCGTGGCTTCATTCTGTAATGCGCGAGCGGCCTGCAGCCGGACAGCGGTGACCGGACTGACCAACTGATGAGCGGCCAGCGCGGAGGCGATCATCACGCGCAGGCGGTTATTCATAAACAACTTTTTGGTCTTCCCGGTGGGGGCTGCGCTGCCCTCCAATGCCATCAGACGATCGTTAACACGGGTATAGGGCTGTTTCTTCTCATCCAGCACCACATTTTCGCTGTGCAGAGCCTGTAGCAGGGGCAGGCGCGCGGCATCCGGTGCGGCGGCCCACTGCTGTAAGAGGCGGAGTTGATCGCTGCGGCTGGCAGCAGCGAAGTCGACGGCCGGCCCGGCCTGGGCCATCAGCGGCAGGCAGAACAGCAGTAACAGCAGGAATCGCATCATCATCATTCGCTCTCTTGCGTGCTGAGGAGGGGCGGGAGTCAGTGGCCCGCCCCGTGACGGGATCAGTGGCTGGCTTTCACCGGGTGGTCGGGCTTCTTGTCGTTACCGGCGATATAGGGGCTCCACGGCTGGGCGCGCACCGGCTTGTCAGTCTGCCAGACGACGTTGAACTGACCGTTATCTTCAATCTCACCAATCATCACCGGTTTGTGCAGATGGTGATTGGTCTGGTCCATGGTCAGGGTAAAGCCATCCGGCGCGGCAAAGGTCTGTCCGGCCATGGCCGCACGGACTTTGTCCACATCGGTTGTTCCGGCTTTTTCTACCGCCTGTGCCCACATATGAATGCCGACATAAGTGGCTTCCATGGGATCATTCGTCACCACGGTATCCGCATTTGGCAGCTTGTGGGCTTTGGCATAAGCGCGGTAAGCCGCAACGAATCGCGCGTTGGTCGGGTTATCGACGGATTCGAAGTAGTTCCATGCGGCCAGGTTCCCTACCAGCGGTTTAGTGTCGATGCCGCGCAGCTCTTCTTCCCCAACGGAGAAGGCGACAACCGGCACATCCGTGGCTTTAATGCCCTGGTTGGCCAGTTCTTTGTAGAACGGCACGTTGGAGTCGCCGTTGATGGTGGAAACCACGGCAGTTTTGCCGCCGGCAGAGAACTTCTTAATATTGGTTACGATAGTTTGATAGTCACTGTAGCCAAAGGGCGTGTAGACCTCTTCGATATCGCTGTCCTTCACGCCTTTGGCGTGCAGGAAGGCGCGCAGGATCTTGTTGGTGGTACGCGGATAAACGTAGTCAGTACCCAGCAGGAAGAAGCGTTTCGCGCTGCCGCCGTCTTCACTCATCAGGTACTCCACGGCCGGGATGGCCTGCTGATTTGGCGCGGCGCCGGTATAAAACACGTTTGGCGACATCTCCTCGCCTTCATACTGAACCGGGTAGAACAGCAGTCCATTCAGTTCCTCGAATACCGGCAGCACCGATTTACGTGATACCGACGTCCAGCAGCCAAAGACGACGGCGGCTTTATCCTGAGTGAGTAACTGACGGGCTTTTTCCGCAAACAGTGGCCAGTTAGAGGCCGGGTCGACCACCACCGGCTCCAGTTTTTTCCCCAGCACCCCGCCTTTCGCGTTGATCTCTTCGATGGTCATCAGCGCCACGTCTTTCAGCGGCGTTTCGGAAATGGCCATGGTGCCGGACAGGGAATGCATGATCCCCACTTTGATGGTGTCGGCAGCCTGAACGCTCCAGGAGAGTCCCATGGCGACTACGCTGGCAGACAGCGCAAATGCTTTGATCAACGAACGTCTCTTCATCAGTAATCCCCTAACATTGAGTTGGATGAAACGATATGGTGTCTGGCCTGCTGGAGCATATGGACGGTGATTTTTCTGACTTCGGCGCGGCTGACGGCAATATGGTCGGTCAGAATGCGCCGGGCCTCCTCGCTGTGCTGGTGCAATATCGCGCGCAGGATGCTCGCGTGTTCGTTATAGGTGGCGCTGATACGATCTTCACGGGTGAAGTCAAGGCGGCGAATTATGCGGATTTTTTCCGTCAGCTCGCCGTGAATGCGCGTCATTTCACCGTTGCCCACCGCCGCCACCAGGGCGATATGGAAGGCCTCATCGTGCAGTGACACCGTGTTGCCATCCGCCAGGGGGGGCTCCGTGATCCAGACGCCAATCGGCCGCGCCAGCAGACGTTCCGTCTCGCCGGCGGGCAGCCGGCACAGGCGTTTCACCGCCTCGCACTCCAGCACGATGCGCAGGTCGTACAGCTCCTCAAAGTAGGCGAAATCAAACTGCCGCACCTGCCAGCCCCGGCGGTGCCACACCTCGACGTAACCTTCGCGCTCCAGGCGGAACAGCGCCTGACGAACCGGGGTGCGGCTGACCGCGAAGCGTTCGGCCACTTCATTTTCACTGAAGGCATCCCCCGGCATCAGGCGAAAATCGAAGATGTCATTTTTCAGCTGCTGGTAGACACGATCGGCCAGCGCTTCCGGCCGGGGCGGGCTGCGTTTGTCGTCCATGTTTATTCCAGCCACAGCAGGGCATCGCCGGGGCTGACCGGGCGGCCAGGCTGGCAGCCGATGCGCTTGACGCGCCCGGCCCGCGGGGCGTTAACCGCCAGCTCCATTTTCATCGCCTCGACGATAATCAGCGGCTGACCGGCGGCCACCTCATCGCCCGGCTGTACCAGCACTTTCCAGATATTGCCGTTCAGATCGGCACTGACTTGAAACGCACCCTCATCCTCTTCCGGCGGCAGCAGCGTCTCATCGCTGGTCAGTGGCGCACCGTCCTCTTCCTGCGCCCACAGGGCGACTTCAGTCTCGAAGGCGCGGGCCTGCTTCTGGCGGAAGGCGCTGATGGCGTCAGCATGGTCGGTGAGGAACCGGGTATGTTCAGCAAAATCAAAGACCGACTGTTCAATGCGCACCCGGGCGCGTCCCTCGCGGAAGTCATCGCGCAGGACGTCGAGTTCGGCCTCGCTGACCGGGTAGAAACGCACCTGGTCGAAGAAGCGCAGCAGCCAGGGTTCGCCGGCAGCGAACTGGTCATTCTTCAGGAATTTGTTCCAGATCGGCAGCGTGCGGCCCACCAGCTGATAGCCGCCGGGGGAGTCCATGCCGTAGATGCACATATACATGCCGCCAATGCCGACGGTGCCTTCGGCGGTGTGGGTACGCGCCGGGTTGTATTTTGAACTGAGCAGGCGGTGACGCGGATCGATCGGCACGGCACAGGGCGCACCCAGATAGACATCCCCCAGGCCGAGGATCAGGTAGCTGGCGTCAAAGAGTGTGCGACTGACCTCTTCGCGGCTGGCAAGGCCATTAATTCGCTGAATAAAGTCGACGTTATTCGGCAGCCAGGGCGCGCTGGCCCGCACGGTTTCGGCATAGCGCGCGACGGCCCCCAGGGTCGCGCTGTCCTCAAAGGCCATCGGCAGGTGAACAATGCGCGAGGGCACTTTCATCTGCGTCACGTCACCCAGATTCTGTTCCAGCGTCAGCAACAGGCTCATCAGCTGCTTCTGGCTGAGGATCTGACTGTCGTAACGGATCTGCAGGGAACGTACGCCGGGAGAGAGCTCTTCAATACCGGGCTGGCCGACGCCGGTGAGAGCGGTCATCAGCAGATGCACGCGCAGGCGCAGGGCGAGATCCAGCACGTTATCGCCGTACTCCAGCAGAATATAGTTGTCACCCGCCTGACGATAAATCGCCGTGGGCGTGGTATCTGTGGCCTTGATCGCTGCCAGTATGGTTGCTGAGCCGTGGACAGTATCCGCCAGTGGCGGCGTGGCAAAGGGGGCGGTACGCAGGGCGCACAGGTCGTGAATACTGCGATCCTGCGCCAGCGCCAGCGCATGCGCTTCTTCAACGCTGATGGGGTGGAAACGAATGCGGTCGCCCGGTTTGACCTGGCCGACTTTCCACAGTTCCGCTTTCGCAATGGTCACCGGGCAGACAAAACCGCCCAGGCTGGGCCCGTCCCGGGTGAGGATTACCGGAAAGTCTCCGGTAAAGTTAACCGCCCCGATGGCATATTCGCAGTCGTGGACGTTAGACGGATGCAGTCCGGCTTCGCCGCCGTTGGCGCGTGCCCAGCCCGGCTTCGGCCCGACCAGCCGCACGCCGAGGCGGTTAGAGTTGTAGTGCACCTGCCATTCGGCGGCAAAGAATTCGTCAATCGACTGTGCAGTGAAGAAGTCCGGTGCGCCGTGCGGGCCATACAGTACGCCGATGCGCCATTCATCCCCGTACACCGGGCGATCGGCGGCGGGCAGGGCCGCCGGTTCGCTGACCGGCGCAGGGGTGGTACAGGCCGCCAGATGCGGCTGAGAGATGGGCAGCATATCGGCCACCCGCAGGGTCCGCCCGGCGTGGCCGCCAAACTGACCGAGTGCAAACGTGGAGCGGCTGCCGAGGTATTCCGGCACGTCAAAGCCGTTACGTACGGCCAGGCAGGTGCGGCAGCCCTGCTGCGCCCGGCCCAGGGTCAGCGTCTGTCCGGCTTTGACCGCCACCGGCTGCCAGTACGCCACCTCTTCCCCATCCAGTGATGCCGGACAGGCCGCCCCGGTCAGGGCGATCAGCGCGTCGCTGTGAAACCGCAGCGTGGGACCCTGCAGGGTAAACTCCAGCCCGGCGGCTTCTTCAGCATTGCCGACGATGCGGTTGGCGAGGCGGAAGGCGTAGTCATCCATTGGCCCGGAGGGGGGCACGCCGATATCCCAGTAGCCAGGACGGCCCGGGTAGTCCTGAATGCTGCTCCAGGTGCCGGGCTGGATTACTTCAATCACTGCGGCTTCCGGTGTAAAGCCGTCGAGCAGGCGCGTCCAGACGTTGCCGCTGCGGAAGGCCTCGGTGGCGACCACCTGACGCAGATAATCGAGGTTGGTGGCGATGCCGTGCAGACGGGTTTCATTCAGCGCCGCCTGCATTTTTTCCAGTGCTGCCGCGCGGTTGTCCGCGTGGACGATCAGTTTGGCGATCATCGGATCGTAGAAGGCAGAAACCTCCGTGCCGGTACTGACCCAGCTGTCGATGCGAACGCCCTCCGGGAAACAGACTTCGGTCAGGATACCGGGGCTGGGCTGGAAGTTTTTCAGCGGATCTTCAGCATAAATTCGGACTTCAATAGATGCTCCCCGTGAAGCCTGCGCCATCTTATCCCAGTCTGGCGACTCCCCGGCGGCGACCTGCAGCATGCACTCCACCAGGTCCAGGCCGGTAACGCACTCGGTCACCGGGTGCTCCACCTGCAGGCGGGTGTTCACTTCCAGGAAGAAGAATTCATCGCGCACGGCGTCATAGATGTATTCCACCGTTCCGGCGCTGCGGTAGTTCACCAGTTCGCCGAGTTTGACGGCGGAGTCGAGCAGGGCGGCGCGGGTCGCAGCGGGCAGGTTCGGGGCCGGAGTCTCTTCCACGACCTTCTGATTGCGGCGCTGCAGTGAACAGTCGCGCTCACCGAGGGCCACGACCTTGCCCTGGCCATCGCCAAAAATCTGTACCTCAACGTGACGGGCCTGATCGATGCAGCGCTCAAGGAACACGCCGGCATCGCTGAAAAACTGTTCGCCCAGGCGGCGTACGCTCTCCCAGGCGCTGACCAGCGCGGCTTCACTGGCGCAGCGCGTCAGGCCAATACCGCCACCCCCCGCCGTACTTTTCAGCATCACCGGGTAACCAATACGCGTCGCGGCGGCAATCGCCTCTGCAAGCGAGTCCAGCAGCGGCGTGCCCGGCGTCATGGGGACGCCTGCCGCAGCCGCCAGCTCGCGTGCCCGGTGCTTCAGGCCAAACTCGCCAATCTGCTGCGCGGTCGGGCCGATAAAGGCAATGTCTGCGGCTTCGCAGGCGGCGGCAAACGGCAGGCTTTCAGAGAGGAAGCCGTAGCCGGGCCAGATGGCTTCAGCGCCGCTCTCGCGGGCGGCGGCAAGAATTTTGTCGATGACCAGATAGCTGTCGCTGGCCTTAGCACCCCCGAGGGCAATGGCGATATCGGCATCTTTGACGTGCTGGGCGTTTTTGTCGGCATCGGAGTACACCGCGACGCTGGTGATGCCGAGGCGCTTCAGGGTACGGATGGCGCGGCAGGCAATTTCGCCACGGTTGGCAACCAGAACAGTGTTAAACATCAGACTTCTCCTCGCGGCTCAGCCAGCGGCGCCAGCCGCCGAATTCAGTGATGTCAGTGGCCTGCGTCAGGGCGGCAGGCTCACAGATGAACCCTTTCACGCTGCGGCCGTCGGCCAGTTCCAGCGTGCCGATCCCCAGCGGGGCGGGGATTTCTGCTACAAACTCGCCAAAGCGCGCCAGCGGGATATCCCACAGCTCAACGAGGATGGCGGCCCCTGTGGCGGCTTTGACCAGCCCGGGTTTGGCCGGGATGGTATTGGCCAGCGCATACAGGCGATAACAGGCTGCGGTGGTGGTCTCTTCCACCCGAACCGCATTTCGTCGGGTCAGCTGGTGGTTGAGCGGCATGCCGGTCAAATGGGCACCGACCACCGCCACACGCACGTGCAGTGATGAGGCGGGCAGGGTTGCGGGCGCAGGCTGCGGCCGGCCGGTGGCACCGAGGCTAAGAGCCTGCCGTTGCTGCCAGCGCAGGCCGAAGGTCGCCAGCGCGCGGTCGTGCCAGGCCAGTGCGATCAGCGTAATGCCCGCCGGCAGACCGTCGGCGCGGAACGGCGCGGGCAGCGCCAGCGCCGCCAGATCGGCCAGGTTGGTAAAGTTGGTATAGGTGCCGAACTGCGAGTTGTAGCGCACTGGCTCCTGTTTCATCTCTTCCAGGGTGTGAATGGTCGGTGAGGTCGGCACCACCAGCGCATCAAACTGGCTGAGCGTCTGCTGGATCTGGCGCGTCAGTTCGGCGCGCAGATATTCCGCTTTGTAAGCGTCCACGGCGCTGTAGTGGTTGCCACTGGCGACGATGTCGTACACCACCGGATCCATCTCTTCCGGGCGCGAGAGCATCGCGCCCACGGCCACGGTGCGTTCGGCCACCCACGGGCCGGAGTAGAGCTGTTCCGCCAGCTGCGTAAAGGGGGTAAAGTCCACCGGCTGCAGGCTGGCACCGGCGGCGATCAGGTCGGCACAGGCGGCCTCCCACGCGGCCTGCGCTTTCGCGTCGCCAAAGAATTCCGGGCTGGCCGGAATGGCAAAACGCGGGGCGTCCGGCAGGGCAGCCGGGGCGAGGCCCGGATTATGGCGGGCGTAGGCATCCAGACTGTCATAGCCTCCGGCACAGCTGGCGGCAAGGAAGGCATCTTCCACGGTCAGCGCGAAGACGGAAATGGTGTCGTTCAGGCGGCAGGCAGGCACCACCCCGGTGGCCGAAAGCCAGCCTTTTGTCGGCTTCAGGCCGACAATATTATTAAATCCTGCAGGGACGCGGCCGGAACCGGCGGTATCGGTACCCAGTGCAAAGCACACCAGGCCCCGGGCGGTAACGGAGGCGGAGCCGGAGCTGGAACCGCCGCTGACATACGCAGGATTAAACGTGTTACAAACTGCGCCAAACGGCGAACGTGTCCCGACCAGACCGGTGGCGTACTGGTCGAGGTTAGTTTTGCCAATGACCACCGCCCCTTTGCCTTTCAGATTAGCCACGGCGACGGCGTCGCTCTCCGCGGTGTAGGTAAACGCCGGGCAGGCGGCACTGGTGGGCCAGCCGGCAATATCAATATTGTCTTTTACCGCGAACGGAACGCCAAACAGCGGCAGCGAGGCCGGATCCTGCTGCCAGGCCGCCAGCAGTGGCTCTACCTGCGCACGCAGCTGCGCGGGCGTGGCGAGGTAGATCCAGGCATTGTCTGCGGAGGAGAGCGCTGCCAGCAGGGCTTCCAGCGTGGAGAGCACCTCCTGCGGGTGCTGTTGATGGTGATGCTGCCAGTCCTGGATCGTAAACCCGGTGGTGAAAGCCATAAGTTGAATTCCGTCTGGTATACAAGATGGAATTCAACAGAGCAAAGGGCGTGCCAGTTTTTAATTCACTGATTTTGAATAGATTCATTGATGCAGGCAGTGGCCGGTGCACGATCGGTGCGCAGGGTTTGTACTATCATAGAGCATCGGCCTGTCGGAAAAAAAGCGCGGCCCCAACGGTGCCGGTGCCCCTGCCGGGGGCGCGCATTCCGTAAATATTTGTTCAGTTCATGGCACGATGGGCTGCAACTGGTTAGCATGAAGCAGATAAATTTCGCGATTCAGGAATAATTAAGGCGGTAACGTGGGGAAAGTCATGGTGGACAAGTGGCAGTTATGGGTAGTAGCGGCGTGCTTAACAGCAGCCACCGGCAGCGCCCGGGCGGATTCACTGGATGAACAACGTACCCGTTACCTGCAAATTAAACAGGCCTGGGACAGTAAACAGATGGATACCGTCGATCGGCTGATGCCGACGCTGCACGACTATCCCCTTTATCCTTATCTGGAATATCGCCAGCTGGCGCAGAATCTTGATCAGGAAACCGGCCTGGCAGTCAATGATTTTATTAAACGCTATCCGACGCTGCCGCCCGTACGCTCGCTTTCTTCACGCTTTGTGAATGAGCTGGCACGACGTCAGGACTGGCGCGGTCTGCTGGTCTTCAGCCCGCAGGCACCCAAGCCTGTGGCGGCACGCTGTAACTGGTATTACGCCAAATGGGCCACCGGCCAGCAGCAGGTAGCCTGGGACGGGGCGAAAGCCATCTGGCTGACCGGCAGCTCGCTGCCCGGCACCTGCGATAAGCTGTTCAGTGCCTGGCAGGCGGCCGGACAGCAGAACCCGATTACCACGCTGGAACGCATCCGCCTGGCGATGAAAGCCGGGAACAGCAATCTGGTAAATTTCCTGGCGAAACAGCTGCCTGAGGATTATCAGACCATCGCCAATGCGGTGATGGATCTGCAAAATAATCCGGGTACGGTTGAGAACTTTGCGCGCAGCGTCGGCGCGACGGACTTTACCCGCCAGGCGACGGCAATTGCTTTCAGCAGCCTGGCCCGGACGGATGCCGAACGGGCGCGGCAGATGATCCCTTCTCTGGTGCAGTCGCAAAAGCTGGATGAACAGCAGACCCAGGCGCTGAAGGAAGCGGTGGCCTGGCGTCTGATGGGCAACGATATCACCAGCGAGCAGGCGCGCTGGCGCGACGATGTGGTAATGCGCAGTGACGCCACCTCTCTGATTGAACGCCGGGTGCGGATGTCACTGGGCAACAACGATCGCCGGGGAATGAATACCTGGATTGCCCGCCTGCCGGTAGAAGCAAAAGAGAAAGATGAGTGGCAGTACTGGCAGGCTGACCTGTTGCTTGAGCAGGGGCGCAAAGAGGAAGCAGAGGGCATCCTGCGCAAGCTGATGCAGGAGCGTGGGTTCTATCCTATGGTCGCTGCGCAGAAGCTGGGCGTGGAGTATCCGTTGCAGGTCGACAAAGCCCCGGCGGTGGACAGCAGCCTGACCGAAGGCCCGGAGATCGCCCGCGTGCGGGAGCTGATGTACTGGGGAATGGATAACCTTGCCCGCAGCGAGTGGAGTTATCTGGTGTCCAGCCGCACCACGTCGCAGCAGCAGATGCTGGCCAGCTACGCACGCCAGCAAAACTGGTGGGATCTCAGCGTGCAGGCCACGATTACGGGCAAACTGTGGAACAGCCTGCAGGAGCGTTTCCCGCTGGCCTGGCAGCCGCAGTTTGAGCGTAATATCAGCGGTAAGAGCATCCCGATGAGTTATGCCATGGCGATTGCCCGTCAGGAGAGTGCCTGGAATCCCAAAGCACGCTCCCCGGTGGGCGCATCGGGCCTGATGCAGGTCATGCCTGCGACGGCACAGCATACGGTGACCAAATTCAGCATTCCGGGATACAGCAACAGCAGCCAGCTGCTGGATGCTGAAACCAACATCCAGATTGGGACGCAGTATCTTGAGTCGGTGTATCAGCAGTTCGGTCAGAACCGTATCTTTGCCTCGGCAGCGTATAACGCCGGACCATCGCGGGTTCGCACCTGGCAGGGTAACAGCGCCGGTAAGCTGGACGCCGTGGCCTTTATCGAAACCATCCCGTTCTCGGAGACCCGGGGATATGTGAAGAACGTGCTGGCCTATGACGCCTATTATCGTTACTTCATGAAACAGTCTGACAACCTGTTCTCTGACAGCGAGTGGCAGCAGCGTTACTGAGGGGAAAGCTCGCCAGAATCGCTGAGGCGACAGCAAGACAGCGTGCTCGTGCCTTCCGTCGGGGACGGGAATATGTGCCGCTGACACCGCTGTCGCTTCAAGTATGAAGGGGATAATGATATGCTACTGTACTAGTTGAATAGTATGGCGGAATACCATGACCAACCAAACTCCTGTTCCCGTGACGACAGATTCGGCCAGTGAAGACTGGCTGCGTTTTGTCACGCTGCTACAGCGGGCCTATCAGGGTGAGCTGCACCTTCCGCTGTTGCAGCTGATGCTGACTCCGGATGAGCGCGAAGCGCTGGGTACGCGATTGCGCATCGTCGAAGAGCTGATGCGTGGCGAAATGAGCCAGCGTGAGCTGAAAAATGAGCTGGGAGCAGGGATTGCGACCATTACGCGAGGCTCAAACAGCCTGAAAAGTGCCCCCCCGGCGTTAAAGGCCTGGCTGGAGGCACAGCTGTTGAACGGGTCAGATAAGGTCTGAGTCGTCGTCTTTGCGCTGGTAGATATCGTTATGGAACGGGCAGAGAGCGAGGATCAGGGCCTGATGATACACGCTGGTACGGGACAGGTGGCCAGCTGTAAAGGCACCAATAGCGCCGCCCTTGTGCTTGATATTGTCAATGCCCGTGAGGCGTGCCATCTCTTCGCCCAGTTCCCGCCCTTCATGAATGCCTTTCATCACAATGGCGGGCAGGGTGAAGCTGGCAGAGCGCGACTCGCCACGTAGCTTATGATTTTCTACCACCATCCACGCAAAGGCCGTGTTGTCTTCAATGCCGGCCTCGATCGCCACCCAGAAATCGGCTTCGGGTCTGACCTGACGGGCATTCATCACGCGCTGACGTGCGCCAGTTCGCGTTTCTGTGTTTGTGATCGGTTGTGCGGCAACGCCGCTGTCGACCTCGACGCCCTCAATATGGCAGGATCCTTCCCCGAAGATATCGCTGAACGCTTGAGAAATTGCCTTAATTTTGGCTGGATTGATGGTAGCAGCGACAACATGGTACATAATTGTTTGAACCCTCTACGCAAATTTGTCGCAGTATAACGGAAAATCGCATGTTACAGGTCTATCTTGTTCGCCACGGAGAAACGCTATGGAATGCGGCACGTCGCATTCAGGGGCAGTCAGACAGCGCGCTGACTGAGAAAGGAGAGCAGCAGGCTCATCAGGTGGGGGAGCGGGTAAAAAAACTCGGTATCACCCATGTGATTGCCAGCGATCTGGGCCGTACCCGACGTACCGCCGAGATCATTGCCGACGCCTGCGGCTGTTCAGTGGTACTGGATCCCCGCCTGCGTGAGCTGAATATGGGGGTGCTGGAACAGCGCCTGCTGGATTCATTGAGCGCAGAAGAAGAGGGCTGGCGGAAAACGCTGGTGGATGGTACGGAAAATGGCCGTATCCCTCAGGGGGAGTCGATGGGTGAAATGGCGCAGCGTATGCATCAGGCGCTGGATGCCTGTCTGGCGCTGCCAGAGGGAAGTCGTCCGCTGATTGTCAGCCACGGCATGGCGCTGGGGGTGTTGCTCAGTACTATTCTTGGGCTGCCGGCCAATGCGGAGCGTCGCCTTCGTCTGCGCAATTGCTCTCTTTCACGCGTGGACCATCAGCAAAGCGCCTGGCTGGCTTCAGGCTGGGTGGTGGAAACCGCCGGGGATGTGGCGCATCTCGAGGAGACCGCGCTCGACGAACTTCAGCGTTAACCTGCAAAAAGGGCCGGTAATCCGGCCCTTTTTCATGATCAGACAGACGACTGACGTCGGATGGGGATCAGATATTCACAGTGGATATCGACGGGAGGTTCGGGACGTTTCTTACCACCGTGAGTATAAAAACGCTCAATATCCTGTCCGTGGCGACGTGTCAGGTTCAGTGTCGGCATACAGGTACCGTAAATCTGTAAGACGAACTCCTGAAGCCCGGTGCGTGGCCCTTCATAGGTGAACTGGACATAATCGCCCGCCTCCAACAGCACCGTTTGGGTTGAATGTAGCTGGTTAGCTATCTCCCCGGAAGGAACGGCTGTGGTATAGAGGATTTCCTGTTCATCATCTTTCTCTGCACTGGGGCGCGACTGATGGAGGCCATACAGTACCGGGGGTACGGTATCTGTCTCTGTCAGGAACTGACGCCAGAAGTGCATACGCATTTCATCACGAAAGCGAGAGATTTGCTCCAGTGTGCAGGTGTAAGACTGCGTTTGCCCTGTCAGTACAATTTCCGGCAGACTAACCCAGGTAGGATCAGGTAATCTGACGTCATTGAGACGGATCGGGGGACGCAGTCCGTAGGCATTCCAGTCCGATGACCGGCGATACCAGGCTGGCGTCTGCGCAAACTGCTTTTTAAACGCTCTGGTGAAAGTTTGTTGAGAATCGAAACGATACTGCAAAGCAATATCCAGAATAGGGCGGCTTGTCAGCCTTAAGGCGACGGCTGCTTTTGACAAACGACGAGCGCGAATATAAGCGCCAATCGCGTGACCAGTGACGTCCTTGAACATTCTTTGCAAATGCCATTTTGAATAACCTGCCTTTGCCGCAACATTATCCAGGGATAATGGTTGGTCGAGGTGGCTCTCCAGCCAGACAAGCAAATCTCGAATGATACCGGCTTGGTCCATAAATCGTCCTCATGTTACTCAGAATTGGTGCATGGTAAGCAAAGTCGACGAATAATAGCATTAATTGCAAAAGCTAAGTACCGGGCATTAGCTGTAAAAAAGTGCTAAATACGGTCATATTAGCGACAAATAGCGTTATAAACGTAAGCGTACGGTAGTTTCGTGTCTACCTTACAATGTCATCTATTTTCTTTGAAATGGTAACGTCATGACAATTAAAAAAGTGTTAATAGTCACTTCAGTATTCTTGTTTCCAGGTTTATTACATGCGGAGCAGGTGGGGTCAGTGGATACCGTCTTTAAAATGTTTGGCCCCGACCATAAAATTGTGGTTGAAGCATTCGATGACCCTGAGGTGAAAAACGTCACCTGTTATCTGAGCCGTGCAAAAACCGGTGGCATCAAAGGCGGACTGGGACTGGCTGAAGATACGTCAGATGCGGCAATTTCCTGTCAGCAGGTAGGGCCAGTGGAACTGAGTGACAAGATTGCGCAGGGGAAATCAGAGGGTGAAGTGGTTTTCAGAAAACGGACTTCGCTGGTGTTCAAAAAGCTCCAGGTCGTGCGTTTCTTTGACAAAAAACGTAATGCACTCATTTACCTGAGCTATTCGGATAAGGTGGTCGACGGTTCACCGAAGAACGCGCTCAGTGCCGTGCCAATTATTCCATGGGGTCATCAGTAGAAGAATGCGCGGGTCGACCGGAACTGAGGGTCGACCCCCACGAGCATTAATCCTGCAGATCACCACAGAAACGGTACCCTTCGCCATGAATCGTGGCGATGATTTCCGGGGTGTCAGGTGTGGATTCAAAATGCTTACGGATGCGGCGGATTGTCACGTCGACGGTACGATCGTGAGGCTTCAGTTCGCGGCCCGTCATTTTCTTCAGCAGGTCAGCACGGGTCTGGATCTTGCCCGGGTTTTCGCAGAAGTGCAGCATCGCACGGAACTCGCTGCGTGGCAGCTTATATTGTTCGCCCTGCGGGCTGACCAGCGAACGACTGTTGATATCCAGTTCCCAGCCGTTGAAACGGTAGGATTCAACCAGCTTGCGCTCTTCGCTAACGGCGGCCAGATTCATCGTCCGTGACAGAAGATTGCGGGCGCGGATAGTCAGTTCACGTGGGTTGAAAGGCTTGGTGATATAGTCATCAGCGCCGATTTCCAGGCCAAGGATCTTATCAACTTCATTATCACGACCCGTCAGGAACATCAGGGCTACGTTTGCCTGCTCACGCAGCTCACGTGCCAGCAACAGGCCATTTTTGCCCGGCAGGTTGATGTCCATAATCACCAGATTAATATCATTATCTGTCAGTATCTGGTGCATTTCAGCGCCATCCGTAGCTTCAAAAACCATGTAGCCTTCGGCTTCAAAAATACTTTTGAGCGTATTACGAGTGACTAATTCGTCTTCAACGATAAGTATGTGCGGGGTCTGCATGTGTTCGCTACCTAAATTGCCAACAAAATCGAAAACAGGACATACGGCTGTTGGCGCTGGCTAAACCCGGTGTTCAGAGCCAGAAGCAAAACAACAGCAGTACAGAATGATGTTCTTGATACAGGTTCCATGTACCGTCAACAACGCGGCTAACCCGTTATACGTGATGATTCAGCGTTCCTGAAGCGTCCGTTTTACTGGGTTTTGCTCAGCCATCAGGCTGTATCCTGCATGCCCCGGTAGTGCTAAACGGCGTATATCCTAACTGTATTAACAGCAACATAACAGCACAGGCAACAACCATTACGCAATAAAACAACGCTTAGTTGACTTATATCAAACCAATTGTAGCACGTTAACACTTTTGTGAAAAACTCTTACCGGAATGCCTGGTTAGCTCACAATTATGACCCTGTGTTTACGCATTCGTACGCAGACGTGACAAGAGGCTTAAATGCTTTTCGCTCCATGTTAATCAGCTGATAAAATACATTTTATCGTTACAAAGGTTTTTTTTTAGTGGGTTGATATCATGTTGAAGCATGTCAGTTTCATTTTGAATGCTGACGTGGCAGAGTCATGGCGGTAATTTTCTCTTTCTTGTAGGTGGCTATGCGTTTTCCCCTGATCCTTGTTTCTCCTGCCCGGGCTGAAAATGTCGGCGCGGCAGCCCGTGCGATGAAAACCATGGGGTTTGATGAGTTGCGCATTGTTAACAGTCAGGTGCATCTTGATCCTGTTGCGCAGCGCGTGGCCCATGGTTCGGCGGAGATCCTGAGCCAGGCGACCCACTGGACCTCACTCGACGCGGCGCTGGCGGATATTGATTTTAGCATCGCCACGACGGCACGTTCGCGGGCAAAATTTCGCTATTACGCCACCCCCCAGCAGGTACAGGGCGTGCTGGAAGAGAAACAATCGTGGATTGGCAGTGCGGCAATGGTATTTGGCCGTGAGGACAGTGGTCTGACTAATGAAGAGCTGGCGCAGGTTGATCTGCTGACAGGTATCCCGATGGCGGCTGACTATCCGTCGCTCAATCTCGGTCAGGCGGTGATGGTCTACTGCTATCAGCTCTCGGCGCTGCGTCAGGTCAGTGCACAGACGGAAGTGGGTGCTGAGGCTGACCAGCTTGCCGCTCTGCGCCAGCGAGCCCGGAATTTGTTACAGCGGTTGGAGGTCGCGGGTGATGAAAAACTGGCTGACTGGCTGCAGCAGCGTATGGGCCTGTTACAGCAGCGGGATATCGCCATGCTCCACCGTTTACTGCATGACATCGAAAAAAACCTCCAGCTAAAAAAACTGTAGAAAGTCTGAAAAGTAGTGCTATTTACTGCCATTTTTTCTCTGTGTAACACAACAGATTGGCCCGGGCGGCGAAAAGTGCCCGGCTACCTCGCGGCGCAAAAAAGTCGCTTTCGATAAAAAAATTGACTTGGCCGACCGTTTGCTTTACTTCTGAAAGCCGACAGATTTTACAGACAGATAAAAGATAAATCTCAATGCGCAAAAACAGCCTGATGACAACAATCATTATTACCACCACCATTACCACAGGTAACGGTGCGGGCTGACGCATACAGGAAAAATCAAAAATAAGCCCGCACCTAACCAGTGCGGGCTTTTTTTTCGGCAAAAATTCAGGAGAGTTTGAACATGCGAGTGCTGAAATTCGGTGGAACCTCAGTAGCCAATGCGGAACGTTTTCTGCGCGTGGCTGATATTCTGGAAAGTAACGTAAAGCAGGGACAGGTTGCTACCGTATTGTCCGCGCCAGCGAAGATTACCAACCATCTGGTGGCGATGATTGAGAAAACCATTAGCGGTCAGGATGCCTCACCCAATATCAGCGACGCGGAGCGTATCTTCGCTGAGTTGCTGCAGGGGCTGGCTGAGGCGCAACCGGGTTTCGCCTTCGACAGGCTCAAAGGGGTAGTGGATCAGGAGTTCGTGCAGCTTAAGCAGGTGCTGCACGGCATTGCCCTGCTGGGGCAGTGCCCGGACAGCGTGAATGCCGCGATCATCTGCCGGGGGGAAAAGCTCTCTATCGCTATTATGGAAGGTCTGCTCCAGGCTCGCGGTTATGGTGTCAGCGTCATCAACCCGGTAGAGCAACTGTTGGCCGTTGGTCACTATCTGGAATCTACCGTAGATATTGCGGAATCCACCCGTCGTATCGCTGCCAGTCAGATCCCGGCCAGCAACATGGTGCTGATGGCGGGCTTCACTGCCGGTAATGAACGCGGTGAGCTGGTGGTACTGGGCCGTAACGGGTCTGATTATTCTGCAGCAGTGCTGGCGGCCTGCCTGCGCGCCGACTGCTGTGAAATCTGGACTGATGTGGACGGGGTCTATACCTGCGATCCACGCCAGGTGCCGGACGCCCGCCTGCTGAAGTCGATGTCCTATCAGGAAGCGATGGAGCTCTCCTATTTTGGCGCTAAAGTCCTTCACCCCCGCACGATTGCGCCGATTGCCCAGTTCCAGATCCCCTGCCTGATCAAAAACACTGCGAATCCGCAGGCACCCGGCACGCTGATTGGCGGCGATGGCAGCGATGAAGATAATCCGGTTAAGGGCATTACCAACCTGAACAACATGGCGATGTTCAATGTCTCCGGCCCGGGCATGAAAGGCATGGTGGGCATGGCGGCACGCGTGTTTGCGGCCATGTCACGCAGCGGAATTTCCGTCGTGCTGATCACCCAGTCATCGTCTGAATACAGTATCAGTTTCTGCGTCTCCCAGAGCGACCTGGCGCGCGCGCGCCGTGTGCTGGAAGATGAGTTCTACCTTGAGCTGAAGGATGGCCTGCTGGAGCCGCTGGACGTGATGGAGCACCTTGCCGTGATCTCCGTGGTGGGTGACGGCATGCGCACCCTCCGGGGTATCTCCGCCAAGTTCTTCTCCGCGCTGGCCCGGGCGAATATTAATATCGTCGCCATTGCCCAGGGCTCGTCTGAACGCTCCATTTCCGTGGTGGTCAGCAATGATGAAGCGACCACCGGCGTACGTGTGGTACATCAGATGCTGTTTGCCACCGACCAGGTCATCGAAGTCTTCGTGATCGGCGTTGGTGGCGTCGGAGCCGCACTGATTGAGCAGCTCCATCGTCAGCAGACCTGGCTGAAAAACAAGCATATTGACCTGCGGGTGTGCGGCATCGCCAATTCGCGTGCGCTGCTGACCAATGTGCACGGTATCCCTCTGGAGAACTGGCAGGAACAGCTAAAGGCGGCGAAAGAGCCGTTTGATCTGGGCCGCCTGAGTCGTCTGGTGAAAGAGTATCATCTGTTGAACCCGGTGATCGTTGACTGTACCTCCAGCCAGCAGGTCGCTGACCAGTACGCTGACTTCCTGAGTGACGGTTTCCATGTGGTGACGCCGAATAAAAAGGCCAATACCTCCTCGTATCACTATTACCAGCAGATGCGTACGGCGGCGGCAAAGTCCCGCCGTAAATTCCTCTATGACACTAACGTCGGGGCCGGGCTGCCGGTGATTGAGAACCTGCAAAATCTGCTGAACGCCGGGGATGATTTGATCAGCTTCTCCGGTATTCTCTCTGGTTCCCTGTCGTTTATCTTCGGTAAACTGGATGAAGGCGTGTCGCTGTCGGATGCCACGAAAATGGCCCGTGAGATGGGCTTTACCGAGCCGGACCCACGGGAAGACCTGTCCGGGCTGGATGTCGCACGTAAGCTGCTGATCCTGGCCCGTGAGGCGGGCTATCAGCTTGAACTGAGCGATATTGAGATTGAGGCCGTCTTACCGCCCGAACTGACCGCCATCACCGATGTGGAAACCTTTATGGCACGACTGCCGGAGCTGGATGCCGGTTTTGCGGCGAGAGTGGCCAGCGCAGGTGAGGCAGGTAAGGTATTACGCTTTGTCGGTGCCATTGAAGAGGGCGGGGTGTGTAAAGTGAAAATCGATGCGGTCGACGGTAACGACCCGCTGTATAAAGTCAAAAATGGCGAGAATGCGCTGGCGTTTTACAGCCGCTACTATCAGCCGATCCCGCTGGTGCTGCGTGGTTATGGTGCCGGTAATGATGTGACGGCGGCGGGCGTGTTTGCCGATCTGTTACGCACTCTGTCGTGGAAGTTGGGAGTTTAATCATGGTTAAAATTCATGCCCCTGCCTCAATTGGCAACGTCAGCGTTGGCTTTGACGTTCTCGGGGCGGCCGTGTCGCCGGTGGATGGCACGCTGCTGGGTGATTGCGTAACCGTGGAATCGGCCGACGAATTCAGTCTGCACAATGAAGGCCGCTTCGTCAGCAAGCTGCCGGCGAACCCGAAAGAAAATATTGTCTATCAATGCTGGGATCGCTTCTGTGAAGCGATTGGGCAGCGCGTGCCGGTCAGGATGACGCTGGAAAAAAATATGCCGATTGGCTCCGGCCTGGGCTCCAGCGCCTGCTCGGTGGTCGCCGGGTTAATGGCAATGAATGAACACTGCGGTAAGCCGCTGGACGATACGGCGTTACTGGCGCTGATGGGCGAACTGGAAGGACGTATCTCCGGCAGCGTACACTATGACAATGTGGCCCCCTGTTTCCTGGGCGGCATGCAGCTGATGCTGGAAGAGAACGGCATTATCAGTCAGGAAGTGCCAGGCTTTGATGACTGGCTGTGGGTGATGGCGTATCCGGGCATTAAGGTGTCAACGGCGGAAGCCCGGGCGATCCTGCCTGCGCACTATCGCAAAGAGGATATTATCCGCCACGGCCGCTACCTCGGCGGCTTTATTCACGCCTGTCATACGCAGCAGCCGCTGCTGGCGGCAAAGCTGATGCAGGACGTGATTGCGGAACCGTACCGCACCCAATTGTTACCGGGCTTCAGTGAAGCCCGTCAGGCCGCTGCCGATATCGGTGCACTGGCCTGTGGTATCTCTGGCTCCGGCCCCACGCTTTTTGCCGTGTGTAACCAGCAGGATACCGCACAACGTATGGCAGACTGGCTCCGCCAGCATTATCTGCAAAATGATGAAGGCTTCGTCCATATCTGCCGTTTAGACACGGCAGGCGCACGTAAACTGGGATAACGCATGAAACTGTATAATCTTAAGGATCACAATGAGCAGGTCAGCTTCGCCCAGGCGGTGAAGCAGGGTCTGGGTAAACAGCAGGGCCTGTTCTTTCCGCTGGAATTACCTGAGTTCGAACTGACCGACATCGATGCCATGCTGGAAATGGATTTCGTCACCCGCAGTAGCAAGATCCTGTCGGCCTTTATCGGTGACGAAATTGAAGCGCATCAGCTGAATGAGCGTCTGAAAACGGCCTTCACTTTCCCGGCGCCGGTCGTGGATGTCACGGAAGATATCGCTGCACTGGAGCTGTTCCACGGGCCGACGCTGGCGTTCAAAGACTTCGGTGGCCGCTTTATGGCGCAGATGCTTGCCTGTGTCAGCGGAGCCGACGAGAAGATCACCATCCTGACCGCCACGTCGGGTGATACCGGTGCTGCCGTCGCTCATGCCTTCTACGGTATGGAAAACGTGCGTGTGGTGATCCTCTATCCGCAGGGCAAAATCAGTCCGCTGCAGGAGAAGCTGTTCTGTACGCTGGGTGGGAATATTCAGACCATCGCTATCGACGGTGATTTCGATGCCTGCCAGTCGCTGGTGAAACAGGCCTTTGATGATGAAGAGCTGAAGAAGGCCATCGGCCTGAACTCGGCGAACTCGATCAACATCAGCCGTCTGCTGGCGCAAATCTGCTATTACTTTGAAGCGGTGGCGCAGCTGCCACAGGAAAAACGCAACCAGCTGGTGATCTCCGTGCCAAGCGGTAACTTCGGTGACCTGACGGCTGGTCTGCTGGCGAAGACGCTCGGTCTGCCGGTGAAGCGCTTTATTGCCGCCACCAACGCGAATGATACTGTGCCGCGCTTCCTGGTGAACGGTGAGTGGGCACCTAACGTGACGGTCGCCACCCTGTCTAACGCGATGGATGTGTCACAGCCCAACAACTGGCCGCGCGTGGAAGAGATCTTCCGTCGCAAAATCTGGCGTCTGCAGGATCTGGGTTACGGGGCCGTGGATGATGAAACCACCAAAGCCACCATGCGTGAGCTGGCCGATCTGGGCTACCTTTCAGAGCCGCACGCCGCTATCGCCTACCGTCTGCTGCGCGATCAGCTGCAGGAAGGCGAGTTTGGTCTGTTCCTCGGCACCGCGCACCCGGCGAAGTTTAAAGAGAGTGTGGAAGCGATTCTGGATCAAACGCTGCCGTTGCCGGAGGCGCTGGCCGAACGGGCCGATCTGCCGCTGCTGTCGCATAAGATGAAAGGTGACTTTGCCGAACTGCGTGAGTTTCTGCTGAAAAAATAACGATAAACAGGGCGAGGCAAGTGCCTCGTCCTGCTGTTGTAGTCATCCCTGCCAGGCTAGTTCGTTTCCACAATCATTATTGCTTCACTGGTGAAGATTCCTGTCGCTAAGGTTGCGTTACGCTGTTTGACCAGCATGGCGTCAATCTGTGGTATTACCGGGTAGTTTATTGGCAGTGGGGTGTTAATATGCCACGGAGTGCCATCAGCATACAGACGAATTCCCAGATTGCCGTTGCTGGTTTTTAGTACGTTCCCGTCAAAGGTTGCACCCTCTCCTGTTATTTTCATTTTTATCTTGGAACTGCCCTCACACATTATGAAGTAATCTATTTTTTTCTTGTATGTTGTAATATTTTCTACGTTCACGTTTTCAAAACTGATATTCATATTCGCGGGTACTGTGCACGGAGGTGGCGCTACTACCATCGCTGAGATAGTGACCTTTGTTCCACCAGTATCTACTTCGGCATAGGTTTCTGCGGCAGCTAAGAGGGTCAATGCCAGCATACTGTGAAAAATATATTGACTCAGTTGCATTATATCTTCCCTGTCATGGCGCGCTGAAAATCAATATAGCAGAAGCCGATAACGGTCCTGTAGCGATTGCACTGCTCTCTACATCATTTTTGACCGGCACAAAACTAATCATATCGCTGCCGCTACCATTGACGATGTGAGACCTGAAATTTTCACCGGGTTTAACAACGATGCCATTATGTATCAGAGCGATACCGATATTACTGTTGCTTGTTTTGGTCAAATCGGATGAAAAAGATGCAGCATCGCTAACCAGACGTATCAGCACGTCCTGCGTTGCATTAGAGTTTGCACAGTTAAAGACCAGGGGTTTATTTTCTTTATATAATGAACCCTGGGCTGATTTTGTCAGAAGATCCTGACGAATGTTGTTAAACTGGACATAAATTGATTGAGAATTATTAATGGTGCATGTGTTGGTTAAAAGGTATATATCATTGCCAGCGATTAAACGCCAGCGATAGGGCCCACATTTTGGGCAGCCTTCTTGATCATTATATTGCTGGAAATAAAATTCCCCAATCACATCCCCTTTATGTATAGCAATATCTTTTGTTGGGTTTGGGTTCAGCTCCATTAATAATTGTATGTCCACGGCTTTAGTTTTAAGTTGCGTCAAAGACATAACCTCTATTTCTTGCAATAGTGGCAGGCTATAGCGTATTCCATTAATAACGACTAAAGCAGTGAAGTCGGGGAACAGCGTCTGATTTAAGATGCTACTCATCTTGTCAGTTTTTAATACGTCATTCCAGGATTCTACATCATTACGGCAGGAGATTTGCGTAAGGGAATATATCTGATTAAGCCCGGAAGTGAGGGATGATTCAAGATTGACCCTAACATCAATAGGGACACTAGAACCTCCGGGGGGAATAACGCCATCAACCGATTCACATGTAAATGCCAGCGCATTTCCTGACGCTATCAGAAAGATAATTGATTGTATTGTTATAAATATAATTCTCTTCACGGCAAAATCCTTTTGCTTAATTTTAAAGAGATTATTTTAATATACCGGTTACTGTAAAAGCCATCAATGTATTTTTCGTTGTAATTTTTAATCTCTTAATGGTTTTTTTATTTTCCTATGAATTAATTTTTCATTATATCATTGTTTTTACTGGGTTTTTAATTTTCATTTTTTCGTTTTTTTATCAATTTCATTCTGGGTCTTGTTATTCTTATTATCCGTTTATTGTTCATTTATCAGGTTTTTTCACTGGTTCAATAAAAATAATTAGCATTATTATTTTACTGTGGTTATAAGCAGTAATTATTTTTACTATCAGAGGATGTGTCAAGAAGGAGGCCATACGGCCCCCTGGCTACTCGATATCAGGTCAAGATATCTCCGGGCGTTTAAACACCAGCTCGTTCCCTTTGCTGGCTTCCGCATCAAACACATAACCGTCCACATCAAATTTCTTGAGTTGTGCAGGTTTGCTCAGGCGATGCTCAATGATATAGCGACTCATCAGGCCACGTGCTTTTTTTGCATAGAAGCTGATGACCTTAAACGTGCCGTTTTTCTCGTCTAAAAATACCGGTTTGACGATCTCGCCCTTAAGCAGTTTAGGTTTAACCGCTTTGAAATACTCATCGGACGCGAGATTGATCAGCACGTCATCGCCCTGGTCTGCCAGCGCATCATTCAGCGCGAGAGTCAGTTTTTCACCCCAGAAGCTGTAGAGATCTTTGCCTGCCGGATTGGCCAGTTTAATGCCCATTTCCAGGCGATAGGCCTGCATCAGATCCAGCGGGCGCAGCAGTCCGTACAGCCCTGACAGCATGCGCAGATGCTGCTGGGCGAAATCGAACTCTTTTTCACTGAAGGTTTCGGCCTGCAGGCCGGTATATACATCCCCTTTAAACGCGAGGATCGCCTGACGGGCATTGTCGGGGGTGAAATCCGGCTGCCAGTCGTTAAAGCGCTGGGCGTTCAGCACGGCCAGTTTGTCGCTGATATGCATCAGTGAGCCGATATCGGCCGGTGAGAGCTTACGCGCCAGGGCAATCAGCTTCTGTGACTCTTCCAGCAGGGCCGGCTGAGTGTAGCGTTGCGTCGCCAGCGGGCTTTCAAAGTCCAGCGTTTTGGCCGGGGAAATTACCATTAACATGAACGCGTCCTTCATTGCAGAGGGGGCAGAAAAGTATCAGTGCCTACTGTAACAAAAAAGTGGCCACGGGTGGCTAATCGCTGCCATTGGTCACTGACGAAAACCCCCGAAATCGCCGGGAGAATGGGGCTTTTGTGCGCTGGTTTTAACCCGATGAGGCACGATAGTCTCCGCCTCTTGCATGGTGGGGTACGCGTGCTATCATCCGGGGCAGACATTTTCAACACCCTGACAAATCAACTTTGATGAGAATGACAACTATGACGGACAAATTATCTTCCCTGCGTCAACTCACTACCGTTGTTGCTGATACTGGCGACATCGCAGCGATGAAACTCTACAAACCACAAGATGCCACCACCAACCCTTCCCTGATCCTTAGCGCCGCACAGATCCCCGAATACCGTAAGCTGATTGATGAAGCCGTGGTATGGGCGCGCAAGCAGAGCAGCAATAAAGAAGAGCAGGTCGCTTACGCTGCCGACAAGCTGGCCGTGAACATTGGTCTGGAAATTCTGCAACTGGTGCCTGGCCGTATTTCTACCGAAGTCGATGCACGCCTGTCTTACGATACTGAAGGCAGCATTGCTAAAGCCCGCAGCCTGATCAAACTGTATAACGATGCCGGCATCAGCAACGACCGCATCCTGATCAAGCTGGCTTCTACCTGGCAGGGTATTCGCGCGGCGGAACAGCTGGAAAAAGAAGGCATCAACTGTAACCTGACGCTGCTGTTCTCCTTTGCCCAGGCGCGTGCCTGTGCGGAAGCCGGCGTATTCCTGATCTCTCCGTTTGTTGGCCGTATCCTCGACTGGTATAAAGCCAATACCGATAAGAAAGAGTACGCACCGAACGAAGATCCAGGCGTGGTGTCCGTCACTGAAATCTATGAATACTACAAGCAGCACGGTTACGAAACCGTGGTGATGGGCGCCAGCTTCCGTAACGTTGGTGAAATCATCGAGCTGGCGGGCTGCGACCGTCTGACCATTTCCCCGGGCCTGCTGAAAGAACTGGCAGAAACCGAAGGTAGCGTTGAGCGCAAACTGTCCTACAGCGGTGAAGTGAAAGCGCGTCCGGCGAAAATGACCGAGTCTGAGTTCCTGTGGCAGCACAACCAGGATCCGATGGCCGTACAGAAACTGGCTGAAGGCATCCGTAACTTTGCCATTGACCAGGGCAAACTGGATAAGATGATTGCCGACCTGCTGTAATTGTCTGTCACCGGTGGCCCGCCCGGGCCACCGTTCTCTCATTGCCCTTCCTGTTCTGCCTGCTTCAGTCATAGACAAAATTGACCACGGCCGTTGTTCTGACCGGTCCGCTGGACAGTGCTTTCGCATCATAAACGTGATACCAGGCAGTTAATGGAATCGACAGTTTTGGTGCTAAGGGTTGACTGGCAGAAAAAGAAAATAACGCTGTCGCATCACCCTGATCGGTGGCGGACGGGCTGAATATGATGGGGGTATTATTTTTATATACACGGATACCTACCCCTCCTGCACTCCCTCCGTCGGGGGAAATCAGCGTGGTGTTATCCGTTGTCGACACATTATTGCTACTGAGATAGGCCAGCACGCTGCGGCTGGTGACACCGTTTTGCAGATCGGTACAGGTAAAGTTCAGTTCAAATGCTTTCCCGTAAAGGTTTCCGTTAGCCAGCATTGGCAGACTGATATTATTTAGCCTGACGATTTTATTGTCATCATCAAAGCTGCAGGTGGTAACGCGCTTGATAAATTTTATCTGCATAGGCTTGTAGTAAATATCATAATCATGCTTTGGCCAGCTCCAGTGAAAAATGAAATAGGCGAAGTCACCCACCAGTCTGGCAATGTTTTGAATAATCGTCAGGCCAGTACTGTCCTGTGCTAACACAATAGGGTTAATGAAGGCCGTGTCGCCATTCACCGTCATCACATTTTGTGTAGGGGTGGTTTTAAGCAGTTTCAGATTAACCGTAAAGCTGGCATCGATGGTTGTCGCATTGTTGGTACCCACTTTGGGATGGGTCTCCTCCGGGGCGAGATCGGTAACCGACACGCTGACATACGCGTTTCCCGGAAACTTCAGATACAGTGTATTTTTGGCATACGGACTGGAATTATCTACGCTGTTCTTCCCCCCAATAATTCCCCAGGCAGGACTACTACATTTGAAGGTTCCCGGATAATCTGTTCGCCCGGATACCGATGCATAGCCTGTCAGGTTCAATGATGTAGTGGCATCGTAATAGAGCGTTGGCGCGTCAAACGCGGAGTTCTGTAAACAGTTCGCCCTTGCCGGGGAGGGGAGAAAAAACAGGAAAATAAAGGCGATTAGCACGCTTCCTGGCGGATTGAGAAAGGGGGGATGGATAGGCCGTTTCATATTAACGCTTCCCTGTTTACTGGCAGTGATTGACATCGTTTGACAGACTGGTTTTCGGATGGGTAATGGTACAAATGCGTGCATCTTCACTGGAGAAATGAACGATGACCTTATCCGGCAGCTGCTCGCTATGCACAAAGATCACGCTGCCCTGCCCGACATAGCCCAGCTCATTACCCTGACTGTTTGTGACCATAGCGCCAAACGGTAACGGCGCGTTTGCCTGATCAACTGCATAAAAAATAAAACTCTTCCGCTGGTCGGTTTCAAATTTCACATAGCTGATTGAACCGGCATACGGGACGACATCTTTACGGTTGCCCAGCAGCTGTACATTGTCGTCAAGGTTAGTCGTATCCAGTGTCATCGCATTTTTGCGGTAAGGCGACATATAAGGCACCAGGGCTTTCCCGCTACTATTGGTGACAATAGTTGCATCACTATTGACCGCGGCGTTGACCACGCCAGGAGCATCAATAATGGCAAAGGTGCTGCCAACCTGATTGGCAAACAGTACGCCACCCTGATAGGCCACCAGGCTTCCTGTCAGGCCCACCCCTTCCTGATTAAAGGACGAAGATTCACTCCATGAGGCGTTCATGGTCGTGGCCGTAGCGCGATAACCGACATTGGCATTGGTGGTGGTCTTGCCACCCTGGCTGTTCGCCATATCAATGTTGTAATTCCACTGATTAGCTTTACCGGCACTGCCGCTTAACCCGACATCACTGTTGTCATAGTGGTTTTGCGTGAAGGATGAGTTGGTCGACAAATACATGGGTGAGTCGAAGACGGTGAAGGGGATGGATAAGCCCACGTAGTAACGCATCTCTTCATGGTTATTGTTATCCCGGGTACGGCTGACGGAAGTATTAAAGGCCACATTACACAGCGTATTTGAATAACCTACCTGGTACTCTTTGCTGCTCTGCTTTCCTCCCCAGTAGTTTCTTATTGTACCGGATAGGAACAGTGATCCCGCTGCCCCTCCCAGGTTTTGATTCACGTTAAAGTTAAAGCTGTTTTTTTGGTTAAGCGTGACGTTGTTGTTTTGACTGGTGCCGTCACTTTCTCTCTGCACCGAATCCTCCATCGTCAGGAAGCCACTGGTTGAATAGCGGTAGGCGGCCAGCGCAAAGTTGGTCCCCGTATCGGTGATGAACTTGCTGTAGGCGAGACGGAAACTCTGCCCGCTGCTGCTCTCTACCTGGCGGTATGACGTCTGTCGTGCCTGCGTGATGTCAAAGGACAGGGCTCCCAGGGGCAGGTTAAGTCCTGTACCGAGCAAAATTGAACTGTAATGGCTACTCCAGATCCCGCCAGCATAGGCGGTAAACAGGTTCGACATCCCCCTTCGCCAGGTACCCTGAATGAAATCAGGATGGACAGTGACGCCTGGGATCTGCACTTTACCCATCGCCAGGTTATAGACGTTAACGCCGGGTTTCAACATACCGGGAACCGACGAGTAGGGAACGGTAAACCGCTGAATGTGGCCGTCGGCCTCGTCGACTTCAACGTTCAGGTCGCCCCCTGATCCCGTGGGCAAAATGTCGTTAATCGCGAAGGGGCCTGGCGAGACATTTTGCTGATAGATCACCACGCCATTCTGAATGATTTTCACCAGCGCATTGGTTTGTGCCACCCCATGAACGATGGGCGCAAACCCCTGCATGGAGTCAGGAAACATGCGGGTATCTGTCCCCATGCTGATACCGCGAAAACGGTAGGAATCAAAGAGATCTGACGTGGTGTAGCTGTCACCAACACGTAGCTGAGAATTTATATTGCTGATGTTTCGCTGTACATAACGGGTATTGTTTTGCCATTTTGATATTCCCGTTCGGGAGTAATTATATGAACTGTTGTCACGAAGTTGCCAGTTAAACAGATTTAATCCACTGTTTAATGAGATATAACCATTATCCTCATGTTGGTGATTGTTAGAAGTAGAGTGATAATAGTTTGCCTGATAGGAGAGTGTCAGGCCGGGTATACCCTGGCTCCAAAACTTAGGGTCAATATAACCCTGCCACTTTGTGTCCATCTCCTGCTGCGGCACACTTAAATCCAGTCTCAGCTGACCGCTGTCGAAGCTGCTCTTGATTCCTTTATCAAGGGAGTAGACATTAAGGAATTCACTTTTTCCATTCTTGGGATCTTCAAGGACTTTTCTTAATCCCATTCGTGTAAATTCTTGTGATTTTATTCGGATGTCGGTCGTGCTGCTAACGATATTCGCATTATATTTCCCTTTCCAGTCACCATTAATATAAACATCGATATCATAATTACCGGCAGCCAGATCGCTGTTTTGATAGAAGCGAGATAAATCGGCATGGCTGGATTTTCCCACCAGGAAGTCAGTATTAAATGTGACGGCATAAGTGGTCTGCTGTTTCAGGAGTAAAGAGAATATTAACGCCAGATGCAGTGTTATGCGATTTATTTTAAAATTAGGCATCGTTACTGGATTTTTTTCTGCAATTCAACACTGGCACCATAATCATTGATATAGACAAGAGTAACAGGTGTTCCGCTGATGATTGTCTTGCTGGTTTTCAATGACTGTTGAGAAAAGGGGGTAACCATCAGACCACTTTTCAAAATATTCCCTGTCTTATTAAGCGATATACCCGATAGCGTTAAAAAATAAGGCGTCGCGTTATGCAATATAATGCTGTCATTCTGCTGTGTGAGCGTGACGTTATCGATCATTTTTTTTGGCGATATTTTTAACCCGGCCGGACGGAAAAAGAGTTTAATACGGGATCGAATCGCCAGTTGCATCACGCTTTTTCCCTTAAGGTTTTCGGGTACAGGAGGGATATCCAGCACATTAAGATAGAAAACAGATTCACGATCGGTAGGTAGCGTGCTACCCATATAGCGTATCTTAAGTTGCTGCCCACTGTGTGCAGCGACTTTTGCCACAGGCGGCATCAACAGAAACGGTACTCTCGCTGTTTCCGGGGTTGAGTCAGGGTCACCATCATCAATCCACGCCTGAACCAGTGACGGATCAGAACCATTATTGAGCAATTGAACAGAGACTTCTTTGCTGTCGGAAGGATAAATCTCACGCGTCGCGCTGATAATCACATTGGCGTGGCATAAAAAAGGGAACAAAAAAAGTAACAGTAAAATACGACTCATAGAACAATCACTCAATAATCTTTTTATTAAAAATTACAGGTAGGTGATGTTATAGGTCACCATCGTTCTGACCACACCAGCTTCGGCCGGTTGTGTACCCACTTTATAATATTTAGCATAGAAGTTAATGGTGTCCGGGGTTGCTGATGTCCCGGCCAGTTTGGTATCCAGCATCTGGTTAAGAATAATGGGCCGTGTTTCGGTATTCTGTAAAACAATAGCGATACCGACATTGCGTGGATTACCCTCAGGGTCAGTCTCCTGGTTGATCAGGTATTTCCCGTCATTGGAAATGGTATTCGGAGAGGAGAACTGCATCTGGAGGCCAGGGGTGGCTGTCGGTGTACCTACGTCAGCCACTTTACCAATTTTAGCCGATGAGCAATTGGAAAAATCCAGCGAGAAGGCCTTTTTACCTACGTCAATTAAACCTTCTGCCGTTCCTGCCTGTTCGGCACTGATCGGATTCAGCGCGACGGAAAGATTGGCCGAGCTATTGCCATTAATAGTACAGGTTGCATCCGTTACCGCACCTGAGAAATTAATGGTTCCCCCTGAAACATTGGTTGTTGCGTGACTCATCGAGCTGAATAACGCTACGGGTAATATCGTACTCAAAATGATCTTTTTCATTTTTACCTCTGTTTCTTAAATGACATGATGATTTTTTACAGGGTTTCCCGCCTCGATTTCTGGGTCGAGGTTGAGGATGTATTAAGTTTTACGTTTTCACCGGTCAGTTATTTAATAATGGCACATCCTTGTATCTGATAGAGTGGCGCGGATTTTAGTGCTTTTTACTATTCTTATAGGGGCAAAAAAAGCGATAACTCGCAGGGCTGAATTTTTTGAATTAGAAAAACACAGGCGATCTTTTTTTAATTGTGTGCATGTTGAGTTTTCCTTTTCTTTTTATTTCCGATGCCTTTTTTTGCAAAATCGCTGCCTGCTACTTTGCCAGGTTTCCCTACTTCAGTGTATTCTTGTGAAGACACTCTTACCCCCACCGGCTGTATTGTTATGCCGGGTATGAATGGCGATAACTAAATGAATACATTACGTATAGGCTTGATTTCTGTCTCCGATCGGGCTGCCAATGGTCTTTACCAGGACCAGGGGCTGCCTGCTCTGGAGAGC
Organism: Erwinia persicina; assembly: GCF_019844095.1. Lineage (NCBI taxonomy): Bacteria > Pseudomonadati > Pseudomonadota > Gammaproteobacteria > Enterobacterales > Erwiniaceae > Erwinia > Erwinia persicina. The sequence continues at coordinate 3,875,532 of NZ_CP082141.1, read as the reverse complement.
TGGCTATCCCGGGCGCTGACTTCGCCCTTCGGGATCGAAAAACGGCTGGTCCCTGATGAGCAGCCGATGATTGAGCAGGCGATTTGTGAGCTGGTCGATGAACTGTTCTGTCACCTTGTCCTCACCACGGGCGGAACGGGCCCGGCGCGGCGGGATGTGACCCCCGATGCCACTTTGGCGATTGCCGATCGTGAGATGCCTGGCTTTGGTGAACAGATGCGTCAGATCAGCCTGAACTTTGTGCCGACGGCGATTTTATCGCGCCAGATGGCGGTGATCCGTAAGCAGTCCCTGGTGATCAATCTGCCCGGTCAGCCGAAGTCGATTCAGGAAACGCTGGAGGGCCTGAAGGACAGTGAAGGCCTCACGCAGGTACCGGGGATTTTCGCCAGTGTCCCTTACTGCATTCAACTGCTGGAAGGGCCGTATATCGAGACTGATCCGCAGGTGGTAGCAGCATTTCGCCCCAAAAGCGCCCGTCGCGAAACAAACAGCTAAAAAATGATTTTTTCACGCATATGATCCAGCGCACGCTGCTGTTGCGGATAATTGACGGTATAGTCATTCCTGCTTTACATATTCTGATTATACGTTTTTTCTCTGGCTCTGGACTTTCGTAAAAAATGATGCCTCTCAATCATGCTCGTCATCTCAACCGACAGGACTACAGGACGTTAACTCTGGCCGCGCTGGGTGGCGCGCTGGAGTTTTACGACTTTATTATTTTCATCTTTTTTGCCAGCGTGATCGGCGAACTGTTTTTTCCTGCGGACATTCCCGAATGGCTGCGTCAGCTTCAGACATTTGGGATATTTGCTGCCGGTTATCTTGCCCGTCCCTTAGGCGGCCTTATTATGGCGCACTTTGGTGACAGCCTCGGCCGCAAAAAAATGTTCAGTCTGAGCATCTTACTGATGGCGTTACCAACCCTGGCCATGGGGCTGCTCCCGACTTTTGCCTCCATCGGACTGGCGGCACCGCTGCTGCTTTTACTGCTGCGTGTGCTGCAGGGAGCAGCCATTGGTGGTGAAGTGCCCGGTGCCTGGGTCTTTGTTGCCGAGCATGTTCCGGAAAAGCGGATTGGTTTTGCCTGTGGAACGCTGACGGCCGGACTGACCTTTGGCATCCTGCTGGGATCGCTGGTTGCCACGCTGATTACCACCACCATGAGTACGCAAAGTATCGCCGAAACAGGCTGGCGCATTCCTTTCCTGCTAGGGGGCGGTTTTGGCCTGCTGGCTATGTACCTGCGCCGCTGGCTGCATGAAACGCCGGTATTTATCGAGATGAAGCAGCGCAAGGCGCTGTCGGTAGAGTTGCCGTTAAAAACCGTCCTGTTACGGCACACGCATGCTGTGGTCGTTTCCATGCTACTGACCTGGTTGCTGTCGGCCTGCATTGTGGTGGTGCTGTTAATGGCCCCTGCGCTGTTACAAAAATTGCATGGTCTGCCCGCTGCCGTGACGCTGCAGGCCAACAGCCTGGCGACGGTGATGCTGATTTTTGGCTGCATCATTGCTGGTGCATTAGTCGACCGCATCGGCGCGTCAACGACTCTGATTGTGGGTAGTCTGCTGATGGCGTTTTCCAGCTGGGCCTTCTTTCATATTGCTGCACAGGAACCACAATATCTGTTTGCCGCCTATGCGCTGGCAGGGCTTTGCGTTGGTGTTGTGGGGGTGGTGCCGTTTGTTATGGTCAGTGCGTTCCCGGCGGAAGTGCGTTTCACCGGCATCTCCTTCTCTTATAATATTGCCTATGCCATTTTCGGCGGGTTAACGCCGATTGCCCTGACGTTGATGCTGAAGCTGACGCCGATGGCGCCAGCTTATTATGTTCTGGCGCTGGCGGGGATAGGGGTGCTGGTAGGACTCTGGCTGCGCGGGCGTGCAGGGCAGCAGGCGCTGTTGAAGCAGGTGAGCCTGCATTAGTGTGCTTTTACCTGTCGTTATAACGGGTCAGCTCAGGCTGGCCCGTTCTCGTTAGAAAGGCAAAGTGAAAATTTTTTTTCCTCTGCCCCTTGATGCCGCGTTGCCCGGCCCCATCTTAGTTGGCATCCGAGGCTACGGACCTGGAAAAAAAGCGTAGGGCGAGCAGTTGAAACTGTAAAAAATGCCCACATTAATGGTTCATAGGCTGATTTGAATTGAATTTAAGTGGGAGATGTTTAGATGGGTAAAATTATTGGTATTGACCTGGGTACAACTAACTCTTGTGTAGCTATCATGGATGGCGGCAAAGCGCGTGTACTGGAAAATGCGGAAGGGGATCGTACCACACCTTCCATTATTGCTTACACCCAGGACGGTGAAACGCTGGTAGGTCAGCCTGCTAAACGTCAGGCCGTAACCAACCCGCAGAATACCCTGTTTGCGATTAAGCGCCTGATTGGCCGTCGCTTCCAGGATGAAGAAGTTCAGCGTGACCTGAAAATCATGCCGTTCAAAATCGTTGGCGCTGACAACGGTGACGCATGGCTGGACGTGAAAGGCCAGCGCGTGGCTCCGCCACAGATTTCAGCCGAAGTGCTGAAAAAAATGAAGAAAACAGCAGAAGATTATCTGGGTGAACCCGTTACTGAAGCGGTTATCACTGTACCGGCTTACTTCAACGATGCGCAGCGTCAGGCAACGAAAGATGCCGGTCGTATCGCCGGTCTGGAAGTAAAACGTATCATCAACGAACCAACCGCAGCCGCACTGGCATACGGTCTGGATAAAGGTCAGGGTAACCGTACTATCGCGGTTTATGACCTGGGTGGTGGTACTTTCGATATCTCTATCATCGAAATCGATGAAGTAGATGGCGAAAAAACCTTTGAAGTTCTGGCTACCAACGGTGATACCCACCTGGGTGGTGAAGACTTCGATAGCCGCATGATTAACTATCTGGTGGCTGAGTTTAAGAAAGATCAGGGCATCGATCTGCACAACGATCCGCTGGCCATGCAGCGTCTGAAAGAAGCGGCAGAAAAAGCGAAGATCGAGCTGTCTTCTGCGCAGCAGACCGACGTTAACCTGCCGTACATCACTGCAGATGCAACCGGGCCTAAGCACCTGAACATTAAAGTGACCCGTGCGAAACTGGAATCACTGGTTGAAGACCTGGTGGCTCGCTCTATCGACCCACTGAAAGTCGCATTGCAGGATGCGGGTCTGTCTGTTTCAGACATTAACGACGTGATCCTGGTCGGCGGTCAGACTCGTATGCCAATGGTGCAGGCGAAAGTAGCTGAGTTCTTCGGTAAAGAGCCACGTAAAGACGTGAACCCGGATGAAGCGGTAGCGGTAGGTGCTGCGGTTCAGGGGGGCGTGCTGGCCGGTGAAGTTAAAGACGTTCTGCTGCTGGACGTTACCCCGCTGTCACTGGGTATCGAAACCATGGGCGGCGTGATGACTCCGCTGATTGCCAAGAACACCACGATCCCGACCAAACACAGCCAAGTGTTCTCAACTGCAGAAGACAACCAGTCTGCGGTGACCATCCATGTTGTGCAGGGTGAGCGTAAACGTGCTGCGGATAACAAATCACTGGGTCAGTTCAACCTGGACGGTATCCAGAATGCACCACGCGGTTTACCTCAGATCGAAGTGACCTTCGACATCGATGCTGACGGTATTCTGCACGTGTCTGCGAAAGACAAAAACAGCGGTAAAGAGCAGAAGATCACCATCAAAGCATCTTCCGGTCTGAACGACGAAGAGATCGAAAAAATGGTGCGTGATGCAGAAGCTAACGCTGAGTCTGACCGTAAGTTCGAAGAGCTGGTGCAGACACGTAACCAGGGCGATCAGCTGTCACACAGCACGCGTAAGCAGCTGGATGAAGCGGGCGATAAACTGCCAGCCGATGACAAAGCGCCTATCGAAGCCGCACTGACCGATCTGAACACGGCGCTGAAAGGCGAAGACAAAGCGGAAATCGAAGCCAAGATCCAGGCTCTGATGGAAGTGTCTGGTAAGCTGATGGAGTTCGCACAGCAGCAGCAGGCCGCTGGCGGTGCAGCAGAGGCTACTGACGGTGCGAAGAAAGATGATGATGTTGTCGACGCTGAATTTGAAGAAGTGAAAGACAACAAAAAATAATCGCCCTTGAGCGGGCAAGGTGGCGTGTGATGCGCCATTGATCACCAGCACGGGCGTCGGAGAAATCCTACGCCCGTGCACGCATGTTAAGGGCAGGATCAACAACAATGGCGAAAAGAGACTATTACGAGGTTTTAGGCGTATCCAAATCTGCGGATGAGCGTGAGATCAAAAAGGCCTATAAACGCCTGGCAATGAAGTTTCACCCCGATCGTAACCAGGGTGAAGGTGCCGAAGAGCAGTTTAAAGAGGTCAAAGAGGCCTACGAAATTCTGACCGATGCGCAGAAACGTGCGGCCTACGATCAGTATGGCCATGCTGCTTTTGAGCAGGGTGGTATGGGCGGCGGTCACGGTGGCTTCGGTGGCGGTGGCGGTGCTGACTTCAGTGATATCTTTGGCGACGTATTCGGCGATATCTTTGGCGGAGGCCGCCGTCAGCAGCGTGCCGCTCGTGGCGCTGATTTACGCTACAACATGGAGCTGTCGCTGGAAGAAGCGGTACGCGGCGTGACCAAAGAGATCCGCATTCCAACGCTGGAAGAGTGTGATGTCTGCCACGGCAGTGGCGCGAAAGCGGGTACCAAGCCGCAAACCTGTTCAACCTGCCATGGTGCGGGCCAGGTTCAGATGCGTCAGGGCTTCTTTACTGTGCAGCAGGCGTGTCCGACCTGTCATGGTCGCGGCTCGGTCATTAAAGATCCGTGCAATGCCTGTCATGGTCATGGCCGGGTAGAACGTTCGAAGACGCTATCGGTGAAAATTCCGGCGGGCGTGGATACCGGTGACCGCATTCGTCTGACTGGCGAAGGGGAAGCGGGTGAGCAGGGCGCGCCAGCGGGCGATCTGTATGTCCAGGTGCAGGTGCGTAAGCACAATATCTTTGAACGTGAAGAGAATAACCTGTACTGCGAAGTGCCTATTAACTTTGTGATGGCGGCACTGGGGGGAGAAATCGAAGTCCCTACGCTGGATGGCCGCGTGAAGCTGAAGGTTCCGGCGGAAACGCAGACCGGTAAGCTGTTCCGCATGCGGGGCAAGGGTGTGAAATCCGTACGCGGTGGTGCACAGGGTGACCTGCTGTGCCGCGTAGTGGTCGAAACCCCGGTCAGCCTGAATGAGAAGCAGAAATCGCTGCTACGTGAACTGGAGGAAAGCTTTGGCGGTCCATCCGGTGAGAAAAACAGCCCGCGTTCTAAAAGCTTCTTTGATGGCGTAAAAAAATTCTTTGATGATTTAACCCGCTAATTATCCAGCCTGAGGGCCGATCGATGAACCGATCGGCCCTTCTTATTGATACCTCGTAAATATCGATCCTTTTTGCCTGTATAAACTGTTTTTTTCGAGCGGTTTAACCGCGTATGCTATCCGCTAAGTTATAGATCCTCTTATCTTTGGGATATTCAGCGGAGCCTGTATGAACCTTTTCCTCAAAAAACTGTTAAAAAACGACGCCACGGGCGGTGTGGTACTGATTGTTGCCGCTGCCGTTGCCATGTTTCTCGCCAATAATGCCAGTACACAACAGGACTACCAGGCCATTCTGGCGATGCCGGTGCAGTTCCGCTTCGGCGCACTGGAGATCAATAAAGATCTGCTGCTGTGGATTAATGATGCGCTGATGGCGCTGTTCTTCCTGATGATCGGTCTGGAAGTAAAACGCGAGCTGATGATGGGCTCGCTGAAAGGGCGGGAGCGTGCGATGTTCCCGCTGATTGCCGCCCTCGGCGGTATGGTCGCACCGGGATTAATCTACGCTGCGTTAAACCACAGCGACCCGCTGGCGATCCACGGCTGGGCAATCCCGGCGGCGACCGATATCGCCTTCGCGCTGGGTATTCTGGCGCTGCTGGGCAGCCGCGTGCCCCCGGCGCTAAAAATGTTTTTAATGGCGCTGGCCGTGATTGATGACCTGGGGGCGATTGTGATTATCGCCTTCTTCTATACCAACGATCTGTCTCTGACGTCGCTCGCTGTGGCTGCGGCCTCTATCGTGGTGCTGGCGATACTTAACCTGTGCGGCGTGCGTAAAACGTCGGTCTATCTGCTGGTCGGGATGGTGTTGTGGGTGGCGGTGCTGAAGTCTGGCGTTCACGCCACGCTGGCCGGGGTCATTGTCGGGCTGTTTATTCCCCTGAAAAAACAGGAGGGGCACTCTCCGGCGATTGAACTGGCCAACGGTCTGCATTCATGGGTGAGCTGGCTGATCCTGCCGCTGTTTGCTTTTGCCAACGCCGGGGTCTCCCTGACCGGCGTGTCGGTCGAAGGACTGTTCTCCATGGTGCCACTGGGGATTATTCTCGGGCTGCTGGTGGGGAAACCTTTAGGCATCACACTGATTTGCTGGTTGTCTGTGAAGTTGAAAATCGCCGTGCTGCCTGAAAATACCAAGATGGTTGATATTGCTGCGGTGGGCGTTCTGTGTGGCATTGGCTTTACCATGTCGATCTTTATTGCCTCCCTGGCCTTTGATGCCGCACACGAAGAGATGGTGACGCTCGCCAAGCTGGGTATTTTGAGCGGCTCCGTATTGTCTGCGGTACTGGGTTATACCCTACTGCGTCTTAAGCTGCGTCCGCAGCCGCAGCACTAACGGCACTGGACCCGCGATGGCGCAGATGAACTATAACCACCTCTATTATTTCTGGCAGGTGTGTAAATCTGGTTCGGTGGTGGGGGCGGCCGAGGTATTAAATCTCATGCCGCAAACTATTACCGGCCAGTTGAAAAACCTGGAGGAGCGTTTGCAGGGAAAACTCTTCAAACGTCATGGACGTGGTCTGGTTCCCTCCGAACTCGGTCAACTGGTCTTTCGTTATGCCGACCGCATGTTTACGCTCAGCCAGGAGATGCTGGATATTGTTAACTATCGCAAGGAGGCGAGCCTGCTGTTCGATGTGGGGGTGGCAGATGCGCTCTCCAAGCTGCTGGTCAGCAGGGTGCTGGAAACGGCGGTGGTGGCCGGAGAACCTATCCATCTGCGCTGCTTTGAATCTACCCATGAAATGCTGCTGGAACAGTTAAGTCAGCATAAGCTGGATATGATCCTCTCTGACTGTTCCGTCGGCTCCTCGCTGCAGGAGGGGCTGTTTTCAGTGAAGCTGGGGGAGTGCGCGGTCAGTTTCTGGTGCTATGCGCCGCAGCCGGTCGCGCCGTTCCCTGCGTGCCTGAGCCAGCATAAATTACTGATCCCCGGCCGCCGTTCCATGCTGGGGAGGAAAGTACTGAACTGGCTGCAATCTCAGGATCTGACGGTGGATATTTTAGGTGAATTCGATGATGCGGCGCTGATGAAGGCATTCGGAGCCGCCAACCAGGCAATTTTTGTCGCGCCAACCCTCTACGGTCGGGAGCATTTTTATCGTGAAGGGATTGTTGAACTGGGAAGAATTGATGCGGTGATGGAAGAGTATCACGTGATTTTTGCCGAAAGAATGATCCAGCACCCGGCGGTACAGCGTATTTGTAATAGCGATTTTAGCGATTTATTTTCAGGCGTGTAGCCTGTTTACTCCCGCATCGTCAGCCGTGAGCCAGGGTCAGGCAAGGGCTTTTTTTAACCCAGCGTGACGTACGCACCACAAGCGGTACAAAACACACCAATAAAAAAACCGCCAGAAGGCGGTTTCTTTATCAAAGCTCGATTAACAGACTGACATTAAGCCAGTTTGCTGATCTGTGCAGCCAGATTTGCTTTATGACGTGCAGCTTTGTTCTTGTGGATCAGGCCTTTAGCTGCCTGACGGTCCACAATTGGTTGCATATCATTAAATGCATTCTGCGCAGCCGCTTTATCGCCAGTAGCGATAGCCGCGTAAACTTTCTTGATAAAAGTACGCAACATTGAACGACGGCTAGCGTTGTGCTTACGACGCTTCTCAGACGTTACGGCGCGTTTCTTAGCTGATTTGATATTAGCCAAGGTCCAACTCCCAAATAGTTCTATGAGGACAATTCAAAGGCCGAGGAATATGCCCTTTTCGCCTTCGGTTGTCAATGGATTTGTGCAAATAAGCGCCGGTCAAACAGTGGCACTTGATTACGTTTCGATGGCGCAAGATTCTATCAGCTTCGGCCTGGCGAATACAGCTTATTCACAAGAAAAATAACATCCCCCGCCGGATCAGCACCATACAGAACGAAATGGTAAGAAGAAAGCATGAAAGCCCGTATTCGTGGGTTAACCTTCAGGGCTGTACAAGGTATAATCCGTCGGTTTCCACCAATTTGAGCCAGCCATGAAGTTTATCCGCGGCATACATAACCTGAGAGAGCAGCATCGAGGCTGCGTACTGACCATTGGCAACTTCGATGGTGTACATCGTGGCCACCAGGCGCTGCTGGCACAACTGTGCAAAGAAGGGCGCCAGCGTGGTTTGCCGGTGATGGTCATGCTGTTTGAGCCCCAGCCGCTGGAGCTGTTTGCAGCAGATAAAGCCCCTGCACGGCTGACACGTCTGCGGGAAAAGGTGCGCTACCTTGCACAGGCCGGTGTTGATGCCGTCCTCTGTGTGCGTTTCGATCGCCGATTCGCTGCCTATACCGCACAAAGTTTTGTCGCTGACCTGTTGGTGGATAAACTTGGCGTGCAGTTCCTGGCGGTAGGTGATGATTTCCGCTTTGGCGCTGGTCGCCAGGGAGATTTCCTGTTATTACAGAATGCTGGCGTCGAATATGGTTTTGATGTCATCAGCACCCAGACTTTTTGTGATGATGGTAAACGCATAAGCAGTACGGCAGTGCGCCAGGCGCTGGCAGAGGATGACCTGCCGCTGGCCAATGCGTTGCTGGGTCGTCCCTTCAGTATTTCCGGCCGCGTAGTGCATGGTGATGCGCTGGGCCGCACTATTGGTTTTCCTACCGCTAACCTGCCGCTTAAGCGTACGGTTTCCCCGGTAAAAGGGGTCTACGCCGTTGAGGTGCTGGGATTAGTTGAGCATCCGCTTCCTGCTGTTGCCAATATCGGGACACGACCGACTGTTTCTGGGGTACGTCAGCAACTGGAAGTGCACCTGCTGGACGTGACGATGAATCTGTACGGCCGCCATATTGAAGTGGTGTTGCGAGACAAAATACGTAACGAGCAGCGTTTTGCTTCGCTCGATGCGCTGAAAGAACAAATTGCTAACGATGTGGTGACTGCCCGACGCTTTTTTGGGCTGAACGCATCGGTTTAAGTGTAAACAGAACCGACATACGGAACCGAGAATCTGATGAGTGACTATAAATCTACCCTGAATTTGCCGGAAACGGGGTTCCCGATGCGTGGCGATCTGGCCAAACGCGAACCGGGTATGCTGCAACGTTGGTATGATGACAAGCTGTACGGCATCATTCGCGAAGCCAAGAAAGGGAAAAAAACCTTTATCCTGCACGATGGCCCTCCTTACGCCAACGGCAGCATTCATATTGGTCACTCCGTTAACAAGATTCTGAAAGACATTATCGTTAAGTCGAAAGGCATGGCGGGCTATGACTCGCCTTATGTACCGGGTTGGGACTGCCACGGTCTGCCTATCGAGCATAAAGTTGAGCAGATGATCGGTAAGCCGGGAGAGAAAGTCAGCGCCGCTGAGTTCCGTGCTGCCTGCCGCAAATACGCAGCCGAGCAGGTGGAAGGGCAGAAAGCCGACTTTATCCGTCTGGGTGTGTTGGGTGACTGGGATCGTCCGTATCTGACAATGAACTTCCAGACCGAAGCCAATATTATCCGTGCGCTGGGTAAAATCATCGGTAACGGGCACCTGCACAAAGGGGCCAAGCCGGTACACTGGTGCCTGGACTGCCGTTCTGCCCTGGCTGAGGCGGAAGTGGAGTACTACGATAAAACCTCTCCGTCTATCGATGTCATGTTCAATGCGACTGATAAAGAGGGGGTACAGGCCAAATTTGCGGCAACGAATGTTGACGGCCCGATCTCGCTGGTGATCTGGACTACCACGCCGTGGACCATGCCGGCTAACCGCGCTATCTCACTGCATCCTGAATTCGACTACCAGCTGGTACAGATTGAAGGCCGTGCTCTGATCCTCGCCAAAGAGATGGTTGAGAGCGTGATGCAGCGCGTTGGTGTTGCCGCCTGGACCGTGCTGGGCGAAGCGAAAGGGGCAGACCTGGAGCTGATGGGCTTCCAGCATCCGTTCCTCGACCATACCTCTCCGGTTGTGCTGGGTGAGCATGTCACGCTGGAAGCCGGTACCGGTGCGGTCCATACCGCACCAGGCCATGGCCCGGACGACTATGTTATCGGTCAGAAATACGGTATCGAAGTGGCTAACCCGGTCGGCCCGGATGGCTGCTACCTGCCGGGAACCTACCCGACGCTGGATGGTGTGAACGTCTTTAAAGCCAACGATATGATCGTTGAACTGCTGCGTGAAAAGGGTGCTCTGCTGCACGTTGAGAAACTGTTCCACAGCTATCCACACTGCTGGCGTCATAAAACGCCCATCATCTTCCGCGCTACGCCACAGTGGTTTATCAGCATGGATCAGAAGGGCCTGCGTGCGCAGTCGCTGAAAGAGATCAAGGGCGTGCAGTGGATCCCGGACTGGGGTCAGGCACGTATTGAATCGATGGTCGCGAACCGTCCTGACTGGTGTATTTCCCGTCAGCGTACCTGGGGCGTGCCGATGGCGCTGTTCGTCCATAAAGACACCGAACAGCTGCACCCGGATTCGCTGGAGCTGATGGAGAAAGTGGCGAAGCGGGTTGAGCAGGACGGCATTCAGGCATGGTGGGATCTTGATGCCCGCGACCTGATGGGCGCCGATGCTGACAACTACGTTAAAGTCCCGGATACCCTGGACGTCTGGTTTGACTCCGGTTCAACCAGCTACTCGGTCGTCGATGCCCGCCCTGAATTTGACGGCAATGCCCCTGACCTGTATCTGGAAGGATCGGATCAGCACCGCGGCTGGTTTATGTCCTCACTGATGATCTCGACCGCGATGAAAGGCAAAGCGCCTTACCGTCAGGTACTGACGCACGGCTTCACCGTCGATGGTCAGGGCCGTAAGATGTCCAAGTCACTGGGCAATACTGTCAGCCCGCAGGATGTGATGAACAAACTGGGCGCCGATATTCTGCGCCTGTGGGTCGCCTCTACGGACTACTCCGGTGAGATCGCCGTATCCGACGAAATCCTTAAACGCTCTGCCGACAGCTATCGCCGCATCCGTAACACCGCACGTTTCCTGCTGGCAAACCTTGCCGGTTTTAATCCGGAAACCGATAGGGTGAAACCGGAAGAGATGGTGGTGGTGGATCGCTGGGCCGTTGGCCGTGCGCTGGCGGCACAGAATGATATCGTAGCCTCGTATGAAGCTTATGACTTCCATGAAGTCGTGCAGCGTCTGATGCAGTTCTGTTCGGTTGAGATGGGCTCCTTCTACCTGGATATCATCAAGGATCGTCAGTACACCGCGAAGGCCGATGGCCTGGCGCGTCGCAGCTGTCAGACGGCGCTGTGGTATATCGTGGAAGCGCTGGTGCGCTGGATGGCACCGATTATGTCCTTCACTGCCGATGAAATCTGGGGTTACCTGCCGGGTAAACGCAGCCAGTATGTCTTTACCGAAGAGTGGTTTGACGGGCTGTTCAGCCTGGAAGACAACCAGCCGATGAACGACAGTTACTGGGCAGAACTGCTGAAAGTACGCGGTGAAGTCAACAAGGTGATCGAGCAGGCCCGCGCTGATAAGCGGATTGGCGGGTCTCTGGAAGCCAGCGTGACGCTGTATGCTGACGCAGACCTGGCCGCGAAGCTGACCAGCCTGGGTGAGGAGCTGCGCTTTGTGTTGCTGACTTCCGGGGCGCAGGTTGCGGATTATGCGCAGGCCACCGCTGATGCACAGCAAAGCGAAGGGGTAAAAGGTCTGAAAATTGCCCTGAGCAAAGCGGAAGGCGAGAAGTGCCCGCGCTGCTGGCATTACACTAACGATATCGGCCAGAATGCTGAACACGCTGACGTGTGCGGCCGTTGTGTCACTAACGTCGCGGGCAGCGGCGAACAGCGTAAGTTTGCATGATGACTAAACCTGTTCTCTCAACCGGATTACGCTGGCTGTGGCTGGTGGTGTTGGTCATTGGCATCGATTTCGCCAGTAAGCAGTGGATTATGGATAATCTGATGCTGCACGAATCGATGCCGGTGATGCCATACTTTAACTTCTTCTATGCTCACAACTACGGCGCGGCGTTCAGCTTCCTCGCCGATAAAGGGGGCTGGCAGCGCTGGTTCTTTGCCGGCATTGCCATTGCTATCGTCGTGGTGCTGCTGGTGATGATGTACCGTACTCCAGCCACCAGTAAACTGAATAACATTGCCTATGCGCTGATTGTGGGTGGCGCAGTAGGTAACCTGTTTGACCGGTCATATCATGGCTTTGTGGTGGATTTCATCGACTTCTATGTCGGTGACTGGCACTTCGCCACGTTTAATATTGCCGACTGTGGTATCTGTATTGGTGCCGCGCTGATCGTGCTGGAAGGGTTCCTGAGCCCGGCCGGTAAACAGGCTAAGAATAAAGGGTAGGGCATGACCGATTCTGTACAGCGTAACAGCGAAGTGCTGGTACATTTCACCTTAAAGCTGGCGGACGGTTCCACGGCGGAATCGACGCGCAGCAACGGGAAACCCGCGCTGTTTTGTCTGGGCGATGGCAGCCTGTCAGAGGGGCTGGAAAGCCATTTGATTGGGCTGAAAACAGGCGATAAATGTGCCTTTGCGCTGGAAGCAGCCGATGCCTTTGGCGGCATCAGTCCCGATCTGGTTCAGTACTTCTCGCGCCGCGACTTTGTCGAGGCCGGGGAGCCGGAAATAGGTGCCATCATGCTGTTCAGCGGCATGGATGGTAACGAAATGCCGGGCGTGATCCGGGAGATTTCCGGGGATTCGATCACCGTGGATTTCAATCATCCACTGGCCGGACAGACTATTCACTTTGACGTAGAAGTGCTGGAGATTGATCCGGTACGGGAGACGAGCAATGCAGATCCTGCTGGCTAACCCGCGCGGCTTCTGCGCGGGCGTTGATCGCGCTATCAGTATTGTCGAGCGTGCGCTGGAGATGTATGGCGCCCCTATCTACGTGCGGCATGAAGTGGTGCATAACCGCTACGTGGTGAACAGCCTGCGTGAGCGTGGGGCGATTTTCATTGAGGAAATTGCTGAAGTGCCGGACGGGTCGATCCTGATCTTCTCGGCTCACGGCGTTTCTCAGGCCGTGCGTGCAGAAGCGAAAGCGCGTGACCTGACAATGCTCTTTGATGCGACCTGCCCGCTGGTCACCAAAGTGCATATGGAAGTCGCGCGTGCCAGCCGCAAAGGGACAGAAGCGATCCTGATTGGCCATGCCGGCCATCCGGAGGTAGAGGGCACGATGGGCCAGTACAATAACCCGAAAGGGGGCATGTACCTGGTTGAAGCGCCCGCAGATGTCTGGAAGCTACAGGTAAAAGACGAAAACAACCTGAGCTTTATGACGCAAACCACACTGTCCGTTGATGATACCTGTGAAGTGATTGACGCACTTCGCGCCCGCTTCCCGAAGATTATCGGTCCGCGTAAAGATGATATCTGCTATGCCACTACCAACCGCCAGGAGGCCGTGCGTACGCTGGCCCGGGATGCTGATGTGGTGCTGGTGGTTGGTTCGAAAAACTCCTCGAACTCAAACCGTCTGGCAGAGCTGGCACAGCGTGCCGGTAAGCTGGCACGCCTGATTGACTCGGCTGAGGATATTCAGGAAGAGTGGGTCAGAGGTGTGGGCTGTGTCGGGGTGACCGCTGGTGCCTCCGCACCCGATATTCTGGTGCAGCAGGTCATCCAGCGTCTCAATGAACTCGGCGGTGTTGATGCCATCGAACTGATTGGGCGTGAAGAGAATATCGTGTTTGAAGTGCCGAAAGAACTGCGCGTAGAGGTAAAGCAGATCACCTGAGGGCGGCTATCTTACTTGCTATTTTGAAGCTGGGCAGTGCTCACACTCCTCACGTACTACGTGTACGCTCCGGGTGTTGTGCGCTGTCCTTGTTCAAACTCGCTGCGCCGATGACGCCACGTTACGCCTGCCATGCTTAATCATTTCCTTTCCCCAATCCTGACGAAATCTGTTTTACTGATAATCCTCACGCGCTGGCGTAAAATTCTTATTATCCGTTTTTAGTTGTGGCGCAGAAGTTAACCGCTGGTTAATCTGGATGCGTTGTGCATGCATAGAAATCTGTCAGGAATGAATAAATATGAGTAATGCAGCAATCCGTATCGCCATTGTGGGTGCCTCCGGGCGCATGGGACGCCAGTTAATCCAGGCGACGGTACAGGCTGAAGGGGCGTGTCTGGGAGCCGCGCTGGTGCGTTCAGCATCTTCCCTCGTAGGCGCTGATGCGGGCGAGCTGGCCGGTTGTGGCGTGCTGGGCGTGAACATCACCGATAACCTTGATGCGGTCGTGAATGACTTTGATGTACTGGTCGACTTTACCCGTCCTGAGGCTTCACTGCATTATCTGGACTTTTGCCGCCAGCATAAAAAAGCGATGGTGATTGGAACGACGGGGTTTGATGAGGCGGGTAAGGCGGCCATCAAAGCCGCCTCAGCGGATACCGCTATCGTATTTGCCGCTAACTTTAGCGTTGGCGTTAACCTGGTGCTGAAGCTGCTGGAGAAAGCAGCCAAAGTGATGGGTGACTATGCGGATATCGAAATTATTGAAGCGCACCATCGTCACAAAGTGGATGCGCCCTCAGGCACGGCGCTGGCGATGGGGGAGGCGATAGCAGACGCCATGAACTGGAACCTGAATGAGCATGCGGTCTATGCCCGTGAAGGCCACACTGGTGAACGCGAGGCACAGACCATTGGTTTTGCCACTGTGCGTGCCGGTGACATCGTCGGTGAGCATACGGCGATGTTTGCAGATGTGGGTGAGCGAGTAGAGATAACCCATAAGGCTTCAAGCCGTATGACCTTTGCGAATGGTGCGGTTCGTGCGGCAGTATGGTTGAAGGCGCATAAAGTTGGTCTTTATGACATGCGAAATGTGCTTAATCTTGATGATTTATAAGTGTTGTGTACCATCGTGATGTGGTTATTTCAATCATAACTATTTGATTGGAAGGGCAATAATTTTATTGCCCTTTTTGTTTTTTGTAAAAATACGGCTTTTAAGTTTTCCGTGCATCTTAACTGATTTAATATCTTCTTTTTCGCATTTATTTCCTCTCTTCCTGTCTGTTTTTGACCACTTGGTCTGGTTTTTACCATTAACCGCCATGAAATAATTTACACCGAGGCAGGCAACCGATTTTATCACCAGGATATGTGGTGGTTTTAGGGTAAATGTTCCTGTTTTATCCTCAGTTAGTTAAAAATGACAGAAAAAGTGCCTCGCAGGGTAGACAACAGCGGGGGCGATCATTAGAATGCGCGCAATTTGCCAAAAACTGAGCAGTCAGGCAGTTTTTGCATTGATTTTGGGGTCATTCCTGAATTAATATGCAGATATTGTGACTGTTTATTCCCCTGGAGGATGTTTTGATTAAGTCAGCGCTATTGGTTCTGGAAGACGGAACCCAATTCCACGGTCGGGCCATCGGGGCTACCGGATCGGCAGTGGGAGAAGTTGTTTTCAACACGTCAATGACCGGTTATCAAGAAATCCTCACTGATCCTTCCTATTCCCGCCAGATCGTCACTCTTACTTATCCCCATATCGGCAATGTCGGCACCAACGCCGCTGACGCAGAATCCACTCAGGTACACGCACAGGGTTTAGTTATCCGCGACCTGCCGTTGATTGCCAGCAACTACCGCAATGAAGAAGGCCTGTCGGACTATCTGACGCGCCACAACATTGTCGCTATTGCCGATATCGATACACGCAAGCTGACTCGTCTGCTGCGTGAAAAAGGGGCTCAGAATGGCTGCATTATCGCCGGAGACGCGCCGGATGCGGCAGAGGCGCTGGCCAAAGCAAAAGCGTTCCCGGGTCTGAAGGGTATGGACCTGGCGAAAGAAGTGACCGTGGCCCAGCCTTACAGCTGGCAGCAGGGTAGCTGGACGCTGGAAGGCGAACTGCCGGCACCTGCAGCGGCGGCCGATCTGCCCTTCCACGTGGTGGCTTACGACTACGGCGTGAAGCGCAATATTCTGCGCATGCTGGTGGATCGCGGCTGCCGCCTGACGGTCGTTCCTGCGCAGACCTCTGCTGAGGACGTTCTGAAGCTGAACCCGGATGGTGTTTTCCTCTCGAATGGTCCCGGCGACCCGGAGCCATGCGATTATGCCATTACTGCGATCAAACGCCTGCTGGAAACCGATATTCCGGTGTTTGGTATCTGTCTGGGCCATCAGCTACTGGCTCTGGCCAGCGGTGCAAAAACGGTGAAGATGAAGCTCGGCCACCACGGCGGTAACCACCCGGTGAAAGATCACGACAACAACACCGTGATGATCACCGCCCAGAACCATGGTTTTGCGGTGGATGACAGCAACCTGCCGGCAAACCTGCGCGTGACCCATACCTCGCTCTTTGATCATACGGTTCAGGGTATTCACCGCACCGATAAAGCTGCCTTCAGCTTCCAGGGCCATCCGGAAGCCAGCCCGGGTCCGCACGATGCTGCCCCGTTGTTCGATCACTTTATCGAACTGATTAAAGCCGCGAAATAAGATCGGGAGAGAAAGAGAATGCCAAAACGTACAGACATAAAAAGTATCCTGATCCTGGGCGCTGGCCCGATTGTCATCGGCCAGGCCTGCGAATTCGACTACTCCGGTGCCCAGGCCTGTAAGGCGCTGCGTGAAGAGGGTTACCGCGTTATTCTGGTGAACTCTAACCCGGCCACCATCATGACCGACCCGGACATGGCCGATGCAACCTATATTGAGCCGATTCACTGGGAAGTGGTGCGGAAGATCATCGAAAAAGAGCGCCCGGATGCAGTATTGCCGACCATGGGCGGCCAGACGGCGCTGAACTGTGCGTTAGAATTAGAGCGCCAGGGCGTGCTGGAAGAGTTTGGCGTAACCATGATTGGTGCTACCGCTGACGCGATTGATAAAGCCGAAGACCGCCGTCGTTTCGACGTGGCAATGAAAAAAATCGGCCTCGATACGGCGCGTTCAGGGATCGCCCACACCATGGAAGAAGCGCTGGCCGTGGCTGCTGACGTCGGCTTCCCGTGCATCATCCGACCTTCCTTTACAATGGGCGGCACCGGTGGCGGTATTGCCTACAATCGCGAGGAGTTCGAAGAGATCTGTGAGCGCGGCCTCGATCTGTCACCGACTAATGAGCTGCTGATTGATGAGTCGCTGATTGGCTGGAAAGAGTATGAGATGGAAGTGGTGCGTGATAAAAACGACAACTGCATCATCGTCTGCTCCATCGAAAACTTTGATGCCATGGGCATCCACACGGGTGATTCCATTACCGTTGCGCCAGCCCAGACGCTGACCGATAAAGAGTACCAGATCATGCGTAACGCTTCGCTTGCGGTGCTGCGTGAAATCGGCGTGGAAACCGGCGGGTCTAACGTACAGTTCTCCGTTAACCCGGAGAATGGCCGTCTGATCGTTATCGAGATGAACCCACGCGTGTCGCGTTCTTCTGCGCTGGCGTCTAAAGCCACCGGCTTCCCGATTGCCAAAATTGCCGCCAAGCTGGCGGTGGGCTTTACGCTGGATGAGCTGACTAACGACATTACCGGTGGCCTGACCCCGGCCTCGTTTGAGCCGTCTATCGACTACGTTGTGACGAAAATTCCACGCTTCAACTTTGAAAAGTTCGCCGGGGCTAATGATCGTCTGACCACGCAGATGAAATCTGTGGGTGAAGTGATGGCGATTGGCCGCACCCTGCAGGAATCGATGCAGAAAGCGCTGCGTGGCCTTGAAGTCGGTGCTCATGGTTTCGACCCGAAAGTTGACCTGAATGACCCGGAAGCGCTGACCACTATTCGCCGCGAGCTGAAAGATGCCGGTTGCGACCGTATCTGGTATATCGCTGATGCCTTCCGCGCCGGGATGAGCGTGGACGATGTTTTTGCGCTGACCAACGTTGACCGCTGGTTCCTGGTGCAGATTGAAGAGCTGGTGACGCTGGAAAGTCAGGTAGCAGAACAGGGTATTAACGGCCTGAGCTATGACTTCCTGCGCACGCTGAAGCGCAAAGGCTTTGCCGATGCGCGCCTGGCGGATGTGGCTGGCGTGTCTGAAGCGGAAATCCGTGCGCTACGCGAGCAGCATAACCTGCATCCGGTGTATAAGCGTGTTGATACCTGTGCGGCGGAATTCTCGACCAATACCGCCTACATGTACTCCACCTATGAAGAAGAGTGTGAAGCGAACCCGAATCAGGACCGTGATAAAATCATGGTGCTGGGCGGCGGTCCAAACCGTATCGGCCAGGGCATCGAGTTTGACTACTGCTGCGTTCATGCTTCGCTGGCGCTGCGTGAAGACGGCTTCGAGACCATCATGGTCAACTGTAACCCGGAAACCGTATCGACCGACTACGACACCTCTGATCGTCTGTACTTCGAACCCGTGACCCTGGAAGACGTGCTGGAAATTGTGCGCATCGAAAAGCCAAAAGGCGTTATCGTGCAGTACGGTGGCCAGACCCCACTGAAGCTGGCGCGCGCGCTGGAAGCCGCCGGTGTACCGGTTATCGGTACCAGCCCGGACGCCATTGACCGTGCTGAAGACCGCGAACGTTTCCAGCAGGCCGTTGAGCGCCTGGGCCTGAAGCAGCCGGCCAACGCCACCGTCACCGCCATCGATATGGCCGTAGAAAAAGCGGCGCTGATTGGCTATCCGCTGGTGGTGCGCCCGTCTTACGTACTGGGTGGCCGGGCGATGGAAATCGTGTACGACGAAATTGACCTGAAGCGCTACTTCAACACCGCGGTCTCGGTTTCTAACGACGCCCCGGTGCTGCTGGATCGCTTCCTTGACGACGCGGTTGAAGTCGACGTGGATGCGATCTGCGACGGTGAGCAGGTGCTGATCGGCGGTATCATGGAACACATTGAGCAGGCCGGTGTGCACTCCGGTGACTCGGCGTGTTCCCTGCCAGCCTACACGCTGAGTCAGGACATTCAGGACGTCATGCGTGAGCAGGTGAAAAAGCTGGCGTTTGAGCTGGGCGTACGCGGCCTGATGAACGTGCAGTTTGCGGTGAAGGATAATGAAGTTTACCTGATTGAGGTGAACCCGCGTGCCGCCCGTACCGTACCGTTTGTCTCCAAAGCGACCGGCATGCCGCTGGCGAAGGTGGCTGCACGCGTGATGGCCGGTAAAACGCTGGCTGCCCAGGGCGTGACCAGAGAGATCATCCCGCCGTACTACTCGGTGAAAGAAGTGGTGCTGCCGTTTAACAAGTTCCAGGGCGTTGACCCGATCCTTGGCCCGGAGATGCGTTCAACGGGCGAAGTGATGGGTGTAGGCCGGACCTTTGCTGAAGCGTTCTGCAAGGCGATGCTGGGCGCACAGAGCAACATGAAGAAAAGTGGCCGTGCGCTGCTGTCAGTGCGCGAAGGTGATAAAAAACGCATCGTTGAACTGGCGCAGCGTCTGCAGGACTTCGGCTTTGAACTGGATGCTACCGCCGGCACTGCCGACGTGCTGAAGGCCGCCGGGATTGCGGTGCGTCAGGTCAACAAAGTGCACGAAGGCCGACCGCACATTCAGGATCGGGTGAAAAACGGGGAGTACGTGTACATCGTTAACACCACCGCAGGGCGTCAGGCGATTGAGGACTCCAAGCTGATCCGCCGCAGTGCGCTGCAGTATAAAGTGCACTACGACACCACGCTGAACGGTGCATTCGCCACCACGACTTCCCTGCACTCCAGCGCGACGGATCAGGTCATTTCCGTACAGGAGATGCACGCGCAGATTAACGCATAATCTCGCCAGTGAAATGGGGCTGACTCTGGCCCGTCCTGCTGCTGTAAGGCCGATCTGACGATTGGCCTTTTTTTTGTCTCAGGTTTGTTACAGGGATTACGGGTTTTGTGATCTCCGCCATTGCAGCATCGCCTGCATCCTATAGTATTGTCCAGGCTCGATTTTTTTATATTCTGGGCTGAATGAACAGCCCGTTTAATACCCACAATTATAGGGAAATGATGATGAAAAAAATTGTACTGGCCACGCTGATCGGTGCAGTGATGTCGCAGTTTGCGTATGCGGCAAAAGATGTGACAACCAAACCTGACGTTTACTTCCTGAAAGAGTCGCAGTCGATTGACAGCCTGGCGCTGTTGCCTCCCCCTCCCGCCATGGACAGCATTGAGTTCCTGAACGATAAAACCCAGTACGATGCAGGTAAGATGCTGCGCAATACGCCGCGAGGGAAGCAGGCGTGGAAAGATGCTAATGTCGAAGGCGATGGCGTAGCCGAAGCGTTCTCAGAAGCGTACGGCATGACGATCTCGCCAGAGAAAACCCCTGAGCAGTACCGTCTGGTGAAGAAAATGCGCGAAGATGCGGGCGATCTGGCGACGCGCAGCGCCAAAGAGCATTACATGCGCATCCGTCCGTTTGCGTTCTATCACGAAGCGACCTGTCGCTCCGACGATGAAGGCAAGCTCTCTATCAACGGTTCTTACCCTTCCGGGCATACCACTATCGGCTGGGCAACGGCGCTGGTGCTGTCTGAAATTAATACCGAACGGCAGGGGCAGATTTTACAGCGGGGCTATGAGATGGGGCAAAGTCGTGTCATCTGTGGATATCACTGGCAGAGTGACGTCACCGCCGCCCGCGTCGTCGCATCGGCGATTGTGGCGCGTCTGCACGCGGAACCCACCTTCGTGACTCAGCTGCAAAAAGCCAAAGATGAATTTAAACGCCTGAAGGGCAGTGCTCATTAAGACACCTTTTGCGGGCGGTCTGTTCCGCCCGCGCTGAAAGACAGGCGGGGGCGCCTTTATCAGCGCCCTCCACCCCCCATCAGGACAACGCCACCTTAATCCCCAGGGCGATCAGTACGCCGCCGAGCAGCTTATCAACGATACGCTGGGCTTTTGCCAGCCCGCGACGCACCGGGCCACTCTGGATCAACATCACCAGCAGCGGCCACCACAGCATGGACAGGCCGAGGATGATGCCCGCATACAGCAGCTTCTCGTGAAGGCTCGAGTCAACACTCAGAACCTGTGTGAAGATCGACAGGAAAAATAACGTCGCTTTAGGATTCAGCAGGTTACACAAATAACCCTGCAAAAAGGCCTTTTTCAGTGAGGTTTGCTCGGGCGTCACGTTACTGAGGTCCATCTTGCTGCCACCGCGCGACAGCAGCGCCTGTATGCCGATATAAATCAGATAGGCGGCACCGGCATATTTCAGCAGCATAAACAGCCACGGCGTTGTGGTGATGACCACGGCCAGCCCGGCCACGCAGTAAGCCATATGGGTGGCAACGGCACAGTTTACGCCTAATGCGCTCATCAGCGCGGCGCTGCGACGGTAACGTGCGGCGTTTTTGATAATCAGAAAAAAGTCAGGGCCGGGGGAGAGCATGCCCAGCACCACAATCGTGGCGACGAATAAGCTGGTTTCTAACATAGTGGCGGTCTTTAGCGGATTGAGCGGCAGATTCTACCATGTCTCCTTGTTTTGTGCGGCGAAAAATAGGCGGAAGGTGATGTAACCGATACACTGAAAAACCTTTACCGAATATCCTCCGCTTACCTATCGACGAAAGTTTCGCCTTTACGTATCATGGCGCCAATTTTACCCCCTGCTGAGTTTGATATGATGATTAGCCTGATTGCAGCCCTTGCGGCTGACCGCGTTATTGGGATGGAAAACGCCATGCCCTGGCACTTGCCTGCCGACCTGGCGTGGTTTAAGAAGCACACCCTCAACAAGCCAGTGGTCATGGGCCGTCGCACCTGGGAATCAATTGGCCGTCCGCTGCCAGGGCGTCTGAACATTGTTATCAGCAGCCAGAAAGGCGATGCAGCCGGGGTGACCTGGGTAACCTCGATTGAGGAGGCGCTGAAAACGGCAGGGGATGTTGAGGAACTGATGGTGATCGGCGGTGGGCGTATTTATGAACAATTACTGCCGCGCGCAGACCGCCTGTATCTGACGCATATTGATGCAGAAGTGGAAGGGGACACCCATTTCCCGGACTATGAACCGGATGAATGGCAGTCCGTGTTCAGCGAATTCCATGATGCGGATGAGAAGAACTCCCACAGCTTCTGCTTCGAGATTTTAGATCGCCGTTAACTGGCCGGGGCGGACACGCTGTACCGGTCCGCCCGACCTGGGCTCTGTTATCGTTCGCGGTTCGACACCTGAGTAAATACACGCTTATCTTCCCAGCGCAGCATGGTCAGCGTACCTCCCCAGCAGCAGCCGGTATCCAGGGCAATAATCCCTTCTGGTGTACCTTTTCCTTCCAGCGAAGCCCAGTGACCAAACACGATGGTATAATCGCGCGGTACGACTCCGGGAATGTTGAACCACGGTTTTAACGGCGGAGGAGCACTGTCCGGAGCCTCTTTCGCAATCATGTCCAGTTGGCCGTTCGGGAAGCAAAAACGCATCCGCGTCAGGGCATTGGTGCTGAAGCGTAAGCGGGCCAGCCCCGTCAGCTCGGGGGACCAGTTGTTAGGCATATCTCCGTACATGGCATCGAGAAACAGCGGATAAGTATCACTGCTCAGTACGGCTTCCACTTCACGTGCGCAGCTTTGTGCCGTTTCAATGTCCCACTGCGGGGTTATCCCGGCATGGGCCATGACCAGCTTTTTTTCTTCATCAACCTGAAGCAACGGCTGACGACGAAGCCAGTTGATCAGCAGATCAGCGTCAGGGGCTTCCAGTAGCGGCGTGATACGATCTTTGGGTTTATTGCGGCTGATACCGGCATACACCGCCAGCAGATGCAGGTCATGGTTGCCCAGCACCAGTCTGACGCAGTCGCCCAGATAACGCACAAAACGCAGAACTTCCAGTGACGCAGGCCCACGAGCCACCAGGTCTCCGGTCAGCCAGAGCTGATCGGACGCCGGGTCAAACTGCGCCTGATCAAGCAGCGAACGCAACTCGTCGTAGCAACCGTGAACATCACCGATTAAATAAGTGCTCATGCAAAAAGGCCGGTTTAATGAATATGGGTGGCAATGGCCAGACGGAAGACCGGGATATCAACGACGAAGGACTCACCATCGGCATCGAGCATCTGATAGTGGCCCTGCATGGTGCCCATTGGGGTTTCGAGTATCGCTCCGCTGGTGTACTGAAACTCGCCGCCGGGTTCGATGTGGGGCTGTTCGCCCACCACGCCTTCACCCTGAACTTCGGTTTCACGGCCGTTACCGTTGGTTATTAACCAGTAACGGCCGATGAGCTGAACCGGGATACGCCCCAGATTACGAACAGTGATGGTGTAAGCAAACACGTAACGTTCTTCATCAGGTGCAGACTGTGACGCGACGTAAGCACTTTGCACCTGAACACAGACTTTGGGCGTATTGTTCATACTCAGTTCTCCTGCGGCTGAGGATGCGCAGTCAACCAGTTCGCCAGACGGCAATATTGTGCAACGCTGATATTCTCCGCACGTAGCGTCGGATCAATCTCCATTTCTGCCAGCGCGTCGGCAGAGAACAGATGACCCAGGCTGTTACGCAGCGTCTTACGACGTTTGCCGAAAGCTTCTGTGGTGATGCGACTCAGGGCACGAATATCGTCAACCGGGTGAGGGATCTGCGCATAAGGCATCAGACGCACCACGGCGGAATCGACTTTCGGTGCCGGGGTAAAGGATTCTGGTGGCACTTCCAGCACCGGGATCACCTGGCAGTAATATTGCGCCATGACGGTCAGACGGCCATAGGCTTTGCTGCCAGGACCGGCAACCAGGCGATTCACCACCTCTTTTTGCAGCATAAAGTGCATGTCCTGGATGGCACCGGTATAGCTGAACAGGTGGAACATCAGGGGGGTGGAAATGTTATAGGGCAGATTACCAAACACGCGCAGCTTTTGCCCTTTTTCCTGCGCATAGGCGGCGAAGTCAAAGGCCATGGCATCCTGCTGGAAAATGGTCAGCTTAGGGCCAAGAAAAGGGTGAGTCTGCAAACGCGCGGCCAGGTCACGGTCAATTTCAATGACCGTCATGGCATCCAGACGTTCCCCTACCGGCTCGGTAAGCGCAGCAAGGCCGGGGCCGATCTCAACCACCACTTCACCCTTCTGTGGGTGGATGGCATTAACAATACTTTCGATAATGTACGGATCGTTAAGGAAGTTCTGTCCAAAACGTTTGCGGGCAAAGTGGCCCTGGTGAACGCGACTATTCATTACTGCTCTTAATCATGGTAATGGCGAGGTTAAGCGCCGTCTTAAAGCTGCCCGCATCAGCCTGACCGCTTCCGGCCAGCTCAAGAGCTGTGCCATGGTCAACAGACGTGCGGATAAATGGCAGACCGAGGGTGATATTCACCGCCCGACCAAAGCCCTGATATTTTAGCACCGGAAGTCCCTGATCGTGATACATCGCCAGCACCGCATCGGCATGTTGCAGATATTTCGGCTGGAACAACGTATCAGCAGGCAGCGGCCCGGTCAGCCGTATTCCGCGCTGCCGGAGTTCTTCCAGCGCCGGGATAATGACGTCTATCTCTTCACGACCCATATGGCCGCCTTCACCCGCATGCGGATTCAGACCGCAGACAAAAATATGCGGCGCAGGCAGACCAAACTGGCGTTGCAGATCCGCATTCAGGATGGTGATCACCTCATGCAGGCTGTCACGTGTGATGCTGTCCGCAACCTCTTTCAGCGGCAGATGGGTGGTGGCCAGCGCCACGCGCAGCTCCTCCGTTGCCAGCATCATGACCACGCGTTCACACCCGGCACGTTCAGCGAAGAATTCAGTATGCCCGCTGAAAGGAATACCCGCATCGTTAATCACGCCCTTGTGGACCGGTCCGGTGATCAGTGCGGCAAACTCGCCGCTCAGGCAGCCGTCGCAGGCGCGGGCAAGCGTGGCCAGCACGTATTGACCATTCTCGACGCAGAGCTCACCCGGTACGGCAGGCTGCGCCAGCGGTACCGGCAGCACGGTAAGGGTGCCGGCCTGCTGTGGCACTGCGGGACGGTCCGGCTGATAGAGGCGCAGAGTCAGGGGTAAATGCAAAGCTGCCGCGCGGGTGCGCAGCAGCTCAGGGTCGGCACAGACAACCAGCTCAACCGGCCAGTCTTGCCGGGCCAGTTGAACGATTAAGTCGGGACCAATCCCGGCGGGTTCGCCGGGAGTAATCACCACGCGTTGGCTACTGCGCATTCGGATCCAGAATCTTCACGTAGGCAGCCGCGCGCTGTTCCTGCATCCAGGTCTGCGCTTCTTCGGAGAACTTACGGTTGAACAGCAGGCGGTAAGCACGCTCTTTCTTCGCTGCATCGGTCTTATCGACTTTACGGGTATCCATCAGCTGTATCAGATGCCAGCCGAAGGAGGAGTGCACCGGACCGCTCATCTGGCCTTTCTGCAGGCGCAGCAGGGCATCACGGAAAGCCGGGTCGAACACCTCCGGTGAGCTCCAGCCGAGATCGCCGCCCTGGTTCGCTGAACCTGGATCCTGCGACAGCTGTTTCGCCGCATCAGCGAAGGTCAGCTTGCCGCTTTTGATCTCTGCGGCCACTTCCTGCAGCTTCTGGCGTGCCTGATCGTCAGTCATGATCGGCGAGGGCTTGAGCAGGATATGGCGTGCATGAACTTCAGTTACCGAGATGCTCTGGTTATCACCGCGCATATCGTTCACTTTCAGGATATGGAAACCCACACCCGAACGGATCGGACCAATGATGTCACCTTTCTTCGCCGTCACCAGCGCCTGAGCAAACAGGGATGGCAGCTCCTGAATACGGCCCCAGCCCATGTTGCCGCCTTTCAGCGCCTGTGGGTCGGCAGAGTAGGTGATTGCCAGCTTGCCGAAATCAGCGCCGGACTTCGCTTCGCCAGCCAGCTGTCTGGCCAGGCTTTCCTGGTCATCCACCTGCTGCTGAGTCGGGTTCTCTGGCAGTGGCAGCAGAATGTGGCTCAGGTTCAGCTCTGTACCGGCATCATTCTGTGACGCCAGCTGCGTAGCGAGCTGATCCACTTCCTGGGGCAGGATGGTGACGCGGCGGCGAACTTCGTTGTTGCGCACTTCTGAGGTGAGCATCTCCTTACGGATCTGCTCACGGTAGGTGGCATAGTTCATACCATCGTACGCCAGACGGCTGCGCAACTGATCGACACTCATTTTATTCTGAGCGGCAATGTTACCGATCGCCTGGTCCAACTGGGCATCGGACACCTGAATACCGGCCTGTTTTGCCATTTGCAGCAAAATATTATCCATCACCAGACGTTCAAGGATCTGGTGACGCAGGGTTTTGTCATCCGGTAGCTGCTGACCTGCCTGCTGCGACTGGCCTTTTACGGACTGCATCATGCCATCCACATCACTTTCCAACACTACGCCGTTATTCACTACAGCAGCAACTTTATCAACAACTTGCGGGGCTGCGAACGCCGTGTTGGCTGTCAGGGCTGCACCGAGGATCAGCATTCTCCAGTTCTTCATACTTTTTCCATTCTTCTATCCGCACTGCGGGTTTGCCTACCAAACATCACAACATCAGAAAGCGCGTTGATAGGGCAGGATGCCCTGACGCAGCATCTGACCGGTACCTAACCCATAGCTTGGGCTGAGGCCACGCAGTTCAATGTTGAACGAGATTTTATTGTCGTACTTACTGTTGTCGTTTTCCCAACCGTTGATCTTACGTTCGTAGCCAAGGCGGAGCGCATAGCAACAGGAGCTGTACTGCACGCCAATCAGCTGATCGGCAGCCTGGTTGGCTTTGGTATCATAATACCAGGCCCCAACGACAGACCATGCATCAGCAATTGGCCAGCTGGCAGTAGCACCGATCTGCGAAATCTCCTGCTGCCAAAGCGGGTTATTTAAGCTGGTCAGCGTTTGCTGCACATACTCCTTGCTGGTGTAGCGGTAGTTCAGCTGGATCATCCGGTCTGCATCCCGGCGGTATTCCAGTACGGCATTACCCTGCGAAATATCATTCAGGTTAGTGTCATATTGCAGTCCGCCGCGCGCTGCCCACCGGTCACTGATCTTCCAGTAACTGTCGCCAGCCCATACCAGGCTCCCCCTGTCATCGTCGCTCGTGGTGTTTAACCCGGTACGAGCCGGGGTGAACGAGTAGATTTGACCAATGGAAGCGTTAAAACGTTCAACCAGTTGATCATCAAAAATTCGCGAGGTGACACCGGTGCTGACCTGGTTTGCGGAGGCGATGCGATCCAGACCGCTGTAAGTGCGGTCACGGAACAGGCCCGTGTAGTCACTTTGCAGCAGCGTAGAGTCATAGGCACGGATATCACTCTGGTCGCGATACGGCGTGTAGAGGTACTGTACGCGCGGTTCCAGCGTCTGGGTGTACCCTTTTGCCCAGTCCATGTCGCGGTCAAATACCATCTTGCCATCAACTTTGAACTGCGGCATCACGCGGTTGACCGAGTCTTTTAACTGATTGTCACTGTTGCCCGACAGAGAGTTGTAGTACTCAATATTGTCCTGCTGATAATGCGTGGCCAGCAGTTTGGCTTCGGTGTTCAGGCTTCCCCAGCCGTTTGACATCGGTAAATCAATCGTCGGCTCAAGGTGCAGACGCGTGGCGTCCGGCAGCTTCTCATTGACGTTGGTGAATTTTACCGCCTGGGCATACAGATGAGTATCAAACGGGCCGACATCATTCTGGTAATAATTAATATCGAGCTGAGGTTCGGCGCGATAGACGTCACGGGTCGCATTGGTCGAGAAAATCTGGAACTGTTTAGTCGACAGCGTGGCATCCCAGTTGGTATCAGCGTAGCCAATACTGAACTTCTGCGTGACGTAACCATCGGTGGTGGAACCGTACGTGGAGTCGAGATCGTTAAAATAGTACGGATCGCTGACTTTGGTGTAGTCAGCATTGAAGCGCCAGTGCTGATCGTAAACGCCGGTATGGCGCCAGTAGAACAGCCAGCGGTTGGAATCTTTATCGTCCGGATGCTCTCGGTTATACAAACTGTCTGAACCGAGGTAGTCGAACTGCATCAGGCCCTGGCCGGCAACGGTCAGGTAGCGGAACTCATTCTGCCACTGCATACCACGGCGGCTGATGTAGTGTGGTGTCAGCGTGGCATCGGCCTGTGGCGCAATGTTCCAGTAATACGGCAGCATAAATTCGAAGCCGGTATTACTGCCGTATTTCGCATTCGGGATCAGGAACCCGGAGCGGCGCTTGTCGCCGACCGGCAACTGCAGGTAAGGGCTGTAAAATACCGGCACCGGACCGATTTTAAAGCGGGCATTCCAGATTTCAGCCAGCTGTTCATCGCGGTCGTGGATCACTTCAGAACCCACCACGCTCCAGCTGTTTTGTCCCGGCAGGCAGGACGTGAACGTGCCATTTTCCAGGATCGTGTAGCGGTTATTATCACGCAACTTCATCTGGTCCGCGACACCGCGCCCCTGGCGACCCACCATCTGATAGTTACCGTTCCAGACGTTGGTATCTTTGGTATTCAGATTGGACCAGGCTTTCGGACCTTTCAGGATGACCTGGTTGTCATCATAGTGCACATTACCCAGGGCATCGACGGTTCGCGTCGGCGTCGTTTGCCCGTTAAGCATTTTTTGATGCAGCTGAACTTCATCGGACTGCAGGCGGCTGTTACCCTGACGGATATCAACATTACCCGTAAAGACGGCGTCATCAGGATAGTTGCCTTTGGCGGTATCGGCATCGATGGTGACGGGCAACTGATTCGTCGCCTTTCCCTGCACCAGAGGACGGTCGTAACTGGGCACCCCAAGCATACACTGTGATGCGAGGTCATCGGCCAACCCTTGCTGGCTGTAAAGAGCTGTACCAATTAACGTGGCCAGCAATGTAGGTAGTCTTTTATTCATACGCGGTATCGAGAATTCCGTAATCACTGGCATCATGCCGACAAACGGTCAGAGACTAACGTACTCAACTGCATTGCGCTAGTCATACCCTTAATCTTTCAAGCATATGTTGAGTTTGACAGCGCTCCTCTCCCGGGTCACCTGTTTTTAGTCGGTGTGCGGGTTTAGCCCGGAACTGCCTTCTGCTTCTTGAAATCATTCGGGTATACTTCTGATTGTCTGGCCGCGTACCAATAGGCTGTGAGAGAAATGACAGGTATGATAATGCAATTTTTAGCCTTCAGCATGGCGAATTGAGGAGTATATGCGCTATTGGGGAAAAGTTTTGGGTCTTGTGCTGGGTTTATTGTCCGGCGCGGGCTTCTGGGGCGTGGTTTTTGGCCTGCTGGCCGGACATCTGATTGATAAAGCGCGCTCACCTGCCCGTCAGGGATATTTTGCGAATCAGCAGACCCGCCAGGCGCTGTTTTTCCGCACCACATTCCAGGTGATGGGGCATCTGACGAAATCGAAAGGCCGGGTCACGGACGCCGATATTCAGATGGCGTCGCTGTTAATGGATCGTATGCAGCTTGATGCGGCCGGACGGGCGGCAGCACAGCAGGCCTTTCGTGAAGGTAAGCAGGGCGACTATCCCCTGCGCGATAAGCTGCGTGAACTGCGCAGCGCCTGCTTTGGCCGCTTTGACCTGATCCGAATGTTCCTGGAAATTCAGATTCAGGCCGCCTTTGCCGACGGTTCGCTGCATCCCAATGAACGCCAGGTGTTGTATGTCATCGCTGAGGAGCTGGGTATTTCCCGGGCGCAGTTTGACCAGTTCCTGCGCATGATGGAAAGCGGCCAGCAATTTGGCGGCGGGGCGTATCAGGGCGGATCTTCACAGGGTGGATTTGCCGGCGCCCAGCGCGGGCCTACGTTGGACGATGCCTGCAGCGTACTGGGGGTCAGGAGTAGCGATGATGCCACCACCATTAAGCGTGCCTATCGTAAGCTGATGAGCGAACATCATCCGGATAAACTGGTAGCGAAAGGTTTACCACCGGAGATGATGGAGATGGCGAAGCAGAAAGCGCAGGAAATTCAGGGGGCATACGACCTGATCAAACGCGAGAAAGGATTTAAATAATCGGTGAAAGAGGGCGAACCGAAAAAAGGTTCGCCCCGTGCCGGATTAAAATTCCGCTGGCTGACGGAATGTCATTGGTGTGCCGTACTGCGGATGAGTAATGCTCAGACTCTCTGCATGCAGTTGCAGACGGGGGGCCATCATTCTGGCTTCATCGTGCGCATAGAAGTTATCTCCCAGTATCGGATGCCCCAGCGCCAGCATATGCACGCGCAGCTGATGAGAACGGCCGGTAATCGGCTTCAGCTGTACGCGGGCGCTGTTATCACTGGCGTAATCCAGCACCTGATACTCTGTCTGTGCCGATTTCCCGGTGTCAAAACAGACTTTCTGCTTAGGCCGGTTCGGCCAGTCACAGATTAGCGGTAAATCCACCACCCCTTTCTCCGGCTGCGGATGTCCCCAGACGCGTGCCACATAAGTTTTCTGTGGTTCACGCTCGCGGAACTGACGCTTCAGCTCCCGCTCGGCAGCTTTGGTCAGCGCCACCACGATAACGCCGCTGGTGGCCATGTCCAGCCGGTGAACCGATTCTGCCGTCGGGAAGTCACGCTGGACGCGCGTCATGACGCTGTCCTTGTGCTCATCCAGACGACCCGGTACGGACAGCAGCCCGCTGGGTTTATTGATCACCATGATGTGCTCATCCTGATAGAGGATATGCAGCCACGGCTCCAGCGGCGGATGATAGGGTGCCATCATCATTTACTGGTGCGTCACAACAATCAGACGCAGCGCATCAAGACGCCAGCCTGCATCGTCAAGGTTGGCCAGCACCTGTTCACGATTACTTTCCAGTGCCTCAATTTCATCCTGACGGATATTGGGATTGACGGCGCTCAGAGCCAGCAGACGCGACAGTTCCGCACTCAGTTTCTCATTGGCCTCGCTCCTTGCCGCATCAATCAGCTTGCGTGCTTCGACGGCGGCCTGCTCTTCTGACAGCTTGATGATCTCGTGTACGTCCTGCTGCACCGCATTCACCAGTTTGCTGCCGGTGTGGCGGTTTACCGCGTTCAGCTGACGGTTGAAACTTTCAAACTCGACTTTGGCTGCAAGGTTGGTGCCCTTACGGTCAACCAGCATGCGCACCGGGGTGGGCGGCAGGAAGCGGGTCAGCTGCAGATGCTTCGGTGCCTGAGCCTCCACGACGTAGATCAGCTCAACCAGCAGGGTGCCGACGGGCAGCGCCTTGTTCTTCAGCAGCGAAATCGCGCAGCTGCCGGTATCCCCGGAGAGGATCAGATCCAGACCATTTCGGATGATGGGGTGTTCCCAGCTTACGTATTGCGCATCTTCACGCGACAGTGCCTGGTTACGGTCAAAGGTAATGGTACAGCCATCTTCCGGCAGGCCCGGGAAGTCGGGCACCAGCATATGGTCGCCAGGGGTGAGGATAATCAGGTTATCACTGCGATCTTCCTGGTTAATGCCGACAATATCAAACAGGTTAAGGGCGAAATTGACCAGCTCAATGTCGTTATCCTGTTCGGCGATCTTATCTGCCAGCGCCTGCGCTTTTTCGCCGCCGTTAGAGTTCAGTTCCAGCAGACGGTCGCGTCCCTGTTCCAACTGTACTTTCAACGCATCGTGCTGCTTGCGGCACGCCTGGATAAAGTCATCCAGTCCTTCGGTATTTTCCGGAGCAGCCAGATACTCGATCAGCGGCGCATAGACGCTGTCGTAAACGGTACGACCGGTCGGACAGGTGTGCTCAAACGCATCCAGCCCTTCGTGATACCACTTCACCAACACGGACTGCGCGGTCTTTTCCAGATAAGGAACGTGGATCTGGATATCGTGCGCCTGGCCGATACGGTCAAGACGGCCAATTCGCTGTTCCAGCAGATCCGGGTTGAAAGGCAGATCGAACATTACCATCTGGCTGGCAAACTGGAAGTTACGGCCTTCTGAACCGATTTCTGAGCACAGCAGAACCTGAGCGCCGTCTTCTTCGGAGGCAAACCACGCGGCTGCCCGGTCACGTTCGATGATTGACAGGCCTTCATGGAACACGGCGGCACGGATGCCTTCGCGCTCGCGCAGCACCTGCTCAAGCTGCAGTGCCGTTGCGGCTTTGGCGCAGATCACCAGCACCTTCTTATCCCGGTTACTGGTCAGGAAGCCCATCAGCCATTCAACGCGCGGGTCAAAGTTCCACCAGGTACCGCTGTCGCCTTCAAATTCCTGATAAATCTGCTCCGGGTAAAGCATATCGCGGGCGCGTTCATCGGCAGATTTACGGGCGCTCATGATGCCGGAAACTTTGATCGCTGTCTGATACTGTGTAGGTAACGGCAGGCGAATCTGATGCAGTTCGCGTTTCGGGAACCCTTTTACCCCGTTACGGGTGTTACGGAACAGGACGCGGCTGGTGCCGTGACGGTCCATCAGCATGCTGATCAGCTCCTGACGGGCTTCCAGCTTGCCTTCACGATCGCTGTTTGCTGTTTGCAGCAGCGGCTCAATATCCTGTTCACCCATCAGGTCGTTAAGCAGGTTCAGTTCATCGTTGCTGATGGTTTTGTCCGCCAGCAGCATGGCTACCGCATCGGCAATCGGACGGAAGTGCTTCTGCTCTTCAACAAACTGGGCGAAATCATGGAAACGATTGGGGTCAAGCAGACGCAGACGGGCGAAATGGCTCTCCATGCCCAGCTGCTCTGGCGTGGCGGTCAGCAGCAGGATCCCCGGGATCTGCTCGGCTAACTGTTCAATAACCTGGTACTCG
This sequence comes from Erwinia persicina, assembly GCF_019844095.1. Lineage (NCBI taxonomy): Bacteria > Pseudomonadati > Pseudomonadota > Gammaproteobacteria > Enterobacterales > Erwiniaceae > Erwinia > Erwinia persicina. Next base: position 3,842,591 of record NZ_CP082141.1, on the reverse strand, counting down.
CGGCTTGGTGCCTCTTCTGACCACACCAGGTGATGGGCTTCATCGACCACCATCAGGTCCCACTCGGCATCCGCCAGTTTTTCCAGGCGCTGCTTGTTGCGGCGGACAAAGTCCAGCGAACAGATAATCATCTGTTCCGTTTCAAACGGGTTATCGCTGTCGTGCTGCGCTTCGGCATAGCGGTCATCATCAAACAGCGCGAAGCGCAGGTTGAAGCGGCGCAGCATCTCAACCAGCCACTGGTGTTGCAGGGTTTCCGGCACCACAATCAGAATACGTTCAGCACGGCCTGCCAGCAGCTGCTGGTGAATGATCATCCCGGCTTCGATGGTTTTCCCTAAGCCCACCTCATCGGCCAGCAGTACGCGCGGCGCGTGGCGGCGGCCAACATCGTGAGCGATATGCAACTGATGGGGGATCAGGTTGGTACGCATTCCGCGCAGGCCGCTGGTGGCCAGGCGATACTGCTCACTCTGGTACTTTCGCGCGCGAAAGCGCAGGGCAAAACGGTCCATACGGTCCAACTGCCCGGCAAACAGGCGATCCTGCGGTTTGCCAAACACCAGTTTGCTGTCCAGCATCACTTCACGCAGAACGACGTTTGCTTCTTCGCTATCAAGCCGGGTGCCGACATAACTGACCACGCCATTGTCGGTAATTACCTCGTCAACCTCCATCTGCCAGCCTTCGTGGCTGGTGATGGTGTCACCGGGATTGAACACCACGCGGGTGATCGGTGAATCACTTCTGGCGTAGAGACGGTTTTCGCCCGTGGCAGGAAAGAGCAGGGTAACCATACGTGTATCTACGGCAACCACAGTTCCCAATCCCAGTTCGCTTTCCGTATCGCTTATCCAGCGCTGACCAAGTGTAAAAGGCATAAATATTCGGCTCGATTCTCGTCTAGTTTATTTTCGGCAATAGCACTGCTGCCCGGTAAAGAGTGCCCGGCGATGAATGCACACAGTCTGCACAGCAGCTTCAAGTATGAGGGTGTTGATACTCAGGAAGGGCGCTATGGTACTGGAAGGCTGCCCGTTCGTCACCTGTCAAAAAAGCCCCAGCTGTCCAGTGACCAGTGTAGCAAAGTCATCCTGCATAAAGGGCAGGATGCCATCGGCTACCGGCTCCAACTGCCGTGTGAGGTAGTGATCGTAGTCCAGCGGCGTGAGGCGGGCTTCCAGCGGCTCGGGGCCTGACGTCGCCATTACATAGCGGATCTTCCCCCCTTTCTGATACAGCAGCGGCCGGCCCAGCTTCTCATTCTGTTCATCCGCAATACGCGCGGCACGCACGTGCGGAGGCACGTTGCGCTGATACTCGCCCAGCGGGCGACGCAGGCGCTTGCTGTAAGTCAGCTGATCGTCCAGCTCGCCCTCCATCAGCTGGCGCACGGTTTCAAGGATATAATCCTGATAAGGCTGTCCGGTAAAGATGCGCAGATAGAGCTCCTGCTGAAATTTCTGTGCCAGTGGCGTCCAGTCAGTACGGACGGTTTCCAGCCCCTTAAACACCATACGCTGATTATCCCCGTTACGGATCAGGCCCGCGTAGCGTTTTTTGCTGCCCTGTTCAGCGCCGCGTATGGTGGGCATCAGAAAGCGGCAGAAGTGGGTTTCGTACTCCAGTTCCAGCGCGCTGTCCAGATTGAACGTTGTGCGCAGATGCTCCTGCCACCACTGATTGACCCGGTTCACCAGACGGTGGCCAATGTCCGCGGCCTGTGTTTCATCGTGGGCCGACTTCAGCCAGACAAAGGTCGAGTCCGTATCGCCATAGATAACGTCATAGCCTTCGGCTTCAATCAGTTCACGGGTCTGACGCATAATATCGTGGCCACGCATCGTTATTGACGACGCCAGGCGGGGATCGAAAAACCGGCAGGCGCTGGTACCCAGTACGCCGTAGAAGGCATTCATAATGATTTTCAGCGCCTGCGAAAGGGGCTTGTTGCCCTGTTTTTTAGCTTCTTCACGGCCCTGCCAGATCTGGTTCACAATGGCGGGCAAACAGTGGGTGGTGCGGGAGAACCGCGCCCCACGGTAGCCGGGGACAGAGTCGGACTCATCCGGATGTGCCATCCCTTCGACCAGTCCCACCGGATCAATCAGGAAAGTGCGGATGATCGAGGGGTACAGGCTTTTATAATCCAGTACCAGCACCGAGTCATACAGGCCGGGGCGCGAGTCCATCACGTATCCGCCCGGGCTGGCTTCCGGCGCCACATCCCCCAGGTTCGGCGCGACAAATCCCGCACGGTGCATGCGCGGCAGATAAAGATGGCTAAATGCAGCAACGGAACCCCCGTGCCGGTCAACCGCCAGACCATTCACTGAGGCGCGCTCCAGCAGGAAGGGCATCAGCTCGGTGTGCTGGAAAATTCGGGTAACCAGCTCACAGTCCTTCAGGTTGTAATGGGCCAGCGCAGGCTTATCTTCCGCAAAACGCTGGTTAATTTCTTCCATGCGCTGCCAGGGATTATTGATGGCTTTGCCCTCTCCCAGCAGTTCGCGCGATACCGCTTCCAGGCTGAAAGACTCGAAGTTCCAGAACGCGGATTTCAGGGCATCGATACCATCAATAATCAGCCGGCCGCTGGCCTGGGCAAAGAAGATCCCGGGCTTGAAACCGTGTTCACGCCACTCGAGTGCCGGGCTGTGCCCGCGTCCCAGATTCAGGGGAATGCCGTAACGGTCGGCGTGTTTTTGCAGGACACGCAGATCAAACTGTACGACGTTCCAGCCGATCAGCACGTCGGGATCGTGGCGTGCAAACCAGGCATTGAGTTTTTCCAGCAGCAGCGGCCGGCTGGCAACGTACTCCAGATGAAAATCGAGCGTGCTGGCATCGCCGTTTTCCGGGCCGAGCATATAGACATCTCGCTGGCCGCAGCCCTCCAGCCCGATGCAGTACAGCTCACCGTGACGGGTGGTTTCAATATCCAGCGAGACCCATTTCAGCGGGGGACGATAGTCCGGATGGGGTTTCAGCCGGGTATTGACCAGACGATCTCCGGCGGGCTGACCGCTGAACCAGACCGGTGCGGTAATGAAGCGCTCCATCAGAAAACGATCCGGCGGGCGCACGTCGGCTTCATACAGGGTGATGCCCTTTTCCCGCAGCAGTTTTTCCAGCCGCTGGAGCTGGCGCTGCTGACGGCAGTACAGTCCTACCACCGGCCGCTGGCGAAAATCTTTCATCTCAAGGGGAGCAAAGCGCCAGTGACGCTCGCCGGTCAGCAGTGCGGCGGCGGCAGCCTGCTGTTCGGCAGGGATAAATGCCACCGACTCCTGCGGAGGCAGTACCACCTGCTGAGGTCCCGTATCGGTTGCCAGCCATAGCGTGATTTCACTGCCTGCGGGGGTGTCCCGCCAGTGGCGAGTTAACAGAAATCCTGCACGTGCGTCGTTCACCTTTTCTCCTTAAGATTTCAGGCTGCTCTGCGTTGGCGGCACTGACTGGCCCCCATTACTGACTTCAGTCAGTGGAGGGAGCACCTTCATTTGCCGCCCTGATACCACTCGAATGATGGTGGTGACAGGCTGCCAGAAGCTCAATAATAGCATGTTTATTTATACAGTGTTCATGCGGGGGTTCTCTTATGCTACGTTCCCATACAAAACAGGCCTTGACGCTTGACTGAAGCCTCTGGACAATCCGGGATTCTGTTAATCAGTTTGGAACATTATGGAAGCCTGGCTACAACATTTAATCACCCAGTCGCTGGCCTGGTCTCTGCTGGCCGTCGGGCTGATCACTTTCTTTGAATCACTGGCGCTGGTCGGATTGCTGTTACCGGGTACGGTGTTGATGGCATCCTTTGGTGCCCTGATTGGCAGCGGGCAGATTGGCCTGTATCCCGTCTGGGCCGTCGGTACGCTGGGCTGCCTGCTGGGAGACTGGGTTTCCTACCTGATTGGCTGGCAGTTTAAAGGGCCGCTGCACCGCTGGTCGTTTATAAAAAAACACCAGAAGCTGATGGATAAAACGGAACATGCGCTGCACGCACACAGCATGTTCACCATTATTGTGGGCCGTTTTGTCGGGCCGACCCGCCCGCTGATCCCGCTGGTGGCGGGAATGCTGGAGCTGCCGATACGGAAATTTATTCCTCCTAATATCATTGGCTGCCTTCTCTGGCCACCGCTCTATTTACTGCCGGGCATTCTTGCCGGTGTCGCAATCGACGTGCCGAAAGACGCCAACAGTGCGATGTTTAAGTGGCTGTTACTGGGCGTGGCGATCCTGGTCTGGCTGGGCTGCTGGCTCTGCTGGCGCTGGCTGCGCGCCAAAAAACAGAACGACTGGGCGACAGAGTATTTGCCGCGAACGCGTCTGCGCTGGCTGGCTCCGCTGGTGATGATCCTGGCAGTGGCCAGCTTCACGGCCCTGCAGTTCCACCCAATGATGCCGGTTTTCCGCCACCTACTGTGGGACGTGTTCTTCTAAGGTTATCCCCAGCACTGTCGCTTCCGGTACGGCACCGCGCTGCAACTGCGCGGTGCTGCCATCCCAGTAAACCCGTCCGTCGACAATCAGCAGGCTACGCGGGGCAATCGCGGCGGCGTCTTCAATGCTGTGCGACACCATCAGCAGGGTAATATTCCGCTCGGTACAAACCTCATCCACCAGGCCGAGCATCTCTTTACGCAGGGCCGGATCCAGTGCAGAAAAGGGTTCATCCAGCAGCAGTATCGGCTGCTGACGGACCAGGCAGCGGGCGAGAGCGGCACGCTGACGCTGGCCGCCGGAAAGCTGGTGCGGCAGACGGTGTAAATGTTCCGTCAGCCCGACGCGCTGCGCAATGTTCTGTAACGCGTGCTTTTGCTGGTGGTTCAGTTTCAGCCCGGGATGTAACCCCAGTCCGATATTCTGCGCCACGGTCAGATGGGGGAAGAGGTTATTTTCCTGAAACAGCATGGATACCGGACGCTGCGCGGGAGCGCTATTGCGGTGATCGCTGCCATACAGTATCAATTCGCCGCCGTTGACCGGCAGAAAACCGGCGATCAGGCTCAGCAGGGTACTTTTTCCTGCCCCGCTGGGGCCCAGGATGGCCAGTCGCTCCCCCGCCTGCGCGCTGAAGGTAAAGCGCATCGGCAGATGATGATACAGCCAGGTCAGATTAGTCAGATTTAGCATGGTTCCCCGGCAGTTTTTCAATCAGGGTGAACAGCAGAAAGCAGAGCAGCAAAAGTAACAGGGCGGTAACCGCCCCGTCGCTGCTGCGATAGGAGCCGATCTGCTGATAAAGATAAAACGGCAGGGTGCGGAAGTGCTCATTGCCAAACAGTGCCACTACGCCAAAATCGCCAATCGACAGCACACAGGCAAAGGCGAGCGCCTGGGCCAGCGGGCGTTTCAGGGCGCGCAGCTCAATCAGCCGCAGGCGGTTCCAGCCACGAATATCCAGCGACAGGCACAGCGGGTTATAACGTGCTGCGACATCACGCAGTGGGTTTTCCAGCACTTTCATCGCATACGGCACTGCCATCAGTGCATTCGTGACGATGACAATCCCTTCTGCAGAATCCGGCAGCCCGATGGTCTGGTTGAGTAACAGGAAAAAACCGGTGGCCAGCACAATTCCCGGCATCGCCAGGATGAGCATCCCGCTGAGTTCCAGCGTCTGGCCCCACAGCGGCCGCTGGCGCAGGCGCAGTTCACGGCTGCTCCACAGCAGCATCAGCGTCAGCACCACGCTGAGGATCCCAGCGCCCAGCGCAATGCGTAGCGAGGTGAACATCGCCTGCCACAGTGCAGGCTGGTGCAGGACGCCGCTTAACCCCTGATTCAGTCCGTCGGCCACCACCGCCAGCAGCGGTGGCAGGATCAGCAACACCATGCTGGCGATCAGTAGCCCGTCAAGCAGGCGGGCAGGGCCGCTGTCCTGCGGGTTGCGCCAGCCCCCGAGGCTGTCACTTCCCGTGGGCAGCACCTTACTCAGCCGCTGGCTTAACATCACCAGACCGAGGCAGCACACCATCTGTATCAGCGCCAGCAGGGCGGCTCGCCCGGGATCGTAATCAAAACTCAGTGCCTGGAAGATCGCCAGCTCAATGGTGGTCGCGCGCGGGCCGCCCCCGAGGGACAGTACCGTCGCAAAGCTGGCAAAACACAGCATAAAGATCAGCGCCCCGGCGGGCAGGAGCTGCCGCCGCAGCCACGGCCATTCGACAAGGCGAAAATGCGCCCAGCCACTCAGTCCCAGTTGCGCGGCGATCTGTCGCTGTTCACCGGGGATCTGCTGTAAGGCCTGGAGCAGCAGGCGCGTAGCCAGCGGCAGATTAAAGAACACATGGGCCAGCAGGATCCCCTGCAGGCCATAGGGGGTGAATGAATAACCAATGCCGAGCAGGGCGCAAAGCTGTGCCAGCCAGCCGCTGCGGCCATACACACTGAGAATACCAAACACGGCGACCAGTACCGGCAGCACCAGCGTCATAGCACACAGCCGCAGCAGCGTGCCGCGCCCGGGAAAGCGACGGCGGTAAAGTGCACGCGCCACGGGAATAGCCGGAAGAACCGACAGCAATGCCGATAGCAGCGCCTGCCAGAAGGAGAAGCGCAGCACGTGCCACAGGTAGCTGTCCTGCCACAGTCCGCGCCAGTCCGTGGCGGGCGCGTTTTGCCACAGGGCGGAAAACGCCAGCAGGGCCACGCTGACCAGCAGCAGCCCGGCCAGCAGGCCCGGGACTAACCAGCCAGGAATTAGCGGCTGACGGCGCGTTGCCATGCACTAATCCATTGGCTGCGTTGGGTAGCAACATCCTGCGGGCTGAACTGCAACGAGGTGGCCGGCACGGTCAGGGTATTGAACCCTTCTGGCAGCGCGGTTCGGGTAGCCGGATACATCCAGTTGCCGGTTGCAATGGTTTTCTGGAAGGGTTGTGTCATCACGAATTGCATAAATGTGTGTGCCAGTTCAGGTTGCTTACTGGCTTTTAACTGCCCGGCCACCTCAACCTGAAGATAGTGGCCTTCACTAAAGTTTGCCGCGGCGTACTGATCTTTCTTCTCTTCAATCAGATGATAAGCGGGCGAGGTCGTGTAGCTGAGCACCATATCACTTTCCCCTTTCAGGAACAGACCGTAGGCCTCGCTCCATCCTTTTGTCACCGTAACGGTCTTCTTCGCCAGCTGCTGCCACGCTTCCGGGCTCTTATCGCCGTAAACTTTCTGCATCCACAGCAGCAGGCCAAGCCCCGGGGTGCTGGTGCGCGGATCTTCATAAATCACCTTCAGAGGACGGTCGCTCTCGACCAGTTCCTTCAGGCTTTTCGGCGGGTTCTGCAGCCGGGTCTTGTCATAAACGAAAGCAAACCAGCCGTAGTCATAGGGGACGAAAGTTGTGTTCGTCCAGCCGCCCGGCACGGTAGCATCTCGGGTGTCTACCTTTGACGGCGCAAACAGGCCGGTTTTTTCGGCCGCATCCAGCAGATTGTTATCCAGCCCCAGCACCACGTCGGCTTTGCTGTTTTTCCCTTCCATACGCAGGCGGTTGAGCAGCGAGACACCGTCTTCCAGCGCGACGAATTTCAGCTCACAGTTGCACTGTGCTTCGAAGGCTTTTTTAATCGCCGGCCCAGGCCCCCATTCGGCAGAGAAGGAGTCGTAGGTGTAAACCGTCAGGGTATCTTTCGCCGCGAGGGCAGGCAGGGAAAACAGCGCCAGCAGAGGGAGTAATTTTTTCAACACTTTGCGTTCCTTTAAGGGAAAATGCGCAAAGGATCTGAGTCAGTGACACTCTCAAATCCCTACGCCGGTATGATCCGGATCAGGTTCGACGGGTTTTTCTCAGCGAAAACGTGCTGCGCAGACATTGACCCGGCATCGGGCAATATCACAGCAGGGTGTTCGCACCCCGTTGAGAACGGCTTATTCTAGTGGTTTCGTCTTTGTTACGAAAGCGTCATGATTCGGGCGGCGCAAACCAGGCTGATTTAAAGTCAAACCAGCCGAGGGTATTCATGCGTACGCCGCGCATGCTTCGCTGGCCGTGCAGCAGCAGCCAGTGATGGAACAGGGGATGCAGGTAGTTACTGTCTATCAGCTGTTTGCTCCAGTCTGCCAGTGGCAGGGTCTGTTCACGCCACTGCCGCGCATCATTTTCCCAGTCGGTGGGCACACAGTGGTGCATCAGTGGGATCTCATACAGCAGCGAAAACAGGGAAAACTCCAGCGGTAGCGTGAAGTTGGCGCTACCCAGCCAGATGTCACTTTCCGCCTCACCGCGATACCAGCTTTCGTAGTCAATTTCCTGCGTAATGAGCGTGACGCCGTGCGCGGCAAGGATCGGCCCCAGCGCGTTGGCGATCCCCTGATGCTCAATATGATCGCTGTACCAGGTAATGGTCAGTGACGTCAGGCCTGCGGGTTTTTCTGCGGTCGCCATTGAGCGTCGGTGATGCCAGCGCGGCAGCAGGCCATAAGCCGGGAACCAGTAGCGCTGATAGGCGATGCCGCTGTGGTTAAGCAGGGCAATCGGGTTAAAAATGGTGCTGATCCAGCGGCGCAGCTGTTCATTGCGCCCCTGCTCAGAGCGCTGGTCGAACATCAGAAAATAGCAGCCCTCTTCCAGACGACTCTCTTCCGACTTCTCATCCGTATTCTCACTCTGCAGTTTGACCCCGGAGTAGACCAGCTCATCGCTTATCTCCGGCAGAACCCAGATATTGACCTCATCTATCAGCGCCCGGTAGCCGAAGTAGTCATCAAAGGCGGAGATACGCAGCTGGCTGTGCTGATTGCGTTCCACCGCGTAGGCCCCGGTGCCGACCGGCTGGCGGGCAAAGTTGCGCATATGCGGCCACTCTTTTGGCAGGATCATCGCGCTGACGCTGCCCAGCAGCCACGGTAGCCAGTTATCGGGCTGGTGCAGATAAATATCCAGGGTCCAGGGCGTGTGGCACTCAATCCGGTTTAGGTGGCTGTAAAGTGGCTGCGTTTTCAGGCGTTCCAGGCTGGCGATAACATCGTCGACGTCCAGCTCACGGCCGTGATGAAAGTGGATCGCCGGACGCAAAAAGAAGCGCCAGTGGTCCGGGGCAATCTGCTGCCAGTGATGGGCGATATCCGGCTCGATTTCCCCGTTTTCCTCATTTATCCGCGCCAGCCCGTTGAAAATCTGCCGGGCAAGGTGCGTTTCAGAGCGGCGCAGCGGCGTTCCGGGCAGCAGATTGAGCAGGGGACGATAGTAGAGCACGCGAAGAATGTGTTTTCCCTGACGGAAACTGCGGCCCAGATGGGAGAGCAGCATCTGGCGCACGCGGTTTTTATCGCCGACTAGCTGCACCAGCTGATCGATGCGATCCTGCTCCAGCAGATCCTCAGCCCGCTGCTGCTGCAGCGCCAGCCCGGTATAGCGGAAGGTCAGACGCGATCGCTTGCCGCGCCCGGCCTCGGCCTGCCACTCCAGCCACCCCTGTTCCTGCATGGCATTCAGCAGGTTGCGCATATGGCGGCGTGAGCAACTGAGCTGTACCGCCAGGTCGCTGAGGGTGGTCTCCTGAGGCTGACCATCACAGCACTGCCAGAGCCGGATAAATTGCTGCTGTAAACGGGGTGAGGACATAAAAGAGGAACCCTGTGTTAAAAGCTGTCTGTTTTTCCTGCCTTATATTACGGTGATAATGGCTGCAGATGAAAGAGTGGGAGGCATTCATATCTGAATGGCACTTGATCATCGTTATTCATTTCCCTGCTATTAAGGGTATTCTGAGTATGGTGCTTTTCACCAGCCAGCTGGCTTCGGCATAGCTGGCTTTTTTCGTGGGTTTTCTTCTAAGCTCTGGGGAGCTATCCGCATTGTCCCGTCACTGAGGCCTTATTCATGTCATCGCTCTTTAGCCGTCGTATTCATCCGGTGTATCTGGCATTTATGGCGGTTTCTTTTATGGTCGGCATCGCCGGCGCGCTGCAGGCCCCGACGCTGAGTCTGTTTCTCAGCCGCGAAGTCGCAGTCCGGCCGTTCTGGGTGGGGCTGTTTTACACCGTCAATGCGGTCGCGGGGATTGTGGTCAGCCTGCTGCTGGCAAAGCGATCCGACACCCGGGGCGATCGGCGGATGCTGATCCTGTTCTGCTGCGTAATGGCGACAGGCAACGCACTCCTTTTTGCCTTTAACCGTCATTATCTGACGCTGGTCACCGCTGGTGTTTTTCTCTCTGCTATCGCCAGCGTGGCGATGCCGCAGATTTTCGCGCTGGCGCGGGAATACGCTGACAGCTCTGCCCGTGAAGCGGTGATGTTCAGCTCCGTCATGCGTGCCCAGCTTTCCCTTGCCTGGGTAATTGGGCCGCCGCTCTCCTTTGCTATCGCGCTGAATTACGGCTTTACCGCCATGTTTCTGCTGGCAGGGCTGCTGTTTATGGTCTGCGTCGCGCTGGTCTGGTTTACCCTGCCCTCGGTGCCGCGCGCTGCGGTATCCGCGGGCGTGCCGATTACGGCGATTAGTGGCTGGAAGAGCCGCGATGTGCGCATGCTGTTTATCGGATCGGTGCTGATGTGGACCTGTAACACCATGTACATCATTGATATGCCGTTGTATATCAGCAGCGTACTGGGGATGCCGGATACGCTGGCCGGGTTGCTGATGGGCACTGCGGCCGGTCTGGAAATTCCGGTGATGCTGCTGGCGGGCCATTATGTTAAGCGGCTGGGTAAACGCAATATGATGCTGGTGGCGATTGGCTGTGGGGCACTGTTTTACCTTGGCCTGGTGCTGTTTCAGAGCCGGACGGCGCTGATGGTGCTGCAGCTGTTTAACGCGGTGTACATCGGCATTATTGCCGGAATAGGTATGATCTGGTTTCAGGACTTAATGCCCTCACGGCCGGGAGCGGCGACCACGCTGTTTACTAACAGTATTTCGACCGGCGTGATCCTGGCCGGGATTATTCAGGGGGCGCTGGCGGAAACCTTCGGCCATCACGCTGTTTACTGGGCCGCATTAGGGCTGGCACTGATGGCGCTGGCATTATCATGGCGGGTACGGGAAAAAAGGGTGATATAGCAGGGCCTTCGACATGCGGCGACGGAACACCCTATCAGCCCCTGAACAGCGTCAGGGGCTAAACGGCTGTTACGCCCCCGCCAAATTAACGCAGAAACGCGTGCTGTTTTTGCTCGTAGGCCGTGATATCTGCGTCGTGCTGTAGCGTCATACCGATGGCATCCAGCCCGTTAATCAGGCAGTGGCGGCGAAAACTGTCGATCTCAAAGGGATACACTTTCTCACCGACCCGCACCTGCTGTTTTTCCAGATCGACAGTAAACCGGATCCCCGGCTGGTCGGCGACCCGCCGGAACATCTCATCAATTTCCTCTTCACTCAGTGTCACCAGCAGAAGCTGGTTGTTGAATGCGTTATTGGCAAAAATATCGGCGAAGCCGGAGCCAATAATCGCCTGAATACCATAGTCGGTCAGCGCCCAGGGCGCATGCTCGCGTGACGATCCACAACCAAAGTTTTCCCGGGTAAGCATAATACTGGCACCGCTGAACTCGGGTTTATTCAGCACAAACGCCGGGTCTGGGATCTGCCCTTCAGCATCGGTGTAGCGCCAGTCAAAAAACAGATTGCGGCCAAAACCGGTGCGCGTCACCATCTGCAGGAACTGCTTAGGGATGATCGCGTCGGTATCAACGTTAGCGGCGTCCAGCGGCACCACAACACCACTGTGTTGAGTAAATTTCTTCGCCATAAAAGTTCCTTAAATCAGCTCACGGATATCAGCAAAGTGGCCGGCGACCGCAGCAGCGGCGGCCATCGCCGGGCTGACCAGATGCGTTCGCCCGCCGCGTCCCTGACGGCCTTCAAAGTTGCGGTTGCTGGTGGACGCACAGCGTTCGCCCGGGCTGAGGCGATCGTTATTCATGGCCAGACACATAGAGCAGCCAGGCAGACGCCATTCAAACCCGGCATCAATAAAGATTTTATCCAGACCTTCTTCTTCGGCCTGCGCTTTTACCGGGCCGGAGCCGGGCACCACGTAGCCCTGCACACCCGGTGCAATTTTATGTCCTTTCACCACCGCCGCCGCTGCGCGTAAATCCTCGATGCGTGAGTTGGTACAGGAGCCGATAAACACTTTATCTATCGGCACCTCAGTCAGGCGAACCCCGGGTTTCAGATCCATATAAGCCAGGGCTTTTTCCGCCGAGGCGCGTTCTACCGGATCGCTGAAGGAGGCGGGATCGGGGATCGGGTCACTGACGGCAATGACCTGCCCCGGATTGGTTCCCCAGGTCACCTGCGGCGCGATCTCAGCCGCGTCCAGCGTCACCACTTTATCGAAATGCGCACCGTCGTCGGTTTTCAGCGTGCGCCAGTAGTCGACAGCCTGCTGCCAGGCCGCGCCTCTGGGGGCAAAACGACGGCCGTTCACGTAGTGGAAGGTGGTGTCGTCCGGAGCAATCAGTCCGGCTTTGGCACCCAGTTCGATCGCCATATTACACAGCGTCATGCGGCCTTCCATGCTCAACGCGGCGACGGCTTCCCCGCAGAACTCCACGACGTGGCCGTTCCCCCCGCCACTGCCGGTTTTACCGATAATCGCCAGGGCAATATCTTTTGCCGTGATACCCGGCGCAGTCTGACCGCGGACTTCGACCTTCATGGTTTTCGCCCTGGCCTGTTTTAGCGTCTGCGTCGCCAGCACATGCTCCACTTCTGACGTGCCGATACCAAAGGCCAGCGCACCCAACGCGCCGTGCGTAGAGGTATGCGAGTCGCCGCAGACAATGGTCATGCCAGGCAGTGACAGGCCCTGTTCCGGCCCCATCACATGCACAATGCCCTGGAACTGATGGCTGAGGTCAAACAGCTGTACGCCAAAGGCCTCACAGTTTTTTATCAGCGCAGACATCTGAATCCGCGCCATCTCACCGCTGGCGTTGATGTCACGCGACTGGGTCGAGACGTTGTGATCCATGGTGGCAAAGGTCTTAGACGGCTGACGCACCGTGCGACCGTGTGCACGCAGGCCGTCAAAGGCCTGCGCCGACGTCACCTCATGAACAAGGTGCCTGTCGATATAGATCAGCGGCGTTTCACCGGGTGCTTCGTGCACGACATGCGCATCAAACAGCTTCTCGTACAGTGTTTTCATATTTTTATGCTTCGCGAATAAACCGGGCAATGGTGCTGCCCATTTCATCGGTGCCGATTGACGTGCCGCTGCCCGCCAGGTCACCGGTGCGGTAACCTTCAGCCAGTGCACGATTAATGGCATGTTCAATAGCCTCTGCCGCCTCGGTTTCATTCAGGCTGTAGCGCAGCAGCAGGGCCAGCGACAGGATCTGAGCCACCGGATTGGCGATATTTTTCCCGGCGATATCCGGCGCAGAGCCGCCCGCCGGTTCAAACAGCCCAAAACCTTTTTCGTTCAGGCTGGCGGAGGGCAGCATTCCCATGGAGCCGGTGATCATGGCACATTCATCGGACAGAATATCCCCGAACAGATTCGAGCAGAGCATCACGTCGAACTGCGACGGGGCCTTGATTAGCTGCATGGTGGCGTTATCGATATACATATGGCTCAGCTCAACGTCCGGGTAATCCTGCGCCACTTCATTGACGATCTGGCGCCAGAGAATCGAGGACTGCAGCACGTTGGCTTTATCAATGGAGGTGACTTTACTGCGGCGCTTGCGTGCCGATTCAAAGGCGATACGGGCAATGCGTTCGATCTCGAAGCGGTGATAGACCTCGGTGTCGAAGGCGCGTTCGTGCATGCCGCTGCCTTCGCGGCCTTTCGGCTGACCGAAATAGATCCCGCCAGTCAGTTCGCGCACCACCAGAATATCAAAGCCCTGATCGGCAATATCGCGGCGCAGCGGGCAGAAATCTTCCAGCCCCTTATACAGGCTGGCTGGTCGCAGATTGCTGAACAGTTGAAAATGTTTACGCAGGGGCAGCAGAGCGCCGCGCTCCGGCTGTTCTGTCGGGGGCAGATGCTCCCATTTTGGGCCACCGACCGAACCGAACAGAATGGCGTCAGCCTGCTCACAGCCTTTTACCGTCGCATCAGGCAGCGGAACGCCGTGACGGTCGATGGCAATACCACCGACATCGTATTCGCTGGTGGAGATGCGCAGACTGAAACGCTGGCGAATGGCTTCCAGCACTTTACTGGCCTGGGCCATCACTTCCGGGCCGATGCCGTCACCGGGTAATACAGCAATATGGTAAGTACGGGACATTTATACGGCTTCCTTCTGATCTTTATTCTGAGACTTACGCTGCAATTCCTGCTCCACCTGACGTGCGCGCCAGATGGTATTCAGCGCGTTCACCATTGCGTTAGCGGAGGATTCGACAATATCGGTCGCCAGGCCAACGCCGTGGAATTTACGGCCGTTGTACTGCACCACAATATCCACCTGACCCAGCGCGTCTTTGCCGTGGCCTTTCGCGGTCAGTTGATAGTTAATCAGCTCGGCATCAAAGTCGGTGATACGGTTGATGGCCTGGTAAACGGCATCCACCGGACCGTTACCGGTGGCCGCTTCGGTTTTCTGTTGTTCGCCGCAGCCCAGCTGTACCGTGGCAGTGGCAATCACCGTTGAACCGGACTGCACGTTGAAGGTATCCAGTGTGAAGTATTCCGGCTCTTCAGACTGTTTATTGATAAACGCCAGGGCTTCCAGGTCATAGTCGAATACCTGACCTTTCTTATCGGCCAGCGCTTTGAATGCATCGTACAGCGTATCCATGTTGTACTCGGCGTCGGTGTAGCCCATCTCCTCCATGCGGTGCTTGACGGCTGCGCGCCCCGAACGGGAGGTCAGATTCAGCTGAACCTGTTTCAGGCCAATGGATTCTGGCGTCAGGATTTCGTAGTTTTCACGATTTTTCAGTACGCCATCCTGATGGATACCGGAAGAGTGAGCGAAGGCGTTGGAGCCGATAATCGCTTTGTGCGCCGGGATAGGCATATTGCAGATTTTGCTGACGGTCTGGCAGGTACGGTAGATCTCCTGATGATTAATCCTCGTCTGAACGTTCATCAGCTGACCGCGGGTTTTAATTGCCATGATCACCTCTTCCAGCGCGCAGTTACCCGCGCGCTCGCCCAGGCCGTTCATCGCCCCTTCAATCTGACGGGCACCGGCATTCACCGCTGCCAGCGCATTGCCGACCGCCATCCCCAAATCATCATGGGTATGTACGGACAGGATGGCTTTATCAATATTCGGTACGCGCTCACGCAGTGCGCTGAAAATATTGGCATATTCATAAGGCAGGGTGTAGCCGACGGTGTCAGGGATGTTAATGGTTGTGGCACCGGCATTAATTGCGGCTTCCACCACCCTGCACAGATCGTCAATCGGCGTGCGGCCGCCGTCTTCGCAGGAAAATTCGACGTCATCGGTGTAGTTACGTGCGCGCTTCACCATTTTAACCGCGCGCTCGATCACCTCTGGCAGGGTGCTGCGCAGTTTGGTGGCGATATGCATTGGGGACGTGGCGAGGAAGGTATGAATACGGTAGGCATCTGCCACGCGCAGCGCTTCATAGGCGGCGTCGATATCTTTTTCTACACAGCGTGCCAGGCCACATACCCGGCTGTTTTTGATCTGACGGGCGATGGTCTGTACCGATTCAAAATCCCCCGGGGACGAAACCGGAAAACCGACCTCCATCACGTCAACGCCCATACGCTCCAGCGCCAGGGCAATCTGCAGTTTTTCCTTCACACTCAGGCTGGCCTGTAATGCCTGTTCGCCATCGCGCAGTGTGGTATCGAAAATAATGACGTGGTCGCTCATGGGATAGTTCCTTATCGGGTTTACGTCGCCGGGTGCTGCGAGCATAAAAAAACCCGCGCATCGGCGCGGGTTTCTTAGGTTTTACAGGCCTGAATCAGTGATTGATTCCGCCCACAAGTCTACCGCGCAAAGGGGATGCGTTTAGTAGTAGACCGAGTAGGCGGTTGGAACGAATCATGGACTCAAACCTCATTAAATTCTGCAAGTGACTTTATTGATACCTGATTAAGACCGGAGCTGTCAACCTTCAATAACGCTCCCCGGAGTGTGGGCATTATTTGTGCCGCCGGGCTTTAAAGGCCGCAGGGTTTTAATAACAAAACGATCACAATGTATATTTCATCACCACAGTATATTCCGCTTTACGAAGCGCAGAATTACAGTGTAAACGTCGATGGCAGGGGGAGGGCGGCAGAGCCTTAATTATCCCTTTCCGCACGTGTCGTAGGGTTTGCCGTTTGCCTGCCAACTTTTCTACGGTTATGGTATTTGCCATAACCTCGAAAAACTGGGGCTTCGCCCTGTACCTGGATGTTGGAAATGACTTCCACTGTCTGAGCATAATAAAAACAGGTTTTGACCTTATCTGCCGCCCGCAGTCCTTTACTGTCCGCGTGATGGCCGATAAATCAGCACCTTAAAGCCTGGAGGCAAAAATGGAGATGTTGTCAGGAGCCGAGATGGTAGTCCGATCGTTAATCGATCAGGGCGTAAAACATGTATTCGGCTATCCCGGCGGAGCGGTCCTTGATATCTATGACGCTCTGCAAACGGTTGGCGGCGTGGATCATATCCTGGTTCGTCACGAACAGGGCGCGGTTCATATGGCAGATGGCTATGCCCGTGCAACCGGTGATGTCGGCGTCGTGCTGGTCACGTCCGGACCCGGTGCGACCAATGCGATTACCGGCATTGCTACCGCCTATATGGACTCTATTCCGATGGTGGTGCTGTCCGGCCAGGTGATGTCTTCCCTGATCGGTTATGACGCTTTCCAGGAGTGTGACATGGTGGGGATTTCCCGCCCGGTCGTGAAGCACAGCTTTATGGTGAAGCGGGTTGAAGATATCCCCACCATTATGAAAAAAGCCTTCTGGCTGGCCGCCAGCGGACGTCCCGGGCCGGTGGTCGTAGACCTGCCAAAAGATATGATGAGTCCGGCGAATAAACTGCCGTACGTCTGGCCAGATGAAGTCAGTATGCGCTCATACAATCCGACGACACAGGGCCATAAAGGGCAGATTAAACGCGCATTGCAAACGCTACTGGCTGGGAAAAAGCCGGTGATCTACGCCGGGGGCGGGGTGATTAACGCTGCCTGCCATGAGGAGCTGCGCCAGCTGGCTGAAACGCTGAATATTCCGGTCACCACCTCACTGATGGGCCTGGGCGCATTCCCGGGAACCCATCGTCAGTGCGTGGGCATGCTGGGGATGCACGGTACCTATGAAGCCAATATGACGATGCACCATTCTGACGTCATCTTTGCCGTTGGCGTACGCTTCGATGACCGCACCACCAACAACCTGGCAAAATATTGCCCGAACGCCACCATACTGCATATCGATATTGACCCGACGTCGATCTCTAAAACCGTTTCAGCCGATGTGCCGATCGTCGGCGATGCGAAGCAGGTATTGCAGCAGATGCTGGAACTGCTGGCGCAGAGCGATGTGAAGCAGGATTACGACAGCGTGCGCGACTGGTGGCAGAATATCGATCAGTGGCGTTCACGCCAGTGCCTCGAATTCGATCGCACCAGCGATAAGATCAAACCTCAGGCGGTGATTGAAACCATCTGTCGTCTGACCCATGGCGATGCCTATGTGACCTCTGACGTGGGTCAGCACCAGATGTTTGCTGCACTCTATTATCAGTTTGATAAGCCCCGCCGCTGGATCAACTCCGGTGGTCTGGGCACGATGGGCTTCGGTTTGCCGGCCGCGCTGGGCGTTAAACTGGCCTTACCGCAGGAAACCGTGGTGTGTGTCACGGGCGATGGCAGTATTCAGATGAATATTCAGGAGCTGTCCACTGCGTTGCAGTACGGCATTCCGGTGCTGGTGCTCAATCTGAACAACCGTTTCCTGGGCATGGTGAAGCAGTGGCAGGACATGATCTATTCCGGCCGTCACTCCCAGTCCTATATGGAGTCACTGCCTGATTTTGTGCGCCTGGCGGAAGCCTATGGTCATGTGGGTATTTCGATAAGCCGCCCGGATGAGCTGGAAGCGAAGCTGACGGAAGCACTGGCGCACCTGGCGAAAGAGCGCCTGGTCTTTGTCGACGTTAACGTTGACGGCACGGAGCACGTTTACCCGATGCATATTCGCGGTGGCGGTATGGACGAGATGTGGTTGAGCAAAACGGAGAGGACTTAATTATGCGTCGTGTATTATCGGTTCTGCTGGAAAACGAATCCGGCGCATTGTCCCGCGTGGTAGGCCTGTTCTCCCAGCGTGGCTATAACATTGAGAGCCTCACCGTGGCCCCGACGGACGATCCTACGCTGTCGCGGATGACCATTCAGACAGTGGGCGACGAGAAGGTGATTGAGCAGATCGAAAAGCAGCTGCACAAGCTGGTGGATGTTCTGCGCGTCAGCGAACTGGGCCAGGGCGCATTTGTTGAGCGCGAAATCATGCTGGTGAAGATTCAGGCCAGCGGCTACGGCCGTGAAGAGGTGAAGCGCTGCGCTGAGATCTTCCGCGGGCAGATTGTGGATGTCACACCGTCGCTTTATACGGTTCAGCTGGCCGGCACCAGCGATAAGCTGGATGCGTTCCTCAGTGCCGTGCGCGAAGTGGCGGAAATTGTTGAGGTCGCCCGATCCGGGATCGTCGGCGTTGCCCGCGGCGAACGCATCATGCGCTGATGCCACGGCGTGATAATAAAGATTGTCAGTTAACCCGGCGTAATGCCGGGTTTTTTTATTTTTGTCATAAAGCCCCCGCCGCCGATGAAAAGCGGTTGCTCGCGTAGGTATTCTGCGGTTAGATGTTACAAATACTAATCCATAGCGAAGTGTGGGGTTATTGTGAAACTGGATGAAATTGCGCGCCTCGCGGGTGTTTCGCGCACGACGGCCAGCTATGTCATTAACGGCAAGGCCAAGCAGTATCGTGTCAGCGATAAAACCGTCGAGAAAGTCATGGCGGTGGTGCGTGAGCATAATTACCATCCGAACGCGGTCGCGGCAGGGTTACGCGCCGGGCGTACGCGTTCGATAGGACTGGTTATTCCCGATCTGGAGAATACCAGCTACACAAGGATTGCAAACTATCTGGAACGCCAGGCACGCCAGCGCGGTTATCAACTGCTGATTGCCTGCTCGGAAGACCAGCCGGACAATGAAATGCGCTGCGTGGAGCATCTGCTGCAACGACAGGTTGATGCGATTATCGTCTCGACCTCATTGCCGCCGGAGCATCCTTTCTATCAGCGCTGGATCAACGATCCGTTACCGATAATTGCGCTGGATCGCGCACTGGATCGGGAACATTTCACCAGCGTGGTGGGGGCAGACCAGGATGATGCTGAGGCGCTGGCGGCCGAACTGCGTAAGCTTCCTGCCAAATCCGTGCTGTTCCTGGGCGCACTGCCGGAGCTGTCCGTGAGTTTCCTGCGTGAGCTGGGCTTCCGTGATGCCTGGAAAGGGGACGATCGTCCAATAGACTTTATTTATGCTAATAGTTTTGAACGTAGTGCCGCCGCCACGCTTTTTGAAAAGTACCTCGAAACCCATGACATGCCAGAAGCGCTGTTTACCACCTCATTCGGACTGCTGCAGGGGGTGATGGACGTAACGCTCCGCCGTGAGGGCCGGCTTCCGCAGGATCTGGCCATTGCCACTTTTGGCGATCATGAGCTGCTCGATTTCCTAGAGTGTCCGGTTCTGGCGGTGGGCCAGAGGCACCGCGACGTTGCAGAACGGGTGCTGGAACTGGTACTCGCCAGCCTTGACGAACCGCGCAAACCGAAACCGGGTCTGACGCGCATCCGCCGAAATCTATATCGGCGCGGGCGATTAAATCGTAAAACTAACTAAGTTACCAGGGCAGCGAAAGCTGCCTTTTTCATATCTTTTATACCTTAAGGGCATAATTTAAGCGTTACTCTGGTGTTACCTCAGGTAAATAAAAGTAAAAACCGCCGCGTAATGTCAGCATCTGATTATAAAAACTGAAGTTTATAAACACTCTGAAACGCCCAACCTTGCGCCAGACCGGGCCTCAAAAGGGTTGTGCTGGGAATGTTTTAAGAAATAACCTAAAATGCCGCCCACGTCGCAAAGCGGGTAGCTTATTTTGTGCGGAGATAAAGTGGTATTTTTTTGAGCGATTGAGAGGGGCGCAAGAATTTCCTGACGTTATTCATCAGTTTATTTCTAAGATTTATCTCCAGATAGTTTTTTTTAACTTCCCCGTGTTTTCTCCCCCGAAGAAATAATGCCAATCGGCTATGTATGCGGCTTGACAATGATTTCCTCTGCTCCGTACACTCTTTTGGTGGGAATTTGTGGAGTTAAGTGGTGATTTTGGGGATCTGGGGGGTGAGGCTGGCATGTTCCGTGGAGCAACGTTAGTCAATCTCGACAGCAAGGGCCGGCTTGCCGTGCCAACGCGCTACCGCGAAACGCTGATCGGGGAATCACAAGGGCAAATGGTTTGTACCATTGACCTCCACCAGACATGCCTGCTGCTTTACACCTTACCCGAATGGGAAATCATTGAACAAAAGCTGTCTCGTTTATCCAGCATGAACCCCGCAGAGCGCCGTGTACAACGCCTGCTGCTGGGGCACGCCAGTGAATGCCAGATGGATAATGCAGGTCGCTTACTGCTGGCGAACACGCTTCGTCAGCATGCGAACCTCACCAAAGAAGTGATGCTGGTTGGGCAGTTCAACAAGTTTGAGCTGTGGGATGAACAGACCTGGTATCAACAAGTCAAGGAAGATATTGACGCAGAGCACACCTCTCAGGAACCTCTATCTGACCGGTTGCAGGATTTGTCGTTATAGCTATGCAGGATAATTTTAAACACACCACAGTGCTGTTGGACGAGGCGGTAAACGGCCTCAATATTCACCCTGACGGCATCTATATTGATGGCACCTTTGGGCGCGGTGGACACTCACGCCTGATCCTTTCCCAACTGGGCGAGAAGGGCCGTTTGTACGCCATCGACCGCGATCCGCAGGCGATTGCCGCAGCCGCTGAGATTGACGATCCCCGCTTCACCATTATCCATGGCCCCTTTTCTGCGCTGGCAGAATACGTAGAAGAGCGTGGGCTGAGTGGCAAGATTGACGGGATCCTGCTGGATCTGGGCGTCTCTTCTCCGCAGCTGGATGACGCCGAGCGCGGCTTCTCCTTCATGCGCGACGGACCGCTGGATATGCGCATGGATCCCACGCGCGGTCAGTCGGCGGCAGAGTGGCTGCTGAAAGCGGAAGAGGCTGACATTGTTTTTGTGCTGAAGACCTTCGGTGAGGAGCGGTTTGCTAAACGTATCGCCCGCGCCATCGTGGAGCGCAACCGTGAACAGCCGATGACGCGGACGAAAGAACTGGCCGACGTTATTTATGTCGCCACGCCGGTGAAAGATAAATTTAAACACCCGGCGACACGCAGTTTCCAGGCCATCCGTATCTGGGTGAACAGTGAGCTGGACGAGATTGAAAAGGCGCTGAAGGGCTCACTGAGCGCGTTGTCAGCCGGCGGGCGTCTTTCGGTGATCAGTTTCCACTCGCTGGAAGACCGCATCGTAAAACGCTTTATGCGCGAACAGAGCCGTGGGCCGCAGATCCCCCATGGTATACCCATGACCGAAGCGCAACTTAACAGTCTGGGTGGTCGCCGCCTGAAAGCGCTGGGCAAAATGATGCCCGGTGAGAGTGAAGTGGCGGACAACCCGCGCGCCCGTAGCTCTGTGCTGCGTATTGCGGAGCGCACCGAAGCATGATCGGTAATGAGCGTCACAGCCTGCCAGGTGTGATCGGTGGCGATATACTGCGGCACGGCAAGATCCCATTGATCCTGCTGATTGCCTCGCTGGTTTCAGCGGTGCTGGTTGTGACCACCGCGCACAAAACACGTTTGCTCACTGCGCAGCGCGAGCAGTTGGTGCTGGAGCGTGACGCGCTGGATATTGAGTGGCGCAACCTGATTCTGGAAGAAAATGCACTGGGCGATCATAGCCGGGTGGAACGGATAGCAACGGAGAAACTACAGATGCAGCATGTTGATCCTTCGCAGGAAAATATTGTGGTACAGCGATAAGGACACACGGACTCAATGAGAGCCGCAAGTAAGACGCAGAAGTCGAAACGCCAGGAAGATCAGGCCAGCTTTGTTAGCTGGCGTTTTGCGTTGCTGTGCGGCTGTATCTTTCTGGCGCTGGTCGGGCTGCTGATGCGGGTGGCCTATCTGCAGGTGATCAACCCCGATCGGCTGGTGCGTGAGGGCGATATGCGTTCACTGCGCGTTCAGGCGATCCCCACTTCGCGTGGGATGATTAGCGATCGTGCAGGCCGTCCTCTGGCCGTCAGCGTGCCAGTGAATGCGATCTGGGCCGATCCCAAAGAGCTGCACGATAAAGGGGGGATCACCCTCGACAGCCGCTGGAAGGCCCTTTCCGACGCGCTCTCTATTCCCCTCGACCAGCTGGCAGCACGCGTAAATGCCAATCCGAAAGGCCGCTTCGTTTATTTGGCCCGGCAGGTGAATCCTGCCATTGGCGATTACATCAAAAAACTTAAACTGCCGGGTATTTTTCTGCGGGAAGAATCACGTCGCTACTATCCTGCCGGGCAGGTCACATCACATCTGATTGGTTTCACCAATATCGACGGCCAGGGTATCGAAGGTGTAGAAAAAAGCTTCGATAAATGGCTGACCGGCCAGCCGGGCGAACGGACGGTGCGTAAAGACCGCTTTGGACGGGTGATTGAGGATATCTCCTCGGTAGACAGCCAGGCGGCACACAACCTGGCGTTGAGCATCGACGAGCGTCTGCAGGCGCAGGTCTACCGCGAGCTGAATAATGCCGTTGCTTTCAACAAGGCGGAATCGGGCACGGCGGTGCTGGTGGATGTGAACACCGGTGAGGTGCTGGCGATGGCGAACAGCCCGGCCTATAACCCGAATAACCTGGCGGGTACCACGAAAGACGTAATGCGTAACCGCGCAATCACCGATATTTTTGAACCAGGATCTACCGTCAAACCGATGGTGGTGATGGCTGCCCTGCAGCGTGGCGTGGTGCGCGAAGGCAGCGTACTGAACACCGTGCCTTACCGGATTAACGGCCATGAAATTAAAGATGTGGCCCGCTACAGCGAATTGACCCTGACCGGGGTGCTTCAGAAGTCGTCAAACGTCGGTGTTTCCAGACTGGCGTTAGCGATGCCGTCCAGCGCGTTAGTAGATACTTACTCTCGTTTTGGGTTAGGCAAAGCGACCAATTTGGGGTTGGTCGGAGAAAGCAGTGGCTTATATCCTCAAAAACAACGGTGGTCTGACATAGAGAGGGCCACCTTCTCTTTCGGCTACGGGCTAATGGTAACGCCGTTACAGCTAGCGCGAGTCTACGCAACGATGGGCAGCTACGGCATTTACCGTCCGCTGTCGATTACCAAAGTTGACCCGCCAGTGGCGGGTCAGCGCATTTTCCCTGAGGCGCAGGTGCGCACCGTTCTGCACATGATGGAAAGCGTAGCGCTCCCGGGCGGCGGTGGCGTGAAAGCCGCGATCAAGGGATACCGCATTGCTATTAAAACGGGTACGGCCAAGAAAGTCGGACCGGATGGTAAATACGTCAATAAATACATTGCTTACACGGCGGGCGTCGCACCGGCAAGCAACCCTCGTTTTGCACTGGTGGTGGTCATTAACGATCCTCAGGCAGGCAAATATTATGGTGGTGCGGTTTCCGCGCCGGTATTTGGCGCCATCATGGGCGGCGTACTGCGCACCATGAACGTTGAACCGGATGCGTTACCGACTCCCGTCAGTGACAAGAACGAGATGGTAACTAACAAGAATGAGGGACCGAGTGACCGATCGTAATCTGCGCGACCTGTTGGCACCGTGGGTGCCTGGCGCACCGGAGCTTCCGCTGCGTGACATGACCCTGGACAGCCGCCTTGCGGCGTCGGGCGACCTGTTTGTGGCCATTAAAGGCCATGCGGCCGACGGGCGCCGTTTTATTCCCCAGGCGATTGCTCAGGGCGTGGCGGCAGTGATTGCCGAAGCGGAAGGTGAGGCGGAAGACGGGCAGATTGTGCAGATGCACGGTGTACCGGTGATTTACCTTGCCCAGCTTTCTCAGCGCTTATCTGCGCTGGCCGGACGTTTTTATCAGCAGCCGGGCGAAAAACTTAAGCTGATTGGCGTGACCGGAACCAACGGAAAAACCACCATCACCCAACTGCTGGCGCAGTGGGCCCAGTTGCTGGGTGAAACCGGTGCAGTCATGGGCACGGTCGGTAACGGCGTGTACGGCCATCTGGCTCCCGCAGAAAATACCACCGGTTCTGCGGTCGATGTACAGCACCTGCTGGCCTCGCTGGTCAGCAAGGGCGCGACGCTGACAGCCATGGAAGTCTCCTCTCACGGTCTGGTACAGCACCGTGTGGCAGCCCTGCCATTTGCCGCGGCTGCCTTTACCAACCTCAGCCGCGATCACCTTGATTACCACGGTGATATGGCGCGTTATGAAGCCGCGAAATGGCTGCTGTTCTCAGAGCATCAGGTGGGTCAGGCCATTATTAATGCTGATGACGAAGTGGGACGCCGCTGGCTGGAAAATCTGCCAGACGCCGTGGCCGTCAGCATGGAAAACAACATTAACCCCGCCTGCCACGGGCGCTGGCTGAAAGCCACTGAAGTGCAGTATCACGATGGGGGGGCTTCGGTTCGCTTTGACTCCAGCTGGGGGCCAGGTGAGATCGACAGTCGTCTGATGGGGGCCTTCAACGTCAGTAACCTGCTGGTCGCGCTGGCAACCCTGCTTTCTCTGGACTATCCGCTGGCTGCCGTAACGGCTACGGCCAGCCAGCTGCTGCCGGTCACCGGACGCATGGAGGTCTTTACTGCCCCGGGTAAGCCCACCGTGGTGGTCGATTATGCACATACGCCGGATGCGCTGGAAAAAGCGCTGGCGGCCGCACGCCTGCACTGTAAAGGTCAGCTGTGGTGTGTGTTTGGCTGCGGCGGAGACCGTGACAAAGGTAAACGCCCGCTGATGGGGGCGATTGCTGAACAGTTTGCTGACGTTGTGGTGATCACCGACGACAACCCGCGAAGTGAAGATCCGGCCGCGATTGTGGCCGATATCCTCAGCGGATTTCTTGATGCAGGCCGTGCCCGCGTAGTGATGGGACGTGCGCAAGCGGTCACTAACGCCGTTATGCAGGCACAGGAAGGCGACATCGTGCTGGTAGCAGGCAAAGGCCATGAAGATTACCAGATCATCGGCAATCAGCGCTTCGACTACTCCGACCGGGTCACCGTCGCACGTCTGTTGGGGGTGCTGGCATGATCACATTCACCCTTAGCCAGCTGGCAGACATCACCGGCGGTACGCTGTACGGCGGTGATCGAGCGATAGACGCTGTGACCACCGACACCCGCAAAGTCACCGCCGGCTGCCTGTTTATTGCCCTGAAAGGTGAGCGTTTCGATGCGCATGACTTTGTGGCTGATGCGCTGACGGCCGGCTCGCTTGCGCTGTTAGTAAGTAAGCACTTACCCGTGGCCGTGCCGCAGGTGGTGGTGGCCGACACCCGTATTGCACTGGGACAACTGGCAGGCTGGGTGCGTCAGCAGTCTGGCGCACGCGTGGTCGCCCTGACTGGTTCTTCGGGCAAGACCTCAGTCAAAGAGATGACCGCCGCTATCCTGCGTCAATGTGGCGAGACCTTGTATACCGCCGGTAACCTCAATAACGATATCGGTGTGCCTTTAACGCTGTTGCGCCTGACGAAAGAGCACCGGTATGCGGTGATCGAACTCGGGGCTAATCATCAGGGCGAAATCGCTTACACCACCGAACTGACCCGACCAGAAACGGCGCTGGTGAATAACCTCGCGGCGGCCCATCTGGAAGGCTTTGGCTCGCTGGCTGGCGTGGCGAAAGCCAAAGGGGAAATTTTTAACGGTCTGCCGCTGCACGGTACCGCCATTATTAACAGCGACAGCAATGACTGGCCGCACTGGCAGCCTGTGCTGCACGGGAAAACCGTCTGGCGCTTTTCACCAGAGCAGCAGTCAGACAGTGATTTTTACGCCTCAGACGTCACATTCTCCCCCCAGGGGACGCATTTTATGCTGCATTCACCACAGGGGAATGTGGCCATCACGCTGCCGCTACCGGGGCGGCATAACATCGCTAATGCCCTTGCCGCCAGCGCGCTGGCACTGTCCGTCGGTGCACCATTAAGTGCGATACAGGAAGGCTTGAGCCAGCTTAAAGCCGTACCGGGGCGTCTGTTCCCGGTCGCGCTCGGCGCAGAGAAGTTACTGCTGGACGACAGTTACAACGCCAACGTCGGCTCGATGACGGCGGCCGCGCAGGTGCTGGCCGAAATGCCGGGTTACCGCGTGATGATCGTCGGTGATATGGGCGAGTTAGGCGATGAAGCTGTCGAGTGCCACCGTCAGGTGGGCGCGGCTATCCACGCCGCTGGCGTTGACAAGGTATTAAGCGTGGGCTCACTCAGCCAGAGCATCTCTGATGCCAGCGGCGTCGGTGAGCATTTCCACGACAAGGCGGCACTCAGCGCCCGCGCGCTGGCATTGCTGTCAGAACATCCACAGATTACCGTTTTGGTTAAAGGTTCGCGCAGTGCCGCGATGGAGCAGGTAGTGCACACCTTACAGGAGAAAGGCGCATGTTAGTCTGGCTGGCCGAACATCTGGTCGCATTTTATTCCGGCTTTAACGTCTTTTCGTATCTGACGTTTCGCGCCATTGTCAGCCTGCTGACCGCGCTGTTTATCTCCCTGTGGATGGGGCCGCGTATGATCGCCCGCCTGCAGGAAATGTCCTTTGGCCAGGTCGTGCGTAACGACGGCCCGGAATCGCATTTCAGCAAGCGCGGCACGCCGACGATGGGGGGGATTATGATCCTCACCTCCATCACTATTTCGGTGCTGCTGTGGGCCTATCCTTCTAATCCTTATGTCTGGTGCGTGCTGTTCGTGCTGCTGGGCTATGGTGCCGTCGGCTTTGTGGATGATTACCGCAAAGTGGTGCGTAAAGATACCAAAGGACTGATTGCCCGCTGGAAATACTTCTGGCAGTCCGTGATTGCCCTGGCGGCAGCCTTTGCAATGTACATGATTGGCAAAGACACGCCGGCAACCGAGCTGGTGGTACCGTTCTTTAAAGATGTGATGCCGCAGCTGGGTCTGCTTTATCTGCTGCTGGCGTACTTTGTGATTGTGGGCACCAGTAATGCCGTTAACCTGACCGATGGCCTGGACGGGCTGGCGATTATGCCGACCGTGTTTGTTGCTGCAGGCTTTGCCCTGGTCGCCTGGGCGACAGGTAACGTTAAGTTTGCTGAGTATCTGCATATCCCCTATCTGCGCCATGCCGGTGAGCTGGTGATTGTCTGTACGGCTATCGTCGGGGCCGGTCTGGGATTCCTGTGGTTTAACACCTACCCGGCGCAGGTCTTTATGGGCGATGTCGGCTCACTGGCGCTGGGTGGCGCACTGGGTACCATTGCCGTGCTGCTGCGTCAGGAGTTTCTGCTGGTGATCATGGGTGGGGTATTCGTGGTCGAAACCCTGTCGGTGATCCTGCAGGTAGGTTCGTTCAAATTGCGGGGCCAGCGTATTTTCCGCATGGCGCCCATCCACCACCACTATGAGCTTAAAGGCTGGCCAGAACCGCGCGTCATTGTGCGCTTCTGGATTATTTCACTGATGCTGGTGCTGATTGGCCTGGCAACACTGAAGGTGCGTTAACTATGGCTGACTATCAGGGTAAAAAAGTGGTCATTATCGGGTTGGGGCTGACCGGCCTCTCTTGTGTTGATTTCTTTGTCACCCGTGGCGTGACGCCGCGCGTGATGGATACCCGTGTCGTGCCGCCGGGGCTGGAGAAGCTGCCGGAAAATGTTGAGCGCTGGCTGGGATCGTTAAATGACGACTGGCTGCAGAACGCCGACCTGATTGTTGCCAGCCCCGGCATGGCGCTGGCACATCCTTCGCTGATGGCAGCGGCAGATGCGGGCGTGGAGATCGTGGGCGATATCGAACTGTTCTGCCGTGAAGCCCAGGCACCCATCGTCGCCATCACCGGTTCCAATGGTAAAAGCACCGTTACCACGCTGGTGGGCGAAATGGCTAAGGCCGCCGGCTGGCAGGTGGGCGTGGGAGGCAATATTGGCCTGCCGGCGTTGATGTTGCTGGATAATCCCGCGCAGCTTTACGTACTCGAACTCTCCAGCTTTCAGCTGGAAACCACGCACAGCCTGCAGGCCGCAGCGGCAACCATCCTGAATGTCACCGAAGATCATATGGATCGCTATCCGCTGGGGATGCAGCAGTACCGGGCAGCCAAGTTGCGCGTGTATGAAAACGCGGTGGTCTGCGTGGTGAACGCCGATGATGCGATGACCATGCCGGTGCGCGGTGCCGATAAACGCTGCGTCAGCTTTGGGGCCGATGTGGGTGACTATCACCTTAACCACCAGCAGGGCAGTACCTGGCTGCGGGTCAAGGGTGAGAAAGTCCTGAACACCGCTGAGATGAATCTCGTTGGCCAGCACAACTATACCAATGCGCTGGCGGCGCTGGCACTGGCCGATGCCGTTGGCCTGCCGCGTGCAAGCAGCCTGAAAGCGCTGACAACATTTGGCGGTTTGCCGCATCGTTTCCAGCTGGTTCACGAGCATAACGGCGTGCGCTGGATTAATGATTCGAAAGCCACCAACGTTGGCAGCACGGAAGCCGCGCTTAATGGCTTACAGGTAAAGGGTACGCTCTGGCTGTTGCTGGGCGGGGACGGTAAGTCGGCTGATTTCAGCTCCCTGGCTCGCTATCTGCAGGGCGAGCGTATCCGTACCTACTGTTTTGGCCGCGACCGCGAGGCGCTGGCAGCATTACGTCCGGAGATTGCTGTTCAGACCGAAACCATGGCAGAAGCCGTGCAGCAGATAGCTGCCCAGGTTCAGCCTGGTGACCTGGTGCTGCTGTCGCCTGCCTGCGCCAGCCTCGATCAGTTCAAAAACTTTGAGCAGCGTGGCGATCTGTTTGCTCAACTGGCGCGGGAGGCTGACTGATGCGTTTCCCTGGTCTGAGCCTTGCCGGCGGCCTGTCCGAGCGGCTGAAATCCTGGGTGATGGGGTCGCGAGAGAGTGATACGAGCTCGATCGTCCTCTATGACCGCACTCTGCTGTGGCTGACCTTCGGTCTGGCCATTCTCGGGTTTGTGATGGTGACCTCGGCCTCGATGCCGGTGGGGCAGCGTCTGAATGATGACCCGTTCTATTTTGCCAAGCGTGATGCGTTTTACATCCTGCTGGCGGTGGGGATGGCGCTGGTGACCCTGCGTGTGCCTATGGATTTCTGGCAGCGCTACAGCAACATCATGCTGATGGGAACGATAGTGATGCTGCTTATCGTGCTGGTGGTGGGCAGCTCGGTTAACGGGGCATCACGCTGGATCGCCCTCGGGCCGCTGCGTATTCAGCCAGCAGAGTTATCCAAGCTGTCGCTGTTTTGCTATCTCGCCAGCTATCTGGTGCGCAAGGTCGAGGAAGTGCGTAATAACTTCTGGGGCTTCTGTAAGCCGATGGGGGTGATGGTGGTTCTGGCGGTATTACTGCTAGCCCAGCCCGATCTGGGTACGGTGGTGGTGCTGTTTGTCACCACGCTGGCCATGCTGTTTCTTGCCGGGGCCAAGCTGTGGCAGTTTCTGGCGATTATCGGCTCCGGTATTTTTGCCGTCTGTTTGCTGATTGTCGCTGAACCTTATCGTATGCGACGTGTCACTTCTTTCTGGAATCCGTGGGAAGATCCGTTCGGCAGCGGTTACCAGTTAACCCAATCGTTAATGGCCTTTGGCCGAGGCGAGTTCTGGGGGCAGGGATTGGGAAATTCCGTGCAAAAACTGGAATATTTACCGGAAGCACACACCGATTTTATCTTCTCGATTATCGGTGAAGAACTGGGTTATATCGGTGTGGTTTTAGCGCTGTTAATGGTATTCTTCGTCGCTTTTCGCGCGATGTCCATCGGACGTCGTGCATTAGAGCTCGATCAGCGCTTTTCGGGCTTTCTCGCCTGCTCAATCGGTGTCTGGTTTAGCTTTCAGGCGCTGGTGAACGTCGGCGCCGCAGCGGGCATGTTACCGACCAAAGGTCTGACACTGCCGCTGATCAGTTACGGGGGGTCGAGCCTGATTATCATGTCGACCGCCATCGTATTTTTGTTACGTATAGATTATGAAACGCGTCTGGCGAAAGCGCAGGCGTTTAGCAGAGGGTAGTTGATGTCGATGACGGGTAAGCGACTGATGGTGATGGCCGGCGGAACGGGGGGACATGTCTTCCCAGGCCTGGCGGTCGCACACCATCTGATGGCGCAGGGCTGGCAGGTTCGTTGGCTGGGGACCGCTGACCGGATGGAAGCGGATTTAGTCCCGAAACACGGCATCGACATTGATTTTATCCAGATCAGCGGGCTGCGTGGCAAAGGGATGAAAGCGCTGGTGGCCTCACCGCTGCGTATTTTCAATGCCTGGCGCCAGGCACGGGCCATTATGAAAGCCTGGAAGCCGGACGTCGTACTGGGAATGGGCGGCTATGTTTCCGGCCCGGGCGGCCTGGCCGCCTGGAGTTGCGGGATCCCGGTGGTGCTGCATGAACAGAACGGTATTGCTGGCTTAACGAACAAATGGCTGGCGAAGATCGCCACTAAAGTGATGCAGGCGTTTCCTGGTGCATTTCCCAACGCCGACGTCGTGGGTAACCCGGTACGTACCGATGTACTGGCCCTGCCGTTACCGGCAGTGCGGTTAGCGGGAAGAGACGGCCCCACGCGGGTTCTGGTGATTGGTGGCAGCCAGGGGGCTCGCGTGCTGAACCAGACGATGCCGCAGGTGGCAGAGTTACTGGGCGAGGGCGTCAGCCTGTGGCACCAGGTGGGTAAGGGCGCGCTGGAAGCGGTTAATCAGCACTATGCCCGTGTGAACCAGACGCAGCATCGGGTGTCGGAATTTATCGATGACATGGCCAGCGCCTATGCCTGGGCAGATGTCGTGGTTTGCCGCTCCGGTGCGCTGACGGTCAGTGAGGTGGCGGCAGCAGGACTCCCCGCGATCTTCGTGCCATTCCAGCACAAAGACCGCCAGCAGTACTGGAATGCCCTGCCACTGGAACAGGCCGGGGCGGCCAAAATTTTTGAGCAGCCGCAGTTCACCGCGGAAGGTGTCGCTGCGATGCTGACCCGCTGGGACCGTACAACGCTATTGCAGATGGCAGAAAAAGCCCGCGCGGTGGCGATCCCAGATGCAACAGAGCGTGTCGCGGCCGAAGTCAGTAAAGCGGCAAAATGATTTTCCAGGGATCAGGTGAGCCTGATCCAGAACTGTCGGGTTCAGGGATGCCTGAACCACAGCAACACAGGTAAGAGATGAATACACAGCAACTGGCAAAACTGCGTTCTATCGTGCCCGAGATGCGTCGCGTCCGGCACATTCACTTTGTTGGCATCGGTGGTGCCGGCATGGGCGGTATTGCCGAAGTGTTAGCGAATGAAGGGTATGAAATCAGCGGTTCTGATCTGGCACCGAACGCGGTGACACAGCATCTCGCGCAGCTGGGGGCGACCATTTACTTTAACCATCGCCCGGAAAACGTGAGTAATGCCAGTGTGGTGGTGGTTTCCACCGCGGTCTCCCAGGATAACCCGGAAGTGGTTGCTGCGCGTGAAGCACGTATTCCGGTGATCCGCCGCGCAGAGATGCTGGCTGAACTGATGCGTTTCCGTCACGGCATTGCCGTTGCCGGTACACACGGTAA
Organism: Erwinia persicina; assembly: GCF_019844095.1. Lineage (NCBI taxonomy): Bacteria > Pseudomonadati > Pseudomonadota > Gammaproteobacteria > Enterobacterales > Erwiniaceae > Erwinia > Erwinia persicina. Next base: position 3,810,777 of record NZ_CP082141.1, on the reverse strand, counting down.
AACGACGACCACGGCGATGGTATCGAGCATTTATGCTGAAGGCGGTCTGGATCCGACGTTTGTGAATGGCGGTCTGGTCAAGGCGGCGGGGACCCATGCACGCCTGGGCAGCAGTCGCTACCTGATTGCAGAAGCCGATGAGAGCGATGCGTCGTTCCTGCATCTGCAACCCATGGTTGCCATTGTGACGAATATCGAAGCCGATCATATGGATACCTACCAGGGCGACTTCGAAAATCTGAAGCAGACATTTATCAATTTCCTGCACAATTTGCCGTTTTACGGTCGCGCTGTGCTTTGTGTGGATGATGCGGTGATCCGCGATCTTATCCCGCGCGTAGGTCGTCAGATCACCACGTACGGGTTCAGTGAAGATGCCGATGTGCGCGTAGAGAACTATGAGCAGCGTGGCGCACAGGGTCACTTTACTTTGGTGCGTCATGATAAACCGCTAATGCACGTCACGCTCAATGCACCCGGCCGTCATAATGCGCTGAATGCAGCGGCAGCGGTGGCGGTGGCGACCGAAGAGAATATTGATGATGAAGATATTCTCAGTGCGCTTTTGAGTTTCCAGGGCACCGGGCGTCGTTTCGACTTCCTGGGTGAGTACCCGCTGGCTGAGGTGAATGGTCAGGGTGGTACTGCGATGCTGGTGGATGATTACGGCCACCATCCGACGGAAGTTGACGTCACCATTAAAGCTGCCCGGGCAGGCTGGCCGGAAAAAAATCTGGTGATGATTTTCCAGCCGCATCGCTACACCCGCACCCGCGATCTGTACGACGATTTCGCTAACGTGCTGTCACAGGTCGATGTGTTGCTGATGCTGGACGTGTATGCCGCCGGTGAGTCACCGATCCCGGGCGCAGACAGCCGCTCTCTGTGCCGGACCATTCGTGGCCGGGGCAAGGTTGACCCTATCCTGGTCTCTGACCATGATGCGGTTCTGGAAATGCTGTTGCCAAAACTTTCTGGCAACGACCTGATTCTGGTGCAGGGGGCGGGCAACGTCGGCCGTATAGCCCGTACTCTGGCGGACCAAAAGTTACAACTGCAGACGAATAAAGAGGAACATCATGGCTGAGAAAGTAGCGGTATTGCTGGGTGGAACCTCCGCAGAACGTGACGTATCACTGTTGTCGGGTGCTGCGGTACTGAAAGGCCTGCAGGAAGCGGGCATTGATGCACATCCGGTCGACACGCGTGATTTCCCGGTGATGCGTTTGAAAGAAGAGGGCTTTGCGAAAGCCTTTATCGCCCTTCACGGCCGTGGCGGTGAAGATGGCACGCTGCAGGGCGTTCTGGACTATCTGGCGATCCCTTACACCGGCAGCGGCGTGATGGCTTCGGCGATCACCATGGACAAACTGCGCAGCAAATATCTGTGGCAGGGCTGTGGCTTACCGGTGTCACCTTTTGTGGCGCTGACGCGCCAGCAGATGGATGACGGTCTGACGCCTGACGTGCTGGCCAGTATTGATGCGCTGGGCCTGCCGCTGTTCGTTAAGCCGAGTCGTGAAGGCTCCAGCGTGGGCATCTCACGGGTGAATGAGGCTTATCAGTTCCCGGCGGCGCTGGACGAAGCGTTTCGCCACGACGATGAAGTGCTGGTGGAAGCGTTTCTTAGCGGGCCAGAGTATACCGTTGGCGTGATTGGCGACGATATTCTGCCGTCTATTCGCATTCAGACCGCCAGTGAGTTTTATGACTATGAAGCCAAATATATTTCTGATGATACCCAGTACTTCTGTCCATCAGGATTGAGTGCCGGACAGGAAGCAGAATTAAGCGAACTGGTGATCGCCGCATGGCGTGCGCTGGGTTGCAGCGGCTGGGGTCGTGTGGATGTGATGATGGGAGAGGACGGGCGCTTTTATCTGCTGGAGGTCAATACGTCTCCGGGGATGACCAGCCACAGTCTGGTGCCAATGGCGGCCAGGCAGGCAGGGATGAACTTCTCTCAGCTGGTGGCACGCATTCTGGAACTGGCCGACTGATATGTCTCAGGCTGCTTTGAATGTCCGTAACCGTGAAGCGCAGGAAAAAGCGCGTACCGGTCGAAGTAACGGCTCGCGTCTGGCAGGCATTGTTTTCCTGCTGATGGTGATCGGCGTGATGCTGGCCGGAGGGTTAGTGGTGCTGAAATGGATGAACGATGCTTCCCGTCTGCCGCTGTCAAAGCTGGTGGTGACGGGACAGACGCACTACACCACTAACGATGACATCCGTCAGGCGATTTTATCGCTCGGCGAACCCGGTACCTTTATGTCGCAGGACGTCGACATTATTCAGCAGCAGATTGAGCGCCTGCCGTGGATCCAGCAGGTAAGTGTACGCAAGCAGTGGCCAGACGAATTAAAGATCCATCTGGTGGAGTATGTCCCGGTTGCACGCTGGAATGATGTGCACATGGTTGATGCTGAAGGGAAATCGTTCAGCGTCCCGGCCAGTCACCTCGGCAAAGAAGTGATGCCGATGCTGTATGGCCCGGAGGGCAGCGAGTCCGAAGTGTTAACCGGCTTTCACCAGATGAGTAACGTACTGGCGGCCAGCAAATTGAAACTGAAAGCGGCGTCCATGACCGCACGGCGTTCGTGGCAACTGGTGTTAGATAATGACATCCGGCTTGAACTGGGGCGTAACGAAGATATGAAGCGGCTGCAGCGCTTCATCGAATTATACCCCACCCTGCAACAGCAGGCACAGACGGACAACAAGGTCATCACCTACGTCGATCTGCGCTACGACTCTGGCGCAGGGGTAGGATGGGCACCGGCCCCCATAGCGGCCGCTGACAGTAATCAGCAACAGCAACAGACTCAGGCACAGGCTAAACAACAATGATCAAGTCGACGGACAGAAAACTGGTAGTTGGACTCGAGATAGGCACCGCGAAGGTCGCCGCCCTGGTAGGGGAAGTTCTGCCTGATGGCATGGTTAATATTATCGGGGTGGGCAGCTGTCCGTCCCGCGGGATGGATAAAGGCGGTGTTAACGACCTGGAATCGGTAGTGAAATGCGTACAGCGCGCTATCGATCAGGCCGAACTGATGGCTGACTGTCAGATTTCCTCGGTTTACCTTGCATTATCGGGCAAACATATCAGCTGTCAGAACGAAATAGGGATGGTTCCTATTTCCGAAGAAGAAGTGACACAGGAAGATGTGGAGAACGTGGTACATACCGCTAAATCCGTCCGTGTTCGTGATGAACACCGCATCCTCCATGTTATTCCGCAAGAATATGCGATCGACTATCAGGAAGGGATCAAAAATCCGGTCGGTTTATCCGGTGTACGTATGCAGGCGAAAGTACACCTGATTACCTGTCACAACGATATGGCGAAAAACATCGTTAAAGCGGTTGAGCGTTGTGGCCTGAAAGTGGATCAGCTTATTTTCGCCGGGCTGGCATCCAGCTTTGCGGTACTGACTGAAGATGAACGTGAGCTGGGCGTGTGTGTGGTTGACGTCGGGGGCGGCACGATGGATATCGCTGTCTACACCGGCGGCGCGCTGCGCCATACCAAAGTGATTCCGTATGCGGGCAACGTGGTTACTAGCGATATCGCCTATGCTTTCGGCACACCGCCGACAGATGCTGAAGCGATTAAAGTGCGTCATGGCTGTGCGCTGGGATCGATTGTCGGTAAAGACGAAAACGTTGAAGTACCGAGTGTAGGCGGTCGTCCGCCTCGCAGCCTGCAACGTCAGACGCTGGCTGAAGTCATTGAGCCCCGTTATACCGAACTGCTTAATCTGGTGAATGACGAAATTCTGCAGTTGCAGGAACAGCTTCGCCAGCAGGGCGTTAAACATCATCTCGCGGCGGGTATCGTACTGACCGGCGGCGCGGCACAAATTGAAGGATTGGCGGCTTGCGCCCAGCGTGTATTTCACACGCAGGTACGTATCGGACAGCCGCTGAATATTACTGGATTAACGGATTACGCGCAGGAACCTTACTACTCCACAGCGGTAGGTTTATTGCACTACGGAAAAGAATCTCACCTTAACGGTGAGGCAGAAGTAGAAAAAAGAGCCTCAGTGGGTAATTGGTTCAAGAAAATCAACAGCTGGCTGAGAAAAGAGTTTTAATTTTTACCAAAGGGGATCATGCTATACCTGAGCAAGTTTATGTTGCGGGTATCGTTATTAGTGATCTCCAGGCGAACAGGCACATAACGGAGAGAAATTATGTTTGAACCTATGGAATTAACCAATGACGCGGTGATTAAAGTCATCGGCGTCGGTGGCGGCGGTGGCAATGCCGTTGAGCACATGGTGCGTGAGCGTATCGAAGGCGTTGAGTTCTTCGCGGTAAACACTGACGCTCAGGCACTGCGTAAAACAGCAGTGGGCCAGACCATTCAGATCGGTAATGGCATTACTAAAGGCCTCGGCGCGGGTGCGAACCCGGAAGTGGGCCGAAACTCTGCTGAAGAAGATCGTGAAGCCCTGCGTCAGGCACTGGAAGGTGCAGACATGGTATTTATCGCCGCAGGTATGGGCGGTGGAACCGGAACGGGTGCAGCACCCGTCGTGGCTGAAGTGGCCAAAGAACTGGGTATCCTGACCGTTGCCGTGGTGACAAAGCCTTTCAACTTTGAAGGCAAGAAGCGCATGGCATTTGCCGAGCAGGGTATCGCCGAGCTGTCTAAGCACGTTGATTCACTGATCACCATCCCAAATGACAAGCTGCTGAAAGTGCTGGGTCGCGGTATTTCACTGCTGGACGCCTTCGGTGCAGCGAACGATGTGTTGAAAGGTGCAGTACAGGGTATCGCTGAACTGATCACCCGTCCGGGCCTGATGAACGTCGACTTTGCTGACGTGCGCACCGTAATGTCCGAAATGGGTTATGCGATGATGGGCTCCGGTGTGGCTTGTGGCGAAGACCGTGCCGAAGAAGCGGCTGAAATGGCCATCTCAAGCCCGCTGCTGGAAGATATTGACCTGTCTGGCGCGCGTGGCGTACTGGTTAACATCACTGCTGGCTTCGATCTGCGTCTGGATGAGTTTGAAACCGTGGGTAACACTATCCGTGCTTTCGCTTCGGATAACGCCACCGTGGTTATCGGTACGTCGCTGGATCCGGAAATGAATGACGAACTGCGCGTCACCGTCGTGGCAACCGGTATCGGTATGGATAAGCGTCCTGAGATCACCCTGGTGACCAGTAAGCAAACAACACAGCCGTTGATGGATAATCGTTATCAGCAGCACGGTATGGCACCGCTGCCGCAGGAGCAAAAACCTGCTGCGAAAGTGGTGAATGATCCGGGTGCACAAACGAACAAAGAGCCTGACTATCTGGATATTCCAGCCTTCCTGCGTAAGCAGGCAGACTAAGAATAACCCGAGAAATTGGGATTCTGCGCTCTTTGTGTTAAACTGTTCGCCCTTCAGTGGAGTAAACTGATGGTCGGATGGCTAATTTTTGCGAGATAATGCGATGATCAAACAACGGACTTTAAAACGTATTGTTCAGACGACTGGCGTCGGTTTACACACCGGCAAAAAAGTCACGCTGACGTTACGCCCTGCGCCGGCTAATACCGGGGTCATCTATCGTCGCACTGACTTGAATCCACCGGTTGATTTCCCGGCTGATGCCAAATCCGTGCGTGATACCATGCTCTGTACTTGCCTGGTTAATGAGCATGACGTACGTATTTCGACAGTTGAACACCTGAATGCTGCCCTTGCGGGTCTTGGCATCGATAATATTGTGGTGGAAGTGAACGCGCCTGAAATTCCGATTATGGATGGCAGCGCCGCACCCTTTATCTATCTGCTGATGGATGCCGGCATTGAAGAGCTGAACAGCGCCAAGAAATTTGTGCGTATCAAACAGCCTGTCCGGGTTGAAGATGGTGACAAATGGGCAGAGCTTTCGCCGCATAATGGTTTTACTTTGGACTTCACCATTGATTTTAACCATCCGGCAATCGACTCAAGCTCTCAGCGTTATAGCATGGACTTCTCTGCCGAAGCCTTTGCTCGACAGATCAGTCGTGCCCGTACGTTTGGCTTTATGCGCGACATCGAAGCGTTGCAGTCCCGTGGCCTGTGCCTGGGTGGCAGCTTCGATTGTGCAATCGTGGTGGACGACTACCGCGTGCTGAACGAAGATGGTCTGCGCTTTGAAGATGAATTCGTTCGTCACAAAATGCTGGATGCTATCGGTGACCTGTATATGTGTGGCCACAACATTATTGGTGCGTTTACCGCATTCAAATCGGGTCATGCATTGAACAATAAGCTGTTGCAGGCTGTTCTTGCGAAGCAGGAAGCCTGGGAATGGGCAACGTTTGAAGACGAAGCTGCACTCCCGGTGAAATTCAAGGCACCCAATCTGGTTCTGGCGTAAGCCTGGATCTACTTATTACGACTGGTTGAGCTGGTACTCTCTCCGGCCAGTGAGGCCAGTCGTTCTAATATCTTCTTCAGTTTTTCCGGGCTCTGGCTCGCGACACTCCGCAAAATCTCTGCACTTTGCTCACTGATCTGTCTTAACGGCGGTTTCTCTGCGTCTTTTGCTCGAGTGCTGTTTTCTTGCACAGATTCCTGCCCTTTTGCAGCCAGCGAAGGATTTATCCTGATGTCGATTGACGTCAATGATGGTAATATTTGCGCACGTAAAGCTGACAGCAGGCTGGATTGTTCATAGCGTAAGCGCATCAACCAGCTGGCATTAGCCGTTTCGATGACCAGAATCCCCTGACGGAAGTTTGCCACACGGCACCAGGGATGCAGTTGAGCAGGAATAATGCCCTGTACTGCACGATTCAGTTTATTCAGGGCAATAGCACGCTGCTGCACGTTTTGCAGTACGCTCTGCTCCTGAGCCATATCGAAAAAACTTTCAAGTGATTGTGGGCGACTATCTCGCATAACAAGCTCCGGCGGAACACAGTGATCGGTATTCTTAATCGTTGGCGACAATTTGGCAGACGCTATTTCTGGCCGCATCTCCTGTTGGGGATGGTCGCGGCGAGCCTTGGCCTGCCTCATGCGTCAGCGCACGATCGCACTACCTTAGCAGAAACCTCTTCACGAAGCCTGGATATTGGCACCGCCGCGCGCTTCGACAGCCTGGCCCTTATTGATACCGCCCGGCGTCCATCATTTAGCGTAGATTACTGGCACCAGCATGCCATCCGTACGGTCATCCGTCACCTGTCCTTCACGCTGACGCCCTCTGCTTCACCTGCCGCTGTTGCTGAACAGCCGCTTCAGGCGCACAAGCTGGCCTTACTGGACACGCTGAATGCCCTGCTGACTCACGAGGCGAAACCGCCGGTCATTATTCGCTATACGGCGCAACGTCAGGTTGAAGCTGCTCCCCATCATCAAACCGGCCTGTGGCTGGCTCAGGTTCAGGGTATTCGTGCCGGACCGTTCTCATCTCTTAATTCATAACAATAGCGTCTGTTTAAAATCGAACATTAAGCGTCCATCGTTCAAGGCGGTGGCAGAGAGAAATTATTTATTATGTTAACTAAAATATTAACCAAAGTTTTTGGTAGTAGTAACGACCGCACACTGCGCCGCATGCGTAAGACTGTTGAAACGATCAACAAGATGGAGCCGGATTTCGAGAAGCTGTCTGACGATGAGCTGAAAGCGAAAACCGTTGAGTTCCGCGCACGCCTGGAGAAAGGCGAAGAGCTGGAAAGCCTGATCCCGGAGGCATTTGCCACGGTGCGTGAGGCCAGCAAACGCGTATTCGGCATGCGTCACTTCGACGTGCAGCTGCTTGGTGGTATGGTGCTGAACGATCGCTGCATCGCGGAAATGCGTACCGGTGAAGGTAAAACCCTGACGGCAACCCTGCCGGCTTACCTCAATGCGTTGAGTGGCCAGGGCGTACACGTGGTGACCGTCAACGACTATCTGGCCCAGCGTGATGCGGAAAATAACCGCGCGCTGTTTGAGTTCCTTGGTCTGAGCATCGGTATCAACCTGCCGGGCATGCCAGCACCGGCAAAGCGCGCCGCGTATGCTGCTGATATCACCTACGGCACCAATAATGAATACGGCTTTGACTACCTGCGCGACAACATGGCGTTCAGCCCGGAAGATCGTGTACAGCGCAAACTGAACTATGCGCTGGTGGATGAAGTTGACTCCATTTTGATCGATGAAGCCCGTACGCCACTGATCATCTCTGGCCCGGCAGAAGACAGCTCTGAGCTGTATATCCAGGTCAACAAAATCATCCCGAACCTGATCCGTCAGGAAAAAGAAGATTCCGACAGCTTCCAGGGCGAAGGCCACTTCTCGGTGGATGAGAAATCGCGCCAGGTTCACCTGACCGAACGCGGCCTGGTTGCCGTTGAAGAACTGATGGTCAGCGAAGGCATTATGGCGGAAGGTGAGTCCCTCTACTCGCCGGGCAACATTATGATGATGCACCACGTGACGGCGGCGCTGCGCGCGCATGTGCTGTTTACGCGTGATGTGGACTACATTGTGAAAGACGGTGAAGTGATTATCGTTGACGAACATACCGGGCGTACCATGCAGGGCCGCCGCTGGTCTGATGGTCTGCACCAGGCCGTAGAAGCGAAAGAGGGCGTGGAAATCCAGAACGAGAACCAGACGCTGGCCTCGATCACTTTCCAGAACTATTTCCGTCTGTATAACAAACTGGCCGGGATGACCGGTACCGCCGATACCGAGGCATTCGAGTTCAGCTCAATCTACAAGCTGGACACTATCGTAGTTCCGACCAACCGTCCGATGGTGCGTAAGGATCTGCCCGATCTGGTCTATATGACGGAAATGGAGAAGATCGGTGCGATCATCGAAGACATCCGTGAGCGTACCGCTAACGGCCAGCCCGTTCTGGTCGGTACCATTTCGATTGAAAAATCAGAAGTGGTATCCGAAGAGCTGACTAAGGCAGGCATCAGGCACGAAGTTCTGAACGCCAAGTTCCATGCCCGCGAGGCTGATATCGTCTCGCAGGCGGGCCAGCCTTCTGCCGTGACTATCGCCACCAACATGGCTGGTCGTGGTACGGATATCGTGCTGGGCGGCAGCTGGCAGTCAGAGATTGCTGCGATTGAAAATCCGACCGCTGAACAGATCGAAGCGATCAAAAGCGCGTGGAAGATCCGCCACGATGCCGTACTGGCTTCCGGTGGTTTGCATATCATCGGTACTGAGCGTCATGAATCTCGTCGTATCGATAATCAGCTGCGCGGCCGTTCGGGTCGTCAGGGTGATAACGGTTCATCCCGTTTCTACCTGTCGATGGAAGATGCGCTGATGCGTATTTTTGCCTCGGATCGTGTCACTAATATGATGCGTAAGCTGGGTATGAAGCCGGGCGAAGCGATAGAGCACCCGTGGGTGACTAAAGCCATTGCCAACGCGCAGCGTAAAGTAGAAAGCCGTAATTTCGATATTCGTAAGCAGTTGCTGGAGTATGATGACGTAGCCAGCGATCAGCGCCGCGCGATTTATTCACAGCGTAATGAATTGCTGGACGTGTCTGATGTGTCAGAAACCATCTCCAGTATTCGCGATGACGTTTTCAAAACGACTATCGACAGTTACATTCCACCGCAGTCACTGGAAGAAATGTGGGATGTTGAAGGGCTGCAGGAACGCCTGAGCAACGATTTCGACCTCAACCTGCCGATTAAAGAGTGGCTGGATAAAGAGCCCGATCTGCATGAAGAGACGCTGCGTGACCGCATCATGGATGAGGCCAAACAGCAGTATCAGCGCAAAGAAGAAGTTGTTGGTGTGGAAATGATGCGCAACTTCGAGAAAGGCGTCATGCTGCAGACGCTGGACTCTCTGTGGAAAGAGCACCTGGCCGCAATGGATTATCTGCGTCAGGGCATTCATCTGCGCGGCTATGCACAGAAGGATCCTAAGCAGGAGTACAAACGCGAGTCCTTTGCCATGTTTGCCGCCATGCTGGAGTCACTGAAGTATGAAGTGATCAGCACCCTGAGCAAGGTGCAGGTGCGGATGCCGGAAGAAATTGAACAGATGGAAGAACAGCGTCGTCTGGAAGCAGAACACCTGGCACAGCAGCAGCAGCTGAGCCACGTCGATGCAGAAACGGAAGCCGCAGCGTCTCTTTCCTCGCAAACCGGCGAGCGTAAAGTGGGCCGCAACGATCTCTGCCCATGTGGTTCAGGTAAAAAATACAAGCAGTGCCACGGTCGCCTGGCGTAATCAGCCACCGACATCTGCATCAGGGCCGGAAATCCTCCGGCCCTTTTTTTATCGGTTTTGCCAGATAAACAATAACCAGATGGCGATGCTCAATGCCGGACCAAAAGGGACCGGAGCTGAGAGCGGTCGCCTGAGCCACAGCCGCGCCACTGTAAACGTCATCAATCCTCCCAGTGACGCCAGCAACAGCACAGCGGGGAGTGCCTGCCAGCCCAGCCATACTCCACCCGCCGCCAGCAGCTTCGCATCGCCTCTGCCCAGCCCCTCTTCGCCGGACAGTGATTTGTAGATCCACGCCAGCCCCCTGAAGACGCTGTAGCCTGTTGCGGCACCGGCCACGCCCTGCGCCAGGGTCACCGAAGGCACTATTCCGCCGAGATGACAGAGCAGACCCAGCCACAGCAGCGAGAGCGTGAGACAGTCTGGCAGCAGGAAGTGCATACCGTCGATAAGCGCCAGAGCCAGCAGCCACCAGCCCAGCAGTACTGCCGCCACCAGCAACGGTCCTGCAGGCAGGAGAGAAGCTGTCAGCAGCGTCAGCAGCATCGTCATGGCTTCCGTGGCAGGATATTGCCGCGATATGGGCTCCCGGCACCAGCGGCAGCGCCCCCGCAATATTATCCAGCTCACCAGCGGAATGTTGTCGCCCGGCATCAGTGCTTTTTCACACCGGGGACAGAACGAACCGGGAAACCACAGGCTGACGCGGCGCGGGGCATTTCCCTGTAAAATCAGTGGCACGCGGTAAATAATGACGTTGAGCAGACTTCCCACGCAGACCCCGACGAGTCCCAGCAATGCCCGGTAAATCCATTCCGATACAGCATCCATTCTCTGTCACCTTCCGTTATCCCTAATTCGGCGACTATAGCGCGGCAGGCAGAAAGAGGCGCTGGGGAGATGGCATTTGCATCACGTTACATTTCAGCGATGCGGTGAGGCTCGATCTTTCCGAACTTGCGTTGATAACACCTTGTCATCCAGGGACAAGGCTGGAATAGTGGCGGAAAAATACATCAGTGAAGTGAGGATATGATGAAACATCTGCAAGTCGCAGTGGGTATTATTCGCAGGGATGGCGACATTTTTTTAGCGCAGCGTTCAGCAAGTTCGTACATGGCGAACCGCTGGGAGTTCCCGGGGGGCAAGATAGAAGCAGACGAAACACCCGTGCAGGCGTTGAAGCGTGAGTTGCTGGAGGAAACTGGCATCGAAGTCGTCAGCGCGACCCCCTATGATACGGTGGATCACACCTATGACGATCTGCGCGTCACGCTGCATTTTTTTATCGTCGACGACTGGAAGGGAGAACCGTACGGGCGTGAAGGGCAACCTCAGCGCTGGGTTCCTCAGCAGGAGTTGCAGGCTGAAGAGTTTCCCCCTGCCAACGTCGATATCGTTGCCCGTCTGAAAGCCAGCGCTTAAGCGTTAGCCCGCTTACTCGCGATCGAAAGGCTGCTCGCTCCATTCATCGCTGTCGGTCTGGTCGCCGCTGCTGGGGATGCGTTTCTCCTCAGCGGCCCACTCACCAAGGTCGATTAGCTGGCAGCGCTTGCTGCAGAAGGGCCTCCAGGCGCTCAGTTCATCCCAGATAACCTGCTTGCGGCAGGTCGGGCAGTTCACTACGGTGACATCATTCATAACTCTTCCCTTAACAACAGGCCAGCTCGAAGTCGAAGCGGGCAGGTACCTCACCGCGCTCGCTGTCGAGCGGCAGAAAACGGATGGCATAACGGCTCTTATGGCCGGAAATTTGTGGGTAGAGCGCATCATCCAGTCGGAGCTGCATCCGCAACAGATCTGCACCTTCCGCATTATCCTGGAAGAAGCCATTCAGGCTGGTGTGGTTGCGGAAGATCCCTGACTGCCGAATCAGATCGAGAATCATCGTCAGTGCATCCTGTATCGGGGCTAACGAATTTATCCATGTGGTGACCTGCTGATCACGCAGCGACTGGTCAATATGCAACCAGATATGCAGCGTCGGCAGATCGAAACTGCAGCATCCCCCCGGGATGCTCAGACGCTGGCGGACCAGCCCGATCAGACGCTCTTCCCGCAGAGCCTGGCCGGTCCTGGGGGCGGCCATTAACGCAGCGCCACACTGCTTGAGTTCGCCTCGCAGCATATTAATGCGTGACATATCAACGCCGGGAACGTCTGCCCATCCCAGCAGTTTTTGCTGCTGGCGTTCCAGCTCTTTTAATATCTCCGTGCGCAGCTCACCACGTTCAAAGACATCCAGCAGTTCAGCGGCATTGCGAAAAAAGGTCAGGGCACCAAGGTGGTCGACAATTTTCTGACTGGCCGTCAGCTGTTTAAGTAAAAATTCAATACGCAGCCAGGTGCGCATTTTTTCATTCAGAGGGTGCTCAAAGAGAACGGTTGTGCTCATACAGTTAATCCCGATAGGCTGCCGCCGCCAGCGCCAGATAACGCTGATGGAGTGCGGCAACGTGCGCGATCACCGTTTCAGGCGATCCGCCGTTATCAATAATGTCATCTGCTACTGCCAGGCGCGCTTCGCGCGTCGCCTGCGCCGCAAGAATATTTTCCGCCTGTTCGCGACTGATATTGTCACGACGCATGGTGCGGTTCAGCTGCGTTTCCCGGTCAACATCCACGACCAGAACCCGGTCTGCAAGATGCTGTAAGTTATTTTCTACCAGCAGGGGAACGACCCACAAACACCACGCTGAACGACTTAATGCTAACTGTTGTTGGGTTGCAGCGTGGATAAGCGGGTGTAACAAATTATCAATCCAGCGCTTTTCCTGCGGTGAACTGAAGATTTTCTGGCGTAAGACGGCCCGGTTTAACGCGCCATCCGGATGCAGAACCTCATCGCCGTAGCGGGCATGGATGACATCCAGAACAGGTTGTCCCTTTTCAACGACCTGGCGAGCGATGACATCGGCATCGACAACATCCACACCCAGCCCGGCAAAGGCATTTGCAATGGTGCTTTTCCCGCTGCCGATACCACCGGTCAGCGCCACGATATAGCGCATAGGACTCAACTCTCAGTGCCTTGATGAAATGTTTTTACGCCGTATACACCGTTTTGCGATACAGGTCACAAGACAAATTCACAGATAAATTTATCAGATTGTAACGTAATTAAAGTCAATTTCGCAGTCTTGTCGGCGCGTTTTTAGCGCGTATGATAGCGTCACTGGAGCTGGCACTCAGCTTGTGACAACAAGCGTAGCTCGTCAGGTGCGTCACTGCATCAACGCCATCAACCAGGAAATTTGTTATGCGTATCGAAGAAGATATTAAGTTGGGCTTCAAAGATGTTCTAATCCGGCCAAAGCGTTCCACGCTGCAAAGCCGTTCTCAGGTTGAGCTGGAGCGTCAGTTTACCTTCAAACATTCAGGCATCGCCTGGTCTGGTGTACCCATTATTGCAGCCAATATGGATACCGTCGGTACCTTCAGCATGGCGCAGGCGCTGGCCTCGTTCGATATTCTCACTGCAGTACATAAACATTACAGCGTTGAGCAGTGGCGGGCGTTCGTTGAGCGCTCCACACCGGAGGTGCTTCAGCATGTGATGGTATCTACCGGAACCTCTGAGGCAGACTTCCTCAAGCTGCAGCAGATTCTGGCACTGTCCCCGGCGCTGCATTTTATCTGCATCGACGTAGCGAACGGTTACTCCGAGCACTTTGTCGCCTTCCTGCGGCGTGCCCGCGAAGCCTGCCCGGGTAAAACTATTTGTGCCGGTAACGTGGTGACCGGGGAAATGGTTGAGGAACTGATCCTCTCCGGGGCCGATATTGTCAAAGTGGGCATCGGGCCGGGTTCGGTCTGCACTACCCGGGTGAAAACCGGTGTGGGCTACCCGCAGCTCTCTGCCGTAATTGAATGTGCCGATGCGGCACACGGCCTTGGCGGCCAGATCGTCAGCGACGGCGGCTGCTCGGTACCCGGCGATGTTGCGAAGGCCTTCGGCGGCGGCGCTGATTTTGTCATGCTCGGCGGGATGCTGGCCGCTCACGATGAATGTGAGGGGACGGTCGTCGAAGAAGAGGGCGAAAAGTTTATGCTGTTCTATGGCATGAGCTCAGAGTCAGCGATGAAGCGTCATGTTGGTGGCGTGGCACAGTACCGTGCTGCGGAAGGAAAAACCGTTAAGCTGCCGGTGCGCGGGCCGGTCGAAATCACCGCCCTGGATATTTTGGGTGGCCTGCGTTCAGCCTGTACCTATGTTGGTGCCGAAAGGCTGAAAGAGCTGACCAAGCGCACGACGTTTATCCGCGTTAACGAGCAGGAAAACCGCGTTTTTAACCGCTAAACTGGCCTACCTCGCCCTCTCGGGCGGGGTAGGTTTACCCCAGCGCATCACCCAGGCGAAATACGGGCAGATACATTGCCACCACCAGCGTACCGACAATCCCCCCAATCACTACCATCATCAACGGTTCCAGCGCCGCCGCGAGCGTGTCTGCCAGTTGGTGGGTGCGTTGTTCATGCCAGTTTGCCAGCCTGAATAGCAGCGTATCCAGCGAACCTGACTCTTCACCGACCTTCACTAACTGGTAACAGAGAGGCGTAAACAACGCATGCGATTTCAGTGCCTGATGCAGGGGATTTCCGGCCTCAATGTGGCGCTGTAATTCACCTATAGCCTCGCGCCAGATCAGGGGTGACAGCGTCTTTTCCACAGCCTGCAGGCTCTGAAGTAGCGTCAGACCCGCCCGCTGGGTCAGAGACAGAGTGGTAAAAATCTGGCTTAACAGGCTGCCCTGACAAAGCGTCGAGACCAGGGGCAAACGAAGCAGTAAACGCTGCTCAACGCGCTGCCAGCGCAGAGACGTCCTGCGACGGTGCCTCCAGATGAGTGCGGCAACGGCAACACTGACGATCATCACCAGTGCCTGCTGCTGCAGAAATTGTGAAAAAGCGATAACAGCAGTGGTAAAGGCGGGCAGGGGGGCGTTGAACGTATCGTAGATAGCGACAAACTCTGGCAGCACAAAGACCAGCATCCCGAGGCTGACCAGCACTGCCACCGCGAGAATAAACAGGGGATAGCGCAGGGCTTTTTTCACTTTCATCTGTAACTGTTGCTGTCGTTCCTGCTGATTTGCCAGCTGCAGGCAGCATTCATCCAGTTCACCGGTCAGTTCACCAATATGAATTAGCGCCGGATAAAGCGGCGGAAAGACGTCAGGCCATTTTCCTAACGCTGCCGAAAAAGGCTCTCCAGCAGAAATGCTCTGCTGGAGGCCTGAAAGCAGCGCCTGCCAGCCAGGTTCAGGATGATCCTCTGCCAGTAACTGTAAGCATCCTGACAGGGCTATTCCCGCCTTCAGTAAAGTGGATAACTGACGCACAAAGGCTGTTTTTTGCGCCCATTTCCAGTGTCGGGGAGCATAGCGGCGGGCGCGAGAGATCTTCAGCGGTAGCTGACCGGCGATCGCCAGCTCACTGGAAATTTGCCGCGGGCTGGTGGCAAAACTATGACCCTGATGAAGTCCCCCTTCATCGTCGACCGCCTGCCAGCGATAAAGAGAGCGCTCATTCATTGCTGCCTCCTGCCACCCGGGTCAGCTCTTCCAGGGTAGTATCACCACGATTGACGCAGTGTAGCCCTTCAACAAACAGGGAATTGAGTCCCTGTTGTCGGGCAATGTCTGCCAGTTCTTCCGGATGAGCCGATCTCGCCAGGGCATTCTGTAGTCGTGCACCGATCGGCAGCAATTCAAATAAAGGCAGACGCCCATAAAAACCAGAAAAACAGTGTTCACAGCCCACCGCGCGCCAGTTTTGCACGGTTCCGGGCCAGACCGCCGGGGGAAAATGGGCCGTCGCCTCGGCGGGCTGACGACAGTGGGGGCACAGCCGTCGCACCAGTCGTTGAGCAATAACCAGTTTCAACGCCGAGGCCAGCAGGTAGCCCGGAACGCCCATCTGTGCCAGGCGGATCAGCGTTTCGGTCGTGGAGTTAGTATGCAGGGTGGAGAGCACCAGATGTCCGGTCTGGGCTGCCTTAACCGCAATCTCAGCGGTTTCTCCGTCACGGATTTCTCCGATCATGATGACATCCGGGTCCTGGCGCAGCAGCGCGCGCAGGACGCGGTGAAAATCCAGGCCTGCCCGGGGATGAATCTGAGTCTGATTGATCCCTGCCAGCGGGATCTCGATTGGATCCTCGACGCTGCATAAATTACGTGTGGCGGCATTCAGCCAGCTCAGGCCACTGTAGAGTGTGAATGTCTTACCGCTCCCGGTGGGCCCGGTTACCAGGACCATGCCCTGTGGTCTGGATAATGCCTCCCGATAACGTTTCAAATGATGGGCTGGCATTCCGAGGTTTTCCAGTGCAATAGCCCGGGTATCACTCTGCAGTAGCCGTATAACCGCTTTCTCACCAAAACGTGTCGGCAGCGTCGACAGTCGAAAGGATTCGCTGGTACCGTTGAGCAACAGTGAGAACTGCCCATCCTGTGGCACCCTGCGCTCAGCAATATCCAGCCCCGCGAGGATCTTTAACCGGGCGATCAGCGGAGCGCTATTGTCCTGGCCTGCCGCAGGCAGGCTCTGCAGAACGCCGTCAACGCGCAGGCGAACGCGCAGACCATATTCCTGAGGTTCAATATGAATATCCGAGGCGCGTTTCTGCAGCGCCTGGGCGAGCAGCATATCAATTTTGTCTACCGCCGATCCCGCGGGTTCTTGCTGGCTTTCCGTTGATCCCTGCGCAGAGTGGTCCTTGCTTCGGGTAAACTGCTCTATGCGTGCCTGTGGCCAGCATTCAACATCAATGGCGCTGTGGGTGGCAAAGCGCAGAGCTGCCATCATCTCATGGGGGGGCGTCTCCGCCGTGGCAATACGCAGCCGCTGTGTGCTGTAGTCGATGATAATGGCGCCGTGCTGCTGGCAGATGGCCTCTAGCGCACGCTGAGTCTCTGCGGTCATGGTATCTGTTCCTCCTCATCAAAACGGAATACGTCCTGACAGGCTTTCTTCAGACTTTCGTTTCCACTGGTACAACTGCGTTGCCAGCTTATCTGCCCATCGTTGTTATCCCACTGCGGTGTGAGTTTGACGCTCAAACCCTGCAGGCTTTCCTGGCCGGTAAGCGTTATCACCCCTGCATTGGTCGTCAGCGCGGAAACATAACGTGAAGTACGTTCAGCAGGCACCCCGTTACTCCCGGCACTGCAATTTCCACTGCCCCCACGTTCTATCGCGCACAGTTCCACCGCGGTTTTAAACGGCATGGCCGTCTGGAGCATATCGGTGAGTGCCGCTTTTTGCAGATAGCCCTGATAAGCAGGCAGCCCAATGGCGCTGAGAATGGCGATAATAGCGATAACAATCATCAGTTCGATCAGGGTAAAGCCCCGCTGGTGAATCATGACAAACCTCCTTGTGTGATGAGGCTGGCACCCTAATTCAACGGGAAATAGGTGACCAGCGGCAAACAGCGGAGTTCAGAGGTGCGCCGTAAAGTGTTTTGGTAAGTTGCACCTGGGCTGACAGGCGCTGGAAGCGACGTCGCAAAATCCTATTACGGGCAGAAAAAAGGCCAGCGCGGTTGGCTGGCCTGGGGTAAAACGGTGGGGTTGGCGGGTACGGTGCCTGTCAGGCGCCGTTACCTTTAGCGAAAGCGCATCGACAGATCGAGGGCATGCACATGTTTGGTCAGGGCTCCCACAGAAATGTAGTCCACGCCGGTTTCGGCAAAGGTTCGCAGCGTTTGATCGGTGACATTTCCCGAGACTTCCAGCAACGCCCGGCCGTTGCTGATTTTCACCGCTTCACGCATCTGCCCGACAGTGAAGTTATCCAGCATCACGATGTCTGCTCCGGCCTGCAGCGCCTGCTCCAGTTCATCCAGCGACTCGACTTCCACCTCTACCGGCACGTCAGGACGGAGCCAGAAGGCCTTTTCGACGGCTTTGGCGATAGAACCGCAGGCGATGATATGGTTTTCTTTGATCAGAAACGCATCCGAAAGGCCCAGGCGGTGGTTAGCCCCGCCGCCGCACAGCACCGCATATTTCAGCGCCGTACGCAGCCCTGGCAGGGTTTTACGCGTATCCAGCAGCTGCGTGCGGGTGCCTTCCAGCAGGGCGACATAGCGGCTGACTTCCGTTGCCACGCCAGAGAGCGTCTGGACAAAGTTCAGTGCGGTACGTTCAGCGGTGAGGATCACCGGGGCAGGGCCGTTAACCTCAAACAGCGTCTGATCGGCGGCGATCGTATCACCGTCATCAACGTGCCAGACAATCTGCACTTTGTCCCCCAGTTGAATAAACACTTCCTCCACCCAGCGCTTACCGCAGAAAATACCCGGTTCACGCGTAATCACCACGGCGTGAGAGACAGTATCGGCAGACAGCAGACTGGCGGTGATGTCCTGGCAGAGGTCAATTTCACCCCCCAGGTCTTCACGCAGTGCCTGGGCGACGCCAGGCGGAATATCGTCTTCAATACGGCCCATTAATTCAGCGCGACGGCTGTCCGGATCGTAACGGCGGGATGTCATGATCAAACTCCGAAAGGTCGGATAACAGAGGCTGACATGCTAGCGTGTTTATACCGCCCATGCCAGCGGCCGCCGCCGGATTACGCGATGTGTAGCGGCAGCGAGATGTGCCCGACCCGGTAGCATTCGGCGCTATTCACATCACTAAACGGCAGTGGGCTTATCTGAAAGGTTAAATGCCGCCAGGTTTGTACATCCCATGCAAGGATCTGACTGACAGGAGCAGCGTGTTCTACGATCGCTGGCGTGTAATGTATGAGTTCTGTGTAGGGGGTTATGGGGGTAATAATACGCCTGGCAAAACCGGCGTTTGCCAGTTCCGCCGCCGGTTGATAGTGCAGGACCAGCCAGCTGTCGATCTGCGGCCAGCCATAATCCTGAGTCAGCCGCTGAAACCCACTGCTGGTGAGAAAGCGCGTCATGCTGTCACTGTCCTGCCAGAGATAAAAAGGCGCATACAGCGGATCGGAAGAACGTTGTGGGCCGCTATCGTCAGCGTAGCAATAGGCTTTCAGAAGCAGGCCAGGGAAACCATCAAGCCGGTGGCCATTTTCGCAGATGCGGTTGGTGATGATTGCCATGTCATAGTCACTGGGCAGGCGAAAACGATATTGCATGGCGATCATAATGTATTCTCCGCTGGCCAGTGAAAAGCGTTACCGCAGGCGAAAGACCAGTCCTCAGGCTGAGTAAAACTCAGCGTGACCATGACATCTTCCGGGCGTACCGCAAGCTCGCTGGAGAGCCGATGCGCCAGATGATGATAAAACTGCTGTTTTTGCTCCACCGATCGGGGCCTGCCTGCAGTGATATGAAACCAGATAAAACCCTCTGATCGCGGGCCGCCAAGATAATGGCGTGGGAACACCCGCTGTTCTGGCGCATATTCGTCCAGCAGTTGAAAGCAGTCGTCCGGTGGGACGTCGAAAAAATCCACCAGCGTACGGTGCAGGATTTCTGACAGGCTGGTGCGAAAGTCTGACGTTGTTCCGACAGGCAGGGCAATTCGGCTAATAGGCATCGTTTACTCCTGAAGGCTGTTGTCGGATTTTGGCAGCAGACTAAGTGCAGATACGGCTGCAGGCCAGCCGCAATAGAACGCCAGATGGGTCATGACTTCGGCCAGTTCGGGATTGCTGATGCCATGTGTTCGGGCGAAATCCAGATGCCAGGGTAACTGCTGATGGCGGCCGAGCGCAATTAACGCGGCCACGGTAATCAGGCTGCGTTCACGTTTGTTTAATTCGCTACGCTGCCAGATCGTGCCAAAAAGAGTCTGTTCTGTAATGGCGGCAAGCACAGGGGACACGCTGGCCAGACTGTCACGGTCGAGCGGTGCTGTCATGAGGCTGTTCCTTTTTTGTGGGAGAAGACAGCAGCATAGAACGCAAAAATAGTTTATAAAATCGCATATATTCGTATCAATAATCCCGAAAAACAGGATGATTAATGCAGCCGTTTAAACGTATGACTTTCGATCTGGATGCGTTACGCGCGTTTGTGCTCGGGATTGAGCTGGGGAGTTTTGCTCAGGCCGCCGAACGGTTGAGTCGCTCGACCTCCGCCGTCAGTGCACAGCTAAAAAAACTGGAGCAGCAAACAGGGCTGCCGTTGTTACAGAAGGCCGGGCGGCGGCTGGCACTGACGGATAACGGCGAGCTGCTGATGGCTTACGGCAGGCGATTGCTGGCGCTCAATGACGAGGCCTTCAGTGCGCTGTCCGGGCGGGATATTGCCGGCAGCGTGCGCATAGGGTTGCAGGAAGATTTTGGCGAGACCTTGCTGCCGGAACTGCTGGGCCAGTTTTCGCGGGCGCATCCGCTGATACAGGTTTCTGCACGCATTGGCCGTAATAGTGAATTACTGCAGGGGATACGTCAGGGTGAGCTGGACCTGGCATTGTGCTGGCAGGGGGAGGACTCATCGCGCTTTACGCAGCCGCTACCGGCAGCCGCACTGTGCTGGATAGGACGTGAAGGGTTTCAGCTGGCACAATGGTTAGAGCAGGGTGAGGCGTTGCCGCTGCTGCTGTTTGATGCTCCCTGCCAGATGCGCACCCGGGCAATTGATACCCTGGATCATGCCGCCATACCGTGGCGGGTAGCCTTCACCAGCAGAAGCCTGAGTGGCCTCTGGGCCGCGGCCTCCGCCGGATTGGGCGTGACCTTACGCACTGAGTTTGGGCTTCCGCTGGGGCTTCAGGTTTTACATCATCCGCTGCTGCCGCCGGTCGGGGATTTGGGCATGGCGCTGCTTCAGGGGCAGGAGATATTACCGCCTGCCGCCGCACGCCTGCGCGCGATATTGATGGCGCAGCTGGCCCAGGTATTCCCTCAGGCCAGTCTGGCTACAGAGGCATGATTTTACCGCTATACAGTACTGGCCCCGTGGGTTGTCCGGTCGGGGAACCGCCGCGCGGCTCAAGGCTGATCGCCAGCGTCGGTAGTTGGGCCAGTTGGAGTGTTGTCACGTCAACGCGCTGACGCTCCCGCTCTGTCACCAGTCCCAGAGACTGCGGTTTCTCGCCAGGCGGGATGAGCCAGAGCTGCAGGCTGCGGTCTGGCTGAATGGCCGAGGCATTGACGGCTTCCACCATCAGCTGCGTTTTATCCGGGCTGAGGCTGACGACCCAGGATCCCTGCTGACTGTCACCATTGAGTACCGCGATAGCCTGCTGGGCAGGGGGCACGGTGAACTGGGTATAGAGCAGCGCTCCGGCAAAGGAGGCGGCGAGAACCCAGCCAAGCCATGGCCAGCGCGGTCGTTGTGCGGGGGGATTATCGGCGGGCAGCCCACGGGCAATCCGCTGCCAGACGGCTTCCGGCGGGGGAACCGGAGTCACCCGCTGGTCAAGTTCAGCCAGAGAGTGTTGCCAGCGGCTGACTTCTGCCGCCAGTTCAGGCTCCTGTGACAGGCGGCGGGCAAAACGCTGGCGTGCGGCACCGCGCAGCGTGCCAAGGGCAAATTCTGCGGCCAGTGCTGAGTCAAAATCGCGTCTGCTTTTCATATGCCCACACACTCTTTCAGTTGAGTTAATGCACGGCGGATCCAGCTTTTAATGGTTCCCGCAGGTTGTTCCAGGTGCAGCGCAATTTCGCTGTGTGACAGCCCCTGATAATACGCCAGCGTGATGCTCTGGCGCTGTTCAGACGACAGCTGTGTCATGCAGTCTGTCAGCCTGCGTGATTCTGATCCTGAAGGGAACGCATCCCCGGAGTGCGGCATGGCGAAAAGGTCGTCATCCTCTTCCAGAGCGTCAACACGGTTATCCTGCAGGCGCAGATAATCAATCGCGCGGTTACGCACAATGTTGGTCAACCAGGTTTTCGGGGCGCTGAGTGCAGGATCAAAGTGGCCAGCACGCTGCCAGACGACAAGGAAACTGTCATGCAGCACCTCTTCTGCCCAGTCGCGACGGCGTAACATACGCAGTGCAATAGCAAAAAGATAAGGTGAATAACGGCGGTAGGTCGCCTCAAATGCCTGTTTATCGCCGGCCGCGATGGCCTTCATAAATAAAATCTGGCTATCTGTTACGTCGTCCGTCATGAAGCATCCTGAAAAAAGAGGTGCGGAAGGAGTGTGAAAAAAACCTGCTGCACCAATTGTATACCCTTTATTTTAACATCAGCGGGTATATTTATTTTTTCCCGAGTGTTGGCACACGATGGATTAAGGCATCAGTACCGTATCAATAACATCAATCACGCCATTTTTTTGCTGCACATCATAGGTGCTGATATTGGCGACGTTGCCTTTATCATCTTTTAGCTGAATATTGTGGGGGCCATTCATCATCAGCCACAGAGGGGCACCGTTAACGGTTTTCAGCTCAGCGCTGCCGTTCCCCTGCTTAATCTTTTTCATCAGGGCTTTCATATCATATTTTCCGGCGACCACATGATAGGTCAGCACGCTGGTCAGCGTCGCTTTGTTTTCCGGTTTCAGCAGATTATCCACGGTGCCTGCGGGCAATTTAGCAAAGGCGGCGTTGGTCGGTGCGAAGACGGTGAACGGCCCAGGACCTTGCAGCGTATCCGCCAGGCCTGCGGCTTTTACGGCAGCGACCAGCGTGGTGTGATCTTTCGAATTAAGGGCATTCTCAACGATATTATGGGAAGGGTACATAGCAGCCCCACCTACCATCACGGTATTCTGGGACATCTCCGCCATTGATGCGGCACTGAACAGCACTGAAGCACACAGGGCGGTGCGGATGAGCGTTTTCATGATGAGTTCCTTAGCGTAAGAGAAGGCGTTTTTGCCTCACAGAGTTATCTACGGATGAAGAGGGAAATCGGATGCAAAAAAATGAAAATAATTTTTGTCCTCTAAAAAGACCAGATTGATAAGTTTGATTAAGCAGAAAAAAATCATGTTAATCTGCGGGAGTCAGAACACAGGAGAAGTGGTATGCAGTTGCAAGATGGGTGGATTGCGGGAGTGCGACATGTGCCGTCGCCGCATATGAATCAGCGACCTGATGATGAATCACCTTCACTACTGGTGATCCACAATATCAGTCTGCCGCCCGGTGAATTTGGCGGCCCATGGATCGACGACTTGTTTACCGGACAGCTTGATCCCACCCTTCACCCGTACTTTGCTGATATCAGTCATTTGCAGGTCTCGGCACACTGTTTAATTCGTCGTGATGGTGAAATCGTGCAGTACGTCCCTTTTCATCTGCGTGCATGGCACGCTGGCATATCCAGCTATCAGGGCCGTGAAGCCTGTAATGATTTTTCGGTAGGCATTGAACTGGAAGGGACGGACACGCTGCCCTATACCGATGCGCAATATCAGTCGCTGTGTGCGGTGACGGCGTTGCTGGTAGAGCACTATCCCGCGATGGCACAGCAGATCACCGGTCACAGTGATATCGCGCCTGAACGTAAAACTGACCCGGGCCCCTCTTTTGACTGGGCACGTTATTACGCCGAACTTGAGCACGCGGGAGTGAAAGTATGACGTTATTCAGTCTGTTACTGGTTCTGGGATGGGAACGACTGTTTAAAATGGGGGAGCACTGGCAACTCGACCATCATTTGATGCCGCTATTTCGTGCCCGCCGTCATTTCTCTCTGATTCGTACGCTACTGATGACCGTGCTGATCATGGCGGCGGTTGCCCTGTGTCTGCTGGCGCTGAAAGGGCTGTTTTTTGGCGTGCCTAAACTGTTGTTCTGGATATTAATTGGCCTGTTGTGCATCGGGGCGGGGTCGGTACGACTGCATTATCATGCCTATCTGAAAGCCGCCAGCCACAATGACAGTGATGCGCACCAGGCGATGATTGAAGAGTTAACGCTGATCCATGGTGTGCCTGCGGAGTGCAGCGAGCGTGAGTTTCTTTCCGCGCTACAAAATGCACTCCTGTGGATTAACTACCGGTTTTACCTGGCGCCGCTGTTCTGGTTTGTGGTCGGTGGGCCATGGGGACCTGTGCTGCTGGTCGGCTATGCGTTTCTGCGAGCCTGGCAGAGCTGGCTTGCACGTCAGCAGAATCCGCTCGAGCGGGCACAGTCAGGCGTGGATGCTATCCTGCACTGGGTTGACTGGATCCCGGTACGCCTGGTTGGCGTAGCGTATGCCCTGTTGGGCCACGGGGAGCGAGCGCTGCCTGCATGGTTCGCCTCGCTGGGCGATCGCCATACGCCACAGTACCAGGTGCTGACCCAACTTGCCCAGTTCTCGCTGGCGCGCGATCCCCACCTTGATAAGGTGGAGACCCCGCGTATCGCGGTTGCACTGGCGAAAAAGGTCTCGCTGATGATCGTGGTGGTGGTGGCGCTACTGACTATTTATGGCACGCTGGTCTGACAGCGAGTCTGCCGGGGGCGTGCCAAACTGTGGCATGCCGCTGGTATCCCAGCTGAAGGTCTTTATGCGTGTATGGCGGTTAGGATCGTACAGCGGGTCCCCTTCAATTTCGGTGTAGTTACGGGCGTGGTAGACCAGCACGTCCTCGCCGTTTTCACCCGTGGTAAAACTGTTGTGCCCGGGACCATACTGGTGGTTTTCCCAGCTGGTGGTAAAGACCGGCGCGGCGGATTTTTGCCAGTTTTCTGCCTGTAGCGGATCCGCTTCAGCATCAATCCATAGCAATCCCATGCAGTAGTTTTCATCGGTGGCGCTGGCAGAATAACTGACAAACAGCCGCTGGCCGTGGCGTATAACCGCCGGGCCTTCATTCACGCTAAAACCGGCGCACTCCCATTCATACTGCGGACGACTGAGCATCACCGGGTAGCCTTTGATCTGCCACGGGGTGGCCAGCTCGGCCAGATAGAGGTTGGAATTTCCGGGAATAGCCGGATCTTTCTGCGCCCACAGATACCAGTTTTTCCCCTGATGAACGAAGTGGGTGGCATCCAGCGCGAAGCTGTCGATGGGGGTCAGAATCTGCCCGCGCTCAATCCATTCTCCACTAAGCGGGTCGGCATCATCACAGGTGAGAGCAAACATCCGGTGCTGGAACAGGCCCTGTTTGATCTCCTTTGACGGCGCGGCAGCAAAATAGATCACCCACTGCCCGTCAATCAGATGCAGTTCGGGTGCCCATATTAATGCACTCATCGGGCCACGATCGGGCTTGTGCCAGACGACTGCCGCCCGGGCCTCTGCCAGTCCGGCCAGCGTGGTGGCGCAGCGGATCTCCAGCCGGTCATACTCTGGCACCGAGGCGATAAAGTAGTAGCTTCCCTGATGGCGCAGAATAAACGGGTCGGCGCGCTGTTCGATTAAGGGGTTAGGCCAGTGGCTCATCGTACGGCTCCTTGTGGTTTTGTTTTCAGCTCTTTGCTGTCGTGGTAATCGTTCAGTTCCTGATAGTTGGTGCGGCGCTGCTCCAGATCGCGCTGGATTTGCAGCATGAGCGTACGGTCCACCTTCAGCAGACGCACCACGCCCGCAGTGATCAGATAACCCACCGCCGGGATCACGGTAAACAGCAGGACGATGCCGTTTAAAGCGGCCGGGCTCTGTTGTTTCGCCCCGGCGTTATAGCCGTACCAGGAGAGCAGGAAGCCAACCATTGCTCCTGCCACTGCCAGCCCGACTTTCAGGAAGAACAGGTTGCCGGAGAAACTGATGCCGGTGATACGTTTGCCGGTTTTCCACTCCCCGTAGTCATCCACATCGGCCATCAGCGACCAGTGCAGTGGTGACGGGATCTGATGCAGAATATTCAGCAGGAAGTACATGACCAGCACCAGCATGGTGGCCTGCGGGTCGAGGAAGTAGAACCCACCCGAGAAGATCGCCAGCGCAATATTGGTCCAGAAGAAGACTTTCAGTTTACACCAGCGGTCGGTCAGAACCTTTGCCAGCGTACTGCCGACCATCATGCCAACCACACCCAGGCTGATAAACAGCGTGGCAAAGTGGGTCGACTGCTGCATCACCCAGGTGACGTAGTACATGGTGGCGGCCATGCGGATAAAGCCGGGGCAGACGTTGCAGAAGGTCAGCAGCAGAATACGCACCCACTGATCGTTCTTCCACACGTCCCGCAGATCCCCCTTCAGGTCGTCATGAGTGGGGACGGCCGGATGAATACGTTCGCGCACCGTGGCAAAGCAGAACAAAAACATCATCAGGGCGACCAGCGCCATCACGCCCATGGCCATCTGGTAGCCGCGCGCCTTATTGTCACCGCCAAACCAGTCTGCCAGCGGCAGCAGCGTCAGCGAGAGGATCAGCGTGGCGACGCCAACCATCACAAAGCGGTACGACTGGCAGGAGACACGCTCACCCGGGTCACTGGTGATCACCCCGCCCAGCGAGCAGTAAGGAATATTGATCGCCGTATAGGTCAGGGACATCAGGAAGTAGGTGGCGAATGCCCAGATTACCTTGCTGTTATAGGTCCAGTCTGGCGTGGTGAACATCAGTACGCTGAACAGCACGTAGGGCAGGGAGATCCACAGCAGCCATGGGCGGAACCGCCCCCAGCGACTCTGAGTGCGGTCGGCAATCGCGCCCATAATCGGATCCGTCACGGCATCGATGACCCTGACCGATAGCAGCAGAACCCCGACCAGCGCCGGGGCAAGGCCGAAGACGTCAGTGTAGAAATAGTTAAGAAAAAGCATGATGGCACCGCCGATCATATTGCATCCGGCATCGCCCATCCCGTAACCAATTTTTTCTCTGACTGAGAGCCTGGTGCTCTTCATGGATTATTCTCCCGCGTATCATTTGTGATCGAGAGTATTCACGCTTATCGTGCGCAGTGCGCAGGTGCAAAACGTCGCAGAGATGGACAAAATGCCTGGGGAGGGGAAAGTGTGAGGCAGATAACAATTCGGCCAGCTCAGGCTGGCCGAATCAGAAGCGACGGTGATGATTATCCGCGCTGAGTACGGTTTTTCACCCAATAGCCGACAGCGAGGATCAGTACCCAAACCGGGATCAGCCAGACGGAGATTGCCATGCCTGGGGTAATTGCCATCAGCACCAGGATGCCGGCCAGGAATAACAGGCAGACCCAGTTACCCAGCGGGTAGAACAGGGCCGGGAAGCGGGTTTTAATCCCCTGCTGATCCTTCTTACGGCGGAATTTCATGTGTGCCAGGCTAATCATCGCCCAGTTGATGACCAGAGCAGAAACCACCAGCGCCATCAGCAGGCCAAAGGCTTCACCGGGCATCAGGTAGTTCAGCAGCACGCACAGGGCGGTGGCCACCGCGGAGAACAGGATAGAGATTACCGGCACACCGCGACCGTCCACTTTCAACAGTGCTTTCGGGGCGTTGCCCTGCTGCGCCAGGCCAAACAGCATACGGCTGTTACAGTAAACACAGCTGTTGTACACCGACAGCGCCGCCGTCAGGATCACGACGTTAAGGGCGTTGGCCACCAGCGCATCACCCAACTCGTGGAAAATCAATACAAACGGGCTGGTGTCAGCGGTGACGCGCGTCCACGGCATCAGGGAGAGCAGTACTGCCAGTGAGCCGACATAGAAAATCAGGATACGGTAGATCACCTGGTTGGTGGCTTTGGGAATGCTGGTTTCCGGATTATCGGCTTCTGCCGCCGTGATACCAACAAGCTCCAGACCACCGAAAGAGAACATAATGATGGCCATCATCATGATCAGGCCACTAAAGCCATTAGGCAGGAAGCCACCCTGTTCCCACAGATTGCGCACACTGGCCTGCGGACCACCGGTACCACTAAACAGTAACCAGCCACCAAACAGGATCATGGCAATCACCGCAACGACTTTGATTATGGCGAACCAGAACTCCATTTCACCAAACACTTTCACGTTAGTGAGGTTGATTGCGTTGATCAGCACAAAGAAGACGGCAGCAGACATCCAGGTCGGGATGTCGGGATACCAGAACTGGATATATTTGCCCACCGCGGTCAGTTCCGCCATGGCGACCAGCACATACAAGACCCAGTAGTTCCAGCCGGAAGCGAAACCGGCGAAATTGCCCCAGTATTTATAGGCGAAGTGGCTGAAGCTGCCTGCAACAGGCTCTTCCACTACCATTTCGCCCAACTGGCGCATAATCAGGAAGGCGATAAAACCGGCGATGGCATAGCCAAGTATCACGCCGGGGCCTGCGGATTGAATCACCGATGCACTGCCCAGAAACAGGCCAGTACCTACGGCACCGCCTAATGCAATCAGCTGGATGTGGCGGTTTTTCAGACCACGCTTCAGCGTTTCGCCCTGCTGTTGTTCCATAGAAACCTCGTACTTATTATTTTTTAATGTATTAAAAACTTTACGCTGTCGTGTAAGCGAAAATAGGGCAAAACCTATCCTGGCGAAGAGAATAGTGTTAAGTGACCGCTAATGCACTCGCTTTTGCTTTCTGTGCGAAAGTATGCCCAAAAAATCAACGATCGCTCTCAGTTTTATGATTCTCATTTTCTGTCACAAATCAGCAAGAATGACGAATAACATTCTCTTATGGTGATGTCGTTATTTATCAACTAACTCGCTGCCGTCTTTCGAAAAAGTGACGAAATTTAACATTTCTACTGCGGATAAATGGCTGTTGGATTTCGTCCTTAGGCTATGATTGTGAACGAGACGAGAGTCTGGTTTAGGCGGGTTGCCATATGGACATCAGGTGAATACTTTGTTACTTTACGGGCTCCTTTTTGCAATTGGTATTACCAATTTACTCCGGCAAATCGTAAAGAAGGGATGATGGCCTACAGCAAGATCCGCCAACCGAAGCTCTCTGATGCTATCGAACAGCAGCTTGAGTCCCTGATTATGGAGGGAACACTGCGCCCGGGAGAGAAATTGCTGCCTGAGCGAGAGCTGGCTGTGCAGTTTGACGTGTCCCGTCCTTCTCTGCGTGAAGCGATACAGCGCCTGGAAGCCAAAGGTCTCTTACTCCGCCGTCAGGGGGGGGGAACCTTCGTCCAGACCCATTTGTGGAAAACCCTGAGCGATCCGCTCGTAGAATTAGTGGCCGGCCATCCTGAATCCCAGTTCGACCTGTTAGAAACACGTCATGCCCTGGAAGGGATTGCCGCCTATTATGCCGCACTGCGCGGCACTGACGAAGATCTGGTCCGTATTCGCGACTGCCACCTGCAGATTCAGACCGCTCAGCAAAGCGGCGATCTCGATGCAGAAGCTGATGCGGTGATGCAATATCAGATTGCTGTCACAGAAGCGGCTCATAATGTGGTGCTTTTACATCTTCTCCGCAGCATGGGCCCAATGCTTGAACAGAACGTCAGACAGAACTTTGAATTGCTCTACTCGCGTCGTGAGATGCTGGAGAAAGTAAGTAGCCACCGCGCCAGTATTTTTGAGGCGATTGTGGCACGTGAGCCCGAGCAGGCACGCGAAGCTTCACACCGCCACCTGGCGTTTATCGAGGAAATATTGCTGGACAGAAGTCGGGAGCAAAGTCGTAGAGAGCGCTCCCTGAGACGTTTACAGCAACGTAAGGACTAACGCGTAAATATAACGCGGCACGTACCTGCAAAGGTATAAACGACGGGCCTGTCTCTTTGTGTTTTGAAGTGAACCAGAGCACAAAGAGACAGGCTCCAGACAATTCAACGTAATTAGACACAGATAAGGAATACCCCCCATGTCAGAACGTTTAAATAATGACGTGGATCCGATCGAAACTCGCGACTGGTTAGAAGCGATCGAATCGGTCATCCGTGAAGAAGGTGTTGAGCGCGCACAGTATCTGATTGACCAGGTGTTGAGCGGCGCACGTAAAGGCGGCGTGAAAGTGGCTGCCGGTACGGGAGCCAGTAACTACATTAACTCTATTGCCGTTGAAGATGAGCCGGAGTACCCGGGCAACACGTCTTTAGAGCGTCGTATCCGTTCCGCTATTCGCTGGAACGCCATCATGACCGTTCTGCGTGCGTCAAAGAAAGATATGGATCTGGGTGGCCACATGTCCTCCTTCCAGTCTTCTGCCACCGTGTATGAAGTGTGCTTTAACCACTTCTTCCGTGCGCGCACCGAAAAAGACGGCGGCGATCTGGTTTACTTCCAGGGCCATATCTCGCCGGGCGTGTACGCCCGTGCCTTCCTGGAAGGTCGCCTGACCGAAGACCAGATGAACAATTTCCGCCAGGAAGTTGACGGTAAAGGCCTGTCCTCTTACCCGCACCCTAAACTGATGCCTAACTTCTGGCAGTTCCCGACCGTATCCATGGGTCTGGGTCCACTGGGCGCGATCTATCAGGCTAAATTCCTGAAATATCTGGAACACCGTGGCCTGAAAGATACATCTCAGCAGACCGTTTATGCCTTCCTGGGCGACGGTGAGATGGATGAGCCAGAATCTAAAGGGGCGATCACCATCGCGACCCGTGAAAAACTGGATAATCTGGTCTTCATCATCAACTGTAACTTGCAGCGTCTGGATGGCCCGGTCACCGGTAACGGCAAGATCATTAACGAGCTTGACGGCATCTTTGGTGGCGCTGGCTGGGAAGTGATCAAAGTTATCTGGGGCGGACGTTGGGACGAACTGCTGCGTAAAGACACCAGCGGTAAACTGATCCAACTGATGAACGAAACCGTTGACGGTGACTATCAGACCTTTAAATCCCGCAACGGTGCCTATGTTCGCGAGCACTTCTTCGGCAAATATCCGGAAACCGCAGCGCTGGTTAAAGATATGACCGACGACGAGATCTGGTCTCTGAACCGTGGTGGTCACGATCCGAAGAAAGTCTTCGCCGCACTGAAAAAAGCGCAGGATACCAAAGGCAAACCGGTAGTGATCCTGGCACATACCATCAAAGGCTATGGTATGGGCGAGACTGCAGAAGGCAAAAACATCGCGCACCAGGTCAAGAAAATGAACATGGATGGCGTACGCTACATCCGCGATCGTTTCAATGTACCGGTCAGTGATGAAGCCATTGAAAAACTGCCGTATGTGACCTTCGAAAAAGGCTCTGAAGAGTACAACTACCTGCACGGCCAGCGCGAAAAACTGGGCGGCTACCTGCCAACCCGTGAAGCGAAATTCAGCGAGAAGCTGGATATGCCGGTGCTGGAAGATTTCCGCGCGCTGCTGGATGAGCAGAACAAAGAGATCTCGACCACTATCGCCTTCGTGCGTGCCCTGAACGTGATGCTGAAAAACCCGTCGATCAAAGATCGTCTGGTGCCAATCATCGCCGATGAAGCGCGTACCTTCGGTATGGAAGGTCTGTTCCGCCAGATCGGTATCTACAGTCCGAATGGCCAGCAGTACACGCCGCAGGACCGTGAGCAGGTTGCTTACTATAAAGAAGATGAAAAAGGACAGATCCTGCAGGAAGGGATTAACGAACTGGGTGCAGGCGCATCGTGGCTGGCGGCGGCAACGTCTTACAGCACCAACAATCTGCCAATGATCCCGTTCTACATCTACTACTCCATGTTTGGTTTCCAGCGTATCGGCGACCTGTGCTGGGCAGCAGGCGACCAGCAGGCACGCGGCTTCCTGGTGGGCGGAACCTCCGGTCGTACCACACTGAACGGTGAAGGTCTGCAGCACGAAGATGGTCACAGCCACATTCAGTCTCTGACTATCCCGAACTGTATTTCTTACGATCCGGCTTACGCTTATGAAGTTGCTGTCATCATGCATGACGGTCTGGTACGTATGTACGGCGAAGCGCAGGAAAATGTGTACTACTACATCACCACGCTGAACGAAAACTACCATATGCCAGCGATGCCGGCCGGTGCAGAAGAGGGTATCCGTAAAGGTATCTATAAACTGGACAGCAAAGAAGGCAGCAAAGGTAAAGTTCAGCTGCTGGGTTCAGGTTCTATCCTGCGTCACGTCCGTGAAGCTGCCGATATCCTGGCGAAAGACTACGGTGTAGGTTCTGACATCTACAGCGTGACCTCCTTCACCGAACTGGCCCGTGATGGTCAGGACTGTGAGCGCTGGAACATGCTGCACCCAACGTCAGAGCCTCGCGTGCCTTACATCGCTCAGGTGATGAACGATGCTCCTGCCGTGGCATCGACTGACTACATGAAACTGTTCGCCGAGCAGGTTCGCAGCTACATCCCTGCCAGCGACTATCGCGTGCTGGGTACTGATGGCTTCGGTCGTTCAGACAGCCGTGAGAATCTGCGTCACCACTTCGAAGTGGACGCATCTTACGTGGTGGTTGCCGCCCTGGGTGAACTGGCTAAACGTGGCGAAATCGACAAAAAAGTGGTGGCTGATGCCATCGTTAAGTTCGAGATCGATGCTGATAAAGTTAACC
The DNA here is from genome assembly GCF_019844095.1 of Erwinia persicina. NCBI lineage: Bacteria > Pseudomonadati > Pseudomonadota > Gammaproteobacteria > Enterobacterales > Erwiniaceae > Erwinia > Erwinia persicina. Next base: position 3,778,339 of record NZ_CP082141.1, on the reverse strand, counting down.
CACGCCTGGCATAAGAGGTAATAGAGTAATGGCTATCGAAATTAATGTCCCGGACATCGGTTCAGACGAAGTTGAAGTCACCGAGATTCTGGTCAAAGTGGGCGACACTGTTGAAGTTGAGCAGTCACTGCTGGTGGTTGAGGGTGATAAAGCTTCAATGGAAGTACCTTCCCCACAGGCTGGCGTCGTCAAAGAGATCAAAGTGGCTACCGGCGATAAAGTCGAAACCGGCAAACTGATCATGATCTTCGAAGCGGAAGGCGGTGCAGCTGCACCGGCAGCGGCCGAAGAGAAGAAAGAAGAAGCGGCTCCGGCCGCGCCTGCAGCGGCCCCGGCGGCCAGCGCAGCGAAAGAGGTTAACGTACCGGATATCGGCGGCGACGAAGTAGAAGTCACTGAGATCATGGTTAAAGTCGGCGACAAAGTTGAAGCTGAACAGTCGATCCTCACCGTTGAAGGCGATAAAGCCTCAATGGAAGTGCCCGCACCATTTGCGGGTACGGTTAAAGAGATCAAAATCGCCATGGGCGATAAAGTCAGCACCGGTTCTCTGGTGATGGTGTTTGAGGTAGAGGGGGCTGCACCAGCGGCCGCACCTGCCCAGAGCACTGAGGCTGCTGCTCCGGCTCCGGCTAAACAGGAAGAGAAGGCGGCTGCGGCTCCTGCTAAAGCGGAAGCCAAGTCAGATTTCGCAGAGAACGACGCTTACGTTCATGCCACGCCGGTGATCCGCCGTCTGGCACGTGAATTTGGTGTCAACCTGGCGAAAGTCAAAGGCACCGGGCGTAAAGGCCGTATTCTGAAAGAAGACGTGCAGAGCTACGTGAAAGACGCGGTGAAACGTGCTGAAGCCCCTGCTGCCGCGGGTGGTGGTCTGCCTGGCATGCTGCCATGGCCGAAAGTGGACTTCAGCAAGTTCGGCGAAGTCGAAGAAGTGGAACTGGGCCGAATCCAGAAAATCTCTGGTGCTAACCTGAGCCGCAACTGGGTGATGATCCCTCATGTGACTCACTTCGACAAAACCGACATCACCGAGCTGGAAGCATTCCGCAAGCAGCAAAATGCTGAAGCAGAGAAGCGTAAGCTGGATGTGAAGTTCACCCCGGTGGTGTTCATCATGAAAGCGGTGGCGGCGGCGCTGGAGCAGATGCCACGCTTCAACAGCTCACTGTCTGAAGATGCACAGAAACTGACGCTGAAGAAATACATCAACATCGGTGTGGCGGTAGATACGCCAAACGGTCTGGTGGTTCCGGTGTTCAAAGATGTGAATAAGAAAGGCATCACGGAACTGTCTCGCGAACTGATGGCTATCTCCAAAAAAGCGCGTGATGGCAAGCTGACCGCTGGCGAAATGCAGGGCGGTTGCTTCACCATCTCCAGCCTGGGCGGTATCGGGACAACCCACTTTGCGCCGATCGTGAATGCGCCGGAAGTGGCTATCCTCGGTGTCTCCAAGTCTGCGATTGAGCCGGTCTGGAATGGCAAAGAGTTCACGCCGCGTCTGATGATGCCAATGTCGCTCTCCTTCGACCACCGGGTTATCGACGGTGCTGATGGTGCGCGCTTCATTACCATTATCAATAACGCACTGGCCGACATTCGCCGTCTGGTGATGTAACCATGAAGAAGGCCGGCGGAAGCCGGCCTTCTTGTAAGTTGTTGTAGTGATTCGTGGCACCGCGGTTTGCAGTTTATTAACAATTCTGTAAACTCTTGCGGTGAACGCGTCCCGGTGGAAGAAGGACGTTGAAAAATCTATCCAAAATAATTGGAGCTGTATCAAGGCGGCAAGTGAGTGAATCCTGATGAGCTTACATAAGTCAGTGATTCGGGTGAGCGAGCGTAGCCAACACAGATGCAGATTCAAGTATGAAGGGGATAAGCTCTGACCCGCCGGACAATCAAATAAGAGGTCATGATGAGTACAGAAATTAAAACTCAGGTCGTGGTACTTGGGGCAGGCCCTGCAGGTTACTCTGCAGCCTTCCGTGCAGCGGATCTTGGTCTGGAGACCGTGATCGTTGAGCGTTACAGCACCCTCGGTGGTGTTTGTCTGAATGTTGGCTGTATCCCTTCTAAAGCCCTGCTGCACGTGGCGAAGGTGATTGAAGAAGCCAAAGCGCTGGAAGCACACGGTATCGTGTTCGGTAAGCCACAGACTGATGTGAATAAGATCCGCAGCTGGAAAGAGAAAGTGATCACCCAACTGACCGGTGGTCTGGCCGGTATGGCAAAAGGCCGTAAAGTGAGCGTGGTGAACGGCCTGGGTAAATTTACCGGCGCGAACACCCTGGAAGTGACAGCAGAAGACGGTTCTAAAACCGTTATCACGTTTGAAAACGCTGTCATCGCCGCGGGCTCCCGTCCGATTGAACTGCCCTTTATTCCACATGAAGATCCACGCGTCTGGGATTCTACCGATGCGCTGGAGCTGAAAGAAGTACCAGAGCGTCTGCTGGTCATGGGCGGCGGCATCATCGGTCTGGAAATGGGTACCGTGTATCACGCACTGGGTTCGCAGATCGACGTGGTCGAAATGTTTGACCAGGTGATCCCGGCGGCTGACAAAGATGTGGTGAAGGTCTTCACCAAGCGCATCTCTAAGCAGTTCAACCTGATGCTGGAAACCAAAGTGACTGCAGTAGAAGCCAAAGAAGATGGCATCTACGTTACGATGGAAGGCAAAAAAGCCCCTTCAGAACCACAGCGTTACGATGCGGTGCTGGTGGCAATTGGCCGCGTACCGAATGGTAAAGGTCTGGATGCAGGCAAAGCCGGCGTGGAAGTGGACGATCGCGGGTTTATCCGTGTCGACAAGCAGATGCGTACCAACGTGCCGCACATCTATGCTATCGGTGATATCGTCGGTCAGCCAATGCTGGCACATAAAGGCGTGCATGAAGGCCACGTGGCAGCAGAAGTGATCTCGGGCCTGAAGCACTACTTCGACCCGAAAGTGATCCCATCGATTGCCTATACTGAGCCGGAAGTTGCCTGGGTCGGTCTGACCGAGAAAGAAGCGAAAGAGAAAGGCATCAGCTATGAAACGTCCACCTTCCCGTGGGCAGCATCAGGCCGTGCTATCGCTTCCGACTGTGCAGACGGTATGACCAAGCTGATCTTCGACAAAACCACTCACCGCGTCATCGGTGGTGCCATTGTCGGAACCAACGGCGGCGAACTGCTGGGTGAAATCGGTCTGGCTATCGAGATGGGTTGTGATGCTGAAGATCTGGCACTGACCATCCACGCTCACCCAACCCTGCACGAATCGGTTGGTCTGGCGGCGGAAATCTTTGAAGGCAGCATCACCGACCTGCCAAATCCGAAAGCGAAAAAGAAATAATTCGCCATAAGGTTTAAATAACGGCTCCTGCGGGGGCCGTTTTGCTGTCTGTCTCTCCGTAAAAAACCGCGCAGAGTGCCACAAAATCGCGTATCTTTGCTGGCAATTTCTGACCGGTCAAAAGGCTCGTTGTGTCCAGTAAAGTTGCCCTGATCACCGGTGCCTCACGCGGTATCGGCCACCATCTTGCCCGCCATTTTTATGCTGCGGGTTATCATCTGATTTTAATCGCGCGGGATGCCCGTGCGCTGAACGCCTTAGCCAGCACCTTCGATCCTGCCCGTGTGCAGACGCTGGCGCTCGACGTGTGTGATTATCCTGCCATTGCACAGCAGGTGCCGCAGGCGCTGGCCGTGAGCGGGCAACTTGATGTGCTGGTTAACGCCGCCGGCATCTTTCGCGCCGGCTCAACGCAGACCTCGTTGTCTGATTTCAGCGCGCTGCTTGCCACTAACGTGACCGCTATCCACCATCTTTGCCAGCTTTGCACTCCCTGGCTGTTGAAATCCGCCGGGGGGCGCATCTTTAATCTTGCCTCCGTCAGTGGCGTACAGCCTTACGGCAGCGTTGCCAGCTATGCCGCCAGCAAACACGCGCTGGTCGGCTACAGCCGTTCGATTGCCCGTGAGCTGGGCGCACAGGGCATTAAAGTGACCACGCTGTGCCCCGATGTCGTAGACACCGATATGGCACAGGGTTCGGGCCTGACAGCCGACGAGATGCTGAGTACCGACGACCTCTGTCGCGCCGTGGACTTTGTGATGTCGTTGTCTCCTGCTGCAGTGGTGGAGCAACTGACCATTGGGCGGCAGTACCGTCCGCGTCAGCCTGTCTGAACCAGGAGGTATTATGCTGGAACTGAAAGGGGTATCGCATGCTTACGGCGAACGGAAAGTCCTCGATAACATTAATTTGCAACTCACGGAAAAACGCATTGGCATTGTCGGCAGCAATGGCTGTGGCAAAAGCACTTTTGCCCGCCTGCTGAACGGCCTGTTATTACCCCAACAGGGGGAGGTGCTGGTCGACGGGCTGAATACCCGTCAGCAGGGAAAAGCGGTGCGGCGGAAGGTTGGGTTTGTGTTCCAGAACCCGGACAACCAGATTGTTTTCCCGGTGGTGGAGGAAGATCTCGCCTTCGGGATGAAAAACCTCGGACTGTCGAAACAGGTGATCCGCGAACGTACCGATGCGGCATTGGCGCGCTACGATATGCAGGACCTGCGTCAGCATCCCGCCCACCTGCTTAGCGGTGGACAGAAGCAGCTGCTGGCTATCTCTGGCGTGCTGGTCATGGAGCCGGAATATATCGTTTTTGATGAACCGACCACGCTGCTCGATCTGCGCAACAAGCGGCGTATTGCACAGGCGATTGCCGATCTCGACCAGACGGCGATCGTGGTGTCACACGATCTGGAATTTTTGCAGGATTTTGACCGTGTACTGGTCTTTGACCGCGGTCAGGTGGTGATTGATGACCTGCCTCACATAGCATTGAAAGAGTATGTCAGGATGATGTCATGATGTTGAGTGATTATATTCCGGGACATTCGATCATACATCGCTTGCCGCCGGGGCTGAAGATCCTCACCCTGGCGCTGCTGGGCACGCTGCTGTTTATCTTCCCGCGCCTGGAAACTTCGCTGGTCGCTCTGCTGCTGGTGGGGCTGTGCTACCCGCTGGCGCGTATTTCACCGCGCATCATGCTGCTGCAGCTCAAGCCGCTGCTGTGGGTGCTGGTACTGTTGTTCGCCGTACAGTGGTGGATGGTCAGCTGGCAGTCCGGTGTGCTGGTGATTGCCCGGCTGGCGGCGCTGCTATTGATGGCGGCACTGGTGACGCTGACGACCCGTACCACGGCGATGATTGAGGCGCTGGAGAAAGGCCTTTTCTGGCTGCGCTATATGCGAATCAACCCGGCAAAAGTCAGCCTGGCGCTGTCCCTGGCGATGCGCTTTATTCCGGTACTGGCAGCCATCGTGGCTGAAGTGCGTGAAGCGCAAAAAGCCCGGGGACTGGATCGCAGTGTCATTGCCATTGCTATCCCGGTGATCGTCCGTACCCTGAAGATGGCCGATGATATTGCAGCGGCGCTGGAAGCCCGCGCCTGGGACCCCAAACTGCGCCCTGAGCGTAACGATGCTGAGAAAGTGAGAGGATCTTAATGTCCACCCGAGATATTGTTTATATTGCGCTTTTCGCCGCGATCACCGCTGCGCTGGGCTTGCTCCCGGCATTCAGCCTGCCGGTGATTGCGGTGCCGATCACCGCACAGACCTTAGGCCCCATGCTGGCGGGGGCGATTGCTGGTGCCAGACGCGGCGCGCTGGCGATGGTGCTGTTTGTCGTGCTGGTGGCGGTTGGCCTGCCACTGCTGGCGGGAGGCCGTGGCGGTCTGGGGATCTTCTTTGGCCCGAGCGGGGGCTTTCTTCTGGCGTGGCCGCTGGCGGCGCTGCTGATAGGTTATCTTTACCAGCGCTTCCTGCGCTCGCTGACGGCGGTCAGGGAAGGGCTGATCCTGACACTGGGGGGCGTCGTGGTGATTTACTCTGCGGGCATTCCGTGGATTGCCGTGGTGGCCGGGTTACCCCTTAAGCAGGCCGCGCTGGGCTCACTGGGTTTCCTGCCGGCGGATATGGTGAAGGTGGTGCTGGCGGTGCTGATTGTCCGTGCCGTGCGCCGGGCGTACCCCACGTTAGGCTGAGCCACAGGCAGTTGAAGAGGCCGATCGTCTTTTCGGTCGGCCCTGATTACAGCTATCCCGCCTCAGAGCCGCAGTAAAATTTTCCCTTTCAGCTCGCCGGACTGCACGTCTCTGACCGCTTTATCGATCTCCTCCAGCGCATATTCGGCCACTATATCGGTGGCAATTACACCGTCGCGGATCAGTGTCATCACTTCATTGATCCTGCGCTGTACCAGCGCCTTATCATGATGATGTACCCATAACCGCAGATGGAAGTTGGAAAAACGAATATCCGGACGGCTGCGCCAGAAGGTGGCCGGTATCGGCTGGCCGGACAGCAGGCCGTAATGGATAAACTGCCCGCCCGGCATCAGCGCCTGTGCCAGCATCAGCGACGCTTCACCGCCAATGCAGTCGAGGATGGCTGCTGCCCCCCCCTGACGGGCAATGGCGGCCAGCGCCTGCGGGTACGTCTCCGCACTGCTGTTCAACACCTGCTCGGTGGTACAGCCGCGAAACAGGCCGAGGTTTTCAGCTTTTCGTACGATGGCGATCGGCGTCAGCCCCAGGTGGTTGGCGATGCGGATCAGCATTTTGCCGATGGCCGAATTGGCCGCATTGATAATAATCCGCATCCCCGGTGAGCGCTGAAGCGCTTCTGTCAGCATCAGCAGCGCGGTCATCGGGTTAACATAGCTGGTTGCCGCCTGCTGGTCGGTGACAAAGTCAGGCAGGGTAAAGCACCACTGCGGATCGCTGTCTTTATAGTGTTGCCACGCGCCCATGCTGCCTACCGGCAGAACACGCTGACCAACGCGCAGGCTGGGATCGTCGCTCTGGCTGATCCGCCCCATGCCCTCAAACCCGGGCACAAAGGGCAGGGCGATACGCGAACGATAGGCTCCGGAAATCGTAATAATATCGGAGGGATTGATGGTGGCGAATGTCATTTTAACCCGGACCTGGCCTGCGGCTAAGGGCGGCAGAGCCTGTTGTTCAAGCTGCATAACGTGACTGATATTGCCGAACTCCCGGACGAGGGCTCTGGTGAATAAAGTCTCTTTCATGGTATATTTTCTTTCGTGTTGTCCGGTTGACAGGTTTTTGATTTTTATGCAGGAACAGTATAATAGCGAAGCATTTCGCGTATCAATGCGCGATATAGATTTAAACGGTCACGTGCATAATTCAGTCTATTTAGATTATTGTGAAGATGCCGTTGTTAATGCGTTCCGCCGCGCTGATATTCTGCCCCTGTTTCGGCCGCACACGGCGGGCGTTGCCTACCATGTGAAAAAATGCGAAGCCACATTCTTTTATCCTCTGTCGGTGGATGATGTGGTGTTACCGCAGGTGTTGATTGAAAAAATCGGCAACAGCAGTTTAATTTTCACTATCCGCTTAATGCTGGAAGATAACACCACGTTGAGTGCCGAAGGGAAATTAGTCTGGGTGTGCGTGGATCTTTCGGATAATAAACCCTGCCCGATCCCCGATGAGGCGCGTCAGGCGCTGATGCAACATTTTCCGTTTGCCGGAGACTGAGTGTTATGCCGGTACATGACAAAGTAAAATATCATGCGGAAAACCACCCCGCGCGGATCGCTGTGAATATCGCCGGTGCCACCCTGAGCTGGCAGCAGCTGTGGCAGAGCGCACAGGCGTTGTACCAGACCCTTCCCCGGGACCCGCGTGCCAGCGGCAGCCGTATTATCGCTATCGCGGCCGGTAATGACATTACCTTTCCCGTTGCCTGGCTGGCCGCCAGCGCCCAGCCTTTTACTGCCGCCATTATCGACCCGCAGGCCCCCGCAGCACAGCTGAATGACATCCTGCACAGCCTGAATCCGGCACTCCTGTTGTTACGTCCCGGGGATGAGGCGCTGAAAGCGCTGGCCGATCGTTTGTCGGTTCGCTGGCAGGTGATTGACGATGGGCAACGTCACGCAAACGTCCCGGACGATGCCGCTTTTAGCGACGGGATGCAGGCTGAGACACCGTTCTTAATTAACTTCACCTCGGGCACCACCAGCCTGCCGAAAGCCTTTATCCGTTCGCGGCGATCCTGGCGGGCCAGCCTGGAGAATGGTGAGGCGATCTTTGGCCTGCAGGGAGCCCCTTCGACGCTGTTTCCCGGCCCACTTTCAAACGGCATTGGACTGTATTGCCTGAACGAAACGCTGTACTCGGGGGGCACGTTTTACAGCCCCGGCCGGTGGCAACCGGAATCCGTACTGGCGCTGATCGCCCGGCAGCAGATTGAACGGCTGGTGGTCGTGCCCACGATGATCGCCGGATTTGCGCGCGCGGTGGGGGCCGCAGCCTGCCCCAGCCTGCGTCGTCTGGTCAGTGCCGGCGCGAAACTGGAAATTAATCACTATCGCCAGGCGCGGGCGCTGTTTCCTGCAGCCCGGATACAGGAGTATTACGGGGCTTCGGAACTTGGCTTTATCGCCGTGTCCACGCCTGATGAGGCAGATATAGGCGATTCGCTGGCTGCGGTCGGGCAGGCTTTTCCCGGTGTGCACATCAGCATCCGTAATGATGACGGTGAGCGACTGCCGCATAATCAGCCCGGAACCATTTATATCCACAGTGAGCAAATTATTGACCGGTATTTATGGGGTGATGACAGCAATGCGTTCGTGAAACAGGGAGCCCTGGCGACGGTTGGGGATATCGGTTATCTGGATGAAAAACACCGTCTGCATGTGATTGGCCGCCGGGGAAATATGATCCTTAGCGGTGGGAATAATATTTATCTTGCCGAAATAGAGTCAGCGATTAAATCACTGCCTGGCATTATTGAAGCGGTGGTGATTGCCGTTGATGATGAGGATGCAGGCAAAAAGATGGTCGCTGTCGTTGAAGCATCTGCGGACGATCTGCGACTGCTCCCCCAACGCTGTCGTGACGTACTGGCAAAATATAAACAGCCCCGCCATTTTTATCATATTACGCACTGGCCGCTGACGGCGGCCGGAAAAATCAAACGCGCCGAGCTGGAAAAAAGGATCGCACAACATGGCAGCAGCACAGAGCTTACTGAGTTATCAGCCTGACGATGACGCGCAGCCGGTCATTGTGGCGGCCCGGCGCACGCCCGTTGGCCGGGCCTACGGTGTCTTTGCCGGCGTAACGATGGAAAATCTGCTGATGCCGCTTTTTGAGCAGATTACTGAACTGCTGCCGCCGGGGTTTACCCCTGTTGATGAAGTCATCATCGGCAACGCGACCGGTGGCGGCGGCAATATTGCCCGCCTGGCGGCGCTGGCGGCGGGCTTGCCGCTCTCCGTTCCAGCGGTGACGGTGGATCGCCAGTGTGGCTCCGGGCTGGAAGCGGTGATCCAGGCCTGTCGGCTGGTGCAGGCCCGGGCGGGGGAGTGTTATCTGGCGGGGGGCGTCGAAAGCGTCAGTACCGCCCCGTGGCGGGTGGAAAAGCCCACCTCGCTGAAGCAGATGCCGCGCTTTTACGGCCGCGCGCAGTTTTCCCCGGACGATATCGGTGACCCTGAAATGGGTATCGCGGCGGAAAACGTGGCGCGCCAGTGTGGTATCAGCCGTGAACGACAGGATCAGTTTGCCCTGCGCAGCCATCAGCGCGCGCTGGCCGCCCAACAGCAGGGTGCGTTCCGACAGGAAATCGTACCGGTCAGCGTGAAAGGCCAGTGGGTGGCGGTGGACGAGTGCCCGCGGGCCAACACATCGCTGGAGAAACTGGCGGCGCTGCCCCCGGCGTTTGTCGCCGGAGGGACGGTGACGGCGGGCAACTGTTGCCCGCTCAATGACGGTGCATCGTTACTGCTGGTGATGAGCCGTCGTAAAGCACGTGAGTGCGGTTTCACCCGGGGGCTGCTTTTTGCCGATGCCTGTAGTGCCGGCGTCGACCCTAATCTGCTTGGCCTCGGGCCGGTACCCGCGACGCAAAAATTGCTGGCCCGCCAGCCCGGCCTGACCACCCGCCACATCGCGTTGATTGAATTTAACGAAGCCTTTGCCGCCCAGGTGCTGGGATCGCTTGATGCGCTGGGCATTGATGAGCAGCGTATTAACTTACAGGGCGGAGCGATTGCACTGGGTCATCCTTACGGTGCCTCCGGCGCAATCATGGTCACGCGACTGTTCAGCCAGCTGCTGGCGGAGCCAGACGGAGACGGCTTTGGCCTGGCCATGCTGGGCATCGCCGGGGGCCTGGGGTTAAGCGCGTTATTCCAGGCTGTATCGCTCTGAAGTCGCGCTATTTGCCTGTCCACAGCGGCCTGCGCTGCTCAGTAAAGGCACGCTGGCCTTCCTGAAAGTCTTCACTCTGCTGCAGTTGCGCTAACTCGGCCATGCTCTGCTGGCTGAGATCGACTGCCAGCGCCTGTCTGAGCAGCGCATTACAGGCCTGAACGGCCAGCGGTGCGTTGCGGTTCAGGCGGGCTGCGAGTGCCAGTGCGCTCTCCAGCAGATCTTCTGCCGGGGTAACCTGATAAAACAGACCCAGCGCGTGGGCACGTGTAGCGTCAACAGGCTCACCCGTTAAGAGCATTTCCCGGGCCAGGTTGGCAGGCAGTCGCGTCGCCAGCTGGCCGATCCCCCCACCCAGCGGTAACAGGCCGTGTTTAACTTCCGGCAGGGCGATTTTTACCTGGTCTGTGGCCACGATAAAATCACACTCCAGCGCCAGCTCAAGCCCCCCGCCAAAGGCATGACCGTTCAGGGCGGCCACCCAAATTTTTCGTCGGGGCAGATGCTGTAGCGGATTAAAGCCGCCCTGTGAGTTAAGCAGCGCTTTACCGCCATCTGTAAAGGCCTCCTGCAAATCGGCTCCGCCGCAAAACACGGTGCCGCTGCCGGTCAGCAGCACGGTGCGGATATCGGGCTGTTGTTCGCACCAGTTAAGGCACTGTTCAAGCTCCGCAATCATCACGGCATTGTAGGCGTTACCGGCAGTAGGACGGTTCAATGTCAGGCGCGCCACGTGTGCGGTCGGGCGGTCACAGCGGATCAGTTGGGTGTTAGGTTGCGGGGTATTCATAGCGGCTCGCAGCGGTTCAGCAGGGGAGGGCGAGTGTATCACGTCACGAGTGCACGGGTCAGGCACAGACAGCGCTGTCCATTAATGATTTAAAATAAATAAGAAATCCCCGCGATAATTTAATTTTCAGTTCTTTCTGATGTGGCATGAATATTGATCACCAGCGGGTTTTTCACCTTTCAGGATAATAATATCGCCCGTTATTACTGACAAATGCCGATAATATCATCAGATCGCTTCATTATGTGAGCTGGCGCTCCCTTTAATACTGATAATAATCACATGTTATTAAAAACAGTATTGACTCTGTTTTTTAAAGCAGTAGATTAGATTCCACAGCAGGCGAATATTACCCGGCTGTGATGCAGTAAAGAGTCATGAATATAGATGCGATGAAGGCCACGAAGTATTTTAGTTTGGGAAGGTTGTCGTAAGTGTCAGGTTTATTTTACTTACTTCAACGATGCTTTAAGGCCATGCAGTCAGTTGCAAAATCGCAGGATGGGAACGTAACGCGACGACATAAGGCTATGTTTTACCGATGCAAGCAAGTCTGGAGGTTGTGACGTTTGCTACTTAGTCACAACAGAAGTCGAGCCACGTATCAAAGAGTCTACGTCGCGATGGGTGTGTACTTGTTTAAACCGCCATGTCTGTTGACTGGCATGATGATGTTAACTGTCATTTATGGAGGTAAGCTAGAATTTTAGTCACTAATACTGTCCGTAATAAACACGTACATTCAACGAAGTATTAATAGCAGTAAAACTTGTTAAGTTCGTTAATGTTAAAATTTGAGTTAGCAGTAACCTAAAAGCCCTGGCGATGTTCGTCAGGGCTTTTATCATTTGACCTCAGAAGCGGTTTTTTCATTAGCTTGCTTTTTACCCTGTCCTCGGCGCTTTTCACTGACAGCAATGTCTGCCTAAAGTTCCAAAAATATAAGTGAAATGAATCCTTGCTTGTTCAGGCGTATCCGGTCTACTATGTTTGCATCGGTTTGGAATACAGACCTTATGAAAGCAGTTTTAGTAAAGCAGTCCTCAGTACAAGTGTTATCACAGATATCCCTTCATCGAGAGCCTCCTCCTAAGTGCCCATAAGATAAATTCTGATGAACAGGCCATGTTCGCCACATAAAGTGGCTCAAAAATGAATAGGAAATATTATGTCTAACAAAATGACTGGTTTAGTAAAATGGTTTAACGCTGATAAAGGCTTCGGTTTTATCACTCCTGCAGACGGCAGCAAAGATGTATTCGTACATTTCTCTGCAATCCAGAGCAGCGATTTCAAAACCTTAGATGAAGGCCAGAAAGTGGAGTTCTCTATCGAGAACGGCGCTAAAGGTCCATCAGCAGTAAACGTTGTCGCGCTGTAATTCGCGATAACCTCACTGACAAAGACGATCGCGATGACGGCATAACAGCCCGAGCAGTGCAGCGTCAGTGATAAAAAAGCCGCCATGTGCGGCTTTTTTTGTTTTTGTCCCCACCCCCCTGTGCTTCTCTGTCCCCCCCGGTTTGCCCCCTGATAAGTTATTGAACGACGCGTTATAATAAGCTGCATTTATTTCCACACCGACAGGCGGGAGATGGCTTTGCGGAACATACGCTGTTTTTTGTTCCAGCATGAAGAATAACCGGCAGAATCGGCATGATTAGGTAGTGAAAGCCGCTGGAAAAGTGCTTTTTTGCCCATGAAAACGATCAGGCTAATGATGTTGCTTTTTTGTAAACGGATTAACATGCAGCCGAAATCCTGCTATGCTGGCCCTCGCGGAACCGGGCACCATACCCTACACATGGATTGTTTCACTTTACGGTGGATCAGGTAGCCCGGGATGCCAAATACAATGAGAGCGAGGAGAACGTCGTGCTAGAAGAATACCGTAAGCACGTTGCCGAGCGTGCTGCCCAGGGGATTGTTCCAAAACCGTTAGATGCTTCCCAAATGGCCGCGCTGGTTGAACTGCTAAAAGCCCCTCCAGCGGGTGAAGAAGAATTTCTGTCCGACCTGTTAATCAATCGAGTGCCGCCGGGCGTTGACGAAGCCGCCTATGTAAAAGCCGGTTTCCTGGCTGCCGTCGCAAAAGGCGAAACAACCTCTCCTCTGGTGACTCCTGAACTGGCCGTTAAGCTACTGGGTACCATGCAGGGTGGCTACAACATCCATGCGCTGATTGACGCGCTTGACGATGAAAAGCTGGCACCGATTGCCGCTGAAGCGCTGTCCCACACGCTGCTGATGTTCGACAACTTCTATGATGTTGAAGAAAAATCCAAAGCCGGTAACCCGCACGCGAAAAAAATCATCCAGTCCTGGGCGGATGCCGAGTGGTTCCTGAAGCGCCCTAAACTGGCAGAAAAAATCACCGTCACCGTGTTTAAAGTGACCGGCGAAACCAATACCGACGACCTCTCTCCGGCGCCGGATGCATGGTCTCGCCCGGATATTCCACTGCATGCGCTGGCGATGTTGAAAAACGCCCGTGAAGGCATCGAACCCGATGATGCCGGTAACGTTGGCCCGATCAAACAGATTAAAGCATTACAGGCTAAAGGCTTCCCGCTGACCTATGTCGGTGACGTGGTCGGTACCGGTTCTTCGCGTAAATCTGCCACCAACTCGGTGCTGTGGTTTATGGGCGACGACATTCCTTACGTGCCGAACAAGAAAGGCGGCGGCGTCTGCCTCGGCGGTAAAATCGCGCCTATCTTCTTCAACACCATGGAAGATGCGGGCGCACTGCCGATTGAAGTGGATGTTGACCGCCTGAATATGGGCGATGTCATCGACATCTACCCGTATAAAGGTGAAGTCCGCAATCATGATACCGGTGAAGTGCTGGCTAACTTCGAGCTGAAAACCAATGTACTGTTGGATGAAGTGCGTGCCGGTGGCCGTATCCCGCTGATCATTGGCCGTGGCCTGACCACGAAAGCCCGCGAATCTCTTAATCTGCCGCATAGCGATGTGTTCGAGCAGGCGAAAGACGTGGCAGCCAGCACCCGTGGTTTCTCACTGGCGCAGAAAATGGTTGGCCGTGCCTGTGGCGTGAACGGGGTTCGCCCTGGTGCTTACTGCGAGCCCAAAATGACCTCGGTTGGCTCCCAGGACACTACCGGTCCCATGACCCGTGATGAGCTGAAAGACCTTGCCTGTCTGGGCTTCTCAGCCGATTTGGTGATGCAGTCCTTCTGCCATACCGCCGCCTATCCGAAGCCGGTTGACGTCACTACACATCATACGCTGCCTGACTTCATCATGAACCGCGGTGGCGTGTCGCTGCGTCCGGGCGATGGCATTATCCACAGCTGGCTGAACCGTATGCTGCTGCCGGATACCGTAGGCACTGGCGGTGACTCCCACACCCGTTTCCCGATCGGTATTTCCTTCCCGGCGGGTTCAGGTCTGGTGGCCTTTGCCGCCGCGACCGGTGTGATGCCGCTGGATATGCCTGAATCTGTGCTGGTGCGCTTTAAAGGCAAAATGCAGCCAGGTATCACCCTGCGCGATCTGGTGCATGCGATCCCGCTGTATGCAATTAAAGCGGGTCTGCTGACCGTCGAGAAGAAAGGGAAGAAAAACATCTTCTCCGGACGTATTCTGGAAATTGAAGGTCTGCCGGATCTCAAAGTTGAGCAGGCCTTTGAGCTGTCAGATGCGTCCGCTGAACGTTCTGCAGCGGGTTGCTCGATCAAGTTGAGTAAAGATCCGATTATCGAGTATCTGAACTCTAACATCGTGCTGCTGAAGTGGATGATCTCAGAAGGTTACGGCGATCGTCGTACGCTCGAGCGCCGTATTCAGGGCATGGAAAAATGGCTGGCCGATCCACAACTGCTGGAAGGCGATGCGGATGCGGAATATGCGGCAGTGATCGATATCGATCTGGCCGATATTAAAGAGCCGATCCTGTGTGCGCCGAACGATCCGGATGATGCCCGTCTGCTGTCTGACGTGCAGGGTACAAAAATCGACGAAGTCTTTATCGGTTCCTGCATGACGAACATCGGTCACTTCCGTGCCGCCGGCAAACTGCTGGATGCGCATAAAGGCCAGCTGCCAACCCGTCTGTGGGTGGCTCCGCCCACCAAGATGGATGCGGCACAGCTGACTGAAGAAGGTTACTACAGCGTGTTCGGTAAGAGCGGTGCGCGTATCGAGATCCCTGGCTGTTCGCTGTGCATGGGGAACCAGGCGCGCGTGGCCGATGGGGCGACAGTGGTATCGACGTCAACGCGTAACTTCCCTAACCGTCTGGGCACCGGCGCTAACGTCTATCTGGCTTCTGCCGAACTGTCAGCGGTCGCTTCACTGCTGGGTAAACTGCCTACGCCGGAAGAGTATCTGACGTTTATGGATCAGGTGGATAAAACCGCCGTTGATACCTATCGTTACCTGAACTTTGACCAGCTGAGTCAGTACACCGACAAAGCCGACGGTGTGATTTTCCAGACGGCAGTTTAAGCGTCAGTCTGTATTGAACAAACCGGGCCCAGTGCCCGGTTTTTTTATGCCTGCGTAAAACCGCTGCTTTTCCCGCGCCGTGCTGCGATAATGCGCGCCAAAGCTCAGTATTGTCGCGGCAGGCGCGCAAAATGGGGTTAAGCAGGCAGGCCGGGAGGAAGGCGCGATGGAATATGAATTTTTAAGAGACATTACCGGTGGTGTGAAGGTGCGCATGACGATGGGTCACGAGGCCGTCGGCCACTGGTTTAATGATGAGGTGAACGAAAACATGGCGCTGCTGGATGACGTTGAAGCGGCCATCGCAGAGGTGAAAGGCAGCGTCCGTCAGTGGCAGCGCGTGGGCAGTGAATATACCCTGCTGCTGGATGAAGAAGAAGTGATGATCCGCTCAAACCAGCTCGGTTTTGAAGGCGACGAGATGGAAGAGGGCATGAACTATTACGATGAAGAGAGCCTGGCGTTCTGCGGCGTAGAGGATTTTCTTGCGGTGATTGCCGCCTACCGGGCGTTCCTGCAGGGGCGTTAAGCGGAAAAAGAGGTCGGGCCGATCGACGATCGACCCGCACCAGTCCGCTATCGCTAAACAGGGGGCATCCCCCCTTACTGCGTTTTTAACCCCACAGAGGGAATATTGCGGCCGTAATAAATCTCACGCATCTCCTTCCACAGCAGGTCGGTAATACGTTTGTGCTCCTGCGGACTGAGATCGGACGGTTTGGTATTAAACAGATAGTGTTTCAGGTCGAACTCTTTCAACATCATTTTGGTGTGGAAGATATTTTCCTGATACACATTCACATCCATCAGGTCGTACATCGATTTCATATCGTCTGACATGAAATTCTGGATGGAGTTAATCTCATGATCGATAAAGTGTTTCACCCCGTTGACGTCGCGGGTGAAGCCACGCACGCGATAATCGATAGTAACAATATCGGACTCAAGCTGGTGAATTAAGTAGTTCAGCGCTTTCAGCGGCGAAATGACCCCACAGGTCGACACTTCAATGTCCGCGCGGAAGGTACACAGGCCGCCTTCAGGATGGCTTTCCGGGTAGGTATGGACGCAGATATGGCTCTTGTCGAGGTGAGCGACCACGGAATTCGGCAGCGGGCCGGGATGTTCGGAGGTATCGATGTCGCGCGGGTCGATCGGTTCTTCACTGACCAGAATCGTCACGCTGGCACCCTGAGGCTCATAATCCTGACGTGCGATGTTGAGCACGTTAGCACCGATAATCGAGCAGGTTTCGCTCAGAATTTCAGTCAGGCGGTTGGCATTATACTGCTCATCAATGTATGCAATATATCCGTCGCGTTCAGCATCCGTGTTGGCGTAACAGATATCATAGATACAAAAACTCAGGCTTTTCGTCAGGTTGTTGAAGCCATGTAGTTTAAGCTTTTGCAATTTCACTCACCCCCTTAAAATGCCCGGCTAGTCAGCCAGCGCATTCAACAGATATTGTGGCAGGGCAAAGCTGCCAGTGTGGATCGCCGGATTATAATAACGGCAGGTCAGACCCGCGTCGGCAAAGCGTGAAGCAATGGTCGCGGTTTCAAGCTGGCGAAGCGCCGGATTATCGCTTGCCCAGGCAAAGGTCATAATGCCGCCGTAATAGGTCGGGATTGCCGCCTGGTAGAAGCTGACATCCTCAAAATAGTGGCTGAGTTTGCGATGACTGTTAACCGCTTCATCCTGCTGCAGGAAACAGACGCCATTCTGCGCCACGAAAATGCCATCCTGATTCAGGCAGCGGTGGCAACCCTCGTAAAAGTCTGAAGTAAACAGACTTTCACCCGGCCCGATGGGGTCGGTACAGTCTGAAATAATGACATCGAATTTTTCGCGGGTCTGCTTAACGAAGTTCACACCATCATCGATGA
Source organism: Erwinia persicina (assembly GCF_019844095.1). Classification (NCBI taxonomy): domain Bacteria; kingdom Pseudomonadati; phylum Pseudomonadota; class Gammaproteobacteria; order Enterobacterales; family Erwiniaceae; genus Erwinia; species Erwinia persicina. Next base: position 3,760,922 of record NZ_CP082141.1, on the reverse strand, counting down.
CCAGCGTAAAGCGCGGATCATTATAAGCGCCCTGGCTGTGGTTGGGCAGATGTTCCTTACAGAAGGTCACGACGCCTTCATCGATTTCGACCATGGTGATCTGTTCGATATTTTTATGGCGGCTCACTTCACGCAGCATGGCCCCATCTCCGCCACCGATGATCAGAACGCGTTTAGGTGCGCCATGTGCCAACAGGGGAACGTGAGTCATCATTTCGTGATAAATAAACTCATCGCGCTCGGTGGTTTGTACCACACCGTCAAGCGCCATTACGCGACCCAGTGCCGCATTTTCGAAGATGATCAGATCCTGATGCCCGGTCTGCTCGCGATACAGTACCTTATCGACAGTAAAATACTGCCCGAAGCCGGTATGAAGCGTTTCATACCACATTTCATTATCGCTCATGGTCGGTTTTCCTCCTCATAGACTTTGCGTCATTCAGGTTTCAGCCAGGCGGCACCCCGGTGAACACTGTGTGAACGGGGTGCGGTTGCCTGACCTGTGCCGGCCGGGATAACGAGGCCGGCCTGTGCGTCCCGACAGCAAGGCGGTCGCGGACATCCCGCGCCCCGGCAACTGAAAAACGGGTATCACAGCCGTAAAAAATGGGCCAGTATCATAGCTATTTATGACCGTGGTTGCACGGTCAAATCAGCGGCAGCAGGAGGATGAGTATGGTCGATTACTTCACGTAGGCAAGCAGACTCAGTGAATCACGAGCCAGAGATTTGCATTTGGTATCGTTCGGGACGGCAATGCCGCTGAGGTCGCGGTAACTGTCTTCCCCTAGTGCTTTCATATTGAAGCTGTTGTAATTGGTCAGATCCCAACGATTCTGTTGTGCAAAAAAGACCAGCGCGCGGCGGATTTGGCCGTCGGGAAGTTCCTGGTAGCCACAATCATTTTTCAGATAAACAAATACAGCGGTTAAATCTGCCAAATCTTCTGCTTCCGATTCGCTCAGTGCGAAGCTGGTGGAGGAGAAGCCAAACAGCCCTAACAGCAACAGAGCCTTGATGCTTTTCTTCATGATTTTTCTCATACGTGTGCAATAAGCAGACGTTAGCACAGTTCACGCCGGGTGCCAGCCACTTTTGCGGCAGAAAAATCCTGAAGCACCCGATGCACCGTCGTTTTACGGACTTGACCTTCCCGCTGGGGCAGGGTTTATGCTGCGGATAACACTCACCCCGGTGACTGAAAAATCCCGGGGATATCGACATCTGACAAAAGGAATGGATGATGCAACGTCGTGATTTTCTTAAATTAAGCGCTGCCGTTGGCGCAGCCAGCGCGCTGCCACTGTGGAGCCGTTCATTAATGGCGGCGGAACAGCGCCCGCTGCTGCCTGTGCCCGCGTTACTGACTGCTGATGCCCGCAGTGAAATTACCCTGACGGCGCAGGCAGGCACCAGTCAGTGGCGGGGCAAAAAGGTTCCCACCTGGGGCTATAACGGCAGCCTGCTGGGCCCGGCTATTCAGCTGGAGCGCGGCAAAGAGATCAACATCAACATCTATAACCGGTTGCCGGAAGCCACCACCGTACACTGGCACGGTCTGGAATTGCCGGGCAATGTCGATGGTGGGCCACAGGCGCGTATTGAGCCGGGTAAAAAGCGCCGCGTCACCTTTACCCCGGATCAGCCTGCAGCGACCTGCTGGTTCCATCCACATCAGCATGGACGTACCGGCTATCAGGTGGCGCAGGGGCTGGCCGGGCTGGTGCTGATTAACGATCCGGAGAGCGGCAAACTGCGGCTGCCCATCCTGTGGGGAGTGGATGATATTCCTGTCGTCTTACAGGATAAACGCCTGAGCGCTGACGGCAGCCAGATTGACTACCAACTGGATGTGATGAGTGCCGCTGTGGGCTGGTTTGGCGATACGATGCTGACCAACGGAGCTATTTATCCACAGACAGCGGCACCGCGCGGCTGGTTACGCCTGCGACTGCTCAACGGCTGTAACGCCCGCTCGCTTAATCTGACCACCAGCGACCAGCGTCCCATGTACGTGATCGCCAGCGACGGTGGGCTGCTGGCTGAACCGGTGGCGGTCACCGAACTGCCGATGATGCCGGGCGAACGCTTCGAAGTGCTGGTAGACACCTCCGATGGTAAAGCATTTGATCTGCAAACCCTGCCCGTGCGGCAGATGGGAATGACGGTGGAGCCCTTCGATCATCCGCTGCCGGTGCTGTCGATCAATCCCCTGCGGGTGCTGGCCAGCGGCACGCTGCCCGATAAGCTGGTGGATCTGCCTGCGTTCCCGCCCACAGAAGGGCTGAACACCCGCTGGCTGCAGCTGATGATGGATCCTGAGCTGGACCGTCTTGGCATGGCAGCTATGATGGAAAAATACGGCCATACTTCAATGGCGGGTATGAAGATGGATGCCCACGACAGCGACAAAGCAGCTGATACGAACAAGATGGCGATGGCAGGGCACCATAATATGCCCGGTATGGACCACGAGAAAATGGCGGGAATGGCACATGATAAGCCGTCCGGTGCTTACGATTTCCATGAGGCTAACAAGATTAACGGTGTTGCGTTTAACATGGATAAGCCATCGTTTGCAGTGAAGCAGGGAGCCTTCGAGAAATGGACCGTTTCCGGCGAAGGCGACATGATGCTGCATCCGTTTCATATTCACGGCACCCAGTTCCGTATTCTCTCTGAAAACGGCAAACCCCCTGCGGCCCACCGCAGCGGCTGGAAAGACACGGTGCGTGTCGAAGGCTGGCGCAGTGAGGTACTGGTGCGCTTTAATCATCAGGCCGACGCCGCCAATGCCTATATGGCCCACTGCCACCTGCTGGAGCATGAAGACACCGGCATGATGCTCGGCTTCACCGTGGCGTAATCTCCGGCACGGCAGACCCTTTTTTTGAACCGGTTTTTATCTTACTGATTATTATCAGTATTTAAATAAGGTAAGAAAAAAGGGTTTTGCCCGAACCTCGTGATAAAAGTTAAGGAAGTCAACGGGGTCGTGACGTAAGCTAACGGTTCACTGCCGTACAGGCAGCTTAGAAAACGTTTACGGACATTCAGCGCGTGATCCGCAGGTTCACTGCCGTACAGGCAGCTTAGAAATTCCGACCGCGCTATGCGGTTAACGTGCAACTGTTCACTGCCGTACAGGCAGCTTAGAAAACAGGGTGGCCAGTTAGCGTGAAAGCGAGTGGAACGCCTTACAGGGAGTGTCCGGGGAAGAGGCATTTCGCAGGGGCCGATCAGCGATCGACCCGCGACCTTACCGCGAGAGCGTTACGCCAGCGACAGCCGTACGTCCTCGATTAAATCCTCTTTATTCTCTATGCCAATCGACAGGCGAATGGTGGAGGAGGTGATGCCGAAACGGTTGCGTACTTCGATCGGTACGCCGGAGTGGGTGGTACTGGCAGGATGGCTGGCAAGGGATTCGGTGCCGCCGAGGCTGACCGCCAGTTTAAACAGCTGCAGGGTGTTGAGGAAGCGGAATGCCGCCGCCTCACCGCCGCGAATATCAAACGAGAACGTCGAGCCGGCACCGCTGCACTGGGTGCTGAACACTCTGCCTGCGGCAGAGGCCGGGTCAAGGAACGGCAGGTAGTGCACCTTTTCCACCTGTGGATGGCTTTGCAGGAAGGCGGCCACCGCGGCGGCATTATCGTTGGCGCGCTCCATACGCAGCGCCAGCGTCTCCAGAGAACGGCCGATCATCCAGCTGGAATGCGGATCAAGCTGGGTGCCGATGGCGCTGCGCAGGGCCTTCACCTGACGAATTAACGCCTTGCTGCCCATGGCTGCGCCGGCAATCAGGTCGGAATGGCCGCCGACATATTTCGTCAGCGAGTAGAGCGAGATATCGGCCCCGTGTTCGGTCGGCCGTGAAAAGACCGGGCCAAGCAGGGTGTTATCACAGGCGATAATCGGGCGATGCTGCTGCTGGCGTTCAATGTGGTCGGCCACACGCTTCACCAGCGCAATATCGACCAGGCTGTTAGTGGGGTTGGCCGGGGACTCAATCAGGATCACCGATACCCGACCCAGCGTCATCGCTTCCTCTGCAGCGGCCTGGACTCCCTGTTCATCCACACCGTCAGCAAACCCGAGCGTCGAGACACCCAGGTTGCGGAAGGTTTTACTCAGCAGCGTCTCCGTACCGCCGTACAGCGGCTGGGAGTGCAGGATGGTATCGCCCGGTTTGACAAACGCCAGCAGGGTGGTGGAGATGGCCGACATGCCGGAAGAGAACAGTGCCGCGCTGTCGGTACGCTCATAGATCGCCAGGCGGTCTTCCACAATCTCACTGTTCGGGTGATTAAAGCGCGAATACACCAGCCCGTTGCCTTCGCCGGCAGGCGGTTCACGGCGGCCGGAAACGTAGTCAAAGAAGTCGCGACCCTCTTCTGCGCTGTTAAACACAAAAGTCGACGTGAGAAATACCGGCGGTTTCACCGCGCCCTCTGACAGTGACGGATCATAGCCATAGTTAAGCATCTGGGTTTCAGGGTGCAGCTCGCGCGTGCCGATGTGTGTTTTTTTAGAATGTGAGGAAGGCATGAGGACTCCGGCCGTCAGGCATAGGATCTATTATTGTTGCGCATAAACTAGCATGAGGCAGGGTGCCGCCATAAATGCCTAAACGCTCTATGGTTAAATCAAAATGCCATATGAAATTCGGCTATCTGAACGTATAGCAGTCTATATGTCTGCTTTGTGCAGCAGGAAAATCCGTTGCGCAACGGTGAGCGAAGCCGTAGCGAAGTGTGATAAACTTCACCGCTTTCCCTGAGCAATCGACGAACCGCTACCTATGAAACATACCGTTGAAGTGATGATCTCCGAAGCTGAGATCAAATCCCGCGTTGCCGAACTCGGCAGACAAATCAGTGACCACTACCGTGACAGCGGCAGCGAGATGGTGCTGGTTGGCCTGCTGCGCGGCTCGTTTATGTTTATGGCCGACCTGTGCCGCACGATTGAGGTGTCGCACGAAGTCGACTTTATGACGGCCTCAAGTTATGGCAATGGCACCTCAAGCTCACGTGATGTAAAGATCCTGAAGGATCTGGATGAGGATATCCGTGGCAAAGACGTGTTAATTGTTGAAGATATTATTGATTCAGGTAATACCTTGAGCAAAGTGCGGGAAATTTTCCGCCTGCGCGGACCGAAGTCACTGGCGATCTGTACGCTGCTGGATAAGCCTTCGCGTCGTGAAGTTGACGTGCCGGTTGAGTATGTGGGCTTTGCCATCCCTGACGAATTTGTCGTGGGTTATGGTATTGATTACGCCCAGCGTTATCGTCATCTGCCCTATGTGGGTAAAGTGGTGATGCTGGACGAGTAACTCGTAAGGTGTAGGCACAGCACAATCGACTAAGGCCGGGTTCTCCGGCCTGATATACCATATCTCGCCTGGTCGTGATCCCGCACGCTGCCTGTCATTATGCCGCGTGAGGGGGCTGGCGCGGCCGCCAGAACAGGCGGCTTACGGGTTGAGGTCCGGGTCGTTCAGCAGATTGGCAATACCGTGGCGGTAGCGCTGCTCAAGGATTTCGCGACTGGCAGAACTGACGCCCAGATCGCGCAGATAACCGTCCTGGATGCCGTAGACCCAGCCATGAATATTGACCTTTTGTCCGCGTTTCCATGCTGACTGCATCACCGTCGAGTGACCCAGGTTATACACCTGCTCAATGACGTTGATTTCACACAGTTTATCGAAACGTTTTTCGGGCGGCAGTTCACCCAGTAACGAACTATGCTTGTACCACAAATCGCGAATATGCAGCAGCCAGTTATCGATCAGGCCCAGCTCAGGATTTTCGACGGCGGCCTGAACGCCCCCGCAGCCATAGTGGCCACAGATAATGACGTGCTCAACTTCCAGCACCTCTACCGCGTACTGCACCACTGACAGGCAGTTCAAATCGGTGTGGATCACCAGGTTGGCAACATTGCGATGGACGAACAGTTCACCCGGTTCCAGCCCGGTCAGGCGCTCGGCAGGTACCCGGCTGTCAGAACAGCCAATCCACAGAAAACGGGGTTTTTGCGCCAGAGAAAGGCGCTCAAAGAAGCCGGGGTCTTCCTCTTTCAGCAACCGTGACCACTGGCGATTGTTGCTGATAAGGGTATCAATGTCTTTCATAATGGTGTCGACCCGTTGCTCAAAATGCGATGCAGTAATATAGGGCAATGCGGCACGATTGAAAATCACAAACAAGAAACCTCAACAGAACAGGGCACTCTTTAACCTATGACTTATGCACTGGAGCTTGAAAAGCTGACCAAAACCTACGCAGGTGGGGTACAGGCGCTAAAAGGAATCGATCTCACGGTTGAAGCCGGTGATTTCTATGCGTTGCTGGGGCCAAACGGCGCCGGTAAGTCCACCACTATTGGCATCATCAGTTCGCTGGTCAATAAAACCGCCGGAAAGGTGCGGGTGTTTGGCTACGACCTGCAGCAGGACGTGGTGAATGCCAAACGTCAGCTGGGCCTGGTGCCGCAGGAGTTCAACTTTAACCAGTTTGAAACCGTGCTGCAGATCGTGGTCAGCCAGGCCGGGCTGTACGGCGTGGAAAAAATCGAGGCGCAAAAACGGGCTGAAAAGTATCTGAAACAGCTCGATCTGTGGGAAAAACGTAACGAACGTGCACGGATGCTCTCCGGCGGCATGAAGCGTCGCCTGATGATTGCCCGTGCGCTGATGCATGAGCCAAAGTTGCTGATCCTTGATGAACCCACCGCCGGGGTGGATATCGAACTGCGTCGCTCCATGTGGACCTTCCTGCAGGAGCTGAATGCACAGGGCACCACCATTATCCTGACCACCCACTATCTGGAAGAAGCCGAGATGCTGTGCCGCAATATCGGCATTATTCAGCGTGGGGAGCTGGTCGAAAACACCTCAATGAAAGGCCTGCTTTCCAAATTGAAATCAGAAACTTTTATTCTCGACCTCGCGCCGAAAAGCCCGCTGCCAAAGCTGGAAGGGTTTAAATATCGCCTGGCGGATACCTCAACGCTGGAAGTCGAAGTGCTGCGCGAGCAGGGCCTGAACAGCGTGTTCAGCCAGCTCAGCCATCAGGGGGTGCAGGTGCTCAGTATGCGCAATAAAGCGAACCGTCTTGAGGAGTTATTTGTGGACCTGGTTAACGGTCACAGTGGAGATAAAGCATGACACATTTGTATTGGGTGGCGCTGAAAAGCATCTGGGGTAAAGAAGTGAACCGCTTTGCCCGCATCTGGATCCAGACGCTGGTCCCGCCGGTGATCACCATGACGCTCTATTTTATTATCTTCGGTAACCTTATTGGTTCACGCATTGGTGAAATGCACGGCTTCAGCTATATGCAGTTTATCGTGCCGGGCCTGATTATGATGGCGGTGATCACCAACGCCTATGCCAACGTAGCCTCTTCCTTCTTTAGCGCCAAGTTCCAGCGCAACATTGAAGAGCTGCTGGTGGCCCCGGTGCCAACGCATGTGATTATCGCCGGCTATGTCGGCGGCGGTGTGGCGCGTGGGATTTGTGTGGGCGTGCTGGTCACGGCTATTTCGCTGTTCTTCGTCCCGTTCCAGGTTCATTCGTGGCTGATGGTGGCGGTGACGCTGCTGCTGACGGCGATCCTGTTCTCGCTGGCGGGCCTGCTGAACGCCGTGTTTGCCCGTACCTTCGACGATATCAGCCTGATCCCGACCTTCGTGCTGACGCCGCTGACCTATTTAGGGGGCGTGTTCTATTCACTGACCCTGCTGCCGCCGGTGTGGCAGATGGTGTCTAAGCTGAACCCTATTGTGTATATGATCAGCGGCTTCCGCTACGGGTTCCTGGGGATTCATGACGTACCGCTGGCGTTTACGCTGGGCGTGCTGGTGGCGTTTATCGTGGTCTTTTACGCGCTGGTGTGGGTGTTGATTCAGCGTGGGCGTGGATTACGGACCTGATTAAAACTGTTTTATCGGGTTGACCGGAAAAGAAGGTCAACCCCTACCCGTAACGCATGGGCCGATGGTGATGACCGATCGGCCCTTTTGCTTTTTTATGCGACCTGAACCGGCACGGCTTTCGCCACGCGTTTCATCTGGTTGTCGCCCTCAAAATAGGCCACTTTTGGCTGCCACTCCCGCGCCTCGGCGTCGGACATCTGCACGTAAGAGCAGATAATCAGCAAATCGCCTTCGCAGGCGCAGCGCGCGGCCGCCCCGTTAACCGAAATGATTTTTGAGCCCCGTTCAGCCGCGATCGCATAGGTTGAAAAGCGCTGGCCGTTGTTCACATTATAAATATCAATCGCTTCATATTGCAGAATGCCGGAAGCGTCGAGGAAATCCTGGTCGATGGCGCAGGACCCTTCATAATTCAGGTCAGCCTGAGTCACTTTGACCCGGTGAAGTTTGCCCTGCAACATAGTACGGTTCATAAATAATTACTCTGCAGTCAATTCAAAAAATCGGTCGACAGTATTGCCTGAGCGGGCGCGTCTGTCTACTGGGTCAGATCAACCTGCTGGTTATCAATCAGACGCGCTTTGCCCAGCCACGCGGCCATCAGGATCACCGCGCGCCGGCTGTCGACATTCAGCGGCAGCAGCGTCTCGGCATCGACAATCGCCAGACCATCAGGCTGAAGCCCCCGCTCGCTGAGGGTGCTTTCTGCCTCATCGATCAGGGTTTCGATGTGACGCTCGCCCTGGCTGAGTTTGCCGGCGATATCCTGCATGACCTGGCTGAGGACGGGGGCAATCTTACGCTCTGCGGCGGTGAGGTAGCCATTGCGTGAACTGAGCGCCAGGCCATCTTTAGCGCGCACGGTCGGCACGCCGACGATATCAATATCGTAGCCCATATCCACCACCATTTTGCGGATCAGCGCCAGCTGCTGATAATCTTTCTCGCCGAAGCAGGCAAGATCGGGCTGGACCAGGTTAAACAGCTTGCTGACGATGGTGGAAACCCCCCGGAAGTGGCCGGGCCGACTGGCCCCTTCCAGCAGGGTGGACAGGACGGGAACGTCAACAAAGGTCTGCTCACTCAGGCCCAGCGGATAAACGTCGCCGGGGGCCGGAGAGAAGACCAGGTCAACGCCACGACGGTTCAGCTTTTCGCAGTCCTCCTGCAGCGTGCGCGGATAGCGCGCCAGGTCATCGGCGCGTTCGAACTGCATCGGGTTAACGAAAATCGACACCACGACAATATCCGCACGCTCACGCGCTTCATCGACCAGTGTCATGTGCCCGTCGTGCAGGTTGCCCATAGTAGGAACCAGCGCAATACGTTTGCCATCCTGACGCCAGCGACGGACTTCGCGGCGCAGCATGGGCAGCGTTTCAATAATCAGCACGGACTTTCTCCTCGGTTACTGGAAACTGTGTTCTGCAGCCGGATAACGTCCGTCTGCCACTTCTGCCACATACTGACGCACTGCGGCACGGATTTCGCCCGCTTCCGCGAGGAAGTTTTTGGCGAATTTCGGAATATGGCCCCCGGTAATACCAAAGGCATCATGCATCACCAGAATTTGCCCGTCGGTGACGTTACCGGCACCAATGCCAATGGTCGGTACCGTCAGCGCATCGGTAATGCGCTGTGCCAGTGCCACCGGCACGCACTCCAGCACCAGCAGCTGCATGCCAGCGGCTTCCAGCGCCAGTGCGTCTTCCAGCAGACGGTCAGCAGCAGCGCTGTCACGCCCCTGCACCTTATACCCGCCGAAAATATTGACCGACTGCGGCGTCAGGCCCAGGTGGCCACAGACGGGTACGGCGCGCTCGGTTAACTGCCTGACCGTCTCTGCCAGCCATTTGCCGCCTTCCAGTTTGACCATATTGGCCCCGGCACGCATCAGCTGCGCCGCGTTGTCAAAGGTTTGCTCCGGAGTGGCATAACTCATAAAAGGCAGGTCAGCGAGTAGCAGGGCTGCCGGGCTGCCGCGTCGCACCGCCTGCGTATGGTAGACAATATCGGCGACGGTGACCGGCAGCGTGGAGTCGTGGCCCTGCACCACCATCCCCAGTGAATCCCCGACCAGCATGACCTCAATGCCTTCATCGGCAAAGAGTTTAGCGAAACTGAAATCGTACGCGGTAATCGAAGCGAATTTTCGCCCCTGTTGTTTCCACTGGTGCAGGGTAGAGACAGTTGTCGGTTTCATCATTTCACCTTAAGAAAACTGAGTTGGCGTATCTTAAAGGAAGGGAAGGGCAGTGCAAAGGGGGGATAACGGGCGGGTTACCAGCGGGAGATAGCTCCGGTATCAAGTCGGGCAAGGATATCGGCCAGCCGCGTGCCGTCCGGCAGGCACAGCGCCGGAGCAATCTCCAGCAGCGGCAACAGCATAAATGCGCGGTTGAGCATATCGTAGTGCGGTACTGTCAGACGTGGCGTACTCAGCGTCTGCTCACCAAACAGCATGATATCCAGATCGAGGGTGCGCGGCCCCCAGCGGTGGGCTTTACGCACGCGTCCCTGCTCCAGCTCAATACGCTGGGTATGGTTCAGCAGGGCTTCGGCGTCCAGATGGGTATCCAGCGCCACGGCAGCATTGAGAAAATCAGGCTGATCGGGTGGGCCGTAGGGGGGCGTGCGGTAAAGCGACGAGGTGGCAACCAGCGTGGTATCAGGTATGGCCGCCAGCGCATGCAGTGCAGAGTGCACCTGATGCAACGGGTCGGCCAGATTACTGCCCAGTGCCAGATAGACGCGGATCATGCGTCGTTATTTTGGTCACGGCGTGGTGCGCCCGGCACGCGTTTGCGCGGACGGCGGGTGCGACGGCGCGGAACCGGATCGTCACCCAGGGTGTTGAGCATGGTTTTCTGCTGCGGCGGTGCAGACACCTGGAATTCACTCCACCAGGTAGTAAGACGCTGCAGCTCGTGGTTTTTTTCCACTTCGGCACGCAGGGCCAGCAGGTCGTAGGCGGCGCGGAACTTAGGATGCTCCATCAGCTTCCAGGCGCGTTTGCCGTGGCGACGTGACAGGCGAAGCTGCAGCGTCCAGATATCACGCACCAGGGTGGTAATTCGTTTCGGGATGGCCAGAGAACGGCAGGCTTCATCCAGCACGTCGTTCATCGACAGCGCAAAGGCGTCGTAGTAGGCAAGCCCGCTCTCCTGGGCAATTTTCTGCGCGGCTTCAAGCTGCGGATACCAGAACATGGCGGCAAACAGGAACGCCGGGTTAACACGCATCTGATTGTGGATGCGGTTATCGGTATTTTTCAGCACCTGCAGGATCATCCGCTCCATATTACTGTCACCCTGTTCGGTAAAGTAACGGGTGAGGATCGGGAACAGCGGCTGGAACAGCTGATATTCGCGCAGTTTCAGATAGGTGCTGTGACCGTAGCCCGCCTGCAACAGTTTCAGGGTTTCCTCAAACAGGCGCGCGGGCGGGATATCATTCAGCAGGGTCGCCAGACGTGGGATGGGTTCACCGGTTTCAGCTGCGATGCTCATATCCAGCTTGGCGGCAAAGCGCACCACGCGCAGCATACGCACGGGATCTTCGCGATAGCGAGTTTCCGGGTCACCGATCATGCGGATAATACCCTGCTGCAGATCGCTCAGTCCCCCGACATAATCGCGCACCGTAAAATCGGCCACGCTGTAGTAGAGGCTGTTGATGGTCAGGTCACGCCGCTGTGCGTCATCTTCAATCGAGCCAAAGATGTTATCCCGCAGCAGCATTCCGTTCTGGCCGCGCTGTGAACTGTTACGGTCTTCGGTCACTGGCTGTTCGGCTTCGTGGTGACCACGGAAGGTGGCAACTTCAATGATCTCTGGGCCAAACATCACGTGTGCCAGGCGGAAACGGCGGCCGACCAGGCGACAGTTACGGAACAGCTTACGCATCTGGTCCGGGGTGGCGTTGGTGGTCACATCGAAATCTTTCGGTTTTTTACCCAGCAGCAAATCGCGCACGCCACCGCCGACCAGATAGGCTTCATAGCCGGCTTTGTTCAGGCGATACAGCACCTTGAGGGCATTTTCACTGATGTCCTTGCGTGAGATATTATGGGCGTCACGCGGAACGACGGCCATCTGACGCACTTCCTCGATTACGGCAGGCGCCACCACCTCACGACTGAGGACTTTACGGCAAAAATTAGCAACTCGGGTAAAAATGGGACACCTCGATAGTGACAATGAAATCTGGTCGGTAAAAACAGCGGCTAATCATAGCTCAGAGTGAACCGTTTGAGAATGCCGAAGTCGCCGTATGCGCCAGCCTTGCATCATTAATTGGAATATTTGCGCACGCCCAGTGAGCGATCGCCTGTTGTAACAGCTTTTCAGTGGTCAGATCCTGCCAGCCTGTCGGCACCGGCTGACCGAGAAAACGCAGGGCTTCCACCAGCGGCGGGCGGGGATCGCCGCCGGGAAGGGCGGGAGCATGATTTTGTTTGGACAGTTTGTTGCCATCGTGATTCAGCACCAGCGGCAAATGCAGATGTCGGGGGATATCCCAGCCAAGCAGATGGTACAGCGTCATCTGGCGCACGGTCGGTTCGATAAGGTCCGCACCGCGCACGATCTCGGTGATCCCCTGAAAATGATCATCGACCACCACCGCCAGGTTATAAGCAAACAGTCCGTCACGGCGGTGGATAATAAAATCTTCATGGGCCAGCTGCGGGTCAGCCTTGACCCTGCCGCGCACGCCATCCTCAAACGCCGTCACAGGATGATCGACGTTAAGCCGCACGGCTGCCCGCTCCGGGCCGTGGCCCAGCGTGCGACAGTGGCCATCATAGTGCCCTCCGGCCTGCTGAATGCGGCGGCGGGTGCAGGTACAGTAGTAGCTGAGGCCCTGCTGTTGCAGGTCATTAAGCACCGCGCGATAAGCATCGTGGCGCTGAGACTGCCACAGCACCTCGCCGTCCCATTCCAGGCCGTAATGATCTAACTGATGCAGAATACGCGTGGCGGCGCCGGGGACTTCACGAGGGGGATCAATATCTTCAATGCGCACGCGCCAGAGACCTTTTTCAGCACGAGCCTGAAGGTAACTGCCTAAAGCCGCTATTAGAGAACCAAAATGCAGGTCGCCGGACGGGGAAGGGGCGAAACGCCCAATATACGATGATGACATAATAGAAAAGATCGGCAGTGAAGCGGAAACGGGAGCCGTTTCCAGCTCCACTGCACAATCAATGCGCCGTTAACCGGCCATTTGTTTTTCGCGGATTTCCGCCAGCGTTTTGCAGTCAATACAAAGATCAGCAGTAGGACGCGCTTCAAGGCGACGAATACCGATTTCAACGCCACAGGATTCACAGTAGCCAAAATCGTCATCGAGCACTTTCTTCAGCGTCTTCTCGATCTTTTTGATCAGCTTGCGCTCACGGTCGCGGTTGCGCAGTTCAAGACTAAACTCTTCTTCCTGAGTGGCGCGGTCAGCGGGATCCGGGAAGTTAGCGGCTTCATCTTGCATGTGCGAAACAGTGCGATCCACTTCATCCCGAAGCTGGTTGCGCCAGGCTTCAAGGATTTTCTTGAAGTGCTCCAGCTGGGCTTCGTTCATATACTCTTCGCCTGGCTTCTCTTGGTACGGCTCCACCCCAGCGATGGCGAGAATACTCAGGGACGATGTTTTACGGTTTTGCCCTTCTTGCATGTTGTTTCTCCTGGATAACACGCACTACACCCTTCATCTTTAAGCTGCAGGGCGTTGGCAGCTACCCTGCAACCCGACATATTCGGGTATCGATCCCACGGTGGGGAAAAAAACAGGCCGCTATAAATAACAGAAGCGGTCAAGGTTAGCAATTATTCCTGAACATGACTTGACAAGCCTGTGAGGAAAAGCGTATTTAGCGCGCGCCCTGTTCATTCATCCGGCACCGCAACAGCATCAGTTTCCTGTATTGACTCAGTCACTTAATGCCCGCTGGGTGGCCGTATAAAAGCAAACCGCGCTACATTTTACAACTCCACCGTCAGGGGCCTGTGCAGGCGGATCCCCTCCGGTGATAACTGCGCCTTATAGCAGAGTAGTTCAACCCCGCTCTGTTGTGCCTGTGCCAGTAGTTCCGCGTAGCGTGCATCAATATGACGCGCCGGGGAAACGTCCTCAATCCCCGAATGCAGAACGGCGAAGAACAGTACCGCCCGATGGCCAGATTGCGCTATTTGTATCAGTTCGCGCAAATGCTTCTGGCCACGCTCGGTCACCGCATCCGGAAAATACCCTTTACCCTGCTGTAACAGCGTCACGGATTTGACTTCAATATAGCAGTTACTGCGATTATCTGCCTGTAACAGGAAGTCAATGCGGCTGTTTTCACTACCGTATTTTACTTCCGGTAACAGCGTATCGTATCCGGATAACTCCGGAATCGTCGCGGCGGTAAGTGCTTCCCGCACCAGGGCATTAGCGCGCAGGGTGTTGACGCAGATCCAGTGTCCCTCCTGGGTTCTCGTCAGTTCCCAGCTGTGCGGATATTTCCGCGTCAGACTGACCGATGTTGAATACCACACGATGTCACCCGGCGTGGCGCAACCGGTCATGGCACCGGTGTTCGCACAGTGGATGGTCAGGGCTTCTCCTTCCGGTGTGACAATATCTGCCAGAAAGCGCTTATAGCGTTTAACCAGCGTCGCTGACTGCAGTCCGGGACTAAACTCCATAGGAATTCCTTATCGTCATTTTCCGCCCGTTAACTCCTGCTGGCGTGGCGTGACACTATTCACACGACACGCCGACGGGCAGTGACCCGAAAATTACGCGGCTTCAGCAGTACAGACTGCGTAGCGTTGCGCATTGATATGACAGGCAGATGACGGGGAACGCAAGGCGGTAAACACCTGCGGCCCCCCGGTCAATCTGCCCCGGAGGATGCTACAATGCCCGCAAGAATTAGACCATGCTGTTATGGAGCAAAAACGTGAGTTTATTACCGGTCAGTGCCGTGCTACCCGAGCTGTTAGCGGCATTGCAGACGTCATCGCAGGTGTTACTGGCCGCGCCCACCGGGGCGGGAAAATCCACCTGGCTCCCGCTACAGATCCTGCAGCAGGCCGGATTTGACGGGCGGATCCTGCTGCTCGAACCCCGCAGGCTGGCCGCACGCAATGTGGCACAGCGGCTGGCTGAGCTGCTGGGTGAGGAACCCGGCGAAACCGTGGGCTACCGTATGCGCGGCGAAAGCCGCTGCGGCAAAAATACCCGGCTGGAGGTCGTCACCGAAGGTATTCTGACGCGGATGCTGCAGCAGGATCCGATGCTTGATGGCGTATCGCTGGTGATCCTTGATGAGTTCCACGAGCGCAGCCTGCAGGGAGACCTGGCGCTGGCGCTGTTGCTTGACGTTCAGGGCGGCCTGCGTGATGACCTGAACGTGCTGATTATGTCCGCAACGCTGGATAATTCACGGCTGCGGGACTGGCTGCCGCAGGCCCCCTTAATCAGTTCAGAGGGACGTTCATTCCCGGTGGAGCGTCGTTATCAGCCGCTGGCAAGCCACCTGCGTTTTGAGGAGGCGGTTGCCCGCCAGGCCAGTCAGCTTTTGCGTGAAGAGTCAGGTTCAATGCTGCTGTTCCTGCCCGGTGTGGCGGAAATCCAGCGCGTGCAAACGCAGCTTGCGGAAAGGGTGGACGGTGATGTTGACCTCTGTCCGCTGTACGGTGCGCTGACACTGGCCGAACAGCGCCGGGCGATCCTGCCTGCGCCCGCCGGGCGGCGTAAAGTGGTGCTGGCAACGAATATTGCCGAAACCAGCCTGACGATTGAGGGTATCCGTCTGGTGGTGGACAGCGCCCAGGAGCGCAGCGCGCAGTTTGATGTGCGCAGCGGGGTGACCTGCCTGCAAACCCAGCGCGTCAGCCAGGCATCAATGACCCAGCGTGCCGGACGCGCCGGGCGTCTTGAACCCGGCATCTGTGTTCATCTGCTGGCAAAGGAGCAGGCTGAACGCGCCGCTGCGCACAGCGACCCGGAGATCCTCCACAGCGATCTTGCCTCCCTGTGGCTCGATCTCCTGCAGTGGGGCTGCCAGGAGGCGGGCCAGCTGCGGTGGCTGGATGCGCCGCCCGCTGCCGGGATCGCGGCAGCGCGGCAGCTGCTGTTGCAACTGGGTGCGACGGACGATACCGGCAGGCTGACGACCGGTGGCCGTAAAATGGCCGCGCTGGGCAGTGAGCCGCGCTTTGCGGCCCTGCTGATGGCCGCCGGTAATGATGCCGGTGCGGTGGCGACGGCGGCGGAGCTGGTGGCAATACTGGAGGATCCGGTACGCGGCAGTGCCGACCTGCGCGACAGCTTCCATCGCCGTCTGCCGCAGTGGCAACGTCGCGCCCGTCAGCTGCAACAGCGACTGAACATCAGCGGCGGACGGCCGGATGAAGATCTGATTGCGCCGCTGCTGGCGGCGGCATTTCCCGACCGTATCGCCCGGCGTCGGGGGGTAGACGGACGCTATCAGTTAGCCAACGGGAGCGGAGCCTCGCTGGATCGTGAGGACGGTTTAACCCGCTATGAGTGGCTGATTGCCCCGGCGCTGCTGCAGGGAAGTGGGCAACCCGACGCACGTATTTTACAGGCGCTGCCACTGGATATCGACAGGCTGATCAGCCAGCGGCCCGGGCTGGTACAGCAGCAGACGGAAGTTGAGTGGGATGAAGAAAAAGGCACGCTGCGCGCCTGGCGACGGGAGCAGATTGGTCAACTGGTGCTGAAATCCCAGCCGCTGGCAAAACCTGCCGAAGATGAACTGCACGCCGCCATGCTGCGCTGGGTGCGCAGTAAGGGCCTGTCGGTGCTGAACTGGACGCCGCAGGCAGAGCAGCTCCGGGTGCGGCTGCGCTGCGCTGCGCAGTGGCTGGCGGAAGGGGAGTGGCCCGATATGCAGGATAGCGCGCTGCTGGCAGCACTTGAGCAGTGGCTGCTGCCGGCCATGCGGGGCATCCGGGATGGCAAAGGGCTGCGTCAGCTTGATCTCACCAGCGCCCTGTTACAACGGCTGACCTGGGCGCAGCGCCAGCAACTGGACAGCCTGTTGCCCACCCACTATGTGGTGCCCACCGGCAGCCGTCTGCCAATTCAGTACGATCGGGACAAGCCCCCGGCGCTGGCGGTACGTCTGCAGGAGATGTACGGTGAGGCGAAAAACCCCTGCGTGGCCAACGGACGCGTGCCGCTGGTGCTGGAGCTGTTATCCCCGGCACACCGTCCCCTGCAGATCACCCGCGACCTGGCGGCCTTCTGGTCGGGGGCCTATCGGGAAGTCCAGAAAGAGATGAAAGGGCGCTATCCCAAACACCTCTGGCCGGACGATCCTGCCAACACCGCACCCACCAGCCGGGTGAAAAGATTTGCTTCCCCGGGAAATGGGAAGTGACAACACTTTTAATCGTAACAATTTAAAAAACGATATTAGGTATCCCGCTGACAAGGCTTGTTTTTTTCTGCGCTGGCCGGCGGGCGATAAAAAAATCAAGGTTAAGCCTGCCGGTAATAAATGGTATTCTGTCGCGCTTTAGCAGGGGGAGTAAGGTGTCAGTGCGATGACGGTGCGTCATCTTCCGACAACCCCTGCGTGTCGGCCAGAGGCTTTCAGAAGGTTCTGGTTCCGCAATTGCCGTCGTGCAACGAGAGTAGTCGGTCTGGCCGACGCCTTCCCCTGGAGAAATAGAAGACATGTCTGACGATCGCGAACCTATCGGGCGAAAAGGAAAACAGCCCCAGCCTGCGCGTAATAAAGCGGGGCGTGGTCGCCGTAAGGAAGAAGAATACGATGACTATGATGATCAGGATGAAGAAGAGGTAACCTCGATGCCACGTAAAGGAAAAGGACGCGCTGCGCGCAAGAAAAGAGGCTGGTTAGGCTTACTGTTTAAGCTTTTCCTGATCTTCGCAGTGGTGATGGCCATTTATGGTTTCTACCTTGATTCCCAGATCCGCAGCCGCATTGATGGCAAAGTCTGGCAGCTTCCTGCGACGGTCTACGGCCGTATGGTCAGCCTTGAGCCCGGCATGTCTTACAATAAAAAAGAGATGATTGCCCTGCTGGAGGGGACACAGTATCGCGAAGTGACGCGTATGACGCGTCCGGGCGAATTTACCGTCCAGGCCAACAGCATTGAGATGATCCGCCGCCCGTTTGATTTCCCGGACAGCAAAGAGGGGCAGATCCGCGCCCGCCTGACCTTCAGCGGCGATGAGCTGACGGACATTAAAAATCTCGATAACGGACGCAGCTTCGGCTTCTTCCGCCTCGACCCGCGCCTGATCACCATGCTGCAGTCACCTAACGGTGAACAGCGGCTGTTTGTACCACGCGCCGGGTTCCCTGACCTGCTGGTGGATACCCTGGTGGCGACGGAAGATCGTCATTTCTATCAGCACGACGGTATCAGCCTCTATTCGATTGGCCGTGCCTTCCTCGCCAACATCACCGCCGGACGCGCTGTGCAGGGTGGCAGTACGCTGACGCAGCAGCTGGTGAAGAACCTGTTCCTGACCAACGAGCGTTCTCTGTGGCGTAAGGCTAATGAAGCCTATATGGCGCTGATTATGGATGCACGTTACAGCAAAGATCGCATTCTGGAGCTGTACCTGAATGAGGTGTACCTCGGCCAGGCCGGTAACGATCAGATCCGTGGTTTCCCGCTGGCCAGCCTGTACTACTTTGGTCGTCCGGTGGACGAACTGAGCCTCGATCAGCAGGCCCTGCTGGTGGGGATGGTGAAAGGTGCCTCCCTGTACAACCCGTGGCGTAATCCTAAGCTGTCGCTGGAGCGTCGTAACCTGGTGCTGCGCCTGCTGCAGCAGCAAAAGGTTATCGACCAGGAGCTCTACGATATGCTGAGTGCCCGTCCGCTGGGCGTGCAGCCAAAAGGGGGCGTGATTACTCCGCAGCCGGCGTTTATGCAGATGGTGCGTAACGAGCTGCAGGCGAAACTCGGTGACAAAGTGAAGGATCTTTCCGGGGTGAAAATCTTCACCACGCTGGATTCGGTGTCACAGGATGCCGCGGAGAAGTCAGTAGAAGAGGGCATCCCGGCGCTGCGTAAACAGCGCGGCGTTAACGATCTGGAAACCGCGATGGTGGTGGTCGACCGCTTCAGCGGCGAAGTCCGCGCGATGGTGGGCGGTGCCGATCCGCAGTTCGCCGGTTACAACCGCGCGCTGCAGGCGCGTCGTTCCATTGGCTCGCTGGCCAAACCGGCGACCTATCTGACGGCGCTCAGTCAGCCGGATACCTACCGTCTGAATACCTGGATTGCGGATAATCCGATCGCGCTGAAGCAGCCGAACGGGCAGGTGTGGAAGCCGCAGAACGATGACCACCGTTTCAGCGGCCAGGTGATGCTTGTCGACGCGCTGACTAACTCGATGAACGTACCGACGGTTAATCTGGGCATGACGCTGGGTCTGCCGCAGGTAGTCGATACCTGGACTAAGCTGGGCGTACCAAAAGATCAGCTTCACCCGGTGCCGGCCATGCTGCTGGGTGCGCTGAACCTGACCCCGGTGGAAGTGGCTCAGGCGTTCCAGACCATTGCCAGCGGCGGCAGCCGTGCGCCACTGTCGGCACTGCGTTCCGTGATTGCCGAAGATGGCAGCGTGCTGTATCAGAGCTTCCCACAGGCCGAGCGTGCGGTTCCGGCGCAGGCGGCTTATCTGACGCTGTATACCATGCAGCAGGTCGCCGATCACGGCACCGCACGTGCCCTGGGCGCGAAGTTCCCGAAAGCGCACCTGGCGGGTAAAACCGGGACCACTAACAACCTGGTGGACAGCTGGTTTGCCGGTATTGATGGCAAAGAGGTGGCGATCACCTGGATTGGTCGTGATAACAACCAGCCTACCAAGCTGTACGGTGCCAGCGGTGCGATGCAGCTCTATCGCCGCTATCTGGAGAATCAGGCCCCGATGCCGCTGATGCTCACGCCACCGGAAGATATCTCGCCGATGAACGTGGACTCCGCCGGTAACTTTGTGTGCGGCAGCGCCAGCAGCAGCTGGCGTAGTCTGCCGGTGTGGACCACTGATGCGAATGCGTTGTGCCAGCAGCAGCAACAGCAGGTTCAGCAGCAACAACAGATGTTGCAGCAGCAGAATCAGCAAAATCCGCAGACTCAGCAGGGACAGCCCGGCCAGCAAAATGAGCAAAAGGATGCTGACGGTGTGGCTGGCTGGATCAAGGATATGTTCGGCCAGTAAGGTCAGTGCTGAATGAAAAAGCCGGGAAACCGGCTTTTTTTTCGCCTGAATCAGGGGGATTTATTAACTATTACGTTTAAAGCTTCGGCGTTAAAGCTTTTGATTTTACATGCTAAATTTCCCTAAATTTCCAGATAGCACCATAAAATAAGATCCGGATCTCTTTTTTGACGGTAATGCTCAGCAAGGATAAGGGCGCTGATTAATTTAAAAGGATCTTAAAAATGAAACACACCATTCTGTTTTCCAGCCTTCTGTTGGGGGGCGTACTGCTCGCTAACATCCCGGCTCAGGCCAAAACCGGCGAGGGATTTACGCCGTTTCATTCTGCCGCCGGTGCGGTAAACAGCCAGTATTATCTGCCGCCTCCGCCGGCCAAAAATGATCCCGCCTTTGCGCTTGATAAAGCAGCCTATCAGGCGGGATACGCAATGAAAGGTACGCCGCGCTGGCAGCAGGCCACGGAGGATGCGCGACTGGACGCGGCCAGTATCGCCAAAACCTTTTCTCCCGCGCTGGGCATGACGCTGAGTGAGGCCCAGACACCCGCGACCTGGGCAATGTTAAAGAACCTGCTGTTGATGGGGGGAACCTACGCGCCTGACGGTGCGAAAGAATATTATATGCGCACGCGTCCTTTTGTCGTTTTTGGTCACCATACCTGCCAGCCCGGTGACGAGGCGGCGCTGCGTAAAAATGGTTCATACCCCTCCGGCCACACCACCTATGGAACCCTGCTCGGGCTGGTGCTGGCAGAGGCGAAGCCGGAACGTGCACAGGAACTGGCCAGGCGAGCCTGGGAGTTTGGCCAGAGCCGGGTCATCTGCGGTGCGCACTGGCAGAGTGACGTCAATGCGGGACGCTACGTCGGGGCCGTAGAGTTTGCCCGCCTGCAAACCCTGCCCGCCTTTATGACGGCATTAAAAGAAGTAAAACAGGAGCTTAATCGCTAATTCTTTCTGCCAGGCCAAAACCCATCCTCTTTTTTTGCCGGGAAATGACGTTTCCCGGCAGTCGAAAATCATGCATTTTTAAGCGATCAGGCCAATGCCCGTGCGGGTTGTGTGGCCAGTTGTGCGGGGCATTTTTCCTTGCAGAGCAGGCTTTGTTTCGCATATTATCCGGCCGTTATAATAATAATTATCGTTTCGTTTCACATTCAACAATCTTTTTTCAGAGAAATGCTAAATGGCCAATCTGCGCGATTTATCCACTGATTTTAACCACGCGAAAACAGCAAAACGGCAGCTGGCGGTGCTTGTCGCTCTGTCTCTTACCAGCGGAACCGCCTTTGCCGCCGAACAAACCATTAACGTCACTGCCACCGCCGGCAGCGAACCGCAGGAAAGTGCCTGGGGTCCGGCTCCGACGATTGCGGCAAAATACAGCGCCACCGGCACCAAGACCGACACGCCTATTGAGAAAAACCCGCAGTCAGTGTCGATCATTACCAGCCAGGAAATGCAGACACACCAGCCTTTATCAGTGAAAGAAGCGCTGGGCTATACCACCGGGGTGATGGTGGGTAACCGCGGTGCGTCGAACGTGATTGATGCCTTATCCATCCGCGGTTTTAGTGAGACAAATACCAATCAGTATCTCAATGGGCTGAAACTACAGGGTGACAATTACTCAGAGTTTGCGGTTGATCCCTATTTCCTGGAGCGCGTTGAGCTGATGCGCGGCCCGACATCCGTGCTGTATGGGAAAAGTAATCCCGGCGGCATCGTATCCATGGTGAGTAAGCGTCCGACCACCGAATCTTTACGTGAGGTTCAGTTCCAGATGGGCACTGATAACCTGTTTTCAACAGGTTTTGACTTTGGCGGTGCACTGGATAATAACGGCGAATTCTCTTATCGCCTGACAGGCCTGGCACGCAGTGCTGATGCGCAGCAGCAGATGAATAAAGAGAAGCGTTATACCGTTGCTCCTTCTTTCAGCTGGCAGCCTGATGAGAACACCAACTTTACCTTCCTCAGCTACTTCCAGAATGAACCGGAAACCGGCTATTACGGATGGTTGCCGCGTGAAGGCACGGTCGTCCCGATTACCGACGCCAACGGCAATCAGCACAAGCTGCCAAGGGACTTTGATGAAGGCGAAGACAGCAACAAGATTTCGCGAAACACCAAAATGGTCGGCTACAGTTTTGACCATGCCTTTAATGATACCTGGACCGTGCGCCAGAACCTGCGTTACGCCCAGATGCGCACCCATTACCTGAGCATTTATGGCAACGGCCTGAATACCGTCAATAACACCATCGATCGAGGTTACGCGCACTCTCAGGAGAAGCTGAATCAGTTTGCCGTCGACACCCAGGCGCAGGCTAAATTTGCTACGGGTCAGGTGGATCACACGCTGCTGATGGGCGTGGATTATCAGCGTTCACGCAACGATATCGATGCTATTTTTGGCGCAGCTGCCCCGCTGGATGCATTGAATCCGGTGTATGGCAACGATCAGCCAACCCTGTTGTATAACCCGTATCAGTACCTGAACAAGCAGGAACAGACCGGTCTTTACGCGCAGGATCAGATGGAGTGGGACCGCTGGGTGTTAACCCTGGGCGGGCGCTATGACTATCTCACCATGTCAGCATTCGATCGCAACGCCAGTGAAAACAAAACCCACGATCAGGCCTTTACCTGGCGCGGTGGGGTGAACTATGTCTTCGATAACGGCATCGCCCCTTATTTCAGCTACAGTGAGTCGTTTATTCCTAACAGCGGCACCACTCTGGGTGGAGAAACCTTTACGCCCTCACGCGCCAAACAGTATGAAGCCGGCGTGAAATATGTGCCGAAAGATCGCCCGATCGTGCTGACCGGGGCGATTTACCAGTTGACCAAAAACAATAACCTGATGGGTGACCCGGCGGCACCGCTGTTCAGCGTACAGGGCGGGGAAATTCGCTCACGTGGTTTCGAGTTTGAAGCTAAAGCTGCGGTGAATGCCAACATCAATGTGACGGCGTCCTACAGTTATACCGATGCGGAATACACTGAAGACAACTATCTGCGTGGCAAAACGCCGGTGCAGGTGCCTAAGCATATGGCGTCCCTGTGGGGCGATTACACCTTCAATGAGACGGCACTCTCCGGCCTGACGCTGGGAACCGGGCTGCGCTATGTGGGTGAAAGCAAGGGGCTGTATCGCCATCAGGACAGCAACGGCGATAAGCAGGACCAAAACTTCGACGTCGCAGGCTATACGCTGGTTGATGCCGCGGTGAAATATGATCTGGGGCGGTTCGGCCTGCCAGGTTCTTCCATTGGCATCAATGTTAATAACCTGTTTGACCGTAATTATGTTGCCAGCTGCTACCGTGAGCACGCCTGCTACTGGGGCGCGGAGCGCCAGATTGTCGGCACGGCCACCTTCCGTTTCTAAATGTCTAACCGGGTGCGGTTCACCGCACCCGCCAATCAGAAGATCACCATGCAACAGCACTCCACCGAAACGACCTTCAGCCTGGACCGTGTCAGCTTTAGCGTGCCAGGCCGCACCCTGTTACAGCCGCTGTCGCTGGCCTTTCCCGCCGGGAAAGTCTGTGGCCTGATCGGCCATAATGGTTCCGGAAAATCGACCCTGCTGAAAATGCTGGGGCGCCATCACGCGGCATCGTCAGGGCAGGTACTGCTTAACGATCGGCCTGTGGCCAGCTGGCAGAGCAAGGCATTTGCGCGCGAAGTCGCCTATCTGCCACAGCAACTGCCTGCGGCGGAAGGTATGACGGTACGTGAGCTGGTGGCGGTGGGGCGCTACCCCTGGCACGGCGCGCTGGGCCGTTTCGGCGTGGACGATCGGGAGCGGGTCGAAGAGGCGATCGCCCTGGTCGGGCTGAAACCTTTTGCCCAGCGGCTGGTGGATAGCCTGTCCGGGGGAGAACGTCAGCGTGCGTGGATCGCCATGCTGGTGGCGCAAAACAGCCGCTGCCTGCTGCTGGATGAACCCACCTCCGCACTGGATATCGCCCATCAGGTAGACGTGCTGGCGCTGATCCAGCGTCTCAGCCGTGAACGCGGCCTGACGGTGATTGCGGTGCTGCACGATATCAATATGGCGGCGCGTTACTGCGACCATCTGGTCGCGCTGCGCGGCGGGGAAATGATTGCCCAGGGCGGGCCGGAGGCGATCATGACCGGGAGCGTGCTGGAACAGATTTATGGTATTCCGATGGGGATTTTGCCGCATCCGCAAGGTGGAGCGCCGGTGAGTTTTGTTTATTAAATATGGGATGTTGTGATGCCGGATATTTTGCGTCGCCGTCTGCTGACGGCACTGGCCTTTTCCCCCCTGCTGGCACAGTTTCCCCTTATGGCCCATGCCTCGGGTGAGCAGCGCATTATTGCGCTGGAATGGTTACCGCTGGAGCTGCTGATGGCCCTTGGCGTGATCCCTGCAGGGGCTGCCGAACTGAATGGTTATCGGCAGTGGGTGGGTGAGCCTGTTCTGCCCGCATCGGTGGTGGATGTCGGGCTGCGTACCGAACCCAATCTTGAACTGATTACCCAGATGAAACCGACGCTGATCCTCTATTCCCAGGGGTACGGTCCGGATCCGTCACGCTTTATGCGTATAGCACCGGGGCTGGGTTTCACCTTTAACGAGGGGGGAACGGGCAAGCCGCTGACCAGCGCGCGTCGCTCGCTGATGGTACTGGCGAAACACATTGGCCGGGTTCCCCAGGCGGTGGCGCACCTGGCCGATCTGGATAGTCAGATGGCACGACTGAAAAATAAACTGGCCCATCGTCCGCCGCGCCCACTGCTGTTGCTGTCCATTGTTGACCCGCGCCATGTGATCGTTTTCACCGCCAACGGACTGTTCCAGGAAGTGCTGGATAATCTGGGGCTGGAAAACGCCTGGAAAGCAGAAAGTACTTTCTGGGGGAGCGTGATTGTGGGCATTGAAAGACTGGCCGATTTGGGCGATGTCGATGCCATCGGCTTTGAGCACGATAATCAGGCGATTGTTGACGAGGTCACCTCGACGGCGCTCTGGCAATCGCTGCCGTTTGTCCGTAGCGGCCGTTTTAAAGCCATGCCCCGGGTATGGTTCTATGGGGCCACACTGTCAGCCATGCAGCTGATTGACAGCCTTGACCATGCACTGGAGGTGAAATGATGCGTCATTCTCGTTTGCCGCTCCTGCTGCCTGTCGTGCTGTTTGCTGCGGCACTGGCCCTGACACTGGTCAATCTGCAGCAGCGCCTGCCGCATCAACTCTGGCTGACGGCGCTCCTGACCCCGGATAACAATCGTATTGAACAGATGGTGTTTCACTACAGCCTGATGCCGCGCCTGACGCTGTCACTGCTGGCAGGGGCGGGGCTGGGGCTGGTCGGTCTGCTGTTTCAACAGGTGCTGCGCAATCCGCTGGCCGAACCGGCGACCCTGGGCGTGGCCAGCGGGGCCCAGCTGGGGTTGACCGTGGTTACGCTTTGGGGCGTCGCGGGTGGCATGGTTACGCAGCAACTGGCAGCCATGACGGGAGCGGTGCTGGTAGGGATCGTCGTCTTTGGCGTCGCCTGGGGTAAACGCATGTCGCCAGTCACACTGATACTGGCAGGGCTGGTGGTGTCGCTGTACTGCGGTGCGGTGAACCAGATCTTCGCCATCTTCAATCACGATCAGCTGCAGAATATGTTTCTGTGGAGCAGCGGTTCGCTGAATCAGATGGACTGGAGTAACGTGGCGTTCCTCTGGCCGCGTCTGTTGGTGGGGCTGTTGCTGACCCTGCTGCTGCTGCGTCCGATGACCCTGATGGGCCTGGACGATGGTGTGGCAAAGAATCTGGGCCTGGCCCTTTCGCTGGCGCGCATCGGCGTGCTGGCACTGGCGATTTTAATCAGCGCCTCGCTGGTCAATGCGGTGGGTATTATCGGTTTTGTCGGGCTGTTTTCGCCGCTGCTGGCGAAGATGCTGGGCTTCCGTCGTTTGATCAGCCGTCTGATGCTGGCCCCGATCATCGGCGCACTGCTGTTGTGGCTGGCGGATCAGACGGTGCTGTGGCTGACTCCCCATATGGGTGAGATCTCCACCGGGACGGTGACCGCCGTCATCGGTGCGCCGCTGCTGTTGTGGCTGCTGCCACGCCTGCGAACCGGCTCTGTTCCACCGGCGATGGATCAGGGAGATCGTGTGCCTTCCGAGCGGCAGAACCTGCTGTGGTGGGCGGCGATCGGTGGCGGCGTCCTGCTGCTGCTGATGGCGGTGGCGTTAAGCTTTGGCCGCGATGCGCATGGCTGGGTGTGGGCCAGCGGTGAACTGTGGCAGCAGCTGTTACCGTGGCGCTGGCCGCGGATGGTGGCAGCGATGGCGACCGGAATGATGCTGGGCGTCGCGGGCTGTGTTGTACAGCGGCTGACCGGTAATCCGATGGCCAGCCCTGAAGTGCTGGGGATCAGCTCCGGTGCGGCCTTTGGCGTGGTGGTGATGCTGTTTATCGTGCCGGGCGATGCCTTTGGCTGGCTGCTGCCTGCGGGCAGCCTGGGCGCCGCGCTGACCCTGCTGGTGATCTCGGTGGCCGCCGGGCGTGGCGGTTTCTCCCCAGAGCGGATGCTACTGGCAGGGATGGCTCTGAGTACCGCCTTTACCACGCTGATGATGCTGCTGCTGGCCAGCGGCGATCCGCGTATGGCGAATCTGCTGACGTGGATTTCCGGGTCAACCTATAACATTGACGTCCTGCAGGCGAAGCGCACGCTGATCATCATGGGGGTTCTGCTGGCGCTGGTGCCGCTGTGTCGCCGCTGGCTGACCATACTGCCGCTGGGTGGCGCGACCGCCCGGGCGGTCGGGATCGCGCTGACGCCCTCGCGGCTGGCGCTGCTGCTGCTGGCCGCCGTGCTGACCGCTGCGGCGACGCTGACTATCGGCCCACTGAGCTTTGTCGGGCTGATGGCGCCGCATATTGCACGGATGCTCGGTTTCCGCCGGGCCTTACCGCAGCAGGTGATGGCCGCGCTGCTGGGAGGCGGAGTGATGGTGGCGGCTGACTGGTGTGGAAGGATGCTGGCTTTCCCGGATCAGATCCCGGCTGGGCTGCTGGCGACCTTTATCGGCGCGCCGTACTTTGTCTATCTGCTGCGCAAGGTGTAAAAAAGGGCCGACCGGAAAAGGCCGACCCTGCGGGTGATTTACGGCAAGGCCGGGCCGGGCAACGTTTTTGCCCGGCCCGTTATTCCGCTTTACAGCTTTGCAAAGCTGCGGCGTGCGGCATCAATCGTGCGCTGAATATCTTCCGGGCTGTGCGCCAGTGACATAAAGCCCGCTTCAAAGGCCGAGGGTGCCAGATAGACACCCTCTTCCAGCATCAGATGGAAGAAACGCTTGAAGCGCTCCACGTCGCACTTCGTCACATCCGCATAGCAGGTGACGCTTTCCGCATCGGTAAAGAACAGCCCGAACATGCCGCCAACATGGTTAACCACGAAGGGAATTTTTTCCGCTTTTGCCGCTGCCAGCAGGCCGTCGGCCAGCTGCGTGGTCAGACGCGTCAGCGCCTCATGCGTGCCCGGGCGGGCCACTTCGGTCAGACAGGCAAAGCCGGCCGCCATCGCAATCGGATTGCCGGACAGCGTACCGGCCTGATAGACCGGCCCGGTAGGGGAGAGCGCGTCCATCACTTCGCGGCGGCCACCAAAGGCACCGACCGGCATCCCGCCGCCGATGATTTTACCGAGGCAGGTCAGATCGGGCTTAACGCCATAGTGAGCCTGAGCGCCAGCGAGCGCCACGCGGAAGCCGGTCATGACTTCATCGATAATCAGCAGGGCGCCAAACTCGTCGCACAGCGCACGCAGGCCAGGCAGGAACGATGGCAGCGGCGGGATGCAGTTCATGTTGCCCGCAACCGGCTCCACGATGATACAGGCGATCTCTTCCGGGTACTGCTCAAAGGCGGCGCGTACCGTCGTGAGATCGTTGTAGGTGCAGGTGAGGGTGTGTTTAGCAAAATCGGCCGGAACGCCCGGGGAGTTTGGCTGGCCCAGCGTCAGTGCGCCTGACCCTGCCTTGACCAGCAGGCAGTCAGCGTGGCCGTGGTAGCAGCCTTCAAACTTAATAATTTTGTCGCGATGGGTGAAACCTCTCGCCAGGCGAATCGCGCTCATGGTGGCTTCGGTGCCGGAGTTGACCATACGAACGGTATCCATGGTGGGGACCAGTTCGGTCACCAGCGCCGCCATTTTGACTTCCATCTCCGTCGGTGCACCGAAGCTCAGGCCGCGCTCGGCCGCTTCAATCACCGCGTGACGGATGGCGGGATGATTATGGCCCAGCACCATCGGGCCCCACGAGCCGACATAGTCGATGTAGGCTTTGCCATCCACATCGTACAGCAGGGCACCGTCAGCACGTTCGATAAACAGCGGCACGCCGCCAACGCCGTTAAAGGCTCGCACCGGTGAGTTTACGCCACCGGGAATTAACTGCTGCGCCTGAGCGTACAGGTTTTCAGACTTACTCATGGAACCGCTCCTGATCATTCATGGAAAAACCCGTCTATTCTAAGGGAACTTGGCGGAGCAGCCAAAGACTGATGCTGGTTATGACACGATTAGAGAGAATTAAAGCGCGGGTGTTCATGGCGGGAACGGTTAGTATATTGACCCATCTTTACCCTGAAATGAACGAACGATGAAACAGCAATCGACTTCTACCGATGAGCTCAACGTGGTGCCTGTGCGTCGCGGTGATTTTCTGCGTCTGCTGCTGCGGCGTGATAAAACCCCACTGACCATTCTGGTCATGGCGGGTATGGTTGGCACGCTGACCGGCCTGGTTGGGGTGGCGTTTGAAAAGGCAGTAAATCGAATCATTTTCCTGCGAACCAGCGGAGTGCTCGCCTTCGAAGGCCAGCCGCTGGTCATGATCGTGCTGGCCTTTTTCGCCTCAGCCCTGCTGGCCGCAGGCGGCTATTACCTGGTACGGCGTTTTGCGCCCGAAGCGGCGGGGTCGGGTATCCCTGAAATTGAAGGTGCGCTGGAGGAGCTGCGTCCGGTGCGCTGGTGGCGGGTGATCCCGGTGAAATTTATCGGCGGCATGGGCACGCTGGGGGCCGGAATGGTACTCGGGCGCGAGGGGCCGACGGTGCAGCTGGGGGGGAATATCGGCCGGATGCTGCTGGATATCTTCCGCATGAAAAGTACCGAGGCCCGCCATTCGCTGCTGGCGACCGGTGCGGCGGCGGGTCTGTCGGCGGCCTTTAACGCGCCGCTGGCCGGGATCCTGTTTATTATTGAAGAGATGCGTTTGCAGTTCCGCTACAGCCTGATTTCCATTAAGGCGGTGTTCGTTGGCGTGATTATGTCGAGCATCGTGTTCCGTATTTTTAACGGGGAACACGCGGTGATTGAAATTGGCCGCCTCGCCGATGCGCCGGTGAATACGCTGTGGCTCTATCTGCTGCTCGGGATGATATTTGGCGTCGTGGGCGTGGCGTTTAATCAATTAATTTTCCGTATCCAGGATCTGTTTCAGCGTCTGCATGGTGGTCGTTTAAGCAAGGTACTGCTGGTGGGGGCCTTACTGGGGGGCGGATGCGGAGTGCTGGGCCTGCTGTTACCGGCGGCTGCCGGGGGCGGTTCCAGCCTGATCCCGCTGGCGGCGGCGGGCAATTTCTCCATTGGGATGCTGCTGTTTCTGTTTATTGTCCGGCTGGCCACCACGCTACTCTGTTTTTGTTCTGGCGCCCCCGGCGGTATTTTTGCCCCGATGCTGGCGCTGGGCACGCTGCTGGGCACGGCATTTGGTCTCTGTGCGGCCGCCTGGCTGCCGGACTATCATCTGCAGGCTGCGACGTTTGCCATCGCCGGTATGGGCGCGCTGTTTGCCGCTTCTGTCCGTGCCCCGCTTACCGGCATCGTTCTGGTGCTGGAGATGACGGACAACTATCAGTTGATCCTGCCGATGATCATTACCTGCCTGGGGGCGACGCTGCTGGCCCAGTTTCTCGGTGGGCAACCCTTGTATTCTTCTCTGCTTGCCCGCACCTTAGCGAAGCAGCAGCAGCGTGAAAACGAAGCCGTTACCGCACAGGGTGGTACAGCCTGAACTTGATTGCGATGGCAGTGTGTTAGATAATGACATTAATTATGGTCGAATTGTGACCTGTCAGGCACCGGCCTGTACGTATACTGGAGTGACCTATGAGCGACGAAGTAGTCCTGCCCCTGCAATTTACTGAAGCCGCGGCGAGTAAAGTCAAAAACCTGATTTCTGATGAGGATAACCCGGATCTGAAACTGCGCGTTTATATCACCGGCGGTGGTTGTAGCGGGTTCCAGTACGGTTTTACCTTCGACGATAAGATTAACGATGGGGATATGACCATTGAGAAATCGGGCGTTGCGCTGGTCGTGGATCCGATGAGTCTGCAATACCTGGTGGGTGGCGCAGTCGATTATACCGAAGGCCTGGAAGGATCGCGCTTTATCGTGACCAACCCGAATGCCAAGACCACCTGTGGATGTGGTTCTTCATTTAGCATTTAACCGGCCTGCAAAATAAAAATGCTTCCCGTTACCGGGAAGCATTTTTTTTACCCAAAATAATGCAGGTTCTCTCGTGCGACTGACGCATTTGTAACCTGTCGTTGGATGGGTAAATTACCATTCGACGGTAACTAACCTTGCCTCCTGACGATTCACCCCATCGCGCGTAATAACACTTTGCGTGATTTTAGGCTGTGCATCAGGCTGCGATCCACACGCAATGCCGGGCAGGCGGGAAGCAGAAAGGGTGCTCCCGTCTACACTGCACTGTGAGTAGATAGTTAATTTCACCCCAATGCTGCCGGTGGTTGAGGCAGCAAAGACGTGACCCGTCATCATTAGCCCGAGGGCCAGATAAAGGGTTTTCATGGTGCTATTTCCTGGTATAAAACAGGGCAAAATACCCTGATAAAAAACGAACGAAAAATCGCCGTTACACTTAGTTAACGGCAGCCAGCGCCGGATCTTTACTCACCTTTTGCGGTGATTATGAGTGTGATGGAAGAGGGACTGTGGCTAATTCGCTGCACAATTTTTGTGCGGCGAGAATCATACGTGGTCCTGCACGACTTATCCAGTCATCATTAATGGCCACGATCGGCACGGTGAGTTGGGGTTGCCAGAACTGCGCAATCTGACGGGCATGAGCGCTGTCGCCGGGCGCCACCACGGCGGCGGGCTGGCGTAATAATACCTGCTCACGGCTGACCTGTGGCCAGGGCGCTGACGCCGTGGCAAAAATATTTTCCCCTTTGCACAGGCGCAAGACCTCATCCTGCAGGGTATGGCCCGATGCGGTAAAGAGGGGACTGAGGCCAAACTGTAAAAATACGCGCTTCACCGGCTGTGACCGGTAACGCTGCCGTAGCGTATCAAACTGCGCCTGGAGCGCCGCTGCGGCCTGTTCGGCCTGTAACGGGCGCGGACTGTACGCGGCCAGCTGCCGCAGACTGTCTGTTAATTGCGCAATCGAGTCCGGTGCCAGCCAGACCACGCGGATGCCCAGTGCCTGGAGCTGATCGGCCTGGCGCTGCGGTGTCCCCCCCTGCCACGCAATGACCACGTCAGGCTTCAGCCTGAGCAGTTTTTCGATATTGATCCCCTGCCAGTTAGCCACCTGTTCGATATGCTGTGCGGCCGGCGGAAAATCAGAGTAAGCGCTGACACCAACGGGGATGATCCCGGCAGCAAAGGCCAGTTCAGTGATGTTGGGAGCCAGGGTAACCACCCGGGGGGCGGCCTGAACTGTGGCGGCACAGGCCAGCCACAGCAGAACCAGACACCGGAGGTGTTTAGCCACGGGCAAGGTGAGTCAGTAAGGTTTCGACCATCAGGGAGGACTGCCGGGCAGCCACCACGAGGAACTCGTCGAAGCTCAGATGGGACGCCTGATCCGCCACGTCGGAGATCGCACGAACGACGACAAACGGGGTGCCAAACTGATGGCAAACATGGCCGATTGCCGTCGCTTCCATCTCCACTGCGATCGCCTGCGGGAAGGTGGTGCGAATGCGCGTCAGCGGCGCAGCGCCGTTGATAAAGGCATCGCCGCTGACGACCAGGCCACGCACAGCGTTCAGGTTGAGTTCACCGATACACTGTTCAGCCGCCGCAATCAATTTTTCATCTGCCTTGAAGGCGGCCGGGCAGCCTGCCATCTGACCCGGCTCATAGCCGAAGGCGGTCACATCGGCATCGTGATAGCGCACTTCATCGGAAACCACAATATCGCCCACCGTCAACGTCGGGGCAAGACCGCCAGCAGAACCGGTATTGATCACAAAATCCGGTTTGCACAGCTCCAGCAGTAGGGTGGTGCCCAGCGCGGCTGAGACTTTACCGATGCCGGATTTCAGCAGGGCGATTTCGACACCGTTCAGCGTACCCGTGTAAATTTCACAGCCTGCCAGCGTCAGGGTCTGACGGTTTTCAATTTTGTCACGCAGGAGCGTCACTTCCTGTTCCATTGCGCCAATAATGCCTGCTTTCATAGGGATACTCTCTGAATTAGTGGAATTTGCCATTCATTTCAGCGCATAGTCTATCATGGCAGCTCAAGAGAAATAATCCGCTAATCGGTACTGCGATAATCACGGCGTCGTAAACCAGAGGGAATAAGGTATGACCGGGATCGACTTCCGCAAAAAGATTAACTGGCAGCGTCTGTTTCGCCCTTATCAGGGGCCGAAGAATGAACATGAAATCCTGCGTATTTTTGAAAGCGATCGCGGGCGTATCATTAATTCGGCGGCTATCCGCCGCTTGCAGCAAAAAACCCAGGTCTTCCCGCTGGAGCGGAACGCAGCGGTGCGTACCCGGCTAACCCATTCGCTGGAGGTGCAGCAGGTGGGGCGTTATATCGCCAAGGAGGTCCTGACGCGTCTGCAGGAGATGGGGCAGCTTGAAGCGCTGGGGCTGAAGGAGCTGACCGCCCCCTTTGAAAGCATTGTTGAGATGGCCTGCCTGATGCACGACATTGGTAATCCGCCGTTTGGTCACTTTGGCGAATCGGCGATTAATGACTGGTTCCGTCAGCAGCTGGATGCCGACTGGGTACCGAATGGCGGGCGGGATGACCGCTGTGTGCCTTCGGTGCTGCATCAGCGCGATGACGGGCTTAACGAATTACGCCGGAAAGTGCGTCAGGATCTCTCTCATTTTGAAGGGAATGCCCAGGCGATCCGCATGGTGCATACCCTGATGAAGATGAATCTCACCTGGGCACAGGTGGGCTGCATTTTAAAATATACCCGACCGGCCTGGCATAACGGGCCCGTTCCCGCCAGCCACAGTTATTTAATGAAAAAACCGGGCTATTATCTGGCGGAAGAGGAATATATCGCCCGGCTGCGAGAGCAATTACACCTTGAGCCGCACTGCCGCTTTCCTCTGACTTATATTATGGAAGCCGCAGACGATATTTCCTATTGCGTGGCGGACCTGGAAGATGCAGTCGAAAAAAATATTTTTAGTGTTGAACAGTTATATCAGCACTTATTTCAGCTCTGGCCTGGTCATCAGGAAGACGATCTTTTTGCTACCGTGGTCACCCGCGCGCTGGAAAAGTCGCGTAATCCGCGCACCGCGCTGTGCAGCGAAGATCAGTTTTTCATGTATTTACGCGTCAACACGGTGGCTGAGCTGGTTCCTCATGCGGCCAGCCGCTTTATCGATCATCTGACGGACGTGTATCACGGTGAATTTAACGAGGCACTACTGGAAGACGGTAGCCCACACAGTCAGCTACTGGAAGTGTTTAAAAAAGTCGCGTTCCGTCATGTATTTAACCATCCTGAGGTCGAACAGTTGGAGCTGCAAGGCTATCGGGTGATCAGCGGACTGCTGGAAATTTACCGGCCGCTGTTGCTGCTTTCACAGGCCGAATTTAGTGAACTGACGACGAAGGATTATTTAAAAGGCTACCCTATTGAAACCCGTCTTTTTCATAAACTGTCGACACGTTTTCGTCTTGCCTATACGGAGGCGGTTGCGTCACTGGATAACCATCCGCAAGAGAGCGCGATCTGGGAATACTATTATCGCGTACGCCTGTTACAGGATTACATCAGTGGCATGACCGATCAATATGCATGGGATGAGTACCGACGCCTGATGGCGGTGGAATAGCGGTGATAAGCGCTAAGAATTGTAAAGACGTACAATACTTTTTTACTATTACTTTATGTTTAAACATGAACTTAGCGTTAAAAAATTAATCTCAATATCACAACGACAACCACAGCAATGGTTACTTCACTGAATTATCTTGAGAATCCGACCAATGAAAAAAACAACGTTAGTTTTGAGCGCGCTGGCTCTGAGCCTGGGCCTGGCATTGAACCCGTTAGCTGCCAGTGCTGCGGAAACGGCCTCTTCCTCTTCCACTCAGCCATTGCCGAGTCTGGCCCCCATGCTGGAAACGGTGATGCCGTCAGTCGTCAGCATCAATGTTGAAGGGAGCACCACGGTACGCACGCCGCGTATGTCTCAGCAGTTCCAGCAATTCTTTGGCGGCAACTCGCCTTTCTGCCAGGAGGGGTCTCCCTTCCTGGGTTCCCCAATGTGCCAGGGTGGCGGGCCTGAAGGCAACGGAAATGGGGGCGCTGACCAGCAGCAAACCTTCCGCGCGTTGGGTTCAGGTGTGGTTATCGATGCCGCGAAAGGCTATGTGGTCACCAACAACCACGTAGTCGATAACGCCACCAAAATTCAGGTGCAGTTAAGCGATGGTCGTCATTATGATGCGAAAGTGATTGGTAAAGATCCGCGGTCAGATATTGCGCTCATCCAGTTGAAGGATGCGAAAAATCTGACGGCGATTAAGATTGCTGACTCCGATAATCTGCGCGTCGGTGACTATACGGTAGCGATCGGCAACCCGTATGGCCTGGGTGAAACCGTGACCTCAGGGATTGTGTCTGCACTCGGCCGCAGCGGTCTGAATGTGGAAAATTACGAAAACTTTATCCAGACTGATGCCGCTATCAACCGGGGTAACTCCGGGGGCGCGCTGGTCAATCTCAAGGGTGAACTGATCGGGATTAACACCGCCATTCTGGCACCGGACGGCGGCAACATCGGCATTGGCTTTGCCATCCCGAGTAATATGGTGAAAAACCTGACTTCGCAGATGGTCGAGTATGGCCAGGTGAAACGCGGTGAATTGGGTATTATGGGGACCGAACTGAACTCTGAACTGGCGAAAGCGATGAAAGTCGATGCCCAGCGCGGTGCTTTCGTCAGCCAGGTATTGCCGAAGTCCTCAGCGGCTCAGGCCGGGATTAAAGCCGGCGATGTCATTGTCTCTATCAATAATAAACCGATCTCCAGTTTTGCAGCCCTTCGCGCAGAGGTTGGTTCATTGCCGGTCGGCACGAAAATGGAACTTGGCCTGATCCGTGACGGTAAGCCAATGAGCGTCAATGTGGCACTGCAGCAGAGTAGTGCAGATAAAGTCGACTCCGGTACCATCTATAACGGTATCGAAGGGGCAGACCTCAGCAACTACGATGTGAAAGGCAATAAGGGCGTGAAAGTCGACAATGTGAAACCTGGCTCTGCGGCTGCGCGGATTGGCCTGAAGAAAGATGATGTGATCCTGGGTGTGAATCAGCAGCCGATCGCGAATCTGGGTGAGTTGCGTAAAATCCTCGACACCAAACCCTCGGTGCTGGCGCTGAATATTCAGCGTGGGGATGCCAGTATTTATCTGTTGATGCAGTAATGACTAAAAAAGGGGGGATCTGAAAAACGGTCTCCCCGGCGTGTCGGTCAGAAAAGACCCGCCACAATAAAAAAAGGGTGGCCCGTATTCAGGCCACCCTTTTTTATATCACGGTGGAAATTAACGACCGTTACGGGTCAGTTTATCCAGATCCGATTCAATTTCAGCGATTTTGTGAGAAACAACGCTTTCCAGATGACGCAGATCATCAAGGATTTTACGTTTCAAATCGACTTCGACCTGGTCACGCTGGCAAATCTGGTCAAGCTCATCAATCACATAGCGCAGATTCGGGCTGATTTCCTGGACTTCTTTGTAGCCCTGGCTGGCATTATCGGCGACCACGGTTTTACGCTGACGCGGATATTTGAATTTCACGCTTTTGGCAAAAAACTCGCCTTTGTCTTTACGGAAGTAGATTTTCAGGATGTCATTATTAGCTTCCTGACGCAGGCTGTAACGGTCGATATCTTCAGGTGAAGAGATACCCAACCCTTTAAGATTGTCGTACATAGCATTTTCCTTTTGGGAGACTATCGATCCAGATGCGATCAGAGTCGTCGCTATCCGTCAAACGGCAAAGGATCGGTTAATTTAAGAACAATGATTTTCTGGCGCGGATTATACGCCTGGATTGCGCACAATAGCATCACTTGTTTCGTAAGGTGAAAGAGGTAGTCGTCGGTGGAAGTGGCAAGATAGCTTTACGGGCCACTGACATGGCCCGTGCGACGATTAGTCGATGGTACGCAGCAGTTCGTTGATACCGGTTTTACCCAGGGTTTTAGCATCCACTTTTTTCACGATGACCGCACAGTACAGGCTGTAAGTCCCGTCTTTTGACGGCAGGTTTCCTGATACCACGACAGATCCCGCAGGAACGCGGCCGTAATGCACTTCACCGGTTTCACGGTCGAAGATTTTGGTGCTCTGGCCAATGTAGACACCCATTGAGATCACCGAACCCTCTTCGACGATCACGCCTTCTACGATTTCTGAACGTGCACCAATAAAGCAGTTGTCTTCGATGATGGTTGGGTTAGCCTGAAGAGGCTCCAGCACGCCACCGATACCCACGCCGCCCGACAGGTGCACATTTTTACCAATCTGCGCACAGGAGCCGACGGTGGCCCAGGTATCCACCATTGAACCTTCATCAACGTAGGCACCAGTGTTGACATACGAGGGCATCAGCACGGTATTACGCGCGATGAACGCGCCCTGACGAACGGCTGCCGGTGGCACCACGCGGAAGCCTTCTTTTTTGAAGCGCGCGTCATCATAATCGGCAAATTTCATCGGAACTTTGTCGTAATAGCGGCTTTCTGCGCCTTCCATGACCTGATTATCGTTGATACGGAATGACAGCAGTACCGCCTTTTTCAGCCACTGGTGAGTGACCCACTCGCCATTAATCTTCTCGGCCACACGCAGAGCACCGCTATCCAGCAGGGCGATGGTCTGATTGACGGCATCACGCGTTGCGCTGTCGGCGTTCGCCGGGGTAATGTCTGCACGGCGCTCAAAGGCGGCCTCAATAACACTCTGTAACTGTTGCATAAATCATCTCTTCCTGGTTTTGCCGTGCGCTTTAGAACGAAAACGATTCCGCTGCAGCAGGATCCCGCGCCGGCACGGTTAAAAAGTCAATCTGGGTCACACTTTATCGTTTGGATTAAGGGCCTCTGTCAACCGTTGTTGCAGCCGTTCGCGCAAATCGGCATCTAATGCGCGCCGATCGCTGTTGGCCAGAATAAATAAATCCTCCACGCGTTCACCAATGGTGCTGATGCGTGCACCGTGCAGCGACACGTTTAAATCTGCAAAGACTTCTCCCACCCGCGCCAGCAAACCGGGCTGATCGAGCGCCACTAATTCCAGATACGTTCGTCTGTCAGTGTGTGTGGGTAAAAAGTTTACCGCCGTATCCACATTGAAATGCTTCAGGCGGGCGGACTGGCGTCGGGTGCGTGGCGGATGCCAGCTGGTCTGACAGATCGCCTGTTCCAGCGCCTGGCGGGTCATCTCATGACGATCGGTTGCCAGCGGGCTGCCGTCCGGTTCCAGCACGATAAAGGTGTCCATGGCCATGCCGTCACGGCTGGTAAAGATCTGCGCGTCATGCACGCTCAGGTTTCGCCGGTCCAGCTCTCCCGCCACGGCCGCAAACAGATACGGGCGATCCGGGCTCCAGATAAAGATCTCCGTGCCGCCGCGCGTCGCCTGCGGGCTGACCAGGATCAGCGGCTGTGTCAGGTCATGATTCATCAGATGACGGGCGTGCCACGCCAGCTGATTTGGCGTGTGGCGCAGGAAATAGTCGGCGCGACAGCGGCCCCAGATGCTGTGCAATGCTTCCTCATCGATGTTATCCATGCGCAGCAGGGCGAGGGCCTGCAGACGATGATGACGCACGCGTTCGCGCAGATCCGGACTGTTTTCCATGCCGCGGCGCAGCTGCTTTTCGGTGGCGAAGAACAGTTCACGTAACAGACTCTGTTTCCAGCTGTTCCACAGCGTTTCATTGGTGGCGCAGATGTCGGCCACGGTAAGGCAGACCAGATAACGCAGACGATTCTCATTCTGCATCACTTCGGCAAACTGCTGAATTTCGGTGGGGTCCTGAATATCGCGTCGCTGGGCGGTCACGGACATCAGCAGATGATGACGCACCAGCCAGGCCACCAGTTGCGTTTCACGCGAGTTGAGGCCGTGCATCTCGGCAAACTCCAGCGCATCCTGTGCCCCAAGGATGGAGTGATCGCCGCCGCGACCTTTGGCGATATCGTGAAACAGGGCCGCCATCAGCAGCAATTCCAGCTGTGGCAGGCGGGGCCAGAGCTCAACGCACAGCGGATGGCGGGGGCGGGTGCGCTCGTCGGCAAAACTTTCCAGCTTCTGCAATACGCGGATCGTATGCTCATCCACCGTATAGGCGTGGAACAGGTCGAACTGCATCTGGCCGACGATATTGCTCCACTGTGGCATATAGGCCCACAGTACGCTGTGACGATGCATCGGCACCAAAGCCCGGCTGACGGCACCCGGATGACGCAGAATCGACAGGAACAGCGTCCGCGCCTCAGGAATGGTACACAGCGGCTGTTTCAGGTGACGGCGGGCATGGCGCAGGTGGCGCAGGGTGGTGGAATAGATGCCGGTAATTTTTGGCGTGCGCACCATGGTATAAAACATGCGCATAATCGATTCCGGCTGCCGCGCAAACAGCGTTTCATCGCGCAGATCGATCAGCGTACCGCGCAGCTGAAACTCATCATCCAGCGGTCGGGGTTTCTCGTCCGTCGGCAACGCCAGAATTGCCTCATCGAACAGCTGTAACAGCATCTGATTCAGCTCGCTGACGCGGCGGGTGACGCGGAAAAAATCCTTCATCATTCGTTCGACGGGCTCGTTGCCTTCACCCTGATAGTTCAGGCGTTGTGCGACATTCAACTGACGATCGAACAGCAGGCGGTTGTCGTAGCGGGGGAGGGTGAGGTGCAGGGCGAAGCGAATGCGCCACAGCATACTTTGGCATTCGTTAAGTTCATTTCGCTCAGCCTCGGTCAGAAAACCAAAACCCACCATTTCGTCCAGTGAGGTGGCACCGAAGTGGCGGCGGGCCACCCACAGCAGAGTATGAATATCGCGCAGGCCACCGGGGCTGCTTTTAATATCCGGCTCAAGGTTGTAGCTGGTGCCGTGGTAGCGCTGGTGGCGCTCCTGCTGCTCTTCAATTTTAGCCGCGAAGAAACGATCGGAAGGCCAGAAGCCGTCACTGAAGACGTTTTTTTGCAGCTCAAGGAACAGCGCCAGGTCGCCGGTCAGCATCCGTGATTCAATCAGATTAGTGGACACCGTCAGGTCTGAAAGCCCTTCCAGCAGACACTCTTCCAGGGTGCGCACACTGTGGCCAACTTCCAGCTTCAAATCCCACATCAGGGTCAGTAATTCGCTGGTACGGCGGGCATCATCCTCTGACAGCGGTTGGCGGCTGAGGATAAGAACATCGATGTCTGAAAGAGGATGCAGCTCACCCCGGCCGTAGCCCCCAACGGCTACCAGGGCGATCCCCTCTTTTTCCGGGAAGCCAAAGAAGCGCCAGAGGCGCCTGAGCAGGCGGTCAATAAACAGCGTGCGCGCATCAATCAGGGTTTCCGCATCCTGCCCGGCGTCAAAGGCCGTGGCGAGATGCTGTTGGAACACATCCAGATGATGCCTGAGCGTGTCGCGGTTAAGTTCCGCATCTTCCCAGCGGCGTGGCGCTTTGGTGAGTTTTTTCAGGATACTGGCTTCCGTCACGTCTTTGTTCATTTCACCGCTCCACCAGGGATCTGCTCGTGTGCCCATAAAAAAAGCCGGCATTTGCCGGCTTGATATGCTGATTGCGGGAGGACCGAATGAAACAGGTCACTCCCTGCACATTATTCTGCGACCAGAATCGCCGGAATGGTGTCATCTTTACGCAGCGTCATAATTTCGCAGCCGTTTTCGGTTACCACAATAGTGTGTTCGTACTGTGCGGACAAGCTGCGGTCTTTGGTTTTTACCGTCCAGCCATCTTTCATGCTGCGGATGCGGTAATCACCGGCATTGACCATCGGCTCGATGGTGAAAGCCATCCCCGCCTGTAACACTACGCCGCCATCATCGGCATCGTAATGCAGCACCTGCGGCTCTTCATGGAAGCCTTTGCCGATGCCGTGGCCGCAGTATTCACGAACCACGGAGAAGTCCTGCGCCTCAACAAATTTCTGGATCTCACGACCGAGGGTGCGCAGACGAATGCCTGGCTTCACCATACGCAGGGCCAGATAGAGGCTCTCCTGCGTGACGCGGCACAGACGCTCACCCTGAATGGTCGGCTTACCGACCATAAACATGGTGGACGTGTCGCCGTGATACTCATCTTTGATCACGGTAACGTCAATATTGACGATATCGCCGTCTTTAAGGATTTTGTCATCGCTGGGGATACCGTGACACACCACTTCGTTAACGGAGATACATACCGACTTAGGGAAACCGTGATAGCCCAGGCTGGCGGAGACGGCGTGCTGCTTATTCACGATATGATCGTGGCACAGGCGATCCAGCTCACCCGTACTGATGCCGGGCTTAACGTGTTCTTCGATCATCTCAAGCACTTCAGCAGCCAGACGGCCAGCCACACGCATTTTTTCGATTTCTTCAGGGGTTTTAATTGAAATAGCCATTCATCAGGTCCGAATTTGTCGTCATGTTCGACAATAATAAAGAAAGTGCTGTAATGGTATCAGCCTGCCCGGATGCTGCCAATGCAGTTTGTGGCGTCACCCGACCGGGGAGGGGGGAGCTGCTTTCCTGTTCGCACTAAAAAGGTAACAAATATTGGCTACCCTGGCTGGTTTATGGTATAAAGCGCGCCGACGATTCTCTGTTCGGTGAGTTTCATCGCCAGGCTCAGAAACGCATAAATCTCACTATGTGTAAATAACACACACGTATCGACACCTACGCCGGGGTGCCTTGCTGGTTCGAAAGAGCCGATGGGTCGGTTGTACGGGATACGTGGAGGCTTAACCCCAAACTATATCTATAGAGGTAATCATGGCAACTGTTTCCATGCGCGACATGCTCAAGGCCGGTGTACACTTCGGTCACCAGACCCGTTACTGGAACCCGAAAATGAAGCCATTCATCTTCGGCGCACGTAACAAAGTTCACATCATCAACCTTGAGAAAACTGTACCAATGTTCAACGAAGCCCTGGCTGAGTTGAGCAAGATCTCTTCCCGTAAAGGTAAGATCCTGTTCGTTGGTACCAAGCGCGCTGCAAGCGAAGCGGTAAAAGAGCACGCTCTGAGCTGCGACCAGTTCTTCGTTAATCACCGCTGGTTGGGTGGTATGCTGACTAACTGGAAAACTGTTCGTCAGTCAATCAAACGTCTGAAAGACCTGGAAATCCAGTCTCAGGACGGCACTTTCGACAAACTGACCAAGAAAGAAGCACTGATGCGCGCTCGTGAACTGGCCAAGCTGGAAAACAGCCTGGGTGGTATCAAAGACATGGGCGGCCTGCCAGACGCACTGTTTGTTGTTGATGCAGATCACGAACACATCGCTATCAAAGAAGCAAACAACCTGGGTATCCCAGTGTTTTCTATCGTTGATACCAACTCTGATCCAGACGGCGTAGACTTCATTATCCCAGGTAATGACGATGCAATCCGTGCTGTTAGCCTGTACCTGACTGCAGTGGCTACCACTGTACGTGAAGGTCGCTCGCAGGACCTGGCTCAGCAGGCAGAAGAAACCTTCGCTGAAGCTGAGTAATAAGGCTTGCTCTTTAGAGAGCCCTTGTACATCAGATGTGAATCTGTAAGGAAGGGGCCTTGATTGGCCCCTTTATTTTTTCGACTTCGCTTTGCTGAATGTCATATTTTTCCGCTAGATTTCACGTTGCAGGAAAGAGGGCCACTGAGGGCCGTTCAGGCGCTGACATCCGTTAGTGACTGGCGGGACCGAAGACAGCCAGCGTATCTGCGGCCTGGAAGATGAAGGAAAATTCAGCGGGGCAGAATGTTTCTCCCGAGACCTGGCATCTGTAGCGAACGCCATTACTGGCCCACTGACAGATGCACGCTAACCGAGGATTAGAGAATGGCTGATATTACCGCTGCTCTGGTAAAAGAACTGCGCGAGCGCACTGGCGCTGGCATGATGGATTGTAAAAAAGCACTGACCGAAGCCAACGGCGACATCGAGCTGGCGATCGAGAACATGCGTAAATCTGGCGCGATCAAAGCCGCTAAAAAAGCAGGCAACGTTGCTGCTGATGGCGTGATCAAAACCAAGATCGACGGCAACTACGGTGTGATTCTGGAAGTAAACTGCCAGACTGACTTCGTTGCTAAAGACTCTGGTTTCCAGGCCTTCGCTGACAAAGTGCTGGATGCGGCTGTTGCCGGCAAAATCACTGACGTTGATGTGCTGAAAGCACAGTTCGAAGAAGAGCGCGTTGCACTGGTTGCTAAAATCGGTGAAAACATCAACATCCGTCGTGTGTCTTCTCTGGAAGGCGACGTGCTGGGTTCATACCTGCACGGTGCGCGTATCGGTGTCCTGATCGCGGCTAAAAGCGCTGACGAAGAGCTGGTTAAGCAGCTGGCAATGCACGTTGCTGCCAGCAAGCCAGAATTCGTTAAGCCTGAAGATGTGTCTGCTGAAGTGGTAGAGAAAGAGTACCAGGTTCAGCTGGACATCGCCATGCAGTCTGGCAAGCCGAAAGAAATCGCAGAGAAAATGGTTGAAGGCCGTATGAAGAAATTCACCGGTGAAGTTTCTCTGACTGGTCAGCCTTTCGTTATTGACCCAAGCAAAACTGTGGGCCAGCTGCTGAAAGAAAAAAATGCAGACGTGACCAACTTCATCCGCTTTGAAGTGGGCGAAGGCATTGAGAAAGCTGAGACAGATTTCGCGGCAGAAGTCGCGGCGATGTCCAAGCAGTCTTAATTGCTTAAGAAGAACCGCCTGATGGCGGTTCTTTTTTGCCTGTCTTTCGACAGCGCATTTTCAGTCTCATCCCAATAGTATTTCTCTGATGCTTTTAGGATGATACCGCACACAGTTAACACCCCTTTTCGACGATATCTTCCAGGAAAAATACCATGGCGACCAATGCAAAACCCGTATATCAACGTATCCTGCTTAAACTGAGTGGCGAAGCACTGCAAGGTGCTGAAGGCTTCGGTATCGATGCCAGCGTGCTGGATCGTATGGCTCAGGAAGTGAAAGAACTGGTAGAGCTGGGCATTCAGGTAGGTGTGGTCATCGGCGGGGGGAATTTGTTCCGTGGTGCGGGCCTGGCTCAGGCCGGGATGAATCGCGTTGTTGGCGACCATATGGGGATGCTGGCGACCGTGATGAATGGCCTGGCGATGCGTGATGCGCTGCATCGTGCTTATGTCAACGCCCGTCTGATGTCAGCTATTCCACTGAATGGCGTGTGTGATAATTACAGCTGGGCAGAGGCCATTAGTCTGCTGCGTAACAACCGCGTGGTGATTTTCTCTGCCGGTACTGGTAACCCGTTCTTTACCACTGACTCTGCAGCCTGCCTGCGCGGTATCGAAATCGAAGCCGATGTGGTGCTGAAAGCCACCAAAGTTGACGGTGTGTACTCTTCCGATCCGGTGAAGAACCCGG
Source organism: Erwinia persicina (assembly GCF_019844095.1). NCBI lineage: Bacteria > Pseudomonadati > Pseudomonadota > Gammaproteobacteria > Enterobacterales > Erwiniaceae > Erwinia > Erwinia persicina. The sequence goes on along the minus strand of NZ_CP082141.1, from coordinate 3,716,835 downwards.
ATGCTGTCCTGCACGATCAACTGACCTATACTGAAGTGCTGGATAAAGAACTGAAAGTGATGGACCTGGCCGCCTTTACCCTGGCGCGTGACCATTCACTGCCTATCCGTGTGTTCAATATGAACAAGCCGGGCGCACTGCGCCGCGTAGTGATGGGCGAAAAAGAAGGCACGCTGATTACGCATTAATATCAGTCTGCGGTTAAAAGGGTTAAAATAAGGTATATTCTGTCTGTCAGGATTATCTTTACATGTATTTGAACGGCTTCTGGCGATGCCAGAGGCTGGTGGATCAAACAGATTCCAAGGGTTCCCACGTGATTAACGACATCAAGAAAGATGCAGAAACGCGCATGGATAAATGCGTCGAGGCATTCAAAAACCATATCAGCAAAATCCGCACTGGCCGTGCGTCGCCGAGCATTCTCGACGGCATCATGGTGGATTATTACGGTTCAGCGACCCCGCTGCGTCAGTTGGCCAGCGTGACGGTGGAAGATTCCCGTACGCTGAAAATCAACGTTTTTGACCGTTCAATCAGCGCAGCCGTTGAGAAAGCGATTATGTCTTCTGACCTGGGTCTGAACCCTATGTCAGCGGGCACTGATATTCGCGTTCCGCTCCCCGCACTGACTGAAGAGCGTCGTAAAGACCTGATCAAAATCGTGCGCGGTGAAGCCGAGCAGGGCCGTGTGTCTGTGCGTAACGTTCGTCGTGACGCTAACGACAAGGTAAAAGCGCTGCTGAAAGACAAAGAGATCAGCGAAGACGACGATCGTCGCTCTCAGGAAGACGTGCAGAAAATGACCGACGTGTTTATCAAGAAAATTGATAGCGCTCTGGCTGAGAAAGAAGCGGAGCTGATGGATTTCTGATCCATCCTCATCCTGGTAAACGCCGCACAGATCAGCCGTTCAAATGAAGGGCTGATCTGGCGGCGTTTTGCGTTTGTTAACTTTCCCGGCAGTCGCTGTTTTTCTTCTGAGCGGGTTTACGCAGAGCAATCTCATGAAGCAATTGACCATCCTCGGATCGACCGGATCCATCGGCACCAGCACGCTGGGCGTGGTGCGTGCTAATCCCCATCTGTTCGCCATTAAAGCCCTGGTTGCCGGGCGTAACGTCGAACTGATGGTTGAGCAGTGTCTGGAATTCCGCCCAGCCTATGCCGCCATGTCCGACCCTCAGGCGGCCGACGCGCTGCGTCTTCGTCTGAAAGATCTGCAGGTGGACACCGAGGTGCTCAGCGGAGATCAGGCGGCTTGTGACCTTGCTGCTCTGGACGATGTGGATCAGGTCATGGCGGCGATTGTGGGTGCGGCAGGATTATTACCTACCCTGGCCGCAATTCGTGCAGGAAAACAGGTCTTACTGGCGAATAAAGAGTCGCTTGTCACTTGCGGCCGCCTTTTCCTGGAGGCCGTCAGCGCCTCGAAAGCGCAGCTGTTACCTATCGACAGCGAGCACAACGCCATTTTTCAGAGTTTGCCTGCTTCCCTCCAGCAGCAGTTAGGGTACGCTTCTCTCGAAGATAATGGCATTGACAGCATTATCCTTACGGGATCGGGTGGCCCGTTCCGTGACACACCACTGGCAGAATTAAGTCTTATGACGCCGGATCAGGCGTGTGCACATCCGAACTGGTCGATGGGGAGAAAAATCTCTGTCGACTCGGCCACCATGATGAATAAAGGCCTGGAATATATCGAAGCCCGCTGGCTGTTTAATGCGACCGATGCGCAGATGGAAGTGGTTCTGCATCCTCAGTCTGTGATCCATTCGATGGTGCGCTATCGGGATGGCAGCGTGATTGCTCAACTGGGTTCGCCGGATATGCGGACCCCCATCGCGCATGCAATGGCGTGGCCGCAGCGAGTGACCTCAGGTGCTCAACCGCTTGATTTCACGCGCATGTCGGCCCTGACCTTTGCTGAACCTGACTTTGCGCGCTACCCCTGCCTGAAGCTGGCCATTGATGCCAGTATTGCGGGGCAGGCGGCGACCACGACGCTGAATGCGGCAAATGAAATCGCCGTCGAGGCGTTCCTCGGTTCAGCGATCCGCTTCACCGATATTGCGGCATTAAATGTTGCAGTACTGGAGACGTTATCTTGTCAGGAGCCTCAGAGCGTTGACGAGGTTATTGCTATTGACCATGAAGCCCGTGCCGCTGCACGCGCTTTACTGCCCCGTTTTGCCGCGGGTCGGGTCAGCGCGATTTAACGCGTCGCCATTTGTGAGCGCTGGGCGGAGGTGGTATAGTCTTGCCCCACCGTTCCGGTATCACGGGGTGATTTAGCGGTTAAACTTGCGCAATCGCACGCTATATACGCCGGGCAGGTGAGATATTTCAGAAGCCGTTGCATACCCAAAGTCGTTGGTGCTGAAGTCAGGCGGCAGGTGCAGGAACGTTCGGATGCTTAAGCAGTTAAGTGGCCGGGGTGAATGCGGCAGCCGCTGCGGTAGCAGCTTCAACTATGAAGGGTATATTTCTGAATAAGGAAATAGTTACGCATTATGTCGTCCGAAAATAAATTACAAACCGATGACCAGCAGGGGACAGGCCCCCGCCATGTGGCCATCATTATGGATGGCAACGGCCGCTGGGCTAAAAACCAGGGCAAGCTGCGTATTTCTGGTCATAAAGCGGGAGTGAAATCCGTACGGCGCGCCGTAAGTTTCGCGGTCAGTAATAAACTTGATGCGCTCACGCTTTATGCCTTTAGTAGTGAAAACTGGAATCGTCCTCATCAGGAAGTTCTGGCGCTGATGGAATTGTTCGTCTGGGCACTCGACAGTGAAGTAAAAAGTCTGCACAAGCATAATGTCCGGTTGAAAATTATCGGTGATATCAGTCGATTTAACTCCCGTCTCCAGGAGCGTATTCGCCGTGCTGAGGAACTTACTCAACAAAATAATGGACTAACACTCAACATTGCTGCGAATTATGGCGGACGTTGGGATATTATCCATGGAGTCAGAAAAATAGCAGAACAGGTACAAGAGGGGCTTCTTCGTCCGGACCAGATCGAAGAAGAAACGCTTCATCCTTATCTCTGCCTGAATGAACTGGCACCTGTGGATCTCGTAATAAGGACCGGGGGAGAGCATCGGATTAGTAACTTCCTGCTTTGGCAAGTTGCCTATGCAGAGTTTTGGTTTACCGATACTCTTTGGCCTGATTTTGATGAACAAGTTTTTGAAGGTGCACTGAATGCGTTTGCACAACGAGAGCGTCGGTTTGGCGGCGCAGCACCCGGCGGCGCCTGAGCGCACTGGGGGTAATCTTTGCTGAAGTCTCGCCTGATTACCGCGTTTATATTGATACCTATCGTCATTGCAGCCCTCTTTTTGCTGCCGCCGCTAGGGTTTGCCATCACTATTTTAGCGATCTGCATGCTGGCCGCATGGGAATGGGGCCAGTTTGCTGGCTTTGCTGCGCGCTCACAGCGCGTCTGGCTGGCTTTGCTCTGCGGCCTGCTGCTGGCCTTTATGCTGTTTACGCTCCCGGCTTACCAGCATTCTGTGCATCTGCCTCAGATTGGCGGTGCCCTTTGGGTATCGCTGGGGTGGTGGATGGTGGCACTGCTTCTGGTTCTTTCCTATCCCGGTTCTGCCACATTCTGGCGCCATTCACGCGTACTACGTCTGATCTTTGGTTTGCTGACCATTGTCCCGTTCTTCTGGGGAATGCTGGCCCTGCGTCAGTATCACTATGACGTTGACCACTATGCCGGTGCCTGGTGGCTGCTGTACGTGATGTTCCTCGTCTGGGGAGCCGATTCCGGGGCTTATATGTTCGGTAAACTGTTTGGCAAGCATAAGCTGGCGCCGAAGGTTTCACCGGGCAAGACCTGGGAAGGTTTCTTTGGTGGGTTGGTCACCTCGGCGTTAATTTCCTGGCTGTTCAGCGTGTTTGCTCCGCTGCAGGTACCGCTATCGACACTGCTGATTTGCTCCATTATCGCTGCTCTGGCGTCGGTGCTGGGGGATTTAACCGAAAGCATGTTCAAACGCGAAGCCGGCATTAAAGACAGCGGCAGCTTAATCCCTGGTCACGGCGGTATTCTTGACCGTATTGACAGCCTCACGGCCGCCGTTCCGGTGTTTGCCTGCCTGTTATTGCTGGTCTTTGGGACGCTGTAGGGAAACATTATGTTGAGCATACTCTGGAGTTTTGCTGCCTTTATCGTTGCGCTGGGTATTTTAATCACCGTGCATGAATTCGGCCATTTTTGGGTCGCCCGCCGCTGCGGTGTGAAAGTCGAGCGCTTCTCTATTGGTTTTGGTAAAGCACTGTGGCGACGCCGTGACAAGCAGGGCACAGAGTATGTTATCGCGCTCATCCCGCTGGGCGGTTACGTCAAGATGCTCGACGAACGCGTCGAAAGCGTACCACCTGAACTTCGTCATCAGTCCTTTAACAACAAAACGGTTCTGCAACGTGCCGCGATTGTCAGTGCCGGCCCTGTCGCGAATTTCATCTTCGCTATTTTTGCTTACTGGCTGGTCTTTATCATCGGCGTTCCCGGTGTTCGCCCCGTTGTTGGCGAAATAGTGAGCGGTTCACCCGCCGCTGAAGCTCAAATTACCCCAGGTACGGAACTTAAAGCCGTTGACGGTATCGAAACGCCTGATTGGGATGCTGTGCGAATGGCACTGGTAGCGAAGATTGGCGATAAAAACACCATCTTCACGGTGGCGCCCTTTGGCAGTGAAAAAACCAGTGATAAGACGGTGAATTTACAGGGCTGGCAGTTTGAGCCCGATAAGCAGGATCCGGTCACATCATTGGGCATTCAGCCCCGGGGTCCTCAGATCGAATCGGTACTGGCGCAGGTGCAAAAAGACTCCGCAGCAAGTCGAGCGGGTTTGCAAGCAGGCGACAGGATCGTTAAAGTCGATGGCCAGCCTTTGGAACAGTGGCAAAATTTTGTGGCGACTGTTCGTGAAAACCCAGGCAACCAAATAGCAATTGAGGTGGAAAGGCAGGGCAGCACGGTCGATTTGACGCTGACGCCAGACGTTAATCCACACAACAAGGCGGAAGGGTTTGCGGGCATCATACCGCGCATTATTCCGCTACCTGAAGAGTACAGAACGGTGCGCCAGTATGGCCCGTTTGCGGCAATCGGCGAGGCCAGTGCGAAAACCTGGCAACTGATGAAGCTGACGGTAAGTATGTTAGGCAAACTGATTGTCGGTGATGTGAAGTTGAACAATCTCAGCGGGCCGATTTCTATCGCCCAGGGTGCTGGGATGTCAGCGGAATATGGTTTGATCTACTACCTGATGTTCCTCGCTCTGATTAGCGTGAACCTTGGGATAATCAACCTGTTCCCACTGCCGGTGTTAGATGGTGGTCATCTGCTGTTCCTGTTGATTGAGAAGATCAAAGGAGGGCAGGTTTCCGAGCGAGTTCAGGACTTCAGTTATCGTATCGGCTCGATTGTGCTGGTGCTGTTAATGGGGCTTGCGCTATTCAATGATTTCTCAAGGCTATAGTTTGCCAGTCGGCAAGCTGTTCGTGAGAACCAGTTAGGAAGAATGCATAAAAACGATGGCGATGAAAAAGTTGCTCATAGCGTCGCTGCTGTTTAGCAGCGTAACCGTATACGGTGCAGACGGATTCGTAGTGAATGATATTCATTTCGAAGGCCTGCAGCGAGTCGCCGTCGGTGCGGCATTGCTCAGTATGCCTGTTCGCGTTGGAGACACTGTCTCTGATGAAGATCTCAGTAACACCATTCGTGCACTGTTTGCGACCGGGAATTTCGAAGATGTTCAGGTCCTGCGCGACGGCAATACGCTGATCGTCCAGGTGAAAGAACGTCCGACGATTGCCAGCATCACTTTCTCCGGTAACAAAGCGGTGAAAGAGGATATGCTGAAGCAGAACCTGGAAGCCTCTGGCGTGCGCGTAGGCGAAGCACTGGATCGCACCACCATCTCCTCGATTGAGAAAGGGCTGGAAGACTTTTACTACAGCGTCGGTAAATACAGCGCCAGTGTGAAAGCGGTGGTCACGCCACTGCCACGTAACCGTGTTGACCTGAAGCTGGTCTTCACCGAGGGCGTGTCCGCTAAGATCCAGCAGATCAACATCGTGGGTAACAAAGCGTACAGCTCCGATGAACTGATCTCGCGCTTCCAGTTGCGTGATGAAGTGCCATGGTGGAACGTGGTGGGCGACCGTAAATACCAGAAACAGAAACTGGCCGGTGACCTTGAAACCCTGCGCAGCTTCTATCTGGACCGCGGTTATGCAAGATTCAATATCGATTCGACTCAGGTCAGCCTGACGCCGGATAAAAAAGGTATCTACATCACCGTTAACATTAACGAAGGCGATCAGTACAAGCTTTCTGGTGTAGCGGTCAGCGGAAATCTGGCAGGACACTCAGCGGAAATTGAAACCCTGAGTAAAGTCACGCCGGGTGAACTGTATAACGGTTCCAAAGTGACCCGCATTGAAGATGATATCAAGAAGCTGCTGGGCCGATATGGCTATGCGTACCCACGCGTGCAGACGCAGCCTGAAATCGATGACGCTAACAAAACCGTTAAACTGCGTATTAACGTTGATGCGGGTAACCGTTTCTACGTGCGCAAAGTCCGTTTCGAAGGGAATGACACCTCGAAAGATTCCGTTCTGCGCCGCGAAATGCGTCAGATGGAAGGGGCATGGCTGGGCAGCGATTTGGTTGAGCAGGGCAAAGAGCGTCTGAATCGTCTGGGTTATTTTGAAACCGTCGATACAGAAACTCAGCGTGTTCCGGGCTCACCGGACCAGGTTGACGTCGTCTATAAGGTGAAAGAACGTAACACCGGTACGCTGAACTTTGGCGTCGGTTACGGCACCGAAAGTGGGGTCAGCTTCCAGGTGGGGGTGACTCAGGATAACTGGCTGGGTACCGGTAACACCGTTGGCATCAGCGGCACCAAGAATGACTACCAGACCTATGCTGAGTTCTCACTGACCGATCCGTACTTTACGGTCGACGGTGTCAGCCTGGGCGGGCGCGTTTTCTACAACGACTTTAAAGCGGATGATGCCGACCTGTCTGACTACACCAACAAAAGTTATGGTGTAGACGGCACGCTGGGCTTCCCGGTGAATGAGAACAACACGCTGCGCGTGGGACTGGGCTATGTACATAACAGCCTGTCTAACATGCAGCCGCAGATCGCCATGTGGCGTTACCTGCGATCTGTCGGGCAGAATCCGAGCCTTTCCGGTGACGAAGATTACTCTGCAGATGATTTCACCTTTAACTATGGCTGGACGTACAACACCCTCGACCGTGGGTTCTTCCCAACATCGGGTAACCGTACCAACCTGAACGGTAAAGTGACCATCCCGGGTTCTGATAACGCCTTCTATAAAGCGACGCTGGATACGCAGCAGTATCTGCCGCTGAATCAGGATCGCACCTGGGTGCTCCTGGGTCGTGGACGCGTAGGCTATGGTGATGGGCTGAGCGGCAAAGAGATGCCGTTCTATGAGAACTTCTATGCCGGTGGCTCCAGTACCGTTCGTGGTTTCCGTTCCAATAACATTGGTCCTAAAGCCGCCTACCTGAACAACGGTTCTTCTGATTGTTCAGGAAGTGATGTGAATCGTGTCTGTAATTCTGATGATGCTATCGGTGGTAACGCCATGGCTGTTGCCAGTGCAGAGCTGATCACCCCGACGCCGTTCCTGAGTGAGAAGTATGCGAACTCAGTACGTACGTCGCTGTTTGTGGATGCAGGTACGGTGTGGGATACCAAGTGGGAAAATACGGCAGCAACGCGTGCGGCAGGTATTCCAGACTATAGCGATCCAAGCAACATCCGCATGTCAGCCGGTCTGGCACTGCAGTGGATGTCACCTCTGGGGCCGCTGGTGTTCTCCTACGCCCAGCCGTTCAAAAAGTATGATGGAGATAAGGCCGAACAGTTCCAATTTAACATTGGTAAAACCTGGTAATTCGGACCTGCATGGAAGCACAGCAAGAGAGTATCGCGCTTACTGCGATGTCTGAGACACCAATGTAAGCGCAACCTATGTGTCCGTGACACAAACGTTGATGGTAAGGAGTTTTATAGTGAAAAAGTTGTTGTGTGCCGCAGGTCTGGGTATTGCTCTGGCGGTTTCCGCTGGTGCTCAGGCTGCTGATAAAATTGCAGTGGTGAACGTTTCCAGCATTTTCCAACAGTTACCAGCGCGTGCGACCGTTGCGAAACAACTGGAGAACGAGTTCAAAGGCCGTGCAACTGAGTTGCAGGGTATGGAACGCGATCTGCAAACTAAAATGCAGCGTCTGCAGCGTGACGGCTCTACCATGAAGGCGTCTGAACGTAGCCGCATGGAAAAAGACGTGATGGCGCAGCGTGAAGCGTTTTCAACCAAAGCGCAGGCTTTCGAGCAGGACAATCGCCGTCGTCAGATGGAAGAGCGTAACAAAATCCTGAGCCGCATTCAGGATGCCGTGCAGAAAGTGGCAGATAGCGAAGGTTACGACGTCGTTATCGACCAGAATGCGGTTGCCTACGCTGCTAAATCTAAAGACATCACCGCTGATGTTCTGAAACAGGTTAAATAAGTCATGTCTTCAATTCGACTGGCTGATTTAGCCCAGCAGTTGGATGCAGAATTGCACGGAGATGGCGATATCGCCATCTCCGGCATTGCTTCTATGCAATCCGCCCAACATGGTCAGATCACGTTTCTATCAAACAGCCGTTACCGCGAGCAGCTCGCAGCCTGTCAGGCTTCAGCCGTGGTGCTCACTGAAGCGGATCTGGAATTTTTCCCTGGCGCTGCGCTGGTGGTTAAAAACCCGTATCTGACCTACGCCCGTATGGCCCAGTTGCTGGATACCACACCGCAACCGGCTAACCATATTGCTCCCGGCGCGGTAATTGATCCCAGCGCACAGCTAGGTCAACACGTTTCGATCGGTGCGAATGCAGTGATCGAATCTGACGTGATCCTCGGTGATAATGTGGTCATCGGCGCGGGATGTTTCATCGGTAAAAAAACCAAAATTGGTGCCGGGACACGTCTTTGGGCCAATGTTTCTGTCTATCACGAAGTCGAAATCGGTTCTGACTGTCTGATTCAGTCCGGTACGGTAATTGGTTCTGATGGCTTCGGTTACGCTAATGATCGCGGCAACTGGGTGAAAATCCCGCAGTTGGGCACGGTGATTATTGGCGATCGTGTAGAGATTGGTGCTTGTACCACCATTGATCGCGGTGCTCTCGATAACACCCAAATAGGGAATGGTGTTATCATAGATAACCAATGCCAGATTGCACACAATGTGGTGATTGGCGACAATACCGCAGTGGCTGGTGGTGTTATCATGGCTGGTAGTCTGAAAATTGGTCGCTACTGTATGATTGGTGGCGCCAGCGTGATTAATGGTCATATGGAAATTTGTGACAAAGTTACCGTCACAGGGATGGGAATGGTGATGAGGCCAATCACTGAACCTGGAGTATACTCCTCCGGGATTCCGCTACAGCCCAATAAAACCTGGCGCAAAACGGCAGCCCTGGTGATGAACATCGATGAAATAAGCAAACGCTTAAAAGCCATCGAACGCAAGGTCGGTAAAGACGACTAAGCACGTTAACACCAAGCTGCGCCGCTTTCATAAATAGAATAGGCGAAAGCGTAAGCGTACAGATATAATTTGCGGCCTGCAGACGATTGGATGATCGTTGCGGGCCGTGTCATTGATGCCATCAGAATTTTTAGGACAGGAAGAGTATTTTGACTACTGAAACTCATACTCTGAAGATTGAAGAGATTATTGAACTTTTACCGCACCGTTACCCGTTCTTGCTGGTTGACCGCGTGATTGAGTTTGAAGAAAACAAGTTTCTGCGTGCGGTAAAAAACGTCTCGGTTAACGAACCGTTTTTCCAGGGCCACTTCCCTGGTAAACCGATTTTCCCCGGTGTGCTGATTCTGGAAGCAATGGCACAGGCTACGGGTATTCTGGCGTTTAAAAGCGTTGGGAAACTTGAGCCGGGCGAACTGTACTACTTTGCCGGCATCGACGACGCGCGCTTCAAGCGCCCCGTTGTGCCTGGCGACCAAATGATCATGGAAGTCACTTTCGAGAAAACCCGCCGTGGTGTGACGCGCTTTAAAGGTGTGGCCACCGTAGACGGTAAAATTGTCTGCGAAGCAACGATGATGTGTGCTCGCAGCCGGGAGGCTTAATTCGTGATTGATAGCACCGCCGTAATTCACCCCAGCTCGATCGTAGAAGAAGGCGCCGTGATTGGCGCTGGTGTCCAGATTGGCCCGTTTTGCACGGTCGGTGCGAACGTTTCGATTGGCGAAGGCACGGTTCTGAAGTCTCACGTAGTGGTCAATGGTCATACCGTTATTGGTAAAGACAATACTATCTACCAGTTCGCTTCGATTGGTGAAGCGAACCAGGATCTGAAATACGCGGGTGAACCGACACGAGTTGAGATCGGCGACCGTAACCGTATCCGTGAAAGCGTCACTATCCATCGTGGTACGGCGCAGTCCGGTGGCTTGACGAAAGTGGGTGATGACAATCTTCTGATGGTCAACGCCCATGTTGCGCACGACTGTGTTGTGGGAAGTCACTGCATTCTCGCGAATAACGCCACTCTGGCCGGCCACGTGACGGTTGACGACCATGCCATAATTGGTGGTATGACGGCGGTGCATCAGTTCTGTATTATCGGTGCTCATGTCATGGTGGGCGGATGCTCCGGTGTTGCGCAGGATGTTCCTCCTTACGTGATTGCTCAGGGTAACCATGCGACACCGTTTGGGATTAACCTGGTGGGGCTGAAGCGTCGTGGTTTCAGCAAAGATGCGCTGCATGCGATTACCGCTGCGTACAAGCTGTTGTACCGCAGTGGAAAAACGCTGGATGAAGTGAAGCCGGAGATCGCTGAGATCGCCCAGGCGCATCCGGAAGTGCAGCCGTTTTACGACTTCTTTTCCCGCTCTACAAGGGGTCTGATTCGTTAACTCATGCCAAAGCATCCCTTAACGATTGCCCTTGTCGCCGGAGAAACCTCCGGCGATATTCTTGGTGCCGGTCTTATCCGTGCGCTGAAAGAAAAGCATCCTGACGCCCGTTTTGTCGGCGTGGCGGGACCGCTGATGCAGGCCGAAGGCTGTGAAGCCTGGTATGAGATGGAAGAACTGGCGGTGATGGGCATTGTTGAGGTGCTGGGCCGTTTGCGTCGCCTGTTGCATATCCGCCGTGACCTCACCCGCCGCTTTACTACGCTCAGGCCCGATGTCTTTGTCGGTATTGATGCGCCAGATTTTAATATCACCCTTGAAGGTAAGCTGAAACAGCAGGGCATCCGCACGATCCACTACGTCAGCCCCTCTGTCTGGGCCTGGCGGCAGAACCGCGTGTTTAAGATTGGCCGCTCGACAGACCTGGTGCTGGCCTTCCTGCCGTTTGAAAAAGCGTTTTACGATCGTTTCAACGTGCCGTGCCGCTTTATTGGCCATACGATGGCCGATGCCATGCCGATTGAACCGGATAAACAGGCCGCCCGGCGTGAGCTCGGTATTGCCCCGGATGCGCTGTGTCTGGCGCTGCTGCCCGGCAGTCGCGGGGCCGAAGTGGAAATGCTGAGTGCCGATTTCCTGCGAACAGCGGTACTACTGCGGGCTAAATACCCGGCACTGCAAATTGTCGTGCCGCTGGTAAACCCGCGTCGTCGCGAACAGTTTGAGAAAATCAAAGCCGAAGTGGCTCCTGATTTAATTATGCACCTGCTGGATGGAAAAGGGCGGGCCGCCATGGTGGCCAGCGATGCGGCACTGCTGGCGTCCGGCACCGCCGCGCTGGAGTGTATGCTGGCAAAATGTCCTATGGTGGTTGGCTACCGAATGAAGCCGTTCACCTTTTGGCTGGCGAAGCGCCTGGTGAAAACGGAGTATGTCTCGCTGCCTAACCTGCTGGCGGGACGTGAGCTGGTGAAAGAGCTGTTGCAGGATGAGTGTCAGCCTGAGCGGCTTGCCGCCGCGCTGGAGCCGTTGCTGGCTGCAGGTGAAACCCGCGATACGCTGCTGGCGACCTTTGCTGAACTGCATCATCAGATCCGCTGGAACGCCGATGAGCAGGCTGCTGCGGCTGTACTGGAGCTGTGCCCATGAATGAATTTATCTATCCCAACGCCACGCTGATTGCCGGTGTTGATGAAGTGGGGCGTGGCCCCCTGGTGGGCGCGGTGGTTACAGCAGCGGTGATCCTCGATCCGGCCCGGCCGATTGCCGGCCTTGCCGACTCTAAAAAGCTGTCGGAAAAACGCCGTCTGGCATTGTTTGATGAGATCACCGAGAAAGCGTTAAGCTGGAGCCTGGGACGCGCTGAACCGGAAGAAATCGACCAGCTTAATATCCTTCATGCCACCATGCTGGCGATGCAGCGTGCCGTGGCAGGACTGCATCTGACGCCGGACTTTGTGCTGATAGATGGCAACCGCTGCCCGGTCCTGGCCATGCCCAGTCAGGCCGTGGTTAAAGGCGATAGCCTGGTGCGCGAGATCAGCGCCGCGTCGATCGTTGCGAAAGTGACGCGCGACCGTGAAATGACCGAGCTGGACCGGCTTTACCCTGAATATGGCTTTGCCCAGCACAAAGGTTACCCGACCGCTCTGCATATGGAAAAACTGGCGCGGTTTGGCGCGACGCCACTGCACCGCCGCAGTTTTGCTCCTGTGCGTAACGCGCTGCTGGATGCCGACGTCAGCGCAACGGTTGTCCGTACGCTGTAATTTTTATCCCTGGTTTTAACGGAATCTCAGATGGCCGAACCTCGTTTTATTCATTTACGCGTTCACAGTGACTACTCCATGATCGATGGGCTAGCGAAAACTGGCCCGTTGGTGAAAAACGCGGCAAAAATGGGGATGCCGGCCATCGGCATCACTGACTTCACGAACCTGTGCGGGCTGGTGAAATTCTACGGTACCGCTCACAGCCAGGGTATCAAGCCCATTATCGGTGCCGATTTCAACGTCAGCAGCGAAGCCATGGGGGATGAGCTGTCTCAAATCACCGTACTGGCGGCTGATAATGAAGGCTATCAGAACCTGACGCTGCTGATTTCCCGCGCTTACCAACGGGGTTATGGTCCCGCAGGCCCGACAATCGATCGTGACTGGCTGGTAGAACATCAGCAGGGCATCATCCTGCTGTCCGGTGGGCGCCGTGGTGATGTCGGCAAAATGTTGCTGCGCGGTAATACGGCACAGGTGACCGAGTGTCTGGCCTTTTATCAGCACCATTTTCCCGACCGCTATTATCTGGAACTGATCCGTACGGGCCGTCAGGATGAAGAGACGTATCTCCACGCGGCGGTAGAGCTGGCGATCGCGCAGGGCGTGCCGGTGGTGGCGACTAACGAAGTCTGTTTCCTGACGGAAACGGAATTTGATGCTCATGAAATTCGCGTTGCCATTCACGACGGCTTTACCCTCGACGATCCTAAACGTCCCCGCAACTACAGCCCGCAGCAGTACATGCGCAGTGAAGAGGAGATGTGCGAGCTGTTCTCGGACATTCCGGAAGCGCTGGAAAATAGCGTGGAAATTGCCCGTCGTTGCAACGTCACCATCCGTCTGGGTGAGTATTTCCTGCCTCAGTTCCCCACCGGTGAGATGACCACAGAAGATTTTCTGGTGGCAAAATCAAAAGAAGGGCTTGAGGAACGTCTGGCGTTCCTGTTCCCGGATGAGAAGGTTCGCGCCGAGCGCCGCGGTGAATATGACGAACGTCTGGACATTGAACTGACGGTGATTAACCAGATGGGGTTCCCTGGTTACTTCCTGATCGTCATGGAATTCATCCAGTGGTCGAAGGATAACGATGTCCCGGTGGGCCCGGGACGTGGATCGGGTGCGGGCTCGCTGGTGGCCTATGCGCTGAAAATCACTGACCTCGACCCGCTGGAATTCGATCTGCTGTTTGAACGATTCCTCAACCCTGAACGTGTTTCAATGCCTGACTTTGACGTCGATTTCTGCATGGAAAAACGCGACCTGGTGATTGAGCACGTGGCAGAAATGTACGGGCGTCAGGCCGTATCGCAGATCATTACCTTCGGTACGATGGCCGCCAAAGCGGTGATCCGCGACGTAGGGCGCGTGCTTGGCCATCCTTATGGTTTTGTCGATCGCATCTCTAAACTGGTGCCGCCCGACCCGGGGATGACGCTGGAAAAGGCCTTTGCCGCCGAACCTCAGCTGCCTGAAATTTATGAAGCAGATGAAGAAGTTAAGGCGCTGATTGATATGGCGCGCATCCTGGAAGGGGTGACGCGTAACGCCGGTAAACACGCCGGGGGCGTGGTCATCGCGCCGACCAAAATTACCGACTTCGCGCCGCTGTACTGCGACGAGAATGGCAACCATCCGGTTACGCAGTTTGATAAGAACGACGTGGAATATGCCGGCCTGGTGAAGTTTGACTTCCTGGGCCTGCGCACCCTGACGATCATTGACTGGGCGCTGGCGATGATTAACGCCCGCCGCGAAAAGCAGGGTGAGCCGCCGATCGATATCGCGGCAATTCCGCTTGAAGATAAAAAAAGTTTCGATATGCTGCAACGCTCGGAGACTACTGCGGTCTTCCAGCTTGAATCACGCGGCATGAAAGACCTGATCAAACGCCTGAAGCCAGACTGCTTTGAGGATATGATTGCACTGGTCGCCCTGTTCCGCCCCGGCCCGCTGCAGTCCGGCATGGTGGATAACTTTATTGACCGTAAACACGGGCGTGAAGAGATCTCCTATCCGGATATTCAGTGGCAGCATGAGTCCCTGAAGCCTGTGCTGGAACCGACCTATGGCATCATCCTCTATCAGGAACAGGTGATGCAGATAGCCCAGGTGCTGGCGGGATACAGCCTCGGCGGTGCCGATATGCTGCGTCGTGCAATGGGTAAAAAGAACCCGGTCGAGATGGCCAAGCAACGCGGCGGCTTTGAAGACGGTGCGAAATCGCGCGGCATCGACGGTGAGCTGGCGATTAAAATTTTTGACCTGGTGGAGAAATTCGCCGGCTACGGGTTTAACAAGTCTCACTCCGCCGCCTATGCGCTGGTTTCCTACCAGACGCTGTGGCTGAAGGCGCACTATCCGGCTGAATTTATGGCGGCGGTCATGACCGCTGATATGGATAATACTGAGAAAGTGGTTGGCCTGGTTGATGAGTGCTGGCGGATGGGGCTGAAGGTGCTGCCGCCGGATATTAACTCCGGACAGTATCAGTTCCACGTTAACGATGCGGGTGAAATCGTTTACGGTATTGGCGCGATCAAAGGTGTGGGTGAAGGTCCGATCGAAGCGATCATTGAAGCCCGTAACGAAGGTGGCTATTTCCGCGAACTGTTTGACCTGTGCGCCCGCACTGATACGAAGAAGCTGAATAAGCGGGTGCTGGAAAAGCTGATTATGTCCGGTGCCTTTGATCGCCTCGGCCCGCACCGCGCGGCACTGATGAGTGCGCTACCGGATGCACTGAAAGCGGCCGATCAGCATGCGAAAGCGGAAGCCATCGGCCAGGCCGACATGTTTGGCGTGCTGGCCGAAGCCCCGGAACAGGTTGAGAAGTCTTACTCGGATGTCACTCCCTGGCCGGAACAGATCCAGCTGGATGGCGAAAGGGAAACGTTAGGGCTTTACTTAACGGGTCACCCAATCAACCAGTACCTGAAAGAAATTGAGCGCTATGTCGGTGGACTGCGCCTGAAAGACATGCACCCGACCGAGCGTGGTAAGATGACCACGGCTGCCGGTCTGGTGGTGGCGGCCCGTGTGATGGTAACAAAACGCGGTAACCGTATTGGCATCTGCACGCTGGATGACCGTTCTGGTCGTCTGGAAGTGATGTTGTTTACAGATGCGTTAGATAAGTTCCAGCATATGCTGGAGAAGGACCGTATCCTGATCGTCAGTGGGCAGGTCAGCTTCGATGACTTCAACGGCGGGCTTAAAATGATGGCCCGCGATATGATGGACATCGATGAAGCACGTGAAAAATATGCACGCGGGCTTGCTATCTCGCTGACGGACAGGCAAATTGATGACCAGCTTTTGAACCGTCTCCGTCAATCCCTGGAACCCCATCGTTCGGGGACAATTCCGGTACATCTCTACTATCAGAGAGAGGATGCGCGGGCGAAGTTGCGCTTTGGTGCAACCTGGCGCGTGTCGCCGAGCGATCGTTTGCTGAACGATCTGCGATCGTTGATAGGATCGGAGCAGGTGGAACTGGAGTTTGACTAAAACAGGATTATTATGAGTCTTAATTACCTGGATTTCGAACAGCCAATCGCAGAACTTGAAGCGAAGATTGATTCGCTTAAGTCGGTTGGCCGTCAGGATGAAAAACTGGATATTAATCTGGATGAAGAGATTCAGCGTCTGCGCGATAAAAGCGTTGAGCTGACCCGTAAAATCTTCTCAGATTTAGGTGCCTGGCAGATTGCGCAGCTTGCGCGTCATCCGCTGCGCCCGTATACGCTGGACTATGTTCGCAATGTGTTCACGGACTTTGACGAGTTGGCGGGCGACCGTGCCTATGCCGACGATAAAGCCATTGTCGGTGGCACCGCGCGTCTGGATGGTCGTCCGGTGATGATTATTGGTCATCAGAAAGGGCGCGAAACCAAAGAGAAAATCCGTCGTAACTTCGGTATGCCCGCGCCTGAAGGCTATCGTAAAGCACTGCGCCTGATGGAGATGGCCGAGCGTTTTAATATGCCGATCATCACCTTCATTGATACCCCTGGAGCTTATCCTGGCGTGGGTGCGGAAGAGCGCGGTCAGTCTGAAGCTATCGCCCGTAACCTGCGTGAGATGTCTGGCCTGACCGTGCCGGTTATCTGCACCGTGATTGGTGAAGGTGGCTCCGGTGGTGCACTGGCTATCGGCGTTGGCGATAAAGTGAATATGCTGCAGTACAGTACCTACTCGGTGATCTCACCAGAAGGTTGTGCGTCAATTCTGTGGAAAAGCGCCGACAAAGCGCCGCTGGCCGCCGAAGCGATGGGCATTATTGCACCGCGTCTGAAAGAGCTTAAGTTGATTGATACCGTCATCCCGGAACCTCTGGGCGGCGCGCATCGTAATCCGCTGGCAATCGGCGTATCGATGAAAGCCCAGCTGCTGGCCGATCTGGCCGATCTGGATACGCTTTCTAAAGAAGAGCTGCTCGATCGCCGCTATCAGCGTCTGATGAGCTACGGCTACGCCTGATTGTTCACCATTCCTTACCCAAAGGGTCAGACATCGTCTGGCCCTTTTTGTTTTGCGTCCACTATGCTTACACACTGGAGCAAACAGACCAGGAGACAACATTGAATATTATCGCGATCATGGGACCGCATAACGCCTTTTATAAAGATGAACCCATCCGTGAGCTGGACACTACCTTAAAAAACCAGGGCTTTCAGACTATCTACCCGCATGACGCCAATGACCTGCTGAAGCTGATTGAACACAATCCGCGTATCTGCGGCGTAGTGTTTGACTGGGATGAACACAGTCTGGAGCTGTGTTGTGAAATTAACCAGTTAAACGAATATCTTCCGCTTTATGCCTTTATCAACACCCACTCAACGATGGATGTCAGCATTAATGAAATGCGCATGACCATCTGGTTCTTCGAATACGCCCTGAACGCAGCGGAAGAGATCGCCCAGCGCATCCGTCATTATACCGATGAATATATCGATACCATCACGCCCCCGTTGACGAAAGCGCTGTTTACCTATGTCAAAGAGGGAAAGTATACCTTCTGTACGCCCGGTCATATGGCGGGCACCGCCTTCCAGAAAAGCCCGGTGGGCAGTCTGTTTTATGATTTTTTTGGTGCCAATACCCTGAAGGCCGATATTTCGATTTCTGTCACTGAACTGGGGTCGCTGCTGGACCATACCGGCCCGCATCTTGAAGCAGAAGAGTATGTGGCGCGCACCTTTGGTGCCGAGCAGAGTTATATGGTCACCAACGGCACCTCCACGTCGAATAAGATCGTCGGGATGTATGCCGCCCCGTCAGGCAGCACGGTGCTGGTGGATCGCAACTGCCATAAGTCATTAACTCATCTGCTGATGATGAGCGATATCATCCCCATCTGGTTGAAACCCACGCGGAATGCACTCGGTATTCTCGGCGGCATCCCGAAGCGCGAATTTACGAAAGAGAGTATTGCGCTGAAGGTGGCACAAACCCCGCGTGCCAGCTGGCCTGTTCATGCCGTAATCACTAACTCCACCTATGACGGGCTGCTGTACAACACCCGCTATATCAAAGAGACACTGGACGTGCCGTCCATTCACTTTGACTCTGCCTGGGTACCCTATACCAACTTCCACCCTATCTATCAGGGGCTGAGCGGCATGAGCGGGGAGCGAACGCCGGGCAAGGTCATCTATGAAACCCAGTCTACCCATAAACTGCTGGCGGCATTTTCCCAGGCCTCACTGATCCATATTAAAGGGGATTACGACGAACAGACCTTTAATGAAGCCTATATGATGCACACCACCACGTCGCCCAACTATGCCATCGTCGCTTCCATCGAAACGGCGGCGGCGATGCTGCGCGGTAATCCGGGTAAGCGCCTGATTAACCGTTCGGTCGAGCGGGCTCTGCATTTTCGTCGCGAAGTCCAGCGCCTGCGCGAAGAGTCAGAGGGCTGGTTCTTTGACATCTGGCAGCCGGAAGGCGTGGATGAGCCGGAATGCTGGCCGATCCAGCCCGGTGAAGAGGAGTGGCACGGCTTCCGCGATGCGGATGCCGATCATATGTATCTTGATCCGATCAAAGTGACCATCCTGACGCCGGGGATGAGTGAGCTGGGCGACATGGCCGAAGAGGGGATCCCGGCGGCGCTGGTGGCGAAATTCCTCGATGAGCGCGGTGTGGTGGTGGAGAAAACCGGGCCCTACAACCTGCTGTTCCTGTTCAGCATCGGCATTGATAAAACCAAAGCGATGAGCGTACTGCGCGGTCTGACCGAATTTAAACGATCCTATGATCTTAATCTGCGGGTCAAAAACATGCTGCCGGATCTGTATGCGGAAGATCCTGACTTCTATCGCAATATGCGCATTCAGGATCTGGCCCAGGGGATCCACACGCTGATCCGTCAGCACGATCTGCCGCGTCTGATGCTGAAGGCGTTTTCCACGCTACCGGAGATGAAACTGACGCCGCACCAGATGTTCCAGCAGCAGGTAAAAGGCAATATCGAAACGGTGGATATCTCTGCGCTGGTCGGGCGCATCTCCGCCAATATGATCCTGCCGTACCCTCCCGGTGTGCCGGTGGTGATGCCCGGAGAGATGATCACCGAAGAGAGCCGGGCGGTGCTCGATTTTCTGCTGATGTTGTGTGCTATTGGTAAGCATTATCCTGGGTTCGAAACCGATATTCACGGCACCACGCTGACGGACGAAGGCCAGTATCGCGTGCGTGTGCTGAAAAACGACGTCGGAATGTAGCCGGAGATCCAGAATTTTACCCTTGCTGCTCTGGTGCCTGACGGGTAGGGTCGTCAGGCATTGATTAATCAGGAGCCGGTATGCCAGCATTACAGTTAAAAAAAATCCATCACGTAGCGATCATCGCCCGCGACTATGCGCTGAGTAAGGCGTTTTACTGCGATATTCTGGGCTTCGGCCTGATGGGGGAGGTGTATCGTGCCGAGCGTGATTCTTGGAAGGGCGATCTGACGCTGAACGGTGAGTATGTGATTGAGCTGTTCTCATTTCCCCTGCCACCGGCGCGTCCGACCCAGCCGGAAGCCTGCGGTTTACGCCATCTTGCCTTCAGTGTCGATGATGTTGAGGCCGCGAAGCAGTCTCTGGAAGACCAGGGCGTGCGTTGTGAAGCGGTGCGTATCGATCCGCTCACTGGCAAACTTTTTACCTTCTTTAACGATCCGGATGGACTGCCGCTGGAGATATATCAGGATTGATGGGGTTATAATAGCGTCCCCTGTATTCTGGAATGACCATGTCATCGATTGCCCATCTTGAAGCCCAACTGGTTAACGAGCACAGCGTGCTGCTGGCTTACAGTGGCGGGCTGGACTCCAGCGTGCTGTTGCATCAGTTGGTGCTGTTACGCCGCCAGCGTCCTGCCTTGCAGCTGCGGGCAGTGCATATCCATCACGGACTCAGCCCGCGTGCGGATGACTGGGTGGCTCACTGCCGGCAACAGTGCCTGCAGTGGCAGGTGCCGCTGGTGGTCTGCCATGTTACGGTCGATGCACGCCACGGCGGGATTGAGGCCGCGGCACGCGGCGCACGCTATCAGGTTTTCAGTCAACAGCTTCAGGCGGGGGAAACGCTGTTAACTGCCCAGCACCAGGATGACCAGAGTGAAACCCTGTTGCTGGCACTGAAACGGGGTAGCGGCCCGGCGGGTCTGGCCGCCATGCCAGCACATCGCCAGATGGGCCAGCATCGTCACCTGCGGCCGCTGCTGGCGTTCGGTCGCCTGCAGCTGGAAGACTGGGCGCAGGAACACCGTCTGACGTGGATTGAGGATGAAAGTAACGCCGATCCGCGCTATGACCGCAATTTTTTGCGCCTGCAAGTCATGCCGTTACTGAGTGCCCGCTGGCCACATTTTTCCCACGCCGTTGCCCGCAGCGCCTCGCTGTGCGGTGAGCAGGAGCAGCTACTGGACGAACTGCTGGCGGAGTCACTGTCATCGCTGATGGATTCTGCCGGTACGTTGCCAGTTGCTCCGTTGTTTGAGATGAGTGAAGCCCGGCGCAGCGCGCTGCTGCGGCGCTGGATCGCCTGCCATCAGGGCAGTATGCCGTCGCGTGATGCCCTGCGCCGCCTGTGGCAGGAAGTGGCCTGTAGCCGTGAGGATGCCGAACCGCGCCTCCGGCTGGGCGGGCATGAGGTGCGTCGCTATCGCCACCGCCTGTACTGGCTGCCGCTGAGGCCGTCGCTGGCCGCTGTCCGGCTGATGTGGACAGATATCTCACGCCCGCTGATTTTGCCGGAAGGCCTTGGGCAGCTGCGGCCGGACAGCGAGGCGGTAACACTGCGCCTGCCGCAGCCGGACGAACCAGTCAGCGTGCGCTTTAAAGCGCAGGGATCGTTTCATATTGTCGGCCGGGCAGGCAGCCGGCCGTTAAAAAAATTGTGGCATGAACTCGCCGTTCCCCCCTGGGAGCGTGAGCGCACGCCGCTGATATTTTATGGCGAGCGCCTGATGGCGGCCGCAGGGGTTTTTGTCACCCGTGAAGGTGTCCCGGACCGTCCCGATAGCGGCTGGTCAGTTGACTGGTGTCGATAAAAGAAGACGAGAGAGTGCAATGAACAACGTCAGAATAATAGCGGCTTTGCTGCTGATCGGCTGTGCGCCTGCGCTGGCAGCGGGCAACAGCAGTGCCGGACAGGAGAAATCTGCCCGCTGTCTGGCCTGCCACGGCGCGGAAGGAAAAGCCGCAGCCCCAGTCTACCCCAATCTTGCCGGGCAGCATGAACCCTATCTGGCGCAGGCGCTACAGGCGTACAAAAGCGGCGGCCGCAGCGGCGGGCAGGCAGAGGTGATGAAAGCTTTTGTGGCGGGGCTGAGCGATCAGGACATTGAGGATCTGGCGGCATACTATGCGGGTCTGAAACCCTGAGAGGGAAGGCGGATCGGCGATCCGCCTGGCAGGAAGTGACTAGTCTGACTCGCTGACCACCACGGTGCCGAGATCCGGGTGGCTGAAGCTGGCGATATGGTCAAGGCGCAGTTGGCGATTTTCCCCGGCAATCTCAATGCTCAGGTACTCTACGTTCTTACGCGACAGCATATCTTTGGCTTTTGCCTTAAGCTGCTCACCGTCTTTTAACGCCAGTGTCAGCATCCAGTTATTCTGGCAGGCGAGTTCCAGGTTGTCATAGTCATCGCAGTTGATCGGTCTGTAGGCTTCATCTTTCGTCAACATAGTCGCTCACCAATAAGTTGGCGGCAGCAAAGGCTGCCTTTTCCCTGATGGAAGAGTGTAGCTCAGGATTGCCCGCTACCTCATCAAGTGCTTTCAACACGCACGCGAGTGCGTCAGGCACGTATCCCAGATCGCCACTGCCAATTTCAGCATATTTCCGGCGAACTAATTCACAATACTTTTGCACATGCACCCCCCTTCAGAGTTCTCTCTGGCGATAATGCGACTATAGCACAGCCATTTACGGGAAATCAGCCTGTGAGCAGGTGATTTGCTGCATCATCAGGTTACAATAGCGGGCAACTGAGATAAGGATCCTTATGGCACTGAAAGCAACAATTTATAAAGCCACGGTTAACGTCGCAGACATGGACCGCAACGTGTTTATTGACCAGACGCTGACGCTGGCCCGTCACCCTTCGGAAACGGAAGAGCGGATGATGCTGCGTCTGCTCGCCTGGCTGGTTCACGCAAATGAGCGTCTGACCTTTACCCGGGGGCTGAGTGCGGAAGATGAGCCTGAAATCTGGCAACTGAACGATCACGGCGGTATTGACGTGTGGATTGACCTCGGTTTGCCGGATGAGCGCAGGATCAAGAAAGCCTGTAGCCGTTCTCAGCACGTCTGGTTGTATACCTATAACTGGCGAGCCGCACAGCCATGGTGGCAGCAACATCAGAGCAAGCTGTCTCAGCATGATAACCTGACGATACGTTACCTGAATGATGAACAGCTTAGTGCCCTGATTAAGCTGGCTTCACGATCCATGACGTTGCAGGCCACCATTCAGGACGGCACCATCTGGCTGTCTGATGACAGCAGTCATCTGGAAATTCAGTTTGATTCATGGCTGGAGGCAGGAAAAAGGGTATGATTGTATTGTCACGTAGCGTCACTATTCCAGATGCCGAAATCGAAATCACCGCGATCAGAGCGCAGGGTAACGGTGGCCAGAACGTGAATAAAAGTTCGACGGCAATCCATTTGCGTTTTGATATTCGCGCGTCCAGCCTGCCGGTGTTTTATCAGGAGCGAATGATGGCGGTCAGCCATCATCTGATTACCCCGGAAGGTATCGTGATTATCAAGGCGCAGGAGTATCGTAGCCAGGAGATGAACCGAGAAGCGGCACTGAAACGGTTGGAAAACCTGATTCAGGAGTTAACTGTGGTGGAGAAAACCCGCCGCGCTACGCGTCCGACGATGGCTTCAAAAAAACGCCGGCTGGAAGGCAAAGCCCGCAAAGCCTCAACGAAATCGCTGCGTGGAAAAGTTCGCGGCGACTGAATCGTTATCTTTTTATGCAGGAGCGACCATGAAAGCAGTTGTTCTCACATTATTTGCCACTCTGGCTTTGGGAGGGCTGTTGGGCTGCCATAACCGGCAGAACGCGCAGCAACCCCCACCGCTGGAGCCGATGCAGCAGAGTTACACCGGCCTGCTGCCGTGTGGACCCGCCTGTGAGGACAGTGAGTCCTCGCTGTTTTTGGCCACCGATGGTAGCTATGTCCTGGAGCAGCGTGCGACAGGGGAGCATACCCTGCGCAGCGCGCAGTATGGCCAGTGGGCCCGCACCGCAGATACGCTGACCCTGGTCGCCATGAACGGCGAGAAACTACGATTTCGCCCGATTAATAATGGTCTTGAAGCGATTGCCGGGCGCGGAATGGCGGTGAGCAATGCGCACGGCTGGCGTCTGACGGCAAATAAGACGGGCACTTAACAAGACGCTGAAATAATAAAAAAGCCCCTTTAAGGGGCTTTTTTGGAATTAAGTCAAATTAAACCGGTTATTACAGAATATATTTATCTCCGCAACGGGAAAAAAGAGAATAAGCCAGGTAAATAATCCTAAAAACCCGTTAACCTCTTGTTCACTTTGTTGAAATATCGTCTTATACGCCTGTATTACCACCTTATTAACACTCTATAGCTGACGCACGCCAGAGACGGATCTCACGCCATTTCCATTAATGTCGGTAGATTCCCCTTTAGGTATTGCCTGATATAAGCAGCTTTGTCTTCTCACACACAGTTTGCGGGTTAATTATTTTGAACGAATTAATGGCATTGAAAAAAGGGTATGCGAAAGTATTCCTATGGGTTTTAGTGACGCTTTTCCTGATCCCCGCTATTACGCTGGTATTTGCTGAATACGGCACGCGTCAGCTCGATCAGGAATATAGTCAAATCTTTATTGATGATGCGCGCAGTCAGAGTCAGGATGTGAATAAACTGACTGAATTCCTGCAACAGAACCCGCCTTCCAGCGTTTGTGGTGCGGTGCCGGACGATCTCCGCGACTATCAGAATGCGGTCTGTGCAGAAAAGTCAGAACTCTGGCAGTTCTGGATGATGGACAAAGTCGCTTTCTGGACCCTGGCTGGTGGCGTTGTCATTCTGCTGATGATCGTCCTGTTCACCATGCTGGCCTTTAAAAACCGTCAGGGACAGCTGCAAAGCCTGAAGCTGGCCCGTCCTTTCCTGATGCTGACGAGCGCGCTGGAAGTGCTGGTTCAGGGCGGAATGCTGGTCTGGCTCTCTTTCTGGGGAACGGCATTCTTTACCCAAACCTATTATCCGAAGCTGGTCATGGCCATGGGGCTGCTGGTACTGGCCGCAATGTTTTATATGATCAAAGGCATCTTCAAAAAGCTGCCGCCTGAAGACGATGTTGAAGGTGAAGTCGTAACCCGTGACGCGGCACCCGCGCTGTGGTCGCGTATTGATGCGCTGGCTTCCCGGGTAGGGACGGCACCCCCCGACCATATTATTGCGGGTATCGATACTAACTTTTATGTAACCGAAGCACCGTTAAGCGTCAACCAGCAGTTGCTGAAGGGCCGCAAGCTCTACGTCAGTATCCCCTTGCTGCGTCAGCTAACCACTTCCCAGGCTGATGGGGTGATGGTGCATGAGTTAACGCACCTGCATGAAGGCGATACCGCGTCGGGCGCCTTACTGGGGCCAAAACTGTACCGCTTCGACCAGTACATTCATTTGATGAGAAAAGATATCTCGACAGTGATGGTTTACTATCCTCTTTGCCTGTATCGCATGTTGTTTGAACTGGCATGGCAGCGTAACAGTCGTGAGCGTGAGTTCGTTGCAGACCGCAATGCTGCCACCCTGATTACTCCTGAAGCAATTGTTGAGTCACTGATTAAAATTTCTGCTTATGCCAGCTATCGCAGCGAAGTTGAGCAAACGTTGTTTGATAATAAAACCCTGCATGAAAATGAGCTGGGGATCAGTAAAGCCATTGCCCAGGGCCTGCCGCAGCATGTCAGTTCGCCGGACTTTATTGGCATGATGCGTCAGTCAAACGTGCCGCACCCATTTGATTCACATCCACCGCTGGCCGATCGTATGCACAACGTGGGTTATACCGTTGATGAAACAGGTTATGCAGCCATCGCAGCGGAGTTACCGGCAGAGAGCTGGGTCGATCTGATGCCAGTGGCAGCGGAAATAGAACAGCAACTGTGGCAGAAATACGAGCGTGATTTTTCCTCAGCGCATGAAGAGAGCCTGGCATGGCGCTATCAGCCTGAAGGGGAGGAGGAGACGGCGCTGGTTCTGAAATACTTCCCGCCGGTTTCGTGGACGCTGAAAGATGGCAGTGCGATAGAACTGACCTATCTGGGCATTATTAAACCGCAGACGGCTGAACTGCTGCCGTGGGATAATATTAAGAATATCAACGTGATTAAGCGGTTCACGAAAGAAGTGCTGTATCTGCAACATGTTCAACCCAACGCACAGGGTAAAAAGCGCAGTGAGATCCCGCTACCGGGCCTGAATAAGGACATTGAAGGGTTTAAATACACCCTGGGTTACTACTGGCAGCGGCACCAGACGGTGCGGGCGCTGCAGGAGCAAGAGCAGTCAAACGTCGTTCAATCCTAAAATGAAAAAAGCCACCGCAAATGCGGTGGCTTTTTTTGATCGGAACGGTAACGTCAGGCCGTCCTCCTTGCCTGCGACAGGTTAAATCGCCAGTTCACTCACCAGGAAATCAACGATTTCGTTGGTTTTGATCATCCGTTTCTCACCGGTACGACGCGATTTGTATTCCACTTCTTCGCTGTCCAGATTACGGTCGCCGATCACGATGCTGTGCGGCACGCCAATCAGTTCCATATCAGCAAACATGACACCCGGGCGCTCTTTACGATCGTCGAGAATAACGTCAATGCCTCTGGCGCGCAGGGTGGCATACAGCTCTTCTGCCAGTTCTTTCACGCGGAACGATTTCTGCATATTCATTGGCAGAATCGCCACCTGGAAAGGAGCCAGTGCAGGGGACCAGATAATCCCGCGCTCGTCATGGTTCTGCTCAATCGCAGCCGCCACGATACGGGTAATGCCAATGCCGTAGCAGCCCATGGTCATAATCTGATTACGGCCATCTTCACCCTGTACGGACGCTTTCATCGCTTCAGAGTATTTGGTGCCGAGCTGGAAGATATGACCCACTTCAATACCGCGCTTGATCAGCAGCGTGCCTTTTCCATCCGGGCTGGCATCGCCTTCGACCACGTTGCGGATATCCGCGACGCGCGGCAGCGGCAGATCGCGCTCCCAGTTAATGCCTTTAAGATGCTGCCCGTCAATATTGGCACCGGCGCTAAAGTCATTCATCGCTGCAACGCTGCGGTCTGCGATGACGGGCATATTCAGCCCGACCGGGCCGAGAGAGCCAGGACCGGCATTCACCAGCGTGCGGATCTCGTCTTCGGTCGCAAAAGTGAGCGGCGAAGCAACGATATCAAGATGCTCTGCTTTGATTTCGTTCAGCTCGTGATCGCCACGTACCAGCAGGGCGACCAGCGCATGTCCGCTCTCTTTAGACGCGTGGACCATCAGGGTTTTCACGGTTTTGTCGATGGGCAGGCCATACTGTTCGACCAGTTCAGCAATGGTTTTCGCATCAGGTGTTGCGAACTGCTCCATAGGCTGTGTGGCAGCAGCACGCCCACCGGCCGGTGCGACCGCTTCCGCTTTTTCAATATTAGCGGCGTAGTCAGACTCGGTAGAGAACACCACATCATCTTCACCACTCTGTGCCAGGACCTGGAACTCATGCGAGGCACTGCCACCGATAGAGCCGGTATCCGCATCAACAGCGCGGAAGTCGAGGCCCATACGGGTGAAACTCTGGCTGTAGGCGCGATACATCGCCTCATAGGTTTCCTGCAGCGATTCCTGGGTGGTGTGGAACGAGTAGGCATCTTTCATGATGAATTCACGCGAGCGCATGACGCCGAAACGCGGACGGACTTCATCACGGAATTTGGTCTGGATCTGGAACAGATTTATCGGCAGCTGCTTATAGGAGCTGAGTTCGTTACGGATCAGGTCAGTGATCACCTCTTCATGCGTTGGACCCAGAACAAAAGGGCGCTCACCACGGTCAACGAAGCGCAGCAGTTCCGGCCCGTACTGCTCCCAGCGGCCACTCTCTTGCCACAAATCTGCCGGCTGAACAACCGGCATGGAAATCTCAATCGCACCGGCGTTGTTCATCTCTTCGCGCACGATGTTTTCAACTTTTTTGAGCACGCGTAAACCGGTTGGCAGCCAGGTATAAAGACCGGATGCCAGTTTACGGATCATGCCAGCGCGCAGCATCAGCTGGTGGCTGATCACTTCGGCATCGGCAGGTGTCTCCTTCAGAGTGGAGAGCAGATATTGAGTAGTACGCATGAGTTACGATTCCATATGAACGGAAAGAGAGCCAAAAAAACGTGGACGCTAGTGTATCAGTGTGACAGGAGAGTCAAAAGGTGCCGGGAGAAATTAACGCGGGTCGATGGCGATAACTTCTGTCCCTGAGTGAATAACACGCCAGCGGACGTTGAAATCCAGCAGCCATGCCGCATATTCACGATCGGGTTCTTCGCCTTTGCGATAAGCAGGGCGCGGATCCTGGGCGAGAACCTGATGAATAAAACGTTCAAGATGAGGAAAACGCTGCTGATGCTGCATCAGCTGCAGCCGTGCCTGGGGAGTAAAGCTCACCGGCATATCCGCAACGGGGGCTTGCTGGGCAAACCCGGCGCGTGCGTCAGGTAATGCTTCGGCAAACGGCAGATAGGGTTTGATATCAACGACAGGAGTTCCGTCAACCAGGTCAAGGCTGCCTAATTCAAGGATGACCTGCTGCCGCTCATAGCGAATTCCTTTCAGCTCCACCAGAGACATCCCGACCGGATTAGGGCGGAAGGTTGAACGAGTGGCAAAGACACCCATGCGCGCATTACCGCCTAAACGCGGGGGGCGTACCGTCGGACGCCAGCCGCCTTCCATCGTCTGGTGGAAAATAAACAGCAGCCACAGATGGCTGAATGCTTCCAGACCGCGCACCGCATCCGGGTGATTATAAGGCGCATCGAAATGGAGCTCTCCGCCGCCATCCTGAATTAAGCCAGGCTGGCGGGGAACAGCAAACTTTTCCTTCCACGGGGAATGAATCTGGCCTATTTGCTGGAAGGAAAAAGTGGTCATTACTGGGCGACTCTCAGGGCTGAGCCCTGGCAAAGGGTCTGACGATAGCAGCCCTGGATACTGGCCGTGATTTCGCAATTATTCAGCAGCACAGCATTGGCGTGAAGCGGAGCCGCATTGGTCTGCAGCTGATGACGCACAATGTTCATGTCAGTCGGTAAATCTGCTGCTCTGACCTGGCAGGCTGAACCGGTAACCCGGCCTAACGGCAGGAAAGATTTGCCCGAAAGTTCATCAGGATGACTCAGCAGTTTAACTGGGGAGTGAGAGGTCACTACCGACATAGTGCTTTTTGCCTCGGGTTTTAATGGGGTGTTTTTTTGAGCATTTTGGTCTGCGGTGTGTGCACAACCAGTGAGGGCTAATGATACCAAAATAAAGGCCAATTTACGCATTATACAATTCCTTTGTATCGTGTTATTTGAGTCGTGAGTTTATCACTATGGTTTTTATTATCAAATAACAGGTTGAATAGTCACGTAAATATAGGGATTGTCTCATTGATTGAGGCGATGGACGTCTTTCACCGATGACAGGTTGGGACGTATTCAGGACCAGGGGTAGGAACTGCCCCCGGTACAGATAAAGAGTGTTATTACTGGCTGGAGACTTTCAGGGCAGAACCCTGGCACACGGCCTGACGCAGGCAACCCTGAGCGCCACTGACAATTTCACATTTATGAACGAGTACCGCATTCGCTTTCATTCCGGACGCTCGAATCTGCATACGTTTGCGTGCGGTCGCCAGATTAGGTGGCGAATCCTGTGCGTTGCTCTGGCAGTCATCACCATACACCTCACCCAGATCGCGGAAGGGTTTGCTGACCAAATCGGCCGCATTTGTATACAGTTTTACCGGAGCAGGGCGGGCTGCGGGTTTAGAGTGAGATGAGTCGTTTTGCGTTGACTGCGGAAAAGGTTTAACGGGTTCATAGGGCTTCGGCAGCAACGAACACCCTGTCAGCGACAGTGCTAACAGACAGAGCGGTAAAACACGCATGTGAAATTCCTCACGTTCGGTAAAAGTGGCGTTATTGAACCAAGCCAGAGCAGAAATAACAAGCGGGGAGCGCGCACTAAAGCACGTATAATAATGAGAAATGAGGTTGCGGATGGCAGGCGCCACCCGCAGTTGATGCTTACCAGCCTTTCACTGCACCACCGTTGAACACTTTGTTCGCGGCGTCATTCACTTCATCAGATTGATAAGCCTGGACGAATTTCTTCACGTTTTCCGCGTCTTTGTTATCTTCACGGGCGACGATCAGGTTCACGTACGGGGAGTCTTTATCTTCCACGAAGATGCCGTCTTTCGCCGGCGTCAGGTTAATCTGGCTGGCATAGGTGGTGTTAATGACCGCCAGCGCGATCTGCTGATCGTCCAGGGAACGTGGCAGTTGCGGTGCTTCCAGCTCAACCAACTTCAGGTTTTTCGGGTTCTCAACCACATCCAGCGAGGTTGGCAGCAGGCCAACGCCGTCTTTCAGCTTGATCAGGCCCACTTTCTGCAGCAGCAGCAGAGAACGGCCCAGGTTGGTCGGATCGTTAGGGATTGCGACCTGAGCGCCGTTCTGCAGTTCATCCAGTGATTTGATCTTCTTAGAGTAACCGGCAATGGGGTAGACAAACGTGCTGCCGACAGACACCAGCTTGTAGCCACGGTCTTTGATCTGCTGATCGAGATAAGGTTTGTGCTGGAAGGCATTTGCATCAATGTCGCCTTTGCTCAACGCTTCGTTAGGCAGCACATAATCGTTGAAGGTCACCAGCTCAACGTCCAGACCATATTTATCTTTAGCGACTTTCGCAGCCACTTCGGCAACCTGCTGTTCGCTTCCGACGATCACGCCCACTTTGATGTGGTTTGGATCTTTCTCTTTCTGGTCACAGCCAGCCAGTGCCAGGGTACCGATAAGCGCGCCGACAGCGGCAAGCGTTTTAACATTAAAAGACATATCCCTTCCTTAAATAGAGAGAAATTACTGTTGTGTTTACTTGTGGCTGACCGCACGAACGATGCGATCGCCGCAGAACTGAATCAAATACACCAAAACGACCAGCAGGATTAATACCGTGTTCATCACCGTCGCGTTATAACCGATATAGCCATACTGATAGCCAATCTGACCCAGACCACCTGCACCGACAGCACCACCCATTGCAGAATAGCCGACCAGGGTAATCAGAGTAATAGTAGCGGCATTCACCAGACCAGGTAGTGCTTCCGGTAACAGAACCTTGCGGATAATCTGTAACGGAGTAGCCCCCATGGCGCGTGAAGCCTCGATTAAACCCGTAGGCAGTTCAAGCAGGGCGTTCTCTACCATACGCGCAATAAAAGGTGCGGCGCCAACGGTAAGCGGAACAATCGCTGCCTGCAGGCCAATCGAGGTGCCGACAATAATACGGGTGAAGGGGATCATCCAGACCAGCAGGATAATGAACGGGATAGAACGGAAGATGTTGACCGCCGCTGACAGCACGCGGTAAAGCTTCGCGTTCGCCACGATCTGGCCCGGTCGGGTCACATAAAGAAGAACGCCGACCGGCAGGCCAAGCACAAAACCAAAAAAGCCGGAGACAAAGGTCATCATCAGGGTTTCCCAGATGCCGCGGCCCATTAACCACATCATCGCCTCAGACATAACCTAATACCTCTACCTTGACATGTTGCTCTTGCAGGAACGCGATAGCAGCCTGGGTGTCGGCTGCGTCACCGTGGATCTCAGCCAGCATAATGCCGAACTTCACGCCACCGGCATAATCCATCTGCGCGCTGATAATATTGTTATTCACATTGAAGCGGCGGGCTGACTCAGACAACAGCGGCGCATCGACCGACTGGCCGGTAAACTCCAGCCGTAATAAAGGAACGGTTGTGGCGCTGGCTTCCGGCGTCAGACGCTTGAGATAATCTTCAGGGATGTCCAGATGCAGTGTTGACTGGATAAACTGTTGTGCCAGCGGCGTCTTCGGATGAGAGAAGACTTCGCTCACCGTATCCTGCTCGATCAACTGACCGTTACTGATAACCGCCACACAGTCACAGATACGTTTTACGACATCCATCTCATGGGTGATCAATAGAATGGTGATCCCCAGACGGCGGTTAATATCCTTCAACAGCTCCAGGATGGAGCGGGTAGTGGCTGGATCCAGCGCGCTGGTGGCTTCATCGCACAGCAGCACTTTCGGGTTGCTGGCCAGCGCACGGGCAATTGCCACACGCTGTTTCTGCCCGCCGGAAAGGTTGGCAGGCCATGAATCATGCTTGTCGGACAGGCCGACCAGATCCAGCAGCTCGGTCACGCGATGTTTGATCTCGGCCTTCGACAGGTTACCCAGTTCCAACGGGAGCGCCACATTACCGGCAACGGTGCGCGAGTTCAGCAGATTAAAGTGCTGGAAAATCATGCCAATCTGGCGGCGCGCCAGGGTGAGCTGCCCTTCGGACAGCGTAGTGAGATCCTGGTTATCAACCAGCACGCTGCCGGACGTAGGGCGCTCCAGTAAATTGACGCAGCGGATCAGGGTGCTTTTACCCGCACCGGAAGCGCCGATCACGCCATAAATTTGTCCGGCAGGCACATGCAGACTGACATCGGACAGGGCGGTAATGCTGCGTGACCCTTGCTGGAATACTTTGGTGATATTTGAAAGTTTAATCATTGATTTATTTATTATCGTGATGGGAGTTATCCGTGGCGTTCAATAAAAACGGTATCCCTGATTACCGGGACTGAATGGATGGTAGGGCATCCAGACGTCTAAATCAATCGAAGTCATTCAAACGGGCATTCTCTCTTTTAACGCAATGATGCGATACACTACGGCAAATTTTGAAGCAGGAGTTCCTACGTGACTGAGAAAGTCCCCGCAATTTTCCTCGATCGTGATGGCACTATTAATGTGGATCACGGTTACGTTTTTGAAAGTGACAACTTTGAGTTTATCGACGGCGTGATTGATGCCCTGCGTGAACTGAAGGAAATGGGCTTCGCGCTGGTACTGGTCACTAACCAGTCCGGCATTGCGCGCGGCATGTTCACCGAAGATCAGTTTATGCATCTCACCGAGTGGATGGACTGGTCACTGGCTGACCGCGAAGTGGATCTGGATGGCATCTATTTTTGCCCGCACCATCCGGATGCAATAGTTGAAGAGTTCCGACAGTCCTGTGACTGCCGCAAACCCCAGCCGGGAATGCTGCTGACGGCCCGACAGGATCTGAACATTGATATGGCCGCTTCTTATATGGTTGGCGATAAAATTGAGGATATGCAGGCTGCTTTAGCCGCCGGAGTGGGGAAAAAGGTGCTGGTTCGCAGCGGTAAGCCGGTGACGCCTGAAGGTGAGATGGCGGCGGATTGGGTACTGGATAGCCTGAAAGCGCTGCCAGCACGCATTAAACAGGGTTAAAAAACAGCGTTTCGCACGAAGTTTAAGCAGGCAGTAAAAAAGTCGATATTACTGCTTGCGTTCCAGAGGCGCCTGTCTATAATGCGCAACCACTGAGACGGCACAACGGCTTACAGGCCAGCGGCTCAGGAGGTTCATGAAGTATCTGAACCGCCGGAAAAACTTCTCAAAAAGAAGTTGACTCCGAAGGAGGAAAGCGTAATATACGCCACCTCGCGACTGATGCTTAAGGCACTGCTCGCAACGCTCTTTAACAATTTATCAGACAATCTGTGTGGGCACTCGCAGGATTGATATCAGTCACCTCCGGGTGACAAAAAATATCAAGTCTTAAGAGTGAACACATAATGAAATTCATTATGACGTTTTACACTTGAGCATCGCTGCACTTGTTGCAGCAAATCGAACTTTTAATTGAAGAGTTTGATCATGGCTCAGATTGAACGCTGGCGGCAGGCCTAACACATGCAAGTCGAACGGTAGCACAGAGAGCTTGCTCTCGGGTGACGAGTGGCGGACGGGTGAGTAATGTCTGGGAAACTGCCCGATGGAGGGGGATAACTACTGGAAACGGTAGCTAATACCGCATAACGTCTTCGGACCAAAGTGGGGGACCTTCGGGCCTCACACCATCGGATGTGCCCAGATGGGATTAGCTAGTAGGTG
Organism: Erwinia persicina; assembly: GCF_019844095.1. Lineage (NCBI taxonomy): Bacteria > Pseudomonadati > Pseudomonadota > Gammaproteobacteria > Enterobacterales > Erwiniaceae > Erwinia > Erwinia persicina. The sequence goes on along the minus strand of NZ_CP082141.1, from coordinate 3,683,264 downwards.
GGGTAATGGCTCACCTAGGCGACGATCCCTAGCTGGTCTGAGAGGATGACCAGCCACACTGGAACTGAGACACGGTCCAGACTCCTACGGGAGGCAGCAGTGGGGAATATTGCACAATGGGCGCAAGCCTGATGCAGCCATGCCGCGTGTATGAAGAAGGCCTTCGGGTTGTAAAGTACTTTCAGTGGGGAGGAAGGCGATGAAGTTAATAGCTTCGTCGATTGACGTTACCCGCAGAAGAAGCACCGGCTAACTCCGTGCCAGCAGCCGCGGTAATACGGAGGGTGCAAGCGTTAATCGGAATTACTGGGCGTAAAGCGCACGCAGGCGGTCTGTCAAGTCGGATGTGAAATCCCCGGGCTCAACCTGGGAACTGCATTCGAAACTGGCAGGCTAGAGTCTTGTAGAGGGGGGTAGAATTCCAGGTGTAGCGGTGAAATGCGTAGAGATCTGGAGGAATACCGGTGGCGAAGGCGGCCCCCTGGACAAAGACTGACGCTCAGGTGCGAAAGCGTGGGGAGCAAACAGGATTAGATACCCTGGTAGTCCACGCCGTAAACGATGTCGACTTGGAGGTTGTGCCCTTGAGGCGTGGCTTCCGGAGCTAACGCGTTAAGTCGACCGCCTGGGGAGTACGGCCGCAAGGTTAAAACTCAAATGAATTGACGGGGGCCCGCACAAGCGGTGGAGCATGTGGTTTAATTCGATGCAACGCGAAGAACCTTACCTGGCCTTGACATCCACGGAATTTGGCAGAGATGCCTTAGTGCCTTCGGGAACCGTGAGACAGGTGCTGCATGGCTGTCGTCAGCTCGTGTTGTGAAATGTTGGGTTAAGTCCCGCAACGAGCGCAACCCTTATCCTTTGTTGCCAGCACGTAATGGTGGGAACTCAAAGGAGACTGCCGGTGATAAACCGGAGGAAGGTGGGGATGACGTCAAGTCATCATGGCCCTTACGGCCAGGGCTACACACGTGCTACAATGGCGCATACAAAGAGAAGCGACCTCGCGAGAGCAAGCGGACCTCATAAAGTGCGTCGTAGTCCGGATCGGAGTCTGCAACTCGACTCCGTGAAGTCGGAATCGCTAGTAATCGTAGATCAGAATGCTACGGTGAATACGTTCCCGGGCCTTGTACACACCGCCCGTCACACCATGGGAGTGGGTTGCAAAAGAAGTAGGTAGCTTAACCTTCGGGAGGGCGCTTACCACTTTGTGATTCATGACTGGGGTGAAGTCGTAACAAGGTAACCGTAGGGGAACCTGCGGTTGGATCACCTCCTTACCTGAAGATAGCTTCCCGCGCAGTGTCCACACAGATTGTCTGATAAAAAAGTAACGAGCAGAAAAACCTCTACAGGCTTGTAGCTCAGGTGGTTAGAGCGCACCCCTGATAAGGGTGAGGTCGGTGGTTCAAGTCCACTCAGGCCTACCAAATTTTCACTCATGCTGCGTTATGTTTACGGCTCGCATAGTGAACTATGCGTCGCGAAAACACGCCTTGCCTGAGTAAAAATTACATCTCCTTTCTGGAATGTAATGGTAGTAAAAGGTTTCTGTAAGACTGTATGGGGCTATAGCTCAGCTGGGAGAGCGCCTGCCTTGCACGCAGGAGGTCAGCGGTTCGATCCCGCTTAGCTCCACCATACTGTTTTTCTAATAAAATACTTCAGAGTGTACTGGCTAACAGTATGCTGCGAAGTATTATGCTCTTTAACAATCCGGAACAAGCTGAAAATTGAAACGACATGTCGTTTTCATTCTCCGTAATAAGAATGAAATCTACGATATGTTCGAGTCTCTCAAATGCTCGCAACGACAACACGTGTTCCTTCGGGACGCTTGTGGGTTGTGAGGTTAAGCGACTAAGCGTACACGGTGGATGCCTAGGCAGTCAGAGGCGATGAAGGGCGTGCTAATCTGCGATAAGCGTCGGTAAGGTGATATGAACCGCAATAACCGACGATACCCGAATGGGGAAACCCAGTGTGATACGTCACACTATCATGTCATGAATACATAGTGGCATGAGGCGAACCGGGGGAACTGAAACATCTAAGTACCCCGAGGAAAAGAAATCAACCGAGATTCCCCCAGTAGCGGCGAGCGAACGGGGAACAGCCCAGAACCTGAATCAGTTTGTGCATTAGTGGAAGCGTCTGGAAAGTCGCAGGGTACAGGGTGATACTCCCGTACACAAAAATGCACCTGCTGTGAGTTCGATGAGTAGGGCGGGACACGTGACATCCTGTCTGAATATGGGGGGACCATCCTCCAAGGCTAAATACTCCTGACTGACCGATAGTGAACCAGTACCGTGAGGGAAAGGCGAAAAGAACCCCGGCGAGGGGAGTGAAACAGAACCTGAAACCGTGTACGTACAAGCAGTGGGAGCCTACTTGTTAGGTGACTGCGTACCTTTTGTATAATGGGTCAGCGACTTATATTCTGTAGCAAGGTTAACCGTATAGGGGAGCCGAAGGGAAACCGAGTCTTAACTGGGCGTTAAGTTGCAGGGTATAGACCCGAAACCCGGTGATCTAGCCATGGGCAGGTTGAAGGTTGGGTAACACTAACTGGAGGACCGAACCGACTAATGTTGAAAAATTAGCGGATGACTTGTGGCTGGGGGTGAAAGGCCAATCAAACCGGGAGATAGCTGGTTCTCCCCGAAAGCTATTTAGGTAGCGCCTCGTGAACTCATCTTCGGGGGTAGAGCACTGTTTCGGCTAGGGGGCCATCCCGGCTTACCAACCCGATGCAAACTGCGAATACCGAAGAATGTTATCACGGGAGACACACGGCGGGTGCTAACGTCCGTCGTGAAGAGGGAAACAACCCAGACCGCCAGCTAAGGTCCCAAAGTCATGGTTAAGTGGGAAACGATGTGGGAAGGCACAGACAGCCAGGATGTTGGCTTAGAAGCAGCCATCATTTAAAGAAAGCGTAATAGCTCACTGGTCGAGTCGGCCTGCGCGGAAGATGTAACGGGGCTAAACCATGCACCGAAGCTGCGGCAGCGATACGCAAGTATTGTTGGGTAGGGGAGCGTTCTGTAAGCCGTCGAAGGTGGACTGTGAGGTCTGCTGGAGGTATCAGAAGTGCGAATGCTGACATAAGTAACGATAAAGCGGGTGAAAAGCCCGCTCGCCGGAAGACCAAGGGTTCCTGTCCAACGTTAATCGGGGCAGGGTGAGTCGACCCCTAAGGCGAGGCCGAAAGGCGTAGTCGATGGGAAACAGGTTAATATTCCTGTACTCGGTGTTACTGCGAAGGGGGGACGGAGAAGGCTATGTTAGCCGGGCGACGGTTGTCCCGGTTTAAGCGTGTAGGCTTGAGTTCCAGGCAAATCCGGAACTCTATAAGGCTGAGGCGTGATGACGAGGCACTACGGTGCTGAAGTAACAAATGCCCTGCTTCCAGGAAAAGCCTCTAAGCATCAGGTAACATCGAATCGTACCCCAAACCGACACAGGTGGTCAGGTAGAGAATACCAAGGCGCTTGAGAGAACTCGGGTGAAGGAACTAGGCAAAATGGTGCCGTAACTTCGGGAGAAGGCACGCTGCCACCAGGTGAAGTCCCTCGCGGACGGAGCTGAAGGCAGTCGAAGATACCAGCTGGCTGCAACTGTTTATTAAAAACACAGCACTGTGCAAACACGAAAGTGGACGTATACGGTGTGACGCCTGCCCGGTGCCGGAAGGTTAATTGATGGGGTTATCCGCAAGGAGAAGCTCTTGATCGAAGCCCCGGTAAACGGCGGCCGTAACTATAACGGTCCTAAGGTAGCGAAATTCCTTGTCGGGTAAGTTCCGACCTGCACGAATGGCGTAATGATGGCCAGGCTGTCTCCACCCGAGACTCAGTGAAATTGAACTCGCTGTGAAGATGCAGTGTACCCGCGGCAAGACGGAAAGACCCCGTGAACCTTTACTACAGCTTGACACTGAACATTGAGCCTTGATGTGTAGGATAGGTGGGAGGCTTTGAAGCGTGGACGCCAGTCTGCGTGGAGCCAACCTTGAAATACCACCCTTTAACGTTTGATGTTCTAACCTGGCGCCGTAATCCGGCGTGGGGACAGTGTCTGGTGGGTAGTTTGACTGGGGCGGTCTCCTCCTAAAGAGTAACGGAGGAGCACGAAGGTTAGCTAATCACGGTCGGACATCGTGAGGTTAGTGCAATGGCATAAGCTAGCTTGACTGCGAGAGTGACGGCTCGAGCAGGTGCGAAAGCAGGTCATAGTGATCCGGTGGTTCTGAATGGAAGGGCCATCGCTCAACGGATAAAAGGTACTCCGGGGATAACAGGCTGATACCGCCCAAGAGTTCATATCGACGGCGGTGTTTGGCACCTCGATGTCGGCTCATCACATCCTGGGGCTGAAGTAGGTCCCAAGGGTACGGCTGTTCGCCGTTTAAAGTGGTACGCGAGCTGGGTTTAGAACGTCGTGAGACAGTTCGGTCCCTATCTGCCGTGGGCGCTGGAGAATTGAGAGGGGTTGCTCCTAGTACGAGAGGACCGGAGTGAACGCACCGCTGGTGTTCGGGTTGTCATGCCAATGGCATTGCCCGGTAGCTAAGTGCGGAAAAGATAAGCGCTGAAAGCATCTAAGCGCGAAACTTGCCTCGAGATGAATTCTCCCTGGGGCCCTGAGCCCCCTGAAGGGACGTTGAAGACTACGACGTTGATAGGCCGGGTGTGTAAGCGCAGCGATGCGTTGAGCTAACCGGTACTAATGACCCGTGAGGCTTAACCTTACAACGCCAGAAGCGTTCTGGCGCGCGTTCGAGAGACGCAAAACAATTTTCAGCCTGTTCCCGGAATTAAGTCCGAAGGATTTTGCGCTGTGACAAGGCGGCCAGTGAAGTGAGAGAAGGAGCATACAGAAGTATGTGACTGAGCTTACGAGCGCAGGCAACGCCGTCAGAGCACAAAAGACACAGGACAGAGCACAAAGAATTTGCCTGGCGGCTTTAGCGCGGTGGTCCCACCTGACCCCATGCCGAACTCAGAAGTGAAACGCCGTAGCGCCGATGGTAGTGTGGGGTCTCCCCATGCGAGAGTAGGGAACTGCCAGGCATCAATTTAAGACCCGTAACCGGGTCGTGACCTTACCCCTGACAAGGTAAGGGCGATACACCTGAAGTCAGATGCAGTCTGAAGTCAGTACAGAATCGGTGGAGCGGTAGTTCAGTTGGTTAGAATACCTGCCTGTCACGCAGGGGGTCGCGGGTTCGAGCCCCGTCCGTTCCGCCACTTAAACAGAGAGCCCTGACTCATAAGAGTCAGGGCTTTTTTGTATTTGCATTTCCTTACGCACAATCCACGCCGAATTAGCGCCCGCCGATTGAAAGTCAGTGCTAAAGTCCCTATAACTGGTAGATGGTAAATCTACCCGGTTTTAAAAGTGCAGGCGGTAACGTGCAAAAAAAGACTTATGCCATGAGATACGTAGCAGGTCAGCCAGCGGAGCGTATTTTCCCTCCCGTGGCGATGCTTCATGTCGGTCAGGCATTACCGCCAGGAGCCCCACTCACCACCGAAGCTCGTTTAAAGGTGCTTGTGTGGAATATTTTCAAACAACAGCGTGCTGAATGGCTCTCCGTTCTGCAAAATTTCGGCAAAGATGCCCATCTTGTATTGCTGCAGGAGGCTCAGACCACACCAGAACTGGTGCGTTTCGCGACTTCAAACTATCTTGCTGCCGACCAGGTACCCGCGTTCGTTCTGCCTCAGCACCCTTCAGGGGTGATGACGCTGGCTTCTGCGCATCCGGTTTACTGCTGCCCACTGCGTGAGCGTGAGCCACTGCTCCGACTGGCTAAATCCGCGTTGGTAACCGCCTATCCTCTGCCCGGGAACCAGATGCTGATGGTGGTGAATATCCATGCGGTGAATTTCAGCCTCGGGATTGATGTGTACAGTAAACAGCTTGGGCCTATCGGTGAGCAAATCATTCACCATCAGGGGCCGGTGATTATGGCCGGCGATTTTAACGCCTGGAGCCGTCAGCGCATCAATGCTCTGTACCGTTTTTCCCGCGAGATGGGCCTGCGTGAGGTGCGATTCACCGATGATCACCGACGTAAAGCTTTTGGCCGCCCGCTCGATTTTGTTTTTTATCGCGGGATGGGGGTTGCCGAGGCTTCTGTGCTGGTCACCAGCGCCTCCGATCACAACCCGCTGCTGGTAGAGTTTGATGCCCATCCCAATTAACACCCTGAGAAGGATACCTGCCTGATGGAGACGAAACACCACGACAACGTTGATAAACAGTTTGGTGAGCAGGCAGGGGCTTATCTGACCAGTGCCGTACATGCCAGTGGACAGGATCTTGAACGGCTCGCCAGCCGCCTGGCAGGATCACCGGATGCGCGGGTGCTGGATATGGGGTGCGGTGCCGGCCATGCCAGTTTTACTGCGGCCACGTATGTAAAAGAGGTTGTGGCCTACGATCTGTCAGAACAAATGCTGGCAGTAGTGCGGGATGCAGCAGTGGAACGTGGCTGTCATAATCTGCAAACTCTACAGGGGATTGCAGAGAACTTACCGTTTGAAGATACAGCATTCGATATTGTGATTAGCCGTTACTCGGCACATCACTGGCATGATGCAGGCAGTGCGCTGCGTGAAGTTCGGCGCGTACTGAAACCGGGGGGAAGGGCTATCTTTATGGATGTCACGGCCCCGGGTCATCCTGTGCTCGATATCTGGTTGCAAACTGTTGAAGCCTTGCGTGATACGTCTCATGTGCAGGATTACAGCCCCGGACACTGGATAACGATGCTGACAGAAAGTGGCCTGGCAATAAGGCGTGTGTCCCAAGATAAACTCAAGCTGGAGTTCAGCAGTTGGGTGGCGCGGATGCGAACCCCCGATGTTATGGTGCAGGCGATACGTGCCTACCAGCGTTCGGCACCCGATGAAGTGCAAAAGTATTATGCGTTACAGCCTGATGGCAGTTTCAGCACTGATATCGTGTTTATAGAAGCCATCCGGCCATAAAAAAAGCCCGTCAAAGACGGGCTTTTTATTGTGCTGTTCGCACAGTGGGGTATGACTGCTAACTGTCTGGCGTCGCATTATCAGAAACAAACAGCGTAAGCTTATCGCCTGGCTGAATGTTCTTCGTATTACTGGCGACGCTATTCCAGCGCACAACATCTTTGATGTTAACGCCGTGACGTTTTGCGATACTGGCCAGAGAATCACCCTTACGTACCCTATAGGTGATGCTGTCGCCGTTATCTGCCAGCCGCGTACCGTTGCTGCCCAGGCTTAATGTCTGTCCCGGTTTGATGCTGGCACCACGCAAGTTATTTGCACGCTGCAGATCTTTTACCGGTACACCAAGACGTTTAGCTATGCCTGACAGCGTATCTCCACTGCGCACCTTATAAGAGGCAGGAGAAACACTGTTCTTCGCAAGTGAAGTGGGCTGTACCGCTGCGATATCACCGCTTGCCAGTGAGTTACGCAGTTTTGCTACGTTGGATTTCGGCACCATAATGTAATGAGGACCATTAGGGGCTGTCTTTCCTCGCGTATAGCCGGAGTTAAAGCTCTTCATCTTGCTCAGTGACATACCCGCCATTTCAGCGGCCTGTGTCAGCTCAATTTGCTGGCTTACTTCCACTCGCGCCAGCGCGCGTGCTTCATTAGGTGCCGGCAAACGTACGCCATAACGCTTGCTGTTTTTGAGGATTTGCCCCAGAGCCAGCATTTTTGGTACATACACCGTCGTTTCTCGTGGCAGCGCAAGTGACCAGAAATCCGTAGGTCGACCTTTAGCCTTATTGGCTTTTATCGCTTTCATTACACGCCCTTCACCGCTGTTATAGGCGGCAATGGTCAGTAACCAGTCACCGTCAAACATGCCGTTAAGGCGCTGTAACATATCCAGAGCAACTTTGGTCGATGCCACTACATCGCGTCGTCCGTCATACCACTGGGTCTGTTTCAGACCATAATTACGTCCCGTCTGCGGCACAATCTGCCAGATGCCAGCGGCATTTGCAGGTGATGTAGCGTGGGGATTAAAAGCGCTCTCCACTATGGGTAGTAGTACCAGTTCCATCGGCATTTTACGTTGCTTAATCTGCTCGACTATCCAGTACATATACGGCTCTGCCCGTAATGTTACATCGTGGAGATAGCTCTTGTTACTCAGGTACTTCTGTTTTTGTTCGCGTATCCGGTAATTATCCGGAACCTTCATCTTCAGCTCGTCGCTAATGAAATTCCACAGATCTTTGTCATCCGCAAGCGTCGTTCCATCGTCCTGCCAGCGCGGCGACAACATCTCATCTGAGTACTGTCCATTTTCACCTTGACCTGCCGAAGACAAACTCTGTGCATGCTGTTCGGGGATGTTAGCATCGTGCCTTGACGCCTGGCATCCGACCAGCAAGACTGAGGCGAGTAATATCGCTTTAGCCTTCATGTGTGTGTCAATAGTTCGCTTAAAAGACGAGCAATAATACGTGCTCGACCCCGACAACACAACCTATAAAATCAAAAAGCGTCTTTCTTCTCGCGTAGAGCGGCAAATACCTGCCATTCATGTTGCGGAGTTGTTTCTATCCCAATTTTTCTTTGTAATTCAACATCTTTTGTCATCAGGAAAAGATTTGTTTTACGCTCCTGAGCCAGTTTTGTGGGCAAACTAATGCCGTTTTTTGCGCGTAACTCCTTAATTTCTCGATAGTAGCGAGCTATTTCGGCATTTTGTGGATAAACCGCCTGCGCAAAGGTTAAATTAGATAACGTATATTCATGCGCGCAACAAATCAGAGTTTCTTCCGGTAGCTGGTTAAGCTTTTGAAAAGAATCAAACATCTGCTTTGCGGTACCTTCGAAAAGCCTTCCGCAACCGCCAGAAAAAAGGGTGTCCCCGCAGAAAAGGTAAGGGAAGCTGAAATATGAGATATGTCCTAAAGTGTGGCCGGGTGTAGCGTAAATCGTAAAATCTTGACCTAAAACGGACAGGGTATCCCCTTCTCCGACGATGGTTTTCGCTCCTTTAGAGCGGGTTTCTTCCGGGCCATAGACTTCCAGGTGCGGGAAGCGGGACACCAGTTCGGCCACGCCCCCCACATGATCCTGATGGTGATGGGTGAGCAAAATGGCAACCGGCTGCCACTGATTTTTCTCCATCACGCGCAGTACCGGGCCCGCTTCGCCAGGGTCAACAATCAGACAGCGACCGGCATCATCATTTAAGGTCCAGATGTAGTTATCCTGCAGGGCGGGAATACTGGTAAGATTCATTTTTGTCACTCCTGGATGCTCGAAGGGAAAGAAGATGGTAAAGCATGAAGCCTGCTAAAACACGCCAATTCCGCCAGATACCCGAGTCCTGGTCACAGATCCCCTGTGGTGAATTTTATCGTGACGCACTGTCTCACCATTTGCGCCCCTGCCTCGGTAAACTCTATGGCTTCCATCTGCTGAAGATAGGCAGTTTGAGTGCGGAGATTGATACGGAGTGCTGCGCTATTTCCCATCAGGTGAACGTCGGGCTGGGCGGCGGGTCGTTACAGGTCAGGGGGGATCCCCTTAGTTTGCCGTTCGAGTCAAAGTCGGTCGATGCCTGCCTGCTGGCGCATACGCTGGCGTGGAGCAGTGACCCACACCGCATCCTGCGCGAAGTCGATCGGGTATTGATCGATGACGGCTGGATGATCATCAGCGGTTTTAACCTGTTCAGCGTGCTCGGGATAGGAAAGCTTATACCCGGATTGCATCGACGCGTTCCCTGGAACAGCAGAATGTTTACCCAGATGCGCCTGCTGGACTGGCTCAGTCTGCTCAATTATGAAGTGATGCAGCGCACCCGTTTTCAGGTACTGCCGTGGAACCGTCAGGGGGGCAGGATGATTAGCACACATTTACCGGCTCTGGGCTGTCTTAATCTGATCGTTGCACGTAAACGAACGTTCCCTCTGACGCGTAATCCCGCGAAGAAAAGCGCCAGCAAGCGACAACTCCAGGCCGTTGGGGTGACCAGCCAGTTCAGAGAAGAACGGGAACGGTAAGAACGGTAAGCCCGAAACCAGCAGATGCAGGAAAATGTCTTGTTTCATTGTAGGGGCTGACCTTCTTTCCAGGCCAGCCCGCGATTACGCCCCGGCCTGATACCCGATATCGTCAGACGTCGGGTTACCGGCGGCTGCGCGCGCGAGTTCATCACAGCGCTCATTCTCGATATGCCCCGCGTGACCTTTAACCCACTTCCAGACGATCTGATGATGGCTGAGGGCTTCATCCAGCCGTTTCCACAGGTCGACATTCTTCACCGGTTTTTTATCGGCGGTTTTCCAGCCGCGTTTTTTCCAGTTATGGATCCAGGTGGTGATCCCCTGGCGCACATACTGACTGTCGGTACTGAGCACCACCGCGCAGGGCTCCGTCAGCGCCTCCAGGGCGACGATGGCCGCCATCATTTCCATGCGATTATTGGTGGTCAGGTGGAAGCCTGCGCTGAAAATTTTCTCGTGTTTGCCATAGCGCATAATGGCACCAAATCCCCCGGGACCCGGATTGCCAAGGCACGATCCGTCGGTGAAAATTTCTACCTGCTTAAGCATCTCTGGTAGACTCCCTGAAGTAAAAACGCCAAGTCTGCCATAAACGGGTCCTATGAGCACAGTAAATACCACGCGACAGATCGTTCTCGATACCGAAACCACCGGTATGAACATGATCGGTGTCCATTATGAAGGTCACCGGATTATTGAAATTGGTGCCGTTGAGGTCATCAACCGCCGCCTGACCGGCAATAACTTCCATGTTTATCTGAAACCCGATCGACTGGTTGATCCGGAAGCGTTCGGCGTTCACGGTATTGCGGATGAATTCCTGTTGGATAAGCCCACCTTCGCGCAGGTCGCAGATGATTTCCTTGCGTATATTGACGGCGCGGAACTGGTGATCCATAACGCCTCGTTCGATATCGGCTTTATGGACTACGAGTTTGCTAAACTCCAGCGTGGCATTCCGAAAACAGAAACCTTCTGTCAGATCACCGACAGCCTGGCTATGGCGCGTAAGCTGTTCCCCGGCAAGCGTAACAGCCTGGATGCGCTCTGTTCTCGTTATGAAATAGACAACAGTAAACGTACGCTGCACGGCGCACTGCTTGACTCCGAAATTCTGGCGGAAGTCTTCCTGACCATGACCGGCGGGCAGACCTCACTGACCTTTTCCATGGAAGGCGATCGTGAAGAGCAGGAAGGGGGGGAGACTATTCACCGTATCGCGCGTCCGGCATCCGGCCTGCGTGTGGTGCGTGCCACCGAACAGGAGCTTGCTGCACACGAGTCGCGTCTGGACCTTGTGCAGAAAAAAGGGGGCAGCTGTTTATGGCGTCCGGCTGAAGCCAGTGATTGATAAGTGATTAAAATGCGGATGAAAACTGCGTTACGGTGAAAAAGAGAGCAGTTGAGATATTTCCCTGTAAAAAGCGTTGACGAAGTTCGGCCTGCCCCGTAATATTCGCCTCGTTCCCGACGGGGAACATCGGTGGAGCGGTAGTTCAGTTGGTTAGAATACCTGCCTGTCACGCAGGGGGTCGCGGGTTCGAGCCCCGTCCGTTCCGCCAAACATTCAGAGAAAGGCCGATTCGAAAGAATCGGCCTTTTTCGTTTTCTCTGTCAGGACTCTTTCTGCATCACGACTTTTCCGCTATACCCTTTTAATGGAAGATCTGCCACGTCACCCCGGGCAATCCAGCGATAGCTACCCGCACCCAGCGCCACACCAATAAACCAGCTAAAGTTTGCCACCGCATGCAGCGACGGAATAAAGCTGATCACCAGGCCAATCGCCACCGACGGCAGCAGCGCCACAATCGCTTTCGGATTAAAACCACCGCGATACCAGTATTTACCTTTCGGTGTCGCATCAAACAAGTCATCTACGGAGATCTGGCTGCGTTTGATCAGATAGAAATCCGCCAGCAGGATGCCGAACAGTGGCCCGATAAACGCGCCCAGTACGTCCAGTGTGTAGTGGATCAGCTCGGGTGACTGGAACAGGTTCCATGGCGTCAGCAGCACGGAACCGACCGCTGCGATCATCCCGCCGGTACGGAAGCTAATTTTCTGCGGCGAGCAGTTAGAAAAATCGAACGCCGGGGAAACGAAGTTCGCCACGATATTGATGCCGATGGTGGCGGTGATCATGGTCAGCAGGCCAATCGCCACTGCCAGATCGTTACCCACCATACTGACAGTTTCAATCGGGTCAGTGATCATGCGTCCAAACAGGGACTGCGTACCGGATACAATCACCACCGTGACCAGCGAGAACAGCAGAAAGTTAAACGGCAGGCCCCAGCGGTTACCACGACGGATCTCACCCATGCTCTTACCGTAACGGGAGAAGTCGCCAAAGTTGAGCAGCGGGCCGGAGAAATAGGAGACGACCAGTGCAGTGGCGGTCAGCATCTGCCAGGCCTGTTCCCCCCCGGAGAGGGCTTTACTCGCCAGCGTAAAGGAAATGCCGTCAAAACCGGTTTTGTATACAATCCAGCCTGCCAGCGCCACCATTACCACGTAGACTGCCGGGCCGGCAATGTCGATGAAACGCTTAATCGCGTTCATGCCGTGCCAGAATACCATCGCCTGCAGCAGCCACATAATGCCGAAGCATATCCAGCCGAGCTGTGACAGACCCAGCCAGGAGGCGTGTGTCAGGGACGACAGAGCGGGCCAGAACTTCAGCGAGACCAGCATCAGCGCATTGGCCGCCAGATAGGTCTGAATACCATACCAGGCAAACGCAATCAGCCCACGGATGACCGCCGGAATATTGGCACCAAAGACGCCAAACGCCTGGCGGCAGATCACCGCATAAGGGACGCCGGCCATCTGGCTCGGCCTGGCCACCAGATTGGCACAGACCTGCACAATGCAGATACCTACCAGCAGACAGAGCAGTACCTGCCAGCTGGCGAGACCCAGCGTAAAGAAGCTCGCTGCCACCACATAGCCGCCCATACTGTGTACATCCGACATCCAGAAAGAAAAGATGTTGTACCAGCTCCAGTTCTGGTCACGTGTCGGGGCCAGATCCTCGTTGCACAGCCGCGGGCTGTAGTGTGCAGCGGCGTCTGTCGGCGCTGCCTGGGAAGAACCTTGAGTGTTTGGCATGAAACCTGCTCCTGTGAATACAGCAATCAATAAACCGGGTTAAGAGAGGTATTGCAGGATCCAGGCCAGAATAGAATTTCATGTATACAAAAATTAGCAATCCTGTGTACGATTGTGGGCGGAAATGAGGATGACCGGAGTAAGGAATGAAGAGTGAAATTGGGCTGAAAACGGCCTCCGACCTGAGTGACAAGGATGAGCCTATCTACCAGGCACTGATGACCGCTATTGTCGAACATCAGTTACCACCGGGCAGCAAATTACCGGAAGAGGCGCTTTCAGAAGTGTTTGGCGTCAGCCGTACCGGGATTCGCAAGGTGCTACAGCGCCTCGCCGCAGTGCAAATGATCACCCTGACGCCCAAACGTGGTGCACAGGTCGCCACACCAACAGTAGAGGAAGCGCAGGATATTTTTCGCACCCGTAGTCTGATTGAATGTGCCAACCTGCCTGACGTCCTGAAACACTGTCAGGCTCCCCATCTGGCCGCGCTGGAAAAGATAAATCGCCAGGAGCAGCAAGCGCATGAGCAGCACGATGGGGCAGCGGCAATCCGTCTCTCTGCGGGGTTCCACATTCAGCTACAGGCGATATCCGGTAACCAGGTACTGACCGAAATGGTGACGCGCCTGACCCAGCGTTCTTCGCTGGTGGTCGCGGCCTACGGCGCTCCGTGGCAGCAGGGTTGCCGCTGTGACGACCATGATCAGTTAGTGCGCCTGCTACGGGAAAACTCACTGACCAGACTGGCTGACTCACTACGGCAACATTTTAATCATATTGTCGCCAGTCTGCGCTTTGAACGCAGTGGTGAAACACTGCCGGACTTCTCCCGGCTGTTTGCCTCGAAAGGAGCATAGATGATGGGTAGCAAGCAGGTCATTCAGGTCATCAATCCTAACACCAGCCTGGCGATGACGGAGACGATCGCTGCAGCGGCAAGGACGGTAGCCGCAGCGAACACTGAGATCCTGGCGGTATGCCCGACCCAGGGCGTGCCTTCCATTGAAGGTCATTTCGATGAGGCGATTGCCGCGATTGGCGTGCTGGAGCAGATTAAAATCGGACGTGAGCAGGGCGTGTGCGGGCATGTTATTGCCTGCTTCGGCGATCCGGGGCTGCTGGCTGCACGCGAGGTGGCGCAGGGGCCGGTGGTCGGCATTGCTGAAGCGGCCATGCATATGGCCACGCTGGTGGCGACACGCTTTTCCATCGTCACCACACTGCCACGAACGCTGATTATTGCCCGTCACCTGCTGCAGCAGTATGGCTTTGAACATCACTGTGCGGCACTGCACGCCATTGATCTTCCCGTGCTGGCGCTGGAAGACGGCAGCGGGCTGGCTCAGGAAAAAGTACGTCAGCGTTGTATACAGGCAAAACGTGAGGATGGCTGTGGTGCCATCGTACTGGGCTGCGGTGGTATGGCCGATCTGGCACAGGCGCTGACGCGTGAGCTTGGAGTGCCGGTGATAGACGGCGTTACGGCGGCGGTAAAGATGGTGGAGTCGCTGGTGGCACTGGGCCTTGGCACCAGCAAGCATGGCGATCTGGATTATCCGGTGCGAAAAAATCTGTCTGGTCAGTTTGAGCGCCTAAACTAAAAGCCGGGTCCCCTTTGTTTTGCGACGTTAAGGACTGAGACGATGAGTAATACTTCGGAAAAAAAAGAGTACAGCTTCAACAAGAACTACCCGCGCGATCTGCGCGGTTACGCGGGTCAGCCTCCTCATGCGGCCTGGCCGGGTAAGGCGAAGATCGCCGTGCAGTTCGTCCTCAATTATGAAGAGGGTGCAGAAAATAACGTACTGCATGGTGATGCAGGCTCCGAGCAGTTTCTTTCCGATATTATAGGTGCTGCCAGTTACCCTGAGCGTCATATGTCGATGGACTCGCTGTATGAATACGGCTCCCGTGCCGGCTTCTGGCGTATCCACAATGAATTTCAGAAGCGGAATCTGCCGTTAACCGTATTCGGCGTAGCGATGGCGCTGGCACGGCACCCGGAGATCGTCGGGGCGATTAAAGCGGCGGATTATGATGTGGTGAGCCACGGCTGGCGCTGGATCCACTATCAGGGAATGGATGCAAAAACTGAACGGCAGCATATGCAACAGGCGCTTGATACGCTGACGGATTTGTTCGGTAAAACGCCCACTGGCTGGTACACCGGGCGGGACAGCCCCAACACGCGGCGGCTGGTGGTTGAGCAGGGCGGGCTGACCTATGACAGCGATTACTATGGTGATGACCTGCCATTCTGGACTCAGATCACCTGCCAGGACGGGACAGTAAAACCCCATCTTATTATTCCCTATACGCTTGAAACTAATGATATGCGTTTTGCCACGCCACAGGGCTTTAACACCGCAGAGCAGTTTTATACCTATCTGAAAGACAGTTTCGATGTGTTATATGAAGAAGGGAATGAGGCGCCGAAGATGCTGTCGATTGGCATGCATTGCCGACTGCTGGGGCGCCCTGGCCGTTTCCGCGCACTGCAACGTTTTCTGGACTATATCCAGCAGCATGATCGCGTCTGGATCTGTACCCGACAGCAGATCGCCGACCACTGGATCACAACACATCCTGCCCCCACGCTGTAATCCCTGCGGCGAGGATCACCCTCGCCCAGTTTCATCCCCCCTGAAAAATGGATTTATATTGATACAAAAATAAGGTTTATCTCGTTTCGCTTATGACGCTATCTGGAATAATGGATGAAGTTATTCTAAGCCATACTGCGTGAGTGATTGTTAAGGGACTACGAAATGAATAAAGAAAAAAAGGACAGTGAAATTCTCAGGATCATTAAACCGCTGGTTAAATTCTGGGAAAACAGTCGCGAGCCCTGGTGGGTGAAAAATTCAGAATCACAATTTGTGTATGCGAATAAAAAGCTGTGTGAATTTCTCGGCTTGCCAGAGGGCTATAATCCAGAAGGGCGCTATGATGGTGAGCTTCCGGTGGCTATCAGTGAATTTGAAGCACAATTTCAACACCATGACCGGATGGTGGAGAAAGTACGCGATCGCGTTACCTCGATTGTTATTCATAAATTTAACGGATTGGATTATCTGCAACCGTATTATGCGGACAAAATTCCACTGATGGATGAGAAAGGGAATGTGCTGGGCGTCATCCCGCACTGTCGGCCGGTTGAATCCGTATTTATTACACGGTTATCGAAAATAAAAATGCCCACTTCACTGGTGTTTACGCCACCCAGCAACCAGTTTACTGAAAAAGAGTGGGACATTATTTTCTATACCTGTCAGTCATTCACGCCAAAAATGATCGAGAAGGCGCTTGGCGTATCCAGTCGTACGGTTGAAGATATTCTTTGCCGTATTTATAAGAAGTCCGGGGTTGGAAATAAACGTGGGCTAATTGATTACTGTATTGAACAGGGGTTTAATAATTTTATCCCCAAAAATATCTTTCAGCAGTGTGAAACTATTATGCCTTTTGAGCGATAGTTTGACGCCATCAGGGGGCATCATTTCCCTCCTGATGGCACGGTTTTCTGGGAAACTGTCTGGCGATGTTTTTTTTCTTTACGTGCTGCATATCGGCTTGGCCAGATATCCGCAGGGTCAAGTCCCAGCAGTGCGGCGATAATCTTTTCTCCTTTCGGCCAGGGGCGTGCCAGGGCATTAGCCAGCGTGCCGCCAGCCAGTCCGTTGGCACGTGACAGCGAGGCGATAGAATAACCTTTCAGTCGTATAGCGCATTTTATTTCTTCACGATGCCAGTCTGCCGCAGGAGGCTCGTCTGGGGTTGTCATGGTGGTTTTTAGGGGAGCTAACAGCGTCATCTTTCTCTCCTGTAAGAATAAGTGAAGGAGAGTTTTATCATCGGCTGTCAGCGTGCACCACCGTGAGAATTACGGTAACAGAAAATTGAGGGAGACCTTTGGCGTCAATCAGTTCATCACACTGACCTGCGCGGCAACGATGCGCCAGCCACAGGGGAGTTTCACCCAGGTCTGCTGCTGACGGCCGATCCTGTCGCTGTTTTCACGGGTAAACTCGGTGCTGCATATGGCAAAGTCCTCGCCAAAGGTGGTGATCACCGTATTTCTTAAACGGCGAGCCAGGCCGGCGGAGGGGCGTGAAGCGCGAAAATCGCGAATGGCATCAATACCGTAAAGATTCTCCCCGGCACCCAGACGCACCGTGCGCCGGTCATGCCAGAAAAGCTCATCCAGCACGGGGATATTATTGCTCACCAGCGCCTCTTCGTAACGATAAAAAGCGGCGGTGACCTCAGCCAGTATCGTCGGACGATCAATATCATCACTGTTCATGTTGTGGCTCCATCGTGGCCGGGGTCGCCTGCGTGATGCCCATTTGCTCCAGCGCACTGGCAACCCGCAGACAGGCGGCTTCGTTAAAGGGCGCAGCAATCAGCTGCAGGCCAATGGGCAGGCCGTGAGCGGTACGCAATGGAACTGTGGTCACCGGCAGGCCGAGAAATGAAATGGGTTGGGTCAGCATGCCCATACTGGCGCGGATCGGCAGATCGGTGTCGTTAATGCGCATCGTCTCCTGGCCGATGACCGTCGCACTGGTCGGTGTCGCCGGTGCAATCAGCACATCCACCTGTTCAAAGATCGGCAGCACCTGTTGCTGGAAGTGGCGACGAAAACGCTGCGCCTGCACATACCATGCCGCCGGGATCATCGCTCCCGCAAGCAGACGCTCACGTGACAGCGGTTCAAACCGTTGCGGAGAGTGGCGTAGCGCGGGCAGGTAGTGATTCCCCCCCTCGGACGCGGTGAGAATAAATGCCGCGGTTCGCGCCAGTTCCGCATCCGGCAGCACCACCTCCTCGCGGGCGTTAAGCGCGGCGGCGATCCGTGCCACTGCGGCACGGGCATCGTCATCGCACCACTGCTGAAAGTACCCTCCCAGCACGCCGCAGCGCAGGCCATCAATGCCCTGTTCCAGCTGCGGGCTGACGGCTTGCACAGGGCGATCGGCCTGGAAGCCGTCAGCAGGGTCGTGACCTTGTAATAAATCGTAGACGTGCGTCAGGTCGCTGACGCGACGGGCAAGCGGGCCGATATGATCGAGGCTGGCGACAAACGGCTGGCTGCCGCTGCGCGACAGGCGGCCAAACGTGGGTTTCAGTCCGAAGATGCCGCAGAGTGAAGCGGGGACGCGGATCGACCCGTTGGTGTCGGTGCCGAGGGAAAAGTGAACCAGTCCTGCGGCGACGGCTGCTGCGGAACCTCCGGACGAGCCTCCTGCAATCCGCGCCGGATCGTGAGGGTTGCGGGTGGCACCGTAATGCGTGTTTTCCGTGGTGAACCCGTAGGCGTAAGCATCCATATTCAGCATGCCTGACAGCAGCCCCCCGTAGCTGGCCAGCTTGTGTACCGCCCATGCATCCTGCTGCGCCGCCGGACGGTCGCTGAACAGTCGGGCACCTGCCAGCGTGGTGTGCCCTGCGACATCGAACAGATTTTTGACAGCGTAGGGGATCCCGGCCAGTGCTGGCAGGGACTGGTTTTGATGTTTCAGGCGATCAAGGCGATCGGCCTCCTGCAACATACGATCCTGAGTGATATGGGTCCAGGCATTGAGTGTCGGATTATGCTGCTCAATCAGGGTCAGCGTTTGCCGGGCGATCTCGCGCGCGCTGAGATCGCCACGGGCCAGCGCGTGCGTCAGTTCGGCAATGGAAAGGGCGGCCAGATTCATGCTTTATACACTCCGGCCACTTCCAGACGCTCATCCAGCGGGAATGCCATCAGCGGAGCAGCCATTCCGGCAATACGGCTGAACTGCACCCGCAGTTCAGCACGACGTGCATCGTCAATTTCCAGCGCCAGCACCTGCTCCATCTGGGTGATATAGTCTGCCCAGTCGGGCGTCGTTGGTGTCATGCTCATCTCCTGTTTATGCTGTCAAAACCCGGCCGCACTGCCGTTGCTGCGCGGATCGAATGCCCCTTCGAACATCCCGTTAATATGCCGGACAATGGCCCCGGCGTGACCCACGGCTTCGCTATAGTCAGGCAGCAGCTCGACCTCGTGTCCCAGCGCCCTGAGCGTGGCAACGGTGTCAGTGGAAAAACGGCCTTCCAGCTTGAGCGAATCGGAAGCCTGGCCCCAGGTACGTCCAAGCAGCCAGCGGGGGGCGCTGACGGCCTGCTGTAACCCCATGCCCTGTACCACATGGCGGGTGAATATCGCCGCCTGGGTCTGGGGCTGACCATCTCCTCCCATGGATCCATAAACCATCGTCCGGCCGTCGTTCAGCCTGGCAGCGGCAGGGTTTAGGGTGTGGAAGGGTTGCTTACCGGGCAGCAGCGCCAGAAGATGGTCGGGATCGAGGCTGAAGGCCGCGCCGCGATTTTGCCAGGTGATACCGGTACCGGGGAGGACCACGCCGCTGCCAAACTCGTGATATATGCTTTGAATAAAGGAAACTGCCAGCCCGCTGCTGTCCATCACTCCCATCCAGACCGTATCTCCCGGCCCTTTACCGCTGCCCCATGGTGCCGCCTGACTGAGATCGATCTGTGCTGCCATCTGCCGCAGAAGATCGCTGTCGAGCAGCGTCTGCATCTCTTCACGCATGTGCAGGGGATCGGTGATGTACTGGTCGCGGAGGCCAAAGGCCAGCTTGGTCGCTTCCACAATGCGATGCACAGTCTGGGCTTCGTCGGCATCCGCCATCTCAAGGTGGTCGGTCATGCCGAGAATGGCCAGTGACACCACGCCCTGAGTGGGCGGGGTCATGTTGAATACGTCACCGTACTGGTGGCGAATACGCAGCGGCGTGCGGCGTTTTGCCTGCTGACGGTTCAGATCTTCCAGCGTAACGGGCATGCCCAGGCGTGACATTTCAGTGGCCATCTGTCGGGCGAGCGGGCCGCGATAAAAACTGTCCAGCCCCGCTTCCGCCAGATGAATCAGGGTGTTTGCCAGGTCAGGTTGGGTGAAGCGGCTGCCGATGCGGGGAACCTCGCCGTCGGGTAAAAAGGTGGCCGCGAATCCGGGTTGGTGCATCAGCTCTGCCTGTTTACTGGCGGTGGCATCAGCCTGAGAGGCGGTGACCGGAATGCCGTCGGCGGCATAGCGGATTGCATCGGCCAGCAGGCGCGGCAGGGGGCGCTGCTCGCCGCCCATTTCCCGTGACATCGTCAGTGCTTCAGCCCAGCCGCTGACTGTCCCTGCTACGGTCAGCGCCGATTTCGGACCGCGATGGGGAATGGTGCTACTGCCCTGGTAGAAATCGGGCGTAGCCAGCGCGCCGGCGGCCCCGCTGGCATCAATGGCCACCGGATCACCCTTGGGAGGGACGATCAGCCAGAAACCATCGCCTCCCAGGCCATTCATGTGGGGGTAAACCACCGCGATGGTCGCGGCGGCGGCAACCATCGCCTCAATCGCGTTACCGCCTTCTCGCAAAATACCCAGTGCGCTCTCACTCGCCAGGTGGTGCGGCGTCACGGCCATCCCCAGAGGGGCCATATTGCTTTGATTCATTCCATTCCCATCAATCAGATTACAGATGCGTTGACTAAAGCAATAGCCGTTCCAGTTTGTCGAGCATCATGCTGTTACCAATTGAATATGTGTCGGTCAGCTCCGGTTTTGAGGTAAAAGTTTGCTGATTTTTCGCCGCCGTCGTCCCCTGCTACAGACAGGCACGTTATTTGTATATCATCCTGAGGATGAAACGAACGTTACAGGGTCAAACACCATGATGCAGCTTGATGAACGCCTGCGCAGTCAGTACGCGCAGCTTTCCCCGCAGGAACAGCGTATCGCTGATTTTGTTTTCGACCATTTCGATGATTTGATCAGCTACAACAGTGCCGATCTGGCTCGCCTGAGCGGGGCGTCCAAAGCCACAGTAAGCCGCCTGTTTAAACGCCTGGGCTATGAAAAATATAAAGACATGCGTGATGAGCTGCGAACCCTGCGCCAGAGCGGGATGCCACTGACGGACAACCGCGATGCGGTGCAGGGGAATACGCTGCTGGCCCGCCATTACAAACAGGAAATGGCCAACCTGACCCGGTGGGTTAACGACGTTGATGCCGGCCATTTTGGTGAAGTCGTTCAGGCGCTGGCAAACAGTAAACGCCTGTTTATCATCGGCATGCGCAATGCCTACCCGGTTGCCCTGCATCTGCGCCAGCAGCTGTTACAGGCCCGGACTCAGGTTCAGCTGCTGCCGCAGCCAGGACAGACGCTGTCTGAAGAGCTGGTGGATCTTACCCCGGAGGATATGGTGGTGGTAATGGCTTTCCGCCGCCGTCCACGCATTATCCGGCCTCTGCTGCAGCAATTGCAGCATCACGGTATTCCAACACTGGTGCTGTGCGAGCCTCAGGCACAGGCGGTGATGGCGCTGGCGCGCTGGCAGCTCTGCGCCCCACTGGACAGCGTGTCGGCCTTTGACAGCTATGCGGCAGCCAACAGTCTGATCAACCTGCTGGCCAATGCCGTATTGCACCAATTATTAAGTGACGGTCGCCAGCGTATTCACCAGATTGCCGACCTTTACGGGCAGCTGGATGAGCTGGAACAACGTTAGTGGGGCACTCTTATGGTGCTTTGCATGATTTTGGGGCGCCCTGTTGCGCCCCTTTTTATCGTCTTTTAATGGACAAAACGGTTACTTTTTTCTTCCTGAATCGGCTTTTTTTATATTAATAATCTGCTGTTACAGGCTTTT
Source organism: Erwinia persicina (assembly GCF_019844095.1). Taxonomy (NCBI): domain Bacteria; kingdom Pseudomonadati; phylum Pseudomonadota; class Gammaproteobacteria; order Enterobacterales; family Erwiniaceae; genus Erwinia; species Erwinia persicina. The sequence goes on along the minus strand of NZ_CP082141.1, from coordinate 3,661,406 downwards.
TTACGTCCGGCCTGCACTGAAATGCAGAAATTTCTGGCCCACCTCTCGCGCTGGCACATTAGTTGCAATTAAATTTTTTAAGAATCTTTCGTTTCATGATGTATTAACCGGGGAAGTGAAGATGAAAAAAGGCTTATTCGCATTACTGGCAGGTGCCGTGCTGTTTTCTCAGGCAATAGTAGCCCATGCCGACCAGCTGCAGGACATTGAAAAACGTGGTGTTATCCGCATCGCGGTCCCACAGGACTTCCCGCCGTTTGGATCGGTCGGCACCGATTTACAGCCGCAGGGCTATGACATTGATATGGCAAAGTACCTGGCGAAACAGATGAAACTTAAGTTGCAGTTGGTGCCGGTCACCAGCGCCAACCGCGTCCCTTATCTGCAGACGGATAAAGTGGATCTGGTGATCTCCAGCCTGGGCAAAAATCCGGAGCGCGAGAAAGTGATCGACTTCAGCCGCGCCTATGCACCGTTCTTCCTCGGCGTGTTCGGGCCAAAAGACGGGGCGCTGAAAGAGGCTGCAGGTCTGAGCGGCAAATCCATTGGCGTCACTCGTGGGGCCGTCGAAGACATGGTGCTGACCGGGATCGCACCGAAAGATGCCCAGGTGAAGCGTTACGAAGACAATAACACCACGCTGTCGGCTTACCTTTCCGGTCAGGTGGAGTATGTTGCCACAGGAAACCTGGTAGTGGCCGCCATCGCCCGCCAGCAGGCAGATAAAGCCCCGGTCGCGAAATTTATGCTGAAAGATTCCCCGTGCTTCATCGGTATGAAGAAAAATGAGCCCGCGCTGAAAGCGAAAGTGGATGCGCTGATCGTTCAGGCGATTAAAGATAAAACGCTGAACGGGCTTTCCGAGCAGTGGCTGAAGGCTCCGCTGCCCGCCGATCTCGGCGCGTAAGGGCTGACCAATGATTGGGCAACTGAATTTTCCTGCGCTGTGGCCCTTCTGGCCGGAATTACTTTCCGGCCTGTGGGTGACCATCCAACTGACAGTGATGGCAACGGTGGGCGGTGTAGGGCTGGGCATTCTGGGAGCGGCGCTGCGTAGCGGCACGCCTTCGCTGTTCAGCCGCCTCTGGGGCGTGTATGTCGAACTGATCCGCAATACGCCGTTTGTCGTACAGCTGTTTTTTATCGTGTTTGGTCTGCCCAATCTCGGCCTGAAGCTGACCGCCGGGGAAGCGGCGCTGCTGGCCATGCTGATTAATCTCGGCGCCTACAGTACGGAAATTATCCGGGCCGGTATTCAGGTGACGCCGAAAGGGCAGTGGGAGGCAGGGCGTGTGTTGGGCCTGACCCGTACGCAGACTTTTATCCGGGTGGTGCTGCCGCCCTCGATGAAGCGTATTTATCCTGCGCTGGTCAGCCAGTGCATCATCGTGATGCTGGGCTCCTCGGTGGTGTCACAGGTCTCCTATGAAGAGCTGACCTTTGCCGCCAACCTGATCCAGTCGCGCACCTTTTTAAGCTTTGAGGTTTATCTGGTGACCACGCTGATGTATCTGGCGCTGTCGATTGCCATGCGTCAGCTGTTACTGGCGGCGGGGCGTAAGTGGTTTGGAGAGCAGCCATGATGACAACCTTTACTGACTGGGACATTCTGCGCAATCTGCTGCTGGCGGCCCGCTGGACCATCGCTCTGTCGCTGACGGCCTTTTTCGGCGGCACGCTGGTGGCAATGCCGCTGGTGATGGTGCGCCTGAGTGGGCGTCGCTGGCCAAACCGGATGATCCGCTGCTATATCGAACTGTTCCAGGGTACGCCGCTGCTGATGCAGCTCTTCCTGGCCTTCTTCGGTGTGGCGCTGTTTGGTCTGGATGTGTCGCCGTGGACGGCGGCGTCGCTGGCGCTGACCTTCTACACCAGTGCTTTTCTGGTGGATATCTGGCACGGCAGCATTAAAGCCCTGCCGAAAGGGCAGTGGGAGGCGTGTCGCTGCCTCGGCCTGAGCTTTGGTCAGACGCTCTGGCGTGTGGTATTGCCACAGGCGCTGCGCGTGGGGATCGCCCCCACTGTCGGCTTTGCCGTCCAGGTGGTGAAAGGCACCGCGCTGGCTTCCATTATCGGCTTTATAGAGCTGACCAAGGCCGGCACCATTTTGAACAACGTGACCTATCAGCCCTTTAAAGTTTTCGGGTTAGTGGCCCTCGGCTATTTCCTGATGTGTTATCCGCTGTCACGCTACAGCCAGTATCTGGAGAAGAAATTCAATGCCGCTCATCACCATTAATCAGGTGCAGAAATACTATGGCGACAATCACGTACTGAAAGGCGTGGATCTCGACGTCGATATGGGTGAAGTGATCTCCATTATCGGCCGCAGCGGATCGGGGAAAAGCACCCTGCTACGCTGCATTAACGGGCTGGAAGGCTATCAGGAGGGCAGTATTAAACTCGGCGGGATGACCATTACCGATCGCGATGCCCAGGCGCGGGATATCAGCCGCTCCGTCGGGATGGTCTTCCAGAACTTCAATCTGTTTCCGCATATGACGGCGCTGGAAAACGTGATGCTGGCCCCCCGGCGGGTGCTGAAAAAGAAAGAGGCGGAATGCCGCGAGCTGGCCGCCCGGATGCTGGAAAAAGTCGGTCTGGGCGACCGGATAGATTACTATCCAGCCAACCTTTCCGGCGGGCAGCAGCAGCGCGTAGCGATAGCACGTGCGCTGGCCATGTCACCTAAAGTGCTGCTGTGCGATGAGATCACCTCCGCGCTGGATCCGGAACTGGTGGGGGAAGTGTTGAAAGTGCTGGAGCAACTGGCAAAAGAGGGCATGACGCTGATCCTCGTAACGCACGAAATGAATTTTGCCCGCGAGGTCGGTGACCGCGTGGTGTTTATGCACCAGGGGCGGGTGTGGGAGCAGGGCGACAGTAAAACCGTCTTCTCTGATCCACAAACCCATGAACTGAAACAATTTATCTCCTCGGTGCGTGGGCTTTAGGCTACTTTGTTTGTCGTTTTGAACCCGGTCAGTGCTCAGAATCCTCACGTACGACGTGTACGCTCCGGTTCTTGCGCGCTGTCTGTGTTCAAACTACCTGCACCAGTAACGCCTATGGGGTTATTTCAATACAGGAATCGATGATGGATTTATCTACATTTACCCAGATTAACCCGCCGCAGCGCCTGCTGATGGGGCCGGGACCGATCAACGCCGATCCGCGCGTATTGCGTGCGATGTCCAGCCAACTGCTTGGGCAGTACGATCCGGCCATGACGCAGTACATGAACGAAGTGATGGCGCTGTATCGCGGCGTGTTCCGTACCGAAAACCGCTGGACGATGCTGATCGACGGGACCTCACGCGCCGGAATTGAAGCGATCCTGCTGTCAGCGATCCGCCCCGGCGATAAAGTGCTGGTACCGGTATTTGGCCGCTTCGGCCATCTGCTCTGCGAAATTGCCCGCCGCTGCCGTGCGGAAGTCCACACCATTGACGTGCCGTGGGGCGAGGTATTTACCCCGGACCAGATTGAAGACGCGATTAAAAAAGTCAGGCCACGCCTGCTGCTGACGGTGCAGGGGGACACGTCTACTACCATGCTGCAGCCGCTGGAAGAGCTGGGAGCAATCTGTAAAAAATATGGCGTGCTGTTCTATACCGATGCCACCGCTTCACTCGCCGGCAACAGGCTGGAAACTGATGCCTGGGGCCTGGATGCGGTCTCTGTGGGGATGCAGAAATGCCTGGGCGGGCCATCGGGGACCTCGCCGATCACCCTCAGTCCGGTGATGGAAGAAACGATCCGTAAGCGCAAATGCGTGGAGGCGGGGATCCGCACCGATGCTCATCAGGATGGTGATGATGAGATGATCTGGTCCAATTATTTCGATCTCGGCATGATCATGGACTACTGGGGCCCCGAACGTCTTAACCACCACACCGAAGCGACGTCGGCGCTGTTTGGCGCCCGCGAGTGTGCCCGCCTGATCCTTGAGGAGGGGCTGGATAACGGCATCGCCCGCCACAAGCTGCACGGAGAAGCGATGCTGAAAGGCATTCAGGGCATGGGACTGGATACCTTCGGCGATCTGAGCCACAAAATGAATAACGTGCTGGGCGTGATGATCCCTGCGGGGGTTAACGGCGATCAGGTCCGTCAGCTGATGCTGGACGATTTCGGCATTGAGATTGGCACCTCCTTTGGCCCGCTGATTGGCAAGGTATGGCGCATCGGCACCATGGGATATAACGCCCGTAAAGACTGCGTGATGCAGACCCTGAGCGCGCTGGAGTCGGTGCTGAATTATGTGGGTTTCCGCAGTACTCAGGGGGCGGCGATGCAGGCCGCCTGGGACCACTACAACGGGAGTCGCGGATGAGCGAGTGCCTGATGAATGCCACGGCCGCTGCCGCCGCTGCGGCGCGCGTCATGGCCCGCTGTGATGCGCTGGCTGAAATCAGTGAAACCCCGGGTTACCTGACCCGTGTCTATCTGTCGCCGGAGCACCTGCGTGCGAATGCGATGGTCGGCAAGTGGATGAAAGCCGCCGGCATGCAGGTCTGGCAGGACAGCGTGGGCAATATCTGCGGACGCTATGAAGGGCAGCGTGAGGATGCGAAAGCGGTACTGCTGGGCTCGCATCTGGATACGGTACGCAACGCCGGGCGCTATGACGGCATGCTGGGCGTGCTGACGGCGATTGAAACGGTGCAGTATCTGCACGATCGCGGCCAGCGCCTGCCGCTGGCGGTCGAGATCATCGGCTTCGCGGACGAAGAGGGCACGCGCTTTGGCATTACCCTGCTGGGCAGCCGGGGCCTGACCGGCACCTGGCCGTCACACTGGCTGACCCATCCGGACGGCAACAGTATTACCGTCGGGCAGGCGATGAAAGATATTGGCTTCAACCCCGATCTGCTGTGGCAGGCGGCGCGCGACGTTGAGGATTTCGTTGCTTACCTGGAGTTACATATTGAGCAGGGCCCGTGCCTGGAGCAGGCGCAGCTGGCGCTGGGGGTCGTGACGGCAATTAACGGCGCGCGGCGTCTCAACTGTCGTTTTACCGGGGAGGCCGGACACGCCGGGACGGTGCCGATGAGCCACCGTAAAGATGCGTTGGCAGCAGCGGCAGAGTGGATGGTGTTTATCGAACAGCGCACACCGCAGCTGGATCCACAGCTGGTCGCGACGGTAGGAACCCTACAGTGCCAGCCCGGGGCGGTGAACGTCATTCCGGGAGAGGTGACGCTGACGCTGGACGTGCGCGGCCCGGAAGACCAGCTGCTGGCGGCGCTGCTGTCTGAACTGCTGGTTCAGGGCGAAGCCATTGCCCTGCGGCGTGGCCTGAGCTTCAGCGCAGAGGAGTATTACCAGATCCCGGCCACGCGCTGTGATGAAGGCTTACAGACTGCGCTGACGCAAGCCGTCGGCACCGTTCAGGGCCGCAGCCTGTCGCTGCCCAGCGGAGCCGGACACGATGCCATTGCCATCGCTGAACGCTGGCCGGTCGGGATGTTGTTTGTGCGCTGCGATCGCGGCATCAGCCACCATCCTGCGGAATCCGTGACCCCGCAGGATGTGGCGCTGGCCGTACAGGCTTACGTGCAGGCCGTGGCGGCGGTGGCCGAAAAATGAATCTTACCCAGTTCAACCAGGCCAGCGCTGACGAGGCGCAGCGTAGCATTGCGCACTGCGTGGCACTGCCTGAGTGGGCCGCGCGTCTGACAGATGCGCGGCCCTACGCCTCGCTGGCAGCCCTGCTGAAACAGGCGGACAGCGTGGCACAGCAGTGGGACAGTACCGCGCTGATGCGGGCACTCTCTGCTCACCCGCGCATTGGTGAGCGGGCGGCGGGCGGCGGAAAAGAAGCGGCCATGTCGGGTAACGAACAGGCCCTGGTGAACAGCGCCGATACGGAACTTGCCCGGGCCTTACGCGCGGGCAATGCTGACTATGAACAGCGTTTTGGCCGGGTGTTTCTGATCCGCGCCAAAGGGCGCAGCGGCCGGCAGATCCTGGCCGAGTTACAGCGTCGCCTGAACAACGACGCGCAGCAGGAGGAGCGAGAAGCGCTCGACCAGCTGCGTGAAATTACGCTTTTACGTCTGGAGGAGACATTCCGGTGAGCACCCTTACCACGCATATCCTGGACACGGCGCTGGGGAAACCCGCCGCCGGCGTGACCATTGCCCTTGAACAGAAGGGCAGTGAGGGCTGGCAACTGCTGGCATCTGGCATGACCAACGCCGACGGCCGGGTCAGCGATCTGACGCCCGACGGGCTGGCCGCGGGCCGCTATCGCCTGACAGCCGCTATCGGCGACTATTTTGCCGCCGACGGACGGGAAACGCTCTACGTCAACGCCCGCATCGACTTTGTCATTGCCGCCCCCGGCAGCCACTACCATTTACCTTTTCTGATCACCCCGTGGTCCTGGTCCACCTATCGTGGGTCATAAACCGTACCCGTGACGGCAGCGGGTGGCCGGAAAGCCTCCTTGGGTGAACCCGCTTTTCCGGGCCGCCCGTCAACCTGCATAAAACGAAAAGGCACCATTATGAGCGTCAGGCCAGAAGATACGCGTTATCCGGCAGGCAAGGCTTTTGCCTGGGGTTTACAGCATGTGTTAACCATGTACGGCGGAATTATTGCTCCCCCACTGATTATTGGTTCAGCCGCCGGGCTGAGTGCCAGCGAGCTGGGTATCCTGGTGACGGCTGCGCTGTTTGTCAGCGGCTGCGCCACGCTGCTTCAGGCGCTGGGTATGCCCGGATTCGGTTCACGGCTGCCGCTGGTACAGGGCGTCTCTTTTGCCGGGGTGGCCACCATGGTGACGCTGGTCACCAGTGAAGGCGGCCTGCCGGTGGTGTTCGGCGCGGTGATGGCGTCCTCGCTGCTTGGTCTGCTGATTGCCCCGCTGTTTGCGCATATCCTTCGCTTTTTCCCCCCGGTGGTGACCGGGACGGTGATAGCGGTGATCGGCCTGTCGCTGATGCCGGTGGCGGCACGCTGGGCGATGGGGGGCAACCCTCATGCGGCAGGCTGGGGGTCAACCGACAATATCGGTCTGGCGGCGGTGACGCTGGTGATGGTACTGCTGTTAAATCGCCTGGGCAGTGCCGCGGTAAGACGGCTGGCGGTCCTGCTGGCAATGGCCTGTGGAACCGGTGTCGCGCTGTTCACCGGGCAGGCAAGCTTCGCCGGCGTGGCGCAGGGGGACTGGCTGGCTCTGCCGGGCGTAATGACCTTTGGCATGCCGGTATTTGATGTGGCGGCCATAGTCTCGATGACGCTGATTGTGCTGGTGCTGCTGACCGAAACCACCGCCGGACTGATAGCCATTGGCGATATTGTGGGTACGGAGGTGGACGGAAAGCGCATCGCCCGCGGCCTGCGCGCCGATATGCTGACCAGCGCACTGGCGCCGCTGTTCAACTCCTTTCCGCAGAGTGCTTTCGCGCAGAATATCGGGCTGGTGGCGATGACCGGGGTGAAAAGTCGCTTCGTGGTCGCCGCGGGAGGCGTCATTCTGGTGATGCTGGGTTTTTTACCGGTGCTGGGCAGAGTCGTGGCGGCTATACCGCTGCCCGTTCTTGGTGGGGCGGGCGTGGTGCTGTTTGGTACCGTGGCGGCCAGCGGCATTCGCACCCTGGCAAAGGTGGATTATAAAGACAATATGAACCTGGTGATTGTTGCCACCTCGATTGCCTTCGGCATGATCCCGATTGTCATGCCGACCTTCTACGACCAGTTTCCCGGCTGGGTGCGGACCCTTTTTCATTCCGGCATCAGCGCCACCTGCCTGGTATCGGTGATGCTGAACCTGCTGTTTAACCGGGTATCCTCGGGGCGATCGGAAAAAGTTGTGGCCCGCTCCTAGGGGGGGCATCTGTTTCAACCGGCCTGCCAGCGATTTCACCAGCTAAAGCTATCTGCATCGCGCCACGCCGGGAATGTCTCGCGGTAGTCGCGCAGCGTCTCCAGCGACAGCGTGGCGTCCAGGCGGGCAGGCTGGTGCGGTTCACCTTCTGCCAGCATCTCCCCCTGCGGGCTGATTATCCGGCTGTTACCGCTGTACTGATGGCCGTTGCCATCGCTGCCCACGCGGTTGCACCCGGCGATATACGCCTGGTTTTCAATGGCGCGCGCCTGTAACAGCGTCTGCCAGTGCAGGGCGCGTGGCGCAGGCCAGTTAGCCACATACAGTGCCAGATCGTAATCATTTTGGTTGCGGGAGAACACCGGGAAGCGCAGGTCGTAACAGACCTGAGGCAGGATGCGCCAGCCGCGCCACTCAATCACCTCGCGGCGCTCCCCGGCCAGATAGTGTTCATGTTCTCCGGCCATGCGGAACAGATGGCGCTTGTCGTAGAAATGCACTTTGCCTTCCGGTTCGACAAGGAAGAAGCGGTTTACCGCCCCGTGCTCAACCTGAATGGCGGCGCTGCCCGCCACCATCGCATTTGCTGCACGGGCTTTCTCCTGCAGCCAGGCAATCACTTCAACTTCTGGCAGTGATCGGGTCGCCGCCTCCATGGCAAATCCGGTGGTGAACATTTCCGGCAGGATAATCAGGTCACGGCCCTGGATATCGTCCAGCAGGTCGTTGAAAAAGGCCAGGTTAGCCTGGCCGTCCATCCATACCAGCGGCTGCTGAAGAACAGTGATGTTTAAAGTTGACACAGGCGCTCCGCAGCAGCGTCCAGCGTGGCTTCCTGTTTGGCGAAGCACAGGCGGATCAGTTTATGAGGAAAGGCGTCGGCGCAGAACACCGACAGCGGGATGGCTGCCACGCCGACTTCTCTGGTCAGCCACTGGCAGAAGGCGACATCATCAAGATCGGAAAGGGCGCTGTAATCAGCCAGCAGGAAGTAGGTGCCTTCGCAAGGCAGGATCGTAAAGCGGCTGCCCGACAGGGCTTTCACAAAGCGGTCGCGTCGTGCCCGGTAGAATTCCGGCAGTTCCCGGTAGTGTTGCGGTTCCTGCGCCAGCATATCTGCCATCGCCAGCTGTGCCGGGGTATTCACCGAGAAGGTCAGATACTGATGTACCTTGCGTACTTCGGCGCTCAGGGCCGCCGGTGCCACGCAGTAGCCCACTTTCCAGCCGGTCATGTGAAAGGTCTTACCGAATGAGGACACGGCAATCGCGCGCGCGCGCAGTTCCGGGTGCGCCAGCACGCTGGCATGGCCGTTAGCGTCGAAGCAGATATGTTCATAGACCTCATCGCTCAGCACGTAAATCTCCTGCCGGGCAATGGCCTGCCACAGCTGGGCGAAGTCGCTCTGCTGCCACACCGTGGCCGTCGGGTTATGCGGGGTATTCAGGATCACCAGGCGGGTGCGCGCTGACAGCAGGGCGGAAAAGGCCTGCCAGTCGGGGCGAAACCCCGGGGGCTGCAGGGCGATGCGTTTCATCACGCCACCCGCCAGAGTGACGGCCGGCGCATAGCTGTCATAGCTGGGATCGAAGCAGATCACTTCATCCCCCGGACGCACCAGCGCAGTGATGGCGGCGAACAGAGCTTCGGTAGCACCGGCCGTGACGGTAACTTCAGTGTTTGCATCGGGGGTGTGGCCGTAAAGTTCAGCCGTTTTTTGGGCAATTGCCTCACGCAGCGGGGCCACGCCGGTCATCGGTGCATACTGATTCGCGCCCTGGCTGACGTGATGTGCCAGGCGCTGTTGCAGATACAGCGGGCCGTCAAAGTCAGGAAACCCCTGAGACAGGTTGATGGCGTTGTACTGCTGCGCCAGTGCGCTCATCTGGGTAAAAATAGTGGTGCCCAGCGCAGGTAGCTTGCTTTCTGGGGTAAACGACGTCTGGCTCATATGACTCAACCCTTGTAGCGCGTTTTTTCCCTTACGGCCTGAAGCTGCAACGGCGGTGGTGCATTTCTCCCGGTCACTGCCTGTCCCCGGGACGCATCGATTTGCCGCCTTGCTGCAACCCCAGCGAGTGGGGGGGAAATGGATGTTATTGCTGCCAATATAACACGGTGTTAGTATTTGGCAATCAAGACGCTTAGACGTCTATAATCATCCTTATCATCTTTCACACTAAGGAAAGAGATGACACAACGCTCTCAGTTAGATCAATTAGTTGATGCCTGTCACTGGATTGGCGCACGCGGCTGGGCACCGGCCACCGGCGGCAATATGTCCGTACGCCAGGACGCGCAGTTCTGCCTGCTGAGTGAGTCCGGCAAAGACAAAGGCAGCCTGACGTGCGACGACTTTATCCAGGTTGAAATTGTCAGCAATCGCGTTCCGTCCGGCCGTAAACCCTCGGCAGAAACCGCTTTGCATACGCTGATCTACCGTCTGTTTCCAGAGGCGGGCGCGGTGCTGCACACCCACACGGTGAACGCCACCGTCCTGTCCCGGGTGGAAAAAAGCGCGGCGCTGGTGTTACAGGGTTATGAAATGCAAAAGACGCTGGCCGGGCAGACTTCGCATCAGGACAGCGTGGCGGTGGCGCTGTTCGACAACGATCAGGATATTGCCGGACTGTCAGAGCGGATTGCGCAGTTTGCTGCGCATACGCCGCTGCATTATGGTTTCCTGCTGCGCGGCCACGGGCTGACCTGCTGGGGGAAAGACGTGGCCGAAGCACGTCGTCATCTTGAAGGGCTGGAGTTTCTCTTCCAGTGTGAATTACAACGCCGCATCCTGGAGACATCATGATCCGCGCCATCGTCACCGACATTGAAGGAACCACCAGCGATATTCGCTTTGTCCATAACGTTCTGTTTCCTTATGCGCGGCAGCATCTGCCGGGCTTTATTGCGGAACATCACACACAGCCTGCTGTGGCACAGGTGCTGGACGATCTGCGTACGGAGATTAATCAGCCGCAGGCCAGCAATGGTGACCTGGTCGCTGTGTTGTTCGGGTTTATGGATCAGGATCGCAAATCCACTGCGCTGAAAGCGCTGCAGGGCATGATCTGGCGGGCAGGCTACGAGAGCGGCAGCTTTACCGGGCACCTCTATGCTGACGTGCTGCCGGCGTTAAAACAGTGGCAGCAGCAGGGCATCGCGCTGTATGTTTATTCATCTGGCTCCGTTGCTGCGCAGAAATTGTTATTTGGCTACAGCGATGCGGGTGATATCACTGGGCTGTTTAGCGGCTACTTTGACACCCACGTCGGCGCCAAACGTGAGAGGGATGCTTACCGCAACATTGCCAGCCAGATTGGTTTACCTGCAGAGGAACTGCTGTTCTTATCCGATATTCATCAGGAACTGGATGCGGCGCAGGATGCAGGCTGGAAGACCGTGCAGTTAATACGCGGCGACGCGGATGCTGAGAGCCGCCACCGCCAGGTGGCAGGTTTTGATCAGATTAACCAGGAACTGTTGAACTCATGAGCGCACTGACTATTTTTACCGATACCGAAGCGACCACCCCGGTGTGGCACAGCACTGACGCCGCCGCAATCGCTGAAAAACTGAAGGCAAAGGACGTGCGTTTTGAACGCTGGGAAGCAGACCGCGATCTGGGTGAAAACCCGGATGCGGACACCGTGATCAAGGCGTACCAGCATGCGATCGATCGTCTGGTGGCAGAAAAAGGTTATCAGAGCTGGGATGTGATCAGCATGCGTGCGGACAATCCGCAGAAAGAAGTGCTGCGCACTAAGTTCCTCTCTGAGCATACCCACGGGGAAGATGAAGTTCGTTTCTTTGTTGAAGGGGCCGGGCTGTTCTGCCTGCACCTTGACGGGCATATCTATCAGATCCTATGCGAAAAGAACGATCTGATTTCAGTCCCGGCAGGCACGCCACACTGGTTCGATATGGGTTCCTCGCCTAATTTTACCGCTATCCGCATTTTCGACAATCAGGAAGGCTGGGTGGCGAAGTTTACCGGCGATACTATCGCTGATGCTTATCCGCGCTTACCGTAATACCCGTCATTCTTCAGGCTGCAGCGGCGTTGGCTGCAGCCGTTCACCCTGGTCACATAGTGATCTATGCTCCCAGGGACTCGCCGCTTTGCCGCCTTGCTGCAACCCGAATAATTTAGGGTATTATTTTCCGTCATTCTTCAGGCTGCAGCGGCGTTGGCTGCAGCCGCTCACCCTGGTCACACAGTGATCTATGCTCCCAGGGACTCGCCGCTTTGCCGCCTTGCTGCAACCCGAATAATTTAGGGTATTATTTTCCGTCATTCTTCAGGCTGCAGCGGCGTTGGCTGCAGCCGCTCGCCCTGGTTACATAGTGATCTATGCTCCCAGGGACTCGCCGCTTTGCCGCCTTGCTGCAACCCGAATAATTTAGGGTATTATTTTCCGTCATTCTTCAGGCTGCAGCGGCGTTGGCTGCAGCCGCTCACCCTGGTCACACAGTGATCTAGGCTCCCAGGGACTCGCCGCTTTGCCGCCTTGCTGCAACCCGAATAATTTAGGGTATTATTTTCCGTCATTCTTCAGGCTGCAGCGGCGTTGGCTGCAGCCGCTCGCCCTGGTTACACACATTAACGACGTGGCTGAAATTCGCCTGCCTTCACCTGCGCCGGTGTGACCACGCCAGTATCCAGCACCCAGCCGCTAATCAGCGAGGCTGGCGTGACGTCAAACGCCGGGTTGTACACCTGTGCCCCTTCCGGCGCCCACTGCACATCACCAAAGCTGCCGGCAACGCCTGTCACTTCGCGCGCGGCGCGCTGTTCAATCGGGATGGCATCACCGTTCGGGCATTCGCGATCCAGCGTGGTATGCGGTGCCGCGACGTAGAACGGAATGTGGTGATATTTCGCCAGCACTGCCAGGCTGTAGGTGCCGATTTTATTCGCCACATCACCGTTAGCGGCAATGCGATCCGCCCCCACCCAGACTGCATCAACCTCTCCCCGGGCCATCAGGCTGGCGGCCATCGAATCACAGATTAACCGGTAAGGGATGCCCAGTTCGCCTAACTCCCACGCCGTCAGGCGTCCACCCTGTAACAGCGGTCGGGTTTCATCCACCCATACCTGGCTGACCTTGCCTTCCGTCCAGCCGCGGGCGATAACACCCAGTGCGGTGCCGACGCCTGCCGTTGCCAGCCCGCCGGTGTTGCAGTGGGTCAGCAGACGGCTGCCGGGGGTAATCAGGGCGCTGCCGGCGGCGGCAATGCTGTCGCACAGGGCTTTATCCTCATCAATCAGCCGCAGTGCTTCTGCCCCCAGCGCGCTGACAAAATCCTCCCGGGCCAGGGCCAGCTTCATGCGATCCAGGTTATTCATCAGATTCACGGCTGTGGGACGCGCAGCGCGCAGCACCTCCAGCGCCTCCGCCAGTGCCGGTCTGGCCATGCCGTTTTCAGCCAGCAGTGCCAGCAGCAGGCTGGCCGACAGGCCGATCAGCGGTGCGCCGCGGACCCGCAGCGCTTTAATATGGCTCACCAGTTCGGCAACATCCGGCGTCGGGCACCAGATTTTCTGCTGTGGCAGGGCCTGCTGGTCAAGGATCCAGAGCTGATTGTCACGAACCTGTAAACTGGTGGTGCTGAGTGTTTGCATGAGTTAAATCCCGGTTGCTTTAATGCGTCATATTGTGCCAACATGACTGACGGATGTATAGACGTCTGAACGGCTTATTACAACGAAACATGTCTTATTTTGGGGGTCAGGTCAATGTCGCAATACCGTACGTTCACCGCAGCGGATGCCGTGGAATATGCCCGTCAGTTTGGCGGCGTGGATAATCCCCAGTCTCTGGTTGATTCGCAGGAAGTGGGCGATGGTAATCTCAACCTGGTATTTAAGATTTTCGATACCTCAGGCGTCAGCCGGGTGATCGTCAAACAGGCGCTACCTTATGTGCGCTGTGTGGGCGAATCCTGGCCCCTCACCCTTGACCGCGCAAGGCTGGAAGCCGAAGTGCTGATTGAGCATGGCAAATTTTGCCCGCAGCATACGGTGAATATTCTGCATTACGATCCGCAACTGGCGGTGATGGTTATGGAAGACCTGTCAGACCACGCTATCTGGCGGAGTGAGCTGGTGAACGGTGTTGAATATCCGCAGGCGGCAGGGCAGTTGGGGGAATATCTGGCACAGACCCTGTTCCACACCTCCGATTTTTTCCAGCATCCGTATCAGAAAAAAGCGGATGTGATCCGTTTTACTAACCCGGAGCTGTGCGATATCACCGAAGAGCTGTTCTTCAACGAGCCATATGAAGTGCACGAGCGCAACGCGTATCCGCGTGAGCTGGAGCCGCTGGCAGAATCTTTGCGTGACGACGCCGAACTGCGGGTGGCGGTCGGGGGCCTGAAGCATCGGTTTTACTGCCATGCCGAAGCGCTGCTGCACGGTGATGTGCACAGTGGTTCGATCTTCGTGGCAGACAACCGTCTGAAGGTTATCGATGCAGAATTTGGTTTCTACGGGCCGATGGGCTTTGATATCGGCAGTGCGCTGGGCAATCTGTTGATCAGCTACTGCGCGGCACCGGGGCTGCTGCCGCCGAGGGAAGCCGCAGCCGCGCGTGAAAATCGCCTTAACGATGTGCGCGATGTGTGGCGGAGTTTCAGCGATCGCTTCCTTGATCTGGCGGCAGAAAAGAGCCGGGATCGGGCGCTGGCGGTGTCAGGCTATGCACAGGCGTTTCTGCGTAAGGTATGGAGCGACACCATTGGCTACTGCGGCACTGAGCTGATCCGCCGTACCGTTGGCATGTCGCAGGTGGCGGATATTAAGAAGATTGACGATGAGGCGATGCGCGTTGAATGCGTGCGTCAGGCGATAACGCTGGGCCGCAGTCTGATCCTGCTGGCTGATCATATTCCGGACAGTGAAGCGCTGATTGCGCGCATCCGTCAGAACGGTTAACAACAGGGGCCGATCGTTGACGATCGGCCCACGGGTTAATCACTAGGCCGCTTCAATCTTTCGCTGCGGCACATCCTCTCTGACTGGCTGGGTCGCCAGCGCATCAGCAGCAAACTCGTCGACGTTAATCGAGCGCAGACGGCTGGCTTCCGCACGGATCAGCACGTCGGCCTCTTCCTGAGTCACCCATCCTTTTTGCAGTCCTTCAGCCGCCAGCCCATCCAGGCGGGTAAATGACAGATGTTTTTTCTGCTGTTTACACAGACGATCGTGAATAACTTCAGCGGCCATCACATGCTGCAACGCCTCTTCCAGCTGGCCCGCCGGGTTATGCTCGCTCGGGGTCAGGTACTGGCCGCGCCCCAGGCGGGTGCGGGTGGCTGACGGTACCTGCAGGATCTTCGCCAGTTGGTGGTCAAGACGGTCAGACGGTGCCCGGCTGTGACGACCGGTCGGGAACACCACCAGGCGGACCAGGCCCGCAACCATGCGGTTCGGGAAGTTACGCAGCAGGTCGTCAATGGCCGTTTCCGCCTGGTTCAGTGCATCCTGAACGCCCCAGTGCAGCAGCGGTAAATCGGCTTCGTTGCGGCCCTCATCTTCATACCGTTTCAGTGCGGCCGACGCCAGATAGAGCTGGCTCAGGACATCGCCCAGACGTGCGGAGATGCGCTCACGGCGTTTCAGACTGCCGCCCAGCACCGACATCGAGACATCCGACAGCAGCGCAAGGTTCGCACTAATGCGGTTCAGATGCTGGTAGTAGCGACGGGTGGCATCACGCGTCGGGGAGGCGCTGGTCAGCCCACCGGTGATCCCCAGCCACAGGCTGCGCATTGTATTGCTGCCCACGTGGCCGATATGGCTGAACAGTGCCTTATCAAACGCCGTGAGATCGTGGTTCTGTGCGGCGGCCATTTCGGCCAGCACATAGGGGTGGCAGCGGATAGCGCCCTGACCAAAGATAATCATACTGCGGGTCAGGATGTTTGCCCCTTCCACGGTGATGGCTATCGGGGCGCCCTGATAGGCACGGGCGAGGAAGTTACTGTTGCCGAGCATAATGCCTTTGCCCCCGGCAATATCCATCGCATCCACAATCGCCCGCTGACCGCGATGGGTGCAGTGATATTTAACAATAGCTGACAGCACCGCCGGTTTTTCACCGAGCATAATGCCGCTGGTGATCAGCGTTGCCGCTGCATCCATCACATAGGCATTGCCCGCAATGCGCGCCAGTGGTTCCTCAATGCCTTCCATTTTACCAATCGACAGGCGGAACTGACGGCGAATATGGGCATAGGCACCAATGGCCAGCGCAATGCTTTTCAGGCTGCCGGTCGAATTAGAAGGCAGGGTGATCCCCCGGCCCACTGACAGGCATTCGACCAGCATCCGCCAGCCCTGTCCGGCCATTTCCGGGCCGCCGATGATATAGTCGATGGGCACAAAGATATCGTTACCGCGCGTGGGTCCGTTCTGGAACGGAACGTTGAGCGGGAAGTGACGCTGGCCAATTTCGACGCCCGGCGTCTGGGTGGGGATCAGCGCACAGGTAATCCCCAGTTCTTCTGTGTCGCCCAGCAGGCGCTCAGGATCGGAAAGTTTAAACGCCAGGCCCAGCACAGTGGCGACAGGGGCTAAGGTGATATAGCGTTTGTTCCAGGTGAGGCGCATGCCTAACACCTGTTCGCCCTGCCAGTTACCCATGCAGACCACCCCGGTATCCGGAATGGCACCGGCATCCGAACCCGCTTCCGGGCTGGTCAGGGCAAAGCAGGGGATCTCTTCGCCGCGTGCCAGGCGGGGCAGGTAATGATCTTTCTGCGCGTCGGTACCGTAATGCTGCAACAGTTCGCCAGGCCCAAGGGAGTTAGGTACACCCACAGTAATAGCCAGAATACCGGAAACCCCCGCCAGTTTTTGCAGCACCCGCGCCTGTGCGTAGGCTGAAAATTCCAGTCCGCCATACTCTTTCTTAATGATCATGGCGAAGAAGCGATGCTGTTTAAGATAGGCCCACAGCTCGGGGGGCAAATCGGCCATTTCATGCGTGATCTGGAAGTCATTAGCCAGACGACAGGCCTCTTCCACCGGGCCGTCAATAAAGGCCTGTTCTTCAGGTGTCAGGCGCGGCTGTGGATACGCATGCAGTTTTTTCCAGTCCGGCGTGCCACGGAACAGATCACCTTCCCACCAGGTGGTTCCGGCATCAATGGCTTCTTTCTCGGTGCGCGACATCGGTGGCATCACTTTCTGGAACGTGGCCAGTGTCGGTTTAGAAAACAGCGCACGGCGCATCGACGGCAGCGTGAACGGCAGCAGGATCAGTGCCAGCGGAACCAGCAGCCACAACGTCCACAGCCCGGCGATGCCGAAGGCCGCCGTCCAGATAAATACTATTGCGCTGGCAGCCAGCAGGCTGACGCGGTGATAAAACAGGGCACCGACCAGGACGATCGTCGCCACAACACTGAGAACCATCATAACGTCTGCTCCGTAAGTAGTAAGAGGTCTGACCTGTTGGTTATAGGTTTAGATTACCCCGGCTTCAGGTGCAATCTGTTTACATAATAATTACAACCTGGCTCACAAAGCGGGGGCACGAACCGTTAATCCTTTCGCCCCTCAGGGAGATCGCTTCCCGCTTTCCTGGCAACTTGGTAAACTCCCGCAGTAACTCTTTCCTAAAAAGGACACCCCTATGTATCAGGACATCATTCGCGCCGAGCTGAACGAAGCGGCAGACACGCTGAATAAATTTCTAAGTGAAGAGGCAAACATCGATGCGATCCAGCGCGCGGCTGTTTTGCTGGCTGATTCATTTAAAGCGGGCGGGAAGGTCCTTTCCTGCGGTAACGGCGGTTCTCACTGCGATGCGATGCATTTTGCGGAAGAACTGACGGGCCGCTATCGTGAAAACCGTCCAGGCTATCCGGCGATTGCCATTTCTGATGTCAGCCACCTGTCCTGCGTCAGCAATGACTTTGGCTACGATTTTGTGTTCTCCCGCTATATCGAAGCGGTCGGCAGCGCAGGGGATGTTCTGCTGGGGATTTCAACCTCCGGCAATTCCGCCAACATTATCAAAGCCGTTGAGGCCGCGCGTGCGAAAGGGATGAAGGTGATCACCCTGACCGGCAAAGACGGTGGAAAAATGGATGGTGTGGCGGACGTGGAGATCCGCGTGCCGCACTTCGGCTATGCTGACCGCATCCAGGAAATTCACATCAAGGTGATCCATATTCTGATGCTGCTCATCGAAAAAGAGATGGTCGCTTAATCCCCTTCATCTTTCACGCCGCAGGTGCGTTGGCTGCTCTCGTCAACCCCGGTCACTTACTCGTGTAAGCTCCCGGGGATTCATGCGTTTGCCGCCTTCCTGCAACGTGAAATCCATTGGGGATAGAATCTATTTTCACGAGGTAATCCTGTGTGCGAACTATTAGGGATGAGCGCAAATGTCCCGACGGATATCTGTTTTAGCTTTACCGGGCTGGTTCAGCGCGGTGGCGGGACGGGGCCGCATAAAGACGGCTGGGGTATCACCTTCTATGAAGGGAAAGGGTGCCGCACCTTTAAAGATCCACAGCCCAGCTTTCAGTCACCGATTGCCCGTCTGGTGCAGGACTACCCAATCAAATCCTGTTCAGTCGTCGCGCATATCCGGCAGGCGAACCGGGGCGAGGTGTCGCTGGAAAACACCCATCCGTTTACCCGGGAACTGTGGGGGCGTAACTGGACTTACGCGCACAACGGCCAGCTTAAAGGCTATAAAAACCTGGATACCGGTCCGTACCGTCCCATTGGCGAAACGGACAGTGAGTTAGCATTTTGCTGGCTGCTGCATAAGCTGACCACCCGTTATCCCCGCACGCCGGGTAACTGGCCGGCGGTATTCCGCTATATTGCGGAGCTGGCAGGAGAGATGCGTGAAAAAGGGGTGTTTAACATGTTGCTGTCAGACGGGCGGTATCTGATGGCATTCTGCTCGACCAATCTGTTCTGGATCACCCGGCGTGCGCCGTTCGGCAAGGCCAAGCTGCTGGATCAGGACGTGGAAATTGATTTTCAGAAGCAGACCACGCCAGATGATGTGGTCACAGTCGTTGCCACTCAGCCGCTGACGGCGAATGAAACCTGGCACAAGATTGAGCCAGGTGAATGGGCACTATTTTGCCTGGGTGAGCGCCAGGGCTGATTCCGGTGCGCCAGGGCTGGCCATCATCGGGCTGCCCATGACGTACTTGCCGGCACTGACGCTGACCGACGGCGGCTGTTTCGTCTGCACGAACTGGGCGTAACCTGGCTGCAGCTGCTTCCAGAAATTGATGTAGGTAGAGTACCGGTGGCGCTGCATATTGCTTTCCGTCATGCGGAACGGATAGATGCTGACCTCTACACGGGGCTGGCCGTTGCGTAGCGCCGCTTCCACGTAATGATAAATCTCATCCATATAGGCGTCGGTCATGGCGTAGCAGCCTACAGATACGCAGTTGCCATGGATCATCAGGTATTTACCCTGATAGCCCTGCTGACGATCGTATTCATTCGGGAACCCGACGTTGATCGCGCGGTAAAAGCGGCTGTCAGGTTTCAGCTGTGAAAGCCCTACGCTGTAAAACCCTTCCGGACTTTTGAAGTCGCCCTGAACACGCTTTGGCCCAAGACCACCGGAAAAATTACAGATGCGGTAACTGTTCAGCAGGCGGTATTCGTTACCGATCTTGCCGTAAAGTTCCAGCGTGCGCTCTTCTTTAAAGATTTGCAGGTACACGGGGGTGCCAATTAATTGTTTCTTTAACTCTTTGCTTACCGGGGCCAGGGGTGTAACCGAATCCGGTACGCTGGCAAAGACAACGGCTGGCAGAAAAATCATCGCAAACAGCAGTGCGATTTTGCCCATTCTGGTTCCCTTGAAATGTAGGGGTTGGAAGCAACGCCGGAGGCGTCTGTTGACGTGCAATCTCGGACAATTCCGCTATCGCTGCGTCACCTTAGCATTGTCTATTTTTTTATCAAGACAGGGAAGAACAAAAACCTTTTTTTATGCGTGTTTTGCTCTGCATTGAACTCTGATAATTTAACTGTATACTTATCCAGTATTGTCGGAGGGGTTATGCGTAAAATTATTCACGTGGATATGGACTGCTTTTTTGCCGCCGTTGAAATGCGCGATAATCCCAGTCTGCGCGACATTCCGATCGCCATCGGCGGCAGCGAAAAGCAGCGCGGCGTGATCAGCACTGCCAACTATCCGGCGCGAAAATATGGCGTACACAGCGCCATGTCGACGGCGATGGCGCTGAAGCTGTGTCCGCATCTGACGGTGGTGCGCGGCCGTTATGATGCCTATAAAGAAGCCAGCACCCATATCCGTGACATATTCTCCCGCTATACCTCTCTGATTGAACCGCTCTCGCTGGATGAAGCCTATCTGGATGTCACCGACAGCCCGCACTGCCAGGGTTCCGCTACGCTGATTGCGCGTGAAATCCGGGACACCATTCAGCAGGAACTGAACCTTACTGCATCTGCCGGCGTGGCTCCGATTAAATTTCTGGCCAAAATCGCCTCCGATATCAATAAGCCCAATGGCCAGTTTGTGATCACGCCGCCCGAGATGTCCGATTTCCTGCTTGGCCTGCCGCTGTCGAAGATCCCCGGCGTGGGAAAAGTGACGGCGCGAAAGCTGGAAGAGCTGGGGCTGACCACCTGCGCAGATGTGCAGAAAACCGACCTGGCCAGGCTGCTGAAGCGTTTTGGTAAGTTTGGCCGCGTGCTGTGGGAGCGCTGTAACGGCATCGACGACCGTGAAGTGATTACCTCACGTGAACGGAAATCGCTGGGTGTCGAGCGGACGCTGTCGGAGGACATCCATCAGTGGGATGACTGCCTG
Organism: Erwinia persicina; assembly: GCF_019844095.1. Taxonomy (NCBI): domain Bacteria; kingdom Pseudomonadati; phylum Pseudomonadota; class Gammaproteobacteria; order Enterobacterales; family Erwiniaceae; genus Erwinia; species Erwinia persicina. The sequence continues at coordinate 3,640,730 of NZ_CP082141.1, read as the reverse complement.
GCGATCATCGACCTGTTGTACGACGAGCTGGCGCGGCGGCTGGATAAAATCAAACCGGATCGTCAGATTGCCCGTCAGGGCGTCAAACTCAAGTTTGACGATTTCCAGCAGACGACCCAGGAACATGTCTGGCAGGTACTGAATAAAGACGATTTAATTGAGATTGCGCGGAAAAGCTGGGACGAGCGTCGCGCAGGTCGCGGCGTCAGGCTGGTGGGATTGCATGTCACGCTGCTCGATCCCCAGTTGGAAAGGCAGTTGTTGTTAGGGCTGTAAACGTGCCACAGGAATCGATCGAAAAAATGGCTGGCCGGGCAGAGAAAGGCAGGGCGGACCTCCTTTCCGGTCCGCCCGTCATACCTGATATTACTTCGCCGGGATCGCTTTCAGCAGCGCGGTCAGCAACTGCCAGTAAAGCCCGACGCTGGCAATATGTACCTGCTCATCCGGGGAGTGAGGGCCGGTGATGGTCGGTCCAATCGAGACCATATCCATCTGCGGATAGGGCTCTTTAAACAGACCGCACTCCAGACCCGCGTGGATAACCTGAATGTTCGGGGTTTTGTCGAACAGTTTTTCATAGGTTTCACGCACCAGCGCCATGACCGGCGAACTGGCATCCGGCTGCCATCCCGGGTAGCTGCCTTTGGCAAGGGTTTTCGCCCCGGCCAGCTGGCCCAGTGCGGTGAGCATTTCCACCACATACTCTTTACCGCTGTCGATCAGGGAGCGGATCAGGCAGTTAATTTTTGCTTCATTGCCTTCAAATGTCACCACGCCCACATTGAGGGAGGTTTCTACCACCCCTTTCATGACATCAGACTGACGGATCACCCCGTTCGGAGTGCTGTTCAGCAGGGCGATAAAGCGGTCACGGCTGGTGTTGTCCAGCACCTGAGGGGCCTGCGCCAGGTCTTCCACCGCGACGGCGATATTTTTTTCTTTCAGGCCCAGCTCATTTTGCAGTGTCAGCAGATAGCCTGCCGCCAGGGACTTTAGCTTGTCGAGGCCGGCAGGCGAAACCGCCAGCGTGGCAAACGCCTCACGCGGAATCGCGTTGCGCAGCGTACCACCGGCAAAGTCAACCAGACGCAGGTCGAGTTCTTGCGCATGTGTAAACAGGAAGCGCGCCAGCAGCTTATTCGCGTTACCGAGACCGACATGAATATCACAGCCGGAATGTCCACCTTTCAGGCCTTTCAGCGTCAGTTTGACCGTCTGGTAGTCTGCCGGAACCGCTTCATAGGTCAGCGGCAGGGTGCTGGTAAAGTCAATCCCACCCGCACAGCCCATGTAGATCTCACCTTCCTCTTCGGAGTCGGTGTTGATCAATATATCGGCCTGCAGCCAGCCGGCCTGCAAGCCGAATGCACCCGCCATACCGGTTTCTTCGGTCATGGTCAGCAGCACTTCCAGCGGGCCATGCTCCAGGCTGTTATCAGCCAGTACCGCCAGTGTTGAAGCCATGCCAATACCATTATCGGCACCCAGCGTGGTGCCCCGCGCTTTCACCCACTCGCCATCTATCCACGGCTGAATCGGATCTTTCGTAAAGTCATGCACCGTATCGTTATTTTTCTGCGGCACCATATCCAGGTGCGCCTGCAGGGCAACGGGCTTACGGTTTTCATAACCCGGCGTAGCCGGTTTACGGATCAGGATGTTACCCACCTGGTCGCGCTCATTCCATAAACCCTGCTCCGTCGCCCAGGCGATGATATGGGCTGCTAACTCTTCTTCGTGATAAGAAGGGTGGGGAATGGAGCAGATTTTGGCAAAAATATCCCACAGTGGTTGTGGGGATAATTGAGACAATTCAGACACGATAACTCTCCTGTGTCAGCATCACCGCGCTGCCGTGCTGGCAGGGGGGATGCCTTGATATCGGTTGGGAAAACTCCCGCCAGCGAATCTGACGCGATGGCAAAAGAATATCACCGATTTCTGGCTCATGCTCACGCTGCCCCAGGAAAAATGGGCTGACAGGGCGCAGCGGGCTGGTTTTTAGTGCTTCAGATCACTATAATTTCGCGCAACCGCTCCCCTTGCACAATTTTTAAGCCAATTTTACTGGCCGGGATCCTTTTAATGAGTGAAAAATACATCGTCACCTGGGACATGCTGCAAATTCATGCCCGTAAACTGGCCGAGCGCCTGCTGCCTGCCGACCAGTGGAAAGGCATTATTGCGGTAAGCCGTGGGGGGCTGGTTCCTGCCGCCTTACTGGCACGTGAACTGTGCATCCGCCATGTCGATACCGTCTGTATCTCCAGCTACGATCATGACAATCAGCGTGAAATGACTATCCTGAAACGCGCCGAAGGCGACGGAGAAGGGTTTATTGTGATTGATGACCTGGTCGATACCGGGGGCACCGCGCAGGCAATCCGCAACATGTATCCAAAAGCGCATTTCGTGACTATTTTCGCTAAACCAGCCGGTCGGCCGCTGGTGGATGATTATGTTATTGATATCCCGCAGAACACCTGGATTGAACAGCCATGGGATATGGGCATCGCCTTTATTCCCCCGCTGGTGAAGGGCTGATACTTTTTCCTGTTATTCAGCGCGATTTAGCCTGTTCAGATCAAACCGTGCCCGATTCTGTCGGGCACGTCTGTTTTTACCCTTCGCGTCAATCTCCTGGCTACGGTAGACTCATTTTCTACCCGTACGCCGGAGGAAATCCCTGTTATGTCGCCGAAAAATCTCAGCGAAGAACTCTTCAAGCCGCGTTTCAAACACCCGGAAACCTCATCGCTGGTCCGACGTTTGCATCACCATCGCCCGTTGAGCATTCACTCTGCGCTGGATGGTGAAACCCATGCCGGCTGGTATCGCATGATCAACCGCCTGCTGTGGACCTGGCGCGGCCTGTCACCGCAGGAAGTGAGCGAAGTGCTGGCGCGTATTGCCGTCAGCACCGTAGAGCATACCGACGACCAGCTGCTGGATACGGTGATTGGCTATCGCGGCGGTAACTGGATTTACGAATGGTCTACTCAGGCGGCGCAGTGGCAGCAGAAAGCCAGCGAGTGTGAAGACGATCTGCTGGCGGGCCAGTACTGGCTGCATGCGGCCCATCTTTACAGCGTGGCGGGTTACCCCCATTTGAAAGAGGATGAGCTGGCTGAACAGGCGCAACTGCTGGCCAGCCGCGCTTATCAGGAGGCTACCCACCGCCTGCCTGGTGAGCTGAAAGAGCTGGAGTTTGCCATCGAGGGTGGCAGTCCGGTTACCGGGTTTCTGCATATGCCTCCAGAGGTGAAAGCTCCTTATCCGACGGTGCTGTTGTGTGGCAGCCTCGATGCGTTGCAAAGTGACCACTACCGCCTGTTCCACGATTATCTTGCGCCGCGTGGCATTGCGATGCTGACGCTGGATATGCCCTCCGTGGGCTTCTCTTCGAAGTGGAAGTTGACCCAGGACTCCAGCTTCCTGCATCAGCAGGTGCTGCGACAGCTGGAAAATGTGGCCTGGGTGGATCATACCCGGGTGGCGGCCTTCGGTTTCCGTTTTGGTGCCAATATTGCGGTCAGGCTGGCCTATCTGGAAAGCCAGCGTCTGCGAGGCGTGGCCTGTCTGGGGCCGGTGGTCCACAGTCTGTTAAGCAATACCAATTTGCAGGACAGGGTGCCGGAGATGTATATGGATATGCTGGCCAGCCGCCTGGGAATGTCAGGCTCCTCAGACAGTGCGCTGCGCACTGAACTGAGCCGTTTCTCGCTGAAAATTCAGGGGCTTCTGGGACGCCGTTGCCCGACGCCAATGCTGTCTGGTTACTGGGCTCACGATCCGTTCAGCCCGGAAGAGGAATCGCGTCTGATCGCCAATTCCTCGTCTGCCGGGCGGCTGTTAAAAATTAATACGTCTCCGGCGATGGCGAACTTCGATAAAGGGCTGCGCGATATTTGTGACTGGCTGGCGCAGCGGCTGGACGAGTGAGTTGCTAATATTCAATAGTTTGCTACAACTATAAGCTTAACTAAGGAGTTTAAACGATGACGTTACCGAGTGGACATCCGAAGAGTAGGCTGATTAAGCGCTTTCACTCTTTAGGTCCTTACATCCGTGAAGGCAAGTGTGAAGGCGAGCGCTTCTTCTTTGACTGCCTGGCAGTTTGCGTCAATGTGAAACCTGAACCGGAATTACGTGAATTCTGGGGCTGGTGGATGGAGCTGGAAGCACATTCAGACCATTTTACCTATGAGTATCACTTTGGGCTGTTCGATAAAGAAGGCAACTGGAAGCCGGGTGCGGTGAAGGGTAAGGATAATAATGCCCGCGTTGAAGAGACGTTACGTAACTTCCATGTGCGTTTAAAAGCACAGCTGGCGGAAATTGAGCTGGGGCTGATCCCGGCCGACGGCTTCGCTGACCAGCCGGTTAAGCTGACCGAATAACACACTCAGCGCAGAATAAGGAAAAGGCTGGATTGCTCCAGCCTTTTTTTTAAGACACATAACGAGGGGTAACGCTTAACCCGCTGCCGCAGTGGCGTGTTGCAGCGAGTGTGGGATCAGAACTGGTACATCACACCAACGGCAACGATATCGTCGGTATTCAGTCCCAGCTTATTGTCATCATTCAACAGGTTAACCTTGTAATCGACGAAGGTAGACATGTTTTTGTTGAAGTAATAGGTGGCACCGATATCCACGAATTTGTACAGGTCAGCATCACCAATGCCATTTTCCATATCTTTAGCTTTGGTCTGCACATAAGCCAGTGATGGACGCAGGCCCCAGTCAAACTGGTACTGAGCGACCACTTCAAAGTTTTGCAGTTTATTCACGTAACCTGATACAGACGACGTAGTGCCGTTTGCCGCGGTAAAGGTTGCACCGCTGTTGATCGGGTTCATGTTGCGGGTTTCAGCATAGGTGCTGGCAAGATACACACCGTTTGCATCATATTTTAAACCAGTCGCCCAGGCTTCCGCTTTATCGCCTGAACCAAATGCCGCGTCTTTCTGGGTCTGAATCAGGCGGTTTGAAGAGGACATCGCGCCATTGACTGTCAGACCATCAATGATTTGATAGGAAACAGAGGCACCGTAACCATCTCCGTTAGAGACGTTGCCGTTACGTGTCGACGAGGCATCGTTTTTGCCCTGATACTGCAACGCAAATTTTAAGCCATCAACCAGACCGAAGAAGTCGGTATTACGGTAGGTCAGCATGCTGTTACCGCGCGTCAGCATATAGGTGTCAGCACGGGTATAACCGGTCGCACCAAACTCTGGCATCATGTCCGTGAATGCTTCGACATCATAAATCACACCGTAGTTACGGCCGTAGTCGATAGCACCAATATCTTTCATTTTCAGACCGGCAAAGCCCAGACGGGTTTTATTGCCCGACTGCGCATCAGCGCCGCCTTCAGAGTTGCTGGCACTGAAGTTATATTCCCACTGGCCGTAGCCGGTCAGCAGGTCATTAATCTGAGTCTGCCCCTTGAAACCAATACGCACGTAAGATTTGTCAGCGTTGTTGCTGGCGTTGGTATCTGCATCGCTCATGTAACGCATTGCTTTAACTTTGCCGTAGAAATCCAGCTTATTGCCGTCTTTATTATAAACTTCTGCGGCTTGTGCAGCGGTGGACAGAGCCAGAGCTGCGGTTAAGATTGCCAGTGCGCTTTTCTTCATCATTTTCGATCAATCCCGAAAGAGTAAAATTTATAAACGGCCCGAAGGCTCTGTTCGAAGCACGGACTTTTTACCCTTTTCCTATTAAAGATTTATTACAGTTTTCAACACTTCTTGTTAATTGCGAACTTTTCGACTAGCGAGTGGTCAGGCCTTTTTCGCCCTTTTCCCGCGCTGGCTGTTGGCTTCAGGCACCACACCTGCTAAAACGTTTCTTTGTACTCTTTTTTACGAAATGGCAGGAAATAATGAGCAGCAGCCAGACCCTGGTGGTGAAACTGGGGACCAGCGTACTGACCGGCGGCTCACGTCGGTTAAATCGGGCACATATCGTTGAGCTGGTGCGTCAGTGCGCACAGCAACATGCGGCGGGCCACCGCATTGTGATTGTCACCTCAGGCGCGATGGCGGCGGGGCGTGAACACCTTGGCTATCCGGAGCTGCCCCCGACCATCGCCTCAAAGCAGCTGCTGGCTGCGGTGGGGCAGAGTCGCCTGATCCAGCTGTGGGAACAGCTGTTCTCCATCTATGGCATTCATATCGGTCAGATGCTGCTGACGCGTGCCGACCTGGAAGATCGTGAGCGCTTCCTTAACGCTCGCGACACCATGCGGGCGCTGCTCGACAACCATATTGTTCCTGTTATCAACGAAAATGACGCAGTGGCCACCGCGGAAATCAAAGTCGGTGATAACGATAATCTCTCGGCGCTGGCGGCGATCCTTGCCGGAGCCGATAAGCTGCTGTTGCTCACCGATCAGCAGGGACTGTTTACCGCCGATCCGCGTAACAATCCTGATGCCGAGCTGATCCGCGACGTCCACGGTATTGACGACGCGCTGCGCGCGCTGGCGGGCGACAGCGTATCTGGTCTGGGGACCGGGGGAATGGCCACCAAATTACAGGCGGCTGATGTGGCCTGCCGTGCCGGTATCGACACCATTATCGCGGCAGGAAGCCGTCCTGGCGTCATCGGTGATGTTATCGCCGCCCAGCCGGTCGGCACCCGCTTTCATGCTTTTGAAACGCCGCTGGAGAACCGCAAACGCTGGATCTTTGGTGCTCCCCCGGCGGGCGAGCTGGTGGTGGACGACGGCGCACTGTCGGCAATCCTGGAGCGTGGCAGTTCGCTGTTGCCGAAAGGGATCCGCGAGATCAGCGGCAATTTCTCCAGGGGAGAGGTGATCCGTATTCGCAGCCTTCAGGGCCGTGATGTTGCTCATGGTGTCTCACGCTATAACAGTGATGCCATGCGTATGATTGCCGGGCACCATTCCCAGCAGATCAGCGAAATTTTGGGTTATGAATATGGTCCGGTTGCCGTACACCGTGACGATATGATTGTTGCTTAAGGAGCTCTGATGCTTGAACAAATGGGTAAGGCTGCGAAGGCTGCATCGTATCAGCTGTCGGTACTCTCGACCGCGCAGAAAAATCAGGTACTGATGACCATTGCCGATCGCCTGGAGGCGCAGAGCGCCTCGATTCTGGCGGCCAATGAACTCGACCTTGCGGATGCCCGTCAGAATGGTATGAGTGCAGCGCTGCTGGATCGTCTGACGCTGGATCAGACACGGCTTAAAGGCATTGCCGATGATGTGCGTCAGGTCTGTCGTCTCACTGACCCGGTCGGCGTGGTGATTGATGGTGGTAAGCTCGACAGCGGGCTGCGTATTGAACGCCGTCGCGTGCCGCTGGGCGTGGTGGGAGTGATCTATGAAGCGCGTCCGAACGTTACTGTCGATGTCGCCAGCCTGTGCCTGAAAACGGGTAATGCAGTGATCCTGCGCGGCGGGAAAGAGACTTACCGCACCAACGGTGCCACCGTGCGGGTGATTCAGGAGGCACTGCAACAGCACGGCCTGCCGGCCGGAGCGGTGCAGGCGATTGAAAGTCCGGATCGTGAGCTGGTCAGCCAGCTGCTGAAGCTTGACCGCTACGTTGATATGCTGATCCCACGCGGCGGTGCCGGCCTGCACAAGCTGTGCCGCGAGCAATCCACCATTCCGGTGATCACCGGTGGGATTGGCGTCTGCCATATCTATGTGGATCGCAGTTGTGAAATGGACGCGGCGCTGAAGGTGATCGTTAACGCCAAGAAGCAGCGCCCAAGCGCCTGTAATTCTGTGGAAACGTTACTGATAGACGCAGCCATTGCCGATACGTTCCTGCCCGCACTGAGCGACCGTATGGCCCGGGAGGGGATTACTCTCCATGCCGATCCGCGATCGCTTCCGCTGTTGCAGAACGGCCCGGCCAGCGTGAGTGCCGTAACAGAAGAGCAGTATCGCGACGAGTGGCTGGCGCTGGATCTTAACGTCAGGCTGGTCGACTCGCTGGATGAGGGGATCGCCCATATTCGCGAATACGGCACACACCATTCCGACGCCATTCTGACCCGTACCATCGGGCACGCTGACCGCTTTGTGAATGAAGTGGATTCTTCTGCGGTCTATGTGAACGCCAGCACACGCTTCACCGACGGCGGTCAGTTTGGCCTGGGGGCTGAAGTGGCGGTCAGCACGCAGAAACTGCATGCGCGTGGCCCCATGGGGCTGGAAGCACTGACCACCTATAAGTGGGTGGCCTGGGGTGACGACACGGTGCGCGCTTAACCTTACTAAAAACAGGCGGTGAATATGGTCACGCTTTCTCAGCTTTTCCCCTTTGCCGCCATCGCTCTCGGCATGGTGCTGACGCCCGGCCCGAACATGATCTATCTGATCTCGCGCTCGCTTTGCCAGGGGCGTCGGGCAGGATATATCTCACTTTGCGGCGTGGCGCTGGGCTTTATGTTTTATATGGTCTGCGCCGCGCTGGGGATCACCGCACTGCTGATGGCGGTACCGGTAGCCTATGATGCACTGCGTTTTGCCGGGGCAGCCTATCTGCTGTGGATGGCATGGCAGGCCCTGTTCGGTGGAAAATCACCGTTTCAGCTACGCGATCTGCCGCCTGACAGCCCGCGTAAGCTGTTTACCATGGGGCTGCTGACCAATCTGCTCAATCCTAAAACGGCGGTGATCTATCTGACGCTGCTGCCACAGTTTATCCACCCGGAGCAGGGCAACGTGCTGGCACAGTCCCTGACGCTGGGCTTTACCCAAATCCTCACCAGTATGCTGGTCAACGGTCTGATCGTTTTCGCGGCAGGCACCATCGCCACCTTCCTGGCCAGCCGTCCAGGCTGGCAAAAGGCCCAGCGCTGGCTGATGGGAACTGTGCTGGCCGGGCTGGCGGTCAAAATGGTTGTGGATAAGCGTTAACCTTTTTACTGACCGGTTAGGGAAAGTGCGGGCCTGAGCGCCCGTTGTTTTACGCCGATCCACCGGGGGCTGTTCAGCGGGAGGGCGTTTTTCCGGTTGTGCTGATGGTTTTCCCGATCTCTTCCAGTCTCAGCGTTTCATGGCGATTGTTCACCAAATCCCACAGACCCAGCCGACGATCGGCATTGAGAGTGACAATGAATTGGCAGCCGCTTTTCAGGGCGTTACTGTGCTGACGTTTCAGTCGCGATCCGCTGAAATCACTGAATATTTTATGAGCGGGTAGCTGTTGACGTAACGTGTTCGCCAGCAGGAGGGCATCAATGTTGTGTTCCGGGTCTTCGTAAGTCACCACGATATCAGGAGAGTGGGTGATGTTGCTGTCTCCGCCAGTGGTTTGCAACAGCAGCAACAGGCGTTCAATACCCATGGCAAACCCTGAAGCCGGTAGCTTCTTGTCGCTGAACAGTTCAACCAGGCCATCATAGCGTCCACCGCCACAAACCGTTCCCTGTGATCCCAGCTCATCCGTAATCCATTCAAAAACAGTGCGGGTATAGTAGTCCAGCCCTCTGACCAGACGTGGATTAACGCGGTAGGTGATGCCTGCATTGTCCAGTAGCGTTCGCAGCGTGGCGAAATGCTGCCGCGAGGCCTCACCAAGAAAGTCCAGCAGCTGCGGGGCCCCTTCAATCATCTCCTGCATCGCCGGGTTTTTGCTGTCCAGAATACGCAGCGGATTACTCTCCAGGCGGCGCAGGCTGTCCTCGTCCAGCTGTTCATGATGCTGATTAAACCATCTGACCAGCGCCTGACGGTGCTCTTTGCGCTCGGGCAGTGTTCCCAGCGAGTTAATTTCCAGGCGTATGAAGCGATCCACGTTTAGCGTTTTAAAAATATCCCAGGCCATGTAGATCAGCTCTGCGTCAATATCGGCTCCCGGCATGCCGAAGGTTTCAACGCCAAACTGGGTGAATTGCCGCAAGCGCCCCTTCTGCGGTCGTTCATAGCGGAACATCGGCCCCTGATACCACAGCCGCTGCGTGGTGTTGTAGCACATGTTGTTTTCCACCACGGCACGAACGCAGCCGCTGGTGCCCTCCGGCCTCAGCGTAATGTGCTCACCACTTTTGTCATAGAAGTTATACATCTCTTTCGACACGATATCGGTCGACTCTCCCACCGCGCGCTCGAAAAGCGAGACCGGCTCCAGAATCGGCAGGCGAACTTCCTGATAGCCATATCGGTGAGCGACAGTCCGCACTTTATTTTCCAGCCACTGCCAGATCGGGGTTTCCTCTGGCAGGATGCTGCGCATTCCCCGGATGGACTGAATTTTACTCATGATAAATCCTTATCCTCTGTAGCGAGTGATGCCTGCCTCACCGGCTGCCGGTCTGACAAGCTTTTCCGGCAAAGGCGGGCAGGCAGACGGTTCAGGCAGCGTTCATGACACTGTCAGCAATCACATCATCGATCAGTGCATCAATTTTACTGGTGTCGAGATGGTGGGCTGTGGTGATCAGGTGGGCGACCTCACCAGAGGTGGCGAGGCAGTGTTTTTTCCAGACGGCCTCAGACGGGCAGGGGAAGACCACTGTAATCGAGTTTTTATTACACCAGGCATTGATCCCTGCTTCCTGCAGACGACTGACGGCGTACTGAGCCATATTCAGGCTGTGGGTGATACGCCGTTTCCAGTCGGCATGGCTGTGGCTGCGGATCGCTTCCCACATCATCATCGGCGTATGGCCGTTACGGGAGCCCGTGATGGTTTTATCGTGGCCGGAAATGTAGTCAATTTCGACGGAGATGCGATCCACATTGGCTTTTTTCGCCACGACAATGCCGCAGGGGATAGGCGAACCAATCATCTTATGGCCAGAGACGCCGATAGAGTCGATGCCGTCTGCAAAGGTGAAGCCCTGCGGATCGTCGACGAAAGGCAGGATCATACCGCTCAGCGCGGCATCAGCGTGCAGATAGTAGTCCTCACGTTTGAAGCCTGCATCTTTCAGGCGCTGCTGGATAAGAGCAATATCATCAATGGCGCCGCGAACGGTAGTGCCAATATTGGCAAAAATAATCGGATGCTGCTCTTTATCCATTGTGATTTTTTTAATCAAATCATCGTAATCTACTTCGCCATTTGGCAGCGATTCCACCAGCCGTGACTTGATCCGCAGTAACTTAACAATTTTAGCGACGGAATAATGGGTATCTTTTGAATAGTAGAGTGTGCCATCAGGGAAAATCTCACGGCCAAGATAGCAGCCAAACATATTTCCTTCCGTACCACCATTCGTCACATAGCCCCAGCTTTTTTCAAAGGGGATTTTGAACAATTGCGCAAAATACGCCATGACTTCTTTTTCAAAGTCGAAGGAGTTCAACAGATAATTACAATACTCACTCCAGTCACCGCAGTTATTGATAGAGAACCGCATGAATCGTTCGAGATTGGTATAATTAAAGTCCGCTGATTCAGGATATCCGATATTAAAATATTGGTTTTTTACACAGTACGACCAGAAAGCATCCAGCTTATTTTGATCTTCAATAGATAACGTCATTTGCTATTCCTTCTTACAGTTAACGGATAAAGTAACTTTTTTATTTTTCATCCAGATAGAGGATGCCGACGCCTTTTTTACTGCGCCCTGCGGCAACAAAGCAGAAAAGGGGAATGGTGATCATGATCATGACGACACCCCAGAACATCGAGTCCGTGCCCGATCCAAGCATGGCGAAAATGCTGTAAATCATTCCGATAACAACCATGACGCTGTAAAACATAAAGCTGCGTCCACGGTTCATCTTTTTGGAAACCATAATAATGGGCAGGGAAATCAAGGCGTACATATAAGGCAGCAGTGAGGCAAAGACTGACATCAGAATGACGGTCTCGAACTGTTTAGCCAGGTTAGGAGAGGCCGTCATCAGCAATACCAGGGTCATCAGTATCCCGGTAAAAATCAGGCTTTTCATGGGGACGTCATTTTTATTCACGTCAGAGAAAAATTTCGGGAAGAGGCCCTGTTGAGCCCCTGCGCGTGGGCCTTCCGACTGTAAAATCAACCAGCCTGATATGGAGCCGAAGCAGGCAATAATACTCAGTGCAGAGGCGACGTTACCGGCAGTTTTGCCGAACATATAGCGTGCGGCATCGGCGAAGGGAGCCGCAGAGTTCACCAGTTCATTATGTGGCACCAGACCCATAATCACGGTACAGCTTCCGACATAGCAGACGGAGGCAATGAGTAAACCGTATACCGTCGCGCGCGGAACGGTGTATTCCGGCTTTTCCACCTGACCGCTGGAGACCACTGCAGATTCAACGCCCAGAAAACCCCAGAGCGCGATAGATGCCGCCGTGATAATGGCAGAGGTGTCGCTTTTTCCTGTGCCGTTATACACCTGAGAGAACAGGGTCGGATCGAACCAGAACCAGCCAACCACGCCAATGCCCAGTACCACCACCAGCATACAGCTGGCGGTAAAGGACTGCGCGCGCCCGGCGACCCGCGCGCCGAAGCTGGCGAGCACGATAAATCCCCACAGGATCACAATCGCCACGACACTGCCGATCGACGGGTTTTTCAATTCAGGGAAGAAATAGCTGAGATAACCGACCCCGGCGACCAGCAACGCCACGTTGCCGACCCAGGCGCTGATCCAGTAGCACACGGTGGTCTGGAAACCGATGAAAGGACCGAAGGCATCACTGGCATAGGCGACAATTCCCCCGGTACGCGGAGTAATCAGACTCGTCTTAGAAAAAACCAGGGCTAAGGCGATGACACCAATTATGGTGAAGAGCCATCCCCAAAGAGAAATATAACCGACCCCTGCAAGGTTAGTCGGTAGCATAAATACCCCTGACCCCATCATATTTGATGCGGTAACCAGCGTAAGCGCCACGACGCCCATTTTATGTGCTTTAGCCGCACTCATGGTTCCCATATTGAATGTCCTGTAGTCGTTGCCATAAAAAAAGTGATAACCAGGTGGTCTCACCGAGATGGGAGTGATTCTAAGAAAGGGGGAGCGATATTTTTAGAGGACCGAGAGGATAAAAGGCACATTATGTATTTTAATGCCGGAAAATAGTGTGTTTTTTATGCAAAATATAAACTAATGACTCCGTCCCCTTTTTTATTTGCCTCTCATTCAAGGGGGGCGGAGCTATCTCCTTTTTGTGTTTTTTAATTAACAATAAATTCACATCAAGCGAGGGTGATTAATTTACAGTTGATATATTGACAATGACAGACGCTTTCATGCACCCTGCCACAATAGCTAATTAAAAATAAATAGCGCCGAATCTTTTGATATTCACTTAAGTTTTTTATACATAAATTCCAGGGTGATATGTCCAGAAAAGAACGAATCTATATTCAGGGTCTGCCGCAGCTTATACAGCTAAAAGGGCATAATCATAATTTTATCTTTATGGATAAGATGGATTGTGATGTTTTTCTTATTAGTCTTGATCGGGCGTTTGCACTCTATTCCTGTGAGTTACATGCTTACTCTCTGCATGCAAAAGAGTTTTTTCTGCTATTAACGCCTGGCAGTAAAGAGGATCTCAGCCGCCTTGTTCAGCATATCGGTCGCAGCTATGTGCGCTATTTCAATCAAAGATATCATCGTAGTGGGGCGCTGTGGGAGGGGCGTTACAATAGCTCCCTGATTGAACCGGGGGCTTATTTTTTACTGGCTCAACAGTTTGTTGACAGTGCTAAAGAAGATAAGCCGTACTTATCAAAAGGAAGTAGCTACCGGCACAATATTGGTGAGGAGCATATAGCCCGTCTCACCTTCCATGAAGAGTATCTAAAACTCGGGAAAACGCCCTCAGCCCGGGCGTTACAGTACCGTCGCTTTATGCAGACACCGCTCAGTGCGGCGGTATCAGACAAAATCAAAAATTGTCTCAGTCAAAACTGTGTGCTGGGTACATCGCAGTATTGTCAGCAGCAGGAAATATCGCTTCATCGCCGGGTCAGACCGCGTCAGTGTGGGCGGCCAAGAAAGTATTATCATAATCAGGTGTTGGATTGGGTGTGGATTGAAAACCAGGCATCGCAACTGCTGCAGCGCTACTGCTATCAGGAAATACGCCTGCCTCTGCTGGAAAAAGAAGGAGCATTAACACGCCCCCCTGACTTTGCTCAGGGAGACGCGGGGGCGTGCCGTATTGGTGGCGAGCACTCGGCTTTATTACGGCGCGAAGGGACGCAGGGATGTCTGCATGCGATTGAAGCGCACCGGGATCTGCAGTCAACCAGCAAACTCTGGTATCTGGGGACGATGTTTCGTGTGCGCAGAGGCGAGCATACCCCTGTCGAGCAGTACCAGCAGCTTGGCGTGGAGGCTTTTGGTTATCCCAGGGTGGATATCGAACTTGAGCAGTTCATCATGCAGTATGATTTCTTCAAATCCCTGCGGCTGGAAAACCATATTGAGCTAAAAATTAATACGCTGGGCAGTGCCCGTGAGTTTGCTGCTTTTCGAGACGCATTGCGTCAGTACTATCAGCCGTTTATTTTTCTCTTCCAGGCGCAGTGGATAGACTGGCTTGCTGACAGACCGGAGCAACTGCTGCAGTCCACCGACAGCCTGCTGGCGACGTTGCAAACCCAGGCACCAGAGCCCGGCGATTTTATTTCGACATCGTCGATGCAGCGCTTTGAGTCATTAATGGCTGCATTAACCCGGGCAGGTATCCCCTTTGTGGTGGATAAGGCGCTTTACCCGGCTAATGCCTACTGCCATACCCTTTTTGAGTGGCACAGCGACAGGCTGGAGGAGGGAAGCCTGCTGTGTCGCGGCGGCCGCTACGATCGCTGCGCCAGCGAACTCATCGGGCGGGAAACATTTGCCTTTGGTTTCGCCTTTATGCTGGAGCCATTAATGCGACTTCAGCAGCTCACTAATAAAACGATGCTGAAGCCACGTATGACCGATGTGGTGATTATCTCGTGCTCATGGACGGTGAGGGCGTGTGCGCTGGCTCTGGGGCGAAGACTGAGAGCCGCCTTCCCGCAGTTGAGCATCGTCAATGACTGCTCAGCAATGCGTATTACTGCGTCGAAACGCAATGCCGAGCGCCAGGGAGGGCGGTTTATTATTGTTGTACCGGAGGACTATCCGCACGAGCCGTTGGAGATCTACGATAGCGATCGCCATCTTAAGCAGTCCGGCAGTGACAGCACCATGATCGCTCTTTTGAGCCAGAGTCTTAATCTCTGAGTGAAGCGCCTATCCCAGGCGCGCGTGCTCTGCGGCCTTGCGAAAGAGCACATCATCCGGGCGCACCCCGGTGTACAGGGCAAATTGCTCTACGGCCTGAATAGCAAACACTTCAGAACCGGTGATCGTCGTTTTGTCCTGACTGCGTGCATAGCGCACCAGTGGCGTCAGCTCAGGTAGCGCGACCACTTCAAAGATCACGCTCGCCGCGTCAATCGTGGTCGTATCAAATGACAGCACGTCGGCATCAATGCCACCCGCCATTCCGGTGGGGGTGGCATTGATCAGCAGTCCGGGCTGTAATCCATCAAGGCTGGCACGCCATTCAAAACCGTACAGCGCAGCGAGCTCACGGCCCCGGGTCTCGTTACGTGCAACGATCACTCCCTGACTGAATCCGCTGTCTTTTAAGGCACAGGCCACGGCTTTTGCCATACCGCCGCTACCGCGAAGGGCGAAAGTCAGCCCGGTGTTCACCTGATACTGCTTCAGCAGGCTGACGATGGCGATGTAGTCAGTGTTATACGCCTTCAGATAGCCATCTGTGTTAACGATGGTATTGACCGAGTTGATGGCGCTGGCGGAGGCATCCAGCTCATCCAGTAGCGGAATACACTCCTCTTTAAATGGCATTGAGATGGCGCAACCCCGTATACCCAGCGCGCGAACGCCGCCGATGGCCGCCGTCAGATCCCGGGTAGTAAAGGCTTTATAGAGGTAATCAAGATCGAGAGCATCGTACAGATAATTATGGAAACGGGTGCCAAAGTTGCCAGGGCGCGCCGCCAGTGACATACAGACCTGGGTGTCTTTATTCAGATTTTTAGTCATAGCATCGTCTCTGAAAGAAAAGGGGTAACCAGCATGGACTAAAACAGCGAGATAAAAAACCGCTGAATGGGCTGGCATATTGTCTCTGTTCCGGCGACGTACGTCACAACGAGTAAATTACCCCTGTTGTTGATTAATGGCGTTTTTCAGGTATCAATTTCAACATTTTGTTTAATTTGTTATTGAGAGATGCTAATTTACAGCCTGCATTCCGTCCACCTGGAGAGTCTGACCCCCCCATGACAGAAAAAGCCTATTACTACAGCGACAGCCTTGAAATGACCACTGAGGTCCTGCGCTGTGAACCGGATGACAGCGGTCATTACCGTGTCATTCTCGCTTCCACGCTGTTTCATCCACAGGGCGGTGGCCAGCCCTCCGATCGCGGCACGCTGGGCGGGGCAGAGGTGGTGAAAATCAGTCAGGAAGAGGGTCAGGTAATCCACCTGCTGGCCACGCCCGTCCCTACGGGGGCCACTACCCTGGTCGTCGACGCAGAGGTCCGCAGACGGCACACGCAAATGCATTCTGCGGGGCATCTGATCGGCGTGGCCGGTGAACAGTTTGGCTGGCATGCCACCAAAGGCGATCACCGTCCTGGTGCGGGCCGGATAGTTTTCGCACCCGGTATAACCTCAGCTGAGGTGGAGAGGGCGGCACTGGAACGGCTTACACGCGAGCTGGTCGCCGCCGATCTCCCCCGGGTAGTGAGTGAGCTGGCGGGATTGCGCAACGTGACCTGGGGATCGCTTCCCGCCTTTGCCTGCGGCGGCACACACGTGCTGACGACCGCGCAGGTTGGCCTGGTACACATCACCCGTGTTAAAGAGAAGAAAGGGCAGTTATCCGTGCAGTATGAAGTGGAAGACCACTAATCATTCAGTGCGGTCGAGGCCGCGTGCAGCTGGGCGATACTGCTGGTCGCCCCGCCGCAGACAATCACCAGCAGATTGTGATACGCGGCGAGCTGCGGATGCATATCGTAGACCACCGCCAGACTGGCTCCACAGGCCGGTTCCACCAGCACCCGGTGATCGTCCAGAAAGCGTGTGCAGGCATTGACCGCCGCCCGATCCGATACCAGCAGACTCTGTACAGTATGTTCGCGGGCGCACCGCAGTGCCTGGTCACAGACCTGTTTTGCACCCAGCGATGAGGCGATACTGTGGATGCCATCCAGTTCGACCGGATACCCGGCCGCCATTGCCGCGTGAAATGAAGCGGCCCCTTCGGTTTCCACCGCCAGTACGGGCACATCCTGCCAGCCGTTACGCTGCAGCCCTGCCACCACACCGGCCAGCAGGCCCCCACCGCCCACCGACAGCACCACGGCATCAGGACGCATTCCACTCTGCGCCACTTCATCAATCATGGTGGCATGGCCCTGCCACAGCAGCGGATCGTCGAAGGGGTGAAGAAAGGCATCCTGCGTACCCAGCAGTGACTGCGCGTAATGATTCGCTTCCTGCCAGGAGCTGCCGTGGACGATCACCTCTGCCAGTTCCTGCCGCAACAGCGTCTGTGCCCAGTGCGAAGTGGTTTCCGGCACCACGACCGTCACGGGTACGCCAAGATGTCGCCCTGCCCAGGCCACCGCCAGCCCGGCATTGCCGCCTGATGAGGATACAAATCGTCGGGCACCCCTGCGTTGCCAGGTTTCGCATGCCAGGCCGATGCCGCGAATTTTAAACGAGCCCGGAGGCTGTAACGCCTCCATCTTTAGCAACACGTTATGGCCGGTCAGCATGCTCAGCGGGCGGGAGGTAAGGAGTGGGGTGGCAATATGCAGACTCATGACGGACTCCCGGGCTGTTGCCCATCGCGGATTTCATCCAGGTAGTTGTATATGGTGTAGCGGGTAACGCCAAGGGCTGTAGCGGCTTTTTCGATACCGCCTTTAACAATAAACATACCGCGTTCCTGCATTTTTCTCACCGCTGCCAGCTTGGCCTGTTTACGTGAAAGGCGCAGGTCGCCATTCAGCTCACTGAGCGAGTCAGCAATAATCTCCGCCATCAGCTGTGCCATATCTGCACTTTCTTCAGCCGCAGGCGGCGGGCTGTCCGGGCTGTTCAACAGGTTGTCGAGGCAGCGTCTTGCTGCCAGAAGCTCACTGTTGTCGGTATTAATACAGAGTGCTGCAAATGCCTGGCCGTTGCTGTCGCGGTAAAGTGCAGTTGCGCTTCGCAGCGTCTGACCCTGCTTACCGCGGGTCGGGTAGTCCGGGATCACCGTCGGGACATTATCGTTCGCAGGAGTTGTCTCGTTAATTAACGCCTGAAGCCCCCGATCCTGAGCAGGAACATCCAGTACCGGGCTGCCCAGCACACGACCGGTAACATGGCCGTTGGTGATGGCCAGCACGGATTTCTCGGGGTGTTCAAGGTCGTGCAGGACGACTTCAGTATTGCGTCCGATCACATTGCCGAGTGCAGTGACGGCAGCGTGCAGGGTTTGCAGGATCAGGGCGCGTTCATGGGCGATATCAGGAGAGTGGGCGGACATAGTGACTCGGCGGCAGAGTAGGGGAGAAAGAACAATATCAACACCCTGTTTAGCAATCAACAATATGTTGTTTTTTTCAGTGTGCGAGCGGCTTGCAAAACGGGCGCTCGCTGATTATCTTAATGGCGACAAGGTGATGGTGTTCCACCTTTCCCAACCGCCCGACTGTCCGGGCTGATGACGCCTGAAACTCTGGCCCTTTTCACGAGGTCGGTGTATCAGGCTGTTCGTTATCTGCCTGCAGGCACCTTCCTCTTTATCCTGAGGACTTTATGCTGAAACCTTTACTGGCTGTGATGATTGGTGGCTGCGCGGGCTGTGTTATTCGCTGGCTGCTCGCGGTACGACTCAACGCCCTGTTTCCCAACCTGCCACCCGGTACGCTGCTGGTTAATCTGGTGGGCGGATTTATCATTGGTGCCACGGTGGCCTGGTTTGTCCGCCATCCAGGGATCGACCCGGCATGGAAGCTGCTGATCACCACCGGACTGTGCGGCGGTATGACGACATTTTCCACCTTTTCGCTGGAAGTGGTCACGCTGATGCAGTCCGGTAGCTATCTCTGGGCAATGGCGTCTGTCATGATCCACGTCATCGGATCGCTGCTGATGACCTTTGCCGGCTTCTGGTTGATCTCGGTGCTGTTTTAATCTCAACTGGCCAGCGCGCTGGCGCTGGCCGGATCAAACAGTGACAGGCTCTCTATCTGATCCAGCATAATCACTTTGCGGAAAGCCATGGCTGACTTTGGCTCTGAATCCAGCGTGATGTCGTGTTCGGCATACCAGCGGCTGTAGTTGTGCTCAATGCATAAATTGAGTTTTTTACCGTCGCGGTAGCCACTCAGCATCGGGATCAGCACCACATTGGCGGTGGCCACATTGTCATACGAGGCCGCGTGGATCATTCCGATATAGATTCGTCGCGACTTCAGGGTGATCCATGCCAGTTCCCCCTCTTCCATACACTGAAACAGTAACCCTTCGACGCCGTTGGCGCGTGACAGCTTTTTATACAGTTTTTTTCGGCCGTTGCTGTCGAGCCGCGCACTGCCAGACCAGCTGGAACGATAGAGGCAGAACGCGACGGCAAACGCCAGCATGACCACGACCGGTGCCTGGATACCTAAGAAGCTCCAGGTCATAAACTCGATTTGCCACTGATGATGCAAGCCATCAGCCAGTTGGGGAATCGCGTTGAAAATGGCGGATGCCGCCAGCAGCAGCAGCCAGATCAGACCGGTCGCCAGCACCCCCTGCAGGACGAAGATACAGCCGTACAGGGCGACAAGAAAGTACACATCCCAGCCAAATGAACGTTTGATTTTAAACCGGGTAGAAAGGTCACGGCTGGTGTACCAGTAGCCGCACACCATCAGCACCATAAATATTGCTGTTCCCATCTCAGGCCCCTTTTAACGTATTAACGTGCCGGGCAAAATCTTCATGCACTTCATAGCTGGAAAAGTTAACCATAGCGCAGCCATCTTCATCAATCAGGATGCGATCACCGTCCTCAATGGATTCGGCGATATCACGCTGGCTCATCACCTGGAGCAGGGATTCAGGGCTGGAAAACAGTGAACAAATAAAACGGAACATAGTCTCTCCTTTGCGGGTTTCGGGGAAGCCTGGCAGCAGAGTAGCGATTGCGCTATCAGATGAGGGTGAAAGTCGTCACTCAGACATTATCGGAAAATGCGACGAATTGATCTTTCTTGTGGACTGTCCTGTTTACCCGCTTCGATCAGGGTGGTAATTTCATACGAATAATCTTATGAGGATAATAACAACATGAAGCAACTGGTCATCGATATTTTAATGAAGCTCGCCAAAATGGATGTAGATACTAAAGAGCTGACAGCCCAGGTCGAGGCCCAATCCCTGCTCATTGCCGCGCTGCTGCTAACGGCGGGTAAAGACGGATCGGCCTCCATTTCCGAAAATATTCAGAACGCTGTTCTGGCTGCATCACAGAGCGGTGATGGTTTTTTACAGACAGATGTGGATCTGCTGTTAACGCACGTCAACCGTTTGCTGGCGGTGACGCGGTTTGTCGATGACGCAGCGGCGACAGAAAACAGCTAACGATAAACCTCCCCACACAGCAGCACGACGTTGGGGCGGCGTGCAAGAATACGTTCGGCCATCTGTTCACAATCGTACCGGGTGGGGTAAATATGCTCGGATACCGGCAGTGCGTCACAGGCGTCATATCCACAGGCACTGACGAGTAATACGAAGCCGATTAACATCACTCACTCCTTTGACAGATTAGGAACTGATTCAAGTATAGGCGACTGGACGAAGCGGGTGTGTTCCGCGTGTGCCCGGCTGTACGATTCTGATTTCACCCACCCATTGCCAGCGTCAGGCTGGCCATTTCAGGAGTGTCATTCATGCAGTTCAAGGGGCTTTCTGCTTTCCCCATCACACCGACTGATGCAGCCGGTGTGGTGGATATACCGGCGCTGGAAAAGGTGTTGCTGCGGTTGAAACAGGCGGGTGTGGACTCAGTCGGCCTGCCCGGCAGCACCGGGTTGTATGCTTATCTGAGCCGTGACCAGAAGCGGCGGGCCATTGAAGCTGCTGTGGCCTGTCTGGGGCCGGATATACCGGTTATCGCCAGTGCCGGGGCACTGCGCACCGATGAAGCCTGCCTGTTGGCGCAGGATGCTGAAAGCGCGGGGGCGAAAGGTATTTTACTGGCCCCGGTTTCTTATACCCCTCTGGGCGAAGAAGAAGTGTTTCAACACTATGCCAGTGTGGCCGGTGCCACCGGACTGCCTGTCTGTGTCTACAATAACCCGGGAACCACGCATTTTACCTTTAGCCATCGTCTGCTTCAGCGACTGGGCACGCTGAAGCAGATCCGTGCGGTGAAACAGCCGGGTCAGAGTGGTATCGGTGAACAGGATGTGACGGCGCTGCGCGACCTGTTTCCTGCGGAGTTTGCGGTCGGCTACAGCGGCGACTGGTTTGCAGCCGGGGCATTGCTGGGCGGAGGCGATGTGTGGTTTAGCGTGGTTGGCGGCCTGCTGCCGCAGCCAGCGCTGGCGTTAACCCGGGCCGCCCAGGCGGGAGAGGCAGAGCGGGTCGCCGAGCTGAACCAGCAGTTTGAACCGCTGTGGCAGCTTTTTCAGAGCCTGAGCAGTTTGCGTGTGATGTATGCGGCAGCGGATATTCTGGGGATCTGCCAGCCGGTTCTGCCCCGGCCGTTGCTGGGGCTCGACAGCGCAGAGCGCAGGCGGGTTGAGCAGGTACTGAAAGACATGCCCAACGTCGTGTGAGCGATCAGAAATGGCCCGGCGCATGCGCAGGGCCATTGAGTGCTGTGTGTTGAAAAATAACTAACGTGAAACCGTCGATGTTGTGGTGGTCGTGGTGCCGGTATTGGAGCCATCGCCGCCGCCTGATGTGGCCAGCGCCACGCCCAGCAAAGCGGCAACCACACCGACGCCAACGGCATCTGACGTGCCGTCTGACATGGTCGATGCACTACTTCCTGCTGCCTCACCTGCACCGGTAACGGCCCAGGTATTGGCACTTCCTGCCAGCAATAGCAGCAGAAAAACTGATTTAGCGAATTTCATTTTATTATCCTCGGGCATGAAGACAGCAGGTGCTGCCGGAGAAGAATAATCAGATTTGACAGGGGTTGATATGGGCATCTCACGATGGTGTCAGACCGACTCCAGCGACCGTGGCGGGAAAAAAGATCCAGCTAATACTGACCTTTCGCTGCTGTCATCAAACGGTCATCTTTACTGCCGAGCAACGGACAGCGCGTAATAAGAACTTTCTCCTGTCAGGGACGGATAAGGCTGGTTGTGAAATGTGGCCGCCTGAAGCTGGAATCACCGTCTCATTTTCAGAATATCCTCTCCGCCCGCCGAACCGCGCGCTCTCTTCCTGCGGCCATTTGCGATTAATCCTGGTTTTAGCCAAACAGAGCAGGTTTTTAAGAACTTGTTGAGTCACTTATGGCCTACTGAAGACTGCCGTGTTGAACTGAGGGGAAGTATGTTGCTATCCGCACTGTCATATATCAAAGATAAGACCGGCTATTTGCAGGAGTTTATTTCTGACCCGCGCAAGACCGGTACCATTGCGCCTTCATCAAAAGCCCTATGCAAAACCATGTCGGATGCTGTGGACTGGCAGGAAAGTCTGCGTATTGCTGAACTGGGCGCCGGTGATGGCGTGTTGACCCGCCATCTGCTTACCCGGATGCGGCCGGAGGCGACGCTGTTAACCTTCGAGACCAATCCGCGCTTTCATCCGCGACTGATGGCACTGCAGGATCCCCGCTTGCAGGTGATTGGGGAGTCGGCAGAAACGCTGAAGGGAGAATTCGATGCCATTTTTTCCGGCCTGCCGTTGCTGTCGCTGCCTCATGCTGTGCGCCACCGTATTTTGCAGCAGGCAGCCTCCCAACTGAGTGCTAATGGTGTGTTCGTGCAGTTCCAGTACACCTCACTCTGTGAGCCTCTGCTTTCCACTTATTTTGCCTGGAATCGTACGCGTGTGCTGGCAAACCTGCCACCGGCCTGGGTCTACCGTGGCCACTCACTGGCCCAGCTTCCCTGGGCGAACCGTAGCGAAAAATGAGATTGATCTGACTCTGACGAAAGACAGGCGGAGCTTTGCTATGCTTAATCTTTAACCCAAGAGGAGGATGTAATGAGCACTGATGATGTAGTGATGGTTTCAAGTGAAGAAGAAGTGTGCAATATCATTGGGAAAGCAGTGGTCGATCTGAGTATTACAGGACAGCCCGTTAACAAATCCACGCTGGGCTTAAAGCTACTGGCGATGGCGGATCAGGATCAGGATGACGAACGCATACTACTGTACTGGATTGCCCGTCGGGCAATCAATCAGCCGCAAAAATTTGCGGAGGCACGGTTCTGATAACCGGCCAGTAACCGGTACGTCTGCGACCGGCTATCAGCGGCCGTTCAGGAAGGTGCTGAACGGCCATGACATCAGGTCAAACGTCTGAGTCCCGGGATGCGCTCCAGCACGGCAATCAGCAGTGTTGATATCGCGTAGCAGACCAGAGCCACCAGTGGGATGCTTAATGCGGAGTAGTAGTTGTTAAAGTTTACGCTCCAGACACGGAGTACCGTTTCCAATACCAGCATATGAATAAAGAACACCCCCACGCTCAGCCTGGCCAGATGGCGAATGACCAGATTTTTTCGTCTTGAAAAGCGCAGTGGCGCATTCAGCAACATAAAGAAGCAGGCCAGTGCCAGCACCACGATGGTCGGGGCAGAGTAAAACAGGAAGATATCATTGGGTTCGCCAATGCTTTTCGACAAAGAATAGCCCATCACTGCAGTTAATACCGCACTTAAAATAAAGATAACACTGGCGATAGTGACCTTTGGCGACAATTTATAGCGGCGAACGACCCCTCCAATAATATAAAATCCTGAAAGGTAGATTACCATATCAATATTACTGGGTGTCGGTGCAGGGTGATTTTCCAGCACGCTCTCTTTAAAATGGTCAAACAGCATATACACCGATGCCAGCGCAAACCACAGGGTAAGAATGTAGTTAATACGCTGCCTGCTACCGTGCTGGATAAAGGTGTTCAACAGCGGGGTGAACAGGAACAGCAAAATCATCGTATAGATAAACCACAGATGGTCGTAGGCTGGCGTACTCAGAAGGTCCAGCAGGCTGAAGGGGGTCGCGCTTTCGTTTATTTTTCTGTTATAAATGAAATAGATTACCGTCCACAAAATAAGCGGGATCAGTAAGTCGACTACGCGCGTTTTCAGCGTGCTTAATAAAGATTCATTTTTATTTAGCGATATATAACCGGCGATCAGTAAATAAAGAGGAAACGAAATTCTCCCCAGTACGTCATACATTACCGCAACCGACCAGGCACCATGAAAGGTGCTGAAGGGTATCGCTGCCGTATGAAGCAGAATAACCAGATAGGTGGCGATAAGCGTTAACAATTTAATATTGAGCGTTTTCAAACAACGGATTCCTTTGCCAGAGGGCTACACTGCATGGCATCTGCAGGTGTTCACTTGTACTAAAGGTATCATATCCGCGTTGAAGTCCGATCTTTTACTGTAAAATTTCCCGCCTGGTTAACTACGCTGCTGATTAACGGTGATTTCTGCCGCACAGGTTTCGTCGGGTTTAACGATACGAAACTCAGCGCTACCCTGGTGGACATAGATACAGGCTCGACCAGCATCGCCGCCGTCCTGCTCCTGCGAGAGGGAAATCACAATTTTCTCTGCCGTTGAAGAGGGCGTGAACAGACTGAAGCCCGAGAGCAACACTATCAGACCACAGCGCTCGGAGAGTCTTTGTATTTCGTGAAATTGCAACATCGTGTGCCCTCCATTAGCCTTAACTGTTCCAGGCAATAAGTGCAGGCCACCCTGACCTTTGCGCATTATGGCCGTTGCCTGTAATAAGGCTGAAGCAATATCGACGTTTAGGGGGGCGCACCACTATGAGAATACTCTTAATTATGCTGGATCTGAAGTAAAGGCGGAAACCAGCCTGTCTCCGCCTGACTTCTCAGGGACTACTGCTGCAAAAACTGATGCTTGATGTGCTGATAGAAGAATGAGCCTTTCGATGGCGCGGCCATAAAAAAATGCCAGGTGGTCAGTGGAACATCGCGGTAGGTCCAGGTGCCATGACCCAGTAACTGCACTTCCAGTATTCGTTTTTCGGCATCGTAACCGACAGAGTGAATCGCTGATGAGGCGACCATTTGGCGTTTCATATCCCCTCCCATACTGCATTGTGGTGATTAAAATTTAATCTATTTGCGCGATTTTGCCTTGTCTGAAATCAAAGATAGCGAGTCAGAAGCACAGAAAGATCATTGAAGGAGGTGAGGGAAAGCGGAGGGGAAAAATAAGCCTCGGGAAGTGGGAAACCCACGAACACTTCCCGAGGCCATGCAAATGCATAATTCGTTACGGGCTCACTTTACCTGCATCTGTAAACTTGTACAACATTATTTTTTTATGTACAAGTTTGCGCAGGATCGCTGGCAAAAAGAGTGACGCAGGCGGGTTATCCTTGATAGAGTGCGGGTTACACTGTATTAGCGGAATGAGATATGTCGAACGAAATTGCACACCCGTCCAACAGCCCGAAGCAAGCAGCCCTACAGCTGGTCATTGAACTGGTTCGCGCGGGGAAATTAAGCCCGTTACAGGGCGATGCGGCTAATATGATTTCGATCTATGAGCAGTTTAAGACGCACTTTGAAGCGGAAAAGCATAAACACGCTTCTGAATCTGCGATCTCGTGAGCCGCTTGTTCAGATGCCTGAATGTGTCAGCTACGGGCAACAGCCCGTAGCTGATGGCGATCACTTTTTACTGATCAGATCAAAATAGAGCAGACTGATACCGATCCCCTGATAGTCGCCCTGAATAGTGTTACCCAATCCAACCTGTTGCTGCCCCTGTAATGTCACCACATACGGCGAATTCTGCTGCACTTCAGTTTGTAGCTGCTGATAGAGCGCTGTGCGCTTTTTGACGTCGCTTTCTGCCGCCGCTGCACGCGTTTTAGCACTCAGCTCAGGGATGTTCCAGCCCACGCGCCAGGCGAGCGTTTTGGGGCCACCCGCCACGTTGTAGGCGAAGGTACTGGCATTGCTGTTGGCATCAACATAGTCCGCACCCCAGTAGATAAAGATGGACTGGAAGTTACGCCCACGCATTTTCCCCCACAGTTCTGATTCCGCCACCGGCTGAATATCTATCTGGATATCGGCTTTGGCAAAGCTGGCCTGCAGTGCCTGCGCGACATCGCTATAGGGGGGTTGATTAATAATGGTCAGAGAGAAGCGGGTGCCAGGCTTAATCCCCCCCTTAGCCAGGATGGCTTTCGCCTTTGCCACATCGTAGTGGAAAGGCTGGTTAGTCAGTGCGCCGTCAAAACCGGCAGGCAGGAAGGTCTGATGCGTCTGGTACTGGCCTTTCAGCAGTTGTGTGGACAGACTGTCATAGTCAACCAGCCAGCGAGCGGCCTGCCACAGTGCCGGATTACCCAGCGCCGGTTGCTGTTTGTCCTGGGTGTTGAAACCGATGTAGTAAATCAGGCTGGAAGGATAACTGGCGACGCGCACGTTCTTCTGGTTTTTCAGCGAGGCAAACTGATCGGCACCCAGGTCATAGGCCACATCGGCATCCCCTTTTTCAAGAAGCAACCGGCGCGAACCGGTATCGGTGACGCTTTTCAGGATCACCCGCTGCAGATGCGGGACGGGTCGGGCATGAGGATTTTTTTCCAGCACCAGCGCCTGCTGGGGGATGTATTGACTGATAGCAAAGGCACCGCTGCCCGCTGAATGCGTTCGCAGCCAGGTATTGCCATAATCCTGCTCACTGACGTGCTTTTTGACCAGCCTGCTGTCGACCGTTGACGCCACGGGCGAGGTGAGCAGACGCAGCGCCAGATCCTGCCCAATGTCGGATACCCAGCGCAGTTCAAACTCCGTCTCACTGAGCCGGGTGAACTGCGCGTCAATGTTTTCCGGCGTCCAGCCAAACTCCCCAAGAATGAACGCCGGCGTTTTGTTGAGCTTCACCGCTCGCGTGAGTGAGTAGATCACATCGTCGCTGGTGACCGTGTTGCCGCTGGCGAACGTTTGCCCCGGCTTGAGCGTGAATCGCAGGCTACGCTCTGTGCTGCCTGTCTGCCACTGGCTGGCCAGCGTTGGTGACAGTTGGCGCTCATTACGGATCGCCGGTGACACCAGCGTCTGGTAGACATTGCGCAGGCTACTGGTGCTGACGGTTTCAAAACTCTCCGCCGGATCGAAGCTGATGATACCGTCAAGCGAGATGGCCACCACCAGTGTGTCAGCAGGGGTTGCGGCCTGAGCAACAGGGGTGAATGCCAGCGTGCTGGCGAGGAGCAGAGGAACGATGTTGCGCATAAAAAGTCCTGAAATGAGAAAGATATCAGGACTATAGGCGGATAGCGTGCCATCGGAAATGCCGGTTCTGACTATGCTTAGCTGTTAAAGACACAATCCGAAGGGGCGGCCGAAAAAAGCGTCACCCCGGATGCATCCCGGCCGGGTATAGCGGTTAAGCGACTATTCGCCCCTGCGCCATCTGCACGGCGCGATCGCACATATGATCGATAACGTCCGGATCGTGACTGACCAGCACCATTGTCAGATTATCCTGCTGCTTCAGCTGATTGAGCAGGTTGAGGATCTCCGCCTGCACTGACATATCCAGTGCGGAGGTGGGTTCATCCAGCAGCAGGATTTTCGGCTCCAGCAGCAGCGCCCGCACAATGGCAACGCGCTGACGCTGGCCGCCAGAAAGCTGATGCGGGTAACGGTCGGCCAGCGCCGGATCCAGCCCGACGTGACGGAAACCCTGATCGATACGATCGTGAATATTCTCTGCCTGGATCAGCTTTAACGGCTCTGCCAGCGTCCGGCGCAGGCGATGGCGCGGATGCAGTGAGGCATAGGGGTCCTGAAATACCATCTGCACGTCACGCCTGAGCTGGCCGGTGAAGGGCTTACCCGGCGCTGCCTGATGGCCAGCCAGCTGCATCCCGCCCTGCCAGTGGGGGTTAAGACCGGCCATCACCCACAGCAGCGATGATTTGCCGCAGCCGGAAGGGCCGACCAGGCCAAAACATTCGCCCGGTTTCACCGACAGCGTGACATCATGCACCACGGTGCGC
The DNA here is from genome assembly GCF_019844095.1 of Erwinia persicina. Taxonomy (NCBI): domain Bacteria; kingdom Pseudomonadati; phylum Pseudomonadota; class Gammaproteobacteria; order Enterobacterales; family Erwiniaceae; genus Erwinia; species Erwinia persicina. The sequence goes on along the minus strand of NZ_CP082141.1, from coordinate 3,612,507 downwards.
AGATCGTAACCCTGCTTATGGGCCACGCTCAGTTGGGATAAATCAATCATGCTGTAGTCCCCCGGCCAGCGCGTCACGATCCAGTACCGGCAGCGGCTGGCCGCGCGTCAACTTACTCGGGCGGCACGACCACAGTGTGCGGGTGTAAGGGTGCGTGGCGTGAGGAAGATCGGCGGCCGGTAATTGATCCAGCACTTCTCCCTGGTACATCACCATTACGCGGTCACAGTGTTCGGAGACCTGTTGCAGATCGTGGCTGATCAGCAGCAGGCCCATATCACGCTGTTCCACCAGATTGCGGATCAGCGCCAGCACCTGATCGCGCATGGCGTGATCGAGTGCCGATGTGGGCTCATCGGCGATCAGAAAACGGGGTTCAGCGATCAGCGCCATCGCCAGCATCACGCGCTGGCCCATCCCGCCCGAAAGCTGGTGGGGGTAGCGTTTCATTTGCTCTGCGGGCTGGGGCAGGCCCACTGCCGCTAACATATCGCAGACCTTCTCTTTTATTTCAGTCCGTGAGAAGCGGCCATGCAGCCTGAGCGGCTCTGCCACCTGCCAGCCGATCGTCCGCAGCGGGTTAAGGGCGTATTTCGGATCCTGCATCACCATGCCGAGCTCGCTGCCGCGCAACTGGCTCCAGCGTCGCTCGGTCAGCGTCAGGGCATTCTCCCCGGCGATGCTCAACGTTCTGGCCTGGATCTGCAGTGACGGCGCCAGCAGCCCCATCAGTGCGCGCGCGGTCAGCGATTTCCCGGAGCCGGACTCGCCGACCAGCGCCACTCGTTCGCGGCCCAGCGTAAAGCTGATATTTTTTACCAGCGCAGTGCCGTCGGCACTGCCGATCGTCAAACCATCGGCGACAATCTGTGCAGAAGGATCAGTTGCCATTTCGGGTATCCAGTCGGTCACGCAGGCCGTCGCCTGTCAGGTTAAACGCCAGGCTGGCGAACAGAATAGCGCCGCCGGGAACGGCAGCGACCCACCACTGGTCAAAGATGACCTTGCTACCTTCCGCGACCATTGAGCCCCATTCCGCAGTAGGCGGCTGAATACCCATACCGAGGAAGCCAAGCCCTGCCGCAGAGAGGATAATGCCACCCAGGCTGAGCGCTGCACGCACCACGGCGGTGGGCAGGCACAAGGGCAAAATGTGCCCGAACATCAGGCGAAGGCCGTTGATGCCCTGCATACGTGCGGCAGCGAGATAGTCGCTTCGGCGCAGCGCCAGCGTTTCAGCGCGTGCCTGGCGGGCAAAGGGAGGCCAGCTGGTCAGCGCCAGCGCCAGTGCACCGTTCATCAGGCCCGGCCCCATCATGGCCACCAGCGCCAGGGCAATCACCAGGTTGGGCAGTGAGAGGAAAATATCGGTGATACGCATCAGGACACGTTCGCTCCAGCCGCCGAGATAACCGGCGCTGATGCCAATCAGCATTCCGACCGGAATGGTCAGCACCAGAATCAGTGACACCAGCAGCAGGGTCGGACGTGCGCCGTAAATCACCCGGGAGAGCAGGTCGCGGCCAAAGCCATCAGTGCCAAGCCAGTGGCTGGCAGAGGGGGGCATCAGACGCGCCGCCATTTCCTGGGCATTGGGATCAAACGGGGCCAGCAGTGGGGCAAACAGGGCAGCGAAGATCAGTAACCCCACCAGGCTCAGGCCAACGATCAGCGTAATATTGCGGCGGGTACGTCGCGCGCGCGGTTTGACGCTTGCAGCATCAGAGAGAGATTGCGTCATCGGGTTCTCGGGTCGGTCAGATAAGTTAACGCATCCGCCAGCGCATTGATGGCGATAAAGCAGCCGCCGATCAGCAGGGTGGAGCCGAGGATCGCCGGGGTATCGGAGGCGAACAGCGCGGTGGTCATATAGCGCCCGACGCCGGGCCAGGCGAAGACGGTTTCTGTCAGCACCGACCCTTCCAGCAGCGTGGCATAGGAGAGTGCCAGCACGGTGATCAGCGTTCCACGGACGTTAGGGAAGATATGCAGCAGCAGAATACGCCCCCGGCTGGCCCCTTTGGCGCGTGCCAGAGTGACATACTCTTTGCTGCTCTCTTCCAGTAACGCCGCGCGCAGCAGGCGGGTTATGGTGGCCATCGACAGCAGCCCCAGCACCACGACCGGCAGCCACAGGTGTGCGATGGCATTGCGGAACATCTCACGGTCGCCGGACAGCCAGCTGTCAATCAGCACCAGCCCGGTCTTCGGTTCCAGAGTGTAAATCCAGATATCATCCAGACGCCCCGGTCCGGCAGACCAGTGCAGTACGGCATAAAACAGCAGCAGCCCCAGCAGCCCCAGCCAGAATACCGGTACTGAGTAGCCGAGCAGAGAGATCAGGCGGGCGACGTTATCCAGCACGCTTCCCGGTTTCCATGCGGCCAGCAGCGCCAGCAGAATACCGAATACGGCACCGAAGATCATCGCGCAGGTGGCCAGCTCAATGGTCGCCGGGAAAGTGCGCAGCAGATCGCTGGCAACGGGCTGATTAGTGATGCTGGAGATCCCGAGATCGCCACGCACCAGATGTTCGAGATAGTGCCAGAACTGCACCGGCACCGGCTCATCGAGCCCGAGGCTGGCCCGGACCTGAGCATAGGTGGATTCGCTGGCATGATCGCCGGCAATTTGCAGCACCGGATCGACCGGAGACAGATGAGACAGGGCAAAGGTGAAAACCAGCAGTCCGAGCAGTGTCACCACCAGTGAAAGCAGGGCACTAAGGGCCCCACCGCTGCGGCGCCAGAAAAGCCGGGCAGAAGGCCCGGCGCTGTGTTCGGATACCGCCATTACTTGGTGACCTGGCTGTAGTACACCATATCCGGGTTGATCCCCTGCACGTAGCCTTTCAGGTTGTCGCGCAGTGCCACCAGATTACGGGCCTGCATGCCGATGACATACGGGGAGTTCTTCTGCACTTCGCGCTGCATGTTTTCATACAGTTCGACGCGTTTCGCTTTGTCGGTTTCTGCCGTCGCAGCCAGCGTCTGTTTGCTCAGTTGCGGAATATGCCAGTTAGAGCGCCATGCCAGGGTTTTGCTGCCATCTTCAGGATTGTAGGCAAAGGCGGCGGCGTTAGTATTGGGATCAAAGTAGTCTGCCCCCCAGGCATTCAGGGTTGCTTCATACTGGTGCGCTTTCACGCGGGTCGCCACTTCGGAGCTGATACCTGGCTGTACTTCCACTTTTACCCCGCCTTTAGCAAAGCTGGCCTGCAGCGCCTGAGCAATGTCGAGGTAGGGCGGCTGATTGCTGACAGACAGCTTAAAGCTGACGTTGGTCAGGCCGGCTTTCTTCAGAATGGCTTTGGCTTTCTCAGGATCATAGCTGTACGGGTTGTCATTGAGGGCACCGAGGAAACCCTCAGGCAGGAAGGACTGATGCACCTGGAACTGGCCTTTCAGCAGATCGTTAGCAATGCCTTTGTAATCGAACAGGTAACGGGAAGCTTCCCACAGCGCCGGGTTTTTCAACGCCGGGTTGGCATCAATGTTGAACTGAATGTAGTACAGGGAGGCCATCGGCACCGCGAGGGTCTTCACGCCCGGCTTATTCTTCAGGGAGGCCATCTGGTCAGCCCCCAGATTACGGGCGATATCGGCATCTCCCTGTTCCAGCAGCAGACGGCGTGCCGCCGGCTCCGGGACGTTTTTGATCAGCACATTTTTTAGTTTAGGTGCCCCGGCCGGTGAGGTCGGGTTGGCGCTGAACAGGACGACTTCATGCGGTATGTATTTGCGGATCTGATACGGGCCGCTGCCTGCGGAATTCAGGGCCAGCCATTTGTTACCCAGATCGCCTTTTTGCTCATGCGCCATGACGGTTTTTTCATCAACAATTGAAGAGACCGGGGCGGCCAGCAGACTGAGCACGTAGGTTGGGCTGACGTCGGCACTCCAGCGGATTTCTACTTGATTATCATCGATTTTCTTAAACTGGGCGTCGACGTTCTCTTTAGTCCAGCCTAACTGGGTGAGAATAAACGACGGGTCGAGGTTAAGCTTCACCACACGCGACAGGGAGAAGATGACGTCTTCCGGGCGCACCGGATTCCCTGAAGCGAATTTAGCCCCTTCTTTCAGGGTAAACGTCATACTGCGGTTATCGCTGCCTGGCGTCCAGCGGGTCGCCAGCGTGGGTTTCAGGTCGATCGGGTTTTGCGGATCGGACTGGACAAGGCGCTGATAGAGGTTGGTAAACGCCTGAACTGAGGTCAGCTCGAAACCGTCTGCCGGGTCGAAGCTTTTGGCATCATCAATAGACTGAGCGATGACCAGCGTATCTGCCGGAGTCGCGGCAGAGGCCGCAAAGGCGGCGGCCAGTGCCAGTGCAAGAACGGAAGGGACTGCAATTTTCATGACGTTTCCTGGAATGACGTTTTTCGCGAGTGTAAGGGAACAAGCATTAAGAACAATAGTAGATTATTCGCTATCGTTATGCTGGAAAGTTATAAGGTGAATGAAACAGTTATAAAATTGAATCATGCCCCGACCCCCTGACCGCTGAAGTGGCTCCACAGAATCGGGCTGATACTGAGCAGATTGTTAAGCATATGCAGGAATATGGGCAGTTTCAGCCCGGCGGAAACCAGGCGCGCGGCGCACAGCAGCAGGGAGAGTACCACCAGGGCAATCACTGTTTGCAGATGGGCATACTGGGTGTGCATGGCCGCGAAGATAAGGGAGGTCAGTAGGGCACAGGCCACGCGCTGGCGGGGTGCCCACAGCAGGAATCCCTGAAGAATAAAGCCGCGAAACAGGATCTCTTCAAATACCGGCGCGAGAAACACGACCGCGATGGCAAAGGCCAGCAGCACGGTGGTGCTGTCGTTGAGTTGCTCGCCGGTCCAGCCTTCCTGACGCAGATAGAGAGACTGGCTGGCAATCACAGCCAGCAGCAGTCCGGTGAACAGCAGCGTCTGTCCCGGCCGAAGTCTGCCTGGCGGGATATCTGAATAATGACGCGAGTACGCGCGGTAAAGGGGCAGCAGGGCGGCGAACTCCAGCAGGCAGAGGACCGGCATCAGCAGCCCCTGACTCTTTAACGCCGCGAAATGGGGAATACTGCTGACGATGACCGTGATGCTGTACCAGACCAGAAAGACGCCAGCGCAAAGCAGGGTGTGATTAACCCGGTCGGTTGAGGGTGTCATGGCAGGGGGTCCGATAGCCGGTGAAGAAGGCGATGGTAACAAGCACAACGAACGCTGTCGAGAAGGCGACGGCAGCAGCGTAATGTGTAAAAAGGGAGATTTTTTTACGCGGGGGCGCGATGCAGGACGGCACGGGAGCTTAAGCGACATTGCGCGCTCCCGTCGACCAGAAGCGCGCTCAGAGGGTTAACGGATTCTTACCGCCACCAGCGTCATGATGACAGCAAAAGTAACAAAAATTGCCAGTTCCATAAGAATATCCTCTCAGGGGATTCCGTTAAAATTATAGTCTTCCTCTGATTGAAATTTGAGCAGAATGTGCGCTGGTGTCCCGTAAAAGCCCAGGCGTCAGGGGGGATTTTGGCTGCGCAATTAATGTGTAATCTGTTAACCTTTCAGGGTAATTGCCGGATATCTACGCAAAGAGAGGAGAAATAACTGTGAAATATTATGGGAAACTGGCTTTAATTGCCGCGCTGGTTGCGCTTTCAGGCTGTCAGTCGGGCAGCAATAAAAGTGCTTCCGCCGCGCCGGTCGATCCTGAGATGGACAGATGTGGCGCCTCTCAGTATCAGCAATATGTCGGTAAGCCGCTGGCATCGGTGTCGTCTTTGCGCTTTGAAAATGCTGTGCGCGCCATTCCGTATAACTCTGCCGTTACGATGGATTTTAACCTGAATCGTATTAACTTTATGGCCGATCAGCAGGGTAACATAAGCCAGGTTTACTGCGGCTGATCTCTCCTGTCATCAGATTGATTCCCAGGGGCGCCCGCTGTGCCGGTCGTCCCTCAGTAATACCACTTCCTCACCCACCACAGACGCAGCCAGATCCCTGGTGCGCTGGTCCAGCCGCTGGTGGTCGCGACGACTTCCCCGTTTGCCACCATCAGTAAGGTTGGTGTTGTGGTCACGTTCCAGCGAGCGGCCAGCTCTCCCCGACTGTCGTTAACCACAGGCAGGGTCAGATGGTGCCCATTCAGGTAGCGAACAATACTAATGTCATTGCCCGAACGGTGAGCGATAGTCAGTACGCTGGTGCGTTTGTCATTCAACTGCATTAATACGGGGACCGTGTCTTTACAGGCACCACACCAGCGGTCCCAGAACCAGACCAGCAGGGGTTTTTTATCACTCAATTCGGCCAGCGTCAGATTCTGACCGTCTATTGTATGCAGGGACTGAGTCGAAATATCGGCGGGAAGATCCGGGGAGCGAAAAGCATCCACCAGTCTGATAAAAAGGATCAGTAACAGGACAGGCATCAGCAGATAAAGGCTCACCTTCTTGAATTGATTTATGAGTTTTTGGTGCCAGTTGCGCATTACCTGTCTCCGCCTGCGTCCGGCGCATATCTTAACGGGGCGAGGGTGAATGGCAATCTTATCGCGTGTAAACATTCGTATAGGGGGGCAGGGAGGGGCGTGAGTTGTCATCTGGCTGCAATCTCAGCGCGATAAGGTCATCCGGTAAAACAGTGATTTCCTCGTGACGCTGAAAAATATGCAATGCTCGTCTTTTCCCGCCTTGTGCGGGATTTTTTTACCCCTCTTCCGCAGAAACCCTTCACCCGATCGGACGCCCTTTAGGATTCTCCAGGATCTGTGCCAGCAGGTTACGATACCCTTCCAGTACCGACTCATCAGCCTCATGCTCCAGACGTGCAATGACGTTGGCAATAATGGCTTTATTACTGGGCGATTTTCCGTTCTGCATCAGCTCCATCATAATGGCTTCCAGTAGTTCGCTCTCTTTCGGGGCATGAAACGACGGGCTGTTGAAATAGTCGGTGATGGCGCGCCCCGCGCCGGGTAGCTGCTGACTCATGGCAAACCTCCACAAACGCGCCTTCAGTGACCAGAGGTGACACTGAAGGTTCGGGTTAATTATATTCGCGACAATGACTCAGACTGCCAGAACGGCAGTCTGCCGCCTGTTTAAAAGATAAACAGGCGGGAGTTGACTATTACTCTAGATGGCGGAGAGGGGAATGCCAGTAACAAACAGAAATATTTTTAATTCTGTCAGCGCTAGGCCGGCAACACATGATAGGTGGAGATCACTTCCAGAATACCGTTAATCATAAATTGCACGCCCATACAGACCAGTAAAAAGCCCATCAGGCGGGAAATCGCCTCAATGCCGCCTTTGCCCACCAGGCGCATGATGGTGCCGGAACTGCGCAGGCAACCCCAGAGAATAACGCCAATGGCAGCAAACGTCAGAGGCGGAGCCAGCATGATCACCCAGGGCTCAAACGTGGTGCCGCTGTGAATGGTTGAGGCGGTGCTGATAATCATCGCAATCGTCCCCGGCCCGGCGGTGCTCGGCATGGCCAGCGGCACGAACGCAATATTCACTGCTTTACGCTCGCTCATCTCATCCATTTTATGGTCGGCTTCAACCGACTGTCCTGCCTGCTGTTGTGGAAACAGCATACGAAAACCGATGAAGGCAACGATCAGCCCACCGGCAATACGCAGCCCCGGAATGGAGATTCCAAAGGTATCCATCACCACATTACCGGCGTAATAGGCGACGGCCATGATAATAAAGACGTAAATAGAAGCCTGTAACGACTGGCGGTTTCGCTCCTCATAGTTCATGTCACCCGCCAGCCCCAGGAATAGAGCCACGGTGGTTAACGGGTTCGCCAGCGGCAGCAGCACCACCAGGCCAAGGCTAATGGCTTTCATCAGTTCTAACATCGCTGGGGGATCCTTACGCGATAAAAGGGGATAAAGCATCATGCCTTATCCCCACAGGGATGCGAAGTGTAACTTGAGTCATGGCGTTAGGATTAGGCCTTACGTGGTGCTTATGGGGCAGGGTAGTAATAAACAGGAAGCGTCACAGGAAAAAGTGAATAAAAATTTAAAATATTTTATGTTTTAAATCAATTGGTTGTGCGTTTGCGTGTTTTTTTGTTCCGCGAACCCTTGTACTGAAGTCGGTGTTATGAGTAAATGCACTCGTTGGTTTTGATACAGACCCACGTATGCGAGCAATTTTAGTAAAGCAGTCTTCAGTTCAAGCGTTATTTCAAGCTTCTTCCTGACTTCCTTCTGAGTGCCTCATAGTAATCCCTGTTGACAAACCCTGTGCCCACTGTGGCTTACTACAATTTTGAAGGAAAGACCCATGTCAATGACTGGTTTAGTAAAATGGTTCAACGCTGAGAAAGGTTTCGGCTTCATTTCCCCAACTGACGGCAGCAAAGATGTATTCGTACACTTCTCTGCAATCCAGAACGGCGGCTTCAAGACGCTGGAAGAAGGTCAGAAAGTCTCTTTCACTATCGAAAATGGCCAGAAAGGCCCAGCAGCTGCTAACGTAACTGCTATCTAAGTTTGTTTTCCGCTTCGGCGGTAATGAACTCAGATTCGATGTGAAGAAAAACCCGCCCTCGTGGCGGGTTTTTTGCGTTTAACGTCCAGACATCAGCGGTAAGATTCGTTTGCTAACAAAATTCTCTCTGACACTGTGCCATAAGCGACTGACGGCCGTGAAGAGTGTTGTTACACTTAATATACAGTCCCCCCTGCGACAGGTTTTACGTACAGTACGATGGAATCCTGGAAGGTTAACCTCATCTCCGTCTGGTTCGGTTGTTTGTTTACCGGGCTGGCTATCAGTCAGATTATCCCGTTTCTTCCCCTCTACGTTGAACAGCTGGGCGTTACCGACCCTGATGCCCTGACACTGTGGTCAGGCCTGATTTTCAGTATCACTTTCCTGGTTTCTGCTATTGTCTCGCCAATGTGGGGCAGCCTTGCCGATCGTAAAGGGCGTAAACTGATGCTGCTGCGTGCCTCCCTCGGGATGGGCGTGGTGATCCTGCTTCAGGCCTTTGTCTCCAGCGTCTGGCAACTGCTGGCACTGCGTGCGCTGATGGGGCTGACCTCGGGCTATATCCCGAACGCCATGGCACTGGTGGCGGCTCAGGTTCCGCGTGAACGCAGCGGCTGGGCGTTAAGCATGGTCAGTACCGCACAAATCTGCGGGGTGATTATGGGCCCGTTAATGGGCGGACTGCTGGCAGACTGGCTCGGGTTGCAGGCAGTGTTTATTATCACCGCCTGCCTGCTGATGATAAGTTTTCTTATCACCCTGTTCCTGATCAAAGAGGGCGGCCCTCCGAGGGTGAAAAAAGAGGACAAACTCAGCGGCAGCATGGTATTTCACACGCTCAGTCGTCCGGGCCTGGTGATCAGCCTTTTTGTCACCACACTGGTTATCCAGCTCTGCAACGGCTCGGTCAGCCCGATTTTGACGCTGTTTGTCCGCGAGCTTGAGCCGCACGTGCAAAATATCGCCTTTGTCAGTGGGATGGTGGCTGCCATTCCTGGCGTGTCGGCGCTCCTCTCTGCGCCCACGCTGGGCAAACTGGGTGATCGGATCGGAGCTGAACGTATTCTGTTTGCCGCGCTGATTTTTTCTGTGGTGCTGTTTGTCGGCATGTCCTGGGCAGACAGTGCGGTGGAACTGGGGATTTTTCGTTTTCTGCTGGGATTTGCCGATGGGGCGATGATGCCTGCGGTGCAGACGCTGCTGCTGCGCTATTCCAGCGATCAGGTTACCGGACGTATTTTTGGTTATAACCAGTCCTTTATGTACCTGGGTAACGTTGTCGGGCCACTGATGGGCTCAGCCATTTCTGCTGCAGCAGGCTTCCGCTGGGTATTTGCCGCGACGGCGGTGGTGATCCTGGTGAACAGCGTACAGCTGATTTGGGTCTATCGTCGATCCCGGCGCAACGCTATGCTGCGCCGGGGCTAACGATCAGTGATTCACAGACAGACTAAGCTGATAACGGTACTGCCGCGCTGACAGCAGGAAGTCTGCGTTCACGCTGGGGCTCCAGGAGTCATCGCCACCGACCCCCATATGATAGCCATCAATAATCAGCCAGCATCCGGGCTCATTTCGCAGCAGATGGCGGTGCGAGGTATCCCGCAGCTGTTCAAGGCTGTGTCGGCTGAGTGAGAAATGGAACGCGCCGTTAACGCGCCAGTTGCCGAAGGTCAGTTCCTGAGTGCCGCCGCGCAGGCCATTCTCCCCGGGGAAGACGTAAGGCGTACTCAACCCTTCGAGCGGCAGCGTCCAGCGAGAAAACTCTGCCGCCAACTGACGGTCGGGATAGTTCTCGTGCGGGCCCAGTCCCAGCCAGTTCACCTCGTCTGCCGTCTCTGCCAGTTGGCAGCGCAGACCGATGCGTGCCGGTTCCGGCTGCCCTGCGGCGATGTCCACCTCCACTTCAAGATGAAGTTCACCCTGCATGTCGATCCGGTAGCGTTTACGGCTGAGGAAACGCACTTCCCCCTGCGCCAGGAAAGCATGTTCGGCACTGATTTGTACACCATCACTCAGCGTGTCTGCCTGCAGGCGTAGCAACTGGCTCTCCAGCTGATAGTGACCGGCGCGTTTCCAGCGCTCCACCCAGGCGTTTGGATCGATACGTGTGACTTCGCTGATGCCGATATCATTATCGACAGGTGCGCGGGCAAACAGATCGCGCAGCGGGGAGAGCAGTTGCGGCCTGTCACCACGCAACCACTGCACCAGCTCGCCGCTCTGGCGACAGAACTGCCATTGCTGTTCACCGTGCTGGATCGTTATATGCTCAGGCTCCTGGCGGAGCTGGGGGCACTCGCCGGCAGTTGGTGCGAGAGGCAGGGTCAGCGCGGCGGGAAGGCGCCAGCCATCCCAGGCGACACGCTGCCCCGCTGGCGACCAGGCAGTGGCAAGCGGCTGGATCACTTCAACACGCAGCCACAACTCGCCTTCCAGGGAGGGCAGTTCGCCGGTAATCAGTTCGACACTGCCTTCCGGAGCCAGAGCCAGGTCAAGCTGACCCTCTGCTACCGGCCTCCCCTGATGTTCAATGCACCAGCGCAGCTGTTCATTGTCGCTGTGGCGGAACAGATATTCGCTGGTGACGCGCACGGTTAAGGGGGCGGTGCCTGTCAGCTCGAACTGGAAGAACTGCTGGGCGCGCTGTGCTTCATACAGTGCCGGGTGAGGGGTTCGGTCAGCAAACACCAGACCATTCATACAGAACTGGCGGTCGTTCGGCGTATCGCCAAAGTCACCACCGTACGCCTGGAAGCTCTCCCCGTGCTCATCTTTGTGCGTCAGGCTCTGATCAACCCAGTCCCAGACGAATCCCCCCTGCAGGCGGGGGAACTGACGGAACGCCTGCCAGTAGCGATCGAACCCGCCAAAACTGTTACCCATCGCATGGGCATATTCACAGAGGATCAGAGGACGGGTCTCTTCCGGCAGACTAATCCATTTTTTAATCGACCATTTCGGCACGGTATCGAACGGCTGATCCTGATCGACGCGGGAATACATCGGGCAGATGATATCGGTGGCAGCGGAATTGGCACCGCCCCCTTCGTACTGCACCGGACGGCTGGGATCGTGGCTTTTGATCCAGCGGTAGAGCGCATCATGGGTACTGCCGTGGCCGGACTCGTTGCCGAGCGACCAGAGAATGATGCACGCGTGGTTCCGGTCACGCTGAACCATGCGGGTCACGCGTTCGCTGAAGGCATTAAACCAGGCCGGATCGTCTGACAGACGGTTCATGGGTTGCATGCCGTGAGTTTCAATGTTCGCCTCATCCACCACATACAGACCGTAGCGATCGCACAGGCGATACCAGAGTCGATGGTTAGGGTAATGGGAGCAGCGCACGGCATTAAAGTTATGTTGCTTCATCAGCAGAATGTCTTTGACCATCGTGGCTTCATCCATCACCTGCCCGTTATCCGGGTGATGTTCATGACGGTTGGTGCCACGGATCAGCAGGGGCTTACCGTTCAGCTTCAGCAATCCGCCGCTGACTTCAACTTTACGGAAACCGATGTCGTAAGCTTCGGCTTCAATCAGCGTGCCGCTGGCATCCAGCAGCGCAACCACGGCGCGATACAGATGAGGCGTTTCAGCACTCCACAGCTGTGGCCGATCGACATGCATCGTCAGGCGGGTACGATCGAGGTAGCGCCCGCGTTCGTCAATCACCGACGTGCCAAAAGGCTGTTGGTGGCGGGCAATCTCCCGGTCTTCCTGCCACAGTGTGACTTCCAGCTGATAATCGCTGGCATCCGTCAGTGAGGTCAGTGCCATCACGTTAAGCTGTGCGGAGCTGAACTCGGGGTTGAGAAGCGTATCGATGTGGACATCACACAGACGGACGGCCGGCTTGTGCAGCAGGGTGACGTCGCGGAAAATGCCGCTCATACGCCACATATCCTGATCTTCCAGATAACTGCCGTCGCACCAGCGCAGCACCATCACGGCAAGCCGGTTTTTCCCCGGCTGCAGGTTTTGGGAGAGGTCGAACTCGGCAGGCAGGCGGCTGTCCTGCGAATAGCCAATAAACTCGCCGTTACACCAGAGATAAAAGGCCGAATTCACGCCATCAAAGATAATCCGCGTTTGCCCTTCAGTCAGAAACGCCGGGTGGCACTCGAATGTGAGCGAGTAACATCCTGTCGGGTTATCGACGGGAACACGCGGTGGATCGACCGGAATCGGGTACTGGACGTTGGTGTAGATCGGCGCATCGTAGCCTGCCATTTGCCAGTTTGCCGGCACGTTGAGGCGGTCTGACTGCGGCAGTTCGCCCAGCAACCACTCGTCCGGCACCGCCTCCGGGCGCGGGTAGTAACTGAAATTCCACTCGCCGTTCAGTGACTGCACAGCGGGACTGGGGCGATCCTGACGTGCGTCATCGCGATCCCGCCAGCTGGCAAAGGGCGGATGGGCGGGCAGACGATGAAGCTGTGTGACGGCCGGGTTTTCCCAGTGGCGCATGGATAAAAGCTGCTGCAGGGTGAGTGGAGTAATATCAGTCATGCCAGATCCCTCATAAATGTTATGCGCTCACATTGATGCTGAAGCGAAATGAAGTAAAGGAAAAAGAGTGTGGGATGCGATGCCTGTCGCAACATTTTCGGTGCACAGGAGGTGGCAGTTCCCCACCTGACGCAGGGTCAGAACAGGGAAATGGCAGGGAACTGTTAATCAGTGTTACCGCCGGTAAACAGGGCGGGGAACCGGAGAAATCTGCATTGTGGAGCGCCCTTTCGCCGCTTACTATCAGCGCCGGTATGTCATTCACAGTTGTTCAGGGGGAAGCATGGTTCGGTCGGTAAAAGTGGTCATCGTCATGGCGCTGGTAACAGCATTAAGCGGTTGTCTGTTCCCACCACCTGGAGGGGGCGGTGGCTGGGGGGGCGGACATGGTGGCGGGCCGCGCGGTGGTTTTACGGAGCAGGGGCGTTAATCACCCTCTCTCAGGGGGCGTTTTCTGCCCCCTGAGAGACAAAAGTGCGAAGTATTACGGCGGGGACTGCCAGCGAAACGTTTCGAGTAATAAAGCCTCATTTAATGCTCTGTTTTGGGGCCTAAGTCGCGAAAATATAGCGTAAAGATGAGTTTTCTTTTTTGGATTCGGATGATACCGTTTGGCTTTAACTTACGAGGATATTCGCATGAAAAACCTCATCGCCGAATTACTGATCCGACTGGCGGAAAAAGAAGAAGAGTCAAAAGAACTGGTCGCGCAGGTAGAAGCTCTGGAGATTGTGGTGACGGCATTACTGAGAAAGCTGGAGAGAGACCAGTTTCAGGCGATCCAGACCAGTATTTCTGAGGCAATGAGAATGGCCTCAACCTCCATGGCTCCGGACTATACAAAAGATGCGCCATTGCTGGAAAACTATATCCAGCGTCTGTTAAATCATCCCCGGCAGTAATCTCCATTCCGTTTAACACGTCCCCTGCTCGCATGTATGCGGCGATGGGCGCTTTTAATGTTAACCCGGTTAAATTTTCTTGCTCCCTCACTCGCTCAAAAAAAAAGTCGTGCCACACTAACAGTGCGTACTTATGACAATAATGGGATGGGTTATTCATGAAAATTCAAATACTGATCGCAGCTGCTCTGTTGTCGCTGACGACCGCCGGATATGTCAGTGCCGCAGAGAAAACCGCGCAGCAGCAGAAAATGACCGTCTGTAACCAGCAGGCAGGTGAAAAAATGCTGAAAGGGGATGACCGAAAAGCCTTTATGAGCAACTGCCTTAAGAAGGACAGTAAGATGGAGGGAATGACACCGCAGCAGATGAAAATGAAAACCTGTAATGCCCAGGCAAGTGAAAAAATGCTAAAAGGCGACGATCGTAAAACCTTTATGAGCACCTGTCTGAAAAAGAGCTGAATAGCTGGCCTTCTGATATTTATCAGGCTTCACCGTGTGTTTTTTCCTGATTTTACGCGATCATGGCACTGATTGTTAAATTCAGTGCCACCCTCTCTTTAAAATAATCTCCCTTTATCCCGACGTTATTATCGGTCTGCCGGGACGCTGTCGTCCCTTATTCACTTACAACTACAGGACGTGGTGTATGGTGGCAATCATCATTATCGGTATTTTTATTATTAGTGTGGTTTATGCGCATTCGCGTGGCAGAGAAAAACTGAAGTTTTCTCGACAGTTATTCGATCACTCTACCTTTATGGCACCGGTCAATATGTTTATGACCGGGCTGTCTGCCTTGCCCGGAAAACAACCCTATTTTGATGAAGACGCTTTTCCTGAATTAGCCAGACTGACCGATAACTGGCAGGTGATCCGGGAAGAGGCCGTGCGTTTGCAGGATCATATTAAAGCGGCACAAACGCATAATGACGCGGGATTTAATACTTTTTTCAAACGGGGATGGAAACGTTTTTATTTAAAATGGTATGGCGATGTCCACCCTTCTGCGCAAGCACTCTGCCCGATAACCTGCGCCTTATTGCGCGATATTCCCGGCGTGAAAGCGGCCATGTTTGCTGAACTTCCTGCCGGGAGCCATCTTGGTAAGCATCGTGACCCTTACGCTGGATCGATACGCTATCATCTGGGCCTGTCGACGCCGGAAGATGACCGCTGTTTTATTGAGGTGGATGGCATCAGACACAGCTGGCGGGATGGCAAAGCGGTGTTTTTCGATGAAACTTACGTACATCTGGCAAAAAATAGCAGCGAAAAGACGCGCATCATCCTGTTTTGCGACGTTGAGAGGCCGATGAAATGGCGCTGGGCGCAGACGGTTAATCGCTGGGTTGGAGATGCCCTGATGTCCGCTGCCAGTTCCCCGAATGATGACGGTGACAGGGTAGAGGGGATTAATCGCATTTTTAAATACGTCAATCACGTCAGAGATGCCGGTCAGAACCTGAAAAGGCGTAATCGCGCGTTATATTATGCGGTAAAGCACTCGCTGATTGTCCTGATTTTACTGCTGATTATTCTACCCAGTATCGGTTCGTAAACGTTATGGTGCCGCGCCTGGCGCGGCACTGGCAAAAGTTATTGTTGCCTGCTCATCTGTTCTGATTTAGCCATACACTGGTGCATTGCTTCGATCACCGCAGATCGGAAGCCTTTCTGCTCCAATACTCTCACGGCTTCAATAGTTGTTCCGGCAGGTGAGCACACCATATCCTTCAACTCGGCAGGATGTTTACCCGTTTCAAGCACCATCTGTGCGGCCCCTTTCACGGCCTGAGCGGCAAACTGATAGGCCTGCGCACGAGGCATTCCACCGAGCACTGCCGCATCAGCCATCGCTTCAATAAACATAAATACGTAAGCCGGGGCCGAACCGCTGACACCCACTACCGCATGGATCAGATATTCCGGTACCAGCGCAGCTTTACCAAAGCCATTAAAGATCTCGACCACTTCACGGGCTTCTTCTGCCGTAACCAACACGTTAGGCGTGACTGATGTCATGCCTTCATTGACCAGGGCTGGGGTATTCGGCATCACACGGACAATTTTACGGTCATGGCCGAGTACCGTGGCCAGGGCGTCCAGCGTTACACCCGCCGCGATAGAAACAATCAGCGTCTCCTTATTCAGGCTACCGGCAATATCTTTCAGTACCGACAGGATCACGTTGGGTTTCACCGCACCAAACAGGATATTGGCCTCCCGGGCGACCTCTTCGGCGCTACCGGCCGGGGTGATGCCATACTGCTGCTGCATCGCCTGGTTGGTCTCCGGCTTGTGGTCAAAAACCAGAATATTTTCCGGTGTAATGTGTCCAGCGTTGACCAGACCCGCAATAATGGCTTTTGACATATTGCCGCAGCCTATAAAGCCTACTTTCTTTTCCATGATAATCTCCCTGCTTAATCAGTCTGTAAGAATCTGTCAGATGCCACAGGTACACCTTAACTCAGCTTTCACCAGGCTTACACTACAAAGGGTGCAGATTCCCTTTGCCATTCTTGAAAAGAGTGGGAAGATCTGACCCTTCACGATTTTTAAAAGGAAACAGCCATGCCAATCTGGGTGGATGCCGATGCGTGTCCGAAAGTGATCAAAGACGTGCTTTACCGCGCGGCGGAACGCGAACAGATAATGGTGACGCTGGTCGCGAACCAGTCACTGAGCGTTCCCCCTTCGCGTTTTCTGCGTACTCTGCGTGTTGCAGCAGGATTTGACGTGGCAGACAACGAAATTGTGCAGCGAGTGGAAGCGGGTGACCTGGTGATAACGGCAGATATTCCGCTGGCCGCGGAGGTGATGGAAAAAGGCGCAGTCGCGCTGAACCCGCGTGGCGAGCGGTACAGTGATGCCACCATTCGTGAGCGTCTCACTATGCGTGACTTTATGGATACCCTGCGTGGCAGTGGAGTGCAGACCGGCGGGCCGCCAGCGCTCAACCAGCGTGACCGCCAGCAATTTGCCAATGAACTGGATAAATGGTTACTGCAGCAGCGCCAGTGAGCAAGCCTCTCCCGTGGGGGAGAGACGCTTTCCGCACTCAGACAAAATTATCGTCATCAAAGTCGTTATCAGCAAAGGCGTCATTGCTGAAATCGTCACTGCTGTCATCCTGCTGCAGGCCACTGTCCTGGCCCAGGAACGCGTTATTGTCGCTGCCGTTAAAGGTATCAAGATTGTTATTGAGATCGGGATCAGGTAGCGGCGGTTCGTTAATGATATTTACGATTTCCTCTGGCTGCTGATGCTGGAACATACTGGTCAGCATTTCGGCCATAACTACGCCACCTGCCACACCCACCGCCGTTTGCAGTGCGCCGCCCAGGAAGCCCCGCCCCGCAGGCGGTGCGGCCGCATAGGCAGGTTGCTGTACCGGTGCGGGCGCACCGTTATTGCTCCAGGGCTGGGCAGCAGGTGCACTCTGAGCCGGTTTTCCGCCGCCGAACAGGCCAGAGAGAAAACCGCCGCTGCTCTGCTGCGGTTGCCGGGCCTGCGACAGGTCATTTTCCAGCTGACTGACGCGTGCATTGAGCTGCTTTAACGCCGCCTCCTGGATCAGGATAGCCTGGGCCATGTAGTAGGGGGCACCGGGCTGCTGCTGTATTTGCTGCTGGATCAGTTTTTCTGCCGCGCTGTCACGGGGGCCGGACTGAGCTTCTGCCTGTTTCAATCGGGTAAACAGGCTGTCAATTAACTGCTGTTCTTCGTTCTGCATTAGGTTTCTCCGAAAACGGGCGACAGCATTACTATTGGCATGAGTGGCGGGAAAGTAAATCGTGCTGGCGTAAGGAAATGTTGCGGTTAACAGGGAAGATATTTAGACGGTGTAAGTTTTTCTTTACGCTGCTTATATTAATATAATCAATGCATTATATCGATAATTGTGGCGGCTGGCTGTAAATAAAACGTGACTTATAGCTCGCCAGCATAATGTCGGGTATCATGCGCTGCAACGTTAATCATTGGTTGGCCAGCCGTATGCAATTAACGGTGTTGGCGTTTGCTTAAGGAAGGGCCTGTTATGTCATTACCCATTTATCTGGTCGGTGCACGCGGCTGCGGCAAAACGACCGTTGGCCACGCTCTTGCGCTGGCGCTGGGGTATCGCTTCTGTGACACCGACCACGCACTTCAGAATAGCAGCGGTCAGACGGTCGCGGAGATTGTTACCCGTGAAGGCTGGCCCGGCTTTCGCCTGCGTGAAACCGCCGCGCTCAAAACTGTCAGCGCAGCAGCGACGGTGATCGCCACCGGCGGAGGCATGGTACTGTCGGAAGAAAACCGTCAGTTTATGCGTGAGCAGGGGCAGGTCATCTATCTGCATGCCGATGCCGCTGTACTGGCTGACCGCCTGGAAGCCTATCCACAGGCGGAACAGCGCCCGACGCTTACCGGTCGCCCCATTGCGCAAGAGATGGTCGACGTGCTGGCGGTGCGTGATGCGTTATATCGTCAGTCTGCACACCATATTATTGATGCCATGCAGTGCCCGGATGACGTTGTCAGCCAGATCCTCACCGTGCTTTCCCTTGCCCGCGCCAGCTAAACGGTTTTTAACACTAGCATCATGCTGACCCCTTTTCTCTTGTCCTGGCGGTTAAACCGTTACGGTTGTCTATACTGTGTTGTGAGTCATCATTCTGACCACGCAATTTACTGACATCAAAGAGGGGAGCATTATGCCAGGCAGACCGCCATATCCACGAGAAGCGAATATCGTACCGGTAGAGAAAGGCGCACCCGGCAAGTCAGTTATCTGGTTCGAGCTGCGTGCCGATCATCCGAAACCTGACACCTTGATCAGCGAGCATGAAACAGAGCAGGAAGCGCTGGATGCTAAAAAACGCTACGAAGATCAGTCTAAAGAGTAATGTCCATGGGCAAGGATGCCGACGGTCCCGCTCACCCCACTCACCACAGTCTGTTGATCACCTACTGGCTGAACCGGCTTGCAGTCGCCAATAGGGATGAGCCCTGGCGCGTGAGGAAACGCTTCAGGGCATCAGTATCTTCCCCACGGCTATCGTTAATATACCCCGGGGGAAACTATTGCGCTGTTCCTCTCATGTCCCTCGCACCATCAGGCTCACCGTATAAGGCCACGGCACTCAATGCGTTACAGGATGATTATCTTAAACGCCCGCTCAGAGGCAGCAACATCATCTCAGAAAGATCGTTGAGTCTGTCAGGGGATCACACTCTTATCCCTGGAAAAAAGTAGGATACGCCCGGGGATGGTGGGGGCAACGGGCGGCAGAACTGCTGACCTGAATCACGATTGCTGCGCGTGGCGCGCAATAGTGCGTGACAGCCCGTTAATTATGGTTCTACACTGCAAACTTACCTTTGTCTCTGATTTTAAGGAATTTATATGCTCAACGTTAGTGAGTATTTCGACGGTAAAGTGAAGTCGATTGGTTATGAGAGCGCCAGTACCGGCCGCGCCAGTGTAGGCGTGATGGCAGAAGGTGAGTACACCTTTGGTACCGGTCAGGCAGAAGAGATGACCGTGGTCAGTGGTTCGATGAAGGTATTACTGCCGGGCGAGGTGGAGTGGAAACATTACCAGCCAGGCCAGGTGTTTAATGTGCCCGGCCACAGTGAATTCCATTTACAGGTAGCGGAGTCATCTGCCTATCTGTGCCGGTATCTGAAAGACTGATATTGTCAGGGCTGACCGGAATAAGGTCAGCCCCTGTATCGCCCGTTAAGTGTAGCAAGGCAACCCGCACATTAACGCTGTGCTTCACCGCCCAGCGCTTCGACCGTATTACTGATCAGGGCCGCCAGCTCGCCCGTCATCAGCACAAAATCTGCATCAAAACGTCCGGTGACATCCTCACGATCGATATCATCATTCTGTTCGCGTAAAATATCAGAGAACTTCAGCCGCTTGATCGAGCCATCATCCGACAGGATCATCTGGATACGTTCCTGCCAGTCGAGGGCCAGTTTCGTCACCAGTTTCCCTGCTTCAATATGATTAGCGATCTCATCGCACACCAGATCCTGTTTCTTACAGCGGATCACGCCGCCATCTTCCAGAATCGCTTTGAGTTCGGCTTCGTCCATCAGGGCAAATCCGGCAGGCAGCTCACCAGAGCGCACCCATTCGGTCATGGTCAGCTCAATCGGGCTTTCCAGCGTCAGAGGAACCACAGGCAGCGAACCGAGGCTTTTACGCAGCAGGGCCAGCGTATCTTCTGCTTTTTTTGCACTGGCACAGTCGACCATAATCAGGTTGTTGACGGTGTCGATCCACACATAGGTCTGGCTGAAACGGCTGAAGGCGCGCGGCAGCAGGCTGTGCAGCACTTCCTCTTTCAGAGAGTCTTTTTCAGTCTTCTTCAGCTTGCGAGACTGTTCGGCTTCCAGCTTGCTGATTTTCGCATCCAGCGCCTGCTTAATCACCGGTGATGGCAGCATTTTCTCTTCTTTACGCGCACAAATCAGGATCTGACCGTTAGTAACGTGAGTCAGGTCTTCGCTGCGCGGACCAATCGGTGAAACCCAGCCGGTTTTAGACATATCCTGGCTACCGCAGGGGCTGAAAGAGAAGGCATCGAGCTGTTTTTCCATCTCGTCTGCCACCAGCGGAATGTCGCGATTGAGACGATAAACCATCAAATTTTTAAACCACAGCATGCTGCATTCCCTCTCAGGGCGCGCAATAAGGCGCGCGAGTTCAAAGTCAGCGCGCATGATAGCGAATCGGCGGCGGCGTTTCATTGCCTTTCCGCACCGCACCTTCTAAGGTAATGATCTCCACGTTAAATAATGAGGAATAACAAGTGCGTATCGGTATCGATTTAGGTGGCACGAAAACAGAAGTGATTGCCTTATCTGACCAGGGGGAGGAGCTGTTCCGCTATCGCGTGCCCACGCCGCGTGACGACTACGCGAAAACCCTGGAAAATATCATCGGGCTGGTACAGCGCGCAGAGCAGGAGACCGGTCAGCAGGGCAGCGTCGGAATAGGGATCCCCGGCACGCTGTCGCCCTTTACCCGGCGCGTAAAAAACGCCAATTCCACCTGGCTCAACGGCCAGCCGTTGGATAAAGACTTACAGCAGCGGCTGGGCCGGGAAGTACGTATCGCCAATGATGCTAACTGCCTGGCGGTATCGGAAGCGGTTGACGGTGCTGCGGCGGGACGGCAAACGGTGTTTGCGGTGATTATTGGTACCGGCTGTGGTGCAGGCGTGGCGCTTAACGGTCAGGCACACAGCGGCGGCAATGGTAATGCCGGAGAGTGGGGGCATAACCCCTTACCATGGATGGATGAAGATGAGCTGCGTTACCGCGCTGAAGTTCCCTGCTACTGCGGTAAGCAGGGCTGTATTGAAACCTTTATCTCTGGCACCGGCTTTGCCACCGACTATCATCGCTTAAGTGGCATCGATCTGAAGGGCGCGGAGATTATGCAGCGGGTCGCACAGCAGGATCCGGTGGCAGAGCTGGCGATGAGTCGCTATGAGCTTCGCTTGGCCAAGTCGCTGGCTAACGTGGTGAACATTCTTGACCCGGATATGATTGTGCTGGGTGGGGGGATGAGCAACGTCGATCGGTTGTATCAGACGCTGCCGCTGCTGATCAAAAAATGGGTATTTGGCGGAGAGTGTGAAACGCCTGTCCGCAAGGCGGTTCACGGAGATTCCAGCGGGGTACGCGGCGCGGCCTGGCTGTGGCCGTTATGATCTGAACAGGGGCCGGTCGTGATGTCGATCGGCCCCTGCAATGCGCAGATAAGTGGGCGTTATTCGCCCTGTAACATCGCATCATGCGGCGCATTTTCACGCTGGTTCCTGGTCATCAGGAACCACAGATAGCCCACCAGCATCAGTGCAGAAAAAACCGAAAAAATCAGAGCGTTAAACCATATCATGGCCACCAGGCACACCACGGCCAGTACCAGGGCAATGCCGGGGACAATGGGGTAGCCCGGCGCGTGGAAACTGCGATCCAGTCCGGGCGCAGTGCGACGCAGGCGAAACAGGCTCAACATACTCATGATGTACATCACAATGGCACCAAACACCGCCATGGTAATCATGGCCGCCGTCAGTGTCATACCCTGCAGATTAATCCAGCTGTCGCTGAAGATGGCGGCAATACCGATAATGCCGCCCGCAATAATGGCGCGGTGGGGCGTCTGGAAGCGTGACAGCTTTGCCAGGCCCGCCGGCAAATAGCCGGCGCGCGACAGGGCAAAGAACTGGCGTGAATAGCCAAGTATTATGCCGTGGAAGCTGGCAATCAGGCCAAACAGGCCAATCCACACCAGCATATGCATCCAGTTAGAGTGTTCACCGACGATCATTTTCATCGCCTGCGGCAGGGGGTCGTTGATATTGGATAATGCGCGCCAGTCCCCGGCGCCACCCGCCATCAGCATCACGCCAATGGCCAGCACCACCAGCGTGATGATCCCGGCGATATAGGCGCGGGGGATGGTCCGTTTCGGGTCTTTAGCCTCTTCGGCGGCCATCGCCGCCCCCTCGATCGCCAGGAAAAACCAGATGGCAAAAGGAATGGCCGCAAAAATACCGGAAAGCGCAGGCATTCCGAAGTGCTCACCGCCTGCCCAGCCGTTTGCGGCAAAATTCGCCATACTGAAGCCAGGAGCGACAACGCCCATAAACACCAGTAGCTCAAGCACCGCCAGTACAGTCACCACCAGTTCAAACATTGCCGCCAGCTTAACGCCGAGAATATTCAGCGTCATAAAGACAATATACGCCCCCACGGCCGCATACTTCGGATTCAGGGTTGGGTACTGCACGTTGAGATAGGCCCCGATAGCCATCGCAATAGCCGGCGGCGCAAAAACGAACTCTATCAGGGTGGCCATACCGGCAATCAGACCGCCGGTTTCGCCAAAGGCGCGACGGCTATAGGCAAACGGGCCACCCGCGTGCGGAATGGCGGTGGTCAGTTCGGTAAAGCTGAAGATAAAGCAGGTGTACATGGTGGCAATCATCAGCGTGGTAAGCAAAAAACCGAGCGTACCCGCCACGCCCCAGCCATAGCTCCAGCCAAAATACTCCCCGGAAATGACCAGACCGACTGCGATGCCCCAGAGGTGTATGGTGCCCAGCGTGGGCTTTAATTTCATTGTCATGCTGTTATCCCCGTCAGTGTGTTTTCCCCATCGGACACGTCGTCGCTTACGGTCGCGTGAACCTTTGCAGAGGTGTGGTCTGATAATGACGCTGCCCGGTGGGTGAAACTTGACACCGGCATGAGGATTTTTGTGCTCTGTAGTCAACTGGCAGGCCAAAAAAGTGCCAGGGGTACGCTGTGGTCAAAACAGGATAGTCTGCGGTCAAGCCGGAGAAGGGCAAGCGATCGGATGCTGTCAGCCAGGACGTACTGACTGAAACTGACCCGGAGCCAGACTATGACTGCCAGACAATATGACACGCTGAACAACGCCGAGCTGCAACACCTTGCTGAGATGACACTGTTACGCTATCCGGTGGCGTTGCAGGGCAAACTCAGCCTGCTGTGTCGTTCTGAAAACGCCACGTTTTTACTGGAGGCGGGGGGCAGGCGTTATGCGCTGAGGCTGCACCGTGAGGACTATCATCAGCGTGCCGATATTGAAAGTGAGCTGCAGTGGCTGGATGCGCTGCGTGAAACCGGTATTGAGGTACCGCAGGCGGTGGCCGATCGCGAAGGGCAGACGGTGCAAACGCTGACGCTGAATGCGGGTTCCGTTCGTCATGCCGTATTGTTCCACTGGATAGACGGAGAGATGCCAGGCACCGACGTTGATCCCCGGGCCTTTCGCCAGTTGGGCAATATTACCGCCCGTCTGCATCAGCACAGCAGGAACTGGCAGCGTCCCGCGGGATTCCAGCGCATCATCTGGGATCATCACACGATGGTCAGCCCGCAGAGCCACTGGGGAGACTGGCGTGATGCACCGAATTTACGCGCGGAGGATGGCGTCATTGTTGAGGAAACCGTCGCCCGGGTGGGGGCGGCCCTGGCCGGATTTGGTCAGGATCCTCAGTATTATGGTCTGATCCACGCCGATCTGCGTCTGACGAATTTGCTGCTGCACAACGGGGAAACCCGGGTGATTGACTTTGATGACTGCGGTTTCGGCTGGTATCTGCATGATCTGGCGGCAGCGATCAGTTTTGTCGAACATCATCCGCGTGCGGCGGAGTGGATAGATCACTGGATCCAGGGCTACGAGCAGGTCGACCATATTACCGATGTTGAAATGGCGATGGTGCCCACGCTGCTGATCCAGCGTCGCATTCAGCTGCTGGCCTGGGTGGGATCGCATGCGGAAACCGGGATGGCACAGAGTCTGGGATCGCAATGGGCCGATCACTCCGTGCGCCTGTGCCGCCGCTATCTGGAAAGGCGCGAGCTGCCGGTCGGGGTGTGATCGGTTTGCACCGTTGGCGGGCAGCCTGCGCTCCGGCGGTGCTTAACGGTCCCGACTGACAGAATAAGCAGATGATTTTGCTGACTCTACCGCCTGGTATGAAACTTGCTGTATTCAGGATATTCATCGCAGCATACAGGCAATCACCATGATGCAAAATCACCTGATCCGGCCAGAAATGAGCCATGCTCTCGGCAACGTCAGCAATCGCGGCGTACTGGCCGCGGCTGCCAGCGGACTGAGCGAATTTATCAGCTACAGCGGCGGGGATGTTGATCAGATTTTTGGCGTTAGCGGTATCAACCCGGAGCTGCTGGCGCAGCCGACCCTCAGCCTCGGATTAATTAACTACTGCCGTGTCATGGAGGAGGCGGCACGCTATTCCGGTTGCGATAACTTCGGTTTGCATTATGGCCGGCAGTTCAAACCGCAGTCATTAGGCCTGATTGGTTATATCGGTCTGTGCAGTGCCACGCTGGAGCAGGCCCTGCACAACGTCGCCACTGCGTTTCCGTGGCATCAGCACGATACGCTCACGCGACTGGTCGATAAGGGCGACTGCTGGCGTATGGATTATCAGGTAAGACACGGCGCTATCCTCTGCCGCCGTCAGGACGCGGAGCTGACGCTGGGGATGTTCCTCAATCTGGTTCGCCACGTTGCGGGAAAAAACTGGGCACCGCGTGAAGTCCATTTCGAACATCCGCGCCCCTCCGAGTGGCACGAGCACTGCAAAGTCTTCGACGCCCCGGTCTATTTTGACCAGCCGTTTAACTCTTTGCTAATCCCGAAACGCGATCTGCTGCGCGCCATGCCGGACAGCGACCCGCTGTTACTGGGGGTTATGCAGGATGCCATACGACGTCTGAATAACGGGTCGCCACAGCAAAATGTTGTCGATCAGACTCGGGCGCAGGTTCATCAGGCGATGCTGCAGGGGGAGCCGGTACTGGAGGACGTGGCGGAGAAAATGGGGCTGTCGAGCTGGACACTGCAGCGACGTCTGCGAGAGGAAGGTATCAGTTTTACCCTGCTGGTGGACAATGTACGCTGTGAGATGGCTAAACATTACCTGCAGCAAAGGCAACTGCCGATTTCTGAAATGGCGCTGTTGCTGGGCTATTCAGAGGTCAGCGCTTTCTCCCGCGCTTTCCGGCGCTGGTTTGGCATCAGCCCCCGGCAGTGGCGGCAGGATGAACTGGCAGGGTAAAAACTAAGTCGTGTTATTTATGTACATCGGGAAAGACCTATTTGAATTAAGTTAGGATAATGCTTAGTGCTCTTATAATTTATGGCTGTGACAAATTAAAATAATTGAATGTTTACGTTTATTTTTGTAATTTCCCTGTGGTAATCTTCTGTGCCAGAGGCGCCCCGCCTTTATTTTATAATAATCCATTCTGGCTATAATCTGCGTGCTAATCAGGTTCAGGGTTATTATTTTAATACGAATTCTTTCAGGGAAATGAAATGAAATCCACAAGCCTTGTTGCTTTATCTTTATTAAGCGTGTCGGTGCTGTCCGGCTGTGCCACCGAATCTTCCCGTTCCATTGAAGCACCTCAGGTCGCTGCGGCTTCTCAGCCACAATATCAGGGAGCGAAAAGCCCGATTGCCGTCGGTAAGTTCGATAATCGCTCTTCTTATATGAACGGTGTCTTCTCTGATGGGGTTGACCGCCTGGGCAATCAGTCAAAAACCATCCTTATTACGCATCTGCAACAGACCGGCCGTTTTAACGTGCTGGATCGTGCCAACCTTGACGAGCTGAAAGCAGAAGCGCAGTACAAAGGCAGCCAGCAGACCATCAAAGGGGCCAACTATGTGATCACCGGTGATATTACCGAGTTTGGTCGTAAAGAAGTTGGAGACCAGCAGCTCTGGGGTATTCTTGGCCGCGGCAAGTCTCAGGTTGCCTATGCCAAGGTGAATCTGAATGTGGTAGATGTCGCCACTTCTGAAGTGGTTTATTCCGTGCAGGGTGCGGGTGAATACAGCCTGTCAAACCGCGAAGTGATTGGCTTCGGCGGTACGGCCAGCTATGACTCCACGCTGAATGGTAAGGTGATGGATTTAGCGGTACGTGAAGCCGTGAATCATCTGGTGCAGGGAATCGAATCAGGCGCGTGGCGTCCGGTAAAATAATCGACAGGGATGAGATAATGAACGTGATTAAAATGGCCAGCGTGACCCTGGTCGCGCTGCTGATGGTCGCCTGCGCCGAAAAAAAAGAAACCGTGTATTACTGGGGTGATTATCAGTCCACGATATACAGTTATTACAAAAATGATAAATCGCCTGAACAACAGATTGAATCACTGAATGCCATTGTTGAGCAGGCGAAGGCGAAAAATAAACCGGTACCGCCGGGTCTCCATGCCCAGACAGGTTTGCTCTATGTTGAAACCGGCCATCCGGACCAGGCCTTCCAGCAATTTAATATGGAAAAGACCCTGTTCCCTGAGTCAGCGGCCTATATGGATTTCCTGATGCGCAATAAGGTGAAAAAATAATGAAACTATGGACCCTTATTGCCGTAGCCGCGACGCTGGTGCTGAGCGGTTGTGCGAAACAAACGCCTTACGATTACAGCGCGTTCCGCGCCAGTAAGCCACGTTCTATTGTGGTGCTGCCGGCAAAAAACAGCAGCCCGGATATCACAGCAGCCCGCAGCCTGGTGTCCGTAGTCACCGCACCGCTGGCCGAGTCCGGTTACTATGTCTTCCCGGTCGCCGTGGTCGACAAAACCTTTGAGCAGAACGGGCTGACCAGCGGCGCGGAAGCTCAGGCAGTCAGCACCGCGAAACTGTATGAGATCTTCCATGCGGATGCGGCGCTGTATATTGATATCGACAGCTATGGTAGCCAGTACCGGGTCGTGGACAGTGTCACTGAGGTCAGCGCCACTGCACGGCTGGTAGATCTGCGCAGCGGTAAGCAAATCTGGTCCGGTAAGGGCTATGCTTCTGACGCGCAGGACAACAGCAATAACGGCCTGCTGGGGATGCTGATCACCGCGGCGGTGAAACAGATGTCCAGCAACATGTCTGACAAAAGCCATGATATTGCCATCATCGCCGGAGCGACCATGCTCACCGCCGATGGCCGCAACGGCAGCATTCTGCCGGGGCCGCGTGCAAAAGTGAAAACGGCGTTATAACGTCAATGCCGCTGGGGCGTTCGTCTTAGAACGCCCCTACGCCACAGGCGTTTCCAGCCTGCTGTAGCCCAGTCCGTTAATCTTCTTCACCCTGATCTGCACCGGAATGCGTTCTTTCATCGCCTCCACGTGGCTGATCACCCCAATCGTTTTCCCACTGGCATTCAGTGCATCCAGCGCGTCCAGCGCACTGTCGAGCGTCTCCGCATCCAGCGTGCCAAACCCTTCATCCAGGAACAGCGACTCAATGCGGGTTTTGTGGCTGACCAGATCTGATAACGCCAGCGCCAGTGCGAGGCTGACAAGAAAACTTTCCCCGCCTGACAGCGTGCGGGTATCGCGCTGTGCATCCGCCTGCCAGGTATCGATCACCTGCAGTTCCAGTGCTTCCTGAGATTTTCGCTGCAGCAGATAGCGCCCGTGCAGACGGTTCAGCTGATTGTTCGCCAGCCACACCAGATGATCCAGCGTCAGCCCCTGTGCAAAACGGCGGAATTTATCCCCCTCTCTGGAACCAATCAGCTGATTCAGGTAGCTCCAGTCCTCAAGATGTTGCTCGTGAGCGGCAATCTCAGCCAGCAGCGCCTGCTGGCGAGTTCGCCTTTCGTTGTCATCGCGTAGCTGCTGACGCAGCTGGCCCTGCTGGCTGGCCAGCTCACGCAGTTGCTGGTTCAGCCCGTGCAGTTCAGCTTCCAGCAGGGCACGGCGGGCAGGGAGGTCGTCGACCTTGCCTGTTTTGGTTAAGGCATCGTCTAATTTCGACTGCAGAGTAATCAACTGTTCATTTAGTGATTTATGCTGTCCGGTCAGAGTATTTATCCGGTCCTGCTGCGACTGCCACTGCACCTGAGCCTGGCGCACGTCCCGATCGTGCTGCGTGGCGGCCGCCCGCAGCTGCTGCTGAACTTCTGCGACCTGTCGATCGCCAAACAGCGCCTGACGCTGCTGCTGCAGTTGGTTCAGCATCGACTGCTGCTGCTGCAGGCGCTGATCCCCTGCGTTCAGTCGTGTCTGCTGCTGCTGCAGTTCATCTTCCAGCGCCTGCTGGCGGCTGGCGAGAGTGGCCAGTTCGGGCACCAGCGCGGCCAGCGCCTCGCTGTTACGTTGCCATGCCTGCCACTGCTGTTCGCAGCGCTGCAGCCAGCCCTGATAGTCGCCATCCTGCGGCAGTGACAGATCCAGCGCCCTCAGCGCTTCTGCCAGGCTGCTGAGGCGCTGTTGTGCACGCGCTTCATCCTGTTCAAGCTGCTGCTGCTGTGCGTTCAGGGCCTGCACGGCGGCGTCCCTCTCCTGTTGCTGCAGTTGGATCTGCTGTTGCAGGTGTTGCCAGGCCTGCTGTTGCTGATAAAGCCCTTCCTTCTGCTGCTGACAGTGGCGCAGGGCCTGCTCCAGCTGCTGCAACTGCTGCTGCAGGGTGCTTTCCTGCTGCTCCTGCTCTGCCAGCCATTCACTGACCTGTGCAGGCTGTTGTGGGGTCAGCGTCAGTGAGAGCGCGCCCGCGGCGTTCTGCCACTGCTGTTCCAGTTGCTGCAGTTGACGACCCAGATCGTCCCGTTCCTCCTGCAGACGGGCCTCCTGCGCCTGCGCCTGTTTCAGCTGTGCGCCGAGGGTGCTTCCTTCCTCTTTCAGTTGTTCAACTTCGCGCCTGAGGGTGGCGAGCCGCTGCTGGTTTTCTGAAAGCTGTAATGCCTGATACGCCTGCACCGCCGGATGGGTTTCTGAACCGCAAAGCGGGCAGGGCTGGCCGGCTTCCAGCTGCGCCCGGTGCTGCTCCAGATCGGCAATGCGCCGTTCCAGCTCACAGCGTTTATCAAGATCCTGCTGATGCTGATACTTCTCTTTCCATAACGCACGCAGCGTAAGTAACTGCTCACTGTTTTTCTGGATCTGCTGCGTCAGCGCCTGATGTTCCTGTTGTAACCGGACCAGGCGGCCGTTCAGCTGCTGACCCTGCGGAAGCAGCGTTGCCAGCAGCAGGCGCTGGGGCCGCTGCCGGGCACACTGCGCCAGCGCTGCGCGCAGGGTTTCTTCCGGGTGCTGCTGTTGCAGCGGCACCAGCTGCTGCCGGGCCTGAGCAAGTGCCTGTTCTGCGGCGGAGAGCTGCTGCTGTAGCGGCGTCTGCTGCTGCTGAAGCCGCTCGCAGGCCTGTTCATACTGCACCAGTGCCTGCTGGCGGGTCGCCACCTGCTGGCGCAAAGATGTGAGTGACTGCTCACTCTCTTGCTGCTGACGGAAACGTTCCCGCCACAGCGGCAGAGACTCTCCGTAACGTTCATACTGCGCATGGGCGCTGCGCCAGTCGTTAAGCTGTCGCTGCTGCAACTGTTTTTCCGTCTGCAACTGAAGGTTCTGCACGCTTTCCTGCTGACGGGAAGCGAAAGTCTGCTGATGCTCATTCTGCTCACGCGCCAGCTGCTGAACCTGCTCCCGCAGAGCGCTAAGTTGCAGATCGAGCGGCAGCACTTTTTCGGCTATCAGAGTGTCCTGCTGCAGATGCAGCGTCTGGTGCTGCTCCTGCGCCAGCAAAGCCTGCTGCTGTGCCACCGCCACTGCCGTCAGTGCGGTGTGCGCCTGCTGCCGCTGTTCGTCCAGCTGCTGTGCGCGGGTGATCAGCAACTGCCGTTCCCGTTGCAGCTGCTCAAGCTGTTGCAGTTCATGCACTTTTTGCTGCCGGCCCTGCTGCTGCGAAGTAAGTGCCTGCTCCTCCGCAATGCTTTGTGCCAGCTGCGTATTCAGGCTGTCCTGCTGCGCTTCGCTTAACAAAGCCATGCCGCCGGACTGCGCCCTCAGGGTATCCAGTAACACCTTCGCCTGTTTGTGTCGTTCAAACACCGCCGAAGAGAGTCTTCCGTAAATTTCGGTCCCGGTCAGCTCTTCCAGCAGTTCAGCGCGTTTATTGGCATCGGCATTGAGAAAGGCGGCGAACTGGCCCTGCGACAGCATCATGGACTTCGTAAAGCGCTCAAAGTCCAGTCCGGTCAGCGTGGCGATCATCTCCAGCTTGTCTTTGACTTTGTCGGCCACGATCTGATTATCATCGCAGCGCGCCAGTTCCACGCGCGGGGCCTGTAAATTGCCGTCAGCGGCACCGCGTGCACGGTTCTGGCTCCAGAAGGCGCGCCACGCCACCCCTTTTACCTCAAATTCCACCTCGGCCAGACATTCGGCAGTGTCACGCGTCATCAGGTCATTTTGTGACTGGGTAATGCTCTTGAGCCGTGGCGTTTCGTGATACAGCGCGAGGCAGATGGCATCCAGCAGCGTGGTTTTTCCCGCACCGGTCGGGCCGGTGATGGCAAACAGCCCGTTGCTGGCAAACGGCTCAGCGGTAAAATCAATTTTCCATTCACCTTTGAGCGAATTGAGGTTTTTAAAGCGTAAGGTCAGGATTTTCATCAGGGCTGCTCCTCATGGCGCACCGCTTCGAGCGTTTGAGCAAAGAGCGCGCTGGCCCGCGCCTGACGTTCCGGTTCATCGGTTTCCTGGGCCAGGCGGCGGGAAAAAACCTCCTCAACGCTCAGTTCGCTAAGGGTTTCATTATTTTGCCGGGCGATAACCTGCTCCCGCTGTTCGCGGCTGCGGCGCAACAGCACCACCTCCACCGGCAGCGGTGCGGTCAGCTCCTGAATGCGGCGCTGTAACTCACTGAGATAGGCCTCGGTGACGATTTCAATATCCAGCCAGATGGTTCTGCCCTGCGGATCGGGCGTCAGCGCCGCCAGCTGCTGTTCGATCTGCTCCAGCGATCCTTTAATCATCTGCATCGGCTGGAAGGACGGGATCGGCAGCGCCTCAGCGGCAACGAAACGGCCCGCGTCGAAGTCGACCTGAAACACGTTTTTGGCTTTACCCAACTCATCAAAACTGAGCGGAATGGGTGAGCCGCTGTAACGAATATGGTCGCTGTTGGCAATGCGCTGGGCACGGTGAATGTGGCCGAGGGCAATGTAGTCTGCCGGGGGAAAACAGTCGGCGGGGAAGGCGTCCAGTGTGCCGATGTAAATATCGCGCACGGCGTCGCTTTTGGTCACCCCCAGAGTGGTCAGATGGCCGGTCGCTATAATAGGCAGCGTCAGTCCCAGCGCCTCCCGCTGCCTCAGCGCCTCCTGCCAGCAACGTTGATAATGATCGGTAATGGCTTCCAGCAGGCTTTGCTGCTTCTCCCGCCCTGACTGTCCACTCTGGCTACGCAGAATATCGCGTGGACGTAAAAAGGGGATCGCGCAGAGCAGCGCGCCGGGCTGGCCATCGCGGCGATTCAACATCAGGACCTGCTGGCTGACATCGTCACTGGCAGCCGCGATCACCCGGGTATTCAGGCACGCCAGAAGCTCGCGCGATTCGTTCAGCATCGCCACCGAATCGTGGTTACCGCCCAGGATCACCAGCTGACAGCCGGTTTGCTGGAGTCTGACGACAAAGCGGTTATACAGCTCGCGTGCGTAGCTCGGCGGCGAGCCGGTATCAAAAATATCCCCGGCGACGATAATGGCGTCCGCCTGCTGCGCTTCTGCTTTTTCCAGCAGCCAGTCAAGAAAGGCCTGGTGCTCAGCCGCCCGGCTTTTGGTGTAGAAAAACTGGCCAAGATGCCAGTCGGCAGTATGAATGATGCGCATGGGGGTCCTTTCATGGCGGAAATGCATGGCGGGAAGTATACCCGTCCTGCCTGCCGAATTATTCACGCCAGGCAGATTAATGCGGTGCGGGGGATTTTATTTAAGTCCATCAATGCCTTCAGGGGGTGCTTTTTTCATAAAAGTGTCATAAAACTGACGCATAATGGCGCCGCATATCCCCGTGACAACCTGTCACAGCAGCAGGAGCAATAATGGCCAAGCGAATTCTGGTGGTGGAAGATGAAGCCCCAATCCGTGAGATGTTGTGTTTCGTTCTGGAACAAAATGACTATCAACCGATCGAAGCCGAGGACTATGACAGCGCAGTTAACTTGCTGATTGAGCCCTGGCCGGATCTCATCCTGCTGGACTGGATGTTACCGGGCGGTTCAGGCATCCAGTTTATCAAACACCTGAAGCGTGAAGCCATGACCCGGGATATTCCGGTGATGATGCTGACGGCGCGCGGTGAGGAAGAGGATCGCGTGCGTGGCCTGGAAGTGGGCGCGGATGATTACATCACCAAACCTTTTTCACCGAAAGAGCTGGTGGCACGCATCAAGGCCGTGATGCGTCGTATCTCCCCGATGGCAGTGGAAGAGGTTATCGAGATGCAGGGGCTGAGTCTTGACCCGTCCTCGCATCGCGTGATGTCCGACACGCAGCCGCTGGAAATGGGGCCGACGGAATATAAATTACTGCACTTCTTTATGACCCACCCGGAACGTGTCTACAGCCGCGAGCAGTTGCTAAACCACGTCTGGGGGACTAACGTTTACGTCGAAGATCGTACCGTCGACGTCCATATCCGTCGTTTGCGTAAAGCGCTGGAACTGACCGGGCACGATCGTATGGTGCAGACGGTTCGCGGTACAGGTTATCGTTTCTCTGCACGCTATTGATCGTTCGCGCTGGAGTCTGAACCGTGTTGGAACGCCTCTCCTGGAAGAGATTATTGCTTGAGCTGTTGCTCGCCGGTCTGCCCGCACTGATCCTCGGGCTGCTGGTGGGTGGGCTGCCCTGGCTGCTGTTAGTCTCAGTACTGTGTGTGCTGGGTTTTCATTTCAACAACTTACTTCGACTCTCTCACTGGCTGTGGGTTGACCGCAGCATGACGCCTCCCAGCGGCCGTGGCAGCTGGGAACCGCTGTTCTACGGTCTGTATCAAATGCAGGCGCGTAACCGCCGCCGCCGCCGTGAGCTCGGCCATCTGATCAAGCGCTTTCGCAGTGGTGCCGAATCACTGCCCGATGCGGTGGTACTGACCACCGAAGAGGGCACCATTTTCTGGTGTAACGGTCTGGCACAGCAGATGCTGGGGCTGCGCTGGCCGGAAGATAACGGCCAGAACATCCTGAATTTACTGCGTTATCCTGAGTTTACCCGTTATCTGCGCCAGCGCGATTTTACCCGTCCGCTGACGCTGGTGCTGAACAGCCACCGTCATCTTGAGTTCCGCGTCATGCCCTACAGTGAAGGGCAGTGGCTACTGGTGGCGCGAGATGTAACGCAGATGCACCAACTGGAGGGGGCACGCCGCAATTTCTTTGCGAATGTCAGCCATGAGCTACGCACGCCGTTAACCGTGCTGCAGGGCTATCTGGAGATGATGAATGACTCCGTGCTGGAGGGCAGTCTGCGTGACAAGGCCTTGCATACCATGCAGGAGCAAACCAAACGCATGGACAGCCTGGTGAAACAGCTGCTGACCTTGTCCCGCATTGAGGCGGCTCCGGCGCTCGATCTGCAGGAAAAAGTGGATGTGCCGATGATGCTCCGGGTCCTGCAGCGGGAAGCGGAAACCCTCAGTAATGGCCGCCATGAGATTCATTTTCACACGGACCCCCATTTGCGCGTGTTTGGCAATGACGAGCAACTGCGTAGTGCGATTTCTAATCTGGTGTATAACGCCGTCAATCATACGCCGGACGGGACGCGCATTGATGTCAGCTGGCTGCGCAACCCCCAGGGGGCCCAGTTTAAGGTGAAAGATAACGGGCCGGGCATCGCACCGGAACACCTGCCGCGGCTGACAGAGCGTTTCTACCGGGTGGATAAAGCGCGTTCCCGACAGACCGGCGGCAGCGGATTAGGGCTGGCGATTGTCAAACACGCGCTCAGCCACCACAATACGCGGCTGGATATCACCAGCAAGCCCGGCAGCGAAACCTGTTTCAGCTTTCAGCTACCACTCCGATTGATTGTCAGTGCCGGACTGGCTGAGAATGCGCTGCGTTAAGTCTTACGGAACCCATGCAATGAAAACGTTAATCGCGCTGGCGCTGGTGCTGGTGATGTCACCGGCGACGGCGAAAGAGGGAATGCTGGCAGGCAATCTGACCAGCGTCGGCTCTGACACGCTGGGTAACCTGATGGCCTTGTGGGGGGATAGCTTTAACCGGCAGTACCCTGGGGTAAACGTTCAGATCCAGGCGGCGGGTTCATCAACAGCTCCGACCGCACTGGCGGCCGGGGCCGCCCAGCTTGGGGCGATGAGCCGACCGATGCAGGCCACCGAGCGTCAGCTGTTTGAGGATAACTACGGCTATCCCCCACTGGCCGTTCCGGTGGCAATGGATGCGCTGGTGGTGGTGGTCAATCAGGACAATCCGCTTACCGGCCTGAATGCACAGCAGCTGGATGCCATTTTTTCTGTTACCCGCCGCTGTGGTGGCCTGTCGGTGCCCCGAACCTGGGGGGATTTACAGCTTACTCAGCCCGGCTGGGCGACACGGGGCCTGCAGCGCTTTGGCCGTAACTCGGCCTCCGGAACCTGGGGGTTTTTCAAACAGCAGGCGCTGTGTAACGGCGATTTTCGCCACGATGTCGGTGAGTATCCCGGATCGGCAGCCGTCGTGCAGGCGGTAGCAGGAACGCTGAACGGAATTGGTTATGCCAGCGCCGGGTTTCATATCAGCGGGGTAAAAACCGTGCCGGTGGCGCGAGAGGGCAACGACTGGATTGCGCCCAGCATCGACAATATCCGCAGCGGACGCTATCCCTATGCCCGTCCCCTCTATATTTACGTCAATAAAGCCCCGGATAAACCGCTGGAGCCCCTCACCGCCGCATTCCTGCGTTTAGCGCTCTCGCCGCAGGGGCAGGCGCTGGTCAGCCAGGCGGGCTATCTGCCGCTGTCGGAGCAGCAAATGCAGCGCGCCCGCGCAATGTTAGCGCCGTGACAGCAAGCGGCGACAATAAGCAGAGTTGAATTTTATTCATGTACGATGAAATTTCCTCGTTTGCCCCTGAAAGATTCTCATGACACTCTTAGTGACAGACATGTAGACGTCCGGAAGTCCATGGATAACCTACGGTAACTATTTCGTCACTAAATTATGCGGCCACGCGCAGGCCAGGAGGCTTTCATCATGACAACATTCACCCCATACCGTGCCGAAGTGGTGGGCAGCTACCTTCGTCCCGCTGAAATTAAACAGGCCCGTAAGCAGTTCGAAGCCGGTGAGATCGATGCCGCTGCGCTGCGCCGGGTGGAAGATGATGCGATCCGTCAGGTTGTGGCTCGCCAGCGTGAAAGCGGCCTGCAGGTGGTGACCGATGGCGAGTTCCGCCGCGCCTGGTGGCACTTCGACTTCTTTGACGGACTGGATGGGGTGGAGCGCTATGAGGCTGAACAGGGCATTCAGTTTAACGGCGTACAGACCAAAGCGCGTGGCGTGAAAGTGACCGGTAAGCTTGGCTTCAGCGACCATCCGATGCTGGATGATTTCCGCTTCCTGCAAAGCATCAGCGGTGATGCCGTCGCCAAAATGACCATCCCAAGCCCCAGCGTGCTGCATTTTCGCGGTGGGCGTAAAGTCATTGATGCTGATGTTTACCCTGATCTTGATGTCTATTTTGACGATCTTGCCCGGACTTATCGTGATGCGATTAATGCTTTTTATAAGGCCGGATGCCGCTATCTGCAGCTGGACGATACGGTCTGGGCCTATCTCTGTTCTGACGATCAGAAACAGCAGATCCGTGAGCGCGGTGACGATCCGGAAGCGCTGGCGCGCACTTATGCCCGCGTGCTGAATAAGGCGATTGAAGGTAAGCCGGACGACCTGGTGATCGGTTTGCATGTCTGTCGCGGTAACTTCCGTTCCACCTGGATTTCTGAAGGTGGCTATGAACCGGTGGCAGAAATTCTGTTTGGCGGAGTCAACATTGATGCCTTCTTCCTGGAGTATGATAACGAACGTTCAGGCGGCTTCGAGCCACTGCGCTTTATCAAGCCAGGCAAACAGCAGGTGGTGCTGGGCCTGGTGACGACCAAGACCGGTGAACTGGAAGCGGTGGAAACAGTGGAAAAACGTCTGCATGAAGCCGCTCGCTTTGTCAGCCTGGATCAACTCTGCCTCAGCCCGCAGTGTGGGTTTGCCTCCACCGAAGAGGGCAACAGCCTGACCGAAGAACAGCAGTGGGCAAAAGTACGTCTGGTCGTGGAGGCCGCCAGCCGCGTCTGGTAGGTCAGCATCATTCTGTGTACGGGGCGCGACTTTGCGCGCCCTTTGTGCATCAGCAGTACATATAGTGCAGAAATTAACGCCGCACCGGGCAAAAAAAATACAAATCATGTAACGCATTTTTTCTTATAACTAAATATATGCACTGGTTATGCAGTTTTTTACACTATATCATCCTGCTTTTCCGATCCCGTATTGCCTTTCGCCGCTATAAACGTTCTACTTACCCCCGTTTTTTCGTCATCCCTCTGCATACAGAAAATAATCAGCTCACATTCGCTGTTGATAAACCTAATGTAAGTGATTTCCACTGCATAGGTTGCATCAGACCACGTATTTAGAGCCATCAGGGGCACAGGTCTTTATAAAAAAGCCTGATAACACGATTTTTCACACCATCACGGGCAACACGATTTCTTATGACACATCGTTTAACTTCCAAAGATATTCTGGCACTGGGCTTTATGACGTTTGCCCTGTTTGTGGGGGCCGGGAACATCATCTTCCCACCGATGGTGGGCATTCAGTCCGGCGAGCACGTCTGGATCGCCGCGCTTGGCTTTTTAATCACGGCCGTGGGTCTGCCGGTGATGACCGTCATTGCGCTGGCGCGCGTCGGCGGCGGTATTGATGCCCTCAGCTTACCGATCGGAAAAGCCGCTGGCGTGGTGCTGGCTACAGTGTGCTATCTGGCCGTCGGACCTCTGTTTGCAACGCCACGCACGGCGACCGTGTCGTTTGAAGTGGGGATTGCACCGCTGTCGGGCGATGGCGAATGGCCACTGGCCATTTACAGCATGGTTTACTTCGCTCTGGTCATTGGTATTTCCCTCTATCCGGGCAAACTGCTGGATACCGTTGGCCACGTACTGGCCCCGCTGAAAATTTTTGCCCTGACCGTACTGGGCGTAGCAGCGCTGCTGTGGCCAGCAGGGGGCCTTTCACCTGCCACGGTGGATTACCAGCGAGCGGCCTTTTCCAGCGGCTTTGTGAACGGTTATCTGACCATGGATACTCTCGGGGCGCTGGTGTTTGGGATCGTGATTGTGAACGCTGCCCGCTCACGTGGGATCAGCGATGCGAAACTGCTGACGCGTTACACCGTTATCGCCGGACTGATTGCCGGGGTGGGCCTGACGCTGGTCTACCTTGCACTGTTTAAACTCGGCTCTGACAGTGCCTCTATCGTTGCCCAGGATGCGAATGGTGCGGCCATTCTCCATGCCTATGTTCAACATACGTTTGGCAACATGGGCAGCCTGTTCCTTGCTGCGCTGATTTTTGTAGCCTGTATGGTGACGGCGGTGGGGCTGACCTGTGCCTGTGCGGAGTTTTTTGAGCAGTTATTGCCTCTAACCTACCGTCAGTTGGTGTTTATTCTGGGGCTGTTCTCCATGGTGGTGTCAAATCTTGGTCTCAGCCATCTGATTCAGATCTCAATTCCAGTGTTAACTGCGATTTACCCGCCTTGTATCGTGCTGGTACTGTTGAGTTTTACCCTGAAATGGTGGAAGAAAAGCACGATAATTATTGCTCCGGTTATGCTGGTCAGTCTGGTATTTGGCATTGTCGATGCAATAAAAAGCACCAACTTTAAGGCAATGCTGCCAGCAATTACCCAAAATCTGCCCTTAGCCGATCAGGGGCTGGCATGGTTGCCGCCTTCTCTGGTGATGCTGGTATTGGCGGCCGTGTACGATCGCGTTTCAGGCCGCCAGTCGGTTACTGCGCATCAGCAATAGCGTTGTAAAATCCCCCTTACCTTCTTGCCGGTAAGGGGCCGACAGGTGGAAATATGACAAGTACAACACTCAAAAAAGGACTGAGCACCCGCCATATTCGTTTTATGGCTCTGGGTTCTGCCATTGGCACTGGGTTATTTTACGGCTCGGCTGATGCCATCAGAATGGCTGGCCCAGGCGTTTTGATCGCCTACCTTATTGGCGGGGCCGCCGCCTATATTATTATGCGTGCGCTGGGCGAGATGTCAGTGAACAACCCGCAGGCCAGCTCCTTTTCCCGTTATGCACGTGACTACCTTGGTCCTCTCTCTGGCTATATCACTGGCTGGACCTATTGTTTTGAAATTCTTATTGTCGCGATTGCCGATGTGACTGCCTTTGGTATTTACATGGGCGTATGGTTTCCGGATGTGGCGCACTGGATCTGGGTACTGAGCGTCGTGCTGATTATCGGCGCGCTGAATCTCGCCACAGTGAAAGTGTTTGGGGAAGTCGAGTTTTGGCTGTCGCTGTTCAAAGTCGCCACCATCATGGTGATGATCGTCGCCGGTTTTGGCATCATTTTCTGGGGCATCGGCAACGGTGGCCAGGCCACCGGGATCAGCAATCTGTGGACGCATGGTGGCTTTGTTCCTAACGGCTGGATTGGCGTGGTGCTGTCGCTGCAGGTGGTGATGTTTGCCTTCGGCGGCATTGAAATTATTGGTATTACAGCGGGAGAAGCAAAAGACCCTCAGGTATCCATTCCCCAGGCGATAAATACCGTCCCGCTGCGAATTCTGATTTTTTATGTCGGCACGCTGTTTGTGATTATGTCGATTTATCCATGGAATCAGGTGGGAACCAATGGCAGTCCGTTTGTGCTCACGTTCCAGCATTTGGGCATTGCGGCAGCGGCAGCCATACTGAACTTTGTGGTCATCACCGCTTCACTGTCAGCGATTAATAGCGATGTATTTGGCGTGGGGCGAATGCTTCATGGTATGGCTGAGCAGGGGCATGCGCCGAAGGTGTTTGCCAGCGTATCACGTCGGGGTATTCCCTGGGTGACGGTGCTGGCCATGATGATGGCGATGCTGGTGGCGGTATACCTGAACTACCTGATGCCAAAAAAAGTATTCCTGGTTATTGCCTCGCTGGCAACCTTTGCCACCGTCTGGGTGTGGATTATGATCCTCTTCTCTCAGATTGCCTTCCGTCGCACGCTGACCCCTGAGCAAAAGAACGCACTGAAGTTTGCGCTGCCGGGGGGATCGGCGACCGCGATGGTTGGCATCCTGTTCCTGATGTTTGTGATTGGGCTGATCGGCTATTTTCCCGACACCCGCATATCGCTCTATGTTGGGATGGGCTGGATCCTGCTGTTGCTGATAAGCTGGCAGTGGGTGAAACGTAAAAATCGATAAACCCTCAGTGCTGGTCAGCTTAACTGACCAGCACTATCCTTCTTACTTATTGAGACAACGCTGCCCGTCGGGCACTGAAGAACGCCAGCAGAGGTGCGACAGCAAGCACGCTAAACACGATCCTTGCTGCACTGCTGGCACCTTCCACGCCGCCGGGTACATTCAACCCTCCCAGATTGGCCAGCATCCCTGCCAGTGCCGCACCTAACGCGGTAGCAAAAAGTTGTACCGTGGAGATTGAGGCGGCAGCAGCATCCTGCTCGTCACGGGTGGCGACATCCAGCACGCGCGTCAGCAGATGGGGCCAGCCCAGACCAATGCCAAAACCCACCAGCAACAACCCCAGTGAAATGATCACCACCAGCATACGACCCGAGTCGCTTTGTAACGGAAAGAAGAAAGCCAGTATTACCATCCCGGCCAGCACAAGCAGGGGGCCGGACACGATAGCCCGCGACACTTTTTTCGCTCGCCAGCCTGAGCTCCAGATTTCCGCCAGCGTCCAGCCTGCCGCCATCAGCGCGGCCAGATAGCCGGATATCAGCGGGGTCTGACCATGGAGGTTCTGCAGGAAATAGGGAACAAAGGTTTCGCTGGTCATGCCCACCACCAGCAGGCCGATGGTGAGATAAAGACTCAGCAGCGGGGAACGCAGGCGCAGTGCATTACGTGGCAGCAGGCAGGCCTCACTCACCCATTCCTGGCGGATTAACAGCGCTATCATCAGCATGGCCAGGGCCACCCCTGTGAGGTTGGCACTCAGTTGTGATTTCGTACTGCCGATACTGATGGCCAGGACTGCGCCGGTAAGCAGCAACAGCTGTATCAGTGGCAGGCGGCCGGCTGGCCTGCGTTGGCGACTCTCCGCAGGCAAAGCCCGCCATACCACCCAGGCGTAGATCGCTGTCATGGGGAGCAGGAAAACAAAGGCCAGCCGCCATGCATCTATATCGGCAAAGATGCCCCCAATCGCCGGGCCGATCAGCGTGGCCACCCCCCACATCCCCGAGATCAGGGCAAAGGCACGCGGCCACAGCGCTCTTTCAAAGACCTCGTAAATTATGCTGTAGCCCAGGGCAAACATGAAACCACCGCCAAGGCCCTGAATGGAGCGCCCCACTAACATTGTCAGCATATTGGGGGCCAGCGCGCACAGCAGAGAACCGGCAACAAACAGCAGAATGGAGAGAGCGTAAGTCCCTCGTGACCCGGCGCGACTTAACGTCCGGCTGGTCAGCGCCGAACCGATAATTGAGGCAACCACAAACAGCGTGGTATTCCAGGCGTAGAGAGTGAGTCCGCCGATCTCTTTAACGACGGAAGGCAGCACGGTGGTCGCGATGTAAATATTAATAGCGTGAAGTGCCACGCCACCAGATAGCGCGACAGAGCGCAGGGCATTCTTACCGGAAAGAAGATCCCCCCAGTTTCCTTCATGAGATGACATAATGGCGTCCTTAAACGACGATAGTGAGTCACTCAGGGTTGCCTGCTTTCATGCCCTGAGGTAAATTAATAAAACAAGAAAACGCTTGTTATATTATTTGAGGCAGAAAAATGTTGTCAACACATCCCTGGCCTGCCGAGGCTAAAGAGCATTTATCGACATCACAGAGACTGCTTCATTTGCTGAAAACGCGTGGACCGCAGCAGGCTTCTGAGGCGGGAAACGTGCTGGGCATGACCGCTGAAGCGGCACGTCAGCAGTTCAATAAGCTGGCAACGGAAGGGCTGGTGGCCGCATTTTCGCAGGCGCGAGGCGTCGGGCGTCCCTCCCAGTTCTGGCAGCTTACTCCGGAGGGGCAGAAACAATTTCCGGATACCCATCCTGAACTCACGGTACAACTGCTGGATGTGGTGCGTGAATCCTTCGGTGAACAGGCGATTGACATGCTGATTGCCAGACGCGAGGAGAAAACCCGTGAGTTCTATCGCCAGGAGCTGTCAGCCCTTTCAGACCTGACGGCGCGGGTGGCGCGTCTGGCAGAGATACGTTCTGCAGAGGGGTATATGGCGGAATACGCGGTGCAGGAAGATGGCAGCCTGCTGCTGATTGAAAACCACTGCCCGATTTGCGCGGCCGCAGCCAGCTGTCAGGGGTTCTGTCGCGCTGAGCAGGCCATTTTCAGTGAAGTCCTGGAGGCCGAGGTGGTTCGCGTGGAGCACATCCTCAGCCAGGCCCGCCGCTGTGCGTATCGGGTACAGGCTGTTACAGGAGCCTGACCACCAGAGCACGCCTTTCGCGTGCTGAGGCGGGAAGCGGCACCGGCAATATCTTCCCGGCCTCAGGGCAGCATCACTGCGGGAATGATTTACTGCGCATAGCTGACCGGGCGCAGTAGCGATGGGTCGATGTGCTGGCGCAAGCGCTGCAGGGCGCTGTCGTACGGACAAAGGGTACCTGCCTCCGTTTTCTGACAGCCGGCATAGTGCCACTCGGTGGCCAGCAGTGGATGCTGCTCACCGAGTGGCGTCAGATTGCGTATCTGATTGAGGCTCTGTCCGCGGAACACGACGCGGATATAGCGTTTACCGCTGTCTGTATCCTGCCAGCGTTCAAATACCAGACTTCCGGCAGGCTGAACGGTGCCGCGCGGATAGTCCCCCTGCTGCCAGCTGAAGTTCAGCAGGGTACGCAGATAGGCGATATTCACATCATGGGCAACGTACAGCAGCCAGCGGGTATCCGGCGGCGCATTGTCCTGAGGGGAAATCCCCTGCTGGAGCGCTTTGGCAATCTGATCCATAAACAGGGAGCCGCCGCGCTGCGCAACGTAGGGCTGATCGTTGGTGGCGTCATATTTCGGTGTCAGCATGGCCATCAGTTTCCCCATCTCCCTGGCGCTGGAGGCATGACCAAACGCTACCTGACTGAGAGGTTTATTCTCACTCCACTCCAGGCGCAGAGTTTCGGCCATCGCGGCCAGTGTATCCAGGCCGGTGATCATAATACGCCCGTCAGAGGCGAATTTAATTTCCCACGTCTTATCAAACACCGGGCAGGGCAGGTCTGGCAGGCAGACAGCTTTTTTCAGCAGGGAAAGTTCCGGCTGAAGCCGTTTTTGTGCCTCGCTGAGGCTTCCCCCCAGGGCTTTAAGCGCGCCTGCACGTTGCTTCTGTGCATCCAGCGTGACGTCGCCCGGGCTGTCGTTCTGAAACAGCGGGTCGTTATGCACGGGTGAGAAATGCACGGTCAGACCGCAGCCGGGAAACGCGCC
This sequence comes from Erwinia persicina, assembly GCF_019844095.1. Lineage (NCBI taxonomy): Bacteria > Pseudomonadati > Pseudomonadota > Gammaproteobacteria > Enterobacterales > Erwiniaceae > Erwinia > Erwinia persicina. The sequence continues at coordinate 3,569,543 of NZ_CP082141.1, read as the reverse complement.
GTCCGTCAGCGCTTCGGCGGTAGCGCGTGTACGCTGCAGCGGGCTGGCCCAGACGAAAATATCCTTCTCAGTGGGACAACCGGCCCCGATCAGTCCGGCCCGGCGGTATTCATTGCCCTCGTATTGCCCTTTTAACCAGGCCGCAGTATAGCCGTGGCCGGTCAACTGGCCGTCAGCTGTCAGCCACGTGGCCCAGGGGCGGCCACTGCCGGTTTCCATCTCTTTACGGTTGTCTGCCGTAGGGGGGCGCACCCCATGACGGCTGACTTCCACCACTTTTTCCAGCACGTAATGGGGCGCGGCCTGAGCGAGCAGGCTGAGCGAACTGAGCAGGGCGGCGAGGGAAAAACGCAAAGCGTGCTTTTTCATCAGGATCATCCTTGTTGTGGTGTCTGTACCAGTGGGCATCATTACAAAGTTTTTCATACAGGTGTGACGAAAGGTGCGGAGAAGGGGAGGACAGACGAAAAAAAAGCCCGCCGAAGCGAGCTTTATTGAAAACGCAGCGGTAATTACAGCTTCGCAGCATTCTCAGACAGGTATTTAGCCACACCTTCCGGTGATGCGCCCATACCTTCTTTTCCTTTTTCCCACTGAGCCGGGCACACTTCGCCGTGCTCTTCGTGGAACTGCAGCGCGTCAACCATGCGCAGCATTTCATCGACGTTACGACCCAGTGGCAGATCGTTAACCACCTGGTGACGAACCACACCGGCTTTGTCGATCAGGAAAGAACCACGCAGAGCAACGCCCGCATCCGGGTGCTCAATGCCGTAGGCTTTCTGGATTTCACGTTTGATGTCAGCAACCATCGCGTACTGAACTTCGCCGATGCCGCCTTTATCAACCGGCGTTTTACGCCATGCGTTATGCACGAACTCTGAATCGAAGGAAACACCCACAACTTCTACGCCACGCTTCTGGAATTCGGCATAACGCTTGTCGAAAGCGATCAGCTCAGAAGGGCATACGAAGGTGAAGTCCATTGGCCAAAAGAACACAACGGTGGCTTTACCAGCGGTGTGTTTTTTAAAGTTGAAGTTCTCTACGATTTCACCGTTGCCCAGGACGGCGGCGGCAGTAAAATCTGGGGCTGGACGAGTAACCAGGACCATGTTCACTCCTGTAAAAGTAAGTTGAAGTAAGGTGACAAGACGCAGGCAGTATACGGGGCGTGCCCGGTGTCGGGCCAGCGTGCTGTACCGATTATTCGGATAGGTTGTGCCTATCAAAATTCGAGTAATTATAAAGCAGTATCATACAATAGCCCTTTTTTGAAAAAGGGCAAGGTGTAAAAGTGGCAATGACTTTTAGAGTTCACGCCGTACTGCCTGCGTCATCATGCGCGGATAAAGCTGCCAGAAAAACTCTTCAAGGCGCTGATAGTTATCGACAAAATCGCGGTAACTCTCTTCCAGTGCGGCCAGCTTAGGACGGCGGCTTGCCATACCCTGTAACACGTTCTGCAGGAACGGCGCTTCGGCGTAGCGCTCCATCCAGCGTCCTTTCCATAAGTGATGGTTAAGAGTCTGGAAGCGTTCCGGCGTGGGACCAAGTTGAGGTTCGATCACACTTCTGACATGTGACAAAAAAGCTGGCAAAGAAATTTCCGGCACCAGTGTATCCCAGTGAGATGACAGAAAATGATCCCAGATGACATCAAGGGTAATGGGGGACACACGGCGTGTTTCACTGCGGAAGAGCTGGCGCGCGCTGCGGACTTCCGGCAGTGCATCCGTCAGCGCGTCAATGCGGCGGTGCAGGGCAATGCCTTCAGCAACAGGCGCGGGCCACTGTTGGTAAGGATTACCGCGAACATAATCGGCCATCATATTGCCCAGCAGTGAGCTGTCGGCAAGGGTGGCAAGATGGAGGTGGGCAAGATAATTCATGGCGGGATTCTAACCTATAGCGGGCAGACTTCAAGCAGCGGGTGTGCCGGCGGCATTGGACTTATTTTGCCAATAGTTTTCAGGGATAGTCAGCAGATTGTTTAGCTATGAGCAGTTTTCAGCTAGAATGTGCGCCCTGATTTCCCGGATTGTAAATGACCATGCGCGTTGCCGATTTTAACTTTGAGTTACCTGAATCTTTGATTGCCCACTATCCGCAGGCCCAGCGCAGCGGTTGCCGTCTGCTGTCGCTCAATGGCCCGGATGGCGAACTGACGCATGGGGTCTTCACCGATTTGCTGGATAAGCTCAATCCCGGCGACCTGCTGGTGTTTAACAATACCCGGGTGATCCCGGCACGTATTTTTGGCCGTAAAGCCAGCGGCGGTAAAATCGAAGTGCTGATCGAGCGTATGCTGGACGACAAACGCGTGCTGGCACATGTGCGCGCGTCGAAAGCCCCCAAGCCCGGCAGTGAGCTGTTGTTGGGCGACGAGGAAAACGTGTCGGCCACCATGCAGGCCCGCCATGATGCCCTCTTTGAAATCGAATTTCACGATCCGCGTCCGGTACTGGATATCCTGAATGACATCGGCCATATGCCGCTGCCGCCGTATATTGATCGCCCGGATGAAGACGCTGACCGCGAGCTGTACCAGACGGTGTACAGCCAGAAACCCGGCGCCGTAGCGGCACCCACGGCAGGACTGCATTTTGATGAGCCCCTGCTCGCCGCCCTGCGGGAGAAAGGCGTTGAGACCGCGTTTGTGACCCTGCACGTCGGGGCCGGGACTTTCCAGCCCGTGCGCGTAGACACCATTGAAGATCACATCATGCACGCCGAGTATGCGGAAGTGCCGCAGGACGTGGTGGATGCCGTGCTGGCATGTAAAGCACGTGGCAACCGGGTGATTGCCGTGGGCACCACCTCAGTACGTTCACTGGAGAGCGCCGCGCAGGCGTCCCGGGATGCGCTGATTGCGCCATTCTTTGGCGACACCAGCATCTTTATCTATCCCGGTTATCACTATCAGATCATTGATGTGCTGGTGACCAATTTCCACCTGCCGGAATCCACGTTGATTATGCTGGTTTCGGCATTTGCAGGCTATCAGCATACGATGCACGCTTATCAGCAGGCCGTAGCTGAAAAATATCGCTTCTTCAGCTATGGTGATGCGATGTTTATTACCCGTAATCCGCAGGCTGTCAGCGAAATTCCGGGTCAGTAATCCTTTCCAGGGGGGGCGGCACCGTCCGGCCCTTTTTAACCATTAACATCAGACTGTTTCTCTGATGGAGGCAATGTGAAGTTTGAATTAGACACAACTGATGGTCGCGCGCGCCGTGGCCGTCTGGTTTTTGAGCGTGGCGTGGTGGAAACTCCGGCGTTTATGCCGGTGGGTACCTACGGCACGGTAAAGGGAATGACGCCTGAAGAAGTGCTGGATACCGGTGCGCAGATCATCCTCGGCAACACCTTCCATCTGTGGTTGCGCCCGGGCCAGGAGATCATGAAACTGCACGGTGATCTGCATGACTTTATGCAGTGGAAAGGGCCGATTCTGACTGACTCTGGCGGTTTCCAGGTCTTCAGCCTGGGTGATATCCGTAAGATCACTGAAAAGGGCGTGCATTTCCGCAATCCGATCAATGGTGATGCGATCTTCCTTGATCCTGAAAAATCGATGGAGATCCAGTTCGACCTGGGATCTGACATCGTGATGATCTTCGATGAATGTACCCCGTACCCAGCTGACTGGGATTACGCCAAACGCTCAATGGAGATGTCATTGCGCTGGGCGCAGCGCAGCCGCGATCGCTTTGATTCACTGGGTAATAAGAACGCGCTGTTCGGTATTATTCAGGGCGGAGTTTACGAAGATTTACGTGATGTCTCAGTTAAAGGACTGGTAGATATTGGCTTTGATGGGTACGCTGTGGGCGGCCTGGCGGTCGGTGAACCAAAAGAAGACATGCACCGTATTCTGGAACATGTCTGCCCGCAGCTTCCCGAGGATAAGCCGCGCTACTTAATGGGCGTGGGTAAGCCACAGGACCTGGTAGAGGGCGTGCGCCGGGGTATCGATATGTTTGACTGCGTGATGCCTACCCGTAATGCGCGTAACGGCCATCTTTTTGTGACCGACGGCGTGGTGAAAATCCGCAATGCGAAATATAAAGATGATACGTCTCCGCTGGATGCCGAATGCGACTGCTATACCTGCCGCAATTACAGCCGTGCTTATCTGTATCACCTTGATCGCTGTAACGAAATTTTGGGTGCGCGTCTCAACACCATCCATAACCTGCGTTACTATCAGCGTCTGATGGCCGGGTTACGCCAGGCTATCGAAGCAGGTCATTTAGAGCAGTTTGTCACTGAATTCTACCAACGGACGGGTCTGGCGGTTCCGCCATTACCGTCTGATAATTAAACAAATGAGGGAAATTTAATGAGCTTTTTCACTTCTGATGCCGTAGCAGCCGCAGCACCATCTCAGGGAAGTCCTTACTCTCTGGTGATTATGCTGGTTGTGTTTGGTCTGATTTTCTACTTTATGATCCTGCGCCCTCAGCAGAAACGTGCGAAAGAGCACAAGAAACTGATGGACTCCATTTCTAAAGGTGATGAAGTGCTGACGACCGGTGGTCTGGTAGGCCGTGTGACTAAAGTCGCTGAAACCGGCTATGTTGCTATCGCACTGAACGAAACCACTGAAGTTGTGGTCAAACGTGACTTCGTTGCCGCCGTTCTGCCGAAAGGTACAATGAAGGCGCTTTAATTTTCGATTTCCCTAAGGGAACTGCCGTGTTAAACCGTTATCCTTTGTGGAAGTACATCATGCTGATCGTCGTGTTACTCGTCGGTCTGCTGTATGCACTGCCTAACCTGTATGGTGAGGATCCGGCCGTTCAGATCACTGGTGCGCGCGGAAGCGCCGCCAGTGAGCAAACGCTGGTTCAGATCCAGACCGCATTAAAACAAGATAATATTCAGGCCAAATCACTGGCGCTGGAAAATGGCGCTATTATGGCGCGTTTCGCCAACACTGACGTGCAGATGCGCGCGCGTGAAGCGATTATCAAAACGCTTGGCGATAGTTACGTTGTGGCGCTTAACCTCGCCCCTGCAACGCCATCATGGCTTGCCATGCTCAACGCTGAACCGATGAAACTCGGTCTTGATCTGCGTGGCGGTGTTCACTTCCTGATGGAAGTGGATATGGATACGGCTCTGGGTAAACTCCAGGAGCAGAATATCGACAGCCTGCGTAGCGATCTGCGTGAGAAAAGCATTCCTTACGTTAACGTTCGTAAAACCAACAATTACGGTATGGAAATTCGTTTCCGTGATGCCGCCGCACGCGATCAGGCCGTCACTTACCTGACAGGTCGTCACCGCGATATGGTCATCAACAGCAGCGGCAGCAATGCCCTGACGGCGGTAATGAGTGACGAACGTCTGCGTGAAGCCCGTGAATATGCGGTGCAGCAGAACATCAATATTCTGCGCAACCGTGTGAACCAACTCGGCGTGGCCGAACCGCTGGTACAGCGCCAGGGTTCTGACCGTATCGTGGTCGAACTGCCGGGTATTCAGGACACGGCTCGCGCGAAAGAGATCCTCGGCGCTACAGCGACTCTGGAGTTCCGCCTGGTGAATACCAGCGTGGATGCCACGGCGGCGGCCAATGGCCGTGTACCGGGTGACTCTGAAGTGAAAGACACCCGTGATGGCCAGCCTGTTGTGCTGTACAAGCGTGTGATCCTCACTGGTGACCATATCACTGACTCCACTTCCAGCACGGATGAATACAACCAGCCACAGGTTAATATCTCCCTGGACAGCGCGGGCGGTAACATCATGTCCAACTTCACCAAGGACAGCGTCGGTAAAGCGATGGCAACCCTGTTTGTCGAATATAAAGACAGCGGGAAGAAAGACGCCAACGGCCGCGCCATTCTTGAGAAGCAGGAAGAGGTCATTAACGTCGCCAATATCCAGTCCCGCCTGGGTAACAGCTTCCGTATTACTGGCATTAATAATCCGAACGAAGCCCGTCAGCTCTCGCTGCTGCTGCGTGCCGGTGCATTGATTGCGCCTATCCAGATTGTTGAAGAGCGGACGATTGGCCCGACAATGGGTCAGCAGAACATCACTCAGGGTCTGGAAGCCTGCCTGTGGGGCCTGATCGCCTCCATCATCTTTATGGTGGTGTGGTACAAGAAGTTTGGTCTGATTGCGACCAGTGCGCTGCTGGCAAACCTGGTGCTGATTGTCGGTATCATGTCCCTGCTGCCTGGTGCCACGCTGACCATGCCGGGGATTGCCGGGATTGTGCTGACGCTGGCGGTAGCGGTCGATGCTAACGTACTGATCAACGAACGTATCAAGGAAGAGCTGCGTAACGGACGTTCCGTTCAGCAGGCGATCCATGAGGGCTATAAAGGCGCGTTCTCCAGTATCGTTGATGCTAACGTCACGACGCTGATCAAAGTGTTGATTCTGTACGCAGTCGGTACAGGTTCAATTAAAGGCTTTGCGATCACCACGGGAATCGGTATTGCGACCTCGATGTTTACCGCAATTATTGGTACTCGCGCCATCGCCAATCTGTTGTACGGCGGCAAACGCATCAACAAGCTGTCTATCTGAGGAGTGCGTTGTGTCACAGGAACATAGTGTTGAACAAATGAACCACGGCCGTAAAGTCTATGACTTTATGCGTTGGGACACGCTGGCTTTCGCCATCTCGGTGCTGTTGTTGATTGCATCCGTAGCCATTATGGGCGTGCGCGGTTTTAACTGGGGTCTGGATTTCACCGGTGGTACGGTGATTGAAATTAACCTTGAGCAGCCCGTTGAACTGGATCTGCTGCGCGACAGCCTGGTGAAATCAGGATTTGACGAGCCACAGGTGCAGAACTTTGGCAGCAGCCGTGACGTGATCGTGCGTATGTCACCGCGTGAAGGGAATGCAGGTCAGGAGCTGGGCGCGAAAGTACTGGCGACGATCAATCAGACCACCCAGCAGCAGGCGACGGTTAAGCGAATCGAATTCGTCGGCCCAAGCGTGGGGAGCGATTTGGCTCAGGCTGGCGGGATGGCGCTGTTATCCGCGCTGATTGCCATTCTGATCTATATCGGTTTCCGCTTTGAGTGGCGTCTTGCCCTGGGAACGGTTCTGGCGCTGGCGCACGATGTGATTATCACGGCCGGTCTGCTGTCGCTGTTCCACGTGGAGATTGACCTGACTATCATTGCCTCACTGATGTCAGTCATTGGCTACTCGCTAAACGACAAAATCGTGGTATCAGACCGTATTCGTGAGAATTTCCGCAAGATCCGTCGCGGTTCGTCTTATGACATCACCAACGTCTCCCTGACGCAGACCCTGAGTCGTACCATTATCACCTCGGTAACAACCCTGGCGATGGTCATGATCCTGTTTGTCTTCGGCGGCGCGTTACTGAAAGGTTTCTCGTTAACCATGCTGATCGGTATCACTATCGGTACCATCTCGTCGATTTATGTCTCTTCTGCGCTGGCGCTGAAGCTGGGCATGAAACGCGAGCATATGTTGCAGCAGAAAGTGGAAAAAGAGGGCGCAGACCAGCCTTCGATTCTGCCTTAATGGGTTGAACCGCTTCAGACTGAAAGGGCCACGCATTGCGTGGCCCTTTTTTTATGGTGCTGACACCGCAGGCGGCGGACTGACCACGACATCGTGAATCCGGACATACCCCAACTGCTCCGGTGGGAGGTTGCTCAAGCGCAGGGGCAGCGTCACTTCCGATTTTGGCAGCAGTTCACGGGCTACCGCGATCGGCTGTACCTGACTGTTTACCGTCAGGGGTTTACTGGTGGTGCTGTCAAGTTCTCCCCATTCCACCTGGGCCGTAAAGGCCGGCAGTGGCGTCTCCCCGGTGGCTCGAATATGCAGGATGGCACGGGTTCCGTTGGCTTCCTGCTGTACATGACTCAGCGACAGCTTCAGCTCACCGGCCTGACTTTTCAGGATCACGCCGGTATTGGCTGCAGGTAACAGCCAGGCACCCTGTGCCGAACCGCTGTTCAGATTGCCCTGTTGCTCAAGCGCGGCAGCCTGCTTAGTGAGCTTTCGCATCTCCTGGGTCAGTTTACCCACTTCGTTGTGCAACTGATTAATTTTTGGCTGAGGCGGCGTGCTGGCACAGCCCGCCAGCAACAGCAGCGAACCCAGTGACAGACGAAGATAAGTGCTTGTCATTGTTCATTTCCTTTTGATTAAAGCGAATGACATTATCTTAGAGCAAACGGGTCTTGATCGCCTGCAAAGAAATAAGGGATTTTGTTGCGTAAGCCGCATAAAATCAGGGCGGTTTTGCCGACGTGCCTTTGGCACACAGCCGGGTTCGCGGTACACTAGCCGTTACTCTTTAGAATTAACAGGACGCGTCATGTATTGCCCATTCTGTTCTGCCGTGGATACGAAAGTGATCGACTCCCGTCTGGTCGGGGAAGGCACCTCTGTGCGCCGCCGCCGCCAGTGCCTGGTGTGTCATGAACGGTTTACGACCTTTGAGGTGGCCGAACTGGTGATGCCGCGCGTGGTCAAGAGCAATGATGTGCGTGAGCCATTCAATGAAGACAAGCTGCGCAGTGGCCTGATGAAAGCGCTGGAAAAACGGCCGGTTAATTCTGATGCGGTCGAAACTGCACTCACCCATATCAAAAGCCAGCTACGGGCGACGGGGGAGCGTGAAGTTGCCAGTAAGCTGATCGGGAGCCTGGTGATGGATGAGTTAAAAAAGCTGGATAAGGTGGCCTATATCCGCTTTGCCTCTGTCTACCGTAGTTTTGAAGATATCCGCGAATTTGGCGAAGAGATCGCCCGCCTACAGGACTGACGTTATGCGTGATGAAATGTATATGGCGCGCGCGCTGGAGCTGGCGCGAAGAGGGCGTTTTACCACCACACCGAACCCTAACGTGGGCTGTGTGTTGGTTCGCGACGGCGACATCGTCGGTGAAGGCTACCATCTGCGTGCCGGTGAGCCACACGCGGAGGTGCATGCGTTACGCATGGCCGGTGAAAAAGCTAAAGGCGCGACAGCCTATGTGACACTGGAGCCGTGTAGCCATCACGGGCGTACACCCCCGTGCTGTGACGCCTTAATAAGCGCCGGTGTTAGCCGCGTTGTCGCGGCCATGCAGGATCCGAACCCGGAAGTCGCAGGGCGTGGCCTCTACCGTTTACAGCAGGCGGGTATTGATGTCAGCCACGGCCTGATGATGCAGGAGGCCGAAGCACTGAATCGTGGTTTTCTTAAGCGCATGCGTACCGGTTTCCCCTGGGTGCAGCTTAAACTGGGGGCATCGCTTGATGGCCGCACCGCGCTGGCCAGTGGCGAAAGTCAGTGGATTACCTCGCCGCAGGCGCGGCGCGACGTCCAGCGTCTGCGGGCACAAAGTTCCGCCATTCTCAGCACCAGTGCGACCGTACTGGCGGATAACCCGTCATTAACGGTACGTCACCAGGAGCTGGATGACGCGACTCAGGCTGATTACCCCGCTGACCTGCTGCGCCAGCCGGTGAGAATTATTGTCGACAGCCAGAATCGCGTCACGCCTCAGCATCAGCTTATTGCACAATCCGGTGAAACCTGGCTGGCGCGCACAACCTGCGATGAACTGGCATGGCCGGAAAATGTCACTCAGTTCAGTGTGCCGCGGCATAACCAGCGGCTGGATTTAGTGGCAATGATGATGCTGCTGGGCAGAAAACAGATTAACAGTGTCTGGGTGGAAGCCGGGGCGCAGTTTGCAGGGGCGTTGTTACAGGCCGGGGTGGTGGATGAACTGATTGTTTATCTGGCCCCTAAACTGCTGGGTGATCGCGGGCGAGGCCTGTGTCAGCTGCCGGGCCTTGAGCATCTCGTCGATGCTCCCGCTTTTGCTTTTAGTGATGTCCGTCAGGTTGGGCCTGATTTACGCCTGACGCTGGCGCCGTTATAGCGGTTTGCGCAAAAACAAGCAGACCCATGAAGAGTATGATAGAATCCGCCCCCCTGCGGGGCCAAACAGAACCCTGAAAGGAAGAATATGAACGTTATCGAAGCTGCTGTTGCTACTCCTGACGCGCGCGTTGCTCTGGTTATTGCGCGTTTCAACAACTTTATCAACGACAGCCTGCTGAGTGGTGCCATTGATGCCCTGAAGCGTATTGGTCAGGTCAAAGATGAAAACATCACCGTCGTCTGGGTTCCGGGTGCCTATGAGCTGCCAATGACCGCACGTGCGCTGGCGAACACCGGTAAGCATGATGCCGTTGTGGCGCTGGGAACCGTTATCCGTGGCGGTACCGCCCATTTCGAATATGTGGCAGGTGAGGCCAGCTCTGGTCTGGCCAGCGTTGCCATGAACAGCGATATCCCGGTCGCTTTTGGCGTACTGACGACGGAAAACATCGAGCAGGCCATTGAACGCGCCGGAACCAAAGCGGGTAATAAAGGTGCTGAAGCAGCCCTGACCGCTCTGGAAATGATTAACGTATTGAAAGCCATCAAAGCCTGATTTTAAGGGGAATTTCGTGAAACCTGCTGCTCGTCGCCGCGCCCGTGAATGTGCTGTTCAGGCACTTTACTCCTGGCAAATCTCCAAAAACGACATCGCTGATGTCGAATACCAGTTTCTGGCGGAACAGGACGTCAAAGACGTCGATATTACTTACTTCCGTGAGCTGGTCGGCGGCGTTGCAACTAACAGTGCATACCTCGACGGCCTGATGCAACCTTACCTGTCACGCCAGCTGGAAGAGCTGGGACAGGTTGAGAAGGCTATCCTGCGCATCTCACTGTTTGAACTCAGCAAGCGTGCAGACGTTCCCTACAAGGTGGCGATCAACGAAGGGATCGAACTGGCTAAAGTGTTCGGTGCTGAAGACAGCCATAAGTTTGTCAACGGCGTGCTTGACAAAGCTGGCCCGTTTATCCGTCCCAACCGCAAATAATTCTCTGAGGCCGCTCATCACGGCCTCATCTTTTTACTCCCGGAATGCATTATGGCTTGTGGCGAATTTGAACTGATTGCACGTTATTTTGACCGTGTAACCAGTTCCCGTCGCGATGTTGAAAAAGGCATCGGTGACGACTGCGCATTACTCGGCGTACCGGAAAAGCAGACGCTGGCAATCAGTACTGACACGCTGGTGGAAGGCGTGCATTTTCTGCGTGATATTCATCCCGCCGACCTCGGATATAAAGCCCTTGCAGTAAACCTCAGCGACCTGGCTGCCATGGGCGCCGATCCTGCATGGCTGACGCTGGCCCTGACGCTGCCGGAGATCAATGAAGCCTGGCTGAAAGACTTCAGCGACAGCCTGTTTGAGCTGCTCGACTACTACGATATGCAGCTGATTGGTGGTGACACCACGCGTGGGCCCTTGAGTATGACACTGGGCATTCATGGCCTGGTGCCGCAGGGACGGGCGCTGAAGCGCAGCGGTGCGCGCGTGGGCGACTGGATCTATGTCACCGGCACCCTCGGTGACAGTGCCGCTGGCCTTGAACTGCTGCAACACCACGTGAAGATTAACGATCCGGCAGCCCATGAGGCGCTGATCAAGCGCCATCTGCGCCCGATGCCGCGAATCCTTCAGGGGCAGGCGCTGCGCGATCTCGCCAGTTCGGCTATCGACCTGTCTGACGGGCTGATCTCCGATCTCGGCCATATCCTTAAAGCCAGTGACTGTGGTGCCCGCCTCCATCTGGATGCGCTGCCGATCTCCGCTGTACTGAAACAGCACTTCGAACCGGAACAGGCCGTACGCTGGGCGCTGAGTGGGGGCGAAGACTATGAGCTGTGCTTCACCGTTCCGGAGATTAACCGCGGCGCGCTGGACGTGGCGCTGGGCTATCTTGGCGTTCCCTTCACCTGCATCGGTCAGATTGCTCCGCAGTCGGAAGGGCTGACGTTGTTACAGGACGATAAGCCGGTAGAACTGAACCTGAAAGGATTTGACCATTTTGGCACGCGCTAAGGACGTGGCGAAAAGTCGCCTGAAGATGAGCAACCCCTGGCATCTGCTGGCGACCGGGTTTGGCAGCGGTCTCAGCCCCTGGATGCCGGGAACAGCAGGGTCCCTGGCGGCCATTCCGTTCTGGTATCTGCTTAACCTGCTGCCGCAGGATCTCTATTCACTGGTGCTGCTGCTGGGGATCAGTATCGGTGTCTACCTTTGTCACCGTACCGCGAAAGATATGGGTGTTCACGATCATGGCAGCATCGTCTGGGACGAGTTTATCGGCATGTGGATCACCCTGATGGCGATCCCGACCGACAGCTGGCAGTGGGTGCTGGCAGGCTTCCTGGTGTTCCGCGTTCTGGATATCTGGAAACCCTGGCCCATCCGCTGGTTTGACCGCAATGTGCACGGCGGCATGGGGATCATGGTCGATGATATTATTGCCGGGGTGATCTCTGCCGGCCTGCTCTGGGGCAGCGCACTCTATCTGGCGGGCTGATGCAGGGGGCCGGCCTGTTGTTGCGACCGGCCCTTTATAACGGTCAGCCCGGTGAACCCTTCACCCCGGGGTTATTCAAACCCGACGACCGGGTGCGGCTGATAGACGCTTTCCAGTTCAAAAATCTCTTCCTGCGTTAATTCAACGTCCACTGCTCTCACCAAATCTTCCAGTTGTTCACTGCGCGAAGCGCCAATGATCGGTGCAGCCACCACGGGTTTACTCAACAGCCAGGCCAGCGCGATTTGCGCACGACTCACGCCTTTATCCCGGGCAATGTTAGCCAGCCTTTCTGCAATTTCTGCATCATTCTGCTCACTCTGGTTGTAGAGCGTTTCGCCGTATTCATCCGATACGGAACGGGCGGTGGTTTCCCCCCATGGGCGTGTAAGACGGCCGCGGGCCAGCGGGCTCCAGGGCAGTACGGCAATATTTTCTTTCAGGCACAGAGGATGCATTTCACGCTCCTCCTCGCGCTGGATCAGGTTGTACTGATCCTGCATGGTGACAAAACGCGTCCAGCCGTTGCTGTCTGCCGTCTGCAGCGCGCGCTCAAACTGTTCCGGGTGCATGGAGGACGCACCGATGTAACGTGCTTTACCCGCTTTAACCACGTCATGCAGGGCTTCCAGCGTCTCTTCGAGCGGCGTCTCGTAATCCCAGCGGTGGATTTGCAGCAGATCGACGTACTCCATTCCCAGGCGCTGCAGGCTGTCATCAATGGACTGCATGATACTGGCGCGCGACAGGCCGCCGGCCAGGTTGCTCATCGGGAAATAGACTTTTGTCGCAACGACGACCTCATCACGCCGGGTAAATTCCCGCAGGGCCCGGCCCACAATTTCTTCGCTACTGCCGTCAGAGTAGCTGTTAGCGGTGTCAAAAAAGTTGATGCCGGCTTCCAGTGCCTGGCGGATCAGCGGGCGGCTACTCTCTTCGGGCAGCGTCCAGGCATGGCGGCCCCGGTCGGGTTCACCATAGGTCATGCAGCCCAGGCACAGGCGGGAAACGGTCAGATCGGTATTGGCTAACTGAAGGGTTTTCATGCGGACTCCTGCTATTAATCATTCATTAAGAATAGCAGGCAAAAAAAAGCTCCCGGGGAAGGGAGCACGTTGTAACACTTTAGCGGCAGAATTACTGTGCCAGCCAGGTCTCGATCTGCTGGCGGATACCGGCGGCATCCAGCAGGTAATCGGCACGGATTTCATCCTGCGTTCCCTGGGGAATAAAGGCATCCGGCAGGCCGATATTCAGCACCGGAACTGGCCGGCGCTTAGCCATCAGCAGCTCATTCACTCCACTTCCGGCTCCGCCTTTAATGGCCCCTTCTTCAAGGGTGATCAGCGCATCATGGCTGGCGGCCAGTTCGAGGATCAGCGCGTCATCCAGGGGTTTCACAAAGCGCATATCCACCAGCGTGGCATTCAGCGCCTCGGCAACAGCAGCGGCTTCCGGCAGCAGCGTGCCGAAGTTGAGAATTGCCAGCCCGCTTCCTTCACGCAGCGTGCGTCCCTTACCCAGCGGCAGTGAGGCCAGCGGCTCCAGCGCCGCACCGGTTCCGCTGCCGCGCGGGTAGCGTACCGCACTGGGTCCACTGTCGTGATGATAGCCGGTATACAGCATCTGGCGGCACTCGTTTTCATCGCTTGGCGTCATGATCACCATGTTTGGAATACAGCGCAGGAAGGCGATGTCGAATGCGCCCTGATGTGTCTGACCGTCGGCACCGACAATGCCACCGCGATCGATGGCAAACAGCACCGGTAGCTTCTGGATTGCCACGTCATGGATCAGCTGATCATAGGCGCGCTGCAGGAAGGTGGAATAGATCGCCACCACCGGCTTATAGCCGCCGATGGCCAGCCCGGCGGCAAAGGTTACCGCATGCTGTTCAGCAATCGCCACATCAAAATACTGCTGCGGATAATCGCGTGAGAAGCTGACCATACCCGATCCTTCACGCATGGCTGGGGTGACGGCCATCAGCTTACTGTCTTCTGCGGCGGTTTCACTCAGCCACTGGCCGAAAATTTTCGAGTAGCTTGGCAGACCTTCCGCACTTTTGGGCAGTAAACCGCTGGCAGGGTCGAATTTCGGCACCGCGTGCCAGCTAATCGGATCTTTCTCAGCCGGGGCGTAGCCTTTACCTTTTTTCGTCATCACGTGCAGGAACTGCGGGCCTTTCAGTGCACGCATATTGCGCAGCGTCTGTACCAGCGCCAGCACATCGTGACCGTCAACAGGGCCGATGTAATTAAAGCCCAGCTCTTCAAACAGCGTGCCCGGCACCACCATTCCTTTCAGGTGTTCTTCGGTGCGTTTGACCAACTCTTTGATCGGCGGCAGGCCGCCCAGTACTTTTTTGCCACCTTCACGCAGACGTGAATAGGTCTTGCCGGACAGGATCTGCGCGAGGCGGTTGTTCAGTGCTCCGACGTTTTCTGAGATCGACATTTCATTGTCGTTCAGCACCACCAGCAGGTCGGCTTTAATATCCCCGGCGTGGTTCATCGCTTCGAACGCCATGCCCGCGGTGATCGCACCATCGCCAATGACACAGGCGGTACGGCGATCTTTTCCTTCTTTCCCGGCGGCCACAGCCATACCGAGACCGGCGCTGATGGAGGTGGACGAGTGGCCGACGTTAAGCACGTCATATTCACTTTCATCGCGCCACGGGAAAGGATGCAGGCCATTTTTCTGGCGGATGGTACCGATGCGATCGCGACGCCCGGTCAGGATTTTATGCGGATAGGCCTGATGGCCCACATCCCACACAAGATGATCAAACGGCGTGTTATAGACGTAGTGCAGGGCAACGGTGAGTTCTACCACACCAAGACCAGACGCAAAATGACCGCTGGAGCGGCTAACGCTGTCGAGCAGATACTGGCGTAGCTCGTCACAGAGTTTTGGCAGACTCTCTTTCGGTAGCAAACGTAATTCTTGCACCGTGCTTGCCAGAGCAAGCGTCGGGTATTTTGCAGGTTCAAAACTCATTCAGAGACTCATTTGGAAGTTATTTATCGCGTTCAATTATAAAGCCTGCCAGCGCCCTCAGTGGGGCGGTGTCGTAAGACTGTGCGGCAAGCGTTTCTAATGCGCTGAGGGATTCCTGGTAGAGATCCCATGCTTTTTTCCTGGCATTATCCAGCCCCATTAACGCCGGATAGGTACTTTTGCCTAACTGCTGATCGGCTCCCTGCCGTTTACCGAGTACGGCGGTATCGCCGATGACATCCAGAATATCGTCCTGTACCTGAAATGCCAGGCCAATCGCACTGGCATAACGATCGAGAGCGGGCAGGGCAGCGCGTCCGTGCTCACCGGCGGTCAGGGCACCCAGTCGCACTGCAGAACGGATCAGCGCGCCTGTTTTATGACGATGGATCTGTTCCAGCTCGTGCAAACTGACCTGTTTCCCTTCTGCGGCCAGATCCAGAGCCTGCCCGCCACACATCCCGGCCACACCGCTGGCCTGGGCCAGCTCTGACAGCATCGCGATACGGGCTTCCGCCGTTACACCGGGCATCGGCGTGTCGGCAAGAATAGAAAAGGCCAGAGTCTGTAAGGCATCCCCTGCAAGAATGGCAGAATCCTCGCCAAACTTTATATGGCAGGTGGGTTGTCCGCGACGCAGACTGTCATCATCCATCGCGGGTAAATCGTCGTGGATCAGGGAATACGCATGAATGCATTCCACGGCGGCTGCAGGCGCATCAAGCGCCGCATCGTCAGCGCGTAGCATTTGGCCCGTTGCGTACACCAGGAAGGGGCGTAATCGTTTACCCCCTAATAGTGCCCCATATTCCATCGCATTCACCAGAGGACTACTCTGAAAGGGCAATAGCGAAATAAACCGTTGCAGTGCGGCATTCACCCGCTGATAGTGCGCGGTGAGTAACACATTGAAATCCATCAGTCATTTTCCGGCAGGTAAGGCGTCAGGTCAGCGTCTTTATCTTCGCTGAGTAAAATCTGTACACGCTGTTCAGCCTGCTGCAGTGTTTTCTGCCCGTTACGCGCCAGTTGCACGCCCCGTTCAAATTCATTCAGCGCTTCTTCCAGGGGAAGACTGCCGCTCTCAAGATGGGTAACAATCTGTTCCAGCTGCTGCAGTGATGTTTCGAAACTGACAGGCTGTTCGGCTTTTTTCGGCATGTTTAATCCTGACTTATCATTTTTCATCAGTAAAGGCTCATGGTAGCTGATGACAAATGATTAGCAAAATATCCCTGCATTTTTCACACATCAGGGAAGGGTAATCAGGGCTGCAGATGAAGAAGCAGCCACTGTACAAAGATGATATACTACTGCGCCTGGATGCAAAGGGCGTAAGCCAATTTGCAAGACTCTGATTTTATCAGTTAAGTGCCATGCTGTTCAGCACTTAATTACCTGACGAATACATGCCGCTATGAAGTTTATCATTAAGTTATTCCCTGAAATTACGATTAAAAGTCAGTCAGTACGCCTGCGTTTTATCAAAATCCTCACCGGTAATATCCGCAACGTTCTCAAACCCTTCGATGAAACCCTCGCCGTTGTGCGCCACTGGGACAATATCGAAGTGCGCGCCAAAGACGAAAATCAGCGTGAAGCCATCGTGGCTGAACTGACGCGAATCCCGGGTATTCACCATGTGCTGGCGGTAGAAGACCGTTCATATACCGATGTACATCATATCTTTGAGCAGGTTCTGGAAATGAACCGCGAGCGCATTGAGGGTAAAACCTTCAGTGTGCGTGTGAAGCGTCGTGGTAAGCACGCGTTCAGTTCGCAGGATGTGGAGCGCTATGTCGGTGGTGGCCTTAACCAGCACGTTGCGACGGCACAGGTGCAGTTAAATCGCCCTGATGTCACCGTGAATCTGGAAATTGAAGACGATCGCCTGATTCTGGTTACTGCGCGCTATGAAGGGATTGGCGGTTATCCGATTGGTACGCAGGAAGATGTGCTGTCGCTGATCTCGGGCGGCTTCGACTCGGGCGTCTCCAGCTATATGCTGATGCGCCGTGGCTGCCGTGTGCACTACTGCTTCTTTAATCTCGGCGGTGCCGCGCATGAGATCGGTGTTCGTCAGGTGGCCCACTATTTATGGAAGCGTTACGGCAGTTCGCACCGCGTGCGTTTTGTGGCGATTAACTTTGAGCCGGTTGTCGGGGAAATCCTCGAAAAAGTGGACGACGGCCAGATGGGCGTGGTGCTGAAGCGCATGATGGTGCGGGCGGCATCGAAAGTGGCCGAGCGCTATGGCGTACAGGCACTGGTGACCGGTGAGGCACTGGGCCAGGTATCCAGTCAGACGCTGACCAACCTGCGCCTGATCGACAACGCCAGCGATACGCTGATCCTGCGCCCGCTGATCTCTCATGACAAAGAGCACATCATCAAAGTTGCCCGCGAGATCGGGACGGAAGATTTTGCCCGTACCATGCCGGAATACTGCGGGGTGATCTCGAAGAGCCCGACGGTTAAGGCTGTTAAAGAGAAAATCGAAGCGGAAGAGCAGCACTTCGACTTCAGCATTCTGGATCGCATGGTCGATGAAGCGACGAACGTCGACATCCGTGAAATCGCAGAAAAGACCGAAGAAGAAGTGGTAGAAGTGGAAACCGTGGATTCGTTCGCTGAAAACGATGTGATCCTGGATATCCGCTCCAGTGACGAGCAGGATGCTCGTCCGCTGATGCTGACGGGGGTGGAAGTGAAACCGCTGCCCTTCTACAAGCTGGGTACTCAGTTTGGCGATCTCGATCAGCAGAAGACCTGGCTGTTGTACTGTGAGCGCGGCGTCATGAGCCGTTTGCAGGCGCTGTATCTGCACGAGCAGGGCTTCAAAAACGTTAAAGTGTATCGTCCTTAAGTCAGTGCCATTCTGGCTTACTGGCCATTTCGTGCCCGGGCAGTGCTCGCCCTCCTCACGTACTGATGTACGCTGTGGAGGCTGTGTGCTGACCGGATGCGAACGGGCTGCGCGGCCGGCATCGGGTGCGTCCGGCCGCAAACTGACAATATTTCAATCGCGGTAGTCGTAAATCCCGGCGGCCAGAACCATCTGCTCTGCCACCTCGCGCGCTTTCTCTTTTCCTGCCACTAAATCAATCAGCTTCAGGGCGAAATCGATCGCGGTGCCCGGCCCCTGGCTGGTCAGCAGGTTGACGCGACGATCCCACACCACGCGACGATCCATCCACTTTTCTTCAGGGATGGTCTCTTTCAGACCGGGATAGCCGGTCATATTGCCGACGGGAAAAAGATCGTGTGGGATCAGGACTGTCCCGGCGGCGGCGCAGATTGCCGCGACAATGCGTCCTGACTGATTAAACTGGCGGACCGTTTCGACCAGCAGCGGGCTGTCGCGAAAGCACTCTGCGCCTTTTAACCCGCCGGGCAGCACAATGGCGGCGTAGTCATCATCGGCAACTTCCACCAGTGGAGCATCGGCCAGCAGCCGGACGCCACGGGAACAGACTATTTCGCAGTTGCCATCATCCGCTACGCTGGCCGTGACCACTTTCAGCCCGGCGCGCACCAGTAAGTCAATGGTGGTGACGGCCTCGGTCTCTTCACTCCCAGGTGCCAGGCAAACCAGAACCGATGGTTTCGCGGTCATAATCTTGTTCCTTACGTTTAATAAATTCATAGAGGCGGCTGTTTTCCGGTGTTGTCAGCCCCTGCGCGCGTGCACGGCGGATGACATAGCCGTTGATGTAATCAATCTCGGTGCGGCGCTTTGCACGAATATCCTGCAGCATCGACGAGGTATTGCCTGCCGTACTGCGGATGACTTCCAGCACGTAATCAATCAGCCACTCTCGTGATGTGTGCTGGCCTTCACGCTCCATGACGCTGGCTACCTCGTTGCTCAGCGCTTCGATCTCCTGGCGATGTTCCGCCAGTTCACCGTTCGTACAGTTGTAAAACACACTCAGAGGGTTGATCACACAGTTGACCGCCAGCTTCTGCCACGCGGCGGAAGCCACATTATTGTGCCATGCCACGTCCGGCAGAGCGCGGTGCAGTATCTCTGCCAGTTCGCTCATCTCCACGCCTGCGGGGAGTGCCGGGCCAATATGGGTAATCCCGGAAGCGACATGGACAATGACCGTGCCGTCACGACGGGCAGCATGCGTCGTCACCCCTTTCAGCAGGGGCTGGAGCAGGCCCTTCAGCTCATCCAGCGTCCCCATGCCGTTGTGCAGCAGCAGAACCGGGCAGTGGGCGGGCAGTACAGACCGGAGATTTCTCACGGCTTCAGAAACCTGCCACGCTTTCAGCGTGACAATCAGCAGTTCACATTCGGCCAGAAAGGTCGGATCGTTAGCAATAAACGTTTTATTGAGCGTCAGACCATTCAGGCCGATAACATTCACCGAGCAATAGGGTTGCGGTACCCGCAGCCATCCCTGCACTTCATGTCCCTGTTGTTCCAGAGCCGCTAACCAGATTTGCCCCAACGCTCCGCATCCAAGTACGGTAATTTTCATTATTCCTCCCCGCACGCGGGTTGAGTTAACCGTCCTGCTCATTATTATAGCTTTCAGCGCCAGCGGTTTTATTTACCTGCGGCAAGCAGGTATTATGCCTGTCACTTTAGTATCAGGAGAATAGATCATGCCATCTTTCGATATCGTTTCTGAAATTGATATGCAGGAAGTGCGTAACGCGGTAGACATTGCTAACCGTGAGATTGCCACCCGCTTTGATTTTCGCGGTGTAGAAGCCAGCTTCGAGCTGAATGAAAAAAATGAATCCATCAAAGTATTAAGCGAGTCCGACTTCCAGGTGAAACAGCTGGTGGATATTCTGCGTGAAAAACTGCTGAAGCGTGGCATTGAAGGGGCTGCGCTGGACGTACCTGAGCAGATTGAACACAGCGGTAAAAGCTGGAGTGTCGAAGCGAAGATGAAAAAAGGCATTGAGTCCGACATCGCTAAAAAGCTGGTTAAGCAGATTAAAGACAGCAAAATCAAGGTCCAGACTCAGATTCAGGGTGATGAACTGCGGGTAACTGGCAAGTCGCGCGATGACTTACAAAGTGCAATGGCGCTGGTAAGGAAAGCGGATCTGGGGCAGCCGTTCCAGTTCAAAAACTTCCGCGATTAGGCACTCAGGCCGATCGTAAGAAAGACTGCCCCGGCCGTCGCTTAAGAATTAATAACCCGCGTCGGCCATGGCGGTATGAAGGGGCGGACCAATCGTTATGGTCCGCCTGCCGCACTTATACCCCTGCGGCGATCAGTTTCTCAATGTCGGCGCGGCTGGTGATTTTACTGTCAATTTTGACATAAGCGCTGCGCTCTTCAGGCACGATAAACACCGCAGCGACTCCCGGCTGCGCTTTCAGACGCTGTTCCAGCTGTTCTTTATCTTCATTATTCTGTTCAAGCGTGATACGCAGGCTACTGACGTAAGGCGGTTCCTGCATGGTCAGACTGACCATCAGCCAGGCGGCTGCAATCAACGCACCGATCAAAAATACCGTCTGCGCGTCAACGTGACCATAAATCCAGCCGCCCATGCTGCCACCAATCGCCACACCGATAAACTGGCTCGTAGAGTAAAGCCCCATGGCTGTTCCCCTGTAACCTGGCGGTGACTCTTTGCTGACCAGTGAGGGCAAAATCGCCTCCATCAAATTAAAGCCGATGAAGAAAAGCTGCACGCCAACGACCAGCGTCCAGAAGTGATTCCCTGCGCCCCACAATACGACTTCCGCCACCAGCATCAGCGCCACGCAGCCAACAAACACGCGTTTCATCCGGCGCTTCACTTCAGCGTAAATAATAAACGGTAGTACGCTGGCGAAGGCGATCAGCATGGTAAACAGATACACCTTCCAGTGCTCGGCAGCGGGCAGACCCGCCTGCTCAAACTGTCCAGGCAGGGCGACAAAGCTCGACATCAGCAGAATATGCAGGCAGAGAATACCGATATTCAGTTTGACCAGCCGGGCGTTGGCGAGAACATCACGAATGCTGCCTTTCACAATGCCGGATTCGCGATTCAGCACGTGGCTTGAGGCCGACGGCACCACCAGCAGGGTGATCACGATGCCGCCGCTGGCCAGTAGCGCAATCATCCAGAACAGCGCGTGCAGGCCGAAGGCGTGGGTGATCACCGGTCCCAGCACCATGGCAATCGCGAAGGTGACGCCGAAGCTGATACCAATAAACGCCATCGCTTTGGTCCGGTTCTGCTCACGGGTCAGGTCAGACAGCAGGGCCATTACCGCTGCCGCAATCGCCCCGGAACCCTGCAGGGCGCGTCCGAGGATCACGCCCCAGATCGAGGTGGTCATGGCAGCAATCACGCTACCCAAGACAAAAATCAGTAAGCCCCCGACGATCAGCGGTTTACGGCCTATACGGTCGGAAAGAAGTCCGAAGGGGATCTGGAACACGGCCTGCGCTAAGCC
This sequence comes from Erwinia persicina, assembly GCF_019844095.1. Taxonomy (NCBI): domain Bacteria; kingdom Pseudomonadati; phylum Pseudomonadota; class Gammaproteobacteria; order Enterobacterales; family Erwiniaceae; genus Erwinia; species Erwinia persicina. Next base: position 3,547,718 of record NZ_CP082141.1, on the reverse strand, counting down.
GTAAATGCCAATGGCGAATCCAATTAACGCTTCACTTGCTCCCTGCAGTGCCATGCCATAAGTGGTCAGGACCGGTAACACCATAAACATTCCCAGCATTCGCAGGGAAAAAACCGTCCCCAAACCCCAGGTCGCACGCAGCTCGACCGGAGTCATTTTATTATCGTTCATTACTACCTCAGTCTGTCGAATGCACATAGTTTATGTGTGAGGGGAGGGCGGGTAAAACATTACTTTTTAGTTAGTGGTAACAAAAAGAAAGGGCGCGATAATCGCGCCCTCAGTGTGATGTGTACGGACTGTTAGCTGACGTAAGTCAGAAAGTCTTTCGAGGCAGGGGTCATAAAGTCGACCGACATCATCACGCTTAATGCGGTGATGGCGACAATCGAAAACACAAACAGCTTACGGGCCCAGACGCGATCGTTCTGAGTTTTGTAACCTGACAGTGCCATTCCCAGCCACCAGACACTGACCGCCGCAGCAACAACCAGGTATTTATACCCGGCGTAGCCCACCAGCGTCAGCATCAGTGTGGCAACCATAAACGCGATGATATACAGCGTGATATGGTTTTTTGCCACCGAAATGCCTTTCACTACCGGCAGAACCGGAATATTGGCTGCCTGGTAATCTTTAAAGCGGAAGATCGCAATCGCATACGAGTGCGGCATCTGCCACAGGCTAAAGATCGCCAGCAGGATCAATGCACCGGCATCAAACTGGTTAGTCACAGCACAGTAGCCAATCACTGGCGGCGCAGCACCGGAAAGGCTGCCAATCAGAGTGCCATAGACGGAGTTGCGCTTCATGTACAGGCTGTAAACGCCGACATAAACCACAAAACCCATCACCGCCAGCCACATGGCCAGCGGATTCGCTCCGAAATACAGCATTGCGAAGCCAGCAATACCTAACACGGTTGCATAAACCAGGCTTAATTTCGGAGAGATGAGGCCTTTAACCAGCACCCGATTCTTGGTTCTCTCCATTTTTTTGTCGATATCACGGTCGATAAAGTTGTTATAAACACAACCTGATGCAACCACCAGCGAGACGCCGACTAAGGTGAAGAGAAACAGGGAATAATCAATGCTGCCTTTAGAAGCCAGCAGGAATCCCCCGATGACAGAAATTAAATTCCCGAAAATAATTCCTGGTTTTGTTACTTGCAGGTATTGCTTAATCATCACAGTAGCTCTGTTAGTGGCTCATCATGTTGTAGTTGAGGTTCCACATAATCCATAGCGAGCCAACAACAACAATCAGGATGATAAGTGCTGCAAACACGATAGCAATCAGGTTCCAGCCGCCCTCAGACTTGCTGTCCAGATGCAGGAAGTACACCAGGTGAACGAGCACCTGGACGACTGCACACACCAGAACAACCGCGAGGATGGTCGCTTTAGAAGCGCCGCCGTCCATGACCATCCAGAATGGGATACCTGTCAGAATGATCGACAGGATAAAGCCGATCATATAAGACTTCACGCTACCGTGAGAAGCGCCATGTTCAGTTACTGAATGGCTCATTACATAACCCCCATCAGGTAAACAATGGTGAATACGCAGATCCACACCACGTCCAGGAAGTGCCAGAACAGGCTCAGACACATGATACGGGTGCGGTTGGTGTCCGTCAGACCGCGTGAAGCGACCTGATACATCAGTACCGCCATCCAGATCAGACCTGAGGTCACGTGCAGACCGTGAGTTCCCACCAGCGTGAAGAACGCAGAGAGGAAGCCACTGCGGTCAGGACCGAAGCCTTCTTTAATAAGGTGATGGAACTCATAGATTTCCATTCCGATGAAGCCCACACCAAACAGGAAGGTCATCGCTAACCAGCCAATGACGGCACCTTTCTGCTTGTTGTTCATGTTGATTACTGCCATACCATAGGTAATGGAGCTCAACAGAAGCAGGGCGGTTTCCACCAGAACGAATGGCAGTTCAAAGATGTCTTTGCCTGCCGGGCCGCCCGCGGTGTTATTAACCATCACACCATACGTCGCAAACAGTGTTGCGAAGATGATGCAGTCACTCATCAGGTAGATCCAGAAGCCAAAGACTTTATTGGCTCCTGCATCATGGTGATGCCCATGCTCCGCATGGGCGTCGTGGTGTTTAGTCACAGTTTCAGTCGACATTTTTCAGACCTGCTTTGCTAATTTCGTCAAAGTGCTGATTCTCGATTTTTTGAATCTCAGCAACAGGGACGTAGTAATCCACGTCTTCGTCAAAGCTCTTGACGATCCAGGACACGATAATGGCCAGGAATGACAGGCCTACCAGCCACCAGATATGCCAGATTGCTGCAAAACCAAAGACCACGCTGAAGAAACCAATTACAACACCGGCACCGCTGTTCTTCGGCATATGAATTTCTTCATAGTGAGCCGGCTGCTTATAGGCTTCGCCTTTTTCCTTCATTTCCCAGAACGCATCGCGCTCATGGATTTCAGGAACGACAGCAAAGTTATAGAACGGTGGTGGAGAAGAGGTTGCCCATTCCAGAGTACGTCCACCCCATGGGTCACCGGTCACATCACGCAGCTGTTCACGGTCGCGGACCGAAACATAGAACTGAGTAATCTGGCAAATCACACCACAGGCAATCAGGCCCGCACCACATGCTGCAACAACCAGCATTGGGTGGAACTGAGGATCGATGTCCTGGCTGATACGACGGGTCATACCCATGAAGCCCAGCACGTACAGCGGCATAAAGGCAACGAAGAAGCCAATGATCCAGAACCAGAACGCGCGGATACCCCAGGTTTCATTCAGCTTGAAGCCGAATGCTTTCGGGAACCAGTAAGTCACACCAGCGAAGCAACCGAACACCACACCACCGATAATAACGTTATGGAAGTGAGCGATCAGGAACAGACTATTGTGCAGCACGAAGTCAGCACCTGGCACGGCCAACAGCACCCCGGTCATACCACCGACAGAGAAGGTGACCAGGAAGCCGACGGTCCACAGCATACAGGAGTGCATTTCAATGCGGCCCTGATACATGGTGAACAGCCAGTTAAAGATTTTAACACCGGTCGGGATGGCGATGATCATCGTCATAATACCGAAGAAGGCGTTAACGTTGGCACCCGCACCCATGGTGAAGAAGTGGTGCAACCATACGATGAAGGACAGGATGGTAATCACCACCGTCGCCCACACCAGTGAGGTGTAGCCAAACAGACGTTTTTTCGAGAAGGTAGCAACCACTTCCGAGAACACACCGAAGACCGGCAGAACCAGGATGTACACTTCCGGATGACCCCAAACCCAAATCAGGTTGACGTACATCATCATGTTGCCGCCCATATCATTGGTGAAGAAATGGAAGCCAAGATAACGGTCAAGGGTCAGCAGCGCCAGGGTCACGGTCAGAACCGGGAACGCAGCGATGATCAGTACGTTGGTGCACAGAGATGCCCAGGTAAAGACAGGCATTTTGAACATGGTCATACCAGGCGCACGCATCTTCATGATGGTCACGAAGAAGTTGATACCTGTCAGGGTCGTCCCGATACCGGAGAGCTGTAGACTCCATATCCAGTAGTCAACGCCGACTCCCGGACTGTATTCCGCCCCCGATAATGGTGGGTATGCCAGCCAGCCGGTCTGTGCGAATTCGCCCACACCCAGTGACAGGTTAACCAGAACCACACCGACAGCCGTGAACCAGAAGCTCAGGTTGTTCAGGAACGGGTAGGCCACGTCGCGTGCGCCGATCTGTAAAGGAACAGCAATGTTCATCAGACCAACAACAAACGGCATCGCTACGAAGAAGATCATGATCACGCCGTGAGCCGTGAAAATCTGATCGTAGTGGTGCGGTGGCAAAATGCCCGCTTCACCGGCAGAGGCAAGCACCTGCTGGGTACGCATCATCACGGCATCGGCAAAGCCGCGCAGCAGCATGACGAAGGCCATGATGATGTACATGATACCGAGTTTTTTATGGTCAACGGAGGTCAGCCACTCGGTCCACAGATATTTCCACTTACCGAAGTAAGTCAGCGCGGCGACAAGCGCCAGGCCACCAAGAATAATGGCGGCAACAGTGACCATGATAATCGGTTCATGGTACGGCACTGCATCCAGTGTTAATTTTCCAAGCATCGTATTATTCCTCGGCTCCCGCGTGAGCGGTATTGCTCATATCCATGCCTTCATGGCCTTCGCCGTGAGACATGTCCATGCTTCCGCCGTGGTTCATCTGGAACTGACCAATGATGTCTTTAAACAGTCCAGGTTTCACACTTGAGAAGAATTCCACCGGGTGATTTTCGCTAGGCGCAGCCAGCTTATTAAAATCATCCATTGTCATGAGGGTGTCTGGAGACTGTTTAGCTTTCGCGACCCACTGTTCGAAGCTGGCTTCGTCAGGCGTTGCAATCGCTTTAAACTTCATACCAGAGAAACCACGACCACTGAAGTTCGAGGACATACCGTCAAAGGTACCGGCTTCATTCGCAATCAGATGCAGTTTAGTTTGCATCCCCGCCATAGCGTAAATCTGGCTACCGAGGGTAGGAATGAAGAAGGAGTTCATTACGGTGTTCGAAGTAATCTTGAAGCTCACCGGGCGGTTAGCCGGGAAAGCAATCTGGTTAACGGTAGCAATACCCTGTTCTGGGTAAATAAACATCCATTTCCAGTCAAGCGAGACAACTTCGATCACGACGGGTTTCAAATCAGATGCCAGTGGCTTGCTTGGTTCCAGCGCATGGGTCGATTTCCATGTCAGGATGCCAAGGAAGACAATGATCAAGATTGGCACAGTCCAAACCACGGCTTCCACTTTGTTTGAGTGTGACCAGTTCGGGCTGTATTTCGCATTGGTGTTGGATGCCCGATATTTCCAGGCGAACACCACGGCCATCAAGACTGCAGGGATCACGACGATCATCATCAGGCCAAAGGCCGTCAGAATCAGCGAACGTTGCTCCATTGCAATCTGTCCTTTGGGATTTAATAACGCACTATCACAACCACTTAACAAAATCATGCTTGTGATTAATGACAAAATCCCCAAACTTTTATTGTATTTCATGAGTCTCATTTAACGACCTCAATGACAAGGGCTCTATTGTCGTTTAAGTGTGGCGGCATTTTACGGGAAGGTTTCAGTACTGTAAACCTGCAACAGGTTGTGTCAGCGGAGTGTTGACACCTTTTGCAAACGCTGTCACATATGTTGCCGAGAGTGACAAAATATGAATGCTGGCAAAGGGTTGGCGTTAATATAACAAAACTTGATGGAAAAAACCGTACAAAAATTGTATCTGCTATAACCAGCCATTTATTGCTCCATTTATTTAACAAATCCTTATCAATTGCGTGATATTAATTAACCAAAACTAATTACGCACCGGTTTTTAATACTTGAAACTGACTCGCGTAAACACCTGAGAATTTTTTTACCGGGACGATAAATCGAGAAATTAATATTTTTCGTCAAAGTTTCGCATTTTCTGGCGTGTTACCTTCGGGTTGCCCATCACGTGCGATGAAAACAACCCGAATTTGTAAACACTTTGTTGAGCAAATAATTTCTTTAACATCCCAGCAGCGAAACGAAAAAGAGGTTATTTTGCCCGCGAATGCGCCTGGCGTAGCGCCAGGAAATCCAGCCATGTTCCGGTAACAATTCCACTCAACATCAGCAAGATACCCACCTCAAACAGGGGGGGGATCAGTTCTGTGAGTGCGACCCAGCCAAGCGTGTTAACGGTTAGCATCACCAGCCATAAGGCCAGTAACACCGCGCCAGCGATCACTCCGCGCAGCGCCCAACGGTAACCTGAAGCGTACGCGGTACGGGGCAGAAAGTCGGTATGGTGCTGCGCATACTCCAGTGTAGTACGGCAACCGAGCAGCAGCAAAAGACCGGGTAACGCCGCCAGTACTGAGAAGGCATAAAATGTCGGCCAGCCCCATGATTCTACAAACCATCCTGCTACAGGCCCGACGTAAACGCGGCCCACCGCAGAGAGTGCTGAGAGAAGTGCAAACTGAGTGGCAGAGAATGAGCGGTTGCACAGGGTCATCAGTAGCGCAACAAACGCGGCGGTGCCCATGCCGCCGCACAGATTTTCCACGGTAACCGCAGCCGCCATGGTGTAAAGATGCTTATCTGTGACCGACAGCACCCAATAACCGAGGTTAGAAACGGCCTGTAAGATGCCAAACAGCATCAGCGCACGGAAAAGGCTGAGACGTTGCATCAGCAGTCCCCCTGCCAGCGCACCGACGATAGTGGCGACCAGCCCCAGGGTTTTGTTGACCAGGCCGACATCACCTGCATCAAAGCCTACACCACGGATCAGGAAAATGGTCGTCAGGCTGGCGGCGAAAGCATCACCCAACTTATAGAGAACGATCAGTGAGAGTATAAGCCAGGCATTATTACGGTTGAAAAAATCCCGCAGGGGGGCTATCACCGCCTCTTCCAGCGTATGGGGGCGGTCGGCCGTGGCTTCCGGCTCTTTAGCTACCAGGGTTGCGATCACGCCCGGGACCATCATGGCGGCCATCAACCACCAGATAGCCTGCCAGCCTAAGAACCGGTCGGCCAGCCACAGCGCCAGGCCGCCGGATACCAGCATGGCCAGACGGTAGCCAAGCACGCTGATTGCGGCACCGCTACCGCGTTCGCTGGCGGCCAGCACATCGGTTTTCCAGGCGTCAAACACAATATCCTGCGAAGCCGAACAGAACGCGATCAGGACCGCCAGCGCTGCCAGCAGAGTAAGGTCACGTGAAGGCTGCATAAAGCCCATCGACGCTATACCGACGATCAGCATTAATTGCGTCAGCAATAACCAACCACGCCTGCGCCCCAAAAAGGGCGGCGTATAGCGGTCCATCAGGGGAGACCAGAGAAACTTAAAGACATAGGCCTGGCCGACAAGAGAGAAGAAACCGATGGTTTTGATATCGATATTCTCTACCGCCATCCACGCCTGAAGCGTGCCCGAGGTCAGGGCCAGAGGCAGACCAGAAGCAAAGCCGAGGATCAACAGAAGGGCGGAGTTACGTCGGGTGAAGATGTGCAGATAGTGATTGGACATACGGACCTTAAATCAGGCCCGGCGTCCTGCCGGGCCAGAGGGATTAACGCGCGTTTTGTTTAATAAATTCGTTAACGCTGGTGTCCTGAGCCATGTCGGCAATCACGTCACCCAGAGTGTTATTAACGACATTGGTGATTTTCTCATTGCTGGCAGAGAAGGCACCTTCAACACTGCTGGTCTGACGGTAGTTTTTGACCTGCTTACTGCCGTTTTTAGCGGTGGCAATAATGGAAATATCTGCCTTGGTGGTGATGCTGTAGCGGACATTACCCTGAGTAACATCAGCATACAGTCCGTTGACCACAATCTGGAGGTCTACTGCACCATTAGGCCCGATCATATAACCGCGAGCGGTCATTTGTTTTTCCAGGGTTTCCTGTAACAGGAAGCGCAGGTCACGGGATGGCGTCAGGGTGATGAGTTGGCCATCACGATTCACCTTCGCCAGGGCCTGATCGCTGCGCTGGTCGGCACCATTGATGCTAACCGTAATACCCATCAGGCTTGGATCACGCTGTGGCAACTGAATCTTGGGAGAGATGTCGAGTGTATTGCTGCTCCCTGCGCAGCCAGCCAGAATGAAGACGGCCAGCAGAGGGAAAAATAATTTTTTTAACATGCTTATTTTCTCGATTACGTGAGTAGTATTGCTGACAAAACTGCGGTCATCATATCATTGCCTGTCGACAGGGGAAGCCCCGATCGAGCGTAAATTCATCGCGTTGCGGAAATTTCAGACTCGTGAACGCTTGATCCTTCGACCACACCATTACCTCTCAGTTTCACGTCGTACGGTGCAAAGTGAACAAGCACAGGAAAAATTCGTTAAACTGCGTCGGTTTTAGATAAAAAGCGACTACGATTTAAAGAGATGGGGCGCAGTTCTCTGCATCAGAGGAGTCAAGGTATGATCCGTGAGCAAATTGAAGAAAAGTTACGTACGGCATTTTCACCGGCGCACCTTGAGGTGCATGACGAAAGTTATCGCCACAATGTTCCTGCAGGGGCTGAGAGTCATTTTAAAGTGGTGATTGTCAGTGACAGCTTTAAGGACCAGCGTTTTCTGACCCGCCACCGGGCGATTTACGGTGTACTGGCGGAAGAGCTGGCCGGAAGCGTCCATGCATTGGCCTTGCACAGCTATACCTTGAAAGAGTGGGAGGGCTTACAGGATACCGTCCCCGCCTCGCCAAACTGCCGTGGTGCCGGCACGCTGGCGTAAATCGGCATAAAATGCGAAAAACGGCCATTTGGCCGTTTTTTTTCGTTTACGCAGCCTGAAAATGCCTTCCGTGAGCAAATTCTTGCGATTTGTTGGCAAAAATGTAAAAAGTAGCAGGGTTCAGGCGAGAGTGTAGCCTCGACTCGTTAAGACGTTACCGCTATAATGCTGCGTCTATTTTTTCCGGAATGTCTTCGGGATGCTTCTGTAAACAGGGAATGCGGTTCTGACATCAGAAGCCGTCCCGGTTCTTAGATTTGCTCTGCTCACAGCAGCCGGGTATGTCTGAAGTTGACCGAGCACGTGATTTTTTGAGGTAATAAGATGCAAGTTTCAGTAGAAACAACTCAGGGCCTGGGCCGTCGCGTAACGATTACCGTTGATAAAGATGTGATCGAAAAAGCGGTGAAAAGTGAGCTGGCAAGCGTAGCTAAGAAAGTACGTATCGACGGCTTCCGCAAAGGAAAAGTACCGATGAACGTTGTCGAACAGCGTTACGGTGCTTCTGTTCGCCAGGACGTCCTGGGCGATCTGATGCAACGCAACTTTGTTGATGCGATCATCAAAGAAAAAATCAATCCGGCTGGCGCACCTAACTACGTGCCAGGCGAATACAAAACAGGTGAAGACTTCACTTTCGCCGTTGAGTTCGAAGTCTATCCGGAAGTTGAACTGCAGGGTCTGGATGCCATCGAAGTTGAAAAACCGGTGGTTGAAGTGACTGATGCTGATGTTGACACCATGCTGGATACCCTGCGCAAGCAGCAGGCCACCTGGAAAGAAACCGATGCAGCAGCGACTGCAGAAGATCGTGCGACTATCGACTTCTCCGGTTCTGTCGATGGCGAAGAGTTCGAAGGCGGTAAAGCATCCGACTTCGTACTGGCGATGGGTCAGGGTCGTATGATCCCAGGCTTTGAAGAAGGCGTTGTTGGCCATAAAGCCGGCGAAACCTTCACTATCGACGTTAACTTCCCGGACGATTACCATGCTGAGAACCTGAAAGGTAAAGCAGCGAAGTTTGAAATCGTCCTGAAGAAAGTGGAAGAGCGTGAGCTGCCAGAGTTCACTGAAGAGTTCATCAAACGTTTCGGCGTTGAAGATGGCTCTGTTGCCGGTCTGCGTGCTGAAGTGCGTAAAAACATGCAGCGTGAACTGAAAGGCGCTGTGCGTAACCGCGTGAAGACTCAGGCTATCGACGGTCTGGTGAAAGCCAATGATATCGATGTTCCTGCAGCACTGATCGACAGTGAAATCGACGTGCTTAAGCGTCAGGCTGCACAGCGTTTTGGCGGCAACGAGAAGCAGGCTCTGGAGCTGCCTCGTGAACTGTTCGAAGAGCAGGCTAAACGCCGTGTCGTGGTTGGCCTGCTGCTGGGCGAAGTGATTCGTACCCATGAGCTGAAAGCTGACGAAGACCGTGTCAAAGCGCTGATCGAAGAGATGGCTTCTGCGTATGAAGACCCGTCAGAAGTGATCGAGTTCTACAGCAAGAACAACGAGCTGATGAACAACATGCGTAACGTCGCGCTGGAAGAGCAGGCTGTTGAAGCCGTGCTGGAAAAAGCGAAAGTGACTGAAAAAGCCACTAACTTCCAGGAACTGATGAACCAGACCGCTACGGCCTGATTCTGAATTCTCTGGTTGACGTCAAGCCCGCTGCCTTCCGGCAGCGGGCTTTTGTCATTTATGGCTCAAGGTACTGCTGCTTTTACTGGTTATTTGCGCATTTAATCCGCAAATTATCGACTAAGCTACTTTTCCTGGTTAGCAGTTGATAAAAACGTTGTTATGCTTGAAACAGCGGGGGATCATCCCCAAATTGGTACAACGAAGTCATCAGACCCGATAACTGTCCGGACGGCATCGGGTGTAAGGCCTGGAATCATAGTGTTCCTGATCGCTCTCAAGTAAAATCACTGAAGAGTGTTGCCAAATGAAATTTATCCAGGAGACGATAATGTCATACAGCGGCGAACGTGAACAAACTGCACCTCATATGGCCCTGGTGCCAATGGTGGTCGAACAAACCTCTCGCGGAGAGCGTTCTTACGACATCTACTCGCGCCTGCTGAAAGAGCGCATTATTTTTCTGACCGGCCAGGTCGAAGACCATATGGCCAACCTGATCGTCGCGCAGATGCTGTTTCTGGAAGCGGAGAATCCTGAGAAGGACATCCACCTGTACATTAACTCTCCTGGTGGCGTCATTACTGCCGGGATGTCAATTTACGACACCATGCAATTTATTAAACCTGACGTCAGCACCATTTGTATGGGCCAGGCCTGCTCAATGGGTGCGTTCCTGTTGACCGCAGGGGCGAAGGGCAAGCGTTACTGTCTGCCCAATTCACGCGTGATGATCCATCAGCCGTTGGGCGGTTTCCAGGGCCAGGCATCTGATATCGATATTCATGCCCGCGAAATCATCAAAACTAAGCATATGATGAACGAGCTGATGGCAAAACATACCGGACAGACGATCGAAACTATTGAACGTGATACTAATCGCGACCGTTTCCTGTCGGCAAGCGAGTCTGTAGAGTATGGTTTAGTGGATTCTGTGCTGTCTCAGCGTAACTGATTTAATATGTTGTGACACGGTGCCGTTGCCTCCGCAGGGCGTGAGGGTGGCGGCCTGCGTAACTAACCCCTTGTGGGAAGGTGAGTGTGACAATGAGGGGGAAGTAAATGACTGATAAACGCAAAGACGGTTCAGGGAAACTGCTGTACTGCTCTTTTTGCGGCAAAAGCCAGCATGAAGTGCGTAAGCTGATCGCCGGCCCGTCGGTGTATGTCTGTGATGAATGCGTTGATTTATGCAACGACATTATTCGCGAAGAGATTAAAGAAGTTGCGCCGCACCGCGAGCGTAACTCACTGCCTACGCCGCATGAAATTCGTCACCACCTGGATGACTACGTTATCGGCCAGGAACGGGCGAAGAAAGTGCTCTCTGTTGCGGTTTATAACCACTACAAACGTCTGCGCAACGGCGACACCAGCAACGGCATTGAGCTGGGCAAAAGTAATATTCTGCTGATCGGCCCGACGGGCAGCGGTAAAACGCTGCTGGCGGAAACGCTGGCGCGCCTGCTGGACGTGCCGTTTACCATGGCCGATGCCACCACGCTGACTGAAGCCGGCTATGTCGGTGAGGATGTGGAAAACATCATCCAGAAGCTGCTGCAGAAGTGTGACTACGACGTGCAGAAAGCCCAGCGCGGTATCGTCTATATCGATGAGATCGATAAGATTTCCCGTAAGTCAGATAACCCGTCCATCACCCGTGATGTTTCGGGGGAAGGCGTGCAGCAGGCGCTGCTGAAGCTGATCGAAGGTACGGTGGCGGCAGTGCCTCCGCAGGGCGGTCGCAAGCATCCGCAGCAGGAGTTTCTGCAGGTGGATACCTCGAAAATTCTGTTTATCTGCGGTGGCGCGTTCGCGGGCCTGGACAAAGTGGTGTCGCAGCGCGTGGACACCGGCACCGGCATTGGCTTTGGTGCGTCGGTGAAGGGCAAGTCAGAGAAGGCGACTGAAGGCGAACTGCTGGCTCAGGTGGAGCCGGAAGATCTGATCAAGTTTGGCCTGATCCCGGAGTTCATCGGCCGTCTGCCGGTGGTGGCAACGCTGACTGAACTGAGCGAGGATGCGCTGATCCAGATCCTGCGCGAACCTAAAAATGCCCTGACCAAACAGTACCAGGCATTGTTCAACCTGGAAGGCGTGGAACTGGAGTTCCGTGACGATGCGCTGACGGCGATTGCCAAAAAGGCGATGTCGCGTAAAACCGGTGCCCGTGGTTTGCGCTCAATCGTGGAAGGTGCGCTGCTGAACACCATGTACGATCTGCCATCGATGGATGACGTTGAGAAAGTCGTGGTGGATGCCCGGGTCATTGAGGGTGACAGTGAACCTAAAGTGATTTATGCCACACCTGAAACTCAGCAGGCCTCAGGCGAATAACCTGATGTGATGTTGAAAAAAGGCCCGCCAATGCGGGCCTTTTTCATTTTGGATACTACCGAAACCGTTAGGCTTTCAGTTCATCCCAGTGACTGATGACGTGGGTAGTAATACCGTAATCAACGGCCTGTTGAGGGCTCATCCAGTAGTTGCTGTCAGTGTCTTTCTCGACTTTTTCCAGCGGCTGTCCGGTTGCCTTACTGATCAGCTGGTTGATACGCTCACGGGCGCGCAGCAGTTCTTTCGCTTCAATTTCGATATCGGATACTTTACCGCGAACGCCACCCAGTGGCTGGTGGATCATAAAGCGCGTGTTTGGCAGCGAGTAACGATTCTCTTTTTCAGCGGCCAGGAAGATGGTGATCCCGGCGCTGGCAACCCAGCCGGTGCCAATGACCAGCACTTTGGGTTTCACAAACTTAATCATGTCATGGATGGTATCACCCGCTTCAACATGACCCCCCTGGCTGTTAATAAACAGCTTGATTGGCTCATCCCCCATTTCCTGCAGGATCAGCAACTGGGCGGTCACTTTCTCAGCAAGCGCCTGATTAATCTCACCGGAAATGATAATAGAGCGTGACTGAAGCAGTTTACTGACCGCCAGTGAGGAACCCTTCTCTTCCTGCCCATTTTCTTCTTTATCTGGCTCTTGAGGCATGCTTTACACTCCATCGGATAATCATAAGTGACCAGAGTTTAGCATAATCCAGATAGCAGCTAAATCAACAGCAATATCAGGCACTTTTTATACTTTAAAACAGCAGGTTGAATGATGTTTCTTCTTACTGCGCCGACCTGCGGTTATTTCTCACAGGCCTGGCTGCGGTGAGGATGCGCCAGTCCAATCGATGAAGACGCGGGACTTTTCCTCCCAATGAGCGGATGAAATGGGCTATATTAAGGACTGGTACGTGTAAATTAAGTAAGGCATGAGGTTAACTGATGACAGATAAGCGCAAAGACGGTTCAGGGAAACTGCTGTACTGCTCTTTTTGCGGCAAAAGCCAGCATGAAGTGCGTAAGCTGATTGCCGGCCCGTCAGTCTACATCTGCGATGAATGCGTCGATTTATGTAATGACATCATTCGCGAAGAGATCAAAGAAGCTGTGCCGCACCGCGAGCGCAGTTCACTGCCCACGCCGCATGAAATTCGTCACCACCTGGACGACTACGTTATCGGCCAGGAACGCGCCAAAAAGGTGCTCTCGGTGGCTGTCTATAACCACTACAAACGTCTGCGCAACGGCGACACCAGCAACGGCATTGAGCTGGGCAAAAGTAATATTCTGCTGATCGGCCCGACGGGCAGCGGTAAAACGCTGCTGGCGGAAACGCTGGCGCGCCTGCTGGACGTGCCGTTTACCATGGCCGATGCCACCACGCTGACTGAAGCCGGCTATGTCGGTGAGGATGTGGAAAATATCATCCAGAAGCTGCTGCAGAAGTGTGACTACGATGTGCAGAAAGCCCAGCGCGGTATCGTCTATATCGATGAGATCGATAAGATTTCCCGTAAGTCAGATAACCCGTCCATCACCCGTGATGTTTCGGGGGAAGGCGTGCAGCAGGCGCTGCTGAAGCTGATCGAAGGTACGGTGGCGGCAGTGCCTCCGCAGGGCGGTCGCAAGCATCCGCAGCAGGAGTTTCTGCAGGTGGATACCTCGAAAATTCTGTTTATCTGCGGTGGCGCGTTTGCGGGCCTGGACAAAGTGGTGTCGCAGCGCGTGGACACCGGCACCGGCATTGGCTTTGGTGCGTCGGTGAAGGGCAAGTCAGAAAAGGCCACTGAAGGCGAGCTGCTGGCTCAGGTGGAGCCGGAAGACCTGATCAAGTTTGGCCTGATCCCGGAGTTCATCGGCCGTCTGCCGGTGGTGGCAACGCTGACTGAACTGAGCGAGGACGCGCTGATCCAGATCCTGCGTGAACCTAAAAATGCCCTGACCAAACAGTACCAGGCGTTGTTCAACCTGGAAGGCGTGGAGCTGGAGTTCCGTGAAGAAGCGCTGAAGGCGATCGCCAAAAAGGCGATGTCGCGTAAAACCGGCGCCCGGGGCCTGCGCTCAATCGTGGAAGGCGCGCTGCTGAACACCATGTACGATCTGCCGTCGGTCGATGACGTGGAAAAAGTGGTGATTGACGAGTCGGTTATCAGCGGCGACAGTGAGCCATTACTGATTTATGGCAAGCCTGAAGCACAGCAGGCATCTGGCGAATAAATAACCAAACCATTCCAGACAGTTATCCGAAAAGGGGGAAAATGTTCCCCCTTTAACTTTTCTCGTAACCCCGACATTGAATCTATTCCGTTCATCCCCATATACTCAGATACCTGTGGGTCAAACTGCACTTTTTCTGGATGATGCGGTTCCCCTTACCCTGGCGGAAATTAAACTAAGAGAGAGCTCTATGAATCCTGAGCGTTCTGAACGCATTGAAATCCCTGTGTTGCCGTTGCGTGACGTAGTGGTTTATCCGCACATGGTCATTCCGTTGTTTGTCGGTCGTGAAAAATCAATTCGCTGCCTTGAAGCCGCCATGGATCATGACAAAAAAATCATGCTGGTCGCTCAGAAAGAAGCTTCAACGGATGAACCTGGCATCAACGATCTCTTCTCAGTCGGGACGGTTGCCTCTATTTTGCAAATGCTGAAACTCCCTGATGGCACTGTCAAAGTGCTGGTGGAAGGTTTGCAGCGTGCCCATATCACGACGTTATCCGATAACGGCGACCATTTTACTGCCCAGGCCGAATACCTGGAGTCGCCTGAAATTGAAGAGCGCGAGCAGGAAGTACTGGTACGCACGGCGATCAATCAGTTTGAAGGCTACATCAAACTGAACAAGAAGATCCCGCCGGAGGTACTGACTTCGCTGAACAGCATTGACGATGCGGCACGTCTGGCTGATACCGTCGCTGCACATATGCCGTTGAAACTGGCTGATAAACAATCTGTGCTGGAAATGTCGGACATCAATGAACGTCTGGAATATCTGATGGCGATGATGGAGTCGGAGATTGACCTGCTGCAGGTTGAGAAACGCATCCGTAACCGCGTCAAAAAGCAGATGGAAAAAAGCCAGCGCGAGTACTATCTGAATGAGCAGATGAAGGCGATTCAGAAAGAACTCGGTGAGATGGATGATGCGCCGGACGAAAATGAAGCGCTGAAACGCAAAATCGATGCGGCAAAAATGCCGAAAGAGGCGCGTGACAAAACAGAAGCCGAACTGCAAAAGCTGAAAATGATGTCACCGATGTCCGCAGAGGCGACGGTGGTTCGTGGCTATATTGACTGGATGGTTCAGGTACCGTGGAATGCCCGCAGCAAGGTGAAAAAAGATCTGCTGAAAGCGCAGGAAACGCTGGATACCGATCACTTTGGCCTTGAGCGCGTCAAAGACCGTATCCTGGAGTATTTGGCAGTACAGAGCCGCGTCAGCAAAATTAAGGGCCCGATCCTCTGTCTGGTGGGGCCTCCTGGCGTGGGTAAAACCTCTCTGGGCCAGTCCATCGCCAAAGCCACCGGTCGTAAATACGTACGTATGGCGCTGGGTGGGGTACGTGATGAAGCGGAAATTCGTGGTCACCGACGTACCTACATCGGTTCAATGCCGGGCAAATTGATCCAGAAAATGGCAAAAGTCGGCGTGAAAAACCCGCTTTTCCTGTTGGATGAAATTGATAAGATGTCGTCGGATATGCGCGGCGATCCGGCCTCGGCGCTGCTGGAAGTGCTTGATCCCGAGCAGAACATTGCCTTTAACGATCACTACCTGGAAGTGGATTACGATCTCTCCGATGTGATGTTTGTGGCGACCTCCAACTCGATGAACATTCCGGCACCGCTGCTGGATCGTATGGAAGTAATCCGTCTGTCCGGCTACACCGAAGACGAAAAGCTTAACATTGCCAAACAGCACCTCTTGTCGAAGCAGATTGAGCGTAATGCGCTGAAGAAAAGTGAACTGACCGTGGACGACAGCGCCATCGTCGGGATCATCCGTTACTACACCCGTGAAGCGGGCGTGCGTAGCCTTGAGCGTGAACTGTCCAAACTGTGTCGTAAGGCGGTGAAAACGCTGCTGATGGATAAATCGATCAAACACATCGAGATCAACGGCGATAACCTCAAAGACTATCTCGGCGTGCAGCGTTTCGACTACGGCCGTGCTGACAGTGAGAACCGCGTGGGTCAGGTCACCGGGCTGGCGTGGACGGAAGTCGGGGGTGACCTGCTGACGATTGAAACAGCCTGCGTTCCGGGTAAAGGTAAGCTGACTTACACCGGTTCTCTGGGTGAAGTCATGCAGGAATCTATCCAGGCCGCACTGACCGTGGTACGTGCACGTGCTGAAAAACTGGGTATCAATGCAGACTTCTACGAGAAGCGCGATATCCACGTTCACGTACCTGAAGGTGCGACGCCGAAAGATGGTCCAAGCGCCGGTATTGCAATGTGTACTGCGCTGGTTTCCTGCCTGACCGGTAATCCGGTGCGTGCCGATGTGGCCATGACAGGTGAAATTACGCTGCGTGGCCAGGTTCTGCCGATTGGCGGTCTGAAAGAAAAACTGCTGGCCGCTCACCGTGGTGGTATTAAGACGGTACTGATCCCCGATGAGAACAAGCGCGATCTGGAAGAGATCCCGGACAACGTGATTGCTGATCTGGAGATCCATCCGGTGAAACGCATCGAGGAAGTATTAGCCCTCGCCCTGCAGAATGCCCCATCCGGGATGCAGGTCGTGACGGCGAAATAGTGATTTAAGGCAAACTCACTGTAAAACTAGGGCTGGCAAGTGAATTGGTGCTTGCCAGCCTTTTTTTGTGCCGCTAAGTTAGGGGGCTGTTAAGTCAGTGATGGCAGAGGCTGTCGGGCAGTAAGGCTCAACGGGTCCGGTTGAATGGCAATAACAAATGATGCACGCACGTGTCCGGCAGAAAGTCCGTTCACGATGTATAAAATAAAAGAGGGGATGATTGAGTGAATAAGTCACAGTTGATCGACAAAATTGCTGCAAACGCCGATATTTCCAAAGCTGCAGCGGGACGTGTATTAGATGCATTTATCGGTTCAGTCACTGAATCACTGCAGGCTGGCGATGAAGTGGCGCTGGTCGGCTTCGGTACCTTCTCTGTGCGTGAGCGCGCCGAGCGTACCGGGCGTAATCCGCAGACCGGCAAAGAAATTACCATTGCTGCGGGTAAAGTGCCGGGCTTCCGTGCCGGTAAAGCGCTGAAAGACTCTGTAAATTAAATGTATTAAGCCGTCGCAGAAGCAGATTTCTTCGGCGTATTGAGGATCGCCAACGCGTTCTCATGTAACATACGGGGCACATCAGCATCTTGATGTGCCTTTTTTATGTTTGATTGACAAACGCGTGCTGCGGTTGTCTAAAATGGCTGAGTGCGTCCTCGGGAACGCGGGACGGCAGCGCAAGGTTATACATTCACACTACAGCGGAGTGTTGTCACACCATGATGGACAATTTACGCGCGGCGTCGAACCATGTCGTGCTCAAGATTTTACTGGGCTTGATCATCCTTTCCTTTGTCCTTACCGGTGTAGGCGGGTATCTGACAGGTGGCAACGGTGATTACGCCGCGAAAGTAAACGGCCAGGAAATCAGCCGTGCGCAGCTTGAGCGTGCTTTCAGCAGCGAACGTGCGCGTCAGCAGCAGATGCTGGGCGAGCAGTTCTCGGCTCTGGCGGGTAACGAAGGTTACATGCAACAGATCCGTCAGCAGGCCCTGTCACAGCTGATTGACGAAGTGTTACTTGACCAGTATGCCAAAGATATTGGCCTGGCTATCAGTGACGATCAGATTAAACAGGCGATTTTCACCCAGCCGGCCTTCCAGACGGAGGGTAAATTTGATAACGCCAAGTACATGAGCATTATCAGCAACATGGGCTTCTCTGCCGATCAGTACGCCGAGGCTCTGCGCAAGCAGTTGACCACTCAGCAGCTGATTCAGTCTGTGACCGGTACGGATTTCGTGCTGGGTAACGAAACCGATTCTCTGGCCGCGCTGGTTTCTCAGCAGCGTCTGGTGCGTGATGTGACCATCAATGTTAATGCCCTGGTGGCAAAGCAGACCGTCACGCCGGAAGGGGTTAACAGCTACTATGAGCAGAATAAAAACAGCTTTATGTCACCTGAACAGTTTCGTGTGAGCTACATTAAGCTGGATGCTGCCGCGATGCAGCAACCGGTGAGCGAGAGCGACATTCAGGCCTGGTACGATCAGCATCAGCAGGATTACACCCAGCCGCAGCGTAATCGTTACAGCATCATTCAGACGAAAACTGAAGCGGAAGCGCAATCAGTTCTGGACGCGCTGAAACAGGGCGGCGACTTTGCAGCCCTGGCGAAAGAAAAATCTGCCGACCCGATCTCTGCCCGCAATGGCGGTGATATGGGATGGCTGGAACCTGACACGACGCCAGACGAACTGAAAGACGCGGGGCTGAAAGACAAAGGCCAGCTTTCTGGCGTGATTAAATCCTCTGTTGGCTTTATTGTCGCCCGTCTTGATGATACTCAGGCAGAAAAAGTAAAAACGCTGGCTGAAGTACATGATGACATCGCTGCTAAAGTGAAGCAGGAAAAAGCGGTAGATGCTTACTATAAACTGCAGCAGAAAGTTAGCGATGCTGCCAGCAATGACAATGAGTCGCTGGCCAGTGCAGAGCAGGCTGCTGGGGTGAAAGCAGTAGAAACGGGCTGGTTTAATCATGACAACCTGCCTGCCGAGCTGAACTTTAAAGCCGTACAGGACGCGATCTTTAACGGTGGTCTGGTCGGGGAAAACGGTTCTCCGGGCAGTAACTCAGACGTGATCACCGTCGATGGCGACCGTGCTTTCGTGCTGCGTATTAGCGAACATAAGCCAGAGGCAGTTAAACCGCTAAATGAAGTGACTGCGCAGATCACAGATACGCTGAAACAGCAGAAAGCACAGCAGGAAGCGAAAGCCCAGGCTGACAAACTTCTGGCTGCGCTGAAAGCGGGCAAAGGCGATGAGGCACTGAAGGCGGCGGGTCTGAGCTTCGGACCTCAGCAGACACTGTCCCGAACCGGACAGGACGCTTTGTCTCAGGCGGCCTTTACGCTGCCGTTGCCTTCTGAAGGTAAGCCTTCCTTTGGCATCAGCGAAGATGCACAGGGTAACGTCGTGGTCATGGCACTGGATAAAGTTCAAAAAGGGACCATGCCGGAAGCACAGAAGCAGGCGCTAGTCCAGGGCATAACTCAGAACAATGCCCAGCTGGCTTTTGCTGCCATGTTAAGCAATCTGCGCAAAGACGCTAAAATCAAATACGGTGCGGCTGCACAGGCACAGTAAGCCTCGCAAAGTCACTGCAACTGATTGCAACATCCAAAGGCCGCTTATGCGGCCTTTTCCAATTTTGTAATCCGCCGTTTGCCGGGTTGCCGCCATCACGTTAGGGTGGCCGTGCTGTCTAACACATGGAGGAAAACAGCATGTTTAATCGCACTTTGCAGGCCCTGACATTGGTATTATCAGCCGGTCTGTTTTTGCCGGGAATCGCTGGTGCTGAACCGGTAGCGGAGAAGCCCGCGACTGTACAGGCGGTACCGGAAACAGACGCTATCAGCCCGTCAACGTCACAGGTCAGTATTAACAGTGCCAGCGCCGAGGAGCTGGCGGCGGCACTGAATGGGGTAGGAATTAAAAAAGCGGAGTCTATCGTCAGCTACCGTGAAAAATACGGCCCTTTTACTCAGCTTGAGCAGTTAAAAGAGGTGCCGGGGATGGGCAATAAGCTGGTTGAGCGCAATCTGTCATCGCTGAAATTGTGATCTATCTCCAGTCACGGCTATCTGCGCAGCACATTGTGCGGACAGACTGCTAATCTCTCAGAGGTCATACCAGTTGGTATGGCCTTTTCTATTTATGAGGATCCTTTATGCAGACCACCATCAAAGTTCGCGGCTATCATCTGGATGTTTATCAGCATGTGAATAATGCCCGCTATCTTGAGTTTCTTGAGGAGGCCCGGTGGGCCTGGCTGGAACAGAGTCGGGCATTTCACTGGATGAATGAGCGCGGTCTGGCCTTTGTGGTGGTGAATATTAATATTAACTATCGCCGCCCGGCGGTGATGGGGGATGTGCTGAATATCGACAGCCAACTGATGACGCTGGGCGGAAAAAGCGGGGTGATTGACCAGCGGGTGTCACTGCAGTCCGATGGCAGTGCGATTTCCGATGCGCTGTTGACCTTTGTCTGCATCGATCTGAAATCGAAAAAAGCCCTGCCGCTGGAAGGTGAGCTGAAGGCCCACCTTGAAACCCTGAACGCCGGGGCAGGGGCCTGACCGGTTTCGCGATGGGTTACACCAACCCGGTTTTGGTTTTCATTGCCTGCATCACAGTGGCCGGATGCTGCTGATACGCCTGCAGGCCATTGGCACGGAGATGACATGCCGCACAGGTACCGCAACCGTCGCCCTGAATGCCGTTATAGCAGGTCAGCGTCTGATGACGGATTAGCGGAAGCTGCTGCCAGTAGTCGGCCAGCGCCCAGGTCTCTGCCTTATTCAGCCACATCAGCGGTGTTTCGAAGCGGATGTCTCGCGCCATACCGAGACTGACGGCGTGATTGAGCGCCTTCACAAACTCGTCGCGACAGTCCGGATAACCGGAAAAATCGGTTTCGCAGACACCGGTAATCACCGCCTCGGCTTCAATCTGCCAGGCATAAATGGCTGCAAGGGTTAAAAAGAGGATATTGCGACCCGGTACGAAGGTGCTGGGCAGGCCGCTGGCATCCGGTTCGTAGGCAGGCACCGGGATGTTATCACGCGTCAGACTGCTGACGGCCAGCTCGTTAAGCATGGTCACATCCAGCACTTTATGCGCCCGCGCGCCGAGCGCGTGCGAAAGTTCCCGGGCAACATCGATTTCCGCACGGTGACGCTGGCCATAATCGAAGGTGACGCAATGTACCTCGTCATACTGCTGTAACGCCTGAATCAGACAGGTTGTTGAGTCCTGACCACCGCTGAATACCACCACTGCACGTTTCATACTTTACCTTCCCGGTTAATTTCTGCTGGCTATGGTAATACCTTGCGGTTCAGAAAGGTATCCCTTGTGCCGCCCGGGCGGGTGTGCAGTTGTGTGTGATGTCAATCAGGGAAGGGAGGTGTCAGATATGCAGCGGCGGCAAATAAGGTGTATCTGCCAGGGGTAAAGACCAGGCATGGGCCAGGACTAAGGAAGAAAATTGCGCGGCGTTGAATGCAGAAGGGAACGAAATGCAGCAGTGAACGCCGCCGGGCATGAGAAACCAAGCTGGTAAGCGACCTGTTTAACGGAGAGGCCATTGGCGAGAAGATCTAACGAAGCACAAATTCTTGCTCTTTGCTTCCAGGTCCTGAAACTGAACCCCGTGTCCTTAATGAACAGCCGCGAAAAGGTACGTTCAGACATGTTGGCGATAAAGGCCAGATCGCTCAGAGAGGCTTCCCAGCGATGGCTGACCAGTAACTCTCTCGTGGCGCAAAATAAGCGCTCATCATTTGGCACAGGCAACTCGGTAGCGAGGGGAGTTGCCTCACTGAGAATTTCCAAAATCAACAGCGCCATTTTACGCTGACTCGGGCCACTGTAGTCAGCATCGAAAAGCCCGGCTATCAACTCTTTCACCAGTGCTGTGGCTGTAATGACATGCACATGGTTACTTTTCGTGAAGTTCGGGCATTCTGCGATAAGACTGCGGCTGAAATAAATGGCCCGTAAGTCAGTATGGGAGAGCAGGTTGTAGCTGTGAATCTGGAGAGGCGGAAGCCACAGTGCACGCTGAGGGGGGATCACCCAACGATTGCCTTCTGTTTCAACCAGCATAACGCCTCTGGTCGCAAATAAGAGTTGTCCTTCAATATGATGATGAGGAGGATCGGTCTCTCCACGTTGATAGCTTATGGAGGTGCCAGACCAGCCTGTCGCATCGTCATGTCTTGGCGCTTTATCTATGCTACCTGGCATTTTAAATTCTGTTCCTGCACTTATCATCATTAAGTCGGACTCATCCGATCGGTCAATATCCTGAAAGGGTGAGGCTTGAAAATTAAGGTTATCATAAGCATCAGAGGAGCATATTAAAATGCACGTACATTTCCTCATCCATGAAAGTTTTGAGGCACCGGGTGCCTGTGAGAGCTGGGCCAGGAACCAGGGCCATCACGTGACCTGTTCCCGGGTTTATGAAGGCGAGGCGCTACCGTCCAGCGTGGAGAACATTGATTTTTTGATCGTCATGGGCGGGCCACAGGATCCGGCCACCACGCCGGAAGAGTGCCCACATTTTGATGCGAAAGCGGAGCAGGCTTTCATCGCGGCCGCGATTCACGCCAGAAAAGCCGTTATCGGTATCTGCCTGGGTTCCCAGCTGATCGGTGAGGCGCTCAAGGCTCCTTTCGCACACAGCCCGGAAAAAGAGATCGGCAAATTTCCCGTCTCTCTGACGGAAGCCGGGCGACAGCACCCGCTGTTTACGCATTTCGGTCACTCGCTTGAGGTCGGGCACTGGCATAACGATATGCCAGGCCTGACACCCGATGCCACCCTTATCGCTTACAGCGAAGGGTGCCCGCGCCAGATCGTCGCGTACAGCGATCTGGTTTACGGTTTTCAGTGCCACCTGGAGCTGACTGCGGAAGTGGTTGAACGACTGATTGCACATTCTGAAAAGGATCTGAGCCGGGCAGCTGAATTTCGCTTTGTGCAGACCCCAGCGGAGCTGCGAGCCCTTGATTACCGGGAGATGAATCAGGCACTGTTCACATTCCTGGATAAGCTGGCCGAACGTTACTGCCAGAGCCGCCAGTAACCCACTCCCTGCGCAGGGAGAAACCCTACTTAATGATGACAGAGCAGGTAAAAAAATGACTGACTCACCCGTCGCCCTGATGACCATCGCCGGCGCTATTCTGCTGGGGGCCATGAGTCCCGGGCCCAGTTTCATCATGATAGCCCGGACGGCCGTGGTTTCCTCACGTCTCAGTGCGCTGGCTGCCGCCGCTGGCATGGGCGTAGGGTGCATGATTTTTTCAGTCATTGCACTGGCCGGGCTGCATTCGCTGCTGACACTGGTGCCCTGGCTGTATACCGCGCTTAAAACCGCCGGCGGCGTTTACCTTCTCTGGCTGGGCGGCAACATGCTTTTCAGGACGGGCGACAGGGTGGCCTCAAGTCTGGTGGGCAATAACGCCCGGGGCCCGCGCCGCGCGTTTCTTACCGGCATGGCGACTCAGCTCAGTAATCCGAATACGGCGATCGTGTTCGGCAGTATTTTTGCTGCCTTACTCAGTCAGCATATTTCGCCTTATCTGTATCTGGTGCTGCCCATCATGGCGTTCTGCATCGATGCGCTCTGGTATGGTTTGGTGGCATGGCTGCTGTCGGCTGAAAGGCCCCGCCAGGTCTACATGAAATACACCTCCTGGCTGGATAAAGTGAGTGGACTGGTGATGGGATATCTGGGGCTACGGCTCATTATGCGATAATTTCTGTCAGTCCGGACTGTCTTCCCTGCCTGTTAGTAAAGTCACTGTGAGCGAAAATGACTGTGAAAGCCCTGTTCCGTTATGCCGGTGTGATTGCTTTCTTCACATTGGCCTGTTACGCCCCCGCAGGGGAGGCTGCAGGCCGTGTGGCATGTCCGGTTACGCACAGCCTGTCTGAATGCATTAAGCGGGTGGCCGATGCCGGTGGCGGCACGGTGCAGCTGGGCAACGGCACCTATTTTCAGGACCGCAGTCTGTTACTGAGCAGCAATGTGGCGCTTGAAGGCAGGGGGCCGGGTACCGTTATCACCTGGCGTCCTGCGGTCAGCAGCACCATTAATGCCCCGCTGCTCTATACCACTGCCGCCATCCACGTCACGATAAAAAATATCAAGCTGGTCGGCACCATTGACCAACGGCCTGACAGTCAGGATCGGAGAAACCATCAGATAGGACTCTTCTTTAACTGTAGTGGGGATCCGACGGCCGGTGAAAAAACCGGTTGCAGTGATATCACCCTGCAGAATGTTGAGGTGGAGAACAGCAGCAACGGGATCCACCTGAAAGGCGTCAGTCGTATAACGGCGACAGACCTGAAGCTGCATAACAACGGCAACACCGAAAAGGACTATTTTCATAATATCTACCTTCGGCGCGTAGCTGATGTTCGGCTGATCCAGACCGGAAAAAACAGCGGCGGTTATTATGCCAGCCCCCGTGGACACGGCATTCGCGGATCGCACATGATCAACGTTTATATGAGCGATCTGACGGTGTATGACAACGCTGATTACGGCATCCATATGGACAGGGTATTTAATGTCAGACTGCATAACCTGCATGTTTATCACAACTGCCTGAGCGGCAAGCCAGGCTGCCAGCAGATCAAATGCTTTGGCCCTCAGTGCGATATCCATCCCAATGCGCCGGCTGAACCGGCACCTGATAGCAGCAGGCCGCTGCAGGAGCCTGTTCTCAGATGATTGCGACGGGCGGGGCAATCCAGGCCCGGGAAAAATCAAACCAGCCCCAGGCGTTCAGGCGGATCCCTTCAACATCTGGGGGCGCGCTGACCTGATAACGATAGTTAAACAGTGGGGTGATCACGGCATCCGCCATCAGCTGCAGATATAACGCCCTGAGACATTGCTGGCGCTGTTCCAGTTCAGGATGAGCCTGTAAATCCTCCAGATGATGCAGCAGTTGCGCCCAGCCGTCCGCCCCGGTCAGTATCGGCCACAGGGGATCCTGGCGCAGCCAGCTCTCAAGGGTAAACACCGGCGCCTCACCGATCAGCCTGTCGCCCATCACCAGATCTGCCTCTGCCAGTGCGGGATAATCCTGCCAGTTCTTGGCTGGGTGGAAATGCAGCGTCAGCTGACAGCCCTGGGTGGCCAGCAGGTGCTTTAACGTTGTCGCCATGGCATGCAGTTCTACCGGCAGGTGGTAATGCAGGCTGAGTCGGGCAGGCAGAGAAACGTCCGGATCAGGCTGCCAGTCAGGAATATGCCAGCCCGGCAGCATTTCCCGGCTGGGAGTGATCAGGCCTTCTTCAAGAGGCAGCGCTTCGATAATGCCAGACTGATGCACCAGCGACATAATATGCCTGGCCTGACGCGCGGATAGTCCGGCACGCCGCCCTCGCGCCAGATAACAAAATCCAAGGCTGATACGCTGGCTGACGGGCTGCAGAGCCTTCAGATCGTGCTGTGCGCCGATGGCAATCTTCACCGGATGACGGCAGCTGGTGCCCAGCCCCGGGTCAAACAGCTGCGGTGCGATCCAGTATTCAATGGCCTGCATCAGGGGGTGTGTGCCGTGATACCAGCCATGGCTTTCCAGGCGCAGTAGCGCCGGGGAGTTCACCATCAAGCGCCAGGGGCCGGCTCCGATATCCGCATTTTCCGGGTGCGGCAGCAGACACGGGACGCTGGCCAGCCGGTGTGCCAGCCAGTAGTCCGGCGTCAGCAGGTCGATACGCAGGCAAAGGGCATGGGCCCGGCTGACCGTCTTAACGCTGGCCAGCAGGCGCTTCCCGCCAGCGCTGGCAAGGATCATCTCCAGCCGCTGTTGCAGTTGTTCAGCGGTGACCGCCTCGCCGTGATGCCAGCGTAACTGAGGGCGCAGAAAGAAGAACCAGCTCAGTCCATCTTCACTGACCTGCCAGTGGTGCGCCAGGTCGGGAACGGCCTCATCTCCTGCCAGACGGCTTAATCCGGCAAAAACCTGCTGGGCCAGATGCTGCTCTGCGCGACCTGGCTGCATCAGCGGACGCAAGGGGTCCAGGGGACGATAATAAGGAATACGCAGCGTAGGCTGGTTGTTCTGCCACTGTCCGCCCATAAACGGCTGAAGCAGCTGGCTGAGCTGCTCCGGAGCAAGCGGTACCATCTGCAGCGCATGCTGCGGCTGGCCGTTATCGAGTTGCTGTAGCATCAGTTCGCTGCGCAGGGTGGCGGGAGATTGCAAGAAGGTCAGACTGCCGCGCCTTCCGCGCCCTGACGTCGCCTGCCAGTTCAGCCATCCGCTCTCCTGCCACTGACGCAGCAGCGTTCGGGCGTGGCGCTCACTGCAAAAACAGCAGGCGGCAATCTCGGCCACGCTGGTCGACTGCGGCTGGCCTGCGCTGTGTTGCCACAGGCGCTGATACTGATTTAACCGATTCAGTTTTCTCATGTCATCCAAACCCGGAACAGTTTAAAAAAAGTATTCACTATTAGTTCCGTAAATGCCAGAGGATACTCAGTGCAGATGAAAACCCCTTCAAGCGGAGAGAAAATGGTGCGTCTTGCTGCATTTGATATGGATGGCACGCTGCTGATGCCAGACCATCAGTTAGGGCAACAAACCCTGCTCAGCCTTCGTGCGCTTCAGGCACATCCCGTGCAGCTGACCTTTGCCACCGGTCGCCATTATCTGGAGATGCAGCCACTGCTACGCAATTACGATCTGCCTGCTTTTCTGATCAGCGGCAACGGGACACGCATCCACGATCCCGCAGGTGAGTTACTGCATGCCAGCGATCTTCCTCCGGCCGTGGCAAGGCAGGTGATCCACAGCCACTGGCATACCCGCGCCAGTCTGCATGTTTTCAATGATAATGGCTGGTTTACGCAGTATGACGTTCCGGAGATTTTACAGGCGCATCAGCTGTCAAATTTCCGCTATCAACTGACCGATTTGCGTACGCTGTCGGAACATCAGGTGACGAAAGCCTGCTTTATTGCGGATTATGAGACGCTTTGTGCGCTGAAAATCCAGCTTCATGAAGCGCTGGGCGATAGCGCCCACCTCTGTTTTTCGGCGCAGGACTGCCTGGAGGTGTTGCCTCTCGACTGTAACAAGGGGGCGGCCCTGGCGCAGCTAACGGATCGGCTGGGTATTCACATGGCAGAGTGCATGGCCTTTGGCGATGCAATGAACGATCTGGAGATGCTGGGAGGCGTGGGGCAGGGTTTTGTGATGCGCAACGCCATGCGTGAACTGAAAGCGAAACTGCCGCATTTACCGGTTATTGGCGACTGTGCGACACAGGGCGTGTCTCATTATCTCAACCACTGGCTTTCCACACCACACCGGGTTTATTCCCCCGAATAATCCGTTTATTGGTCAGTGTGCCGGACCTGGACGTCCGGCTATTTTCTTTAGCGGCGCAGCGCCGCTTTGGTTGTCACCGCCGGCTGTCGGCTGCGTGCACCGCGATACAGCGTCAGCAATATCCCCAGCAGGAAAGGCAACAACAGCAGTAAAGATTCACGGCTGATACTGCTGCCATTCACCTGACTCTCCAGCGCCACCGCAATAAGCGGAAAGACCAGAAAGACCAGTGAAGCCTGGAAAGGTTTTGCCGTCTGTTGCAGAGCAAAGTAAGCCAGAATACCGCCCACGCCGGCCACCACGCCAAGATAGGCAATCGCCATCAGCGCCTCGGGTGCGAAGGCATGGACATCGGGTGATTCCGCCAGCCCGGCTACCGTCAGGAGTATGCCCGCTCCCAGACAGGGCAGGGCGTTATAGCTCAATACGGAAATACCCGCACAGCGCTTTTTACACTGGACGTACATCACCGCGTGAATTAGCACGGCAGCGACCAGCGCCAGGATCCCCTGGATTTGACTCTCTCCGCTGTGGCGGGTTTCGTGCCACAGAATTGTGCTTAGCGCGCCAATACTGATGGCCAGGCCCAGCAGCTGCTGCAGCGATGTTTTTTCACGCAGAAACAGCAGGGAAGCGGCCAGCACTGCCGCAGGCATAGTGGCAAAAATAATGGCTGCCAGGCTGGATGAGGTGTAACGCTCACCGTAGATCATCAGCGTAAACGGAATCGCGAAATAGAACAGCATGACACAGAGCTGAAAACCACGCTGTCCTTGTGGAAACAGTAAAGGTGCCTTTTTATACCCTGCGAGTAACAGCAGCAGCGGGGCAGCACAGAGGAAACGCAGCCCGGTGGCAAAAACGGGTGGAACGGTAGCCACAGTAATTTTCATTGCCATCCAGGTTGTACCCCAGGTGAGGGCGACAGCCGTGAATAATCCAATGATCAACAGGTTACGGTAAGCAGAACGCGGCATTTTCGTCATCCTTGAGTGAGAGACTGCAGGAGAACCAGATTAACGAAATACCCGGGGAAAAGGTTGCTATAATACTACTGTGTTTCTGATGCTATGGAGAAAATTTTGCTACCTATGCCGCTGGATAAAAAAGACAGGTTGCTGTTAAACCTGCTTCAGCAGGATTGTACGCTCTCTCTGCAGGCGCTGGCGGATGCCGTCAGCCTGACCACTACCCCCTGCTGGAAGCGCTTGAAAAGGCTGGAGGATGAAGGCTATATTCGCGGCCGGGTGGCGTTACTCGATGGTGAAAAACTCGGCCTTGGTCTGACTGCTTTTGTCTTGATCAAAACCCAGCAGCACAGCAGCGAATGGTTTAACCAGTTTGTTGATGTGGTTCAGGCTATGCCGGAAGTGATGGGGTTCTACCGCATGGCCGGGGAATATGATTATTTGCTGCGCGTTCAGGTGGCCGATATGAAAAGCTACGATGGCTTTTATAAGCGTCTGGTCAACGGCGTGCCGGGCCTGATCGATGTCACTTCGAGTTTTGCGATGGAAGAGATAAAATACACCACCGCTTTGCCGGTGACGCTTTAACCGGTCGATAATCAGGATATTTTTGTGCGACTTTTTAGCCAACTTAGCTGGTACTTTTTGCGTGAATGGCGCCGTTATCTTGGGGCGGTTTTGCTGTTAATCGTGATTGCCATACTGCAACTCCTGCCACCACATGTGGTGGGCAGGATCGTCGACGGCGTCAGCCGCGACGGCATGACTCACGCTCAGCTGATGATGTGGGTTGGCGTCATGTTGGCCACGGCCATTGTCGTTTATCTGCTGCGCTATGTCTGGCGCGTGCTGCTGTTTGGTGCCTCCTATCAGCTGGCGGTGGAGCTGCGTGAAGATTTTTACCGTCAGCTCAGTCGCCAGCATCCCGGATTCTATTTACGCCACCGGACCGGCGACCTGATTGCACGGGCCACCAATGACGTTGACCGCGTGGTGTTCGCCGCCGGTGAAGGCGTGCTGACGCTGGTCGACTCGCTGGTCATGGGCATGGCAGTGCTGATTGTGATGAGCACGCAAATCAGCTGGCAGCTCACGCTGCTGGCCCTGTTGCCGATGCCGGTAATGGCGCTGGTGATCAAACGCTACGGTGACCAGCTCCATCAGCGCTTTAAGCTGGCCCAGGCGGCATTTTCCTCGCTGAACGATCAGACGCAGGAGAGCCTGAGCAGTATTCGTATGATCAAAGCGTTTGGCCTGGAAGACCACCAGTCCGGGCAGTTTGCTGCCATTGCCAAAGATACCGGAGAGAAAAACCTGCGGGTAGCCCGCGTTGATGCGCGCTTTGACCCTACTATCTATATCGCTATCGGCCTGTCGAATCTGTTGGCTATCGGCGGCGGCAGCTGGATGGTATGGCACGGTACTATGACCCTGGGTCAGCTCACCAGTTTTGTGATGTACCTTGGGCTGATGATCTGGCCGATGCTGGCGCTGGCCTGGATGTTTAACATTGTTGAACGCGGCAGCGCGGCCTGGACCCGAATTAAGGCGCTGCTGGCGGAAGCGCCGGCCGTCGTTGACGGCGATAAAGTGCTGCCGGAAGGCCGGGGCGTGCTGGCGATCTCGGTCAGCGAGTTCTGCTATCCGGGGGCGCAACAGCCTGCGCTGCGCAATCTGCACGTTCGCCTTCAGCCGGGACAGATGCTGGGACTGTGTGGCCCGACCGGTGCGGGGAAAAGTACCTTGCTGAGTCTTATCCAGCGCCACTTTGATATCGACCAGGGCGACATTTGTTATCACGATATTCCGCTGCCACAGCTGCGTCTGGACAGCTGGCGCAGCCGTCTGGCCGTGGTCAGTCAGACCCCCTTCCTCTTCTCCGACAGCGTGGCCAGTAATATTGCACTGGGCCGTCCGGGGGCGACACAACGTGAAATTGAACAGGCCGCCCGTCTCGCTTTTGTCCATGACGATATTTTGCGTTTACCTGAAGGCTATGAGACGGAAGTCGGAGAGCGGGGGGTGATGCTGTCCGGCGGTCAGAAACAGCGGATTTCCATTGCGCGTGCCCTGCTGCTGGATGCGGAAATTCTGGTGCTGGACGACGCACTGTCCGCTGTGGATGGCCGCACCGAGCATCAGATCCTGCATAACCTGCGCAGCTGGGGGGAAGGGCGCACGGTGATCATCAGCGCCCACCGCCTTTCTGCGCTCACCGAAGCCAGTGAGATCCTGGTACTGCAGCACGGCCAGGTGGCGCAGCGCGGCGACCATGAGCAACTGGCGGCAGAACAGGGCTGGTATCGCGATATGTACCGTTATCAACAGCTGGAAGCTGCACTGGACGATGATGAAACAGAACAGGGAGCTGTGCATGGCTAATGTCATCCAACTGTGGCCGACGATCAAACGGCTGCTGTCCTACGGTGCGCCGTGGCGTAAATCCCTGAGCCTGGCGGTACTGATGCTGTGGGTGGCCGCCGCCGCCGAGGTGCTGGGGCCGGTGCTGGTCAGCTACTTTATCGACAACATGGTGGCGAAACACCGCATGCCGGTTGGGCTTGCTGCCGGCCTGGTCGTCAGTTTCCTGTTATTACAATTGCTGGCGGCAGCGCTGCACTACGCTCAGGCACTGCTGTTTAATCAGGCGGCGGTGGGCGTGGTTCAGCGTCTGCGAACTGACGTGATGGATGCGGCGCTGCGCCAGCCCCTGGGAGCGTTTGATACGCAGCCGGTGGGGCAGATTATTTCTCGCGTGACGAATGATACCGAGGTCGTGCGCGACCTGTATGTCACCGTTGTCGCCACCGTACTGCGCAGTGCGGCACTGGTCGGGGCAATGCTGGTAGCGATGTTCAGCCTTGACTGGCGTATGGCGCTGGTGGCGATCACTATTTTTCCGGCCGTGCTGGTGGTGATGCTGATTTATCAGCGTTACAGCACGCCAATTGTGCGCCGCGTCCGCAGCTATCTGGCCGAGATCAACAACGGCTTTAATGAAGTGATCAACGGGATGAGCGTTATCCAGCAATTCCGCCAGCAGGCACGCTTTGGCGAAAGGATGGGCGAGGCCAGCCGTTCACACTATCTGGCGCGGATGCAGACGCTGCGGCTGGACGGCTTCCTGCTGCGGCCGCTGCTCAGTCTTTTTTCAGCGATGATCCTCTGCGGCCTGATGATGCTGTTTGGCTTTACCTCCGTCGGCACGATTGAGGTGGGCGTACTGTATGCCTTTATTAACTACCTCGGGCGATTAAATGAGCCGCTGATCGAACTGACCACCCAGCAGTCGATGTTACAGCAGGCGGTTGTGGCGGGAGAGCGTATTTTTGAACTGATGGACGCGCCGCGTCAGCCCTATGGTGAAGACAGTGAGCCGCTACGCAGCGGCAGCATTGAGATCCGTGATGTGACCTTTGCCTACCGCAGCGGTCGTCCGGTGTTAACCGATATCAACCTGTCGGTGCCCTCGCGCCATTTTGTGGCGCTGGTCGGCCATACCGGCAGCGGAAAAAGTACGCTGGCGAATCTGCTGATGGGCTATTATCCGCTCAGTCAGGGGGAGATTCTGCTGGACGGCCGTCCGCTCGCTTCCCTCAGCCATGCGGCGCTGCGGGGTAGCGTGGCGATGGTACAGCAGGATCCCGTCGTGCTGGCTGACACCTTCTTTGCTAACGTGACCCTGGGGCGCGATATTGGTGAGGACGCTGTATGGCAGGCGCTGGAAACGGTGCAACTGGCCTCTCTGGCGCGTGAACTGCCGGAGGGGATCCATACCCGGCTGGGAGAGCAGGGGAACACCCTCTCTGTCGGGCAGAAGCAACTGCTGGCGATGGCGCGGGTGCTGGTGGCATCGCCGCAAATCCTTATCCTGGATGAAGCCACCGCTAATATTGATTCCGGTACTGAGCAGGCCATTCAGAAAGCGCTGCGGGCGATACGCGAGCGAACGACGCTGGTGGTGATTGCGCACCGGCTCTCCACCATCACCGAGGCAGATACCATTCTGGTGCTGCATCGTGGGCAGGCAGTGGAGCGCGGCAGCCATCAGGCGCTACTGGCAGATGTATCAATTGCAGTTAGCGGGTGAGGAGCTGGCGGCCGCTGAAAACGGCTGAAAGCTTACCGCTGCGCTGCACCAAATACAGGCGATCAAACCCGCGATCATCCCCCAAATGCACTGACTTAACGCACAGCGCACCTTTCTGGTGCGTTTTTTCTATACTCCTCATTGTGCCTCCCTTTTCTGTGTGATCTGTGTCTCAGCTACGGCTCAGACCAGGACTGACTAATCGTCTGAAAAATGCAGATTTTTCAACTCTGGCACAGCGTTTGCTTTAATCATTTCGTGTCGGTGAAACAACCTATTTTTTTACTGGAGGGGATCGTATGAAGCTGGTTACCGTGGTAATCAAACCGTTCAAACTGGAAGACGTGCGTGAAGCACTGTCGTCAATCGGCATTCAGGGTCTTACGGTCACTGAAGTCAAAGGCTTCGGCCGCCAGAAAGGTCATGCAGAACTGTATCGCGGTGCTGAATACAGCGTGAACTTCCTGCCAAAAGTAAAAATTGATATCGCGATTGCAGACGACCAGCTTGATGAAGTGGTCGATGTGATTAGCAAAGCGGCCTACACAGGCAAGATTGGTGACGGGAAGATCTTTGTTGCAGAACTGCAACGGGTCATTCGTATTCGCACCGGCGAAACTGACGAAGCAGCACTGTAATTCGGGGCTCAGAATTATGATGGGATGGGACAAAATGAAAAAAATCGCTAAGTTTGGCCTCGCCGGTGCTGCTTTTTTACCGTCGCTGGCAATGGCCGCTGCGCCTGCAGTTGCTGATAAAGCCGATAATGCCTTTATGATGATCTGCACCGCGCTGGTGCTGTTTATGACAATCCCCGGCATTGCCCTGTTTTACGGCGGCTTGATCCGCGCTAAAAACGTGCTGTCGATGCTGACTCAGGTGGCAATGACCTTCGCCATGGTCTGTGTGCTGTGGATGGTCTACGGCTACTCACTGGCGTTCAGCGAAGGGAATGCGTTCTTCGGTAACTTTAACTGGGCGATGTTGAAAAATATCTCACCGACCGCCGTGATGGGGTCTTACTACCAGTACATTCACGTTGCCTTCCAGGCCTCCTTCGCCTGCATCACCGTGGGGCTGATTGTGGGTGCTATCGCTGAACGTATTCGCTTCTCTGCCTTGCTGATTTTTGTCGTCATCTGGCTGACCTTTGCCTACCTGCCGATTGCGCACATGGTATGGGCAGGTGGTTTCCTCGCTCAGGACGGCGCGCTGGACTTTGCGGGCGGTACGGTTGTACACATCAATGCGGCGGTGGCGGGTCTGGTCGGCGCTTACCTGGTCGGTAAACGAGCCGGTTTTGGTAAAGAGGCGTTCAAACCTCACAACCTGCCGATGGTATTTACCGGTACAGCTATTCTCTACTTTGGCTGGTTCGGCTTTAACGCGGGTTCAGCCAGTGCAGCTAACGAAATTGCCGGCCTGGCATTCCTCAACACCGTGATTGCGACAGCGGGAGCGATGTTAAGCTGGACCTTCGGTGAGTGGGCCTTGCGCGGTAAGCCTTCTCTGCTGGGCGTCAGCTCGGGTGTGATTGCCGGTCTGGTCGCCATCACGCCAGCCTGTGGCTATGTGGGCGTAGGCGGAGCACTGATTATTGGTCTGGTCGGGGGGCTCGCCGGTCTCTGGGGCGTCACCATTCTGAAAAAATGGCTGCGTGTTGACGATCCCTGCGATGTCTTCGGTGTTCACGGCGTCTGCGGTATTGTTGGCTGCATCCTGACCGGTATCTTCGCCTCTTCTTCTCTGGGCGGCGTAGGCTACGCAGAAGGCGTGACCATGGGACATCAGGTCTGGGTACAGCTGTTCAGCGTGGGCCTGACGATTGTCTGGACGGCGGTGGTGGCGTTCGTCGGCTTTAAAGTGGCGGATATGATTGTTGGTCTGCGTGTGCCGGAAGAGCACGAACGTGAAGGGCTGGACGTCAACAGCCACGGCGAGAATGCTTACAACCAGTAAGCGGCTGTCAGCCTGAAAAGGCGGTGCGCAGCAAGCCGAAGAAACAGCGGGCCATCAGGCCCGCTTTTTTTATGGAGCCGGTTAAGATCGCTGGCGGATCACACCTTCCTGCACGGTAGAGGCGACGAGGACGCCCTGCTGATTCCAGAACTCACCGCGTACAAAGCCACGCGCACTGGAGGCAGAGGTGCTCTCTACGCTGTACAGCAGCCATTCGTTCAGGTCGAAAGGGCGATGGAACCACATGGAGTGGTCAATCGTCGCCACCTGCATTCCCGGCTCCAGGAAGCCTTTCCCATGCGGCTGCAGTGAGACAGGCAAAAAGTTAAAGTCTGAAGCATAGCCCAGCAAATACTGATGAATGCGTTTATCTTCCGGCATGGTGCCGTTCGCCCGTAGCCAGGTATAGCGCGCCGGTTCGCTGACGTGGCCTTTTAACGGGTTATGAAACTCAACCGGGCGGATCTCAAAGGGTTTTTCAGAAAGAAATTTATCGCGTGCCTTCTCCGGAATGTAGTGTGCCAGCTGGCGGGCAATCTCCGTCTCGTTGGGCAGATTGTCCGGCCCCGGGACATCAGGCATCTGTTTTTGATGTTCGAAGCCGCTTTCAGGCCCCTGGAAGGAGGCGGTCATATAGAAAATAGGTTTACCGTTCTGTACGGCTTTGACCCGTCGGGCGCTAAAGCTCTGGCCATCACGCAGGTTTTCAACATCATAAATAATGGCTTTCTGACTGTCGCCAGGACGCAGGAAGTAGCTGTGGAAGGAGTGAATAATACGTGCCTGCGGTACCGTCTGTTTCGCTGCATACAGTGCCTGTCCAACCACCTGTCCGCCAAAGACCTGGCGCAGGCCCAGATCTTCACTTTGCCCTCGAAACAGGCCTTCTTCCAGCGTTTCCAAATCCAGCAGATTTAACAAATTTTGCAGCGCCTGGCCCATATGCGGTTCCTCAATAATTTTTCCTTTTCCAGTTTGCGAGATCCGACCAGTTAGCGTCAACGTCTGTTTATGCGATCTGTGGGGGAGGGGGGCAAAAGCAGATTATCAGGGGGTTGCAGGAAAAAATCAGGAACGTGTGCCAGAATTAAAGCTACCCAGGCAGTAGAGAACTGTCTTTTTTGCGGCGTAGTGATGGCCGTAAGCGTTGATTGGAAGGAGAACTATCAATGAAATACTGGCATGTATTAAGTAGTGCGGCGCTGGCTGTAGCCATTTCAGGCTGTGCTGATAAAAGCAAAGATGTGCCGACGCCAACCCTGGGTTCCCAGGTGAACGGGCAGCAGGCGGTGATTAAGCAGCCTAACGTGAGCGGGACAGTCTGGATCCGTCAGAAAGTGGCCCTGCCACCGGATGCCGTGCTGACCGTGACCCTGTCTGATGCCTCTCTGGCAGATGCACCGTCTAAAGTGCTGTCGCAGCGTGCCGTGCGTACCGAAGGCAAGCAGGCTCCGTTCAAATTTACCCTGCCTTTCAACCCGGCAGATGTCCAACCCGGAGCCCGTATTCTGTTAAGCGCAGCGGTGACTGTTGACGGTAAAATGCTGTTCATTACCGACACCGTTAAGCAGGTTGTGACCACGGGCGGGACGGAACAGGATCTGACGCTGGTGCCTGTGCCTTCTATGGCTATGCCAACGCAGAACGGTGCAGCGACCACGTTACCCTCCACGTCACCGACGCAGGTGACTCCGTCTTCAGCCGTTCCGGCGCCGACGTCTCTGTAAAAGATACAGCGCCCCGGAAGGGGCGTTTTTAAGGCTGCCAGCGGTAGCGCTTAAGATCGATATTGCCTTCCGCTGACACTGCGATCCCTTCCTTCAACAGTGCGTTGCGCTGTCTGCTGAGATCGTCACCCGCTAATGAGATCGCCCCTTTCCGGTTAATGACGCGATGCCATGGCAGCTTACTGCCCGCTGGAAGGCGTTTTAACACGCCACCTACCTGACGGGCCGCGCGTGGGGAACCTGCCATATGGGCAATGTCACCGTAGGTGGCAACGGAACCAGGAGGGATCGCGGCGACAATCTGATAGATGCGTTGCTGAAAGCTATCGTTTTCGAAGGTCATGATTATCTCTGCCGAAAGAAATATGCGGCTAATCGTGCAAGAAACCAACGGTCATGAGGGGGTGGCTTGCAATTGGCAAGGGCATCATTGATAATGCCTGCGCTCTGGTTATCCAGGGCACTCAATGGGGGCCCGGTTGGTTCTCCCGCAATGCTAATTTGTGAACTCGGTCAGATCCGGAAGGAAGCAGCCGTAACAGATGACGCGTGTGCCGGGATGTAGCTGGCAGGGCCCCCACCCAATTCTGCCCCCAGCCTCTCTCCACTTCCTCCAGCTTCAGTTGTCACACGCTTAACGAACAAATTTCCATACTGCCACAGGCACTTTGTCATAGAGCTTATTCATTGTCAGCTCAGCCAGGCGATGATCCGCAGCCGAATAGAATACAGCCAGTTCGTCATCAGATAATTCGTATTTGTTTTTTTCGATTACACGCTCAAGCGTGTCGATTGAACGACAGCGTCTCAGGCGCATAAGATAATCAGTTTTCGTTAAAAGTTTGTCTGTCATTATTAAACCGTAGAAAGAGTAATGGGTTACTAAAAGGAATGACTGGCCTGTGTACGTGCCGTTGAACACTCTTCTGCAAAAATGTTGAACAGCCGCTTTGCACATTTCTGCCATCGCTGTAAGTCCTGAACATTAATGCCATAATTACTGAACAATGTGAAAGTGTCATCAAGGTATTCATCAACCTGGCTTATCAGGTCAACATCCTCAATGTGCTTAATTTTGTAATTCATAGTAAAGGCTGCAATATGCTCGATAAGATCATTAAGCTGAAGATTAGCAACAGAAGTAGGATCGTTAACCCAGCCATGATGGCTGTCACCTAATGTCGCCAGGCTTTCATCGTACAGGTTCTCGCATAAGAATTTAAGCTGTGCAATATCATGCCTTCTCGGTGAGTATTCGTCCATCTTTTTCCCCTCCATAGCTTGCGAAACGTGCCATATGACTGCACTTTTAAACAGGGTGTGCCAGGAAGTGATAAATACATCTCAACTATGAATAGTATATACAAAATATAACTTAATTTAATTAGGCGTTAAATGCCTGACTCAATATTACAATTCATCTGACATTTCATGGCGATGGTTATCAGCAAAATCAAACGCCGGAGCTCCTGGGTGATAGCTAAAATTGACTGAATGGTTAGACGTTTCAAAGGCGTCTATATCCAGACAGGCATTGAACGGCTTCCAGCGAAAACGATAGTTAAGTTTATAACGCGATTGCTGCAAATGTTCCAGGGAAATAATTCTGTCGTCGTCGGGAACATATCGCGCATTCTGTGAATACCATTCCAGAGCACCTACAGAATTATCTTCTATTTTGGGAATTATCTGTTGTTTCACACCCATTAATTCTAGTGGGTCAGGAGGAGTTTGACGATATTTTAACGTTATCGTTTTGCGCATTTTTTCCTCACAGAGTTAATTTTTACTAATCAGGGCTATTGTTTCTGACTGTTAATAAAAGCATCTGCTTAATCCAGTGTAGCCTATGGTGATGATTTGTCAGTTGATTATTTTCACCTGAAATGCGCCTTTTGTCACAGCCTTTACGGCTTGTTGAATTTTATTTATATAAAAACGGGCGACTAACCTCACGTACCGTGAAATACCTGGATACATTTTTACTGTGCCGATGAGGCGCTTTTTACGATATTTTAATTGTTATGTTATAACATTTTATCTGGTTTTTTATGAACACATCCCCCATTTTTTTACGTTTCGGTACGCTTATAACCTGCCCGGCATGGCTGCGCGTGGTGCTCACGGCCATTCTGGTAATGATGCTGGTTATGCTGACGTGGTGGGCGGCGAGCTGATGATCCTGTTGAATCAACTGGTGGTAGGCTACCAGCATCGTGCTGTAACCCCCCCGCTGTCAGGAACATTTAGCCACGGCAGCATGACGGCATTAGTGGGGGCCAATGGATGCGGTAAGTCAACACTGCTGAAAACGTTGTGTGGAATGCTTCCAGCCATCAGTGGCTCCTTTCGTTATTCCCTACCGCGTCCGACCGTGGCCTGGCTGCCACAGCATTCCGAACTTGAAAAGAGCTTTCCACTCACGGTGTTTGATCTGGTCGCGATGGGATTCTGGCGTCGCTGTGGCTGGTTTCGCGGCATTTCCAGGCAGCAGAGGGAGGAGGCTCTGGTCGCGCTGGAACGCGTCAACATGTTGCCTTTTGTCAATGCCGCACCCGGCACCCTGTCGGGCGGTCAGCTACAGCGCGTTTTATTTGCCCGTCTGCTGATTCAGGATGCCGGATTGCTGCTGCTTGATGAACCCTTCACTGGAGTCGACAGCGATACCACAGCGTTGCTGCTGGCGCTGCTGGCAGAGCGCCATCGTGCGGGATGTACATTGATTGTCGTTCTGCATGATATGGCGACGGTGGCGGAACATTTCCCACAGGTATTACGCCTGAAGGATCAGCATTGTGAATGGTCGTGCCGCGACAGCGGCGTAACCGGACTGGATTTCGTTCGCAATGCAGGGAGCCGGATATGATGCTGATACAACCTTTCATCGAGTTCGGTTTTATGCGCCGTGCACTGATCGCCTGCGTGGCGTTGTCGCTCAGTGCTACACCGCTGGGAGTTTTTCTTCTGCTGCGCCGCATGAGTCTGGTCGGCGACGCATTATCACATGCCGTGCTGCCCGGTGCCGCTATAGGTTATCTGCTTTCCGGGCTCTCGCTGGTGGCGATGGGTATTGGTGGGGCAATTGCCGGACTGACGGTCGCCCTGTTGTCGGGCGCGGTAAGCCGCTATACGCCACTGCGTGAGGATGCCAGTTTTGCAGGTTTCTATCTCGGCTCGCTGGCGCTGGGCGTCACTCTGGTCTCCTTACGCGGTTCCAGCGTTGATCTGCTGCACGTTCTGTTTGGGTCGCTTCTGGCGGTCGATACTCCCTCTATTGTGCTGGTCAGTACCATCAGCAGCGTGTCTTTGCTGATTTTAGCTCTTATCTACCGACCACTGGTGATCGATGCTTTCGACCCAACTTTTTTACGCGCCCAGAACCGCTGGACCTCGCCGCTGGTGCACGGCATTTTTCTTGTGCTGGTGGTGGTGAATCTGGTCGCCGGGTTTCAGGTGCTCGGCACGCTGATGAGTGTCGGCCTGATGATGCTACCGGCCGCCAGTGCGCGCTTCTGGAGTCGCCATCTTTCCGGCACGCTGGCCGCCGCAATGATTCTGGCGACTATCGCCAGCTTCAGTGGTCTCTATGCCTCTTTTTATCTCTCATTACCTGCCGGGCCCGCTGTGGTGCTCAGTGCTGCAATTTTGTTTTTTATTTCTATTTTAATCGGGCCTTGCGGCGGCATTTTTGCCGGACGCAAAACATTGTCTATGGCAAAGGAGTCAAAATGAAAAAATTACCTTTAGTGCTGGCAGTGTCAGCAGTAATGGCCACCCCGTTAGCGATGGCAAAGACCGTGGAAGCGGTAGCCAGCTTTACCGTGCTGGCTGATATCGTAAAGAATGTCGGCGGTGAGCATGTGGTGGTAAAAAGTCTGGTGGGGCCAAATGGCGATCCGCATAGCTTCGAACCCACACCGAAAGACAGTCAGGCGCTCGCAAAGGCTGATCTTGTTTTTGTCAGTGGACTGGGTATGGAAGGGTGGATGGACCGTCTGATTTCGGCATCCGGCTATAAAGGGCAGACGGTTGTGGCTTCCAGCGGCATTAATACCCGCACCATGGAAGAAGATGGCAAGACCATCACCGATCCCCATGCCTGGAACAGTATGCAGAACGGTGTGACTTATGCCACTAACGTGATGAATGCACTGATTGCCGCCGATCCGCAGGATGCAGATTATTTCCGTCAGCACGGAAATGCGTATATTGCACAGCTGAAGCAGTTGGATGGCTGGGCGCAAAAGGCGTTCAGTGTGATACCGGTGGAAAAACGGAAAGTGCTGACCAGTCACGATGCTTTTGGCTACTTTGGACATCGGTACGGT
The DNA here is from genome assembly GCF_019844095.1 of Erwinia persicina. Classification (NCBI taxonomy): domain Bacteria; kingdom Pseudomonadati; phylum Pseudomonadota; class Gammaproteobacteria; order Enterobacterales; family Erwiniaceae; genus Erwinia; species Erwinia persicina. Next base: position 3,507,229 of record NZ_CP082141.1, on the reverse strand, counting down.
GTGAAATTCCTGTCACCGGTAGGTTTTTCAACGGAGTCTGAGGCCAGTGCCTCTGATGTCGCTGCACTGATCAGGCAGCTAAAGCATGAGAAAATCCATGCGTACTTTATTGAAAATCAGACTGATCCGCGACTGGTTCAACAAATTGCTGCCTCCGGTGGGGCAACCTCCGGTGGGGAGCTTTATCCGGAAGCCTTAACAGCCCGTGGGGGAGCGGCTGACAGTTATATCAACGCCTTTAAACATAATGTGAATGCGATGGTCAGCAGTATGAAGTAAGGATTTTACTGACAGCCCCCTGAGCCGGGGGGGCTAAAAATCAGAAGGTACGGTGATAGTTCACCAGTGGCAGAACCGGAACGGCGGCGTTGGCGGCGATATTGATGACCCCAATTTGCAGTCCCTCAAGGTGTTGAGTCGCGTTAATCAGACCAAACTGAAAGGAGGTGGTATCGGCATAGTTAAAGGCGCCAATATCAGTGCTGCTTTCCCCGGCGGAAAAATTAACCGCGCCGAAATTAAGCCCGTTAACGTGATGAGAGACGTTGACCACGCCCAGATTAGCGCCTTCCACATCGCGGGAAATATTGACCGCGCCCAGGTTCATCCCTGTCACATTATGCGCCATGCTCACCAGCCCGACGTTGGCCCCCGTAATGTCTCCCGAATAGTTAAAGGGAGCTAAATTTGCCCCAGTAATACTGCCGGAAACGTTGACGAGGCCAAGATTGAGACCGTTGATATCACCTTCACTCCAGTTGCCCAGCGCGCCAACATTGACGCCGTTCACATTCCCGGAGTGGTTCAGGATGCTGACATTCACCCCTGCCGTATCCTGCTGAGTCCAGTTAAAGGGGGCTACATTAACGCCATTCACCTGTCCGGTCGTGTCATTAGCAATGGCGCCAAGATTGACACCGTTCACGTCGCCCGTGGCAGTAAACACCCCGAGGTTTACCCCGTTAATACTTTTCGCCTCGCTGTAAATTCCCAGGCTCGCACCGTACAGATCGCCGACACGGTTAACGACACCCAGGTTGAAACCATTGTCTTCACCGCCGTGCCAGTTAAACAGGCTGATTGCGGCACCATTCATGCCATGCCGGATACGAGAGCCCGCTATCACGCCAAGCTGCAAACCGTTGAGCTGATCGAGCTGATCATAACCGAGAACAGGCAGATCCAAACCGCTGACGGTACCCGTATCGCTATAAAACAGCGTACCGTGAAAGCCATTCACTTCGGTGTCTTTCGGCAGGTTGCTGTACGCCGAAAGCTGGATGGGCGTGGCATGGCCTGCAACAGAATAGATCGCACATGTGCATAATAGAGCGAATGTTGAACGTTTCATTTGATGTCCCTATTAAAGTATTACCCGTAACATTACTAATGCCTGACTCTTTATTTGCTTTTTTAAGCTACTGATTTTGATGTTTTTATCTTGGCTTAAAATGCCGGTAGCCGCAGCGAAATAAGGGTTGGCGTAATATGGTTTTCACTAACGCTCTGGAAGTATTAAGGATTGATAACGGTGAGGGGGATGTGGCAGAAAAAAGGCAAAAAAAGGGATAGCTTGTGCTATCCCTTTTACAGTCACCACCTGCGGGGGCGATCAGCGTTTTTTCCCCCCCATGCCCTGTACGGCTTTAAAGCGGGGGTTACTTTTACAAATAACAAAGACGCGGCCATGGCGGCGAACGATCTTACAATCTTTGTGGCGTTTTTTGGCCGAAGCCAGTGAGCTTAATACCTGCATGATGACTCCTTACTTTTTCATCGCGCCAAGAAAACCGCCGAAGCGCTGGCTGAAGCGTGCGGCGCTGCCTTCTTTAGCAAATTCTTTCTGTTTACCGGTGTAATAAACATGTGATGCAGAAGAGACGTCCAGCAGGACATACGGCATCTGTTTACCTTCATGTTCAATCGTGCGGTCAGTTTTGATGGTGGAACCCACCACAAAGTAAGCATCAGCTGTGGTGTCATGGAAAACTACCTGGCGGTATGCAGGATGAATGCCCTGTTTCATTATTGGCCTCAAGTGTAATGTTATACTATAACATTAGTATGCGCTGCTGATTGTTAAATTGCAACTTCAGAAGGGGGAGGAGGAAGGCAAATAAGCAAAAAAAAAGAGGCCACCCGAAGGTGGCCTCTTAATCACATCAACTCAGCGTTGATCAGTGATGATGGGTATCAACAGGATGGCTGTGTTCCAGCTCCTCTTTGTTCTTACTGAAGCGGCGGCGTACCACCACAAAGAACACAGGAACAAAGAAGATAGCCAGTACGGTTGCCGTCACCATACCGCCCATGACGCCAGTACCGACGGCGTTCTGAGCACCGGAACCGGCACCGCTACTGATTGCCAGCGGCAGAACACCGAGGATAAAGGCCAGAGAGGTCATCAGAATCGGACGTAAACGCATACGTACCGCATCCAGGGTAGCCTCAACCAGTCCTTTCCCTTCTTTTTCCATCAGGTCTTTAGCAAACTCGACGATCAGGATGGCGTTCTTCGCGGATAACCCTATGGTTGTCAGCAGCCCCACGACGAAGTAAACGTCATTGCTCAGTCCGCGCAGGGTGGTGAAGATCAGCGCACCGACCACACCCAACGGAACCACCAGCATAACCGAGAACGGAATCGACCAGCTTTCGTACAGTGCAGCCAGACACAGGAACACGACAATCAGCGAGATGGCATACAGTGCCGGAGCCTGATTACCCGACAAACGTTCCTGATACGACATCCCCGTCCAGTCATAACCAATACCGGTAGGTAGCTTCGAGGCCAGATCCTGCATCAGATCCATCGCTTCACCGGAGCTTTTACCCGGAGCCGGTTGTCCTAACAGCTCCATTGACGGCAGGCCGTTATAACGTTCCAGACGTGGCGAACCGTACACCCAGTTGGCAGACGCGAAGGCATCAAAAGAGACCATCTCGCCACTGGAAGAACGCACATACCAGTTACCGATATCGCCAGGCAGCATACGGTAAGGTGCATCACCCATCACGTACACTTTCTTCACACGGCCACGGTCAATGAAGTCATTGACGTAGGAGCCGCCCCAGGCCGCTGCCAGCGTGGTGTTGATATCAGACAGCGATACCCCCAGCGCCTGCGCTTTTTCCTGATCGATATTCAGTTTAAACTGAGGAGTATCTTCCAGACCGTTAGGGCGAACACCGACCAGCACGTCCGGATGTTGAGCAATCATACCCAGCAGCTGGTTACGCGCGGCAGTCAGTTGTTCATGGCCAAGGCCACCCTGATCGATCAGCTGGAAGTCGAAGCCGGTAGCCTGACCCAGTTCGACAATCGCTGGCAGGTTGAACGGGATGACCATCGCATCTTTAATCGCTGACAGTGCACCCATTGCCCGCCCGGCAATTGCCGGAACCTTATTATCCGCACCCGGACGTTCATCCCACGGCTTCAGGCTGACGAAGGCAAGACCGGTGTTCTGACCACGACCGGCAAAACCAAAGCCGTTAACTGTAAACACGGAGTTCACAGTGGCTTTTTCTTTTGTCAGATAGTAATCGGTCACCTGATCCAGCACCTTTTGAGTACGTTCCTGAGTGGCACCGGCAGGAAGCTGGGCCATGGTCAGGAACACACCCTGATCTTCTTCCGGCAGGAAGGAGGTCGGCAGGCGCAGGAACAGGAAGGCCATGCCCACGACAATCAGCAGGTAAATCACCAGGTAACGACCCGTACTGCGCACGATGTGGCCTACGCTGTCGGTGTAGTGATTGGTGCTCTTGTCAAACAGGCGGTTGAACCAGCCAAAGAAACCGGTTGTTTTACCGTGATCGCCTTTCGCAATCGGTTTCAGCATCGTGGCACACAGTGCCGGGGTCAGGATCAACGCAACCACCACTGACAGCACCATTGCCGAGACAATGGTAATCGAGAACTGACGGTAGATAACGCCGGTTGAACCCCCGAAGAAGGCCATCGGAATAAATACTGCCGACAGAACCAGAGCAATCCCCACCAGGGCGCCCTGAATCTGATCCATCGATTTACGGGTGGCTTCCTTCGGCGGCAGGCCCTCTTCGGCCATCACACGCTCGACGTTTTCCACTACCACGATGGCGTCATCCACCAACAGGCCGATGGCCAGCACCATCCCGAACATCGTCAGCGTGTTTATCGAATACCCGAAGGCGCTGATAATAGCAAAGGTCCCCAGCAATACCACCGGAACGGCAATCGTCGGGATCAGCGTTGCGCGGAAGTTTTGCAGGAACAGATACATCACCAGGAATACCAGTACGATGGCTTCCACCAGCGTTTTCACCACTTCGTTAATGGAAATTTTAACGAATGGTGTGGTGTCATACGGATAAACCACTTTCATCCCGGAAGGGAAGAATGGTTGCAGCTTGGTTAATTCTGCTTTTACTGCGGCCGCCGTGTCCAGCGCGTTAGCGCCGGTGGCCAGTTTGATCCCCAGACCGGAGGCCGGTTGTCCGTTATAACGGGCAATGATCTCGTAGTTTTCACCGCCCAGCTCAATATGTGCCACGTCGCTCAAACGAACGCGTGACCCATCGCTGTTAACCTTCAGCAGGATCTTGCCGAACTCCTCAGCCGAGGTCAGACGAGTCTGCGCAATAATCGAGGCATTAAGCTGTTGGCCCTGCACCGGTGGTGAGCCACCGAGCTGACCCGCTGCAACCTGGGCGTTCTGAGTATTAATGGCGCTGATAACATCAACAGGCGTCAGCGCGTAGTTGTTAAGCTTATGAGGATCCATCCAGATACGCATGGCGTACTGCGCACCGAACAGCTGGGTGTCACCGACGCCGGATACTCGACTGATAGGGTCTTTAATGTTCGACCCGACATAGTCGGAGAGATCGTTCTGCGTCATGGTGCCGTTGTCATTAATGAAGCCGGCGACCATCAGGAAGCTACTGGAGGATTTTTGAACTTTAATCCCCTGTTGTTGCACTTCCTGAGGCAGCAGCGGCATCGCCAGTTGCAGTTTGTTTTGCACCTGCACCTGGGCGATGTCAGCATCCGTACCCGACTCAAATGTCAGAGTCAGCTGCAGCGTCCCGGAGGAGTCGCTGCTTGAACCCATGTACATCAGGCCGTCGATGCCGTTCATATTTTGTTCGATAACCTGCGTGACGGAGTCCTGCAGCGTTTTCGCATCAGCACCTGGGTAGGTTGCTGTGATCTCAATGGCCGTTGGAGCAACGTTAGGATATTGCTCGATCGGCAGTTTAAGAATCGACAGCGCACCCGCCAACATAATGATGATGGCGATTACCCAGGCAAAGATGGGGCGATCGATAAAAAACTTAGCCATGTCTCAGTGGCTCCTGTTAAGACTTCGGTTGTTCAGACTTCGCCTGAGACTCGGTACCTGCTTTGGCGCTGTCATCGCTGACTTCCTGAGGCGTTACCGCTGCACCAGGTTTCACGCGTTGCAGACCGGTCACAATCACACGGTCGCCATCTTTAAGACCTTCCGTTACCAGCCACTTATCACCGAATGCCTGATCGGCTTTCAGCGTGCGGACTTCAACCTTGTTATCCGCGCCCACGACCATAGCGGTCGCCTGACCGGTTGGCGTACGGGTGACACCCTGCTGAGGAACCAGCAGTGCATTCGGATTGGTACCTTCATCGAGTCGGGCACGCACGAACATGCCAGGCAGGAGGCTGTGGTCCGGGTTAGGGAACACGGCACGCAGTGTGATGGAACCCGTGGTTTCATCCACGGTGACATCAGAGAATTCTAATGTTCCGCTCTGGGCGTATTCGCTACCATTCTGCATCAGGAGCTTAACTTGTGCTTTACCGTCAGTTTGCTGAAGCTTGCCGGCATTCAGCTCATTACGCAGGCGCATAAAGTCTTCGCTGGACTGAGTCACATCGACGTAGATCGGGTCCAGTTGCTGTACGGTTGCCAGGGCAGTGGTTTGCCCACTGGCCACTAACGCGCCTTCCGTCACCGAGGATTTACCAATGCGTCCGCTGATAGGCGAGGTCACGCGGGTATAGGCGAGGTTGATGCGTGCCGTTTCTACTGCGGCCTGAGCAACCTGGACGGCTGCCGCGGTCTGACCCTGGGTAGACATGGCGGTGTCATAGTCCTGCTGGCTGATGTACTTGGTGCCCAGCAGGGGCTTGTAGCGCTTAACGGTTAATGCAGCGATTTGCGCATTCGCCTGTGCCTGCGCCAGATCACCTTTCGCACTGTTATAGGATGCCTGATAGGTCGCCGGGTCGATCTGATACAAGGATTCGCCCGCCTTAATATCACTTCCTTCAACAAAGTTGCGTTTCAGAATAATGCCTGAGACCTGTGGGCGAACTTCTGCAATTCGGAACGATGAGGTACGACCTGGCAGGTCGGTAGTAATTTTAAGTGGGGCGCTTTTCAACGTTTTGATGCCCACTTCAGGTGCCTGTTGCTGCCCGGCCTGCTGCGAATCTTTGTTGTCACATCCCGCTAGCACTAAGCTTCCTGAAAGCATCAGAACGGCCGCCAGAGGCGTTAACCCTCTGTTTTTGTTCATAAATAAACCTCGAGTGTCCGATATCGATTGTTCAATGGATCACAAACCCATAAACCCATTGCTGCGTTTAAATTATGGTCGTGCTATGGTACATACATTCGGAAATGTATGTAAGTCTAACCCTTTGTAAATAACACCCTCATGGCACGAAATACCAAACAACAGGCGCAGGCAACGCGCAATCACATCATCGATGCAGCTATCGAGCGATTTTCTGAATATGGCGTTTCTAAAACGTCACTGGCTGATATTGCCTCAAGTGCTGGCGTGACGCGGGGTGCAATCTACTGGCATTTCAAAAATAAAACCGATTTACTCAATGAAATTTGGGCGCAGTCCGAATCCGGAATGGCGGACCTGGAGCTTGAGTATCAATCAAAATATCCTTCTGATCCACTTTCTGTGATGCGTGCTATGGTGCTGTATGTCCTTGACGCGACAGCCAGGGATCCAAGAAGACGTGCACTTATGGAAATTATTTACCACAAATGTGAGTTTGTTGGTGAAATGACCACCTTACAGCTGATGCAACAAAATCTCTATCTCGAATGTTACGAAAAGATAGAAGAAGTGCTGGCTCAGTGTATTGATGCAAAACAACTCCCCGAAAATCTGGACACGCGACGCGCGGCTATTGTGATGCGCGGTTATATCAGTGGCATCATGGAAAACTGGTTATTTATGCCAGAAAGCTTTGATCTGGCCGCTGATGCGCCACAGCTGGTGACGACCCTGATTGAGATGCTGGCTTTCTGTCCGACGCTGCGTAAGCCGTCTTAACGTCGCACTCAGGACGGTGTCTCCACTTTCTTTTCGAAATCCCGCTGTACGATCGCCAGCGCCGCCAGCACGGTTTCTGGTGCAATCTGATGTTCTTCCAACAGCATAATTAAGTCGACGGCAAGCTTCACTTCTTCCGGCGCGGTTTCCAGCGACATAAACGCTCCTGTATTTTTCCAGCACGCAATGCGTGGTCAGATTCGTAAAATTTTGATTACCGCGATCATTATCAGCGCACCTGCCAGTGCAATCAGCAGGGCGCGGGGATCAAGCGTGGACAGCGTACCGTAATTGATATAGGTACTGATATAGCCGCCAATCAGCGCACCCACAGCGGCCAGCACCAGTGTTGGCACGCCACCGCCCGGACGGCCAGGGAAGAAATAGCGGAAGACAAAGCCCACCATTAAACCGATAACCAGCCAGGAGATCAGGCCCATCGCATTGCTCCACTGAAAAAAGGGATGATAAGAGTATAGCCCCTCCGTCCGGCATAAGGGCAGCAGGGACTAGCCCTGGCGCTCACGATTTTCGATGCCGCGCTCAATCCGTTTTAGTGCCTGCAGACAGCGCTGCAATCTGCCTTCAAGCGCGGCGATTTCTCTCTGCAATTGCTGCTGCTGAGCCAGGGTCTCCTGTGCTGACAGCAGGCTCTCACGGTCGCCGATCATCGCGCGTAAGCGCCGTTCGAAATCCTGATGCTCGGCCAGTTTTTCGTACAAATTTTCTTTCACCGGCACGGTGCGGGGTTCATTGTTGCGCAGCTTTTGCGTCGCCAGCTCGCGCTGCAGCGCACTCATTTGCAATACCACGCGCTCGGCCATCCACGCCACGCGCTCGGTACGATTATCCTTCACGCTTTGCTTAAGCTGCTCAAATGTCTGACGCACTTCCAGCAGGTAATCACCGAGTCGGGTGGTATGGCAATGAAACAGCTGCCTGTCGAAGCGCGCCTGTGCGGTTCGCTTGTTGGCATGGGGCTCCACGGCCTGCGCAAGCTGTTCCAGCTGGATATCGAGTTGTTGCAGTAAACCTGCGCTTTTCATCTTGTTCTCCCGGGCAGAAATGCGCGCTATGATACCCTGATTCTGAGGCATTTTACCGGGCGAGCCATGCAACGTTACATACTTATTGTTTTAGGCTGGATTGCCGTGGTGCTGGCCACACTGGGCGTGGTGCTGCCGCTACTACCCACGACGCCTTTTCTCTTGCTGGCTGCCTGGTGTTTTGCCCGTTCGTCGCCGCGCTTTCACCACTGGCTGCTGCATCGTTCCATCTTCGGACGCTATCTGCGTCACTGGCAGCAGCACCGGGCAATGCCGCCAGGGGCGAAGGGCAGGGCGATCCTGTTTATTCTTGTGACATTTGCGTTTTCGCTGTGGATGGTCAAGATCCTTTGGGTACGCCTGCTGCTGCTGGTTATCCTCGGCTGCCTGCTGATCTTTATGATCCGTTTGCCGGTGGTTGATGAAGGGCAAGAAAAACCGTGATTTTGCTAAACGCGGTTGCAATTGTCCGGCGCTTTGCATAGATTTGGTCGTTTTCGTGCGCGGCTTCCCCTCAACGTCTGAATTTCACCCGGTAATATGGCCGTCGCGTGAAATGAAGCTGCGCGAGTCAGATTTGTATTTACCAGGCATAACATTATGACCGCGACTGCGCAGCAGCTTGAATTGATTAAAAACAGTATCAAAAGCATCCCGGATTATCCTAAACCGGGCATTCTCTTTCGTGATGTCACCAGCCTGCTGGAAGATCCGAAGGCGTTTGCACTGAGCATTGAACTGTTGGTTGAACGCTATCGTGACGCTGGCATCACCAAAGTGGTGGGCACCGAAGCGCGTGGTTTCCTGTTTGGTGCACCCGTGGCACTTGGGCTGGGTGTGGGGTTTGTTCCGGTACGTAAACCGGGCAAGCTGCCGCGTAAAACCTTTGCGGAAACCTACGAGCTGGAGTACGGCACCGATACGCTGGAACTGCACTGTGATGCGATTCAGCCCGGCGACGTGGTGCTGGTGATCGATGATCTGCTGGCCACGGGCGGGACCATCGAAGCGACCGTGAAACTGATCCGCCGTGCGGGTGGCAGTGTTCAACATGCCGCTTTCATCATTAACCTGTTCGATCTGACGGGGGAATCTCGCCTGGAAGCGCTGGGTATCGAAAGTTACAGCCTGGTGAACTTCCCCGGTCACTAAGGTTTTGGGGGCAGACCGATCTGCCCCTGCCATTATTTCCCCCGTCCTCCCTCTACTGCCTAAAATGCCTTCCTTCACGCTTCGGCACAAAAAGCAGCGATGTCTCTATCCCTCTCATTAAACTGACCCGTTAAATACCGTCATGCAGCACACTGAAATAGCGATTAAGGACAATCGGGATGAAGACAGTCGCCACTACATTGATTGCATTTTCCCTGATAGCAGGGAGCAAAGCGGCGCTCGCAGACCAGAGCAGCGTGCCCCCTGATTATCACTATCAGGCCGGGAGTGACAGCGGAAAGCACACTTTTACCCTGGGTTATGCGCAAAGCCACGTGAAGCGTTTTAAAGATATGAAAGGGTTCAATTTTAAATATCACTATGAAATTCCTGAACTTCCTCTCAGTGCTGTGGCATCGCTGACATGGATGAACACGCGGGGAAGTCAGTCTCAGCATTTTGATGAAACAGCGGAGGAGGATCATCATCGTGTACGTTACTATTCCCTTATGGTGGGGCCAGCATATCGCGTAGCCACATGGGCCAGTATCTATTTACTGGCAGGGGCCGGTTGGGAGAGCAGTTCTAACAAAAACGAATATTATTCTCCTTCAGGCGATCGTTCCGGCCACTATAAAGTGTTCGATGCGCGTTTTGCGTGGGGCACAGGGATGCAGTTCAACCTGATTGATAATGTTGTGCTGGATGTCGGTTATCAAGCCGGACACGTGCAGAAAACATCCAGTAATGGATTTACTGTCGGGGTAGGGTATCAGTTTTGATTTTCGGACCACGACTCCCCGTTGCACCCTGAGCGCTGCCTCTGCCGACGCAGCCCTTTTTATCCTTTTCTCCATCACGACCGCCCGCCCCTGGCCCCAGAGATGATGTGTTTACTCCCTGTTTTATCGTTTGAATTTCACTTAAACCGGGTAAAGACGTCTGCAAAAAGGAGGGCGGGGTAGGGTGCTGATTTTTTGCTCTTATAAAAGAAAAAGGGATGAACCCGGTCGGGAAAATAATGCATGCTTCAGCATGGCGGTAAGAAGGCCTTCTGTTATAGTACCCTTCCTAAATCTGCTTAACTGCCGTTGATACGGTTGATTTTGCCGATACTCGTCAACAGGCTAAACTGCGGTTTCTCACTGTTTAGGTTAATAAGCTATTAAAAAACAATGATGAAGTCTTAATGAGCTATCAGGTACTGGCCCGCAAGTGGCGTCCACAAGCATTTACTGATGTCGTCGGTCAGCAACATGTTCTCACCGCGCTGGCTAACGGTTTGTCCCTTGGCCGCATCCATCACGCCTATCTGTTTTCCGGCACACGTGGCGTCGGGAAAACCACCATTGCCCGGTTGCTGGCAAAGGGGTTGAACTGTGAAACTGGCATTACCGCTACCCCCTGTGGGCAGTGCGACAACTGCAGGGAAATTGAGCAGGGCCGCTTTGTTGATCTGATAGAAATCGATGCGGCTTCCCGAACCAAAGTGGAAGACACGCGCGACCTGCTGGATAACGTGCAGTACGCGCCGGCACGCGGTCGTTTCAAGGTTTACCTTATCGATGAAGTCCATATGCTCTCGCGTCACAGCTTTAATGCGCTGTTAAAAACGCTTGAAGAGCCCCCGGAGCACGTTAAATTTCTGCTTGCCACCACCGACCCCCAAAAATTACCGGTCACCATTTTATCGCGTTGTCTGCAGTTCCATCTGAAAGCCCTTGATCAGGAACAGATTCGCGGCCAGCTGGAACATGTCTTACAGGCTGAACAGATTGGCGCGGAGAGCCGCGCGCTGCAACTGCTGGCCCGTGCCGCGGATGGCAGTATGCGTGATGCCCTGAGCCTGGCCGATCAGGCGATCGCGATGGGACAGGGGCAGGTCACGACGGCCACCGTCAACGATATGCTGGGTACGCTTGATGATGAACAGCCGCTGGCATTGATTGAGGCACTGGTTCATGCCGATGGTAACCAGGTGATGGCGCTGCTCAGTCAGGCCGCCTCACGCGGCGTGGAGTGGGAAGCACTGCTGGTGGAAATGTTGACGTTGCTGCACCGTGTGGCGATGATCCAACTGCTGCCTTCTGCTTTGGGCGACGATATGGCCGCTATCGAACAGCGCTTGCGTGAGCTGGCGCGGGTATTGCCGCCAGCCGATGTCCAGCTCTATTACCAGACGCTACTGGTGGGGCGGAAAGAACTGCCGCTGGCACCGGACCGCCGCATGGGCGTGGAAATGACGCTGCTGCGCGCGCTGGCCTTTCATCCCAAAGCCGTTATCGCCGATCCGGTCGCACGTCCGACCATGACGTTGCAGGCGCCGGCAGAGGCTGCCGCGCCAGCACAGAACAGCGCACCGGTAGCGCATAGTGCATCCTCACCGCCACCGGCACAGGAATCTCCCCCTCCTCAGGGGTTATCCGGTGCCACCAGTCAGCTCCTGCAGGCGCGAACGCAACTGATGCGCCATCAGGGGGCGAGTAAGCCAAAAAAGAGTGAGCCGGCAGCGCAGGGTGCGCGGCCGGCGAGTTCGGCCCTGGAACGGCTTGCTGCAGTGACCGAACGTGGACAGCAACGCCTGCAACAGGCCGCAGCCGAAGCCGTCCCGGTAAAGGAAGAGGCGTATCGCTGGAAAGCGCAAAACCCAGCTGAAGTGAAAATTGCGCCGGTGGCTACGCCAAAAGCGCTTCGCACGGCCTTAGAGCATGAGAAAAACCCTGAGCTGATGGCCAAACTGGTGGCAGAGTCGCAGGCGCGCGATCCCTGGGCTGCGGAAATCGCGGCGCTGACGATGCCAAAACTGGTGCAGCAGCTGGCGCTAAACGCCTGGAAGGAGCAGACCGCGAACGGTATCTGTCTCCATCTGCGCACCAGCCAGCGTCATCTCAATTCCCCTTCGGCGCAAAAAGCGTTGGGGGAAGCCTTGAATGCGGCTGCCGGGCACCCCATTGAATTAAGTGTGGTGGAGGATGATAATCCTGCTGTGCTGACACCGCTGGAATGGCGGCAAAAAATTTATGAAGAGAAACTGGCGCAAGCGCGTCAGTCGATTATCTCAGATACGCATATTCAGACGCTGCGTCGGTTTTTCGATGCCGACGTGGACGAAGAAAGTATCCGACCTGTTTAACCCGCCGTATCGCAGTTACGTTGATGCGGCCTGAGCTGAAGAGAGAGAACTTATGTTTGGTAAAGCCGGATTGGGCAACCTGATGAAACAGGCCCAGCAAATGCAGGACAAAATGGCCCAGGTGCAGGAAGAGATTGCTGCGATGGAAGTAACCGGTGAATCCGGTGCCGGGCTGGTTAAAGTCACCATCAACGGTGCGCATAACTGCCGTCGCGTGGAAGTCGACCCAAGCCTGCTGGAAGATGACAAAGACATGCTGGAAGATCTGGTGGCTGCGGCTTTCAACGATGCAGCGCGCCGTGTGGCTGAAACGCAGAAAGAGAAAATGGCTGCGGTATCAAGTGGTATGCAGCTCCCACCTGGCTTCAAGATGCCATTCTGATAGCAGACCAGAGGCGATGCGTTGTGTCGCCTCTGGTAATTTTTCTATTCCACCATTGCCGCATAATTTTCCGCCAGAAAATCAATCAGTGCTCTTACCGCCGGTAACTGACCGCGCCGGGAGGGGAACACCACATGAATACTCTCGGGCCTGGTATGCCATTCAGGTAGCAGGGGAACCAGACTGCCGTTTTCCAACTGTTCTTCTAACACTAACCTCGGTAACTGCACCACACCTACTCCCGCCAGCGCGGCTGTGCGCAATGAGGCCATATCGGTGGTGACAAACCGCGGCTGGTGGAACAGCGTCACCTCTTGCTGATTAGGCCCGTATAAAAACCAGCGGTACGTTTGCTGGGGCCTGCCAACGGCGAGGCTCGGCCACTGCTGCAAGTCCATGGGCAGAGTGGGCATGCCGTGCAGTCTGACCAATGCCGGGCTCGCGACCAGGCACATAGGGCGCGTGCCCAGTTTACGCATCACCAGCTCACTATCTTCCAGCGGCAGAGGGCGTACACGGATCGCCAAATCGACGTTTTCGTTCAGCACATCCACACGACGGTTCGTCTCTTCAAGCTGAACGCTGGTCAGCGGGTACATCATCATAAAACGCGCCAGCATCGGCCCGATATGGGCGTGCAGCAGTGCGACAGGGCAGGTCAGCCGGATAAGCCCTCGCGGCTCGACCCGGAGTGTATCAATCGCTTCCTGGGCGGCTTCTGCTTCAATGATCATCGCCTTACAGTGTCGGTAATAAATCTGACCGGCCTCCGTCACGGTGAAACTTCGCGTTGAGCGCTGTAACAGGCGTGTCTCCAGCCCCTCTTCCAGCAGCGCAATGCGACGGCTTAGTCGCGACTTCGGTATGCCAATCGCACGGCTTGCCGGGGAAAAACCGCCATGATCCACCACCTGTACGAAATACCACAGGTCATTTAAATCCTGCATACGTATTGTCCTGTTGATAGAACGCTGAGTCCAGATTGACACTCTACCGGATTGTTTGTCTTGCGCATAAGATCACTCACATCGAAACAGGTCGTCTGGAGAAAAATCATGAAATCTATTATCGCTGTTCATTCTGCTCCTGCCTCTCATTGGGTCGGTGACGGTTTTCCGGTGCGGTCGATGTTTTCCTACTCAACAATGGCTCGTCAGCTTAGCCCATTTTTACTGATGGATTATGCCGGACCTGCAGTGTTCAGCGCCGGGCATAAAACACCGCGTGGCGTCGGTCAACACCCACATCGCGGTTTTGAAACCGTCACCATCGTGTACGCGGGAGAAGTAGCTCACCGCGATAATACGGGCAAGGGTGGCGTTATCGGCCCCGGCGATGTGCAGTGGATGACTGCGGGCAGTGGCATTTTGCATGAAGAGTTCCACTCGCCTGCCTTTAGCGCAGCGGGTGGCACGCTGGAAATGGTGCAGTTATGGGTCAATTTACCGGCAAAAGATAAGATGACCGCGCCGCGTTATCAGCCCATTACAGACAGTGATATCCCTGTGGTGGCCTTACCTGACCATGCCGGAAAGGTACGCGTGATAGCAGGGTCAATGGCGGGAAAAAATGGCCCCGCCCAGACCTTCACACCGATGCATATCTGGGACGTGCGGCTCAATGCGCATGCTCAAACGCACCTGGACGTACCGGAAGGTTGGAATACCGCCCTGATGGTGCTGAAAGGGACGGTACAGGTTAACGGTGAAGAGGTGGTCCGTGAGGCCCAGCTAGTGGTGATGGATGCCAAAGGTGACAGTGTGCAAATAGAAGCAAACAACGATGCGGTTGTACTGTTGCTGAGTGGCGAGCCCATTGATGAACCTGTGGTCGGTTATGGCCCGTTTGTGATGAACACGGATGAAGGCATTCGCCAGGCAATTGATGATTTTAATCAGGGTCGTTTTGGCGACGCTATTCAGTAAGACAGAACGGCTATCATGCGGATAGCCGGAACGCTTTAATTAACAGGAGCACGAAGATGATGCCAGCAAACTTTAATGGGCAAAAACCGATGATCGACGTTGATGACGCCGTGATGTTATTAATCGACCACCAAAGCGGTTTGTTTCAGTTGGTGCATGATATGCCGATGCCGACATTGCGTGGACATGTGACGATGCTTGCCAAAATGGCAACGATGGCTAACATCCCGGTAATTACTACGGCTTCCGTGCCACAGGGACCAAATGGTCCGCTGATCCCGGAGATCCATCAGTATGCACCTCATGCGCAGTACGTTGCCCGTAAGGGCGAGATCAACGCATGGGATAACGCTGAGTTTGTCGCTGCGGTTAAAGCTACGGGACGAAAAACCCTGATCATTGCTGGTACGGTTACCAGCGTCTGTATGGCTTTCCCGGCCATTAGCGCGGTAGCCGAAGGTTTTAAAGTCTTCGCGGTGATCGACGCATCAGGGACCTACTCGAAGATGGCGCAGGAAATTACCCTTGCACGGGTCGTGCAGGCGGGTGTGGTTCCACTGGATACGGCCGCCGTCGCGGGCGAAATTCAGGGTAGCTGGAACCGCACTGATGCGATGGACTGGGCGGCACTGTGGCCTGCGGTCTTTACGGAATATGGGCTGCTGGCGGAAAGCTATCAAAAAGCCCAGGACGTGGTCAGCCACCATGAAACGCTCGATTCTGAACGTCGCTGATTAATGCTTCCCCGGATAAGTCCGGGGAATATCTTTTTCTATGCTCGTCCGCAGGGCAGATGTTAGGCTATAGCCCCCTCTTATTTCAGAAGTCTGAGCAATGCAAACCAGCCCTTTACTTACCGCCCTTATGGAATCTCTGCGCTGCCTGCCAGGCGTTGGACCAAAATCAGCGCAGCGTATGGCCTTCCAGCTGTTGCAGCGTGACCGCAGCGGCGGGATGCGCCTGGCGCAGGCACTGACGCGCGCGATGTCGGAAATTGGGCACTGCTCTGATTGCCGTACCTTTACCGAGCAGGACATTTGCACTATCTGCGCCAATCCGCGACGTCAAGAGAACGGGCTGATCTGTGTTGTAGAAAGTCCGGCAGATATCCATGCGGTTGAACAGACCGGGCAATTTTCTGGCCGTTACTTCGTGCTGATGGGGCATCTGTCACCGCTGGATGGCATTGGACCAAACGATATCGGCCTTGATCGTCTGGAGCAGCGACTCGAGAAAGAGAAGATTGTCGAAGTGATCCTCGCCACTAATCCCACCGTAGAAGGTGAGGCCACCGCCAACTATATTGCCAGCCTGTGTGAACAGTATGGCATTGAAGCCAGCCGCATTGCCCACGGTGTGCCGGTAGGGGGCGAACTTGAAATGGTGGACGGTACCACACTGTCGCACTCGCTGGCCGGACGTCAAAAGTTTAAATTCTGAACAATCAGCGGCACGAGCCCTTCGTGCCGTCTTGAAATCTTTTTTGTTACCCCCATTTAATACCTCAACGTTCATCATCTGTTTTTAGTTGAGGTAGCAATGACCATGAAAGGACAAGAGACACGTGGCTTCCAGTCAGAGGTAAAACAGCTTCTGCACCTGATGATCCACTCACTCTATTCAAATAAAGAAATCTTCCTGCGTGAGCTGATCTCTAACGCCTCAGATGCTGCTGATAAGCTGCGCTTTCGTGCGTTATCCACGCCGGACCTTTACGAAGGCGACGGCGATCTTCGCGTCCGGGTTTCCGTTGACAAGGAAAAGCGTACCCTGACCCTGAGTGATAACGGCATCGGGATGCGTCGTGACGAAGTGATAGAAAACCTGGGGACGATTGCCAAATCCGGGACGAAATCTTTCCTGGAATCACTGGGCTCCGACCAGGCGAAAGACAGCCAACTGATTGGACAGTTCGGTGTGGGCTTCTACTCGGCGTTTATCGTCGCGGATAAAGTGTCTGTGCGCACCCGTGCTGCAGGCGCTGCGGCGTCTGAGGGGGTATTCTGGGAGTCTGCCGGTGAAGGTGAATACACCATTGCCGATATTGAAAAAGCCGATCGTGGCACTGAAATTACCCTGCATCTGCGCGAAGGCGAAGACGAATTCCTCGACGCCTGGCGCGTGCGCAGCATCATCAGTAAATACTCTGACCATATTGCGCTGCCGGTAGAGATCGAAACCCACAACGAAGAAGACAACACCACCACGTGGGAAAAGATCAACAAAGCGCAGGCGCTGTGGACGCGCAACAAGTCTGACATCA
This sequence comes from Erwinia persicina, assembly GCF_019844095.1. Taxonomy (NCBI): domain Bacteria; kingdom Pseudomonadati; phylum Pseudomonadota; class Gammaproteobacteria; order Enterobacterales; family Erwiniaceae; genus Erwinia; species Erwinia persicina. The sequence continues at coordinate 3,490,002 of NZ_CP082141.1, read as the reverse complement.
GCGAAGACGAGTACAAAGAATTTTACAAGCACGTTGCCCATGATTTTACCGATCCGCTGACGTGGAGCCATAACCGCGTAGAAGGTAAGCAGGAGTACACCAGCCTGCTGTACATCCCGGCCCAGGCCCCGTGGGATATGTGGAATCGTGACCACAAGCATGGTCTGAAACTGTACGTACAGCGGGTGTTCATCATGGACGACGCGGAACAGTTTATGCCGAACTACCTGCGTTTCGTAAAAGGTCTGATCGATTCAAACGATCTGCCGCTGAACGTTTCGCGTGAGATCCTGCAGGACAGCCGTATTACCCAAAGCCTGCGTGGAGCGCTGACTAAGCGTTCCCTGCAGATGCTGGAAAAAGTGGCTAAGGATGACGAAGCAAAATATCAGTCATTCTGGCAGCAGTTTGGCCTGGTCCTGAAAGAAGGTCCGGCAGAAGACAGCAGCAACGCGGAAACCATTGCAAAACTGCTGCGTTTCGCCAGCACCAGCAGCGAAGGCCCGGCGCAAACCGTGTCGCTGGAAGACTATGTCAGCCGTATGGTGGAAGGTCAGGAGAAGATTTACTACATCACGGCCGACAGCTATGCCGCCGCGAAAAGCAGCCCGCACCTGGAGCTGTTCCGTAAGAAAGGTATCGAGGTTCTGCTGCTCTCCGACCGCATCGACGAATGGATGATGAGCTACCTGACCGAATTTGACGGGAAAAGCTTCCAGTCTGTCAGCAAAGCCGATGATGCGTTGAGCAAACTGGCGGATGAAGAAACCGAAGAGCAGAAAGAAGCGGAAAAAGCGCTGGAGCCGTTCGTAGAGCGAGTGAAAACGCTATTGGGTGAGCGCGTCAAGGAAGTGCGTCTGACGCACCGTCTGACCGATACGCCTGCAATTGTCACTACCGAAGCGAACGAAATGACCACCCAGATGGCGAAGCTGTTTGCTGCGGCGGGTCAGGACGTGCCTGAAGTCAAATACCTGTTTGAACTGAACCCGGACCATGCGCTGGTGAAACGTGCCGCTGATACCCAGGACGAAGCCCGCTTCGCCGAATGGATCGAGCTGCTGCTCGAACAGGCGCTGCTGGCAGAAAAAGGGTCGCTGGACGACCCGAATCAGTTTATTCGCCGTATGAACCAGCTGCTGCTGGGTTAACACCGCAGGGCGAACCGTCTGTTCCGGTTCGCCCGCCACGAGAGCAGCATGCCAGCACGGGGCAACCGTAAAAGGGGCCCCGTGCTGTTATTATCCCGCAATCGATGCCTCTTCTAACAGCCAGCGTCTGAAAAGCTCAATCTCCGTTTCCTCTTTACGTGCCGCTTTCACCATCATCCATGTCGCGCGATCCACTTCAGCAAACCCCAGCGGGGCGATCAGCGATCCCTCACGGATCTCTTTTTTTACCAGGATCTGCGGCGTCATAATAATTCCCATCCCATTACGGGCCGCCTGTATGGCCAGCGTCAGATTGTCGAAATGTCGACCCGCCCAGAAGTCCCCCTTTGCTCCGGTTTTTTTTGCCCATTCCGCCCACGCATGCAGCTTGGTGTCGGCATGTAACAGCGGCAGGGTGGAAAAATCCGTTTCATAGGTAAAGCGGTTGCTGAACTTCGGGGCACAGACCGGGCCGATATAGTCAACGGTAATCAGCGTAGCGGCAATATCTTCCTGTACAGACTGCTCATGGCTGACGATCAGCACATCCGTATGCTCGCTGCGCACTCGCTCTATATCGACATGGGTCTGAAAGGTGAGGGCAATTTCACTGTGGCGTTCGGTAAAGCGGCTGATACGCGGGATAAGCCACTGTGCCAGAAAGCTGGGGGCGCAGGAGACGCTCAGACTGTGCAGGTTGCTCGCACGGATTTTTTCGCAGGTCACTTCAATCTCGCTGAAGGTCTGCATACAGCATACCTTCAGGCGTTCACCGTCGGGGGTAAGCTGCACGCGCCCGTTGATGCGTAAAAACAGCGGCTTGCCCAGCCACTCCTCTAACTGCTTGATTTGATGACTGACGGCGCTGTGCGTAACACTCAGCGACTGTGCCGCCAGGCTGAAGCTTTGGTGCAGCGCTGCCTGATGAAAATAACGCAGCGCGCGCAGGGAAGGGAGGCCAGACATAATCATACCTTGTTAGAAAAACTAACAGAGAGTGTCTGTTTTTATCATTTTCAAGTCCAGCGTAATTTCCCTACTCTGACTGGCAGGTCGGGGTCGTGTCCTGTCAGCCACCAGCATACACCCCCTTCTGGTTTCTCTCGTTGCACAGCCGTATTTTCCCCTTGTCAGCCGACGATTACATTCAACATCTATGCGAAGGAAAGGAAAATGACCAATCAGCATTCTGTAAAAACACAGCTTGTTATGTTCACCGGAGGTCGTGATAGCACGCTGGCAGCATGTTATCTGATGTTACAAGGTATTCCCGTGCACCTCTGGTCTGGTAACAGCGGATGTTCACTGCACCGGGGTATTTTATCTCATCGTGTTGATGAGCTGAAAAGCCGGTTTGGTGACCTTGTGGTCGCCCATACCATTGCCGATATCAGCGGCGCTTTTCGCTCCATCGCCATCGAGCACCTGGAAAGTGACATTCTGAAATATCGCAAAAACCTGGTACTGCTGGGAGAGAAACTGGCGATCCACGCCCATCTGGTGGATTTCTGCCACCGCAACGACATCAATACCATCAACGATGGCATCACCCATTATCAGATGGAGTTTCCGGAACAGCGTCAGGTGGCCAAGACGTTTCTGATGGAGATGATGGCCCGATACGATATCAATTATCAGTCACCCATTTATGAGTTTGCCCAGTCGGCAGACGATGTGAAGTACCGCCTTCTGCAACTGGGGATCTCCACCAAGTCTCTGGAAGGCATCAGCATCTTTGCCGACAGCTTCTCAACGCCGAACGATGAGGTGATCCTCGCCTATCTGCATGACAAAGCCCCGCTGGCGCACAATATTGTGCGTTTCCTGTCGGGTGAGACCCTGATGACGCCTGTGCTGAAAGCCAGCGCGGCAGCCTGAATCTGACTGTCAGAGGTGGCGTAACCAGGGGGTTACGCCACCCGGAGCCTGAGATGAAAATAATCGTTAAATGTGCAGCCATTATTATTTATCAGCGTTCGCTCTTGCTGACCCGCAAACGCGGCACCGGAATTTTCATTTCTCCAGGCGGTAAGCCGCGGGTGGGGGAAGACCATCTGAGCTGCCTGAAGCGTGAGCTACAGGAGGAACTGGGCGTGCAGATTAACAGCTTCCGACCGTTTGGCCTGTTTCATGGCAAGGCGGAATTCGAAGCGATGGCCATTGAAAACCACGTCTACCATGTAGAAATCGCCGGCCAGCCGCGTGCCGGCAGCGAGATAGAAGAGATTGCGTGGGTGAACTACCGCCAGCCTCCTTGTGAAATCGCGGTCGGCTCGATCTTCCGCGATAACGTTATGCCACTGCTTTACCAGCAAGAGTTGATCAACTAATGGACGCATCTTCACTTTCCCCCCAGTTACAACAGGTCCACGGCGATCGGTTTTATAAGCGAGTTGCTATGCTGAAAGACGAACTCCGGGAAGAACTGACCCGCATCTACCAGCTGGAAGAGTACGATCTGTTTTTCGTCCAGTCAGTACGCGTCGGACTGGTGATCCTGTCCCACCTCTTTCATAAGCAGGAGACCACGCTCTGTCTGGCAAAACATGCGCATTATCAGCCGATCACTGCGCTTTTCAGTCCGCCGGCTTCCCATTATACCGGGCCTGGTAGCGTGCCGATCATTACCCACGTTAATCCCTATACCGGTGAAGTCAACAGCCTGAAAGACAGCAAAGGCAAAGGGGTTGTCGATGCCTCCCACAGTTTTGCGACTAACCGCCATCGCGAACTCATTGCTGACAGTTCCATCTTTGTTGCTCCTCTGCACAAACATGCCTCGCTGACCATCGGACTGGCGGTCATTGCCCTGCGTCCGGAGGATTTCAGTACTCTGATGCGTAGTGAACTGCGGTTGTTTGAAGAATCAACGTCATCGGCCAAACCGCTGATAGAAGCGCTGGATAACGTGCGTAGTCCGGGCTGGCAGCCTTATAACGTGGCGAAGGTCGGAGCGGTAGCGTTGAAGGATGTCGCCGGCATGGACTTTACTTCCATCAGTGCCGCAGATTTACCCTTTAGTTGTTTTCCGGTGCCGGCCCTTAGCGAGGGGTTACAGCAGCAGGTGAAAGCGGCAGAAGCCTGCTATTTTCCGCATGCCAGCACCCTGCGCATCTCTTGCTGGGTGCGGGGCGACGGCAGTAAATCGGTGGACATGACGCAGCAGGTTGAACAGAAGCTTTGCACCCTGTGGGAGGAAAAATGAAAAGTCGCTTTGCTGTGAATGGCAATATGATTGGCCTGCTGGGCGGGGTGATCCTCAGCACCGACTCCGTATTTATCCGTATGATGGGGATCGAAAACTCGTGGCTGATCGTGATGCTGCGTGGCTTCTGTATGTGGGGCGTCTGTCTATTGATGTGGGCTGTCTGGCGACAGAGTCGCTCCACGCTGGGTATGCCCTGGCTGACCAAAGACAACGTCCTGTCGGTGCTGTTTTTTTGCATCGCTTCCGCCTGCTTCGTTAACGCGCTGAACCGGGGCAACGTTGCCACCGTTCTGGTCATCATCTCTTCAACGCCGTTTATCTCCGCAATGATCAGCCGCCTGTTCTTTAAAGTGACTATCGACCGCGGCGTGATGCTGGCCTCGCTGGCGGGGATCGTTGGCGTGGTGATTGTGATGTCAGGGCGCGGCCTTGGCCATAGTGGTATTGCCAATGTTTATGCGCTGGGCACGGCCGTATCGATGGCGCTGGCGTTTATCTTTACCTCCCGTGTCAGCGGCGGCACAGCGGGATTACCCTCACTGGGGGCGGTATTGGCCTCGGTGTTAATCGTACTCTGGCCCGGCGCCAATATGGCAGATAGTCTGAAAGTGTTGTCCGCCGCGCAATATGGCTGGGTGATTGCGGAAGGGGCGCTGATTATGCCGCTGGCCATGGGTTTAATCACCTTATCCACGCGTTTTGTCTCACCGGCCAATGCCGGACTGTTTTTACTGCTTGAAACGGCCCTGGCCCCCTTGTGGATGTACCTTTTTATGGACGAAGTGCCTACAATTCATGCAGTTATTGGCGGTGCGGTTATCATCATTGCGGTAATTTCTCAGTCCCTTTATGTTCGTCGTCAGGGGGCGCTGCAAGGCTATGCGGATGCAGGTTAACCGCGCCCTTCCTTGTGGATAGCGGGCCAAAATGGTATGTTCTTGCGCTCAGATAAAGTGATCAATTAAGCGATTCGCAAGGGGATTTACGCAATGCGTATTATTCTGCTCGGAGCTCCGGGTGCAGGTAAAGGGACTCAGGCTCAGTTCATTATGGAGAAATACGGTATTCCGCAAATCTCCACGGGTGACATGTTACGCGCCGCGGTTAAAGCCGGTTCGGAACTGGGTCAGAAAGCCAAACAGATTATGGATGATGGTAAACTGGTGACCGACGAGCTGGTCATTGCGCTGGTTAAAGAGCGTATTGCTCAGGAAGACTGCCGTAATGGTTTCCTGCTGGACGGTTTCCCACGCACCATTCCTCAGGCTGATGCCATGAAGGAAGCGGGCATTAAAGTGGACTACGTGCTGGAATTCGCCGTACCTGATGAACTGATCGTGGATCGTATCGTGGGCCGCCGGGTTCATGCGCCATCCGGTCGTGTGTACCACGTCACCTACAATCCACCGAAAGTGGAAGGTAAAGATGACGTGACCGGTGAAGAACTGACCATCCGCAAAGACGATCAGGAAGCGACCGTACGTAAACGTCTGGTGGAATACCACGAGATGACCGCACCGCTGATTGCTTACTACAGCAAAGAAGCGGACGCCGGTAACACCGCGTACCACAAAATTGACGGCACCCGTAAAGTGACTGAAGTCAGCGGCGAGCTGGCTAAAATCCTCGGTTAATGCCGCTGAGCCAGGGTTCCCCCCTGGCTCAATTGCAGCAATTGGTTTTTCCCCCGCTTTTTTCCGCTAGAATAAGTCTCGTTTTCATCCCCCGACGATGCCGTAAAAAGGAATAACAATGAGGCAAGATAAGCCTGGCGTATTACTGGTTAACTTAGGCACACCTGATGCCCCAACGACACCTGCCGTAAAACGTTACCTTAAACAGTTCCTTAGCGATAAACGCGTGGTCGATTCCCCGCGCTGGCTATGGTGGCCAATCCTGAATCTTGGGATCCTTCCGATCCGCTCTCCTCGCGTGGCGAAGCTGTACGCCTCCGTATGGATGGATGATGGCTCTCCGCTACTGGTCTTCAGCAAGCGTCAGCGCAATGCGCTGGCTGCCAGACTGGATATGCCGGTAGAGCTGGGGATGAGCTACGGTAATCCAAGCCTGAAAAGCGCCATCGACAGCCTGATGCAGCAGGGCGTAACGCGGTTGATTGTGCTGCCGCTTTATCCGCAGTTTTCCTGCTCGACGGTGGCCGCGGTATGGGACGGCATCACCGAGGTCTTTGCCGGTTATCGCAGCCTGCCCTCTGTGCACTTTATCCGCGACTATGCAGAGCACCCGGCCTACATTGCCGCGCTGAAAGCGTCGGTGGAGCGATCCTTTGCGCAGCATGGCAAGCCCGACCTGCTGGTCACCTCTTTCCACGGTATCCCGCAGCGTTTTGCCAATGAAGGCGACGACTATCCGCAGCGCTGCTACGACACCTTTAACGCGCTGACCGCATCACTGGGGCTGGGCAGCAGCGAAGCCATGCTGACCTTCCAGTCGCGCTTCGGTCGTGAGCCGTGGTTGATGCCTTATACCGATGAAACCATGAAATCACTGCCTGCTAAAGGCGTGAAGCACGTGCAGATTATGAGCCCGGGCTTTTCCTCTGACTGCCTGGAAACCCTGGAGGAGATCAATGGAGAGAACCGTGAAATCTTCCTGCATGCAGGCGGCACGCGTTTTGAGTACATCCCGGCGCTGAATGATGATGACGCTCATGTCGCGATGATGCAGGAGCTGGTGAACCAGTACCGCTAAAATCATGGGGCATCTGTTGTCCCATGATCGTCACAGAGCGCAATTGTTGCTATGATTGCGCTCTGATCCCCCTCTTGTAGTCTGCAATTATGAAATTCCCCGGTAAACGTAAATCCAAACACTATTTCCCCGTCAGCGCCCGTGACCCCCTGCTGCAGCCGGTTCAGCCGGAAAATGATGCTGCAAACAGCTGGATTGTCGGTATCGACCAGATCCTGGTCGACATTGAGGCAAAGGTGGATGACGACTTTGTGGCGCGTTATGGTCTGAGTCTCGGCCACTCGCTGGTGATTGAAGATGACGTTGCCGAGGCGCTTTATGCTGAGTTGGTTGCCCATAATCTGATCACCCACCAGTTTGCCGGAGGTACCATCGGCAATACGTTGCACAATTATTCGGTTCTGGCTGATGACCGTTCAGTGCTGCTGGGCGTGATGTGCAATAACGTCCAGATTGGCGGCTACGCATACCGTTACCTGTGTAATACCTCCAGCCGCACCGACCTGAACTATCTGCAGGGTGTGGACGGCGCCATAGGCCGCTGTTTTACCCTGATTGGCGATAACGGTGAGCGCACCTTCGCTATCAGTCCGGGGATGATGAACCAGTTGCATCCACAGAGTATTCCGGAAGAAGTTATTGCCGGGGCCTCAGCGCTGGTACTGACTTCGTATCTGGTGCGCTGTAAGCCGGGCGAGCCGATGCCGGCGGCCACCATGCAGGCTATCCAGTGGGCGAAGAAGCATAACGTCCCGGTGGTGCTGACGCTGGGTACCAAATACGTCATTGCAGACAATCCGCAGTTCTGGCGTGACTTCCTGCGCGAGCACGTCTCTGTGGTGGCGATGAACGAAGATGAAGCGTTTGAGCTGACCGGTGAGCAGGACCCGCTGCAGGCGGCAAATATTGCCCTCGACTGGGTGGACCTGGTACTTTGTACGGCCGGCCCCAATGGCCTGTATATGGCTGCCTTTACCGAGGAATCCGGCAAGCGCACCACGCAGCATCCTTTATTGCCGGGGGCGATCCCTGAGTTCAACCAGTACGAGTTCAGCCGTGCTATGCGTCATCAGGACTGCACCCAGCCCCTGCGTATTTTTTCCCATATCGCACCCTATATGGGCGGCCCGGAGAAAATCATGAATACAAATGGGGCAGGGGATGGCGCGCTGGCGGCGCTGCTGCACGATATTACGGCCAATAACTTCCACCGCTCCAATGTGCCGAACTCGAGTAAGCATGCGCGCAATTATCTGACCTACTCCTCGCTGGCGCAGGTATGTAAATATGCTAATCGCGTGAGCTATCAGGTATTAAATCAGCATTCGCCGCGTCTGACGCGCGGGTTACCGGAGCGGGAAGACAGCCTGGAAGAGTCTTACTGGGAGCGGTAAGAGGCAGAATGACGGATTGTGCCCATCACCGGGTTGGGGCGACCGGAGAAAAGGTCGCCCCAACCGGGGTTCAAATCGGGCATTCGGCCGGGGTTTCCACCGGACTCAGCAGCAGCAGATTCAGCATGCTGTTAGCAATCTCCCGCTCGCCCATCACCACACGGTCTGCACCGCGCTCCATGATGTAATCCACTTCATCATCATAATGTGCGCGGGCGATAATCTCGATATTCGGGCGCGTTTCCCGCGCGGCAGTGACAATTTCCCCGGCTTCATAACCGTTCGGGATCGTCAGCAGCAGCCAGCGCGCACAGTCCAGACGGGCGAGTGCCATCGTGTCACTGCGTGCGGCATTGCCCAGTACGGCTTTGATCCCCTGTTCACGCAGCGCCTCAACGCGCGGCCGGCTGTTTTCCACCACCACAATGGGAATACCGGCTTCCATCAGGCGGCTGCCCAGCAGGCTGCCGACGCGGCCAAAACCAACAATCACGGCGTGATTGCACAGGTCCACCGGGATCTGTTTCTCTTCTTCGATAGCTTCTTCCATCGTCTGCTCTTCGATGGTTTCTGTTTTTTGCAGATAGCGCTCCAGTATGGCGAACAGGATCGGGTTCAGCATGATCGAGAGGATAGCGCCTGCCAGCACCAGGTTACGCCCGCTCTCCGGTAAGATATTCAGCGAAATGCCCAGTCCGGCAAGGATAAAGGCGAACTCACCGATTTGGGCCAGGCTGACGGAGATGGTCAGCGCGGTGCGTTTGGAGTGGCCAAACAGCATTACCAGCGCCAGCGCGACCAGGGATTTGCCGAAGACGATAATCGCCAGCGCGCCCAGGACGGCCAGCGGCTGCTGGACCAGGATCATCGGATCAAACAGCATGCCGACGGAAACGAAGAACAGGACGGCAAAGGCGTCGCGCAGGGGCAGCGTATCGTGCGCCGCCCGATGGCTCAGTTCAGATTCGTTCAGCACCATACCGGCGAAGAAGGCACCCAGTGCAAAGGAAACATCAAAGAATTCGACGGCACCAAAGGCAATGCCCAGCGCCAGTGCCAGCACTGAAAGAGTAAACAGCTCGCGTGAACCGGTGGCCGCGCTGCGGGCGAGGATCCACGGTACCACGCGGCGTCCGACGACCATCATCAGTACCATAAAGGCGACCACCTTGCCGATGGTGATCAGCAGGTCAATCATGATGGTGGTAACGCTGGCATTTCCTTCTTCGAACAGTCCGGCGAGAGCAGGCAGCAGCACCAGCGCCAGTACCATCATCAGGTCTTCCACAATCAGCCAGCCAATAGCAATCTGTCCACGCTGGCTGTCAATCAGCTGCCGCTCTTCAAGCGCCCGCAGCAGCACGACGGTGCTGGCGGTGGAAAGGCACAGCCCGAACACCAGACCTGTCATCATTGGCCATCCCAGCGCCCACGACAGCCCCATGCCTAACAGCGTGGCGGCGGCGATTTGTGCAACAGCACCAGGGATGGCGATCGACTTTACCGCCATCAGGTCTTTCAGTGAGAAGTGCAGACCCACGCCAAACATCAGCAGGATCACCCCCAGTTCAGCCAGCTCCGGGGCCAGATTCGTGTCCGCCACAAAGCCCGGTGTAAAGGGTCCGGCAAGGACGCCAGCCAAAAGATAACCAACAAGAGGAGAAATGCGCAGACGATTGGCCAGCATACCGAAGAGGAAGGCGAGAACTAAGCCTCCTACGATAGTGGTGATAAGCGGTGTGGTGTGATGCATGCCTGTCTCCTTTGTGTGCATACTCTTGATACATCAAGTTGCGGAGGCGTTGGCGACAACCGGGTCATTTCGCTGACTGTAGCTCCAGGAGACCCGCAGGTTTGCCGTTATCGAGCAACTCAAATCATTCAGAGTGTAATTGTGTCCAGTTGTAAGTTTTTAGTGTATGGCATATTCCGGGATGACGCTTGTCATTATTAGTAATAACGGCAAAAAAAGTGATTCATTGAGATAAAGTTGTCAGAGAGTGCGATTTTATACACTTATCAGAGTGTAAGGCAGACATTGCAGGAGGATGAACCGGTGCTAAAAACAGTGATTAGCACCGGGAAGGGACTATTTAGGGCGGTTATCGGGCAGGAAAGCCGTAAGAATGCCCAGAAGGGGAAGATAAGCACAAATTTGATAGACCAGCTCGATGCCACGATGATCGGCCACCACCCCCAGCACGGCGGCACCCAGGCCACCCATTCCGAAGGAGAAACCGAAAAACAGGCCGGAAACCATACCGATACGTCCGGGCATCAGCTCCTGGGCATACACCAGAATAGCGGAAAATGCTGAGGCCAGAATAAAGCCTATCACCACCGACAGCGCACCGGTCCACCACAAGTTGACCCAGGGCAGCATCAGGGTAAAGGGGGCAACGCCCAGAATCGACACCCAAATAACCCGCTTACGGCCAATTTTGTCGCCAATCGGGCCTCCCACCACGGTACCGGCCGCCACGGCAAACAGGAACATAAACAGGTGCAGCTGTGCATTCTGCACGGAAAGCCCGAATTTATGCATCAGGTAGAATGTGTAATAACTGCTGAGGCTGGTGAGATAGAAATACTTCGAGAATACCAGTACCAGCAGAATGGTAATGGCAAACGCCACCTTGCGACGCGGCAGCGTGCTGACCACCGGAGCAGTATGCCCTTTAGTCACGCGATTCTGATGCTGATACCAGCGACTGATCTGCAACAGCACAATAATGGCCAGCAGTGCTGCCAGCGAGAACCAGGCTACATTACCGCGACCGTACGGCGCGATGATCAGTGCTGCCAGCAGGGGGCCAAGCGAGCTGCCCAGATTACCACCGACCTGGAACAGTGACTGTGCCAGGCCATGCCGCCCCCCGGAGGCCATGCGAGCCACGCGCGATGACTCAGGATGGAACACGGAGGATCCGGTGCCCACCAGCGCCGCCGCCACCAGGATCATCGGGAAATTACTGGCCATTGCCAGCAGAACCAGACCACACAGGGTGAACCCCATGCCGACAGGCAGTGACCAAGGCTGAGGATGCTTATCGGTATAGTAACCAATCAGCGGCTGTAACAGCGAGGCGGTCATCTGATACGTCAGCGTGATCAGGCCTATCTGAACAAAACTCAGTGAAAAGTCCTCACGCAGCAGCGGATAAATCGCCAGAATCAGGGACTGGATCATATCGTTGAGTAAATGCGCCACGCTGATGGCACCAAGCACCTCAAAAGCGGTGCGCCTGACGGGGGGTTGTGGGGAAGAGAGAGTTCGATCGCTTGCCATTAATTTAACCTGTCATTGTCTTATGTTTTTATTGTGCGGAGAAAAGCCGTTAGCTTGCCCACAACATAAGCTGGAGTAATTATCTTTTAGAGCTAATCCTGCGGCATAATCAGGTCAGTGTCACAAAAATTATTATTTTGTTAAGTCCGGGTTGTTCAACAAGGAGGGTCAGAGTGCCAGTATTCAAAAAAAGTCTTGCCAGCGTCATGACGGTGGCGTTATTAAGCGCGCCGCTGATGGCTCAGGCGTGGGTCAAAGATCGCACCTATAAATTTACCGTGTTGCATACCAACGATCACCACGGCCGTTTCTGGAATAACGAGCAGGGCGAATATGGCCTCGCGGCGCAAAAAACCATGATGGACCAGATACGTTATGAGGTGCAGGCGCACGGCGGGGCGACGCTGATCCTCTCCGGCGGCGATATTAATACCGGTGTGCCGGAGTCAGACCTGCAGGATGCGGAGCCTGACTTTCGCGGTATGAACCTGATTGGCTATGACGCCATGGCGATCGGCAACCATGAATTTGATAATCCCCTTTCCGTTCTGCGTCAGCAGCAGAAATGGGCCAAATTCCCGCTGCTCTCAGCCAATATTTATCAGAAAAGCACCGGGAAACGGCTGTTTGAGCCCTATGCGCTGTTTAACCGCATGGGGCTGAAAATTGCCGTCATCGGTCTGACCACGGATGACACGGCGAAAATCGGCAATCCGGAAAATTTCACCGATATCGTGTTCCACAAACCAGCCACGGAAGCGAAAGCGGTGGTTGAAGCGCTGCGGGCGAAAGAGAAGCCGGATGTGATTATCGCCGCCACGCATATGGGCCACTATGATAATGGCCAGCACGGTTCCAATGCCCCGGGCGACGTTGAGATGGCGCGTGAACTGCCGGCTGGCTACCTGGATATGATTGTCGGGGGCCACTCGCAGGATCCGGTCTGTATGGCGAAAGAGAATGTGAAACAGGCCGATTACGTGCCCGGCACGCCCTGTACGCCGGATCGTCAGAACGGCACCTGGATTGCGCAGGCGCATGAGTGGGGTAAATATATCGGCCGGGCCGACTTCACTTTCCTGAACGGTAAGCTGACGCTGGAACATTACGAACTGGTGCCGATTAACCTGAAGCACAAGGTGAAAAATGCTGACGGCAGCACCACCTGGGTAAATTACACGCCCGAGATTGCGAAAAATCCGGCGATGCAAAAATTACTGACCCCGTTCCAGAAAAAGGGCGAAGCGCAGCTTGGCATTAATATCGGCAGCGTTAACGGGCGGCTGGAAGGGGATCGCAGCAAAGTGCGCTTTGTGCAGACCTCAATGGCGCGTCTGATTCTGGAAGGCCAGATCGATCGCACTAAGGCTGACTTCGCGGTCATGAGCGGCGGTGGCGTGCGCGACTCCATTGAGGCGGGGCCGATCACCTACAAAGACGTCCTCAAAGTGCAGCCGTTCGGCAATCAGCTGGTCTATGTGGATATGAAAGGCAGCGAAGTGGAACAGTATCTCGCCGTGGTGGCCAATAAACAGGTGGATTCCGGGGCCTATGCGCAGTTTGCCCGCGTCAGTCTGACGGCCGACGGCAGTGGCGTCAGCAATATCCGCATCAATGGAAAGCCGCTGGAGGCTGACAAAACCTATCGCATGGCGACCCTGAGCTTTAACGCGACGGGCGGCGATGGCTATCCGCTGGTGGATAAGCTGCCGGGTTACGTCAATACCGGGTTTGTCGATGCCGAAGTACTTAAGCAATATATCCAGAGCCATTCCCCGCTGGACGTGGCGAAGTATCAGCCGGCCGGAGAGATCGTGTACCAGAAGGCGAAGGAAAAACCTGCTGAGGCTGAGAAGGCCTCCGTGGAGGAGACGTCCCCGGCGCCGAAGAAGTGGCGCCAGGCGAAGATAGATACTGCGATGCATTAACTAACCGGGTTACCCATGGGTCGACCTGTTCCGGTCGACCCTGACCCGCATTATGCCGGGTGGCGACGGCCGGCAGTAAAACGTTCGCGTAACTTGTCGTACAGCCAGTTATACACCACGGTATACGGCAGGAAGAACAGGAAGAAAGCCACTTCAATCATAAATGCCTGCCACAGCGACACGCCGAGCATCCAGGCCGCCAGCGGCAGACCTATCAGGATAAACCCCCCTTCAAAGCCCAGCGCGTGCATAATGCGCAGGCCGAGGCCGCGCTTCACTTGCTCACGCGGATACAGACGATCAAACCCGGCGTTATAAATGATGTTCCATATCATAGCCACCGTCGACAGCATAATGGCCAGTGCGCCCATCTGAAGCAACGGTTTATTCATCACCCAGGCGGCCACCGGCGACACGATGGCAATGGCCAGCACCTCAAATCCTATTGCATGAAAAACACGCTCTTTCAGCTTGCGAGCAGACATACGTCCTCCTTAATTTGCTATGGTCGAATTTGCTATGGTCGCTATTTTCCACGTTTTATTTGCTAAGATAAAATGACTATCCATCGAAAAAAGCGATACACCTGTGCGTTACTCACCGGAGTCACTGGAAGCCTTTGTGCAGACAGTCGAAAGCGGATCGTTCTCGGCGGCAGCCCGGGCGCTGCGTAAAAGCCAGTCGACGATCAGCACCGCTGTGGCAAACTTGGAACAGGATCTCGGCTTTACGTTGTTCAGCCGCGAGTCGCGTAATCCGGTACTGACAGAAAATGGGCAGCGGGCGCTGGCGCAGGTCAAAGAGATCCTGGCCGCTTCAGCTCAACTGGATGAACTGGCGATCCGCCTTGCGGGGGAGGTGGAACCGTGCCTGCGGCTGGCAATCTCCGATTTCTGGCAGGCGGATTACCATGAATCACTGTTGCAGCGCTTCTCCACACGCTACCCTGACATTGAATTCGAATGCATGATCGCCGAAGATGCCGACGTTATTGACCTTTTGCAGAGCAACCGCGCGCACATTGGTGTGGTGCGTGTGCAGGAGTATTATCCTTCCGATATCACTGTACAGCGCCTGCAGATTGAGGCGCAGATGGCGATTTATCTACATCAGGATCATCCGCTGGCGCAGCAACCGCGGGTGACGGAAGCCGATCTGAAGCAGCTCCGGCAGCTGCGTCTGAACACCTGGATTGAACGTACCCCCGTACCGGCGGGCAAGGTCTGGCTGGCGCAGTCCTACCTGCTGCTGCTGGAAATGGCGGAGCAGGGGTTTGGCTGGAGCATCCTGCCACGCTGGCTGACGCAGCAGTTTGGTCATCAAAAACTGCGCGAGCTGCCGGTGCCCGGCTGGCCACAAAACATTCAGGTCGATGTGGTGTGGTCACGGCGAACGCCGCCGGGACCGGCTGGCCGCTGGATGATCGATCAACTGCTTGCCCAGCCACCCGGTTAATCGCGTTTAGCGATATCAGCAAAACTGGCGTTCAGCAGCCGGGCCAGATCCTGCGGGGCCAGTTCAATATCCAGCCCGCGTTTGCCGCCGGAAACATAGACGGTAGCAAACTGCGATGCCAGATGATCAATCACCGTCGGTAGCCGTTTCTTTTGACCCAGCGGGCTGATGCCACCCAGCAGGTAGCCAGTACTGCGCTGTGCAAACTGCGGATCGGCCATCTCGACTTTTTTTGCGCCCAGTGCTTTTGCGACTTTCTTCAGGTCGAGCTGTCCGGCTACCGGCGTGACCGCGACGGCCAGCATTTTATTATCGCCGTTGAGCGCCACCAGCAGGGTTTTATAAACCTGATCCGCGTTCAGATTTAATTTGCGCACCGCCTCGTCGCCGAAATGGGTTTCGCTGCTGTCATGTTCATACGGGTGTAATGTAAAGGCGACTTTTTGTTTTTCAAGCAGTTTTACGGCGGGTGTCATATCGACTCACCTTGTGTCTGAGATAACAGGCAACAGCCATCATTGATGAAGAAAAGTACTGGCGAAAGTTCACTCTTTGAGCGACAATCTTGCCCGCGTCAGCGTAACCGCTGAGACGATAACTAAAATTCATAAATATGTCCTTATTGACGGGCCGATAGCGATATCGGCCTTTTTTTTTATTTCTGCGCCAACAGTTCCGGTAAATTTCCTTCGCCGTACAGGTGCAGCGCACCGACAGCAACCACATAGCGCCCCGGCGGCAGCTGGCGTAAAAACTGGCACCACTGGCGATTGCGCTGATGCATAAGCAGATCGTTAAGACTGTTGCTGAAAGTACTCGGCAGCGCAAGTTTTCCTGCGCTGTCCGGCGGGGCTTCCAGCCACCAGCTCACCATCGTTTGCAGCAGGCGGGCATTAGTCTGCCAGTGAATAAGCGTATCTTCCAGCAGCGGCAGTCCGTTATCCGGCAGGGATTTCAGCAGGGCCAGCTGCGTGTCGGGGCCTTCTAACTCAATCACCTTTTTTTGCTGTTCGCGCGCGGCCTGTAACAGCTGATAGTCAATACCGCAGTCGGCACGCAGTCCCAGCCGCTGCGCCTGCTGGGCCTGAAGCATCAGAGCAACCTGCCAGGCAGGCAGGGTATCAATACGTTCCCGATCGATACTTAATTCTTCACAGTAGCGCTGTAGCCGTTGTAGCTGTTCTCCGGAGAGCCGGTCGGCCAGAGAGGGGCATATTTCACTTTCTCTGAAAGGGGACGCTCCGGCAGTGATATCGGCCTCAACGATCAGTGCATCGGCGTGCTGAAGTTTTTCATTCAGCACAGCGGGCAGCGGCATCATATTACGCATGCCCATATGTATGCTGCCCACCAGGTGCAGATGGCTACCCCCCGCGTGGAAATCCATGGCTGGATAGCGGTAACTGACCGGCCAAAGCCGACGCCATAATGTCTGAAGCCTGTGTGCAACATTGCCCATGGTTTTCTGCCTCATCCGGTTAATCACACCATGCTAGCGTGATAACTCGCTGACGGACAGGGCAATAAGCCACAGGGGTTAACAGAATTACGCCTTCGGTGGAGGGGAGCGGACAGGCGATTGGCATTACTGACCACCGTGATTGACGACAGGGCCATTGCCGCCCCCGCCACAACCGGACTCAACAGGGTGCCCGTCAACGGATAGAGTCCGCCGGCCGCAATCGGAATACCGCAGGCGTTGTAGATAAATGCCCCGGGTAAATTGTGTTTCATGTTACGCAACGCGGCCTGAGAAATGGCTAAGGCGTCTGCGACAGTGTTCAGATCCTGGCGCATCAGTGTGATGCCCGCTGTTTCGATCGCCACCTGACTGACGCCAGCAATCAGTTGCAGAGCATTCTGTACGCTGCTGACACAGGTCATACCGTCTATCAGCAACTGATAGCTGTCAGGGGGGAGGGAAACGTTATGCGCCGGAAGCTCAGGCGAAGACGCTGTCAGCGCTTCCGGCTGTGGTTCTGACTCTGTCAGCGTATCAGGCTTTGCATGAGAAATACCCGCTTACAGGCTGGCGTGATAGCCGGCCTGTTCAATAGCGGCGATCAGCGCATCGGCGCTGGCCTTACCGGTAACGCGGGCTTCGGTGAGGCTGATCTCTGCCTGTTCCACATCATCACGCTGCTCCAGCGTCTCTTTGACTCGTTTAATGCAGTGGCCGCAGGACAAACCGTCCAGTGCCAGCGTGGTTACTTGCGTCATATCATGACTCCTGTTGATCCGGTTTGACCCGGGGCTGTTATTACCTTCATTATGGAGGTTAAACCTTCCATCAAGGGGAAGGTCAAGGAGCAATAATGAATATTAGCGACGTGGCAAAAAAAACCGGATTAACCAGCAAAGCGATTCGTTTCTACGAAGAGAAGGGGCTGGTGACGCCGCCGCTACGGATGGATAATGGCTATCGCAGCTACAGTGCAAAACACGTGGAGGAGCTGACGCTGCTGCGTCAGGCTCGTCAGGTGGGATTTAATCTTGATGAGTGCCGGGAGATGGTCAGCTTGTTTAACGACCCTGAGCGCCACAGCGCCGATGTGAAGGCGCGTACGCTCGGTAAAGTGAGGGAGATTGAAGCGCACATTAATGAACTCCAGCTGATGCGTCAGAAGCTCATCGACCTGGCGGCCAGCTGCCCGGGGGACGCTGGCGCCGAGTGTCCGATCATCAACCATCTGGCCGGCTGTCACCAGGGGAGTAAATCGAATTAAACCTTACGCGGTACAATCCGCAGAGTGATCCCCTCCACGGCGACCACGGTGATCGGCGTCCCGGCAGGCAGATCTTCATCGGCCTGGACGCGCCAGTTACCATCACCAATACGCACATGGCCAAATCCATTCACCAGGTCGGCATCCAGTGTAAGCTGGCGGCCTACCATCTGCTGGCCGCGCTGGTTAAGCGTGGAGGGAGGATGCTGCCGGTCGCGGTGCTTAAGCCAGCGATACCACCACAGCGCAGCGATAATCGTCAGTGCGGCGAAGCTCAGTCCCTGCCACTCCCAGGGCATCGGCACCAGCCAGACCAGCAGGCTGACGAGTACGGCTGCCACGCCGCTCCAGAGCAGGTAGCCGCTGGTGCCGAGCATTTCTGCGGCCAGCAGCAGGCCGCCAAGGGTCAGCCATATCCACCATGGGTTGGCAAGCAGCTCATCAATCATCAGCGTTTACGCTCCGCTCTGCTCTCTCCCAGAAGCTCACTGATCCCGGCGATAGAACCCAGCAGGCTGCTGGCATCCAGCGGCATCATCACCACTTTGCTGTTGCCCGATGAGCCGATATTTTGCAGGGCATCGGTATATTTCTGTGCCACAAAGTAGTTGATCGCCTGGATGTCACCGGCGGCAATCGCCTCGGACACCATCTTGGTGGCCTGCGCTTCGGCTTCTGCACCACGCTCACGCGCTTCTGCGGCGAGGAACGCCGACTGACGTTCACCTTCGGCTTTCAGGATCTGCGACTGCTTCTCGCCTTCGGCACGCAGGATCGCCGCCTGGCGCACCCCTTCAGCTTCCAGAATGTCGGCACGCTTGGTACGTTCAGCTTTCATCTGTGCATTCATTGAGGCGATCAGTTCTGCCGGTGGGCGCACATCGCGGATTTCTATGCGGGTAATTTTAATACCCCACGGGTTCGTGGCTTCATCGACAATATGCAGCAGGCGGGTGTTGATGTTGTCACGCTGTGACAGCATTTCGTCCAGTTCCATTGAACCCAATACGGTACGCATATTGGTCATGGTCAGGTTGATGATAGCCAGCTCCAGATTGCTGACCTCATAGGCGGCACGCGCCGGATCGACAACCTGAATAAAGCAGACGGCATCAATCGTCACGCTGGCGTTATCTTTAGAGATAATCTCCTGCGACGGGATATCCAGTACCTGCTCCATCATATTAATTTTGCGGCCAACGCGATCCATAAAAGGGATCACCAGATTCAGACCGGGCTGCAGGGTGTTGGTATAGCGACCGAAACGTTCAACGGTCCACTGGTAACCCTGTGGGACAATTTTGATCCCTGACCAGACGAGGATCAGAGCCAGAATGATAATGACGGGAATCACAGCCAACATAAAAAATAACCTCCGGATTGTTATTATTAATAAATCTATTGGGCGACCTTTTCCCCGCACGCCCTGTCTGCTGCGCCACTTTATGGCGAGGCAGCGATATTACTGTCCCGATGATATGGCAACACCTGCGGGAGCGCCACCCTGAAGACGACGGTTATGGCTGATGCTCGCCGTACTGGAAGGAAAAATCGGCAATATAGCTACCCTCTGCCTCCGCGATCGCGTGTGACAGCGCCAGGTAGTAGGGCTCAAGTCCGATGGCTTCAATCTCTGCGATTTTATCGCGCACCGGTGCGCAGAACAGCGCCGGATTGCCTGCTGCCAGGCGCTTATTATTGACCGGTAGCTCATGAGTGACTGCTTTCATTGCCGTACGGATCGCCTGACGATAACTGCCCGGCACGTTGCTCACGTTATCTGCCGCCGTCAGCACGTTGAGCGTCGGAAATTCATCAGCCATTACGGCCGCCTTCAGCCGGTCAAAAAATTGCTTAAAGAGTTCGAACGACCCCAGATCGGTGACTTTGGGTTTGGTGGATTTTCCCTGAATGTTGCCCGGTGTTCTGCTGGTTTCGGTTGATGGCAATTTGCCTTTCTGTAGCTGAAGGTCAAACAGATAATTGGCGTGTTTCCTGCGTTCATGCAGATCCGGAAATTTTTCGTTAAAGGCTTTGATAAACTCAGGAGCGGCCAGATCGGCCAGAGCGTGGTTATCCAGCCAGTCAGAGCGGGCGAAAACAGCCGGCCTAATAAACCATGAAGGAACAGGCTCTGAAAAACGAACGGACTGACCATTGTGATCAAACTCAACGAACTCAGCTCCTTTTTCAAAAGCGAAGCAGCAGTTTTTAAAGCTGATAATGGTGTCATTAATGATAAGGGCATCTTTAACGAACTTTGCCACCTCAGCGCTCATCACAAAGGCCGTTTTTTTGTCGTGATCGCGCAGAACGTAGTTAAGATCTGCCACTGACTTAACGCCAGGCTCAAGATCAAACTCAAAGAAAATATGTGACATATTATAAACTTTCCGCTTTACCTGGATAAGTCATAATATCACATCTTACCATCATGAAGTCAGAAGGCTTTTCATACTGACCTCTCCTTCACGCTTGAAGCAGACTGTGGTTTAGAGACTTTTACAGGCACTCATCGCAGGTAAAGAGCTTTAATGACCCACCTCAAAGTGAACCGTGTGGTTATCGCGCTTCAGCATCAGTGTTGTCTCATCCCGCGCAACCACACTGATAACCACTGATTTCAGGTCACTCATACTCAGTGCCATCAGACGTGCATTCAGCAGCAGTAGGGTGCTTAACATCTCTTCGCCAAACTCAGACGAAATTTCTTTCATCATAAGGTGATGCTCTTCCGTATTGACCCTGTTGTCGATCGCCTGTGAATATCGGTTCATTGCGTTTTTCTCCGGGTTAATTTATTCAACGCCGCCTGACAGGTGCGGACAGAAACCATCTGATTTTCCAGCCGCTGTGCATAGTCATCCTGCTGTGCCAGAGGGCTCCGTTCAAGCGTTATTGCCAGTGACAGTGCATGATGTGCCGCCTGGGATAGCTGCAGGCATGCCGCGCGGTGTTCGCTGTGAAACTGCTCGCTGTCGCACAGTGCCCTCAGCAGCGCTGAACGTGATGCAGCGACCAGCGCCAGGTGTTCCGGTGCCATCTGGCCCCTCCTGTTAATGGTCTCAAACAGATCAGGGCCAGCCTGGTGAAGGCATCTGCAGGAGTTCAGTGGAAATGAGCATGCCCCCCAAAACCTTCAGAACGGGAATTATCATGACCGTAGCCGTGGCCGCCGAAAGCAGAGCTGTGTGCATTATCCGCGCCACGATTTTCAGACCCGCCGTAGGACGAACGGCTCTGATTATTATTGCCGCCGTTCCCTTGCGCAGTGACAAAGTGGACGGTAGAGGGGACGACCGGCTTATTTCGGATAACGGAGGGGACTGACTGAACGGGCGTCTTTACACCAACGGGAACTGACTGAACGGGGGTCTTTACTCCGACGGTGCCTGCCGGAGTGAGCGCAGTGCCCTGGAGCGCTGCCGCTCTGGCATCGGCTTGTTGCTGGCCGATCTGGTCTCGATAGGTCGTCCCGTTGACCTTTTGCTTAGCCGCCCGAAGTGCAGCATGCGTCTTATCACTGTCAGTCGCTAATTGATTATTGAATGAGCCATCAGGATTAAAGCGGCCAGTTCCGTCTCTGCTGTCTGTATCATTGTAGTGTGCCAGGTTTTGCCGATCCTGCTCCTGCAAGTTATGCCAGTTGTTGACGGCATCATTAAAAACAGGGGACCGCTGTTCAGCAGTCGCATTCAGTGAAGTGATGACAACAAGAGCAGCCAGCGCGATAGTCGTGCGTTTCATGAGTTTTTTCCAGTAAAGATAATGAGTGAGGTCAGTGTTATTAACAGAATGGTTTTACCGGCCACCAGTACGCGCTCTTCCTGAAAATTTAGTGACTTAGTTTTAGTCATCCCGTTGTCATTTTTTGTGACTATGTTTTATGACTAATGCTAGTCTTTGTCTTGTCTTTTTATTTTGACTTCAATCAATTTAATGCCAGCAATCTAAAAGTCTTTAAGTCACCCTTGTGCGAGGGGGGAATCAACAATGGCTGGCGAGTTTTTCAGGCTTTGGTATGAAGAGGGCTTTTGGTGTGAAGGCGGTGAAAATGCGGATGAGGCCGTTTTATCAGGAGGGAGTGAAACGGATGAGAAAGGCTGCGGGCAGGTAGAGGGAGGAAATAAAGGGGAGCAGGGCCGGCACTGTGAACACCGGCCCGGTAATATCAGTAGAGCAGGGAGTAGAGCTGACGGCGGTATTTTGCTGCCAGAGCATCACCCGTGCCAAGTGCTGCGAGGATCTCCTGCAAAATTTTACGCGCCTGACCGTCGGCCGCGCCCAGATCCTGCTTCAGATGCGAGAACAGCAGTTCAAGCGCTTCTTCATTGCGCCCGACCTGATGAAACTGCAGCGCCAGCTGCGTGGCCAGCCCGGCATTGTTGGGATCCGCCTCCAGCTGCTGTTGCAGCTGCTGGATTTCCGGGGTATCAGCTGCCTGTTTCAGCAGATCAATCTGCGCGATCAGCCCCTGATAGCGGGTATCCTGATCCTGCAGCGGCACCACTTTCAGCACCGCTTCGGCTTCTTCGCTGCGGTTAAGTCCAATCAGTACTTCGGCCAGCAGAAAGCCGATATCGCTGCCCTGATTGCTCAGCGCCCAGGCCTCTTTAAGCAGGGGCAGGGCGTCGATCAGCTTGCCTTCTTCCATCAGCTGCATGGCCTGCTGCGCCTTCAGTTCTTCTTCTTTTGGTAACACTTTTTCCAGCAGGGCGCGGACGGCTTCTTCCGGCTGAGGCCCCTGGAAACCGTCAACCGGCTGACCGTTCTGGAAAAGATAGACCGTCGGAAGGGAGCGCAGTCCAAACTGCTGCGCCACAGCGGGCTCGGCATCACAGTCGAGCCTGGCCAGAATAAACTGGCCGGCATACTCCTGCGCCAGACGATCCAGCAACGGCGTCAGCTGCTGACAGTGCTGGCTGCGCTCAGACCAGAAGTAGAACAGCACCGGGATCTGCATCGACTGTTCCAGCGTCTGCTGCAGGTTGGTTTCGTTAATTTCTACAATCGTTGCTTGTGGTGACATGAATTCGTCTCTTTTCACGTAAGTTTATTACTGTATTGGGGCGCGAGCCGCGGCTTCAAGGGGCGGCGACTAATTCTGACGTAAAAACCGGTCCATCAGCCAGCCTGGCAGTAAACGGCGTAGCACCACGATGGCATGCGTGATTAGCGTTACCGGATAGCGCAGACGCGGGCGGCGGCTTTCCAGCGCATGGCGAAGTTTCGGCAGGATCGCCTCAGGCGGTAGCGTAAAGCGGGCGGCGATGCCGGGATTGTGCACCGGTTTATCCTGCTGCGCCTGACGGACATTGTCGGTAAACGGCGTATGAATCGGACCCGGCTCAATCAGACTGACGCGCACACCGCTGCTGTGCAGCTCCATGCGCAGCGCATCTGACCAGGCTTCCAGCGCGTACTTACTGGCGGCATAGGCTCCGCGACCTGGCGTGGAAATCAGGCCCATCACTGAGCTGGTATTGATAATACGCCCGACGCCTGCGATCAGCGCCGGCAGCAGCAGCACGGTCAGCTGGTGGGTACCAAACAGATTGGTGGAGAACTGCTGCTCCAGCTGCTGGCGCGATACCGACTGCAGCGGGCCATAGACACCAAAGCCGCCGTTATTAAACAGACCGTGTAATTCCCCGCCACACAGGGTGAGGATCTCCCCCGCTGCCCGTTCGACGCTGGCAGCGTCATCCAGATCCAGCAGTACACCGCGAAAACCCAGCGCGTCCATTCGGGCGACGTCCTGCGGTTTCCGGCAGGCTGCAATCACATGATAGCCCCGGCGCAGCAGATCGTTGGCCGCCACCAGGCCAATTCCGCTGGAACTGCCGGTAATAACGATACTTTTTTGCATAACTTTACCTGTTACGGCGCTTACAGCCGGGTCACTCATGTTTAACTAAGGGAGTAAGATTTTTGGCCATCAGATCGGCAATAAACGGCTGAGCGGCAGGATTGGGGTGTATACCGTCGTCCTGCATCCATTCCGGTTTCAGATAGACCTGTTCCATAAAGAATGGCAGCAGGGGAATGGCATGCTTCTCCGCCAGTCTGGGGTAAAGTGCGGCAAACGATTCTGTATAGCGTTTGCCATAGTTCGCAGGCAGACGCACCTGCATCAGCAGCGGCTGTGCATCAGCCGCCACGACCAGCTTAATGGCCTGGTCCAGATCCTGCTCGATCTGCTGCGGAGGAAAACCCCGTAGTCCGTCGTTGCCACCCAGTTCAATCAGTACCCAGCGAGGCTGATGTTGTTTCAGCAGGGCGGGCAAACGTGCCAGCCCCTGCGTCGCGGTATCGCCGCTTATGCTACCGTTAATAATGGTAGGGGATTTTTGCCATTTATCATTGAGTAACGCAGGCCATGCGGCACTGGCAGACATACGGTAACCGGCGCTCAGACTGTCGCCCAGCACCAGCAGTGTCTCTGCCGCCGTCGCGCGCAGCGTCATAAACGCCAATAAGAACAGGAAAGGCAAATGCCAGCGGAAAACATTCTTGAAGTTCATCGTCTTAGTAAGTCCGTCGGTCAGGGTGAGCATCAGCTTTCCATCCTTACCGGAGTTGAGCTGGTTGTCAAACCGGCTGAGACGCTCGCCCTGATCGGAGAGTCCGGATCGGGCAAGTCAACGCTGCTGGGTATTCTTGCCGGCCTGGATGACGGTACGGAAGGCGAAGTGATGATGCTCGGGCAGCCGCTGCATCAGATGAATGAAGAGCAGCGGGCCGAACTGCGTGCGAAAAATGTCGGCTTTGTTTTTCAGTCTTTCATGCTGGTCCCCACCCTCAACGCTCAGGAAAACGTGCAGCTTCCGGCGCTGCTGCGCGGCGACAGTGATCGCAAAAGCCGGGAGCAGGCAGCCACGCTGCTCGCCCAACTGGGCCTCGGTGAACGTCTGAGCCATCTTCCTGCACAGCTCTCCGGAGGGGAACAGCAGCGGGTGGCGCTGGCCCGTGCCTTTAACGGTCGGCCGGCGTTGCTCTTTGCCGATGAACCCACCGGCAATCTTGACCGGAAAACCGGTGAGCGTATTGCCGACCTGCTGTTTTCAATGAACCGGGACTATGCCACCACGCTGATCCTCGTTACGCATGATGAACAACTGGCTGCGCGCTGTGACCGCCGCCTGCGGCTGCGCGACGGCAAGCTGTGGGAGGAGGCATGATCTGGCGCTGGTTCTGGCGCGAGTGGAAATCCCCCTCGCTGCTGATTGTCTGGCTGGCGCTGACACTGGCAGTCGCCTGCGTGCTGGCTCTCGGTTCACTCAGCGACCGCATGGAAAAAGGCTTAAGCCAGCAAAGTCGTGACTTTATGGCAGGTGACCGCACACTGCGCAGCGGCAAAGAGGTGCCTGCCGAATGGCTTGAACAGGCGCGTGCGGACGGCCTGCAGGTCGGACGTCAACTGACTTTTATGACCATGACCTTTGCGGGCGATACCCCGCAGCTGGCTTCGGTCAAAGCCGTCGACGATCTTTACCCGATGTTCGGGCAACTGACCACGGTGCCTGCCGGACTGAAACCGGCAGCGGGCACGGTGCTGGCCGCACCGCGTCTGCTGGCATTGCTGGAGCGTAAAGCCGGGGACCAACTGGACGTGGGGGATGCCACCCTGCTTATCGGGGGGGAGGTGGTCCAGGAGCCGGATGCGGGCTTTAACCCGTTCCAGACTGCACCGCGTCTGCTGATGAATCTGGCGGATGTGGAAAAGACCGGTGCGATCCAGCCCGGCAGCCGCATCACCTGGCGCTATAAATTTTCCGGTACGCCCGCGCAGCTGGCGCGCTATGACCGTTATATCGCCTCACGCATCACGGCGGATCAGCGCTGGATCAGCGTGGAGAACAGTGAGGACGCACTGGGTAAATCCATGCAGCGCGCCCAGCAGTTCCTGCTATTGTCAGCCCTGTTGACCCTGATGCTGGCCATTGCTGCCGTAGCGGTGGCGATGAATCATTACTGCCGCAGCCGCTACGATCTGGTGGCAGTGCTGAAAACGCTCGGTGCCAACCGGGCGGCACTGCGCAGGCTGATTATCGGACAGTGGCTGTCGGTGCTGCTGCTGGCGGCCGTGGTGGGCAGCGTCATCGGCCTCGGCTTTGAAGCCCTGCTGTTAAGCATGCTGCGTCCGGTGCTGCCCGGTGAGCTGCCGGCTGCCAGCGCCTGGCCGTGGCTGTGGGCGGTGGGATCGCTGTTTGTCATCTCTCTGCTGGTGGGGCTGCGTCCTTACCGTCTGCTGCTGGCAACCCAGCCGCTGCGCGTCCTGCGTCGTGACACGGTGGCCAACCTCTGGCCGCTGAAGTTCTATCTGCCCGTCATGGCGCTGGTGGTGATCGGTCTGCTGGCACTGCTGGTGGGGGGCAGCAAGCTGCTGTGGGCGCTGGTGGCCGGGATTGTGCTGCTCTCCTTACTGCTGGGGGCGATTGGCTGGGGCGGGCTGCTGCTGCTGCGCCGCCTGACGCTGCGCAATCTGGCATTTCGTCTGGCAGTCAACCGGCTGCTGCGGCAGCCGTGGACGACGCTCAGCCAGCTGGCGGCCTTCTCGCTGTCGTTTATGCTGCTGGCGCTGCTGCTGGTGATGCGGGGCGATCTGTTGGAACGCTGGCAGCAGCAGCTGCCGCCAGGCAGTCCGAACTATTTTCTGCTGAACATGACCGAACAGCAGGTGCCGCAGGTGCAGGCCTTCCTGCAGCAGCATCAGGTCAAGGCAGAAACTTTCTATCCGGTGGTGCGCGTGCGGCTGACCAGCATTAATGAAAAGCCGGCCGACCCGGCGCTGGATGAGTCCCTGAACCGGGAGCTGAATCTCACCTGGCAGAAAGATCTGCCGGATCACAATCCGATGACTTCAGGCACCTGGCCGCCGAAAAAGGGAGAAGTGTCGATTGAACAGGAGCTGGCCGGACGGCTCGGTGTGAAGCTGGGGGATACCGTCACCTTTACCGGGGATACCCAGGAGTTCAGTGCCAGAATCAGCAGCATGCGCAAGGTAGACTGGGAGAGTCTGAAGCCAAACTTCTTCTTTATCTTCCCGCCGGGTGCACTGGACGGACAGCCGCAGACCTGGCTGACCAGTTTCAGAATGGATAATGATAACGCCACGCTGGCACAGCTAAACCGGCAGTTCCCGACGCTCAGCCTGCTGGATATTGGCAGTATTTTGCGGCAGATAAGCCAGGTGCTGGCCCAGGTCAGTCAGGCGCTGGAGATTATGGTGATTCTGGTGACCGCCTGCGGTGTCCTGCTGCTGCTGGCGCAGATTCAGGTCGGCATGCGTCAGCGCCGCCAGGAGCTGGTGGTCTTTCGCACGCTCGGGGCCAGTACCCGTCTGCTGCGCGGCACGCTGTGGTGTGAGTTTGCGCTGCTGGGTGTCGTGTCTGGCGTGGCGGCGGCTATCGGGGCAGAGGCGGCGCTGTGGGGGCTGCAACGTAAGGTGTTCGACTTCCCGTGGCAGCCTGATTTTACGCTGTGGCTGGTGCTGCCATTAACCGGCGCCGTTCTGCTGTCGCTGTGCGGCG
This sequence comes from Erwinia persicina, assembly GCF_019844095.1. NCBI lineage: Bacteria > Pseudomonadati > Pseudomonadota > Gammaproteobacteria > Enterobacterales > Erwiniaceae > Erwinia > Erwinia persicina. The sequence goes on along the minus strand of NZ_CP082141.1, from coordinate 3,462,606 downwards.
GCTGGCTGGGCGTGCGGTTACTGAAAGGGAAAGCGCTGTTCAGAGGGTATTACACGGGATAAGGAAGGGGGGCGGCCGGAAAAAAGGTCGACCCTGCGCCAGACCATGTCGGGGCTGACCTTCTGTGGTGGTCAGCCCGTAACATTAACCCAGCTTTTCTTCGGCCCAGGCAATACCGCTGGCGTACTCTGCCGGCAGCATCGGGACCAGCGCATTCAGTGCCTGGCTTAACGCCTGCGGGCTGACGTCGGACAGGTTCAGGTGGCCGACTTTGCGCCCGGCACGCACTTCTTTCTCATACCAGTGCAGATGCACCAGCGGCTGCGCCAGCCAGGCCAGATTGACATCGGTGCCAATCAGGTTAACCATCACTGACGGCGTGCTGACCACCGGCGTCGGCAGTGGAAGGTCGAGAATAGCCCGCAGATGCAGCTCAAACTGGCTGATGGATGCGCCGTTCTGCGTCCAGTGACCGCTGTTGTGCACGCGCGGTGCCAGCTCGTTGATCAGCAGACCTTCCGGCACCACAAAGCATTCCATCGCCATCACGCCGACGTAGTTCAGTTCATTCATGATGGCAGACAGCATGTGCTCGGCCTGCTGCTGATGCTGCTCGTTCACGTCCGGCAGCACGACGCTGGTACGCAGAATGCCGTCCTGATGCAGGTTGTGCGTCAGCGGGTAAAACACGGTTTTACCGTCGTGGCCACGTGCGCCGATCAGCGACATTTCGCCGGAGAAATTGATCCCCTGTTCAACAATGCACTCGCCGTAGCAGTCGGCGGGCAGTGATTCGGTTTCACCGGCGCGCAGACGCCACTGACCGCGACCGTCATAGCCGCCTGTGCGGCGTTTTACGATGGCCAGCGGGCCCAGCGTGGTGAATACCTGCGCCCACTCATCTGCACTGGAGAGCAACTGCCACGGCGCGGTTGCCAGGCCCAGCCGGTCCAGCAGTTGCTTCTGGGTCAGACGATCGGCCAGCAGTGGAAAGATATCGCGGTTCACAAAGGCGTTATGGCTGGCCAGTTCACGGGTTAATGCCGTTTCAGGCCAGCGCTCGATTTCAGCAGTGATCACGCTCTGTGCAATGGGCAGGGATTCGGGTTCCGCATCCAGGCCCACCGGATAGACGGCAATGCCCAACGGCTCACCCGCCTGGCGCAGCATCCGTCCCAGCTGGCCGTTACCTAATACACAGACCGGCTTCATGCTTCCTCCCGCGGGTCCGGGTTGTTCAGCACTTCGTCGGTCTGGCTCTGACGCCAGTGATTCAGACGATCGGCCAGCCCGGCATCGTGCAGCGCAAGGATCTGCGCCGCCAGCAGGGCTGCATTGGCAGCGCCAGCTTTACCGATTGCCAGCGTGCCCACCGGAATGCCGCGCGGCATCTGTACAATGGAGTAGAGGCTGTCGACGCCGCTCAGGGCCGCGCTCTGCACCGGAACTCCCAGTACCGGCACCAGCGTTTTCGCCGCCAGCATGCCCGGCAGATGGGCTGCCCCGCCTGCGCCGGCGATAATCACCTGATAGCCGTTACCGGCGGCCTGTTCGGCAAAGCTGAAGAGTTTGTCCGGCGTGCGGTGTGCAGACACCACTTCGCAGTGAAAGGGAACGTCCAGGCTGGTAAGGATTTCCGCCGTAAATTGCATGGTTGCCCAGTCACTTTTGGAACCCATAACAATAGCAATGCGGGCCGGTGCGGCGTTCGATGTCATGCGGGTCTGACTCCTGTGATTGTAAAACGTCACCAGGGCCGCTCAACAGGGCGACCCGATGGGAAGGGCAAAGAGAATATCACGACTGCGCGGTGAGGAAAACGGTTGCGTAGCGTCAAATAGCCGCGTTTTCACTCAGACTTTGACCTCAGAACGGAAAGGAAATCAGGCTTATTTCGTCAGCACTGACTTTGATCATTGACCCTTCTTCATGCCAGGCGCCAAGCACCAGGCGTTCAGCCGCCTGCCCCTGGATCAGCAGGGGATGAACGGCGGGGCGATGAGTATGACCGTGGATCAGCCACTGTACCTGATGGCGTGACATCGCCGCCACCACCGCCTGCTGATTGACGTCCATGATTTCCCGGGATTTGCTGCTGTTGGCCTGACGGCTGCCGGCGCGCATTTTCAGGGCGATTCGCTGGCGGACAAAGAGGGGCAGGGCGAGGAACAGCGTCTGCAGCCAGCGCTGCTGGACCTTTGCGCGAAAACGCAGATAGCCTTGATCATCGGTACACAGGGTATCGCCATGCATAATCAGCACGCGCCTGCCGTACAGATCCAGCACCTGCTCTTCCGGCAGCAGGGTCATGCCACTGGCTTTGGCAAAACGTTTGCCCAGCAGAAAGTCGCGATTACCGTGAATAAAATAGCAGGGGATAGCCAGCTGGCGCAGGGCGTGCGCCACCTCGGCATGAAGCGGATTCGGGTCATCGTCACCGATCCAGGCTTCAAACAGGTCACCGAGAATATACAGCGCGTCTGCCTGCTGTGCTTCACGGCGTAAAAAATGCAGAAAACCGGCCGTAATAGCCGGTTCTTCAGTACACAGATGGAGATCTGCGATAAACAGCGTATGCGACATTATTCGCTGACGGTGACTTTCTGAATGATCACGTCGTCTTTTGGCACATCCTGGTGCATACCGCTGCGACCGGTGGCCACGGCTTTGATTTTCTCAACCACGTCCATGCCTTCAACCACTTCAGCAAACACGCAGTAACCGAAGCCCTGCAGGCTTTCGTCACGGAAGTTCAGGAAGTCGTTGTCAGCCACGTTGATGAAGAACTGGGCAGTCGCAGAGTGTGGCGCCTGAGTACGGGCCATCGCCAGGGTGCCTTTGGTGTTCTTCAGGCCGTTACCCGCTTCGTTGCGGATCTCTTCTTTGGTGTCTTTCTGCTTCATGCCCGGTTCAAAACCACCGCCCTGGATCATAAAGCCGTTGATCACACGGTGGAAGATGGTGTTGTCGTAAAAACCTTCGCGGCAGTACTCAAGGAAGTTTTTAACGGTAGCCGGCGCTTTATCATCGAAAGTCTTGATGACGATATCGCCATGATTAGTCTGGAAAGTGACCATATTCTCATCCTGTCAGGGTTGGAGTATTTAACATTGAGCGCCGGGAACTGAGACGGGAGTCTGTCCCGTGCGACAGACGGCTCTTATATCACAAAATGTGATAGCTCGTCAGCCTCCCCTTGATAAAGGAAACGCAGATAACCTTGCTTTGCGCCGCGCTGAAGGTAAGAATACGTCAGAATATTTACTTCGCCATTTTTTCGCTAATCCCGCACACGTTTAAAACGGAATGTCTCAATGCTAAAGATTTACAACACCCTGAGTCGTCAAAAAGAGGAATTTAAACCTATTCATGCCGGTAAAATCGGGATGTACGTGTGTGGCATTACCGTTTACGACCTCTGTCATATCGGACACGGCAGAACCTTCGCCGCCTTTGACGTGGTGGCACGCTATCTGCGTTACAGCGGCTATGAGCTGAACTATGTGCGTAACATCACCGATATTGATGACAAAATCATCAAACGTGCCAATGAAAAGGGCGAAAGCATTGAGCAACTGACCAATCGTATGATTGCCGAGATGCACAAGGATTTCGCCGCGCTGAATATTCTGCCGCCGGACCAGGAACCGCGCGCCACGCGCCATATTCCAGAGATTATTGAGCTGGTCAGCAAGCTGATTAACCGTGGGCACGCCTATGTCGCCAGCAATGGTGATGTGATGTTCTCCGTCGACAGCGACCCAAACTATGGCTCACTGTCGCGCCAGGATCTCGATCAGCTTCAGGCTGGTGCCCGCGTGGAAGTCGCGGCAGACGTGAAGCGTAACCCGATGGACTTCGTGCTGTGGAAGATGTCAAAAGCTGACGAACCCGGTTGGGAGTCCCCGTGGGGGATGGGTCGCCCGGGCTGGCACATCGAATGTTCAGCCATGAACTGCAAGCAACTGGGTGAGCATTTTGATATCCACGGCGGCGGCTCTGACCTGATGTTCCCCCACCATGAAAACGAGATTGCCCAGTCCACCTGTGCCCATGATGGTCCGTATGTGAATGTCTGGATGCACTCCGGCATGGTGATGATTGACCGCGAGAAGATGTCAAAATCACTGAACAACTTCTTTACCGTGCGCGACGTGCTGGCGCACTACGACGCGGAAACCGTACGCTATTTCCTGATGTCCGGCCACTATCGCAGCCAGCTGAACTACGGCGAAGATAATCTGAATCAGGCGCGCTCGGCGCTGGAGCGCCTCTACATCGCCATCCGTAACACCGACGCCAGTGCTGCTGTGGCCGGCGGGGAAGAGTTTGAAACTCGTTTCCGTGCTGCCATGGATGATGACTTCAATACCCCTGAAGCCTATTCGGTTCTGTTTGACCTGGCGCGTGAAGTCAACCGCCTGAAGGACACCGACAAAACCGCTGCTGAGGGGCTGGCAGCGCGACTGCGCGTACTGGCGGGCGTGCTGGGCCTGCTTGAGCAGGATCCGGAGCAGTTCCTGCAGAACGGCGTGAATATCAATGATGAAGAAGTGGCGCAGATTGAAGCACTGATCCAGATGCGTATTGATGCGCGACTGGCGAAAGACTGGGCGCAGGCCGATGTGGCGCGCGACAGGCTTAATGCGATGGGCATTGTGCTGGAAGATGGTGCAGGCGGCACCCGCTGGCGTCGTAAGTAATCTCCGGGGCGCGGTATTCCGCGCCCTTGTCCTTTCTGCTGAAGGTCAGGACTCCGTTACCATGATCAGACAACTCACCCTCACCAACTACCGCTCCATTCGCTACCTCGAACTTGAACTCGGTCAGCTTAACGTTATCACCGGCCCCAACGGCTGTGGCAAATCCAATCTGTATAAAGCGGTACGCCTGCTGCATGAAGCGGCCTGCGAACGCCTGTCCCCGGCACTGGCAGAGGATGGCGGCATTCAGAAAGCCATGTGGGCCGGAGGCGCGCGGCGCGGTGAACGTCATAGCGAAGTCAAACGGATGATCCTGTCGGCGACGATGGACGACTTCGACTATCAGCTGGAGATCGGCTTTCCCGAACCGCTGATCAGCCTGTTTAACCTCGACCCGGTGGTGAAAAAAGAGCAGCTCTGGCTGAGTGGGCAAAAGCGGCGGCGTTCGGCGCAGCTGCTGGAGCGCAGCAATCAAACCGCTTTTCTGCACAATATCGACGGGGAGCGCGTGGCCTATCCGGCTTCACTGCACCAGGAAGAGTCGGTTTTTGGTCAGTTGGCTGACCCGCATCTCTATCCGGAAGTCTCGCAGGTGCGTGAGAACCTGCGCGGCTGGCGCTTTTACCACGAGTTTGCCGTCTGGCCGGGCAGTGCGCTGCGCGTACCGCAGGTCGGCATCCGCTCGCCGATCCTGGCGCACGATGGTCGCAACCTTGCCGCCGCCTTTGAGACCCTCCGCGAACGCGGCCACACCGAGTTGCTGTTCTCTATTTTGCAGCAGGCGTTTCCCGACAGTCATTTTGAGGTGGAAGCCCAGAGCGGCCGCTTTCAGATGCTGATGCACCGTCAGGGGATCCTGCGGCCGCTCGACGCCGCTGAACTGTCTGACGGCACGCTGCGCTTCCTTTGTCTGGTGGTGGCGTTGCTCAGTCCACGCCCGCCCGCCTTTATGGCGCTTAACGAGCCAGAGAACAGTTTGCATCCCGACCTGTTACCGGCGCTGGCGCAGCTGATCGCTGAAGCGAGTCGCTACAGCCAGATCTGGGTCACCAGCCACTCCCCGCTGCTGGCACAGCTGATCGCCGGACACACGGCGATACGCCACTACCGGCTGCAGCAGGTCGACGGAGCAACACAGATTGCAGGTGAGGAGTGACCACCGCAACAGGAAATGTTAATCGTACTGCGCCCGGGCGCTGCCGCGATCAAAAAAGGCCGCCCGCAGGCAGCCTTTCGCGCATCTCCCTGAATATCAGGCCGTTACGGTGACGCTTTCGCCATCAAACTCAACCTTCTGTCCCGCCACAATTTTGCAGCGCTTACGGGTTTCTTTTACGCCATTGACCGTCACATGACCGCCAGAGATCATGATTTTTGCCATTGCGCCGCTTTCAACCCAGCCTTCCAGTTTCATCAGATCGCACAGATCCACGTGGGGATGATCGCCCAGAGAAAAAGTTGCCATTATGCTGTTGCTCCATCGTCGTTATTTTCACAGGCCTGCAGGGTGTTCTGGATCAGGGTGGCGACCGTCATTGGCCCCACACCGCCCGGCACCGGGGTAATATAGGCGGCGCGTTCAGCCGCCACGTCAAACTCCACATCGCCAACCACTTTGCCGCTTTCCAGGCGGTTAATCCCCACGTCAATGACAATCGCGCCGGGTTTGATCCACTCGCCGGGAATAAACCCGGGCTTACCTACCGCCACCACCAGCAGATCGGCATGTTCGATATGGTGACGCAGATTTTTGGTAAAGCGATGGGTGACGGTGGTGGTGCAACCGGCCAGCAGCAGCTCCATGCTCATCGGGCGGCCAACGATATTGGATGCGCCGACCACTACGGCATTAAGGCCGTATGTATCAATATTGTAACGTTCCAGCAGCGTGACGATGCCACGGGGCGTACACGGGCGCAGCTTCGGAGAGCGCTGGCACAGGCGGCCGACGTTGTAAGGGTGGAAGCCATCCACGTCTTTTTCCGGTGCAATATGTTCCAGCACTTTGACGTTGTCGATGCCCGCAGGCAGCGGTAGCTGCACCAGGATACCGTCAATTTCCGCGTCGTTGTTCAGCTTTGTAATCAGATCGAGCAGATCCGCTTCGCTGGTGGACGCGGGCAGATCGTAAGAACGCGAAAGGAAACCGACCTCTTCGCAGGCACGGCGCTTGCTGCCAACATAAATCTGCGAAGCCGGGTTTTCACCCACCAACACTACGGCCAGACCAGGAGCACGCTTACCTGCCGCCAGACGCTGCTGAACAAGTGCTGCAACCTCTTGTCGCACCTGCTGCGCAATCGTTTTACCGTCAATAATTTTTGCTACCATCAGAAAGGGGATCCATCTGTTTTGAGTTAATTCGGGGATTACGCCTATTTTGTCAGAAGCGCGGCTCGCTGTCAGGCAGAGTTTCAACGATGGACAGGCAAGGGTGACACCACAGACTGCTTTTAAAGCGTTCCACACGGCATTAACCTGCCATTCCCGGTTTATTCCTAAATCATTACCGCCGGGGCTGTGCCAGGATTGAACTGTGACACGGCAACTTATCGAAAAGATAAAGAGGGAATGATGAAAACAACTATTATTGCACTGTCTGCTTTGCTGATGGCTTCACCTGTTTTTGCTGCGACTACGACGGATAACACTGTGGCAGAAGCGCATAAAGGTGCTGATACCGCCAAAGAGAAGCTGCATAAATCCCAGCACGAAGGGGAAGAGATGCAGCTGAAAGCTAAACATGCCGCGGAAGGCGAGAGTCACTCGACCAGCAGCAAGATCTCTGAAGGTTCCCAGAAAACCTGGAACAAAACCAAAGAAGGCACCGAGAAAGGCTGGGATAAAACCAAGCAGGGTGCAGAAGAACTGAAAAACAAAGCGACCAATTAAGGGGCTCTGTTGCGGTATTTATGAGGAACCCACCGCAAGGTGGGTTTTTTATGGCACGATACGGATCTGAGGCTGAGAGACTGTTCATTACTTCAGCAGTGGAATGCAACTCACTGTAAAAACGTTGACTCAGCAGGATCGCGTCGTATAATCCGACGCAATCACCATGCGCCCTTAGCTCAGTTGGATAGAGCACCGGCCTTCTAAGCCGTAGGTCACAGGTTCGAATCCTGTAGGGCGTACCAATATCTTTCAATCATTTACGCAATTCTTAATCCTGCCTGATTCTCTCCCTGTGTCTTATTTGTGTTATCAGGTGACAAAATTGCGTCTATTTTTCGTGCATGTGCAATCAGATGGTTAGGGGGCAGGTGCGCATACCTCTGAACCATTTCTATGCTCTCCCAACCTCCCATTTCCTGCAGTGCCGAAAGCGGAACACCAGCCAACCCTTCTACATATTCATTAAATCACGAAAGCGACAGTTCCCAAGGTCAGCGCATTTTAACCACGCCTCCGCCAGTGTTGAAATCAGCGCGCCTCTTTCTCCCTGCTGGTTTCTTATATTATTGACGTCGGTTTTCAGTGGTTTTTTTACTAACGTTAACTTAGTGGCAATGGAATGTTGAGAGGGCTGCTTTCGTAGCCTGAAGCTAAGGGCATTATGACTTACAGGGTAAGGAATGATGCCCTTAAATGGTTAATTCTCGTTAATCGCGCAGATAAAAAAGGGATTGGTCAGCCCTTTAACAAATAACAGATTGTTATCCAAACGCTTCATTTCCATATAAAACGCCACACCAGGAACTTCAGGCAGAACGTGCCGCTGCCAGATGTCGTTGGGAATATTATCGATCGGCTGATGCTCTTCCCGGGTTATCATGGACCTGGTTAACCCTTTAAAACCACTTTCTCTGGTGGAGAGAAACACTCTTCGCGAGATAATATATTGTATATTTCGTCCTTTAACGGAACCGACCACAAGCCATTCACTCTTTCCTTCATGGGTGGTGATCATATTAACACTTAAGTTCAGGTCAAGGTTCTCGCCATTCATGTAAACAAGGTTTGCATTTACGACAGATTTACAGCGATAAGGTGTCCAGCTCGTGTTGTTAAGGTAAAGGGCAACCCCGCTTATGAGGATGATCGTAAAAACGGATATCCCGATAATAATCCTTTTCATTGCAAGTTACTCAACCAACTTATAGTTACTGCAGTCGGTATGATCCACGTTGTCATTTAGGGTGCATGCAGCCATGAAGTGAATTTTGAACAGCCCCTCTTCCGGGCGAGCCTCCATATAATAGATGTTCTGCTGTGTTTGCGTACAATCTATCCTCTTATTGGCCAGCATCCTTTTAGCGGTATCAAACTGTTTATTGCCTTGCTGGTTATCATTCAGAGTATAAATCCTACATTTCCCTTCAATGCCGACTAACCTCGGCCTGTGATCCCGGGGCATAGCAACGTAAATTGCCATTATTGCAAGGATGATCAGGACAAGGATTAAAACAAGCGCTGCCATTTTTATTGAGAAAGGTTTTTTTTTAAATTTCCCCACTATCTTTTTGTTAATCAAGGTGGGTTTAGTATTTTTTTCTGCCGACGATTCATAAGAGGAAGGGGCATGCTCTATATTTTCAGCAGTGACTGAGTCTACCTGCATCCTTGTCTCAGGATGGATTTCAGCCTCCATTTTGAAGCCTACCCGCGGTACGGTAATCAGAATTTTTGTACTTAACTCAAGCGCTGCGAAGGCTTTTCTTAATTCGCTAATATGGTTACTCAGCGAAGCGCTCGACGGTGAAAATCCAAAGTCCTCCCAGACGCGTTTGATGAGTGTTTCGCGAGTTAACTCGACTTTATTATTTTTTATGAACTCTGTTAGCAAGCGTGTTGCTGGGTTAGATAACTCAACTTTTAGCTGGTGGTTATTCCTGACAAGTAACGATTGGTTTTCTGGGTCGAAGACTATAGTTAGATTTATTATATATTTCATGTGGATACTCATTTACTCCGGGTGTGCAATCAAAAATGCAGCAATGATGAGAATAGTCTTATTTTTTGTGATTGTTAAATTTATTGCAGTTCTACATGCATAGTCAAATTATTTTTAAGCAAGTGATTCCTTCCCTTAAATCCCATTGAAATTAATAGAGTATTATTTTTTAACTTGTTACTCGTTGTTGGTTTTTAATCTTAATCAATGCGTACTTTTGTGAGTGATTTAGTTTTTTATGCTGATTTCTTTATCTTAATTAGATTATTTTGCTAAAATCTTTTTCGGGGGTTATCATTTTCCTCAGTCGCTGGTGGCTATGACGCAACGGGATACAGAGTAGTGCGTTACCTACACTATCTATTACGTGTTTGCTGAATGGCACCAAAGAAGTGGTGGCGGCTTTGCAAAGAAAATGGAATACGGAATATAACTTTCTTTATTAAGGATAAAGCAAAAAATGAATTTTAAAAAAACCATGCTGGCAGCAGTAGTGACTTTAGGGACAATTGCTGGTGCACAGGCTGCAGGTTCAGGTGCTGGTACACCAGCTACCGACCAGGGACATGGTAAAGTGACCTTTACGGGTTCTATTATTGATGCACCCTGCTCGATTGATTCTAAGTCTCTTGACCAGACTGTAGATTTAGGCGGTGTTTCAAACGTTTCTCTGCTTAACGGTGGTAACTCCAGCCCGAAACCATTTGAAATCCATCTGGAGAAATGCAGCCTGGAAACCGCTAAAACGGTGACCACGACGTTCAATGGTGCGGCCGGTAAGAATGGCTTACTGGGTATGACCGGTGATGCTAAAGGTGCCAGCATTGCTATTACCGACGGTAGCAATAATTTGATTGAACTGGGTAAAGCAACCCAGGGCCAGGTCCTCAGTGCTGGTGGTTCAGAAGCAACGCTGGCCTTCAGTGCTTATCTGAAAGGCGACGGTGGTGATGATAAAACTATCGTCCCAGGTAAATTCCAGAGCGTGGCAAACTTCATTCTTAACTACAAATAATCTGTTCCGATAACAGGATCAAGAATGCATGCGGGGAATACCTTGCATGCATTCTTGTTGGAATTATCTGTGGGAGATGTGTGAGAGATGAAACCGCTAACCATTCATTACCCGGCGCTTTGCCTGTTGATGCTGTTGCCTGGACAGAGCAGCCAAGCGGCTGGCTGGGGGCAGGTCAACATGCAAGGTGCTGTGATTGAAACTGCCTGTGCTATTGATACCGACAGTCGCGATCAAACTATTGATATGTCGGTGATACCATTGAGCCAAATTATACGTGATGGTGAAGGGGGCAAGTATCCATTCAGTATTCGGTTAGTAAACTGTGTTTTGGATCGCGTGGATGACCGCTTGCCCAAGTGGCGGCGTTTTCAGGTAACTTTTGATGGCAGGGTAGATAATGAACTATTCGGTGTCGACGGACCTGCGCGGGGTGTTGCACTACAGATAGTGGATAGTTACGGGAATATTATCAAACCCGGCATGCCTTCGCCTTATCTGGATATCAGCGAGGGAAATAAAGAACTGAAATACTCTCTGCGATTAGTGAGTAATAAACAGACATTGCGTAGTGGAGAATACACCTCAACTATCAGGTTTAAAATGGACTATTACTGATCCATTCTCAGAAATGATAAATTAAAGAGCAAAGAATCTATTCAACAGGTGTATCTGTCATTTGCTTTATGGCGCATGGAAAAACAATGATTTTCATTGGTGGCGCTGGTGTGGAAATAAGAAAAGGGACTAATAAGCATGATGATGGCTAACTGGAATTTATTACCCTTTCCCGTCCGTACGCTGGGCGTTTACATTGCCTGTGCGCTAGGTTTTGTTGGGTATTATGCCAGTGCGGAAGAAGTACAGTTCAATACTGATGTTCTTGATGTGAAAGATCGTCAAAATATCGATCTGGGGCAGTTCTCTCGCGGTGGTTATATCATGCCAGGCAACTACATCATGCTTGTGCGAATTAATAAGCAGGAATTACCTGAGCAGTCCGTAATTTTTTATCCCGCAGAGGATGATGCTAAAGACAGTACCGCCTGCATCAGCCCATCAATGGTTGAACAGTTTGGTTTAAAGCCGGATATGAAAGAAAAACTCACCTGGTGGCATCAGGGTGAGTGCCTGTCGTTGAAAAGTTTGCCGGGTATGTCAACGCGTGGCGATTTAGGCAGTGCCAGCCTTACCGTGAGCCTGCCGCAGGCCTATCTCGAGTATTCTGCGGATAACTGGGATCCACCATCGCGCTGGGATAATGGTGTTCCCGGCTTGCTGCTGGATTATTACCTCAATGCGCAAACTCAGCGTCAGCAGCAACGTGGTGAACAGAAATATAACGTCAGCGGCAACGGTACGATTGGTGGGAATCTGGGGGCCTGGCGGCTGCGCGCTGACTGGCAAACACGGCTGGATCATACCACTGGTAGCGGTGAGGGTACGCGCCAGAGCTGGGACTGGAGCCGCTATTATGCTTACCGGGCGCTCCCTCGCATGGGGGCACAGCTGTCGGTTGGGGAAAATTACCTGTATTCCGACATTTTTGACAGTTTCCGCTTTACGGGGGCTAGCCTGACCAGTGATGACAGCATGCTGCCACCGAACCTGCGCGGTTATGCACCCGAGGTGACCGGGGTGGCTCGCACCAACGCTAAGGTCATTATCAGCCAGCAGGGACGCGTCCTCTACGAAACCCAGGTTGCATCTGGGCCGTTTCGTATTCAGGACATCAATGATGCCGTCACCGGGCAACTGGATGTCCGTGTCGAAGAGCAGGACGGTAGCGTGCAGGAGTTCAAAATTGATACTGCCAGCATTCCATATCTGACCCGACCGGGGACCGTACGTTACAAAGTGGCAAGCGGGCGGCCCTCCGACTGGAAGCACAACACCAATGGGCCGCTGTTTGCCACGGGGGAGTTTTCCTGGGGGATTAGCAACGGCTGGTCGCTTTACGGCGGCGGTGTGGCGGGCGGTGATTACAATGCAGTCGCAGTCGGCCTTGGACGGGATCTGATGATGTTCGGTGCGCTGTCATTTGACGTTACCCAGTCGCGTGCGCGCCTGAACAATCAATGGGAAAACGGCACGCTGACCGGTGGCTCCTACCGACTGAGTTATTCGAAAAGCTTCGACGAATTTGACAGCCAGGTGACCTTCGCCGGTTACCGCTTCTCGGAGCGGAACTACATGTCGATGAGTGAATATCTGGATGTGCTGGAGAACGGTATCCGCACCCAGAGCAGCAAAGAAATGTACACCATCAGTTACAGCCAGCAACTCCGCGATCTGGGGGTGAGTGCTTACCTGAACTACAACCACCAGACTTACTGGAACAGTGCCACCAATGACCGTTATACCCTGACGCTGTCGCGTAATTTCGACATCGGTCAGTTCAGGAATATCAGCCTGTCGCTGACGGGATACCGCAATAAATATTACGGTGCCAACGACGACGGCATGTACCTCTCGTTATCGTTGCCGTGGGGAGGCAGCGGATCGATCAGCTACAGCGGCAGCTATAGCCGTACCAACAACAGTCACCAGGTGAGTTACTACGATCGACTGAAAAATGGCGACAGTTACCAACTGAGTAGCGGCATTAGCCGCGACGGCGGTATGGCGAGTGGCTATTACTCTCACCAGGGGGACATGGCGCAGATCGATGCTAACGCCAGTTACCAGGAAGGGCGTTATTCGTCTGTGGGGTTATCGCTACAGGGGGGAGCAACGGCCACCCTCGAAGGGGCTGCGCTGCACCGTTCAGGCATGATTGGCGGAACCCGCTTACTGCTTGATACCGACGGTGTGGCGGATATTCCGATTAGCGGTTATGGCCCAGTGACACGCAGTAACCGCTTCGGCAAAGCGGTAGTAACCGACGTCAACAGCTACTACCGCAATAAAATCAGCATCGACGTCAACGAACTTCCTGAAAATGCTGAGGCGACGCGCTCCGTGGTGCAGGCGACCCTGACCGAGGGGGCCATTGGCTATCGCAAATTTGAGGTGATCGCCGGTGAGAAAGCCATGGCGGTTATCCGCCTGGCTGATGGCACCACGCCTCCGTTCGGCGCCACGGTACAAAACCCTAAAAAGCAGAACGTTGGCATCATTGGCGACGACGGTAGCGTATATCTGAGCGGTATTAACCCTGAAGAAGAGATGACCGTACGCTGGAGTGGACAGGTGCAGTGTGTGGTTACGCTACCCGCACAGATACCGCGCAGCGATACGTCAGCTCTCTTGCTGCCATGCCGTCTGCTGCCGACAGGTAAAGAGGCAGATTGATGTTCGCGCCAGAAACAAAATTTTAGCCACTGTGCCGGGGCGAGCTGACTTCCACTTGCCCTGGCCACCTTACTGAATTGAAAGAACTCAGATAGCGAGTAATCAACGATGAACGTAATGAACAAGAACTTTTTACCCCTGACAGGTGCCCTGCTGACAGGCGTATTGTGCGTACAGCAGGCTCAGGCAGCGATTGCCCTGGATCGAACCCGGGTGGTGTTTAGCGGTGCTGATAAATCTGTCAGCCTGAACATCAGTAACGAAAATAAGCAACTGCCTTATCTGGCGCAGGGATGGGTTGAAGATGCCCAAGGGAATAAAATCACTACGCCACTGATGGTGTTGCCGCCCTTGCAGCGTCTGGAACCCGGCGCTAAAAGCCAGATTAAGATTCAGGCCTTATCTAACGTCAATCTTCTGGCTCAGGACCGCGAGACGCTGTTCTATTTCAACCTGCGTGAGATCCCGCCAAAGAGTGAAAAACCTAACACATTGCAGCTGGCATTGCAGACGCGCATCAAATTGTTTTATCGGCCTGATGCGTTAAGTGATACCGAAGGTGCTGCGCCCTGGCAGGAAAAGCTGACGCTGATCAAGCAGGGTGGCAAATACCTGGTTAACAATCCGACGCCGTATTACGTGACGCTTATCGATGCCACCACAAAGCCAGGTGGGGCCAGCGTTAAGGGGTTTGAACCGCTGATGATAGCGCCAAAGGCGAAAGAGGTATTGAACGTTAGCGCGTCCATTCTGGGTAATGCGCCAGTGCTGATCTATGTCAATGATTACGGCGGACGTCCACAGTTGCAGTTCGATTGTGGCGGAACCGAATGCAAAGTGAAACCGGGAAAAAAGGGTTGATTACTACCTTAACAGAGGGAACGGAGCATGCAACAACGAAATCAAAGGAAGGATTTCCTGTCTTGTCCTCAGCGGCATGACCTGTTGGTTAAAGGAATGGCGGTGCTGGTAATCCCGTTGGTGTTTGGCTACGTGATGGCGATGCTCCCGGAAACCCATGCAGCGGATAACTGGGATGTCGATGGTGCTAATGGTGTGTTGAATATACGCGGCGCGCTGACTGAGAGTGCTTGCCGGTTAGAGATGTCATCGGCTTATCAGGATGTATGGCTGGGGGAAACAGGGACAGCGCGTATGGCGACAATAGGTGCACAGGGGACGCCGGTTGCCATAACGCTACACCTGCGGGACTGCGTACGCAGCCCCGCGAACAATCGCGACGAGCATAATGGAAATCTGCTATGGGCTGCTTACCAGCCGGCCGTGTCGTTCACTTTTGTCGCACCAGCAGACGCAGATAACCCACAGCTAATCGCGGTACGCGGGGCATCTGGCGTCGCGTTGCGTATGGCTGACTCTCTCGGACGTGATATTCGGCTGGGCAGCCGTGGGGCACCGCTGCTGCTGGCCGCAGGACAAGACTCACTGGACTATATTGTCACACCGGAACGTACGCGCGCACCGCTGCAGGCTGGAGCTTATTCAGCTCATGTTGATTTCAGGCTTAACTATGACTAAGGCGGGGGCCATGGGCACTGTGAGGTTATGCAGACGGAAACCGGCGTTGTATGTGATCTGCCTGGCACTGGCTGTCGTGGGAGCCGCCTTTCAGGCGAGGGCTGCCAGTACCAAAGTGAGAGTCGAGGTGCAGGTTGTAGCGCCGGCGTGCACCATCAATAAAGGTGGTTTAATTGAAGTGCCGTTTGGTGACGACGTGATAACGAACAAAGTCGACGGCAACTATAAAAAAAGGAAGATCACCTATTCATTACAGTGCGATGGCGCTTCGTCGAATGCGTTAAAGATGATGATTGAGGGGGCCGGTGCTGCGTTTGATGCCTCTGTACTGGGAACCGCAAAAACTGACTTTGGTATTGAAGTGTTAAGTAATGGTGAGCCTATGCCCATCAATCGCTGGCTGAATTTCAACTATCAGAATGTGCCAAATCTTGAGGCGGTGCCGGTAAAACGCCCCGGTGCCATCCTGACTAGCGGACCGTTTTCCGCTGGTGCCACGATGAAGGTGGATTATCAATGAAAAGCTACTCAGGTGCTGTCTTGCTGCTGATTTGTGGCGTGCTGAGTCCTGCGGGGCAGGCTGCGAAGAATATGATGTTCACTGGCACTTTAATTGATCCTCCTGCCTGCACCATAAAAAACAGCAAGGATGACGCTATTGATGTTGACTTTGGCAATCGGGTAGGGATTAACAAAGTCAACGGGGAGAACTACCTGCAGCCGATGAACTACCAGATTACCTGTGAATCCGGCGCAGACGATAAGGGAATGACGCTGGAGATAGTCGGCACACCAGCAGATTATGATCGGGCGGCGGTCGTTACCGGTATTACCGATCTGGCTATCCAGATTAAGCAAAATGGCATTCCCTTTACCCTGAACAAACCGCTCCCTATCAGCATCCTCAGTAAACCGCGGCTTGAGGCCGTGCCGGTGAAACGGCAAGGTGCGACATTAACAGAGGGGCCGTTTGAAGCTACGGCTACATTGAGGGTGGTTTATCAATGAACTGGGTAAAAGGACTGACTTTTGCGTTACCGATTACATCGTTGCTGGTATTTAGCAGCATGGCGCAGGCTTACAATGTTCGCCTGCACGGTGCGCTGGTAGCGGAACCTTGCGTAATCGCACAGGGTGACGAGAGCGTACAGATGAACTTTGACCCTGTCTTTGCTAATTACCTGTACATTAATAAACGAACGCCCAGTCAGAAGTTTAATATTCGACTGTCGCAGTGCGATCTGAGCCTGTCTAAAATAGTGATGATAGTCTTTAGCGGTGCGGAAAATCCTAATCTGAAGGGGCTGCTGGCTGTTAACAGCGGCAGTATGGCATCCGGTATTGCTATCGGCCTGGAAAACCAGGCGGGGCAGCCATTGGCGCTAAATAAAGAAGGACAAATTTATCCGCTGGACAGCGGCAGCAATGTTCTGATGTTCCAGGCTTATGTGCAGGGTGAACCGGAGGCGATCGCCAAGCGAACCATTGCGGGTGGGCCGTTCAGCGCGGTGGCTACCTTTAGACTTGAATATGAATAAGTGCGCAGTAGCCAGGCAAGACGCTTCGCCCAGGCTATACAACCGTCGTCATGCGACCTTCAAAGTCAATATCTGACGTTTATGCTTTCTTTGCGTGCGGCAGTTCAACAGGCTCCCACCATCATGCACGACGCACGCGGTTTTACGAGCATGCCCGGATACAGAAACTGTCACCGACAGAGACTGAGTTGGGATGCGGACGTACGAAGCAATATCGACATTAGGAGCGCGCAGGACAGGATGCTGGGAAATTATTTAGATTGTCTGTGGCAGCGGAATTAATTAATCCCATCCGGCACCAACGATACGAGGTGGGTGCTCGAATTGTTCGATCTTTTAATATTCCACAATGGTGACAGAAGTGAGTCCATACTTTAAAAAAATAGATCATGAAAATGACCAATCTTATAAAACCAGTCATCTGGTTCTGTTAATTGTACTGAGCTTATTACTCTATTTTGCAGCTCCGATTCCAGCCCGGGCCATACTATGGCCGGTTACAACTGACGTGCACATCACGGAATGCAGGGATACGTGGCAGCAGCCGTGTTCGGAAGATGTTTATTATTCGGGAAAGATCATTTTTCTGGAACAGGGGAAACCTACCGCCCCCAGGCCCCCGCTGTCGTCAGGTGTGCGAATTGTTGGTATCCACTGCGAGGCCGGCGGGAACGGCGTGCCGTTCAGTCAGTGCTCATGGGCTGACAATTTATCGCATCGTCCAGATTTGGCCTATGGATGCAAGTTTGTAGATAAAGACCACTGGGACATCAAGGATATCAGCCAGTGCTCGTTCGGAACGACTTGGGGACCGCATGGTGGGGCCGGCCCGGGGGGGGAGTGTGTGATGGTCGGCGCACAGAGCCAGTCATCTGTGCTGCTTTACACCCCGTGGGGAGCGCTGCATGCCCTGGACGTAGCCAATTCTGGCTCCCGTAATTGCTCGCAACCTCTGGCGCCGGAAGTAGGCTGCAGCGTCGGCACGCTGCAAACCCTGGAGCATGGGGCTCTTGGTCCAACCGATAACGATATAAGAACGACTTATACTAATGTTTCATGCGGTCTGTCTCCAAAGGTGACCATTGTGGGTGGCGCGACGCTAAATCTGGGACCTGGCGTCAGTACGACGTTGACAGCATGGGTTGAGAATCAAAGACTGACGGTTCAATCTGATTTGACGATAACGGGCGCGAAACCGGGAGCCTACTCAGCTAATGCTGTAATAATGGTGTCTCCCGACTGATAGCGTTTTGCATGGAACAAAAGCGCCGTTAACCGCGTATGGGCACTACCTGAGTGTCTTAATGCATTGAAAGCATTTTGGGGTGCCTTGCGATATGCAGCAGAATCGCAAGGCGCAACAGTGCTTTTCTTAAGATGGTCCAACCCATTGCCTGGCGTTTTCACCGCCCATTAATGCCTTAAATTAGTGTTTTTTTTGTAGAATTTTCAACATTTTGATCAGTACCGATATCACATGGGCTTTTAATACCAGCATGCCCGGATACAAAACTGTCACCGTCAGAGACTGAGTTACGGATGCAGACGTACGAGGCGGGGGGATATTAGAAGCACGCAGGATACTGGGGAATTATTTTGATTGTCTGTGACAGCGGAATCAATTAATCCCATCCGGCACCAACGATACAAAGTAGATGTTCGTTCTGCCCGGTGTATCTGATATTCCAAATGGTGAAAAAATGAACCTGTGTTTTAAAAAAACAAGCCACAAAAATGACCGGGCTTATAAAGCCTGTCATCTGGCCCTGTTGACCGGACTGAGCTTATTACTCTATTTTGCAGCACCGACTCCGGCCAGGGCCATACTATGGCCAACAGTTACTGAAGCGCGCATCACGCAATGCCAGGGGTCGTCGGAGGGGCCGTGTTCATCTGGTGTTATGTATGCAGGAAGGGTTGGGATGGTGGAACAGGGAGAACCTTCCGTCCCTTACAGACCCACAGACTCAATTCTGAAGTTTGTCGGTATCCACTGTTCGTTCGGCGGGAACGGCAAGCCGTTCACAATGTGCGCATGGGAGGACAATTCGGCGCACCGACCAAGTATGTCCGCCGGGTGCAGGTTTGCAGATACCTTTCACTGGGACATCGATGATGTCACCCAGTGTTCGTTCGGATCGAGTTGGGGCTTCCATAATGGGGCTGGTCCGGGGGCGGAATGTGCGATGGCCGGTGTGCTGACAGGGGCGGGACTCGCCACGCCATGGGGAACATTTAACGCCGGGATCGTTGCTAATACAGGCGCTCGTAATTGTGTGCAACCCCCTGCGCCGGAAGAATCCTGCAGCGTCGGACCGCTGCGAGATCTGCAACACGGGACTCTTGGTCCTAACGCTAGCGATCAAATAACCATTTATACAGACGTATCATGCGGTCCATCTCCAAATGTCACCATCGAGGGGGGAAACAGGCTAGTTCTGGGGCCTGGTGTCAGCACTTGGGTGTCAGTAGGGTTAGTTCCGGGGCCAAGACTGATGGTTAGATCTGATTTGACGATAACGGGCGCGAAACCGGGAGCCTACTCTGGTAATGCAATAATAATAGTGTCTCCTAACTAATAGCGTTTGTATGGAACAAAAGCGCCGTTCACGGAATATGGACAATACCGCAATGCACCTGTTGCCAGTCAGCCTGAACAGGGGGATCATAGCGTATTGTGCGTTTTTGTTGAGTTAGCGACATGTTGATCAGTACCGATGCGGCAAGAACTTTCAATACGGATAGCCGTCTGGCCTGTACGCTGGCCGCCGTGGCCGGGGCGCTGAATACGGCAGCCTTTGAAAGTGTCGGTTTTTTTTCGGCCAATATGACGGGCAATATCTCTTCGTTGTCGGATCATCTGGCGAAGGCTAATCTGACGGCGGGCATCTTCTTTCTGGCCATTGTTTTGTTATTTATCGCCGGTTCGGCTGTGTCGACCCTGATTATTAATGCGGGCCGCAGAAGAGCCATCAGTACTATTTATGCCGTGAACATTTTTATAGAGGGACTGGCACTGGTGCTGCTGGGCGCGGTGGCTGGCTGGCTGCCGCTGGCATCACCGGGGGCGTTGCTGATCCTCAGTCTGAGCTTTCTGATGGGGCTGCAAAATGCGGTGGTCACCCGGATCTCTAATGCGCGGGTCAGAACCACTCATGTTTCCGGCACGGCAACCGATATTGGTATTGAACTGGCTATGCTGTTTGACGTGCTGCGCCGGAAAGAGTCACCGCAGAATGCCCCGCAGTATCTGGAACGCCTTCGGCTGCACTTTTATACCATCCTGGCGTTTTTACTGGGTGGCGTGGCGGGGATCTGGCTGTTCCACTGGCTGGGATATCTGTTTCTGATCGTCGTTGGTGCAGGGCTGCTCGCGCTGGCGCTCAACACCATGTTCAGCAAACGGGTCGTCGTATCCTGAGTCAATGAAAAGGCGTCACCATTTTCGGAATTTATGCTGTAGTTTATGCAGCAGAATAATCATAACGGCAGAGGTGCCAGCCATGAATAAAAAAATAGTCGGGTGCCTGATGCTGGCGCTGCTGACCGGATGCACCGCATCAGTGGGCAATAATTTCGATGATGCCCAGTTGGCCAGTATCCATCATGATGTGACGACAAAGCAGGATCTGATCGCGCTGTTTGGTGAGCCTTCTTCAGACACGCCTTTTCCGCAGGGGCAGTCGATACTGATGTGGACGTGGAGCCAGGCGAAAACCGGCAGTACCACCGAAGGCAGAACCCTGACGGTTCGCCTGCAAAACGATAAAGTCAAAACCTGGACGGTGAGTAAAACCTGAGGAGGGCGCGGGGACTCCTTTCTCCGCGCTGGTAGCATGAATTACCCCTCCAGTAACGACATAATCATCTGCGGCGTCATTGTCATCACTTTCGACATCAGCGATGCGCTCGACTGCTGCAGGATTTGCGCGCGGGTCAGCGCGGAAACCTCGGCGGCATAATCGGCATCTTCAATACGCGATCGTGAGGTGGCGAGATGAGTGGTCGTGGTGGCCTGCACGTTCTGTACCGACATCAGGCGGTTAGCGGCGGCACCGAGCAGCGATCGCTGGCTGTCCACGCGACTGATAGCACGGTCAAGGGTGGCCAGCGGATCGTCCGGGTTACGGAGGCGAATTTCAGACCCGACCTCCGCAATGCTCATCTGGGTATTGTTGGTGGAAGCATCCGTGACGGCGGCCATCGTGGTGGCGAAGTAAATCTGTACGTCTCCCACGCCCTGCAGCGTTTTTAACAGCAGCGTATTGCTGCCGTCATCCTGATGAACCAGTGTGGCCGTTTTATCGACAGTCGCGCCGCGCACGTCCATATAATAGTTGCCGCTGGCGTCCAGGCGCAGCACATCGCTGAATGTGTTGCCAGCGGCATCACTGTAGCGGGTTTCAACATTGGCCGGGTCGAGGGTCACGATGGAGGTTCCCGTGACGGTCGACACGGCCGTAAAGCTGTTCTGGCTGGCGGTGCTGCTGGCCGTCACGCTTAATGTGTTGTTCGTCCCGTCGCTGCTGGCGCTGACGCTGGCATTGAAATACTGATAGTGACCGCTGCCGTCCGCCACTTCCATCAGGTACTGCCCGCCGGACTGGACCAGACGGGCATCATTGCCTGCGACGGGGCTGCCGCCAGCATCGGTAAAGGTCACCGTCGCCGCGCTGATATCGATGGCGGGCGTCTGCGTTACCTGGGCCGGCAGGGGGGAAAAATCGGTGTCCGGCTGACCGGTGGCCTGCGTTATCTGCGCCGTGACATTCCCGCTGGTGCTAAAGCGGATCCCGGCAGCGTAATAGACATTGTTCTGCTCAATATAATACTGGCCGTTACTCTCCGTGAGAGTGGGCGGCGGGCTGGCGGCCAGGGCGTTGCCGCTGTCGTCCAGGAAGTTAACCGACGGCAGAGGGCGGGCGGCAATCTCATCGACGGCGCTGTAGAGGGGCGTCATGCTGGTGGTGCCGACAGCGACTGTGCCGCTGGCCGTCGCGGTTGTCCAGGTGGCGGCGTAGGATGCCGGATAAAACGCCGCCGTGCCGTCAGCAGCCGTTCCCTGTATGTAGAGCTGATTGCTGGCGTTGCTTCTGACCAGTTGCGGAGAGGTCAGTGTTCCGTTGGTGTTATAGCTGACCGACACCGCTCCGCTGTTCAGCGCAATATTATTGGCAATGCCGGTGAGGGTATTGACCGGTGAGACCGCGCCGCTGATACCGCGAATAATCAGGTCTTTTAACCCGAGTTGTTCAACGCTGAACCCGCGCGTTAAGTCGAGGTCGATTTTATTATTATCGTACGCCCCCACCTGTAAGCCCACTTTTCCCGCGCTACCGTTCAACAGGCTGATGCCGTTAAAGCTGGCGGTGCTGTTCAGTCGGTCGATCTCTTTCAGGTTGAGATTAATCTCGGCCTGAATCGCATCACTGTCGGTCTGAGAATAGGTTTCACTCACCCCCTGAACGGTCAGTTCGCGGATGCGCTGTAAGCGATCGTTAATTTCACTCAGTGCGCCTTCAGCGGTTTCAGCAAGCGACAGGCCGTCGGCAGCGTTACGCTGCGCCTGGGCGAGGCCTTTCTGCTGGCTGGTCAGGCGGTTAGCAATTGCCTGTCCCGCCGAGTCGTCGCGGGCACTGTTGATGCGCATCCCGGAGGAGAGGCGACGGATAGACTCATCAAGGGCAGAGCTGGTTTTCAGGGAATGCTGCTGCACGACAAGCGCTGACACATTGGTTTTTAGACTTAGCATGATCCTGCCCGACCCTCATTTTTCCTGATAACGGTTATCGGCATCGGATCAAAAAGTTTTACGGGAAATTTTGCTTAAGGAAGGAAACGGGACTGAGAGAGGGGAGCTGGAGCGGCCAACGGGAATCGAACCCGTGTCATCAGCTTGGGAAGCTGAGGTAATACCATTATACGATGGCCGCAGAGCGGAAAGGATATTAGCACAACTCTGAGAGGAAATGTTGAGTCATATCAAAGATAATCAGCACCTCTCATCCTTTCCCTGGGTTATCGTTAAAATGAAACGCCAGCTGACATTCTCTTTCATTGATGTTTATCTTCAGATCGCCCGTCGGGCTGGCCCGATCCAGGTAGCGTATCAGTTCGGTAATCTGGTCGGCGCTGAACGAGTTTGTGCGGTAATGTGTCCTCTCATAGCGCCACAGCAGCTCGAACTCAACCTGCCCAAGTCGTTGAGCGAGATACTGACAAAGCTCAGGCCCCAGCACTTCTACGCGTTTGTTGTAGATAGTACGAAGGATTTTAATCAGTGAACCGGTTTCATTGGGTGTTTGGCCGAAAACCAGTTCCAGACGGCGATCGTTCAGATCGTCCAGATAGTTGTCCGGGCTGATCACCTGACGTTTGTTAACGTCATAGAGGATCGCATCCCACGTCATCAGCGTTGTTTTAAACAGGCTGTTTGCATCTTCCAGTGGGATCAGATTTTCTCTAAAAGCCCAGGTGTCGGACAGGCACCAGATATCATACTCCATCGCGTGATAGCGAAAACGGATGCCACCAAATCGGGTCATTGCAGGCTGTGACACACCCAGGGTAGAGAGAAGCTGTAATAAGCTCTCGCGGTTGCTGTCGACCACGATATCAATATCAGAGGTAAATCCTTTGCGGCCAAAAAGCCCGATATCGCGGATCATCCCGCCGAAAATCCATGCGCGGCTGTGCGCTGCCAGCGCGTCGATGAGCATCCTGGCAGTCTGACCTTCACTGCGGCAAAGGAAAAAGCGTTCGATACGGCGTTTAAGATGCTTCTGGCTCTTGACGACATTCGTATTCATAGAGCGATTTTAACTCATCATGAAGGGCCATCAAATAACTGTCCGTCATCCCTGCAACCGCATCGGTGAGCAGCTGTGCTTCTTTGTACAGCCGGGGCAGCGGATTATGGGGATCTTCAAAGATACGCCGGTAATTTTCTGAGATGCGCCCATAGGCGTAACGGCCAAAAGGGGTGTCTGAGCGATATGTAGGCAGAGGGGTAAAACCGGCTTCGCACTGGGCACGCTTATTATCTTCTTTTTTTTCTGTCGGTGTTTTATGCCCGTGAATGCCGAGCCACAGCATATCCATCAGTCCCTGAATATAGTTCGAACCCTTCAGCTCCAGTTCCAGAACGGAACGATGCCGATAGCCCCGCGTTCTGTCGAACTCTTTCAGCGCTTCACATAGCTGATGGCCCCGGCTGACCCTCATTAAGTCCTCAAAGGTACAACAAGGCTGCATAAGCACGTGGTGATAATCCCTGAAAGCGTCAACGGCCGCATTGATCAGGGCACTGACGGCATAGACCCGGAACATTTGCATACTCATATCGTTAAGTTCAGCGGGAGAGAGCCCATTGGTATGCGTGTTCCATTGGCGATTTTTTAATTCCGTCTGGCTTATCAGCGCGTCAATCACCTCATCACCTTGATGCCAGCACTGAAGAAAGCTGATGAGATCGTGATAGGAGGCAAGTCCTTTCTTCACGGTATCTTCAGCATCCAGTACGGAATAAGCGATATCGTCGCAGGCCTCCATCAGGTAGGTCAGTGGATGACGCACCCCTTCTTTGAGCCCGGTTTTTTCCCACACCTCTTCAACCACGCCGGCTTCAGAATAAAAAAAACCGTGTTTCGTCCATGGGGTTTGATTCTTGCAACAGGAGGAACGGGGGTATTTTATCAGGGCGGCCAGCGTTGCGTAGGTGAGATTCAGTCCGTACTGATCGTTGAGGATCTGTAACTTTGTCACCAGACGAAAGGTCTGTGAGTTGCCGTCAAACTGAAAGAAATCGTTGTAGAAGGTGTCTTGCTTGTTGACCAGTGGGGCAAGGTGGCGGATAAACCAGGCCCGCATAGCGGCCTCGCCCTGATGACCATAGGGCGGATTGCCTTAGTCATGAGCTAAACCGATCGCTGCCAGCCGCATACCGATGCCTCGGGCAAAATTGGCCACTTCGTGTGAATGGGTTAAGCGGGTCCGTATGCTGTCATAAATTTCAGTAAAGCAATCTATTTATTTGGCTTAAGGCGATAAAAATTGGAACGATAGCCGCATTTATTTCGTATTCTGCGAGGTTTTTGTCTGTAAAAAGCCACATAAAAACCGACACAGGGGCCGGTTACGTTTTTGCCGGGGCAGAAGAATTATACCATCAGGTTAGCGGAGGCCTCATCCCTTGAGCGCTAGAACCAGAGATAAGTGGCCAGACAGTATGCCAGGGTCAGTGACAGCAGAATCAGCTCTGTGGGTTTGATCAGGTACATGGTCGTTCCGTGCAGTTCAGGATGAGTGCTACTTACATCGGTCCTTTTGCCTGAAACTTTAGTCAGTTCACCACCCATGTCACTAAAGTCCCTGACCGCAGGCCAGATTCTGTTTGCGTCGGTCTTTATCCTGATACATGGCGGCATCGGCATCCCGCACCGCACTGTCCGGCGTACTCAGGGCCGGGTCCACGCTGACCAGGCCAATGCTGGCACCGGCATACTCTATCTTCGCGACAGAAAGCTGATAGCTACCGCTCAGGATCGCCGAGATGCGCTGCTTCAGCGTGGCGGCAGCGGTGTCATCCTGCGAGGTAACAGTAGTGGCAAGGATAAATTCGTCGCCGCCCAGACGCCCCAGCACGTCGTCTTGTTGTGTCACTGCTTTCAGCCGCCGGCCGATAGCCCGCAGGAATTCATCCCCGGTCTGGTGCCCGTAGCGGTCATTAATTTCCTTAAAGCCGTCCAGGTCAATAAACGCGACCAGCAGGTGATGGGTATCATTGCGCGCATGGTTAAACAGCGCGGGCAGGCGGGCAAACACCGCGCGGCGATTGGGCAGTCCGGTGAGCTCGTCGGTGAAGCTGGCGGCGGTCAGCGTGGCGTTCGCTTCCTGCAACTCCTCTAAAAGCTGCTCTTTGCGAAGATACTGTGAAATAAGCTCGGCAAACAGCTGAAGAACCTGTTCGCCGCGCTGAGACAGTGGCTGCCTGCGGGCGCTGGCCGCGCACAGCGTCCCGAACAGTGTGCCGTCGCCCATAACAACCGGGGTACTGACGTACGTGGTGATCCCCAGCGCCCTGGCCGCGTCAGAATCCCCCCAGATATCAGGTACCTCACAGGTGTAACGCCGCCCCTCGTCCAGGGCGCGCTTACACAGCGTATCCTGCCACGGCACCGTCAGTCCTTCAGGGATCTGCATTTTTCTGCTGTTACGCGCATACAGGATATGCTGTTCGTTACCCGCTTCGTCGATCCGCGTGAGATAGGTGGACTCCATCTCGGTCACCAGCTCCAGCATTTCCAGCAATTGACGCACAAATCCTTCGAGGGTTTTTTCCGAGCCCAGCGCAGTCGAGATGCGCTCAATCAAATTTTCCTTCATAGGTCAGATTTCCCGGGGCGTAAGGTGGAGGATAAATCGTGCAAAAGCTGTCATAGCAGAGAGCATTAACGCGTCGTTATTATTTTTTATCGGCGTGGTTCGCAGGGAGCATTATCCCTCTGTTCCGCGTTGCTGAGTCTATCACTGCAGACCAGAGGAAAACATTGTGAAACCGGGCAAAAAGAAAAGAGTTTGCGATAAACCGGGCCTGGCAGATAGCGAGCTGCTGCAAAAGCTTAGAGGATTATCTTAGATCCGCTGGTGCCGTCTTTCAGGTATCAATAGCGCTTATTATAAAGGCGCTAAAAAGGAAGGGATTGTGCTGAAGGCAACATCATTATTAACCGGGGCAGCGGCGCTACCGCACACCTGGAGGTCGGTCATTCTCAGTCAGATCGGACAGGCGAATGTGAAGCTGATCCGCATGGGCAAAGAAGGGATACCTGAGGAAGTGCATGAGCATTTTGCCGAGCTGCTGGTGGTGATCGAGGGGCAGATGACGCTGGAAATAGACGGACAGGGCGTGGTGCTGAAAAACGGGGACTATTTTGTGATACCGCCGGGCAGCCCGCATCGGGTGCTGCCCGGCAGTCGCGGAACGCTGCTGCTGGTTGATGCTGAAGCGCCGTTACCAGGCCAGTAACTTACCGCTGTAATCAATATAGTGATGGCCGCCCTTACCGCGCCAGGCTTCCAGCTGGTCGGCAATGCCGCCCGCGCTCTGCGCCACCGTCAGGGGGGCGCTTTTGCCGCCCATATCGGTCTGGACCCAGCCGGGGTGCACGCAGAGCAGCGTTTTATCCTGGGCTTCGGGCTGCACCGACAGGCCGCGTGCCAGCATATTCAATGCCCCTTTACTGGCGGCATACAGCGGGTAGGTGGCATCCGGGTTTTCATTCAGGCTGGCCAGCTGCGAGGTCATCAGCGCCAGGATGCCGCTGCGTGGTTTAACCAGTGGCAACAGCATTTCCGCGCAGCGCACCGGTGAGAAAGCGTTGGTCTTAAACAGCGCCAGCAGTTCGTCGTCACTGGTGCGCGACAGCATCTGATGGTCCGGGCCATAAACGCCCGCATTAATAAAAATCACGTCAAACCGCTGGTCTGCCAGTTCGTCCTTCAGCGCATCGCGCTGTTCCGGCAGGTTAATGTCCAGCGTCAGCCAGCGAATAGCGGCGGCACTGGCCGGGGAATCTTTACGCGTGGTTGCCGTCACCTGCCAGCCGCGATCGGCCAGGGTCGTCGCCAGTCCGGAACCGATGCCGCGTGAAGCGCCAATAATCAAAGCCTGTGGAGATGTCATGATAGGGTCTGCCTTATGTGAGCGAGGATCTGTAAGATTATCTTACGGAGAAGCATAGCAAAAAGAGGGCACCGCGCATTATCGCCCGGTGCCTGGTGGGGCGGAGGGGGCCTTTCCCTCCGCCATGAGGATTAGCGGCCAGCCCACCACAGCCTGAGCTTCATCCCCCAGCCGCTGGTAAAGCCGGTGGTGGTGCTCACCACCTGGCCTTTATCAATGATCACCAGCGTCGGGGTGACGCTGACCTGCCAGTGAGCCGACAGCCGGCCTTCCGGATCGTTAACCAGTGGCATCTGATACTGCTTGACCTGCAAATAGCGCTGCACGTTTTCATTATCTCCGGAGCGCAGCGCAATACCGATCACGTTGCTACCCTCCCGGGCCATCTCTGCGACCACCGGGGTGGTAAAGCGACAGATACCGCACCAGCTGGCCCAGAAATAGACCAGCAAAGGGCGATCCTGACTCAGGGTGTTCAGCGTGACCTCCTGCCCGTCGAGGGTATGGAGTGGCTGGTCAGCAAAAGCCACAGGGGCACGGGGGCCACGCCACTGATCCATCACCCACATTACCCCCGCCATCAACAGGAACAGTACCAGCAGATCGCGCGTCCAGCGCTTCATACGGCTCATGGCGTCTGCGCCAGCTGCTGTTTCACCAGGCTTTCCAGTTGCTCATAGGAGACCGCGCCAGGCAGCAGGCGGTTGCCAATCAGTGTGGCCGGTGTACCCTCGATGCCAAGGTGCTGCGCCAGTTTAAGATTGGTGTTGACCGTTTCCAGGCTCTGTCTGTCCGGCTGTGCGAGAGTGATGTTCAGCTTCTGTTCCGCCGCTTTGATACTGGCGTCATCGTGGTAGCCTTTTTTCGCCATCAGGCGCTGATGAAGTGCCAGCCAGCGATCCGGCTGCTGCCGCCACAGCGTCAGTACCTCACGGGCGGCGGTGAGCGAGCTTTCTGAACGGTAAGGCAGGGGTTTAATCACCACGGCGACGTCCGGGTACTGTTGCACGATCTTTTCCAGCAGTAAATCGAACTGCTTACAGTACGGGCAGTTGTAATCAGTAAACGCGACCAGTGTCAGCTTCGCGTCTTTTGCTCCCAGGCGGGGCGAACCGGCATCCTCATACAGTGCGGCGTGGTTCTGCGCGATGACCTGGCCGGTGACGTCTGCCTGCTGCTTCTGCGCCTGTTTATCGTAAGCATCGGCGGCTTCCGCCAGGATCTGCGGATTTTCCACCAGCGTTTCGCGGATCAACTGCTGAATACGTGCCTCCTGTTCCGGGGTAAAGGGGGCAGCAGCCCACAGCGGAGTGGCAACCAGTAGCAGGGCGATCAGGGATTTTTTCATGGTTCATTTCCTTTGGCATCATTCAGGGTTTTCAGCAGGGTGGGACGGTCAAGCAGCGGTGAAAGCACCACGCCCTGAGGAATTCCCGGTCCATAAATTTGATTAAACGGCACGGCAACGCTGCCGCGCTGTTGCAGAAAGCGAGTGATGGACTCGGAAGGCCGGCTCCAGTCACCGCGCAGTGCTACCACGTCTTCAGCCATCAGGGCCTGCTGCACATCTTCCCGCAGCAGTACGTTGTATTTGTTGGCTTTACAGGTCACACACCAGTCGGCAGTAACGTCAATAAATACCCGCTTATTGGCGTCCAGCGCCTGGCGGATGGCCTGTTCTGACAAGGGTTGCCAGTTAACGCGATCCTGCAATGCTTTTTTACCCGGTGTGGTACTGATGACACCGGTCAGCAGCACGCCGCCCGCACACGCCAGCAGGAGCGCGGTGACCATCGCCGCCAGTTTGATACCACACTGTTTTATCAGGGTGACCAGCAGTATCAGCATGATAACGGCTGCCACAGTCAGCGTGGCGATAGCACCAATATGGTTGACCAGCAGGCTAACCAGCCAGAAACAGGACGCCAGCATCAGTAAGCCCAGCAGGATGCGCAGCACGTTCATCCAGCGGCCGGGGCGCGGTAACTTCAGTGCCAGTGCAGGCCAGGCCGCGATCAGCAGCCAGGGCAGGCTCATGCCAATGCCAAGCGCAACAAACATCACCCACAGCAGTGGCAGGGAGGCGGCCAGTGCGAAAGCCACCGCGGTGCCAAGAAACGGGGCAGAGCAGGGCGTGGCCAGCAGAGTGGCAAAGGCGCCCTGCCAGAAATGTCCGCTCAGACCGTGCCCGGCGTGGGTTGCCAGGCGGGTATTGAGTGTTGAAGGCAGGCGAAGATGCAGCAGTCCGAACAGACTGGCGCTGAACAGCAGTGTCACCAGCACCATAAAGCCGATAAACCACGGGTTCTGGAACTGGATGCCCCAGCCAAGGGCACGATCCGTCAGGCGCAGCGCCGTCATCAGCAGGGCCAGCACCATGAATGAGGCGACAATGCCGGCGCTGGAGGCGAGGAACTGTAGCCGCACGCTGCGGCGGTCGCGCTGAGGGGCGCTGATAATACTGCCCAGCTTCATGCCCAGCACCGGCAGCACGCAGGGCATCAGGTTGAGAATAAAGCCCCCGGCCAGCGCCATCAACAGCATCTGCCACAGCGGCAGGGTCGCGGCAGGTGGCGTGGTATTTGCTGCCACCGGCAGGCTGATTTGCTGCGCCAGACCGCCGTCTGCCAGCACCAGCGACAGGGTTTTACCCTTGAGGTCCGGTGCACTCTCCCCCCACTCATCGCTGACCGGCACGTGGGCGACCAGCTGAGATCCGTTCAGAGTAAAACGTGGCTCGCCGAAACTGCTTCCGGCAAGTCCGTCAAGGAACATCGCCGGCTGCTGCCAGCCATCCTGACGGTCGGCCACAATCTGCAATTCACCCTGCCGGTAACTGGCGGTAATACGATCCGTCAGGCCGTGTTCAATCGGCACTGTGCCCATGGCCCGGGCATAGTCATGGTCGAATGCCGGGTCTGCGGACGCCGACATCTGCAGGCTGAAGGGGTAATCCGTGAGGATGCAGACGTTACTGCAGGTCGATAGTGTCAGCGTCCCGGCAAGGTGAGCGGGGGCCGGGGCAGGCAGTTCAATCGGCAGTGATACCTGCTGATGATAGCCCTGAGTGCTGATCCCCGCGACGTCAAAGCGCTGTGGAACGGGCCAGAACCAGCGTGCGCCCGTGATGCCATCCTGCCAGCGAATGGCGGGAGCAATGCCTCCTTCACCCGGTGAACGCCAGTAGGTTTTCCAGCCGTCCTGCAGGCGAATATCCAGCAGAAGTCGGGTACGGTCGGGTTGTGAGGCGTCGGCACGCAGGCGCACCTCCGCGTGACGATTTTGAGGGTTTTGCAGCCAGCCGCTGTCGGCCGCTTGAAGCCCGGGCAGCCAAAAAAGCAGCAGGAGGACAACGCTCCTGATAAGCGTAAACATAGTATTTCTCCGTAAATGAAAAAGTCAGAACCGGGGGAAGCGGTCTGTCATTCGCGGAAATTGCAGTTGATCAGATGGATGCGTAGCAGCGGTGCGCGGCGGGCGCGTACCGGGGGAAACCTGAATGGCAGGGCGCACAGTAGCGCTAATACCGCCAGCAGGATATCGGGCGCAGGGACGGCACCGTCGAACAGCAGAGGGGGCACCACCAGCAGGGTTTTGGCGCTTATCTCACAGGGCGTCAGCGGGGCACTTTCGTTGCTGTCCGGAGGGGCAACGCTGAGGCTGGCCGCCACGGATTGCGGGGGCAGGGCGTGCAGGCTCGCCACGCGCTGTGCCATACAAATCAGTATGACCAGACAGGCGAGGATCAGGAAGCCCGTTGCTTTGCGTTGCCGAGTTGTCATCACCCGCCCCATTTGTTAAGTGCGACTATCTTAACCAGACAGTCGCGTTTGACAATGGTTACTCGTGTAAACTTTTGTCTGTCAGCGGATTACACCCTGTTCAGCGTCCCCCAGACCAGATTTCCGCGATGGAAGGTGGCGGTGCGCGGCGAGATACGCGCCACGGCCTCTGCCGAGCAGGAGGCGTCAACCAGCACGAAGCTGGCTTCATCCTGCTCCATGGGCCACACGCGCTCCCCCCGGTCGTTGAGCGGCAGACGGTTGCCGGTGGCAATGGCCAGTGCCCGCGACAGCGGAAGTTCTCCCGGACGCACATACAGCTGGGCGTACAGATTGGCTTTTTCCAGCATATCGCCGAGCCCATACGGCGACCAGTGGTCAATGACGCTGTCGGTGCCGGTCATCACCATAACGCCGTTATCCTGAAGCTGTTTCAGGGGCATATGCAGCGTGCCAATCGGCACCGTCGAGGCAATGCTGATTTGCTGTGCCGCCATGCGCTGCGCAGTTTCTTCCACCTGCTGCGGAGTGAGCGTGGCCAGCGCAAACGCGTGGCTGATGGTCAGTTTTCCCTTCAACTGCGGAGTCTGCTCCACCCGGTCAATCATATAGCGGATGGCGGCGACGCCCGCCGGAGTGGTTTCATGCAGATGGATATCCACGCCCTTGTTATAGTCAACGGCAATCTGGAACATCGTATCGAGGGATTTTTCCATATTGCCGTCCACGCTGGTGGGATCGAGCCCGCCGACGTAGTGGGCACCCGCCTGCATGGCTTCACGCATCAGCGGTTCAGATTTTGACAGCAACAGCCCGTGCTGCGGAAAGGCGACGATCTCACAACTGAAGCCGCTGCGGCGCTGCTCCAGCACGGCCATCAGGTTTTCCAGATTCTTCAGGCCGGAAACGGGTTCAATATTGCAGTGGCTGCGTGCCACGCTGGAGCCTTTCGACTGCACAAGGTCGATCAGCTTATTGGCCCGTTCCCGGGTATGCGGTGCCAGCTCAGGCAGGAGCTGATGTTCCAGCGCGATCATCTGCTTAATGGTGGTGCCTGCCGGGCGGGACTGCACGCGCCATGGGCCACCATAGAAAGTCTTATCCAGATGAATATGCATATCCCGCATCGCGGGCAGCAGCAGTTTTCCCCCCGCGTCAGCGTGCGGCAGGCTGGCATCCGGCCGCTGGTTGCTGGCACGCAGGGCGACGATTTTGCCGTCGTTAATCTCCAGGCAGTACAGTGCCGTCCGCGTCGCAACGGCGACCCCGTCCTGATAGTCAAAGCCGGTCTCCAGCAGCACATTATTCAGGTAGTAATGGCGGGCGCTGAGGGTCGACAGGGTCTTTTCCTGTCTGACAGGAGAGGGATTGCCTGCAGCAAGGGCAAGCGGGCTGCCAGCGCCCAGCAGGACGCAGGCACCGAGCAGTTTGCTGCCGTGGCTGAGAAAGGTACGACGTTGCGGGTCGGAATTAGTCATCGTGGGCTCCTGCCTGAATAAGCTGTGTGGCAATCGCGTCATAGCCGAGCGAACGCGCCAGCTGTAACGGGGTTTTTCCGTATTTATCGGTCAGATGCGGGCTGGCACCGTTATCCAGCAACAGCTGAACAATCGCCTGCTGGTCACGGCCTCCGTCGTTAAGCACGATGGCCTCGAGCAGCGGTGTCCAGCCGAGAAAATTGGTGTGATTCACGTTGATCGCGGTGTGGGCCAGCAGTTCACGGACGATGGGCACGTGGCCTTTCTCACTGGCAGGCGTCAGGCCGACGCCGCCAAAACGGGTCAGGCGGTTCAAATCGGGTGACGCCGGCAGCAGCAGCCGTAGCAGCCTCAGGTCGTTATTCAGGCAGGCGATAAGAAACGGGTTCAGACAGGTATTATCCTGTTGATTGATATCTGCCCCGGCGCGCATTAGCCAGGCCACACAGTCATAGTGCTGAAGCTGTGCTGCCAGCGTTATCGCGCTGGTGCGCTGCACGGTCGTGGTGTTGAGGTCGACGCCCTGCGCATGGCATGCCTGCAGGGCATCCAGGTCACCCTGACGGGCGGCATCAAGAAAGCGTTCCTGCAGCGCGCGGGCAGCAGAAGAGGATTCAGTGTGAGCAGATGGCATAAATTTTCCCTGACAGACGAGTGATAATCCATCGAAAGACAATAACAGCCTGTAAAACCCGGAGATATCCGTTTAAAAATAATTCACGCTAAGTCGGGTTATTGTTGAATAATAATCAACACAGAGTGAAGGAGGAAACGCCGCGTGAACTCGATATTTAACGAAGAGAATTTGCAGGTATTTACGACGGTGGCGCGCTGCCATAGCTTCAGTCAGGCCGCGCTTGAGCTGGGCGTGACCACTTCTGCCATCAGCTACGCGATTAAGCGTATGGAGACCGGACTGGCGGTTGCGTTATTTTTGCGCCATGCCCGCCGCGTTGAGCTGACGGAGTCTGGTCACTATTTTCATCAAAAGGCACTGGCGCTGCTGGACGATTTCCGCGCAATAAAACAGGGGGTGGATGCCATTGCCCTGGGTGTAGAGTCGCGGGTGCGCATCTGCATCAATCATCTGCTGTTTACGCCCCGTCACACTGCGCGCCTGTTACAGCTGTTAAAAAAGGCCTTTCCCACCTGTCAGGTCACCGTCACTCATGAGGTTTACAACGGCGTCTGGGATGCTTTTATCCATCACCAGGCGACCATCGCCATCGGCGCACCGGACAGCCCGCCGGAGGGCGGGGGGATTACGTGCACCGACATAGGGGGCATACACTGGCAGTTCGCTATTGCGCCTGACCATCCGCTGGCGGCCCTGCCGCAGCCGATAGGCGAAAACGCGCTGAGACGCTTTACCAATATTATGGTGGCGGACACGGCCCTGACCCTGAATCAGCGTATTGGCTGGCTGCTCCACGGGCAGGAGGTCATTCTGGTGCCGGACTTCCAGACGAAATGTCAGTGCCAGATTCTGGGAGAGGGGATCGGTTTTCTGCCGGACTACCTTGTCAGGGAAGCGGGCGAGGCGCTGGTGACGCGACAGGTCAGAAATCCCCGACCGGCCTCCAGGCTGCTGCTGGTCACCCGCGAACCGGCCAGCGGTCAGGTGACGCAGTGGATCAGACAACAGTTTTTCGCAGGGGGGGCCTTAAGTACGCTGTATCAGGATTTTCTGCATCGCGAAGATAAAACAGACGGAATGTAAAAACTGTGTTAACTTGAAGGCTCATTACCAAATTTTCTCTTAAAATAAAAATATGTAGGTCTATTATTCAAAACATTAAATATCAGTGCCCGTCTTGTCACGGCTGCCAGTTCCGCTTTTCGCCATTCAGTATCACCGCTAAAAATCCCCATGGTGCCAACTGCATTTTCTGTAAAGCCCAGATGGTTTGTCGTCCCGCGACCACAGCACAAAACTAAACCCGTCGAGCGTTTTCCCCAGGCCTGTTGTTGATGTTAACCTTAGCGACTTATCCCCGTTAACCGTCAATATCCCAGGGCCGTATGATGACCACCTCAACTGAAAAACTTCTTTCCCTCTGTAGTGACAGCCTGGCTGCCGCCGCCCCGCAGGATATGCCCATCATTACGACGGCAGATCCCGCGCTGGTCGAAGAACTTCGCCAGCTGCTGGCCGTGAAAAACGGCTGCTATGGTTTTGTCTCTGCCCTGCATATTTTCCCGTGGCAGGCGGTGGAAAATGAACCCGGCCTGCAGCAGTGGAACCAGCCTGAGCTGTGGATAGAGGCTTTCCAGGATCTGGCGCGTGACGCGCTTTTCTTTGCAGAAGATATCTTTGGCGTGCAGTTCTGCCTGCGGCAGGGCGGCGTGTTCAGCTTCGAACCGGAAACCGGCGAGTTTAGCTGGATGGCCGAAAGCCTTGAGCACTGGAGTGCCCTGATTCTGGAAGACTATTCCGTATTAACCGGTTATCCGCTGGCGCAGGACTGGCAGGATCAGCACGGTGCACTGCCTGCGGGTTACCGTCTGCTGCCGAAAATCCCGTTTATTCTGGGCGGGGAATTTGTGCCGGATAACCTTCACGCGGTGCGCAGTGTGGATGGCATGCGCACCCGTGCGCTGTTTGCCGTGCAGATGCGCGACCGGCCGGACGGCTCACAGGTCGCTTTTGATCCCTCCGCGTCCTGATCTCAGCTACCCGGCATCGCCGCGCCAGAGGCAATAAACCACACCAGAAAGGCCATCGCGGCAATAAAAATCAGGGTAGGGGCAATCGCTCTTTTATTCATCGCATTTCACACTCAGTGGGGTAAGGGAAAGCGGGAAGCCAGCTTTCCGTGCGCCGCTGAGTGTACCATATTCCTCGTGCTGCCCGACACGGCCACCGATCCCTGTTTCACCGCAGGGTTTTATGCCAAAATGATAGCGCAAACATTTTAGCCGTCGGGGGAGCAGATGCAAAATTGTGATGAGGGACGTGAGGCGGCTGTCAGTAAAAATCCCACGCTGGAGGATGTTGCGCGCGTAGCCGGGTTCTCTCCGATGACCGTCAGCCGGGCGATTAACAAGCCGCAGGTGGTGCGGCCGGCGACAGTGGCCCGGGTGATGGAGGCCATTCAGGCGACGGGCTACATTCCCAATATGCTGGCGGGGGGACTGGCTTCAAAGCGCAGCCGTCTGATCGCGGTGGTGGTGCCGCAGATTAATAACAGCATGTTTGTCGATACGGTACAGGCTATCAGCGATCGCCTGGCGCAGCGCGGCTATCACATGTTGCTGTGCGTCACCGGCTACTCCTCTGATAACGAGGCCTCCATCGTGGCCACTATTCTTTCGCGACGTCCCGATGGCATGGTGCTGACCGGTATTCACCACAGCCCCGAGTTGAGAAAAACTATTCTGAACACTGGCCTGCCGGTCGTAGAGATCTGGGATCTGACGCCGACGCCACTGGATATGCTGGTGGGCTTCTCTCATGAGAAGATCGGCACGCAACTGGGACACTACTGCCTGCAAAAAGGCTATCTCAATCTTGGACTGGTTTGGGCGGGCGATCGGCGTGCGCTGCAGCGGCGTAAAGGGCTCTCTGATGTGATGCAGGGCCAGCCGGGTTGCCGCATACGCGGCGTCAATGCGCCGGTACCCACCTCACTTGATGCCGGCCGGCAGGGCATGCGCCAGTTGCTGGCCCGGGGTGAACGGTTTGACGCCATTCTCTGCAGCTCAGATACCCTGGCGCAGGGGGTGATCATGGAAGCGGAGGCGTGCGGGCTTCCCGTCCCCGCGAAGCTGGCGGTCATTGGTTTTGGTGACCTTGCCTTCGCGGCAGCGAACCGGCCGTCGATCACCACGATAGCGATTGATCGGGTAAAAATGGGGGAGGACGCAGCCACCCTGCTGGCGGATAAAATTGAAGGCCAGCGCCCGCAGGAGCCGGTCGTTGACCTTGGTTTTCAGCTTATTGTGCGGAACTCGGGCTAGTGGTTATCTGGTGGAATGCTTTTTCGGGCACACTTTGCCAGTGCGTTGCGCTCCGCTTTATTCAACTGCCGATGAAAGAAGCGAGCGGTGGCATCGGCGACCTGATGACGCTCCTGATCGACAGTGACCAGATGGTAACTCTGCTCCAGCTGTAGCAAAACGGTTTCACCGGCATAATGACGCTGTACATAGTGAGAGTTGCTGATATCCGACAGGTCGTCCTCACGGCCGTGGACCAGCAGCGCGGGTACTTTTACCTGTGGCATCACTTTTTTGGCTGCGCCGGCAATACGCAGCAGTTCGCGTAATATGACGCCGGGGGTATTGGTGTGCCCGGCGGCTGAACTGTCGCCGCTCTCCAGTTTGAGCAGAATTCGCTCGCGCAATTCCTCGTTTTTAATCCCATAGGGAAACGCCTCCCTGAAGTGATAGTGGTTGCGAAACAGCGGAATCGACAGCAGCACGGGCAGCATGAAAGAGAACGATGAAACCGCCCAGCCGTTACATTTCAGCGTGATAGCGTAGAGCGCCAGCCCGCGCAGGTCGTGAAACTGGTGAGCCAGTAAAATAGCCATTGCCGCACCAACCGAAAGCCCGCCAGCAAATACCTGATATCCTTCTGCTCTCAGTCGCTGATACTCAGCAGCGATGGCGGCCATCCACTGGTGTCGATCGCTGCTGAGGAGTGCATGGATATCGTGACAGTGACCCGGCAGTAGAGGAATTGAAACCGTAAAGCCATAACGACGTAAACGCAGTGCGACTGAGTCCATCTCTTTTGGTGTCCCGGTCAGACCGTGGATCAGCAGAACGGCAATGCTGCTTCCCTGATGAAAAATCGCGTTGTTCATGGCGTGACCTGCCCCCCTGGTTTTTCTGCCTGATAGAAGACTTTCAGTTCGCCGCTGGCCAACAGGCATTCATTGCAGTCGATATGGAAATTCAGCAGGCTGATGCCTGCGATCTCCCCGCTGATGGAGACGTAAATCATCAGTGTCTGATTCACCGTAGCGTCTTCAAACACCTGAAAGTGACTGACGCCGCCAAGTAGCGCAGTGACATTGGTTTGTTCCTCACCGGCTATGCCTTTCAGACCACAGGCCGCCTGAGCGGCCAGTTCAATAAATCCGCTGCGGTCGAGAGTGGTGTTGTTATTCAGCAACCGGTGCTGCGGATGCAGCGTGACGCAGGCGATGACCTTCTGTGAGGTTGCATCCAGCAGGGTATCAATACAGCACATCCCTCCACGATGCGGGACTACCTCTCTGGCAGGCAGGGGAAATTTCATACTGCTTGTCTCGCTTGTCGGGGCCACTCAGGCCGCCTGTGCTTCAATGGTTCTGAGAATGAAATTCTGCAATTCACCCAGGGTTTGAATCGTCACCAGTTCGGTATTTTTACCGATTTTAATGGCGAACATCTTCTCAAAACTGACCACCATATCTACCGCATCCAGGCTGTCCATTCCGAGGTCTTCATACAGCCTGGCCTCCGGGATCAGATCACTTTTTTCCAGTTCAAAATCCTCAATCAGGACCTGATTGATTTTTTCTTTCAGTAGCGCTTTATCCATTTAAGTATTCCTCATAGTGATGCTGGATTGGGTGTTATCTCATACGTAATGCGTATTGACGTGCTTCGCCGGCGTGGCGATAACCGGTGGCTTGCCGGGCTCGCTAACGGCATAAACTCACGCCACGGAGCAGGTTCTGATGCCCAAGCAGGTATCCACAGGCCAGGAAAGAGGAAATGACAGCACCGAGCACCCCCGGTCCGGTTACCGCTTGTCCGGCAAGATACAACCCCGGCAGACGTGTGGTAGGTGACGGATTAAACTGCGTCATATCATGTGCAGCCCCATACATACCGGTATGGGGGGTATGCAGATATTTCTGCAGGGTTACAGGTGTGGCACCGTCGATCACGCGCAGCGAATCGAGTTCAGGCAGGGCCTGACGCAGTGACCGGGTCAGCTCAGACAGACGACGTTTTTTAAGCGCCCGATAGGCTGCCGGGCGTTTGCCTTCGCCGGTACCGTAGAAGGAACGATATTCACTGTCACCACAGGGAATGACCGCCACATAATCCGCGGTCTGATGCGCTCTGCTGCGGTTGAGCACCGACGGACCCGGCATCACATAGAACGGCCCCTCATCCCCGCGATGCTGCGGCATAAATGCCTGTTCAAATGGACGGTCGTGACGGCAGTAAAGCAGGTTTTTTTTGTCCAGCAGGGGCGGTGGCTGTTGGCGATCGCCACTCAGGTACAACAGGTGCGCAGATATCCCGTCGTATAAGTTATTCAGGCGATGGCAGGCTGCCGGGCGTAGCGCATTTTCCGGTAAAATATCAGGCAGATAATGCGGATGTCCGGTATAGATTACTGCTGAGCTGGCGATTGACTCACCGTTACTTAACTCAACGTGACACAGTGCGCCATCAGGACGGCAGTGTATTTTCCTGACGCTGTGGCCGCAGTGCAGCGTCACGTTCTCCTCTTTCATCCGTTGTTCAAAGGCTTGTACCAGCGAGGATCCGCCCCGGGAGAAGGTACGTACCCCGTTAAAATGGCTGCCGGCGACGCGGGCATGTTGCAGAAAAGAGACACTATCCGGACTCACGCCATGATACAGACAGGGCACTGCCAGAATGGTTTGCAGGTAATGATTTTGCGTAAAACCGGCAATGAAATCTTTCAGCGAGACATGCCACTGTGGATTATTGTTGGGCTGGTGAGTGAGCGAACCCTGCAGTGAGTGAAATGACGAGGTATTGTAGGCGCGCCGGACTTCCGCCATATAGCCACAGATACCGGCCTTTTCTGCCGGAAAATCAGCGCACATGCCGGCGACCATGGCATCAAATCCCACTGGCAGAAAATACTGGCGGCCATCAGAAAAGCGCACGGTTTCAAAGTGATTCTGATCAAAGTCGACACATTGCAGGTGCTGTAACCCAAGATAACGCAGGTAAGCGCTCAGAATACCGTCTGCTGACAGCTCTCCGACGAAGTGAACGCCGCTGTCAAAATAGACGCGGCTCTTCAGAAAACCGCGCATCGTTACACCCACCTGCCGGGCGCGTTCCACTAACGAAACCTGATAACCATGCATGGCCAGCAGGAGTGCAGAAGCCATGCCGGAAGCACCCGCACCAATCACCACAGCGGTAGGTTGAGTCTTTTTCATGGTCAGAAACCTATCACCAGACTGGCATTGGTGCCGCCAAACCCGGCAGCGTTGCACAGTGCATGGTGGACAGGCTGCTGGCGCGTTTCGGTAATCACATCCAGCTGCTCTGAGGCTTCATCCGGCCCGTCAAAGTTGATATTTGCTGCCATAAACCCCTGGCTGGCCATCAGGCAACTGTATACGACCTGTGCGGCACCACTCATCCACAGCTCATGCCCGGTCATGGATTTAGTCGAGGACACCGGAACCCCTTTCGGTCCGAAAATATGAAGAATATTAGCGGCTTCCATGCTGTCTCCCACCGGCGTCGAGGTGGCGTGTGCGCAAATATAGGAGATGTCACGTGGCTGCAGGCGGGCGTTGTTCAGCGCCATACTCATGGCACGACCCAGGCCGGTGGGGCTGGGGGCGACAATATTTTCACCGTCTGAGGAGAAACCGTAACCGAGGACTTCCCCCCAGATCGGCGCATTGCGCTTACGGGCGAGATCATAACGCTCCAGTACCAGCGCAGCGGCCCCTCCGCCCGGCACCAGCCCGTCACGGCTTTTGGCAAAGGGACGGCTGGCCGCCTGAGGGGTGGCCATACGCGTGGAAAAGGCACCAAGCCCGTCAAAGCTACACATGGATTGCCAGTTAATTTCCTGTGCTCCGCCACATATGACGCGATCCTGACGTCCCAGCATGATCATATCCGCGGCCTGACCTATTGCATGCCCGCTACTGGCGCATGCTCCGCTAATGGTCCAGCTGGCGCCCTGGGTGCCTAAAATTGCGTTAAGGTTCATGGTGATGGTGGAGGTCATCGAACGGAATACCAGCCCGCTGCCAAGTCTGGTGGTGCTGAGCGTCTCCCTGAGACGGTCGGTCTGCTCAATAGCGGCTAACGTGCTGGAATCACAGCCAAAAATTAAGCCAGTGCGATCGTTGTGAATATCCTGAAGCGCCAGGCCTGAATCGGCCAGGGCACACATTGCCGCCTCGGCCGCCCATTCGGCAAAGAGAGGCAAAGACTTCCGTTGTTTTCTACTGAGCGGATGCTGCCAGGTAAACTCCCTGATGGCTGAGGTCAGGGAAGAGAGAAAGCCCATTTCTGTGCGCAGCGGATCGTTAATAATGCCGGAACGCCCTTTAAATAAGGCGTCGGTCACTTCCTCCGTTGATGTACCGATACTGGAGATAATACCTAAACCTGTAATTGCAACCCGATGTAACATAATGACCCTTAATTTATTTATTTCACGTTTTGATGCCGTCAACGTCTTATATGTGGCATCTGTTGATTATTTTTTTGGGGAGCCTTGTCTGTTTGCTGGGATGATAATCCGTCAGTGATTTTTATTTGTGATAAATAAAGGGTTGGGTTTATTTTATTTTTCTTAGGATCTTTTTGCATTTACTGTTATTAGTTTTTATTTTTGATTGTGGGTGCTTATTTTATTTCTGTTTTTATCAGGTGGATTTACCTGTTGAAACAGGTGTGTTGTTTCTTATGAAATAGTGTAATTGTTTATCAATGCGATCATTAAAATGAATAATTTAAGGTAGTTTATCGTCGTGGTTTAATAAAAGGAGATAAGAGAATGGAGAGGCGTGCAATATTACCGGTCCGGGACGGGGAAATAGCACTGGTCACCGGCGCCAGTAAAGGGATTGGTGCAGCAATAGCGCGCCGGCTGGCGAGCGAAGGTTTTATACTGTGGGTGAATTATCTCTGCGATCGTGCTGCCGCCGAACATGTTCAGGCCGATATTCAGGCGGCAGGGGGGCAGTGTCTGCTGTTACCGTTCGATGTCGCCGATCACGCCCAGTGTCAGGAGGTGCTGGTACCGTTAATCGAACAGGGTCAGGTGCCTTCTGTGCTGGTAAATAATGCAGGTTTTGCCAGAGACAGCCTGCTGGCTATGATGCCGGAAGAAGACTGGCAGCGAGTACTGGCTGTTCATCTGGGCGGTTTCTTTAACGTCACCTCACCGATTGTGGCGGCGATGCTGCGGAAAAAACGCGGGCGCATCATCACTATTGCTTCCACCTCTGGAGAGACGGGTGTTGCCGGCCAGGTGAACTACTCGGCAGCGAAGGCCGGGCTTATCGGTGCCACCCGTTCACTTGCCGTCGAACTGGGGCGGCGCAATATTCTGGTCAATGCGGTGACCCCGGGATTTATCGCAACAGAAATGATCGCCGGGCTACCGATGGATAACCTTGTTGCCAGCATCCCGCTGCGTCGCACCGGGCAGCCCGAAGAGGTGGCTTCTGTCGTCAGTTTCCTGGCGTCTGATGATGCCAGTTACATCACCGGGCAGGTGATTGGCGTTAACGGGGGGTTATTTACCGGCTGATAAGGTCTGCAATAATCCACTCTTCCAGCGCTGGCAAAATGCGGCATAAAAGGCGGGTTGTTCGACGAAATACATCCCGCCTGGCAGCGTAAACATCTGTACGGTGTAGCCACGAGCCACCATTTTATGGTGCGGTACGCTGAATATCTGATAAGACATATTCATGCGTGCTGCTTCACACCAGTGCAGTCGGGCAATGATCCGGCAGCGTTCAGCGAAAGCCAGCGGTGAATGATAGTCCACGAACATCTGTTTGACCGGCGCGGGGGTGCGTTCACGACACAGCGTGGAGTATCCTATGCCAAAGTGTTCGCCCAGCGCGACACGAGCATCCTCAAAATAGCTGGCATAATGCCCATGCCAGACCACATGAATCGAGTCTACTTCTTCAAAACGGCTAACGCGCTCTACCGCAAATTCCAGCGGATAAGGACAGGGCGAACCATCAAGGCACGGCTTGTTTTTAAACCAGGGATAACGCTTCATGCTTGTTCCTTTGCGGCTGCAATGAAAATGTTAAAAGGGAACAGATCTGATTATTTGCGCTAACCTCAGCCTGGAAATGATGACTGCCTGACTGGTGTACCTTTACCGTTATTTTTTCTTGCGGTTTTATGGAACAAATAAATTT
The DNA here is from genome assembly GCF_019844095.1 of Erwinia persicina. Classification (NCBI taxonomy): domain Bacteria; kingdom Pseudomonadati; phylum Pseudomonadota; class Gammaproteobacteria; order Enterobacterales; family Erwiniaceae; genus Erwinia; species Erwinia persicina. The sequence continues at coordinate 3,419,555 of NZ_CP082141.1, read as the reverse complement.
ACAGCGCTTAATGTGCTGAATGACGTCGCTGCCCCCCTGAATGGCGGTGAAGCGAGCCAGCGAGATTTGCACAACCCCGGGTAATAACGGATTACCGGGAAAATGCCCCTCGAAGCCACTAAATTCATACGGGAAAGAAAAATAACCTGTAATCTCCTGCTTTTCCTGAGAGGACACGAGAATAGAAAACGGCTGAATAATATAGCGGGGGAATTCATCAAATATACCTGGCATCGGCATCTCACAAAATGACCTGTTGAAGCTCTCGATGCTACTGAATGCCTGCAGGGGATATTTTGCGTGAAATGGGATCGGGACAGATCGCTGCCAGTAAAAGCAGCTTTTCCCTGACATGAGCATGAAAGGTCAAGGCTGAAATCCTGTCATTCGCTCATCCTTAAACAAGAATTCTTTAACTTTATTACCATGCGTGATTATATTTTTTGCAATTTAATTATGCCCGTATTGCACGCGACCTGCATTCCGTCTGGATAAAATTTCCGCTAAATGCGCCACTTTAATCCCTGCAGTTCATGATGGCATTGTTATGAAATGTTAGGGGAAACACCTGATCTTAACTTTAAATATTAATACTTCAATTTTTACATTTTGACATCTTTGTATGGTTAAGATTGCGGCAATGTAAACAGATAAAAACAGTTCTTTAACCTTAATGACATCCGCTGCGCGGATGCCATTTTCTGAGTGTGTGAGAGTCGTAAAAATGCTCCTTCAAAAAGAAACCACCCGCCGTAAGTTCTTACTCGGGTCGCTGTTGGCATTGCCGTTGGGTGAGATGGTCTTTAAGGGACTGACTGCCGCCCAGGCTGCCGAAATGGCCGCCCCGGAACTGGCAGACTACCAGCCGATCTTCTTCAGCAGTGATGAATGGCAGTTTATTCTGGCCGCTTGTGACAGCCTGATCCCCGCCGGAGGGAAAGGCAAAGCTCCGGGGGCACTGGAAACGAATGTGCCGATTTTTATCGACCAGCAGATGCATACCGATCTGGGTGATGAGATCTATATGAAAGGGCCGTTTAATCCCCAGGCACCGGCCACCATGGGTTACCAGATCCCCTTCCGTCCGCAGCAAATCTACAAGACCGGCATCAAACTGACTCATCAGTGGTGCCTGCAGCACCATCAGAAGCCTTTCCATCAGCTTAACCAGCAGGATAAAGACAGCGTCCTGACCCAGCTGCAAAAAAACGATATCCACTTCGCCGACCTCGGTGAGCCTGACCTGAAAGCCTCCCAGTTCTTCAGCGGTCTGCTTTCCGATGCCAAACATGGCTATCTCTCTGACCCGATGTACGGCGGCAATAAAGGGATGAAAGCCTGGATCGCCATTGGCTTCCCCGGCGCACGGGCCAGCTATCTGGAATGGGTGAAACAGCACAACATCCCGTATCCCTTAGGCCCGGTCAGCATTAAGGGCGAACGCGCCTGAGTTTGCTGAGTGTCTGTCCGTTTTTTTGTCAATGACACCCCACGACTTCGCGCTGCCGCTAAGACGCCTGCACGCGAACGATAAGGGTTGATAGGGTTAAATATGTCACAAATTAATAAAGAAGAAGTCGACGTTGTTGTTGTCGGCCTGGGATGGGCTGGCTCGCTGATGAGTATTGAGCTGGCGATGGCCGGGCTGAAAGTCCGCGCGCTGGAGCGCGGTGCCGATCGGGGTTACGAAGAGTTCGCCTACCCGAAACCGGCGGATGAATATGCCTATGCGGTGCGTAACAAAGTGATGGCCACCCCGGCCGAAGCGGCGGTGACCGTGCGTTACAACATGAGCCAGACCGCACTGCCGACCCGTAAATGGGGTGCATTCTGCCCGGGTAACGGTGTGGGCGGTTCCGGACTGCACTGGACGGCGGTGCTGATCCGTCCAACGCCAACCGATCTCAAGCTGAAAACTTACGCTGACCAGGCCTACGGCCCGGGTGTGCTGCAGGACGACATGCGCATTATGGACTTCCCGTTCAGTTGGGAAGAGATCGAACCCTATTACGAGAAGTTTGAGATGATCTGCGGGCAGTCCGGCCTGACCGGCAACCTGCGCGGCCAGATCCTCGAAGGTGGCGATCCGTTTGAGGGGCCGCGCGCGAATCCGTTCCCGCTGCCTCCGCTGGACGATACGCTGAATAATACGATGTTTGTAAAGGCGGCGAAAAAGCTGGGTTATCACCCGTTCCCTAACCCGTCAGCCTGTGTATCCCGTGCCTGGACTAACCCGTACGGCAACCAGATTGCCCCCTGCAACTACTGCGGCTACTGCAGTAAGTATCCCTGCCTGAATTATTCCAAAGCCTCACCACAGACGGCGGTTATGGATGCCCTGAAGCGGATGGATAACTTCTCCTATGAAGTCCACGCCAACGTGATGAAAGTGGTGCTGCACGAGGATAAGAAAACCGCGAAAGGGGTTATCTACATCGACAAAGATGGCAACGAGTGCTTCCAGCCGGCGAAAATCGTCATTCTGAGCAGCTTCCAGTTCTGCAACGTGCGCCTGATGCTGCTGTCTGGCATTGGTAAGCCCTATAACCCGATCACGGAAGACGGGGTGATTGGCCGCAACTACGCTTTCCTCAGCAACGGTGGCGCCACGCTGTTCTTTAAAGATAAAAACTTTAACCCGTTTGCTACCGCCGGGGCGACCGGACAGATGTTTAACGATATCTCGCCGGGCAACTTTGACGGCCCGGGGCTGGGCTTTATTGGTGGTGCCAAGATCCACAGTTCACAGGCCACCGGGACGCCGATCAGCACCGCGCTGCCGAAAGGCACCCCTGCCTGGGGAACGGGCTGGAAAGAGGGGATGGAAGAGTGGTACGGCCATTCAATGAAGATCAGCATTACCACCACCTGCATGTCGTATCGTGATATTTATCTCGATCTTGATCCGAACTACACCGATGACTATGGCTACCCGCTGCTGCGCATGACTTTCGACTGGAAACAGAACGAACTGAAATTACAGCAACACCTGAAAGGCATCGTCAGCGATATTACCAAAGAGCTGAATCCGGACAGTTACAGTGAAAGTTTCCTGCCCATGGATGCCCACTTTGACCTGACCAAATACGTGTCAACCCACAACGTCGGTGGCGCGGTGATGGGGGACAATCCGCAGACCTCAGCGCTGAATAAATATCTGCAAAGCTGGGATGTGCATAACGTCTTTGTGCCGGGCGGCAACGCCTTCCCGCAGAACTTCCAGGCGAACCCGACCGATACCATCGGTGCCATTACCCTGATGGCCGCGCAGGCGATCAAAGAGATCTACCTGAAAAACCCCGGCCCGATGGTGCAGGCATAAGGAGATGACGATGATGAAATTTAAACGGTTGCTGGTTGCCAACGCCGTGCTGCTGGCGGGGGCGTTTGCTGCGTCAGCACAGGCTGACGACAGCCTGGTGAAGCAGGGGGAATATATTTCGCGCCTGGGCGACTGCGGTGCCTGCCATACGGTGCCGGGTAAACCGGCATTCTCCGGTGGGCTGGCGATCGAATCCAGTCTGGGCACGATTTACTCCACAAATATTACCCCGGATAAACAGCACGGTATCGGTGACTATACCGAGCAGCAGTTCTCCGATGCGGTGCGTAAAGGCGTGCTGCCGGATGGTACCCGCCTGTATCCGGCCATGCCGTACCCGGATTACGCTAAAATCTCCGATGCGGATATGCATGCGCTGTACGCCTATTTTATGCAGGGCGTAAAGCCCAGCGCCGAACAGCCACCGGAAACGGATCTCAGTTTCCCGTTCAGCCAGCGCTGGGGTATGCGTTTCTGGAACTGGGCTTTTGCCAGTGATAAGCCGTTCCAGCCGATTGGTGGTGCTACGGCAGAGGTGAATCGCGGGGCTTACCTGGTGGAAAGCCTGGGCCACTGTGGCAGTTGCCACACGCCGCGCGGTATCGGTATGAATGAGAAAGCACTCGACAGCAGCGACAGCACGTTCCTCTCCGGCGGCAATCTGAATGGCTGGGAAGTTCCGTCGCTGCGGGGCCTGCCAAAATGGACCGAACAGGAAACCGTGGATTATCTGGCTACCGGGCGTAATGACAAAGCCGCGGTAGGCGGGGAGATGACCTCGGTGATTGAGCACAGCACGTCGTGGATGACGGAAGCGGATTTGAAAGCAATCGCGGCTTACCTGAAGTTTACCGGCGGCCAGCCGGCGGTGCCGTCCTCAGACCGGACGGTGAGTGCCACCGAAGCGAAGCTGACGGCGGCAAAAAACCTGACCACCGGCGAGCGTCTCTATCTGGATAACTGTGGGGCCTGCCACTTCGTCACCGGAAAGGGCGCGCCGCGTATCTTCCCGGAGCTGGACCAGGGCACACTCGTTAATGCCGGTGATCCGACTGGCCTGATCCACACCATTCTCGCCGGGGCGCAGCAGCCCTCTACGGCTAAAGCGCCGTCCACATTGGTGATGCCGGGCTTCGCCAGCCGTCTGAGCGATGAGGAGGTGGCGCAGCTGGCGACCTTTATTCGTCAGGGCTGGAGTAACAAGGCGGATGCGGTGAGCGCAGGACAGGTGAAAGAGGTGAGGGAGAGTCTGAAGAAATAGCCCGTACCGGTTATTTTATTGCACGCTCTTTTGAAAACAGATGCGGTTTACCCCGCGATACGCCGCGGGTAATTGTTCCGGCTATTCATCAGCGGGCGACCTTGTCACGGTCGCCCCTTTTGATTAATGAACGATCTCAGCAGACGCCGAAATCGCCCTCTTCATGATAAAGATTGACCGAATCAGCGGCTACCGCGACCTCTTTTTTCTCCGCATCATTCACCCTGGCGCAATACAATGTTGAGCCATCGACGCGCAGCACCTGCATTTTGGGGCCGCCGGTTTTGGACTGTACAAAATCATCTGGTTTAAACATGGTCTTCTCCTGACAGGGGGACTGACAGTGTCTGTCAGCCTGGAATATTCTGCAAGTTAGCGATTTCTCCGCAGTCTCTGGCACGGTGTCTATACTGGTAGCTGATGTTAAATAACCGGAGGATAAACAATGACCATTCATAAGAAAGGACAGGCGCACTGGGAAGGCAATATCAAGCAGGGTAAAGGCACCATCTCAACCGAGAGTGGGGCACTCAGCCAGCAGCCTTATGGTTTTAACACGCGCTTTGAAGGCAAAGCCGGTACCAACCCGGAAGAACTGATTGGGGCGGCGCATGCTGCCTGTTTCTCCATGGCGCTCTCGCTGATGCTGGGCGATGCCGGCCATACGGCGGAAAGCATTGATACCACTGCCGATGTGTCACTGGATAAGGTAGATGGCGGATTTGCCATCACCAAAGTGGCCCTGCAAAGTAAGGTGAAACTTCCGGGCATTGAGAAAGCCGCGTTTGATACCATCATTCAGCAGGCGAAAGCCGGTTGCCCGGTGTCAAAACTGCTCAGTGCTGAGATCACCCTCGACTACCAGCTGGAAAACTAAGCCTGACCGGGCGGGCTCAGCGGGCAGGGTAAGGATTGCGTTAAGATGGTGAAAAAAAAGCGCTAACCGGTGGGTTTTAGGAGTTCGTGAGATAGGGAAGTGTTGCAGTATCCCCGATATTTGTTGTGCGGCAGTGAGCAGGCCGTGAGCAACCCGAGGATACCAATATGAAAAAAACAACACTGACTTTACTGATTAGCCTTTTCACAGCAAGCACTCTTTTTTCCACTCTTTCCTTTGCCGATGGCCCGGGTCGCGGTCCTGATCCCCAGTGGCAGCAGGATCGCGGACAGGATCACCGCGGTCACGCTGACCGTCATGACGATCGTGACGATCGCCGTCACGGTGGCCCGCAGGAGCGCGATCATTTTGCCTGGAACGGGCATGACTTCCGTCGCGGACACCCGGCCCCGGAACGCTTCCGTGGAGACGATTATCGCGTGGATGACTGGCGCGATCGCGGGCTGTATGAACCGCCCCACGGCGCGCACTGGGCCTATGTTGATGGCAACTACGTGCTGATTGCCGCCGCGACGGGGGTGATCACCGCGATCCTGTTGGGCAATTTATCAGGTCTCCATTAATGCACTCCCGCCGGTGGCATCCCGCCACCGGCAATCTGCCTTACCCTGTTTCTTTCTGAGCGCAGTTCCCCCCAACCTATCGTCTGCAATGATTATCCTCTGCCAATATTAACTATCCCGCATTTCGCCTTATAGACGTCTGGACATGTAGCCATCGATTTGTGTAGCATGGAGCAATTAGACAAATCTGAACAGGAACAGGCCAATGACGCAGCATATTAAGATCCTCGATGGCGGAATGGGGCGCGAATTGGCCCGTGTGGGAGCGCCCTTCCGTCAGCCTGAATGGTCAGCGCTGGCCCTGTATGAGGCACCCGAACGCGTGCGGGAAGTCCATGACAGCTATGTGGCTGCCGGCGCTGGCACGCTCACTACCAACAGTTATGCCGTCGTGCCTTTCCATATTGGTGACGAACGCTTTGCCGCGGATGGCCAGCGCCTGGCCGCGCTGGCGGGACAGCTGGCGCGGCAGGCGGCCGATGCTGCTGCCCACCCGGTTCAGGTCGCGGGTAGCCTGCCACCGGCTCTGGGCTCTTACCGCCCCGACCTGTTTGAAGCCGGACGCGCGCTGGAGATCCACCGCGTGCTGGTGGAGGCTCAGACCCCGTATGTGGATGTCTGGCTGGGGGAAACCCTCAGCTCCATTGCAGAAGCCGACGCCATACAGCAGGCCGTGGCGGGCCAGCCTCAGCCTCTGTGGCTGTCATTTAGCTTACATGATGACCCTGATCATCCCCGGCCTGCCAGCACCCTGCGATCCGGGGAAAGCATTGACGCTGCCGTGTCCAGCGCGGTGGCGTTAGGGGCTGCCAACATTCTGTTTAACTGCAGTCACCCTGAAGTGATGCTGTCAGCAATAGAGCAGGCGACAGCAACCCTGCAGCGTCTGGGATCGTCTGCGGGGATTGGGGTGTATGCGAATGCGTTTGAGCATGGCAGTAACGGCGGCGGCGCGAACGAAGGCCTGAGTGGTTTGCGCAAAGATACGCATCCGGAAGGTTATCTGCACTGGGCGCAGGAGTGGGTGGCTGCCGGGGCGACGCTGGTTGGCGGCTGCTGCGGTATTGGCCCGGAGCATATTCAACGTCTGGCATCAGCACTGAAGTAAACACTCGATCTTCAACCGCGTTGGCGGAAAACAACAATAAAAATCAGGAAACACAACATCATGAATCGTCGCGACTTTATCAAAACTACCGGGGCTCTCTCTGTCGCCGCAGCCTGTTCCAGCCTGCCGCTGCACTCTCTCTGGGCGGCGGAAACTGTGCCCGCGACGCCAAAAAAAGGCGGCCACCTGATTGTGGGCATGGATAACGGATCCAGTACCGACCGTCTTGACCCGGCGTTCTGGTTTGAATCCTATATGTACTTTGTCGGCTCCCAGTTGTTCAACTGCCTGGCTGAAGTCGATGAAAACGGAAAAATCACCCCATCTCTGGCCGAGCGTTGGGAGACCAGCGACGGCAGCAGAACCTGGGTGCTGACGATTCGCCAGGGCGTACAGTTTCATGATGGTCGCAGCCTGACGGCAAAAGATGTGGTCTATTCGCTCAATCATCATCGCGATGAAAAATCCAGCTCCTCAGTGAAAGGCTATCTGGAACCGGTGGTATCCCTGGAAGCCACGGCACCCCATCAGGTGACGATTAAGCTGAAAGAGCCGAACGTCGAATTTATTGCGCTGCTGAGTGATGTCCACTTTGCCATCACTGCGGAGAATGAGAGTTTTGATAAAGGGATCGGCACCGGGGCATTTATTCTGGAAAGCTTTAAGCCCGGCGTGCGTGCCCTGGTGAAGCGCAACCCGAACCACTGGAACCCGGCCCGTGGGCACGTGGATTCGGTTGAAACGCTGGCGATGAGTGACTCCACGGCGCGTGTTGCGGCCCTTGCCAGCGGCTCTGCACATCTGATTAACCGTGTGAATCCGCGTATTGTTGACCGCCTGAAAAATATGCCGTCCATCCGGCTGCTGCGCTCGCGCGACAGCCAGATTTTCACCTTCCCGGGCCTGGCAACCGCGGCACCGTTTAACGCCCTGGACGGTCGTCTGGCGCTGAAATATGCCATCGATCGCGAACAGATGATCAAAACTGTGCTCGGCGGTTACGGTACGGTGGCAAACGATAACCCGATCTTCCCCTCCAGCCCGTACTTTGCCAACGATATTCCACAGCGTCCTTATGATCCGGAAAAAGCCAAATATCACTGGCAGAAAACCGGCTTCAGTGGCCCTCTGGTGTTATCTGTCGCTGAAGCGGGCTTCCCGGGGGCTGTGGATGCCGGACAGCTCTATCAGAATTCCGCTGAGCGGGCGGGCATCCCACTGAAGGTCGAACGCGTGCCGGACGATGCGTTCTGGGATAATGTCTGGATGAAAAAGCCGTTTGTCTCGTCCAACTGGTCGCTGCGCCCGACGGCAGATGCGCTCCTGTCGCTGGTCTTCACCAGTAATGCCCCATGGAATGAGTCACAGTGGAAGGATCCGGCGTTTGACCAGTTGGTCACAGCCGCACGCGGCGAACAGGACGAGCAGAAACGCCGCCAGATCTACCACGATATCCAGGTGATGCTGGTGGAGAAGGGCAGCGAAATTATCCCGCTGTATGCTGATGCACTGGATGCAGCCAGCAGTAAAATTCAGGGCTTTGTGGCCATTCCGGGCTTTACCATGAGCGGTAACCGCGCGGCAGAAAAAGTGTGGTTTGCATAAGCGCTGATGAGTGAACTCCGTGAACGTCGGGGGAAGGGCCACTTTCCCCTGTTAAAACTGACCGGCCAGCGTCTGCTGGCGGGCGTGGTGATGCTGTGGCTGGTGTCGATACTGATTTTCGCCGGTATTCAACTGCTGCCGGGCAATGCGGCGACGGCCATCCTTGGCCAGTCCGCGACGCCGCAGGCGGTGGCGGCACTGAATCAGCAACTGGGGCTGGATCAGCCGGCGGTAAGCCGCTATCTCAGTTGGCTGGGCGGGGTACTGCGCGGCGATTTCGGCCACAGTTTTACCAGCCGGGAAGCAATAGCGCCGGTGCTGCTGGACCGTCTGGCCAATACGCTGTCGCTGGCCTTTTTCACCGCCATCGTCGCGGTGCCGCTGGCACTGACGATTGGCTTTGTCTCGGCGCGCTATCAGGGAAGCTGGATTGACCGTCTGCTGAACCTGTTTACCCGCGCGGCGGTGTCGCTGCCGGAATTCTTTTCGGGGTATCTGCTGATCCTGGTTTTCTCCATTACCCTGTTCTGGCTGCCCAGTAACAGCAGCGTTGCCGACGGTATGTCGCCCGGCGACAGGCTGCTGGCGATAGCCCTGCCGTGCATGACGCTGATCTTTGCCATTCTCGGCCATATGAGCAATATGACGCGGGCCGCGCTGGTCAGCGCGCAGAATGCGGCCTATGTCGACACTGCACTGATGAAAGGGCTGTCGCCCTCTGCCATTCTGTTCCGCCATGTCCTGCCCAACACCTGGGGGCCGATTATCAACGTGATTGTGCTGAATCTCGCCTGGCTGATGGTGGGCGTGGTGATCGTCGAAAACGTCTTTGTTTATCCCGGCCTCGGCCAGTACATGGTGGACAGCATCAGCAAGCGCGATATTCCGGTGATCCAGGACTGTGCACTGCTGCTGGCCGGTATTTATATTCTGCTGAATCTGCTGGCCGACCTGGTCACTTTGCTGGCCAACCCGCGCCTGCGCCACAGCCGCTAACCGATAGCGATGCTTTATCCCCTGCGGGTGCTGAAACAGGCCGGCGGGGTTTGACAAGGAACTGATGTGGATGTTTAGGCTGAAACTTGCTGTGCTTCCCGGTGCCACCGCACTGGTGTTGTTTGTTCTGGTCGCGCTGCTGGCACCGTGGCTGGCTCCCTATGCGCCCGGCGAGGTAGTGGGCAGTGCCTGGAGCGGTGTGACCCCCGAAAACTGGCTGGGTACGGATAATCTCGGGCGCGATCTGCTGTCACGCCTGATCTGGGGGACACGGACCTCACTCAGCGTCAGCGCGGTGGCCACGCTGCTGGCGTTTTCCATCGGCACGTCGCTGGGTTTTCTGGCCGGTTATTACCGGGGCTGGGTTGACCAGCTCATCTCCCGACTCAACGATATTCTGATGGCCATTCCCACGCTGATCCTGGCGCTGGTCGTGCTGGCAATGTTGCCGAAGACCATCCCGGTGATTGTCGCCGTACTGGGAATTCTGGAGTCGACCCGCGTGCTGCGCGTGGCGCGATCCCTGGCGCTGGATATTGCCGCTCAGGAGTTTATTGAAGTTGCCCGCCTGCGCGGTGAGCGCCTTGGCTGGGTACTGTGGCGCGAAATTTTGCCGAATGCCTTTACCACGCTGGTGGCCGAATTTGCCCTGCGCTTTATCTTTATCCTGCTGTTTCTTTCGGCGCTGTCATTCCTCGGGCTGGGCATTCAGCCACCGACCGCCGACTGGGGCGGGCTGGCGCGTGATAATAAAGACGGCATCCTGTTTGGCGTATGGGCGGCCCTGATCCCCGGCGCAGCCATTGCCGTGCTGGCGCTGGCGTTAAACAGCGTTGCAGACTGGCTGTTAAGCCAGCATAGCCGTAGCTGGCAGGAGTAGAATATGAACGAACAGCCGCTGTTAAGCGTGGAAAAACTGCGTGTCACCGCCGGTCATGCCGTGCTGGTGGACGATATCACCTTTACCCTGCGCAAAGGTGAGGTACTGGGACTGATTGGGGAGTCTGGGGCCGGCAAGTCGACGATCGGTCAGGCGGTGCTCGGCCACTTTCGTCATGGCATGACCCTGAGCGGCGGGCAGATCCACTTTGCCGGGCAGACGCTCACCGGACTGTCTGAGCGTCAGTGGCGCAGGATCCGCGGGGCTAAAATTGCTTATGTGGCGCAGTCGGCCAGCGCCGCGTTTAACCCGGCGAAAAAAATCGGCGAACAGGTGATTGAAAGTGCCCTCCGCCACCGGGTCTTTAACCGGCAGACCGCTATCCGCCGCGCCGTAGAGATCTTTGCCCAGCTGCAGCTACCGCAGCCGGAGGCCTTTTTCCATCGTTACCCACACCAGGTGTCCGGCGGTCAGCTTCAGCGGGCGATGATCGCGATGGCCATCTGCGCCGGGCCGGAGCTGATTGTTTTTGATGAACCCACCACCGCGCTGGATGTCACCACCCAGCTGGAAGTGCTGAAGGCCATCCAGCAGGTTATCCGGTTAACTGGTGTGGCCGCGCTGTATATCAGCCACGATCTGGCGGTGGTCGCCCAGCTCAGTCAGCGCATTATGGTGCTGCGGCACGGCCGTGAGGTGGAAAGTGGAGAGACGGCGACCCTGCTGGCAGAGCCTGCCGAAGCCTACACCCGCGATCTGTTACACAGCCACGGTGAACCGCATGAGCCACGCAGTGCGACACTGCCGCTGCTCAGCGCGCGCGATATCAGTATCCACTATCACGATGACCCGGTGATCCACGCGGTATCGCTGGCGGTCGGGCGCGGGCGCACGCTGGCGCTGATCGGCGAGTCCGGGGCGGGCAAGTCCACGCTTGGCCGGGCGGTCTGCGGGCTGGTGTCCCCGTCTGAGGGCGAGATCACCTTTAACGGCCAGCGATTGCCGCCGCAGTTACGCCAGCGTTCGCGGCAGCAGATGCAGCAGGTGCAGATGATCCATCAGCACCCTGATACGGCGCTGAATCCGCGTCTGACCATCGGGCTGCAGATCGAGCGGGCCATGGTCTGCCTGACGGGACTCTCCGCGCCGCAGCGTGAGGCCAGGGTGACGGAACTGCTGGAAAAAGTCGGACTGTCACCGCTGTTTGCCGGGCGCTATCCGCACGCGCTTTCCGGGGGACAAAAACAGCGCGTCTGCATCGCCCGTGCGCTGGCGGTAGAACCGTCGCTTATCGTCTGCGATGAACCGACCTCGGCCCTCGATCCGCTGGTCGGACGCGACGTGCTGGCACTGCTGAAAAAGTTACAGGCAGAAACCGGGGTGTCGCTGCTGTTTATCACCCACGATCTGCACGTGGTGAGGGCAGTGGCGGATGAGGTCATGGTGCTGCGTCACGGTCGGGTGGTGCGACAGGGACGGCTGGAGCAGGTGTTCACTGATCCGCTGGATGATTACACCGCCCGGCTGCTGCGCTCCGTACCGGAAATGCGGCCAGGCTGGTTAGCGGAGGTCAGCACGCCCGTTACCTGACAGCAGAAAATAAATATGAAAGAAACCGGGAATGGATAAAGTTACGCCGCTGAATGACCGATAACCCTGCTTTGATGGCCGACTCAGATCGGCCAGAACATCTGCACATCTTCAGGGGATTCAGCATGACCATTACCAAAAGGCTGTTCGTCATTTTCACCTTACTGGCGCTGTCGTTAATCGCGCTGTCAGCGTATTCCCTCTCGGCATTAAGCGGCTTCCAGTCGCGCTTTGAGTTTGTGCAGGTTAACGCCATTCCCAGCATCAAAGATCTGGATAAAACTATCGGTGCTGCCAGTGAGCTGCGTCTGGCGCTGTATGAGCATCAGAGTGAAAACGACAGCAGCAAACAGCCTGCAGTTGAGACTAAAATTGAGCAGATTATCGGCCAGTTAAAAAACCTGACCGATTACTATCTGGCCAATGATATTTCCAGCGATACGGATCGCGCTATGACGCAGGATGCGCTGAACAGCATTACGCTGATTCAGGCTGCTCTGCCAGAATTTATCACTGCGTCTCGTTCGCATGACGACGCCCGTTCGCTGCCGCTGCTGCAGGGTGAAAGCGGGGTGGGGGCTGCCGTCCGTAAGTTATCAGCAGGCCTGCAGGCTCAGATCCAACTGAATATCGATGCCAGTAATGAGCTGCGTCGGGAGAATACGGAGATCTACGGCAACGTGTTCTGGGGGGTAATGATTTTCTCCGGCATGGCGATTATCGTGCTGGGTCTGCTGGCCATCAAAACCATCTTCAGCGTGCGTAACAGCCTGAACGGTATGCAGAACCTGATGGTGCTGGTCAGCGAGTCGCTTGATCTCAGCAAGCAGGCAGATGCCACGCGCAACGACGAAATTGGTAAAACGGCCGCCGCGTTTAACAGCCTGATGGCCCGCGTCTCCGGCGTGCTGGGGTCGGTAACTTCTTCCGCCCAGTCGGTCAGTTCTGCCTCAACCCAGATTGCTGCGGGTAATGAAGATCTGTCGGCGCGTACTGAAGAGCAGGCGGCCTCTCTGGAGCAGACCTCAGCCAGTATCAGTACCCTTAACGATACGGTGAAACAGAGCGCTGAAAATGCCCGTCAGGCCAGTTCGCTCGCCAGCACCGCTAATGACCTGTCTGTCCACAGCGGTAATGCTGTCGCGGCGATGGTCGGTACAATGGAAAAAATTAAAACCAGCTCCAGCAAAATCTCTGATATCACCGGGCTGATCGAAGGCATCGCCTTCCAGACCAATATTCTGGCACTGAACGCGGCGGTAGAAGCTGCCCGTGCCGGGGAGCAGGGGCGCGGTTTTGCAGTGGTCGCCAGCGAAGTGCGCAACCTGGCGCAGCGCTCGTCCACGGCGGCACGTGAAATCAAAGATCTGATTGCCACCTCGGCGCAGCTGGTGGAAAGCGGTTCGGTGCAGGCAGCAGACGTGGGTGAGAATATGGCGAAAGTGCAGGGGTCAATTCGTCAGGTTGCCGATATTGTCGGGGAAATGGCGGCTGCCACCACGGAACAGAGCCAGGGTATCGAACAGGTGCATCTGGCGATTGGTCAGATGGATACGGTGACCCAGCAGAACGCCGCACTGGTGGAAGAAGCTTCAGCGGCCTCGCAGTCGTTGCAGGAGCAGGCATCCACACTGAATCAGCTGGTATCGGCATTCCGTCTTCAGGCCGACCGCCGCGTTCCGGTGGAGCTGGCAGCGAAGAAAGTTCCGGCCATTGCACCGGCAGCACGGCTGGCAAAACCGGCCGCCGCTGCGGTAGACGATAACTGGAGCTCCTTCTAAACCGGACGGGCTGACCGGCGCAGCAGGAAACACAGGAGGCCGATCGCGGTAGCGGTCCGCCCTTTTGCCTTACCTGCTGACGGTCACTCTGTCTGCCTACTGACGCCGTGGCTGCGGGGTGTTTCAGACCCGCACCACCCGACGTTTATGCTTCCACGCAGAAGGCCTGTTCCAGCAGCCAGCGCTGTTGATCCCTGCTCCAGCTCACCAGGCTGTTCTTGCTGTTAGATCGCGCCAGGATCCAGTCGGTATCTCCGGCGCTCAGGGCGGGGGGCGACTGCCAGAAGGGCATGATCGCATTGGCGGTCAGCCAGCTGGCGAGCCGTAACGCCGGCGAGCCCTCTGGCCGGGAAAACAGCGCAGCATCCAGCTGTTGCATCAGTACGACCTGCTGAGGGTGATCGCTTTCACTCAGCATCTGCAGGAACGGCAGCAGCAGGCGGCCACACACTTCCCCATGATGGTAATCCCGGATAGCACCCAGCTCGCCGGCAATGCCGTGGATCACCCCCAGCCCGGCCATACTCAGGCTCTGACCACCCAGCCACGACGCCATCATCATCTGTTCCCGCGCCTCATCTCCCGCTGCGTCATCCCGGTTAAAGGCCGCCCAGCCGCGCATAAAGGCCTGCATTCCGCTGATGGCCGTCTGACGGGTAAAGGCATTACCGCTGTTGGAGAGATAGGCTTCGAACAGATGGGTAAAGGCGTCGATCCCGCAGCAGGCCAGCACGCGGTCAGAGGCCCCGCGCAGCAGGTCCGGGTCGAGCACGGCCACCGGCGGTACGAAGTTCGCATGACGCAGCGAAGCCTTCACATTCAGTGTGGTTTTATCGGTGATCACCGCATTTTGCGTGACCTCGCTACCGGTTCCGGCGGTGGTCGGGACGGCAATCAGCGGCAGCGTGGCCCCGCTGACGGCGGTATCGCCCACTTTTTCCAGATAGCGCAGGGTTGGCAGCGGATGCTGACTCAGGGCGGCCACAGCTTTTGCTGCGTCCAGTACGCTTCCGCCACCAATGGCCAGCACCCGCGCGGCCTTGCCCCGCCAGCGGGCTACCCAGGCGTCAATCTCGTCCGGGGAGGCTTCATGGCTGACCCGCTCAATGCCACACAGCAGCGGCTCCAGCTCGGCCTTCATCTGCTGCCAGGCACTGCCGTTAAGAAACGACTGCCCGCAAAACAGCACGGTTGGCAGCGCCGGATCCTTCAGCAGGGGGATCAGCTGTTGCACGCTCCCACGGCCAAAAAAGGTGTGTCGGTTGGTAATCAGTTGACGGATGGACATCAGCAGAAGCACTCGCAGGTTAAGGGCAGGTAAAGGTGATTGCCTGGTCGGTCGGGGCGTTAATGACAGCGAAACGGTGATCGGAAATACGCTGTGCCAGCCAGCCATCCGCCGTGGTCGCGGAAGGAATATAGCGCTGGCGATCGCTGGACAGCAGCGGGCCGCTGTCGAGTTGACGATCCGGCAGGGCAACCGAGAAGGAGTTGAAACGATCAATAATCATTGCCTGAACGCTGCCACGGGGCTGGCCGCTGAGGGTCTGAATGTCGCCACTGCATTCACGGCCCTGATAACCGGATGAGCAGCCGTTAAGCAACAGCAGCAGCGCCGACGCCAGTAGAGTGCGCATCATCGTCTGCGGTAAGGGGAAATGCGGTAACGGCCAGCGTCCTGAAAACGGCATAGTACATCCTGTTGGTTGAGGTTCCACATAGGGTGTTATGCGAATGATTATAGCCCGGCGTCTCATCGCCGTCATGGTGTTGTCATGCCTTAACTGAGAGTTAGCGTTCACTATCTCTGCACGACTGCGTTTTCAATACCCCCTCACTTTGTAACGTTAAAGTGAATCAATTTAGTTAAACCGTTAACAATAGTTCGCAAGCAAATTAATGAGTGCTACAATCGCCCGCGTTTTGTGACTTGCGTCACATTAGTACCCTCAGTAACGCGCCGCGGGCAGAGAAAAAGAGTGGCTGCGCGTCACAGAGAGTTTTTGCTCATGCCGTAAGCAAAATGCCTCAGGGGTTATATACTTTTTGGGGTTGCCAGGCTGGGCAAGACCGTTTTACGTCAGGGAATGTCGGACGCTTACCGGGCGGAGCCGGGTGAGATTTTTTGTATCTTTTATCCACATCGAATAATTCTTGTGATTAATAAAACTTCTGCTGTTGTTTTAACACCGCTGTTCCTGCTGTCACCCGTTGCTGTCAACGCTGCACAGCCTGCCGCCGTGACCGCGTCGGGCGAGGCACCGTCGCTGATGGTGATAAAGCAGCGCGAAGGGCTGTCCGAACTGGACACCCCGGCGGCCGTCAGCGTGGTGGACGGTGATGACCTGCGTGGCACCAACGCCCGGGTAAATCTGTCTGAAAATCTTGGCAGCGTGCCGGGCCTGCAAATTCAGAACCGTCAGAACTATGCTCAGGATTTGCAACTCTCCGTGCGCGGCTTCGGCAGCCGATCCATGTACGGCGTTCGCGGCGTGCGGCTGTATGTGGATGGCATCCCTGCCACGATGCCCGACGGGCAGGGGCAGACGTCAAACATCGATATCAACTCGGTGGGCAAGGTAGAAGTGCTGCGCGGGCCTTACTCTGCACTGTATGGCAATGCCTCCGGTGGCGTGGTGAATATTGATACCACCACCGGCAGCCAGCCGGCCACGCTGGAAGCGGGCACCTACTTTGGCAGCTTTGGTTCCTGGCGCAACAGCGTAAAAGCCAGCGGCGCTACCGGTGATGGCACGCAGGCGGGGGATGTCAATTACACCCTCTCCGGTTCCCGCTTTACCACCCACGGCTTCCGCGATCACAGCGGCACGCAGAAAAGCCTGGGCAACGGGAAGCTCGGCGTGCGGCTTGACGACGTCAGTACGCTGACGCTGATGTTTAACAGCGTTTCCGTCGATGCCAACGATCCTGGTGGACTGACGCAGGCCGAATATCAGGCCAGTCCGCGCCAGTCGCCGCGCGGCGATAGCTTTAATACGCGGAAAAACCTCGATCAGACTCAGGTCGGTCTGCGCTACCAGCGGGAAATGAGCGACAGGGATCAGCTGACGCTGACCACCTGGCACGGTGAACGTCACACCACGCAATATCAGTCTATTCCTTATGCCACGCAGCAGCTTGCCACTTACCCCGGTGGGGTGATCGTGCTGGAACGTAAATACCAGGGGATAGACACCCGCTGGAAGCATGACGGGCAGATCGGCTCTGTGCCGGTAACGCTGACGGCGGGAGTGGATTATGAAACCATGACCGAACGCCGTCAGGGCTTTCAGAACTACAACAGGGTTAACGGGGTGAATCAGTTTGGTGAGAAGGGCGATCAGCGTCGCAACGAGAAGAACACCATGTGGAACCTCGACCCCTATCTGCAAACCAGCTGGCAGCTGACGCCGAAATGGACGCTGGATGCCGGCCTGCGTTACAGCACGGTGAACTTTGATTCCACCGACTATTATATAACCAGCGTGAATGGCGATGACAGCGGCAGCGCGCGCTACCATAAGCTGCTGCCGATGGGGTCGCTTAATTATGCCGTCACCGGGGCGTGGAACCTTTATGCTTCGGCCGGCCGCGGATTCGAAACCCCGACCATTAACGAGCTGTCATACCGTTCAACCTCCGGTTTACAGACGGGCCTGAACCTGGGCCTGAAGCCGGCCACCAGCGATACCGTTGAGCTGGGCAGCAAAACCCGCATTGGCTTCGGTCTGCTGACCGCCGCCGTGTTCCAGACCAATACCGACAACGAGCTGGTGGTGGATGACAGTAAAGGGGGACGTGCGGTGTATAAAAATGCCGGAGAAACCCGTCGCCGTGGCCTGGAGCTGGGCTTTGATCAGCAGTTTGCGATGGACTGGCATCTGAAGCTGGCGTGGACGCTGCTGGATGCCACCTACCGCAATGACACCTGCAATGCGTCAGGAACCCGCTGTACACCGGCGGGCAACCGCCTGCCGGGGATTGCGCGCAATATGGGTTATGCCTCTCTGGCTTATGCGCCGGAAAGCGGCTGGCACGCCGGGGCCGATATCCGTTATATGAGCGACATCCAGGCGAATGACGCGAACGATGCGCAGGCACCGTCCTACGCGGTGACCAGCCTGAATACCGGCTACCGTTTCAACTGGAGCCAGTGGTCGCTCGATCTGTTTGGCCGCGTGGATAACCTGTTTGACCGCCAGTATGTCGGCTCGGTGATCGTTAACGAAGGTAATAACCGTTACTACGAACCGGCGCCGGGACGTAACTGGGGCGGCGGTGCAACGCTGGTTTACCAGTTCTGAAAAGAATCCAGTAACCACCTGCTGGTTACAGCAGGTGAAAAACACCCGATGGATAGGCAACACAAGACGGGTATTTGAAAAGATCGGGCTGACGCTGTCACGCCCAATCGATGACTTTAAATTTTGGTAAGGTTCAAACTATGCAAAGTAAAGCATCAAGAATACTGATCCTGTTAACAGCGATATTTGCCACCCTGAGTGGTCTGTATCTGTTAATTGGCGGTATCTGGCTGGCTAAACTGGGTGGCTCGCTCTACTACATCATCGCTGGTGTGGTTATGCTGATCACCGCTTTCCTGCTGTACCGCCGCCGTGGCGCAGCGCTGCTGCTCTATGCGTTGTTCCTGCTGGCCACCACCGTCTGGTCGCTGTGGGAAGTGGGGCCTGACTTCTGGGCGCTGACGCCACGTCTGGATATCACTTTCTTCCTCGGTCTGTGGCTGGTACTGCCGTTCATCTGGCGTGCGCTGAGTGCAGGCGGATCATTCCCGCGCGTGGCACTGTCAGCCGTGCTGGTGTTTGTGGTGGCCGTTCTGGCTTACTCGGTGTTTAACGACCCACAGGAAATTAATGGCACCCTGAGTCAGGATCAGACCGCTGCAGCCCCGGCTGACGACGGTATTCCTGCGGGTGACTGGCCTGCCTATGGTCGTACCCAGGGCGGTACGCGTTACTCTCCGCTGAAGCAGATTAACGCGACCAACGTCGGTCAACTGCAGGAAGCCTGGACTTTCCAGACGGGTGATCTGAAGACGGCCAGCGATCCGGGTGAGATCACCAATGAAGTGACCCCGATTAAGATCGGCGATGCCCTGTACCTGTGTACTGCGCACCAGAAGCTGTTTGCTCTGGACGCGGCAACCGGTAAGCAGAAATGGATGTTCGATCCGAAGATGAAGACGGACCCGACCTTCCAGCATGTGACCTGTCGCGGTGTTTCTTATGTGCAGACGCCGGAAGCGGCGGCAACGCCTGCGGTCGAGAAGCCTGCGCTGTGTTCACGCCGCATCCTGCTTCCGGTTAATGATGGCAGCATGTATGCGCTGGACGCGGAAACCGGTGCGCTGTGCCCGGAATTCGGTGACAACGGCAAGCTGAACCTGCAGAGCAACCTGCCTTACAACAAAGTGGGCTCTTACGAACCGACCTCACCACCGATTGTGACCGCCACAACGATAGTGATGGCCGGTGCCGTTACCGATAACTATTCGACCAAAGAGCCGTCGGGCGTGATCCGTGGTTTTGACGTCAAGACCGGCAAGCTGCTGTGGGCTTTTGACACGGGCGCGAAAGATCCGAACGTGATTGCGGAAGGCGAGCAGAACTATACGCCTAACTCACCGAACTCATGGGCACCGGCGTCTTACGATGCCAAACTGGATCTGGTGTATCTGCCGATCGGTGTGTCCACGCCGGATATCTGGGGAGGACACCGTACTCCGGAAATGGAGCGTTTCGCCACCGGGATGCTGGCCCTGAATGCCACCACTGGTAAACTGGCCTGGTTCTATCAGACGGTTCACCACGATCTCTGGGATATGGACGTTCCGGCGCAGCCTACGCTGGCTGATATTAACGATAAAGACGGTAACAAGGTTCCGGTCATCTACATTCCGACCAAAACCGGCGATATCTTTGTGTTGAACCGTACCAACGGTAAGCCAGTCGTGCCGGCACCGGAAATGAAGGTTCCGGGTGGGGCTGCGAAGGGCGACCATGTCTCGCCAACGCAGCCTTATTCTGAACTGAGCTTCCGTCCGAAAGCTCACCTGTCCGGAAAGGATATGTGGGGTGCGACGATTTACGATCAGCTGATTTGTCGCGTGATGTTCCATCAGCTGCGTTACGAAGGTCCATTCACGCCACCGTCCGAGCAGGGCACCCTGGTCTTCCCGGGTAACCTGGGCATGTTCGAGTGGGGCGGGATTGCTGTGGATACGGATCGCCAGGTGGCGGTGACTAACCCGATGGCGCTGCCGTTTGTTTCGCGTCTGATCCCGCGTGGTCCGGGTAATCCGATCGAGCCAGATGAGAATGATAAAGGCGGTACGGGTACCGAGTCTGGTGTTCAGCCTCAGTACGGCCTGCCGTACGGCGTGACGCTGAATCCGTTCCTGTCTCCACTGGGCTTCCCGTGCAAGCAGCCTTCATGGGGCTATATCTCTGCGGTTGACCTGAAAACGAACGATATTGTATGGAAAAAACGTATCGGCACCGTGCGCGACAGCTCACCGGTTCCGCTGCCGTTTAAAATGGGCATGCCAATGCTGGGCGGGCCGGTGACCACTGCCGGTAACGTGTTCTTTATCGCCGCAACGGCCGATAACTTCCTGCGTGCTTTTAACGTGTCTAACGGCGAGCAGCTGTGGGAAGCCCGTCTGCCCGCAGGCGGCCAGGCGACGCCAATGACCTATGAAGTGAACGGCAAACAGTACGTGCTGATTGTGGCCGGTGGTCACGGTTCGTTTGGGACTAAGCTGGGCGATTACGTGAAAGCGTATGCGCTGCCTGACAGCAAATAAGCCTTAACGTCAGAAGTAAAAAGGGCGACCCCAGGGTCGCCCTTTTTTATGCCAGTGCTTTCAGTGCCGCTATCTGTTCGTGCCAGCGCGTCAGCGCCACGGCCTCATCCTTCAGGTGGAACGTCAGGCCGCTGGTGACCGTCGCGTACGGCGCGCGATGGGCGATCACCTGCTTCACGTCTGCACGGAACACCGCCAGCGCCAGGTCTGTCAGGGTCTCCTCCCGCAGGGTGGCCCGCGCCTGAACTTCAATGACCGCCCCCTCCAGTACCAGCGCCAGCGTCATTTTCCCGTCGCGTTGCAGATTGCGGGTGGTGGTGGAATCAGGCCAGATGGCAAACAGCAGTTCGCCCGGTGAGCGGGCGATGATTTCGCCCAGACTGAGCTGAGCCGCATAGGGCCAGCCGTTATCGCCCACGCTGGACAGGCGAATGGCCTGATGCCGATGACTGGCGGGCAGGGAGCCGTTAAGCAGTGCCATCAGCGTATCAGGCAGCGTATCCGGCAAAGTGTCAGTGGTCATATCCGCTTCCTTTGGTCTGTAAAACGGCCAGTTTACCCTGTAATTGTGTTAACCGGCATGTTCACGTGATTTGGCGATGCCGGTGGCCTCATTTGACCGGGGGTGAGGTGAATGGTCTGGGCAGTAGCACTTCACCGTCGGGATTCTGTATTCACTCTTCAAAATGTTTTGCTACAAAATAATGAAAATATTTTTATATTTACGTTTTTTCTTAGTTTGTTTTTTGTTCCACGCCGCTTATAGCTAAACCCCTCTTAAACCAGACTGATTTAATCCCGCAGCGGTAGCATTATCTTAATCTTCCCCTAAGTATTTTCATTTAAGGTCTATGTATATGGATGTTGGTAAGCTCTTTTTGCGCCTTCAGAGCGCTTAATGGGCGTTTATAGCGCTTTTTTGGTCAACTAAAGCGTAAAGAAAGGTCTGTCCTCTGACAGGTGGTCAGGGGATGAAATGCCGTAGAGGATCAGGTGTGGGCGTACCGCCTGGCCTGCTCTGAAAAATCATTCGTGATATTAATTGTTTAATGGATGTAATCAATGTCAGACTTTTTGCCTTTCTCGCGTCCGGCAATGGGGGAAGAGGAACTGGCCGCTGTCGCAGACGTTCTGCACTCAGGCTGGATCACCACCGGGCCCAAAAATCAGCAGCTTGAAGCGGCTTTTTGCCAGCTGACCGGTAACCGGCACGCCATTGCCGTAAGTTCAGCCACTGCCGGGATGCACGTCACGCTGATGGCGCTGGGCATCCAGCCTGGTGATGAAGTGATCACACCTTCACTGACCTGGGTTTCGACGTTAAATATGATCGTGTTGCTGGGGGCGACGCCGGTCATGATTGATGTGGATCGCGATACGCTGATGGTGACTCCGGAACGGATTGAAGCAGCTATCACACCGCGTACCAAAGCCATTATTCCGGTGCACTATGCCGGTGCTCCGGCTGACACTGATGCCATCCGTGCGCTGGGTCAGCGTCACGGTATTGCCGTTATCGAGGATGCGGCCCACGCGGCAGGAACCACGTATCGCGGGCGGCACGTCGGAGACCGGGGAACGGCGATATTCTCCTTCCATGCGATTAAAAATATGAGCTGTGCGGAAGGCGGCCTGGTGGTGACAGACGATGCGGCGCTGGCGGATCGTGTGCGCAGCCTGAAGTTTCACGGTCTTGGCGTGGATGCCTTTGACCGTCAGACTCAGGGCCGTGCGCCGCAGGCCGAAGTGATCTCCCCGGGATTCAAATACAATCTTGCTGACATTAATGCGGCGATTGCGCTGGTGCAACTGGATAAGCTGGCCGCGAACAATGCCCGCCGCGAACAGATTGCACTGCGTTACCTTGATGAACTTTCGACGACGCCCTTCCTGCCGCTTACGCCGCCCAGCTGGCCGCATCAGCATGCCTGGCATCTGTTTATTCTGCGCGTTGATTCTGAACGGTGTGGCCTGAACCGCGACGCTCTGATGCAGGCGCTGAAGGACCAGGGGATCGGTAGCGGTCTGCACTTCCGCGCCGCACACACGCAAAAATATTACCGCGAACGTTTTCCTCACCTGAGCCTGCCGCATACGGAGTGGAACTCAGAGCGTATCTGCTCGATTCCGCTGTTTCCGGGCATGACCGATGAAGATGTCAGCCGCGTCATTGCGGCACTGCATGCGCTGGTGAGGAAATAACATGACCGAACAACCAATCAACAAAGTCTCCGTGGTGATCCCGGTCTATAACGAGCAGGAGAGCCTGCCCGAGCTGATCCGTCGAACGGATGAGGCCTGTGCGCAGCTGGCGATGGACTATGAAATCCTGCTGGTGGATGACGGCAGTAGCGATGCGTCTGCCGATATGCTGGTCACGGCGGCCGAAGCCCCTGGCAGCCATATTGTGGCGGTGCTGCTCAACCGTAACTACGGCCAGCATTCAGCGATTATGGCGGGTTTCAGCCACGTCACCGGCGATCTGGTCATTACGCTGGATGCCGATTTGCAAAATCCCCCGGAGGAGATCCCCCGGCTGGTGGAGACGGCCCTTCAGGGCTTTGACGTCGTGGGTACCGTCCGGCAGAACCGTCAGGACAGCTGGTTCCGTAAGTGTGCCTCACGCATGATTAACCATCTTATCCAGCGCACCACCGGCAAAGCGATGGGGGACTACGGCTGTATGCTGCGCGCCTACCGCCGCCACATTGTCGATGCCATGCTGCATTGCCACGAGCGCAGTACTTTTATTCCGGTCCTTGCCAATACCTTTGCCCGCCGTGCGACGGAGATCCCGGTGCACCATGCTGAACGCGAGTTTGGTGATTCGAAATACAGCCTGATGCGGCTGATTAACCTGATGTACGACCTGATCACCTGCCTGACTACCACGCCGCTGCGCCTGTTAAGCGTCTTTGGCAGCGTGATTGCTCTGGCGGGTTTTGCTATTTCCCTCCTGCTCATCGTACTGCGCCTGTTTTTTGGCCCGGAGTGGGCAGCAGAAGGGGTCTTTATGCTGTTTGCCGTCCTGTTTATTTTTGTCGGCGCACAGTTTGTTGGTATGGGGCTGCTTGGCGAGTATATCGGGCGAATCTATAACGATGTGCGAGCCCGTCCCCGCTATTTTATTCAGCGCGTTGTGAGCCACGACGCCAACTCCACACAGGATAAATCATCATGAAAGCCGTCGTTTTTGCCTACCATGATATGGGATGCGCTGGCATCCAGGCGCTGGCTGAAGCCTGTTTTGACATCTGCGCGATTTTCACTCATGCGGATAATCCTCACGAAAATCACTTTTTCGGTTCGGTCGCGCGCAGTGCAGCGCAGCTCGGCGTACCGGTTTATGCTCCTGAAGAGGTGAATCATCCGCTGTGGGTTGACCGCATTCGCGAGATGAAACCGGATGTGATTTTTTCCTTCCACTATCGTCAGATGCTGAACGACGAGATCCTGACTGCCGCCCGCGTGGGAGCGTTTAACCTTCATGCCTCGCTGCTGCCGAAATACCGTGGACGCGCTCCCCTTAACTGGGTGCTGGTGAACGGGGAACAGGAAACCGGTGTGACGCTGCACCGCATGGTAAAACGTGCCGATGCCGGGGCTATTATCGCTCGTGAAAAGGTGGCTATTACCGCAGCAGACAATGCGCTGACGCTCCATTATAAGCTGTGCGAGAGCGCCAAAACGCTGCTGACGCGCAGTCTGCCCGCCCTGCGGAGCGGTGATTTCACTGAGGTTCAGCAGGATGAGAGCCAGGCAACGTATGTTGGACGGCGTACACCGGAAGACGGTCGCATTGACTGGCATCAGCCGGCGCAACGGGTACATAACCTTGTGCGGGCAGTGACCGACCCCTGGCCTGGTGCGTTCAGTTATGTGGGAGGTGCGAAGTTTATTCTCTGGCAGTCGCAGATACGCCAGGACTGGCCAGCCGCAAAACCCGGTACGGTGCTTTCCGTCTCACCGTTTGTCGTGGCCTGCGCCGATGGGGCGTTAGAAGTGGTGACCGGGCAAAGCGACAGCGGCGTCTATATGCAGGGCAGCCAGCTTGCGCAAACGCTGGGTCTGGTGGCGGGGGCACTGCTGCATAACCAGCCGACGGCAGCCGTAAAACGTCGTACCCGCGTGCTGATCCTCGGCGTAAATGGCTTTATCGGTAACCATCTGACTGAACGTCTGCTGGCCGATGATAACTTTGAAATTTACGGTCTGGATATTGGTTCCGACGCCATCAGTCGCTTTATCGGTCACGATCGTTTCCACTTCGTTGAAGGGGATATCAGCATTCACTCAGAGTGGATTGAATATCATATTAAGAAATGTGATGTCGTTCTGCCGCTGGTGGCGATTGCCACCCCGATTGAATATACCCGTAACCCGTTGCGCGTGTTTGAGCTGGATTTCGAAGAGAATCTGAAAATTATTCGCGACTGTGTGAAGTACAAAAAACGGATTATCTTCCCGTCGACCTCCGAAGTGTATGGCATGAGCACGGACGCGACCTTTGATGAAGACCACTCTAATCTGGTGGTCGGGCCTATCAATAAGCAGCGCTGGATTTACTCTGTGTCTAAACAGCTGCTGGACCGGGTTATCTGGGCTTACGGCGAAAAAGAGGGGCTGCGCTTTACCCTGTTCCGACCGTTCAACTGGATGGGGCCCCGACTGGATAATCTTAACGCCGCCCGTATTGGCAGTTCACGCGCTATCACCCAGTTGATCCTGAATCTGGTCGAGGGTTCACCGATAAAACTGATCGATGGCGGACGTCAGAAACGCTGCTTTACCGATATTCGTGACGGTATTGAAGCGCTGTTCCTGATTATTGAAAATAAGCAGCAGAACTGTGACGGCCAGATCATCAATATCGGTAATCCGGACAATGAAGCCAGTATTAAAGAGCTGGCTGAACAGCTGCTGGAAAGCTTTGAGCGTCACCCTCTGCGTGACCGTTTCCCACCCTTTGCCGGTTTTCGCGAGGTGGAAAGCAGCAGCTACTATGGTAAGGGGTATCAGGATGTGGAGCACCGTAAACCGTCTATTCGTAATGCGAAGCGCCTGCTGAACTGGACGCCTGAGGTGGCGATGAACTTCACTATTGACGCCACGCTGGACTTCTTCCTGCAAACCGTGGAACCGGGTGAGATGACCGAATGATCAACGTCGGTCTGCGCATTGATGTAGACACCTGGCGTGGCACCCGTGACGGTGTGCCGCGCCTGCTCTCCATTCTTGAGCGCCAGCAAACCCGGGGCAGCTTTTTTTTCAGCGTCGGCCCGGACAATATGGGGCGGCATCTCTGGCGTTTGCTGAAACCGCGCTTTCTGTGGAAGATGCTGCGTTCAAATGCCGCCTCGCTTTACGGCTGGGATATCCTGCTGGCGGGGACGGCCTGGCCTGGCCGGTGTATTGGGGTAGGTCAGGCAGACGTCATCCGACAGGCCGCTGAACACCATGAAATTGGCCTCCATGCCTGGGATCATTTTGCCTGGCAAACCTGGGCAGGTGTATGGTCAGCGGAGAAGCTGAGTGAAGAAATCCGTCGGGGCGTGGACGCATTGACTGCCCTGACAGGGCAGCCGGTGACCTGTTCGGCGGCGGCGGGCTGGCGGGCCGATGGTCAGGTGGTCGCCGCCAGACAACCTTTCAACTTCCGTTATAACAGCGACTGTCGCGGTTCTGCGCCTTTTCTGCCGTTGCTACCGGACGGGCGGACGGGCACCGTGCAGATCCCGGTGACGTTACCCACCTGGGATGAAGTGGTGGGCACGCGGGTTGCCCGTCAGGACTACAACGCCTTTATCCTCGATGAAATCACCCGCCAGCACGGCGTGCCGGTCTACACCATTCACGCGGAAGCGGAAGGGATCGTGCTGGCGGAAATGTTTGATGCGCTGCTGACCGATGCGCGTCGCCGGGGTATTCGCTTTTGCCCGTTGAGCGAACTGCTGCCGCAGGACCTGTCGCAGCTGCCGACGGGTAAGATTGTCCGGGGTAGTCTCCCCGGCCGTGAAGGCTGGCTGGGATGCCAGCAACCAGTCGAGTGATTGCGGATGAAAACCACCCGTTATGCGTTATTACTGCCCGTACTGTATGTGCTCTATTATCTGATCCCTCTTGAGTTTCGCTCGTTGTGGCAGCCGGATGAGGTGCGTTATGCCGAGATCAGCCGTGAAATGCTGCTCAGTGGAAACTGGGTGGTGCCTCACTTTCTGGACCTGCGTTACTTCGAAAAGCCGATTGCCGGATACTGGATCAATAACATCAGTCAGTGGCTATTCGGCCACAACAATTTTGCCGTGCGTTTTGGTTCCGTGTTTTCCGTCTCACTCAGCGCGCTGCTGATCGGCTGGCTGGCGATGCGCCTGTGGCGAGACCGGGCCACAGCCGTGCTGTCGGCTGTTATCTTCCTCACCTGTATGCTGGTATACAGCATCGGTACTTATGCCGTGCTCGACCCGATGATCACCCTTTGGCTGACGGCTGCCATGTGCAGCTTCTGGCTGGTCGGGGAGGGGGGCAGTAGCCGTAAGAAAGTGGCGGGCTGGCTGCTGCTGGGCCTGGCCTGCGGTATGGGTTTTCTTACGAAAGGCTTTCTGGCGCTGGCGGTGCCGGTCGTGGCCATCGTTCCGTGGATGATCTGGCAGCGGCGCTTTAAAGAGCTGATGCTGTTCGGGCCGCTGGCGCTGGTGAGCGCCGTTGCTATCTCGCTTCCCTGGTCAGTCAGCATTGCCCGGCAGGAGCCTGATTTCTGGCGCTATTTCTTCTGGGTAGAGCATATCCAGCGCTTTGCAGAGAGTAATGCCCAGCATAAAGCGCCATTCTGGTACTACGTACCGGTACTGATTGCAGGAACGCTACCGTGGCTGGGGCTGCTGCCAGGGGCGCTGTGGAAGGCCTGGCGTGAGCGGCAGGGGGCCCAGGGGGCGATGTATCTGCTGGGCTGGGTGGTGATGCCGCTGGTGTTCTTCAGCATGGCCAAAGGCAAACTTCCGACCTATATTCTGCCCTGTTTTGCGCCACTGGCGATGTTGCTGGCCCATTATGCGATGGCGCTGGCATCGTCCGGCCGGCGCGTGTTTAAACTTAATGGTGCAATCAACCTGCTGGTGGGAACGGTACTGTTACTGGCGATGCTACTGGTAATGGCCCCCTGGGGGCTGGCGAAGCACCCGGTGTATGCCCACCATGAGTTGATTAAAGTCCTGCTGGGCAGCACGGCATTTCTGTTCTGGGCGCTGGTGGGGGCGGCCAGCCTGGTCGGGGATGCTAAACACTGGCGTCTGGCGGCACTGTGCCCTCTTGGTCTGGCACTGGTGGTCGGGGCGGCCATCCCGGACAAAGTGATGAATTCTAAGCAGCCACAGCCTTTTATTACCGATATCAGCCATGAGCTGCAGCAGAGCCGCTTCGTGCTGGCCAATAACACCGGCATGGCGTCGGCGCTGGGCTGGTCGTTGAAACGAAGTGATATCCGGATGTTAGATCAGCCAGGGGAACTTGAATACGGTTTAGGTTACGCCAACGGAGCCGATCGGCTGGTGACCACCTCTGATTTTGCATCGTGGCTACGTCAGCACCGTCGTCAAGGTAACGTCTCGCTGGTGATGAAACTGTCCGGTGAGGATCGGCAGATTGATGCCGGGATCCCTGCGCCCGATCGTATCGTCCAGCGTGGCAGAATGCTGCTCTACTTCTACCGTCAGCAGCCATGAACCTGCTACTGATTGTGCTGGCCAGTCTGCTGAGTTGTGGTGGCCAGCTGTGTCAGAAGCAGGCCACTCTGCAGAACTGCCGTCGCGGGCTGTATGGCTGGCTGGCGGTAAGCATCATACTGCTTGGTATCGCGCTGTTGGTCTGGTTGCGTGTGCTGCAAACGGTTCCGGTGGGCGTGGCGTACCCGATGCTCAGCCTTAACTTTATTTTTGTTTCTCTTGCCGCCCGCTGGCTGTGGAAGGAGACAATCCCGTGGCGGCATGCGCTGGGCATTGCACTGATTGTGGGCGGCGTGGCGGTAATGGGGAGCTATACCTGATGGGATGGCTCTTTGCCTTTTGCAGCGTACTGCTGGTCAGCGCTGCACAGCTGTTGCTGAAGTGGGCCATGGTGCAACTGCCCCCGCTGGGGCAGACCGGACTGTTTGTTGACACACTTTTTACGCTCTCATGGCCGGTGCTGGCGCTGTCAGGTGGACTGGTGGCCTACGGACTGTCAATGCTGTGCTGGGTGCTCGCCCTGCAGCGGCTTCCCCTAAGCCAGGCCTATCCATTGTTAAGTCTGAGTTATCTGCTGGTCTGGCTGGGCGCGCTCTGGCTGCCCGGGCTGAATGAACCCTTTCTGTGGGGCAAGCTGGCGGGGGCCTTGCTGATCCTCGGCGGGCTGTTACTGATTTTCTCTCCGGGGAAAAACAGCCGCAGATAATGTTATTATCATCCGATTATTGACTCAGAGTCTGGTTGATCACATGAATGCGTTACCCCCTCTCCTGCAGGTCAGGGAGGTCAGTTTTGTACGCCAGGGAAAAACCCTGTTAGCGCCGGTGTCCTTTGAACTTCAGCGCGGTGAATTCCTCTGGCTGACCGGGCCATCCGGAGCCGGTAAAACCACGTTGTTAAAAATTATTGCCTCACTGCTTGAGCCGACCGGGGGCGAGGTGTTATTTCACGGCCAGCCGATCGTTGCGCTGAAACCTGAACCCTATCGGCAGCGGGTTTCCTGTGTGTTTCAGACGCCCCAGCTGTTTGGCCGCACAGTCTGCGACAATCTTTCCCTGCCGTATCAGATCCGCCAGCAGGCGGTTGACCTGCAGCATCTGGGCCGTGAATTGCGGCGCGTCAATCTCTCAGAAGAGATGCTGGATAAGCCGGTTGAGCAGCTCTCCGGCGGGGAGAAACAGCGAGTGGCGCTGCTGCGTCATCTGCAGTTTCCTCCGGAGATCCTCCTGCTTGATGAGATCAGCAGTGCGCTGGACGAGGCGAATAAGCTGACGGTGCAGACGATAATTAACCAGCAGGTGAGCAACGGCGTGGCGGCAATCTGGATCAGCCACGACAGCCATGAAGCCGATGATGGCAGGCGTCGTATCACGCTGCGTCCCGACGGGCAGGAGGGCCGGCATGGATCAGCATAATATTACCAATGCCTCCCTGGCGATGGCCCTGATGCTGGTGGTGATTGCGATGCTGGTCAGCCGTAAAGAGCGACTCGGGCTGGAAAAAGATATTCTCTGGAGCGTGACGCGGGCTGTCATCCAGCTGGTTATCGTCGGCTTTGTGCTCAAGTATATTTTTGACGTCAATAATCAGTGGCTGACCGGACTGATGGTGCTGTTTATCTGTATTAATGCGGCGCTGAATGCGAAAAAACGCAGCGGGTCGATCGACAGAGGCTTCCTGATTTCGTTTGTGGCGGTGAGCGGTGGAACGACGCTGACGCTGACCATTCTGCTACTCAGTGGCGCGATCGCCTTTGTCCCCATGCAGGTCATCCCGATATCGGGAATGATCGCCGGTAATGCGATGGTGGCGGTGGGGTTGTGTTTCAGCAATCTTAATCAGCGCTTCAGTGATAATCGTCAGAAGGTCGAGGAGATGCTCAGTCTCGGGGCCAGTGCGAAGCTGGCTTCGGCGGCTATCCTGCGCGACAGTATCCGCGCTGCAATGATCCCTACCGTGGATGCCGCAAAAACAGTCGGTCTGGTGAGTTTACCTGGTATGATGTCCGGCCTGATCTTTGCCGGTATCGATCCGGTAAAAGCGATTAAGTATCAAATTATGGTCACTTTTATGCTACTGGGAACGGCCAGCCTGTCGACGATGATTGCGGGCTATCTGGCCGCCCGGCGATTCTATACGGCGCGCGTTCAGTTGAAATAGCCGTATAAGCTTAAGCATTAAGGGCGGGCCACACACCGTGCCCGCCCCGACAACATCAGAAATTCACATTGGCGCTCAGACCACCAATGAAGGCATCTTTAACGCCTGAGACGGCGCCGGGTGACGCGACGTACTGCAGGCTGGGACGGAGGTCAAGCCAGTGAGTGGCGTGAACGTTGTAGTAAACTTCGTAGTTCCATTCTGAACCGTGCTGAATGGGCAGGTAGGTCGGGCTGCGGTCGTCGTACTCACCGTTGTACTCATTGGTGCCCCGCTGCATTTTACTGTAGTCGCTGTTGACGTGAATACGCGCTACGCCAAAACCCATCTCATCCTGCGCACGGGTGGCAAAAGGGCCTTTCCAGGTCAGCTCTACGGCCTGGTAATTATCCGTTTTCGACGTTTTATGATCGTTCATCACAGCCTGTACTGTCAGGCCAAGCCCCCGGTTGACATCGCCATCAGTGGCGGTCATCTGCTGTTGTAACAGCAGATAACCCCCGTACGCCTTCGCCTGTCTGCCGTAACCACCATTGCGATAGCTGGCGTATTTATCCCCATTCACCGAAGAGTAGTAGCCACCGATACGGTAGTTGCCCGGCAGTTTGTTCGCGCCGAGCAGGGGTTTCCAGCCAAATTCAAATGGCACCATATTCCCCAGCGACGGACTGCCGTCAAGGTAGAAGCCGTTGCCGCGATCATAGTTATTCCGGTTCTGATTATAGAAACCGGCCTGGAAGAACATATCATCCGGCAGGTTCAGTTTTATCCGTCCTCCCCACTGCGATACCGGCCAGTTATACCAGCGGTCGCCGCGCCAGTTGCCTGGCTGACCGCTACCAAAGGCCAGGTTTTCGAACTTGCTGTCGAATGAGTCGAAGTCTTCACCTGTGGTGACGCGACCGGCTTTGATCTCGACCAGATGGTCAAAGAAGCCCTTATTAACCCAGAATTGTGTCAGACGCCAGGTCTGGCCCCGGCCCCACACTTCCTGTACCGAGGACAGGCCTCCGGTACGCGGGTCGTTAATATGCTGGGTCAGGTCGCGCCCGTTTCGGCTGGTGATGGTGAACTGGAACTGCGTATCATCCCAGTTGAGCAGCTTTTCCAGGTCGAGGCTGGTGCCAAAGGCCCACTGATCGGTATAGCGGGCAGTGGTAGAGGTGTTATAGCCCCCGGCAAGGTTACTGGCGGATTCCATGGTGTAGTTTACCTGAAAGTCGACGCCTTCCTTTTTCAGTTCGCTACGGTAGCCACCCCAGTCACCAAATAAATAATCCGAATCCATACTAAGAGGTGCCATATCGGCATTAGCCACCGTAGAGACTAGTAACAGGGCACTGCTGTAGAGAAGAGGGGAAATTTTACGTTTAAATACGTGTTTATTTGTCACTGTTTTTCGCCTTTTTATTATTTATCTGTACGAGTCCTGGTGGCTCTCTCATGATAAGAAAGCCGTACAGATTGTTTGAGGTACAATGCTTTTTCGTCCCCGGGCGCACGTAATTCATGGCCGGGAAGCTATGACACCATGTGTGCGAATAGCGGGGAGTGTATTTTTGTGCTGAAAATATTTAGCGTGATTATTTATTTGTATAAAAGTGACAGTGAAGATTAGCAAATATGTCTGCGAGAGAATGGGGCGGAAAAATACCCGTTTTGCCGGCGTGCAAACGGGTATTAACAATATCAGAAGTTAATACCGGCGCTCAGTCCACCGACGAAAAGATGGGCGTCGTCACTCACCGAACCGGGTTTGGTGGTTTGTTGCAGGTTGGGCCGTAGAATGAGATGGGGTGTCAGGCGGTAGTTGTAATAGAGGTTATAATTAAAACCATCGCCCCGCATCAGCGGCTGTGGCTTATTATTACTGTATTCTTCGGGAATGTTATAAGCGTTCGCATCCGTGGCAGGGCTATCTGCGGGCGCAGCATGGTAGTGAGGAAGCAGAGGCCCTTTTCTTGCCTGGGCATGGCTGGAGATAAGCAGGGCAGTAATACCCGCCGCATACAGGCACTTTTTCAGATGTGATATTCTTTCCATGATTTCACCTCGTTCTGCGATTAACCATCAGGATAATGACGTTGCCTAATCAGTACATCACAACTCATGTCTTCCGTTTCAATGTTTAATGCGACGGTGAAAATCCTGTATGACAGATATAAAAAAACGCCCACTGGGGGCGTTCCGATACGGCTTTTGAAAGCTTAACGGCGGCCGAATATTTTGGCCGCGAGGAAGCCAACGCCGGCAGCAATCACCAGAGAAACCAGCGGTGATTCCTGGGTTTTCGTTTTCACACAGTCCAGGGCGTCATCAACGGCGTAGGAGGCTTTGGCGGCCTGCTGACGCACTTTGCCTCTGAATTCATGCTCTGGCGAGTCTACGGCTTTACCAAACTCTTCCTGACCTTTGCCGACAGCTTCTTGTGCTTTATCGTTCGCTTTATCAAACAGACTCATTGTGCCTCCTTTTGTTGGCATGATTTCCTGTAACGACTTTAAGCGTAGACTATCCGGTGGGCTTTACCGTGGCTCTTATGTGTAAAAGTATGAATGAAAACGTCAGTAACGGACAAAAAAGAGGGGGATAACTCCCCCCTCCTGATCTGAAACTCGCGTTCAGATCCTCAGTGATAGCCTTCATCCGGCTTGATTTTGCCGCGGAACACGTAATAGCTCCAGAAGGTGTACACCAGAATGACCGGAATAATTAGCAGGGCACCGACCAGCATAAAACCCTGACTCTGCGGCGGTGAGGCGGCATCCCAGATAGTAATGGACGGCGGGATGATATAGGGCCAGATACTGATACCCAGTCCGGTGAAGCCCAGGAACACCAGCGCCAGCGTCAGCAGGAACGGCGTGTAGTGCGCGTGACGCAGCAATGAGCGCCACAGGCCCCAGGCGGCGGCCAGCACCAGTAAGGGTACCGGCAGGAACCAGAACAGGTTAGGCAGCGTGAACCAGCGATGCATAATGTTGGTGTGAGCCAGCGGCGTCCAGATACTGACGATGGCCATCACCACCAGTAGGGCAATCAGCAACGGTCTGGTCAGCGCCGTCATTTTACGGTGCAGTTCGTTTTCGGTCTTCATGATAAGCCAGGTGCTGCCCAGCAGGGCATAGGCCAGAATCAGACCCACACCGCAGAACAGCGTGAACGGCGTCAGCCAGGCCAGTGCCGGGCCGCTGTAAGTGCGGTTCGTCACTTCGAAGCCATTAATCACGGCACCCAGCACCACGCCCTGGCTGAAGGTGGCAACATAAGAGCCACCGATAAAGGCCTTATCCCAGAAAGGACGGTGCTCTTCAGTCGCTTTAAAGCGGAACTCAAAGGCCACGCCGCGGAAAATCAGGCCGATCAGCATGATGGTCAGCGGGACGGCGAGCGCAGAAGTGATCACGGCGTAGGCGAGAGGGAATGCGCCAAACAGCCCCGCCCCGCCGAGCACCAGCCAGGTTTCGTTACCATCCCATACCGGGGCGACGGTGTTGACCATCATGTCGCGTTCAACAGGATCTTTATTAAACGGGAACAGGATACCGATACCGAGATCGAAACCATCCATGATGATATACATCAGGGTGGCGAAGATGATGATGGTAAACCAGATAATTGAGAGATCGATACCCACCTTACTTCTCCTCCTGTGACGACTGTAATTTCTCTTTCACCGCAGACAGCGGACGAGCCGGCGTATGTGATGTGCCCGGGCCACCGTCTGCCGGAGGGTGACCTTCGCCGGTCTGTGGTCCTTTCTTAATCAGGTTAGCCAGGTAGCTGTAACCCACGCCAAAGACGGCGCAGTAGACCAGCAGGAAAACGATCAGACTGATGCTCATCTGCAGCGTACTGTGCAGTGATACGGCATCACGGGTGCGCAGCAGGCCGTAAATCACCCAGGGCTGACGGCCCATTTCCGTGGTGATCCAGCCTGCCACCAGTGCAATCAGACCGGAAGGCCCCATGAGCAGGACAAACCACAGGAAAGGACGCGAGGTGTAGAGGCGCTGGCCGCGACGCATCCACAGGCTGACGGCACCCAGCAGGATCATCAGCATACCCAGCCCGACCATCACGCGGAAGGACCAGAATACCACCCTGGAATCAGGACGATCCTCTTTCGGGAAGGATTTCAGGGCCGGAACCTGCTTGTCCAGACTGTGGGTCAGGATCAGGCTGCCAAGGTAGGGGATTTCCACCGCATACTTGGTGCGTTCCTCTTGCATATCCGGCATACCAAACAGGATCAGCGGGGTGGCTTCTCCCGGACGGTTTTCCCAGTGACCCTCGATAGCAGCGATTTTGGCCGGCTGATGTTCCAGCGTGTTCAGACCGTGAGCGTCACCAATCATGGCCTGAATGGGCGACACGATCAGCGCCATCCACAGGGACATCGACAGCATTTTGCGCACCGCAGGCGTATCGTTTTTGCGTAACAGGTGATAAGCCGCAGAAGCCCCCACGAAGAAAGCCGTCACCAGGAAGGCCGCCACGGACATATGCAGCAGACGGTAAGGGAAGGAGGGGTTGAAGATGATCTTGAACCAGTCCACCGGTACCACAATGCCGTTTTGCAGCGCATAACCCTGCGGTGTCTGCATCCAGCTGTTGGAGGCGAGGATCCAGAAAGTGGAGATGATTGTGCCAAGTGCCACCATACAGGTGGAGAAAAAGTGCAGGCCACGGCTGACGCGGTTCCAGCCGAACAGCATGACGCCAAGGAACCCCGCCTCAAGGAAGAACGCGGTAAGCACTTCATAGGTCAGGAGTGGGCCAGTGATGCTTCCCGCAAACTGGGAAAAGCCTGCCCAGTTGGTGCCGAACTGATAGGCCATGACCAGGCCAGACACGACCCCCATGCCGAAGTTAACGGCAAAGATTTTTGACCAGAAATGGTAGAGGTCGCGATAAACCTCATTTTTGCTTTTCAGCCACAGACCTTCAAGCACGGCCAGAAAACTGGCCAGGCCAATGGTGATGGCGGGGAAGAGAATGTGGAAGGCTACGGTGAAACCAAACTGTATCCTCGCCAGATGGAACGCATCTAATCCGAACATTGCTTACCTCGATCTAACATGAACAACGGCCTTTTATTTTTTCTACCCACAGTTAACAAATAGGTGAAATCAGGCAAAAAAGAAAATTTGTCAGCTGGGGACTTCTCATCGGAAATGTGATCTTAAAACCAAAGCAGGTGGAGAAGTAGCAACAGTAATAGTGAACCGGCCTATAACAGTAACGATTATTACGAGTAATTGTTTCGTCAGCAGGTTAAAACAGCGAAAAATATTGTTAACGTAGGATGGCGGAATGCTGCCTGAATGTGAAAATGCTGTATCTTTATGTAGTAAAAGCTTTTTTTTAAAGTATGTGCAGCCTGTCAGTGCGTAAAAGTTTTGCGGAAAAATGTATAAAACACTGCAGTGTCATGGCGGTTAATATAGCTTTTAAGGCTATAAAAAAGAGCCTTAACACCCCATTATTATAATAACCCTACAGTTTATCCCCTTTTGTGAATAATATGTGTATTTACTGTTATCTTTTGAGTGCTGCTTTATCCGTGGTCTTTTTTGGCGACGTCCGGTGATGTTAAATCCCTTTCCCGCTGAATCAACACAGCATTCTGCGCCGTCATTTGTTAAGGATGTAATACACATAAACATGTAATTTGAATTATTTAGTTACAAATTCATGGCGGTTATCTGCCCAGTTCTTGCTGGAAATCAAGAAAATTCATCTTGAATGATGCGTTGTGGTGGGATGTCAGCGCACATGATATAACCGTAAAAAAGGCTCAGGAGCGGAAGTCAGATGGAAACTTTTATGATGTTGTTACCGGTGTATGTGGCCTACCTGCTGGGGACGGCAAGCCCCGGTCCCAGTAATATGGCCATTATGGGGGTGGCAATGAGCCAGGGGCGTCGCCCGGCACTGATGCTGGCTTTTGGGGTGATCACCGGTTCGCTGTGTTGGGCACTGCTGGTGGCTACCGGGCTTTCTGCGCTGTTACAGGCCTGGGCACAGGCCATTGTCGCGATCAAAATTGTCGGGGGAATTTATCTGCTGTGGATGGCGTGGAAAGCAGCGCGCAGCGCGGTACGACGGGGTGAGATGGCTGCGGCAGAACGCGCATCACCGGGTTCAGCGTTTTCTCTCTATCGTCGGGGGTTGCTGCTGCATCTGGGTAATCCGAAGGCTATTCTGGTCTGGACCGCGATCATGTCGCTCGGCATCCGTCCTGATGCAGCCCCCGGTGTGCTACCGCTGATTGTTGGCGGCTGCGCGCTGCTGGGGATCGTGGTATTCAGTGGTTACGCGCTGCTGTTCTCCACTGCCGCCATGAGTCGCGGCTATCGCCGCTGCCGCCGGGCAATAGAAGGCGTTTTTGCCGTATTCTTTACGATGGCTGGACTGAAGCTGCTGATGTCCCGTTAGTGTTAAGGGGCGGCACGGCAGGCCGCCCGCACATCAGGCGAGAGAACAGGAGCTCAGCTCTGCTTCCGGCATGCCGGCTTCACGCGCGGCCTGGCAGATCTGCCGCCAGGTGTTCGTATCGACAGGGATGCCATGCTGGCGGCGCAGGGCGCGCTGCGACTCCTCCCATTCACCGGGGATCATAATCGGGCTGTCGCCTGACTGCGGTGAGGCCTTTACCCACTCAATAAAGGCTTCTGCCTCCCGCTGTATTGCCGGAGCATCAAAAGCGGCCGGGTCGAGCACCACGGTAGTCATACAGTTAAAAATGGCCTCCGCCGATTTTTGCAAGGATCCCGGGTGAGTGGTTTGCCCCCCGGAGAGCGCTCCGCCGAGGACTTCACACATCACCGCCAGCGCATAACCTTTATGCAGACCAAAGGCCAGTAGCGAACCATAAGGCGTTTCATGCATAACGGCGGGATCGACGGCCGGTTTACCCTGATGGTCGATCAGATAACCCGGTGCTACATCGATCCCTTTATTCCAGGCGACCCGCGTTTTGCCAAAGGCGATGCCGCTGGTGGCAAAGTCGAGCAGCAGAGGGGATTTTCCCGGGCGCGGGAAGGCAGAGCAAAACGGATTGGTACCAAAACGGCGATCGCTGCCGTTAAACGGGGCCACCATCGGGTCTCCCACCACATTAACAAAGTGGAACGAGATAAAACCGGCACGTGCGCACTGTTCAGCCCAGTGGCCGATACGGCCGATATGGTGCGAGTTACGCAGCGCAACGGCGCACATCCCCAGTTCGCGGGTGCGGTCGATAGCCAGTGCCATTGCTTCTGCTGCCATCACCTGGCCAAACCCCTGACCGCCATCAACGGTGATCACCGCGCCAGCATCTTTCGCGATATGTAACTGCTGATTCAGTTTCAGGTGTCCCTGCGCTCGGGAGATCATATAGCCTGGGATCATTCCGACGCCGTGCGAGTCATGACCGGCAAGATTCGCAGCCACCAGATGTTCCGCTACGCGCTGTGCTTCCTGTTCATTGCTACCTGCGTATTGCCACAGGCGCTGTACCAGCGTCTGTAAACTGTCATGTTTTATTCTTATCTCATCCTGGGTTTGGCTCATTTTTTTTCCTTAAAATAATGAAGGTTACTGTTTATTTTTAAACGAATAATCGTCACTTGTCCGTTTAATTTTCATGCAGCGTGGCGTGAGGTTAACGGGAAAACAGAGACAATACCGTATGAGATATTGCTAATTTTGGTGATTGATATCTATACTATTGCATTGATATATATTGACTTTTTGACTAAAGCCAAATTTTTTCGTTGAAACAAAATGCCTTTGGGGTAAAACAGCCGTATGGAAAGTGAACACAACGATCCCAGCATTATTCCCTTACTGGATCTGTCTGCCATTCCGCGGGAGACTCTGCTGCTGGGGAAACGGCTGGCTGATACCAAATATCAGATTGATATGCTGGGAAAAGTGGGATGGGGGGAGCTGACGGCGAACCTTCACGGTCTGGAAGCCAGCGGCGAATGGAATGGGCCGGACGATGCGCTGACGTTTTTCAGCAAAGTGTTTCCGTTTGCTATTCTCCCCTCCGAAACCGAGCCGATGGGGATCTATCAGGTTCCCACAGAACGCGTGATCGGTCGAAGCTGGCGCTGGTGGCCCGATCATCTCAGCGGCACCAGTGAAGAGAAGCTGCGCGAACATCTGAACGGCCCTCAGGCTGCTGCAAGTACCTCTTATTATTTTATTTCTGCACTGGCTGTTCTGCTGGCGGTACAGGGACAAAGCAGGGTCAACTATTGTCGCCAGCGGCATATCCCCACCATTACCGCCCGGGTGACGTATCTGTCCTACCCGCCTGCGGATCGTTTTAAGCTCTACCATGTCACCCATGGTTCAACCCGGCAGAGCTGGGTAGTGCTTAATGACCGTTATCTTCAGGCGTTACACTGGCCACGCATTTCGCTTCCCGCGCTGACCACCTATGGTGTGCACAGCGCCAGCTGGCCGCAGACATTCCCACCGGTTGCGCGTGTATTTGATGAACTGCATCATCCTCAGCAGGCTGAAGATTTTGTGGCGCCCTGCGTAGATTTACAGGCGCTTAGTGAGACGTTAGAGGAGGAAAGACGTGAGGCACAGCTGGCGGCGAAACCGGTCAAAATGTCTCTGAGCGATATGGATATTGTCAATATCTGGCCGGTCAGTATGACGCTGATGTTTTTTTTCCTGCTCTCTCTGGTGGTGGCGGGTCTTACGGCAGGGCAGGGGTGGCTGGGGTTAACCGGTCTGGTCATCTGTGGCATGTCTGGCAGTCTGCTGCTATTTGTTGCTGCTCCTGTGTTTCTGGTGCGGAAAAATGCACGTAGCGACAGACAACGACCGCAGGATGAAATTTTAGCCGAACCGTCTGAAAACGTTCAGCTTCCTCCCGCTGCGTAATAAAAAACGCCCACGCGAGGGTGGGCTAAAACTATTCATCTGACTTTGCAATTTATTATATAGCAATTAATGTTCGCACTTTTTCCGTAGAAATAATAAGCGTTTATATAGATCGATCTGTGGGGATCGATCGGCTAAATCGATTGATAATGTAAACTGTGAAGCTGACGATACAATTCAGATTAAATTGATATATTTTACAGAAAGTTACCCATAACAAATTTAATGTTGCCGGGAAAATCCCGCTTTAACCATCTCTTCACGCAGGACGTTGGCGATAGCCCGGTTGCCGCCGGTAATGGGAAAAATTACGTTATTAATGACATCATCTACATCATGTTCATTAAATTCCTGCGAGGTCAGTTGGGTTCCGCCTTCATCATTAATCGCTATTGACCCTTTAATATGATCGCCTGCGTTCCTGGCAGACAGACTGTA
The DNA here is from genome assembly GCF_019844095.1 of Erwinia persicina. NCBI lineage: Bacteria > Pseudomonadati > Pseudomonadota > Gammaproteobacteria > Enterobacterales > Erwiniaceae > Erwinia > Erwinia persicina. The sequence goes on along the minus strand of NZ_CP082141.1, from coordinate 3,379,514 downwards.
TCGGCCAAGACTGGTATTGATTGTGCTCATAAGATCTCCTTGTAACCTTTTCAGTGGGAAAGTGGGGCAAGTGAGTCTCTAAAGTAACCCGCTAAGTTTAGTAACGCCGGTCACTTTCCTCTAAGTCTGAAAGGTAAAGAAGTTGAAGAGCGTGAACTGACTCGCAAAATATCAGGCTCGGCTTGCGGCTTAAAATATCCGGGTTTATTCCGCCAGCATCACCTCAAGTTCCAGCCCGTTGAGATCCTGACGTGATGCCGCCGAGAGATGCGGGTCGGTGATAATGGCATCAAACTGAGTCAACGGCAGGGCAAGGAAGGTGGCGATTTTGTTGTATTTTGAGCTATCCGCCAGCAGCACACGCTTCCGGCTGACTTCACTTACAGCCCGTTTTACCGCTATTTTCTCCTCATCCGGCGTAAAGATCCCGCGCGTTCCCCAGCAGGAGGCGGAGATAAACGCAATATCGACAGACAGATTACGTAGCGCCTGTGCTGCCGCCTCTCCTACGCACGATCGGTTATCCCGGCACAGGGTGCCGCCAGTATGAATCATTCTGCACTGGCTGTTTTCTATCAGAAAATGAGCAATGACGAAATCGTTGGTGATAATCAGCAGGTCGTCACGCGTCCCCAGTTCCCGCGCCAGCGCCAGGGTAGTCGTTCCCGCGTCCAGATAGATACAGCTGTTACGGGCAATATGGCGGGCCGCCATGGCACCAATCGCTTGTTTTTCCAGGCTATACATACTGGTTTTATCCAGATGTGTGGGCTCGCTGGACAGACGCTCTGTCGAACGGACACCGCCCGAGACCATCAGTACGGCTCCCTGTTCCTCCAGTTTTTGCAGATCGCGGCGAATGGTCATATGGGAGACCGCCAGGCGCTCTGTCAGTTCAGCAATACTGACCACGCCACGCTCCTGTACCAGCGCTAAAATTTGTTGATGTCTTTCTACCGGGATCATATTTACTCCTGATGGATCTGCAGGGATGCTGCGCTGAGTGTAAAGGAGGGCTTTGCCGTTCTGCACCACAATTTTTATCAATTTATCACGTTACAGTGAAATAACCTGTCCTTAACTTCCCAGTTAAATAATCTAACGCAATGAAAATAAGAAGATTTTATCATTATAGCTGAATAACTTAAGTATGTTAATTATTGTTAAAATGAAATTATCACTGTTAATTATTGTGATGCTCATCACCAAAATTGCCGGAAAACACGCCTATAATTCACACATCAAAACAAATAATCACCAAAATTAACACGGAGAGCGTATGTCTGACACAGCATCAATGTCGGTTTGTGTTGTTGGCCTCGGTTCGATGGGCATGGGGGCCGCGCAGTCCTGTATTAAAGCGGGTCTGAAAACCTGGGGGGTGGATCTTAATCCGCTGGCGCTTCAGACGCTGCGCGACAGCGGCGCTCAGGCAGCAGACACCTCCGCCCGTGATTTTGCTGACCAGCTCGATGCCGTGCTGCTGCTGGTGGTCAACGCTGTGCAGGTGAAGCAGATCCTGTTTGGCGAAAAGGGTCTGGCCGAACTGCTGAAACCGGGTACGGTCGTCATGGTTTCTTCCACCATCTCTTCTCAGGATGCGCAGGACATTGAGCAGCAGCTGGCCGCACATCAGCTGATCATGCTGGATGCCCCGGTGTCCGGCGGGGCAGCAAAGGCCGCCACCGGCGAGATGACGGTGATGGCTTCCGGCAGCGATCGGGCGTTTACGCGATTACAGCCGGTGCTGGATGCGGTAGCCGGGAAAGTGTATCGCATTGGCAGTGACATCGGCCTTGGCTCTACCGTGAAAATTATCCATCAGCTGCTGGCGGGCGTGCATATTGCGGCGGGGGCAGAAGCCATGGCGCTGGCAGCCCGTGCCGGTATACCGCTGGATACCATGTATGACGTGGTGACCCATGCGGCGGGCAACTCGTGGATGTTTGAAAACCGCATGCGTCACGTGGTCGACGGGGATTACTCCCCTCAGTCTGCCGTGGATATCTTTGTGAAAGATCTGGGGCTGGTCGCGGATACGGCTAAAGCGCTGCATTTTCCGCTGCCGCTCGCCTCCACCGCCTTCAATATGTTTACCTCTGCCAGCAACGCGGGTTTTGGTCGCGAAGATGACAGCGCGGTGATTAAAATTTTCAGCGGCATTACGCTGCCGGAAAAACAGGAGCAGAAATAATGCGTCTGGGTGTGATTGCCGATGATTTTACCGGGGCCACGGATATTGCCAGCTTCCTGGTACAGAACGGAATGTCCACAGTGCAGGTCAACGGTGTTCCTGAGCAGCCGCTGGCCCACACGGCTGATGCCCTTGTGGTCAGTTTGAAATCGCGTTCCTGTGCGCCTGAAAAGGCCGTGGCGGACTCGCTGCAGGCGCTGCACTGGCTGCAGGAGCAGGGCTGTGAGCGGTTTTACTTTAAATACTGTTCCACCTTCGACAGTACACCGCGCGGCAATATAGGTCCTGTCACCGATGCCCTGCTGGCGGCGCTGGGTGAAACGCAGACCATTATTTCTCCATCACTGCCAGTTAATGGGCGCACGGTCTACAAGGGGCATCTGTTTGTTACCGATCAGCTGCTGTCGGATTCCGGGATGCGTCACCATCCGGTCACGCCGATGACCGACAGTAATCTGCTACGTCTGATCGAAGCCCAGGGCAGCGGCAAGGCTGGATTAATTGACAGCCAGACGCTCGATCGGGGCGCAGAGGCGGTAAGGCAGGCACTGGAGGCCCTGGCCAGTAAAGGCGTGCGGTATGGGGTACTGGATGCACTAAGTGAACAGCACCTGCTGATCCAGGGTGAAGCGCTGCGGGATATGCGCCTGGTGACCGGCGGTTCTGGGCTGGCTATTGGACTGGCACGCCAGTGGGCCACGGACAGCTACGATGCAACGCGGGCCCAGGCTGCAGGTTATCCGCAGGGCGCGCGTGCCGTGGTGCTGTCGGGCTCCTGTTCCAGCATGACTAACCGTCAGGTTGCACGCTATCGTCAGCAGGCGGCGGCCTGCGCTGTTGATGTTGAAAGGGCGCTGCATGACCGCGACGGCTACGCCAGTGAGCTCAGTGACTGGGTGGCGCAGCATGAGCATGACCCGCTGGCTCCGCTGGTGTATGCCACCGCCGAACCGGAGGTCTTACAGCGTATCCAGCGGCAGTACGGTGCAGCACGCAGCAGCGACGCAATAGAGCAGTTGTTCTCCGCGCTGGTGCGCGATCTGCAGCAGCGCGGCTGGCAGCGCTTTATTGTGGCGGGGGGAGAAACTTCCGGTGTGATCGCACAAACGCTGGGCATTGATGCTTTTCACATCGGCCCGACTATCTCTCCCGGCGTCCCCTGGGTCCGGGCCGTCAGCCAGCCGGTATCGCTGGCGCTGAAGTCCGGTAATTTCGGTGATGAAAACTTTTTTGCCCGCGCACAAAGGGAGTTTGCAGTATGACAGAACAACTGGCACGTGAAGAAATGGTGCGTCTCGGTGCTTCTTTCTTTCAGCGCGGCTATGCCACCGGATCGGCGGGAAATCTGTCCGTGCGTCTGGAGGATGGAACTCTTCTGGCAACGCCGACCGGCTCCTGTCTTGGTGAACTTAAGGCTGACAGGCTGTCGAAAGTGACCCCGGAAGGCGAGTGGATCGGCGGGGATAAACCCTCGAAAGAGATCAGCTTCCATCGTGCTATTTATCTTAATAATCCAATGTGCGGCGCTATTGTGCATCTGCACAGCCTCTATCTGACGGCGCTCTCCTGCCTGGAGAATCTGAACACCCAAAACTGTATTCGCCCTTTTACACCGTATGTGGTCATGCGCGTGGGGGATGTGCCGGTGGTGCCGTATTACCGGCCTGGCGACCCGCGGCTGGCGGAGGACCTGGCACGGCTGGCACCCCATTATAAGGCCTTTCTGTTGGCGAATCATGGCCCGGTGGTGGTGGGGAAAACCCTGCGTGAAGCCGCCGACAACACCGAAGAGCTGGAAGAGACTGCCCGACTGATCTTTACCCTGGGTGACCGCCCGATTCGTTATCTTAACGATGACGAAGTGGCTGAATTACGGAGCTGAATATGCCTAAGTTTGCTGCCAATCTTTCCATGATGTTTACTGAGCTGCCCTTTTTATCGCGTTTTGACGCGGCGGCAGAAGCGGGTTTTCAGGGGGTGGAATTTCTGTTTCCCTACGATCACGAGGCCGGGGTGCTCAGGCAGGCCTTAGCGCGTCATCATCTTGAGCTGGTGTTATTTAACACGGCCCCGGGCAATACGGCGGCAGGAGAGTGGGGCGTTGCAGCGATCCCTGGCCGTGAAGCCGATGCCCGCCAGGATATTGACCGTGCTCTGGAGTATGCGTTAGCACTCAACTGCCGCCAGGTACATATCATGGCCGCCGTCGTCCCGGAAGGCGCCGACCGTGAGGCTTACTGCTGCACCTTTATTGATAACATACGCTATGCTGCCGGGAAGTTTGCTCCACACGGAGTGCGTATTTTGCTCGAAGCCCTGAACCCGGTGACCAAACCTCACTACCTTTACGCCAGTCAGTATCAGGTGCTGGAGATAATAAAACGAATCGATCGGCCGGGGGTGTTCAGCCAGCTCGATCTTTTCCATGCTCAGCGGGTGGATGGCAACTTAAGCCATCTGATCACTGACTATATCGGGCAGTACCATCATATTCAGATCGCTTCTGCGCCGGATCGCCATGAGCCGGATGAAGGCGAGATCAACTATCCCTGGTTGTTCGACCTGCTGGATCGCAGTGGTTACACCGGCTGGATCGGTTGCGAATATTCCCCCCGTACCACCACTCTGGAAGGACTGGGCTGGTTTAACGCTTACAAATAATGGCGTTGTTTTCATTAACGCTGCGTGTTCTGCACGCAGCGCTGGCTTTTTGCTGCCTGAATCCGGCGGCAGGCCGGGGAAAGAAAGAAAAGAACGGTGCTACAGAGCACGGTATATAACTAAAATCCTGCGAGGCTGAAAAGATGTCTACTGCCCTGTTACTCACTATTGCCGTCGCCAGCGTGCTGATACTGCTTTTACTGGTCATCAAAGCCAGAGTTCATCCGTTTGTCGCGCTGATTGTCGTCAGCCTGCTGGTGGCTATATCGACCGGTATTCCGGCCGATAACATCATGAAAGTCATTGTCTCGGGAATGGGAGGTCTGCTGGGCTCCATTACCATTATCATTGTGCTGGGAGCAATGCTGGGGGCGATTATTGAATCGTCTGGCGGTGCCGAGTCGCTGGCGCAGCGTTTCACCCACACCCTGGGCATTAAACGGACGGTTGCTGCACTGACAATGGCCGCGTTTATTCTGGGTATTCCTGTCTTTTTTGAAGTGGGGTTTATCATCGTTATTCCCCTGATTTATGGCTTTACCAAAGTCGCGCGTGTGTCTCCGCTTAAATACGGTCTGCCCATGGCCGGGGTAATGTTAACGGTACATGTGGCACTGCCGACGCATCCAGGGGCGGCGGCGGCGGCCGGACTGTTAGGCTCTGATATGGGCTGGTTGATGCTACTGGGGATCGCCGTGTCGATGCCGGTAGGCGTGGTGGGATACTTTGTTGCGAAGGGCATGAACCGGCGTCAGTATCATCTCTCACTTGATGTGCTGGAGCAGCTCCAACTGGCAAAACCGGAGAGCAGCCCGCGCCAGAACCCGGTATCGCCACCGGGTGCATGGCTGATCTCCTCGCTGATTGTCGTGCCGATCGTGCTGATCGTCGTGGGCACGCTGGCACACAGCATGTTAGCAGAAGGGAGTATGTTGCGGCAGCTTCTCACCCTGGTGGGTACACCCGCCATTGCATTACTCATTGCCCTTGCGCTCTCTGCCTGGCTGTTAGGCCTGCGCCGTGGCTGGAGTAAAGACAAACTGAGTGAGCTTCTCGATCGGGCGATTCCCGGTTCAGCCGGGGTGATTCTGGTAGCCGGGGCAGGGGGAGCCTTTGGTAAGGTGCTGGTCGAATCCGGTGTAGGCAATGCGCTGGCGCTGTCGCTGGAGACCATCCACCTGCCGCTGATCCCCGCAGCGTTTATTCTTTCCCTGGCGCTGCGCGCTTCTCAGGGGTCGGCTACGGTGGCGATTTTGACGACCAGCGGACTGCTGACCCAGGCGGTCACCGGACTGAGTGATATGCAACTGGTACTGGTGACGCTTTCGGCCTGCTTCGGTGGGCTGGGGCTGTCCCACGTCAATGACGCCGGTTTCTGGGTCGTGACGCGCTACCTTGGCCTGTCGGTGGCGGATGGCCTGAAAACCTGGACAGTACTGACGACGGCGATGGGGCTGACGGGGTTTGTGCTGGTCTGGCTGCTGTCTCTGATGATCTAGTCACGACACCAGACGCGAAAATGAAATCTTCTTCTATACTTAAGTCACTACGTGGTAGTGACTTTTTTATTGAGAAGAGGGCAAGGAATGAAAATTATTCTCTGGATTATTGCGATCATTTTCATCGTCGGCCTGCTGACGATTACGGGCGTGTTTAAGCTCATTTTCTGATCGAAGGCAGACAGGGTGTGACTGCATTGTTTCAAAACACGGGGTCAGCGACAGGCTGGCCCCGTTCTTTTTGGCAGTCGATCCTCACCCGCCGACCTTAAGGATGCTTTCTCGGCCGATTGGTCACAGGTATCATGCGCATTCAGGCGCTTGTGGCAAACGGCGCAGACGGCACCGTGCCGCTCGTCATTATTATCCACAGATGTCGTAAATTTGAATTTGGTACTTCCGCATCTGCCACACCTTAGCATTTTCATAACCTCTACTCTTCCTGAGCTGCATTGGATAAGAATTATCTTATCAAAAATCCCGCAGAGATCTATAAATAATATTAATTAATGATGGCATTATGTGATGTCGATTAATCTATTGATTTTTATTGTTTTTATTTATTTTCGATGCTTCATGTTGAAGTTTTTCCGTATTGGAAACATCATTTTTTAAGTATTGCGATGATTTTCATCAAGTTACCGTATTCGGTATTGATAACAGGAAAGTTAAGATGGCAAGATTAGTCTTATTTTCTGGAAACAGGATTCCTGATATTAGCCAGTTCTCCTGAGGTTATATTTCCGTTGTGCAATTATATTTTTTTATATCCATATGTTATATAATATAAAAAAATAGATAGCGCTGTTCACCTGTCAGACAGGCATCACTGATTAATGGGACGTTTAACTGTCTTATATATAATGATTAATCGAAGTAGTAATACATTTGGTCAGAATTTCTGACAAAACAATGCGGATGTTGCAAGTCGCCACCATCCAGGGAGCAGTGAAAACATCGTGAATAAAAAAACAGCCATAATTCTGTCGACATTGCTCGGTGGAACGACTCTGGGGTATGCCCATGCGGCAACGCTGATGAACGGGGTGGCCAGCACGTGGCGCACCTTCAGTGGTAACGTCAGCCAGACGTGGAATGAGCCCCAAACGGTGGATCTCTATATTCCCACCATTACCTGGCATAACCGCTGGACGTATGACAAAGAAAAGACCGACCGATACAATGAACGCCCATGGGGCGCGGGCGGTGGGATCTCTCGCTATGACGAGAAGGGCAACTGGAACGGTATCTACCTGATGGCGTTTAAAGATTCCTATAACAAATGGGAACCGATTGGCGGATACGGCTGGGAAAAGACCTGGCGGCCGATCAACGATCCGGATTTTCATCTCGGTTTAGGTTTCACTGCAGGGGTGACCATGCGTGATAACTGGAACTATATTCCCATTCCGTTGGTCCTGCCCCTGGCGTCTGTCGGCTATGGCCCTGCTACTTTCCAGATGACTTACATTCCAGGAACTTACAATAACGGTAACGTTTATTTTGCCTGGTTACGCTGGCAGTTTTAACCGCCAGAAGGGGGCACATAACAATGTCGTATGGTAAAAAAAAGCGATATTTATCACTTTTTCGTCGTCGGCTACTGGACAAAAGCCGTGGCAATTGCTGTACTAACCCCCGACACAGTTTAGTGTCCATTTTTCATGTAAAGGTAATATAGATGTCTAAGATCAAAGGTAGCGTTAAGTGGTTTAATGAGTCCAAGGGATTCGGTTTCATTACTCCTGAAGATGGTAGCAAAGATGTGTTCGTACACTTCTCTGCCATCCAGAGCAATGGTTTCAAAACTCTGGCTGAAGGTCAGCGCGTAGAGTTCGAAATCACCAACGGTGCCAAAGGCCCATCTGCTGCTAACGTTGCCGCTATTTAAGTTATCAGACAGAATTTTAAAAACCCGCCTGAAGGCGGGTTTTTTTTTGCCTGGTGTTCACGTTCAGGTGAAGCACGGCCACTAAAGCATAAAATACTGTATCAGCCAGACGAAGATGGCTGAGCCCGTCAGCAGGACGGCGAGATATTCATTTCGGCAACGGGGAAGAAGGTGCATGGCGATCATCTCAGCGATTTCAATGATAATCAGTCTGCCCGGCCTGTATTAAGGAAACATTAACATTGACCGTCGTGAAGAATAAAAAGCGCATTTTTTACACTCATCAGCTTTTGTAACATTACCCTGTGATCTGGCTCCTTGCAGGGAGTGCCTTGCTAACGCTATAACTTCAGACAGGAAATTTTACCTGTTAACCCCTGCTGCTGGCACACTGCGGAGAATGATCCATGAATGTTCGTCTGGCTGAATCGAAAGATGCCTTTGCCCTCAGCGCACTGTTAGCCGAACTGGGGTACGCTGATACGGAACCCTTTATTGAGCGTCGTCTGGCACAATTGATGGTTGATGAGACAGAACGTCTGCTTATCGCTGAACACGGCAACACGGTACTGGGTTTCCTGTCACTGCATTTTATTCCTCAACTGGCTCTGGCCGGTGATTTTGCCCGGATCAGCTATTTCTGTATAGCGGAGGGGGAGCGCAGTAAAGGGGCCGGGCAGCAACTGCTGCAGCATGCTGAACGGCTCGCGCGTGAGCGCGCCTGCGACCGCATGGAAGTGCACTGCCATCAACGCCGTGAAAAAGCGAATGCGTTCTATGCGCGTGAAGGCTACGGTGAATCACCGCGCTATCATATCAAAGAGCTGAACTGAATGATGAAAGTGGCTTTAGGTCAGTTTGCCGTCAGTCGTGAATGGCAGGAAAATGCGCATACCTGCATCGCGTTAATGCAACAATCAGAACAGCAGGGCGTCCGCTTACTGGTGTTACCTGAGGCCGTGCTGGCAAGGGATATTACCGATCCTGACCTGGCCGTTAAATCTGCTCAGGCGCTGAATGGCCCCTTTATGAGCCAGTTGCTGGCTGCCAGCAGCGATAATACCCTGACCACGGTGCTGACGTTGCATGTGCCGGGCGAGGACGGGCGTGTACTCAACGTACTGGTCGCCATCCGTGGGGGCATCATCCTTGCGCGTTATGACAAACTCCACCTGTATGATGCTTTTGCCGTACAGGAGTCACGTCATGTGAGCCCTGGTGACAGGATACCGCCACTGGTTGAGGTGGATGGCCTGAAGGTCGGTCTGATGACCTGCTATGACATCCGTTTTCCTGAGCTGGCTCGCCGTCTGGTGCTGGATGGTGCCGATCTGCTGGTGCTACCCGCTGCATGGGTGCGCGGACCGCTGAAAGAGAAGCACTGGGAAGTGCTGGTCACCGCGCGGGCGCTGGAAAATACCTGCTATGTCCTGGCCACCGGGGAGTGCGGGCCACGCAATATCGGTAACAGCCTGGTGGTGGACCCGCTTGGTGTGGCCATTGCCAGAGCGGCAGAGGGGCCGGCGCTGGTGCTGGCAGATATTGACCCTGAACGCATTGCTGACGTTCGCCGTGCACTCCCGGTGCTGGCTAATCGCCGCTTTGGGCGCCCTGAGCTCTCCTGAACACCTTTTGTTACAGCTTGCGGTTGAATTGCCGCGCGAAGCGCGCGTTAATAGCCTCCGGTTTACTCGCGTTATCACGAGTATCGGTGGTCAGGTTAATTAAAGAAGGTAAGTATGGAAGGTATCAGTCTCGCCAAATTGCTGATCGTTGGCGCATTAATCGTCCTGTTATTTGGAACCAAAAAGTTGCGAACTTTGGGTGGGGACTTAGGTTCAGCCATCAAAGGGTTCAAAAAGGCGATGAATGATGACACTTCCGCCGCGCAAAAAATGGCGACAGAAGATAAACCCGCCGGACAGGTTACTCATAAAGAATGAGACTGACGGGCAAAAAAAACGGATGACACAGTCATCCGTTTTTTTTTGCCCGAGGCGGGGCCTGCCGGAAGGCCCACCGTCGTTTATTTGACCTCTAAACCCTTCGCCTGCATATCTGCATGATAAGACGAACGCACAAACGGGCCACAGGCGGCATGAGTGAAGCCCATATCCAACGCGGCCTCTTTCATTTCATCGAACTCTGCGGGGCTGACATAACGCTGTACCGGAAGATGGTGACGGCTTGGGGAGAGATACTGCCCCAGGGTCAGCATGGTGACACCATGACGACGCAGATCGCGCATCACTTCAACGATTTCCGCGTTGGTTTCGCCCAGGCCGACCATCAGGCCCGATTTGGTCGGGATGTCCGGATGCGCTTCTTTAAAACGCTCCAGCAGCTTCAGTGACCAGTCATAGTTCGCGCCCGGACGAACCTGACGATAAACGCGCGGCACGTTTTCCAGGTTGTGGTTAAACACATCCGGTGGCGTATCAACCAGGATTTCAAGAGCGCGATCCATACGACCACGGAAGTCAGGAACCAGCGTTTCGATTTTAATCGCCGGGCTTTTTTCGCGTATGGCGCGGATGCAGTCGGCAAAATGCTGTGCTCCACCGTCGCGCAGATCGTCACGGTCAACGGAGGTGATCACCACGTAGCGCAGCGCCATATCGGCGATAGTTTGTGCCAGCTTACCGGGTTCGTTTGCATCCGGGGTCATCGGACGTCCATGGGCCACATCACAGAACGGACAGCGACGCGTGCAGATAGCGCCCAGGATCATAAAGGTTGCCGTACCGTGGTTAAAGCATTCCGCAAGATTAGGGCAGGAGGCCTCTTCGCAGACGGAGTGCAGACCATTTTTACGCATCGCGGCTTTGATGCCCTGGATGCGGCTGGAATCAGCGGGAAGCTTAATACGCATCCACTCCGGCTTGCGTAAGATCTCCGTACGCTCGGTGACCACGGTTTTCACCGGGATCAGTGCCATTTTGTCTGCGTCGCGGTATTTAACACCGCGTTCCATCACGATCGGTTTACTCATATTCTTGCAGGTTCCAGGTTGGATTGCGGCAATCTGTAGGTGCTAAAACAGCCGCGAACACTCAATGAGTTGGTGATTTTCAACTTTTTTTGAAAAAGCGCAAAAAATTATATCATCTCCACGGGACAGATTCAGCCTGCCTGAGCGAGAAAGCGTTACAGAATTGTAAATCAATTTTCGCATCTCCCTATCTTAACGGGAGTTGGGGACTTTCGCTCCAGGAAACGTCAGGAATTGCCAGCTGTCTGGCAAAATTCTCAATCAGCCGCGAGCGCAAATCATCGGGGTTGACACCGGCGGTCAGCGCCGACAGCTGCGTCATCTCCATCCCGGCATAGCCGCAGGGGTTAATACGCAGAAAGGGGGTTAAATCCATATCGACATTCAGGGCCAGTCCGTGAAACGAACAGCCGTGCCGGATACGTAACCCGAGTGAGCAGATTTTTTTACCTGCCACGTAAACGCCCGGCGCATCGGGGCGAGCGCTGGCGCTGACGGAAAAATGTGCCAGCGTCTCTACCACGGTCTGCTCCAGGGCGGTGACCAGCTGACGCACACCGACTTTACGACGCTTCAGATTCACCATCACATACATCACTTGCTGCCCGGGGCCGTGATAGGTCACCTGACCGCCGCGGTCGCTTTGCATCACCGGAATATCGCCGGGCATAAGAAGATGTTCACTTTTTCCCGCCTGACCCTGAGTAAATACCGGCAGGTGTTCGACCAGCCAGATTTCGTCCGGTGTCTCATCGTTACGCTGGTCGGTAAACTGGTGCATGGCGAGAGAGATGGGGGCCCACGGCTGGATGCCGAGCTGGCGTACAATCAGGGTATTTTGAGACAAAACGGAGGGTCCGGTTGACTGAAGAGGGGGGCAGTATAACGTCGGCGCAGGACAAGAGCCAGCTTGCCCGACCGACGTCAGGGTTACAGCACCATGCGAACAATTTCAATCTTACCCAGTTCATCGTACAGGGTTTCTACCTGCTCGATATGGGTTGCCGTAATGGTAATCGATACTGAGTGATAGTTACCTTTACTGCTGGGTTTGACGTCCGGAGAGTAATCGCCAGGTGCATGACGCTGTACGACTTCAACCACTTGATCAACCAGCTCCGGTTGTGCCAGACCCATCACTTTATAGGTGAAAGAGGTAGGGAATTCGAGCAGTTCTTTAAGATTGGTTTTCATAGGGACTCCGGTGACACAAACAAGTACTCCTGCCGCAGCAGGAGTTCACAGATACTAACAATATGGGGATATTTCAGCGATATTTCAAGTGGGGGGCGATCAGCGACCGACCCCCATGCAGGCAGCGTCTGGCACGTCATACAGACGGCAAACTGCGCTAAAATGCGGAGATTAACCGAACCAGTGGTGGAACATCAGTTTGATATAATCGACGATGCGACCAAAGAAACCGCCTTCCGGCATTTCGTTCAGGACGACCAGCGGGTGCTGTTCAATGGTTTTTCCATCAAGCTGGAAGTTAATGCTGCCCACAACCTGGTTTTTCTGCAGCGGAGCATGCAGTTCGGTGTTGGTCAGGGTGTAGCTGGCTTTCAGGTCTTTCATCCGGCCACGAGGAATGGTCAGGAAGACATCTTTCTCGACGCCCAACTGTACGCGGTCGCTGTTACCGAACCAGACCGGCTCCGAGGCAAATTCTTTGCCCGCTTTCAGTGGCGCAACGGTTTCAAAGAAGCGGAAGCCCCAGGTCAGCAGTTTCTTACTCTCGGTTTCACGACCTTTGTAGGTTCGACCGCCCATGACGGCAGAGATCAAACGCATCTGACCTTCGGTAGCTGAGGCTACCAGGTTATAACCGGCGGCCTCCGTGTGGCCGGTTTTGATACCATCCACATTCAGACTGGTATCCCACAGCAGACCATTACGGTTCATCTGGCGGATATTGTTAAAGGTAAATTCTTTTTCGTGGTAAACGGCATATTCGTCCGGAACGTCACGGATCAGCGCACGTCCAATCAACGCCATATCACGCGGGGAGCTGTACTGGCCTTCAGCATCAAGACCATGCACCGTCTGGAAATGGGTGTTTTGCAGGCCAAGCGCTTTCACGTAGTTATTCATCAGACCCACGAACGCATCCTGGCTGCCGGCGACATAATCAGCCATAGCCACGCAGGCGTCGTTGCCTGACTGCAGGACGATGCCGCGTGTCAGCTGCGAAACCGGCACACGATCGCCGGGTTTCAGGAACATCAGCGATGAACCCTTAAATACCGGATTGCCGGTTGCCCAGGCGTCTTTTCCAACGGTGACGATATCATCCTGATGGATTTTACCGGCTTTTACCGCCTGGCCAATGACATAGCTGGTCATCATTTTTGTCAGACTCGCCGGGTCACGGCGCGCATCGGCATTTTTCTCGGCCAGTACCTTCCCTGAGTTGTAGTCGATAAGAACGTAGGCTTCAGCATCAATCTCCGGTACGCCGGGGATCATGGTTTTGATGTTCAGGTCGTCAGCATAGACAACAACGTTGAGGCTGAGGGCGATAAGTGTGCCTGTGGTCAGGCGTTTGAGCAGTCGGGATGGCTTCAGAGTGTTCATGTAAGGACGACAACATCCATGGGCTAGGTTATAAAAAGTGACTCACTATAGCAAAATCATCCTGCGACGACCCGCCTAAATCAGGCGGGCCTGCAGAGGATTACATTGAGCCAGGTGCGACGGTAATAAACGATTGTTGCTGCGCCTCGCTAGCCAGGCGCTGCTGTAATGCGGCGGCCTGCTGGCGGGAGGTGAAGCGGCCAAGCTGAACGCGGTAGACGTTACCGCTGCTTTCAACAGAGCCAGGTACGCCAAACTGTTTACCCAGGCTGGTGGCCAGCGCTTGCGCACGTGGGCCATCTTTCAGGGCACCAACCTGCACGACATAGTTGCCGCCGGTACTGCTGGCTGCAGGTTGTGATGCAGCGGCAGCGGCAGGGGTGGAAACCGCTGCGGCACTGGCGGCGGCGGGCGCGGCTGAAACCGGCTCACTGCTCTCCAGTACACCCCCCGGTAAGGGCTGTGCTGCGCCCAGGAAACCACTGCTGCGCACCGGGGCACCGGTTGCACTGTCCCCACCGGTTAGCGTGCTGTTATCCACCGGACGCGACGCTTGCTGGTCGGTTTCCTGTGGCTGGGGGCTGGAATACTGTACCGGTTGTGATGACATGGACGGCGCTGGCGATGGCGCCGCCGCTGCGCCGCCGCCCATCACCGTCATGCCGCCGCCGATTTCCGGGCGTGCAGGCAGGGCGTAGCTCTGCTTCGCGACCGTGGTGCCAATGGTACCCGGGCCCGACAGTGTGCCGTCCGGCGCCACATTAATGTAATCCACGCGCACTTTACTGTTGTTAGAGATATTCAGACGATCGCCTGCAGCGCGTGACAGATCGATAATCCGTCCCGGGGTATAGGGGCCGCGATCGTTAACACGCACGACGATCATTCGGCCATTGGCGATATTGGTGACGCGGACATAGCTTGGCAGCGGCAGCGTCGGATGCGCAGCAGTCATGGCGTTCGGATCGAAGGTTTCACCGGTAGCAGTGCGGTTGCCGTTCGCTTCTTCACCGTACCAGGCAGCGAGGCCAACCTGGCTGAAGTTTGACGGATCTTTAACGATTTTATAATTTTTGCCGTTAACCGAATAATCCTGGCTTGTGCCCGGATTAATGGGTTCATAGCGCGGCTCGGCACCGCCGATTTCGACAACCGGGCCGTTATACACCGCCTGCTGCTGGGTGACAGGCGCCTGCTGGTCGCTGTCAGTAGTACAGGCAGCCAGCATTGCTGACGCCAGGGCAATCCAAAGCCAATCCTTACGCATGTGTGTGCCTCTTAAACGCTCTTCGACAACAGTTTTCGATGGGTGTGAATCGACATAATGATCCCGAACCCGGCCATCAGAACGATCAGCGCGGAACCCCCGTAACTGACCAGCGGTAACGGTACCCCAACCACCGGCAAAATGCCGCTGACCATACCGATGTTTACGAAGACATAAACAAAGAAGATCAGCATCATGCCACCGGCCATCACGCGACCAAAGGTTGTCTGCGCGCGGGCGGCCATCGTCAGGCCGCGCATAATCAGAAGCACGTAGAGTATCAGCAGAACCAGCACGCCGACTAATCCTAATTCTTCCGCCAGGACGGCAAAAATAAAGTCAGTGTGACGCTCGGGCAGGAACTCGAGTTGTGACTGCGTTCCGTGCAGCCAGCCCTTACCGCGCAACCCTCCGGAGCCGATGGCAATCTTCGACTGGATAATGTGATAGCCAGCGCCAAGTGGGTCGCTTTCCGGATCGAGCAGCATCATCACGCGGTCACGCTGATAGTCATGCATCAGGAAGAACCACAGGATCGGAATAAAAGCAGCCACCAGCAGCACGGCGACGGCGATCAGCTTCCAGCTCATGCCGGACAGGAACAGGACAAACAGCCCTGAGGCGGCAATCAGAATAGAGGTTCCGAGATCGGGCTGCGCGGCCACCAGCAGGGTCGGCATAAAAATCAGTACCAGAGCGATACCGGTATTTTTCAATGTTGGCGGACAGACATCGCGGTTGATAAACCGCGCGACCATCAGCGGTACGGCAATTTTGGCAATCTCGGACGGCTGAAAACGGACGACGCCCAGATCCAGCCAGCGCTGTGCCCCTTTACTGATGTGGCCAAAGGCATCGACGGCAATCAGTAAGATCACACAAATAATGTACAGATAGGGTGCCCAGCCTTCATAGACGCGCGGTGGGATCTGCGCCATCACCAGCATGACGATCACCCCCATGGCAATCTGTCCCAGCTTGCGCTCCATCATGCCCGGATCCTGGCCGCTGGCGCTCCACATCACCAGCGCGCTGTAAACTAACAGCGCGGTGATGATCAGACAAAACAGGGGATCAATATGGATACGGGTCCAGATTGTCTTTTTCTGATGGCTGTCATTCATAACCGGTTATTCACCTTCGTAGCCTGGCGGCGTGGGGGCAGCGTCAGGCAGGTTAGTATTGTTATCGCCAAGAATAATATGGTCGAGGATCTGGCGCATGATGGTGCCGACTGCCGGCCCTGCGCCGCCATTTTCAAGAATGATACTGACGGCCACGCGCGGATGATCATAAGGGGCAAAGGCCGTCATCAGCTTATGGTCACGCAGACGTTCAGTCAGTTTATGGGCGTTATAAGTTTCGTTCGCTTTCAAGCCGAACACCTGTGCCGTACCGGACTTGGCGGCAATTTTATAAGGTGCATCTTGAAAACTTTTACGTGCTGTACCGTTCGGACGGTTAGCCACGCCATACATCCCATCTTTGGCAATTTCCCAGTAACCGGTATGAATATCAGCGATAGGGGCACTTTGTGGCTGACGCCACGGCACTTTCACCCCTCCCTGCATGGTATCCATCATCAGGTGCGGGGTCTTTATCACGCCGTCATTAATCAGGATCATCAGGGCTTTGTTCATCTGAACCGGAGTCGCTGTCCAGTAACCCTGGCCGATCCCAACTGGAATGGTGTCACCCTGATACCAGGGCTTTTTAAAACGCTTCATTTTCCACTCGCGGGTCGGCATATTACCCGGCGTCTCTTCGATCAGATCGATTCCCGTCAGATGACCGTAACCAAATTTGGTCATCCATTCGCTCAGGCGGTCGATGCCCATATCATAGGCGACCTGATAGAAAAAGGTATCCGCAGACTCTTCAAGAGACTTGGTGACATTCAGCCGGCCATGTCCCCAGCGTTTCCAGTCGCGGAACCGTTTTTCTGAACCGGGAAGCTGCCACCAGCCTGGGTCGAACAGCGAGGTGTTGCGGGTGATGACCCCTGCGGTCAGCGCCGATACCGCAATGTAAGGCTTAACCGTTGAGGCCGGAGGGTAGGCCCCCTGAGTGGCGCGGTTAATCAGCGGACGGTTTTCATCGTGTAGCAGGCCGTTGTAGTCCTTGCTTGAGATACCATCGACAAACAGATTGGGGTCATAGCTGGGCATCGAAACCATCGACAGGATTTCGCCATTTCGCGGGTCGGTTACCACGACCGCTGCACGGCTGCCAGCCAGCAGGGTTTCAATGTATTGTTGCAGCTTCAGGTCGATAGTCAGATAAATATCCCGACCGGCCTGGGGCGACTGCTCATGCAGTTGGCGGATCACGCGGCCGCGGTTGTTGACTTCCACCTCTTCATAGCCGGTTTTGCCGTGCAGTACATCTTCGTAATAGCGCTCGATGCCCAGCTTGCCGATGTCATGGGTTGCGGCGTAATTTGGCCATTTGCCTTCTTTGTCCAGGCGTTCGACATCGCGGTCGTTAATCTTGGAAACATAGCCCAGCACATGGGTGAGCGCAGATCCATAAGGGTAGTAACGGCGCTGATAGCCTTTGACTTCAACGCCGGGAAAACGGTATTGATTGACGGCGAAACGCGCCACCTGAACGTCGTTCAGGCTGGTTTTCACGGCAATCGAGGTAAAGCGGCGCGAGCGTTTACGCTCTTTTTGAAATGCGTCAATATCTTCGTCGGTCAGATCGACAATCGGCTTCAGCTCCTGCAGGGTTTGCTGCAGGTTATCGACTTTCTCTGGCATCAGTTCAAGCTGATAAATGGTGCGGTTAAGCGCCAGCGGAATGCCGTTACGATCGTAGATAATGCCGCGGCTGGGCGCGACGGGAACCAGTTTGATACGGTTTTCGTTGGAACGGGTTCTGTAGTCGTCAAAGCGAATAATTTGCAGGTGGTAAAGATTTGCTACCAGTACGCCGGAGAGCACAATAATGCCAAAAAATGCAATCAGAGCCCGGCGAACAAATAGCGTCTGCTCGGCGGTGTAGTCACGAAAGGAGTTACGTTGTAATTTCATCCGCTGCTTTGTCTGTCCGGTTAACCTTATCTGTTATTCGCGATGATAAGGATGATTCGCAGTAATGCTCCATGCACGATACAAACTCTCTGCAACCAAAACGCGTACCAGCGGATGGGGCAGGGTCAGCGCTGAGAGTGACCAGCTTTGTTCCGCCGCGGCCTTGCAGGCGGGTGACAGGCCTTCCGGACCGCCAATAAACAGGCTGACATCCCGGCCATCCTGCTTCCAGCGTTCCAGTTGACTGGCTAGCTGCGGGGTTTCCCACGGCTGGCCCGGAATATCCAGCGTAACGATGCGATTACCTTTACCTGCGGCTGCCAGCATCATTTCGCCTTCTTTTTCCAGAATGCGTTTGATATCCGCATTCTTACCGCGTTTTCCGGCGGGGACTTCAACCAGTTCAAATGGCATATCTTTCGGAAACCGACGCAGATACTCCATAAATCCTGTTTGTACCCAGTCAGGCATTTTCGTGCCGACGGCGACCAGTTGAAGCTTCACGGCTTAACTCCAGAGCTTTTCCAGTTCGTACAGCTTACGACTCTCTGCTTCCATGACATGGACGATCACTTCACCGAGGTCAACGACCACCCAATCGCTTGGGGCACGGCTGTTAACGCGGAATGCATCCAGGCCGATCAGCTTGGCTTCCTGCACCACGTGTTCTGCGATGGAAACCAGATGACGCGTTGAGGTACCGGTGCAGATAACCATGCAACTGGTGATGCTGGATTTGCCCTGGACGTCGATAGCGATGATGTCCTGAGCTTTTAAATCGTCACATTTATCAATGACGAAGTCTTGGAGTGCTTGACCTTGCAAAAGGTTCCCCCTTGGGATTTAAGTCTGAAGTTATCGCATGTTTACCCGTAAAGCGGTGTCGACAACCGTAACAGTGTGTATTTTCGGGCCTGAAACCCGTAAAAATTAGCGGCGCAGTATATCACGCTGTTGTCGCTTTCGATATAAACCCTCGCGATCGATAAAATCGCTAACGGCCGGAGGCAGTAAGTCCGCGTCAGAGAGGCCCTGATGACGACGAGCGCGGATTTCGGTCGCAGAAATATTCATCAGCGGTGTTTCTGCCAGGAAGATGTTCCCGGCCGGAGACTGCTGCAGTGCTTGCGCGTGCGGAGTACGGTGGCTGTCCAGCCATTTCTGCAGCGCCGGTGTTTCCATCTCACTGCGATAACCGGGGCGCTGACAGACCAGCAGGTGGCACAGTGACAGCAGATCCTGCCAGCGGTGCCACTTATGTAACGTTAGCAGGGAATCCTGACCGATGATAAACGCCAGCGGCTGGGTGCTTCCGCGTTCAGCACGCAGGGCAGCCAGCGTCTCAATCGTGTACGACGGGGTGTCACGCTGCATTTCCCGCAGGTCAAGGTCAAACAACGGGTTACCGGCGATGGCCAGTTTCACCATCGCGACACGCTGTGCCGGGGTGGCTTCTGGCTGTGGACGGTGGGGAGGCACATTATTAGGCAACAGTGTGACCTTCGCCAGACCGGCCACCTGCGCCAGGGCTTCAACCGGCCGAAGATGGCCATAATGAATCGGATCAAAGGTGCCGCCAAACAGCGCATGGAGCGCAGGAAGGTCAGACATCACAAAAGCTCGCCGGAAATGACGGATGACACAAAACCAGCGCAAGGGTTTCCAGTTCAGACCAGACGGACTGTCCGTAATCCTGCTTCAGCGTCAGCTCAATCTGCATCAGTAGCCGCACCGCCTGCGTGATCTGTGCTGCGCTCAGACGCTGTAAGGCGTCACTGAACAACGTGCGGCGGTTTTGCCATACACGGTGCTGATCAAACAGCGTACGCAGGGGCGTTTGTGCCATTTGACGCTGTAGCGTCACCAGCAGCAGAAGGTCACGCTGCAATGTACGCATCAGGATCACCGGTTCGCTATCTTCTGAATGCATCTGGCGCAGAATATGCAGCGCACGTTTACTCTTCCCGGCCAGCAGGGCATCAACCCAGTGGTAAGGCGTAAAGTGTGCTGCATCGTTCACTGCCTGTTCAACACGTGGCAGTGTCAGTTTACCATCAGGCCACAGCAGCGACAGCCTTTCCAGCGCCTGGGACAGAGCCAGCAGGTTACCTTCATAGCAGTAGCAAAGCAGCTGGTTCGCGGCATCATCCAGCGTTAACTGGTATTTTTTCGCCCGTGCAGAAACCCAGCGGGGCAACTGCGCCTGCTCCGGGGTCTGACAGGGCACTGTCGCACCCTGGGCGCTTAACGCTTTGTACCAGGCACTGTTTTCCTGCGCTTTGGTCAGTTTCACAACACGAAGGATCAGCAAAATATCGCTGTGGAGCAGCGTCGAGAGCGTCAGTAGCTGTTCGCTCATTACGGCACTGGGCCCGTTGTCCGGCAGGGTCAGCTGTAGCGTCTGTCGGCTGGCAAACAGGCTCAGGGCCTGACAGATGGCAAAGATATCCTGCCAGTCAGTGCCCGCTTCCAGTGTCACGCTAAAGTGCTCGGTAAAACCCTGATGCTGTGCGGCGGCACGGATGGCATCCTGTGCTTCCTGCAGCAACAGCGGTTCATTACCGCTCAACAAATAACAGGCGCGCAGCCCCTCACGGAGTTGCGCGCTGAGTTGCTCAGGGTAAATCCTGATCATCGCGTGTAAGAGCTGTCCGACATGCTGCTCGTGTCAGCGGGCATACGGTCAACCGCGGACGGCGTGCTGTCGAGCGTATTGATGGATGGATCATCCTCTGCGGCGTGTACGGTGAGTAATTTACGCACCAGCTGCTGCACGGCCTGAGTACGCATCTCATTAATGATGATCTGCTGCTCAGAATCTTTCGCCAGGGCTGCCAGCGGATTATCGAAGAATGAACGGTAGACTGTCGCGCTGATTGGGTAGATCCCTTTATTAGGCACCAGTACCTGCGCATTTACGGTCATCATCATTGAATATTCCGCCGTTTTACCGTCCTGGAATATCGACGCAGTGTCACGGCCCTGAGTCACGCCCATCAGACGCAGGGAGGGGATATCCTTACGATCTCCTGGCTGATCGACAATGGTCACGTTGTTCAGACGCAGCTGTTCACGAACGGTACGCGTGAGCGGGCCATACGGATCAGAGGTGTCCAGGATCAGCGTTTTCATTTCCGGCGGCACCGAGGTGGTGCCGCGCAGGTGATAACCACAACCTGCGGTGATTAACACCGCGAGGGTAAGAAATACAGAGACTATCGGATGTCGCACAATTCCTCCTGACATCAACCGACGACCAGGTTAAGCAGCTTGCCCGGTACGTAAATCACTTTACGAATGGTGACCCCATCAAGATATTTGGCCACCAGATGCTCCTGCGCAGCACGAGCCTGCACCTGTTCCTGGTTAGCGTCAGCCGCCACGGTGATTTTACCGCGCACTTTACCGTTAACCTGTACCACGACCAGCAATGAATCTTCCACCATCGCGGCGTCATCCGCCTGTGGCCAGGGGGCGTTATCGACATCGCCTGTTCCACCCAGAGACTGCCACAGCACGAAGCAGGCATGAGGGGTGAACGGGTTCAGCATACGCACCACAGCCAGCAGCGCTTCCTGCATCAACGCACGATCCTGTTCGCTCTCCTGCGGAGCACGAGCCAGCTTGTTCATCAGTTCCATAATCGCCGCGATCGCGGTGTTGAAGGTCTGACGGCGGCCGATATCATCGGACACTTTGCTAATCGTTTTGTGCAGATCGCGACGCAGGTTTTTCTGATCTTCTGTCAGCGTATCAAGGTCGAGGGCGACAGTCGGGCCTTTCTGCGTGTGTTCGAAGGCCAGTTTCCAGACGCGTTTCAGGAAGCGGTTTGCCCCTTCAACGCCGGACTCTTGCCACTCAAGCGTCATTTCAGCCGGCGATGCAAACATCATAAACAGACGCACGGTATCGGCACCGTAACGTTCAACCATAATCTGCGGGTCGATGCCGTTGTTTTTCGACTTCGACATTTTGCTCATCCCGGCATACACCAGGTCGTGTCCGGCAGCGTCACTGGCTTTAACAATACGGCCTTTTTCATCACGCTCCACGGTAACATCAACCGGAGAGACCCAGTTACGCTCGCCGCTGGCACCCAGATAATAGAAGGCGTCAGCCAGCACCATCCCCTGGCACAGCAGACGCTTCGCAGGCTCATCTGAATTCACCAGGCCTGCGTCGCGCAGTAATTTGTGGAAGAAGCGGAAGTAGAGCAGGTGCATAATGGCGTGTTCGATGCCACCAACATACTGATCCACAGGCAGCCAGTAGTTCGCCGCTGCCGGGTCGAGCATCCCTTTATCATAGTCCGGGCAGGTATAACGTGCGTAATACCATGAGGATTCCATAAAGGTATCAAAGGTGTCGGTTTCACGCAGGGCAGGCTGACCGTTAACGATGGTTTTGGCCCATTCAGGGTCGGCTTTAATTGGGCTGGTAATGCCATCCATGACCACGTCCTCCGGCAGGATCACCGGCAACTGATCTTCTGGCGTCGGCATCACAGTACCATCTTCCAGCGTTACCATCGGTATCGGTGCGCCCCAGTAGCGCTGGCGTGAAACACCCCAGTCGCGCAGACGATAGTTAACTTTGCGCTCACCCACGCCGATATCAGCCAGCTTAGTGGCAATCGCATTGAAACCGTCTTCATAGGACAGACCGTCAAACTCGCCGGAATTAAACAGTGTGCCTTTTTCGGTCATTGCCGCTTCGCTCAGATCCGGTGCGCTGCCGTCAGCGGCAAGGATCACGGGTTTGATCTGCAGACCGTATTTGGTCGCAAATTCCCAGTCACGCTGGTCATGTCCAGGAACAGCCATAACGGCACCGGTGCCGTATTCCATCAGCACAAAGTTGGCGACCCAAACCGGGACGTCTTCACCGGTCAGCGGGTGTTTCGCAAACAGGCCGGTGGCCATGCCTTTTTTCTCCATCGTGGCCATTTCGGCTTCAGCCACTTTGGTATTACGGCATTCGGCGATAAAGTCGGCCAGGGCTGGATGAGTGGCGGCGGCCTGGGCTGCCAGCGGGTGTCCCGCCGCTACCGCCAGGTAGGTCACGCCCATAAAAGTGTCAGGACGCGTGGTATAAACACGCAGCTTTTCCTGACTGTTGTTCACGTCAAACTCGATCTCCACCCCTTCAGAGCGGCCAATCCAGTTGCGCTGCATGGTTTTCACCTGCTCAGGCCAGCTTTCCAGCGTGTCGAGGTCATTCAGCAGTTCATCGGCATAGTCGGTAATTTTGACGAACCACTGTGGGATTTCTTTGCGTTCAACTTTCGTGTCACAGCGCCAGCAGCAGCCATCGATCACCTGCTCGTTCGCCAGCACCGTCAAATCGTGCGGACACCAGTTCACCGCAGAGGTCTTTTTGTAGACCAGACCTTTTTCATAGAGTTTGGTGAAGAACCACTGCTCCCAGCGATAGTATTCTGGCTGGCAGGTCGCCAGTTCACGGTTCCAGTCATAACCAAAGCCCAGCAGTTTGAGCTGGTTCTTCATGTAGTCGATGTTGGAATAAGTCCAGGGAGCCGGAGCCGTGTTGTTTTTCACCGCCGCCCCTTCCGCCGGCAGGCCGAAGGCATCCCAGCCGATTGGCTGTAATACGTTTTTACCCAGCATACGCTGGTAGCGGGAGATGACATCGCCAATAGTATAGTTGCGCACGTGGCCCATGTGCAGGCGTCCGGAAGGGTAGGGCAGCATGGAGAGGCAGTAATACTTCTCTTTACCTTCTTCTTCGGTCACTTTGAACGTTTGCTTATCATCCCATTGCTGCTGGACGTGGGATTCTATCTCTTCCGGGCGATATTGCTCTTGCATAGTAGCCAGTGGTCCTTTCTATAAATTTTTTTCGTGTTCGTTCAGATCCGCATAGCATAGCTGATCCGCACCCGGCGCAACAACAGTAAGCGTCCTGCCGGAGGGCATTTCTCTGTAAGCTGTAATCGAGGCGGCAATTTTTAGTGTGAAAACACGGAAGTTTTTCAGTTACAACTAGAATGAGAAGAAACGCGTTCGTTATCAATAAGGAGAGTCTATGAACAAGGTTGCTCAGTATTATCGTGAGCTGGTGTCTTCCCTGACCCAACGCATTGAACGCGGGGAGCGGGATATTGATGCCCTGGTGGAGAGTGCCCGTCAGAGGATGAATAATCGCGGTGAATTAACCCGAAGCGAAATTGATGATGTCAGCCGTGCCGTACGACGTGACCTAGAGGAATTTGCGCGCAGCTATGCGGAAAATCAGGAAGAACTCAGCGATAGCGTGTTTATGCGGGTGATCCGCCAGAGTATCTGGAAAGAGCTGGCCGATATCACCGACAAAAGTCAGCTGGAGTGGCGTGAAGTTTTCCAGGATCTGAATCATCACGGTGTTTATCAAAGTGGCGAAGTGGTGGGGCTGGGGAATCTGGTGTGTGAGAGCTGTCAGTTTACCCGGGCGATCTACACGCCAGAAGTCCTGACTCGCTGTCCGGAATGCAACCACGATCAGTTTGTTCGCCAGCCATTTGAGCCTTGATGTGTGCGTCGATATAAAAGCAGATTTTCTGTTTCCGCCCCGGTGATAACAACACATTCTGTTTCTGCTGGGGCGGGCCTACTGTATTGGCCCGCCCGCGCAGTCAGTGTTAATGCAGGATTTTGGCGAGGAAGTCTTTGGCACGTTCGGACTGTGGATTATTAAAGAACTCGTCTTTCGGTGAGTCCTCAACAATCTTCCCTTCATCCATAAAGATCACCCGGTTGGCGACCTTACGCGCAAAGCCCATTTCGTGTGTTACCACCATCATGGTCATCCCTTCATTCGCCAGCTCAACCATCACGTCCAGTACCTCGTTGATCATCTCCGGATCCAGCGCGGATGTTGGCTCATCGAACAGCATGGCAATAGGATCCATACACAGCGCACGGGCAATGGCCACACGCTGCTGCTGGCCTCCGGAGAGCTGGCCCGGGAACTTATTGGCATGAGCACTCAGTCCAACGCGTTCCAGCAGCTTCAGGCCTTTTTGCCGCGCTTCCTCTTTGTCACGCTTCAGCACTTTAACCTGTGCCAGCGTGAGGTTTTCAACAATGGACAGATGTGGGAACAACTCGAAATGCTGGAACACCATGCCGACTTTAGAACGAAGCTGGGCGAGGTTGGTCTTCCTGTCATTAACCGGCGTGCCGTTCACCTCAATCTGCCCTTTCTGGATAGGCTCAAGGCCATTTACCGTTTTTATCAGCGTCGACTTCCCGGAACCTGAAGGGCCGCACACCACCACCACTTCCCCTTTTTTGACTTCGGTTGAGCAGTCGGTCAGCACCTGAAAGTGACCATACCACTTAGAAACATTTTTCAGGGTAATCATTTAAGCAGTCCTTTTTTTCTTTAAATAGCTGACCAACAGCGAAGCGCTAAGGCTGATAACGAAGTAAATTGCACCGGCGAACAGCACCATTTCAATCTCAGTACCGTTATTGACGCCAATGGTATCTGCCGTACGGAAAAAGTCCGCCAGGCTCAGGACATACACCAGAGAAGTATCCTGGAACAGGACGATGCCCTGGGTCAGCAGCAGCGGGACCATGGCACGAAATGCCTGCGGCAGGATGATCAGGCGCATCGACTGCCACTGGGTCATCCCCAGTGCCAGTGCGGCGCTGCCCTGGCCACGGGCGATACTTAATATTCCCGCGCGGATGATTTCTGAATAATAGGCGGCCTCAAACAGGGAAAAAGCGACCATCGCAGAAATCAGGCGAATGTCCGTTTTGGGCGACAGGCCCAGCACCTGCTGCAGGAAACTCGGCACCACCAGATAGAACCACAGCAGCACCATAACCAGAGGTACCGAGCGGAACAGGTTGACATAAATTTTGGCAAACCAGCTGATGGGTTTGAAGGAGGAGAGGCGCATGACCGCCAGCAACGTGCCCCAGATAATGCCGAAGATTACTGCGGTAACGGTAATTTTTAGCGTAACGACCATACCCGCCCACAGGTAGGGGAGGTTGGGGACGATAGTACTCCAGTCAAATTCGTACATTATTTGCCCCCCGGCAGTCGGACTTTACGTTCTACCAGCCCCATCAGCAGCATAATCACCGCATTGATGGCGATATAGGCCAGAGTAATGGCCGTAAACGATTCATAAGCGTGTGCAGAATAGTCGAGCAGTTTGCCTGCCTGAGCTGCCATATCCACCAGACCTATTGTGGAAGCGATGGCGGAGTTTTTCACCAGGTTAAGCATTTCCGAAGTCATCGGTGGCACAATGACCCGGTAGGCATTCGGCAGTAACACATAACGATAGGTTTGTGGCAGTGTCAGCCCCATCGCCAGGCCGGCATTTTTCTGACCACTTGGCAGGGACTGAATGGCGGCACGAACCTGTTCGCATACGCGGGCAGCGGTAAACAGACCCAGGCACAGAACCGAGCAGGTGAAGAACTGGATATTGGGGTCGATTTCCGATTTGAACCACATGCCAAGTCCTTCCGGCAACAATTCTGGCACCACCAGATACCAGATAAAGAATTGCACGATCAGCGGTACGTTACGGAACAGTTCAACGTAACAGGTCCCCAGACCGGCAAGCAGACGGTTGGGAACGGTACGCAAAATACCAAACAGGGAACCGACAAAGAGGGCGATAATCCAGGCACAAACGGAGACGGCAATGGTGACCTGAAAGCCGGACCACAGCCAACCGAGATAGGTTGTATTACCGAACGGGGCCTCCTGCAGGAATATTCCCCAGTTCCAATCAATAGACATAAAACACTCCGGTAAAAAAAGGGTAGCGATTGCTACCCTGAAGATTGATGAAAGGCTCTGTTGTGCTCCCCGGGGAACGACCGGTTTACACCTTCGTCAGGCGTCAGCGCTTAAGCGCTGTCCACCTGACTGTGTCTGTCCGAGCCTGTGTTCAGCAATCATGGGGCAGCACAGGCCGCCCCTGTTTCTCGTTATTAATTCATTGCCTTGTCGTTCGGCGATTTGAACAGGGCTTTCATATCGTCAGAGAGATCGAAGTCCATGGTCATATTTTTTGGTGGAATGGGCTGTTTAAACCATTTGTCGAACCATTTAGCCGCTTCGCCGGTCGTCTGCGCTTGCGCAATGGTGTCATCCATCAGTTTTTTGAATTCACCATCGCCTTTACGCAACATACAGCCGTAGGCTTCATGGGATTGTGGCGTGCCGAGAATTTCCCAGTTTGCAGGTTTCTTGGCTTTAGCACGTTCACCGGCCAGCAGAGCATCATCCATCATAAAGGCCACAGCGCGGCCGCTTTCCAGCGTACGGAATGAATCTCCATGGTCTTTCGCACTGATGATGCGCATGCCCATTTTTTTCTCATCGTTCAGCTTGTTCAGCAGAATTTCAGAGGTTGTGCCTGAGGTCACTACCACGCTTTTACCTTTCAGGTCGCCGAAGTCTTTAATGGCACCGCCTTTCTTCACCAGCAGGCGCGTACCGACCACGAAGATGCTGTTGGAGAAGCTGGCCTGTTTCTGGCGCTCCAGATTGTTGGTGGTAGAGCCACACTCAAAGTCGTAGGTGCCGTTCTGCAACAGCGGGATACGATTCTGAGAGGTGATTGGCAGCATTTTTACCTGCAGATCCGGTTTATTCAGTTTTTTCTTGATCGCGTCAACAATCGCGTTGGAGTAATCCTGGGAGTAGCCCACAACTTTCTGCTGATTGTCGTAATAGGAGAACGGGACGGAGGATTCACGGTGGCCAACGACAATCACGCCGTTTTTGGCAATTTTTTCCAGGGTAGACGCCTGCTGCTGTGGTGCCGCGTCCTCGGCCTGGGCGATACCAGAGGCGAATCCTGCCAGTGCAAGGCAAAGCCCCAGTTTCCGTAATTTCATGTTCCAACTCCTTTGCAGTAGTGGCGCGAAATAAAGCGACGCCGACGTGATGTGATGTGTGTATATCCTGCTATTTATCTGTTTTATTCAAAATTAAAGCGGGTGCCATTCCCCAATAACATAGCTGAATGTTAATGGCGTGAAACGAAAAAGTTTCTTTTTTGCGATGTACCCCGCACCAATCAGGTGCGGTTTTTTAGCAATGCTCCGCAAAGGGGCAATAAATGCGCCATGACGGGGCGTGAATCTTTTCGTAACGACTTGATACGGGAGTGCCACACGTTTACACGGAAATATTTTGCAATCATCGTGCCAACGGCGGTTTTTAAGAAGAAGTGCAGCATAAGCTGTGGCGGAAAGAGAACGGGAGCGGGGGAGAATGATTGCCGGTACGAATGCCCCGCTGACCATTTTCGTTCAGCGGGGCAGCAGCGGTCGGGCAGAAAAGCGCGCCGACCTCTTCAGGTTACCTGCGGCGTGAACGCCAGCGGCAGAACACGCCGACAATAGCGAACATAAAGGCGATACTCCAGATCCCCCAGTTACCCATGCGGGCATACGGGGTTAATCCACTGGTCGGTGTCACTTTTGCTGATAACACTTCCGCTTTGAACTGCGGAATGATGTGAGCGATATCACCATGGGCGTCCACCACGGCAGTCACGCCGTTGTTGGTACTGCGCAACAGGGGACGGCCCAGTTCCAGCGCACGCATCTGCGCCATTTGCAGGTGCTGCCATGGGCCGATGGAGTGACCAAACCACGCATCGTTCGAGATAGTCAGCAGGAAGTTGGTGTCCGGTCTGAAGTTATCCCGCACCTGTTGCCCGAGGATAATCTCGTAACAGATGGCGGCAGTCAGGTTATAGCCTGCTACCTGAAGCTGCGGCTGCACATAACCGCCCCGGCTGAAAGAGGACATCGGCAGGTCAAACAACGGGGCCAGTGGACGCAGTAGCGTTTCCAACGGAACGAATTCGCCAAAGGGTACCAGATGATGCTTCTGGTAACGATTGTTGCTTAAGTAGCTGTAAGGTTGCGGACCGCCGAGCACGATAATCGAGTTGTAATCGTGGTAGCGATTGTCTTCCAGACGGGAGTCAACGATGCCGGTTACCAGGCTGCTGCCCGCCGCACGCAGTTGCTCATCCACCGCCTTAAGAAACGGTTGCTGGCGGGTTTCAAGGTCAGGAATGGCAGACTCTGGCCAGATGATAATGGGGGCTTTGCCGACAAACGGGCGGCTCAGGGCCGTATAGGTTTTCAGGGTATTAACCAGCTGGTCCGGATCCCACTTCATCGCCTGCTCGATATTCCCCTGGACCAGCGCTACCTCAACCGTCCTGTCGGGTAAAGGCTGGAACCAGCTGATATAACGCAGGGGCCAGGGCAGCAGTAGCAGCGCAAGCGCCGCCAGGCCGGCGACCAGGCGGCGCTGCAGCACGGCATAAACGGCCAGTCCGGCAATAATCATCAGCAGGAAGGTAATGGCTTCCACGCCCACTATCGGGCCCAGGCCTTTCAGCGGGCCGTTGATCTGGCTGTAACCAAACTGCAACCACGGGAAGCCGGTCAGCACCCAGCCACGCAGGAACTCAGTGAGCTGCCACAGGACCGGAGCCGCCAGCGCCAGACGCAGCAGAGAAGTTTTTGGCGTCAGGCGGTTCAGCAGCGCAGCGAACAGCAGGGTATACAATGACAGATAGGCTGCCAGCAGTATCACCAGGAACACATTGACCGGGCCAGGCATACCGCCAAAGGTGGCGATACTGACATATACCCAGTTGACCCCGCTGCCAAACAGGCCAAAGCCCCAGGCAAAGCCAATGGCACTTGCCTGGCGGGTGGTGCGATTCAGGGTAAGCGCCTGCAAACCAAACAGGGACACCAGGGCTGCGGGCCAGACATCATAAGGCGAGAAAGAAAGGGTGCCAATGGCACCCGTTATTAGCGCTAATAGCAGGCGAACCCGCTGGCGCTGGAACAATGACGCAATTGCCATAGATGGATTACTCTTCCAGAGTCGGTTGCGGCGAATTTTCCGGGATTTTGACATGGACCTGAATAATGCGGCGGCTGTCTGCCATCGCCACTTTAAACTGGTAGCCATCGATCTCAATACTTTCACCACGCGCTGGCAGATGGCCGAAGCCCTGCATCACCAGACCGCCGATGGTATCCACCTCTTCGTCGCTGAAATGGGTATTGAAGACCTCGTTAAAGTCTTCGATCGGTGTCAGTGCCCGAATGGTGTAGGTGTGGCGGCTCAGTTGACGGATGTCACGATCTTCTTCATCGTCGTATTCGTCTTCGATTTCTCCGACGATCAGTTCAAGAATATCCTCAATCGTCACCAGGCCTGAGACACCGCCGAATTCGTCAATCACAAGCGCCATATGATAGCGCTGTGAGCGGAACTCCTTCAGCATGCGGTCTACGCGCTTACTCTCCGGTACCACTACCGCAGGGCGCAGTACCTTTTCCATACTGAACGGCTCAGATCCACTGCTCATAAATGGCAGCAGATCTTTGGCCATCAGGATGCCTTCAACATGGTCCTTGTCCTCGCTGATAACCGGGAAGCGTGAGTGAGCAGATTCAATAATAACCGCCAGGCACTCTTCCAGAGTCTGGTTACGCTTGAGCGTGACCATCTGGGAGCGGGGGATCATAATGTCTCTGACACGCTGTTCGGCGATATCCATCACCCCCTCCAGCATATCTCTGGTATCCGGGTCGATCAGGTCATTTTGTTCAGAGTCCCGAATCAACTCCAGCAGGTCATCGCGGTTCTTAGGCTCACCGTGGAACAACTGGTTGAGCATCAGCGTGAAAAATCCCTTTTTGCTACTGGGACTGTCATTGTTTTGTGAATGGTCATCGCTCATGGCGTTTTTGAGTTTGTCTCTCTATTAACAGGATCGGCTGCCCCGGTAGGGTCAAGGGCAGGCGGAGTGGCTGGCGAACCAGCCGGGTCGTTATTCTTTCTCCGAAATGTACGGATCGGGGTAGCCAAGAGCAAGCATTATCTCGGTCTCCAGCGATTCCATCTCTTCGGCTTCGTCATCTTCAATGTGATCATACCCTAACAGGTGCAGGCTACCGTGGATCACCATGTGCGCCCAGTGCGCCTCAAGCGCCTTTTCCTGCTCTCTGGCTTCCTGTTCAACCACCTGGCGGCAGATGATTAAATCCCCGAGCAGGGGCAGTTCAATGCCCGGGGGAGCCTCAAAGGGAAAGGACAGCACGTTAGTCGGTTTGTCTTTACCGCGATAGGTATGATTCAGCTCATGGCTTTCTGCCTTATCGACCACACGAATGGTGACTTCACTTTCGGGCTGGAACTGCGGCAGGACGGCTTCCAGCCAGCGCTGAAAGTCTGCTTCGGTGGGCAGGCCCTGTTCGCTTTCACAGGCGAGCTGCAGATCCAGAATCACATTACTCATTGCTTCTCCTGTGAAGCCTGCTGGGCGGCAAGGGCTTCACGTTTACGTTCTTCGGTCTGGGTATCGCGCCGCTTTTGATCGGCGGCTTCCCAGGCTTCATAGGCCACAACGATGCGCGCCACGACAGGGTGGCGTACCACGTCTTCACTGTGGAAGAAATTGAAACTCAGTTCGTCCACCTCAGATAATACTTCAATCGCATGGCGCAGGCCGGATTTCAGGTTGCGGGGCAGGTCAATCTGCGTCACGTCACCGGTAATCACGGCTTTTGAGTTAAAGCCAATGCGCGTCAGGAACATTTTCATCTGCTCGATGGTCGTGTTCTGGCTTTCATCAAGAATGATAAACGCATCGTTGAGCGTGCGGCCACGCATGTAGGCCAGCGGTGCCACTTCAATAACGTTACGTTCGATCAGCTTCTCGACACGTTCAAAGCCCAGCATTTCGAACAGTGCATCATACAGAGGGCGCAGGTACGGGTCGACTTTCTGACTGAGATCGCCCGGCAGGAAACCCAGTTTTTCACCGGCTTCAACGGCCGGCCGGGTCAGCATAATGCGACGGATCTCCTGGCGCTCCAGGGCATCGACCGCTGCGGCAACGGCGAGATAGGTTTTACCCGTACCCGCCGGCCCAATACCAAAGGTTACATCGTGGTCGAGGATATTAGCGACATACTGTGCCTGGTTTGGTGTGCGCGGTTTGATGACTCCACGCTTGGTTTTGATGTGAATGGCTTTGCCAAACTCCGGCACGCTGTCGGCCGTCTGTTCCAGCACACCGCTCTCTTTAATTGCCAGGTGTATCTGCTCAGGGTCAATATCCGGAATGTGTCCCCGCACCGGGGCGGTATCAACATACAGATGACGCAGTATATCAACAGCGGCATGAACGCTTAATGCACGGCCCACCAGTTTAAACGCATTCTCGCGGCGATTAATTTCAATGCCCAGTCGGCGCTCTAACTGTTTGATGTTGTCATCAAACGGGCCACACAGGCTCAGCAGTCGGGCATTATCAATCGGTTCCAGGGTTACTTCACGTGTTTCAATGTTCAAACTAATCCTTTGGGTCACACAGGGCCAGGTTGAGAAATGGATGGCAGACCTGGCATAAGTGCCAGCGCCATAAAGGAAGTATTTATGGCAGCACGCAAAGCTGCAAGCGTTGGGGTGGATATTTGGGCGCGGCTTTCAGAAACCAAGTGTAACGCAATGAAATGATACGGCGAACCGGGAAGGCTCGCCGCAGGATAAGCGGTCAGGGCTGGAAAGTACCGACGCCCAGCTCGTTCTCTTTGCGCGTGCGTGCAATAACGGATTCCGGGGTTTCGATAGTGCGCAGGCCCATCTGATCTTCGCCACGGATGAAAATACCGCGCAGCGAGTTGGCATACACGTCGACGATTTCGACGTCAACAAACTTACCAATGTGCTCCGGCGTGCCTTCAAAGTTGACGACGCGGTTACAGCCGGTGCGCCCGGAGAGTTCCATCACGTTCTTACGCGATGTCCCTTCCACCAGGATGCGCTGTACGCTGCCGAGCATCCGGCGGCTCCAGGCCATCGCCTGCTGGTTGATACGATCCTGCAGGATGTACAGGCGCTGTTTTTTCTCGTCTTCAGAGACATCATCCGGCAGGTCGGCTGCGGGCGTCCCGGGGCGGGCAGAGTAGATAAAACTGTAGCTGGTATCAAAATTGATCTCGCCGACCAGTTTCATGGTCTGCTCGAAATCCGCCTGGGTTTCGCCGGGAAAACCGATGATAAAGTCAGAGCTGATATGAATATCAGGGCGCGCAGCCACCAGTTTACGGATGATCGCTTTATATTCCAGCGCCGTGTGGGCACGTTTCATCAGTGTCAGAATACGGTCCGCGCCGCTTTGCACCGGCAGGTGAAGGAAACTCACCAGCTCTGGCGTATCGCGATAGACCTCAATGATATCGTCAGTAAATTCGATCGGATGGCTGGTGGTAAAGCGGATGCGATCGATGCCGTCTATCGCAGCAACCAGACGTAGCAGTTCTGCAAAAGAGCAGATACCCCCATCGAAGGTAGCGCCGCGATAGGCGTTAACGTTCTGACCCAGCAGGTTCACTTCGCGTACCCCCTGGGCAGCCAGTTGGGCTATTTCAAACAGAATATCATCTGAGGGGCGACTGACTTCCTCTCCGCGCGTGTAAGGGACGACGCAGAAGGTACAGTATTTATTACAGCCTTCCATGATGGAGACAAACGCAGTAGGGCCCTCGGCACGGGGTTCAGGCATCCGGTCAAACTTTTCGATTTCCGGGAAACTGACGTCCACCACCGGGCTTTTGGTGCCACGTACGGTGTTGATCATCTCCGGCAGACGGTGCAGTGTTTGCGGACCAAAGACAATATCCACGCAGTTCGCACGCTGGCGCAGCTGATCGCCCTCCTGAGACGCGACACAGCCACCGACCCCAATGATGACATTGGGGTTAGACTCTTTTAGTTTTCTCCAGCGACCGAGCAAAGCGAAAACCTTCTCCTGGGCCTTTTCTCGAATCGAACAGGTGTTGAGCAGCAGGACATCGGCATCTTCTGCCGCGTCGGTCAGGGTATACCCGTGGGTGCTGTTTAACAGGTCTGCCATTTTGGATGAATCATACTCATTCATCTGACAGCCCCAGGTTTTAATATGCAGTTTTTTTGTCATCGACTTGCCATTTGTCATGCAGAAAGGAGTGCGGGGCGCGTATTGTAGTGGTTCGCTGCCCGTGGCAGCGGTGTCGCGGCGATCTGTTTGTCGCAGAAAAATCCGGTACACTTAACAACGATCAGGATAACAGAATTCTGCCGGTGAGGTGTAGTTGCAGAGCACGTATGATACGGCCGGTGAAGGAAAAAAAATGACGGAATTAAAGCAAAAAGTAGATGTGGCCATTGTCGGTGGTGGCATGGTCGGTGCCGCGCTGGCCAGCGGGCTGGCGCAACATGGCTTCAGGGTGGCAGTGCTGGAAAAGGAAGCTCCGCCGGAATTCGATGCAGCCAGTCATCCTGACGTGCGCATTTCAGCCATCGGGGCGGCCTCGGTGGCGTTACTGAAGCAGCTGGACGTCTGGCCCACCGTACTGGGGATGCGGGCCGTTCCTTACCGCCGGCTCGAAACCTGGGAGTGGCAGAGTGCCCAGGTGGCTTTTGACGCCGAATCGCTGGGCTTACCCGAGCTTGGCTATATGGTTGAAAACAGCGTACTGCAGCGCGCGCTGTGGCAGCGTCTGCAACAGCAGGACATCCGCCTGCTGTGTCCGGCGCGCCTGCGCGATCTCCAGCCGGTAAACGGGGGATGGCAGCTGCGGCTGGATAATGAGGATACGCTGACCGCACGGCTGGTGGTGGGGGCTGACGGCGCGAATTCCCAGGTCCGGCAGCTGGCAGGTATTGGCATCCACGGCTGGAACTATGCTCAGTCATGTATGTTGATCAGCGTACGCTGTGACCGGGACGCCGGGGATGCAACATGGCAACAGTTTACGCCGAAAGGTCCCCGTGCCTTCCTGCCTTTGTTTGACCGTTGGGCTTCGCTGGTGTGGTATGACAGCCCGGCGCGAATTCGCCAGCTGCAGGCGATGTCCATGCCTCAGTTGCAAAAAGAGATTCAGGCGAACTTTCCGGCGCGTCTTGGCAGGGTTACCCCGGTGACTGCCGGTTCATTCCCGCTGGTTCGTCGTCACGCCACGCGCTATGTACTGCCGGGGCTGGCACTGGTGGGCGATGCCGCTCATACCATTAACCCGCTGGCCGGGCAGGGCGTCAATCTGGGCTATCGTGATGTTGATGCGTTAATCAGCGTGTTAAGTGAGTCGCGTCTGCGCGCGGAGGACTGGGCATCCACGCCAGTGTTGCAGCGCTATCAGCGTAAACGGCTGAAAGATAATCTGCTGATGCAGAGCGGGATGGATCTGTTTTATTTTGCGTTCAGTAATCAGTCGGCACCGTTGAAGATCGTCCGTAATCTGGGGCTGATCGTGGCGCAGCATTCCGGCGTGTTAAAACGTCAGGCGTTAAGGTATGCATTAGGATTGTAGTCAGGGTGAGATAACGGGGTGGACAAAACAGAGGTCGACCCCTGCCCAAGCGTATTTCAGAGGTTATTTCAGACGTAAAAAAGCCCGCAAAAGCGGGCTTCTTTACTTTGTGGCTGGGGTGCAGGGATTCGAACCCCGGAATGCTGGTATCAGAAACCAGAGCCTTACCACTTGGCGACACCCCAATTTTTTTGCGACTGGCGAACCAGGCGTCTTTTTCTTTGCGACTCGTACTACCAGCCGTCTTTATATGGCTGGGGTGCAGGGATTCGAACCCCGGAATGCTGGTATCAGAAACCAGAGCCTTACCACTTGGCGACACCCCAATAAAATTGGTGGCTACTACGGGAATCGAACCTGTGACCCCAGCATTATGAGTGCTGTGCTCTAACCAGCTGAGCTAAGTAGCCTAATTTTACTGCTTTACTATCCTAACACATTTCTTACTGCTTAAAAATGGCTGGGGTACCTGGATTCGAACCAGGGAATGCCGGTATCAAAAACCGGTGCCTTACCGCTTGGCGATACCCCATCCGTGCAAACCGCGTTGGAAATGGTGCGGGAGGCGAGACTTGAACTCGCACACCTTGCGGCGCCAGAACCTAAATCTGGTGCGTCTACCAATTTCGCCACTCCCGCGCAAAAAAGATGGTGGCTACTACGGGAATCGAACCTGTGACCCCAGCATTATGAGTGCTGTGCTCTAAC
This sequence comes from Erwinia persicina, assembly GCF_019844095.1. Classification (NCBI taxonomy): domain Bacteria; kingdom Pseudomonadati; phylum Pseudomonadota; class Gammaproteobacteria; order Enterobacterales; family Erwiniaceae; genus Erwinia; species Erwinia persicina. The sequence goes on along the minus strand of NZ_CP082141.1, from coordinate 3,343,309 downwards.
CAGCTGAGCTAAGTAGCCATCTTTTTTCGCGTAACCTTCTGCGGCGTTGCGGGGCGCATTATGCGGAGTTGGCCTAAAAGCGTCAACAAGTTTTTTCCCGTTTTTTGTCACAATCGTGTTGTTTGACTGCCTTGTGACCAGGATGTCGATAAAATCAACGAATTCTGAAGTTAACAGACGCAACCGCTAATTAAAAACGGGTCGCAGGGGCCCGTTTGTGTTGCATAACAACCAACAATTAGTAAGCGGACTGGTGGACGCCGACGGCGCGGCCTGAAGGATCGTCCATGTTTTTGAAGGCTTCGTCCCATTCGATTGCCTTAGCAGAGGAACAGGCCACTGACGGACCGCCAGGGACGCATTCTGCCGCGCTTGGCAGCGGGAACAGCTCTTCAAATATTTCGCGATACAGGTAGCCTTCTTTTGACGTCGGCGTGTTGTAAGCGAAGCGGAAGTGCGCGGTTTGCAGCTGCTGATCGCTGATCTGTGCGGCAGCCACTTCTTTCAGGGTGTCGATCCAGCTATAGCCTACGCCATCAGAGAACTGCTCTTTCTGACGCCAGGCGACGCTTGCCGGCAGGTAAGACTCAAAACACTCGCGCAGGATGTGTTTTTCCATTTTCCCGTTGCTGCCACACATTTTGTCCTGCGGGTTGATGCGCATGGCCACGTCCAGGAATTTCTTATCCAGGAACGGCACGCGCGCTTCCACACCCCAGGCCGACATCGCTTTGTTAGCACGTGCGCAGTCAAACATATGCAGAGCATGAAGTTTGCGTACGTTCTCTTCATGGAATTCGCGGGCGTTCGGTGCCTTATGGAAGTAGAGATAACCGCCAAAGACTTCATCAGCACCTTCACCGGACAATACCATTTTGATACCCATTGCCTTGATTTTACGCGACATCAGGTACATTGGCGTCGAGGCGCGAATAGTGGTCACATCATAGGTTTCAATGTGGTAAATCACATCACGGATGGCATCCAGGCCTTCCTGCACGGTGAAATGGATCTCATGGTGGACGGTGCCCAGGTGTTCTGCCACGGCTTTTGCTGCGGTCAGGTCAGGAGAGCCTTCCAGGCCGACGGCGAAGGAGTGCAGCTGCGGCCACCAGGCCTCGCTCTTATCTTGATCTTCTACGCGCTTGGCCGCAAAACGTTTGGTCACCGCAGAGATAATGGATGAATCCAGTCCGCCTGACAGCAGCACACCATAAGGGACATCTGACATCAGGTGACTTTTCACCGACTCTTCCAGCGCGTTTTTCAGCGCTGCCGCGTCGGTGGCGTTGTGTTCAACGGCATCATACTCGAACCAGTCACGCTGCCAGTAGCGGCGGATCTCACCATCGGTGCTGGACAGGTAGCTGCCTGGCGGAAACTCTTTCATGCTGCGGCAAACCGGTACCAGCGCTTTCATTTCTGAAGCCACATACAGGTTACCGTGCTCGTCGTTACCCATATACAGTGGGATGATCCCGATATGGTCACGGCCGATTAAATAGGTGTTCTTCACGCTGTCATAAAGGATAAAGGCGAACATGCCCTGCAGGTCATCAAGGAAGTCGATGCCTTTTTCCTGATACAGCGCGAGGATCACTTCGCAGTCAGACTCGGTCTGGAACGCATAGCGATCGCTCAGTTCAGCGCGCAGGGCCTGATGGTTATAGATTTCACCGTTTACCGCAAGGACGTGTGTATGGTCTGCATTGTACAGCGGCTGTGCGCCATTGTTGACGTCGACAATCGACAGACGCTCATGAACAAGGATCGCATTGTCATTCGCATAAACACCTGACCAGTCCGGGCCACGGTGACGCATCAGACGTGAAAGCTCCAGGGCCTTCTTGCGCAGTTCAGCAGGATCGCTTTTCAGATCGAGTACACCAAAGATAGAACACATATACAGCTCCCTAACGACTTACCTTGCGGTGATGATATTGGTTTAAAGCGACAGTTATCGCGTCATGACTATGAAAATGCGCTAAGCCGTCAGGTGATGCAAGTATTTTAGTCATTAGGTGAAAAATAGCCCGTTGCCCCGGCTTGATCCTTAGCGGATATTCATTTTTTTGGTCTTTTTATTGAGGAATGTGCAATAGATGATAAAAAGTGGATGAAAAATGTCCAGCGAGGAAAAAGGCATTGCCCGGCAGGCCGGGCAGGGAAGGTGTAAAGACTAGATAATGTCGATATCGGCAACCGAAGGGTAGATCCAGGTGGGGCGGAACGGCATGGCGTCGACGTCACTGAGCGTGGAAACCCCCGACAGCACCAGAATGGTTTCCAGTCCGGCCTGAAAACCGGCAAGAATATCCGTGCGCAGGTTGTCACCCACGATCACCGTCTCTTCTGAATGCGCCTGCATCTTGTTCAGCGCGGCACGCATAATCCACGGGCTGGGTTTACCGACGTAAAATGGCTGGCGGCCGGAGATCTTTTCGATACCGGCACACAACGCACCGCAGGCCGGCGAGAAACCGTGGCCGTGGCTGTCCGGATTGGTAGCGATAAAACGCGCACCGTTCGCCACGAACCAGGCGGCTTTATGCATCATGTCCCAGTTAAAGGAGCGGGTCTCACCCACGATCACAAAGTCGGGGTTGATATCCGTGATGGTAAAACCGGCCTTGTACAGCTCATGGATCAGGGCCCCTTCGCCGACGACATAGGCTTTCTTCCCTTCCTGGCGCTTCAGAAAATCTGCCGTGGCCATCGCTGAGGTATAGAAGACGCTGTCCGGCAGCTCAATGCCGGCGGAGGCAAAGCGGTTTGACAGATCCATGGCGGTTTGCGAAGGATAGTTCGTCAGTACCACCAGAGGCATATTATTGCCGACGATACGCTGTAAAAACTCGCGAGCGCCAGGTACGGCTGTATTATCGTGCATCAGCACGCCGTCGATATCGCAGATAACGTTCTTTATCGTCATGCGTTCAGATTCCATCATTTAATTAACTTCCAGCAGTCGTTGCAGCAAAATGCCATTGAGCATCGCCCGTTTTGCCAGAGCAAAAGCACCAATCGCCGAACGATGATCGATCGCCGAGCGCACCACCGGCAAATTTTTACGGAACGCATTTAGCGCCTGGGTATTAATGCAGCCTTCAATGGCAGGTAGCAGCACTTTGTCGGCTTCCATTATTTCACCCGCGATGACAATTTTTTGCGGATTGAACAGGTTAATGGCGATGGCGATGGCTTTACCAAGATGGCGTCCAACGTGCTCGATGACTTCCGCCGCCAAAGCGTCGCCACGGTTGGCGGCACGGCAGATGGGCTGAATGTGACAGTCGTCCAGTGTGAGACTGCTTGGATAGCCCTGGTTCAACAGATGTCGTACACGGTTTTCAATCGCACTGTTGGCAGCAATGGTTTCCAGACAGCCAAAGTTGCCGCAGTGACAACGTTCGCCCAGCGGATCGACCTGGATATGTCCCAGCTCTCCCACGTTACCGTTACTGCCGAGGAAAATATGCCCGTTGGCAATAATACCGGCCCCCGTACCGCGATGAACACGCACCAAAATGGAGTCTGCACAGTCACGCGATGCGCCAAAATAGTGCTCCGCCAGCGCCAGGCTGCGAATATCGTGGCCGACAAAACTGGTGACGTTAAACCGTTTTTCAAGGTTGGCAACCAGTGGCCAGTGACTGACATTAATATGCGGCATATAACGGATAATGCCGTTATTCGGGTCGACCAATCCGGGCAGAATGACGGAGATAGCGATCAGCTCGCGCAGCTTGCGCTGATGAAGTTCTGAAAAGTCGGCAATGGCCTTGAACAGCGCATTTTCCAGTGTTTCCTGAGTGCGTTCAGGCAGTGAGTAGTGCTCTTCCGCCAGCGATTTACCACTCAGATCGAACAGCGTGACAGTCGCATCATGACGGCCCAGTCTGACACCAATCGTGTTAAACCCCCGGGTTTCCGTGATGATGGAGATGGCACGACGGCCTCCGGTAGAGGCCTGCTGATCGACTTCTCTGATCAGACCACGGTCAATAAGCTGACGCGTGATCTTGGTAACACTGGCGGGGGCGAGCTGACTGTGCTCGGCAATCTGGATTCGAGAGATAGGGCCCTGCTGATCGATCAGCCGGTAAACGGCCGCACTATTAAGTTGTTTAACAAGATCAACATTTCCGATTTGTGCCTGGCCGCCGGTGGTCATTAAATATCTACTCGCTTAAGACCTCGTTACCATTAACGATGGTCCGGGTGATTTTGTAATCGCGGGTGAACACGGTCAGATTGGCCACTTTTCCGGCTTCAATCGTCCCTAAACGTGCCTCTACCCCCATTGCGCGGGCTGGGTAAAGCGTTGCCATACGAAGCGCTTCATCAAGTGCGATGCCGACATGTTCGACGCTGTTAGCTACCGCTTCGATCATAGTCAATGCAGAACCACTGAGCGTGCCATTCTCATCAACACACAGCCCGTTGCGATAGTATATTGTTTTACCAGCAAAAATGAACTGATCAATGGCAGCGCCTGCTGGTGCCGTCGCGTCGGTAACCAGGATCAGCTTGTCACCTTTGATTCGTTTAGCATTGCGAATGTTTGCGTAATGGACGTGGAGCCCATCGGCAATAATGCCGCACCAGACCTCAGAAGAGTCAAACAGCGCGCCGATCAGACCAGGCTCGCGGCCGCTGGTGGTCGGCATGGCGTTATAGAGATGCGTCGCAAAGGAAACCCCGGCGTCAATCCCGGCGAGGGCTTCATCATAGGTGCCGTGTGAATGGCCGGCAGAAATCACAATGCCGGCATCACGCAACTGACGGATTACAGCGGCATCGACTTTTTCCGGAGCGAGTGTGATTTTGCCGATCACATCGGCATTGGCGCACAGAAAGTCAACCAGCGCCTGATCGGGCGCCCGGATCAGATCGGGATTGTGCGTGCCTTTTTTCAACGGATTGAGCCACGGCCCTTCAAGATGCAGACCCAGCGCCTGATTGCTGTTCTGGGCCAGCCAGGCACGCATCACCTCAACAGCACGCTTCATCAGTTCATCTGTGCTGGTGATCAGCGTTGGCAAAAAGCTGGTGCAACCCGATTTCTCGTTGGCTTTTTGCATCGTTTGCAGCGTTTCAACGCTGATAGCGGCAATATCATCATTAAACTGCACGCCACCACAGCCATTTAACTGCAGATCAATAAAACCAGGAGCAATAATCGCGCCATCCACCTGACGCGTTTCAATGCCTGTGGGCAGATCTTCCAGTGGGCAGATGCGTTCAATCAGACCATTGGCGATGACAACCGCATGGCGATCGAGGATTTTGTGGCCAGTGTAAATGCGGCCCTGGGTTAATGCGTACATAGCTATTCTCCTGACTTTCCTGATATTGCTTGTCCTGCCGTCAGAAATTTTCTTCCGGCAGGCACCAATCTGTCATGACAGCGCCCGTCAGGGACGATCACAGATCTTTGATATTTCCTGCTTCCATCTCGCGGAAATATTTCACCGTTTTCATTTTCAACTCCATGGTGGCCGGTTCGTCACACACCACCACGGCTTTCGAATGGAGTTGCAGACAGCTGATAGTCCACATATGGTTCACGTTGCCTTCAACGGCGGCCTGCAGTGCCTGTGCTTTGAGATGACCGGTAACCAGGATCATGACTTCTTCTGCATCCAGCAACGTACCCACGCCTACGGTCAGGGCATACTTGGGGACCTGATCAACGTCACCGCCAAAGAAGCGTGAGTTAGCAATACGGGTCTCGTGAGTCAGGGTTTTGATGCGGGTACGTGAAGCCAGTGATGAAGCCGGTTCGTTAAAGGCAATATGACCGTCGTTGCCTACGCCACCCATAAATAAATGGATTTTGCCGTAAGCACGGATCTTTTCTTCATACTGGCGACATTCTGCGTCAATATCTGGGGCATTACCATTGAGAAGATTGATATTTTCAGTTGGAATATCAACGTGATCGAAAAAGTTACGGTACATAAAGCTGTGATAGCTTTCCGGATGCTCTTTTGGCAGGCCAACGTATTCGTCCATATTGAACGTCACTACATGCTTGAAGCTAACCTGGCCCGCTTTGTGCATCTCAATCAGGTGCTTGTATGCTTCCAGCGGGGTGCCGCCGGTAGGCAGACCCAGAACGAAGGGACGGTCAGCCGTTGGTTTGAACGCATTGATGCGGTTAACAATATGGCGTGCTGCCCATTTTCCGACCTGGGCTGGCATTGCCAGAGGAATCAGTCTCATCTTGCACCTCGTAGTAGCAGAGTTGGGAATAGAGTAAAACGGTGATCTGTCTGAGCGCTGACTAAGCGTAACCCGATTGGCACAGGCTGACAGTGGGTTTTATCCGTTTTGATTTTTCGGATCATAAAATAAGTTTGTGCAGTTAGCCAGTCACATGCTAACAATAATGCGTTTTTAAGTGATTTTTGTCACATAAATGCGGGTTTAATTTGCGAAGCGAATTAATTTTTTTTTACACTTCGCTTCGTGGTGTGTAGTGTCGAACTGACAAAAAAAAGCCGTGAAAAAAAACAGACGGTTTTTGCCGCCCTAACCGGGCTCACAGGGGGAAATGGTGAATATTCTAGGATTCTTTCAAAGATTAGGGCGGTCGTTACAGCTGCCTATCGCAGTGTTGCCTGTTGCCGCACTGATGCTGCGCTTCGGCCAGCCTGATTTACTCAATATGCCGTTTATTGCGCAGGCGGGCGGGGCCATATTTGACAACCTCGCCCTTATCTTCGCGATTGGTGTGGCATCTACCTGGTCCAAAGACAACGCCGGCGCGGCAGCCCTTGCCGGTGCCGTGGGGTATTTCATTCTGACCAAGGCAATGGTCACCATTAATCCGACAGTCAATATGGGCGTGCTGGCGGGGATCATCACCGGTCTGGTTGCCGGTATGGCCTACAACCGCTGGTCTGACATTAAGCTGCCGGACTTCCTGAGTTTCTTCGGTGGCAAACGTTTCGTTCCGATTGCGACCGGTTTCTTCTGTCTGGTGCTGGCGGCGGTATTTGGTTATGTCTGGCCACCGGTACAGGCCGGCATCCATGCAGGCGGTGAGTGGATCGTCTCGGAAGGGGCCTTCGGTGCGGGTATCTTCGGCTTCGTTAACCGTCTTCTGATCCCAACGGGCCTGCATCAGGTACTGAACACTATTGCCTGGTTCCAGATCGGTGAGTTCACCAATGCGGCGGGTGCGGTCTTCCACGGTGATATCAACCGTTTCTATGCGGGTGATGGTACGGCGGGGATGTTTATGTCGGGCTTCTTCCCGATCATGATGTTCGGTCTGCCGGGTGCTGCGCTGGCAATGTACCTGGCGGCACCAAAGGCGCGTCGTCCGATGGTAGGCGGTATGCTGCTGTCCGTTGCAGTCACCGCATTCCTCACCGGCGTAACTGAACCGCTGGAATTCCTGTTCATGTTCCTGGCACCGATGCTGTATCTGATCCACGCCATCCTGACCGGGATCAGCCTGTTTGTTGCCACCTCACTGGGCATTCATGCGGGCTTCTCCTTCTCTGCGGGCGCCATCGACTATGCCTTAATGTATAAACTGCCGGCGGCCAGCCATAACGTCTGGTTACTGTTGGTGATGGGGCTGGTGGCGTTTGTTGTTTACTTCGTGCTGTTCAGTGCGGTGATCCGCATGTTGAACCTGAAAACACCGGGCCGTGAAGATGAAGGCGACCTGCTGGTCAAAGATGAGGCCAACAGCAACACCGAAGAGGGGCTGGCTGACCTTTCCCGCCAGTACATTGGCGCGATTGGCGGGTCAGATAACCTGAAGGGAATTGATGCCTGTATTACCCGTCTGCGTCTGTCAGTAAAAGATGCCTCGCTGGTCAATGATGCACAGTGTAAACGCCTCGGTGCGTCCGGCGTGGTGAAACTGAACAAGCAAACCATTCAGGTCATTGTGGGGGCGAAAGCCGAATCCATCGCTGAAGAGATGAAAAAACAGATCGCGAAAGGGCCGGTGGCGGCCGCGGCGGCAGTGAGTGCTGCACCGATGACACCGACGGCTGCACCTCAGGCTGTGCCTAATGTGGCGAAAGGGATTGTAGGTTCGCTGGTGGCACCAGTTAGCGGCACGGTCGTGGCCATTGAGCAGGTACCGGATGAAGCCTTTGCCAGTAAAGCCGTTGGTGACGGTCTGGCGATCAAACCTACCGGCAGTACGGTGGTGGCACCGGCTTCCGGCACCCTGGTTAAGATCTTTAACACCAACCATGCCTTCTGCCTCGAAACGGAAAAGGGTATCGAAATCGTTGTGCATATGGGACTCGATACGGTGGCGCTGGAAGGTAAAGGCTTCACGCGTCTTGCCGAAGAGGGCGCGACGGTGGTCGCCGGTCAACCGGTGCTGGAGATGGACCTGGCATTCCTTAACGCCAATGCCCGTTCGATGATCAGCCCCGTGGTGGTCAGCAACATCGAAGATTTCGCCGGGATCACCCTGCTCGCCGGTGAAACGGTGGTGGCAGGCGAAACGCGGATATACGAAATTAAAGGCTAACAGCGTCATTGAGTGCGACTGTGGCAGGGCGGGAAGCGATTCCCGCCCTTTTTTATGTGATTCCCGCAACAAACGGTTGTTTCCCCTGTCAGCTTTGTGGATCATACTCCGATATTTCATAGCTAAATTATACTTGTCATTCTTCCGGTAGCCGCCTGGCGACAACCTGAAGAAATGAGAGCCAATGCCCAGCATTAATTGAGGAAATTGAGATGAGTGAGGCTGAAGCCCGCCCAACTAACTTTATTCGTCAGATTATCGACGAAGATCTGGCGAACGGTAAGCACAGTTCAGTGCACACCCGCTTCCCGCCTGAGCCGAATGGCTATCTGCATATTGGTCATGCGAAATCAATCTGCCTGAACTTTGGTATCGCTCAGGATTATCAGGGGCAGTGTAACCTGCGCTTTGATGACACTAACCCGGTGAAAGAAGATCTGGAGTTTGTTGAATCAATCAAGCGTGATGTGCAGTGGCTGGGCTTTAAGTGGAGTGGTGACGTACGCTACTCATCTGACTATTTCGAGCAACTGCACAATTATGCCGTTGAGCTGATTAGTAAAGGGCTGGCGTACGTTGATGAACTGTCACCGGAGCAGATCCGTGAATACCGTGGCAGCCTGACCTCAGCGGGTAAAAACAGCCCCTTCCGCGATCGCAGCGTGGACGAAAACCTTGCCCTCTTTGCTAAAATGCGCGCGGGCGGCTTTGCCGAGGGCACCGCGTGTTTACGAGCCAAAATTGATATGGCTTCCAACTTTATCGTTCTGCGCGATCCGGTGATCTACCGCATCAAATTTGCCGAACATCATCAGACCGGCAATAAGTGGTGCATCTATCCGATGTATGACTTTACCCACTGCATCTCTGATGCGCTGGAAGGCATTACTCACTCACTGTGTACGCTGGAATTCCAGGATAACCGTCGCCTGTACGACTGGGTGCTGGATAACATCACCATTCCGGTTCATCCGCGTCAGTATGAATTCTCTCGCCTGAATCTTGAATATGCCATCATGTCCAAGCGTAAGTTGAGTCAGTTGGTGACCGAGAACGTGGTGGAAGGTTGGGATGATCCCCGTATGCTGACTGTTTCGGGTTTGCGCCGCCGTGGCTACACTGCGGAATCCATCCGTGAATTCTGCCGCCGCATTGGGGTGACCAAGCAGGACAATATTGTTGAAATGGCCGCTCTGGAATCCTGTATCCGTGACGACCTCAATGAGAATGCCCCGCGTGCCATGGCAGTGATGGATCCGGTAAAAGTGGTGATTGAAAATCTGCCTGCGCATCACGATGAGGTGATCACCATGCCGAATCATCCGAGCAAGCCGGAAATGGGTACCCGCGAAGTCCTGTTCAGTCGTGAGATCTACATCGATCGTGCTGACTTCCGTGAGGAAGCAAACAAGCAGTACAAGCGGCTGGTGCTGGGCAAAGAAGTGCGTCTGCGTAACGCCTATGTGATCAAAGCCGAGCGCGTGGCAAAGGATGATGAAGGCAACATTACCTGCCTGTTCTGTACCTGTGATGTGGATACTCTGAGCAAGGATCCGGCCGACGGGCGTAAAGTGAAGGGCGTGATCCACTGGGTGTCAGCTGTTCATGCCCTTCCGGCAGAGTTCCGTCTGTACGATCGGCTGTTCAGCGTACCGAATCCGGGGGCGGCAGAAGACTTCCTGGCCAGCATCAACCCGGAATCTCTGGTGATCCGTCAGGGCTTCGTGGAGCCCGGGATGCAGCAGGCGGAGGCGTCAGCCCCGTATCAGTTTGAGCGTGAAGGCTACTTCTGCGCTGACAGTGTCTACTCCAGTGCCAGCAATCTGGTGTTCAACCGCACCGTTGGCCTGCGTGACACCTGGGCGAAAGTCGGCGAGTAAGCTGCTACTCCGAAGAAAAGGGCGTTGATGCGCCCTTTTTTTATAATTCCGCACACAGATAATCAATAAACAAACGCGTTTTACGCGGCAGGGTGACCCCGGCGGCAAACACGGCGCTGACCGGCTGTACCGGAAGCTGCCAGTCACTAAACAGGATCTGTAACGCTCCGTCCGCCACATCCTCAGCCACCAGCCATTCAGGCAGTACCGCCACGCCCAACCCCTCCAGCGCCATCTGGCGCATAATCTGAGCAGAATTGGCGCTGTAACTTGCCTCACTTTTAATCTCGCAGTGTTCTTTATCCAGACTGAAACGCCAGCGGCCCGGATGGGGCAAGTTGCTGTTATGTATCCACGGTAATGCGGCAGTCTCACTGAGGTTTTGCAGCGGGTAGCGGGCCACAAGGTGGGGGGAGGCCACCAGCCATATCCGGTATTCGCCCAGTTTGCGGCTCCTGAGTGAAGAGTCTCGCAGCGTGCCCAGGCGGATAGCGATATCCAGTTTGTGGCTGACCAGGTCGTCCAGCGATGCACCCACGTTATAACTGAGTTTCAGAGCGGGATGCTGCCGACAGAAACGGGCAACGAGGGGCATCAGACAGCGCTGACCATATTCCCAGGTTGAGGTGATACGCAGCTCACCGGAAAGGGGCTGGCTGTCATCGGTAACGCGGCTAACCGCCTGTTCGATTTGGGAAAATATCGTCCTGAACTCTTCATAAAGCTGACTTCCGCTTTCCGTCAGCGCCAGATTGCGGGTATTGCGTACCAGCAGAGTCACGCCCAGCACCTGTTCCAGTGTTTTGACATGCAGGCTGACCATGGCCTTGCTCAGACCGAGATTATCAGCGGCACGGGTAAAGCTGCCGCTGTCGACGACCGCGAAGAACGTGTGGATCTTATCGAGATGGGTATGCACGTGATTGTTCACTTTTATAAAACAATATTTTCAATTTATGCCAGTCGATTTACGTAGTCAATCACCGCTATGCTGCGCCCGGAGGTATGACTATGAGTTATCGTTACCGTGTTGCCGTCATTTTTTTGCTCGGTTTTTTTATTGATTGTATTAATATTTTTATGTCGGCTGTTGCCCTGCCGGAGATAGCCGGACAACTGAGTATTGCCAGCGGATCGCTTAGCTGGGTGGCGAACAGTTACATCCTTGGGCTGACGGTGATTATTCCGGTCAGCGGCTGGCTGGCTGGCCGCTTCGGCGCACGCCCGGTGCTGGTGGTATCGATGATCCTGTTCAGCCTGGCGGCATGGGGTTGTGGTCGGTCCGATTCATTTACGTTACTGGTGCTGTGGCGTTTTTTACAGGGTATGGCGGGGGGACTGCTGATCCCGGTAGGGCAGGCGCTGACGTTCAACCTGTTCCGGGGCAGGGAGCGGGCAACCATTTCTACGCTTATCATGTGTGTGGCGCTGATAGCCCCGGCACTTTCTCCCCTTTTAGGGGGAATGATTGTGGACACACTCTCGTGGCGCTGGATTTTCTGGTGCAATATTCCGTTTAGTCTGGCTGCCGCTGTACTGGCCGCACTGTGGATAAAGCCTGAAACGCTGACGGCTATTCATCCTGACATTCGGGGTATTCTGCTGGTCTGTCTGTCGCTGGCTGCCGTGCTGCTTGGGCTCTCACGGCTGAGTGAGCCGGGTTCCGCGCTCCCGGCCTCGCTGTGGCTGCTGTCGGGGCTCTGTCTGGCATTCGCTTATCTGAAACATTACCGGCGTCAGGCGCAGGCGGTAATAGATCTGAGTCTGCTGCGTAACGCCCGGCTTCAGCTTGCAGTGGTGGTGTATTACGCGGTACCGGGCCTGTTTACCGGGGTAAACCTGCTGAATATATTTTATCTGCAACAGTGCCTGCATTTTTCTGCCGAGCGCAGCGGGGCTTTTATGCTGTTTTACGGCGGTGGTGCGCTGGTGGCGATGTTGCTGTGTGGTCGTCTCTACCATCGTCTTGGAACCGCCATCCTGTTCAGCACGGGCTTAGTGCTCCATGCCGTCGGTATCGCCATGCTGGCGCTGGTACAGAAGCCGGAACAGATCCTGGTGTTGAGCCTCGCCTACCTGTTGATGGGCATTGGCGGCGGAATAAGCGCCAATACGGCGCAAACCAGCGCCCTGAGCGATTTTCACGATCGACAGATGACGCGGGCCAGCGTGATATGGAATATTAACCGTCAGCTTTCATTCAGCCTGGGGGCGGCCCTGCTGACGGTGCTGTTCAGTTTACTTAATCACTTTTATCCTGCAGCGCAGTCATATCAGCAGGTTTATATCATCGCCGCCGTTACCGGGCTGCTTCCGCTGTGGATGATCTCCCGCCTCACCCGTCATAAGGATACCCTGTGTCAACATTAACCGAAAAAGCCCGTGAAAGTGTTCTGGTGTTACATGAACAGATTACTGCCGTATTTAATGGTAATGAAAGTCAGTTAACGCCGCTGCTTTCACATTTTGACCCCGACTTTGTGATGGTCACGCCCACCGGCAAGAGCCTGGCGATGCCTGAGCTAGCGGCACTGTTTGCACGCCTGGTCGGCGGGCGGCAGGGGTTGAAAATTACCATTGAACAGTGTCAGACCCTGGCCCAGTTTGGCCAGGAGGTGGCCATTCAGTATCACGAACGGCAGCAGCAGGGGGAAAATCATACTCACCGAATTTCACTGGCGGTGATTAACTGTGGTGTTGAGCCACCGCGCTGGCGATATTTACAGGAAACGATGGTGACCAACTGATTACTGTACTAGTTCGCGAGTGTGAAGATGTGTAGACTATGCGGCATTATGGCCGTTTAGCCAGTGGATTATCCCGGCAAAGGGCATGTTTTTTTACTGCTTCCGCTAAGGGATTGTTATGGCTGTACCGGCTTCTGCTGTTCGCTTACCGTCGACACTGTGGGGAACACTGATTATCAGCGGCACCATCATTGGTGCCGGAATGTTTTCTCTTCCTGTGGTGATGTCCGGTGCCTGGTTTCTCTGGTCCTCGGCTCTGCTGATCGCCACATGGTTCTGTATGTTGCTGTCCGGGCTGTTATATCTTGAAGCCAGTCTGCATTATCCCGCTGGAGCCAGTTTCGATACCGTTACACGTGACCTGTTGGGGCGTGGCTGGAATCTGGTTAATGGCCTGTCGGTAGTCTTTGTATTGGGTATCCTGACCTACGCCTATATTTCTGCCAGCGGAGCGATTATACAGCGCAGCCTGGGGCAGTTAGATATCGGCATGTCGGCCCGGGTGGCTGGTCTGCTGTTTACGCTGCTGGTGGCACTGTTTATCTGGCTTGGGACGGCGGTGGTTAGCCGCATGACGCTGATTTTTCTTGGCGCAAAGGTCATTACTTTTTTGATGATTTTCGGCGGGCTGCTGTGGCATATCGAGCCGGTCAATCTGCTCGACAGCCAGGGAACGGAGAGCGATTATTTACGCTATCTGTGGGCCGTCGTGCCTTTCTGCCTGGCCTCTTTTGGCTATCATGGCAATATTGCCGGGTTGATCAGTTATTATCATAAAAATGCAGCACGCGTCAGCCGCTGTCTGGTTTTTGGCACGTTAATGGCTCTGGCGATCTATTTTATCTGGATCATTGGCACCATGGGTAATATTCCGCGCAGCGAATTCAAAGTGATTGCTGCGCAGGGGGGAAATATCGATGTGCTGGTCGGGGCGCTATCGGGTGTGTTGCATAATCGCTATCTGAATCTGATGCTGGACATCTTCTCTAACTTTGCTGTTGCCTGCTCTTTTCTTGGTGTCAGTCTCGGCTTTTTTGATTACCTTGCCGATTTGTTTAAGCTGGATAATTCTGCACTCGGACGATTGAAAACTACGCTACTGACGTTCAGCCTGCCGTTAACGGCTGCACTCATCTGGCCTGATGGTTTTTTGCTGGCTATTGGCTATGCGGGGCTGGCTGCGACCGTCTGGGCAGTCGTGACGCCTGCACTGCTGGCCAGACAGTCCCGGCGACGTTATTCCACGGCCAATTGGCGTGTCAGGGGAGGTAACGCGCCGATTATCCTGGTGCTGTTGTTTGGTTTGCTGAATGCGCTGGTGTCGCTACTCTCTTATGGCGGGTGGTTACCGCTCTATACGGGCTAAACTGTATAATAGTAAAATACCATTAGTAGAAATACGAAAGTGGTATTTTTATTTCCCGTGAGTTTGTGGTGTCGATCATGTTTTTACATTCATAATTTATTTTCAATTGATAATTCGCGTCGCGAAAAATAATATGCATCCGTGGGTGATATAAGGCGTTAATTAATTAATCGCCAAATGGAATTATTTTCCCATCCGATAAGAATAAGGATTATTCGATGCATAACATTACCTCTGGGCGAAGTTCGCTAGCGATTCCGCTGGCGTTGAGTTTAATTTCATCTGGTGTTTTTTATTCTTCACCTTCTGTTGCTACTGGTTTTATTACAGATTCTGCACTTAATGGCAGCATTTACTACTGGCAGCGGCAGCGCGACCGTAAAGATCTCGAGCCAGCGAGTGATAAATATGGCCAGTATCAGCAAAACCTGCACCATTCTACCTTTAACGGCAGCCTGGATTTCTCTTCAGGATTGGCTGCTGACATTATCGGTTTAGACCTGGCGGTGTTTAGCGCTCTTGAAATGGCGAACAGCGGCCCAGCGGCTCCAAATGAAATTGGTTTCAGTAATGCGAAAACCCGCTGGGATGAACGCTGGAGCGGTGACCGTAGTGGCACCAGTATCTATAAGGCTGCAATAAAAGTTAAATATGATGATATATGGCTAAGGGCGGGGTATTTACAACCCACGGGACAAACTCTCCTGGCCCCACACTGGAGTTTTTTACCTGGCACTTATCTCGGTGCGGAAAGTGGATATCGGCATGATTTTGGCGATGCGGGTGTGTTGTCATTTTCGTATATGTGGAGCGACCGTTATAAAGCCCCCTGGTATGAAAATATGTATAACTTCCGCAAAGCCGATGGCTCTACGGGAATACGTTATCTGCATTCATTAGGGTTAAAATATGAATTCACCAACAAATTAGTTTTAGAAGGAGCGTTCGGACAGGCAGCAGATTACATGGACCAATATTTTGCTAAAGCATCTTATGCTTTTCCACTTATTGGCAATGATCTGCGCACCAGCTGGCAGTTCTATGGTGCCAAAGATAAAGAACATGGCGGTGCGGAAAATATTAATGATGTTTACGAGGGGCTGGCGTGGCTTCAGGCGTTGACTCTGGGCTATATCGCGGGGCCATTTGATTTTCGCCTTGAAGGAACGTGGGTAAAAGCTGAGGGTAATCAGGGCTATTTCCTGCAGCGTATGACACCCGGTTACGCCTCCTCCAATGGTCGCCTTGACGTATGGTGGGATGCCCGGTCCGACTGGAATGCCAATGGTGAAAAAGCGCTGTTTGCCGGGGTCATTTACGATCTCGTCAGTTGGCAGTTACCAGGGTGGGGTGTGGGTGCCTCTTATGCCTATGGCTGGGATGCGAAACCCAGCAGTAATCCGGTTTATAACCAGAGCTCGCGTTTAAAAGAATCGGCGTGGAACCTTGATTTACTCTATACGATTCAGGAAGGCGCGGCGAAAGGGACGTTGTTCAAGCTGCATTACACCCGCTATGACAACCACAGCAATATTCCCAGTTACGGCAGTGGGTACAACAATATTTTCCAGGATGAAAAAGACGTTAAATTTATCGTAATTGCGCCTTTCACCCTGTTTTGATTGCGCAGGACTGACAGGAGAATGGGTATGAAAGCAGGGATAACAATTTTCTTGATGCTGCTGTTGTGCGGCTGCATGTCGCAGATGCAGCGTAGCAATACGCCAGAGCGCGAAGCCTGGCGCAGCTGTATTAATCAGGCAAACGGCAGCGCTGAAAAGGTTAAGGCCTGCAAACCGCTACCTGGCTCTCTGCACCAGCAGCCACAGCACCAGCAGTTTGCCCGCCAGGAAAGTGTGCGAGTCCTTGACTATGAACGCTGCCTGGACGCGGAACAAATGGGCGGCGGTGAAGGTGTTCATGAACGCTGTGGCAAACTTTGGCAGGAAATTCAGCAGGCTAATCAATAATTGACAAGGAAGGATGCAATTATGAATGTTAAAAGAACCAGTCAGTTAGCACTGGCAGTTATCGCTATTCTGGGAAGCAGTACCGGTCTCGCGAGCCAGCAGCTGGTGGATCAAATCAGTCAGTTCGGTGTTAGCTATCAGGTTACTGATAACCATGCTGCGCTCAACGGTGTGGACTGTGCTGTACTTGGGGCTGACTGGGCTTCCTGCAACCGCGCCACGATTACGCTGACGAACAATGGGCCAACAATCACCAGTAAAAACTGGGCAATCTATATGAGCAACGTCCATAAAACGCTGGCTGTTCAGAACGATCAGTTTCGAATGGTGCATATTGTCGGCGATCTGACCCGGCTGGAACCTACGGATAAATTTGTCGGTTTGGCACCCGGGGCTTCTGTCGTCATCCCGATTGTTAATGAGTACTGGCAGCTATTTAGCACGGACGTGATGCCACGCTGGTATGTGACGTCCGGTGATGCTAAACCAAAAATCATTCAGGCTACGGATACAGAAGATCTCTCTCGTTTCGTGGTTCCGATTGGTGATCAGTGGAAACGCACTCCTGAAGATAAAAATATTCTGATGGAAGCTGGCAGCCGCTACGTGAAAAATCAAGATGTTAAACAACTTGCTGCCAGCGAACTTCGTGGACAAATTGTTCCCACTCCGCTGAAAGTGGTGATAGCGGAAGAGGATGCCGATCTCAGTCAGGGTATAAACCTTAATTTGGCGAGTTTACCGAAAGATCGGGCGGAAGCCGTTAAACAACGTTTCTCCCTGCTGGGCGTGAAACTGAATGCGGCAGGTTATCCTATCCTTACCACCGTGAACCCAGCAGCCCTGAAAGATATTCCTTCGATATCAGGGGCTTATAGTTTGGTTATCTCGAAAGATAAAGCCGAGGTGATTGGGTACGATGCGCAGGGGGTTTACTACGGTCTGCAGTCAATTATGTCACTCCTGCCAGCAGACGGAAGTCATCGTATTGCCACCTTGAAGGCTGATGATGCACCACGCTTTAGCTACCGCGGCATCTTCCTTGATGTGGGCCGAAACTTTCACAGTAAAACGGCCATCCTGAGGATGCTTGACCAGATGTCCGCCTGGAAAATTAACGTCTTCCACTTCCATCTCACGGATGATGAAGGCTGGCGTATTGAAATTCCTGGCCTGCCAGAGCTGACTGAAGTGGGTAGCCGACGCTGTCACGACCTCAAAGAACAGCGTTGTCTGTTACCGCAGTTAGGCTCAGGGCCGTTCAGCGATAATAACGGAAGTGGCTACTTCAGCCGTGACGACTACATTGAGATTGTGAAATTTGCTGAAGCACGCGGTATCCAGGTATTGCCAGAAGTCGATATGCCTGCCCATGCCCGCGCTGCCGTGATCGCCATGGAAGCGCGTTATCAGCACCTGATGAACGCTGGCCGTGCAAAAGAAGCGTCAGAGTACCGTCTGGTCGATCCAGGAGATAACTCCAATACTACGTCGGTACAACTTTATGACCGGACCAGCTATCTGAACCCATGCCTGACTTCCTCACTGCATTTTGCTAATAAGGTCATCAGTGAAATTCAGCTTATGCACCGCGAAGCCGGGCAGCCACTGCGTAGCTGGCACTTTGGGGGGGATGAAGCAAAAAATATTCGTCTTGGTGTTGGCTATACCGATATCAAACACCCTGAGGCGGGTAAAGGTCAGCTTGATCTCAGCAGGGAAGATCAGCCGTGGGCGAAGTCCCAGGTTTGTCAGGCCATGATTGCATCAGGTAAGGTCAGCGATCTGGGGCATCTTCCGAGCTATTTTGCTTTGAAGGTCAGTGAATTAGTCAAAAAACACGGTATTGAGCGAATGCAGGCCTGGCAGGATGGTTTGAAAAATGCCCAGGATGCCCATGCGTTCGCTACGCCTGAAGTTGCGGTAAATTTTTGGGATACGCTTTACTGGGGTGGCTTCGACACGGTGAATGACTGGGCGAACAAAGGCTATCAGGTGATTGTTTCAAACCCAGACTATCTCTATATGGATTTCCCGTCTGAGGTGAATCCACTCGAAAGGGGCTATTACTGGGGCACTCGTTATAATGATGAACGTAAAATGTTCAGTTTTGCGCCGGATAATATGCCACAAAATGCAGAAACTTCTGTTGATCGTGACGGTCAGTTCTTCAATGCGAAATCTGACAAACCATGGCCTGGTGCAACCGGTATGTCGGCACAGTTGTGGAGTGAGACTGTACGCACTGATGACCAGATGGAGTCTATGATCTACCCGCGTATGTTCTCTGCAGCAGAGCGCTCCTGGCATCGTGCGGCTTGGGAGCAGGATTATCAAGCTGGCAAAGAGTATCGGGGCGGTGAAACGCAATGGATTGACCAGCGTGCTTTACACGATGACTGGCAGCGATTCGCCAATATTCTTGGTCAGCGAGAGCTGGCTAAACTCGATAAGCATGGCATCAGCTATCGTTTACCGGTGCCAGGCGCACGCATTGTGGCTGGCAAACTTGAAGCTAACACGGCCTTCCCTGGTTTAGAGATGCAGTTCAGCACCGACGGCGGAAAGCGCTGGCAGTATTACGACAGACAAAACCTACCAACGGTAACCGGAGACGTGCAGATTAGAGCGGTAAGCCCGGATGGGCAGCGCTTCAGCCGACAGGAATCATTGTAAGACAGGCATAAAAAAACCGATGGCAGGGCCATCGGTTTTTGCATTCAGTCGATCAGATTACTTATCGTGCAGAGTCTCGTCTTCACGGCAATCACCCAGCGAACAGTGGCCATAAAGATACAGGCTGTGGTTGCTCAGTTTAATACCATGACGCGTAGCGATTTCACGCTGACGCTCCTCAATATATTCGTCTCTAAACTCAATGACTTTACCGCAGTCCAGGCAGATCAGGTGATCGTGGTGGTGCTGTTGGGTCAGTTCGAAAACGGATTTACCGCCTTCAAAGTTGTGGCGGGTAACGATCCCCGCGTCATCGAACTGGTTCAGGACACGGTAAACCGTAGCCAGACCAATTTCTTCGCCCATATCAATCAGGCGTTTGTACAAGTCTTCCGCACTGACGTGATGGCCCTCTGGTTCCTGAAGCACTTCCAGAATTTTCAGTCGGGGAAGCGTGACTTTCAGGCCGGCCTTCTTTAATGCGGTGTTATTGTCAGTCATGCGGATAT
This sequence comes from Erwinia persicina, assembly GCF_019844095.1. Lineage (NCBI taxonomy): Bacteria > Pseudomonadati > Pseudomonadota > Gammaproteobacteria > Enterobacterales > Erwiniaceae > Erwinia > Erwinia persicina. The sequence continues at coordinate 3,323,649 of NZ_CP082141.1, read as the reverse complement.
TGTCCTGTTACTTTGCGAGTCACTTAGTGGCTGAAAAGCCCTGAACATCGGTCGGCGCTAAAAATGAGTGCGTTTCAGTATAGAACTGATAATTCGAAATGAAAACCAAAAGGGATGCCTGAAACCGCAAGGGATGTAAGGATAAGTGTCGTTACATCCAGGGAAGCGCGCGCCCGGATTATGTTGGTTTAACATCTCGATCTGCCTCATCTCATCGCCCTTAGGGCGACTCACGTCCTCAATAATGGGGCTTGCGCTGAGAAAGCGGGTAACCGATGGGGTTATTGTACAGTTTTGCAGATGAAAGTTACAAATATGTATCTATTACTTCTATAGGAAAAACCACTCACTTGATGTGAGATACCTCCCACATCAAGCTGTTATAGCTATGCTTCGATAATGTCTTGCAGCTGAAGTTCATCTGAAATTTGTTTTACCCACTGCTCAACACGCTCGTTGGTGAGCTCCGGCTGACGGTCTTCATCAATGGCCAGGCCAAGGAAGTGGGTGTCATCTGCCATGCCTTTAGAGGCTTCGAAGTGATAGCCTTCACTCGGCCAGTGGCCAACAATGACGGCACCGTTCGGCTCAATGATGTCACGGATAGTGCCCATCGCATCACAGAAGTACTCCGAGTAATCTTCCTGATCGCCACAGCCGAACAGGGCCACGAGTTTACCGTTGAAGTCGATCTCTTCCAGCGTCGGGAAGAAGTCATCCCAGTCACACTGTGCTTCACCGTAGTACCAGGTCGGGATGCCCAGCAGCAGAATATCAAAGGCTTCAAGGTCTTCTTTGCTGCTTTTAGCAATATCACGAACTTCTGCAACATCTTTCCCCAGTTGCTTCTGGATCATTTTTGCAATGTTTTCGGTATTGCCTGTATCGCTACCAAAGAAAATGCCGACGAGTGCCATGAGCTTAATAACCTCTTGAATCTTAATGATATGGTGACTGCTGATTTTTTAGCAGATATCGTTAATGATAACAGACCGCCGTAAGCGGATAAATGAGTAATACTGCTGGTTTTGTCGCTGAGTGCTCACCCCCCGAAAGAATCAGGGCTGATGGCTTTGCAGCTGTGCCAGCAGCATCTCTTCAATCAGCTCACTTCGGCTCATATTACGCTCGAAAGCCAGCTGATTCAGGACATCCACCGCGTCGCTGTTCATTTTCAGCTCAACACGTTTCAGGCCGCGCACTTTATCACGCTTGAGCTGATTACGTTTGTTGATACGCAACTGCTCATCACGCGTCAGCGGATTGGTCTTGGGTCGTCCCGGACGACGTTCATCTGCAAACAGATCGATCGTTGTGCGGTCCGTATTCTCTTTTGCCATAGGAATCGTCGTACTGAAAGGCTGGATGACTGATGAATTGGCCGATATGCCGTCTGAGGGTTCAGCAGCGGCAAAATTTTAGCGCGCCATCATACCCCAGTGAAAGTGGTGACGACAATCATTTATCCCCTTCATTCTTCAAGCGGTCGGGGGGATGATGGCGTCCTTAATCCGGCCCTTCCTGGGCCTGTTCCCGGCCACTGAGTGATTTCTGCTCACACCCTTGACCGAACGTCTTGCCGCCCTGCAGCAACACGCATGATTTTGGTTATGATAACCGGAGCAAATAATTTTTTTACAACGCAAAAAAACGACGAATAGCACGTAACACCGCATCGGGCTTTTCGGCATGTACCCAGTGCCCGGCACCGCTTATTACATGTGCACGGGCCTGCGGGAACTGTGACATTAGCGCATCACGATATTCGTCTGCCAGATACGGTGAGCGGTCTCCGCGAATGAAAAGCACCGGGTGCGGCCAGGCCGGTAGCGACTGCCAGCCAATAATGTCGTCATAACAGGACAACAGCACGGGAACGTTGAAGCGCCACTCACCATCATGAAATGATTTGAGCAGAAACTGAATCACGCCTTCTTCGTCAATCGACTGCCGCATCAGCGATGCTGCTTCACTCCGTGAGGTGATAGCCGCATTTGTCACGGCGTTCAGGGCTGTGAAGATGTCATCGTGGTGACGGGTGGTGTAAGCCACTGGCGCAATATCAATCACCACGATACTCTCTACCCGATCGGGGGCCAGCGCGGTCAACGCCATAGCGATCTTCCCGCCCATTGAATGTCCGATCACACTAAAGCGATCGACCTGCAAGTCGTCAAGCGTTTCCAGGATGTCCTGAGCCATCAGGGGATAATCCATCTCAGGCGCACGCGAAGACAAGCCGTGATTGCGCACATCGAGTTGAATCAGACGACGATCGTCTTTTAATCCCCGGGCCAGTACGCCCAGGTTGTCCAGGCTGCCGAACAGGCCGTGGATCAACACCAGAGGCAGTCCATGAGTCGCAGATTGTTCAGATTGCAGGCGGAAATTCAAATTCATAGCGAAAGTTCTTACAGTTGGCACGAGGGCTTAGGGTATCATGGATCCCACAATTTCTGCCGCTGGTGCGAATCACGGAGATGATCTTTTTGCGGCATATTCCGACTTTTGCCCTGAAAAGGGCATGGCGCTACACCCCGGCAGGATTTAACTTTATAATCCTGATGTTAGAACTGGGCAGGCTAAACGCCGTGAGGGTGACGAGAGTCTTCGTCCCTGAGTAACCGGGTTCTGATACAAGCACTAACCGTACTGGATAAAGATGAAAACGATCGAAGTCGACGAAGAGCTATACCGCTATATTGCCAGCCACACTCAGCATATTGGTGAAAGTGCATCAGATATTTTGCGCCGGATGCTGAAATTCACCGCCGGTCAGACCATGTCAGCGGTGTCCGCCTCTGCGATGGCAAAAGAGCCTGTTGCGGGTGGCATTAAAACGGAGTCCCGGCCGCAGGATCGCGTTCGCGCGGTGCGTGAGCTGTTGCTTTCGGACGAGTATGCCGAGCAGAAGCGGGCGGTAAATCGTTTCATGCTGATCCTGTCAACTTTATACAGTCTGGATGCCAAAGCGTTTGGTGCAGCGACTGAATCGCTGCAGGGTCGAACCCGCGTCTACTTCGCGGGTAACCAGCAAACGTTGGTAGAAAATGGCACCCATACGAAGCCTCAGCACGTTCCGGGCACACCGTACTGGGTGATAACCAACACAAATACTGACCGTAAGCGCAGCATGGTGGAACACATTATGCTGTCGATGCAGTTCCCGGTGGAACTGACAGAGAAAGTTTGCGGTACCCTCTAACTGAAGCGTCAGGGAGAAGCGCCAATGGCCAATCACCCCCGTGCCGGCCAACCAGCCCGGCAGAGCGATTTGATTAACGTTGCACAATTAACATCTCAGTATTATGTCCTGCAGCCTGAACTGGGTAACGCAGAACATGCGGTGAAATTTGGCACTTCCGGCCATCGCGGTAGCGCGGGCCGTCACAGCTTCAATGAGACTCACATTCTGGCTATCGCACAGGCGATCGCCGAAGAACGTAAAAAGAATGGTGTGACCGGTCCCTGCTACGTCGGCAAAGATACCCATGCGTTGTCTGAGCCGGCCATCATCTCGGTACTGGAAGTGCTGGCCGCTAACGGTGTGGATGTGATCGTACAGCAGGATAATGGCTACACGCCAACGCCGGCCATTTCCCATGCGATCCTCGAACACAACAAAGCCGGTGGTATTCAGGCAGACGGTATTGTGATCACGCCGTCGCACAACCCCCCGGAAGATGGCGGCATTAAATACAATCCGCCAAACGGCGGGCCTGCCGACACCAACGTGACAAAAGTTGTGGAAGATCGTGCTAACGCGTTGATCAAAGATGGCCTGAAAGACGTGAAACGCATTCCACTGGATCAGGCGTGGGCCAGCGGTCATCTGACTGAACAGGATCTGATCCAACCTTATATTGAAGGTCTGGCGTTGATCGTGGATATTCCGGCGATTCAGAAAGCAGGGCTGAAAATTGGCGTTGATCCGCTGGGCGGCTCAGGTATTGCCTACTGGCAGCGAATTGCGGAATTCTACAAGCTGGATCTGACCATCGTTAACGATGCGGTCGATCAGACTTTCCGCTTTATGCATCTCGACCACGACGGCGTGATCCGCATGGACTGCTCGTCTGAGTCGGCGATGGCGGGCCTGCTGGCGCTGCGCGACAAGTTCGATCTGGCCTTTGCCAATGATCCTGATTACGACCGTCACGGTATTGTGACGCCTGCAGGACTGATGAATCCCAACCACTATCTGGCGGTTGCGATCCAGTACCTGTTCCAGCACCGCCCACAGTGGGGTCAGGACGTTGCCGTGGGTAAAACCCTGGTGTCCAGCGCGATGATTGACCGCGTGGTTGACGATTTAGGGCGTAAACTGGTGGAAGTGCCGGTAGGCTTCAAATGGTTTGTCGACGGCCTGTTTGATGGCAGTTTTGGTTTTGGTGGTGAAGAAAGCGCAGGGGCTTCCTTCCTGCGTTTCGACGGCACACCATGGTCAACCGATAAAGACGGCATCATTATGTGCCTGTTGGCAGCCGAAATTACCGCGGTCACCGGCAAGAACCCACAGCAACACTACGATGAACTGGCTCAGCGTTTTGGTGCGCCAAGCTACAACCGTATCCAGGCACCGGCGACCTCGGCTCAGAAAGCCGCGCTGTCTAAGCTTTCCCCTGAAATGGTCAGCGCTGACACCCTGGCGGGCGATCCTATTACCGCGCGTCTGACGGCGGCGCCCGGGAACGGGGCATCCATTGGCGGTCTGAAAGTCATGACCAAAAATGGCTGGTTTGCTGCACGTCCTTCCGGTACGGAAGACGCTTATAAAATCTACTGCGAAAGCTTCCTTGGTGCTGAACACCGCGAGAAGATTGAGAAAGAGGCCGTAGAAATTGTCAGCGCCGTGCTGAAAAACGTCTGATTGCTCAGGCTGTGCATGAAAAGGGCTCACTGGTGAGCCCTTTTTTTTATGGCATAAAACGGTAGCCCACGCCGGTCTCGGTTAGCAAATGCTGCGGGCGGGCGGGGTCACACTCCAGTTTCTGCCGCAGATGTCCCATATAGATACGCAGATAGTGGCTGTGCTCTACCGCATTCGGCCCCCAGACCTGAGTCAGCAACTGGCGCTGAGTCATCACTTTCCCCGGGTGATTAATGAGGCTGACCAGCAGGCGAAATTCAATCGGGGTCAAATGCAGATCTGCACCTTCACGCATCACACGGCGGGCGGCAATGTCCACCCTGATGCTGCCAAAATTGACCTCTGCGGCGGGCCCCTCATTTCCCGGTTGTGGACGGTGACGCATCGCCACCCGAACCCTGGCCAGCAGTTCGCCAACGCCGAAAGGTTTACTGAGGAAGTCATCCGCGCCGGCATCCAGAGCACTTATTTTATCCTGCTCATCGCTGCGCGCTGACAGCACAATCACCGGCATACTGCTCCACTGGCGTACTTCACGAATAAACTGCGTCCCATCGCCATCCGGCAGACCGAGATCAAGTATTACCAGCTCCGGTTTGCGTGTGGCGGCTTCAATGAGACCGCGACTCAGGGTGTCGGCATCGACCACGCGGAAACCTTCGCCCTCCAGTGCCACACGCAGAAAGCGGCGGATCTCTTTTTCATCTTCGACAATCAGGATGGTGGACACAAAACCTCAGCAGCTAACCAGAGTGGAGAGAGACGTCATGATAACAGCTGCTAATTTAGCAAAAAGTCAGCAGGGCGTCCGTGTTTGGTGACAATTCTCTGATGATGTTAATAAAGGGATCGGTATTGCAGTGAATATTTAACCAAACTGTAACCTTATTTCATTTTTCATACCAAGAATGATTTTTTTTTCGTCAAAAGTGGTCGGATCAGTAGTAAAGTTACACCTCAGGGAGTATTATTTTGTTCAGATTACACACAGCCACTTTTATTCATCCCAGGAGGACGTATGAGTCTTTATCATAACTATTCATCTACTCGGATTTTCATGCGTCGCACTGCGGTGCTGTTGATCGGCATCGCTGCGCTGCCGATCATGCTGTTCCGCCACGATCGCGCCCGTTTCTACAGCTACCTGCACCGTGTCTGGGCGAAAACCAGCGATCAGCCAGTCTGGCTGGCACAGGCTGAAGCGGCCGGATGTGATTTCTACTGATTGTATTGAGAGCTATACCTCAAAAGCTGTTTAATCCCGCCGTCAGGCGGGTTTTTTTTGCCTGTTGCCCTGAGTTTACGCTACACTGAAATCTGTACAAGATATTTGAGGTTGTATAATTATGGGCGATAAAATTCCGGTTGGTATCAGTGCCTGTCTGTTAGGCGAAAAAGTCCGTTTTGACGGCGGCCATAAGCGCAATGAATTTGCGGCTGAACAACTGGCGCCCTTCCTGCGTTATGAACCGGCCTGTCCTGAAATGGGCATTGGCCTGCCCACGCCACGCCCTGCGTTGCGTCTGACAGAAGGGCCGGGAGAGAATGACATTTCCCTGTGCTTCAGTAACGGGCAGCAGGCACCGGTGACTGAAAAGATGGCCGTCTGGTCTCAGGAGAAAGTCAGCCGCCTGCGCCACCTCTGTGGTTATATCGTCTGTGCTAAATCGCCGAGCTGTGGAATGGAGCGGGTGCGGATTTATCAACCCGATAACAATAACAATCGCAAAGTGGGTATTGGTGTGTTCACCCGCGAGCTGATGGAACAGATGCCGTGGCTACCGGTGGAAGAAGATGGACGCCTGCACGATCCGCTGCTGCGTGAAAACTTCGTCGCCCGCGTTTATGCCCTGCATGAATTTAACCAGCTCTGGGCCAGTGGGCTGACACGCGCCAGGCTCGTCGCTTTCCATACGCGTTATAAGCTACTGCTGCTGGCGCACTCTCAGCCTGCCTACCGTGAAATTGGCCCCTTTGTCGCGAAGATGGATCAATGGGAGTCCCTGGAAGCCTTTGCGCTGGAATATCGCCAGCGCCTGATGGACCTGATGAAGAATATCGCTTCACGCAGCAATCATACTAACGTGCTGATGCATGTTCAGGGCTACTTCCGTCGTGAGCTGACTTCGCCTCAGCGTCAGGAACTGGCCGGTCTGATCGACCATTATCGCCAGGGTATTCAGCCTTTACTGGCGCCCATCACTTTACTGAAACATTACATGGCGGAATTCCCGCATCCGTGGCTGGCCGGGCAGCGCTATTTCTCGCCTTATCCGGAAGCGCTGCGCCTGCGGTACGGACATTAATCTCAGGGAGCTTTATGACAACTCATCTGGTCTGGCTGCGCAATGACCTGCGTATTAATGACAACCACGCGCTTCATGCTGCCTGCCGCTCAGAGAATGCACGCGTTATTGCCCTGTTTATCGCCACGCCCGCTCAGTGGGCGTCGCATCATATGGCCCCGAAACAGGCGGAATATATCTGGCAAAGCCTGCTAGATGTACAGGCTTCGCTGGCGCAAAAAGGCATCCCTCTGTACAAAGCGGAATGTGATGATTTCAGTGCCTCCGTCTCTCTGCTGCAGGCCTTTTGCCGGGAACATAAAGTCGATCGCCTGTTTTATAACTATCAGTACGAAGTGCACGAACGTCAGCGCGACGCTGAGGTGGAACGCACGCTGTATAACGACGATATTATGGTTCAGGGATTTGACGACAGCCTGCTGCTGCCACCGGGCAGCGTGCTGACCGGCAGCCGCGAGATGTACAAAGTCTTTACGCCGTTCAGTAAGGCGTTTGTAAAACGTCTTAAGGAAGGACTGCCGGAGTGTCTGCCTGCGCCAGATGTCAGAAGCAGCGGGGCGATTGAGGTGGAAGACAGTAGCAAGTCGCGCTTTGATTATCCCTGTGAGGCAATTGATGCCGACCTGTTCCCGGTGGGAGAGAAAGCCGCCATTGCCCGCCTGCGCGCGTTTTGCCAGCAACCGGTCACCCTTTACCCGGAGCAGCGCGATCTGCCCGCCCTGGACGGTACCAGTCGTCTGTCGGTCTGTCTGGCGACAGGAGTACTGTCTCCGCGTCAGTGTCTGCACCGGCTGCTGAAGCAGCATCCCCAGGGGCTGGAGGATACGAAGGTCTTCGTCTGGTTGAATGAGTTGATCTGGCGCGAATTCTATCGTCATCTGCTGGTGGCTTACCCTGCGCTGTGCCGGCATCAGCCTTTTACTCAGTGGACGAAAGGCGTGAGATGGCGAGACGATCCGCAGGGACTGCAGGCATGGCAGGAAGGAAAAACCGGCTATCCGATTGTTGATGCCGCCATGCGCCAGCTGAACACGCTGGGCTGGATGCACAACCGCCTGCGCATGATCACCGCCAGTTTTCTGGTGAAAGATCTGCTGATCGACTGGCGGGAGGGCGAACGCTATTTTATGTCACAGCTGCTGGATGGCGATCTGGCCGCGAATAACGGTGGCTGGCAGTGGGCCGCGTCTACCGGTACCGATGCCGCCCCGTATTTCCGCATCTTTAACCCCACGACCCAGGGCGAGCGCTTTGACAAAAGTGGGCAATTCATCCGCTACTGGCTGCCTGAGCTGCGTAATGTACCGGAAAAATACATTCACCAGCCGCACGAGTGGGCAAAGAAAAATCATCAAAGTCTCGATTATCCTGCGCCGATCGTGGAACATAAACAGGCACGCCTGCAAACCCTGGCTGCCTTTGAGGCAGCACGAAAAAAGACGGACTGATTATGCTGAATACTGAACTCGAACAGCGTGTTAACCAACTGCTGAATACGGCGGACTTCAAAGACTATGCGCCTAATGGCCTGCAGGTTGAAGGCCGCAGCGAGATTAAAAAAGTGATTACGGGTGTAACCGCCTGCCAGGCGCTTCTTGATGAGGCCGTGCGTTTACAGGCGGATGCCGTACTGGTTCACCACGGCTATTTCTGGAAAAGCGAAGCGCCAGCGATTAAAGGGATGAAACGTCAGAGACTGAAAACCCTGCTGGCAAACGACATCAACCTCTTTGGCTGGCATCTTCCCCTGGACGGACACCCGGAGATCGGTAATAACGCCCAACTGGCGAAGCTGTTCGGCATTGAGGTGAAAGGGGAAATTGCGCTGCTGTTGCCGTGGGGTGAACTGAAAGAGCCTGTTAGCGGCGACGTCTTTGCTCAACGGATCAGCGCGGCGCTGGGTCGTGAGCCGCTGCACTGTGGCGACAATGCGCCTGCCCTGATCCGACGGGTGGCCTGGTGCAGCGGTGGTGGCCAGGGGTATATCGATCAGGCCGCCGCATTTGGCGTGGATGCTTTTATCAGCGGTGAGGCGTCCGAGCAGACCATTCACAGCGCACGTGAGCAGGGCCTGCACTTCTTCGCCGCCGGCCATCACGCCACTGAGCGTGACGGAATCAAAGCGCTGGGCGAATGGCTCGCGCGTGAGCATGGCCTGGATGTCACCTTCATCGATATCAATAATCCTGTCTGACCCTTCCTGCCTGTCAGCGCCCGGAGAAATCCGTGCGCTGAAGGTTGACTCCGTTATAACAATTCCGCATAACTGTCTGTCATATTTGCAATAAGTCCGATTTGTGACCTGCTGGCGGTCGTCATACCGCCGCGGATCGAGAGGATATTGCCCATTTTCGGCTTTGAGGAGACGCCTTTTGCAACGAGCACGTTGTTACCTGTTAGGCGATCGGGCTGTGGTGCTGGAGCTTGAACCGCCGGTATCACTCGCCAGCCAGCAACGTATCTGGGGACTGACACAACGATTACAGGATCGCCCTGAAGTGATCGAGGTTGTGCCGGGGATGAATAATATCACCGTGATGCTGCGCGATCCGCAGCAGACCGCGCTGGATGCGATTGAATGGCTGCAGCAGTGGTGGGAAACCAGTGAATCTCTGCAGCTGGAATCGCGACTGATAGACATCCCGGTGGTTTATGGTGGACAGGGCGGCCCCGACCTTGATGAGGTGGCGCATCACAGCGGCCTGAGTCCGTCGCAGGTGGTGGCCTGCCATACGTCGGTAGATTACGTTGTCTACTTTATCGGTTTTCAGCCGGGTTTCCCCTATCTCGGCGGGCTGGATGAGCGGCTACATACTCCGCGCCGTGCTGAACCCCGCGTGCAGGTGCCGGCAGGATCGGTGGGTATTGGCGGCAGCCAGACCGGCGTGTATCCACTGGCGGCCCCGGGCGGCTGGCAGCTGATCGGTCATACGCGCACCGCACTGTTTACCCCCGACACCCATCCCCCGGTGCTCCTGCGCCCTGGCGATCGCGTGCGTTTTGTGCCGCAGAAGGAGGGCATATGTTAACGATTATTCGTGCCGGGATGAGCACCAGCATTCAGGACGGCGGCAGGGTAGGCTGGCGAAAATATGGCATCAGCCTCAGCGGTGTACTGGATCATCCCGCGATGCAGACCGCCAATATGCTGGTGGGCAATGCGCCTGACAGTGCGGTGCTGGAGATCACCCTGGGCCAGTTTTGTGCAGAATTCAGGCGCGATGGCTGGCTGGCTCTGACGGGGGCCGGCTGTCATGCCGAACTTGACGGAAAACCCGTCTGGACGGGGTGGCGGACCGCGGTGAAAGCGGGGCAGCGTCTGACGTTAAGCCTGCCGCAGCGTGGCATGCGCAGCTACCTGGCGGTCGATGGCGGATATATTATTGACGACAGACTGGGTTCTGACAGTACCGATCTTAAAGCCGGGTTTGGGGGTTTTGCCGGACGGAGTCTGGCTGATGGCGATCAGCTGCCGCTGGGTCAACCGTCGCGGCAGTTTCATCAGACGGCAGGCGTCCGTCAGCTGCTGTGGGGCAATCGCGTGCGTGCGCTGCCCGGGCCGGAATACCACGAGTTCAGCGAAGAGAGCCAGGAAGCCTTCTGGCGCACGGCCTGGCGATTGAATCCGCAAAGTAACCGCATGGGATATCGTCTGCAGGGGCGAAAGCTGCTGCGTGATACCTCCCGCGATCTGCTGTCACACGGTTTGCTACCCGGCGTGGTGCAGGTTCCGCCAAACGGTCAGCCGATTGTGCTGATGGCCGATGCACAAACGACCGGAGGTTATCCCCGTATCGCCTGCGTGATCGAAGCCGATCTCTATCATCTGGCTCAACTGCGCCTCGGTGAGCCGGTTCATTTTGTTCACTGCACACTGGAAGAGGCGTTGCTGGCTAAGCGTGAGCAGCAGCGTTCACTGGATCACATGGCCTGGGGGTTAGAGAATGAAAGTCGATCTTAATGCCGATCTCGGTGAAGGTGCAGGCAACGATCTGGCGCTGTTACAACTGGTTTCATCGGCGAACATCGCCTGTGGTTTCCACGCAGGGGATGCACAGACCATGTTGCAGTCCGTGCGTTGGGCGCTGGAGTATGGCGTCGCGATTGGTGCGCATCCCAGCTTCCCGGACCGTGAAAATTTTGGCCGTACGGCAATGCAGCTGCCGCCGGAAACGGTGTATGCCCAGGTGGTTTATCAGATTGGTGCACTGAAAGCATTGGCTGAAAGCGAAGGAGGCCGACTGGTTCATGTTAAACCACATGGCATGCTGTATAACCAGGCCGCGGTTGATACGCTGCTGGCCCAGGCCATAGCCAAAGCCGTTAAAGCGGTCGACCCGGCGCTGGTGCTGGTCGGGCTGGCGAACAGCGAACTGATCCGTGCCGGTGAACATTATGGACTGGCCACCCGACAGGAGGTCTTTGCCGATCGGGGGTATCAGCCTGATGGTTCACTGATACCCCGGGGTCAGCCCGGTGCGCTGGTGGACAGCGATCGGCAGGCGATTAGCCAGACGCTGGCCATGATCCAGCAGGGCCAGGTGCAGAGCCTGAGCGGTGAATGGGTGAAGGTTCAGGCTGATACGGTGTGTCTGCACGGGGATGGTGCCCATGCCCTTGATTTTGCCCGTCAGCTGCGCCAGGCATTCAGCCAGCAGCACATCGCTGTTACCTGCCGCTAACGCGGCTCTCTGTGATGACGCCCCGACACGATGTTGGGGCGTTTTTTTCTGTTTTAAGGAGTCTTTATGGACGCTGTCGTTAATCTCTGGCCCCTTGCGGGGATCGCCGCCATCGTGGTCGGGTTTTTACTGCGGTTTAACCCGGTGATTGTGGTCGTCGTTGCCGGGTTAATCACCGGACTGACGGCCCAGATGCCTGTAGCGGATATTCTGGAAAAACTCGGTTCCGGGTTTCTTAATACCCGTAATCTGCCATTTATTCTTTTACTTCCTCTGGCCATCATTGGCCTGCTGGAGCGCAACGGATTGAAAGAGCGTGCTCAGGCCTGGATCGCCCGTATTCGCAGTGCGACTGCCGGACGGCTGATGATTGTCTATCTGCTGGCGCGTGAGATCACCGCGGCGCTGGGGTTGACGAGTCTGGGGGGACACCCGCAGATGGTGCGCCCGCTGCTGGCACCCATGGCCGAAGGGGCGGCGGAAAGTCGCTATGGCGAACTGCCTCCGGCGGTGCGCTATCGTCTGCGTGCTATGGCAGCCGCGACCGATAACGTCGGGCTGTTTTTTGGCGAGGATATTTTTGTTGCCTTTGGTGCCATTATCTTTATGCATAACTTTATGCAGGAGTCGGCAGGAATACAGACCGAACCGTTGCATATTGCTCTCTGGGGCATTCCCACCGCGCTGTGCGCATTTTTAATTCATGCCGTGCGGCTGCACCGTCTGGATAAAACCCTGGCGAATGAACTGAGCAGGCTCAATGCCAGTGCGCTGCAACAGAAGGAGGGCCGCTGATGTTTGAGCAAAATTATCTGTACTGGCTGGCGGGTACCATTCTGCTGGGGGTTGCGCTGATGTCCTGGCGTGACAAAAGTAACCCGCGCCGTCTGACGACCGGATTGTTCTGGGCACTGTATGGCCTGGTGTTCTTTATCGGTGAATGGACGACCGATCTGGTCAGCGCACGTACGCTGCACATTGGTATCGGTGTGGGTGTGGTGGTGATGGCGCTGATTGCCGGTTTTGGCGGCGTGAAGCTGGGAAGCTACTCACAGCGAACCCCGGAGCAACGCACAGAACGGGCGGAACGTCTGGGAAATCGCCTGTTTATGCCCGCGCTGATTATTCCCGTCGTCACGGTGATTGGCGTGCTGATCTTCAACAATATTCCGGCACTTCAGCAGGCGGTGTTTGGAGCGGGCAATCATGCCACGCTGATCACCTTGTTTTCCATGACGGTGGGTTGTCTGCTGGCCTGGCTGCTGGCGCTGAAGATCACGCGCGAATCGCCGGCACAGTCTCTGCAGGAAGCGCGCCGCCTGCTTGACTCGATTGGCTGGGCATTTATTTTGCCGCAGATCCTGGCGACGCTGGGCCTGCTGTTTACCAGCGCGGGTGTGGGGACGGCGATTTCCCACCTGACCGAAACGTATCTGGCCGTAGACAATCGCTTTATTGCGGTGGTGCTTTACGCTGGCGGCATGGCGCTCCTGACCATGGTAATGGGCAATGCGTTTGCGGCCTTCCCGATTGTGACCGCCGGTATCGGCATCCCCATTCTGGTCTTACAGCACCACGGTAACCCGGCGGTGATGGCGGCGATCGGCATGTTCTGCGGTTACTGCGGCACGCTGATGACGCCGATGGCGGCAAATTTCAATATCGTGCCTGCCAGGCTGCTGGAACTGCCGGATCGCAACGCGGTGATCAAAGCGCAGATCCCGACCGGTGTGCTACTGTTGATTGCCAATATATTCCTTTTGTATTTCCTGATGTTTTTGTGAGGGAACGATGAAAACAGTACTGATCACGGGCTTCGAGCCCTTTGATGGTGAACGTATCAATCCTTCCTGGGAGGCGGTCAGCCAGCTGCACGACCGCCTTATCGGCAATGCTAAAGTGATTGCCCTGCAATTACCCTGTGTTTTCGGTGCCTCGCTTGAGGTCCTGTATAGCGCGATAGAGAAGGTGAAGCCTGATATTGTTATCGCCGTAGGGCAGGCCGGTGGCCGCAGTGAAATCAGCGTTGAACGTGTGGCAATCAACATCGATGATGCCCGTATTCCGGATAATGTGGGAAAGCAGCCGATCGATGAACCGGTCGTCGAGCAGGGGGCCGCCGCATATTTTTCAACGCTGCCCATTAAATCCATGGTGGCCGGGATCCGTGAGGCTGGCATCCCGGCGTCAGTGTCGCAGACCGCCGGGACGTTCGTCTGTAATCATGTGATGTATGGTCTGTTGCATCATCTGCGCCGTCGCAAAACGCGCAGCGGATTTATTCATATTCCCTGGCTACCTGAACAGGCCATTCACCATCCCGGGGCACCCAGTATGTCGCTGGCGATGGTCACGCTGGCTCTGGAGATGGCCATTAGCATCGCTCTGGCAGTCGAAGAGGATATCCGGCTGGAAGGTGGAGCCACGCACTGACAGAAAGGGAAAATCGTTATGCCAGAAGGTCCTGAGATCCGCCGTGCCGCAGACCGGCTGGAAGAGGCTATAAAGGGTAAAGTGCTGACCGACGTGTGGTTTGCCTTTCCGGCGCTGCAAACCTACCAGCAGGCGCTGGTAGGGGAGCGCGTGATCGCTATTGAGACCCGGGGGAAAGCGCTGTTAACCCACTTTTCTAATGGTCTGACACTGTACAGCCATAACCAGCTGTACGGCGTCTGGCGCGTAGTGAAAACGGGCACTGAACCGGTCAGTAAGCGACAGCTGCGCGTGCGGCTGGCGGCGAAAGATAAAACGCTGCTGCTGTTCAGCGCCTCCGAGATCGAACTGCTCAATGCTGAAGGCGTGGCAAGCCATCCTTTTCTGCAAAAGATCGGACCGGATGTGCTGGATATGTCACTGACCGAAGCCGAAGTGCGCGAGCGTCTGCTGTCACCGCGTTTCCGCCGTCGCCAGTTTAGTGCGCTGTTGCTGGATCAGACGTTTCTTGCCGGGCTGGGCAACTATCTGCGCGTGGAAATCCTCTGGCAGGCAAAGCTCGCCCCCCAACATAAAGCGGAAGGGTTAACCAGTGAGCAGATCGATGTGCTGGTCACTGCATTGCTGGCGCTACCGCGACTCTCCTACCAGACGCGGGGGCAGGGGGGGGAGAACCATCACCATGGCGCTCTGTTCAGCTTTAAAGTGTTTCACCGTGCCGGGCAGGCATGTGAACGCTGCGGCACTACGATTGAACGAACCCTGCTGTCATCGCGGCCCTTTTACTGGTGCCCCGGTTGCCAGACGTAAAAAATTAAGGGCCGATCAACAAGCGATCGGCCCTTACGTTTACGCGCTCTGTCATGGCACGAGCGGGCCTGATGTTCCGGCCCGTCCGTTAACAGTTACTTGATTTTAGAGCTGAAATCACGCTGGTCATAGCCAGTGTAAAGCTGGCGTGGACGGGCAATTTTCACACCGTCGTCATGCATTTCTTTCCAGTGGGCAATCCAGCCTACAGTACGCGCCATCGCAAAGATCACGGTAAACATAGACGATGGAATACCCATCGCTTTCAGAATGATGCCGGAATAGAAGTCAACGTTTGGATAGAGTTTACGCTCAATGAAGTACGGGTCGTTCAGCGCAATATGCTCCAGCTCCATGGCCACTTCCAGCAGGTCATCTTTCATGCCCAGCTCTTTCAGCACTTCGTGGCAGGTTTCACGCATCACTGTGGCACGGGGATCGTAGTTTTTGTAAACGCGGTGGCCAAAGCCCATCAGACGGAATGAATCGTTTTTGTCTTTCGCGCGGCGCAGGAACTCAGGAATATGTTCCACGGTACTAATCTCTTCCAGCATCCGCAGACAGGCTTCGTTTGCACCCCCATGCGCTGGCCCCCACAGGGAGGCGATACCGGCCGCGATACAGGCAAAGGGATTCGCACCCGAAGAACCTGCGGTACGGACGGTTGACGTCGATGCGTTCTGCTCATGGTCGGCGTGCAGGATCAGAATACGGTCCATCGCACGTTCCAGCACCGGGTTCACCACATACTCTTCGCAAGGCGTAGAGAACATCATATGCAGGAAGTTACCGGCATAGGAGAGATCGTTGCGCGGATAAGCGAACGGCTGACCGATGGAGTATTTGTAGCACATCGCGGCCATCGTCGGCATTTTAGACAGCAGACGGAAAGCTGCAATCTCACGATGACGCTCAATATTGACGTCCATTGCGTCATGATAGAAGGCGGCCAGCGCACCGGTCACACCGCACATAACGGCCATTGGATGCGAATCACGGCGGAAGCCGCGGAACAGATGATGGATCTGTTCGTGCAGCATGGTATGACGTGTCACCGTGGTTTTAAATTCTTCGAACTCTTTTGCTGTTGGTGCTTCACCGTTCAACAAAATGTAACAAACTTCCAGATAGTTTGAGTGCAACGCCAACTGGTCAATCGGGAAACCCCGGTGCAGCAGAATGCCTTCATCACCATCGATATAGGTAATTTTCGATTCGCAGGACGCAGTAGAAGTAAAGCCAGGGTCAAAGGTAAAATACCCCTTAGAACCCAGATTACGGACGTCAATCTCTTCCGGACCCAATGTACCTTTCAGCACATCAAGCTCAATTGGATCTTCGCCATCCAGGGTTAGCGTTGCTTTTTTATCAGCCATTTACAGTCTCCTTAGCGCCTTATTTAGGGATCTTTATCACCGGGAAATATCTTTCCCAGCCTTGTGCCTGGCGCAGAAGGTCATCAACTCTGTGGCATCTTTTTACGTGCAGGGTACAGAGTGACGGGCGCGTGCGGGCCGGGATGACATCATCCTGATGCGTAATATGGTTGTGTAAAGATCCGGTCTGGTGATGACTTATGCTAGCGTCAATACCCGATGCTTTATGGGTAATCCCAACCAATGTTACATAACTTGTGCTTAGGGGAAAGTGTATCCCCATAACTTTTGAGTATCATAGAACTTTTATCCGTCCGTTTGTAACAAGAATGTTGAACTTTTGTCAAATCAGATAATTAAAAATGTATGAAATATGAAAACCGTGAGGCTGATCACTGTTCCGCTGAAATGTGACCAAAGAGTTTGTAGGGGAATTGTAATGAGTTTGTGAACCCCCTATACTGCGCCCAGGTCTCCGGAAATACCCTGCAGTAGGAGCCACCCAGCGTTTCATACGCGTCGTTTTTGACACTGGACGTTGTAGTTTTGGTGCCTGGCGCGAATGCTTGCCTTATTAACGCTGTCTGACCCGCCTTCAGGACCGGAGGAAGCAAAATAAGAAAGGCTGTGTGGGCAAAATCGTGAAAAAACAAAGACCTGTCAATTTGGATCTCAGTACGATCCGGTTTCCCTTAACCGCAATTGCGTCCATTCTCCACCGCGTTTCCGGCGTGATCACTTTCGTGTCGATCGGGATTCTGCTCTGGTTACTGGGTCTGTCGCTTTCCTCTCCCGAAGGTTTCCTTCAGGCTGCTGCCGTAATGGATAGCTTTATCGCCAAATTTATCATGTGGGGCATCTTAACCGCACTGGCATACCATATCGCTGGCGGTATTCGCCATATGATGATGGACTTTGGCTTCCTCGGCGAAACCTTAGAAACTGGCAAGCTTTCAGCGCAAATTGCGTTCGGTATCACTGTCGTGCTCTCAATTCTGGCTGGAGTCCTCGTATGGTAAGCAACGCTTCTGCACTGGGTCGCAATGGCATCCATGACTGGCTGTTGCTGCGTGCTGCCGCTATGGTGATGACCCTCTATGTAATTTATCTCCTCGGCTTTATCGTGATGTCAGGGACCCTGACCTATGACATCTGGCGCGGATTCTTCTCATCTTCCTTTACGAAAGTGTTCACCCTTCTGACGCTGTTCTCCATTCTGGTGCACGGCTGGATTGGGATGTGGCAGGTACTGACAGACTACATTAAACCACTGGCGCTGCGCATGATGCTGCAGCTGGTGATTGTGGTCGCGTTGTTAGTGTATGCAATTTATGGAACTGTCGTAGTGTGGGGTGTGTAATGAGTTTGCCAGTCAGAGAATTTGACGCCGTGGTGATCGGCGCCGGCGGCGCAGGTATGCGCGCTGCCTTACAGATTTCCCAATCGGGCCAGACCTGTGCCCTGTTGTCTAAAGTTTTCCCGACCCGTTCCCATACCGTGTCTGCGCAGGGCGGTATCACTGTCGCACTGGGCAATACCCACGACGACAACTGGGAATGGCACATGTATGACACGGTGAAAGGTTCCGACTATATCGGTGACCAGGACGCCATTGAATATATGTGTAAAACCGGACCGGAAGCGGTGACCGAATTAGAGCATATGGGACTGCCCTTCTCCCGTCTGGATGATGGCCGCATCTATCAGCGTCCGTTCGGTGGCCAGTCCAAAAACTTCGGTGGTGAGCAGGCGGCAAGAACCGCGGCCGCGGCTGACCGTACGGGGCATGCGTTGCTGCATACGCTCTATCAGCAGAACCTGAAGAACAAAACCACGATCTTCTCTGAATGGTATGCGCTGGATTTGGTCAAAAATGCGGACGGTGCCATTGTCGGTTGTACCGCGCTGAACATTGAAGATGGTGAAGTGGTCTACTTTAAAGCCCGAGCCACGGTGCTGGCGACAGGCGGAGCCGGACGTATTTATCAGTCGACCACTAACGCCCATATTTGTACCGGTGACGGTGTGGGCATGGCGCTGCGTGCGGGTGTCCCGGTGCAGGATATGGAAATGTGGCAGTTCCACCCAACTGGCATTGCCGGTGCGGGTGTGCTGGTCACGGAAGGGTGCCGTGGCGAAGGGGGTTACCTGCTGAACAAGCACGGTGAACGCTTTATGGAGCGTTACGCGCCAAATGCGAAAGATCTTGCAGGCCGCGATGTCGTCGCCCGTTCAATGATGATTGAAATCCGTGAAGGCCGTGGATGTGAAGGCCCGTGGGGTCCGCACATCAAACTGAAACTGGACCACCTTGGTAAAGACGTGCTGGAGTCCCGTCTGCCGGGCATTCTGGAACTGTCGCGTACCTTTGCCCACGTTGATCCGGTGAAAGAGCCAATTCCGGTAATCCCAACCTGCCACTATATGATGGGGGGGATCCCAACGCGGGTGACCGGTCAGGCGCTGACCGTTAACGAGCAGGGGCAGGATACTGTGGTGCCTGGCCTGTTTGCCGTCGGTGAAATTGCCTGCGTATCGGTCCACGGTTCTAACCGACTGGGCGGTAACTCGCTGCTTGACCTGGTGGTGTTCGGCCGTGCGGCGGGCCTGCATTTGCAGGAGTCGATTAACGAGCAGGGCACACTGCGTGACGCCACCGAAGAAGAAATTGACGCTTCGCTGGCACGTCTGAACCGCTGGAACAATAACGTGACGGGTGAAGATCCGGCTGAACTGCGTAAAGCCCTGCAGACCTGCATGCAGCATAACTTCTCGGTCTTCCGTGAAGGTGATGCAATGGCGAAAGGCCTGGCCGAGCTGAAAGTGCTGCGTGAACGTCTGAAAAACGCCCGTCTCGACGATCGTTCCCCGGACTTCAATACGCAGCGTATTGAGTGCCTGGAACTGGACAACCTGATGGAAACGGCGTACGCCACTGCCGTTGCCGCTAACTTCCGTACCGAGAGCCGTGGAGCTCACAGCCGTTTCGACTATCCTGAACGTGACGATGCAAACTGGTTATGTCACAGCGTGTATCTGCCGCAAAGTGAAAGCATGACGCGCCGTGAGGTGAACATGCAGCCGAAACTGCGTGCGGCCTTCCCGCCGAAAGCACGTACTTACTAGTTTGCGGAGATAAACATGAGACTCGAATTTTCCATCTATCGTTACAACCCGGAAGTCGATGATGCTCCGCGTATGCAGGAATACACGCTGGAGTCAGAAGACGGCCGTGACATGATGTTGCTGGACGCGCTGATGCGTCTGAAAGAGAAAGACCCGACGTTAGCATTTCGCCGTTCCTGCCGTGAGGGCGTATGTGGTTCTGACGGCCTGAACATGAACGGAAAGAACGGTCTTGCCTGTATTACCCCGGTCTCTGCTTTGGGGAACGGTAAACAGAAAATTGTCATCCGCCCGCTGCCCGGTTTACCGGTGATCCGCGATTTGGTGGTGGACATGGGCCAGTTCTATGCTCAGTATGAGAAGATTAAGCCTTACCTGTTGAATAATGGGCAAAAACCGCCAGCAAGGGAGCACCTTCAGGAACCCGAACAGCGTGAAAAACTGGATGGCCTGTATGAGTGTATCCTGTGTGCCTGCTGCTCCACCTCATGCCCGTCATTCTGGTGGAACCCGGACAAGTTTATTGGTCCGGCAGGCCTGCTTGCCGCTTACCGCTTCCTGATTGACAGCCGCGATACGGAAACCGATGCGCGCCTCGACAATCTGAATGATGCTTTCAGCGTATTCCGCTGTCACAGCATCATGAACTGTGTGAGCGTATGTCCGAAAGGGCTGAACCCAACGCGTGCCATCGGCCATATTAAGTCGATGCTGCTGCAGCGGGGCGCGTAATAGTGATATCCGGGAGCCTGAGGGTTCCCGGCGTTTTACCAGGTCATCTTTGTAAGGTGTTTTCGGCAGAGCGATGTTGCCGGAAACCCTTTGCAAAGGTTCCCTTACGGGCCGGTCGCTCGTAACGAAGAACCGTACCACGGTAAGCCGTTAACGCGGCGCGGGACTTGCAAAGGTTCCATTACAACCACGGCGAAAAAAAAAGCACAAATATGCTTAAGGGATCACAATGCAGAACAGCGCGATGAAACCCTGGCTGGACTCCTCCTGGCTGGCCGGCGCGAACCAGTCCTACATAGAACAGCTCTATGAGGACTTCTTAACCGATCCTGACTCTGTTGATGTGGCCTGGAAATCTCTTTTCCAAGAGCTTCCTGGCACTGGGGTTAGACCTGAGCAATTCCACTCCACCACTCGCGAGTACTTCCGCCGCCTGGCGAAAGATGCATCGCGCTATACCGCCTCCGTTAGCGATCCTGAAACGAATGCCAAACAGGTCAAGGTACTGCAGCTGATCAACGCCTTCCGTTTTCGCGGGCATCAGCAGGCAAACCTCGATCCGTTAGGCCTGTGGAAGCAGGAGGCGGTGCCCGATCTCGACCCGGCCTACCATGGTCTGAGCGAAGCCGATTTCCAGGAAAGTTTCAATGTAGGTTCCTTTGCCATTGGCAAAGACACGCTGAAGCTGGCGGATCTGTTTGCCGCTCTGCAGCAAACCTATTGCGGTTCGATCGGTGCGGAATATATGCACATGACCAACACCGAAGAGAAACGCTGGATCCAACAGCGTCTGGAATCGGCGGTAGGGCAGGCTTCTTATTCTGTTGAAGAGAAGAAGGGCTTCCTCAAACAGCTGACCGCCGCAGAAGGTCTGGAGCGCTACCTTGGGGCAAAATTCCCTGGGGCAAAACGTTTCTCACTGGAAGGTGGTGATGCGCTGGTGCCGATGCTGAACGAGATGATCCGTCATGCCGGTAAGAGCGGTACGCGCGAAGTGGTGCTGGGAATGGCGCACCGTGGCCGTCTTAACGTGCTGATCAACGTGTTGGGGAAAAAACCTCAAGACCTGTTTGACGAATTCGCTGGTAAGCATAAAGAGCATCTCGGCACCGGCGATGTGAAGTACCACATGGGCTTCTCATCAGATGTGGAAACCGAAGGCGGCATGGTTCACCTTGCGCTGGCGTTTAACCCTTCTCATCTTGAAATTGTCAGCCCGGTGGTAATGGGGTCAGTACGTGCCCGTCTTGACCGCCTGGATGAACCTGCCAGCAATAAAGTCTTGCCGATCACCATCCATGGTGATGCTGCGGTTATCGGCCAGGGCGTGGTGCAGGAAACCCTGAACATGTCTCAGGCGCGCGGTTATGAAGTGGGCGGTACCGTGCGTATCGTGATCAATAATCAGATCGGCTTTACCACATCTAACCCTAAAGATGCGCGTTCAACGCAGTACTGTACTGACATCGGAAAAATGGTGCTGGCCCCGATCTTCCACGTTAATGCGGACGATCCGGAAGCCGTTGCCTTTGTGACCCGCCTGGCGTTGGATTTCCGTAACACCTTTAAACGCGACGTGTTTATTGACCTGGTCTGTTATCGCCGTCATGGCCATAACGAAGCGGATGAGCCAAGCGCCACGCAGCCTGTCATGTACCAGAAAATCAAGAAACACCCGACGCCGCGTAAATTGTATGCTGACAAGCTGGAAGCCGAACAGGTCGCCAGCCTGGAAGATGCCACGGAAATGGTCAACCTTTACCGTGATGCGCTGGATGCCGGTGAATGTGTCGTGCCGGAATGGCGTCCAATGAGCCTGCATTCGTTCACCTGGTCACCGTATCTGAACCACGACTGGGATGAAGGCTATCCGGAATCTATCGAACTGAAGCGCTTGCAGGAACTGGCAAAACGCATCAGTACGGTACCAGAGTCAGTCGAAATGCAGTCGCGTGTCGCGAAGATTTACAACGACCGCGCAGAAATGGCTGCAGGTAATAAACCGTTTGACTGGGGCGCTGCAGAGAACCTGGCTTACGCCACGCTGGTGGATGAAGGCATTCCATGCCGTCTTTCCGGCGAGGATATGGGGCGCGGCACCTTCTTCCACCGCCACGCGGTTATCCATAATCAGGCGAATGGTTCAACCTATACCCCATTGCAGCACGTGCACAACGGTCAGGGTACCTTCAAGGTCTGGGACTCCGTCCTGTCGGAAGAAGCGGTACTGGCATTTGAATACGGCTATGCCACGGCAGAACCGCGTACCCTGACTATCTGGGAAGCGCAATTTGGTGACTTTGCTAACGGCGCGCAGGTGGTGATTGACCAGTTCATCAGCTCCGGCGAGCAGAAATGGGGCCGTATGTGTGGCCTGGTAATGCTCCTGCCGCACGGCTACGAAGGTCAGGGCCCTGAGCACTCCTCAGCACGTCTGGAACGTTATCTGCAGCTTTGTGCTGAACAAAACATGCAGGTTTGCGTGCCTTCGACGCCGGCGCAGGTTTACCACATGCTGCGTCGTCAGGCGCTGCGCGGTATGCGTCGTCCGCTGGTGGTCATGTCGCCGAAATCGTTATTACGTCATCCACAGGCCGTATCTTCACTCGAAGAGCTGGCAAGTGGTGCGTTCCAGCCTGCGATTGGTGAGATCGACGATCTTGATCCGAAAGGGGTCAAACGCGTTGTGCTCTGTTCCGGTAAGGTCTACTACGATCTGCTGGATAAACGTCGTAAAAACGAACAAACCGATGTCGCAATCGTGCGTATTGAGCAGTTATATCCCTTCCCGCATAAAGCGGTGCAGGATGTTCTGCAACAGTATTCTCACGTGCATGATTTTGTCTGGTGTCAGGAAGAACCCCTGAACCAGGGCGCATGGTATTGCAGCCAGCATCACTTCCGCGAAGTCGTGCCGTTTGGGGCTTCATTACGTTATGCCGGTCGCCCTGCATCCGCATCCCCGGCAGTTGGCTATATGTCCGTTCACCAGCAGCAGCAGCAAGATCTGGTTAATGACGCGCTGAACGTTGAATAATTAAGGAAAAAGAATGAGTAGCGTAGATATCGTTGTTCCTGACCTGCCTGAGTCCGTGGCTGATGCCACTGTAGCAACCTGGCACAAAAAACCTGGCGACAGCGTCAAGCGTGACGAAGTGCTGGTAGAAATTGAAACCGATAAAGTGATCCTGGAAGTCCCTGCCTCCACGGATGGCGTACTGGAAGCGATCCTGGAAGAAGAGGGCGCAACCGTCGTTTCCCGTCAGGCACTCGGTCGACTGAAAGAAGGCAACAGCGGCGGCAAAGAAACCTCTGCTAAAGCTGAAGCCAATGAGTCTACTCCGGCACAGCGTCAGAGCGCCTCCCTGGAAGAAGAAAGTAATGATGCTCTCAGCCCGGCAATTCGTCGCCTGATCGCTGAACATAACCTCGACGCGGCAGCCATCAAAGGCACCGGTGTTGGCGGTCGTCTGACCCGTGAAGATGTTGAAAAACACCTGGCGAAAGCGCCAGCTAAAGCGGCAGAGACTAAGCCGGCCCCTGCGGCGACAGCGGCCCCATCGCTGGGTAATCGCAGCGAGAAGCGTGTGCCGATGACCCGCCTGCGTAAGCGCGTGGCTGAACGCTTGCTGGAAGCCAAAAACAGCACGGCGATGCTGACGACCTTTAACGAAGTTAACATGCAGCCGATCATGGCACTGCGTAAGCAGTACGGTGATGCCTTCGAGAAACGTCATGGTGTGCGTCTGGGCTTTATGTCCTTCTACATCAAAGCGGTAGTAGAAGCGCTGAAACGCTATCCGGAAGTCAACGCCTCTATTGATGGCGAAGAAGTGGTTTACCACAACTACTTTGACGTCAGTATCGCGGTTTCCACGCCACGTGGCCTGGTGACCCCGGTATTAAAAGATGTGGATGCCTTAAGCATGGCTGACATCGAGAAGAAGATTAAAGAGCTGGCGGTGAAAGGGCGTGACGGCAAGCTGACCGTTGACGAACTGACCGGTGGTAACTTCACCATCACCAACGGTGGTGTGTTCGGTTCTCTGATGTCCACTCCGATCATCAACCCACCGCAGAGTGCGATCCTGGGGATGCATGCCATCAAAGATCGCCCGATGGCGGTCAATGGTCAGGTCGTTATTCAGCCAATGATGTATCTGGCCCTCTCTTACGATCACCGTCTGATCGATGGACGCGAATCAGTAGGTTATCTGGTGGCGATTAAAGAGCTGCTGGAAGATCCAGCACGTCTGCTGCTGGATGTCTAACTCCCTGAGCACGGCGTCACGCCGTGCTCAACCCTATGAGTAGCCGCCTCTGGCAGCTAAATCTTTTCAGACCTGAATGGATAGAACATCATGAACTTACACGAATATCAGGCAAAACAGTTGTTTGCACGGTATGGTTTACCGGCACCAACCGGTTATGCCTGCACCACGCCACGCGAAGCAGAAGAAGCCGCCTCTAAGATTGGTGCCGGCCCGTGGGTAGTGAAATGTCAGGTTCATGCCGGTGGCCGCGGTAAAGCGGGCGGTGTGAAAGTGGTTAACAGCAAAGAAGAGATCCGTGCTTTTGCTGAGAACTGGCTGGGCAAGCGTCTGGTGACCTACCAGACTGACGCACATGGTCAGCCGGTTAACCAGATTCTGGTTGAGTCTGCGACTGATATTGACCAGGAGCTCTACCTGGGCGCGGTGGTTGACCGTGGCACCCGTCGTGTCGTCTTTATGGCGTCAACCGAAGGCGGCGTGGAAATTGAAAAAGTGGCGGAAGAAACCCCGCACCTGATCCACAAAATGGCGCTGGATCCCCTGACCGGGCCACAGCCTTACCAGGGCCGTGAGCTGGCGTTTAAACTGGGTCTGACCGGTAAGCAGGTTGGCCAGTTTACTAAGATCTTTATGGGTCTGGCGACGCTGTTCCTGGAGCGCGACCTGGCACTGGTTGAGATTAACCCGCTGGTGATCACCAAGCAGGGCGACCTGGTCTGCCTGGACGGTAAACTGACGGCAGATGGCAACGCACTGTTCCGCCAGCCTGAGCTTCGCGAAATGCGTGATCCAAGCCAGGAAGACTCCCGTGAAGCTCACGCTGCACAGTGGGAACTGAACTATGTGGCGCTGGAAGGGAACATCGGTTGCATGGTCAACGGTGCCGGTCTGGCGATGGGTACGATGGACATCGTGAAACTCAGCGGTGGCCAGCCAGCTAACTTCCTTGATGTTGGTGGCGGTGCGACTAAAGAACGTGTTACCGAAGCCTTTAAAATCATCCTGTCTGATGATGCGGTGAAAGCCGTATTCGTTAACATCTTCGGCGGTATCGTACGCTGCGACCTGATTGCTGACGGCATCATCGGTGCAGTAGAAGAAGTGGGCGTTAACGTGCCGGTGGTCGTGCGTCTGG
The DNA here is from genome assembly GCF_019844095.1 of Erwinia persicina. NCBI lineage: Bacteria > Pseudomonadati > Pseudomonadota > Gammaproteobacteria > Enterobacterales > Erwiniaceae > Erwinia > Erwinia persicina. Next base: position 3,297,905 of record NZ_CP082141.1, on the reverse strand, counting down.
AAGGGAACAATGCCGAGCTGGGTGCCAAAAAACTGGCAGACAGCGGCCTGAATATTATTGCAGCAACCAGCCTGAGCGATGCGGCGCACCGTGTTGTTGCCGCAGCGGAGGGTAAATAATGTCTATTCTGATTGATAAAAACACCAAAGTTATCTGCCAGGGCTTCACCGGTGGTCAGGGTACCTTCCACTCCGAGCAGGCTTTAGCCTACGGTACGCAGCTGGTTGGGGGCGTGACCCCAGGGAAAGGCGGAACGGAGCATCTGGGTCTGCCCGTGTTCAACACCGTGCGTGAAGCGGTAGAAGCCACCGGGGCGACAGCCTCAGTCATCTATGTACCAGCCCCGTTCTGTAAAGACGGTATTCTGGAAGCGATTGAAGCGGGTATCAAGCTGATCATCACCATCACCGAAGGTATCCCGACACTGGATATGCTGACAGTGAAAGTTAAGCTGGATGAAGCTGGCGTGCGTATGATTGGTCCAAACTGCCCGGGTGTGATTACCCCTGGCGCCTGTAAGATTGGGATCATGCCTGGCCATATTCACCAGCCAGGCCGTATCGGTATCGTTTCCCGTTCCGGTACGCTGACTTATGAAGCGGTTAAGCAGACCACTGACATCGGTTACGGTCAGTCTACCTGCGTCGGCATCGGCGGTGACCCGATCCCGGGTTCAAACTTCATCGACATCCTTAAGCTGTTCCAGGATGATCCGCAGACCGAAGCCATTGTCATGATCGGTGAAATCGGTGGCAGCGCAGAAGAAGAAGCGGCTGCGTTCATCAAAGAGTATGTAACCAAGCCAGTGGTGGGTTACATTGCGGGCGTAACTGCGCCTAAAGGCAAACGTATGGGCCACGCCGGCGCCATCATTGCGGGTGGTAAAGGCACGGCAGACGAGAAGTTCGCTGCGCTGGAAGCGGCAGGCGTGAAAACGGTGCGCAGTCTGGCTGACATCGGTGAAGCGGTGAAAGCGGTACTTCCACAGTAACGTTGTCTGTCGTTGTACGGAATGAACAATCAAGGCCACCTTCGGGTGGCCTTTTTTTTCACCGCTGTCCCACTCATTTCTGATGACAAAAATTTGCGTTAAATTATTATTAAATATCGCGGGCGTTATTTAACGTTAATTTCTTTTTTATTGTTTATATATTTTAACCTTCATCGTGATAATACACACAAACCTTTAACAAACTGGTGTTGCTACCACAGGAGATGAGATCTAAATATTAATTTAGATCAAGAAAAGCAGAGTTATTTATTGGGTATATTACTGGCGTATTTTTGCTTTTTTAGTTTAAATTGCGCCACATCAAATTCAGGTAAAGTCCCTGTTAGATTGAAAATTGATACTCCCTGCTAAAAATAATACTGACGTCACAAAACCCCTTTAAACCTGTGTGTATAAAGGCGTATTATGAGAGTCAGGAGGTCGTTCTGAATCTTCCATACCTGTCACGGGCCATTTTTGTCACAGGGATGGGGTGCTTTTCTGTATCTCAGGAACCACTTTTCGGGGTTAAGCTTTTATTATTTATTGGGATGTCTCCAGGTAATTCTGAGTATTTAACTCGGGTATTCTTCTGTCGGAACCCACTTGCGGAGCAAGGAGTCAAAATGTTTGATATTGTCGAACTGTCGCGATTACAGTTTGCTTTGACTGCTATGTACCATTTCCTGTTTGTGCCATTAACGCTGGGTATGGCGTTTTTACTGGCTATTATGGAAACGGTTTACGTACTGTCAGGTAAACAAATCTATAAAGATATGACCAAGTTTTGGGGCAAGTTATTTGGTATTAACTTCGCTCTGGGCGTGGCCACCGGGCTGACTATGGAGTTTCAGTTCGGCACAAACTGGTCTTACTATTCGCACTATGTGGGGGATATCTTCGGTGCCCCACTGGCCATTGAAGGGTTAATGGCGTTCTTCCTGGAGTCAACCTTCGTCGGTCTGTTCTTCTTTGGCTGGGATCGCCTTGGCAAAGTGCAGCACATGGCCGTGACCTGGCTGGTGGCGCTGGGTTCCAACCTCTCCGCACTGTGGATTCTGGTCGCCAACGGCTGGATGCAAAATCCGGTTGCCTCCGAGTTTAATTTTGAAACCATGCGCATGGAGATGGTCAGCTTCTCCGAGTTGGTTCTGAACCCGGTCGCTCAGGTGAAGTTCGTGCATACCGTCGCGGCAGGGTATACCTGTGGTGCCATGTTCATTCTGGGGATCAGTGCTTATTATCTGCTGCGCGGACGTGACGTCGCCTTTGCTAAGCGTTCCTTCGCGATTGCAGCCAGCTTTGGTATGGCAGCGATCCTCTCCGTGATTGTACTGGGTGATGAGTCCGGTTACGAAATTGGTGACGTGCAGAAAACGAAACTGGCCGCGATTGAAGCCGAGTGGGAAACCCAACCAGCGCCCGCCGCCTTTACGTTGTTTGGTATCCCGGATCAGGAAGCACAGAAAAACCATTATGCTATCCAGATCCCGTGGGCGCTTGGCCTGATCGCCACCCGTTCAGTCGACAAGCAGGTCACGGGCCTGAAAGAGCTGATGGAGCAGCATGAAGTACGCATTCGTAATGGGATGAAAGCGTATGAGCTGCTGCAGGAGTTGCGTACTGGTAACAAGGATCCTGCAGTCCGTACTGCATTCAATGAAGCTAAACAAGATCTTGGCTACGGTTTACTGTTGAAACGCTACACACCGAATGTGGCCGATGCCAGCGAAGCGCAAATCCAGCAGGCAACGAAAGATTCGATCCCAAGCGTGGCTCCGCTCTATTTCTCCTTCCGCATTATGGTCGCCTGCGGTGTGCTGATGTTGTTGATCATTGGTCTGTCATTCTGGACGGTGATCCGTAACCGCATTGGCAAATGGCCACTTCTGCTGAGATGTGCTCTCTATGGCATTCCGCTGCCATGGATTGCGATTGAATCAGGTTGGTTTGTCGCTGAATACGGCCGTCAGCCCTGGGCCATTGGTGAAGTGTTGCCTACTGCAGTGGCAAACTCCTCCCTGACCGTTGGCGATCTGCTGTTCTCAATGGGGCTGATTTGTGGCCTGTATACGCTGTTCCTGGTGGCTGAAATGTATCTGATGTTCAAATTTGCCCGCCTTGGCCCAAGCAGTCTCAAGACCGGACGCTATCACTATGAACAGTCCAGCATTGCCTCGCAGCCTGCACGTTAAGACAGGAGTCCATAAATGTTAACTTATGAAGAATTGCGTTTTATCTGGTGGCTGCTGATTGGCATTTTGCTGATCGGTTTTGCGGTCGCTGACGGTTTCGATATGGGCGTAGGAATGCTAACCCGCATTCTTGGCCGTTCTGATACCGAACGCCGTATTATGATAAACAGTATTGCTCCGCACTGGGACGGCAACCAGGTTTGGCTGATCACCGCAGGGGGGGCGCTGTTTGCGGCCTGGCCGATGGTCTACGCAGCGGCATTTTCCGGCTTTTATGTGGCGATGATTCTGGTACTTGCCTCCCTGTTCTTCCGTCCGGTCGGTTTTGACTACCGTTCCAAGATCGAAGATATGCGCTGGCGTGGCATGTGGGACTGGGGGATCTTTATTGGGAGTTTTGTACCGCCGTTAGTGATTGGTGTCGCCTTTGGTAACCTGTTACAAGGTGTGCCGTTCCATATCGATAATGATTTGCGGCTGTTCTACACCGGTAATTTCTTCCAGCTACTTAATCCCTTCGGCCTGCTGGCTGGGGTGGTCAGTCTGACAATGATCCTTACCCAGGGGGCCACCTATTTACAGATGCGTACCGTGGGAGAACTGCATTTGCGCACCCGCAAAGCGGCACAGATCTCTGCTGCGGTCATGATGGTGTGTTTCGCGCTAGCCGGCGTCTGGATCGTTTATGGTATTGATGGCTATGTCGTGACATCTGCACTGGATCATAACGGGGCATCTAACCCACTGGTAAAAGAAGTGAGTCGTCAGGCGGGTGCCTGGATGCTTAACTTTAATAACGCCCCGGTTCTTTGGGCTATCCCGGCCCTGGGTGTAGTGCTTCCGCTACTGACTATTCTCTTTTCACGGATTGAGAAAGGGGCCTGGGCGTTTGTGTTCTCATCACTGACCCTGGCCTGTGTCATCCTGACGGCGGGTATTGCCATGTTCCCATTTGTGATGCCATCAAGCACGGTCCCTAATGTTAGTCTGACCATGTGGGATGCCACCTCAACGGTGCTGACACTGAAAGTCATGACCGTAGTGGCCGCCATTTTTGTGCCGATCATTCTGGCTTATACAACCTGGTGTTATTACAAAATGTTCGGTCGGCTGACCAAAGAACAGATTGAAAGTAACAGCCATTCTCTTTACTAAAGAAGGAGCGATATCATGTGGTATTTTGCCTGGATCCTCGGCACGCTGCTGGCCTGTGCCTTCGGTATCATTACCGCGCTGGCCTTAGAGCAAGCGGAAGCGTCTGCCGCGAGTAAAGAGAAACTGTAATGGGGGAGGGCATCGCTCGTCTTTATCAGCTGATGGATAAGCGCCCGTTACGGGTGCTTTCCCTGGTAGCCGCGTTGGTGCTGGCGGGATGTATGTTCTGGAACCCATCGCGCTTTGCAGCCAACAGCAGTGAGCTTGCTATCTGGCAGGGGTTGCTGCTGATGTGGGCGGTGTGTACCGGCGTGATCCACGGTGTTGGGTTCCGCCCGCGCCGCTTACGCTGGCGCGGCTTTTTCTCCCCCCTTCCGGCAATGCTGCTCCTCCTGAGTGGGGTCGGGTTTTTCTTCCTGTCATAATGCAGCGGGCCGGGTCGTCCTGGTCCGCTGTTTTCTCGTGTTTCCTTCCACACTGTTAGTGTCTTCAAACCTTTATTTAGCTGCATTTACGTCAATCGTTGTCTAACAAATGTGCTGAAATTAGTGAAGTTGTTACGGTGCAATAATTATTTTCATCAGCCTGTGGCAACCCATTCCCAATGTGTTAGGTCTTGCGTATAGTAGCAACGTTTTCCTGTACCAACGTTAGCATTACCGGGATGTAGAGTGAGTACAACGCTGTTTCGATGGCCGGTGCGTGTCTATTACGAAGATACGGATGCCGGTGGTGTGGTTTACCATGCCAGCTATGTCGCTTTTTATGAGCGGGCACGAACTGAAATGCTGCGTGAGCGCCATTTCAATCAACAGGTTCTGCTGGAACAGCAGGTTGCCTTTGTTGTGCGCCGTATCACGGTTGATTACCTTGCAGCTGCACGCCTCGACGATATGCTCGAAGTGCAATGCGAGGTTATTCGTATGACCAGAACGACCATGACATTCGCACAACGCATCGTTAATGCAGAAGGCCGTGTGCTCAATGAAGCAGAGGTCCTGATCGCCTGCATCAATCCACATCTAATGAAGCCGATAGCGCTTCCCAAGTCTATTGTCGCGGAGTTCAAGCAGTGACTGACATGAACATTCTTGATTTGTTCCTGAAGGCGAGCCTTCTGGTCAAACTTATCATGTTGATTTTGATCGGGTTTTCTATCGCCTCGTGGGCTGTGATTATTCAGCGAACCCGTATTTTGAATGCGGCCACGCGAGATGCAGATGCCTTTGAAGATAAGTTTTGGTCCGGTATCGAACTGTCTCGTCTCTATCAGGAAAGCCAGGCTCGTCGCGATGAACTGGGCGGTTCAGAGCAGATTTTTTATGCCGGGTTTAAAGAGTTTGCCCGCCTGCATCGTGCGAACAACCATGCCCCGGAAGCGGTGGTGGAGGGCGCAACCCGTGCGATGCGCATTTCCATGAATCGTGAGCTGGAAGCGCTGGAAAACCATATTCCTTTCCTTGGCACTGTCGGTTCAATCAGTCCTTATATTGGCCTGTTTGGTACAGTGTGGGGGATCATGCATGCCTTTATCGCGCTTGGCGCGGTGAAGCAGGCCACCCTGCAGATGGTGGCGCCAGGTATTGCTGAAGCACTGATTGCGACCGCTATCGGTCTGTTCGCGGCAATCCCTGCGGTTATGGCCTATAACCGCCTGACCCAGCGCGTGAACAAGCTGGAGCAGAACTACGACAACTTCATGGAAGAGTTCACGGCTATCCTGCATCGTCAGGCGTTCTCAAGCGACGTAAGCAAGTAAGTCGGAGGTTAGCATGGCCAGAAGGCGTGGTCGCGGTCGCCGCGACGTGAAGTCCGAGATCAATATTGTTCCATTACTGGACGTGCTGCTGGTGCTGCTGCTGATTTTCATGGCAACGGCGCCCATCATCACTCAGAGCGTGGAAGTTGATCTCCCGGACGCTACAGATTCTAAAACCGTCTCCAGCGATGATAATCCACCTGTGATTGTTGAAGTGGCCGGTGTCGGGCAGTACAGCCTGGTGGTCGATCACGATCGGATGGAACAGCTGCCAGCGGAACAGGTGGTGGCCGAAGCGCAGCGGCGCATTACGGCTAACCCGAAAACGGTGTTCCTGATTGGCGGAGCCAAAGAGGTTCCTTACGAGGAAATCATCAAGGCGCTGAACTTGCTGCATCAGGCAGGCGTGAAGTCTGTCGGGCTAATGACGCAGCCGATTTAATTCATTCGAACCGTTTTTGGGAACCGAGAGTGTCGAAGGCAACCGAGCAAGACGAAAAGTTAAAACGAGCAATAACCCTATCCGTTATTTTCCACATCATTCTGGTGGCGGTGCTGATATGGAGCTCGTTTGACGAAAACATCGATGCCAGTGGCGGCGGTGGCGGTAGCGATATCGATGCCGTCATGGTCGATCCAGGCGCGGTTGTGGAACAGTACAATCGTCAGCAAAATCAGCAGAGCGACAGTAAACGCGCTGAGCAGCAGCGTCAGAAGCAGGCTAAACAGCAGGCGGAAGAACTGCAGCAGAAGCAGGCGGCGGAGCAGCAACGACTGAAGCAGATCGAGAAAGAGCGTCTGCAGGCACAGGAAGAGGCCAAACAGCAGGCTGCGGAACAGGCCAGCGAACAGAAACAGGCTGCGGATGCGGCGAAGCAGGCGCAGCAGGAACAGAAGCAGGCGGAAGCTGCGGCAGCAAAAGCCAAAGCCGATGCAAAAGCTCAGGCGGATGCTCAGGCGAAGTCCGCCGCTGACGCCCAGAAAAAAGCGGCAGAAGAGGCGAAAAAAGCCGCTGCTGACGCAAAGAAAGAAGCTGAAGCCGAAGCGAAAAAAGCCGCAGCTGAAGCCGCAAAAGTGAAAGCAGCGGCCGAGGCGAAAGCCAAAGCCACTGCCGATGCGAAAGCGGCTCAGGAAGCGAAAGCGCAGGCAGCGGCGGAAGCGAAAGAAAAAGCGGCAGAAGAAGCCAAAGAGAAAGCCGCAGCCGCAGCGAAAGAAAAAGCGGAAGCGGCAGCGAAAGCCAAAGCCGAAGCAGCGGCAAAAGCGAAAGCCGATGCCGCAGCGAAGAAGAAAGCAGCTGCAGAAGCCGCAAAAGAGTCGGGTGATGTTGGCGATCTGTTGGGCGATCTGACCTCCGGTAAAAATGCGCCGAAATCCGGTAATGCTGCCGGTGGTGGCGGTGCCGCAGGGCAGGGGACGCAGAAGAAGTCAGGCGCATCTGGCGCGGCAATTGACAGCTATCTTGGCCAGGTAAAAGGCGCGATTGAGAGTAAACTGTATAATGCGGATACGTACGCCGGACAGACCTGTGATATCCGTATTAAACTGGCACCGGACGGGTTTCTGACTTCAGCGATACCGGCGGGCGGCGATGCTGCGCTTTGTCAGGCTGCATTAACTGCTGCACGTACGGCGAAGATCCCGAAACCGCCAAGCCCGGAGGTCTGGCAGGCTGTGAAAGAAGCGACAGTCGGGTTTAAACTGTAAGAATTCGATAATAAGCGGCATGTTGAACTATGTTATTCATGCCGTACTCTTAGGTTTCTTGATACAAGGCTAATTATCGTGGGTGCTATGCCCGGATAAGGGAGAAAGAATGAAGCAGGCATTTCGTGTAGCGCTGAGTTTTTTAATGCTGTTTGTCGCGGTAGCGCATGCAGAAGTCCGCATTGAAATTACTCAGGGTGTGAATACCGCACGTCCAATCGGCGTTGTGCCGTTTAAGTGGGATGGCCCGGGTGCAGCGCCGGAAGACATCGGTGGCATCGTTGCTGCCGACTTGCGCAACAGCGGTAAATTTAACCCAATCGATCGTTCACGCTTACCCCAGCAGCCGACCTCTGTCGCCGAAGTGCAGCCTGCTGCATGGACTGCGCTGGGTATTGATGCCGTAGTCGTAGGCCAGGTACAGCCGGGCGCTGACGGTAGCTATATGGTTTCTTACCAGCTCGTTGACACGTCCGGCAATCCGGGGGCGGTACTTGCACAGAATCAGTTTAAAGTCACCAAACAGTGGCTGCGCTATGCAGCGCATACCGCCAGTGATGAAAGCTTTGAAAAACTGACCGGTATTAAAGGTGCATTCCGTACCCGTATCGCGTATGTAGTCCAGACCAACGGCGGCCAGTTCCCTTATGAGCTGCGCGTGTCAGATTACGATGGCTACAACCAGTTCGTGGTTCACCGTTCACCACAGCCATTGATGTCACCGGCCTGGTCTCCAGACGGCAGCAAAGTGGCTTACGTGACGTTTGAAAGCGGTAAGTCTGCTCTGGTTATCCAGACGCTGGCTAACGGTGCAATCAAACAGGTGGCTTCATTCCCACGTCACAACGGTGCACCGGCCTTTTCTCCTGATGGCAGCAAGCTGGCGTTTGCCTTATCGAAAACCGGCAGCCTGAACCTGTATGTGATGAACCTCGCTTCTGGCCAGATCAGCCAGGTGACTGACGGTCGTTATAACAGTACTGAACCGACCTGGTTCCCGGACAGCCAGAGTCTGGCCTATACCTCTGACCAGGCGGGACGTCCACAAATCTACAAAATCAGCGCCAGCGGTGGCACAGCCCAGCGTATTACCTGGGAAGGTTCTCAGAACCAGGATGCCGACGTGAGCTCTGATGGCAAATCAATGGTGATGATCAGCACCAACGGTGGCGCTCAACACGTCGCCCGACAAGATCTGGTAACGGGAGCCGTTCAACAATTAACGGACACGTTCCTGGATGAGACGCCAAGTCTCGCACCTAACGGCACAATGGTAATCTACAGCTCTACACAGGGTATGGGTTCCGTATTGCAGTTGGTTTCGACGGATGGGCGTTTCAAAGCGCGTCTTCCGGCAACCGATGGACAGGTCAAATTTCCTGCCTGGTCGCCGTATCTGTGATGCATGTGTAAATATGTATGGCAAACTATAATAGGAATTAAATAATGCAACTGAACAAAGTGCTGAAAGGCTTAATGCTGGCACTGCCAGTAATCGCAGTGGCTGCATGTAGCTCTCACAAGAACAACAACAATGACCAGACCAACGGTATGGGCATGGGTGACGGTTCTAACAGCGGCATGAACAGCGGTAACATGTCTTCTGATGAGCAGGCACGTCTGCAGATGCAGGAACTGCAGAAAAACAACATCGTCTACTTCGGCCTGGACAAGTATGACATCGCGTCTGACTTTGCTCAGATGCTGGATGCTCACGCTAACTTCCTGCGTAGCAACCCATCATACAAAGTGACTGTTGAAGGTCATGCGGATGAGCGCGGTACACCTGAGTACAACATCGCCCTGGGCGAACGTCGTGCTTCAGCAGTGAAAATGTACCTGCAGGGTAAAGGCGTTTCTGCTGACCAGATCTCTATCGTTTCTTACGGTAAAGAAAAACCAGCCGTACTGGGTCATGACGAGTCAGCGTATGCTAAAAACCGTCGTGCAGTACTGGTTTACTAAGAGAATCACATGATTAGTAGCTTCAGAACTCACCTGTTGAGTCTGTCGTTACTGGTTGGCGTAGCGGCCCCCTGGGCCGCTAATGCCCAGGCAACAATCAGTAACGTTGGCTCCGGCTCGGTCGAAGACCGTGTCACTACCCTTGAGCGTATTTCTAATGCTCAGGCGCAACTCCTTCAGCAGCTTCAGCAGCAACTTTCCGAAACGCAAAATGATATTGACTCACTTCGTGGTCAAATTCAGGAAAATAGCTATCAGCTGAATCAGGTCGTGGAACGTCAGAAAGGTCTTTATCAGCAGATTGATGCGCTGAGCAGCGGTGGTGCAAACGCCGGTGCCGCGGCAGCGTCAGGTGCCGGTGCGGCAGCTGCCGAGACGTCCTCTGATGGCAGTAATGCAGCGGCGGCACCTGCTGCTGCCGCTGCTGCTCCTACCCAGAGCGGCGATGCGAATACTGACTATAATGCCGCTGTAGCGCTGGTACTGGAGAAAAAACAGTACGATCAGGCTATCGCAGCGTTTCAGGCTTTTGTGAAGAAATACCCGGATTCAACTTATCAGCCAAATGCGAATTACTGGCTCGGTCAGTTGAATTACAACAAAGGCAAAAAAGACGATGCGGCTTACTATTTCGCTACAGTTGTCAAAAAGTATCCCAAATCGCCCAAGAGTGCTGATGCGCTGTTGAAGGTTGGGGTGATCATGCAGGAAAAAGGCGATAAAGCGAAAGCCAAAGCGGTCTATCAGCAGGTGGTGAAACTGTACCCTAACAGTGAAGCCGCAAAACAGGCTCAGAAGCGTTCAGCCGCACTGTAACTGACGACTTTTGTCCTCTTTTAGCCTGAATTGTGGTCTTACCGCGTGAAACCTAAGCAGTTGAACAACTTATCCTGAAATAGTGGTTGCGCTGGGAATTCAAATCAGTAATATATGCCGCCGTTGCCGGGGGATATGTTAAGAGACGCCAGCAGCACAAAAGTGGGTCGTTAGCTCAGTTGGTAGAGCAGTTGACTTTTAATCAATTGGTCGCAGGTTCGAGCCCTGCACGACCCACCACTATTACGTTTTGCTTTGAAGTTTCGATATGGGTGATTAGCTCAGTTGGTAGAGCATCTCCTTTACACGGAGGGGGTCGGCGGTTCGAGCCCGTCATCACCCACCATATCGGGTCGTTAGCTCAGTTGGTAGAGCAGTTGACTTTTAATCAATTGGTCGCAGGTTCGAATCCTGCACGACCCACCACTTCAACGTATCAGCGATAAAAATTTCAGATTTACCGTATTACGGGTCGTTAGCTCAGTTGGTAGAGCAGTTGACTTTTAATCAATTGGTCGCAGGTTCGAGCCCTGCACGACCCACCACTAATACGTTTTGCTTTAAAGTTTCGATATGGGTGATTAGCTCAGTTGGTAGAGCATCTCCTTTACACGGAGGGGGTCGGCGGTTCGAGCCCGTCATCACCCACCATATCGGGTCGTTAGCTCAGTTGGTAGAGCAGTTGACTTTTAATCAATTGGTCGCAGGTTCGAATCCTGCACGACCCACCAATGTAGAAAGGCGCCCTAAAGGCGCCTTTTTGCTATCTGTCACCCGGGCGGGGTTCGAACCTGCAGCAGGTTCGGGTCGAATGCAGAGCATCCGGGCTGACCACAAATAAGGTCAGCCCCTGCCATTCCGCGGTGAGATTCAGCCAGCGTCGCGGGATAGTCTTTTTTCTGCTCGTTTCGCACGAGATTTGATCATCCCAGCAGCTTACCGCTGTTCCAGATATGCATCACCGCATAACTGCGCCATGGTCGCCATTGCTGAGAACGAGCCTCAGCCTCCCTGGCACTCAGCCCCCCCAGGTTATTGCGCACCACTATATCACCGGCAGGAAAAGCATCAGGCCAGCGCAGTGCGCGCATCGCAAGGTATTGCGCCGTCCAGTCACCGATCCCCGGCAGAGACAGAAGCTGTGAAATGGTCTGATCCGGATGGCTTGCCGCATCCAGCTGCAGTGTGCCCTGCGTGCAGTGTTCTGCCAGGGCCAGAATGCAGCGGGTGCGCGCACTGACAATTCCCAGGCGGGCAATCTCATCAACGCTGCACTGCGCGACCCGAGCCGGGAGGGGAGAAAGGTGAGTGAGCCCTGCCACCGGCGTGGCGAAAGGTTCACCCAGTGCAGTAGTAAAACGGCCGCCCAGCGTGGCAGCCGCCTGAACGGTGATCTGCTGACCGAGAATCGCGCGCACGGCCATCTCGAATCCATCAAAAGCACCGGGAACCCTTAGCCCCGGGCTGGCCATTACCCGGGCGGCCAGTAGCGGATCCTGGCTGAGGTGCTGCGTAATCAGGTCCGGGCGGGCGCTCAGATCGAACAGATTACGTAGCCGGCGAAGCAAAACCGGCAAGACTGCATTCAGCGAATGCGTGAACTCAACCTGAAGAACGTTCTTCTCACTGCGCTGAGTGACCCGGATCCATCCACTGTGCGCTCCCAGACGCACCGTACGGGCATAACTTTGGTGATCGACGTGTTCCACGCCCAGCAGCGCACGTCGCCTGAGAAAGGCCAGCATCGCCTCCCAGTCGTAGGGGGGGCGATAGCTCAATTGTAATGCAGACGTGCCCCCGATGTTTTCCTCCCCCGACCGGGTATCACCGCTTTTGCGCAGGCGGGAAGGGGACATCCGGTATTGCTGGCTGAACGCGGCGTTGAAACGCCGCAGGCTGGAAAAGCCGCTGGCAAAGGCGATTTCAGTAACCGGTAGATGAGTTTCACTGAGTAACTGTTTGGCCAGCAGCAGACGCCGGGTCTGACGGAGCTCAAGGGGAGAGACCCCCAGCTCCTTCTGTACGATGCGGCGGAGCTGGCGCAGGCTGAGATTAAAATGGGCAGCGATCTCGTCCAGACTTTCTACCTGCTCAATCAGTCCTTCATCAATCCGCTGCATCAGGCGTTCAGCAATACGTTGCCCGTTATCCACTGGCGCGTTGCCGGGTGCCAGCTCCGGGCGGCAGCGCAGGCAGGGGCGAAAAGCGGCTTTCTCTGCCGCTTCTGCACTATCAAAAAACCGGCAGTTCGCCGCCCGGGGGGCTTTGACCGGGCAAATCGGGCGACAATAAATACCGGTTGAGGTCACACCCACGTAGAATACGCCGTCAAAGCGGACATCCCGGGATGTCAGGGCAAGATAAGCAGAGATCGGGTCAATCATCTTTATGTCCTGTTGCACAGAATTCACCTCAGACTAGGCGCTTAACACATCCTGTACTCGCCATTTTCGGTCATGAAACTATTCTGTGCCGGTGTCCGAAAACAGCGAGTTATGCGCTGCCCCCTGGGCATAATATACCGTGCCCCTGATACGAAAGGAGAAGGAAGATGGCTTTCTGGTACAAAATGATCGACTCCCCGGTGGGAGAATTGAAACTGGTTGCGACAGAGCGCGGCCTGGCGGCGGTGATGTGGGAAAATGACGATCCAAAACGTGTACGCTTCCTCCCCCAGCAGGAGGATGTTCACCACAGGACGCTGCTGGAAGCCGAAAAGCAGCTGCGCGAATACTTTACCGGCGAGCGACAGCAGTTCGATTTGACGCTCGATTTTATCGGCACGGAGTTTCAGCGCAGGGTCTGGGCAGCACTGGTGACTATTCCCTTTGGTGAGACGCGGAGCTACAGCGAGATCGCCCGCCAGGTTGGCAGCCCGGCAGCAGTGCGGGCAGTCGGGGCGGCGAACGGGCGTAATCCTGTCTCGATTATTGCGCCCTGCCATCGCGTGATTGGCGCCAACGGTAAACTGACGGGGTTCGCTGGAGGCCTGGAAACCAAAGCTTTCCTGCTGCGTCTGGAAGGTGGACAGTTGTGGCAGGAAGAACCGCTCTTTTGAGCGGATTCACCTCCCGCGGCAAAAGGTAAAAACCCGGCGACACCGGTTCATTTTTCCGCTATCGTGTTTAGCATACAAAACAAACCAGCCGTAGAGTTGGCGACGGATCGGCATTCCGCGCTAATTCGGTTAAGTTGATGAAACGAGAGTCGCCTTATGAGCCTGATGTTCGATCCCGAAGCTGCCGTTTATCCTTTTCCGCCTAAACCGGCCCGATTATCCGTTGATGAACAGGCGTTTTATCGCGAGAAAATCCGACGCCTGCTGAAAGAGCGCAATGCCGTTCTGGTCGCGCATTACTATACCGACCCCGAGATCCAGGCGCTGGCGGAAGAGACCGGCGGCTGCGTCTCCGACTCTCTGGAGATGGCGCGCTTTGGCAGCCAGCATCCCGCCTCCACGCTACTGGTGGCCGGCGTCCGCTTTATGGGCGAAACGGCGAAGATCCTCAGTCCGGAAAAAACGATTCTGATGCCGACATTACAGGCAGAGTGTTCACTCGATCTCGGCTGCCCGGTGGAAGAATTCAGCGCTTTCTGCGATGCCCATCCCGATCGTACCGTGGTGGTGTACGCCAACACCTCAGCGGCGGTGAAAGCCCGTGCCGACTGGGTGGTGACCTCCAGTATTGCCGTTGAGCTGATTGAGCACCTGGACAGCCTGGGTGAGAAAATTATCTGGGCACCGGACCGTCATCTGGGGCAGTACGTGACCGGTAAAACCGGTGCGGACGTTATCTGCTGGCAGGCAGCCTGTATCGTCCATGACGAGTTTAAAACGCAGGCGCTGCAGCGCATGAAGCGGCTCTATCCGGAGGCGGCGGTGCTGGTGCACCCGGAATCGCCTCAGGCCATCGTTGATCTGGCCGATGCCGTCGGATCAACCAGCCAGCTGATCCATGCCGCGCAAACCCTGCCGCAGAAGCAGATGATCGTCGCCACCGATCGCGGTATTTTCTACAAGATGCAGCAGGCCTGCCCGGATAAGGAGCTGCTGGAAGCACCGACTGCCGGTGAGGGGGCCACCTGCCGCAGCTGTGCCCACTGTCCGTGGATGGCGATGAATGGGCTGAAGGCGATGGCCGATGCGCTGGAGCAGGGCGGCCGTGAACATGAAATTTTTGTGGATGAGGGGCTGCGTCAGGCGGCATTGATCCCGCTGGATCGTATGCTAACCTTTGCAGCGGATCTTAAAATTAAGATCGCGGGTAAGGGCAACGCCTGACCGCCGCTCCTGTTCCAGTTTTCTCATTGAAGGATTTCTCAATATGGATTTTTTCAGTACCTCTAATATTCTGGTTCATATTCCGCTCGGGGCCGGGGGTTACGATCTTTCCTGGATCGAAGCCATTGGAACCCTTGCCGGTTTACTGTGTATCTGGCTGGCCAGTCTGGAAAAGATTGTTAACTATGCGTTTGGCCTGATTAACGTCACGCTGTTTGCGGTGATTTTCTTCCAGATCCAACTGTACGCCAGCCTGCTGTTACAGCTGTTTTTCTTTGTCGCCAATATTTACGGGTGGTACGCCTGGAGCCGGCAAACCAGCGATAACCAGCAGGCGCTGAAAATACGCTGGCTGCCGCTGCCGAAACTGCTTGGCTGGGGCGCTGCGATTGTGGTGGCCATTGCGCTGATGACGCGCTATATCGACCCGGTGTTTGCCTTCCTGACCCAGGCCGCTGTCTCCCTGATGCAGGGCATGGGCCTGAACGTGGTGATGCCGCAGCTGCAGCCCGACGCGTTCCCGTTCTGGGATTCCTGCATGATGGTGCTGTCGATTGTGGCGATGATCCTGATGACCAGAAAATACGTAGAAAACTGGCTGCTGTGGGTGGTGATCAATGTCATCAGCGTGATGATTTTTGCCCGGCAGGGGGTCTATGCGATGGCGCTGGAATATGCGCTGCTGACGCTCATTGCCCTGAACGGCTCGTGGCTGTGGATGAAAAGCGCCCGCCAGCGCTGATCTGAACGCAGGCTGTTGGGGCGGCCCGTTATTCCGGCCGCCCCAACATCATTAATGGTGGTGAGAGTGATGCGCACCGCCGCTGCCCTGAATCCACTGCAGGTCGCAGTCATCAGACTGACACGACTGGTACTCCATCTGCACCGTAGCATGTTCAATCTCATAGTGTTCATGCAGGTAGTGGTGGATGCGATGCAGCAGGGCATCATGATCGTGGGGCGGTACCACGTGCACGTGCAGGGTGATCACCGGCTTTTCTCCGACCTGCCATAAATGCAGATGATGGATATTTCTGACTTCCGGAATGCTGCGTACCAGCGCCCGCTGCAGCTTCACCACGTCGATGCCCGCGGGTGCGCCTTCCAGCAGTTCACGACCGCTCTCTTTCATCAGCGCCCATCCGCTCCGCAGTACCAGTACTGACACCAGAACGGACAGAATCGGATCAACCGGTGTCCATCCTGTCAGCATAATAATTATCGCGGCAACAATCGCCCCCACGGAACCCAGCAGATCGCCCAGCACGTGGAGTGCCGCCGCGCGCACGTTCAGGTTTTTCTCCTGACTGCCGCTGCGCAGTAGCCAGAGAGAAAGCAGGTTGGCCAGCAGTCCGCCAACGGCAATAACCAGCATCATGCCGCCGGCGACGGGCTGCGGCTGCCAGAAGCGGTTAATCGCCTCCCAGACAATCAGCGCCGTAATGACCAGCAGCGCAATGGCATTAACAAAAGCGGCCAGCGTGGTTAAACGCAGCAGGCCGAATGAATGTTGTACCGTGGGCGCGCGTCGGGAAAAATGCGTGGCCATCAACGCCAGTAACAGGGCAGCGGCATCGGTGAGCATATGTCCGGCATCGGCCAAAAGCGCCAGCGAGCCGGAGATCAGCCCGCCAGCGACCTCAGCCACCATAAAGAGGGCGGTGACAGCAAAGGCTGCGAGTAACCGCGAACGGTTGGTGTCGGTATCACCGTGGTTGTGAGCCATACGAATCCAGTTGAGTGAGTAACATATTACTGAAGGATATCAGTAAATTTAGCGCAGATTTAGCATCCTGATGAGTTTGTGCCGCCGTGATCACCTGCTGACATAACACTTCCCCCTCACTGTATCCCAGCAGCAGCCAGCTGCCCTTCATCCGGTGGGCGGCTTTTTCAAGCGTCACCCACTCTTTGGCAGCCAGTGCCTGCAGCATTGCCTCGCTGTCGCGGTTCAGTGTTTCACTCAGCGTGGCAGACAGGCGCTGTAAATAGTGCTCATCGTGATGCGCCAGCTGCTGCAGGCGCTGCGAGAGGTCGGCAAAGGGGAGAGGTGATTCCGTCTGTAGCAGGGTAGTGATATCACTCAGAGAGACCGGCTTCAGCAGTAAACGATCGGCGATCTGCTGTGCCTGAGGGTGACTCTGAATTTGCGCATCGGCGGAGCACAGGATGATGCGGGTAGAGTGCGGCTGACCCCGTTCGCGGCGGCGCAGGATTTTCGCCAGCATCAGTCCGTCCGGGTGAGGCATATTGACGTCGATAAACAGCAGGTCCCACTGACGGCGCTGTGCGGCCTCCAGCAGGGTACGGCCATCAGAAAAGGTTTCTGCCTGAATGCCACAGTGCGCCAGCTGCTGCTGCATGACCAGCAGGTTAGTGGGGTGGTCATCAACAATCGCTGCGCGCAAGTGGCTGACAGGGATCGCTTCTGGCCGGTCGGAGGACGCGCTTTTCTGCGGAGCATTAATGGTCTGGCACGGCAGGGTAACACTGACACAGGTGCCTTCCCCGGGAACCGAACGCAGTGCAATATCGCCGCCCATGCGGGTAACGATTTCCCGGCAGATAGACAGACCCAGTCCACTGCCCTGTACCGAAAGCTGCCGGCCGGATGGCGTCTGGTACCAGGGTTCAAACAGGCGCTGCTGCTCGTCCGCAGGAATACCGCTGCCGGTATCGCTGACCTGCAGACAGAGCCCGGGCGGATGTTCCTGTCTGGCCAGGGTGAGATGGATTTCGCCCTGCGAGGTGAATTTAATGGCGTTGCCGATAAGATTATTGGCGATCTGCTGCAGTCGTTCACCGTCAATCAGCACCCATGCGGGCAGGGGCGTGAGGGCGCTGACCCGCAGCTGCGGCCCGTTACGGCGCATCAGAGGATGATAAAAAACCTCCTGCCGTTTCAGCCAGCTTTCCGGCTCAAGAGGCTTCAGCACCAGGCTGAAGCTGTTGTTCTCAACCCGGGCATGATCCTGCAGATCGTTCAGCAGTGTCAGTAGCCCGGAGGCGCTGCTGTGGATCAGAGACAGATTATGGCGCTGGGGCTGCTGCGCCAGCTCCAGTTCAAGTAGCCCGAGTACCGCCTGCATCGGCGTGCGCAGTTCATGGCTGACGGTGGCAAGAAACTGGCTCTTCATCCGGTTTTCCCGCTGAGCGACTTCCCGCTCCTGCTCGAGCAGCTTCCGCTGCTGGCGCTCGCGGCGTTGTTCAAGATAGCGACGGAACAGCAGAATAAGCAGAAAAGCGATGGCGAAAAGGGCGGCGACCAGCACAAACAGAGAAATGGGCCGCATCTCACCCTGATGGCCGTCGTTAAAACTTTCCGGGGTACTGCTCCAGTTTTCCCGCAGGCGCTGCCAGCTTTCTGTCGGGATCTGTTGCAGGCTGCTGTTCAGCAGGGCGCGCAGTAGCGGCTGATTATGAGCCGTTCCCATCGCAACCGGCCAGGCGGTATCACTGGCGGTAAACGCCAGCTGTAGCGAACGGGCATAGCGGCTCTGGATCCGCCAGCGCGCGGACAGCACATTGTCGGCCAGGGCATCAATCTGTCCACTGGCCAGGGCGTCATACAGGCTGGTGGTATCGTCAAACACCTGGGGTACCGTGTCTGCCGGCAGCAGGCGCAGGGCCAGGTCGCCGCGCTTCACGCCGATGCGTTTACCCCTGAGATCGCTCCACTGAGTGATCCCCTGCACCGGAGAGCGCACATAGACCCCCCACAGGGCCCGCCAGACCGGCTGTGAGTTGTTCAGCATGGCATCGTTGCCGGTCAGAGGCAGCGTGAGCTGGATCAGCGCACGGCCCTGACTGACCAGCGTGCCGGCCTGCAGGGCATTGCTGACCCAGTAAGGTTGAAAGCGCAGACCGGTGATCTGACCAATACTGTTGAGTAAATCGACGCTGTAACCGGCGGGCTGGCCGCTGGCGTTACGGTAGCTCCAGGGATAATCATCACTGACGGCGGCGTAGGTCACCGTGGGATGCTGTGCAATCCAGCTGCGCTCCATCGGCGTCAGGCGTGCAGTATTGCTGTCCTGGTATCGCGGCAGCGCGCTGCTCCAGCGGCCCTGGATACCATTAATCACTTCCATGGGCAACTGCCGGATAGCCTTGTCCAGCAGCCGGGTCAGCGCGGCGTCGCGGGTCACGGTTTGCAGCTGAATTTTTCCAGGATCGAGGGCAGAAGCCAACTGATACACTTCACCCTGCTGGAGCTGCCCGAGCAGAAAACCGGCGCTGGTCTCATCCGCAACTACGTAATCACTGTGCTGATTCAGCAGCCCAGACAGTGCCTGCAAATCGGTGTCGGTGATCTGCCAGTGGTGCTGGCGGACGAAGGCAGGATTGATCCGCGCCAGGGTGTCACGGCTGACGCTGATACGGGCCTCTGCGGAGTTAAACATCACCGGACGAAGATTGTTGCGGTTGCGGTAGATGCGCAGCGGGCTGCTGAACCACGGCTGCGTGGCGCTCAGGCCTGCCGGGAGGGGCTGCTGCGGCACGCCAAACAGCGCATCCACCTTGCCCTGCTGCAGTGCCTGAAACATCGCGGGCAGGTCGTCAAAACGCTCAACGGTCATACTCAGGCCGGTGGTCTGCTGCAACGCCACCAGATAATCAGCATTAATGCCATACAGATCGTTACCGACAACCATATTCCACGGCGAGTTACCGCAGCACAGGACGCCCATGCGCAGAGGCTTCTCCCATCCGGCCGGGGCGGAATCCAGCGGCATCATCTCCTGCGGCAGGGCAATACTGCTGACGGGGCGCAGGCTGGCGTTGGCGCTGGTCATACACAGCAGAAGAACCAGTAACAGCAGACGGGCTATCACTGCTGTGACTGCCAGAGTCGGGCCAGTTCAACCACTGACTGCGCCCCGGTTTTTTCCATAATATTTTTTTTATGCGTGCTGACGGTTTTATTGCTGATATTCAGCTGGGCGGCAATTTGCAGGTTTGACTGCCCGCGAGCCAGCAGAGCGAGGATTTGAACCTCTTTCGCCGTGAGCTGCTCATGCGGGGTTTCATCGGGCTGCTGCGGTGGGAAGGCCCGCTGGCCTCCCATCACCGCCAGCACGGCCGACAGCAGCTGGCTGACGGGTTGACGCTTTGCCACATATCCGGATGCGCCGGCTTCCTCCGCCAGTCGTGGCCATACGCGCTCTTCCTGAGCGGAGTAAATCACCACCGGCAGTTCAGCGTACAGGCGCTTGATCCGCTTCAGCAACTGCAGGCCATCGCTGTCGGGCAGGCCGATATCAAGTATCACCACATTAACCGTCTGCCGGTTAAGCACATCCAGTGCCGTCTGCTGATCTTCCGCGGCCAGCAGCGTAAGAGGGAACGGGGCGTGACGTAGGGCGGCTTCCAGCGCTAACTGCACCAGCGGATGATCGTCTATCAGCAGCAACGTGGTCATTAAGGGGTCCGAAATCAAACTGGGGGTTCAGGATAGCCGATGAGGTTGCTGATGAAAATAAGAAACAAAAAAGGAGAGCTTTTGCTCTCCTTTATTTATTCGCTTACGCGCAGGAATTACTGTGTGGTGCCGTCAGTTTTGGTATCCGCGCCGTCACCCACTTTGGAATTAATATCCGGGCATTTGCCGTCTTTACACTGCGCGTTTTTGTTCACTTCATCCGCGCTCATGCCATTGTGGTTTTTCATGTCTTTATGCGTGGCATTATCACCAGAGGTGTTAATTTTGCTGTTATCCACTTTATTTGGTGGCAAATTCTCTTTCGCACCTGGCGCCACTGCACCTGCATCGGCAGCCGCGTTGGCAGAGCCGTTACCGTCACCAGCAGCCATCGCCGCGCCGCTGCCTAAAGTCATTGCTGCTGTCAGGAATACGATTGCAAACTTATTCATCATTATGCTCCGTTAATTTTATGAATACTGGCGAACAACCAGAACTTTAAGGTCTGAGGTAAATCCACTTCTGGCAAAATAAAATCCCGCATATGTACCACCCAATAATCATTAGTGGTGCAAATACGTTTTTTTCAAGAGTTAACGCTTAAAAGTGTAGTAGAGCCTGTGAAAAGATCAAATGTGCCCGGCGCTTTTAGTCGCGAATGGCGATTTACAGGGCAGGGGAGTCGCGATAAATTGGAACGGATGCGCCTGGTGTGCAGTATGGCAATGTAATAACCTGGAAATACTATGAATTATCAGAATGATGACTTAAGAATCAAAGAGATAAAAGAGCTTTTACCTCCGGTTGCGTTATTTGAAAAATTCCCTGCCACGGACAAGGCGGCTGCCACAGTCTCTTCTGCGCGCCAGGCGATACATAAAATTCTGAAAAAGCAGGACGATCGTCTGCTGGTGGTGATTGGCCCCTGTTCAATCCACGATACCGTGGCAGCAAAAGAGTATGCCTCACGTCTGCTGACGCTGCGTGACGAGCTGAAAGATTCGCTGGAAATAGTGATGCGCGTCTATTTTGAAAAACCGCGCACCACGGTCGGCTGGAAGGGACTGATTAACGATCCGCACATGGACGGCAGTTTCCAGATTAATGACGGCCTGCGTATTGCGCGTCAGCTGCTGCTGGAAATCAATGACAGTGGCCTGCCGGCGGCGGGCGAATTCCTTGATATGATCACCCCACAGTACGTGGCAGATCTGATGAGCTGGGGCGCCATTGGTGCACGCACCACAGAATCTCAGGTACACCGTGAGCTCTCCTCCGGTCTTTCCTGTCCGGTAGGTTTTAAAAATGGCACCGACGGCACCATCAAAGTGGCGATTGACGCCATTGGTGCAGCCAGCGCGCCACACTGCTTCCTTTCTGTCACTAAATATGGCCATTCAGCGATTGTCGAGACGGCGGGTAATGAAGACTGCCATATCATTCTGCGCGGCGGCAAAGAACCCAATTACAGTGCTGATCATGTCAGCGCCGTAAAATCAGGGCTGGAAAAAGCCGGTCTCGACCCACAGATCATGATCGATTTCAGTCATGCGAACAGCAGCAAGCAGTTTAAAAAGCAGCTTGAGGTATCCGCAGATGTGGCACAGCAGATCGCCGCCGGCGACAGCGCGATTATCGGCGTGATGATTGAAAGCCATCTGGTGGAAGGAAATCAGAGTCTGGAAAGCGGCGAACCGCTGGTGTACGGCAAAAGCGTGACTGACGCCTGCATTGGCTGGGAAGATACGGAAGCTGTCCTGCGTCAGCTGGCCGGTGCGGTAAAAGCGCGTCGCGGCTGACTCAGCCTGTACGCATAAAAAAACCCGCCGGATGGCGGGTTTTTTGTTCTCGCGAAAAATTACTTCGCTTTGCCCTGGTTAGCCACAGCGGCTGCTTTCGCAGCAATCTCGTCAGCATCACCCAGGTAGTAATGTTTGATAGGCTTGAAGTTTTCGTCGAACTCATACACCAGCGGCACGCCCGTTGGGATGTTCAGTTCAAGGATCTCTTCTTCACTCATGTTGTCCAGGTACTTCACCAGTGCACGCAGTGAGTTACCGTGAGCAGCAATGATCACTTTCTCACCGCTTTTCATGCGTGGCAGGATAGACTCATTCCAGTAAGGCAGTACGCGGTCAATGGTCAGCGCCAGGCTTTCTGTGGTAGGCAGCTGTTCAGCGGTCAGTGAAGCGTAACGTGGGTCGTGGCCAGGGAAACGCTCATCAGCGCGGTCCAGCTCTGGTGGGGTCACGGCAAAACCACGACGCCATTGCTTCACCTGATCATCACCGTATTTCTGCGCGGTTTCTGCTTTATCCAGGCCCTGCAGCGCACCGTAGTGACGCTCGTTCAGACGCCAGGATTTTTCCACTGGCAGCCAGACCTGATCCACTTCATCCAGAATGTTCCACAGCGTATGGATGGCACGTTTCAGCACAGAAGTGTAAGCGAAATCGAAGGTGAAACCTTCTTTCTTCAGCAGCTGACCGGCGGCTTTCGCCTCGGTGCGGCCTTTGTCTGACAGATCAACGTCATACCAACCGGTGAAACGGTTTTCATTGTTCCACTGGCTTTCGCCGTGACGTACCAGAACCAGCTTAGTTACAGCCATAGCTTAACTCCTTAATAACTTAACGTTTCTATGATAATGGTGACCGGTAAACTGCCGTCATTAACCCCGCGGCAATTTTAATGTGCATTACCATAGCTGAATTCTGCGCAGCGCGTAAGCCCGGAACGCTCGCGATGCGCGATTTTCATGCGCTCTGTCAAACCGGCGTCAGTTGGTAACGGGTAACCGACTGATACGATTCACCCGGCTGCAACCAGCAGTCAGGCTGCGGCCACTCAGGATGGTTTGGCGAATCGGGTAAGAACTCGCTTTCCAGCGCAATACCCTGGAAAGCAGTATAGACCCCCTGTTCACGTGCCGGCGTGCCTTCCAGATAATTCCCGCTGTAAAGCTGTAATGCCGGGGCACTGGTGAACACGTTAAGCTGCAGTTTACCGTCAGCAGACCACAGCGTAGCCGCTGGCGAGTCCGGGGTGCTGTTTAACAGATAAGCGTGGTCATAGCCTTTTACCGCACGCTGGTCATCATCCTGCAGAAAATCCTGAGCGAGAGTTTTTGGCTGACGAAAATCAAAGCTGTTCCCTGCCACGGATTTTAGCGGCGCATTGGGGATCCCTTCGCTGTCGACGGGCAGATAGCGTTCGGCATTCAGCTGCAACCGGTGCTGGAGCGCATCACCATGTTTCGCATCGAGATTAAAATAAGCGTGGTTGGTCAGGTTGACCGGGCAGGCTTTGTCCACGGTCGCGTCATAGCGGATTGACAGCGTATTGTTATCGTCCAGATGATAACGCAGCCTGACCAGCAGTGTGCCGGGGAAGCCCTGATCGCCGTCCGGCGAATCAAGGCGGTATTCCACTTCGCTGTCGCTCTGGCAGACGATCTGCCAGCGGCGGTTATGGAAGCCGTCCGGGCCACCGTGCAGCTGATGCGTTCCCTGATTGGCGGTCAGCGCAATCTCCTCACCGTTCAGCTTCAGGCGTGCACCGGCAATGCGGTTGGCATAGCGGCCGACTGTAGCTCCCAGATAGGCGGATTGCTGCAGATAATCTGACGGGGTGGCGCAGCCCAGCAGCGCTTCGCGTACGTGTCCGTCGCCCATCGGCACGCGGGCAGAAAGCCAGGTGGCCCCCCAGTCCATAAACGTGGCAACCATACCGTTGCGGTTGCGCAGGGTGGTGATGTGCCAGGGTTGTCCGTCAGGGGCGTGAGAGTTGGGTTTTAGCATGGGCCCGCTCCTGCTGACGCTTTACAGACATAGAACGTTTCTTTAATGCCGGAGACCGCTTCGTACTGTGCTGCCACCGCGGCTTTCACCGTATCCACCAGCTCAAAAGGCATCAGTGCCACGATACAGCCGCCGAATCCCCCGCCGGTCATACGCACGCCGCCGCGTTCACCGAGGGTGTTTTTAACGATGCCGACCAGTTGATCGACAGGCGGAACGGTAATTTCAAAATCATCGCGCATTGAGGCGTGTGACTCGGCCATCAGCACAGCCATGCGTGCCAGGTCGCCGCGCGCCAGGACGTCAGCGGCTTCGAGGGTACGGGCATTTTCCGTCAACACATGGCGCACACGTTTCGCCACCAGCGGGTCAAGCTCATCCTGCTGTGCGGTGAACTGGCTCAGTTCTACATCGCGCAACGAGGTTTTACCGAAGAACTTCGCCCCGGCTTCACACTGCTGGCGGCGCGTGTTGTATTCGCTTCCTACCAGGCTGCGGCGGAAGTTTGAGTTAATGATCACCACCGCGATATCCGATGGCATCGGCACCGGACGCGTGCTCAGGGTGCGGCAGTCGAGCAGCATCGCGTGGTCTTTTTCACCCAGTGCGGAGATCAGCTGATCCATAATCCCGCAGTTACAGCCCACAAACTGATTTTCGGCTTCCTGGCCATTGACCGCGATTGCCGCACCGTCGAGTGGCAGCGCATAAAGCTGTTTAAACACGGTGCCTACCGCCACTTCCAGCGAGGCCGAAGAACTGAGGCCCGCGCCCTGGGGCACATTACCCGCGATCACCATATCCACGCCGCCAAACTGCGGCGCACGCTTCTGCAGGTGTTTTACTACGCCGCGCACGTAGTTCGACCACATCTGATGGGGATGGCTGACGATCTCTTCATCCAGAGAGAAGATATCCTGCTGATTCTCATAGTCGGCGGCAATTACCCGCACCTGGCGGTCGCTGCGTTTTGCACAGGCAATCACCGTCTGGTAGTCAATGGCGCAGGGCAGCACAAAGCCGTCGTTGTAGTCGGTGTGCTCACCGATCAGGTTGACGCGTCCCGGAGCCTGAAGCGTGTGGGTCGGGACATAGCCAAAAGCGGTGGTAAAAATCTGTTGGGTAGTGTTCTGTAAACTCATGGTTATTCCGCCTCACGGAAATGAATATCGCTCACGGCGCGCAGACGTTCTGCTGCCTGCTCGGGCGTTAAATCACGTTGGGTTTCAGCCAGCATTTCATAGCCGACCATAAATTTACGCACTGTCGCAGAACGCAGCAGCGGTGGATAGAAATGGGCATGGAGCTGCCAGTGATCGTTGGCCTCGCCGTTAAACGGTGCCCCGTGCCAGCCCATAGAGTAGGGGAAAGAGCACTGGAACAGGTTGTCATAGCGGCTGGTCAGTTTTTTCAGCGCCAGCGCCAGATCGGTGCGCTGTTCGTCGGTCAAATCGGTCAGGCGCTTGATGTGCGTTTTTGGCAACAGCAGCGTTTCAAACGGCCAGGCGGCCCACCAGGGGATCACTGCCAGCCAGTGTTCGGTTTCAACGACCGTGCGGCTGCCGTCGTTCAGCTCACGCGCAGCGTAGTCAACCAGCATCGGCGAGTGGTGTCTGTCGAACCAGGCGCGCTGCAGGTCATCCTCACGTTTGACTTCGTTCGGCAGAAAACTGTTCGCCCACACCTGGCCATGCGGGTGGGGATTGGAACAGCCCATCGCTGCACCTTTATTCTCAAACACCTGCACCCACGGGTAATGTTGTCCCAGATCGGCGGTCTGCTCCTGCCAGGTTTTCACCACGTCGACCAGTCCCTCAAGCGCCAGTTCTGGCAGGGTTTTGCTGTGGTCGGGGGAAAAACAGATGACCCGGCTGGTGCCGCGTGCGCTTTCGCAGCGCATCAGCATATCGTCGCTTTCGGGGGCATCCGGGGTGTCCGTCATCAGCGCAGCAAAGTCATTGGTAAAGACATAGGTGCTGGTGTAATCGGGATTTTTGTCCCCGGTCACCCGGGTATTTCCCGGACAAAGGAAACAGTCAGGATCGTGCGCGGGCAGTTTTTCCTGCGAGGCGGTTTCCTGCGCCCCCTGCCACGGACGCTTGGCGCGGTGGGGGGAAACTAAAATCCACTGATCGGTCAGCGGGTTGTAACGGCGATGAGGGTGATCGACCGGATTAAATTTCTGCATGATGAGTCCTGATAACCGGGTTTATGCCTGTATATGCTGTAAAGAAAAATAGCACAATGCGCAGGCGGAAAGCGTGATCGAGTCTGTATAAATGGAATCGTTTACACAAGCTGAATATTCCTAACTATCAACAAAGATAGCACGGCGCTGAGAGATAATCAGGCAAGGGGAGGTTAATAATGGTAGCGGTTACACTTATATGGAGGGCTGACCGAAAAAAAGGTCAGCCCCGGCAGGGGGCGGTCGAGGGGACAGCCTTTTTTCCGGTCGCCCCGTGCAGGCGTTAAAAAGGTTACAGCTGTTCCTGGGTGTAGCGGTAGCCGTCACCCTCAGCGATAAAGCTCAGACGGTGGGTGATGCACTGCGGCGCATCCTCGGCGTGATGTGAGACAAACAGCAGCTGCGTTCGCCCTTCACCAATCAGCACGTCGACAAAGCGGCGCACCAGCAGACGGTTAATAGGATCCAGCCCCTGCAGAGGTTCGTCGAGGATCAGCAGCGCCGGATGTTTGACCAGCGCACGGGCGATCAGCACTAAACGCTGCTGGCCCCATGAGAGCGCGTGGAAAGGCGAGTTGGCAACGTCACCGCTCATCCCCAGCAGCGCCAGCCACTCCCCGGCCAGCGCCTGCTGGCGGTCAGAGACGGCCTGATAAATGCCGATCGAATCGAAAAAGCCGGAGAGTATGACGTTGCGCACGCTGCTGCTGACGCGGTAGTCAAGATGCAGGCTGCTACTGACATAGCCGATATGCTGCTTAATATCCCAGATGGTTTCTCCACTGCCCCGACGGCGGCCAAACAGCGTCAGGTCGTTACTGTATCCCTGGGGGTGATCGCCGGTTACCAGGCTGAGAAGGGTCGACTTTCCGGCGCCATTAGGGCCGACTATCTGCCAGTGCTGGCCGCGTCCGACCTGCCAACTGAGGCTGTGCAGGATAGGACGGTCGTTATAAGAGACAACGCCATCGCGCAACGCGATCAGCGGGGCGTCTTCCGCCAGTGCGGGAATGGCTGTGGCGTCATCGGCTTCCGGCAGCGTCATCCCTGCCAGCTGCTCGCTGTGCGCCAGCTGGGCCACCAGTGCCTCTGCCAGGATGGCCTGGCGGTCGCCGGTATGCGTGAGGGTACATTCTGCCAGCACACCCACCCGATCGATGAAATCGGGGATGTCATCAAAACGGTTAAGGACCAGAGCCAGGGTGATGCCCTGCCGTTGCAGACTGCCAAGCACGCTGGCGAGATTGCCGCGTGACGCCACGTCCAGTCCGTCAAAAGGCTCATCAAGGATCAGCAGATCGGGCTGCGCCATCAGCGCCTGGCAGAGCAGCGTTTTGCGGGTTTCGCCCGTGGAGAGGTACTTGAAGCGGCGGGTCAGTAACGATTCAATACCAAACTGTGCCGCCAGTTGCTGACAGCGGGCGGGATCGCGCACCTCAAGCTGAATGATTTCTGCGGCCGTTAAGCCGGTATCCTCTTCGTCTGCACTGAGCATATCGGTGTTATTACGCTGCCATTCGTCGGCCACCAGTTTCTGTAACTGCTCCAGCGACAGCCGGGTGGTGCGCAGAAACGTACTGTTCACCCGTCCTTTGGCGGGCAACAGTTCGCCGGAGAGGGCCCGTGCCAGCGAGGACTTACCGCTGCCGTTGGCTCCCACGAAAGCCCAGCTCTCGCCAGCGGTCACGGTCAGGTCATTAAGGTTAAGCGTTCGGGTATCATTCAGGCGAAAGATACCTTGCGTGATTTGCAACATTGCCATTGTTTATCCCATTATCTGCATCATTAATCCATTAGGGGCTTCCTGCCGCTGGATGTCAAACGCGGGCCACTGATTCAGAGCAGCGTCGCGATGATAGCGCGATCGGCATTAAAATATGCTGTTACTGCCGCGCCCGGCTGGAGTTTTTGCCGGGCAATCTGTTGATTTTCCACGGTGGCGCAGAGGGTTTCTCCGCCGGTCAGTGCGATAAGGATCTCACTGTGCGTTTCACCCTGTTCAATCTGACTCACGGTGCCGGGCAACTGATTGTCTGCCTGTTCATGCCCCCCGCTGACCGTAATCCACGGCGCTTTAATCAATACCAGCACTTCCTTACCGCTTTCCAGCTGCAGGCGATTAGCGCTCTGTGCCGTCAGCGCCACCTGAATCTGCGTCACACCGTCGGCCAGCTGCACGGTCACGTGCTGCTGCACCGGGTGGCTGTCGCGCGCCACAATGGTGCCGAAGAACTGATTGCGGGCGCTGGTTTGCAGCGAGAAACGTGCAATGGCTCCCAGCAGACTGCCGAGAGGCGCGTCATCCTGGAGTACATCAAATGCTTTTTGCTGAATTTGCCCGAGCAGCGCATAGAGCTGGATCAGCCGTTCACCGTAGGCGGTGACCACCGCGCCGCCGCCGCCTTTACCGCCAGTGGCACGATCCACCAGCGTACGATCGGCCAGTTGGTTCATCTCGTTGATGGCATCCCAGGCGCTTTTATAGCTGATGCCTGCCAGTTTTGCGCCCTGACTGATCGAGCCGCTCTCTTTGATCTGACGCAGAAGTTCAATGCGGCGCGGGTCGGCAAACAGCCGTTGCTGGTGTTTAAGGATCAGGGAAATATCGGCCTGCATAGGAACTCCGCCAGGGAAAATGTAAAAAGTCTCTGCTGATTCTATCAGCCCTGGCGAAATAATTTGCGCACGAAGGCACAAAAGGTCAGTGCTTTATTAGCGGCTGTCGCTACAATGGTTTTTTTGATCAGCAAGATGAGGTTTCCATGCTGGAGTTACTTAAAGGCCTGGCCGTTGCCATTATCATGGTGCCGATCGTAATGGCGATTATCCTCGGTCTGATCTGGGGCCTGGGCGAAGTGTTTAACGTTATTTCCAAAATTGGTCATCGTGACGACCAGCAGGCGAAGAAAAGCCAGACTATCCAGTAAATCTCACCCTCTATTTATAATGCCCGGCAATGCCGGGCGTTTTCGTTGCTCACACCGCTAAACTTCTCCCACGTCATGCCGATAAATACCGTTACATTTCCCAGATTATCGTTATATCATTCAGTACATAACGAACCTGCTGGAGAAAAACGATGTCTGTAAAAGGGAACCACTGGATCATCGCTGCCGCGATTAGCCTGAGCCTGGGAGGCCACGCGATGGCCGCTGAGAAGATCACCGTCTTCGCTGCCGCATCACTGACCAATGCGCTGGATGTCATTGCCAGCCAGTACGGTAAGGAGACGTCGGTCAATGTGGTCTCTTCCTTTGCCTCCTCTTCTACGCTGGCGCGCCAGATTGAACAGGGTGCACCGGCGGATCTGTTTATCTCTGCTGACCAGCAGTGGATGGACTATGCGGTGGCGAAGCAAACCATCGAAGAGGGCAGTCGTGTTACCCTGCTGGGTAACGATCTGGTGTTGGTTGCACCGACGGCCAGTCAGCCGCAGGCGGTCAGCATCAGTAAAAGTACCGACTGGAAAGGCCTGCTGAAAGGCCAGCGCCTGGCGGTTGGCGACCCGGATCATGTTCCGGCCGGGATTTATGCCCGTGAAGCGCTGCAGAACCTGGGCGCATGGGATGAGCTTTCACCCCTGATGGCGCGCAGCAACAGCGTACGGGCGGCGCTGGCGCTGGTCGAGCGGGATGAAACGCCTTACGGCATTGTGTATGGTTCAGATGCCGTGGCCAGCAAAAAAGTCACTGTGGTCGGCCTCTTCCCGGAGGCCAGTCATAAACCCGTGGAGTACCCGATGGCTATCGTAAAAGGTCATCACCGTGCCAGCGTCACCGCTTTCTACAACTACCTGAAAGGCCCGCAAGCTGCGGCCGTATTCAGACAATATGGATTTGCACCTGAAAGATGATATTGAGCGATCCCGAGTGGCAGGCCGTCGCCCTGAGCCTGAAAGTTTCCCTGGTGGCCGTCGCCTGCAGTCTGCCCTTTGGGATCCTGATGGCCTGGCTGTTAGCGCGCCGGCAGTTCCCGGGAAAAACCCTGCTCGACAGCCTGATCCATCTGCCGCTGGTGCTGCCGCCGGTGGTGGTGGGCTACCTGCTGCTGCTGGGGTTCGGGCGGCGCGGGTTTATCGGACAATACCTGTATGACTGGTTTGGCTTCAGCTTTGCTTTCAGCTGGCGCGGAGCTGCGCTGGCCTCGGCGGTCATTGCTTTCCCGCTGATGGTGCGCGCCATTCGCCTGGCGCTGGAGGCAGTTGACAGTAAACTGGAACAGGCTGCACGCACGCTGGGGGCCGGGCGCTGGCGGGTATTTTTAACCATCACCCTGCCGCTGACGCTACCGGGTATTATTGCCGGTACGGTACTGGCGTTTGCCCGTTCGCTGGGCGAATTTGGCGCCACCATCACCTTCGTGTCGAATATTCCGGGGGAGACGCGCACGCTGCCGTCAGCCATGTATACGCTGATTGAAACACCGGGCGCAGAGGGCGCGACGGCACGTCTGTGCGTCATTGCCATTTTGCTGGCGCTGGTTTCCCTGCTTCTTTCCGAATGGCTGACCCGCTGGGGTCGTAAGCGTTTAGGGCTCTGATGCTGATCCTTGATTTTATCCAACGGCAGGGCGAACACACCCTGACAGTGAAGGCCAGCGTGCCTGCCAGCGGCGTAACGGCCATTTTTGGCGTTTCCGGTGCCGGCAAAACGTCACTGATTAATGCCATCGGCGGGCTGACCGTGCCCCAGCAGGGTAGCATCACGCTGAACGATCGGGTGCTGAGCGATACCGCCACCGCGCTCTGGCTACCGCCGGAAAAGCGCCGCATTGGCTATGTTTTTCAGGATGCGCGCCTGTTCCCGCACTACCGCGTGCGTGGCAATCTGGAATACGGCATGGCAAAAAGCATGCGCCCGCAGTTTGATGCGCTGGTGCAGCTGCTGGGGCTGGAAATGCTGCTTGACCGCTTCCCGTGGTCGCTGTCAGGTGGAGAAAAACAGCGCGTTGCCATTGGCCGTGCACTGCTGACCGCACCGGAAATGCTGCTGATGGATGAACCGCTGGCCTCGCTTGACCTGCCGCGCAAACGGGAACTGCTGGCCTGGCTGCAAAAGCTGGCGCGCCAGGTTGCCACGCCGATCCTCTACGTCAGCCACAGTCTGGATGAGCTGCTGCATCTGGCCGATAATGTCATGGTACTGGATCGGGGAGAAGTGAAGGCATTGGGGCCGCTGGAGCGCGTCTGGGGCAGCAGCGCAATGCGCCCGTGGCTGCCAAAAAGTGATCAGAGCAGTATTCTGCGCGTGCAGGTGCTGGAGCAGCATCCGCACTATCAGATGACGGCGCTGTCGCTGGGCGATCAGCATATCTGGGTTAACCGCGTTGACGCTCCGGCGGGTACGCCGCTGCGTATCCGCATTCAGGCCGCTGATGTTTCGCTGGTGCTGAAGCCACCGGTGAACAGCAGCATTCGCAACGTGATCCCCGCCCAGGTTGGCGAACTGCTGGAGATCGACAACCAGGTGGAAGTGAAGCTACTGGTGGGGCAGAGCGAGCTGTGGGCGCGGATCACGCCCTGGGCTCGCGATGAACTGATGATCAAACCGAATATGTGGCTGTTCGCTCAAATCAAAAGCGTTTCTATCACCACCTGATTACAGCACTTCCCGGTAGATCGTTTCTGCGATGCCGGGCTCCAGGTTCGTGCCGATCACACGCTTCGCCCGCGCTTTGATGGCGTCGTCGGCATTGCCCATCGCCACGCCCAGCCCGACGGTTTCCAGCATACTCAGGTCGTTGTAGTTATCCCCAAAGGCGATAACATCGCTCATCTGATAGCCACTGGCGGCCACCCACTGCGCCAGCCGCTTCCCTTTGCTGTTACCCGCTTTCGCAATGTCCACCTGGTCATGCCATGACCATTCGCAGGCCAGCCCCATTTCGGCTTCGACCGTTTCCGCAAACTGCTGCAGTGCGGCAGTATCGGCATGCGACAGGGCGAATTTCCAGATCGATTGCGCATCTCTTGCTGCATCACTCAGGCTGTTGACCTGCAAGAATGTCGGACGCTGGGCTTCCGGCAGCGACAGCCCCCAGTTAATCGTCCGGGTCACGTGACCGGTTTCGGTCTGGTAGAGCATGGCGTTATCCACATACAGCAGGCCGTGGATGCCGGCACTGTCGAGCATCTCAATCACACGGCACGCCTGATCTTTCGGCAGCGGGTCACTGTCTAAAACCTTTTTCGCCTGATAATCATACAAATAAGTGCCATTACAGCAGATTGCAGGTGTATCCAGCGCCAGTGCCTGATAAAAAGGATGGATGGCCACATGATGGCGTCCGGTCACGATCAGGATTTTTATGCCGGCCTGCTGCGCTTTTTTGAGGGCTTCCAGTGATTCTGGCAGAATGGTTTTGGTAGGGGTTAACAGCGTGCCGTCCAGATCGAGGGCGATGATGCGATAGCTCATAACAGTTCCCGTGGCTCAAAAGAAGTCAATAAGTGTACACCTTGTGACGTCAGCCACAAAACTGACGGTACAGATGGCAAGTAAGTCCGACGACGGTGGTGAATACTTTACCACTCACCGATTTTCCGTTCAGAACAAGGAGCATTCATGAAACAAGTTGTTTATACCGCCAGCCCTGAGAGCCATCAGATCCACGCCTGGCAGATGAATGATGCGGGCGCACTGACGCTGCTACAGGTTGTTGATGCGCCTGGCCAGGTACAGCCCATGGTGGTCAGCCCGGACAAGAAGTTTCTTTACGTGGGTGTACGCCCGGATTTCCGCATCGTCGCCTACCGTATTGAGGCTGACGGCAAACTGAAAGAAGCCGGTCATGCGCCCCTGGCAGGCAGCCCGACGCACATCTCGACCGATCGTGAGGGCCGCTTTATTTTCGTCGGTTCCTACAACGATGCTTTCGTCAGCGTCAGCCCGATCGGTGCCGATGGCCTGCCGGGGGCGCCCGTGCAGACCGTGAGCGGTCTGGATGGCTGTCATTCTGCGAACATCGACCTGACGAACCAGACGCTGTTTGTTCCGGCGCTGAAGCAGGACCGCATTGCGCTGTTCAGCCTGTCTGACAGCGGTGAACTGACGCCGTGTGCACAGTCTGAACTGAAAACGAAGCCCGGGGCGGGTCCGCGTCATATGGCGTTCCACCCGAATCAGCGTTACGTCTACTGCGTTAACGAACTGGACAGTACCGTTGACGTCTGGGACTTAAGCAAAGGTGACGTGGAGAAAGTGCAGAGCCTGGATATGATGCCGGAAGGATTCAGTGATACCCGCTGGGCGGCTGATATTCATATCACGCCAGATGGCCGCCATCTGTACAGCTGCGACCGTACCGCCAGCATTATTACCTCGTTCAGCATCAGCGCGGATGGCGCCACCCTGACCGTTGAAGGCCATCAGCCGACGGAAACCCAGCCGCGCGGCTTTAATATTG
The DNA here is from genome assembly GCF_019844095.1 of Erwinia persicina. Lineage (NCBI taxonomy): Bacteria > Pseudomonadati > Pseudomonadota > Gammaproteobacteria > Enterobacterales > Erwiniaceae > Erwinia > Erwinia persicina. The sequence continues at coordinate 3,264,224 of NZ_CP082141.1, read as the reverse complement.
ATAACCGCGGGCAGTACCTGGTGGCCGCCGGACAGAAATCACATCATATTGAAGTGTATAAAATCACCGCCGATCGCGGTCTGTTGCAGCCGCTGGCGCGGTATGCTGTAGGGCAGGGGCCAATGTGGGTCGTGATCCACGCGCTGGATTAAGAGGCCGGGCGAAACAGAAGGTCAGCCTTGCGGCGAAAGTGACATCAGCTGCAGGGCGACCTGCTTTCCTCGTCGCCCTGCAGGTCGCTCTGATTTATGAATACATCGCCGTTATGGAAGCACTGCCCAGCGAATGGAAATGAACGTTAAAGCCCACCATCGCACCACTGGCGTTCTCATCCACTTCGAGACGATCAGTATCTATCGCGTGAACGGTGAAAATATAGCGGTGAGATTCGCCCTTCGGCGGTGCCGCGCCGCCGTAGCCCGCGCTGCCAAAATCGGTACGGGTCTGTACTGAACCGGCCGGCAGATCCGCTTTGCCGGAACCGGCACCCGCCGCCAGCTCCCGCGTGTCAGCGGGCAGGTTAGCCACCACCCAGTGCCACCAGCCGGAACCGGTTGGCGCGTCAGGATCGTAGCAGGTGACGACAAAACTTTTCGTCCCTGCAGGCACCTCGTCCCAGGCCAGATGTGGCGACAGATTTTCCCCCTGGTAACCCATGGCATTCAGCACCTGGCGTTCCGGTAATTTATCGCCGTCGTTGAAATCCTGGCTGACTAGCTTCATTCCATCTCCTTAACCTTCAGATGTGATGTCACCCCGCAGCCGGGGTGAGCACCCTGTTATTGGTGAAGTAACTTAAGCAGCTCTTCGGCTGCGGCAGCGGAAGAGGCCGGGTTTTGTCCGGTAACCAGATGGCCATCGGTCAGTACGTACACACCCCAGTCATCGGTGCGCTCAAACTGACCGCCCAGCTTCTTCAGCTCGTCTTCCACCAGGAAAGGTACCACATCCGTCAGGCCAACGGCCTCTTCTTCACTGTTGGTAAAACCGGTGACACGTTTGCCGGCGACCAGCGGCGTGCCGTCCGGCTTTTTCGCGTGACGCAGCACGCCGGGAGCGTGGCAGACGGTGCCGACGGGCTTACCGTTGGCGAACAGCGTTTCGATCAGCTGAATACTGGTCGGGTCTTCGGCCAGATCCCACAGCGGCCCGTGACCACCGGGATAAAATACGGCGTCAAATTCGCCGGGGTCGATTGCATCCAGCCGCTGAGTATTGGCCAGCGCCTGCTGCGCGGCAATGTCATTGCGAAAACGCTCGGTATCGCTGGTTTGCGCATCGGGCGCATCGCTGACCGGGTCAAGCGGCGGCTGCCCTCCGGCAGGGGAAGCCAGCACCACCGAAATCCCCGCATCGCGGAAGACATAATAGGGTGCAGCAAACTCTTCCAGCCAGAATCCGGTTTTATGGCCGGTATCGCCCAGCTTGTCGTGTGATGTCAGTACCATTAACAGTTTCATTGCGGTTTATCTCCTGCCACGCGAACCACGAGCTTGCCAAAGTTTTTGCCCTGCAGCATGCCGATGAAGGCTTCCGGTGCATTATCCAGACCATCGATAATATCTTCGCGGAAGACCAGACGATCTTCAGCGACCCACTTGCTCATCTGACGGAAGAACTCATCAAAGCGGTGGCCGTAATCCTGATTAATAATAAAGCCTTCCACGCGCAGGCGTTTGCGCAGGATGGCACTCTGCAGCTGCGGCAGGCGATCCGGACCGTCGCTTGCGCCGGTGCTGTTATAGTCGGCGATTAGCCCACAGACCGGAATACGTCCTTTGGTATTCATCAGCGGCAGGACGGCATTAAACACTTTGCCTCCCACGCTTTCGAAGTAGACGTCGATGCCATCGGCACAGTGGCGGGCAAGCTGTTCAGCCAGGTTGTCATCGCGGTGGTCGAGGCAGCGGTCGAAGCCCAGCACTTCTTCGGCATAACGGCATTTCTCCGCACCCCCGGCGATCCCGACAACATGACAGCCCTTCAGTTTGGCAATCTGGCCGACAAGCGAGCCCACGGCTCCGGTGGCGGCCGCCACCACGACGGTTTCCCCGGCCTGCGGGTTACCGATGTCCAGCAGCCCCATATAGGCCGTGAAGCCCGGCATACCGAGCATACCCAGCGCCCATGAAGGATGCTTCAGCACCGGGCCGCTGAGTTTCACCAGGTCTTCACCGGTGGACAGGGCAAAATCCTGCCAGCCGCTGTAGCCCAGCACCCAGTCGCCTGCGGCGAAGTCAGGATGCTCTGAACGTTCTACTATCGACACCGTACCACCACACATCACCTCATTGACGGCAACGGGCGGGACGTAAGAAGGGGCATCGCTCATCCGTCCGCGCATGTACGGGTCCAGCGACAGCCAGACGGTGCGCAGGAGTACCTCGCCCTGCGAAGGGGTGGGAACGTGCTGGGATTCCAGGTGGAAATTGGCTGGGGTCGGCGCACCGTGCGGGCGCGATGCCAGCAACAGCCGACGATTGGTATGTTTATCTTGTGGCATGTTATCTCCTGATATGCGGCAGTAAGCCGCAAAAAAACCTGGTAAAAGTCTAGCCCATCACAGAGATGGCTGCCTGGAGGGTGCCTTTATTTCAGATAATTAAACAGGGCAGGATGTGCTACGGCGGCGGCGACCGCGTCCGTTAACCGGGCCAGCGCCCCGGGTGAGATCACATACGGAGGCATCAGATAGATCAGCCGGCCAAAGGGGCGGATCCACACACCCTGTTGCACAAAGAACTGCTGCATCGCCGCCATATTCACCGGCCGGTGGGTCTCCACCACCCCAATCGCGCCCAGCACGCGCACATCAGCCACCTCCGGGCTGTCACGCAACGGCAGAAGCGCGACACTGAGCTGACGCTCAATGGCGCTGACCTGCGCCGGCCAGTGATTTTCCTGCAGCATGGCCAGGCTTTCCGACGCCACGGCGCAGGCCAGCGGGTTACCCATAAACGTCGGCCCGTGCATAAAGCAGCCCGCTTCGCCATTGCTGATGGTCTCGGCCACCTGCCGGGTCGTCAGGGTGGCCGACAGGGTCATTGTGCCCCCGGTCAGCGCCTTGCCCACGCAGAGGATGTCCGGGCTGATAGCCGCATGTTCACAGGCAAACAGTTTACCGGTGCGGCCAAAGCCGGTGGCAATTTCATCGGCGATCAGCAGCAGCTGGTAATGATCGCACAGCTCACGCACCCGACGGAGATAGCGCGGGTGATAAAAGCGCATTCCGCCCGCTCCCTGCACGATGGGTTCGAGGATCACCGCCGCCAGCTGGTGATGATGGGTCGCTATGGCCTGTTCGAGGGCGTCGGCGTCCTGCTCCTGCCATGGCTGGTCAATACTCGGCGGAGCGGGAACGAACAGGTGTTCCGGCAGGTAGCCCTGATACAGGCTGTGCATGCTGTTCTGCGGGTCGCATACCGACATGGCGGCAAAGGTATCCCCGTGATAACCGTTACGCAGGGTGAGAAAGCGCTGACGCTTTTCCCCTTTTGCCTGCCAGTACTGCAGCGCCATTTTCATCGCCACTTCGACCGCCACCGATCCCGAATCCGCAAGGAACACGCACGACAGCGGGGCGGGCGTCATCGCGACCAGACGGCGGCACAGCGACACGGCGGCCGGATGGGTGATCCCGCCAAACATCACGTGAGACATCTGCGCCATCTGGGTCTGCAGCGCCCGGTTAAGACGCGGATGGTTATAGCCGTGGATCGCGGCCCACCAGGAGGACATGCCGTCGACCAGCTCCCGACCGTCCGCCAGCTGAAGCGACGTGCCGGCGGCGGCCACCACCGGATAACAGGGCAGCGGCTGGCTCATGGACGTGTAGGGGTGCCAGATATGGTCACGGTCAAAGGCAAGATCGTCTGGGGTCATAAAATCACTTGTAAACCAAAAATAAAAAATTTAGTTTACAAGTATAACCAGGCCGTGAAGACAAATGACAGACTTTTTTGGAGCAAGCAATGGCAACACGTTGGACCCTCTCTCAGGCACAGGCGCTGTTTGATAAGCCTTTTCTCGAACTGATGTTTGAAGCCCAGCAGACGCATCGTCAGCATTTTGACCCGCGTCAGGTGCAGGTCAGTACGCTGCTGTCGATTAAAACCGGGGCCTGCCCGGAAGACTGCAAATATTGTCCGCAAAGCGCCCGTTACAAAACCGGGCTGGAGTCGGAGCGCCTGATGGAGGTGGAGGAGGTGCTCAGTTCGGCGCGTAAAGCCAAAGCAGCCGGATCCGGGCGCTTCTGCATGGGGGCCGCGTGGAAAAATCCCCATGAGCGCGACATGCCTTACCTGGAACAGATGGTGCAGGGCGTCAAAGCGATGGGCATGGAAACCTGCATGACCCTCGGCACCCTCAGCCAGCAGCAGGCGCAGCGCCTGGCGCAGGCCGGACTGGATTTCTACAACCACAACCTTGATACCTCGCCGGAGTTTTACGGCAGTATTATCACTACCCGCAGCTATCAGGAGCGGCTGGACACCCTCGGGCAGGTGCGTGACGCCGGTATCAAAGTCTGCTCCGGTGGCATTGTCGGGCTGGGCGAAACGGTCAGCGACCGTGCCGGGCTGCTGGTGCAGCTGGCCAACCTGCCGACTCCGCCGGAAAGCGTGCCGATTAATATGCTGGTCAAAGTGAAAGGCACTCCGCTGGCGGATAATGACGATGTCGACCCGTTCGACTTTATCCGCACCATCGCGGTGGCGCGCATTATGATGCCGCGCTCCCACGTGCGGCTCTCTGCCGGGCGCGAACAGATGAGTGAGCAGACTCAGGCGATGTGTTTTATGGCCGGGGCTAACTCGATTTTTTACGGCTGCAAACTGCTGACGACGCCGAATCCGGAAGAAGACAAAGATCGGGTGCTGTTCCGTAAGCTGGGTCTCAACCCACAGGACAGCGTGACCGACAGCGGTGATAACGAGCAGCAGCAGGCGCTGACAGCGCAGCTGATGCAGGCCGATACCGATCTGTTTTATAACGCGGCGGTGTAATGAGCTGGTCACAACGCCTGACGCAGGCCCTGACCGCCAGACACCAGCGCGGTCAGTATCGACAGCGCCACGCCAGCCAGCAGGGCGATGCGCGCCGTCTGCAGGTGGCCGGGGTGGACTATCTCAACTTCTCCGCGAACGACTATCTCGGACTGAGCCATGACCCCGGCATCGTCAGCGCCTGGCAGCAGGGGGCGGAACGTTACGGCGTCGGCGCGGGGGGATCGACGCATGTTACCGGCTACCGGGCGCCGCAGGCTGCCCTGGAGGAGGAACTGGCCGACTGGCTTGGCTACGATCGCGGCCTGCTGTTTATGTCAGGATTTTCGGCTAATCAGGCGGTGATCGCGGCAATGCTGGCGAAAACCGATCGAATCTTCGCCGATAAGCTCTGTCATGCCTCTCTGCTGGAGGCGGCCAGCCTCAGTCCGGCCACGCTGCGTCGCTTCGCCCATAATCAGCCCGGCGCGCTGGCAACGCTGCTGGCCGGCGACACCCCGGGCGAAACGCTGGTGGTGACAGAAGGGATCTTCAGCATGGACGGTGACCGCGCACCGCTGGCGGCGCTGCATGCACTGTCACAACGCAGCGGAAGCTGGCTGCTGGTGGATGACGCTCACGGTGTCGGCGTCTGCGGTGAGCAGGGGCGCGGCAGTGGCTGGCAGCAGGGCGTGAAAGCGGAGCTGCTGATCGTCACCTTTGGCAAAGCCTTCGGCGTGAGCGGGGCGGCATTGCTGTGCAATGACGACACGGCGGAGTATCTGCTGCAGTTTGCCCGCCATCTGATTTACAGCACTGCCATGCCTCCGGCGCAGGTCTGCGCCATTCATGCTGCGCTGCGAGCTGTCCGTCAGGGGGACGATCTCCGCAGGACGCTGGCGGACAATATCCGCTACTTTCGTCAGCATGCGGGAGGGGGGGCCTGGTCGCTTTCGGCGTCGGACAGTGCGATTCAGCCTCTGATTGTCGGAGAAGAGCAGGCTGCGCTGCGGCTGTCACAGCAACTGCGCGAACGTGGCTGCTGGGTGAATGCTATCCGGCCGCCCACCGTACCGCCCGGCACTTCACGGCTGCGCATCACCCTCAGTGCGGCCCATTCCCGGGATGACATCGATCAGCTTCTGGAGGCACTGTATGCTGCAGACCGTCGATAAACAGGCCGTGGCTGCGGCCTTTGGCCGTGCGGCGCAAAGCTATAACCGCCATGCTGACCTCCAGCGGCAGTGTGGAGAGCATCTGCTGGCCCTGGCCCGCCCTGGCCAGGCGCTGCGGGTGCTGGATGCAGGCTGCGGTACCGGCTGGTTCAGCCAGCGCTGGCGCAGCACCGGGCACCACGTTACCGCACTTGACCTGTCAGAAAAAATGCTGCAGCAGGCGGCACTCAGCCAGGCCGCTGACTGCTATCAGCCCGGGGATATAGAGGCACTGCCGTTTGCCGGGGCCAGCTTCGATCGCTGCTGGAGCAATCTGGCGATCCAGTGGTGCAGCGACTTGCCCCAGGCGCTGAAAGAGCTGTGGCGCGTAACCCGCCCCGGCGGGCAGGTGCTGTTCTCCACGCTGCTCGACGGCTCCCTGAGGGAGGTTCAGTACGCCTGGCCGCTGGGTGAACGCGCGCCGGTCAACCAGTTTGCCCGGCTTCAGCAGTTGGAACAGGCGGGGGCAGGGATGAATCTGACCCTGACGCCCTACACGCTGACGCTGGCGTTTCCGGACGTGCTCAGCCTGCTGCGGTCATTAAAAGGGATCGGCGCGACCCATCTGCACCAGGGGCGTGGTGGGCAGGGACTGAGTCGGGGCCATCTGCAGCGGCTGGAAGCCAGCTGGCCGCGTGATGCACGCGGTTGTCTGCTGAGTTATCAACTGGTTTCAGGAGTTATGGAACGTGAGTAAACGCTGGTTTGTTACCGGAACGGATACGGAAGTGGGGAAAACCGTCGCCAGCTGTGCGCTGTTACAGGCAGCGCAGGCGGCGGGCTATCGCTGTGCGGGCTATAAGCCGGTTGCCTCCGGCAGTGAAATGACCCCGGACGGGATCCGCAATGAGGATGCCCTGGCCTTACAGCACTTCAGTGCGGTCAGGCTGCCTTATGCGATGGTCAATCCGCTGGCATTTCTTGAGCCGACTTCGCCGCATATCATCAGTGCAGAAGAGCACCGGCCCATCACCAGCATGCAGCTGTCAGCGGGCCTTGAGGTGATTTCACAGCAGGCTGACTGGGTACTGACCGAGGGGGCGGGCGGATGGTTTACCCCGCTCTCTGCCACGCTGACGTTTGCCGACTGGGTGCAGCAGGAGCAGCTACCGGTCATTCTGGTAGTGGGGATAAAACTGGGGTGTATCAATCATGCACTGCTCACCGCTCAGGCGATAAAGGTGGCGGGGCTGCCGCTGGCCGGATGGATTGCCAACGGCATCCAGCCGCCGGGAAAACGGCATCAGGAATATCTGGAGACGCTGATCCGGCGCCTTGACGCGCCGCTGTTGGGGGAGATCCCGCATCTGCACGGGCGCAATTTTACCGACGTGGGGCGCTTTATCACCTTACCCTGATACATCCGGTATGAACTTGTCGGGGCGACCATTTATCCGGTCGCCCTCCCTCTTCTTTCCCGTTCTAAGCGCTGTCATCACACCGTCAGCCACGTGTTGACCATGCTGTCATCCAACTGAGCCACCGTGCCGTGAGCGACGTTACGTCCGCGATGCAGCAGCAGGAAATAGTCTGCCACCCGACGGATAAACGACAGACGCTGCTCCAGGAGCAGGATGGTCATGCCGAAGTCGTGATTCAGACGATGGATCAGATTACCCATCTCCTCCTCCAGCCACGGTGACATCCCCTCCGTCGGCTCATCCAGAATCAGCAGTTTCGGTTGCAGCACCAGCGCACGCGCCAGCGCTAACTGCTGCTGCTGGTCGATCGGCAGTTCGCCGCTGCGCTGGTGGCGCAGGGAATACAGCAGCGGAAAGAGATCGTAAACCATTGGCGGTATGGCCCGATGACGTGCCATACCAGCCCCCGCCAGCAGGGCGATTTGCAGGTTCTCTTCAATGGTCATCTGCGAGAAAATATGGCGGCCCTGCGGCACATAACCAATCCCCAGCGAGGCACGCTGCTCCATGGGCTGCAACAGCAGATCCTGCGGCGGGCCGTTATCGTCCTGCCAGATCATCGACCCGCTGTTAATGGGCAGGTGCCCCATAATGCAGTTGACCAGGGTGGTTTTTCCCATGCCCTGACGACCGATAATACCGGTACAGGAGCCGGGCTGCAGATCCAGATCGACATCCCACAAAATATGGTTTTGCCCGTAAAACTGATTAACAGAACGTAAACTGAGCATCTGACACTCTCCCTCCAGACAGTTATCGATCGCATCTGTATTGCTTACGCTCTGTGTCGTCTGGCAAACAGTCCGGCGTGAATATCACGCCCGCGGCTTTAGGTGCCTCGCTCTGGTGTCCTGACAGGTGAGGCGGTAACGCTAATCTTGCAAATAGCAGGCCAGTTCGGATAAAGGCCAGAAAGACAGACCGCGATCGCCTTCACGGCGAGAAAAGGTCAGCGTTGCTAAACATTCAAGGCGGTAAGGGGTCGTTCTGCACCGGGGTAGTGCTGTTGCCTGGGCGGTGATGGTGCAACGGTCTGTCGCCCGATCGGGGCCGGGCCCGTCCGGGAAGCGGGAGCGTGGCTGACCGCCAGAAATACGGTGTATAAGTCTGGCTTTCTGCCTGGAAAACGGCCGCGATCGCGGCAAAAAAAAAGGAAAAAAAAATATTTGGCGGGCGGAGGAACGCATGGGGACGATTTATACATATCAGACAGGTCAGGCGCTGAAAACAGTTATCCACTATTCCTGTGGATAACCTTGTGCATTAGCATCTGAAAACCTGCGCAAGGCGAGAGCGGACGCGGCTTAGGCTCGGGTTGCTGCGAAACTCGGCTTTTGATTAATAAATATTAAAATCAACAGGTTACTTAAAATCAATACAGTGGAGTTTTCGCCCATCATCCCGCCTGGCTTTTGCCGGGACGCTATTGACAAATGTTAAAAAAAGAAACTGTCTGGGGATAAGCCATTCCGGCACTGACCGCATACGTTTGCGCAACGAGCAGCAAAAGTGCGGCTATGCTGTTACGTGAAACAGTATGAAAAACAACTGTGAATTTATCCAGTCTTTTTTTCTGGCAAAATCGTCACGGCAGAGTAGAATTAGAGTCCGGTTCGCGCACATCTTCATCAGGTAGCCTGTTAATGAGCAAAGTCTTTAAACTCAACTCCGATTTCAAACCTTCTGGCGACCAGCCGGAAGCCATCCGCCGTCTTGAAGAGGGGCTGGAAGACGGGCTGGCGCACCAGACACTGCTGGGCGTAACCGGATCGGGTAAAACGTTCACCGTGGCCAATGTGATTGCCGACCTTAACCGTCCTACGATGGTACTGGCACCGAACAAGACGCTGGCGGCCCAGTTGTACGGCGAAATGAAGGAATTCTTTCCTGATAATGCCGTTGAGTACTTTGTCTCTTATTACGATTATTACCAGCCTGAAGCCTATGTGCCCAGTTCGGACACTTTTATCGAGAAAGACGCCTCGGTAAACGAACATATTGAGCAGATGCGACTGTCAGCGACCAAAGCCCTGCTGGAACGACGCGATGTCATTGTGGTGGCCTCGGTTTCTGCAATCTATGGTCTGGGCGATCCTGACCTCTACCTGAAGATGATGCTGCATCTGACGCGCGGGATGGTCATTGACCAGCGCGCAATCCTCCGCCGACTGGCAGAGCTGCAATATACCCGTAATGATCAGGCCTTCCAGCGCGGCACCTTCCGCGTGCGCGGTGAGGTTATCGATATTTTCCCGGCAGAGTCCGACGACTATGCGCTGCGCGTGGAGCTGTTTGATGAGGAAGTGGAGCGCCTGTCTATCTTTGACCCGCTGACCGGCCAGATTGACTCCGTGATCCCGCGTTATACCATCTATCCGAAAACGCACTATGTGACGCCGCGTGAGCGTATCCTGCAGGCGATGGAGGAGATCAAAGTCGAGCTGGCAGAGCGCAAGCAGGTGCTGCTGGCCAACAATAAGCTGCTGGAAGAGCAGCGCCTCAGTCAGCGTACCCAGTTTGATCTGGAGATGATGAACGAGCTGGGCTACTGCTCCGGTATCGAAAACTACTCCCGCTATCTGTCTGGTCGCGGGCCGGGTGAAGCACCGCCAACCCTGTTCGACTACCTGCCCGCCGATGGCCTGCTGGTGATTGACGAATCCCACGTCACCATTCCGCAGATCGGCGGGATGTATCGCGGGGACCGGGCGCGTAAAGAGACGCTGGTGGAGTACGGCTTCCGCCTGCCATCCGCGCTGGATAACCGTCCGATGAAGTTTGAAGAGTTTGAGGGGCTGGCCCCGCAGACGATTTATGTCTCGGCCACACCCGGTAACTATGAGCTGGAGAAGTCGGGCGGGGACGTGGTGGATCAGGTGGTACGACCTACCGGCCTGCTGGATCCGACAATCGAAGTCCGTCCCGTTGGAACCCAGGTTGACGACCTGCTGTCGGAAATCCGCAAACGCGTGGTGATTAACGAGCGCGTGCTGGTGACGGTGCTGACCAAGCGTATGGCCGAAGACCTGACGGAATATCTGGAAGAGCACGGTGAACGTGTGCGCTACCTGCACTCGGATATCGACACCGTTGAGCGCGTGGAAATTATCCGCGACCTGCGTCTGGGGGAATTTGACGTGCTGGTGGGGATCAACTTACTGCGTGAAGGGCTGGATATGCCCGAGGTCTCGCTGGTGGCGATCCTCGATGCGGATAAAGAGGGCTTCCTGCGTTCAGAGCGCTCGCTGATCCAGACCATCGGGCGTGCAGCACGTAATCTCAACGGAAAGGCGATTCTTTACGGTGACAAAATCACCCCGTCTATGGCGCGCGCCATCAGTGAGACGGAACGCCGCCGTGAAAAGCAGGAGCAGTACAACCTGGAGCACGGTATTGTGCCGCAGGGCCTCAACAAGAAGATTGCTGATATTCTGGAGTTAGGGCAGGGGCTGGCGAAAAACAAAGCGAAAGTGCGCAGTATGAAAGGACGCAGCATTGTTGAGGACGATCCGGCCTATGTTGACCTCTCGCCACAGGGGCTGCAAAAACGCATCCATCAGCTGGAGGCGCAGATGCAGAAACATGCGCAAAACCTGGAGTTTGAAGAAGCAGCCCAGGTTCGCGACCAGCTGCATCAGGTACGTGAGCTGTTTATTGCCGCGTCATAATACAAAGGGCCGATCGGAAAAACGATCGGCCCCGTCTGTTTGTCTCTTGTTTTTTTGTCGGGAGAGCCTTTTTCCCTTATCCCGTCCCGCTGCCTGATGACCGGCGGCCTGTCACACCATGGCCTGAACGGCGTGCTCCAGCGCCAGGCGCAGCAACTGTCGGTCGTGACGATAAGGAATATCCCCGGCCTCCAGCGGCTCCTGAATAATCAGCCGCCCGTCAATCTGGCTGCTGTCCACTTTCGGCCCCAGCACCAGCGCATCAATGACCCGTTTGCCTATCGCCTTCTCCATCATCGCCAGCTTATCAGGAACCGTCAGTGTTGCCGCAGCCGGGCTGAGTTCTTTACCCAGATTGCCAATGAATACCATGGTGGCCGGCGTCCGGCGCATGGCCTGAGCAATCTCCGGCAGCAGCAGAACCGGCATCAGGCTGGTATAAAAACTGCCGGGCCCAATCAGGATCAGATCTGCTTCACCAATTGCCTCCACCGCTTCACGCGTGGCGCTGACCTTGGGTGAGAGCATCAGCTCCTGCGGTGGCTGCGTCAGCTGGTCAATTTCAGTTTCGCCGTACACCAGATGGCCTTCGTTATCCAGCGCCACCAGGTCGACCGGTTGCTCGGACATCGGGATCAGAAACGCATCCACCTTCAGGAGATTACGGATCAGATTAATCGCCTCAAAAGGGCGGACGCTGAGGTGATCGAGGGCTTTCAGCATCAGATTGCCCAGATTATGCCCGGCCAGTTCGCCGTTGCCGGCAAAGCGATACTCAAACATGGCTGACGCCACGCTGGGTTCGGCAATCAACTGGTTCAGACAGTTGCGCATATCGCCCCAGGCGATCCCCCCTTCCGAACGGCGGATACGCCCGGTGGAGCCACCATTATCAGTGGTAGTGACAATCCCGGTCAGACGGGAACCCAGAGGCGAGAGGGCAGACATCACACGGCCCAGGCCGTGTCCTCCGCCTAATGCCACCACGCGGTCGAGGTCAGCTAAGGTGCGATTTCGCATAATATCCATTTGTTATGTTCGGCCACTGTTTATGCCGTTTATTTTACGCTATTCCTGCGGGAAAAGGCCGGGAAAATGCGTTATATATCATAATATATAGCGAAAAACCTTACTGGTAACGACGGAATAATAGCGCTAACATTTGCCCATCACGATTTGCCGATGTCCGGCAAGTCACACTTAAGCCCTGACACCTGGGTCCTTTGGGATATGGTGTCCTGGCCGCAACCTCTGAGTTGCCAGGGTGCAGAAAGAAATGACTGCATCTCCCTATCTGGAAAGGTGTCACAGGTGCCACAATTTACTGATAACTTCGCGCGCAGGTTCTACTACCTGCGTCTGTCGATTACTGACGTGTGCAATTTCCGCTGCACATACTGCCTGCCTGACGGCTATAAACCCCAGGGCGCGCAGAACAAAAGCTTCCTTTCACTGGATGAGATCCGTCGTGTCACTCGTGCCTTTGCGGCAGCGGGAACGGAAAAAGTGCGCCTCACCGGCGGCGAGCCCTCAATGCGACGTGATTTCACCGATATCATCGCGGCCGTCCGCGACAACCCCTCGATTCGCCAGATAGCCCTTACCACCAATGGTTACCGCCTGCAGCGGGATATCGGCAAGTGGCGGGCCGCCGGCCTGACGGCGCTGAACGTCAGTGTCGACAGCCTTGACGCGCGTCAGTTTCATGCCATTACCGGGCAGAATAAATTTGATGAGGTGATGCGCGGTATCGATGCGGCTTTTGATGCCGGTTTCAGTCAGGTGAAAGTCAATACCGTGCTGATGCGGGATGTTAATCACCATAGTCTTGATACGTTCCTTGCCTGGGTGCGCGACCGTCCTGTCCAGCTGCGCTTTATTGAGCTGATGGAAACCGGCGATGGCGGATCGCTGTTTCGTCGTCACCATGTCTCCGGCCAGGTGATCCGCGACCAGCTGCTGCGCCAGGGCTGGGTGCAGCAGCAGCGCGCGCGCAGCGATGGCCCCGCGCAGGTGTTTCGTCATGCCGATTATCAGGGTGAAATTGGCCTGATCATGCCCTATGAAAAAGATTTTTGCGCCAGCTGTAACCGCCTTCGTGTCTCTGCCACCGGTCAACTGCATCTCTGCCTGTTTGGTGACGGCGGCGTGCCACTGCGCGATCTTCTGGCTGATGACAGTCAGCAGGCGGAGCTGCAGGCGCGGATTGCCGGCAGCCTGACGACCAAAAAAGAGACGCACTTTCTGCATCAGGGTCATACCGGTATTACCCAAAACCTTTCATTTATCGGCGGTTAAGCTAAGGAGTTTTTATGGGCAAAGGTACAACGGATTTTCTCCCTCTTAACGTTGCGGTGTTAACTGTCTCCGATCGCCATACCGCTGAAACTGACAGCTCCGGTGACTACCTGCGCGAAGCGCTGACGGAAGCGGGGCACCACGCGGTGGATCGGGCCATTGTCGCTGATAACCGTTACCGCATCCGTGCCGTGGTGTCCCGCTGGATAGCCAGTAGTGACGTTCAGGTGGTGCTGATTAATGGCGGCACCGGGTTTAACGAAAAAAACTGTACGCCGGAAGCGCTGCTGCCGCTGTTCGACCGAGAAATTGAGGGGTTTGGCGAGCTGTTCCGCATGATTTCCTACGAAGATATCGGCACGTCAACCCTGCAGTCCCGTGCAGTGGCGGGCCTGGCAAATGAAACGCTGATTTTTGCCATGCCAGGCTCCACCGGGGGCTGCCAGCTGGCCTGGGAGCGCATCATCCAGGACCAGTTGGATGCCCGTACCCGCCCCTGTCATTTTGTCTCGCACGTGAAGAAATTATAAATGTCTAAATTAACGCATATTAATGCTGCCGGAGAGGCGCATATGGTGGATGTTTCCGCCAAACAGGACACCGTGCGCGAAGCACGGGCAGAGGCTTTTGTGGTGATGCACCCTGACACGCTGCAGATGATCATCGACGGCAGCCATCACAAAGGGGATGTGTTTGCCACTGCCCGGATCGCCGGTATCCAGGCCGCTAAACGTACCTGGGAGCTGATCCCGCTGTGCCATCCATTGATGCTGAGTAAGGTGGAAGTGTCCCTGAGCGCCGAGCCGGAACACCAGCGTGTACGGATCGTCTCACTCTGTCGTCTGACCGGGAAAACGGGCGTGGAGATGGAAGCGCTGACGGCTGCCTCGGTGGCGGCGCTGACCATCTACGATATGTGCAAAGCCGTGCAGAAAGATATCACCATCGAACAGTGCCGCCTGCTGAGTAAAAGTGGTGGAAAATCCGGCGATTTCGAGGCGGTGCACCATGATTAATGTGCTGTTTTTTGCCCAGGTGCGTGAGCTGGTTGGCACCGATCATCTGACAATACCTGCGAACTATCCAGATGTGGAAGCGCTGCGCAACCACCTGGCGCAGCAGGGGGAGCGCTGGGCGCTGGCGCTGGAGTCGGGTAAGCTGCTCGCCGCAGTTAATCAGACGCTGGTATGCCTGCAGCATCCGCTTCAGGCCGGGGATGAAGTCGCCTTCTTCCCGCCGGTCACGGGAGGCTGATATGGACGAGCAGACCCGTATTCGCGTGGGCTGTGCCCCCTTCAGCATGAGCGACGAGTATCAGTGGCTGGCCGCCTCTGACCTTGACGGTGCGGTGGTGACCTTTACCGGTAAGGTGCGCAATCATAATCTGGGCGATAACGTCCGTGCGCTGAGGCTGGAGCACTATCCGGGCATGACCGAAAAAGCGCTGGCGGAGATTGTTGATGAAGCGCGTCAGCGCTGGCCGGTGCAGCGCATGACGGTGGTTCACCGCATTGGCGAGCTTTTTCCCGGGGATGAAATTGTCCTGGTCGGGGTCAGCGGCGCACATCGCGGCGCTGCATTCAGTGCGGCGGAATTTATTATGGATCAGTTAAAGACGCGCGCGCCGTTCTGGAAACAGGAAGCGACGCCCGAAGGCGACCGCTGGGTTGACTCGCGCGACAGCGATCGCCAGGCTGCGGATCGCTGGAAATAACGCCCCTTTCAATTTTCGCAGGCTTAAGGAGCGACATGCGCTTTTTCTTCAGACCGGCTCTTCTGCCGCTGGCGCTGCTGGCGCTGGCGGGCTGCAGCAATAAGACCTCAGAGACGGCCGCCACCGCACGACCGGCCGATGTTAAAGCCCGGATATCCCGCCTGCTGCCCTCCGGCGTCAACGATCGTGAAGGCTGGGCGCGTGATATCTACGTCGCCTTTAACAGCCAGGCTATTTCCCCTGATGCCAGCAATCTGTGTGCGGTGATTGCGGTGACCGCACAGGAGTCCAACTTCAGCGCAGACGCCACGGTGCCGGGCCTGCCCAGGATAGCCTGGGCCGAAATTGACCGCCGCGCCGCGCAGCTGCATATCCCGTCGTTCCTGGTGCGCACCGCGCTGATGATCAACTCGCCGGACGGCAAGAGCTATGCGTACCGGCTGGATCACGTCAAAAGTGAGAAAGAGCTGAGTGCAGTATTTGATGACTTCATTGATATGGTGCCGATGGGTCAGAAGCTGTTTGGCAATCTGAATCCGATCCATACTGGCGGGCCGATGCAGGTCAGCATCGCGTTTGCCGAGGCTAATGCCAAAGGCTACCCGTACCAGGTTGAAGGATCCCTGCGGCGTGAAGTGTTTTCCCGCCGGGGTGGCCTGTGGTTTGGCACCCGACATCTGCTCGGCTATCCGACGAACTATCCCTCGCCGTTGTATCGTTTTGCTGACTTCAATGCCGGCTGGTATGCCAGCCGCAATGCAGCATTTCAGGCGGCCGTTTCGCGCCTGAGCGGCATTAAGCTGGCGCTGGACGGTGACCTGATTAACTACGGATCGGACAGCGCAGGTTCAACTGAAAAGGCCGTGCGCACGATCAGGCAGCTGGATTACAGCGACCGGGCGATCCGCCGCGCGCTGGAAAAAGGGGAGAGTATCGACTTCGAGAAAACCGATCTGTGGCAGTCTGTTTTTGCCCTGGCCGATAAAGATGCCGGGAAAAAGCTGCCGCGAGCAGTGCTGCCGGGGATCAAGCTGGAAAGTCCGAAGATTACGCGCAACCTGACCACCGCATGGTTTGCCCAACGCGTGAACAGCCGCTATCAGAGTTGTCTGCAGCGTAATTAACCACGCTGACCAGAATATGCCCGACCAGGGGCCGGGCGGAAAGAAGCCCGGCACCAGCAGTCAGGCTGGGATGCTGGGGCTGACCTTATGTCGGGTCAGCCCTGATCATGCAGAAGCTTTATACCGCTTGCAGTTTGAAAATCTGTACTGTCTGCGCCAGCGTCTTCGCCTGATCTTCCAGCGATGCAGCAGCAGCAGACATCTGCTGCACCAGCGCGGAGTTCTGCTGAGTGGCACCATCCATCTGGTTCACCGCCACGGTGACCTGGCCAATACCCTGTGACTGCTCATCGGAAGCATGAACAATCTCACCGATAATGGTTTTCACTGAGTTCACCGCCTGCGTCATCTCCTGCATGGTCTTACCGGCACTCTGCACCAGCGTGACGCCGTGATCGACACGCTGGGTGGATTCACTGATCAACGCTGAAATATCTTTTACCGCACTGGCGCTGCGCTGGGCCAGATTGCGGACTTCTGCCGCAACCACGGCAAACCCACGGCCCTGTTCCCCGGCACGGGCAGCTTCTACGGCGGCGTTCAGCGCCAGAATATTGGTCTGAAATGCAATGCTGTTAATGATGCTGGTGATAGCGCCGATCTTCTGCGAACTTTCATCGATCTGCTGCATGATCTGCACCACTTGTGACACCAGCTGTTCACCGCGCTGGGCAATGTCGGTGGCATTTTCGGTCAGCGCGGTGGCCTGATGGGCGTTATCGGCATTGTGTTTAACCGTGGCCGTCAGCTGTTCCATACTGGCTGCGGTCTCTTCCAGCGCGGCCGCCTGCTGTTCAGTGCGGGAGGCCAGATCAAGGTTGCCGCTGGCAATCTCTTCTGCACCCTGACGAACCGAGTCGCTGGCCGAGATAATTTCACCGACCATATTGCGCAGCTGATGCTGCATGGTGTGCATGGCAAAGAAAATACTCTGCTGATCATTGTGCTTCACCGGAATACTGGCGCTCAGGTCACCTTCGGCCACGGCCAGCGCGATATCGGCAGCCTGGCGCGGTTCGCCGCCAATCGGCTTGGCCACTTTACGGCTGAAGATCAGGCCCAGTACACCGCAGACGACGATAATACTGACCACCATCATGATCAGCGCATACATCAGCTGGCGGTTAGCGGCGGCCATCACCAGATCCACCGGGGCAACGATACTGAGATACCAGGAGGTCTGGCTGTTGCCGATGGTGATCGGACGCCAGGTCTGCAGTACCTCTTCTCCCAGTACCGGATCGAAGCGCTGGATCATTTTGCTGCTGAATCCGTCGGTCTCGCCTTTGTACTGCTTACCGGCATCCTCTTTCACCGGGCTGGAGACGACTTTCCCGCCGGTGGAAATCAGCATTGCGTAGCCGCTGCCTTCCCAGGGTTTGATTTTACTGACGCGCTGTTGCAGCGAGGCCAGTGAGATATCGGAGGTGGTCACTGCTTTAAGCTTTCCGTCATCAATAATCACCGCAGAGACGGAGGTCAGCAGGGTAGGAACACCGTTATAGGCATAGCTGTAGGGTTCGGCCAGCGTGTCACGTTCAAGTTTGCGCGGCACCAGGTAGTAATCCCCCTGGCCCGGCGTCAGGAAAGAACCCATTAAGTGGGCTTTGTAATTACCGGCCTGATCACGGTCAACGAAACGGGCAAAGCGTCCTGCAGGCGGTGAACCCGGCTGGCTGGCGAACTCGGCATCACGGCCGTCAAAGGCATCCGGTTCAAAGACCACGGACATAGACAGGTAGTCAGGGTTCAGTTTCAGGGAGTAGATCATCTGCTGCTCTGCGGCGGCACGGTCAGTGATGCCGGAAGCGCGAAGGGCCACCAGGCTTTGTCCCATCGAGGTGGCAACGGTGCGCGCATAGTCCAGCTCATTCTGCACAGCCAGCGCCTGGCTCTGGGCAATCTGCCCGAGATAATCTTCCGCCAGCTTCCTCTGCTGCTGGCTCGACTGCCAGCTGAGCAGGCCGATGGTTATACTGAAACCGAGGGTGATCGTCAGCACCCCGGTCAGCAGCATCAGCGTACGGGTACTCATTTTCTTTTTTGGAACCGACTGACTTTGCATCTGACTTCCCCCGATAGAACAATAATGTGATCGCTTTGTGACTTCCTGTAACAAAATCTTCCCTGTGAGCGATCTATCGGCAACAAATGCACAATCTTTATCCACCGTGGATTTATTTCTTCGCATCTTCAATGGGCAGGCAACATGTGAAAAAAGAGGGCTGCATTAGGCTGGCGCTGGCAGGGGACTCTGTGCCAGACTTGCAAAGATATCACCGTTTTTTTCATTCACCTTTTAAGGGGAGCATCATGGACCGATATCCACGTCCAAGTGATTCAATCGTGCAGCGTGCCAGCACCGGCCTGTCTGTTTATATGGCGCAGGTTTACGGCTGGATGACCTGTGGTCTGCTGCTGACGGCCTTTGTTTCCTGGTTTGCGGCCAATACGCCGCAGGTGATGGAACTGGTCTTTGCCAATCGCATCACCTTCTTTGGTCTGATCATTGTGCAACTGGGGCTGGTTTTCGTCCTGTCGGGGATGGTGCATAAGCTCAGCGGGGCCGTGGCCACCGGGTTGTTTATGCTCTACTCGGCGCTGACCGGGTTGACGATGGCCAGTATTTTCCTGGTTTACACCTATTCATCCATTGCCAGCACCTTCCTGGTGACCGGCGGCATGTTCGGGGCGATGAGCCTGTGGGGTTACACCACCAAACGTGACCTGAGCGGCATGGGCAGCATGCTGTTTATGGCGTTGATTGGGATTGTGTTGGCTTCGCTGGTTAATATCTGGCTGAAAAGTACCGCGCTGATGTGGGCAGTGACCTATATCGGGGTGGTGGTGTTTGTAGGTCTGACGGCTTATGACACCCAGAAGCTGAAAAACATTGGTGAGGGGATTGACGTTGAGGACAAAGAAAATCTGCGTCGCTTCTCGATTATGGGGGCGCTGACGCTGTACCTTGACTTCATTAACCTGTTCCTGATGCTGCTGCGTATTTTCGGTAACCGTCGTTAACGAAGCAGGGGGCCGGAACACGGCCCCCTGTATTCGTGCGGCCAGGGGCGACCTTCATTTCCGGGTCGCCCCTTTTTTATGCCAGATTTTTTGCCCGTAGGGACTTCGCCCGGCTTTCCAGCCACAGGTACAGCACCAGTGCCAGCAGGAGAGGGGCAATAAAATAGAGCACGCGATAGGCCAGTAGTGCCGCAATGATCGCCCCGTGCGAAATGGGCTCCCCCTGTAACAGGGCAAGGAACACCGCTTCCAGCACGCCAATCCCGGCAGGGATATGAATAATCACGCCTGCGATACTGCTGATCAGCAGCACCCCCAGCACCTGAGGGAAATCGACTTTTTGCATCAGCAGCAGCCAGATGATGGCCCCCATCACCAGCCAGTTAGCGCTGGATACGGCAAACTGAATCAGCGCCATACGCAGCGACGGCAGCGCAAGTTTCTGCCCTTTGATGGTCCAGTGACGGCGTCGGGAAAACGCACACAGCGCCAGATAAACCACAACAAAGGCCAGCAGGGCGATGCCCGTAATACGTAAGGTGCCTGCGCCAATAAACCAGCCACCGGGCACGCTGACCATCCCTGCGCTGAAGACCACGCCGGCGACCAGCACATACCCCAGCCAGTTAGTGGCAATACTCAGTGAAAAGATGCGGGTGATCGTGCTGCCCTCCAGCCCCAGCCGGGAGTAAAGGCGATAGCGCATCGCCACGCCGCCTACCCAGGTACTGAGCGTCAGATTGAAGGCGTAGCAGATGAAGGACACCAGCATCACCTGGCGTTTTTCCAGTTTGTGCCCGCAGTAGGCGCGGCCAATCAGGTCATACAGGCCATAGGTCAGGTAGCTGACCACCACCAGCGCCACCGATCCAAAAATAGCCACGCGATTGTAATTGATCACCACGTCCCATACGTCGCCCCAGTTCACCTGGCGCGCATAGACCACCAGCAGCACAATGACGGCGAGGAAGAACAATCCGGTCAGGACTTTGCGAGTGCGTTTCCACAGTAAAGAAGAGTTGGCCATCAGGATTTTGCCTCGCCGTTTTCGGTTTCAATACGATCCTGGGTTTCCATCTCCGGCTGAACCGGGGTCGGCACCTGGGTAAGCCTCGGCGTGTGCGCAGGCAGCCACCCGGCGATGGCCGGGAAGTGGCGCAGGAAATGGAACACCACAATATTTTTGCTTAACTGCCACCAGTTCCGCTTTGGAAGCTGGCTTTCCAGGACTCGCTGGCAGTCTGCAGACAGCAGGCCTTCCAGGTTGTCGCGTATCTGCTGATTGAAATCACGATCGTGGATGATCAGATTGGCCTCCAGATTCAGTGACAGGCTCAGGGGGTCAAGATTACTGGAGCCGACAGTCGACCACTGCGCATCCTGTACCGCTATTTTGGCATGCAGGGGACGTCGGCAGTATTCATAGACCTCCACCCCGCCTTCGACCAGATAGTTGTACAACAGCTCCGCCCCCACTTTGACAATCGGCATGTCCGGCTTACCCTGCACGATAAGCCGCACGCGTACGCCACGGCGAGCGGCCTGACGCATCTCGCGCAGCAGGCGGTAGCCGGGGAAGAAGTAGGCGTTGGCGATGATCACGTCCCGCTTCGCCGTTTTCAGCATTTCGATGTAGTGCTGTTCGATATCGTCACGGTGTTGATCGTTATCGCGCCAGACCAGCAGCGCCTGAGCATCGCCCGGCTTGTTATTTCGCGCCGGACGGTGTGAACGGTGATCCCACCAGTGCCGCAGTTTTTGCTCACTGCCCATCTGCTGCTGCACGTACTGGGCGAGGTCATCGACGATGGGGCCCTTCACTTCCACCGCATAGTCCTGCTTGGCCTCCGGGCCATAGCTGGCATTGTGCTCGGCGGAGTAGTTAATCCCGCCGACAAAGGCTATCACGCCGTCGATGACCACAATTTTGCGATGCAGACGACGAAAGAGGTTGGTGCGCATCCCCATCAGCGGGGGACGCGGATCGTAATAGATAAACCGTACGCCCCGCGTCGTCAGACTGTGAACAAAGTCGTCCGGCAGATCTGGTGAACCGTAGCCGTCCACCATCATTTCAATTTTTACCCCGCGCTCTGCGGCAGCCAGCAGCTCTGCATGAAGCGCCTGGCCGACGTCATCATTAAACAGGATAAACGTTTCCAGCAGCAGACTGTGCTCTGCACGACGGATTGCGCCGAACACCCGGGGGAAGAACTCTTCGCCATTTTCCAGCAGTTTGATGTGGTTGCCTTCACGCCATTCCATATTCATAAGTGGATCTCCACGGCAAGCGGCGCATGGTCGGACAGGTGCGACCAGGGCCGTAACGGAATGGTTTGCGGGTGACTGATCCCCGCGTTACGGACATAAATGCGGTCAAGACGCAGCAGCGGAAAGCGGGCAGGGAAGGTGCGCGCCGGGCGGCCATTTTTACGGCTGAACACCTCTTCCATTCCGGCTTCGCGCTTGAGGATCGCATTAGCCTTTTGTCGCCAGTCATTAAAATCACCTGCAATCACCACGGGGGCATCTTTCGGCAGCGCGTTTACCAGCTGGCACATTTTTTTCAGCTGCTGCTGGCGATGGGCTTCGCGCAGGCCAAGATGCACGCAGAAAATATGCAGTATGACTGCAGAGTCTGGCACCTGTATCTGGCAGTGTAAAATCCCGCGTTTTTCCGTTCCCTCAACCGAGATATCCCGGTTGTGATAATCGACGATCGGCAGGCGTGACAGCACAGCATTCCCGTGATGACCCTCCGGATAGACTGCGTTACGTCCATAGGCAAAATCTTCCCACATGGTATCTGCCAGAAATTCGTAATGGGGGGTTTCAGGCCAGTTTTCCACCTTCAGTTCGTGCAGAGCATGACTACCCATCACCTCCTGCAACAGCACAATATCCGCACCGGTGGCCCGCACCGCATCGCGCAGTTCAGGCAGAATAAAGCGGCGGTTGAAGGCGTTGAAACCCATATGTGTGTTTATCGTCAGGACTTTAAATGAAAATCCTTGCGTTTTTTGTGACATACTAATGACACTACCTTCAGAATTAATGAAGGATAAAGTGTAGTCTTTGTCACAAAAGTGTGGCGAGATATGCGTTAATTTGCAGCATATTCCGAAAACTACGTTAGTCTGAGGAAAGTTGTTACTGACACCGGTCAGTAACCCGCTTGGGCATCCTCTGTTGAAGATGCCGGGAGAAAAGCATGAAATGGTCTAATCGTATTCAGATTGTCACTGGACAAACCTGCGTACATATCGCACTGCACCTGCTGCTGATCGCCGCGCTGGTGTGGGGGTGGAAACATCAGGCCCTGCTGCAGGTCAGCATGATTTTACTGGCGATGTATGCCAGCGTATTTGCCGCGATGTTACTGACCCAGCGTATGCCGCGCCTGCGGCGTATTGGCGATTTCCTGGAAGACGTGACCACCACGTACTATTTTGGTGCCGCGATGCTGGTGCTGCTGGTGTTGTCACGGGTTGTCCATAACAACCTGCTGCTGTGTGTGGCGGGTGTCGTGATGCTGGCAGGTCCTGCGCTGGTGTCACTGCTGGTGAAAGAGCGGACGCAGCCAAGCCAGCGTCCACGCTAAACCTTCAACGGGCCACTTCGGTGGCCCGTTCGTTTATTCATTCTCTCCCTGTGGTTTCAGCCACAGCGTCATGATTAGCAACACCACCACGCCTGCCGCCATCACGCTAAACGCCTGCTGTAAATCGCCCAGCATCTGGCGGATCACGCCTGCCAGCAGCGGCATCAGGCTGGCAATCATATAGCCTCCCCCCTGGACAAACCCCATCAGTTTTCCCGCCTGCTGCGGCGTCTCAGCCTGATCGAGAGTCACAATCAGCGACAGCGGAAACAGTGCGCCGATGCCCAGCCCCAGCAGGAGTATCGCCAGCAGCGCCAGAGTGGAAGGGGCCAGCATCAGGCAAATCAGTCCGGCCAGCAGCAGCCCGAGAACCGGCAGTAACAGGCGCCGGCGGTCGTGAAAGCGTGGGATCAGCGTCGCCACCAGCAGTCCGGCAACCACCTCGGTCAGCGTCAGTCCGGCCAGCAGATAGCCGCTGTGCTGGGGTGACCAGCCCTGCTGCACGAAGAACGGCGGCAGCCAGGCCAGCACCAGCGTATAGGCCCCGGTGCCAATACCGAAGTAAAACATCAGCAGCCAGGCGCGCCGGTGGAGCGGGGCCGGGGCCGCCGTGGTCTGACGCGGAGCACTTGTCTGCCCGCAGCAATACCACATTACCGCTGCCAACAGGGCAGGAAGCCCCCACAGAGCGAGGGTACTCTGCCAGCTAATCGCCAGCGCCAGCGGGGCTGCGCTGGCCGCCGCCAGTGCGGCCCCGCCCATGATCGCGGTAGTGTACAGCCCCATCAGACGGCTGCTGTGCTGCGGATAATGCTGCTTGATCCAGCCGGGCAGCAGGGCCTGCACCAGCGCAATACCGATGCCTGCCAGCAGGGCAGTGGCAATCAGTCCGGCGGGCTGCCACCAGATGCCGCGCAGCGCGCAGGCACCGGCAATAATCACAGCCCCCAGCAGCACGCCGCGAAAGGTTCCCGGCCAGCGCTGTAAATAGCTGCCCGCCAGCGCGCACAGCCCCATGGCCATCACCGGCAGCATACTGAGTAAACCGGCCGCGCTGCTGGTTAACAGTGTGTCCTGCTGGATGGCCGCTAGCAGCGGGCCGGGCAGGGCGAGCACTGGCCGCAGATTCAGTCCCAACAACAACAGGGCGAGCAGGGGAAGTAACAGCCTCATGGACAATCCTTTTATGACAAAATGTGTCTTTATGTTAATTCGTTGTGCATAGCGGCAAGTGATCCTTTGTGTGTTGTTACAGCCTGTAGCGCATTTTCGGATAACCCGATAAGAATAACTCCCTGTGTTGCTGGCGGATCTGTTATAATCCCGAGCTTCCGCACCGTGGTTTGTGCTCTCATTCAAGCGTCAGGCGTAATCCTGGCGTCAACTCTCCCCCTGGAAACTACACCGCTATGCGGTCAGGGCGGATCCGGAGTCAGTCAACTTTATGTCATTTGATTCTCTCGGCCTTAATGCCGATATTTTGCGCGCTGTTGCAGAACAGGGCTACAACGAGCCGACGCCAATCCAGCGTCAGGCCATTCCGGTCGTACTGGCAGGCCGCGACCTGATGGCCAGCGCTCAGACCGGTACCGGTAAAACGGCAGGCTTTACTCTGCCACTGCTGCAGCTGTTAAGCAGCAACAACCCGCACCCGAAGGGCCGTCGCCCGGTGCGCGCACTGATTTTGACCCCGACCCGCGAACTGGCGGCTCAGGTGGGCGAAAACGTGCAGGAATACAGTAAGTATCTGGATATGCGTTCGCTGGTCGTCTTTGGTGGCGTCAGCATCAACCCGCAGATGATGAAGCTGCGTGGCGGTGTGGATGTACTGGTCGCGACCCCGGGTCGCCTGCTGGATCTTGAGCACCAGAATGCACTCGACCTGTCACAGGTTGAAATCCTGGTCCTTGATGAAGCCGACCGTATGCTGGATATGGGCTTCATCCACGATATCCGTCGCGTGCTGGCAAAACTGCCGGCTAAGCGTCAGAACCTGCTGTTCTCCGCCACTTTCTCTGATGAGATCAAAATCCTGGCGGAAAAACTGCTGCACAACCCGGAGCAGGTCTCCGTGGCCCGCCGCAACACCGCTTCTGAGCAGGTGACGCAGCATGTGCATATGGTGGATAAAAAGCGTAAGCGTGAGCTGTTATCTTTCCTGATTGGTCGTGATAACTGGCAGCAGGTGCTGGTCTTTACCCGCACCAAACACGGCGCTAACCATCTGGCCGAACAGCTGAACAAAGACGGCATTACTGCCGCAGCGATCCACGGTAATAAGAGCCAGGGTGCACGTACCCGCGCACTGAGCGACTTTAAAGAAGGCAAAATTCGTGTGCTGGTGGCGACCGATATCGCCGCCCGTGGTATCGACATTGAAGAATTGCCACACGTGGTTAACTACGAGCTGCCAAACGTACCGGAAGACTATGTTCACCGTATCGGGCGTACCGGTCGTGCGGCGGCGGTAGGTGAAGCGCTGTCGCTGGTCTGTGTCGATGAGCTGAAGCTGCTGCGTGATATCGAGCGTGTGCTGAAGCGTGAAATCCCACGTATGGCGATTGAAGGCTATGAGCCCGACCCGAGCATCAAAGCGGAACCGATCGTTAACGGTCGCCAGCAGCAGCGTGGCGGTGCCGGTGGCGGCGGTGGACGCGGTCGCGGCGCACCAGGCCAGCGTAGCAACAGCAGCGGCGATCGCAGCGCCAGCGGCAACCGTAGCGGTAACGGCGGTGGCGGCAACAGCGGCGAACGTCGTCAGGGCAATGCCAACGGCAGCAGCACTGGTGCCGCACGCGGTGCCCGTCCTGAAGGCGGCAACGCTGGCGCACCGCGCGTCAACAAAACCCGTCCGCGCCGTTCTACGCCAAGTAACAACGGCTAATTGATCGGGGGGAGGCGCCCGCCTCCCCCTGTTTTTCACTCTCCACAGGTTTACCATGCGCGTATTACTTGCCCCGATGGAAGGCGTTCTCGATTCGCTGGTGCGTGAACTGCTGACCGACGTTAACGACTACGACCTCTGTATTACCGAATTTCTGCGGGTGGTGGATGCACTCCTGCCGGTGAAATGTTTTCAGCGTCTCTGCCCCGAACTTGATCATGACAGCCGCACGCCGTCAGGTACCCGCGTGCGTATCCAGCTGCTGGGTCAGTATCCGCAGTGGCTGGCGGAGAATGCTGCCCGTGCCGTGGAGCTTGGCTCCTGGGGCGTAGATCTCAACTGTGGCTGTCCGTCGAAAACCGTTAACGGCAGCGGCGGCGGTGCCACGCTGTTAAAAGACCCCGAACTGATTTATCAGGGCGCGAAGGCCATGCGTGCGGCGGTGCCTGCTCACCTGCCGGTGACGGTGAAAATTCGCCTGGGCTGGGATTCTGGCGCACGTCAGTTTGAAATTGCCGATGCGGTGCAGCAGGCCGGCGCGACAGAGCTCGCCGTACACGGCCGTACGAAAGCGGACGGCTACCGTGCGGAGGCCATCAACTGGGCGGCGATAGGCGATATTCGTCAGCGGCTGTCCATTCCGGTGATCGCCAACGGCGAGATCTGGGACTGGCAGAGCGCACAGGACTGCATGGCGGCGACGGGCTGTGACGCGGTGATGATCGGACGCGGGGCACTCAATGTGCCTAACCTCAGCCGGGTAATTAAATATAACGAAGCGCGAATGCCGTGGCCGCAGGTGGTGCAACTGCTGCAAAAATACGTCAGGCTTGAGAAGCAGGGCGATACCGGTCTGTACCATATGGCGCGCATCAAACAGTGGCTGGGGTATCTGCGTAAAGAGTACAGCGAAGCGACCGATCTGTTTATGCAGGTCAGGATGCAGCAAACCTCGGCAGAGATTGCGCAGGTGATTAGCGCAATCGAGGGGCAGGGTTGACCTGATTGCCCGGTCAACCCACCTGGCGCATCACTGCGCGACATAGCCTCCGTCCACCAGAAGCGCCGCGCCGCTAACAAATGACGCGTCGTTGCTGAACAGAAACGCGACCACGCTGGCCACTTCTTCCGGCCGGCCAAAGCGACCAATAGCATGCCGTTTCTGCAGGATCTTTTTTTCCTCTGCGCTCTGATTCTCCAGCAGCGGCGTGTCAATATAGCCGGGACACACCGCATTGATGCGGATCCCGTGCGCCGCGTAGTCGCTGGACAAGGTTTTGGTCAGCAGCCGGACGCCTCCTTTTGCCGCACTGTAAGCGGTCAGTCCGTGTCTGCCTACCCAGCTGTGAATCGAACCACAGTTGACGATGATCCCCGTTTGCTGCTGCCCCAGCCAGTAACGGATAGCCGCCTGGTTCAGCAGAAAGACGCCGGTCAGATTCACATCAATGGTTTTTTGCCAGTGTTCCACCGCCAGACGATCTGCCGGGGCGTCGATGTCGATGCCGGCATTAGCAAACACCAGATCCAGCCTGTGAAAGTGGGCCACTGTCTTTTCGATCAGTTGCACATTGTGCGCCGGGTCGGTGACGTCGGTATGAACAAACAGCACGCTGTATCCCTGCCCGGTCAGCTGATGAGCGAAGGCCTGGCCCGCTTTGTCATTGAGGTCGGCAATCACTACGCTGGCACCTTCATTGGCAAGGCGGGTGACGGTTGCGGCACCAATACCGCTGGCCCCGCCGGTGACAATAGCAACCTTATTATGAAATCTCATGGTGGGTTCTCCCTGTGTGATGACCTCATCACACTAATCAGAATCCTCTCCCGCCGTTTGGCATCGACTGCGTAAGGTATTTTTCTGTAGGAAGACCATCACTTTTCAAGCCGCTGCGACCTGTAAAAAGGGGCAACCGTGCGTTGCCCCGCCAGGGTTAATAGACTTCCGGCACGATCATCTCGTTGGGTACCGGGGCGCGGTGATAGTCCTCGCTGCGTTCGCGTACGGGCAGGGTAATCGGTTTTATTTCACTGTCCTCATACGGCACCTGGCGCAGTAAATGACTGATGCAGTTCAGACGGGCCTTTTTCTTGTCCACGCCCTGAACCACCCACCATGGCGCTTCGTCAATGTGGGTGCGCGACAGCATCACCTCTTTGGCCTCGGTGTACTCTTCCCAGCGGCGGCGGCTCTCCAGATCCATCGGACTGAGTTTCCACTGCTTAAGCGGGTCGTGAATGCGGCTGAGAAAACGCAGCTCCTGCTCTTCGTCGGTGATGGAAAACCAGTATTTGACGATCTGAATGCCGCTGCGCGTCAGCATTCTTTCAAACTCCGGCACGCTGCGGAAAAATTCTTCCACCTCCTGCTCGTTGCAGAAACCCATCACCCGTTCCACCCCCGCGCGGTTGTACCAGCTGCGGTCGAACAGCACCATTTCACCCGCCGCCGGCAGATGAGCAATATAGCGCTGGAAGTACCACTGGGTACGCTCGCGATCGTTCGGGGCGGGCAGGGCGGCAACGCGACAGGTGCGCGGATTCAGGCGCTGGGTGATGCGTTTTATCACCCCGCCTTTGCCTGCGGCATCGCGGCCTTCAAAGATAATGACCATGCGGTGACCGGTGCGCATCACCCAGTCCTGCATTTTCACCAGCTCGCCCTGCAGCCGCAGCAGTTCACGGAAATAGTGCTTACGCCAGGCTTTTTCGTCTGGCTCCATTTTCTCTTCACTGCCGAAGCGCAGGTCGTCCAGCTCCATTTCCAGCTCTTCATCGTAGCTGTCGTAAAAATCCTGCAGTAAGCGGTGGTGAAAGGTCTCAGATGAGAAATCGTTACCTTGCATAGCCATACATCATCTCCCGGTTAGAAATGGGTAAACAGCCAGTACAGGCTGGCCGAAAGTAAAATGGAAACGGGCAGGGTCAGTATCCAGGCCATCATCAGGTTGCGCAGCGTGGACATCTGCAGGCCGGATCGGTTAGCCGCCATCGTCCCCGCCACGCCGGAGGAGAGGACATGCGTGGTCGAAACCGGCAGACCAAAGATATCGGCCGCGCCAATGGTGGTCATCGCCACCAGTTCTGCACTGGCCCCCTGTGCATAGGTCAGGTGAGTCTTACCAATTTTTTCACCGACAGTGGTGACAATACGCCGCCAGCCGACCATGGTGCCGAGCCCGAGGGCTATCGCCACCACCACCTTCACCCACCACGGGATGTAGCGGGTGGCATTGTCCAGCTCGCCCCTGAACGCATCCAGGTTGTGTCGGGTCTGCTCAGGGATTTGCACCTTTTCGTCGCTTTTAAGATGCTTAATGGCTTCTGAGGTCAGGTACATATCATTACGGGTATTGGATACTGCCTGCGCCGGGATCTTATCCACCGCGCCGTACTGGCGAATTTGCTGGCCGATGCGGCCGGTTAAATCTGCCAGTGCCGGTAGCACGGCGGGAACGAGGGTCCCGGTGCGCACATATTCCGTCAGCACCTCACGCGGGGAAATACTGGAAGTCTGATCCGGCGTCAGTGCGCGCAGCTCCTGCTGCGTGACCGTTGCCAGTGCAGCCACCTGAGGAATGTGGTCTGCCGGAATCGACCGGTTCAGGGCGTAAGCGATCGGCATCGTGCCGACCAGGATCAGCATAATCAAGCCCATGCCTTTCTGCCCGTCGTTTGAACCATGGGCAAAGGAGACCCCGGTGCAGGTGAGGATCAGCAGCCCGCGGATCCAGCCCGGGGGCGGTTTGTTACCCTCAGGTGCCGTGTACAGCGCCCGATTTTTAAGCACTTTTCTCATTAACAGCAGCAGCGCGGCGGCACAGACAAAACCGATAACCGGCGACAGAACCAGCGCATAGCCGACTTTCAGCGCCTGGCCCCAGTCCACACCGCTGGTGCCGGTACGACCATGGATCAGGGCGTTCGCCACCCCCACGCCGATGATCGACCCGATTAACGTATGCGATGATGAGGCGGGCAGACCGAACCACCAGGTCCCCAGATTCCAGATAATCGCGGAAAAGAGCAGGGCGTAGACCATGGCAAAACCGCCCCCGGTTCCGGCCTGCAGGATCAGCTCCACCGGGAGCAGGGAAATAATGCCGAAGGCGACCACGCCGCTGGAGAGCAGCACGCCAAGAAAGTTGAAGAAACCGGACCACACCACCGCCAGTCCCGGGGGCATCGAGTGGGTATAAATCACGGTGGCCACAGCGTTGGCGGTATCGTGAAAGCCGTTGACGAACTCAAAGCCAAGCGCGATCAGCAGCGCCATACCCAGTAACAAAAAAGGCACATAGCTGGTAAAGGTTGCGCCGGAGTCGCTGACATCGTTAAACAGATTGACCCCGGCAAAGGCGATACCGAGGATTAACAGCAGCAGAAAAATGATCACCGAACGACGGCTGTTTTCAGGATAAACGGGGCGGGCGGGCTGGCCTCGTTGCAGGGCGGCATTATCACTCATATAACCTCACTGGCATCGGCTAAGCGGCAGAAGTCGGACAGGGGATAACCACACTCGGTGATACGCAGGTTATGTGACAGAACAATGACGTCGTTGCGGGATATTTTTAAACGCGGTGCGGCTGGTAACAAAACGGTCATCAGGCTGCGGCAGGATAGGAGCATCGCGATAACGTGCTCATACCGGAAAAAACGATGACGCAACACCTGCCGTTACTCCGGCAAAAACCTGACTTTAGTGACGATGTGTCGGGCCTGATTTACGGCTACCGTTTTACCGATGGTCTGGCACCGGAAAGCCTGACGGTACAGCAGTCCTGTGAAGCGTGGAGCGGAGGCCCAGAGGAGGGCAGTTTTCTCTGGCTGCACGTCAATCTTAACCACGCGGCGGCGGCACGCTGGCTGAAAACGCATTTCGACGTGGATGATGATTTTTTTGATGAGATCCAGCAGGGGTCGCACAGTACCCGCATTGAACCGCAGAACGATGCCCTGATGGCGGTGCTGAATGATGTGGCCTTTAACGCCCGTGAAACCAGCGATGAAAGCGCCACGCTGTGGATCTGGTGTCGCGACGGGCTGGTGGTGAGCGCCCGTTTTAAGCCGCTGCGCCTGGTTGAGCGGCTTGTTGCCAAGCTGGATACGTTGGGGCTGCGCTCCTCCACCGGCCTGCTGACCCAGCTGCTGGCGGAACAGGAAGAGGTGCTGGCGCTGATAGTGCGGCAGTCTAACCAGTACGTGGATCAGATAGAAGAGCGGCTGCTCGGGCAGCATATTAAAAGTAACCGCAGTGAGCTCGGGCGTCTGCGCCGCACGCTGCTGCGCTTTCAGCGCCTGCTGGCACCCGAACCGGCGGCGCTGTTTCGTCTGATTAACCGGCCGCCCGGCTGGCTTCATCAGCATGTTGTCCAGGAACTGCGCCAGTTCACCGAGGAGTTTACCGTGGTGCTGAACGATCTTAACGGGCTGACGGAACGTATACGCCTGCTGCAGGAAGAGATTGCTGCCCAACAGCTGGAGCAGAGCAACCGTACCCTGTTTACCCTGACGCTGATCACCGTGCTGGCGCTACCCATTAACCTCGTTGCCGGCTTCTTTGGCATGAACGTAGGGGGCGTGCCGCTGGCAACAAATCCGCACGGATTTTTACTGCTGGTGGTGTTAGTGACAATTTTTACCGCTGTCGCTGCCTGGCTGGTACTGCGTCGTCGCGACAGGGAGTAAAAAAACGGGGAAAGGTTTATCACCTCCCCCGGGTGGAATACTGGTGAGTGGCAACTTAGCCAGTAAACAGTAGTGAAAACAATGGATATTTTCTAAGACCTATTTGTTGTCGAGAGCGTTAGCAAGAGAGTGCTAACACGAGGACAAGGGTAGTCCAATGCGTCCGGTTTTGAGAAGCATTTAATGCTGTGTTATGTGGGTAACTTGCACGATATCGCGTGTTATCGGTTTCGATAAATAGCATTAATAATAAAATTTCATTATTTTGGCAGATATTATGCTTGTCATCTTTTTCTGAAAGACAGCGCATACGGTAATAAAAAACCCCTGCACCGTGAGGGGCAGGGGTTGAGCAATCGACAGCAGGAGATCAGGATTTCGGCGTGCTGTAAATCGGGCCGGGTTGCGTCAGTGTCGGTGCGTTCTGCGCTGAGGTCTCTGCCCCGGCAGGCGCAGCGGCTGGTGCCGCAGGCGTCGCAGTGTCCGTATTTTCCGGGGCGGCCGGCGTGACAGGCGCAGCGGCATCGCCACTTTCTGGCGTAGCCGGAGCGGCAGGGGTTTCTGCAGGCAGCGCATCTGCCTGCTCAGGCACAACCACCGGAGCAGCAGGCTGGTTGTCAGTACCATTCACCTTCACCGGCATACCAGAACGGGATTTCAACGCGTCTTCCATGGCCGTGGTGTTCACGCTGGCATCAGAAACCACTTTATTGACGGCAGAAGTCAATGTCAGCGGCACCGGCTCGCGTGAAGCAAACTGCTCTTCGGTCTGCGACAGCGGATTATGAATCTCCACGTAGCGTGAGCCGTCTGGCTCTACCGAGGCTTTCACCGGCTGGTCAATAAACTGCACGCGCGTTCCCACCGGCACGTTATCGAACAGCCATTTGATGTCATCCGCACGCAGGCGGACGCAGCCGTGACTCACACGCAGGCCGATACCGAAGTTGGCATTGGTACCATGAATGGCATACAGGCGACCGATATACAGGGCATAAAGACCCATCGGGTTATCCGGGCCAGCCGGGAACACCGCAGGCATAGATTCGCCGCGTGCCGCGTACTCTTCATGCATTTTTTTGGTTGGCGTCCAGGTCGGGCCATCTTTTTTACGCTGAACCGTCGTCGTCCAGTTCACCGGTGTATCTCTCCCCAGCTCACCGATGCCGATGGGCAGAACCACAACGGTTTTGGTGCCTTTCGGATAGTAATACAGACGCATCTCCGCGCTGTTGATCACGATACCTTCGCGCGGGGCGTCGGGCAGGATCAACTGCTGAGGGATGATCAGTTTACTGCCGGCTTTGGGCAGATAGACGTCAACGCCAGGGTTAGCTTCCATCACGTTGCTCAGACCCATCTGGTACTGAGCCGCGAATGCTTCCAGAGGAAGTTTGCTATCCTGCGGGATGGTAATTTCCAGATTTTCCCCAATCAGGCGACTGTTCGCGGCCGGAAGCGGGTAAACCACAGCGAAGGCAGAGTGGCTGAAAGCCGCTGCCGCCAGAATCAGGGTGACGAACGCACGAATGTTCTTTTTCATAGTAATTTCAGGTGTAGCGCCATGTAGACTGTTGATAAACGACCCAATACTGGCCAACTGTGACCGGCTGCACATTATATGTGCATAATGGTCCCAGAAGAAACCAGCATTTTCCCTGTTGAACTATCTTTACGATAAATTGTCTGCAATGCCACCCTTTCAGCGATGCAAAATGCGGGTATCAGGGTTGCCACAGTGGATCTTTTCCGCTGAGTTTACGGTCAAGGAAGAAAGCGGTACTGATCAGCGCCAGGTGGGTTAACGCCTGTGGCGTATTACCCAGCGCATGTCCCCGGCTGTCAAACTCTTCAGCGTACAGGCCGACATGATTGGCGTAATTTAGCAGTTTCTCAAACTCAAAGTGTGCTTCATCAAGCCGACCCGCACGGGCAAGACACTCTACGTACCAGAACGAGCAGGCGGCAAACGCGCCTTCTTCGCCCTGAAGCCCGTCAGCCGGGGTTTCACTCACGTTATAGCGCCGCACCATGCCATCACTGACCAGCTTGTCTTTAATGACGTCCAGCGTCGCCAGCCAGTCGGGATCGGTCGCGCCGACGAAACGTACCAGCGGCATCAGCAGCATGGAGGCATCGACAAATTCACCGTGGCGTGTCGCGACAAAGTGGCCATTTTTGTGCCAGAAGTTCTGCCAGATATCGGTGCGGATCGCATCGCGGGCAGCGGCCCAGCGCTCGGCAGGCATCGACAGTGAGCGCTTTTCCCCCAGCCTGAGTGCCCGATCCATCGCCACCCAGCACATCAGCCGCGAGTGGAGAAAATGCTGGGGTTCACCGCGCATCTCCCAGATGCCGGCATCGGTCTGGTTCCAGTGTTCAGCAACGTAATCAATCATCCTGCTGACGTGGTTCCAGCCGCGCTGGGAAATGGCTTCCCCGTATTTATTTGCCAGGTAGATGGCATCCATCAGTTCGCCGTAGATATCCAGCTGTGACTGGTGCCATGCATCATTACCAATGCGCACCGGCAGGGAACCGGCATAACCGGACAGATTAAGCAGCTCACTCTCATGCAGCTCTGTTCCACCGTCAAGGCGGTACATTATCTGGAGTTTTTCCACGTCGCTGTGACTGTTCTCCACGCAGCGCGCCACCCAGTGAGTGAAGTGCTTCGCCTCGTCCACATAGCCCAGGCGCATCAGGGCATACATGCTGAAGGAGGCATCGCGGATCCACGAAGCGCGGTAGTCCCAGTTGCGTTCTCCCCCCAGCTCTTCCGGCAGGCCGAACGTCGCGGCTGCTGCGATGGAGCCGTGTTGCCATGAGGTCAGCAGCTTCAGCGTGATTGCCGAGCGAGTCACCATTTCCCGCCAGCGGCCCTGATAGCTGCTCTGTGCGCTCCAGTGCCGCCAGTAAGCCAGTGTGGCATCAAAACAGGTGTCACTGCTGTTTTCGTTAGCATGATCCAGGTGGTGATCTTCATCCGCGCCGAAGATAAACTCGCGCGACTCGCCGGCCGTCAGGGTAAATTGTGCCACTGCTGCCGCCTTATCCAGCCCGAAATCAGCCCTGCCCGTCAGTCGCAGCGTGGGCTGGCCGTCAGCGTGGAAGGTTACCGCCCCGTCATGCAGGGTGGCCATGGTGGCCGCCCGGGCATAATCATGAACCGGGGCGCAGCGCAGATTAAGGGTGGCGGTGCCGTGGACAACCTTAATGCGGCGAATGATGCGCGGCAGGCGATCTTCCCGCTGGCATACCGGCATATAGTCGGTGACTTCCACCACCCCCTGATCGTCCAGCCAGCGGGTTTGCAGGATGGCGGTATCGGGCAGGTAGATCTGCATCCGGCGGGCATCTGGCCAGTCCGGGCTGAGGCTGAAAATCCCGGCATCATCACTGTCGAGCAGGGCAGTGAAAATGGAGGGGCTGTCGAGGTTGGGCCAGCAGAAATAGTCGAGGGAACCGTCAGTAGCGATCAGTGCGCAGGTGCGCAAATCGCCAATGACACCGTGGTCTTCTATGTGTCGTTTTATCGTATTCATCGTTTAACTATAGCGGCCCCAGAGAAAGCGAAGCGTAAAGTCAGCTATCGTCACGTAAAAAACGTTCTTCCAGCGTAGCCTGCAGGGTCAGCATCGCCTGTTCAGCGTGGTGCATGTGGTCACGCATAATGCGCTCCACGGCAGGGGCATCCTGTCGGCGCAGCGCATCAATCAGCTGATACTGATACTCAATCCCCTGGCGGCGATCGACCGGCTGCGGCTGCTGATAGATATCTTTGCACACCGCCAGATCTTTCAGCAGCCGCTGGAGGAAGCGGCAGAAGAAGGCCAGCAGCGGATTGGCGGAATAACTGGCGACCACGCTGTGAAAGTCCAGCTCCGCCATGCGCTGATCCCAGCGCTCCTGCTCACTGGCGGGCGCATGATCGTAGACGCGGATCAGCTGATGCAGATGTTGAAAACCGGCTTCGTCAATCTGCCCGATGGCGCTGACCGCCACCTGGGGCTCCAGCGTTTTACGCAGTGCATAGATATGGCTGATGCTCAGTTCCCGGGTAAACAGATAGTTTGACAGCAGGCTCATGGCGCGGGCTTCCGGCATACTGTCGATAAACGCACCGCCGCCGGGGCCGGTACGTGTGCGGATCAGCCCCTGTGCTTCCAGCGCTTTCAACGCCTCGCGTACGGTACTCTTTCCGGCAGAAAAGCGGGTCATCAGATCCTTCTCCTGCGGCAGACGATCGCCGGGGAGCAGATTATCATCAACAATGCTCTGCTTAATGGCATCGATAATGGTGTCGGTTCGCTTACGCTTTACCGCATCGGGCGGCGTGGAGACTGAGGACATGGTCACCTGTATATCAGAAAGTGGGCTGAACGCCTGGCGGCGTGGCCTGCCAGGCTGGCGCGCTGGCCAGCAGCTGACGGCTGTATTCATGCGCGGGGGCACTGAACAGCGTTTGTGTGGCGGCGCACTCCACAATAGTACCAGAATTCATCACCGCCACGCGGTCGGCAATCGATTCCACCACCGCCAGATCGTGACTGATAAAAAGGTAAGAAAGGCCAAACTGCTGTTTGAGATCCTCCAGCAGCAGTAGAACCTGCGCCTGTACGGAGACATCCAGTGCGCTGACGGGCTCATCCAGCACCAGGATCCGGGCTTCTGCGGCCAGTGCGCGGGCAATGGCCAGCCGCTGGGCCTGACCGCCGGAAAACTCGTGCGGATAGCAGTGCAGGGCGTCGTGAGGCATATTGACCGCCGTCAGGAGTTGCTGCAGACGAGGCAGACAGGCACTGGCCCGATAGCCGCACAGGCGCTGCAGCGGGACGCTGAGGATCTGCTGAATCGTTTTGCGCGGATTCAGTGAGGCCACCGGGTCCTGAAACACATACTGGATGGTTTTGCCAAAGGCCTGAACGCCGCGCTGCGCCAGAACGCGGGCATCCTCGCCCTGCAGGGTCAGTCTGCCTGAAGTCGGAGACTCCAGCCCGACCAGCATCCGTGCCAGGGTGCTTTTGCCGCTGCCGCTTTCCCCCACCACCGCAAGCGTTTCCCCCTGCCAGAGGTCCAGGCTGATGCCCTTTACGGCATCGACGGAGGCACTGCGCTGCCACCAGCCACCGTGGCCGTGATAGGTTTTCTTCAGATCGTGTATTTCAATCACTTTTTTCATGATGTCTCCCGCGCGTGCAGCTGACGGATCTGTTGCAGGAAGGCCCGGCCCTGGCCGCGCTGCGGCACGCTGGCAATCAGCCGCCGCGTGTAGTCGTGGCGCGGAGCCTGCAGTACCGAGGCGGTACTGCCGCTTTCCACGATTTCCCCATGACGCATCACCGCGACCCGATCGCACATCTCGCTGACCACAGCAAAGTCATGGGTGATAAACAGCAGCGCCAGCCCGCGTTTGTGGCGCAGATCGTTCAGCAGCGCCAGAATGCGTGCCTGTACCGTCACGTCCAGCGCGGTGGTCGGTTCGTCGGCAATAATCACCTGCGGATCGTTAGCCAGGGCGATGGCAATCCCGACACGCTGGCGCTGGCCGCCGGAAAGCTGATGCGGCCAGGCATCAAAGCGCTCTGCGGCGTGCTGAATACCGGTATCTTCCAGCAGCGTAATCGCCTTAGCGCGTGCCGCCGCCGCACTCAGCGGCTGGTGGCACTGGATCGCCTCAACCAGCTGCTGGCCGATGCGCATCTGCGGGTGCAGTGATGTCAGCGGATCCTGGAATATATAGGCCACCCGTACGCCGCGCCGCTGTTGTATGGCCGCCGGTGAGAGCGACAGCAGCTCTTCGTTGCCCAGCCAGATGCTACCGCCGGTGATCACGCCGGGCGGGGAGGCAACCAGCCCCATAATCGCCAGCGCACTGACGCTTTTTCCGGAACCGCTCTCACCGATCAGGCCGAGACACTCGCCGGCGTGTAAATGGAAGCTGATGCCTTTTACCGTCGGGACGCGTTGCTGACCCCGGCTGAAGGCCACCTGTAAACCGGCCACTTCCAGCAGCGCCTCCGGGTGGGCACGTGCCGGGATCTGCGCGCGGTCGACGGTGGTCATGGCCTGCGAACGCAGCAGGGCGCCGGACTTCAGGCGCGGATCCAGCAGATCGCGCACGCCGTCGCCAAGCAGGTTAAAGCCAATCACCAGCAGGAAGATCATTACCCCCGGCACCAGGGCGACGTGGGGAGCGATAAACAGCTGGCTGCGCCCCTGGCCAAGCATCGATCCTAAATCTGCATCCGGTGGCTGGGTTCCCAGGCCGAGAAATGACAGCCCGGCGGTTTCCAGAATCATCCAGCCGATAGTGGTAGAGAGGGTGACGACAATCAGCGGCAGGACGTTAGGCAGCACTTCCGTTAACAGGATCTGGGTGTGGTTTTTACCGGACAGCCTGGCTGCCTGAATAAAGTCGCGTTCGCGCAGGCCGAGGGTCAGGCCACGCACGTTGCGGGCAAAGAAAGGAATATTGACCAGTGCAATGGCATACAGCGCATTCAGCAGCCCCGGGCCGAGGACGGCGACGATCGCCAGAGCCAGTAATATATACGGGAAGGCCATGATCATATCGATCAGCCGCATCAAAATATTGTCGGTGCGCCCGGCGGCGTAACCGGCAATCAGCCCGATCAGCGTGCCACACACCGCCGCCAGCAGGGTGGCGCTCAGGCCGACGGCTACCGACACCCGCGTACCCCACAACAGGCGAGACAGCATATCGCGTCCCAGTGCATCCGTGCCCAGCAGATGACCCGGCGTCAGCGGCGGCGCCAGCCGTTTAAGCAGATCGGTGGCATCCGGGTCCGGCAGCGGCAGCAGTGGCGCGAGCAGCGCTGCAGTGATGGTGATAATCAGCAGCAGCAGTCCCAGCGCCGCCAGGCGGTTATGCAGCAACAGCGACCAGCCGGTGCGTCGTGCGGGAGGGGAGGTGTTAACAGTCATGATTTTACCCTCGGGTCAAGACAGGCCTGAACGATGTCGGTCAGCAGATTAATCAGTACGTAGGCAATGGCCGCCACCAGCACGCCGCCCTGCACCAGCAGCAGATCGCGCGTGGAGACCGCTTTAACCAGCATGGCCCCCAGGCCCGGCCACTGAAACACGGTTTCGATATACACCGCCCCGCCGAGCACAAACCCGGCCTGAATGCCAATGGCCGGGATCACCGACACCAGAGCCACGCGAAAGGCGTGACGCCAGATCACCCGGCGCTCGCTGACGCCTTTGGCACGGGCGGTGCGGATATAGTCCTGGCGCAGGACTTCCAGCATTGCGGTACGTGTCAGGCGCGCGATCACCCCGGTCGCGACAATGGCCAGGGTGATGGCGGGCAGGGTCAGATGATGCAGCAGATCCAGCACATCGCCGCCGCCGTAAATGGCGAACATCCCGGAGGCCGGGAACCAGCGTAGGCTGACGGCAAACAGCATAATCATCAGCAGGCCGATGAGAAAAGAGGGCAGCGAAATGCCGATCAGCACCAGCAGGGTGATGATTCTGTCGCCCCAGCCAAACTGACGTACGGCGGAGGTCACTCCCGCCAGCAGGCCGAAAACAACGCTTAACAGCAGGGCGCAGCCGCCGAGCAGCAGCGTGGCGTTCAGACGCTCCAGTACTTCATCAATCACCGGGCGATTCAGCACGTAGGAGCGTCCGAAATCGCCGTGCAGCAGGTTGTTAACCCAGATAAAATACTGCTGCCATAGCGGTTTATCCAGACCCAGCTCGGCGCTGACGCGGGCGACGTTTTCCGGGGTGGCAAAGGCCCCCAGCAGCGCCTGTGCCGGGTTGCCGGGGATCATCGCCATCAACAGAAAAACAATCAGCGACAGCCCGATTATTACCGGGATCACCCCGATCAGACGCCGTAATAAAAAGCTCCACATAGCAGGCCTCCTCCGTCAGGGTTTACTGACCTGATGCAGGATCAGGTTGAAGTTGGGTTGCAGGGCAAAGTTCTGCACCTGGCGGGTGGTGACGGCGTTCTGTTTCCAGTTGGCGACAAACAGCCAGGGGGCGTCGTCGTGAACGATGGCCTGCACCTGGCGATACAGTGCTCCACGCTTCTGCTGATCGCTGGTACTGCGGGCTTCATCCAGCAGGGTGTCGACCTGCGGGTTGCTGTAGTAACCCGAGTTGAAGCCGCCCTTATCCGGCCAGGCGTCGCGTCGCAGCGTCAGGAAGGGCAGCGTATCCGGGTCGTTAGTCATCCACGCCATCTCTGCCATCTGGGTCTGCGGCGTCAGCCCGGCGTTCACTTTCGCCAGGTAGGTGTTCCATTCCCAGGTCTGGATCTTCACGTTCAGCCCCACGGCTTTCAGATCGGCCTGAATGGCCGTTGCCATCGGCACCGGATCCAGCATGCCTGATCCGCCCTCGGTGACAAAGAAGTTCAGCGTGGCGCCTTCGGCTCCGGCTTCCTTCAGCAGCGCGCGGGCTTTGGCCGGGTCATACGGATAAGGACTGACGTCTTTGTTCGCGGCCCATGTAAACGCCGACGGGATAGGGCCGTCGGCCACCTGCGCGGACCCCTGCAACACGTTGTCGACCAGCGCCTGCTTGTTGACCGCGTAGTTCACCGCCTGGCGGACGCGTTTATCGTTAAACGGCTTTTCGCGGGTGTTCAGCAGCAGAAACCAGACGTGCGGACCGACGGCCTGGTGGAGCTGAAACTGGGGATTACCGGCAAAGGTGTTCACCGTATCCGGTGGCACCTCGACCATGGCATCAATCCCCCCTGAGAGCATCTCTGCGGTGCGGGTGTTGCCGTCGGTGATCGGACGGAATACCACGGCTTCCAGCTTTGGCGCACCGTCCCAGTAATCTTTATTCGCGGTCAGGACGACGCGCTGATTCGCCTGCCATTCATCAAAACGGAAGGCCCCGGTGCCAACCGGATGGCGGCCCACGTCTTTATCATATTTTTTCACGGCGGCCGGGGAGACAATCAGCCCGGCGGGCGTGGCAAGATTGGAAAGCAGCGGAGCAAAAGGCTGCTTCAGCGTAAAGACTACCGTCTGCGCATCCGGCGTGGTGATGGTATCGATGGAGGAGAAGAAGAAGCTCAGCGGAAACGGGCCGGTGTGATAGTACGGATGTTGCTTATTGAGCATCCGTTCAAAAGTAAATTTCACCGCCCCGGCGTTAAACGGCGTGCCATCCTGGAAGGTCACGCCTTCACGCAGGTGAAAGGTATAACGCCGCCCGTCCGGGCTGATGTCCCAGCGGCTGGCCAGTGACGGCTCAATGGTGAGTGAGCCGGGGGCATTACGGACCAGACCATCGTAAATATTCACCAGAATGCGTGAATCGTTAGCGGCGGTCGCCACCTGAGGATCAAGCGACTGCGGTTCGGCCACCTGGCCTACGACCAGCACGCCGGGAGGCGACTCAGCCCCGGCCTGGGGGGCCAGCGTCAGCAGGGCAAGGCAGGCGGTAAGACAGTGCAACCCGGTGCGTAGCGATTTGAACATAGCGGTCCTCGTTAAGCAGAGCGAT
Organism: Erwinia persicina; assembly: GCF_019844095.1. Taxonomy (NCBI): domain Bacteria; kingdom Pseudomonadati; phylum Pseudomonadota; class Gammaproteobacteria; order Enterobacterales; family Erwiniaceae; genus Erwinia; species Erwinia persicina. The sequence goes on along the minus strand of NZ_CP082141.1, from coordinate 3,223,099 downwards.
CACCGCACCAGTGTGACATGCGGATGAACAAAGTTTGTCCTGTTTGTTATTTATGCGTATAAATAGGGTTAAGTGCAATAATTTATCCATATAAATTTGATCTGCCTGACAGAAGGAGGGTGCAATGACCTTTTCCATTGTGGCACGCGATGCGCAGAGCGGCGCGCTGGCGGCGGCCGCTGCTACGGGCGGCCCGGCGGTAGGGGCGCTGGTGATCCACGGCCGGGCCCGCACCGGGGCAATCGCAACTCAGGCCCTGACGAATCCGCTGTACGGTATTCGCGGTCTGGAGCTGCTGACGGCGGGACTGAGTGCGGAGCAGACGCTGCACCTGTTGCTGAAAGAAGATGAGGCGCGCGAGCGGCGGCAGTTACTGATCGTTGATAACGCCGGGGCAACAGCGCACTGGAGCGGCAGCCTGTGCGGGGCCTGGTTCAGCAGCGTGGCGGGGGGGCAACTGGCCGTAGCGGGCAATATGCTGGCAGGCGATCGCGTGCTGGTATCCATGCAGACGGCGTTTGAACGCGCCGCCAGCCTGCCGCTGGCCGATCGGATGCTGGCGGCGCTAAACGCAGCGCAGCAGGCCGGAGGGGATGAGCGGGGTATCCGCTCTGCGGCGCTGAAAGTGTGGGACACACGGCCTTATGCGGAGATTGATCTGCGCGTTGACTGGTCGGATGCGCCGCTGACACAGCTGGCGGAAGTGCTTGAACAGGTCAGGGCACCGGCCTATGCGGACTTTTTCCGGCACCTGCCGGGGAGCGGTTGATCTCCCTGATCCCGCGTCGCTAATCTTTACTGTTTATGCGTTTTGTTGCGGTGTTTCACCGCCCAGCGGACTCCCCACACGACGACCACCGCCAGCAGCAGCCAGAACAGATGCTTCAGGTGATGATCGAGCTGATGCAGCCAGGGGGCAATCACCCGGCCGCCCAGATAGCCGAGGGTGACAAAAATGACCGCCCACAGCGCCGCGCCGACCAGGTTAAACAGTAAAAACTTACGCGGCGACAGCCTGCTGGCACCAATGATAATTGGCCCGACAATGCGCAGTCCGTACATAAAACGTACGCCGATGACGAACAGAACCGGGCGTTTGCGGATTAAGCGGTTAGCACGATCGATCTGCTGCTGATGTTTCCGGAACCGCTGGAGGATCGGTTCCCCGTAGCGGCGGCCAATAAAGAACAGGGCTGTATCACCCAAAATTCCGCCGCACATCGCCACCAGCACCACCCAGCCATAGCGCAGCAGCCCCTCATGGGCAGCGACACCGCCCAGCAGGGTAAAGGTTTCGCCTTCAGCCAGACAGCCAATAAATAATGCCCAGTAGCCATACTGGGAAATCAGCGCATTCACATCCATCAGAAAACCGGTACTCCTCAGTGTATTTGTGCCGCTAAGTCTAACCCTTTTAACAAATCTTGCAGCCTCAGTGCTGTCAGGCGCTTTATTTTTTGCATGTAATGAAGTGCTTAATACATTTCATCACGGGTTAAAAAACAAACTATGCAGAGCCGCTTATACTTGAAGAGATGCCGCCCTGAACAGTGCCTGCTGGCGGTCCGTCGTACAGAGGAGTGACGCTATGAACCATGTCTGGGGACTGCTTGCGCATCCGGGTCGGGAGATGCGCGACATTAAGCAAGAGAATGAAACGCTCTCGCACCATTACACTCACCACGTCCTGCTGATGGCGCTGATCCCGGTGCTCTGCGCCTTTATCGGTACCACACAGATCGGCTGGGATATTGGGATTGAACGCACTATCCCCCTGTCACTGTCCACCGCTTTTTCCCTGGCTGTGCTGTTTTATGCCCTGATCCTGCTGGGGGTGGCGGTGATGGGGAGGGTTATCTGGTGGATGGCGCGGGACTACCCGCAGCGACCCTCGCTCTCGCGCTGTCGGGTGTTTGCCGGCTATGTGGCCACGCCGCTGTTTATCAGCGGGCTGGTGGCTCTTTATCCGCTGGTGTGGCTCTGTGTACTGGTCGGCGCGCTGGCGCTGGCCTACACCGGCTATCTTCTGTATGTCGGTATCCCGCTGTTTCTGAGTATTGACCGTGAAGAGAGTCTGCGGCTTTCCGGCTCTACGCTGGCCATTGGCATCCTGGTGTTTGAAGTGTTACTGGCGATGACCGTGGTGATCTGGGGCTATGGCTATCAGCTTTTCTGACCGCCTGTACCGCCGGGAAACCGGCGGTCTGTTGGTAACGCCCGGAAACGAATAACCTGTAGGAAAATCCTTAACATCCGACGTATTATGCGTACGCCAGCCCCCGTAATGACGCGGGAAGCGGTGTGTGGCCTCCACACCCTCCACTATCAGCCTTGAAGTTTACGATGCCTGCAAAAATTCGTTTGTCTTTATTAAGTGTGGTTCTGCTGTTCTCTGCTCAGGGCATGCTGAATCAGGCCGTTGCGCGTACCCAACCGGCCGTTGTCACGACCGCTGCCCAGCCTGAAATTGCCTCTGGCAGTGCAATGATTGTCGACCTGAATACCCAGAAGGTGATCTACGCCAGCCACCCCGATCTGGTGCGGCCGATCGCCTCGATCACCAAGCTGATGACGGTGATGGTGACGCTGGATGCCCATTTGCCGATGGATGAAATGCTGGCGGTTGATATCAGTCATACCCCGGAGATGCGCGGTGTTTATTCCCGCGTGCGCCTTAACAGTGAGATCAGCCGCAAGAATATGATGCTGCTGGCGCTGATGTCCTCGGAAAACCGCGCAGCGGCCAGCCTGGCGCACCACTATCCGGGTGGCTATGATGCATTTATTCGCGCCATGAACGCCAAAGCGCGCGCGCTGGGCATGAGCAATACGCACTACGTGGAACCCACCGGGCTGTCGATTAAAAATGTCTCCACGGCGCGCGATCTGAGCAAACTGCTGATTGCCTCGAAACGCTATCCGCTGCTGGGTGAACTGAGCACCACCCATGAAGATATGGCGACGTTCCGTAATCCGAACTACACCCTGCCGTTCCGCAACACCAACCATCTGGTGTATCGGCCTGACTGGAATATTCAGCTGACGAAAACCGGTTATACCGATGAAGCGGGTCACTGCCTGGTGATGCGTACGGTGATCAATCACCGCCCGGTGTCCCTGGTCGTGTTGGATGCCTTTGGTAAATACACGCATTTTGCTGACGCAAATCGCCTGCGTAAGTGGATTGAAACCGGTAAAATTTCCCCGGTTCCGCCTGCAGCTTTGAGTTATAAAAAGCAAAAAGCCTCACAGCTGGCAGGTAACCGTGTGGTCGATGACAGCGCGGTAGAGTGACCTGCGCTCCTGTCGGGGGCGATCCTTTTTACACTCGCCCCCGATAGCCCCGGTTATAGCGCCCGCTGCATCAATAACGTATCGCGCCATTCACCGTGTTTGAAACCCACGGCGCGAAAGTTGCCGACGATCTCAAAGCCCATTTTCTTATGCAGGTTAAGTGAGCCGGCATTACGCTCACCATTGCCGATAATGGCCAGCATCTGCCGGTACGGCCCCTGCTGACAGCGGCTAATCAGCGCGGCGAGCAGTGCGGTGCCGATGCCTCGTCCGCCCTGATCGGCATCAATATAAACCGAGTCTTCGACGGTAAAGCGATAAGCCGGACGGGGGCGATACTGGGTGGCGTAGCAATATCCCACCACCTGGCCGTCCCTCTCTGCTACCAGCCACGGCAGATCGAATGAAGCGACTTTTCGATAGCGATCGGCCATTTCTGCCGCATCAGGCGGCGTTTCTTCAAAGGAACCGCAGCCGTGCAGGACATGCCAGGCATAAATACGGGTGAGGGCGTCGATATCGGCGAGGACGGCGTCGCGGACCGTCAGGTCAGCGTGGGGAAGAGACATGTTTGCTCCATGCGTATTTTCTTCTTAATTTGCCATACTCACCGTCGACGATAGTCATAGAATATTCTTATGATAACGACCTCATTTTTACATCACAAATCCTATAGTGCCGGCCAGGGCAAAAGCATAAACTAGCCGGCAATTGTCAGGCGCCGCCCGGCGCTGCCTTAGTATCAGGAACCTGCACATGTCTGGCTTGTTAACTTTTCTTCGCGTTTGTCTGCTGGCGCTCGTGACGCTATCGCCCCAGCTGGTTATGGCTGCGGAGGGCGATGACGCACAGCAAACCGATGCCCCTCCAAAGGTCAATGCTGCCGTTGAACTGCCGAAAATGCAGAAGGTGCTGGACAAGATCAAACAGCAGGTTTCCGGTGAAACCAACGACAGCAAGCTGATGGCGCTCAACGAACTGGCGCTGGAGCTGTCTGGCGATGCGGATACGCTGATGCAGGGTATTGTTCCCCAGCGTGCCCAGTTGCAGGCCCAGCTGGCCGTGCTTGGCCCGGCTCCGCAGGCGAACAGCGGAGTGAAAGAGACCGCGGAGGTGACCAGCAAAAGAAATAAGCTGGAAAACCAGAAGGGGAAAATGGATGCCCAGATCAAACAGGCGGAAGCCATAAAGAGCGGGGCCATTAATCTTTCCGCGCAGATCGTTACCCTGCGCCGTGATGCGCTGAAAACTCAGCTGGCACTGAACGCGGGCAGTATTCTTGGCCCGCGCTTCTGGGCGCCGCTGTATAACACGCAAAGCGATGACAGCGTTAAAATCAGCGATTTTATTGATGAACTGACTTCCACCGCCGCACTGTCGTGGGAGTCAGGCTGGCGTTTTGGCACCATTATGTGGGTGCTGGCCGCCGGGCTGGTCGCCACGCTGGGTCGCCGCTATCTGGAGGAGTTTCTCGCCTGGGTGGGGATCCATCATCTGCCCGAAGGGCGTCTGCGCCGTAGTTTCCTGGCGGCCGCCACGGCAGTGACCACCCTGGCCGCGGTGGTGCTGGCATTTAATTTCCTCGACCAGGCCTTTACCCGTCACGATCAGGTGATTGATGACGTCCGTGATTTTGCCGATAAGCTGGTCGGGCTGAGTGTGTTCTGCGGTCTGATCGCCGGATTAGGGCGGGCGTTCCTCTCCACCCGTCGGCCCTCATGGCGTCTGCCCAATATTTCCAATGAAGTGGCATTGGCTTTAAAGCCCTATCCACCGCTCACCGCCGCCCTGGTGTTTATTTTCCAGACGGTAGAGACCTTTAACAGCAGCGCCAGCACCAGCGTCGGCACGACGATTTTTGCCAACGGCATGACGGCGCTGCTGATCGGTGCCACGGCGCTGTCAATCAGCATGCGAACCAATCGCGTGCGCCGGCGTATGCTCCAGGCGGGTAACCCACCGGAGGCCAAATCCACGCTGGTAGGGCTGATTCAGATGGCGCTGACGCTGATTGGCGTGGCGATCATGATCGCGCTGCTGATTGGTTATATCACCCTGGCGCGCTTCCTCAGCTATGAGCTGATCTGGATGGGAATTGTCTTTGGTTCATTCTACATCTGCAGCCAGCTGGTAGCGGACGGCTGCGAAAGCCTGTTCTCCACCAACAATGCTTCCGGCAAGCGTATTCAGACCTCACTGAATATCGACGAGCGGCATCTGGGGCAGGTGGCGGCGGTGCTTGGTGCCATTGGCAAGACGTTCCTTGTACTGGCGGCCGCGATGGCGCTGCTTAATGGCACCTTCGGCAGTTCGACGCCGATTGAGCTGGTGCAGAAAGCGATTGAATTCTGGGGCGGCAAAGGGCTTGAATCCCTGAATATCGTGCCTGCGCATATGGTCAATGCGCTGATCTGCATGGTGGTCGGCATCTGGGTGCTGCGTTCGGTGAAACGCTGGCTGGAGCATGATTTCCTGCCCAAAACCACCATGGACAAAGGGATGCGGCTGTCGCTGCTCACGCTGTTCAGCAATATTGGATTTGTGCTGGTGATCCTGATGACACTGTCGATTATGGGTCTGCAGTGGAACAAGCTGGCGTGGATCGTCAGCGCCCTGTCGGTCGGTATCGGTTTCGGCTTACAGGAGATTGTGAAGAACTTTATTTCCGGCCTGATCCTGCTGACGGAGCGCCCGGTCAAAGTGGGTGACCTGGTGAGCATCAGCGGCATTGAAGGGGATATCCGCCGTATTAACGTGCGCGCCACCGAAATTCAGCTCAGTGATAAATCCACCGTGATTGTGCCGAACTCGCAGCTGATCTCTCAGAACGTGCGCAACGCCACGATGGGCAATGCGCAGGGGGTGGCCACCATTACGCTGACCTTCCCGCTGGATATTGACCCGCAGCAGGTGCGTCAGCTGTTGCTGGAAGTGTATAACGAGAACGAACGTATTCTGGAGAATCCGGAGCCCTCGGTCACGTTCAAGGATCTGACCTCAACCGGCATCGTACTGTCGGTGACGGGGAATGTGGCCAGCCCGCGTCAGGTGGGTGGCGCAAAAAGCGATCTGCTGTTTGATATCCTCACCCGACTGCGCAAAGAAGGGGTGATGCTCTCTGCGCCGCAGACCATGATCATCGAGCGTAAAAACGGCCAGATGGTACTGAAGGACGCGCCGGAGGAGTAATCCCCCGTAGGGGCGACCCTTTTTCCGGTCGCCCCTACGGCTATTTATCGCACCCGCACTCACCCCAGTGCTTCGCCCGTGTGGTTTTTCCAATGCCAGGATTAAACGTATTAGTCGGGTCAAGCTGCTGGTAAAAAGCCTTCAGCTGCGGTTTGGCCTGATACAGATGGCCAACGTTATGCTCTGCCGGATACTCCGCGCCGCGGGCATGCAGAATTTCCAGCATCTTCTCTTTCAGCGCGTGCGCATCCACCCCTTTTTTCACAATATAGTCCTGGTGGAATACGTGGCACAGGAAGTGGCCGTAATAGAGGCGGTGGGTCAGGGCATCGTCAAACTCTGGCGGCAGCTTTTCGAACCAGTCGCGATCGTTACGGCGCAGCGCAATATCCAGCGCCAGAATATCTTCCACCGCTTCATGATGCACGGCGTGGTAACGCACGGCGGCCCCGGCGGCGGCAAAGCGGTGCAGAAACGCGTGTGCGCCTTCTTTTCCTTCACATTCAAAGTACCCGCCGTCGGCATCTTTGAAGAATTCCTGCAGATAGGCCCGCGCTTCGGCCACGCCTTCGCCGGACATTTTCAGCATCAGATGGTGTTCAAAACGATCGCGGTACTGCTTCATGCGCGGCGGCAGGTGGGAGGGCAGCAGCGCGGCGATTTTTTGCAGCATCCGGTCGCTGAAGTGGGGTTTCAGCCATTTGATCCGCGCCAGCAGCGCATCTGCGCGCCCCTTCAGCGTGAAGAACAGCGGCATCTTGTCGGTGCCAAGCTTGTCGATCATCACAAAGGTGTCTTTGCCGTAGGTTTCCGCGATATCAAAAATATCACGATGCATGTATTCGCCGGCCACCGGCAGATGGGTAAAACTGGCCAGCATATGGCGGCGCAGCCGATCGAGCACCGCCGTATCATTGGTACCAATATAGAAGACCTGCTGGGCACTTTCGCTGGCAAACGTATCCAGACGTACCGCAAACAGGGCGAGCTTACCGGCACAGCCGGAGGCTTCAAACAGCCGGCGCGCATCTGCATTAAAACGTGACGGCGTGTCGGCATCAACATCGCGTACCCGTACGGCATAATCCGGGTCGGAGGCGTGGCGCTGGTCGTGCAGCACGTCGCTCTGCTGCCAGCTGTCATCATCCAGCTTACCCAGGATTTGCTCCGGGGTTGACCCCAGGTTGATGCCGAGGTGGTTAACCAGCCGCAGCGTACCGCTGGCATCTATCTGCGCGTAAAGCGCCATTTCGGTGTAGGCCGGGCCGCGTTTCACCAGCGAACCTCCGGAGTTATTACAGATGCCGCCGAGCACGGACGCACCGATACAGGAAGAACCAATCACCGAATGGGGTTCGCGGCCCAGGGGTTTCAGGGCTTTTTCTAACTGATACAGGGTGCTGCCGGGGAAGGCCAGCACTTGTTTCCCTTCATCAAGCAGCTGGATTTTATCCATGCGCAGGGTGCTGATAATCACAATATCACGCGGGTAGTCATTCCCGTTCGGCGTTGAGCCTTCGGTCAGTCCGGTATTGGCCGCCTGCATCAGGATGATCACATCCGCGGCAACACAAGCCTGCAGTATGCGCCACTGCTCCAGTAACGTTCCGGGGAACACCACGGCCAGCGCATCGCCTTCGCCCGATCGGAAGCCCTTGCGATAGCGCTCTGTTTTTTCGGGGTCCGTGAGCAGATGGTTGCGGCCAACGATGCGGCCCAGTTCAGCAATCAGTTTTTGTCCAGCGTGTTGGGAAGTGTGCATGTCATGTCCTTGTCAGTATCACCGCTCTACTGTAGCACTCACTGTCTGGCAATAAAGTCTCGTCTGAGACCTCTGTGATTCATCACCTGAAAACTAGCTGCTATTCTCAAGGTATGACACACTGCTGCCATGTGTTACCGGCAGTAAAATAATAGATACGCCACAGTCACTTGAGAGAAAACCCTCTGATGAAATGGATTTGCTCTGTCAGCCTTGCCGTTACGCTGGCGATTCAGCCAGTATTTGCCGACGATCTGATCGGCCCGCACTCACTCACACCGCAGGCACGCGACGCTTTTGTCACCGACCTGCTGAAAAAAATGACCCTGGATGAAAAGATTGGCCAGTTGAGGCTGATCAGCGTCGGGCCGGATAATCCCAAATCCGCGATCCGCGATATGATCCAGCAGGGTCAGGTGGGCGCGATTTTCAATACCGTGACCCGTCATGATATCCGTGAGATGCAGGATCAGGTCATGCAGCTCAGCCGTCTGAAAATCCCGCTGTTCTTTGCCTATGATGTGATCCACGGTCAGCGCACTCAGTTCCCCATTCCGCTGGCGCTGGCCTCCAGCTGGGACACCGATGCCGTGGCGCAAGTGGGCCGTATTGCCGCTTATGAGGCCGCCGATGATGGGTTAAATATGACCTGGGCACCGATGGTCGATGTGACCCGGGAACCGCGCTGGGGACGCGGCTCGGAGGGCTTCGGGGAAGACACTTACCTGACGTCCGTGATGGGCCGCACCATGGTGCAGGCCATGCAGGGTAAAAGCCCGGCCGATCGCTACTCGGTGATGACCAGCGTCAAGCATTACGCCGCCTATGGGGCGGTTGAAGGCGGGCGTGATTACAATACCGTGGATATGAGCCCACAGCGCCTGTTCCAGGACTATCTTCCGCCGTATAAAGCGGCGCTGGACGCCGGAAGTGGTGGGGTGATGGTGGCGCTGAACTCACTGAATGGTGTCCCGGCCAGTGCCGACAGCTGGCTGTTAAAAGATGTATTGCGTGATGACTGGGGTTTTAAAGGCATCACCATCAGCGATCATGGCGCGATCAAAGAGCTGATCAAACACGGCGTGGCGAGCGACCCGCAGGATGCCGTGCGTATTGCGCTGAAATCCGGCATCGACATGAGTATGAGCGACGAGTACTACAGCAAGTACCTGCCCGGGCTGGTTAAAAGTGGCCAGGTCAGTGAAAAAGAGATCGATGACGCCGCGCGCCACGTACTGAACGTTAAATACGATATGGGCCTGTTTAATGACCCGTACAGCCATCTGGGGCCCGCCAGCAGCGATCCGGCAGATACTAATGCGGAAAACCGCCTGCATCGTGCCGAAGCGCGGGATGTGGCGCGTAAAAGTATGGTGCTGTTAAAAAACCGTCTGGAGACGCTGCCGCTGAAAAAATCCGGCACGGTGGCGCTGATCGGCCCGCTGGCTGACAGCCAGATTGATATTATGGGCAGTTGGTCTGCCGCGGGTGTGGCCGCCCAGTCCGTGACCCTGCTGCAGGGGATGAAAAATGCCACTGCCGGTAAGGCGACGCTGCTGTACACCAAAGGGGCCAACGTCACCGACGATAAAGGCATTCAGGACTTTATCAATCTGTATGAAAAAGCGATGACCGTGGATACACGATCGCCGCAACAGATGCTGGATGAAGCCGTTGAAACCGCGAAGAAAGCGGATGTGGTGGTGCTGGCCATTGGTGAAGCACGCGGTATGGCGCATGAAGCCTCCAGCCGCAGCGATCTGACGCTGCCGGAGAGCCAGCTGAAGCTGATTGATGCCATTAAGGCGACCGGCAAACCGCTGGTGATGGTGCTGATGAACGCGCGTGCGCTGACGCTGACCCATGAAACGCAGCAGGCGGATGCGATGCTGGAAAGCTGGTACAGCGGTACCGAGGGCGGTAACGCCATCGCCGATGTGCTGTTCGGTGACTACAATCCGTCCGGTAAGCTGCCGATGTCCTTCCCACGCTCGGTGGGTCAGATCCCGATCTATTATAACCACCTGAATACCGGCCGTCCGTATAACTTCGAAAACCCGAATAAGTACACGTCTCACTACTTCGATGAGGCAAACGGCCCACTGTTCCCGTTTGGCTACGGACTGAGCTATACGCAGTTCACCCTCTCCCCGGTGAAGATGTCATCTGCCACGATGCCGCGCAACGGAACAGTGAACGCCAGCGTCACCGTCACGAACAGCGGTAAGCGCGATGGGGCGACGGTGGTTCAGCTTTATCTGCGTGATGAGGTGGCGAGTATCAGCCGCCCGGTGAAAGAGCTGAAGGGCTTTAAGCGTATTATGCTGAAGGCGGGCGAATCCCGGACGGTCACCTTCCCGATCGACGTCAGCGCGCTGAAATTCTGGAATGCCAGAATGCAGCAGGTGGCCGAGCCGGGTAAATTTAGCGTGATGATCGGGCTGGATTCTGCCCGGACCGTCAACGCTGAGTTTGATTATCTGTAAACCCCAGGGCGGGGGCTGCCCCGCCCGTTCTGTTTTACCAGGCGAAAAGAATGGTCAGTTTACGCGACAGAATTCAGCAGCAGGTTTTTCGTTTAAACGGGCTGTCACTGAACGAGTTTGATCTGTCACAACCCCCGGGTGACCCAGGCCTTTATGGCCCTGACAGCGTGATATGGCGGGTACACGGTGATTTCCCGTCCATGTTATGCGGTGGGATCGCCGCACTCCTGTTACAGATGCAACATCCCCTGGCACTGGCCGGGGTCTGGGACCACTCCACCTTCCGCGACGATATGATGGGACGGCTGCGCCGGACCAGCCAGTTTATCGCCGTCACCACCTTTGGTAATACCGCAGATGCCCATACGCTGATCGCGCGGGTGAAACGTATTCACCTGCGCGTCACCGGCGTGGACGCACGGGGTCAGCCTTATGCTGCCAGCGATCCGCAGCTGCTGACCTGGGTACACGTAGCAGAAACGCGCTGTTTCCTCGCAGCTCATCTGCGCTATAAAAATCCGCAGTTGAGTCTGGCAGAGCAGAACCGTTACTACGCTGAGGCGGCGTTAGTGGCCGAAGCGCTGGGGGCTGAACAGGTGCCGGACAGCGTGGCGGCAGTGGAGACGTACCTGACGGCGATGCGGCCGCAGCTGCGGTGCGATGAGCGCACCCAGGAGGTTCTGTCGCTGTTGCTGAATGCACCCGCGCCCTCCTGGCAGGCGCGACCGGCGATGAATGCGATGCTGGTCGCCGGTATCGAGCTGCTGCCGGACTGGGCGCTACAGGCGTTTGGCCTGCACTTTTCCCCGCTGCGGCGACGGCTGATACGGCTGCGTATTGCCATCATCGCCAGAATGCTGCGCTGGGCAATTTCACGCGGCGCGTATCAGCGGGCAATGACGCGGGTAGGGCGATAAGTGTGAACTGACGACGAAGGAGATGATCATGAAAATTCTTTTTGCCGGTGCGCTGCTGCTGATCGCCGCAACGGCCAGCGGTGCAGAACGGTTACGGCAGGATCTGGACACGCAGCTGGAGCGCTGCCAGCAGCAGGCGGTCAGTACGCTTGAGAATCTGCAGTGCTATGAGGCGGCAAACACCGCCTGGGACAGTGAGCTGAACAACCAGTATAAGCAGTTGCTGGCCGGGCAGTCGCCCGCGGCGCAGGCGGCGCTGAAAAAGGCGCAGCGCGCGTGGATAGGCTATCGCGACAGCTACTTTCAGGGCATAAATCACTTTTATCAGCAGCAGCAGGGCACGGTCTGGGGACCGGTGGCGGCCGAATCGAAACTGAATGTTGTCAGAGACAAAGCGCGGGATCTATATCGGCTGCGTAACAGCACCCGGATGGGCGACTGACCCCGTGAGGGGGCAGCGGAAAACCACGCCGTCTTCCGGCTGCACCATTTTGAGACTTTTACCCTTGCCCTGACAGGGTGCAACGCGCCATTCTCTCCTCTTATCCTGACCTGTTCTCAGGGGAATGGAACCCTACAACCGTCGAGGCCTTATGACACAGCCCTATCAGATTGCTGAGGTGGCCAATCAGCAACAGACGCTGATTGCAATTGTTGAGCAGGATGAACGCACCGCTTATTTTTATATCTGGCCGGCCGAAGCGTTTCGCCAGCAGTTTGCCGTGCGAGGCTGCTGGCTGCGTAACCTGCTGCCTGCTCCGCAGCAGGACGATGTTGCCGCGATGCAGCAGGGTACGCCACCGCTGCTGAGTGCGGAATATTGCCGGACGCTTGCTGCCGAGCCGATGCTCGACCCGGCCGGACTGCAGATTATCTGGGAACCCAGCGATGATGGCGCTGCGGTCTGGTATCAGGGGCAGCTACTGGCGGTGATCCCGGGCTGGAGCCTGTATCAGGATCAGCAGGTGAGTTTTTCTGCGGGTTGCATTAAAGCTAACCGCCTGACCTCACCGCTGGGCTCTGCCTCCACCAATAAAAATTACGCCGCCGCGCAGCAGCACCGTCAGTTCTGGCGAGAGTGGCACGACGGCCAGCTGTGGGAACCGTTTCAGCAGGAAATGCTGCAGTGCTATGAAGCTCAGTACGGTGAGTCACTTAAATATTACTCTATCGACCAGGGTAACTGGCCACCGATGGCGATCTCGCAGCATTACCATGAGGGTAGCTGGTATTTCCTGACGCTGGGTATGTGCATTCGCCCGATGCCCTGGGTCGACTTCCTCTATGAAGATCTGGCACCGGAGTACCGGCGTACTGAACTGGCAATGGCGGTAGATGCTGAGGTGATGACGGAAGAGAATGCGGTACAGATGGCCAGTGCGCTGGCCGGGTTTGCTCATATGCCGTGGGCGCGCCTCAGCTGGCTGGGCGAGGGGCATACACTGGTTTCTGCCACGGCCCCGATGGGCTTCGAAGGGTTTATTCTCTCCTCTGCCCTTGGCCGTGAAAGCGGTCAGTTTCCTTTGCCAAAACGCGACGGTGAGAAGGTCAATCTGCTCTGGGCGGCGCCGATTACCACGCCAGAGCGCGAGTTTGCGCAGGCCGGAGAGAATGGCGGTATGGAGCTGGTTGCCCGGCTGTTGCAGTATGGCAGCGGACATATTTTCCGTGCCCGTCAGCAGGTGGTCAACGCAGAAGAGTAATGCCGCCTTCCGCCCGCCAGGGACGTGGGCAATTACCGGGAACGTTAACGAAAGCACGATTTAGTGCAGATCCACTGCCGCCTCTTATGCCAGAATAGTCAGTATCAGTTCTGAGGAGTCGGCATGTCTGCAATTGAAGTAATACTGGTCGATAGTCTGGACCGTCCTACCGGTAAGATGGAAAAAATGGAAGTTCACGAAAAGGGGCTGCTGCATCGTGCGGTCACCGTTTACGTGTTTAATTCTGACCATCAGCTGCTGTTACAGCGTCGTGCCAGGGATAAATACCACTGCGGCGGACTGTGGAGCAACACCACCTGTGGTCACCCCTACCCGCAGGAGTCCACACAGAGTGCGGCCGAGCGGCGTCTTGAAGAAGAGATGGGACTGCGTCTGCCGCTCCAGCCGGTGTTTGAACTCAGCTACAACCTGCCGCTCAGTAACGGCCTGACCGAACATGAATATGGTCATGTCTATTTCGCGGTCAGCGATGACCCGCCGCGCATTAACCCGGAAGAAGCGGAGGCGTGGCGCTACAGTTCGCTAACGGATATTCAGCGTGAAATGCATACCCACCCGGAACGCTTTACCCCCTGGTTTCTGCTGACCTTTGCGCGCATCCCGGCCGAGTTTGCCCGCTACATCGCCTTGCCACCCTGTCACGATTCCTCCAGATAAATTCCCATACGGTCTGCCAGCGCCAGCAGTTCACCCACCACGGGAGGGGAGGTCAGTGGCTCTGTTCCACGTCCGGATATCTGCAGTTTGCCGGCCATACGATCGCCAAAAAACAGGTACGCATTGCCCTCATGTTGACGTGAGGGCCAGGTCAGCCCCTGAACCTGCGGGTGCTGCTGGTGGATGGCTTCTGCCCATTGTCGGGTGATCCCGTAGCCGCTGGCATCGGAGTGAATCAGTTTTTTCCCCACCCGCATTTTTACCAGAGAAGGTAAATCCAGGCTGGCCAGTTGAACAGGCACCTTGGTCACCAGCTGGCTGTGACGAAAGGGAGTCAGCTGATTTACCGGGTAGACGATAGCGGGCTGAGAAATATCAACATCGTGGAAAATCACCTCGCAGAGCGCCACGCGTGTGGCATCGCCGGCATAGAGGGTGGGGATCACGGCGCCCAGCCGATCGAATATCGGGCTGAAGCGAGCGTTACCCTGTGTCGTGGTGTTAAAGCCGTCGCCCGCGAACTGCTGGCGGTGAACACGAAACAGTATGTGGCCAGGCAGCAGGCACAGATCGTTAATCACGACCGCGCCCGCTGGCGGCAAAAGTCCTTTTTCGTTGTGGCTCTCCTTAGCCATGCTGTGCTCCTGACCTTGCCTGAAGAGCGGCTTCTGCCACCGCCTGCGGATCGCTGTTGAGCAGGTCTTTCGGTTTACGTCCGCCCAGCCAGCTATTGTTACTGGCAAACCAGGCCGCCAGCGCCCAGGAGGTGCGGGTACCATCGAAGATCTCCAGTACCCGTTTGATCACTGGCAGCGGTTGCCAGGCCTCATCAAAGGCATAATCAGGGTAACGATCCTGACCATCGATGCTGATCGCAAACGTTTTCCCGCGACGCTTCCAGGCGTTCGGCCCGGCGCTGCGGTTGCGGTTGGTAAAGTGTGCCCTGTCGGACAGTTCTCCGGAGGCAATCCATTCATCTTCACGCAGCACAAAGGCGCGGATATCCTGCGCGCGCTGCTGATTACTGGCCCTGAGGTGCTCATAGCCGTCAAAGATACTGGCGGTTTTTTTTGCCGCCGGGACGACCTTTGCTTTACGCCGCGCCGGCATCAGCAGCGTCTGCGCAACCTCAAAGAGTGCCAGAGCAAGGGCGGGATCGAGCAGAGGATTATTGACCAGCGTATCCAGCTTTTTGCGCAGGGCATCGCGACTGTCTGCGGGCGGTGACGCGTGCTCTTTTAACTGGTTAACATTAATTACCAGATATTCGGCGCTCTCCTCCGCGACCATATTGCGCAACTGATGACCGTTGAGGAGACCGACGGTTTCCGGTGTGACGGCTGTCATTTTAGCGGACATAAAACACCCCTGTCTGAATATATTGCATAGATTGAATATATCGCATATTTAACGGGGTGTCTAAAATTCCATCACCGGGCGGGGGCGAAATCCTCGGCGTCCACATCGTAGCCAGAGGGTTCCCAGCGAATCATTAGCAGTGCAAGCAGACCAATCACCGGTGCCATGCCAATCACCCAGAACACATTGGTACCCAGCAGGGCGGCCAGCACCGGGAACAGGAACAGTGACGCGGTGGAGCTGGCACGGACCATCGTCTGGTTAAATCCGACGCCGACGCCGCGCAGGGAGGTCGGGTAGCTGAGTGACGCGTAGGTCATCGTGTGCGCACCCGGACCGAAGCCCTGACCCAGCAGAAACAGAGCCAGCATCCCAATGGAAATAGCCGCCTGATGCCCGTCCTGTGGCCGGCCGACCAGAGCGAGACCAACCAGGGCCACGATCTGGAATGCATAGCCCAGCGTCATCATTTTCCACGCGCCAAAACGCGGCACCAGTCGTACGGCGAGCATGCCGCCGACAAAGGCAAACAGCAGATTCAGCGCCAGCGACAGCAGGATGGTGTTCAGCATCGACTGTGCCAGGAAGCTGGAGATAATGACCGGAAGACCAAATGCCACGGCATTATAAGCAAAAGGGGAGACAATCGAGGTGATTGTTGCCAGTAGGGTGCGCTTCAGGTAAACCCCTTTGAATAAGGATCCGTAATTACGCCAACTGGCGCGCCGCACGGTGCTGGCCGGGCTGAGATCGGCATCTGGGGCGACATGTGCATTAATGCCCCATGCGTTACGCAGGATCGCCGCCGCACCCTGCAGATCGCCCTGATTGGCGGCCCAGACCGGGGATTCGCTCATATAGCGGCTGCGAATGGCGATAATGATCAGCGCAGGCACGGCCCCGAAGCCGAGGATGATGCGCCACATCAGATCGCTGTGGCTTTCCGGAAGCACTGACCAGAAAAACAGAACCAGCAGATATGAGATCGAGATGGCGGCGTACCAGGTCGGGCACCACATGGCGATACTGGCTGCTTTATTGCCCCGTCCGCGCAGTTTTGAGAACTCTGCCAGGAAGGCCATGGCCACGGGCAAATCGATGCCAATACCCATACCCATGACAAAACGCGCTGCCGCCAGCACGTATTCATTCGGCGCAAATGCGCAGGCGAGGGCGGCGAAGACAAAGAAGAACATATCCGCCATAAACACGCGGTAACGCCCGATTTTATCGGTGAGATACCCCCCCAACAGCGCGCCAACGATGGCACCCAGCGTAATGGACGAAGCGATCATGCCGGCCCCGGCGGGGGACAGGCCAAATTCACGCGTGACGTCCTTCATGCCAAAGGCCAGCGCACCCAGATCGTAGGCATCAAGAAACACACCGCCCAGGGCGATAGCGATGACGATACGGGCGTTGTGACCGGAGTGAGTGCTGTTATTGACCAACTGAGAGACGTCAGACGCCTTACGGATCGGCAAGACTTCACCAGTCGGTGCATTCCCCGCCAGCGCGACGTGCGCGGATGAAGTGATTTCAGTCATGATGTTTGAGTTTTATTTTAAGAAGTAAACTCAGAGCATAACGACATGACCCGGAGAGAGAAATTCCAGCTGGTTATAAGTTAAAACGAATGACACTTAGCGGGGCGGCAGGAGGAGTGCGACCTGCCCTCCCGTCAGGAGCGAACGATGAAGGTATAACCGGCCAGCATAACGCCGCCAATACCGCCCAGCGCCATCAGCAGAAAAATAAATACCACACCAATCTTTTGTAAGTTCATCACGAAACCTGTTTTTCATACGGAGGGCGAAGTATAGCGCTTTCGCCCTGCGTAATTAAGCCGAACAGGGGTTTTATTGTGCCGCTGCGGGCTGTTTTGAGAAAAATAGCGTGACGCGCGCCACTTCAACACCAAACTTTTTCATCGAGGTGACGTTCATCAGGTGCAGGGCATCCTGCTGATAAATCCAGTCGTCGAAGTTCAGTTTATAACTGCTGTCATCGGTTTTCACCGTCATGGTATAGCGCCAGTTGAAGGCGTTGCCGCTGGCATGACCTTTCGCGGTACCAATAATATCGCCTGCGGTACCCACATAGCTGCCGTCAGCCAGGCGGCGAATATGCCAGACGCGGGTCTGCTTCTCGCCGTCGTCATAAACGAACTTTTCGTTCAGCGTCAGTGTGTCACCGACCACCTGACCCTGGATGGCCACCTCGAAACGGCGGATCTGTTTGCCGCTGTAATCCTGCACCATGCCCCAGGCGCGGGACTCACCGTTGAACCAGCTAAAAATATCAATCTTTGGCTGGGCCTGCTGATATTCGTCAATCGTTGTACCACAGCCCGACAGCAGCAGGGTGCAGGTCAGTAACAGGGATTTCCACATCATTCACCTCCGGTCAGTTCCCGACGGATATCGGGGTAAGTCGATTGTGGCGAAAGCCAGATATTGAGGAAGGCATCGCGAAAGGCGGTATCAAAGCGCGGCCCGACAGGACGGATAGCCGCCTGCGTTCCGGCATCCTGCCAGTAAAACTGCCCGCCGCCGGCATCGCCCTGAAAGGCCAGTCGGTCACCCGGGCTCACGTCTGGCCAGACGGTGGCCAGTGTTTTCAGCCACTGCTGGCGCTGATCCGGCGTGCCTGTTTTTTGTGCCTGCCACTGTTCCAGCGTGGCGTCCAGCAAATCCTGGCGGCTGATATCCCGGCGGTAGGTAATGACCAGCGCCAGTGGCCACTGCTGCGCCTGCCAGCGCCCTCCGGGGGTCAGCAGCTGCGAGTCGTAGACGGTAAACGGTCCCCAGGTGAGCGTGGCCTGACCGACTGTCTGCCAGCGCAGCCAGTCAGCGGCCTGGGTCAGCGGTGAGCACAGCAGTAATAACAACAGCCATTTTTTCATCATTTGCTCCGCAGAAGATGGCTGGCTAAGGGTAAATACAGCGCCCAGCCCAGGGCCAGGGCTGCCATAACGACGAGCAGGGGCTGATGCCACTGCAGGCCGCCCAGCCGCTCACCGATAAAATAGGAAAAAGGGCCACCCAGCGCGCCGGCCAGCACCTGCCAGAGGCGACCGGGCGCAAAGCGGGTGAGGATCAGCCACCACCAGCAGGCAAAAGCCAGCCACAGAGCCATCATCCAGAGCGGTACTGTTTCGCTTTGAGTAAAGCGGAACAGCCCGAGCCGCAGCCACAGGCTGTCCAGTGCTATCCCCAGTAACGCCACCAGCAGCAGCCGGGGTTTGATCCGGCTGGGGCAGAGGAACCAGGCGAACAGCGCCACCCCGCACAGCAGCGGCCAGATACGCGCGCGCAGCGCAACCGCCAGTCCCCAGTAGACATCGAATCCGAGGGTCAACAGCCAGAAGCGCAGGCGGCTCATGCGCGTTGCAGCGTCAGCTGGACGGTGCCAATGGTCTGGGCACGGAAACCGGCTTCGCAGTAGCAGAGATAAAATAGCCACATGCGGCGGAAGCGTTCGTCAAAGCGTCCCTGCGCCAGCTGCGGCCATGCGTGGTCGAAACGTCGCCGCCACAGCTGTAAGGTTTTTGCGTAGTCGGGGCCAATTTCAAGCTGATCGATCTCGCTAAAATCGCTGACCTCCCGCAGGGTGTTCTGCAGCAGGCTGACCGACGGTAAAAAGCCGCCGGGGAAGATGTAGCGCTGGATAAAGTCCACACCGCGCGCATAGCCATCAAAGCGTTCTTCACTGATGGTAATCGCCTGCAGGGCGAGGCGGCCACCCGGCTTCAGCAACTGCTGGCAGCGTTCGATAAACAGGGGGATATAGCGTTTACCTACCGCCTCGATCATTTCAATCGATACGATTTTGTCGTACTGGCCGCTGAGATTACGATAATCCTCACACAGTACGGTGACGCGATCGCTGAGGCCAGCCGCGGCGATACGCTGACAGCAGTATTCATACTGTTCGCGGGAAATGGTGGTGGTGGTCACCCGGCAGCCGTATTCGCGGGCGGCAAATTCGGCCATCGCCCCCCAGCCGCTGCCAATTTCCAGCAGGTGATCGTGAGGGGTCAGCGCCAGTTTGACGCACAGGCGTTTCATTTTCGCCTGCTGCGCCTGCTCCAGGGTCATCTCCGGTTGCTGGAACCAGGCGCTGGAATAGAGCATGGCTTCATCCAGAAAGGTGGTATAGAAATCGTTACCAAGGTCGTAATGGGCCGCAATATTCCGTTTTGCCTGCCGCACATTATTCCGCCGCAGCGCATGGACCAGCTGGTTAAACGGGGCAGTGAGCCAGCTGAGACGGGCTTCCAGCTTATCGGCCACGCGGATATTTTGTGCCAGCGTGAGGATCACTGCGGTTAAATCCGGGGTTTCCCACTCGCCATCCATATAGGTTTCTGCCGCCGCGATGCTGCCTCCCAGCAGAATGCGGCGATAGGCGCGAGAATGATGAACCATCACTTCGGCCTGCAGCGGTGCCTGGGCATCGCCGAAGAACTGTGTGCCGAGATGGGGATCGTGCAGGGTCAGACCTGCGCCTTTAATCGCCTGCAGCAGGGAAAAAATCACCCGGCGGGAAGCGGAGAAGCGTTTACCCCTTTTTGCACGGCGTGTCAGACTGAGGTCGGTGCCAGTCATGGTTTATTTCTCCGACTTGCTGTGGTCATAGACAGGCGCACCTTTGCGCCAAAGTTTCCACGCCTGCCAGTAAATCGCCAGCGCGGTTCGAACGGTCATCATCGGGAAGCGCCAGAGGAAATGGCGCAGCGTCTGCCGGGTGAGCGGCTGACGGCGTAAATGTAGCGTGGCGTCAAACTCACGGCCTTCGCGGTGGTTTTCAATATGTACGGCCAGAGATTTACCCGGTGGCGACAGCCGCCAGTGATAAACCATATCCATAGGGTTAAAGGGTGAGACATGAAACGCTTTTTGCGTGGTTTCGCTGCCGTCCGGTTTCACCGCGTAGGTGTGGCGCTCGTTCCATGGCGTATTCCGCACTTCGGCCAGCATCCAGCGCAGGGTGTCGGCGGCGTCGTAAAGATAGTAAAGGTTGACCGGATTAAACGAGCAGCCGAAGTAGCGCAGCTGGGTCAGGAGCATCACGCGTCCGGAGAGATGCTCACCCGTCAGGGCAGCAATGCGAGCCTGTGCACGCTGTTTGATATTGTCGCCGCCGCCAAGAAAATCATCCTCGCTGAAGCTGGCAGCGCACAGACGGCTGCTGCCAATGCCCACACTTTTCAGCAGCGGAAGCTCATCCAGATCAATCAGCGGCATAAAAATACGATAGCTGAACTGGTGATCCACCGGCGTAAAGCGGCGGTGGCGCACGTGGCCGCTGTACAGGACGCTGTTCACAGCAGGCCTGCCTGATCCATCGCCACGACCACGTCGAGGGCACTGCGAATACCATCCTCATGGAAGCCGTTATAGCTCCAGGCCCCGCAGAACCACGTGCGGTTCGTTCCGTTCAGCAACAGCCGCTGCTGCTGGGTTCGCAGGCAGTCAGGACCAAACTGAGGGTGGTGATATTCGAAGCGGCGTAACACTTTTGCCGGGTCGATGGTCTGAGTGGGGTTCAGGCTGACGCAGAAGGTGTGTGCAGAGGCAATGCCCTGCAAAATATTCATATTGTAGGTTACGCTGGCACCCTGCTGTTCGCTGTTATCGTCGCTGTCATTCAGGCGATAGTTCCAGCTGGCCCAGGC
Source organism: Erwinia persicina (assembly GCF_019844095.1). NCBI lineage: Bacteria > Pseudomonadati > Pseudomonadota > Gammaproteobacteria > Enterobacterales > Erwiniaceae > Erwinia > Erwinia persicina. The sequence continues at coordinate 3,202,031 of NZ_CP082141.1, read as the reverse complement.
CGCACGGCTCTTCGGCAGCAGGCTGGTGTCGGTGTGCAGGACCACTTCATTGGCACGATAAGGCACCCCAGCCAGCATCTCACTTTCCTGCTGAGAGGCATCGTGCAGCAGGTGCAGCGCCTGGTCGCTGTGGCAGGCAAAGATCACCTGGTCATAACGTTCGACACCGCGCGCGCTTTCCAGCGTAACGCCCTGTGCATCGCGCGTCACACGGGTGACCGGGGTATCCAGATAGACCTGCATCTGCTGACCTGTCAACTGCATCAGGCGGCGAATATATTCACGCGATCCACCGGGCACGACGTACCACTGCGGGCGGTGAGTTAAATCCAGCAGGCCGTGATGGTTAAAGAAATTGAGGAACTGCGTCAGCGGCATCCGGCGCATTTCACTCAGCGAGACGGACCAGATAGCGGCCCCCATGGGCAGAATATAGTGCCGGGCAAAGAAGTCGCTGAATCCCTGTGCGGTGAGGAATTCATCCAGCGTGCCCTGTTCCTGCTGGTGCGTCAGCCACTGCTTACCGCAGCGGTTGAAGCGCACAATTTCAGCCAGGAAACGGTAAAAGGAGGGTTTCAGCATGTTACTGCGCTGGGCGAACAGGCTGCTGAGCGAATGGCCGTTATATTCGAGTCCGGTACGGGTATTGCGCACGGAAAAACTCATCTCAGTGGGCTGGCTTTCCAGCCCCAGTTCAGCCAGCAGGGCCAGAAAACGCGGGTAGGTGCGGTCATTAAAAACAATAAACCCGGTATCAATCGCCCAGTTTTTACCGTCCAGCTCAACGTCCACCGTCGCCGTGTGACCGCCGAGTGTGGAGCCTGATTCATAAAGGTGGACTTCCGTGCGCGGGGCTAATTTCCACGCACAGCTCAGGCCAGCAATACCACTGCCAATAATCGCAACGCGCACGATTTACCTCGCTATTTTCTGCGTTAACAGACGCTGAAGGGCCAGGGGTAACCGGGAGGTCACCCGCAGGATAAAAGCAAACAGTGCGGGGAAAGCAATCTCAGCTTTTCCTTTTGCCAGGCCGCGGCGAATAATGCGCGAAGCCTGAACCACATCGACGATCATCGGCATGGCAAAATCGTTGCGCTGCGTCAGCGGCGTGTCAACAAACCCGGGCAGCACCAGGGTAATGCCGACCTGCTGGCGCTTCACGTCCTGGGCCAGGCTGCGGGCAAAATAGGCCAGGGCCGCCTTGGAGGCACCGTAAGCCTCAGCACGGGGCAGGGGAACCATACTGGCGGTGGAACCGACCAGCGCCACGCGGCTGCCGGGCTGCATCTGAGGCAGCAGGCTGTCGAGGCAGTTCACGGGCCCGCTGAAGTTTGTCAGCATCACCCGGTGGACTTTCTCTGCTTCCACCACGCCGTGATCGAGATACTCACAGGTACCGGCACAGAGAATAGCCAGATCGACCAGCTTGCCGCTCAGTGCCGTTCGGGTTTCCGCCAGGTCGGTGATGTCAAAGACGCAGGTTTCAATCTGCGGAAAGGCCTGACGCAGCGTCTCCAGTCGTTCTTCGTTGCGGCCGCAGGCGGTGACATGCCAGCCGTCGGCGGCATAGTCGCGGGCTAGCTGCAGGCCAATGCCGGAGCTGGCTCCGGTGATCAGAACACGATTCATGGTTGCAGCCTCTTTTTGACCAGTCCAATGACGCTGCCGAGCAGCGGCAGCTTCTCGTAGAGCATGGCGCCCATATCGTAATAATCCCGCTGGAAGACGACTTTGCCTTCGCGAAACTGCAGATAACTGCTGCCTTCCAGCGTCTGATCTGCACCGCCCTGTAACGAGGGATGCGCGTACTCCATACGCCACAGTAGCAGCGCATCGCTGTCAAACTCGCGGGTCAGCGTGACGACAAAACGGCAGTAACGCATATTCTTCAGCAGGCTGGCAAAGTACTGCTCAACGACGGCCAGGCCCTGGTGCTCACCGACCGGATCGCTCAGACGGACATCCGGATGGTATATCTCTGCCAGCATCGTCAGACGCGTGCTGTCCAGGGTCTGATAAAACGTCACTAACTGCTGAAGTGCGATCTGCTGCGTCATACCGGATCCCTCACTGGCCGTGTGCGGTAATCGAGAATCCCTGAGCCTGCCACTGGGTTAACTGCTCCTGCTGGCGTTTGGTCAGGGCTTTCTCGGTGAAGACAAAAATATGCTGTCCGGGGAACAGCTCGGGACGCGGCGACTCCAGCGGTTCTGCCAGTACGTCGATACGCCAGCCTTGCTGAGAAAGCCGCCAGGCCTCCATCCACAGCCGCGTGCGGTCAGCGATCCCCCAGCCGATCAGCAGGGCATCTTTACCCGCTTTTTTACGTGAGCCGGTTAAACAGAAGGCAATGTAATCAATTAACGCGCCATCTAATAAACTACACATCGCTCTGGCAGTGTTTTGATCTAACCCCAGTCGCTGACGAATCGGTACGAATACGTTGTCGATCAGCATTTCGGCCGGATTATCTTTTCCTATGGCGGCAATTTTTACCCGTAATTTAGACGGGCGTACCTGGCGGACAACGATCAGCATCTCTTCCTGAATGGCCGCCCATCCATCATCCGTATTAATGTTTTCGCCTTCGATCAGGGCCTTCACCTTGCCGACCGGCACGCCGCTCTCAATCCAGCGTTTAATTTCTTCAATGCGCGCCACATCGTCTTCATCGAACAGACGATGACCTCCTTCTGTACGCTGTGGCTTAAGCAGACCATAGCGACGCTGCCATGCGCGCAGCGTTACCGGATTGATGCCGCAGCGCTCTGCGACGTCTCCGATACTGTACAGTGCCATGAATTACCTCTTACTGACTGTCAGACCTGTTATCAGCCTAACCAATATTATCAGGTTGTACAAAGTATTATTTATTGTACAAGTTGAAATAGTGGAAATGGCCTGTTATATCTCGTTTAAGAGATTTATTCCCATATATGAGAAAATAAGATGGAATATACCCCAACGGAACAACGTCTGGCACAACGCCTTGCAGACCTGCGCCTGGAAAAAGGTTGGTCGCTGGAAACACTGGCCGAGCTTACCGGGATCAGCCGCGCTTCGCTATCCCGCATCGAACGTTCTGAGACCAGTCCCACCGCGTCATTGCTTAACCGTCTGTGTCATGCTTACGGGCTGACCATGTCACGGCTGCTGAGTGAAGTGGAACAGGACGCTGTACAGCTTTTGCGGCCACATCAACAAAACGTCTGGCGCGATGTGGAAAATGGTTATGAGCGCCGGTCGATCTCTCCCCCCGCTCAGACGTTTCATGCCGAGCTGATAGATGCCAGACTGCAGGGCGGTGCGCGCATTGATTACGACATTCCCCCGCTGTCCGGGCTGGAACAACATATCTGGATACTGGAAGGGGTGCTGGAATTTCATATGGAGGGGCAATTGTGGCGACTGGAACAGGGCGACTGCCTGCGCTTTCATCTGTTTGGGCGTAGCACTTTTCATGCGCCTGAGCCTGCCGGGGCGCATTACGCGCTGGTGGTGGCTCGCCCATGAAAACTATCAGTTATCAGTGGCTGGACGCGGCACAGGCCCGACAGGAGATCGCGGCGCTGTGTGATGTGCTGGATGGCTGCGTGGCCGAAGGCGCGAGTATCGGTTTTGTCGATCGCGACTCGCAGCAGTTTAACCGTTTCTGGCTTGATGCGGTTCTGAGCCTGGCCTGCGGGGATAAACAGCTGCTGGTCGCCCGGCGGGAAGGGCGGATTGTCGGTACGGTGATGCTGACGCTGGCCATGCCCGCCAACGGCGCCCACCGCGCCGAGGTGTGCAAACTGCTGGTTCACCCTGAGGCGCGTCGCAGCGGCATTGCCCGCGCGCTGATGCAGCAGGCGGAGGCACGCGCTGCTGAACTCGGCCGCAGCCTGCTGGTGTTGGATACCCGCAGCGGTGACGTGGCTGAAATGCTGTACGGCTCGCTGGGGTGGCGGGCGGCGGGGCAGATCCCCGACTATGCCCGATCCACCGCCGGGGTGATGGAGGCAACCACGGTGATGTTTAAGATCCCGGGGAAGGGGATTTAAAGTGCGCGGGGGGAAGCCCTGTCCGGCACGGGATGACCTGCTGAAACAGCAGGCGCTCCTGCAAGATTAACGTTTGCAGGCTGACGCCGCCGCCATACTGTGTAAAAATACAGGCTTGTTTAGCTGGAAGTGGTTGTCATGGCGTTAACTGTCGCGTTAAAAACGCAAATTGCCGGGTGGTATAAAGCCCTGCAGCAGCAGGTCCCCGATTTTATTCCGCGCGCACCTCAGCGTCAGATGATTGCTGAGGTGGCTAAAACGCTGTCGGGAGATGACGGACGTCATCTGGCCATTGAAGCCCCCACTGGCGTGGGGAAAACGCTCTCCTACCTGATCCCCGGCATTGCCGTCAGCCGCGCCGAAGAAAAACCACTGGTGGTCAGCACGGCTAACGTGGCGCTGCAGGATCAGATTTTCAGCAAAGATTTGCCGCTGCTGAAGAAAATTATTCCCGATCTGAAATTTACGGCTGCTTTTGGCCGTGGACGCTACGTCTGCCCGCGCAATCTCTCCGCCCTGGCCACGGATGAAGAAAATCAGGGCGATCTGCTGCTGTTCCTTGATGACGATATGACCGCCAGCAAGGATGAGCGGGCGATCTGCACCGAACTGGAAAAATCCCTGAAACGCTACCAGTGGGATGGGCTGCGCGATCACTGTGCGGAAAATATCGAAGACTCCCTCTGGCAGCGCCTCAGCACCGATAAAGCCAACTGCCTCGGCAGCAACTGCAACTGGTTCCGTGAATGCCCGTTCTATGTGGCCCGCCGCGAAATTGAAGATGCTGATGTGGTGGTGGCCAACCATGCCCTCGTGATGGCCGCGCTGGAGACCGAATCCGTACTGCCCCCGCCGAAAAATCTGCTGCTGGTACTGGATGAAGGCCATCACCTGCCGGATGTGGCGCGCGATGCCCTGGAGATGAGCGGTGATATTACGCCGGGCTGGACCCAGCTGCAGCTCGATCTGTTTTGCCGTCTGGTGGAGCAGTGCCTGGCGCAGTTCCGCCCCAAGCGGCCGCCGTCTCTCAGCCACCCCGATAAACTGAAAGCGCACTGCGAAGAGGTGCGCGAACAGTTGCAGATGCTGTCGCAGATCCTGGGGCTGTATCTGCCGCCGGACAGCCAGGAAGGGGAGTATCGCTTTGAGATGGGGCGACTTCCCGACGAGATCCTGACGATCTGCGCCCGGCTGTTTAAACTCAGCGATGCGCTGCGCGGGCTGGCGGAAGGGATGATGAATGACCTCAGCGAGAAGAGCGGGCAGTTTGACGTGGTGCGTCTGCACCGCACACTGATTCAGATGAGCCGTGCTCTGGGCTGGTTTGAAGCGACCAGCAAGCTGTGGCGGCTGGCAGCGATGGAGCAGGCCTCCGGTGCGCCGGTATCCAAATGGGTGACGCGGGAAGTACGTGACGGTTCGGCACATCTGCTTTTTCACTGTGCCGGCATCCGCGTCAGTGAACAGCTGGAAAAATTACTGTGGCGTAAGATCCCTCACGTGGTGGTGACGTCGGCCACGCTGCGTTCCCTCAACAGTTTTCAGCGCCTGCAGGAGATGTCCGGGCTGAGTGAAAAACAGGGTGACCGCTTTGTCGCACTCGACTCCCCGTTTAATCACGTGACGCAGGGGACGCTGATTATCCCGCAGATGAAATATGAGCCGATGCTGGCCAATGAAGTGATGCATCTTGCTGAAATGGCGCACTTTTTCCGTCATCAGATTAAGCTGGCCGCCCATAAAGGTATTCTGGTGCTGTTCGCCAGTGGTCGCGCCATGCATCAGTTTCTCGCCTACCTGCCCGAGCTGAGGCTGATGATGCTGGTGCAGGGGGATAAACCCCGGCCTGCGCTGGTGGCGCTGCACCGCAAACGCGTGGAGCAGGGGGAGACCAGCGTGCTGGTGGGGCTACAGTCCTTCGCAGAAGGGCTGGATCTGAAGGGTGATCTGCTTTCCCAGGTGCATATTCATAAAATTGCTTTCCCCCCGATAGACAGTCCGGTTATTTTGACGGAGGGCGAGTGGTTGAAAAGCCTGAAGCGCTATCCGTTTGAAGTGCAAAGTCTGCCCAGTGCCTCGTTTAACCTGATCCAACAGGTGGGCAGGCTGATCCGCAGCCATGACTGTTTCGGCGAGATTGTGATTTATGACCGCCGGCTGATCAGCAAAAGCTATGGCGCACGTCTGCTGGGGGCGCTACCGGTGTTCCCGATTGCGCAGCCACCGATGCCGGAGGGTGAACTGCCCAGGGCCGTCGCACCTGCGGTGAAAAAGAAGCCCGCAGCGCGCCGGCGTCGTTAACCCCCTTAACTCTGACTGAGCATAAGCATGGAATATAACAAGATTATTAAAGAAGTCGGACGCGGTAAGAATCACGCCCGTCATCTTGATGCTGACACCGCACATCAACTTTATCGCTGCATGCTGGCCGGTGAGGTACCCGATCTGGAACTGGGTGCGATACTGATTGCCCTGCGCATAAAGGGTGAAGGCAAAGATGAAATGCAGGGATTTTACCGCGCAATGCAGGAGCAGATGCCGCGCCTGACCCCACCTGCAGACCGGCCGATGCCGGTGGTGATCCCCAGCTATAACGGGGCGCGCCGTCAGGGCAATCTGACGCCATTACTGGCGCTGCTGCTGTCGCACCTTGGCTTCCCGGTGGTGGTACACGGCGTCAGCGATGACCCGACGCGGGTGACCAGTGAAGCGGTGTTTGCCGCGCTGGACGTTGCCCCGGTGACGGGGGCAGACGACGCGCAGTCAAGGCTGGATGCGGGGGAGCTGGCATTTTTCACCATTGGCACACTGTGTCAGCCGATGGAGCAGCAGCTGTCACTGCGCTGGCGTATGGGGGTGCGCAACAGTGCGCACACGCTGGCGAAACTGGCGACGCCATTTGCAGAAGAGGCGGCGCTGCGCATTGCCAGCGTTTCGCACCCGGAATACATCCCGCGCGTGGCGGCTTTTTTCAGTGCTATCGGTGGGCGAGGTTTATTACTGAACGGGACGGAAGGGGAGGTCTACGCTAATCCGCAGCGCTGTCCGTCGATCACGCTGATTGCCGGACAAGAGCCGCAGGTGCTGCTGGCACGCCAGGAGGAGACCGTGCTGAATGGCGACCTCCTGCCACAGGCCAAAGATGCTGCCACGACGGCCGCCTGGATCCGCCGCTGTCTGGATCGTGAGGTGCCGGTGCCCGCGTCGCTGCGTCTGCAAATTGCCTGCTGTTATCTGTCCACCGGACGGGCCAGCGATCTGGACGAAGCTTTAGCGCAGATCGCTTCAGCAGGGTATTAAGTGGGCCCGGGACGAGCGGAAAAAAGGCCGTCCCGTTCAAACCCTGTTTTGTGGGCGGCCTTAAACGGATGCCGGTAACAGCTTTGTGACCAGCGCGGTCCACAGCGCAATGCCGGGGCCGATTAATGCATCGTTAAAGTCATAACGGGCGTTGTGCAGCGGAGCTGATGGGGTACTGCCGTCGGCCCCCAGCCAGAAATAGGCGCCCGGGCAGGCCTCCAGCATGCAGGCGAAATCCTCCGATGCCATTGACGGGTTAACGTTGAAGTGAACCTGCTCTGCCGGCAGTATCGTCAGTGCTGCATCGCGCACCTGCGCCGCCTCCGTGGCATGATTCGCGGTCACCGGATAGTCAGTCTGATAAACAATACTGCCTTCAATTCCCAGCGGAGCCGTGAAAGTGGTCACAAACTCATCAATCATCTGACGAACCCGCAGGCGCACGTCGGCCTGCAGGCAGCGTAACGTCCCGCGCAGCACCACCGTTTCCGGTATCACGTTGATCGCTTCACCGCCGTTAATCTGCGTAATGCTCACTACCGCTGATGCCAGTGGTGACAGACGGCGCGCGGGAATGGTTTGCAGGGCCAGGATCAGCTGGGCAGCGGCGACAATGGGATCTGCGCCATTTTCCGGCATCGCCGCATGGCAACTGCGCCCGTGCAGGGTAATTTCAAACGAATCGAGCGAGGCCATCATTGCCCCTTCGTTGACCGCCACGTGCCCCGCAGGCAGACCCGGCCAGTTGTGCATCCCATAGACCGCATCCATCGGGAACAGCGTAAATAAGCCTTCTTCGACCATACGACGGGCCCCGCCGAGGTTCTCTTCGGCAGGCTGAAAGATAAAGTGAACGGTACCGCTAAAACATCGGGTGGCAGTGAGATGCCGCGCGGTCGCCAGCAGGATCGCCGTATGGCCATCATGGCCGCAGGCGTGCATCACCCCCGCCCGGGTGGAGCGGTGCGGAGGATTGCCGAGTTCGGTCATGGGCAGCGCATCCATATCGGCCCGCAGGCCGATGGTCGGGCCGGGGCCGTTTTCCAGCGTGCCGACCACGCCTGTTCCGGCCAGACCCCGGTGAACCTGCAGGCCCATCGCCGTTAGCTGGTCCGCTACCGCCTGTGAGGTTTGATGCTCCTGATAGCCCAGCTCCGGATGGGCATGAAAGGTCCTGCGCCAGCCGGTGGCCTCATCAATCAGCGAAACGGGAATGACCATAGGTTACTTCTCCTGTTCAGGGACTCTGCTATCCAGTAGCGGGCAGAAAATAAGTTAGCATAAAACGGGGAAGGATAGGGCAGGGAGTCAGAAAAACGGGCCTGAGAGCCAGGCCCGTCAGGGGCGTTATTTGACCATCGGCAGAGTCAGCTCATGCCTGCGGGCACAGTCTCTGGCAACCTCATATCCGGCATCGGCATGGCGCATTACACCTGTGGCCGGATCGTTCCACAGCACGCGGCTCAGCCGTGCATCGGCTTCAGCGGTGCCGTCCGCGACAATGACCACCCCGGCGTGCTGGGAGAAGCCCATTCCCACGCCGCCACCGTGATGCAGGCTGACCCAGGTCGCCCCGCCTGCGGTATTCAACAGGGCATTCAGCAGCGGCCAGTCGGACACCGCATCCGACCCGTCCATCATTGCTTCCGTTTCCCGGTTTGGCGACGCCACCGATCCGCAGTCAAGGTGGTCACGACCAATCACCACGGGCGCTTTCAGCTCACCGTTACGCACCATTTCATTAAAGGCCAGACCGGCAAGATGCCGCTCTCCCAGGCCCAGCCAGCAGATACGGGCAGGCAGACCCTGGAAGGCGATGCGCTCCTGGGCCATATCCAGCCAGCGGTGCAGGTTGGTATGGTCAGGGAACAGCGCTTTCAGTTTGGCATCGGTCTTATAGATGTCCTCCGGGTCGCCGGAGAGCGCCACCCAGCGGAAGGGGCCTTTACCTTCGCAGAACAGCGGGCGAATGTAGGCCGGCACAAAACCCGGAAAATCGAAGGCATTTTTGACCCCTTCGTCCAGCGCCACCTGGCGGATATTATTACCGTAATCCACGGTTGGAATACCCATATGGCAGAAATCGAGCATCGCCTGAACATGGACAGCCATTGACGCACGGGCGGCTTTTTCGACGGCTTTCGGATCGGACTGGCGGCTGGACTCCCAGCGTGCCAGATCCCACCCCGCAGGGAGGTAACCGTTAATCGGGTCGTGTGCGGAGGTCTGGTCGGTCACGATATCCGGCTTCATACCCCCGGCTTTGGCACGTTGCACCAGCTCAGGCAGGATCTCCGCGGCATTGCCGAGCAGACCGACGGAAATAGCACGTTTTTCTTTGCAGGCCTTATCGATAATCGCCAGCGCCTCATCCACGGAAAATGCTTTGTGATCGAGATAACGGGTGCGCAGACGGAAATCAATGCGGGACTCCTGGCACTCAACGGCCAGCACACAGGCTCCGGCCAGCACTCCTGCCAGCGGCTGTGCACCGCCCATCCCCCCCAGCCCGGCGGTGAGGATCCATTTCCCCGTCAGGTCGCCGTTGTAGTGCTGACGGCCAGCTTCTACGAAGGTTTCGAACGTACCCTGCACAATGCCCTGTGCGCCTATATAAATCCAGGATCCGGCCGTCATCTGGCCGTACATCATCAGACCGGCTTTATCCAGCTCGTGGAAGTGGTCCCAGGTGGCCCAGTGCGGCACCAGGTTAGAGTTGGCAATCAGTACGCGTGGCGCATCGGCATGGGTACGGAATACGCCCACCGGCTTACCGGACTGGACCAGCAGCGTCTCTTCCGGCTGCAGCGCCTGCAGTGAACGCAGGATCTGCTCGAAGCACGCCCAGTTACGGGCTGCTTTACCAATGCCACCGTATACCACCAAATCCTCCGGGCGTTCGGCCACATCCGGGTCGAGATTGTTCTGGATCATGCGGTAAGCGGCTTCGATCAGCCAGTTGGCACAGTGCAGTTCACTGCCGTGCGGGGCACGGATCGTGCGGGCGACGGCTTTGCTTACGGAATCAGTCATTATTTTTTCCTTTTCAAACAGGCTTAGCGCGCGCGTGCAGGCTGCAGGGCGGCGATCGTTTCTGGCCAGTGGTCTGATGTCGCCCACAGGCGCATCTGCTCAATATCCGGGGCCATCAGGCGATCTTTTTCCAGATAAGCCACACGTTCGCGGACGCCGGCCAGCACCTGCTCCAGCTGTGGAGAGCTTTTCAGCGGACGGATAAAATCAATACCCTGTGCGGCGGCCATCGCCTCAATCCCCACCACGGCAGCCGTGTTAAAGCACATGGCTCCCAGGCGACGGGCCGCATAGGTGGCCATCGAAACGTGATCTTCCTGATTGGCGGAGGTAGGCAGGCTGTCCACGCTCCCCGGGTGGGCGAGGGATTTGTTTTCAGAGGCCAGCGCCGCGGCGGTCACCTGGGCTATCATAAAACCGGAGTTCACCCCGCCATCGTTGACCAGGAAGGGCGGCAGGCCGGAAAGGCCGGTATCCAGCAGCAGGGCAAGCCGGCGCTCGGAAATCGCCCCGATTTCCGCCACGGCGAGGGCGATAATATCGGCGGCAAAGGCAACCGGCTCGGCATGGAAGTTCCCACCGGAGATCACTTCCCCGGTATCGGTAAACACCAGCGGGTTATCGGAGGCGGCGTTCGCCTCGATCTGCAACACTTTTGCCGCATGGTTGAGGTTGTCCAGGCAGGCACCCATCACCTGCGGCACGCAGCGAATAGAGTAAGGATCCTGCACCCGCCCGCAGTTAGCGTGTGATGTCAGGATATGACTGCCTTCCAGCAGCGCAGAGACGGCTGCGGCGACATCAATCTGCCCCTGCTGGCCGCGTGCCTCATGAATACGACGGTCGTAAGGTTTAATCGAGCCTTTGATGGCTTCCAGCGACAGGGCTCCGGCCACCAGCCCGGCAGCAAACACGTTTTCGCCCTCAAACAGGCCGCGCAGCGCCAGCGCAGTCGACACCTGAGTACCGTTCAACAGGGCCAGGCCCTCTTTCGGCCCCAGTACAATCGGTTGCAGACCGGCGAGGGCCAGCCCTTCTGTCGCCGGTATCAGTTTGCCGTTCACGCGGACGTCACCTTCGCCCAGCAGCATCAGCGACAGGTGCGCCAGCGGCGCCAGATCGCCGGAAGCACCGACCGATCCTTTTTCCGGAATACAGGGCATCACTCCGGCATTAAACAGGGCAATCAGGGCATCGACCAGCTCAATGCGGATGCCCGAATGACCGCGTGCCAGACTGATGACCTTGGTCGCCATAATCACCCGCACCACATCATCCGGCAGCAGATCGCCCAGCCCGACGCTGTGCGACAGCACGAGATTACGCTGCAGTTCCGCCAGGCGCTCTGTGGGAATGGTCGTCTGCGCCAGCTTGCCAAAGCCGGTATTGATGCCGTAGGTCACTTTGCCTTCTTTGACAATGGCAGCCACCGTGGCACTCGCCTGCTGAATACGGCTGCGCGATGTGTCGTCCAGCGCCAGTGTGACTCCTCCGCGATAAATAGCTTTTAGCGTGGCCAGATCCACCTTGCCCGGCGTCAGCAGGCAATGATGCGTAGTCAGTGACATGGTATACTCCTGTATAGACAACTAGGGTTGTATTGAATTTTGTTAACAAGATGCTACTGAGTGAATCACATACGTATAGTCTTGTCTATACAACCTGCAAGCATTGTGCCAGCTGTGTCACAAAACGGATGACCGCGACAGGGTGACGATGGATACGCCCTGGAAGGGAAAGGCCACTGGCTGAAACGTTTCTCCGCTGCACCACCTGAGGGCAGAGCGCCGGATTACAGGGCAGGGAGGATGTCTATACATATCAGAATTTAGCCAGTAAACTGCCGTAATCAGAACATTAAGGAAACCTCCATGGTCGGTCAGACTGCCATTTCACAACTTTCCGCAGCCATGAGCGATCAGCCTGCCCCGATTTACCTGCGTGTTAAACAGGCTATCATCAGCCAGATCAGCGAAGGGGTGTGGAAAGCCAATCAGCGGGTACCGTCAGAGAGCGAGCTGGTCAATGAGCTCGGCGTAAGCCGGATGACCATTAACCGTGCGCTGCGTGAGCTCACCAGCGAAGGCTATCTGATCCGTATGCAGGGGGTCGGGACGTTTGTCGCTGAGGTGAAGGGCTACACCGCTATGCTGGAAGTGCATAACATCGCGGAAGAGATTGCCCAGCGCGGCCACCGTCACAGCTGCAAAATTCTGACGCTGTGTGAAACGAAAGCCGACCCGGAACAGGCCGCCGTGCTGGGGTTAATCCCCGGTCAGCCGCTGTTTCATTCGCTGATGGTGCACTATGAAAATGAGCAGCCGGTGCAGCTGGAAGATCGTCTGGTCAATCCGCAGATGGCCCCGGATTATCTGCAGCAGGATTACGCTAATCAGACGCCCTATACCTATCTGATGCGCGTGGCACCGCTGACGGCGGGGGAGCATATTGTCGAAGCGGTTCTGCCCGATGTTCAGCAGTGCCACCACCTGGCGATTGAGGCGCAGGAGCCCTGCCTGCTGATCCGTCGCCAGACCTGGAGTGACGGGAAAATTGTTACCTATGCGCGCCTGCTCTATCCCGGTTCGCGCTATAAGCTGTTGGGACGCTTTAAAGGTCACGGCTGACAGCCGTTATACTTCGAGCCGCAGAGGCATTGCCTGCTCCCGGGTTTCCAGCGTGCCCCACAGCAGCCGGGCGTCGGCAGAGAGCGGAATAAAAGCCCCGCCGTGGTTCTCCCACCAGGCCCCCTGACCGGCTGACAGCAGCGTTTGCTGATGCTGCCACTGCCCGGCAAGCACATATACCACGCCCGCCACGGCGCTGGCCGGAGCAAAACGTGCGGTCGTTATGCCAGCCGCCGGGTGATAAGCGCTGCGTCGTGCCATCAGGTTAAAATCAGTGCTGGTCTGACCGCACAGGCGGGCCGCAATCGGTTCTTCTCCGGCAAAAGCAAACGGCTGATGCAGTGCCAGCCGCTGGTACAGTGTGCCATGTCGGTAGAGCAGGACGTCGCCACTCAGCAGCGTAATGATACGGTCGATACCGGGAAACGATGAAAATTCGCCGTCTGCAGCAATAGTGGCGATGCTGATACGCCAGTCAAAATCTGGCGAACCGGGAGGGTAACTGATGATCTCCCGTGTTTCCCCGCCGCCGTTACGCCATGGCGTTACCCTGAGCCTGTTGCTGTCATAAAGATGGATCATCGCAGCGCCTCCAGCGCGTCACGCAGTCCGGCATCCGTCTCTGCCTGGCGGGCATGCTGACCAGCGGTGATACGCTGCTGACCGGCCACGAAGACATCCTGAATTTGCGTGCGCTGCCCGGCAAACAGCCAGCGATTGAGCAGCGATACGTCCGGTGTATTGTCCAGCAGCGCATCCCCGCCCAGCACCAGCCAGTCCGCGCGGAAACCGGGCTGCAGGCTACCTGTTTTCACCCCACAGGCCTGTGCGCCGCCGGCCAGCGCCTGCTGAAAGAGGACGTCGCCCACCGAAGCCTGCTGTGCCGTGACAATCCGGTTGCGGCGGCGATCCCGCAGGCGCTGGGCGTATTCCAGCCAGCGCAGCTCTTCCACGATGTCCAGCGACACATGACTGTCTGAGCCAATGCCCCAGCGTCCACCCTGTGCCACATACTCCGTCGCCGGGAAGATACCGTCACCCAGATTCGCTTCGGTGGTGGGGCACAGACCCGCGACGGCCTGACTGGCGGCAAGCCGGCGGATTTCATCCTCATCCAGGTGAGTGGCGTGAACCAGACACCAGCGAGGGTTGACGTCAAAGCGATCCAGCAGCCAGCTGACCGGCCGTTCGCCGCTCCAGGCCAGTGAGTCGTTAACCTCTTTTTCCTGTTCGGCAATATGGAGATGCACGGGCCAGTCGCCGGGTCTGTTGTCCAGTACCTCCCGCATCTGCCGTTCACTGACGGCGCGCAGGGAGTGGAAACAGACCCCCTGATTATGCAGCGGTCGCCCGGCAATCAGCGTTTGCAGGCGCTGCTGCTGGGCAAGATATTGTTGAGTATCCTGGATAAAACGCTTTTGCCCCGGTTGCGCAGGCTGGCTGCCAAATCCGGCATAGCTGTAGAGTACCGGCAACAGCGTCTGGCCGATGCCGCTCTGCTCAGCGGCGAGGATCAGTTGCTGCAACATGGCATCATCGGAAAAGGGATGCCCGTCGGGCTGATGGTGCAGATAGTGGAATTCGGCAACCTGGGTATAGCCGCCTTTCAACATATCAATATAGAGGTGGGTGGCAATCGCACCGACCTGTTGCGGCGACAGGCGCTGCACCATCCTGTACATCAGGTCACGCCAGGTCCAGAAGCTGTCCTGCGGATCGCCGGCGACTTCAGCCAGCCCGGCCATGGCGCGTTGAAACGCATGTGAGTGCAGGTTAGCCATCGCCGGGAGCACAATGCCATTAAGACGCTGTGCGCCCTCTGGCGTACTGTTGGCGGTAGTGGCGAGGATCATCCCCTGCGGGTCGACCTCGATCACAACATTGTGTTGCCAGCCGGCAGCCAGCAGGGCGCGGGGCGCAAAAAAGCGAGTCATGGTTGCTTCCTGTGCATTGTGGTTGTATATACATATACATACTTATGCATTAACAGTAAAGTGCGCAACGTGGGAGAGCGGATGAACCAGCAACTCAACTGTGACCATCTCTGGTATGGGGCTGATATGGTTACCATGCAGGGGGGGCGTTACAGCATCATTGAACAGGGCGCGATTGCCGTCAGCGGCGAAGAGATTGTCTGGGTCGGCCCTGAATCGCACAGCGCTCATATTCAGGCTGACCAGCGCACCGATCTGGGCGGCGGGATTGTGACGCCAGGCCTGGTAGACTGCCATACGCATCTGGTTTTCGGCGGCGATCGCAGCCATGAATTTGAACAACGTCTGAACGGCGTCAGCTACAGCGACATTGCCGCCGCAGGCGGTGGGATCCTTTCCACCGTTCGCGAAACGCGGGCGGCTTCCCAGGCCGGGCTGGTGGCCAGCGCCCGCCAGCGCCTGGTGCACCTGCTGGCCGAAGGGGTAACCACCGTCGAGATCAAGTCCGGCTACGGACTTGAAGTCGCCAGTGAACTGCGCATGTTGCAGGCCATCCGACAGCTGGCGCAGCAGATGCCCGTGCAGATTCAGGCCACCTGTCTGGCCGCGCATGCGGTGCCACCGGAGTATCAGCATCAGCCTGACGCCTGGGTTGACGTCATTTGCGACCAGCTTCTGCCCCAGGTTGCCGCCGCAGGCCTGGCCGACGCGGTTGATGCGTTCTGCGAACATCTGGCGTTTTCGCCCGAACAGGTGCGGCGGGTGTTTACAGCCGCTCAGGCACTGGGGCTGCCGGTGAAGCTGCACGCGGAGCAGCTCTCGCCGCTGGGAGGGAGTACCCTTGCCGCTGAATTCAACGCCCTGTCTGCTGACCATGTGGAATACGCCACAGAAAGCGATGTGGCGACGATGGCACAACATGGCACGGTAGCCGTCCTGCTGCCGGGGGCTTTCTATCTGCTGCGTGAGACGCAGCGGCCACCCGTTGAGCTGTTTCGCCGCTACCAGGTGCCGATGGCGCTGGCCAGTGACGCTAACCCGGGCACCTCTCCCGCGCTCTCCCTGCGTCTGATGCTTAATATGGGCTGTACGCTGTTTGGTCTGACCCCGGAAGAGGCGCTGGCCGGGGTGACGCTCCACGGTGCGCGGGCGCTGGGACTCGATGACCGTCTGGGATCGCTGGAAAGCGGCAAGCGGGCCGATTTCGTTCACTGGCCGCTTGCCCGTCCAGCTGAACTGGTTTACTGGCTTGGCGGGCAGTTGCCCTGCCGGGTCATCTACAAGGGAGAAGAGCGATGAATGCCTTTCAGTTCAGCGCCGGCACGCTGCCGCTGCTGCTCAGTATTCCCCATGCGGGGACGCAACTGACACCGGAAGTCGAGGCGGGATTAAGCGAAGCCGCCAGGGGCCTGCCGGATACCGACTGGCATATTCCTCAGCTGTACGATTTTGCTCGTGAAATGGGCATCAGCGTGCTGGTGGGTAACTACTCCCGCTTTGTGATTGATCTCAATCGACCACCGGATAATCAGGCGCTCTACACCACGGCCACCACGGGTTTGTATCCGGAAACGCTGTTTGACGGTACGCCCACCTTTATCCCGGGGAAAACCCCAACGCCAGCGCAGCGTGAAGGCTATTTGCACAACATCTGGCAGCCGTACCATAACAACATTCAGCAAGAGCTGGCACGTCTCAAACAGCAGCATGGCTATGCGCTGTTGTTTGATGCCCATTCGATTGCCTCCGTTATCCCGCGATTATTTGACGGCCAGCTGCCGGATATGAACCTGGGAACTAACGACGGCGTCAGCTGCAGCACGGCGATCACCCGGCGGCTGACGGAATGCTGCCAGGCACAGTCTGCGTTTAGCTGGGTGCTGAACGGGCGATTTAAAGGGGGGTATATTACCCGTGCGTATGGCAGGCCAGAAGCGGGTCAGCACGCCATACAGCTGGAGCTGGCACAGTGTAACTACATGGATGAACAGCCGCCTTTCGGCTGGCGTGAGGATAAAGCGGCCAGGCTGCAGCCGTTGCTCAGGCAACTGATCGGCACCCTGCTAAAGGGCCCTCATTAAGCGGTCGCCGCGTCGGGCGCAACATGGTTGCGCCCTTATTTTTGCCCTAGAGCAGCAGGGTTTCAATTTCCCGCCAGTTCTCTACACGCCGGTAACCCGTCACATGACGGTTATGCGGGGCCGAATAGAGAATGCCTTCCCCGCAGAAGTGGGCGAAGTTAATCACATTGTCATCGATCATATAGTCGGCATTGATAATGCTTTTATTGCCACAGAACACGATGTTGCTGGGCTTAATCGCCGGGAAATGGGTCTTCAGCCACTGAAACTTGGCATTAAAAGAGGTCGGGACCTCCATCGCCGCGGTGGTGATAAAGATCTCATAATGTTCACTCAGGCTGGCGATCACCCGCTGGCTGTCGGCAATGACGCCGAGATCGGCAAAGAATGCCGGATCGCCGACCAGCTCAAAAATCTCGACCAGTTTTGCCGGATCTTCCTGATGAAGATTAAACAGGTTGAGCTCATCCAGCGTCAGCTGCTGGGAAAAATGCGCGTTCCATGTGGTTAACATCTTAGGATGAAAATCAGCGATAACTTCATCCATATCGATGGCGATGCGTTTCATAATCACTCCATGACAAACGGTTTTCAGAGCCGCCATCATAGCAAAAAAAGCCCGCCTGTGAGGTCAGCGCGCAGGTTAAGCTCTCAGCTGTTGCGTGCGTCCGGCCTGACCATATCAAAGCGCAGCGCTTCACTGATGGCGTAATAGGCAGAAGGGCCGCCAGCACGCAGGATCGGTTCGGCCTGCGCTGTCTGGTAGATACCCTCGACCAGCAGCGCATCATCAATATGCACCGCCACCACTTCACCCAGAACCAGCCAGCTGGGAATTTGTTCGCCGTCAGCGGTGGTTAACTGAATACACTGAGACAGCCGGCATTCGAAGTTAACCGGGCTTTCCGCCACCATACTGACGTTAACCAGGCTGGCGGGCAGGGCGGTGAGACCGGAATAAGCAAATTCATCTTCGCCGTGGGCCAGCGATGCTGAACTCTCGTTCATCGGAACCGCCAGCGAGCGCGTCGCCAGGTTCCAGACAAACTCACCGGTTTCCACAATATTTGCGACGCTGTCTTTCCAGCCGCTGCTGGCAAAGCCAATCACCGGCGGCCGGTAGTTAAAGCAGTTAAAAAAGCTGTAAGGGGCAAGGTTGCGCTGCCCGGCTGCATTCTGCGAACTGATCCAGCCAATCGGACGCGGGCCAATAATCGCATTCAGCGGATCGTGCGGCAGGCCGTGGCCCTGTTTGGGCTGATAGGAATAACGAGTGCGGGACATACGGGCTCCAAAAATAAACAGGTTAAGACGGAAAAACGTCACCGGTGGTTTACCATTATTATCACAGCAGGTATCTTACGCGCCTGCTGATAAGAGAATTGCCAATGAAAACCCCTGCTGAAAAAAATGTGCTTCACCCACGCAACCGCCATCGCGGCCGTTATGATTTTGCTGCGCTGATTGCCAGCCACCCGCCACTGGCACCGTTCGTGGCGGTCAATAACTGGGGCAGCGAGTCCGTCGACTTTGCCAACCCGGACGCGGTGAAAGCGCTGAACCAGGCGTTACTGCGCCATTTTTATCAGATTGCCCACTGGGATATCCCGGAAGGTTTCCTCTGCCCGCCTGTGCCAGGGCGTGCTGACTATATTCATCATCTGGCTGACCTGCTGGCGGAAGATAACCGCCGCGTCGTACCTCGTGATATTAACGTTCTGGATATTGGCTGTGGCGCTAACCTGATCTATCCGCTGATCGGCCACAGTGAATACCAGTGGCGCTTTACCGGCAGCGAAGTGAATGAGCAGGCAATGACTTCTGCGAATGCCATTATCGCAGCAAACCCGGGGCTCAACCGCGCCATTCGTCTGCGACGTCAGAAAGAGACTAACGCGATTTTTAACGGTGTAATTCACAAAAACGAGCTGTATCAGGCCGTGCTGTGTAACCCGCCGTTCCATGCCTCTGCCGCCGATGCGCACCAGGGAAGCCAGCGCAAACTGCGCAATCTGGGACTCGATCGCCATTCGCCGCTTAACTTCGGCGGGCAGCAGGATGAACTGTGGTGTGAAGGCGGCGAAGTCGCGTTCATCAACCGGATGATCGATGAGAGCGCCCGCTTCGGCCGCCAGTGCGTGTGGTTCACCACGCTGGTATCGCGTAAGGAGCACCTGCCGGACCTGTGGCGGGCACTGGAAGAGGCAGAGGTTGCCGCCATGCGTACCGTGGAAATGGCACAAGGGCAGAAACAGAGCCGCTTCCTTGCCTGGAGCTTTATGGAGCAACCACAGCGTACCCGCTTACTGAGTAAATAACCCTTTTACTGCGGGGCCTCGAGAGCTGCCATACCGGCAACGCCGTCAGCCAGAGGCCCGCTTTGCATCACCTGCACCGTCTGGTGTGGGGCTTGTATCCCTGCCGCATCAAAGTGTTTTTTCACCCTGGCGTCCAGTGCAAAACGTACCGTCCACTGTTTCAGCGGCTGGGTGGTAAACGACACGCGGACGGTAAATGACCGATCGGTTAACCCCACCAGGCCCGAGAATGACGGCTCACCGATCACCATGCCTCGAATGTTCTCATCTTCCAGCAGATCCTGTACCGCGGCCTGAAGCGTGGCGTTAACGCGCTCCGCGTCTTCCCGCCGGTCAACATCATAATTGGCGACAAACGATCCGATGCCGCGAACAAAGTTGGCGAAGGTGGTGATCGAAGACCAGGGAATAATATGATAAGCCCCGGTATCCTGACGGACGCCAACGGATCGGATCGACATCCGTTCCACCGTGCCGGTGATCGGCCCGATGGTCACCAGATCACCGGTGTTCATACCATTTTCGAACTGTATAAACACCCCGGTAATAATGTCTTTGACCAGCGTTTGTGAGCCGAAGGAGATCGCCAGACCCAGTGCCCCGGCCCCTGCCAGCAGCGGTGCGATATTGACCCCAATCTCTGACAGCAGAATCATAATCGTAATGGTACTGATGATCACCGCCAGCGCATTGCGGAACAGCGTCAGCAGCGTGCGGGTACGCGCGCTGGGCATCGGGCGGCCGTGAGAATCGGAGGCCAGACGGCTCTCAATCAGGCTTGCCAGCAGCGTCCAGCCCACCGCAGAGAAGAACAGGATCATGACAATGCGAATGATAATATCCACCAGTTTCTCTCCCGCCCCCACCGTCAGCCAGTGCCACAGGTCAAACAGTTCCCAGGCGTTGAGCAGCAGCAGGGTGACGGCAAAGACAGTGATAATGCGTGCCAGCTTGAGCATCGCAGAGACCCAGCCGTTCACCCGACTTTGCAGTTCCGGATAACTGCGTCGCAGTTCCGGTGACAGCACGATCGTTTTACTGATCCAGCGCGTCAGCATCCCGGATACCAGCGCGCCCACACTGACGATCGCCAGTGAACGCACGGTCGCTGCCATCATAAATTTCAGGCTGTCGCCGGGGTTGAACATTGAAAACAGAAACAGCGCGATAAAATAGGCGCTGGCCAGCCAGTGCCAGACCAGTGAAAAGGCACGAATAAACAGCGCGAAGAAGGCCAGTGAACGGTCGGCAAGGCGCGTCAGCTCAAGCTGGATATTGCGTTTATTATGGAATATCAGATACAGCGCCCAGACGGTCATCACCCCCATCACCGCGACATTGACCAGCGCGGCCACCTGCACGTTCACCTGATTAGACACAATTGGCACGATAACCAGCAGGCCATAGCCAATCAGCCCGCTTAACCAGCTCAGGCGCGTGTTCCAGTAGTGCGCTCGCGCGTCGCTGAGGTGGAAGAAGCGCAGCTGCGGATAACGCGGGCAGAACAACAGACGAAGAATGGCTTTAAAGAATTCGATCAGGGCAAAGGCATTGAGGAACAGACCCTGCTGGTAGGCAATGGTGCGGCTCCCTGCATTCATATTATCGCTGAGGATCTGCCCGACAAACAGCGCCAGTACCAGCAGCAGCAGATCGATGACAAAGGCAGCAGCGATCATCGCTGGCAAATGCAGCCAGCTGCGGCGGTCGGCATTTTTCTGACGGCCCCAGGCCCCCATACGGCGATAAAGCGGTGTCACCGCCCAGCGAATCAACCAGTAAAACGCAAAAAGACCCGCCGCCAGCATGGCGAAATGCTGCAGAGCGTTAAAAAAAGTCTGCTGATTAAACGGCTTGTGCGGGGCGTTAGCAATATTGTGGTGGAGCTGTTGCAGGCGCGAAGCAAATTCCCCGCCAAAATGACGGCTGACATCAGTAACGCCCTGCAGCACGGTTTTGTCTTCCTCTTCCGTGGGGGGCGTCAGCACAGGCTCTTTCGCGCTGTCCGGCGTGGAGGCTGCGGAACGGAGCTGATCGATCAGCGCCTGGCGCGACCGATCGTTTTCAAGGATGTTAGCCAGCGCGGCGTAGGCGGCTTTTTTCTCTGCGATATCCGGCTCTGCCTGGCTGTCAGGCGCTGGCTGAGACTGTGAGGCGGCCACAGCGGCGGCGGGCAACGTAACGGTGTGACCAGGGGAAGTAAAACCGGTGAGCAACAGCATAAATAAAAAGATACGCAATGGCGTGGCGAACCCAGACATCCTCTTCTCCTGTGGTGGCGCGCAGCAGAAAAGTATAGTCCCTCAGGCGGGGCAGGGAGAAAAGCAAATTTTTTAAGACAAAGGCGAAAGCAGGGGCGAACGCGGGTTCGCCCCTGAAGGGATTACGACACGTGCTGCAGGAACTCTCGCAGACGAGCGCTTGGCGGGTTGGAGATCAACTCGTCAGGGTTACCATCTTCGGCAATACGGCCTTTATCGATGAAGATCAGGCGTGAGGCCACTTTCTTCGCGAAGCCGACTTCATGGGTCACGATCACCATCGTCATCCCCTCTTCGGCCAGATCCTGCATCACTTTCAGTACTTCGTGGCGCAGTTCCGGGTCAAGGGCAGAGGTCGGCTCATCAAACAGCATCATCTTGGGCTTCACTGCCAGTGCACGGGCAATCGCCACGCGCTGCTGCTGGCCACCGGACAGCTCGGAAGGGAAGTGGTTAGCCCGTTCAGCCAGGCCGACTTTGCCCAGCAGTTCACGTGCCAGACGCTGCGCTTCTTCTTTCTTCGCGCCGCGCACGCGGATCGGCCCGAAAGCCACGTTGTCCAGCGCACTCATCTGTGGGAACAGGTGGAACTGCTGAAACACCATGCCGGCTTCCTGGCGGATTAGCCGATCGTCCACTTTCGGGTCATTCACTTTCTTGCCATCGACAATCAGCTCACCGCTGGTGATCTCTTCCAGCTTATTGATACAGCGCAGCAGCGTTGACTTACCTGAGCCGGAAGGGCCGATAATCACCACCACTTCACCCTGATTAATTTTCAGATCGATATCATGCAGAACCTGGGTAGCACCAAAGTGCTTGGATACATTTTTAAATTCAATCACAGGATTTTCATCCTTCTCTCAAGGCGACGCAGAACAAAACTCAGCACCAGCGTGATAATCAGATAGATAACAGCGACGGCGCTCCAGATTTCCAGCGCGCGGAAGTTACCGGCAATAATTTCCTGCCCCTGACGGGTCAGTTCTGCCACGCCAATGACGATAAACAGCGAAGTGTCCTTAATGCTGACGATCCACTGGTTACCCAGCGGGGGCAGCATGCGGCGCAGCGCCAGCGGCATAATCACGTAGCGCAGCGTCTCACGGCTGGAGAGGCCCAGTGCCAGACCGGCTTCACGAAAGCCACGGTTAATGGACAGAACTGCACCACGGGTGATTTCAGCGATATAAGCACCGGAGTTGATCATGATGGTCACCACAGCAGCGGTGAACGGGTCAATCCTGAAGTCCGGCAGGGCCATAGGCAGGGCGAAATAGATAAACATCACCTGCACCACAATCGGCGTGCCACGGATCAGTTCAATGAAAACCAGCGCGATGTTGCGTGAAAGCCAGCCACCGTAGGCACGGGCAAAGCCCGCAGCCAGACCGATGATGACACCACCAAGCAGACCGAGGACCGAAATCCACAGGGTCATTTTGGCGCCTTCAAGCAGGATTGGAATTGCAGGCCAGATGGCGCTCCAGTCAAACTGCATGTTTATTCTCCGGATCTAAACCATTTTGTTGATGTGGAAAAAACGCAGGGCATCACACTCCTGCGTTTAAGTACGGCGGTATTATTCTTATTATTTAGGTTCGCTGCCGAACCATTTTTTGTAGAGAGTGTTATAGGTGCCGTTATCGCGCAGCGTTTTCAGTGCGCCGTTAACTTTTTCGCGCAATTCATCGCTGCCTTTCGGGAAGGCAATGCCGTACTGCTGGGCTTCAATAGAGTCACCGACGGCTTTGAACTGGCCTTTGCCTGCGGTATGGATGAAGTAAAGAATATTTGGCGTATCGTGCAGAACCGCATCGGCACGGTTTGTACCTAATTCCATGTAGGCATTATCGATGTTCGGGAACTGACGCAGATCTTTAAATTTGATGTGTTGTTTAGCGTAGTCAACCGACCCGGTGCCGCTCTTGACTGCCACGACTTTGCCGTTCAGATCATTGATGCTTTTAATGGCATCATTGCCGGCTTTCACCATCACTAACAGGCCGCTTTTGTAGTAGCCGTCTGAGAAATCAATGGCTTTCTGGCGCTCTGGGGTAATGGTGATCCCGGCCAGAGCCAGGTCAACGTTACGGGTTTGCAGTGCGGGGATGATGCCGCTGAAATCCATAGGTTTCAGGGTATATTCCATGTTCAGCTGTTTCGCGATCGCGTCCCACAGGTCAATGTCGAAACCGACATATTTATCGCCCTGTTTGAATTCGAAAGGCACGAAAGCGGTATCGGTAGCAACAACCAGTTTTTTGTCAGCAGCCGTGGAAGACATGGCAAACGCTAATGTCAGCGCAGCAAGAGAAACCTTAAAAATTGACTTCATCATTTTATCCTTATCGCTTCTCGGGAAAGGTCTTTTCCGATTAAATGCCCGCAGCCCTATGAAATATTCGTGCCAACTTGTAAAATTTGTTGAAAAACAGGGTGTTGGATGCAGTTTTTCTTCATGCTGTTGGCAGGGTTCACTGTGGTGCACTTTTTTGGTGCCCCGTTATGGTGCGTTATGTTTATTGTGGTGCAGCAGCAGTTTTAGCAAATTGCGGGATAAAAACAACAGATAGTGGCGGGGGGTAGCAATTAAATGTCGTTGACGTCTTACTTTTGAACAAGAAAAGCAAAAAAAAACAGAGGATATATTCCTCTGTTTCTAAAAGGGTGAGCAATATCACCCCATAATGTCACGGACAGGAGTGACGTTATTCGATGTTAGATTCGATAAACCACAGGAACTTATCCAGATCGCGGGAAGCGGCGGTAAAGATGTCCGCAGTGTCTTCATCAGCGACTTCACCAATCGCTTTACGGACATCATTAGCCACGATGCCGTAGCGGTCAGCCAGTGCTTTAAGATGATCCTGCACGCTGTGGATGTTCAGCGGGTAGCTTTTCAGAGGGGTTCTGTCCGCCACAATCTGCGTAGTCCCCAGCGCCACACCGCCCAGTTGCACCACGCGTTCCGCGATGGTGTCCTGATGTTCCGTGATCGCCGTGCGGAAGCCGTCCAGCATCTCATGCACGCCGATGAAGTTAGCGCCACGCATATTCCAGTGGGCCTGCTTGGTGATCAGGGACAGATCGATAAATTCAATAACCAGACGATTAAGCACCTCAATGGTGGCTTTTTTGTCGTCTTCGGCCACGTCGTTACGGGTGTAAATCAGATCAGAAGATTTTGCTTTAACCAGTTTAGCGGTACTCATCATTAATATCCTCTTGAAGTCAGGTTGTCCTAATTGAATACGGGAATAAGTATAGCACTCATTTTTAACCTTGCAGGAAAGATACTGCCTATTGCTGGAATAGCAGGCCCCGGTTGAGTAAACAGAGGCCGTTAATCGGTATACAGAATAAAAATGCGAATGATTTTCATTTGTTATTTTTATTTATCACCTTGTTTTATTTGATTTTTTTAAAATTGTTTAATTCAGGTTGATTATATTAATAACAAAGTGTTTCATTGCGCTTAAATTAACCAATGAATGGCGAAATTTGCTAAAAAATAACGATGGCGGGCAGTCACCCACCGTGAATGTATTTTCGCTGCGGCTGTTAATTTTATTCCCTGATTTCCCCTACCGGGTCAATGTCACGCTTGGGCGGGCGCATGGTCAGGGTCGAACCTGCAGAGGCGGTAATAATCGCCAGCAGGGCCAGCCACTGTACCAGCGTCAGCCGTTCGCCAAGAAACAGCATGCCGGACATCGCGGCCATCGCGGGCTCCAGACTCATCAGCGTCCCGAAAGTACGTGCAGGCAGACGGGTCAGGGCTACCATCTCCAGCGAGTAGGGCAGGGCGCTGGACAGGACGGCGATCGCCAGGCCAATCGGGATCAGTGACAGCGTCCATATTCCGGGGTTGGCATATACCAGCCCCAGCGGGACGAAGACCAGCGCACCGATCAGTGAACCGGCCGCGACGGTAGCCGGGCCGTGCTGGCTGCCTGCCCGTTTGCCCGACAGGATATAAACTGCCCACAGGGCACCGGCGGTCAGCGCGTACAGCGCGCCGATGGGATCAATACTGTTGATATTGTGTCCGATCGGAAGCAGGAAAATCAGCCCGGTGACGGCCAGTGCCACCCAGAGAAAATCGAGCGGGCGGCGCGAGCCGGCAAGTGCCAGCACCAGTGGACCCGTAAATTCCAGCGCCACAGCAATACCCAGGGGGACGGTTTGTATCGATAAATAGAAGGTGTAGTTCATGCCCCCCAGAGCCAGACCATATATCACCAGCGGGACAATTTGCTGCCGCGCAAAACGCAGCCGCCATGGCTTAAAGATGGCACATAGTATCAGCGTGCCCAGCCCCAGCCTCAGGGCGGTAATACCTGGCGCACCAACGGTTGGGAAGAGGGTTTTAGCCAGCGCGGCACCGCCCTGAATAGAGATCATGGCAATCACAAGCACCATGACAGGTAGCCAGACTGAATTGATAACGCGTGAAGAGGACATCCGGTGTTCCCGCCTTAATGTTCCGTTTATGAGGAGAGTTTGCGTTGACAGTGTACTGAAAGGCTCGGGTAATCTCAGTATTGGCGAAGAATATTCCGTGCGAAAAGTTCGGTTTTCTTAAAATTCAGTACCAGTTCAGTAAAGAATTGTCAGAAATGATTAGGATTTATCTCAATGACGGTTTTTTTACACACGAAATGATCAGGCGTTAAAATGCGGGAATTATAAGAAAAAAGAATGACATAGATGCGATCATTAACTTTCTGTTACACCAAACATTCTCTTAGACAACAAAATCAGGGCAGAGTTTCTTGCTGATTTTTGTTATATTTTCAGCGTTGTCAGGAGAGAAGTACTTTCACATTTGAGGTGGTTATGAAAAAAATTGCATGTCTTTCAGCATTAGCTTGCGTTCTGGCAGTATCTGCTGGTTCAGCAATGGCACAGAGCACCGTTACCGGTGGTTACGCTCAGAGCGATTACCAGGGCGTGGCAAACAAAGCTAACGGTTTCAACCTGAAGTACCGCTACGAAAACGGCAGCGATGCACTGGGTTGGATCGGTTCTTTCACTTACACTGAGAAAGATCGTACTGATGCAGGCGACTACATCAAGGGCCAGTACTATGGCATCACTGGTGGTCCAGCTTACCGTCTGAATGACTGGGCAAGCATCTACGGTGTTGTTGGTATCGGCTATGGCAAATACCAGTACAACGAACCAAACCGTGAGCGTTATAATTCAAGCGACGTAGGTTTCTCCTACGGTGCTGGCCTGCAGTTCAACCCAATCCAGGACATCGCTCTGGACGTGGGTTACGAGCAGAGCCGTATCCGCAACGTTGACGTTGGCACCTGGACTGCTGGCGTAGGTTACAGCTTCTAAGTTGCTAACCGCAAGTCCGTTATCCGGACTGACGTTGAAGAATCCGCCCCCCGGGGCGGATTTTTTTTGTCTGAAGGCCAGCCTTTTACTGCTTATTTCGCAAAGGGATCCTGCTGTAGCTGGCTAAACGGCAGACGCTTGAGAGCAAAGTTGGTCACCTCAATAGCCGGGCCTTTATCTTCTGAAATAAAGCGATAGCGCGGCACGATTTCCTGACTCTGGATCCCGGTCCACTGTGAAAACAGCATCATAAAATCATTGGCCGAACGGGGTGTGGCAATTTTCTGATGGCGACGATCATTGCCTGAGCTGATAAACATAGGCACCTCAAAATTCTGCCGGTATTTATCATCGTGGGTCAGGTATTCGTTGCGGGTGCCTTTTTCTTTAAAAGCCAGCCCGTGATCGGAAAAATAGATCATCGAAAAAGTCAGTCCGCTGCTGTGCAACTGCTGCCAGAGCTGCTGCAGGAAACCGTCGGTCTGGGTCACGCTGTAGAGGTAACAGGAAGTCTCCAGTGAGTGCAGGCGCTCCACGTAGCGCCCCCGCGTCCGGTCGCAGGCTTTCGGGTGAGAACCGACCAGGTGATACACCAGCAGACGAGGGCGATCGACCGGATGGGTCAGCGCCGCCGGAGTAAAATTCAGCAGGTCTTCATCGCGAGTCGCTTTATCGGCTTCAAAGTCGCCGTTTTTAAGAAAATGCACGTTTTTCGCCCGGCGGGCAATGCTGGCTATCGGTGTATCAAACTGACCAATCTGCCCCTGATTGGACAACCACCAGGTATCAAAACCAGCACGGTTGGCCAGCGTAATAATATTGTTCTGATATTCAGGTTTACCGTCCACCACCTGGGTCAGGGTCAGGCCCAGGGATTTTTGCGTTGAGGAGGCCGCTGAAGTGTAGTGGGTAAAAAATTGTCCGTTCAGCTGGCTGGCAAAGGGGGTGTTATCCCAGCGCCCGCCAAATGCCCCAAGCGCATCCCGCCTGGCACTTTCACCAATGACCACCACATAAATTTGCTGCTGTGGCTTAACGCTGGTCACATGCCAGTCATCTTTCAGCGTGGCCAGCTGGTTCATGCGGTCAATCTCTTTATCGACTGACAGCTTGCTTTCAATCGTATCTTTTACAAAGCGTGCCATCGGGAAGCCGGTATCTTTCAGGTTAAATACCCCCCCGGTCAGCTGATTGATCACGGGCTGGGTTATCAAGGCAACCAGCACGAAGGCAAGACAGGCGCTTTCCGGGTGTCCCCAGGGCTGTTTTACCCGGGGTTTACGCATCAGGGCTACCGCGCCCACGATAAGGATGGCCAGCCCGATAACATAGTCGTGCAGTGGGAAGATCAGCAGGATTTCACTGGCTTCCTCCACGTTTGTCGCGTGCAGTGCCAGCAGGGTATTAAAATTAGGTGGGCCATAGACCTGACCAAAGGGATAGTAAAAGCCGGCAATGGTCGCACAGGCGGCGATCAATATTTTCTGTGACGTTAGCGCGACGGCCGCCAGCAATACCAGTAGCGCGGTAAACGCCAGCGTGTATAAACCGCTTATCGGGTAGCCAAAGGCCAGGTTAATCAGGGCGGACAACAGCAAATACAGCCCAACATACGGGCTAATCCAGGCACGATAACGGCCTGCGGACGCAGTTTTAATTAATGTCAGATTCATTATTGGTTCTTATTAGGGAGATCTATAGCGGCCGCTCAGTTCGACGCTGAAGTGGCTGACTGCCTGATACTACTCGTCAGATAAGGGGGGATGGGGTGGGGTGGTGCCCAATCGGCCTGCACTCTTAACGAAAGGCTGGCACGATAATCGCTGTTTTACTGAAAGGCAACCAGCAATATCAATAAGTTCTGTGAAGTCGCTGACAAAATAGTCAGTTACGGCGCTGGCGGGTTAAGAAGCCTGACCGGCAGGCTTCGAATTGACCAGCATTTCCAGCAGCATCAGTCGCAGTGTAAACGGCGAACGGCAAAATAATCTTAATAACAGCGGTACTTTCATCTGATGTCCCTCCGGGCAGTCAGGATATGAACGAATTATCATCAGGTATAGCACAGGCTATACCCTATAGCCATAGCTAAGATGCTAAATTTTGTGCTGGCCCGCGGTTCGTTTACACTGTGTGCCACAACAGACTGGTGCGGCTTTTCGGTATATAATGCGTCGGTTGATAAGAAGAGGAAGCTTAATGAGTCGTCGCGCAAAAATTGCAGTGCCCGCGCCACTGAAAGATATTGAAGAGCATGTCGAAGGCTTCCGCCAGGTGCGGGAAGCGCACCGCCGTGAATTGATCGATGACTATGTCGAGTTGATCTCCGATCTGATCCGAGAATTTGGAGAGGCCCGCCAGGTCGATATGGCCGCCCGTCTGGGCGTGTCGCAGCCGACGGTGGCCAAAATGCTGAAACGCCTGGCGACCGGGGGACTGGTTGAGCAGGTGCCTTACCGGGGCGTGTTCCTGACGCCGGAAGGAGAAAAACTGGCAGAAGAGAGTCGCGAACGCCATCATATTGTTGAAACCTTTCTGCTGGCGCTGGGGATCAGCCCCGACACCGCCCGCCGTGATGCCGAAGGTATTGAACATCATGTCAGTGATGAAACACTGGCAATCTTCAAAAAATTTAGCGAAAGTCGTTAACCCCCCTTTATTTATCTCCGATCACTGACGCTGTCTGCAACCGCCTGAGGAGCGCACCCGCAGGCCGGATTCCCTGTAATACAGCGTCAGAATGTCGGGACATAACATGGCGCGCCAGCATGACCTCATTGCTAAGACCTTTTTTGCACGATCATTTTCTGCATCTGTTGGTAGTCCTGGGGCTGATACTGGCCTGTTTTGTTCCCTTCCAGCTGGCTGAACTGCCGGCTGCTGTTGACTGGCCGACCATTATCACGCTTTCCGGCCTGCTGATGCTGACCAAGGGCATCGAAGCCAGCGGCTATTTTGATGTGCTGGGTCGACGCCTGGTGCAGGGGTTCAGCCATCAGCGCCAGCTGGCATTGTTCCTGGTCGCGGCAGCGGCGCTGCTTTCAACCTTCCTGACGAACGATGTGGCGCTGTTTATTCTGGTGCCGCTCACCCTGTCTCTGCGTAAATACTCTGCGCTGCCGGTTGCCCGGCTGATTATCTTCGAAGCGCTGGCGGTGAATGCCGGTTCGCTACTGACGCCGATCGGTAACCCGCAAAATATCCTGCTGTGGCGTCATGGTGATGCCGGGTTTGCCGGATTTATTGTTCAGATGCTGCCGCTGGCCGGATGGCTGGTCGCCAGCCTGCTGTTGCTGACGGTCTTCTGTTTTCGTGCAAAGAAAATTGAGCGCCATCAGGAACAGGACGCGGCAACGTGGCAGCGCTCTCTGTTGTATACCAGTGCGGTACTGTATCTGCTGTTTATCGTCGCGCTTGAGCTTGATTTCGCTGTCTGGGGGCTGCTGCTGGTATTTGCGATTTTCCTGGTGATGGCCCGTCGTATCCTGCTGGGGATCGACTGGAGTCTGCTGGTGGTGTTTATCGTGATGTTTATCGATGTCTTTTTACTTACCCGGCTGCCAGCCATCCAGTCGTTGTTACAGACGACGGGGCAATTATCACAGGGTGGGCAGTTTCTGATGGCGGCGGGGCTGTCGCAGGTGATCAGTAATGTCCCGGCAACGATCCTTCTGTTGAGCAGCCTCCCTCCGTCTGTACTGCTGGCCTGGGCGGTGAACATTGGTGGCTTTGGCCTGCTGCCGGGATCGCTGGCGAATCTGATCGCGTTGCGGATGGCGAAAGATCGCGCCATCTGGTGGCACTTTCATCTCTATTCGGTGCCTATGTTGCTTTGGGCGCTGCTCACCGGGTGGGGATTGTTTTTGTTTATTCATGCTTCCTGACGTCAGGCAATTCTGCTTTTGTCAGGAAACCCTGGCATTTGTCAATTTTAGCCCTATGGTTATACCAGACTGAAAAAATTGCGTCCCCTGAACAGGGGACTTTTTACTGATGGATACTATGGCTAATCAAACACCTTCCGTACCCGATGATGAAAACCAGCATCAAAATGGCTCTTCACATGAAGATGAAGAGGTTCAGCGCAAACGTCCCGGCAAAAAGCCGCTGATTATTCTGGCGATAGTGATCCTCCTGATGCTGGTGGTGGCGCTGTGGTTCTGGTTGACCACCCGTAATATTGAAACTACTGACGATGCCTTTACCGAAGCCGATGCTGTCACTATTGCGCCTAAAGCGTCCGGCTATGTCACCGAGCTGAGGGTAAAGGACAACCAGCGGGTGAAGAAGGGCGATCTGCTGGTGGTGATTGACCCCAGGGATACCACTGCCCAGCGCGAACAGGCGCAGGCACAGCTGGGGCTGGCTCAGGCACAACTGCATCAGGCGCAGGCACAGCTGGCGCTGGCTAAAGTGCAGTATCCGGCACAGAAAGACCAGGCGCTGGCACAGTTAGCGCGCGCCCAGGCAAATTATATGAACGCCCAGGCGGATGATAAACGTCAGCGCGGCGTCGACCCCCGGGCGACGTCACAGCGGAATATTGATACGGCGAACGCCCAGTTACGCAGTGCCAGAGCGGAACTGGCGAATGCCCAGGCTCAGGTTGAGGTAGCTTCTCAGGTCGCACTGCAAATCCGTCAGCAGGAAACCAATGTTGAGGCACGTCAGAGCCAGGTTGAACAGGCCCAGGCACAGCTTAATACCGCCAACCTCAATCTTTCCTACACCGAGGTTCGTGCCCCTTACGATGGTTTTGTGACTAAGCGTAATGTGCAGGTCGGTACGCTGGTACAGGCAGGCTCGTCCTTATTTTCTCTGGTGTCTCCGGACGTGTGGATTGTGGCTAACTTTAAAGAGTCACAGCTGGCCCGAATGAAGCCGGGCGACAAAGTTGAAATTGGCGTCGACGCCTGGCCGGACATGAAGCTGGAAGGGCACGTCGACAGTGTGCAGATGGGCAGTGGATCGCGTTTCTCGGCTTTCCCGTCTGAGAATGCCACCGGCAACTACGTGAAAATCGTTCAGCGCGTACCGGTGAAAATCGTCATTGATAAAGGGCTTGACCCGAACCGTCCGCTGCCGATTGGTCTGTCGGTTGAACCGAAGGTCACGCTGGAATGAATTCCGCGCAGAGCTGGAAGCCCGCCAGTAACCCGTGGCTGGTGGCGATGACGGTGACGCTGGCGGTGTTTATGGAGATCCTGGACACCACCATCGTCAATGTTGCCCTGCCGCACGTGGCGGGGTCACTGTCTGCCAGCTACGACGAATCCACCTGGGTACTGACCTCTTATCTGGTCGCCAACGGCATCGTCCTGCCCATTTCTGCTTTCCTCAGCCGCCTGCTGGGGAGAAAACAGTTTTTCCTGATCTGCATTGTGATGTTTACGGTCTGTTCTTTTCTCTGCGGTATCGCCACCGAGCTGTGGCAGATTATCCTGTTCCGCATTTTACAGGGCTTTTTTGGCGGTGGACTGCAGCCGGTGCAGCAGTCGGTACTGCTGGACTATTTTAAGCCTGAGGATCGCGGCAAGGCCTTTGGTTTGTCTTCGATTGCCATTATCGTGGCCCCGGTGCTGGGCCCGACGCTGGGGGGCTGGATCACCGATAACTACAGCTGGCGGTGGGTCTTCTTCATCAATATTCCGGTGGGTATTCTCAGCGTGCTGGCCATTTACCAGTTGCTGGAAGATCCGCCGTGGGAGCGTAAATGGGCGAAGGGCAAGCTGCGCGTCGACTATATCGGTATCAGCCTGATCACCCTGGGCCTGGGTTGCCTGCAGGTGATGATGGATCGCGGGGAAGATGAAGACTGGTTCCAGTCCAGCTTTATTGTTACTTTCGCGCTGCTGGCGCTGACCGGCATTGTCGGGGCAATTTACTGGCTGATGTATGCTAAAAGGCCGGTGGTTGACTTGCATGTGCTGAAGGATCGCAACTTTGCGGTGGCCTGTCTGCTGATGGCCGGCATGGCCGCCATTCTGTATGGCAGCTCGGTGGTCATCCCGCAGCTGGCGCAGCAGGATCTGGGCTATACCGCCACCCTGTCCGGGCTTGTGCTGTCGCCCGGAGCCGTGCTGATCGTACTGTCTATCCCGCTGGTGCTGAAGCTGATGCCGATCATCCAGACGCGAATACTGATCGCCTTCGGCTTTTTGCTGCTCGGCGTGTCGTTTATCT
Source organism: Erwinia persicina (assembly GCF_019844095.1). Taxonomy (NCBI): domain Bacteria; kingdom Pseudomonadati; phylum Pseudomonadota; class Gammaproteobacteria; order Enterobacterales; family Erwiniaceae; genus Erwinia; species Erwinia persicina. The sequence continues at coordinate 3,168,899 of NZ_CP082141.1, read as the reverse complement.
ACTCGTCAACGCTGACCCCGGATATCGATTTTACTTCGCTGGTGATTATGCGCAGCTTCCAGACCATCGGTCTGGGCTTCCTGTTTGTGCCGCTGACGACCATTGCCTTTGTCACCATCCCGCAGCGGCTGAATGCGGACGCTTCAGCGCTGTTTACCATGTTCCGTAACGTAGCTGGTTCGATTGGCATCTCGCTCTCTACGGCGATGATTACCGAGCGTTCACAGGCGCGTAGCGCGCAACTGGTGGATAATATGACCCCACTCAATGAGCCCTTTAATCTGGCGGTGGAGCGCTGGGCTCAGGGAGTGAGAGATTTTGTGCATATGGCGGGCGATCCGGTCACGATTGCCACCGGGCAACTCTACAAGCAGATGATCGTCCAGGCGCGTTTCCTCGCCTACATTGATGTCTTTATGGGCCTGAGTATTGTTGCCCTTGTCCTTATTCCATTTTGTCTGCTGCTGGCCCCGATTAAAAGCCAGGGCAGTGCGGGAGCACACTGACATGAACGTTCCTTCTTCTTATTTGCGTTCGCGCAGTTGTGTACTGGTGGCCGTGGCGCTGACGCTGAGTGGCTGCGCTGTGGGCCCCGACTATCAGTCACCGAAGCCCACTACGCCGTCACGTTTTAACAGTATGCAGTCTGACGGGGGGTCTGCGCCGCTGGCGGCGTCGGCGAACCCAAACTGGTGGAAAACGTTCAACGATCCGCAGCTGGACAGTCTGATTGAACGGGCGGTGAAAGGGAACTTATCCCTGCAGCAAGCGGTATTGCGCATTGCCGGCGCGCGACAGCAGCTTAATCAGGCGCGCGGTGCCTGGGCACCCTCGGTGAACGGTAACGCTCGCTTTACCCGTCAGCAGTTAGGGATTAAAGGCGAGCTGGAGTCTGAAGGTGTCTATGACCAGATAGATCAGGCGAACAGTGAGACGGAGCTTCGCCCGGCGCTCGACAGCCTGTCGAAGCCCGTTGGCCTGTATCAGGGGAGCTTTGACGCCTCGTGGGAGCTGGATCTGTGGGGTAAAGTTCGCCGTCAGGTGGAGATGGCTGACGCGCAGCAGCAGCAGTCGGTGGAAGAGCGTAATGACGCACTGGTGTCATTAGAAGCGGAAGTGGCCCGGGCCTATCTGCAACTGCGCGGGGCACAGGCCATCACGCAAACTCTGCAGACTCAGCTCGATGTGGCGCAGCAGACGCTGGAGCTGACGCAGAGCCAGCAGCGTAACGGGCTGGCTCCGCAGACGAATGTGGAAAATGCCCGCGCACAGGTTAACTCGCTGCGGGCCCAGATGCCGCAGTATCAGGCGCAGATCCATCAGGCGATGAATGGCCTGGCTGTATTAACGGGCAAAATCCCGGGGGCGCTGGATGCCGAACTGATGACGGTGAAACCGCTGCCCGTTCTGCCCAAAGCAATCCCGGTCGGCGTGCCGTCGGAACTGGCGCGTCGCCGCCCCGATGTGCGGCAGGCTGAAGCCAGGCTTCATGCTGCCACGGCGAATATCGGCGTTTCCGTCGCACAGCTCTTTCCCAGTTTCTCCCTGACCGGGCAGTTTGGCATGCGCAACAGCGATGCCAGCTACCTGGATAACTGGAGCAGTAATTTTTACAGTTATGGCCCCTCGGTGACCATTCCCATCTTCCAGGGCGGCAGGCTGGTCTCCGGCGTGAAACTGGCCCGCGCGCAGCAGGCCAGCGCGGCGCTGGGCTACCGTCAGACGGTGCTGACCGCACTGCAGGATGTGGAGAATGCGCTGGTTAGCTACCGCAGCGATCAGCAGCAGGTGGACGGGCTGGACGATACCGTGGCAGCGTTGCAGAGTACCTTCAACCTCGCCAGCGACAGTTATCGTCAGGGGATCTCCACCTTTATTGAGGCGCTGGACGCACAGCGCCAGCTGGCACAGGCGCAGCAGCAGGCCGAACAGGCGCGGGTGCAAAGCACGCTCGATCTGGTGGCGCTGTATAAAGCGCTCGGCGGTGGCTGGGAAGCGTATCAAAATGTGGCGTTGCCGAATTATTCGGTATTCGGCCCGGCAGAAAATCCGCAGTAATCCGGTTCTGTTGTTCATCCCGCGTGGCTGTCGCCTGACAGCCACGCTTTTTTTCCACCACCACCTCCTGACAAACATACCCACATTAGTTGCCCTGCTTTCATGCCTTTGAGGCTTTTTTATCAGTGCCTGTCCACGTAAACCTCTTATCCCATGCTCTGCCAGCCGACATGAGAGCGATAGATTGCAGGGTGATAGATAAAGTCGTTTATATGAAAACTCTCTATCATGGGTTTAATTCATTGATATAAATAGCTTATTTTGTTTATTGATGATGTTTTACTGTCATGAAGTTGATGTGTTTCTATCCTGACAGACTTAAAAATGAAACGAGAGAGGATTATTTATGATGAGATGAAATGTTCTCAAATTATATTTGCTGCATTTGGATCACACCATTACAACGTAAATGGCGCGTATCTGTGACTTGTATCGCAAATATAATGAAATAGTGGGATGTAAGCCTCAAAATTTAATTTTCATTGTTAATTAAAATGAAAAAAATGATCTAAATTGGTTCGCAGAGGCGGTGAACGATCCACCACATAATGATTCACCACTCTGTACCCCACTAACCAGGTCGATGAGAGGTCACTGTAGTCACCATGGCAAAAGAACAATATATCACCCCGAACCGGGCATCAGGGCCCAACAGCGATACCAAAACAGAACCCTTTGTTAAGGTCATTGCGTTGGTTGCTACCCTCGGCGGATTACTTTTCGGTTACGACACCGGCGTTATTTCTGGCGCGCTGCTGTTTATGGGCGACGAATTACACCTTACTCCCTTCACCACCGGACTGGTAACCAGTTCACTGTTGTTTGGTGCCGCATTTGGCGCGCTGTTCTCCGGGCATTTCGCCGCGTCTGCCGGCCGTAAAAAGATCATTATCATTTTGGCGATTATCTTCGCTGTTGGCGCTATGGGTACCGCCCTGGCACCGAATGTGGAATGGATGATCTTCTTCCGACTGGTATTAGGCGTGGCCGTCGGCGGCGCTTCGGCTACCGTGCCGATCTACATTGCTGAAATTGCCCCGGCGAATAAGCGCGGTCAGCTGGTGACCATCCAGGAGTTGATGATTGTCTCCGGGCAGATGCTGGCTTACATTTCTAACGCCGGCTTTAACGCCGCGTGGGGCGGGCATGAAACCTGGCGCTGGATGCTGGCCGTCGCCACCATTCCTGCGGTTCTGCTGTGGTTTGGCATGATGTTTATGCCGGACTCGCCGCGCTGGTATGCGATGAAAGGGCGTCTGGCTGAAGCGCGTCAGGTGCTGGAACGTACCCGCGCCAAAGAGGATGTCGAGTGGGAGCTTGAAGAGATCACCGAAACGCTGGAAGAGGAAGACAAGCAGCAGACAAGGACCAGCCTCCGCGAACTGAGAAAGCCCTGGCTGTTTAAGCTGTTTCTGATCGGCATTGGTGTGGCGGTGATCCAGCAAACCTCCGGTGTTAACACCATCATGTATTACGCCCCGACGATGTTGAAAGCGGTGGGTATGAGTACCGATGCTGCGCTGTTTGCCACTATCGCCAATGGTGCCATCTCCGTGATCATGACCTTTGTCGGGATTTGGTTACTGGGCAAAATCGGCCGGCGAACGATGGTGAAAATCGGCCAGTTTGGCTGTACTGCCTGCCTGTTCTTTATCGGCGCTGTCAGCTACTTCATGCCGGAAACCATTAACGGACAGGTGGATGTATTACGTAGCTATATGGTACTGCTGGGAATGCTGATGTTCCTGAGCTTCCAGCAGGGGGCGCTGTCGCCGGTGACCTGGCTGCTGCTGTCGGAAATCTTCCCGACGCGGCTGCGCGGCATCTTTATGGGCGGAGCCGTCTTTGCTATGTGGATTGCCAACTTCCTCATCTCCCTGGCGTTTCCGATGCTGCTGGCCAGCGTGGGGCTGTCAGGTGCGTTCTTTATCTTTGGCTTAATCGGCATTGTCGGGGCGATATTCGTGATTAAGTGCATCCCGGAAACCCGCAACCGCAGCCTGGAGCAGATCGAACATTATCTGCATGACTGGCTGAGCAACGAAGAAGAGAGTAAAGCGCTGAACGCATCGAAGCGTAAAGCAACAAGTCACTAATCTGATCACTACTCTACTGGCCGGGGGGCACCCCGGCCGCAATGTGCTTCCTGACTCTCCCTCCTGCCAGACCACTGTATGCCGCGCGCCTTTTTTTTGGCATAATGCGCGCTGACTCACATACTCACATCGCAAATTAAAGGCTATCTCTGTGCTAGTTTCCAGCAACGTCACCATGCAGTTTGGCAGTAAGCCGCTGTTCGAAAACATTTCTGTCAAATTTGGCGGCGGCAACCGCTACGGTCTGATCGGTGCCAATGGCAGCGGTAAATCCACCTTTATGAAAATTCTGGGTGGCGATCTGGTGCCGTCTGGCGGCAACGTCGCCCTCGATCCTAACGAGCGTCTCGGTAAGCTGCGCCAGGATCAGTTCGCCTTTGAAAAGTACTCGGTACTGGATACGGTGATCATGGGCCACGGCGAGCTGTGGGCGGTGAAAGAACAGCGTGATGCCATTTATGCGCTGCCTGAAATGAGCGAAGAGGACGGCTATAAAGTGGCCGATCTCGAAGAGAAATATGGTGAGATGGACGGCTACACCGCAGAAGCGCGTGCCGGAGAGCTGCTGCTGGGCGTGGGGATCCCGCTGGAACAGCATTACGGCCCGATGAGTGAAGTCGCGCCCGGCTGGAAACTGCGTGTGCTGCTGGCACAGGCGCTGTTCTCTAACCCGGAAATTCTGCTGCTTGACGAACCGACGAACAACCTGGACATCGATACGATTCGCTGGCTGGAGCAGGTGCTGAACGAACGTAACAGCACCATGATCATTATTTCGCATGACCGTCACTTCCTGAACATGGTGTGCACGCACATGGCGGATCTGGATTACGGCGAACTGCGCGTGTATCCGGGTAACTACGACGAATATATGACGGCGGCCACCCAGGCCCGCGAACGCCTGCTGTCCGATAACGCGAAGAAAAAAGCGCAGATCAACGAACTACAGTCCTTCGTCAGCCGCTTCAGCGCCAACGCCTCGAAATCCCGTCAGGCCACCTCTCGCGCCAAGCAGATTGATAAAATCAAGCTCGACGAAGTGAAAGCCTCCAGCCGCCAGAACCCGTTTATCCGTTTTGAGCAGGATAAGAAGCTGTTCCGTAATGCGCTGACGCTGGAAGCCGTCACCAAAGGTTTCGATAACGGTCCACTGTTTAAAAACGTCAACATGCTGCTGGAAGTGGGCGAGAAACTGGCAATTTTAGGCCCTAACGGTATTGGTAAAACCACGCTGCTGAAAACGCTGATTGGTGAACTGCTGCCGGATAACGGTACGGTAAAATGGTCTGAAAATGCGCAGGTCGGTTACTACGCGCAGGATCACGCGCATGACTTCGCAGACGATCTGACCGTGTTTGACTGGATGAGCCAGTGGAAGCAGGAAGGCGATGACGAGCAGGCAGTACGCGGTATTCTGGGTCGTCTGCTGTTCAGCCAGGACGACATCAAGAAGCCGGCTAAGGTACTGTCCGGCGGCGAGAAGGGCCGCATGCTGTTCGGTAAGCTGATGATGCAAAAGCCTAACGTGCTGATCATGGATGAGCCAACTAACCACCTCGATATGGAATCTATCGAAGCGCTGAACATGGCGCTGGAAATGTACGAAGGGACGCTGATCTTCGTTTCTCACGACCGCGAGTTCGTCAGCTCACTGGCGACCCGCGTGATTGAAATGACGCCGGGCAAAATTAACGACTTCACCGGTGACTACGAAGATTACCTGCGCAGCCAGGGTATCGTTTAACGTTCTGCCGGTTGGGATATCTGTCCGTGTTGTGGATCGTCACGACACGGGGGACGTTATCCCGCAGGGTGATCGGTTCGCCGGTCGCCCCTTTCCCTTACCAATTTTCCGCTACCCGGTTTTTCCCCGCTTTTTTCGCCGCATACAGGGCTTTATCGGCCTCTGCAATCAGGGCCTGCCCCGCATCAACATTACGTTCAGCATTCATTACATGCATCCCGATACTGATGGTCACCACTTTGCTGTCGGTACCTGTCTGGCCGTGAGGGATCCTCAGTGCTGCAATTGCCGCCAAGGCCTGGCGGGAAAAACGTAGCGCGGCCTCACGATCGGCCCCCGGCATTATGACCGCAAACTCTTCTCCGCCGTAGCGGGCAACCAAATCTTCCGGGCGTCGGGGCAGATGTGCCAGCGTGTCACCGATTAGCTTAAGGCACTCATCGCCGGCCAGATGGCCGTAGGTATCGTTAAACAGCTTGAACGAATCCACGTCGATCATCAGCAGCGCCAGCGGCGAGTGCAGTTTTGCCGATCGTGCAGCACTGCGCTGCAGATAGAGGTCAAACTGCCTGCGGTTAGCCAGCCCTGTCAGGCCATCAACCAGCGCCAGGGTCTGTAAGGTGCGGTTCATTGACGTTAGCCGATCGCGCACGAGTGTCAGTTCCAGCTGATTTTTGAGGTTCAGCGAAATATGGCGCATGACCAGAAAGCCCAGCAGGAAGATCACCAGCAACAGAATGGTGCAGAGCAGGGCATAAATACTGATGTCTGAGAACCAGGCTTCAAGGAGTAACTCTTTATCATAACCGGCTGCCACGACCAGCGGGTAGCGTTTGAGGCTGGAGTAACCAAACACCCGTTCGATACCGTCAAACGCGGATTTATAGATGGCCGTGCCGCTGGAGGCCGTTTTCAGCAGGTTGGTAAATAGCGGACTTTGGGAAATATTGCGGTTGATCGCCTCATTGCTGAAAGGACGGATGTACAGGATCGTGCCATCTTTCAGCATCAGTGCCAGCACATCATGTTCGTTCAGATTGTAGTAATTGTATATTTGCTTGAAAAAATCAAGCCGCACGGAGGCCAGCAGTACGCCCCGGAAGGAACCGTCGTAGTTATCGAGACGCATCGATACCGGGATAATTAGATCGCCAGTCGTCCTGCTACGGATCACTTTTCCAATATGGATCGCTTTACTGCTGTTTTGCTGATGGTAGTGAAAATATTCGCGGTCGCCATTATTGGCACGTTTCGGCATATTTCCGTCAGAGGTTACCAGCCAGTTACCTTTGGCATCATAAACAAACAGCCCGTGCAGCTGCGGAAGGCTGGCTTTACGATTGGTCAGTATTTCGCGCAGGTAGTCGGTCTGTTCATCCCTGAGCCCGATCAGAGAGATACGATCGCGAAGGTCCTGTAGGGTGAGGTCTACCTGTAAAAAAGTGTCCTCCGCCTGCCGGGAGAGTGACTGGGAAAGGTTACGCGCATCAAGCTGAGAGGTGGAAATCATGCGGTTCCATGAGGTCCAGATGACCCAGCCATTGATAGCAATGACCGCCGCGACAATCACCAACAGAAAGATGATCATCAGCTGTCGTAGAGACGATTTTTCGCTCGTGGCTATCGCATTGTGCTCATCAATCATGGGCTTATCAGTCCTTTACGCATCCACGCATTAGCTTAACTATAGCGCTAGCTGATAATGCCGCACACTTCACAGCCAGGATCTTTGGGCAATGTCATCGTCCGGAATTGTAAGGTCATGGCATCGTACAGCAGGAGCTTACCCACCGGCGGGCAACCGTAGTGGGCCAGGACGCGAATGGCTTCCATCGCCTGGAGCGAGCCGATAACGCCAACCAGTGGCGCCATTACGCCCGCCTCTACGCAACTCAGGGTGGCGGCACCAAACAGGCGGCTGATGCAGCGATAACAGGGTTCATCCTCTTTCCAGGTAAAGACGCTGATCTGGCCCTCCATGCGGATGGCCGCACCGGATACCAGCGGCACTTTGCGGGCGTGACACAGGCGGTTGAGCTGTTCGCGTGTCTCCACGTTATCACAGCAGTCGACCACCAGATGATGTGACGCGATGACGTCATCCAGCTGCGCGTCCGTCAACCGGGCGTTGATCGTCTCAAGGGCGATCAGTGAGTTGATGGCGGCGAGGCGCGCACGTGCGGAGTCGACTTTGGCCATGCCGACCTGGGCTTCGCCGTGCAGCACCTGGCGTTGGAGGTTAGACGTGGAAACGTGGTCAAAATCGAGCAGCGTCAGATGCCCCACCCCGGATGAGGCAAGGTACTGGCCGGCGGCACAACCCAGACCACCAAGGCCAACGATCAGCACGCGGGACGCTTTCAGCCTTTCCTGACCCTCAAAATCGAAGCCACGCAGTACAATTTGCCGGTTGTAACGCAGCATCTCTTCATCGCTCAGTTCCGGTAACATATCAGTCTGCCAGCAGCGCATTAAACGGTTCGATCTCTACCCATTCACCCGCTGCAACGTTTCCACGATCCTGTTCGAGAACAATAAAGCAGTTAGCCTGATGGAATGAACTGAAGATGTGCGATCCCTGGTGGCCGGTGGTGCTGACTTCCAGCTCCCCCTGCGCACTGCGTTGTACCCGCCCACGCTGAAAGTCGAGACGACCGGGCGATTTTTTCAGCGCGCTGACACAGCGCACCCGCTGGCGGGGCGGCAGGGAGGGGCCCGGCTTTCCGGACAGTCTGGCCAGCAGCGGCTGAACTAACTGATAGAAGGTCACGACCGCCGACACCGGGTTACCGGGCAGGCCGCAGAACCAGCTATCCGGCAGGCGGCCGAAAGCGAAAGGTTTGCCGGGCTTGATGGCCAGTTTCCAGAAGCCGACTTCGCCCAGTTCTTCCAGCATGGTGCGTGTGTAGTCGGCTTCACCGACCGACACCCCGCCGCTGCTGATCACCACATCGGCAAGGCGGTCGGCCTGAATAAAGGCCGACCGCAGGGCGTCAGGATCATCACGGATAATGCCGAGGTCAATCACCTCACAACCCAGTTTCTTCAGCATCAGGCTGACGGCAAAGCGGTTCGTGTCGTAAATCTGGCCCGGGGCCAGCGGCTGACCGACCGGCTGTAATTCGTCGCCGGTGGAGAACAGGGCGACGCGCAGCCTGCGCAGCACGCTGACCTCTGCAATACCCAGTGATGCCAGCAGCGGCAGTTCTGCCGTGCCCAGCAGGCATCCGGCGTCAAGCACCTGACTGCCCTGACGAATATCTTCGCCGACCCGGCGAATATTCTGCCTGGCGCTGATGCGGGCCGTCACGCGGATGGCGTCGCCGTCCGGTTCGGTCTGCTCCTGCATCACCACCGCTTCACACCCCGCAGGGAGTGCGGCACCGGTCATGATCCGGATACAGCTCCCGGCAGGCCAGTTGCCGGTGAAAGGGGCTCCGGCGAAGGATTTTCCCGCCACGGACAGCGCCTCACCGGACGCGAGGTCGGCCAGACGCAGGGCATAGCCATCCATCGCGGAGTTATCAAAGGAGGGGACATCGATTGGGGAGGTGACCGCGCAGGCGGTGATCCGCCCGGCGGCATCAGGCAGAGCCACAGACTCCTGCTCCTGCACCGGGGTAATGCGCGCCAGCATGGTGTGCAGTGCGTCATCAAGCGAGATTAATCCCGAATTAAAAGCATCCATCTTTCTTATGTCCTCCACGATACGTGCAAAATCTGATGAGCCTATTATGGCGCGAATCCTTCCCAGGGTCACGTTTGCCCGTGTACCGGCGTCCTGACCTTACTTAACGCTCTATCTTAGAATCATTCGTTATTATCAGGGTGCGAACTTTCTGCTTTACATCCCTATATTGCCTGCCTATAGTCAAAAACTGCTATTTTTCGAAAAATATACCCTAACTCAGTGTTTTTCATGCTGATTTGGTACACAGGAAAAATGAATGATGGCCAGAGCGACGATTGCAATTCACGGTGGTGCAGGAGCTATCGCGCGTGCCAGCATGGATGCAGATAAAGAGCTGCTTTACCGACAGGCGTTGCTGCAGATTGTGGCCAGCGCGCAGGCACTGCTGGCAGCGGGAAGCAGCGCGCTGGATGTGGTTACCGAGGCGGTGCGTCAGCTGGAGGCGTGTCCGCTGTTTAACGCGGGCGTCGGGGCGGTTTTCACCCATGAAGGTACGCACGAACTGGATGCCAGCGTGATGGATGGCCGCACGCGCGAAGCCGGGGCTGTCGCGGGAGTCCGCCGTGTACGCCATCCGGTGCTGGCTGCCCGTTCAGTCCTGGAAAATAGCCCTCATGTGCTGTTTATTGGCCAGGGTGCGGAATCGTTTGCGGAAAAACAGGGGCTGGAAATGGTCAGCAATGATTTTTTTTCCACGCCGGAGCGCCGCACCCAGCTCGAACATGCGCTGAATACACAGCAGACCCTGCTGGATCACGATGGGGGCCTGCCCCCTGATCGAAAATTTGGCACCGTGGGGGCCGTCGCGTTAGATAGCGCAGGCAACCTCGCCGCTGCCACGTCAACCGGTGGCATGACCAATAAACAGGTCGGGCGCGTGGGCGATTCGCCGCTGCCCGGAGCAGGCTGTTATGCCAGCGAGCGTGTGGCGATCTCCTGCACGGGCACCGGAGAGGTCTTTATGCGCACGCTGGCCGCCTATGACATCGCCGCCATGATGGAATATGGTGGGCTGTCGTTACAACAGGCCAGCGATAAGCTGATCCATGAAAAAATTCCTGCACTCGGCGGCAGTGGGGGGCTGATCGCCATTGATACCGATGGCAATCTGGCTCTGCCCTTTAACAGCGAAGGGATGTATCGCGGTTACGCGGTGGCCGGTGAGCTGCCGGTCGTTGCCATCTATCGGGAGGAGCCCTGATGAGTGTATTGCCCCATCAGGATGACGTGGTGCTGTCAGTTCGCAATCTCAGCGTCAGTTTTCAGCATGAAGGCCAGCACATTCAGGCGGTGAACAAGCTGTCGCTGGATGTCCGCCGGGGGGAAACCCTGGCGATTGTCGGAGAATCCGGTTCCGGGAAGTCTGTTACCTCGCTGGCGCTGATGCGACTGGTGGAGCAGGGCGGCGGGGTTATTGACAGCGGTGAGATGTGGCTGCGTCGCCGTAATCAGCAGCAGGTCAACCTCGCCACGCTGTCACCGTCACAGCTGCGCCGCATTCGCGGTGCCGATATGGCGATGATCTTTCAGGAGCCGATGACCTCGCTTAACCCGGTGTTTCCGGTCGGGGAGCAGATTGCCGAATCCATTCGTCTGCATCAGGGGAAAAGCCACGCCGGGGCGCTGGCCGAAGCGCAGCGGATGCTCGATCTGGTGCGGATACCGGAGGCTAAAAATGTGCTGGGACGCTACCCGCATCAGCTGTCCGGCGGAATGCGTCAGCGGGTGATGATTGCCATGGCGCTCTCCTGCCGTCCTGCCCTGCTGATTGCCGATGAGCCGACGACGGCGCTCGATGTCACTATTCAGGCGCAGATCCTGCAGCTGATCCGCGTGCTGCAAAAAGAGATGCAGATGGGGGTGATTTTTATCACTCACGATATGGGGGTCGTGGCCGAAATGGCCGATCGTGTGCAGGTTATGTATCGCGGTGACGTGGTGGAGACGGGCAGCGTTGATGCCATTTTTTCCACCCCCGGACAGCCCTATACCCGTGCACTGCTGGCCGCGGTGCCCAAACTGGGCGCGATGACCGGACGACACTGGCCGGCGAAATTCCCGCTGCTGCGTGACGGCGAGCCGGTGGATGAACAGCCCCAGGATACGGTAGACCCGCAGGCGGAACCCATTTTGCAGGTACGCGATTTGGTCACCCGGTTTGATATCCGTAGCGGTTTGCTGAACCGTGTACACCGGCGGGTGCATGCCGTGGAGAAAGTGAGCTTCGATCTCCGGCCCGGCGAAACGCTGGCGCTGGTGGGAGAATCCGGCTGCGGTAAGTCGACCACCGGCCGCTCTTTGCTGAGACTGGTCGAGAGCCAGGGAGGCAGTATTACCTTTGACGGTCAGCGCATTGAGACGCTGGCCGGCAGCGCATTGTCGCACCTGCGGCGGGATATCCAGTTTATCTTTCAGGATCCGTATGCCTCGCTCGACCCGCGCCTGACGGTGGGTTTTTCCATTATGGAACCGCTGCTGGTGCATGGGATTGCCCGCGGTGAGGACGCCGCGCAGCGCGTGGCCACTCTGCTGGAGCGCGTCGGTCTGTTGCCGGAACATGCTCAGCGCTATCCGCATGAGTTCTCCGGTGGTCAGCGTCAGCGCATCTGCATTGCCCGGGCGCTGGCGCTCAATCCGAAAGTGGTGATTGCAGATGAGGCGGTCTCAGCGCTGGATGTGTCTGTTCAGGCGCAGATTATCAATCTGATGCTCGATCTGCAGCGCGAGTTCGGCATTGCGTTTCTGTTTATTTCCCACGATATGGCGGTGGTGGAGCGTATCAGCCATCGCGTGGCAGTGATGTTCCTCGGGCAGATTGTGGAGATCGGACCCCGGCAGGCGGTATTCGAACATCCCCAGCATCCTTATACCCGTAAGCTGATGGCCGCTGTGCCCGTGGCCAACCCGGCACACCGCCGACGTGAACGGGCACTGTTAGTTGATGAAATACCCAGTCCGATACGTGCTGTTGGTGACGAGCCGGACGTGGCCCCTCTGGTGGAGGTGAGCGCCGGGCACTACGTGGCGCGCCATACCATTCACCGCACCTGAATTTTGCATAACGACAACAAGGGATGACGTAAGATGATGAATCACTACACACGTAAGCTGCTGTTAACCGCTGGCCTGCTCGGTAGCGCCGTTGCACTGCCCGTCTGGGCGGCGAAAGACGTAACCATCGCCGTTGCCTCAAATTTCACCACGCTCGATCCGTACGACGCTAACGATACGCTGTCGCAGGCGGTGGCAAAGTCCTTCTATCAGGGGCTGTTTGGCTTTGATAAAGCCATGAAGCTGGAAAATGTGCTGGCGGATAGCTATCAGGCCAGCCCGGACGGATTGATTTACACCATCAAGCTCAAAGGCGGCGTGAAGTTCCAGGACGGTACGCCATTTAACGCCGCGGCGGTCAAGGCTAACCTCGACCGCGCCAGTAACCCGGATAATCATCTCAAACGTTATAACCTGTTCAAAACCATCGCGACAACGGAAGTGGTCGATGACAGCACGGTAAAAATTACGCTGAAGCAGCCATTCTCAGCCTTTATTAACACCCTGGCCAGCCCGGCAGCGGCGATGATCTCGCCGGCCGCACTGAAAAAATACGGTAAGGACATCGGCTTCCACCCGGTGGGCACCGGTCCCTATGAGTTTGTGACCTGGAACCAGACCGAGTTTGTGAAGGTGAAAAAGTTCGCCGGCTACTGGAAAACGGGTTATCCAAAACTGGACAGCATCACCTGGCGTCCGGTGGTGGATAATAATACCCGTTCCGCGATGCTGCAAACCGGCGAGGCGAACTTTGCTTTCCCGATCCCGTTTGAGCAGGCCAGGCTGCTGGAAAAAAACAGCAAACTGGATCTGGTCACCTCACCATCCATTATGCAGCGCTACATCAGCTTTAACGTGACGCAAAAGCCGTTTGATAATCCGAAAGTGCGCGAAGCGATTAACTACGCGATTAACCGACAGGCTCTGGCGAAAGTGGCGTTTGCCGGTTATGCCACCCCGGCAACGGGTATCGTGCCGCCGTCGATCCAGTATTCACAAAGTTACCCGGCCCCGGAATACAACCCGGCGAAAGCACGTGAGCTGCTGAAAGAAGCAGGCTATCCCAACGGCTTTACCACGACGTTGTGGTCTTCTCACAACCACAGCACCGCACAAAAAGTGTTGCAGTTCACCCAGCAACAGCTGGCGCAGGTGGGTATTAAAGTCGAACTGACGGCAATGGATGCCGGCCAGCGCGCGGCGCAGGTGGAAGATAAAGGCCAGAAAGAGAGCGGTGTCAGAATGTTTTACACCGGCTGGTCTGCGTCGACTGGGGAAGCCAACTGGGCGCTGACGCCGCTGTTTGCCACGCAGTCCTGGCCACCGACCATCTTTAACACGGCCTTTTACAGTAATCCGCAGGTTGATAAAGACCTGGCTGATGCGCTGAATACTACCGACGGCGAGAAAAAAGCCGCGTTGTACAAAGACGCTCAGGATCGTATCTGGAAAGATCAGCCCTGGGCTCCGCTGGTGGTGGAAAAGCTGGTGTCAGCCAATACCAAAAATCTGACCGGATTTTATGTGATGCCGGATACCTCGTTCAGCTTTGACGATGCCGACCTGAAGTAACCGACTGGCGCGCCTCCCGAAAAGGGGGGCGCAGGGTGCAAGATGCTTAATTACTTTTTAAAACGTTTACTGGGCCTGATCCCCACGTTGCTGATTGTCGCGGTGCTGGTCTTCCTCTTTGTCCACCTGCTGCCGGGCGATCCGGCACGGCTGATTGCCGGACGCGAAGCCGATGCCGAGGTAGTGGCAATGGTCCGCCAGCAACTGGGCCTGGATCTGCCATTACCGCAGCAGTTCTGGCACTACATTACCCACGTTGTGCGCGGCGATTTTGGTATCTCCATGGTGTCAAAACGACCGGTCGCTGAGGAGATCGCCCAGCGTTTTCTGCCCACCCTGTGGCTGACGCTGACCAGCATGGTGTGGTCGGTTATTTTTGGTATGGCGATTGGTATTGCCTCTGCCGTGTGGCGCAACCGCTGGCCCGACCGGCTGGGTATGACGCTGGCCGTATCGGGGATTTCGTTCCCGGCATTTGCGCTGGGTATTCTGCTGATGCAGATTTTCTCCGTTGAACTGGGCTGGCTGCCGACGGTGGGAGCCGATAGCTGGCAGCACTACATTTTACCCTCCATCACCCTGGGAGCCGCCGTGGCGGCCGTCATGGCACGCTTTACCCGTGCTTCGTTCGTTGAGGTGATGCAGGAAGATTACATGCGTACCGCGCGTGCCAAAGGCGTACGTGAATCGGTGGTGGTGATTAAACACGGACTGAGAAACGCGATGATCCCGGTGGTGACCATGATGGGGCTTCAGTTTGGCTTCCTGCTTGGCGGATCGATCGTGGTTGAAGTGGTCTTCAACTGGCCGGGTCTGGGGCGACTGCTGGTGGATTCGGTGGCCATGCGCGACTACCCGGTGATCCAGGCCGAGGTGCTGCTGTTTTCGCTGGAATTTATCTTGATTAACCTGGTCGTTGATATGCTGTATGCGGCTATCAACCCCGCCATTCGCTATAAGTAAGGATGCACGATGATTAACTGGCGACGTAACGCCGTCCTCTCTGCGCTGCCGGGTGTCAGCCCCCATCGCGTCCGTACGCCGTGGCGGGAGTTCTGGCGACGATTCCGCCGTCAGCACGTGGCGATGGTCGCCGCCGTTTTTGTGCTGCTCCTGATCCTGACGGCGCTGTTTGCTCCGCTGCTTGCGCCCTTTGATGCGGAAAACTTTTTTGATTACGACAGGCTGAATGAAGGGCCGTCGCTGATCCACTGGTTTGGGGTCGATGCGCTGGGGCGGGATATTTTCAGCCGCGTGCTGCTGGGTAGCCGGCTCTCTCTGGTGGCGGGATTTTTCTCCGTGGCAGTCGGTGCGGCGATTGGCACATTGCTGGGACTGCTGGCGGGCTATTACGAAGGCTGGTGGGATCGCATCATCATGCGCATTTGTGACGTGCTGTTTGCGTTTCCCGGGATCCTGCTGGCGATAGCCGTTGTAGCGGTGATGGGCAACGGCATGTCGAACGTGATTCTCGCTGTGGCGATCTTCAGTATTCCGGCTTTTGCCCGGCTGGTACGGGGGAATACGCTGGTCCTCAAGCACCTGACTTACATTGAATCGGCGCGCAGCATTGGCGCGTCAGATCTGACGATTATCCTGCGCCACATCCTGCCCGGAACGCTGTCATCGATCGTGGTGTATTTCACCATGCGTATTGGTACCTCCATTATTTCTGCGGCCAGTCTGTCGTTCCTTGGACTGGGTGCACAGCCCCCGACGCCGGAGTGGGGCGCCATGCTCAATGAGGCGCAGGCCGATATGGTGATGGCTCCGCATGTGGCGATTTTCCCCAGTCTGGCAATCTTCCTTACCGTGCTGGCTTTTAATCTGCTGGGAGATGGCCTGCGTGATGCGCTGGATCCGAAGCTAAAAACCTAGCCCTCAGTGCAGCCTGAACAAATATTGTGCACATTGTCTGGTGATTGATGACAGGCGCTCTATGCTTGAATAACCTTCACCCTGTAAGGATATGGCAATGCATTCTGCACGTTTACCTCTGGTCGCCGGGCTGGCAACGTTGTGTTTAGTGCTGGCGGGCTGTTCGTCTAAAGTGGCTGATACTACTCAATATTCCGGTTTTTTACCGGATTACTCAAAACTGAAGCCGTCCGAATCGCCCAGCGGCCATCAAACGCTGCGCTGGATTTCGCCGGATGACAAGCTGTCCGACTATCGCGGGATCTATTACACCCCGGTCGTTTACTATCCTGCCGCAAAGCCCAATAACCGGGTCAGCCAGGCTACACTCGACCAGATTCGCACGTACCTTGATACTCAGCTTAAAGCCGCTGTTGCGCAGCGCAAGCCGCTGGTGAGTCAGCCGGAACCCGGTACGCTGGTGATGAAGACCGCCATCACGGCAGTGAACGCGGAAAATCAGGACATGAAATTCTATGAAGTGGTTCCGGTGGCCGCAGTGGTAGCCAGCACCATGGCCGCATCCGGCCACCGGACGCAGAACAGCGTGCTGTTCCTCGAGGCCGAGCTTCTGGATGCGAAAACCGGGAAACCGGTGATGGAAGTGGTGCGTAAAGCTTATGGTAAAACGGTGGCAAACAGCAGCGCGCCGATTAACCAGGCCGAGCTGAAAAGTGCTATTGACGAAATGGTTCGTGACGTGGTCGCACTGCCCGCAGAATAAGGCATCGGGTCAGTGGCGACCGCTGTTGCGGTCGCCACCGTTTAACCGTTAACGCATCATATTTTCTAATTTACTCACCGTATTCGACAGCTCAGTCACCAACGGCTGTAATTTTTGCTGAATGGCGTTGTACTGATCCAGTGCCTTCTGATCGGTGAACTGAACGCTGTTACCGATAATCTTCACCTTATCACCCTGCTGTTTCAGCAGATCGACCTGACTGACTACCAGAGCCAGCGTTTCCGGCACCAGCGTGGCGATCTGGCGCGCCACGTCATCAGGCTGTGCTACCAGTTTGGTATACACCTGATCGTAGACCGCTTTCAGATCTTCCGGCTGCTTCAGCGCCTGGTGTTTCGCATCAGCCTCCGCGCGTTGTTTGGCAAGCGCAGGCTCCCATGCTTTACTGTCAGCGGCCATTTTGCTCATTTCATCGCGTTTAGCTATCAGCGTTGTGACCGAACCCACGTGGTTCAGGCTGGAAAAAACAGGCACCAGCGACGCGTTAAATATCTCACTCATTCCCTGGTGATAATCGGTCAGGATCGCATAGTCACTGGCATAAGGACCGAAGGCCTTCTTCTCATCGTCGGTCAGCTGCGGAACAGCCAGTTGAGATTTCGCCAGCACGCGGGTTTGCAGGAACTCAATAAAAGCCTTGCGTTGTTCAGGCTCTTTGTCGCCACAGCCGCTCAGCGTCAGCAGTAAAGCCAGCATGATAAAAGGCAACAGCAGAAAACGTGCGAAGCCTGTCTGTGTTAATCGTGAAGTCATCAGAACTATCCCTTGTCGTATTGAATGAAGGTATTGCAGGTCACAGCCGGAGAAATATAGCGCAGTGCGCCAGATAATTCGGCAATTACTGACAACTTAGCTAAATTTATTTAACAAATGGTTACAAGGAGCAATTACGATGAGGCATTACCTGGCGGCATTCGCGTTCCTTCCGGCGTTATTACTCAGCCCTTTTGTGCTGGCGAATAAGGTTCAGGTAGAGGTACTGCAGGACAGGCTTGACCATCCGTGGTCGCTGGCCTTTTTACCCGAAGATCAGGGACTGCTGATCACCGAGCGATCCGGCCAGCTGCGGCGCTGGCAGGCGGGGAAGGGCCTGTCGCCAGCGATCGCCGGCGTGCCTGACGTCTGGTCGCAGCGCCAGGGGGGATTACTGGATGTGGTGCTGGCCCCGGACTTTACCAGCAGCCGACGTGTCTGGCTCAGTTATACCGTAGCCGGGCATGATGGTCGTGCCGGGGCCGCCGTAGGCTATGCCCGCCTGAGTGATGATTATCTTCGCTTAACCGATTTCCGTGAAGTCCTGCGCCAGCAGGGCGTGTCAACCGGGGCGAATCTGGGTACCAGGATGGCCTTTGACCGTAGCGGCCACCTGTTTATCGCCTTTGGTGATAATTTCCAGGCGGAAAAAGCGCAGGATCTGTCAGCGCTTCAGGGAAAAATTATTCGCCTGAATGCCGATGGTTCCGTACCGGCCGATAATCCACTGGCACATAAAGCGGGAGCGCGTTCAGAGATCTGGAGCTGGGGAATGCGTAACCCACAGGGGCTGGCTATGAACCCCGCCAGCGGTGAAATCTGGGAAAGTGAGCACGGGCCGCGTGGCGGCGATGAAATCAACATTCCGCGCAAGGGTAGGAATTACGGCTGGCCGCTGGCGACATGGGGCATTGATTACAGCGGTGAGAAGGTACCCGGTTCGAAAGGAGGACGGGTGGCGGGCACGGAACAGCCGATTTTATACTGGAAGGTCTCCCCGGCGATCAGCGGCATGGCATTCTACAGCGGCAGCCGTTTTCCGCAGTGGAAAGACGCTCTGTTTATCGGCGCGCTGAAAGAAAAGAACCTGATCCAGCTGCGGGTGAACGGTGACCGGGTTGAAGAACAGGCGCGGTTGCTGACCGATCGTGGCGAGCGTATTCGTGACGTGCGCAGCGGGCCGGACGGCTGGCTGTATGTGCTGACCGATGAGAGTAACGGCAAGCTGCTCAGGGTAGGGCTGCAGCCCTGATCAGGTCGGGGCTGACCTGTTGGGGTCAGCCCTGTGGGCTATCTGGCCCAGTGGCAAATGTCCCAGCCGCGCTGCTGTGCCAGTCGCTCCAGCGCAGCGGCGGGATTAATCACAGCCGCGCGATCCGCATATTCCAGCATGGCAACATCATTGATTGAGTCACTGTAAGCCCACCTATGGGAAAAGGGCGCTGCTTTCTGCGCTGCCTGCCACTCTTTTATCCGGGCGACCTTGCCTTCTTTATAGGTCAGCGTGCCATAGATCTGCCCACTGTAGCGGTCATCGATAACTTCTACGCCTATCGCCAGTGCCCCACATGCCCCCAGCTGTTCGGCTATCGGTGCGACCAGATGCTCGCCGCTGGCTGAAATCACCAGAATGGTATCTCCCCGCTGCCGGTGCCACGCCATGCGTTCCCGCGCGGCAGGGTAGACGCGGGGCAGGATATCGCGCTGGATAAAGCGGCGGATCCACCCAGACACCGTGGAGGCAGCCATACCGTTCAGCGGTGACAGTGTGGTGTGCATATACTCCTCCATGGACAACGTTCCCTGATAGTACTGCTCCATCAGGGCCCGCTCCTCATCGATCAGTCCGGCGGGGGCAAACCCCTGCGCAACCAGCCAGCGCAGCCACAGGCCGGTGCTGTCTTCGCAAATCAGTGTTTCGTCGAGATCGAACAGCGCTAAATCCATCATCATACTCCTCTGGCAGTGGCGGCCCAGAGTAGCGGATTTTTGTGACAGGCTTAACTGTTCGCGGCAAATTCGGATTTTCGCCCGTTTTAATCGCAGAAAAAATGACGAAAAATCAGCCAGTGATACAGGAAAAATCTGCCAGATTGAATAAACTCTAAGAAACTTTACGGTTAAGTTGTTCATTTTCTGGGTATAACGCCTTAGTGTAGGGCAGTTAAACGCCTGGTTTCACTTTTATAATTGCCTTTCAAATGGATAAGCGGTCACCCCATGAAAAATACGTCCCTTCCTTCCCGTGTTTTTGCACTGGCTACCCCCACCACATTACTACTGCTCTCGCTGTCTACTGCTTATGCTGAGCAGGCTCCCGCTGCCCCGCAGATAGAAGCGAAGGCCTGGGTGCTGATGGATTATCACAGTGGAAAGGTGCTGGCCGAATCGAATGCTGATGAGCGTCTTGATCCTGCAAGTCTGACCAAAATGATGGCCAGCTATGTGACCGGTCAGGCGCTGAAAGCGGGCAAGATCAGCAAAGATGATATGGTCACTGTCGGGAAGGACGCCTGGGCCACCGGAAACCCGATTTTACAGGGATCATCGCTGATGTTTCTTAAGCCGGGCGATCGCATTCCTGTGTCGGAACTCAACAAAGGCATCGTTATTCAGTCAGGTAATGATGCCAGTATTGCGCTTGCCGACCATGTGGCAGGGAGCCAGGACTCCTTTGTCGGCCTGATGAACAATTATGTGCAGGCGCTGGGGCTGAAAAACACCCACTTCAAAACGGTGCACGGGCTGGATTCTTCCGGACAGTACAGTACCGCACGCGACATGGCACTGATTGGGCAGGCGCTGATCCGCGATGTGCCGGAGGAGTATGCGCTGCACAAAGAGAAAGAATTCACGTTCAATAAGATCCGCCAGTACAACCGTAACCGGTTGCTGTGGAGCACCAATCTTCAGGTCGATGGTATCAAGACCGGACACACCTCCGGCGCAGGAAATAACCTTGTGGCCTCAGCCGTTGACGGCGATCAGCGGCTGATCTCGGTGGTGCTGGGCGCGGCCACCGACGCCATCCGCTTCCGGGAAAGTGAAAAACTGCTGACATGGGGCTTTCGTTTTTACGAGACGGTGACACCGATTAAGGCAGGGAATGCGTTTGCTACCCAGCGCGTCTGGTTCGGTGACCGGAAAGAGGTCAATCTGGGTGTGGCGAAAGATGCGGCGATCACCCTGCCCAAAGGCCAGCTGAAAAATCTCAAGGCCAGCTTTACGCTTGCCCAGCCGCAGCTGACGGCACCGCTGGCAAAAAATCAGGTGGTAGGGACCATCGACTTCCAACTGGACGGAAAATCCATCGCGCAGCGGCCGCTGGTGGTATTAGATGAGGTGAAAGAGGCAGGCTTCTTTGGGCGTATCTGGGACTACATCATGATGAAAATGAACGGCTGGTTTGGCAGTTGGTTCGCTTAATCAGTAAGGGGCCGACCCGTTTACCGGTCGGCCCACCGCATCAGAACAGGTCGTAAGCGACGGCTGAAATCGCCACCAGGCCAACCAGCACCACAAAGACATTACTCAGTTTACCGCTGTATTTGCGCATTGCCGGCACTTTGTTGATGGCATACATCGGCATCAGGAACAGCAGGACGGCAATGATCGGGCCGCCCAGGCTTTCAATCAGACCCAGAATACTCGGATCCAGCGTGGCGACAATCCAGGTCGTTACCAGCATAAACAGCGCTGTAAAGCGATTCAGTTTATGTTCGGCGATGGATTTTCCACGACTGCGCAGCATTTTGTTAACGGTACCGTTAAAGCCTTCACGTGCGCCAAGGTAGTGACCCAGGAAGGATTTCGTAATGGCCACCATTGCAATGACGGGGGCCAGCCACGCCATCAGCGGGGTATCAAAATGGTTGGCCAGGTAAGAGAGGATAGAGATGTTCTGCGCTTTGGCTTCCGCCAGGTTGGCCGGCGTCAGGCTCAGTACGCAACTGAACACGAAGAACATCACGGTGAGCACCATCATCACATGGCTGCGTGCCAGAATGCGTGAGCATTTAGGCTCTGCCTGGTCGCCATACTCTTCGCGCTTGGCCACGGCAAAGGCGGAGATAATCGGGGAGTGGTTGAAGGAAAAAACCATGACCGGAATAGCCAGCCACAGGGTCATCATCAGCCCTTTTCCGGTTCCGCTCATGCTGACGTTATCAAAAATCGCGCTGCTCCAGTGCGGGATCAGATAGAGCGCCAGCACCATCAGCACCAGCACAAACGGATACACCAGTACGCTCATGGTTTTGACGATAATCTCTTTGCCAAAACGCACAATAGTCATCAGCCCGACAATCAGAATCAGCGCCAGCAGGGCGCGTGGCGGTGCCTGCAGATGCAGTTGATGGGTCATAAAGCTTTCAACGGTATTGGTGATCGCCACGCTGTAGACCAGCAGGATTGGGTAGATGGCAAAGAAGTAGAGCAGCGTAATCAGTTTACCGGCCCCCACACCAAAATGTTCTTCAACCACTTCAGTGATATCTTCGCCCGGCTGACGGCCTGAAAGCACAAAACGGCACAAACCACGGTGAGCAAAAAAAGTCATCGGGAAGGCCAGTACCGCCATGATGATCAGCGGGATCAACCCGCCAATGCCGGCATTGATCGGCAGAAACAGCACGCCGGCACCGATAGCCGTGCCGTACAGGCCGAGCATCCACATGGTGTCAGTTTTACGCCAGACGCTGGCATCCTGTGTTGCTTCGGGGCTCAACACCGCCGTTTGGGATGTGTCCATGATTTCTCCAGGGTTAAAAGGTAAAAACAATTAACTAAATCGTATTTCATTCGCCTCTACAGAATTAGCCTCTGATTACGGCTTTAATTAATTACTCTGTTTTAATGGCGCACACTTTACCACCAGAAAAAATAGATGAAAGCACTGTCTTTGTGGTTACCGGTGATCGTAATCACACTTTCACTACCTTTTTTAGAGGGAATGTCTGCGGGTGTGTTTTTTAAGGGTGTTAATCACCAGGTTACCGCTGTTTAAACAGCCATTTACACTGCTTTTTTTGTTTTTTAACTGGGTAAGTAGTGAGCTGTTCTGCTTATAATAACGGCGGTTTTTATTAAATAACACTATTTATCAGTGGGTTGTGTTTTTCTGATGGGGTGGGTTTTTTCCGGCTGGGAGCTATTGCGCAACAGGTAAAATAACGGGCGTGATTAAAGCGCGTGTTGCGCAATAAATAACGCCCCCGCTGTCTGAAATAACAGCAAAGTTTTCGTGTTTTAAAAGAAGGTACGATGATCTGCATCAATGCAAAAAGGGCCTGAATAATCAGGCCCTAATTAAATATTAATCGCGAACCCAACCTTTACTGATGGGAAAGGCAAAGACGGTGCGATAAAGCGAAGAGAGTCGGGGCAGCAACGCGCCGCCGCAGAACTGCCAGAGAATTTGCGCAAACAGGCACGAGAGCAGCCCGACCAGCATACCGCCGAGCATATCCAGCGGCCAGTGTATGCCAAGGTAGACTCGCGACCAGGCGATAGCCGCACCAGTGACCAGTAAAATGGCACCTGACCACATCCGGTGCCAGCAAATAAAGGCGATGGCAAAGGTAAAAATAACCGTGCCATGATCGCTGGGATAAGAGTCATCAGGCGCATGCGACAGAAACTGATTACCCAGCCCAATAGCGAAAGGACGCGGATGGGGGAACAGATGGGCAAGACACCAGGAGATTGCCAGCGCACAAAGCAGAGCGACACCCGTTTTAACCACCAGCACGCGCTGGGAGGTGAGCTGGCTGCGCGGCCCCCACAGCCACAGGCCGACAATCAGCAGGGGCACAATGGCAATGAGATCGCGGGCAATAAACGTCGCCAGGGTAATCAGCCACTCGGGTGAATCCGTGCTGGCGTTAACCCAAAGAAACAGCACCCGGTTTAACTCTTCCATCATCAATATATCCTCGTCTTTTCAGCAGGTACGTTACGCACCCAAAAATCACACATTGCGTCAGCCAGACCCACCACGCCGCCCACAAGTTGTGAGAAAGGAAGTGGGCGCCGCGCATAATCTGGCCAAAACCCATGACCATGCCGAGAATCAGGGCTGACCACCAGCAAACCCATGCCAGGCGCGGCCGACGCGGGTAAAAAAGAAAAAACAGCGCCAGTGCACTAAAGCCGCTGGAGGCATGCCCGCCCGGGAAGCAGTGCCCCGGCCCACTGTTGATCGGCACCGCACCGAACAAAGGATAAGAGACAGCCTTCCCGCCAAACTCCACCAGATCCCACGGGCAGGAGTGAGCGCTGGTGGCTTTCAGCACGCCCACCACCAGCGGGCCGATACCCATCAGCAGGGCCACCAGCACCCAGCGCGGCTGACGGCGGATAAACCCGGCCAGCAGCAGCAGAACGCCCATGGCGATCACGCCCTGCTTCAGCAGCCGGTGGTTGATCACATCAAGCCAGACATTATCCTTCCACGGAAACTGTCCGGTCAGCGGATCGAACCACATCCGCGTTATTGCCATATCCCAGCGTTCACTGCGCGACAGCCAGATAAACAGCATCGCACTGAGAATTAACAGCACGAATTGCTTAAGGTAAAAGCCAGCAGGTAAGGGGTAAAGAGTTTCGCTCTTAATTGCATGGCTCGTTTGGCTTTTGTTGAGAATTGATGATGATTTCATGAAGGTTTAGCTATCTGACCAGAGTCCAGGCAGTCAGTTTGCCGGGGAGGGCTTAAGGAAGCCTTAAGGCTGACAGGGCGGTTTACGAGGAGGCAGAAAAGAAAAAAACCCGATAATCATAAGATTAACGGGCTCCACAATCAGGGGATTTCAAAGAAAAGCAGTGGCACTAATTAAGACTTCAGCCCACAAAAAAAGTTCTGCGAAATCGATTAATTTTTTTAACCGCCCAGAATCGGCCAGATTATCACAATCAGCGTACCTGCCAGTGTCAGTAAAACGTTAGCAATAGCATAGGTTCCTGCATAGCCGAGTGCCGGGATATTACTGCGTGCGGTGTCGCTGATGATCTCCATCGCCGGAGCACAGGTACGTGCGCCCATAATGGCGCCGAACAGCAGGGCGCGATTCATTTTCAGCACCCACGCACCGAACAGGAAACAGATAATCACCGGCACCAGGCTAACGATCAGACCGGCACCCAGCATCAGCAGCCCGGTTTCACCCAATCCTTTAGTGATACCGCTACCGGCGCTCAGCCCTACGCCCGCCATAAAGACCATCAGACCAAACTCTTTCACCATGGTCAGTGCGCCCTGGGGAATATAGCCAAATGTTGGATGATTAGCGCGCAGGAAGCCCAGCATGATCCCGGCAAACAACAGCCCGGCCGCATTACCAATGCCAAAGTTAAAGCTGCTGAACTGGAAGGTGATCATGCCGATCATCAGACCGATGATAAAGAAAGCGCAGAATGCCAGCAGATCGGTCATCTGGCTGTGAATGGAGATAAAACCAATACGGTCAGCCACCGCCTTCACGCGGCGTGCTTCACCGCTGATGTGCAGGACGTCGCCTTTATTGAGAATAATGCTGTCGTCGATCGGCATTTCAATCTGGCTGCGGATCACCCGGTTAAGGAAGCAGCCATGATCGGTCAGCTTCAGCTGGCTCAGACGTTTATTCACCGCATTGTTATTCTTGACCACGATCTCTTCATTGACGATGCGCATATCCAGCAAGTCACGGTCAAAAACCTCTTTCCCGTTGCGGAAGCTGGGGTCGAGCCGGGAATGGGCATCAGGATAGCCCACCAGCGAAATTTCATCTCCAGGCTGCAGTACCGCATCGCCATCCGGGTTGGCCAGAATGCCGTTGCGACGAATACGCTCAATATAACAACCTGTCTGGCGGTAGATACCAAGCTCACGCAGATTTTTGCCATCAATCCAGGCCACCAGCTCCGGTCCAACGCGGTAGGCGCGGATCACTGGCAGATAGACTTTCCGCTGACTGTCCGGATCCAGACCGCGCTCCCGGGCAATCTGCTGGGCGCTGGTGGGCAAATCCTGGTGCTGTAATTTAGGCAGATAGCGCGCGCCAAAAATCAGGCTGACCAGACCAATCAGATAGGTCAGCGCGTAGCCGAGGCTCAGATGGTCCTGTGCCTGGCTCAGGCTCTGGCCGTCAGTCAGTGTCTGACGCAGGGTATCTCCGGCCCCGACCAGTACCGGTGTTGAGGTCATTGAACCTGCCAGCATCCCGGCCGTCAGGCCAATATCCCAGCCGAATAGTTTGCCCAGACACAGAGCGAGGATCATCGCGCTGGTGACCATCACAATGGCCAGCATCAGATAGTTTTTTCCGTCGCGAAAGAAAATAGAGAAAAAATTGGGGCCCGCTTCTACGCCAACGCAAAAAATAAATAACATAAAGCCTAAATTAAGGGCGTCGGTATTAATGGAGAAATGCTGCTGGCCGAGCAGTAAAGAAACAACTAAAACGCCAATAGAATTACCGAGTTGAACAGAACCTAACCGAAGTTTGCCTAAACATAACCCCAGCGCCAGTACGACAAATAATAACAGAATGTAATTTCCACTTAACAAATCTGCGACGTTTATATTCACGGTTTAACTTCTTGTTTACCAGTAACCTATTGATAGGAGGGGGTTTATGCGCTAAATTTCATGGCGTAACAATAGCCACTGCTGTTGCCTGTTAAGAGAAGTCTTAGCCGACAGTCAGATAAAGCGCGACTCATTTTAGTCGCTATGTGGCATGACAGCCAGCACCTGGCTGGCTTATTTGTTACGGGTTTTGTTTTTGGAAAATATTCAGGATAAAAGCGGCTGCTCACTGTCAGTGGGCTGACTCATTGACGCGTCGAAATGAATTGAATTGGGTTAATCATGACCCGGAGAAAATTCTTGTGTGGATAAAAGGTATCCGTTGGACAGGTCTGATCGCCTGCAGCGCACTCTACGGTGCAATCTATATCGCCGTACGCTATCCGCTACCCGCAGGTTACAGTGGACATGCTCAGCTCGGGCTGCTGCTGTTTGTCTTACCTGGCGCCCTGGCTGCATTGACCTCCCGCGAGGCCCCGCTAACGGTGATGACCGTCGCCATCGCTCTGGCATCACCCCCCTGTCTGCTACTGATGCAGTCAGATGGCTTTAACAGTGTGGGGCTGGGTCAGGAGATTGCCTTTATTGCCAGCGCCGTATTCTGGTGCGGATCGGGCACTTTAGCGGTGATGCTGTGGCGGACGCTGATGGAGATGCATCAGCAGCAACAGGACAGGAAAGAGCGCTTATAGCTTACTGACTGCAATGCGGGCCGATTGCAAAAGAATCGGCCGCTGCGGGGGCGTAATAAGAGGGGAATTTACTGGAACAGGCCCAGATTCTCTTTCGCATAAGCTTCGAATTCTGTACAGCCACCGATGTGTGTCTGATCCAGGAAGATCTGCGGCACGGTTTCTACCGGTTTGCCCACGGTCTTCTCTAAGTCAGCCTTGGTGATCCCTTCAGCGTGAATATCCACATAGCGGAAATTAAAGTCATCACGTTCTTCCGTCAGTTTTTCAGCCAGCTCTTTCGCGCGAACACAGTACGGGCAGGCAGGACGTCCAAAAATCACTGCAAACATAGGTTTCTCCTCAAAGGGTCAGAACTTTTATGTGATACATGTCACATATCATGGCTTATTGGCGCTTATGATGCCCGCATCCCGGGCTGAAAGGAAGAAGGAATTACCTGTTAGTCTGATTCGCTGCACCTATGCATAAACGCACATTCTGCGCTTTAATATCCTCACTCATTCAGAATAATGCCGTCAGCAGGAGAGCCGTTATGCGTGCATTCAGTCAACTTCCCCGGCCGGTGCTGGTTCTTGAAGTCCTTGGCATGGTGCTGCTCATCCTCTCTTACCTGACGTTACATGAAATGCTACCCTTGCCGTCGCTATTTACCGGTAAACTTGCCGCGACAGTGATGATTTTTGCCGGTATCGCCCTGATGCTGCCTGCTGCCACAGTCATGATGTGGCGGACGGCCAGGGTCATGGCGCCCGACCTTTTTAACACGCGATCTTCGCGTGAGAAGCCCAAACCAGGAGATTCCCATGACGCCGACCATTAAGCTAATGTGTTCGCACCGTTCAATTCGTGCCTTCAGCGACCAGGCGATCACTGCAGAGCAACGTGCAGCGATTCTGGATGCTGCTCAGTCGGCCTCCACCTCCAGTTTTTTACAGTGTTCATCCATTATCCGTATTACCGATCCGGAGATGCGTAACACGCTGGTCACCCTCAGCGGTGGCCAGAAATATGTGGCTCAGGCCGCGGAGTTTTGGATCTTTTGTGCCGATTTTAACCGCAATCAGCAGATCTGTCCGGAAGCGCAACTGGGGCTTGCAGAGCAACTGCTGCTGGGCTGTGTGGATACGGCGCTGATGGCGCAGAATGCGATGGTAGCGGCGGAGTCGCTGGGCTTTGGCGGCTGCTATATTGGCGGTATTCGTAACAACATTGCAGAGGTGACTGAACTGCTTGGCCTGCCGAAGTTTGTGCTGCCGCTGTTTGGCATGTGCCTGGGCAGCCCTGAACAGGATCCGGATACCAAACCACGTATGCCAGCGGCCATGCTGGTGCACGAAAACCATTATCAGCCGCTTGACCCTGCGCTGCTGGCGGAATATGACCGCGAGCTGGTGGCCTATTATGAGTCACGCGACAGCAATCGCCGCTCGGAAAGCTGGAGTGAGCATATCCAGAAAACCATCATTAAAGAGAGCCGTCCGTTTATCCTTGACTACCTGCATCAGCAGGGATGGGCAACGCGCTAACCCTTTCGCCCGGAGGCTTCTGGTGAAAATTGCCATTCTTTCCCGTGATGGTTCGCTTTACTCATGTAAGCGTTTGCTGGAGGCCGCGCGGGCACGCGGGCACAGCGTTGAGGTCATTGATCCGCTTTCCTGCTATATGAATATCAATCCGGGGTCGTCGGCGATTCATTATCAGGGGCGTCAGCTGGCGCACTTTGATGCGGTGATCCCGCGTATTGGATCCGCCACCACGTTTTATGCCACGGCCGTGCTGCGTCAGTTCGAAATGTGCGGCAGTTATCCGCTCAATGAATCACTGGCAATTGCCCGGGCGCGGGACAAACTGCGCTCACTGCAACTGCTGGCGAGGGCAGGGATTGCCATGCCGGTCACTGGCTTTGCTCACTCACCGGACGATACCCGGGATTTGATCGAAATGGTGGGCGGCGCACCGCTGGTGGTCAAGCTGGTAGAGGGCACGCAGGGGATTGGTGTGGTACTGGCTGAAACCCGTCAGGCTGCTGAAAGCGTGATCGATGCATTTCGCGGCCTGAATGCGCACATTCTGGTGCAGGAGTTTATCAAAGAAGCACGGGGTTGCGACGTCCGCTGCCTGGTGATTGGCGGAGAGGTGGTTGGGGCGATTGAACGCGAGGCGAAAGAGGGCGATTTCCGTTCGAATCTGCATCGCGGCGGCCAGGCCCGGCGGGTAACGATCAGCGCTGCTGAACGCGCGATAGCGATCAAAGCTGCCGCGACGCTGGGACTGGATGTGGCTGGTGTGGACATTCTGCGCGCTCACCGTGGTCCGCTGGTGATGGAAGTGAATGCGTCTCCCGGACTGGAGGGGATTGAAAAGACCACGGGACTGAATATAGCCGCTAAGATGATCGGATGGATTGAGGCGCAGGCCCAGCCCGGTTTTTGCCTGAAAACCGGCGGATAAAGGGCATCGTTAGCGCCGGGCAACCCGGCGCTGCAGCGCCATGCGCATAAATCGGTGAATAGAATGGCGTGGTCAGGTGTTTACGCTATGACTGCTAAACGGAGGTTCACCGATGACTCGCCCTGTGTATTTACTGAGTTTTTTATTGCTGATGAGTACGGCGCTGTATGCGGCGCCAGCAACCTATGCTATTTCAACGGATAAAACGGCGATTGGTTTGTCATGGCGCGCGTTCGGCCACGCCTTCTCACAGGCCCGACTTCAGGGAGTGACCGGGACGGTCACACTGGATCCTGCTGCCGACTGGCAGGACCATATCGAAGTGAAAATCCCGGTGGCCACGCTGGTGGCGTCCAATATCCTGCTGACCAGCCAGCTTAAAGGGGCGCTGTTTTTTGATGCGGCACACTACCCCTGGATACGCTTTACCAGCATTCGGGTGGTAGCACTGGGGCAGGGGCAGTTCAGAATTTTTGGCATGCTGTCAGTGAAAGATGTGCGTCGTCCGGTAGTGATGGAGGCCTCGCTGGATAATCATGGGGTTTTATCGCCGGGTATGCAGACCCTCGCCCTTCATGCCTCAACGGCCATTTCCCGCAGCGCATTTAACGTTGATCACCTGGTGGGTATCGTGGATGACCGGGTTGCGATTAACCTGACAATTGCAGCTCAGGCATCGCCCCGCTAAGGTCTTTTCTTTCGTTATTGCTACGCCCGACAGCTTTCTGCAGTGAGGGGGGCTGCCCATGGGGACCCCCTCTGGGTTAATCCTTAAAAGCAGTCACTGGCGTCATATTTCTGTCGTAATTATGGTTTTTAGCGGCGTTTTTCCGTAAGCTAGAACGCAATTTTATTGCGGCAAGAGACAAACAATATGGATTCACTCGTCGTTCCGGATCTCGACGTATTGCGACGTTGGCTGGATCAGCAAAGCATTACCTGGTTTGAGTGTGATTCATGCCAGGCACTTCATCTGCCGCATATGCAGAATTTTGACGGGGTGTTTGACGCCAAACTGGATCTGGTGGACAACGTGATCCTGTTTTCGGCGCTTGCCGAGGTGAAACCTACGGCGCTGATCCCACTGCTTGCGGACCTGTCGCAAATCAACGCCAGCTCCCTGACGGTAAAGGCGTTCCTGGATATTCAGGACGATAACCTGCCAAAACTGATCGTTTGCCAGTCAGTGAGTACAACGGCGGGGCTGACCTACAGCCAGTTTGTCCATTTTATGAAGCAGAGCGAAGAACAGATCTCCATGATTGTCATGGAAGCCTTTGCCAATCATTTGCTGATGATCGGGGAAGATGAGGACCGGACACTCATGGCTGATGGCCATTCCGTGCTGCATTAACCCCTCCTTTTTTACCTTCATTTTTGCCAGCAGGCGGAGCTATCTTCCGCCTGTTTTCATCCCGCCAAAACGTTCCCATCCTTTTTTGCCGCAAACGCTGCTTTTATCACCTTATCCCTGAGTATCCACACGGCTTTTTATTCTGCACTATGCCCTTTATTGCCAGATATTAGTCGCTGTTTATGCCATGAATGGCATATCACAGAGAGGAAACATGCATAAAAAATCGATAAAAGGCGTTTTTTATCCTGGGGGCTGGTCTGGGCCTGATAGTGGGGCTATTCTTGCGTGGCTGCATCATGCGTGCAACGTCCCCAGATATATAGGTTTTTAGTATTAACAACAGAATGAATATTGATTCACTCTGGTTCTCTTAAGGTACTAACCTGTATTAAGAGGCAGGTGTTCACCGGTTCGCCTGCCCGGCATTAGTTTATCTCTGTTCAGGAGGATGGAAAATGTTCAACCAACGTAAAAAATGGTTGTCAGCTGTGGTTGCGGGTGCGCTGATGGCGGTCTCTGCGGGTTCACTGGCTGCAGATAAGACGCTGCACGTTTATAACTGGTCTGATTATATTGCGCCCAATACCGTGGCGGATTTTGAAAAGCAAACCGGTATTAAAGTGGTGTATGACGTCTTCGACTCCAACGAAGTGCTGGAAGGCAAAATGATGGCCGGTAATACCGGTTATGATGTCGTCGTTCCTTCCTCCAGCTTCCTGGCGCGTCAGCTTCAGTCAGGCGTGTTCCAGCCGCTGGACAGAAGCAAACTGCCAAATTATAAAAACCTTGATCCGGATTTGATGAAAAAGCTTGAGCAGCACGATCCGGGCAACAAATACGCCATTCCTTACCTGTGGGCCACCACGGGCATCGGCTACAACGTTGAAAAAGTGAAAGCGGCGCTGGGCAAAGATGCCCCTGTCGACAGCTGGGATCTGGTACTGAAGCCGGAAAACCTGGAAAAACTGAAAAGCTGTGGCGTATCCTTCCTGGATGCACCGGAAGAAATCTTTGCTACCGTGCTGAACTATATGGGCAAAGATCCTAATAGCAGCGATCCGAAAGATTATACCGCAGCGACTGACCTGCTGTTGAAACTGCGCCCCAGCATTCGCTACTTCCACTCATCTCAGTACATTAACGATTTGGCGAACGGAAACACCTGCGTGGCTATTGGCTGGGCCGGGGATATCCTGCAGGCAAAAAATCGTGCTGTCGAAGCCAAGAACGGCGTGAATATTGCCTACAGCATTCCCAAACAGGGGGCGCTGGCGTTCTTCGATATGCTGGCTATCCCTAAAGATGCGAAAAACGTCGATGAGGCCTATCAGTTTATTAACTATCTGATGGAGCCAAAAGTGATGGCCCAGATATCCAATACAGTGTTCTACGCCAGCGGCGTCAAAGCGTCCCTGCCGTTTGTCGATCCGGCCATCCGTGATAACCCGGGGATTTATCCGACGGCAGACACCATGGCAAAACTGTTTACCCTGAAGGTGCAGGAGCCAAAACTTGACCGTGTGCGTACGCGTGCATGGACTAAAGTTAAAAGCGGTAAGTAACGCACCCTCATTTTACACTTGTTAAGCAGCAGAGGCGCGATTACCGGCCTCTGTTTTGTCATTTTTAGGGGTGGGGCATCGCACCGTTCCCCCCTTTTAGCGCCGGAGTATCATGGTCGTGAACGACGCAATCCCCCGTCCTGAAAGCAAAGCAGATAAGGCGCTAACGCCGCTGCTGGAAATCCGTAACCTGACCAAATCGTTCGACGGTCAGCACGCAGTGGATGATGTGAACCTCACCATTTATAAAGGCGAGATATTTGCTCTGCTTGGCCCCTCTGGCTGCGGTAAGTCAACGCTACTGCGCATGCTGGCTGGCTTCGAATCGCCTACCCAGGGGCAGATTGTGCTGGATGGCCTGGATCTCTCCCATGTGCCGCCGTATCAGCGTCCGATCAATATGATGTTCCAGTCCTACGCGCTGTTTCCCCATATGACGGTAGAGCAGAACATTGCGTTCGGCCTGAAGCAGGACCGCTTATCGAAAGAGGTGATTGCTGAACGCGTGGCGGAAATGCTTGCTCTGGTTCATATGCAGGAATATGCCAGACGCAAGCCGCACCAGCTTTCCGGCGGCCAGCGTCAGCGCGTGGCGCTGGCCCGTAGCCTGGCCAAACGCCCGAAGCTGCTGCTGCTCGACGAACCGATGGGTGCGCTGGACAAAAAGCTGCGTGACCGTATGCAGCATGAAGTGGTGGATATTCTTGAGCGTGTCGGGGCGACCTGCGTCATGGTGACCCACGATCAGGAAGAAGCGATGACCATGGCTGGCCGTATTGCGATCATGAACCGGGGCAAATTCGTGCAGATGGGCGAGCCGGAAGAGATTTATGAGCACCCGACCACGCGCTTCAGCGCTGAATTCATCGGGTCGGTTAATCTCTTCGAAGGCCTGCTGCGTGACCGTCAGGACGATGGGCTGATTATCGACTGCCCGGGGCTTGTCCATCCGCTGAAAGTCGCCTCGGATGTCTCGGTGGTCGATGGCGTACCGGTTTCCGTGGCGCTGCGTCCGGAAAAAGTCATGCTGTGCGAAGCGGTTCCGGCGGATGGCTGTAACTTTGCGGTCGGGGAAGTCGTGCATATCGCCTACCTCGGTGATCTGTCGATTTATCACGTTCGCCTGCGCAGTGGACAGATGATCAGCGCCCAGTTGCAAAACGCCTATCGCTTTCGTAAGGATACCCCGACCTGGGGTGACGAAGTGCGTCTCTGCTGGGATGCCGATAGCTGTGTGGTCTTAACGGTGTAAATCATGAACCCATATTCTGAACGTAAGACTAAACCGCCAAGCGGCCAGCAAACCGGCTTTAAAGGGCTGCTGACGCGCCTGCAAACGGCACACGGACGTAAACTGATTATCGGCCTGCCTTACCTCTGGCTGGCACTGCTGTTTCTGCTGCCGTTTCTGATTGTTCTGAAGATCAGCTTTGCTGATATCGCCCGTGCCAGCCCGCCGTATACCGACCTGTTAAGCTGGGCCGACGGCCAGCTGACCATGGCGCTTAACTTCGGCAATTACCTGACGCTGACCGACGATCCGCTGTATATCCTCGCCTATCTGCACTCGCTGAAGGTGGCCGGGATTGCCACCATTGTCTGCCTGCTGATTGGTTATCCGCTGGCCTGGGCCGTAGCGCATGCATCGCCTTCAACGCGCAATATTCTTCTGTTGCTGGTGATCCTGCCCTCGTGGACCTCGTTCCTGGTGCGGGTGTACGCCTGGATGGGCATCCTCAATAATAACGGCTTACTGAACCGGTTCCTGATGTGGACGGGGATCACCGATCATCCCCTCACCATTCTTTACACCGACCTGGCGGTTTATATCGGGATTGTCTACTGCTATCTGCCGTTTATGGTGCTGCCGATCTACACCGCCCTGACGCGGATTGATTACTCACTGGTGGAAGCATCGCTCGACCTGGGTGCCCGCCCGCTAAAAACCTTCTGGAGTGTCATTGTGCCACTGACCAAAGGCGGGATTATTGCCGGATCGATGCTGGTGTTTATTCCGGCGGTGGGGGAGTACGTGATCCCTGAGCTGCTGGGCGGCCCTGACAGTATTATGATCGGGCGCGTGGTGTGGATGGAGTTCTTTAATAACCATGACTGGCCGGTGGCTTCGGCGCTGGCGGTGATTATTCTGCTGATCCTGATCCTGCCCATTATCTGGTTCCATAAACATCAGAACAAAGAGATGGGGGAAAAAGCGTGAGTCAGTTACCGGTTATTCGCTCAAAATGGCGTACGGCCATTCTCGTGGTCTGTTTCGTGTTTCTTTACGCGCCGATGCTGCTGCTGGTGGTGTACTCCTTTAACTCATCACAACTGGCGGCGTGGGAGAGCTTCTCCCTGCACTGGTATCACGTGCTGTTTAATGATGATGCGATGATCCGCGCCGTCACCCTCAGCCTCTCTCTGGCCGGGTTGTCGGCCACGGCGGCGGTGATCCTGGGAACGATTGCGGCCATGGTGATTGTGCGCTTCGGGCGCTTTAAGGGCTCCACCGGTTTTGCCTTTATCCTCACCGCACCGCTGGTGATGCCGGATGTGATCACCGGGTTGTCACTGCTGCTGCTGTTTGTGGCGATGAGCAATGCCTTTGGCTGGCCTGCCGAGCGTGGAATGCTGACCATCTGGCTGGCGCATGTGACGTTCTGTACTGCCTACGTTGCGGTAGTGATCAATTCCCGCCTGCGCGAGCTGGATCGCTCCATCGAAGAAGCCGCGATGGATTTAGGGGCCACGCCGCTGAAGGTGTTCTTTGTCATCACCGTCCCCATGATCGCCCCGGCGATTGTCACCGGCTGGCTGCTGGCCTTCACCCTGTCGCTGGATGACCTGGTAATCTCCAACTTTGTGACCGGGCCGGGGGCCAATACCTTACCGATGCAGATTTTTGCCACCGTTCGCCGTGGCATTAACCCGGAGATTAACGCGCTGGCAACGTTGATCCTGCTGGTGGTCGGGATTGTCGGGTTTATTGCCTGGCGATTGATGGCGGGTAAAGAGAAGCAGCGGCTGAAGGATATTCAGCGGGCGCGCAGCGGGCATTAATCATTGCGGTAACGGGGAGGATGCGACACAAAAAGTCTGCATCACACCCGGCGTGCATTATCTGCAGGGGGCGACCGAACCAAAAGGGCGTACCCTGCAGGGCACAACGCCGTGGCTGATCCTGGGTTGCGGCCAGTAAGCGCTGTGTTCCGGGGCGAATTATCCCAGAACCTTCTTCACGCAGGCTTTGAAAATGTTAATCCCCACCGGCAGTGAATTCAGATCAAAGTGCATATCAGGATGGTGCAGCCCGGGGAGTAACCCGGTGCCAAGCCCCCAGAATCCGGCTTTCACCGATGGACGCTCCACCGGGTAGTGGAAGAAATCTTCACTGCCCGGCGTGGCGCGGGGAGCCATCAGCGCCTCCTTACCCAGCACCTCAACAATAGCCCCGGCGATCAATGCGCTCATCTCGTCATCAATCTCTGCCGCAGGCATCGCCTTTAGGATCTGCACCTCCGCCTGCGCACCAAAGGCCGCCACGCTGTGCTCAATCGCCCGACGCACGCGATCCTGCAACGTCACCATATCCTCGTTTGTTGCCGTGCGCAGATCGAACACCACCCGCGCTTCATCCGGGATGGAATTGGTCACGCCCGCATCGCAGAGGAAGCGGGTGGCTTTGACGCTCCACATGCTGTCCGCTGCCAGATGGATGGCGTTAACCGCCTGTACCGCGCTGACGCCGGCATCCAGGGCGTTGACGCCGAGGTGCGGGCGGGCGCCATGCGCCGTCTGACCGTGAATGATTGCCTCGACGGTCACGCAGGCGGAATAGTACACGGCTGGGATCGCCGTGCCGACGGCACACTCCTGCGCCGGGCGCACGTGGAAACCAAGGATCATATCCACATCATCGATCGCGCCGCCGGCAATCATCGCCAGTGCGCCCGTGCCCAGTTCTTCTGCAGGCTGGAAAATCAGTTTGAGGCGGCCTTTTTTAATGGCCTTTTCGGCCATCAGCTCCTGCGCGGCCGTCAGCACTACGGAGGAGTGGCCATCATGGCCACAGGTATGGCGGGCGCAGGGGACGCCGTCAATGATATGCCCCAGCGCATCCATATCTGCGCGTAATGCCAGAGTCGGGCCCGGCACGCCGCTGTCCAGTACTGCCACGATACCGGTAGTAGCATTAAAATTATCCTGTACTGCGTATCCGGCGGCCTTAAGCTGCTGGCTGATATAGGCCGAAGTTTTAAATTCCTGGAAACCTAACTCCGGGATGTCATGAAGGTAATGGTAATGTTCTAATACTTTTGACACGTTATTTCACTCCGTTCAGCTTGTGTTACGCAATGACTCTCATTACTCACATCGCCACTGAGGCATTCATCATGCGGGGCAATATCCGCAGCGGCCATTATGTCGTCGCTACGTCAGAGACGCCAGGCAGGCATTGCCTTAACTGTACCGGGATCCCATTAAAAAGAGGGAATCTTTACGCAGAGCCGCCGCAACACCCGGGAAGGGATTATTCATCATCCTAAGCTGAGATTTATTTTGCGACAGGCGTCAGGCTGCTTAGCGCTATTGTGCAAACCCTCACCGGAAAAATACATCTGGCTGACAACCCTTAGCGGCAGGCCGATGAGCCGGTTGCGTTCTCTTCAGCGGATGCGCTAATTTTATTTGCAGGCACAGCGATTAACTTCCTCACGGCTATCAACAATCAGGCAAAATAGCCTGCGGGTGCTTTTCGCTCCCGGCAGTGGAATTATTCTGTTACCCAGGCTAAAAATAAGGGGGGTGACTGCCGATAAACAGTGATCTGCCGGATGAGTACGGCAGATATCATGCCAGGATGTATTAAAGAAATTAATCTTTAAGATAACAAGTCGTGTCGTCGGTTAATCTGGCGAACGTCATCCCGTTATCAGGCTATTATTTATGGCACAGTGAATTTAAAAGACACTTTTTTCTCTTTCTAGTGGGAATATTCTGGTGAGCGCAATTGTAAAACACCAAAACGGGTCAGCTGTTCGCCTTCAGGGCATACCTCCGGCAGAGCGGGAGAGAAAAATGTCAGCACTGCTGAGAGAGGATAAGATCCTGTTGCGCGATGCGGGGCCTGTCCCGGTCCCGGTGTGGATTGCCGGTATTGCCATTATTGCCACCCGCTGTCTGGGCGTGATGCTGCTGTTCAACGAGCTGGGATTTCTGGAACTGATGAATTTTATTCACCGCAGCGCACAGGCCTGGGATTCCACGCTGATTTTTATTGCCAGCCAGCTGATTTTTTTTATTGAACTGCGCTGTGCGATTGCGCTGATGCGCGGACGTAGCTGGGGACGCTGGGGGTTTCTGCTGGCGCAGCTGGTGGTGGTGGTTTATATGTTTATCGCATCGATGGGCTGGATCTATCCGGAAATATTCAGTATCAATCGGGACAGTGGCCGCCAGATCATTCAGTCCCTGCTGGGGCAAAAACTCCCTGATATGCTGATCCTGCTGCTGCTGTTCGTGCCACAGAGCAGCCGGCAGTTTTATCGGTAACCCCTCGCTGCTATACTGCGCCCCTGCATTTCGCTTCCCTTATCAGGCTTTCATCATGTATTGCGCGCTTTACGACGCCGGCCGCTGCCGTTCCTGCCAGTGGCTGGAAACGCCTTATCCCCGGCAGCTTGCCCAAAAACAGTCTCACCTGCAGCAGCTGCTGGAAGCGCATCCGGTGGGACAATGGCTGCCCCCTGCGGTGTCGGCGCAGCAAAAATTCCGCAATAAGGCCAAAATGGTGGTCAGCGGCAGCGTGGAACGTCCGCTGCTGGGTATGCTGCACCGCGATGGTACGCCGGTCGATCTGGCCGACTGCCCGCTTTATCCTGACAGTTTTGCCAGCGTATTTGCTGAACTGCGCCCATTTATCGCCCGCGCCGGGTTAACGCCTTACAACGTCGCGCGCCGGCGTGGTGAACTGAAATATATTCTGCTCACAGAAAGTCATCATACTGGTCAGCTGATGCTGCGCTTTGTACTGCGTTCGACCACCAAGCTGGCACAGCTGCGCGCTGCGCTGCCTGAACTCCAGCGTGCATTGCCACAGCTGGTGGCGATCTCTGCGAATATACAGCCCGTGGCGATGGCCATTCTCGAAGGCGAAGAGGAGATCCCGCTGACGGAAAACCAGGTGCTTGCCGAGCAGCTCAACGATGTCCCGCTGTCCATCCTGCCTAAGAGCTTCTTCCAGACCAACCCCGCTGTGGCCGCTGCGCTGTACGCGACGGCTCGTGAATGGGTCAGCGCGCTGCAGGTAAGTACGATGTGGGATCTGTTTTGCGGCGTCGGTGGTTTTGGCCTGCACTGCGCCACGCCTGATATGACGCTGACTGGCATCGAGATCAGTCAGGCGGCGATCGCCTGCGCTCAGCGTTCTGCTGCGCAGATGGGGCTGGAAAAGGTCAGCTTCGCGGCGCTGGACTCCACCGCTTTTGCCACCGGAGAGGGCAGTGTGCCTGAGCTGGTGCTGGTCAATCCCCCGCGCCGGGGAATTGGTGCGGATCTGTGTGACTATCTGGATAAGATGGCGCCGCCCTGGATACTCTACTCCAGCTGCAACGCAGAGACGATGGCTACGGATATAGGCCGTCTGCCAGCTTACCGTATTGTCAGGGTGCAGATGTTCGATATGTTCCCACACACCGCGCATTACGAGGTGCTGACGCTGTTACAGCGGGTGTAAACGGTTAACAGGCAGTGCGACCGGAAAAAACGTTATTACCGCAGATGAAAAACCCTGGCTGGGTTCGGCCGTTGCAACGGTGCGAACCCAGCCAGTGAGGACGGAACTGCGACCCCTGTCAGTCCATCTGATTATTCAGGGAACCACTGCTTATTCAGTTTCTCCACCGTCCCGTCGGCTTTCAGCGCGTCCAGAGCGGTGTTCAGCTTATTCAGTAACGCCTCATTATCTTTGCGCACGGCAATGCCAAGACCCGTCCCAAAGTAGCTGCTGTCTGTGATATGTTCTCCGACGGAGCTGAGGTCAGGATTGGTCTTCAGCCAGGCACCGACGACAGCAGTATCGCCCAGGATGCCATCCAGACGGTTATTTTTCAGATCAAGAATAGCGTTCTGATAGCTGTCGTAGGCCACCGCCGTGATCTCAGGATGCTTATCCTGCAGATATTTCTGGTGAGTCGTGCCGTTTTCCATCCCGACGCGTTTTCCTTTCAGCTCCTCAAGGCGAGTGAAGCGGCCCTTTTTGGCGATAATAATTGCTGAGTTAGCGTAATACGGCTGCGTAAAGCTGACCTGCTTACTGCGCTCTTCGGTGATGTCCATCCCGGAGATCACCGCATCGTAGCGTCGGAACTTCAGCGCAGGCACCAGGCTGTCAAAAGGATTATTGGTAAAGCTGCACTCCGCCTGCATCTGCTTACACAGCGCATTGGCCAGGTCGATATCAAAGCCAACAATCTGATTATCGCTGTTCAGGGATTCAAAGGGAGGATAGGTCGCCGAGGAGGCAAAACGGATCTTATCTGCGGCCTGGGTTCCAAAGGCAACGCTGGCAAGCAGGGCTGCCAGAACGAGTTTTTTCATCAGTTTATTCCTTAAGGTCTCATTATCCTGACCAGTATCCCTGACGGGCAGGCCGGTCTATCGGCTGATTAAAAGGCGGTGAGGGCTTTTTATTCTGCGTTGCCGGTGAGGCCGCGCCTGACAACGCACTCGCCCGTTTTAGTTACGCCGTTCAAACGCCAGGGCGTGGCGCTCAATCAGGCGCATCATCAGGGTCAGCAGTCCGTTCACACAGAGGTAAATCACCCCGGCTGCGGCGAACACCCCGATGTCATACGTGCGGCCATACAGCAACTGCCCGTGTCCCATCACTTCCATCAGCGTAATGGTGTAGGCCAGCGAGGTACTTTTAAATACCAGCACCACTTCGTTGGAATAAGAAGAGAGTGCACGTTTAAAAGCGTAAGGCAGCAAAATGCGCAGCTGATCGCGGCGGTTCATGCCCAGTGCCGCGCAGGACTGCCATTGCCCGGCGGGAATAGCACGGACCGCACCGTGAAACAGCAGCGTGGTATAGGCCGCGCTGTTGAGTGACAGCGCCAGCAGCGCACAGAGCCAGGGCTCAGAAAGGAGAGCCCACAGCCAGGGAATATTCTGAATCGCCGGGAACTGACCCGGACCGTAATAGATCAGGAAGATCTGCACCAACAGCGGCGTTCCGGTAAACAGGGTGATATACCCCCGCGTCACCAGGTTCAGCACCGGCACTTTCAGCGCCAGGATCACGGTAAACAGCAGCGCCAGCACCAGCGCCAGCAGCAGGGACGTCACCGTCAGCAGCAGGCTGGTATTCAGACCTTTCAGGAGTTCAGGGAAATAACTCAGCATCAGCAGTCACCCCGTTCAAAACGCGTAGTCCGCAGCTCAATCCGTTTCAATACCGCCTGGCTGACGAGGGTGATCAGCAGGTAGATCCCCGCCGCAATGACATACCAGGTAAAAGGTTCCTGGGTACGTGTGGCGATACTTTTGGTCTGTAACATAATATCGTTAACGCTAATCAGCGATACCAGCGCGGTATCTTTCAGCAACACCAGCCACTGATTGCCCAGACCCGGCAGCGCGTGGCGCCACATCTGCGGCATAATCAGTCGGAAGAAGATGGCGGTTTTTTTCATCCCCAGCGCCTGGCCTGATTCCCACTGTCCTGACGGTACGGCTTTTAGCGCGCCGCGCAGGGTTTGTGAGGCATAGGAGGCGTAGAGCACGGCCAGCGCGATCACACCACACAGGAACGGGCTGACGTCAAAATTCTCAATGGCGACCTGGATGGGGATCTGCACGATACCCAGATTGAGGGTAAAGCCATCAGAGAGTGTGAGCAGCAGCTGTGAAGCGCCAAAGTAGACAAACAGCACCACGAGAATTTCCGGCAGGCCGCGAAAAAGGGTGACCAGGCCGGTGCCAAGCCAGGCGAGGGGACGCCAGCGCGCCGATTCCCAGACGGCGAAAATCATCGCCAGGATTAACCCTGCGACCAGCGCACAAACAGCCAGGCCGACGGTCATTCCGGCGGCGCTGGCAAGCGTATAAAATTCGTTCATTAATTACTGCGCAAACCACTTGCTGTAGATTGTTTTAT
This sequence comes from Erwinia persicina, assembly GCF_019844095.1. Lineage (NCBI taxonomy): Bacteria > Pseudomonadati > Pseudomonadota > Gammaproteobacteria > Enterobacterales > Erwiniaceae > Erwinia > Erwinia persicina. The sequence goes on along the minus strand of NZ_CP082141.1, from coordinate 3,127,478 downwards.
AGGTGCCGTTGGCTTTCACCTTGTCCAGCGCCGCGTTGAATTTACCCTGAAGTTCCGTATTGCCCTGGCGAACTGCAATGCCCAGGCCAGTACCAAAGTAGGCTTTATCCGTTACTTTCTCACCCAGTGGGGCCAGATTCGGATTTTGCTTCAGCCATTCGTTCACCACGGCAGTATCACCGAATACGGCATCAATACGACCATTCTTCAGGTCAAGGATCGCATTCTGATAGCTGTCATAAGGGACAACCTTAATGTCTGCCAGTTTCTCACCGAGGTATTTCTGATGCGTGGTGCCGTTTTGCACACCGACACGTTTCCCTTTCAGCGCATCGACGCTGGGCACTTTATCTTTTTGAGTGATAAACAGGGCGGAATTTTCATAATACGGTTTAGTGAACAGCACCTGTTTTTCACGCTCAGGTGTAATGTCCATTCCCGCCATGACGGCGTCGAAACGACGGAATTTCAGGCTGGGGATCAGGCTGTCAAAAGCCTGGTTGGTAAAGGTACACTCGGCGCCGATCTCGCGGCACAGCGCGTTGGCCAGATCCACGTCAAAGCCCTGGATCTTATTATCAGAATCCACGAACTCAAAAGGAGGGTAAGACGCTTCGGTGGCAAAACGAAGGGTCTGGGTCGCGCTGGCGCTCAGGCTGAAGCCGGCTAACAGCGCGGCAATGACAATTTTTTTCATCGTTATGTCCTGCAATTAATGCGAAAGATAGTGGGCAAACGCCTCGGTTTGCGGCTGTGTAAAGCGGCTGGCATCACCCTGCTCGACGATATAACCGTTCTCCATATACACCACGCGGCTGGCCGTCTTACGCGCCACCTCAACTTCATGGGTCACGATCACCTGGGTAATTTGGGTCTGCGCCAGTTCACGAATGATGCTGACGATCTGGGCGGTGATTTCCGGATCCAGCGCCGCGGTCGGTTCATCAAACAGCAGAACGGCCGGTTCCATCATTAGCGCACGGGCAATCGCCACGCGCTGCTGCTGACCGCCTGAAAGGTGAAGCGGGTAGCGGTCAGCAAAAGCCTTAAGACGCAGGCGATCGAGCAGCCTGGCCGCACGATCATGGGCCTGTGCTTTGCTGAGACCCAGCACGCGGCAGGGCGCCTCGATCAGATTCTGAACGACCGTCAGGTGAGGCCAGAGATTGTACTGCTGAAAGACCATACCCACATTTTGACGCAGTTCGCGTATCGCGGCGTCGCCAGGCGGGCGGGTAAAGTCAAAGCGATTACCGGCAATCTCCAGCGTGCCGGAACGCGGCATCTCCAGCAGGTTTAACACGCGCAGGAGTGAGCTCTTCCCGGCGCCACTCGGGCCCAGAAGTACCAGCGTCTCACCCTGTGGGCAAGCCAGCTGAATGTCGAACAGCGCCTGATGGGCACCGTAATAGCAGTTTATACCGTTTAGTTGAATACTCATGCGCAAAAAGTGAATAGCAATTGATGCCGCGAATCTTAACGTCGACAGCATAGTTATGCAATCATTGTGCGTTAAAATTTATTTATGCGGGCAGGGTGATTGAATAGTAGCACAACATAGCGTGATGTAACGGTTTTGGCTTCGATGTATCGATGTTGTTATGCAAATGTGTGCGCGAGATCGTGCCGCTGATGCGCGGCACGCACAAAGGGTTTATTTTTGCAGCAGCTGACCCAGCGAACCGCCCGACAGATGGGGATTATTGCCGAGATAACGCACATCGTTGACCGTCCAGCAGGTGCCTTCACGGACCATATGAACTTCATCCTGCCAGCGAACGTCGCCACGCTGCAGGGTTACACGCAGCGGAATATTGCGTGCGTCAGTATTCGGAATGGTCGAGGCGTCCGCCACGCTGGCTTCCGTCGGCCCCTGGCGCTGGCTGGAGAAGATATCCCCCGTCAGCTGTGCGTTTTTATTCGGTTCATTCTGTGCTTTGAGCAGCAACTGATAGAGTTTGTTACTGAGCAGAGGCCGGTATTTTGCCAGCAGTTGCGCATCCGGCACGCCCTGAGAAGGCTGCTGATCGCGTAAATCGTAGAACTGTTGCGCTACGCTGTCCGGGCCGCCGTCAACACATGGCCCTACCCGGGTACCAATATCCTTATAAGCGGGTTCGACGGTGGTACAGGCACTCAGCAGGAGTGCGAGGGGAACCACGACAGCAAAGGGCTGGTATTTCATTTTGATTTCCTTATTGTTATCAGCGGGTGTGCTTTATCATTAAGTATAGCCGCTCAGTTGAGTGAAAAGAACGAAGCGTACATGACACATGGAGAGCTGTATGAAATTTTCGACTACCCCGACGCTGGAAGGCCAGCCCATTACTGAATATTGTGGTGTTGTGACTGGAGAAGCTATTCTCGGGGCCAATATTTTTCGCGACTTTTTTGCCGGCATTCGCGATATCGTCGGTGGGCGCTCCGGAGCCTATGAGAAAGAGCTGCGCAAAGCCCGCGAGATTGCTTTTTCTGAACTGGAAGCGCAGGCGAAATCCCTCGGTGCGGATGCCGTAGTGGGTATCGACATTGATTATGAAACCGTAGGGAAAGACAGCAGTATGCTGATGGTGAGCGTCAGCGGTACTGCCGTTAAACTGCGTCACTGATGCGTCCAGTTGCTGTTATCCGGCCGCTGCTGGTGCTGCTGGCTGTCTTTATTTATACCTCTATTACCCCAAAAGGGCTGCTGCCACAACAGGGGTACACCGTCGATACGCGGCAGGAGGCCTGGGGCGCACGGCCGCGCGTGAAAGTGCTGGTTATCCACTACACCGCCGGGGATTTTCCGCGTTCGCTGAATACGCTTACCGATCGCAGCGTCAGTGCACACTATCTCCTGCCGGCAAAACCGCCGAAATATGACGGCCAGCCTCTGGTGTGGCGTCTGGTGCCGGAGTCGATGCTGGCGTGGCACGCCGGTGAGAGCTACTGGCGCGGTGCCACCCGACTGAATGATACCTCAATCGGCATTGAGCTGGAGAATCAGGGCTGGCATCGCGAGGGGCGGGCGATCGTCTGGCAGCCTTTCCCGCAGTCGCAGATGGATGCGCTGCTTCCGCTGATGCGCGATATTATCCAGCGCTACGGCATCCTGCCGCAGGACGTGGTAGCACACAGCGATATCGCCCCGATGCGCAAGCAGGATCCCGGCCCGGAATTTCCCTGGGAAGCGTTTGCCCGCCAGGGGGTGGGTGCCTGGCCTGATGCGGCCCGGGTGACGTTCTGGCTGGCAGGACGACCACCGGCGCAGCGGGTGGATAAGACCCGCCTGTTGAGCCTGCTGTCCAGCTATGGCTACGAGGTAACGCCGCAGATGAAACCGTATCAGCAGCAGGCGTTGATCGCGGCGTTTCAGATGCACTTTCGTCCTGCTGACTACAGTGGCATTGCCGATGCCGAAACTGAAGCCATCGCCGCCGCGCTGGTGGAAAAATATGGTGCAGGATAGTTTACGACGTGGCTAAAAAGGCCTGCCACTGGCTGACCAGCTGCTCCAGCGCAGGGCGATCTGTGTCCAGATGGGTCACCAGCCGCGTCACCGGGCCAGGGCTGACAAGCATACCGCGTTCCCGCATCCAGGGGCCCAGCGTGGCAACCTGTGCCTCCGGCAGGCGCAGGAACACCATGTTGGTATCCTGGCGGGTAACGTCAACGCCAATATCCCGCAGCGCAGCCGCCAGCCACGCGGCGTTATCATGGTCATCTTTTAAGCGCGCCACGTGATGCTCCAGCGCATACAGCCCCGCCGCCGCCAGTATTCCCGCCTGGCGCATCCCGCCCCCGGTCATCTTGCGCCAGCGCCGCGCTCGCAGAATAAACGCCTCACTGCCGCACAGCATGGCTCCCACCGGGGCACCCAGCCCTTTGGACAGACAGACCGTCAGCGTATCACCATAGCGGGCGAGGGCCTCCAGCGGTACGTCCAGCGCGACGGCCGCGTTGAAAATGCGCGCACCGTCAATATGTAGCGCCAGATGACGTTCACGGGTAAACGCCCATGCCTGCTGTAAATACGCCAGCGGGAGCACCTTACCGTTATGCGTATTTTCCAGACTTAACAGGCGGGTGATGGCGAAATGTACATCATCCGGCTTGATAAACTGCGCCACAACGTCCAGCGGTAGCGTGCCGTCAGCGGCCGCGAGGATTGGCTGAGGCTGAATGCCCCCCAGCACCGCAGCGCCACCTGCTTCATATTTGTAGTTATGTGCCAGCTGACCAACAATATATTCCTCGCCGCGCTGACAGTGGCAGAGCAGGGCGACCAGGTTGGCCTGGGTTGCACTGGGAAGGAACAGGGCAGCGGGCTTACCGCTCAGACGGGCAACTTCTGCTTCCAGTTTATTGACCGTGGGATCGTCGCCGTAAACATCGTCTCCGGTTTCGGCTGACATCATCGCACTCAGCATGGCCTGAGTGGGGCGGGTCACGGTATCACTACGCAGGTCGATCACGCTTGTTCTCCTGTCAACGGTAAAACGGACGCCGCAGCGTCCGTCAAAAAGAGCCTCTCACTCTTTTACCGTAGCCAGTTGGTTTTAGCCAGATCAACCAGTTCATCACCGCGGCCGTTAATGATGGCGCGCATCATGTACAGGCTGAAGCCTTTGGCCTGTTCCAGTTTGATCTGCGGCGGCATGGCCAGCTCCTCTTTGGCGGTGACCACGTCCACCAGCACCGGGCCGTCGTGCGCCAGCGCCTCCTGCAGCGCATCGTCCAGCAGGGATGCCTGCTCAACGCGGATGCCTTTTACCCCGCAGGCGTTGGCAATGGCGGCGAAGTTGGGATTTTCCAAATCGGTACCGTCGGTCAGATAACCGCCGGATTTCATCTCCATGGCCACAAAGCCCAGCACGCTGTTGTTGAATACCACGATTTTCACTGGCAGTTTTAACTGCGCCAGTGAGAGGAAGTCGCCCATCAGCATGCTGAAGCCACCGTCCCCGCACAGGGCGATCACCTGGCGGTTGGGGTCGATCGCCTGGGCTCCAATCGCCTGCGGCATGGCATTCGCCATCGAGCCGTGGCTGAAGGAGCCGAGCAGGCGGCGTTTGCCGTTCATTTTCAGGTAGCGGGCTGCCCACACGGTCGGCGTGCCCACATCACAGGTAAAGATCGCATCCTCACTGGCGTAGCGGCTGATCTGTTGCGCCAGATATTGTGGATGAACAGGCAGTTTATCGTTGGCCGTCGCCAAGTCATCGAGCTCTTTCCGCGCTTTTCCATAGTGTTCCAGCGCCTTGTCCAGAAAGCCGCGCTCCGTCTTGACCGTCAGCTGCGGCAGCAGGGCATTGAGCGTCGATTTGATATCCCCGACCAGCGCCATATCCAGATGACAGTGGCTGCCCAGGCTGCCTGGATTAATATCAATCTGAATAATTTTTGCATCGGCCGGATAAAACGCACGATAAGGGAACTGGCTGCCCAGCACCAGCAGCGTATCGGCATTCATCATGGCGTGATAACCCGATGAGAAGCCGATCAGCCCGGTCATGCCCACATCGTAAGGGTTATCATATTCGATGTGCTCTTTACCGCGCAGGGCATGAACGATGGGGGCCTTCAGGGTTTCTGCCAGCGCCACGACCTCACTGTGGGCACCGGCACAGCCGCTACCGCACAGCAGAGTAATATTACCTGACGCGTTGAGTACCGACGCCAGCTTCGTCAGCTCCTCACTGACCGGCTGAACCTGCGGCAGATGTGGGGGATACCAGTCCGCCGTTGCACCTTCCGGGGCCATCTGCAGGGCAATATCGCCCGGCAGCACCACCACAGAGACCCCTTTGTTCAGGATCGCTTTGCGCATGGCAATGCCGAGAACCTGCGGCAGTTGCTCGGGGTTGGAAACCAGTTCGCAGTAGTGGCTGCACTCACGGAACAGCTCCTGAGGATGAGTTTCCTGAAAGTAATTACTGCCGATCTCTGCAGAAGGAATATGAGCGGCGATGGCCAGTACCGGCACGTGGTTACGGTGGCAGTCGAACAGACCGTTAATCAGATGCAGGTTACCTGGGCCACAGGAGCCGGCGCATACCGCCAGCTCGCCGGTCAGGTGTGCCTCCGCACCCGCAGCAAAGGCGGCGACTTCCTCATGACGGGTTGGCATCCAGCGGATTGTATCCATACGGTTAAGGCTGTCGCTCAGGCCGTTGAGCGAGTCGCCGGTGACCCCCCAGATACGTTTCACGCCTGCACTTTCCAGTGTTTTCGCTACCAGCGCGGCAACAGTTTGCTTCATGCTTCTCTCCTCAGTGGTGGGGATGTCCTTTAACAGAAAGGTCAAATTGGCTGAAACAAGCTTAGTTTAGGATGCAGGAAACGGGGAAATCCCGTGTGAAACCGTTTATTTCACACGGCACCAGGGCGTCAGGTGAGAACAATATCGCTTTGTGGGTAGCAGCTGCAGGCCAGAACGAAGCCGGCCTCAATCTCACTGTCGCTCAGGGTCTGAACGCTGGTGGTGTGATAGCTCCCTTCAGCAACGCGGGTTTTACAGCAACCACAGACACCCGAACGGCAGGCCGCGGCGACCGGCTGCTGATGCTGTTCCATGGCCGTTAACAGCGACCACCCGGCGGGAAAGGCGCCCCCCTGCATCAGCGCCGGGCTGCGCAGGGTGAACTGAGCGGATCCCACCGGCGCTTCGCTCACCGGCGTAAACTGTTCAGTCAGAATTTTTTTTGCCCCCAGCGCCTGCGCATCCTGCTGAAGGGCATTCATATAAGGCTGGGGGCCGCAGATCATCACCGTACGCCGGGCCATATCTGGCACCAGGGCTGCGAGGCGGGCACGATCAAGTCGCCCGGACTGCATCTCTGCCGTGGCGGCGTGTTCTGCAAACAGAGTCAGTGTTAACCACGGCTGCATGGCGCTCAGTTCCCGGGCAAAAATCACATCCTGCGGCGAACGAACACTGTAAATCAGTTGCACGCTGCAGCCGGGGCGTTGCGCCTGCAGCCAGCGGCACATCGACATCACCGGCGTGATGCCGCAGCCCGCAGCGAGAAACAGATAGTGACTGGCGGGGTGGCGCTGACAGCTGAAATCTCCCTGTGGATCGGACAGCCAGATATCATTGCCCGGGCGCACCTGCCGGGTCAGCCAGTCCGACCCTTTACCCTTTTCAATGCGCCGTACGGTAAGCGTGATCAAGGCGCTTTGCCCGGGGGTGGAGGACAACGTATAGGCGCGCATTTCCTCGCTGTTGCCGATTCTGACCAGCGCGAACTGACCTGCCTGCCAGCGATAAAAATCGTGATTAATTAACGCCAGCGTCCAGACGTCCGGCGTTTCCTGCTGCACATGATGCACCTGCATACGCCAGGGGCACAGATTCGGTGATTTCATCAGTTACTCCGCGTGGCCAAGAATGCCAGCCAGATCGTTTTCCACGCTGCTGACCGGGATCATGCCGAACTCTTTCTGCAGCAGCGCCATCAGATTGTCGGTGAGGAACGCCGGTGCCGTCGGGCCGGTACGGATATTTTTTACTCCGAGGGAGAGCAGCGTGAGCAGTACCACGATAGCTTTCTGTTCAAACCAGGACAGCAACAGTGATAACGGCAGGTCGTTCACACCGCAGTTCAGTTTCTCCGCCAGTTTTACCGCCAGCATAATGGCCGCATAACTGTCGTTACACTGGCCAACGTCCAGCAGACGTGGCAGCCCCTCAATATGACCAAAATCGAGTTTGTTAAAGCGGTATTTTCCACAGGCCAGCGTCAGGATCAGACAGTCATCGGGGATCGCCAGCGCCATATCAGTGTAATAGCTGCGCTGGTCGCGGCTGCCATCGCAACCGCCCACCAGAAACACATGGCGCAGCTTTTTACGGCTGACCAGGTCAATGATGCTGTCGCAGGCCTCCAGCAGCACTTTTCGGCCGAAACCGACGGTGATTTCATGGGGAATTTCACTCCACGGGAACCCCGGCATCGATTCTGCCTGGTCAATCACCGCCGAGAAGTCATCCTCTTCAAGGTGGTTTACGCCAGGCCAGCCGACAATACTGCGCGTCCAGATACGATGCTGATAATCGCCCACCAGCGGATCGATAATACAGTTGGAGGTCATCACGATGGGGCCGGGAAAACGGGCAAATTCCGCTTGCTGATTCTGCCAGCCGCTACCGTAATTGCCTGCCAGATGCGGATATTTTTTTAACGCCGGGTAACCGTGTGCTGGCAGCATTTCGCCGTGAGTGAAAATGTTAATGCCACGGCCGGCGGTCTGCTCCAGCAGGATCTGCAGATCTTTCAGGTCGTGGCCTGATATCAGAATGGCTTTACCGGCCACCGGTCGGACGTTGACGGTGACGGGCTGCGGATCACCATATGCGGTGGTTTGCGCTTCATCGAGCATCCCCATGATGGTGAAGTTCATTTTACCAATCTGCATGGCACAACTGACCAGCTCAGCCATCTCCGATGGCTGCGTTCCCAGCCAGGCCATAATCTGATGATATTCAGCATAGATATCGTTGTCGAAGCGCCCGTGGACGTGGGCATGTTCCATATACGCCGCAGCCCCTTTCAGCCCGTAGAGACAAAGCAGGCGCAGCCCGAGAATATCGGCGTTGACGCCGGCAACATTCAACGCGAACTGCGCTGCCTGTTGCTGCAACCCGGCTATCTCGTGGCTGGCCAGGGCCAGTGAGGCCAGCGGATGATCCAGCAACCGACTGCCGCCCGCGTCGGCACAGCGCTGCTGCAGGCGATCGCGTAGCGCAATGGCCTCAACCGCATACTCCACAATACGCCGTGAATCAAAGTTGACGTTCGTCAGTGTGGAAAAAAACGCGCGCGGGGCAAAGCTGTCCACTTCATGGTCGATAATACCCAGACTGCGTGCCTGCAGCGCCCAGGCTGAAAGCCCCTGAAGGACTGCGACCAGCAGATCCTGTAAATCAGAGGTTTCCGCTGTTTTACCGCACATCCCCTGCGCGTAGGTACAGCCGTCACCGGCTGGTGTACGCATTGTTTGCTCACATTGAATACAGAACATGATCTCACCTTTTATAAGATGTATTTAATATGCATCTTATGTAAGAGATCCCGGCGGCGGATACAAGGGGCTTGTGCCGTTAACCCACCTGGCTTTGATCTGGCGCAAAGGGGACGGCCTGAAAAACGATTTTTCCCCGCAGCTTGACCGACAGCCACTGGCCAACCATTCTGATTAAAACCGGGATAACAGGGGCGAAGATGATTCTGGAAAATATGGCCGTTACCGGCTTTCGTGGCATCAGTCAGCTGTCGCTGCCACTGGAGGGAACCAATGTCCTGATCGGGGAAAATGCCTGGGGGAAATCCAGCCTGCTGGATGCGCTGACTCTCCTGCTGGCACCTCAGCCCGATCTTTATGCCTTCAGGCCCCACGATTTTCATTTTGCACAGGGCGATGCAGCGCGCCGCGAGCGGGATTTGCAGGTGGTGTTTACCTTCTGTGAACGCGAAGCGGGGGAGGCGGATGCCCTTCACTATCAGGTCTTCGCCCCGCTGTGGTGGTGTGGTGAAGACGGATTACGGCGTCTGACGCTGAAAATGACGGGACATCAGCCTGACGCCGGGGAGGTGATCACCCACCGCCAGTTTGTTGATGCCTGCAGCCAGCCGCTGCTTACGGATGAGCGTGCGCTGGCGGCGATCAAAACGCTTATCCGCCTGCATCCGGTACTGCGCCTGCGTGATGCGCGTTTCAGTCGTCGTCAGCCTCATGACGCGGCAGCGACCTTGCCCGCCGCGCCGTTTGCCGAACTGACCAGTATAATGGAAGATCTGCTGCGCGAGGGGGGGGCGGGCCCACAAAATCTGTCCGACAGTGCTCTGCGCGAAGGGGTCAACACACTCCGGCAACTGGTGGAACACTATTTTTCTGTTCAGTCACCGCAGGCTTCACTGCCGGGAAACCGGGTTTCTCACCTGCAGCGTGAGTCAGGCAGCGGCTGGCGGCATCTGGGTGAGATGAATCATCTGATTGCCGGCGGCGACCGCAGCCGCCGGCTGATATTGCTGCGGCTGTTTGCGCTGCTGGTACAGGCGCGGGATGCCCGGGAGCTGGATGCACAGGCCCGTCCGCTGCTGGTGCTGGAAGATCCGGAGACCCGGCTGCATCCCATCATGCTGTCCGTTGCCTGGGAGCTGCTGTCCCTGCTTCCGCTGCAAAAAATGGTGACCACCAACTCTGGCGAACTGCTGTCACAGGTACCGGTAGAACAGGTATGCCGTCTGGTGCGTGAGCCCGGACGCGTGGCTGCGTGGCGCATTGGCCCGTCAGGCATGAGTGCTGAAGACAGCCGCCGTATTGCTTTCCACATCCGTTTTAACCGCCCGTCCTCGCTGTTTGCCCGCTGCTGGCTGCTGGTGGAAGGCGAGACGGAAGTCTGGGTGATGAACGAGCTGGCCAGGCAGTGCGGCTACCACTTTGCCGCAGAAGGGATAAAGGTGATTGAGTTTGCCCAATCCGGTTTACGCCCGCTGTTAAAATTTGCCCGGCGAATGGGGATTGCGTGGCATGTGCTGACCGATGGTGACGATGCGGGCCGGAAGTATGCCGCCACGGCCCGTGGCATGTTACAGCAAGGCGATCGGCACGAAGATCATTACCTGACGCAATTACCCGCACTGGATATGGAGCATTTCCTGTACAAGCAGGGATTCGCAGCAGTTTATCATCGTATGTCCGGGTTGCCGGCGGGGACACCACTCAACCTGCGGCGCATTATTGCTAAAGCTATTCAGCATGCGTCCAAGCCAGAGCTGGCGATTGCAGTGGCAGCAGAGGCCGCCTCACGGGGAACGGATTCTGTGCCTGAACTGCTGCGCAGCATGTTTTCACGCGTGCAGCGGCTGGCGCGGGGCAACGCAGATTAGCCGCGGCGCAGAGGCATTTGAAGGGTTGCCGGGTAATGCGCCTTGAAAAAGGCGTATCGCAACCCATATAGATAATTCGTCAGGCGGAAGCATAAAAATGCCAGCATCGCTGGCTGGCATTTTATCGTAGGGTTGTACAGAATGAAGGAAGGGGATTACGCGCTGACGGCGATGGCCTCTTCCACAGGGACGATGAGGCTGGCATGATTGCCTTTTGGCCCCTGATGCAGATCAAACTGGACTTGTTGCCCGGCTTTCAGCGTTCTGTAGCCGTCCATCTTAATCGTTGAGTAGTGTGCGAAAATATCTTCGCCGCCGCCCACCGGACAGATGAAACCGAAGCCTTTGGCGTTATTAAACCACTTAACAGTACCCGTCTCCATGCTTCTACATCCCTCGCAAGACATTCAAAATTGAGTGAGGTGTTCAGGTTTTTGACCTGATGGCTGGTTAAATCGCATCCAGCCTGTGCTTGTACTGTAGAGAATTAGCTCCAACGGTCAAGCAAACGAGGGGAGGAAACGGAGATGAAATCATCAAAATTTGAAGCAGTTAACGCTATTGGAAATTTTGTGATGAAGGTCGCGATTGATGATTTCAGTACGCCATTTCAATCGCGCTGCACAACATTATGTTCATGTTATTCCTAACCTGAATAATGGTAGTGTGGCGTAAGTAAGTCATGTTGATCACTCTGGACAGGTATGGGAAAGACTAACGATTGGCTGAATTTTGAAAAACTTGCAGACGACAAAGTCCGCGAGGAGCTCAAGCCACCCTCGATGTATAAAGTTATTCTGAATAATGACGATTATACGCCTATGGAATTTGTTATTGACGTTCTGCAAAAGTTCTTTTCTTATGATGTTGAACGTGCAACGCAACTGATGCTCGCGGTTCACTACCAGGGAAAGGCGATTTGTGGTGTATTTACTGCGGAAGTCGCAGAGACCAAGGTCGCTCACGTGAACAAATATGCCAGGGAAAATGAGCATCCGTTGCTTTGTACGCTGGAAAAAGCCTGAATAAGGCGATCTAATGGGGGAGGTGCCTATGCTCAATCAAGAACTGGAACTCAGTTTAAATATGGCTTTCGCCAGAGCGCGCGAGCACCGACATGAGTTTATGACCGTCGAGCATTTGTTACTGGCTTTACTCAGTAACCCGTCGGCCAGAGAGGCACTGGAAGCCTGTACGGTGGATATCGTGGCCTTACGCCAGGAACTCGAAGCCTTCATTGAACAAACCACTCCGGTCTTACCGGTGAGTGAAGAGGAGCGCGACACACAGCCGACGCTCAGTTTCCAGCGCGTACTGCAGCGTGCTGTCTTCCACGTGCAATCATCCGGCCGCAGCGAAGTGGCGGGGGCAAATGTACTGGTCGCCATCTTTAGCGAACAGGAGTCGCAGGCGGCTTATCTGCTGCGTAAACATGAAGTCAGCCGTCTTGATGTGGTGAACTATATCTCTCATGGCACGCGCAAAGATGAACCGGGTCCGGCATCGGGTGCGGAAAATCCGGTCAATGAAGAGCAGGCAGGCGGGGAGGATCGTATGGAAAACTTCACCACCAACCTTAACCAGCTTGCCCGCGTAGGCGGTATCGATCCGCTGATCGGCCGTGATAAAGAGCTGGAACGTGCTGTTCAGGTGCTGTGCCGCCGTCGCAAAAATAACCCGCTGTTGGTGGGGGAGTCAGGTGTTGGTAAAACGGCGATTGCGGAAGGCCTTGCCTGGCGTATCGTGCAGGGTGATGTCCCGGAAGTGATGAAGGACTGCACCATCTACTCGCTGGATATCGGTTCACTGCTGGCTGGCACCAAATACCGCGGCGATTTTGAAAAACGCTTCAAAGCCCTGCTGAAACAGCTTGAGCAGGACACCAGCAGCATTCTGTTTATCGATGAGATCCATACCATTATCGGTGCAGGTGCGGCATCGGGTGGCCAGGTGGATGCCGCGAATCTGATCAAACCACTGCTGTCGGGTGGCAAGATCCGGGTGATGGGATCAACCACTTACCAGGAATTCAGTAATATTTTCGAAAAAGACCGTGCGCTGGCGCGTCGCTTCCAGAAAATTGATATTACCGAACCTACCGTAGAGGAAACGGTTCAGATCATTAACGGCCTGAAACCGAAGTACGAAGCGCATCACGACGTCCGTTACACCGCGAAAGCGGTACGCGCAGCGGTGGAACTGGCGGTGAAATACATCAACGATCGTCATCTTCCTGACAAGGCTATTGACGTGATAGACGAAGCCGGTGCCCGTTCACGACTGATGCCGGTCAGCAAGCGCAAGAAAACCGTTAACGTTTCCGACATTGAATCGGTGGTGGCTCGTATTGCGCGGATCCCTGAGAAGAGCGTGTCGGCTTCTGACCGTGACTCTCTGAAAACGCTGGGCGATCGTCTGAAAATGCTGGTCTTCGGGCAGGACAATGCCATTGAGGTGTTGACTGAAGCCATTAAAATGAGCCGTGCAGGCCTGGGGCAGGATCGCAAACCGGTCGGTTCCTTCCTGTTTGCTGGCCCGACTGGCGTGGGTAAAACCGAGGTCACCGTTCAACTGGCTAAAGCACTGGGCATCGAGCTGCTACGTTTTGATATGTCTGAGTACATGGAACGTCATACGGTCAGCCGCCTGATCGGTGCGCCTCCGGGTTACGTGGGCTTTGACCAGGGTGGGCTGTTAACCGATGCGGTGATTAAACATCCCCATGCGGTCGTGCTGCTGGATGAAATCGAAAAAGCACATCCGGATGTCTTCAATCTGCTGTTGCAGGTCATGGATAACGGTATGCTGACCGACAATAACGGCCGTAAAGCGGATTTCCGTAATGTGGTGGTCGTGATGACCACTAACGCCGGGGTACGGGAAACGGAGCGTAAATCTATCGGCCTGATCCAGCAGGACAACAGTACGGATGCCATGGAGGAGATCAAAAAGATCTTTACGCCAGAATTCCGTAACCGTCTGGATAACATTATCTGGTTCAAACATCTGGATCAGGTGGTTATCCACCAGGTGGTCGACAAGTTTATCGTCGAACTCCAGGCACAGCTGGATGCAAAAGGTGTCTCGCTGGAAGTCAGTGATGAAGCCCGGGACTGGCTGGCAGAAAAAGGGTACGACAAGGCAATGGGCGCACGCCCGATGGCCCGTACCGTGCAGGAGAGCCTGAAAAAACCGCTGGCTAATGAACTGCTGTTTGGTTCACTGGTTGACGGGGGGTCAGTGTCGGTAGCGCTGGATAAAGACAAAAACCAGCTCACTTACCACTTCCTGAGTGCTGAAAAGCGCAAAGCAGAAGGCACAGTGCACTAATACTAATCTGCCCGCCCTGCGTTAATAAAAAAGCCTGATGGTTAGTCATCAGGTTTTTTTTTATCTATTCGCAGCCTGGCGGCTGCATTAACAGTGTGGCCCAGAGTCTGTCCCAGTCCCCTCCGTGGGCCATGCCCGGCACGCTGATCCCCTTTACACAGGTCGAGTGGCTGGCACTGACGTAGCCCTCAGTCACGCTTTGTGGGATAACCCGATCATCTTTGCCTGAGTAATGGATCTGCGGCAGGGTAGCCAGCCTGGTGGCAACGGCTCTGGCATTCAGCGACAGCGGCATCGGACTGACATGATGAAGCCGGTTAACTTCATCCATATCCAGATTGCCTGCCACGGTGCGCAACGACAGTACGTCACTCCGCCGCGCAGCCACCAGCGCTGCGATGCCCCCCCCGCCGGAATATCCCACTAAAACCAGCGACTGTCCGGGGGCCGAGCGCAGTATCTGGCTGATGGCGTTGTTTATTGTATCGATCACCACTGGAGCAAAACGGCGGTCAGTCCACCAGCTTTGATTACAGGCAGGGTTACGGGTCATGGGGATATACTGGCAGGGGCGTGCCAGGTAGGCTACGTTTGCCGCGTTATCCACAGCGGCCAGCTTGAGTGCAACCGGGTTCAGCGGGGTAGGGTCGCGCGAGGGCTGGCCGGGCGTCACCCAGGCAAATCCATCCCCTTCAATATACAGATGAACCGGCTGGTGGGGATCGCTAATCCGCCCCCACCAGCGCAGGACAAAAGGCGCAGCGTGGATCTCACCCGGCTGCAAACCCGCCTGATGCGCGATGGCATCGGCGGTCGCTAACCTGTTCTGTGAAGTACAGCCGGCAAGAAGCAGGCTGCAACACACCGATGCCAGACGTAACGTAAGTTTCATCGGCTAATCAGAACAGTTTACGAAGTTGCAGGCTGACGGTCTGACCCTGGAAGTGCGGGGCGGTCTGCAAATCATAACGGGCTTCCAGCGTCAGATCATCGTCATGGGCCAGTGCGACGCCCACGCTGGTTTCCGCGCTGTCGGCCGCCGGGCTGGCACCCTGTGAGGTAAAGCGGGTTTCACCCAAACTGTCTGCACTGAAGCCTGATGTCGTGGTCATGCGGCTACGATCGTATTGATGAGTCCACATCAACTGAACAAACGGTGAAAGATCGCCTGCAGCCGTTGACCAGTTGTGTGACAGCTTCGCCCCCAGGCTACTCTCAACTGACTGACTGTGTGCACTCTCAACCGTCAGGGCACTGCCGCTGCCACTATTTTCCTGGTAGCTATCCTGATGCAGATAGCTGTAACTCAGGCTGGCCAGCGGGGTTAAGGTCGTGTTTGCGCTCAGCAGGAAGGGATAACCAGCTTCACTCTTCACGGCGATCTGTTGCCCGTGGAAGTGTCCACTGGCACTGTCGTTAAAGCCGCTAAAGTCGACGGCGCGCTGGCTGTCATAGGTCTGACGTGTCAGGCTGGTACTGAGGTTAACAAACCATGGGTCACCGCTATAGGTGGCGTAAAGAATCCCGCCCCACGCGTCCACATCGCTGTGACTTCCCTTCAGGTTGTCCGCACCTTTGACCGAGGTACGACTGTAACTCAGGGCTGCACCGGCGCGCCAGCTATCCAGCAACTGACGATCTGTGCCCAGCACCAGGCCGGCATAGTGTGCACGATAGCCACTGACGTCATCGACCATTCCCTGTCGCGCGCTACCGTAGAAAGGTTTACCCCATACCGCCCACTCCAGACTGTCATCTCCCGTGGCAATCCCGCGTGCACTGGCCCCCGGATTGATACGCAGTCCATCGAGATGCGTGCCCACCACGCCCAGCGCATCCATTGAGGCGGCCGAGGTGGCCGCTGACGCCATGCTGTTCTGAGCAGGGGACAGCTGTTCACCGACCCGGTTGGCCTCGGCCTGAGTCGTAATGGTTTTTGAGGCGTTGAACAGGTCAAGCAGACCGGCAGAGAAGCCGCTATAACCTGAAAGGCCATTGATTGACGAAATCGCGTTACCCGTGGTCGGCAGCGGCTGGGCTGCAACAGGATCAGCTGGTGTCACGGGCGGTGTGACCGGAGGTGTTACGGGCGGAGTGACCGGAGGCGCCACGGGCGGAGTGACCGGAGGCGTCACGGGCGGAGTGACCGGAGGCGTCACAGGCGGTGTGACCGGAGGCGTCACGGGCGGTGTGACCGGAGGCGTCACGGGCGGTGTGACCGGAGGCGTCACGGGCGGTGTGACCGGAGGCGTTACAGGCGGAGTGACCGGAGGCGTCACAGGCGGAGTGACCGGAGGCGTCACGGGCGGTGTGACCGGAGGCGTCACGGGCGGTGTGACGGGTGGCGCAGCCGCATCATCAAGATAGAGCGCCAGATCGTTGCCGTTACCGTTGTCGATCACTCTGGCAGAAACCTTACCGTTAAAGTTTTCCGCAAGATAAGTCAGGCTGTTTTCGTTATACGTTGCAGTGCCCGCACTGATCACCAGATAGCGCTGGCCACTGGCAAATCCATAGCTGCTGCCCGTGTTGCTTAAACGCACTGTCGACCCGGCATCAATCAGCGCATTGCCGCTAACGCTCAGACGGCCGTATTGGGTATCAAGCTGGGTGCCCGTCGTCGCGGTAGCATCCGTTACGCCGATATTAAGGATCGCCTTTTCGGTCTGATGGTAGTTACCATTAATGGTCAGGGGTTGAGTAATTAATACATCGGCATTATTGCTCAGTGTATGGTTGCCCCCCAATTCGACGTTGTCATTCAGGTGCAGCATCCCCTGCTGTAAACGCACGTCGGCAGCATTACTCAGGATGGTACCTACAGGGGAAGCAAACGGTGAGCCAAATGACATCCCCATCAAATTTTGGCTACCGGTCAGGATACCCCGCTGGAAGCTGCCACCCGAAATCGACAGGACATTAATCGTGTTATTCCTGATATTACCCGCAATCGTCCCACTGTTAATAATGCTGCCAATGATGCGATTGTTGATAATGGCATCAGTGGCCTTGTTCATAAAGCCGTTATTTGTGGTGGTAATAGTACCCGCATTGTTCAGCTCTGTGATGAGACCGCTGTTCAAAATGCCAGCACGGCTGCCTGAAATATAACCTCTTTCATCATTGATCAACTTACCGAGGGTGCCGGCATTGCTGATACCCGACAGCGTCTGCGACATCATGGGGTCATTACTGAAGCCAGTCGAGATAACGCCACTATTGAGCAGGGTACCTATAGTGGCCCCGTTTCTGTTGATAATGGCGCTTTTTCCCACTCCCGCGTTGCCACTCTCTCCCATCCTGATGGTGCCAGAATTGCGCAGAGTATCGATCGTCGACTGGTTGTTCAGTGCATAGGAATCTTGCGAGACGATCGTACCCATGTTATCGACCAGCAGGGTATTCTGCGTGTTAGTCACTGCATCCGAGGCGGTATAAATGCTGCCATCATTATTGATGAACAACGTCTCGGTGGTAATGTTTAAGGGGATATTGCTGGCATAAGTGGCATCAATTGTTTGAGACATTTGTTGCGGTGTTGCATTTGCCAGAGAGAGAAAACCTTGAGCAGCAGCCAGCGCGATAACCAGCGGCTTTAACGGGAAAGAGTACAACGCTTTGTTCATTGATTTGCCACCATCAGAGTGAGTCAGACTGATTTAATCGGTCTTTTTTTAGGATTAATCTGATTTATCGGCAGGCGGTAAGGGCACTTTAGGGGGGAAAAAAAAATATGCTGTGCATAAAAAAACCGGACTGAGTAAGTCCGGTTTGGATTATCGGTGCTGCGGGCGTGAAGGACGCGGCAGCACTGCAGAATGCGTTACTTAGCGACTACGGAAGACAATGCGGCCTTTGCTCAGGTCGTACGGGGTCAGCTCTACAGTGACTTTGTCGCCCGTCAGGATGCGGATATAGTTTTTACGCATTTTACCGGAGATATGAGCGGTAACCACGTGACCGTTTTCCAATTCAACGCGGAACATGGTGTTAGGTAACGTATCAAGTACGGTACCCTGCATTTCAATATTGTCTTCTTTGGCCATCGAATCCTCTAGGTGGACTACCTTAGTTTTGAACCGGCAAGATAATGCCGAATTTCACGTATTAAGTAAAGAATTGCGGATGAATTCATCCACATCAATCCCTCTCACGCGCACCTTGCGCAGACGGATTACGAATAAATCTGGAGTCAAAGACGTCAGCGTGGGGGAACAGCGGGCTAAGAATCTGTTTAAATATGCTTTTTTCGCACGATTGAAACAGTTCTGAAAAGGTGCGTTGAGATTCCCAGCCTGGTATTCCGCATCACCATCTTGTACCGGTGAAAGGCGGACGACATACCAAACGCGCATATTATATCACTGTTCTCGCAGTGTTGCGTGGAAAACATCGAAGGAATCCATTAAAAAAGCCGGCGCGGCAGCCAGCAATCTGCCGAAAGTGGCAGGTGCGCCAGTGAGTCGACAGCGTGCAGATAGTCCGCCCGGGGGATCTCCTCTGCTCCCAGGGAAAGCGTATGCGGATTAAGAACCTGACAGTCAATCAACCGCCCACCCCGCTGCCGGAAGTAGTCGCTGAAGACCAGCAGTGCGGTTTTTGACGCATTTTCACTGCGGCTGAACATCGATTCACCGCAAAAAATTTGCCCCAGAGCAAGCCCGTACATCCCTCCCACCAGCGCTCCCTCACGCCATACTTCAACTGACTGAGCGTGGCCCAGTTCATGCAGTTTTTGCCAGGCACGTTTCACTTCATGAGTAATCCATGTGCCTTCCTCACGATCGCAGGCACAACCTTCGATCACCTGCTGAAATCCCTGGTTAAGGGTGACCTGGTAGGGTGATTTTTGATGGAAGCGTTTCATACTGCGGCTAAGATGGAAACGTTCCGGCAGCAGTACGGCTCGGGGATCGGGTGACCACCAGAGGATCGGATCACCGGGGGAGAACCAGGGGAAAATACCGCGATGATAGGCATTTAGCAGGCGCTGCGGGCTGAGATCTCCCCCCATGGCCAGCAGGCCGTTAGGTTCCCGCAGCGCCATTTCTGGCGGCGGGAAATTCAGCGATTCACGGGAAAGTTGGATCAGGCGCATAGGGTGTTCTCAGCAGAACGAGAGCTAATCACTATAGCGCAAAGCGCTGCAGAAATGTCCAGTAGCGCCCCTGTTTTGAGACTAATTCCTGATGATTTCCCTGTTCAATGATTTGTCCGCTGTCCATAACACAAATACGGTCAAAGTGTGCCAGCCCGCGCAGTCTGTGGGTCACCATAATCAGCGTTTTTCCCCGGGCAACATCCCGCAGCAGGGCCAGAATCTGCTGCTCGGTTTCTGCATCCAGACCTTCCGTCGGCTCATCCAGCAGCATCAAATCTCCGCCATGCAGCAATGCACGGGCCAGCCCCAGCCGACGTAGTTCACCGCCGGAAAGCTGTCGGCCGCCTTCGCCGAGCCAGGCATTGAGGCCCTGATCGTTATCCAGCAGTTTTTCCAGACCCACCTGCAGCAACGCGTTACACAGTGTCTCATCGCTGCTGCCGGGTGCTGCAAGGATCAGGTTGTCCCGCAGGCTGGCGCTGAACAGATGGACACGCTGAGTGACCACGCTGGTGCGGGCGCGCAGATCGGCTTCACGCCAGTCAGCCAGCGGCTGGTCATTAAGCAAAATGGCCCCCTGCTGCGGGTCCCAGGCTCGGGTGAGCAGCTGCAACAACGTTGACTTACCACAACCAGTGCGGCCGAGCAGGGCGATGTGTTCGCCAGCGCGAATATCCAGTGTCAGTCCCTGGATAGCAAACGCACCTTCACCATCGTAACGGAAGCTGACCTCCTTCAGGCTTAGCGCGGCACCGGCACGCGATGGCATCTCGCCGTGACGGGAGAAGGTGACGGCGGGACGTTGTTCGATAATTTGTGAAACGCGCTGTGCTGACGCAATCACATGACCCAGATGCTGGAAGGCGGTGCCGACCGGCCCCAGCGCCTCAAAGGCCGCAAGTGCACAGAATACGAACAGCGCAATATACGCCCCGGGATACGGGTCGCCGCCAATACCGGAGGCGCTTAACCACAGCAACAGCGTTACGGCAATCCCTCCCATCAGCATGACCAGCCCCTGAGAAAGACCGGTCAGGCTGGCCTGACGCTGCTGCGCGGCCAGCCATGCCTGTTCAGTTTTGTCCATCGCACTGCGGAACGTATGCGCGGCACCGTACAGGCTTAACTCTGCCTGGCCCTGTAACCAGCGGGTCAGGCCACTACGGTATTCCCCGCGCAGTCGGGTTAAATCAGCCCCTACCGGCAGCCCGGCACGGTAAAACACCGGTGGGATCACGATAAGCGTCAGCAGCATCAGTGCGCCAAGCGTCAGCGCCAGTCCGCCGTCCAGCCAGCTCAGGCCAGTGGTTACCACCACGATCACCGCCAGCGCGCCAGCCAGCGGTGAAATCACCCGCAAATAGAGGTGATCCAGCGTATCGACATCGGCTACCAGACGGTTGAGCAACTCTCCTTCGCGAAAGCGCGCAATGCCGGCTGGAGAGAGGGGCAGGAGTTTACTGAAGGTAAAGACACGCAAATGCTGAAGCACGCGGAAGGTGGTGTCATGGCTGACCAGTCGCTCTAAATAGCGTGCTACCGTGCGGCTGATAGCCGCGCCGCGCACGCCTGCGGCAGGGAGCATGTAATTGAAACTGTAGATGCCCGCCACGCCGGCAAGGGAGGTGGCGGCAAGGAACCAGCCGGAGAGCGTCAGCAGGCCGATGCTGGCCAGCAGTGTGAGCACGGCCAGCACGATACCGGCCAGCAGCCGGATAATATGGCGGCGGTAAAGTTTCAAAAACGGCAGCAGGGTTTTCATTCGAGCGATCCTCCGCGCTGGGCCATCAGATCGGCAAAGGGGCCCGGCTGATTAGCCAGGATCTCGTGACTTCCGGTCTGTACAATTTCACCGTCTCGCATCAGCCAGATTTCATCCCACTGATCCAGACGGTCTAACTGGTGGGTAATCAGCAGCGTGCTCTGGCTGTGCGAGGCCTGAAGCAGCGCGTGATTCACATGCTGTTCACTTTGCGCATCGAGGCTGGCATCCGGTTCATCGAGCAGCAGCAACTGGCAGGGTTTCATCAGGGCGCGTGCCACGGCCACACGCTGCGCCTGACCGACAGAAAGACGTGCGGATCGGTCGCCGGTTTCATGATCCAGGCCTGCGGGCAGGCCGGGCAGGAATTCACTGACCCCGGCCAGGGTAAGTACCTCTTGCAGACGGGCATCATCGCGGTTGCCACTCAGCAGAATATTTTGCCGCAAGGTGTTGGCTGGAAGGTGGGGGTTTTGCCCGACCCAGGCAAGCTGTTGCTGCCAGTGCGGCAGATCAATATCACGCAGCTCAACCTCATTCACTCGCAGGGAGCCACGATAGGGCAGGTAACCCAGTAAGACATTCATCAGCGAGGTTTTACCTGCCCCGCTTTGCCCAACCAGCGCAACACGTTGTCCTGGACGCAGTGTGAAATTCAGCGGCCCCGCCAGTGGGGTACCGTCGGCAGTGATAATCACCAAATCCTGTGCGACCAGATGGAAGCCGCGACTCAGGTCTGGGCTTAGTGTCCCTCGTGCTACAGAGGCCGCTTCGCTCTCCTCAAGGAACGTTTGCAAAGCGTCTGCGGCACCAATGGCCTGGGCTTTGGCATGATAGTAAGTCCCGAGGTCGCGCAGCGGCTGATAGAATTCAGGGGCAAGGATGAGCACCAGGAAGCCGGCAAATAGCGTGACCGGACCGCTGTAATGGCCAAAGTCAAAGACACCGAGGTAAGAGAAACCAAAGTAGACCGCGATCAGAGCAATAGAGATCGAGGCGAAGAATTCCAGCACGGCGGAGGAGAGAAACGCCATGCGCAGCACTTCCATCGTACGCTGACGAAACTGGTCGGAGGCTTCTGCAATGGTTTCTGTTTCAGCATGAGCACGGTGGAACAGACGCAATGTCTCCAGCCCGCGCAGACGGTCAAGAAACTGGCCACTGAGACGTGCCAGCGCCTGGAAGTTACGGCGGTTTGCATCCGCTGCCCCCATACCAACCATCGCCATAAACAGGGGAATAAGAGGCGCGGTAGCCAGCAGGATCAGCGAGGCTGCCCAGTTAACCGGGAACAGCAGAATCAGTACCAGCAGCGGGATCACTCCGGCCAGCATCATCTGTGGCAGGTAGCGGGCGTAGTAATCCTGCATCTCTTCAATCTGCTCCAGCAGCAGCGTGGCCCAGCTTCCTGCAGGTTTACCCTGAATCCATGCCGGCCCCAGATCAGATAAGCGATCCAGTACCTGGCTCCGTAGGGTCTGGCGAATCGCCTGACCCGTTTTAAAACCCACTTTTTCGCGTAACCATGCCAGCAGGGCACGGCCGGCAAAACAGGCCAGCAACAGGGCGAAAGAGGTCAGCAGCGTTTCCCGGGGTTGATGCTCCACCAGTAATGCCTGCAGCAGCGAGGCAAGAAACCAGGCCTGGGCCAGGATGAGCAGGGCGCTTAATGTACCCAGCATGAAGGAGAGGCGCAGCCAGCGATGGCCATGCACACTCTGACTTTTCAGCCAGCGGGTGAGATGTTGTTGTCGTGTTTTATTCATCTGTTGCCGTATTGCCCTGACGTAAACAGTAGTGAGGCAAAGCCCTCGGGAAGATAGGTGTTAAGCGTGGCAATGGTACAATGAGAAGGGTAAAAAGGCGACAATTGCTCGTCGCCTGAGGCAAGATTAGTTCAGAATTTTAACAACTTACTGATTATTTTTAACTAAACCATCCAAATAACGTTCAGCGTCCAACGCGGCCATACAGCCCGTACCCGCAGAGGTAATCGCCTGGCGGTAAATGTGATCCATAACGTCACCGGCGGCGAACACGCCAGGGATGCTGGTCTGCGTCGCGTTGCCCTGTATGCCGGACTGGACTTTGATGTAACCATTTTCCAGCGCCAGTTGACCGTTAAAGATAGCGGTATTAGGACTGTGGCCAATGGCGACAAACAGACCCGCCACTTCCAGTGTTTTGCTCGTATCGTCTTTTGTTGAGCGTAAACGCAGTGAACTGACGCCCATTTGATCGCCCAACACTTCATCCAGCGTATGGTCAGTATGCAGAACAATATTACCGTTTCTGACTTTTTCGTTCAGGCGGTCAATGAGGATTTTTTCCGCACGGAAGCTGTCACGGCGGTGAATAAGATGGACTTCAGCGGCGATATTTGCCAGATAAAGCGCTTCTTCCACCGCAGTATTACCGCCGCCAATGACCGCGACTTTCTGATTGCGATAGAAGAAACCATCACAGGTTGCGCAGGCTGACACGCCGCGACCTTTAAATGCCTCTTCAGAAGGCAGACCCAGATAGCGTGCCGATGCTCCGGTCGCAATAATCAACGCATCCGCGGTGTATTCACCTTCGTCGCCTGTCAGACGGAATGGACGATTCTGTAAATCAACGCTGTGGATGTGATCGAAGATGATCTCTGTATTGAATTTCACCGCATGTTCATGCATGCGCTCCATCAGCAGCGGCCCGGTCAGCTCATTGGCATCGCCTGGCCAGTTTTCGACGTCGGTGGTGGTGGTCAGCTGACCCCCTTTTTCCAGGCCGGTGATCAACACCGGGTTCAGGTTAGCGCGGGCTGCGTAGACGGCAGCGGTATAGCCTGCCGGGCCCGAGCCCAGAATCAGTAATTTACTGTGTTTAGCCGTACCCATGAAACCCTCATTAATTAACTGGCAAACCTATACCCGGATTGTAGGGAATTTGGCGTGGCAAAAAAAGTATTCTGCGATTTTGTTAACAATTAATGAAAAAGGTTTTTCCAATCGTCTGAAGGAGAAGAGGGGGTGGCGGGCAAAAAAAGCACATCTTGCCAGGTGTCGCCCTTGTAGGGCGTAAATTTGTCATTGAAAAACAGAGAGACAGACGCTGGTTTGGCATGTTGTACTGATTTTGTTTGTTTTGCTTTGACAATCGGCTACGCATTTGCGAAAACATTATAAGAAGCAGAGTCTATCAGGCTGCGAAAGGCAGCAGTTCATCCCGCGTTTTGCGCTTATGGCCGGATAGATTCAGCCTGTTATCTGTAATGACGCATGGTGTGGACAGACAACATGCGTCATGCAGATAGGGCGGTGTAAACTGCCACAGGCTCTATGTCTTCGCTGAGATCAACCCTGTTACATTGATGTCGTTCAGGGTATGGCAGGTAGAGGGAAGGATTTTTAGAGAGACAATAATAATGGTAGACAATAAAAAACGACCGGGTAAAGATCTCGACAGAATTGACCGTAATATCCTGAATGAACTGCAAAAGGATGGCCGTATTTCGAACGTCGAACTCTCGAAGCGCGTCGGATTATCACCGACACCGTGTCTTGAGCGTGTTCGCCGTCTGGAGCGACAGGGCTTTATTCTGGGTTACACTGCGCAGCTGAATCCTCACTACCTGGATGCATCGTTACTGGTATTCGTTGAGATTACTCTGAATCGTGGTGCGCCGGATGTGTTTGAGCAATTTAACGCCGCTGTGCAAAAACTTGAGGAAACTCAAGAGTGTCATCTTGTTTCCGGTGATTTCGACTATCTGTTGAAAACCCGCGTACCTGATATGTCCGCTTACCGTAAATTGCTGGGTGAAACCTTGCTGCGCCTGCCGGGCGTGAACGATACCCGTACCTATGTGGTTATGGAAGAAGTGAAACAAAGTAACCGGTTAGTGATTAAAACCCGGTAACACAGGACAGGTGCAAAACCTGTTGGGTTTCGGTACACTCCTGTGAATTCATACAGGTTCAGCGCCGGGGGTACCCGGCGCAATTACCTTCATAGTTTACAGGCACCTGGAGAGTACTCTTGAGCCAGGAATATACAGAAGATAAAGACGTTTCGTTACAACCGTTGAGCAGCGGGCGTCGTCTGCTTGAAGCATTACTTATTGTTGTTGCTCTTTTCGCCATTTATTTAATGGTCGCATTAGTCAGCTTCAATCCTTCCGACCCCAGTTGGTCACAAACTGCCTGGCATGAGCCCATCCACAATTTAGGGGGAGGGGTAGGGGCCTGGCTTGCTGATACGCTATTCTTCATTTTTGGCGTGATGGCTTACGCCCTTCCGCCGGTAATTTTGGGCCTGTGCTGGATCACCTTCAGCCAGCGTCACGTTCAGGATTACATTGACTATTTTGCCGTCGCACTGCGCATGATTGGTGTGCTGGCGCTGGTTGTCACCTCTTGTGGCCTGGCCGCAATCAATGCTGATGATATCTGGTATTTTGCTTCCGGCGGTGTGATCGGCAGCCTGTTAAGCAACGCCATGGCACCTTATTTTAGTGGGCCGGGTGGCACGCTGACATTGCTGTGTATCTGGGCTGCTGGCCTGACGCTTTATACGGGCTGGTCATGGCTGACGATTGCTGAAAAAATTGGTGGCGTGGTCATGGGTGTTCTCACCTTCGCCAGTAATCGTTCGCGTGCTGAGGAAGAGTGGCATGACGAGGAAGACGAGGAACAAGAACGCGATGCCCCAGTCGTCAGACGAAGTGCGACGCAGGAAACGGACGATCGCGATGATATTCTGCTGAAAAAAGCGCAGCCCCTCTATGCGGATGAGGACGATGAGCAGGACGACCCCCTGCTGGCCTCGCCTGCGGTTCGCGCCGCAGTGGCTGAACCGGCAGCAGCAGTCACCGTTACGGTGCCACCTGTTCAGGTTCAGTCTGCCCATGAAGCTGCCCCTGCCCCTGTCTCTTCAGCAGCAGAAACTCAGGCCGCTGCACCGCAGCCGTCGCTGTATCGTTTTGAAATGCCAACAGATGTTCACACCCCGGCACCTTCTGTGCCGGTCGAGGACGATGACGGCCCGAAAATGGGCAACTGGCAGGATACTTCCACGGCATCACCGTTTGATTTCTCTACGCCGCATGCGTCTCACCCTGCCAGCGTCGCTGCCGCCGCTACCGGTGCAGCCATTGGTGCCGTGGCTCAGTCTGCCACCAGCAACACGCCATTTATGCCGGGCTTTACTGCTACCAGCGGAGAGGATCTTAACCCGCAGGTTAAGCAGGGTATAGGCCCCGAACTGCCACGTCCGAATCCGGTGAAATTACCGACTCGCCGTGAGCTGGCTTCTTATGGAATTAAATTACCTTCTCAGCGTATGGCAGAGGAAAAAGCTAAAGAGCAGGAGCAGCGTCAGCCTGAAATGACCGCTTCTGACATGGCGAGCGGGCAAACAGTGACACCTGAAGAACAGGATGACGCAGAGCAGAATCAACTGCGGGAAGCCTTCCTGGCGCGCGAACAGCAGCGCTACGGTGAGGAGTTTGCTGCTGAAGACGAAGAAGCACTGCAGCAGGCTGCGCTGGCACGGCAGTTTGCTGAACAGCAGCAGCAGCGCTATACGGCTGAAGAGCCAACCAGCCGTCCAGCCTTTACTCTCGATACGGCAGGTGCTTTTGACTTCTCCCCCATGGACGACCTGGTGGATGATGGTCCGGTTGAGCCGCTGTTTACCCTGCCGCCTGCGGCTGAAGTTGAACCGGAGGTGCCTGCAACGCCTTCATGGCAGCAGCCTGCAGCCGTGCAACAACCTGCTGCCGTACAACAATCGCCACAGCCTTCAGCCCCCGCAGCGCCTGCCTGGCAGCCCGCTACGGCGCCTGCCGTACAGCCAGTGAAACCGCAGGAACCGGATATGGAAAGCCTTATCCATCCGTTCCTGATGCGCCACGAGCAGCCAACGCACAAACCGACGACGCCATTGCCCACGCTCGATCTGCTTTCATCGCCACCGGCAGAAACAGAGCCGGTTGATCAGTTTGCGCTGGAACAGACTGCCCGCCTGATTGAGGCGCGTCTTGCGGATTATCGCGTGAAAGCGGATGTCGTGGGTTACTCGCCTGGACCGGTGATCACGCGGTTCGAACTGGATCTGGCTCCGGGCGTGAAAGCAGCGCGCATTTCTAACCTCTCACGCGATCTGGCGCGTTCACTGTCTGCCGTTGCTGTGCGCGTGGTGGAAGTCATTCCGGGGCGTCCGTATGTGGGGCTGGAATTACCTAATCTGAAGCGTCAGACGGTATACCTGCGTGAAGTGCTGGATTGTCCTGCCTTCCGTGATAACCCCTCGCCGCTCTCTATTGTGCTCGGTAAAGATATTTCGGGCGATCCGGTGGTTGCCGATCTGGGCAAAATGCCTCACCTGCTGGTTGCCGGTACGACCGGTTCCGGTAAGTCGGTGGGTGTCAATGCCATGATCCTCAGCATTCTTTATAAAGCCACGCCGAAAGAAGTGCGCTTTATCATGATCGACCCGAAAATGCTTGAGCTTTCCGTCTATGAAGGCATTCCACATCTCTTGACCGATGTGGTCACCGATATGAAAGATGCAGCAAACGCCCTGCGCTGGTGCGTCGTCGAGATGGAGCGTCGGTATAAACTGATGTCTGCTCTGGGTGTACGTAATATCGCCGGTTATAACGAGAAAGTGGATATGGCTGAGGCGATGGGAAGGCCAATCCCCGATCCGTTCTGGAAGCCAACGGACAGCATGGATATGACGCCGCCGGTTCTGGAAAAAGAGCCTTACATCGTCGTGATGGTCGATGAGTTTGCCGACCTTATCATGACCGTCGGTAAAAAGGTGGAAGAGCTGATCGCGCGTCTGGCGCAGAAAGCGCGTGCGGCGGGTATCCACCTGGTGCTGGCGACACAGCGTCCATCAGTTGATGTCATCACTGGCTTGATCAAGGCCAATATTCCGACACGTATTGCTTTTACCGTCTCCAGTAAAATTGATTCACGTACTATTCTCGATCAGTCCGGTGCTGAGTCGCTGCTGGGGATGGGGGATATGCTGTATCTGGCCCCAAACTCGTCGATTCCGGTTCGTGTTCACGGTGCTTTTGTCCGTGACCAGGAAGTCCATGCCGTTGTCAAAGACTGGAAAGCCCGTGAACGTCCTCAGTATAAAGAGGGCATTCTCAGTGGCGGTGACGACGCAGAGTCGGGTTCCGGCGGCGTGGAGGGTGATGAAGAGCTTGATCAGCTTTTCGATCAGGCCGTGGAGTTTGTGGTCGATAAGCGTCGCGCCTCTATCTCAGGCGTACAGCGACAGTTCCGCATCGGTTATAACCGCGCTGCGCGCATCATTGAACAGATGGAAGCGCAGGGGATCGTCTCGTCACCGGGGCATAACGGTAACCGCGAGGTGCTGGCACCCCCACCGCATGAACGATAATCACCCTGTTTTAATGCCCCTCAACAGGCCAGGCTCTGCCTGGCCTGTTGAATTTAAGAGGGTTGCCCCCATATTTGCTTGATATGGCCGGGAGAATTCAGTTTTTTCTCCTGTCGCTGTTTTCAGCGCCGGGCTAAAGTTATTCCTGTCACGCTCAACCCGGACCGGGATAAGAGAGTTTTAATAAGGATGCCGTAATGAAAAAATTAATGATCTCCTGCTGTCTGCTGGCCGCGTTTTCTTCTTCTGCTGTGTGGGCTGATGCCTCCAGCGATCTGCAACAGCGCCTGGATAAGGTGAAAAGCTTCCATGCCACCTTTAATCAGAAAGTTACTGACGGCAGTGGGGCTTCAGTGCAGGACGGTGAAGGTGAGATGTGGGTTGAGCGTCCCAACCTGTTTAACTGGCATATGACTGCGCCGGACGAAAGCACGCTGATTTCTGATGGTAAAACGCTGTGGTTCTATAACCCGTTTGTCGAACAGGTCAGCGCAAGCTGGCTGAAGGACGCAACCAGTAATACGCCGTTTATGCTGATTGCGCGTAACCAGTCTGGCGACTGGAAACAGTATAATGTCGCGCAGAAAGGGGATGATTTCTCTCTGACGCCGAAAAGTGCCGATGGAAATCTGAAGCAATTTACGATCAATGTCTCGACTAACGGGACCATTAACCAGTTCAGTGCGATTGAACAGGACGGCCAGCGCAGTAGCTATACGCTTAAGAGCCAGCAGAACGGCAGTATCAGCGCCGATAAGTTCAAGTTCACACCGCCAAAGGGCGTCACCGTGGACGACCAGCGTCAGTGAGGTTTGCGTGAGTAACCTGTCCCTCGATTTTTCCCGTAATGAATTTCAGCCTCTGGCCGCGCGTATGCGGCCACGTACGCTGGCTGAGTATATCGGTCAGCAACATTTACTCGCAGCCGGTAAACCCCTGCCGAGAGCGATAGAGGCCGGTCATCTGCATTCGATGATTTTATGGGGACCACCCGGGACGGGAAAAACCACGCTGGCCGAGATTATTGGTCACTATGGCCAGGCCGACGTCGAACGTATTTCCGCCGTTACCTCCGGCGTAAAAGAGATCCGTGAAGCCATTGAGCGTGCAAGACAAAATCGTAATGCTGGTCGTCGCACGATTTTGTTCGTGGATGAAGTTCACCGCTTTAATAAAAGCCAGCAGGACGCTTTTCTGCCGCATATCGAAGATGGCACCATCACATTTATCGGTGCTACAACCGAAAATCCCTCTTTTGAGCTTAACTCCGCACTGTTATCACGTGCGCGCGTTTATCTGCTGAAGTCACTGACCAGTGAAGATATTGCGACCGTTCTCGATCAGGCGATGAAAGACAGCGAGCGGGGATATGGTAATGACAATATTGTTTTACCTGATAATACCCGCAATATGATCGCAGAACTGGTCAACGGTGATGCACGCCGTGCGCTGAATACGCTGGAAATGATGGCGGACATGGCCGAGGTGAACAGCAAGGCTAAACGCGAGCTCACACCTCAGTTGCTGAACGAAGTCTCGGGCGAGCGAAGCGCGCGCTTCGATAATAAGGGCGATCGTTTCTATGATCTGATCTCCGCGCTGCATAAATCGGTGCGCGGCTCCTCGCCGGATGCCGCACTCTACTGGTATGCGCGCATCATTACTGCTGGTGGCGATCCGCTCTATGTGGCAAGGCGTCTGCTGGCGATTGCCTCAGAAGATGTTGGAAATGCCGATCCCCGGGGAATGCAGGTGGCGATCGCGGCCTGGGACTGTTTCACTCGCGTCGGGCCGGCAGAAGGCGAACGCGCCATCGCTCAGGCGATCGTGTATCTTGCCTGTGCACCGAAAAGTAACGCGGTTTATACAGCGTTCAAAGCGGCCATGCGTGATGCCCGTGACAGTCCAGACTATGATGTCCCTGAACATCTGCGCAATGCGCCCACTAAACTGATGAAAGAGATGGGACTGGGCGCTGAATATCGCTATGCCCATGACGAGCCCAATGCGTATGCTGCCGGAGAAGACTATTTTCCTCCACAAATGGCGCAAACGCGATATTACCAGCCGACCTCGCGCGGGCTGGAGGGCAAGATTGGCGAAAAGCTGTCCTGGTTGCATGAACAGGATCAAAATAGCCCGACAAAACGCTACCGCTGACACGGACGTTGCGGTAAGGTTAGCAATGAATTCAACGCACTCGAATACGGGGGCGTCCCTTCTTTTTACACTCAATCAATCATCACAGGACAAGCATGCTCGATCCCAATCTACTGCGTACTGAGCCAGACGCAGTCGCTGAAAAACTGGCACGCCGTGGCTATAAGCTGGACGTTGATACGCTGCGCGCACACGAAGAGCGTCGTAAAGTATTGCAGGTAGAAACTGAAAACCTGCAGGCAGAGCGTAACTCTCGATCCAAATCCATCGGGCAGGCCAAAGCACGTGGGGAAGATATCGAGCCATTGCGTCAGGAAGTGAATGTGCTGGGCGAACGCCTGGACGCTGCAAAGGCAGAGCTGGATGCACTGCTGACCAGCATCAATGACTTTTCAATGGCTATCCCTAACATCCCTGCAGATGGGGTTCCGCTGGGCAAAGATGACAGTGAAAACCAGGAAATCAGCCGCTGGGGTGAACCGCGCCAATTTGATTTTGCCGTGCGTGACCACGTTGAGCTTGGCGAAATGGCTGCCGGACTGGATTTTGCTGCTGCGGTCAAGCTGACCGGTTCCCGCTTTATCGTCATGCGTGGCCAGATTGCGTTGATGCATCGCGCACTGAGCCAGTTCATGCTCGATCTGCATACCGAACAGCATGGCTATCAGGAAACCTACGTGCCTTACCTGGTGAACCATGCCAGCCTGTACGGTACCGGCCAGCTGCCGAAGTTTGGCGAAGATCTGTTCCATACGCGTCCGCTGGAAGAAGAAGCTTCCAGCAGCAACTATGCGCTGATCCCGACGTCAGAAGTTCCGCTGACCAATCTGGTGCGCGACGAGATTCTGGAAGAAGAGTCTCTGCCAATCAAAATGACCGCCCATACTCCCTGCTTCCGTTCAGAAGCGGGGGCCTATGGACGTGATACGCGTGGCCTGATCCGCATGCACCAGTTCGACAAAGTTGAAATGGTGCACATTACGCGTCCGGAAGATTCAATGGATGCGCTTGAAGAGCTGGTAGGTCATGCCGAAAAAGTGCTGCAATTGCTGAACCTGCCTTATCGTAAGGTGCTGCTGTGTACCGGAGACATGGGCTTTGGTTCGCACAAAACCTACGATCTGGAAGTATGGCTGCCGGCCCAGGATACTTACCGTGAGATCTCGTCCTGTTCAAATATGGGCGATTTCCAGGCGCGTCGCATGAAAGCCCGCTGTCGTCCTCGCGGTGAAAAGGCAACGCGTCTGGTTCACACGCTGAATGGCTCCGGTCTGGCGGTTGGCCGTACCCTGGTTGCGGTGCTGGAAAACTATCAGCAGGCAGACGGGCGCATTGAAGTGCCAGAAGTACTGCGTCCGTATATGAAAGGCTTAACCTCTATTGGTTAAGTCCAACGTGCCGTACTAAGAACCCGCCGCCGGCGGGTTTTTTTATGTTAACGTTCGAACAAAAAATATGATGGATGTTGTGAGCACCCGCTTATCAGTGTTGAATAAATTCAACGAGATAATATCCACATGATGCCTGTAGCTGGAAGCGTTAAGCTCCTGTAGATAAAAATATTAAATCGCTGCTCTACAAATCGTGCGCATCCAGATTTATTGTGCTTTTCCAAATGCTTGCGCAGTGGCATGATGCGCGCAAAATCTTCCTCGTTTCGGTTCTCCAATACTATGTCCACCTGGTCACGTCCCGTTCTGGTGCTGCTGTGCGGCTTACTGCTGCTCACGGTTTCTATTGCCGTGTTGAATACACTGGTGCCGCTCTGGCTGACGCATGATGCGCTGCCGACCTGGCAGGTAGGTATGGTCAGCTCCTCGTACTATTGTGGCAATCTGCTGGGAACGTTACTGGCTGGATGGGTCATCAAGCGCTACGGGTTTAATCGCAGCTATTACCTGGCCTCGCTGGTGTTTGCCCTGGCGACGGTAGCCCTCGCGCTGGGGACGGGGTTCTGGTCATGGACGCTCTGGCGTTTTGTAGCGGGTATTGGCTGTGCTCTGATCTGGGTCGTCGTGGAAAGTGCGTTGCTGTGCAACGGCACTCTGCGCAACCGTGGGCGGCTGCTGGCGGCTTATATGATCGTCTATTACATCGGCACGGTCATTGGCCAGTTGCTGGTGAGTAAAGTCTCTACCGAGCTGATGCATGTCCTGCCGTGGGTCAGCAGCGTAATTCTGGCGGCAGTCCTGCCGCTGGTGTTCTGCCGCGTCACGGCAAGTCAGCAAGACGAAGAGACCCCGCCTGGGCGGATGTGGCCGATGCTGCGCCGTCGTAATGCTCGCCTGGGGATCAACGGCTGTATCATATCCGGGATCGTGCTGGGTTCATTGTATGGCCTGATGCCACTGTATCTCTCCCATCAGGGGATGAGTGACTCCACGGTTGGCTACTGGATGGCGCTGCTGGTCAGCGCGGGCATTATCGGTCAGTGGCCGATAGGGCGACTTGCGGATCGTTATGGCCGGCTGCTGGTTCTGCGTGTTCAGGTGTTTGTGGTGATCCTCGGTGCGCTGGCAATGCTGAGTAATGCTGCTATGGCTCCGGCGCTGTTCATCCTCGGCTGTGCCGGTTTCACCCTTTACCCGGTAGCTATGTCCTGGGCCTGTGAAACAGTGGCTCATCACGAACTGGTGGCAATGAACCAGGCCCTGTTACTGAGTTATACCGTTGGCAGCCTGGTTGGCCCGACCATGACCTCGATGCTGATGCAGAACTATTCTGACCGGTTGTTGTTCGTAATGATTGCCGGAGTGGCTCTGGTCTATCTGGTGATGTTACTGCGTAAAGCCGATCATCACGCAACACCAGTGGCGCACGCATAAATGAAAAAAGGCTGACCGGAAAAGAAGGTCAGCCTCTGCGGTGCAGAAAAGAACGGTATCTGTGGGTAAAGGAGGGCTGACCTTTAGTACATCACATGATGGCCGTAACCTTCCAGAATATGTTTTACCCGCTCCATCGTTTCTGCTTTTGGTGGATGAACGCCGTCCAGCTTGTACTCCTCGCCCATCGCGATCCATTTATGCTTGCCCAGCTCATGATAGGGCAGCAGCTCAATCTTCTCCACGTTACCCATATCGCGAGTGAACTCACCCAGGCGGTGTGCGGATTCATCATCATCAGAATAGCCGGGCACCACCACGTAGCGGATCCAGGTGCGGATCCCGCGTTTGGCAAGATAGCGGGCAAAATCGAGGGTTCGGTGATTAGAGACACCGACCAGAATCTGGTGGACGTCATCATTAATCTGTTTCAGATCGAGCATCACCAGGTCAGTGACGTCCAGTAGCTCATCGATAACCGGATCGTAGCGGCGCACAAAGCCATTGGTGTCAAGACAGGTATTAATTCCTTCTGCCTGACAGGCGCGGAACCAGTCACGGACGAATTCAGCCTGAAGGATAGCCTCGCCGCCGGAAGCCGTTACGCCGCCTCCCGATGCATTCATAAAATGACGATAGGAGACAACGTCCTTCATTAATTCTTCAACGGTGATTTCTTTGCCGCCGTGAGTATCCCAGGTATCACGGTTATGGCAATACAGGCAGCGCATCAGGCAGCCCTGGAAGAAGGTGATAAAACGGATGCCGGGACCGTCAACGGTCCCGCAGGATTCAAAAGAGTGGATGCGACCGGTTACTGACATTGCGATGAGTTCTCCACGGTGACACAGTCTTTAGCTGTGTTAAGTCTGTTTTGGCAGTGATCCTAAGCAGACAACTGACAAAACCGGCTGGTGGCAGGCAGGCCCCCCGGAGAGGGCCTGCACAACGCTTACATGCTTTGTGTAAAGGTACGCGTAATCACGTCCTGTTGCTGCTCTTTCGTCAGCGAGTTAAAGCGAACGGCGTAGCCAGAGACGCGAATGGTCAGTTGCGGATATTTTTCCGGATCTTCCATCGCTTCCAGCAGCATTTCGCGGTTCATCACGTTGACGTTCAGGTGCTGGCCGCCTTCGATGCTGGCCTCATGATGGAAGTAACCATCCATCAGACCGGCAAGGTTGGTTTTACGCACATCATCGTTTTTACCCAGCGCGTTTGGCACGATAGAGAAGGTGTACGAGATACCATCTTTCGCGTAAGCAAACGGCAGTTTAGCCACGGAGGTCAGTGAGGCAACGGCACCTTTCTGGTCACGACCGTGCATAGGGTTAGCACCAGGTCCAAATGGTGCACCAGCACGACGGCCATCCGGGGTGTTACCCGTTTTCTTGCCATACACCACGTTAGAGGTAATGGTCAGAACAGACTGAGTTGGAACCGCGTTACGGTAGGTTTGCAGCTTCTGAATTTTCTTCATGAAACGCTCAACCAGGTCGCAGGCAATGTCATCAACGCGTGAATCGTTATTACCAAACTGCGGGTATTCACCTTCGATTTTAAAGTCAACGGCCAGGCCATCTTCATCACGAATAGTCGATACTTTTGCATATTTGATTGCAGACAGTGAGTCAGCCGCCACGGACAGGCCCGCGATACCACAGGCCATTGTGCGGTAAACGTCACGGTCATGCAGTGCCATCAACGAGGCTTCATAGCTGTATTTGTCATGCATGTAGTGGATTACGTTCAGCGCGGTCACATACTGTTTGGCCAGCCAGTCCATAAAGTGATCCATGCGATCCATCACTTTATCGTAGTCCAGCACTTCATCCATCATTGGCGCTTCTTTCGGGCCAACCTGCATTTTCATTTTTTCATCCACGCCGCCATTGATGGCATACAGCATGGTTTTTGCCAGGTTAGCGCGGGCACCGAAGAACTGCATCTGTTTGCCGACGATCATCGGGCTAACACAACAGGCGATGGCATAGTCATCATTGTTGAAGTCAGGACGCATCAGATCATCATTTTCATACTGCAGAGATGAGGTGTCGATAGACACTTTGGCCGCGTATTTTTTGAAGTTCAGTGGCAGTTTTTCTGACCACAGGATAGTCATGTTAGGTTCTGGTGAAGGCCCCATGGTGTAGAGCGTGTTCAGGAAGCGGAAGGTGTTTTTCGTCACCATGGTCCGGCCATCAACGCCCATACCGGCAAGGGATTCGGTTGCCCAGATTGGGTCACCAGAGAACAGCTCATCATATTCTGGCGTACGCAGGAAGCGCACCATGCGCAGTTTCATCACCAGGTGGTCGATCAGTTCCTGTGCTTCCAGTTCGGTGATTTTACCCGCCTTCAGGTCGCGTTCAAAATAGATATCCAGGAAGGTCGACACGCGTCCAAAGGACATCGCTGCGCCGTTCTGTGATTTCACCGCAGCCAGGTAACCGAAGTAGGTCCACTGTACAGCTTCTTTAGCACTGGTTGCCGGGCCAGAGATATCACAGCCATATTTTGCAGCCATATCTTTAATCTGCTGCAGAGCGTGATGCTGATCGGCAATCTCTTCACGCAGACGGATAGTGGCTTCGAGGTTCACGCCATTTTCCATGTCGTTCTGCAGGGAGGTGAACTGAGCAAATTTATCTTTCATCAGCGCATCGATACCGTACAGCGCGACGCGACGATAGTCACCAATGATACGACCACGGCCATATGCATCTGGCAGACCGGTCAGCACGCCTGACTTACGGCAGCGCAGAATATCGGGGGTATAAACATCGAATACACCCTGATTATGGGTTTTGCGGTATTCGGTGAAGATTTTTTTCACTGTCGGGTCGAGTTCACGACCATAGACTTTGCACGAACCTTCGACCATTTTGATGCCACCGAACGGGATCAGGGCACGTTTTAAGGGGGCTTCGGTTTGCAGGCCGACAATTTTTTCCAGGCTTTTATTAATATAGCCTGCGTCATGAGAGGTGATGGTTGATGGCAGGTCGGTATCAAAATCTACAGGCGCATGGGTGCGGTTTTCCTGTTTGATGCCTTCCATGACGGTATCCCACAGAGCAGTCGTTGCCTCGGTAGCACCGGCCAGGAACGCTTCGTCGCCTTCATAGGGTGTGTAGTTTTTCTGGATGAAGTCACGGACGTTGATGCTGGTCTGCCATTCACCCTGTGCAAAGCTTTCCCAGGCTGTCGCCATTTTTTGATTAAGCTCGGTCATTTGATACCTACCTTATAACGTGAAGTTCGTTGTACGTTCCCGCCGGGTGACATCACACCGACAGTTGCAAAAATCTGTTCATGGGGCTGTCAGTGATGGTCGCCATCACGCAGATAAATCACCCAATAGGTTAAGCCCACCAGTAACCCGCCACCGATGATATTGCCCAGCGTCACGGGAATAAGATTATCGGTAATAAAGTGGCTCACGGTCAGATGTGTAAACTGGTCCGCACTCGCTCCGGTTGCCTGCCAGAATTCCGGCGTGGCGAAATCTTTGATGATGATGGCCATGGGTACCAGAAACATGTTGGCGATGCTGTGCTCAAAACCGCTGGCCACAAACATGGCGACAGGCAGTACCATGGCAAACATTTTGTCCAGCAGGCTGCGGCCGGAGTAACTCATCCACACGGCCATGCACACCATCAGGTTTGCCAGGATGCCAAGGCAGACGGCTTCAATAAAAGTATGGTGCATCTTATGGTCAGCGGTTTGCAGGACATTCAGCCCCCAGGCTCCGTTGGCCACCATGTATTGTCCGGCAAACCAGATCAGCACGACAAAGAAGATAGCGCCGATAAAATTCCCGATATAAACGATGATCCAGTTGCGGGCGAGCTGTAACCAACTGATGCGCCCACTGGCTTTAGCCACGACAGTGAGAACGGTAGAGGTGAAAAGATCCGCACCACACACGACCACGAGCATCAGGCCCAGTGAAAAACAGATGCCACCTACCAGTTTGGCCAGTCCCCAGGGTACGGTTGCGGTGCCGGTGGTTGCTGTAATATAAAAAGCAAAAGCGATGGAGATAAATACTCCAGCGGTTATCGCCAGAAAGAAGGTGGTGAAGGGATGTTTTGTCGCTTTATAAACGCCAGCGTCTTCGGCAACTTTTGCCATTTCGGATGGTAATAACAGATCAAAGGGGTTGCCAGCTTTCACACTAACGTCCTCTCAAAAGTAGTCGGCAAAGAAAGTCTAGCAAACGAGTATAGGAGAGAAATTGACGTGGATCATACAGGCCCGGCAAATTAGCCGTTAAAGACTTGTTTTTAGTAAGGTTAATTTATTTAAAACCTTGTTTTTTAAGGTATAAAACTTTTTTAATAATTAAAAAAATATTTGAGTCTCATGCAGGGGAAATAAAAAAAAGCGTGAACATATCACAGCAAATATAGCGCAATTGTGACAATAAAAAAGGTAACAACCTAAGCTGTTACCTTTTTTTAACCTACTGCCCATGTCATGGCAGAAATAAATAAAAAGTCGTCTTAAATGATGCAGCGATATTGTGTCATTTTTCTCGCAGCGTTATTTCCAGTACAGACGTTTAGCCTTCTGCAGTTTTTCATAGGCTGCCAGCAGAGACTGATGCGCAGGGAACGCGTTCAGATCGCTGTCTACGCTTTGTAAACCATAGAAAGGTGCTTCACCGCTGATCGCCGCAGAAGCATTGTCTACGGCGTCCTGACCATACATTCGTACAAATGCCGTATGATACTGAAGGGGATCGCGGCTTTCTTCCTGGCTCAGTAACAGTAGCGTTTGCAGGCAGCGATAATAGTTGGCACGTTCTGCACTAAAGATCGACTGGTTAAATTCCATTGTCCATTCCGTCCAGATCAATGCCTGCTCCAGATCACCTGCAGCCAGTGCCAGCATCGCTTTCAGCTCACCAATACGCAGTGTGTACCAGCCGTTATCTTTACCGGTCGCCAGACCCAGAAGTTCACGTACGCGTGTGAAGTCGTCATGGCCATCTTCATCTAACTGTTCAAGCAGAGAAAGATAGTCTGCTTTTTCCCAACGACTTTCTGGCAGACTGAGCAGCGTATCACGCAGATAGGCACCCATGCTGTTGTTGGCCAGCAGTAAATCTTCGGCCGGATAGATATCTGACATGCCGGGAACGATAATGCGGCACGCGTAAACGTCCAGGTGCTCGTAGTCGGCAATATAAACTTCCTGGTCTTCGGCGTTGAAGATAGCCATCAGGGTGGCGAACTCTTCTTCCGTACTGCCTTTGAAGCTCCAGTCCGCAAAGGGATAATCTGCATCATCTTTAAACATATCCCACGAGATCAGGCCGCTGGAATCGATAAAGTGTGTTTCCAGGTTGGCATGTTCTGCGACTTCTTCATCATCGAAGGTCGGGGGGGTGAAGACATCGAGATCTTTCAGGCCACGGCCCTGCAGAAGTTCTGTGACGGTACGCTCCAGGGCAACGCCAAAATCAGGGTGCGCACCGAATGAAGCAAAACAGGTTCCATTGGCAGGGTTAAACAGCACCACGCAGATGACCGGGTATTTACCGCCCAGGGAAGCATCATAGGAGAAGATAGGGAACCCTTCTGCTTCCAGCGAAGCGATAGCCTCGACAACGCCCGGATAACGGTTTAACACATCCTGCGGGATCAGCGGCAGGCTGATGGATTCCGCGATAATGCGGTTTTTAATGTAACGTTCAAATACCTCAGACAGCCCCTGAACGCGCGCTTCGTTAGCGGTGTTACCAGCAGACATCCCGTTCGACACGTACAGGTTACCGATAATATTCATCGGGATATAAACGGTTTGCTGATCTGACTGACGGGTAAACGGCAGGCCACAAATGCCGCGTGCGGCGTTGCCTGACTGAAGATCAATCAGATCGCTGGCGCTGACCTCATTTTCCGGGTCGTAAAACTCACGCAGGCGGGCATCAAGAATTCCCTCCGGTAGCTGATCGTCTTCCGGCAGCGGGAACCACTTCTCGTTAGGGTAATGGACAAAATCACCCTTGGCGATCTTCTCACCCAGCCAGAAGTCGGCAAAGAAATAGTTAGTAGACAGGCGTTCAAAGTACTCGCCCAGCGCAGAGGCCAGAGCGGCTTTTTTACTGGCGCCTTTACCGTTGGTAAAACAGAGCGGGCAGTCACGGTCGCGAATATGGACTGACCAGACATTTGGCACCGGGTTCAGCCAGGAGGCCTCTTCAATATTGAAGCCGAGATCCTGCAGTTTTTGCTGAAAGCGTGCGATGGAAACTTCCAGCGCGGCGTCTTTGCCTGGTATATAAGTTTGAGTCATTTTGTCCACTCGTGATTGATTGTGCGGAAAGCGCGCAATGATACGGGGTTTCTGCCGGAATCGCTATCCGGCACGGGTAATTTCATCATGGCAAGAATGCCATTTTTCAGCGAAAAGAGAACCGGTCTGTTTTTCTAACGGGAAAACGCCTCACAAAATATCGTCTGCTTTTGCATTTGCCCTACAAGCTGTTGCGACACGTCGCAGCAAACTGGCCTGCCGTCCGGATAAATCATTGCAGCATGAGGGTGGCAGTGATAAAACCGATAGAGGAATCAAAACCGATTGATCTGAAAGTGGTGAGGGGAAATGAGTCAGGTTTTCAATTTTAGCTCAGGCCCGGCTATGTTGCCGGTAGAAGTGCTTCGTCGCGCTGAACAGGAACTCTGCAACTGGCAGGGACTGGGAACCTCCGTCATGGAGATCAGCCACCGTAGTAAGGAGTTTATTCAGGTTGCAGAAGAGGCTGAAAAAGATTTTCGCGATCTGCTGAAAATTCCCTCTAACTATAAAGTTTTATTCTGTCACGGTGGCGCGCGGGCGCAGTTTGCGGCTATCCCAATGAATCTGCTGGGACAGCATACGACAGCAGATTATATAGATGGCGGCTACTGGGCGGCCAGCGCCGTGAAAGAGGCGCAGAAATACTGCACGCCAAATGTCATTGATGCGAAAACGACCATTGATGGTTTGCGTGGCATTACCCCAATGAGCCAGTGGGCCCTGTCTGATGACGCGGCTTACGTTCACTACTGCCCGAATGAGACCATAGACGGTATCGCTATTCCGGAAACGCCTGACTTTGGCGACAAAGTAGTGGTTGCGGATCTCTCTTCTACTATTTTGTCCTCTCCCATTGATGTTAATCGTTTCGGCGT
Source organism: Erwinia persicina (assembly GCF_019844095.1). NCBI lineage: Bacteria > Pseudomonadati > Pseudomonadota > Gammaproteobacteria > Enterobacterales > Erwiniaceae > Erwinia > Erwinia persicina. The sequence continues at coordinate 3,086,832 of NZ_CP082141.1, read as the reverse complement.
GCTGTATGCCGGTGCGCAGAAAAATATCGGACCAGCAGGGCTGACGCTGGTCGTGGTGCGCGAAGACCTGCTGGGGCAGGCGCGTAAAGAACTGCCTTCCATTCTTGATTACAAGGTGCTGGCTGAAAACGAATCCATGTTTAATACGCCCCCGACATTTGCCTGGTATCTCTCCGGGCTGGTCTTCAAGTGGCTGAAAGAGCAGGGCGGTGTTGCCGAGCTGGATAAACGTAATCAGGCTAAAGCAGACCTGCTGTATGGCACCATTGATAGCAGCAGCTTCTACCGTAATGATGTGACCGCTGCTAACCGCTCGCGTATGAATGTGCCTTTCCAGTTAGCGGATTCCTCACTGGATCAGCTGTTCCTGGAAGAGTCTTTTGCGGCGGGCTTACATGCATTAAAAGGTCATCGTGTCGTCGGTGGCATGCGTGCCTCGATTTACAATGCCATGCCGCTGCAGGGTGTGAAGACGTTAACCGACTTTATGGTCGACTTCGAACGTCGTCACGGCTAAGGTAACTTTGCAATAAGCTTTGAATCTGAAACCCCGCGCCCAGCGGGGTTTCATCGTAATTATTTTGGAGAATACGTTTCACATGCAGGATTCCCTGACGTTACAACCTATTGCCCTGGTCGACGGTACTGTTAACCTTCCCGGTTCCAAGAGCGTGTCTAACCGCGCACTGTTGCTGGCAGCGCTGGCAAAAGGCACGACTCGCCTGACCAATCTGCTCGACAGCGATGATGTTCGCCACATGCTGAATGCGCTGCAGGCGCTGGGCGTACACTTTATGCTGTCTGATGATCGCACGGTGTGTGAAGTCGTCGGTCAGGGGGGAGCGCTTAAGGCTGAAGGTCCGCTAGAACTGTTTCTTGGTAATGCCGGCACGGCCATGCGTCCACTGGCGGCGGCGCTGTGTCTCGGCGCAAACAATATTGTGCTGACAGGTGAACCTCGCATGAAAGAGCGGCCGATCGGGCACCTTGTGGATGCTTTACGTCAGGGAGGCGCTGAAGTTGATTACCTTGAGCAGCCAGACTATCCGCCGCTGCGCCTGAAAGGGGGATTCAGGGGGGGCGAAGTAGCCGTGGACGGCAGCGTTTCCAGCCAGTTTCTGACGGCACTGCTGATGACCGCGCCTTTAGCTGAAAGTGATACCCGTATTGTGATCAAAGGGGATCTGGTTTCAAAACCCTACATCGATATCACGCTTAACCTGATGGCAACCTTTGGCGTTCAGGTAGAAAATGAAGAGTATCGCGCCTTCCACATCCGCGGCCAGCAGCAGTACCAGGCTCCGGGTGAATATCTGGTTGAAGGCGATGCATCGTCTGCCTCTTATTTCCTCGCCGCTGCCGCGATTAAAGGCGGTACGGTCAAAGTGACCGGAATCGGCCGCAACAGCATGCAGGGAGATATTCGTTTTGCTGATGTGCTGGAAAAAATGGGGGCCAGCGTGGAGTGGGGCGATGATTTTATTGCCTGTACGCGTGGCACGCTTAACGCAATCGACCTGGATATGAACCATATCCCGGATGCGGCGATGACCATTGCAACGGCTGCCTTGTTTGCGAAAGGCACAACGGTAATGCGCAATATCTATAACTGGCGGGTGAAAGAGACGGATCGTCTTGCGGCAATGGCCACTGAGCTTCGCAAAGTGGGCGCGGAAGTTGAAGAAGGGCATGACTTCATTCGTATTACACCGCCAGCGCAGATCCAGTTTGCTGAAATCGGTACCTACAATGATCACCGTATGGCGATGTGTTTCTCACTTGTCGCACTTTCCTCCACACCAGTGACTATTCTTGATCCTAAATGCACGGCCAAAACGTTCCCTGACTATTTTGAGCAACTGGGCCGTATCAGCCAGCCGGCGTAGCGGCCACTCTTTGAGGATGTGTACCGTTAATCAGCCACAAAGGTACACCGACCAACGCAGTTGCAGCTTCATGCATGAAGGGTATAATGCGCGTCGATATTTGCCCGGGCACGGGTTGCCCCGGCATTCCACCGACAGGAGAACGACATGACGGCAACAGCCCCAGTGATCACCATTGATGGCCCAAGTGGTGCAGGGAAAGGCACTTTGTGCAAAGCGATGGCCGAGTCGTTGCAGTGGCACCTGTTGGATTCCGGCGCAATTTATCGCGTTCTGGCGCTGGCTGCGCTGCATCATCAGGTGGATATCACCTCAGAAGAAGCTCTGGTGCCGATCGCTGCCCATCTTGATGTTCGTTTTGTATCCAGTAACGGCGAGATGGAAGTGATCCTTGAGGGAGAAGATGTCTCCAGTGAAATCCGCACTCAGGATGTCAGTAATACAGCGTCGAAAGTGGCAGCCTTCCCCCGTGTGCGTGAAGCCTTATTGCGCCGTCAGCGCGCTTTCCGTGATTTCCCGGGTTTGATTGCCGATGGCCGCGATATGGGAACGGTTGTTTTCCCCGATGCACCGGTGAAAATTTTCCTCGATGCGAGTTCTGAAGAGCGTGCCCACCGCCGCATGCTACAGTTGCAGGAAAAGGGCTTTAGTGTTAACTTTGAGCGCCTTTTATCTGAGATAAAAGAGCGTGATGAGCGTGATCGCAATCGTGCCATCGCACCTCTGGTGCCGGCAGATGATGCTTTAGTCCTTGATTCAACGACGATGTCGATTGAAGAGGTGATTGAAGTTGCGTTAAATTATGCGCGGGAAAAACTCACGCTGGCTTAAAAATAAGCTACGCTTAATGACCTCTGTATGAGCCCTTGCTCACAGAACGATTTATCTAACCCTGTGACATGGATGTCATGGGGCATGTGAAACAACCCCACCCGTCAGGATGTCAGGTGGACGTTAAATTGAAGAATCCTGAAGATTATCAATATGACTGAATCTTTTGCTGAACTATTTGAAGAATCCTTAAAAACAATCGAAACCCGTCCGGGTTCCATCGTTCGTGGCGTTGTTGTCTCTATTGACAAAGACGTCGTTCTGGTTGATGCGGGTCTGAAATCTGAGTCTGCAATTCCTGCAGAGCAGTTCAAGAACGCAGCCGGCGAACTGGAAATTCAGGTTGGCGACGAAGTAGACGTTGCTCTGGATGCAGTAGAAGACGGCTTCGGTGAAACCCTGCTGTCTCGTGAAAAAGCTAAACGTCACGAAGCATGGATCACGCTGGAGAAAGCCTACGAAGAAGCTGAAACTGTTACCGGTGTTATCAACGGTAAAGTGAAAGGCGGCTTCACCGTAGAGCTGAACGGAATTCGTGCATTCCTGCCAGGTTCTCTGGTAGATGTACGTCCAGTGCGCGATACGCTGCACCTGGAAGGTAAAGAGCTTGAGTTCAAAGTCATCAAGCTGGATCAGAAACGTAACAACGTGGTGGTTTCACGTCGTGCGGTAATCGAATCCGAAAACAGCGCAGAGCGCGATCAGCTGCTGGAAAACCTGCAGGAAGGCATGGAAGTTAAAGGTATCGTTAAGAACCTTACTGACTACGGTGCATTCGTTGATCTGGGCGGCGTTGACGGCCTGCTGCACATCACAGATATGGCATGGAAGCGCGTTAAGCATCCAAGCGAAATCGTGAATGTTGGCGATGAAATCACTGTTAAAGTGCTGAAATTCGACCGCGAGCGTACCCGTGTTTCTCTGGGTCTGAAGCAGCTGGGCGAAGATCCATGGGTTGCTATCGCGAAACGTTACCCAGAAGGCACCAAGCTGACTGGTCGTGTAACCAACCTGACCGACTACGGCTGCTTCGTTGAAATCGAAGAAGGCGTTGAAGGCCTGGTACACGTTTCTGAAATGGACTGGACCAACAAAAACATTCACCCATCTAAAGTTGTTAACGTGGGTGATGTTGTTGAAGTTATGGTTCTGGACATCGACGAAGAACGTCGTCGTATCTCCCTGGGTCTGAAGCAGTGCAAAAACAACCCATGGCAGCAGTTCGCAGAAACCCACAACAAGGGCGACCGTGTTGAAGGTAAAATCAAGTCTATCACTGACTTCGGTATCTTCATCGGCCTGGACGGCGGCATCGACGGCCTGGTTCACCTGTCTGACATCTCCTGGAACGCGACCGGAGAAGAAGCAGTTCGTGAATACAAGAAAGGCGACGAAATCGCTGCTGTGGTTCTGCAGGTTGACGCAGAGCGCGAGCGCATCTCCCTGGGCGTTAAGCAGCTGGCAGAAGATCCGTTCAACAACTACATCTCTCTGAACAAGAAAGGTGCCATTGTTAACGGTAAAGTGACTGCAGTTGACGCTAAAGGTGCTACAGTTGAATTGGCAGACGGCGTTGAAGGCTACCTGCGTGCTTCTGAAGCATCGCTGGATCGCGTAGAAGACGCTACTCTGGTTCTGAACGTTGGCGACGATGTTGAAGCTAAGTTCACCGGTGTAGACCGTAAAAACCGCGTTGTGAGCCTGTCTGTTCGTGCGAAAGACCAGGCTGACGAGAAAGAAGCTATCAACACGGTTAATACGACTAAACCGGAAGAAGGCAACTTCTCTAGCGCAATGGCTGAAGCTTTCAAAGCAGCTAAAGGCGAGTAATCGCTCTCAGGGCAGCGTAAGCTGCCCTGTACCGTCGTTACTGTCAGAACTTTTCCTAACAGGGATAAACCGGAGGTTACATGACCAAGTCAGAACTGATTGAAAGACTTGCCGGCCAGCACTCTCATATTCCGGCGAAAGTCGTTGAGGATGCGGTAAAAGAGATGCTCGAACATATGGCAACGACGTTGTCAGACGGCGAGCGTATCGAAATCCGGGGATTTGGCAGCTTCTCTTTGCATTATCGTGCACCTCGTACCGGGCGTAACCCGAAAACGGGCGACAAGGTTGAGTTGGAAGGTAAATACGTTCCACACTTCAAGCCAGGTAAAGAACTGCGCGATCGCGCCAATATTTACGGCGGTTAATACCTCAGGGTATGGCGATGAATCGATAAAGCGACACTCCGGTGTCGTTTTTTTTTGTCTGAAAAAAGTCGTCCTGATGGGGGATGTCACGCAAAATAATGCAGGCAGGTTGCAACGCCAGCAATAGTTTGTGTGGCATTATCCCAATCCTTTCTGCGCCACCTGAACCCTGATCCTGATTGCTGCACACTGGCGGTATCAGAACAGGGAGGTGCGATGTTTTTGACGGTCAACAGGCTGGCATGGAGTGTAATAGCGGCAACGCTGCCGCTCAGCTTTTTGCCCCGGCTGCCAGGCGCTGTATGCAGCGTTCTTGTGCTGTGCTTCGCTCTGTTACTGGCTCTGTCGGGCCGGCGTGTTGCCAGGCATATCGCGCTGATTTTGGTGTTTTTTATCGCCGCCGCCAGCGCCGGGCGTACTATGCTGACGCAGACTGAACAGCTTACACATGCGAGGGTTAAGACAGATATAAGAGTGGAGGCCGTCCAACCTGACGGCAAAACAATCAGAGCACGCCTGCTGCGTTTTCAGGGCCGGATCCTGTTTCCACCTCTCTACGCCAGTTTAAGGGTTCAGCCGCAGGCGACCGCTTTTTGTGCCGGACAACGCTGGCAGATGCAACTAGCGCTGCGTCCGGTTCACGCGCAACTTAATGAAGGGGGATTTGATCGTCAGCGTTATGCCCTGGCGAACCATACCCCTCTGACCGGAAGGGTGGTGTCAGCCGTGGTCACGGATGCCACCTGTAGCCTGCGTGACAAAGTAACGGGGGCCATGAAAAAAAACACGGCGAATTTAAGCCGGCAGGCGTTAATTTCTGCGCTGGCTTTCGGCGACAGATCGCAGGTCGATCGCGAAACAAATCAGCTGCTGCGCGAAACTGGTACAGCGCACCTGATGGCAATCTCCGGCATGCATATCGCTCTCGCTGCCAGTTTCGGCTGGCTGCTGGCACGCATGATACAGTTTACTTTTCCGGCCTGGTGTATTGGCTATCGTCTGCCAATGTACAGCGGATTGCTGGTAGCGCTGTTGTATTGCTGGCTTTCTGGAGGAAACCCGCCTGCGCTTCGGGCTATTTTAGCCTTACTGGTCTGGAGCGTGCTTCGCCTGCGTGGAATGAACTGTCAGGGGGGGCAGGTATGGGCGGTGTGTATCGGTATCATTCTCTTTTTTGATCCACTGAGCGTGCTCTCCGACAGTCTGTGGCTTTCAGCACTGGCAGTGGCTGGCCTGTTGCTCTGGTATCATTTTTTTCCTCTTCCTTCCCGTTTTTCGCGGCGTAAACGCTGGCTGCTGCTGCGGCTGTTGCATCTTCAGGCAGGGATGTTGTTACTGCTGATGCCGCTTCAGACGGTGCTGTTTCATGGTATCAGCGTAAGTGCTCTGGTGGCTAACCTGTGGGCTGTACCGCTGATTTCCTGCATTACTGTTCCTCTGATCCTGGTGGCAACGTTAGTGAATCCAGTGCCTGTGATTAACCTGGTATTGTGGGAGTGGGTGGACCGTTCCCTCGCGCTGGTGTTTATCCCTCTCCAGCATCTCCCGCGTGGCTGGTTCCCACTTGACCGGACGATGGCTGCAGTCAGCCTGTTATGCTGGCTGGTGCTGTTAACCCTCCGTTTCGGCTGGTGGCGAACTTCGCCCGTCACTCTGTTGAGCGCTGTTCTGGTGCTGTGCAGCTGGCGCGATGTGGCCTCTCTGCCGCGCTGGCGTGTTGACATGCTGGACGTCGGACACGGGCTGGCCGTCGTGATCTCCCGCCACGGTGAAGCCATGCTGTACGACACCGGAAATCGCTGGCCTGGAGGCGATTTTGCCCGCAGTCAGATCCTGCCCTGGCTTGCCTGGCAGGGGTTAAACGTAACCGGTATTATTCTCAGCCACGGTCATCTTGACCATATCGGCGGTCTTCAAAGTGTACAGGCAGCGTTTCCCGCAGCCACAGTGAGAAGCGCTCTTGCACGTTCCGGCCACTTACCCTGCCGTAAAGGCGTGAACTGGCGCTGGCAGGACCTCCAGTTTCAGGTGCTCTGGCCACCACAGGGAGAAGTGCGGGAAGGAAATAATCAGTCCTGTGTGGTAGCCGTTACCGATGGAAAATGGCGTGTGCTGCTTACCGGTGATATTGAGGCACCGGCAGAGTTAAGGCTGGTCGCTGAACAACGTGCCACCCTGCGGGCTGATTTACTCCAGGTGCCGCATCACGGAAGCAGAACCTCCTCATCACCGCCCTTCCTGCGTGCCGTTTCTGCATCAGCAGCAATCGCCTCTGCAGCGCGTTACAGTGCCTGGCGTTTGCCCGCCAGGCAAATTATTCAACGCTATGCTGAATATAATGTGGAATGGCGTGATACAGCGCTTTCCGGCCAGTTGAGTGCTCATTTTTTTCGTGATAACTGGCAATTAAAAGGGTTAAGAGAACAAATAATGAACCGTTGGTATCATCAGTGGTTTGGCGTAGTCAGGTATTCCAGGTAGAATAAGCGGCTATTTCATTCAACGCTGGTTAAATAATGCATCTGGATAAAGATCTCTCCACCTGGCAGACATTCCGTCGACTCTGGCCCATGATTGTGCCATACAAGGCGGGATTGATTGTGGCAGCCATCGCATTGGTTCTGAATGCGGCAGGCGATACACTCATGCTGTCACTGCTGAAGCCTTTACTCGATGATGGTTTTGGCAAAGCGAATAATGCAGTTCTCCTGTGGATGCCACTGGCGGTTATGGGGCTGATGCTGGTTCGCGGCGTGACCAGCTATGTGTCCAGTTACTGTATCTCATGGGTGTCTGGTAATGTGGTGATGGGTATGCGCCGTCGCCTGTTCAGCCACATGATGGGCATGCCGGTCGCCTTTTTTGACCAGCAATCGACCGGTACGCTGCTGTCGCGCATTACTTATGATTCTGAGCAGGTGGCCTCCTCTTCCTCCGGTGCGCTGGTGACCGTAGTGCGTGAAGGTGCCTCTATTATTGGCCTGTTCATCCTGATGTTTTACTACAGCTGGCAGCTGTCGCTTATCCTGATTGTCCTGGCACCCGTTGTGTCATTCGCCATTCGTACTGTTTCTAAGCGCTTTCGTAATATCAGCAAAAATATGCAGAACACGATGGGGCAGGTGACAACCAGCGCCGAACAGATGCTGAAAGGGCATAAAGAAGTGTTGATCTTTGGTGGGCAGGAGATCGAGAGCAAACGCTTTAACGTGGTCAGTAATCGCATGCGCCAGCAGGGCATGAAACTGGTTTCAGCGTCATCCATCTCCGATCCGATTATTCAGCTCATCGCCTCACTGGCGCTGGCTTTTGTTCTGTACGCCGCCAGCTTCCCTAGCGTGATGGAAACCCTGACCGCAGGGACCATCACCGTGGTCTTCTCCTCGATGATTGCCCTGATGCGTCCGCTGAAGTCACTCACCAATGTCAATGCTCAGTTCCAGCGTGGCATGGCGGCCTGTCAGACGCTGTTCTCCATCCTCGACAGTGAGCAGGAAGAGGATACCGGTAAGCGCACGGTCGAGCGTGCCAAAGGTGATATCGAATTCCGTAACGTGACTTTCACTTACCCTGGACGCGAAATCCCTGCACTGAAGAACATTAATCTGGCCATTCCTGCGGGTAAAACCGTGGCGCTGGTTGGGCGATCGGGGTCGGGTAAATCAACCCTGGCGAGTTTGCTGACGCGTTTTTACGACATTCAGCAGGGAAATATCCTGATGGATGGTCACGACCTGCGCGAATATACGCTGGCGTCTCTGCGTAGTCAGGTGGCGCTGGTATCGCAGAATGTGCACCTGTTTAACGACACTATCGCCAACAACATTGCTTATGCCCGCCATGAACAATACAGCCGGGAAGAAGTGGAAAAAGCCGCAACAATGGCTCATGCCATGGACTTTATTAATAAGATGGAAAATGGCCTGGATACCATGATCGGTGAAAATGGTGTGCTGCTCTCTGGGGGGCAGCGTCAGCGTATCGCTATCGCCCGCGCCCTGCTACGTGACAGCCCCATTCTGATCCTGGATGAAGCGACTTCCGCACTGGATACCGAATCTGAGCGTGCCATTCAGTCTGCGCTGGATGAGCTGCAAAAGAACCGCACCTCCCTGGTGATCGCGCACCGTCTTTCCACCATTGAAAAGGCTGATGAGATTGTGGTGGTTGAAGATGGCCAGATCGTTGAGCGCGGCAGTCATGAAATGCTACTGGCCGAGCGTGGCGTCTATGCGCAACTGCATAAGATGCAATTTGGCCAATGATTGAACGCATCTGGAGCGGTCGCTCGGCGCTGTATCTCCTGTTACTGCCTTTCAGTCTGCTCTATGGGCTGGTCAGTAACCTGCTGCGTCTGAGCTACCGTTGCGGCTGGCGCAAGGTGTGGCGTGCACCGGTTCCTGTGGTGATTGTGGGTAATCTCACCGCCGGAGGGAATGGTAAAACACCGGTGGTAATCTGGCTGGTGCAGGCACTGCAGCAGCGTGGATTTCGCGTGGGTGTGGTGTCGCGGGGCTACGGGGGTAAAGCCGAACGCTATCCGCTGGTGCTGGGCCCAGACGTTACCACCCGCGAAGCGGGTGACGAGCCGGTACTGATTTATCAGCGCACCGGCGCGGCAGTCGCCGTGGCGCCGCAACGACGCCAGGCTGTTGAAGCGCTGGTTAACAGCGAAGATATTGATGTCATCATTACTGATGATGGTCTGCAGCATTATGCACTGGATCGTGATATTGAAATTGTCGTCGTGGACGGTGAACGACGTTTTGGCAATGGCTGGTGGCTGCCTGCGGGCCCGATGCGGGAGCGTGCTAACCGTCTGAAAAATGTCAGCGCCGTGATCGCTAATGGTGGCACGGCGCAGCAGGGAGAGCTTGCGATGCGTCTGGCGCCGGGTCTGGCAGTGAACCTGCTTTCCGGTGAGCGACGTGAAGTGGGTGAGCTGAACAATGTTGTTGCCATGGCGGGCATCGGTCATCCGCCGCGGTTTTTCAATACGCTGCGTCAGCAGGGTGTGAGAATCGAGAAAGAGGTGGTTTTTGCTGACCATCAGAATTACACCGCGGACACGCTGAATGCCCTGATATTGCCGGGTCAGACCCTGGTGATGACCGAAAAAGATGCGGTAAAAGTCAGGGCATTTGCCTGTGCTGACTGGTGGTATTTACCGGTTGATGCGGTGCTTCCCTCTGAACAGTCCAGCGTGTTGCTTAACAAAATCAGTGCATTAATTCCCCGATAATTTCTGCCTGCCTGTCTGACAGGCGCTACACTTGAGCCATCTGATTTTTAGGGATGGCAATATGACGGCGGAAAAACTTTCTCTTGTTCAGGCCCGTCAGCTACAGCTGGCGGCGCAGGGACTGCTGCGCCCACCTAAACGTAAAGCCTGCTTTGACGACCTGCTGGCTGCCGTGCGACGAATGGCGTTGTTGCAGATCGATACCATCCACGTAGTGGCACGCAGCCCTTACCTGGTGCTGTTCAGCCGGCTGGGTGAGTACCCCCCGATCTGGCTTGATCAGGCCCTGGCGGAAAAAAAACTGTTTGAGTACTGGGCGCACGAAGCCTGCTTTATTCCGGTTGCCGATTACGGGTTGCTGCGTCATCGCATGCTTAACCCGTCTGCGCTGGGCTGGAAGTTCAGTCAGGCATGGCGGGATCAGCATCAGCAGGAGATCGGCGATTTGCTGGCCCATATCAGCGAAAACGGCCCTGTCCGTTCTGCTGACTTTACCGCCCCCCCAGGCCAGAAGCCCGGCTGGTGGGCATGGAAGCCGCATAAGCGGCACCTGGAAAATTTATTTACGGCCGGTGAACTGATGATCAGTGAACGGCGCAATTTCCAGCGCGTTTACGACCTGCGCGAGCGGATATTGCCCGACTGGGATGATCAACAACATGCTCTGAAGGAAGAGGACGCCGTCCAGCGTATGTTGGACAATAGTGCGGCCAGCCTGGGCATTTTCCGCCTCTCCTGGCTGGCAGATTATTACCGTCTGAAACGCGCGCCCGTGGCGGTTGCTCTTGCACGCTGGCGCGAAGAGGGCACGGTCCGTGAAGTGCAGGTCGAAAGCCTGGGCACGCTGTATCTCCATCACTCCCTGTTCGGGCAACTTGCCAGGCCGCAGGCCGCCACGCATACGGCGATCCTGTCGCCCTTTGATCCACTGGTCTGGGATCGCAAGCGCGCAAGGGAGCTGTTTGGTTTTGACTATCGCCTGGAGTGTTATACGCCAGAGGCAAAGCGGCAGTACGGCTATTTTGTCCTGCCCCTTTTGCATCGCGGTGCGCTGAAAGGCCGGCTGGATGCGCGCATGTTGCGTAAAGAGAAAACCTTACAGGTCAATGCGATCTGGCTGGAGGCGAACACGCGCGTCAGCCAGCAGATGGTCGGCGACATTAAGCTGGCTCTGACACGTTTTGCCCGCTGGCAGGGCGCAGAAATGATCGAGGTCAATAAACTCCCCGCCGCCATGGCGGCCTGCTGGCCAGCGCGTTGGGAAATATAGCCGCCAGGGCATTTTTTCGCGGTGTGCAGGTAACCGCGCCCGTACAGCTATGATATTCTTAACCCATTGCAAAACTGGGTTCATCGCGGAGGAACCATGGATCATCGTTTACTTGAAATCGTTGCCTGCCCGGTATGTCACGGCAAACTGTATTACAACAAAGATCAGCAGGAGTTAATCTGCAAACCGGATGGGCTGGCTTACCCGGTTCGTGACGGCATTCCCGTCCTGCTGGAGGTGGAAGCCCGTGGCTTAACCCTCGAAGAGAGCCATCCATGAGTTTTGTCGCCATCATTCCGGCGCGTTTTGCTTCTACCCGTTTGCCGGGTAAGCCGCTGGTCGACATTCACGGCAAGCCCATGGTGGTCCATGTCATGGAGCGGGCGCTGGAGTCAGGTGCCGATCGCGTGATTGTGGCGACTGACCATCCTGACGTAGCGCGCGCCGTTGAAGCGGCCGGTGGCGAAGTCTGTATGACTCGTCCTGACCATCAGTCTGGCACCGAGCGTCTGGCGGAGGTGATTGATCATTATCAGTTCCCTGATGACACCGTAATTGTGAATGTCCAGGGCGATGAGCCGATGATCCCCCCGGTGATTATTCGCCAGGTGGCAGATAATCTGGCCCAAAGCAGCGCCGGTATGGCAACGCTGGCCGTGCCGGTGGATTCAGCGGAAGAGGCGTTTAATCCGAATGCTGTGAAGGTGGTGCGCGATGCTAATGGCTATGCACTCTACTTCTCGCGCGCGACCATCCCCTGGGATCGTGAGCGGTTTGCGGCTTCCCGCGACACCATCGGGGACCATTTCCTGCGTCATATTGGTATTTACGGCTATCGTGCCGGATTTATTCGCCGCTATGTTGGCTGGGAAGCCAGCCCGCTGGAACAGATCGAGCTGCTTGAGCAACTACGCGTGCTGTGGTACGGCGAAAAAATCCACGTCGATGTGGCAAAGGCTATTCCCAGCGTAGGTGTTGATACGCCAGAAGACTTACTGCGCGTACGCGAAGCCATGCAGTAACCCACGATGGGGTGCTTTCCTCCGACCCCGTCATTTCTGCTGCAGCCGTGTCCGGCACGAAGCAAAAAATTTCCGCGTTCAGCGCCCTTATAAGACCTTTTGCCTGAAAGGAGGGCAGATGGAACACCTGCGATCTGAACTGGCACTGGTTCTTGGCGAACCGGTCAGTCGGGTGGAATGTATCAGTCAGCAGCCTTTCGCCAGTCTCTATACCCTGTACGATGACCAGGGCTATTCTCTGCCGCTGGTCGCGAAATACTTCAGTATGAATGGCATTGCTGCCCAGGAAGCGCACAAGCTGTCGATGCTGATGCGTGAAGGCAAAGTGCGTGTTCCTGCCGTGTATGGTCTGGTTATCAGCCAGCAACCTCCGCTGCATGAGGTCTTACTGATTGAACGTACGGGCGGGGTATCCATCGAAGCGCCCACGCGCACGCCTGAGCGCTGGCAACAGCTTCAGGAGCAGATTGTCGAGGGAATGCTTGGCTGGCACCGGATTGACAGCCATGGGCTGGTAGGCACGGTTGACAGCACGCAACAGAATCACTGGCCGGCCTGGTACGCCCAGCGGGTCGAGGTCCTCTGGGCCACGCTCGGCTACCTGCGCCCGGCACAGTTGAGCATGGATGCCCGGCAGCTGCTTTTTCGCAGCCGTCAAAGCCTGTCCAGGCTGTTCAACGGGTTTGACGATCCCTGTGTTTTAGTCCACGGAAACATGGCACCCACCAGCATCATGAAAGAGGCCTGGGCAGATCAACTGCTGGCGGTGATCAATCCCGGCACCGTACTCTGGGCACCGCGTGAATTCGATCTCTATCCCCTTTGCGCAACTGGCGTCGGTGATGACATCCTCAGTTGCTACCTGCAGCGCGCACCCGTCGCAGAGGGGTTTGTCGCACGCCGCTGGCTGTATATTGTCTGGGAAGAGATTGCCAGACTGATCCACACCGCACAGTTTGATGCTCAGCGGTTCAGTCTGGCCAGTCGATCACTGCTGCCCTGGCTCGACTGACTCCTTCGCTGCCGGATGCAGCCACTGCCAGACAAGGCCCAGGCACTCGTAAACAGCACGTTCGCTATGCCCCAGCCAGAAGGATGACGGCAGGGCCCGCTCCCAGAAATTCAGAGGAGAAGCGATCGCCAGCTGATTGGCCGGAGCAGGCCAGGGGTTAAGCCCCTGACGCTGGAAGAAAACCATGGCGCGTGGCAAATGGTTGGCTGAGGTGACCAGTGCCAGCGGCCGCTGGCCCACTATTTTTGCTACTTCTTCTGCTTCCTGGCCTGTATCCCGGGGTTGATCCAGAGTGATAATATCCTCTGGTGGCACACCGAGAGACTGGGCCACGCGTGATGCCACACTGGCTGAACTCACCGGATTCCCCTGAGCATGGCCACCCGTCACAATCAGTTTCGACCCCGGGTTAGCCCGCCAGATGCGGATACCCTCAGCCAGACGGGGCAGGCTGTTATTAAGCAGGTTAGAACTGGGCGCCCACTGTGGGTTCCAGGTGTAGCCACCGCCGAGAACCACGATATACTCTACCGGGTGCTGATTCTGCCAGGTCGGGTAGCGATTTTCCAGCGGTGCCAGCAGACGGTCGGCGACAGGCTGCAGGCTGATGAGAAGGAGCAGAGCCCAGGCAAGGGAAACCAGGGTTTTGCCACTTTTCTGCCATCGGCTAAACCAGAGCAGCATAATGCCAACTGCCATGATCAGCAGCAGCATCGGCAGCGGTAGCAGCAGGCCACCAACGACTTTTTTTAGGGCGAAAAACATGAAAACAGGTTCCTTTTGTCCGAAAAAACATCACCCAAGCACTAAGCGGCGACCGAAAGCTTCATTATTTGCCAGTGTATGCCAAAATACCCCGCCACTTTCAAGCCGCAGCCGTTGCAGCTCATTTACTACGTCCGCTGGCGGGGAAAAATAGGGATCTACCTGTCCGTTTTAGTCCGGCGCGGAATAACCGGGTGACTCCCATACCATCACGCCCTTAACCCGGAGCCGCTGTATGCAGGATCGCAACTTTGATGATATCGCAGAAAAATTTTCGCAGAACATTTACGGTACCACTAAAGGGCGTATTCGTCAGGCGATCCTCTGGCAGGATCTTGACGCGCTGTTAGCCTCGTTTCCCGAGGGCGCGCTGTCGGTACTGGATGCGGGCGGAGGAGAAGGTCAGACCGGCTGCGGGGTCGCCGCGCGGGGCCATCAGGTTCTGCTTTGTGATGTTTCACAAGAGATGTTATCGCGCGCTCGCCGCCTGGCCGATGAAAAAGGTGTGAGCGGTAACATGCAATTCGCACAAATTAGCGCCCAGCAGGTCGGTCAACATTTAGATAAACCGGTTGATCTGGTATTGTTTCACGCTGTGCTGGAGTGGGTGGCAGAACCGCAGGAAGTGCTGGCCGCGCTGTATGATGCGCTTAAGCCAGGCGGGGTGCTGTCGCTGATGTTTTACAATCTGAATGGCCTGCTGATGCAGACGATGGTGCTGGGTAATTTTGGTTACCTGCAGTCGGGTTTGGCCAAGCGTAAAAAGAAGACGCTGTCTCCCGACTATCCCCGTGACCCCCAGCAGGTCTACGGCTGGCTTCAGGATTGTGGTTTTACTATTGAGAGCAAAACCGGTATTCGGGTTTTTCATGATTATCTGCGCGATAAAACCAGGCAGATTGAACGGTTTGATGAGGTTCTGGCCCTGGAAAAGCAATACTGCCGCCAGGAGCCTTTTTTAAGTTTAGGGCGTTATATCCACGTTACAGCGCGGAAACCCATAAGGCAGAAGAACTATGAGTGAATTTTCCCAGACTGTACCGGAACTGGTGGCCTGGGCGCGAAAAAATGATTTTTCCGTCTCGTTGCCAACCGAACGTCTGGCTTTTTTGCTGGCAATTGCCACCCTCAACGGGGAGCGCATGGATGGCGAAATGAGTGAAGGCGAACTGATTGATGCCTTCCGCCATGTCAGCGAAGGCTTTGAGCAGACCAGTGAAACGGTAGTTGTACGTGCCAATAATGCCATCAATGATATGGTGCGTCAGCGTTTGCTTAATCGCTTTACCAGCGAACACGCCGAAGGCAATGCCATCTACCGCCTCACCCCGCTGGGTATCGGCATCACAGACTACTACATTCGCCAGCGTGAATTTTCCACGCTGCGCCTTTCGCTGCAGCTGTCGATCGTGGCCGGTGAGTTGAAGCGGGCGGCAGATGCCGCCGATGAAAATGGCGATGAATACCACTGGCACCGCAACGTGTTTGCGCCGCTGAAATACTCCGTCGCGGAAATTTTCGACAGTATTGATATCACTCAGCGCATCATGGATGAGCAGCAGCAGGCGGTAAAAGACGATATTGCCCAGTTGCTCAACAAAGACTGGCGGGCGGCTATCTCCAGCTGTGAACTGCTGTTAAATGAAACGTCCGGCACGCTGCGCGAGCTACAGGACACCCTGGAAGCCGCGGGCGATAAGCTGCAGGCCAACCTGTTGCGCATTCAGGATGCGACGATGAACAGCCCCGATTTGGGCTTTGTCGACAAACTGGTGTTTGACCTGCAGAACAAGCTGGATCGCATTATCAGTTGGGGCCAGCAGGCGATTGACCTGTGGATTGGTTACGACCGCCATGTGCATAAATTTATCCGTACGGCGATAGATATGGATAAAAACCGTGTCTTCGCCCAGCGGTTGCGGCAGTCGGTACAGAATTACTTCGATCAGCCCTGGGCACTCACCTTTGCCAATGCTGACCGTTTGTACGACATGCGTGATGAAGAACTGACCCTGCGCAGCGAAGAGGTGACGGGTGAACTGCCTTCAGAACTGGAATACGAAGAGTTTAACGCGATTCGTGAACAGCTGGCGGCGATGATTGAAGAGGCGCTGGCCAGCTACAAGACCCAGCAGAAACCGCTGGATCTGGGCGAAGTCATACGCGATTACCTGACACAATACCCGCGAGTTCGTCACTTTGACGTGGCGCGTATTGTCGTCGATCAGGCTGTACGCTTAGGCGTGGCCGAAGCAGACTTCTCTGGCCTGGCTGCAAAATGGCAGGCTATTAATGATTACGGAGCCAAGGTGCAGGCACATGTCATCGACAAATATTGAACAAGTGATGCCGGTTAAGCTGGCGATGGCTCTGGCAAATCCGATCTTTCCGGCGCTGGACAGCCAGTTACGCGCAGGGCGGCATATTGGTATCGACGAGCTAGATCAGCACGCCTTTCTGATGGATTATCAGGAATTTCTCGAAGAATTTTACACCCGTTATAACGTTGAACTGATCCGTGCGCCAGAAGGCTTCTTTTATCTGCGGCCACGCTCCACCACGCTGATCCCGCGCTCGGTGCTGTCTGAACTGGATATGATGGTCGGTAAGATACTGTGTTACCTCTATCTCAGTCCGGAGCGTCTGGCCAATGAGGGGATTTTCACCCAGCAGGAACTGCACGATGAACTGATGTCGCTGGCTGATGAAAGTAAGCTGCTGAAGCTGGTCAACCAGCGTTCGACCGGTTCTGACCTGGATCGCCAGAAACTCCAGGAGAAGATGCGCGCGTCGTTAAATCGCCTGCGCCGGCTGGGGATGGTTTGGTTTATGGGCAATGACAGCAGCAAATTCCGCATTACCGAATCGGTCTTCCGCTTTGGTGCCGATGTGCGCAGCGGTGACGATCCGCGCGATGCGCAGCTGCGCATGATCCGGGATGGCGAAGCGATGCAGCTTGACGGTGGGCTGGCCCTGAATGATGAAAGCGATGAGAGTGACGCGGACAACAATGCGCCGGACCGTGCGGAGGAAGAATAAATGATTGAACGTGGGAAGTTTCGCTCGCTGACGCTGATTAACTGGAATGGCTTTTTTGCCCGCACCTTTGACCTTGATGAGCTGGTGACTACGCTGTCAGGCGGTAACGGTGCCGGTAAATCCACCACCATGGCGGCTTTTGTTACTGCGTTGATCCCCGATCTGACGCTGCTGCATTTCCGTAATACCACCGAGGCCGGGGCCACCTCCGGTTCGCGGGATAAAGGTCTGCACGGTAAACTGCGGCCGGGCGTCTGCTACGCGGTGCTTGATGTGGTTAACTCACTGCACCAGCGCGTGCTGGTCGGGGTACGTTTGCAGCAGGTTGCCGGTCGCGACCGTAAAGTGGATATCAAACCGTTCAGTATCCACGGCCTGCCAACGTCGATTAACCCTACCGAAATTCTCACGGAGACGGTCAACGCGCGTCAGGCGCGCGTGGTGCCCATCAGTGAGCTGAAAGACCGCTTTGAAGCGATGGAAAGCGTACAGTTCAAACAGTACAACTCCATTACGGACTACCATTCGGTGATGTTCGACCTCGGTATCGTGGCGCGTCGTCTGCGTTCCGCGGCTGACCGTAGTAAATATTACCGTCTGATTGAGGCCTCGCTGTATGGCGGGATCTCCAGCGCCATTACACGCTCCCTGCGCGACTACCTGCTGCCGGAAAACAGCGGCGTGCGGAAGGCGTTTCAGGATATGGAAGCCGCCCTGCGTGAAAACCGCATGACGCTGGAAGCGATACGGGTGACGCAGTCCGATCGCGACCTGTTTAAACACCTGATTTCTGAAGCCACCAGCTACGTGGCGGCAGACTACATGCGTCACGCTAACGAGCGACGCATTCATCTTGATGCGGCCATGCAGGTGCGTAACGATCTGTTTACCAGTCGGAAGCAGCTTGCTGCCGAGCAGTATCGACATATCGAGATGGCGCGTGAGCTGGGTGAACATAACGCCGCTGAGAGCGATCTGGAAACAGATTATCAGGGGGCCAGCGACCATCTGAATCTGGTACAGACGGCTCTGCGTCAGCAGGAAAAAATTGATCGCTACGACGCCGACCTGGAAGAACTGACCTTCCGCCTGGAAGAGCAGAATGAAGTGGTCGCCGAAGCGCGTGAGGTGCATGAGGAAAACGAAGCGCGCAGCGAAAATGCTGAACTGGAAGTGGATGAGCTGAAAAATCAGCTGGCCGACTACCAGCAGGCGCTGGATGTCCAGCAGACGCGGGCCATTCAGTATCAACAGGCGTTGACCGCTTTGCAGCGTGCTCAGGAAATCTGTCAGCTGCGCGACCTCACTATTGAAAACGCCGACGAGTGGCAGGAAACGTTCCAGGCTAAAGAGCAGGAAGCCACCGACAGGTTGCTGATGCTGGAGCAAAAAATGAGCGTGGCGCAGGCCGCGCACAGCCAGTTCGAACAGGCGTTTGAACTGGTCAATAAAATCGCCGGTCCGGTCAGTCGCAGCGAAGCCTGGCAGGTGGGCCGCGATTTGTTACGTGACGCCAGCAATCAGCGTTACCACGCTGAACAGCTCCAGCCGTTGCGTAGCCGCCTGAATGAACTGACGCAACGCCTGCGTGAACAACAGGATGCCGAGCGACTGCTCAATGACTTCTGCAAGCGACACGGCCAGCAGGTCGATGCCGGTGAGCTGGAGTCCCTGCAGGCGGAGCTGGAAGCCCAGATTGAATTGCTGAACGAAAGCGTGGCCGATGCCGGTGAGCGCCGTATGGCCCTGCGCCAGGAGCTGGAGCAACTGCGTGAACGCATCGCGCGGCTCACCAAACAGGCACCGCAGTGGCTTGCCGCGCAGGAGATCCTGTCGCAGCTGAGCGAACAGACCGGACAGTCGCTGGAAAACAGCCAGCAGGTCACCGAGTTTATGCAGCAGCTGCTGGAGCGCGAGCGTGAAACCACCGTTGAACGTGATGAAGTTTCCGCGCGTAAGCGGGAGATTGAAAAACAGATCGAACGTCTCAGCCAGCCGGGCGGTGCCGAAGATGCGCGACTGAACACGCTGGCCGAACGTTTTGGCGGCGTACTGCTGTCCGAAATCTATGACGATGTCACCATCGACGATGCCCCTTACTTCTCAGCGCTCTATGGCCCCGCCCGCCACGCGATTGTGGTGCCGGACCTGTCGCTGATCCGCGAACAGCTCGACGGGCTCGATGACTGCCCGGAAGATCTCTATCTGATTGAAGGGGACCCGCAGTCATTTGATGACAGCGTGTTTAACGTGGAGGAGCTGGAAAAAGCGGTGGTAGTGAAAGCCGGGGACCGCCAGTGGCGCTATTCCCGTTTTCCTAAAGTACCGCTGTTTGGCCGTGCAGCCCGTGAGAACCAGCTTGACCTCCTGCACGCTGAACGTGAAGCCCTGGCCGAACGTTACGCCACGCTGTCCTTTGACGTTCAGAAAACCCAGCGTCTGCATCAGTCCTTCAGCCGCTTTATTGGCAGCCATCTGGGCGTAGCGTTTGAGTCGGATCCGGAAGCGGAAATGCGTCTGCTCAATACCCGGCGTAATGAGGTTGAGCGTGCGCTGACGAACCACGAAAGCGAAAACCAGCAGCAGCGTCAGCAGTTTGAACAGGCGAAAGAGGGCGTTGCCCAGCTTAACCGCCTGTTACCGCGCGTCAGCCTGTTACTGGATGATACGTTACAGGATCGCCACGAAGAAATTCAGGAAAAGCTGGATGAAGCGCAGGAAGCCGCGCGCTTTGTGCAGCAGCACGGCGCACACCTGACCCGACTGGAGCCGATCCTTTCTGTGCTGCAGAGTGACCCGGAACAGCACGACCAGTTGAAGCTGGATTACCAGCAGGCGCAGCAGCAGCAGCGCGATGCCCGTCAGCAGGCCTTTGCCCTGACCGAGGTCGTGCAGCGTCGTGCGCACTTTGGCTATGTCGATTCAGCCGGGATGCTGAACGGCACCAGCGACCTCAATGAAAAATTGCGCCAGCGTCTGGAGCAGGCGGAAGGTGAACGTACCCGTGCAAGGGAAAAATTACGTCAGCATCAGGCTCAGTTAACCCAGTACTCACAGGTGCTGGCCTCGCTGAAAAGCTCCTACGATGCCAAACGCGATATGCTGAAAGAGTTGCAGCAGGAGATGCTGGATATCGGTGTGCAGGCGGATGCTTCTGCCGAAGAGCGGGCAAAGCAACGCCGTGATGAACTCTACAGCGCGCTGAGCAATAACCGTATGCGTCGCAATCAGCTGGAAAAACAGCTGACCTTCTGTGAAGCTGAGATGGATGCGCTGCAGAAAAAACTGCGCCGTCTGGAACGGGAGTATCAGGCTGGTCGCGAACAGGTGGTCAGTGCCAAAGCCGGCTGGGTGGCCGTCCTGCGGCTGGTGAAAGATAACGGCGTTGAGCGCCGTCTGCACCGCCGCGAACTGGCCTATCTGGGGGGCGATGAGCTGCGTTCCATGTCGGATAAGGCGCTGGGAGCACTGCGTCTGGCCGTGGCGGATAACGAACACTTGCGCGATGTGCTGCGCCTGTCTGAAGATCCGAAACGCCCTGAGCGCAAAATCCAGTTCTTTATTGCGGTCTATCAGCACCTGCGCGAGCGTATTCGCCAGGATATCATTCGCACTGACGATCCGGTTGAAGCCATCGAACAGATGGAAATTGAACTGAACCGTCTGACCGAAGAGCTGACGGCTCGTGAGCAGATGCTGGCCATCAGTTCACGCAGCGTATCGAACATTATTCGCAAAACTATTCAGCGTGAGCAGAACCGTATTCGTCAGTTGAACCAGGGATTACAGGCGGTCAGCTTCGGGCAGGTGAAGAGCGTCCGGCTCAACGTCAACGTGCGTGAAGCGCACTCCACGCTGCTGGACGTACTTTCCGAGCAGCATGAGCAGCATCAGGATCTGTTCAAGAGCAACCGTCTGACCTTCTCTGAAGCGCTGGCGAAACTCTATCAGCGCCTGAATCCGCAGATCGATATGGGACAGCGCACGCCACAGACTATCGGGGAAGAGCTGCTCGACTACCGCAACTATCTTGAGATGGAAGTGGAAGTGAACCGCGGATCGGACGGCTGGCTTCGTGCAGAAAGCGGTGCGCTGTCGACGGGAGAGGCCATCGGTACCGGCATGTCAATTCTGGTGATGGTGGTGCAGAGCTGGGAAGAGGAATCACGGCGCCTGCGCGGTAAGGATATCTCTCCGTGCCGCCTGTTGTTCCTTGATGAGGCTGCTCGTCTGGATGCGAAATCCATCGCTACCCTGTTTGAACTGTGCGATCGCCTTGAGATGCAGCTGATTATCGCCGCACCTGAGAACATCAGCCCGGAGAAAGGCACTACTTATAAACTGGTCCGTAAAGTGTTCAATAATACCGAGCATGTTCACGTGGTCGGCCTCCGCGGCTTCACGGCGGAACCGACACTGACCGCTAAAGATGCAGAGGCTGAGGCATAGCACGCCTCATACTGTAAAAAATAATGTGACGCAGTGGTAATATTTCTGCGTCCAGATTACTCTGGATAACGGCATTTGCACGTATGAGGCAAATGCCGTTTTCTGTTTCTATACTTATAACAATGACTAATTACTGCTGGCTTCCCGTTCAGCAGACTAACAGGGAGCAAGGATGTTGCTGCAGAAATCGTTTTCCACCCGGGCTGTTGCGCTGGGTTGTACTCTGTTTTGCTGGATGGTCAGCATGTCGCCATCGCTTGCGGGGATACCGCCGGTCTCTGCGCCGGTGAGTCATCACGTTAGCGTGGTGCAAAGTGCATCGCAGATTGCCGCGCTCTATCCGCACGGAAACGCGCCGTTCTATTTGAAAAGTCTTGCTCCTCTGTATGCCAGCCGGAGTATGCAGCCGATGTGGCAGGATGGTCAGGCCGTACAGCAGTTTCAGCAGCAGTTAGCCGAAGTCGCTATCTCCGGCGTTCAGCCACAGTTTATTCAGTGGGTCAAACAGCTGACCGACCCCGCTATCACCGGACTGGCTCGTGACGTGGTGTTGTCTGATGCCATGCTGGGCTATCTGCAATTTACTTCCAGTGTTCCCAGCAAAGGGGAAACCTGGCTCTACAGCAATGTGCCTTATAAAATGGAAACACCGTCAGTGGCGGTGATCAACCAGTGGCAAAATGCGCTGGCGCAGGGGAATCTGAATGGATTTGTTCTGTCGCTGGCACCTCAGCATCCACAGTATGCGCGCATGCATCAGGCCCTGAAAACCCTGCTGGCCGAAAACCGGCCGTGGCCGCAGTTGACCGATAAACAAACCCTGCGTCCCGGCCAGGTCAGCAACGATGTGCCCGCGCTGCGTGACATCCTGCAGCGTACCGGGATGATGTCCCCGGCCAGCGAGCCATCGACACCGGCGGAAGAAGTGGTGGGGCCGGTTGACGCCCCGCTGGTGCATGATGATGACAATGCCCAGCCTGATGCGACAGCGCGCCCCACAACGGACAGCAGCGTTGTGGTCAGTCCGTCGGCAGTACCGACTGATAACCTGCCACCGGCTACCCCGCAAAACGTGGGTAACGTTGATGGTGTCGTGATACCGGTGAACAGCGATAATATTTATACCCCGGACCTGGTCGAAGCCCTTAAACGTTTTCAGACCTGGCAGGGGCTGGAAGCAGACGGCGCCATTGGTACGCGTACGCGTGAATGGCTTAACGTCTCGCCCCAGCGCCGGGCTTCATTACTGGCGCTGAACATACAGCGGTTACGTCTGCTGCCGGATGATATGCATAACGGTATTATGGTCAATATTCCTAATTACTCTCTGGCCTACTACGTTAACGGCAATGAGATCCTTTCTTCACGGGTGATTGTTGGCCGTCCTGACCGTAAAACGCCTCTGATGCGCAGCGCCCTGAATAACGTGGTGCTTAACCCACCGTGGAATGTGCCGACAACGCTGGTGCGCAAGGACATTGTGCCAAAAGTGAAACAGGACCCGATGTACCTGTATAAACACGGTTATACGCTGCTTTCCGGCTGGACGAACGATGCGGAGGTTATTGACCCGTCAATGATCGACTGGAGCATGGTGTCTGCTGCCTCGTTCCCTTATCGCATCCGCCAGGCTCCGGGGCCGACTAATTCACTCGGCCGCTACAAATTCAATATGCCAAGTTCGGATGCGATTTATCTGCACGACACGCCAAATCACGGCCTGTTCCAGAAAGATATTCGCGCATTGAGTTCAGGCTGCGTCCGGGTCAACCGCGCTTCAGATCTGGCCAGCCTGCTGTTACAGAACGTTGGCTGGGATAATTCGCGTATTTCCAGCACGCTGAAAGAGGGGGATACCCGCTTTGTCTCCATCCGCCAGCGCGTTCCGGTGAACCTCTATTATCTGACGGCCTGGGTCGCCGATGATGGCTTGCCGCAATTTCGTACAGATATTTACAATTATGACAATACCGCCCGATCCGGCGCCCCGGCGCTGTTGTCAGCTGGTCAGTTATTGCTCTAATGATTGATTAATCAGATATTCCCGCCAGGGTTGCTGGTGGGGTATAAAACCGGTGCAGAGGCGATAACATCACACTCTGCGCCGGTTTTTCTTTTCGCAGGTTGACGTAGGTTTTTTCGCCCGGTAAGGTTCCGAACGGTGCACATATTTGCACTGCTCCGAATCATTAAGCCAGGTAATACTGATCCATGCATAAAATTGACTCTCATCGCCGTAAGTGGCTGACGTTAGGTGGCGCCGCACTCGGTGTAGCACTCCTCCCGGGGCAGGCTTTCGCCTCGCTATCGACGTCCCGGCCGCGTGTATTGACGCTCAACAACCTCAATACCGGTGAAAACCTTAAAACGGAATTTTTTAACGGTAAAAGCTATGACAAGGATGAATTAGCCAGACTGAATCATTTTTTCCGTGATTACCGCGCGAATAAAAGTAAAAGTATTGATCCCCATCTCTTCGACCAGCTGTTCCGCCTGCAAACGCTGCTGGACAGTCGTAAACCAGTACAGCTTATCTCAGGCTACCGCTCCCTCGGCACCAACAATTCCCTGCGCTCTCATACCCGGGGGGTCGCCAAGCACAGCTACCACACGCTGGGCCAGGCAATGGATTTCCATATTGAAGGGATCTCGTTAAGCAATGTTCGCAAAGCCGCACTTTCGCTGCGGGCGGGTGGTGTAGGATACTATCCGAGTAGTAACTTTGTGCATATTGATACCGGGCCAGTCCGGCACTGGTAAACGACATCCCGGCACCCTGTGGTGGCCGGTAACGGAGTAGCATGGATTATCATATTATCCCGGTCACCGCGTTCGCACAGAACTGCTCGGTGATCTGGTGTACGCAAACGCGTGAGGCCGCGCTGGTGGATCCCGGCGGCGATCCTGAAAATATTAAGCAGCAGGTTGCAGCGCTGGATGTGACGTTGACCCGCATCCTGCTGACGCACGGGCACCTCGATCACGTCGGGGCTGCCGCTGAACTGGCCGCACATTATGCTGTTCCGGTGATCGGGCCTCATAAGGCTGATAAGTTCTGGCTGGACGGATTGCCGATGCAAAGTCAGATGTTTGGTTTTGCCGAATGTCCGCCGCTGGAACCAGACCGCTGGCTTGAGGAAGGCGAAACTGTCCGGGTAGGAGAGACGGAACTTGAGGTTCTGCTGTGTCCCGGGCATACGCCGGGACATATCGTTTTCTTTGACCGTACCGGCCGCCTGCTGGTCTCGGGTGACGTGATCTTCAGCGGCGGTGTTGGTCGTTCTGACTTCCCGCAGGGCAGTCACAGTGACCTGATCGCCTCTATTAAGACTAAGCTGCTGCCCCTGGGCGATGACGTGACCTTTATTCCGGGGCACGGTCCGAAGTCCACGCTGGGACGTGAGCGCATCAGCAATCCCTTCCTGCAATAGCGAATAAAAAAGGGTGACCACCCACCGGGTGGTCACCCTCAGCTCACCGAATCACAGTACCGCGACAATCGCCTCGCACAGCTGAGACATATTATCCGGCGTCATGCCTGCCACGTTGACACGTCCGGAATTCACCGCGTACACGCCAAATTCCTCACGCAGACGCACAACCTGATCTTTCGTCAGGCCGCTGAAGGAAAACATCCCGTTCTGATTAATGATAAAGCTGAAGTCGCCTTTTGCGCCTTTTTCCTGCAGGGTATTAACAAACAGCTGACGCATACGCTGAATGCGTTCACGCATGCTGGTCAGCTCCTGTTCCCACAGGGCACGCAGGGCGCTGTTGTCAAGGATCGTGGCCACGACGGCAGCACCGTGTGCAGGTGGGTTGGAATAGTTAGCACGGATGGTGGCCTTGACCTGGCTGAACGCCGTGTCGACCACGGTGGCATCAGCGGCAACGAGGGTAAAGGCACCGACGCGCTCGTTATACAGACCGAAGTTTTTCGAGTAAGAGCTGCAAACGATCAGTTCCTGATGGCTGGCGGCGAATGAGCGCAGGCCTTCAGCGTCTTCTTCCAGACCACGAGCGAAGCCCTGATAGGCAAAGTCAAACAGCGGCAGCCAGCCTTTAGTCAGCGACAGCTCAGCCAGCTGGGCCCACTGGGCTGCCGTTGGGTCGATGCCGGTCGGATTGTGGCAGCAGCCGTGGAACAGCACGATATCACCAGCCTGCGCTGCGCTCAGGCTGTTTACCAGCCCGTTAAAGTCCAGTGTGTGCTGGGCAGCATCATAGTAATCATATTCACACACTTCCAGACCGGCAGCGGCAAATACGTTTTTATGGTTTGGCCAGCTCGGATTGCTCACCCAGATACGTTTTGCGCTGGTCTGGGTGGCAATAAAGTCGGCGGCAATGCGCAGTGCACCAGTACCGCCAGGGGTTTGGGCGGTGCGCGCACGATGACCGGAAATCAGTGCGCTATCGGCACCGAACAGCAGTTCCTGGGTGCAGCGACCAAAGTCAGCAATACCATCAATGCTCAGATAGTTTTTAGTGGTTTCGTTTTCCAGCAGATACTGTTCAGCTTTTTTAACGCTGGTCAGTACCGGCGTTTTGCCGGTTTCATCTTTATACACGCCAATGCCGAGGTTGATCTTATTTGGGCGGTCATCAGCGCGGAACAGATCGGCTAAACCAAGAATAGGGTCGGCGGGTGCAGCTGCAATACGTTCAAACATAGTCGAAGTCCGTTAGCTTAAATTAAAGCGAAGTGAGGACTCAGGTTAACGCCAGTAAGGGTAAATTACCAACCGTTTGCGTCAAAAAAACAGCAGAAAGGGGGAAGGGAGGAGAGAAAAACAAAAACGGAGCCGAAGCTCCGTTGAGTGCACGGTTAATCGCGACCTGAGCCGCGATTAAAGGGCAATTAGAACTGGTACTGCAGGCCAACACCAACAACGTCGTCGGTGTTAATAGCACCAGCGCGGGTGTAGTCTGTGTCATCCAGCAGGTTGATTTTGTAGTCAACGTAGGTAGACATGTTTTTGTTGAAGTAGTAGTAAGTACCAACTTCAATGTATTTAACCAGGTCAGCGTCACCGCCAGCAAAGGTAGAACCGTTACCGGTCACACCGTTCAGGTCCTTACCTTTAGACTGCAGGTAAGCGATGGATGGACGCAGACCGAAGTCGAACTGGTACTGAGCAACAACTTCAAAGTTCTGAGTTTTGTTGGCAGTCTGATTGTTACCATAGCTGCTGGTGTTACGTGCTTCACCGTAGAACGCCGCCAGGTAAACGTTGTTTGCGTCATATTTCAGACCCAATGCGTACTGGTCAGCTTTATCGCCGTTGCCGTCAGCAACCTGGCGGTTAGTACGGTCTGAAGACGCGTAAGCACCTACAGCACTGATACCCATGCCGGTGTTATAAGCTACAGAACTGCCCCAGCCGTCGCCATTCTCGTCAATAATACGACGGTCATTGCTTTCGTTTTTGCCCTGGTACTGTACAGCGAAGCTCAGGCCATCAACCAGACCGAAGAAGTTGCTGTTACGGTAAGTAGCAACACCATTTGCACGACCAACCATGAAGTTGTCGTTGTTGGTGTACATGGTGTCATCACCGAAGATTGGCAGCTGGTCGGTGTAAGACATTGCGTCATAGATCACGCCGTAGTTACGACCGTAGTCGAATGAACCCGCGTCACCGAATTTCAGACCAGCAAAGCCCAGACGGGTTTTAGAACCGTCGGTACCCTGAGATTCTGCAGTGTTAGCCTGTACGTTATATTCCCACTGGCCGTAACCGGTCAGCTGATCGTTGATCTGGGTTTCACCTTTGAAACCAAAACGAACATAAGTCTGGTCACCGTCTTCGTTGCTATTGTCAGAGAAGTTGTGACGCGCATCAACTTTACCGTACAGGTCCAGTTTGTTGCCATCTTTGTTATAGATTTCTGCTGCGTTAGCGGCACCAGCAGCCAACAGTGCTGGGATCACTACTGCAAGAATGTTGCGCTTCATCATTTTGTTATTACCCTCATTGGAGTTATTTGGACACCTGCCACTGCCGTCAATAATTCTTTACAGAACTCTGATGAGAGTTTGGTGTCTTCCTGTGTCTGCACGCATCTTTCCATTCGTAGCCTGGTTAATCTAGCCCGAAAATGCTACTAATCTCTTATTCTAGTAACAAGAGGAAAATATGTATTACAAAATGTAAAAATCACGGAACTTTGTGAGTCATCTCTAAATTTACAAAAATAAAAAAAGGCCAGCGAGGCTGACCTTAGTATATATATGAATTTCTTATATTTAATGCAGAAATCAGAACGTCGCGTTGCGTGGAGTGCGTGGGAAGGCGATAACATCCCTTACATTTTGTACGCCAGTGACATAGGCGATTAATCGTTCGAAACCTAAACCGAAACCTGAATGAGGCACAGTGCCGTAACGACGCAGATCGCGATACCACCAGTAATCTTCTTTATTCAGACCCATCTCGGCCAGTCGGGCATCGAGCACATCCAGACGTTCTTCACGCTGAGAACCCCCGATGATTTCACCAATGCCCGGGGCCAGCACGTCCATGGCGGCCACAGTTTTGCCATCGTCGTTCAGGCGCATGTAGAAAGCTTTAATCTCTTTCGGATAGTTTTTCACCACCACTGGTGCTTTAAAGTGTTTCTCTGCCAGGTAACGCTCGTGTTCAGAAGAGAGGTCGATGCCCCATGACACGGCGTTTTCAAAGGTCTGTCCCGAGGCCAGCAGGATCTCAACGGCTTCGGTGTAGTCCACCTGGGCAAAGTCTGTAGTGACAAAACGCTCCAGGCGTGAAATTGCGTCTTTGTCAACACGCTCGGCAAAGAAAGCCATGTCATCAGCGCGCTCTTCCAGCACAGCTTTGAAAACATATTTCAGCATGGCTTCGGCCAGCGCGGCATTGTCTTCCAGATCGGCAAAGGCAATCTCAGGCTCCAGCATCCAGAACTCTGCCAGATGGCGACTGGTGTGGGAGTTTTCCGCACGGAAGGTCGGGCCAAACGTGTAGATCTTGGAAATGGCGCTGGCGTAGGTTTCACCGTTTAACTGGCCGGATACGGTCAGGAACGCTTCTTTACCGAAGAAGTCTTCATCATAATTGACTTTGCCTTCCGGCGTGCGCGGCAGGTTTTCTAAATCCAGCGTCGAAACGCGGAACATTTCACCGGCACCCTCCGTATCGGATGCAGTGATCAGCGGAGTGGAAACCCAGAAGAAACCCTGCTCATCAAAGAAACGGTGCAGAGCCTGCGCCAGGGTGTGACGCACACGGGCGACGGCACCAATCAGGTTAGTACGTGGGCGCAGGTGAGCGACCTCACGCAGGTATTCAATGCTGTGGCGTTTAGCCGCCATCGGATAGGTATCGGGATCGTCCACCCAGCCCACCACGTCCACGTGGGTAGCCTGAATTTCAAAGCTCTGACCTTCGCCCGGAGATTCAACGACTTTACCGGTGATGGCGACGGAACAGCCGGTGGTCAGACGTAAAACTTCATCCTGATAATTATTCAGAGAATTATTCACGACAGCCTGAACGGGATTAAAGCAGGAGCCGTCATAAACGGCGATAAAGGAAATACCGGCTTTTGAATCTCTTCGTGTACGCACCCAACCACGTACGGTGACTTCACTGTCAACCGCGACCCGGCCGTGCAGTACATCCGCTACTGGCACAACGCTCATAATAATTCTCTCGCTATTAATTAATCTGAATTGAATACCCCAAATTTAGGGTCTTGCTATGTTACTTGCCAGGCGATGATAAACAAGCGAATTCCGGCAGCAGAAGCAGATTTCTTTAGGGGGGAGGGGATCGGGGGGCCGGTATGGGAGGGCCCCCGTAACAGGACTAGCTGGCTTTCTTCACCAGCGGCAGGTCAAACGCTTTACGCAGGGCACGCACAAAGGCTTTATCCTGGCAGATAGTTTTTCCCGGGCTGTCGGACAGTTTAGCAACGGGCTTGCCGTTGCACTCCACCAGCTTAATGACAATATTAAGCGGCTTAACCTGAGGGATATCACAGGTCAGGCGTGTACCAATGCCGAAAATAACATTAATCCGCTGACCGAAGTGGCGATAAAGTCCCACCGCCTTTTCCAGATCAAGATTATCAGAAAAGACCAGCGTTTTCGTCAACGGGTCGATGCCCAGCTGATGATAATGGGCAATCGCTTTCTCACCCCACTCCAGCGGGTCGCCAGAATCATGGCGCAATCCCTGGTAGGCGCTGGCAAATTCCAGACCGAAATCACGCAGGAAGGCATCCATAGTGATGCAGTCTGTCAGGGCAATACCTAACTGATCGGGATACTCCTCCAGCCAGGATTGCAGCGCAGCACGCTGACTGTTGGCCAGCACCGGACTGATTTGCTGGTGCGCCTGGAACCATTCATGCGCCTGGGTACCCACTGGCATAATCTGCTGCTGGCGCGCCATTTCATAGTTACTGGACCCAACCAGCCAGGGAAATTCCTGCTTCAGCGTACTGACTATCGCCAGGTGAACATCATGCGAGAAGCGGCGACGGGTGCCGAAATCCATCAGGCGAAAGCGCGACATATCCAGATCGGCGGTGAGCTCGTTAAACTGCGCCAGCTTGAGTTTCAGCTGACTGACCGCCATCTCTGGCGTGACCTGCGGTGAACGATGGCGGTGAACCACCTCACTGATCAACGCCAGGAGCGGCACTTCCCACATGATCACTTCACGCCACGGTCCGCTGATGCGGATATCCAGTTTTCCCTGGTGATTGCGCACGCGAACCTGCGCGGGATCGTATCGGAAGGTCCGCAGCCAGTTGAGATAATCCGGGGTGAAAAACGGCAGCCCGGCAA
Organism: Erwinia persicina; assembly: GCF_019844095.1. Lineage (NCBI taxonomy): Bacteria > Pseudomonadati > Pseudomonadota > Gammaproteobacteria > Enterobacterales > Erwiniaceae > Erwinia > Erwinia persicina. The sequence continues at coordinate 3,056,303 of NZ_CP082141.1, read as the reverse complement.
GATAGGTGAACTCATCTTCCGTTAGCACCAGCGCGGCCATCATATCGATTTGCTGTTGAATTTCATCGACATAAATACCCAGCATGTCATCACCCCGGCAGCGAAACTCGGCGGCCACAGTGACATCGTAATAACGATGGAACACCGCCTGCTGCATATGAAGCTTATAGGCATCGGTATCGAGAAGCGTAGTCAAAATCGGGGAAGCGTGTCGTGTCATGGTGCGTTTCAGCATCCTCTGGCGAAGAGCGTTATCCCTGGTTCAAATGAAGAAAAAGTCGCAGGAGTATAACCCGAATACGTATTTATTGAACCCGATCACAGCACAATTCGGTCGGCGTGGTCGAGGGCAATCTGTGCGTTTGTTAATGAAATGTACCAATTCACCGCAAAGGTACGGTTAAAGGGTGATTCCACGTGGCAACCTGGTGATAACAGGAATAGACTTGAAAAGGTTAACTAATTATCGACGTGAGAAAGACTTATGACGCAACTGCCACAAGCCAAGAATCGCCATGACTATCGTGCGCCAGATTACACCATTACCGATATCGACCTGACGTTTAATCTTGATGCCAGTACCACCCAGGTGACCGCCATCAGCCAGATTAAACGTCTGGGGGACCGTGATGCCGAACTGCGCCTGGACGGAGAAGACCTGACGCTGATCTCGCTGCACGTTAACGACCAGCCGTGGCAGCATTACCGGCAGGAAGAGGGCGCGCTGATACTTCAGCAGTTGCCAGAGGTCTTCACATTAAAAATCGTCAATGATATCCATCCGGATAAAAACACTGCGCTGGAAGGGTTGTACAAATCCGGTGAAGCACTCTGTACCCAGTGTGAAGCTGAAGGTTTCCGCCATATTACCTGGTACCTTGATCGCCCTGACGTGCTGGCACGTTTTACCACGACGATTATTGCTGAACAGGCACTCTATCCGTACCTGCTCTCTAACGGTAACCGCGTGGATGGCGGGCAGATGGAAGATGGCCGTCACTGGATGAAGTGGCACGATCCCTTCCCAAAACCCTGCTATCTGTTTGCCGTTGTCGCCGGCGATTTCGATGTGCTGCGCGACAGCTTCAAAACCCGTTCGGGTCGTGACGTTGCCCTGGAAATCTTTGTCGATCGTGGCAACCTTGATCGTGCTGACTGGGCGATGACCTCGCTGAAAAACAGCATGAAATGGGATGAGGAGCGTTTTGGCCTGGAGTATGACCTCGACATCTTTATGATCGTCGCCGTCGACTTCTTCAATATGGGCGCAATGGAAAATAAAGGGCTGAACGTCTTTAACTCCAAATATGTGCTGGCCAAAGCGGAAACGGCCACGGATAAAGACTACCTCGGCATCGAGGCGGTCATTGGTCACGAATACTTCCATAACTGGACCGGTAACCGTGTCACCTGTCGCGACTGGTTCCAGCTCAGCCTGAAAGAGGGGCTGACGGTCTTCCGCGATCAGGAGTTCAGCTCTGACCTGGGCTCGCGCGCGGTTAACCGCATCGATAACGTGCGTGTCATGCGCGGCTCCCAGTTTGCTGAAGATGCCAGCCCAATGGCGCATCCGATCCGTCCTGAGCAGGTGATCGAGATGAACAATTTCTACACCCTGACGGTGTACGAAAAGGGTTCAGAAGTGATCCGCATGTTGCATACCCTGCTGGGCGAAGCGAACTTCCAGAAAGGGATGCAGCTCTATTTCGAGCGTCACGACGGTAGCGCCGCGACCTGTGATGATTTTGTCCAGGCGATGGAAGATGCCTCAAACGTTGACCTGTCACAGTTCCGTCGCTGGTACAGCCAGTCGGGTACGCCCGTGCTGTCAGTCCGTGACGACTACAACCCGGAGCTGGAGCAGTACACGCTGCACGTCACACAGTTGACTCCGCCGACGGCCGACCAGAAAGAGAAGCTGCCGCTGCATATTCCGCTGGATATCGAGCTGTATGACGGTGAAGGCAAGGTTATTCCACTACAGCATAACGGCCACCCGGTCCATCACGTGCTGAACGTGACCGAATCATTCCAGACATTTGTCTTTGATAAGGTGTATTTCCAGCCAGTACCTTCTCTGCTGCGCGAGTTTTCTGCGCCAGTGAAGCTGGACTACAACTGGAGTGATGCCCAGTTAACTTTCCTGATGCGCTACGCACGTAATGATTTTTCGCGCTGGGATGCAGCGCAGAGTCTGATGGCGAACCACATCAAGATTAACGTTGCCCGCCAGCAGCAGGGGCAACCGCTATCCCTGCCGTTGCACGTTGCAGATGCGTTCCGTGCGGTGCTTTTATCCGAGTCCACCGATCCCGCACTGATGGCCTTGATCCTGTCACTGCCCGGTGAGAATGAGATTGCTGAGCTGTTTGACATCATCGACCCACAGGCCAATGCGGTGGTGCGTGAAGCACTGGTCCGCACGCTGGCGACCGAGCTGGAAGATGAGCTGCTGGCGGTGTATTACGCCAGTCAGACGCCGGAATATCGCATTGAACACGCGGATATCGGTAAACGCTCGCTGAAAAACGTCTGCCTGAGCTACCTGGCCTTTGCCGACGCGGCTCAGGCCGACAGGCTGGTCAGCGCACAGTATCACCACGCCAATAATATGACGGACACCGTGGCGGCGCTGTCGGCTGCCATCGCGGCACAGCTGCCGTGCCGTGCCGCGCTGTTAGCCGATTTTGATGAGCGCTGGCATCAGGATGGCCTGGTGATGGACAAGTGGTTTGCTCTGCAGGCGACCAGTCCGGCGGCCGATGTACTGTCCCAGGTACGCGCCTTGCTTAACCATCGCTCCTTTACCCTGAGCAATCCGAACCGTATTCGCTCACTGGTCGGGGCATTTGCTTCAGCTAACCCGGCGGCTTTCCATGCGGCGGACGGCAGTGGCTATCAGTTCCTGGTGGAGATCCTCAGCGATCTCAACACCCGCAACCCACAGGTAGCGGCGCGCATGATCGAGCCATTAATTCGCCTCAAACGCTATGATGCAGGACGTCAGGCGCTGATGCGTAACGCGCTGGAACAGCTGCAGGCGCTGGATAAACTGTCTGGCGATCTGTTTGAAAAAATTAGCAAGGCACTGAATGCCTGACCCTGACGGGCGGACAATAAGATAAAAAAATGGGCGATAATCTCGCCCATTTTTCTTGATGTCGGTCCCCGTCAGCCATGCGCATACTGTCGTTCTTTTTGCACCGGCAGGCGTTTCATCACGCGATCCAGCACTTCCGCTTCCAGTTCAGCCAGCCTGACCGATCCTTTACGCCGTGGTCGTGGCAGATCAACGCAGAGATCCAGGCCGATATTCCCTTCCTCAATCAACAGTACCCGATCGGCCATCGCCACTGCTTCACTGACATCATGCGTCACCAGCAGTACGGTAAAATGATGCGCCTGCCAGAGGGATTCAATCAGATCCTGCATTTCGATGCGGGTTAAGGCATCCAGTGCGCCAAGCGGCTCATCCAGCAGCAGCAGGCCAGGACGGTGGATCAGTGCACGAGCCAGCGCCACCCGCTGTTTCTGGCCGCCTGACAGCGCAGCGGGCCACTCCCCGGCGCGGTCGGCCAGGCCAACGGCCTTCAGCGCGTCCAGCGCCCGATCTTTCCATGCTTTGCCTTTCAGGCCCAGCCCGACGTTATCGATGACGCTTTTCCACGGCAGCAGGCGATCGTCCTGGAACATCAGCCGGATATCCTCCCGCGCCTCGCTCAGGGGGGCACTACCGGCCCGAAGCTCGCCGCTGCTGGCTTTCTCCAGTCCGGCCAGCAGGCGCAGCAGGGTGCTTTTGCCACAGCCGCTGCGCCCGACCACGGCGACAAACTGTCCGGAGGGAATATGCAGGTCAATATTATTCAGCACCGTGCGCTGGTTATACTGTTTGCTGACGCCGCTGATCGCCAGCGGCGTACCGGCATTAAGACGCGCCGGAGACGGGGTGAACTCGCTCATGCGTTTTCCTCTTTTAATTGATACGCCGGATGCCAGCGCAGCCACACGCGTTCCAGCAGCAGTGCGCTGACGTCAGCCAGTTTGCCCAGCAGGGCATAGAGAATAATCGCCACCACCACCACATCCGTTTGCAGAAACTCACGGGCATTCATCGCCAGGTAACCAATGCCGGAGTTGGCCGAAATGGTTTCAGCAACGATCAGCGTCAGCCACATCAGACCGAGCGCAAAGCGCACGCCGACCATAATGGAGGGCAGGGCACCGGGCAGCACCACCTGAATAAACAGGCTCCAGCCTGACAGGCCATAGCTGCGCGCCATTTCCACCAGCCCGCGATCGATATTACGGATACCGTGATAGGTATTGAGATAGATCGGAAACAGTGTCCCCAGCGCCACCAGGAAGATCTTGGCCGACTCGTCAATGCCAAACCACAGGATCACCAGCGGGATCAGGGCCAGATGGGGCACGTTACGGAGCATCTGTACCGAGGTATCCAGCAGGCGTTCGCCCAGCGTTGACATTCCGGTAATTAACCCGAGTAACAGGCCAATTGAACCGCCTATGCTGAACCCCACTGCCGCGCGCCAACTGCTGATGGCGAGGTGTTGCCACAGTTCACCGCTGGCCGACAGCCTCCAGAAGGTGATAATAACGGATTCCGGCGACGGCAGGATCCGGGTGGAAAGCCAGCCCAGCTGTGAGGCTAACTGCCAGACGACCACCAGCAGAACGGGTAACGCCCACGGCAGCAGGCCATTACCAATACGATTCAGGCTTTTACTCATGGCTCACCTCTAACTCTGCGAAACTTTTTGTGGGGCAAAATCGTGGGCGACCTGTTCACCGTGGGCCTGAACGGCCTGGGGCTGTGGTATCTCGGGGATAGCCAGATCCAGGTGCGGGAAGAGTAATTCGCCCACGCGCCAGGCTTCTTCCAGATGCGGATAGCCGGACAGAATAAAAGTCTCGATCCCCAGATCGGCATACTCCTGCATTCGCGCAGCCACCGTAGGGCCATCACCCACCAGTGCCGTACCAGCCCCCCCACGCACCAGACCGACGCCGGCCCACAGATTCGGGCTGATCTCCAGCTGGTCGCGTTTACCGCCGTGCAGCGCGGCCATGCGCTGCTGACCCACAGAGTCTGTTTTCGCCAGCGCAGCCTGTGCTTTCGCGATGGTGGCATCGTCCAGGTGGGAAATCAGACGGTCGGCGGCCTGCCAGGCTTCTTCATTGGTTTCGCGCACGATCACATGCAGGCGAATACCAAAGCGGACTTTACGTCCCTGTGCGGCCGCTTTAGCCTGCACCTGCGCAATCTTTTCTTTCACCTGCGCTGGTGGTTCCCCCCAGGTGAGATAGACATCCACCTGCTCGGCGGCCAGGTCCTGCGCCACTTCAGACGAGCCGCCAAACCACAGCGGCGGGCGTGGCTGCTGAACGGGTTTAAACATCAGGCGTGCGCCGCGGACGTGGATGTGTTTACCTTCATAGTCCACCGTTTCGCCTTCCAGCACGCGTCGCCAGACGCGGGTAAACTCGGCAGACTCGGCGTAACGCTCGCGGTGATCCAGAAACACGCCATCCCCGGCCAGCTCTTCCGCATCGCCCCCGGTGACCAGGTTAAACAGGGCACGACCGTTAGACAGGCGGTCAAGCGTTGCCGCCTGGCGGGCGGCCTGAGTCGGTGAGATGACGCCGGGACGCAGCGCCACCAGGAAGCGCAGACGCCGGGTCACCGGGATTAACGATGCAGCCACCAGCCAGGCATCTTCACAGGAGCGACCTGTCGGGATCAGTACCCCGCCAAACCCCAGATGGTCGGCGGCCTGGGCGATTTGTTGCAGATAGGCATAATCGACCGGGCGTGCACCTTCGTTAGTCCCTAAATATTTCCCATCACCGTGAGTGGGAAGAAACCAGAAAACGGAAAGACTCATTGTGTTACTCCTCATTCATTGGGGGGAAGGGCCATGCCAGATGCGGCTGGAGACATCGACTTTCACCGGCATCAGGTGGTTGCTGTAAAACAGATCGGCGGTCTGCTGCTGTGCCTGTGCTGTCTTATCGCTCACCAGGGTGATAGCGGTCGGCGGGCGATGGTCGAAATAGGTTGAGATGACCGCTTTTGGCAGCCCCATCGCCTGCGCCAGCAGGTCGACGCTCTGCTCACGCTGGCTGCGGGTCCGGGCATCAGCCTGGCTGAAGGTATCCAGCACCTGCTGCAGGAACGCGCCGTTTTTCTCGGTGAAGGGCCGGGTTGCCAGATAGAAGGAACCGGTCAGGTTGAGCGTGTCGCCATTCTTCAGCACACGAACGCCGCCCTGCTGAAGGGCCGCAGAGTAATACGGGTCCCAGATTGCCCAGGCATCAACATCGCCCTGCTGGAAGGCAGCACGGGCATCCGCTGGCGTCAGAAATGCAGGCTGAATATCGTTGAAGCTCAGACCCGCTTCTTTCAGCGCGCGTAACAGCAGGTTGTGGGAGCTGGACCCCTTCTGAAAGGCCACCTTATGACCTTTGAGATCGGCCACCGTTTTCAGCGGACTCTCTTCGCGTACCAGAATCACTTCTGCCTTTGGCTTGGGCGGTTCAGAACCGATATACAGCAGGTCAGCGCCGGCGGCCTGGGCGAAAATCGGTGGAATATCGCCGGTGCTGCCTAAATCAATACTGTTGACGTTCAACGCTTCCAGCATCTGGGGCCCGGCGGGGAACTCCACCCATTTAATCGTGGTGTGAGGAAAGCGCTTCTCCAATAGCTGATGTGATTTTGCCAGTACCATACTGACGGAGCCTTTCTGATAGCCAATCCGTATCTGTGCGGGGGCATCAGGGGAGGCTGCCGCCATCGCCTGACCGGCCAGCAGACCTGCGATGAATAGCGTGGTGATGAAGCGGGAAAACAGTGTCATCGCAATTCCTCAGTTCAGACGGCGGTGGCCAGCGGTTGATGCCGGCGCGCCAGGGCATGCCAGAAAGTATCGAGCGACTCTGCCAGCCGTTCGGCGAGTATCGGCGACAGCTCGGGCGTCCGGTCGTAGTGACTGATCTGCGTGTCGTCAGCAAACACACCGTGCAGCACTTCCTGCGCTTTCAGCGCGTTCAGTACCGGTTTAAGCGCGTAATCGACGGCCAGCAGATGAGCGACGGTGCCGCCGGTTGCCAGTGGTAACACCACTTTATGTTCCAGGGCACGCTCGGGCAGCAGATCCAGCAACGTTTTCAACGCACCGGCAAAAGACGCTTTATATACCGGTGTGGCGACGATCAGGCCGTCAGCGGTGTCGAGATCCTCTTTTAATGCCAGCAGGGCAGGGGAGTCGAAGCGGGCGTACAGCAGATCTTCAGGATTGAAGTTATGCAGGTTCCACGGGATAACTTCGACACCTCGTTTTTCCAGCGCGTGCTGGCAGATTGTCAGCAGCGCGGTGGAGCGGGAAGGAAAACGGGGGCTTCCCGCCAGAGTAATAACGCGCATAACTTCTCCTTATAACCAAAAGTTATTAATAACCAGATTTCAAGAACAGATGACTTATCCTGACAGAGCGCGTTTGGACGCTTAAATGATTTATCCGGCATATTTTTGCCGTTTTGCACATAACGCTGGGGCTGGACCCCGACAGAGAGAAAAAAATGGACATTCGGGCGTGCTTTTGCGCCAGGTCATTTCCCTTTAACCGAGGAAACCGGGATAATACGACCCCGATTTTCCATCGGGACCTCAGGAGTGACCATGTATTACCCTTTCGTTCGTAAGGCGCTGTTTCAGCTCGATCCTGAGCGTGCGCATGACCTGACTTTGCAGCAGTTGAAGCGCCTCTCCGGCACCCCGCTGATCGGCCTGATCCGTCAGTCCCTGCCTTTTAAACCGGTAACCTGCATGGGGCTGACGTTTAAGAATCCGCTTGGTCTGGCCGCCGGCCTCGATAAAAACGGCGAGTGCATTGATGCATTCGGCGCGATGGGGTTTGGTTCCATTGAAATCGGCACGGTCACCCCGCGCCCACAGCCCGGGAATGAGAAGCCACGGATGTTCCGCATCGTGGCGGCGGAAGGCATCATCAACCGCATGGGCTTCAATAATCTTGGCGTGGATAACCTGGTGGAGAATGTCAAAAAAGCCCACTTCGACGGTATCCTGGGTATTAATATTGGCAAGAATAAAGACACCCCGGTGGAACAGGGTAAAGACGATTATTTAACCTGCATGGACAAGATTTATGCCTATGCCGGTTACATTGCCATCAATATTTCTTCGCCAAACACACCAGGACTTCGATCGTTACAGTACGGTGAAGCGCTGGATGATTTACTGTCTGCTGTCAAACAGCGGCAGAATGATCTTCAGCAGATCCATCATAAATATGTCCCTGTGGCGGTGAAGATCGCGCCCGATCTTTCGGAAGAAGAATTGATCCAGGTGGCTGACAGTTTAGTGCGCCACAATATAGACGGGGTGATTGCAACCAATACCACGCTGGATCGCGATCTGATAAAAGGATTAGCACATGCGGATGAAGCGGGGGGATTAAGCGGACGCCCTGTCCAGCTTCGCAGTACGGAAATCATCCGCCGTCTGGCTCAGGAATTACAGGGTCGCATGCCGATTATTGGCGTAGGGGGCATTGATTCACTGGTTTCCGCGCGTGAAAAAATGACGGCCGGGGCATCGCTGGTGCAAATATATTCCGGATTTATTTATAAAGGCCCACCGCTGATAAAAGAAATTGTGACTTATCTCTAGGTAAAATCTGAGTTAAATATGCCGGGGGCTTTATTTTCGCCTCCGGCTCGTTTATATTTTGTGCTGTTCATACAATATTCAAAATTTACAGAGGATGCTGAGCGCGTAGAGTTACCCTCTGATTACCGGAAAAATTAATTAATCTCCGGTTACTTGTTACTCAGTATTAATACAGGAACCATGATGAGGATAAAACCAGACGATAACTGGCGTTGGTTCTTCGACGCAGAACATGACCGGATGATGCTTGACCTGGCTGATGGTATGTTGTTCCGTTCCCGCTTTCCGCGCAAAATGTTAACGCCTGACGCCTTTGATGTTTCCGGTTTTTGTGTCGATGATGCCGCACTGTTTTTTACCTTTGACGAGCGTTGCCGTGATGCGCCTCTGAATACCGATCAGCGTGCTGAACTGGTGCTGAATGCGCTGGTGGCTACGCGCTTCCTCAAGCCTTTGATGCCCAAAAGCTGGCACTTTGACAGCTATATCCAGGGAAACTGGCGTCCGGGAGACGGTGAGCTGGTGAATGTCAAAGTGTCTGAGACTGGTGAAACGGCGACGCTGCTGGTGGTGGAGTCAGGCGATAGCGCCGCGCTGTGCCTGCTGGCCCAGCCGCAGCTGAATGTGGCGGGTCGGGGGATGGTGCTCGGCGATGCAATTAAAATTATGCATGACCGCCTGTTGCCTCAGGCCAGCGCTGACGGGATTCGTTTTGCCCGCGCGGTATAAGCTACCGCGCTCAGCATTAACGCAGCACGAGATCGCCCGCCGGAATACAGCTACAGCTCAGTAGCGTACCATCCTCACGTATTGCGCCTTTTTTCAGCGTAGTGACTTCCCCGCTGACCCGACTGACTTTGCAACTTCCACAGATGCCTGAGCGACAGGAGTAAGGGATTTTAATGCCCTGTAGTTCCAGCTGTTCCAGCAACACCTGCTGATTGTTGCCGCTAAAATGTTGCCCCTGCCAGCAAATGTCCAGAGTGCGGGCCGCCGTCTGGTTGACCTCCAGCGTCTCTGTCACCTGCCCGGCACCGTAAGCGCGTGGCGTATGGGTGGTCAGTATCTCAACTTCATCACCCGCCCGGACAATACCGCTGCTGCGCGCCACCAGGTTAAGGCCAAAGTCGATATCACCGCTGCCATCCAGTGCGCTGCGAAAGCGTTGTAAGGTATTGAGCGGTTCCCCAGCGGGATGCTTACGTCCGTGCTGGGGGCTGACCGTGGTGAAGACGCAGCGGCTACAGGGTTTGGGCACATCGAAAATAATCTCACCGATACGCAGAGATGACCAACTGTCCTCTGCCCAGGCACTGGCACCACTGACGACCAGATTAGGGCGAAACTGTTCCATACGCACGCCGGCAGGACAGCGCTGTTGCAGGTCATGCAGTGAGGCTTCATTGATCAGCAGAAAAGGATAACCATCAGCAAACCCCAGCGGCACCTGCGCGAAGTGTTTCACCCGGCGGGTCATCTCTGCTCCCACCCAGCGCAGCTCTACCTGGCGCGGAAAAAAGCCACTCAGCCACTGGTTAATATTTTCCGGCGCAATTTGCGCCGTAAATTGGTTTCCCCAGACTTCGGTGGGGGCAGGGGTTTCCTGAAAATCCGCAAAGCGGGCGGTTGCGCTGCTGCCGTCAGGGGCGGTGAGGTGCAGTCCATCAACGATCAGCGCCGGGGTGAACAGCACCATTTCCGGATACTGCCTGGCAGTGATAAAGGTGCCATCAGGTTCGGTCAGCATAAAGATACGGTCGAATGCCAGACCGCTGATCAGTGCCTGCGCGTGGGAAACCTGCATCCCGCGCATGGATTTCACAGGATGAACAAATAAACGAGACAGGTTAATCATGGTGATTCTCCATTGCACCGTGCCGCTCACCCGGCTCTTTACAGGGTTTTTGCAGGAATAAGCGCTAACTTTATGACATGCCGCCATGATTAGATATAATGCGCAGCAATTTTCTGATGACGATAAGTGACGCTATGAATTCTCTGTTTGCCAGTACGGCGCGTGGGCTCGAAGAGCTGTTAAAAAGTGAACTGGAAGCCCTGGGAGCGCAAGGCTGCCAGGTGGTCCAGGGCGGCGTACATTACCAGGGTGACGATCGTCTGATGTACCAGAGTCTGATGTGGAGCCGTCTGGCTTCACGTATTCTGCTGCCGTTAACGGAATGCGGCGTCTACAGCGACCTCGACCTCTATCTTGGGGTGCAGGCGATTGACTGGCCTGCGATGTTTGGCAGTGATCAAACGTTTGTGGTGCATTTCAGCGGCCTGAATGAAGTGATCCGAAACAGCCAGTACGGCGCGCTGAAAGTGAAGGATGCTATCGTCGACAGCTTTACCCGTAAAAACCTGCCACGCCCGAATGTCGATCGTGAACAGGCCGATATCCGCGTCAATGTCTGGCTGAATAAAGATACCGCCAGCATTGCCCTGGATCTCAGCGGCGATGGCCTGCATCAGCGCGGCTATCGTCAGCAGACCGGACAGGCACCCCTGAAAGAGAATCTGGCTGCGGCTATCGTGCAGCGTTCCGGCTGGCAGGCAGGCACGCCGCTGGTCGACCCGATGTGTGGGTCCGGGACGTTACTGATTGAAGCTGCGATGATCGCCAGCGATCGTGCGCCGGGTTTGCAGCGCAAACACTGGGGCTTTACCGGCTGGAGTCGCTTTAATCAGCCGCTGTGGAGCGATATTACCCGCGAAGCGCACGAACGTGCGGCAAAGGGGGTGTCTGAAACTACCTCACGTTTCTACGGGTATGATAATGATTCACGCGTCATCGAGCGTGCACGTGCCAACGTCCGCAACGCCGGACTGACCGATCTGATTACGCTGACTGCCCAGGATGTGCTGAAGCTGACCAATCCTCTGCCGCAGGGTGAGACGGGTACCGTGCTGAGTAACCCACCCTATGGGGAACGACTGGACAGTGAACCCGCCCTGATTGCGCTGCACAGCCAGCTGGGGCGTATTATGAAAACGCACTTCGGTGGCTGGAACCTGTCACTGTTCAGTGCCTCACCCGAGTTGCTGAGCTGTCTGCAGCTGCGTGCCGATCGCCAGTTTAAAGCGAAAAACGGTCCACTCGATTGTGTACAGAAAAACTATCAGCTGGCAGAGAACCCAGGTGGGGCGGCGGCCGGCCAGCTGGCAGAGGATTACGCTAACCGCCTGCGTAAAAATTGTAAGAAGCTGGATAAGTGGGCGCGTCAGGAGGGTATCGAGTGTTACCGCGTGTATGATGCCGACCTCCCGGATTATAACGTGGCGGTAGATCGTTACGGTGACTGGGTGGTCGTACAGGAGTATGCGGCACCGAAAACCATTGAACCGGCAAAAGCCCGTCAACGCCTGTTTGATGTCATTGCCGCGACCCTGAGCGTGCTGGAACTGCCCGCCAATCGCCTGGTACTGAAGACCCGCGAAAAGCAGAAAGGGAAAAGCCAGTATCAAAAACTGGGCGAAAAGGGCGATTTCTTCGAGGTGAGCGAGTTTAACGCTAAGTTATGGGTTAATCTGACGGACTATCTTGATACCGGCCTGTTCCTCGATCACCGTGTTGCCCGTAAGATGCTCGGGCAGATGAGCCGCGGAAAAGATTTCCTGAACCTGTTTGCTTATACCGGCAGTGCCAGCGTACATGCTGGTCTCGGTGGCGCGCGAAGTACCACCACTATTGATATGTCACGTACCTATCTGGAGTGGGCCGAGCGCAACATGCGCCTTAACGGTCTGTCCGGGCGTCAGCATCGCCTGATGCAGGCTGACTGCCTGAGCTGGTTGCGCGATGCCGATGAACAGTTTGATCTGATCTTTATCGATCCACCGACGTTCTCCAACTCCAAGCGAATGGAAGAGAGCTTCGATGTGCAGCGCGATCATCTCGATCTGATGAAAGATCTCAAGCGTATCCTGCGTCAGGGCGGCACCGTTATGTTCTCGAATAACAAACGCGGTTTCAAAATGGATCTGGCCGGACTGGCAGCGCTTGGCCTGGCTGCAACTGAAATCACCGCGAAAACCCAGTCACAGGATTTCGCCCGTAACCGTCAAATTCACAACTGCTGGCTGATTGTTCACGCCGGTAAGGAATAAGTTTTTATGTCACTAATCAGTATTCATGGCGCATGGCTCTCATTCAGCGACGCGCCGCTGTTGGATAACACTGAACTGCACATCGAAGAAAACGAGCGTGTCTGTCTGGTTGGCCGTAACGGGGCGGGTAAATCCACCCTGATGAAGATCATTAACCGTGAGCAGCCGCTCGATGACGGACGCATCATTTACGAACAGGATCTGGTGGTGGCACGCCTCCAGCAGGATCCCCCGCGTAACGTGCAGGGGTCAGTGTACGACTTCGTTGCTGAAGGTGTGGAAGAGCAGGCCGAGCACCTCAAGGCGTATCACGCGATCTCTCATAAAGTCATGGAAGATCCGAGCGACAAGAACCTCAATGAGATGGCGCGCCTGCAGGGCATTCTTGATCACCAGAACCTGTGGCAGCTGGAAAGCCGTATCCACGATGTGCTGCAGCAGATCGGTCTGGATGGGGACGCGGATCTCTCCTCATTATCCGGCGGCTGGCTGCGTAAAGCGGCCCTCGGCCGTGCGCTGGTCAGCAACCCGAAAGTACTGATGCTGGATGAGCCGACGAACCACCTGGATATCGAAACTATCGACTGGCTGGAAACGTTCCTGAAAACGTTCCAGGGCAGCATTATCTTCATCTCGCATGACCGTTCGTTTATCCGCAACATGGCAACGCGTATTGTTGACCTTGACCGCGGCAAGCTGGTGTCCTGGCCGGGCGACTACGACCTGTATCTGACCAGTAAAGAAGAAGCACTGCGCGTGGAAGAGATGCAGAATGCCGAATTCGACCGCAAGCTGGCGCAGGAAGAAGTGTGGATCCGTCAGGGGATCAAAGCCCGCCGCACGCGTAATGAAGGGCGTGTGCGCGCGCTGAAAGCGCTGCGTCGCGAACGTTCCGATCGCCGTGAAGTGATGGGCAAAGCCAATATGCAGGTCGAAGAGGCCTCCCGTTCCGGCAAGATTGTCTTTGAGCTGGAAAACGTTGACTACTCTGTGGGCGGTAAACAGCTGGTACGTAATTTCTCCCGTCAGGTCCAGCGTGGGGATAAAATTGCGCTGATTGGCTCTAACGGCTGTGGTAAAACCACCATGCTGAAGCTGATGCTGGATCAGCTGAAACCGGACAGCGGCCGCGTGCACATCGGCACTAAGCTGGAAGTGGCCTACTTCGATCAGCACCGTGCCGATTTGGATCCGGACCGCACGGTCATGGATAACCTGGCCGAAGGTAAACAGGAAGTGATGGTCAACGGTAAGCCGCGCCATGTGCTGGGCTACCTGCAGGAGTTCCTGTTCCACCCGAAACGGGCGATGACCCCGGTGCGGGCGCTGTCCGGCGGTGAACGTAATCGTCTGCTGCTGGCGCGTCTGTTCCTCAAACCAAGCAATCTGCTGATCCTCGATGAACCGACCAACGACCTCGATGTGGAAACGCTGGAGCTGCTTGAAGAGCTGGTGGACGGATATCAGGGCACGGTTCTGCTGGTGAGTCACGATCGTCAGTTCGTTGATAACACCGTGACCGAATGCTGGATCTTCGAAGGCAATGGCGATATTGGCGCATTCGTTGGCGGCTATCACGATGCCCAGCTGCAGCGCAGCGCCTTTAAGCAAAATCGTCTGGCAGCCAAGACCAGTTCGTCGACGCAGCCTCGTCAGGACAACACAAAAAGTGAAACGGCTAAAAAACCGGCTGCTAAGTTAAGCTACAATTTGCAGCGGGAGCTGGAGCAGTTGCCGAAGAAAATGGAAGAGCTGGAAGGCCGCCTGGAAGCGTATCAGGCACAGGTTGCCGATGCTAACTTCTTTAATCAGCCGCATGATGTGACTCAGCCTGTGCTGGACTCACTTGCTCAGGCTGAACAGGAACTGGAAGTCGCTTTTGAACGTTGGGAATATCTTGAGTCGTTAAGTAACGGCGCCTGATTCAGCTGTTCTGACATTACCGAGGGTCAGGTATGTGTTCGTCGCACCATGCGCATCAATGGATGCTCTGTCCGCAGTGTGATCTGATGACCCAGTTGCCAGATATCAGCCCGGGCAGCAGAGCAAGCTGCCCACGCTGTCATACCACACTGCAGTCTAACTGGGTTGAGCCGCGCAAGCGGCCAACCGCTTATGCGCTGGCGGCGCTCTTCATGCTGCTGCTGGCAAACCTGTTTCCGTTCATCAATATGCACGTTGCCGGACTGAGCAGCGAAATTACCCTGACAAAAATACCTCAGGTGATGGTTTCCGATGACTACAGCAGTCTGGCGACCCTGTTTTTGCTGTTTGTGCAGGGGGTGCCGGCCTTATGTATGCTGATGATCCTGCTGCTGGTGAATGACATCCGGTTGCCTCTGGGGTTGAAACGTGTCATGGCCCGGGTGCTGTTCCAGCTGAAAACCTGGGGAATGGCGGAGATCTTCCTCGCAGGTGTGCTGGTGAGTTTTGTTAAACTCATGGCCTATGGCGATATTGGTATCGGCACCAGTTTTATTCCCTGGTGCCTTTTCTGTGTCTTACAGCTCAGAGCCTTCCAGTGTATTGATCGGCGTACATTATGGCTGCGGGTTGCCCCGCTGCCCGCACTGCCCGCGGTCCCCCGGGCGGGGATGAGCGGTCTTCGCCAGGGGTTACGATCCTGTCGTTGTTGTACTGCCGTGCTGGCCAGCGATGTGCTGGAATGCCCGCGCTGCGGCGTGAATGGCCATGCGCGACGCCGGCATAGCCTGCAGTGGACGATGGCCTTACTGATCACGTCGATTCTGTTGTATATCCCGGCCAACGTCATGCCGATCATGGTTACCGAGGCGCTGGGTAACAAAATGAATTCCACTATCATGGCAGGGGTAATCCTGCTGTGGAGTGACGGATCCTATCCGGTAGCGCTGGTGATTTTTATTGCCAGTATTATGGTTCCATCGCTGAAAATGATGGCGATAGGCTGGCTTTGCTGGCACGCCAACGGCCGGGACAATAACCGGTATGACAGCGACAGAATGCACAAGATTTATGAGGTGGTTGAGTTCGTCGGGCGCTGGTCAATGATTGACGTATTTGTTATCGCCGTCTTATCAGCGCTGGTGCGCATGGGCCAATTAATGAGTATTTATCCTGCTAACGGTGCGGTGCTGTTTGCTCTGGTGGTTATTCTGACAATGTTTGCTGCCATGACGTTTGACCCGCGACTTACCTGGGATCGGATACGAGAAAAGAGTACTGAGGAGCCTGAAAAGTGACGGACAATAACCACGGCGTAGCCACGGTAGATAAGATCAAACGGTGGTCGCCGGTGTGGATCATCCCCATCGTCACCGTGTTGATCGGTGCATGGATTTTGTTTTACCACTTCAGCCATCAGGGACCGCTGGTGACGTTGATCACCACCAATGCTGAAGGTATTGAGGGCGGAAAAACCACCATCAAAAGCCGCAGCGTTGATGTTGGCGTGGTGGAGAGTGCCGTTCTGACGGACGATCTTCACCATGTGGAAATCAAAGCACGCCTTAATGCCGGTATGGATAAGCTGCTAAGTGCAGACAGCGCATTTTGGGTGGTCAAACCGGCCATTGGCCGTGAAGGTATTACCGGGTTAGGAACGCTCCTCTCAGGTGCCTATATTGAGCTGCAGCCTGGCTCTAAAGGCGAAAAAGCCGAGCAGTACCAACTGCTGGATGCGCCGCCGCTGGCACCGCCTGATGCCAAAGGTATCCGCATTACGCTTGACAGTGAAAAGGCCGGACAACTGAATGCGGGCGATCCGGTACTGTTTCGGGGGTATCGCGTCGGAACCGTTGAAACCAGCGCCTTTGACGCCGATAAACGTATGATGACGTACCAGCTGTTTATTGCTGCGCCATACGATCGCCTGATCACCAGTAACGTTCGCTTCTGGAAGGATAGCGGGATTGCTGTCGACATGTCTGCCTCCGGAATGCGTGTTGAGATGGGTTCACTGACCACGCTGTTTAGCGGGGGGGTCAGCTTTGATGTTCCGGAAGGGTGGGAGCGCGGCGATTTAGCACAAAACAAGGCGGAATACCGGCTGTTTAACGATCAGCGTAGCATTCAGGATTCCCTCTACAGCGTGCATAAAGACTTCCTGCTGTTCTTCAGTGATTCCATTCGTGGTCTGCAGAAAGGCGCGCCAGTTGAGTTCCGCGGTATTCGTCTGGGAACCGTTGCTGAAGTGCCGTTTACGACCCCAGGCATTGCACAGCGTCTGAACAATGATTACCGGATCCCGGTGCTGATACGCATTGAGCCGGATCGGTTCCAGAAACAGCTGGGAAGCGATTTTAACTTCGAGCAGCATCTGAAAGATGGCATAACTCATGGGTTACGAGCCTCACTGAAGTCCGCTAACCTGTTGACGGGCTCGCTGTATGTTGACCTTGATTTCTACAGCAACGCTAAACCAGTCAGCGGCCCGACAACCTTTGCTGACTATGAGCTGATCCCGACGATGACAGGCGGTCTGGCGCAGATTCAACAGAAACTGATGGAATCACTGGATAAGATTAACAGTCTGCCTCTGAATCCGCTGCTGAACGAAGCGACGGGGACGCTGAAAGAGAGCCAGCGCACATTGCGGGAAATGCAAAAAACGCTGGACAGTCTGAATCAGATAACCTCAAGCCAGTCGATGAAGGAGCTGCCTGCGGATATGCAAAGCACGCTGCGTGAACTTAACCGAAGCATGAAAGGCTTCCAGCCAGGTTCACCTGCTTACAACAAGATGGTGGGTGATATGCAGCGCCTCGATCAGGTTCTGCGCGAATTACAGCCCGTATTGAAAACGCTTAACAGTAAAAGCAATGCGCTGGTGTTTGAAGCCAAACCGGGTCAGGACCCACAGCCGAAGAGGGCGAAACAATGATGAAATGGATACCCATTGCGCTGGCGCTGGCACTCAGTGCATGCAGCAGCAGCCCTGAAACTGTTTATTATCAGCTGCCCCCGGCAGAAAAGGCACTCGTCGCCAGCAGTAAGACGGTGAGCACGCCAGTTTGGGTGGAACGTGTCTCTGTGCCGGACTATCTGGCCGGAAATGGCGTGGTGTACCAGAGTAATGATGTCCAGTACGTCATTGCCGCCAATAACCAATGGGCAAGCCCACTGGATCAGCAGTTACAGCAGACGCTGGTGACCAATCTGAGCACCAGCCTGCCGGCGGCGCTGATCTCCTCGACGCCTCTCGGCCAGACGCACGATACGCTGAATGTCACCGTAACCGGTTTCCATGGCCGCTATGATGGTCATGCCATTATCAGTGGCGAGTGGATTCTGGAACATAACGGCAAACTGCAGAAACAGCCGTTCTCGCTGTCGTTACCGCAAAGTGAAGATGGTTACGACGGGTTAGTGAGAACGCTGGCTAAAGGATGGCAACAGATTGCGGGACAGGTCGCTAATGCGATTATTCGCGAACAATAAGTAAAAATTAACTAACGCACTAAGCCTTTGATAGTTGCAGAACCTTACTTCTGCTGCATCAAAGGCTTTTTTTATATAAATCAGCAGGGTGTAATCCTTTCTTCTTCTGCTGCAGTCCAATTCCGGCCCGGCCAGTGAGGCAGAATGATGACAGTCGCATTACATTTGCGCGTTGATCTTTGTTCAAAGTCGCGGTAAAACTGAAGCGTGGTTGCACGAAACGTAACCACTGTTTTCTTTCCACCAGATTCCACCAGACAAAATGAGGGAAACGCGGCATGAAGAGACAGAAACGAGATCGCCTTGATCGGGCGCAGTCACGGGGTTATCACGCAGGCATTACAGGACGCTCTAAAGAGATGTGTCCGTATCAAATGCTGGATGCTCGATCTCACTGGTTGGGAGGTTGGCGACAAGCCATGGAGGACAGGTCAGTTACCGCGTAGCGGCCTGTTATTGAAAAGGAAAGACCTCCGCTGTTGCGGAGGTTTTCATTTTGACCCCTCTACGTTAAAGCCGCAGAAGCCTTTGCTACCTAACTCAACCCATTTGCTCACCGGAGTAAACTTCACGGGGATCGTTGCGTTGCTGCCTTGCAATAACACGGATAATTTGGGTCAAAATTATTTTAGAAAGCAGTGGTGTCTTTAAACAGGCCCACTTTCAGGTCGGTAGCAGTGTAAATCACGTTACCATCGACCAGTACTTCACCATCTGCCACGCCCATCACCAGTTTACGGTTAATAACGCGTTTGAAATGGATGCGGTAAGAAACTTTTTTGGCTGTTGGCAGAACCTGCCCGGTGAATTTCACTTCACCCACGCCCAGTGCGCGGCCTTTACCTTCAGCGCCTAACCAGCCGAGGTAGAAACCGACCAACTGCCACATAGCATCCAGGCCGAGGCAGCCGGGCATAACCGGGTCATTGATAAAATGACAGCCGAAGAACCACAGATCGGGATTGATATCCAGTTCCGCTTCAACGAATCCTTTCCCGTAGTTACCGCCGTCTTCGGTCATCTTAACCACGCGGTCCATCATCAACATATTGCCGGCTGGCAATGGCGGGCCTTCTGCGCCAAATAATTCACCGCGACCAGAGGCAATCAGGTCTTCTTTTGTATAGGATTCGCGTTTATCTACCATAGTCTCAATAAGCCTTATTTTAATGAAGCACGGAGTTTAGCTTACACGTGTACGCCGGACAAGTCCGATCAGCCTGGCGTAAACCAGTTTAACCAGCGCAGGGGCCACGGGCGATGACGTGCATCCGGATGGAGCATCTGAGCAATTCGCTCCTGAATCGAACGGTGCAGGCAGGCGCCGGTTTCTTTATCCCACGCCATACCGGTTAACAGAGGCAGCGCCTCGTCAACGCTCGACACGGCCCAGAGATGGAATTTTCCTTCCCGCACGGCATCCACAACGTCCTGTTGCAGGGAGAGGTGGCGTACGTTCGCTGCAGGGATGATCACCCCCTGAGAACCGGTTAACGTGCGCTGCTGACAGACATTGAAGAAGCCTTCAATTTTTTCATTCAGGCCGCCGACCGGCTGCACGCGACCAAACTGATCCACAGAGCCGGTGACCGCCAGCTGCTGATTGATGGGCTGTGAGGCGAGGGCGCTGATCAGAGCACACAGTTCTGCCAGCGAGGCGCTGTCACCATCGACTTCGGAATAGGACTGCTCGAAGACCAGTGAGGCAGAAAAGGGCAGCTGCTGCTCAAGCTCCAGTTCCGCGATCAGCCAGGCCTGCATAATCATCATGCCTTTTGCATGAATATTTCCACCCAGCTCGGCTTTGCGCTCCACGTCCATAAACTCACCGTCACCCACGTGAACGACGCAGCTTATGCGGGAGGGTTCACCAAAAGCACGCGGATGGCCAGGAAACTCCATGACAGAGAGCGCGTTGATCTGGCCGATCATTTCCCCTTCGGTTTCGATCAGGATCTGATCGAGCAAAATTTCATCGCGAATACGTTCAGGCAGGAAGCCTTCGCGCCATTCGCGTGTACTGAGCGCATCCTGCAGATTTTGTGCTGAGATACGCTCGTCTTCGCTGTAGAGCGCGGCATCCTGAAGTTGCCGGCCCAGCCACTGAGGATCAAGTGGAAGGGTATCCTGATCGCCCGTATAACGGGCAGCCTCACGAATCAACACCGGCCAGAAATCGGCATCGGGAACCGGGTACCCCAGGCTGACGGCTACGTTCTGCACCCACTGTATCCAGTGAATAAACTCTTCGTCATCTACCAGCTGTATATTATCTTCAAACTCGCTGTACAGTGACAGGGCAGCCAGTTCAGGCTCCATCTCCTGAAAATCTGCCAGCACATCTCGCTCACCAATCAGCACCAGGCGAAACGCCATCGGCATAGAAGGGACAGCCAGAGGAAGGGGGCGGGTTTCATCCTGTGAATACCAGTCAAAACGCTGGTTAACCATGATCTGTTTCAGACGTAGCCAGAGTAAAGGCTGTGCCATCAAAGCTCGCAGGGAAAGGATCAGCACCCCGCCGTTGGCGCGATGTACGAGCCCCGGTGACAGGGTTATCCTGGACTGGTGGAGGCGCACGCAGCCAAAAAGCTGCTCGGCTTCGATCCACTCTGCCTGATGAATGCCCCCTTCGCTGGCGAAATTATCCGCACCACTCTGTGCGGGTCGCCAGCTTATCGCGTTATCTCCGATATCATACTGACCACCGTAAAGCGTAGGGGGGCCCTCTTCCTCATCAGCAAGGGTGGAGAGAATATTTTGCAGCAGCGCTAAATATTCCGCACTTTCGGGACTTTTGACCAGCATGAGTGGGACTTTGGCCGGCGTTTGCAGTAACAGGTTCAGCCCGTTAAACAGACGTGCCTGCACGGATGCAAAGCATTCTGTTTCGGCAGCTGGTACCTGCGAGAGGAGATGCTGAAAGCGTTCTGTATCGGGCTGCAGGGCGCGCCACTCTAATCGGTTGTTGGTCAAAGTTATCGTATTTTTCTGAATGATTAAAAGCGGCATTATACAATATTTCAGCCTGTTAAGCACAGCAGACATGCACATCTACGCAGCTTGCGTTAACATTACGATCAGTGTTCCTGTTTTGTTTGCAGCCTGATGAAAAAAAGCTGTTATTCTAAACCTGTTATGTGGTCAGCATGAGATTCCGATGAAATATCAGCAGCTGGAAAATCTTGAAAGCGGATGGAAATGGAAATATCTGGTTAAAAAGCACCGGGAAGGTGAACTGATCACGCGTTACATCGAGTTAAGTGCAGCGCAGGCCGCCGTCGATGAACTGCTTGTCATGGAGAATCGGCCGGTAGAGGTACTGAAATGGATTGACCTGCACATCAATCCGGCGCTTGAAAACCGGATGAAGCAGACGATCCGTGCGCGCCGTAAACGTCATTTCAATGCCGAACATCAGCATACGCGAAAAAAGTCTATCGATTTAGAGTATCTGGTATGGCAGCGCCTGGCTGGACTGGCCCAGCGTCGTAACAGTACCTTGTCCGAAACCATCGTGCAGCTTATTGAAGACGCCGAGCGTAAAGAGCAATACGCCAGCCAGATGTCATCACTTAAACAGGATCTGAAGGCTATCTTGGGTAAACCCGAATAAAGCAGATCAAGCGAAGACGATGTTTATCGTTCCTTCGTCCTCTTCAGATAATAAAAAACCCCGCCGAAGCGGGGTTTTTTTAACGAGATAACTTAAGCCTGTGGCTGAGTTACAACGTCTTTGATGCCTTTAACTTCGATTTCTACGCGACGGTCTGGCGCCAGGCAGTCGATCAGGGCATTACGGCCTTTCACGCTGTCACAGGTGCTGCCGGTAACAGGGTTAGATTTACCCTCGCCACGTGCAGAGATCTTGTTAGAAGGGATGCCTTTAGAAACGAGGTAGTCTACAACAGACTGAGCGCGTTTTTCAGACAGTTTCTGGTTGTACTGCTCAGAACCGATACGGTCGGTGTAACCCAGCACAACTACAGAGCCATCTTTAGGATCCAGGTTGCTCAGCTGAGTGTACAGCTGATCCAGTGCCTGCTGACCTTCTGGCTTCAGCGTTGCTTTGTTGAAGTTAAACAGAACGTCAGACTTCAGGGTGAAACGCTTGGTTTCAACAACTGGAGCTGGAGCCGGAGCTGGAGCAACAACTGGTGCTACTGCATCATCCTGACCGAAACGGTAGGAAACGCCAACACTCAGCATTGAGTTATCAGGACGCGCACCAACGGTACCTGCGTCACCGATGTTGTTAACCCACTGGTAGTCCAGACGGGTTGCCCAGTTTTTGGTCACTGCGTATTCAACACCAACCGCGGCCAGTGGAGAAACACCGGTGTCGTGGTCGCTGATGCGAGTGCCGTTAGCGTTCTGGGTGGAGTCTGCACGCCATACCATACCGCCCAGACGGGTGTAAACGTCCAGATCATCCATTACTGGGTAGCTTAATTTCGCTGCCAGCTGAACGCCCTGTGCTTTGAAAGCGCCGTTTACGTTGTTGCCTTTGTTAGGCATACGGCCTAACCAGTCGTAACCCAGCTCGAAGCCCAGGTACTGGTTAGCCTGGTAACCACCGAACGCACCAGCACCAAGCTGGCTTTCATGCGATGGACCATCGTTATCTTGGTAACCGTTACCGTAGTAACCTTTGTCGTGGTACTGAGACCAGCCCAGTTTAGCACCGGTATACCAGGTGTCATCTTTAGGAGCGGCCTGCGCTACGGTAGCGAAGCCAGCCAGTGCCACTGCAATTGCGATAGCTGTCTTTTTCATTTTTGCGCCTCGTTATCATCCAAATAGGCAATGAGCTTTAAGTTAGCTCTTTGGTTTAATCCTTCGCCGGGTTATGAAGCTCGATTATGACTCTTCCAAAATATGGAGGTTATTGAGCACCCTGGCGAGCTAAAGTCTACAACGTACCAGCAAACTTACAAGTATGATGTGACGATGGTCAGCAAAAAAACAGGCTTTCATACACAATTTTTAACATTTCAGGGTGAATTCTTTGCTTCAAATGGGGTCTGAGAACGCAGCTAACCCATTGTCCCGCCGCGTCATAACATAATCAGGCGCTTATCTTGCCTCTGTGCCAGAAAAAGACAGAGAAAAATCTCATTTTTACTTAATGATACAAAGTTGACTGAATTCTTAGGCCATTTAATGGTCTGGTTGAAGGAAAAATACTGCTTTCGGTACGCATAATGAGTCCCAATGCCTGGCCCGAACTGGCTGCTTCCTGCAATCTCATTCGATCATTTTCTGAGATCTCCTCTTCCAGCCATCCCAAAACCACACTGTAATTACCCGTCTGCAACGCTTTGATCATCGCTTCTACCGTGGTAATCGCGCTGGAGTGCGATGAATGCATCACTTTATCCAATGGCAGGCCGACACGTTGCAACCAATTACGGCTCAGTTTTTGCTGTGGGGTAAGCCAAAGCTGCCAGCGAGACTGCGTTCCCAGTTGTTGCAGCAGGGGCAACAGCAGCAACTGAGTCATGTCAGGTTGATTCTCACTGTAGATCAGTTCGCTGATCAGGCCGTTAGCACAAGGGGACGCCACGGGGGCTGGCGTAGTAGCGTGCAGACTACGACGGACAGATTGAGATTTCAGAGAATGAGTACGCATAATGTCTTCGCTCACCAGTTGACTGTATGGATATACAGTATAGTCGCAGTGAGCAAAGATCAACCTTAATCTTGCGCTTTCCCCGATCCACATAATGAACGGTCCGCTTAGCTGTTACCGCCTCATCCCGGGGATTTACTCTGCGGATCGTTTAAAGGGCTGCCTGTTCAGTGCGTCAGATGATGTCTGCGGGCGAAGGATTCTTCCCGATGCTCATCAGGGTTTTCTGCCGTATCAACAATGCCTGAGTGGGTGTGGAAATTTCTTTGATGAATGAGACTGTTATCTGCCACAGTTGCTTCCTGGCCCTGCGCAACAGAGGTTATAGCGAGAAGCAGAAAAAATAGCGCGATGGTTTTTTCGTTCACTTTCATTGTTTTTCTCAGATCTGTCAGTGCTAAGTGAAGATGACTATGCCTTCAGGTTCGTCATGATTCGTCAGGGTAAATTAAAATCGCTGGGAGAACTGTGTGGATTAACAACCGTTGTCACGGTTTCGTATCGTCTGTTCTCGATGTGCTGGTCGCCAAAGCCGGTTGATATATATCGACAGGTTTAAAGAAATAAAATTATGTGAACGGCTAACTTTTCTATTAACCCTATGCGCGCTGACACTGTTATGTGAAGGTCGTTAGCGAAAAAACTGTTCATATGCAGATAAAAATTGGGTGTTTATTTCATTCTCTTCAAACAGAGTTTGTGGTTTTTTGTTTAACCTATTGTTTAGTATGAATAAATAACTTTAATTTTCTGTTTATTTAGTTGGTGGGCTTTGCCATTTTATAATATTTATTTTTGTTGGTTGATTGAATAAATAGAGTGGCTTTAGATGGGTGAATGCAATTGGCCAGCATAATAAATGGCGTGAGTTATATCAGCCTGATAAGTGATGTTTTTCGTAATGCCTCGCAAAATTACAATGTTAACAATGAAATATTAATATATTCATTGAACCTGTAATCAGGATTACCTATTTTTGCTATGTGGTTTTCGTTAGTGAAGTGAGTTAACTCTGAAATAATAGCAGGTGAGAATATGGATAATTCAAAGCGTAAAATTGCAGAAGCAAAAGAGCGACTGGCACCTCTGGGTGAGGTTCAGTCCAGGACGCAGTTTGGTGGCTATTGTCTGGCCGTTGAGAAAACGGTGTTTGCCGTAGTCGCTGAAGGCGAGATGTACCTGCGAGCCTGTGAACAGGTGCAGCCCTATATTATTGAACGCAAAATGCAGCCATTGAGCCTGAGTAAGCGGGGCGTGCCGGTAGAATTAAACTATTATCGTGTCGACGGGGCGCTGTGGTCTGACGATGAGCAACTGCTGGCGCTATCGCATCTTTGTCTGCAAGGGGCAAGACGACAACAGCAGGAACGTCAGCGTAACCGCCGTCTGAAAGATTTACCCAATCTTGGTATACGGATGGAGATGTTACTGCGGCAGGTCGGTATCACTACCGTTGATATGCTAATCCAGAAGGGGGCAAAACGCAGCTGGCTCCTGATACGTTCCTGTAATGAAAATCTGGGGTTACCCGTTTTATTTGCCTTACAGGGGGCAATTGATGGACGCCATCACGCTGCGCTGCCCCGGGAAGTCAAAGATGAGCTGCGCGCCTGGTTTCATTACAACGTGCAGCGAGAACAAAAAAGAAGGCATGAACAGAACTAGCCGCGCAGCAGGATTTGTTTTTTGAGGCGTGTTATCTCGGGTAAAAGAGCCACCAGTAATCCTACCTGCTGTAATACCAGTGGCTCTTTTGTGTTCGTATCAGCGCGGTAGTTCTGAATACGCAAGGCCAGGCTGTCCATCATACGCCGGGCTTTTTCCTCATCGACGATATCAACATGTAGCACATCATCAACATAACAGGCCGCATCATCCAGCAGTTGCAGCATGGCATCGCTGTCCAGTTTTTCCCGATGCGCGCCAAGCGCAGAAATATAACTCAGGAAGGAGTGGTTAAGGCATAAAAGCCGAAAGGCCGCTTCTCTCAGCGTCTGGTCGGACTTGTTTTCAACCGAGAGGTTTGAAACAACCGAAGCCAGCTCTGCGTCACCGTTGTGGGCATCCCGGCGGGCAATACGATAATCCAGGCGGTTATCTTTCCCCTGGTGATATTGCACCAGAATAGCATCCAGATAACGGCAGTTTGCATTCAGCGTACGTTCCGCAACGGCAGGTAGCCGGCGAAAGCGCCAGTCCGGCCAGATAAATGCCACCGCCAGCCAGGCAATGCCACAGCCGATAAGCGTATCAACAATACGCGGCAGGGCGACTTCAAAACCTTCTCCCAGAAGGTTGAAGCAGAGCAGCACCAGTAGCGTAATAAACATTGTGGCATGGGCGTACTGGACATTACGGAACGCAAAGAAAAGGACTCCCGTGACCACAATCAATATGAGCTGACCTTCAATGGAAGGCACCAGCCACAGTAGCGGCAGGCCGAGGACAATACCCGCCAACGTACCGATAATGCGCAAGGCCAGCCTGCGGCGGGTGGCGCTGTAGTTGGGCTGGCAGACAAACAAACTGGTGAGCAGGATCCAGTAACCATGCTGCAGGCCTGTCACCTGGATAAAAGCGTAACCGCTGCACAGCAGCAACGACATTCTGACCGCATGACGAAACAGCGCTGACTCCGGGCTGAGATGACGGCTGAGGCGCAGACGGACATCACTCCAGCCCGTCAGCCCCTCACTGGACAGCGTTTGATCGTGCTGGGAGCTTCTTTCCGCCAGTGCCTGTTCTGACTCGATCGTCGCCAGTTGGGCATCAATCGCCTTCAGGTTGTTGAGCAGGTATGTCATGGCGTTGATTTCCGCGCTGTCCGGCTGCTGGCTGCTGATACGCTGCAGCGCAGTGTGCAGATTAACAAACACCCGTTCGAAACGTGCGTCATGCTGATAGGGTTCACGCAGCAGGATCGCGCGCGAAAGGCGATTGCAGGCCTGCGCCTGCAGCGAAAGCAGACGCTGGAAACGAAACAGGATATCGCTCTCTCCCCATGCTTTACGCAGGGCATGATACTGCACATGGGAGGAACTGGCCCGTTCATGAATATCCTGGGCAACAAAATAGTAGTGCAGCGTGCGTTGTGTTCCACGCTGGCCCCGGTCACCGCGCAGACGTGACTGGATGGATGCCTTAGCCTGATTAAGCAGGGCAACCAGCTGACTGTTTGCCATGGCCACATCCACCAGCGTCTGACGGTCGTCCCCTTCAATATCCGGGTCAAACAGGCTGGCCTTGGCTTCCAGATAGCGGGCAAGCGCGGCAAAGCAGCGTGAAATATTCTCCTGCAGCGGCCGGATAGGGAACAGCAGATGACCTGACAGGGTTAGCAGGTTATACCATACGGCTCCCAGCAGCAGCAGTGCAGGCTGAAGGTACCACTGCGGAAAAAGATTGATGCCCAGCATGGTATAAATCGCTATCAGCAAAGCGCCAAAGGCGATAGTGGCATAGCGCGGGCCAAGCGATCCCAGCAGAATAAAGCCCCAGCTGGAAACCGCCAGCCCGGCGACAAACAGCCAGGGATGCGGGAACAGCAGTTCAACAGAAACGGAGGCAATACAGAAACAGACCAGGGTGATGAGCAGGTTTCGCAGCCGCCCGCTCAGACGATCATCAAGGTCAGCCAGCGCTGCGGCGACCACACCCAGCGTCAGGGGGATGGTCCAGGTGATCTGATGCAACCACCAGGGCACGGCGGTCGTCCCGGCGAGCGCGAGCGTAATGCGAATATTATAGAGCCACGCGCTGTTAAAGGCGTGCCGGCGAAGACTGCCGATGAGGATTTTGCTCATAATGTCAGTTTAACGAAAACGTGCACGCGCATTGGCTTCGCGAGCTGCCTGCGCCACTTCCACGGAAACGACCCGGCGACCGACTGGCCATAACGCAATCGCGGCAATTTTGAAATTAGCGATCCCCACCGGAATGCCGATGATGGTCAGGCATTGAGTGATCCCGGCCATGATGTGCATGACGCAAAGCCACCAGCCGAACAGCACCAGCCAGAATATATTTAATAAGGTTCCACCCGAGTTTAACAGCGCACTTTTCCCGGCAGGGTTCAGCTCATCAACATGGACAGCCTCATTACCATAGGGAAACAGCGACAGTCGGGTGATTTCCCAGCACGATCGGGTCAGGGGCAGGGTGAAAATAAAAATAATGCTCAGCAGGGTGGCGACCAGCCAGGAAAAGGTGGTCAGAAAGCCACCCAGAACAAAATTAAGGACATTTAACACAGTGCGCATAAAAGCGTTTCCCCACGGCAGATAACGGCAATTAACCGACAATTGGTTGATTGTAACGTGTTTTAGCACTGGAGCGGTACACGACAGCCAGTTAAACTGTCTGATGTTGAAAATAACCGCAGCCAGGGTCACGGTAATGGAACTGAAAGCAACATCCTTGGGTAAACATCTGGCCCAGCATCCTTACAACCGGGTGCGGTTGTTAACCGCAGGTGTCGAAGTCAGCGGCGAAAAGCATGAGTATCTGATCCCTTTCAACCAGTTGCTGGCAATCAGGTGCAAACGTGGGCTGGTCTGGGGTGAACTGGAATTCACGCTGCCGGATGAAAAAGTGGTACGCCTGCACGGCACCGAATGGAGTGAAACGCAGCGATTCTACCATTACCTCAACCAGGAATGGGCTCGCTGGAGTACGGAAATGAGCGACGTGTCTGCCAGCGTACTGGTGGCGCAGCAGCAGCAAATCCGTGAGGCAGAGCAGCAGGATAAGTGGCTGAAACGCAGCGATATCGCCGTATGGCAGCAGGCCATTCAAAAAGCTTTCGATGCCATTCCGCTCCCGGTTCAGCGGTTGAGTGAGTTCGAAAACTGCCGCGATCCCTATCTCTACTGTCAACAGTGGCTCAGCCACAGCGACGCCCGACGTGTTCAGCGTAATAATGAATGGACCCGCCGCATGCTGGAACAGCATGCTGATTTCTTTAACCAGGTTGAAACCTCGCCGTTGAATACCTCACAGGCGCGTGCCGTGGTCAACGGTGAGGATGCCGTGTTGCTTCTGGCGGGGGCGGGCAGTGGTAAAACCTCCGTGCTGGTGGCCCGGGCCGGCTGGCTGATGATGCGCAGGCAGGCCAGCGCCGGGCAGATCCTGTTACTGGCCTTTGGTCGCGAGGCCGCGGCTGAAATGAATGAACGTATTCGTGCGCGCCTGCACACGGAGGACATTCAGGCTCGCACCTTTCACTCCCTGGCATTGCACATTATTCAGCAGGGCAGTAATAAAGCGCCGACCATCAGCAAGCTGGAAACCGACCGCGACGCGCGGCAGGCTTTGCTGATTGAAGTATGGCGGCAGCAGTGTAATGAGAAAAAAGCCCACGCTAACGGTTGGCGACAGTGGCTGACCGGGGAGCTCGGGTGGGAGCCCGGAGAGGGGAGTTTCTGGCAGGATGAACGCCTCGCACGCCGACTGGCCAGCAGGCTTGAGCGCTGGCTGGGGTTGATGCGAACGCACGGCGGGGCGCAGGCCGCAATGATCGACAGTGCTCCGGAAGAGGTGCGTGAACTTTTCAGTAAGCGCGTCAAACTGATGGCGCCGCTGATGAAAGCGTGGAAAGGGGCGCTGAAAGAAGAGGGTGCCGTGGATTTCGCCGGGCTGATCCATCAGGCGGTGAATATTCTTGATAAAGGGCGGTTTATCAGCCCCTGGAAGCATATCCTGGTCGATGAGTTTCAGGACATTTCTCCGCAGCGTGCAGCCCTGCTGGCGGCGCTCCGCCGGCAGAATACCCAAACCTCGCTGTTTGCGGTGGGGGATGACTGGCAGGCTATTTATCGTTTTAGCGGGGCAGAAATGACCCTGACAACGGCTTTCCACCATCATTTTGGGGAAGGTGACCGCTGCGTACTGGACACCACCTATCGCTTTAACCAGCGTATTGGCGAAATAGCAAATACCTTTGTTCAGAGCAATCCACACCAGCTGAAAAAACCGCTCAACAGCCTCAGCAACGGGAATAAAAAATCGATCTCACTGCTGCCTGAAGATCAGCTCGAACCGCTCTTCAATAAACTCAGTGGTTATGTGGCGACCGGCGAACGGATTATGGTGCTGGCCAGGTATCATCATCTGCGTCCGGATGTGCTGGACAAAGCCGCAACGCGCTGGCCGAAGCTGAGTATTGATTTTATGACCATTCATGCCAGTAAAGGACAGCAGGCTGATTACGTGATCTTACTGGGCCTGGCCGAGGGAAAAGAGGGGTTCCCTGCCGCTGCCCGTGAGTCGGTCATGGAGGATGCGCTGTTACCAGTACCGGAAGATTTCCCGGATGCCGAGGAGCGAAGACTGGCTTATGTTGCCATGACGCGAGCAAAGCAGCAGGTGTGGCTGCTTTACGATCGTGCAAATCCATCGGTGTTTGTTGCGGAGTTCAGGCGTCAGGGCGTACCGGTATTACGTAAGCCCTGACCGGGCAACAGCAACTGAGGTTATTTCAGGCGTTGTTGCAGATAGCGTTCGTAATCGGGGATTTGAATCTCAACCTGATGATCGAACAACGGTGACTGGATGATAAAATCAGCGGTGGCGCGATTGGTGGCCACCGGGATATTCCATACAGTTGCCAGGCGTAGCAGGGCTTTCACGTCGGGATCGTGCGGCACGGCATTCAGGGGATCCCAGAAAAAAATCAGTACATCAATTTTCCCTTCCGAAATCAGCGCTCCGACCTGCTGATCACCGCCCATCGGGCCACTGAGCATGGCGGTGACGGGCAGGCCCGTGGCTCGCTGCACGAGGTTTCCGGTAGTGCCTGTCGCGTATAGCGTGTGATGCAGTAACTGCTCTTTATTAATTTCTACCCATTGCATTAACGCATTTTTGCAGTGGTCGTGAGCCACCAGGGCAATATGTTTCTGGGGTTTTATCGTACGGGTTGTCTGATCCATTCAGTATCCTGGTTTGTTAGGGCGGGCAAAATGAACAAGCAAACGGAGGAGTGAGTTTAGCGCCGGATCTCAGCCTGTATCAACTGGTATGCAGGGCGTTCATTAACATAACAAAGCGCTGGCGGGTGGCCGAATCAACTTGCAGATACCATAAGCGCAGCATGCGCTCCGCTGGATGCTGGCTGGTGGCCATATCCTGCAGAACGTTGCCCGCCTGGGCAGAGCGGCGCATCGGCTGCGCAAAACGCGGCACGGACGCTACTTTATTATCAAGATTATACTGCACCATCGCCTGCTCCAGATCGACCTGTGCCTGCGGACGGAGCGCATCACGTTTGCTGTCCACTTCCAAACCGCGCTCATCCACCAGGATGAACTGAGGGTTTTTATCGAAATGTTTGCCATCACGCAGCGTCTGTAACGCGGGGAGACGAATAACGACGGACTGAGTACGGGTAGAGAACGTGACGATCTGTGGCTGTGAAACCCAGTTTACAGCGGTCTGAGCATTGCGACTTACTGCCCGTTCCACGCGGAACAGCAGCTGATGTTCACCCTGTTCCAGCTCCAGACCATCGGCCCCTTTGAGCAGAGAGCCTGAAATTTTATGCCCGTCTAACACCAGCAGGTCAATGTCAGTAGAGAGTTTCAGCGTTGTCGCCTGCGCGAGGGTGGCAATCAGCATCACCAGCATCCCGGCGATGACCATACTCAGCTTCATTGTTTCTCCAGCAGGGCAAAGGGTAAAACGGATTGAATGTATCAAAGTCTTTCAGTATGGCAGCATATTAACATTTAAAAATACTTAATCGTGCTATATATCGAGAATCGCACAGGTTGAATTTTTTGATGCGTTAAACAAGCCACACTTAACGGCATAAGAGCCAGTAAGGCAAATGGAGGCAATCATGAATGATCAAACTATCGCGGATGTGTTGACGACCACAAAAACAATTGCGCTGGTCGGGGCCAGCGACAATCCGGCACGGCCGAGCTATGGTGTCATGGCTTATCTGCTTTCTCAGGGGTATCAGGTGACGCCGGTCAGCCCGAAACTGGCAGGACAGACGCTACTCGGACAGACGGTGTATGCCAGTCTGAGTGATATTCCCCATCCCATCGATATGGTGGATGTTTTTCGCAATGCAGATGCGGCCTGGGGCGTTGCGCAGGAAGCGATAGCGGTAGGAGCAAAAACGCTGTGGCTACAAATAGGGGTCATTAACGAGCAGGCCGCTGTTCTGGCGGCTGAAGCGGGGCTGAAAGTCGTTATGGATCGCTGTCCAAAAATTGAAATCCCCCGGCTTGGGCTGACGACGTCATAAAAAACCCCGCGAAAGCGGGGTTTTTTTAGTGTCTCAGACGGGGAGCCTGGAGCTGTTGCCGGATTGACGCTGCCAGCTCATCCAGTGAAGGCTGTTCGGGGTGTTCGCCGGGTAACTCCCACGCGATCTGGGCCTCTGCCAGATAAGTCTGGACGGTATGGCCATCCTCATCTTCCATCACCACGTGGTACCATGGCGCGGCGCGCAGTGCTTCGCCCCCGTCGACCTCATCAATTGCCGGGTCAGTTAAAGAGTATTCCGGGTCAACATCTACAATAACGCCAAGAAAACCGAGAAGCTGATGGCGTACCTGTTGTCCGATTCCGTATTTGCTGGCAATCATCATAACCTCCTGAGAAACTTTGCCCTGTTCACTATATGGAGGCAGACATCCATTTTTCAAGTCACAACACGCGGCAGGCAAACCCTTTCAGATACATTCCTTCCGGGTAGCTGGCGATCACCGGGTGATCGGCTGCCTGACGGAACTGTTCAATAAACTGGACGTCACGCTGTGCATCAATAGCTGCGTCGGCAATGATTTTCTGAAACAGGTCGGTGGGCATCAGGCCGGAGCACGAGAAGGTCATTAGCATTCCGCCCGGATTGAGCAACTGCATGGCCAGCATATTGATATCTTTATAGCCGCGACAGGCTCCCATCAGCTGATTTTTATTTTCTACGAATTTCGGCGGATCCATAATTATCAGATCGAATTTTTCGCCCTCTTCACGATAGCGACGCAGTAGCTTGAAGACGTCATCGCGCAGGAATGTCGCTTTGCTGACATCAAGACCGTTCAGTTCCACATTCTGGCGAGCTACATCCAGCGCCGCCTGCGACGTGTCCACACTGACGACTTCAGTACAATTGCCCATCAGTGCCGATACCGCAAAGCCGCCAGTGTAGGAGAAGCAGTTAAGAACGCGACGACCTTCTGCATAGCGGCGGGTAGCCAGACGGCTGTCACGCTGATCCAGGTAGTAACCCGTTTTATGCCCTGTCTGAATATCCACCAGCAGTTTCATGCCGTGTTCGGTAATCGGCAGCAGCGCGGGTGGCGTTTCACCGAGCACCACGCCCTGGGTCAGTTCCAGACCCTCTTTTTTACGGACGCTCACATCAGAACGGTCATAAATAGCACAGTCAGGGTAGCAGATTTGCAGGGCGGTAATCAGCGGAGCACGCTGATACTCGGCACCGGCAGAAAGCAACTGTAAGACCAGAAAATTTCCGAACCGGTCAATAGTCACGCCAGGCAAACCGTCAGACTCACCAGCAATGATGCGGTAACTGTCAAGGTTATCGCGCTGAGCCAGCCAGTCGCGAAGCTGCTGGGCAGCGCGCAGGCGGCGAACGAAAAAGTCGATATCAATCGACTCATCCTGCTGCCAGCTCCACACGCGGGCACGGATTTGTGACTCAGGCGACCAGGCGGCACGCGCCAGCCACTTACCGTGGCTGTCACAGACATCAATAGTTTCACCCGACTGGGCTTTGCCTTCCATGCGGGCAACAGCCCCGGAAAACACCCACGGATGGCGACGAAGTAAGGACTTTTCACGTCCTTTGGCAAGAATCAATCGAACAGTCATATTTTGCTATGCTTACACTCAGAGAATCAGGCGATATTGTCCGGTGCGGACTGCGAAAATGCAAACGGTGTTAGTCTCAGGAGGAAAAATGGCCATCATCTGTATTCGTGCGTGGGTTCATGGGCTCGTTCAGGGCGTTGGCTTTCGCTTCAGTACGCAGCGCGAGGCGAGAGAATTGGGGATTAAGGGTTACGCCAAAAACCTTGAGGACGGTAGCGTGGAAGTACTGGCCTGTGGCGAGGCCCGGCAGGTGGAGGCGCTGCTGGCGTGGTTAAAAGCAGGAGGGCCACGTAGCGCCCGGGTCGATAAGGTGCTGGCGGAGCCCCATCACCCCGCTCATCTTCCACAGGGTTTCACTACGGTATAGCGTCAGAGGCACTTTGCCGGTTTGGGCAGACCGGCGATTTTCGTGGCCTGCTTGGCCGGGCCTTTCGGGAACAGCCGGAACAGATAGCGACTGTTGCCTTTCTCTTCACCGTATTTTTGTGCCATGGCTTTTACCAGCATCCTGACGGCAGGAGAGGTGTTGAACTCCAGATAAAATGCCCGCACAAAGTGAACAACCTCCCAGTGGGCTTCGCTCAGTACAATCTCTTCTTCTGCTGCCAGCCGCACGGCCAGCTCCTCACTCCACGCGGCAGGGGATTTCAGGTATCCCTGCGCATCGCGCGCAATCTCTTTGCCTTCAAACTGCACTTTATTGCCTCGTCATATCAAACCGGCAGCCAGTTTATCAAACTTTTGCGCCAGCAAAAATAAAGCCCCGCAGGGCGGGGCTTAGTTAATACCTGCTGTGAGATTAATTGCTGCGGGACATGCCCAGCAGGCTCAACAGGCTGACAAAGATATTGTAGAGAGAAACATACAGGCTGACGGTGGCGCGGATGTAATTGGTTTCTCCGCCGTGGATGATGTTGCTGGTTTCCCACAGGATGGCCCCGGTAGAGAACAGCACAAACAGCACGCTAATCGCCATATGCAGGGCCGGGATGTTCAGGAAAATATTCGCCACCACGGCAATCAGCAGCACCACGAAGCCCGCCATCAGCATGCCTGACAGGAACGACATATCTTTACGGGTGGTCAGCACACACGCCGAACAGCAGAAGAACACCAGCGCGGTTCCACCCAGCGCCAGAGCAATGACATCACCCATACCGGCAGACATGAAGCTGTTAAGGATGGGCCCCAGGCAGTAACCGAGGAAGCCGGTAAAGGCAAACGCCGCCAGAATACCGGCCGGACTGTTAGCCAGGCGATAGGTCAGAAACATCAGACCATAAAAGCCGACCAGCATCAGAATCAGACCGGGTGCCGGCAGCGCGTACAGGGTGCTCAACGTGGCGGTCAGCGCAGAAAACGCCAGGGTCAGGCCCAGCAGGAAATAGGTATTACGCAATACCCGGTGTGTGCTCAGTAATGAGCTTTCGCGCGTGGAGGAAACGATGCGATCCATAAATCACCTCTTTGGGTCATTAGAATAATAAGCAGTCTGCCACGGAGCATAGGCAGGCCAGCGCAACGGGGAAAGGCGTTTTACCCTTCTTTACGCGCTATTCCGCTGATTTCGTACGCGGGCTGGCGATAATATCGGCAGTCGCACGCCATTGGGCTCTTTTTTACCGACATAATACAAAACTCACTTTACAAGGCGTACGGGGATGTTTATAGTGCGCCCCATTGTGGAAGCGTGGCCGAGTGGCTGAAGGCACCGGTCTTGAAAACCGGCGACGGGAAACCGTTCTAGAGTTCGAATCTCTACGCTTCCACCATCAAATCCAACGGGTCAGCGTAAAGCTGGCCCGTTTTGCTTTGCGCCGAATACAGACACAATAAAAGCAAATCCCCTCTTGCAACGCTGTTCAGTTTCGTTTTTTCCTGTCCACTGCCTGTTTTTACAGCAATCGATCACAAATGCTCACAAAATCAACAAACTAGCGAAAAATCTTCTTGGCAAAGCAAAAAACATCTCCTATACTTCGCTCCATCAGTTAGCGCAAGTCTTCTTAAGCAAGCTGATAACCGTGTGGAAGCGTGGCCGAGTGGCTGAAGGCACCGGTCTTGAAAACCGGCGACGGGAAACCGTTCTAGAGTTCGAATCTCTACGCTTCCACCATCAATTCTGACCCCGGGCTTGTAAAAGCCCGGGGTTTTTTTGTTTATTTTATGCCTGATAATCCATGAACCGTACTGGCCAGATAAAGGCAAAAATAGTCCTTAACCATGTCCAAAAATCCCTGACTCAGCGTCAGCTGGTGAAGCTCATCTTCAATGGTCAGCAGACCAATCTGCCCCGCAGCGTGCAGGCTGCGACGGATATGTGACCGCGATACCGCACAGCAAAACGCCGCTTTCAGAATATTGTATTTAATGACCCGCGATTTCTGTTTAATGCTCTCCAGGTAGAGATAAAACATAATCATGTGCCCCCCATCGCGGCTCAGAAATTCCCCGCTTCCCGGCACCATGTCATGCAGGAAAATGCGATTAAGAGTGACTTCCGAATAAGCCGTAAAAAACGCGGGCACAAAGTTTTTATGCGTCTGGTAAAACGTCAGATCAACATTATCCGACAGCATGGAGTAGGGGATCAGCATGGTATTAATCATGCGCCGCGTTTCTTCAAGTGCTTTGGTTGTCGGTTTATAGTTAAATTTTCGCTTATCCTGATGATCGCGATAGACTTCAAGTCGTCCCCCAACGCGTAAAAATAACAAAAATGAATCCAGCGAATTGCTACTGAACAAATCGTTACCGATACAGAATCGTTTAATGTCTTTAAAGGTGCTCCCTGGTCGTGTGTAGTAAATACCCAAAATCGCCGATCCAACAATAAAGCGGTTGGCTTTGAATAATGTTTTAAAATAAAGAGGATTGGTTAGATACTGTTTAAGTAGAAGGTCGTAATGGCATTTAATTGCCTCATCAATGTTCTCCTTTTCCCTGAAGTTCCTGGCGAGATCTCGTAGTTTTTTTTCGAGCGCTAACTTTTTCCTGCTAATGAAAGGCATAAGTCTATTTCTTTGTTTCTGAATTATATGTTGTTAGGAATTATCTTATTTACCGAAAGCAGTGATGTCAACACGCTGAGATATTCATTGCGCTATTTTCTTTAGATTGCGAGTTACGTTTTAAATAAAAATCATATTTTACATATATTTAGCAATTAAGAATTTATTTATAGCTTAATAATTGCCCGTGGCTGGTGTGTTGTTTTGTTTTAACTTTATGTTTTATAAGGTTTTTAAATTAACAACAAAAATGGACAGTGACTGAGATTTTAATCTCTTTAGGATGGCGTGGCTTCACTAAGGAATACCTGCAATGGGCCTGGCGATCGTTTGAAAAATGATTGGTGGGACGTCGTGGTAAACACGCATTCGGTAAAAAGATAAAATCAAGGACTTCTAAATGGAAATTAAAAAAATTGCTATTGTTTCACTTTTTGCTTTTTCTGCCTCCGGCGTAGCTAATGCCGCGGACGAAGGGAGCGGGAAAGTCACTTTTTATGGTTCCATCGTTAATGCCCCTTGTTCTATTGCACCTAACGTTGACGATCAAAAAATACCGCTGGGTCAGGTATCAAATACTCTGCTGGCCAACGGCGGAGAGCAAACAGCCGTTCCATTTACTATTGACTTACAGAACTGTGATAACAGTACGAAGAAAACGGTTACGGCGACATTTACCGGGAAAGCGGGTGTGGATGGTCGTCTGGGGATAACGGGAGAGGCAACCGGAGCCAGTATTTTGTTGCGGGATGGTAGCGGTAAAAAAATCGAGCTGGGTACGGCGACCGCCGCGCAAAATATCAATGCTGGCAGCAATACGCTGCAATTTACTGCGGCATTGAAAGGGGATGGTACGACCGATGATCCGGTTGCTGTGGGTACCGGTGCATTCACAGC
This sequence comes from Erwinia persicina, assembly GCF_019844095.1. Lineage (NCBI taxonomy): Bacteria > Pseudomonadati > Pseudomonadota > Gammaproteobacteria > Enterobacterales > Erwiniaceae > Erwinia > Erwinia persicina. The sequence continues at coordinate 3,018,679 of NZ_CP082141.1, read as the reverse complement.
GGTCACTAACTTTACCCTTGCCTATCCATAATGAGCGATCAGGCCGGGACGGTTGTCCCGGCCTGTATAAGGGCTTGATGCCTTCACGCCAAAACATACGTCGCTCCGGTAATGGATTATGGAAAAATTAACCTCAAAAATAAAATGGTCAGGGATAGTGGCCGTTTCCATTTTTCTTTCTCTGGATATGGCAGAACAGACAGCCCGGGCCGATCGCGTTCAGTTTAATACCGACCTGTTTGATGTCGATGACCGGCAGAATATCGATATCTCTCGTTTTACGCAGAAGGGTTACATCATGCCGGGCCGCTATCCGATGAACATCCGGTTGAATAACGAGCCGCTTTCCGCTCGCACGGTGGATTTTTTTGTACCGGAGGCACGGCCTGACAGCAGCGAACCCTGTCTCAACGCGCAGCTGGTCTCTGAGCTGGGCCTGCGACCGGCGCGGGCGGAGGATTTAAGGTGGTGGCATGACGGCCAGTGCCTCGATATTCGCAGTCTGAAAGGGATGCAGGCAAGCGGATCGCTATCGGACTCGACGCTGACGCTCAGCGTGCCACAGGCCTTTCTGGAGTACCAGTCAGCCACCTGGGATCCGCCGTCACGCTGGGATGAAGGGATACCGGGCGTGTTATTTGATTACAATCTGACCAGTCAGGCGCGGTTTACCCAACATGCAGGTGAACAGCGTAGTCTGAGCGGTACGGGGGTGACCGGAGCCAATCTGGGGCCATGGCGTCTGCGTGCCAGCTGGCAGGGGCGTCGTGACTCACTGGATGGCACCACCCGCAGTCGCTTTGACTGGACGCGTTATTACGCCGGGCGCGCGCTTCCTCATCTTGGTGCCCGGCTGGTGGTGGGTGAGGACTATCTGACCTCCGATATTTTTGACAGCTTCCGCTTTGCGGGGGCCAGCGTGATTACCGATGACAATATGCTGCCGCCTAATCTGCGAGGCTATGCGCCGGAAATTACCGGTGTGGCACGGACGAATGCCCGTGTGGTGGTAATGCACCAGGGACGGGTGCTTTATCAGACCCAGGTGGCTGCAGGGCCGTTTCGTATCCAGGACATCGATGATGCGGTACTGGGTGAACTCAACGTTCGCGTGGAGGAGCAGGATGGAACCGTCCAGACCTTTACGCTGAATACCGCCTCGGTGCCTTATCTTACGCGTCCGGGCCAGGTGCGTTACAAAATGGCACTGGGGCGGCCTGTTAACTGGCAGCATCGTACCAACGGGCCCGAATTCATCAGCGGTGAATTTTCGTGGGGAGTCAATAACGGCTGGTCACTGTACGGCGGGGCTATCGCCAGTGAGCACTATCAGTCGTTGGCCAGTGGCGTGGGTCGAGACCTGTTGGTACTGGGGGCAATGTCATTCGACGTTACCCATTCCGTCGCCCGTTTACCCTGGGGAGAAAACCGGCAGGGGAATGCCTACCGGCTGAGTTATTCAAAACGCTTCGATGATTACGGAAGCCAGGTCACGTTTGCCGGTTACCGCTTCTCAGAGCGGCAGTTTATGACGATGGAAGAGTACCTTGACGCCGGAAACGCGGGTGACAGACAGAGCCACAGTAACAGTCGTGAAATGTACACCATCACGCTGGCACAGGACCTGCCGGCGCTGGCTGCCAGTGCGCAGTTCAGCTACAACCGACAGACTTACTGGGACAGGCCTGAAAGTGAACGCTATAGCCTGGCCCTGTCACGCTATCTCGATGTCATGCAGTGGAAAAATATCAGTCTCTCACTCTCAGGCTGGTCCAACCGTTATAACCAGGTCCGTGACCGGGGTGTGTATCTGTCTCTGTCTCTGCCGTTTGGCAATCGCAGTACGGTCAGCTATAGCGGGTCGGGCGGGCGAAACAATCGCAGTCAGCAGCTCAACTACTACCAGACGCTGGAGAATAACGACAGTTACAGCCTGAGCGCTGGAACCACAAATGACCATCAGGTTCTGTCGGGATATTACCTGCATGACGGCAATAGCGGGCAGCTCACCGGCAGCCTTAACGTTCAGCAGGATCATTATCAGGCGATTGGCGCAACGCTGAAGGGCGGAATAACGGCCACACGTAAAGGCATCGCGCTGCACCGGCAAAACACGCCGGGAGGAACACGCTTGCTTGTTGATACCGACGGCGTGGCGGGTATTCCCATCAGAGCCAGCGGGGGAGTGGTTTACAGCAATGGTCGTGGCACAGCGGTTATTTCCGATATCAGCAGTTATTACCGTAACCAGATCGGTATTGATATTAACCGACTTCCGGATAACGCCGAAGTGACCTCATCTATTGTCAGCGCCACGCTGACCGACGGGGCGATTGGCTATCGCCAGTTTTCCGTGGTGGCGGGCGTGAAAGCCATGGCGATGATCCGCCTTGAAAACGGCACCTCGCCGCCGTTCGGCGCACAGGTACTAAATGCGCGGCAGCAGGATGTCGGGTTGGTGGCCGACAACGGGGCTGTGTATCTGAGTGGGATGGCGTCAGGAGAATCGATGACGGTTCACTGGGGCGGAAAACCGCAGTGTCAGATTGTCATACCGGCGCTGAACGATCGTGCGTTGTCCGCTTTGCTGCTGCCCTGCGTGCGCCAGCCTGCACCGGCGGCAGAAGGCGTGTTACATCAATAATCAGAGAGTTAAAATCATGAAACTTATCTCCATCTCAGCGGCAGTGACGTTTTCCACGGCGGCCATTGTTGTCCTTTGCTCGTTATCCGCTACGGCGGCTGTTTCACTCGATCGTACGCGCATTATTGTGGAGGCGAAAACTCCGTCCGTCAGTCTGACGATAGCGAATGAAAGTCATCAACTGCCCTATCTGGCCCAGGGGTGGATTGAAGATCAACAGGGCAGAAAGATAAATTCCCCTTTCACTGTTTTGCCGCCGGTGCAGCGAATTGAAGCCGGTGACAAAAGTCAGATAAAAATTCAGTCCTTGCCGCCGGTGAATTTACTGGCTCAGGACAGAGAGTCACTGTTTTATTTTAATCTGCGGGAAATTCCGCCGCGATCTGACCAGCCCAATACGCTGCAAATTGCGCTGCAGACCAAAATAAAATTATTTTACCGGCCTGCGACGTTACAGCGTTCATCCAATGAGCTCACGACCCTGATCCAGCAGCAGGTGACGCTGGCGCGGAAAGGCGACCACTACCAGGTGTACAACCCGACCGGCTACTTCATTACCCTTATTGATGCCCGACGGCATCAGGCAGAAGAGACGATAAGCGGTTTTGAGCCGGTGATGGTGGCACCATTCAGCAACGCCACGCTCGGGGGAAGTGCAGCCGCACTGGGGGATGAACCGATGCTGCAATATGTCAATGACTTCGGCGGACGCTCAACGCTGGCCTTCCACTGTCGGGGAGCGGTCTGTGCGGCCGCTGAACAGCCATGAGACGGCTGCTGTTCTGGCTGGTTGTCCTGCTGCTGCCCGCGAAAGCACTGGCTTTTTCCTGTATTGATAAGCGTGACGGTAAAGCCTTCGACGCCGTTGGTCAGCGCAATATTGACGTCACGGTCAATCTGTCACCGGAAATTATGATTGGCGACGTGGTGGTGTTCGACCTGGCGCAGTATTTCACCTGCCGGAATACGGATCCTTCCATTTACGTCGATTATATGCGGCTGAATGCGGGAACCTATAACACGGCGCTGGATGCCTCTTTTAACAGCGGTGTTGAGGTTAACGGCCAGCGCTACCTGAATCCGATCGGTTCAGCAATAACGGTGTATACGCTTCGCGATGGTGGCTGGCACGATCTACAACTGAAAGCCTTTTATCAGCTTAAAGATAACCCGGGGCGAGGCGTACTGATCAAGGCCGGCACGGTCGTGGCCAGTATGCAGCTATATAAATGGAGTACGCCAGCCGGGGGCGTTTTTACCGCAAACTGGCGCGTCATCGCTGCGAATGATGCGTACTACACGTCTGGCACCTGCGCGATTAATCAGGGGCAGGATATCAACGTGGACTTTGGTTATGTCGCACGCAATGAAATCGCTCAGAGTGCCAGCGTCACGCCGTTTCGCCGTGACGTGCATATTCCCTATCAGTGTAAAGACACCCGCAGTTGGGCAATAAAAATGACGCTCTCTGCAGAGGCCAGCTCTTTTTCCGCTAATGCCATTAAAACCACTAACCCTGACCTGGGGGTGGAAATTTACCATCAGGGAAAACGAATACGTCCCTTCGAGAGTATTAACAGCCAGATCATCAATGGGATCGGGGGGGACGATTTCACCTTCGCTCTGGTGAGGTCGAATCGCGAAGACGTCGCCACAGGGCCTTTCAGCGCCACAGCGGTGCTGGTTATGAGCCTGCTGTAAGCGCGTATCATTCTCCCGGATTAAGGAAAATACGATGTCTGATCCCCGCAGTCTGACGCTGATGATGTTTGACCACGACCGCTATTTTGCGGATGGCGTCCTGCGTTTTCTGCAATCTCACTATTCTCAGGTCATCATCAGGCTGTCTGTCCGACAGGTGACAAAAATTGATCTTCTGATGACCGGAATGGACGCCGTCTCGCTTTGTGCCTCGCAACAGTATGCGCGGCGATTAACCACAAAAAGCCAGCTGCTGGTGGTTCATGACTCCGGTGAACGGGGCTTTCGAACGCTGCCAGAAAGTCTGCAGGGCTACCCGGTAACACATCTCCATCGGCGGCTGCCACTGGCACGCCTCGCCAGCCTGTTGCATCAGTTGATCCCGGAGAAGGACAGTCTGATCACGGTTATCGATCCGCGATCACTCAAAGAAGACCGCCTGACACCGCAGGAAAAAACGTTTATCGCACATATGCGCGTTCACTTAACGCCGCATCAGATTGCCAGCAGTATGGCGCTGCACCCAAAAACCATCAGCACCTACAAACGTTCGGTCATGCTCAAGCTGGGAATGCAAAAGAATCTGGAGCTTTATCACTGGTTATTTTATTCGTCACCTTCGGACAGGGAGAGATCATGAAGTACGCGGCTATCTTCGCAGGGCTATTCGTGCTGGCGTTAAGCAGCCAGGCGGCAGAGAACGGTTACGGAAAAATAACCCTGTCCGGCGTGGTCGTGGATGCTCCCTGTTCTCTGGCGCCGGGTGCCGGGAGCATTGAGGTCAATTTCGGTGATATCAGTTCTGCGGCGTTGCAAAACGGCCATCCGTCACCAGTGAGGGAATTTTATCTGGCGCTGGCCCGGTGCCACACATTGCAGAAGAACCAGGTACGGGTGATTTTTCAGGGGACATCATATGCGGACGGGCTGTTTTCTGTGGGGGAGGGGAACACGACGGTGGGCATTGAACTGCGCGATCGAAACGGTCAACCGGTACGTAATAATCAGCCCGTGGCCTGGCAGCGGCTTAATGAAGGGGATAATCAGCTCCATTTTACGACGGTGCTGAAAGCACGTTCGCCGGTGGTCAGCACCGGGCGCTTTCAGGCGCAGGTGTTATTTACGGTGGAGTATTTATAACGCCGGTGAAAGGCAGGACGATTATCATTCTTATCCTTCAGTTTTCGCTCCTTTCCTGCTATTTTCTGGCAGAACGGGTGATTAGAGCATTCCTAAAAACATCTTGTTTCTTTTCAATCGCCTGAAGCCACTAAACCGTCGGGGTCAGAGTCTGCTATATTCTCATGAATGATTGACTGCCTGTTCTGACGTCAGGCAATGCGCTGACGTTGCACTCTGAGTGGGGTTGTGGTGAGTCAGCGTTGATGCACGGCACGCTCTTGCGCTGCATACTATGCCCGGTACGTTCACCCCTTGAATCAATGGAATATACATATGATCAAAAAGTTTAGTCTCTGTGCGCTGGCCGTTTGCTCCGCACTTTCCGGGGTTCCTGCCTGGGCCGCTGATGGTGATTATCAGCTTGAGCAAGTCCTGATGATGAGCCGCCATAACCTGCGTGCTCCGTTAGCTGACAATGGCAGCGTACTGGCACAGGCGACTAAAAAGGCCTGGCCTAAGTGGGACGTACCCGGCGGGCAGTTGACCACCAAAGGGGGCGTACTGGAAGTTTACATGGGCCGTTATACCCGTGAATGGCTGGCACAGCAGGGGCTGGTAAAAGACGGAGAGTGTCCGGCACCGGATGACATCTATGCCTACGCCAACAGCCTGCAACGGACGGTGGCGACCGCGCAGTTCTTTATCACGGGCGCATTCCCCGGCTGTGATATCGCCGTTTCTCACCAGGACGAGATGGGCACCATGGATCCGGTCTTTAATCCGGTGATCACCAACGACAGCGAAGACTTCAATAAACAGGCGCTGACCGCCATCAACGGCGAAGGCGAAAAGCTGGCGTTGAAACCGGCTTTCCAGCGTCTGGAAAAAATCATTGATTATAAAAATTCGCCAGCCTGTGATGGCAAAAAACAGTGTGACCTGAGCTCTAACCAGAACAAATTCAGTGCTGATAATGGCAAAGAGCCAAACGTCTCCGGCCCGTTAAAAGTCGGTAATTCGCTGGTCGATGCTTTTACGCTGCAGTATTACGAAGGGTTCCCGATGGAACAGGTCGCCTGGGGACAAATTAAAACCCCTGAACAGTGGAAAGAGCTGGCGGCGATTAAAAACGGTTATCAGGACACGCTGTTTACTTCTCCGGTCGTAGCCCGTGAGGTCGCGGCGCCATTGGTGGATTATATCCGAAGCCTGCTCGTCGACCAGGATAAAGCCAGCGCGCCGAAAGTGACACTGATGGTGGGGCATGATTCGAATATCGCTTCGCTGCTGACGGCGCTGGATTTCAAACCTTACGATCTGCCGGGACAAAATGAGCAGACGCCGATTGGCGGTATGATCCAGTTCCAGCGCTGGCACGACAAGAAAAACGATCGCGAACTGGTTAAGGTTGAATATGTCTATCAGACCTCAAGCCAGCTGCGTGATGCGGAAGTGCTGTCGCTGGACAACCCACCAAAGCGTGTAACGCTGCAAATGGCCGGCTGCCCGACCGATGCTAACGGTTTCTGTTCATGGGATCAGTTCACGCAGGTGCTGAATAAGTCCCTGCAGGGTACGCCACTGCAGGTGGCAGAGCAGGCACCAGCGGCCGCAGCCACACCGGCAGCGAAACCCGCTGACGAAAAAGCGGTTGTCAATAAAACGCTGGCTGATAAAGCCGCCGCAGACCAGGCCGCAGCGGACAAAGCCGCTCAGGCAAAAGCTTCTGCCGAGAAAGCCGCCGCCGATAAGGCTGCAGCCGATAAAGCAGCGAAGGATAAAGCGGCAGCGGATAAGGCCGCGGCTGAGCAGGAGGCAAAGGATAAAGCCGCTGCAGAGAAAGCCAGTGCAGAGAAAGCGAAGGCCGATAAGGCCGCCGCTGGCAGTGCGGCACCGGCCAAACCGGCGGCGCAGCCTGCGACAAACTAAGGGATCGGGGCCGCCGTTGATGGCGGTTCTGCATTCAAATCGAAAAAGGGGTGACCGGTTAACCGGTCACCCCTTTTTTTGTCAGCACGTTAAGCCACCGGGCGATCCCCGGGGCTACCCGTCATGCGCTTAATCCTTACTCACCACCACCAGCTTCTGGTTCACGAACTCTTTGATGCCCAGATCGGAAAGCTCACGGCCGTAGCCTGAACGTTTCACACCGCCGAACGGCAGTTCTGCGGCCGTATTGGTCGCGGAATTGATATACACCATTCCGGTTTCAATACGTGAAGCCAGGGCTTTACCGCGGTTGATATCACGAGTAAAGACCGCACCGCCCAGCCCATAGTGCGAATCGTTGGCCAGTTTCACCACTTCATCATCGTCTTTCACGATGTAGATCTGTGCAACGGGGCCAAAGAACTCCTCGAAGTAGGCAGGATTATCGCGCGTGATCCCGGTCAGGATGGTTGGCTGATAGAAACAGCCGTCGCCCGGAACCGGCGCGCCGCCCAACAGCACTTTCGCGCCTTTCTCCTTCGCCTGCTCAACCTGTTTGTGCAGGCTGTCGCGTGCCTCTGCCGACGACAGCGGGCCAAGGGTGGTGCTGGCATCCAGCGGGTCACCGATTTTTGCAGCTTTGAACGTTTCGGTCATTTTTTCGATAAAGCGATCGGCCACTTTTTCGTGAACGAGGAAACGCTTGGCGGCCGTACAGACCTGACCGCAGTTACTCAGACGCGCCCCTGCACCTGCTTTAACGGCTTTATCCAGGTCGCAGTCGTCCAGCACCACAAACACGTCATTACCGCCCAGCTCAAGGGTGGTTTTTTTCAGGTATTTGCCCGCCTGCTGTGCAACGGCGCTGCCCGCACGTTCGGAGCCGGTCAATGCTGCCCCCTGCACACGGTCATCGGCAATCAGTGTGGCGACCTGATCGTTACTGGCAAAGAGATTTGTCCATGCCCCCTGAGGAGCCCCGGCTTCCGTCACCAGTGATTCAAACAGGGTGGCGCAGTGCGGAACGTTCTGCGCATGCTTCGCCAGAACCGGATTACCGGCGGCGAGGTTCGGTGCCAGTACGCGCATCAGCTGGTAGAAAGGGAAATTCCACGGCTCAACGGCAACCAGTACACCAATGGGGTGATTCTCAACCCACGCCTCGCCCAGCTCTGTGGGGTAGGGGGTTGGTGCAAGAAAACGCTCTGCGTTTTCGGCATAGTAGCGGGCGATCTGAGCGCACAGTTGCACTTCACCCCGGCTCTGTTCAATGAGTTTGCCCATCTCAACGCTGGCGGCTTCAGCCAGTTCGTCAACACGGCTGTCAATCAGGTCTGCCAGCTTTTTCAGCACCTGCAGACGGGGCTGCATGGCCCCCTTTGACCAGTCAGAGTGATACAGTGCGTCAGCCGTGGCCAGTGCCTGTTCAATCTGGCTGTCGCTGTGGTCTGACCAGGATTTGATCAGCTTATTACTTGCGGGATTAATCGTCTGGTACGGCATGATGCCTCCTTTAGATAGTGTCAGTAATCAGCCGGGTTCTGGCTGTCATCTGTTAACCCGGTACTAAGGGTAGTCGACAGAATGCGGGGCGTTTCGGTTCTCGGACGAGTCTCACCGGGCTGAATAACAGGGCGGGCCTTGCTGCCCGCCGTTGTGTCAGACGTTCTTACGTTCAACCACCTTATTGTCCCATGTCAGGACATCGGCATCGGTTTTTTCAAAGGCACGTAACAGCACCTCGTCACTCCCCTGCTGCACCCAGATCTCTTCAGCCAGCCGCTCGTCATAGTCTGCGACCTCAAAAATGGCTTCGGCAATTTCGGGGGAGGTGTTGCGAAGACTGGCCCATTCGCCAACGTGATGCGCTTTCGATTGTTGTGTCGCCATAATGCTCTCCTGGGGTTGATGTCGTCCGTTATTTAAGTGATTTATCAGTATAGAAGAGTGGAAGGGAACTGTCCGTGGTGAGCGCGGCATTTGCCTGAGAAATCACCAGTTACCCCATTTTTTGCCACAATCCATTAATAAAAATTAAGCGGTAAAATCAGCATGTTCCTCTCTCCTCTGCACAGGGATCGGGCAGCAAGAGCACATCCCCTGCGGGATACACTACGCTTAATCAGGTGGCAGACGGCAGCGTGTGTTGCCATCGTGCCCGGTTCATCACCGCGTGAACGGGCACCATGCAGAATGATGTCTTAACTATTCGGAGGTAGGAAATGGCAGAACATCGTGGTGGATCTGGAAATTTCGCTGAAGACCGTCAAAGAGCATCAGAAGCGGGGCGTAAAGGCGGGAAGGTCAGCGGGGGGAATTTTAAAAATGACCCTAAGCGCGCCTCCGTCGCCGGGGAAAAAGGCGGCCGAAACAGTCGTGGCAGTAAAAGTAAAACGGAAGACGGGGAATAACCCGGCAGGCTGCCCACCGCCGGGTTTTCCGGCGGTGCAGACTGAACCCACGCACAGCGCTTGACCCTCCGCAGCTAACCCAGCACACTGACGCCAAATTTTCAGCAGAGTGCTCTGATGTCAGGTTTTTTCTCACGTTATAAGTTTGCAGTGAATCCCCAGGAGGGGGTGCTGATCTTCATTACGATGGTCTGGGGCGGGACCTTCCTGGCCGTCCATCATGCCATGACCGTCAGTGGGCCCTTCTTTTTTATCGGTGTACGCTTTGCCACCGCTGCGCTGCTGCTGGGCGTCATCTCCTGGCGCGTGTTGCGCGGCGTGACCTGGTACGAGATCAAAGCCGGTACGCTGATAGGGCTGGCGATTGGCCTCGGCTACGGGCTGCAGACCTACGGCATGCAAACCATTTCCAGCAGTAAATCGGCGTTTATTACGGCGCTGTATGTGCCGCTGGTGCCCATTTTACAGTGGGTTTTCCTTGGCCGGATGCCGGGTCTGATGTCATGGGTCGGGATCGTGCTGGCATTCGGCGGCCTGCTGCTGCTGGCTGGCCCGGAAAGTGGTGAGCTGGCGCTCAACGCAGGCGAAATCGCCACCCTGCTGAGCACGCTGGCGATTGCGGCGGAAATTATTCTGATTGGGGCCAGCGCCGGGAAAGTCAATGTCCAGCGTGTCACGGTGATCCAGCTGGCGGCGGCGTCAGTATTTGGTTTTATCATGATGGCCCCTAACGGTGAGACGGTGCCGTCGTTCAGCCCCTATCTGCTCTACAGCGCCGTGGGCCTCGGGATGGCCAGCGCACTCATTCAGGTGACAATGAACTGGGCGCAACGCAGCGTTTCACCGACGCGCGCAACGGTGATTTATGCGGGTGAACCCGTGTGGGCGGGTATCGTCGGCCGTATCGCCGGGGAAAGGCTGCCTGCTATCGCCCTGCTTGGCGGGGCGCTGATCGTCGTGGGGGTGCTGATCAGTGAAATGAAGCTGAAGCGGAAAAAAACGGCGGCGGAAAAGTCTTCTCAGGCCTAGATGCAGGGGCCTGGCCGGCCCCTGACACAAAACAGTTCAGCTATTCTCACGTACCGGGCTCTGTTCGGTTAATGGCCTGATGCGTTTATAGCTGAGCAGCATATTGAGTAAAATCGCGCCGAAGGTCGCCGTACCAATCCCGCCGAGGGTGAAGCTACCGATTTTCAGCGCAAAATCCCCTGCACCCAGCACCAGCGTAACGGCCACCATAATCAGGTTTCCATTCAGGCTAAGATCGACATGGTTTTGAACCCAGATGCGCGCCCCGGCGACTGCAATCAGGCCGAAAACGACAATCGAGGCCCCGCCAATGACCGGGCCGGGAATGGTGTGAATTAATGCACCAAACTTCGGCGAGAAGCCCAGCACCATGGCAATGATCGCCGCTGCGACAAACACCAGCGTAGAATAGACTTTGGTCACCGCCATCACGCCGATATTCTCCGCGTATGTGGTGACGCCGCTACCGCCTACGCTGCCGGAGAGCATGGTCGCCACTCCGTCACCGACAAACGCCCGGCCCATATACGGGTCGAGACTGCGCCCGGTCATACCGGCAACCGCTTTAATGTGCCCCAGATTTTCCGCGACCAGAATCACTGCGACCGGAGCAATCATCACCATCGCCTGGCTACTGAAGGTGGGGGAGGTGATTTGCGGCATACCCCACCAGGGGACGCTGGCCAGCAGGCTAAAATCAACGGGTTTACCCAGACCAAGGCCATTAGTCAGCAGGGCATAAATGGCCCAGGCGGCAATCAGCCCGACCAGGATCAGCAGGCGCTGCACCATGCCCCGGGTAAACACTGCCACAACGCCTATACACAGCACCGTCATTACTGCCATCCAGCTGTCGAACATGGAGGCGGAGACGCCACGAACGGCAATGGGGGCCAGATTGAGGCCAATGGCCATCACGACGGCACCGGTCACTACCGGCGGCATCAGCTTTTCAATCCAGCGCGTACCTGCTTTCATCACCACAAAACCGATCAGTGTGTAAACCAGGCCGCAGGCGATAATTCCGCCGAGGGCGACGCTGAGATGAGGGTTCAGACCCTGGCCGTTAAAACCGGTGACGGCAATCACCACCCCGACAAACGCTGCACTGGAGCCCAGATAGCTTGGCACGCGTCCTCCTGTGATCAGAAAGAACAGCAGCGTACCCACGCCCGACATCAGGATCGACAGGTTCGGATCCAGGCCCATCAGCAGGGGCATCAGCACCGTAGCGCCAAACATTGCTACCGCATGCTGCAAGCCCATGACGATCGTTTGCCCTGCGGGCAGTGTTTCATCAGGTGCGACGATACCTGTTGCGGATGCCGTCGTTTTCGACCATTTCGGGAACCAGGACGTTGCCATCGATATCTCCAGAGTGTGAGCACTACATGAAAAATCAGAAACTGCGTTGGGTTAACGGATGGTAACTGCGATCGAACCAAATCAGACCATGACTGCTGTCGTTGAAAACCAGTGCCTGTGCTTCGCAGATCAGAATGTCGTGGGTGCCCACGCTCATCACTTGAGTGACAACACAGTCAAATGACGCTAGCGCATCGCTTAATATCGGGGAACCGGTGGCCAGCGTTGACCAGCTGGCCGCAGCAAAACGTTGATCCATGGGGGTTTTACCCCCGAACAGTGTGGATAACGCTTCATGCCCGGCTGCCAGCGTATTCACACAGAGCTGCCTGTTTTCCAGGAAGATGTCATACACTGATGCAGAACGATTCAGGCACACCAGCAGGGTGGGAGGCGTGTCGGTCACACTGCATACCGCCGAGGCGGTAAACCCGGCCCGTCCGGCTGGGCCGTCAGTGGTGATGATATTGACGGCAGCCCCCAGACGCGCCATGGCATCACGGAACAGCGGTTTCTCTACACCACTAACCGGAGTAGCAGGAGGGGTGGCAAGTGTCATAGGCGCTCCTTATTCAATCACGCAGGCAGTGGAAAAATTAAGGCGTGGCAGGCGGGTATATACCTTCGTCCGGTCGCCGTAGCCGATGTTGACTAACAGATTGCTTTTCCAGCCGAGGCCGGCAAAAAAGGCAGCATCGACCGCTGACCGGTCAAAGCCAGACAGCGGGCCGGTATCGAGCCCGAGTGCGCGACAGGCCGCAATGAGATAAGCCGCCTGCATGGAACTGTTGCGAAAAGCGGTCTCTTCCGCCAGCGCCGGACTGCTGGTGAACCACGCGCGTGCATCGGCATGGGGGAACAGTTCTGGCAGCCTGTCGTAAAACTGCGGGTCCCAGGCAACGATAGCTGTTACCGGCGCCGTCATGGTTTTCTCAAGGTTTCCGCTGGAAAGCGTGGGCTTAAGACGGGCTTTGGCCTCTGCGCTGCGGACAAAAAAGAATCGTGCCGGGCTGCAGTTTGCTGATGTAGGTGCCATGCGCACCAGGTCATAAATTTCCTGCAGCTGCATGTCAGTCACGGTACGATCCTGCCAGCCGTTGTAAGTCCGCGCCTGAGTAAAGAGCGTGTCGAGGGCGGAAGTGTTCAGCGCGTCTGCCATAGTGGCTCCCTGTCAGTGGTGTGGACGACGAGACGGCTGCCCTGCAGCCAGCTCATCAGTAGGGGGTTAAATGTGGCACTGTCGGTGACGCTCATGGCGTGCCCACCCCAGCTCATGCGGTGAAGGGTGGCATCAGGCAGCGCGGCCAGGAGCCGCTCAGAACAAGTCCAGGGCACCAGCAGGTCATCACCAGAACAGAGCAGCAGCACCGGCTGGGTGATGTGGCCGGCACGATCGCTGAAGTCACAGGCCATCAGCGCGTGGAGTCGCTTCAGGAGATTATCCATCCCCTGAAAGTGCGCGGCGTGCAGGGTGTCTTCCGCTTCAATGCGTGCCTGATTTTCTGACAGCCAGTCTGCAGGGTAGAGAAACAGAGGCTGGGCGCGGACAAATGCCTCAACCCCGACATTCATCAGCAGATCCTGCCGCACGCGAAAGCAACGACGTGTATGGGCATCCAGTTTTAGCCAGCTGTTCACCAGCACCAGTCGCGTTACGCGTTGCGGATAGTCCAGCGCCAGTTGCAGGGCAATCATGCCACCGAGCGCATGGCCAATAATATCGAACTGATGAATATGGTGCTGTTCCAGCAGTGAGGCCAGCTCAGCGGCCATGTCCCGCATACTGTAGCCTTCCGGCAGGACATCCGGGCTGCGGCCGGTGCCGCGTTGGTCATAAACCACCACGCGAAACGCCCGGCGCAGTTCATTCATCTGCGGCAGCCAGAAGCTTCCCAGTCCACCGAGTCCGGCAGCTAGCACGACGGTTCTTGCTCCGGGATCCTCCCGGCCTGACAGCTCAATATGCATAGTGAACGCCTTATTTTCCGATATGGGCCACGCTGGCAATTTCAATCAGCGCATCGGGTTTTACCAGCCCGCACTGAATGCAGAAACGGGCCGGTTTTTCCCCCGGAAAATAGTCGGCATAGACCGCATTCACCGCCGCGTAGTGCTGCCAGTCGGTAATAAAAATGGAATTGAAGGTGACGTCTTCCATTTTGCCGCCTGCCGTTTCAATGACGCTTTTGATGGTTTCCAGCACGTGACGGGTCTGCGCGGCAGCATCGCCGACATGAACCACGTTATTATCTTTATCAAATGGCAGGGTACCGGACACGTACACCACGCCGTCCGCCAGCGTGCCGGGAACAAAGGGGGCAATCGGGATACCCGTGCCCGGCGGGGTGATAATGGTTTTTGGCATAACTGTTCTCCGTTAAATCAGCCAGGGTTAAGCTGTCTGGGGGATGGCTGCGTGTTCGGTTTGCAGTGCGTGACAGAAGCTACCGACGTCAGAGACCCAGCCAAAGAAGGTTTCGATATTGAATATCGCTGCCTGCTGGACAAATTGCGGGCCAGCCTGGTAAGTCGCATCCTCCAGGACAATGCCGAAATACTCCAGGAAGAAGCCATCCCGCAGCGTTGATTCGACACAGACATTGGTCGCAATTCCGGTAAAGACCAGATGTCGGATGCCCCGGCTACGTAACATGCTGTCCAGTGCGGTATTGAAGAAGCCGCTATAGCGCGGTTTTGGCAGCACAATATCACCCGGCTGTGGCGTTAGCTGATCCACCAGTTCATAGTCCCAGCCGCCTTTTGCCAGCAGCGTGCCCTGAAGTTCCGGATTCTGGCGCATGGTTTTCAGGGCATTTGACTTATGCCAGTTCGGTGAGCCGGGGCCTCCCGCCTCAACGTACTGATCGTCCCAGCCATTCTGGAACCAGATCACCTGAATACCGGCGGCGCGTGCGGCGTTCACTGCCACGTTAATCCGATCGATCACCGGGCGGGTCGCCGACACGTCAAAGCCGGCCAGATCAAGGTAGCCACCGGGTGTCGCATAGGCGTTTTGCATGTCAACGACAATCAGGGCCGTCTGTTCCGGTGGGAAGACAATGGCCTCCGGACGAGCGGGCAGGGTGAGGGTGTGATGTGTTGAGGTGGTAGAACAGACCACGGCCGGTTTATGAGTCATTACGCCACCTCCCGCGCAGCTTCAATAATTCCTGCGCGACACTGCATCAGCGGCTGAATGCGCTCACCAAAGTTTTCAATACCCTGCAGGAAGTCATCAAAGGTCAGCAGCACGCCCTGCGTCCCCTCCACCGTGGCCACGTCGTCCAGCATGCGCGCAACGTTCGCATAAGAACCGACAAGAGTGCCCATATTGATGTTGACGGCGGACGTCGGGTCGGCCATCTGGCGTACGTTGGTATCACTGCCGGAGCGTTTATCCTGTTGACTCTGTGTGGTCAGCCACGACAGAGCATCTTCATCGGCACCTGCCTTGTAGTGTTCCCATTTCGCCCGTGCGGCCTCGTCGGTTTCATCGGCGATGATCATAAACAGAACATAGGAACCGACATCGCGCCCCTGCGCATCTGCCGCACTCTTCATGCGTGCCGCTGTCGGAGCGAATGCCGTCGGGGTATTCACGCCCTTGCCAAAGCAGAAGTTATAGTCGGCGTGTTTTGCTGAAAATTCCATGCCCGCGTCGCTCTGGCCGGCACAGATCACCTTCATCGGCTTCTGTGGCTGCGGACTGAGGCGGCAGTCGTTCATGGTGAAGAATTCACCCTTGAGGTCGGATTTACCGTTGCCCCATAAATCGCGCAGTACGCTGACGTATTCAGTGAGGTAGTCGTAGCGACGCGAGAAATATTCATCGCCGGGCCACAGTCCCATCTGATCATATTCCGGTTTCTGCCAGCCAGTGACCAGGTTGACGCCGAAGCGACCGCCGGAGATGGAATCGATGGTGGATGCCATGCGGGCTACAATCGCTGGCGGCAGCGTCAGGGTGGCGGCCGTCGCATAAATTTCAATGCGCGAGGTGACGGCAGCCAGCCCGGCCATCAGCGTGAAGGATTCCAGGTTATGATCCCAGAACTCCGTTTTGCCACCGAAGCCACGCAGTTTGATCATCGACAGCGCGAAGTCGAAATGATAGTGCTCGGCTTTCTGTACGATGGCTTTGTTGAGTTCAAAGGTCGGCATGTACTGGGGCGCATTGTTGGAGATCAGCCAGCCGTTGTTACCGATAGGGATAAAAACACCAATTTTCATAAGTCATCCTCTGCGTAAGTGAAAGTGCAAACCCCGGCGCTGCCGTGCTTCCCGCACTTTCCATTGAAGCGGCGCTACAGATTGGATTGCAAACGCTGTGCCACTTTAAAAAAATGCAAAAAATACAGGAGGTTGGTTTTTTATTATTGATTCAGGCTGGACTGAAGGGTCCATTTCAGACCAGTTGGTAAAAAAGGTGCACGGAAAGCAGGCAGGGATGGTCAATAAAAGTGCATGCGCGTGATTAGGTATGCGCCAGGTGATTTGTTATCATCCCCGCACCCCACATGGATCATGGAGTCACGGTGAAGTCAGCTGATAAATTACCGGCTAAAACCCCGACGCGGCGTTCGCGTGCGGTGGCAGCAAAGCGTTCCGCTATTCTTTCTGCGGCCCTGGAATATTTTTCGCAGTTTGGCATTCACGGCACCAGCCTGGATAAAGTGGCTGAGCGTGCTGATGTGTCCAAAACCAATCTGCTTTATTACTTCCCCTCAAAAGAAGAGCTCTATATCGCGGTACTGAAAGACCTGCTGGACGTCTGGCTGGCTCCGCTGCGCGCTCTGCGCCATGACCAGCATCCGCTTGAAGCGATACGTGACTATATCCGTCTGAAGCTGGAAGTGTCCCGCGATCATCCTCAGGCTTCACGCCTGTTTTGCATGGAGATGCTGCAGGGGGCTCCGTTGCTGAAAGCTGAACTTGCCGGCGATTTACGTCATCTGGTTGAAGATAAGGCGACGGTGATCGAAACCTGGGTGCAGGAGGGCAAACTGGCCGCTGTGCAGCCGAACCATCTTATTTTTATGCTGTGGGCAACCACTCAGCACTATGCGGATTTTGCTACCCAGGTGGAGGCGATCACCGGACAGACCCTGAACGATGAGTCTTTCTTTAACCAGACGGTCGACAATGTCCAGCGCATGGTGATTGAAGGTATCCGCGTACGCTAACGCCAGTGACACACAGGAAAGGATGATGGATTCTGTTTCACAATTTTTACTTGGAGCCTCAGTGGCCGTCGCGGTCATGGGACGCAAGGTTCCGGTATGGCAGGCCGTTACCGTCGGGGCCGTGTGTGGCACGCTCCCCGACCTTGATGTCTTTATTGATCATGGCGATGCCATCCGTAATATGACTCTGCACCGGACCGAGAGTCATGCACTCTTCTGGCTGACGCTGGTTTCCCCCGCTCTGGGCTGGCTGGTGTCGCGCCTGTGCCGTCAGCCACAAATGTTTCCCCGCTGGTGGGGGGCAGTATGGCTGGCGTTGATCACCCATCCGTTACTTGACCTGACAACCGTATATGGTACCCAGCTAGCGCTGCCTTTTACCGATAGGCCTTTTGCTATCGGCAGTATGTTTATTATCGACCCTCTGTATACGCTGCCCCTGTTGGTCGGGGTGATTGCCGCCCTCGTTTGGCGACAAACCCGTGGCTACCGCTGGAACAGCCTGGGACTGGGGCTGAGTAGCCTCTATCTGCTGTGGAGCATGGTGGCGCAGGGGTGGGTGACGCATCAGATTGAGCAACAGCTGGCCCAGCGGGAAGAACGCGTGTTGCGGTTGCTGGTGACACCCACTGCCTTTAATACACTCCAGTGGCGTGTCGTGGTGATGACCGCCGATCATTATCAGGAGGGGTTTTATTCCCTGCTCAATGCCGATCACCCCCTGGCGTTGACGAAGCACGATAATGGAAGGGCGTTGTACCAGCAGTTCAGCACTAACTGGTATGTGCAGCGCGTGGCGTGGTTCAGCCGGGGTTTTTATGCCATGAAGCGGGTGGGTGAGCATATTACCATTACTGATCTGAGGATGGGGGAAGAACCGAATTACAGTTTTACGTTTGATCTGGGGCCGGAACCGTTAAAAAACGGGCCGTTTAAACCGGAGAGAGTCAGTGTACAGCGCCCGCCGTTAGGGCAGGCGTTGCATAAGCTGTGGTCGCGTTTTTAAAAACGAAGCGGGCCAGGAGGGAATCTGACCCGTTTTGATTAGGCGGTTTTACGTTTGCGCAGGAACCAGCCCACAGCCAGCAGGATAAACCACAGTGGGGTGACCATCAGTGCCTGACGGGTATCCTCCTCCAGCGTTAAGAGCACCAGCACGAAGGCAAAGAAGGCCATACAAACCCAGCACATAAACTTGCCCAGCGGCATCTTATAGGCTGACTCAGCGTGACGTTCCGGATGCTTCTTACGGTAGGCAAGATAGGAACAGAGAATAATCGTCCAGACAAACATAAACAGGATCGCTGATACCGTGGTGACAAGGGTGAATACGGTCATCACGTTAGGGATCAGGTAAATCAGCGCGACGCCACCCAACAGACAAAGGCAGGAGAAGAACAGGCCCGTAGTCGGCACCGCACGGCGTGATAGCAGACCAAAGCGACGATGCGCGACGCCCTGTTGCGCCAGGCCATAGAGCATACGGCTGGTGGAGAAGATACCGCTGTTGGCGGATGAGGCTGCTGATGTCAGCACCACGAAGTTAACGATACTGGCCGCTGCCGGTAAACCAATCAACACGAACATTTCAACAAACGGGCTGCGATCCGCTACGACCTGATTCCACGGCGTGACAGCCATGATCACCATCAGCGACAGCACGTAAAACATAATAATACGCAGTGGAATGGCATTAATCGCACGCGGCAGTACGGTTCTCGGATTATGTGTTTCCGCCGCGGCGGTACCCACCAGTTCAATGCCGACAAAAGCAAACACCGCAATCTGGAAGCCGGCAAAGAAGCCGCTTAACCCTTTCGGGAACATGCCGCCGTGATCCCAGATATTACTGAGCGATGCCGTACCGCCACCTGGTGAAGGGTAGTGCATCGCTACCAGCACAATGCCAGTGGCGATCAGCGCCACGATGGCGACGATTTTAATAATCGCGAACCAGAACTCCATCTCTCCGAACAGTTTTACCGTGGCAATGTTCAGCGTCAGGAACACGACGATACAGAGCAGGGCGCTCATCCATATCGAGAAGTCCGGGAACCAGAGTTGAAAATAAGAGCTGATGGCAACAACGTCGGCAATGCCGGTGACCACCCAGCAGAACCAGTAAGTCCAGCCGGTGAAATAACCTGCCCATGGACCCAGTAGATCGGCGGCAAAGTCGCTGAACGATTTATATTCCAGATTGGAAAGCAGTAGCTCACCCATCGCCCGCATCACGAAGAACAGCATAAAACCGATGATCATATAGACGAAGATGATTGACGGTCCGGCGAGGCTAATGGTTTTTCCAGATCCCATAAACAGACCCGTACCGATAGCCCCGCCGATGGCGATAAGCTGAATATGACGATTATGCAAATTACGCTGGAGCGATACCGGCTCGTCTGCGGAGGCAACGGCCTCTTTTGATTGATCAACCATTACGGATTTCCTGTCGTGTGTTGATGAGACGAAAGCTCTGATGGCTTTTCTGATGTCTGATGTTGTTGAGGTTAGTACGATCAAGAGCTTAACGTAAAAAACGGGCTGAGAAAGCAAAATTGCAGCTAAACTGCGTTTAGTGTGCATTGCTTGCTTAAAAACCCGGCTGCGCTTGTTGGTTTAATCATTGGAGGGGGAGATGAAGCGATTAATCTTGCTGGGGATCGTGCTTCTGCTCTGTTGGGGAGGGGTAAAAGTCATCCTGCCTGAATTACCCCCGCAGTGGGATCCCTTTAGGCCGCTGTCCGTGACCGATGCGCCGACGCTGGTGACGCGCTATAAGCTAAAGCAGTTGGCCTCCGATCCTGACGCCTGCCTGGCTGTACTGCAGCAGGCCCAGGCGAAAGGCTACATCAGTTTTACCCGCCCGGGTTCGCAGAGTGGCCAGTGCCCCCTCGTCGACCCGGTCAGAATCACGCGCTTCGGCGATGTGACGCTTAGCGGCTCCTTTCTCAGCAGTTGTGCGCTGGCCGTCAGCAGCACCATGATGGTCACACAGACGCTGAAACCGCTCGCTGCCAGCGAACTGGGCTCACCACTGGTGCGTATCGATCACTTTGGCAGCTTCGCCTGCCGGAATATTTACCATCGCGCCCAGGGAAGGTTAAGTGAACATGCCACGGCGGAAGCCTGGGATATCAGTGGGTTTCGTTTGCAAAACGGCAGGCGTATCAGCGTGCTCAATCACTGGTCAGAAGAGAGCGACCGTGGCCGCTGGCTGCACGCTGTCTTTGCCAGTAGCTGCCCGCTGTTTGGCACCGCACTGGGGCCGGATTATAACGCGGCCCATGCTAACCATTTCCATTTTGGTATGCGTAGCTTCGGCCTCTGCCGTTGAGGGCTGGCTGCGCACGTTTTCTTCCTGGCAAAATGTCATGCAGGACTGAATAAAATACATCCCCGCCAGGAGACGCCTGGCGGTGCTGAATAAAGGCGCTTTCCTGTGTACCTTTCTGCCGGGTTGAAAAAGAGCGCGGTGCTCCCTATATAGGAGTTCAATCACGGCATCAATAAAATGCGTGGGTTTTTCACAACGTTGCTGAAAAAAATGGGCAGAAAACCGGAGCGTGACGTTTGAAATAATAACATCAGGGCCGCGTTCAGCCCTGTATATCATCAATGAGATGTGCTTCTGTGTGCCCGCGCCTTTTGCTCATGTTGATGCCCAGCCAGGCTGTTCCGCCGACAGTTGAAAAGGGGACTACGGACGCAGGAAAAGCCAGCGCAATCCCTTGCAAAGATTGTGGAGTTGTCTGATGTTCATTCATGCAGATTAATCTATGCTAGGAAACTCAAACGGCAAAGATTCGCAGGCATTTTCTATTAGTATCAGTGCATTTCGGCTGTCGATGTCACCCCGGTGTGCAGATTGAACAGCGTTTTGTAGGGTAATAGTGAAGAAATATTATATGTATTACTAAGGACATTTAAGTCAAAATTATTGAATGTTTATAGGAAAAATCCTATTCTAGGCGGGTGTGGTGAGGGTTGTGTTAAATCGATGTATCTTGTTGACAGTGCTGAAACACAAAGATAATTAATGGGGCGAAGGGTCTGTGTCGTTTTTCCAGGCTTATTTTGCTCATTCTTTTCTGACTTCACAGTCAGTGACCGAAAACGTTAAAAATTGTGTTTCTGGAATAAGTATCAGACTAGTCAATGAGATATTTTGCGGTTTTATTCATTTGTATGCGACCGAAATCACCATAACAATGATAATCAGGCGAGGTGTACCCGCCTTGCCCGGTTGAGGCGTTAATGACACCTGAAAGCTATTTCAGCTGGCGCTCCGAAATGCAATTTTCTTTTTGCAATGGAAGCAATGTTGCTCATATTACCAGGATAATTGAACAACAGGCGAACGAGCTGGAATTCGATTTTTATGCACTTTTTATTCGACATCCGGTGCCTTTTACCCGGCCGAAAACTTTTTTTTACTGTAATTACCCGCAGAAGTGGGTTGAATATTATTTGCAGGAAAACTTTGCTCAGTCAGACCCGGTGTTGAAAAAATGTGGCTCACCAGGGGTAGTATGGCAGTGGACTGACGATGCGGCGGACAGCGGGCAGCAGGTTTTTGACGCGGCCAGGGAGCACGGTATTTATCAGGGCATTTCCTGCTCAGTGCTGGCAAAAAACAGAGCTATAGGAATATTATCGCTGTCTTCGGCGGATCCATCTAAAAATATGGCATTAACAACGGAAATGGAACTTAAACTCCAGTATATTTCGGAGCTGGCGATGGCAGCGCTCATCAAAGTGAATGATATTTCGATGTCGATCGCCAGCTTAGAATTAAGTGAAAGAGAACTTGAAATTCTTAAATGGACTGCAGAGGGAAAAACATCGGCTGAAATATCACTCATCCTTTCAATTTCTGAGAATACGGTTAATTTTCACCAAAAAAACATGCAAAAACGATTTAATGCACCGAACAAAACGCAAGTTGCCTCTTATGCAGCCGCAATCGGTTTAATCTGATAGCAGTTGCAACTACCAGATTTGGTAGTTTCGAATAACTAACTGGTTGTCTACCCTGCGCCCAGGGTAACAACCCTGCCCGAACCGTCAGGAGCGGCGCTCACGAGGGAATGCGACAGGGGATCAAAAATGAAGATTATCCAGACCAAGCTGAAGGACATGCCATCTTCGTTGTTGGCAGAATTAGGAAGTTACCGTTACAGCGTCTTCGCCAGAGGCGAAGGATGGTCGATTCCGTCACGCCTGAGTACACCGGGTCAGGAGTATGACCGCTACGATCGTTCAGATGTCATCTGGCTTATTGCCTGGACAGCACAGCATGGGATTTGTGGGTGTGCGCGGCTCATGGCCTGGCAGGATCCTGATAACAGCCGACTGGCGGCAGGCGGCGATCATCCCCGCATCGACAGTCACGTTGTCTGGGAGATGTCACGCTTTTCGGCTCGCCTGGAAATTGATGCCGAGCTGCCGCTTAATATTTTATGGCATGCGGTGCAGTTGGCGGAGCAGTCCGGCATCCAGTATCTTTTCAGCGCAGCAACGCCCATGCTTGAACAGATGTTTGAACATCATCAGGTCAACTATGACCTGCTGACACCGGGAATAATTCAGTCAGAAGATAATCTGTTTGCCGTCAAAATACCGGTAAAACAGCAGAATCTTGCGAATAAATTCCATGGTGCGCGCCGTTTCAGACCGGAAGAGGTTCTGCCAACATTGGGCGTCTCAGTGAGTTGGGGGCCGCGGGAACGTTAACCCTGCCATTTTGACCACAGCGCGATCAGCACCCACGCTGCCATGCTCCAACATAATACGGCTGCCAGCAGCGCCAGTGGCAGCCGCATTATGGTAATAAAATACCAGAGACTCAGCAGATAGATAAAATAGGGCAGGATCGCCCACATGCCGAAGATAATGGTGGTGCGCAGTGCTTCCATTCCCCGTTCGCTGCCTACGATATAATGAGCGATAAGAGCAAATGTGGGAAAAAGCGGGAGCAATCCGGCGAGATAGTAGTGACGCGTTTTTGACAGAATGCCAATCAGCACCACAATCAGCGCCCCTAATACTGCTTTGAAAAGTAAGGCCATTGTTTTTTTCTGTCAGTTAAAAACACTACGTTGTGTTAAAACCTCAAAAAATGCAATGGCCCTTTTTAACTGCGCAGGATCACCTCAGCCTGTGGCTACTGGCGATAAGCATGTTTGATCTGCTTCACCGTGTTGGTGAACACTTCAGCCTGTTTTTCGTCTTCCAGTCCGGCAATATAACGTTCCAGATTAATGATAACTTTACCTGCATCCGCCTGACCCATTCCTTTCAGCATCAGTGTGACCAGGGCTTTCATACAGGTCACTTCGTTGGCCAGTGCCTGCGCTTCTTCGCTGGTTGAAAAGTCGATCTCACTCATGATATCTCCCGTTGGTCTTTGAAAAACAGTGCTTGCGTTGCAAGCACCGATCACTAAAAAGTTGTCAGAAGTATATCATATCACGCCATCAGGAAATCACTGTTCTGCCGGATGTTTCGGCTTAAGAAAAGTCTGTTTCATAACACAAAAATGCTGGCCAGAGCGTGAGGGAGAGAGTGTATTTTTACTATAAGTAAGGCGGTGGCAGCACGGGTATTACTAATGCGGGAAGTGAATGGCCTCAGGTTTTTTCATATTGTGCTGCCAGTTTTACTCATTATGTAAATATATATTGCCATAAGACGTTATTTCGGACGCCACCATTAGGTAGCAAATCGGGGCAATTTTATTCATATTTTACCCTATCAGTTGATAAAGGATACGGGTAAAGTTACCTATTATTTCTATTCTAACAGCTGTCAAAAAGTAGTAACATCACTGGCCTGCCGATATCACTTTCGTCACCTGCATTAGCCACTTAGGGAGCATCGTTTGATAAGCGTTTTTCTTGTTGATGACCACGAGCTGGTTCGCGCAGGTATTCGTCGTATCCTGGAAGATATTAAAGGGATCCAGGTCGTTGGTGAGGCGAACTGCGGCGAAGAGGCGGTTAAATGGTGTCGCGCTCACTGTGCGGATGTCGTACTGATGGATATGAATATGCCCGGTATTGGCGGCCTTGAAGCGACGCGCAAGATCATCCGTTATACGCCTGACTGCAAAATTATTATGTTAACCATCCACACTGAAAATCCCCTGCCAGCGAAAGTTATGCAGGCCGGCGCTTCTGGCTATCTCAGCAAAGGTGCCGCACCGCAGGAAGTGATCAGTGCAATTCGTTCGGTTAACGCGGGACAGCGCTATATCGCTTCTGATATTGCTCAGCAGATGGCACTCAGTCAGATTGAACCGCAAAAGACGGAATCGCCGTTTAGCTGTTTGTCGGAACGCGAATTGCAGATTATGCTGATGATAACAAAGGGGCAGAAAGTGACGGAAATTTCCGAACAGCTTAACCTGAGCCCTAAAACTGTTAATAGTTATCGCTA
Source organism: Erwinia persicina (assembly GCF_019844095.1). Taxonomy (NCBI): domain Bacteria; kingdom Pseudomonadati; phylum Pseudomonadota; class Gammaproteobacteria; order Enterobacterales; family Erwiniaceae; genus Erwinia; species Erwinia persicina. Next base: position 2,993,855 of record NZ_CP082141.1, on the reverse strand, counting down.
TCGCATGTTCAGCAAACTGAATATTAGCGGTGATGTAGAGTTAACGCATTTGGCCATTCGTCATGGCCTGTTCAGCGCGGAGTCGTTAATCAGTAGTGAATGATCTGTTTGATGCAAAGAATTTCCTGAAAACCGTCACCAGCCAGCCGGGCGTTTACCGGATGTATGACGCTGGAGGGACGGTCATCTACGTTGGCAAAGCCAAAGACCTTAAAAAACGACTTTCCAGTTATTTTCGTGGAAACCTGGCCAGCCGTAAGACAGAGGCTCTGGTGGCCCTGATCTGCCATATCGATGTCACGGTTACCCATACGGAAACCGAAGCGCTGCTGCTGGAACATAACTATATTAAGCTCTACCAGCCTCGATATAACGTGCTGCTGCGTGATGATAAGTCCTATCCCTATATTTTCCTCAGCGCAGACACGCATCCGCGTCTGGCCAGCCACCGCGGCGCTAAACATGCCAAAGGCGAGTATTTCGGGCCTTTCCCCAATGGCTATGCCGTGCGGGAAACCTTGTCCCTGCTGCAGAAAGTTTTCCCGGTACGTCAGTGTGAAAATAGTGTCTACCGCAACCGTTCGCGTCCGTGCCTCCAGTACCAGATAGGTCGCTGTCTTGGCCCTTGCGTAAAGGGGCTGGTGTCCGAAGAAGAGTATGCCCGCCAGATTGACTACGTCAGGCTGTTCCTTTCTGGCAAAGATGATCAGGTGCTGAACCAGCTGGTTGGCCGCATGGAGCAGGCCAGCAAAGAGATGCGCTTTGAAGAGGCCGCCCGCCTGCGCGATCAGATCCAGGCCGTACGCCGCGTGACGGAAAAACAGTTTGTCTCCAATCAGGGCGACGATCTGGATGTCATCGGCGTGGCCTTCGACTCCGGAATGGCCTGTCTGCACGTTCTCTTTATTCGTCAGGGCAAGGTGCTGGGCAGCCGGAGCTATTTTCCGAAGGTGCCGGGCGGCACTGAGCTGGCAGAAGTGGTACAGACATTTGTCGGACAGTTCTATTTGCAGGGCAGCCAGGCGCGCACACTCCCCGCCGATATTCTTCTGGATTTCACCCTGCCCGAAAAAGATCTGCTGGCGGAGTCGCTGACCGAGCTGGCCGGACGGCGAATTGCCATCCAAAGCAAGCCGCGTGGCGATCGTGCCCGCTACCTGAAGCTGGCGCGCACCAATGCGGCTACCGCGCTGGTGACCCGGCTGGCACAGCACTCTACCATTCACCAGCGCCTGTCGGCGCTGGCCGACACGCTGAAGCTACCGGCTATCCGCCGTATGGAATGTTTTGATATCAGCCATACCATGGGTGAGCAGACAGTGGCTTCCTGTGTGGTGTTTGATGCCAACGGACCACTGCGCAGCGAATATCGCCGCTACAATATCACCGGTATTACCCCTGGCGATGACTATGCGGCGATGAACCAGGTGTTGCGCCGCCGTTATGGCAAGGCGCTGGAAGAGAATAAAATTCCTGACGTGATCCTCATCGACGGCGGCAAAGGCCAGCTGTCACAGGCGAAAGAGGTTTTTGCCGGCCTGGATGTGCCCTGGGATAAGCATCATCCTCTGTTACTGGGTGTAGCAAAAGGCACCGACCGTAAGGCCGGACTGGAAACGCTGTTCCTCGAACCGGAAGGGGAGGGGTTTTCCCTGCCGCCTGACTCACCGGCACTGCATGTTATCCAGCATATTCGTGACGACTCTCACAATCATGCAATTACAGGCCATCGTAATAAACGGGCTAAAGTGAAGAATACCAGCGCGCTGGAAACTATCGAAGGCATAGGCCCAAAACGTCGTCAGATGCTGCTGAAGTACATGGGGGGCCTGCAACCGCTGATGAATGCGTCGGTGGATGAAATTGCCAGCGTGCCGGGGATCTCGCACGGACTGGCGGAAAAAATCTTCCACGCGCTGAAACACTAAGCATTGCAACACCCGGGGCAATGTAGGAACATAGGGACAAATTCTACTCTGTCCAGACAGTTAGCGTAATTATGCCATTTAATATTCCGACCCTACTTACCCTGTTTCGCGTAGTCTTAATCCCGTTCTTTGTCCTGGCTTTTTACCTGCCATTTCAATGGGCTCCGCTGGCCTGTGGGCTGATTTTCATCTTCGCGGCAATTACCGACTGGTTTGATGGTTACCTTGCCCGTCGCTGGAAACAGACGACACAGTTTGGTGCGTTCCTCGATCCGGTGGCGGATAAAGTGATGGTGGCGATGGCGCTGGTGCTGGTGGCGGAGTACTTCCACTCCTGGTGGATCACGTTGCCGGCGGCGACGATGATCGCCCGTGAGATTATTATCTCTGCACTGCGCGAATGGATGGCAGAAATTGGCAAACGTAACAGCGTGGCCGTCTCCTGGATTGGTAAAGTCAAAACGACGGCGCAGATGCTGGCGCTGTTCGCGCTGCTATGGCACCCGAATCATCTTGTTGAGGGGATCGGCGTGGTGGCGTTATACATTGCCGCCGTGCTCACTTTCTGGTCAATGTTCCAGTATTTGAGCGCTGCACGCGGCGATTTGCTCGAACGGTGATCGAAGCGATTTAAAAAGCAGCAAACGGATGCGTTGTGAGGATAATTTGGTTGACTCATTCCTCCAGAACAGTAGAATGCAACGCATCGAAAGGCAGCTCAGACAGCCAGAAGATAAAGCAAATCAGCAAGTTCTGTCAGTATCATCTCAAACAGAATAAAACCTGATGGCAATGCGGGAATAGCTCAGTTGGTAGAGCACGACCTTGCCAAGGTCGGGGTCGCGAGTTCGAGTCTCGTTTCCCGCTCCAGATTACGTGATCAGAGATGACTCTCTGATGACAAAAAAGAATTAAAGGCGCGTTGGCAGAGTGGCCATGCTACGGATTGCAAATCCGTCTACCTCGGTTCGACTCCGGGACGCGCCTCCAATTAACACCCAAGCCCGGGTGGTGAAATCGGTAGACACAAGGGATTTAAAATCCCTCGGCTTATGGCTGTGTGGGTTCAAGTCCCACCCCGGGCACCATTTTAGAACTACCGATTAAAACGAATAAAAACAAGCAGTATGCAGTAATGTCGTAACCGCCCAAGGGCGGTTTTTTTGTGTCTGAATCTTTTTCCTGAGACATCATTTAAAGATGTCCTGGTTGGGCTTAGAGCCCCGCATCATGGATATCGTGCATTGCCAGGGCACCGACCACCCGGTTATCCTCCGACAGCACTGGTGCGGCAGAAATTTTCCTTTCATGGAACGCAGCCCGCGCTTCAGAGGCCAGTTGCGAAGGGGAAAGGCTGAAGCCCATGGGGGTCATTGCATCGACTATCGCCGCGGAAATCTGGCCACCTTTCAGCAGCCAGCGACGTAAATCACCATCACTGAATACGCCGCGCAGCCTACGGCCCCGGTCCGTTACCGCCACCAGACCCAGCCCTGTGCGCGTCAGTTCAAACAGAGCATCACTTATCAATGCGTCCTCCTGTACCTGGGCTATTTTCCCGCCATTGCGCATAATATCGCCGACCCGACAGAGCAGACGCGCGCCGAGACTGCCGGCTGGATGGGTACGCGCATAGTCATTCTCATCAAAATTACGTGCCTTCATCAGGGCGATGGCTATCGCATCCCCCATCATCAGGGTACAGACAGCAGAAGAGGTAGGGGCCAGGCCAAGCGGGCAGGCCTCACGTGACACTTCTACGTTAATCACGTGGTCAGCCTCCTGCGCCAGCGGTGAATCGGCATTGCCAGTAAAGGCAATGATCCCCACTGGCAGGGCGCGTAACAGTGGTATCATGCGGCGAAATTCGGCAGCGTGACCTGAGTAAGAGATCAGCACTACCACGTCGCCTGCGGCAATCATACCAAGATCACCATGCAGGGCTTCGGCGGGATGCACATAAAATGCAGGGGTTCCGGTGCTGGCCAGTGTAGCAGCGATTTTTTTTCCAATGTGGCCTGATTTACCCATGCCACTGACGATCACTTTTCCGCGGCAGGCTAGCATCATTGTGCAGGCATCCGCGAAAGCGTTACCAAGCCTGTCAGGCAGACTGACGATCTGATCGATCTCCGTCTGCAGCGTCTCTCGGGCTGCTTCGATCAATATTTCACGCATCAGGTTATTTATCTCCCGCGATAATCACATCAATGCCGCGATCACGCAGTTGTGCCGCCACATCATCAGCAATCCCGCTGTCTGTGATCAGTACATCTACCGAGTCGAGAGTGCATACCACATTTGGACTTTTGCGGCCAAATTTGGACGAGTCAACCAGCAGGATAATTTTTTGTGCCGCACGGCACATAGCCTGGCTGACACCGAACACTTCATTAAACGTCGTGACTCCGGCATTAAGGTCAACGCCGTCCGCTCCAATAAACAACTTGTCGAAGCTGAAATGGCTGAATGCGGCTTCCGCCAGACTACCGTGGAATGAAGCGGACGTGCCGCGATAGGTACCGCCTGGCATTAGAATCACCTGATCGTTATTGAGCTCAACCAGCTCGTTAACGATGGTCAGGCTGTTCGTCATCACAGTGATATTATTAAATTTAGCAAGGTGGGGGACCATCTGCTGCACGGTGCTGCCGGCGTCAAAAATAAGCGAATCACCTTCAGAAACCCACTGGGCTGCACGTGAGGCAATCTGTTTTTTCTTATCCGAGTTAATAAAGGTTTTCCTGTCGATAGGCTGGTCGCCATCGTCCCGGTTCAGCATAACGCCACCGTAAGTGCGGATCACTGCACCCTGCTGCTGGAGCAGAGAAAGGTCTTTGCGGATGGTGGTGCCTGTGGTGTCAAAGTAGGCACTCAGTTCTTCAACCGTAGTACGACCTTTGCCCTGGAGGTATTCAAGTATCAGTGCTTGCCGCTGTATTGGTTTCATCCTGGTTTCCCTGTCGTAGGCCAATAGATTCCTTTCGTATTCGCACAAACAAAGCAAACAAGGAAGGGAAATCTTTCAAAATGAAAGATATCACCGTTTGTTTGTTATGGCCAATTCCAACGCCGTGCGCATGGCTTTATTGTGGGGATAAATGTGAGCTGGCACCAGGTTCTGAATATTCAGTCCGTTAAGGGCATCATCTGGGATGGGCTGAGAGAAGACGGTCAGCCCACGCATGACAAAGTTTCCCGTAATCATGTGGCGGCTGTCAACGCAGATAACCAGTACCGCCCGCGGTTTAAAGCGACCTGAAGAACGGCCAATCCCGATACGGCCCTCTGATGGAAGCTGCGTCAGGGCATGATTAAAACGTGACATCTGTAACCAGCCCAGGGCAATTTGTCCCAGCCAGGCGAAGCCTGCTACGCAGATAAACATATTCACTGAACTCATCGTGTTCTCCATTAAAAAACCGGCAGCGTTGTGCTGCCGGGAAGGTCTTAAAACATCACCTGGCCGCCGGTGATATTGATGGATTGCCCGGTACAATAGGCGGCTTTATCACTGGTATAAAACAGCAGAACGTTGAGCACATCCTGATAGTCACAGCCCCGCTTTAGCGGGACTTTATCGATGTAATATTGCTCCACGTCGTCCGGTTCAATCCCCAGTTTCTCGGCGTATTGTGGCAGCAGCGACTGGAACATCGGTGACTTAAGCAGATTGCCCAGCATCAGCGAATGAACGGTAATGCCGTACTCCGCCAGGTCAAGGGCCAGCGATTGTGTCAGGCCCACGCCGCCGAATTTAGCGGCGCTGTAGCCTGCATTATGTTTACTGCCCACTTTCCCCGATTTAGAGTTTATCTGGATAATCCTGCCGCCTGCACCGTCGCGGATCATCAGTCTGGCGAACTCCCTGGCACACAAGAAATAGCCCACCAGGTTGACCTGTAAAGACAAATCAAAATCGTTGAGCATAAACTGGGTGATCGGGGCTGCCCGCGCCACCCCGGCGCTGTAAACCAGCACATCGGCACGACCAAATGCCTCATCCACGGCACGAGCAAGCTCTGCCACACTTTCTTCTCCGGTGGCATCGACCTGAAAACCTGTCGCCACATTTTTTCCCTGCGCGCGATTAATTTCAGCCGCGATGGCTTGCGCATTACTGATATTGAGGTCCGCAACGGCAACTTTATAACCGTTTTCAGCAAGACCCTTACACAGGTAAGCACCCAGTGTCTGACCACCACCGATAACTACAGCAACCTGATCCATTGATTTCTCCTGTTAATGACTTAAAACACGAAACTTCTGACCCGGTTTAATGCCGGCTGGCACTCGGCCTGCAACATGCACTGTGCCAGGGGATTCGGCTGTGGTCGCACCATCAAACTTCACCGTGATATGGCCCAGTTCACGCAGATTGATATCGGCGACATCACCGACCGCTGTCACCGACCAGCTCTGTTCGCCGATGCTGAGCACACCACCTGCGACAATCGGAGTGTCGCCACGTTGTTCAGGTCGGTGGATAAAACAGTACTCCGCAACATCACTGGGGGCGCCTTCACCGAAGGTGATCAGGAAGTGGTCTTCAAGCGCTTCGATGGCACAGTCGCCAACGGCAATAAAGGTGGATTCATAGACAGTTTTCATCATCACTCCCTCAGTTACTGATAGATCAAGCCGGACACGGCCCATGCAAGCAGAACAGCCGGTGCACCGGTCAGGAAACGCCCGACCAGAACGGAAGGAACGCCAACACGCACGGTTTCCTGGCGCGCTTCCGCCAGTGAAAGTCCTACCGGGATAAAGTCACAGGCGGCCTGCGAATTGATGGCAAATAGCGCGGGCAGAGCCAGATGTGGTGGGATAGTGCCCTGGCCAATCTGTACGCCCACCAGCACGCCGATCACTTGTGCGATCACCGCACCAGGGCCGAGAAATGGCGACAGAAGAGGAAAGGAGCAGATCAGCGCCAGTGTGACGAGTCCAACCGGGCTGTTCGCCAGTGGCGTCAGGCCATGGGCGATAAAATCGCCGAGGCCGGACGCTATAATGATGCCGATCAGCGCTGATACGAAGGCCATAAAGGGCAGGATGGTTTTCAGAACCGTATCAATGGTTTCGCGCCCCGCCTGGAAAAAGACGGCGACGACAGACCCCATCCCCATGCCGACTTTCGCCAGCAGGCCATCACTTTGCTCAGTGATTTTCTTGCTGGTGTCGTAGTCGGTGTGTTGAGTTAGCATCGGTTTTTCCTGTGGAAGGGAAACCTTTGGCGCGTCGCTGTTTTCCTCGGATGTGCGGATGTCACCAGGGCGTACACCGGACACATAGATATCTTCGGTAATAAACTGCGCCAGAGGGCCCGATTTACCGGTGGCATGAATATTGATAGTGGGGATACGTCGCTTTGGATACAGACCACAGCGCAGGGTGCCACCACAGTCAATGACTGCCACGCCGATCTCTTCAGCCGGTGGTTCGCCCTCTTTAAAGGCATCCACCGTCTCCCAGCCAGTCAGTTTGTGCAGGCGGTCAACGATGGCCGGACGAGTGCCAGCGGTGACGTAAACGATTTTTTTGCCCGGTGCTGGCACTAAAAATAAGGGACCACCCCAGCCGCTTTCGCCTTTATGAATTTCAATAATCTTAGCCATGATTCTCTCCGCTCTTATAAACGAACGTGACGGTCAAGTTGGATGTGCATTTTTCTTTCGAAAATGGAGGTGGTGAGATCGGTCACCCAGCCGCGGAAGAAGTTCATCACCATCCCGACCAGCAGATAGCTCACCGCCAGCGGGCCAAGTGGTAAGTTCAGGGTGGTCAGGCCGTTAGCAATACCGAGGTAAACGAAGAGCTCTCCTGGGTTGATATGAGGAAAAAGGCCGTTCATTGAGTGGCAGCTGTACGATGCAGAGGCGTAATAGCTCGGCTTGTACTTCTCAGGCATGAACCTGCCGAGGCTCAGTGTCATCGGGTTGCAGAAAACAAAGGTGCCAATCACTGGCAGCAGCAGATAGCGCGATACCGGGTTACCTGCGCAGCGCTGAGCCAGTTTCTCGATCCTTTTCTGACCCACAAAGACAATTAACGCATTCATTATCACTAGCAGGCTGATCAGCAGGGGGAGGATCCCTGTCACCATGCCGACAAAAACGTCCCCTCCTTTCTGGAAGAGCCCGATAAACCATTCGGCTCCGTGCGTAATGCTTTCAATCATGATGAAACCTCTTTACGTGGATAACAGTGGATATTGTTATTTTCTGTGAAAGCTAATCTAGCCTCTGAGAGGTTTATAAAAAACCACACTGATCACAAAATGAATGAATTATCTTTCAAATAAAAAGAAAAAATGAAAGATTTAGCCTTTCATTTGTTCTTTTTTGCCGGCGGAACTGGCCGCCAGGCGAAAGGAGGAAAGAGAAAAGAGAAAAGAGAAAGGAGAAAAGAGAAAGGAGGGAGATTCAATAGGCTAAAACGGGAGCAGGGGGGTTACGGCTCCTGTGTCAGGCATAGCACCATCACCGTCACCCACTCTTCTGAAATCCAACGCTGTTCTACATCCTGCCAGCCAAGGCGCCGATAGAGGGCCTGCTGATCTGGCGTATACAGCCACAGCGCTTCCATCTGCTGGTCGGCAGCGCGGGCGATGCAGGCGTTAACCAGCGCCGATCCGACACCTTTACCGCGCCACTCGCACGGGGTAAACACTTCTCCCAGCCAGAAACGGCGCTCCGGCCGGTCGTCCAGCTCGTACTCAATCACGCTGGCAGTGCCGGTCAGCGTCCCTTCGGCCGTTGAGGACACGAACGTGAAACTGCCGCTTTCATTTTGGTTACGCTCCAGCAGGCGTTGTTCAATCACAGGCAGCGAGGACCAGGCAGGAAAGTCTGACCATTCACTGTGCAGCAGACGGGCAATTTCACGGTGGCATTCAGGCTGCTGGCATAGCGGAAAAATGTGCATCAATCGGTTCCTCAGTGGGGCGTTGCCTGGCAGGGCGATAAAGAATTATCTACACTCTTTGGCAGCTGTCTTCCTTTCTTTATCTTGTCGTGGCTATAATTGCCATATCGTTTAGTTAGAGCTCTAATTATCAGGTATCTTACCTATTGAACATTCAGGAACTTAATTTCTCCCGCTTGCTGCATCTGACTGCCCACGCATGGCGTCAGGCTATTGACCGGCGCATGAAAGATAATGGGCTTAGCATGAGCAGCTGGATGGCGGTGGCGACGATCGCTATTCAGGATCAGCCTATGAGTCAGAAAGAGCTGGCACAGGCACTGGGGCTGGAAGATGCCAGCGTGGTTCCCCTGATTGACCGGCTGGTAAAACAGAATCTGGTTGAACGATTTCAGCCTCCGCAAGATCGCCGTAAGCGGCTGCTACACGTTACACCCAAAGGTGAGCTGCTCTATCAGCGTCTGAAAACTGAGGCGGATGCTTTGCGTAACGAACTGCTCTCCGGGGTGAACGCGGATGAGCTGGCAGTGACACAGCGTGTTCTGCAGCAATTGCTGGTGGCGACAGAGGTGAAGTAAGGTGTCACGCGATAAAGCCAACCCCTACGCACCGCGAGAGTGGGCGCCCGGCGAAAAGCCCATGCTGCCCGGGTCTCCTTCCACGCCGCTGCACCCGACACATAAACGTATTGCCTTTGGCATCGTTGGCCTGCTGATTTGTATCACCGGGGCGCTGAGTAATGCGCTGGTGACCGCCAATCTGACCAACCTGCAGGGGGTATTTGGTGCGTATAACAACGAAATCGCCTGGCTCCCGGCGGTTTACGTCATGGGCAATATCTCGATTAACCTGCTGCTGGTGAAGTTTCGTCAGCAGTTTGGCCTGCGGGTGTTTACAGAGGCCTTTCTGGTGTTGTACGTGCTGGTGGCCTTTTTCCACCTGCTGGCCAATGACCTGAGCTCGGCGATTATCGTGCGTGCGGCGCATGGGATGGTCGGGGCAGCCCTCAGTTCCCTCGGTATCTATTATCAGGTTCAGGCCTGGCCGGCGAAACACCGTCTGAAGGCGCTGGCCATTGGACTGGGCGCTTCGCAGCTGGCCATCCCGCTGGCCCGGCTCTTCTCGACAGAACTGTTACAGCTGGATGAGTGGCGCGGACTGTATCTGTTTGAACTGGGTCTGGCGCTGATGGCGCTGGGTGCGGTGCTGATCCTCAAGCTCCCGCCGGGCGAGCGCACCAAAGTGTTCGAGAAAAAAGATTTTCTTACCTTCTTCCTGTTGGCTCCCGGTATGGCACTGTTTTGTGCCGTGCTGTCGCTGGGCCGCATCGAATGGTGGACCAGCACGCCCTGGCTCGGCGTCTGCCTGGCGCTGGGTCTGGTGCTGGTGACGGCCGCCGTGCTGGTGGAGCATAATCGCAGTAATCCGCTGATCAACACGCGCTGGCTGGGCAGTGGGGCGATTTTCCGCCTGGGTATTGTGATGATCCTGCTGCGTATCATGCTTGCCGAACAGAACACCGGGGCGATCGGCTATCTGCAACAGCTGGGATTGCAGAACGATCAGATGCAGGGGCTGGCGCTGGCGATCCTCGCCGGCGTGGCGGCGGGTATTGTCTGTAGTGCGCTGACCATTAATCCCAAACATCTGAGCTGGCCGATCGTGCTGTCGCTGATTATTGTGATGGTGGCCTCGCTGATGGATGCGCAATCCAGCCCGCTGACTCGCGGCAATAATATGTATTTCAGCCAATTCCTGCTGGGATTCAGTACTTCCTTCTTTATCGCCCCGGCCATGCTGCTGGGCGTGGGCAGCGTGGTGACTCAGCCGAAGAACCTGGTGAGCTTTGTTGTGCTGTTTGGTATGAGCCAGAACCTCGGCGGCCTGATGGGGTCGGCGCTGCTCGGTACCTTCCAGACCTGGCGTGAAAAGTACCACTCCAGCCTGCTGGGCGACCAGCTTTCGCTGCTTGATCCTAACGTGACGGAACGCCTGGCGCAGTACAACGCCCTGTTCAGCAGCCTGATTGGTGACAGCACCCTGCAGGGCGCACAGGGGACGACACAGCTCCAGACCGTTGCCACCCTGCAGGCGAATGTGCTGGCCTACAACGATGTCTATATTCTGACCGCCTGTATGGCAGGGATCACATTACTCTGGGTGCTGTGGCGTCTCTCGCGTCTGCGCTATCTCAACTGGCAGCAGGCAAAACGCGAAGCGGAAGCGGAACAGCGTGCCATGCAAAATATTAACAAGACGATTATCCGGTAACACCAGCAGGCGGAGCAACACCTCTGCGTGCAGTGCAACAAACGGAACACGGGGAAATTATGAGTCAACAGGAACAGCAGCAGCTCACGGAGCGTCTGAGAAATAATAAGCTGCGAATTATATCGATAGCCCTCGGGTCAGGCATTGCGCTGGTCGGCGTACTGGTGATCCTTTATGCCTGGCAGCTCCCGCCCTTTACCAGCCAGACGCAGTCGACGGAAAATGCCTACGTGCGCGGCCAGGTGACGTTTATCAGTCCGCAGGTGAGCGGCTATATCACCCAGGTTAACGTACTGGACTTCCAGCCCGTGCACCAGGGCGATTTCATGATGACCATTGACGATCGGATTTATCGTCAGCGCGTCCACCAGGCGGTGGCGCAGCTGGAGATGAAAAAGGCGGTACTGGCCAATAATATTCAGCAGCGGCGCAGTGCAGAAGCGGTGATCAAACGCAATGAGGCCGCGCTGCAAAATGCGAAAGCGCAGGCGGTGAAAGGCGGGCTTGACCTGAAACGCGTCGAAAATCTGGTTTCCGACGGCTCACTGTCGCTGCGTGAACGCGATGCCGCGCGCGCCAGCAACAGTCAGACGCTGGCCGACGTGCAGCAGGCGCAGGCAACGCTGGAAGTCTCGCGTCAGGATCTGCAAACGGCGATAGTCAACCGCGCCTCGCTGGAGGCCGACGTGGCCAGTGCACAGGCCGCACTTGAGCTGGCGCAGATTGACCTCGATAACACTAAAATTATCGCCCCCCGCGATGGACAGCTGGGCCAGATTGCCGTACGGCAGGGGGCCTACGTGACGGCGGGAACCCGGCTGACGTCACTGGTGCCGGAGCAGAAGTGGGTGATCGCCAATATGAAAGAAACCCAGATGGCGCATATCAGACCTGGCCTGCCGGTCAGCTTCCGTGTTGATGCACTGAACGGTGAACGCTTTAGCGGAGAGGTAGAATATATCTCCCCGGCGGCAGGGTCTGAGTTCAGCGCGATCTCCCCGGATAACGCGACGGGGAACTTCGTTAAAATCGCCCAGCGTATTCCGGTACGCATTAAGATCACCAGTGACAATACCCGACATCTGCGTCCGGGCATGTCGGTGGAGGTGAATATTGATACGGCAGCGGCACCGTCGGGAGAGAAAAAATGATCCCTGCGCCAAAGACGCTGTTCGTGATGATGCTGTCGGCCACGCTGGCCGGATGCGCAACCGAGGTCGAACAGGCCCCGTCATCGCTGCCGATCCCTACGCAGTGGCGTAATCAGGTCGGGCCGGGGGCGGCTGTGGAAGCGAGCTGGTGGCGGGCGTTTAATGACCCGTCGCTGAATCAGCTGGTGGATCAGGCGCTGCGCAATAACCCGGATATTCTCACTGCCCGCTCCCGGGTCGATCAGTACCGTGCTCAACTGCGCGGTGCGCAGGGCGATAATTTCCCGACGCTGGATGCGGGCGTGTCAGCCACGCGTGCGCGCTCCCTGTCAGCTGCTACCGGGCAGCCGGCTGAGTCGGCGGTGTTCCAGGGGCTGTTGCAGGCCAGTTACAACGTTGATTTGTGGGGGGAACGCAGCAGCAGCATTGACGCCGCGAAAGCCTCTCTGGCAGCACAGCAGGCGGCCGCCAGTGCGGCCGAACTGACGATTGCCAGCTCGGTGGCCTCGGGGTATATGACGCTGGTATCACTCGATGAGCAGCTGCGGGTGACCAGGGCCACGCTGGCCAGCCGCGCAGACTCCTTAACGCTGGCACAGCGCCAGTTTGAATCCGGTTATACCTCCCGGCTGGAATGGGTGCAGTCACGATCGGAATACCAGACGGCGAAGGCGCAGGTTCCCGTCTTGCAGCATCAGATTGCCCAGCAGGAAAACGCACTGAGTATTCTGGTCGGGATGAACCCGCGTCAGATCGCGCGGCAGAACCACTTTGACCATGTTGTTCCGCAAACCCTGCCCGCGGTGATGCCTTCACAGCTGCTGCAACGCCGGCCGGATATCGTGCAGGCCGAACGGCAGCTGCTGGCCGCTGATGCCTCACTGCAGTCGTCGCGCGCCAGCCTGCTGCCCTCGCTGAACCTGACCGCCAGCGGTACGATGCAGAGCTCCGTGCTGCATGAACTGGTAGAAAATCCTTTCCGTCTGTGGAGCATCGGCGGGAGCGTGCTGGCCCCGCTGCTGAACCGCGAAGCACTGACGGCACAGGTCGATGTTTCGATGGCCACGCGCAATCAGGCTCTGTACAACTACGAAAAAGTGGTGCGCAGTGCATTCAGCGAGGTCAATGACGATCTGGATGCCATTACCCGCTATCAGGAGCAGCTGGCCGAACTGCAGGAGCAGGAAACGGTGGTGCAGGAGGCGCTGCGCATTGCCCGCAACCGTTACCAGAATGGTTATGCCTCTTATCTGGATGAGCTGGATGCCCAGCGTTCGCTGTTCAGCATCCAGCTCAGCGTGGTACAGGCGAAAAACAACCTGCTGCTGGCACAGATTGACCTTTATCGTGCCCTGGGTGGCGGCTGGCAGTCGTCATAACAGGGCCGGTGAAAATGGGCCGACCGTCAGCCAAACAGCTTAAGGCTGGCCGTCAGCTTGCGCAGGGCTTTCTTATCCCCGGTAATCCCCAGCCCCAGATGCTGCAGATCCCCGGTGGCCACTTCGCTGACTGCCGCCGCAAACGCCGCGTAATCAACCGTCATCTGGCCCTCGCGGGGAAAGAGAACGACATCAAGCTGCTGCTCTCTGCAGCGTGCGAGCAGCGCGCGCAGCTGCGTATTATCAGCTGACAGTATGGGGATCCCTACCGGGATCAGGCCAGGATACTGCTGGCCGTGGGCGTCTGACAGCGTATGACCCACCAGGCCGGGATGGCGCTGACCCAGTGTCAGCGCGATCACCGCTGCCGCATTCGCCGCCTTGCCACTGGCTAAATCCTGGTTCAGCACCACCACACAACGAACATCACTCATCACTTTTACCTTCTGACGGAGAAAACACGCAGCGTAAATCAGTGCGGCGGCTCAGTCTGGAAGATTTGTGCAGTATTGCTGATAACGGGCGGGGGTTAACTGACTGGTGCGCCTGAACCAGCGACCTAAATGGCTTTGATCGGCAAAACCCAGCTGTGCCGCCACCTGGACAGGCGGCAGCCCCACGGCGAGCAGGCGACGTGCTTCGCTCAGACGCAGCTGGATCAGCCACGCGTGCGGGGGCAGGCCGAAGTGGGCATGAAATTCGCGCGACAGGCGAAAACGGTCAACGTCCAGCGCCGCAGCGATATCGCTCAGACCAATATCGTCATAGCGGCGATCCAGCATAAAATCCCGCGCCCGCTGCGCGAGGGTTTTCTCATGCGCCGGAATATGGATTGGTCTGCGCCAGTGCAGGTGGCGCGTCAGCGCGGCAAACAGACGCTGCAGTGCGCTCTCTTTGACGATTTTCAACTCCCCCTGATGCAGCGCCTGAAAAGCATCAAACGTTGCCCGGGCCAGTTGGCGGTCGCCACTGAGCGTGCGGGCAAAATTCAGCTCGAAATGGTCGGGAATATCACTGAACTGGCTGGCCAACTGTCCGCGCATGGTCAGCGGATCGATGTACAGCATCCGGTAGGTAAACCCGCTGTCGTCAATGGCATCGCCGTCGTGCAGTTCACCGGGCTCCAGAAGGAACACCGTGCCGGGACGGCTGCGGTGCTGCTGACGGCGGGTATGAAACTGCTGCACACCCTGTTCCGTTACGCCGACAAGATAGCTGTCGTGCCAGTGCGGATCGTAGGCGTGTCCGGTAAAATGCGCGCGCAGCGTCTCTATGGATGACAGTCCGTCGCGTGCGAAGTCTACCCAGCCTGACTGCTTCATTTTTTCTCCCCTGGTTTACGGCGGTCTCTCAAAACCGCGGATTTTCCGGCGCCGGCCTCTGAACTCCGGGTGCTGAAACCGGGCGGAGCGAGCTGACGGAATGATGAAAATATTAGTTAAGGTTGATAATTATTTTGTCTGACTGTTCAAGTTGTGAAGCAATCGGACTCGCTGATTTTCAATAAAAAAGTATAAGTTATTCCGTTTTCAGCTGTCTTTAATCAATTTATTACGTTAATACATGGGCATCTCGTGCTATTATTCCGCGCGATTATTTGAGGATAACTGACGCTTTCTGGCGTGATTCGCGCCTGCAGCAGGCTGCAATTGCGTTAGTAATACTTACTTTTGGTGAAAGGGACGTCTTTCATTCTTTATCGGCACCCCAACAGGAATGTTTTGCCGGTGCGCTGTGGCTGAACATGAAAAACAGTTCCAAACCTGAGTCTGAAAAAGAACCCCGTGTCCCGTTAGATGATGCGCAGTTTGCCATAGTGGTGCTTGCCGTTACCTCGTTCACGCTGATTATCTTTGTGCTGGGCATCACGCTGTGGATGTCCTGATCGGTCCCTGACTGAGCTTGATCTGCTGGCTGCGCAGCGTCAGCGCCATCGCCTCATTGACGGTACGATTACCGTTGGCATCCGGTAAGCCAAACAGACCCGCAGGATAACGGCGATCGTCATCCCATGCCGGATAATCCACTGCCGGATAGAGCGAAATGCCTTCCAGCTGAACACCGGCATTCAGTGCCAGCTCACCTTCATGAATCACACGATTAAGCCAGTCCTGACTGCGGCCCGCTTCCGCACCGGTTTCCGCAATCAGCAGCGGCCGCTGGTAGCGCTGCCACACGTCCTGTAACAGCAGGTTCAGCGGACGATAATCAGGGTGATGGGGCTCCAGCGGATCGCCGTTATGGAACCACTGATTATCCGGATACCAGGTCAGCCCGATAATATCCAGCAGATCCTCCGACCCTCCAAGCTCCGGCTCGCTTCTTCCCGCCAGCCAGTCCCAGACTTCAAACTGCGCCTGATGTTGTCGCTCTGCCTCCTCCCGGGCGGCGGCGGAATAACCCGAAGCGGCCACATGAACCAGCGGATCGGTGATGATAAAGCGCGCGCCGGGCAGCTCTTCACGCATGGCGTGCATGGCGGCAATGCTGGCGCGGGCCAGCTGACGCTTAAGCTCGCGCCCCCGCCCGGTGACAAAGGGGTTAAACCAGGCAATTTCCGCTCCGGCCCAGGACCAGAAAGAGATTTGATTCATCGGGGTGATAAACGGGTGGGTATGGCCTTCGTCCCGCAGCAGGCGGGCAAAGTCCCGGGCGTAAGCGCTGAAACGATCAACAAATTCATCCCCCCAGATATCCAGCCCGTCCGGCCAGCCAAAATGGGCCAGCTCCCAGATCATCTCAATCCCGTGTTTTTCTGCAGCTTTTAGCTGCGGCAAAAAGCTGTCCCAGTGGTATTCTCCTGGTTGCTTCTCAATTAAGTACCAGCGGGCGCCGTCGCGCGCCGTGAGGATCTGGTGACTGGCCAGCAGGGCGTAATCTTTTTCAAGCAGTGTATCGTGACCGCTACTGATCATTAAATCTGCACGCTTACCGGGGGTGCGGCAGGCGGTTGAACAGGCAAAACTGCCCTGGAAAAAACGCGCGAAGAGGGCTGGCTGGTGACGGCGTGTGACCGCCGTGCTGTCATCATGCATGATGTTCTCCCGGGGCAATAAACGCAGGCGATGGACTAAGTCTAGACTATATGTCTGCCTCACTGATCCCGGCGAAAAACAGAGGAAGAATAACTGGATGAATAACAGCATTACCGCTAAGGATCGCTGATGACCGACACGTTCCACTCACCGCAGGCAGACAGCGCGGCTGCCGGGACACGCCTGAAACAGGCGATTACGCCGCTGATTGCACAGCATCCTGAGCACAGCGGGGTCTATCCGTTGTCTGAAGGGCTGGATGCCTTCGCTGCGCGTTATCAGCTGATCACCCTGGCGGAAAAGACGCTGGATATACAGTATTACATCTGGCAGAACGATCTGTCCGGCAGGCTGCTGTTTAGCGCGCTGCTGGCGGCCGCAGAGCGTGGGGTGAAGGTGCGCCTGTTGCTGGACGACAATAACACGCTGGGACTGGATCGCACGCTGAGTCAGCTGAACCGTCACCCGCTGATTGAGGTGCGTCTGTTTAATCCGTTTACCTTCCGCACGCTGCGGGCGCTGGGTTATCTGACCGATTTTGCTCGTCTCAACCGACGGATGCATAACAAAAGTTTTACCGTGGACAATGCGGCCACCATCGTCGGCGGCAGAAATGTCGGCGACGAATATTTTGGCGTCGGTGATGAACCGCTGTTTTCCGATCTGGATGTGCTGGCGATCGGCCCGGTGGTGCATGAGGTCGCGCAGGACTTTGAGCGCTACTGGCAGAGCCGACCAGTGGCACCACTGCGTCGGGTGGTGGATGAGGAAGAGAATGCCACCTCAGCCGTCACCCTGCCGGAAGCCTGGCGCGACAGTCCGCAGGTGGCGCGCTATCTGCGTCAGGTCGATGAGTCGACCTTTGTGACCGGTTTAGACAACCGATCGCTGCCCTTCACCTGGGCGAAAACCCGTCTGCTCAGTGACGATCCCCGCAAAGGCCTGGGCCGGGCGAGAACCAGCACGCTGCTGCCGCAGCGTCTGCTGGAGGTGATCGGCAGGCCTCAGCAACAGCTGGACATTATCTCCGCCTATTTTGTGCCGACGCGCACCGGCGTCGCGCAGCTGCTGGCACTGGTGCGTAAAGGCGTGAAGATTTCCATTCTCACCAACTCGCTGGCGGCGAATGACGTATCAATCGTCCATGCCGGATACGCCAAATGGCGTAAAAAACTGCTGCGCCATGGCATTCGCTTATACGAACTGAAACCACACAGTGACGTGCGGGAACCAAGCCATGATCGGGGCCTGACCGGGAACTCAGGATCCAGTCTGCATGCCAAAACGTTCAGCGTGGATAACCAGACGGTATTTATCGGTTCATTTAACTTCGACCCCCGTTCCGCGGTGCTGAACACGGAAATGGGCCTGGTGATTGAGAATGAGGCGCTGGCTACGCAAATCCACCAGCGTTTTATCAGCAGCATGCGCGACCGCGCATGGACGCTCAGACTGGATAAATGGGGGCGGGTAAACTGGGTGGAGTACCCGGGGGAAGGCGCGAACGAAGTGGTGCATAAACGTGAGCCGCGCACCCGGCTGATACAGCGTCTGCTGGTCCGTCTGGTATGGCGGCTGCCCATTGAGTGGTTATTGTAGGGGCGACCTGTTGTCTGGTCGCCCCCTGTCTGCTATTTACGCTGCGGTTTACCGGAAAACAGGAAGCGCAGCAGCGGAATACGCAGGTGGATTTCGTACAGCAGGAAGGCAATGCCAAAGACGAAAACCAGCCCGGCGAAAAAGCCCAGGGTATTACTGTCGATCTTTTTGACAAACAGAATACCGTAAAGAATGGTCAACGGGTGATGCACCAGGTAGATGAACAGGGATGCATTGACCAGATAAGTGACGCGCGGCGAATGAGAGTTAAGCATCCGGTGGCCGAAGGTGAATACCACATTGACCATCCACAGGCCCATCAGCATCGACACCACTGCATCAATCTCATACAGCCAGCCTTCGCCTTTACTCCAGGTCTGGTTAGCCACATAGGCGGCAAAAGCCAGTGCGGAACCGATAAACGTCCAGGGAACCGGGCGGACGAACAGGGCTTTAATCGCCGGGTATTTCCACGCCATGGCGCCCAGAATAAAGAAGGGCAGATAAAGCAGCGTCTGCATTACCGCCATATTAAACAGCGCATCGCTAAGAATTTGCGGTGCAAAAATGAACAGCATACGACGAAAAGCGATCCAGACCAGGCTGCAAAGCAGAATAAAACACGTTAAACGGGTCCAGGTGAGGTCAGAATAGTCTGTTTTTTGTCGTGTGCCATCGCGCAGAAAACGGAACAGCCAGAAGCCCGCCACTGTCAGTACAATCAGCACCAGAAGGAACCAAAGGTGCGAAATCAGATCCCAGACCAGGGTGTTATATTTTTCGTACAGTGTCTTACTGCTCCAGTCACCGATCTTACTGGTCCACTCTTTCAGCATAAAAAACTGCGGCAGCGTGATTAGCGGGATTGCCGTCAGCATCGGGATGCCAACCCGCTCCACGCGCACCTTCAGCCAGTCCGACGGGGTATAGCGCAGAAACAGCATATAAGAAAAATAACCTGAAATAACAAAGAATACCTGCATGCGGAAGGCATGGATAAAATCGTTCAGCAGCGTCAGCCATTCAGAGGGGGCGGGGCTGTTAACCGACCAGTTTTGTGTGGAATAAATCAGCGATACATGAAAAGGCACCCCTAACAGCATTAGCCAGGCGCGAATCGAATCCAGAAAATATTCTCGTTGTGGTGTTTTATTAGTCATATATATCCAATATTCAACACGTTATTAATCTGGCTCACCCTGAACCAGCCTAAAGCTTACTGCTTACTTTAATTGCGCAAACACGCGTATACTATCAGCCGAATCTGTTTCCGCTAAACGCTTGAGAATAGGGCTGTTAGCCGCGGAGAGAGGGCAGAACAAAATTGGGGTCAGGCTGTCGGAATGCCGAATTATCCTTTAAGATGGATCCATTGATTTACGTACCCGAAAGGGGGGGATGTGCGGATTAACATGAACAATAAACCAAAACTGATGAAATTGCGCTGGGTTAGCGCAGCAGTTTTGCTTTCAATGTATGCCAATACAGGCTGGGCTTTTAACATTGACGATGTGGCAAAACAGGCGAAAGACTTAGCGGGTAAAGGCTTTGAAGCGCCGAAGAGCAATCTGCCGTCACAACTGCGTGATATGAAGTATGCCGACTATCAGCAGATCCAGTTCAATCATGAAAAAGCGTACTGGAACAAACTGAAGACCCCCTTCAAGCTTGAGTTTTACCATCAGGGGATGTACTTCGATACCCCGGTACGTTTGAACGAGGTCACAGCAACCAGCGTTCGCGAGATAAAATACTCTCCTGAGTATTTCAACTTCGGTAACGTCAAGCACGATCCTGATACGGTAAAAAACCTTGGGTTTGCCGGTTTCAAAGTGCTGTACCCGCTTAACAGTAAAGATAAGAAAGACGAGATCGCCAGCTTCCTGGGCGCCAGTTATTTCCGCGTCATCGGTCAGGGCCAGGTCTATGGCCTGTCTGCACGTGGCCTGGCAATTGACACCGCGCTGCCGTCTGGTGAAGAGTTCCCGCGCTTTAAAGAGTTCTGGATCGAACGCCCTAAGCCGCAGGATAAGCATCTGGTGATTTATGCGCTGCTCGATTCACCGCGTGCCACCGGTGCCTATCGTTTCACCCTGACACCGGGTAAAGACAGCACCGTTGACGTGCAGTCGAAGGTCTATCTGCGCGATAACGTCGGTAAACTGGGCGTAGCACCGCTCACCAGCATGTATCTGTTTGGTGCGAATCAGCCGTCACAGGGGGCGAACTTCCGTCCGGCACTGCACGACTCCAACGGGCTGTCGATTCATGCCGGTAACGGCGAATGGATCTGGCGTCCGCTGAATAATCCGAAACATCTGGCCGTCAGCACCTTTACCGTGGAAAACCCGCGTGGTTTCGGTCTGCTGCAGCGTGGCCGCGATTTTGATAAGTATCAGGATCTGGACGATCGCTACGATCTGCGTCCGAGTGGCTGGGTTGAGCCAAAAGGGGACTGGGGCAAAGGCCGTGTTGAGCTGGTAGAAATCCCGACAACCGACGAAACCAACGATAATATCGTGGCCTTCTGGACGCCGGAAACCCTGCCAGAGCCGGGCAAAGAGATGAAGTTTGCCTATCGCCTGCACTTTACGCGTGACGAAAACCAGCTGCACTCCCCTGAAACGGCGTATGTGAAAAGCACGCTGCGTTCACCGGGTGATGTGAAACAGTCTAACCTGGTGCGTCAGCCGGACGGCACGGTGGCGTTTATCGTCGACTTTGTTGGACCGGAGATGAGCAAGCTGCCGGAAAACACCCCGGTAACGCCGCAGGTGAGCGTGGGTAATAACGCAGAGCTGGTCGAAAACAGCGTCCGTTATAATCCGGTCACCAAGGGCTGGCGTCTGGTGTTACGTATTCGTGTTAAAGACAATAAACAGCCGACCGAGATGCGTGCTGCACTGGTTAACGGTGACAAAACGCTGACGGAAACCTGGAGCAATCAGTTGCCTGCCAATGAATAAGTCAACCGTAATTCCCGACGAATATATTGACGCGCTGCCCCTTCCCCCTGAGCGGAAAGGGGCGCTGCGTGAAGCGTTGCCCGCAGAGCCGGAAGAGGCATTCAGTCAGTTGCATTATCAGCTGGCCGAAGAGGGCCCGGTCGAAACGCGTCCCGATGATGCTCCGCAGGAGTCGGTAAAAGCGCGCGTAGAGATGAGCTGGCCTGACTCTGTTGATGGTGGCCGTCAGTTTGATAAAGACGCGCTGGACCGTACCACGCTGAAAGCGATGCCGAAACACACCCGTTCTTCCATGTATCCGGAAGAGTGGCGGACTAACCCGGTGGCGCGCGCGTGGGATTCCCTGCGCGGGCGTAAAAGCACGCCGCGTTTCGACAGCCGCGAAGAGCAGAAAAATGAGGACAAATGGCGCCATGTTGGCTCCATTCGTCGTTATATTCTGCTGTTCCTCTCCGTTTTCCAGACGGTGGTGGCGACCTGGTATATGAAAACCATCCTGCCTTATCAGGGATGGGCGCTGATCGATCCTATGGATATGATCAACCAGAACTGGCAGCAGTCGGTATTGCAGATCCTGCCTTATGTGTTGCAGACCGGAATTCTGGTGCTGTTTGCCATTCTGTTCCTGTGGGTTTCCGCCGGGTTCTGGACGGCCCTGATGGGCTTCCTGCAGCTGATGATCGGTAAAGACAAATACAGTATCTCGTATCTGACCAACGGCGACGAAGCCATTAACCCGGAGCACCGTACCGCGCTGATCATGCCCATCTGTAATGAAGATGTTGAGCGTGTCTTTGCCGGTCTGCGTGCCACCTGGGAGTCGGTGGTGCGTACCGGTGAGCAGGCGAACTACGATGTCTATATCCTGAGCGACAGCTACAACCCGGATATTGCCATGGCGGAACAGAAGGCCTGGATGGAGCTGGTGCGTGACGTGGGTGGGGAAGGGCGTATTTTCTATCGCCGTCGTCGTCGCCGCGTAAAACGCAAATCCGGTAACATCGATGACTTCTGCCGCCGCTGGGGCAGCCAGTACAGCTATATGGTGGTACTGGACGCCGACAGCGTGATGAGCGGTGACTGCCTGAATGGCCTCGTGCGTATGATGGAAGCCAACCCGAAAGCGGGTATCATCCAGTCATCCCCTAAGGCCTCCGGCATGGATACGCTGTATGCACGCTGTCAGCAGTTTGCTACCCGCGTGTACGGTCCACTGTTTACCGCCGGTCTGCACTTCTGGCAGCTGGGTGAGTCGCACTACTGGGGCCATAACGCGATTATCCGCGTGAAGCCGTTTATCGAACACTGTGCGCTGGCACCGCTACCGGGCGAAGGCTCATTTGCCGGTTCGATCCTGTCCCACGACTTTGTGGAAGCGGCGCTGATGCGCCGTGCAGGCTGGGGCGTGTGGATTGCTTATGATCTGCCGGGTTCTTATGAAGAGCTGCCGCCAAACCTGCTGGATGAACTGAAACGTGACCGCCGCTGGTGCCACGGCAACCTGATGAACTTCCGTCTGTTCCTGGTTAAAGGGATGCACCCGGTTCACCGTGCTGTGTTCCTGACGGGCGTGATGTCCTATCTGTCAGCGCCGCTGTGGTTTATGTTCCTGGCGCTGTCTACCGCCCTGCAGGTCGTTCACACGCTCATGGAGCCACAGTACTTCCTGCAACCAAGGCAGCTGTTCCCGGTATGGCCGCAATGGCGTCCGGAGCTGGCCATTGCGCTGTTCTCCACCACGCTGGTCTTACTGTTCCTGCCGAAGCTGTTGAGTATCGTGCTGGTGTGGTGCAAGGGGGCGAAGCCATACGGCGGTGCGTTACGCGTGCTGGCGTCGCTGTTCCTGGAGATGCTGTTCTCCGTGCTGCTGGCACCGGTGCGTATGCTGTTCCACACCGTGTTTGTGGTCAGCGCATTCCTTGGCTGGGAAGTGGTGTGGAACTCGCCGCAGCGTGACGATGATGCCACGCCGTGGAGTGAAGCCTTTAAGCGTCACGGTTCGCAGATGTTACTGGGCCTGGTCTGGGCAGGTGGCATGGGCTGGCTGGATCTGAACTTCCTGTGGTGGCTGTCACCGATTGTCTTCTCGCTGATCCTGTCACCGTTTGTGTCGGTGTGGTCCAGCCGCCGTACGCTCGGTCAGGCATCCAAGCGCGGCAAGCTGTTCCTGATCCCGGAAGAGTTCAGTCCGCCGCAGGAGCTGCTGGATACCGATCGTTACGTGGAGCTGAACCGTGAGCGCGCCCTGGATGATGGCTTTATGCATGCCATGTTCCATCCGTCGTTTAACGCGCTCGCCAGCGCCATGGCAACGTCGCGCCACCTGAAGAGCGATATTCTCGACTTTGCCCGTGACCGCCGCGTTGAGCAGGCCCTCAGCGAATCGCCGGCAAAACTGGATCGTGACCAGCGCCTGGCGCTGCTCAGTGACCCGGTGACGCTGTCGCGGATGCACTACCGCCTGTGGCAGAACGCGGACAAGTATCACGACTGGTTAGATCACTACCATACGTTGACGCTTAACCCGCTGGCGCTGAATAACGCGAAACAGGACGTGGTGCGGGCGGAATAAAAGGACGCCCATGCATGAAATGAAAACTCTGCTTTGCAGGCGCTGACCTTCTTTTCGGGTCAGCCCGTCAGGCGGGACGATAAAAAGCCGGAACTCACGTTCCGGCTTTTTTTACGTATTATTTTGCCTTCAGTGCTATTGTGCAGAGATAAGCAGGGGTAAAATAGTGTGTTTTTTAATCGGGGTTAACGTGGTGACCATGTTTTTACGCGGTGTGATCGTAGCAGTCAGCTTACTGGTACTGAGCGGGTGCGGCAGTATTATCAGTAGAACCGTGCCCGGACAGGGGCACGGCAATCAGTATTACCCGGGCGTGCAGTGGGATGTGCGGGATTCGGCATGGCGCTTTATCACCATTATCGACCTGCCGCTGTCGCTGATACTGGATACTCTGCTGGTGCCGGTCGATGCCAGCCACGGCCCTTATGAGTAATCACTTTCCGCACTGATCCTCAGGCACGATTATCGGCGTCGGTATTATTATCTTCCCACTCTTCCGCTGCTGCATCGGCTTCTTCGCTGCCTGCGGCAGGTTCAAGCTGGAATTCCCCTTCATCCCATTCATGCAGGGTATTTTCCGGCAGCCATTCGTTACGTAATTCAATCTCATCGAAGTCGCCGTCAAAAATAGCCTGTGCGGCTTCCCCGCTCAGCGCCGGCAGGAGCTCCCCTTCATCACCGTCATCGGTGAGGAACTCGGCCTGCCACATGATGTCGCCGTCCTGCATAACATATTTTTGCAGATTGAACTGGTTGACGGAGGCGTCTTCCTCATCGACTTCCGGATTGGCGGCAAGGTACTCTTCACGAGCCATATCAATGGCTTCTTCCAGCGTGGCATACAGTGTCATCGTTATCTCCCTGGTTATCATGATAAAGAGTAATTGTTGCCGCTATGGGCAAAGATGCAAGGCGTGTGAAGAAAAAATTTGTGTCCGATGGCGGGCCTGACACAGGCAAAGATTGTTACTGTGATTGTTTAAACGACGATATCATGCACAGAAAAATTTCACTTAAATACATTATTAGTAAAGAGATGGAATTATTTATGATTTTCTCTATTTTTATTAAAATAGCGCCAGATAGTGACTTAAAGTAAATGTCAGCGATAACACGTCAAACCGTATAAATTAAGTTTATTCTTATTTCTCATTATGTAATCTGTGCGCATTCCATTATCGCCCTGTTTACATTTATTGCGCTTATATCATGACGATGTTATTTCCAGTAAGGACACTGACAGCCCTGTTGCTGACGGTTAGTATCGCCAGTGCGTCGGCTGCGCCGCTCAGTCCGGCCGACCGTGATGCGGTGCGCCAGCAGCAGCAACCCGATTTTTGATAAAGAGAAAGAGCAGAATACCTTGAAACTGGGGAGTTTTCTGCGCAACTCGCAGGTAATTCGCCATTTATAGTTGATAAGGATACGGGTGAAGTACATGAACCTGGAACTGCTTATCCTATTGAAAAGTATTGACAAGATTATGAAGAAAAGAAACATGCGCTGAGTTAGAAGAGTCAAAAAATATTTAGACTGCACCCCAAACATGTGGACTCCTGAGTATGTAAGGTGCTGTCCGGTGACGTAGTCGGCGACAGGAGCAATCTGTTAACCAGCCGCAAGCGGGATGAATGATTTCCAGGTGGCCGATGGACAACAAAGTTATGCCGGTGAGATTTCGCAAATCGTCGGTTGTAATCGGCCATAAACTCATCAGTTGCTGACCTGCTCCGTAGTTAAGAACGAAGCGGGGGAGACGGATATGACGTATGGTGGATTGAGTGCGGGGATACTTACAGTGGCATCTGATCTAAAAGATCTGGAGGACGAGAAACCACGCATCAAACAGTCCTTTTCCGACCTTGGTTTTAAGAACCGGGCACTCAAAAATGTTATCGAAATTTAAAATTTCACTGAATAATAAACGTGCTGGCTACCGCTTTCGTCAGCCAGACCCCGTTATCAGCCTGATAAAATTTCATACCCTGCTTATGCATTGCCAGTGCATCGATTTTCAGCACAGTGGGCTTCCCGTGTCGTTGTCCGACGCTGTTGGCGGTCGCTTCATCCGCAGATAAATGTACATACTGGCGCGATCCAGAGATTAATCCCTGGATCAGTATCGACTCAAGAAACCGTGTGGCCGTGCCGTGGTATAAAACGTCAGGAGGTGTGCTTTCCTGATAGTTGATATCAACCTGCTGTGATGAATGTCCCTGCACGGCTCGGATCTTCAATCCATCTTCTGAGAGTGAAAATCGTTTCTTATCAGTGCTTTCAACAATGGACAGAATAGTCTCTCGAGTGAGGCTTTTACTGTCATTTTTTGCACAGGCAATCAGCGTATCGATATCTGCCCAGCCTTGGCTGTCTAAAGTTAAGCCAATGGCTTCAGGCTGGTGGCGTAATACGTAGCTCAAAAATTTACTGACGTCTGAAAGAGACTGACTCATAAACCTTAATCCCAATAAGCAAATAACGTTCTGAAGCGGATTTTGCCTGCGGAACGCTCCCGATGCCAGAAAAGATATTCGGGGGATATTAACCGGTGCTGACAGAACGATAAGCGTGCGGGGATCTGTATGAGTGAATGCGGGGAGATTGCATCAATGAAAATAACAAACCCGCTAACAGTGTCCCCTCTCATATCGTTACCCGCTTTCACCGGCGTGCTATAGCGGTATCTTTCGCACGTTTTCAGTAAGGCTGCATTTCAGGAATATGGTTAATTAGCGCCGGGCAAATGATCTGCCCCAGCGCCGGCCACGGCCGGGCTGTTCACCCCCTGTTTCAGGATCAGTGATAAGGAAAAATAAGACAGATGCGCAAACCTTCTTTCAGAACGAGCGTTACCGGGCTTTCTTTCAGCATCCTTATGCTGGCAGCCCCGGCATTCGCCAGCGTGACCCCGTTTGACCCCGACTCCCCCTGGCTGCTGGGTGACTGGGCGGGCTATCGCAAACATCTTGCTGACGAAGGCGTTGACTTCCAGGTGGGCTACACCACGCAGTCGGCGGCCAATCTCGCGGGCGGCTACCGTACCAGTACCACCATGCGCTATGCCGATCAGTGGACGTTTGGCAGCAAGCTGGATCTGGAAAAATTACTGAACTGGCAGGGCGGCCAGTTCCAGGTCACCCTGACCAACCGTAACGGTCAGGACCTCACGCCCTATATCAACGATCCCCGCACGGGGGGCCTGTCGAACGTGCAGGGCATTTCGGCACGCGGTGACTATTTGCGCCTCACCCAGTTCTGGTTAAACCAGAAGCTGCTGAATAACTGGCTGGAGGTCAAACTGGGCCGGGTAACGACCAATGAAGATTTCGATACCGCCCGCGTCGGGATGTTCCAGAACTGGGCGATGGGTAATGGCCAGCCGGGCCACTGGCGCAACGATCGCTGGTTTAACGCCCCGATTTCTCAGTGGGGCGGCAGGGTAAAGCTGAATCTGCCTGATGACGTCTATTTTCAGGTCGGCGTGTATAACCAGAACAAGGCGAACGACACCAAAGCGAACGGGTTCCGTTTTGATATGGGCCACGGCGAAGGGAATCTGGTTCCGGTAGAGCTGGGTTGGACGCCACAGCTCGGCCAGCAGAAACTGCCCGGTAACTACCGGCTGGGCATGTTTTACAGCTCAACCAAAGGCGGCGACTTTCACACCTGGCATGATGGCGGCTATGGTAAAACCAGAAAGGCTTACGGCGGCTATCTGCTGGCCGAGCAGCAGCTTTTTGCCATGGCCGGGGACAAAAGCCGGGGGCTTAGCGTCAGCTTCCAGTATGTGATGAACGACCATCGTACTGCGCGCATGGACAATTATCAGTCGCTGGCGCTGGCGTGGAAAGGGCCGTTTGATGCTCGCCCGGGCGATGAAGTGGGTGTCGGCATGGCGCGTATTCACGTCAACAACGACTACACCAAAATGCGCAATCAGCAGAATGAGGACCGGGGCGTCAGCGACTACAACGACCCGGCTTACCTGCCGTTGCAGCAGGGATCAGAGTGGAACTATGAGGTCTATTATAATGTGAAGGCTACCCGCTGGCTGAACGTGCGGCCAAACTTACAGGTGATCACTAAACCGGGCGGCGTACGCCAGGTGAATGATGCCCTGGTCGGCGGTATCGCGGCAGATATCAGCTTCTGATGACAGGGGGCCATCCGGCCCCGCTTCAGGTCAGCACTGAGGCACCTCATCCAGATGCTGATAAATCGTCAGCCCCAGTTCACGGCCAATGCGCACATCGTTATCTGCTCCGCGCGACTCGCCCGGTAAACGCAGAATGGCGTCACAGTGGCCGATTAAACGGTGTGCGACCGGATATAAATACGCTTCACTGATCGCATCGCCAATTTTCTGCGACCCGGCAATCCGCGCCAGTGGAAACGCCAGCCACTCGCCAATCAGTGGAATATGCCCTTTCTGATAAAGGGCTAACGCTGTCTGTTCCATGCGTTCAAGGTTGGCATGGATCAAGTCTTCCCGATCGCCGGTGCCGCTGCGAACCGGGCCTGCCACTAAAATTTGCAATGATTTCATGGTATCTCCTGAAAAACACGACTGAGAGCAAGATGCTGGATCAGCATGATAGTTTTGGCATCCATAATTTCGCCGTCACGTATTGCCTGCAGCGCGCGTTCGAATGGCCACTCCAGTACCTCAATATCCTCGCCTTCCTCTGCCACGCCACCGCCGGTGCCCTGACGATCGTCGTCGGAATATTCAGCAATAAAGAAAAAGAGTTTTTCTGTCACTGAACCGGGGCTCATATAGGATTCGAAAACTTTTTCAATCTGCGTGATGCGAAAGCCGGTTTCTTCTTCGGCCTCGGCAATAATGCGTGCCTCCGGTGAGGCGTTATCCAGTAGTCCCGCCGTGGCCTCAATCAGGAAACCGCTGTGGCCATTCACGAAAACGGGGAAGCGGAACTGGCGGGTCAGTACCACGGTTTTGCGGGCTTTATGGTACAACAGCACCACGGCACCGTTACCGCGATCGTAAGCTTCCCGGTTCTGTTCCTGCCAGCTGCCGTCGCGGCGCAGCAGTTCAAAGGTGTATTTTTTCAGGGTGAACCAGTTATCCGACAGCAGCTGCTCTCGGATGTTGCGTACGCGTTCCTGCATGTTTTGCATGTTTGTGCCCTTAATGAAGTGACAGACAACACGCTATCATGCATAATCGTGCAATATCAAGATCAATCGTGAAGGGGGTAAGGGTGCTTTCCAGCCAGCGCAAACAGCAGATTCTGGCCATGCTCGACCGTGAGAAGCAGGTGCTTTCGCGGGAACTGAGCCTGCATTTTGCCGTATCAGAAGACTCTATCCGTCGGGATTTAAGGGAGTTAGCCGCCGAGGGATTACTGCAACGGGTTCATGGCGGTGCGCTGCCGGTTTCGGCCGCCATCGCACCGTTTGAAACACGCAAAAGCGTGCAGATGGACTCTAAACGGCGCGTCGCGGAGAAAGCCGTCGGGCTGATCCAGCCGGGTCAGGTGGTGATGATTGACGGCGGCACCACCACAGCAGAGATGATCCGGCGGCTGCCTACCGATTTTGCTTTTACGGTCGTGACGCACAGTCCGGGCGTGGCGGTGGGGCTGGTGGACTATCCGCTGATCGATGTGATTATTATCGGCGGTCAGCTGTATAAGCATTCTGTGGTGACCACCGGAGCGGCGATGATCGAGGGGATCCGACGTATCAATGCCGATCTGTTCTTTATGGGGGTGACCGGGGTACACCGAAGCGCCGGGCTGACCACCGGCAACTATGAGGAAGCGTGCGTCAAACGGGCGCTGGCAGAACGGGCAGCAGAGACGGTGGTGCTGGTGTCGCAGGAAAAGCTTAACTCCGCCTCGGCGTTCGCCATTGGCGACCTGTCGCTGGCCAGCACGCTGGTGGTCGATGAGTGGCCCGATGAAGAGATGTGCCAGCGGCTGCATCAGTTGCAGATCGGTCTGGTCTGACCGGGCTATTCCTCGCGTACCACCATGCGTTCACTGCGCCGGCGCAGCGTAATCCAGGTGTACAGCACGTTAAACAGGACGATGCAGGCTGTGACGATAAACACCGCTCGGAAGCCAAAATGTGCTGACACGGCGGCCCCCATCAGCGGGCCGGTCACGTTACCGATATCGCGGAACGACTGGTTATAGCTGAAAACGCGGCCGGCAACCTGATTGCTGGCGTTATACAGCAGCAGGGACTGCACTGCCGGCAGCAGCGCACCGTCGGCCGCCCCGAGCAGGAAGCGCAGCATGCCCAGTTGCCAGGTGTTCTGCACAAAGGCCATCGGGATCAGCAACAGCACGGAGAGCATCAGCATAGCGATCAGAATGCGCTCCGGCCCGATCCGGTCGCCCAGTCTGCCGAGGCGCGGCGCACTCATCAGAGCTGCCACTCCCGGTACTGAGGCGATCATCCCGCTGATAAATGCCAGATTAGCAACGTTGCCCGCCAGCTCGCGGACGTAAAGCGTCAGGATCGGTGCAATAGATCCGGTGGCGACCTGAATAATCAGCGTAGTGACAAACAGCGCCAGTACCAGACGGGGATTTTTCAGCGAGGTCAGCACCTCGCGGGCGTGCAGCATGTCTTTTTTCTGCACCGGGATAAAACTCTCACGCACGCAAAACAGCGTCATCAGAAAACAGGTAAACAGCACTGCAGCGGTAATAAAGAATACCGGACGCAGGCCAAAGCTGTCGGCCAGCAGGCCGCCGATCAGCGGGCCAATCAGCGCGCCGCTAACGGCCCCGGTGGAGAGCCAGCCCAGCGCCCAGCCGGTCTTACCGCGCGGAACCTGTGTGGCGATCAGGGCATTGGCATTGGGGACAAATCCGCCGAGCAGACCGAGCAGGGCGCGTAACGCCAGAAACTGCCAGATCGAGGTCGCCATGCCCATCAGCATCATCACGATAGCCATGCCCAGTGCCGAGCGCAGCAGCATGATTTTTCGTCCCTTACGATCCGCCAGTCCCCCCCAGAAGGGTGAGGCAATAGCCGAAAAAAGGAACGTGATGCTGAACACCAGACCCGACCAGAGATTCAGGGCCTGCGGGTCGGTGATGCCCAGTTGCTCAACGTAAAGCGGCAGAAAGGGCATAACCAGACTGAAGCCTGCGCCGGTCAGAAAACACCCTATCCAGGTGACGAACAGATTTCGTTGCCAGTGGATGGCGATAGCGGGGACATCGGGGGTAGACATAAAGTAAACAGTAACCTTATCAGCAATCAGCTAAACCAGTATACGCTGATATCAGGCGACTGAACGGCGGGCGATCAAAAAAATGAAAAACCGTTTCAAATAATGAAACAGGCCGGTGGTCCGGCCTGGCAGGGCGTTAATAGAGAGAGGGCTGCCCCTCAGGGCGGGTTTTAAAGCGGCGGTGCAGCCACATATACTGATCGGGTGCCATTAAGATGCCGTGTTCAATTATTTTATTCATATGTGCTGCCGTGGCGATTTCACTGTCCAGTGGAATGCCGGTCTGCTCAGGGAGGATCACCATCTCATACCCTTTACCCGATGGCAGGCGGCGCGGCACGAAAGGGATAACCGCCGGGTTACCGCTGCGGATCAGAAGGTAACTGCCTTTGGTGGTCGCCGCCTGTTCAACGGCAAACAGCGGCACGAAGACGCTGCTTTTTGGGCCGTAGTCGTGGTCCGGGGCGTACCAGATAATATCGCCCTTTTTCAGGGCGCGGATCATACCTTTCAGATCTTTGCGGTCGAGCATACTTTTATTGGAACGCATACGTCCCCAGGTCTGCAGCCAGTCGAGCAGGGCATTATCATTGGGACGGTATACGCCAATGCCGGGATTATGAATACCGAAGATGCGTGCACCCAGCTCCAGGGTGAGAAAATGGATACCAATTAACAGCACTCCTTTCCCGTCTGCCGCCGCCTGGCTGATATGCTCCAGCCCGCTGACACTGAACCATTTTTTAATCCGCCAGTCAGGCCAGAACCAGGCCATGCCGGTTTCAATCAGCCCCATACCCAGCGATTCGAAGTTGCGCCTGACCAGCGCCTCACGCTCGGCGGCAGGCATCTGAGGGAAACAGAGCGCCAGGTTACGCCGGGCAATGGTGACGCGGCTGCGCAGGAAACGCATGGATAATCTTCCGAGGCCGCAGCCGATATAATAAAGCACCGGGTAGGGCAGCAGCACCAGCAGGTAAAGCAGGATAATACCGAGCCAGGTAAACCAATAACGGGGATGCAACAATGCACGATTGAACTGAGGCAGCTGGGTCATGAGTTTCCAGATCGTAAAAAAAAGGGGGCTATTATGAAGAAGTTTAAAGTTTATTTATGGCCTATTGTGCCATTTTTCTTAGTGTAGTCGAAGTTTTCGGCGGCAGACGTGGGAAGAAAACTTTTTTCGGCTAAGGACAAGGTGTGGCGGCTCGGGTATGATAGCGCCGAAAATTTTTTCCTCTCCTTGAATACAGGAACGTACACCATGCCAGTGTTACATAACCTTGTCTCCAATGAAGAGCTGAAGGCGCGCATGATGGCCGAAACCGAGCCGCGAACTACAGTCTCTTTTTATAAGTACTTCACTATTGACGATCCCCGCGCGTTTCGCGACGCCCTGTATATTGCCCTGACCCGGCTGAAAGTCTTCGGTCGCGTTTATGTGGCGGCAGAGGGCATTAACGCCCAGGTCAGTGTCCCGGCCAGCCAGTACGAGACCATGAAAGCTGCGCTGTATGCCTTCCATCCTGCGCTGGATAACCTGCGTATGAACATTGCGCTGGACGACGACGGTAAATCCTTCTGGGTACTGCGTCTGAAAGTGCGCGACCGCATTGTCGCTGACGGCATTACGGATGACAGCTTCGATGCCAGCGATGTCGGGGCCTATCTGAAGGCGGCGGAAGTGAACGCCATGCTGGATGATCCGCAGGCGGTCTTTGTGGATATGCGTAACCACTATGAGTACGAAGTGGGGCATTTTGATAATGCGCTGGAGATCCCGGCGGACACGTTCCGCGATCAGCTGCCCATGGCCGTCGATATGCTGCAGCAGGATAAAGATAAAAAAATCGTCATGTACTGTACCGGGGGGATCCGCTGTGAAAAAGCCAGCGCCTGGATGCGGCATAACGGTTACGAGAACGTGTACCATATTGAAGGTGGCATCATTGAGTACGCCCGTCGCGCCCGTGAACAGGGATTACCGGTGCGGTTTAAAGGCAAAAACTTTGTCTTTGATGAGCGGATGGGGGAGCGTATTTCTGAGGATGTTATCGCCAACTGCCATCAGTGCGGCGAGCCCTGCGATACTCACGTTAACTGCCTGAACGACGGCTGTCACCTGCTGTTTATTCAGTGCCCGAGCTGCGCCAGCAAATTTAACCACTGCTGTAGCCCGATCTGCATGGAAGAGCTGGCGTTACCGCCCGAAGAGCAGCGCGCCCGACGTGCGGGGCGTGAGAATGGCAATAAGATTTTTAACAAATCCCGTGGGCTGTTGAGCACCACCATGCACATCCCTTCGCCGGAAGAGTAACGGTGCAGGCGTCATCATCGTGGACGATGATGACGCCACATTCATTTACTGACGCACACCTTCAACAGAAATCATCAGTTCGACTTCCTGTGAGGCCGGGCCTAAATCAGACTTAATATTAAAGTCTTTCAGTGCGAGGTTACCTGTGGCTTCAAAGCCTGCACGGTAGCCACCCCACGGATCTTTCCCTTCGCCGGTCAGCTTAGCCGCCAGCTTCACCGGTTTGGTCACGCCATTCAGCGTCAGATTACCGTTAACGGTCAGTCCGTCACCCTGCTTTTCCACGCCGGTAGAGACGAAGGTCGCCTGCGGGAATTTGCTGGCATTCAGGAAGTCCGCGCTGCGCAGGTGTTTGTCACGCTCGGCATGGTTGGTATCCACGCTGCCGGTTTTGATGGTGACATTCACTTTATCTTTAGCCGGATCGGCTTCGTCAAAGGTGAATGCGCCATCGAAATCTTTAAAGGTACCGTACAGCCAGCTGTAGCCCAGATGCTTGATACGGAACTGGACAAAAGCGTGCTGCCCTTCTTTATCAATTTTATAGTCAGCGGCAGAGGCGGTGCCGGCGGTCATTAACAGTGCGGCAGTAGTCAAACCCAGAATACTTTTCTTCAGCATGGTGTTCTCCATTTCTGTGATTAATCGATGCGGTGACCCAGCATCCTTTTTAACGTGATATCGCGATCGATAAAGTGGTGTTTCAGTGCAGCCAGCCCATGGATCACGGAAAGGATCACCACGCTCCAGGCCAGCCAGAGATGAATATCGCCGGCCAGATCTGCCTGCTCACCCAGCCCGGCAAATACCGCCGGAACCGGCAGTACGCCAAAGACATCGATCGGCTTACCTTCCGCCGTCGAGATCAGATAGCCGCTGATTAAAATCGCAAACAGGATGCCGTAAAGCAGAAGGTGGGCAGCGACGGCGCTGTAGCGTACCAGTGGCGTATAGCTGGCGAGTGGCTTCGGCGGAGGGGAGACAAATCGCCACACCACGCGCACCAGCATGACGGCAAACAGCACCATCCCAATGCTTTTATGCAGCTCCGGGGCTTTGTGGTACCAGGTGTCGTAATAGCCCTGCGTGACCATCCACAGACCAAGCGCAAACATGCCATAAACGGTTGCCGCCACCAGCCAGTGCATAAGGATGCTCACTGAGCCATAACGAGAGGCGCTATTTTTCAACTGCATAGGAAAATCCGCTTGTGAGAATTTTCAGTAAGACTGACCGGGTACCTGAGCAAAATCAACAAATAATTTTACTGATTATAGAATTCATTCATCGCATGAAATATTTTGAATGATATAAGCAGTTATCGACAGTTAATCAGAAGGCTAAGTCGGATTTGTGACAGCATGAGACGGGCATATCAATGATTATTTCGTTGGAGGGATAAATATCATGTTCTGATTTTTTGCTGTTATTCTCGTCGAACGTCAGTTTATTGTCACGTTATGTCAATATCACGCTGACGATAATTGTTATATAAATTTATGCATTGCGGGGCCGGGTGGCCGATGAGGGCAGTGTGCCGTCTGGCATTAAATCATAATGACAACGTGTAAAGCGGGGGTTGTGCGACAAAGCAGCGAATGCTGCGCTTAACTTGAAGTTTTTTGGAATATTGTCTACTGTAAAGGAGTGTAAGTCACAGACGTTATAAGATTTACCGTTCATGACCATTCTGACTTTGCTGCGTTATAGCTTTCTTCCCCTTTGTTTTTCCCTTCTCTGTCAGGCGACGAAAGCTATGAGGCTGCTCACTTACTGCAACACCGGGAGCGCTCAATGGGTACAACATCAGAGGGGCAACAGCCTCATAAAAAGCATTTCTGGAATAAAGATAAATCCGCCAGGCCGGAACTCAGCGTTGACGATATCACTATCGTGGATAAATCCATGCTCAAGCGGGCCGTCGGCGCGGCCGCCCTCGGCAACGCCATGGAGTGGTTTGACTTTGGGGTTTACAGTTTTCTTGCGGTAACCATCGGTAAGGTGTTTTTCCCCGGCGGCAGTCCGGCAGCACAGCTGCTGGCCACCTTCGGTGCCTTTGCTGCTGCGTTCCTCGTGCGTCCGCTGGGTGGGCTGGTATTTGGCCCGCTGGGCGACCGTATCGGCCGCCAGAAGGTGCTGGCACTGACGATGATCATGATGTCGATCGGCACGTTCTGCATCGGGTTGATACCCGCCTATTCCACTATCGGTATCATGGCGCCCGTGCTGCTGCTGCTGGCGCGCCTGCTGCAGGGGTTTTCCACCGGCGGTGAGTACGGCGGGGCGGCTACCTTTATCGCCGAATACTCTACCGATAAGCGCCGTGGCTTTATGGGCAGCTGGCTGGAGTTCGGTACGCTCGGCGGTTATCTGCTGGGGGCCGGCCTGGTGACCGGGCTCACCGCTGCGATGCCGGAGTCCACGCTGCTCGACTGGGGCTGGCGTATTCCTTTCTTTATCGCCGCGCCATTAGGGCTGTTTGGGCTGTATATCCGTCTGAAGCTGGAAGAAACGCCGGCCTTCCAGAAGCATATGGAAAAGCAGGAGGAGCTGGAACACAATAAGCCGCGCCTGACCCTGTGGCAGATGCTGAAAAAGTACCGTGCTGCGATGTTGAAGTGCATTGGCCTGGTGCTGCTGTTCAACGTCTCTAACTATATGATGACCTCCTATATGCCGAGCTACCTGACGGGTATTCTGGGGCTGAGCGAGCTGAGTTCACTGCTGCTGATTATGGTGGTGATGTTTGTTATGATGCCGCTGACGCTGTTCTGGGGCCACTGGAACGACCGGCTGGGTCGCCGTCCGGTGATCTGGGGCGGGGCCATCGCGCTGATCCTGCTGGCGGTACCGTGCATGTTGCTGATCGGTACCGGCAACCTGTGGCTGGTATTCCTCGGCCTGATTATCCTTGGCGCTATCCATACCTGTTTCAGCGGCTCCATGCCGGCGACGCTGCCCGCCCTGTTTTCCACCGATATCCGTTACAGCGCACTGGCGATTGGTTTTAACCTGTCAGTTTCACTGTTTGGCGGCACGACGCCGCTGATTACGACCTGGCTGGTGGCGAAAACGGGTAACCTGCTGATGCCCGCCTACTACCTGATGGGGGCCGGGGTGATTGGGGTAATAACCGTCTTTACCCTGCGTGAAACAGCACGTAAGCCCCTGCGCGGTTCAGCCCCGTCGGTAGGCAGCCGTGCTGAAGCACAGCGACTGGTTGATAAGCTGCGTCTGCGCGGTAGAAAGCCCCGTCCTGCTGACGGGAAATAATCGTCAGGCAGAAAAGCAAAAGGGCTCCCGGTGGGAGCCCTTTTTTAATCCTGTCTGCGGCTACTGAAAGCGTGACAGTGAGAAGGGGGTTAAATCAAACTCGCTGCTTTTCCCCTGAGCAAACTGCGCGGCAATCTCGCCCAGCACGCTGGCGAATTTGAATCCGTGACCGCTCAGCCCGGTGATCAGCATCCGGTCAGGTTCACCGGGGAAGGTATCAATAATGAAGTCTTCGTCCGGCGAATTGTCATAGGTACAGGCCTCACCGCGCAGGCAGACGCCAACGCCGGGCAGGAAAGTCCGCATAAAGTTAAACAGCTCACTGCCGTCTTCTGCCATGCTGCCAAAGGGTTTACGTCCTTCCGGCGAGTCAATCGGCTGTCCGCCTTCATGCCGGCCGATTTTGATGGCGTTATTATCAGCGGGGAATCCGTAATAATGGATCCCGTCCTGCATCTCAACGGTAAATGCCGGGAATTGATTATTCTCGCTGTAGCGTCCGTCAGCCTGATGCCAGGCAAAGACTTTACGCACCGGGGTGACCGGCAGCGCAGGATAGAGGCTTTTCACCCAGGTTCCGGCGCTGATCAGCAGCCGGCGCGCACGATAAACACCGTCCGGTGTGGTGACCGCCTGCAGTCCCTCTACCGTGTCAATCTGCGTCACGCCACAGTTGAACAGCTGCGCGCAACCCGCCTCTTTTGCCAGGCGGATCCAGCTTTTCACGGCAATCTCTGATTTCAGGTAACCCGATTGCGGTTCAAATACGCCAATATAGCCTTCAGGAACGCTTATCTGCGGCCAGCGCTGGTGGATTTCTGCTTCGTTAAGGATCTGCACGTTCAGCGCAAACTGCTCTGCACTCTGGATGACGTTTTGAATAAATTCTGAAGCATGCGGTGCCAGATTCAGTACCCCGCTTCGCTGCATCACGCGCTCGCCGCTTTGCTGCTCCAGCTGATCCCACAGCTGCTGGGCACGAAGCACCATCGGCACGTAGCGCGCCCCTTCGCCGTAAGCATGGCGGATCAGCCGGCTTTCACCGTGGTGACTGCCTTCGCGGTGCGGAGGATGGTGGCGATCGATCATCAGGACCTTAAGACCCGCCTGTGTCGCATACCATCCGGCGGCGGCGCCGACGGAACCACTGCCCACCACAATTAAATCGTAAACCATCGGATCAGCCTCAGTTAATCAAGCAATTGCGGAAGGATAACAAATTATGGCGGGCATGAAAAAGGCACCCTGTGGGGTGCCTCTGAGAAACATCGTTCAGTCACAGATTAGTGCTTTTTGTAATCACGATCCTGGTATTCAGTCGCTTCTATCTTGGCAATGCCAGCTTCAAGGATGGAGATAAATTGCCTTGCCACATCGGTAGTCAGCCAGTAGGTCTGCCCGACTTCTGCATCTTCCGCCTGTTGCTGGTCAGAAGAGAGCGAGTGTAAACGGATCATCATGGCATCATAGCTGTCTACGGTACTGATATCCCATCCGATGAGGGGATGTGTCTGGATGACCTCTTTGTTTCTGTCCATTATAACCCCCTTATTACTCGTGAATGATGGCAACGAAGTGATTTATCGAGGTTCAATGCGTTTTTTTTCTTAGAGCGTCCTAATTATAACAGGAGTTTTTTTGTTCGTTGACTTAAATCTCGCCCGGGTTAAAAAACAGCCGCTATTCGACCGGGCAATTATACATGGGCAGGGCGAAAAATAATCACCCTGCGGGGATGCGGCACGATTAATTAGGGTGTGATAATGCACTCATATTTCTGGTGAAGAGAGTACATCCGGAGAAGACGGCAACACCCCTGAACGTTTTTCCAGTTCCCCGGCCAGACGGATGAAATGTTTTTGCAACTGTTCATCCCGATTCTGGTTTTGCCCCTCCAGCTTTAAACTGTGAATTAACAGTTGATTAGCTTTATCATCAAGGCAAAAGGAGAGGGTGGAAAAGGCATTCTCTAATACTGTCAGACGGCGTTGCTGTTCGCCAATCATCGTCAGTAGCTCACCAAACGTCATCGCCTCTTCTGGATTATCGGCAGCCATAAGAAAAACCTCAGTAATTAATGTCAGGCTCAGAATAAGATATTCTACCCGTTGCGTCTATCGGTGTTCTTCGGCAAAAGAAGGCATAAAAAAGCCGGATAGCGTATCCGGCAAAAATGGCACAATCGTTATTTATCCATTCTGCTTCAGGCCGCAGAGGGAGTGGCCATACACGCAGCGGCAACAGCCTGGATTATTCAGGAGATAAACCAGTCATCAGCGCTTTCCCAGGTTTCCTGCAGAATATCACTAATCTGATCTTTCGCTTCTTTTCCGCCGCCCATCACCGTCAGGTTGTTGGCACCGGCATAGCGTACAGAAATGGTATTGCTGCCGTCAGGGAACTGTTTGTCGATTCTTTTGCTGAGTTCCTGCGTGAGTGCATCAATGGCACCCGCAGGCAAAGAGGTGGTTTTTGCTACAGTGACTTCAATACGCATGATAGCCTCCGGTTGAATTACTGTAAATATATACAGTAATTCAGTGCGGCGCAACCTTTTTGCTGCTGACATTGGGGGGAGCCGAAAACGCGGATCCCCCACCGTGACCGGCCTCGGGGTGGCAAAACTTACACCACAACCTGCCAGTTCAGCGTTTCCCCCGCCAGGAACGGCACCAGCGTATGGCCGTCATCACCGACCGGAACAGATTCCGCTACCGTCCAGGGTTGGCGTACCAGCGTCACGGTACCTTCATTCAGCGGCAACCCGTAGAAGCGCGGCCCGTTTTCAGCGCAGAACGCCTCAAAGTGGGCAAGGGCATCAATCTCTTCAAAGACGGTGGCATAAGCGGCCAGCATCGACGGAGCGTTAAACACACCGGCACAGCCGCAGCTGGTTTCTTTTCGGTCGCGGGTGTGGGGGGCGGTATCCGTGCCGAGGAAGAAGCGTTCATGCCCGCTGGCGACCGCATCGCGCAGCGCCTGCTGGTGGATATTACGTTTCAGGATCGGCAGGCAGTAGAGGTGCGGGCGGATTCCACCGACCAGCATGTGATTACGGTTGAACATCAGATGCTGCGGTGTGATGGTCGCGCCAAGGAAACGATTGCCTTCCAGTACATAAGCGGCCGCTTCTTTGGTGGTGATATGCTCGCAGACCACTTTCAGCTCCGGGAACTGCAGGCGTAGCGGATGCAGAACCGTCTCAATAAAACGGGCTTCACGGTCAAAGATATCAATGTGTGCATCGGTCACTTCACCGTGGATCAGCAGCGGCATGCCGATTTTCTGCATGCGCTCCAGTACCGGGGCAATGGACGCAATGCTGGTGACACCGTGGGCGGAGTTGGTGGTGGCATGGGCGGGGTAAAGCTTCGCGGCGGTAAACACCCCTTCAGTGAAGCCGGTCTCAATTTCGTCCGGAGCAAGACCGTCGGTCAGATAGCAGGTCATCAGAGGGGTAAAATGATGGCCGGCCGGGACGGCAGCCTGAATGCGTTCGCGGTACGCGCGGGCGGCGGCCACGCTACTGACCGGCGGCACCAGGTTGGGCATCACGATGGCGCGGCCACAGACCTCACTGGTAAAGGGCACAACCGCCTCCAGCATCTCTCCGTCACGCAGATGGATGTGCCAGTCGTCAGGGCGGCGAATAATCAATTGCTGAGGTTGTGTGGTCATGCGATGTGCTCCGGCAGAAAGGGAAAAGGCAGGTTTTGGCCGGGTACTAAGGATAGGGATAAAGCGCGGGGAATGCACCCGGTTTATGCGCGCTGGGTGAAAAAACGGTACGGGCCTGCCCGTACCGTTTTTTCGGTCAGTCGGTGAAAGGGATCACCAGTTCGCCAGGTTTCACTTCCAGCCCTTTGGCAAAGCGTTTCGCCAGCGACTCCGCCTTGCTGCGGTCAGTGCTCAGGACATAGGCCGGTTTTTGATTGAAGTAGTTTTTCAGCGACTCATTAAGATACGGGGTCAGCGTTTTCAGTACGCCTTCCATCTTCTCCGGTTGCACCGTGACATCGACCAGCTCCATGTCTTTCAGATAGATGGCCCCTTCCTGCTGGTTGAAGACCGGCTGCGCTTTCATTTTCAGCGTCATCTGCGCCTGCTGCGGCCCAAACAGGGAGCTGATATTCACGTCTGCTTTCCCGGTCAGCGTGATTTTATTCGGCTCTTCACGGCCTATCTGGCTGGCGAGATCCTTCAGCGTAATGTGCGCGTCGGCGAGACCGGCGACGCCAATATTTTTCTCATAATTATTATGCTTAACCAGCGCCTGGTTAATTTCCTGTTCGCTGATGCTGTACTGGGCGATCTGATTGCAGCCGCTGACCAAACCCGCTAACAGTAAAGCGCCAAGGCCAAAAAGTGTTTTTTTCATGTTGTTCCTCTGTTTTTAATCACCGGACGTTCCCGCCGGAGCAGGGGACTAGCATGCACCACTCACGCCGGTTCGTCACCAGGACAACGCCGAGAGAAACCGCAGGAAATGACAACGGAATGTGTCGGGCCGCCGTGCGGCGGCCCGAGCGGTCAGGAGGCAGAGGAGGAAAGCAGCGTAACCTGAGTCTGTTTCGCCATATTGTCACGGTAATCAGCCACGCGGCTTGGATACTCCACGCCCGCGACCAGCGTCAGTGAGCGCAGCAGCGGGAAGAGATGTATATCGTCCAGTGACAGTTCACCACTCACCGCATTCGGCTTAACAATCAGCTTGTCGAGCTTACGCAGGTCGTCATTGATGTTTTTGATCCAGCCTGCGGAGTGTTCACGCAGTTCGGCAAAATCACCGGCGACTGCCTGCTTCTTGTTTTTAAAGTAGGTACGCGCCTCCGGAGTGGAGAACTCGGCAAACGGCGCTTCGGCCACACGCGGGTACAGCAGCTTGTTGACGTAGCCGTGCACATGACGCAACCAGTCAGTGATAGCCGGATTGGTTTTCCCGGTCAGCAGCGGCTCACCATCCAGCCGATCAATGTACTGCACGATATCCATGCTTTCCGGCATACAGCTGCCGTCGTCTTTCATCAGGATCGGAGCCATTTTTTGACCGATCAGGCGGTTCGGCGTTGCCTCATCATCATTCATCATCACGATGAGCTCCACCGGCAGGTTTTTCAGGCCGAAGATCATGCGCGCTTTAACGCAGAATGGGCAGTGATCGTAGATATAGAGTTTCAATCGGTTCCCCTTAATCGCGACAGCGATGAAAATACCATCAATTGTCTGAATGTATTGAAGAAGTATGGAAGAGAACCCTGCATAGGGCAAATTCACTCGGGATTTTCATCGTTTTTTCGTCAATTTTGCGATTTTTTACCCGGCACTATTTTACCCGGCTTCGTGATGGCGGTTATAGTAAAGCAACAGGCATTCCGTGCAGTTTTCCGCCGGTGGCTCCCGTTGAATAATGTTGTTTTGGCCAGAGATTTCAGGAGATAAGATGTTTGGCTACCGTACTGCCGTGCCGAAAGTGCACCTGACTACCGACCGTCTGGTGGTTCGTCTGGTCAATGAGCGTGATGCCTGGAGACTGGCCGATTACTATGCTGAAAACCGCGCCTTCCTTAAACCCTGGGAGCCGGTGCGTGACGAAAGTCATTGCTATCCCTCCGGCTGGCAGGCGCGGCTGGGGTTAATTACAGAAATGCAGAAACAGGGCAGTGCCTTTTACTTTGCCGTCATGGACCCTGATGAGAACGAAATCCGCGGAGTGGCGAACTTCAGTAACGTGCTGCGCGGATCGTTTCATGCCTGCTATCTCGGCTATTCGCTGGGTGAGAAATGGCAGGGGCAGGGCATGATGTTCGAAGCGCTGCAAAGTGCCATCCGCTATATGCAGCGCCAGCAGCGAATGCACCGTATTATGGCCAATT
This sequence comes from Erwinia persicina, assembly GCF_019844095.1. Taxonomy (NCBI): domain Bacteria; kingdom Pseudomonadati; phylum Pseudomonadota; class Gammaproteobacteria; order Enterobacterales; family Erwiniaceae; genus Erwinia; species Erwinia persicina. The sequence goes on along the minus strand of NZ_CP082141.1, from coordinate 2,951,351 downwards.
ATATGCCGCACAATCAGCGCAGCGGCGGGTTACTGGCCCGCCTCGGCTTTGAAAAAGAAGGCTATGCCAAAGATTACCTGATGATTGACGGCCGCTGGCAGGATCACGTCCTGACGGCGCTGACCTCCCACGAATGGACGCCTGAACGGCGTGGAGTGTAACCCTGATGATCAAAACGCCCTTAACCGCCACTGAAGCGCGGGTGATCGGCTGCCTGCTGGAAAAACAGGTCACCACGCCGGACCAGTATCCCATGTCGCTGAATGCCGTAGTCACCGCCTGTAATCAGAAGTCGAATCGCGAACCGGTCATGTCCCTGAGCGAAAGTGAAGTGCAGAATACCCTCGACCTGCTGGTCAAAAAGCATCAGCTGACGGCCCTCAACGGCTTCGGAAGCCGGGTGGTGAAATATGAGCAACGCTTCTGTAATTCTGAATTCGGTCAGCTGAAATTTTCTCCGGCGCAGGTCGCGGTGATTGCCACCCTGCTGCTGCGTGGGGCCCAGACGCCGGGTGAGCTGCGTACCCGCAGTACGCGGATGCATGACTTTGCCGATGTGGGGGAAGTGGAACAGGTGCTGGAGCATCTGGCGCAGCGCGAAGAGGGGCCGCTGGTGGTCAGACTGGCTCGTGAACCGGGTAAGCGCGAGAGCCGCTACAGGCATCTGTTCAGCGGTGACGTGGAGGCGCAGACGCTTCCGGTCAGTGCCGGCAGCGAAGCAGAGGGGGGGCTGGAGGCGCGTGTCAGCGCCCTTGAGCATCAGGTGGCGTCCTTACAGCAGCAGATTGACCGGTTGCTGAACGTACAGGGGGCGGAATGAGCGGACTGAAAGTCGGTATCGTCGGGCTGGGCGGGATAGCACAGAAGGCCTGGCTGCCGGTGCTGACCTGCACCGACGGCTGGCAAATCGCGGGGGCTTTTTCACCGAATCAGGAAAAGGCGCGGCCAATCTGCGACAGCTATCGTATTCCGTTGCTGGCTACCCTCGACGATCTGGCTGCTGCCAGCGACGCGGTATTTGTTCACAGCTCCACCGCCAGCCACTATGCCATTGTGGATCGCCTGCTGCGTGCCGGTGTGGATGTCTGCGTGGACAAACCGCTTGCGGCCACCCTGAGCGAGGCCGAGCGTCTGGTGGAACTGGCTGACAGGCGTGGGCGTAAGCTGATGGTGGCGTTTAACCGCCGCTTTGCACCGCGCTACCTCCAACTGAAAGAGGCACTGGTGCAGCCCGCCGCGATCCGCATGGATAAGCACCGCAGCGACAGCGTCGGCCCACAGGATCTTTTTTTCACGCTGCTGGATGATTATCTGCACGTGGTCGACAGTGCACTGTGGCTGGCGGGTGGGGAGGGGCGGCTCCTGAGCGGTACGCTGCAGACGAATGACAGCGGGCAGATGCTGTATGCCGAACACCATTTTAACGCCGGTAACATCCAGGTGACCACCAGTATGCATCGCCGTGCAGGGAGCCAGACCGAGCGGGTAATGGCAATCGATGACGGTGCCGTCTATCAGGTTAGTGAGATGCGCGACTGGCAGCAGGAGAAAGCGGGGAAGATCAGCGTGGATCCGACCCCCGGCTGGCAGACCACGCTGGAACAGCGCGGTTTTGTCGGTGCCGCCCACCATTTTATCCGCTGTGTGGAAAATCAGACAATGCCGCAAACCAGTGGAGAACAGGCGTTAATTGCCCAACGCATGGTCGAGAAGCTGTGGCGTGACGCCGAACGGGAGTAGGCGGCTGGCGGGGCTGACCGCCTTATCCGGCCAGCCTGTCATACCCCCCGCAGGACCAAAGCGTGATGGCAGGGGCTGACCTTCTTTTTGGGTCAGCCCTTTTTCATCACCACGCACACCGCGCAGACAGGATAAAACCCGTAACAATCCGCAGTGGTTATTTGCTTTTACTTCAGTAGACTATCCACACCTTAAACGGACCGGTTTTCACCGGATCTCTCTTGTTGCAAGCCGGTCTTCCCGGATACCTGAATCAGGATATACATGAACCTGTTGAAATCACTGGCAGCGGTCAGCTCTATGACCCTGTTTTCACGCGTGCTGGGTTTTGCGCGTGATGCCATCGTGGCGCGCGTCTTCGGCGCAGGCATGGCGACAGATGCCTTTTTTATTGCGTTTAAGCTGCCCAACCTGCTGCGGCGTATCTTCGCTGAGGGAGCCTTTTCCCAGGCCTTTGTGCCGATCCTTGCAGAGTACAAAAGTAAGCAGGGTGAAGAGGCAACAAAAGTCTTTGTCGCCTATGTGTCCGGGCTACTGACGCTGGTTCTGGCTGCGGTCACCGTACTGGGGATGTTTGCTGCTCCCTGGGTGATCCTGATCACTGCACCGGGCTTCGCGGACACCCCCGACAAGTTTGCCCTGACCTCCTCGCTGCTGCGCGTGACGTTCCCCTACATTTTGCTGATTTCGCTGGCATCGCTGGCGGGGGCGATCCTCAATACCTGGAATCGCTTCTCCGTGCCGGCCTTTGCCCCGACGCTGCTTAACGTCAGCATGATAGGTTTTGCCGTCTTTGCCGCACCGTATTTCCATCCCCCCATCATGGCGCTGGCCTGGGCGGTGGTCGCGGGCGGGGTGCTGCAGCTGGGCTATCAGCTCCCGCATCTGAAGAAAATCGGCATGCTGGTGCTGCCGCGTCTGAACCTGAAGGATGCCGGCGTATGGCGCGTGATGCGTCAGATGGGCCCGGCGATCCTCGGCGTGTCGGTCAGTCAGATCTCGCTGATCATTAACACGATCTTTGCTTCTTTCCTGGTGTCGGGTTCCGTCTCCTGGATGTACTACGCCGACCGCCTGATGGAGTTTCCGTCCGGGGTACTGGGCGTCGCTCTGGGCACCATTCTGCTGCCGTCGCTGGCAAAAAGCTTTGCCAGCGGGAATCAGGATGAGTATTCCCGGCTGATGGACTGGGGACTGCGGCTCTGCTTCCTGCTGGCGCTGCCCAGTGCCGTCGCGCTGGGGATCCTGGCTAAGCCGCTGACCGTGTCGCTGTTTCAGTACGGCAAATTCAGCGCGTTCGATGCGGCAATGACCCAGCGTGCGCTGGTCGCCTATTCGGTCGGGCTGATGGGGCTGATTGTGGTGAAAGTGCTGGCACCCGGCTTCTATTCGCGTCAGAACATTAAAACGCCGGTAAAAATTGCGCTGTTCACGCTGGCCGCCACCCAACTGATGAACCTTGCCTTTATTGGCCCGCTCAAACATGCGGGACTGTCGTTATCGATCGGCCTGGCCGCCTGTCTGAATGCTGCACTTCTTTACTGGCAGCTTCGCAAGCAGGATATTTTTCAGCCGCAGCCGGGCTGGTTCAGCTTTCTCGTCCGTCTGGTGATTGCCGTGGTAGTGATGGCAGCGGCGTTGGTGGGCATGATGATGCTGATGCCGGACTGGGCGACCGGCAATATGCTGTCACGCCTGCTGCGGCTGGCGGCAGTCTGCGCGGTGGGCGGGGGCGTCTATTTTATTGTGCTGGGGCTACTGGGTTTCCGTCCGGCACACTTCTCACGCCGTTCGGCAGTATGAACAGAAAAACCCCGCGGCGCGCAAGCGCAGCGGGGTAAAGTCTGACAATGGATGACGGAAATCAGGCTTTGCGGCTCACCGGAGCGCTGGCGACCGCATGACCGTCAGGGCCATAAAATTTTTGTGACTGATAAGGCTTCAGTACCTGCAACGCATGCTCGTTATGACTGATTTGATGATTGAGCAGCATACCGTTATGTAAATTGGTATCACGCAGTTTTACCGTCTGATCCTGAATAGATGACCAGCGACGCGCCAGTTCCGGATGCCGGCTGTAGGGCACATGAGTCCCGCTGGCTTTTTCCGCATCACGACGCATCTCTTCCAGGAAATTGAGGGTTGCCAGTAAAGAGCTCTTATCCTCAGTAATTCGCTGTAATAAGCTGCTATTGACCTGACCTGCTGAGAGCTGTTGTTGCTCTGCATTCATGACATCGGCCAGCGACGAAAGAACTTCAAGCATTTTATCAAGGGCGTTTTGCAGCTTATCCATGGGTTAATTACCTTGCAGTGAGTCTTTGGCTTCCTGGATCAGCGCGTCGGCAATTTTGCCGGTGTCCATCTTCAGTTCGCCGTTGCGAATCGCGTTCTTCAGCTCTTCAACACGCACTGTGTTGATGTCCTGAGCGCTGGCTTTGGTCAGCTGTGACTGTGCGCCGCTGAGCACAACCTGAGTACCGTTTGGGGTTGCCGTCGTTTTACCTTCTGCCGCACGGGCTTTAGGCTGGGCAACATCATTGGTGTCACGTTGCTGAACGGTACTTGCTGGTTTCAGTGGCTGGGTTCTGTCGATGCTCATATGCGCTCCTGTTAACTCAGACATTCGGGTCTGATGTTCAATATTCTAATAGTAAAATGGCCGTTATTAACACTATCGGCAGAACTGAGGCCTACTTTAGTGGTTTATAGCGTTATCAGAATATTCCCATTAGCGTCGACCTTACCCATCACAATCTGTCCTGAATTCATTCGTACTCTGACCGTCTGCAGGGCGGCGGCATTGTTCATCGCCTTACCCTCGCTGCTGATGTTAAAACCGTCACCGCTGGCGGTGATGGTGACCGTCTGACCGGCCTTCACCCGCCATGGCTGCCGCATCATCATCAGGGTCACGGGCTGTCCTGGCGTGATGTCACGCAGGGCGATGGCTCCGACTGCCTCCTCCGCTTTCATTACCGTACGGGCGGGGAGGGTATCCAGCCGGCCCTGTTCCAGGCGCATATCATCCGCGTTGATGGTGGCGCCCCGTAAGACCTGGCGGGTGGCGACCAGATAAGTACCGGTGACCTGAACCTGGACCTGGATATAACGGCGATTCTGTTCACAGTTGGCCGCGACGCTGATATTGCCCCACATACGGCTATTGCCGGGCAGGGAGAACTGCGGTTGTTCACAGGCGGGCCACATCCGCTGTGGCGTTTTCACCACTACGGTCATGTTATCGGCAGCCTGTCCGCTTTGCCCATAGCGGTTTTTGAAAAATTCATTGAGCTGTGCGTTAAGGTCAGCAGCACTGGCAGAGGCGCTTATCAGAACCAGTAAAACGGCCAGCAGTCTTGTCATTCCTCGCATCAGGGGCTTCCTCTTAATCAACCTGGCACTGATTCTACCCTTCCGTACATATTGTCAAGGCGCAAATTAGCGACGCTTTTTAGCGCTATTCAAACGATAGCCCTTTCCCCCCGGCGATTATGCTGTCAGCTCTAAATTCTCACTTGCGGAGGACGCATGCTCGACAAACTGGACGCAGCACTACGGTTTAATACCGAAGCCCTGAACCTGCGTGCACAGCGACAGGAAATCCTGGCATCCAATATCGCCAACGCTGACACGCCGGGCTATCAGGCACGCGATATCGATTTCGCCAGCCAGATGAACAAAGTGCTGGAACAGGGGCGGGCGCAGGGTTCCGGTCTGTCGCTGGCGGTGACGTCGGCACGCCATATTCCTGCAGAAAATCTTCAACCGCCTTCGATGGATCTGATGTACCGCATTCCTGACCAGCCTGCGCTGGACGGTAACACGGTAGATATGGACCGCGAACGCACAGAGTTTGCCGATAACAGTCTGAAATATCAGACGGATTTGATGGCTATCAGCAGTCAGATTAAGGGCATGATGTCTGTGCTACAGGGGCAATAACGCATGGCACTTTTGAATATTTTTAATATTGCCGGTTCGGCAATGGCTGCACAGTCACAGCGTCTTAACGTCAGCGCCAGTAACCTGGCCAACGCCGACAGCGTCACCGGGCCGGATGGTCAGCCTTATGTGGCGAAGCAGGTCGTGTTTCAAACCGACGCGGCACCGGGTTCGCCTACCGGTGGCGTCAAAGTGGCTCAGGTGATCGACGATCCGGCCCCGGCACGTCTGGTCTATGAACCCGGTAACCCGATGGCAGATGCCAAAGGCTACGTAAAAATGCCCAATGTGGATGTTGTGGGTGAAACGGTGAACACCATGTCGGCCTCGCGCAGTTATCAGGCCAATGTCGAGGTTTTAAACACCGTTAAACAAATGATGTTGAAAACCTTAACCATGGGTCAATAAGGAGCTTCCCGATGAGTATTGCTGTTGGTGTAAATGAGAAGCAGGCTACCACCACGCTGCAGTCTTCTTCGTCTTCTTCTGATACGTCAGCGGCGGACTTACAGAGTAACTTCCTGACGCTGCTGGTAACCCAGCTGCAGAACCAGGACCCGACGAACCCGATGGACAACAGCCAGCTGACCTCGCAGCTGGCGCAGATCAACACCCTGAGCGGGATTGAGAAGCTGAACACTACCCTCGGTTCGATCTCCGGTCAGATTACTTCCGGCCAGTCTTTACAGGCGTCAACGCTGATCGGTCACGGTGTGATGGTCAACGGGTCACAAATTCTGGTCGGTAAAACCACCACCACGCCATTTGGTGTGGAACTGGGGCAGGCCTCGACCTCGACGACCGCCACCATTAAAGATGCTGGCGGTGCCGTGATCCAGACCATTGACCTCGGCGCACAGACCGCTGGCGTACATACCTTCCAGTGGGATGGTAAAGCCGCGGATGGCACCGCCGCCGCCGACGGCAAATATACCGTTTCCATCAGCGCCAGCAATGCTACTGGCCAGCTGGTGGCTCAGCCGCTGAACTATGCATTGGTGAGCGGCGTCAGTAGCGGCTCAAAAGGCGCAGTACTTGACCTTGGCACCATGGGTACGACCACCCTGGATAACATACGTCAGATTATTTAATCCACTAATTTATGCTTCAGGAGTGACAACATGGGCTTTTCACAGGCAGTCAGCGGCTTAAACGCGGCATCGAGCAACCTCGACGTTATTGGTAACAACATCTCCAACTCCGCGACAGCGGGTTTTAAATCCAGCACCGTCGCGTTTGCCGATATGTTTGCCGGATCAAAAGTCGGTCTGGGTACCAAGGTTGCGGCCGTGGTGCAGGACTTTAACGACGGTACCACCACCACCACCAGCCGTGGACTTGATGTGGCGATCAGCCAGCAGGGCTTCTTCCGCATGTCGGATGCCAGCGGTGCGGTGTACTACAGCCGTAACGGCCAGTTCACCCTCGACGCCGATCGTAATATCGTCAACATGCAGGGTCTGCAGCTGACCGGCTATCCGGCCACCGGCACACCGCCGACTATCCAGACCGGTGCTAACCCGGTAGGCCTGAGTGTACCCACCGGCGGCATGTCGGCTAAAGCCACCACAACGACCTCAATGACGGCTAACCTGAACTCTACGGACACCATTAAGCCTGTTGCTGATTTGAAAATTGCCGATCCTACGACATATAACGCCAAGTCAGCGATGACCACGTTTGACTCGCTGGGTAACTCACACATTATCAACCTGTACTTTAACAAGACGGCTGATAATAACTGGACCGTTACCCCAGTAGATGCGTCAACCGGAACCACGGGCACGGCGACCAATCTGGAGTTTGATACCAGCGGTAACCTGACTACCCCGGCAAGCGGTCTGGTCGGTTTCACCATGGGCTCCCTGAACGGTTCAGCAGGCCCGACCAATCTGACTGTGGATATCACCGGCAGCCTGCAGCAGAACAACGGCACCACCACCTTTGGTAACCCGGTTCAGAATGGCTATAAGCCTGGCGAACTGACCAGCTATCAGATCAATGATGATGGCACGCTGGTCGGGACCTATTCCAACGAACAGACTCAGGTGCTGGGTCAGATCGTGCTGGCTAACTTCGCTAACCCGGAAGGCCTGAAGTCTGAAGGTGACAACGTGTGGTCTGCTTCCGCCTCATCTGGTCAGGCGCTGACCGGCATCGCCGGTACCGGTAACCTCGGTACGCTGACCGCCGGTGCGCTGGAGTCTTCGAACGTCGACCTGAGCAAAGAGCTGGTCAACATGATCGTCGCGCAGCGTAACTATCAGTCAAACGCGCAGACCATCAAAACTCAGGACCAGATCCTTAACACGCTGGTCAACCTGCGTTAATTCGGTTAACAGGGGAGTCCAATGGATCACGCAATCTATACCGCAATGGGGGCTGCCAGTCAGACCCTCGATCAGCAGGCAGTGACAGCGGCCAACCTGGCCAACGCCGCCACGCCGGGATTCCGGGCGCAGCTTAGTGCGGCGCGTGCAGTTCCGGTTGAGGGGCTGTCACTACCGACCCGTACGCTGGTCACGGCATCGACGCCGGGAGCCGATATGACGCAGGGTGCGCTGGACTATACCGAGCGTGCGCTGGACGTGGCGATGCAGGGTGACGGCTGGCTGGCAGTGCAGACTGCCGACGGCACCGAAGCCTACACCCGCAACGGCAATATGGAAGTCAGCCCGGCCGGACAGCTGACCGTACAGGGCAATGTGGTGATGGGCGATGGCGGGCCGATTGCTGTCCCGCAGGGTGCGGAACTCACCATCGCGGCTGACGGTTCGATTACCGCGCTGAATCCGGGCGATGCACCGAATGCGACAGTCCAGTTGGGCCGCCTCAAACTGGTACAGGCCACCGGCAGTGAGCTGACGCGCGGCGATGACGGCATGTTCCGCGTCTCTGCCAGCGCCGTGGCGCAGCGCGGTGCCACCCTGCCGCTTGACCCGACCATGAAAGTGATGCCGGGCGTGCTGGAAGGCAGTAACGTCAGCACCACACAGACCATGGTCGATATGATTGCCAATGCGCGTCGTTTCGAGATGCAGATGAAAGTGATTTCCAGCGTCGATGAAAACGAACAAAGAGCTAACCAGCTGCTGTCAATGAGCTGACCAGAGGAATAACACATGATCCGTTCTTTATGGATTGCCAAAACCGGCCTTGACGCCCAGCAGACCAATATGGACGTTATTGCCAACAACCTGGCAAACGTCAGCACCAACGGTTTTAAACGTCAGCGCGCGGTGTTCGAAGACCTGATGTACCAGACCCTGCGTCAGCCGGGGGCTCAGTCGTCAGAACAGACAACGCTGCCTTCAGGTTTACAGATTGGTACGGGTGTCCGTCCGGTCGCCACTGAGCGTCTGCATAATCAGGGAAATCTGTCGCAGACCGATTCATCGAAAGATGTTGCCATCAGCGGGCAGGGGTTCTTCTCAGTGCAGATGCCTGATGGCACCACAGCCTATACCCGTGATGGCTCATTCCAGACCGATCAGAATGGCCAGCTGGTCACTAACGGGGGCTTCCCGGTGCAGCCTGCCATCACGATCCCCCCGAATGCGCTGAGCATGACGGTGAGCCGTGACGGTGTGGTGAGCGTCACGCAGCAGGGGCAGACCAACCCGGTACAGGTAGGTCAGCTGACGCTGAGCACCTTTATCAATGACGCCGGTCTGGAAAGTATGGGTGAGAACCTGTACCAGGAAACGCAGGCGTCCGGTGCACCTACGGAAAGTAACCCGGGTAACAACGGCGCGGGTACGCTGTATCAGGGATACGTTGAAACGTCGAACGTTAACGTAGCGGAAGAGCTGGTCAGCATGATCCAGACTCAGCGCGCTTACGAAATTAACAGTAAGGCGGTCAGTACGTCTGACCAGATGCTGGCGAAGCTGACTCAGCTGTAAGTGTAAAACGGCCTGTCTGACCGTTACAGGTGCCGGGCTTGCCCGGCCCGTTAATAAAATATTCTCGTAATGAAAGGTTTATATCCATGGCGCAGCAGATCTCATTGCCTGGACGTTTGTTAGTGGCCACGCTGCTGCTAACGCTTAACGGTTGTGCGTTAGTTCCCCGTAAGCCACTGGTGGAAGGTTCGACAACGGCCCAGCCGATGCCTGCTTCGCCTGCGTTGGTCAACGGCTCTATTTTTCAGGGCGTGATGCCGATGAACTACGGCTATCAGCCGCTGTTTGAGGATCGACGCCCGCGTAATATTGGCGACACGTTAACCATCACGCTGCAGGAAAATGTCAGCGCGAGTAAGAGTTCTTCAGCCAATGCCGGACGTGATGGCAGCAGTAGCTTTGGGCTGTCTGCCACACCGCGTGCCCTGGTCGGACTGCTGGGCGGCGACAAAGCCACCTTCGCCGGGGAAGGCAAAAATGATTTTTCTGGCAAAGGGGGCGCTTCGGCGAACAACACCTTCACCGGCACCATCACCGTTACCGTTAATCAGGTCCTGCCGAACGGCAACCTGAATGTGGTCGGTGAGAAACAGATTGAGATTAATCAGGGAACTGAATTTATCCGCTTCTCCGGCGTGGTTAACCCCCGCACGATTAGCGCCAGCAACAGCGTTGTTTCCACCCAGGTGGCCGATGCCCGCATTGAATACGTCGGTAACGGCTATATCAATGAAGCGCAGAACATGGGCTGGCTGCAGCGGTTCTTCCTGAACATATCACCGATGTAAGAGGTTTTAATGCGTAATGTACTGATTCGATTTGCCCTGCTGCTGATGGTGGGGTTCAGCACCCTGGCTCAGGCCGATCGTATTCGCGATCTCACGACGGTGGGCGGCGTGCGCGATAACTCCCTTATCGGCTACGGCCTGGTGGTGGGGCTGGATGGCACCGGTGACCAGACGACGCAGACGCCGTTTACCACACAGAGCCTGAGCAACATGCTTTCGCAACTGGGGATCACCGTGCCGACGGGCACCAATATGCAGTTGAAAAACGTGGCGGCGGTGATGGTCACTGCCAAGCTGCCGGCGTTTGGCCGTCAGGGTCAGGTGCTGGACGTCGTGGTGTCTTCCATGGGGAACGCTAAAAGCCTGCGCGGCGGTACGCTGCTGATGACGCCGCTGAAAGGGGTGGATAACCAGGTATATGCGCTGGCACAGGGTAACATTTTGATTGGCGGAGCCAGCGCGGCGGCCGGCGGCAGCAGCGTACAGGTGAACCAGGTTAATGGCGGGCGGATCACCGGCGGTGCCACCATTGAGCGTGAGCTGCCGAATAACTTCGGTACCAGCAACGTGGTCAGCCTCTACCTCAACCAGGAAGACTTCAGCATGGCGCAGCGCATCAGCGATGCCATTAACAGCCGGGGCGGTTACGGCATGGCCCAGGCCGTTGACGGCCGCACCGTGCAAATCCGCTCGTCAGCGAACAGCACTTCTCAGGTGCGCCTGCTGGCAGACATTCAGAACATTGACGTCTCGGTACCCATTCAGGATGCCAAAGTTATTATCAACTCACGTACCGGCTCGGTGGTTATGAACCGTGAAGTGATGCTGACACAGTGCGCCATCGCGCAGGGCAGCCTGTCGGTCACCGTGAACCAGACGCAAAACGTCAGCCAGCCGGATACGCCGTTTGGCGGCGGTCAGACGGTGGTGACACCACAGACTCAGATCGATCTGCGTCAGAGCGGTGGGGCGTTACAGACGGTTAATGCCAGCGCCAACCTGAACAGCGTAGTGCGGGCGCTTAACGCGCTGGGCGCAACGCCTATCGACCTGATGTCGATTCTGCAGTCCATGGAAAGCGCAGGCTGTCTGCACGCAAAACTGGAAATTATCTGATGACCGACCACAGCCAGTCTCTGACCAGTGCGGCGTATGACAGCCGCTCGCTAAACAACCTGAAACGCCTGGCGGGCAACGATCCGAAAGCCCATGCGCGGGAAGTGGCCAAACAGGTCGAAGGGATGTTTGTACAGATGATGTTGAAAAGTATGCGCCAGGCGCTGCCTCAGGATGGTCTGATGAGCAGCGAGCAGACGCGGCTTTATACCTCCATGTACGATCAGCAGATTGGCCAGCAGATCGGGGCGAAAGGCCTCGGTCTGGCGGATCTTATTGTTAAACAGATGGAAGGCCAGAAGCCGCTGAATGAAAAAGCGGGTACGGTGCCGATGCCGCTGGATAAGAGTTTTATTAACACGTTACCGCCGATTGCAATGGAGCAGATTGTCCGCAAGGCAGTGCCGCGTTTCTCTTCCCATGAGATGCCGCTGTCGGGCGATAATGGTGACTTTATCGCCATGCTGTCGAAACCGGCACAGGCAGCGAGTGAGCAAAGCGGTATTCCTCATCACCTGATCCTCGCGCAGGCCGCGCTGGAATCCGGCTGGGGTCAGCGTCAGATCCTCACCCGCGACGGTAAGCCGAGCTATAACGTCTTCGGCATTAAAGCCACGGGCAGCTGGCAGGGCAAGACCACCGATATCATGACCACCGAATTCGAAAACGGTGAGGCGAAGAAGGTGAAGCAGAAATTCCGCGTTTATGACTCCTATTTCGATGCCCTGAATGACTACGTCAAACTGTTGAGTAACAACCCGCGCTACGCCGCAGTGACCACGGCATCTTCGCCTGAGCAGGGCGCACAGGCGTTGCAGGCGGCGGGCTATGCCACCGATCCCAAGTATGCGCAAAAGCTGGTCGGTATGATCCAGCAGTTCAAAAGCATGGGTGAAAAAGTGGTCAAAGCCTATAGCCAGGATATTGGCGATTTGTTTTAAAAATTTGGGGGGAAGGCTCAAGTTTACCCCCATTTAACCGATAACCTGTTCAGGCCGGATGGGGTTGACCCGCCTCCGGCAAACGATTCGTCAATGCTGGCTCGCAGTTGCCGGTTAACAAGGAACCGAAATGGCAAACTTAATTAATACCGCGATGAGCGGGTTAAGCGCCGCATCTGCCGCGCTGAATACCACCAGTAACAACATCACTAACTATGCCGTTACCGGTTATTCACGTCAGACCACCGTGCTGGCTCAGGCGAACAGTACCCTGAGCGGTAACAATTATTACGGCAACGGGGCGAATGTCTCGACAGTTTATCGCGAATACGATCAGTTCATCACCAACCAGCTGCGTGCGGCCAGCGCACAGTCCAGCGCGATCACCACTCAGTACGGTCAGGTTTCCAGTCTTGATGACATCTTTTCCAGCACCACGAATACCCTGTCGACCAATATGCAGGACTTTTTCAGTTCGTTGCAGACGCTGTCCAGTAATGCCAGTGACTCCTCTGCACGCCAGGCCGTGATCGGCAAAGCGCAGGGACTGGTGAATCAGTTCCAGGTGACAGATACCTATTTATCGAATCTCGACAGCAGCGTGAACACCTCGGTGAAGTCAACCGTCGACCAGATTAATAACTACGCCAAACAGATCGCTAACGTCAATCAGCAGATCACCAAGCTGAAGGGCGCCGGTGCTGGCAGTGAGCCGAATAATTTACTGGATCAGCGCGATCAGCTGGTCAGTGAACTGAATAAGCTGGTGGGTGTCAGTGTCAATCAGCAAAACGGCGGCAGCTACAATATCTCCATCGGCAACGGTATCTCGCTGGTGCAGGGTGACACCTACAGCCAGCTGGCGGCGGTGCCGTCCAGCGCCGATCCGGCGCGTACCACACTCGCGACCGTCGATCCGGCTACAGGGCAAAAAACGCAGTTCTCTGAAAAACTGATCACCACCGGTTCACTGGGTGGACTGCTGGCCTTCCGCAGCGATCTTGATGGCGCACGTAATCAGGTTGGCCAGCTGGCGATGGCGCTGGGCAGCAGCTTTAATGCCCAGCATATGCAGGGTAAAGATAGTGACGGCGATGCCGGCGGGGCTTTCTTTAGTCTTGGCACGCCTTCTGTACTGGCTAACACCAACAATACCGGTGGTGCGTCCCTGACGGCCACGTGGAGTGATACGACCAGGGTGCAGGCGTCTGACTACTCTGTCAGCTACGATGGCACGAACTGGACGGCAACCCGTCTGTCGGATAACACCAAGTCGACGGTAACTGTTGATGCAACGGCGAAGACGCTGTCATTTGACGGTCTTTCCGTTGCGTATGACCAGCTGCCCGCCAGTAAAGACAGCTTTACCATCAAGCCTGTTTCCAGTGTAGTCAGTGGCATGAGCGTGCTGGTGACCGAGGAGTCTAAACTGGCTGCGGCCAGTTCGACGGGGGGGGCCAGTAACAATGAGAACGTGCAGAAGCTGCTGGGCCTGCAGACCGCGAACGTCATTAACGGTAAAAGCACCCTGACGCAGGGTTATGCCAGTCTGGTGGCTCAGGTGGGTAATAAGGCCAGTACGCTGGAAACCACCAGTAAAACCCAGACGGCCGTGGTGACGCAGCTGACGAATCAGCAGCAGTCGGTTTCCGGGGTTAACCTCGACGAAGAGTATTCGAACCTTACGCGCTATCAGCAGTACTACATGGCCAACGCCCAGGTATTGCAGACCGCATCTACCATTTTTCAGTCACTGATTGGTGCTGTCAGCTAATTTTTTTGCAGAGGAATTAATACTATGCGACTCAGTACCGGCATGATCTATGACCAGCAGATGCGCGGCATTCAGACTTCGCAGGCGAGCTGGCTGAAAGTGGGTGAACAGCTTGCTACCGGCAATCGCGTTAACCGACCGTCGGATGACCCGGTGGCCGCCGCGCAGGCGGTGGTTGTGTCCCAGGCGCAGGCTGAAACCGCTCAGTACAAGACGGCGCGCGTATTTGCCACGCAGAATCAGTCGACGGAAGATACCACGCTGAAACAGGCCGTTGACGTGATCATCAGTGCGCAGACTACTGTGGTCGCGGCCTCTAACGGTATCTTATCTGACACAGACCGCGCCTCTTATGCGACGCAGTTAGAAGGGATTCGTGCACAGATGCTGAACCTGGCTAACAGCACCGACGGCAATGGCCGCTATGTGTTTGCCGGCTATGAAAGTGATACGCCACCGTTTGTGACGGATGCGAACGGAAACACCACTTATCAGGGCGGGGATACTCCCATTTCCCAGAAGGTGGATGCCAGCCGTACGCTGATCATCAACCACACCGGTGCGCAGATATTCGACTCACTGACCAGCAGTGCGGTGAAAGAGCCTGACGGTACGGCCAGTGAAAGTAATATCTTTGCCATTCTGGATACGGCGATCAAATCGCTGAAGGTCCCGCTGGAAAATGCCGACCAGGCGGCGGTGGATGCCGAGGCCCTCAATATGGGCAAAGCTAACCGCGGTCTGCGAAATGCGCAGGAAAACGTGTCAGCGGTTCGTGCACAGATTGGTACCAATCTTGATGAACTGGGGAAACTGGATGCGAAAGGGGATGACACCACGCTGAGTCTGAAAAATAAGGTCAGCGGACTGATCGGCGCAGATACTACCGAAACCATTTCCAGTTACACCATGCAGCAGGCCGCCCTGCAGGCGTCCTATACCGTGTTCCAGCAGATGTCCAAGCTGTCACTTTTTAGTCTGAATCGATAATCTGACATCAGGAATTTGAACGTGCTTTAACCGGGTACGTTTAGTTTGTCCCGCTGCCGACAGCTCTCTGTTGGCAGCGGGTTTTTTTTGGCCGCCGTTAAAAGAGCGGCTGTTCCGGGACAAATTCGCTGAAAGCATTATCCCGGGGCTGATAGCCCAGCACCTCGCGAGTCTGACTCAGATCAAATCGTTTAAACCGGTTATCTGAAATTCCATAGCCAATAAAGAACGTAATATTTTCTGCCGTTACCGCTGCGGTCAGCAGCCTGACGCCATCTTCCGGACTGAGCCAGGCGCTGTAGTCTCTGGCGTTTTTCAGGTTGGCGGCGCAGCGGGTTTCAAATGCCCCTATCCGCAGTGCCACGCAGCTTATGCCGCGCTGAGTAGCGTAAAAGGAGCAGAGTGCTTCCCCGTAGCATTTCGTCACGCCGTATAAATTGGCCGGAGCCACCGCCATCCCCGGGTGGATCTGCACGTCTTCAGGATACCCTTCGATGGTCTGTGCGCTGCTGGCAAAAATAAAGCGCGGGCAGGGGGTATGCGACACGGCTTCAAGCAGATAAGTCGTAGATAAAATATTGGCGGGCAGCAGGTCTTCGAAAGCCGCACCCGCATCGGGAATGCCGGCCAGATGAATCACCGCATCAAACGTCTCTCCACGCAACAGCCCGGCAGCCACCCCCGGCAGCGAGAGGTCAGCAGGAATAAACCGGTGCGGAGAAGGCACATCGTAAGCCGGCAGGCTAAGGTCGGTCAGCACGAAGCGCCAGCTCTCGTTCATGGCATTGAAAAAGGTGCGCCCGATGCGCCCACTGGCCCCGGTAAGGAGAATATTTTTAACGGTCACGCTGTCAGCCTTTGGGTTGAAAACAGGACAGCCACTCTGCCACAGCCCGGGGGAGGGTGAAACAGACAAAAAGGGATTCAGTGAAGTGAAGGCATAAAAAAAGCCCTGACCAGAGGTCAGGGCCTGATTGACGCATTATCCGGTATTAAGGACGCGTGGCCGGAGCCGTCGCCTGGTGGGTAGCCGCGTGGCCGCCAGCCGATCCCTTACCTTCAAAGTTAAACTCCGGACGCACCCAGTCGCTCTGACGTGGGGCCTCTGGCTGGTAAGCCGGAGCCGGTGCTTTTGTCATCGGTGCAGTAGCATGCAGCTTGAAGTGACTCTGAGCTGGTTGTGCAGCGGGCACGGTTTCAGCCGGAGCTGTTTCAGTGACAACCGGTGCGTTAACGACAGGTTCAGCCGCGACAGGTGCCTCTGCTTCAGCGACAGGTTCATCGCGGGCAGGGACAGGCGCATGCGGTTCCTGAGCAACTACGGGCTCCGCGGTCACTTCTGGTGCATGAAGCACTTCAGCAACCTGCTGCTCAAGCGCGTCGCTGACTTCAACCGGTGCGGCGTGAGCAATCTCTGCTGCCTGTTGCTGAGGTTCAGCCTGCTTCGCTTCTTCAACAATTTCAGCCACGGCATCAACGGCAACGAATGGCGGCTCTGGCTGAACGTCTTCTGCTTCTGCCGGAATCGCTGCGGCTGCGGTCTCTTCTGCAACGGTTTCGTCAGCAGCAGAAATAACAGCCGGCTCTTCGTTAACAGGGGCATCAATGGCGGCCGTCTCTTCTGCGATCACCGGGGTGATTTCGGGCAGATTTTCAGGCTGCGGCTCCGCGTGCTGTACAGGGGCTGCCTGTTCTGCTGCCGGAGCTTCAATTGCAGGCGTTTCTGCAACCGGAGCGACAACTGCAGGTTCATGGCTTTCATCCGTCGCGCTGCTGATGCTGTCTGCGGCTGCTACGGCTGCAGCAGCGTGTGGCGCATCAACGTCAGCGTGGCCGTAAGCAGGTACCAGGGAGTGACCCGGTTCTTCATGCGTTTCGTGATCGCTACCCTGTGCTACCGGATATGTGATCCACACCTTGCCAGACGCCATTTCTGGTGATGAAGCGGCATTAGCCAACGGCATCGGTGACTGTGTTGGATAACGCTCGTCACGGTAACGACGACGACGCTGACCACTTACGCGCAGATGGCGTGGTGACCGGCGTGAACGGCGCGGCATATTATTGCTGTCGCGATCGTCAGTATCGGGGGTTTCTGTCACCGTTTCGCTGGCGCCAGGTTGTTCTGACGTAACAGTATCTTCCGTGTCAAACGAGCGTGCTGCAGTCTGTTCAGCGGTTTCGATACGGACTTTCTGGTTCAGCTGGCGCGGCTTACGGCGCGGCATAACCTGTACATTATCTTCCTGCTCTTCCAGATTCTCAGCGGTTTCGATCAGCGGCTCAACGATCTTCTCTTCCTGCACAACCGGGCGTTTTTCTTCCTGGTTCTGACCTGGACGACGACGCTGGCGTTCCTGACGCGGTGGACGAGCCTGCGTTGTTTCACTGCGTTCAAATTCGTCAGGCACCATGCGCTCGCTGCGGGCATCAACCTGAGAACCGTTGCGCTTATTACCGTTATTACGACGGTCTTCACGCCCTTCCCGTGATTCGTTATTACGCTCACGCGGTGCGCGCTCAGTACGCTCTGCACTACGGTCGTTGCGTTCACCACTACGGTCGTTACGTTCGCTGTTGCGGTCGTTACGTTCACCATTACGGTCATTGCGCTCGCCGTTGCGGTCGTTACGTTCACCATTACGGTCATTGCGCTCGCCGTTACGGTCATTGCGTTCACCGTTACGATCGTTGCGGTCACCGTTGCGGTCGCGACGATTGTTGTTCTGGCGACGGTTATTACGACGTTCGCCACGCGGCGCAGCTGGAGTTTCAGGTGCTTTTTCTTCCACGACCTGTGGCTGCGGCTGTTCGGCAGGTTTCTCTTCACCAGCAAACAGTTTCTTCAGTCCACTGAAGAAGCGGCTCACCAGACCTGGCTGCTCGGCAGCCGCAGGGGCTTTAACCTGAGGCTGTTCAACTGGCTGGGTGACGGCCACTTCTGCGGATTCTTCCAGGGGTGCTGGAGGAGCATCTGGCATAACGAAGGCGGCAAGGGCAGGTTGCTCAGGACGCTTACGCTCGGCATGCTCTTCTTCAGAAGGCAGTGCCATTTCGGCTTCGTGTAGTTTAGGCAGATGATAACTCAGCGTCTGAGTCTCTTCACCACTGCGAACGCGGAGCACTGAGTAGTGTGGTGTCTGCATGTTATCGTTTGGCACGATAATCGCTTTAACGCCACCCTGACGTTTTTCGATCGCGCTGACGGCTTCACGCTTTTCATTCAGCAGATAAGAAGCGACCTGGACTGGAACGATAGCATGCACTTCTTTGGTATTTTCTTTCAGCGCTTCTTCTTCAATCAGACGCAGAATGGAAAGTGCCAGGGATTCGTTATCACGGATTGTACCGGTACCGCTACAGCGCGGGCAGACGTGATGGCTGGATTCGCCCAGCGATGGGCTGAGACGCTGACGCGACATTTCCAGCAGGCCAAAACGTGAAATATGGCTAATCTGAATACGTGCACGATCCTGACGCACGGCTTCACGCAGACGGTTTTCAACCGCACGCTGATGGCGAACTGGCGTCATATCGATAAAATCGATAACGATCAGGCCACCCAGGTCACGCAGGCGCAGCTGGCGGGCAATTTCGTCAGCGGCTTCAAGGTTGGTGTTAAACGCCGTTTCTTCAATGTCGCCGCCGCGCGTGGCGCGTGCAGAGTTGATGTCAATGGCGGTCAGCGCTTCGGTGGAGTCGATAACAATCGAGCCGCCGGAAGGAAGACGCACTTCGCGCTGGAAGGCAGATTCAATCTGCGACTCGATCTGATAGTGGCTGAACAGCGGAATTTCACCGGTGTACAGTTTGATTTTGCTGCTGAAATCCGGACGGCCCAGCGCGGCAATATGCTGACGAGCCAGCTCCAGCACTTTCGGGTTGTCGATCAGAATTTCGCCGATGTCCTGGCGCAGATAATCACGGAAAGCACGAACGATAACGTTACTTTCCTGATGGATAAGGAAAGGTGCCGGACGGCTTTCCGCCGCCTTTTTAATCGCTTCCCAGTGCTTCATACGGAAGCTGAGATCCCACTGAAGTGCCTCAGCCGATTTACCCACACCCGCGGTGCGAACGATCAGGCCCATACCGTCTGGCAGTTCCAGGGCGGAAAGCGCCTCTTTCAGTTCGGTGCGGTCATCGCCTTCGATTCGGCGCGAAATGCCGCCAGCACGGGGGTTGTTTGGCATCAGAACCAGGTAACTTCCTGCCAGACTGATAAAGGAAGTCAAAGCAGCGCCTTTATTGCCGCGTTCTTCTTTATCGATCTGTACAATGACTTCCTGACCTTCACGCAGGACATCCTTAATGTTCGGACGGCCATGGGCGTTGTAGTTGGCAGGGAAGTATTCGCGGGAAATTTCTTTCAGAGGTAGGAAACCGTGCCGTTCAGCGCCGTAGTCAACAAATGCGGCTTCAAGGCTGGGTTCAATGCGGGTAATCTTGCCTTTATAGATGTTGGCTTTTTTCTGTTCGTGTCCAGGGCTTTCAATATCCAGATCGTACAGACGTTGTCCGTCAACGAGGGCGACACGCAACTCTTCTTGTTGAGTTGCGTTTATCAACATTCTTTTCATCGTAACTTACTCATTATTCTTACATTAGTGACAAAGCTGCGGGCAAAGTAACGCTGGACGTCAGAAACCGATGACCCCGTGTCTCATCGCAAAGCCGTCAACCTCCCGGTTGTCAGCAGCTAAAGGGGCGCAAATACTCGGTAGCCTGTTTTACATATGGAAAAACAGCGCATTTGTGGGGGGAACCGCCAGTAGAATACCAGGTGAACCAATCCCGTTTTATCGTCCAGGCTGCAACCCGCAGCCCGCTAAATGCCTGATTGCACAATACGTCTTACGCCATTGCTGCGTGTATGCGCTATCCTGCAAAATTTCTCACCCTTAATCTTTCGAGCCACAGCCCAGTTGGCTGCTCTTCTTCACCCCTGGAAACGATCTTTGATCGCTCACGGGGATTCTTTCGCTTGCCGCCTCGCTGCAACACGAAATCAATTGGGTGTACGCTATCTATTCCCTTGCATTCACAAGTCTTAGCGCCAAAAGCGGAGATATTATTCCATTGCTAAGGCGGTGATCGCAAGGTGACTTTATCCGAGGTGAGAAGTTTCTCTCAGCTTTTAGAACGTATTGCAGCGCTTTTCAGCATATTGTCTAAAAACCGATCATAACTTCCAACGGTACCGTCTCTGTCAGTTAAGCACAGAAAAAGAAGTGGCGCTATCACAGCGCACTATTTAGAATCGCCAACTATGAAAACCAATACTCCAGCCGTACATTTTGTTGCCATTTCTGCCGATGAGGCAGGACAACGTATCGATAACTTTTTGCGTACCCATCTCAAAGGGGTGCCGAAAAGTATGATTTATCGCATTTTGCGTAAAGGCGAAGTGCGCGTAAATAAAAAACGCATCAAACCTGAATATAAACTGGAAGCCGGGGATGAGCTGCGTATCCCTCCCGTGCGTGTCGCGGAACGTGAAGATGATAATGTTTCACCCAAGCTGGCGAAGGTGGCGGCGCTGGAACATGCCATCATTTATGAAGACGAGCATATTCTGGTGATGAACAAACCTTCCGGCACCGCCGTTCACGGAGGGAGTGGCCTGAGCTTTGGCGTCATCGAAGGATTACGTGCCCTGCGCCCTGATGCCCGCTTCCTGGAGTTGGTACATCGTCTTGACCGTGATACATCCGGCATTCTTCTGGTGGCCAAGAAACGCTCTGCGCTGCGATCGCTGCACGAACAATTGCGTGAAAAGGGTATGCAGAAAGATTACCTCGCGCTGGTTCGCGGACAGTGGCCATCGCATGTTAAGGCGGTACGTGCACCCTTACTGAAAAATATTCTGCAAAGTGGCGAGCGTATCGTCAAAGTGAACAGTGAGGGTAAACCGTCAGAAACGCTGTTTAAGGTGGAAGAACGTTATGCGGTGGCGACGCTGGTAAAAGCCAGTCCGGTGACAGGCCGTACGCATCAGATCCGCGTACATACGCTCCATGCCGGGCATCCTATCGCTTTTGACGATCGCTATGGTGAAGAGGAGTTTAATCAGCAACTGAAAGGTACTGGCCTTAAACGCCTGTTCCTCCATGCCGCTGCGCTGCGTTTCACTCACCCCAGCACCGGGGAAATCATGCGCGTTGAAGCGCCGCTGGATGATGAGCTCCGTCACTGTCTGGCAGTATTACGCAAAACCACGCTCCCGACGTGATGCCATAGGGACGGCGATAGCCGTCCTCATCCATTGCTTCCTTATACTGTCATCAGCGGATTGACGCCTGCAGTTCTCAGCATATCGCACAGGGCGATCAGGGGCAGTCCTACCAGTGTATTGGGATCGCGCCCTGACAGACGGTCGAAGAGCGTGATGCCCAGTCCCTCACTTTTAAAGCTCCCGGCACAGTCCAGCGGCTGCTCCTTGCTTACATAGGCAGCAATCTCACTCTCTGTCAGGGTGCGGAAATCCACGCTGAAGGGCTCACACAGCACCTGCAATGAACCGTCGCGACTATCAAAAAGCGCCAGCCCGGTGTAAAACACCACGCTGTGACCGCTGGCGGCGCGCAACTGCTCCCGGGCACGGGCTTCGGTGTGTGGCTTCCCGCAAATTTTTCCGGCTACCACGCAGACCTGATCGGAACCGATGATCAGGTGGTCAGGATAGCGCTGTGCCAGCGCCTGTGCTTTAGCAGAGGCCAGTCTGACCACTAACTGCGTGGCATCTTCATCTGCCAGCGGGGTTTCATCGACCCCGGGGGCGGCGGTAATATAGGGCAGTTCCAGCCTGGCTAATAAAGCTTTTCGGTAATCCGACGTAGAGGCTAATACCAGTTGTCGCATTATTTTTTCCATAATAGATAGCGAATCAGTGACAGGCATTTTAAACTATGCGCCGCACTGGATGCGAATCATGGGTGAAAGATGCCGTAATGCGGCCTTTTTCTTTGACTCTATGTCGTTACAAAGTTAATATGCGCGCCCTATGCAAAAGGTAAAATTACCCCTGACTCTCGATGCGGCTCGTACCGCTCAAAAACGCCTGGACTACCAGGGTGTTTACACCCCTGAACAGGTTGAGCGGATTGCTGAGTCGGTAGTGAGTGTGGACAGTGATGTAGAATGTGTCATGTCGTTCGCGATTGACGAACAGCGTCTGGCAGTACTGAAAGGTACGGCCGAAGTCTCTGTGACGCTGTGCTGCCAACGCTGCAATAAGACATTTCCACAGCACGTCCACGTATCGTACTGTTTCAGCCCGGTCGTCACTGACGAACAGGCCGAAGCACTGCCGGAAGCGTACGAGCCGATCAACGTCAACGAGTTTGGCGAAACCGATCTGCTGGCAATGGTAGAGGATGAAATCATTCTCGCCCTGCCTGTCGTTCCGGTGCATGATTCTGAACACTGTGAAGTGTCCGAGGCGGACATGGTCTTTGGCAAGTTGCCTGCAGAGGCAGAAAAGCCAAATCCATTTGCCGTATTAGCCAGTTTAAAGCGTAAGTAATAGGAGTAAGGTCCATGGCCGTACAACAGAATAAACCAACCCGTTCCAAACGTGGCATGCGTCGTTCACACGATGCGCTGACCACAGCAGCACTTTCCGTAGATAAAGTTTCTGGCGAAACGCATCTGCGTCACCACATCACTGCGGATGGTTACTACCGCGGTCGCAAGGTCATCGTTAAGTAATTCCGCGGTTCGCGGCGCTACTTTGACACGGTTGACCCTGGCGATAGATGCCATGGGCGGGGATTTCGGTCCCTGCGTGACAGTGCCTGCATCACTGCAGGCACTGGAATCTAATCCGCATCTGCATCTCCTTCTGGTCGGCGATCCCGACACCATCACGTCATTACTCGCCAAAGCTGATTCAACCCTCCGGGCGCGTCTGCAGATTATTGCTGCCGAATCGGTTATTGCCAGTGATGCCAGGCCCTCACAGGCCATTCGCGCCAGTCGCAGAACCTCCATGCGAATTGCGCTGGAGCAGGTGAAAGAAGGGCAGGCACAGGCGTGCATCAGCGCAGGCAATACCGGCGCGCTGATGGGGCTGGCTAAATTATTATTAAAACCGCTGGACGGCATCGATCGCCCGGCGTTAATGACCGTGTTGCCTCATCAGCAGCAGGGGAGAACGGTGGTTCTGGATTTAGGGGCTAACGTCGATTCAGACAGTGCCATGCTGGTGCAGTTTGCCGTTATGGGCGCTGTTATGGCTGAAGAAGTTTTAGCCATTGAGCGGCCCAGAGTGGCATTGCTGAATATTGGTCAGGAAGAGACTAAAGGGTTAAGTTCGATCCGTGATGCCGCGGCTATCCTGCGCGCAACGCCAGAACTTAACTATATTGGATACCTTGAAGGCAACGATCTTCTTACCGGTAAGACAGACGTGCTGGTTTGCGATGGTTTTGTCGGCAACGTCACGCTGAAAACGATGGAAGGCGTGGTAAGAATGTTTCTTTCGCTGTTGAAATCACAGGGCGAAGGTAAAAAGAAGGCCTGGTGGTTGAGGTTACTGGGGCGCTGGATCCAGAAGCGCCTGACAAAGAAATTCGGCCACCTTAACCCCGACCAGTACAATGGCGCCTGTCTGTTAGGATTGCGCGGCACCGTGATTAAGAGCCACGGTGCGGCAAATCAACGCGCATTTACCGTGGCGATCCAACAGGCAGAGCAGGCGGTGCGGCGGCAAGTTCCCGAGCGGATTGCTGCCCGCCTTCAAGCTGTATTACCTAAGAGTGACTGAGCGTACATGTATACGAAGATTATCGGTACGGGCAGCTATTTGCCCGAGCAGGTGCGGACTAACGCCGATCTGGAAAAAATGGTTGAAACGTCAGACGAGTGGATTGTCACCCGCACTGGCATTCGTGAACGTCGTATTGCCGGCCCGGATGAAACCGTGGCGACCATGGGTTTCCATGCCGCTGAGCGCGCGCTGGAAATGGCCGGTATCGATAAAAATGATATTGGCCTGATTGTGGTGGCAACAACCTCCTCAAGCCATGCTTTCCCCAGTTCAGCCTGCATGATCCAGCAGATGCTGGAGATCGAAGATGCCGCGGCCTTTGACCTTGCGGCCGCCTGTGCAGGTTTTACCTATGCACTGAGCGTGGCCGATCAATACATCAAGAACGGCGCAGTGAAACACGCGCTGGTGATTGGGGCGGATGTTCTGGCTCGTATGCTCGATCCGAACGATCGTGGCACGATCATTCTGTTTGGTGATGGCGCAGGGGCTGTGGTGCTGGGGGCAAGCGAAGAGCAGGGGATTATCTCCACGCACCTCCACGCCGATGGTCGCTATGGCCAGCTGCTGACGCTGCCGAATCAGGATCGTGCTAATCAGGACACGCCGGCTTACGTCACCATGGCAGGTAACGAAGTGTTTAAAGTGGCGGTCACTGAGCTCGCGCACATCGTTGATGAGACGCTGGAAGCTAATAAGCTCGATCGTTCATCGATCGACTGGCTGGTTCCGCATCAGGCCAATCTGCGTATTATCAGCGCCACTGCCCGTAAACTGGGCATGGACATGGATAAAGTGGTCGTGACGCTCGATCGTCACGGCAACACGTCGGCAGCTTCCGTGCCGACCGCCCTTGATGAAGCGGTACGTGATGGCCGTATTCAGCGTGGTCAGTTAATTCTGTTGGAAGCTTTTGGTGGCGGGTTCACCTGGGGTTCCGCACTGGTTCGCTTTTAATTAACAGGAAATCACAATGACGCAATTTGCAATGGTTTTCCCGGGGCAGGGTTCGCAAACCGTGGGGATGTTGGCCGATCTGGCAGCCGCCGACCCGATTGTGGAAAAAACCTTCCGGGAAGCTTCAGACGTACTGGGTTACGATCTCTGGCAGCTGGTGCAACAAGGCCCTGCTGAAGAACTGAACAAAACCTGGCAGACACAGCCTGCTTTACTGGCTGCATCTGTTGCCATTTTCCGCGTTTGGCAGGAAAAAGGCGGAAAAGCGCCGTCAATGCTTGCAGGGCACAGCCTGGGTGAGTACAGTGCGCTGGTTTGTGCAGGTGTCATTGCGTTTGCAGATGCGATTAAACTGGTTGAACTGCGTGGCAAACTCATGCAGGAAGCGGTTCCGGAAGGGACAGGGGCCATGCAGGCCATTATTGGCCTGGACGATGCTTCCATCGCCAAAGCCTGTGAAGAGTCTGCTCAAGGGCAGGTGGTGTCTCCGGTGAACTTCAATTCACCAGGCCAGGTGGTGATTGCCGGCAATAAAGAAGCCGTTGAGCGTGCCGGTGCTGCCTGTAAGGCCGCCGGCGCGAAGCGCGCACTGCCACTGCCTGTCAGCGTACCGTCACACTGTGCCCTGATGAAGCCTGCCGCAGATAAATTAGCCGCAGCGCTGGATGCACTGACCTTCAATGCACCGGCCTTCCCGGTGGTCAATAACGTTGATGTGAAGTGCGAGACATCAGCGGACGCTATCCGCAGTGCGCTGGTGCGTCAGTTGTATAATCCGGTACGCTGGACCGGCTGTGTCGAATTTATGGCCGGGCAGGGCGTTACGTCGCTGCTGGAAGTGGGTCCGGGGAAAGTATTGACCGGGCTGACTAAACGTATTGTTGACACCCTGACAGCGACGGCGGTAAACGACCCGGCCAGCTTGTCAGCGGCGCTAGAACAATAACACGGAGATAAACATGAACTTCGAAGGTAAAATCGCGCTGGTCACCGGTGCAAGCCGTGGGATCGGCCGTGCGATTGCAGAAACCCTGGTGGCACGCGGTGCCAAAGTGGTGGGAACTGCAACCAGCCAAAGCGGTGCCGACGCTATCAGTACCTATCTGGGTGATAACGGTAAAGGCCTGCTGTTGAATGTGACCGATTCTGCTTCGATTGAGAGCGTCTTGGAAAATATTCGCGCCGAATTTGGCGAAGTGGACATTTTAGTCAATAATGCAGGCATCACGCGTGATAATCTTCTGATGCGCATGAAGGATGACGAGTGGCAGGATATCCTGGACACGAACCTGACTTCAGTATTCCGTCTGTCAAAAGCGGTAATGCGTGCCATGATGAAAAAACGTGCGGGTCGAATTATTACCATTGGCTCCGTTGTCGGAACAATGGGTAATGCGGGTCAGGCAAATTACGCGGCAGCAAAAGCGGGTTTGATTGGCTTTAGCAAGTCACTGGCGCGTGAAATCGCGTCACGTGGCATTACTGTTAACGTCGTGGCACCTGGTTTTATTGAAACCGACATGACGCGTGCACTGAGCGAAGATCAGCGTGCGGGCATTCTGGCGGAAGTTCCTGCAGGTCGCCTTGGCGGCGCGCAGGAAATCGCCAATGCCGTTGCATTTTTAGCCTCTGACGAGGCAGCGTACATCACTGGTGAGACGCTGCACGTCAATGGCGGAATGTACATGGTCTGAAAATCACGAAAAATATTTGCGTTATTTGGGGTTAAGGCCGCAAAATAGCGTAAAATCGTGGTTGGACCAGCCGGGATTTAGTTGCATCTTTTTCAACATTTTATACACTACGAAAACCATCGCGAAAGCGAGTTTTGATAGGAAATTTAATAGTATGAGCACTATCGAAGAACGCGTTAAGAAAATCATTGGCGAGCAGCTGGGCGTTAAGCAGGAAGAAGTTGTTAATACTGCCTCTTTTGTAGAAGATCTGGGCGCTGATTCTCTTGATACCGTTGAGCTGGTAATGGCTCTGGAAGAAGAGTTCGACACCGAGATTCCGGACGAAGAAGCTGAGAAAATCACTACCGTTCAGGCTGCTATTGATTACATCAATGGTCACCAGGCATAAGTGAGCATCTCCAGGCGGTCATTCGACCGCCTGAGTTTTTTCTGAACGTCCCACACAGTGTCAACTTTTCCCTCCCTGGAGGACGAACGTGTCTAAGCGTCGTGTAGTTGTGACTGGTCTTGGCATGTTGTCTCCTGTCGGCAATACCGTAGAGTCCACCTGGAATGCTCTTGTTGCCGGTCAGAGTGGCATCAGCCTCATCGACCATTTTGATACTAGTGCCTACGCAACGCGTTTTGCTGGCTTAGTAAAAGATTTTGATTGTGATGAATTCATCTCGCGCAAAGATCAGCGCAAGATGGACGCGTTCATCCAATATGGGATTGTCGCTGGCATTCAGGCCATGCAGGATTCCGGCCTGGAAATCACCGAAGAGAACGCCGATCGTATTGGCGCTGCTATTGGCTCCGGCATTGGCGGTCTTGGACTGATCGAAGAAAACCACACCTCACTGGTGAATGGTGGCCCACGTAAAATCAGCCCGTTCTTTGTTCCGTCGACCATTGTTAACATGATTGCAGGTCACCTGACGATCATGTTTGGCATGAAAGGCCCAAGTATCTCCATCGCGACTGCCTGTACTTCTGGCGTGCATAACATTGGTCATGCTGCGCGTATCATTGCGTATAACGATGCCGATGTCATGCTGGCTGGTGGTGCTGAAAAAGCCAGTACCCCGCTGGGTGTGGGTGGTTTTGGTGCGGCACGTGCGCTTTCAACCCGCAACGATAATCCGCAGGCGGCAAGCCGTCCGTGGGATAAAGATCGTGACGGCTTTGTACTGGGTGACGGTGCAGGCCTGGTGGTGCTGGAAGAGTATGAGCATGCGAAAAAACGCGGTGCAAAAATCTACGCGGAAATCGTTGGTTTTGGCATGAGCAGCGATGCTTACCACATGACCTCGCCGCCGGAAAACGGTGCGGGCGCGGCCCTCGCGATGGTGAACGCGCTGAAAGATGCGCAACTCTCCCCGGAGCAAATCGGCTATATCAACGCGCACGGCACCTCAACGCCGGCCGGTGATAAAGCTGAGACCCAGGCCGTGAAATCGGTCTTTGGTGCCAGCGCTAACAGCGTGATGGTCAGCTCGACGAAATCCATGACCGGTCACCTGTTAGGGGCGGCGGGCGCGATAGAGTCGATCTTCTCCATTCTTGCTCTGCGTGACCAGGTGGTCCCACCGACCATCAACCTGGATAATCCGGATGAAGGCTGTGACCTGGATTTCGTTCCGCATACAGCACGTCAGACTTCAGGTCTGGAGTACACGCTGTGTAACTCCTTCGGCTTCGGCGGCACCAACGGGTCGCTGATTTTCCGTAAGATTTAAGTTCCCTCTGACTGACTGAAAGGCCCGCACAGTGCGGGCCTTTTTTTTCAGGTGGTTTGGGTGAGACAATCAGATGATTCTGGCGGGGTTGGCAGGTAATCTGGGCAGAGGATGATAACGGAGACTGATCATGGTTTGGGTCAATGGTGTGCCGGGAGACAGTATTGACGCCCGCGACCGCGCAGTGCAGTTCGGAGATGGCTGTTTTACGACGGCTCGCATCCACCAGGGGAAAATAGTACAGACTGAGGCACATCTGACGCGTTTGCAGCAGGCCTGTGAACGTCTGAAGATCGGCGGCGTTGACTGGCAGCGACTGGAAAGCGAAATGATCGGCGCGGCGGCCACCCGGGATGATGGTGTGCTGAAAGTGATCCTGACGCGCGGCAGCGGGGGACGCGGCTACAGTGCGGCGGGGTGCAGTCAGCCCGCCCGCATTATTTCATTATCAGACTACCCGTCCCGCTATCATTCGCTACGGGAAACCGGTGCGCGACTTGCCCTGAGTAGCATCCGGTTGGGCAAAAATCCGCAGCTTGCCGGCATCAAACATCTTAATCGGCTTGAACAGGTGTTGATCCGTACAGAGCTTGACCAGACTGCTGCCGATGAGGCGCTGGTGCTTGACAGTGACGCTATGCTGGTGGAATGCTGTGCGGCTAATTTATTCTGGCGTACGGGAAATCAGGTGTTTACGCCCGATCTCAGTACCTCCGGGGTGAACGGCATACAGCGCCAGCGTGTCATGCGGCAGGTTGTTCAGCTGGGCTTCAGGTTGAAAGAAGTGCGTGCCGAAATGGATGTACTGGCTACCGCAGAAGAAGTGCTGATCACCAATGCCCTGATGCCAGTGTTGCCGGTTTATCAGGCAGAACAATGGCGTTACGCCTCCCGGCAGCTGTTTAATCTGCTCAACCCCCCTTTTTTGAATGACGCGGGACCGTTATGACTAAAATCCGAAAGAGTATTGTGGTGCTACTGGCAGTTGTCCTGCTGGTGGCGGCATATGGCTACTGGCAGACGCGGCAGTTTGCTGATTCCCGGTTAACGGTGGACAGGGAAACGATATTTACTCTGCCTGCGGGTTCAGGACGCGTAGTGCTGGAGGCACAGCTTGAGTCAAAGCATATTGTACAGCGTGGCCCGTGGTTTGGCATACTGCTGAAACTGGAGCCCGAACTGGCAAAATTTAAAGCCGGAACCTACCGCTTCACCCCCGAGATGACTGTCCGCGAGATGCTGGCCCTGCTGGCGAGTGGAAAGGAGGCGCAGTTCCCACTGCGCTTTGTGGAGGGGACGCGGATGCAGGAGTGGCTGAGCCAACTGCGGCATGCGCCTTATATCAAACATACGTTGCCAGATGATGAACTGAGCAGCGTGGCGTCAGCGCTGAAGCTGGAAGGTGAAGAGGCGGGAGTTGAGGGCTGGTTCTACCCTGATACCTATCTCTACACGGCGAACACCACTGACGTCGCGTTGTTGAAACGTGCCCACGACCGCATGGTCAGTCTGGTGGACAGCGAGTGGCAGGGAAAAATGGATAACCTGCCGTATAAAAGTAAAAATGATATGCTGACCATGGCCTCAATCATTGAAAAAGAGACGGCTGTCAGCGCCGAACGTACCCGGGTCGCCTCGGTATTTATTAACCGGCTGCGCCTCGGAATGCGTCTGCAAACCGATCCGACCGTGATCTATGGCATGGGTGACAGTTACAAGGGCACTTTGACGCGTAAAGATCTGGAAACACCCACGCCGTATAATACCTACACCATTAACGGGCTACCGCCGGGGCCAATCGCCATGCCGGGTAAAGCCTCGCTGGCCGCCGCCGCGCATCCCGATAAGACCAACTTCCTCTATTTTGTGGCCGATGGAAAAGGGGGACATACCTTTACCACTAACCTGGCCAGCCATAATAAAGCCGTGCAGGTCTATCGCCTGGCGATGAAGGAAAAAAATGAACAGTAAATTTATCGTTATTGAAGGCCTGGAAGGCGCAGGGAAAACCACCGCCCGTGATGCAGTGGTCAGCGAACTTCAGCGCCATGGCATTAACGACATTGTTTTCACCCGCGAACCCGGCGGTACACCGCTGGCGGAAAAGCTGCGCGAGCTGATTAAGCAGGGTATCAGTGATGAACCGGTAACCGATCGCGCCGAACTGCTGATGCTGTACGCCGCACGCGTCCAGCTGGTGGAGAACGTCATCAAACCTGCTCTGGCACGGGGTGCCTGGGTGGTGGGCGACCGCCACGATCTCTCCTCGCAGGCCTATCAGGGCGGCGGTCGGCAAATGGATACCGGCCTGATGAACAGCCTGAAGCAGGCGGTGTTGGGCGACTTTTCCCCGGACCTGACGCTGTATCTGGATGTGACGCCAGAAATTGGCCTGCAGCGCGCGCGGGCGCGCGGAGCACTCGATCGTATTGAGCAGGAGTCCCTGAATTTCTTCACCCGCACCCGCGATCGCTATCTGGAACTCGCTGCGGCCGACGCCCGCATCAAAACGGTGGATGCCACACAGCCGCTTGAGCAGGTGACTGCCTCACTGCGGCAGGTGCTTGGCCAGTGGTTACAGGAACAGCAATGAACTGGTATCCGTGGCTGAATCACAGCTATCGTCAAATCCTCAGCCAGCATCAACAGCAGCGGGGTCACCATGCACTGCTGATCCAGGCGCTTGCGGGGATGGGCGATGATGCGTTGGTCTGGGGAATCAGTCGCTGGCTGATGTGCAGGCATCCGCAGGTGCTGAAAAGCTGCGGAGAATGTCACGCCTGTCAGCTGATGCTGGCCGGAACGCACCCTGACTGGTATCGCCTGGAGGCGGAAAAGGGCAAGAGTTCTCTCGGGGTAGATGCTATCCGTGGCGTGACCGAGAAGCTGTATCATCATGCCCAGCAGGGGGGGGCGAAGGTGGTCTGGTTGCCGGATGCCGGGCAACTGACCGAGGCCGCAGCCAACGCCCTTCTGAAAACCCTGGAGGAGCCGCCGAAGAATACCTGGTTTTTACTGAGCAGTCGTGAGCCCTCCCGGCTGTTACCGACGCTGCGCAGCCGCTGTCTGCTGTGGCACCTGGCACCTCCTGACGAAGCCCAGAGTCTGCAATGGTTACAAAAACAGTGCCCTGCCGGGCTGAACGAACGCGCTGCCGCGCTGAGGCTGTCGGGGGGAGCGCCTGCGGCTGCGCTGACGCTGCTGGAAGAAAAAATCTGGCATCAGCGCGATCTGCTTTGTCAGGCGCTGCCTGTGGCCCTGCAGGGGGATATGCTGAGCCTGCTCCCGGTGCTGCACCATGATAATGTTGCGCAGCGTATCGGCTGGCTCTGTTCCTTGCTGGTGGATGCGGTGAAATGGCAGCAGGGCGGCGCCTCTTTTATCACCAACGTCGATCGCCAGAGCGAAGTGATGCATATCGCCGGGATGCTTCCGGCCAGCGCCATAGATGCCAGCCTGCGTCAGTGGATGATTTGCCGTGAACGTTTGTTGACGGTAGTCGCCGTCAATCGCGAACTGCTGCTGACAGAGCAGCTGTTGAGCTGGGAAATGATGATTAAGCCGGCTTCTGCCGCTTTACCGCTTTAGAGAGTACATTATGTTTTTAGTTGATTCCCACTGCCATCTTGATGGCCTGAATTATGAAACCCTGCATCAGGACGTGTCCGATGTGCTGGCAAAAGCCGCCGCACGTGATGTGAAGTTTATGCTGGCGGTCGCCACAACCCTGCCGGGCTACAAGGCGATGGTTGAGCTGATCGGTGAGCGTGAGCGTGTGGCTTATTCCTGCGGCGTGCATCCTCTGAATCAGGAAGAGGAGTATGACTTTGCGGAGCTGCGCGAGCTGGCCGCTCATCCGCGTGTTGTCGCGATGGGGGAAACCGGGCTGGATTATTTCTATCAGAAGGAGACGATGGTTCGCCAGCAGGCATCATTCCGTGAACATATCCGCGTCGGCCGCGATCTGAATAAACCGGTGATTGTTCATACCCGTGATGCGCGTGAGGATACGCTGGCCATCCTGCAGGAGGAGAAGGCGGAAGAGTGCGGCGGTGTATTGCACTGTTTCACGGAGGATCGCCAGACAGCAGAAACGTTGCTGGATATGGGCTTCTATATTTCATTCTCCGGGATTGCCACTTTCCGTAATGCGGAGCAGATCCGTGAAGCGGCACGCTATGTTCCGCTGGATCGTATGCTGGTGGAAACCGACTCACCGTATCTGGCCCCGGTACCGCATCGGGGTAAAGAAAATCAGCCTGCTTATACGCGCGATGTGGCGGAATATATGGCGGTGGTCAAAGGGGTGAGCATTGAGCAGATGGCGCAGGCGACGACGGAAAACTTTTCCCGTCTGTTCCATGTCCCGATGTCACGTTTGTCGGACTGACTCTCCACAGAAGATTTCTTTTAGAGCTCGTAATTAATAACTAAAAGTCGTAAAGTGCAGCGCCATGAAATTGGGCTCTGCATTTTTTTTGAGCTAAAAATGGGCCTTTTTGATCGGCTTATTCTAAAGAAATGACGCGCGTTCAACGAAACGTGATAGCCATCAAACAAATTTGAACGGATTTATTTTACTCTTCGTAATAAATACCGAGGGCATATAAATTGCCCCACCCGTAAGCGGAACCTCCCCCGCTTACAACGCGCTCAGCGCGAAGAAAAGCACTCATACTCAGGAGCTTTACACTATGTTCAAAAATGCATTTGCGAACCTGCAAAAGGTCGGTAAATCGCTGATGTTGCCCGTATCGGTCCTGCCGATCGCGGGGATCCTGCTGGGCGTTGGTTCTGCCAACTTTGACTGGCTGCCAGCGGTCGTTTCACATGTGATGGCGGAAGCCGGTGGGTCGGTCTTTGCTAATATGCCGCTGATTTTCGCGATCGGCGTGGCACTGGGCTTTACCAATAATGACGGTGTATCGGCGCTGGCCGCCGTGGTGGCCTACGGTATCATGGTAAAAACCATGGCCGTCGTGGCACCGCTGGTATTGCATCTGCCGGCCGAAGAAATTGCGGCTAAACACCTGGCAGACACCGGTGTTCTGGGCGGCATTATTGCCGGTTCCATTGCAGCCTATATGTTTAACCGTTTCTACCGTATCAAGCTGCCTGAGTATCTGGGCTTCTTTGCCGGTAAACGCTTCGTCCCTATCATCTCGGGTTTCACGGCCATTTTCCTCGGTGTGGCGCTTTCCTTTGTCTGGCCGCCAATTGGGACCGCGATTCAGGAGTTCTCACAGTGGGCTGCCTATCAGAACCCGGTGGTCGCATTTGGTATCTACGGCGTCGTTGAGCGTTCACTGGTGCCATTTGGTCTGCACCACATCTGGAACGTTCCTTTCCAGATGCAGATTGGTGAGTTCACCAACGCAGCGGGCCAGGTGTTCCATGGTGATATCCCACGTTATATGGCGGGTGACCCGACCGCAGGTAAACTGTCGGGCGGCTTCCTGTTCAAAATGTACGGTCTGCCAGCCGCAGCCATTGCTATCTGGCATTCAGCTAAACCTGAGAACCGTGCCAAAGTTGGCGGCATCATGATCTCCGCTGCCCTGACTTCATTCCTGACCGGTATCACCGAACCCATCGAATTCTCGTTTATGTTCGTGGCACCGATCCTGTATGCGATTCACGCGATTCTGGCAGGCCTGGCTTTCCCTATCTGTATCCTGTTGGGGATGCGCGACGGTACCAGCTTCTCGCATGGTCTGATCGACTTTATCGTACTGAGCGGTAACAGCAGCAAAATCTGGCTGTTCCCGATTGTAGGGATCATCTACGGTCTGGTTTACTACACCATCTTCCGCGTGCTGATTGCCAAACTGGATCTGAAAACCCCGGGCCGTGAAGACGCGACCAGCGAGCAGACGACCGGTAATGCCAGTGAAATGGCGGCTAATCTGGTGACCGCGTTCGGTGGTAAAGAAAATATCACTAACCTGGATGCCTGTATCACTCGTCTGCGCGTCAGCGTGGCGGATGTAAGCAAAGTGGATCAGGCGGGACTGAAGAAACTGGGTGCGGCAGGCGTTGTCGTGGCGGGTTCCGGTGTTCAGGCTATTTTCGGTACCAAGTCCGATAACCTGAAAACCGATATGGATGACTACATGCGTAATGCGTAATGCATAACGAATGAGCATCACGAAGAAGGGGCGCCCAGGCGCCCCTTTTTTTATGCCTCAGAGATAGACCCGCAGATACTCTGTCAGGCACAGCAGCGCCATTGCCTGGCCATAAGGCATGGAAGTCAGCGGTATCTGGCGGTAGTATTCCAGGTCGCTGCCCATGGCGGTGCCGAAAGAAACCTGGGTCAATTCCCCGTCCTCATTGATATGTGCCATCACGCCCTTCAGCGCGTTTTCTGCGACCGGATAATAGTCCCGGGACAGGTAACGCTTACGAACGGCTTTCAGGATGCCATAAGCGAAGCCCGCGGTGGCCGAGGCCTCAAGGTAGGCGTCGCGGTCATCCAGCAGCGTGTGCCATAGCCCGCTCTCGTGCTGGCACCCGGCCAGCGCTTTCACCTGGCTTTCCAGTACCTGCAACAGATAACGACGGGTGGCATGCTGCTCCGGCCAGTTCATCAGTTCAATAAAATCGGGAATGGCAATGGTCAGCCAGCTGTTACCCCGTGCCCAGCGTGCATTAGCGAAGTTATGATGGCCATCAAACGTCCAGCCGTGGAACCACAGCCCGGTCTGACGATCCATCAGATACTGGGTATGCAGCAGGAACTGGTAAGTGGCTTCTTCGACAAATTCCGGCCGGTTAAGCAACTGACCGATTTTTGCCAGCGGCATCACGCTCATCATCAGCGTGTCGTCCCACATCTGCTGATGATTTTCATTGTTATAAACCAGATGCTGAATACCGTTATGCTCGGTGCGCGGCATCTCATACATCACCCACTCCGCCCATCGCTCCAGCACCGGACGCAGAGATGCGTCGCCGGTTTCCTCATAGCGATATGCCAGCGTCAGAAACGGGCAGACCGTATTCACATTTTTGGTCGGCGTTCCCTCCTGCAGTCGCGTGCTGAACCAGTCATCAATACGCTGTAGCGTCAGTCTGTCACCGGTCTGCTGATAATAATGGTACATGCCGTACAGCCCGATACCGTGCGTCCACTCCCATCCCGCCCAGCCTTTGGTATCGATCACCCGGCCATCATCCAGGCGCAGCAGAAACTCACCGCTTTCATCGGTAATACCGACCAGGTTGTCACTGAGGCGGGTAATCAGCTGCTGAAGCGCGGCGCGTGGCAGCAAAAATTCGGGCTGGCGTAGCAGTGCACTGTGCTTAACCGGATAAACTGTCATCTTGGTGCTCCTGAGGTCGGATAACGGGGAAAACGGCGCGAGTCTCGGTGAGTGCAGCCGCCTGAGGTTTGTGACGATTGAGGTAGCCAATATTGTTGTTACCCCAGAGGTTTTCATAAGGCATTCCCGTCAGTGTTTCGACGACGGCACGCGCCTGCGGTGTCAGCTGCTGAGGAACCGTGCCATCGGCCTCGCGCATTCTGATGGTTTCTTCCCGCAGGATTTGGTGAGTATTGAGATTGAGCTTAAAGCGCAGCGAGATGATAAAGCCGAACGTCAGCATTGCCAGGGTGCCGAGGCTGAGGATCCACACAATGGTGTGTCCCACCTGGGGTAGTTGCTCGGCGCGGCCAGAAACAAAACCCGACAGTTGCAGCACAATCCCTACCACCATGACCGCACCGGCCTGAGAGGCTTTCCGCGTCAGCGTCATGATCCCGGCAAAGATCCCTTCGCGGCGCTGGCCGGTGATCGCTTCATCGACATCCGCAATGTAGGTATAAATATTCCACGGAACGTAGTTGATGCCGCCCCGTCCCAGGCCCGCGACCGCTGAGATCAGCACCAGCAGCGTCAGATTATTGCTCATTCCCGCATACCACAGGAGGCAGTAGGAGAGGGCGCTGGCGGCAAACAGCACAACAACCAGACGATAGGCAGGAGCCGGCCCGATGCGGATACACAGCGGGATCATGCCTATCACCGCAATGAACTGCAGCACGGCCATGGTGCCCATCAGATTCGAAGCCAGCTGGGCGCTCTGCATCAGCACAAACACCACATACCACGTGAAGACGGCGTTAAACACGTCCTGAGCAATATACCCACCAAGGTACATGCCGAGATGTTGACGAAAAATACGAATGCGCAGGGTTGAGGCCAGCTCGACATACAGGCGTTTCAGACTCTGGCCTAACGTCAGTTGTTTTCGCTCAGCCTCGGCACGCTTTGACTCTTCTGACAGCGCGTCGGCCGGACGTTCCCAGGTAAAGAACCATACCAGGGTCAGGACAATGGCGCACAGGGTGGAAAACACCAGGCTGGAATAGAAGAACGACACCGCATTATCTTTGCCAAAAATACCCAGCAGGATACCCGGCAGAAAGGCGGCGAGGATGGCTGAAAGCTGGGCAAGGGCAATACGCGCGCCGGAGAAGCGGGTCTTCTGTTTAAAATCGTCGGTCATTTCCGGCACCAGTGTTTCGTATGGCACCAGAACCATGGTGTAGACGATGTCGAACGCCAGATAGGTGAGCAAGTACCACAGGTAGCTCATCTCCCCGACCCACATCAGGCTGTAACTGAACACTGCGGGAATACCCAGTAGAATAAAGAATTTACGGCGGCCGAAGCGCTTACCCAGCCGGGTGCTGCCGAAGTTGTCAGTCAGAAACCCCATTAAGGGGCTGATCACGGCATCCAGCACGCGGGCAAGCGCGAAGATAAAGGTTGCTTCAATCGGTGTCAGACCGCAGAAGGTGGTATAAAAATAGAGCAGCCAGGCGGCAGTCAGCGCGGTGGTGCCGGCGCCGAGGAAATCACCGGAACCATAAGCGAGATAGTTTGCCAGTCCGATCTTACGGGTGCGCATCAGGAAACTCCTTGTGCTGTGGGGTGGGATTAACCACATGTTCCGGACAACTCAGGCGGATGCTGAAAAAATAGAGCGTTCGTCGTGGCTGAACCTTGTTATTTTTGCCGCGGCAGCACATCCGGTGGCAAAATCCCCGCTATCAGGATGCCCGACATCTAAATTTATAAAACAGCGTTTTGTTTTTATAGGTTTCATGGTTCATTTTATGGCGTGGCGCACATAAATGCGCCGTTGGGGAGCAGACAGGCAGGAAAAATGCCGCAAACGCGCGCGATCGGAGAAAGAAAAGTCAGTTGCAGGTTGAAAGAAAACGATTTTCTCGCTCATACTGCGTTAACTTGAATAGCAAGATCATAAGGACAGATAGCATGGCTGAAGAAACGATTTTCAGTAAAATCATCCGCCGTGAAATCCCGGCCAATATCGTCTATCAGGATGAGCTGGTCACTGCATTTCGCGATATCTCCCCTCAGGCACCGACGCATATTCTGATTGTGCCCAACCTGCTGATTGCCACGGCTAACGACGCCGTCGCCGCACATGAAGCCGCGCTGGGACGTTTAATTACCGTCGCTGCGAAAATTGCCAAAGAGGAAGGGATCGCCGAAGACGGCTACCGCCTGATCATGAACTGCAATAAACACGGCGGTCAGGAGGTTTATCATATCCACCTGCATCTCGTCGGTGGCCGACCGTTGGGCCCTATGCTGGCATCGTGATGCCAATGACAGAGAAATGACGCAATGCGGGCAAGCTTAACGACTTTACTGGTACTGGCAGCTTTAACAGGTTGCAGCAGCGATCGGACGACGATCAATACATCGCAGACGCTGATTATGGAATCCTCGGTACTGTCAGCCGGGATCACCACCGATGAACCGACCATTCGTGAAACAGAAGGGCAGCAGCGCGCAGCAACGGTGTTATTCAACCAGCAGGAAAAGCCGGTCCAGGTCTCGTACCGTTTCTACTGGTATGATGAAAAGGGTCTGGAGCTTTTACCGTTTGAACGGCCGCGAACCCTGATGGTCCCTGCCCACGGTAAAGCCGAAATTTCATCTCAAACCGGTAATCTGACGGCAAGCAAAGTTCGTCTCTATCTGTATCTGTAAGGAGTTATCGCGTGAACAGCAATATCATTAAACTCTCAGGCGTGCTGATGCTGGCGTTGTTGCTGACCGGCTGTCTGAACCGACAGCAGGAGCCTCAACAGCCAGCGCCGGTTGAACCCGTTCAGCCGCCGGTGACTGTGCCGGAGCAGCCGCAGCCTGAACCCGGTCAGACAGTGCCGGTGCCGCCAAAAATGCAGACGCTGAACTGGCCTGCCAGCGTGTCACCGCTGGTCGCGCAGATGCTGAAAGCCGAGGGTGTTAATCCGGGCAGTGTGCTGCTGGTGGATAACGTAAAAAACAGCACTAACGGCAGTTTGCAGAGCGCAAAAGCGACGGCCGCCCTGCAGGGCGCGCTCCAGGGAAACAGCCAGTTTACGCTGGTGACCCCCCAGCAGCTGGCGGTCGCCAGGCAGACTCTGGGCCTGTCGGCAGAAGACAGCCTGGTCTCGCGCAGTAAAGCCATCGGTCTGGCCCGCTACGTCGGCGCTCAGTATGTGCTCTACAGCAATGCGAAAGGGGATGTGAAATCACCGACGCTGCAGATGCAGCTGATGCTGGTGCAGACCGGTGAAATTATCTGGTCAGGCAGCGGTGCAGTCCTGCACTGATTCAGCCCTTGAGCGGCTGATCATGCAATATTTTCCGGCGGCGCAAGCCGCCGCTTCTTTTTCTCCTCTGGCCGGCTTGAGCGGCTACAGCGTCCTGGTCTCACTGGGAGAGGCACAGCTGCTGGCGCGACAGGGGGCAGGGGCGCTCACTATGCCAGGCGTTGACCGGCAGCGCGAGTATCGTCTGCTGCGTAAGCTTGGGGCCAGTGGGCTGGTCCCGCAGGTTTACGGACGTAACCGGCACTGGCTGCTGCTGGCCTGGCAGCCTGGAAAGGTATTGTCGGCCGGCGACTGGGACCGCTGGCAGGATCGCGTGGTTGATGAAGTGGCCCGACTTCATCGTCAGCCGCTGACGGGCTACCCGCTACGGCTGCTGCCGCTGCTTGAGGGCTACTGGCAGCGCAGCCTCCCCGCCCGGCGGCAGATCCACTGGCTGCGCGCGCTGAAACGCTGTCAGCGTGAGGGTGAACCGAAGGCGCTGCGCACGGGCGTTCTGCATATGGATATCCACAGCGGTAACCTGATCGCCGAAGGCGATCGGCTGCGGCTGATTGACTGGGAGTATGCCGGAGACGGCGATACCGCACTGGAGCTGGCGGCGATCGTGTCTGGCAACGGATTGACTGCGCTACAACAGCAGCGCCTGATCGCCCGTTATGCCAGCCACCAGCACTGGGATGAGGATACGCTGTGGCGCCAGGTTAACCGCTGGCAGCCGTGGCTGGCACTGCTGGCGACCAGCTGGTACGAACTGCGCTGGCAGCAGAGTGGTGAACAACATTTTCAGACGCTGGCAGCCGCAGGCTGGCAGCGCATATCATCAGGTAAGAGGTGAAGTGTGGGACCGGTAATGTTAGATGTGCAGGGGTGTGAACTGGATGCGGAAGAGCGGGAAATTTTACAACACCCGCTGGTGGGGGGGCTGATCCTGTTCAGCCGTAACTACCACGATCCGGCGCAGCTGCGGGAGCTGGTCAGACAGATCCGGGCAGCGTCACGTCATCGTCTGGTGGTGGCTGTAGACCAGGAAGGCGGCCGCGTACAGCGCTTCCGCGACGGTTTTACCCGCCTGCCCGCCATGCAGGCGTTTGCGGCGCTGCACCGGGGCGCAGAGGCTGAATCGCTGGCGCAGCAGGCAGGCTGGCTGATGGCATCTGAAATGATTGCGATGGATATCGACATCAGTTTTGCCCCGGTGCTGGATATAGGGCATGGCAGTGCGGCCATTGGTGAGCGTTCTTTCCATGAAGACCCGGCCATTGCGCTGCAAATGGCGCGCAGCTTTATTCGCGGTATGCACGAGGCGGGGATGAAAACCACCGGCAAGCACTTCCCCGGGCATGGTGCAGTCAGTGCCGATTCTCATAAGGAAACGCCCCGCGATACGCGCAGCGAAGCGGAAATTCGCCGGCACGATATGCCGATTTTCCAGCAGCTGATTGCTGAACAGGCCCTGGATGCCATTATGCCTGCCCATGTTATCTATACTGAGGTGGATCCACGTCCGGCCAGCGGATCATCACACTGGCTGAAGACGGTGCTGCGTCAGGAGTTGGGGTTTGATGGCGTCATCTTTTCTGACGATCTGTCGATGGAAGGGGCGGCGATCATGGGTAGCTACGCTGAACGCGGTCAGGCAGCGCTGGATGCCGGCTGTGACATGATCCTGGTGTGTAATAATCGTCAGGGGGCAGTGAGCGTGCTGGATAACCTGTCGCCGATCAATGCTGAAAGAGTGACGCAGCTTTACCATCAGGGTTCGTTTACCCGTCAGCAACTGCGGGACTCGTCGCGCTGGAAAGAGACCAGTGCCACACTGAGTCAGCTGCAGGAACGCTGGCTGGACCACAAAGCGGCGTCGGGCCTCTGATCGAAGGCGGCCTGCGGTGCAACAACGGTGAGGATGAGCATGATTATTTATCTGCACGGTTTTGATTCAAACAGCCCGGGCAACCATCAGAAAGTCCTGCAGCTGCAGTTTATCGATCCGGATGTCCGGTTGCTCAGTTACAGCACCCGGCATCCGAAGCACGATATGCAGCATCTGCTAAAAGAAGCGTACAAGATGCTGCAGCAGAGCGATGATGAGCGGCCGCTGATTTGTGGCGTCGGCCTCGGAGGATA
Organism: Erwinia persicina; assembly: GCF_019844095.1. NCBI lineage: Bacteria > Pseudomonadati > Pseudomonadota > Gammaproteobacteria > Enterobacterales > Erwiniaceae > Erwinia > Erwinia persicina. Next base: position 2,910,247 of record NZ_CP082141.1, on the reverse strand, counting down.
CTGGGCTGAACGGATCGGCTTTCTCTGTGATGTCCGGCAGGTGATGTTCAATCCCAACCTGTGGCCACAGGAAGTGATGCAGGGCAAGATCGACCGCCCGGAAGAGTATGTGGATATCGCGACCAAATGCGTGGGGAATTTTCGCGAGAAAAATCGTGACCGCTGCCTGACCATTCTCTCCCGTCATGATGATGTCCTGGACAGTCAGCGCAGTGCCACCGGGTTACAGCCTTTTTATGAACTGGTGTGGGATGAAGTAGAAGGACACAAGTTCAGCAATATTTCACACCATCTTCCGCGTATCAAAGCCTTCAAATCGCTGGGTTAATCATTGCCTTGCCCTCTTAATGAGCTGCACCACGCCCGCTAAAAGGCGGGCGGGTGGCAGGGTCTTTATTCGTAATATTCTTAGTTTTGCCAATAAAATTGACCAGGATCAATTTTCTTATAACAGATGAATTCCCTCGTGCTATTCTGACCCCAGCTTGCGAATTAATATCGCCAACCCTATGTTAATTAAGGTTATTTATTTAACTTTTAATTAACGATTGGTTCACTTTTAGAGAGGGTCGTTTGACAACACCTATGAAAAAAATTGTTATCATTGGCGGGGGCGCCGGGGGACTTGAACTGGCCACCCAACTGGGACATAAACTGGGCCGTAAGAAGAAAGCGCAGATTACCCTGGTGGATCGCAATCACAGTCACTTGTGGAAACCGTTATTACATGAGGTGGCCACCGGTTCGCTTGATGAAGGGATTGACGGTCTGAGTTATCTGGCTCATGCGCACAAGCATGGCTTCAGCTTCCAACTGGGCACGCTGACCGATCTTGACCGCGAGAATAATCGTTTGCAGCTGGCGGAAATTCGCGATGCCCAGGGTGAATTACTGGTGCCACAGCGTGAGCTGGCCTATGACACGCTGGTGATGGCGCTGGGGAGCACCTCTAACGACTTTGGCACGCCCGGGGTGAAAGAGAACTGTATTTTCCTCGATAACCCGCACCAGGCGCGTCGTTTCCACAACGAGATGCTGAACCTGTTCCTGAAATTCTCTGCCAGCGAGGAGCCGCAGGATAAGGTCAATATTGCCATCGTCGGCGGCGGCGCGACCGGGGTGGAACTGTCTGCCGAGCTGCATAACGCGGTGAAGCAGCTGCACAGCTATGGCTATAAAGGGCTGGACAGTCAGGCGCTGAACGTCACGCTGGTAGAAGCAGGAGAGCGCATTCTCCCGGTACTGCCGCCGCGCATCTCCAGTGCGGCGCACAGCGAACTGACCAAGCTTGGCGTTCGCGTTCTGACCCAGACCATGGTGACCAGCGCGGATAAAAATGGCCTGAACACCAAATCGGGAGAGTTTATTGATGCTGATCTGATGGTCTGGGCGGCCGGGATTAAAGCCCCTGACTTTATGAAAGATCTGGGCGGTCTGGAAACCAACCGTATTAACCAGCTGGTGGTAGAGCCGACGCTGCAAACCACCCGCGACCCGAATATCTATGCCATTGGTGACTGCGCCTCCTGTGCGCTGCCGTCGGGCGGTTTTGTGCCACCCCGTGCCCAGTCGGCACACCAGATGGCCTCCCGCGTGCTGGCCAATATTCTGGCTGAGATGAAAGGACAGCCGCAAAAGCCTTATATCTACAAAGATCATGGATCTCTGGTGTCGCTGTCTCGTTTCAGTACCGTTGGTAGCCTGATGGGTAACCTGATGCGGGGCTCAATGATGGTGGAAGGACGCATTGCGCGCTTCGTCTATATTTCACTGTATCGCATGCATCAGGTGGCGCTGCACGGCTACTTCAAGACCGGGCTGATGATGCTGGTAGGCAGTATCAACCGCGTCATCCGACCTCGTCTGAAACTGCACTGACAGGGGGCTGACCCCGGTTCAGTGAGTTTAAACGCGGCTTATCCTTCCTGCTCTTTGTCGGGTCTGTGATAAGCTGCGCTTCTGACCCGACAGTGAAACCGCCCCGTTAAGAAGACTCTTAAAAGCATTCTCTTATCATGCTGGATCTAATTTTCGTCCAGTATTCTTATTGTCACAATCTCCGGCTCACCGCAGAATTACGTTTAATTACCACGGTGCGTCGCGCACGCCGGGAATGCCGTACCTGCGACAGGATGTCGCAACAGGCAAGAATGCGCGGTAACAATGTCAGGAGGTTTTCCTGTGAATAAATCAATGTTAGCGGGTATTGGAATTGGTGTTGCTGCGGCATTAGGCGTGGCAACGGTCGCCAGTATGAATGTGTTCGATCGTAGCCCGCAGTATGCGCAGGTGCTTTCAGCCACTCCGATTAAAGAAACCCTGAAGAATCCGCGTCAGGAGTGCCGTAACGTGACGCTGACTCATCGTCGTGCCGTACAGGACGAAAACCGCATTGCGGGTTCCGTACTGGGAGCGGTGGCCGGTGGGGTACTGGGCCACCAGTTTGGCGGCGGTCGCGGTCGCGACGTGGCAACGGTAGCGGGTGCGCTGGCCGGTGGCTACGGCGGTAATCAGGTGCAGGGTGCCATGCAGGATCGTGACACCTACACCACGACCGAGCAGCGCTGTAAAACCGTCTATGACAAGCAGGAAAAAATGCTGGGTTATGATGTGACCTACAAAATTGGTGACCAGCAGGGCAAAATCCGGATGGAGAATGACCCGGGCACACGTATTCCGCTGGATAATAACGGCCAGCTGGTGCTGAATGATAAAGCGTAATAACGCGACCTGATGGATGAGAAAAAGGGACCGATTGGTCCCTTTTTTTATGGCTCACAGGCAAGTGTTATCCTGATCAGGTCGGCCTTATGCGGCGGCCGACCCGGCCTTAACCACGCGGCTATCCCGTGGTATGTTCTGTCATCTGGCCAAGGAATGTCTGTACCCAGCTCATGCGGGCCTTACGCTCACCCAGGTCACGCATAAACTTCAACCGGGTAGGGCCATCCAGACGCCAGTGCTGCGGCTCCTTCTGTAACAGCCCAATCAGCCACACCGGGTCGACTTTATTCTTCTCGGCAAACTCGATAAAGCCCCCTTTCTCACTGGCTTCGACCTTGCGGATCCCCAGGGCTTTCGCCACCAGGCGAAGGGAGGCAATATCCAGCAGATTACGGGCTGCATCCGGTAGCAGGCCAAAGCGATCGATCAGCTCGACTTTAAGATCGTCCAGTTCACCGGCCTGGGCCGCGCTGGCAATGCGTTTATAGAATGACAGGCGGGTATTGACGTCCGGGATGAAATCCTCCGGCAGTAGCGCGGGCATTCTCAGTTCAATTTCAGTCTGGCTGTTGGTCAGATCCTCCAGCGACGGCTCACGTCCCTCTTTCAGGGCATCCACTGCATTTTCCAGCAGCTCCATATAAAGCGAGAAACCGATGGTTTCCATCTGACCGCTCTGGCCTTCACCCAGCAGCTCCCCGGCACCGCGGATCTCCAGGTCGTGAGTGGCAAGGGCAAACCCGGCACCCAGATCCTCCAGTGATGCCAGGGCTTCCAGACGCTTATGGGCATCAGTGGTCATGGCTTTAGGGTGCGGTGTCAGAAGCCAGGCATAGGCCTGATGGTGCGAACGACCGACGCGACCACGCAACTGGTGTAACTGTGCGAGGCCAAAGTGATCGGCGCGTTCAATCACAATGGTGTTTGCGGTGGGAATATCGATGCCGGTTTCAATAATGGTGGTACAGACCAGCACGTTGAAACGCTGGTGATGGAAGTCATTCATCACCCGCTCCAGCTCGCGCTCGCGCATCTGACCGTGACCGATGGCGACACGCGCCTCGGGTACCAGGTCTGACAGGCGTTTGGCGGCTTTTGCAATATTCTCCACGTCGTTATACAGGTAGTACACCTGGCCTCCGCGCAGTACTTCGCGCAGGATGGCCTCACGCACCACCATATCGTCATATTCACGCACGAAGGTTTTAACCGCCAGGCGGCGGGCGGGTGGGGTGGCAATAATCGACAGATCGCGCATGCCGCTCATTGCCATATTCAGGGTGCGCGGGATTGGGGTCGCCGTCAGGGTCAGGATATCGACATCGGCGCGCATGGCTTTGATGCGCTCTTTGTGACGCACGCCGAAACGGTGCTCTTCATCGACAATCAGCAGTCCCAGATCGCGCCATTTGATCTCGTTTTGCAGCAGCTTGTGGGTGCCGATAAGAATATCAACTTTACCTTCCTGCGCTTCTGCCATCACCTGCGCCTGCTCTTTGGCGGTACGGAAGCGTGACAGCATCTCAATACGTACCGGCCAGTTGGCGAAGCGATCACGGAAGTTATCGTAATGCTGCTGAGCGAGCAGGGTGGTCGGTACCAGCACGGCCACCTGCTTGTGGTTTTCCACCGCCAGGAAGGCGGCGCGCATCGCCACTTCGGTTTTACCGAATCCGACATCACCACAGACAAGGCGATCCATGGCCAGCGGCTGACACATATCACTGAGGACGGCATTGATCGCCTGTGCCTGGTCGGGCGTGGTTTCAAACGGAAAGCTTTCACAGAACAACTGGTATTGCTGCTTGTCATGCTTAAATGCGAAGCCGGTCTTGGCAGCACGCTGGGCGTAGATATCCAGCAGTTCAGCGGCGACATCACGTACTTTTTCAGCGGCCTTTTGTCGGGCACGTGACCAGGCATCGCTGCCCAGTTTATGTTGCGGGGCATTTTCTTCTGCGCCACCGGCATAGCGACTGATCAGATGCAGAGACGAAACCGGCACGTAGAGTTTGGCATCACCGGCATAGGCCAGCATCAGGTATTCAGCCTGGATGCCGCCGGTTTCCAGCGTGCTCAGGCCAATATAGCGGCCCACGCCGTGCTCGAGATGGACGACGGGCTGGCCGGGACGCAGCTCCGCGAGGTTACGGATCAGAACGTCAGGGTTAATGGTGCGGCGACTGTCCTGGCGGCGGCGGCTGACGCGTTCACCCAACAAATCGCTTTCGCAGATCAGGGCACGATGGCGCAGGCCGTCGATAAAACCGTGTTCGCTGGCACCGATCAGCAGATAGTGGCCCGGGCGGTCGGCCTGTGGCAGCGAGTCAATGGCGGCTGGCTTGACTTTAATCCTCGCCAGCAGTTCCTGCAGGGTTTCGCGGCGACCTTCACTTTCCACCGAGAAGACGACCGGGCCGTCAAAAGATTCCAGGAAACGACGTAGCGCATCCAGCGGCGCTTTGGCCTGCGCCTGTACCGCCAGATCCGGCAGAGTCTCATAGCGCAGATTGGTATTGGCAGCCTTTTCAGGCAGCAGATCGGTGCGCAGCTGAATACGCGGCAACTGCTTCAGCTCGCTAAATAACTCCTCTTTGCGCAGCCACAGGGTGGGCGGCGGCAGTAGCGGACGCATCGGGTCAACACGGCGGTTTTCATAGCGTGCATTGACGTCCTGCCAGAAACGTTCGGCGCTGCTTTCCAGATCGCCAGAAATGACCATCAATGTCCTGGCGGGCAGGTAGCTGAACAGGGCGGGAAGAGGTTGTTCAAAAAACAGAGGCTGCCAGTATTCTATCCCGGCGGGGAGCGTGCCTTTGCTCACCTGCTGATAGATATGTTCGGGTTCACGTCGCACGTCGAAGTGTTCACGCCACTGAGTGCGAAACAGCTCAATGGCGTTTTTATCCGTCGGGAATTCATGGGCAGGCAGCAGATTGATGGCGGCCACTTCTTCCTGAGTGCGCTGGCTGTCCACGTCAAAAAGACGAAGACTGTCGATCTCATCATCAAAAAAGTCGATACGATAGGGGCGCTCACTGCCCATCGGATAGAGGTCCAGCAGCGCCCCGCGGGTGGCAAATTCTCCGTGAGCCATTACCTGATCGACACTGCGGTATCCCGCCTGTTCAAGCTGTGACCGCAGTTTATCCCGGGAGAGTTTCTGTCCTTTTTTCATCACCAGCGCGTGGCCGTTGAGGAAGTTATGCGGGCAGACACGCTGCATCAGAGTATTCACCGGCATAATCAGCAGCCCGCGTTCCAGCGTCGGCAGTTGATAGAGCGTGGAAAGGCGGGAGGAGATAATTTCCTGATGCGGCGAGAAACTGTCAAAAGGCAGCGTTTCCCAGTCGGCGAGTGCCATCACGGGATGGGTGGTGAACTGTTTGATTTCATCCTGCAGGCGCAGTGCATTCTGCATATCCTGCGCAATCAGTATCACCAGACCAGGATGGCGTTCAACTATTTCAGCGCATTCAACGGCGCAGGCCGCGCCGGTAAGCTGTCCCAGCAGGCGCTGGTCACCGGCTCTGGTTGGCAGATCATAACGGTAGAGTTCAGGCATATAGGTTAAACGGTCTCTTCACAAAAGGGAGAACGGGAGCCCTGGCGCGCCGGGTGGTCCCGATTCAGCTGAAGAGAGTATACCTTGAATTTATCGCTTGTTGGGGGCAACGCGTTATTTTGCTGATCGCGGGGTGTCATTCAGACGCGGTCGGTCAGTATTTGCCCGGATCAGTTCGTTTTCAGTGTGATAGCTGTGGTTGCCATCATCCCACTGAATGTAATAGCCCCCGCACCGGCTACCTTGCACGAATACATTCAGAACAACACCTTCAATCTGTCCTGTTTTATGGCGCACAATACTGCCTTTAGACAATCCGGGCATCACAACCTCCTGCATAATCAGTACTCCAGGTAAACACACTTCACGGTGATGGCGCTATTTAATCCCTATAGATCGCGGCTGTGCTAAATAAGATCAATAACATTATCAACATAATATATATAATATGACAAATGACAGGGCGCTGGCTGTGCAGCTGGCTGCGGTCTAAACTAAGAATAACTGAAATAAACGCAGCAGCGGAGAATGCTTTAGTGATATCAGACAAAGACTCGCGTTATTTTCGCCCCAAAAACCTCGTGCATCTCTGTTTTGCGGTGGTCTTTGTCTTTTCAAGTATTTTAACCGTACGTGAAGCGATGATCCTCAAGTCTGCCTACGAAACAAGGCAGCGAGCCTGGCTGGTACAGGCCGCGGGCAGCCTGGAGCGCCAGTGGCAGCAAAGTATTGATCAAATGTTTTTCTTCCAGAAAATGCTGCAACACGCGCTGATTTATCCGCTTGAAACGGATAAGGCACGTGAGGCGTTGAATATGTTTAACGATCAGCGTCACGACCCTCTGTGGAAAATATCGGTCAACACAGAGTGGAGTATTCCCCTGTACGGTATTTCAGATGAGGCTGTCCGTCGCGTGCCGTTATTAAACCGCGGTGATTCACAGCGTCTTGATGATGAACTGAAAGCTGCGCTGGAAATGAGCTATATTCTCCAGTTTGCTAATCCCCATCAGGATTTTCATTCTCGTCTCTGGTATATCTCCCGGGCTGGTTTTTACCTGAGTTCAGTGCCGGATGATAATGAAGAGACCGTGACCAGTTATAATACCGTTATTGATCGCCCTTATTTCACCCGTGCCCGCCCGGAGCTCAATCCTGAACGCATACTCCGCTGGTCCGAAACTTACCTTTCCGTTGATAATGAAGGGGACATGGTCACGGTAACACTTCCTGTTGATGCAAAAAATTACTGGTTTGGTGTGCTGGCGATGGACTTTTCCACGAGAGCCATTCATCAGTACCTGCAACACGCGCTACCTAAATGGCAGGATGTCAGCGTCATGCTTTTTGATAACCAGCAGCATCCGGTGGCGATATCGGAAGCGAATCATCTTAGTGAGCATCATCTCGATAAAGCTCAGATAGCGGAGATTTTCAGGCAGGTGACGCCTGCACAGAGCGGGCAGCTGAAATCCGGCCTTAATTTTATTACCTGGGTACGGCTGCAAAATTTCGATGGGTTGCTGATCAGCGTACAACCTCTGAGAGAAGGGATGTCCAGCGAGACAGGCCGGGTAACGCTGGTGCTGATACTGATGTGGGGGGTGTTCAGTGTGGTGCTGATCGCGTCTCATCAGGCGATCATTCGCATGACAGGCCGGTTGCTTACCCTGCAGGAAACACTGAGCTGGCGTGCTAACTATGACGGTCTGACGCGTCTGCTTAATCGCAGTGCCTTTTTTGAACATGCGGAAAAGCTCTCGGTCTTCAGCGAGCGTCAGCAGCAGCCTGTTTCCCTGATCCAGCTCGACCTGGACCATTTTAAATCGGTTAATGATTCGCTCGGGCACCATGCCGGCGATATCGTGCTCACGCACTCCGCAGCCGTTATTGCAAAGGCGATGAGAAAAAGGGATATCCTGGGTCGCGTGGGGGGAGAAGAGTTTTGCATCGTGTTGCCCGATACCGGGCTGGCAGAAGCCGTCGAAATTGCTGAAAGAATTCGCTGCAAGCTGGCATCGAAAGAGGTACTGATTGATGCCATGCATACGATAAAAGTGACGGCTTCAATGGGGGTCAGCAGCAGCGAAGAGCAGGGGGATTACCAGATTGAAAGCCTGCAGTCCGTTGCAGACGGCCGGCTCTATCTGGCCAAAGCCGCCGGCCGTAACTGCGTCAGCAGCGGGACTTAAACATCCCCGCTGTTGTCATCTTCCACCGCCTGATAAATGCGCTGCATGATATCCGGGAACGCCGACTGTACCCGGCTCCAGCTGGGGATAAACGGTTTCTCATTGGGGCGCTCAATAAAGGCCTGTCCGGCATCAAGGATCGCCTGGGTAAACATCTCCACGGCGGCTTCCTCCGCATGCTGGTCGAACTTCAGCCCGTTCATCGTCGCTTCATGGTTGTAAATTTCCATCATATCCAGCGCATTACGGTAGTAAGTGGCTTTCAATACGCGGAACGAGTCGCTGGTGATGTTCACGCCCATCGTGGCCATCTTGCGCAATAACGACTGGACGATATCGTTGCTCATGCGTTTCAGCCCACCGGTTCCGTCCTCTTCTGCCAGCGGCTGGTGCTTATGGTCGTAGTTATCGGCAATTTCCACCTGACAGCTCTGACGGGTGGTGTAGTTGCGATAAATCTCCGACAGCACGCCAATTTCCAGTCCCCAGTCTCCCGGCAGCTTTATGCCGTTCAGCACGTGGGTTCGCATGGCAAACTCTCCGGAAAGGGGGTAGCGGAAACTGGTTAAGTAATCCAGGTACTCTGAGTGGCCGTAGACTTTTTGCAGCGAACGCAGCAGGGGACCGACCAGCAGCCGGCCGACCCGGCCGTTGAGCTTGTTGTCGGCTACGCGGGCATAGAAGCCCTTACAGAACTCGTACTGAAAACCGGGGTTGGCCAGCGGGTAGAGCAGGCGGGCCAGCATGCCCCGTTCATAAGTGACAATATCGCAGTCGTGCAGCGCAACGCAGCTCGACTTATCGGAAGCCAGGGTATAACCGGTACAGAACCAGACGTTACGACCTTTGCCTGGCTGAGAAGGGGAAAGTCCCTCTTTATCCAGTTCGGCATCCAGCGCTTTCAGGCGCGGACCATCATTCCATAAAATTCGATGCCGCTGTGGCAGCCGTGAAAAGAACTCGCGGGCATGAAGAAACTGATCCCGGTCGGCCCGGTCAAGGCCAATGACAATTTCCGCCAGGTAGGGCACTTTTGCCAGTTCATCGACGATGTGGCTGAGGGCGGGTCCCTCCAGCTCTGAATAAAGTGAAGGCAGGATCAGGCCCATTTTGCGCTTGCGTGAAAATCGCACCAGATCTTTTTCCAGATCGGCCACGGAGCGTCCGGTCAGATTATGAAAATTGGTTATGACGCCATTCTGGTAAAAATCGCTCATCGTCTACCCCTTAAAAGATCATCCCAGTTCACTGAGTGATAAAATGCGCAAGCCCTTCGCTCCAGCCCACCGGGCCAAAGTTCGCGGTATGATAAATATGATGTTTATCCTGACGCTGTAAAAGCACCGGATTCTTGCTGTAGCCTTTGATCACCACGGCATAGTCAACACTGTCGAGCATTGGAGCATCATTAGGGCCATCTCCCAGCCCAAGGGTGATGCGTTCTGTGCCAGTCCGGCGGCTGTGCTCCAGCAGCCAGCCCAGGGCTGCTCCCTTGCTGCTTCCCGCAGGCATAACGTGCCAGAAGCGCCCCCCCTGCACGACGGTCAGACCCCGCTCTTCCAGCTGCCCGCAGAACCGTGCAAACTGCACTTCGCTGTCGCGCCAGATAAGGCTTTCAGATGCCTGGCGCTGGCGGGCAAGCGTGGCCTGCTGCGGCGTCAGACCCGTCCAGTCAGCGACCTCTTTCTCCGTGACCTCACCAAAGCCGGTAAATTTGAATCCGAATTGCTGCTTCAGCTGCTGTAACAGCCCACACAGGGCGGGATAGTCATAGCGCACATTACCCGGATAGGGGGGCAACGGATCGGTGCTGTTCAGTACGACCTGTGCCCCGTTCTCGGCAATAAACGGCGCGTCCTTCAATCCCAGCGACTGCTGGATAGGAATAATTTCTGCCGCCGTTTTACTGGAGCAGATCACCAGCGGGATCTGATGTGCGTGCAATCGTGTCAGCCAGGGTTCAGCGGCCTCCCACTGATAAGTGTGATGATCCAGCAGCGAACCGTCGAGATCGGTAACAATCATCAGTGGATCCTGCAATGTGAGCATAAGCAATACCTCAAAGTGATGTCACTGCGCCGAAGGCGTGGAACCTGATCCTGTGATGACAGAGTATAGTTCAGGGATGTCGGCCAGCAGGATAACGGTGACGAGTTCGGGCACCCCACCGACATTCCAGGAATTATCTTAAAAAATAGGGCATTAAATGACGGAGGTGACTATTCCGTATGAAAGGAAAAAGCAATGCTGGCGCAGGTCAGACCGACTATTCTTGTACGTGATTTGTATTTTTGTACAACCTTGCGTGTATTATAAGACTAATCCTGGCTGGCTGCCGCGTTAACCTAATCAGGTTGTAGAATTCCCGGTAGTAGCGAAATTCATTTCCTGTGAGCAGCATGTTATCCCGGCCAGACTGGTTGGGATTTTTTTTGCCTGTCGCCGGTGAGTCGGTGTAAGAGCGAAGGGTGCCGTAGGTAACGGGCGAAAAAAAGCCCGCGCTGCGCGGGCAAAAATCCTTGTTACTTTGCGCTGCCCTTAGAGGTTGGTGCAGTCAGTCAATGGTAGAGCGGCCAGCTGTCAGAAGTCTCGCCCGGTCACGTAAAGAAAGTGAAAATATCTGCCGGGTCGGGTGCAGGATTTACCCACTTTTACCCGCAGATGACGGCGAGATAAAATTCACTGGCTATACTCTGGGTTCGGGTAACCCCGTAAGATAAAACAGATAATGGAGAATTTATGGACTTTTTACGAATTGTAATTGCGATTCTGTTACCCCCACTGGGCGTATTTATGCAGGTCGGATTTGGCGGTGCCTTCTGGTTGAATATTCTGCTGACGCTCTGCGGCTATATTCCTGGGATCGTTCATGCGGTATGGGTGATTGCGCGTCGTTGATGCTCAACGCAGACCCTGTGCTTTATAAGGTTTTCGGGTAAACTAGGCCAAAAAATTGCGCAGGAGGATCGATGCAGGTCAATGACAGGGTAACGGTGAAAACCGACGGCGGGCCACGCCGGGAGGGGACAGTGCTGGCCGTGGAAGACTTCAGCGAGGGCACCATGTATCTGGTGGCGCTGGAAGACTATCCGCTGGGAATTTGGTTCTTCAATGAGATGGGGCACCACGACGGAATTTTCGTGGAACCTCACCCGTAACAAACGCACAGGGGGCGAGCCTTTGACGGTCGCCCCCGACGATGCGCAGTCCTGAGACTCATCGCATCCCTTCCTGGTCAGCCCCCGTTTTTATCAGAACGTTTCCCAGTGGTCATTGCTGCTCGCCAGGGCTGGTCGCGCTGCAGCCAGAACAGCAGGTTTACCGCTGACTTCACGGGTTTTTACCGGCGTTGCGGGGCCAGCGCTCAACTTAAACGCAGAAACCGCCTGTGTCAGACGTGCAGCCTGTTCTTCAAGCGAGGCGGCAGCGGAAGAAGCTTCCTCAACCAGAGAGGCGTTCTGCTGAGTGACGTTGTCCATTTCAGTCACCGCCATGCTGACCTGCTGGATCCCCTTACTCTGCTCGTCCGACGCTGCGGCAATTTCTGCCATGATATCGGTTACGCGTCGCACGGCATCGACAATTTCACTCATCGTGTTACCCGCCTGACCGACCTGCGATGATCCCTTACCGATTAAATCCACGGACTCAGAAATCAGCCCTTCGATCTCTTTTGCCGCGCCTGCGCTGCGCTGCGCCAGGTTGCGGACTTCGCTGGCGACGACGGCAAAACCGCGTCCCTGCTCTCCGGCTCTGGCGGCTTCAACGGCCGCATTCAGAGCCAGAATATTGGTCTGGAAGGCGATACTGTTGATCACCGTGGTGATTTCAGCAATTTTCTTCGAGCTGGTGGAGATATTGTTCATGGTATTCACAACCCCCGTGACAATATCGCCCCCCTGACGGGCTTTACCGGAGGCATCAGAGGCCAGCTGGCTGGCGTGGTGCGCGTTTTCGGCGTTCTGTTTGACTGTCGCGGTCAGCTCTTCCATGCTGGCAGCGGTCTGTTCCAGCGCTGAGGCCTGCTGTTCGGTTCGCGATGACAGGTCAGTATTACCGGCAGAGATTTCACTCGATCCCTGATAAATTGCCACAGCACCTTCCCGAACCGTTCCTACGGTTTTCACTAACGCCTGCTGCATCAGTTGCAGGTTATTCCCCAGACTGCCAATCTCACTGCGTCCCCAGCTTTGCAACGGGGCAGTCAGATCGCCACGAGAAATGTGCTCGATGCGTTCGACCGCCTGACGTAAGGGCGTAATCACCACGCGGCGCAGGAAAATAAAGGTTGCCAGTGTTAACAGCAGCGCAAGACCAAAGGCACCCGCCATCATGATGAATCCGAAGTGAGTCTGAGATTTCGCGGCGGCATTCAGCCCTTCAGCGCGTTCAGTACGCAGTTTAATGGCTTTAAACAGCAGTTCATTATAGGCGTCGTCCAGTTTCCGGGTGTAGTCGGTTTCCTGGGCAATGACCCCTTCGAAGCTGCCATCGCTGGCACTTTTCACCATCGGTACCAGTCCCTGAGTGATATAGGCTTCAAAGCGTTTCTTCAGGTCGACATCCAGCGCTTCCCCTGCCGGCGTTTTCACCGGGCGATTCAGGTACACATTAAAACTGTCTCGCGCCATCTTGATGCGCTTGTCGGTGGTTGCCAGATTGGCCTTAAACTCGTCCATTTCACCAATGCGCGCAGAAGCCCCGGCGTGGATCACGGTCAGGCGGGCTGTGCGCAGGTGGTTGGAGCTGTTTGAGAGCGCGGTGCGAATCTGGATCTCTTCAGTCACATCGTTCAGTGACTGATTACTCTGGATTAGAAAATAACTGGCGAGGCCAATACACAGGGCGAAAAGTAGCAAAATTCCACCAAGAATAGTGGCAAACAAAGGAACCAGACGCAGATGCTGCCAGAAGCTGATGGCCTGTTGTTCGTGAGATTGTTGTTGTTGTTTCATATCCTTTGCTCTCATTCAGATAGGGACGAAGGAACACTCCGGTCGTCTTGAAAGCATCGGCATTGTGATGAAAAGGATTAGGACTGTAATTGAGAGCAGGCTCACAAAATGAGCTTTTTGTGCAGGAAGGCAGAGAAGCCGACGTCAGCCAGCTTCTCAGAAATATTATCTTACATTGACATAAATACCGCTGGTAACGTTATCAGTTAAACGAACAACATGATAAATAACCTGCTTATTGTGAGTTTTTATTTTACGTTTGATATTACCTTTGTGCGATGACACTGTTTTTGCTTTTATTTGCATTTTGTCTGAAATCTGTATGGTGTCATGACCAGACATCCACATTTTAAGCATGTTCGATTCGGTCTGACTCAGCGTCAGTGGATGTACCTCGAAGCCTGAAGTATAGCGAGGTGAGACATTGAGGTTTTTTTGAAAATAGCTACTCAGTAGAGAATCCAGTGTTGAAGGCTTTATCGATTTTGATGTAATAATCAAGTTCTTACGAACGTAGAGGTATTCCTCAAAATGGATATTGGAGATGGCCATAAATATGAAGAACAGCGTATCAGGGTGTTGCATAATAATGTTTCTGATTCGCTGACTGGCATCGGATTCATGGATGAAGCAATCTTCATTAATAAAAACCACACCCGGTTGTAGTTGCTGGCATTTAATTTGTAACTGTTCTATGTCATTCACCGAGGTTATATTTTTCTTTTTAACCCCTTTTACTGCCATATAGTCAGTTAAACCCAGCCGTGTATAGTTACATGAATCCATAATAATCGTTGGCATAATAGCGACCCTCACCAATTTGTTATCCGTTTAAATCAACGATGAATTACGCGCGTTCGGTACGAGTGCAAGAGTTCTGTATTCACGATCTTGTTATGTTTACCCAGCATTAGCAAAGCTTTGCCATTGATGGCGAGGGTACTGATTCGTCCTTGCTGGCAGGTAATTTGAGTTTTGGCGCGGCGATAACCTGCCTGTGTACCACAGTCAGCCTGTAAGCAAGATTTCTGCTTACTAATCTGACTTAAAACAGCATTTTAAGTAGTTTTCCGCCTGCTTTTACACACTATCGCGCAGAAAACAGAAAACTCGGATAGGACGATTCTTAAAAACATTCATTCTCCGAAAGTGTATGCCTGCGGAGAGCATTGACAATGCCGTAAAATGTATTTTAAAACAAGATAAACCGCGAAAAATAAAAATCCCATAAAAAACAGTTGGTTGAGTGTTTTTTAACCGTTAACTCTTTCGCAACAAATCATCGGTTTGAGGGGTTAAAATACGCTAACTGGGTTTTAATAAGAATAATTTTCATCGCACAGGCGCATTTATCAGAATTTCCTTAAGGAAATTCTGCAAATAATCGGGTGAAAAATACACCAATGTATTTTGATTGCTTAACAATGCTTTTGTGGGAAACGGGAAATAGGTAAGATTACTTACCGGGTAATTCACTGAGGAGCGTGGCCAGTAAATCGAACACTTCACTGAACAGATGTTCGCAGAAAGGGCCAAGCAGAGGCATCATCAGGATGATAAACACCATACCGATTGATAAGGTGACCGGGAAGCCGATGGCGAAAACGGACAGTTGTGGTGAAACGCGGTTTAACAAACCCAGGGCCAGGTTTAAGGTGAGGAGCAGAGTGATTAACGGTAACGCTAATCTCATACCATTAAGGAAAATCAGACTGGCCGCCTTGGTCAGAACCATAAAGGCATTGCCGTTAAGGGGTTCTCCGCCGATGGGTAAGGTATGAAAACTGTCTGCCACCATCGAGATTAACCATAAATGGCCGTTGAAAGACAGAAACAGTAGCATGGCCAGCATGTCCAGAAAGCGTGCCAGAACCGGCATGTTCAGACGGCTGCCAGGATCGAAGAAGGTCGCAAAGGACAGTCCCATCTGCAAACCAATCACTTCCCCCGCCGTTCGCACGGCAGCGAAGGCGAACTGCATCGTAAAACCGATGGCTACGCCAATCAGTATTTGCTGAATCAACAGCCAGAAGCCACCGACGGAGAACAGCGTGACCGTCGTCGGCGGTAATGAAGGCACCAGTACCCAGGTAATCATCACACCCAGGCCGATTTTAACTTTGCGGCTGATTGCTTTTTCATTGAGGATCGGGGCTGTCATGATCAGCGCCAGCACGCGGGCGAGGGGCCAGAATAGCTGACTGATCCAGAACAGAAGTTGACTACTGTCAAAAAGAATCATTATCCGATCGTATAAGGCAGGTTGCTGAACAGCGTACGCATATAATCGAGTACCAGATTGAGCATCCATGGGCCGGCAATCACGATGGTGGTCACCACGGCCAGGATTTTAGGGATAAAGGAAAGCGTTTGTTCGTTGATCTGTGTTGCAGCCTGCAGCAGGCTGATCAATAGCCCGCTGACCAGTGCAGCCAGCAGCAGCGGGGCGGCCAGAGCCAGCGCAATCTTCATGGCCTCGTGCCCCATTACCATTACCGATTCAGGTGTCATTATTGTGGCTCCGTGTCAGGAATAAAAACTCTGGGCCAGCGAACCGACCAGTAACTGCCAGCCATCCACTAACACAAATAGCATAAGCTTAAAGGGCAGTGATATGGTCGCGGGCGGCACCATCATCATCCCCAGCGCCATCAGCACGCTGGCCACCACCAGGTCGATAATCAGGAAAGGAATAAAAACGGTAAAGCCAATCTGGAAAGCGGTTTTCAGCTCGCTGGTCACATAGGCCGGCAGCAGAATACGCATCGGAACGGCTTCCGGTCCGGCAAGCGGTGGCGTATTGGCCAGGCGAGCAAACAGTGCCAGGTCGGCTTCACGCGTCTGTCGTAGCATAAATTCACGCAGCGGCTGGGCACCTTTTTCGATAGCATCCTGCATGCTGATCTTATCTTCACTGAAGGGCAGATAAGCGTCGGTATAAATTTTGTCGAACACCGGACTCATAATAAAGAAGGTCAGGAACAGTGACAGGCCGAGCAATACTTGGTTCGGCGGTGCTGAGGGTGTGCCCAGTGCGTTACGTAACAGGCCGAAAACGATAATGATGCGTGTAAAACTGGTCATCATCAGCAAAATGGCCGGCAGGAATGTCAGCGAGGTGATAAACACCAGCGTCTGTACCGGCAGTGACCAGCTCTGGCCACCGCCAGGCATCGGTTTACTGACCAGGCCAGGTAACTGAGCATAGACATCGGGAGCCAGCATCAGCAAACTGAGCAGCAGCAGTGGAAGGATGCGTTTCATTTTTTCTTTCCGGTGCTTTTCATTAATGACTGCAGCACCAGACGGAAATCGGGCTTAGGCTCAGTGGCGTCAGTCTCTTCCGGCGCGGGGCTGGCAGGCAGGGTATGCAGGTGAGTGATCTGCTGGGCAGTGACGCCCAGCACCAGACGCGCATTATCAACATCGACAATCACCACGCGTTCACGCTGTCCCAACGAGCAGCTTGCACTGATATTCAGCGTTTTGCTGCCGGCACGTCGCGAGGCAAAACCCAGCCGTTTGGCCAGCCAGGCGCAGGCGAGAATAAGAAGAATAATCGCTGCCAGTACGCTGCTCACCTGGGTGAGCATGGAGCCAGTAGAAATGGCCGGCGCGGGAGTGACCGGCTGATGCTGGGTGGTATTCATTTAGCGGCTCAGACGACGCATACGTTCAGTCGGGGTAATAATGTCGGTGATGCGTACGCCATATTTATCGGCGACGACCACGACTTCACCCTGAGCAATAAGGTATCCGTTAATCAGAATATCCAGCGGTTCACCCGCTAATCCGTCCAGCGCAACGACTGAACCCTGCGAAAGACGCAGCAGCTCTTTGATGGTCATTTTGGTGCGACCCAGCTCGACGGTCAGTTTGACCGGGATATCCATAATCATATCGATATCCTGCACAGACCCGGAGACATCACCCAAATCCAGCGATTTAAAAACGCCTTCAGTGGAGGTCGACTTCACCTGTTCATTCATTGCGTCAGCCCACAGGTCGTCCGCAGAGATGTCGTCATCGGACGGCTTATTCGTATCACTCATCGGGCTGTTCCTCATTCAGCGAATTCAAAATCGGGTTGATCAGGTGTTCCACGCGCAGGGCGTACTGCTTATTCAGCGTTCCGTACTGGCTGGTCAACACCGGCACGCCATCGACATGGGCGATGATGCGGTCAGGTTTTTCAATCGGTAATACGTCACCCGGCTTCAGCGCCAGCAGACGTGAAATTCTCATCGACACTTCGGCAAAATTGGCCACCAGTTCCAGCTCTGAGTGCTGAACCTGTTTGACCAGGGTGTCACGCCAGTTTTCATCTTCGCTACGTGAATTTTCCAGCGGGGGATTAACCAGCGTTTCACGCAGCGGTTCGATCATGCTGAAGGGGATGCAGATATTAAATTCACCCGTCAGGTTACCAATCTCAACCTGGAAAGGCGTAGTGACTACGATATCGTTAGGCGAGGTGGTGATATTGGTGAATTTCACCTGCATCTCAGAACGAACGTATTCCACGTCCAGCGGGTAGATAGGTTTCCAGGCATCGCTGTAGCCGTCCAGTGCCAGCTTCAGCATACGACGGATAACACGTTGCTCGGTGTGGGTGAATTCGCGTCCTTCCACTTTCGTCGGGAAACGACCATCCCCCCCAAACAGGTTATCTACGGCGATAAACACCAGACTCGGCGAGAATACCACCAGTGCCGTGCCACGCAGCGGCTTGAGGTGGATAAGGTTAAGGTTAGTTGGCACCGGCAAATTACGGGCGAACTCATGGTATGGCTGAATCTTAATCGCGCCGACCGAAATATCCGGGCTGCGGCGCAGCAGGTTAAACAGCGCCATACGATAAGAACGCGCAAAACGTTCGTTAATGATCTCCAGTGCCTGCAGACGCTCACGAACGACGCGGCGCTGCGTATTGGGATCATAGGGGCGAATGTCGCTTTCGCCGCCGCTACTGACCTTATCTTCTGTCGCACTATCGCTGTCGCCATTGAGTAGTGCGTCAATTTCTGCCTGAGAAAGAATGCTATCGCCCATAAATTTACATCACCGCAGTATGAAGGCCGTGAAAAGAACATCCGTCACGACCTGCTGTGGTTGTCCCTGCACCAGCGGAGGTGCCAGTACCTGTTTTATCTGTTTCATTAATTCCTGCTTACCTTGCTCATTCGCTAACGCCGAGGCACTTTGACGCGAAAGCAACAGCAGCAGACGACTACGGACTTCCGGCAGATAATCATTCATACGACGACGCGTTTCTTCGTCGGGCAAACGCAGGGTAAATCCTACGTAGAGCACACGATCCGGATCGTTGTCGGGATTGATCAAGTTAACCGTAAAAGTATCCAGAGCAAAAAATACCGGCACAGGTGGTGGCTCCGGCTTGGCTGCCGCAGCGGCATCGGCCGGAGTTTTCATCATGCGCCAGACTGTATAGCCCGCCACGCTGCAAGCGACCAGAGTCACAATAAGTAACACCGGTATCAGGAGCTTACGTTTGCCGCTTTTGGCTTTAGCGTTATCAGTCATATTAGCTGTAACTTCCTGTGATTATTTTCGGGGGCGGTGCCACGTAATCCACTGTCCCACGGCGTTATGAGCAAATTATCCCTTGTCTTGCGCCAAACAATAGGCAGAAAAGACGCGAGTTTTGCCATCAGCTTACGCGTTTGTTACCGTCAGGCGAAAATATCAACAGCATTGGAGCCGGCTGCGCGCGCCTGCAGGGCGGCAGGTACGGCAATTGGCGTCACATCACTGTCATTTTCATTAGCAAGACTAAACGGGCTTCCGTTGTTATTGCGCTGCTGTTCCTGCTGGCCGGTAAAGGACTGGCCCTGCTGGAAAGCATCGCTACTGACATTACTTTGACCCAGATTGATGCCGCTTTCAGCCAGCGAGGCGCGCAGTTGAGGCATTGCTGCCTCCAGTGCTGCCCTGACCTGGCTCTGATTCGACACCATACTCAGCTGGGCCTGGTCGTTATCCAGTTTCAAACTGATCTGGATACTGCCCAGGTCCTGCGGATGCAGATGCAATTCGGCGGTCTGTTGCCCGTTGCGACTGAACATCAGGATCTGTTGTCCCAGTGCCTGCTGCCATTCCGGACTGCCCAGCTGAGAATTCAGCATAGGAGTTGCCGGTGCACTCACGACCGAGGTTGAGGTCGGCGTAAGTAATGAAGACGCGGTACTGATCACATTATTGGTTATCGTCGCAGCAGGGGCAGAACTTGAATTTTCTTTATCGATATCTTTGCTGACATTGCTCATAACCTGCTGAAAAGCTGAGTCGATAGGGTTAGCCGCCGGATTTACTGACGTTTTGGCCGCGCCGACGCTATCGGAAGATTTTGCACTAACAGGAACCAAAAGTGCGCTATCACTATTTTTTGACTGCGCAGCAGTATCTTCCCCTTCTTCACCTTTTCCTTTGCCTAACGCCGCGCTTAACGCGTTCAGGGCCGACTGCTTATCGCTTTTATTCAGTCCGGTGGATAGCAGGTCGCTACTTTTTGCTGCCGCCGTGGCAACAGGAACGGCTGGGTTGTTCGGTAACATCGCGTAAAGTGCCTGCAACGCCTGAAGGTCGCTATCGCTGAGGACCACCGCAGGCGTCTCTTTCTCGTCTTTCAGCACGTCTTCTTTCGCGTCAACCTGGCCCTTCTGCGGATGCAACAGCGCGGTGAGTGCTTCGGGTTTATCCAGTACAGCCAGCAGATCGCTGATCCCCGGTTTTTTAGCGGTTTTGCCATCCGCATCCGCGGCTTCACCGATATTTTCTTTCACCACACCGCCGCTGCCCTGTTGGGCCAGCGATAAAAGATGGTTACCCAGCAGGGTGATAAACCCCTGTTGTGAGGTCTCGCCGCCAGTAAGTGCGTCGCCACCGGCATTGCTCAGGTCGCTTTCGCGGGCCTCGCCGGTGGGGGTGGTTTTGGCGCTGGCATTCGTCGCCGTGGCTGCCGTTGGTAAGGTAATCATTCGCCTTTCCTCTGTGATGCCCGTTGGGCAAATTCATCATTCCGCTTCTGATCGAGACGGTTTTCTTGTAAGAGAGCGGTCGCAAGGGCACGGGACTGTAGTGTCTCGTAGGCATGCAACCGCTGCTGTTTGTCGCGCCACAGGCGCAGCGCGTTCTCCACCCGGGTATTCCAGTGCAGCAGCTGCTGGCGATGTTGTTCTATCGCGTTTTCCAGCGTCTGAATAAACTGGTGATAGTTGTACCAGCGGGTGCTGGCAATCCCTTCGCTCATGGTGGTGTTGAGATTTTTACGGTACTCATCCTGATAATTAAGCAGCATGGTCAGCTGCTCATCGGCCTGTTTTTGTGCGCGACGTACGTCACCTAACTGAATGGCGGCTTTTTCCACGTCTTTATGCGCAAGGTCGCGCAGCGTGTCGATAGCAGAAACGGTCTTTGTCATAAAGCCTCCAGTCAGGCGGCGTCACGCAGCAGGGCGTGATGCGTTGTCAGATGAAACTTAACCAAAAATGGCCTGCAGATGCAGACTGGCATCGTCGAAGGTACTGCGCTCAAACATGCCCTGCTGCAGAAACGCTTCCAGCTCGGGATACAGCTTGATCGCTTTGTCCAGCGTCGGGTCGGTACCGGCGGCATAGGCCCCCACGCTGACCAGATCGCGGTTCCGCTGGTAGCTGGACAGCAGCTGTTTAAACTGGCGAACCCGCGCGTAGTGGGTGTCATCGATCAGATGCGCCATTACACGGCTGATCGAGGCTTCAATATCAATAGCCGGATAGTGACCGGATTCCGCCAGGCGGCGTGACAGAACGATATGACCATCAAGGATGGCGCGGGCGGAGTCAGCAATCGGATCCTGCTGGTCATCCCCTTCGGTCAGTACGGTATAGAAAGCGGTAATCGAGCCGCCGCCGTCGATACCGTTCCCGGCGCGCTCCACCAGTGCCGGCAGTTTGGCAAATACGGACGGTGGATAGCCTTTGGTGGCCGGAGGTTCACCGATGGCCAGCGCAATTTCACGCTGGGCCATGGCATAGCGGGTCAGTGAGTCCATGATCAGCAGGACATGCTGACCGCGATCGCGAAAATCTTCGGCAATACGCGTGGCGTAAGATGCCCCCTGCATACGTAATAAAGGAGAGACATCGGCCGGCGCGGCAATCACCACCGAACGGGCACGGCCCTCTGTACCGAGAATATTCTCAATAAAGTCTTTCACTTCACGGCCACGTTCACCGATCAGGCCAACAACAATCACATCGGCTTTGGTGTAGCGGGCCATCATGCCCAGCAGCACGCTTTTCCCGACGCCAGAGCCCGCAAACAGCCCCATGCGCTGGCCGCGTCCGACGGTCAGCAGGGCATTGATTGCCCGTACGCCGGTATCGAGAACGTCCGTAATCGGGGTACGCTGTAACGGGTTAAACGGGGGCGTATTCAGCGGCGCACGATAGCCGGTTTCCGGCGCAGGCAGGCCGTCCAGCGGGCGTCCGCTTCCGTCCAGCACGCGTCCAAGCAGCTCCGGCCCCAGCATCATCTGCTTACCGCTGTTCTGCTTATCGCCTGCAATACGTGCATAGACGCGGGCACCGGGCAGGATCCCTTCGACCTCTTCCAGCGGCATCAGCAGCAGTTTCTGGCCGTTAAAACCGACCACTTCACTTTCGACTTCACTGACGCCCTGGCTGTCGTGACGTTCAATGACGCAGGTGGCACCCAGCGGCAGCTGTAAGCCCGTGGCTTCCAGTACCAGGCCGGTGGCGCGGATCAGGCGACCATAACGACGGACGTCCGGCACCTGAGCCAGACGCTTTTCGAAATTGTCGAGTACGCCAAGCCAGCGCGACAGGCGAGTGGTCATTACAATTCTCCCGGTGCGGCCAGCCGGCACAGTTCGTGCCAGCGAGTCGCAATACTGGCATCCAGATCGCCATCCTCGGCGCTGACCTTGCAGCCGCCGGGGTGGATGGTGCTGTCACCCAGCAGACGCCAGCCGTGCAGACTGAGCGTGGCGCCCAGCGTGGTTTCCACGCGCGGCAGATCGTCCGGATGGACGCGCAGCGTCGGTTTGCCGCTGAACATGGGTTCCTGCTGCAGCATGCCCTGAATCTGACGGTGCAGGGCGGTGCCATCAACGTGTGGGGCCTGACCGATGACCTGGCGCGCCGCCTCCAGTGCCAGCTGCATCAGGCGGGAAGCGATAACACTGTCCAGCGCTTCCAGCGTGTGATGAAACTCTGAAACCAGTTGCTGCATCCGCGCCTGTAAAGGCGCCTGCTGCTGCTGGGCATCAGCCAGTCCCTGCTGGAATCCGGCGTCATAGCCGGCTTTCTGGCCTTCAGCAAAACCGCGCTGCTGGCCTTCCGCATAGCCCAGACCCTGGGCTTCGTTGCGTACCTGGGCCTGAAGCTGTTCTAACTGAAACTGCTGCTCATCGACCGGATCTTCTGTGACGTCGGGTAACACCAGCTCTTCGATCAGCGGCCGGTCCAGGCTTGCCAGATCGTTGGGCTGCCAGCGCTGCCAGGGCAGGGAAGCGTTATCAGACATAAGTTTCCTCGCTGCCACCAATCACCATCTCGCCACTTTCGGCCAGACGACGGACAATCAACAGAATCGCTTTCTGTTCGTTTTCGACCGCAGACATACGCATCGGGCCACGGTTGGCGAGGTCGTCGCGCAGAATATCGGCTGCACGCTGCGACATGTTGCGCAGGAACTTCTCGCGCAGTGGCTGTTCGGAGCCTTTCAGCGCCACCAGCAGCGATTCGGATTCCACTTCCTGCAACAGGCGCTGGATGCTGCGATCGTCCACTTCGACGAGGTTTTCGAACAGGAACATTTCGTCGATGATTTTTTGTGCCAGCTCGCCGTCGAACTCGCGAACCGCTTCGATAACCGCTTCTTCCTGCTGTGTTTTCATCAGGTTGATAATCTCGGCCGCGGTACGTACACCGCCCATCTTCGCACGCTTGAGATTCTGACCATCCAGCAGGCCGTTGAGCACTTCGGTCAGTTCTGCCAGCGCCGCTGGCTGTACGCCGCCGAAGGTGGCAATACGCAGCATCACGTCGTGACGCAGACGCTCGTCGAACTGGGCCAGAATATCGGCCGCCTGGCCACGTTTCAGGTGAACCAGGATGGTGGCGATGATCTGCGGATGTTCGTCGCGGATCAGGTCGGCAGCCGCCTGAGGTTCCATAAAGTTGAGCGTGTCCATCCCGGAGGTGGTTTCGCGCGTTTCGAGAATATCTTCCAGCAGGGTGGAGGCTTTCTCCTCGCCCAGCGCCTTGATCAGTACAGAGCGCAGGTAGTCATTGGAGTTGAGGCTCAGGGCCGCATACTGCTCCGCATCAATTTCAAATTCGCGCAGCACGTCGGTCAGCTGCTTATGAGACACCTGACGCATGTTGGAGATGGCAGAGCTGAGATGCTGCACCTCGCGGGAGTCGAGGTGTTTGAACACCTCGGCCGCGCGATCTTCGCCAATCGTCATCATCAGAATGGCGCTTTTTTCAGTACCGGTGAGACTCATAGTTCGTCCTTCATCCACTGGCGAATAACCAGAGCAACAACGCGTGGGTCATTTTCTGACATCTCACGAATACGCTGACTCATGACCTCAGCACTCATGCGGTGCTGAGATTTACGTTCCTGATCAAGTTCATCTTTCGACAGCTTGACGGAGATACCGGACTCTTCATCTTCAGCGCGGCGTGCCGCAGCCACAGATGCTGCTTCAAGCGCTGCTTTCTCCTGCTCAGCCCGGCGACGCAGCTGTGGGCGTACCAGTTTGCGGTACAGGATGAAGGCGACAATCAGCACCAGTAACCAGCGGCCCGCTTCAAACATCTGCTCGATAAATGCCGGCTGTTTCCAGAATGGCAGGTCATCGCCCAGGTCTTCGTTGGCGGTAAACGGCGAGTTGACGACGTTCAGGCTGTCTCCACGCTGTTCCGAGAAGCCCATCGCTTCACGGGTGAGGTCTTCAATCTGTTTAATCTGTGCTTCATTCAGTGCCACCGGCTTACCGGCGGCATCTGTACGGTAGTTGACGACCACCGCTACCGACAGACGCTGTACTTCACCGACATTCATCTTGGTGTGCAGGATGGTGCGGTTGACTTCATAGTTCGTCGTGTTATCGCTACGGGTATTGGACGGGACGGTTTTCTGTGCCGTTGACGTCGCTGCATTCGCCGCTGCGTTGTTCGCCGTATTGGCGCCTGCGCCATTCGCATTATTGGCGTTCGCATTGTTTGCATTGTTATTTGGCGTAGTAACCGGGCCTGCGTTGGCCGGTGCCGGCTGGTTTGACAGGGCACCCGGAACGCCGCCAGGGTACTGACCACCCAGTTGTTCGCTGTCGCTGGTCTGGCGTGAGCGAATGGCCTGCTGGTCAGGGTTGCTGTTGGGTTTGTACTGCTCGTCCGTCTGCTCACGCTTATTGAAGTCGATTTGCGCGGTGACCTGCGCATGAACATTACCGTTACCGACAATCGGGCCGAGGATGGTTTCAATACGCTGCTGATAACGTGTTTCTACGTCACTGGCATATTTCAACTGGGTGTCATTGAGGTCACGCCCGGTTGGATCGTTCTGAGTCAGCAGGCGACCGGCCTGGTCAACGACGGTCACATTACCCGGGGGCATCCCCGCGACGCTGCTGGACACCATATGCACAACCGCGTTGATCTGGCCTTCATCAAGCGCCCGACCCGGCTGCAGGGCCAGGGTTACGGAGGCAGAAGGTGATTTCTGTTCGCGCACGAACAGCGTGGGTTTCGGCATGGCCAGGTGGACGCGAGCACTTTTCACCGGGCCGAGCGTTTCGATAGTGCGTGACAGTTCACCTTCCAGCGCCCGCTGGTAGTTAATCTGTTCGCTAAACTGGCTGATACCAAACTTCTCTTTATCCAGCAGCTCAAAGCCCACAGCGCCACCTTTCGGTAAACCCTGTGAAGCGAGGCGCAGGCGCAGTTCGTGTACCTGTGCGGCAGGAACCAATAGCGCGCCACCCTGATCGTCGAACTTATAAGGTACGTTCATCTGGGTCAGCTGCGTGACGATAGTGCCGCCATCCTCATTGCTGAGGTTGCTAAAAAGAACGCGATAATCTGGCTGCTTAGCCCACAGCACCATCGCAATGATGATGGCAACAACCGCGGCCGCCGCGACAATAATCGGGATGCGGGGGTTTGCGCGTAGGCGAGCGAACAGGTCATTCAGACCTTTCTTCTCTGGATTATCCTGCGTGACAGTTGCATTCATGACTCGTTCCTGCCTGACAGTTGACCGGACTGCTGCGTGTAGTGTCGTAACAAAACTGACTCCCTGATGCGCTGGCTTAAAAAATTTCCACCTCAATGGAGTGCCATTATTTTCTGAAACGAGAAAATCGATGGCTGGATAAGGTGTGATTTATGCGGCTATTTAGCGGCTTTGTCTTATTGACATTGTGTTAAGTTTGTCAGCAATCGTAATCACTACATCGTTCGTTCGGGGGAATTCATGGCTATTCAGGGTATTGAAGGTGTAATGCAGGCACTGCAGACCACGGCAATGCAGGCGGCGGGTGGCAAAGGCGCGGACAGTGCGTCAACGGCAGATTTTGGTGCAGAGCTGAAAGCCGCGCTGAACAAGATCAGCGAAGTCCAGACGGAATCACGTGCCCAGGCACAGGATTTCCAGATGGGTAAAGAGGGGGTTTCGCTGAATGACGTCATGGTCGATATGCAGAAGTCCAGCGTCTCTATGCAAATGGGGATTCAGGTGCGTAACAAGCTGGTCAGTGCGTACAGCGACATCATGAACATGCAGGTGTAGAAATCATAACCTACTAAAATTAACAGGTAGGTTGCTATCCCGTGTGACTCTGGGGCATCAGTGGGGCAAACTCGTAAGCTGTCGGGTTCATCAGGCTTAATCGCGCATCATCGTTTTCAGCCTCCACGCCCCATAACCCGGGGAAACTGCCTGACGTCAGCATGGCCCATCTGTGTGGCTATGAAGTTTGGATTATCTCCAGCTTACATAGGCCAGCATCTATATCTATACTCGGACTGAAATACCTTACTTTAACGAAGCCCGGCATCTTAGGGTGGCACATTCCTTAAGCATCATTGTTAAGAAGGCGGGCAAAGCATTTATGACATAGTCTGAGCAAGTCAATAAACGTAAAGTAACTGGATACGGGGCGGCTTTTAGCAGTCAATGGCGATAGCGGAAAAATGTTATTTAAGATAGCTATGTTTTAACTGATGCATGAATCCCCATCTTGTACCAACCTTATCAATGTTAGATATGCATCTTTTTTTTTCCTGAAGCGGTTGAAAATTTAATCGAGTACAATAGTTTTGTTTTCAATATCTAAGGTTGAGATCAGTTGGCTTTTTTTTCGGAGATGCCAGACTATTTCCCCGCCCGCTTGACAAATAATTTTTATTGATCTTCAGGTATCATATAATATTAACCTTAGTGGCACTGAGTCAGTTAGTGTAGTTTGCAATTCTCAGGTGGCAATAATTGAAAAATATTATGTATCCATGGGAACTACGTATACTTCCTTCCAGGCTGACAACACCACCCGAATGCAGGTGTTGGGTGAAAATGTTTTGGAGTTACGTCAGGGACAAACACACCTGATGGTAAGTGAACCTTTTTGACGAGCCAGGAAGAACTAATAGATTGAAATACAATGGAAAAAAGTAATAGAAACATTGTGCATAAAGGTGAAGTGGCCGTTTGGCATGACGGTACAGGCCACTGCATCAAAATGGGAGTTGACCCGGCAAGCTTATAGGATGGTTCCCCTTGGTAAACAGTAAAAAAGGCCGTAAAAGCGAACATGTTTTACAATGATCTCTCCGCTAACATAATTCACTTCCAAAGAGCTTGCCTGCCAATACCTCATGTGGGAAAATCTGAACCCTAACTCCCCTGAAAAACCTCAAAATTAGATGATTCAATGTCAATTACAAGGATAGATTTTAAGCTCGCGATCCCTCAGATCTTGTTGTCACTGTTTGGCCTAATAATTACGTTGTGGGCATTTTACCCCGGTATCGTTAGCAGTGATGCGCTAGACCAGTACGAGCAAGGCTCTCGTTTTATATTTACAGACTGGCATCCTCCTATAATGAGCTTTATCTGGTCATTAACAGATAAAGTAATACTGGGACCATTTGGCATGTTGTTGCTTGAGTGCGCTATGTATTGGGGTTCTCTACTGCTATTGTCAATTTCTATTCCTGCAAAACATAAAATCCTTTCTTTGTCTGTAGTAATTGTGGGGTTCATGCCATTTGCATTGGGAACCCTCAGCCATATCCTGAAAGATGTTTTTCATGCAGTAACATGGATGTTAGCTGTTGGTTTAATTTCTGTAAATGCTAAAAGTGAATCAGGAAAGAGGAAAGCGATTATATTTGCCAGTCTCTTACTGGTGGTGGGGAGCATGTTTAGGTTTAATGCCATATTCGGCCTCCTTCCCCTAGTGTGGTTATTACTTGCAAAAGTGAATATTGATGCATGGAAAAAGTGGAGCATCGTATGCTTTGCATTTCCTTTATGTACAGTCCTTATCACTTCCGTATTTAACTACCAAATACTTAACGCATCTAAATCAAAGGCATATCAATCTTTGATCGTTTTTGATATTGGAGGTGTGTCACATTTTGCTGATAAAAACTACTTCAACGAGGAATGGACTTCTGCTGAAGATAGCAAGGTGCGTACCGATTGTTACGATTCAAGATCATGGAACAGTTATGCATGGGGGCCTTGCGCGTTTATTTTGAAAAGATTAGTTGCGTCAGGTTCATGGGATGATGGTTCACTGATGCGAAATTGGCTTGGGGCCATGCTCCATCAGCCGAGAGCATATCTTTACCACCGCTATGAAAACTATATGAACCTTCTGTGGCAGCCAGGAGGCATTCTTGAGGAAAGGACTGCGAAGAACTCACTAGGCTTCGACTTTGAAAAGACGGTTGTCTTTAGTGTGCTACAAGAAATAACTGGCGCACTGCAGAAAACTTATTTATTTAAACCAGGTTTCTGGTTGATTGCGTCATTGATATTTTCGTTGTATGGGCTATTAACCAGAAAAGGAGAAGTAAGGAATCTGATCATTGCTTTGAATACATCGAGTTTCCTTTACCTGTTTGCATATTTCTTTGTAGGCGTAGCCTCTGACTTCAGATATGCATACTGGTCTATCATTGCTACGTCAGCTAGCGTTCCTTTTGTTTTACTATCTATCAAAACTAGAAAAAATTAACCGAGGTTAATATGCAATACCGTGGTCAGCACGTTGCATTGATAGTTCCATGCTACAACGAAGAGTCGGCGATTGAAGCAGTAATTTATGGCTTCCGTGAGACAATGCCTGAAATCGATATCTATGTCTTCGATAACAACTCCAGCGACCGAACAGCACAGGTTGCAGAAGCAGCAGGCGCGAAAGTTATCTCAGTGAAATTACCAGGAAAGGGTAACGTAGTAAGAAGAATGTTTGCGGATGTTGAGGCTGATATCTACGTTATGGTAGACGGTGATGCAACCTATGAGGTAAGCGCTGTTCGTTCGCTGGTAGATAAGCTTCTCGATAACCACATGGATATGGTTGTTGGATGCAGAAAAACCAAAGATAAAATGGCTGGGGAGGCATACCGTAGGGGCCACCAGTGGGGAAATTACATGCTCACGCACAGCGTGGTGAAAATCTTCGGAGGCAACTTCACAGATATGCTCTCTGGTTACCGTGTGTTCACTCGCAGGTATGTAAAATCATTCCCGGCAATTTCTCGCGGATTTGAGATTGAAACAGAACTAACCGTTCATGCATTGGAACTGCGCATGCCATACGGTGAGGTTATGACAGAATATGGAGCCCGTCCTGAAGGTTCTGTAAGTAAGCTTTCTACATACAGAGATGGTTTCAGGATTCTGAAGATGATTGCAAGGCTATATATAACTGAACGACCCTTTGCCTTCTTCGGCATTTGTGCGCTATTAATGGCTATGACATCTGTCATACTTGGCTTCCCACTCCTGACAGAGTTCCTTAGAGACGGTTTGGTTCCAAGACTTCCAACTGCAGTTCTTGCGGCATCAATCATGATTGCCGCTGCACTGTCATTCGTCTGCGGATTGATCTTGGATAACGTTACTAGAGGGCGACATGAAATGAAGAGACTGGTATATCTCGGAATACCTCTTCCATTCATGAGCAAAGATAAATGATGAAAACTCTGAGAGAAGTAGTTTTCTTCGCGATTAGTGGCGGACTTGGATTTCTGGTAGATACGGTCATCCTTTACCTCCTGATAGATATTTTCGGTCCATACATAGCAAGATGCTTCTCTTTTTTCTCCGCTGTTTTGTTTACGTGGGTTTTTAACAGGAGCATAACCTTCAAGGATAAAAGCTCCAATATGAAGCCCCGAGCAGAATTCGCGTCATATCTTGTGCTGATGCTGTGCGGCGGTGCTGTTAACTATGGTCTTTATAGCTGGCTTATCTCCAATTACCGATTTGTCTTGGTTCAGCCAGTGATCGGTGTTGCAGCAGGAAGCATAGCTGGTATGTTTGTCAATCTCGCCACATCAAAACTTATACTGTTTCGTAAAGACGTCTAAGCATTGATATAACTGCGGGTTTTCTAAAGATATAAGCCCTCATCTGAGGGCTTTCAATATCTGTTGTTATATGATCTTGCCGCTTTAGAGCTAAAAGACATTAATAATTTTCTTTCTTGTCATCTTTTGCGCCACATAAAATTATCTTTTTGATCTCACCTAAGTTAATTATATAGCATCGCTACGAGTTGCTTGAGCTGGTAATGTTGAGTTGCCTAATTTAATAAGCTGCTTTCCAAATGTTATAAACGGTTTCTCGATGTACTCATGTGTTAACCATGAAGCCGTGATAGAGGCGCAAATAATATATGCGAATCGAGATATTCCCTTAGTGCTTTCATACATAGGAACATAAGTAGGATAATAAATCATTACATAAATAACGATGACGTGTGTTAAATAAAGCGAATAAGATATATTTCCAAGTGTATTAAGAATTGCATTTTCACCTATGCTGTTTGTTTGTTCGTAAATCATTAAACCAATCATTAAAACTAATGCCCACAACCCAAAGTTAGCCGGTCCTGAACCAAAACGATACTTACTGAAGTAACAAATAAAAGTAAAGGATAGGCATGAAAAAAGAAAAATCCCTGAAAAATATGGCATTTTGATTTTTGCAATAAATTTATATAATACCATTCCATAAATAAATTCGACCATCATGGGGGATGCAATGAAATTTAAAAATGGATAGCTTGTGTTATTAAGGGTTGTATCTCCAGAAATAGATATGCTTCCATTATAAACTTTCTGAATAATCACTCCCGGCAGGAGGAGTAATACTGATGATATCAGTACTCTATGCTTGTGGTTGAAGGACATTGATATAGTAAAAATAAGATAAAAGTAGAGTTCATATGTTAACGTCCATGCTGTATAGAGAATGTTATAACCGAAGAAAGGACCATGAAGTGAGTAGTTTGTATGGATTAATAGAGATGATCGTAATAATGAGGCTATCTCTATTGGTTTAACATAATTTACAACAAAATAGCATATTAGCAGAGAAATAATAAAAACAGGATAAATCCTAAAAAATCTGCGTAAGACAAATGATGCAGGGGCTGAACGATTCTTATCATGTGTGGAATATGCGATAATAAATCCGCTTATAATGAAAAAAAGGTCAACCCCAGCCTGTCCGCCCAGAAACAAAAAGTTCCCTAAGTCTTTTATTCCAAACATTCCATTCAGAAATTGTCTTGCATGAAACCCTACTACCAACAAAGCAGCTATTCCACGGAGATAGTGAATTGAGTTTATTTTATTGTGCATTTTTCCCGACGCAGTGCTGATTCATTAATGGTGGTAGTTTAACATCTGTCAAGAATTCATCAAGAATTCATCAAGAATTCATCAAGAATTCATCAAGAATTCATCAAGAATTCGTAAGGTTCTGAGTGGAAAAATGAACTCAAATATCACTACAATGACAGTTCTCCCTACCTCGCCTGATTGATGCTTATCGCCCCCTTGACCTGCCCCCGGGATTAGATACAACGCTCAGTTAGTAATGTCGGATCCTTCACTCTCAGAATTACCCTTTCGCCAGGCCGCCGCAAATTCAGACGGCGTCCGATAATTCAGCGTGGAGTGCGGGCGACACTCGTTATAATCCTGACGCCATTCACTGATGGTTTTCCTGGCATGGCTGATATCGTTAAACCAGTGTTCCTTCAGGCATTCATCGCGAAAGCGTCCGTTAAAACTCTCAATAAATCCGTTCTGCGTTGGCTTACCTGGCTGGATAAGCCGTAGTTCCACACCATGCTCAAAGGCCCATTGATCGAGCGCGCGGCAGGTAAATTCCGGGCCCTGATCTGTTCTTATTGTCGCCGGATAGCCCCGAAACAACGCGATGCTGTCCAGAATACGCGTGACCTGAACGCCTGAAATACCGAAAGCAGCGGTGACCGTCAGACACTCCTTCGTGAAGTCGTCCACGCAGGTAAGGCACTTGATCCTGCGACCGGTGGCCAATGCGTCCATGACGAAATCCATCGACCAGGTCAGATTGGGCGCCGCCGGACGGAGCAGCGGCAGACGTTCTGTTGCCAGCCCTTTACGACGTCTTCTGCGTTTTACGCCCAGGCCACTGAGGTGATAAAGCCGGTACACGCGCTTATGATTAACATAAAGCCCTTCACGGCGCAGCAACTGCCAGATGCGACGGTAGCCAAAACGCCTGCGCTCCAGTGCCAGTTCAGTGATGCGCCATGATAAATGTGCATCAGCAGCTTGACGCTGAGCATCATAACGGCAGGTCGACAGGGACAAACCTGTAAGCCTGCAGGCACGACGTTGTGACAGACCGGTCGCATCACACATCAACACCACGGCTTCCCGCTTCTGGCCCGTCGACAGTACTTTCGCCCCAGAGCCACCTGAAGCGCCTCCTTATCCAGCATGGCTTCGGCAAGCAGCTTCTTGAGCCTGGCGTTCTCTTCCTCAAGCGACTTCAGGCGCTTAACCTCGGGCACCTCCATACCGCCATAATTCTTACGCCAGGTGTAAAAGGTGGCGTCGGAAATGGCGTGCTTACGGCAGAGTTCACGGGCGGATATCCCGGCTTCGGCCTCGCGGAGAATACTGATGATTTGTTGGTCGGAAAAACGCTTCTTCATGGGGATGTCCTCATGTGGCTTATGAAGACATTACTAATATCGGGGTGTACTAATCAACGGGGAGCAGGTCAACCACTAAGTCAGGCGAAACCCATGAAGGCCTGATGAACGGATCGCAGCCTGAAGTAGTTAACGGCTTCATTGGGATTGTAAATTAAGATGGCGCATGGGTTTACCTCGCGCCGGATGACGTGCTCAAGATGGAATACGTGCCAGAAAATTGAATTTTACCAAGAGCTTGCTCACATAATGTTAGTTAATCCCAACTTGACGCGTCATACGATAAATAATGGCACCTAAAATCGCCAAGAATTTTTCTCTGTTTGATGAGTCGGGATGGTTCAAATACATACCGGAGCTGCCAACGCGCAATCCAAAGTTGTGTAGAGAGACAAGATCCCCCTGTCCTCCTCTAGAAATGAAAGCTCGAAGCGATTCAATCTCAGCATCAGTTATTGCGGAGTTATCAATCTGGTGAGAGCGAGCATTTCTAATTTTATTTATGCGCTTCAACTCAGCGACAGAGTGCTCGTTCAGTCCTAAGTTTGCGGCTAGTTGTAATTTCGCTGCGTATGTGACCGTAAGATTTTCACCGAAACCATCAAAAAGATCACGATTGTTAACTGCAGCACAACAAAACGCCTCAATCATAGTTTCTGTTATCAAATGGGCGCGCAAGACGACACCGATATCATCTTCGCTACTTAGCGTAGTAGCTAGGCGAGACCAAGTTTGTTCATTCATCATGAATTTGGATGAAAAAATTTCTGGATTCATAATCTATCCTTGATAGGGGTTTAAATGACACTCACCGACAAACAAGAAATGTTTTGTCGAGAGTTCCTCATTAATTTGAATGCCACGCAAGCGGCTATCAGAGCGGGGTACAGCGATAAGACCGCAAACAGAACCGCATCTGAAAACCTGTCTAAACCTGACATTCAGAACAGAATCACCGAACTCAAAGCGTAGCGCAATGAGCAAGTAAGCACCGATGCTGCTTATGTGCTTCGACGCCTGGTTGAGATTGACCAGATGGATTGACCCTGACCCCGAATATGATCCAGTCATAATCAGGAATAACCGGCTTCATGTTGGTTGTGTATTCTGGCAACCGGCAGACTTCTCAGCAAATTCTGACGGGGTCATCCAGCCCAGCGCAGAGTGGGGATGCCTCTGGTTATAGTGTATGCGCCAGGCCTCGATTTTGCACCATGCATCCTCCAAAGACATAAACCAGTTCTCGTTCAGACATTCCTGCCGTAACCTGCCATTGAAGGACTCCACCGTCGCATTGTCCGTCGGTGTTCCCGGGCGTGAGAAGTCGATTCTGATGCCTCTTTCTTGTACCCATCTGCCCAGCATTTTCCCTGCAAATTCAGAACCATTATCGGTTTTCAGCAACTGAGGTAAAGGACGTCTGAGCGCTATGCTGTTCAGCATTTCTGCCACTTCTGTTAAACGCAAATTATGCCCCACGCAGATCCCCAGGCATTCTCGGGTGTACAGGTCGATAACCGTCAGCAGGCACAGTCGTCGCCCGTCAAACAACGCACCAGAGACAAAATCCATGCCCCAGACGTGATTCGGATACAGACCCTGAGGCTGCGGCTGCCGGCGCTGGGCCGATTTATTGCGGCATGGCCGTTTGAGGCGCAGCGACAGACCCTGCTCAAAGTAGAGGCGGTAGATTCTTTTATGATTATCGCGCCAGCCTTCCCGCCTGAGCATCACGTGTACCCGGCAGTACCCGTAATGGCCCCGGGTTCCGGTTATCTCACGGATGCGTAGCCGCAGTGCGCTTTCGTCGGCGGCCACAGAACGATATCGAAACGAGCTGCGGCTGACCCGCAGCGCAAAACAGACCTGTCTCTCACTGGCACCGTAGCGGGCCTGCAAATCCCTGACCCATTCGCGCAGGCGTGCCCGCGTCAGCTCTTTTTTGCCAGCCCGTCCTGCAGCATCGCCTTGTCGAGGCTGAGGTCAACAACCAGCCTCTTCAGCCACAGATTTTCCTCTTCCAGGTGCCGCATATGCTTCAGCTCCGAAGGAGAAATACCGCCGTATTTTTTACGCCACGTATAGAAAGTGGCATCCGAAATGCCCAGCTTGCTGCAGACATCCGGTACGGACATCCCCAGCTAAACCTGCTTCAGGGCAAAGACAATCTGCTCTTCGGTAAATCGTGACTTTTTCATCGGCACCACCTCCGTTCAGGGGAGTTTTAATCATGCCGGAATTCTGTTTCTGAATGGAACAGGATTTTGGGTCAGGGTCCCCCGGTCACAAATCCTGCAAAATGCCCCTGTATTTTTCCCTGCCACTGCCGATAACTTTCAACAGCGTTCCTGAGCGCGTGCTGTCCCGCGCCGGCTGATAACAATGAATCATCACCTTGAGGTAGACATGGATAACTTTCAAAAAGAGATAGACGAGAGAGCGAATCTCGCATTATCGAACAAGTTCGAACTTTTGTTATTCCGTCTGGGGTCTGCTCATCAGGAAGATAAGCCCGAGTTATTCGGCATTAACGTATTCAAGCTGCGTGAAATTGTGCCGATGACCACCATTACCCGCGCAGCAGGTATGAAGTCACCCCTGCTTGGTATGGCCAATATCCGCGGCCAGCTGATCCCGGTCATCGACCTGCCAGCAGTGGCAGGTTGTACGCCGACTACCGGGCTGAATCTGCTGCTGGTCACTGAGTATGCGCGCAGCACGCAGGCGTTTGCTGTGGAGTCTGTGGACGATATTGTTCGTCTGGACTGGAGCCAGGTCCATGCGGCGGAGTCCGGCGTCAGCACGCGCAACATTACCAGTATCGCCTGCCTTGATAACGACAACAACATGGCGATGGTGCTGGACGTTGAGCAGATCCTGCATGATGTCATTCCTTCTGTTCGCGAAGTGAAAGAAGATGACATCAAGGTGAAAACCTTCAAGCTGAAGCCGGGGGCGATTGCCATTGTAGCGGAAGACTCGAAGGTGGCTCGACAGATGCTGGAGCAGGGGTTGAAAGCCATGGGCATCCCGGCAGAGATGCACACTACGGGCCTGGAAGCGTGGGAAAAAATTAAAAAACTCTATCGTGAAGCGCAGGAGGAGGGCATCTCCATCCATGACAAAATTGCGCTGGTGTTAACCGACCTTGAAATGCCGGAGATGGATGGCTTTACGCTGACCCGTAATATCAAAAGCGATCACAACCTGAAAGGGTTGCCGGTGGTCATCCATTCTTCTCTTTCAGGAAGTGCTAACGAAGACCACGTGCGTAAGGTCGGCGCGAACGGTTATGTGGCTAAATTTGAGATTAGTCAGCTTTCAGCGGTGATCCATCAGGTGCTGGAAGACGCGGTGTACTGATTATTTTTAGCAGGGCGGGGAGGCCAGCAGCAGGCTCCCCTCCCTGCTCTGAAAGCGTACACCCCTCTATCCGGGGGTGATATGTCTGTAACCCGTCTGAAAAATCCTGCAGTGACAGCAGGTATCGCTTCAGGGAAATTATCGCACTCCCGGACGGCCGTTTCTTCATCAGCGCATAGCGATTACCCCAATCTTCCGCATCTGCCGTATCACCAGACTGAACCGCTCACCTGCTTTCTACGCTTCCTTGATGATCTTCATTGCCGCCCGGCAAAATGAGCAGGCCGTCCGGTTATGCGTAGCGGGTAGGTCGCAGTGAGGGCAGCGGTTTCCCTCTGCACATGTCCCGCGCATTTTCTGGCTTAACGTCACCCCGGGTTGTTCACTCAGCAGTGCCCCGATTTTCCGCAGCAGCTTTTTTTCACGCTGTCGGGCGGCAACGACTTCCGCTCGTCGTGCTTTATAACGGCTGCGGCAGGTTCCGAAGGGGGCCGCCGTTTTCCAGAATATTGTTGCCATAAAAACCTCCGTGACAGGAAGCAGCGATCTGATCCCCGGTGGGTGATGGGGAGCGTCCCCTAAGCACTGCTGATGTTTTACGCCTTTAAAAACGATAGCCAGGGTTATTATCAATATCAATGGTTATGAGTTAAATAACCTGTGCTATCGTTGCATTGTATTGAAAACGTTGATTTTAAATATTTTATTGTCATTAATTGTCAGTTTAATGGCGAAGATGTCAAAAGCTTTACTAATCTATTCAGTTATATCGATAGACGAACACTGTCAGGGTCATGATGTGAGGGCGTTGATGGTTTACCGCGAGGAAAAACTGATGGTATCTGTGTTGTTCAGGGTGTCTGGCGGTCACTACGAGGAGACGATCCTGCCGGAGCAGGATGTCAGTGATTACCGCCGTAAATCGCGGATCAGGAAGATAGCGACGCCAATAAGCAGGACGTCACCGGACAGTTCTACAGCGGGCAGTCGGGGGTCGTCGACGGTTAAAAAACCGTTGGAAGGGCCTTCAAGATAACGGTAAACGGAGAGGCGGCCATTCACCAGAGCAATGACTAAATCTCCAGATTCAACTGGTACATCGCAGTCGATAATCACGATGCTGCCAGCGGTGGCTTCTGCGCAACCGCTGTTGCGGTCAAGGACATAGGCTCGCCAGCTTTTTTTCGCCTTAACGCCGTTAGGGACGCTAACCTGTTCACTGGTTTTTCCGCCCGCATCCCAGAGGGGCACCGTAGTGCCACTTTTCACTTTATCTGCGGGGCCTGAAACCGCCGTCCCACGCATCTCGCCCGTGCCGTTAGCCAGCCATTCCACGTTGATATCCAGCGCCCTGGCAATATCCACCAGCTTGCGGGACCCCTCAGCCTCACCTTTCGTCAAGCGCCATATTGTAGGCTGTGACACGCCCGATGCTTTGGCCAGAGCACCTTGTGTAATTCCCATCATGGTCATCGCCATGTTTAGCCGCCAGGCAAGTGTATTCGGTTTCATATACCAGAATTTATAGCGACGCGTATTTTTCGTCAAACACGCTTTGCTATTATTTTGTGTAATAACATTTGCTATTAATTATGTTTAATCTATACCTATTAGTATTGATTCGATTTCTCATCCTGCCGAAAACCGTGAGGTCGTCTGGTGTGAAAGGGGGCAGGGTGTGTTGCGAATGGCCCTGAACTCCCCTTCATTTGACGCAGGATCAGGGCCATTTTAAATGCGATATTTAACGATAGTGTGGCAGTGGAAGGCCCTGCCTGCCTTGTCCTGGCGAAATTATTTCACCGCTCTTTATCAATCAGGCCGTCCAGCCTAATCGCTGGCTCACTTTTCAGGGGGGGATGTACGCCCTCCAGACGAACGTCAGGTGACGCTATTCACTCGCTGCCAGCTTTCATCAGGCAGTCAGTGTCGTGGTGTTAACTGATGAAACAGGCTGGCAACGCGTCAGTGCGGATCCTGATCAATACAGAGGAGCAGATAATGCGAGATATCAAAATGCTACTGGAGCGCTGGGGAGGGTGGGCGGCGGCAGGTCAGCATGGGCTGGGTTACGCATCGGTTGCTGCCGGTTTCAGGGGGCTGGTCCATGCCCGTGGTGTGAAACGTCCCGTCTGTAGCGATAACGACGGTATGATCCTCGACGGCTGTATCAGCAGGCTGATGAAGGTGAATAAAGAACAGCACGATATTCTGGTCGCCCATTACCTCTATCAAATTTCCCTGCGATCGATTGCCCGCCGCCGCCGCTGCGCGGATGGCACCGTGCGTAAACAAATTCAGACGGCTGAAGGATTTGTCTGTGGCGTATTAAGCGCGCTGGAGTGCCGGCTTGAGTGTGAAATAACAGACTGAAGGTGAGTGAATAAGCACAGTTTGAAGGCAAGCGAAAAAATAATATCCCTCTATGTATTGCGTACGCATTTTCTGATCCACACTGTTAATATTCCAGTTTTTAATTCCTCTTATTTATTTTCTTTTTACTGAAAATGTCTTTAATAACGGCTGTTATTCAGTCGGGTGCGTCAGCACGCTTTTTTAATTCTCTGTCAGCGAGGTGAGCCGTGAGTAAAATTATTCAGATTCTGCTGTTTGAAGAAGGCTATAAAGAGCGCCCTTACCGCGATACGGAAGGTTTTCCAACGGTGGGCTGCGGAATAAAGATCGGGCCTGCCGGTGCCGCACTCAATAATTATCTCTTCGCTGTACCACGAAAGGTCGGAGAGGTCTGGATGCAGGCCCTGCTGGATCGCCAGAATGACGAGATGCTCAGGCAACCCGCGATTCAGGCTGCGCTGCGGCAGTGCAGCCCGCCGCGTGCTGATGTGCTGTACAGCATGGCCTATCAATTGGGTACCCAGGGCCTGTCTGCTTTTAAACAGACCCTGCAAAGGGTGGCCGACGGAGATTTTGCCGGTGCAGCCGAATCGATGCTCGACAGTCTGTGGGCACGACAAACGCCCGGGCGGGCACGGCGTCATGCTGAAGTGATGCGCAGTGGAACCTATAAAAGCTATCAGGAGGTCCTGTGAAATTTACCCTTTTTGTCGTGCTGGTGGCGGCGGTGTCACTGGTTATCGGCCTGTTAGCGCGGTCTGGGCGTGTGGCGCTGGTGGATCATGCGCGACTGCTGGTGAAAACCTGGTCAGTCTGGCTGGCGTCAGGAGGATCGGCACTCACCGCGTGGGTTCAGTCGTTTCCTGATGCCGCACTGAATGCCTGGGGGGCGCTGCCGGAGGACGTGAAATCCTGTCTGCCGCACAACTTTCTCGGGATGATCGGTGCCTTTATGGTCGCGATGGCGGTCATGGCGCAGTTTATTCGCCAGAAAAAACTTAACGATCAGCGTGATGAGTTAAACGGAGGCAAGCTATGAGCACATTTCTTTTTTTACTGAACGGCGGCTGGCAGGCCCTGCTGGCGGTGGGGGGACTATTGGTAGCGTTGGGTGCCGCCTGGTTCGGCGGTAAACAGGTGGGAAAAGCCCGTCAACAGGCGCAGGTCGCGGCGGCAGAAAATAAAGTCACGCAAATGGCTGCCGTGGCAAAAAAACAGGCGGATAACAGTGAGGAGGCAAAAAATGTACAAACGGCTAACGCTGTCCTTAATGATGCTGACGCTCGTCGTAAGTTGCAGCAGTCACGATTCAATGTCGACGGGCGGCAGTGAATTAATGACGGATTCGTCCTGTACTCTTTTTTCTCCCCTCTACACACACGGGCAGGATGCACAGTTAATGGATATTCGCACCGTCAGGCAGATTAATATTCATAACGATCTTTGGTCATCGCTGTGTGAGGGTAATAAAAAATAAACCCTATGAATAAATTAAATTAAGGAGGTGTCAGGCCGTTCTTTGTGTCATGTCTCTTTCCCTCAATTCCCTTTATTAATCCTGAATAAGGCGGCTGACGTCTGCACGCTGCCCGGAGGTTATTATGATTGAAGTTAACTCTTTTGCTGAATTACGAACCACCGCGCCGGTTAAAGCGGGAGATTTTGCCCTGCTGAAGCGTTATTACGATAAAGACTCCACGTTTCGCGGTGGCGGCACATTCGTCGGTTTTATCACCACCGCATTGCCGGTCGATGACGGCGGCACGTATGCGGTTGGGGCGGGTTTCTTCTGGAAACGGGTGGTGAACAGTCTGGACGAGCTGAATATCTATCACTTCGGTGGTAAGGGCGATGGTGTCACCGATGACAGCGGAGCCTTTAAACTGATGCTGAACTGGGCACAGACGGTAAACACCAGTAGCCGCAATCTGGGGGTGCGCTTCCCCGGTGGTAAGTTCCTTATCAATCCGATTGACCTCTCCGCCAGTGAGATCCCCTGCTTCTATCTCTACGGGGATGACAATCCTCAGGGAGGGATGCCGCGAACGACGATTGTATCGAATAAATCATCCTCGCCGGTGTTCAGGGTCAACGCCCGGCGGACGACCATCAAGGGCATTAGCTGGAATGGCCAGGCATCGGCGGATATCACGGCGAATAAAGGGGCGATCACCGCCGAGATGTGCACGAACCAGCAGCCTTTTTTTGAAAATATCATGGTCGCGGGGCAGACCGTGTTGATCACCTGCTTCCGCGTGCAGAATAACGGGGGGACGGCGATCAAATTGCTGGATACGCTGGACAGCAAGTTCGATCAAATCTATTCCATTAATACCTATGCACGGGTGTTTGATATCGGCTGGTCCGATACGGTGAAGGGGGTCTGGGACCACTCCACCGCCATTGAGCTATCGAACGCTAACTTCCAGAGCGGTTACGGTGACGCCACGCTGATGATGCCGCGGGTCACCCAGGGGTTAATCAGTAATGTCTGGATTGAACATACCCGCAACCCCGGGGATCTCAGCAACGGGCAGTGGCTGGTGGAGGCATTAAGTCTGGAAAACTGTGTTAACCCGCTGAACATGGATAACGCCCGGATGCAGATCCGCCAGCTTAACCTGCAGGCAGGCGCGACGGTTAGCCTTAATACGGCCCCGGGGCGCTGGCTTTCTGGCTATGAAACCGGCTGGCGTCGGGATGAGAGCTTCGGCACGCAGATGTCCGGTACCCTGCGCGTCGGCTGGCACAGCGGGTATAAAATTAATAACACCTCCACCAGCGACAAATGGTACAAACTGGGCAAGGTGTTTATGCCTCGTGACAACCAGCAATGGGTCATTGAAATGGTGAGTAAAGTGTCTAACGATGCCGTCACCGGCACGGCGGGCAACCCGGTCAGCGCGGTCTCATCCGGTACCAGCTATCTGGGGATATCACGCTGTGCAACGGCAATTTATGGTGATATCCGCCATCATGGCTCACCGGCGGTGCTGGATATTAAATTCAATCGCATAGGCACCACGACCTCGGAGATCTGGGTAAAACTGAAGGCCGCCAGCGGCGATACGATGTTTAACCTCAAGTCTACCGGTCCTACGCGTTTTGAGTCCGGGGAGTGCTCCCTGTTCACACCGGATCTGAACGAAGTCACCGACCTCACGACGATAGGGACGGTGTCGCCTGCGGCAAGGATGAGCCTGCACAACGGGCTGGCGGGGGTGGGGGCCAATGAGAAAGGGGTGCTGACGGTGGCGACCACTGACGCAGTTCCCCCCATAACGACGACCGCTGTCGGCTATATCACCGTTAACGTTAACGGCACGGACAGAAAAATTGCTTACTATTAATCAATCACTTAAGGCCGGGGAAACCCGGCTTTTTTTTGTCGTTTCCACCGCGAGGGAAAAGGATTGTGAACTTTCACCGCGTCGCCCGGTCACAAAAGGGGTAGGCTTCTTTTAATGACGAAAGGAAATATCCATGAGTGATAACGAAAGCAAATCGCAGACTGAACACTTACGTGACGTGACTTCGCAGCTAAAAGAAATGCGCCATTACGCTCAGAGTAATACTGAAACGCTGTCCGCACAGTGGCTGGCGTTCGATCAGGGGGAGTACAAAGACGCGGGCTTTGCAGAGAAAATTAATCAGTTACTGACTCAGCAAGGTGGCCTGCTGGATGAGCTTGATACCGCCATCCAGGATTTTGAAATCGAAGCTAACCGCATCGAAAACGAAGCCTGACGCTTCAGGGCCGGCCTCTCCGGTCGGCCCCGGCCTGAACAGGCCATGCCTTATTTTCCTACAGTACAAACTCCGGGCGAACCTGATTTCGCCCGCTGCTTTTGGCGATGTACAACTGCTCATCGGCGCGGGTAATTGACTCATCCAGGCTGTTGACGTTGTTGATATTCAGCGCACTGATGCCAATGCTCACCGTGACGCTGAGGTTGTTACCGTTCAGCATAATAATATTTTCTTCGATGCTGTGACGCAGGCGATTCGCTAACAAAAAGGCGCGCGGCTGAGAAATTCCCTCTATTAAAACCAGAAATTCTTCTCCCCCCATCCGGCACAACATCGCTGACGGCGGCAGACGCTGACGAATGCATTCCACCGTTTTTTCCAGAACATAGTCGCCGCTGGCG
The DNA here is from genome assembly GCF_019844095.1 of Erwinia persicina. Lineage (NCBI taxonomy): Bacteria > Pseudomonadati > Pseudomonadota > Gammaproteobacteria > Enterobacterales > Erwiniaceae > Erwinia > Erwinia persicina. The sequence goes on along the minus strand of NZ_CP082141.1, from coordinate 2,867,675 downwards.
TGACCGTAGGTATCATTGATGCTCTTAAACCGATCGATATCAATGACGAAAACGGCACCGAAAAAGCCCTGAGGCCGGTGGCGCGGAGTCACCAGCGTCTCCAGTCTGGATGACAGCCCGCTGCGCGTCAGCGCGCCGGTGAGAAAATCATAGTCGGCACGTTTGGTAATGCGCGCCACCAGTTTTCTGTTAGACGCGGTGCTCAGTGCCACAATCAGCGGGCTGATGAGCATCGCGGCCACGCCCAGTCGGGCAGATGACAGGCTGTCGATGCGGAACAGATCGTCCTTGCCCTGAATGTTCAGCACGTTGCCCGCCACGAGGATAATCTCGCTGATGCCGGTCACCAGCGTCAGGAAACAGGTGATAAACAGGGGATAGCTGATAGCGCACCACAGCAGGGCCGGTAAAGGGAAGAGCAGGCTGCCACCGCCGCCTACCCAGATGCCCGTGACAGTGGTGAGCACCAGCGCAATGACCGGCAGCACCGTGCTGTCGCGCAGGGCAGACGCCAGCTGTGCCAGCTCATCGCGACGGGGCAGGCTGATCACCAGCGGCAACAGCAGAATAGAGGTGGACATCTGTTCTGAGAACCAGGAAAACCAGGCGTTAAACAGCTCATCTTCAAAGTAGCGTTCACTGACCATGGCGCCTGCCAGCGCACACACTGCCGCTCCCAGCAGTGAGGCCGGAAAAACATGCAGCAACGCCTGCAGGCGGCGGGGGTGTCCGCGCGAAAAATGATCACTCAGCAACGCCCAGCGGGCGGTAGCAATAAACAGGATATTGGCGGCATCGAGGCCCATGGCAACAAACACGGGCGTATCATAGAGCACATCGGCGCTCCACATTCCCATAAAGAGCACGACCAGCGTGCTGGGTTTGTCCAGCGAAGGAAAACGAATCAGCAGGCCAAGAAGGATGGCGTTACTGGGCCAGAACAGTGACAGTGAGGCAAAATGGCGCGATGCCAGCCCGATGGTTGACAGCAGCATGGCAAGGGCGAATAAGATGATGACCCGGTTAACATTATATTTATAGTTTGGCATCTTTAAGCTCAGGACGATGAAAACGGGTCACTCACGAGACAGTCAGGTTGACAGGCTGATTTTGGTTGATAACAGATCGATATCAGGGGGTTGGTGCAAAATGACGCACACAACATACGTGACAACCCGGGTGAAAGCAATTTATTCGGATTATTCCTAGGCGCAAGGATAAGCCGTGTGAGTCGGGTGAACATTGGCTTTCACGGGTGTCGCAAATTCAGTTAAGGAAAACTAATCGTTTTCACCTGCATGACCGTTATATGTTGCCACGTATAGCGTAAAAGTGAGCCGTTATCGAATAGAAAATCACACTTCTGATGGGTTTGGGAAAAATCCTGGTCTTGCTAACTCACTGACCGTAATCATAAAACCCCCTGTTTTACGGCGTAAAAGTCTGCCAGACGTAACGCAGCGCCGGTGCACCATCGCGTTTAGCCGGGCTAATGAAGGCTCAGGAAACCCGCTTCTGCGCAGGCGATAAGGACGGGGGCCGGGGGATAAACCGTGCGAAGTGTTTCAGCCATTGACAAAACAATGTGCAGACTCAGTAGCTTAGTGGTTCCATAACGCGGAGCTAACCTTTATTATCCTTCCCAATTGTTTTCTGCCCTTAGAAAGACGGATGTCATGTATCAGCCTGTCGCCTTATTTATAGGCCTGCGCTATATGCGCGGGCGTGGTTCAGACCGCTTTGGCCGGTTTGTTTCCTGGCTTTCCGCTGTCGGTATTACGCTGGGCGTTATGGCGCTGGTTACCGTACTGTCGGTGATGAACGGCCTTGAGCACGAACTGGAAAAAAACACCCTGGGTCTTATGCCCCAGGCGTTAATTACCGGCGAAACGGGGTCGATCAACCCGCAGAAACTGCCCGCCAGCAGCCTGCAGCTCTCCGGTATCAGCCGTATCACGCCGCTGACCACCGGAGAGGTGGTCATGCAGAGTGCGCGTAGCGTGGGTGTGGGCGTCATGCTGGGGATTAACCCAGATGAAGCCGACCCGTTAACCCCTTTCCTGGTCAGCGTGCGCCAGCAGCAGCTGCAGTCGGGTCAGTATTATGTCATCGTCGGCGAACAGCTGGCTGGCCAGTTGGGCCTCAAACGCGGCGATCAGGTGCGTCTGATGGTGCCTTCTGCCAGCCAGTTCACACCGATGGGACGTATTCCCAGCCAGCGCCTTTTTACCGTAATCGGTACGTTCGCTTCTAACAGCGATGTGGATGGCTATCAGATTCTGGTCAATCAGCAGGATGCCTCGCGCCTGATGCGTTACCCGGCGGGCAACATTACCGGCTGGCGTCTGTGGCTGGATAAACCCCTTCAGGTGGACAGCGTCAGCCAGCAGACTCTGCCGCCAGGCACGGTGTGGAAAGACTGGCGCGAACGTAAAGGCGAGTTATTCCAGGCCGTTAAAATGGAAAAAAATATGATGGGGCTGCTGTTAAGCCTGATTGTTGCTGTGGCTGCGTTTAATATTGTCACCTCGCTTGGCCTGCTGATCATGGAAAAGCAGGGGGAAGTGGCAATCCTGCAAACCCAGGGGCTGACGCGCCGTCAGATTGTCGCTGTCTTTATGGTACAGGGCGCAACGGCAGGCGTTGTGGGCGCACTGGTGGGCGCGTTACTGGGCGTGCTACTGGCCAGCCAGTTGAATAACCTGATGCCAGTGATTGGGGCATTCCTCGATGGTGCCGCATTACCGGTGGCTATTTCCCTGACGCAGGTGGCGACAATTACCCTGACGGCGATAGTCGTCGCGCTGCTGTCAACGCTTTACCCTTCCTGGCGCGCGGCCGCCGTTCAACCCGCTGAGGCTTTACGTTATGAGTAACACGATCCTGTTGCAGTGCGACAACCTGTGTAAACGCTATCAGGAAGGCAGCGTGCAGACCGATGTCCTGCGCAACGTGACCTTCACCGTTAAGCCGGGTGAGATGATGGCAATAGTCGGCAGCTCCGGCTCGGGTAAAAGCACCCTGATGCATCTGCTGGGCGGGCTGGATACGCCCACTTCCGGCGAAGTGGTCTTTGACGGGCAGTCGCTGAACGGCATGTCTTCAGCGGCTAAAGCCGGGCTGCGTAACCGTGAGCTGGGCTTTATCTATCAGTTTCATCATCTGCTGCCCGATTTCAGCGCGCTGGAAAACGTGGCCATGCCGCTGCTGATTGGTAAAACGGCTAAGTCAGAGGCACAGGAAAAAGCCATCGCCATGCTGAAAGCGGTCGGTCTGGATCACCGTGCGGCTCACCGCCCGTCTGAATTGTCCGGCGGGGAACGTCAGCGCGTGGCCATCGCCCGCGCCCTGGTGAATAATCCGCGTCTGGTGCTGGCCGATGAACCCACCGGGAATCTGGATGCCCGTAATGCGGATGCCATTTTTGATCTGCTGAACGAACTTAATCAGCGCCAGGGCACGGCTTTTCTGGTGGTGACCCACGACCTCAACCTGGCCCGGCGAATGTCGCGTCAGATGGAAATGCGCGACGGCCAGCTCAGTGACCAGGCGCAACCGGCGGGTAGCTTCTGATGGCGGGATCTCTCTCTCTTCTGCTTGGACTTCGCTTCAGCCGTGGCCGCCGGCGCGGAGGGATGGTGTCACTGATCTCGGTGATCTCCACCGTCGGGATTGCGCTGGGTGTGGCAGTGCTGATTGTCGGCCTCAGTGCGATGAACGGCTTTGAACGTGAGTTGAATAACCGCATTCTGGCCGTGGTGCCGCACGGGGAAATTGAGCCGGTCAACCAGCCGTTTACCGGCTGGCAGGGGCTGTTGCCAAAAATTGAACAGGTTCCCGGGATCGCCGCAGCGGCACCGTACATTAATTTCACCGGGCTGATCGAGAGCGGCAGTAAGCTGCAGGCAGTTCAGGTGAAGGGCGTTGATCCGCAGCAGGAGAGCCGCCTCAGTGCGCTGCCCTCCTACGTGCAGGGCGGTGCCTGGAAAACGTTTGCTGCCGGCAAGAAGCAAATCCTGCTGGGGCAGGGTGTGGCGACCAGCCTGAAGGTCAGGCAGGGTGACTGGCTGACGATTATGATCCCTAACAGCGACGCCGGGAATAAACTGTTACAGCCTAAGCGCGTGCGCTTACAGGTGGCCGGTATCCTGAAATTGAGCGGTATGCTTGATCACAGCCTGGCGCTGGTGCCGCTGGTCGATGCCCAGCAACTGCTGGGAATGGGGCAAAGTGTCACCGGCATCGCGATTAAAGCAGCCGATCCGTTCAACGCCGTCAGCCTGGTGCGTCAGGCAGGGGAGGTCACCCATGCCTATGTGTATATTCGCAGCTGGGTGGGAACCTACGGTTACATGTATCGCGATATACAGATGATCCGCGCCATCATGTATCTGGCGATGGTGCTGGTGATCGGCGTGGCCTGTTTCAATATCGTTTCGACCCTGGTGATGGCGGTGAAAGATAAAAGCAGCGATATTGCCGTCCTGCGCACTCTGGGGGCAAAAGACGGGCTGATCCGTGCCATCTTTGTCTGGTATGGCCTGCTGGCCGGGCTGGTGGGCAGCGTCAGCGGCGTAGTGGTGGGCGTGCTGGCGGCCCTCAATCTGACACCTATCATTCATGCGATTGAAGCGCTGACCGGGTATCATTTCCTTTCCGGGGATATCTATTTTATTGATTTCCTGCCGTCGGAGCTGCACTGGCGTGATGTGGGTATTGTGCTGGTGACCTCGCTGCTGCTCAGCCTGCTGGCCAGTTGGTATCCGGCACGCCGTGCCAGCCGTATCGACCCGGCGCGAGTACTGAGCGGTCAGTAAGCCGGGAGGCACGAGGGGGTCTGGCGGGAACGGTTTTTTTGCCCCGTCAGCCGGTTTAGCGGCAGACTCTCAGTGCACCCGGGACGATCACCCGTTATTATCAGGGACACACTCCCTGGCGGAGTGCACCGTGCTGCACTCCTGCATATTAAGGATTAGAGGTATTTGATGATGCGCACTCCCCGTCGCCGCCTCAGGCTGGCACGCTACAAAAAGACCCGACGCCAGGTTCATCAGCGTTTCCGTCAGCGCATTTTCGAACGCGATCGTAATATTGAAATTGCCCGCCATCCACTGCCACGCGTGGTCGTGCTGACCGGGGCGGGCATATCCGCCGAGTCCGGCATTCGGACTTTCCGCGCCGCAGACGGTCTGTGGGAAGAGCATAAAGTGGAAGATGTGGCGACGCCGGAAGGGTTTGCACGCGATCCGCAGCGTGTGCAGGCGTTTTACAATGCCCGCCGCCGACAGCTGCAGCAGGCTGATATCCAGCCGAACGCGGCGCACCGGGCGCTGGCCGAGCTGGAATCCGCGTTGGGTGACCACTTCCTGCTGGTCACGCAGAACATTGATAACCTGCATGAGCGGGCCGGAAACCGTAACGTGATCCACATGCACGGTGAGTTGCTTAAGGTGCGCTGTCCCGTCAGCGGGCAGATCCTGCACTGGAGCGAGGATGTGAAACCTGACGACCGTTGCCATTGTTGTCAGTTCCCCTCCGTGCTGCGCCCGCACGTGGTGTGGTTTGGTGAAATGCCGCTGCAAATGGATGAGATTTATCAGGCGCTGGCGCAGGCTGACTATTTCGTGGCAATTGGCACCTCCGGGCATGTCTACCCGGCGGCGGGCTTTGTTCATGAGGCCCGCATCCAGGGAGCCCACACCGTGGAACTGAACCTGGAGCCAAGCCAGGTCGGCAGTGAGTTTGAAGAAAAACAGTACGGACTGGCCAGTGAAGTGGTGCCGGAGTGGGTGCAGGATCTGCTGGCGAATATTGCCCGTCCGGCGCTGACCGGCGATGATGCCCCGTCAGCGTTTGGCCAGCGAGAAGATCAGGTGGGCGATAACGCCACCGATTAACCCCCAGAAGGCGGCACCTATGCCAAGCAGGGTGACGCCGGAGGCGGTGATCAGAAAAGCGATCACCGCCGCATCACGCTGTTGCTCATCGCTTAACGCCCGCTGCAAACTCCCGGCAATCGTCCCCAGCAGTGCCAGCCCGGCAATGGTATGGATCAGCGCCTGCGGCAGTGCAGTAAACAGTCCACTGATCGCCCCGCCAAACACCCCCGCCAGCAGATAAAACACCCCGGCTGCGGCGGCTGCCCAATAGCGCCGCTGCGGATCGCTGTGCACCTCCGGGCCCATACAGATAGCCGCCGTAATGGCGGCAATACACACGGTAAACCCTCCGAAAGGGGCCAGCAGCAGCGCGGTCAGTCCGGTCCAGGCGATCAGCGGCGATACCGGCAGCGCATAGCCATGGGCTTTCAGTGTGGCAATCCCGGGGGCATTCTGTGATGCCATGGTGACGACAAAGAATGGAATACCGACGCCCAGCAGGGAGGAGAGCGTAAAGTGCGGAGGGATAAATTCCGGCATTATCAGGCTTTGTGTGTGGGCGACGTGAACATTACCCTGCATCAGAGCGACCATCAGGCCGGCCAGCAGGGTCAGCACGATGGCGAAGCGGGGCAGTAGCCGGCGGGCCAGCAGATAGACCAGGCACATGGTACCGCTCAGGGCAAAGTTGACCTGCAGGGCGGCGAAGGCATCAATGCCGAAGCGCAGCAAAATACCGGCCAGCATTGCCGCAGAGATCGCCTGGGGTATGTAGTTCATCAGGCGGGCAAACAACCCCGTCACCCCACAAATCAGGATCAGCGCCGAGGCGAAGATAAACACCCCGATGGCTTCATTCAGCGACGTCCCCGGCAGACTGGTGACCAGCAGAGCCGCACCCGGCGTCGACCACGCGGTCAGCACCGGCGTGCGATACCACAGGGACAGCCCCAGAGAGGTGATGCCCATCCCCAGCCCCAGCATTGTCAGCCAGCCGCCCGTCTGTGCGACGGTAGCACCCGCCGCCCCGGCGGCCTGGAAAATAATCGCCGCAGAGCTGGTATAGCCAACCAGTACGGCGACAAATCCGGCCACGACGGCTGGAAACGTCAGATGACGCAGGGTAACAGATGGACGCATAGGGAGATCCCGTGGCAGAGTGTTGACCGTTATAACGCACAAGCTATCACTGTGCGTTATAACGCACAAGGGGTTATACTGTCCGCAGACTGAAGGGAGATGACGACGTGGACAGTTTACAACACCATCTGGCGAACGTGCTCAGAGTCCGGCGCAGCGAACGGGGCTGGAGCCTGACCCGGGCTGCGCAGGAAACCGGCGTCAGTAAAGCGATGCTCGGGCAAATTGAACGTGCGGAATCCAGCCCGACCATCGCCACACTGTGGAAAATTGCCACAGGCTTTAATTTGCCGTTCTCGGTCTTTATCGCGCCAGAGGCCGCAGACGTAACGGCACCGCGTCGGCAACTGCGTGGCTACCCGCCAGCGGAGAGCGTCATGCAGGCGGTACCGCTGTTCCCGTTTGACCCCGCGCTGAATTTTGAAATGCTGGTGATTGATCTTGCCGCTGGTGCCTGCAGTGAGTCCGCCGCGCATGAGGCGGGGGTGGTTGAGCATGTTATTGTGATTGAAGGGGCACTGGACGTGCAGGTGGAGGGAGGCTGGAAGTCGCTGGCCGCGGGCGAAGGGCTGCGTTTTCAGGCTGACCGGCCTCATGCGTATCGTAATCCCGGTAATGTGCCGGTGCGTTTTCATGATCTCATCCATTATCCGCCACGTTAATTCAGCGCCTGCGTACTAAACTGACCTGAAACAATATTTAACATGATAGTGCTATCCATAATAAGCGCTGGCATCCAAAGGGAAGACAGATGAATAATTTACTTGATCGCTTCTTACACTATGTGTCTTTCGATACGCAATCTAAAGGGAATGTTCGTCAGGTCCCCAGCACTGAGGGGCAACTCCGTCTGGCGCAGAGGCTGTGTGATGAGCTGCGCGCCATGGGGCTGAGTGATGTCAGCTGCAGCGCGCGTGGTATTGTCATGGCCACCCTGCCATCGAATGTCAGCTGGCCTGTGCCCGTTATCGGCTTTATCTCCCATATGGATACGTCACCGGATTTTACGGCAAAGAACGTGAACCCGCAGGTGATTGAAAACTATCGCGGGGGGGATATTGCCCTGGGCATGGGGGATGAGATTCTGTCGCCGGTGATGTTTCCGGTGCTGCATGAGCTGACCGGACACACCCTGATCACCACCGACGGGAAAACCCTTCTCGGCGCAGATGATAAAGCCGGTATCGCAGAGATCATGACCGCGCTGGCACATCTTACATCCGGTACGGTTGCGCATGGCGAAGTGCGCGTGGCCTTCACGCCCGATGAGGAAATTGGTCGCGGTATTCAGCATTTTGACGTGGCGGCCTTTGGGGCTGAATGGGCTTATACCGTGGACGGCGGCGGGATGGGAGAGTTTGAATATGAAAACTTCAATGCCGCCTCCGTCACGGTAAAAATCACCGGTAATAATGTGCATCCCGGCAGTGCGAAGGGAGTGATGGTCAATGCCCTGGATGCAGCGATGCGTTTCCACCGGGAAGTCCCGGAAGATGAGGTGCCGGAAAAAACCTCGGGCTATGAAGGCTTCTGGCATCTGCACGGGATCAAAGGCAGCGTGGATCGTGCTGAACTGCACTACATCGTGCGCGATTTTACGCGCAGCGGTTTTGAAGAGCGGAAAAAAAGGCTGGCGGATATTGCTGCCCATCTGCAACGGACTTTACCTTCACCTGCTGCTATTGAGCTGGTGGTGGAAGACAGCTATTACAATATGCGTGAGCAGGTCGAAGCGTGCCCGCAGAGTATCGAACTGGCGCTGGCGGCGATGCGTGACTGCGGTATTACGCCGAAGGTGAAACCGATTCGCGGTGGGACGGATGGGGCGCAGCTGTCATTTATGGGACTACCTTGTCCAAATTTGTTTACCGGTGGCTACAACTATCACGGCAAACATGAGTTTGCTTCGCTGGACAATATGGAGCAGGCGGTGAAGGTGATTACCCGGATTGCCGTATTAACGGCGGAGCAGGCAAAAACCTGAAGAAAATGAAGATGCCGTTATGCCCGCAGGGGCGACCTGTCACTCCGGTCGCCCCTTGCCGTTATCAGCAGGCTTAATCTTCGCTGTCAAAGTACCAGTAACCGCTGTTGACCAGGGCCGCCAGCTGGGCGAGGAAGGACGGGTCGTCCAGCGCATCGCCGAACTGGTCGTGTCCGAGGGTCAAATCGTTCGCCAGCGCGGTCAGTGCCGCACGATGCGGAGAACTGACCTGCTCACCATTAATAAACACCGCGTCACCAATGGACACCACGCGCAGACCGCCCAGGCGTGACAGGCGATCGCCCTGTTGCAGCGCATCGTAGATCTCATCCGGCTGATACGGCGGCTCCGGAGGGGCCACGTCCAGCTCGTGACGTGACTGCGAGATAAACTCACCGAACCACTGATTGAAATGCTCAGGCTGGTTAATCACCTCCAGCATCATGGCGCGGATCCCCTCCAGTTCGTCGGGCAGGATCTCTGCATTGTGCTCACGGGGCTGGACGTCCGGATCGCTGAAGCGGCGGCTGCCCAGCTCACGTGCCAGCACGTAATCGGCAAAACCGCTAATCAGTTCGCGTCCGCTTGGCGCACGGAAGCCGACCGAGTAGTTAATGGCATTTTCCAGTGAGTAGCCTTCGTGCGGGAACCCCGGTGGAATATAAAGAATATCACCCGGCTCAAGCTCTTCGTCGATAATGGCCTCAAAAGGTTCGACCTGAAGGAGATCGGGATGCGGGCAGTGCTGCTTCAGCTCTGTTTTCTCCCCCACGCGCCAGCGACGACGACCGGTACCCTGAATAATGAAAACGTCATACTGGTCAAAGTGCGGGCCAACCCCGCCGCCGGGCACGGAGAAGGAGATCATCAGATCGTCCACGCGCCAGTCAGGGATCATCCGGAAGGGATGCATCAGCGCGGCGGAAGGCTCATGCCAGTGATCGACTGCCTGAACCAGCAGTGACCAGTTATTCTCACCAAGATGATCAAAGCTCTCAAACGGGCCATGGCTGACCTGCCACTGACCGTCCTGGTGGCTGACCAGACGACTGTCAACTTCGTTTTCCATGGCCAGACCGGCCAGTTCGTCGGGAGAAATGGGGTCGACGAAGTTTTTGAAACCGCGCTTAAGGACTACCGGGCGTTTCTGCCAGTAGCGCTGAATAAAGTCGGGCCAGTTGAGATCGAGCTGATAATCCATGATGTTTTCCTGAAACGCGAAAGTGAGTAGATTATAACAGCGCACGGCAGTGGGTGTGTACCACTGCCGTGAAAAGTCGGGGATAACGCCTACTCGTGTTTGTGCAGGATCTCCTGGCGCTGAAACTCTACCGCCATGCGCGCCCCGCCCAGCTGACTGGTACTGGCATGAATATCACCCGCGTACTGTTCCATAATATCCCGGGCCAGCGACAGGCCCAGCCCCTGGCCCGGACGCAGTGTATCGGCGCGCTGCCCGCGGATAAAGATCAGATCGCGCTTGTTTTCCGGAATACCTGGACCGTCGTCCTCCACGATCAGCAACAGCGTTTTTTCCGTCTGCTGCACGCTGATCTCAACAAATTCCAGGCAGTACTTACAGGCGTTATCGAGTACGTTGCCCATCACTTCCATAAAATCATTTTGTTCGCCAACGAAAATGACTTCTGGTGAGATATCCAGCGTCAGCACCACGCCCTTGCGCTGGTAGACTTTATTCAGTGCTGAGCACAGCCCGTCGAGCAGGGCCGGCACCGAATGCACATCCCGCTTCAACGCGTGGTGATCGGCCTGCATACTGGCCCGGTGCAGGTAGTAGCCAATCTGCTGCGAGATACGGCTGATCTGCTCCAGCATAATGGGCTCGGCCTGCTCGATGGACAGGTTACGCCCGCCGCGCAGTGACCGCAGGGTGGTCTGCAGCACGGCCAGCGGGGTTTTCAGGCTGTGGGTCAGGTCACTCAGCGTGGTGCGGTAGCGGGTATAGCGCTGCCGTTCATTATCCAGCAGCAGGTTCAGGTTACGTACCAGCCCCTTCAGCTCCTGCGGCGGGGCTGGATTGAGGGTTTCGCGGGTTCCGGCTTCCAGTTCGCGCACCTGGGCGGCAAGCGCGCCGATCGGGCGCAGGCTCCAGTGTGCCGCCAGCCACAGCAGCGGAATAATCAGCAGCAGATTTGCCAGCAGCACATAGCTGAACCACGACCACACGACATCTGAGTGCTGAAGTTCTTGTGGAATAGAGTCGACCACCACGATAGTCAGGGCAGGGAGTGTAGACGTTGCCTCATAGCGGTTCACGGCCACCGAGTGGGTAAAGGTGTCGTTGCCATCGTCGTCATAGGCGGTGAGCTTATTCTGTGCCACGCGGTCATTACCGAGCACCTCACGACTGGTGTGATTATTGGTGTCGATTTCGTAAAAGTCAGACTTATTTAACCACTCACGGCGGATCTTACTGCGTATATCCGGGACGTCACGCTGTTGCCACAGCAGCTTACCGTTGTCGTCATAGATAAACACCAGGGCGGGAAAGTTCAGCGTCATGCGTTCAGGCTGGACGATACTGAGTTTGCCGTCATTCCACTGAGAAAGAGTGAAAAACAGATTACTTTCGCTGCGCAACACGCGGTAGGTATTTTTATCAAAGCTCACCACGTAGCCGATCACGGCCACCATTCCGTAGGAGAGCGACATGGTGAGTACGACCGCTGCGGTGGCCAGTAAGAACCGTACCCGCAGCGAAAGTGGCTTTCTGCGACGCCAGTTGAACATGCTCAAATATCGAAGCGGTAGCCCTGACCGCGTACCGTGGTGATCACTTCCTGCGCATATTCAGCAAGGATTTTTTTACGTAAACGGCCCATCAGCACATCAATGGTGTGGCTCTCGCGCAGTTCCGCATCGGGATAAAGTTGCAGCATCAGTGAATCTTTGCTGACCACTTTCCCGGCATTGCGGATCAGGGTTTCGATGATGGTGTACTCAAACGCCGTCAGTTTAATCTGCTGTTCGTTGATGGTCAGTTCGCGGCGCGACAGGTCAATCTGGAAAGGGTGCAGAGTGATGATCTGCGACGCCAGTCCGCTGTTGCGGCGCATCAGCGCCTGCATCCGGGCCACCACTTCTTCTATATGAAAGGGCTTGGTGACGTAATCATCGGCTCCGGCTTCCAGTGCTTCGACCTTTGCCTGCCAGCCATCTCGTGCGGTCAGCACCAGAATTGGCTGACGGACTTCCTGACCGCGCCAGCGGCGGATCAGTGTCATACCGTCTTCATCAGGCAGACCGAGATCGACCAGCGTGATATCCGGCGTATGCTCATTCAGAAAATAGTCGGCTTCTTTGGCGTCTTCGGCGGCATCCACCTGGTGCCCCATCTCCCGCAGCTGCACCGCCAGATGATGACGCAGCAGTGGGTTATCTTCCACAACTAACACACGCATAACCGAATCCTTAAATAAGATCAAACTGCCAGAGACATCAACATAGCCCTGGAATGCGTCGGGGTGCAACTGGGTAAGCGGTCGCTTGCGTTGATCAGGGCATAAACTGGCGATAAGTATAGAGGAGAAGAGGTAAACAACAGGTTAACACGGGCCGACTGAGCCGGCCCGTTGGCGGGCGTTATTTCAGATCGTCAACCATCTGGATAGCGCGGCCAATATAGTTGGCCGGGGTCATCTGCTTCAGACGGGTTTTCTCTTCTTCTGGCAGTGCCAGGCTGTCGATAAAGGTTTTCATGCCTTCCGCATCGACGCGTTTGCCGCGCGTCAGCTCTTTCAGTTTTTCATAAGGTTTTTCAATACCGTAACGGCGCATTACTGTCTGGATCGGTTCGGCCAGCACTTCCCAGTTGTGATCCAGCTCGTCCAGCAGGCGGGCGCGGTTCACTTCCAGCTTGGAGATGCCTTTCAGCGTCGACTGATAGGCGATCAGCGCATAACCGACGCCCACGCCGAGGTTACGCAGTACGGTGGAGTCGGTCAGGTCACGCTGCCAGCGTGATACCGGCAGTTTGCTGGCCAGATGCTGCATCATGGCGTTCGCCAGGCCGAGATTGCCTTCGGAGTTTTCGAAGTCAATCGGGTTGACCTTATGCGGCATGGTCGATGAACCAATTTCGCCCGCAATGGTTTTCTGCTTGAAGTGGTTGAGCGCAATGTAACCCCAGATATCGCGATCGAAGTCGATCAGGATGGTGTTAAAGCGCGCCATGCAGTCAAACAGTTCGGCGATGTAGTCATGCGGTTCGATCTGCGTGGTGTACGGGTTCCAGGTCACGCCCAGCGAGGTCACAAACGACTCACTGAACGCATGCCAGTCCACTTCCGGATACGCGGCGATGTGGGCATTATAATTACCGACGGCACCGTTGATTTTACCCAACATTTCAATACGTTCCAGCTGACGCAACTGGCGTTCAAAGCGGTAGGCGACGTTCGCCATCTCTTTACCCAGTGTGGATGGCGTGGCCGGCTGACCATGCGTGCGTGACAACAGCGGAATATCACGGTACTGCACTGCCAGGTCTTTGACCGCAGCGATGATGTTGTTCCAGTAAGGCACAATCACCTCGCGGCGTGCGGTTTCCAGCATCAGCGCGTGTGACAGATTATTAATATCTTCTGAGGTGCAGGCAAAGTGAATAAATTCAGATACGGCATGCAGGGCGGGCACCGGTGCCACTTTCTCTTTCAGAAAGTACTCCACGGCTTTGACATCGTGGTTAGTGGTACGCTCAATAGTTTTGATCCGCGCAGCATCTTCTTCACTGAAACCGCTGACAATACCATCAAGGAAAGCGTTTGCGTCGGCATCAAATGCAGGAACTTCCTTGATCGCAGCGCAGGTAGCCAGTTTTTGTAACCAGCGAACTTCAACCTCAACGCGGAATTTCAGCAGGCCATATTCGCTGAAAATACCACGGAGTGGGCTGACTTTGTCGCCATAACGGCCATCTATAGGTGAGACGGCGGTCAGAGAGGATAATTCCATTGTTGCTGCTCCAGGATCGGTTAAAAAAATCAGGTTGGGGTCCCGTTAAGGCGGGCAAGGATCGCTCTGGCCTCATTCACCAGGCGGTTACGGGAAAACATCAGCTGCAGTCGGCCACCGCCGACCTGCTGCCACAGCACCGCTGAACGAATACCCGCCAGTAGTGTGGCACGAACTTTATTCTGAACCTGGCTGTTCTGCAGGATGGCCGGGGAGCCGGTCACCTGGATGCGTGGACCGAGCGGACTGATCACATCAACATAGATCCCCGCCATGGCACCTAACAGCGTATCAGACTCCAGATCGTAGTGCGCCAGCTGGCGATCGAGTTGGGCGATTCGGTCAGACAGGGTACTCATTGCCGTCTTGCTGGCATTAAGTTTACGCTCCAGCACCATCATGCTCAGGGTATAGCGCGTCAGTTCCGCGCCAAGACCCTGTCGGCTATTGCTGTTCAGTACGGCCAGCAGCGTTTCCAGTCCGAACTGCAGATTCGCTTCATCGTTACCGTACACCGCCAGCGTAGAGGCCGGATTGAGATCCAGCAGGCTGTTCAGCGATGTTTTAAACGCATCGGGAGGGCACTGGCCCTGGTGCCCCAGCTGCTGTACCAGATGGGCGGCCTGGCAGATACCTGCCAGCGCCAGAGTGATATCATAATAGTTCTTCGCCACGTTTACTCCTGTATACGGCCCGAATTACGCGTTAACCAGCGGCGTACGCTGTTCGATAATGCCGCCGCCGAGGCAGACTTCATCCAGATAAAAGACCGCAGACTGGCCGGGCGTGACCGCAGCAACCGGCTGATCAAAGCGCACGTCAATACGCTGCCCATCCATTGGCGTCACGGTGCAGGGAATATCTTCCTGACGATAGCGGGTTTTCACCATGCAGCGCAGCGGTGCGGCCAGTGTTTCGCGATCGACCCAGTGCAGTTGCTGGGCGATCAGGCCCACTGACATCAGGTGAGGGTGCTCATGGCCCTGTGCGACCACCAGAATATTACCGGCCACGTCTTTATCGACCACGTACCAGGGTTCTTCGTTACCATCTTTGGTTCCGCCGATACCCAGCCCTTTGCGCTGGCCCAGCGTGTGGTACATCAGCCCCTGATGCTGACCGACCGTATCCCCGTCCACGGAGATTATCGGACCCGGCTGGGCGGGCAGGTAGCGGCCAAGGAATTCGGTAAACTTGCGCTCACCAATAAAACAGATACCGGTGGAGTCTTTTTTCTTCGCGGTGATCAGTTCAAGCTGCTCTGCAATGCGGCGAACTTCTGGTTTTTCGAGTTCACCCACCGGGAACAGGCTCTGGGCAATCTGTTCATGACCGAGAGTGTAGAGGAAGTAGCTCTGATCTTTATTACCGTCCAACCCGCGCAGCAGGCGGCTTTTGCCGTTCACGTCCTGGCGACGCACGTAGTGACCGGTGGCGATATAGTCCGCACCCAGGTCTTCAGCGGCAAATTCCAGAAAGGCTTTAAATTTGATCTCTTTGTTACAGAGAATATCGGGGTTGGGCGTGCGGCCCGCTTTGTATTCAGCCAGGAAATGTTCAAACACATTATCCCAGTATTCGGCAGCAAAATTGACCGTATGCAGATGGATCCCCAGCTTGTCGCAGACGGCCTGCGCATCGGCTAAATCTTCCGCGGCGGTGCAATACTCTTCGCCATCGTCCTCCTCCCAGTTTTTCATAAACAGGCCTTCAACCTGATAACCCTGCTGCTGTAGCAGCCAGGCGGAAACGGAGGAGTCAACACCGCCGGACATGCCGACGATCACTTTTTTCTGGCTATTCGAATTGTTCAACATTGCTTGTCCGACTTTAAGGAGCCGTTAAAGGCGACTCTGATAAAATTGCGACGCATTCTATCATGCGTCAACGATCTGCGCACTCTCGCTAAATGGCCACTGGAAGGCGCTGAGGATAGCCAGTGGGTAACGTGGCCCGGTCTGATAAATCTGCAGACTTTCCGCAACCAGCGGTGAACGCAGCTTTTTCGAGGTGATAATGTCCTGAGGCGGCAGCCACCAGCAGCGGTCGATATCGCGATCCTGCGGGTAAGTCTCCACCGCTTCTGGCAGATCCAGTGCGAACAGGAAGCGCAAAAACGGCGTGTTATCCGGGGCGATCCACTGATGCAGGCGTAAAAAAGCCTGGGGAACCGCATCGATGCCGGTTTCTTCCGACAGTTCCCGTACCGCCGCCTGGAGCAGGGTTTCATCGGCTTCCAGATGCCCCGCCGGCTGATTCCAGGTGGTGCGGCCACGCACACGCTCTTCGACAACCAGATACTGTCCTTCTGCCTGAACCACCGTGGCGACGGTGACATGCGGTTTGAACATAGTGTGCTCCATTCGGTTAATGTGCGCAGTTTGCTGCGCAATAAAAGTCAGATTTCGTTACTGATATCGCGCCATTCGCCGGGCGCCAGACCCTGTAACTGTAACGCACCCATGGAAAAACGGATCAGCCGCAGGGTAGGAAAACCAATATGTGCCGTCATTCGCCGCACCTGGCGGTTGCGCCCCTCGTACAGGGTGATTTTCAGCCAGCAGGTTGGGATCGCTTTACGTTCGCGGATCGGTGGCTGGCGTTCCCACAGCCAGTCGGGCGCGGCCACCTTTTCGACCCCGGCGGGCAGGGTGGGGCCGTCTTTCAGGTCGACGCCCGTTCGCAGCGGGTGCAGATCATTTTCCTGCGGCTCCCCTTCCACCTGCACATAGTAAATTTTCCCGGTGCGTTTGCCCGGCTGGGTCAGTTTCGCCTGCAGTGCGCCGTCATTGGTCAGCACCATCAGTCCTTCGCTGTCGCGATCAAGCCGCCCTGCGGCATAAATTCCCGGCTGGGGTACATAATCTTTCAACGTACGCCGGCCTGCCTCGTCGCTGAACTGGGGCAGCACATCGAAGGGTTTATTAAACAGCACCACGCAACGCGGGCCTCTGGCAGCCGGTTTGGCCGCACGACGGGCGGTGGAACGCCCGGAATGATGATTGGTCAGGGAAGATTTTCGCATGGTCTTTGCACTTGATAACAATGAGCGCATTATACCGCAATCCGGAGATGATTGGCGCGGCGTCAATATTCAAGTAGTATTGACGCGCATCTTACAAGTCATTAACAAAAAAAAGCGCTCGAAGGAGAGGTTAATGGAAAGCAAAGTAGTTGTTCCGGCGGAAGGTCAGAAAATCACCCTGGACCAGGGAAAACTCAACGTACCTAACAATCCGATCATCCCGTTTATCGAAGGTGATGGCATTGGCGTTGACGTGTCTCCAGTGATGATCAAAGTTGTTGATGCCGCTGTGCAGAAAGCTTACAACGGTGAGCGTAAGATTTCCTGGATGGAAATTTACACCGGTGAGAAATCGGTAGAGCTTTACGGCCAGGATGTCTGGCTGCCAGAAGAAACCCTCGACCTGATTAAAGAATATCGCGTAGCCATCAAAGGCCCACTGACCACCCCGGTCGGCGGCGGTATTCGTTCCCTGAACGTTGCCCTGCGTCAGCAGCTTGATTTATACATCTGCCTGCGTCCTGTCCGTTACTACACCGGCACTCCAAGCCCGGTGAAACGCCCGGAAGACACCGATATGGTGATTTTCCGTGAAAACTCCGAAGATATCTATGCAGGTATCGAATGGAAAGCGGGTACGCCGGAAGCAGATAAAGTCATCAAGTTCCTGCGTGATGAGATGGGCGTGAAGAAAATTCGCTTCCCTGAACAGTGCGGCATCGGCGTTAAGCCATGCTCAGAAGCGGGCACCCAACGCCTGGTGCGTGCAGCCATCGAATATGCGATCACCAACGACCGTGATTCTGTAACGCTGGTTCACAAAGGCAATATCATGAAGTTCACCGAAGGCGCTTTCAAAGACTGGGGTTACCAGCTGGCGAAAGAAGAGTTCGGCGGCGAGCTGATCGATGGCGGCCCGTGGATGAAGGTGAAGAACCCGAACACCGGCAAAGAGATCGTCATTAAAGACGTGATCGCCGATGCGTTCCTGCAGCAGATCCTGCTGCGTCCGGCCGAGTATGACGTCATCGCCTGTATGAACCTGAACGGTGACTACATTTCTGACGCCCTGGCGGCGCAGGTTGGCGGTATCGGTATTGCGCCGGGCGCGAACATCGGTGACGAATGTGCTCTGTTTGAAGCCACCCACGGTACAGCACCTAAGTATGCCGGTCAGGATAAAGTGAACCCAGGTTCCATCATCCTGTCAGCAGAAATGATGCTGCGTCATATGGAATGGTTCGAAGCCGCTGACCTGATTGTGAAAGGCATGGAAGGCGCGATTGCTGCCAAAACCGTGACCTATGACTTTGAACGTCAGATGGACGGCGCTAAGTTGCTGAAAGCTTCAGAGTTTGGCGACGCAATGATCAAACACATGTAAGTGTGTTTGCTGGCGGGGGCCTGGTGCTCCCGCCCTCATTTCTCTACCACAGAAAGTCTTCCCCAAAACCCTTCCCCAAAACCCTTCCCCAAAACCTTTCCCCAGGACTGTAAAAAAGAAACCACTCAATTTATACCGTTACAATCATCCTATCTTTTCCCTGTCATCATGGTCTTTATTGGCTGCTTCGTTTAGTCACGCAGCCAGGGGGTGATCGTCAGCCCGGTAAGCAACCCTTCAGGACTCAGCAGGCGTGTGACTGTCTGCCCCCAGGGTTCGGTGCGGTTAGCCACCAGGAGGCGATACCCTTTTTCGCGCAGGATACGGGTAGCAGCATCGAGATCCCGTACCTCATATTCAATCCATCCCTGTGGTATCGGGTGTTCAGCTGGCCACTGGTCAGCGCCAAAGCAGGAATGTGCGGCCTGTGACAGTGGCCAGACGGCGAAATGCTTAACGCCCTTCAACAGACCCTCTTCAGAAACCAGGTAATCGCCGTTACCCTCTAAAGGCTTAAGCGGCAAACCGAGCGCCTGCACATAAAAGCTGGCGCTGGAAGCACTATTCTGCGCGACGGGCCCAAATCCTGCGACAAACAACACGTTAATATCGGGTATATTTTGCGACATGCCTGCGCCTTCGTTCACTCAAATTGAATCCTGAATTTATACCACGGCTGACGGAATCACCACGTCTAACCGGCCAGAACTCCATTGCAGGTTACTTCAGGACGCGAAGATTTTTTACATCAATCTCAACGCTGTTCCAGTCTTTATCGATTTCACCCTCAATCCGGATCTTGCTTCCCGGTGAGGCGGCCTGACCCTGCCAGCGCTTATCATCGATATCCACATTAATGGTGCCGGTGCTGTCACTGAACTCATAAAGTTCATGACCCACCTGCCTGACGATATTACCTTCAAGAACAACCCAGGCATCATCACGTAACGTTTTAGCCTCTGCAACGGAAGATAAACCCGGTGTAGGGCCTTTAAAGCCGCCCTGAGAATAGCTCTGTCCTTCAGGGGTAATGAAACCTTGCTGCTGTGCGGCAACGCCGAATGAAAGGCCAGCCAATAGGGTAATTAAGATGACTTTTTTCATGATTTTATTTCCTTGTAAATATCGTGTCTGGGTAAATTACAGGAAAGTTCTTAACGAAATCTTAAAGGGCGTAATATTTTTTTAAAGACAGTTGCTGCGACTCAGGGGGGCCGTATTTTAAATTTTTGAGAAAAGTGTGGCAGGAAAAGGTGTTAAAACGGAAAACTTTTTGTGGAACAAAATGAACCAAAACACCGGATGAAAAGTATTTTTTGTTTATTTTTTAGGCTTTCTGTCATCCGTTCCCGAATGGGACTTGTCACCAGGGGCCGGGCTGGGTTAAGCGCCGAACAATCGGGGGAAAGTATCCCATTACTCTCTCCCGTCAAAGTAAGGTTGCCTGCTGAAATTTCATTTTTTATTTATAAATAATTGAAATTATTGGTTTTTTATTTATTATGAAAGGCGTAGTTAGTAAAAAAAGACATCAGGGAATCGCGGGGGTTGAATCGAAAAAAAAGTCTTTTCCTTTTCACTCATTCAATGACAATTAAATGATATAAATCAAATTTAACATTTATTGCGAATGTTCTGAACTCCTCATTGTATTTCTGTTTAGGGTGAAAGTACGAAGATACAGCATCTGTTTATCCCGTCGAAACGCAAATAGAGAAGAGAAAAGTTAATGAAACTGTCCGTATCAGCCAAAAAATGCACGTTAGTGGGTATTATCATGTCAGCTGTATTAGGCATGACCGCCTGTTCAAGTGATTATGTTATTTCAACGGATGACGGGCACATGGTTACGACGCATGGCAAGCCTGTTAAAGATAAAGACACCGGTCTGATCTCCTATAAAGATACTGACGGTAACTCCCATCAAATTCATCAGAAAGATGTGAAGGAAATTGTCGAAAAATAGTGTGAAGGCAGCCATTTTGAAGAGCTGCCTGTTTCGGTGATAGCTGAAGGAAGGGGGGCCCGCCGGATTACAGCCGGTTACTGGCTTCAACCAGGTCGTTGTAGGATTTCAGTACGCGCATCGGTGAACCGGTGACCGTCCAACCGGCGCTGCTGCCATTGTTTTCCATCAGTCCCTGCTCGCCACGACTGTAGGGCGTTTTGTCGCGTACGCGACGCATCCGGTCTTTACAGTCTTTGAGGAACGTGCTGGCGCTGGTCTGGAAGACTGACCAGCTCACCGGTTTGCCGGGCTCGCTGGCGGTGGCTTTATCTGATTCATCCACCAGTGCGCCGTACGCCTCGATTGCCTTTGTTGCTGCGGCAACGTCGGTGGCGTCAGCACTCAATTGGGCGGCTAACCGTTTGCCCTGGCTGACTAATGCCAGGCGGTAGTAGGGGCTGTGCCGTCCCTGCGTTTTCTCTATCTCAACAAGCTGCGCGTCGGTCAGTTTAACCGTTTCCTTTTCCACTTCATCCCCGTAGACATCGCTGGACTTGATAAAGCGCCCGTAGGCCATCATTAGCGGCTGATGCATTTGCTTGCCTCTGGCGAAGCCATCATCCTTGTAGTCTTCCTGACTGTAGTATTGATGAGCCTGTGATGCCAGCGGCACCAGTGCAGTGAGATCGGACAGGTACTGTACCGCTGCGCTGTCAAGCGCCGGCAGGGCGGGTTTCGCGCTGGAGGCCTCGCCAATGGCTTTGGTGCAGCTGTCCAGTTCGTAAGCGGTCAAATCCCCCGGCACGTTGACGGTGCGTTCTTTGCCCGTTGGTCCCTTATCGAGGTCATGGATCCAGCTGACATAGCGCTGCGCGCTGTGACGGGCTGCGCCATCGGCGGTATTGAAGCAGCTCACATAGGCGTTTAACTTGGTCGCCAGTTGCGCGTTGGCATCTTCCTTGAGGGCCGCGGATCCTGCCGGTTGCACCGGCTTTTCCTCTGCGGTTTTACTCTGGTCGCAGCCGGCTAATGGCAACAAAAGTGCCGTTGTTAACATTCCGCGCAATACCGTCTTTCTTGTTTTCTGAAACACACCCACTCCTTAGTCAGTTAACCTGTTTGAAAGGTTACCGTATTAAAAAAATCGTCCAAATCTTAGCTGTTTTATTTATCAAAGAAGACATTATCGTTTCATTTTTGAAAAACTGAGAGGAAGACACCACGTTTTTTTCACGATCAGGTTAATTCGCCGCCTGACAGCTTCATCATAAACAAGGTGTTCTCCTCTTTTTGAATGATTTCCTGCCCCTGGAATCGTCTCAGGTCACCAAATATATCATTCTGATAATGCAGGTCAGCGAAAGTCGCCTCCCGGGGGCCGCGTATAGGGTAGCGCTCGTCTGACAAACTGCGGTTTTTTCTGGCAACATACTTAAGATGGCGGGCGGTTCTTTCATCCAGCTGTTCATTGACAACGCCGCCCTGAAACTGCATGCACCATACGGGTGTTTTATTTTTGGTAATAATTATCTGACCATAAACATTCCGTCCTTCGGTAAAATAATTTCTGTACGAGTAACTCTTACTATGATACTCAATAAGCTGCATATCATGATAAGCACTGTCTTTAATGATAAGTTTCTCCGGATAGCTGAACAGAAAACGGTTTGCCTCTATTAAAAATCTTTTCATTTAATCCTCCCTATCTTTAAATGAATGGTGCTGCAATGAAATACCTCGAAGGCAGATGTTCCCCATCTCGCTCTGACCGTGAAGATTCGCTGTGAGTAAAGGATAATATTAATTTGTCGTGGTTAGTTTGGCATCCCTTTACGGGTTTTTTCCTGTCATGAATTCAAACCAAACGATCGTTCATCTTATGGGATTCATGAGGTTTATTTTTATGATTTATCCTGGTTTTTGGTGATATCTCTCTAATTATTTGCGTTAATTTCGCCTTTTCTGTTGGGTAGATTCGTTAAAGTTTTTACTTTTTTTTCAATGCAAGATGTAACATCTTCCTGATTGCTATCAATTTCATTTAAGGTGAGGGATTAATCGGGGGGTAAACCACCGCGCTGACTGTCAGCGCGATGACGTTCGGTCCATACCCTGATGCCGTATTGAATTAAAGAGTGATGAGTATATTCGTGCTGATTTTGACGTCATGCCCAATTAACATAATGTTGTTGATGAATGATTAAGGTTTTTACCCGGGAAGTTAAACATTACCTATAATAAGTAAAAATAAAGTCCATACAGTCAAAAAATGGCGGTCACGGGATAAGAGGGTGCTGATAATATCAGCGTTCTCATCAAGCTAAAGGAAGGACTCTTTATGACCCCGTATGAAGAAAAACTATTATCAGATGAAGCGAAATATTGCTCACATGGTGATACGGTTCATTATGTCAGTACGCCAAAAATATTTGATCACTGCAAGGGGAGCTACCTCTTTGATGCGGAAGGAACGCCATATCTCGATCTTCAGATGTGGTATTCCGCAGTGAATTTTGGTTATGCCAACCCCCGGCTGGACAGTGTCCTCAAACGACAGATTGACGTGCTGCCTCAGATTGCCAGCCAGTACCTGCACCCGACTAAGATCGAACTGAGTAAAGTCATCGCGCAGGATATGGAGCGTAAGTTTGGCCTTCCCGGGCGCGTTCACTATAACGTGGGAGGGTCACAATCCATTGATGACTCGCTGAAACTGGTGCGTAATTACTGCAACGGTAAAAGCCGGATGTTTGCCTTTGAGGGGGGGTATCATGGGCGCAGCCTGGGGGCGTCATCCATCACCTCCAGCTATCGCTACCGGCGTCGTTTTGGCCACTTTGGCGAGCGTGCCCAGTTTATTCCTTTCCCCTATCCCTTCCGGCGGCAGAAAGGAATGACGGCAGAAGAGTATGCTGAAAAGCTCATCGCCGATTTTGCGCGCCTGTTTGAAAACGAATATCACGGCGTATGGGATCCTAAAGCCAGCCAGTCTGAGTTTTCCGCTTTTTATATCGAGCCGGTGCAGGGAACCGGTGGTTATGTGATCCCGCCGCGTAATTACTATAAAGGGCTTAAAAAAGTGCTCGACGAGCATGGGATTCTGCTGGTGGTCGATGAAATCCAGATGGGTTTTTACCGTACCGGAAAACTGTGGTCAGTTGAGCATTTTGGTATTACGCCTGATGTCCTGGTGTTCGGGAAGGCGTTAACCAACGGCCTGAACCCGCTTGCCGGTATCTGGGCGCGTGAGGAGATGATTAATCCCGTGACCTTCCCGGTCGGATCAACCCACTCTACGTTTGCTTCTAATCCTCTTGGAACCGCAGTAGGACTGGAAGTGATGCACATGCTGGCGGAGAAAGACTACGAGAAACAGGTGATGGAAAGCGGAGCCTGCTTCCTTGACGGTCTGAAGTCATTACAGCTGCGCCACCCTGAAATCGGTGATGTCGACGGGTTGGGTCTGGCCCTTCGCGCTGAGCTCTGTACAGCAGATGGGTTTACCCCCAATAAGGCGCTGCTGGATAAAATGGTGGATATCGGACTGTCAGGTACGCTGGAATATCAGGGGCAGAAAACAGGCCTGGTACTGGACGTAGGGGGGTACTATAAGAATGTCATCACCTTTGCTCCCTCACTGGAGATCAGCCGTGCTGAAATCTATCAGGCGATTGAACTGCTGGATCAATTGCTGACGCGTGCTAAAAAAGAGCAGTAAAACGCCCGCTATCTGCGCCCCGTTTCTACGGGGCGCATTGTCTGTATGCTTCGCAGTAAAAACCCCTCAACATCAGTGGCCAACACGCCGTGACCGGACATCAGCATCTTTCGCCAGACACAGGATACCCAGCAGGATCAGTACGGCGCCGAGGGCTTTTGTCAGTGTGAGGTGATCGTTAAACAGCCAGATTGATATCAGCGTCACGGAGACAATATCAAGATGTGATGCGGCAAACGCAGGGCCGACAGGGGCCTGTCTGAGCAGCGTCATCCAGGTATAAAAAGCGCCCGCGTAGCCTGCAAAGGCAATATAGATCCAGACATGCGTAAAGAGGCGGTAGAGCCATGCTGCATCCAGCGTCAGGGGAGAGGCGGAGATGGCCGTGTATTTAAAACTCACCTGTGCCAGCGTATCAAACATCATCAGCACGAAAAATCCCAGCAGGTAAAAGCGTTTCATCATCCTGTTCCCACGGCCAGTACGCCCAGCGCAATCAGTAGCATGCCGATTAAGCGCCACGGGCTTAAGCGCTCCTTAAACCACACTCTGCCTGCTACCATAATCACCACCACATTGATGGCCCCGAGCATGACACCAACAGACAGCGGTACCAGCGTTAAAAAAGCCAGCCAGAAGATAAACTGCAGCGCATAACAGCCTGCGCCCAGCCAGATCCAGCCACGGCCGATCATATGGCGCCAGAAGGCGAGGCCAC
Source organism: Erwinia persicina (assembly GCF_019844095.1). NCBI lineage: Bacteria > Pseudomonadati > Pseudomonadota > Gammaproteobacteria > Enterobacterales > Erwiniaceae > Erwinia > Erwinia persicina. Next base: position 2,842,905 of record NZ_CP082141.1, on the reverse strand, counting down.
TATAGCGTGCACTGTCATGCGTGGCGGCTTTAAAGAAGAGCTGGCCGCAGGTATCGACCAGCACGCTCAACAGCCATAACAGCAGCATGAGTTGGCTCATATCACGCCGGGGTGCTGACGGTTGTCGGTAAAGGTAAGGGGGCAGACCTTCTGATGTTCTGCGTTCCGTTCTGCCGCTTTATAAAACCCAGTGTGCGGGTGATCAGTTCTGCGCGATCGTTATCGATAGTGATCATATGGTAGCTGTTTCTTAACAACGCCAGTTCCACCTCGCCACTGACACTATCGCGGATCAGCAACGCATTACGGCGGTGAGCAATATCGTCATTTTCAGCGTGCAGTACGAGGCAGGGAGCCACAACACGCGGAAGCGCCCGGCGTACGTTACGCGACAGCGCCATCATTTCAGTCAGTGAAGGCCATGGATTTCCCGGTAGCCCGGCGACCGCGCTATCGCCTTCCTGCATACTTTTGGCGATGCGGCGACGCAGCGTTTCATTACAGACCCCGTAAGGCTCTTTCTCATTGAACATGCGGTGCCGGCCCAGATGGAGTAGCCCGGCGAGCGGCAGCAGGCAGGGCGCAATCCATCGTAAAACAGGGGGGATGCTCCAGCCGTCATAGCGGAACGTTGCACTGTAGACCAGCACGCCGTTTACCGGAAAATCGGAGGCATATTTTAGCGCCAGTAAAGCCCCCATCGACAGTCCCCCCACGATCAGGCAATCCACCTGTTGTCGCAGTCGCTTAGCGGCGTCAATGACGCTCTGATACCAGTCCTGCCAGCAGGTGGAGATAAGATCATCTGCGCTGCCACAGTGGCCCGCCAGCTGTACGGCACAAACCGTGTGGCCCGCCTGATTCAGTTCACGCGCGATACCGCGCATTTCATTGGGTGTGCCGGTCAGTCCGTGGATCAGCAGCACGCCGATCCTTCTGGTACCGTGCAGTACAAAGCCATGTTGTTCAGTCATGCGTTCTCCACGGCATCAGCGGGTTAAAGGCACGGTATCCGCCTGGGCTGGCAGAATCATTAAGCCAGCGTGACAACGCCGGAACCGCATCACTGAAATCGTGAAACGGGGTACAGGCAATCCCCTGGCGGCGGCACTCATCAATTAATTCTCCTTTCGCCAGCACATGGTCAACCTGCCCGGCAACGCAAAAATCAGAGCGCCCGTCACCTACCATGAGTACCCGGCCCTTAACCGTTTTAGCCACGGCGCACTTGCACACTCCGCTGGCACGTTGGCAGTCAGGGGCGGCCACTGGAAGGCGAAGTCGCCAGCGGCGCTCGCTCTGCTGTTCCAGGTGGTTAGCGATCACCCTCAAATGGCCCAGCTCGTGACGGTTGAGAATATGCTGAATAGCGTAATCCAGCCCGTCGCTCACGATAGTCAGGGGAATCGCACGGCGCCGGGCTAAGGCGACAAAATGTTTAAAGGCCGGGTCGATGCGGATACTGCTCAGGCAGCTATCCAGCTCTTCACGCGTCATATCCAGCAGCGCAATCTGTCCTGACATACATTCAGCAGAGCCGGTTTCCCCAGCCTGCCACTGCTGTTCCAGCGTTTCCCAGCCAGGCAGCGCAAAGCGTTCCAGCAGGATGTCCGTAATATCTTCAGGGCTAACCGTTCCGTCGAAATCACATAAAATGGTCCAGGGAAGGGCACCATTATCTTCGTGAGAAAGCCTGGTTGTCATACTTACACCTATTTATCAGTACAGGATCGTAGAGAGACGTTTTCATCGTAATGAAAACTCCCTGCATATTAATCGGCGGGTGATAAATAAAGAGTCAACAATAGAAACCCACAGTGTTTATTTCATGCCAGCCCGTAAGTCTGGTGGATAAATGGCATTTTTTTACCCGGCAATGTTTTTATTAGGGTTTTTTCAAGGCGTTGGCATTTATTGTTAAGAACAATGTGTTGAGATTAATTAAATGCCATGAGGAGGTAGAAAAGAGGAGTGATTCTTTCTTTAAGAAAGACAGGGGCGGCCAGTCTGTTATTACGGGGTGGCTTTTAAATCTCGTGCCTACCCCGATTACCCGACATCTGTCAGAGTTGTGTCACCGAAACAGATACATTCCGGCCCAGTAAATAGAGTGCCTGCTCTAATACCTCGATCTTTGAGGCATTCTCCACATCCAATAGTCTGTCTATCTGCGGCCCCTTCATGCTGAGTTTCCGTGCAAGGTCAGCTTTGCGGGTGTTGGTCTGGATCATGGCCTGATGTAATGCTGCTTTCAGGCAGGTCAGAACGGGAAGATGAACGATAAATTCTCCCGCCTGGGCGACAGAGGGGACGGGGATGGGCTGATGGGCATCGATGCAGTCGCCAATGGCTGCCGTTAATGCCTCACTGGCTTCAAGCTCAATATCTTCCTCCGTAAAAGTTATTGCGCCTGGGGTGTTGAAGTCACGAAAGCTGATCTCATATGCATCGCTTTCTTCGTCATAGGAAAATGATGCCGGATAATTGAACATAGCATGCCTGTTGGTGGGTGTCTGAAAGGGGGTTAACCCAGCGTGAGCGTCGGGAGTGAGGCTCCTGAGGCCCAGGCAAATAAGTCGAACGTTTAAAACAATATACCTTGCTTTCCTCCTGTACGTGACTATTCTCATTCATATTAAAAATCAGAGCCTAAACTGTGCCATCCCGTTCAACAGATTGATGGCTTTTCGTCATGATCGTTATGATGACTCTTGATTTTAACCTCACACAGTTACCAGCACCCTCAGACGGAACCGCGTACATGCTATTCACCCTCGTTTACCGTAGCCACGTTGCAGACAGTTTTCCCCATAACGATATAGAACGCATGGTTGAAAAGGCCAATCGTGTTAACCAGTCACTGGATATCACCGGGATGTTACTGTTCAACGGCACTCATTTTTTCCAGCTACTTGAGGGACCAGAGCAGGCGGTTATCGCTTTGTTCGACGGCATCTGCTCAGACAAACGTCATCACAACGTGGTTGAACTTATGCGGGACTACGCCCCCTCAAGGCGTTTTGGCAATACCGGCATGGAGCTGTTTGATTTACGGAAACACTTTCGTGGGGATGTGCTTCAGGCGGTACTCGAACGTGGCACCTCACTTCACCAGCTTAATTATCACGACCGAGCCTTACATTTTTTGCGGACGTTCGTCTGTTCACACGAAAGGGAAAACTACTTTGAGCTGCCGCCGGAAGGGTCATGGAAGTTTGTCAGAGAAGGGGGAGCCGTCATGCTGCCTGATGAGGCTGACGAAGACCGGACATTCGCCTTTCAGCCGGTCACCGATCCTCTCTCGCAGCGGGTCACCGATGTGGAAGCCCTGCTACGTACACCCGATGGTCATGGCGCGGAACACTTTTTTGCAGGCATGACGGCAGAGGCGATGTGCCAGGCGGATCTCGCCTCGAAGGAGACGGCATTTCGTCTGGCAAAATCACTTGTCCTGGAGAGTCAAAGCCTGTGCGTGAACGTCTCCTCACTGGCCCTGGTAACCCAGGCGGGCGCCGCAGATTTCTTACTCAGCGCGGCGAAACGGCACGGGCTGATACCGGAACAGATCGTTGTGGGGATCACGGAGAATGAAGTCGTCACGGATACCGCTGCGCTGTCCGTCGCGATCAGGGCGCTTCGCTCGGCCGGGATGCGCCTGGCCATCAATGATTTCGGGTCTGGTGCGGGCGGGCTGCAAATGCTGGCCCGCCTGCAGCCTGAGAGAATAAAAATCGACGCTGAACTGGTGCGTAACGTTCACGCCAGTGGGCCGAAACAGGCGATTATTCAGGGCCTGCTGCGTAGCTGCCAGGCACTGGAGATCGCGGTGACCGCCGCAGGCGTGGAGAAACCCGAAGAATGGATGTGGCTGGAAGCGGCTGGCGTCAGTAGTTTTCAGGGCGACCTCTTTGCACCGCCCGTACTAAAGGGGCTGATGCCGGTCGCATGGCCTGAGTCCGTTTAAACAGGCCGGCGGCGGGCTGTATTTTGCTGTGCACCGCCGCTCTTGCTTTAAGGCGGCGTGAGCAGGTCGCTCATCCGCCGTCCCGCATCCCCCCTGTGTGACTAAAATCTGCCGGCGTCATCCCCATTCTGTGGCGAAACATGGCAATAAACGCAGAGGGATCGTGGTAATCCAGCTGTGCAGAGACGTACTTTACGCTTCGCCCCTCCTGCAGCAGACGGAGCGCCATGATAATTTTCTTTCGGCTTTTCCACTCGTTGAATGAAATACCCGTTGCCTGAGTGAAACGTCGTGAGAGTGCCCGTTCGCTCAGGCTCAGCCGTTGTGACCACTGTTTCAGAGAGCAGAGCGTACCCTCATCCTGGGTCATTTCGGCGGTCATCAGCGTGACCAGCGGATCGTCTCCCGATCCCATGGGCAGATAGCAGGTGAACTCATCGCATAATGCCAGCTGCTCAATAAAGACCTTCACCAGCGAGCGATCCTGTCTGCTGACCGGATGGCCGATCTCCCGCAGAGAAAAATCGTGAATCACCGCACTGGCAATCAGATTCAGTTTAAGTGCGGTCGCTCTTTCAGGTAATGACAAACATAAAGGCGGCGCAATATTCACGATAATATAATGTATATCTGTTTTTGCGACGGAGGCATGTTCAGTATTGGGGGGCAGCCATAAGGCATATTCCGCTGTGGATAAATAAATCAGTGAAGACGCGCGGATCTCGGCCACACCTTTAATGGCATACATCACCTTTCCCCAGGGAAGACACTTTTCAGGAAATACCGTTCCTGCAGGCCAGAACTTGCGGCGAAACCAGATTGTTTTCGGTGGCATCCCGGAAAAAAATGACTCCGTACCCATCCTGAACCTCGGCAGTGATGAAATGACATGGCCGCTAATCATAACAGGCAGTCCTGTTTGCGGCATTTATCTAAATATGCCCGGCGTTATGCTGTACAGGTGAGTTTTATTTATCCGCGAGGAGAAACCTGTGTCTGGAAAAATGATTGACCTGTCTGTACCCCTGATGAGTGGAATTCATTCAGACCCGCCGATGTTCCTGCCGGAAATTGACTATGTGGATCATAAAGCCGGTGCGGTGCAGCTGGCTGCCTCGTTTACGGGTGTGCAGCCCGGTGACCTGCCGCAGCACGAGGGGTGGGCGGTTGAGTTTGTGCGCATGAGCACGCACGCGGGCACGCATATGGATGCCCCTTACCATTATCATTCGCATATGGAGGATGGCACGGCGTCTAAAACTATTGATGAGATCCCGCTGGAGTGGTGCATTGGCCCGGGTGTGAAGCTCGATTTTCGTCATTTTCCAGACGGTTATGTAGTCACTGCCCAGGATATCAGGGCGGAACTGAACCGCATCGGACACGTCCTGGCCGCCGGGGATATCGTGCTGGTGAACACCGCTGCAGGAGGGCGCTATGGCCAGCCTGATTTCCTGTCGTCAGGCTGCGGGATGGGAAGGGAAGCGACACTGTTTCTGACCGGGTGCGGGGTTCACGTGGTGGGCACGGACGCATGGAGCTGGGATGCGCCTTTCTGCCATACGGCGGAAACCGTTCGCCAGACGCGGGATGTTTCTCTGATCTGGGAAGGGCATTTTGCGGGCAGCGTCCGGCCTTACTGTCAGATTGAAAAACTGGCTAACCTCGTTCGGCTGCCTGCGCGTGGTTTCACCGTCATCAGTTTACCGGTCAAGGTGTATAAAGCGTCCGCAGGCTGGACGCGTACCATCGCTATTATCTAATTCCAGGGAGAAAATGATGTCACGTATTATCTTATCCAGCGTTGATCGTTTAACCGCGGCTGAGCGGGAACAGTACGCCCGCTTTCCGGCCAATCTGACGCTGGGGTTATTAAGAACCACCTCCTCTGTCGGAGGATATCTCTCCCTCGGCGCGTCTTTTCCTGCCGGGAAACTGGAGGACAAAGATCGCGAGATGGTGATTATGCGCGTCGGCGCGCTGAGCCATAGCCCCTACGAGCGTATGCAGCACTATCCGCTAGCATTAAAAGCGGGCTGGAGTGAGGAAGAGATTCACAATATTGAACGCGGGGTGGTGAACGGCGACAGAAACAGTGCCATTCTCAGTTTTGTCGAGGAGTGTGTTAACCAGGTCAAAGTGTCCGCCAGCACGTTCCGTCACGTGGCGGAATTCTATGACGACACGCAGCTCGCTGAACTGACGCTGCTGATTGGACATTATATGATGACGGCACGATTCCTTGAGACGCTGGAGATTGATCCGGACGAGAAGGCCACCCCCTGGGATGGTCTGTCCGTATAGGCCGTCACGGCAAGCGCGGCCCGTGGGACGCGCTTGCCGGCCACGCCTGCTCTCTGTCAGGCGGCTTTACTGCTGCGTCGAATCAAGACAAGTGCGTCAGTCAGCCGCGCTTTATCAGCATCGGTCAGGTGCGGGGCATGCAGTAACGTGGCAATTACGGCCCGATCTTCACCGCTAAATCCCCCGGCCAGCAGACGCTGCGCGATCGCCTCCAGTATGCGTTTATCCTGAACGGAGATCGACGTTCTGACCTCCTCCAGGCTTCGGGACGGGGTGGCAGAGCCCGGCTGAGATAACCAGTCTGCGAAATAACGATACTGAATGGCTTTGGCGACATCCATTTGCGCCTGAATAAAAGGCATCACCGAGGCCGGATCCAGTTGGGCCTCCTCCGCCTGTTTTTGAGCAAGCGACAGAACCTTTTCTTCCCTGACCCGGTCTTCAACGGGCAGGTGGTGGGTGGCTTTGTAGCTCGCCACCTCTTTCATATCCAGCATGCGCTGATTCATCGCCGCCGTCAGCGAAGACATGGCACTGGCGGTTGAGGAGGCGGCGAATACAGAGCCAGCCATCATTAACGATGTGATTAACAGAAGGATATAGGGCATAGATGTCTCTTTATCGGTGACGAATTCAGAGCGTTCAGCTTACACGATGAATAGTACCGGTTGGTGACAGTTTCATTGCCGGTTGTCCTGGTTATCATCAGAATTGACTGAAAGTTAACCGGATTGCATCGCTTTTATAAGAAAGCCCCGGCGCCAGGCGCTGTTTCCTTGATCCCTGGCAGGGAGGTCACCGCCACTGCTTTCATTACCCAGACGTTGTCAACGATGCACGTCCGCTACCCGCGAGAAGGGGACATCCAACCCGAGTGAGGGCTGATTTTGAATGACCAAAACAAGCGCTCTTATTCAGTACTAAAAAGATGATAATGTTTCATAAAATATCTCATGCCGCGCAGGAAAGGTGTTGAAATGAAGGGATCGTGTTTGTGTGGAACAGTGGAATTTGAACTCACTCAAAAACCTGTAATGTTTTATCGTTGTCATTGCTCGCTATGCAGAAAGCAGAGTGGGGTAGGTTACAATCTCGCCACACTCGTTAAAGACAGTGAGTTTCGCTGGATTAAAGGAGAAAACTGTATCGCTTCATGGTCTAAGCCAACAGGCTACCGTACAGACTTTTGCAATGTATGCGGCTCAACGGTGCCTAATACTCTGCGAGACGTACCTTATGTCTGGATCCCTGTTGGTTTAATTGACGAACGTCTTGAAATGGAATGTGCAGGAGACTTCTGCACTGATGATGCAAGGCCCTGGGATGAAACCCGCTCACACCGTGTCCACGCTGGACCTGTTGCGTCGCTGGCATCCCTTTTAACGTGCCTGAAACTCACTGCCTAAACGTCCGCTTTTTGCATACGGCGGTGTTTTGAGAGCGACTTCCCACTGTGGCCGGGAGCGGGCTGGGATTACCAAAAGAGCATCACTATAAATGCCCGGAAATATTCGATGATCAGCAAATTTTTTCAATGATAAAGGGCTCTTAATGGACAGGATTGATGAATTAAAGGCGAAATATCCCGGCGCGAATAGCTGGCAAATGGGTGACAGCCCTGAACTGGCTGATGAACTCGCCACCCTTATTATAAAAGGGATTAAAACGGCCTCATGTGGATCTTTTGCCTCTTATCAGCAGGAAGAACCTGCCCCGAAAATGGGGAGTTATAACATTATCCTGAATGGTCAGAATGTACCGGTATGCGTTATCCGATTGGTTTCGATGCGACTGGTGCGTTTTTGTGATGTTACCGAGGCGTTTGCCCGAAAAGAGGGCGAGGGCGATTTAAGCCTCGAACACTGGCGGAAAGAGCATCAGCGATTTTTTACCCGGGAAGGTTATTTTGCTGATGATATGGAGCTGATCACAGAAGAATTTGAGGTGGTTGAGGTTCTGTGAACCTGACCCACTTAAAAAAACAGGTGTCCCGCCATTGTCTCTGAGGTGAGAATGCCCCCTTTGCTCTGGTGCAGGCCCGACGACACACTTTTTGGAAGCCATTATGGATAAGAAAGCCAGGAACATTCTCTTCAAAACGTATTGGGGCAGCAGCGGCTGGCTCTCTGAATATAAGACCGATCCCGAAGACTTTGTGTATGCCAGGGCCCGGGGCGTGATGTTCGATCCGGTCAACGTGACCCACGACGACTGTCTGCAGACAATCCTGGCCATAGCGAAACGGATGCCGCCCATCAAAGCGTCGCACGCCTTTCTGTCCAGCCTGTCCACAAAAAGACTCGACTGGCGGTCAGGTGTCGCCTCATACCATCTCGCCCGTCAAATGAGCCCACATCAATACACGCCGGTGGTCAGCGGGCAAAGTTTTAGCCCGGACGGTGCCATATGCAACACGAGCCATACCTGCTCCGTGTGCCGGGATGTCGTCCCCGGGCTGACGATGGGTGATGAACGGTATACGAATGAGGACCTCAACATCCTCAATTTCGAACGACTGAAGTGGGGCGGTGTCCGTCACGGCCAACTGATCTATACGTGGTTTGATCTGCACGCACTGGACGGTGCTGACATTCCCGACCCGACGGATGAGGACATCATGATCCTTGAGCGCATCCTCTCGACGATCGCATCAAGCCAGCCGGGCGATCATGCCGGTACGCTCGAAAAGCGACTGGCGGCCGCCGTTAAATCGTCAAAGAACGAGCGACGTACCATCATCAATATCCTGGGCAGTCTGGACGTGCTCAGGCCTGCATCATTCGACCGCCCGGTTCACGGCAAGAGCGACTGGTCAGCGGCGGCCGCTGCATGGCGTGGGGAAGATCGCTATGACAGGGACGCTGTTCGCCTTCACTTTGGCGACTGGTTGCGTTGCTGATTCAGGCTCTGCCGCGTTAACGGAGTCAGGCGTTGACGGGCAGATTGAGTGGAAAAGGGCCTGAGTTCATTCGGCTTTAATGGCGTTTACGCCAGTGCTGGCAGTGGAATACATGAGCATCCTTAGACATGTCATCACCTCGCTCAGTTAATCGTTTAATGGATAACATTTTGTCCAGTTGTAGTTGACCCTTGCTAAGGTCAATTCCCCGGCAACATCGCCAAAATTAATAGCCTGACGTTCAATAAAAAAGTGACGTACCGTTGCGGGTAAATAAGCAGCACCGTAACGTAGAAGAGTGCTGTGCCAGAAGGGGGCCGGTAATGGGCTGCCGGTATGACGCATCAGCACCTCATTTTTCCACTGAGAATCCAGAATCCTTTCGCAGAATGACTGGCGCATGGTTGTGGCAGGATGCTCTGGAATGCCCGCAAGCAACAACTGCCTGGGTAACGCAACTAGTCGGAGATCCCTGATAACAATTTTTTTCGCATGAAATTCAGTCCAGATATGTGTTAATTGATCCACCTTCGCGGGCAATCGCTCGTTAACGTTATACAGCGGCAGCGTCAGGGGTAAGAAGGTGAAATGGAAACCGTGTGTTGGCAGAATATCGGCAAGCGGATCCTCCTTTGTCAGTCGTTTCAATTCATCCATAAGACGTGAGACAGACAAGGACAAAGGCGGCCGTATGCCTGCTGCAAGGGCCAGTTTTACCGGATCGTAGTCGTTTTCTTCTCTGATTTCTCCGATCCCGGCATTTTTCGTCCACGTTGCGATGGTGTTCTCGTTTGCAGAACGATACATGTCTTGCAGACGTATTAATGTCATGACAAACCTCTAATTATTTCTCCTCCGCCATGGCAGGAGCTGACCTTATTACGTATTTCCCCGATTCAGGCCAGCAGCCACGGCCAGAAGTAACGCGGCCGCCGCCAGCCCACAGGCCAGCCAGAGTGTATCTGTCAGGGCCAACCTATCGACGATCAGCCCCCCGATCCAGGCTCCCAGCGCAATCCCGGCATTGAATACCCCGACATACAGCGCAGCGGCAATCTCCACGGCGCGGGGGGCGGCTTTCATCATCCAGGTCATCAGTCCGACCGAAAGCCCACCGTAAGCCAGCCCCCAGAAGATGACCACACCACTTCCTCCCGTGACCGATTGCCCGGCGGTAATGAACAGTAACGGCGTTAACACCAGCCCTGCCGCCATCACTATCAGGGTGAATATCGTATAGCGTGTTGCGGTGATACCCGCCAGAAAGTTACCTGCAACGCCAGCGATACCGTAGGCAAACAGGATGGCACCTATCCCCTGCGTATCAAATTCTGATACTGAGATCAGGAGCGGGCGCACAAAGGTAAAGGCGACGAAATGGCTTGTTACGAGTAGTAAGGTCAGGAACACGCCCGCTTGTATTTTGCGGTTGCCAAGCAGAGCAATGAACTGGCTAAGGTTAGCCGAACCCGTAACGGGCAATGACGGAATCACCGCAAGGTGGAGTGCCAGCACCAGTGCGCTGAAAAGGGTCATGATGCCGAATGCCCAGCGCCAGCCCATAACATCGCCAATAAACGCCCCCAGGGGGACGCCCAATACCGATGCAGCAGCAACACCACCGAAGATGATGGCGGTTGCCAGGCCAATAGCCTTCTCCGGAACCAGACGCGAAGCAAGCCCCCCCGCGATGGCCCATATCCCACCCATGCAGAAGCCGAGCAGGATGCGGGCGACGAGCATCACCATCAGATTAGGCGCCAGCGCGGAGGCAAGGTTTGCCACAACCAGCAACGCCAGCAGGCCACACAGTATCCACCGGCGATCTGTTCCACCCGATGCAATGACGACGAATGGCGCAAATAAAGCGGCCAGCAAGGCGGGCAGGGAGATCATCAGACCTGCGCTTCCTGTGGTCATGTTGAGCGTACCGGCGATGGCGGTCAACAAACCCACCGGGAGCATTTCTGTTGTCACCACAGAGAACGTCGCCAGACCAACGGCGATAACCGCTGTCCAGGGGTTGCGAACGCATTGCATGGCAGAACATGTATTCATCATTCAGATCCTAAAAAGCGCACGCAATCAGGCGCGATAATCCTGTTTGTGCAGGGTTAAATAGCTTAAAAAGGCCATAAGCAGCACCACGGTGCCGGCACCTAAGGCGACGCAGAACCCCGCCCGGGCTCCCCCGCTGTCGACAACCTGACCGGCGAGGGCCGCGCCCAGCGCAACGCCTACATTCAGCCCGGCCAGCAGCCAGGTCATGCCCTCTGTGAGCTGGCTTTCAGCAACCTGGCGTTCAATAAGTGACATGGCCACGATCATGGTCGGGGCGAAAAAGAGGCCTGCCACCAGCACGGCTGCCGTCAGCGCGGTAAGATGGGTGACCAGTATCAGTGGGACCGTGGTCGTGGCCGTTGCCAGCCCGCCCAGCCACAACAGCCGGTGGAGTGGGGTCTTCAGTTTGAGCGAGCCATAGATCAATCCGGATAAACACGAACCCACGGCATAGGCGGATAACACCAGGCTGGCCGCCGCCGGGTGCCCCCGTTCTACAGCCCAGGCGACACTCACGATATCCACCGTGCCGACAATGACGCCCATCGCCACCATCAGCAGCGCCAGCCGCCGTACGCTGGTCATCCTGATGACCGAACCCGGGGCCATTTTGCCGCAGGAGACGGTCATTACCGGGGGTTCCGTTCCGCGCTGTAGCACCAGGGCAAACACCCCTGAAAACAGCAAAAGTGCGGCGAGCAGCAGACCCGACTGGGGAAACAGCGTGAGGGAAAGGCCAATCGAGAGGGGCGGGCCAACAATAAACGTCAGTTCATCCAGCACTGTTTCAAGCGAATAGGCTGTCTGCAAACGCGGCTGGCCCCGGTATAGCAGCGTCCAGCGTGCCCGTACCATGGCCGACATACTGGGCATAAACCCCGCCAGTAATGCGCCGGTAAACGGGACCCAGCTGGCAGCACGCCACCAGGAACAGGCGATAAGGATGACAAAGCCAGCAACACTGATCGCCGTAGCTGCAGGCAAAACGCGGTGCTGCCCATAACGATCCACATAGCGGGAAATCTGCGGTGAAAGCAGGGCGTAGGTCAGAACAAAGGTGGCGGCAAGGGCTCCCGCCAGCGCATAGCCTCCGTACTGTTGCGAAAACAGAGTAATAATTCCGATGCCTGTCATCGGCAACGGGATGCGTGCGAGCAGACCCGCCATAGCAAAATGTGCCGCGCCAGGCGCAGTAAAAAGGTCTCGATACAGATTAGCCATCATCTTCTCCGGTAGCATTTGCTTGCCACAATGCGGTGACAAAGCGACAATACATACAACGCGTATGAATCCAATCGTATATTCATACGGAGTGTTTGTAAATAATCATTCATGTCGTATGTAAGGAGCAAAGTATGGTTCGCCGGACCCGCGCTGAAATGGAAGAGACAAGAGCCACATTGTTAGCCACTGCCCGTAAGGTTTTTCGTGAATATGGCTACGCTGATACCTCAATGGATGACCTGACGGCGCAGGCCGGACTGACCCGTGGTGCGCTTTATCATCATTTTGGTGACAAAAAAGGCTTGCTGGCGGCCGTTGTGGAACAGATCGATGACGAGATGGACCAACGCCTGCAGACGATTTCCAGTGATGCAGACGATGCGTGGGAGGGGTTTTGCAACCGCTGCCGGGCTTACCTCGAGATGGCGCTGGAGCCTGAATTTCAGCGTATTGTGCTGCGTGATGCCAAAGCGGTGCTGGGGGGGGCTTCCCCTGAATCACAGCGTCATTGCCTGGCGTCCATGCGGGGCCTGATTCACGATCTGGTTCAGCAAGGTGTGGTGGAAGATGTCGACCCAGAGGGATTGGCCTCTCTGATTTACGGGAGTCTGGCAGAAGCGGCATTCTGGATTGCTGACGGTGATGAGAGCAATACGAAGCTGACACAGGGCATTACCGCGCTGAACCTGCTACTTCGCGGATTGCGACGGACTGGCTGACAATCAGGCTGACATGTGCGGGGAGGGGGGCCGCGACTGGTGACAAGCGATCATCAAGGCGTGTTGACCCGCGTTGATCGCAGAGTGGACGTTAAATTTCCTGGGGCTCTTTAGACGATGAGTCTGTTCCAGACTATTTTCCACTCTGTCCCAGTCACTGAATAACTGTTCCATAATCATTAAATATTTTCATCAACAGCACCCTGGGTATTCCTTTTGCGGAGATTCTGAAACTCGTGCTCAGGCGCGAGGCAATAATAGCGGAGGTAAGTTTGTTACCGTCATAGGCAATGGTCATCTGCTTTCCGATGTTCTGCCGGGTCATGGTCGATAATTTCTTCCCACATTCATCGGTGAATCGCATGATGATATTCTCATTGTCCACTTCATCTGCCTCAACATATTCAATGGACTCTACACATCCAAAGTCGAAGGACGTCTTTTCCCCTGAGATCGAAAAATCAAAATCGCCTTTTGCTGCAACCGATGTCAATGGAATGAGTGCTACGATTAACAACGCCCCAGCTTTGATATACATCATCATCCCCTTGTTTTTGAAAGAATTCTTAATCAACCCTAATAAAAGGAAGCCAATCGGCTTCTCATAAATTAGCATATCGCAATTTCAGCAGCATCAGTTCCTGGCACAAGGCAGGTATACACCTGCGGGATGTCCGCTTAGCGCGAAGAGCGGACATCAGGCTGGCACAAAAACTATTAGTCTTTGCCTCGCTAATCACGTTGATTCAGCTACACGCCTCTCAGTGTTGCTGATTCCCTTTTATTGAGCAGGCATAAGCATCACTAAGGAATCGTGTTCAACTGGAAGGTAAATGACTGATGATAAATTCAGGTTCATAAAAAACAGGAAAATTAACTGATCTTGCAATAAAACAGACTTTATGAATTTCATGGTGAATAGCCGTTGCAGCATCGAGATTTATACCGGCCTGAACCGTAATTTTTGGCCTGAGTATGGCTGAAATAAAGCGACCTGCCCCCCCTTTTAAAACCTCACCTGTGGCTACCGGTGAGTCTTCATAATCCAGCACAGTGATGCCAGCATCTGAGGCGAGATGCAGATACCACAGCATATGACAGGCAGAAAGAGAGGATATCAGGAGATCTTCAGGGTTCATTTTACCAGGGTCGCCGCCCAGCAGTGGGTCATTTGAGCAATGAATGGTTTCCTTTCCGGTTATGGCGATATCCCATGTCCGCGCATATGACTTATAGCCCGATGTGCCCGTGCCCAAATTCCCTGTCCACGAGATATGTGACGTATAAACATGTTCCATTAATTTGCCGAACCTCTCTAAATGATGAAGCCATACATTCAAAATTGCGAAGCATCGGCCACTTTTCTTGATTCGTAATGAACGATACGGGCATCTGCCTACAAGGTTGTCATAAAAGCTGAGTTTATGGAATAATGGTATACCATTTATTTTATAAAAAGTAGACTCAATGAGCATAGTTTCTCTATCAACCGCTGACATGCTTGCCCAGGAGCTTAGACGTTTAATTAACAACGGTTCATTGCAGGATGGAGATCGGCTGGTTGAAAGGGACCTTGCCAGCCGGTTTTCTGTCAGCCGTATTCCGTTGAGGGAGGCTATACAGCAGCTTCAGCGGGAAGGTTTAGTTGAGGTTTACAGAAACCGTGGAGCGGTAGTAAAAACACTTTCTGTCACCGATGTGGATGAAATTTACCAGCTCCGGGCTTTGATGGAAGGTGAGGCTATTTTTCAAAGTATGCAGTACATCGACTCTGAAACGATTAAACGAGCAGAGCTTGTCCATAAATTTCTGGGGCGTACATCGGACCCCGTACAGCAAGGTTTATATAATCGGGAGTTTCATGAATTACTGTACCGAAAGTGTAAAAATCAGCGTCTGCTGAAGATGATAAATGAGTTACAACAACAAATTGAAAGATATGAGGTTTTTCAACTTCGTTTAGTGTCGGATACCCTTAAATTTCAGGTAGAACATGAGCATATTTTAAGCGCCTGTCAGCAGAGCGACCCAGCCGGTGCGCGCGAATATACCGTCAAACACATCCTTTCAGCAGGGCTGACTCTGCAATCTTATATTCCTGGCCGTGAAATACCTGCGACATACTGATGCTAAATTAGCGTAATTTTACCGCTGTAACGTCCGCTTCTGGCACGAAGCAGACTGGCAAGCAGGGCGATGTCCACTGTGTGCCAACAGCGGATATTGTTCTCTTGCAACATTATGCGTTAATCACTGGGGATCAGGTCGTTCTTTAGTAGACCGATACGTTTTCTGAATGCCAGTTAAACGCAAACGTTGTGACTGGTAAGAGAGTTACTGACATAGCGGTGAATCACCAATGCTGGCGGGTCATTCGCAGGAGGAACATTTACTGTTCCAAACCAGACAGGATTAGCCGGGCAGACGGAGCCACAAATGTAGGCAGGTATGCCCGCAAACTTACCAGCTATTGGTCTGTGGACATGGCCTGTAGAAATGGCGAGTAATCTGCCCGGGGCGCATCTAATCAAATCTTCCATCTCAGGTAGACCTCTGCACATCGTTTCATCTAGCGTTGGTATGCCAGATGCAAACACGTGATGGTGCAGAAACAGCAATGACGGAGGGCTGTCTGCGTCGCTAAGTTGATTATCCAACCATTCCAGATGGTCAGCCACACTGCCGTAATCCTTATAATCAATCGTCGAATCCAGACCAATCAGGCGAATGCCTCCAGTGTCATGGACAAAGTGCAGAGCCTCTCCTTGGGCATCGTGCGCCCACCTATTCTCACCCCAAACAGAACGCATCATACTGCGGTCGTCAGAGTTACCTGCCAGGATCAACGAAGGATAATTTTGCTGATTCAGGCGGTCGGCTATCTGTTTATAACCTTCCTGCCAATGCCCATCCGTAATATCACCGGTAAGTATCAGTACATCCGGTTTCAGATGCGTAAGCCAATTTAGTACCTGGTCAAACCGAAACAGATGATCATTTTCGGGTGAGGCGTGAATGTCTGAAATCTGCGCTATCAGCATAAAGACCTCATACGATTACTGTGTGGGGAACAAGGCCGTGATTCATGGCCATGAACCCGGTTTCCAATTTCATGTTTTTCACCACTATGACAACAGTGGAAAGACTAATGAGGATCAGTAATTCAAAAGTTACGGTGAATCAGATTGGCTGAAAAGGCGGTCGGGAATTCACAATGAATCGCTAAGTTCAATTCCGACTGTTCAGAGCCAATGTTAGCAGGGATGCGTAAGGTCCGCTCCTCGCTCAAAGCTGCCTGTCAAAGTGGTCAAGCTCTACTACAGCTCAGAGGTACAAAAAACCACCTTAACGTACAATAATTTCCGATCTCCCAACTGACCCCTTTTTTGCTTATGAATGTTCCTAACAACATTTTCCCACCCAGAAACATCAGATAGCTCGCTCCAATGTATTTAATCGCGGTGAACATAACAACGGTCTGATCCAGACCGTAATCTCCACTCAGTTATCATGCCTTGTTGTGTGGTGCTCCTCTGAATTGCCCCTTGTTAAAAATGACTTCAGGCTTTCACTACTGTTTATAAAGCCAGTGAAAATTGTGTAAGTGAGCTTATCACCCATTTTTACGAGGATGCTTTTATGAGTGACAGTGAAGAAACCATAAACGTGAGTGCTCCCGGAGGGGGCAATTATGGCCAGCCTGTCGGTGGCAATGGAAACAACGGTGGTCAGAATGGCAGTGGCGGGAATGCTTTATCCTCTGACGGGAAAACCCTCAGCGTGTTCGGGATGCCGGCCATCGCTGTACCCGTTAATGGCGTAGGGGGGATCACGCTGTTTGATACGACAGCCATCGCCGGTGAAATCACCGCTGCAATAGCAGCTCTGGATAAGGCCCTGGCCGTTGCTCCCCTGTAGGCCTGAAGTAAACCAGGCAGGCGAGCAGCCCCTGAATATGGCTAAAGGGGCATTCAGGGGCCAGATGATGTCAGAGCAGGGTAAAGTATCTGACTGCGCCGTAAGCTCGACGTAGCCGCTTACAGCCTGATATATATTGCTTTCTCGTCCCTTCCTTATTCCTAATAGCGATGGTTCGCTACTATCGCTAAAGCAGATTCAACACTTCCCCCCAGGATATTGCTGACAATAACAGGAAACCGCTTTTCCAACGCTGATCAAGCATTTCGCTCAGCTTTTACGACACAGAGTATGCTCTGCCCGGCATTATCAATCCGGAGCCTTCCATGAAGAAAGCATTTCAAGTGCGCTTTCGTAGTTACCTGTCGCTTCAGCAGTGCGTAAATATTTGGCATTTTCAACGATAATTTCATGAGGCGTGGGATCGGCATACAAGAGACCTAGCGCTTCATCAAGGAATTCATCCAGGGGCATGGCATGTTCGTCATTTTCCTGTCCGAACAATGTAGTGCGTACCCCCGGAGGAGCCAACTCAATAACGCGTACGGGAGTGTCGCTAAGTTGTACCCGCAAGCCCGCCGTGAACGCATGTACGGCAGACTTTGTGGCACTATAGGTCATGGCTATCGGAAACGGAACAAACGCAAGAGAAGAGCTGACATTAATGATGAAGCTGTCGTTATTTTTAACCAGTTGGGGTAAGAACGCATATGTCATACGGATGGTGCCCAACAGGTTAATATCAACGGTCTGCTGTGCAATGTCCACTGAGTCCGGATCCAGTACATTTTCGCTCAACATGATGCCTGCGTTATTGATGACAACGTTCAGTTCAGGGTAACGCTCTGCTGCAATTTTGCTTGCCCGGATAATGGATTCGGCGTCAGCAACATCGAGTTCGATTGCTTCCATACCCGAATAGTCGGCTGTCATTTTATCAAGTAATGCCTTACGGCGACCTGCCACAATGACTTTATTGCCAGCTTCATGGAAACGCACCGCGAGGCCCAGCCCAATACCCGATGTGGCACCCGTGATGAGGATCGTATTACCTGAAGTTTTCATGTGTTTCTCCGAGTAGATAAAAAGAGTAGAATAATAAACGGACAACTGTCCGATTCACAAAAATTACCGGACAACTGTCCGTATAGCAAGGTTTTAATCATCCGAATGGGGGGAGTTGTGGCACCTAAAGAAAAAATGGAGCGTCCGGCACGCGCTGATGCACAGCAGAATCGCGAACGTATTCTGACTGTTGCGCTCCAGGAACTGACTGTTTCAGCTGACGTCCCGCTATCGACGATCGCGAAAAGGGCTGGCGTCGGACAGGCAACGTTTTATCGACACTTCCCGTCAAGGGAGGTACTGGTGATGGAGGTTTACCGCTATGAAATGCTGCAGGTCACTCAGTATGCAGAGTTTCTGCTCAAAACGCGTACGCCCGAGCAGGCATTGCGTGAATGGATAATCCGTCTTGCTGAGTATGCTATGACCAAAGCCGGCCTGGCTGATGCTATTCGGGGGGTATCGCTAGCTGTTGGCGGGAACTGTTCGGGGAATACGGGTTATGCTCCAGTGATTAATGCTGCACAGACGCTGCTTGATGCAAATAAGAAAGCGGGAACCACCCACGCAGGCGTAACCACGGACGATTTTTTCCTGGCAATTGCCGGGGTATGGCAGCTTGATTTTAATGACGACTGGCGGCCCCGGCTTACCTGGCTCATAAACATTGTTATGGCGGGGCTGCGCGCCGGTGCGCCACAACGTACCGTATGAACAGGCATCGCATCTGCGTTGTCAGGTTTTAATGCCTTTGAAGGTAACAGCAATGATGTGCCTGATGAAACAGAACAGTAAGTCCTGCTCACGACAATATAAACCAGACGACTTCTTTTTTTGCTGTCGCAATACATATCTTCCTGAAGAAACAGTAAGGATACATACAGTTAGTGAGTTTTAAAAAAACTGGCTACACGATTGAAAGCTTTCTTAGGAGCCCAGGGGGGCAGTTGTGTTGAACGAGGATCGCTATCCGGGAAAGTTTTTACAAGAGAGTAACTTACCATATCAAGGTCTTTATCTCCTTCACCGAGACGATATGCTGGGAAAGAAAAGATAAAGATAAAAACGCCCTCTACTCCGGCATTATACAAAAGATTAAGTTGCTCACCGACATAATCCGCCTGTTCCTGTTCGCTGCGAACCGGAGTCACGCCACCGGCAAACTTTCCGCTACCGTCAGGATTTTGCCCCTCAAGAACCATGAAGCCGGCACCTCCTTTTTCAGCAGCGCCTTCATATGTACAGCTGCCAACTTCCATCACAACGAAAGGTTTTTCGGTCCGGTAACGTTTAATGCCTTCTACATATTTCTCAGCTGTTTCACCGTTACGGTAATAGTCTACACCTGTGATTTCAAAGCAAGACCAGTCAACAGACTCCCAGCTACCGGATGCATACGTTATCAGGCCGCCAAATTCACTACGTACTTTTCCAGAGATTTCCTTCAGAAGCTTGTTTAGTTTTTTAAACTCGTCTGAAAACAGGGCTTCAGGATCAGAAGAGTTTGTTTTCTGAGCCTGAGAGATCATCCACGATATGCGCTCATTTACCGAGTTACCGGGGAATATGCCGCTGTTGAATAAGGAAATTTCACATCCGCAAACGAATATAATTTCGATACCTTCCTTCCTGAGTGATTCGGCGGCCCTGGCAGCCTGATGAAAATATTCAGGTAGCTCATCGACAGAAACATTCATTTTCCATGGATTAAAAAAAACTGTTAGCCCGGCCTCGTGCGCCAGACGGGAAGTTGTTACCAGGCGTTCAATTTCCTCTCCCTCGACACGCACAGAGTTCGCGTATAAATCGTTTGCAATTGTCTGCATATCATATCTGGCAAGCTCAGCGTTAAATGGTTCGACAGAGGGGGGATTGCCTTCCACAAACCTAAGACCAACATCATAAACAACACCTTTATATTTCATTTGATTGCCCGCTTTGCTTTTTGCTGACGAGATGCCGGTCCCCAAAATTGTCATGGCAGCGGCACCTGTAAAGATATGGAGAAGTTGTCTTCTACTCACTTGCATGATTTGCTCACATATAAAAGTTAAAGGGAAGTTACATAGCTGTGGCCTAATCTTCATTCTCTACTGCTTTCACCAGACATGAGGAGGTTTTACTGGCAACAGCACCATGTTTTACTGACTTACTGCAGGACAGAACGACTTTTATTTTTTTGCAGCAATTGTTGTAGGGAGTCAGCAGAAATGCTTTAGTACAGCTGGTCTTAAACAGACTGAACGATAGAAACCAATGACTGTTACATTTGACGGGTGAGTGTCACTCTGTGACAATTATGTCACCAAGTGACAGGTTTATCAAAACCAATTTCAGAGTATAAAAATGAACTCACGAGCCACAGCGAGAAAGGCACTCCGGGAACAAATCGCGCAGACTGCTTATGAAATGTTCCGTGAAAACGGGTATGAGAAAACTACGGTAAGAGCTATTTCTGCTGCGCTTGGAATGTCCACACGAAATTACTTCAGGTATTTTCCTACCAAAGAAGACGTTCTTATGGAGACAACGCATAATTTCAAAGTGGTTTTCCTGGATGCTTTCTTTCAAAGACTGACCGTCGAGGACATCTGGGAAGCAATGAAAAATTCAATAGTTCAGTGCACATTGCTCTTCACCAGTCACCACGAAGAAGAAGTCCAGGCGTTTATACGGGCTACACCCGCACTGTTCTCACGCCAGTTGGAAATATTTGAATGTATGGTATCTGATGCCACGGAATACTATATGCTGCATCATGCCAAATCCCTGAGCCGGATGGTCGTAAGCGCTTTGATCAGGTCCGGTTTTACCTGTCTCCAGTCTGTTCAGGAAAGCGAGGCGGCAAAAGTATCTGAGGACGTCTTCATTGATTTGATGGGAAAAATGAAGCCTGTACTTCTGGTCTCTTCCTGATAGAAAGCCTGCCTAATCCCAACAAGCAAATCTGATTAACTGAAGCTGAGCTATTAACAATAAATGAATCCTTTCCGTGGTTCATCCAGCGCACACAGTCCCGCACGGGGCGTCTACAGCGTCCATTTTAATCCGTATCTTGTCCCTTACTTTGTCGGCATGCAGAACCGCTTTACCCAGTTCCGCCTGGGCGAAACCAGGGAGATCACCAGTCTGACCCTGATCCAACATCCTGCTCCATTCAGAAACAGAATCCCGGCATGATAAATACTCCCCTGAACGGAGGTGGTGCCGGTGAAAAAGTCACGATTCACCGAAGAACAGATTGTTTTTGCCCTGAAACAGGCTGCCCACTTGTATTCGTTGCCGCCCCGGGCTTTTCATTCAACTTAACGGGTGTACTCCAATGAGCCAGCTTTACAACTACAAAAATCCGCCTGCAAGTGCTGAAGACATCGCTATGGCTATGCAGAAGTGCGATATAAAACCGGACGCATGGATAATCCGATTCTGGGCGCAGTGCGACGGCGCGATGATCGAAGACCTTGTGATTATTCATTCCACGGACTCCATCGTTGAACGCCAACAGGCCTACGATATATCGGCGTCGTTTCCTGATCACCTGCTGATTGGTGACGACTCTGGCGGTCGCTTAGTATTAATGGAGCGTACGGCAGAGCCTCGATTTTACCTACAGGACTCGGGAAATCCTTTCATTGAAGATGCAAAGGTTTTTTCATCCCTTGATGCATTGATCAAAGCAGTTGTTGAAGAGGACTGAGCATAACCACATGGTAGCGGGTGGCCTCCGGATCTTACAGAAAACGGATCTGTGGGCTTAACGGATGAGAGCGTGAGGAGGATTTGGCAGAGCAGGACGAATAACCCCCTGCTGTCGCTTCCGGAGCGCCGGTGACGGGCTTATAACCTGCATACAGCTGCCCCCCGTCCTGCCGGAATGTCCGCTTAGAGCGAAGAGCGGACATTATGTCTTAGAGAAGGTTTGATAAAATGGCGTTCGATCCGAACAGTTATCATTATCCGGCGATGAGCAATCAATCAAAGGCCGAATATAGCCTCAATTTCTATCGAGAGGTCAGGTGAAAAGAGGCGGCTGACTTCTACAAGCGAGCTGGCGGGCAGGTGATCACCGTAATTTCGGTACAGCACGTTGCGTAGCCCGTCTATCTCCTCAAAAGAGGTGATGAATATAGTTACTTTGATTAGTGCTGAAAAATCTGTCTCTTCTGCGCTGGCAATTTTCCTGATTTGGCTGAATATTTCTTCAGCCTGCTCAACAATACCTTCATGCTGTGCCGTTGTGCCAAACGCAGTCAGGCCGGAAATATAGAGCGTGTTGCCATGCTTTACTGAATGGACGTACGGCGCTTTTACTTCACCTAACGCACTGTAATTTTTTCTTACCAGATGACTCATGCCGATGGCCTTTTTGAAAAGGAACAGGCCACAACCATACCATTCTACTGTGAATGCTCAACCCTGATTAGCATAGTGTAAAGTATGCCATGTCCGCTTCTGGCGCAGGGCTGCTGTTACAGCCCAAAAAATCGTAGACTGCAATGCCCGGATAACGGACTGTGCTCTCCAGTTTCTTATGGCCCAACAGAAGCTGGAGCAGCCGGTGATGCTTGGTTTTCTTGTAAAGCAGGTGAGGTTTTGTTCTTCTTATGGAAGGTGTGCTGCACAGCGAATCTTCGGGGCCAGGCTTTGCTGCCCATCCATGAAAAATGCGATTGTATTGTCGGGTTAGCGATGCTGGCAAGATGTGCAGTGATGATATGAAGCCTCTTTATTCTTATTTTTTAAAATCAATCAGTTACTTTTGGCAGGCGACGGAGTTTTTCAAAGGCGGTCTGATCAAATGAACAGGTTGAAATGGGGGTTTATGGTCTGGCTGGTTGCTCGCGTACAAGCATGCGTACCTGCTTACCACGATAGTTAACATGATTTTGAAACTGGAAACCAAAGCGTTCAGCTAAATAATTTGAACGTTTGTTTTCTTCATCAATAATACAGCACACCGGAGAGGAGAATGTCCTGTCGGCCCATAGTAAAACTGCGGCCAGTGCTTCAGACGCATAACCGTTGCCACGAACTTCTGGAATCAATGTCCATCCAGCTTCAGGGTATTGCAACTCAGGCGTGATATCACGATGCGCATCCTGAAATCCAAACGCACCAGCATAACGGCCTGTCGTTTTTTCAAACACTGCCCAGTAGCCATACCCTAACGCCTGCCAGTGCCCGATATAACGTAATAAGCGGGTCCAGACCATTTCTGGCGTTGGATTTTCTCCGCCATTAATCTTCGCCATTTCAGGCGTCGCCCAGCACTCTCTGAGTGCCGGGAAATCATCAAGTGTAAATTGCTTTAAAATCAGGCGTTCTGTTTCAAGTTGAGGTGCTTGCTGTGTCATCATTATTTTTCCTTATCTTAGTGCCAGAGTTTGGCTAATATTGACCACCTTGCACAGCTCTGTTTCCAAAAATGCATATAACGGGAGCAACGTCCGCTTCTGGCACCTGGCGGAGTGGGACAAGTCGTCTGCTGTGAGCAAGAAGCAGATGTTTAGCTTGCAGCAAGAAGGTGGCAACTTATATTTCTTGAGCTTATGCCCATCCCTTGTTTTGCAGAACCACCCTGTATCTGTCGGAATCAACAAATGTCCTTCCGTTCACATCCCAGTATGGGTTAAATGACTTTGCCATTCTGAAACCGGCATTTTTCACTCTTTCGCAAGCATGTATCCATTCATCTTTATCCGGGTAATAAAGAACGAGTAAATCCTCCTCAGTATGCAAAGGGTGAACAGAATGGTGATGGCAAAAAGTGAATTCTATATGCCAGTCTAAATCTTCCCGCCCTAACATAACGCCATTGAAACCGTGATGATCGTTGAATTCAGCAATTTTGTGCAAACCCAGCCCCTGACTGTACATAAGAAAAGATCTCTCAAGATTAGTGACGGGTCTGGCAATACGCATATGAGTAAACATGTGGGGATCCTTGCGAAAAGACTGCATAAACGTTGGAGTCCGGCTTGAGTTTACACGCTATCATGTTTTTAATTTTCCCCTGAGAGCTCACGCTATAACACGCCTTGTTAACGTCCGCTTTCGGCACCAGGCAGACAGACTAACGGGACAAGCCGTCTGCTGTGAGCGAAAAGCAGACTCATTAGCGTCGTCGCGAACAGCTTCTGTAAGCGACGACTCACTTCACCGCGACATGAGGCATAGGCGACAAATAACGACAACGCGTAACGACATTAGACTGTCAGCCCGTAGTTTTCAGCCTTACGGCTGCGCTGTTTACGGCAGCCATATCCTTATACCCTGTATGCCCGGAGGTTTTCGGCGGCATAACTTACTCACGTTGACCTCATAGCATGTCGCAGCTGCCAACTAAATCTTCTTTTCCACCAACGGCTTTACCAAAATTCCCATGAATCAACTTGATTGCGCTGGTCGATCAATAATACTGTATATAAACACAGTAAATAATGAGAAGACAGTCATGATGTTTTTTAAGCCTGCCGATATTCACGCGATTGTCGCGTTACCCCTGTTTATTGAGCGCGTGCCGTGCGGATTTCCGTCTCCGGCCCAGGATTATGTTGAGCAGCGTCTGGATCTGAACCATCTGCTTATTGCTCACCCAAGTTCAACCTATTTTATCCGGGTCAGCGGGGACTCAATGATTGGCGCGGGGATAAACGATGGCGATATGCTGGTCGTTGACAGCGCACTGAATGCCGTGCACGGGGACATCATTGTCGCTGCCTTATCGGGCGAGTTCACCGTCAAGCAGCTGATCACCACACCCTCTCTTTCCCTCAGGCCGATGAACCCGGCGTATTCCGTTATTCCCATTGCTGACCCCGATCAGTTTGAGATCTTTGGCGTGGTGAAGCACGTCATTAAGACGATACACCGCTAATGTTTGCCCTGGTGGATGTCAATTCGTTCTACGCCAGCTGCGAAACCGTATTCCGGCCCGATCTGCGTGGCAAAGCGGTAGTTGTACTGAGTAATAACGACGGCTGTATTATTGCGCGCAGTGCCGAAGTCAAAAAGTTAAACATCCCGATGGGCGCTCCCTATTTCAAGCTTAAAGACCAGATAAAACAGCATAATATCCACGTCTTCAGCTCTAACTATGCGCTGTATGCCGACATGAGCCACCGGGTGATGACTACCCTTGAGCAGATGGCTCCCGCTATCGAAATTTACTCCATCGATGAGGCCTTTATGGACCTGACGGGCGTCCGCCAGTGTCGGATCCTTGACGAGTTCGGCCGGGAAATACGGGAGCGGGTGAAGCGGGATACGCATCTGACGGTGGGGGTGGGCATTGCGCCTACCAAGACCTTAGCCAAACTGGCCAACCACGCAGCCAAAAAATGGACGAAGACCGGCGGGGTGCTGGATCTGTCGGATGTTGAGCGCCAGCGGAAGCTGATGGGGTTAGTCGCGGTCGAAGATGTGTGGGGCGTGGGGCGGCGCATCAGTAAGAGGCTGAATGCGATGGGCATCATCACGGCGAAAGATTTGTCGGAGCAAAGTACCAGCACCATTCGCAAACATTTCAATGTGGTACTGGAGCGAACCGTGCGTGAACTGCGCGGTGAGCCGTGCCTGACGCTGGAGGATCTGGCGCCCGCCAGGCAGCAAATCATGTGTTCACGATCGTTTGGCTCACGCATCACGGAATACGACGAGATGCGGCAGGCCGTGTGCGCCTATGCCGAACGCGCGGCCGCAAAGCTGCGGGAAGATGGCCAGTACTGTCGGTTTATCAGCGTTTTTCTGCGTACCAGCCCCCATGCGGAAGGCGAAGTGTTCTATGGTAATCAGGCCTCTGGCACGCTGCTGACGCCCTCGAACGACACGCGGGATATCCTTCGCGTGGCAACGGAGGCACTCGACCGGATTTGGGTTGAGGGGCATCGTTATATGAAAGCCGGGGTGATGCTGGGGGACTTTTTCTCGCAGGGGGTGGCGCAGATGAACCTGTTTGACGCCTCCCCGTCGCCCCTCAACAGCGAAGTGCTGATGGGGGTCATTGACAGACTGAATCAGTCAGGAAAAGGCAAAGTGTGGTTTGCCGGACAGGGCATTGAAAAAGCCTGGGCGATGAAGCGGGAGATGCTATCGCCCGCTTATACAACCCGCTACGCCGATCTGCCGGTGGCGAAATGAGCGCTCTTATCTGGCGCTAATCAGCAATTTTGATCACGATTTTACCGAATGCGCCGCGCGACAGATGTTCAAATGCTTCAATCGCCTCGCTGAAGGGGTACACCTTTTCAATCACCGGCACGATATTGTGCTGGTTCAGGAACGGATTCATGCGGTCAAATGCGGCGCGCGGCGCCACGGCAATGCCCCGCAGGGTGGTCTGACGGAAAATCACTGACATCAGATCCAGCTCTGCGGTCTGGCCCGTCAGGAAACCCACCTGGGCCACCGTGCCGGCCACTTTTGTTGCCTGAACGGACTGGTTGATCCCGTTACCGCCAGCCACTTCAACCGTGATGTCAGCCCCTTTACCGCCGGTCAGTTCAAGGACTTTCTTTTCCCAGTCGGGATGGGTTTTATAGTTGATGCCTTCATCAGCGCCCAGCGCTTTAATGCGGGCAAGATTTTCATCGTTGCTGGAGGTGGCGATCACCCGTGCGCCGTAAGCATGGGCGATTTGCGCGGCAAACACCGATACGCCGCCCGTCCCCTGGACCAGCACGGTCTGACCCGGCTGCAGATTTCCCGCCTCCATCAGCGAATACCAGGCGGTCAGTGCGGCGATCGGCAGCGTTGAGGCTTCCTCATCCGTCATATTCTCCGGGGCCTGTACCGCGCTGTCTTCATGAATAATCATGTATTCAGCGAGGCCGCCGGGCAGAGGCATTCCTGTACACCAGTCGGGCTCATCCGCGGCGGGTTCGCCGTCAAGCCAGCGTGAGTAGAGATGGGAATTCACGCGATCGCCGATGCCGAAGCGGGTAACACCTTCTCCGGTTGACACGACCGTACCGGCGGCGTCAGAGACGGGGATGAGGGAGGCGGGTACCCGGTGAGGCTCGTAGAATCCCTCCACAATGGCTTTATCACGAAAATTCAGTGACACTGCACCTACCTTCACCAGCAGTTCACCCGGACCTGGCGTCGGAACAGGAACGTCTTCCAGCTTGAGGTTGTTAAGGCCAAAATCTTTCAGTAACCATGCTTTCATCGTTGTGCTTCCTCTTAATCATCGGTGTCGGGAGGGGGCTGAAACATTCAGCCCCGGTCAGACTCCTGAGCCACCCATTGCCGGTCAGGATAGTCACGGCAGGGGGCGGGAAAAAGAGGCGCCCGGATACTTCAGTGTTACTGTTAGTGAAACAATGCTCACCAGCGGGGCACGCGATCCCGGGTATAATGTGTGAAAGGCGTCGCGCGATGTCGGTTCATCAGGAAGGTGAAGAGGTATGATGCATCCCACTATGCTTGATTCAATGAAGGTGTTTGTTCAGGTCGTCGAATTGCGCAGCTTTACCAAAGCTGCGGATGCACTGCAACTTCACCGCCCTGCGGTCACCCGGGCGATCCAGCAGATTGAGGCGGATCTGGGCGTTAAGCTGCTGCACCGCACCACGCGCAGCCTGAGCCTGACGGCAGAGGGGGAGGCGTTTTATCAGCGGGCCAGGCTGCTGCTGCTTGAGGTCAGCGATCTCATGGCGTCATTTTCCCCCACGCAGCCGCCCCGGGGACGTTTACGTATCGACGCGCCGCTTGCCCTGACGCATGGCATTCTGGTGCCTGCGCTGGCTGATTTTCAGAGCCTTTACCCTGATATAGAGATGGTGCTGACCGCCTCTGACCGCAAGGCAGATCTGGTCGCTGAGGGGATTGACTGCGCAATCCGCCTCGGCGAACTGGATGATTCCAGCTTTATCTCCCGGCGGTTAGGCCGTGTGCGGATGGCCACCTGCGCCGCGCCCTCGTATCTGGAAAAATACGGTACGCCGCTGACGCCAGACGACCTGATACACCACAAGGCGGTTAACTTTTTCAGCGAACACAGTCGTGAAGTGATGGCGTGGAATTTTGTCGTCGACGGCGAGACGGTGGCGCGACGTCCTGCCAGCAGTATGCTGGTCAACAATTCAGACGTCCTGCTTTCCTGTGGTCTGGCGGGGTTAGGAATGCTTCATGCGCTACGCACCGCTCTGGAACCGTCTATCGCTACCGGCCGGTTGCAAGAGGTGCTGACGCCATACGCCGCCGTGACGAAACCGGTGTCCATTTTATACCCGGACAGGCGCTACCTTTCGCCTAAGGTCAGGGTCTTTATCGACTGGTTTTCCGCGCTATTTGCCAGCCAGCAGGGCGTCTGATTTCCACCGGCCGGCGCTACCGTCAGGGCAGAGGGATACGGGCGTCCCGTTGATGCCATCGCGCCAGCACAATGCCAGGCAAACAAAGGCTGATAATCACCAGAAAAGCCACCAGTGGCCCCCCCATCAGCAACAGAGCAAAGAGTAATGCGGCGTTCATACTGTTCCTTAACGATCCGTTAATAGCACCGGGTTTATGCTGTTCCAGTGCCAGCAATGTTGTTTTGATCGCGATCACAACTTGTGATGCTGTTTTTGTGGCCCGGCTCACGCGTACGCAAAACCTGAGTTAACTTGATAAAACAGCGTTACTGGCATATCGGCGGTAATCGTTTTTCAGCCCGGCTTTGGCCGGGTTTTTTTTATCCCTGAATCGGTAAGAGGGTGCAGCAAAGGGGGCTATATGGTAGCAACATTCACAGCAGTGAGTCTGGGAGCCGCGGTGACCTCGGGATCCAGTCTGGTCGGGTTTATCGGTACAACCGATTACGGTGTCATGTTCGGCGCGTTTGCGGGTGCGGTGTTTTATGTGGCGACGGCGGCGGATATCCAGGTTATTCGTCGCGCTGCATACTTTTTGGTGTCGTGGATCGTGGGTATCTATGGGGCAGGTCTGGTGGGAGCGAAGCTGGCACAGCTCCTGGGTTACAGCGATAAGCCACTGGATGGTCTGGGGGCGGTGCTGCTGTCAGCCCTGGCGATAAAAACGCTGACATTTTTCAGCCAGCAGGATCCGGCAAGCTGGCTTGCACGCTGGAAAGGAGGGCATCATGGTAACAAGTGATCCTATGGTCATCATTAATGTGGTGGTGTGTTCGGCCATTGTGCTGCGGCTGATGTTTTTCTATAAGGCAGGAGCCAGGCATCAGCGCTGGGCGTCGTGGCTGGCCTACCTGATTATTCTGGCGTATGCCTCTGTACCGTTCCGCTTTTTGTTTGACGTTTATGCCCATACGCACTGGGCTGCGGTGACGATTAACATGATATTTTGTGCCGCTGTCTGGCGGGCAAAAGGCAATGTCGCCCAGGTTTTCGAGGTGCTGCGTCCACGGCGCTGAAAGGAAAGGGGGAAAGAACAGCGTCTTCGCGTGCAGACAGATAAACCCGCCGCAGAGCGGGTCATTACCGCACCAGTAGAACCATAAAAAGCAGGGGCATTCCGGACGCGCAGGCGGTTTTCTGGAAATAACTGGATGTATTTTATACTGCCCGTCTTCTGTAATGGCCTGATCTTACGCTTTTTTTATAATTAACTTATTGAAAGACAACATGATAATAATTTAAATCCTGAGGTGGGGTTGTGATGACGTCATCAGGCTACGTAAAATAGATCCAAAAGTTAAATCAGGAGAAGATCGTGTCTGAGTCTGTATCTGGCGAACACCCATTTGAACGGCTTGAAGAAGCCAAAAATATTGCCCTGGGCTGGCGTATTGTGGGGCAGATGCCACCACAAACCCTTGAAGAAGCCATTCAGATGCTGCATGACAGTTCGGCGTTTGCCGCAAAAGTCCACGATCTGCTGACTGAAGAGCTGGCAGCGAACGCCCGCCGTTAAAGTCTGCTGACCTGACTGACTTACCGCTGCGCGGCTTCCCGTTGATAACGGTAGCGTGACCACTCCTCCCAGCAGTGTTCCGGGTCGGTATCACTAAAATTTTGTGAGCGATCGAGCGCGCTGGCAATCGTATCGGGAATGGTTACACAGACAACAGAATCGCGCAGCGTTTCCACCTCTTCTCGTGTCAGTCTCGTCCCTTTCTGCCGCTCAGCATCACTGAGTAATCCCATAAGTGAAGGTATATAGATAGTGGCCATAGTTGTCCCGATGATTACCTTATTATTGTGCTGGTTAATTTTTCGGCAGCTGACGGGGAAACTTTAGGCGCAGAGGCAAGGTAGAGTCGTGGCTGACAACAGGAAAGGCGATTTCAGACAAAAAAAAGCCCGCTAAGAGCTTGAGTGCGGGCCAACACCAGGGAAATTGATGAGTTAAAGGATAGGATGATTTCCAGCGAATGCCAGTAAACCATCCTCATCATCCTGCCCTTTCATCAATTTTTTTGACCCATCCAGCGATATTTGCATCAGAATTCTTCGGATACCATCCACTGATCGGCTTCATCAAACATCTCTTCGATGATGCGCAACAGCGTGGACTTATCACTCTTACTGGCGTCACTCTTCACACCATTAGCCTGCATGGGTTTCACTTTGACCACGGCGTCAGGAAACACTTTCTGTACGCGTTTTTCCAGTTCATTAAGGATAAGCTGCTCGGCATTGGCCAGACCGGCTACATTGCGCTTGTCATAAATCAGTTCAACAAACATTTTTTCTCCTTGTGCATTTTTGCTGGATAAAAATACAGGTATCTCAGGCCAGGTACAACATTATTTCTTATCTGAGGTCAATAAAGGCAGCAAACAGCCTGACGGGACGGGGAACGGGCTGAAAAGAGGGTTCTTTTGGTTTTCTGGCGGGGCTAAAATAACGGCTTCAGTACCGGAAGCATTGACGCAAAGGAAACCAGCAATGACACAAAATATTTATGATAACCCGGATTTTTTCGCCGGTTATGCCACGCTGAATCGCTCAACACTGGGCCTGGAAGGCGCCCCGGAGTGGCCTGCGGTACAGGCGATCCTGCCCCCGTTAAAACAGCGTCAGGTGGTCGACCTGGGCTGTGGTTATGGCTGGTTTAGCCGCTATGCCTGTCAGCAGGGGGCCGACGCCGTACTGGCAATCGATGTGTCGGAAAAAATGCTGGCGAAAGCGGTCTCGCTGGGGGATAACCCGGCGATTGACTGGCGGCGTGCGGATCTGGAAACATTAACCCTGCCCCCGCAGCGCTACGATCTGGCATGGAGTGCCCTGGCGCTGCATTACGTGGAAGCGCTGCCGGCGCTGTTGCAGACGGTATTTGCCTCCCTGAAACCCGGCGGGCAGTTCATTTTCACCGCCGAACATCCGATCTACACGGCTCCCCGTAACCCGGGCTGGCTGAGTAGCGGAGAACAGCAGAAATGCTGGCCGCTCAGTGACTATCAGCGCGAAGAGCAGCGGGTGACTAACTGGTTTGCCGACGGGGTTATCAAGCAGCACCGCACACTGGGAAGCTGGATCAATCACCTTGTTGCCGCCGGGTTTACCATTGATTCGCTCAACGAGTGGGGCCCCACGCCGCAGCAGATCGCGCAGCAACCTGCGCTGGCAGAAGAACAGGAGCGGCCAATGCTGTTTATTATGGCGGTCACCCGGCCCAAAGCCTGATCAGTGGATGCTGGTATGCTGCGCGGAATGGCGCAGATCCAGCACGTTATTCTCTGCCTCATCCAGCAGTGCCAGCCACTGGCGCACATCCACCTCCTGCCACGCCTGGTGGCCGAGAGTGGTTCCCATCAGTATCACATCCGGGCGTAACGCCCGATAAAATTCCAGTGTCTGCCGCAGGTCGTTTTCATTACTCTCCTCCACCAGCACCGTCACCCAGCGCCCCCGGTGTAAAGTGACAGTGTCACCGACAAACAGGTAGGTCTTGCCATAGGGTGACGCATAAAGATAGCTGGTGCTGCCGGGGGTGTGCCCGGGAGTGGGAACCACATGAAAACTGCCGCAGTGAACCTCAGCCGTATGAAAGGTGGCATCGGCTTCGGCGAAGTGGCTGACCTGGCCTAACGCCCGTGCATGGCAGTACAGCGCTGAATTAAACCGCTGTTGTAATGTTCGCGTGGCAGGGCAGGCCTCATGACAGTGGGTCAGATAATGACGGATGAGGCCGCCGCGATCGGCAATCGCCTGCTGGTCTTCCGCGCTGCTCACCCGCGAAATCAGTAAATTCCCGCGTAAATGCTGCAATAAAAAACCGTGCATAACCTGGACCGGTTCATCCTCACTGGCGGGAAACTCGGGGGTGGATACCCAGAGATCTTCATACAACTGTTTCATTATTATTGTGCTCCCCACGATCAGCGCAGCACGGGATGTCCTGATAGTTGAAGCGAGGCCGCGGTATCCTCCACCGTCAACAGGCCTGGGGAGCCCAGGGGCAGAGTGACGGTATCGGCACTGTGACCAAACTTCAGACCAGTGACCACTGGCAGGCCGGTCAGATCGCGTATCAGGTTCCAGACGCTGTTGAAATCGTAGCCGTTGTCGTAATCCGTCGAAGTGGTTCCGCTAAAACTGCCGGTAACAATGGCACTCTGGCGGGAGAGAATGCCGCATTGATGCAGTTGCAGCAGCATACGTTCAATGCGAAAAGGGTGCTCATTAACATCCTCGATCACCAGAATCCCCCCCTGAATATCAGGCATCCAGGGGGTGCCAATCAGCGAGGCAATCATCGCCAGGTTACCGCCCCAGACGGTGCCAGCGACCTGAACCTGTTGTGATACTGTCGTCCAGTTTACCGTTAATTGTGGCGAAGTGAGCGCCCGCCAGAAGTGGTCGACGGTAAAATCAGACAAAACCTCAGAGCCGAAATTGCCCGCCAGCATCGGTGCACTGAAACTGGGTAGCCCGTTTTGTGCCAGCAGTGCCAGCTGAATCGCGGTGAAATCGCTGTGACCGCAGAGGGCGAGGGGCGCGTCCAGCAGGCGCTCATGAAGGGCCGAATAATTGATAAACGGCAGCAAGCGCGTGGCACCATAGCCGCCGCGCACGGCCAGAACAATGTCGGGTAAGACGTCAAGCGTTGCTAATCCGTTGATATCGGCCAGACGCTGACGATCGCTGCCAGCAAAACGCTGTTCACGGCGGGCAATAATGCCGCTGTTATTCACTCGATGGCCATCCGCTTCCAGCCGGGCGACGCCGCGCGCCGCTGCAGCAGGATTGTGGCAGTAGCCAGAAGGGGCAACCAGATGAATAGTACGTGGAATTGTTGACATAACGCTCACTTTGATGATTTTTTATGCGTGCGCAGTGAATTAATGGTAATTCAGTGCGGTCGAATAACGTCGATGATGACGAATTGCTGCCGTGAAGTCATCCGTAGGCCGCACAATTTAAGAGTGACGGCAATTTCCTGAAAGTGGCAATTCCGTATGATAGTCATGAAGCTAAGGCTCAGAGGATAATATAAGCGTGAGAAAAAGCGTGAAAACAGCGGCGATCATCGCAGCATTATTGCTGGCAGGCTGTGCCAGTGAACCCCACAGAAACATTGTCCGGCAGACCGACACCCCCTTAACACAGGCTCCGCCTTCACAGGTGGCCAGTGCCTGGTCCATGATGACCGAGCAGGCGGCACAGCGGAATGGCGTCGATCAAAAACTGGTTGAAGCGATCATTGCCGTGGAATCGGGCGGCAATCCAACGGTTGTCAGCAGGTCGAATGCCGTTGGATTGATGCAGATAAAGGCTTCAACGGCCGGTCGTGAGGTGTATCGTTCTCAGGGCCTGCGCGGGCAGCCGACGAAATCAGAGCTGCGCGATCCAGTGAAGAATATCGACATTGGCACCGCGTATCTGCGCATTCTGCAGGAGCAGCAGCTGGCGGGTATACGGGACCCGAAAACCCTGCGCTATGCCACCATCGTCTCCTATGCCAACGGGGCCGGGGCGTTACTCCGCACGTTCTCCCGCGATCGCGATCGGGCGATTGCGATGATTAATGCGATGACTCCGGAAGCGTTTTATCAGCATGTGCAGAATAAACATCCGGCGGCTCAGGCGCCGCGCTACCTGTGGAAAGTGACTACCGCTTACCGCACCATCTGATATTTACTGGAAACGGTTGGCTTTATCGCGCGCCAGCCGTTCCAGCGAAAAGATCACCTGTTGTAACGCCCGCTCCTGTGCTGCATTCAGCGACAGGAAGCGAAAGCTCAGACGGGGGGTGACAATCGTTTCACTTTTACTGCCCACCACGCTGCGTTTACCGATGGTGATCAGCTGCGCATCCACTTCAAAACGGCCATAGTCCCCCATCTCAACGCGCAGTTTTTTGATGCTGTCACCGGTTTTCAGTGTCTCCGGCAGCGCGCTGTCCGAAAGGACGCCCACGCCGCCCAGAGATACGTCCTGCAGGCGCAGCCGGCCTTCACCGGAGCCGTCAGGCCAGGGAATATGGCAGTAAAACACCGGATTGAGCGGGGCGTTTACGCGAAAGAATTCGCGGCGCTGGATCATCCAGAGCAGTTCCGGCAGGTCGGCAGAAAAAGCCGGCAGCCCGTCATGCTCAACCGTCCCCAGCCTGTGCAGCGCAAATTCGACCTTGGCACCCCGGGTTTCAGCCGTGATGTGCAGGTTATCAGCCTCTCTGGCCAGCTGATTGTCATGGTCATTGCTGCCGAAATCGAGCACCATGCTTTCTTTGTCGGCATACAGCAGTCGCGTGATAAACTGGCCACGCGCGTGGGACACCATCACCGGCGTCTGGTTTTCCAGAAGATCCCGCAGGACGGCCAGTACGGCCAGCGGCCCACGTTTCAGATACTGCTCTTTGTCGTCCTCTTTCACATCCAGCTCCAGTCGAATACCACATCATGCGCGTTAGCGGCCCTGTAACGGTTATCGGCACCGGTATCGCGCCCTTTACAATTATCTTACGAAAGTTGTTAAGAAAGTTTAGATTTAAATCACAGACTTAGAAACCTCGCCTATACTTAGTGCGTTTTATTAGGTGAAGCGTTAAATCAGAAGATATTAAGGAGTCAGAAATGGGTATTCTTTCATGGATCATCTTTGGTCTTATCGCCGGTATTATCGCCAAGTGGATCATGCCGGGTAAAGATGGCGGCGGCTTCATTATCACCGTCGTGCTTGGGGTGGTGGGTGCCGTTGTCGGTGGCTGGATTAGCACCTTGTTCGGCTTCGGCAGGGTAGACGGGTTTAACTTCGGCAGCTTCGTTGTCGCGGTGGTGGGTGCCATTGTGGTGCTGTGGATCTACCGTAAAGTGCGGAGCTAAAGCCGCCTGTTTAAAAAGGGAGGCTGCGGCCTCCCTTTTTTGTTGCGTATAACCGGTGTTATTTCGCCGGTCTGGCGGCGCTGATATCGCCGACGTTATTACAGGTCGTGTCCTTCGGACAGTAGAGATCCATCAGTTTCAGTGTGACGCCGTTGGTCCAGCCAAAGCCATCCTGCAGCGGATATTCACCGCCGCCACCGCCGCCCAAACCTTTCCCTTCGACCACATATTTCTCCACCAGCTTATGCTCTTTATCATAGGTGGCCTGCACGTTTTGCAGGAAGCGCATGCCAATCTCTTTTGCCAGATCCTGTTTGCCGTAGTGGTTCAGCCCTTCGACAGCGGCCCACTGCAGGGGAGCCCAGCCGTTAGGTGCATCCCACTGCTGTCCGTTGTTCACCGTGGTCGTCACCAGTCCTCCTTCCTTCAGCAGCTGTGCCTTCACTGCCGTAGCGGTGCGGTTGGCATGATCGTCAGTGGCTGCCTGGAGATAGAGCGGGAACAGCGCAGCGGCCGTCAGCTGCGGACGGACCTGAGCTTTCTGCCAGTCATAGTCGGCGTACCAGCCCTGTTTTTCATCCCACAGATAGCGGTTAATCGCCTCCTGACGCTGCTCGGCGCGCCCGGTCAGCCGTTTGCTGGCGTCCTCATTTTTCGCCACCTGATAAGCGTGAGCCAGAGTTTTTTCCAGATGGAACATCAGGGCATTGAGGTCAACCGGTACGATGCGCGTGGTGTGAATCGTGGCCAGATCGCCCGGCTTGTCGAACCAGCGCGAGCTGAAATCCCAGCCCGAGGCGGCCCCGGAACGCAGGTCACGGTACAGCCCGGCTTTGTCGCGATCCGGCGCTTTCCCCGCAGTAGCGATATCATCCATATAAGATTCGGTACGCGGTACGTCGCGCGCATCCCAGTAGCGGTTGAGCAGGGTGCCATCCTTCAGCTTAACAATCCGCTTACTGGCTGAACCGGCGGCTAACGACGGACTGTCTGCATCGGCCATCCAGTAGTTGTACTCTTTCTCCAACTGAGGCAGATACTTGCTGTAAACGGCTTCGCCGTCGTGCTTCGCCAGCAGATCGACCATCATACTGAAGAACGGCGGCTGAGAACGGCTGAGGTAATAGCTACGGTTGCCGTTAGGGATATGGCCGTATTTATCCAGCTCCGAGGCGAAGTTGTCGACCATATCCTGCACGCGATCCCAGTGCCCGCTCTCCGCCAGCCCCAGCATGGTGAAATAACTGTCCCAGTAATAGACTTCGCGGAAGCGGCCGCCCGGCACCACATAGGGTTTTGGCAGCGGCAGCAGCGAGTCCCACTGATTCGCCTGGCTGGCCGACCGTGTCAGCACCGGCCACAGGCCGTTAATGTGTGCCCGCAGGCTCTGCCCGGACGGAGGAACATATTTTTCGCCAGCCGCGGGCAGGGTGAAGTTGGTTTCAACAAAGCGCTTCAGATTGAAGTTGCGCTGCTGTTTCTGCATCTGCCAGTCGCTGAGAATAGCGGTTGGATCCTGCTTAGGCACGGCGTCGGCAAACGTTTTCTGGTCGGGATACAACTTCGCTGCCTGTACCGCGTGGAACAACGGCCCCAGGCGCACATCAGGCGGCTGGGGATTGCTACTCAGCATCCGCTGGCTCTCTTCTGCCTGCAGCGAGAAACTGGCCGCCAGCGCTGCAGTCAGTAATAAGGGCGTAAACAGGCGGGTGTTCCATTGACGTTGTTCGACTCTTCTCATTGGCCATTCTCCATGTCCAGACCGTGCTTGATCTGTAAGTAGTTGAGCAGATTAAAACTTTAGTCGATTTTGACGAAATGATCAGGAAGCGAAGGGATAAAATGTGAGTCAGGTAAGGATTTTAGCGCGATGGAGGGTTCTGGTAACAGGGATCCGGGGAAGCGACGGGGGCGGCATGCGCCCCCGTTGAGTGACCTTACAGGTTAACGCAGAGATCTTCTGGCAGACCGAGCATCAGGTTCAGGTTCTGTACCGCCGCGCCGGACGCACCTTTACCCAGATTATCCAGCCTGGCGACCAGAATACTCTGACGCTGCTGCGCATGGCTGAAGACGAACAGTTCCATATTATTGGTATTGTTCAGCGCTTCCGGCAGCAGATACGGCGATGTCTCCTCATCCAGGTGATTCAGCGCGTGCACCTGAATAAATGGCTGACCGGCATAGAAGCTGGCCAGCGCCTGCTGGAAAGCCGCGCCGTCGCTGTTATTCACCGGGATAAAGACCAGCATCCCCTGGGCATAATCACCCACCGCTGGCTGGAAGATAGGTCTGCTGGTCAGCCCTCCCCAGGCCTGAATCTCTTTCAGGTGTTTATGATCAAACCCCAGACCGTAGGCGGCGAAGCCGGTACCAGTCTGCTGGTATTTTTCGATCATCGCTTTACCGCCGCCGCTGTAGCCGGACACGGCATTGATCGCCAGCGGCTGATCGGCCTTAAGCAGACCGCACTGCGTGAGCGGGGCCAGCAGGGCAATGGCCCCGGTAGCATAGCAACCCGGATTGGAAACATGGCTGGCCGCACGGATTTTTTCACGCTGGCCGGCAGCCAGTTCCGGCAGGCCATAAACCCAGCCTGCGTCAACGCGGTGGGCGGAGCTGGCATCCAGTACGCGCGCACCTACAGCATCGGCCAGCGCGACAGCGTCACGCGCAGCCGCATCGGGCAGGCAAAGAATACTGACATCAGCCTGTTTCATCAGCGCC
Organism: Erwinia persicina; assembly: GCF_019844095.1. NCBI lineage: Bacteria > Pseudomonadati > Pseudomonadota > Gammaproteobacteria > Enterobacterales > Erwiniaceae > Erwinia > Erwinia persicina. The sequence continues at coordinate 2,804,794 of NZ_CP082141.1, read as the reverse complement.
TGACGGGCGCCAGCCTCTTTGCGCTGCGCCTCATCAATGTGCAGCATTTCAATCCGGGGATGACGGGCTAACCGCTGCTGGATCTGCAAGCCGGTGGTGCCCGCCTGACCGTCGATAAACACGCGATATTTCTGACTCATTACAGCCCTTTGCCTTGAATAAGTGAAAAAACAGTAGTGTCAGAGTATGCGGGAAGGAGGCCGTGAGAACAATAAAAAATGACTGATTATCTGATTAATTTGCATAAAAAGTCATTTGTCGGAATTGAGTAAAAAGATCACGCTGCCGCGATACCACGGCGAGGCCAGCAGGCGCTGCTCATCCTGCTGATTCCATTGGCCGTGCTGTACCAGTCCCAGGCGAAAGGGGATGCGCAGGCCATCCAGCGCCGGAAGATAGTCCGCATAACGGCTGACCGTCTGACGTCCCTGATAGCTCTGGATCACCAGCTCATCCACCGGCAGTGCATTCAGCGTGGCGACGTTGCCGGTTTTTGCCCAGTCGAGCAGCCCGGTCACCCCCAGAGAGAACTCTGGCGGCAGGACTTTTCTCAGCCGCTGCAGAAACAGGCTGTACTGATCCAGACGGTGGGTGGCTGCATCAAAGTCAATCTGCACCCCGGCCACGTGATTACCGGCCTGCTGCCAGCGCCGCGCCAGCTGAACCGTGCGCTCCAGCATGGCGTCCGGCACCGCCAGCGTTTCCATACGCACGGTGATCCATATCTGTGGAAAGGTTAAACGGCTGACCGGCAGACCCATACGGATAAACGCTGCCTGACCCTGCCGGGAGATCACCTCGCCCTGATGCAGATAGACAGTGCGCGCAGTGCGCAGCTCAGGGCCCGGCCGGACGCCGGACCACAGCCAGAATGCCTGAGCGTCGCTGGCGATAACCTGCTGCGTGGCCCTGACCGGCAGAGCGGACAGCAGTGCCAGCGCCAGGCTTACCAGTAATACTTGAGCTTTGTGGCCCATGTGCTTCCCGGATACTGTTTTTTCAGCTGCGTAAACCAGCGCTGACGCTGGGACTTATCGACTTCTGCACCGCCGCAGTCGCTGTAGCCCGACGGGGCGTAGCACATCACGGCGCGGTACAGCGCGTAGCTTTTATCTTCCGGCTCCGCTTTGCTGTTGCCAATCACCTGCTGGTAGTAGTGCTGACGGTCCGGCCGTCCGGGCCGTTTGCCTTCCGTCACCGTCGTATCCAGCGTGCCGTTACCGCCGCTGTCGGCCGCGAGACTGACCGCAACACCGGTGGTACGGAAGAACTCGCTCAGACAGTTCAGCGCATGGCTGTTGTCACGCTGACTGGCCAACTGAGTAACGACCGTCTGCAGCGACGGGCAGGCATAGCCTTTTTCAGTCTTTTCCCCGCTCCAGTCGAAGGCGCTGAGCTGCACATCGTCAAAGGCTGCGGTCACCACCGGCGTGGTGATATGCCCGGCCAGCGTCCGGTCCTGCAGCCAGTCGTTGTAGCGCGCTTCGGTAAGATCCCGCACCAGCAGGGTGTGCAGGGCGATGGTACGTTCTTCATCATTGGGCCCCGTGCTGGCCTGCTGACGCAGCAGAGCGGGGGTAGCCCGGGTCTTCAGCACCAGCGAACGGTAACGCAGGTTTGTTACCTGACTGTCCGCGGCGAAGATTTTTGCTGTTTCATCGCCAGAAACCAGCGCGGCGGCCAGCCGTGCCTGCAGGAACTGCTGCTGTTCTGCATCCTGACTCAGGGTTAACAGATGTGACCAGTGGTCACGGGCAGCCGGCCACTGCTGGCGGGCCATCAGTGCATCGCCGTACAGGACCTGTTCGCTGAATGTCAGGATATCGTGCGCGGGCAGGGTGTCTGCCGGTTTAATCGCGGCGATCACGGCGGGGTAGTCGCCCTGACGGAATGCCTGCATCCGGGTCAGATAGTGCCACAGCGGCAGCCGGCCGGCCTGGTCGAAAATCGGCTTAATGCTTTCAAGATAAGCCGCATCAACGCAGGGCTGGCGTGACGGGCAGTCTTGACTGCGCATCAGACGCAGCGTCTGAGTAAAGGTCAGCAGCGGGGCGCCGGTGGCACTGGTGAATATCGCATCGCCGCTTTGATCTTTGCTTTGCAGCTTCAGATCGTTTTCAGCGATCAGTGCGATAACGTCATCCGTGCGGGTGGCCTGCGTCAGGGAGTGCTCATATTGTTTTGCCAGCGAGTCCCAGTCTTCCAGATACCAGTTAATACGGCGCATCATCCCCTCTGCCGAGGCCACATACTGTCCTTTTGGCCAGGCCGTCAGATAGGCACGGGCCGCAGTCATCGCAGTGGCTGCGACCTGTTTGTCGATTTTTTTAACGTCGAACTCGCCATATTCACCGTTGGCGTTCTGACTACTCTGATTCAACGCCGTGCGCATCAGCATATAGCTGGCCGTTTCCGCAACCCAGGGCTGTGTGGATTTTTCCAGTGAGGTGAATGCCTGTCCGGCGGCCGGATAGTCACCCTGATAGAAGAAGCTGGCGGCCAGCAGGTAGTCACGGAAGGCCTGAGCCGCAGAACCTTCAGGACCGGGCAGCGCTGCTGTCTGCTGGCGGTATTCGGCACTGTCGGACAGTGACATGCGGGCAGTGGCCAGCGCCTTGCGCTGTTCTGCGTCCAGCGTGGTATCGGCCAGCAGCGCAGCGAAAAACTGGGAAACGGTGCTCAGCGTGTAAGAGACAAAACGATTTTCCTCTTCGCCTGGCGCCATCGGTGTGACCTTAAGAATGTTGTCGTTAAGACCCAGCGCGGCAATCTGCGTTAGCAGCGTCGCAGAGAGGGGATCGTCCATGACCGCCGGACTGGTGGGGGCAGTCGTCGCCTCGTCATGGTAGCCAAAATAGAACGAACGGCTACGCGTCATGTCCTGTGGCACCGGCTGTGCCAGCAGAGAGGGCGGCATCTTTTCACTCACCAGGCGCAACAGATTGTCACGGGTGTCATTGGTCACGTCCAGCACCGGCGGGCTGACGATAAAACAGTCGCTGCTGCCCCACTGGCAGCTCTGAATATCCGAAGACGCGAACGCCTGAGCGCTGACGGTCAGTGACGCCAGGACGGTGAGGGCAATCCTTGATTTACGCATAATCCTTTCCGGTAGGTAATGGAGCGTTGATGAGCCCGCGAATAGTAAGCCGAAAGCAGATCACGCTTCAATGGCTTTGCCGTCGTTAATCGTCTGCTGCAGGATGACGCGACAGGCGTTATCCCGCTATGATGCCGGTAAAATTAAAGAGTTCAGGGGAACAGGCATGACGGTATGGCAGTGTTACCTGCGCGGCTGGAAAGGGTATGTCAACTTTCAGGGGCGGGCGGGCAGAAAGGAATTCTGGGTATTTCTTGGCATTAATATCCTGGTGTCGCTGCTACTGGGCGTGCTGGTGATGTCTCTGCTGGCGCTGGCCGGTTCGCGTGCCGCGATGTTTTATGGCTCAATGGCGCAGTCGCTGTTCTCCCTGCTGTTTCTGCTGCCGTTTATCGCCGTCGGTATTCGCCGCATGCACGATATCAACCGGTCGGGCTGGTGGTTCGGTGCCATCTTCATTACCTCCGGCCTGTTTAAGCTGCTGACGGCGATCCTGCGCGGTTTCGCCACACCGGAAACCTTTATCTACGGACAGATGGTGCTGTCGGTGCTGCTCGGCTGGGTGCCGCTGGTGATCATGATCGTTCTCTGCTGCAAAAAAAGCGTTGTGCCGGAACCTGCGCAGGCCTGAGCCGCTGACCTGCCCGACGGTGTACTGACGCCAGCGGGCAGGCTTCTGTTGGTGGTTACACTTCGCGAAGCTTAAAGACCCGCACCATCTCCAGCAGCTGTTCTGCCTGCCGCTGCATGGCCTGAGCCGCTGCTGCCGACGCCTGAGACAGCGTGGCGTTCTGCTGGGTGGCAGCATCCATCTGCACCACCGCGACATTCACCTGGTCAATCCCGCTGCTCTGCTCGCCGCTGGCCATCGAGATGGTTTCCACCAGCTGGCTGACGCGCTGCACGCTGCTGACGATCTCTTCCATGGCGCTGCCTGCTACCTTCACCAGCGAATTTCCCGCATTGATGCGCGTCACAGAGCGATCGATCAGCGTGCCGATCTCTTTTGCCGCCATGGCAGAACGGTGTGCCAGCGCCCGGACTTCGGCCGCCACCACAGCAAAACCCCGTCCCTCGCTGCCGGCGCGTGCAGCTTCGACCGCCGCGTTGAGCGCCAGGATATTGGTCTGGAAGGCGATGCTGTCGATGACCCCGATAATATTGCTGATTTCGGTAGAGAACTGGTGGATCTCACTCATGGTCTGAACCACCTGTTCAACCACTTCACCGCCCTGGCTGGCGACGGCGCAGGCTTCAATGGAGATATCGCTGGCGATGCGCGAATTTTCTGCGTTATTTTTTACCACCGAAGTCAGTTCTTCCATCGAGGCTGCTGTCTGCACAATCGCGCTGGCCTGGGCTTCATTGCGGGTGGACAGCTCGCGGCTGCCGGTGGCGATCTCAGCGGAGGCCGAGGCAATGGTCTCCGTTCCGGCACGTACGCCGGAGACAATGCGCGTCAGATTGCCGTTCATGTCGTGCAGGGCATGCATCAGCCCGGCCGTTTCATCACGACCGCTGACTACAATAGTCGTCTGCAAATCGCCGGAGGCCACGGCGCGGGCGACAGAAACCGCCTGAGCCAGCGGGCGGGTAATACTGCGGATCAGCCACCAGGTGATCAGCGTCCCGGCCAGCAGCGTCAGGCCCATTGCCAGCAGCAGCATCAGGCGGGTTTGCTGGTACTGGTGCAGGTTGCGCGCTTCACTCTGCTGACGCAGCAGCATTGCCTGCTTCAGCGTGGTGCTGACCACTTCATCAATCATCCGGGTGGGTTCACGATCGATGCCCGTCACCAGACGGTCGACACGGTGGGCGCTGCCGCTGTCCCGCAGGTCATACTGCTGCAGAGCGGAAAGATAGTGCGCTTCCAGTGCGGCATGCAGTGTCCGTGTTTTCAGCACCTCCGCATTACTCAGGCCGATTTGTGGCAGCATGCTGCTCAGTTGAGTGAGCAGGCGCTGGGTGTTCTGACTGCGGGCGATAAAGGCCGTGCGATACTGATCGAATTTTTCCTGACCCTGAGTGCCACGCAGCAGGGTATTTTTCCACTCCTGAACCTGGATTTTAAACTGTACCTGCGCGTTGCGTGCGGTATCGATACTCTCTGCGATGGTCGCTTCCGTGGCCAAAATATGTTGATTCTGTCTCAGTCCATCAGCGTTGATCATCAGACCACGCAGGCCGGTAAACAGGGTGGCCAGCAGTAAGATAGCCGCCAGCAGGCTCAGTCGCTGTCCGATGGAGAGGTGATTCAGTTTCATAGCGTCAGGATTTCCCGGTTAAAAAAATCAATAAGGTCACATACGCCAGTGGTATCGACCCAATCGGCAGTGACTTTAATCGGCAGGAAAGGGAAAAACGAAGAGAGTAGGGACTAACAGGTTGATCTGTAAAAGGAAGGGGGGTTTATGACGTTTTCGTGACAATGGCATCCCCTCCGCAGCGGGAGGGGAATACCGGGTTACGCGATTATTTTACGCACTTATCGCATTGGTTTTGCTGGATCTGCTGGAAGAAGTCGTTGCCTTTATCATCGACCAGAATAAAGGCCGGGAAGTTCTCCACTTCGATCTTCCAGATGGCTTCCATCCCCAGTTCAGGGTACTCAATGCACTCCAGACTCTTGATGCTCTGCTGCGCCAGCACGGCAGCCGGGCCGCCAATGCTGCCGAGGTAGAAACCGCCGTGCTTGTGGCAGGCATCTGTAACCTGCTGGCTGCGGTTGCCTTTTGCCAGCATGATCATGCTGCCGCCGTTGGCCTGCAACTGGTCAACGTAAGAGTCCATACGTCCGGCGGTTGTCGGGCCGAGAGAGCCGGACGCATACCCTTCAGGCGTTTTGGCCGGGCCGGCGTAGTAGACCGGGTGATCCTTGATGTACTGCGGCAGGCCGTCACCGCTGTCAATGCGCTCTTTCAGTTTGGCATGGGCAATATCGCGGCCAACGATAATGGTGCCACTCAGCGACAGGCGGGTCGACACCGGGTATGCCGACAGTTGGGCAAGGATTGCCTTCATGGGACGATTCAGGTCAACCTGCACCACATCGCCTTCACCCTGCTGGCGCAGTTCAACCGGAATGTACTGGCCCGGATTCTCTTCCAGTTTCTCAATCCAGATCCCGTCGCGGTTGATCTTCGCTTTGATATTACGGTCAGCGGAGCAGGAGACGGCCATCGCCAGCGGACAGGATGCGCCGTGACGCGGCAGGCGGATCACGCGGATATCATGGGCAAAGTATTTGCCGCCGAACTGCGCTCCGAGGCCCAGCTGCTGTGCAGCCAGCAGCAGTTCCTGTTCCAGCTGAACGTCGCGGAACGCCTGACCGTGTTCATTACCCTCGGTCGGCAGCTCGTCATAATAGTGCGTGGAGGCCAGCTTGACGGTTTTCAGCGTGCTGTCAGCCGAGGTGCCGCCGATGACAAAGGCAATATGGTACGGTGGACAGGCGGCCGTGCCGAGGCTGCGCATTTTTTCAGTCAGGTAATCTTTCAGTTTACCCGGGGTGAGCAGCGCTTTGGTTTCCTGATACAGGTAAGTTTTGTTGGCTGAACCGCCGCCTTTTGCCATGCACAGGAATTTATACTCATCGCCGTCAACGCTGTAGAGGTCGATCTGCGCGGGCAGGTTGGTGCCGGTATTGACCTCTTTGTACATATCCAGCGGGGCATTTTGCGAATAGCGCAGGTTATCTTCTGTATAGGTGTTGTACACGCCCTGGGCCAGGGCGGCTTCATCGCCGCCGCCGGTCCAGACACGCTGGCCTTTTTTACCCATGATTATCGCGGTGCCGGTGTCCTGGCAGGTCGGCAGAATGCCTTTGGCGGCGATTTCAGAGTTCCTCAGGAACTGCAGGGCGACATACTTATCATTTTCACTGGCCTCGGGATCGGCAAGGATCGCTGCCACCTGACGCTGGTGGGCAGGGCGCAGCATAAATGAGGCGTCATGGAAGGCCTGCTGTGCCAGCAGCGTCAGCGCCTGTGGCTCGACCTTGAGAATTTCCTGTCCTTCGAATTCGGTCACGGAAACGTGGTCGCGGGTCAGCAGGTAGTATTCGGTATCCTCTTTGGCAAGAGGGAACGGGGTCTGATAATGGAAAGGTTTTTTCGACATTGTGCTCTCACTTAATGATGTGCTGCCATCCTTCTCTGACGCGGAGGCCCGGCAACATTAATGGCGATATCTGTTTTATTTTTTTGTCCTGCCGGCCCGGGCTCGGGTCGGCAGGTCAGGAATGGTATAACATTGTTGCAACATCTGCATGCCTGAGTGCGAAATTAACCGTTAAGTCCGCATCAGAACATCATCACCATCCACGGATAGCCAATCAGCATCAGTGCGCAGAGGAAGATAGCACCGAAGATGGTGCCCAGACGCCAGTAGTCTTTGGTGGGCAGGTAGCCGCTACCGTAGTAAATCGGGCTTGGGCCGGTACCGTAAGGGGTGATAATGCCCATCACACCCAGTGAGGTACACATCATCAGGCAGAATACCGGCATATTAATGCCCGGAATTGATGCCGCGATGGTCAGCATGGCCGGCAGTAGCGCGGTGGTATGTGCTGTGGTACTGGCGAACAGGTAGTGCAGCAGGAAGAAGGCAATCATCAGCACGACGGCTGAAACCTGTGGATCATAGCCCTGCAGCAGCATTCCCCCTTCTTTACCCAGCCAGGCAATAAAGCCGACGCGAGCCAGGCCGTCTGCCAGCGCTACCAGAGTGGCAAACCAGGCAAAGGTGTTCCAGGCCGGTTTGTTGCTGGTAATGTCGTTCCAGTTGAGGACGCCGGTCCACAGCATCAGCACCACCACCAGCAGGGCAGCCATGGCCGGTTCAATCCATGCGGTAGCGAAGATCCACATCAGCAGGGCCGAGACCACGAACACCAGCAGCAGGATTTCATTACGGGACAGCTTACCCAGTTTTTCCAGTTCACTGATGGCCCAGCGCGGCACTTCATCGTTGAATTTCACTTCCGGTGGATAGAGCCAGTAGGCCAGCAGCGGCATGGTCAGCAGCAATATCAGACCCAGCGGCAGGAAGGCGAGGAACCACATACCCCAGGAGATATCGAAGCCCACAACGCTTTTCACCAGAGCCAGGGCCAGCAGGTTTGGGGCCAGCGCGGAAAGGAACATGGAGCTGGTGATACAGGCTGCGGTGATGGCCACCCACATCAGGTAAGAACCAATCTTACGGGCACTGGGGTCATTAGGTTTTGAACCGTACAGCGGCGGCAGGTTGGCAATAATCGGGTAGATAGTGCCTCCGCTGCGCGCGGTATTGGACGGAGTGAAAGGGGCCAGCAGCAGGTCAGCGAAGGTAATAGCGTAACCCAGGGTCAGGCTGCGGCGACCCAGGTATTTCACCAGAATCAGCGCCAGACGACGGCCAAACTGCGTTTTGTCGTAGCCCGCAGCGAACATAAATGCCCCGAAGATCAGCCAGACGGTAGAGTTACCAAACCCGCTCACCGCCCATTTAAAGGCCTGAGCTGCCGTTTTGAATTTCGGATCGGCCAGTTCAGCCGGGCTGAACAGCAGCCACTGACTGAACAGCGCGATCACCACCACGCCGGTGAGGCCGATAACTGCCCCCGGCAGTGGTTCAAAGATCAAACCGACAATGACCCCAACGAAGATGGCGAAGAAGTGCCACGCGTGAGGTTCCAGGCCTTGCGGAACCGGCACCAGCAGCAGCAGTACCGCCACCAGAACCGGCAGGAACAACATAAGCAGGCGTTTTTTTTGCGCCGCGGGGGCAGGAGGGGCCTTTGCGGGTTCACTTACTATCGATGTCTGTTTCATAGTTTTTGTCTGCAAGTTAATAAGAATGCGTTAAGTATCCCGGTGCGTTATAGCGGTTTTTTTTTACTTTCTTTTCTGTTTATTGCGCTTTTTTACCGTGATACCTGAATCTTTTTTCGCCTGTCCCTGCCAGGGGACGTCATTATTTATCGGCTTGATATAAATATAATGCGACTTCCTTAAATATAGACTTTGATCTAGATCAAGAAAAATTAAAGGACCCTTTTATTTTTAACAAATGCGTTTGAATTAGTATAAGCGAAGTTCACTTTAACCGCTCATTATGCCTGATAAGGGCATTTTTATTTCCAGTAAAAGAGGTGTTTTGACTTGCAAGTGACTGAATTTAATGTTTTTTATTTTATTGTAAACCATAAGTTGATTTTTTGTTCTTGTTAGTTAACAATTAATGAAAGTATTTATATCATTTTAAGGTAATAAAAAGCAATTGTTTATTCAAAAGTTAAATAATTAAAGTTATCGCTTATATAGCTAAAGAAATTGCTATATTAACGCCATGACATCGGACCATTCATATAAATAATAAATAGCTGTCCGCAACAGAATTCAGAACTTTTAATTTGGAGTCCACCTTATGAATACGTTAACCCCTATTCTCAATCCGCTGACTTTGCCTAACGGCGCAGTGTTGAAAAACCGTCTGCTGATGGCACCGATGACCACCTGTACCGGTTTTTATGATGGTACCGTCACCAGTGAACTGGTTGAATATTACCGCGATCGTGCGGGCAGCATTGGTACGGTGATCGTTGAGTGCTGCTTCATCGATCCGAAAGGCCCGGCCTTCCCCGGAGCTATCGCTATCGACAGCGATAACAAAATCCCGGGTCTCGCCAAAATTGCTCACGCTATCAAGACCGAAGGCTCTAAGGCTATCCTGCAAATCTACCACGGTGGCCGTATGGTCGAGCCGGAACTGATTGGGGGGCGTACCCCGGTCGCACCGAGTGCCATTGCCGCTCCGCGAGAAGGGGCGACCACGCCACAGGCGCTGACAGCCGAAGAAGTGGAAGTGATGATCACCAAGTTTGGTGACGCCGTAAACCGGGCAATTAAGGCCGGTTTCGATGGCGTGGAGATCCACGGCGCTAACACCTATCTGATCCAGCAGTTTTACTCTCCGAACTCTAACCAGCGCGACGATAAATGGGGCGGCAGCCGCGATAATCGTGCCCGCTTCCCGCTGGAAGTGCTGGAGATCACCCATAAGATGGTGGAACGTTTCGCCGATTCGTCCTTTATCATCGGCTACCGCTTCTCCCCGGAAGAGATTGAAGTCCCGGGCATCCGCTTTGACGATACGCTGTACCTGCTGGAAAAACTGGCCGCACGCGGACTGGATTACGTTCACTTCTCGGTGGGGCAGCTGCTGCGTTCCTCTATTGTCGATCGTGAAGATCCGACCCCGCTGATCACCAAATACCTCGCCGCGCGTTCAGCAACCCTGGCCAGAGTGCCGGTGATTGGCGTGGGTGGGGTGGTGAACAAAGCCGATGCCGAGATGGCGCTGGAGTCCGGTTACGATCTGGTGGCGATCGGTAAAGCCTGTATCGCCTACCCGGACTGGGCAGACCGCATCATTAAAAACGATCATCTGGAGCTGTTTATCGACAGCACCCAGCGTGAAGCGCTGAATATTCCTGAACCGCTGTGGCGCTTCTCGCTGGTTGACGCCATGATCCGCGATGTCAGCACCAGCGGCCGCAAATATAAAGCAGGTGTGTATCAGGAGAAAGTGGAAGCCGAAGCGCTGAAGCTGAAAATCAACGTCACGCTGGATACCGACCGTATTACCGACATCTCGCTGATCCCTGACGACAGCCTTGACGTTGACTTTACCACCACCTTTGAAAGCCTGCGTACCCGTATGCTGGTGGCCAACAGTCCCCATGTGGACGCGGTAACCGGTGCGACCACCCAGAGTGAGGCGCTGAAAAAAGCCGTTTCCCGTGCGATGACCACCTCCAGCAAGGAGCACGTGATCGAAGAGGGCGGTAATCCGCAGGCTCCCCAGAATTACGATGTGGTTGTGGTCGGCAGCGGCGGTGGCGGTCTGGCTGCGGCGATCGAGGCGAGTGATGCCGGGGCGCATGTGGTGATCATCGAGAAGATGCCGACCATCGGCGGGAACACCATTAAGGCTTCCGTCGGTATGAATGCCGCAGAAACCCGCTTCCAGAAACTGAAAGGCATTGAAGACAGCAAAGAGCTGTTCTATGACGAGACGCTGAAAGGCGGCAAGTTTAAAAACAACCCGGAACTGCTGCGTGAATTCGTTAACCTGGCCCCGGAAGCCATTGAGTGGCTGGCGGGCAACGGTATCGAACTCAACGATATCACCATCACCGGCGGCATGAGCATTGACCGTACGCACCGTCCTGCAGACCGTTCAGCCGTCGGCGGTTTCCTGATCAGTGGACTGGTGAAGAACATTAACCAGCGCAATATTGAAGTGCTGCTGGAAACCTCTGTCGCTGAAATTCTGATGGAGAATGGGGCGGTCAGCGGTGTGAGAGTGGTGGATGAGTATAATGACACCCGTATCCTCAATGCGAAAAGCGTGATCGTCGCCACCGGGGGCTTCAGCGCCAACCGCGAAATGGTGGTGAAATACCGTCCTGAGCTGGACGGCTTTGTGACCACCAACCATAAAGGTGCCACCGGCAGCGGGATTGCCATGCTGCAGAACATCGGCGCGGATACCGTTGATATGGGCGAAATTCAGATCCATCCGACCGTGGAGCAGACCACCTCATACCTGATTTCCGAATCGATTCGCGGCGGCGGTGCCATCCTGGTCAGCCAGGCTGGTCACCGTTTCTACAACGAAATGGAAACCCGCGACAAAGTGTCTGCTGAGATTATTGCCCTGCCAGAGAAGAGCGCCTGGATTATCTTCGACGATCAGGTTCGCAGCAATAACAAAGCGGCCGATGAGTATATCGCCAAAGGCTTCGTGATCAGCGCACCCACGCCGCACGAGCTGGCGGTGAAACTGAATATGGATCAGGAAACACTGCAAACCACGCTGGGCCGCTATAACGGGTTTGTGGCGCAGCAGAAGGATGAAGATTTTGGCCGTACCACTGCCCTGCGCCATCCGCTGAATAAAGGACCGTACTACGCCATCCGCATCGCCCCGGGCGTTCACCACACCATGGGCGGCGTGACCATCAACACCGATACATCGGTGCTGGATGCGCAGAAAAAGGTTATCCCCGGGGCCTGGGCGGCAGGGGAAGTGGCCGGCGGTATTCACGGTGCTAACCGCATCGGTGGAAATGCCGTAGCCGATATCATCATCTTCGGTACCCTGGCCGGCCGTAACGCTGCGGCTTACGCCCGGCGCTAACGGTCACGAGGTATGAACGGGCTGACCGGAAAAACGTCAGCCCGGCACAGACCCGGCCAGTCGGCCTCTTCCACCCCGGGCGACCGGTTTTCTGGTCGTCCCGCATTGAGGAATCCCTGCATGACATTGTCCTCAGAAACAGGCGTGTACGCCTATTCCGCCGTCCTGATGGGGTCACCCATCCTGCTCAAACTGTTTGAACACAATGAAGCACTCGCCGGTCAGGTGTTTCGTCTTATTAAGCACCAGGAAAATTTATTGACGGTTAACCGTGCTCAGTCTGAAGTGATGGCGATTAACCATGCGGCAGGGCGGCATCCTGTGGTCGTCAGCCCGCCAGTCTATCAGCTGATCAGGCGGGCCAGTGAGGTCAGCAGGCTGCCTGACAGCAGTTTTAACTTTGCTATCGGTCCGCTGGTCAAACGCTGGAAAATTGGCTTTCAGGGGCATACGGTGCCGCCTGAAAGCGAACTGACGACGTTACTGGCGCTGACCGACCCGCATCAGGTGGTACTGGATGATGCCGCACACTCAGTTTTTCTGCAGCAGGCCGGTATGGAGATAGATCTGGGGGCAATCGCCAAAGGCTATATTGCAGATGTGGTGCGGGACTATCTGCATCAGCAGCACGTCGATTGTGCCCTGATCAACCTGGGCGGTAACGTCCAGACGCTGGGGCATCCGGGTGCGCAGGGCTGGGGTATTGGTCTGAAAAAGCCGTTTGCTCAACCTGATACTCTGATTGGGGTGATCGACGTCACTCATCAGTCCGTGGTGACCTCCGGTATCTATGAACGTTACTTTGAACACGACGGACGCTGTTACCATCATATCCTTGACCCACGCACGGGGACCCCGCTGGATAACGAACTGCTGAGTGTGACCATCATCTCTGCGGATTCGATTGACGGGGATATCTGGACCACGCTGCTGTATGGCATGGGGGTAGAAAAAAGCCTCAGTGTCCTGCGCGATACGCCCGACATCGAGGCCATTTTTGTCACCCGGGACCATCAGGTGATCTGTTCCTCACAGCGCGCTTACCGCTTCACGCTGTTAGACGATAGCTATTGTCTTACTGACAATACTGCTTAAGCAACGCCGTATGTTCCGGCTGCAGGCGATAGCGATAGACCGGGCGGCCGGTGGCACCGTAGTGAATGCTGGTAAACAGAATATTGCTGTGCGCCAGCCAGATAAGGTATTTACGGCAGGAAACGCGGGAAATATTGACGGCAACGGCCAAATCGTCCGTTGAAAATTCATCATTTGGATGCGCATCGATCCACAGACACAGGGTGCGCAGCGTCTGCGGGGTCAGCCCCTTCGGCAGGCGTTTGGTATCTTCAACGGCCGGTGGATTGCCGTGCAGCAGTTGGTCAACATCCGCCTGCTCGTAGAACGGGTGATTGTCCATCAGGGTCTTTTTCTGTTTCCATCCGGTCAGCGCCTCTTCGAAGCGGGAGAACTGGAAGGGTTTGATCAGATAATCCACCACGCCATAGTGCAGGGACTGTTTGATCGTTGCCGCGTCGGCGGCAGAAGAGATCACGATCACATCGACATGGCGTCCGGACTCGCGAAGTTCCGGCAACAGATCCAGTCCGTTGTCCTGTTGCATATAGACATCCAGCAGAATCAGGTCGATCGGTATTTCACTGTGCAGCACCCACTCTTTTGCCTGTTGCAGGGTTGACGCCACGCCGCAGCAGGTGAACCCCGGCAGTTGAGCGACATAGCAACGGTTCAGTTCTGCGACCATCGCATCATCATCGACGACTAAAACATTGATCATGCGTTTTTATTCTCTCCATCCCAGGGCAGTTGTACAAAAAATTGCGTATAAACGCCAGGCTCGGACTCTACAATAATTTTCCCGCCAAGGCTCTCGGTTTGTTGTTTTACCAGAAACAGCCCGACGCCGCGCTCATCGCCTTTCGAAGAGAAACCCTTCTCAAAAATCGCCTCCAGCTGGTCGGCTGCAATACCGGGACCGTCATCACTGACCTCACAGGCGAGGAAGCCGTTCTGATAGTGCAGCAGCACACTGATTTCGCCTTCAGCGCTGGGCCCGAGAGCATCCAGCGCATTTTCAATCAGATTGCCCAGCACCGTGATGAGCACCGCTACCTGCGTTTCACTGCCACTGTCCGGCAGCATGCAGTCATCGCTGATCAACAGATGATTGCCGGTGTCGGAAGCACGGTTAATCTTGCTTAACAGGAAGCCGGCAATAACCGGTGACTTAATTTTTCCCATCAGCGATCCGATTTCAGTCTGATAATTATTAGCTGTTTTCAGAATATAATCTTCAACTTTTCCGTAACTTTTCATATGCAGCAGGCCAAGGATCACATGCAGTTTGTTCATAAATTCGTGGGAGCGCTCACGCAGGGCATCGACATAGCTGACCATACCGTCTAGACGCTGCATCAGCTGGCTGACCTCAGTCTTATCCCTGAACGTGCAGATAGCACCGATAATGACGCCGTTACTGCGAACGGGCATGGTATTACACAGCAGGATGCGGCCTCTCAGGTTGATCTCTTCATCCCGCCTTGGCAGGCCATTGCTCAGCACGTTACGGAGGTTAGCGATCAGCGGACCGGAGGCGGCGACCGTCTCGCCGATGTCACTGTTTACCGCCTGCTGAATCCCTGCGTCACGCAGCAGCTGACGTGCCGCCCGGTTAATCAGCGTAACCTGAGTATGATCGTCTACGGCGATCACCCCCTCTTTCATCGATTGCAACATAGCCTGACGCTGTTCAAACAGGGTGGAAATTTCATAGGGTTCCAGCCCGAAAAGGATGCGCTTGGCAGCGTTCACCAGCAGGAACGTCCCAATCGCGCCCACCAGAATCCCAAACAGCGCAGACCAGAAAATATTCCAGCGGCTCTGGTTAATCTGTTTGGCCACTTCACTTAATGAGATACCGATTGCCACTACGCCGACCTGCCGCTGCTGGCTGTTATATACCGGCGTAAATAACCTTAGCGCTTCGGCCAGTTTGCCGTGATTGACGGCCATATTTTCCTGGCCCCGCAGTGCAGGCTGCAGATCATCCCCGATAAAGTGCTGGTTGATCAGACTGGCATCGGGATGAGAATAACGGATGCCGTTCATATTGGTGATGACCACAAACAGGAGGTCATTGCTTTCCTGCACGGCGCTGGCAATCGGCTGAATAATCCCCTGGGTGGGGGGCAACTGCAGTGCGCGCTGGATCTCCGGTGAATCGGCCAGCGTGCGTGCCACCGCCAGTGCCTTATCTCTGACGCTTTCCTGGGTGACGTGGCTGATCTGGAAAAAGTAGAACAGATGCACTATCAGTAATACCGTCGCAATCACGGCGCTGACCATCAGGCTGACGGAAGTGCTGAGCTTCATCGGGCGCTTACGCACAGGGGGCGTCAGCTGCGGGTCACTCATGGGGGCTCCTGAAACAGAGGAAAGCGGTTTAAACTGCCGCTAATATAGCGCGTGAAGCGGTTGAACAGGATGTTTTAGCAGGAAAAAGAGGGCACTTTGTTACGACAAGGCCAGTAACAGCCGGGAGGAGGGATCGCAATAGAGCCCCCGAAGGGGGCTCAGAGGATTAATTTGGCAGCTCACTGAGCTCTTTAACGTCACCTTTGTTAATTTGCTGTTCAGTGCCGTTCGCATCGGTATAGCCAATCATACCCGTTTTCGCGTCTTCTTTCGGTTTGCCATCGCTGATAATGGTTCTGCCATCATTGGTGTGAATAGCATAGCTGCTGCGGGTACAGCCTGAGAGTGCGGTGATGCAGAACAGGGCTGCCAGAGATACGGCCATAATCTTTTTCATAGGGATTCCTTTTTATTAATTGTCGAGTTCACTCATGTTTTTAATCTGTTCACGATTAATCTGTTGGGTTTTGCCCGTGCTGGCATCTTTAAAAGAAACCAGTCCGGTTTCATCATCGACTTGCGGTTTGCCATCAGTAACAATCGTTTTACCATCCGTCGTCTGTATAGACTGATTGGAGGTGCAACCTGCCAGCATCAGCAGTGACAATGCGGCAATAAATGTTGACTTAAACAGGGTGACTTTCATCGGGATTTCCTTATAGATATCTTTACTAAACCTTCACTTCAATTATAGAACAGGTTTTCGATTTTGCTATTAAACACCAAAAATATGTTTCACAACGCGGAGGATTTACAATTTTTCAACCTGGATTGTACATGCTGGCAGATTAGTCTTAAAAGTTAGTATATATCTTGCCTTTTTTTAACTTTTTTATTCTGCTGCTTTGTCACAACGGCAAAGGAAGTCGCTGTTGTACAGTTGATAAGTTTAAATTTGATTTAAATCAATGCGTTGAAAATGATTTTAGTCTCACAATAACAATATTGCAGGGCGGTTTGACACACAGATGTGCATTATTCATGGTGAAATGTTAATATTAAAGTACATACAGCCAGATAAGGGGTGCATGTGCACGATAATAACGAGGAATATCCGAGAGAGATTTATGCGGTTATTGGGCGGGCAGTCTCAGAGCTGATTGCTGCGAGCCAGCCTCTCGACAAGAAGAGCGTTCTCATAATGCTTCAGGCTCACAGCACAAGAACAACTGATGCTGACCTGCAGGGTATTTACAGGAAGGCATTTCGTTATCTGCTGGAAAGCTTTCACTAATTACGTCATCTTCTTCTAACTTTGCTGCCAGTGAAAGCACGTGTCATCTGGCAGACATAAATCACATTTTTTACTGCCCAGCCAGTTCAATTTCATATTTTGAAATAACGCCGGAAAGTACAGCACACCTGCAGCAAAGTCAGGTGTGCGTCATCATGAAATAAACTATTCCCTTTAAACAAACGGGTTATGCGTCATCGGGGGTCATGCCAACCACCACTTCGAGTACCTGGCGATAAACGTCGAGCTGGATAACGTCCGACGTGGTCTCCAGCTTCTCAATAAGCTTGAGAATAATGGCTTTATTGTTGACATGTCTGCCCCCGGTCGCCAGTTCCTTTATCACAGCACCAAGAACCTGAGCTTCTTGCGAAAACTTCTCACCGCCACCCTGGAAGTAACTCAGGATTTCGGATTCTGATGACATCTGCTGCATGATAATGACCTTGTAAAAAATAGAAAAAATGCTCTGGGCCAGCAAAATATGTTTTCCGCAATGCAGGCAAGGCGGAATACGTTGAGTCTAAAAGTATAACAACTGTTCATCGGCAGTGCCTGCGGGCGGTTTAAGCACGCTCTTGAGGTACAGCCAGTGACGCCGATATTGTCAGATAAACGCGATAGCACAACGCCCTGGATTGAGCGTAGTACATCCAGCCAGAACCATCAGTGTTTTTTTGTTCCGTCTGCCGGACCTTCACTGGTAAACAGATGGGTGACATTATCCCTGTCACGAATTTCCCGGGTATCGCTATGACGCTCGGGCGCCTGGTAATTTCTCACCTCAGCAATTGCCCGTCTGCAGGCGCGCTGTCGGTACAGCTCTTTTTCTGCTGCTGCCATCGACTGTAACTGACGGATCAGGGCTGAACTGCTGATGGCCGCATCGGCTTTCAGCAATACCATAACGGCTTCGCCTAAAATAATATCGGAAAGTAGTTCTTCGTCTTCGTTTCTGTACATACCAACTTCTCTGAATCAGTGATGCGGGCAGAGCTAAATACCCGCAGAAACCTGCATCCTGATGCCATCAAACAGCGAATACTGGAGGCAGGGATGGTCAGATTGTCGGACTGAGTCGTGACGTAATGCGCACTTATAAGTGTTCAATCAGCAAAAATTGCTTTAAAACTCAGTCACTGCGGCCAAAAAGTAAGCCAATCAGTTCTTGATAGTGCCGTTCCTGCTCAGGGCCTGATGCCAGCTCAAGGCGCGTCAGCAGCTTTGAACAGATAGACTTGCGGTTAAGGTTACGGCCTGAACGCAGGATCTCAACCACAATCTGGCCAAGCGTTTCCTGCTGAGAAGGCATCACTGCCTCGCTAAAATAACGGCTGATGTCATTTTCAATCTTCGGGTTGGAACCGTCCTGACGCATAAGAATGTCCCTCAGTCGTAAAGTTCATTAAGTCAAAATTTCCGCACTAAAGTTATACATCTATAAATGATTTGTACAGAAATAGTGAATTCTGATCCCGCGTAGATTTGTGCAAAAAATGCTAAATGTTTAATATCATCGGGTTACGGGATAGGCAGGCAGAGATAATACCTGCCTCCGTGAGGAGGAAAAGGTAAAAAACTCTGAATTTCAGAACGGGTGGGTAGGGCTGCGATGTTTTTTACGAGTCAGGCCGATGTCATGACACCGGCCTGTAGGGCAGAAGCCCGGTTCAGCGTTTCGGTTTATCGGTATCGCTGTAAACGTTCATGGTGATGTCAGACTCTTTGCTGACCGGATCGTTTTGGTGGCCAGGAGAGGCCAGCCAGTGGTTGCCCGCAAGCGGGGTTGTCCGGCCTTTTTTGTATTCCAGCAACCATGTACGTGCTTCGTTGATCCTCAACAGACGATCTTCATCCTCTTCTGCTCGTGCCATACTCTGTAACTGATTAATGAGAGATCCAAGACTGACTTCCTCCCTGCTGAAGATAAGATTCATGGCAGCCTCACCGATTACAACATGCTGTTTATCATCTTCATCAGAAATAGACAAAAAATACCTCCAGATAAGTTTTCTCAAGACTCACTTATTTTCGCGTGCCGGGTAATTATAAACCATCTCAACAGATATAGCCGGGTGTCCCTGCAAGTTTCATCATTTTTATTGATAGGTACAAACAATTTAATAATATTAATGTTATTTTAAGTTGTTGATAATAATGTTAAAAAAGGTGTTTTTGGATTGTTGTAAGCAGGGTGCTATTTATTTTTCAGCTTGTAACAAGACAGGGGTATTGTGGATTATTCAGATGTTTCCTGGAATATTTTTCAGGGTTATAACCCACTAAACAAGTCCGTATGAAATTAATAGCAGGCAATTAAATTGAGTAATCTGCATAAAAACTTAGCCCTGATCAGGTTTATGCCGCTTAAAGCCACTCTCACTCTGCTACATCATAATGAGCCATATCGTTAGCGGGGCCCCGGAGAGTTTGCAGCCATAAATCAGCGCTCCAATACAGGCCGCTACTTGTTGCTGTTCCATGGGTGAGCGGGGGGCATCGTTTATTGTTTTTCGTCGTGGATCGCCGGATATCCACGCGAGTGCATCAGTACCGTCACGGCCTGCCGGGCCAGGTCAAGCACCTCAGCCAGGGGTTGATTGGCATTAATATCCACCATTTGAGCGCCTTCGAAGGTCAGCTGCGGTGTGACGGCAATTTTTCTTGCCAGCGATTCAGGATTATGATCGGGCTTACGGGCACAGGCGACATCAAGGTCAACATTAAGCCTGATGACTAAGTCCGGTTTTTGTTTTGCCATCCAGTGAAAAGCACGCCGCTCCAGATCTGCCAGCCAGCGGACAAAGCGACCTCCCGGCACATGTGCCGGAAATACCGGGCCATCGTAAGTGCCGGGGATTTGTACCTGGGGAAAACGGTCGGTTAATACGATCAGCCCCCGCTGACGGCAGGCCAGCATATATCTGAAACGCCACAGACGACGGAGGACAAAACACATAATAACCAGGCCGGGTACCGGGCCGGGGAGCTTTTTAGCCGCAACGACTTTATTACGCTTGATGGCATTATCCAGGATATGCCCGAGCAGCGGCAGCTTAATGACCGAACGCTCAACGTTACCTGCCTGCTTTCCCAGATGAACTCTGACGGCCGGACCGTATTTATTAATATAATGAATTAAATGCTCACAGACCGTGGACTTTCCCGAACCATCGCTGCCAATAATCGCGATGAGCGGTGGGGTTTTCGATTGCATACAAAGGCTCTTTTTAAATTAATGGCGCAAAAATACGCTGATCTTATTTTTTCCTCAACGCCAAATTTTTTAAATGCCATGAATTCATAAAAGCGCAATGCCACCGCACTTTACCGCAAATGTCCCCAGGGGAAGGTGAATTATCATTCACTTATTCATTTTTTTCTTAATGGTTTTTGTGTGAATCAACAGACCGCATTTCCCCATCATGCCCCTGTAAGAGTTATTGCTATCGCCGGTTGTGATGGTGCAGGGAAATCAACACTGGCCTCCTGTCTGACCCAATATTTTTCTGCCGATGAACCCACAAAATTATTGTATCTTGGGCAGTCGTCAGGCCATATCGCAGAATGGATAACTCACCTTCCACTTATTGGGGCTCCTTTTGGGGGCTATTTAAAATCTAAGGCCCGCCGTATTCATGAAAAACCAGCGATACCCCCTGGTGCGGTGACGGCGTTGGTGATCTATTTACTTTCATGCTGGCGAACCTATAAATTTAGCCGGATGTTACGTATGTGTAAAAAGGGGTATTTACTCTTTACCGACCGTTATCCTCAGACCGAAGTTGCCGGGTTTCGCTTTGACGGTCCGCAGCTGGCGAAAACAGAGGGGGGCAGCTTATGGGTGCGTGCACTGCGAAAGCGGGAGGAAAAAATGTATCAGTGGATGGCCTCTTATCCTCCGGTGCTATTAATCAGGTTGAATATTGATGCAGAGACAGCACACCAACGCAAGCCTGACCATCCACGTAGCGTACTGCGTGAAAAAACGGCGGTCATCCCTCAGCTGACTTTCAATGGAGCGCATATTGTGGATTTAAATGGCTGTGATCCTGCCGATAAGATCTTTCATGCCTCGCGGCAGGCAGTACAAAGCTCCCTTTCGTCCTCATTCCATCGGGTATGTGATGATGATGAATTCTGATGTGAGCGGTGGACGATAACGTGCAGAACGAAAACAGTACCCCTCCAACATATATTGCCGGGCTGGTGGCCGTCGTTGGCTGCGACGGTACCGGAAAATCAACATTAACCGCTGACTTAGCGAAAAGCATGAAAAAGTATTGCAGGACAGAGCGGCGTTATTTAGGGCTCATCTCAGGAGAAGACGGCGACAAAATAAAGCGGCTGCCGTTCATTGGTATCTGGCTTGAGCGGCGTCTGGCGGCGAAGTCTTCCCGGACCCAAAGTATGAGTACGCGCTCGCCTGCGCTGTGGGCGGCCCTGATCATGTACGGTTTTTCGCTGCGCCGCAGGGCAAATTTGCGCAAGGTTAAGCGCCTGGCAAATAGCGGGGTGATGGTTATCAGCGATCGTTACCCACAGGCTGAGATTTCGGGTTTTCATTATGACGGCCCCGGCATTGGTGTCGAGCGGGTAAAGGGCTGGCTGATGACACGGCTGGCGGAACGTGAAAAGCGGTTATATCAGGAAATGGCGTTATATCGTCCTCAGTTAGTTATTCGACTCGATATTGATATTGATACCGCTTTTTCCCGTAAGCCCGACCACGATTATGATGAGCTGCAGGATAAAATTTCTGTCATGGAGCACATTCATTACAATCACGCTTCTGTTCTGGAACTGGACTCACGAAAACCTTATGACGAAATATTAAGAGCTTCGCTGAATGCCGTGTTGGAAATTGCCCATGAGCACCAACATTCATAATGTTTGTTTTTTAGTGCGATTTTATTTTCAGCGTGATCGGCGTGTTTTATTCCCATTCCAATTTTAACGATCATTCTGAAGCGACGATTTATTGATGTTTCAGTTAGTGACATTTAATGGCTACTCTTTTTATTGATGCGTTAAATATCATTCACGGTCTCTCGGGCTTTGTGAATATGGCTGGTTTACTACCATGAAAAACGGGTTTTCGGATGGTGTTTTTCGCACTATTCTGCGCAATACGGCGTATTTAGGATCAGGTAATGTTGCCAGCGCGTTGCTGGGCTTGCTGGCCCTTTCCTGTGCAGGAAAGGGGATGTCACCGGCGATGTTTGGTGTGCTGGTGGTTATTCAGTCCTATGCGAAAACGATAAGCGACGTCATGAAATTTCAGACGTGGCAGTTAGTGGTGCAGTACGGCACGCCCGCTTTAGCGAACAATAACGTGCCGCAGTTTCGCGAGGTAATTTCATTTTCGCTGGGACTGGATATTGCCAGCGGTGCTGCTGCCGTTGTCGGAGGTATGCTGCTGCTTCCCTTCCTCGCACACGCGTTAGGACTGGATGCGCACAGCTTCTGGCTGGCAATCGTTTATTGCACGCTGATCCCTTCCATGGCGGCATCCACGCCCACCGGCATTTTACGGGCGCTCGACCGCTTCGATCTGATTGCGATCCAACAGGCGGTCCGGCCCTTTCTGCGGGCAGCAGGCAGCGTGATCTCTTACACAGGGGATTTTGGCTTTGCCGGTTTTATGCTGACCTGGTATGTCTCTGATCTGATGGGGGGGATGCTCTACTGGTGGTTTGCTGCCCGCGAACTGCGTCGCCGGGGCATTCATCGCGCTTTCCGGCCCCGTTTACTGCATGCTGCCCGGAATCTGCACGGGGCTTGGGGATTTGTCTGGGCAACGAATATTGCTCACTCCATCTGGGCGGCGCGAAACTCCGGCAGCACGGTGTTAGTGGGGATTGTGTCAGGGCCTGCCGCGGCAGGACTGTTTAAAATCGCGATGACCTTTTTATCGGCCACCAGCGCGCCAGCAAGTCTGATGGAAAAAAGCTTTTACCCCGAGATTATGCGACTGGACCCACGTACCAAAAGACCCTGGTGGCTGGCGCTGAAATCAGCGTTGTTAGCAGGGGGCGTCGGGCTTGTGGTGGCGCTGGTCGTGTTGATGGTCGGTAAACCCTTAGTCACCCTCGTGTTTGGCCAACAGTATCTTGCAGCCTGTGACTTAATTCAGGTGATACTCTTTGCCGTTGTCGTGTCGATGATGGGCTTTCCCCAGGAGTCACTCCTGCTGATGGCAGGAAAACAGCGTGCTTTTCTCGTAGCACAGGCGATCTCTTCCGTCGCCAGTATGGTGCTGCTGGTCGGATTATCGCACTTCTTTGGTGTGTACGGGGCCGCATTTGGCTATGCAGGAGGACAGTGCCTGGACGTGCTGTTGTCATTCATTCCTACGCTGCGTGCTTACCGCCATCGCCATTTACTCCATTTTAGCCAGCCCGGAGACGTTCCCCATGACCACCAGACAACTGTGGCGTAAGTATCCTCCTGAGACCGTCGATTTACTGTTTACGGCAGTGGACGAGGACGATTGTGTTGATGACAGTGTCAGCCTGCCACAGGCAATCGATCTCTCCTGTTCCGCAGAGAGCATCCGTGATAATTACGCCCTGTGCCTGCAATACTGGCAGGAAGGTTTTACGCGGGCAGAGCTACTGAGTCTTGTCACCCGCGTCGTGCAGGGGGAAACATTGTCAGAGCAGGAGCGCAGGCAGTACAAATATATTCGCTCCCGTTACAAGCATCTGCGCTTTGCTCAGCGGCTCTATGGTCAGCAACACGTGTGCAGCGCGGGGTTGAGCAAAACCACCGTCTTCCTCGGACGTTTTCAGGATGCGTTCCGTAACGAAAACATAAGCCATGTTACTTTTTATGGGCGGATACTGAGCGTCTGTCTGAGCACGCCGGTCTGGCGGTGGGTGGATCACGCGCTGCGTCATTTTCCCCTGACCGGTGAAAGTGACTTTATCGCCTGTTGCCAACAGGAGATGCGAAAGTTACAGGCATTCATCGCAAAGCCAAGGCTGACAGGACGGGAGTTTCACGCCGTGCGAAAAATAGTCAGTCAGCAGGTGTCCTATTATGACACCCGGCGTGCCCTTGACCCTGATGATCTGGCGGCCCGGCAGATCTCGCGATACTTAGCCGCGATAAACGGTTTAATGGGTGATCGACACGATGAAATGGTGTCCGGTAACCTGGCGGGACAGCGTGATTATAA
Source organism: Erwinia persicina (assembly GCF_019844095.1). Taxonomy (NCBI): domain Bacteria; kingdom Pseudomonadati; phylum Pseudomonadota; class Gammaproteobacteria; order Enterobacterales; family Erwiniaceae; genus Erwinia; species Erwinia persicina. Next base: position 2,780,659 of record NZ_CP082141.1, on the reverse strand, counting down.
CGCTCCCGAGCCCCTGGATGCGGGTATCCGCCAGCGGCTGGAACACTTTATTGAACGCTATCCGCTTGGTGCCGGTCAGTAATATCCGTCAGAAAGGAAGCACGATGAGGTTATGCAGATTTCTGCCCATTCTGGGTCTGTTACTGCCGGTACTGGCCGCCGCGCACAGCTTCGCTATCGGACACCGTGTCCCCCCTGTTCTCATTGCAGATAAAGGGGAGCTGCGACTGGAACATGGACAGATCCGCTATGTGCCCTGGAAGAGTGCAGATCTGGCGGGCAAAATTCGCGTGGTGCAGTACATTGCCGGACGCACGTCGGCAAAAAATAAAAACGCACTGCTGATCCAGGCCATTAAGGGCGCCATGTTTCCGGCCGACCGCTTCCAGCCGACGACCATTATTAATACGGATGATGTTATCCCCGGTTCCGGCTTTTTTGTGCGCAGAAAGATAGAGAAGAATAAACGACGTTATCCCTGGGCGCAGTTCATTATCGACAGCGATGGCCTCGCCCGGCGCGCGTGGCAGGTGCAACCGCAGAGTTCAACCATCCTGGTGCTGGATGCGCAGGGACGTATACAGTGGGTGAAGGATGGTGCCCTGACACAGGATGAGGTCGCCCGGGTGATTGAGCAGGTGCATCATTTGCTCGATCAGCAGCAATAATGACAAAAGGCGTGCGGTTTATGTTGCTGATTGAACGCTACATTCTGATGCAAACTCACCGGTTAGTGGCGACTCTGCTGGGCTTTCTTATTTTTATTTTTGCCAGCTATTCAGCCCAGCGCTATCTGACCGATGCGGCCAACGGTACATTAGCCCTGACGGTTGTGTTCGACATTGTCTTCTACAAAGTGGTGATCGCACTTGAAATGCTGCTGCCTGTCGGACTGTATGTCGCGGTCGGTGTTACGCTGGGTCAGCTTTACAGCGATGCAGAAATCACTGCGATGTTTGCCTCCGGTGTCAGCCCGCTGCGGCTGTATAAGGCGGCGATGCTGCTTGCCGTGCCGCTGGGTCTGATGGTGATGTTGCTGTCGATGTACGCCAGGCCCTGGGCCTACGGGCAGATTTATCAGCTTGAACAGCAGTCGCAGTCCGAACTGGATACGCAACGGCTGGTGGCCAGACGGTTTAATGTGAATGACAGTGGCAGAATGGTGCTGGCGGCACGCATTGATCCCATCACCCATATCCTGTCCGATGTCCTTATTTACACCTCATCCGGGATGAAAAGCAGCGTATACCGCGCCAGGACGGTCAGCGTCACCGATCCTTCACCCGCCAGTCCCTCGGTTCTGCTGCAGTCCGGCACCTCATACACTCTCGATCATCAGGGTAGCGAGGACAGCGAAACGATATATCGTCACCTTAATCTGCAGCTGGCGCCGATGCCCCAGAGTAACAATACCCGGCGTAAGTCGGCCTCTCTTACCGCGCTCGCCGGCTCGCAGGACCCCGCAGATCAGGCTGAGCGCCAGTGGCGGCAGAGCCGGGGAGTCAGCGCCGTGCTGATGGCGATGTTAGCGGTGTCGCTGAGTCGCATCAAACCCCGGCAGGGGCGCTTTACCACGTTATTACCGTTGACCGCAGTGTTTACCGCGATCTTTTACGGAGGAAATCTCTCCCGCACCCTGGTAGCCAATGGCGCGTTACCGCTGATTCCTGGCGTGTGGTGTGTGCCTTTGGTGATGCTGGCAGGTGTCGTACTTCTTATCGCCCGCGATCTGGCGCTGCTGCCGGCACGCTTCCGATGAACATATTCAGCCGCTATATCGTCCGCAACGTGTTTATCGGCTTTGCCGCCGCGGCAGGACTCCTGATCCCGCTGTTTACCACGTTTAACCTGATCAATGAGCTTGATGACGTCAGCCCCGGCGGTTATCGCTGGACACAGGCCGTGGCGGTGGTTCTGATGACATTACCCCGTAGTCTGGTTGACCTCGGGCCTTTTATCGCGCTCCTCGGCGGCATCGTCGGGTTGGGGCAGTTGTCGAAAAGCCTGGAGTTAACCGCCATGCGAACGGCAGGTTTTTCTGTCCTGCGTATTGCCATGGCTATCGTGGCCGCCGGGGTGATGTTAACACTCGCTTCTGGTGTGCTCGATGAGTGGGTGGCCTCACCGTTACAGCAGCGAGCGATGACGCTGAAAAGCGCCGCTGCGGCGCTGGATGATGACGGTGAGGGCGTCAATAATGCCCTGTGGGCCAGAGATAAAAATGAATTTGCCACGGTCAGAAGGCTGGACAAGCACTATCAACCCGTGGGGGTGGAAATTTTCTACTACCGGCCTGATTTGACGCTGGCGGCCTATATCTATGCGGAGAAGGCCACTGTGCTGGGCAACGGCATGTGGATGCTGCACGGCGTGAATCAAAAGCAGTGGCTGAACCAGAAAGAGACGGTCACGGTGCGGGCAACCCTGCCGTGGCGATCCCTGTTCACCCGCATCAGCCTGAAAGAGCTGACCCTGCCAGCGGCCAGCTTCTCGATCGGACAGCTTCGCCGCTATATTCATTACCTGCATGATACTAACCAGCCCGGCACGGAATTTCAGATCGCGCTGTGGCAGAAGCTGGGACGGTCAGTGTTAACGCTGGCGATGATTTTACTGGCGATCCCGTTTACGTTCAGCATTCCCCGTTCGCCGGGCATGGGCAGCCGTCTGGCCACCGGCGTAATTGTGGGGCTGGTGACCTATATCAGCGATCAGATCATCGTTAACCTCGGGCTATTGCTTTCCCTCAATGTGGTGCTCACCACCCTGGGTCCGCCCGTGCTGTTGCTGTTGCTGGCGGTGGCACTGGTGTACCGGTTTGACCGGCAGCACTGAGACACGGAGAGCAGGAGGGCGCAGCGGCTCAGCGGTAAAGCGGAGAGCCGCCGCGCAGAGTCTGCGGATTGTTCAGCGTTTCAGATCGGCGAAGGCCTGAATAATTTTGTCGATTTGCGCTTCGCTGTGGGCGGCATTGATGCTGCAGCGCAGCAGCGTCATCTCTGCCGGTGCGGCGGGCGGCAGAACCAGGTTGACATAAACGTCGCGTTCGATCAGCGCGCGCCACAGGCGCAGGCCTTCCTCTTTCGAGCTGATAATGACCGGTACCACCGGGCTGATATGTGCCCCCAGCGCGTAACCCAGGCGTTCCAGCCCGTTGTAAAGACGGCGGGCATTATTCCACAGGGTTTCCCGCAGCTCAGGATGATGCGCAATGGTGTTTAACGACGAACGCACTGAGGCGATAACCGAGGGCGAGGATGAGGCGGTAAAGATATAAGGGCGGCTGCTGTAGCGCAGAACGTCCATCGCCTCTGCACCGACGGCAAACCCGCCGACTGACGCCAGGCTTTTGCTGAAGGTGCCGGTGATAATATCCACCTCCTGCTCAACGCCCAGAGCTTCAGCCAGCCCGCGGCCAGTGGCACCCAGCACGCCGAACGAGTGAGCTTCATCCACCACAAGATAACCACCCAGACGGCGTTTGATGTCAACGATCTCTGCCAGGGGCGCCACGTCTCCCAGCATGCTGTAAATGCCCTCAACGATAATGATCGCCTCGCGCGCACGCTCACCCAGGCGCACCATGCGGCGCTCCAGGTCGCGGGCATCGTTGTGGCGAAAGCGGATGATCGTTGCCCCTCCGAGCGCACAGGCATCATAGAGGCTGGCATGGCTGTCGGCATCCAGTAACACCACGGCATCATGTCCGGCCAGGGTGCTGATGATGCCCAGGTTAGCGGTATAGCCCGTTGGAAAAACGATGGCGGTGGGGCGATCAAAAAAGGCGGCAATCTCGCGCTCCAGTGCCAGATGCGAATGATAGCTGCCGTTTGCCATACGTGAGCCGGTGGTCCCCGTCCCCTGGGCCGCCAGCGCGGCCTGGCCTTGTGCAATGGCTTGCGGATTAAATGTCAGGCCAAGATAGTTATTGGTTCCGGCCAGCACCACCCGGTTATTCCCGATGCGGCCTTCGGTTGCCGAGTAAACTTCATCAATGCAAGTGCCAAACGGGTTAAGGCCACTGGACTGGAACTGTTCCCGGTGATGATTAAGACGGGCAAAGCGATCATAAAGGCCCATAGGTTTTCTCCAGGAAGGGGAGTAACGCATCCCGCAGCTGTACCGGAGTCCTGACATCCAGCAATATATTGATAGGGATAGGGATATCAAACCTGTCCTCTAACATCATCAGCAAATCCATTACCCTGATCGATTCCAGACCCAGCTCGTCAACAAGATCGCTGTCTGGTTCTATGTCAACGTCACTGGCCACCATGCCGCGTAAACATGCCAGGATATAGTCCATTACCGCGTTTTGATTCAGCATAAAATCCTCAACTTCCCTTTATTCACAGTATCAAAAGAGTCCTGCACGCAGAGCGTGCTCCAGCGTCACCGTGGGTAACCAACCGGTATATTCAGATAAACGCAAATTGTTTGCAGACCAGTCCTGGTGGGTCAGCTCATGGACTTTGCTGCGGGTCAGCATCGGTGCTTTGCCGGTTAAACAACTGGCCAGCGTGCTGAGATCGGCCATCACCTTCAGCAGCGGCAGAGGGATGCCGATCCGTCGCACGGAACCCTGACGCACCTTTGCGCCGGTTGCCTGTAACGATGACCAGCTGTAGCCTCCCTCAACGCCATCGCAGAGTTCACAAGGGCCCTCTGGAGGTCGGGGGGCCGTCAACCACTGACTCACGGCGTTTGCCAGATCGCTGACATGAAGAAAGGAAAGCCGCGCATCCGCAGGTCCGGTTTGCGGGAGCAGCCCGCGCAGCAGCCAGCGAAAAACCGGTTTCAGCTCTTTATCTCCCGGTCCGTACACCGCCGTTGGGCGAAATATACCCAGGGCAATCCCGGTTGCCATGCGGGTTAAGCGCTGCTCGGCAACATATTTTGAATGGGCATACCAGGAGAGGTGAGGGTGGCGCGCTGCCAGAGACGACATCAGCAAAAAACGCTGACACGAATCGCTCGCTTTCGCCGCCTGCATCAGTCGCTGGCTGCCACAGGCATTGGTCTGCATAAAGGCGTCCTCCCGGCGTCCGCGCACGTTCCCGGCACAGTGCACCACGAAGTCAGCGCCGCGCACTAACTCATTCAGAGCCCAGCTCTGCTCCAGCGTCCCGGTAATCCATGTCAGATTATCCACGGGGCGTTGAGGGCGGCGGGTCAGTGCCCTGACAGTAAATCCCCGCGCCAGCAGGTTGTCGGCAATATGCCTGCCGATAAAGCCTGTTGCTCCGGTTAACGCCACCGTAGAGGTCATGGCGTCTGGCCTGCCAGTTCTGCCCGTGGGCTGACGGAAGCCCCCAGCGCCCTGAGGTAACGTTTTCTGGCTTCGGCACGGGCAGGTTTCCCTGAGGAGGTGCGCGGAAGACTGTGCGGCGGCAGAAGTTCAATCTCGACGGCGACGCCGAATTCGCTTTGAATGTGGGCGGTGAGCGCGTGAACGATCTGTTCCCGGCGCGCTTCGGAACTGAACCTGCACTGGATTTGTAAGATAATGCGTGCCCCTTCTTCCCGATCCTGCGGGGTGACAAAGGCTATCGCATCGCCGGAATGAATCTCCGGCTCCTGTTCGGCGACATATTCAATATCCTGGGGCCAGATATTGCGACCGCGAATGATGATCAGGTCTTTCTTGCGGCCCGTGACAAAGAGGTTGCCCTGCAGCAGATAGCCTAAATCACCGGTATCCATCCAGCCTGTCTCCTGTATTCTTTGCTGTGAGGCGGCATCCTGGAAGTAGCCACTCATTAAACTGGGGCCGGAGATACAGATATGGCCGACCTCACGCTCAGGCAGGGCCTGACCCGCTTCATCACGAATTTCGATACGGTGGCCCGGAAGCGCACTGCCGCAGTTAACAAAGGTCGACACTGCCCGGGTTTTTTCGCCTGGCGCGACGGCCCTGCTCTGATATTCCAGAATACCCCGGTCGACTTCATCCACTTGTGTCCCGCCATCGGCCGGAGAAAAACTGACCGCCAGCGTGGTTTCCGCCAGCCCGTAACAGGGCATAAACGCGCGACGGTCGAAGTTCACTTTACTGAAATGTTGCGCAAACTGGTCGAGCAGCAGTGCAGGAATGGGTTCGGCCCCGACGCCCGCCACACGCCAGCTGGAGAGATCAATACTGGCCAGCTCCTTGTCGCTACTCCGCCGTAAACACAGGTCGTAACCAAAAGGCGGCGCGACAGATACGCTACAGCGGTTTTTACCGATCAGCTTCAGCCACTGCATGGGCCGCATGGCAAAATCCTGCGTACGCAGATAATCAACGGAAAGCTGGGTGGCGACCGGGGTCAGCACAAAGCCCACCAGTCCCATATCGTGATAGAACGGCAGCCACGAAACGCAGCGGTCACCCGCGCGTAATTTGATGCCGTCATGACTGATGACCCGCAGATTCGCCATCACTGCCCGGTGGGTAATGATCACGCCACGCGGAAAGCGCGTGCTGCCAGAGGTATATTGCAGATAGGCAATATCCTCCGGTGAAGGGGGCGGCAGCGCGATATCCCTGTCCGGCAGGGCTGCGAGGTCACCATTGCTGAGGGTATGGATACCGGGGGTATCCGCACTGGCAGAACGGATCAGCGGCAGCCACTCCTCACTGCTGATAATCGCGACGGGCTGGCAGTTTTTGAGTAAGCCCTGAAGCTTGGTAATGTAAGAGTCACGCTGGCCCATCCCCATCGGGATAGCCAGCGGCACTGCCACTAAGCCCGCATACTGACAGGCAAAGAAGGCTTCGACGAAACCCGCGCTGGTTTCGGCCATCAGCGCGACGCGATCGCCTTTTTTCAGGCCCAGCGACAGCAGACGCCGTGCATCAGTGATAGCTCGCTGCCTGAGCCGCCGATATTCCAGCACATCTGCCAGCTGATTACGCCTGTCGTAAAAATTCATCCCGGTACTTCCCCCGGCGGCGTAGTCTAACGCCTCGACCAGAGTGGAAAAGTCAGCATGGCGCATGGGAAGAGAATGGATTGAACTTGTTTCCGATATATACGATAAAGCCATAGATTAAAAACCGCCAAAAAGTACAGATAGCTACGGGGAATAGAGGTCTTTGTAAAAAAATCGCAATAATGTGTCTAAAGTGACTTTAGATTAAAATATGTATTCAATTGTAATTTTAATAGTTAACCTCCCGCAGGCCTCGCGCGAGTTTTACACGGATACCTATATCCGCAGGTGCGCAACCGCATACCGATGTGTGGGGGAGAGGCCCATTGATATAATAATATCTCGATTGGCCGGATAATCCCTGTACATGAAAGTCTTCCCGGTTAATATTGTGGGATTATTATGACGCTTAGTTTTTTAAATGTGTATGGTTAGTTTTATAGGTGTGTCGTTAAACGCATTTAGTGGTAAAAATAGCCATGTCAATTCGGATAATTTCTGTAACATATTGAATGTCGTATAAGGCATGGCCAGGTAATGACACTGTCAGAAATAATGATGCATTATTTGCGAGATATTCACGCTATTGTTCCGGGTAGCGCTAAAAGCGCTTAAGCTGAAAGTGAAAAATAACCGAGTGGGAAAGGGTTCTGTTTTTATCCATTATCTATTTCCTCATTTATAGATTTGTCGGGGTAATACGGCAATAAACGGGTTAATCTGTAGCATTAGCCCGTTTATTGTATTTTTTCGTGAATAAACAGTTTTAAGGTTGTTATGATTTCCATTGAAAAAGTTGATTCAAGACAGCAGCTTAAGGACTTTATTTTTTTTACATCCACCCTTTATGCTGATGACGCTCACTGGATTGATCCCTTATACATGGAGCGCGCAGAACATCTGTCTGATAAAAATCCGGCAAAGGAACATATTGAATGGCAGGCCTGGATCGCGAGATCCGGAGAGAAAGTCGTTGGGCGAATTACGGCACAAATTGATACATTACATCGTGAAATATATGGTGAGGATACCGGCCACTTTGGCATGATTGAGGCCATTAACGATCCGGCGGTGTTCAGCTTGTTATTCCGCACGGCAGAAGAGTGGTTAAAAGCGAAAGGCGCGACCCATATAAGCGGCCCTTTCAGCCTGAATATCAATCAGGAAAGTGGTCTGCTGATTGACGGTTTTGAAACGCCGCCGTCAGCGATGATGCCTCACGGTAAACCCTATTATGCTGCCGCGTTAGAACAACAGGGGTATACAAAAGGTACCGACCTGCTGGCTTACTGGATGCGCCGCACCGACCTGCATTTTTCCCCTTCATTGCGCCGACTGATGGATAAAATGCGACAGAAAGTCACTGTTCGTCGCCTTAATCGCAAGCAGTTCAGCGAGGAAATGCAGATTATGCGACAGATTTTCAATTCCGGCTGGCAAAATAACTGGGGCTTTGTACCTTTCACCGAACGGGAGTTTGCCGTCATGGGCGACCAGCTTAAATTCCTGGTCCCTGACGATATGATTTATATTGCTGAAGTGAATGGCAATCCCTGCGCCTTTATCGTCGGCTTACCCAATATTAATGAAGCTATCACCGGTTTAAAAGGGCGCATGCTGCCCTTTGGCTGGGCAAAACTATTGTGGCGGCTGAAGGTCAGTGGCGTGCGCACGGCCCGGGTACCGCTGATGGGGGTGCGGCAGGAATATCAGTTCAGCCGCAGTGGGCCCGTCATGGCGCTGTTGCTCATTGAGGCGCTGCGCGACCCTTTTGCCCGGCGTAACATTGATGCGCTGGAGATGTCGTGGATTTTAGAGGCGAACAGCGGAATGCGTACGATGCTGGAGCGTATTGGTGCGGTGGCTTATAAGCGTTACCGGGTGTATGAAAAGCGACTTTAACGGCATCGCGTGCTGTATGCGCCAGTAGCGGCACAGGCTCATTCACTGCGTGACTGCCGGGCGTCTACAAGGCTGCCGTCAGGGCATGGCTGCAAAGCCACAGCATGCCTTAACGTGCTGAGTCCGAAGGATAAGGTATCTTTGTTATCTGCAGCGGTTCGCGTATCGGCCAACAGGATCAGCTGCGGCGTTGAGCGTTCCACTCATCACGGGTGATTTCCCACAGCTCAGAGGTCATTCGTCCGCAGACATACTCCTTTTCTTCCGTCCTGACGAGTCGCATACCGCTGCCGACAGAAATATGCCGGGAACGATGGTTTTCGGCGGCTTTTGGTGCCCGCAATAGCGGCCTGTTCAGAGTATTGAACCAGTAATCTGTTACCTTAATACTGGCTTCGCGCATTAATCCCTGACCCTGCCATTCCGGCACCAGCCAGAAACCCCGGTTATTATCTTTCTCGTCATCCAGGCAGATAAGCCCTATCAGCTTATCGGGATCACTGCTGCACCGTATCGTCCAGACCCAGGCCTCCCCTTTGGCCATCGCCGGGAGCGCGACATGACTGACGTAGTGCTCGGCCCCCTTCTCAGGATAGGGCCAGGGAACCGAGGCCACCAGATAACGCACAATCTCCCAGCGCGGAAAGATCGTCTGAATCTGAAAGGCATCTTCAGCGACTAGCGGTTTTAATAGCAGGCGCTCAGTTCTTAGCACGGGCACAGACATGTCTTTATCTCCTTTTCACACGGCAGCATTAAAGCCGGCTCAGGCGCACCGCCCCGGCTGGCTTCAGCCAGCGTGGTATCGCGACGTGCATCCCGCCAGCCCGGCGTACTCCGGTAAAGGTGCGTTATTTTTTAAACAGCGTCAATCAACCCGTATTCTGCCGGCGTTAAGTTCAGCCATGCGGGGTGATTGGGCATCCGCAGTGGCAGGGACGCAACAAAGCAGGCTGCTCTGCTGCCGCTGTCCCCTCTGGCTGAACTGGCGCAGTCAGAAATTCTCCCCCCGGGAGGGGCAGTGGTGAAGCTGTTTGTGAAAATAGAGTGTGTTCAATTTAATTTTGCTCAACCCTTATGTTGTGCGCTGTTCCTGCCGATACAGGTTCACTACGTTAAATGTCCAGGGATAACTGATGAAAATTGCAACGCGACTGACCGCAGGCTTTGGCCTGATTATTTTTCTTTTTATTATTTGCACGGGTATCGCCATTAAAGCGCTCTGGCATGCCCGTGATGGCATGAATGATACCGTTGACGTGAAGATGAAGCGTTTCGCGCTGGTGCTGGATATGCGGGGGAGTGCGCGTGATATGGCGATTGCCGTACGCAACCTGGCTCTGATAACGAACCCGGAGCAGATGCAGCCGGAGTGGCAGCGCCTGGTTAAACAGCGTGAAGCTTATATCCAGAAACGTGAGGCACTGGAAAAAAGTATGTCTGTCAATGTCTCTGCCCGCGGGAAGGTGGCGCTGGAACGGACTTTATCTGCAGAATCCGCGGCACTGTCTACCCTGATGACGGCAGGAAAACTGGGGCTGGAAAACCATAAGAACGAAGCCACAACCTATTTGCTGATCACCGCCCGTCCTGCTCAGAAAGAACTGCTCGAAGCGCTGAACGAACTGACCGATGTTCAAATGCAGTTGAGCCGCGATACGGTGGCTGAAAACAGCGCCCGTTCTTCACGTACGGCCTCTCTTCTGATGGCGATTACTGCATTGTCCGTCCTGCTGGCGGCGGCGACCTGTTTTCTGACGGTTCGCATACTGATGCGCCAGTTGGGCGGTGAACCTGCTCAGGCACAGGCGCTGGCTGCCGCTATCGCCGGCGGCGATCTCACTTACCCGGTCACATTGCGTCGGCACGATAAGGGCAGCCTGCTGGCATCGCTGGCCACCATGCAGGCCAGCCTGCGAAGTCTGGTCTCTGACATCAGGGATTCATCGGTCTCTGTTGCCCTGGCGGCAGACGAAATATCGCAGGGTAATACCGAGCTGTCCTCGCGAACTGAGCAGCAGGCTGCGGCTCTGCAGGAAACGGCCGCCAGCATTGAACAGCTTACCGCGACGGTGAAAAGTAACGCGGCGGGTGCGCAGCAGACGGCGGATACGGCCCGGACAACGGCGACGCTGGCCCGCAACGGGGAGCAAGACGTACAGCGCATGTCGCTGACAATGAATGAAATATCCCTCAGTGCGACGAAGGTTCGCGACATCACTGGCGTTATTGAGAGCATTGCCTTCCAGACCAATATTCTGGCGCTGAACGCGGCCGTTGAGGCCGCCCGCGCGGGGGAAGAGGGTCGGGGATTTGCCGTCGTCGCCGGTGAGGTAAGAACGCTGGCGCAACGCAGCGCTAACGCGGCGCGTGACATTAAGGCCCTGATTGAACAGGCGGTAAACCAGGTAGAAAACGGCGTGACAGTGGCCACCGGCACCGGAGAAAGTATTCTGAAAATAGTGGGTATGGTGAGCGAACTGGCCGACGCAATGGACAACATTTCACTCTCTTCAGGTGAGCAGATGCAGGGGATTTCGCAGGTCAGCGTTGCGGTGAGCCAAATGGATGGCGTTACACAGAGCAACGCGGCCCTGGTGGAGGAATCATCGACCGCATCGCAGTCCCTCTCTGCACAGGCACATGCGCTGCGCGGCATGGTGGAAACCTTTCGCGTATGAGGTCCTCAGCGATTCTGGCCTCTTCATCGTCAGGAGACCTTCTCTCACGTATCTGTGCGCTCAGAGTTGACGTGAATTTTCTGATGAAGCAGCTCAGTGAAGGGGAGTACCTGAGTCTCGACACCTTTGCAAACAACTGGGTGCATCTGATGCGCCTGTACGCCAGTATCCAGCGTCACATGAATGACGCTCAACTAATGGACATTCTGGTACGCACCGATTTGTTGCTGGCGGCAGACCTGATGGCAGTGGGGCGTATCATTGAGGTCATGAACAACTTCCTGCGCTGTGCGGCAAAGCAGGGCAAATAACGTATTACGGCGGGCGTCATATTACCCCCGCTTTCGCCCTTCTTATCTGCACTTATCTGTCAGAAAACAGGGACGTGTTCTGATGAATAAAAATTGACATCATATAAACTTGGTTCAATACTGCGCTCGCTTCTATCCGGGCGAGGAGAACGACTTTCGCCATCATGTCTTTTCGGACAGGGGCCGGTTAACATGGCGTCTCATTCGGGTGTCAGCCGGTCACTTTCTTCAGCAGAAAGACTCTCCGCTCGCTATCAGATTCGGATCCTCAATGCATAACGATGTGAACAATGACACAGATGAAACGGGCGGGTCTCCTCCTGGCACCGATGCGCCTGCGACAGTCGATCAGTTTCTCTGCTTTGCGCTGTATTCTGCCTCACTGGCGATGACCAAACTCTATCAGTCACGATTGAAGCCCCTCGGGCTGACGTACCCGCAATACCTGGTTTTACTGGCACTCTGGCAAACAGACAATGTCACGGTTTCAGACATTGGCGCACGCGTCTGTCTGGATTCCGGTACGCTCAGTCAGTTGCTGAAGCGACTTGAAGCCTCGGGTTTGATCGCCAGGAAACGTGACCTGGGCGGCGATGAGCGCCGGGTACTTATTTCGCTAACGGAGCAGGGACACCAGCTCAGGGTGAAAGCGGCTGGCGTGCCGGCAGATATGGTCTCGGTGATGGATACGCCGTATGAAGAATTGTCTGACCTGACTGCGCGGATTACCGCGCTGCGGCAGAAACTGACCCAGGCTCTGGAATGATCATCTCCCGCTTTTCGGACATCCTGCCCGTTGCGAGCCGATACCGTGGCTGACGCTTGCGGTTACAAACGGCGTGCAGATTGCGCGGTGACAACGGCGGCCACCGTGCCGGTTCAGGCGTGAGAACGGTTCGTTCCCCTGTTTGAGTTCAGTTAAAAATGCCAGTGATTCATGACGTCCATGACAGACTGTCACCCATCAGCCCCGGTCAGGGTCGCCCGGACGTGAGGGAGGCTCTGTGGATAATTTTGCTGAATAAACTCAATCATCTTTTCCCGCACATGACAGCGTAAATCCCAGGCTGTGGGGGAGTTCTGTGCCGTCATCAGTAATCTGATCGTCATGGTTTTATCCGTGGTATCAGTGACCTGGAGCACCTGAGTCTGTTGATCCCAGAGTTTTGTCTCACTGAGTACTTTTTCGAAATGCTTACGCAGGGGATCCAGTGGCATGGAATAATCCAGGTAAAGAAAAACAGAACCTAATATTTGTGCGTTATTACGTGTCCAGTTCTGGAAAGCATTTTCTGTAAAGTAGGTAATGGGCAGAACCAGCCGGCGCAGATCCCAGATACGCACAACCACGTACGTCAGGTTAATCTCTTCAATCCAGCCCCATTCATTTTCAACCACTACCGCATCATCAATTTTTATTGGTTGCGTAAAGGCGATCTGAATGCCGGCAAACAGATTAACCAGCGACTTCTGCAGGGCAAAACCAATGATAATCCCGGCCACCCCTGCACCCGCCAGAATGGTGGTGCCGAATTTTCGCACGCCGGGGATACTGAGCAGAACCAGCGAAAGGCAGAACAGGACGAGCAGTACGATCGCAACCTTTTTGACATACATGATCTGCGTTCGGATTTTACGCGCACGAAGGTTATTCGAAAGATTAATATCGTAGCGTATAAAAAGCATATCCTGCGCCACATTAGTCAGCCGAATTAAAACAGAGCAGAACGATAAGATAATAAATATATTGACCACGGTGGTGATCAGCGAGAGGGCTTCAGGGTGAATATTAAGGTAATTAACGCCCACACTGATCATCAGTAAGGGGATAAAAAGAAACATCGATCCACGAAGATGCTTTTCAAGTGATTTGAACAGCTTCCGGTCACGACTCTGCCAGTAGCGGATGAACCTGAGAAGTATAAATCGCGCCAGGAAACCCAGTGCAAATGAAAGTGTGACGAGCAATACCGCAGGCACCCATGACGGCGCACCAGAGAACTCACCGAATAGCATTAGCATTCTTTTTCCTTGTCTTCAGCCAACAACCCTGGAGTTGTCAGAACAGTAAAAAAATCAGGAGCCGCTGTCCTCTCACTGAGCAACGGATCAAAGGGTTAACGTACATGAGTTTATGAAATAATGAGCGGTCTGACAGAATTAACACCAAAAAACCGGTAAAAAATCGACTTTGATGAAGATGTTAATACCAAATCGAAGGGTACTGTACGGTATCGCCTGTTTGTCACACGCCTGTCAGGCTGACCGTATCGGCTTTTATCACGGAATTTACCCGCCAGGGCGAGGCCCCAAGCCCTGGTTCTTTCTGGCACCGGGTCTGAAAGCCTGTTTTTTACCGGTATAAGCGATAAAAAACGCGACAGCCATTAAGACCAGGATTGCCCAGGGAAAGGATACTGCACCAGCATTATTAAGAAGCAGCCCGCCGGCAACGCCACCGCTGGCGATAGCCAGATTCCACGCGGTGGTCACCATCGCCTGAACGACATCAACATTATGGTGTGCCGCATCGGCTGCCGCCGTCTGCATCTGCGTGGAGGCGCCACCAAATGACCAGCCCCAAACGATGACGGCCAGCAATACCACGATCGGCTCCCGCATGCCCGCTGCCAGCATCAGAGAAACCATAGCCAGCGCCGCAAGGCTGAACAGAACGAGAGGGCGCAGGTGGCGATCAACCCGCGTTCCGGTCATCCAGATGCCAACAAGGGCAGCAAGCCCAAAGACCAGCAGGATGAGGCCAACGTGTGCGGTCAGGCCCGACAGTGCCAGGAACGGGCCGATAAACGTATAAAGAATATTGTGTGCCGTCATCCAGAGAAAGATCACCGCCAGAACCTGACGGACACCCGGTAACAGAAAGACCTGCCACACGGGCAGGCGGCGCTCAGCCGGCTCTGCAGGCAGGTCAGGCACCGCAACCAGCGTCCAGATAAACAAAATAACCGCCAGTCCGGCCATGAGCCCAAACGGGACTCTCCATCCCATCATGCCGCCCAGCCATGCCCCGGCCGGGGTTCCCAGCGACAGGGCAACCGGTATGCCAACCATAGCAATGGCCAGCGCACGACCCTGCAAATCAGCAGGCACAAGGCGGCGCGCATAACCGGCCAGGATCCCCCATGCCAGTCCGGCAGCCACGCCCGACATAAACCGGGCCATCAGTGTCAGCCAGTAGCTGGCTGACACGGTGGTGATGGTATTAAAAATCAGGAAGATCCCGACGGCCAGTAACAACACTTTCTTACGCCGCCATCCACGGGTAAGCACCGTCAGGGGGATCGCCGCAAGCAGTGAACCCAGGGCATAAATACTCACCAGCTGGCCCGCCATTACCTGGGAAACACCAAGTCCCTCGCCGATTTCCGGAAGTAGCCCCGCCGGAAGGGTTTCGGTCAGGATGGCAATAAAGCCTGTCATGGCAAACGCCAGCAGGGGAGCCAGAGGCAGCTGCCGTGGTGCTGTGTCTGGAGATGATTTTGTTTCAGCGTACACGTTGAGTCCTTCTTGGGATGACTAAAAATAGCGGAAACAGTCCATACAGGGTGTTTCTGCTATTATATATATACCGATTGGTATTTATGTGTAACGCTATAGGTCAGTGTGCAGGTTGTCAAGGATATCTGTATCGATTAGTATTTATGTGACACTGGCAAAATCAGGAAGCGATATGGCACAGATGGGACGTCCGCGTACCTTCGACCGGGACGAGGCAATTCGTCAGGCGATGTACCTTTTCTGGCAGCACGGCTTCGAGTCCACCTCGCTTGCCCTGCTGAAGGCGAACCTCGGCAACGGCATCACCGCACCCAGCTTTTATGCGGCGTTTGGCTCTAAAGAAGCGTTGTTTGAAGAGGTGATTGAATGCTATATGTCGACCTATGGTCAGGTTAACGACTGTCTGTGGGACGACAGGCTTGGCCCGCGCGAGGCCGTGGAACGGGCGCTGCGTTGTTCAGCAAAAATGCAGACAGAACCGGGGCATCCCAGCGGCTGTCTTATCGCCTTATCCGTTAACACCTGTTCGCCGGGGCACGAGCATATCCGCCAGCTTCTGGCAGGACGACGCGCACGCACAAGGGAGGGGTTTCTGCGCTGTGTGAGGCGAGCAAAAGAGGCGGGTGAACTGGCTGCGGACACCAATGCAAGCCCGCTGGCCGCCTGTCTGCACAGTTTTGAAACCGGACTCTCCACAGAAGCACGCGACGGGACGCCGGGTGAAGAGCTTGATGCTGCGGTATCGGCCGCCATGAAAGCCTGGGATGCCCATGCTCTGCGCACGGTGGATTAACACAACATAACGTCATCACTGACCCGTTTTGGCACAGGGCTGCGGAAGCAGCCCTGATGCCTGGACGGCAATCGGTTCAGAAAATGCCCCGCATCACCGGCTTTAATACCCAGATAACGAACGGTGCTTTCCAGCGTCGTCTCTCTTCCCGTTCAAAAGGAAGAAAAACGTAACCAGTTGCTAACCAGAGCCGGCCATCGGTTTTTTTTTGCTACTTTTAATTTACAAATTCAACATCAGAAGAAGGCGTATTCAGGCCCAGGCTTCACTTTTGACATTGTTTTTCTCAGGTCACCACACCCGCAGGCGCGGTAGCGCCGTTGATTTCCTTTATGTGAGCCCGGAGTCGTCATGAGCAAAAAAACACACCGTACCGTGCCAGGCGTCCATCCCTATGATGGCCCCGCAGGCGGTTGGGGCGCCCTGAAAGCGACGGCCATTGCCGTAAAAAATCAGATGGATACCCTGAAAGCCCCGCCTACGCTGATGCGCACCAATCAGCCTGATGGTTTTGACTGCCCCGGCTGCGCCTGGCCAGATAAGGATCATCAATCCACCTTCCAGTTCTGTGAAAATGGCGCTAAAGCTGTGACGTGGGAAGCCACGACTAAACGCGTTACGCCGGCGTTTTTTGCTGAAAATACCGTGACATCGCTGCTGGCACGGACAGACTTTGAGCTGGAAGGGTACGGCAGATTGACCACGCCGCTGCGCTATAACCGCGACGCCGATACATTTAACGCGCTCAGCTGGGATGACGCCTTCACGATTATTGCTGAAAAACTGGCGGCGCTGCAGCCGGACGAGGTGGAGTTTTACACCTCCGGACGGGCGTCAAACGAGGCGGCTTATCTGTTTCAGCTGTTTGCCCGCGAGTACGGCACCAACAATTTCCCGGATTGCTCAAACATGTGCCATGAAGCCACCAGCGTCGGCCTGCCTCAGTCGATTGGTATCGGCAAGGGCACGGTTTCCCTGGACGACTTCGACAGCGCAGAGCTGATCCTCTCCTTTGGACACAATCCGGGGACCAATCATCCGCGCATGATGGGGACGCTGCACGAGCTGGCGCGCCGTGGCGTCCCCATCATCGTCTTCAACCCGATGCGTGAACGCGCGCTGGAGCGCTTTGCCGATCCGCAAAATGTCATGGAGATGGCTACCAACAGTTCAACCGATATTGCCTCCACGTACTATCTGGTTCGCGCCGGTGGTGACTCGGCCGCGCTGAAGGGCATCGCCAAAGCCGTGCTGGCGATTGAGGACGCGACCGGCGCGGCGCTGGATCACGCCTTTATCCGCGAGCATACCGACGGTTTTGCGCAGTTTGCGGCCGACATCGAGGCCACGTCCTGGGCTTCGGTGGAGCTTGAGTCGGGCCTGACGCAGGCGGAACTCAGTCAGGTGGCCCAGGCTTACGTGAAGTCGAATGCCACCATCCTGACCTACGGAATGGGCATCACTCAGCATAACCGTGGCACCGACAACGTGCGTCTGCTGGTTAATCTGCTGCTGTTACGCGGCAACATGGGCAAGCCCGGCGCCGGGGTCTGTCCGCTGCGCGGTCACTCCAACGTGCAGGGTAACCGCACGGTGGGGATCACGGAGAAGCCCTCTGCTGATTTTCTCAGTAAGCTTGAGAAGGTGTTCGGATTTACTCCCCCGTCGCACCACGGTCACGATGCGGTGCAGGCAATGAAGGCCATCGTGGATCGGCGGTCTAAAGCGCTGATTTGCCTCGGCGGCAATTTTGCCGTGGCGCTGCCCGATTCCGGGGTGAGCTTCCCGGCGATGCGGGAGCTTGAACTCAGCGTGCACATCGGCACCAAGCTGAACCGCACGCACCTTCTGACCGGGAAAGAAACGTTGCTGCTGCCTTGCCTCGGGCGCACCGAACTTGATGAGCAGGACGGCACCCGCCAGTCCGTCACCGTGGAAGACTCCATGTCTATGGTGCATGCGTCTTCTGGCAAGCTGAAGCCAGCGTCGCCGCTGCTGCGATCGGAACCGGCCATTGTCGCCGGAATGGCCAAAGCGGCGCTGCCGGGCACGAAAGTGGCATGGGATGCGCTGACTGCCGATTACAGTCTTATCCGCGATCTGATTGAAAAAACCATTCCCGGCTTTGAGGATTACAACGCGCGTATACGGGAACCCGGCGGCTTCCAGATGCCGCTGCCGCCCCGGGATCGCATCTGGCCGACCCCGAGCGGTAAAGCGATATTTTCGGTTTATCAGGGGACGCATGAAGACCTGTCTGTGCCGGGTGACAACGTGCTGCGTCTCATCACGCTGCGCAGCCACGACCAGTACAATACGACCATCTATGCCCTTGACGATCGCTATCGCGGGGTGTTTGGCCGTCGTGATGTGCTGTTTATGTGCGACGATGATCTTGACCGCCTGGGGCTTGAACACGGCGATGTGGTGGACCTGGCGTCAGCAGTGAAGGGCTACAGTATGCGTCTGGAAGGCATGACGGTGATCCGCTATGCCATCGCCAGAGGATCGATCGGGGCCTACTATCCTGAAGCGAACGTGCTAATCCCTCTTGATTACATCGACAGGGAAAGCGGTACGCCGTCTTATAAATCGGCTCCGGTACGCATCACGCTGCGGTCACGAGAAATCGCCACCCCATTGCCTCCCGCGTCTGCCTGAACCGATCCTGACGCGGGCAGGGGGCCTCTTCATGCCGCGTAAGCGGCATTAACGCTTCTGCGGGGGTTCAATACCTAAAAGCGCAAAATCAAAAGCTTTATTTTTAATGATTTTCTTATTGGTTCTCAACTTCTCTCTTATACCATCATGATATAAGGACGGGTTGCTGGTGAGAGCACAGTGAATAAATGCAGCCGGATAGGAGTAGTCTCTCGGGGAATACAGCACGTCCTCAATCGTTCGTTCTGAAGGCAGGATGCAGCCGACAACGACAGGGATATAGTACTCCTCAAGGACGCGCCGGATGTGCTCAGACACCTCACTGGCTTGCTCAGGGCGGGGCACCGCGATCGCCCCGTAAATATCGGGACTGAACTTTTTATCCTGCCGTCCTGAAGTGGTAAAAGAAAAGCAGGCATCACTGCCCAGGTTACTTTTATAAGGCATTTCTATTTTGGACAGGCTGTCAAACAGCGGGCCACCAAAGACATGCCCGAGCAGGACAAAGGCGTGCGCCTTGACCAGATACTGCAAAGACAGCTCCGCCACCAGCTTTTTTTCAAAGCGAAATTTCAGGCCCCGCTTAACGGCGGTGACGGCCAGTGCGTGACACCCGATATGTTTGAGCTCGTTTTGCAGCTCCTCTTCAAAATAAATCCGATGTTCCCTTCTCATGGCTTACCCTTGTATCAAACCTGTACCTGCACCGTTTAACCCAGCGCTGCTGCAACCGAATCGTGCATGACAACCTGGCCGATTTCAATAAGCCTTACCGGAACCTGTATGGGTGCCATCCCCGGCGCCGTTAAAGGTCAACGGTTGCTCAGACAGGGGGATCACCTGCGGTGAAACCGACCCCGGTCCGGCAGGTTGCCAGGCTGAAGAGAGGCCCGCCGGCCCGTCTCAGGCCCCGTCGAATAACGCGCAGGCTTTATCCTGAAGCGCAATGCCGATAGCCTCATATCGCTCAAGCTCATCCTGATCATAAAAGGTATCGGCAACACTGAATCCCACATAGACATCGACAAAGGCCAGTGCCAGCTTTTTCGGGATCGTATCCTGTCCTCGGTAATGACCAGTCAGCACATCGATAGCCAAAAACAGCTCGCTGACTTCCGCCGCGGACACGCCTTTTCTGCTGCGAATTTTTAGCGGGATGGCGTTTTCCCCAAGCAGCCGTGCACAGACTACGTCAACCGCGTGCTCTGCATCCATAATCCCCTCCCTGAAACCGTTAATCTTACTTCATCTCATTGTGCATCATGCGATGATTTCTCGCCCGCTCCGCTTTTCAAAGTTTAAGGCACCGCGACATCTGCAGGGGCCGCTCATGATCCTGCGCAGCCTGAAGCGGGCAGTGACAGCATGAGCGAAAAACTGAGCTGCCTGTGTAGTGTTGACAACAATGCAGCGCAGTCAGGCTGGATATTAAAGCAGATTCAGTGCTGGTGCTGTTAATTGTAGATTGTTCGATCTACAATTGATTTTCACCACAGGAGAATCTGATGAAAACACCGGTTGGCAGACCCAGGGAATTTGATCCTGAAGACTTTCTCAATACTGCGCTGGAATGCTTCTGGCTGAAAGGATATCGGGGGACGTCAATGTCCGATCTTATGAACGCATCGGGCCTGGCCAGTGCCAGCATTTATAAACTCTATCCGGATAAACGCGCTATCTATCTTGCCGCATTGCAGCACTATATGGATGAGGGTGCCTCCAGAGGCGTGACGCGTGATACTCATTTATCACCCGAGGCTGCGCTGCGTGAAATGCTTGGGTTTGTGGCTCTGTTATCTTCTGCTCCGGACGGAGAGAAGGGCTGTTTTACCATCGCCGCGGCCAGTGAACTTTTACCGGGTGATGAAGAGATCAGATACAAGGTTTCCTGTAAATTTAACAGCATAATTAATCAGTTAGAAAAAATACTCAGCAAAGGTCAGACACAGAAAATCTTTCGTCAGGACGAAAATGCCAGCGTCATGGCAATGAGTATTTTTATGATGCTGGAAGGGATGCGTGTATACGGAAAAATTCAGCCTGATATTAACGGCCTCAGAAGGTGTAACGAGTTTATTGTCAGATCAGTGCTTTCGAACGCCTCTGTTAATGACACGGATCTTTCGATTAAGGCATCAACATGATTGAAGTGGGCACAATTGTCCGGCGGCGAAAAAGAAGAAAAACCATGGTTGTGCTCGAAAGTGAGGGCGACCTGGCCTTGTGCGGGTGGGTCGATAAAGGCCGGTTTTTCAAAAGACGCTTTCCGACCTCTCAGTTAACGATATGCATGCCTTATTCAAACTTCTGGCCCCTGACCTGAAGGCGTCGTGATGATATCCGACGCGGGATGATACTGACTGCTGTCCCTCTTACAACGCTATCCACCCGGTCATCTCATAAGTAATGATTCTGCCTGCAACCAGCGTTCAAAATCATGCAGGGCCGATTCATTGATCCCCGTTTCAACCGTCTTTACCAGACAAAATCGCTTGCTCAGATGTTCTGATGGCGGCCAGGGCGCAACGAGGGTCCCGCGCTTCAGCTCCTGTTCAACGTATATGCGAGGAACCATCGCCACCCCCTGTCCCGCTAAGGCGGCAGCGATAGCCATGTCATGCAGATCATACCGGACACCCTGCGCCGGATTATCAATAGCAATGCCGCTTTGCCCGGCATAACGGGGCCACGCTTCCGGATTCTGCCGCCGGTGAATGCGGGGCAGTGCATTTAACTGACTGAAAATATTGCTGTCTGTTAACAGCTCGGGGCGGCACACCGGCACCAGTTTTTCTTCAAACAGAACGTGCATGCGCATGCCTGCCCAGGCGGGATGCTCAAAATGTATCGCTGCGTCAAAGCCACTCCCGGTGAGAATGAAGGGATCGGTTCTTGCCGCGATATTCAGCATGATGTCCGGGTATAACGCGTGAAAGCCAGTGAGGCGGGGGATAAGCCAGCGGCTGCAAAACGTCGGCAGAACGGCAATTTCCAGCATTCTGCTGCCTTCGGGCATTCCCATTACGTACTGGGTATCCCGTTCGAGTCGTTCAAGGATCTGCCGCACGTGATGGGCATAGCGAGCCCCCACGGGATTCAGCTTTACCCGGGCGCCCGTCCGGTCAAACAGCCTGCAACCGAGCAGAGACTCCAGGCGGGCAATCTGTCGGCTGATGGCACCTTCCGTCAGGGATAACTCTTCTGCGGCGCGGGCAAAATGACCGTGCCTGGCTGCGGCCTCAAAGGCTTTCAGTGACGCTGTGCTGGGGATTTTACTGCGCATGGATAAATGCCCTGTTAATCGGCGTGACGAGCCGTCAGTGACATAATGTCACTATTTATTGAAATAATATCGATTTATCACCGTAAGCAGCGTCTGTAGGGTGAGTAAAAGTCACTAAGCATCATTATCCCGAGGTCACTATGAGCATTCCGTGTTTACCCACCCGTCAGATTGGGGATTTTTTGGTGTCAGCCCTGAGCGATGGCACCATGTCAGCCAGCCTGGACTTACTGTCAGGCATTGAGACAGCAGAAGCGGCGGCGATTCAGGACAATGCGCAGATCGCTGAACCCGGCAATATCCATATCAACGGGTATCTTATTCAGGGCAGGGGGCGCACCATTCTGGTCGATGCGGGTGCAGGAGGCCTCAATAACATCGGCGGGCAGCTTAGAGAGAGTCTGGCTGCTGCGGCTATCAGCCCGGATGATGTGGATACCGTATTACTGACGCATGCTCATCCTGACCATATTGGTGGCCTGTTGGATGCTGAAGGTCAGCCGGTATTTCAGCAGGCAGACCTTTATCTTCATCCTCTTGAGGCGGCATACTGGCAGGATGATGAACAACGAAAAAGGGCGAATGAGCGCGGACAGCGCAATTTTACTCTCGTCCGCCGGACAGTAGACGCGTATGCCCGTAAGCTGCAACTGACTGGCAAAGGCGAGGTGACTGAGGGCATTCTCCCGGTGTGGTTGCCGGGTCATACGCCCGGCCATACGGGATTTCGCATCGATTCAAAGGGTAAATGCCTGTTGATCTGGGGTGATATTGTCCATTATCCCCATATTCAGACAGCCCGTCCTGAGGTTTCAATTGTCTTTGACTGTGACCCCGTTCAGGCCAGAGAAACGCGGAAAAAAATCCTGGCACAAGCGGTAAGAGAAAATCTCCTCATCGCAGGAATGCACTTAGGTCGTTCGGGATTTGCCCGGGTGCGTCAGGCGGGTGAGGGGTACCGCATTGTCTGGTCGGAAAAGGAATAAGGATCCGCGTCTGACACTGGCAAGGGGAGAGAGGAGTCGCCGGGGCCATAACCCGTCATTCGCTGCGGCTGTGCGACATAAAATGAAAAACCCACGCCGTGGCGTGGGTTTGATTGTCGCAGTCTGCCTTGAAGAGGGGGTTTTCTCGCCCCATCAGTCAGAAGAACGGGTCAGACGTTAAACAGGAAGTTCATCACGTCGCCATCTTTGACCACGTAGTCTTTCCCTTCTGAACGCATTTTACCGGCCTCTTTCGCACCCTGTTCACCCTTGTAGGTGATGAAGTCATCAAAGGCGATGGTCTGAGCACGGATAAAGCCTTTTTCGAAGTCGGTGTGGATTTTACCGGCGGCCTGCGGGGCGGTAGCGCCGACCGGGATCGTCCATGCACGGACTTCTTTCACGCCTGCGGTGAAGTAAGTCTGCAGGTTCAGCAGGGCGTAACCGGCGCGGATCACGCGGTTCAGACCCGGCTCTTCAATGCCCAGTTCCGCCATAAACTCTTCGCGGTCGCCATCTTCCAGCTCGGCAATATCAGACTCCACCGCTGCGCAGACCGGCACCACCAATGAGCCTTCTTTCTCGGCAATCGCACGCACGATGTCCAGGTACGGGTTATTTTCAAAACCGTCCTCGTTCACGTTAGCGATATACATGGTAGGTTTCAGGGTCAGGAAGCTCAGGTAGCGGATGGCGGCTTTATCATCATCGCTCAGATCCAGCGCACGCAGCATCCCGGCTTTTTCCAGGTGCGGCAGACACTTCTCCAGGGCAACCTGTTCCGCTTTCGCATCTTTGTCGCCGCCTTTGGCTTTCTTCTGCACGCGCTGCAGGGCACGTTCACAGGTGTCCAGGTCAGACAGCGCCAGTTCGGTATTAATGGTGTCAATATCATCAGCCGGGTCGACTTTATTATTCACATGGATAATATTATCGTTCTCGAAGCAGCGCACCACGTGGCCAATGGCTTCGGTTTCACGGATGTTGGTCAGGAACTGGTTACCCAGGCCTTCGCCTTTAGACGCGCCTTTCACCAGGCCGGCGATATCGACGAATTCCATGGTGGTGGGCAGAATGCGCTGCGGTTTGACAATCTCCGCCAGCTGATCGAGACGGGAGTCAGGCATGGGCACCACGCCAGTATTCGGCTCAATGGTACAGAACGGGAAGTTAGCTGCTTCGATGCCCGCTTTGGTTAACGCATTGAACAGGGTGGATTTCCCGACGTTTGGCAGGCCCACAATACCGCATTTGAATCCCATGTTTGAATCACCTTAATTTCTTGATAATCAACGCACTATTACGTGCCCTGATAGTGTTACAGACGGTTGTCTAAAAAGTTTCCGCGCATTATACACGTAATTTTAGCCTGGCGGCGGTTGATTTCCGGAAGGGGGGTGAAGTTATTCCTTGAGATCGTGCTCACATTTTCCCATACTGACGTGTCTTTACAGAAACCGGAGAACCCTGCAGATGCATCGCTTCCTGCTTACGCCACCTTAAGCCCTTCCCTCCAGCGCAACGCCTGTTGCCGCCACTCGTCACTCTGACGAGCCAGCTGTGCCCGTACTCTGTGGCGCAGAAAGTCGATCACATGAAAAAATTATGGAATGACCATGTTTAACCTGAGCAACTTCAGGGCGAGTCACGTTAAAAATGACGTGCTGGCCGGTGCCGTGGTGTCTGTCGCGCTGATCCCGGAAGCGACCGCCTTCTCTCTGCTGGCCGGGCTGTCGCCGACCATCGGTTTACATACCGCCTTTATCCTCGGGCTGGTGACGGCCTTCTTCGGCGGTAAACCCGGCATGATTTCCGGGGCGGCCGGGTCGATCATCGTGGTGCTGATCAGTCTGATAACCCAGCATGGCTATGAGTACGTGCTGCTGGCGACCATTCTTGCCGGACTGATCCAGCTGTCCATCGGCGTACTGCGCCTCGGTAAGTTTATCCGTCTGGTGCCACAACCGGCGATCTACGGTTTTGTTAACGGCCTGGCGATAGTCATCATGCTGGCGCAGTTCCCGATGATTAAGGGGCAGGGGCCGGTAATGTATGCGCTGGTGGCTCTGGCGATGCTGATAGTCTGGTGGTTCCCTAAGCTGACAAAAGCCATTCCGGGGTCGCTGGCCGCGTTAATTGCCGTCAGTGCGCTGGCAATTGGCCTGGGGCTGGACACCAAGCGCGTGGGTGACCTGGCCGATATCGCCGGGACGCTGCCGCAGTTCCACCTGCCCACGGCCCCCCTGACGTGGGAAACCCTGAAGATTGTGCTGCCTTACGCGGTGGTGATCGCGCTGGTGGGGCTGATTGAATCGCTGCTGACCCTCGCAGTACTCGATGAAATGGGCAGTAAAAAAGGCTCAGGAAACCAGGAGTGTGTGGCGCAGGGCATCGGCAACACGATTTGCGGATTCTTCGGCAGCTTTGCAGGGTGTGCGATGATCGGTCAGTCCATTATCAATTTCACCTCAGGAGGACGCGGGCGTATCTCTAATCTGGTCGGCGCGCTGCTGCTGATCCTGTTTGTGATCAGCCTGTCGGACTACATCGCACTGCTGCCGGTGGCTGCGCTGGCCGGGATCATGTTTGTGGTGTGCATTAATACCTTTGAGTGGAGCTCCCTGCGCCGCCTGAAGCGTATGCCAAAAGCCGATGCGGTGATCATGGTGGCGGTGACGCTGGTGACCATCTTTACCGATCTGGCGATGGCGGTGATCTGCGGGGTGATTATCTCGGCGCTGGTGTTCGCATGGCAACATGCCCGCATTACCATTCTGGCGCAGTCAGAGCAGGAAGGGCAGAAGACTTATCAGCTGGAAGGGCCGCTGTTCTTTGGTTCCACCGCCAGTTTCCAGGAGCTGTTCCACCCGGAGCTGGACCCGGATAGCGTGGTGATTGATTTTGCCCGCACCCGGGTGATGGATTCCAGCGGCGTCGAAGCCATCGATAAGCTGACGTTGCGCTATCTCGAAGCGGGTAAAACCCTGCGTCTGCGCCACCTGAGTGAAGATTGCATCAGCCTGTTACAGCAGGCCGGACCGTTCTGCAGCCATGAACTTGACGACCCTGATTATAAAGTTGCCAGCAACGATGCCTGAACCATAAAGCAACGGCCGGGCCTGCCGATAACATAAAAATCGTCGTTTTACGACGGCGAAGGCAGAGTTAACTTCTATAGTTTATCTGTACGGCGATTTTATTCACTGGCAGGATGCCCGTTAACTGGCCCGGCAGCATGAAAAACGATTTCCTTTGTATTCCAGTCCATACGCTCAGTGGCGAGCTAATCGCCATTGATCTCAGCTATCGGCCACAGCCGGGTGCTCATAGCGGGCCACCGGTAACGTCACTGACTCCCCAGGATCGGCTGCTGAATCAGCTGCTGATCGTCGAAGAGCAGGGTGATTATTTTCGCCAGCAGGGTCTGATGTGCAGTGTCGCCATTGATTTTCAGCTGGCGCGCGCGGTATCAGAGTCATCGTTTATTCAGCAGATCCTCAGCCAGCTTCCTTTTGTGCGGCTGAAGCTGTCGGAAGACTTTCCTAATCTGCACGATGGAATGAATAATCCTTTGCTGCGTACCCTGATTGAACAGTTAAATATTTTGTGGCTGGACGATCTGGGGGCGGGGGATGCGAATCTGAACGCGCTGCAGTCCAATATGTTCGAAGCCGTGAAGCTCGATCGCCAGTTCTATCTGGAAAACGTCAATAAGCCGTTCTTCACCGTGCTGATTAATCATATCCGGGAATACACTAACCGGGTCATTGTCGGTGGCGCTGCGGGGGACAGTCAGCTGGCGTTGCTGCGTAAAAGCAAAGTCTGGGGAGTTGAGGGCTATTTCAGCCCCTCACTGACGCTGGCGGGTCTGGAACACCAGGACCACCGCCGCTGTGAAAACCGCTAACCGCGGGCAGAGCCCGCAGCGACAACAGGCCTGGCCGGATACCGTCAGACCGCTTTAAAACTGTGCAGGCGGTTCATCGCCTTCAGGCGATCTTCTTTCAGCCACACTTCGGTACAGCGTGCCGCTTCGTCAATCGCGTTATCAATCAGCGTCTGTTCTGCTGCCTGGGGTTTCCCCAGCACAAAACCCACCACTTTATTTCGGTCGCCAGGATGGCCAATGCCAATGCGCAGGCGATGGAAATCCAGGCTGTTACCCAGCTTACTGATAATATCTTTTAGCCCGTTATGGCCGCCATGCCCACCGCCCTGCTTGAATTTTGCCACGCCAGGGTTAAGGTCCAGTTCGTCATGAGCCACGAGGATCTCCTCGGGCGCAATGCGATAAAAGGTCGCCATCGCCGCCACGGCTTTACCGCTCAGGTTCATAAAGGTGGTCGGTACCAGAAGGCGCACATCCTCACCGCCAATGTTTAAGCGTGCGGTATAGCCGTAAAATTTGCTCTCTTCTTTTAATGACTGATGATGACGTTCAGCCAGCAGGTCAACATACCAGGCACCGGCGTTATGGCGTGTAGCGGCGTATTCAGCGCCGGGGTTGGCAAGGCCAACGATCAGTTTGATGCTGCTCACGAGTGGGTTTCCTGAAGCGTGCGGGGTGAAAACGGCTAGTTTACTGAAGCGGCAGCGATAACTCAAAGATCTGCCACCGTTGTGATAAAAATCACAATAATACAGCCAGGTGATAATACGTTTTCTATATAAAAACAGCCGGTTAGACGTAAAGTTTTGTCAAAGTTTTAGCTATAAATGTGATCATCCACTCATCAGAGATACTGAAGATTGCCTAGACTATCTGCATCTGGCAACGGAGTTGCCTTTCAATACTGACTGGAGGTGCGCAATGAAACGTAAACATTCACACATGATGGGTAATGCCCTGATGGTATTAGGTCTGGTGGTGATGATAGGTGGAGTAGGCTACTCGGTACTGAATCAGATGCCACAGCTCAACTTGCCGCAGTTTATGGTCCATGGTGCCATCTTTAGCATCTTTATTGGCGCGCTGCTGTGGCTGGTCGGGGCCAGAATCAGCGGCCGGGAAAAAATTGCCGATCGTTATTACTGGGTGCGTCACTGCGGAGACAAGCGTTGTCGTCAGGGTTCCGGTCATCAGCCTCATCGCTGATATTTCCTGTGCCTGACGCCGGCAAACCGGGGTCAGGCCTGCCTTCCTGTCCCACCCGTGCCCGCTTTTCCAGCCCGGAAAATGCGTTGTCAAAGATCTTAACCTGATTTCTTCCTGCCGCCTTCGCCTGATACAACGCTTCATCGGCTGCGGCCATCAGATGCTCAATATCGTCACACCCGGGTTCACAGCCCGCGATCCCAATGCTGACGCTGTAACTGACGTTCTCCGGGCAGGAATGCTCGACCCCCTGTCGGATACGCTCCGCCACCTGCAGGCTCTCTTCCTCAGAACACATCACGACGGCGGCAAACTCTTCACCGCCAAGGCGGGCAAAATAACTGCCCGGCGGCAGCTGTCCGGCCACCTGACGGCAGAAGTCCTTCAGTACCCGATCGCCCTGTGAATGACCGAACCGGTCATTGATGGTTTTAAAATGGTCAAGGTCAAACAGCATCACCGACAACAGCTGCTGGCTGCAGTGCCAGCTGCCGGCCAGTTGACTGGTTTTTTCGAACAGGGCCCGCCGGTTCCATACCCCGGTCAGCGGATCAAGCAGTGAGGCCTGGCGATAGATAATCTGCGTGCGCTCATTGACCATCGCCATCATCGTAAAGCTCAGTCCAATGACCACCAGGATGGACTCCAGAATCACATAAACCGAAAAGGTTGAGCCCCCAATCGCGCCGTGCAGTGGATTGGGGATGCCGCCGTCGAGCAGCCCCCGCGTCACGTTAAAGCTCAGGTGGATAGCCAGCAGCAGTTGTGCGGGCCACCAGGTTACCGGCAGCAGCAGGCGCGCACGCTGCAGCTCATAAATCATCGCAGAGGTGAACAGTATGCACAGCAGGGAGCTCAGCAGAATGCGTGACGACAGGGAATAATAGAAGCCGGGCAGCAGGCACAGCCCGGCCCATGTCGCCAGGCTCAGGATCCACAACCAGCTGAAGCGGGCTCCCCGCAGCGCCCGGAATGCATTCAGCTGGAGTCCATACGCGCAAAGGATCAGCAGATTTCCCACCACAATGGGGAGAAACATCATGCCGGAGCTGCGCAGGCTGCTCAGAGCGACCGCCACAATACTCAACAGCAGTGAGAAACAATTAAACCCCAGAACCCGGTTGTACTGTGCGCCACGCCAGGCAAACACCATGATAATACTGAGGAAAGCCAGTACATAGAGTTCGCAAATAAACAGCGTATAAACATCAAGACGCATTTTAGGATTATTCCTGGGTGAGCAATGACAGCAAAATATCACTAATAAATACTCACCAACAGGGGGGGCTGAAGCGTTCCAGTAAAAAATTAATCATTTCCGGAAAATGCCTGGCGGGCAGGTAACAGGCAGCGCCAGATAGCGACAGTGCATATCAGGGTGAGGGCCATCAGCATCCACAGCAACTGCTGAAAAGCCTGCTCGGCCAGCGGCAGCAGGGGCGCGCTGGTAAGATGGTAACTGGCCAGCAGGCGAACATTGTCCGGCGATCCGCCGCTGGCAGCCAACTGATGCAGGAGCAACTGACTGAAGAGCATACTGACGCTGGCCAGCGCCACCCCTTCACCTGCCACGCGTACCGTACTGAAAATGCCGGTTGCCATCCCGGCGCGCTCTGGCGGGACCACGCTGACCGAAAGGTTATCCATCAGTCCCCAGGGCAAACCGCTGCCGATGCCGGTCATCAGCATGGCCAGTAGCGTCAGCAGCAACGAACTTTGCGGGGTGACCAGAGAAAGCAGGCCAATGCCCGCAGCGGCCAGTACCAGCCCCGCACAGCAGAGAGTACGGGGCGAAACCCGCCGGGACAGCGTGACGGCAAGGGACGGCATGACCAGCATCGGCAGGGAGAGAGGCAGCATCAGCAGGCCTGTTGTCAGGGCGTCAAATCCGTAATATCCCATAAAGCGCAGCGGCAGCAGCACCAGCAGGACAACAAAACAGTAGCAGGTGGCTACCGGCAGCAGCTGAACCCCGACAAAGCGTCCGTAGCGAAACAGCGTGAGGTCGAGCATCGGCCTGGCGCTGCGCCGTTCAAAATGAATAAACAGCAGGCCTGCCGCCAGGGAAGCGAGCAATAAACCGGGTGCCAGATAATCGCTACTGCCATCAGCCAGCTGAAGCATTCCCCACGTGAACAGCGTCAGCATGGCGCTGAAGGTGACGATACCGGGCCAGTCAAGCGCGTGCGCATGAGGATTCCGTGACTCAGGCAGGGCACGTATGCCAGTGACAAGGGCCAGCACGCCAAACAGCGCGCAGCAGAGAAAGACGCTGCGCCAGCCTGCCAGTGCCATCAGCCCACCGGCAATCACCGGCCCGGCCGCCAGACCGATGCCGAAGCTGGTGCCCAGCAGGCTGAAGGCCCGCGCCCTTTCACTCCCGTCAAACGCACTGGCCAGCGCCGCGCCACCCCCGGCCAGTGCCGCGGCGGCGGCGGCCCCCTGCAGCGCTCTCACCCCATCCAGCCAGACAACGGAGGGCACCCAGCCTGTGATTAGCGACAGCAGCGTAAATAAGCTGACTCCGCTGATAAACAGGCGCTTACGGCCGTAGCGATCGGCCAGGGTTCCTGCCGCCATCAGCAGGCTGCCGAAACTGAGCAGAAAGGCATTGGTGATCCAACTGAGAACCAGAGGCGATGCCCCCGGCTGCAGGGCGATGGCCGGCGTGGCAATGACGCCGGCGGAAAAGCTCAGGGGCAGCATCATCGCGGCGCTGCATACGGCCAGCAGACTCAGGCGGCCACGTGGTGACGACAGTGTCAGGATACTCATCGGTCATACTCCGCTTTATTCAGACAGAGAAGCAGGATAGATTGGCGTTATCCGTCGATAAACAGGCCAGATGGCCACAGATAAAGGACAAAAAGTATCGAATGAGTAGCGTGGAGAGTCTGAGCGGTCTTAATGCATTTGTGAAAGCCGCGCAGCTGGGCAGTTTTGTGGCGGCTGCTGAACGGCTCGGCGTGTCGGCGTCGGCAATTGGTAAGAGTATCGCCCGACTGGAGGGCAGTCTCGGCGTCAGCCTGTTTAATCGCAGCACGCGCAGTCTGAGCCTGACCGAGGAAGGGCAGATGTTCTATGAGCGCAGCCAGCGCATCGTCGCGGAACTGGAGGAAGCGGAACAGGAGCTGTCGACGTTGATGGCCGTACCCCGTGGCCGCCTGCGTCTGAGTTTCCCGGCGATTGGTTATCACCTGTTGCTGCCTCTGTTGCCCGGTTTTACCCGGCAGTATCCCGAAATTGAACTGGATCTCGATTTTAACGACCGTCTGGTCGATGTGATCGGAGAGGGCTACGACGCGGTGCTGCGCAGCGGGGACTTTGCTGATTCCCGGCTAAAGGCACGCAGGATGGGCGGCTTTCGTTTTCGTGTCGTCGGGTCTGACCGCTATTTCCGTGATTATGGCATCCCGCGTGTTCCTGCCGACCTCGCACAACACACCTGTCTGCTTTATCGTTTTGCCGGCAATGGTCAGATCCAGCCGTGGCAGTTTGACGGGGGGGAAGGGCATGTGCAAACGCCCGCCGGACCGCTGGTTTTCAATAACCTGGAAGCGCAAATTTCTGCTGCCCGTCGCGGTCTGGGGCTGATTTATGTGCCGGACTTTGCCGTGGCGGACGCGCTGCGATGCGGTGAGTTGTGCAGCGTGCTGGAGGATCACATTGGTGCGGGCGGGCAGTTTTCGCTGCTGTGGCCAGGAAACCGGCACCTGTTACCTAAGCTGCGGGTACTGATTGATTACCTGGCAGAGCATATCGCTTTAAGCAAATAAAAAAAGGGGACAGGTGTGACCTGTCCTCTTTTAGGCGGGTTGACCTTACGTGCCGACCGAAACTAAAGGTCAACCCGCCAGGTCAGGCCGGGATTAGTGCTCAAACATCGCAGAAATCGATTCTTCGTTGCTGATACGACGGATCGCTTCAGCCAGCATGCCTGACAGGGTCAGGGTACGCACGTTTGGCAGGGCTTTAATCTCTTCCGGCAGCGGGATGGTATCGCAGACCACGACTTCATCAATCACCGAGTTGCGCAGGTTTTCAACCGCGTTGCCCGAGAAGATAGGGTGAGTCGCATAGGCAAATACGCGTTTCGCACCGCGCTCTTTCAGCGCTTCCGCTGCTTTGCACAGGGTACCACCGGTATCAATCATATCGTCTACCAGCACACAGTCACGGCCAGCAACATCACCGATGATATGCATCACCTGAGATATGTTGGCACGCGGACGGCGCTTATCGATAATCGCCATATCGGTGTCGTTCAGTAGTTTAGCGATAGCACGTGCACGTACCACGCCGCCGATGTCCGGGGAAACCACGATCGGGTTCACCAGGCCAATCTGCAGCATATCTTCGAGCAGGATCGGGCTACCAAATACGTTATCAACCGGGACGTCAAAGAAGCCCTGAATCTGTTCCGCGTGAAGATCCACAGTCAGAACACGGTCAACACCCACGCTGGAAAGGAAGTCAGCAACGACCTTAGCCGTAATGGGGACACGCGCAGAGCGCACGCGGCGGTCCTGACGTGCATAGCCAAAGTAAGGGATAACGGCAGTAATACGACCCGCAGAGGCACGGCGCAGGG
The DNA here is from genome assembly GCF_019844095.1 of Erwinia persicina. NCBI lineage: Bacteria > Pseudomonadati > Pseudomonadota > Gammaproteobacteria > Enterobacterales > Erwiniaceae > Erwinia > Erwinia persicina. The sequence goes on along the minus strand of NZ_CP082141.1, from coordinate 2,747,922 downwards.
CGTCAACCATCACAACCAGTTCCATCAGGTTGTCATTGGTGGGGGCACAGGTGGACTGGATGATGAAAATATCACCACCGCGTACATTTTCGTTAATTTGTACGCTCACTTCACCATCGCTGAAACGACCGACGGCGGCGTCGCCCAGGCTGGTGTAAAGGCGGTTGGCAATACGTTGTGCTAGTTCGGGGGTGGCGTTACCAGCAAAAAGCTTCATATCAGGCACGAGAGGAACCTCAGGCTTTGCGTCCAGAGAATGAAATATCGTTAGCGGCACTGGGCGGAATACCGCTTACGGTTTCATACGGGTGTGTGTCATATAGAGCAGCTGTGCAGCGTCCGGAACAGGAGTGACGCTGTCACATCAGCTCAATTGCCCTGTAAGTCTGCGGTGCAGCGGCGAGATATTAACACCTCGCGCAACAAACCCCTGCAGATTTTTCGGGGCCAGCTCAAGCACCTGGCGTGCGGCATACTCGGTGTCGAATTCAGCAAACACGCAAGCACCCGTTCCAGTCAGGCGCGACGGCGCGTATTCTAGCAGCCAGGAAACAAGCTGTTCAACCTCGCGAAAACGATTTCTTACTACTGCTTCACAATCATTGCGGAAATTGGTGGTTAATAACGCGCTGATTTCGCGTTTCGGCGTATTTCTGGTCAGGTCAGGATCGTTAAACACCAGCGGGGTTGCCACGCTGACCCCGGGGTGCATCACCAGATACCACTTTTCCGCCGGGGAAACGGGTGTGAGCTGTTCGCCAACGCCTTCCGCAAAAGCCGAGAACCCCCGCACAAAAACCGGGACGTCTGCGCCCAACTGCAGTCCCCATTCCGCCAGCTGTTGAAAACTGAAGCCGGTGTTCCAGATATGGTTGAGCGCCACCAGTACCGTCGCTGCATTGGAGGAACCGCCCCCCAGACCACCGCCCATGGGTAAACGTTTCTCCACGCCCAGCGTGGCCCCTGCTGTTGCCGGAAGCACACCCTGTGCCCTGGCCTGATCGCGCAGCAGCTCTGCCGCCCGGACAATCAGGTTCTGTGCATCGGGCACGCCGTTAACCGGGGTCAGCAGTTGCAGTTCGCCACTATTGTTGGCTTCAATCGTCAGCGTATCGCCGTAGTCGAGAAACTGAAACAGGGTCTGAAGGTCATGATAGCCGTCGGGACGACGGCCGGTGATATAGAGAAAAAGATTCAGCTTTGCCGGGGCAGGCCAGGTTGTGATCATTTTACGGTCCAGCTGTCCATCTTCAGTTTGATACGCTGATCGCCTTCACGCAGTTCAAGATTTGACGGCAGCGGCGGGGTTTGCTGACGGTCATAGCCCTGATAGGTGACTTTCCACTGTTTCCCGTCCTGGCTGTAGTTCACTTCACGCAGACGATACTGGTCGTCGAGGGTGAAATCCTTCGCATCGCCAGGCAGGCCGAGGATCCACTGACGCAGGTTATCCAGCGGAATGCTCATGCCGGTGAGCTGAGAGATCATCTTCGCAGCATCATTGCTGACGTAGCGTTTGCCTTTGTTGTCGACAATCTGTGCCACCTGGCCCTGCTGATCCAGCTGCAGTTCGGTACTGCCCAGCGGATTGGTCAGCAGCAGGCGGTAACGATCGGGGGCGGTCTGCTGCCAGTTAAAGCGGGCGTAAACTTTCTGCCGGTCAGAGAGGTAGGCAAAGGCCCCGCGCGTCTGATACTGGCTGATTTTTTCCACGGCCTGCTGATGTTCACGCCACTGGGGTGACGCAGGGCTCTGCCCGGGTTTCTGTGCGGAATCCGGTGTAACACAGCCGGCCAGTACCACGGCAGCCAGGGGAAGAAGCCGCAGCAGGCGGCGATTCGGCATTAACAACATCAGGGTCAGCTCCTCAGACTCGGTTCGGCATAGATGCCGTCATCAACCGACCACGCTAACCAGCTAAAACGGCGGCGTCAATGTGCAAATTGTCTCATTTGATCGACAAGAGGTATATCTTGTTACAGGGATAGGCCAACCATGGCTTTTATTGATCCCGCGCATCTTGTAGAATGCGCCTCACAAAACCCTATCAACTGTGGGATAACCCCAACCTGGTACCATGACGTTACTGGCTCTCGGCATCAATCATAAAACGGCACCTGTGGCGCTGCGTGAACGTGTAACGTTCTCGCCGGACACGCTGGAACAGGCGCTGAACAGCCTGCTGGCGCAGCCGCTGGTACAGGGCGGCGTTGTGCTGTCTACCTGTAACCGAACCGAGCTGTATCTGAGCGTCGAGCAGCAGGAAAACCTGCAAGAGCAACTGGTCACCTGGCTGTGTGATTACCATAAGTTGAGTGTTGATGAAGTGCGTAAAAGCCTTTACTGGCACCATGATAACGATGCGGTCAGCCATCTGATGCGTGTCGCCAGCGGGCTGGACTCGCTGGTACTGGGTGAACCACAAATTCTCGGTCAGGTGAAAAAAGCCTTTGCTGATTCCCAGCGCGGCCACTCGCTGTCCAGTGAGCTGGAGCGGATGTTCCAGAAATCCTTCTCCGTTGCTAAACGCGTGCGTACCGAAACTGAAATCGGTGCCAGCGCCGTGTCGGTGGCGTTTGCCGCCTGTACGCTGGCGCGGCAGATTTTTGAATCTCTCTCGACCGTGAGCGTACTGCTGGTAGGGGCCGGTGAAACGATCGAACTGGCCGCCCGACATCTTCATCAGCATAAAGTGAAGAAGCTGATGATTGCCAACCGAACCCGTGAACGCGCGCAGGTGCTGGCCGATGAAGTGGGCGCAGAGGTGATCAGCCTGCCGGACATTGACTCCCGCCTGGCTGAAGCCGACATTATTATCAGTTCTACCGCCAGTCCGCTGCCGATTATTGGTAAAGGAATGGTCGAGCGGGCGCTAAAACAGCGCCGTAACCAGCCCATGCTGCTGGTCGATATTGCCGTCCCGCGAGATGTAGAGCCGGAAGTGGGCAAACTGCCCAACGCCTACCTTTACAGCGTGGATGACCTGCAGGCGATTATTGAAAGCAACATGGCGCAGCGTCAGGCTGCCGCGGTGCAGGCTGAAACCATCGTGGTGCAGGAAAGCAGCGAATTTATGTCCTGGCTGCGGGCGCAGAGCGCCGTTGAAACCATCCGCGATTACCGCTCACAGGCGGAGCAGGTTCGGGCTGAACTGGAAGCGCGGGCCATTGCTGCCCTCCAGCAGGGCGGCAATGCCGAAGACGTGCTGCGTGACCTGGCCCACAAACTGACTAACCGTCTGATCCACGCCCCAACCAAATCTCTTCAGCAGGCCGCCCGTGATGGTGATGGCGAACGTCTGCAAATTTTACGCGACAGCCTCGGGCTGGAATAGCGTTTCAAGCCTCTTTTTTACAAGGTAAAATAATACGAATGAAGCCTTCTATTGTTGCCAAACTGGAAGCCTTGCAGGAGCGCCACGAAGAAGTGGAGGCCATGCTGGGTGATGCCGGCGTGATTGCCGATCAGGATCGTTTTCGTGCGCTCTCCCGTGAATATGCCCAGCTAACCGACGTCAGTCAGTGTTTCCGTCAGTGGCAGCAAACCCAGGAAGATATCGAGACCGCTGAAATGATGCTCGATGACCTGGAAATGCGCGAGATGGCTCAGGAAGAGCTGAAAGAAGCACGTACGGCCAGCGAAGCGCTTGAGCAACAGTTACAGGTGCTGTTACTGCCAAAAGACCCGGATGATGAGCGTAACTGCTATCTTGAAATTCGCGCCGGAACCGGCGGTGACGAAGCGGCCATCTTTGCCGGCGATCTGTTCCGCATGTACAGCCGTTATGCGGAATCGCGCCGCTGGCGGGTGGAAGTGATGAGCGCCAACGAAGGTGAACACGGCGGCTATAAAGAAGTGATTGCCAAAGTGATCGGTGAGGGCGCTTACGGCCGGTTGAAGTTTGAATCCGGCGGTCACCGCGTGCAGCGCGTACCGGAAACGGAGTCCCAGGGACGTATTCACACGTCAGCCTGTACCGTCGCCGTTCTGCCGGAAGTTCCGGAAGCCGAACTGCCGGAAATTAACCCCTCCGATCTGAAAATTGATACGTTCCGTTCATCCGGCGCCGGTGGCCAGCACGTTAACACCACCGACTCTGCCATTCGTATTACCCACCTGCCGACCGGCATTGTGGTGGAGTGCCAGGACGAACGTTCCCAGCATAAAAACAAAGCGAAGGCGCTTGGCGTGCTCGGATCGCGTATTCGTGCCGCAGAGATGGCGCGCCGCCAGGAACAGGAGTCGTCAACGCGCCGTAACCTGCTGGGCAGCGGCGATCGTTCAGACCGTAACCGCACCTATAACTTCCCCCAGGGGCGTGTGACCGATCACCGTATCAACCTGACCATTTATCGTCTCGACGAGGCAATGGAAGGTAAACTGGATGCGCTGATTGAGCCGATCGTGCAGGAATATCAGGCCGATCAGCTGGCTGCCCTTGCCGGGAACGACTAGTGCAGATCCGCGCCTGGCGGCGCCAGGCCATCGCTCAGCTGCCTGACAGCGACAGCCCAAAGCGGGATGCGGAGATCCTGCTGGAAAAAGTGACCGGTAAATCCCGCGCCTGGTTAATCGCGTTTGACGATGAGGTGCTGACAGCAGCGCAGCTGGCGCAGCTGGATGCGCTGCTTGCCCGCCGCGCCGTGGGTGAGCCGGTAGCGTACCTGACCGGAGAGCGTGAGTTCTGGTCACTGTCACTGACGGTGTCTCCCGATACCCTGATCCCACGCCCGGACAGCGAAGTGTTGGTAGAACAGGCCCTGGCGCGGCTGCCCGCCGGAGGTTGTCAGGTACTCGATTTGGGTACCGGTACGGGGGCGATTGCGCTGGCGCTGGCCAGCGAACGTCGCGACTGTCAGATCACCGGCGTGGATCGCATTCCTGCGGCTGTGGCGCTGGCACAGCATAATGCCCGCAAACTGGCGCTGCCCAACGCCCTTTTCCTGCAAAGTGACTGGTTTTCTGCGCTGTCCGGGCAGCAGTTCGCCGTGATTGTCAGTAATCCCCCTTACATTGATGCCGCCGATGGCCATCTGTCGCAGGGTGACGTGCGTTTTGAACCCGCCAGCGCGCTGGTGGCTGACGATCAGGGGCTGGCCGATATTAAAATAATTGCCGCACAGGCGGGCCAGTACCTGTTTCAGAATGGCTGGCTGCTGCTGGAGCACGGCTGGCAGCAGGGGGAGCAAGTGCGAAACATTTTGCGTGACAACCACTTCCATGCGGTGGAAACCTGTCAGGATTATGGCGGTAATGACCGTGTGACATTCGGACAACATCAAGGTAAATAAGGAAATTTATGGCTGGCTGGTATCTTCCGCTCAAGCAGTTTCATCTGTTCACCGTTGCGATCACACTGCTGATGTTTGTGCTGCGCTTTTACTGGCTTCAGACACATTCTGCGCTGCTGCAGCGCCGCTGGGTGCGGATTGTTCCCCACCTGAATGATACGCTGTTGCTGCTGTCAGGCGCGCTGCTGGTGGCAATCACCCATTTTTATCCCTTTACCCCACAAGGTAACTGGCTGACTGAGAAGCTGTTTGGCGTTATTATCTATATCGTGCTGGGTTTTATTGCTTTAGGGCGTCGCCCACGCGCGCAAAAAGTGCGCTGGATAGCCTTCATTGTGGCGTTAGTCGCCATTGTGGCCATCGTGTATCTCGCCACAACTAAAATGCCATTGCTGGGGTTTGTATGACGTCTGTCGCTGATTTTGATTTTACCGCAGCGCCGCTGAGTGAGGCGGTGATTACCGCATCGCTGGCTATTCGCAGCGATTTCCCGGCTGAAGATGTCAGAAAGCAGTTATCGGCGCTGGTGACCGAAGCTCGAGCGGAAATCCCGTCCGAGCTTGCTGCAGATTTACAGGTTGAACAACTGATTGAACTGTTCTGGGGCCGCTGGGGTTTTGGCGGTGCCAGTGGCGTCTATCGCCTCTCTGATACGCTGTGGCTGGATAACGTATTGAGGAGCCGTCAGGGAACGGCTGTCTCGCTGGGGGTGATTTTCCTGCATATCGCCGATAAGCTGGATTTACCGCTGTTCCCGGTGATCTTCCCCACTCAGTTGATTCTGCGTGCTGAATGGGTCGATGAAGATATGTGGTTAATTAACCCTTTCGATGGTGAAACCCTGGATGAACACACGCTGGAAGTGTGGCTGAAGGGCAATATCGGGCCGGTTGCAGAGCTCTATGATGACGATCTGCAGGAGGCCGAACCGCTAATGGTCTTGCGTAAGATGCTGGATACGCTGAAGTCTGCCCTGATGGATGAGAAACAGATGGAGATGGCGCTGCACGTCAGCCAGGTGTTGGTGCAGATGGATCCGGAAGACCCGTATGAAATTCGCGATCGGGGGCTGATTTTTGCCCAGCTGGAGTGTGAGCACGTGGCCCTCAACGATTTGACCTACTTCGTTGAGCAGTGCCCGGAAGATCCGATCAGTGAAATGATCAAAGTGCAGATTCACTCAATAGAACAGAAACAGATTACCCTTCACTAACTGAAGTGAACTCTATAAAGGCGAAGATATGAAACAAAAAGTGGTTAGCATTGGTGATATCAAGGTCGCAAACGATCTGCCGTTCGTCCTGTTTGGTGGCATGAACGTGCTGGAATCTCGCGATCTGGCTATGCGTATCTGCGAACACTACGTCACTGTTACCCAGAAACTGGGTATTCCTTACGTGTTCAAAGCCTCGTTTGATAAAGCCAACCGCTCCTCTATTCATTCATACCGTGGCCCGGGCCTGGAAGAGGGCATGAAGATCTTCCAGGAGATTAAGCAGGCATTCGGTGTGAAAATCATCACTGACGTGCATGAAGCCAGTCAGGCGCAGGCAGTAGCTGACGTAGTGGATGTGATCCAGCTTCCGGCTTTCCTTGCCCGTCAGACCGACCTGGTAGAAGCAATGGCGAAAACCGGCGCGGTGATTAACGTCAAAAAACCGCAGTTCGTCAGCCCGGGTCAGATGGGCAATATCGTGGATAAGTTCGCAGAAGGCGGGAATGATAAAGTCATCCTCTGCGATCGTGGCGCTAACTTCGGTTACGACAATCTGGTGGTTGACATGCTGGGTTTCAACGTCATGAAGCAGGTCTCTAACGGCAGCCCGGTGATCTTCGATGTGACGCATGCTCTGCAGTGCCGTGATCCGATGGGGGCCGCTTCCAGTGGCCGCCGTGCGCAGGTCTCCGAGCTGGCGCGTGCCGGTATGGCTGTCGGGATTGCCGGTCTGTTTATTGAAGCTCACCCGGACCCGGCCAATGCAAAATGCGACGGTCCTTCTGCGCTGCCGCTGGACAAACTGGAACCGTTCCTGGTACAGATGAAAGCCATTGATGACCTGGTTAAAAGTTTTGCTGAACTGGATACCAGCAACTAACTTTGCCTTATCCCCAGGCGGGCCCGTCAACGGACCCGCCTTTTTTCTGCCCCCACCCCGCCTGAATCCACCGCTTTTTTTGACCTACAATGGAAAGGTAATCTAAGGAGTTTCTATGAAAAAAATCATCTTACTACTCGCCGGCGCCCTGGCACTGAACGGATGCAGCAACGCTCAGACGACCGCTGATGCGCCGGACGCCGCCCGGTTAGCTAACCGCCTGTTTACGCTGAGTGCCGTAGATGGGAAGGCCGTCACCCCACATCAGGGAATGAAGCCGGGGATAGGTTTTGCTGAGGATCTGAAGGTGAGTGGCGTGATGTGTAATCGCTTCTTCGGGCAGGGTAAGCTGGAGCAGGGGCGTCTGAGCGTACCGCAACTGGCCTCGACGCGTATGATGTGTAGCGATCCGCAGCTTAACCAGTGGGAGCAGACGTTATCCACGGTGCTGACCCGGGGTGCGGAGGTCAGGCTGAGCGGAATGACGCTGACGCTGTCGGGTAGCGGGCATACGCTGGAATATCAGGCCCAGTAATCAGAATGTGTTAACGGGGGCGGGCCGGTCTGACGACCGGCCCGCCCCTTTCTTATGCCACGAAGACTTACAGCATGATGGTCATCAGGTAGGCAATAAACAGCGCCAGGTGCGCCGCACCGTTCAGTACATTAGTACGTCCTGTGGAGAACGAAATCTGACACAGCAGCAGCGCGGCAATCATCACCACCATCTGCGGCGGCTCAAGACCAAAGATCAGCTGCTGCCCGGTCAGGGTGGCGATCAGCGTCACGGCGGGCACCGTCAGTGAGATGGTGGCCAGTACGGAACCGAAGAACAGGTTCATCGCACGCTGCACCTGGTTAGCCAGAACCGCCTTAATCGCGCCCAGCCCTTCAGGGGAGAGGATCAGTAATGCCACCAGGAAGCCGGTAAACTGCTCCGGGGCTTTCAGTTCGGTCAGCAGCGACTCCAGCGTATTGGCGTTCATCTTGGTGACCGCAATCACCGCAATCAGATGAACCAGCAGCCAGACGGTGTGCCAGGTACTGGAGTGGGCCGACGGTTTACCGTGGTGCGGGTCGTCCCCCTCGTCCTCATGCTCATAGACAAACAGGCTCTGGTGCGTTTTGGTCTGGATCAGCAGGAAAACCCAGTACATCGCAGCGGAAATCCCGGAAACCAGCAGCGCCTGCATGACCGTAAAGTTACCGCCGGGCAGCGCGTTCGGGAACACCAGGACGATAATCCCGAGTGGGAAAATAGCGATAAGGTACTGTTTAACCCCGGCCAGGTTCACATACTGTGTGGCAAACTTTCGCCCGCCGAGCAGCAATGCTGCGCCCACCAGTCCGCAGGTCACAATCATAATGATCGAATAAAGCGTATCGCGCATCAGCGCCGGGGCAGCGTCACCGGTGGCCATCAGGGCGGAAATCAGACTGACTTCAAGGATTACAACGGAAAGACTGAGGATCAGGGAGCCGTAGGGTTCGCCCAGGCGGTGTGCCAGTACGTCAGCGTGGCGGACGACGCTGAAGGCGCTGCTGAGGATCGCAACGAGGGCAATCAGGTTAATGACGACGACCAGGGAGAAGGTAGCGGTGTTACCCCAGAACCATAATATGATTAATGCAGCGACAGGTAAGATGAGGGAATACTCGGTGTGGCGGGTTTTACTGCTCTCTTGCGCACTCATAGGCAAACGCTCCTTATCTTGTATCCTGTGGACCCGGAAATAGCAGATTCTGCCACGGGTCTGTTAAACATAGTCTGACAATATGAAAGACAAGTGGCGAAAGTATAACCTTTTTTTCGCCAAAACTGAAGAAATTTACGTCCTTTTACGGTTTGACTTAGAAAAGTTCATATACCCGCTATTTATTCCTCTTTAGTGCCTATCGTAATGAAAAACATCCGACTTTATTAGAATAAAAAAATTAAAGTAAGCAGGAAGGTACGTTAACTCAATGTGATAAAGCCTGAAATAAGGCTTTATAGCGTCAGAATGCTATATTGCGGTGTAAAGTCCGCCCTTGAAAAAAAGGGCAGTTGTACCAGGCTTAGATCAGACACTGAGAGGAGAGAAACCATGCCTTATAACAATCGCAGCGCCTTACCCGACAGCGTCCGACATGTGCTGCCCGCCCATGCCCAGGACATCTATCTGGAAGCGTTTAACAGCGCCTGGGATCAGTATAAAGAGAGCGAGGATCGACGCGGTGATGATTCACGAGAAGAGGTGGCGCACAAGGTCGCCTGGGCGGCGGTAAAACACCAGTACCAGAAGGGGGATGACGATAAGTGGCATAAAAAGTGAGGGCGCCGTCCGCTGCGGTGTGCGCCCGCTGGCCGGAAGTCAGACGGCTGAAACAGCTCGCCGCCATTTCAGGCGGGCTGGCAACCAGCGCTGTGTCACTTCTGGCGTCTGTTCATCAATCAGCTGCGTGACCATTTCAAAGCAGTTCCAGGCCAGCATCCGCTCATCCTGAGCCACGGTATCAATGCGCACCGACAGAGCGTCATACAGATAGTGGTCATCAAAGCTGCTCAGATGCATCGGTGTGTTCAGCAGGTCATGCTGACTGAGGTAGCGCAGCACGCCCTCCTGCAGGCCGCAGGCGGCGCAGAACAGCGCCTGTGGCACGCGGCCCAGCCGCGCATACAGTTCCGCGAACATCTCATAGCCTGAGCTGGCGTGGTAATGGCCGTGCATGATCCACTCCGGCTTCACGGCTACGCCGGCACGCTCCAGCCCCAGGCGAAAGCCTGCCAGACGGTCGCGGGTGGGGGAGATGCGCGGTTGCCCGCCAAAGAAGTAGATCTCTTCATAGCCCAGGCGCGCTACCCCCTCCATCAGGGTGGCGGTAGGCCCGGTGGCATCGGTGATCACCAGCGGCAAACTGGACTCGCCCAGATGGCGGTCAAACAGCACCACCGGCAGCTGCTGGTTAATTTTCTGATACTCGGTATCGTTCAACTGGCTGGAGGCTACGATCAGGCCATCGACCTGTCGCTGGATCAGATTGTTGACCGCCAGGGTTTCCTGACTGGCATTTTCCGCCGTGCAGGCGATTAACAGCTGCAGGCCGGCATCCCGGCAAAGCATCTCCAGCTCGTGCGAAAAACGGGCAAAGCCCTGGTTGGTCATTTCAGGCACCACCAGCCCGAGGGTATGGCTGCGGGCGGAGTTGAGGGCGCGCGCGTGAATACTCGGCTGATAGTGCTGCTGACGGGCAATTTCCAGCACGCGCTCGCGGGTGGCTTCAGCCACGCGCAGCTCTTTCCCACGGCCATTGAGCACCAGACTGGCGGTGGATTTTGAGACGCCCGCCAGCCGGGCAATATCATTAATGGTGATGCGTTTGTTTTTAGTCACAGTGGCTTAGGTGTGATGGTACATGAGCCTATTCTATCATGCATTGCCGCAAGCTCCAGTGACGCAGCCCGATCTGCCCCGTACCGTCGAAGCGCAGCTGCGGCTGTGGGGAGGGGAAATAGCGCGACGACATCACGGCCTCACCCTCGTTGACAAAGATTTCCACGCTCGAGCGATCGCACAGGATACGCAAAGTCTGTACCTCTCCCCGCCAGTAACGCTCTTCCGGTTTTCCACTGCGTAAATTGTGACGTTGTAACGTTAACCCCTGTGCGTTAATGCTGAGATGCAGGGCGCCGGCAAAATCCGCCTGGCACGTACCGCTGATCGTCATTTCTATCTCGGCACTGTCAATGTCCAGTGGTGGCAGCGTTGCCGCCCGCCCCGTCAGGCTCCTTTCACGCGACCGCAACTGCTGCAGTTCGCGGGCGGGGTGCTGAAACACCCGATCGCCGCGCAGTGTCAGTTCACGCGGGCAGGTCATGGTATGCATCCAGCCGCTGTCGCGGGTCGGCTGGAAGAACTCATCCCCGTCGGGGATCCCCATCCAGCCGATCATCAGACGGCGACCATCGGCACTGAGGCAGGTCTGCGGTGCGTAGAATTCGAAGCCGTGGTCGAGCTCGTGAAACTCGCCGTGCTGAAACTGCGCGCTGTCGTAGTCAAAACGTCCGCAAAAATAGCCGCTCTGGAAAGTATTACGCCAGCGCCAGGTTTCTGCAGGCAGGCCCTGCGGGCACACCACCAGCACGGCGGTGCCGTCGAGTTCAAACAGGTCCGGGCACTCCCACATATAGCCAAAATCATCCAGCCCGTTAAGCCGGCTGCCGGCGATTTCACCCAGCGACGTCCACTGGTGCAGGTCGGGGGAGCGGAACAACAGCACTTTCCCTTCAGACTGCTGATTCTGCGCGCCCAGCACCATGTACCACTGGCCTTCGTGCTGCCACACTTTCGGGTCGCGCACGTGGCCGGTGTATCCCTCCGGCAGTGCCAGTACCGGCCCGTGTTTTTGAAACTCGCCGTGCTCATCGCGGGTGGCCAGACACTGCCAGGCGGTGCGGCTGCCGTCGGCAAACTTAACGTTACCGGTGTAAAGCAGCGTCAGTACACCCGCGTTATCCACCGCACTGCCGGAATAACAGCCGTGACTCTCCCACGGTTCAGACGGGACCAGCGCGACCGGCTCGTGTCGCCAGTTCACCAAATCCTCTGAGCTCCACTGGCCCCAGAACTTGGCTCCGTGCGCGCAGGCCATCGGGTTCCACTGGTAGCAAAGCACGTAGCGGCCATCGAAGTGAATAAAGCCGTTCGGATCGTTCATCAGCCCGACCGGTGGGGCCAGGTGCCATGCCGGGCGGTGGCGATCCGCCGCGGCACGCTGCTGGCCGGAGAGTACCGACCGCAGCGCCTGTTTTAACAGGTGGGCTTCACTCATGCTTTCACCTCAAATTTGATTTTCAGCAGCAGCGACAGCACGAATGCCGTACCAAAGGCGATCACCATGCCGATCAGATAGTTGAGCATGGAGCTGGCCTGCACAATAGCCATCCCCGGCAGGGCAGTCAGGCCAACGGCAGTCATATTGACGTGCATTGTCACTACCCAGGCCCCGCCCAGCGCACCACCGACCAGTCCGGCAATGAAAGGTTTTATGTAGCGCAGGTTAACGCCGAAAATAGCCGCTTCGGTAATACCGAGCATGGCAGAAAATGCCGAGGGCAGCACGATGCTGCGCACCTTGATGTCCCGGGTTTTAAACCACACCGCCAGACATGCACCCCCCTGGGCCACATTGGCCATTGACCAGATTGGCAGCAGGAAGTTAACGCCAATTGACGGATTGCCCAGCAGCCCGGCCTCAATAGCATGGAAGCTGTGGTGGATCCCGGTGATCACAATCACCGAGTACAGCCCGCCGAACAGCAGCCCGGCCAGCCAGCCAGCATGGGCGATCAGCGTGCTGAGAACCAGTGAGATGCCGTCACCCAGCATCCGTCCCGCCGGGCCGATGATCAGCAGGGCGATAAAGCCGGAGATAATTACCGTCAGAAACGGCGTAAGAATGATATCCAGCGCATCGGGTATCACGCGGCGCAGTCGTTTCTCACAGTGGCTCATAAACCAGACGGCCAGCAGCACCGGGAAAACCGTTCCCTGATAGCCAATCATCGCAATTTCCAGACCAAAGAAGTTCATGGTATGGAAACCGCTGGCGACGCCCCACGCGTTGGTCAGCGCGGGGTGGGTCAGTATGCCGCCCAGGGTCGCCCCAAGATAAGGGTTACCACCGAATTCACGTGCGGCGGTAAAGCCAATCAGGATCGGCAGAATGATAAACGCCGCCGAGCTGCACATATCCAGCATGATAAACAGGGCGCTACTGGCGTCGACCCAGCCGTAAGTTTTCACCATGCCCAGCAGGCCCATCAGCAGGCCTGAAGCGACAATGGCCGGGATAATCGGCACGAAGATATTCGACAGCACGCGCGCTATGCGTTGAAACGGATTCAGCTTTTGCGCGGCAATATCGGCGGCTTCACTCTTGCTGGACTCGTTAATGCCCGCTTCTTTCACGAATGCCGCATGGACTTTATTCACGATGCCACTGCCGAAAATGATCTGCATCTGTCCGGCATTGCGGAAGCAGCCTTTCACCCCTTCCAGTGCTTCAATGGCCTCTTTCTGCACGAGTTCATCATCGACCATCACCAGACGCAGGCGCGTAGCGCAGTGCGCGGCGCTGGCGATATTTTCCCTTCCACCCAGTAAGGGCAGAAGTTCCCGGGCTGTTTTTTCAAAATTCATCATGTCACCTTTTCATTATTGTGATGAAGCCGTCAGAACCAGGTTTCCATCTGGACACCAAAGTTCCATTCGCCACCAGCGCTGAAGCCGCTGCTGCCGAAAGAGTCGTCGCTGGCGTAGCGGTCAAGTGAGCTGTCCCAGTCCATCCAGCTGGCAAAAACGCGTATCTCCGGGCGGGTAAAGAAGTCGCCAATGTCGGCCACTTTGAAGGTCGGAGCGACGGTCAGTTTCCAGAAACTGCCGGACACGGCCTGACGATCTTTGTACCCCTGCGGATCGAGATCCATATACTGATAGCTGCCTTCGTACGCGAGGGCGAAGTTCTGATTAATCTCCTGGATCAGCCGCGCGTTAACGGTGGCCCAGCGATAGTGATCGCCAGCGGCGTAACGGTCGCTGCTGGTCTGGGCCAGCACGGCCGGGGCAAAACTCCATGTCTTATTCAGCGGCGTCACGCCGTAGCTGGCCAGACGCCAGGTCTCCGCCTGCTGCGTCAGATTGCCGTCAGAACCCACGCCTTTGACTTCGGCACCCAGTCCGCGACCGTACAGCAGGGCAGTTTTCGCCGTGCCTTCGCGCAGGCCCCAGAAACTGTCGTTATGCAGGGCCAGCATGGCATGAACGCCCGTATCGCCCGCATTATCATTCTCACGGCTGGGGTTCAGGCGCTCGTCGTTATCTTTTGCGCGCAGGCCGCTGACCATCAGCTGGAACGGACCGGCAAAGTTATTGCTGGTGACAATGTAGTTCTGAATGGTGTTATCAATCGCCTCAATATCACCAAAATTACGGCCATACAGCGAGAAGTTGCTCTTCAGACCGTCGGTCAACTGCACGTCATAGATGCCGCCGCCGGTCCCGGCGAGGAACACTACGTCGGAATCCAGCCAGTGGATGTCGAAGTTATCGCGGTCAAAACGCTTACCGGCCCACAGGGTGCTGTTATCAAACGCACCGGTGAACGTCGGCAGATTGCCCAGCTCGACAAACGCCTGACGGATGTTCAGCTCTGAGGTGCTGCCGGTCCAGTCGTTATAGTCACGCTGTCCGTCGGCCAGCATCGCCTTGAAGCGCGTGGTTGCGCCGTTAGCCAGCTGCTGCTTGTGCTCAAAGTTCAGCTCAACATAGGTGTTGTTTTCATTACCAAGACGACCCACGGCTCCGCCGGTTTCACCGGCGGGCGTCATGAAGGGGCCACTTTGCGTACCGGCGGCCGAGTCATTCATGATCAGGCCGGAGCGCGCATAACCGTGAAACTCAAAGCCATCTGCGATCCTGCTGGTGGCCACCGGCGCGGCGGCGGGTGGCGCCACGCTGGCGGTCGCGGCGACGGGGGCCGTTACCTGCTGCGCTTGCTGCTGCTGAGAGCGGGCCTCCAGCCTGACAATTTTCTTTTCTGCCGCCTCGGCACGGTTTTCGGCCGTGGCCGCACGATCTTCGGCTTTTTGCAGTCGCTGTTCCATCGCCATCAGTCGCTCTTCCAGGCTGGTGAGCGTGGGGGCGGCGAAACTGACCGCCGGGGTGGCTAAGGCGAGGCTGATGGCGACAGCCAGTCTACGAGGTGTGATCATTTGCACGGTTCCCAGTGTGATTGTTTTGTTTTTGCTAAACCGGTTCGATGCAGAGAGTAAGCTAACAGGAATGTCCTGTTCAATCAGATTTGCTAACCCGGTTTAGGAAGTGTGACCGGGTTGGCAATTTGTGCGGGGCAGGGATCAGAATCGGGCGAGGTCGGCGGCGTGTGGCAGGGCCGTCATGGCGCCTTTAGCGGTGGTCGCGGCCGCACCGCTGCGCTGCGCCTGTTGGATGGCCTGCTCAAGGCGGGCGGGGGCCAGCGCATCGGTTTCAGTGGCCAGTGCTGCCAGCAGCCCGGCAACAAACGCATCGCCCGCTCCCGTGGTGTCGACCACCTCCACCGACGGGGCGGGGAAGTGCTGTACCGTTCCGTTCTGCCACAGGCTGACGCCCTCGCTGCCACAGGTCACCAGCAGCAGGGAGGGCTGATACGCGGCGGTAAATTCCGCGATGCCGTCGGTGAGACTGGCATGGCCGGTCAGCGTGGCGAGTTCATCCTCTGACAGTTTGATAATGTCTGCCAGCGCAAAGGCGCCGGCCAGCACGGTGTCCATCTCTGCCGGGTCCGCCCACAGATCCTCACGCAGGTTTGGGTCGAAGCTGACCCAGCCTCCTGCCGCTTTAATCGCCCGCATCGCCTGCATGGCCGCACGGCGGGAGGGGTCAGCACTCAGGGCAATGGAGCACAGGTGCAGGCCTTCACCGGCACGAAACGCCGGCAGGCGGTCAGCGGTGAGAAACAGGTCAGCAGAGGGACGCACCATAAAGGTAAACTGGCGTTCGCCCTGTGCATCCAGGCTGACCAGCACGGTTGATGTACGCTGGCCCGGCGCGCGATACATCTGCTCAATATCAACGTTCTCATCGCGTAGCGTCTGCTGCAGGAAGCGTCCAAACGGGTCGTCGCCGACACAGCCGATAAAACCACTGTTTCCACCCAGGCGGGCAATACCCACTGCGACGTTGGCCGGGGCGCCACCGGGGCACTTCAGCAGGTGAGTTTCACCTTCGGGCAGCAGGTCTACCACTGCGTCGCCCAGTACCCAGATTTTATTGCTCATCATCATTATCCTTAAGTGATTATCTGCCGAAAAGCTAAACTGGTTTAGCAAAAAAATCAAAGTTCTTTTTATCACTTTGTGGTGGAAGGACGGTGCAGGGGGTAAAGATTTCGCGCCGGCTGCCGACAAACTTAAGTGAAACTTTTTTTCTTTTGTGATCGCCTTCAAACTTGATTGCGCACGCGGAAATGCATAAGGTCATTCATCGCACTCATTTTTTTGCGAAAATCAGACCGTTGAGGGACGCAGTCAGAACAGCGTGGATGTTAAGCAGTGGTGTGGAGGTGGCAATGTTAACACGAGATTTTTTATTAAAGGCGGACTGCAAAACGGCCTTTGGTGATATTGAAGAAACGCTGTTGTGGACCTGCGAGCAGCGTGCCGCCTCGCTGGCGGCGGCCCTGGCCTGTCGTCCGGATAACAGCCCGGTATGGATTTTTGGCTATGGGTCACTGATGTGGAACCCGGTTTTTGAAGCGGATGAAGTCGCTGCCGGAACGCTGAAAGGCTGGCACCGCGCTTTCTGCCTGCGCCTGACAGCCGGCCGCGGCACGGCCAGCCAGCCCGGGCGTATGCTGGCGCTGAAAGAGGGGGGGCAGACCACCGGACTGGCCTTCTGTCTGCCTGAAGCCAGGCTGCATGAAGAGCTTGAACTGCTGTGGAAACGGGAAATGATTACCGGTTGCTATCTGCCGACCTGGTGTGATCTGGCGCTGGATGACGGTCGTACGGTGACGGCGCTGGTGTTTGTCATGGATCCTCGCCACGCGCTGTACGAGCCAGATTCCTGCCCGAAAACCATTGCCCCACTGATTGCCCAGGCTAAAGGGCCGCTGGGCACCAATGCGCAGTATCTTTTTTCACTGGAAACGGAACTAAAGCAGCGCGGGATGTATGACGACTGTCTGACCGATCTGGTACAACGGGTGCGTGAGCTGCAGGAATATCATAACGGACTGGTGGGATAGGCGTCCGTCCGGGGTGATCGCTCAACCGCCCCCCGGACAGAAACAGAAACTCAGCGTCCCGGATTAATCAGCCAGGTTCCTGGCCGATCGATCTTCAACTGCTGGCTGCGAACGCCGCTGGCGTTTTGCACTTCCAGTTGATAGTCCCCTGCCGCCAGATTAAGCGAAGCATAACCGCTAGTATTCGGTTTCACTTCCACCACGCTGCCATTCAGTAATAACACGTCGTCGCTGCTTAACTTCAGATACACGGTGGCCATCGCTGGCGCACTGGCAGGAGGCACCGCCGGGGAAGGGGTTGCGGTGCTGTTGCTGGCCGCTGCAGAGTGCTCCGGAACCGCGCTGTCCTCATGGTTAAGCCCCCAGACCAGTGCCACGACAGCGGCGACGGCCAGGCCGCTCAGTAACAGCAGCGGTCGCGACAGACGCTTTACCACGCGCGGTGCCATTACCGGCTCGGCAGCGCCCGCGGCCGGATTAACGGCCAGCACCACGGGTTCAGGGTCGGGAAGGGCGGGCTGTTCCTCCTGTGCAACGTCCAGGGAGGCGACCAGCTCCTCTATCTCACTGACCGGCAGGTCAATCAGGGCTGCCAGCTCATCCACGGATTGTGGTCGCTGCCGGGGATCCATTTCCAGAGCCCGGTCTATCGCGTGCAATAACGGCAATGAATACCCTTCGGGGCGCAGGGTACTCAGGGGCTGATAGCGATCTTCAATGCAGCGTACCACGCTGACCGGCGGGGGATTACCGGTGATCAGCGTATGCAGTACCGCGCCCAGCGCGTAAATGTCGGTCCAGGGGCCCTGATCGCTGTCGCCCTCTTCACTGTACTGCTCAATGGGCGCATAGCCGGGCTTGAGCATGATCTCCATTTCATCGGAAAGGTTTCCGATTTCTTTGCGTGCTGAGCCAAAGTCGAGCAGCACGGGTAACTGGTTATCCTGGATCTGAATATTATCGAGTGAAATATCACGGTGCAGATACCCGGCGCGGTGAATGGTATTGATAGCACCAAACAACGGCGGCAAAAGCTGCCGTATCCATGCTTCGTTAATACTCTCCGGGCTGGTCTGCTGCCACGCTTTCAGCGTCATCCCGCTGTAGAACAGCGTGCCCATGTAGGCGGTTCCGTTCTCTTCCCAGAAGCGCAGAACGTGCAGCAGACCCGGGTGATTAAAGCGGGCGAGAAGACGCGCTTCCTGGATAAAACTGTTCAGACCGGCATTAAACAGGCGCTGATAGCGCTCGCCGCGCAGACTGATGGCCAGATCCTCGTTGCGGCTGGCCAGCGAGACCGGCAGATACTCTTTAATCGCAATCGTGCGTTCAAGAAGATGATCCCAGGCACGGTAGACAATGCCAAATCCGCCCCCCCCAATCACTTCTTTGATTTCAAACTCGTTAAACCGGTAGCCAGCGGGAAGTGCGTTAGGTACATTTTTTTGTTGGTCATTAGCCGACATAGTGAAACTCTCATGGCGCCCTGTTGAGCGGGATATTAGTTAACGGTACGCCAGGCGCCAATCGCCGGGTCGGCCAGATCGGCGTGCAGGTCATCCACCAGCAGCACATTCACTTTCACACCTGCATCAATGCTATCTGACCAGGTTTTCCGCACAGCATCGACTTCCGTTTTCAACGCGGCGCCCTCGCGGGCCTGAGTTTTACTCATTTTTACCAGCAACGTGCCGTCAAACGACCAGACGTGCAGGCTATTGTTAAAGGGCAATACCAGCCAGCTGTCAGGGGCATCATCTCTTGCGAGCACCATACGCTGGTTGTTAACCGATACGACATCCAGAGACGCCCCGGTCGGGTGCAAATGGGCCAGCGGATAACCCTGATAAAAGTTTACTGCCAGCGATTCGCTCTTGTCGCCATGGGCCATGGTCAGTGTACTCTGACCATCGAGCCAGCCCTCCGTTGAGCAGTTCATGTTCTTATCATCCGGGATAAAGAGTGATTTACCCTTATCATCCCACCAGGTTCGAAAATGGCAGCCGCCTGGCAGATCAAAATGCTGGAGAGGTTCGGCATTCGCTGGCTGCGACAAATCGAGCGGCGAGGCGTTGCTGGCCGTTGCAGTCGCGGTGGCATCTGCCGTCACAATAGGACGCCAGCTCTGCTCCTTTGCTGCTGTTCCCGTGGCCAGTACCGCGCCCCGGGCGTTAGTCATCTGCCACGGCAGCTCCAGCAGTTTGCCGCACTGATTTTGCAGCAAATTGCCCACGCGCGGTAAGAAAGGGGTCAGAACATCTGACTCGGTACTTTTACCGGAGACAATACGCAGGTTCAACGTCTCCTGACACCAGGCAGCGGGCGCATTGCTGGAAACATTATCGATAAACACTTCCAGCTCAAGACTGGGGGAATAAACGACCCGGTAGTCCGCCGCCTGGGTCGTGGTAGCGAACAACAGAGTCAACGTAGCTGGCAACCAAAATTTCATAACATTCCTTGGTGTTAATCGCGTGGCGGAAGAAAGCGAGCAGAGTCCGCCATGGAGAAGAGTAGCGTGGTCTCCTGGGGTGAACCGACCCATACCGCCACGGCGCTCAGATTATCTGTTTTTACGCCGCGGTCGATGGCTTTTTGCATCAGCGCCAGCCACTCTTCCGGACAACTGACCATCCGGAGTGCCTGTTCCATCTCGACGGGGGTGAGATGACTCCAGAAACCATCGGTACAAATCAGGAAGGCATCACCATCCTGGAGCGTCACGACCTCACTGAAACCGTGCGGATGCGCCACATCAGCACCCAGGGCATTATAGAGTAAGCTGCTGTTAATGCCCGTGTTTTCATATCCCGCATCCTGTAACTGCTGCACCAGACTGTGGTCGCGGGTGACGCTATGTACAACGCCCCGCCGGAAAAGATATACCCGGCTGTCACCGGCGTGAGCCCACCAGGCATGCAGGTTATCCCGATCGATAAAGAGTGCCGCAAGCGTGGTACTCATCTGCCGAAAATTCGGATTATTCCTCTGCGCGCTGAGAATGGCCTGCTCGGTATTTTCAATCAGTACCGCCGTGCGGTCGGGCTGAAGAGGGGCATCGACGTCAAGCTGGGCCAGCAGGGTATCACGGGCAATTGTGGCCGCCATTTCACCGCCCGATGAGCCGGCGACACCGTCACAGACCATAAAGCAGGCGGCGTGCTGCCCCAGCAGGGCCCCGATGGTGTCCTGATTACTCTCACGGGCACCTTTCTGACTGGTGGTGGAATACGTAATATTCATAAGTCTTCCGGGCGGGTCTGTGAATCTTTATATTGATTCACTTCGATGTCATAGGCGTGCAGGAAGGCTTCGCCAAACAGAGTATGGAAATCATCCTCTATTTCACCCGACGTGCTCTGATAGTGACGCATAAAATAGTCCCAGAGTGCAGCTTTTTTGCAACGGGGTAACGCCATTCGCGGTAGTACGCCGTCGCGGCGGGCATGTTCTTCCAGACGCTGCGGGTTAAAGGATTGCAGCATGGCGGCAATAATCGCGCGGATACCGGCAATCATCCCTAACTGATGGGCCTGCAGGTCCACCAGGGCATCGCGCACCGCCTGCTCTGGCGGCATAAAACCTGGCATCTGGCTCTGGTAAATCTGCATCAGCACCGTTTTACCTGAGGGAAGAATTTTGAACGGATTGTTGGCCTCATTCAGGATCATCGTCATTTCCGCTTTCACTCCCCGTTTCAGGATCGAACGCGATGAAAGCAGCGCAACAGTACCCTGTGAAAACAGACTGAGCATACGCCCGGTAATACGCATCTGATCTTCTGTCAGCGGCGTTTTATCCAGCGTGGTGTCCAGCCCCATGCCTTCCAGCAGTGCGGCCATCAAACGCTGCTCACGATTACCCCCCTCCGGGGCGTCATGGGCGGTGGAGGACGTATCGTTGCTTATCGGGTCAATTCCCAGACGGGCCACGGTCTGACGGGCCGTCCGCATATCGGCTGCCCCGGTGTCAGGGCTTTCTGTCGGGAGCGGAGCAGGCTCGTGCGCGGGACTCTGCATCTGCAGGGGATCGTCGCTGTTGCCCCCCTCGTCACCAAATAATGACAACGGGTCAACCTGTTCCTGTGTCGCCATGCTGACTTGCTGCGGATCGCTGACGTCAATCTGATAAGGGCCGATAGCCAGTGTGTCACCGTGTTCCAGGGTGACCTGACTGCCGCGCATCAGTTCATTGCCGTTGTGGATCACCGCAATGACGCTACCCTGGTTGGTCAGGCGACAGTCGCCGTTAGCCGCCACATGTACCAGCGCCTGCAGGCGCGAGATCGCCCGCTCAGGATCCGGCAGCACCAGGTCGTTATCAACGCTGCGGCCAATCGTGCCGCCCGGTGGTACAAAATCGCAGGCGACGATCGGAATGTCGTCCTGGTTCTGTAAAATGGTCAATCGCATGCGTTTTTCCTGCAATAAAGCCGATGGCCAAAACACGCTATTCAAACATCGGAGGATAGAGTCCGTGACGGCCCGGCTTTAACCCGGCCGCCGGATGAAATAATTGCGAAAAGAGCTGTGCGGTCAGATTCCCGCTATGTTTGTGGCTGGTCAGGGGATACCCGTCACTCTGATTGGTCCACCAGTAACTGATGTACTGCAGTGGATCAAAATGGAGCGCCACTTCCCGCCATGCCAGCGTACAGGGCAGGTCCTGATAGCCAATCACATCCATAATATCGGAGCGCCCGGTATCCGGTAACGACAGGGGCGACATGCCGCGCAGCGCCTGCTCAAGCCAGTCTACAGAGTGTAACTGCTGAACGGACTGATTAAGCGTGGCACCCAACTCCTGAAACCACTCCCCGGAGATGGCCAGTTGGGCGGGATGCCAGGCACTCACCGGAACACTTTGCACCGCCAGCAGGGGCCATGCCCGTCCCACTCTGTCGCGCGACGGCATCAGGCAACCGATCTGTACCCGCTGAACCCCCAGGGTGGCGGGCAGGGCGAAGTTCCACACCGGTGCCCGGCTGAACGGGTCTGTCGTCCCATCATGATGATGGTGCCAGTGAGCCAGGCCAAGCTGAAACCAGTTCGACCAGCTGTCAATCAGCCCTTCCGGCATACGGCGATGCAAAAAGTCACCCGCCGTGGGCAGTTTGCCATACCATCCCAGGTCATTTCTCGCTGCCATAGTGATGACCCTATCAGTGAACGGGGTTGAGGCGACCCGCATCAAAAGTGTGCATTTCGGCAGAGGCTGTCGCAGTGGCCTGACGCCCGGAATTGTCCAGATTGAGCGCTAATGTTTTCACCATCAGCGCATTATCGCGCACGAAGGGAGAACTCAGAATCTGACGGTCCAGCAGTTGGCTTAAGTGCCAGTCGAGCTGTTGTAGCTCACGCGTTGTCACGCTGGCTGGCAGCTTGCGCTGCAGGTTCTGCATCACCCAACCCCGCAGAAACTCACCATCGTAGCTGCGCGGCTGATACAGCATCTGATAGGCGCGCAGGGCATTACGACTAAATTCAGCATCTTTCCCATCGTCATTACGGAGTGTGTAGGTGATGATTTGAGCGACCCTGGGCAGAAGCAATGATTTCAGCGCCCCCTGATACAGCCCCCACGTCGCATCACTAATCTGATCGCCACGGTAAAGCCCACCCCGCAGAGTCAGCGGTGGCGACGCCAGCGAAAAATGGCGACTTTGCGGCAAGGCGACCAGGGTATTTAAGAAGGGTAGCAGATCCAGGATATCACCGTGGTTATCCCGGGTGAGTTGTTTTGCCTGCTGCGTCACCGCGGGCAGGCGCGCGGCCACTTCCTGCAGGTAATCCTGATTTTTCATATAGCTGGTCAACCAGAGCGCCGACGTTCCCAGCAGGGCGACGGCGAGTGCCACATAGCCTGTCCTGTGTAGCAAGCGGTTACGATCTTCCCAGCGACGATCGCTGCCTGCCAGCCGGCTCTCTTTAAACACCACATCGCAGAGCAGGCCATGAATAAAGAAGCTTTGTCCTTTATTCGCCGGGATGGGGGCACTACGGTTCACGGTATCCCAGCTGGCAATAGACTGCCCTTGCGGCTGGGGTAGCTGCAGTTTACGCGACAGTTCGCCCATCACCCGGTCAAACGGCAGGCCTTCCTGAGTGCCGCTGGTAAAGAACAGACCCCGTGCGGCCCAGGGGGTTTCGCTGTGTTCCGGTGAAAAAACAATATCAAGGTATTCGGCCAGCAGAGGACGCAACGCGCTAAATTCCTGCGGAAACTGGAAACATTCTGCGCGCAAAGTCAGATCGCTTTCCTGCGCCATCTTGTCGCTGAGACCGGCCATCAGTCGGGAAGAGAGCTGCTTAAAGCGTTGTTCAAACTGCGTGTTCAGGCGTCGATCGTTTTGACGTCCTGGTTCCCACGGGAAGGTGAACCCACATATATCTTCTCGCTGCTGTTTATCGAGCCGGGCGAAATAGGACAGAAATCCCTTCAGCAGGTCGGTTTTAGTCACCATGATATACACGGGGAAGGCGATGCCGGTCTGCTGATGAAGTTCAGCCATGCGCTGACGCAGTGCGCTGGCCTGCGCATGACGCACTTCGGCGGAGTCACTCAACAGGTCGGCGACGCTGATGGTCATGATCACACCATTAATCGGCTGGCGTGGGCGATAACGTTTCAACAGGGTAATAAAGGTCTGCCATTCACTGGCATCGCGTGCGCGCTGACTCTCCTGCAGAGTGTAGCGCCCTGCCGTATCCAGCAGCACGGCCTGGTCGGTAAACCACCAGTCGCAGTGACGGGTACCGCCAATGCCGCGAAGGGCGCTTTTACCGAGTGTATCGCTGAGCGGAAATTCCAGACCGGAGTTGACCAGCGCCGTCGTTTTTCCTGCGCCGGGCGCGCCGACAATCAGATACCAGGGTAACTGATAGAGATATTGTGCGCTGAAGCGTCGCAGCCAGCCTTTACGCCTGCCGAATTGCGTTTTCTTTAACAGCATGGCCGCTTCACTGAAGCGGTTATCCAGCATTTCACCCGTCGCCTGAAGCTCCGCATGATCGATGTTGCTGATTTGCAGGCGCGTCAGCAGCTTGCTATTAAACCAGGCGCGGTAAAGCTGAGGGATAAGCTGAAAAAGTATCCATAAAAAGTAGGTCAGGCCGATTAACAACTGACGGTTCAGCGGGCTGTCCAGCCCCTGCAGTGGGGTCAGTGAGAGCAGGGGGCCGACCATCCAGATGAGCGCAGAGAGCGCGGTGACGCCAATGAGTCCCCAGAGCAGGCGGCTGGAGAGCAGTGAAAAGAAGGTCTTTAGCATCATTTTTTCCCCGTAGAGTGGCTGTCGTCTGACTCAGGAGCAGCGAACAGGGTGATTTCAACACGGCGGTTCTGCGCACGATTCTCTGTGCTGTCGTTCGGTAACAGCGCGCCGCTGTCGCCCCGTCCCTGAGCGTGAACGCTGATCCCCGGCTGGGACATCATCTCAGCCATCATGGTGCTGATGGCACGCGCCTGGGCGGCAGAGTATTCATAATTTGACGGGAAGCGACGTGAGAGCACCCGCTGATCATCGGTGAAAACGCTCACCAGAATGGTGCCTTTAGCCGACTCCATGGCCGTGGCTACGCGGGCTATCAGCGCACGCCCCTCCTGGGAGAGTCCGGTTGTGGCAGGTTCAAACAGCCGGTCAGCGGACAAAATCACTTTACTGCCGTTATTACTGTCCGCGACGTCGAGTTTGCGCTCAATAATCAGGTCGCTCAGGCGCTGACGTAAGTCCAGCAGAGCCTGTGGGGCGGTCGCGCGTTGTCCGGTCACCACTTTTGGCAATGGGGTTTGCCAGATTTGCCGCAGCAGAGGTTCAGCGGCATTGCCTAACCGCCAGTTGAGCGTGGAAAAAAAGACGCAGCCGATGAGGGTGGCGAGGGAAAAACAGACCCAAAGAGGAACCGGCGGACGCCACAGCGTACTTTGCCCGGCGGCAATGGACGTTTGTGGTAACGGTTGTACTTCTTCGACACGCACATCCCGAATCAGCTGGGCCAGACGGGTGCGAACGGCATCACGCTGCAGGCGACCATTATCCATACTGCGGTAACGACCTTCATAGCCCAGCAGTAAACAAAAATGGATCACTTCCAGCAGCCAGAGATGCTGGGCAGGATTCTGTGAAATGCGTGACAGCAGCTGGAAGACTTTTTCGCCGCCCCAGCTTTCATTGTGAAAGGTTACCAGCAGGCCATTTGCAGACCAGACGCCACGGCTGCCCCACGGCGTTTGCGCAGCGGCTTCATCCAGCACGGCGCACAGGCAGTAGCGGGCACCAATAATCATTTCAAAGGGCATCCCCGCCTGTTTACAGCGTGCCTCAAACTGTCGCATTTCATCGATCAGCTGATGGCGTAAACCGGCCGGGTCGTCATGGGTAGCCGCCAGGCGGATCTGTACAATCGCATTAAGCAACGGCGAGGCAGCGACCAGCAAGGCATTGTCTTGGTTGACCGGAGTGGCGGGGTCAACAGGGAATTCCGACGTCATGAGGATGTGTTATTCTCGGCTGTATGCCAGGAGGCAAATAGGAAACTTTACCAGACGCAGAAGAAACGCGTTGGCTGCCATCCCTGGCAGCACAGTGCCTTAATAAGCGCGTTACTCCAGAATCCAGGTCGCCGTATTATTGTTGCGGCAGGCTTTACTCTTGCCGCCAACATCGACGCATACTTTTTTGCTGTTTTTACGCGGCCGTGGACGATCGCTGCGCACTGTGGCGTCGTACAGCTCACTTTTCACACCGGCTTTCAGCGGTACGTAACCAATCAGCTGCTGCTGATCGACGTCAGCAATGGCAAACCAGCGGTTCTCCACTTCACCCAGTACCAGAAAAGGTTTGCCGTTTTCCAGATAGCGCACCACTTTGCCGCCATAGTCCGGGCTGGTCATGACGGAGGCATTGTAGAGCGCGCGATAGTTCTCATTCACAGGCGTGAAGGACGTAGGCGCTTTCACCGCATGTCGATGTGTTAGCGTCGCGCCATCGACGACACTGGTCATGACCGTATCATCATTGACCGGAGGAGGGGGCGTTTTGCACCCTGATAACGTGAGCGCGGCCAGCAGGGTAAACGCGATGCTAATTTTCACTTTAGTCCTCGTGAATATCATCAAATAATCGGGTTCTTTTCAGATGCGACAGGGCGACTCTGAGCGACTCCAGGAACGCGTGATTAAACGCGGTGTGGCCTGTACGTTCCGGGAGGAAAATTCACAGGTTTACATAAAGATAATTCTTACGTCAGTTTACCTGACGCTTTTGGGAATGGAAACCATTGCGGACGCCGGATGAACATGTTAATGCGGGCGGCGGGCGTGACAGAGTTTGCCTGAAAGGTGACAAAACGGCAATTTGATTAGTATCAATAATCAGTATTCCGTCCTGCGCTATGCTGTCCGCCTGAAAACCACGCGATGCCTGACATTAACATACGCGAACGCAGCAGCATGACTGATTGATTGCAGCCGGTTAATGACCTCCGTCGGCGCGCCCTTTTTCAGGGAAGTGCCAGGCGGTATCCATGCGGTGCGCGACGAGAGGGGGAGTGTCAGGTCGATGAAAAAAAAGCAGGGTATGAACGATGAGCGGGGGTGATCCTTCTCCGCTGGCGTACCTGCTGGCTTCGCGTCAGCGGGAAATCGCCAGCCTGCGCTCCCTTTTACAGAAGGGCCGACTGACCACAGAGGTCAGTCAACTGATCCATGAAATCCAGCGGGAGCGCGGGGCCAGTAATCTGTGGCTCTGTACGACAGGGCAGATGTTCGGTGACGAACTGTCACAGTGCAGTCGTCGTGTCAGACACAGCCAGAGCGAGGTCATTGCCCTGTTGCCTGCGTTGCCAGAGGACGACAGCGACGGGCTGGTCTCCAGCCGCTTGTATAGCCGGATTGCTACAGCGCTACAGGCGCTGGGTGAACGGGACGTTCTGCGCGAGCAGGTACAGCAGCGTACCCTCTCCCATGATGCGGCGATGGCGCAGTTTAACCATATTATTCGCCAGCTCCTGAACCTGATATTTGAGATGGTAGATACAGCCTCTGACCCCGGTGTTTCCCGCGCGCTGATTGCTATGTTCAGCTTTATGCAGGGTAAAGAACTGGCCGGTCAGGAGCGCGCCATGGGGGCGGCGGGGTTTGCCTCAGGAAGACTGACGATGGCGCTGAGCCAGCAGATTGTGGCGTTGATAGATGCCCAGGAACGCTGTTTTAGCCATTTTGTCGGTTTTGCAGACGATGACAGTCTGCAACGCTGGCAGCAGGTGGCGCAGGAAGAGAGCGACATCGAGCGACTGAGGCGTATTGCCTGTACCACGTTATGTCAGGATGAGCCGGATGCAGCAATGGCGCTGCGCTGGCATCAGTGCCTGACACGGCGAATTGACGGTATGAAAACTGTCGAGGACAGGCTGGCGCGTGCCGTGATGCAGCGCTGCCGGCAGAGTATTGCACATGCCGAGGCGCAGGGTCAGAGCCTGACAGACGACCTGCTCCAGCAGCAGATGCAAAACCGGGCAAATGAGCCGGCGTGGAGCGTCTTTATCGCCGCGGAGGACTGGCAGAAAACGTCCCCGGCAGAGCCGCTGGAGGCCGATGCTCTCACCCCACGGCTGGGACGGTCGCTGCTGGCGATGATCCAGCAGCAGTCAAAACGGCTACAGGATCAGGATGACGAGCTGGCTGCTTTGCGCGCCAGCATTGAAGATCGTAAGCAGATCGATCGCGCTAAGGTACTGCTGATGCACCATCACGGCTACGGTGAAGAACAGGCCTGGCAGGCATTACGTAAAATGGCGATGAACCAGAACAAGCGCATGGTGGAAATTGCCAGCGCGCTGATGGCGGTGGCTTCTGCGTTTGAACCTGCGAAAAAGTAGTCGCCTGCGCAAAGGTAACACAACATAAAACGGAGCGGTTTCGCCAATGGCGGTGAAACCCCTCTTCGGATAACGGCGTCCAGCTCCCTGCATCAGGCAGGGGGGTGGGCGCTTTTTTTTTGGGTTTTTCAGAGAGTGACAATGATGAGCAATTCACAAAGCAGAGTACCCGCCCCGGGCAACGCGGCTGAAGCCGCCGGCAAACCCACGCTGGTGGTCATCGGGCATGGCATGGTCGGCCAGCACTTTCTGGAGCAGATGGTCAGCCTGGCGCTTCATCAGCAGTATCAGATTGTCGTGTACGGCGAGGAGCGCTATGTCGCCTATGATCGCGTCCACCTGTCGGAATACTTTGCCGGTAAGGGGCACGCCGAACTGTCGCTGGTGCCACCGGGATTCATGGAACAGAACGGCATACAACTGCGCACCGGGCGTCAGATCGTCGCTATCGACCGCCAGCAACAGCAGGTGCGCGAAGCCGACGGGCGCGTGCAAAATTATGATCGGCTGGTGCTGGCGACCGGTTCCAGCCCGTTTGTGCCCCCAATCCCCGGCAGTGAGCACGCGTCCTGCTTTGTCTATCGCACACTGGACGATCTGGATTCCCTCGCAGCCAGGGCAGCCACGGCAAAACGCGGCGTGGTGATCGGCGGCGGATTACTGGGGCTGGAAGCGGCCAATGCGCTGAAGACGCTGGGGCTGGAGACATCAGTCGTGGAATTGTCTCCACGGCTGATGGCGGTACAGCTTGATGAGGGCGGGGCTGCGATGCTGCGCCGTAAAATCGAGGCGCTCGGGGTTAAGGTACTGACCGGCAAGGCCAGTCAGGGCATTGACGTGCAGAAAGACGGCACGCTGCGGCTCAATTTTGCCGATGGCAGCGAACTGGAAACCGACCTTGTGCTGTTTTCGGCGGGGATCCGCCCGCGCGATCACCTGGCAGCCTCAGCCGGGCTGACCCTGGGGCGGCGCGGGGGCGTGGTCATTGATGACCGCTGCCAGACTTCCGATCCCGCCGTCAGCGCCATCGGTGAGTGTGCCGTCTGGCAGGGCAATCTCTATGGTCTGGTCGCCCCCGGCTACCAGATGGCACGCGTGCTGGCCGCGACCCTGGCCGGGGAAGCGGGCGCCTTTAGCGGTGCAGATATGAGTACCAAACTCAAACTGCTGGGGGTGGAAGTGGCTTCAATGGGGGATGCCCACGGCACCACCCCGGGCAGCCAGAGCTATTACTGGACCAATGAACCCCATGAAATTTATAAAAAGATTGTGGTGTCCGCCGATGGTAAAACGCTGCTCGGTGGCGTGCTGGTCGGAGACAGTAGCGAATACAGCCTTCTGCTGCAGATGATGCTCAACGGCATGGCCCTGCCGGATGCACCGGAAACCCTGATCCTGCCGCAGAGCGCTGGAGCACCATCGAAAGCGCTGGGCGTGGCGGCACTGCCGGACAGTGCTCAGGTTTGTTCCTGTCATAACGTGACCAAAGGAGACATCTGCGCCGCAGTCAGAGCCGGGTGCAGTGATATGGCCTCGCTGAAGGCCAGCACCAAAGCCGCCACCGGCTGCGGAGGATGCGCCGCGTTGGTTAAACAGGTGATGGAGTATCAACTGGCCGATCTGGGCGTGGAGGTGAAGAAAGATATCTGCGAGCACTTCCCGTGGTCACGGCAGGAGCTTTATTCGCTGATCCGCGTCGGCAACATCAAAAGCTTCGAACAGCTGCTGGCTAAACACGGGCGCGGCTGCGGCTGTGAGATCTGTAAGCCGCTGGTGGGGTCGATGCTGGCCTCCTGCTGGAACGAGTATCTGCTGACGCCAGCTCTGCTACCGCTTCAGGACACCAATGACCGCTATTTTGCCAATATCCAGAAGGATGGTACTTACTCGGTCGTGCCCAGGATGCCAGCCGGTGAGGTCAGCGCCGAAGGACTGATTGCTATGGGTGAAATAGCCCGTGAATATGGCCTTTACTGCAAAGTCACCGGCGGGCAGCGTATCGATCTGTTTGGTGCCCAGCTGGAGCAACTGCCCGAAATCTGGCAGAAGCTGCTGGCCGCCGGGTTTGAGACCGGCCATGCCTATGGCAAATCGCTGCGCACCGTGAAGTCCTGCGTGGGCTCCACCTGGTGCCGCTACGGCGTACAGGATTCTACGGGCTTTGCCGCCCGGCTGGAGAACCGTTACAAGGGCCTGCGCTCACCGCACAAAATCAAAATGGCGGTGTCCGGCTGTACGCGGGAGTGCTCCGAAGCCCAGAGTAAAGACATCGGGGTGATCGCCACCGACAAAGGCTGGAACCTTTACGTCTGTGGCAACGGGGGAATGAAACCGCGTCATGCCGATCTGTTTGCCAGCGATCTGGATGATGAAACCCTGCTGCGTTACGTCGACCGCCTGCTGATGTTTTACATCCGTACCGCTGACCGCCTGCAGCGCACCAGCGTATGGATGGATAACCTCGAAGGGGGCCTGACCTATCTGCGTCAGGTGGTGATTGATGACGTCCTCGGCGTGGCCGCCGAGCTGGAAGCGGATATGCAGCGCGTGGTCGACAGCTACCAGTGTGAATGGCAGACCACGCTGGCCAGCCCCGATCGCGTGGCGCTGTTCCGTCGTTCGGTCAACGAGGTGCAACCCACCTCGCTGTGGAATGCCGTATGCCAGATCGAGGACATTCCACCGCAGGCAGGGATAGGTGCCCGGCTGGGCTCACAGCCGATTGCGTTGTTCCGCCTGGACGATAAGGTTTACGCGCTGGACGATCTGGAGCCGGGAACCGGGGCCAACGTGCTGTCGCGCGGTCTGCTCGGGGACAGCGGTGGTGATGCGCTGGTGATCTCGCCGTTGTACAAACAGCGTTTCCGCCTGCGGGACGGGCAGAGCCTGGATAATCCGGCCCTCTCACAGCGCTGCTGGCCGGTGAAAGTAGAGCAGGGACAGGTATGGGTCGCCAGCACGCCAATGGTGCAGGCCGGAAAAACGATCACCGCTTGAGGGTAACCGATGACTGCGAAAATTCCTTCTCTTGATAAACTGCTGGCCGGGAATATGGTTCCCGGCCAGCAGGGGGCCGTATGGCTGGTAGGAGCCGGCCCGGGTGCCGTTGATCTGCTGACGGTTCGCGCGTTGCGTCTGATTGAACAGGCGGAAGTGGTTGTCTATGACCGGCTGGTCAGCCCGGAGATCCTTGCGCTGATCCCGCCTGGTGCACTGAGCATCGACGTCGGAAAAACGCCGGGCTTCCACGGGATGAAACAGTCGCAGATTAACCAGCTGCTGGAAGATCTGGCCCGCGCCGGGCGGCAGGTTGTCCGGCTGAAAGGGGGGGATCCCTTTATCTTCGGCCGGGGCGGTGAGGAGATGGTGTGGCTGCAAAAAGCCGGAGTTACCTGCCATATTGTGCCCGGTATTACTGCTGCCACCGGCTGTGCTGCCGCCAGCGGCATCCCGCTGACTCACCGTGACCTGGCTCAGTCTGTGCGCTTTATTACCGGTCACGGGCGTGACGGGAAACCGCGACTTGACTGGGAAAGCCTGCGCGACGCACGTCAGACGCTGGTGTTTTATATGGGGCTGACCTGGTGTGAAGCCTTAAGCGGACAGCTGATCCTGTCCGGGCGTGATGCCGCTACCCCGGTGGCGATCGTCGAGCGGGGAACAAGGGCAGACCAGCGCACCCTGATCACCCGTCTTGACCGGCTGGCGCAGGCCGTGGCCTTGCACCAGCCGCAGTCACCCAGTCTGTTAATTGTGGGCGAAGTAGTGAGCCTTTATCGCCCCGACGCCGTTCAGGTCGCCACCAGTACGGTGATCCCCAGCGCTTCAAAGGCCGAGATCGACGCCTGACTGATGCCGCTGTCGGTGATCAGATAGTGGATTTTGCTCCAGTCACACGGCAGCGCAAACATCGAGACTTTGTCGATTTTGCTGGAATCGGCCACCACATAAACCGTGCTGGCTGAATGGATCATCGCACTTTTCACTTTGATATCGGTTTCGCTGGGAAAACTGAGGCCCAGACGGGGGGAGATACAGGCCGTCGCCAGAAACAGCTTTTCTGCCAGCACGTTTTCAAAAAAGCTGGCGGCTTTTTCACCCGAAGTGGACAGGGTCGGAAACTTAAAGGTACCGCCGGTGAGCAGAATATTGATCCCCGGCTCCCCGCCCAGCTTCAGGGCGATATTCACCGCATTTGTGACCACCGACAGCCGCCGGATATGTGCCATATGATTGGCGATAGCGGTGGTGGTGGTGCCGGAATCGAAAATCACCGTATCGCCGTTTTCGATATGTCGGGCTGCCAGCCGGCCAATGGCATCTTTCGCCTCCATATGGGTCTGCCGTTCCAGCAGCAGCGCGCCGGTATTTTGCTTGCCGGTCATTAGTGTGGCGCCGCCGTGATAGCGCTGCACATGCCCCTCTTTCTGTAATATCCGCAGGTCGGTGCGCAGCGTCGCCTCCGTCAGGCCGAACGTCTCTTTCAGCCTTTTCACCGTGACGGTGCCATCCTCACGGATCATTTCCAGGATTTTTTCCCGCCGCTGCTGCATATCAGCCAGCTGTTCATTTTTGTTTTTCACGTCAGTCACTCCCTTTACCTGAAAGCGGGTCGCAGGGCCGCCAGCCGGGCTGCTGCGCTAAATAGTAACCCCCGACCGGAGCAATTGCGAGGATAGCGAAGGGGACTTTTCATTTTCGAATGAAAGTCACAAATGGTCATTTTGTTGATTTAACTGGCTTTTAACGTTAAGAAACTGGATTGAATTGTCATCTTTAATGCTTAATTTATTGATTATTATGATGTTATGTTATTTTTGTGCTTTTGTTTGAAATATGATCAACCCCACAATATGATAACAAACGATAGCGTATATTTTTATTCGAAAACGAAATTGCCGCAGCAGACTGTCATATCAGCACGCTATCCCGCCCGCGGCGTCACAGATGAAGAGGTAATGATGGATTTTCAGGCAATCAAACAGACGGCGCGCCAGGCCCGGCGCTACGTACTGCAAATGAATCATCGGGCAGGCAAAGGGCACACCGGCGCCGACCTCTCAGAGGTGGATATCATCTGCACCCTGTTTATGGCGGTGATGGATCGCAGCCGTCCGCGTCCGGATCAGGATCGTTTCATCCTGTCAAAAGGCCACGGCGCTGGCGGACTTTACTGCAGCGCGGCGGCGATGGGGCTGATAGACCCGGCGATCCTTGACCAGTTTATGGGCGACGATACGCTGCTGGCGGGGCATCCCATCCACCAGAAGCTGCCTGAACTGGTGGAAATTAACTCCGGAGGATTAGGCCACGGCCTGTCGATCGGTGTCGGCCTGGCGCTGGGGAACAAACTTTCTGGTCGTGCTGATCGCAGGGCCTTTGTCCTGCTGGGCGACGGCGAACTGGCGGAGGGGTCGAACTGGGAAGCCGCCATGTCGGCCAGTAAATTCAGGCTGGAAAATCTGGTCGCCATTGTCGATCGCAACCGCCTGCAACTGGCCGGTAAAACAGAGGACATTATGCCGCTGGAGCCACTGGCCGATAAATGGCTGGCCTTTGGTTTTGAAGTGCTCGAATGCAACGGCCACGATCCCGAAGCGATAGCCGCCGCCGTGAACCAGCCGGGCATCGGTAAACCGCGCGTTATTTTAGCCAATACCGAAAAAGGGCACGGTATCTCCTTTATGGCCAACGTCCCGGCCTGGCATCACGCCGTACCTGACGATGAACAGCTGGCCCTTGGGCTGGCCGAGCTGGAGGATTAAACATGCAAGACTTACGCGACGCCGTGATTGCTACGCTGGTGCAAGCCCAGAATGAGGGAGCAGACCTCAGCGTGATGGTGGCCGACTCCACCTCTACGTCAAAAATTGCCCCGTTCGAGAAAGCCTTTCCTGATCGGGTGATCAACGTCGGTATTGCCGAACAGAATATGGTAGGAATGGCGGCGGGAGTGGCACTGAGCGGCCGCACCGTCTTTACCGCTAACGCGGCCCCGTTCCTGTTCGCCCGATCAAACGAGCAGCTGAAAAATGACGTCTGCTACTCCGAAACCAACGTCAAAATGCTCGGCCTGAATGCCGGTTTTGCTTACGGCCCACTGGGGGCAACCCACCACTGTACTAATGATATCGCCATCGCCCGCTCGATGGGGAATCTGCAGATTTTCGCGCCGGCGGATGCAATCCAGGCCAGCGCCATCGCCCGCCACGCCATCAGCCATCAGGGGCCGGTCTATATCCGCATGGACAGCGACAAAGTGCCGCTGCTGCACGACGCGGACTATCAGTTTGTTCCTGGAAAACCGGAAGTGTTGCAGCAGGGAACCGACACCGTGGTGTTCTGCCTGGGCACGCTGGCTCATGAAGCGCTGGCAGCGAAGGACGACAGCATCACTATCGTCTCGCTGCCTTCCCTGTGGCCGCTGGACGAAGCGGCCGTCGTGGCCCTGATCGCCGCCCACCGTCAGGTCATCACCATGGAGGAGCATGTCCTGAGTGGTGGACTGAGCAGCATTATCGGCGAGCTGCTGCTTCAGCACAGCCTGCGCCAGCGCTTTGTTCCGCTGGGTATTCCCCCTTATGAATTTACCCACAGCAGCAGCCGTGCCGCCCTGCGTCGCCAGTTTCGCATCGATGCCGACGGTCTGCGAGCTACGTTAGAAAACCTGGTTGCCGCGTAAGGAGAGAATGAAAAATGAGTCACGAATATGACGTCAACCTGCGCTACGGCGTAGACATTAACGGCGATTTGAGCGGTAAGGTCGCCGTTGTTACCGGTGGGCTCGGTGGGATCGCCATGGCCAGCAACCAGATGCTGCTGGAAAAAGGGGCGAAGCTGGCGCTGCTGTACCCGGCATTTGAACAGAGCAAAGTGGCAGAGGTTGCCGGGCAATTTGCCGCCGATCGCGTGCAGTTTGTCCAGTGTGATGTGACCGACCCGGACGCTGTCGAGCAGGCAATTGCACAGGTTGAAGCACACTACGGACAGATCGACATTCTGGTGAACTGCGCGGGCTACGTGATGTTACAGCCGGTGCTGGAAACTGACTTTAGTGAATGGCAGAAGCAGGTCGCTGTCAATCTGACCGGGCCGTTCCTCTGTTCGCAGGCGGTGGCAAAACGCATGGTGAAAGCAGGTAAAGGCGGAAAGATCATCAATATCGCCTCGCAGGCGGCCTCCATTGCCATTGATAACCATGTGGCTTACACCTCGGCCAAAGCGGGACTGCTGGGCATGACCAAAGTGATGGCGAAAGAGTTTGCGCCGCACAAAATCAATGTAAACACCCTGTCGCCGACCGTGGTGCTGACGCCGATGGGCGAGAAAGCCTGGCGTGGTGAAAAAGGGGAGGCGATGAAGCAGCTGATCCCGATGGGACGCTTTGCCTACACGGACGAAATTGCCGCCGCCGTGCTGTTTTTTGCCGGCAACGGCAGCGACATGATCACCGGAGCCGATCTGATGATCGATGGTGGTTTCACTATTTGGTAAGACTTCAGACCTGCTTCGCCCAGACCAGAGACGCTGAGAATCAAACGCTGTACCTACACATAACAACATAACAAATTGCGAGAACATCAATATGAAAATGCGTTTAACGCTGTTAGCCGTTGCGACCGCCTGTACCTTCTCCCACGCCGCGTTTGCGGCAGAGAAAGGCACCATTATGATCCTGGTGAACTCCCTGGATAACCCGTATTACGCCTCTGAAGCGAAAGGCGCTAATGTGAAGGCTCAGGCGCTGGGCTATAAAACCACCGTCCTGTCCCACGGTGAAGATGTGAAGAAGCAAAGCGAACTGATAGATGCCGCCATCGGCAAAAAGGTGCAGGGCATTATCCTCGATAACGCCGACTCTACCGCCAGCGTCGCCGCCATTAAAAAAGCCAAAGACGCGGGTATTCCGGTGGTACTGATTAACCGTGAAATACCTGTGGATGACGTCGCCCTGGAGCAGATCACCCATAACAACTTCCAGGCAGGTTCCGATGTCGCCAACGTCTTCGTCGAAAAGATGGGCGAGAAAGGAAGCTATGCCGAACTGACCTGTAATCTCGCCGACAATAACTGCGTCACCCGCTCTAAATCCTTCCA
The DNA here is from genome assembly GCF_019844095.1 of Erwinia persicina. Lineage (NCBI taxonomy): Bacteria > Pseudomonadati > Pseudomonadota > Gammaproteobacteria > Enterobacterales > Erwiniaceae > Erwinia > Erwinia persicina. The sequence goes on along the minus strand of NZ_CP082141.1, from coordinate 2,711,775 downwards.
CCAGGTGCTGGATCAGTACCCGGAAATGAAAAGCATCGCCCGACAGGATGCCAAAGGCACCCTGATCGATGGTAAGCGCATCATGGACAGCATTCTGCAGGCACACCCGGATGTCAAAGGCGTGATCTGTGGTAACGGGCCGGTCGCGCTGGGAGCGATCGCCGCGCTGAAGGCTGCCGGACGTGACGACGTGATCGTGGTTGGCATTGACGGCAGTAATGACGAACGCGATGCGGTCAAAGCCGGGACGCTGAAAGCCACCGTGATGTTACAGGCGCAGGCCATCGCCGCCCAGGGCGTGACGGATATCGACAACTTCCTGCAGAAAGGTATCAAGCCAGAAAAACAGCGCGTTATGTTCCGCGGCATCCTGATCAACCAGGGCAACGCAGACAAAGTGCAGGACTTTAATTTCAAATCCTGAGTTAACGTTTTTACATAATGTTGCTGCGCCCCTGCGGGGGCGCAAAGGAGAGAATTATGTCCAGGCGAGTCTGGCTGACCATGGCCACTTTAGCCCTCGGAGGCTGCCGCATTGTGTCGCAGCAGGAGCTGGCCGATTTAAAAAATCCGCCCAACCCGGCGATGGCAAACGTCACCGCTACCTGGCAGCAAAAGATTGTGCCGCAGATAGTGAGCACGGCAAAACCCCTGGGCGAGATGATGGCATCGCTGGCGGCGGCAAAAGATTTTGACGCCGCCTGCAAGGCTTCGGGATATCGCAGTCAGGATGAAAACCCGTGCGTGTTCAGTGTGAAAATTCAGGGGGCGGTGACCGCGGTGAATACCACCTCACGCAGCGGGAAAATGACGGTGAAAGACGTCAGCGGCCAGGAGGTGGTGGTGCAGATTGGCCCGATTATTCGCGGCACCGCGCTACGGGATGCTTATCAGGGCGCGAGCTATCAGGATTTCAACGATCAGGTGCTGTTTGGCGACTACGGGCGCGCCATCAATAACCAGGCCTCGGCTGAGGTGCAAAAGTTGCAGCCGAAAGTGGGCGATAACGTCGAGGTTGACGGCGTCTTCAGCAGTTGGGATGTGCCGCAAACGCCGCCGGACGTTACGCCGGCCCACGTGGTACGTAAGTAAAGGGGGCATGATGGCTGAGTATCAAATCGACCCACTGCCGCAACGTCAACAGCAGTCAGAGGTGGTGATTGAAGCGCGCAATGTCTCACGTGTCTATCCCGGGGTCACTGCGCTCGACCAGGTGAACTACCGCGTCTATCGCAACAAGGTCAACGTGCTGATCGGGGAGAACGGGGCCGGTAAATCGACCATGATGAAGATGCTGGCCGGGGTGGAAGTGCCGTCTTCCGGGCAGATTTTCCTTGAGGGGGAAGCCGTCTCGCTGCACTCCACACAGCAGGCAGAAAAGCACGGCATCAGCATCATTTTTCAGGAACTGAACCTGTTCCCGAATATGAACGTGATGGACAACATCTTTATCGGTAATGAGTTTTTCCAGCGCGGCCGGATTAATGAGAAATATCAGTACCAGCTGGCGAAAGCCCTGCTGGAACGGCTGGAGCTGGATGTCGATCCTTATGCGCCGCTCGGGGAACTGGGCATTGGCCACCAGCAGCTGGTGGAAATTGCGCGTGCGCTGTCAAAAGACACCCGGGTACTGATTATGGACGAACCGACCTCGGCACTCAGTCAGTCCGAGGTCAAAGTGCTGTTCAACGTGATTGCCGCGCTAAAACGGCGCGGCGTCACCATCATCTACATTTCGCACCGTCTGGAAGAACTGATGGAGATTGGCGACCACATCACCATTTTCCGCGACGGGAAGTTTATCAGTGAGCGTGAGGTGCGTGACGCCAGTGTGCCGTGGATCATCGCCCAGATGGTTGGCGACAAGAAAAAACAGTTTGACTATGCCCCGGCCCGCCAGGGGGACGTCGTGCTGGAGGTCAGCGGGCTGACGGCGCTGCGTCAGGATGGCGGCTACAAGCTGAATGACGTCGGCTTCAGCCTGCGTAAGGGTGAAGTGGTCGGCATCTATGGCCTGCTGGGTGCCGGGCGCACCGAGCTGTTCAAAGCCCTGATCGGCCTGATGGGCTGCGAGCACGGCACGGTTTCGCTGAACGGCGAATGCCTCGATAAACGGGATTTCCAGTACCGGCTGAAAAAAGGCATTGCCCTCGTACCGGAAGATCGTAAAGGCGAGGGGATGATTGGCATGATGTCGGTGAAAACCAATATGACATTAAGCGATCTCAGCCTGCGTGGATTCCGCCGGGCGCTGGGCCTGCTGCGCCCGCAGAAAGAGACGGAAAAGGTGAACGAGATGGTGCAGCGTCTGGCGATCAAAGTCAGCGATACCGACCTGCCGATCACCTCTCTGAGCGGCGGTAATCAGCAAAAAGTGGTGCTGGGTAAGGCGCTGATGACCGGGCCGGAAGTGGTACTGCTGGATGAACCGACGCGCGGTATTGATGTGGGGGCAAAAACCGACGTGTATCAGCTGATCGGCAAAATGGCCCAGGAAGGACTGGCCGTGATGTTTTCATCGTCAGAACTGGATGAGGTGATGGCCCTGGCCGACCGCATTCTGGTGATGGCCGACGGGCGTATCACTGCCGATCTCCTGCGCGCCGATGTTACGCGCGAAACGTTAATCACTGCGTCAACACCGCATGAATAAGCGGGCCTGAGGAAGACAAAATGAATCAAAAATATCTGCTCTATATGTACCTGCTGAAGGCCAGAACCTTTATCGCGCTGCTGATTGTGGTGGGCTTTTTCAGCGTAATGGTGCCGAACTTTCTCACCCTGTCGAACCTGCTGATTATGACCCAGCACGTGGCGATCACCGGCCTGCTGGCGATTGGGATGACGCTGGTGATCCTCACCGGTGGCATTGATCTGTCAGTGGGGGCGGTTGCGGGGATCTGCGGTATGGTCGCGGGAGCGCTGCTGACCAGCGGCGTACCGATCTGGGGCGGGCAGGTGCTGTTCCTCAACGTGCCGGAAGTGATCCTCGCGGTGGCGGTATTTGGCATCCTGCTCGGCTTCATCAACGGCACGGTGATCACCCGTCTGGGCGTCGCACCGTTCATTTGTACCCTCGGCATGATGTATATCGCCCGAGGTGCCGCGCTGCTGTTTAACGACGGCAGCACCTACGCCAACCTGGTCGGCGTGCCTCAGTTGGGCAACACCGGATTTTCCCTGCTTGGCTCCGGCAGCTTCCTGGGGATCTATTTCCCGATCTGGCTGATGGTGGGCTTCCTGCTGACGGGACTGTATATCACCCGTAAAACGCCCCTGGGCCGCTATATCTATGCGGCGGGGGGAAATGAGTCTGCGGCCCGCCTGGCCGGGGTGCCGATTATTAAAGTAAAAATCTTTGTTTACGCCTTCTCAGGACTCTGTGCCGCCCTGGTCGGGCTGGTTGTGGCGTCGCAGCTGCAAACCGCACATCCGATGACCGGCAATATGTTTGAGATGGACGCCATCGGTGCCACGGTACTCGGCGGCACCGCGCTGGCGGGTGGCCGTGGCCGCGTTTCCGGTTCGATAATCGGTGCTTTTGTCATCGTCTTCCTGGCTGATGGCATGGTGATGATGGGCGTCAGCGACTTCTGGCAGATGGTGATAAAGGGCCTGGTGATCGTCACCGCCGTGGTCATCGACCAGTTCCAGCAAAAGCTGCAAAGCAAAGTGGTGCTGATGCGTCGCCATGAAAAAAAGCAGGCGGCCGCGCCGCTCTCTGAGGTCAGCCATGGCTAGAGATCTGATTGTTGCCCTGGATGAAGGCACCAGCAATGTCAAAGCGGTGGCGCTGGATGCACGCGGTCAGCTGGTGGCGAAAGCCTCACGGCCGCTGACCGTGGCCACGCCGCAGCCAGGCTGGGTCGAACAGGATGGGCTGACTCTGTTAAATGCATCAATGACGGTACTGCGGGAGGTGCTGAACACGGTGGGTGAACACCGCGTGGCGGCGCTGGCGATCAGCAATCAGCGTGAGACGGCCATCGGCTGGGAACGCCAGAGCGGGCGTCCTGCAGGCCCGGCGCTCACCTGGCAATGCTCCCGCTCGGGGGCCTTCTGCGAGCAGCTCAAGCGCGACCATCAGGAGACCCTTATCCGCTCCGTCACCGGGCTGCCGGTGGCACCGCTGTTCTCCGCATCGAAAATGCGCTGGCTGCTGGATAACACCCCGGATGGCCACCAGCGGGCAGCGAGCGGTGAACTCTGCCTGGGGACGATTGACGCATGGCTGCTGTGGAACCTTACCGGCGGCCAGCAGTTCCGCTGCGATACCTCCAATGCCGCACGCACCCAGCTCCTGAACCTGCGAAGCGGTGACTGGGATGCGTCGATGCTGGCCCTGTTTGGCATTCCGCGTGCGGCCCTGCCTGAGATTTGCCCCTCCGGCAGCCTGTTTGGGGTTACCCGCGGTCTGGCGGGGATCGCGGATGGCCTGCCGGTGATGGCGATGGTGGGTGATTCCCACGCCGCGCTTTACGGCCATGGGCTGGGGGCACCGGGGGGGGTTAAAGCCACCTACGGAACGGGCTCGTCGGTGATGGCCCCGCTGGATACACCCGACACCAGCATCACTTCGCTGGCAACCACGGTGGCCTGGCACGACGGTGAGCGGCTGGTTTACGGTCTGGAAGGCAATATTCCCCATACCGGGGATGGCGTAGCGTGGATGGCGCAGGCCACCGGTCTGACGGACGGGAAGGGGCAGGTTCTCAGCCGGGCGCTGCACGAGCTGCCCGCCAGCATTGACTCGACTTTGGGGGTCTATTTTGTCCCTGCGCTGACCGGCACCGGTGCCCCCTGGTGGGACGACCAGGCGCGCGGTGTGATCTGTGGTCTGAGCCGTGGGGTGACGCCCGCGCACCTGATCCGCGCCGCGCTGGAGGCCATCGCCTACCAGATTGCCGACGTGATTGAGGCCATGCGCCAGCATCCGGGCTTCCGTCTGGAAACGCTGATGGTGGACGGTGGCCCGACGCAAAACCCCTGGCTGATGCAGTTCCAGGCAGACCTGCTGGGCTGCCCGGTGGCACGCAGCAGCACCCCGGAGCTGTCGGCAATAGGGGCCGGGCTGCTGGCCCGTCGCACCCTGGGTCAGTTGAACGATCGGCAGTTACTGGCGCTGATGCCCGAGCACGATCTGTGGCAGCCAGATCTGCAGCGGCATGAGGCCTGTCAGCAGAGCTGGCAGGGCTGGCAGGAGGCGGTACAACGCACTCTCTGGCAGCCTGCCACCCCCATTCAATCTTAAGGAGCAGCAGATGAATCGTGATTTTAGTGGTAAGACCGTGGTGATTACAGGTGCCTGTCGCGGTATCGGTGCCGGTATTGCCGAACGTTTTGCCCGCGACGGCGCGAACCTGGTGATGGTGTCGAATGACGAACGTGTACTGGCCACCGCAGACCGGATAAAGGCAATGTGGGGCAGTGAGGTCCTTGCCTTACAGGTTGATGTCACCGATGAAGCTCAGGTACAGGCGATGTACCGTGAGGCGGCGGCGCGTTTTGGTCGTATCGATGTTTCGATCCAGAACGCCGGGGTGATCACCATTGATACCTTCGACAAAATGCCGAAGGCCGACTTTGATAAAATCCTGGCGGTGAACACCACCGGCGTCTGGCTGTGCTGTCGTGAAGCGGCAAAATACATGGTAAAGCAGCATTCCGGGAGCCTGATCAACACATCGTCGGGGCAGGGCAGGCAGGGGTTTATCTATACCCCGCATTATGCCGCCAGCAAGATGGGGGTGATCGGCATTACCCAGAGCCTGTCGCAGGAGCTGGCCCCCTGGAATATTACCGTTAACGCTTTCTGTCCCGGGATTATCGACAGCGAAATGTGGGACTACAACGACCGCGTGTGGGGAGAGATCCTCAGCACCGGGGCAAAAAAATACGGTAAAGCGGAGCTGATGGCCGAGTGGGTGCAGGGGATCCCGCTTAAACGGGCCGGACTGCCGGAGGATGTCGCCGGGCTGGTGGCGTTCCTCGCCTCCGACGATGCCCGCTATATTACCGGACAGACGATCAATGTGGACGGCGGACTGATTATGTCCTGATGCGGTTCACGGTGCCTTTCGTGCCCCAGCCATTTTGCCCGGCTGAAAAGTCTTTATACTCGCTCCAGTTATGGATTTTTCGGTGAAAGGTTCTTTTCATCCGCATAACGCAGGCTGACATTTACCGGCGGGATCATCTGGACGATCCCGGTCAACTGACGGGCAAAATAATGAAATATTTCGTGTTAATTATCTGGATCTTAACCGTATTGTATGTGCATCTGAGAGGGAGAGTTCGCTACGGATTCTGGCGACAGCTGGCCGACCATTCGTCCTTTGTCGCTCCTCTCAACGTTTTTATGTATCTCTTTTCCCGCATTCCCACCACGCCTTTTCTTCCTCCGACGCAGTTCCCCGAGCTGAAGACGCTACGAGAACACTGGCTGACTATTCGCGATGAGGGGCAGGCGCTGCTGGCGCTGCAGCAGATCAAAGCGTCAGATCGCTGTAACGACGCAGGTTTTAACTCTTTCTTCAAAACCGGCTGGACGCGCTTTTATCTGAAATGGTACGACGAGGCGCACCCTTCAGCGGCCACACTTTGTCCCCACACTACCGCCTTGCTGCGTGGCCTTCCCTCGGTCAAAGCCGCCATGTTCGCCTCGCTGCCGGACGGCAGTCGCCTGCCGCGCCATCGCGATCCCTATGCCGGGTCGCTGCGTTACCACCTGGGGCTGATCACGCCCAATGATGACCGCTGTTTTATTGAGGTCGATGGTGTGCGCTACAGCTGGCGCGACGGCGAGGAGGTGATTTTTGATGAAACTTATATCCACTATGCTGAAAATACCAGCGGGCAGCCCCGCCTGATCCTGTTTTGTGATATTGAGCGGCCCATGCTCGGGCGATGGGCACAGGCAGTGAATCACTGGTTTGGCCGACATCTGGTTGGGGCCGCTGCGGCACCGAACGGCGACAGTGACCGGGTCGGCAGCATCAACCGGGTATTCAGATACCTCTATGCAGTGCGTAAGGTGGGCAAACGCCTGAAGGCGTGGAACAAGCCGATCTATTACGCGATCAAATGGCTGCTGTTTGGCGGTATCGCGGTGGCCATCTGGCGGTCACTGTAAAAGTGCCGCGTCGGCTGCGCTGAGGCAGGTGGCCGGCCTGTCGCCTCCGTGGCTTTTTCTGTGCTAAGGTTAGCGGTATGATTTTGTGAAGCAACTCACACTTACACAGATAAAAAAATTGCTTTTGAGGTTATGAACAGATTCAGCCACTGGTTTTCTCCTTCGTCATCCCTGCTGGTTTCTCTGGCCCTCTGTGGCCTGCCGCTGGCCCCTGCGCTGGCCTTAGATGAGGCAACGCGCGTCCCGGATACGCCGTTTGACGATCCCGCCCGTTTCCGTCAGATGCAGCAGCAACTGCCGGGAATGGGGATCACCGATACCGACAGCGGGCTGGCGGCTAAAATCGCCCAGGCAGCGAAAAGCATCGGTGAAGCGAGTATGAACAACGACAGCGATAAATCGCTGCGTCAGGAGGCCGGCCAGTGGGCGTTTAATCAGTTTCGTGATGCGGCCACCCAGCGTGCTGCCAGCGAGGGGGAGCAGTTGCTCTCCCCCTATGGCCGTGCCAGCGTGTCGCTGGCGGTGGATGACGAAGGCAGTTTCAATGGCACCTCAGCCCAGCTTTTTACGCCATGGCAGGATAACTATCAGTATCTGACCTTCAGCCAGCTCGGCGTCCAGCAGACCGACTACGGCACGGTGGGCAATGCCGGCGTGGGGCAGCGCTGGATCGCCGGGAGCTGGCGGGTCGGCTACAACGCGTTTGTCGATGATCTGTTCGAATCTCATCAGCAGCGTGGCTCACTGGGCGCGGAAGCCTGGGGGGAATACCTGCGGTTTTCGGCCAATTACTACCATCCCCTGACCGGCTGGCAAAATCGCAACAGTACCTCACAGATGCGCATGGCGCGGGGGTATGACATCACCACCCAGGGGTATTTACCGTTTTACCGCCAGCTGGGGGTCAGCCTGAGCTATGAACAGTACCTGGGCAATCGGGTCGATCTGTTTAACAGCGGCAACGCCATGTCAAATCCCACCGCCGTGTCGCTGGGAGTCAATTATACGCCTGTCCCCCTGTTCACCCTGTCGGCCAGCCATAAAGAGGGGGATAGCGGTGAGTCGCAGGATCAGTTTGCCTTAAAAATGAATTACCGCATCGGCGTCTCCCTCAGGCAGCAGCTTTCGGCCAGCAATGTCGCGGCAGCGAAGTCCCTCAGCGGCAGCCGTTATGATGAAGTCAATCGTAATAACTCCCCGGTGATGGAGTTCCGCCAGCGGAAAACGCTGTCAGTGTTCCTCGCCACCCCGCCGTGGCAGGTACAGCCGGGTGAAACCCTGGCGCTGAAGCTACAGGTGCGCAACAGCAACCCGATCAGGGCGGTCAGCTGGCAGGGCGATACCCAGGCCCTGAGCCTGACGCCGCCGGCCGAGAATGCCAGCGTTAAGGGCTGGAGCATTATTATTCCGGCCTGGGACAGCAGTGAAGGGGCCAGCAATGAGTATCATCTGTCGGTGACGCTGGAGGACAGCCGGCAGCAGCGGGTAACGTCAAACTGGATCACCCTGAAGCTGGCCCCGCCGGTCACGCTACAGCCCGCTGACGACGGGAGTTTCGACCTGATGGCACCCTGAATTCAGCGGATTGTGCTGACCGCCGATCGGGCGGGTTTTGTCAATATGCCGCCCTGAAATAAAGGTGATCAAAGTCACAAAATACCGCTTCTCAGGCACGGGGATTTTCTGCACAATCGGCGGAAAATCCCACTCAACTGCACATCATGATCATCCGCCCTGAGAGTCACTGGTTTATCCGCCTGTTCGCCTGGCACGGTTCGGTATTGCCGGGCATCTGGTTCCGTCTGTCGCTGAATTTACTGATGTCCCTGATCGCCATTTTTTGTCTCGACTGGTACGAAACGCTGGGCATTAAGCTGACGCTGGCGCCGTTCAGCCTGCTGGGGGTCTCCATCGCGGTGTTCCTCGGGTTCCGTAACAGCGTCTGCTTCGGTCGTTTTATCGAAGCCCGTATGTTCTGGGGTAACCTGCTTATCGCCTGCCGCACGCTACAGCGCCTTGCGCTGGCCATTTCTCCCGCCGATGCGCCGCGCGTCACCTCCCTGCTGCTGGCCTTTTCCTACAGTCTGAAACACCAGCTGCGCCACAGCGACGCGCGCGAAGATCTCCGCCGCTATCTGGGGGAGGAGGCGGATGAGGTGCTGAAACGGCGTTCGCCGACTAACTTTATTGAGCTGCAGCTCTCCCAGTGGCTGGCCGATCAGCGCCGTCGCGGGAATCTTTCCGATATCCTGTATATGCACATGGACAGCAATATCAATCAGCTCTCCCAGGTGCTGGGCGGGTGTGAAAGGCTGGCCAGCATGCCGGTGCCGTTCGCTTACGGGCTGCTGTTACACAGAACCGTCTATCTGTTCTGTACGCTGCTGCCTTTTGCCCTGGTCCCGGATCTGCATTATATGACGCCGCTGGTTTCGGTGTTTATCGCCTATACCTTCCTGTCGCTGGATACGCTGGCAGAGGAGCTGGAAATGCCGTTCGGCCTGGCCACAAACCACCTGCCGCTGGATGCCATGTGTACCAATATTGAGATCAACCTGCGTGAAATGAATCTGGACGAGGATCTGCCGGACACCCCACGCCCGGACAGTCGTTACCGGCTGACCTGACGCACGGGCGGTTGCCCGGTTATCTGCCCCCACTCACGCCTTCCTCATTACCGCCACTGGCACGGTTCGGGTGCACCCCCCTGGTGCGCCTGACCTTTTTCAAGGCGTTAACTGCCTCTTTTTAAAACCAAATTCCGGCTTCGATCACACATTCGATATTTTATTTTGCCACTGCATAATTCTGCTTTTTATTCTGCTGTAAAGCCCCGTTGTTCAGATTGTTATTCACTTTCTATGCATTAACGATGAATAGCAGCCTGGCGTAACTCATTGATATACGGTATCTGACCCGGGTTTATGCATTTTTTTCTCTGGCTGGCACGCGGCGTGCAATCTACAGTAGAGCTGCAATGAATCATTTCATTAACATTAATTAAACTTTTAATTCACCCTGCCTGCGCAGGGGAATGTGAATAACGAGGCCGCCATGCAACCGTCAGTTACCCGTGAAAATTTTGATCAATGGATTGTTCCCACCTATGCCCCGGCCAGCTTTGTGCCGGTGAAGGCAGAGGGTTCGACACTGTGGGATCAGGAAGGGAAGTCGTACATCGACTTTGCCGGGGGTATTGCGGTCAATGCGCTCGGGCACGCGCATCCCGAGCTGCAACGCGCCTTACAGCAGCAGGCTGCTCTGCTGTGGCACACCGGCAATGGCTATACCAATGAACCGATCCTGCGCCTGGCGAAACAGCTGGTCGATGCCACCTTTGCTGACCGGGCATTTTTCTGTAACTCCGGGGCAGAAGCCAACGAAGCCGCGCTGAAACTGGCGCGTAAAGTGGCGATGGATAACGAGCAACCGCAGAAAAACGGTATTGTGGCGTTCAAAAATGCCTTTCACGGTCGCACGCTGTTCACCGTTTCTGCCGGGGGGCAGCCGGCATATTCGAAAGATTTTGCCCCCTTACCGCAGGGTATTCAGCATGCGGTCTATAACGATCTGGCCTCAGCGGCTGCGCTGATTAACGACCAGACCTGTGCGGTGATTGTCGAACCTATTCAGGGGGAAGGCGGTGTGGTGCCGGCGGAACCTGGCTTTCTGCGCGGCCTGCGCGAGCTGTGTGACAGTCACGGTGCACTGCTGATCTTTGACGAAGTGCAGAGCGGCGTCGGCCGCACCGGTTCGCTTTACGCGTATATGCACTACGGTGTGACGCCGGACGTGCTGACCACAGCGAAAGCGCTGGGCGGCGGCTTCCCGATCGGGGCGATGCTGACCACCGAAACCCTGGCCGCCCATCTGAATGTGGGCAGCCACGGCACCACCTACGGCGGCAACCCGCTGGCCGGTGCGGTCGGCGGTAAAGTGATGGAGTTAATTAACCGACCGGAGGTGCTGGCCGGGGTCGCTGAACGCCATCAGTGGTTTGTTGACGGTCTGACGGCGATCAACCAGCGTCTGCAGCTGTTCAGCGAAATTCGTGGTCTGGGCCTGCTGATCGGCTGCGTGCTGAATCAGGATTACCAGGGTAAAGCCAAACTGATCAACCAGGCCGCCGCCGCTGAGGGCCTGATGGTGCTGATCGCCGGGGCCAGTGTCGTGCGCTTCGCGCCTTCCCTGATTATCACCCGCCAGGAAGTGGAAGAGGGGCTGGCACGCTTCGAACGCGCCTGCCGCGCCGTCACTGAAGGAGCCCGCGTATGATGTTCATTCGTCCCGTTGAACGAGACGATCTCGCGCAGTTACTGCACCTCGCCGGGAAAACCGGCGGGGGCCTGACCTCGCTGCCTGCCGACAGCGACACGCTGTCAGCACGTATCGATCGTTCGCTGTTAACCTGGCAGGGCAAACTGCCGGATGCGGAACAGGGATACGTTTTTGTGCTGGCAGACAGTGAAAGCAAAAAAGCGGTGGGCATTTGTGCCATTGAAGTGGCCGTGGGTCTGCAGGACCCGTGGTACAACTTTCGCGTAGGCACCCAGGTTCATGCCTCCAAAGAGCTGAACGTCTACAACATGCTGCCCACGCTGTCGCTCAGTAATGACCATACCGGCAGCAGTGAGCTCTGTACGCTGTTCCTCGATCCCGACTACCGCAACGGTAAAAACGGCTATCTGCTGTCAAAGTCGCGCTTTCTGTTTATGGCCGGTTTTCGCCAGCACTTTATGCAGAAAGTGGTCGCTGAAATGCGCGGTGTGATTGATGAGCAGGGGAGCTCACCCTTCTGGGACAGCGTCGGAAGTCGTTTTTTCTCTATGTCATTTTCCGATGCCGATTATCTGTGTGGCACCGGGCAAAAGGCGTTTATCGCTGAGCTGATGCCAAAGCATCCGCTGTATATCGATTATCTGTCGGAAGAGGCGAAGGCGGTCATAGGTCAGGTGCATCCGCATACCGCCCCGGCGCGTGCCGTGCTGGAAGCAGAAGGGTTTCACTTCCAGAATTATGTCGATATTTTTGACGGTGGCCCGACGCTCGAGTGTGATATTGACCGGGTTCGCGCTATCCGTAAAAGCCGCCTGATGGGCGTCTCTCTGAGTGAGCATCAGGATGATGCGCTGCCGCTGTGCCTGGTTTCCAATGAAAACTATCATCACTTCCGGGTGATGCTGCTGCCTGCCGATCCGCAGCGCGACACCGTCGCGGTTACGGCGGCGCAGGCCGAAATTTTAGGCTGCCAGCCGGGGGACAACCTGCGGGTAGTGACACTTTGTCGCGAGGAGAAAAAAGCATGACGCACTGTATTAATGGTCAGTGGCTGACCGGTGGCGGTGAGATCCTGAGTAAAACCAGCCCGCTGGACGGGGAGCCGTTATGGCAGGGTAACACCGCCACTGCCGCGCAGGTGACTGCCGCCTGCGAAGCGGCGCGTGCAGCGTTCCCCGCCTGGGCCCGCCGTCCGTTCGCTGAACGCCAGGCCATCGCAGAAGCGTTTGCCGCGCTGCTGGAAAAAAATAAAGTGGAACTGAGCGAAACTATCGCGCGCGAAACGGGAAAACCCCGCTGGGAAACCCAGACTGAAGTGCAGGCAATGATTAATAAGGTCGGGATTTCCGTGCGCGCATGGCATGCCCGTACCGGGGAGCAGAGTACAGGTGACAGCTCTCTGCGCCACCGTCCGCACGGGGTGATGGCCGTGTTTGGGCCCTACAATTTCCCGGGACATCTGCCGAACGGCCATATTGTTCCGGCGCTGCTGGCCGGTAACGGCGTGGTGTTTAAACCCAGTGAACTGACGCCGATGACTGCCGAACTGACCGTGCGGCTGTGGCAGCGTGCCGGACTGCCGGATGGCGTGCTCAACCTGGTGCAGGGCGGACGGGACACCGGTCAGGCGCTGGCGCAGGCGTCCCAGGTCGATGGCGTACTGTTTACCGGCAGTGCCGCCACCGGCTATCAGTTGCACCGTCAGCTTGCCGGGCAGCCGGAAAAAATGCTGGCGCTGGAAATGGGGGGAAATAACCCGCTGATTGTGGAAGATCCCGATGATATCGAAGGGGCCGTCCATATTGCCATCCAGTCTGCCTTTATCAGCGCCGGACAGCGCTGCACCTGTGCCCGGCGCATGCTGGTCAGGCGCGGTGCCGCGGGGGATGCCTTTCTGAGGCGGCTGGTAGAGGTGGCCGCCCGCATTCGTACCGGCCGCTGGGATGCTGAACCGCAGCCTTTTATGGGCAGCGTGATTTCCGTGCAGGCGGCTGAAAAAATCTTCAGTGAATGGCAGGCGCGCGTGGATGCCGGCGGCCAGGTGCTGCTGGCCATGCAATGGCCGCAGCGCAGCAGCGCGATCCTGACGCCAGGCATCATTGATGTGACCGGTCTGCAGACGCTCCCGGATGAAGAAGTCTTTGGCCCGCTGCTGTCGGTGATCCGTTATGACGATTTTGACAGTGCGATCCGCATCGCCAATGACACCCGCTACGGCCTGGCCTGCGGACTGATTTCACCGCAGCGGGAGAAGTTTGAGCGCCTGCTGATTGAGGCGCGTGCTGGTATCGTCAACTGGAATAAACCGCTGACCGGGGCGGCCAGTACTGCACCGTTTGGCGGCGTGGGCGCGTCAGGCAACCACCGCGCCAGCGCCTGGTATGCCGCCGATTATTGCGCCTGGCCGATGGCGTCGCTGGAGTCGGCTGACCTGTCGCTGCCCGCCACGCTCTCCCCGGGTCTGGATTTTAGCGCGCAGGGAGAGACGCCATGAAAGCCCTTGAAGTGAATTTCGACGGACTGCCCGGCCTGACTCACCATTATGCGGGCCTCTCCTTTGGTAATGAGGCTTCAACACGCTATCAGCACCAGGTGTCTAATCCTAAGCTGGCGGCGCTTCAGGGACTGATGAAAATGAAAGCCCTGGCGGACAGGGGGTTTCTGCAGGGAGTGATCCCACCACACGAGCGCCCTAACATTGATGCGCTGCGGCAAATCGGCTTCAGCGGTAGCGACGAGCAGGTGCTGGCACAGGCAGCGAAACAGAATCCGGCACTGCTCTCTGCCGTGAGTTCCGCCTCGGCTATGTGGGTGGCCAATGCCGCGACCGTGTCGCCCTCTGCTGACAGTGCCGATGGCCGGGTGCACCTGACCGTCGCCAACCTGAATAATAAATTCCACCGCGCGATGGAGGCGCCGACCACCGGGGCACTGCTGCGGGCGATATTCCGCGATCCTCAGCACTTCAGCGTGCATGATGCACTGCCGCAGGTGGCCATGTTTGGTGATGAAGGGGCGGCTAACCATAACCGTTTCGGCCAGCACTACGGGGAGGCGGGGATACAGCTGTTTGTTTATGGTCGCAGCGAACTGGACGGCAGCGTGGCACCGTCTCGCTACCCGGCACGGCAGACCCGCGAAGCCAGCGAAGCCGTCAGCCGCCTGCATCAGCTTGATGCCGCGCGGACCGTTTTTGCCCAGCAAAATCCTGCGGTGATTGACCAGGGGGTTTTCCATAATGATGTGATTGCCGTCAGCAATCAGCAGGTGCTGTTCTGTCATCAGCAGGCCTTTTTAAACCAGCCGGCGCTGCTGGCCGGACTGGCGGAGAAGGTTCCTGGCTTTACGCCCATCGTGGTGCCTGACGATCGCGTCAGCGTCGCCGATGCGGTGGCGACCTATCTGTTTAACAGCCAGCTGTTAAGCAAGCCCGACGGGAAAATGCTGCTGGTTCTGCCCGATGAGGCGCGCCGTCACCCGGGCGTCTGGTCTTATCTGAGCGAGCTGGCGGCCAGCGGCGGCCCCATCGATGAACTGAAGGTCTTCGACCTGCGTGAAAGTATGTGTAACGGCGGCGGCCCGGCCTGTCTGCGCCTGCGCGTGGTGCTGAACGCCACACAGCAGGCGGCCGTTAATCCGGCCGTGATGATGAATGATACGCTGTTTGCCACCCTTAACGGCTGGGTGGAGCGGCACTACCGCGATCGCCTGTCGCAGGCCGACCTCGCCGACCCTCATTTGCTGCGGGAAGGACGTGAAGCTCTCGATGAGCTCACTAAGCTGCTAAACTTAGGCAATGTTTACCGTTTTCAGCAGTAACGCGATGATCGCAGGGCCGGAGACGTTCTCCGGCCTGTCAGGGCTGAACGGCGATTGATGTAAGGAGTAGCAATGCAGGATTTCCTCACCTTAACCCTCAACGGGCAGATCCCTGCGCAGCCAGAAGGACGCAATGAGCATCTGAGCTGGCGCTGGATTGACGTGGGCATTCTTGAAATTACCCCACCAGAGACCGTTTCTATGGCGCTGGTGGTTTCGGCGGGCGTACACGGCAATGAGACGGCACCGGTCGAGATCCTCGAGCAGATGGTGGACTCGCTGCTGCGCGGCGAGCGACCGCTGTTAACCCGCCTGCTGGTGATCTACGGCAACCCGGCTGCGCTGCGGCAGAACAAACGTTATCTGCATGGGGATATGAACCGGATGTTTGGCGGCCGCTGGCAGCAGTATGAAGACTGCCCGGAAGCCCGCCGCGCCTGGCGCCTTGAGCAGGCAATGGAAAACTTCTGGCAGGCCGGAGAGTATGAAGAGGTGCGCTGGCATATCGATATGCACACCGCCATTCGCGGCTCGTACCATACCCGCTTTGGCGTTATGCCGCAGCGCGATACGCCGTGGCCGGAAACATTTATGGACTGGCTGGCCGCTGCCGGGCTGGAAGCGCTGGTGTTTCACCGCTCACCGGGTGGCACCTTTACCCATTACAGCAGCCAGCATTTTCAGGCGGCCAGCTGCACGCTGGAGCTGGGCAAGGCGCTGCCGTTTGGGGATAACGACCTGAGCCAGTTCAGTGCGGCAGTGCGGGCGCTGGACGCACTGATCAGCGGGGGGACGCTGCCTGAAGTGGCCGAAGCGCCCCGGCGGTATCGGGTATCACAGCAGATCACCCGGCATACCGATCGGTTTGTGCTGCACATGAGCGATGACACGCTGAACTTTACCGTCTTCCCGCAGGGCGCTCTGCTCGCTGAAGATGGCGACAAACGCTACTATGTGCAGCAGGCACACGAGTTCGTGCTGTTCCCGAATCCGCACGTAGCCAGCGGCCTGCGTGCCGGTCTGATGCTGGTGGAAGATACTGCGCATAACGAAGCGCTGGGGTCGACGCTGTAACACGAATCCCTGAATTTACGCTGTGGCCGGTGGACGGCCGCATTTTCCTTTTTCCCCGATCGAAACCTTCACTTTTCTCTTTCGCTCTCCTTGCGCGCGTATTACACTCCTCCACAGTTTCTGCACAAACCTCTGTAAATTCATATTTTTTTTCAATTCCTCACACAATCCTTCGCATTCTCTCCATGATTGGCGTCAAATTGTCTTTTATGCTTTCAGGGCTTTACCCAGGCTCTGGGTACTTGACATTCAGCGTCGTAGACTTGATTTCGACATCACGACAACTGAATTGCAACAGACTGAACCACAAGGACAATATTATGCGTAAATTAACCTCTTTTGTTGTTGCCGCTACACTGGCGCTTGGCACTGCGGGTATTGTTCATGCCGCAGCGGACACTTTAACACCGCCGCCAGCGGGCGCTGACAAACCTATGATGCACAAGCCGCCGCGTCACGGTGGGATGCACGAAATGTTCAAAGGGCTGAATCTGACCGATGCGCAGAAAGAGCAGATGCGCACCATCATGAAGGCATCACACAAAGAGATGAAGCGTCCTTCTCTGGAAGAGCGCCGGGCCGTACACAGAATTATTGCGGCGGACACCTTTGACCGCAGTAAGGCAGAGGCTCAGGCGACTGAAATGTCGGCCAACGGCAAAGCCCGCGCGCTGTCGATGCTGGAAACGCAGAACAAGCTGTACAACGTCCTGACGCCTGAGCAGAAAAAACAGTTTAATCAGAACTTTGAGAAACGTCTGACAGAAAAACCGCAGCATGAAGGTAAAATGCCTCCTGCAGAAGACTAAAAGTCGCTGATTAACCAGAGACCGCCGACGTTGCCCACCTTGCCAGAATGGCGGTGGTCAGCGTCGGCGGTTTTTTTATGCTGCAGGAACGGGCAGGGGGATCACCGGCAGTTTCCCTGACAGCAGGGGGCGGCAGAGTATTTTATAACCGTCACTGTCGAAGCCAGGCGGAGTGCTACACAGCGCGGCCGCATCAGCGAGTTCGCTGACGGATCCCAGATAGAGCCAGTTATTGATCACGTGGATCTGCTTCTGCATCACGCCTTCTTCCACCACCGCGATGGCTCCCGGCCACGGCCAGCACTGAAGCCGGACGGCCTCCAGCGCGGCCAGCAGACGCTGATAATGTGCCTCCGTCGGTTCTTTCCCGCAGCAGGCACCGGCGCAGCGGCGCAGGCTGAAGCGGAAGCACGGCCGCCCCTTGCTTAACGGCTCCAGCCCCAGCAGGCCGAAGCAGAGCTGCTGCTCATCGGCAATTTTCTGCAGGGTGGCCAGCGCCGCCCGACGGTGAGCGTAGAGGCCAAAGAGGTTCGGCGTATGGGAAAAGTCGACCTCTTTGGCGTACACCACCTCCGGACGGTCGTGCCGGAGCAGCAGAGAACAAAGCTGACGGTTTTTACGCAGGCGCTTATTGAACAGCGGCTGCTGCAACTTGATCATCTGTGCTTCCAGCAGCAGGGCACCCATTTCTCCGGCGGTGGGAATAAAGCTGATACGGCGGGCCTGATACAGCATCCGCGCCTCTGCCGGGGTGCGCAGATGCGACATGACACGGGTGCGAATATTGACGCTTTTGCCAATATACAGTGGCAGGCTTTCGCTCTCACCGTGAAAGATGTACACACCGGGCAGGTTGGGTAGGTCAGCGATCCACGGACGTAGCTGTTCGGGATACTGATAGATGGCTTCAGCCTCGAATTCGAGGCGATGGCTGGCTGCTTTTCTTGTCACTCACAACTCCGCTAACTGGTCAGATATACAGTATAGCAGAGGAATTTTGCGGGGCGAACCGGGAATTCAGTTCGCCCCGGCAGGTTATTTTTTCCAGAAATCGTCAAAAACAGTGATCGGGGGACGACGCTTATGCTCGGTTTTCAGGTACCAGTTCTCGATGGTGGCGGCCGCTGCAGGATCGATAGTTTCCCCCTGCAGATAGCGGTCAATCATCTCATAGGTCACCCCCAGAGCCACTTCGTCCTGCAGGCCGGGACGATCGTCTTCCAGATCGGCCGTGGGGTGCTTGAGATACAGATGCTCCGGACAGCCCAACGCCTTCAGCAACTGCTTGCCCTGGCCTTTATTGAGGCGGAAAAGGGGATTGATGTCCGTGCCGCCGTCGCCATACTTGGTGAAGAACCCGGTCACTGCTTCGGCCGCATGATCGGTGCCGACCACCACGCCTGAGGTCATACCGGCAATACTGTACTGGACTTTCATGCGCTCACGCGCTTTTTCATTGCCGCGAATAAAATCAGAAAGGGCGATCCCGGCGTCACGCAGCGCCTGCTCGCTGGCCTGCACGGCCGCTTTGATATTCACCGTCAAGACGCGATCCGGCTGAATAAACGCAATCGCATCCTGGCAATCCTGTTCATCCGCCTGCACACCGTGCGGCAGACGTACGGCAATAAACTGATAGCCCCGATCGCCCGTTTCCTCACGCAGTTCATTGATGGCGGTTTGGCACAGTTTGCCGGCCAGAGTGGAGTCCTGACCGCCGCTGATCCCCAGCACCAGTGATTTCAGAAACGGATAGGTTTTCAGATACGACTTCAGAAACTCGACGCTGGTGCGAACTTCTTCACGGGCATCAATTGTGGGTTTGACGCCCAGCGCCGCGATAATTTCCTGTTGCAAAGCCATTGACCTCTCCTCAGATTCAGCGCCGGCAAACGGCGACACGCGATGTATATCTCTTAAAGCTAACGCGCCTGGCGCGAAACAACAACATTCAATCCGTTATTCTCCGCGCCACGCGTTAAAGGCTCACTCTTTTTTGGGTTTTTGCGCCAGCACGGTAAACATCAGAATGGCCAGCATATAGCAGCCGAAAATTGTGGCGGTCATGGTCAGCACCGAGGTGCCACCGATGCCGGTCACCGGCACGCTGATACCGCCCAGCGTAAACATGGTGACGCCAATCACGGCTGACGCGCTGCCCGCGCGATGGCCCTGGCTCTGCATCGCCAGTGAGGAGGCGGTCACCGAAATAACGCCGTTGCTGGCGACGGTGAAAAACAGGGCAACCAGCACCAGCGGCAGCGGCGCGGCGGTTAATCCGGCCAGCAGCAGGCTCGACGATGAAATCAACGCCAGCGTCAGACCGCCTTTCAGTACGCGATACTCGCCCCATAGCGGGCAGAGACGCGCACTGACCTGCGAAGCAATAATCAGACCCACGCCGTTGGCGGCAAAGCAGAAGCTGAACGCCTGCGGGGAGAGCTGATAAATTTGCTGGAGTACAAAGGGGGACGCGCCAATGTAGGCAAACATCCCTGACATCATAAACCCCTGCGTCAGGCAGAAGCCCATAAACGGACGGTGCATAATGACCTGGCCCAGCGCGGCCCAGGCGGAAAAAATACTGCCCTGACTCCGTCGCGCTACCGGCAAGGTTTCGTGCAGTTTGACGCGGGCCAGAATAAACAGCATCAGGGCGATCAGGGCGATGACCATAAACAGGCCGCGCCAGTCAAGGAACGCCATCAGTGCGCCCCCCATCACCGGGGCCGCAATCGGTGCCAGCCCGTTCACCAGCATTAAGAGAGCGAAGAAGCGGGTCAGTTCATGGCCGCTGTACATATCACGGGCAATAGCGCGTGACAGCACGGCGCCCCCCGCGCCGGACAGCCCTTCAAACAGGCGGGCCAGCAGCAGTTGGTGAATATCCTGGGCCAGCGCGCAGCCGACAGAGGCAATCAATAGCAACACCAGTGACAGGAGCAGCGGGCGGATACGCCCATACTTATCGCTTAACGGGCCAAAAAACAGCTGACCCAGTCCCAGTCCCAGCAGCCCGGCGGTCAGACTGAGCTGTGCGGTGGCGGTGGGCGTGTTCAGGTCGCGGGCCAGCTCCGGCAGGGCGGGCAGATACAGATCGATGCACAGCGGCCCGAGGGCCGCCAGCAGGCCGAGCGTGATGGCATAGCCAAGACGGCGGGAGTGAACAGGTGTCATGATTCCTCTGATTTAAATAGAAGGTCGCTAATGTGTTGATACAGGATATGCAGACGTTCTGGCGAGGCTTTCTGAGGCGTAATGCGCCGGCAGGCAGTACCTTCAACCATCACGGCGAGGATCTCGACACTGGCACGGATACGCTCCTCGCTGAAACCGGGGTACATACGGGCGACTTTCTGGCAGGCGTGGCTGAACATACGTTCATCCGCTTCAACCATCATTTTTGCCACACGGGGGCTGCGGGTGGCTTCTGCCGCCACCTCCATCATCAGCGCCTCGTCTTCTTCATTATTCACCTCGCGCCAGGCCAGCAGCTCGGGCAGGTGGACATTACTGCTGGTACTGAGCATCTCCTGCAGGCGGGAATCAATAATCCGCCTGACGATTTCCTGAATAATCGCGTCTTTACTGCTGAAATAGCGATAAATCTGGCCGACACTCAGGTGTGCTTCGCTGGCAAGCTGCGCCATGCTGGCCGCGTGGAAGCCGTGCTGACGAAAACAGCGACGGGCGGCAGTAATAATTTCATCCTGACGCAGGCGATGGCGGGCATCGCGGGCTTCTGTCTGTTGGCTCATTGTCGCTCCGCTATTCGCTGTCGTGACGCGTTCGCAGCTTCATCCTGATGCGGCCTGCAATGCGAATGTTCATTCTCAGTCCCGAATTATAGGCATCACGGAGATAAACTGATAATAATTTGACGGCATAAAGTTGAAAAATCTGCATTTCTATTCCAGGCTTATGCTTTGACGGAAATGACACGAGGAAGAATAAATGCGTAAATTAACGGGATTAATGGGTGCTGCAGTGGCACTGGCTGTGTTATCAGGATGTACGGCATACGATCGCGCTGAAAGTTATGCGACTAAGCCCGTGGTACAGGATGTGAAAAAAGGAATGACCCGCCAGCAGGTTCGTGACATCGCCGGGCCACCGTCAACAGAAATTACCATGGTTCATGCTCGTGGTACCTGCCAGACTTATGTCATTGGTGAGCGTGACGGTAAGCAGCAGACCTACTTTGTCAGCTACTCTGATACCGGTCGCGTGATGAACTACGGCTTCCAGAGCTGTAAAGATTACGACACCGACCCGCAGGTTAATCAGTAACTGATACCTGTTTCGAAATTAAAACGGCCACGTCAGTGGCCGTTTTTTTTGCATGCTTTTCCTGCCGCGCTGAAGACCCACCGGCGCTGACCGGTGGGTGTCTGTGCTGTCGGGTGAATTATGCCGGAACGCTTAGCGCTTTCTGACTGCGTGACCAGATGCGGTGAGCGGCCATGGCGGCCAGGAACTCGCTCATCAGCACGCCTTCCGCCTTACTGTCGATAATCACGCCTTCCTCCTGCTCGTCATCCGCCAGACCAAACTGCGCGGCAAAACGGCGTGCGCCACCGCTCAGACCAATGACCTTCAGATGCTTGTAGGCTTCCAGCAGGAAGTAACAGGCGTCACCGCGTAACAGCAGGGCATCAATATTCCCCTCCGGTACAATGACGGCGTCAAAGGCAAGAGAGGGCAGCGCGGTAAAGGTGGCATCAACCGTCAGCTGTGAGCCGTCACTGGCTCGCACCTGGCCCATGTGGGGGGCGAGCAGCTTCGCATGGACGCCCTGGGTTTTCAGCGCCTGTAAGATGGCCAGCGTATCAGCAGCATCAACGCCGTCGCTGATCAGCAACGCGACCTGCCGCCCTTTAATGTTACCGCTGGGGACCGCATACAGGCTGAGGCTGGCATCCTTCTTCAGTCCGTTGACATCCTTCGGCGGTGCCGTCTGCATCTGCGCTTCCGTCAGCGTAATACCCAGGTTTTCTGCCACGCTGTGCGCGAGGGAAATATCGATATGCGTCAGCTGATCGACCACCCGGTCACGGATATAGCTGCGACCCACCTTGCTCAGTTCAAAGGAGAAAGCATCAATAATATGCTGCTGCTCCACCTGGGTCTGGCTCAGCCAGAAGAGGCGCGGCTGCGAGTAATGTTCGTCAAACGAGGGGCTGCGCTCACGGACTTTATGCCCCTCAATCCGCTCCTGATAGCTCTCAAACCCGCCGTGGCGGGCGGCAGGAGGCGTTTCTCTCGGCCAGTTATCATTGATCGAGTTTGGCTCGTAGTTCGCCGGGTTGGTATCGATATCCATACGATGCATCCCCTGGCGCTGGAAATTGTGGTACGGGCACACGGGACGGTTAATCGGGATCTCATGGAAGTTAGGCCCGCCAAGCCGGCTGATCTGGGTATCGGTATAGGAGAACAGTCGCCCCTGCAGCAGGGGATCGTTGGTAAAGTCCAGCCCCGGTACGATATGACCCGGATGGAAGGCGACCTGTTCTGTTTCCGCGAAGAAATTATCCGGGTTACGGTTGAGCACCATTTTGCCAATCAGCTCCACCGGCACCAGTTCTTCAGGGATCAGTTTGGTCGCGTCCAGCAGATCAAAGTCGAAGGCAAATTCGTCGCTTTCCTCAATGAGCTGTACACCGAGCTCGTATTCAGGGAAGTCACCGGCCTCGATTGATTCCCACAGGTCGCGACGGTGGAAATCCGCATCGCGCCCGCTCAGCTTCTGTGCTTCGTCCCAGAGCAGTGAGGCTTTACCCGCCACGGGCTTCCAGTGAAAACGGACAAAGGTGGCGCGGCCTTCGGCATTGATAAAGCGGAAGGTATGGATGCCAAAGCCTTCCATGGTGCGATAGCTCCGGGGGATACCGCGATCGGACATAGCCCAGATGACGTTATGCAATGTTTCCGGCTGCAGGGAAACGTAATCCCAGAAGGTGTCATGGGCGCTCCCGCCCTGAGGCATTTCGTTGTGGGGCTCAGGTTTAACCGCATGGACGAAATCCGGAAATTTATGGGCATCCTGAATAAAGAACACCGGCGTGTTGTTCCCGACTAAATCGAACACGCCTTCCTCAGTATAAAATTTTGTGGCAAAACCGCGGATATCGCGCACGGTATCTGCCGATCCGGCTCCGCCCTGCACCGTAGAAAAGCGCACAAAAACCGGGGTGATGGTGTCAGGTGAGGCCAGAAAACCCGCTTTGGTGACCTGGCTCATATCACGATAGGGCTGGAAGTAACCGTGTGCCGCCGAACCCCGCGCATGTACGATGCGCTCCGGGATGCGCTCATGGTCAAAGTGCGTGATTTTTTCACGCATGATGAAGTCTTCCAGCAGCGTCGGACCCCGGGTGCCTGCGCGCAGCGAGTTCTGATCGTCTGCAATTCGCGTTCCCTGATTGGTGGTCAGCGGCTGGTTTTTACCGCCTTTACGGAAGGGTTCGAGGGCCTCTACTTTGCTATTCACAGGGCAGGAAGGCTGTGGCTGATCGGGGTGTTGCGTATTTTTTGACATGCTGATTGCTCCGGTGACCGCATTAAGACACCAGTAACTATAGAACAGTGAGCAGTATACGCCTGAGAAATGAAGGGATATGGGCGAATCAGGGAGAGAAAAAGAAACGGGCCGTCATCCTGACGGCCCGTCAGCAACGGATTAACGGTGGGCCAGTTCGGCTTCGTTATCCGCATCGGTGTTCATGATCTGGCGGTCGGTTTGCTTCAGCCACTGGCTGGTGAGCGTACCGGCCGTCATCGAACCGTTAACGTTGAGCGCGGTACGGCCCATATCAATCAGCGGTTCGATGGAGATCAGCAGCGCGACCAGCGTGACCGGCAGGCCCATCGCCGGCAGCACAATCAGCGCAGCGAAGGTGGCACCGCCGCCGACGCCGGCCACACCGGCAGAGCTGAGGGTGACAATACCGATCAGCGTCGCAATCCACATAGGATCGAACGGGTTGATGCCCACGGTGGGGGCGACCATCACCGCCAGCATCGTCGGGTACAGGCCGGCACAGCCATTCTGACCGATAGTGGCTCCAAAGGAGGCGGCGAAGCTGGCAATCGACTCAGGGATGCCCAGACGACGGGTCTGTGCTTCCACGCTCAGCGGGATGGTGGCTGCGCTGGAACGGCTGGTAAAGGCAAAGGTAATCACCGGCCACACTTTGCGGAAGAAGCGCAGCGGGTTCACGCCGTTGACCGACAGAAGCAGAGCGTGGACGGCAAACATGATGGCCAGACCGAGGTAGGAGGCCAGCACGAAGCTCCCCAGCTTAATAATGTCACTGAGGTTGGAGGTGGCAACGACTTTGGTCATCAGTGCCAGCACGCCGTAAGGGGTCAGTTTCATAATCAGACGAACCAGCTTCATCACCCAGGCCTGCAGGGTATCGATGGCTTTCAGCACGCGCTGACCTTTCTCAACATCATCCTTCAGCAGCTGCAGGGCGGCGACACCGAGGAACGCGGCAAAGATCACCACGCTGATGATTGACGTCGGACTGGCTCCGGTCAGATCGGCAAACGGATTTTTCGGCACAAACGACAGCAGCAGCTGCGGCGCGCTGAGGTCGGCCACTTTGCCGACATAATTGCTCTGAATGGCAGCCAGACGCGCGGTTTCCTGCGCACCCTGCACCAGGCCGCTGGCATTGAGACCGAACAGCCAGGTGACGAACACCCCGACCGCCGCCGCAATGGCCGTGGTGAACAGCAGTACGCCAATGGTGAGCAGGCTGATTTTGCCCAGCGATGAGGCATTGTGCAGGCGGGCAACGGCGCTGAGAATCGAGGCAAAGACCAGCGGCATCACAATCATCTGCAACAGCTGAACATACCCATTACCCACCAGGTTAAACCAGCTTACCGACTCTTTAATCACCGGGCTGTTTTCACCATAGAAGATATGCAGCGCCAGACCGAAAAGGACCCCGACCACCAGGCCAACAAGCACCTTTTTCGACAGACTCCAGCCCGTACGGCTGGCTTTGGCCACCAGCAGCAGCAGTGCAACAAACACCACCAGGTTAATAATCAGTGGAAAATTCATTCCCAATATCTCCAAAAAAATACGGACTACGTCGTAGTCATGCCTGCGGCAGTTAATTTCTGTTGCGCAGTAAGTAAACCAGTGACGGAATGGTATCAGTTACTGTTGGTGCGACCTTATATCCAAACGGAATTATTTATAATTTTTTGCTCATATTTGTTTAATAATTCATCCTATTGTTTGTTAATAAACCGTTCGATGTGATGTTGCGCTGAGTTAACCACCTGACTGGTCCAGTCTGATGCACCAAAAGGCAGCGCGCCGGGGGGGAACCAGATGGCATAACCGACCAGCGCCAGGCACAGGGTGCGTTCCAGCTGATTTCCTTTCTGGCTTCTGAGCAGGGGCAGGCGAAAGCGCCAGCGGCAGGGCCAGAGCAGTGGCACCCCGGCAGGTGTGAGCATATCGGCAACAATGTGGCTGAGATAACCCAGCACCATTCCCTGGAAGGCATCGGCCGGGATCAGCCAACTGGCAGGAAGTTTTAACTGCAGCAGGGCAACGCCACCGACAACGGCCAGCAAACTATGCGTAAAGCCCCGGTGACCAAACGCCCGCGCAATCGGGTGCGACAGCCATTTAAGCCGCTGCCCGAGAAAGGATTTGGGGTGGTCGATATCCGGTAGCAGGCAGGTGAGCAGCGTGGCCGGAATAATATGCCACCAGTCGGCGCTGGCCAGCACCGGCGTCAGTTCAGCACGCTTGGCGAAAATAGCGCTGGCAATGGCAAAAATAAGATGGCCTTCGGCCGTCATGGGGATACCTGGCTACATAACTGTCAATGCATCCAGTATAGGGAATATATACAGTAGAATAAATATGTGACGCTGTAACGAAAGATAAATAAAGTGTTATTGATCGTAAGCGGTACGGAGAGGGGCTTTTTTCCCTCCCGTACAGACAGAGCGCTCAACGCGCCAGCCAGCCGCCATCTACTGCCAGAGTGAAGCCATTGACGTAGTCCGAGGCGGAAGAGGCGAGAAACACCACAGGCCCCATCATATCACTGCCCTGGCCCCAGCGCCCGGCAGGTATGCGCGCCAGGATCTGCTGATTGCGTTCTTCATCATCGCGCAGCTGTTCAGTGTTATTGGTGGCCATATAGCCAGGAGCAATGGCGTTAACGTTAATCCCGTGCGCTGCCCATTCATTGGCCATCAGGCGCGTCAGCCCGAGTACGGCGGTTTTCGATGCAGTATAGGAAGGGACGCGAATACCGCCCTGATATGACAGCATGGAGGCGATATTGATGATTTTACCGCCATGTCCCTGCTGGATAAAACGACGGGCGACCCGCTGCGACAGAAAAAACAGTGTCTTACTGTTAATATTCATCACCTCATCCCAGTCAGTCTCACTGAAGTCGATCGCGTCTGCCCGGCGAATGATCCCGGCATTGTTGACCAGAATATCCAGCCTGGGGAAAGCGGCCAGCGCCTGCGCCATCACCCCGTCAATACAGCGGCTGTCGGACAGATCGGCCGTAATACTGACGAAACGTCGTCCGGTCGCGGCGACTTTCTCTGCCGTTTCGCTGGCAGTGGAGCGATTGACGCCAATAATATCGCACCCTGCCTGGGCCAGACCCAGCGCCATTCCCTGGCCGAGACCGGTATTGCAGCCGGTGATCATGGCCACTTTGCCTTCAAGATTAAATGCGTTGAGGATCATCCTGGCTTCCTTATAGGTAAGTGGGCACGCGCAGTGAAAACAGCAGAACGTGATCGCGCGGGCCGGTTCAGGAAGCATAAGCAGATGGAGAAAGGATTACAACAAAAATGAAACGATGTTTTATTATTTTTAACATGGCCTGTCGAAAATCGTCAGAAGGCGAGGGCAGCACTTCGCCTTCGCGCTCAGACGGCGTCCCTGTTCTTTTGTGCTGCCAGGGCGAAGCCGGCTGATGCAAGCAGTAAACCTGCGCCCAGCACGACAGGGCTCCACCAGCCTGAGGCATCAAACAGGATGCCGCCCAGTCCGGCGCCGGCGGTAATGGCCAACTGGATGGTGGCCACCATCAGCCCACCGCCGGTTTCGGCATTCTCTGCCAGCGCTTTGCTGAGCCAGACACCCCAGACGATTGGGGCCGGTGTGGCGATCAGGCCCCAGAGGGCGAGAAGCACACTGACGGGAACCATCGCGTCAGCCAGCACAATCAGCAACAGGGCGATCAGGGCCATGGCAAGCGGAATGCCCGCCAGCCAGGCGTAGAGCCCGTGCTTAAGCAAGGGGCCCATCAGCCACGTACCGACGAGACCGAATCCCCCCAGGGCGAACAGCATCAGCGAAAGCTGCGTGACCGATACCCGCGTGACCTCCTCCAGCAGCGGGCGCAGGTAGGTGAAAAGGGCAAACTGCCCCATAAACAGAAACAGTATCCCCGCCATGCCCAGCGCCACCTGAGGGTGACGCAGCAGGGAAAAAGGATTGGTGACAGGTTTGCGCGGACGATCCGCTGGCATCAGCGGAAGGCTGCGCCACTGCCAGACAAACGCCAGCACCGCCAGCGGTACCACGATAACGAAGGCGCCACGCCAGCCCGTATACTGCCCGAGAAAACTGCCCAGCGGCGCGGCGACCGTCGCTGCCAGCGCATTGCCGCCGTTGATTAACGCCAGGCCTTTTGCCAGCGAATGGGCGGGAAGCAGGCGCATCACCGTGGCGGTCGACATTGACCAGAAGCCGCCGATAGCCATCCCCAGCAGCGCGCGGCCCACCATAAAGGTGATACCGTCGGCTGCCAGCGTAACGATCACACCGGAGGCAATCAGCAGGAAGGTGAAGCTCATCAGCACTTTTTTCCGGTCCCAGTGGCCGGTGAGGGGGGTATTGAGCAGGCTGGTCACCACGGCAAACATACCGGATACCGAGATGGCCTGTCCTGCACTGCCCTGGCTGATGCCGAGATCCTGCGCAATCGGCGTCAGCAGGCTGACGGGCATAAATTCTGAGGCGATCAGCACAACGACGCCAAGGGCCATCGAAAATACGGCCCCCCATGCTGACGGGGCATGCTGATAAGCGCGGTTCGTGGATTTATTCATAATGGTATTCATGATGCTGTTCCCTTTCATATCAGTGAAAGAGAATAAAACGCTTTGAGTACGCTGATAAGGTGGGGTAATTTTGATGTACTTTTGAATAAAATTCATCAATCAGACGAGCGCCGTATGAATGATATCCTGGCTTTTCTGGCCGTCGCCCGCGAGCAAAGCTTCACTAAAGCCTCACTCACGCTGGGCGTCAGCCCTTCTGCACTCAGCCATACCGTGAAAAAACTGGAAGAGAGACTGGGGGTCAGGCTGCTTGCGCGGACAACGCGCCACGTTGCCCCCACCGATGCCGGAGAGCGACTGATGCAGTCTGTCGGCCCGCTGTTCGAGCAGATCAATGCTGAAATTGAACGCATGGGGGAGCTGCGGGAAAAACCGGCGGGAAGCCTCCGGCTGACCTGCTCTGATGACGCTGCTGAACAGCTACTGCGCCCGGTATTGCCGGCTTTTTTCCGCCAGTATCCTGACGTGAATGTCGAAATCTGTATTGATTACGGCTTCACCAATATTGTCAGTGAACGCTTTGATGCCGGGATACGCCTCGGGGAGTCGATCAGTCAGGATATGATCGCCGTCCGCCTGGGGCCCGACTGGCGACTGTCGGTCGTCGGGTCACCCGGCTATTTTAAACAGCACCCGATCCCGACGCATCCCAGGGATCTGACCGATCATCGCTGCATTAACCTCCGCCATAGCGTGGGGGGCAGCATCTACGCGTGGGAATTTGAGAAAGCGGGGCAGAAGATGAATGTCAGGGTAGAAGGGCAACTGATGTCCAACAGCACTCTCCCAGTCCTGAACGCGGCACTGGATGGGGTCGGGCTGGCGTACGTGCCTGATTTTATGGCCAGGCCTCATATTGAGGACGGGCGCCTGACCGAGGTACTGGCTGACTGGAGCCCCTATTTTCAGGGTTTTCACCTCTACTACCCCAACAGAAGAAACATCTCTCCGGCCTTTGCCGCCTTTGTGGCTGCGGTAAAATATCGCGGACAGGTGACGCCGGGGTAAAGCGCCGGGCGGCTTTCTGCAGCGCCCGGCATTCACTCAGCGCCCGTGCAGGTGCTGTGCGGTCAGTTCCTCAAGGCTGCTGAGTTTGACATCTGCCAGTGACCAACGCAGATCGGCGGCATGGCTGGCATCGGGAACCACAATGGATCGCATCCGTCCTGCTTTCGTCGCGATCATGCCGTTAAAGGAGTCTTCCAGCGTGACACAGTTCAGCGGATCCACGCCCAGGCGGGCAGCGGCATCCAGATAAACCTGCGGGTGCGGCTTGCTGTAAGGCAGGGATTCCGCTGAGGCCAGTACCTCAAAGTAGTCGCGCAGGCTGAACATCTCCAGCACGCTTTCCAGCATAAACAGCGGAGAGGCGGAGGCGAGGCCAATTTTCAGCCCTTCTGACCGGCAGAGTTCAAGCGCCTGCTTAACGCCGGGCAGCAGCGGTCGGTTCTCATCTACCAGGCTTAACGCCCGGTTGATGATCTGCTGGGTGACTTCCGCCTGGGAAGGCCCTTTCCACGGCAGGGTTTCATACCACATGCGCACCACCTGGTCGATGCGCAGTCCCAGCGTATCTGGCATTTCACCGCGGCGGCTCAGGTCAACGTCAAGAGAAGTAAAAATATCCAGCTCGGCTTGTTGCCATAACGGCTCTGAATCGATCAGCAGGCCATCCATATCAAAAATGGCGGCAAGTACGGGGCGGTGATAAGACATGCTACGGCTCCTTTTGACAGTTTGTGGCAGTTTACCACGAAGCGGTGAGGGAAAAGGTATCATCCGACGGGCCGCTTTGTGCAAAGCGGTGATTAAGTCTGTATTTTACAGGCGCTTTTGTATCACTGCAGGTAAACTGACTGGCAGACATCGGAAGGACAGGAGAACGCATGACGTATCAACAGGCTGGCAGGGTTGCGATTATTAAACGCATTCTGGGCTGGGTTATATTTATTCCCGCGTTGTTATCAACGCTTATCTCACTGCTTGGTTTTCTCGAAAAGAGCCGTGAGCAACGTGACGGTATCAATGCGGTGATGCAGGATTTCGCCCATGTCATGATTGATATGGTGCGCTTTAACACCGGTTTTCTCTCCGGTTTCTGGACGCATTCGCCCGTTCCGGACTTTAATCACGGCACGAATATTCTTTTCTGGGTGATCTATGCGCTGATTTTCATCGGGCTTGCTCTTCAGGCTTCCGGTGCAAGGATGTGGCGGCAGACGCGCTTTCTGCGTGAAAGCATTGAAGATCAGATGATCCTTGAGCGTGCGCGCGGAACAGAAGGACACAGCCGGGAACAGCTGGAAGCGAAGATAGTGGTGCCGCGCCACACCATTTTTCTGCAAATCTTCCCGCTGTATATCCTGCCGGTTATCATCATTGTCGCGGGCTATTTTGTCCTGAAACTGGCCGGGTTTATCTATTAAACTCGCGTCAGGTCGCGTGCGCATGGCGTCAGGCCGGGCGCGCGTGACGTTTTCCCAGTTCATCGCCATCCAGTAATGTTCCCACTGCCCGCTGCGCTTCTGCCAGCCAGTGCCCGCCGAAGACATTTGCCCGGTTCAGCAGATAATAAAGCTGATAGATCGGTTGCCGCTGCAGGAAATCACCGGGGAGTGGCCACACTGACTGGTAGCCATCATACACCTGTGCCGGAATGTCCGGATGCCAGGAGAGCATCGCCAGATCGCATTCACGATCGCCCCAGTAACAGGCAGGATCAAAAATCCAGGGCCCGCTGTCGCTGCCTGCGCAATTGGCTGGCCAGAGATCGCCATGCAGTAAGGAGGGCTCGGGATGATGTGACTCCAGCATCTTCTGAGCGCAGCGCACAATCAGATCGATATCACCGTACAGAATCCCTTTTTCTGAGGCAAGCTGGAGCTGCCAGCCGATGCGCTGCTCTGAGAAGAAGACCGACCAGCGCTTGAGCCAGCTGTTTGGCTGCAGGGAGGTGGTAATATTGTTATCGAAGTCCAGCCCGAACTGTGGCTGCT
Organism: Erwinia persicina; assembly: GCF_019844095.1. Lineage (NCBI taxonomy): Bacteria > Pseudomonadati > Pseudomonadota > Gammaproteobacteria > Enterobacterales > Erwiniaceae > Erwinia > Erwinia persicina. The sequence continues at coordinate 2,680,531 of NZ_CP082141.1, read as the reverse complement.
CACTCCACTGATGCAGGCGTGCCAGCTGTTGTCCAAGCTGAAAAGCGCCGTGCGCATCCAGCGGCCTGACCGGGATATACTCCAGCAGCAGAAAGCTGGTTTCCCGGTCGCTGCCCACGCCGTAGACAGCTGGCACGCGTACCGTCTGGCTGCGTGCCAGGAGCTGCAACTGGTCAGCCTCCCACGTAAACAGATCCAGCATGTCACGCTGATTGCATTTGACGAAGACGTCGTGCTCTCCGTAGCGCAGATGCCAGGCAGGGTGGACATCCCCACCGGGCAATTCGGTACGCCCGGTTATCTCTGCGGGTCCCCACTGTTCACTCAACAGACGACTGATGGCTGACCACATAGGACACTCCTCTTTTCGCTGTGATTTCACTATGGTAACGCTTAAAGAATAACCAATATTTGCGTTTGCGCACGTTAAGGCTTTGTCTTTACAAATTCTGGTCGCTTTTTTTCCGGTATGTGTCCCAGGGCTGAACATCAATGTCCGGCGCTACACCCAGGATCAGTTCGCCAATTCCCACCGCCTGCTGGCGGATCTCCTCTTCCGATAGTGTGGTGATGATGCCGAAGCTGTTCGTCCCTAACTCATGGGGCTGACCTTCTTCATCTTTGAGCGTGGTAGAAAATCCGCCGCTGACCAGTGCACTACTCAACTCCAGCAGGTCAGATAATCCCTTCTCGTTATAATGAAACGTCACCACATACTGACCGATCCCGTGATTACTCATTCTTCACCTCGTGGTTAGAAAAACAGCGTTAATAAACATTTCTTTAGCGTAGCCCATCCCGGTCTGGGGATCAGCGAAATCAGAATATCGGAGAGCGGAAGATATGATTAACGCAATTGTGCGCGCTGGCTCTTCAGACCCTGAAAGAGCAGAGAGGAAGGCAGGGGAGCGATCGGTTGTCATTTACATTCGGTCACATTGCTGACATTTTTCAGCCACAATATCGCTGTGGTTAACGATAATTGTTATTTTCATCCAGGTGTTTTCTGACTCAATACCCTCTATAATGCGCCGCGTTAATGGGAAATTTCTCATTCACGGTCTCTTTTTGTCATGATGCTTTGGAAAAAGAGCGAATTAACAAATTGTTACGATTATAAGCGTAAAATGCGTTGATCGTCCTTCAAAACGCTTCAGACTCACTCTTTTAAAAACTGTCGTACGGGTCACATTTAAATGAAAGCGCTTAATAAGCTGTCTGTAGTTCTGTTGCTCTCCGGGGGAGCATTCTGTCATCAAGCCCTGGCGGATAATAACGTCTTCACGGTTATGGATGATCCTTCTACGGCGAAAAAAGATTTTGAAGGTAATGCCGCCGCCGGTTATCTGGCGCAGTCTGGCAACACCACCAGTTCTTCAGCGACCGCAAATACCAACCTGACCTGGTATACGCCCAGCTTCGCCTACAGCCTGTGGGGCAACGCCAGCAATACATCTTCCAATGATGAGCGCTCATCAGAGACCTATCAGGTCGGTGGCCGTACGCGTTACAACATGAACACTGCTGATTATCTGTTTGGTCAGGCAAGCTGGTTGAGTGACCGCTTCAACGGTTATGACGGCCGTTCTATTCTCGCTGCCGGTTATGGTCGCCAGCTGTTGAATGGCCCGGTGCACTCGCTGCGTATTGAAGCCGGTCCCGGTGTGCGTTATGACGACTACCACGAAGGCGGTCATGAAACGCAGGCGCTGGCCTACGGTGCCCTGAGCTATCAGTGGCAGTTGACCGACACCACCAAATTCGTTCAGGGCGTTTCCGTACTGGGTAGCGACGATACCACCGTCAACTCCGAAACGGGCCTGCAGGTGGCTATCAACGATCACTTCGCGCTGAAAATGGCTTATAACGTCACGTGGAACCAGAATCCACCGGAATCGGCGCCGGATCATACCGATACCAAAACGACGATTACGCTTTCCTACGCGATGTAATCTTTTGCACGAGCCGCACCCTGCGGCTCGTTTTCCCTTGCCAGACAGCCCATTCCCTCTCAACGGCTCAGATGCACCGATCGCCTCATTAGTGGATCGACCCCAGGATAAGAGTCCGCAGTCAAACCACACAGGCTCCGTTAGGCTTAAGGCAACAGCGGTGACTACACTCTGTAATGAATGTCATTCATACAGGAGGAGTTATGTCAGACCGTCCCGTGGAGGGTGATCATCCCGACTATGAACCCCATCATGGCAATGGAAAGCCTGAACAAAAACCCCAGAAAAAAGGGAAGGACGATCCCACTTCTGCCCCCGAGTCCGGCGATAAACCTGACTCACATTAACCGCCTTCGGGCGGTTTTTTTCTGCCGTAGGGCCGATTTTCTTCACGCCGGGCTGGAGGAGGGAAGCTGACCCCGCGAGCATCGCGGCTCACGCCGTTTAACCCGGCTATCCGTGCAATTTCGACTGATGGCGTGTAAGATGACTCTCCTTCGTAAGTGACTGGTAAAACAAACACTTTCGATAATGTGTACCAGGCAGTGTACCAAACCGGCAAATGTGAGTCGGTTTCAAGTGCAAAGTGCTTGTTGTATAAAGAAAAATTTAAATTTGCATGTAATCTTACGTGTGGGTTACCACTGCAATTAAGGACGTTTCATGCCTGTTATTACTCTTCCTGATGGAAGTCAGCGTTCGTTCGACCACGCCGTTAGCGTGATGGATATTGCTCTGGACATCGGTCCTGGCCTGGCGAAAGCCTGTATTGCCGGCCGTGTGAACGGCGAACTGGTGGATGCGGTTGATCCGATCACCGAAGACGCCAGCGTAGCAATCATCACCGCCAAAGACGAAGCGGGTCTGGAAATTATTCGTCACTCCTGCGCCCACCTGTTAGGGCACGCGATCAAGCAACTGTGGCCAGATACCAAAATGGCTATCGGTCCTGTTATCGACAACGGTTTTTACTACGACGTCGATCTTGACCGCACGCTGACGCAGGAAGATATTGAGCTGCTGGAAAAGCGTATGCACCAGTTAGCTGAGACGAATTACGACGTTATCAAGAAGAAAGTCAGCTGGCAGGAAGCGCGTGACGCCTTTGCTGAACGGGGTGAGACCTACAAAACCACCATCCTTGATGAAAATATCAGTCATGATGACCGTCCTGGCCTGTACCATCATGAAGAATACGTGGATATGTGCCGTGGCCCTCACGTGCCTAACATGCGCTTTTGCCACCACTTCAAGCTGCAGAAAATTTCTGGCGCTTACTGGCGTGGCGACAGCAACAATAAAATGTTGCAGCGTATCTACGGTACGGCCTGGGGCGATAAAAAACAGCTCGCTGCCTATCTGCAGCGTCTGGAAGAGGCGGCGAAGCGAGACCACCGTAAAATCGGTAAGCAGCTTGACCTCTATCACATGCAGGAAGAAGCGCCTGGCATGGTGTTCTGGCATAACGATGGCTGGACGATTTTCCGCGAGCTGGAAGTGTTTGTCCGCACCAAACTGAAAGAGTATGAGTACCAGGAAGTGAAAGGTCCGTTTATGATGGACCGCGTGCTGTGGGAAAAAACCGGGCACTGGGAAAACTACAAAGAGGCGATGTTTACCACTTCTTCAGAAAACCGTGAGTACTGCATTAAGCCAATGAATTGCCCTGGCCACGTGCAAATTTTCAATCAGGGGCTAAAATCATACCGCGACCTGCCGTTACGTATGGCAGAGTTTGGCAGCTGCCATCGCAACGAGCCGTCAGGTGCCTTGCATGGCCTGATGCGCGTGCGCGGTTTTACCCAGGATGATGCCCATATCTTCTGTACTGAAGATCAGGTCCGTGATGAGGTCAATGGCTGTATTAAGATGGTGTACGATATGTACAGCACTTTTGGCTTTGAAAAAATCGTGGTGAAACTCTCTACCCGTCCTGAAAAACGTATCGGTAGTGATGACCTGTGGGACCGTTCAGAGGCTGATCTGGCCGCTGCACTGAAAGAGAACAATATCCCGTTTGATTATCAGCCGGGTGAGGGTGCCTTTTACGGCCCTAAAATTGAATTTACGCTACATGACTGTCTCGACCGTGCATGGCAGTGTGGCACCGTTCAGCTCGACTTCTCACTGCCGAGCCGCCTGAGTGCTTCTTATATCGGCGAAAGTAATGAACGTCAGGTGCCAGTGATGATTCACCGGGCAATCCTGGGGTCCATGGAGCGCTTTATCGGGATTTTAACCGAAGAATATGCCGGTTTCTTCCCAACATGGTTAGCTCCAGTACAAGTTGTGGTGATGAATATCACCGATGGTCAGTCCGAATATGTTGCAGAATTGACCCGAAAACTGCAAAATGCGGGCATTCGTGCAAAAGCGGACTTGAGAAACGAGAAGATTGGCTTTAAAATCCGTGAACATACTTTACGTCGTGTCCCGTATATGTTGGTCTGTGGTGATAAAGAGGTGGAAGCTGGCAAAGTGGCCGTTCGCACCCGCCGCGGTAAAGACCTGGGAAGCATGGATGTAAACGAAGTGATCGCGAAACTGCAGGGTGAAATCCGCAGTCGCAATCTTCATCAATTGGAGGAATAAAGTATTAAAGGCGGAAAACGAGTTCAACCGGCGCGTCCTAATCGCATAAATAGAGAAATTCGCGCTACTGAGGTTCGTCTGACTGGCGTCGATGGCGAACAGATTGGTATTGTCAGTCTGAATGAAGCTTTGGAAAAAGCTGAAGAAGCGGGCGTGGATCTGGTAGAGATCAGCCCCAACGCCGAGCCGCCCGTTTGCCGTATAATGGATTACGGCAAGTTCCTTTACGAAAAAAGCAAATCTTCTAAAGAACAGAAGAAGAAGCAAAAGATCATCCAGGTTAAGGAAATTAAGTTCCGTCCTGGTACCGATGATGGCGACTATCAGGTAAAACTACGCAACCTGATTCGCTTTCTGGAAGATGGCGATAAAGCCAAGATCACGCTGCGTTTTCGCGGTCGTGAAATGGCGCACCAGCAGATCGGTATGGAAGTGCTTAACCGCGTCCGTAAAGATCTGTGTGAAGATATTGATCTGGCAGTGGTCGAATCATTCCCTACAAGGATTGAAGGTCGTCAGATGATTATGGTGCTCGCACCCAAGAAGAAACAGTAGGCCCTAAAGTAATTCTGCCGCGTACTTCGGTGCGCGGCGAAATTCGCCTGTCTGGTTCATTTTATTAACAATGCGAAGTGGATGTTTTTAAATGCCAAAGATTAAAACTGTACGTGGCGCGGCCAAGCGCTTCAAGAAGACCGCCGGTGGCGGCTTCAAGCGTAAACACGCTAACCTGCGTCATATTCTGACTAAAAAATCTACTAAGCGTAAACGCCACCTGCGTCCTAAAGGTATGGTGTCTAAAGGCGATCTGGGTCTGGTTATTGCCTGCCTGCCGTACGCATAAGTAATTTTTTAATTCATTCAGAATATACATAGGAGAGCTAAATGGCTCGTGTAAAACGTGGTGTAGTTGCTCGCGCACGTCACAAGAAAATCTTAAAACAAGCTAAAGGCTACTACGGTGCACGTTCACGTGTATACCGTGTTGCTTTCCAGGCTGTTATCAAAGCTGGTCAGTATGCTTACCGTGACCGTCGTCAGCGGAAGCGCCAGTTCCGTCAGCTGTGGATTGCGCGTATCAACGCTGCAGCCCGCACTAACGGCATGTCTTACAGCCGTTTCATCAATGGTCTGAAAAAGGCTTCGATTGAAATCGACCGTAAGATTCTGGCTGACATCGCAGTATTCGACAAAGCAGTATTTGCTGCTCTGGTAGAAAAAGCGAAATCAGCTCTGGCGTAAGCCAGATTGAAGAGGGAGCTGGTCTCCCTCTTTTTTATTGCCTGAAAAGATTGACAATTTTTTCCTCCGGCCTTTCAATAGAGCGGTCAGAAACTGCATCAAGGTCAGCTAATCATGAATACTGCTATTTTTCGTTTCTTTTTTTACTTTAGCGCCTGATCATCGGGGGCTTTAGCGCAAAGAAAAGAAACGAAAAATCGCGCTGAAAGCCTCCCTCGTGGAGGCTTTTTTCGTTTCAGTACCTTAAAAATAACGACCGGGCGGCCATTCGTCCTGAAAAAACAGACCAGCCTGCGTGGCTGGAAGAAGAGGAAAGCATGTCACATCTCGCAGACCTGGTGGCGAGCGCGAAAGCCGCCATCAATGATGCTCAGGATGTCGCCGCGTTAGATAACGTTCGCGTCGAATACCTGGGTAAAAAAGGGCATCTTACGCTCCAGATGACCTCCTTGCGTGAACTGCCTGCGGAAGAGCGCCCGGCAGCCGGTGCGGTGATCAATGAAGCCAAACAGCAAGTACAGGAAGCGCTGAACGCGCAGAAGCATGCGCTGGAGTCTGCGGTTATGAACGCACGCCTTGCACAGGAAACCATTGATGTTTCCCTGCCGGGGCGTCGCATCGAAAACGGCGGTTTGCACCCGGTGACCCGCACTATCGATCGTATCGAAACCTTCTTCGGTGAGCTCGGCTTCTCTGTAGAGACCGGCCCGGAAATCGAAGATGATTATCATAACTTTGATGCCCTGAATATTCCCGGCCATCACCCGGCCCGTGCCGATCACGACACCTTCTGGTTTGATGCGACCCGTCTGTTACGTACACAGACTTCTGGCGTTCAGATCCGCACAATGAAAGAACAGCAGCCGCCAATCCGCATTATTGCCCCGGGCCGGGTGTATCGTAATGACTACGATCAGACTCACACCCCCATGTTCCACCAGATGGAAGGGCTGATCGTCGATAAAAACATCAGTTTTACCAATCTGAAGGGCACACTGCACGACTTCCTCAACAACTTTTTTGAGGCAGATTTGCAGGTGCGTTTCCGTCCGTCTTACTTCCCGTTCACCGAGCCTTCTGCAGAAGTGGATGTGATGGGTAAAAATGGTAAATGGCTGGAAGTGCTCGGCTGCGGCATGGTTCACCCGAACGTGCTGCGCAATGTCGGCATCGACCCGGAAGTGTACTCGGGCTTCGCTTTTGGTATGGGAATGGAGCGCCTGACCATGCTGCGTTACGGCGTGACCGACCTGCGTGCCTTCTTCGAAAATGATTTACGTTTCCTCAAACAGTTTAAATAAGGGCGGGTAAAACCAATGAAATTCAGTGAACTCTGGTTACGTGAATGGGTCAACCCGGCCATTGACAGTGCAGCCCTGTCCGATCAAATCACCATGGCCGGTCTGGAAGTAGACGGTGTGGAAGCGGTAGCCGGTGCTTTTCATGGCGTCGTCGTCGGTGAAGTGGTTGAGTGCGGCCAGCACCCGAACGCCGATAAACTGCGCGTGACGAAAATCAACGTCGGTGGCGACCGTCTGCTGGATATCGTCTGTGGCGCACCGAATTGCCGTCAGGGGCTGAAAGTGGCTGTCGCGACTGTGGGTGCGGTACTGCCGGGTGATTTTAAAATCAAAGCGGCTAAACTGCGTGGCGAGCCGTCGGAAGGGATGCTGTGCTCTTTTTCTGAACTGGGTATTTCCGACGACCATAACGGTATTATTGAACTGCCGCTGGATGCCACCATCGGGACAGATATCCGTGATTATCTGAAGCTGGATGACAGCACCATTGAGATTAGTGTCACGCCAAACCGTGCCGACTGTCTGGGTATTATCGGTGTGGCACGTGATGTTGCCGTGCTGAACAAGCTGCCGCTGGCCGCGCCTGAGATCGCACCGGTTATCGCAACCGTGCAGGACAGCTTCCCGATTCGCGTCGAGGCCACCGCGGCCTGCCCACGTTATCTTGGACGTGTTGTTAAAGGCATCAATGTCAAAGCCGCTACGCCGCTGTGGATGAAAGAAAAACTGCGTCGCTGCGGGATCCGCTCAATTGATCCGGTTGTTGATGTCACCAACTATGTTCTACTGGAGCTGGGCCAGCCGATGCACGCCTTTGACCTCGATCGCCTCGACGGGGGAATTGTGGTGCGTATGGCGGAAGAGGGCGAAACCCTGACGCTGCTGGATGGCAACGAAGCCAGGCTGAACAGTGATACGCTGGTGATCGCGGACCAGAAAAAAGCGCTGGCCATGGGCGGGATCTTCGGTGGTGAGCACTCTGGTGTAAACGAAGAAACCCAAAACGTGTTGTTCGAATGCGCTTTCTTCAGCCCGCTATCCATTACCGGCCGTGCACGCCGTCATGGTCTGCATACCGATGCTTCACACCGTTACGAGCGTGGTGTTGACCCGGCATTGCAGCATAAGGCAATGGAGCGTGCGACACGTCTGCTGCTGGATATCTGTGGCGGCGAAGCCGGGCCGGTTATTGATGTCACTGATGAAGCCATGCTGCCTGTCCGTGCCACTATCACCCTGCGCCGTGAAAAGCTGGACCGTCTGATCGGCCACGTGATTGCGGATGCTGAGGTGAGCGACATTCTGCGCCGTCTGGGCTGTGACGTGACGGAAGGTCAGGGCGAATGGCAGGCGGTCGCACCGTCGTGGCGTTTTGACATCGCGATTGAAGAAGATCTGGTGGAAGAAGTGGCTCGCGTCTACGGCTACGACAACATTCCAAATGTGCCGGTACAGGCCGGTCTGGTGATGACGAAGCACCGGGAAGCCACTCTGTCGCTGAAGCGCGTGAAAGCGCTACTGGTCGACAAAGGATACCAGGAAGCCATCACCTACAGCTTCGTTGACCCGAAAATTCAGGCCCTGCTCCATCCGGGTGAAGAAAATCTGGTCTTACCCAGCCCGATCTCCGTTGAAATGTCCGCGATGCGTCTGTCGCTGTGGAGTGGTCTGCTGGGCGCGGTAGTGTACAACCAGAATCGTCAGCAGTCTCGCGTGCGCCTGTTCGAAAGCGGTCTGCGCTTTGTGCCTGATACACAGGCAAACCTGGGGATCCGTCAGGACGTTATGCTGGCTGGTGTGATCAGTGGCCATCGTCATGAAGAGCACTGGGATCTGGCGCGCAGTCCGGTAGACTTCTATGATTTAAAAGGTGATTTAGAGTCCCTGCTGGAGTTAACCGGCAAACTCGATGACATTCAGTTTGTGGCAGAGTCCCATCCTGCACTCCATCCGGGCCAGAGCGCGGCGATTTATTTACGCGGTGAACCTATCGGATTTATGGGTGTGGTCCATCCGGAACTTGAACGTAAACTGGATCTTAACGGCCGCACCGTGGTGTTTGAACTGCTGTGGGACAAGGTTGCAGACCGCGTCCTGCCTGATGCCAGCGGCATTTCACGCTTCCCGGCAAACCGTCGTGATATCGCTGTTGTGGTTGCTGAAAACGTGCCAGCAGCAGATGTTATCACTGAGTGTAAGAAAGTTGGCGTAAATCAGGTAGTTGGCGTAAACTTGTTTGACGTGTACCGTGGTAAGGGCGTAAATGATGGTTTTAAGAGCCTCGCTATCAGCCTGATTTTGCAAGATACCAGCCGGACACTCGAAGAAGAGGAGATTGCCGCTACCGTTGCGAAATGCGTAGAGGCACTGAAAGAGCGATTCCAAGCATCCTTGAGGGATTGAACCTATGGCGCTTACAAAAGCTGAAATGTCTGAATACCTGTTTGAGAAGCTTGGTCTTAGCAAACGGGATGCCAAAGAGCTGGTTGAACTGTTTTTTGAAGAAGTGCGTCGTGCTTTGGAAAATGGTGAGCAGGTTAAACTGTCAGGATTTGGCAACTTCGACCTTCGCGACAAGAATCAACGTCCGGGACGTAACCCTAAAACGGGTGAAGACATTCCCATCACGGCTCGCCGGGTTGTGACGTTTCGACCGGGCCAGAAACTAAAAAGCCGGGTTGAGAACGCTTCACCAAAAGAAGACTGATTTCAGCCAATCAAAAAGGCCGCGCAAGCGGCCTTTTTCATGTCCATCGTCAATGTCTCTGTTTAAAAAAAACCTTATCTCTGCAGTGTTTAATGACCCGAGCGTATTCAAATATCGTGGCAGCGAGCGGGCAATATCACGATTGCTTACAGCAGCGGTGTGGCTGGCACTTTCTTTTTGCTAATTTCCCTCTACAATTAACCCTCTGTTTTCTCTGAAAAACACTTGTGATGACTGTGCTCTCCCAACAGATTTCTTCTGTTCAACGGCGATCGGGCTTCTGGCTTTGTGGGCTGTTGATCTTTTGCCTGTCACTGTTGCTGGTGAGTCTTTGCGCGGGCGATCGTTGGCTATCTCCGACCGAGTGGTTCACTCCCGATGCTCAACTCTTTGTCTGGCAGCTGCGTCTGCCCCGTAGCCTGGCCGTCATGTTGGTGGGCGCGTCACTGGCGGTTGCAGGAGCAGCTATGCAGGCATTGTTCAGCAATCCCCTGGCTGAACCCGGGCTCCTGGGTGTATCTGGAGGCGCGGGCGTAGGGCTGGTGCTGTGTATTTTCGCGGGTACCAGTAATCCCTGGCTGATGAGCCTGAGTGCTATTCTCGGGGCGCTACTGGTGACGCTGATCCTACTGCGCTTTGCGCGCCAGCATCTGTCCAGCAGCCGCTTGCTGCTGGCGGGTGTGGCGCTGGGCATTATTTGTAGTGCCGGGATGACGTGGGCTGTCTACTTCAGCAGCAGTATGGACTTGCGTCAGCTCATGTACTGGATGATGGGGGGGTTTAGTGGACTCGACTGGCGCTATAGCTGGCTGATGCTGGCGTTGATCCCGGTTCTGCTCTGGTTGAGTTGCCAGTCCAGGGTGCTTAATCTGCTGGCGTTGGGGGAGATCTCCGCGCAACAGCTGGGCCTGCCACTGGTACTGTGGCGTAATCTTCTGGTGATCGCTATCGGCTGGCTGGTGGGTGTCAGTGTTGCGCTGGCGGGCGCAATAGGATTTGTGGGGCTGGTCGTGCCGCATCTTCTGCGTCTGAAGGGGCTGAGCGACCATCGTATCCTGCTTCCCGGTTGTGCGCTGGCGGGAGCCGGTGTACTGCTGGCCGCTGACATTATAGCCCGTGTCACATTAACTTCTGCAGAACTGCCTGTCGGGGTGGTCACGGCAACGCTGGGCGCGCCGGTCTTTATCTGGTTATTATTGAGCAACCGCTGACAGCCTTGAGGCTGTTTATATCCCTACGTTAAAACAGGAAAAAACGATGAGTATTTTCGATACAGAACTGGTGACGCTGGATGGTGAAAAAACAACCCTTGCTCAGTGGCAGGGCGATGTGTTGCTGGTCGTCAATGTGGCTTCAAAGTGTGGACTGACACCCCAGTATGAAGAACTGGAAAAATTGCAAAAAGAGTTGCATGGACAGGGGCTGACGGTGCTGGGGTTCCCATGTAATGCGTTTCTGGAACAAGAGCCCGGCAGTGAGGCTGAAATTAAAACTTTCTGCAGTACTACTTATGGTGTCACTTTCCCCATGTTCAGCAAGACAGAAGTTAACGGCCCGCAGCGTCATCCGCTTTATGAAAAGCTGGTGGCGGCACAGCCTCAGGCGACAGCGCCCGAGGGGAGTGGCTTCCTGGCGCGTATGAGCAGTAAAGGACGTGCGCCGAAGCAGCCAGGAGATATCCTGTGGAATTTTGAAAAGTTTATTATTGGGCGTGATGGTACGGTGCTGCAGCGTTTCTCGCCGGATACCGCACCCAACGACCCGCAACTGGTCGCGCTTATCCACAAGGCGCTGGCATAACGTATGCTGCTGGAATTAACAGGCGTTGCGCTGGAAGGGCGCTTGTTTCCTTTCAGCGCTCGCGTCGGAGCCGGGCAGGTTATTCATCTGGTGGGGCCTAATGGCGCGGGAAAAAGCTCACTCCTGACCGCTATAGCCGGACTGCTCCCCTGTGAGGGAAACGTGACGTTGGCGGGGCTCCCGGTGGGGGCATGGCCTGGACGGCATCTGGCTCGCCAGCGCGCTTATCTGCCACAACAGCAGCAGCCTCCGGGGCAGATGCCGGTCTGGCATTACCTTATGATGCATGTGCAGCAACAGGGTATTGAATCGCAACAGATGCTGCAGTCACTGGCTAAGGCGTTACTGCTGGACGATAAACTTGCCCGGCCACTCACTCAACTCTCCGGGGGTGAATGGCAGCGCGTACGGCTGGCCGCTGTCTTTTTACAGATTAGCCAACCGGAAGGTAAACTGTTGCTGCTCGATGAGCCGTTAACCGGGTTGGATATAGCCCAGCAGGTGGCCTTCGACACTCTTCTTCCGGCGATAACGGCAAAAGGTGTGAGTGTCATTATGAGCAGCCACGATATCAATCACTCCCTGCGCTATGCCGACAGCATCTGGCTGATGCGGCCTGGGCAGAGTGCATTACAGGGGCATCCGGGCCAGGTACTGACGCCTGAACATCTCAGCGCGCTGTATGGCGTGTCGTTTCGTTTGCTGAAGAGTGAAGGCCAGTCGTTGTTGACCACGCTGTGCTGAACAGCCTTATCTGAAGACTGCCGTCAGGTTACTGATGTTGCTACTGAGGGATGTGTTATGCGTTACTGGTTTCTGCTGTTAGTGATCATGCTGGCAGGTTGTAGTAGCCGTGCTCCGGCGCCAGATGGCCGGCTTTCTGATTCAATCACCGTTATAGCGCAGCTTAACGATCAGCTGGGGCAGTGGCGCGGTGCCCCGTATCGTTATGGCGGCATGAGTCGCGGTGGTGTTGACTGCTCAGGTTTTGTTTATCTGACCTTTCGCGATCGTTTTAATATGCAGCTACCCCGCACCACTTCTGCGCAGACCGATATCGGGACCCGCATCGACAAATCACAGTTATTACCTGGCGATCTGGTTTTCTTCAAAACGGGCAGTGGAGAAAATGGTCTGCACGTGGGAATTTACGACACAGACAATCAGTTTATCCATGCTTCCACCAGTCAGGGCGTGACGCGTTCGTCACTGGATAATGTTTACTGGCGAAAAGTATTCTGGCAGGCAAGGCGTATTTAATCAGCCCCGGAGACAACGTTTTTTTGCCTGTAAATAGTGGAAGGAAGCTTTAAAATCATGAAATGGATTTAAAATACATCTTTACTGATAATTGTCCTTAAGTCGCTTTTCAGGTGACATCTGACCACTTTTTAGTAAAAAAGAGCTAAAAAGAAACCACAGAATTTATTTCTCCTGCCAGATGAGTGATAGCGAAAAGCAACGTTTATGTCAGTTTTGTGTTAGCTTAACGTTCTGGATTAGAAGCAAAAGCACACTGCAATTGAATTTCCGCAAAGTGACGGTCTCTTTACACTGTTGCTTGTCCTATTTTGTTGATATAGGATGCGGTGAGTGCCGCTTAATAATGGCGAAATAAGATGAACATCTTTCTGGAAGCAGATTGTCAAACTTACACAGCATTCTGCCCGGTATACACTCCTGGCGGGCGATTATCGTCTGTTGAAATGTTAACTCACTTTACCCATGCAAGCGCTAATGTTGCCATGCCACAGGAGATCCTGACGGTATTATTAAATGACCGGCAGCGTGTCCTTTTGTTGCAGCAACAAATTAATGTGCTGGAAAAACATTACGAATTTTTCAGTAACCATGGCATTAAAGTGGCTATTAATATTGATATGCCACTTGCCGAGACTATCCTCGGCAGTGAGTTTCTTCTGAAAAGGATGTGCCAGATTGATTGCATTGAGCTGGAAATCAGCGAAAGCTTTCCTGGTTTAAATGCAGGCAGAGATAATAATACTCTGCAGGCACTGAGTGAGAAATTTAGCTTAAGTCTGAGTAATTATGGTGCGGGAAAGTCGACGTCAAAGGCGGTTTTTGACGATCTCTTTTATCGTATTAAACTGGATAGGGTCTTTATCCAGCATAATATTAAACGGTTATCTTTCCATCCCTTTATCAGCGCTATCCTCGATCATATCAAACCCCACTGCCAGGAAGTTGTGGTGCAGGGGGTGGATGACTTAAACGGACTGCAAACGATACGTGACTATGCTTTTGATGGTATTCAAAGTGCACTCTTCCCCTCCGTCTGTGAAGACGAGTTGATTCTCCTGACGGCCCCTCCCGAGCCACTTTGGGAACGCGTGTTGCAATAACCCTGAAAAATCTCTGTGTTTGCCAGCCTCGCCGCGCACTACACTGTATGCGTCAGCGGGGATGTTCCCAATGGCACTGATGGAGGCGCCATGCAATTCAATAACACCTGGTATCAGGAGCTGAGTGGTTTTTACACCGCTGTAGAGCCAACGCCGTTAAAAAATCCCCGACTGCTGTATCACAGTGCGCCGCTGGCGCAGGAGCTGGGCCTTGATGACAGCCTGTTCAGCGCGGAGCATGTCGGCCTGTGGAGCGGTGAGACGCGTCTGGCGGGTATGCAACCGCTGGCCCAGGTTTACAGTGGGCATCAGTTTGGCGTTTGGGCGGGGCAGCTGGGTGACGGTCGTGGCCTGTTACTGGGGGAGCAACAGCTCTCTGATGGCCGTAAAGTTGACTGGCACCTGAAAGGAGCCGGACTGACCCCCTATTCGCGAATGGGGGATGGTCGGGCTGTACTGCGCTCCACGCTGCGTGAGTTCCTCGCCTCTGAAGCGATGCATGCGCTGGGCATTGCCACTTCGCGTGCGCTAACGGTGGTCACCAGCGATGAGCCGGTTTACCGCGAAACGGCCGAACCTGGTGCCATGCTGCTGCGCGTGGCAGAGAGCCACGTGCGTTTCGGCCACTTTGAACACTTCTATTATCTCGGCCAGCAGGACAATGTTACCCGACTGGCCGACTACGTTATCCGTCACCACTGGCCGCAGTGGCAGCAGGAACCGGATAAGTATCTGCTGTGGTTTAGCGACGTGGTGAAACGCACCGCCCGTTTGATTGCGGGCTGGCAGAGCGTGGGATTTGCGCACGGCGTAATGAACACTGACAACATGTCGATTCTGGGTCTGACCCTGGACTATGGTCCTTATGGCTTCCTGGATGACTATCAGCCGGGCTTTATCTGTAACCACTCCGATCACCAGGGGCGTTACAGCTTTGAAAATCAGCCGATGATCGGTCTGTGGAACCTTAATCGTCTGGCACACGCGCTGTCGGGCCTGATGAGCACCGAACAGTTAAAACAGGCGCTTTCAGGATACGAAACAGAGCTGATGCGCTGCTGGGGTGAAAAAATGCGCGCGAAGCTGGGCCTGCTGACGGCCGGTAAAGACGATAATCATATTCTGACAGGCCTGTTGTCGCTGATGACGAAAGAGGGCAGTGACTATACCCGCACGTTCCGGCAGTTGAGCCAGACGGAACAGCAGGCGTCCCGCTCGCCGCTGCGCGATGAGTTTATCGATCGGGAGGCGTTTGACGACTGGTACAATGTCTACCGTCAGCGCCTGTTACAGGAGGAGCGCAGCGACGATGAACGGCAGCAGGCGATGAGGCTGGCCAATCCGGCGCTGGTTCTGCGCAATTACCTGGCGCAGCAGGCGATAGAACAGGCAGAACAGGAGGATATCAGCGCACTGACCCGACTGCATCAGGCGCTGTTGCGTCCGTTTGATGACCTGCCAGAGTTTGCTGATCTGACGCGTCGCCCGCCGGAATGGGGTAAAAAGCTGGAAGTGAGCTGCTCCAGCTAGCGACGCAGCGCGATTTGGGGTACCCCCTCGGTCAGATGGGGGTGCACCAGCACATCAGCGTGATACCAGCGCTTCAGTGTGGCTTCATTCAGCACCTCCTCTGGCCGGCCCTGCGCCACCAGCCGGCTCTCAGCCAGCAGCATCACCCGGTCGGACCATAGCGAAGCGAGGTTCAGATCGTGCAGAACACAGCAGACGTTGAGTGCATATCGCTGCGTCAGCTGCGACAGCAAACGCAACAGGTGCTGCTGATGATAAAGATCCAGTGCTGATGTCGGTTCATCCAGGAACAGCCAGCCATAAGGCCCATCCTGCCGCCATAGCTGGGCCAGCGCCCTGGCAAGCTGCACCCGCTGCTGTTCTCCGCCGGAAAGTTGCAGATAGTCGCGTCGGGCCAGCCCGTCGCAGCCGGTTAATGCCATCACCGCTTCCACGACCAGCTGCACCGGGCCATGCCAGGGCGCGCGGCCCATTGCCACCACATCAAACACACTGAGTGGAAAAGCCATGCTGCTTTGCTGGCGCATAACCGCGCGCTGCCGTGAAAGTCGTGCTGCCGACCACTGCGCCAGCGGCTCGCCGTTTAACAGACACTGACCCCGGTGAGGGGGGATAAACCCGGTCAGCAGGCGTAACAGCGTTGACTTCCCCGCACCGTTTGGGCCAATCAGTGAAACCAGCTCACCGGGTTTAAGGGTGAGGGATACATCGTCAATCAGCCAGCGCTGGTCCCGCTGGTAACTCAGCCCGCTGGCACGCAGTTCATCAGCCATTAAGACCTCCACGGCGGCGCAGGATTAGCCACAGGAACCAGGGGCCGCCGATCAGGCTGGTCAGCAGACCCACCGGCATTTCCGCCGGGGCGACGAGGGTACGCGCCAGAGTATCGGCCAGAAGCAGCAGGATCGCACCGCTCATCAGTGATGAAGGCAGCAGCCAGCGGTGATCGCCGCCCAGCCAGAAACGCATCAGATGCGGCACGACCAGGCCAATAAAACCGATCACGCCGCTGACGGCAACGGCAGAGGCCACCAGAAAGGCGCTCAATACCAGCAAATAGCGCTGGGTGCGCGCCACGTCCACCCCCAGATAGTGCGCCTCTTCTTCACCCAACTGGAGCAGATTGAGACGGATTGCCAGCCGCTGAACCAGCACCATGCAGGGCACGACGACCGAGGCGCACACCAGAACGGTAGGCCACTGCGCCTGACCCAGGCTGCCCATCCCCCACAGTGACAACTGTCGCAGCTGCTGGTCGGTACTCAGCCAGGAAAGTACCCCCACCGCCGCGCCGCAAAGCGCGTTAATGGCAATGCCCACCAGCAGCAGACGGCTCAGACCGGTCAGACCCTGTCGACTCAGCAGAAAGATCACCAGCGTAACGGCCAGACTGCCGAGAAAGGCCGCCAGTAAGGGCAGGTAAAGCATCAGCACGCCGGGTAATGACAGCGAAAGGACGATAGAAATCGCGACGGCCAGTGCTGCGCCGCTGCTGATGCCGAGCAGACCGGGATCGGCCAGGGGGTTGCGAAACAGCCCCTGCATGACACATCCGGACAGGGCCAGCGCGCCGCCTACAATCACCGCCAGCAAAACCCGGGGCAGACGGATGGTAAACCAGATTTGCCAGAGACTGCCATCAAACCCGGACCGCCATAGTGCGGGGAGGGTCAGCGACATCGCCCCGGTGTTAGCCGCACTGAAGGCCAGGACAACTAACAGCATAAAGAGGACGCCCAGCCAGCGCAGCGTTCTTACCGGCATCACGGCAGGGCTTCCGCCGCCTGACGCAGTTTCAGGATCGCACCCGGGGTATCGATACCGAAGCCGAGCAGCGCCATATCATCCACCACCAGCAACTGCTGATGCTGGCCTGCCGGCGTCAGTGCGATACCCGGCAGTTTCCAGAGATTCGCTTCACCGCCCAATGTTTTAATACCGTCGCGCGTTGCCACAATTAACTGCGGGGCGCTGGCGATCACGCCCTCCTGCGACAGCGGCTGATAGCGACGGATACTGGCCATCGCATTCTGCAAACCGGCAGCCTTGATCGCCGCATCGGCGGAGGTCTCGCTGCCGGCTGCCATGGTGCCCATTCCCTGGTGAGCGAGGATAAACAGCACCTTGACCGGCAGCGGTTTAGCCGGGATGCTGGCCAGCTGTTTTTTTACCCGGGCCTGTAAAGCGCTTCCGGCCTCTTCACGATGCAGGGTGGCGGCAACTGTCGCAATCTTTTCACTGATGGCGGCGATATCGGCTCTTCCCGTGACATCCACAACTTTCACACCATTTTGCGCGACCTGCTGCAGGGCCAGTGTCGGTTTGGCCAGTTCGCTGGCGATCACCAGTGTGGGTTTCAGCGCCAGAATACCTTCAGCATTTAACTGGCGCATATAGCCGACGTCAGGCAGTTTTTTGACCACGGCCGGATGCAGACTGGTACTGTCGCGTGCGACCAGTTCCTGCTGGGCATCAAGGGCATAGATGATTTGAGTGACATCGCCACCGATACTGACAATGCGCTCTGTCGCGGCGGCGGTGAACGCCAGCGGCAGGGCGAACAGGGCGAACAGGGCGGCTTTCACAGATTATCTCCTTTCACGCTGAGAGCCGCCAGCTGCTCACGCCAGCGCGGTTGTTCCGGCTGGCCTTCGCTGCGCTGACCGTAGATCTGGGCAATCTGTGTCCCGTCGGCGGCAAACAGCTCCAGGCTGGTGACCATCCCATCGGCAGTCGGCTTGCGGGTGATCCAGCTTTCAGCAATCTGCTCCTCCTGAAGATGCAGGGTGAAGGCCGGATTAAAGATGTTCAGCCAGTTACGCATCGGCATGACTTTTTCAATCGTACCGGTAAAGATCTGTACGCAGGCACGGTTTCCGACAAATATCATGATCTCATTGCCATCCTGACAGACCTGGTCCAGTAACCTGGCCAGCGACGGATTGCTGACCTGCCAGGCCAGATCGTCGCTGACGGCACGGAAGGCCTGCTGCCGTGAGACATCATGCTTTTTCAGCAGGCGGAAAAACTGGTGCACATCCGTCATCGCCCGCCATTCAGACTCAATTCGTGCCGCGTCAATCTCACCGGCAAAGGTGGGGGGGATGGCGGTGGTCACGCTGAAAGACGCTGGCGATTCTGACCGGTAGCCGGCAATCAGCTGCTGCCAGGCATCCATGTGGGTATTTTCGGTGGTATACACTTTCAGCACTGCATCACCGTGCAGGTCAAAAAACTGAATACTCTGACGTTCGCCGTGGCCGGTCATCTCCTGCAGATGGAAAACGCTGGCCCACTGATTAACAAATACCCGCAGATCCAGCGCACGCGGATTCAGCACGATACCTGCGTGGTCGTTAAGATGAATATTGCTGAATACGCCGAGGTGCTCGTGCACAGCATAGTCGTTGCGGGTGATGCATTTGGTTTCTCCCACCGCTTCCAGCGCATGCAGCAACTCACGCATAGCAGGGCGCAGCATCCGGGCCTGATGTCCGATACGGGCGAATGTCAGTTCCGCCTCACTGATCCCCATCATTGCGGCCAGGTCGCGGGCGTATTTTTCCGGGTGCTGTTGTTTTAATTCGCAGTAGTGCGGGTAGTGTGCCGTCAATGCTGTGTCCTCAAGGAAGTTGCTAAAAGGAAAAGGGATTCATTATCATAATGATAATCATTATCAATGAAAGGCGGCGGTGTGCAAGCAAAAATTAACGTTGAGGAAACAGTTTGCGCAAAAGGGGGGATGAAGCGGAAAAAGCCGACCCGCAAGGGGCCGGCTCAGGCAATCAGAAGCGGCTGTCGACAGCGTCTGCCAACTGCTGCAGGACACTGGCCGTGTCGTCCCAGCCCAGACAGGGGTCGGTAATCGACTGGCCATAGACCAGCGGAGTGTCGCGGATCACTTTCTGCGTCCCTTCCTGCAGAAAACTTTCGATCATCACACCGGCAATGGCCGTCGATCCGCTGCGGATCTGCTGTGCGATGCTGTCGGATACTGTTTTTTGCAGGCGGTGCTGTTTAAGACAGTTGCCGTGGCTGAAATCGACCACCAGTTGCTCAGGCAGGTGAAATTCACGCAGATGGGCGACGGCATCCGCAATATCCTGCGCATGGTAATTGGGGGTTTTACCACCACGCATGATGATATGCCCGGACGGATTCCCGCTGGTCTGATAAATGGTCATCTGACCGTGCTTATCCGGCGACAGAAACATATGGCTGACGCGCGCTGCCCGGATAGCATCGACGGCAATGCGTGTATTGCCATCGGTACCGTTTTTAAAACCGACCGGACAGGAGAGGGCGGAGGCCATTTCGCGATGGATCTGGCTTTCCGTGGTGCGGGCACCAATGGCTCCCCAGCTAATCAGATCGGCAATAAACTGCCCGATCACCATATCCAGAAACTCGGTGGCAGTGGGCATGCCCAGCGCATTAATATCCAGCAGTAGCTTTCTCGCCACTGCCAGCCCGTGATTGAGCCTGAAGCTGCCGTCCAGGTCAGGGTCGGAAATCAATCCCTTCCAGCCCACCACCGTGCGCGGTTTTTCGAAATAGGCACGCATAACGATTTCCAGACGGGAATGATACTTATCCCGCAGGGCATTAAGACGCTCTGCATACTCCAGTGCGGCGGCAGGATCGTGAAGCGAGCAGGGGCCAACCACCACCAGCAGGCGCTTATCTTCACCGTTCAGGATGCGGGAGATCTTTTGACGTGATGTGGTGACGTTCTCGACGATGGCTGGCGTGATCGGCAGGCGATCCTGCAGTTCAGCAGGCGTCACCAGGCTGTCGATGCGCGCGGTCCGCAGTTCATCTGTTTTGTTCATGGCGGTCTCTAAAATTTGTCTTCGCAACGGCAGGAATACCGGGAAGTAATGGCGTTCACCTTAAACCAAACCGCGATGATTTCAACCGCAAAACAGCAGGGTTATCGCATTTCCGGCGCCAGTGAGCCGCGCCGGAGGTGGGAAAATCAGTACATACGTCTTGTAAGACCCATGATATCGAGGATTTTAGTGGCGATCTCCTCAACCGAATAATTGGTACTGTTAAGGTAACGGATCTGATGGGTGCGGAACAGGGCTTCCACTTCCCCCACCTCAAGCCGGCACTGGCGCATTGATGCATACCGGGTGTTTTCTGCCCTTTCCTGGCGAATAGCCGCAAGGCGTTCCGGATCAATGGTCAGTCCGAACAGTTTATTCTGGAAGGGCTTAAGCGCCGGGGGAAGCTTCAGGTTATCCATATCGTCAGCGATAAAGGGATAATTCGCCGCGCGGATGCCGAACTGCATTGCCAGGTAGAGGCTGGTCGGAGTTTTGCCACAGCGCGATACGCCTAACAGGATCACCTGAGCCGCTTCCAGCCCGCGTAACGAGATCCCGTCGTCGTGCGCCAGGGTATAGTCAATGGCGGCAATACGGGCATCGTACTTGCCGAGATTTCCGGCCGTCAGTCCGTGCGTACGGTTAGCGATAGGATCCGGTTCAACCCCGAGTTCCTGCTGGAGTGGGGCCACCAGAGACTGAACAATATCCTGGCAGAAGCCATCGCTCTCTAAGATGATGTCGCGGATTTCTGGCGTGACAATCGAAATAAATACCAGTGGCCGCACGCCACTCTGCTGATACAGCGCATTGATTTGTGCTTTCACGGCCTGAGCACGCTGCACATTTTCGACAAAAGGCAGGGTGACGCTCTGGGTAGCAACAGGAAACTGAGACAGTACGGCATGGCCCAGCACCTCGGCCGTAATCGCCGTGCCGTCGGAAATATAAAAAACACTGCGTTCAGCGTTCACGTCCATTTTCTCTCCGCTTACGAGGGGGCATAGCAGACTAAATTAATCTGCATCAATAAAGCAAATCGTGATTTCGCCTGCAAAATAAAACAAAAAAACCATTAACTAATGATATGAACTTTTTATTTTTATAAAATAAGACGAATCGCAGATTGTGACTTAAAATGAAATCACGTTTCTGTTTACTATTCATCTTTACCGCCCTTTCATTTTAAAACATTCGCGCAGGGAATCCTTTTTTGTTGCGCAAGTTATATTAACCCGACGATAATGATTTTATCGTATCTACTTGAAAATTAAGGGTGGTTAATCATCTTCTATGTTGCGCAACGCGGTTTTTAAGGCGGAGTATTCTTAAAAAATAAATTTAGCCGTTGCTTGAACGATTCAACACTTTATCAATCCTGCCTATATGTGCGAGTCTCAGAAAGCAATGCTGTGTCCCTAATATTCTTAATTAAATCTTACAAGGATTGCTTCAATGTCCAATAAAGGCGAATTGCCGCTTGTGCTCTGGTATAACCAGCTTGGCATGAACGATGTAGATCGGGTGGGGGGGAAAAATGCCTCTCTGGGTGAAATGATTACTAACTTGTCGTCACTGGGCGTTTCCGTGCCTAACGGCTTTGCGACAACCTCAGAAGCGTTCAACCTGTTTCTCGATCAAAGCGGCGTCAACCAGCGTATCTATGCGCTGCTGGATAAGACCAATATTGATGATGTTGATGAACTGGCAAAAGCGGGTAAACAGATCCGTCAGTGGATAGTCGAAACGCCATTCACGCCTGAGCTGGAAAAAGCGATTCACGAAGCCTATAACCAGCTCTCTGCTGATGATGCCGAGGCGTCGTTCGCGGTTCGCTCTTCTGCCACGGCCGAAGATATGCCCGATGCTTCCTTCGCCGGACAGCAGGAGACCTTCCTGAATGTTCAGGGGTATGATGCAGTGCTGGTGGCGGTGAAGCATGTCTATGCCTCGTTATTTAACGATCGTGCCATCTCTTATCGCGTCCATCAGGGCTATGACCATCGCGGCGTAGCGCTCTCCGCCGGGGTTCAGCGGATGGTGCGTTCTGACCTCGCCTCCTCTGGAGTGATGTTCACCATTGATACCGAGTCAGGGTTCGACCAGGTGGTCTTTATCACCTCTGCGCTGGGGTTAGGAGAAATGGTGGTGCAGGGGGCTGTAAACCCGGATGAATTTTATGTGCATAAGCCGACTCTGGCCGCAGGCCGTCCGGCGATCGTGCGTCGTAACATGGGATCGAAAAAAATTCGCATGGTTTACGCCGATTCCAGGGAACATGGTGAGCAGGTCAGAATTGAAGATGTGCCTGAAGCCGATCGTGACAGATTCTCCCTGACTGACAGCGAAGTAGAAGCGCTGGCGGCACAGGCGGTGCAGATTGAAAAACACTATCAGCGGCCGATGGATATTGAGTGGGCTAAAGACGGGCATACCGGAAAACTGTTTATCGTGCAGGCGCGCCCGGAGACGGTCCGTTCTAACGGGTCGGTGATGGAGCGTTACACGCTGCAGGGTAAAGGCAGTGTAGTGGTCGAAGGACGCGCTATTGGCCATCGTATCGGTGCCGGTGAGGTGAAAGTTATTCACGATATCAGCGAAATGAACCGCATTGAAAAAGGGGATGTGCTGGTCACCGACATGACCGATCCGGACTGGGAACCGATCATGAAAAAGGCTTCTGCCATTGTCACCAATCGTGGGGGACGTACCTGCCATGCTGCCATTATCGCGCGCGAGCTGGGTATTCCGGCGGTGGTAGGCTGTGGGAATGCTACCGATATCCTGAAAGACGGGCATCAGGTGACGGTTTCCTGTGCCGAAGGGGACACCGGTTACGTTTACAATGAACTGCTCGACTTTGAGGTCAAAAGTTCGCAGGTAGACGAAATGCCGTCGTTGCCGCTGAAGATCATGATGAACGTCGGCAACCCTGACCGTGCTTTTGACTTTGCCTGTTTGCCCAATGAGGGCGTGGGGCTGGCGCGTCTGGAGTTCATCATTAACCGTATGATCGGGGTGCATCCGAAAGCACTACTGGAGTTCGATAAGCAGACCCCGGAACTGCAGCAGCAGATCCGTTCGTTGATGAAAGGTTTTGATGACCCGGTGGAATTTTACGTGGGCCGACTGACGGAAGGGATCGCCACTCTGGGTGCGGCTTTTGCCCCTAAGCGTGTGATTGTGCGTCTGTCTGATTTCAAAACTAACGAATATGCTAACCTGGTGGGCGGCGAGCACTACGAGCCTGAAGAGGAGAACCCGATGCTGGGCTTCCGCGGGGCCGGGCGCTATGTGGCCGACAGCTTCCGCGACTGTTTCGCGCTGGAGTGTGCAGCGGTGAAGCGGGTACGTAATGAGATGGGGCTGACCAACGTTGAGATCATGGTGCCGTTTGTCCGCACCGTGGCTCAGGCGAAGGCAGTCGTTGAAGAGCTGGAACGTCAGGGGCTCAAGCGCGGTGAAAACGGGCTGAAAATCATCATGATGTGCGAAATCCCGTCAAACGCTCTGCTGGCGGAAGCGTTCCTGCACTATTTTGATGGTTTCTCCATCGGCTCAAATGATATGACTCAGCTGACGCTGGGCCTTGACCGCGACTCCGGCGTGGTTTCAGAACTGTTCGACGAGCGTAATGATGCGGTGAAAGCACTGCTGTCGATGGCGATCCGCGCCGCGAAGAAGCAGGGCAAGTACGTAGGTATTTGCGGGCAGGGCCCATCCGATCACGAGGATTTTGCCGCATGGCTGATGGAGGAGGGGATTGACAGTCTGTCCCTGAACCCGGATACCGTCGTGCAAACCTGGTTGAGTCTGGCAGAACTGAAAAAGTAAGCTGCAACGCTGTCAGAAAACGCGATCTTCTCTTACAGACGTCCTCTCAGGGGGCGTCTTTTTTTTGACAAATTTCAGGCAAAAAAAAGCCCATCACAGGGGATGGGCAAAGACTACACACAGCAATTCTTTACTCAGGGGAATACTTTGTTCAGAAACCGTTGGTCTGGTTTCAAACTTGATAGCCATACTATGCAACCGCGTTCCTGACGTCTTTAAGAATCATCTCATTAGTTTAAAACTCATAATACTTTTTCACGCAGAAGGGGATTTTTAACGACGGAAGGCGAACAAAACATCAGCAATGAAGCGAAGTGTAGCCTTGAAAGGCTAAAAACAGCGGTTTAGTGATAAATTCTACTAATAGGAATCCGATGTTCAGAAAAAGAAATATTCCAGATATTAATGTTTGCAGCCGGAAAACCGGCTGCAAACGACAGGAAACTATGGCTTAGAATGGTACGATTCGGCTTCAATTTCCGCCAGTTCTTCCACGACTGCCAGGGGATCCTCATCGGGGGCGGGCGCTTCATGCACCCAGACGGAAACCAGACGGTAAGACACAGCCAGTACCACCGGCCCGATAAACAATCCAATCATGCCAAAAGCGATTAAACCCCCGATGACACCAGAGAGGATCAGGATCAGCGGCAGGTCTGCCCCCATACGGATCAGCATCGGCCGCAACACGTTGTCTAGCGTGCCAACGACGCAGCTCCAGACCAGCAGTACGGTGCCCCAGGTGGTGTCGCCACTCCAGTACAACCAGATAATGGCCGGAACCAGGACAATCAAGGGTCCTAACTGAACCAGGCAGGAAAGAATCATCAGTACCGTCAGGATGGCGGCATAAGGAATACCGGAGATGGCGAGACCAATCCCCCCCAGGACACCCTGAACCAACGCCGTGACCACCACTCCGAGAGCGACAGCACGAATCGCCTGTCCCGCCAGTAACACGGCAGCGTCACCCCGACGTGACGCCAGACGAAAAGCGAAGTGGCGGATGCCGTGACCGACCTGTTCACCGCGCCAGTACAGCAGCACACTGAACAGCAACATCAGGCCGATATGCATCATAAAACGGCCAAAATGACCGGCCTGGGCGAAGAAGAATCCGGTTGTGCGGCCTATATAAGGCTGTATCTGTGCAATCAGCGCCGAGCCCCCTCCCGCCACCAGGTTGTGGTAAGCCGAATAGAGTTTTCTGCCTACCAGCGGGGTGCTTCTCAGCCAGTGTAACTCCGGCATCTGTACGTGACCGGAACTGAGCCAGGCAAAAAGCGGAGCACTGTTCTCTATCAGGCTGTTGACCAGCAGGGCGACAGGGATAATAAACACCAGAATCAGCAGCAGGGTCATCACCAGTACCGCCAGTCCGCGGCGGCCCCAGAGCCAGCCCTGAATTTTAATCATCAGGGGCCAGGTGGCGATCACCACCATGCTGGCCCAGGCAAATCCCAGAATAAAGGGTTGTACAACCCAGAAACACGCCACGATCGTCAGGCTGATAAACAGCAGTAAAAACACGATTTGCGGTAGATCCCAACCAGTTTGCGGGTTCTTCATCGACTAATAATGACCTCAGGTAAAATACGATTTCACGCTTAAAAGCAGCGCAGACGCTTTGATTCGGCTGACCCTGACGTTTTCATCATGACGCATGAAACGCTTTGGTGACAGAGACAACAGGTTATTCTTTTGCTTCGTTTTTTGAAATAACGGCAGGTCATAAAAAAATGTGATAAAACGGATAACTGCGCAGTATAAGCAACGCAAACGATTCACCTAACATTTTGGTCACCCGATAATGATCCCACAGATTTCCCAGGCGCCGGGTCTCGTTCCGCTGGTGCTGAGTTTTTTGGATGCCTTAAAACAGGATGGTTTTACTGGCGATACGGCGACAAGCTATGCTGACCGTCTGATCATGTCCACCGACAACAGCATCTATCAGCTGCTGCCGGACGCGGTCATTTTTCCCCGCTCCACTGCTGACGTGGCGCTGATTGCGCGCCTGGCCGCGGAGACCCGCTTCGCCTCGCTGGTTTTCGCACCGCGCGGCGGCGGCACCGGCACCAATGGCCAGTCTCTGAACCAGGGCATTGTGGTGGATATGTCACGCCATATGAAGCGGATTCTGGAGATTAATGTTGAAGAGGGCTGGGTGAGGGTTGAAGCTGGCGTGATCAAAGATCAGCTCAATGCTTACCTCAAGCCTTTCGGCTATTTTTTCTCGCCCGAACTGTCTACCAGTAACCGTGCCACCCTGGGGGGGATGATCAACACCGATGCATCCGGTCAGGGGTCGCTGGTCTATGGTAAGACCTCTGATCATGTGCTGGGGCTGAAAGCGGTCCTGCTGGGTGGGGAGGTGCTGGATACCTGCGCGATACCGGTCAGTGAAGCAGAAAAACGGGCAGAGCAGCCGGGTAAAGAGGGTCAGATTTATCGCGTCGTGCTGGACCGTTGCCGTCTGCAGCGCGACCTGATTATCGAAAAATTTCCCAAACTTAACCGTTTCCTCACCGGCTACGATCTGCGCCATGTCCTGAGCGATGATCTGCAGCAGGTCGATCTGACGCGCATTTTGTGCGGTGCCGAAGGGACGCTGGCGTTTATCGCTGAAGCCACGCTGGATATCACCCCGATACCGAAAGTACGGCGGCTGGTGAATATCAAATATGACTCCTTTGATTCAGCGCTGCGCAATGCCCCCTTCATGGTGGCAGCCAATGCCCTGTCGGTCGAAACTGTGGACTCAAAGGTGTTGAACCTGGCGCGGGAAGATATCGTCTGGCATTCCGTCAGCGAGCTGATCACAGATATCCCTGATAAAGAGATGCTCGGCCTGAATATGGTTGAGTTTGCTGGGAACGATAAAACGCTGATCGACAGTCAGGTGGATGCGCTGTGCCAGCGTCTGGACGCCCTGATGGTGCAGCAGGAGGGTGGGGTCATCGGTTACCAGCTTTGTAACGATGTCGCCGGAATTGAACGTATCTATGGCATGCGTAAAAAAGCGGTGGGCCTGCTGGGTAACGCCAAAGGGCGTGCCAAGCCGATTCCCTTTGTTGAAGACACCTGTGTACCGCCGCAGAACCTCGCTGACTATATTGTGGAATTCCGCGCACTACTCGACGGACATAACCTGAGCTACGGCATGTTCGGCCACGTCGACGCCGGCGTGCTGCACGTGCGTCCGGCGCTGGACATGTGTGACCCGCAGCAGGAGAGGCTGATGAAGCAGATCTCCGATGAGGTGGTGGCACTGACGGCACGCTACGGTGGCCTGCTGTGGGGGGAGCATGGTAAAGGTTTCCGTGCTGAATACAGCCCGTCGTTCTTCGGCGATGCGCTTTACGGCGAACTTCGCCGTATTAAGGCTGCTTTCGACCCGGCTAACCGGCTTAATCCTGGCAAAATCTGTGCGCCCCTTGGGGTTGAAGACCCGATGCTGAAAGTCGATGCAGACAAACGCGGAACCTGGGATCGCCAGATCCCGGTTAACGTTCGCACCGACTGGCGGGGGGCGATGGAGTGTAACGGCAATGGTTTGTGCTTTAACTTTGACGTGAAAAGCCCCATGTGTCCGTCGATGAAAATCACCAGTAACCGGATGCACTCGCCAAAAGGACGTGCCACGCTCACGCGTGAATGGTTGCGCCTGCTGGCAGAGCAGGGCGTCGATCCGCAGGTGCTGGAGCAGCAACTGCCGTCGAAAGGGATCAGCCTGCGTGGGATGATCCAGCGAACCCGCAACAGCTGGCAGGCAAAACGCGGCCAGTATGATTTTTCACATGAGGTCAAAGAGGCGATGTCGGGCTGTCTGGCGTGTAAAGCCTGTTCGACACAGTGCCCGATTAAAATTGATGTTCCGGGCTTCCGCTCACGCTTCCTGCAGTTGTACCACACCCGTTATTTGCGACCCGCCAGCGATTACCTTGTCGCAACAGTAGAAAGTTATGCACCGCTGATGGCGAAGGCGCCGAAAACCTTTAACTTCTTCCTGCGTCAGCCGTGGGTGAAATCGCTCAGTCAGCGGCATATCGGTATGGTTGACCTGCCGCTGCTATCGTCTCCGACGCTGAAGCAGCAGCTGGCGGGGCACCGTGCGCTGGGCACCACGCTGGACGATCTGGAACTGATGAGTGCGGAACAGCGCGCGCAGTGCGTGCTGGTGGTGCAGGATCCCTTTACCAGTTACTACGAAGCCCAGCTGATTGCAGACTTTGTCCGGCTGATTGAAAAGCTGGGCTATACGGCGGTGGTACTGCCGTTCTCACCCAACGGAAAAGCACAGCATATTAAGGGCTTCCTGCAGCAGTTTGCCCGCACGGCGCGGAAGACCTCAGAATTCCTCAACCGCGTGGCCAGACTGGGTATTCCGCTGGTGGGCGTCGATCCGGCGCTGGTGTTGTGCTATCGCGATGAATACCAGCAGGTGCTGGGCGAAAAACGTGGTGATTTCCATGTTCAGCTGGTTCATGAGTGGTTGCAGACGGTTGTGTCCGTCCGAACGCCGTCGCCGGCAGAAGGGGAGGCCTGGTATCTGTTTGGTCACTGTACGGAAGTGACCGCACTGCCCGGGTCGGTCAAACAGTGGGAAACTATCTTTGCCCGCTTCGGTGCAACACTTGAAAACATCAGCGTGGGGTGCTGCGGCATGGCCGGAACCTACGGGCACGAAGCCAAAAATCTTGATAATTCGCTGGGAATTTATGCTCTGTCCTGGCAGCAGGCATTACAAAAACTGCCCCGTCAGCGCTGTCTGTCGACAGGCTATTCCTGCCGAAGTCAGGTGAAGCGTGTTGAAGGGAGCGGGATACGCCATCCTCTGCAGGCACTACTGGAGATCATCTGATGTCTATCTGGCAACGTCAGGCAACGCTTGAACAGCTTAATCAGGGCAGTAAAGAAACCCTGGTTGAGCATATCGGCATATGTTTTACCGTACTGGCGGAAGACAGGATTGAGGCGGTGATGCCGGTTGACCGGCGCACGAAGCAGCCGTTTGGCCTGCTGCACGGCGGCGCCTCGGTGGTACTGGCAGAAACTCTGGGCTCGATGGCAGGCTACCTCTGTACCGCAGGCGAACAGCAGGTGGTCGGGCTGGAAATTAATGCTAATCATCTGCGTGCCGCCCGGGAAGGAGAAGTGCGTGGGGTCTGTCGGGCGGTGCACATTGGCCGGCGGCATCAGGTGTGGCAAATAGAAATTTTCGATGATCAGAACCGCCTGTGCTGTACGTCCCGTCTCACTACTGCGGTAATCTGAGCGATAACCCTGTTTTTTACGGGGTTTTTCGTATCCGTAGCACGCGGTATAATCCCCTCAGGATCACATAATCCACGACGCGTGCTTAACGAATTCGCTTTGCAACACGGTGGCTTTATCCCATTCGCCGTTCATTGCCAGTTGATGACATAAGCGACTGAGGGAATGGCGCGCCAGTTGCCAGGCCTGCATCCGGTACAGCCGTTCGCGGGAGGTGTTGCTCAACTCAACAATCAGACGTTGATGAAGTTTACCCAGAGCGTGCAGATAACTCTGATCGTCGCCGTTTAACTGGCAGAGCTCGGCCATATCCAGGCAGGTGTCATTGAACTTACGCAGTTGTTCAATAGAACATTCAGGCCGGTTTAATTTGGCCTGAGCCATATAGAAATCGACGGTGATATCACGGACGGAAAACTTATATTCATCAATTTTATGTTGCAGCCATGCACTCATCGACAGATTCATGACGGGTTCCACTCGCGCTAATGATAATCATTATCATATTATAACTGCGTTAATATTCAATCACTGAGAGGGAATTTTTATCGATACATGCCACCTCTCAGAAAAATTGGTGATACCGATAAATGCGGCATGAGAAAAAGCTAAAATTACAGAACGTATGATTTAGTTGCAGATAACAAAATATAAACATTTTGTTTTCAACCGTTTATCTTTTCATGTCGGGCTGCTTTTCGCCAACGCGCAATCTGTTTTACAGGGTCTAAACTTAGAAAAGCGTCTCTAAAATGGACCTGAAGCCTTTATCCCTGCAAAACAAGAGGTTGAAGTGGTTCAGGTTATCACTAACATAGGGACACTAGCCCGAAGGGCTATCGTATCGTGAGGTAAATTATGCAATCAGCAAATCCTGCCACTTTTTCTCCAGAGGACTTTATCTGGAAAGGGCTGACGCTCACTGACAGCGCAGCAAAACAAATCATCAGCCTGGCTGCAGGTGACCCGGAGATTAAGGGCCTGAAGCTGGGAGTGAAGACTTCCGGCTGTGCCGGCTTTGGTTACACCATGGATATGGCGAAAGAATCAGCGGCGGATGATTTGGTGTTCAGCCATAACGGCGCGGTATTAATCGTGCCCCTCCAGGCGATGCCCTACATCGACGGCACGGAAGTTGATTTCGTGCGCGAAGGCCTGAATCAGATTTTCAAATTTAATAACCCTAAAGCTCAACACGCCTGCGGCTGTGGTGAGAGCTTTGGCGTTGAGTGAACTTTATGCCTAGTAATACTGACACATCTGATGATGTACAGGTTTGGGAAGGCAGCCCTCAGAACTATAAAGAGGGCTTCTTTACCCAACTGCAAACCGAAGAATTTGAGCACGGCATCAACGAAGATGTGGTGCGCGCCATTTCGGCCAAACGTAACGAACCTCAGTGGATGCTCGACTTCCGCCTGAAGGCATTTGCCGCGTGGCTTGAAATGGAAGAACCACACTGGCTGAAGGCGAACTACAAAAAGCTCGATTATCAGGATTACAGCTACTATTCCGCCCCATCCTGCGGTAACTGTGATGACAGTTGCGCTTCTGAGCCGGGTGCCACGCAGGCTTCTGGCATCGACGCGCCGAACTATCTGACCCAGGAAGTGGAAGACGCCTTCAAACAGCTGGGTGTACCGGTACGCGAAGGGCAGGAAGTGGCTGTTGATGCCATTTTTGACTCGGTGTCAGTGTCCACCACTTACCGCGATAAGCTAGCGAAAGAGGGCATTATCTTCTGCTCCTTCGGCGAGGCTATTCACGAACATCCGGAGCTGGTGCAACAGTATCTGGGCACGGTTGTGCCGGCAAACGACAACTTCTTTGCGGCGCTGAACTCTGCCGTCGCATCGGACGGCACCTTCGTTTATATCCCAAAAGGCGTGCGCTGCCCGATGGAGCTGTCGACCTACTTCCGCATCAATGCGGCGAAGACCGGCCAGTTCGAGCGTACCATCCTGATCGCCGATGAAGGAAGCTACGTCAGCTACATCGAAGGTTGTTCCGCACCCGTGCGTGACACCTACCAGCTTCATGCGGCGGTAGTGGAAGTGATCATCCACAAAGATGCTGAAGTGAAATACTCTACGGTGCAGAACTGGTTCTCAGGCGGTGATTCAGAAGGCGGTATTCTCAACTTCGTGACGAAACGCGCGCTGTGCGAAGGCGAGAACAGCAAGATGTCATGGACCCAGTCTGAAACCGGTTCAGCGATTACCTGGAAATACCCCAGCGTCATCCTGCGCGGTGATAACTCCATTGGTGAGTTCTTCTCCGTGGCGCTGACCAGCGGCCGTCAGCAGGCAGATACCGGC
Source organism: Erwinia persicina (assembly GCF_019844095.1). Classification (NCBI taxonomy): domain Bacteria; kingdom Pseudomonadati; phylum Pseudomonadota; class Gammaproteobacteria; order Enterobacterales; family Erwiniaceae; genus Erwinia; species Erwinia persicina. The sequence continues at coordinate 2,648,783 of NZ_CP082141.1, read as the reverse complement.
ACCAAGATGATCCACATTGGTAAAAACACCAAGTCGACCATTATCTCGAAAGGGATCTCTGCCGGCACCAGCCAGAACACCTATCGTGGTCTGGTCAAAATCATGCCAACTGCCACCAACGCCCGTAACTTTACCCAGTGTGATTCCATGCTGATTGGCGCTGAATGTGGGGCACATACTTTCCCGTATGTGGAAGTGCGCAACAACACTGCGCAGCTGGAGCATGAAGCGACGACATCGCGTATTGGTGAAGATCAGCTGTTCTACTGCCTGCAGCGCGGGATCAGTGAAGACGATGCCATTTCCATGATCGTTAATGGTTTCTGCAAGGATGTCTTCTCAGAGCTGCCGCTGGAATTCGCCGTGGAAGCGCAGAAACTGCTGGCCATCAGCCTTGAACATAGCGTGGGTTAACCCACGCAAAGAATTGACATGGTGCCGGAATGCACTGCGAAGGAAACATTATGTTAAGCATCAAAGATTTACAGGTAAGCGTTGAAGACAAAGCTATCCTGCGTGGATTGAATCTGGAGATCAAGCCCGGAGAAGTGCATGCCATCATGGGGCCAAACGGTTCAGGGAAAAGTACCCTTTCTGCCACACTGGCAGGGCGTGAAGATTATGAAGTGACCGGCGGTAGCGTTGAGTTCAAAGGCAAAGATCTGCTGGAACTGTCCCCGGAAGATCGTGCCGGTGAAGGCATCTTTATGGCTTTCCAGTATCCGGTTGAGATCCCAGGGGTCAGCAACCAGTTTTTCCTGCAAACGTCTGTGAATGCGGTGCGTAAATACCGTGAGCAGGAAGCGCTGGACCGCTTTGATTTCCAGGACTTTATCGAAGATAAAATCCAGATGCTGAAAATGCCTGAAGATCTGCTGACCCGCTCCGTCAACGTCGGTTTCTCCGGCGGTGAGAAAAAGCGTAATGATATTCTGCAGATGGCCGCCCTGGAGCCGGATCTGTGTATCCTCGATGAGACGGATTCGGGTCTGGATATTGATGCCCTGAAAATTGTGGCCAACGGCGTGAATAATCTGCGCGATGGCAAACGTTCATTCATCATCGTCACGCACTACCAGCGTATTCTTGACTACATCAAGCCGGACTTTGTCCACGTGCTGTATCAGGGCAAAATTGTGAAATCAGGTGATTTCTCACTGGTTAAACAGTTAGAGGAGCAAGGCTATGGCTGGCTTACCGACCAAGAGTGATAATGCACTGCAGCAGTGGCATCACCTGTTTGAAACACGGGGTGACAGCCGTTCGCTGCAGGCCCAACAGCACTGGCAGCAGCTGCTGCGCTTAGGTCTGCCGACGCGCAAGCAGGAAAACTGGAAGTACACGCCGCTGGATACCCTGTTGGGTCAGCAGTTTGTCCTGCCGCAGCCTGCGGTTCTTGACCGTGCCGCGATCGACAATCTTGCACTGGCCATTGATGCCGTACGTCTGGTGTTCGTCGATGGCCGCTTTGTGTCTTCACTGAGCGACACCGATCACGATCTGTTCAGTATTCAGGTCACGCAGGCTGCAGAACGTCGCGAACTGAGTGCCCCTATTCAGCCCGAGGTTTTCCTGCACCTGACGGAAAGTCTGGCGGAAGAAGTGACGACCATCCAGCTGCCGCGTGGCAAAGCCGCCGCGCGCCCACTGTACCTGCTGCATATCAGCAGTGGCAGTGCGACCGGCGAGATGAATACCTCTCACTATCGTCATCATCTGCAACTGGATGAAGCGGCGGAAGCCACGGTGATTGAGCATTACCTCACCCTGAATGGCGCCACGCACTTTACCGGGGCACGCTTCACGGCGGACGTCGGGAATAACGCCGCGCTGACCCATTACAATCTCTGTTTTGAAGATCAGAGCAGCTACCACTTTTCACACAATGACCTGACGCTGGGTCGGGATGTGCGTGTTCAGAGCCACAGCTTCCTGCTGGGTGCGGGTCTGACCCGCCACAATACCAGCAGCGTGCTGGAAGGCGAGGGCAGCGATCTGGTGATTAACAGCCTGATGCTTCCGCTGGATAAAGAAGTCTGCGACAGCCGCACTTATCTTGAGCACAACAAAGGTTACTGTCAGAGTCGTCAGCGGCATAAAACCATTGTCCGCGATCGCGCCCGTGCGGTGTTTAACGGTCATATCAAAGTCGCGAAATATGCCCTGAAGACCGATGGTCAGATGAGCAATAACAACCTGTTGCTGGGACGTCTGGCGGAAGTGGATACGAAGCCACAGCTGGAAATCTACGCTGATGACGTGAAGTGCGGTCACGGTGCAACCATCGGTCGTATCGATGAAGAGCAGATGTTCTATCTGCGCTCACGCGGTATTGACGAAGCGGCCGCGCAGCGAATGATTATTTATGCGTTTGCAGCAGAGTTAACCGAAGCTATTACCGATGAAACGCTGAAAGAAGCCGTAATGCAGCGTATTGCACAGCGTTTCCCAGGAGGCCTGCAATGACATTTGACCTGGCCCGCGTTCGGGCGGAGTTCCCGCTGCTGGCGCGTGAGGTCAACGGGCAACCGCTGGCCTACCTCGACAGTGCGGCCAGCGCGCAAAAGCCACAGGCGGTCATTGACGCAGAAAGTCGTTTCTATGAGCACGGTTATGCGGCCGTACACCGTGGGATCCATACGCTGAGTGCGGAAGCCACCACAGAAATGGAAAATGTGCGCATTCAGGCTGCCCATTTCATCAATGCCGCCTCCGCTGAAGAGATTGTTTTCGTCAAAGGCACCACTGAGGCGATAAACCTGGTCGCCAACAGCTGGGGCGGCAGTCAGCTGCAGCCGGGCGATAACATCATCATCACGGAGATGGAGCATCATGCCAATATCGTACCGTGGCAGATGGTGGCGCAGCGTACCGGGGCAGAGGTGCGTTTTATTCCGCTGACCGACGACGGTGAGCTGGATCTCGCTCAGTTGCCAGCGCTGATCGACAGCCGGACCCGTCTGCTGGCCGTCACCCACGTTTCCAACGTGCTGGGGACGGAAAATCCGGTTAAGGCGCTGGTGGCACAGGCGAAAGCTGCGGGCGTCATCACCTTGATCGACGGTGCTCAGGCTGTCATGCATCACACCGTTGATGTGCAGGACCTGGACTGTGATTTCTATGTCTTCTCCGGGCACAAGCTTTACGGGCCCACCGGTATCGGCATCCTTTACGGCCGCAAGGCGTTACTGGATAACATGCCACCCTGGGAAGGCGGCGGCGCGATGATCTCCACCGTCAGCCTTACAGAAGGTACTACCTATGCTGCGGCACCGTGGCGCTTTGAGGCTGGCTCACCCAATACCGGTGCCATTGTCGGGCTGGGCGCAGCTATCCAATGGATCAGCGAGCTTGGTCTGGATGTGATTGCAGAGCGTGAGCAGCAGCTGATGCGCTATGCGCTGGACAAGCTGGCAGCCGTACCGGATATGGTGATTTACGGGCCGCAGCAGCGCGCAGGGGTTATTGCGTTCAATCTGGGTAAGCACCATGCGTTTGATGTGGGCAGCTTCCTTGACCAATATGGCATCGCCATTCGTACCGGTCACCACTGCGCAATGCCGCTGATGCATCGATATCAGGTGCCGGCCATGTGTCGGGCCTCGTTTGTTCTGTATAATAGTGAAGAAGAGGTTGATCGCCTGGCGGCTGGCCTCACCCGTATTCACCGTTTGCTGGGCTGACGCTGACCGCGTTTTAAGCAATACAGCCCTGAGGGCGAGGCTTGCCTCGCCCTTGTCACATTTCAGGCAATGTCGTCTCAGAAACAGATTCATAGTGAGGAAGCAATGGCAACTCTGCCAGACAAAGACAAACTGGTACGTAACTTTAATCGTTGCGCTAATCAGGAAGAGAAGTATCTTTACATTATTGAGCTTGGCGCACGCCTGGACGATGCCGGTGGCGCGTTACAGCAGCCGGAAAACATCATTCCAGGCTGTCAGAGCCAGGTATGGATTGTCGTCGGCACTGATGATAAGAACCGGATCACCCTGCAGGGCGACAGCGATGCCGCGCTGGTGAAAGGGCTGATTGCCATCGTCTTTGCGCTTTACCAAAATATGACGCCGCAGGAGATTGTTGATTTCGACGTGCGTCCCTGGTTTGCCGATCTCTCTCTGACGCAACAGCTGACCCCCTCGCGTTCGCAGGGTCTGGAAGCGATGATACGTGCTATACGTAAGAAAGCGCTGATTCTCATCCAGGCGTGAGTTGCTACACTTCCCGGTAAGTACCCCGCTGCGCTAAGGTGGGGTGTTATTCACTCAAACCGAGAAATGTGCATGAAACTTTTTTACCGCATAGCCGGGATTTCTGTTCTTACTTTTCTTGCCGGAATGCAGGCTGCCAGTGCAACCGAGTATCCCCTTCCCCCCGATAACAGCCGCCTGATTGGCGAAAATACCACCTGGGTTGTCCCTAATGATGGCAACCCGCTGGAGGCTGTGGCGGTAAAGTATCAGGTGGGCCTGTTGGGACTACTTGAAGCCAACCCTGGCACGGATCCCTGGCTACCGAAGGCAGGCACGCAACTGACCATCCCAACCCAGATGCTGCTGCCTGATACTAAGCGCGAAGGGATTGTGGTCAACGTGGCCGAGTTGCGGCTCTATTACTATCCGAAAGGCGAGAACAAGGTGATTGTCTATCCTATCGGTATTGGTCAGCTTGGTGCCAACACCCCGGCGATGGTCACCAGCATCAGCCAGAAAATCCCGAATCCCACCTGGACGCCCACACCCAATATTCGCAAGCGCTATGCCGCAGAGGGGAAAACCCTGCCGGGAACGGTGCCTGCCGGGCCGGATAACCCAATGGGACTGTATGCGCTGCGCCTGGCCTACGGTCAGCAGCATTATCTGATCCACGGTACTAACGCTGATTTCGGTATCGGCATGCGCGTCAGCTCGGGCTGCATACGCCTGCGGCCGGATGATATTGAGGCGCTGTTCAACAGCGTGCCCAAAGGCACCCGCGTACAAATCATCAATCAGCCGATCAAGTATGCGGTCGAACCGGACGGCAAGCGCTATCTGGAAGTTCATCAGCCCTTATCCCACAGTGAAAAGGATGACCCACAAACCCTGCCGATTGCGCTGACTGCTGCTGCGAAGAAGTTTATCCGCAGTGATAAGAGTGACCATGCGGTGATTAAAGCGGCGATTGAACGGCGCTCGGGAATGCCGGTGCTGGTTAACGAAGGGGAAAAGGTGGGGCAGGATGGGGCAGTGCCCGCCAGCGTGCTTCAGCAGTCCGCAGAGGCGGTGGAGAATAAACCTGCCTCCTAGCCTGTTTCAGGGTTCGGCGTCGCTGGAAGAGGGTTCTGGCGCGTTCAGGAAGGGGGTTAGCCCCTGAGTGGATTAAAGGCAAAAAAAATGGCGCACAATGTGCGCCATTTTTAAAACCAGAACTCTTACTTACGGTAAGAGTGAGCCTGGTTGTCCAGACGCTGGTTAGCGCGTGCTGCGTCATCTTTAGCAGCCTGAACGTCAGAACGGATTGCGTTCACGTCGTTGCTCAGCTGGTCAACTTTAGCGTTCAGAGTCTGCACGTCGGTAGACAGCTGATCGATTTTAGCGTTGCTTGAGCAACCAGCCAGCATAGTTGAAGCCAGGATTACCGCGCCCAGTACCAGTTTAGTACGATTCATTATTAATACCCTCTAGATTAAGTTAATCTCCATGTAGCGTTACAAGTATTACACAAAGTATTTTCTAATGAGAATAATTTTTTGATGAGAACGTGCTTAAATTTGATCGTTCGCTCAAAGAAGCATCTTATTTCCGCTATTTTACAAAAAACGAAGCGAAAACAGGCGATTTTAATCAGCAGGTCAGTCACTTTTAGGGTGATTAAATCGTTAATTTCGATTGGACGTGATGTGATGAGGCGTGACGCAAGTTGTAAAAAAAGCGCCACTCAGGGCGCTTTTTGACTACAAGGCGTAATCTTTAATTACAGAACATGCACTGAAGCGGTATTGGTGGTTCCACTTGGTACCAGCGCACCAGAAACCATGACCACCACATCGCCTTTCAGCGCGTAGCCGCTTGCTTCAGCCGCTTCTTTACCCAGACGGTAGAAATCGTCAGTGGAAGCAATCTCACTTACTACAGTGGTGATGATACCTTTGCTGAGCAGTAACTGACGTGCCGTCTGTTCGTTGGTCGTCAGCGCCAGAATGGTTGCGTTAGGGAAGTATTTGCGAATGGACTTCGCCGATTTGCCCCCTTCAGTCGCGACCACAATCAGTGGAGACTCCAGTTTTTCAGCCGTTTCTACCGCACCACGGCAGACTGCTTCGGTGATGCGCATTTTACGGTTGTCATGCTGGGAGTCGATACGGCTTTTCATCACACGGTCAGTACGCTCGCAGATGGTCGCCATGATGGTGACGGACTCCAGCGGGTATTTCCCTTTAGCGCTTTCACCCGAGAGCATCACCGCATCGGTTCCGTCCAGGATGGCGTTAGCAACGTCACCGGCTTCCGCACGGGTAGGGCGCGGGTTTTTGATCATGGAGTCAAGCATCTGGGTGGCGGTGATCACCACTTTGCGTGCACGGTTGCATTTCTTGATCATCATCTTCTGCGCGAAGATCACTTCTTCAACCGGGATCTCAACGCCGAGGTCACCACGAGCGACCATGATACCGTCTGAGGCATCAAGGATTTCGTCGAAGTTGTTCAGGCCTTCCTGGTTTTCGATTTTAGAGATGATCTGGATATGCTCACCGCCATGCGCTTTCAGGTGTTCACGAATTTCCAGCACGTCTGAACGCTTACGGATGAACGAGGCAGCGACAAAATCGACACCCTGCTCACAACCAAAGATCAGATCCAGTTTGTCTTTCTCTGCCAGCGCAGGCAGTTGGATTGACACACCCGGCAGGTTAACGCCTTTATTCTCACCCAGGTCACCGTTATTCAGCACCTTACATACCACGGTGCTTTCAGTCACGTTGATCACTTCCATGCCGATGAGACCATCGTCAACCAGTACGGTATTACCGATTTTAAGGTCAGCAGCAAAGCCCGGGTAGGTTACCGCCACCGTATCGGCATTACCGATGATGGTCTGGTCGGTGGTGAAGGTAAAGGTCTGGCCCGCTTTCAGGGAGGCATCGTTACCGCCTTCCAGTTTCATGGTGCGGATCTCAGGGCCCTTAGTATCGAGCAGGATTGCCGCCTGATGGCCGCTTTTGCTCATCACTGAGCGCAGATTGGTAATGCGCTGGCCGTGTTCTTCATAATTCCCGTGGGAGAAGTTCAGACGCATCACATTCATGCCGGCATCAAGCAGGTTGGTCAGCATCTCTTCAGATTCGGTTTTTGGACCGATAGTACAAACGATTTTAGTCTTTTTCATGACGATTTATCTATTAAGTTGTGATGGATGATTAAAGATGTATCCCGGCGGTGGATCCACCGGAGGAGAAAATTGGTGTGTTGAGAATGGTGATACAGAGTAAGGATAGGTGACAGAATTAAAGCGTGCAGGGTAAGTGAAGACGCGGTTTCGGCGCAGGCGCAATAAAGTGTTGCGCAACAGGTACTCGTTTTAAAATGAGGGGCAACCATACGCTGAAACCATTCAAGTGAAACAACGTCCCGTATTATAGTCGCTAAGTGTTCGAAAACCAATTAAAAAGCGCGAAATAGCACGCAGGAATGATACGCATCAAGTTCGTTGCGCAAACTGCCAAGGGGGTAAGGTTAATCTTAAAGCCGGGGGAGAAGTCGCTGCCAGGGAGAGTGGTGCGTTCTAGAGGACTCGAACCTCCGACCCCCACCATGTCAAGGTGGTGCTCTAACCAACTGAGCTAAGAACGCGTTTCTTGATCTTTTACGCTGCCAGCCTGTTGGCTGCTTCAGCAACGTATTGGTGCGTCTGAATGGACTCGAACCATCGACCCCCACCATGTCAAGGTGGTGCTCTAACCAACTGAGCTACAGACGCACTGTGCTGTCTGGGTGACAGCGGGGACGAATATTAACGACACCGTGCGCGGCTGGCAAGGAGAAAAAATGATTTTTCCCTCTGATTGCTGCGCATCTGTGCGAAGCGCAGCAATTTTAATCAGCTTAGCGATAAAAACACCAAAAATTAACGTGCTGCGCGGGCCATAATGACGTCTGCGGACTGGCGTTGCAGGCGGCGCATACGCCAAATCATCATGATGGCGGAAGAGGTCAGACCGATAATAAAGCCTGTCCAGAATCCGGCGGGCCCCATAGCCGGTACCACCCAGTCCGTCATTGCCAGCACATAGCCACTGGGTAAGCCAAGCACCCAGTAGGCAACAAAGGTGATGAAGAAGATCGACCGCGTGTCTTTATAGCCACGCAAGATACCGCTGCCAATCACCTGAATCGAGTCCGAGAACTGATAAATCGCCGCCAGGAACATCAGTTGCGCGGCCAGCGTGATCACCTCCGGGTTATCCGTATACAGCAGGGCGATCTCCTTGCGGAAGGTGACGGTGAACAGAGCGGTCAGGCAGGCCATGCCAATACCCACCGCCTGAGCGGTCCATGCCGCTACCCGGGCACCCTCAACCGACCCCTGACCCAGACGGAAACCGACGCGGATGGTCGTGGCCACGCCGAGAGACAGCGGCAGAACAAACATCAGGGAGCTGAAGTTCAGGGCGATCTGATGCCCGGCCACTTTCACAATCCCCATCGGGGACACCAGCAGAGCCACCACAGCAAACAGAGTCACTTCAAAGAACAGCGCCAGGGCAACTGGCAGACCCAGTCCGGCCAGGCGGCGCAGAGCTTTCCAGTCCGGCGGGCTGTAACGCACCGGCAGGTGAATATCGCGCATGGATTTGGCGCGATTAACCCAAGCCTTCATGGCAATAAACATCACCCAGTAAACTGATGCCGTTGCCACGCCGCAGCCAACCCCACCCAGAGCAGGCATGCCGAAATGACCATAAATAAAGATATAGTTGACCGGAATGTTGACCAGCAGACCAAGGAACCCCATGACCATCCCGGGCTTGGTTTTGGACAAACCTTCACACTGGTTACGTGCCACCTGGAAGAACAGATAGCCCGGCGCGCCCCACAGCAGAGCGTGAAGATAGCCAATAGCCTTCGCCGACAGCGCCGGGTCAACATTATGCATGGCGCCAATCAGGTATCCTGCGTTATACAGCACCACCATAATCAGTACGGACACCATACCCGCCAGCCAGTAAGCCTGACGGACCTGGTGGGCAATCCGTTCACGACGGCCAGAGCCGTTAAGCTGGGCGACGACCGGCGTCAGGGCAAGGATCAAACCGTGCCCAAAAAGAATGGAGGGTAACCAGACAGAGGTTCCCACTGCAACGGCGGCCATATCCGTGGCGCTAACGGCACCGGCCATTACTGTATCGACAAAACCCATGGACGTTTGCGCAACCTGCGCAAGGATGACCGGAATAGCCAGGGCTAATAACTGACGCGCCTCTGAGAGGTACTTCTGCACACATACACCTTTTTAATTTTTTCCGTCCCTGTTCACGCAGGCGAGTGACGGCGTAACGTCAGGACGGTAATGGTTTTATTCATGACTCTGCTTAAGAAAAATGGCTTTTAGCGATGATATCAGCAGGGCAGGCGCCCCAGTTTAGTGATAGCAGAGTAAATAGCCAATGTTCTGACAAAAGAATAGCTCTTTGTGTCACGCAATTATGCGGTGCTTTATTTGGCTTTGCTACGATGCCAGGGCAAACTAAGGGCAGAAAAATACATTGATTGAGGCAACAGCTATGTTTACCGGTATTGTGCAGGGCACCGCAGAGGTGCTGGCAATTGACGAGAAACCTAATTTTCGTACCCATGTGATTAAAATGCCGGAAGCGTTATTGCCCGGGCTGGAACTGGGCGCGTCTGTTTCGCACAACGGCTGCTGTCTGACCGTGACCGAGGTAGAGGGCGATCGCGTCAGTTTTGACCTGGTAAAAGAAACGCTGCGTATAACCAATCTGGGCGATCTTCAGGTGGGGGATACGGTGAATGTCGAGCGTGCAGCGAAATTCAGCGATGAGATCGGTGGGCACCTGATGTCAGGTCATATCATGACGACCGCCGAAATCAGTAAAATACTGACGTCTGAAAACAACCGTGAGATCTGGTTTAAGCCGCTGGATGCCAGCCAGATGAAATACATTCTGCATAAAGGGTTTATCGGCATTGATGGCATCAGCCTGACGGTCGGTGAAGTGACGCGGACAAAATTCTGTGTGCACCTGATCCCTGAAACACTGATGCGTACCACCCTGGGTAGCAAGCGACTTGGACATCGTGTCAATATTGAAATCGATCCGCACACCCAGGCGATTGTGGAAACCGTGGAGCGGGTGCTGGCACAGCGTGAGGCTTCATTACTGGCGGCCGCCGCCAGCGAGCTGCGGGATGAGAATCAACAGGATTAGCAAAGTAACAGGGCGACAAACGTCGCCCTGTCTTCACAGGCCGGTTTAACGAGCTACCCGTAATCCGCCCTGTTTACCGTGGGTAAAGACCACCTGCCAGAGCTGAATATCACGGGCGCGAAACGCACCGGCGCAGGCATTCAGATAGTAAGTAAACATACGTTTAAAACGTTCGCCATATTTATCTGACAGTTCTGGCCACGCATCCAGAAAACGCTGATACCACTGCATCAGCGTCAGATCATAATCAGCGCCAATATTGTGCCAGTCTTCCATCACAAAAAACGGTTCACTTGCATCCGCAATATGGCGAACCGAAGGCAGACAACCGTTGGGGAAAATATATTTATCAATCCACGGGTCAACATTATTGTCCGTTTTATTCGCCCCGATGGTATGCAGCAGGAAAATACCGTCAGGTTTAAGATTGCGGTTGACGACATCAAAATAGGTGGCGTAATTCTTTGGACCGACGTGCTCAAACATGCCGACCGAGACAATACGATCAAACTGCTGGTTGAGATCGCGATAATCCTGCAGTTGAATCGTCACATCCAGACCTTCGCAGCGCGCCTGAGCCAGTTTTTGCTGTTCGGCTGAAATGGTCACCCCGACCACGCTGACGTTAAAGTGACGGGCAGCATACTCCGCCAGCCCGCCCCAGCCGCAGCCGATATCCAGCAGCAACATACCCGGTTCAAGTTGAAGCTTTTCGCAGATCATCTGCAGCTTCGCCTGCTGGGCTTCTTCCAGCGTGCTGGCCTGCTTCCAGTAGCCGCAGGAGTACTGCATATAGGGGTCGAGCATGCGGGTAAACAGATCGTTACCCAAATCGTAATGCTCTTTACCGACAATCCACGCGCGTTTGCGTGATTGCAGATTCGTCAGGCGGGCAGCAGCGACGCGAAGGGTGTCGCGAAAATGGTGGGGGAGTTGTTGATCGAGTTTTGCGGACAAAACGCGCTGGAAGAAAATATCCAGCCGGTCACATTCCCACCAGCCGTCCATGTAGCTCTCACCTAACCCCAGCGAACCTTCCTGCAAGACGCGTTTAAAAAAGTCGGGGGTAGCGATACGGATATCCCATGAGCGGGTTCCGTTAATTTCGATATCTGCCTTACTCAACATTTCCTGGACGATGCGATACCACTGATTATCTTCCAGGTTCACTTCTTCTATGCACGATGAACTCATAGCTTCCCCATCACCCTGTGTGATTGAAACCTGAAAAAAAGAATCCTCTTTCCTGCAGGTTTGTGAGAGCACGTGTGGCTAATGCCACAGTCTGATATCCGACGTTAAAAGAGGCTTGATTTGAAATTAGCAGAGGTCGTAAAAATGTCACGCGGAAGAACACGTTGACGACCCTGTCAGTATCCAACAGCAGGCGATGACCAGAGGTCATCGCCTGCTTCGAAAATGTTGTGTATTTGTTGTTTTATAATGCGCCGTAAATTATAGGCGCAGGCCGGGGAATATTCAACGCATTATTGTTAGGGTGCTAACTAAATGTTATCTGAGGTTTAGTGGGGTTCTTCCGCCGTCTGCCAGGCCTGTTTTTGCTCTGCGCTTCGCTGGACAAGATAACCTGCGATGGCCAGGAAAATCGTGCCTGCCATGACCAGCGTGGTGGTATACAGAGCGGACCCAATCCACGTCGATACAATCAGGCTGGCCAGGAAGCAGAGACCCAACTGGAGCATGTTTTGCAGTGCTGCCGCTTTACCTGTTGCATGAGGGAAAGGCAGCAGGGCACTGGACACCACAATAGGATAGATAGCGCCATTCGCCATTGCCATTCCGCAGAAGGGCAGCAGCAGGGCAAACAGCGAAGGCTCAGGCTGTAACGCCACCAGATAAATAGCCGCAATGCTCAGGCTGTAAAACGCCAGCAGCCAGGGCAGTAACTGACGTCCGGCAAAGCGATTAAGCAGAGCGCGGCAGCTGAAACCTCCAATCAAAAACGCCACCGTTTGAGGCACGTAGCTCAGACCGATATCACCGGGGGAGAGGCCTAATTTACCCAGAATAAAGGGCGACCCGGTGAGCCAGGCAAAGAAGCTGGCGGAGCAGGCGGCATAAATCGCCACATTCCCGCTGTAAAGGGGGGATTTCAGCAGGGTGAAAAAGCCCGGAGCGGGCGTTTTCACCATCTCTTTTTCAACGCGTGAAGGCGATGGCAGGCGGAGCGTCGGGATCAGCAGCATAACGCTTATCACCAGCAACGCGACGAAAATAGCGCGCCAGGAAAAGTGCTGTAACAGCCAGGCGCCCAGCAAAGGGGCCAGCGCGGGAGACAGTGCCACCAGCGGCATAATGGTGGCAAAAACGCGATTGGCCTGCGCACCGCTGTAGCGGTCCACGACCAGCGCCTGCCAGCTGACGGCCGCCGCACACACGCCGACAGCCTGCACAAAACGCATAGCCAGCAGCCAGGGCGCTGATTCCACCCAGAGCATGGCGGCGCAACCAACGGCAAACAGGCTGAGCCCCATGACCAGCACGGGCTTACGACCGATGCGGTCAGAGAGCGGCCCCCAGACCAGCTGCGCACAGGCAAAACCGGCAAGGAAGATACTCAGGCTGGCGCTGATGGCGCCCGCTTCAGTGCCCAGATCCTGTTGCATCACGCCAAAAGCGGGGAGGTACATATCCGTGGCAAGAAAACCCAACATACTCAGTATGGCCAGATAAAACATAAATCCTTTGGAACGCATGATTTTTTAACTCTTATTAGACAATTTTTTTACGTGCGCAGTGTAATCCCGTGCCTGATGAGCTGTGAAACGCTATTATTCGTCTCTTGCAGTGAAATAATTTGAAGGCAACTTATGTGGTCTGAATATTCTCTTGAAGTGGTTGACGCCGTCGCCAGAACGGGCAGCTTTACCGCCGCTGCAGCAGAGCTTCATCGCGTGCCATCTGCGGTCAGTTATACCGTTCGACAACTCGAAGAGTGGCTGGCCGTCAGTCTGTTCGAACGCCGGCATCGCGATGTGGTATTGACCGAAGCGGGTCGCGTATTCAGTGAAGAGGGGCGGGCTGTTATCAAAAAAATGCTTGCCACTCGCACCCGCTGTCAGCAGGTGGCAAACGGCTGGCGCGGGCAGATTAACATTGCGGTGGACCGCATTGTACGCCCGGCGCGCACGCGGCAGCTGGTGGTGGATTTCTACCGCCATTTTCCGGACATGGAGTTGCATATCATGCCGGAGGTGTTTAACGGCGTCTGGGATGCGCTGGCTGACGGTCGCGTGGACGTGGCAATAGGCGCAACTCAGGCCATTCCCGTTCGGGGGCGTTTTGCCTTTCGCGATATGGGCAGTCTGAACTGGCGCTGCGTAGTACAGTCCCGGCATCCGCTGCATCGTTACGAGGGCGCGCTGAGTGAAGCCCTGATCCGCGAGTGGCCCTCGCTGGTGCTGGAGGATACCTCGCGGGCACTACCGAAGCGGACAACCTGGACGCTGGACAATCAGCGGCGGCTGGTGGTGCCGGACTGGGAAAGTGCGTTCGACTGCCTGCGTGCCGGACTGTGCGTCGGGATGGTGCCGGGGCACTTCGCCCAGCCCTGGCTGCAACAGCAGGTGCTGGGTGAGCTGACGCTGGCCTCGCCGTTTCCCGACAGTCCCTGCTACCTCAGCTGGTCTGAACACAGCGCCTCACCGGCGCTGAACTGGCTGCTTGCCTATCTTGGCAATACCGAAACGCTGAATGCAGAATGGCTGAGTGAGCAGCCCGGGAGCTGATGCGCGGACATTAACGGCGATAGTCCCGGAAGGGGCCGTCGGCAACGGAGCGGCGTTCGATCAGTGAAGGATGCACTTCAATGGTCTGCTGCTCTTCACGTTTGCTGGTGATGCGGTCAAGCAGCATATCAAAGGCTGTTTCCCCCAGACGCTCTTTTGGCTGGTGTACGGTCGTCAGCGCCGGGGTGAAGTAACGGGCGTTGCGCACATTGTCATAACCGATCACCGAAATATCCTGCGGGACGCGCAAACCCATCTCATCTGCTGCGCAAATCGCCCCCATCGCCATAATATCCCCACCACAGAAAATCGCTGTTGGACGCTGTTTCTGTGACAGGATCTGCTGCATGGCGCGATAGCCTGATTCCGGTTCAAAGTCCCCCTGCACCAGCCATTCATCACGCAGGGTAATCCCGGCTTCAGCCAGCGCTTTCAGGAAGCCCGCATGGCGGCCGCCACCGGTATTGCGTTCCAGCTGTCCCGGGATTGCGCCGATATCACGATGGCCGCGTTCGATGAGGTAACGCCCCGCCAGATAGCCGCCTTCAAAGGCGTTATCAAGCACGGTATCGGTAAAGTCTCCGCGCGACTCGCCCCAGTCCATGACCACCATGGGAATGTTACGGTTGTCTTCCAGCATAGCAATCAGGGTGTCAGGATATTCTGAGCACATGACCAGCAGGCCGTCGACACGCTTCTGAGCCATCATCGACAGATAGGCCTGTTGCTTTTGCAGATCGTTGTGCGCGTTGCCCAGGATCAGCGTATAGCCTTTGGCAAAGCAGCGATTTTCAATCGCTTCAATGATTTCGGCAAAATAGGGGGCCTCACTGGACGTGGCCAGAAGCCCAATGGTTTTGGTGTGGTTTACCTTAAGACTGCGGGCAACGGCACTGGGCGAGTAATGTAATTCTTTAATTGCCGCCCATACCGCTTCGCGCGTCTCTTCGGCTACAAAGCGCGTTTTGTTGATGACATGGGACACCGTGGTGGTGGAGACACCGGCGCGCTTTGCCACATCCTTAATTGTTGCCATTAAAATCGTACTCCTGGGGCTATCACTAACGTACTGATAACAAATGGGTTAAACGTTTGCCTGCGCGCCGCCATTCCTGCCGACGAGAATGAACTGGGGTGCCGTCTCAAAAGGGGTAGGAAGGGGTAAAATCATCCGTAGAGTGACATGCAGCGCTGACTTGAAACGTTTCCGGGCGTGTTGCGCAACGGAAAGAAATAATTCTAACAAGGCTGCGCGCAGAAAACGAGATTTTTACGGGCAAGTATGGGAAAATCTGTTGGCTTACTAATAGCAGGGTTATTAAGGAGAACAAATGAACACTGATATGAAGATGACGGCTCTGGCGGTTGTTGGGTCACTGCTGATGATTATTGCGTTTAGCTTTACTGCTGTCATGCACTGAGTTTATCGGGAGGAGGCGTCTCCTCCCATACCGTCCCGCTAGCGAATGGTTTTAGGCGTCATCACGCGGCGTGCACCAATATAATGCTCCTGCCAGTAATCTTCACTTAATGCGCTCACCTGGATATCTTTACCGGTACGTGGCGACTGAATAAATTTGCCTCCACCCAGATAGACACCGACATGGTCAGCCGTACCGCGTCCATTGATGCGGAAGAAGACCAGATCGCCTTTTTCCAGCTCGTCACGCTTAATGGAGGCCGCATCACGCAGGTGGTACATTTCATTTGCTGTCCGGGGGATCTTAAACTTCACCAGATCTTTATAGGCGTACCAGACCAGCCCGCTACAGTCGAATCCGGTTTTCGGTGAGGTTCCCCCCCACTGATAAGGTTTACCCAGTTGGCCCATCAATTTTGTCATCGCCGTCTCGCGCGCTTTTTGATAGCGGGCGCGGTGGGCTTTACTCAGTTTGAGTGGGGCAGAAAGCTGCGCTTCGTTGCGTTGCGCCACTTTGCGCCCGGCGCGATCGCGACCATAATGCTTTTTATCGGCTTTTTTACTGGCAGCGATTTTTCGGCTTAAAGGTTTTTTCGTCACGTTAGCCGTGCGCAACGGTTTTGCCGCCACCTTGCTCTTTGCTTTTTCTTTGATTTTTTTTGCCGGAGCCAGACGAGCTGTTTTAGCGGAGGTTTTCTTAGCGGTTTCTTTTGTTTTTTTACTGACCGGTTCTTTTACTTTTTTCGTGGAGGCGGACTTGACCGGGCGGCGCTTACGGCGGTCGTCTTCACGCGCGGTGGTGCGATCGGCTTTTTGCTGATTCGCATTTATAGGGGCATGTGGCGATGCGTGCGCCATATTGAAAAATAACTGGGTGAAAGCCAGTATGAAGAGCGTGATGAGTAAACGCATCGTTCCCATTAACAGTTTGTGCGCTGCAAAAGGTCGCAACGGAGTCAGAAAAGGCATTTCTGCGGTCAGGCAGAAGGTTAGGGCAATTCTAATCTAACTTCTTAACAAAGGGTAAGGTCTTTTTTGTTTCAATAATACAGATCAAGTAAATGGCGATAAATTAAACGGTATCAGTTGCTTATCGCAGCAATGAAAACAAATCAGGCCACAACACGTACAGCAACGATGATAAGAAAATGTTATTTTGTATCCCTGTTTTGTTCTCAGGTCACATTTTTACCCTTTCGCCCTGTAAAAATGTCGTTTTCACTACCCGAACAGAATCGCTACAATAAGCAGGCTGCGCCTAGCCTACACATGAAGTATCGTATTGAGGAAGACATTTATGAGTACTGTTGAAAAAATTCAACGCCAGATCGCTGAAAACCCTATTCTGTTGTACATGAAAGGTTCTCCGAAACTGCCAAGCTGCGGTTTTTCTGCTCAGGCCGTTCAGGCACTGTCTGCCTGCGGTGAGCGCTTCGCGTTCGTTGATATTCTGCAGAACCCTGACATCCGCGCAGAGATGCCAAAATATGCTAACTGGCCAACCTTCCCACAGCTGTGGGTCGATGGTGAGCTGGTCGGTGGCTGCGATATCATCATTGAAATGTATCAGCGCGGCGAACTGCAGCAGCTCATCAAAGAGACGGCGCAGAAATATCCGTCCGATGCCGCTGAGTAAGTCAGACAGCATGACAGCATAAAAAAACCGGGCCCTGAAAGGGCCCGGTTTTTTTTATCGCTAAGGGGGGTTACCCCGCGCTGTCGTCGCCTGCCGGCTCGACGGGCAGCGGCCAGCCGCCAAGCCGTTTCCAGCGGTTCACCAGCTCACAGAACAGATCAGCGGTCTGCAGGGTGTCGTACAGAGCAGAGTGTGCCTGAGCATTATCAAACGGCATTCCCGCTGCGGTGCAGGCTTTCGCCAGAACCGTTTGCCCCAGCACCAGCCCGCTCAGGGCCGCCGTGTCAAAAGTCACGAAGGGATGGAAGGGGTTACGTTTCAGGCTGGCGCGTTCGGCAGCAGCATTGACGAAATTCAGGTCGAATGTAGCGTTGTGTGCCACCATAATGGCCCGGCTACAACCGCTCTCTTTGATGCCTTTACGCACCAGTTTGAAAATAGCGTGCAGCGCTTCATATTCACTGACCGCCCCGCGAAGCGGGTTGTCAGGGTCGATACCGTTAAATGCCAGCGCCTCAGGTTGCAGAACTGAACCGACAAAAGGCTCGACGTGAAAATGGAGTGTCTCATC
Organism: Erwinia persicina; assembly: GCF_019844095.1. NCBI lineage: Bacteria > Pseudomonadati > Pseudomonadota > Gammaproteobacteria > Enterobacterales > Erwiniaceae > Erwinia > Erwinia persicina. The sequence goes on along the minus strand of NZ_CP082141.1, from coordinate 2,630,978 downwards.
CTTTTCCAGCCAGCCGTTGTCATCCATCTTTAGCGTCACCGCTGCGATTTCCAGTAACGCGTTAGTGTTGGCATCGAAACCGGCAGTTTCAACATCAATAACGACTGGATAAAAACCGCGAAAACGGCTGCTAAGGGTATTCAGGTCATTCGATTCAGACATCAGCTTCTCACTGGGGAAAAAAGGCAGCGCGCATTATGGCAAATTTTGTCGGGGGATGCAGCAGGGAGGGAAGTCGGGTGCGCAAAAGGCACCCGAAATAATTACTGGCCGATACCGTTACCGGCGTGTTTGTTTTCGATAAGCTCAATTTTGTAGCCATCGGGATCTTCAACAAACGCAATGACCGTGGTGCCGCCTTTAACCGGGCCGGCTTCACGCGTGACGTTACCGCCGTCGTTACGGATACGATCGCAGGTCGCGGCGACATCATCGACACCCAGTGCAATATGTCCGTAAGCGTCACCCAGGTCGTAGCTATCCACGCCCCAGTTGTAGGTCAGTTCAATCACTGCTCCTTCACTCTCTTCGGTATAGCCGACAAAGGCGAGGGTGTATTTATATTCAGTGTTTTCACTGGTGCGAAGCAGGCGCATGCCCAGCACTTTGGTATAAAAATCAACGGAGCGTTGCAGATCGCCAACGCGCAGCATGGTGTGAAGTAAACGCATAACATCCTCTTTTACCGGCGTCATCAGACGATGACGGAAAAATGCAGTATAGCGGCAATGCCTGCCGCTGCGTACCTTTGGGGCAATTAACCGAGGAAAGGATAGTCAGTGTAACCTTCCGCCCCACCGCCGTAGAAGCTTTCTGGCTTCGGTTCGTTCAGCGGTGCGTCTGTTTTCAGGCGGGCGACTAAATCTGGGTTAGCAATATAACTACGGCCAAACGCTACCGCATCAATCAGACCCTGCTCAATCAGGTCTTCCGCTTTTTCAGCCGTGTAGCCGCCGGCACCGACAATCACGCCCGGATACACAGCGCGGATCGCCTGACGGAATTCGTGAGTATAAGGTTTACCGCCTGCCCAGTCTGGCTCAGAAATATGCAGATAAGCCAGCTGACGTTTTGCCAGTTCAGCAATAAAGTACAGTGCCGCTTCTTCCTGATCTTCACCATTATCCAGACCGTTGAACGGCCCCAGCGGAGAGATGCGAATGCCAATACGATCCGCGCTCCAGCCATCAATGGCGGCATCAACCACTTCCAGCGCAAAGCGGGTGCGATTTTCGATGCTGCCGCCATACTGGTCATCACGCTGATTGGATGCCGGGGAAAGGAACTGATGGATCAGGTAGCCGTGAGCCGAATGAAGCTCCGCCAGATCGAAATCGGCTTCGCGGGCATTGATGACGGCCTGACGGAAGTCATTAACGATACCTGCCACTTCTTCTGTGGTCAGCGCACGCGGTGTTGATGTGGCTTCACGAATGGCCTTGCCCTCTGCATCTCGCAGAGAAGTGCGGGTTTCCGCGTTGATTGCCGAAGCGGAAACCGGGGCTTTGCCGTCAGGCTGTACGCTGTTGTGAGAAATACGGCCGGTGTGCCACAGCTGGACAGCACTGTGACCGCCTTCCTGATGAATCCCCTCGTTGATGGCTTTCCAGGCGCCGATTTGTTCAGCAGAATGAAGACCGGGTGCTCCGGCATACCCTTTTGCCTGGAAGCTGATCTGGGTGGCTTCAGTAATGATCAGCCCGGCGGTCGCGCGCTGACGATAATATTCACCCATCAGCGGGGTGGGGATATCGCCGGGTTCAATGCTACGCAAACGCGTCAGTGGTGCCATAAAGATGCGGTTAGGCACGGTAATGGCACCGGTTTTCAGCGGGGTAAACAGCGTGTTCAGTTTCATAACTTACTCCTGGTAGACCGGTCGACTAGTTAAGGTGTTTTTTTTAATCTTCACGAAGAATTCGTGTCATTTCCTGCCATGCATTCTGCAGCGGCGCATTGTCACGGCAGATTTTACTTTGCAGACTGGCTCCCAGCCACAGCATATACAGTGTCTGTGCACAGGCAGCACAATCGATCTTGCGTGACAGGGTTCCCTGCAGCTGGGCCTTATCCAGAGCATTTTTCAGTGTGGCAATCAGCGGCGCAGAACCGGCATGAAGTGCACTCCGCATCGCTTCAGACAGATCGCAGACTTCAGCAGATAACTTGACCGACAGACAGCCGGCAAAGTGACTCTCCTGGCAGTGAGAAAGCGACTGGGAATAATAGTCCAGCACGCGCTGACGGGAGTTACCCTGATGGTCGTCAAGATACGCCTGCAGGCGCAGGTGATAGCGCGCAAAGTAGCGTTCCAGCATTGCCACGCCAAACACTTCTTTTGACGGAAAGTAATGGTAGAACGACCCTTTTGGCACCTCTGCTTCTTTCAGCAGAGCGATGAGCCCCATGCCGTTAAAACCGGACCGAAGGCAGAGCCGTTCACCGGTATCAAGCAGATGTTCACGTGTGTCAAAGCGGGTCGTTTTATTCATCGCAGCAGAGTACTAGACCGAACGGTCGGTTTCAAGCCTTAATGGTTTTGACGACACGATCGGATCATATCCAGTCCCGGTTGATATTCCCGGGTTTGCACGTTCATCATGCCCAGCAGGGTATGAAAAATGTTGTCCTGAGACACCTCATCCCCCTGGGCCTGCTTCTGCAGGCACTGCTGATCAATGCCAAACGCAGTCGCGTAATCCGCTGACATCCAGAGCAGAAAGGGAATATGAGTCTGCTGACTCGGGGCGAAGAGATAAGGCGTACCATGAAGATACATACCGTGCTCACCCAGTGACTCACCGTGGTCGGACAGATAAATCAGCGCCACGTTGTACTTATCACCCCAGGATTTCAGCAGACTGATGGTGCTGTCCAGCATCGAATCCGTATAGAGAATGGAGTTGTCGTAAGTGTTAACCAGTGCCTGAGGGTCGCAGTCCTGAATCTGATTACTGTCACAGGTTGGCGTAAACTGTCGCATTTCCGCAGGATAACGCAGGTAATAAGCCGGGCCATGACTGCCCATCTGATGCAGAACAATGACCGTGTCATCTTTCACGCTGCCAATATAATTGTTCAGGCGGTGCAGCAAAACGTCATCAAGACAATAATCCGTTTTACATAATTCGCTCACCCGCCATTGGGTCATATCCGTATGAGGTACGCGGTCGCAGGCCCCTTTACAGCCCCCGTCATTTTCTCGCCACAGCACATTGACGCCAGCGTGGGCCATCACATCCAGCAACCCTTCCTGATGGTGCGCCAGGTTGGCGTTATATTGCTGACGCGTCATATTGGAAAACATGCAGGGAACGGAGATCGCTGTTTCGGTGCCGCAGGAGGTAGCGTTGCGGTAATAGATGACATTGTCACGCTTCAGCTTCGGATTAGTCTCGCGGGCATAGCCTCCCAGGGAGAAGTTTTCTGCCCGTGCCGTCTCACCCAGGACAAAAATCACCAGCGTTTTCTTTTTCTCGCCGGCTAACACCGGACCTTTGCGTGCATCCAGACCAATTCTGACTAACGCCTGGCTGCCGGCAAACCAGCGGTTGTCCGCGTAGTGCCCGATGCTGCTGACCACGTTAGGCGGGGTTATCATCTTCACCAGGCCCTTATTATTGCGGATCATTGAGGCATAGTCTTTATAGAACAGCGCCGCGATCAGCAGCACCAGGAGAATGGCAGCCAGAGACGTCACCAGTCGCCAGGTGATCGACATCCACCAGGGACGGTTATTTTCAATCCGCGTCAGTACCATAAGCGCAGCCGGCAGTAAGCCCAGCAACAGCATCCACAGCATGTACTTTATGCTGAACAGGGCGGTGGCTTCCTGCAGGTCGGTTTCGAACACGTTCTGGATCATATTGGTATCAATCACCGTGCCGAAGCTGTACATAAAGTAATTAGCGGCGGCGCTGGCGATGATCAGGACCAGCAACAGAGGTTTACGTATCCAGGGAAGTGCAACAACATTGAAAATCAGTAGAAAGGCGCAGAACAGGACGACGGGAAGGGTGGCCGCATACAGGTAATCGTGCAGACCCTGATAAGGAATAAGTTTCCACGCCCGTGCGATAAAAAGACCATTAAGGATCAGGGTAAAAAACAGAGCAGCATAAATATTGAAGATAATTTCGTTACAACGTAACTTTTTCAGGGCTTTCATGGTTGTCCGGCATCAGAATAATCTTATTCAATAGTAGCCGGGAAACATTAAATAAACCTTAACTTAGTTTAACGAAATGACGGCCCGTCAGGGACGGGCCACGCAACTTAATAGGCAACGGTAAACTGCTGACGAATATGCTGAGGCTGCTCGATTTCATCTATAATGGCCACGGCAAGATCAGCGACGCTGATGGAGCCTGGTTTATCACCTTCCATCAGCAGCGACGTGGTGCCCAGACGGAACTGTGCGGTGCGTGGGCCTGGCTGCAGCAGGGCAGCAGGAGAAAGGTAAGTCCAGTCCAGCGCCTGTTCTTCAGCCTGGAGCTGGTTACGCAGCGCACGTGCGCCCAGCGCACCCGGTTTGATATTGGCAGGGAAGGCTTCGGTATCAACCAGTTCCACGCCGGGTGCCACTTCCAGACTGCCCGCGCCGCCCACCACTAACAGGCGCTTCACGCCGCTGTTTTTAACCGCCTCAAGGATTTTCTGACTGCCACGGGTGAATTTTTCGAACAGATCGCGCTCTTCCCAGCCCGGATTATAGGCGCTGATCACTGCATCCTGACCTTTGAGCACCCCTGCCAGCCAGACACTGTCATGTATGTCGCCTTTTGCCACGCTCAGACGGGCGTCGGCAGGCAGTGTTTTACCTGAGCGGGAAACAGCCGTCACTTCGTGGCCCCGCGCCAGTGCTTCTTTTACCACGTCAGGACCCACAAAACCGGTTGCACCAATGATGGTGATTTTCATGCGTTCATTCCTCTGTAAAGTGTGGATTAAACTTTACTGCTTAACAGTTGCGCTGATAAGTGGCATATTTTCGCTTTCATAATGAAGTAAGGCTTACGAACGATGGAAAAACTCAATCGCATGGCCGTGTTCGCCACGGTCGTCAGCGAAGGCTCGCTGGCAGCAGCTGCCCGACGGTTGGGGATGTCACCGTCGGCGGTCAGTCAGCATCTGCGGGCCCTTGAACAGGCGGTGGGTGTCCCGTTACTCCACCGTTCCACTCGTAAGCTGACACTGTCCGAAGCCGGGGCCGCCTTTTATCCGGGGTGTGAAGCGATGCTCACCCATGCGCTGGAGGCGGAAAGGCGTCTGGCTGAAATGCGCGATACCCTCAGCGGTGAACTGCGTATCAGTGCGACCGTGGGCATCGGAGGGCAGCCTTTGTGCAGTGCATTGTCGCCGCTGTTACAGCAGCATCCGGGGCTGAAACTGCGGATCATCGCCACCGATAATGTCCTTGATATGATTGAACACCGTATTGATATCGCGCTGCGCTTCAGCCGCCAGCTAAGCGACACGGCAATGATCGCGCATCCGCTGGCGGAGTGGCCGATGGTGATCTGTGCGGCGCCTGCTTATCTGAGCCGTTACGGCGTACCGGAAACGCCGCAGGCGCTCTCTGGCCACCGCTGGATACATGGGCACAGTACCCACAGGCATATTGATTTTCATCATCCGCAAGACGGTGCGCTGACCCTGCGTCTGGCAGAAGGACAGGTCGTCAGCGACAGCATGAACGTGATGCGCGCCTTCACCATCGCCGGCATGGGGCTCTCTCTGCAACCCTTGCAGGAGATTCAGGAAGAGCTGCGTAGCGGGCAGTTGATGGTCTTACTGCCCGAATGGCGCGCCAGTCCGCTCAAACTGACGGCGCTTACTCTTGAACGCGTCCTGCCAGAGAAAAGTCAGCAGGCATTGCGTGCTTTACGTGACTATTTTAGTAAAAATCACCGGGTCAGGCTTGCGGACATGGGGTGAGGCGTCTTCAATGAAGAAAGGGCGAATTAACCTGGAGTCGTAGTGGCGGAACAATTAGAGTTTTTCCCGGTACCCAGCCCCTGTCGGGGGATCTGTCAGGTCAACGAGCGCGGCTATTGCCGTGGCTGTTTGCGTAGCCGTGAGGAACGTTTCAACTGGATGAGCTACAGCGATGCACAGAAGCGTGAGGTGTTGCGTTTGTGCCGACAGCGTATTCAGCGTCAGCAGCGGGGCAACCCTTCAGATGCGCCGGATGATCCCGAGCAGCCCACGCTGTTTTAAACGGGAATTTGACCCTGTCCTGTTATTGCGCTGGGCTGATGGCGTATTATGCGGTCAGTGATTACGCCAACGGGAGTTATACGATGCTACAACGTGCACAGATTGCGCCTCAGGGACCCTTATTCTCTCCTCTGGTGATGGGATACTGGCGCCTCATGGAGTGGGGAATGACCCCGCAGCAACTGGTTGAATTTATTGAGCAGCACCTCGAGTGCGGTATCAGCACGGTGGATCATGCGGATATCTATGGTGGCTATCAGTGTGAAGCGGCTTTTGGTCAGGCGTTGCGTCTGCAACCTTCTCTGCGTCAGCGCCTTGAGCTGGTGACAAAATGCGGTATTGCGACAACGGCCGATCCCCGCCACGCGCTGGGGCACTACAACACGGATGCGGCGCACATTATCCACAGCGCTGAAAATTCGCTGCGCTATTTCCACACCGACTATCTTGACCTGCTCCTGATCCACCGCCCCGATCCCTTAATGGATGCCGATGAAGTTGCCAGCGCTTTTCTGCAGCTTCATCAGAGTGGGAAAGTGAAGCATTTTGGCGTGTCTAACTTCACACCCTCACAGTTTTCGCTACTGCAGTCGCGTTTACCTTTCACGCTGTCCACCAATCAGGTGGAGATTTCGCCTGTACATCAGCCGTTGCTACTGGACGGTACCCTGGATCAGTGCCAGCAGATGCGCATCAGACCGATGGCATGGTCTTGTCTGGCGGGCGGGGTAATGATGACCGCCCCGGAATATCAGCCTTTGCGTGATGAACTGCTGTTGATCCAACAGGAGACCGGCGCTGAAAGTATTGAACAGCTGATCTATGCCTGGATAATGCAGCTGCCCTCAAAGCCGCTGCCCATTATCGGTAGCGGTAAAATCGGACGGGTCAGGGCGGCAGCAAAGGCCGTCAATATGACGCTTACGCGTCAGCAGTGGTTCCGTATTCGCAAGGCCGCACTGGGTTTTGATGTGCCTTAAGCGCGTGAAATTGCCTGAAATACCTTCGCCAGCAGGGCTGAAATGCCCGTGGCGAAGGTCATGGCTGAGTTAAGTCGATGCCACTTTTAATTGCGACAAAGAGCAGAACAGCCGCCAGATAATGCCCGACAGTTCGATTTCCTGATCCTTTTTCGCTTCACTGAGTAAGTCAATTCGTTGTTGCAGCGTTTTCAGCGTATCGTTCAGAGAAACATGATGAATGCCGCGATCGCTGATAATGCTCTGCAAATCACGTAAGACTGCATCGCGCATCGCGGCCAGAGCGGCCGAGTGGGTTTTCCAGTCGCGCAATGTCCAGGCAATGTGTGAACAGTTGAGCAATACCACTCCCCAGCGCATTAACCACAGCTGGGCCTGTTCGTCACGGCTGTTTTTAAGCTGGTTGATACGATGATAGACCATCGACTCAAAGACATTCTTACTGTGGCGGGGATGTCTTCCTAACTGATCGATAAACTCGCGGCGCAAAGCGATAATATGCCGTCGGCTGCGACGCTTATCCGAGCTGGGACGCAAAATCATAAATGCCAGCCAGACAAACATCACCCCGCACACCTTGGCGAGATTATCATTGATAAATCCCTGATAGTCGTAGGTAGGGGGATTGGTGACAGACAAAAATGAACCCATAAAAACAATCAATTGCCCCCACAATGCAGCGCGTTTCTTTTGTTGTAACTTAAAGAGCTGCATAGTGATGAGAAGAGGGAAAAGCACAATAAGAAACTGCCACAGCACGGTGACCTGCACCATCAAAGCAAATTTCATCACAAAGCTGAAAAGAGAAAGCAGCCCCAGAGTTTTCAGCAGCAATGAGACACTGCTAACCGGAGAGGGGGCGGATGAATACAGCACGCAGCTGATCGCCGCCAGCGTCAGCGCCGAGTCTCCGGAATCCCACTGGGTGGAGACCCAGAAGGCTGACCCGATAAAGATCACGCTAAACGTTCGCAGCGCATTCCAGCCTGATTCAGCACCGTCTGACTGGCGTGCCAGCGCCGGGACCGTGGGGGGCACGAGAAAGGTCTGGCTGTCTGCACGCTCAAATTGCCGTATCCAGCGGGCAATATTCAGATAGAGCCAGCAAAAATAGCGTAGCCGTTCCCAGAAGGCGCGGTGCCGGTAATCGGCCCGATCGTCAGGCACCGCCCGGTAAAGGATGCGCGCCAGATAATACTTGTCCGTCTCGCCGCGTTCGATGGCCGTGAGCAGATCCTGCATCACACTGAACAGATGATCGGGCGGATTCTCCCAGTTGAGCAACATACGCCGCAGGCTGGAGATAACACTGGTCAGGCGTAGTTGCTGATGCAGAATGTAGTTCAGCACGTTGTTCTGACGGCGGAACCGGTAGTGACTCCAGAAGGCCTGTATACGCAGCAGGTTCATGGTGAGGATCTCACCAATCACATTTTCATGTGCGTGGCGAATGGTCGTGGTGTCTTCACGGTTGACCAGCAACATGGCATGGTGCAGGAGTTTGGTGTGCATCTCTTTCAGTGAATGAATTAATGCATCGCCATCGGAAGTACTGGGCAGGATCATCATCATCAGGGCACCGCACAGGATACCGGATATCACCTCACAGACGCGCGCCTGCGCAATGGTCCAGATACTGTCAATTTCCACCTGGTTTACGCTGGTAAAGGCAATAATCGCGGCGGTGTAACCGGCCAGCGAGAAGGCATACGCAACGTTGTTCTGATAGTGGTTTGACACCCATGTACACATTGCCAGCCAGGCCGCGATTGACACGACAAACAGCCAGGGTTCGTCCAGCGTATGGCCGGCGATAATTAAGGCGGCGGTGGCCCCGAGCATACTGCCGACAATGCGTCCCAGACTTTTACTGATCACCCCCCCAACCGTGGGGAAACTGACCACTGCGGCAGAGGTCATTGCCCAGTAGGGTTCATCCAGTTGCAGGCCATAAGCAATGCTAAGCGCAAGGCACATGGCAATGGTATTACGCAGGGCATAGCGCCACTGTGCACCGGTTGCTTTCACCCACGGCAGATGCTGCCATTCCAGCCAGCTCAGATTCATTGATTCCTCACTGGCGGACAGAAATTGTGCAGGTTGTTCCGGCGACCAGGGTCATATTTCCCGGAATGGGATCCAGACGAATGCGTACCGGCACACGCTGTGCCAGCCGGACCCAGGGGACGTTGGGTTTGATATCCGGCACCAGACCGCTGTCGGATTCCACGCTTTGATCATAAATGGCGCGGCCAATGCTTTGCACTGTGCCAGTCAACTGTTCATCCGTACTGTAAAGCTTAATGTCTGCGCGGGCGCCTGCCTGGATGTGGCGCAGCTTGGTCTCTTCAAAATAGCCCATGATGTAAAAGGAGTGGCTGTCCACCAGTGCAAAGAGGGGCGCGCCGGTGCTGGCGTAGTTGCCGACACGAGTTTCAAGATTGTTTATCCAGCCGTCCGTAGGCGCAAAGACTTCTGTCTGAGAAAGGTTCCAGCGCGCGCGATCCAGCTCTGCTTTTGCCGCCTTCTCTGTGGCTTCCATCGTCCTGACCGTTAGCACGGCAACATCCAGATCCTCGGCTGAAATCACATTGCGAGGCAGATTCTGACGTCGTTGCGCCTCATGCTGCGCTTTGATTAAGTCTGAATGTGCCTTTGCCAGCTGGGCTTCTGCATTCAGTATGGCGATACGATAGGGCTCATCGTCCAGGGTAAAAAGGCGCGTTCCTTTCGTGACAAACTGGTTATCCTCCACCAGCAGTTGGGTGATACGCCCCGAAACCTGAGGGGTGATATTCACCAGTTCGGCGCGGACCTTCCCGTCACGCGTCCACGGAGATTGCATGTAGAAATTCCACAGCCACCAGCCTGCCAGGAGGGCTGCCGTGAAGAAAATCAGCGTAGAAAAATATTTTAATGAGCTAAGTTTCATGTAGTTACCCGATGATGAGCAGCCCAAGCGAGGCGGCGATGCAAAGAATGAACACGGAGAGGTCTAATAAAGTGGGATGCCAAATCTCACCTGAATACATCCAGTCGCGCAGCAGCGGGTGAATCAATAGCCAGAAGAAAAAACCAAGGAGAACGGATTTGAACAGCGGTGGAAAAAAAAGAGAATCCCCGAAAACCAGTTCGGTAATGGGGCTGGTAGCAGGCAATATCGACGTTATCACACACTCAATCCTTATGGTCAGCGCTTCGCAAGCGAGGGCAAACGGAATACGTCCATCACAGATGATGAATTTGTATTTTGTCCTGTAAACTCGCAGAATAGTCTAAAATCATGCTTGATAGCTAGCAAGCTAATTATAAGGAGTGGAAATTGGATACGCCTTTGGGAACGGACCTGGCAAGGCTTGTGCGGATCTGGCGCGCATTAATTGATCAGAGATTAAAACCGCTGGAACTGACGCAGACCCACTGGGTGACGCTGCATAACATCCACCAGTTACCTCCCGAGCAGTCACAGATCCAGTTGGCGAAGGCGATTGGGATTGAACAACCGTCACTGGTGCGTACCCTCGATCAGTTGGAAGAGAAAGGGCTGATTACGCGCAGCACCTGCGCTAACGATCGCCGAGCCAAGCGTATTGGCCTCACTGCACAGGCGGAACCGATTATCAATCAGGTCGAGCACGTGATTGATGCCACGCGTGACGATATTCTGGCCGGTATTTCCCAGCCCGAAATTGACAAAATGGTCACGCTTATCGCCAGGCTGGAAAAAAATATTCTGGAGCTTCAGGGAAGAGATGAATAAAAAAACCGGCATCAGAAGCCGGTTTTTTACAGGTAGTTTTGCTTTTTAACGCGGTGAAACGGTGATCTGACTGCCGTTTGACGCCATAGCGACGCGCTGGCCAACGGCGTAACGGCTTGAGGCCTGTTTCTGTACCACCATGATGGTGTTGCCATCATCTTTACGGATTTCCAGCTCTACGCCCTGGCTTTTATTCAGCGAGCCCTGAACACCCTGGCCTGCCACGCCACCGGCTACAGCACCTGCCGCCGTGGCCAGGCTGCGCCCGGCGCCACCGCCGACGGTATTACCGAGGAAGCCACCCAGTACGGCACCGCCAATCGCACCAATGACATTACTGTCATCACCGCCCTGAATCTGCACCGGACGAACAGACACCAGCGTACCGTAAGTCACGGTCTGAATTTGCTTGGCTTCAGAGGCGCTATAAACATCACCTGACAGTGTATTGTCATTCACACAACCAGCCAGCGTTATCCCGGCAAGCGCCACGACTAATAAACGCATCATCATTATTAAAACTCCTATGTGTAGCAGGTGCTGCTGCGCATCGGGCAGCGGTCGATAACGCTATTATAAGGTACAAGACCTGCGTTTCTCACTATTAGTTTGAAAAACCACCGCAGAAAGATAGTCCATGCCACTTAAACATCGATTCAATCACAAACAAAAAGTGCCGGATCGTTATTCGGATGAATAAAAGATCACTAAATCATAGAATTGCCAGGGTAATTTTGCCAGGCTGGCAAAATGACATTGACGCCCCGCAGCGGGGATAAGGCACAGGCATGAAATCAGGGCGTTTTATTGGCGTAATGTCCGGCACCAGCCTCGATGGCATTGACGTGGTGCTGGCAGTGATTGATAAACAGATTGTGGCGCAGCAGGCCAGTTACAGTCATCCGATCCCACCGGGATTACGTCAGCAGATTCTGGCCATCTGTCAGGGACAGTCACTAACGCTGTCAGAGCTGGGGCAACTGGACACCCGTCTCGGACGGCTGTTTGCTGAAGCGGTGCAGGGGCTGCTGAAAAAGCAGGGATTAACCAGTGAAGACATTACCGCGATAGGTTGTCACGGTCAGACTGTCTGGCACGAACCGCAGGGAGATGCACCGAATACGCTGCAAATTGGGGATAACAACCAGATTGCGGCGGCTACCGGTATCACCGTCGTGGGTGACTTTCGCCGTCGCGATATGGCGCTGGGTGGCCAGGGTGCCCCACTGGTACCTGCTTTTCATCACGCGGTGCTGATGCATCCAACAGAACGGCGCATGGTGTTAAATATCGGTGGCATTGCTAACCTGTCCCTGCTGTTACCCGGACAGAGCCTGCGCGGTTTTGACACCGGGCCCGGCAATATGCTGCTGGATGCGTGGGTCTGGCGTCAGCAGGGCAAACCCTATGATAAAGACGGCGCATGGGGTGCCGGGGGGCGAGTCATCCTGCCACTGCTCCAGCAAATGTTGAGCGATCCCTACTTTGCACTGAGTGCACCAAAAAGCACCGGACGGGAATATTTCAATCTGAGCTGGCTGGAACAACAGCTGTCAGCCTGGCCTGGCCTGCCTGCGCAGGATGTTCAGGCTACGCTGGTCGAGCTGACGGCCACTACCATTGCACAACAGGTACAACTCAGTGGCGGCTGCGATCGGCTCATGGTGTGTGGCGGAGGGGCTCACCATCCTCAGCTGATGGCGCGTCTGGCCGCGTTGCTGGCAGGAACAGAAGTGATGAGCACCGACAAAGCGGGTATCAGCGGAGACGATATGGAAGCGCTGGCTTTTGCCTGGCTCGCCTGGTGCACACTGTGCGGTCTGCCGGGCAATCTCCCGTCGGTGACAGGCGCGCGTGAAGCCAGTGTCATCGGGGCAATATTCCCGGCAAATCGTCCCCTGCGCTGATTGCATCCCCTGAAGTGACGTTTTAACCTTGGCAGACCGACGTAACTTACAAGGAATGAACAATGAAAAAGTGGTATATCGCAGGAATGATGGTGGCATTGTCAGGGTGCAGCCATTTTCAGACAGGGTCAGAGGAGCAGGTCAGCACGCTGCACTATACCTGTGGCACGCTGCCATTAACGGTTCAGTTGGATAACAGCAAAAGTGAAGTGAAACTGATCCTCGATGGGCAGCCGCTGGTGCTGAAGCAATTGCCAGCGGCGTCCGGCGCGCGTTATGGGGATGGTCATTACGTGTTCTGGTCGAAAGGTGACAGCGCCTTTATTGAACGCAATGACAAGGTCATTATCAACGACTGCCAGCTCCAGCAGCCAGCGAGTTAACCCATTGAACAATTGTGGGGTACGGCGCACAATGCCTTATCCCCACCCATCAGAAGCCAGAGCGATGACAGACAGCGACCATCTGCAACAAATTGCCCACCTGCGGCGTGAATATACCCGGGGCGGCCTGCGCCGTAAGGATCTTCCCGCTGACCCGCTGACACTATTTGAACACTGGCTCAACCAGGCGGTTGAAGCACAGTTACCTGACCCGACGGCCATGAGCGTGGCAACGGTGGATGAGCAGGGGCAACCGTATCAGCGTATTGTGCTGTTGAAACACTTCGACTCCCAGGGCCTGGTGTTTTACACCAATCTCGGCAGCCGTAAGGCACAGCAGCTGGAAAAAAATCCCCGAATCAGCCTGTTGTTCCCGTGGCATATGCTGGAGCGCCAGGTCATGGTGCTGGGCAGTGTTGAGCGTCTCTCTACGCTGGAGGTACTGAAATACTTCCACAGCCGCCCACGTGACAGTCAACTGGGTGCCTGGGTGTCAAAACAGTCCAGCCGCATCTCTGCACGCGGTATTCTTGAAGGCAAATTCCTCGAGCTTAAGCAGAAGTTCCAGCAGGGTGAAATCCCACTGCCGAGTTTCTGGGGCGGCTTCCGGATAAAAGTGGACTCCATGGAGTTCTGGCAGGGTGGGGCGCACCGCCTGCACGATCGTTTTTTCTACCAGCGCGAAGGTGACGCGTGGAAAATTGATCGTCTGGCACCCTGATACAGGAAATAATGCCCTGAATGGCTGGATCGGAGCCGTCCGGCCCTTTATTCTATACCCCTTATTTTTTCTCCGCGTTTCAGCGGAAAGCTGTGTACCAGCATAGGTGCAGACTTTTCACATGGAGTCTTAGATGGCCAGCAGTAACCTGATCAAACAATTGCAAGAGCGGGGCCTTGTCGCCCAGGTAACGGATGAAGAGGCGTTAGCAGAACGGCTGGCACAGGGCCCAATCGCTCTCTATTGTGGCTTCGATCCGACTGCCGACAGCTTGCACTTGGGGCATCTGGTGCCGTTACTCTGCCTGAAACGTTTTCAGGATGCCGGACACAAGCCAGTGGCTTTGGTGGGTGGCGCGACCGGACTCATTGGTGACCCGAGCTTTAAAGCGGCCGAACGTAAGCTGAATACCAGCGACACCGTGAATGAATGGGTGGAAAAAATTCGCCATCAGGTGGCTCCCTTCCTCGATTTTGACTGTGGCAGCAACAGTGCCATTGCCGCCAATAACTACGACTGGTTTGGCAGCATGAACGTGCTCACCTTCCTGCGTGATATTGGTAAGCACTTCTCGGTCAACCAGATGATCAATAAAGAAGCGGTGAAGCAGCGTCTGAATCGTGACGATCAGGGGATCTCCTTCACTGAGTTTTCTTATAATCTGCTGCAGGGTTATGATTTCGCCTGCCTGAATGAGCGTCATGACGTCGTTCTGCAGATTGGCGGTTCTGACCAGTGGGGGAACATTACCTCCGGTATTGACCTGACGCGCCGTATGCATCAGAACCAGGTATTTGGCCTGACAGTGCCGCTGATCACCAAGTCTGACGGCACCAAGTTTGGTAAAACCGAAGGCGGCGCCGTCTGGCTGGACGCGAAAAAAACCAGTCCTTACAAGTTCTACCAGTTCTGGATCAATACCGCCGATGCGGATGTTTACCGCTTCCTGAAGTTTTTCACCTTCCTGAGCCTGGACGAGATCAATGCGCTGGAAGAGGAAGACAAAAACAGTGGCAAAGCCCCACGCGCACAGTATGTACTGGCCGAAATGGTCACGCGACTGGTCCACGGCGATGACGGTCTGGTGGCGGCACAGCGCATCACCCAGAGCCTGTTCTCGGGGGCGCTGAGTGACCTGACTGAACAGGACCTGGCACAACTGGCGCAGGACGGTATGCCAGGCGTTGAGCTGGAAAGCGGTCAGGATCTTCAGCAGGCGCTGGTAGACTCTGAACTTGCACCCTCCCGCGGCCAGGCACGTAAGTTGATCGACGCCAAATCGGTCAGCATTAACGGTAGTCTGCAAACCAATGCAGAATATGCGTTCAGTGACGGCGATCGCCTCTACGGCAAATACACATTGCTGCGCCGTGGTAAAAAGAACTACAGCTTAATCAGCTGGAAATAAAAATGAGTGGGCGAGGTTAAGCCCCGTCCCGGAGCCGGTTAACGCCGGCTTTTTTAATGGCAAGGAAGGTCGGTTAGCACGATGAAAAACATTCTCTCCATCCAGTCGCATACGGTATTTGGCCATGCCGGAAACAGCGCGGCAGAATTTCCGATGCGTCGGCTGGGCGCAAACGTCTGGCCGCTGAACACTGTACAGTTCTCCAACCATACGCAGTACGGCCAGTGGGCAGGTGCGGTGATGCCGGCCAGCCATCTCACAGAGATTGCGCGAGGCATTGGTGATATTGACCGCCTGAAGACCTGTGATGCGGTATTAAGTGGTTATCTGGGGTCGGCCGAACAGGGAGAGGCGATCCTTGAGATCGTGCGTATGGTTAAAGCCGCTAACCCGGATGCCTGGTACTTCTGCGACCCGGTAATGGGTCACCCTGAAAAGGGCTGTATCGTGGCGCCCGGCGTGGCAGAGTTTCATGCCCACGCTTCCTTACCGGCCAGTGACATTATTGCGCCAAATCTGCTGGAGCTGGAAATGCTCAGTGGTCGCCAGGTGGGCGATGTGGCACAGGCGATTGCCGCCGCGCGTGAGCTGATTGCCAGAGGGCCGAAAGTGGTGCTGGTGAAACATCTGGCACGTGCGGGCTATCGCAGCGACCGCTTTGAGATGCTGCTGGTGACGGCGGATGAGGCCTGGCATATTGCCCGTCCGCTGATTGACTTTGGCGTGCGTCAACCGGTGGGCGTGGGTGACCTGACCAGCGGCCTGCTGCTGGTGGATCTGTTGCACGGGCTGTCTCTGCAGCAGGCACTGGAGCACGTGACCGCCGCCGTGTATGAAGTGATGTTGAAGACTCACCAGATGGGCGAATACGAACTGCAGCTGGTGGCGGCACAGCAGGCCATTGCCGAACCGCAACAGTTTTTTGCCGCAGAAAAACTGTAAATCAGCCGCTCTGACCACGGGCAGGTGTGTTTCAGGCCTGCCCGTTACCCCTCAGTTCAGCCCTTCGGCACTCAGTGCAGCCGCAACGGCGGGACGCGCGGCAACCCGCTCAAACCATGCGTTTAATGCCTCCAGTTCACTCAGGTTCAGCCTGAGCGTGTGTGCCCAGCGCGTAACGGTAAAGAGATAGGCATCCGCCACCGTAAATCGCAACCCCATCAGCCACTGCTTCTCTTTTAATTCGGTATTCACGTAGTGGAATTTCTGCTCGAGTTGCTCCCGGGCTATAGCCTTATATTCCTCCGGCGTCGTGGGGCGAAACAGCGGGCTGAACCCTTTGTGCAGTTCCGTGGCAATAAAGTTCAGCCACTCCAGAGTATGGTAACGTGTCAGGCTACCGGAAGGGGCCAGCAGCTGGCGATCGGGTTTCAGATCGGCAAGGTACTGAACAATCGCCACCCCTTCGGTCAGCACTGAGCCATCATCCAACTGCAGTGCAGGCACCTGTCCTTTGGGGTTAATCAGCAGGTAGTCTTCATCCTGTTCTGTTTTCTTCGATTGGGTATCAACCGTCACCAGGGTGAAATCAAAACCGGATTCGCGCAGGACAATATGGGGTGACAGTGAACAGGCACCCGGTTTACAGAACAGCTTCATGGCTTGCTCCTTACATGGACTGACAGTGTCTTTAGCTTACTGCCCCGGGCGCGAAAAGTCAGCGCAACTGCGCCATCCGGAACAGGTTTTTTGCTGATTATTTAACCGGGCGCAAAGTCTGTTCCCGCAGGCTTTCCAGCTCAGGTAGGGTGGCACGGGCGAGATCCCAGAACGCCCGCACTTTTGCCGGCATATACTTCACATTCTGCGCCACCAGCTGTACCGGTACCGGAGGAGGGCGATAATCCGTCAGCACTTCGCACAGCGTTCCACGCCGCAGGTCTTCATAGACCTGGTACGAGAGCAGTCGCGCAATGCCCTGACCCGCACGGGCGGTCATCAACTGTGTTTCCACTTCATTCACGCTCAGTCTTGGTGTAATGCGTACCCTTTCCTGTTGTGAATCAGAACCGAAGCGCCACTCTCTCTGCACAGAGGGGGTGTTTCCGGCAATAAGGTGATGCTGAGTCAGCATGGCGGGGCGCTGCGGGTGGCCGTGCCTCATGAGGTAGGCCGGGCTGGCGACCAGCATGCGGTAAACCTGTCCCACCTCGGTGGCGACAAGCGATGAATCACGCAGTTGCCCGATACGTATCGCCATATCCAGCCCCTGTTCAATCAGATCCTGGTAGCTGTCGCTGAGTAGCAGCTCAATCTCAATATCCGGGTACCGCTCGAGAAACGTCATGACCAGCGGGGCGATATGCTGGCGGCCAAACTGTACCGGCGCGGTCAGGCACACTTTACCACTGAGCGTATTGCGCGTGGTGGTCAGCATGACCTGCTGATAATCCTCCAGCAGGCTCTTTGCGCTCTCAAAGAGTGCCAGCCCGGCGGCGGTCGGCGAAAGCCGGCGGGTCGTTCGTTCGACCAGCATAACGCCGAGGCGGTGTTCCAGCGCGGTCAGCGCGCGAGTGATGGCGGGGGGAGAGCGCCGCAGCACTCGCGCGGCGGCGGCCAGGCTCCCCTGTTGCACAATCGCCACAAAAACCGCCATCTCATCCAGCCTGTCCATGATTCTTCCAGAAATTGAAATTATGAATTGCTATTTTTGCCTGTTTACCTCGTTTTCAGCAAGAGTATGCTGACTAAAAACAGGAGGTAATAATGCATTCATTAACATTGTATGGCACCGGACTGTCCGGGCACGTCCACCGGGTGCGGCTGTTGCTCAGTCTGCTGGGGCTGAAAGCCGACTGGGTTGAGGCCGATGCCAGGGTGAGAAAAAGCCCGGATTTTCTGGCGCTGAATCCGCTCGGACAGGTGCCGGTGCTGGTGGATAACGGTACGGTCATTAGCGACAGCAACGCGATTCTGCTCTGGCTGGTGAAACGCTATGCGCCGGACAGCGGCTGGCTGCCGCAGGATCTGGCAGAAGAGGTTCAGGTTCATCAGTGGCTGGCTAAAGCGGCGGGAGAAATCCGCTATGGCGTGGCGTCTGCGCGCCTGATCAGGCAGTTCAGCACAGCGGAAAACTATGCCAGCGCTCACGATGTGGCAATGAAGTTTTTGCCCCAGCTGGCGTCGCACCTCAGCGATCGTCAGTGGCTGGTGGGGCAGCGGGCAACGCTTGCCGACGTAGCCTGCTATGCCTACGTTGCCTGTGCGCCGGAGGGGGGGATAAGCCTGCAGAACTGGCCGGCGATCCGGGCCTGGCTGCGGCAGGTTGAGGCTCTGCCGGGGTTTGTTGGCTTACCGCCGCTGCCCCTGCCTGCGGAGGGATAATATGTTTCATCCGGGGGAAAGGCTGGCGCAGCAGCAGGCTGGCTACGCGGGAGTCAACGCCGCGGTATACCCGCAGATGCCGGCACAGCACCGCCTGTTTTTTCAGGGACTGGAGACCTTTTATCTTAGCGTGCTGGATGACAGCGGCTACCCGGTTGCCGGCGTGATCCACGGCGGGCCGGGGCTGTTAACCACCCCGAATGCACATGACCTCTGCCTGCAACGTGAGGCCGTCGGGGCGCTGCCCTGGCTACCTGTACTCCGGCCGGGCATGGCCGTAGGGGGGTTGGGAATCGACCTGGCCAGCCGCCGCCGTAACCGGGTCAACGGGGTGGTGGACACCCTCAGTGACGACCGGGTGGTGCTGCGCGTGCAGGAGAGTTTTGGCAACTGCCCACAGTATATTCAGCGGCGCTTACTGCCGTCAGAGTCATGCCGCCGGGAGGTACTGGTGGAGCCGTTGGCGGTGCTGGATGCAGATGCCCGTTATCTGATCGCCGCAGCCGATACCTTCTTTGTAGCCAGCTATGCGCCCCGCCAGCAGGAGACGGGTGGGGCAGACATCTCACACCGGGGAGGTATGCCGGGGTTTATTGCGCTCCGGGAGGGAACACTGTTCATCCCGGATTATGCAGGAAATCGCTACATGAATACCCTGGGGAACCTGCTGCTGGAGCCCCGCTGTGCACTGCTGATTATGGACTTTCATCAGGGGGCAGCACTGCATATCCAGGGACAGGCCGAAATCGTCTGGCAGCCGGCCGGCCAAGGGCGGACTGAGCGTTACTGGACGGTGACACCGCAGCGTATCCTGCGACTGCGGCAGTTGCTTCCTGCCGCCGGGACCGCCGTAGAATACGCCGATAACGCGCGTTCTGTTTCCTCATGATAAAAAAAGGGCGACATCACTGTCGCCCTTTTTTCATTCTGCCCGCAGTGGTCAGACGCTGGCTTTCTCTGGCGCAGCGGCTTCGCCCTGCGTCATCCGGTTCAGCATCGGTGCGGTCAGCATCATCAGCACGGCGATCACGCCGGTGACAATACCAATTTTCAGGAAGACGTCACCATAAACGTGCAGGGACTGCAGCGGATCGGTAATGTTTTCCGGAACGGCCATCAGGTTCGCCACCTTACCGGCCACCATCGCAGCACCTGCAGTGGTGAGGAACCATGAGCCCATAATAAAGCCCATCAGACGCTGAGGAACCAGCTGGGCCACCATGGCCAGGCCAAGCCCGGAAATCATCAGCTCTCCCACGCTCTGCAGCGCGTAGCTGAGGATCAGCCAGCTGACCGACACGATACCCATCTGATTAGCCAGTGACGCCCCCAACGGCAACACGAGGAAGGCACCAGAGCACAGCAGCATGCCCAGCGCAAATTTATGTGGCATTGGCATGCGGTCACCCATTTTGTTATACAGCGCCGCCAGCAGCGGGCTGAAAATCATAATCCAGAATGGGTTAAGGGCCTGGAACTGCTCGGGCTGGAAGGTAATACCCAGAATAGTGTGCTCAACGTTACGGATGGCGAAGAAGTTCAGCGACGTAGGCATTTGCATATACAGCACGAAGAATACAATCGCCTGCACCATCAGCACAAAGGCCACAATCATCTTACGGCGTGCGTGGCCGTGCAGGGCAAACGTTTCT
The DNA here is from genome assembly GCF_019844095.1 of Erwinia persicina. Classification (NCBI taxonomy): domain Bacteria; kingdom Pseudomonadati; phylum Pseudomonadota; class Gammaproteobacteria; order Enterobacterales; family Erwiniaceae; genus Erwinia; species Erwinia persicina. The sequence continues at coordinate 2,610,624 of NZ_CP082141.1, read as the reverse complement.
TTGGCAAACACCAGCACGATACCGATAGCGATCACCGCCAGCACCAGACGGGCAATGTCCTGATTGTGCAGCAGCCAGGTCGCCAGGGTAATCATCACCACAATCCCGGCCAGCGTTGCCAGCAGCTTGCCAATATTCAGCGGGGCAAAGTCCGCTTTAGAACCGTGATTTTTAACCCATTTGCGGAAGAACATAAAGTTCACCAGGGTGATCAGCATCCCGACGAACGACAGCGCAAAAGCGGTGCTCCAGCCAAACTCTGCCGCCAGCCATGGTGTGGCCAGCATCGAGAAGAAGGAACCGATATTGATCGCCATATAGTACATGGTAAATGCACCATCAAGGCGAGGGTCATCTTTATCGTAACAGGTCGACAGCAGAGAAGACGGGTTCGCCTTGAACAGGCCGTTACCGACCGCAATCGTGGCCATACCGATGTAGACCAGACTGACATCATGACCCGACCAGGCCACCAGGGCATAACCCAGCGCCAGCACCAGGGTACCCAGTACGATAACGCGCTTCGTGCCCAGCACCTTATCACCCAGCCAGCCCCCGACGGCCACCAGACCATAGACCAGTGCGCTGAACGAGGCGAACAGGGTGATCGACTGCGCTTCGGACATCCCCAGCATTTTCACCAGGTAGACGGCCATAATTCCCTGCAGACCGTAGTAACCGAAACGCTCCCATAACTCAATGGAGAAGATCAGATAAAACGACCGCGGTTGCTTAAACGCGTTGAGGCTTGCAGCCTCAGGTTTTTTGTTTGCAGTTGACACTAGTACCTCTGAATTCAGGACCTGTTTCGAGACAGGAAATAAGTCGGTGTAACGCGGGACGTGCGCTCACCTTATAGTTATAAGAAAGGGAAAAACGCCGAATAATTTCGCTGATTGTTGGCGCTGAGGCAAGCATTTTTTCAATATCGCTGTCGGTGACAATAACAGCCTTAATAGCAGGGTTTTGCTAAACTTATAGTGATAGATGCTATTTTTTATTTTTTTAGCAGATAAATATATTTAACATTGTGGTGAATTTGCACGGAATGAGGAGGATCGTCCTGACTCATTGCGGTGCAATTATAAATTCTGCTTTTTGGTGAATTGTTAGTTGTATGGGCTGCTTTTATAAAAAAATAGAGTGATTTATCAGGTTATTACCCGGGCGCAGACGCAGTGAATGCAGATAAAAGCGCTTTATGTGATTAAAATCACATAAAGGATGATAATTCTCGTTGTAAATGAACCATTTTAGCGTCTTATTTTTTTATTGATTGAACGTTCAATATAAAAACACTACACTAGGTCTCATTCAATAGTTAAAACCAATGAAGCGATGCCAAAAATAGGAATGAAGGCAATTCGTCAGGCGCAGCTGATTAACGCAACGCTGACCGTGATTGACCGGGTTGGGCTGGCAGAGGCCAGTCTGGCCGTGATAGCGAAAGAGGCCGGCGTCTCCACCGGGATCGTCAGTCACTATTTTGGTGATAAACACGGTCTGCTTGATGCCTGTATGCGCCAGATTATGTCCGATCTCTATGTAGCATTAGAGCATCACCGGCATAAAGCGACGCCTGATCCGGCTGCACAAATCCGGGCTATCATCGATGCGAATTTTGATGTCACGCAGATAGCCGCACCGGTGTTGAAAACCTGGCTGGTATTCTGGGCTAACAGCCTGCATCAGCCTAATCTGCACCGCCTGCAGCGGATGAATGACCGCCGCCTTTATTCCAATCTGACGGTGCATTTCCGTCGTGTTCTGCCTGAGCATCAGGCCCGTGCCGCCGGCGCAAGCCTTGCGGCAGTGATCGATGGCGTGTGGCTGCGTATGACGCTGGCCCCGCAGCCGATGGAACAGGGCCTGGAGCAGGCCCGCACGCTTTGTTATCAAAATCTTGCGCTGTGGCTGAACAGCGCACCCACCCCCTGAAAGGAGGAGACATGGCCGATATGAAACGCCACGGTTTATACATCAACGGACGCGAAGTGCCGGGTAATGGCGAACTGTTCACCACCGTCAATCCTGCCAACGGCGACGTGCTGGCTGAAATCACCGCTGCCAGCCCGCAGGATATTGATGACGCCGTCGCCTCTGCCCAGGCCGGCCAGCGCATCTGGCGCAGCTATACGCCGGTAGAGCGCAGCCGCGTATTACTGAAAGCGGTTGCCCTGCTGCGTGAGCGCAACCAGGCGCTGGCAGAGCTGGAAACGGCGGACACGGGTAAACCCATCAGTGAAACCTCTGTGGTCGATATCGTCACCGGGGCCGACGTGCTGGAGTATTACGCCGGTCTGGCGGTCGCCGTTGAAGGGGAGTCAATTCCACTGCGTGATACCGCGCTGGTTTACACCCGTCGCGAACCGCTGGGCGTCTGCGCGGGCATCGGCGCCTGGAACTATCCGATCCAGATTGCGATGTGGAAAAGTGCTCCGGCGCTGGCGACAGGTAACGCGATGATCTTTAAGCCGAGTGAAGTGACGCCGTTGAGCGTGCTGGAACTGGCTAAAATCTTTACTGAGGCAGGCCTGCCGGATGGCGTATTTAACGTGGTGCAGGGCGCAGGGGCCGTCGGTCAGGGCCTGAGCCAGCACAGCGGCATTGCTAAAGTCTCCTTCACCGGGGAAGTGAACACCGGTAAGCGCGTGATGGCCGATGCGGCCCTGGCGAACCTGAAGTCTGTGACCATGGAACTGGGGGGTAAGTCCCCGCTGGTGGTGTTTGACGATGCCGAGCTGGAACGCGCGGTCGATGGTGCGATGATGGCGAACTTCTACAGCAGCGGCCAGGTGTGTACCAACGGTACGCGCGTTTTTGTGCAGCGTTCGCTACTGCCGGCCTTTGAACAGCGCCTGCAGGAAAAAATGGCGGGCATTCACTGTGGCGATCCGACTGACCCGGCGGTGAACTTTGGCCCGCTGGTCAGTGAAGAGCATTGCCAGAAAGTCGTCTCTTACCTGGAAGTGGGTAAGCAGGAAGGCGCGCGCCTGCTGGCTGGCGGTTCACGCATCACCGAAGGCCCACTGGCGAAAGGTTGCTACGTTGAGCCAACGGTGTTCACCGACTGCACCGACGACATGCGTATCGTGCGGGAAGAGATTTTTGGTCCGGTGATGAGTATCCTGGCATTCGACGATGAAGAGGAAGTGATCCGTCGCGCCAATGATACCGAGTATGGCCTGGCTGCCGGCGTATTCACGACCTCACTGAACCGCGCACATCGGGTGATCCATCAACTCGAAGCCGGGATCTGCTGGGTCAACAGCTGGGGTGAATCACCGGCACCGATGCCGGTTGGTGGCTATAAGCAGTCCGGTGTCGGTCGGGAAAATGGCCTGGAAACACTGCATCACTATACCCGAACAAAATCTGTTCTGATTGAGATGGGCGACTATCCATCCGCATTCTGATTTTTCGCCGCGGCGTTTGCGTCGCGGCCGTTTTCCGGAGGTTTAATGCAGAAATTTGACTATATCATTATTGGGGCGGGTTCCGCAGGCAACGTGCTGGCAACCCGACTGACTGAGGATGCTGACGTATCGGTACTGTTACTGGAAGCAGGCGGTAAAGATCACCGCTGGGACTTCCGTACCCAAATGCCAGCCGCTTTGGCTTATCCACTCCAGGGTAAACGCTATAACTGGGCATTTGAAACCGATCCTGAACCGCACATGGACAACCGCCGCATGGAGTGTGGTCGCGGTAAAGGGCTGGGCGGTTCTTCGCTGATCAACGGCATGTGCTACATTCGCGGTAATGCGATGGACTACGATAACTGGGCCAGTAAGCCGGGTCTGGAAAACTGGTCCTATCTGAACTGCCTGCCGTATTTCCGTCGTGCGGAAAAACGGGACATTGGCGAAAACGACTGGCACGGGGGAGAAGGCTATCTCAGCGTGACCACCCCGAAAGCGGGAAATAATCCGCTGTATCGGGCGTTCATTGATGCGGCGAAGCAGGCCGGACACCATGAAACCGACGACCTGAACGGCTACCGCCAGGACGGTTTTGGCCCGATGGATCGGACGGTGACGGCGAAAGGCCGCCGTTCCAGCACCGCACGCGGCTATCTGGATGTGGCGAAGCAGCGTCAGAACCTGACTATCGTCACCCACGCACAGACCGACCGCATCCTGTTTGAGGGTAAAACCGCCACCGGGGTCACCTGGCTGCGCAACGGCCGGCAGGAAGAGGCTCAGGCGCGCCGGGAAGTGCTGCTGTGCGCCGGTGCCATCAACTCTCCGCAGATCCTGCAACGCTCCGGCGTGGGCCCGGAAGAGTGGCTGCGCGAGCTGGATATTGATGTCGTTCACGCGCTGCCGGGCGTCGGCCGTAACCTGCAGGATCATCTGGAAGTGTATATGCAGTACGGTTGTAAGAAGCCGGTCAGTCTGTATCCGGCCCTGCAGTGGTGGAACCAGCCGGCGATCGGTGCCGAGTGGCTGTTTAACGGAACCGGCGTGGGTGCCAGCAATCAGTTTGAAGCGGGCGGATTTATCCGTAGCGATGACCAGCCCGACTGGCCCGATTTGCAGTATCACTTCCTGCCTGTAGCAATCAACTACAACGGCAGCAGCCCGGTGAAACAGCACGGTTTCCAGGCACACGTGGGGCCCATGCGCTCGATGAGCCGGGGCCGCATCAAGCTGACCTCTAAACACCCGTACGCGGCGCCGTCAATCTTCTTCAACTATATGTCTGAAGAGCGCGACTGGGTAGAGTTCCGTAATGCGGTGCGTCTGACACGTGAAATTATGCGTCAGCCTGCGCTGGCAGAATACTGCGGTGAGGAGCTACAGCCGGGTATTAACGTGCAGAGCGATGAAGAGATTGATGCGTTTATCCGTGAACATGCGGAAACTGCCTATCACCCGTGCGGCAGCTGTGCCATGGGGACGGATGAGATGGCCGTTGTTGATGCAGAAGGGCGTGTCCATGGGATGCACCATCTTCGCGTGGTGGATGCGTCCATTATGCCGCAGATCACCACCGGTAACCTGAATGCTCCGACGGTGATGATTGCCGAGAAAATTTCTGACGCGATCCGTGGCAAAGCCCCGCTGCCACTGTCAGAAGCAGCGTATTATCAGTTACCTCGTTAATGACAGGCGGGCTGACCGGAACGTCAGTTCAGCCCCTGCCATTTCCTGTTACGTCGGGGCGACCGGTTTTTTTGGTCGCCCCGTAATGGCAGAATTATTCGAAGCAGACGTTTGGATTTTCTGACAACAGCACAAACTCTTTACTGTCTTTATCCAGCGCCCGGATAGCCCCGCTTTCAATGTCGTACACCCAGCCATGCAGCCGCAGCGCATTGTTACGCAGGCCCACGGCGACGGAAGGGTGGGTCTTGATGTTGTTCAACTGCGCAATGACATTCTCCTGCACCATCGCATTCACTTTTTCCTCTTCGCTGCTGTAGGTCTTTTTATCGACCACGGCTTTTGCGGCATCGGCATAGTGCAGCCAGTGAGCAACGGCAGGCATGGGATCGAGGCACTGGCAGGTGGCAATCGCCTTCATCGCGCCACAGTTAGAGTGGCCGCAAATCACAATATCCGTCACACCCAGTGCTACCACGGCGTATTCGATGGTGGCGGAAACGCCGCCAGGCTCAGGGCCAAAGGAAGGAACGATGTTACCGGCATTACGGATCACGAAGAGCTGTCCCGGATCCTGCTGGGTCACCAGTTCTGGCACCAGACGGCTGTCGGAGCAGGAGATAAACAACGCTTTAGGATTCTGACTTGACGCAAGGCTGCGGAATAACTCTTTCTGGTGTGGGAAAATGTCTTTCTGGAAGTTAAGAAAACCTTCAATAATATGTTGCATAGCAAACTCTCTATTCTGAATAATGACCGCGACGTGCCGTCATAAAGAGGATAAAAGTATTTTTTTTAAGGGCTTGTGCAGGTATGTCTTAGCGCCTACTCCTCTACTTTAGCATCATATTCGCATAAATCTTCAATCAGGCAGGAGCCACAGCGCGGTTTACGTGCAATACAGGTGTAGCGGCCGTGCAGGATAAACCAGTGGTGACAGTCAACTTTGAACTCTTTTGGCACCACTTTAAGCAGTTTTTCCTCCACCTGCTCCACGTTCTTACCCGGGGCAAAACGGGTACGGTTGCAGACGCGAAAAATATGCGTGTCAACGGCGATAGTCGGCCAGCCAAAGGCGGTATTCAGCACCACGTTAGCGGTTTTCCGCCCCACGCCGGGCAGGGCTTCCAGCGCCTCACGGTTTTCCGGCACTTCGCCGCCGTGCTGCTCCAGCAGAATCCGGCAGGTCTTAATCACGTTCTCCGCCTTGCTGTTAAACAGGCCGATGGTCTTGATATAGGTTTTCAGCCCATCCACACCCAGCGCAAGAAGGGCCGCAGGGGTATTGGCCACGGGGTAAAGCTTTGCCGTGGCCTTATTGACGCTGACGTCTGTGGCCTGTGCGGAGAGCAGAACAGAAATTAACAGCTCGAACGGCGAGGTGAACATCAGCTCTGTCGTGGGATGCGGGTTATTGTCCCGCAACCGGGTTAAAATCTCCTGACGCTTATCCTTATTCACAGTACACCTGTTTTCCCATCCGGTAGCGCCTGCGCCTCTCTTTCGGCTTTCAGGGCGGCACGTTGTTTCATTTTATTATCAATCAGATATTTGGCCGCCAGCAGCATCCCCAGCCCGATAAAGGCCCCGGGCGGCAGCATGGCCAGCAGCATCGGCGAGTCAAAGTGAACCACTTCAATACGCATGGCTTTCGCCCAGGGGCCAAGCAGCAGATCGGCGCCGTTAAATATCGTGCCGTTGCCAATAATTTCGCGAATCGAACCCAGCACCACCATCACGCTGGTGGCCCCCAGACCGATGGCCATGCCGTCCAGCGCCGAAAGCGGTACGCTGCTTTTCGATGCCACCGCCTCTGCGCGGCCCACCACGATACAGTTGGTCACAATCAGTGGAATAAAGATGCCGAGTGACTGATACAGGCCGTAGGCATAGGCATTGATCAACATCTGCACACAGCTCACCACCGCGGCAATAATCATCACATAAATAGGAATGCGGATTTCAGACGGCACCCAGCGGCGCGACAGAGAGATGGCGCTGTTAGTACAGGTCAGCACCAGCGTGGTCGCCAGACCCAGACCCAGGGCATTGGTGGCGGTAGACGTCACCGCCAGCAGCGGGCAGAGCCCCAGCAGTTGCACCAGCGCAGAGTTATTCTTCCACAGCCCGCCGACCAGCAGGGTTTTTGCTTCACTCATTGTCATCTCCACAGGTTGGCAGCGAGGACAGCTGCCCCGGTAAGGTTTCAATATACAGCGTTGTGCGCTTCACCGCATTCACCACCGCTCGCGGAGTAATGGTGGCCCCGGTAAACTGATCAAATTCGCCGCCGTCTTTCTTCACGGCAAACTGACCGTCGTCAGGGCCTTTGACCCGTTTGCCGTTGAAGCTGTTGATCCAGTCAGAAACACGCAGATCAATTTTATCGCCCAGGCCGGGTGTCTCGTGGTGTTCCACCACCCGGGTGCCGTATACCGTCCCGGTAAAACTGGCGCCTACAATCATCTGGATATTTCCCGAATAACCGTCAGGGGCCGTCGTTTCCATCGCTACGGCCACCGGCTTATCCCCTTTACGTGCCAGGTACAGGCGGTGAGGACTGCCGTTACCCAGTGCAGGGTTGCTGACCAGGTAGCACTCCTGCTGAATGGCGTTATCGTACAGCTCCGGCGGCACCACCTGGTCCAGCAGGACTTTTTGCTGAAGCGCGGTCTGATGAGCAATCGTCGGTTTGGTGACGGTATTCACTATGGCCGTCAGGCCGGTAGTGATGGCGGCGAAAACGGCCAGCGTGACACCGTTTTTACGAATGGCATCCAGCATTATTTATCCTTCCGGTGGCCGTAGACGCGCGGCTGCGTGTAGTAGTCAATCAACGGCACGCAGATGTTAGCCAGCAGCACGGCAAACGCCACGCCATCCGGGTAGCCGCCAAAGCTGCGGATCAGCCAGACCAGCAGGCCAATCAGTGCACCGTAGAGCAGGCGACCTTTATTGGTGGTGGATGCGGTCACCGGATCGGTGGCAATAAAGAATGCGCCCAGCATCGTTGCCCCGGAAAGCAGGTGGATCACCGGCGATACTAAACTCTGGGGCGAAATCAGCCAGCCCAGCGTGGCGCAGAATGCCAGGGAAACAAGCATGCTGACCGGAATATGCCAGCGGATACTGCGCGTCATTAGCAGGAAGGCCCCGCCCAGCAGAAAACCCACGTTGACCCACTGCCAGCCCAGCCCGGCCAGCACGCCGCTGTAAATAGGCTGGGCCAGCAGTTGCTCTGCGCTGTGTCCGGCACGCAGGCCGGTTTTGAAGGTATCCAGCGGCGTCGCCTGGCTGATGCCGTCAATGCCTACCTGCAGCTGCTGCATGGTGTGACCGTCCAGCGTATGGAAATGGAAGATTATGCTCAGAGTGTCGCCGAAGCCGGGCGTGATGCCCTGCAAGCTGTCTGGCGGCAGCCAGCTGGTCATCTGCACCGGGAAGGAGATCAGCAGGACCACATACCCGACCATCGCCGGGTTAAACGGATTCTGCCCCAGGCCGCCGTAAAGGTGTTTTGAAATAATCACCGCAAACAGCGTGCCGATCACCACCAACCACCACGGGGCCAGGGAGGGAATGCTGATGCCCAGCAGCAGGGCGGTCAGCAACGCCGAGTTGTCCTTCAGTGTTTCAGCCAGCGGTAGCTTACGCAGCCGCAGGATAGCGGCCTCCGCACCCACGGCGGCCACGGCGGCAATCAGCACCTGAATCAGGTTGCCCCAACCGAAATAGTACCACTGAGCAGCCATGCCGGGCACGGCAGCGAGGAGTACCAGCAGCATAATGGTGCCGGTACTGCGGCGGTTGTGCGTGTAGGGTGAACTTGCAATACGAAAAGCCATTTAATCCTCTTGAGCTGAAGGCTGCTGCGATTGACGCGCTTTTACGCGCGCAATGGCCGCGGCCACCGCTGCTTTACGTGCATCGTCTGAAGCGGCGGGCGCTTCATCATTATCATCGTCGGTTTCCCGGCGCTGCGCGGCTTTCTTCGCTTTGGCGCGGGCGATGGCGGCTTCCACCGCGGCCTTGCGGGCGTCGACCGGCGGTTCGGCAGGCGACGTATCGGATTCGTCGGGTGCACTGCCGCTGGCCTGCGCGGCTTTCTTCGCTTTAGCGCGGGCGATGGCAGCTTCCACCGCGGCCTTGCGCGCGTCGACCGGCGGTTCGGCAGGCGACGTATCGGATTCGTCGGGTGCAGTGGCGCTGGCCTGTGCGGCTTTCTTCGCTTTGGCGCGGGCGATGGCAGCTTCCACTGCGGCTTTGCGCGCGTCGACCGGCGGTTCGGCAGGCGACGTATCGGATTCGTCGGGTGCACTGGCGCTGGCCTGCGCCGCTTTCTTCGCTTTGGCACGGGCGATAGCGGCTTCGACTGCGGCCTTGCGCGCGTCGACCGGCGGTTCGGCAGGCGACGCGTTGGTTTCGGCCGGTGCGGTGGCGCTGGCCTGCGCCGCTTTCTTCGCTTTGGCGCGGGCGATAGCGGCTTCGACTGCGGCCTTGCGCGCGTCGACCGGCGGTTCGGCAGGCGACGCGTTGGTTTCGTCCGGTGCGCTGGCGCTGGCCTGCGCGGCTTTCTTCGCTTTGGCACGGGCGATGGCGGCTTCTACCGCGGCCTTGCGGACGTCGACCGGCGGTTCGGCAGGCGACGTATCGGATTCGGCTGGTGCGCTGGCGCTGGCCTGTGCGGCTTTCTTCGCTTTGGCACGGGCGATAGCGGCTTCCACCGCCGCCTGACGCGGGTCGGTGGCCTGTCGGGTAACCGGTTCATTCACCGCCTGCTGCTCGGCCTGATGCACGCGCGCTTCCGCCCGACGGGCTTCACGCTCCGCCTGTCTGACAGCGCGATCGGCGGTTTCTGCGGCGGACGGATCCGCCTGCTTCGCTTTTACCCTTTCACGTGCAGCGGCAATCGCATCAGCATCGCTGGCAGCAACGCTGCGTTTAGCCTGCTGATGTCTGGCATCGCGCGCCGCTTTTTCGCGCTCAAGGCGCAGCTGGCGCGCTTCAAAACGCCCTTTAGCCAGTGCGGTGCGTTCCGCCTCCAGATCGATGGCCTGAATCTCTGCTTTCTCCTGGCGGTAGTACTGCACCAGCGGGATATTACTCGGACAGACATAGGCACAGGCACCGCACTCAATGCAGTCGGCAATATTATGTTCACGCGCTTTCTCGTGATCGCCTCCGCGACTGTACCAGTAAAGCTGCTGAGGAAGCAGGGCGGCCGGACAGGCATCCGCGCAGGCACTGCAGCGAATGCAGTTCTGTTCAGGTTCGTCCTGGCCCATTTCACTGGCGGCGGGGGCCAGAATACAGTTGGTGATTTTCACTACCGGCACATCCAGCGTCGGCAGAGTAAAGCCCATGAGCGGCCCGCCCATCACCACCATCTGTTCAGCGCCGGGGCTGAACTCTGCCTGCTGCAGCAGATGGCTGATCGGCGTACCCAGGCGTGCCCAGACGTTTCCGGGGCGCGCCACGGCACCGCCGGTCAGCGTGACCACGCGTTCGGTCAGCGCTTCGCCGTCAATCACCGCACGCTTAACGGCAAATGCCGTGCCGACGTTCTGCATCAGCACGCCGATATCGGTTGAGCGACCGCCGTGTGGCACTTCCTTACCGGTGAGAATTTTGGTCAGCTGTTTGGCCCCGCCCGACGGGTATTTGGTCGGGATGACGCGGATCTGCAGGTCAGTATCACTGCCCAGCGCCTGTTTCAGCGCGGCAATCGCCTGAGGTTTGTTGTCTTCGATACCAATGAGCACCTGCTCTGCCTGCAGAATAAACGCCAGAATGCGGCTGCCTTCCAGCACTTCCCGGGCGCAGTCCTGCATCAGTCGGTCATCGGCCGTGATGTAGGGTTCACACTCAGCTGCATTGATAATCAGCGTATTCACGCCGCGCAGGCCGCCCTTCAGCTTGGTGGCGGTCGGGAAACCGGCCCCGCCCAGGCCCGCGACGCCGGCCTGATGAACCTTCTCCACCAGCTCGCTGCGCTCAACGCTGCGATAATCACTGAGTGGACGCTTCTCAACCCAGCGATCCTCTCCGTCCGGCGTCATAAACAGACACATCTCGGCCAGTGCCGACGGGTGAGCCGTCATATGTGGTGCGATTTTCGTTACCGTACCGGAGGTGGGCGCGTGGATCGGCAGCATCCTGCCGCTGCCAAAGGTCAGCGCCTGACCACGCAGAACGCGATCTCCCGGGCGCACGGCCAGTTCGCCTTCCGGGCCGATATGCTGCTTCAGGGGCAGAATAAACTGTGCCGGCAGCGGCAGTTCGCGCAGCGGCGTACCGTTTGACTGGGTTTTCATTTCCGGCGGGTGGATCCCCCCTTTAAAATCCCAGAGGCGGTCTTTTTTTAAGAAATTAAGCAGGTTAAACATGGCTATCTACAGGAATGACCCGCACCGGAATGGTGTTCAGGTCCCATTTCCAGTTGGCAGTTGTGGGAGCAACCGGACGCATCTCAATGCAGTCGGTCGGGCAGGGGGCAACGCACAGATCGCAGCCGGTGCAGACATCGCTTAATACCGTATGCATCGCGCGCGTGGCCCCGACGATAGCATCGACCGGGCAGGCCTGGATGCATTTGGTGCAGCCAATACAGTTGGCTTCATCAATCCAGGCCACCTTACGCTCGGGTTCGCCCGGCATTTCGTCGCCCAGCGGCTGGGGATCGACGTTGAGCAACGCCGCCAGTTTGAGCATGGTCTGCTCTCCGCCGGGGGCGCATTTATTGATCATCTCGCCATTGTTACCCACGGCATCTGCATAGGGGCGGCAGCCGGGATAGCCGCACTGGCCACACTGGCTCTGCGGCAGTATGGCGTCAATCTGCTCAACAATCGGATCTTCTTCCACCTTGAAACGGCGGGAGGCATAGCCCAGCAGGCCACCAAAAATCAGGCTGAGCGCGCTTAATACGGCAACGGCAATCCAGATCGCACTCATCAGAACTTGACCAGTCCGGTAAAGCCCATAAAGGCCAGTGCCATCAGACCGGCAGTCACCAGGGCAATCGACGACCCTTTAAACGGCGCGGGAACATCGGCCAGCACCAGACGTTCGCGAATACCGGCAAACAGCACCATCACCAGCGAAAAACCGAGTGACGCACTGAAACCGTAAAGGGCGGCCTGCAGGAAGGTATGGTTAAGATTGACACTTAACAGCGGCACGCCGAGCACCGCACAGTTGGTGGTGATCAGCGGCAGGAAGATGCCCAGCAGGCGATAGAGGTCGGGGCTGGTTTTTCGCACGACCATCTCGGTGAACTGCACGACGACGGCGATCACCAGGATATAGGCCATGGTGCGCAGGTAAACCAGATCCAGCGGCAGCAGGATCAGATGGTTAACCAGCCACGCACAGATAGAGGCGAGCGTAATGACAAACGTCGTGGCGAGTCCCATGCCAATTGCCGTTTCCAGTTTTTTGGAAACGCCCATAAAGGGACACAGGCCGAGAAACTTCACTAACACGAAGTTATTCACCAGCACGGTGCCAATAAAAAGAAGCAGGTATTCGGTCATTGATACGCCTGAAAAATAGTGAAAGCGGTCTATTATCCGGCATTGCAGCCCTGACCACAACCGCCCAGTCTTAGCGGTTTTTTAATAGCGCACTCACGATTAAATTTTTGACGCTTTTTTCAACATCAGGGCGCGACAAAGGTGTTTTTAACCCGCTGAGAACGCTTGAAATAGGGCACCAGAACGCTGGCGGCCAGCAGCGCGAACAGCAAATTGCGCATCGCCAGCTGATCGGCCACCGGAGAGAAGACAAAGGCCTTCAGCGCCAGGACGACATTCAGCAACAGCCAGATGAGATAATGCCGCGGCAGACGCCTTGAGCGCTGGCAGAAAAGCCAGGTTATCCACGCCGTATAGACCAGCATGATCGCGGACGTGAGCAAAGACGCCCCCCACTGCAGCAGCGCAGGCTCCGGGGAGTGCCAGGATATATTTCGGATGGCCGGTCCGGCCAGTGCGCCGATATACATCGTCATGACCAGTGCCGACGCCAGTAAGGCAATAATCAGCCAGGCCAGCGGGACCAGCAGCCAGCCGGCGATACGTGGTTTAGAATCAACAGGCACGAAGTGTCCTTTTTCAACCGAAAGGGCAAGGCGCATCGCACGGGGCCACACGCATGAGGGAGAGGAGTATACGGATTATCACACTGCAGGTCATCAGGGCGATGACGCTTAAGATCAGACCACGAAGTGCCAGACGGTTTTGGGCACGCAACCCAGATCGAACAGGCGGCCGCCAGAGGCAAGTTCAGCACGACGATGATCGGCTGCCCGGTACATCAGGATAATGTCAGCATCACTGGTGAGAGAATAATTCAAATGGTCAAAAAGTTTTTCCAGACTTTCCAGCGAATTAACTTTACGAAATTTTAACAGATAGTCTTGAACGGTCATTGCAGCCATCCAGTTAGAAATAAAGAGCAGGCAGTATATGATGCAGGGTAAAAGATGCCACTTTGTTTTCATCCCGTCCTGTAAAAATAAGAAAATTCAGTATGAGTTAGCGGCAGAGATAAACACTGATTGCTGCCGGCAACCCGACGCAGAATGCGCACTCGCGTTGCCCGCTTTCTATTCTGCAGGGTTCAGATGATTCTCAAAGGTATTACTCCCTTAAGCTTAAGGGAGCGCGACAGGTCGCGACATTTTAGAATGTGCGATAGATCACATATTCGTAGTTTTCCCTGGCCGGTTACCTATCCAGTCCCGACGACAGAACTTCACGCAGTGCTGTAATCGCTTCCAAATGGTTCTGCCGCAAACGCTTATGTTTATTACACTTATTTAACCTGGTTTTTACTGTAAATACGCGTTTTTTCCATATCACCAATTGTGCTCACAGCCTGTGAGGGTAGCGTAACCTCTTTGAATTATTGAATTTTGTGAGCATTGTCGTAAATGTTTTCCTGCGAATAGGCCAGGCTTATGTGGCTCTTAACCCTATACGATAAAATCCCATCAGAGGAAAAATGATCATGTGGAAGCGTTTACTCTTATCCACCCTTATCGGAGCCAGCCTGTCTGCACCTGCGCTGGCCGAATCAATGACCGTCGGATTCTCACAGGTTGGCTCGGAATCAGGCTGGCGCGCAGCAGAAACCAGCGTGGCAAAAAGTGAAGCTCAGAAACGGGGTATTACGCTGAAAATCGCGGACGGCCAGCAAAAACAAGAGAACCAAATCAAAGCAGTGCGCTCGTTTATCGCGCAAGGGGTCGATGCGATATTCATCGCACCTGTCGTTCAGACAGGGTGGGAACCGGTGCTCTCTGAAGCTAAAGACGCCAAAATTCCGGTCTTCCTGCTGGATCGCGCCATCGTGGTCAAAGACAAATCCCTCTACCAGGCCGTGGTGACAGCGGATAACGTCTATGAAGGCAAGCTTATTGGCGACTGGCTGGTGAAACATCAGGCCGGCAAACCCTGTAACGTGGTGGAACTGCAGGGAACCGTCGGGGCCAGTGTGGCTATCGATCGTAAAAAAGGGTTTGCGGAAGCCATTGCCAATACACCCAATATTAAAGTCATTCGCTCACAGTCCGGTGACTTTACCCGCAGCAAGGGTAAAGAAGTGATGGAAAGTTTTATTAAGGCGGAAAACAACGGCAAGAATATTTGTATGGTTTACGCACATAACGATGATATGGCGATCGGGGCTATTCAGGCGATAAAAGAGGCCGGACTTAAACCGGGTAAAGATATTTTAACCGGATCCATTGATGGCGTGCCGGATATCTATAAAGCAATGCTGGCCGGAGAAGCTAACGCCAACGTGGAACTGACGCCAAATATGGCTGGCCCGGCGTTTGATGCACTGGAAAAACTGAAAAAAGACGGCACCATGCCGCCAAAAATTATCAAAACGGAAACCCGACTGTTCCTGCCAGCCGATGCGCAGGCGCAGCTAGATACCAAAAAAGGAATGGGTTACTGATCCCCGCGCCGCCCCGCCCGGGGCGGTTACCTATTTGTCTGAGGCACGCGTATGACCATCGAAACCTCTACGCCTGCGTTGCTGACCATCAGCAACGTCAGCAAATCCTTTCCCGGCGTCCGGGCGCTGGACAATGTCTCGTTTGACCTGCGCGCTGGCGAAATAATGGCATTACTTGGGGAGAACGGGGCGGGGAAATCCACGCTGATCAAGGTGCTGACCGGCGTTTATCAGCGTGATGGCGGTACCCTGATGCTCGGCGGACAGAATATTCATCCGCGCAATACGGCCGAGGCGCAGCAGCTGGGCATTGGCACGGTGTATCAGGAAGTGAATCTGCTGCCGAATATGTCTGTTGCTGACAATCTGTTTATTGGCCGTGAGCCTAAGCGTTTTGGCCTGATTGATCGTAAGACTCTGAATAAGCGGGCGGTAAAACTGCTGGCAGATTACGGTTTTGAAATGGATGTCACCCGACCACTGGGACAGTACTCGGTGGCCATGCAGCAAATCATTGCTATCTGCCGGGCGGTCGATCTGTCGGCAAAAGTACTGATCCTTGACGAACCGACCGCCAGTCTCGATGCCAGCGAAGTCACCATGCTGTTCACGCTGATGGAACAGCTGAAGGCCAAAGGCATGGGGCTGATTTTTGTCACTCACTTCCTCGACCAGGTTTACCGCGTGACGGACCGCATTACCGTGCTGCGCAACGGGCAGTTTATCGCCACGCGCGACACGCAAAGCCTGCCACAGATCGAACTGATTAAACTGATGCTGGGACGTGAACTGCTGGAAACCGCACTGCAACGCGCGGGCAGCACGTTGAAAAGCCATCAGCCGGTGGTGGAATTTAAAGACTATGGCAAGAAAGGGACGATTGAACCCTTCAGCCTCAGTGTGCGCCCCGGTGAGGCCGTCGGACTGGCGGGCCTGCTGGGTTCCGGGCGTACGGAGACCGCAGAACTGCTGTTTGGCATTAAACGGGCCGACAGCGGCCGTGCCTTCATCAAGGGAAAGCCTCAGACCATTCGCTCACCTGCCCAGGCCTCGCGGCTGGGGATGGGCTTCTGTCCGGAAGATCGTAAAACGGACGGTATTATCGGTGCCGCTTCCGTGCGGGAAAATATCATTCTGGCGTTGCAGGCCCAGCGCGGCTGGCTGCGTCCGATCCCGAAGCGAGAACAGCAGCAGGTGGCAGACCGCTTTATCAAAAGCCTCGGCATCCGTACCCCGGATGCAGAACAGCCGGTGGAACTCCTTTCCGGCGGCAATCAGCAAAAAGTCCTGCTGTCGCGCTGGCTGGTGACAAAGCCCCAGTTCCTGATCCTGGATGAGCCGACACGCGGTATCGACGTCGGGGCCCACGCCGAGATCATCCGCCTGATTGAAACCCTGTGCGCCGACGGTCTGGCGCTGCTGGTGATCTCCTCAGAGCTGGAGGAACTGGTCGGCTATGCCGATCGCGTGGTGATCCTGCGCGATCGGCAGCAGGTGGCTGAAATACCACTGGAACAGCTCTCCGTCGCGGCGATCGTGAATGCGATAGCCGCAGGGGGAGAACAACATGCCTGAATCGCATCTGATGGCGGGGAAATCACCGATGTTAAAACGAAAACTACCGCCCGGTTTACCGCAGATTGGCGCACTGCTGCTGGTGCTGCTGATTGACAGCCTGGTGGCGAATAACTTCTTTGCCATCCACTTGCAGGATGGACGTCTGTTCGGTAGCCCGATTGATATTCTGAACCGCGCGGCCCCGGTGGCGATTCTGGCGATTGGTATGACGCTGGTGATTGCCACCGGGGGGATTGACCTGTCGGTAGGGGCGGTGATGGCCATTGCCGGGGCTACTGCCGCCACCCTGACCGTTGCCGGGCACAGCCTGCCGGTGATCATCCTGGTGACGCTCGGTAGCGGCATCCTCTGCGGGCTGTGGAACGGCGTGCTGGTGGCACTGCTGAAAATCCAGCCCTTTGTGGCCACGCTGATCCTGATGGTGGCGGGGCGCGGTATTGCGCAGCTGATTACTCAGGGGCAGATTGTCACCTTCGACAGCGATGCCCTGGCACGTCTGGGCAGCGGGACGCTCCTGCTGTTGCCAGTACCGGTATGGATCACCCTCGCGCTGGCACTGCTGGTGTGGCTGCTGACGCGTAAAACCGCGCTGGGCATGTTTATCGAGGCGGTCGGCATCAACCTGCGCGCAGCACGCAATGCGGGCGTCAATGGCTGGCTGGTGGTGATGAGCACGTACGTATTAAGCGGACTGTGCGCGGCAGTGGCCGGGCTGATCGTCGCTGCAGATATTCGCGGTGCCGACGCCAACAATGCCGGGCTGTGGCTGGAGCTGGATGCCATCCTTGCCGTGGTTATCGGCGGGGCGTCGCTGATGGGGGGGCGTTTTAACCTGATGCTGTCGTTGATCGGCGCGCTGATTATCCAGGCCATGAACACCGGGATTTTACTCTCCGGTTTCCCCCCCGAACTGAATCAGGTGGTGAAGGCGGTGGTCGTGATGCTGGTTCTGTTGCTGCAGTCTCCACGCTTTATTCAACTGTTCAAACGAGGGCATCGCCGTGATTAAACGCCATCTGCCGTTAATGATCACCCTGCTGGTGTTTGTCGCAGGTTATCTGTTCTGCCTCAGCCAGTATCCTGGCTTTGCATCCACGCGGGTGATTGCCAATATTCTGACGGATAATGCCTTTCTGGGCATTATCGCCGTCGGGATGACCTTTGTGATCCTCTCCGGCGGCATCGATCTGTCGGTGGGCGCGGTCATTGCCTTTACCGGGGTGTTTCTGGCGCGTCTGATTGGCGACTTCCACGTTGACCCCTGGCTGGCATTTGCCCTGGTGATGACCCTGGGCACGGCGTTCGGGGCCTTTATGGGCTGGCTGATCGATGCGCTGAAGATCCCGGCATTTATTATTACCCTGGCCGGTATGTTCTTCCTGCGCGGCTGCAGTTATCTGGTAGCGGAAAGCTCCTTACCTATCGACCACCCGCTGTATACCACGCTGTCATCGATGGCGTGGAAAATTCCCGGCGGCGGGCGGCTGAGTCTGCTGGCGGTGATTATGCTGGCGGTCGTGGCACTGGGCATTTTACTGGCGCACCGCAGCCGTTTTGGTAATCAGGTGTATGCCATCGGTGGGAATGCGACCTCTGCCCGCCTGATGGGCATCTCCACCCGCAGTACCACGGTGCGTATCTATATGCTCTCTTCAGGGCTGGCGACGCTGGCCGGTATTGTGTTCTCCATCTACACCTCTGCAGGCTATGCGCTGGCAGGAATGGGCGTGGAGCTGGATGCCATCGCCTCGGTGGTGATCGGCGGTACGCTGTTGTCTGGCGGGGTCGGCACCGTACTGGGTACGCTGTTCGGTGTGCTGATTCAGGGGCTGATCCAGACGTGGATTAACTTTGACGGCACCCTGAGTTCCTGGTGGACCAAAATTGCCATTGGCGTGCTGCTGTTTGCGTTTATTGCGCTGCAGCGCCTGCTGACGGTGATGTGGGATCGCCAGCAAAATGCGCCGGTCAAGCGGCTGGTCTGATGTCAGACGGAGCGAGCCGGCCTTGGGGCCGGCTCGCTCCGTTCCCCCGGCGGCGGCGCAACTGTTGCCCGGAGCGGACGGCCAGCAAAAGCGGTTTATCTCTTCTATCCTTACTCTTTTAGGTAAGGAGCCATTATGAAAATCATTCTGCTTTTATCCACACTGATGATAGCGGGCACAGCCATCGCGGCTGAGACAGGCACCCCCTCTGAGGAGGCCCGCTATGTCAGCCTGCTGTGTACCACCGCGTCTGCCCAGCCGGACGCTTCCCGTGACGCCTACCTGCAACAGCTCAACGATATGCACATGCGCAGTCACTCTTCTTCCTCGCTGAATAAAACCGATTTTGACAGCGAGGTGGCCGGGAAGGTCGTTGACGGCTGGCTGGCGCTCTCGCCGGAACAGCGTCGCCAGGCTAACACGCCGGCGGGCTGCGAAAAAGCCTTAGGTGAGCAGTTGAAAACGGCGGACTAATCACCCTGGCGAACCCGCCCCCATGACAGACAACGCAGGAATAACAACACAGGAATCAGCGAATCAAGAGGAGAATATCGCGTGGCAGACTCTCTCACTGACAGCGAATGCATATTAATCGATCGCTACTGGCGGGCAGCCAATTACCTTTCTGTAGGCCAGATTTATTTAATGGATAACCCGCTTCTGCGCGAACCGCTGAAGCCGGAGCACATCAAGCCAAGACTGCTGGGCCACTGGGGGACGACACCCGGTCTGAATTTTATCTATGTCCATCTCAACCGCATCATTCGCCAGCGCAAGCTGAACTTACTCTATGTCTGCGGGCCGGGACACGGGGGGCCTGGGATGGTGGCTAACACCTGGCTGGAAGGCAGCTACAGCGAAATTTATCCTGACGTGAGCCAGGACATCGCCGGCATGAAACGGCTGTTCAAGCAGTTTTCCTTTCCGGGAGGGATACCCAGCCATGCGGCGGCAGAAACCCCGGGTTCGATTAACGAAGGCGGAGAGCTGGGCTACTCGCTGGCGCACGCCTTCGGTGCCGCATTCGACCATCCCGAGCTGATTGTTCCGTGCATTATTGGCGATGGGGAGGCGGAAACCGGGCCGCTCTCTGCCAGCTGGCAAAGCCTGAAATTCCTTAATCCACAGCGTGACGGGGCGGTACTGCCGATACTGCACGTGAACGGCTATAAGATTGCCAATCCTACCCTGTCCGGACGCACCAGCGATGAAGAACTGGTCCACCTCTACCGGGCCATGGGCTATGCACCGCGCGTGGTGACAGGCAGTGATCCGGCATTGATGCACACGCAGATGGCGATGGTGCTGGATCAGGCCTTCGACGAGATTGCGGCGATCCAGCGGCAGTACCGTCAGGAAAAACCGCCGGCCGGAGTGCCACGCTGGCCGATGATTCTGTTACGTAGCCCGAAGGGATGGACCGGGCCCAAAAGTGTCGACGGTAAGAAAGTGGAAGATTTCTGGCGGGCTCACCAGGTGCCGGTCTCAGGCTGTCGTGAAAACGATGAACATCGACGCATCCTTGAACAGTGGCTGAAAAGTTATCAGCCGGAAAAGCTGTTTGATGCCAGCGGACGTTTACGCCCTGAACTGCAGGCCCTTGCCCCGCAGGGCGACTGGCGCATGGGAGCCAGTCCCTGGGCGAACGGCGGCAGGCTGAGGCAGCCCTTAAACACGCCTGATATTCGCGCGTTCTCGCTGGACGTGTCCACCCCCGGCGCGATACAGGGGCAGGCGACGGAGCAGCTGGGTCATTATCTGCGCGAGATTGTGCAGAAAAATCCCAATAATTTCCTGATTTTTGGGCCGGATGAAACCGCCTCTAACCGGCTGAGTCCGGTGTTTGAGGTGACCGCACGCCGCTGGATGGGCGAACGCGAACCCTATGACGAGCAGCTGGCCCCGGATGGTCGGGTACTGGAAGTCCTCAGTGAGCATCTTTGCCAGGGGTGGCTGGAAGGGTATCTGCTGAGCGGCCGGCACGGGCTGTTCAACTGTTACGAAGCCTTTATTCACATTATCGATTCAATGTTTAACCAGCATGCAAAATGGCTGAAGGTGTCACGCAAGCTTCCCTGGCGGGCACCGATCGCCTCGCTGAATTATCTGCTCTCATCACACGTGTGGCGTCAGGATCATAATGGCTACAGTCACCAGGATCCGGGCTTTATCGATCACGTGGCGAATAAGAAAGCCGACATCGTCCGGGTCTATTTACCGCCGGATGCCAATACCCTGCTGTGGGTGGGCGATCACTGTCTGAAAACCTGGGATCGCATCAACGTCATTGTCGCAGGTAAGCAGCCCTCGCCGCAGTGGCTGGATCGCGACAGCGCGGCAAAACATTGCGAAGCCGGAATGGGGATATGGTCCTGGGCGGGCAATACGGATGACGATACCAGCCCTGACGTGGTGATGGCCTGCGCCGGGGATGTTCCCACCATTGAAACGCTGGCGGCCGTGCAACTGTTACGCGATCTGGTTCCTGAGCTGAACGTCCGCGTGGTGAACGTGGTAGATCTGATGGCACTGCAGACCCAGGAGCAGCACCCGCACGGTAAACCGGAACCGGCGTTTGAAGCGCTGTTCACGGCGGATAAACCAATCATCTTTGCTTTTCACGGATATCCCAGCCTGATCCACCGGCTGACGTATCAGCGGCGAAATCATCAGAATTTTCACGTACAGGGATTCAGCGAGGAGGGCACCACCACCACACCGTTTGATATGACCGTGCTTAATAAACTGGATCGCTATCATCTGGCGCTGGCGGCCATCACACATGTTCCCCATCTGGCCGCCACTCAGGGTCACGTTATCGACACCTTGCAGGCCCGTCTGGCGTATCACCATGATTATGTGCGGGAACACGGTGAAGACATGCCGGAAGTCAGCCAGTGGCGTTGGGGGCAGGGTAACCCAGAGTAAGAGGAGAAAACGCCCCCGTCAGGGGGCGTTAGCGGTTAGCGTTGATTCAGACGGTAGTAAGCTTCATTCCAGCGCAGCGCATCACGGAAACCGTGCAGCGTGGTTTCTTCATCGATTACCAGCGCCTCTATCCCGGTGAGCTCGGCGTACAGCCGCATATCGTCGACGGTCAGTGCCTGGCTGAAGACGGTATGATGCGCACCACCGCCCAGAATCCACGCTTCAGATGCTGTCGCCAGCGACGGCTGTGCCCGCCACAGGGCGCGGGCCACCGGCAGTTTCGGCAGCGCCTGCGGCTGTTCGATAGCGTCCACCACGTTAACCAGCAGGCGGAAACGGTCACCCATATCAATCACGCTGGCGTTAACTGCACGTCCGGCCGGGGCGGAGAAGATCAGACGAGCCGGATCGGCCTTGCCGCCGATGCCCAGCGCCTGCACGTCGAGCAGCGGTTTGGCTTCACGGGCGATGGTCGGGCAGACCTCCAGCATATGTGAACCCAGCACCAGGTCATTGCCCGGCGCGAAGTGGTAGGTGTAATCCTCCATAAACGAGGTACCCCCCGGGAGATCCCCCGCCATCTGTTTGAAGATGTGCAGCAGTGCCGCGGTTTTCCAGTCTCCCTCACCGGCAAAGCCGTATCCCTGCTGCATCAGGCGCTGTACCGCCAGCCCCGGCAACTGTGTCATACCGTGCAGCGTCTGGAAATTGGTGGTGAATGCCCGGCAGCCTTCGCTTTCCAGGAAACGCTTGATCCCCAGTTCAATCCGGGCGGCGTCCAGCACGTTCTGCCGTTTGTCACCGTTCACGGCCGCCGCTGCGCTAAATTCATAGCTGCTTTCGTATTCATCAATCAGTGCACTGACATCGCCGTCGCTGACCTGGTTGATCACCTCGACCAAATCGCCTACACCCCAGCCATTCACCGCGTAGCCAAACTGGATCTGTGCCGCGACTTTATCGCCTTCTGTCACTGCCACTTCGCGCATGTTGTCACCGAAACGGGCCACTTTCAGCTGCTGGCTGGCCTGCAGGGCGGCGGCACCGCGCATCCACTGTCCGATGCGCTGCTGTGAGCGTTCATCCTGCCAGTGGCCGGTCACCACCTGATGCGGCAGACGCATACGCGCGCCAATAAAGCCAAACTCACGGCCGCCGTGTGCAGTCTGGTTCAGGTTCATAAAGTCCATATCCATGCTGTCCCATGGGATCTCCGCATTGAACTGAGTATGGAACTGCAGCAGTGGCTTATTCAGAATCGACAGGCCGCCAATCCACATTTTTGCCGGGGAGAAGGTGTGCAGCCAGGTGATAATGCCCAGGCAGCTCTGATCGTGATTCGCCTCGCGGCACAGCGACAGTGCCTCATCCGGTGTTTTAACCAGCGGTTTAAGCTGTAAAGAGAAGGGCAGTTTACCCGCCCGGTTCAGGCCTTCCACCACCTGCTGTCCATGCTGTTCGACCTGGCGCAGCGTCTCCGCACCGTACAGATGCTGGGTACCAATCACAAACCATACGCTGCGGGCGTTTAACTGTGTCATAAAGCGATTCCTTAACTGACTGATGAAGGTTGTGGGGCAAACTGCGGTTCCGCCAGCTCACACCATTGAAGATAACGCTGATAAAGCTGCTGGAAGCGGGCGACGCGAACCGGATCCGGCTGCAGCGTCTGATCCAGCGGGCTGGCCATCTGCGCCTGTGCCGACGGGATATCGGCATAGACACCAGCGGCCACGGCGGCAAAGATGGCGGCCCCCAGCGCACAGCATTCGTCGGAGGCAACAATGTCCAGCGGACGGTTCATCACGTCACAGCACACCTGCATAATGGTCGGTGACTTGCGGGCAATTCCGCCCAGAGCGAGGATCTGCTGTACCGGGATATCCTGCTGTTCAAAGCACTCCATAATGGCGCGGGCACCAAACGCCGTGGCCGCAATAAAGCCCCCAAACAGCGTCGGGGCATCGGTGCCAAGGTTAAGATCGGTGATCACTCCTTTCAGGCGCTGGTTGGCAAAAGGCGTGCGGCGGCCGTTAAACCAGTCGAGGACCACCGGCAGATGATCGAGCTGCGGATCGGCGGCCCAGGCGGCGGTTAACTGTTCCAGCATGCCGTGCTGTATGGCCTCAAGTTCGGCTTTCAGCGCTGGCTGCTGCTGTGCCGCCTGCACCAGCGGCCAGCTCAACAGACGGCCAAACCAGGCATACATATCGCCAAATGCCGACTGTCCGGCCTCCAGGCCAATCATTCCGGGTACGACGCTGCCATCCACCTGACCACAGATCCCTTTAATCGCACGATCGGCTACGCGATCGGCATCAGCAATCAGAATGTCGCAGGTCGACGTCCCGATCACTTTCACCAGCGTATAGGGCTGGGCTCCGGCACCGACGGCCCCCATATGGCAGTCAAATGCCCCGCCGGATAGGGTCACGCTGCCGGGCAGACCGAGACGCGCCGCCCACTCGGCACTGAGCTGCCCGACCGGAATATCGGCGGTCCAGGTATCGGTAAACATCGGGTAGTCGAGATCGGTGGTCAGCAGCGGGTCGAGAGCATTCAGGAACCGGGCTTCAGGTAACCCCTGCCAGACCGGATGCCAGAGTGACTTATGGCCAGCTGCACAGCGGCCGCGTTTCATGTCCGCAGGGGCGGTGGTACCGCTTAACAGCGCCGGCACCCAGTCACACAACTCCACCCACGAGACCGCTGCCTCGCGTACCGCCGCATCCTGGCGACTGATATGCAGAATTTTGGCCCAGAACCATTCTGAGGAATAAATGCCGCCGATAAAGCGTGAGTAGTCCTGATAGTCACCGCTGTGACACAGGCGGGTAATAGCTTCAGCCTCCTCAATGGCGGTGTGATCTTTCCACAGCACGAACATCGCGTTGGGGTTTTCGGCAAATTCCGGGCGCAGGGCAAGTACCCGTCCTTCACGGTCTACAGGGGCAGGGGTGGATCCTGTCGAATCCACGCCGATGCCCACCACATTTAACCGCTGTTCAGGGGTAAGTTGAGTGACAACGTCACGTATCGCCTGCTCCAGCGCGTCAATATAGTCCTGAGGATGATGGCGAAACAGGTTATGTGCCGCATCGCAGAAGCGTCCGGCTTTCCAGCGCGGATAGGCCACCACCTGCTTATACAGTTCGCGGCCGCTGGCGCACTCCACGGCCAGCGCACGCACCGAATCGCTGCCGAAATCCAGACCGAGGGTAATCGCACCCTTGTGCATAGTTGCTCTCCGTTATGTTCAGAACAGGCTTAAGTAATGTTCCTCTATCCTGGAAACATGGCGGCAGAGTGGTTAGGTGCGGCTGGCTGCATATATGCACTTTTCTGTCATCAGGGGTGGGAGTGTGATGGGGTTCAAATGTTGCGTATCGGTTAAATTGGCTGAAAAGATGGACAAAACAACTGTAATTTCAGCGTGTGATAGCGCTCTACAAATTTTCACGCACTTGCAGGTAAAACTAGCGGACTACCGCCACTGTTAAGACGTCAGTGCTCAGGTAAGGTCTTGTTTAAATGCTTTTAATTTTTTCAACAACCGATTGTTACCGTTTACACAATCCCGCCCCAGGCGGGCACTGAGCCGGAGAGCCTCATGCACAAATTCACTAAAGCGCTGGCCGCGATTGGCCTTGCTGCCGTTATGTCACAATCCGCTATGGCGGAAACCATGAAACTCGGTTTCCTCGTGAAACAGCCGGAAGAACCCTGGTTCCAGACGGAATGGAAGTTTGCCGACAAGGCCGGTAAAGATCTTGGCTTTGAAGTGATCAAAATCGCGGTGCCGGACGGTGAAAAAACCCTGAATGCCATCGACAGTCTGGCCGCCAGCGGGGCGAAAGGGTTTGTTATCTGTACGCCGGATCCCAAACTCGGTTCGGCGATTGTAGCCAAAGCCCGCAGCTATGGCCTGAAAGTGATCGCGGTCGATGACCAGTTCGTCACTGCGAAAGGCAAACCGATGGACACCGTGCCGCTGGTGATGATGGCGGCGACCAAAATCGGCGAGCGTCAGGGCCAGGAGCTGTACAAAGAGATGCAGAAACGCGGCTGGGATGTGAAAACCACCGCCGTGATGGCGATCACCGCCAATGAGCTGGACACCGCCCGCCGTCGTACCGGGGGGTCAATTGACGCACTGAAAGCGGCCGGATTCCCGGAAAAACAGATCTATCAGGTTCCTACCAAATCAAACGATATCCCCGGTGCCTTCGATGCCGGTAACTCACTGTTAGTGCAGCATCCGGAAGTCAAAAACTGGCTGATTGTGGGCATGAACGATAACACCGTGCTGGGCGGCGTGCGGGCCACCGAAGGTCAGGGCTTTAAAGCGCCGAACGTGATCGGCATCGGTATCAACGGCGTGGATGCGGTCAGCGAACTGTCGAAGGGCCAGGCAACCGGCTTCTACGGCTCTCTGCTGCCCAGCCCGGATGTCCACGGCTACCGCAGCATTCAGATGCTGCATGACTGGGTAACGAAAGATGTTGAGCCAGCCAAATTCACCGAAGTGACCGACGTGGTGCTGATTACCCGCGATAACTTCAAAGCTGAACTGGCGAAAAAAGGCCTGATGTAAGGCACTGGCGCAGGGGCGGGCCTTTTTTCCGGTCCGCCCGAAAGGCGATGCCAGCCTATTTATCGGGGCGGCCCTTTTTTCCGGTCCGCCCGCAGTGATGGCCTATGTCGCAGGAGACACCATGACTTCACAAACGCCGTATCTGAGCTTTCACGGCATCAGCAAAACCTTTCCTGGCGTGAAGGCACTTCAGGACATCAGCTTCGACTGTTATGCCGGCCAGGTCCATGCCCTGATGGGGGAAAATGGCGCGGGTAAATCGACACTGTTGAAAATTCTCAGCGGAAGCTATCAGGCCAGCGGCGGC
This sequence comes from Erwinia persicina, assembly GCF_019844095.1. Taxonomy (NCBI): domain Bacteria; kingdom Pseudomonadati; phylum Pseudomonadota; class Gammaproteobacteria; order Enterobacterales; family Erwiniaceae; genus Erwinia; species Erwinia persicina. Next base: position 2,584,155 of record NZ_CP082141.1, on the reverse strand, counting down.
GAAATTCGCCTGCAGGGGCAGCCGGTAAACTTCCAGCACACCACCGATGCGCTCAACGCCGGGGTGGCGATTATTTATCAGGAACTGCATCTGGTGCCGGAAATGTCGGTGGCAGAAAATATCTTTTTAGGTCAGTTGCCGCAGCGCGCGGGACTGGTCAATCGTTCCCGCCTGCGTGCGGAGGCCAGCCGCCAGCTGAAAGCGCTGGGGATGGATATTGACCCGGACATGCCTCTGAAATACCTCTCTCTGGGCCAGTGGCAGATGGTGGAGATCGCCAAGGCGCTGACCCGTAATGCTCAGGTGATCGCCTTTGATGAACCGACCAGTTCACTGTCAGCACGTGAGATTGACCAGCTGTTCCGCGTTATCCGCCAGCTGCGCGCTGAGGGGCGCGTGGTGCTGTATGTCTCCCACCGCATGGAGGAGATCTTTGCCCTCAGTGATGCGATCACGGTGTTTAAAGATGGCCGCTATGTGCGCACCTTCACCGATATGGCGACCACCGGCAACGACGAGCTGGTTCAGGCCATGGTCGGCCGTGAAATCGGTGATATCTACGGTTACCGCCCCCGCGAACAGGGCGAGATCCGACTGCAGCTCAACAACGTGCACGCCAAAGGCGTACGCAGCCCGGTGTCCTTCAGCGTGCGTGCCGGAGAAATCGTCGGGCTGTTTGGCCTGGTCGGTGCCGGACGCAGTGAGCTGATGAAAGGGCTGTTTGGTGCCACGCGCCTGATCGGCGGCGAGCTGTGGCTGGACGGGAAAAAAATCAGCATCAAAGAGCCGATAGAAGCCATTCGCGCTGGCATCATGCTCTGCCCTGAAGATCGTAAGGCAGACGGCATCATCCCGGTACACTCCGTGCGTGACAACATCAATATCAGCGCCAGGCGGAATAATCTGAAGGCGGGGTGCCTGATTAACAACGGCTGGGAAGCCAGCAACGCTGGCGTGCATATCCGTTCCCTGAATATCAAAACCCCCTCCGCGGACCAGCTGATCATGAACCTTTCCGGTGGCAACCAGCAGAAAGCGATCCTTGGCCGCTGGCTGTCAGAAGAGATGAAGGTGATCCTGCTGGACGAACCGACGCGCGGTATTGATGTCGGGGCGAAAAACGAAATTTATCAGCTGATTTATGCCCTGGCAGAGCAGGGGATTGCAGTGCTGTTTGCCTCCAGCGACCTGCCCGAAGTCATGGGGCTGGCCGACCGCATTCTGGTGATGCGCGAGGGTGAAATAGCCGGAGAGCTGGATCACAACGACGCCACGGAAGCCCTGACGCTGAGTCTGGCGATGCCGAAAACCGCCAAACCCGCCACACACGTGGCCTGAATATGCAGGAGAAACCTATGTCAACGACCTCATCCGTTACACCCGCTGCGCCGTCCCGCTTCAGCCTGGGCCGAATCTGGGACAACTTTGGCATGCTGGTGGTGTTTGCTGCCCTGTTTATCGCCTGTACGGTATTCGTACCGAACTTCGGTTCACTGATCAATATGAAAGGTCTGGGGCTGGCGATGTCGATGTCTGGCATGGTCGCCTGCGGCATGCTGTTCTGCCTGGCCTCGGGAGATTTTGACCTGTCGGTGGCCTCGGTCATTGCCTGCGCCGGCGTGGTGTGTGCCGTGGTGATCAATATGACGGAGAGCCTGTGGATCGGCATTGCTGCCGGTCTGGTGCTGGGGGTTGCCTGCGGCTTCGTCAATGGCTTTGTCATCGCTAAACTGAAGATCAATGCGCTGATCACCACGCTGGCGACCATGCAGATCGTCCGCGGGCTGGCCTATATTTTCTCAGACGGTAAAGCGGTAGGGATCGAAGATGAGCGCTTCTTTGCGCTCGGCTATGCCAGCTGGCTGGGCGTGCCGGCTCCCGTGTGGCTGACCATTATTACCCTGGCGCTGTTCGCCTTCCTGCTGAATAAAACCACCTTTGGCCGTAACACGCTGGCGATAGGTGGCAATGAAGAAGCAGCACGTCTGGCCGGGGTGCCGGTGGTGCGCACGCGGATTATTATCTTTATTCTCTCCGGGCTGGTTTCCGCTGCGGCCGGGATTATTCTGGCTTCAAGAATGACCAGCGGCCAGCCGATGACCTCCCTGGGCTACGAGCTGATCGTGATCTCAGCCTGTGTGCTGGGAGGCGTTTCCCTGAAGGGCGGGATCGGTAAAATTTCGTATGTTATCGCCGGGGTACTGATCCTTGGCACCGTGGAAAATGCGATGAATTTATTGAATATATCGCCTTTCTCACAGTACGTTGTCCGCGGTCTGATATTGTTAGCAGCGGTTATTTTTGACCGGTACAAACAAAAAGCGAAAGCGGTCTGACAGGAGGCGTTATGTATCATCGTCTGGCGCCGGTGGCGCAGTCCAACCCGTTACTTCCCGGGTATCCCTTCAGCGCCTGGCTGGTGGCCGGGCTGACGCCGATTAATGCGGCAGGGCCGCTCGATTTCTTTATCGATCGCCCGCACGGCATGAAAGGCTACATTCTTAACCTGACCATCAAAGGCCGCGGGCGGGTGTTTGACGGTGAGGCGGCGTTCGACTGTGAGCCTGGCGATCTGCTGCTGTTTCAGCCGAAAACGCCGCATTACTACGGCCGTTTGCCGGACAGTGACTGCTGGTATCACCGCTGGGTCTATTTCCGCCCCCGCGCCTACTGGAGCGACTGGCTGGAGTGGCAGGATGAAGCGCAGGGCGTGGGGCGCCTGCGCCTGCCGGAGTCGCTGCGCGGGGAGTTTGACCGCCTGTTTGCCAATATTGAACACACGCATAACTCCGGCCGTCCGTTTGCTGAAGAACTGGCGATGAATCTGCTGGAACGTTTGCTGCTGCGGGCGGTGCAGGAAGATCCGCGCAGCCAGCAGCAGGTCCGCGACGCCCGCGTGGTGGAGGCCTGCCAGTACGTCACCAACAATCTGGCTGCGGAGGTGAAAATTGAAGAGGTCGCCAGGCACGTCTGCCTGTCACCATCGCGGCTGGCGCATCTCTTTCGCGAGCAGATGGGCGTCAACCTGCTGCGCTGGCGGGAAGATCAGCGCGTGATCCGCGCCAAGCTGCTGCTGCAGACCACTCAGGAGCCGATTGCCAGTATCGGCCGCGAAGTGGGCTATGACGATCAGCTTTACTTCTCCCGTGTGTTTCGCAAGCGTGCCGGAGTCAGCCCCAGCGACTTCCGCCGCCGCAGCCTTGATGCGCACGATGCGCTGGTGGCGCAGGAGACGTGGCATTTGCCTCGCCGTGCCAACGAATAGCTTTTCGGGCAAATCCTCCTTGTGGTTGCCCCGTTGATCGTCTTAAATCAACGGGTAACCACGAGAGGGATTAAAATGAGTGATAAAATTCGTGTCGGGCTGGTCGGCTACGGCTTTGCCAGCAAAACCTTCCATGCGCCATTAATTGCCGGGACATCTGAAATGGTGCTGTCGGCCATTTCCAGCAGCGATGCGGGCAAGGTTCATGCGGACTGGCCGTCGGTACAGGTCGTGTCCGATCCCCAGGCGCTGTTTGACGATCCCACGCTGCAACTGATTGTTATCCCTACCCCAAATGATACCCATTTCCCATTAGCCCGGGCTGCCCTGATGGCCGGTAAGCATGTGGTGGTGGATAAACCGTTTACCGTGACACTGTCACAGGCACGCGAACTGGATGCGCTGGCGAAAGCCAAAGGTCTGCTGCTGTCGGTGTTTCACAACCGCCGCTGGGACAGCGACTTCCTCACGGTCAAATCACTGCTGGCGGAAGGGACGCTGGGTGAGGTGCGCTATTTTGAATCGCACTTCGACCGTTTCCGTCCACAGGTACAGCAGCGCTGGCGCGAGCAGCAGGGGCCGGGCAGCGGCATCTGGTACGATCTGGGGCCGCACGTCATTGACCAGGCTTTGCAGCTGTTTGGCTCTCCGGTGGCGATCAACCTGGATACGGCCGATTTGCGTCCCGGAGCCGTGACCACCGACTATTTCCACGCCACCCTGATCTATCCGCAGCGGCGCGTGGTGCTGCACGGCAGTATGCTGGTGGCCGCGGAGTCGGCGCGCTATCAGATACACGGCACGCGCGGCAGCTTCGTGAAATACGGTCTGGATCCGCAGGAAGACCGCCTGAAGTCCGGGGCGCGGCCGCCGCAGGAAGACTGGGGCTATGATATGCGCGACGGCGTCCTGACGCTGGCCGAGGGGGACGGTATGGTGGAGAAGACGCTGCTGACCATTCCTGGCAACTATCCGGCTTACTACGCGGCGATCCGCGATGCGGTGAACGGCGTCGGGGAAAACCCGGTGAAAGCAGAAGAGGCGATTCAGGTGATGGAGTTGATCGAGTTGGGTCTGCAGTCGGCTGAAAAACGCCAGACGATGTCGCTGAAATAAGCCGTTAACGGGCTGACCACACATCAAGGTCAGCCCCTGCGACATCCGTGGGCTCCTGTCAAAAGGGGCAACGCTTTAGCTCGCCCGGGTTTGACCGATGTCCATACCGCCTGGGGCGGGATATCACCCGCCCGGGTGGATATCAGGCTGCGACGCGTGCCCGAACGGCGGCGCGCTCAGCATCACTGAGGAAGGCAATCTTCAGGCCGTTTTCCTGCGCCACCCGCATCTGCGCCAGGCTCAGCCCGGCAGCGGGGGCGGCAACAGCATATTCATGACCAATCTCAATCCCCTGAACCGCCGGATCGTCCGTGTTAATGGTGGCAAGAATACCGTGATCCAGGAAGGTTTTCAGCGGGTGACGCGCCAGTGAGGCCACGGTGCTGGTCTGAATGTTCGAGGTCAGGCAGGATTCAACGCCAATGCCGTGCTTCGCCATAAAGTCCATCAGCGCCGGATCTTCCACCGCTTTCACCCCGTGACCGATACGCTCCGCACCCAGTTCACGAATGGCCTGCCAGATACTCTCAGCACCGGCGGCCTCTCCGGCGTGAACCGTAATGCGCAGTCCGGCATCGCGGGCGCGGGTGAAGTGGCTGAGGAACTGGCTGCCGGGGAAGCCCAGCTCATCGCCTGCCAGGTCCAGGGCAGTGATGCTGTCGCGGTGCGCCAGCAGGCCGTTCAGCTCATCCAGGCAGGCCTCTTCGCCGAAGGTGCGGCTCATGATACCGATCAGACGCACGTCAATATTGTGATTGCTGCAGCCGGCTTTAATGCCGTCAATCACCGCTTCCACCACGCCGGCAATCGGCAGGTTGTGGGTCATGGCCATATAGCCCGGCGAAAAGCGCAGCTCGGTATAGTGAATACCGGCGCGGGCGGCGTCTTCAACGTTTTCCTGCGCAACGCGGCGGCAGGCATCAAGGGAACCCAACACTTTGACCCCCCAGTCCAGCTTATTGAGGAAGCTGACCAGGTCCGGCTCGGCGTCAATCACCTGCACGTGCGGGCGCAGCGTATCCAGCGTGGTGGCGGGCAGCGCGAGGTTAAACTCACGGCCTAAATCAAGAATGGTCTGTGCGCGGATATTGCCGTCAAGATGGCGATGAATGTCGGTGAGGGGAAGCTGGGAATCGATCATGTCGGCACTCTCTGTTTTTTTAATAAAGTGCGGAGCATTATAAAAACTTATTGCGCAACAATGCCACTAAATTGCGCAACAAGCGGGGTTTGCCGATGTTAACTGCTGCTTAATCGCACGCTGAACAGCACTGCAGTGCCGCAATCAGCCGGTTGAGGCCCTCATCGACCTTACTGCGGGGACAGCCGACGTTAAAGCGCAGCCAGCCCCTGCACTGCGGCCCATAGGTCGATCCGGGCATAATGGCAACTTTGTACTGCTCCGTCAGTACCTGCTGCAGCCGCTGTTCATCAATATGCAGCGGGTTCAGATCGATCCAGGCCAGGTAAGTGGCCTGCGGCGGCTGCCAGTTCAGCGCGGGGAAGGCCGCATTCAGACGGCGGGCTACATGGTGCAGATTATCCCGCAGATAGATGCGCAGCGCGTCCAGCCATTCTGCGCCGTGCCGGTAAGCGGCAATATGCGCCGCAACGGCCAGCAGCGCCGGGGAGGAGAGACCATCGGCGTTTTTCAGTGCCTGAAACCACGCGTCCCGATCCACCTCATCGCTAATAAGGCCATAGGCCCCGGTCAGGCCCGGAACGTTGAAACTTTTTGATGCCGAGGTAAACAGCGCCCAGCGTCCCTGACCCACGCGGCTCCAGGGTACGTGTTGCGCATCGCCCATCACCATATCCATGTGGATCTCATCGCTGATCACCCGCACCTGGTAGCGTGCACAAAGCTGCGCCATCTGTTCCAGCTCGCGGTGATGCCAGACTTTGCCGGTTGGATTGTGCGGGCTGCACAACAACAGAATTTTGCACTGCGGATCGGCGAGTAACGCGTCCAGTGCGGCCATATCACACTGCCACAGGCCCTGTGAGCGGTTGAGCGGCAGCGCCATTACCCGACGCTGATTGCCCTCAATCACCTTATAAAAGGCATCATAGGCCGGGGTATGGATCAGCACCCCGTCACCGGGCTGCGACCAGTGGCGGATCATCTGTGCCACCATATAAATCACCGACGGGCCGTAAACGATCTGCCGGGGATCGACCTTTTCTGCAAAACGCTGCTGGTACCAGCCGCTAATAGCCTCGAGAAAATCACTATGCTGCCAGCGGCTGTAGCCGAAAATACCGTGCGCCACACGCTGCTGCAGCGCCGCTATCACCGCCGGGGCGGTGGGAATATCCATATCGGAAATGGTGAAGGGCAGCAGATCGTCATGACCAAAGCGGTCAGCAACGAAATCCCACTGGGTGGACCAACTGCCATGGCGATCGATCACCCGGTCAAAATCAAACATTGTGTCATCCTCAGTCTGTGCCGCAGCACGGTTCCCGGTTTATGCGGAAGCGGCCGGCATCAGCGTGGCAATTTCATCTTTTACCGACTGAACCTGCGGGCCAATCACTACCTGCAGATTGTGCTGGCTGAGGTGGATGACACCGATTACCCGATGGGCCTTCAGCGCGGCATCGTCAACCAGGCTCATATCCTTCACTGATAACCGCAGGCGCGTCAGGCAGTTATCCAGTGACGTAATGTTGTCGATCCCGCCGAGTGCCGCCAGAATGGCAGGGGTGTTATACCCCGACTTACCGCTGACCTCACGTGCCGGGCTGCTGACGTTAACGGTGTCAATTTCACGTCCTGGCGTTTTGATATTGAAGCGGGTAATGGCCAGGCGGAAGATCAGGTAATAGCCGGCAAACCAGACAGCCGCGACCACGGGAACCCAGTACCATTTGGTTTGCAGCCCGTGCAGAACACCAAACACCACGAAGTCGATAATATTGCCGTCAGTATTGCCTATCGTGACCCCTAATACCGCCATCAGGGTAAAGCCCAGACCGGTTAACAGGGCGTGGATCAGATAGAGAACCGGTGCCACAAACAGGAACAGAAATTCAATCGGTTCGGTGGTTCCGCCGACCACGCAGGCGACCACGCCGGAAATCAGCAGCCCCTTAATTTTATGGCGATTTTCCGGGCGGGCACAGTGATACATGGCCAGCGCGGCACCGGGTAACCCTCCGAGAAAGGCCGGCATTTTCCCCTGGGACAGGAAGCGCGTGGCGCTCTCAGCGAAGCCGCCCGGGGTTGGACAGGAAAGCTGTGCCTGGAAGATGGTAAGGGCACCGCTGACGCTGTGACCGCACACGTCCAGCGTGCCGCCCGCATCGGTAAAGCGGATGATCGCCACCAGAATATGCTGTAAGCCAAAGGGCAGCAGCAGGCGTTCGCCGGTGCCGAAGATCATCGGGCCGAAATCCCCCGCACTATTGATCACCCAGCCCAGGCCGGCAATCGCTTTGGCAAACCACGGCCAGATCAGCGGGATCGCCAGTCCGGCGAGGCCCATCACCAGCGTGGTGATAATGGGCACAAATCGCGTGCCGCCAAAGAAGGCGAGGGCATCCGGCAGGCGAATATCGTGGAAGCGTTCGTGCAGGTAAAACACCACGACCCCGGCGATCACCGCGCCGAGAATGCCTGTATCGATGGACTGGATACCAATAATATTTTGAATGTTATTGGCTTTAAGGACAGCCGCATCGGTGGTGGGCAGAATGCCTTTGGCCGTCAGCCAGAAGTTAACCGCCAGGTTCATCACGGCGAAGCCGACAAAGCCGGAGAACGCCGCCACCCCTTTATTATTACGCGCCATCCCCAAAGGAATAGCGACGGCAAACATCACGGGCAGATAGCTGAAGGCAAATGAACCGATTTTGCTCATCCAGGTGAACACCAGCTGCAGTAGCGGTTCGCCGAGGAAGGGGATCAGCGTGATAACATCGTGGCTGCTTAAGGAGCTACCGATACCCAGCATGATGCCGCAAAATGATAACAGGGCAACGGGGAGCATAAAGGTTTTCCCGAGGCTCTGAAAAAATTCCCAAACCGTAATTTTCTGACGTGTGGCGGACATACGCTCTCCTGGCGAATTCATGCTCAGCGGCTGCTGAGGTAAAATAAGATAAAACGTTTTACCTTTTAAAAACGAGTGACAGATCACAGGGTTCTGGCGAGGGAACCTTTTCTCTGCGACAATCGGCCTGTCACGTTTTACCTTTAGCGTTCCTGCTGTTCGCACACGGCTGAACCCATTCCATGAGAAAATGATGTCTCAGAAGAAAATCACCATTCATGATGTAGCCGCCGAAGCCGGCGTGTCGGTGACGACGGTTTCGCTGGCGCTGTCCGGTAAGGGGCGGATCTCTGCCGTTACGACCGAGCGCGTTAACCGCGCGGCTGAAGCGCTGGGGTTTGTGCGTAATCGTTCAGCCAGCATGCTGCGCGGCGGTGGAAGCGGCGTCGTGGGTTTGATCGTGCGCGATATCTGCCACCCGTTTTACGCTGAAATGACCGCCGGGCTGAGTGAGACGCTGGAGCAGCAGGGAAAAGTACTGTTTCTGACGCAAAGTGGTGCGCAGGGCCAGCATCTTGAGCGCTGTTTTGATTCGCTGGTGGAGCAGGGCGTGGAAGGCATTGTTCTGGGCGGCGGCGGCGGCGATACCGGCCCACTGATCCGCAAAGCGCAGGAGAAAAATATCGCCGTTCTCTGTGCATCGCGCGCCAGCAGTCTGGAACAGATTGATTCGGTGCGGCCGGATAATCATGCGGCGGCAAAAATGGCGACGGAGTACCTGATCGCTCGCGGGCACCGCTGCATTGCGCTGCTGGGCGGCTCTGGCGCGTCATTAACCCGTGCAGAACGCATTGGCGGATACTGCGCCACGCTGTTGCAGTTCGGGCTGCCTTTTCGCAGTGAGTGGATTATTGAAGGATGTGCCCATCCGCGTGAGATCCCGGCGCAGGCGGAGCAGTTGCTGCTGCAGTATCCGGGCATTACCGCCATCCTGTGTCATAACGCCGCCGTCACGCTCGGCTGCTATTTAGGCGTGCAGCGCAGCGGGCGCACTATCAGTAAAGACGCGGTGGGAAGCTATTACGACCGGCAGATGGCGCTGGTGGGCTTTAGCGATGTCGCCGATGCCGCGCTGAATGATCCGGCACTGACCTTCGTCAGCAGCACCGCGCGGGATATTGGCCGCAGTGCGGCGGCGCGGCTTTTGCAAAAAATAGCTCACCCGGATGATGCGCCCCAGCACATCATTTTATCGCCACAGTTAATGGCGTAGCGTTTGTCACCTCCGGTTCCTTCCCTGTCTGAGGCATCAATCATTAAAGTTTTCTGATGTTTTACCGAAAATAGTCAAAGAAGTACCTCATCAACTGTGACGCGCTGGCGTAAACAAAGGGATTGTGCACAATGACTGTTATTTCATCGGTTGGAAACTTATCGTTAAACACGTCGTTGCTCAATACGACGACGCTCACCAGAACCGCTTCTGGGGCAGAACCCCCTCAGGCGACGACGACGCCCTCTTCGACGGCCGTCACGCTGGGGCAGACCACGCCTGCCGCACCGGTCTATTCCCCCGGGCGCCTGTTTGTTGCCCCCGCTACCAGTGAGAGTCAGGGTACCCTGAGTGTCAAAACGGCCAGCGGTGCGCTGGTCGAACTGACGCCCGGTAGCAAGGGATCCGGTATGCAGATCGCCGTGAAAGAGGGAACGCTCACCGAGGCTGAGCGGGCTGCACTGGAAAAACTGTCTGACAGTTTCCAGAAAGCCCTGGATGGCCTGACGGCTCAGCCGCCAAAGCTGGATCTCAGTGCGCTGACGAAATTTAACACCTCGGTACTGACATCAGTGGATCTGCATGCGTCCGTCTCGGGCGAGAATAAACTGACGCTGGATTTCCACGCAGACAGCCAGACCCGTTCGGTAAAATCGACCGGCAGCCTGGGCACTGTTGATATCAGCGTGGACATGAGCAAACGTGAGCTTCACGGCAGCGAGAGCCAGCAACAGCGCGCGCTCAGTCAGTATCTGACGCAGTTTGACCGTGCGCAAAGTCGCGGAGCAGGTAACAGTACGTTGATGACCATGTTCAGGGATGCGTTTACTGCGCTGAATACGCATTACAGCGACAGTGCCTCTCCCTCAAGAAACAGTCAGCAGACCCTCTTTATCTCACTGACGCGTTCAGATAAAACTATGCTGACCGGTCTGGCAGACTTTAAGGCTTCCGTGACGCAAGCGCCGGCCACCCCTAACCCGATGCGGGTGAACGAGGTTAACACGTTCTCTTACAGCGTATCTCAGGCCACGACGATCACGGGCACCAGCGATCAGAATCGTCATTTTACGCAGAAACAACAGTCGCATCTGACGGCCAGCTACCATAAACCGTTAACGGCCGGATCGTCGCTCAATCTGACGACGGACAGAAACTCGCAGAATTACCTCTTTACTCAGATTGATGACAAAGCGGAAAGCACCACTGATGTGCAGTATCGTCAGGGCGCTCTGGTGTCGGCCATGCTGGATCAGTCAGCGACAACCTCAACCCGTGAGCAAAAGTATGTGAAAGGCTGGCTGGCGTCGGATACGACCACGCCGCAACAGACGGCGAAATCAACCGATTTGCTCGGTCAGCTACAGGCAGCATGGGAAAAAGAGAATTCGCGGGTATCCTTTGCGGATTATCTGCGCCAGCATTCGCTGCCAGATTTTGGTACCGGGGTGCTGTTAGAATCTGACCCCCAGGCACTGTAAAAGAAACGGGCCGCAGAAGCGGCCCGTTCATTAACGCGGTTTACTGCGGCATACCTTCCGGTGCAATACCGCCACCCAGCATATAGCGGGAGAGGAACTGTTCCAGCGGCATTTTTTCACCGTTCATGGTGACCTGTCCGGTGCTGTACTGCAGGCCGGTGGTGATGTTGTTATCCTTCTGCGTGGTCAGTTTAAACATCTGTCCCATCGCAGCCAGACCTTTCACCTGCTGATCGGCCAGCTTCGCGGCATCTTCCTGCTTGTAACCTTCTGACATGGCGACGTGAGTCATCATTTCAGTGGCCATCGGCATGGAGATGGTCAGCGTGGTATCCAGCGATTTCAGCACGCTGTCCACCTGCTGACCCAGATTCTGCGCGGGAGCCGTGGTGGCGGCCGGATCTTTGAACTGGGCATTCAGGTTGAAGCTACTTTCACCTTTGTCATTTTTCCAGCTAAACGGCGCGATGCTGACGGAAGGCGACCCCTTCAACAGCAGTGCCACGTTTTGCGTCAGCAGTTCGGAGACGCGCTGCTGATACAACTCTGGGTTCTCCTGCAGCGCCGGGTCGCTGGTCAGTGCCTGCACCTGACGGTTATAGGTTTCAGAGAAGGTTTTCAACGCCTTACCATCAAACCCGTCCAGCTTAATCGCCAGCTTGCCCTGACCAAAGCTCTGGCCCTGCAGCTTAAGTCCGTCAAGGGTGTAGTCAATCAGACCTGAAACGCGGTTGTTAGTGGAATCAAAGTTTGATTTCCCTTTCAGCCCTTCGGCTACCATCGCTTCTTTACCGTCAACCGCCGCAGTCAGCTTTGTCAGATTAATCGTCTGATCGCCTATGCGCACACCTTCCGGGCTGAGGTGGGTGTTGGCATCGACCTTCAGGCCGTTAAGCGTGACCAGAACCGGCATATCCAGCTCATTCCGGGAGGACATCACCAGGCTGTTGATGTCACTGCTGAAGTCGACTTTATTGCCTTCCCCATCCGCGCTGATGTTCAGGGTGCCACCATCGAAGGCAAAACGCTCACCCGCTTCAGGCTTGCTATAGTCTGCAGGCAGCAGGGTGATAGCGGAGTCAGTGCTGCCGCCGTAACCAATGCGGGTTTCAGCCTGAATAATGGATTTCCCTTTGGTAATTTCAAACAGCTTCTTCACCGCCTCGGTGTTTTCAAGCTCGGTGTGAACAGAGGCCATACTCGGGATCAGATTGAATTTTTTCAATTGAGCCAGAGGGAAAGGACCGTGATCGATATTTTCGCTGAAGATAATGCTCTGTCCCGGTTTCAGCAGGGAGTTATCTTCCGTTTGTGAGCTTGACTGCAACACAAAGCGCGCATGGCTGCTAAAGATGCCACGCTGAAAATCCTGATAGCTCAATTTCAGCCGGCTTTCCGGTGCGCTATTCTGAATCTGTGCGTTAGCCTGTTGAACAAAATGATCCATGTTTTTTTCTAACTGCTTGCCGGTAAACCAGGCACCTGCAGTCCAGACTACGCCAAGAGCGATAACCACACCCACAGCAACCTTTGTTTTTTTCATCTGTAATCGCATCCTTTTACTGTTCACAAACACCGCAAACCTGTGCAGGTCCTGCAGGTTACCTTTCGGCGATAAAAAACGCCTGACGGCGTTTTTTTAATAATTCGGGAATAATATTAGCAATTATGGCCAGCGGCGTCAGCCGCAATTCGGCAGTTCGTTAAATACCCGGGCCACGCGACCCTTTCCGCTCAGGGTAAGCGATGGCTCGCGGGCACTGATAAAGGCGGATTCACCCGCTTGTAATAGCAGCGTCTGCCCGCCACAGTTCAGTGTCGCCTGCCCGTCGATACAGAAGATAATCGCGGCGCTCTGCTGGCTGACGGTGAGCGGCTGGCTATCGAGTGCATGAATGGAAAAAGAAAAATCCTCCACCGGGATGGGGAAGTGCTGCGAGGCACCCTCCTGCTGCGGTGTGGTCAGCAGCGTATCGGCGGGGCGGGAGTCGAATCGCAGATTGGCCAGCAGCTCCGGTATATCAATGTATTTCGGTGTCAGCCCGGCGCGCAGCACATTATCCGAGTTAGCCATGACCTCCAGCGCCACGCCGTGCAGGTAAGCGTGCGGTGTTTCAGCGAAAAGAAACATCGCTTCAGCAGGCTGTAGGGTGATGACATTCAGCAGCAGGGGGGCGAACAGACCGCTGTCATCGGGATACACACTGGCGATGTCGGCAATCGTCTGCCAGGGCTCGCCGTGCTGGCTGGCGACGGTGGTCTGCAGGATATCCAGCGCCAGCGATTTCTCTTCTCCCGCCAGCGAGAGCAGGGCAGCAAACAGCGCGGAAAGGGAGGCCGTATCGGGATGATTCAGAAAGTGGGCAATCGCCTGATGCGCCCCGGCTAACGGCTGCAGCAGCGAGACAATCTCTGACAGGGGACGAAAGCCGTTAATGGCTTTAAACGGCGTCAGGGCGTAAACCAGTTCAGGTTTATGATTGGCGTCTTTGTAGTTGCGCGTGGCGGCATCCAGCGGAATGCCGGCGGCATTTTCGCGGGCATAACCGGCTTCAGCAGCGGTTTTACTGGGATGCACCTGAATTGACAGCGGCTGATCGGCGCACAGCACTTTAAATAAAAAGGGCAGCTCACCAAAACGCCGGGCAACGCTTTCACCTAACAGACCCGCTTTGTCAGTATCAATCAGATCGCTCAGTGCGCGCGGCTGGCCCTCCACCATCACCTGAGACGAGCTCTTAGGATGCGCCCCCATCCATAATTCCGCCATCGGTTGCTGTGTCGGATTAGCGATACCGTAAAGCGAAGTCAGCGCCGTTTTACTGCCCCAGGCGTAATGTTGCACCGAATTGATTAACTTTTGCATTCTTTCTCCCTTGCCATTCAGCGGTTACTGGCAGTATTAAAGCAGAAAACTACACTGGAAGGACAATCGGGATGCAATAAACGCGAATGAGTCGCATAATCGTATCCCTCTCTGTGTCAGACTATTGCCGCGCTTCTGACCGCTGTGACGGGCAAAGCGCGCCCCATATTATACGTTGTACTAAAGGAGACAGGAATGGCTGCCAACCGCGTTGAAAAAGATTCAATGGGACCGATTGATGTCCCTGCCGACAAACTCTGGGGAGCGCAAACGCAGCGTTCGCTGGAACACTTCCGAATCTCCACAGAAAAAATGCCGGTTGAGCTGGTGTATGCTCTGGCGCTGACCAAGCGTGCGGCGGCCAAAGTGAATAATGACCTCGGATTGTTACCGGACGATCGCAGCGGGGCCATTATCAAGGCCGCCGATGAAGTGCTGGCCGACAGGCATCAGGGGGAGTTTCCGCTGGCCATCTGGCAGACCGGTTCCGGTACGCAAACGAATATGAACATGAACGAGGTGCTGGCTAACCGTGCCAGCGAGATCCTCGGTGGTGAACGCGGCATGTCGCGCCTGGTGCATCCGAACGATGACGTCAATAAAAGCCAGAGTTCGAATGACGTCTTCCCGACCGCCATGCATGTGGCGGCAGTGGTTGCGGTACAGGAACACCTGCTCCCCGAACTGAAAAAACTGCATAAAACGCTGAATGAAAAAGCAGAAGCCTATAAAGACATCGTGAAAATTGGCCGTACCCATCTGCAGGATGCCACACCGCTGACTCTGGGCCAGGAGATCTCCGGCTGGGTGGCCATGCTGAACCACAATCTGAAGCACATTGAGCAGAGCATTCCCCACGTCGCTGAACTGGCGCTGGGCGGCACCGCCGTGGGTACCGGACTGAATACGCACCCGGAATATGCCGTCCGCGTGGCAAAAGAGCTGGCTGAGCTGACAAAACAACCCTTTGTCACCGCGCCGAACAAATTTGAAGCCCTGGCGACCTGCGACGCGCTGGTGCACGCCCACGGTGCGCTGAAAGGCCTGGCAGCCTCGCTGATGAAAATCGCCAACGACGTGCGCTGGCTGTCGTCCGGCCCACGCTGCGGCATCGGCGAGATTGCCATTCCGGAAAACGAGCCGGGCAGTTCGATCATGCCGGGTAAAGTCAACCCGACCCAGTGTGAAGCCATGACCATGCTCTGCTGTCAGGTGATGGGTAACGACGTGGCAGTGAATATCGGTGGCGCATCCGGTAACTTCGAGCTGAACGTCTACCGCCCGATGGTGATCCATAACTTCCTGCAGTCGGTGCGTCTGCTGGCTGACGGTATGGACAGCTTTAACCACCATTGCGCTATCGGTATTGAGCCAAATCGTGACCGCATCAGTCAGTTGCTGAATGAGTCACTGATGCTGGTGACGGCGCTGAATACCCATATCGGCTACGATAAAGCGGCAGAAATTGCCAAGAAAGCGCATAAAGAGGGGCTGACGCTGAAAGCATCGGCGCTGAAGCTTGGCTATCTGACGGAAGAGGAGTTTGATGCCTGGGTGCGCCCGGAAGCCATGGTCGGCAGTATGAAGGTGTAACACCGGATATCCACTCTGCGCCGGCGGGACGACAGGCTTATCGGTCGTCCCGCTTTTTTTCATGTTACACCAGCCGATCGGTATACAGATGCAAGCGCGGGATCAGCAAAAATAACGGCTGGGCATCGGGTTTATAGCGATGCGTCACCCTGGCGGCGTCATAATTTAACAGTTCCCCCAGCTTCGGTACGCTATTGGCGTCCGGGCACAGTACCAGCAGGGGAGAAGGGCAGGCCAGCTGCGTCTGTTTTCGATCCCGGCTGTTCCACACCCGCGCAATCGGCTGAACCTTCACCGGCCGTTTGATCTTCAGCGCCGCCCCGGCGGGCAGCGATTTCACCGCGTCTATTTCTTCAGCGATGCGTTCTGCCCACTGCTCGCGCGTCCACGGGGCAACAGCGCGTCCGGCCTTAAGACTTTTTTGCAGCGTTGCCAGCATCTCGTCGCGACTGACATTCTTGATAATATGCTTGTTGGCCCAGCCAAAGCGCACGGAGTCCGGCGCATCCAGCAGGGTCAGCGAGCGGTAGGCATTCAGCGTGATCAGCCCGCGCAGATGGCGGTGGACAAACTCAAAACGCTCTTCGGCGGGCAGGCCAGATTCCACGGTGATAATGTGCTCCAGCCGCTGTTTTAGCTGATTGATCGTCGCCACCTGCTGGTGCAGCAGGTCAGCCTGATCGGCATCGGCCTCAAGACAGACGGCACCAGGCAGGCGCACAGCGGCTTTGGTACTCAGTTTCTCCGACTGGTGTTGCATAAAAAGACGGCCGTAATGCGTCAGGGTCCGTTCAAGCGCCTTCGCGCCGGTCAGCTGTGTCACGGCCACCTGGGTCAGCGGGTCGTGCTCTTTTCCTTTCTCCACTCCTGGCAGTTCAAACACCCGGGCGGCCAGTAACCGCAGGGCGAGGATCTGCTGCTGCAATACCGCCAGCTCCTGTTCCAACTGACCAACACAGTGATGAAGTTGATCAACGGCATCGTAACGAGTCATGAGACCTCCATTAGTTACAACATACTAATGACTATAGCAGGAGAAACCGGAGATGAACATCAGCAACCGCGTTTTTTGCGTCAGCAGCAAAAGAACCTTCATTACCACCAGGGGAAGCCCGTAGAGGTGAAAAGGGTAGTACTGCCGGCGGGCACTACCCGGTAAAATGATGCGCCTGTCAGACCGTCAGGATAACGCTGCCTGTCGTATGGCCTGCTTCGAGGCTGGCATGGGCCTGTTCCGCCTCCGTCAGGGCGTACTCGGCACCGACAGGATTGACCAGCCCGTTTTGCAGGGCGGTCATCAGATCGTCGGCTCCCTGCCGGTACAGATCCGCATCGTCAGCGTAGGCTATCGAACTGGGGCGCATCAGGGCGATGGATCGGCTGAAACCTAATTCTTCCACCGCTACCGGGGGGATCGGGCCCGCCGGCTGGCCCATACTGGCCACCATACCAAAGGGGCGCACCACGCCGAGCGTTGCGGAAAGCATATTTCCGCCGATACCGTCCACGGCAAAATGTACGCCGGGCCCCCCGGTGATTTCACGTAGCTTACTGACCCAGTTGGGATCCGTATGCAGCAGCACACTGACCGCCCCGGCGGCCGACACGTGCGCGGCTCTGGCTGGCGAGCTGGTGGTACCGATGACCCGTGCGCCTTTCAGGGTTGCCCAGCGTGTGACCAACTGACCCAGCCCTCCGGCAGCGGCATGAACCAGAAGCCACTCGCCCGGTTGTACGTGCCAGACTTTATGCAGCAGCATATGTGCCGTCAGGCCACGCAACATTGAGCTGCCTGCGGTACGCATATCCACTCCCGCCGGGATCTTAATCAGCCGCCCGGCAGGAATATTTCTGCATTCACAATATGCGCCCATGGGATTACCGGTATAGGCAACGCGATCGCCGGGAGAAAACCCCTTAACGTTACGCCCGCTGGCAACGACCACGCCAGCGCCCTCAAAACCGGGTATCGCAGGAGAGGACGGCAGGGGATAAAGGCCGGAGCGGTAATAAATATCAACAAAGTTGACGCCAATGACGGCGTGGCGGATCTGCACCTCATCCGGCCCCGGGTCTGCCGGAAACACCTCGATTGGCGTTAATACCCCCGGGCCTCCGGGCTGACTGATACTGATAGCGATGGGCATATTCTCTTCCTCACAATTTGCGAAAGAGCAGTGTAAAACTGTTTATCATGCGAAAATACGCGTATAAAACTTCCATATACGTGAATTTTTGCACCAGGAGTCGGAGATGGACTGGCAGGATCTGGCGTATTTTCTGGCCCTGGTTCGTCATGGATCAATGTCGGCAGCGGCAAAAGTGCTGAACGTTGACCATGCCACGGTGAGCCGCCGTATCGCCTCGCTGGAAAAAGACCTCGGACTGCGGCTGACGGAAAGGCTGCCGCGGCGTACCACCCTGACCGCACACGGTCAGATGATCGCCGCCGTTGCCGGGGACATGAACAGGATGGCCGACCGGGTGAAGCTTCAGGCTCTATCTCTGGCTGCGACGACAAAGACAGTGGTCAGGGTCAGTGCGTCACCCGCCGTCGCCGCCCGGCTGATTGCCCCTGAAATGGCGCGTTTTACGGAGCAGCACCCGGGGATAACATTGTCTCTGTCCGGTGTGTCCCATCATGCACAGCTGGATAAGGGCGAAGCCGACATTGCCGTTCGTCTGACGCGGCCTGAAGATCCTGATCTGCTCATCAGGCGTATTGGCACGATGCGCTTTGGACTGTATGCGGCCCCCGCGTTCAGTGCCATTTCACCGGAGCACTGGACGTTTATCGCCTATGAGGATCGGCTCGACTACGTGACCCAGCAACAATGGCTGAACACCCTGCTGGCAGGCCGCACCGTGGTATTTCGTGCCAGCGATCTGATGGCACAGCAGCAGGCTGCCCGGACGGGCCTGGGGGCCGTGGTGCTGCCCTGTTTCATGGGCGAGGCCGATGCTGCGCTAGTTTCTCTGCCGGTCGTGTCACCCGGCCCCGCCAGGGATATCTGGCTGGCCGCTTACCCGGAAGTCAGGCGTTCAGCGGCGGCGATCAGGGTGATGGACTTTTTAGCGGAGATTGTCGGGAGAGCCTGTCCTCCCGAACCGCTACGGTGAATGGGATCAGAGTTTTTTACCGTGCAGGCGGGTGCCTGCCAGCAGCGCCAGGATCAGCATTATGGAGATAAAAGCGGTAATGCCGTGCCAGCCGAAGTCATGCCAGAACACGCCACCAAGCGTTCCCGCCACGCTGGAACCCAGATAATAGCTGAACAGATAGAGTGAGGACGCCTGGCCTTTGGCCCGGCGCGCCCGAACACCTATCCAGCCGCTGGCGACGGCATGCGCCGCGAAAAAGCCGGCGGTAAACAGCATCATGCCCGGCAGGATCAGCCAGAGGCTCGTCGCCAGCGTCACCAGTAATCCGGTCAGCATCAGCGCGGTTGAAAACAGCAGAACCGGTGCGCGGCCATATTTTGCCGTCATCGCCCCCGCCTTCGGTGAGCTCCATGATCCGGTGAGATAAACGACCGACAGCAACCCGACGACTGCCTGGTTTAATGAATAGGGTGGGGAAAGCAGCCGGTAGCCAATATAATTAAACAGGGTGACAAACGCCCCCATCAGCAGAAAACCTTCGGCAAACAGCAGCGGTAATCCGCTGTCACGCCAGTGCAGGCGAAAGTTGATCAGCAGGCTGCGGGGCCTGAGCGACGCCGCGCGAAAATGGCGGGAGGGCGGCAGAATTTTCCAGAACATCAGCGCGGAGGCCAGCGCGCAGCAGCCGATCGCCATCACCGCAATCCGCCAGCTGGTAAAGTCGGTAATCACCCCGCTGAGTAATCGACCGCTCATGCCGCCAATCGAGTTCCCGCTGATGTACAGACCCATGGAGAACGCCACCACGCTCGGGTGGATCTCTTCGCTCAGGTAGGTCATGCCCACAGCGGCCACGCCGCTTAAGGAGAGTCCAATCAGTGCACGTATCAGCAGAATGCCGTGCCAGCTGGTCATGGTGGCAGAAAGCAGGGTGAAAATCGCTGCCAGCATCAGTGCGGTGACCATAACCGACTTACGTCCGACCGCATCGGATAACGGGCCGGTGATCAGCAGACCCAGTGCCAGCATCCCCGTTGAAACCGACAGGGAAATGCTGCTGGCCGCCGGTGAGACGCCAAACTCCTGCGACAGCACGGGAAGGATTGGCTGTACGCAGTAGAGCAGGGCGAAGGTCGCCAGACCGGCGGAGAACAGCGCCAGCGTGACGCGCATAAACTGAGGGGTTCCGCGTTTGATCATGAGATTCTTATCGGCGGCTGGCTGGCCGGGGAGGGCGGGAGTGGCCCGGTCAGCGGAAGCGGGCGGTCTGACGGCAGGCAATGAGCGGTTCACAACGGTTCCTTAGCAAGTTCATGGGGGATGACGTTGTAAAGGGTAAGAAACTGAGATTATGATGTCTAATATATTAATAATCTCGAATGATATGTTAAACCTATGAATATAGAGCTGCGCCATCTGCGCTATTTTGTCGCCGTGGCGGAAGAACTGCATTTCGGCCGGGCTGCCCAGCGGCTGAATATTTCTCAGCCCCCACTCAGTCAGCAAATTCAGAATCTGGAAAAGGAAACCGGCGCTCGCCTGCTGGCCCGAACCAACCGCAGCGTGCAACTGACGGCCGCCGGACAGCAGTTTCTGCAGGATGCCCGTCATATCCTGCAGCAGGTCGAACAGGCTGCGGATAAAGCCTCCCGGCTGCATCGCGGAGATGAAGGGGAGCTGCGTATTGGCTTCACCTCCTCGGCCCCGTTTATCACCGTGGTCTCCGATGCGTTATTCACCTTTCGCCAGCGCTTCCCGGCAGTACATATCCAGATGCAGGAGATCAACACCCGCCAGCAACTGGCCCCGCTCAGCGAAGGACGTCTTGACCTGGGCGTCATGCGCAACACGCTGTTGCCGGAAAACCTCGATCATCAGCTGCTGTTGCGCGAGCCGATGTACGCGCTGGTTCATCGCGCCCACCGTCTGGCCGACAGGCCGGGTATCGCACTGAGCGAGCTGGCGCAGGAGCCCTTTGTGTTCTTTGACCCGCAGGTGGGGACGGCGCTGTATGGCGAAATTCTGGCCCTGCTGGGGCGTTACCAGATCCAGCCCGATATCGCTCAGGAAGTGGGCGAAGCGATGACCATTATTGGACTGGTTTCAACCGGACTGGGGGTCTCAATTCTTCCCGCTTCATTTCGCCGCGTGCGCCTGAGTGACGTGGTGTGGATACCGCTGACCGAACAGGATGCGCAATCTGAAGTGTGGCTGGTGTGGTCCCGGCAGCGGGAGATGCCGGCGGTGGTCGCGTCGATGATGAAACTCTTATTGCCGTTCCCACAACAAAAATAGCG
Organism: Erwinia persicina; assembly: GCF_019844095.1. Lineage (NCBI taxonomy): Bacteria > Pseudomonadati > Pseudomonadota > Gammaproteobacteria > Enterobacterales > Erwiniaceae > Erwinia > Erwinia persicina. The sequence goes on along the minus strand of NZ_CP082141.1, from coordinate 2,563,164 downwards.
GAAAACATGAGCAGCCAGACAGGGTTTATGTGCGGCAAATCACATATCGAATCAAATATTTGACGCCATCTGATAAGTGTTTCACCATGAGCCGGATGCTTTATTTTGAAGCGCGAAAATAAGCGCCGCTCGGGCGGCCCTCATCGTCATCCTCTGACGACTGTCGGCCGGTTGAGAAGAGTGACAAAGGCCTTTTTTGACGGTATTAAGCGGGAGTAGGGTGTGATTGCGGACAGTCAGCCTGGCCATATTGACCAGATTAAACAGACTAATGCCGGAGCGGTGTACAGACTGATTGATCGGTTTGGCCCCATCTCGCGTATTGAGCTGTCAAAAAAAGCGCAGCTGGCCCCGGCCAGTATCACAAAAATCGTGCGTGAGATGCTGGAAGCTCACCTGGTTCAGGAGACGGAGTTCCAGGAGCCAGGAAGCCGTGGACGCCCGGCCGTCGGACTGTTGCTCGACACACAGGCCTGGCATTTTCTCTCCGTACGTATTGGCGCTGGTGACATCACACTCGCCCTGCGTGACCTCAGCAGTAAAATGGTGGTAGAGCAGCAGTTTTCCCTGCCTGCAGAAGATGCCCTTCCGCTGCTGACCCGTATCATCCGGCAGATCGACCAGTTCTTTATCCATCATCAGCATAAACTGGAACGCCTGACTGCGATTGCTATCACGCTGCCTGGCATTATGAACAGCCAGACCGGGATCGTACACCGCATGCCTTATTATGATGTTGACGATATGCCTCTCGGGCCCTCGCTGGCCAGCCATACCGGTCTGCCGGTCTACATACAGCATGATATCTGTGCCTGGACGATGGCCGAATCGCTGTTTGGTGCCTCGCAGGATGCCCGTGATGTTCTCCAGGTGGTGATTGACCATAACGTAGGGGCCGGGGTGATCACCGGTGGACGTCTGTTGCACGGTGGCAGCAGCACGCTGGTGGAGATCGGCCATACCCAGGTCGATCCGTGGGGCAAGCGCTGCTACTGCGGTAATCACGGATGCCTGGAAACGGTAGCCAGCACAGACAGTATGCTGGAACTGGTCACACAGCGGATGCAGGCGTCCATGAGTTCCACGCTGCATAATCAGCCGCTTACCATCGATGCGCTCTGTGATGCCGCGCTGGCAGGGGATCAACTGGCCTGCGATGTCATTTCCGGCGTAGGTAATAGCGTAGGCCGTATTGTGGCGGTGATGGTTAACCTGTTCCATCCGCAAAAAATTCTCATCGGGTCGCCGCTTAACCGCGCGCAAACTATCCTTTATCCGGCCATTGCGACCTGTATTCGCCAACAGTCCTTACCCAGTTACAGCAAACAGGTCAGTGTGGAGCCCACCGCCTTTATTAACCTTGGCACCATGCCGGGGGCGGCACTGGTGAAAGATGCGCTCTATAACGGGTCATTATTAATCAAATTGCTACAAGGCTGATAAATCCACTAAACATTGCGCTAACGCAATCTCCGACCTGCGGCACTCCCCTACAATTTTCGCTCATTTACCGAGTATGAAAATTATCAATGAGGCCAGGCTGTGCCTGTCGGAGTCATACCATGTTGAAACGTTTATTTGTCACTGGAACCGATACTGAAGTAGGAAAAACGGTGGTATCGCGTGCGTTATTACAAAAGCTGGCGACAAACAGTAAACACGCCGTAGGCTACAAGCCGGTCGCGAAAAGCAGCCAGCAAACGGAAGAGGGACCACGAAATAAGGATGCTCTGGTGCTTCAGCGCTCTTCATCAGTACAGTTGCCCTATGAGGCGATTAATCCCATCACGTTGCTCGATGACGAAATCAGTACCAGTATTACCCCGATCAGCCACGCAACAATGAGCCACGGACTGCATGCCCTGAACGATCAGGCTGATTATATTGTGGTGGAGGGCACGGGCGGCTGGCGAAGCCTGATGAACGATTTGCGCCCGCTGTCTGACTGGGCGGTACAGGAACAGCTGCCGGTGGTGCTGGTGGTCGGTATTAAGCTTGGCTGCATCAGCCATGCGCTGCTAACGGCTCAGGCGGTGATCAATGACGGGCTGCCACTTTTAGGCTGGGTGGCTAACCGGATTAACCCCGGCCTGGCGCACTATGCCGAAATTATTGATGTGCTGCGGGATAAAATTCCGGCCCCTCTGCTGGGGGAGTTACCCTATCTGCCCCGGGCGGAAACGCGTGACCTGGCGCACTATATTGATCTGACCGCGCTGGATTTATAACGGCGGCGGGATCATCCCCTTCTCAACGGCAGGGGATGATCCCGGGCGAATTACTTCAGTGATTCGCCGTGCGTTTTAATCACGTTCTGATACCAGAAGAAACTCTTCTTACGGCTGCGCGCAAGGGTGCCATTTCCCTGATCATCACGGTCGACATAGATAAAGCCGTATCGCTTGGAGAACTCGGCCTTCGACGCGCTCACCAAATCAATCGGGCCCCAGCAGGTGTAACCCAGTACTTCAACACCGTCTTCAATCGCTTCACGGACCTGCACCAGATGATCGTTCAGGTAAGCAATGCGGTAATCATCATTGATACTGCCGTCAGCCTCGACGGTATCCTGGGCTCCCAGACCGTTCTCCACAATAAACAGCGGTTTCTGGTAGCGGTCGTACAGCTCGTTCATCAGAAAACGCAGCCCTTCCGGATCAATCTGCCAGCCCCACTCTGAACTGGCCAGATGCGGATTCGGCACCATATTCAGAATGTTGGCCCGCGCTTTATGATTCTGTTCTTCATTGGTGGTCACACAGCCGGTCATATAGTAGCTGAAGGAGATAAAGTCGATCGGCTCACGCAGGTCCTGTTTGTCCTGCTCCGTTATCTCCAGCTGGATGCCGTTTTCTTTAAAGTAGCGCGTCATATAGGCGGGATAGTAGCCGCGCGTCTGGACATCGCCAAAGAACAGCCAGTCACGGTTCTGCTTTTGCGTCTCCAGCAGGTCAGCCGGAAGTGGACTGAGCGGATAGAGCATGGCCCCCAGCAGCATATTGCCGATTTTGGCATCCGGAATAATCCGGTGGCAGGCCTTCACCGCACGCGCACTGCCCACCAGCTGGTGGTGGATGGCCTGATAGACCGCCTGTTTATCGCTGTCTTCCGGCAGACCCACGCCGGTAAACGGCGCGTGAAGCGACATATTGATCTCATTAAAGGTCAGCCAGTGCTTCACTTTATCTTTATAGCGGGCGAAGACCGTTTCGGCATAGTGTACGAAGCAGTCGATGGTTTTACGATTGCCCCAGCCGCCGTATTTTTTAATCAGTCCATACGGCATTTCGTAATGGGAAAGAGTAACCAGCGGCGCGATATTGTATTTCGCCATCTCGTCAAACAGGCGATCATAAAAGGCCAGTCCGGCCTCGTTCGGCTGCGTTTCATCCCCTTCGGGGAAAATGCGCGTCCAGGCAATGGAGGTCCGCAGTACGGTAAAGCCCATTTCGGCGAATAAGCGGATATCTTCCGGATAGCGGTGATAGAAATCAATGGCCACATCCTTGATACCAAAATCACCCTCCTGACGCGTGACACGCTGACCAAAAATACCCTGAGGCTGTAAATCTGAGGTGGAAACACCCTTGCCATCGGTTTGCCATGCGCCTTCGACCTGGTTTGCGGCAACGGCGCCGCCCCAGAGGAAATGTTGAGGGAAACGTTGTGTCATTGTGCTCTCCTTATAAATGATTATTTAATCAGCGTCAGCAGCGGCTCGCCAGCGGCCACGTCGTGCCGTGAGCTGGCGGGCAGCACATCAATGTAGTCGTCGCTGTTGCTGATCAGTACCGGCGTGGTGAGGTCATAGCCCGCCGCACGGATGGCCGGGATATCGAATTCCAGCAGCAGGTCACCGACGCGAACGCTGTCGCCCTGGCTGACATGAGCCGTAAAATGCAGGCCATCGAGTTTGACGGTGTCGATGCCGACATGGATCAGGATTTCAGCACCGTCTTCCGCTTCCAGACCAATGGCGTGGCGGGTGCGGAACAGGGATGCCACGGTACCGTTGACCGGAGAAAGTACACGGCCTTCAGTCGGCTGGATCCCCATGCCTTTTCCCAACAGCCCGCTGGCAAACGTTTCATCCGGCACCTGTTCCAGCGCCACGACAGCACCGCTCATCGGGCTGGACAGCGTCTGCTTATGCAGCAGATCGGGACTGACGGCAGCAGCGGGAAGATCCGGTGTCACTGCCTCCGTCTCTTTCACCACCGACAGCCCAAACAGCGCGGTAGCGAGGGCCGCGAAGATAAAGGCAATCAGCGCGCCGACGATAGCGGCGACAACGCTGGCATCAAAACCGGTTTTCGGCACCACCTGGCTGAAGGTAAACACCGAGGGCAGGCCAAATGAATAGCTGGTGGTGTGGAAGAAGCCGAGCACAGCGGCACCCAGCGCGCCGCCGATGCAGCCAAAGATAAACGGACGACGGTTCGGCAGGGTAACGCCGTACACCGCAGGTTCGGTAATCCCGAACAGGCTGGCGCTAAAGGCGGATGCTGCAATCCCTTTCAGCCTGACATCCCGGGTACGCAACAGCACGCCAAGCGTTGCTCCGGCCTGGCCCAGTACCGCCGGCATCAGCAGCGGGAGCAGGGTATCTGCCCCGTGAACGGCAAGATTGTTGAGCATGATCGGCACCAGACCCCAGTGCAGGCCGAAGATCACACAGACCTGCCAGAAAGCGCCCATAAAGGCCCCGGCGAAGGTCGGGCTGAAGCTGTAGGCATGAAGATAACCCGCCGCCAGCATCTGACTTACCCAGGTCGCGACCGGGCCAATCAGCATAAAGGTGATTGGAACGACGATAGCCAGACAAATCAGCGGCGTGGTGAAGTTTCGCACTGCACCCGGCAGGCGGTTATGCACCACACGCTCGATCAGGCAGGAGAACCAGGCGGCGAAGATAATCGGGATAACGGAAGAGCTGTAGTTAATCAGGATCATCGGGATGCCGAAAAAGTGCAGCGGAGGACTGCCTGCCTGAGAAGCGGTAAACGCCGCCATCATCATCGGGTGAACCAGAGCAGCACCGATAATCATCGTGGTGAATGCGTTACCACCAAATTTCTTCCCGGCGGTGTAGCCGAGCAGAATCGGCAGGAAGTAGAACACCGCGTCTCCGGCCGCCGAGAGGGTAATATAGGTGCCGGTCGTGTCTGTCATCACTCCGCAGGCCAGCGCCAGTGCCAGCAGTCCCTTCAGAATACCGGACGCCGCCATCACACCGACAAACGGGGTGAAAATCCCGGAAACGATGTCAATAAAGCGGGCGAAGAGTGACCCCTTTTCCTCCGTATTGAGGGAGCCTTCGCTCCCCTCGCTCAGGCCGGCATTGGACATCAGTGCCTGATACACGTCGCTGACATGGTTGCCAATCACCACCTGATATTGACCACCGCTTTCCACCACCATAATCACACCCGCATTGGCCTTCAGCGCGGCAGTGTTGGCTTTACGGCTGTCTTTCAGTTTAAAGCGCAGGCGGGTAGCGCAGTGCATGACGGAAGTGACGTTCTCTTTGCCGCCCACTCCCTGCAGGATCTCTTCTGATAAAAGCTGGTACGTCATCGTATGCTCCTGGTTCCGACATCGTTGTCTGTGGCCTGTTAGTGAATTCAGGCCAAAAAAAAACCTAAACCGCTTCAACATCGCCAGAAAGGCGCATTAAAGCGGTTTAGGTTTTGCCTGAGAATCAGTAGCAATCCTGTTTATGCTGCAGCGATATTTCCCTGTTCTCAGCCAGTTAGCAAGGGGGGAGGAAGGGAATAACTTTTTTTCGTGACGGGGATCGACTTTTTGATGGCACGCCTGATGACTGAGGGCCTGCAGCTTTTGGAGAGGGGACGTTTTGCAACTGGCCTCCTTCAGGCTAGACTGTATCGCATTGATTAGGCTAAGGGTGATACAAACGTGGACGTCATTGCGGGTAAATCATTGCAGGTCTCTGATGCGATCATTTCGTGTCAGTTGGATGGGAAGGGCGGGTTAATCCCGATTGACGACAGCGATGTGCTGACCTGTGACAAGCCATGCTGGCTGCACCTGAATTATACCCACAGTGAAAGCGCGGACTGGCTGGCCTCGACCCCACTTCTGCCTGACTCGGTGCGTGACGCGCTGGGCGGAGACAGTATGCGCCCGCGCGTTAACCGCCTGAGCGACGGCACGATGATTACGCTGCGCAGTATTAATCTCAATAGCGAATCGCGGCCGGAGCAGCTGGTGGTGATCCGCGTATTCATCAACGAAAAGCTGATCGTTTCCACCCGGCAGCGCAAGGTGTTTGCCATTGATGAAGTGCTCACCGACCTGAAGAACGGGATTGGCCCGGTGGATGGCGGCAGCTGGCTGGTGGATGTCTGTGATGCGCTGACCGACCATACCAGCGAGTTTATTGAGGAACTGCATGACAAAATTATCGATCTGGAAGATGCGGTCGTGGATCAGCAGGTGCCGCCGCGCGGTGAACTGGCCCTGATCCGTAAACAGCTCATTATCATGCGCCGCTATATGGCCCCCCAGCGTGACGTGTTTTCCCGTATTGCCAGCGAGCGCCTGCCGTGGATGAGTGACGACGATCGCCGCCGGATGCAGGATATCGCCGATCGTTTAGGGCGCGGGCTGGACGATCTGGATGCCAGCGTGGCACGCACCGGCGTGCTGGCCGATGAAATTACCACCGTAATGGCCGAGGCCATGAACCGCAGAACCTATACTATGTCCCTGCTGGCGATGGTGTTCCTGCCGACGACCTTTCTTACCGGGCTGTTTGGCGTCAATCTGGGGGGGATTCCAGGCGGTGAATGGCGCTACGGTTTTCCCGCTTTCTGTATGTTACTGATGCTGCTGGTCATCGGCGTTGCCTGGTGGTTACGTAAACGTAAATGGTTGTGATTAATAAGAATGAGTCAGGGAGCGGGGCGCAATAACGCGATGAAAGCTGATCGACGTCAATAAATGCTGGCGTCGATCAGGGCAAACTCTTTCTCGCAGGTGAATGCAACGTCAAGCGATGGGCGTTGCGCTCCATATTGTCTTACTTCCTTTTTTGAATTAATGCATAGCACATTTGATTCGCACGACGCCGGCTATCAGCCGGCTTTTTTTTGCGCGTTTGCCAGCGCCGTCAGATGTCCTACGCTTACTATTCCTACAACGTATGAGGAGGAAGACATGTTAACTGACCTGAAAACGTCGATTCGCCTGTCAGAACCACTAAGCGACCCCGTTCCCGTACCGGGCCCGACGCCGGTACCTCAGCCATTACCCGATCCGCCGCCGCCCGATCCCCATCCGATTATTGATCCGCCACCTTATCAGTAAGCGGTGACCCGGCCCGGTTTGGCTTAACGGCGGGAAGAGAACATCACCCGCCTGCGCCGGACAGCGAGATTTTCCCGCTATTTCTCATGTTTCCCGGGCTGGGAAACTTCCGTATAATGTCCCCCCTTAAACTGTAATCAGAATTACGTCGTTCTAAAGCCATCAGGGTCCAGAGAAGTATTTATGAATCAAGTCGATGTACGAAAAGAAACCCTGGAGATGAATAAGCTCCAGAAGCGTCTAAGAAGAAATGTTGGCCTTGCCATCACTGATTACAACATGATTGAAGAGAATGACGTTGTGATGGCCTGCATGAGCGGAGGCAAGGACTCGTTCGCCATGTTGGATATTTTGCTCGCCCTGCAAAAAGTGGCCCCGATCAAATTCGAGGTGATTGCGGTTAATCTGGATCAGAAACAGCCTGGCTTCCCGGAACATATTTTACCCGCCTATCTCGACAGCCTGGATATCCCTTATTACATTGTGGATAAAGATACCTATTCCGTGGTGAAGGAAAAGATCCCGGAAGGAAAAACCACCTGTGGTTTATGTTCACGTCTGCGGCGTGGCACGCTGTACTCGTTTGCCGAGAAAATTGGCGCGACCAAAATCGCCCTTGGCCACCATATGGATGACATTGTTGAGACGCTGTTCCTCAATATGTTCCACGGCGCGAAAATGAAAGCGATGCCGCCCAAGCTGCGTTCTGACGATGGACGTAACGTCGTTATTCGTCCGCTGACCTACTGCCGGGAAAAAGATCTGATTGCCTGGGCAGAATATAAAGATTTTCCGATCATTCCCTGCAATTTGTGCGGTTCTCAGGAGAATCTTCAGCGGCAGGCGATCAAAGCTATGCTGACCGAGTGGGATAAAAAAACGCCGGGTCGGGTCGACAGCGTCTTTAAGTCGATCCAGAACATCAGCCCAAGCCAGTTAGCCGACAGGGAACTGTTCGATTTCGAGGCCCTGCCGCTGGATCGCAGTGGTGACAGAGCAGAGTATGCCTTTACTGAAGCTACCGTCTCGTCGACCAATATAGATAAATCGCTCTATATAGATGTTGCTAACCTGTAATCGCTGACGCAGGCATTCATAGACCTGCGTTAATTGAAGAGCGGCGCGCTATCAACTACGCTTACTCTATCCAGGCAAGAGGAGGGCGTAATGTCAGAGGATAAATCAAAAACCAAACCGGAAAAAGATCCGCATCCGGCCAGGGATAATCCCAACGAGCACGGTGAAATTCCGCGCACGCGGGATGACAGCGACGACGATAAAAAAGATCCGTTCAACGATCGTTAATCCTGTCAGTCACCCGTCCTGTCACATCCGCTGACAGGACGGGGTTCCGCTGTTGGCACCCTCTCGCTAAATATTACTCCCCGCAACCTTATCCGAGGATGAAATTGATTAAATCCCTCAAGTTTCCTGCCCGGATGCCGTTAACACCGTAAGCGTCAGTGCTAATTTTTTCTTCTCAGAGCGCCTGCCCGTCAGGAAAACTCCCTGAGCCTTAACTTACGCCCGGAATACGAATAAACAGGCGACATTCAGGGCCAGGCTTTACTATAATTGCCGCCGAGACTTTCGTCTTATGCCGTGAATATGTCGACATGACGGCTAAGAACGAAACGAAGGAGAAGGAATACATATGAAATGGAACCGGAGAAATACCTGGATTGCGATGGTGGCAGCCTGTCTGATCTTCTGGCTGTTAATCGCGTTGGTTTTATCTTAGTCGGACTACAAAATACACAGCGCTGCGCGACGTTATCGCCAGCGCTTTTCTCCCCGTCCCCTGCGGTTATCTGCTACAATCAGCGCCAATAATCCTGTCCGTTTTATCAGAGAGTTCTTCCGTGACTGCTTTTTCTACCCTGACCCAACTTCCCGCCAGCCAGATCGAAAATCTTACCGAACTGGGCTACCTCGACATGACGCCTGTTCAGGCTGAATCGCTACCTGCTATTCTTGCGGGGCGGGATGTGCGCGCGCAGGCGAAAACCGGCAGTGGTAAAACCGCCGCCTTTGGTCTGGGTGTCATGCATCGCGTGGATGCCAGCCAGTACGTCACTCAGGCGCTGGTGCTGTGCCCGACCCGCGAACTGGCCGACCAGGTCGCTAAAGAGCTGCGCCGTCTGGCGCGTTTTACCGCCAACATCAAAATCCTCACCCTGTGCGGGGGCCAGCCGGTCGGCGCGCAGCGTGATTCGCTGGTGCATGCCCCACAGATTGTTGTCGGCACGCCCGGGCGTATTCTTGACCATCTGAAGCGTGAAACCCTGAAGCTGGATGGCATCAATATGCTGGTGCTGGATGAAGCCGACCGCATGCTGGAGATGGGCTTCCGCGACGATATCGACAGTATTATTCGCCACTGTCCGCAGGCCCGCCAGACGCTGCTGTTTTCCGCCACCTGGCCGCAGGGTATCGCCCAGATCAGCCAGAGCATTCAGCGCGATCCGCTGACCGTCGAAACCGGCGATGTCTCCGATTTACCGTCTATCGAACAAACCTTCTACGAGGCTGGCCCGCGGGAAAAACTGACTGCGCTGACGGGCCTGCTGAGTGACCGTCAGCCCGCATCCTGCGTGGTGTTCTGTAACACCAAACGGGAATGTGACGATATCGCGTATGCGCTGGAGTCCGGCAGTATCAGCGCCCTGGCGCTGCACGGCGACCTTGAACAACGCGACCGCGATCAGGTTCTGATCCGTTTTGCCAACGGCAGCTGCCGCGTACTGGTCGCCACCGATGTGGCCGCCCGCGGGCTGGATATCAAGTCGCTGGCGATGGTGGTCAACTATCAGCTCTCCTTTGACCCGGAGGTGCACGTCCATCGTATTGGACGTACTGCCCGCGCCGGCCAGGAAGGGTGTGCGGTCAGTTTCGTCGCCCAGGATGAGATGGTTCGCGCCCATGCGCTGGAAGACTATCTGCAGCAGAAGCTGGTCTGGCGTAACGTTGCTGAACTGAAATCTGTTGCAGCGAAAGCGCTGCCGGCAGAGATGGTGACGGTGAGTCTGGACGGCGGTCGTAAAGCGAAAATCCGACCGGGTGACATTCTCGGTGCCCTGACCGGTGACGGCGGGCTGACCGGCGATCAGGTCGGCAAGATTGATATCGGGCCCACACAGGCATATGTTGCCATCCGTCAGTCACAGGCGCGTCAGGTGATGGGGCAGCTGAAAGATGTGAAGATCAAAGGGAAATCGTGCCGGGCGCGTTTACTGAAATAAACCGCTGAAGGGAAAGAAGGGCAGTAAAGGGTCGATCGTTTGTCACGATCGACCCACATCACCACCGTTTACATTTTGGTGATCACGGGCGGTGCGGCCAGCAGATCTTTTACACCTGCCAGCAGGGCCTGAAAATGAGGCTGCGATTCGTGCAGCTCAATGGCATCAGCGCTTTTCCAGGTTTCGTGAAACAGGAACAGGTCACTGTTTTCCACGCTGCGGTACAAATCATAATGCACGTTGCCTTCCTCAAGACGGCTCGGGGCCACGCAGCGGTTCAGCACGTCATACAGTTCATTGCCTTTACCGGTTGCCGCAGCAAAGGTGGCCACCACCATAATCGATTTATCAGACATTTTTCTCTCCTGTAACAAAGTTAAAAACGGTGCAGATGACGTCGTGTCCATCCGAACCCAAACGTATTGTTCCCAGCCTGGCACGATTCTGCCTGGCTGACATGATCTTTTCAGGCTTCAGTGCATTTCTACTGACTGCACCCCTTTGATTTCCAGCAGCGCATCATAGAGCTCATGGGGTTCGCGTTTGCGTGACAATGTCACATCTACCATCATCTCACACAGCCCACTTTCGGCATCCCGGTTGACCACCGAGACCTGGCCCGTGCGCACCTGCTGATGCTGTAATGCCATCAGCACCAGCGGCACACTCTTTGCCTTCAGGTGAAAAATCAGCGTATGGTGACGGCCAATCAGCCAGTAGCTGATGCGGCGGAACGTTTCCAGCACCAGCAGCGCCAGCAGTGTGCCATAGACGCCGATTTCATACATGCCGCTGCCTATCACCAGGCCAATGGCGGCCGTGACCCACAGCCCGGCGGCGGTGGTCAGGCCTTTCACCACCTGTTTCTGAATAATAATTGTCCCGGCCCCGAGGAACCCCATACCGCTGACGACCTGAGCGGCGATACGGCTGGGATCGAGGCCGACGTGATGTTGGGCAAGAATGTCGTCGAAACCATACTTCGAGACGATCATAAACATGGCACTGCCAATACCGACCAGAATATGGGTTCTCAGCCCCGCTTCTTTTGCACGCAGCTGGCGTTCAAGCCCGATCAGGCCGCCCAGTGCCCCCGCCAGGGCGATGCGTAATAACAAATCGATAATCATAAAACGGCCCCTCACCGCGCTTATTCTCTTCACTCAAACAGCTAGTTATAAAATAAGACGGCAGGCTATTGATATTTCGTTGAAGACCATTTTGTAAAAAAGCGTGACAACTATCGACCTGACAGGGAACGTAGCATATGCTGGCTTTCGCATTTCAGCGCCCACTACCCGGAGTTTACCAGATGAAAGCAGCGACATTTCTGCTGGCGGCAGCCGCTTTATTACTCTCAGCCTGTAGCAGTGACAGTGATAATGAACCGCCTCAGCAGGCCACAGCGGCCCATGTGCCGACCCGGGTGGTCATGGCTGACCTGGCAGAGAGCGCCTGTTCAAACGCCGGCGGTACGCTGGCATTATCCCGTCAGTTGGACGGCAGTTCAGTCGGAATGTGCCAGATGGCAAACGGGCGTCGCTGCGGTGAAAGTGCGCTGATGAACGGCAGTTGCGCACGCTGAGTGACGTAACGCAGCTTATCGGTGTCTGAGGCGCCGCTGCCGACCGGATTGACCGGTCGGCATGCGATCCATCGCTGAGTTTGACGTCGGTATCAGTGCGTGGTTAAGGATTAACCCGCGTTGACCACGTTATCGCAGACTTCCCCTTTTTCCAGCAGACGCAGGTTTTCCAGGGTCGTCTGCGAAATACTGGTCAGGGCTTCTGCCGTCAGAAAGGCCTGATGCCCGGTAAACAGCACGTTATGGCAGGCGGACAGGCGGCGGAAAATATCATCCTGGATCACATCGTTAGACTTATCCTCAAAGAATAAATCACGTTCATTTTCATAAACGTCCATCCCCAGGGAACCAATCTTCTGTTGCTTCAGCGCGTCTATTGCCGCCTGTGAATCAATCAGGGCACCCCGGCTGGTGTTGATCACCATTACGCCATCTTTCATCTGGGCAAACGCTGCGCTGTTCAGCAGGTGATGATTATCTTCGGTCAGCGGGCAGTGCAGGGTAATGACATCGGACTGGCTGAACAGGGTTTTGATATCCACGTACTCCGCGCCCAGCTCCAGCGCCTGTGGGCTGGGGTAGGGATCGAAGGCCAGCAGTTTCATGCCGAAACCTTTCAGGATGCGCATGGCGGCAATACCAATTTTACCGGTACCAATGACCCCGGCGGTGCGGCCGTGCATATTGAAACCAATCAGACCCTCGAGGGAAAAGTTCGCATCGCGGGTGCGTTGGTAGGCACGGTGAATACGCCGGTTCAGGGTCATCATCATTCCCACTGCATGTTCGGCCACGGCTTCAGGCGAGTAAGCCGGCACCCTGACCACCTGGATGCCCAGCTCGCGCGCCGCATCAAGATCGACATTATTGAAACCGGCACAGCGCAGGGCAATAAACTTAACGCCGAGTTCAGCCAGCTCCTCAAGGACTGCACGGCTGCCGTCATCGTTGACGAAAATACAGACGCCATCGCAGCCTACGGCATTTTTCGCCGTATGATCGCTCAGCAGAAAGTCGAAAAACTCCAGTTCAAAGCCGTAATCTTCATTGACCTGTGTGAGGTATTTCCGGTCATACTGCTTGGTGCTATATACCGCAAGTTTCATCGCCGTTTTCCTTTAGCCGTGCGTAAGTAATACAGCAGTGTAACAACTTATCTCCCCTGCGGGAGGGGCTGAGCGGTTAGCTGATGTAAAAAACAGCGAATCGATTGATTAATGGTGAAAAACTTCACCCTGCTGGCTTTCCGTGCCATCATTCACAGGATAATCACGGAGTGAACAGGATGTGGCAGCCATGAACCGGGGCTGGAAAATTACGCTTGCGGTACTGATCGTCACAGCCCTGCTGCTGATCGGTACTTATCTGACCGTCAGCCAGTGGCTTCCCCGTCTGGCGGGCATCTGGCTGCCTGCCAATACCACCATCTCGCTTGATGGTAATCCCCGCTGGCGCAAGGGTGCGCTGCATCTGCCGGGTATCCATTACTACGCCGGCGACTGTGAACTGGCCGATGTGCAGGGTGTGACGCTCGGCTATCGCCAGGGTCGCTGGCAGCTTGCCGTTGATACGGCGACCCTACGCTCGGCCTGTGCCAGCGAGCTGGCAACTGCAGACGACGACAGCGCACCGCGCACGCTGGCGCAGTGGCAGCAGTTGCTACCTGCCGCCCGTGTCACCGTCGGCCAGTTAAGCATTGACCCCTGGCAGACCTGGGCCGGTCAGCTCCAGCTCGAACTGGATCCCCGTCGGCAGCACCTGCGTTATCAGGGTAAAAATCTGTCGCTGGATGCCGAACTTAACGGGCAGCAGCTGGCGCTGAACACGGTTACCCTGCAGGCCCCTGGCGTGCCTGAACCCGTCAGACTGAGCGGTACGCTGACCCTGCCAGCGATCCCCGATACGGTGCCTGAAAACGGGGCGCTGGAGGGCGATCTGGCGCTGACTGCCGTGCCGGACCCATTGCATTTTAAATTAAGCTGGCAGCAGCAGCAGGGATCGTTGGTGGTAACGGCCAGCAGACAGCCTGAGCCGCTGCTGACGTTGCCCTGGCATATTACCCGCGAACGAGTTTCAGTCCGTGAGGGGCGGTGGAACTGGCCATGGGCCGGACAGCCGCTCTCTGGCGGTTTCGCCTTAACGGCCGACGGCTGGACGCAGGGGCTGGCGGCAACGGAAGTGGCGGGCCGCTTCAATATGCTGACTCAGGGTCGCGGGGGCAAAGGCAATGTGGTGCTCTCTCTGGGCCCCGGTCGTCTGGACTGGGTCAACAGCCAGCTGCCGTTTCGTCTGACTGGGGAGAGCAAACTGGACAGACTGCAATTTTTTGCCGGCCTGCCCGGGGAGCTTCAGGGGCCGCTGCTCGACCCGCAGGTGCTGATGCGGCCGGGTGCGTTACTGCGGATGAAAGGGCGACTGCTGTCCACGCTGGAGGTGGATGAGGCTCGCTGGCCGCTGGCGGGCGTTTCGATCTCCTCTGCCGGGATCGAGGGCCGCCTGCAGGCCATTCTCAGCGCTCATGATGCAGAAACGGGACGTTTTCGCCTGCACCTGGACGGACGTGCCAAGGCATTCTGGCCGGATAAAGGCCAGTGGCTGTGGCGTTACTGGGGCGATGGCTATCTGATGCCGCTGGCGGCCAGATGGGATGTCAAAGGTCACGGGCGCTGGCAGGATCGGTTAATTGAACTCTCGTCGTTGTCCACCGGCTTCGATCGGCTGGCCTACGGCAGCGTCACCATGTCTGCTCCGAGGCTGTCGCTGGACACGCCGATCCGCTGGCAGCGAGATCCGGATGCGCCCTCCTTTAACGGACAGCTTAAACTTAAAGCGAAAGACACCCGCTTTGGTGGTGGAGGCTACCTGCCTCCCTCGACACTGAAGCTGGTGGTGAAGGGGCGCGATCCCGCGTGGTTCCTGTTCCGTGGCAGCCTGCAGGCGAAGCGGATAGGCCCGGTGCAGGTGAACGGTCGCTGGGATGGCGACCGCTTGCGCGGCCAGATGTGGTGGCCGGAGCAACCGTTGACGGTATTTCAGCCGCTGATCAGCCCTGACCTCAAGCTGGCCATTCAGGGAGGGACGCTGAAAGCCCAGGTGGCGTTCTCAGCCGCGAGCGATCAGGGGCTGAAAGCGGGTGGGCACTGGCTGGTCAGCAACGGTAGCGCACTGCTGCCGGACAATGAATTTGATGGCGTCGATTTCTCATTGCCTTTCCGCCTTGAAGATCATCGCTGGTATTTTGGGGCCCGTGGCCCGGTATCGCTGCGTATCCGGGAGATTAAAAACCAGTTTGCCATGCAGAATATTGCGGCAGATCTGCAGGGCTGGTATCCCTGGAGCGAGCGTTATCCGCTAACGTTAAGCGACGTCAGCCTGGATCTGTTAGGGGGCACACTCAGTCTTGCCAGCCTGCAGATGCCGCAGACAGAAGTCGCGACCATTAAGGTAACGCACCTCAGCCTGTCGGAGCTGGTCACCGCCATGAAGCTGAAGCAGGTAGCGATGTCCGGTCATATCAACGGTGCGCTGCCGCTGTGGCTGAACAACTCCCGCTGGCTGATTAAAGATGGCTGGGTGGCCAACAACGGGCCGCTGACTGTGCGTATGGATAAAGACATGGCTGATGCCATCAGCAGCAATAATATGGCCGCCGGGTTGGCTATCGACTGGCTGCGCTATATGGAAATTTCCCGCAGTTGGGCCACCCTTGACCTCGATAATCTCGGGGTGATGAATATGGCCGCCAAAGTGGATGGCACCAGCCGTTTCAATCAAAGAAATCAGCGGGTTTCGCTCAATTACACGCAGCAGGAAAATCTGTTCCAGCTCTGGCGGAGCCTGCGCTTTGGCGATAACCTGCAATCGTGGGTGGAACAGAATGCCACCCTGCCGTCGCAAAAGGAAACCAGTGATGAAAGCCCTGACTAACCTGTGGATCGCCAGCGTTGCGATCCTGCTCTGTGGGTGTATCCCCCGCATTGAGTTGGCCGCGCCGAAAGAACCGATCACCATCAATATGAATGTCAAAATTGAACATGAAATTCATATCAAGGTGGATAAAGACGTGGAAGCGTTATTAAAAAACCAGAGCGGGTTGTTCTGAGGAGAGTGCCACCATGAAACGACTTTACTGCGGCATACTGCTGGGTTGTCTGCTGATGTCATCAGCGGCGATGGCGCTGACGCTCGATCAGGCGCGGCAACAGGGGCGGGTAGGGGAAACGCTGAATGGCTATATTGCCGCCGTACAGCAGGATGCGGAAACCCTGACGCTGGTGAAGCAAATTAATGAAGGACGTGAACATCAGTATCAACGACTGGCGCAGCAAAATAACCTCAGCACGCGCGAAGTGGCCGGTATTGCCGGTAAAAAGCTGATAGAGCGGGCGAAAACAGGGGAGTATGTACGGGGAATCAACGGTCAGTGGTTACAGAAGTAGCGGTGGCACCGACACAGTGCCACCACGCAGGTTGAGGAGGGTAAGCTCAACCTGTTCGAACGCTATCAGGCAGTGACAATCTGAGAAATCACTTCTTTTGCATCGCTGGCCGCTTTGGCAGCCACTTCCGGACCGTAGCCAATCCCTTCAGCGAACACGAACTGCACGTCGCTCATCCCCAGGAAGCCCAGGAACAGGGTCAGGTAAGGGGTCAGCAGATCGCTTGGGGTATCTTTGTGGATCCCGCCACGGCTAGACAGAACCACGACTTTTTTCCCTTTGATCAGGCCTTCTGGTCCCTGCTCAGTATAGCGGAACGTTACGCCGGCACGGGCAACCAGGTCAAAGTAGTTCTTCAGCTGCGTCGGGATGTTGAAGTTGTACATCGGGGCGGTGATCACGATGGTATCGTGCGCCTGCAGTTCAGCAATCAGTTCGTTAGACAGATCCAGCGCTTCCTGCTGACGAGGGGTCAGGGCTGCATCGGAAGGACGCAGTGCGCCGACCAGCTCGCCATCCAGCACCGGAATTGGGTTGGCGGCCAGATCGCGTTCGGTGACGTCATCGCCCGGATGAGCGGCTTTCCATTCAGAAACCAGGTGGTCGGCCAGCTGACCAGACTGTGAATAACCGGCAAGAATACTTGATTTCAGTACTAATACTTTGCTCATGGCGTTTTTCCTGTTGTGTCATGCGGATAACGTTCCGCTCAATGGAAGACACTCTACGGATAAATGCCGGACAGTGTAAGTGCGAGTTTTCGATATCAATGTTCGAAAATATTGAATAAGACGCCGGGGGCAGATAAAACGCTAAGTGGTTGTCTGTGCTACACTACGCAAAATTCTGATCCCCTGTTTAATCCATGTTGCCCCTTTTAACGGCGACAAAGCGAGTTTTACTACCATGTCTGACATGCCACATTCTGCCCTGACGCCGCTCTTTACCCGGCTGGATACGCTGATGCTGCGCGACCGCCAGCGTCTGCAGCGCCGCCTGCACGGGGCAAAAAAAATAAAAAACCCCGCGTCCCTCCAGGCACTTATCGAGACGCTGGAAGGGGATATCGCAGCGGCAGAGCAGCGCATCAACGCCCGCCGTGCCGCTACGCCGACTATCCGCTATCCGGAAAATCTGCCTGTCAGCCAGAAGAAGCAGGACATCGCAGAGGCGATACGCGATCACCAGGTGGTGATTGTGGCCGGGGAAACCGGTTCCGGTAAAACCACTCAGCTGCCGAAGATCTGTATGGAGCTGGGGCGGGGTATCCGTGGGCTGATTGGCCATACGCAACCCCGACGCCTGGCGGCGCGAACCGTTGCCGATCGCATTGCGGCCGAACTGGAAACCTCGTTAGGCGGCTGCGTCGGCTATAAGGTGCGCTTTAACGATCAGGTCGGTGAGACCACCCAGGTCAAACTGATGACCGACGGTATCCTGCTGGCGGAGATCCAGCAGGATCGCCTGCTGATGCAGTACGACACCATCATTATCGACGAAGCGCATGAACGCAGCCTGAACATCGATTTCCTGCTGGGGTACCTGCGCGAGTTGCTGCCCCGGCGTCCCGATCTGAAAGTGATTATTACCTCGGCGACGATCGATCCGCAGCGTTTTTCACGCCATTTCCATAATGCGCCCGTAATTGAAGTATCCGGGCGTACCTATCCGGTCGAAGTGCGCTACCGCCCGGTGGTGGAAGATGCTGAAGATACCGACCGCGATCAGCTGCAGGCTATTTTCGATGCGGTGGATGAACTGGGCCAGGAAAGCCGCGGCGATATTCTGATCTTTATGAGCGGTGAGCGGGAAATCCGCGATACGGCAGATGCACTGATGAAGCGCGACCTGCCGCATACGGAAGTGCTGCCGCTCTATGCCCGCCTGTCCAACGCCGAGCAGAACCGTGTGTTTCAGTCTCACGTCGGGCGGCGCATCGTGCTGGCGACCAACGTGGCAGAAACCTCGCTGACCGTACCAGGCATCAAATATGTAATCGACCCGGGTACGGCGCGTATCAGCCGCTACAGCTTCCGTACGAAGGTGCAGCGGCTGCCGATTGAGCCAATCTCTCAGGCCTCCGCTAACCAGCGTAAAGGACGCTGCGGCCGCGTTTCAGAAGGCATCTGTATCCGCCTGTATGACGAGAATGATTTCCTCAGCCGGCCGGCGTTTACCGACCCGGAAATTTTGCGTACCAACCTGGCATCGGTGATCTTACAGATGACCGCGCTGGGGTTGGGCGACATTGCTGCCTTCCCGTTTGTCGAAGCGCCCGACCCGCGTAATATCCAGGATGGCGTGCGCCTGCTGGAAGAACTGGGGGCCATCACCCTGCGGGAAAACCAGCACTATGAACTGACGCCCTCAGGACGGTCGCTGGCGCAGCTGCCCGTTGACCCCCGCCTGGCGAAAATGGTGCTGGAAGCGCAGAAATATGGCTGTGTGCGTGAGGTGATGATCATCACCGCCGCGCTGTCTATTCAGGATCCGCGCGAACGTCCTGCAGAGAAAAAGCAGGCCTCGGACGAGAAGCATCAGCGCTTTGCCGATAAAGACTCGGACTTTATTGCCTTTGTGAACCTGTGGAATTACGTGCAGGAACAGCAAAAAGCGCTGTCATCCAGCCACTTCCGTCGCTTATGTAAAACGGACTACCTGAACTACCTGCGGGTACGTGAATGGCAGGATATTTACACGCAGCTGCGCCAGGTGGTTCGGGAACTGGGCCTGCCGGTCAACAGTGAACCGGCTGAAATACGGGAGATCCATACGGCGCTGCTCACCGGTTTACTGTCGCATATCGGACAGAAAGATGCCGACAAGCAGGAGTTTACCGGCGCGCGTAACGCTCGTTTTGCCATTTTCCCGGGATCAGGTCTGTTTAAAAAGCCGCCGAAGTGGACGATGGTGGCTGAACTGGTAGAAACCAGCCGCCTCTGGGGGCGCATTGCCGCCCGTATCGAACCGGAATGGATCGAGCCGGTCGCACAGCACCTGCTCAAGCGCAGTTACAGTGAGCCTCACTGGGAGAAAGCCCAGGGGGCGGTGATGGCCACTGAAAAAGTGACGCTTTACGGTCTGCCGATCGTGGCGGCACGTAAGGTGAACTATGGCCCGATTGACCCGGTGCTGTCGCGTGAGCTGTTTATTCGCCATGCGCTGGTTGAGGGTGACTGGCAGACCCGTCACGCATTCTTCAGGGCCAACCTGAAACTGCGTGCAGAGGTTGAGGAGCTGGAACATAAGTCACGCCGGCGCGATATTCTGGTCGATGATGAAACGCTGTTTGAGTTTTACGATCGGCGCATTGGCGCCGAGGTGATCTCCGCCCGGCATTTTGATAACTGGTGGAAAACCGCCAGTCGTGAAGAGCCTGAGCGCCTGAACTTTGCCCGTGAAATGCTGATTAAGCAGGGCGCGGAGAACGTCAGCAAGCTTGATTACCCCAACTTCTGGCATCAGGGCAATCTCAAGCTGCGCCTGAGCTACCAGTTTGAACCGGGGGCTGACGCTGACGGGGTGACGGTATACGTGCCGCTGCCGCTGCTCAACCAGGTCGAGGAAAAAGGTTTTGAATGGCAGATCCCGGGCGTGCGTCGTGAACTGGTGATTGCCCTGATCAAATCGCTGCCGAAACCGTTACGCCGTAACTTTGTTCCTGCGCCCAATTATGCGGATGCTTTTCTCGGTCGTGTGACGCCGCTGGCGTTGCCACTGCTTGATGCCCTGGAGCGTGAATTCCGCCGGATGTCAGGCGTGACACTGGATCGTGATGCCTGGCAGTGGGAACAGGTGCCCGATCATCTTAAAATGACCTTCCGTATCGTCGATGAAAATAATCGCAGGCTGGCAGAAGGCAAAGACCTTTCGGCGTTAAAACTGCAGCTGAAAGGTAAGGTACAGGAAACGCTGTCCCAGGTGGCAGATGACGGTCTGGAGCAGAGCGGGCTCCATCTCTGGAGCTTTGGCGACCTGCCCGATCACTTTGAGCAGAAGCGTGGCAGTTACAGCGTGAAAGCCTGGCCCGCTCTGGTGGATGAGAAGGACAGCGTGGCGATCCGCCTGTTCGACTCTCAGCATGAACAGCAAAAGGCGATGTGGCGCGGGCAACGACGCCTGTTGCTGCTGAATATTCCCTCGCCGATTAAATACCTGCACGAAAAGTTACCGAATAAAGCCAAGCTGGGGCTCTATTTTAACCCCTACGGCAAAGTACTGGATCTGATTGATGACTGTATTGCCTGTGGCGTCGATAAACTGATCGCTGAGGCTGGTGGCCCTACCTGGCAGGAACAGGGCTACACACAGCTGCAGGATAAAGTGCGTGCGGAGCTCAATGATACGGTGGTGGAGATCGCCAAAAAGGTCGAGCAGATCCTGACGTCAGTCTTTGCTATCAATAAGCGTCTGAAAGGGCGCGTAGATATGACCATGGCGCTGGCGCTGTCGGATATCAAAGCGCAGATGAGCGGTCTGGTCTATCGCGGCTTTGTCACCGGCAACGGCTGGAAACGGCTGGGTGACACGCTGCGTTACCTGCAGGCGATTGAACGCAGGATGGAGAAGCTGGCAGTCGATCCGCACAGCGACAGGGCGCGGATGCTTAAAGTGGAGTCCGTGCAGCAGGCCTGGACGCAGTGGTTTAACAAACTGCCGCCAGAGCGTAAGGATGATGAAGAGGTTCAGGACATCCGCTGGATGATTGAAGAGCTGCGTGTCAGCTTCTTCGCTCAGCAACTGGGGACGCCTTATCCCATCTCAGAAAAACGCATCCTGCAGGCGATGGAACAGGTGATACAGTAAATTTTGCCTGCCCGGAGGAACGGGGAGGCAACGTTGACGGATGTCTGTTGCGTCATCATTATCCGGCCCGGTCAGTCACAGGGGATTGTCCGGGCGGTATGGTGCCACCAGTGCGGCGGCAACCGCCTGCGTCTTTTACTGTGCCAGCGCTTCCAGACTGTCCCGGAACGCGGTCACCGCGATAGCGCGGTTGTCCGCCAGATAGCGGTCTTTGGCTGCGGGGGCCGAACTTTGCACCGCAATCAACTGCCACTCGCCATCCACTTTTAACAGCAGCGGGGAACCACTGTCGCCAGGCAGGGTATCGCACTGATGCGACAGGACGGTTTTTTGTGCCCAGCCGGTGATCAGGCAGTCGCTGTGAGAGTAGAGCGTATCAAGATGATCTTCCGGATAACCCGCTTGTGTCACCCGTCGCTCTGCAATTTTTAACGCGGCAGTGAGATCTTTTCGCGAACCGGAAAACAGCGGTACAGGCGTAATACCCGATGGCGGGTTACGCAGAATGATAAGACCGAAATCGTAGGGGGCCGCAGAAGCGGGGACGATCCAGCCATCACCGTCAGCTTTCAGTTTTTTCCCCAGAGCCGGGTCAACCCGGGCTTCAATGTCATGGATCTCGTAACGCCAACCCGCCTTTTCGCTGGAAATAAAACGCAGCGCCACGGCTTTGTCCAGTTTGCCTGGCGGGGCCAGCAGGCAGTGTCCCGCCGTCAGAGCCAGGTGAGGGGCGATCAGCGTGGCACTGCACAGGTTACCGCTGGCGGTTTCCAGTTGACCAATCGCTTCCCAGGGGGCGGAGGCGGTATCACGGACCGGCAGGCGATCGTCCTGACCGAAGAACAACGTTTTCGTGTCGGCGGCGCTCCGCTCATCATCATCAGCGTGTGTGTAAAACGAAAAAGCCAGGCAACCCATCAATAACACAGCGGTCAGACGCATATTTTTCTCAGGCTGAAAAAGCGTGGATATCAGTATTTATCTTAGAGACGTAACTATAGACGGATAGTGCTGGAAAAGGGAGATTAATATGAAATATCAGCACACTACACGCCACCATTATAAGTAAAAACTGGCGGCAATCAGCCCACAGATAATCATAACAGTCAGAATGATTTCGAATAAATAGCGACGCACCATCATCCGAAACTCCTTAAAGAAACACCCGGTAAGACCGGGTGTTTAAGTTAATTCATGTGCGAGGGATGGCGGGCACCCCGTCCGTCTGTCTTACGCTTTAGGTGCGGTTTTCTTTACAGCTTTGTGGTGTTTTTTAGCAGCCTGCGCTTTCTGTGCAACAGGTTTTTTAGCGGCTTTGTGGTGCTTTTTAGCGGCCTGAGCTTTCTGTGCAGCTGGTTTGGTGGCCGCTTTGTGATGCTTTTTAGCGGCCTGAGCTTTCTGTGCTACCGGCTTGGTGGCCGCTTTGTGGTGCTTTTTAGCGGCCTGTGCATTCTGTGCGACAGGTTTTTTAGCGGCTTTGTGGTGCTTTTTAGCCGCCTGAGCTTTCTGGTCGGCTGCTTTTTTCGCTTTGTGATGTTTTTTAGCGGCCTGAGCTTTCTGGGCAGCAGCTTTTTTATGCGTTTTCACATGTCTGGTGTGTTTAACAGAGGCTTTCGCTGGAGCCGGAGCCGTTGTCGTGGTGGTAGCAGCAGACGGTGCAGCGGTAGCAGCAGGTGCAGCCGTTGTATCAGCAGCGAAAGCAACAGAAGACAGACCCATTGTAGCAGCGACAACCAGAGCAAATAATTTTTTCATTGCAAAACCCTCAAGGTGTTTAGTTCAGGTGTCAGCCCACTCTGGGGCCGGTGAAAAGACTATAAGGGAATCAGTGAGGGCTTTCCGTGAGTGATTGGTATCGGCGTGTAACCGATTGTACAAGCGAGCAGAGGAGGGTGTCTCCCCCTGTGCGGGCTGCACAGGGGGTGGGGTAAATTCCCGGTTATTTCAGGTAGCGGCTTTCCAGATGCTGGCGGAAATAGTGCGGATTCAGATCTTCTCCGGTGGCATTTTCCATCAGCTGACGGGTGCTGAAACGGCTGCCATGCTGCCAGATATTTTGCTGCAACCAGTGAAACACCGGCTGCAGATCGCCCTGGCGGATCTGCTCGTCCACCTGAGGAATAGCGCGCTTCAGGGCCTGGAACAGCTGTGCTGCATACATTGCCCCCAGCGTATACGTCGGGAAGTAGCCGAACGCACCATCAGTCCAGTGAATGTCCTGCATACAGCCGTCGCGATAATTACCCCGGGTGTCCAGACCCAGCAACGCCAGCATTTTCTCATCCCACAGCGCCGGAATATCGTCCACCTCTATCTCGCCGGCAATCAGAGCACGTTCAATTTCATAACGCAGAATGATATGCGCCGGATAACTCACTTCATCCGCATCAACGCGGATCAGTTCGGGTTTAACACGCTGATTCAGCGCAATGAAGTTGTCTTCCTTCAGCGCCGGGCTGTCGCCGAACAACTGCTGTACCTGGGGGCGGATCAGGCTGAGGAACGCCGGGCTGCGGCCCAGCTGTTTTTCAAAGAACAGGCTCTGCGACTCATGGATTGCCGTTGAGCGTGCCAGCGACACGGGCTGATCAGCCCACTGCTTCGGCAGATTTTGCTCATAACGGGCATGACCGGTTTCATGGATCACCCCCATCATGGCGCTGATGAACTCGTCTTCTTTGTAGCGGGTGGTAATACGCACATCCTGCGGCACACCACCGCAAAAGGGATGGGCGCTGATATCCAGACGACCGGCATTAAAGTCAAAGCCCAGCTGCTGCATAATGGCCAGACCGAGCGCCTGCTGCGAGGCCAGCGGGAAGGGGCCGGCCGGGCGGTCAACTTTTTCGCCCGCCTGCTGATCCACGATCTTTTGCAGCAGGTCAGGCAACCACTGCTTAAGGTCGCCAAAGGTTTTATCCAGCTTATCGCTGGTCATACCGGGCTCGAATACGTCCAGCAGGGCATCATAGCGGGAATGGCCACTGGCCTGAGCGCGGATCTCCGCTTCCTCGCGGCTGAGTTTGACCACCTCTTTCAGATTGGCGGCAAACCCCGTCCAGTCATTTGCCGGACGCTGTGTGCGCCAGGCATGTTCACAGCGCGATCCGGCAATGGATTTGGCTTCAACCAGTGACGCAGGCAGCAGGGAAGCCTGCTGCCAGGCACGTTGCATCTCAAACAGGTTAGCCTGTGCCACATCATCCAGATCTTCCTGCTGTGCCTGTTGCAGCCAGAGACCCACCTCTTTTGCCGTCAGGATCTCATGACGCAGCACGCTCAGTTCGGCCAGGGCTTCCCCGCGTGCCTGACTGCCGCCGGCAGGCATCATGGTCATCATATCCCATCCGGCAATAGCAGAAAGATGGCCAAAGCGGGAGAGGCGCTGGAAGGTACGTGTCAGGTTGGCATAGGCAGAAGACATAGAATTCCTTATTAACGGATTAAGAGTGGAGATCAGGGGTCACCGGCCAGCAGAAACGCACGCTGGCCCCCCCAAGCGGGCTGCTGTCGATGGTGACATAGCCGCCAAAGGCCTGGGCTATCGAGTGGACAATCGCCAGTCCCAGCCCGCAGCCGCCCGTGGCACGATCGCGGCTGGGGTCGAGGCGAACAAAAGGCTCAAATACGCGCTGACGTTCATCCAGGGGAATACCCGGGCCGTCATCTTCCACCTGCAGACAGGCCATCTCGCCGTCAAACCACAGGCTGGCCCGCAGCCGCTGACTGGCGTAACGCAGGGCATTATTGACCAGATTATCCAGCACGCGCTCCATCAGGCGGGTGTCGGCCACGCCGATATTTTCGCGTTGCGGCGTTTCCAGGACAATATCAAATTCCGGATGAACGGAGCGGATATCCTCCAGCCGTTCGTCTAACCAGCGGGCGAGATCCAGCGTTTGTAAATTGAGATTAACCTGCGGCCGGTCAAGGCGGGCATAGGTCAGCAGTTCTTCGATCAGCGATTCCAGCTGGCCGATATCCCGGTTCAGCGCGGCAGATTCTGCCACGGTAAGATTATCACTCATCTCCAGACGATAGCGCAGCCGGACCAGCGGAGTGCGCAGTTCGTGAGCGATCCCGTCGATAAGCTGTTTTTTACTGGCCACCAGCGTATTAATGTTATCGGCCATCTGATTAAAGGCCACGCCCAGGCGTAACAGGCTGGAGGCACTGTCAAAATGAATGCGCTCATCCAGATGCCCCTGACCGAAACGCTGTGCGGCGTTTTCCAGCTTTAGCATGTCCTGCCAGTGCGGACGCATCCAGATAAACACCGGCAGGGCCAGCGAAATACCGATAAAGGCCAGCAGGGCAATGTCGAGAATGCGCATTTCATGCAGATAAAACAGATAGGGGATGGGCCCCACTGCCAGAACGTAGTGGCTGCGGGGAATATGCTGCAGGAAGGTATATTCATCATCCAGCGCCACGATTTCGCCCGAGCGCAGGCGATGCAGCGTTCCGGGATCAAGCTGATATTTACTCATCGGCTCAATGTGCAGCTTAAACGACAGATTGAGGTCGAGATTATCAATGGTTTTATTCCAGTCGCGCGGCGGAATTTCACGCAACTCGCTGCGCATCAGATACAGCGAGCTTTTCATTAAATCGTCCATCGACTGTCTGCCGGCACGTTCGGCGGTGAATTTATAAACCAGTCCGACCAGCATGGCCATCACCAGGAAGCAGACGAACAGCAGCAGGTAAAACTGAATAAACAGTTTTTTCATTGCGCATCCCAGGCGTGTGGCGCGAACAGGTAGCCTTTATTACGGATGGTTTTAATCCGGTAAGGCTCTGTGGCACTGTCGAGCAGCTTTTTACGCAGGCGGGAGATGGCCACGTCGATGCTGCGATCCATTCCGTCATAGGTGACGCCGCGCAGCGTTTTCAGCAGCGCGTCGCGGTTGAGAATAGAGCCGGCGTGGGTGGCCAGCTCCCACAGCAGGTCGAAATCTGCCGTCGACAGGGCAACGATCTCCTCTGACAGCGTCACCTGACGGTTAATCGGATCGATACTCAGGGTACCGAAGCGCAGGGCCTTCTGCCCGGCAATACCTGGCGCAATCTCTTCATTTTGTCCGCTGACCCCTGCCTGACGCAGATGCAAACGCAGACGCGCCAGCAGTACCGCCGGTGGCGTGGTTTTGAGAATATAGTCGTTTGCGCCCATTTCCAGCGACAGGATATGGTTCATGTCGCTGTCGAGCGAGGTGAGCAGCACAATCGGCCCTGTCCAGCTGTGGCGCGTGCGTAAATCCCGGCACAGCGTCATGCCGTCCTTACCGGGCAGCATGATGTCCAGCATCACCAGATCGGGGTTAGCCGCAGCGATGGTTTCTTCTGCGCGATCGCCACGATTTTCAACAATAACATCAATGTCATGCCGCCCCAGATAGGCAGCAATCAGTTCACCGACATCCTGATCGTCTTCAACAAATACAATTTTGTTCATTGGGCTGATTATCTGGCTAAAGAGAACGACAGCTTATCCTTTCCTGAGCATAACGACCATTAATCCGCGTTAAATAGTAGGGGGAATGTAGTACAATCCTGGCCGGATATGTCATTATATTCCCCGCCTGCGAAGGCGTACCCTTCAACCCGCTGCAAGGGGGGGCTTAAGTCGAATGGATAAGGAGAAGAGAGTGTCAGAAGAGAAGCTGGCTTCAGCACAGTACAGTGATCGCATCTGCCTCAACTACATCGAATTCCTGTCCGCGTCCTGTAAGAAACGCTGGAGCTTCGTCGACGCTATTTATGGGGTGATCCCCTTTTTTGGTATGATTACCCGCAAACCCTCCAGCGAACCCCAGGCGTCTGAAGCCCCGTTAAAAGATCTGGCGCTGCAAATTATTTCGACTCAGGTCAGCGATGAGATAAATATTGCCCGGTTGATTACCCTGGCGCATCAGCAGCAGATTGAAGCGTTTGATATCCAGCTGCCTTATCCCCTGTCAGAAACCCAGCTTATCGCGATCCGTCAGGAGTACGCCCGGCCGGTCGATCTTGAGCAGCGGGACGAACGACTGAGCGTCATGCTCCCGCTGCTGGCACATTGATCCTCAGCGGACCAGTATCCATACGGCGGGAAGCGCGGCCACCCCCAGCATGACCATCATTATTTTTTCCCTTTTCAGCAGGGCCGTTTCGCCGCGCCCTCCGCGCCGGGCAAAGACGAACAGCGCCATACCCGGCGTGTACAGCACCACCGACAGCAGCAGATGCACAGGCCCGGAAGCATACAGCAGCCACAGCCCATAGACGCTGGCCCCCACCGCAATCATCATGGCGCCCGGTTTATGTAAATGGCGCGCCACTTTAAACAGATAGGCCCCCACCAGCAGGTACGGCACGAGGATCATTTCAGAGGCGATCGTCAGCAACGTATTGTAATCAGAACCCGTCAGCCAGATCAGGATCAGACACACCTGCACGCAGCCGTTGGTCAGCCACAGCGAGGCCGCAGGGGCACCGCGTTCATTCTGACGGCTCAGTGCGCGAGGGAATGCCCCATGCAGCGCGGCCACCAGCGGGACTTCTGCCGCCATAATCGTCCAGCTGAGATAGGCGCCGCAGACGGAGAGAATCAGCCCACCGACAATGATCAGATTACCCCAGTGGCCAATCAGCGAGGTCATCAGACCGGCCATCGAGGGGTTACGCATTTCTGCAAGTTCGGCACGCGGGACAATACCGAGTGACAGCAGGGTGACCAGCAGGTAAATCACCAGCGCGGCGCTGACCGCGAGCAGCGTGGCACGGCCAACGTCACGGCGGTTTCTGGCGCGGGAGGAAACCACCACCGCCCCCTCAATCCCGATAAACACCCACAGGGTGATAAGCATGGTGTCTTTCACCTGTTGCCAGACGGGTTTACCCAGCGCCAGACCGGTGAAATCAAAGGAGAAGCGGTCGTAGTGGAAAGCGGCAATGGCCAGCAGGACGAACAACCCCAGCGGCAGCAGTTTACCCAGCGTAGCGACCAGATTAATACTGGCTGCCGTCTGAACGCCGCGCAGCACCAGGCCGTGCACCAGCCACAGCAGCACCGAGGCCGCAAGAATAGCCTGCCAGGTATTGCCGTCACCAAAAATCACGTGGCCCGGCGAATCGGTGAAAAAGCTCATGGCCGAAAAGACAATGACCAGGTAGGAGACGTTGGCGATCACCGCGCAAAGCCAGTATCCCCACGCTGAGCAAAAACCAATCAGCTCACCAAACCCCGCCTGAGCATAGGTGAAAATGCCCCCATCCAGTTCGGGCTTTAAGCGACTGAGTAGCAGCATGGCCAGTGCCAGCAGGACAATCCCGACACCGGTGATCGCCCAGCCAGTCAGCAGTGCGGCCGGGCTGGCGACCGCCGCCATATTTTGCGGCAGGCTGAATACCCCCGCACCAAGCATTGAGCTGAGTACCAGCGCCGTCAGCGCGGTGAGACCTAACTTTTTGTCCAAAAAAAACTCCGGTTACAGAATAAAATACCAGTTGTAACGACCATGTTGGATTTAACTCAGGATGTCAGGTCAAAAAAGGCAACGAAACGCCTGAAAGTGGCGGGGGATTTTACGGACAGCGGCGGCAGGATGCAATGACTTACTATGCAAATTCAGACGGGGATTATTCAGAATGACAGGGCAGCAATGCGCTGCCCTGAAAAAAGACTTACTTGAAGAGATCGGCCGACACGGTCAGGTTGCCGCCGTTCTGGCTGGACCACTGACGGGTGACATGATAGTACTTGGCGCCTTTGGCAATCGCACGGCGGCCTACTTCTTCAGAAACCTCCGTCGGCGTGCTGAAGTGGCCGGTGAAGGTCACGCTATCATACGGCTGCATCTGCGCGGCCGTAATCGCATTCACTTCCTGCACGCTTTTGCCGTCAGGCGTCGTCACCGTATAACGTTTCCCGGTGGAACTCTGCGTCTCGTAGAAGCGTCCGACATTTTTGCTCGGTGACTCATTGGAGGCGACGCCCGGAATTTCGACGTTCTTCGCCGCCGCACCGCCCGCCGCCAGCGCCGCTTTACCGGCTTCAGAGTCGGCCGGGATCAGGTCAGGAGACTGGACCTGACGTTTAGGCGCATCTGACTTATAGATATAGGCGGTGATCATCTGATTGCCACCGCTGTTCGTGTCAATCTGACGCACGATAAAGAAGGAGGCCGCGCCTTTCTCTTTTGCTGCCCGGGTGATGGCGTCATTCACGTCAGGCTGGCTACGGAAGAAGCCGCTCGCGCTGACGGTATCGTAAGGCTCAAGGGTGAAGGCTTCTGATTTGGTCAGCTCGCGCACGCCGTTGATAATGCGATCTTTGTTTTTTGGCGCAGCAGGGGCATCGGCACGATAGAGGTCAGCGGTCACATTCCAGTTGCCGCCATTGCCGTTAGTATCATTGATACCCTGAATGTAGTAGGAGGCGGCTCCCAGCGCATCAGCACGTTTCGATACGGCGTCACTGGCCTCATACAGGGCATTGAAACGTCCGTTAATGGTGATCCGATCAAACGGTTTCAGCGCAGCGGCTTTCTCCGGCGTCAGTTCCTGTGCTGCATGAGCGGAGAGCGCCGTGAGTGATAACAGGGCTGATGCCAGAATGGTGTTCTTCAGCTTCATAAAAATTAATCCTTCGCCTTACGCAAAAAATGAGTACGAAAACGTGCTGGACTCTTGATGTGTAACAGATTAGCGGATGATTATTACATGTAATAATGTTCGCTGTCTCAGCCATTTTGTGTGGAATGCGCGCCAGCCCCATTCCTGATTTCAGAATAAGTAAGAAATCTGGCTGAATCGTGTCGCTATTCTTTTATTTACCACTTAAGGTGGTAAATGCTAACAGTTATAACGTTAACGCTTTGTTAATCAATGTTTTTTACTGTGAAAAATCTTAAATTGTTAAATTTTACCGTAGCACGTTATGCGCTCGAAACCCCTTGATTCAGGCTCAATATATCGCTTGCAGGGGTAAGAACTGAATTTTTATAGGTTAGTCGTCGAACGCCCCCTCTGCGGCTGGATCGAATTACGTATATTCAGTAGGTTATTAGCAGTTTGAAACAGGCTGTGTTTCGGCCATAAAGGCCGGAAACAGGAGAACACACCTTCGTACTCTCTGAAGAAAGGGAAGATTATGCTTATTGGTATCACCAAAGAGCGGTTACCTAACGAAGCCCGTGCGGCTGCCACACCGAAAACGGTAGAGCAGCTCATTGCCCTGGGCTTCAGCGTAGCTGTGGAAAGCGGCGCAGGTAAGCTGGCCAGTTTTGAAGATGCAGCGTTTGAGGCTGCCGGAGCCACCATCACCGACCCGGTGACGGTCTGGCAGTCCGACATTATTCTGAAGGTCAACGCGCCAACCGACGAAGAAATCGCGCTGACACGCGCCGGAAGCACCCTGGTCAGCTTTATCTGGCCGGCACAAAATCCCGAGCTGCTGGCTAAGCTGGCGGCGCGTAACGTCACCGTGATGTCCATGGATGCCGTGCCGCGTATCTCCCGTGCCCAGTCTCTGGATGCGCTGAGTTCCATGGCGAATATCGCCGGTTATCGTGCGATCGTTGAAGCGGCGCATGAGTTTGGCCGTTTCTTCACCGGGCAGATTACCGCCGCCGGTAAAGTGCCGCCGGCGAAAGTCATGGTGATCGGTGCGGGCGTGGCCGGTCTCGCCGCCATTGGTGCCGGACGCAGTCTGGGGGCCATCGTGCGAGCCTTTGATACCCGCCCAGAAGTCAAAGAACAGGTGCAGAGTATGGGTGCCGAATTCCTTGAGCTGGACTTTGAGGAAGAGGCAGGCAGCGGCGACGGTTATGCCAAGGTGATGTCAGAGGCCTTTATTAAGGCTGAGATGGCACTCTTTGCCGCCCAGGCGGAGGAGGTCGATATTATTGTCACCACCGCGCTGATCCCGGGGAAACCTGCGCCGACGCTGATTACGGCCGAGATGGTGGCATCCATGAAACCGGGGAGTGTGATCGTCGATCTGGCGGCACAAAACGGCGGTAACTGTGAGCTGACTGTCGCGGATACCATTACCACCAGCCCCAACGGCGTAAAAATCATTGGTTATACCGATTTGCCAAGCCGTCTGCCAACCCAGTCTTCACAGCTTTATGGCACCAACCTGGTCAACCTGATGAAGCTGCTGTGTAAAGAAAAAAACGGCGAGATCACCATCGACTTTGATGATGTGGTGATTCGTGGCGTGACGGTGATCCGCGATGGCGAAATCACCTGGCCTGCGCCGCCGATTCAGGTGTCTGCTGCGCCAAAGGCGGCCAAAGCGGCTGGGCCGGTGGAAAAACCGGCAGAGAAGCCTGTGTCGCCGCTACGCAAATATGGCCTGATCGTGCTGGCCATTGTGCTGTTTGGCTGGCTGGCTAATGTGGCTCCGCCTGAGTTCCTGTCGCACTTTACCGTGTTTGCGCTCTCCTGCGTCGTCGGTTACTACGTGGTGTGGAATGTCAGCCATGCGCTGCATACGCCGCTGATGTCGGTGACTAATGCTATCTCCGGCATTATCGTCGTCGGCGCAGTGTTGCAGATTGGCCATGGCGGCTGGGTCAGCTTCCTGTCCTTTGTGGCCGTGCTGATTGCCAGCATCAATATCTTCGGCGGCTTCACCGTCACCCAGCGTATGCTGAAAATGTTCCGTAAAAACTGAGAGGTAGTCCATGTCTGGCGGATTAGTGACTGCAGCCTATATCATTGCTGCGATCCTGTTTATTTGCAGCCTTGCCGGGTTGTCTAAGCATGAAACCTCGAAGCAGGGGAATATTTTTGGCATCAGTGGAATGGCGCTGGCGCTGGTCGTCACCATCTTTGGCCCGGAGACCGGCAACGTCGCCTGGATCCTGCTGGCTATGGTGATTGGCGGTGCTATCGGTATTCGTCTGGCGAAAAAAGTAGAAATGACCGAAATGCCCGAGCTGGTCGCGATGCTGCACAGCTTTGTCGGGCTGGCGGCGGTGCTGGTAGGCTTTAACAGCTATCTTGACCACGGCCCGGGACTGCTGCCGGTGATGGAAAATATTCACCTGACTGAAATCTTTATTGGCATCTTTATCGGGGCGGTGACCTTTACCGGTTCTATCGTGGCGTTTGGCAAGCTGTGCGGCAAAATTTCATCAAAACCGCTGGCGCTGCCGCATCGCCACAGGCTGAACCTGCTGGCTCTGGTGGTCTCATTCGCGTTGCTGATCATCTTTGTGCGTACCGACAGCGTGGGGACGCAGACGTTTGCCCTGATCGTGATGACGCTGATCGCGCTGGCCTTTGGCTGGCATCTGGTGGCATCCATAGGCGGTGCGGATATGCCGGTAGTGGTGTCTATGCTGAACTCTTACTCCGGTTGGGCAGCCGCGGCCGCGGGCTTTATGCTCAGCAATGATCTGCTGATTGTCACCGGGGCACTGGTCGGCTCCAGCGGTGCCATTCTCTCCTACATTATGTGTAAGGCGATGAACCGTTCGTTCTTCAGCGTCATTGCCGGAGGTTTTGGCACTGACAGCAGTTCGACCGGTGAAAGCGAGGAGATGGGGGATTATCGCGAAATCGACGCCGCAGGCACCGCAGAACTGCTGAAAAACTCCACTTCAGTGATTATCACGCCGGGCTATGGTATGGCGGTGGCGCAGGCGCAGTATCCGGTGGCTGAAATTACCGCCAGACTGCGTGAGCGCGGCATTAAGGTGCGTTTCGGTATCCACCCGGTGGCCGGGCGTCTGCCTGGCCATATGAACGTGCTGCTGGCGGAAGCCAAAGTACCGTATGACATCGTGCTGGAAATGGATGAGATCAACGACGATTTCAGCGATACCGATACGGTGCTGGTCATCGGCGCGAATGACACTGTCAACCCGGCGGCGCAGGAAGATCCCCGCAGCCCTATCGCCGGTATGCCGGTGCTGGAAGTGTGGAAAGCGCAGAATGTGGTGGTGTTTAAGCGTTCAATGAATACCGGCTATGCTGGCGTACAGAACCCACTGTTCTTTAAAGAGAATACGCAGATGCTGTTCGGTGATGCGAAAGCGACCGTAGAAGCGATTCTGAAGGCGTTATAATTGCGCTGACAGGGTGAAAAAACAGGGCGACCGGAAGAAAAGGTCGCCCATGACAAGGCTGATCGCCGACGGTGATCAGCCTTTCTTGTTTTCAGGCTCCTGCTCGCCGATAAACCAGTACCACAGTGGGATAGAGAGCAGCAGGGTGAAAACGGAACTGTAGATCATGATCATGAAGAACTCAGAGACATACAGTTCAACCGGCCACGTCGAGAAGGGCATGTTGTACTCTTCGATGGCTCCACCAATGATCGCTTTGGTCATCACAATCGCCACGCAGACCCACAGACAGGCCTGGGCGATAAAGAAATTCCGGCGTTTCTTGCCGGGAGGGAATAATGACATGGTGTGTACTCCTGTACGATTTCCTGAAATGTAATCTTCGCTTTTTGCCCATCCCCACCCGCCTGATGGATTAATCCGGGTTTCGGCGGTTTGCAGGTGGGTATTGTAGCGCAGCCCGTGGACTGCCTGACAGAGAGGAAATGATCCCCCTGTGCGCAACCGTAACGGGCACTGCGGATGACGTTCTGCACGCCGTTATCACGACGAACAGCAGCCGGGTGGGGCACGTGGCTGTGACAGGCCGGGGAAAAAAGCGGACGCAAACCAGGAACTGTATCGCGCTGCGGGTGCCGGTGAGGCCAGGCGAAACAGCAGCCAGATTAACGGAATAAACAGGTACAGCAGTAAGGGTAAATGCACCAGTAGCTGGCAGTAGCCGCAGGCGAAATCATCCATCATTCCCCCGCCACCGGGCATTACCAAAGGCACTCCCTGTTCAGCGGAGGACGGGTGAGCGTGCAGGAGGGGCATACCGTCATGGGACAGGGTGCCCATGGGCATATCATGCATGGTCATCAGCGCAGGGTTCACTGAGGCCACCGACGCAGACATCCGCTGATGCTCCAGCGTTTGAGAGATATCCGGAGCAATAAACAGCAACAGGACCGCTAACATAGCGATCAGTGCAGGTATCCGGCGCTGCGACAGGCGATACAATGAGACCAAACAGTCAACCCAGAGCAGAATCAAAAGGTGGCGAGAGTGTAGCGATTTTCCCAAGGAATGTTAACGATCATTATTCGTCACGCCCAGGTCAGCGCTTATTTTCTGCCACGCTTTTCAGCATTGAGTGAAGATTCAAGACAGCAAATATTGCTGCCTCGTAGTACAGGGTTTGTCCCGATCCCGGGACAGGGTTTGGTAGTGTTTTCCCTTTCACCCTCTGGTTAGATAAGACTCCGGCCGGAACCGTGAGTTATTTACTTGTTACCGGAGAATACCCATGAATATTATCGCCATCACCGCCTGTCCTACCGGGGTGGCCCATACTTATCTGGCCGAAAGTAATTTAAAAAAAGCCGCCAGAAAACTGGGTCTGTCCCTGCGAGTTGAAACGCAGGGTGCCATTGAAAGCAAATATATTCTCAGCCCGGATGATATTGCTGCCGCAGATATTGTTCTGATCGCCGCCGATAAAAAAGTGGATATGGCGCGTTTTCAGGATAAAAACATTGTTGAGGTCCCGGTTGCCCGTGCGGCCAGAGACGCCGAAGGCCTGCTGAACGCGATCACCACCGGCGAACTGATTCCACACCGGCAGGCCGCGCCCACACAGGAGGGGGATGTAGTGCCGGTGACCCATGGCACGCGCTGGTACGCCACGTTCTATGTGCATCTGATCACCGGCGTCAATCTGATGATCCCGTTTGTCGTTGCGGGGGGGATCCTGATTGCCCTCAGCTTCTCCTTTGGCATTACCGCTGCCACGCCGGGTGATGCGCATTTCAGCCCCATCGCAAAAATGTTATCTGATATTGGCGGCGGATCGGCCTTTGCGCTGATGCTGCCGATTTTATCCCTGGGGATCAGCCAGTCGATCAGCGGTAAAATGGGCATTGTCTCCGGGGCGGTGGGCGGGATGATGGCCATCCATACCGGTTCGGGCTTTCTCGGTGCGCTTCTGGCCGGATTTATTGCGGGCTATGTGACGCTGCTGATCGTCCGCCATATCCGCCTGCCGCAGGCGGTGGCCGGTCTGAAACCAATTCTGATTGTGCCGCTGCTCAGCGTACTGATCACTGGAGTGTTAATGGTCTGGCTGATCGGAGAGCCGATTAAGCTGCTGCTGGGCTGGCTGACCACTTTCCTCAATGCTCTGGGGCAGACTAACTCCGCTATCCTCGGCCTGCTGTTTGGCATGATGGTCGCCTTTGATATGGGCGGCCCGCTAAATAAAACCGTCTGCATGTTTGCCATCGGCCTGATGTCCAGCGGCATCTATGGCCCGATCGCCGCCTGTATGGCCGCGGGGATGGTGCCCCCGCTGGGAATTGCCCTGGCTACCGTGCTTTTCCGGCATAAATTCAGCCGCAGCGAACGTGAAACCGGAAAGGTGACGTGGATCCTCGGGCTGTCATTTATCACCGAA
This sequence comes from Erwinia persicina, assembly GCF_019844095.1. NCBI lineage: Bacteria > Pseudomonadati > Pseudomonadota > Gammaproteobacteria > Enterobacterales > Erwiniaceae > Erwinia > Erwinia persicina. The sequence goes on along the minus strand of NZ_CP082141.1, from coordinate 2,527,261 downwards.
GGGGCCATTCCCTACGCCGTATCGGATCCGCTGCGGGTGATCCCGGCTATTGTGGCGGGTTCAGGCCTGGCCGGGGCATTGTCAATGGCAATGGGCTGTGCATCACGCGCGCCTCACGGCGGGATTTTTGTCATGTTTATTCCTAACGTGATCGCCAACCTGGCGGCCTATCTGCTGGCGATTGCGGCGGGGTCACTGCTGACGGCCGTGATCCTGTGGTTCCTGAAAAAGGATGTGACAGAGGTGACGGCATCATAAGGGGGAGGGAAGGAAGAAAAGGGGCGAGCCTGTCTGGCAGGTTTGCCCCATCAGGACGGCAGGTTAATCCTCTTCATCATCGTCAAGCTCAACGGGGGAGACAAACCCGTCAGGCTTAATGGCCAGCAGATCGCAGCGCAGGTGATCGATAACCTGTTCGGCCGTATTACCTAAAAATGCCGCCGACAGGCCAGTACGGCCGATGGTACCCAGCACGACAACGCCGGCGTCAAGATGTGCAGCCAGTTCAGGAATCACCTCTTCAGGCAGCCCTTTTTCAACGTGGGTAAACTTTTCATCGATGGAGAACGACTGACGAAGTGCTTTCATCGCGACCAGATGCTGTCCCCGGATGGCGTCGTTGTACACGCTGGGGTCAAAGTCCGGGAGTTCAATTGCAATATTGATTGGGGTGACAGGATAGGCGCCGACAAGATGGACTTCTGTATGGTTGACCCGCTCGGCCAGCGCCAGGGTCTCTTTCACCAGTTTACTGTTTAACGGATCGTGATGGGGTTCTTCACTGGCCAGGTTAACCGCCACCACGGCTTTGCCTCCCTCTGGCCACACCTGATCCTTAACCATCCAAACGGGGCACGGGCATTTGCGCAGCAGGTGCCAGTCTGTCGGGGTAAACACCACCGACTGCAACCGGTCGTGCTGGTGAGCCATCTTGATAACCAGATCGTGTTTGTTGTTCAGCACTTCCAGGATGATCGCTTCGAAAGGGCGATTGTGCCAGATCACTTTAATATCAATCTGAACACCGGCGGCGAGATAAGCCTGTGCCTGTTCGCGGATCCACTCTGTACGTTGACTGATGACCCCTTTCCGCATGGTCACCCGCTCATCAGGCGATAACAGCGTGGTCATCTCGTAGGAGAAGTCGTAAATGGGGAGGAAACAGGTAATTTTACCGCCAAGACGCTGATTAAGGTAGACAGCGCGGCGAAGAGCGGGCTGGTCGTCCTGTTGCGGATCGATTGCTACCAGAATGTTTTGATACTGAGCCATAACGGTTTCTCCTTACACTGAGCGTGTCAGTTTAAAGATAGCCCAATCGCTCTAAAGGAAGAAAGGAAAAAGTTGTTGCCGGATCAATAAAATAAGAAATATTGATCCGGCAGCCATCAGGCGGCAGTGTGGCTCTGGCCCGCAAGCTCTGAAAGGATTTCATGATTTTCGATGGTGATATATTTGCCTTTTACTGCCAGCATCCCACTTTTCTGGAAGCGGCCCAGCAGGCGACTAATGGTTTCCACCGTTAACCCCAGGTAATTACCGATATCACCACGGGTCATGGTCAGACGAAACTCTCGCTGTGAGAATCCGCGCTGACCAAAGCGACGTGACAGGCCATAGATAAAGGCGGCCAGACGCTCTTCCGCATTTTTCTTCGACAGCAACAGGATCATTTCCTGGTCGCCTTTAATCTCACCGCTCATCAGACGCATCATCTGCTGACGCAGACTGGGCATTTTGCCTGAGAGATCGTCGAGGGTTTCAAAGGGAATTTCACAGACCATCGCCGTTTCCAGTGCCTGAGCAAAGCTGGGGTGTTGACTGCCGCTGATGGCGTCAAAACCGACCAGGTCGCCCGCCAGATGGAAGCCGGTAATCTGCTCATCACCCTGTTCGGTGATGGTGTAACTTTTTATGGTTCCGGAGCGAATCGCATAAAGGGAACGTAATTCGTCACCGGCTTTAAACAGGGTTTGCCCTTTTTGAATCGGTTTTTTACGCTCAATGATGTTATCGAGCTGGTCCAGCTCGTGCTCGTTAAGCGTGAAGGGGATACAAAGCTGACTGATGCTGCAATCCTGGCAGTGAATGGCGCAGCCACCCGATTGTATGCGTCTTGTGATAATTCGCTTTTCCGGAATCATAGTGTACGCTCGATGATAATTGACTGACATCAATTTAGCACTTTTCACCGGGTCAAGGGAACTCATCTGACTTGTTTTAGGCACAATAAATATGTGGACGTTATTTATTAATTAAACTGTTGTGAAATTTGTGTAAAAAATAACCTCGCGATCGGAAGATTCGTATTTTTCAGGGAAGAATTAAACGTACTCTCACTTTTTTAATCAAATCAATAAAGTGCTCTTACCGATCTGTGCCTGTAGGGGGAGCTGATGATAAAGGCACTTTTTTGCTAAACTCACTCCGGCAACGACACCGTTTCTGCGCCATATACGTGAAGAGAAAGAGGGCGAATGATGACCATCAAACTTGATGAGCAATCACTGTTTCTACAAGCGATGGAGGACGTCAGGCCGCTGAAAGACTGTGACAGCACGCTGTGGCTGAAACCCCCGACGTCGAAAACGGCCGTATCGACGGATATCCAGTGGGATAATCCGCTGACCACTGGCCTGCTGGATATCGTGCCGTTGACGGTGCCGCTGGAATTCAGAGCAGAAGGGATCCAGCAAGGCGTCCTGGACAAACTGTCTCAGGGGAAATATCCGCCGGAGGCGACCCTGAATTTACTCCGCCACTCCGTCGAGCAGTGCCGCCAGTCTCTCTATCTGTTTATACGCCAGACCTCCCATGAGGGACTGAGGAATCTGCTGATCGTTCATGGTAAAGGGCGGGATGACCGCTCACATGCCAATGTGATACGCAGCTATCTGATGCGCTGGCTGCCGCAGTTTGAGGAGGTGCAGGCCTTTTGCTGTGCCGCGCCGCAGGACGGAGGCAGCGGAGCATGTTATGTGGGCCTGCGAAAAAACGAGCAGGCCCGGCAGGAAAATCGTGAGCGCCATGCCAAACGTAGCCGCTGAGAGATTATCCGGCGTGTGATTTACGGATGGTCGCCAGCAGGATCTCGGCACTGAGGGTCAGCTTCTCGCCTGAGCGGGTCATGATCCCGATAGCTTCCCCCGGCCCGTGTGAAGCAACCGGCAGCGCGGCAAGCGAATGGTGCAGTAAGTCCTCTTTGATGGCCCCCGACGGCACGAACCAGACATAGTCATAACGCAGTGCCAGTTGACGGGCCAGTGAGGTCGAAGAGGTTTCCACCAGTGTGCCCGGCAGCACGCAGCCCTGCTCTTTCAGCATCGCCTCCGCGAGACGGCGCGGTGCCGTGCCTTCGGGAGAGATCACCACCGGCCAGGCGAGGGCCTTCGACAGCGTGACGTTGTCACTTAAAAGCGGATGATCCGGCCGCACGACCAGGCGCAATGACTCCAGGAACAGCAGTTCATAGGTCAGCCCGGTCATCAGCCCGGGATCGGCCATACGGCCAATACCGACGTCAAATTCCCCCGCTTTGATCGCCGCAATCAGGACATTGTTGTGTAAGGTCGCGACCTGAATAATGGCCTGCGGCTGCTGCTGATGAAAACGATGAAGAATGGAAGGCAACATGCCGAGCGCCACTGTGGTCAGCACCCCGAGGCGCATCACTTCCGGCGATTTTTCCTGCGGCAGCGTAAACGACTGTCCGGCGTGGTTTAACGCATCCAGAATACGCACCGCGTGGGTGAGAAACTGTTCTCCCATGGTGGTCAGCTGCGCGCCCAGACGGCCGCGTTCGAACAGCCGCACGCCAGCCAGCTCTTCCAGCTCGTTCAGGGTTTTCGATAGTGCGGGCTGACTGAGAGACAGGGTTTCAGCGGCACGCCCCAGCGTCCCCTGTTGCGCAACGGCGACGAAGGTATGTAAATGGCGCAGCCGAATACGCTGATTAAACTGATATTTTTTGTCCATACAGCAGAGTAATAACGGCCCGGACAGACTGGCAAGATCTCAGTGATTGTTTTGTTAACCTTATTGCAAAATTTGATTAACATTTAGCGTGTTTTAAGGCGTATCCATTACTTCTGGTAGGAATAACTGATGCGCACCATACGCAGTGATTATTAATCCCCCACCCAAAAGGGGGAAAACTCCCGGAGAAAAGGGGGCTTACCTGGGGCAGGGTTTTGCGCAAGACAGGCATATTTTCCCAGGAGTATTGCATAACAATCCGTTATGATAACCGACACTTTTTCTACCAACCTTTGCGCTAATCGTTATCCGCCAGGGGTTAATACTGCCTGTTATGGAGCGCGAAGTGGACAGTACCGCAGCCATCGATATCCGTACGTTGATTAATCAGGGCACATTGAGTCGTTATCAGAAACGCATTATCGCCCTGAGTTTTGCCGTTGTTGCCATGGATGGTATGGATATCGCCCTGATGGGCTTTATTGCCCCTGCGCTGAAAAGTGCCTGGGGGGTAAGCAACCATCAGCTTGGCGCAGTGATCAGTGCGGCGCTGATTGGCCTGGCGCTGGGGGCCATGGTGGCCGGCCCCCTGGCCGACCGCTTCGGTCGTCGCGTCATTATTATCAGCAGCGTCTTTTTCTTCGGCTTATGGACGCTGGCCACGGCGTTCTCGCAAAACCTGGATCAGATGATGCTTTTCCGCTTCCTCACCGGGCTGGGGCTGGGGGCGGCGATGCCGAACGTCGGCACGCTGGTGGCGGAATACTCCCCTGAGCGCCGCCGCGCTTTTCTCATCACCGTCGTGTTCTGTGGCTTTACCTTTGGTGCCGCCACCGGGGGCTTCGCGGCCTCATGGCTGATCCCCAACTATGGCTGGCACGCGGTGCTGATCATGGGCGGCGTGCTGCCGTTGATGCTGGTACCGCTGCTGCTGCGTGGTTTACCCGAGTCTGTGCGCTTTATGATTGCCCGCAACCACCCGACAGCCCGGATCCGCCAGATCGTGGAGAACATGCACCCGGGACACGTGGATGAAAATAGCGTGTTCATCCGCAGTGAGGCCGCGAGCAGTGAAGGGGCCGTCAAGATCGTGGTGTCGCGGCGCTATCTGTTTGGCAGCCTGATGCTGTGGGGCAGCTATTTTATGGGGCTGTTCCTGGTCTACCTGATTGGCTCGTGGCTGCCATCGCTGGTGAAAGACGTGGGCATGACGGTGACACAGGCCGCGCTGGTGACCGCCATGTATCAGGCGGGCGGCACGGTGGGTTCGCTGTTTGCGGGCTGGATGATGGACCGTTTTAATGCCAACCTGGCGCTGGCGGCGATCTATTTCACCGGTGCGATAGCTACCGTCTGTATCGGTTATGCGCCCGCTGAAGTCTGGGTGCTGGGCGGGGTGGCGTTCTGCAGCGGTTTTTGTCTCAACGGAGCCAATACCGGGATGAATGCGCTGTCAGCCAGCTACTATCCGACCCATGCGCGGGCCACCGGATCCAGCTGGATGCATGGCGTGGGGCGCATCGGCGCCATCCTCAGTGCCTTTGCCGGGGCGCAAATGCTGTCGCTTGGCTGGAATATCACCGACGTCTTCTCCTTCCTGGCCATCCCGGCCGTGCTGACTACGCTGATGCTGGTGGCAAAATACCGCTACGGCTACCAGCGGGTAAGCTGAAGAAGCATTTGGGTGCACCGGGCGACCGAATAAAAAGGTCGCCCCCTGCAGCGTCTGTGGCTGGCCTTTTTCCCGGTCAGCCCGTCCTATTGCAAACTACTGTTACTGACCAGCGTAAAGCGGCCTGCGCCAAGAAACATCACCGCCAGCGCGCCAAAGAGGTAAAGTGCTTCTCCTTCCAGCGCCCAGGCTCCGACCCCGGTGCGATCCCACACCGCACCGCTTTTCACCAGCAGCGTCGCCACCACCAGATTTACGGCAATAATAAACGCCGCCGGGCGCGTCATCAGCCCGACAATAATCATCGCCGGTGCCAGTACTTCCCCAATGTAAGCGCCATAGGCAATAAAACCGGGCAAACCCTGTGCATGCAGCAGTCGGGCGATCCAGCCGACCCCGTGCTCAATTTTAAATACACCGTGAAACAGCAGCAGTGCGCCGAGTGACACGCGCAATACCAGCCGGCCCAGGTCCGGATGGTCACAGAGACGGGAAAAACCATTATTTATAGCGGTAAACATAATGTGATCCTTGCAGGTCAGGGCGGAACTCTGCCGCCAGCAGCTGGCGATCATCGCACCCGTTCAAACGGTGCTTGTATCAGCATAATCTGCAAATGACACGGCATGATGGACTTTCTCTCTTAGTCTGCAAATAATTACCGCGGATATCATACGGAAGCCCCCATGAAAAACGAACAGACATTACGGATTATGACGGCAGAAGGCTGCCTGCGCGGGAAGAGGGAGGAGAACGTCTTCGTCTTTAAGGGCATTCCTTACGCCGCGCCCCCCGTGGGTGAACAACGCTGGAAAGCGCCAAAACCAGTCACGCCCTGGGAAGGGGAAAAAGAAGCGACAGCGTGGGGGCCTGCCAGCTGGCAGAGCCTGGAATATTGTCTGGCGGTAGGCGGGGGGGACCCCGGGGGTTTCAGCGAGGATTGCCTGTATCTGAACGTCTGGACGCCGGACGCAGAGCCATCCACACCGCTGCCGGTCATGGTGTGGATCCACGGTGGAGGCTACACCGTGGGATCCGGCGGGTTAACGCCCTATCTGGGGGCACCCCTGGCGGCACGCGGCGCCGTGGTTGTCACACTAAACTACCGTCTGGGGCATCTGGGGTTCTTTGCGCATCCGGCGCTGGACCGCGAGTATGCTGACGGCGAGGTGGTGAATAACTTTGCGCTGCTCGATCAGATCGCTGCCCTGCAGTGGATACAGCGCAACATTCGGGCCTTTGGTGGAAACCCGAAAAACGTCACGCTGATGGGCGAATCCAGCGGTGCCCGCAGCGTACTGTCCCTGTTTGCTTCACCGATGGCAAAAGGACTGTTCCATAAGGGGATTGTACAGAGTGCCTACAGCGTCCCGGACGTCTCCCGGGCAGAAGCCCTGCAAAAAGGCGAAGCGCTGGCCCGTCATTTCGATCTGCAGGATGCCAGCGCGGAGCAACTGCGCGCCCTGCCAGCAGATGCGTTCTGGCCGCTGGCGCGCTCGCTCACCCTGGGGCCGGTGGCGATCCACGGGGACTGCGTTCTGCCGCAGCCGATGCTCAGCGTCTTCGCTTCCGGCCAACAGCAGCGGCTGCCGCTGATGATTGGCAGCAACAGTGATGAAGCAAGCGTGCTGGCCTTTTTTGGCGTGGATGCAGCAAAGGTGATCGCGGATATGCGTACGAAGCATCCGCTGGCGCTGCGGCTGATCAAGTTACTGTACCGTGACGTGTGGGATGATGCGGAGCTCGGGCGACAGGTGGCCCGGGATATGACCTTTACCACTCTGGGCTATGTGGCGGCGCTGGCCCAGCACCGCACAGGCACACCAACCTGGCGCTATTACTTTGATTACGTATCAGAGAACGCGCGCGATCTTTACGCGCACGGGACCTGGCACGGCAATGAAATTCCCTATGTCCTGAATACGCTGGCGCAGATGGAACCGACGGAGAGTGCCCGCCCGTTCACCGCGGCAGACCGGGATTTTTCATGGCGTGTCAGTGAATACTGGCTGCGTTTTGCGCGGGATGTGACGGTATTTTCACCCCAGATTAGCGGCGAAACGGACTGGCCTGCCTGGCGCCCCCGGCAGGATATCACCCTGCGTTTCGGTCAGAATGGCCAGGCGGGGATCGCCATTGAAAAACGCTTTATGCGACGCAGAATGCAGGTGTTTCGTCTGCTGATGAAGGCATTTGTCCATCTGCGCCATGAATAGCGCCGCATTACCAGCCTGATACTTAATATATTCTGCTGTATTTAAAATGCCCTAAACTGCAATAAAACCGCATCATAGCAATAAGTTATGATTTACCCTGGGAAAACTAAGGGCAAAAATGCTGCAATATAAGTCGTGTTAATTTTTTGAGTTTCCTCTGCTTCCGTGCCGATAACTAAGGGTGATAGCCCTCAGATAACAACATTTTAATCGGTATCACCAGGTCACGGAGTCACTATGAAATTCTTAAAAAATTATACAATCCGCGCAGTATTATTGTGGATTTTGGGCATTTTCTGCCTGCTCTGGGGCGCTGTAGGCTTGTACAGCGTTTATTCCCTGAACCAGCTGAGCGAGGGCAATGCCGTCGATCGCCATCTGGTCGGTCAGATGAGCACCTTAAGCAAAGGTAACGACCAGTATTTCCGCGTTATCACGCGTTTATCCCGTGCCACAGAATCCAAAAAACCGGAGGACATGGCGTCGGTGCAGAAAGCGCTGGATAACATGACCACGCTGCTGGCCGATTTCAAACAACAGTCACCGGGCCCGCTGGATGCGCAGTATGCCGCCAGTGCGATTGCCAGCTGGCAGAAGCTGCTGGATGAGGGGGTTGCGCCCCAGGTGCGTCTGGCACAGCAGGGATCGCCGGATGACTATCGTCGCCACGCTGCCAGCGTGACGCCAGCCCTCAGCCGCGATTTCGGTGCCAGTGTGGAAAAATTTAATACCGCCGCTGCCGATAAGCTCGATGCCACGCGCATCACGGTCGATCATCTGACCCATACCACCAAAGCGGTACTGGTGATGGCGGTGATTGCCGGACTGCTGATCCTGCTGTTTACCGATCGTTATCTGGTGGTGATGCTGGTGCGTCCGCTGGCCACCATTCGGGAACACTTCCGCGTGATTGCCGATGGTGACCTGACCCAGCCCGTCAATGATTTCGGCCGCAACTGCGTCGGGAAGCTGGTTCCGCTGCTGCGGGCAATGCAGGACAGCCTGCGTGATGCGGTCAGTTCAATCCGCAGCGGGACTGAAAATATCCATCGCGGTGCCGCAGAAATTTCCTCCGGTAATAACGATCTCTCCTCGCGTACGGAAGAGCAGGCCTCGGCCCTGGAGCAGACGGCAGCCAGCATGGAGCAACTGACTGCGACGGTGAAATTCAACGCCGATAACGCCCGCCAGGCCAGTTCGCTGGCAGATAATGCCTCTTTAACCGCCAGTAAGGGCGGCAAACTGGTCAGTGAAGTGGTCAGCACCATGCAGGGCATTGCCGGCAGTTCGAAGAAAATCGCTGAAATTACCACGGTCATTAACAGCATCGCTTTTCAGACCAATATCCTGGCGCTGAATGCGGCGGTGGAAGCGGCCCGTGCGGGAGAGCAGGGGCGTGGTTTTGCCGTGGTTGCCAGTGAAGTCCGTAATCTGGCGCAGCGCAGTGCCGGGGCGGCAAAAGAGATTGAAACGCTGATTGCCGACTCCGTCTCCCGCGTGGATACCGGATCTAAGCTGGTTGGTGATGCGGGCAGTACCATGGACGATATTTTGCAGTCGGTGGCAGAAGTCACGGAGATCATGAAGCAGATTGCCTCCGCCTCGGAAGAGCAGAGCAAGGGGATTTCTCAGGTCGGAACGGCGATTTCCGAAATGGACAGCGTCACCCAGCAGAACGCCTCGCTGGTTGAGCAGGTTTCGGCGGCAGCCAGTGCGCTGGAACGCCAGACGGAAGAGCTGACGCTGTCGGTGGCCAAATTCCGCCTGACAGCCAGCAGTGCGCCTGCGGGTCATGCGGCTGCCCGGCCAGCGGCGCTGAAAAGTCCGCTGAGAAGCTCGGGTGCGCCGAAGGCTGGCGCCGCTGACGAATGGGTCTCCTTCTAAGACGGTTGACTTAACCATGCCACCAGCTCATCCAGCAGCGGTGGCGACAGAGCAGACGGGCGTCGGATCAGACTGTAGACCGCGCCCGTTTTCACACTGCCCGCAAAGGGTGCCACCAGACGTCGCATTCTCAGATCCTCAGCAATTAACGTCACATCGGCCACCGTCACGCCAAATCCCTGAATGGCCGCGCTGATCGCCAGATCCATCGTGGAAAAATGCTGATTCCGCTTCATCACCAGCGTGCGTTGCTGCGCCTGTAACCACAGTTGCCAGTCGCGGCTGTCGGCGGTGGGATGCAGAAATGTCATCCCGGACAACGTGTCGATCGCCGGCCTGGCAGGCAGCAGCGACAGTGCCATCACCGGCGTCAGCGCCTCTTCGAACAGCAGTACGCTGTTGCGCGGGCTGCTGCCGTAGAGGATCGCCGCATCAAAATGCGCTAACTGACTGTGGTGATCCACGGTGGTGGTCAGCGAAACGTGCAGCTCAGGGCGCGCTTTTTCCAGTGCGACCAGTTTCGGTACCAGCCAGCGCATGGCACAGGTGGGTGCTTTCAGTCGGATGGTGGTGTGCTGCCTGCTGGCCTGCTGTGCGGCATCGTGCATCTGCTGATAACCACTCTGCAACGCGGGCAGCAGGCTGGCCCCCTGCGGCGTCAGGTGCAGGCCGCGCGCGTGGCGGTCAAACAGCGGGAACCCCAGCCAGGCCTCCAGCGCGGCGATTTTGCGGCTCACCGCTCCCTGAGTGATGCACAACTCGCCGGCGGCGTGCGTCAGATTAAGGTGACGGGCGGTCACAATAAAAGCATGGATAGCATTTAACGGCAGCGGACGCTGAGACATCGGGTTCTCTGAGCAATGAGAAAAAGTCATAGCTATTATGACAACAATTCGCTTGTCGCCTCAAGTGCCGCCACGTAGAACTGGCATCATCACTCTTTTCCCGACTGGAGTCGCCATGACCCTCACTTCTGCGGTGCAGCAGCGTTCTAAACTCCCGGATGTTGGCACCACGATTTTTTCAGTAATAGGCCAGCTCTCCGCGCTGCATAACGCCATTAACCTCTCACAGGGCGCGCCGAACTTTCCGTGCGATCCGCTGCTGGTAGAGGGGGTAACCCGAGCCATGCAGCAGGGGCATAACCAGTATGCGACCATGACCGGGCTGCCCGCGCTGAGAGAGGTGCTGGCGGCCAAAGTCGGTACGCTCTACGGGCAAAAATATGATGCCGCCAGTGAAGTTCTGATCACCGCCAGTGCCAGTGAAGGGCTTTATTCGGCCATCGCCGGGCTGGTGCATCCGGGGGATGAAGTGATCTTCTTTGAACCGGCGTTCGACAGCTACGCGCCGATCGTGCGTTTGCAGGGCGCAATCCCGGTCGGCCTGAAATTGCAGGTGCCGGAATTTGCCATTAACTGGGATGAGGTGGCGGCCGCCATTACGCCGAAGACCCGCATGATCATCATCAATACGCCGCACAACCCCAGCGCCCAGGTACTGGGCGCGGAAGATCTGCACCGTCTGGCGGCGCTGACGCGCCATACCGATATCGTCGTGCTGTCGGATGAGGTATACGAACATATCCTGTTTGACGGCCGTCAGCATCACGGCATGGCCACCCATCCGGAGCTGGCGCAGCGCAGTGTGATCGTCTCCTCCTTCGGGAAAACCTTTCACGTTACCGGCTGGCGCATCGGTTATCTGCTGGCCCCGGCAGCGCTGATGGAGGAGGTGGTGAAAGTGCATCAGTTTATGATGTTCTCGGCCGATACGCCGATGCAGGTGGCCTTTGCTGAGTATCTTCAGCAACCGGCGCACTACCTGGGGCTGGGCGACTTTTATCAGCGTAAGCGTGATCAGCTGGCCTGCCTGCTGCAGGACTCACCGTTTACGCTGCTGCCGTCGGCGGGATCGTTCTTTATGCTGGCCAGCTATGCAGATTTCAGTGACGAGTCTGACAGTGAAATGGTAAAACGGCTGATCGTTGATCACGGCGTGGCGACTATTCCGCTGTCAGCGTTCTATACCGATGGGACAGACAACAAATTGATCCGTCTCTCTTTCGCAAAAGACGAAGCCACCTTGCAGGCAGGCGCACGCGCACTCTGTCAGGTCAAGCCTTGCTAACAGCATCACCTTGAGGGTAAATGAATGAAAAAACTGAATGCGTTGTTTGTGGCAGTCGGGTTGCTGTCGTCGGTGTCAGCGCTGGCGCAGGATACGCTGCGCTACGGTCTGGAGTCACAGTATCCGCCCTTTGAAAGCCGCAACGCCTCAGGCGAGCTGGAAGGCTTTGACATCGAGCTGGGCAAAGCGATTTGCCAGGTGGGCAATTTCAAGTGCAGCTGGGTGGAAAGCAGTTTTGACGCCCTGATCCCGGCACTGGCGGCGAAGAAATTCGACGCCATCAACTCGGCGATGAACATCACTGAAGCCCGCATGAAAAGCATCGGCTTTACTCAGCCGATTTACCGCATCCCCAACATGCTGATTGCCAAAAAAGGGTCGGGGCTGCTGCCCACCGTGGAGAGCCTGAAGGGCAAGAACATCGGGGTCTTGCAGGGTTCCGTGCAGGAAACCTATGCGAAAAAACACTGGGAGCCGCAGGGTGTGACGGTGACACCGTATCAGGATCAGAACCAGGTTTACAACGACATGGTCGCGGGACGCCTGGACGGAACCCTGGTGATGTCGGCTGCCGGTCAGTCTGGCTTCCTGGAAAAACCGCAGGGGAAAGCATTTAGTTTCGCCGGTAAGGCCGTGGAAGATCCGCTGGTACTCGGTGTCGGCATTGGATTTGGTCTGCGTAAAGACGATGCCAAATTGAAAGCAGCGCTGGATGCCGCTATCGTTAAGATACAAAACGATGGTACCGTGACCAAACTGGCCGCGAAGTTCTTCCCGGGTATTGATGTAGCGGTGAAGTAAGTCGCTCCGGCGGGCCGGATAAACACCTGGCCCGCCCTGAGCCCTTCCTTTTTCAGGAAGGCGCCAGACGGACTGTCTCTTCCTCATCAGGTATACCGATACGTTATGTCACGCGCCCAACGTCTGCTCGATATTCTGCAAGTCCTGCGTAACCACCGCTTCCCCGTCACGGCACTGCAGCTTGCCAGCAAATTTAATATCAGCACGCGAACGCTTTACCGGGATATCGCCACGCTACAGCAGCAGGGGGCCGATATTGTCGGCGAGCCGGGTCTGGGCTACGTACTGCGACCGGGTTATACGCTGCCACCGTTAATGTTCAACCCCCAGGAAATTGCCGCCCTTGTCCTCGGTTCACGCTGGGTGACGCGCCGTGCCGACGATGAACTGGCGACGGCAGCGCACTCCGCGCTGAGCAAGATCGCTGCCGTACTGCCGGGGGATCTGCGTTCACAGCTGGAGTTGTCGACGCTGATGGTAGGGTCAAATGCGCAGGCACCCGCCATCGACATTGACGTTGCCGCATTGCGGCAGGCCATCAGTGAGCAATATGTGATTGATATTGAATACAGGGACCTGAAGGGGACATGCTCAAAGCGCAGAGTCTGGCCGCTCGCCGTGGGCTTTTTTGAGTCCGTGCAACTGCTTGTTGGCTGGTGTGAATCGCGGGCGGATTACCGCCATTTCCGCGTTGACCGTATAACCCAACTTCAGCTCATGCCGCAGCGTTATCAGCCTGCGCGTGCGCAGCTGATGAAAGAGTGGCGTGAACGGCATAATATTCCCCCACAGGGATTTGGCTACTGACAGAAACTGTCATTCCCCTCGCTTAGGCTGTGACCGTTCAATCACTGAAACGGAAATACGCCAATGAAAGCACTCGACTTTACCATTCTGTATGTTGCCAGCCCGGCTAACAGCGCGGCCTTTTACCAGCGGATACTGAACGTTGATGCCGTCGAATTATCACCCACTTTTGCGATGTTTATCCTGCCGTCTGGCGGTCGTCTCGGGCTGTGGATCGCCTCCGGGGTGACGCCACCGGTGAGTGCCGGAACCAGCCAGTCGGAGATTGTGTTTACCGCAGAGAGTCGTGACGAAGTGGATAATCTCTTCAACCAGTGGCAGGAAGGGGGTGTTGAGATCCCCGACCCGCCGGCAACGCTGGATTTCGGCTATACCTTTACCGCCTGCGACCCGGACGGGCATCGTCTGCGTGTGTATGTTTATGAGGAGTGAGGTGGGTCAGCGTCGCTCAGCGACGTAACGGTCGTTAACGGCACATCGGGTTGCCGGTTTTAACACCGGCAGCGTGCAACCCTGGTGCCGGGATGGGGTCAGTTTGAGGTAAGCCCGGCGTCACGCGACAGGGCGTCGCGTGCCGGGGCCCGCAGGGATGCGGACTTTGCCAATCCGGCGTGTTCAAACTGGCCTCAGATCGGAAAGCGAACTGTCAGCCAAAAAAATGACTGAGGATTTTCAGCCCTACGGCAGGAGGTACTTTTCAGTCAATCTGCTAACGATTACTCCGCTGCCAGCAGGCAGATTTTTTCCGCCAGCAGGTAGGATTTCACGAACGACGGCACCGGCAGGAACTCAAACTTCGAGTGGAAATTGTGTGCTCCGGTAAAGAAGTTCGGCGTGAGTAAACCTTTCGCCGACAGCGCTGCACCATCCGTGCCGCCGCGCATCGGGATCACCTTCGGTTCAATTTCCAGTGCCTTCATGGCGGCAAAGATCAGGTCAATCGGGCGCTTGTCGTCGCCGATCGCATTGCTGATGTTGCTGTAGGTATCTGAAATCGACACGGCGACCTTGCCGGTCGGATAGGCCTGGCGAATGATCTCCGCCACCTGATGCATCTGCTGTTTACGCTGCTCAAAGCCGGCCAGATCGAAATCACGAATGGAGGCTTTCAGGTGCGCCTCGCTGGCATTGGCCTGCATATCATTAAACCAGGTATAGCCTTCGCGTCCGGCGGTATGCTCCGGGGTCTGCTGACGGTCAAAGTGACTGATAAAATCCCAGGCCATCAGCAGCGGATTGACCAGTACCCCCTTGCCCGACATCGGATGCGCCGTCACGCCGGTCAGCGTAATCTCTGCGGCGGCGGCGTTAAAGTTCTCATACACCACTTCCCCCAGTTCGCAGCAGTCGATGGTATAGGCGAAGTCCACGTCAAAGCGGCTTTTCAGATCCAGCGCCTTCGCGCCGCGCAGGCCAATCTCTTCGTCCGGAACAAAGGCCACCACGATATCGCCGTGGGGCTGGGCGTCGGTCAGGTTCTCCATCAGCGTCATCACCACCGTGACGGCGGCTTTGTTATCGGCTCCCAGCACGCTGGTACCATCGCTGAAGATAATATCCTGGCCGTGATAGGCCTCGATTTCCGGGTGTTGCGTCCGGCGCAGCCAGATATCCTGCGCAGCATTCAGGCACAGGTCTTCCCCTTCATAGCGCAGGGTCTGGGGATGGATATGCGGGGAGAGGCCAACATCAACGGTATCAATATGGGTGATAAAACCGATGCGTGGGGCGCCGGGGCGATTGCCGGGCTTCACCGCCGTTACCGTGGCAAACTCATCGATAACCACCTTCTGCAGGCCAAGCTGGCGCAGTTCGTCAGCCAGCAGCCGGGCCATCTCATGCTGTTCCGGGGTGCTGGGCAGGACGGTGGCCGCCGCATCACTCTGGCTGGTAACGGCCAGGTAGCGATAAAAACGTTGAGTAAGCTGGCGTGCCAGTGAATCTGTCATAAGCTTTCCTTATTTGTCTCGGGCAGCATGATTTCGGTAATGTGCGAAATCATGTTATTCATGAATGGGTTATTTACAGGTTTACGCACCACCCCCTGATAATGTCAAATAAAAAGCGAGGATGGAGATGAAGAAAGCGGTATTACGCACGGTACTGGCGGCTCTGGCGCTGACCGTCGCGTCAGCGGTTTCAGCGAAGACGCTGGTGTTCTGCTCTGAGGGATCGCCAGAAAACTTTAACCCGCAGTTGTACACCTCCGGCACCAGCGTCGATGCCAGCGCGGTACCCATTTACAACCGCCTGGTCGACTTTACGCCCGGTACCACCACACTGATCCCGTCACTGGCGGAAAGCTGGGAGATCAGCCCCGATGGCACCGTCTACACCTTCCACCTGCGCAAGGGCGTGAAGTTCCACAGTAATAAAAACTACACGCCGACGCGAGACTTTAACGCTGACGATGTGATCTTCTCGTTTATGCGCCAGAAAGATCCGGCCAATCCGTATCACAAGGTCTCGAACGGCAGCTACACCAACTTTGAAAGCCTGGAGTTTGGCACCCTGCTGAAAGGCATCGATAAAATCGACGATCACACCGTGCGCTTTACCCTGGCTCATGCCGAAGCGCCGTTCCTTGCCGACCTGGGCTGGTACTTTGCCTCGATCCTCTCGGCAGAATATGCCGATGCCATGCTGAAAGCCGGCACGCCGGAAAAAGTCGACCGGGAACCGATTGGCACCGGGCCGTTTGAACTGGCCCAGTATCAAAAAGATTCCCGCATTCTGTTCCGCGCCTTCCCGGGATACTGGCAGGGGAAAGCGAAGCTCGACCGTCTGATCTTCACCATCACGCCGGATGCCTCGGTGCGTGCGGCCAAGCTGGAAAAGAACGAATGTCAGGTGATGCCGTTCCCGAATCCCGCCGATCTCAAGCGCCTTGAGGCCAACCCAAACATCACCATGATGCATAAGGCCGGGCTGAATACCGGTTTCCTGGCGTTTAACACCCAGAAAGCACCGCTTAACAACGTCAAAGTGCGCCAGGCCCTGAGCATGGCCATTAACAAGCCCGCGATTATTGAAGCGGTCTTCCAGGGCACCGGCACGGCGGCCAAAAACCTGCTGCCGCCGGGCGTGTGGAGCGCGGATCAGGATCTGAAAGACTATGATTACGCGCCAGAACAGGCCAAAGCGCTGCTGAAAGAGGCGGGCATCGCCCCGGGTACCACCATCGATCTGTGGGCGATGCCGGTACAGCGTCCCTATAATCCGAACGCGCGCCGCATGGCAGAGATGATCCAGGCCGACTGGGCGAAGGTGGGGATTAAAGCCAACATTGTCAGCTTCGAATGGGGTGAATATCTCTCAAGGGTGAAAAACGGCGAGCATCAGGCCGCGCTGATGGGCTGGACCACGGCGACAGGGGACCCGGATAACTTCTTCGGTCCGCTGTTCAGCTGCACCTCTGCTAACGGCGGCTCCAACTCGTCTAAGTGGTGCTATGCGCCGTTTGATAAGCTGATCACCGCCGCCCGCGCCGAGCAGGATCATGACAAGCGCGTCGTGATGTATCGCGAAGCGCAGCAGATCATGCATGACCAGGCCCCGGCGGTGATGATTGCTCACTCGACCATTTTCGAACCGGTGCGTAAAGAGGTAACCGGCTACGAAGTGGATCCGTTTGGCAAACACATCTTCTATCAGGTGGAGATGAAATAAAAAACCGGGTTGCCCCCGTCGGGGGCGACCTTTTCCCGCCCGCCGCGTGCCCTGTCAAAACGCGAAGATCGCCCTGATGCTGTCATCTTTTTGCTTTAATTCCTGCCGGACAAACTCCAGAAAGAGCGACAGCGCCGGACCCGGCTTACGGCCAATGGCGGTCTGTACCTGTAACGAACGCTGACTGAGCTGGTCGGCGCCAACCGACTTCAGCACCAGCCCATGCTCCACCGCCTGATACATCACCGTAAACTGGCTGCAAATGGTGATCGCCGCCGGGGTCTGCAGCAGGAAGGTATACAGCGTGCTGAAGTTATTGCAGGTCAGCGCCGGTTCAACAAAGGTGCCGCTCATGCGGCAGGAGAGGTCGAACAGCTGGCGTACCGTGGTTCCGGCATCCGGCAGCGCCAGCGGATAAGCGTTGAGGTCACTCAGCTGCACCTGCTGCTGCGCCAGCGGATGATCCTGCCGCATCACCAGCAGTACCGGTGCGGGCCAGGCGGCGACCACTTCCACTCCGCGCTCCGGGTACAGGCTGAACTGAAAGGCCACGTCGCACTCCCCCCGGCGCATGATCTCCGCCACCTCCAGCGCGCTGCCCACCGTCAGATGAAAGCTGACGCCCGGGTGCAGCAGCCGAAACTGTGTGAACAGCACCGGCAACAGGCTGAACGCCATGCCGTCGGTACAGGCGACGCGCAGGGCGGTGCGCCTGATGGCCTTCAGTCCTTTGATCTCCGCAATCGCATGTTCCATATCCATCATGCTTTTACGCACGTGGTTTTCGAAAATCTGCCCGGCATCATTCAGCACCATCCCGCGCGCGTGCCGCTCAAACAGCGGTGCGCCGACCCGCGCTTCCAGCCGCTGGATCTGCCGGCTGATAGCGGAGACTGCCACAAACAGCTGCTGGCTGGCGGCACTGAGCGAGCCGCTGTTGGCGACGGCAAGGAAATAGCGGATCTCACTGCTGTGCATCAGTCTGCCTCCTCGGGGTGCATGT
The DNA here is from genome assembly GCF_019844095.1 of Erwinia persicina. Lineage (NCBI taxonomy): Bacteria > Pseudomonadati > Pseudomonadota > Gammaproteobacteria > Enterobacterales > Erwiniaceae > Erwinia > Erwinia persicina. The sequence continues at coordinate 2,509,104 of NZ_CP082141.1, read as the reverse complement.
TCACTTATCGTGCAGCGGAGCGTTGCTTTTACGGCAAAGCCAGTTTGATTATTTGATAATTGTGGCAAGGCAGGATTCTAGCTTAAAACGGAGTGGCAAAGACAAAAAACACACATCATAAAAATGGACAGACACAATGACAGGTGAACAGGCGGTAGCGCAGGCCACGGCGTACTTTGACAGTGGCGAATTCAAACGGGTACTGGCACGCCGGGTGGCGATGCGCAGTGAGAGCCAGCGGGAGGATCGTGACGAGGTGATCCAGGCCTACCTGGAGGAGGAGATGGTACCGGCGATGCAGGCGCTGGGGTTTACCACCGAACAGATTGAGAATGTCCAGGCCCCGCGCCGTCCGTTTCTGCTGGCCACCCGCAGCGAAGACCCCGCGCTGCCGACGGTGCTGTGTTACGGCCACGGCGACGTGGTGTTTGGCGACGATGAAAACTGGCGCAGCGGTCTGACCCCGTGGGCACTGGTGGAGGAGGGCGACCGCTGGTACGCCCGGGGCAGCGCGGACAACAAAGGCCAGCATTCGGTCAATATCGCTGCGCTGGAGCAGGTGGTGGCCGCACGCGGCGGACGTCTGGGTTTTAACTGCAAATTCCTGTTTGAAATGGGCGAAGAGATCAGCTCGCCCGGCCTGGCGGAACTGTGTCAGCGCCACGGCGAGCGGTTAAAGGCCGATATCTTTATGGCCTCCGACGGTCCCCGCCTCAACGCGGTGCGCCCGACGCTGTTCCTCGGCTCACGCGGGGCGGTCAACTTCCGCCTCAGCATCCACGCCCGCGACCGGGATTATCACTCCGGCAACTGGGGGGGACTGCTGACTAATCCCGGTACTCAGCTGGCGAATGCGCTGGCCTGCCTGGTCAGTCAGCAGGGGCAGCTGCAGGTGGCCGCGCTGAAGCCGCCCGCCATCAGTGCGGCAGTGAAATCCATCCTGAGTGATATCGAAGTGGGTGATGAAAATGGCCCGCAGATTGATCCCAACTGGGGTGAGGCAGGGCTGACGCCAACCGAGCGGCTGTACGGCTGGAACACGCTGGAGGTGCTCTCTTTCCTGACCGGCAATCCGGCCCGACCGATGAACGCCATTCCCGGCAGTGCCACGGCGGTATGCCAGCTGCGCTTTGTGGTGGGGACCGACTGGGAAAATATTGCCACGCATCTGCGTGAACACCTCGATGCCCACGGGTTCCCGCAGGTATCCGTTGAGGTGCTGCGCGGCTCACCGGCCACGCGGCTGGACCCGCGCGATCCGCTGGTTGACTGGGCGCTGGCGGTCATCGCCAAAACCAGCGGGAAAAAACCGGCGCTGCTGCCTAACCTGGGTGGCTCGCTGCCGAATGATGTTTTTGCCCACACCCTGGGCCTGCCAACGCTGTGGATCCCGCACTCCTATCCGGCCTGCGGGCAGCACGCGGTTGACGAACATATGCTCAAGTCCATCGCCCGGGAAGGATTACAGATCATGACCCGACTGTTCTGGGATTTAGGCGAGCAGGGCACTGCGCTGCTGGCCCGTCATCGTGCGCACCGCGCACAGGGGGAAGGCCAGTGAGCCCGATCGTACAGTCCCCGCAGGCGGTGACCCCGAACCTGTATAAAACCCTGTTTGCCACCTGCATCGGTAACGCGCTGGAGTGGTTTGATATTGCCGTGTACGGCTTCTTCGCCAGCTATATCGCCCATGCGTTTTTCCCGACACAGGACCCGTCGGTGTCGCTGCTGCTGACCTTCGGCAGTTTTGGTGTCTCCTTCCTGATCCGTCCGCTGGGTGCCGTGGTGCTCGGCGCCTATGCAGACCGGGTGGGGCGCAAAAAAGCGCTGCTGATGTCGATCAGCCTGATGATGCTGGGCGGGCTGATGATTACCGTGATGCCGTCCTATGCCAGCATCGGCCTGCTGGCACCGGTATTAATTCTGCTGGCGCGCCTGATCCAGGGGTTCTCAGCCGGGGGAGAGTTTGGCAGCTCGACGGCCTTCCTGGTCGAACATTTTCCGCAGCGCCGGGCATTTATCGCCAGCTGGCAGTTTGCCACCCAGGGGGCCAGCACGCTGATGGCCTCGGCGTTTGGCCTTGGCCTGACCGCCTGGCTGACGGAAGCGCAGATCCAGGACTGGGGATGGCGCATTCCCTTTGCCTTTGGCCTGCTGATTGGCCCGGTCGGTTTATATATTCGCCGCCACGTCCATGAGCCTGCCAGTTTTGTCGCCCAGCCGAAGTCCCACGCGCCGCTGAAGGATCTGATGGGCCGGCAGAAAACACTGCTGCTGCTGGCGATGGGATTGATGGTGATTTCGACCGGCGTGAACTACATGCTGAACTATGTGCCCACCTATGCGACGAAAACCCTGCATCTCCCGGGTTCAGCCGCCTTTACCGCGACGCTGGTAGCCGGGATCATTTTGACGGTGGTCACGCCGCTGATGGGGCTGTGGGCGGAAAAAGTGGGGCGGGTACCGCTGATGTGGGGATCGCTGATCCTGCTGGCGCTGACCATCTATCCGGCCTTCAGAATGGTGGCCAATAACACCACGCCGACCACGCTAATCCTGCTGGTGGGCTGGATGGCGCTGTTGAAGTCGGTGTATTTCTCAACCGTGCCGTCGATGATGGCCGATCTGTTCCCGATGAGCACGCGGGCCAGCGGCATGGCAATCAGCTATAACGTGGCAGTGACGATTTTTGGTGGTTTCGCGCCGCTGATCTGCACGCTGCTGATCAGCATGACCGGCTCCAGCCTGGCCCCCAGCTACTATCTGATGCTGCTGGCGGTGTTCAGTGCGGTGGCGTTGTTTAACAGTCAGCGACGGGTAGGACGATAAGCCATCCCCGTGGCCGGATAATCCGGCCACGGGGGTTTTCGTACTAGCTGGCCTTAAAGCGCAAGGCCAGGGTGGCGCGTTTTTCAATCAGCCAGTAAATCAGATAGCCGACCACCGCCGACGCTGCCGTTAACACCAGCATCGCCAGATACTGCGTGGCGGTACTGGCCGAAGGCAGCAGGACGTGCAACACCTTCTCCAGCGCCCCCATAAACAGGCGGTGGCAGAGATAGATGGAATACGACGCCAGGCCAATGCCGGTCATCAGCCGCGTCAGGCTTGTCTGTCGCTGTGAGGCAAACTCCAGGCCGGTCAGCATAAAGAAGGAGAGCGTCAGAACCAGTAACTGCAGAAAGCCCTGTAACCACAGCGTGGATACCGTCAGCAGCGCGACAATCAGCGTCAGCGACAGGGCGCTGTGGGCATAGCGCTGACGCAGACGTTTTTGCAGCATAAAGCAGGCAATGCCGCTGAGGAAGTAAAGCATGATATTGTCGGTATAAAACTGGAAATAAGGCTGCTGCGAACGACCGGATGCACCCAGCGCTATTAAGACGAAAATAGTGACGAAAATAAAGGTCATCCCACTGCGGCGGCGGAACATCATGCCAATAGCAAAGATCAGGTAGAACAGCATTTCATAACACAATGTCCAGCCTACGGATAATACCGGGGTCAGCGTGCCCAGCTCTTTTATATACACTGACGGTATAAATAACAGCGACAGAATATCATCCAGCGGCGTTAATACCGTTGCCGGGAACCATCCCGGATTGACGACCCAGGCCATAATAGTGGCCAGCGTAAATAAGTAATACATCGGTAAGATCCGTACCAGGCGTTTTTTGACAAACAGCCCCATTTTTCCCTGGCCGAAGTCCTCCCAGTGTACGCAGGCCATCAGATAACCGCTAATCATAAAGAACAGGTAGACGCCGAGTTTTCCGATTGCCCCCCCATAGCCAAATAAGCCGGAAAAAAAGTCCGGACTTAATTTTCCTGCAAAACTTTCCGCATGACAGACGACAACCAGCATACAGGCAACCGCCCGCAGATAGGTAATCGACAGGATTGAGTTTTTCACCGCCAACCTCCGTGGATTTTTATGTGTCCAGGAATCAATTAATAGCAAGGATGTAAAATTAAAATAACCAAAATAAAATAAAAACAAAGAGAGGCCGTTCACAGCCAATTTATAAGTCTGCTATAGGGAAAGATCCCATGGTGTTTTAATGCGCGAACATATCACGGTGCAAGACTGCCCGGGATGTAACGACGAATAAACTTTACTCCAGCGTAAAGGTAATTCCAAATGTAAACAGAGGCGCGACAGTTATTTAGGAATTAACCGCTGTGTTATGGATAATCGTGTTCTCTTCCTGCTTCGGATTCATCAGTTTATTTGATGTTAACAGCGAACCCGCCTTTACGTTATCTTTCTGATTTTTAACAACTCGCTGCGGTCGGATGGCCCTGTTCCCGCAGGGCACACGCAGAAGTGGTCATTTTGTCTCAGCAGATCAGCCTAAAATGCTCCCCGGTTATGTCACGCCGGGTTCATACCAGACGGCCTCCCTGACGTTAATGGCTCTGGGCAGTAAGCGCAGCGCGAAAAAACGGTCAGCAATGGTCTGCTGGGCGCGGATCACGGTCAGATCCATGCGCCGGGTCTGATGGCTGCGGCGGAGCAGCGCATGAGAGAGCGCCTGCGGCGACAGCCCGAGTTCGGCAGCCAGCAGCGCGGCGGCTTCCGCACGGTTTGCATCAATATAATTTCCGGTATCGGCCAGTGCGGCCAGCAGCGGGTGCAGCAAATCGGCTGAGTGGGCGGCAAAGTCGCGGTGCGCCAGATAAAACTGGTGGTTATTCACCCGTCCCCGGCCGTCGGCAATCACCCGCAGCTGGCCATCCTGCTCGGCATCACTGAGCAGTGGATCCCACATCATCCAGGCATCGACCGCATGGTAATCGCTGGGCGTCAGGGGATATTTGGGAGGAGCGTAAACGACGCGCACGTCATTCAGCGTCATCCCGGCCTCATCCAGCATCTGCACCAGCAGGTAGTGCACGTTTGACCCTTTGTTTACCGCAATACGCTTCCCCCCTAAGTCAGCCAGCGTTCGTACCGGGCTGTTCTGCGCCACCAGCAGGGCCACGCTTTGCGGGGCGGCAGGTTCCCAGGCCACATACCGCAGCGGACTGTTTCCCGCCTGGGCGAATACCGGCGGCACTTCGCCGGTGGTGCCGAAGTCGATCTCGCCATTATCCAGGGCATGGAGCAGCTGTGGCCCGGCCGGGAACTCACTCCACAGCACGCTGACGCCGCGATGGGCGAAGGTCATTTCAAGGGTCTGCCGGGCTTTCAGGACGCCAAGGTTGCCAAACTTCTGATAGCCGATACGCAGTTCACGATCCTGCACGACATCGCGCAGGGGGGGACGCCGTCCCGGTGTGGCCAGGCTGCGCCGGGCTTTTATCAATCCCAGATGGCCAAGATGCGTGCGCAGCGTGTTCCTGCTGATCCCCAGCAGGGCTGCCGTCTGCAGCTGATTCTCACCGCACAGCGCGAAGGCGTTACGCACCAGTGCGTCGACCATCCGCTGATACAGCGGCCCGCCGTCGCTCTGCAACTGCTGCAGAATAAACGTATCCAGCGCCCGCTCTCCCGCAGGCTGCCGTTCAGCAATGGCGGGGTTGAGCCTGAGCTGATGCGGCGAGATCAACGACTCCTTACTCAGCAGGACGGCATTATGCAGCGTGTTTTCCAGCTCGCGGATGTTGCCCGGCCAGGCATACTCCATCAGCGTGGCCAGACTCTCTTCACTGAGCCGCAGCTGCGGCCGGCCCAGACGGCGGGCATAGAGCGTCAGGAAGTGGTCAGTCAGCACGGGAATGTCCTCGCGCCGCTGGCGCAGCGGCGGCAGGGTGACGGCGGCCACGTTAAGGCGGTAGAAGAGATCTTCACGAAAGCGGCGTTCACGGATCGCATGGGCCAGGTCGACGTGCGTGGCGGCAATGACCCGCACATTGACCTTCACCGGGCGGCGGGAGCCCACGCGGGTGACTTCACGTTCCTGTAAAACGCGCAGCAGCTTTACCTGTAACGGCAGACTGAGCTCGCCGATCTCATCAAGCAGCAGCGTGCCGCCCTCTGCGGCCTCAAACCAGCCCTGATGGCGGTCAGCCGCGCCGGTAAACGCCCCTTTTTCATGTCCGAACAGTTCCGACTCCGCCAGGCTTTCGGTCAGCGCGCCGCAGTTGACGGCGACGAACGGCTGTCCGCGACGCAGGCTGTGATGATGCAGATAACGGGCGACAACTTCTTTGCCCGTGCCGGTTTCACCGACGATCAGCACGGTGGCATCGGTCGGTGCCAGCCGATCCAGTACGCTCTGAAAAGCCAGAGAAGCCGGGTCAATCAGTAACGGGCCGGGATGCGCCATGGTGTCCTTCCTGCACGGAGTATAAGGGACGAAAAGCGTATCCTGGCAACGCACCCGTGGCGAGAGGGCGAACGCTCTGTTTGCTGCAAATGCAACAGCATCCTGTCAGCCCCTGCTGCTTATGCAGCAGCAATGGTCAGCCACAATGAAATTCAATCTATTGATTTATAATGATTTTAAAGAAAAAAATGGTTGGCATGCTTCCTGCTAATGTCTTTATAACCAAAGAGAAACCATCTATCGAATAAATTCAGATATAGTTATATAGGAAGCGGATAATGAGCGAGTCAGCACAGGACAATATCAACGTATTCTGGTTTCTTCCGACCCACGGGGACGGTCGCTATCTCGGCACCACGGAGGGGGGGCGCCCGGTCGATCTGCCCTATCTGCAGCAGGTGGCGCTGGCCGCCGACAACCTCGGCTATTACGGGGTGCTGATCCCCACCGGTAAAAGCTGTGAAGATGCCTGGCTGGTCGCCGCCGCGCTGGCGCCGATCACCAAACGCCTGCGCTATCTGGTTGCCGTTCGCCCTGGCCTGCAGCCGCCAAGCCTGGCCGCCCGCATGGCTGCCACCCTCGATCGCCTTTCCGAAGGGCGGCTGCTGATCAACGTGGTGACAGGGGGAGACCCGGTGGAAAATAAAGGGGACGGCATCTTCCTCAGTCATGCCGATCGCTATCAGGTAACGCGTGAGTTTCTTGAGGTCTATACCCGCCTGCTGAAAGGGGAGAAAGTCGACTTCCACGGTGAGCATATTCGCGTCGAGGGGGCCGAGATCCTCTTCCCACCGGTGCAGCCGGACGGGCCGCCGCTCTATTTTGGCGGTTCATCCGATGAGGCCATCGACGTGGCGGCAGAGCAGATTGATACCTACCTCACCTGGGGGGAGCCGGTGGCGCAGGTAGCGGAAAAACTGGCGGTGGTGCGCCAGCGTGCCGAACAGCGTGGCCGTCAGCTCAGTTACGGCATCCGGCTGCATGTCATTGTGCGGGAAACTGAAGAGGAGGCGTGGGCGGCTGCCGACCGTCTGATTGCCCACCTTGATGAGGAGACGATTGCGGCGGCACAGACCATTTTTGCCCGTATGGACTCTACCGGGCAGGCGCGAATGAGTGCGCTGCACAGCGGTTCCCGCGACAGTCTGCGTATTGGCCCCAACCTGTGGGCTGGCGTGGGCCTGGTGCGCGGCGGCGCCGGAACGGCGCTGGTGGGCAGCCCGCAGCAGGTCGCGGATCGCATCCGTGAATACCAGGCGCTGGGGATTGATAACTTTATTCTGTCGGGTTATCCGCACCTGGAAGAGGCCCACCGCTTTGCCGAGCTGGTGATGCCGCTGCTGCCGCTGGCGTCGAACCGCGATCCGCGCCAGCGTACGATCAATACCGGGCCGTTTGGTGAAACCATCGGTGGCGACCGCCGTCCGGTTAACCCGGCACGTAGCCGCTGAGGAAGAGACGATGAGCCAACAACCGATACAATTTGCCTACTGGGTGCCGAACGTTTCTGGCGGCCTGGTGATCAGCCATATCCCTCAGCGCACCGGCTGGGACTTTGAATACAACCGTAAGCTGGCGCAGATAGCTGAAAAAGCCGGGTTCGACTATGCCCTGACGCAGATCCGCTTTACCGCAGGCTACGGGGCGGATAACCAGCATGAGTCGGTCAGTTTTTCACAGGCGCTGCTGGGGGCAACGGAAAAACTGAAGGTGATTGCGGCGCTGCTGCCGGGGCCCTGGAATCCGACGCTGGCCGCCAAACAGATTGCCACCATCAGCCACCTGTCCGGGGCGCGCATCGCCGTCAATATTGTCAGCGGCTGGTTTCGCGGCGAGTTCAACGCGATTGGCGAGCCGTGGCTGGATCATGACGAGCGCTACCGGCGCTCAGAAGAGTTTATCCGCTGCCTGCGCGGCATCTGGCAGGAGGACGTGTTTAACTTCGCCGGGGATTTCTATCGCTACCGCGACTATTCCCTGAAACCCAAACCGCTGGATCCACAGCCCGAAATCTTCCAGGGCGGCAGCTCCCGTGCGGCGCGGGATATGGCGGCGCGCGTGTCCGACTGGTACTTCACCAACGGCAATACGCCGGAGGGCATTCGTCTGCAGGTGGAAGATATCCGCCAGAAGGCTGCAGAGAACCGGCATCAGGTGAAAGTGGGTGTTAACGGCTTTGTGATTGCCCGTGACAGCGAGCAGGAAGCGCAGCAGGTACTGCAACAGATCCTCGACCAGGCCAACCCGGATGCGGTAAAAGGGTTCCGGGACGAAGTCAAAAATGCCGGCAGTGCCTCGCCGGAAGGGGAAGGTAACTGGGCGAAATCGACGCTGGAGGATCTGGTGCAGTATAACGACGGATTTAAAACCAATCTTATCGGTACGCCGTTACAGATTGCCCGGCGCATTGTCGCACTGAAAGCGTCTGGCGTCAGCCTGATGCTGCTGGGCTTTCTGCATTTTCAGGAAGAGGTTGAATTCTTTGGCCGCGAGGTGATCCCACTGGTGCGCGAGCTGGAGCAGCAACAGCAGCGGGAGCAGCATCATGGCTGAACGTCATATCGTTATCGTCGGCGGCGGCTTTACCGGCACCGCGGTGGCCATCCATCTGGCCAGGCTCGGTCACGCCGGGCTGACGGTGACGGTGATTGAACCGCGTTCTCAGCTGGCGCGCGGCGTGGCTTACGGTACCCGTGACCCGTCGCACCGCATCAACGTGCCCGCCGACCGTATGCAGCTGTCGGCGGCAGAAAAGGGCGATTTTGACCGCTGGTTCCGTGCTTCTCCGGCCTGTCAGTCTGACCCGGAAGCGCGCTGGCAGGATGGCAGCGTCTATCCGCAGCGCGGGCAGTTTGGCGCGTATGTCGCGGAACGCTTTGCCCGTGAGCAGCTGCACTCGCCGGTGCGGCTGCACCATCTCTGCGACCGCGCCGTGGCACTGGAGCACGGGGTGGTGCACACGGCCCTGGGAAAACGACTTCATGCAGACGCGGTAGTGCTGGCGATCAGTCATCCGCCCCCGGCTCTGCCACGGGCAGTGGCCCTGGCGCTGGAAGGCCATGCGGGCCTGATTGCTGACCCGTGGCGGCAGGATGCTCTTGCCGGCATCGGCCCCGGGGAACGGGTGGCGATCATGGGCAGCGGGCTGAGTATGTCAGACGTGGTGGCAACGTTACACCGTCACGGACACCAGGGGCCGGTGGTGGCGTTCTCCCGCCGTGGTCTGCTGCCACGCCCCAATCTTAGTGGTCCCTTTGACCCCGTGCCGCTGGAATATACTCACAGCGACCCGGTCACTGTGCTGGCGTGGCTGCGCCGCATTCGCCGCGAGGTCGCTGATGCCGCAGGCCAGGGCCTGCCGTGGCAGCTGGTGCTGGATGATATCCGTCTGAACGGTCAGCGCATCTGGCAGTCACTGCCGCTGCAGGAACAGCAGCGCTTTCTGCGCCACCTGCGTCCGTGGTGGGATGTCCATCGTTACCGCATCGCGCCGCAGGTCAGCGCCGTGCTGGCCCAGCAGCAGCAGTGCGGTCAGTTGCGCGTACTGGCCGCACGCCTGACGTCCGTCGCGGCCGCCGGGGACGAAATCGAACTGCACCTGCAGCCGCGCGCGGGGGAGGTACAACGCCTGACGGTTGACCGCCTGATCATCACCACCGGCCCGGCACACGGCGGGCTGCTGCACAGCGATGCGCTGCTGCACCAGCTGGCCTCCGCAGGCGTGGTGCGGGCCGATCCGCTGGGGCTGGGCATTCAGGTCAATGCCCGGTCGCAAACGCTGCGGGCCGATGGCCGGGTCAATCCTCATCTCTATGTCGCCGGCCCTGCCGCCCGTGCTTATTTTGGTGAGCTGATGGGACTGCCGCAGGTGGCCGAGCATGCCGAAAGCGTCGCCCGGCAGCTGCTGGGGTCAGAGGCGGAGCGATGTCCCGCCTGATGCCATAACGCCACGTTAATCCCCTGATAAAACATTTCCTGCAGCGGACGGGCTGGATCCGGCCGTGTAAAATTCGGAGCGTACTATGTCTTCACAACGTGAAATTCGCCTCAATGCTTTTGATATGAACTGCGTCGGCCACCAGTCGCCGGGCCTGTGGGCGCATCCGCGCGATCGCTCCTGGGAGTACAAAGACCTCAGCTACTGGACCGATCTGGCCCGGCTGCTGGAGCGAGGCAGGTTCGACGGCCTGTTTATTGCCGATGTGCTGGGCGTCTATGACGTGCTGAATGGCGATAACGCCGCCGCGATCCGCAATGCGACCCAGGTCCCGGTCAATGATCCCCTGGCGTTGATCACGCCGATGGCGATGGTCACCGAACACCTCGGATTCGGTCTGACCGCCTCACTGTCGTTTGAGCACCCCTATCCCTTTGCCCGCCGGCTGTCGACGCTCGATCACCTCACCCGCGGGCGCATTGGCTGGAATATTGTCACTTCCTATCTGGAGAGCGGCGCACGCAATATCGGCCATCAGTCGCAGACCGATCACGACGCCCGCTACGACTACGCGGACGAATACCTGCAGGTGGTGTACAAACTGCTGGAGGGCAGCTGGGAGGACGGGGCGATCCTGCGCGACCGCGAGCGTCGCATCTTCAGCGACCCGACGAAGATCCACCCGGTGAACCATCAGGGCACGTTTTTCCAGGTGCCGGGCATTCACCTGTGCGAACCCTCGCCTCAGCGCACGCCGGTGCTGTATCAGGCCGGGGCCTCCAGCCGGGGTAAACAGTTTGCCGCCGGACACGCCGAATGTGTATTTGTCGCCGCGCCGTCAAAGGTTCTGCTGAAAAAAACCGTGGCAGATATTCGTCAGCGTGCCGCAGCGGCCGGGCGTGACCCGCGCAGCATCCTGATCTTTAACCTGCAGACGGTGATTGTCGATGAGACGGATAAAGCGGCGCAGGCCAAATGGCAGGAGTACAAACGCTACGTCAGCTATGAGGGGGCGCTGGCGCTGATCTCCGGCTGGACCGGCATTGACTTCGGCCAGTACCAGCCCGATCAGGTTCTGAAGCATCTGCATACCAATGCCATTCAGTCGGCGGTTGAAACCTTCTCTACGGCCGATCCCGACCGCCAGTGGACGGTGCAGGCGCTGGCTGACTGGGTGGGGATCGGTGGGTTTGGTCCGCTGCTGGTGGGCAGCGCGCAGACCGTGGCCGATGAGCTGCAAAGCTGGGTTGACGAGACCGACGTTGACGGTTTTAACCTGGCCTACGCGGTGACGCATGAAACCTTCAGTGACGTGGTGGCACATCTGATCCCCGAGCTGCAAAAGCGCGGCGTCTATAAAAAAGAGTATCAGTCGGGGACCCTGCGCGAAAAGCTGTTCGGCCGTGGCCCGCGGCTGGAAGTACCGCACCCCGGAGCGACTTATCGTCGTACCGAATCACCCACAACCGCGAAAGACGGGGTGACGCCATGATAGAGATTGACGGGCTGCATAAGCACTATCAGGGAGCCGACGGCCGCAGAACGGAGGTGCTGAAGGGGATTTCGCTGACGGTGCCCGCCGCATCCATCACGGCGGTGGTAGGGCCGAGCGGAGCCGGGAAGTCGACGCTGGCCAGATGTATCAGCCTGCTGGAGCGTCCGGACGCCGGCAGCATCCGCGTCAACGGTGAGGATCTGTCGCGCCTGTCCGGTGCTGCACTGCGGCGGGAAAGGCGCGCTATCGGCACGGTATTTCAGTCATCGGCGCTGCTGCAGCGCAAAACAGCCTGGCAGAATGTGGCCCTGCCGCTGGCGTGGCTGGGCGTGGTGCCGGGGCAGATCCAGCGGCATGTTGGCGAGCTGCTGGACAGCGTCGGGCTGTCGGACAAAGCACATCATTATCCGGCGCAGCTCTCGGGCGGCCAGCGTCAGCGCGTTGGCATTGCGCGCGCCCTGGCGCTGAAGCCCGCCGTGCTGCTGGCCGATGAAGCGACGTCAGGGCTGGATCCTGAGGCAACCGGGGCGATCCTGCAGCTGCTGAAACAGTTACGTCAGCAGTTTGGTCTGGCGATCGTGTTAATCACCCATGAAATGGATGTGGTGCGCAGCACCGCCGATGCGGTGGCGGAAATCCGCGACGGCCGGCTGGTGCAGCACGGGCCGCTGCACCAGTTGCTCAGTACCCCAGACTCTTCGCTTTCCGCCCAGCTGTTTCCACTGCGCCCGCTTCAGGGGCGCGGCGACCTGCTGTTGGGGCTGACCTGCGCGCCACCGCTGGCCACCGACTGGATCAGCCAACTGAGCGTGCACTATGACCTGCAGGTGGATCTGCTGGCGGCACACCTGGAAGAGGTGTCAGGGCAGCTGGCGGGACGGATGCAGATCGCGGTGCGCTTTAACCAGCGCCCGCTGAACCCGCAGGTGCTGATCGACGCGCTGGCCGTCATGGGCATCCGGGCACAGATCATTGCGGAGCGTCCCCGCTTACAGGAGGCCGGATGAAAGCCATTGATGTCACCAGCCAGGACACCCCCTGGAACGAGATCCATCTGCTGATGCTGCCTGCCTACGGCGAAACCTGGCTGATGGTCGGCATCGTGATGCTGTTTGTCATCAGCCTGGGCGGAACGCTGGGTGTGGTGTTGTTCAATACCTCTCGTGGCGGGCTGTTCCCGCAGCCGGGGCTGAACCGCAGCCTGAGCTGGCTGGTGAATATCGGCCGTTCTCTGCCATTCCTGGTACTGATGGCCGCGATCATTCCATTCACCTTCTGGCTGACCGGTACCACTATCGGTATTCCGGCGGCCGTGATCCCGATGATTGTTGCCGGTACGCCCTTCTTTGCCCGGCTGGTGGAAAATGCGCTGCGAGAGCTGCCCGCTGACGTCACGGCGGTCGGGCTGGTTTCCGGCGGCTCACGCTGGCAGGTGATCGCGGGCGCGCAGCTGAGTGAAGCGCTGCCCGCGATTGTTGCCGCCATTACCCTCAACGTGATCTCAATGATCGAATATTCCGCGATTGCCGGCACGATTGGCGCGGGTGGCATCGGCTATCTGGCGGTGGTCTATGGCTACCAGCGTTTCGACAACCACATCATGGTCGCCACCATCCTGGTGCTGATCGGCACGATTCAGCTCATTCAGTTTACTGGCGACCGCGTGGTTGCCGCACTTCAACACGGGCAGGGGAAAGACGCATCATGACGCAGCCGGATTTTGAACTGAAAAAGAAGAAAGCCTGGCGCTGGCCGGCAGGGATACTGGCTATGGTGCTGATCGGCGCGGGCGTCGGGTATTTCACCTTCCAGCAGCGGCACAGCGTGACCTTTGGCTCCACGCTAAAAGTTCACTATGAACCGGCGATGGCCGGAGAACAGCGCCTGATCGACTATGTGGGCCAGCATATCGCCCCGGATTATGGCATCAGGCTGGAAGCGGTCGGACTACAGGATCCGGTGCAGGCCGACCGGGCAGTGGCTGAAGGCCAGTACGCCGCCACAGTTTATCAGCATCAGTGGTGGCTGAAGCAGGTGGTGGAGGCCAATAAATTCGCTCTGACCCCAACCCTGCCGCTGTTCCAGTGGGCATTTGGCATTTACTCGGATCGCTACGCATCAGTCGCCGATTTACCCGACGGAGCGGTCATTGTCGTGCCGAACGACGGCGCTAACCAGGCCCAGGCGCTGTGGCTGTTGCAGCGTATCGGACTGATTGGTCTTAATCCGGCGGTCGAGCCGCGAACGGCAAAATTGAAAGATATAAAAGAGAATCCGCATCACTTCACTTTTAAAGAACTCGATCTGTTAACCATGCCGCGCGCCTTAAATTCGGTGGATGCCGCTATTGGTTATGTGGCACAGTTTGATGCCGGGAAAGTTTCCCGCAGTAAAGGCATATTATTCCCGCCGGCGCCGCAGACGTTTGCCTCACAGTTGGTGATTGGTACGCCTTATTTAAATGATGAAAATATTATCAAATTAAAAAAAGCGTTTGCCGACCCACGTGTTCAGCAGTGGTTGAAAGAAACCCGCGATCCGCTAGTTCAGGGGGTGCTGGTTCCCGTATCATTAAAATGACAACACTGTAAATTATTTTAATTCAAGGGGTTATGTTTTCGCGGGTGATGCGGGGTTTTTCAGCTTTTATCCGGCTTATTTATTTCAGTGTCGTGCTATTTATATTCCCCCTATGTCAGTGATAGAGGGGGATTTACGTTATTTAATGACAAGGTTGGTTAAATTCAGCGCTAAAGGCTTATGACGTTACTGCACAATGAAATCATTTTTCCTTGTTTGTTATGACTCACCATTCTCTTTATAAACGTTGTGTTGTCTGTCATTAAAATAATAGGGAGCGGGGATAATATGAGTACATTAAATATTGACGATGGCATGACATTACCGCCATCCGATTCAACACCGGTTCGATCCGTCAGTGATGTCGCCAGGTTAATTAATTCCAGCACGCGTAAAAACAGTTATGCGCGCTGGATTGTTTTTCTGGCGCTGGGCGGCGTATTTCTCGACGCCTACGATCTGACCACACTGTCATACGGTATTGACGATGTGGTGAAAGAGTTCGGTCTGACGCCAGTCATTACCGGGCTGGTCACTTCATCGATCATGATCGGCACTATCGCCGGCAACCTGCTGGGCGGCTGGCTGACCGATAAATACGGTCGCTACTCGGTGTTTATGGCCGATATGCTGTTTTTCGTGGTCTCTGCTATTGCCGCCGGGCTGGCACCCAACGTCTGGGTATTGATCGGGGCACGGTTCCTGATGGGGATTGGCGTCGGCATCGATCTGCCTGTCGCCATGGCCTACTTGGCCGAATTCTCAAAATTTAGCGGGAAGGGCAACAAAGCCGCGCGGCTGGCGGCATGGTGTCCGATGTGGTACGCCGCGTCATCCGCCTGCTTCTTCATTATTTTTGCGCTCTACTTTCTGCTGCCTGCAGAACACGCTGACTGGTTGTGGCGCGCCTCGCTGCTGTTTGGCGCGGTTCCTGCGCTACTGATCATTGCGGTACGCAGCAAATTTATGAATGAATCGCCGCTGTGGGCCGCTAATCAGGGAGACCTGAAGGGGGCAGCACGCATTCTGCGCGATGCCTACGGCATTACCGCCCACGCGGCTGAACCGGACGGGCAGGCACCGGTAAAACCCACGCCCCCCAGGGTCAGTTTTCGCGTGCTGTTCCAGAAACCGTACCGCGAACGCACGCTGGTCACTGCCGTAATGAATATCTGTATCTCGTTTGAATACACCGCGATTGCGTTTTTCCTGCCGTCGATCCTCGCCCGGTTTCTTGGTGCGGGTGTATTTGAAACCCTGTCGGCGTCGCTGGGGTTGAATGCGCTGTTTGCCTTTACCGGCGGCCTGCTGGGGATGCGGCTGGCGTGGAAGTATCCGTCGCGTCACGTGGCCATTGCCGGTTTTGGCCTGCAGTTTATTGCCCTGATTTCGCTGGCGCTGGTGGGGCACCCGACGGCCGCCGCCGGCGTGGGGTTTGCCATTCTGATGCTCGGCCTGTGGCTGTTTGCCGAGGGCTTTGGCCCGGGGGCGCAGATGATGATCTATCCGGCACTCTCTTACCCGACCCATATTCGTGCCACCGGCGTCGGCTTTGGCCGCTCGCTGTCCGGCGTTGGCAGTGCGCTGGCTTTGTTTATTCTGCCGATTTTACAGGCCGCCTTTGGCACCAATATGTTCTGGATTGTCTCGCTGGCCGCCATTATTCCGATTATTTTCCTGCTGGCGGTCCGCTTCGAGCCGACCCGGCAGGACATCGATGACCCCGCTGAAAATGGAGATGCCCATGTCTGAACTGCCCCCTGATTACCCGACCCTTGCCGCCCGTTTCCGCCCGGTATTTGACCGCATTGCCGCTGGCGCGGTGGCACGTGAAGTGAACCGTACTCTGCCACTGGAGCCTGTCCGCTGGCTGAAGGAAGCCGGGTTTGGCACGCTGCGGATCCCCCAGGCGCAGGGGGGCTTCGGCGCCACGCTACCGCAGCTTTTCCAGCTGCTGACGGAACTGGCCGAAGCCGACTCCAATCTGCCGCAGGCGCTGCGGGCCCATTTCGCCTTTGTCGAAGACCGGCTGAATCAGCCGGACGGCGAAGGGCGGCAACGCTGGTTTCGCCGCTTTGCCGACGGAGAGCTGGTGGGCAGTGGCTGGACGGAGATCGGCAACCTCAGACTGGGAGAGGTGGTGACCCGCGTGTCACCGACGGACAGCGGCTGGCAACTGTCCGGTGAGAAGTTTTACAGCACCGGCACCCTGTATGCGGACTGGATCGACGTTTACGCGCAGCGGGAAGACAATGGCCGTGATGTGATCGCGCTGGTCAGCACCCATCAGCAGGAGGTCGAGCGTGAGGATGACTGGGACGGCTTCGGCCAGCGGCTGACCGGCAGCGGAACAACCCGTTTCCGCCAGGCGCAAGTGGAGCAGGCCCACGTGTATGACTTCAGCGAACGTTTTCGTTATCAGACTGCGTTTTATCAGCATGTTTTACTGGCCACCCTGGCCGGGATTGGCCGGGCGGTGAAGCGTGATGCGGCCGCAGGCGTTGCCAGCCGCAGACGGATCTACAGCCACGGCAATGCCACGCAGGTGAAACACGACGTACAGGTTTTGCAGGTGGTCGGGCAGATCTCCAGCTGGGCGTATGCGGTGGAAGCCAGCGCACAGCAGGCCACTCACGCCCTTCAGTATGCTTACGAGGTGCATGACAGCGCTGATGAGGCGCTAATCCGCCAGGCCAACGTGCGGGCTGAACTGGCGTCAGCGCAGGCGCAGGTGATTGCCAGCGAGCTGATCCCACGGGCGGCCAGTGAGCTGTTTAACGCGCTGGGCGCGTCGGACACCCGCACCAGTAAGGCGCTGGATCGCCACTGGCGTAACGCGCGCACCGTGGCATCCCATAACCCGGTGATTTATAAAATGCGCAACGTCGGAGACTGGGAGGTTAACGGGACAGATCCGACGTTTATCTGGCAGATTGGCAACGGGGAGTAAGGCCCCCGGCAGTGGGCCACCAGGGTTACGCCAGCGGGCCACCCTGGATGGTTTCACTCATCCCGCTCAGGATCCGCTCTCCGGACTCCTGTTTCAGACCGGCATACCACTCGGCGGTCACGGCAGGATCTTTGGCATGGGTGACATCGCAGCGCTTACGCGCTTTCAGCACCAGGTCTTTGACCCGGTCTGCGCGTCTGTGCTGGTAGCGCAGCAGGGCATCCTCTATGCCCAGCGAGTGGCTCTGTAAGGTCATTGCCAGCACCACCGCATCCTCCATGGCCGCACAGCCACCCTGACCGATATCCGGGGTGGTACTGTGGGCCGCATCGCCCAGCAGCGCGATGCGGCCCTTCACCAGCCGGGTAAAGGGTTCGATATCGTGGATCTCCACGCGGTTAGTGGTGTCGGGGTTAAGCCGGGCAATCAGCTGCTGCACCGGCGCGGCCCAGCCGGAAAAGTAGCGGGTCAGGTCGTCACGCAGGGTGCGGCGATCTTCAGCTAACCCTTTCGGCAAAGGTACGTCAAAGAAGAAGTAAAACCGATTCCCGGCAATGGGCATCAGCGACACGCGCTTGCCTTCTCCGACAAAGGTCGTCCACTGATTGCCGGGGGCCAGGGATTCATCAATCTCGACCAGCCCGTTCCAGTTGACGTAACCGGCATAGCGGCGTTCGGCAACGTAGCCCAGAACTGACTGGCGGATCACCGAATGGGTGCCGTCGCAGGCGATCAGTAAATCGCCCTGAGCCTGGGTACCGTCGTCAAAAAAGGCCGTGACACCTTCTGCACACTGCTCCACGTGACTCACGCGTTTGGCAAACTGCACCTGCTCACGCCCCCAGGTATCCAGCAGCATGCCCTGCAGTTCAGCACGTGCTACCGGGTAGGGGCGCTCACCTGCAGCCTGCACCAGCGGATCCAGACTGAACTGCGTCAGGGTTTCTGCGCTGTAAGCATCCTTATAGGCCATGGTGTGCATTGGCCCGCCAATCGCGCGCAACGCCTCTTTCATCCCCAGGTAATTCAGGCATTTGACACCGTTAGGCCAGATGGAGATCGCTGCACCGACCGGTTTGATCTCTTTAACGGCTTCGTACACTTCGCTGTCGATTCCGCAGCGTTTTAGTGCGATCGCGGTACACATCCCACCGATGCCGGCGCCAATAATGATTGCTTTCATCTGATTCTCCTTCGCCTCTTTCCCGGAAATAAAGCAATTTCCATACCACTCTCTGATGACGGGTATAAGGGCGTTGCAGACCGCGCAGCGGGCAGGGTGAAACGAAGGTTGCAGCAGGATGCAGCGCTGTAATGATGCAGTGCACCGGTTTTGTGCGTAACCGTTGCAACTTTTGTTCAGTTGTTGACGGTTACGCTGGTAATTTCTGTGATTTTTGCCAAAGTAACCTTCTGCCCCCTTCAGAGAGATGGATATGACCATTATTGCCTGCCTGCACGCCGCCCGGAGTAATATTGAGGTCTTCGAACAGGCACTGAACACGCTGGATTACGATGATGTGCAGCTGCTGCACCGCGTTGAGGCCGATCTGTTTGCGCAGACGCAGGATGAGCAGGGCGTCACGCCAGACATTATTGCCGCCACGCGCCGCGCCATTGAAGAGCTGTGTCAGCAGGCCGATGCGGTGATTGTCACCTGTACTACGCTGGGTGTGGCGGTCTGG
The DNA here is from genome assembly GCF_019844095.1 of Erwinia persicina. Lineage (NCBI taxonomy): Bacteria > Pseudomonadati > Pseudomonadota > Gammaproteobacteria > Enterobacterales > Erwiniaceae > Erwinia > Erwinia persicina. The sequence goes on along the minus strand of NZ_CP082141.1, from coordinate 2,490,185 downwards.
GAGGCGGCGTTCAGCAAGCCGGTGCTACGGGTGGATGCGACGCTGGCGAAAGTGGCCTCGCGCTATCACGGTACCATCCTGGTGTTATGTACCGCCCAGTCGACCCTGGCGGCTACCACCGATCTGTTTAGCGCCTTTATACCAGGCGACCGGCTTTATGTTGAGCTGGTTCCCCGCGCCTGGGCCTGGTTTAACGCGGGAGATATTGAGGGGTACCATCAACAGATCGCCGACTATATTCAGCAGCGCCCGGAGTGCGCGCTGGGTTGCATCGTGCTGGCGCAGGCCTCCATGAGCGGCGCGGAGAAACGTGTTAACAGCACGCTGGCGGTACTTACCGTCCCTCAGGTCAGTCTGCAGGCTGCGCTGGAGGCGGTACTGTAAAACGCGCACCGGCCGGGCGGCAGTATAGGATTGCGACAAAGAGGGAAAAAACAGTAGAGTCGCTACGGAAAATGCTTATGCTGTTAACACAAGATGCTATGTCACTGATATCAGGAAGATGATAATGTTCGATCTGTCCCTCGCCATACTGCTATTCCTCGCCGCTCTGAGCTACTTCAGCCACAATATGACGGTCACTATTGCGCTGCTGGTGCTGGTGGCTATCCGCATGACGCCGCTACAACAGACGTTTCCCTGGATTGAGAAGCAGGGGGTAACCGTCGGCATTATTATCCTGACCATCGGGGTGATGGCTCCCATCGCCAGCGGAACGCTGCCCGCAACCACCCTGATGCACTCTTTCCTGAACTGGAAGTCATTGCTGGCTATTGCCGTCGGTATTTTCGTTTCCTGGGTTGGCGGACGCGGCGTGACACTGATGAGCAGTCAGCCTACGGTCGTGGGTGGCCTGTTGATTGGGACGATCATAGGCGTCTCTTTATTCCGTGGGGTGCCCGTCGGGCCGCTCATTGCTGCAGGCCTGGTGTCGCTGATGATCGGGAAATCCTGACCGGATATGCTATCCTGCCGCCATCATTCTTACAGACAGAGAAACGTGTGAGCACAAAACAGGATAAACGTAACAAACGCGCCAAACTTAAGCAGAAACAGGCGAATAAAACCCGCGCCCACGGCCGCCAGATGGATGCCATCGGCCGTCAGAACTATGAGGCGACGCCGGAGATGGTGGCACTGTTCACGACGCTGCCGGAGCTGGACGAAAGCGGTGATATGCCCTTTGTCGTGCCGGTTTACCACTGGTCGCTGGCGGAATATGGCTTTGATGGCAGCAATGACGAAGGGGATAAACTGCAGGTTGCCGCGCTGTGTGTGATGTACATTCACTGGAAAACCAGCGAGGGTGCCACGACCCTGGTGCAGAATGAGCTGATTGAAGCGGCGCTGCGCCTGGTGGAGGAGAACGAAGCCTTCATACAACGTTACCAGCAGGCTGAAGCCGAAGCGGGCATCACCAAAGCCTGAAAAAAAGGGCAGGCAACATCTGTTGCCTGCCAGTCATCCTGCCAACCCTACTTCAATGTATCCCGCGTGCGTCAAGCCGCCAGCGTGTGCTTCAGCGATCCTCCCCGGCCACAACGTTAATTTCCTCCGTTATACCTGAGCGGAATCACGATCTTTCTCAGCAGACTCACTCATTTCTATCAATGGTAATGATAGGTTAATATCATTGCTGATTGGTTGTTGCGCACAAAAAGGCGCTTTTAACGCTAACAATGCTGATGACAGTAAGGTAAAGGGAATTTAAATTCCATTTAAAATGTGAATGAAACATTAATTCTTTGAAGGGGATCAAAGTTATGAAAGGGTTGCTGGCAGCAGGTGAGGGTTTTGATAGGTTCTATCAGAGGATGAAAGGAAGCAGATAAGTACGGGTAGCGGGGCAGATCGTTCCACCCCGCAGAGGCATCAGCCAGGATAAATACCGCGATCTTTACGCGCCATCAGAATGCGTTCACAGGCCACAATGTAGGCCGCGGTACGCAGACTGCAGGATTTCTCCCGCGATTTTTCCCACACATGTACCATCGCTTCCGTCATGATCTTATCCATGCGTTCGTTGATTTCACCCTCGCTCCAGAAGAAGCTGGCCATATCCTGAACCCACTCAAAGTAACTGACGGTGACGCCGCCGGCGTTACAGACCACGTCCGGCACCACGGTGATGCCGCGTGAGGCCAGCACATCGTCGGCTTCCGGGAAGGTTGGGCCATTCGCCCCTTCCAGCACCAGCCGGCAGTGCAGTTTTTCTGCACGCTGACGGGTGATCTGACCTTCCAGCGCCGCCGGGATCAGAATATCCATCTCCACGTCCCAGAAGGCCTCATCGTCGATCACTTCTGCACCGCTGAAGCCGGCAATCTTTTTGTTGGCCAGTTGCCATTCGCTCAGTGCGACCAGGTCAATACCGGCCGGATTAAACAGGGTGGCCGTATGATCCTGGATCACCACCACGCGCGCGCCCGCATCATTAAACAGGCGGGCGGCTTCACTGCCGACGTTACCAAAGCCCTGAACGGCGACTTTGGCACCTTCAATCTCAATGCCGCTGCGGCGCGCCACTTCACGGCCGGTAATAAACACCCCGCGCCCGGTGGCTTTTTCACGGCCCAGCGATCCGCCCAGGTGAATGGGTTTACCGGTGACCACGCCGGTGATCGTGGTGCCCTGGTTCATGGAATAGGTGTCCATCATCCACGCCATCACTTTAGAATTGGTGCCGACGTCCGGTGCCGGAATATCTTTCTGTGGGCCAATAATCAGGCCAATCTCACTGGTATAACGGCGAGTCAGACGTTCAAGCTCACCTTCTGACAGGCTGAACGGATCGACACGGATGCCGCCTTTCGCTCCACCGTAGGGCAGGTTAACGGCCGCACATTTGATGGTCATCCAGGCAGACAGGGCCATCACTTCGTTAAGATCGACGTTAGGGTGATAACGCACGCCGCCTTTGCCTGGCCCACGCGACAGGTTGTGCTGTACGCGGAAACCTTCAAAGTGGCGGATGCTGCCATCGTCCATCTGCAGGGGGATATCGACAATCAGGGCACGTTTAGGGTGACGCAGGGTATCCACCCAGCGCGACAGATCACCCAGATAGGGTGCGACACGATCGATCTGTTGTAAGTAAGTTGACCAGGCCGTTTTGCTGCCTTCAGAAACGTAAGAGAGCTTTTCCATAACAAACCTTTTTTGTTTAGCGCCTGTCCGTGTGGCGTATGACGTCGCGGGCGGGTGGCGCTTAGTTATAAATACTGTAATACCGTGGATGACTCAGTACATCTCACTAAGTCGCGGATAATTTAACATCAAAAAAAGGTTTCAAAGTTTTTAAAATATTGTGAAATGCTGGTGCGTGGAAGGATTTTGACAGCCTGATTGCATAGTTAGCAGCTGTCCCCGCAGCGACCTGCTATGGTGACAGTTGGCAGGCGGTAATTATGCAGATAAAATGCATATCAGAATTTTTCTTATATTTTTCAAAAATTTGAAAGAGATCAAACTTTGGCTTTTGGCGGGCGTTGAGCGACCCGCAGCCTGCAAACGTACGCTTAGTGAACCATGACAGGAGAAGTCACCATGTTAATGGATGTTGAAAGGCTCAGGCGGGATTTTCCACTACTTAATGAGCTTTGCTCATTACAACCGGTTACCTGGTTTAACCCCGGAGCCACATCGCTAAAAGAGGCCTACCCTCATGTAGGCTTGACCCGTGAGGAAGTGGCGGATGCCAGTGCGCGGCTCCTGCGTTTTGCTCCCTGGCTGATGGAAACCTTTCCGGAAACCCGGCCATGGCAGGGGATAATTGAGTCTGATCTCTGCGCGCTACCCCAGTTGCAACCTGTTCTGGATAAACGTTACGGGCACACCCTGGCGGGCAGGCTCTGGCTGAAGAAAGACAGCCATCTGCCCGTTTCGGGGTCGATTAAAGCCCGCGGGGGGATCTATGAGGTACTGGCCCATGCTGAAAAACTGGCTCTCGATGCCGGGTTGCTGACCACCGCTGGCGATTACCTCCGCCTGTCCGGCCCGGCGTGTCGCCAGCTTTTCAGCCAGCAGCGCATCGCCGTCGGCTCCACCGGTAATCTTGGGCTCTCAATCGGTATCATCAGCGCCAGTCTTGGGTTTGATGTCACGGTACATATGTCTGCCGACGCCAGAGCCTGGAAGAAACAGATGCTGCGTGACCGTGGCGTCAGGGTGGTGGAGTATCAGCAGGATTACGGTGTCGCGGTGGCAGAAGGACGTCGCCAGGCGGCCGCCGACCCACACTGTTTCTTTATTGATGATGAGAATTCGCGCAACCTGTTTCTGGGCTACGCAGTGGCCGGAGAGCGATTGAAACAGCAGTTTGCGGCACGGAAGATTACGGTCGATGCCGATCATCCGCTGTATGTTTATCTCCCCTGCGGGGTGGGCGGTGGCCCTGGCGGGGTCGCGTTCGGCCTCAAGCTGGCCTTTGGTGACCACGTACACTGCATTTTCGCTGAACCGACGCACTCTCCCTGCATGCTGCTGGGGGTCCACACCGGTCTGCATGACGGGATAGCCGTTCAGGATTTGGGTATTGATAACCTGACCGCCGCCGATGGTCTGGCGGTGGGGCGCGCTTCGGGTTTTGTGGGGCGTGCGATGCAGCGATTGATCAGTGCTTTTTATACGGTCAGTGATCAGGAGATGTATGCGCTGCTGGGGCTGATGCAGCAGCATGAATCACTGGCGCTGGAACCCTCTGCACTGGCCGGGATGAGCGGCCCCTGGCGTCTCAGCGCCCATCCACAGCGGCTGGCGGAGCAGGGGATGGGTACGTTGGCCGGGGCAACCCACCTGGTGTGGGCCACGGGCGGCGGCATGGTGCCGGAAAAGGAGAGGGCAGAGTATCTGATGCAGGCTGAAAAGGCGCTTAATCTCTGAGCAAATGCCGGCGATAACGCTAACGCAGTGTGATAAGCGCGTTTCCGGGCTTTGCCTGAACCGAGAGAAACGGTATTCTAGCGCCCTTATTTCATGAAAAATGACGACCCACAGCATGACGGGTCATTAGCGTTTCATATACTGAGGTCAATATGATTATTAAACCACGTATCCGTGGCTTCATCTGTGTTACTGCCCATCCAGAGGGCTGTAAAGCGAACGTAGCAAAACAGATCGAGTACGTCACCGCTCAGGGCGCGATCGCCTCCGGCCCGAAGAAAGTGCTGGTGATTGGTGCCTCTACAGGTTACGGCCTGGCGGCACGCATCTCTGCTGCGTTCGGCTGTGGCGCTGACACGCTGGGCGTGTTCTTTGAGCGCCCGGGTGAAGAAACCAAGCCGGCAACCGCAGGCTGGTACAACTCTGCGGCCTTTGAAGAATTTGCCACAGAAAAAGGCCTGTATGCGAAAAGCATCAACGGTGATGCCTATTCTGACGCCGTGAAGCAGAAAACCATTGAACTGATCAAAGAAGATTTGGGTCAGGTTGACCTGGTCGTCTACAGCCTGGCTGCGCCCCGCCGCATCCATCCAAAAACCGGTGAAGTCTTTAACTCCACCCTGAAGCCCATCGGTAAGCCGCTGGTGACCCGCGGTCTGAACACCGATAAAGAAACCCTGACCGACGTTGCGCTTGAGCCTGCCAGCCAGGAAGAGATCGACGGTACGGTGGCGGTGATGGGCGGTGAAGACTGGCAGATGTGGATTGACGCCCTGCTGGAAGCTGGTGTGCTGGCTGACGGTGCTAAAACCACGGCCTTCACCTATCTGGGCGAAAAAATCACCCATGATATCTACTGGAATGGTTCTATCGGTGAAGCCAAGAAGGATCTGGACAAGCGTGTTCTGAAGATTCGCGATACCCTGGCTGCTCACGGCAATGGCGACGCACGCGTTTCCGTGCTGAAAGCAGTGGTCACTCAGGCCAGCTCAGCTATCCCTGTCATGCCTTTATACCTGTCACTGCTGTTCAAGGTGATGAAAGAGAAAGGCACCCATGAAGGCTGCATTGAGCAGGTCTACGGCTTGTTTAAAGACAGTCTCTATAACGCTTCGCCGATCCTGGATGACACCGGACGTCTGCGTGCAGATTACAAAGAGCTGCAGCCGGAAGTGCAGGATGAAGTGGCCCGTCTGTGGCAGAGCGTGACCGATGAAACACTGAACGATGTCTCTGATTTTGCCGGTTACAAAGCCGAGTTTATGCATCTGTTCGGCTTCGGCCTGGACGGCGTGGATTATGCCGCGGATGTAAATCCTGATGTGAAAATCAAAAATCTGGTACAGATGTAATTCTGTCACGGAGAATAAAAGGGCAGCCCTGGGCTGCCCTTTTTTATGGCAATTTAGAGAGAATATAATAGACTCAGTATTCACCGTGAGGATGGTTGGCTATTTAAGGCAAATTTTATTATGATCTGGAGTGGCGTCGGTTTTTTTATTGCTGTGTTTATTTCCATTGCCTACGTCATCTGTCAATGGCTGTTTGATGCTTTATGGTCGGTCGGTTATTATTCAGCCCACTCCTGGACGACAGGCGTGACCTTCATTTTGTCTGCGCTACTGTCATCCATTTTTGTGTATCTCCTTAAAAAAGAATCGGTTTTGCTGCTCATCGCCAGGATGACGGACAGTCGTCCGATGTATCAGGCAGAGATAACGCACAAATTCTTTTTTGTTCCTGTACGTTACTGGCCGTTAATTTTATTTTTAATTGGCGCAGGATTATGCCTTCGGGAAATGCTGGGCAAATAGCCTGACTCTTTCGAGAGTAATCTGATGGTTTCACTGTCGGTAATATCAATACAATAAAACTTAATTTGAAGATGGAAGGTCGATTAAATGAAATTTACTAAATCAATGACTCTGGCTGGTTCACTCTGTATGGCTGTTGCTTTAAGCAGTGCTGCAAATATTGCTGTGGCGGCAGAAGCGAAAACGACCACTGCAGATGCGGCCGCATCGCAGAAAGTCTCACTGTTGGGCGACCATCTTGCTTTCAATCTGCAAGGCTATGAAGTACAGCCTGTTCCAGGCGGCGGCCCGGGCAAAATGTACGTCAATAAGGCGCAGAAACGCGTTATGTTGATCGGTGAAGATGACATTCCGGTGGCCGGTCGCGGCGCAACAGATGCCGATTTCATTAATGGCATGAAATCCATCAAAGACAAGCAGAAGCAGGCTTCGCCAGACTATAAGGTCCTCAGCGAAAAGACAGAAAACGTTAAAGGCCTGGAAGTCTATCATATCGAAGCTACCGATAAGATGGATGGCAATAACGTCCAGCAGGCCACCCTGCTGTCTGCGGCAGATAACAAGTTCACCGTGATTCAGGTGATCTCGAATGCCAAAGACAAAACCGGCCACGCTGCCGCCGTGAACAATATCCTCGCTAAATAAGCCGCGATACTGTCAATAACGGTGACAAGGGGCGGCCCTGACGGGGCCGCCCCTTCTGCTATAATCCCGCCGGGAAATCTGCCGGTAACTCACTGGCTGCACAGTTAATCACCTCCTCGTTATTCTCTCCACAGTCGCGGATCAGCGTTAACGTGGCAAACTCATCAATCACTTCAACCGGCCAGACTGGTCCTGCATCGCGATAGGCCTCCATCTGCGCAATATGATCGTTCTGGAAGCAGACGGTCTGCTGTGGGTTATTCATCACCCAGCGCGGGAAGAAGATAGTGCCATGGAAAATTTTATCGCTCAGGTTCACCACCAGACTCACGCTGGTTCCGGTCGGTTCATGCCATGAGATTTTATAAACCGCGGCGGCAATGCGGACGATAAAGGCCTGCTGATCTTTCACCCAGCGATTTCCCACCATGCCGCTGTGAATGCGGTAGTCCACCGTATGGGCATTTTTCACATAAATTTCGTAATCCCAGCCATTGTCATAGGTATAAACCAGATGTTTGCCCACGAACTGACTCAGGTCATGCTGATTAAAACGGGTCATGATGTTTCTCCTTAATGTTGTCAGCCCCTACTGTAGCTCTGGATTTTTTCGATTAATAACGGTAATTTTGCGACATATTAATTTAAAAATTCGATGAATAATGTCTATGTTAAGTAAAACCAGCCTTGAGCAGTGGCAGCTGTTGCAGGAAGTAATCGCCTGCGGCAGCTTTGCGCGCGCCGCCGAAAGGGTGAATCGGAGCCAGTCGGCGATCAGTTATCAGCTGGGACTGATGCAGGAGCGGCTGGGTATTGCTCTGCTGATGCCGCAGGGGCGTCGGGCCGTCCTCACGCCCGAAGGTCAAATCCTGCTGGCCCAGGCGCGGCCCTTGCTCGATGGTTTTGCTCAGTTGGAGAATCGCGCCGCCTCGCTAAAGGCGGGAAGCCGGGCGCGAATTGACCTTGTGGTTGACAGTATCTTTCCCCGGGGAGTGCTGTTTGGAGTCCTGCGTCAGTTTCAGCAACGCCACCCGGCAACCCAGGTACACCTGACGGAGGTCTTGCGCGGAGAGAGTGCACAGCAGTTGCAGCAGCGGCAGGCGGATATACTGATCCTGACGCGTGAAAGCTGTGGCCAGCGTCCGGCAGAAAACCTGCTGGATATTGACTTTGTTGCTGTTGCCCAGCGCGAGCACCCGCTGCTGGCGCTGGCTGCTCCGCTGGCCCACAGCACGCTTGCCCGTTTTCCGCTGGTAGAAATTCTTGACCGCCACCGGCAGCAGGATGGCCCGCAGGCTGTTGCAGAAAACTGGACGTTTACCAGCATTGAGGCCGCTGTCGAGGCGGTGCTGCATCAGGTCGGGTATGGCTGGCTGCCGGCGTCACAGATCGCGCCGTGGCTCGAAAGCGGTGAGTTGCAGCCACTGCCACTGAGCAGCGGCCAGCGTCGCACCAGCTCACTTTGTCTGCTGGTTGACCCTCGCGTTCAGGCTGAGGAGGGCGAGATTGTTACGCTACTGACCCTGTTCCGCGCCCTGAACGCGGCGCAGAGTGCGGCTGGGGGGCCTGATGGCGGGGATTTCCTCAGCTGAAGTCAACGAGCAGCAGCCCGGAGAGCACGGCGCTGGCCAGTGCACCCGTCAGCAGCGCGTCCATCCCGCCGAAAGAGGTTAACAGGGTGGCCCCGAGCGACGGGCCCAGCGCCATACCGCCGCCAATCACCAGATTGATGTTATTCATCAGCTTTCCATCGTTATCCAGCGCGGCAACGTGTGCCATCGTGAACGGTGCCAGAAAGGTCCAGGTAAACTTAAAGATGATGGCGGCAAGCACGAAGCGGATCGCCATGGGATGCCGGACCAGCAGCATAATCGCCAGTACCAGCAGGACATAGCCGACCCACAACAACGTGCCGGGGCGGAAACGGGCAGCCATCATCGCCGCCCCGACAGCACCAATAATGCCCACCACCGTCGCGACCGCCAGGATGTCCCCGCTCTGCAGCGCTGACAGGCTGGCGCGGACGGCAATCTCGCCGATAAACGTCCACACGGCACTCAGGCTGACGTAAAACAGCAGCACGGCGAGGATCGCGCACAGTTTACGCCTCCTTGAGGGTGCTATTTGTGCTGCGGCGCTGACCGACGGGGGGTGAAACCCGGCGGGCAGATAGCGCAGCAGCGGCAGACTGCACAGCATCAGGAAGGCCAGCAGCAGGTAGACCACCGCCAGACCAAAATGGCTAAACAGTGGCGGCAGGGCAAGCAGGCCGACGGTGCCCAGCAGCAACTGGCCCAGCACCCAGTAAGCATAAATCCGACCGGTGTTGGCGGCGGCGGCGGCACAGGTGATGCTCAGGATCATCAGGGTGCCACCGGCCAGAGAGGCGATAAAGCGGCAGATCATCAGCAGGTCGGTGCGGAGGGTCAGCGCCGACAACAGATTACCCAGAATAAACACCACGCCAGCGAGAAGGGCAATTTTCCGCCAGTTGATTCTTCCGCTCCACCACCAGGCAGGGAGCGTGGCCGCACTCATGCCGCCCAGTTCACAGGAAAACAGGTGGCCGATTTGGAGTGTCGAAAGCTGCCACTGACTGTGTAACTGCGTGGCGACCGCAGGCGCCATCATTAATACACCCGGCGAAACGGCGGCCAGTATCACCACCGCTGCAAATAAGCCGGGCGGGAAGGCAACGTCTGGGGCGGAAAGGGGTGCTGAAGCCGAATTCGCAGGCATAGTATGCTCCTGAAATAGCCGGTTTATTGTTCAATGGCGGAATGAACACCGGATAATAGGGCAATGTCAGCAGCGGCAAGGGTAACTTTGTGGCATTAATAAAAACAGTGCGCGGGGTCGTTCTGAGCCAGCACCGGCTTGCGGAAAGACAGCCCATGATGGTGTCGCGCAGGATGGATGAATAAAAGTTAACCCTGCACGACAACGCCTGTGGATAGTTCGCAGCAGGCGGATGCCGCGGATCATTCAGGGGGGCTGATGCGATCCCCGGACTGCCTGTTCCGGCCCGGGGGACATATTTTCCCGCGTATATAACATCAACTCGACTTTCCCGTCCTGATATTGTGTGGGCATCATCTCCCGTTCCAGCCGGTTTAACATCAGCGTCATTGCCCGGCGGGCATGTTCACGCGTATTTTGATCCAGCGTCAGCACCACAGCGTGATCCGCCAGCAGTGTGCGGGTGGTGGGATAAAGCTCATGGGTAATAAAGCGGGACGTGTTCAGCAGACGGTGCCGGGCGAGCACCTCAGCGATTTCACGGTTACCCAGCCCGGTGTTGTAAATACCCTGAATCGTCTGGTGATGATAAAGCTGCTCTTCCAGCAGACGACTGACCTGGTGGCGGTCATCCCGGGCAGCCAGCACCTTGTGGACCCGCAGATGGGGAAACCTGTCGGCAATCACCGCGCTGAATCCCTCGACCCGCTGCCGGTGTGCCAGATAATCGAAGCGTCCGCTGATAATAATGATCTCACCGGGCGCATTAAGCATATTGCCCATCAGTAACCCCGCCGTGCGTCCCGCCTGAATCTGGTTGATCCCGACGTGGCACAGCCGCGCCGCGCCCGGAAGGTCAGTCACCAGGGTGATCACCGGCACCTGCCGTTCCTGGCACTGCTGCAGCGCGGAAAAAATCGCCGGATGTTCATGAGCAAACACAATAATGCCATCGCGGCTGTCCGCCGCCCGGACAATATGTGCCGCCAGCATTTCCGGCTCGGCTTCAGGGATCAGGGTGCGGTGCAGGGTGACATGACCATAGCCCAGCTGCCCGGCGAGCCGGCTGAAATCCTGAGAAAGCTGACTGAAGAAAAAGGCATCGCTGCTACTGAGCAGCAGTTCAATCTGCCAGGGCTGGCGATGCGCATCAGGCAGCTCGCGCTTCAGGCCTGCCTCTTTTGCTGCCTGCAGCACCCGGCGTGTGGTGGCCGGAGACACGCCGCCCCGTTCATTAATAACCCGGTCAACGGTGGCAATGCCGACGCCCGCCTGCTTTGCCACCGCTTCCAGCGTGATCTTCTTCACCCTTCACTCCGTATGATGGCTTCCCATCAAAATGTCGTTTCAGCAAGTATATTCGTTAACGTTATCCTGGCAACGAAACGTTAACATTTAACCAAAACAGGCGTCGCAACCATGGCACAGAAACGTAGGTTTGCCCTGCTGGGCACAGGATTTATCGGTCAGGTTCATGCAAAAAATCTCGCTGCCCACCCGGATGTTGAACTGGTGATGGTGGCTGACCAGGACAGCGCCCGCGCCGGTGAGGTTGCTGCGCGTTACGGCGCGCGGGTGGGTACCGTGCTGGATGCCATCAACAGTGATGCCATCGACAGCGTGCTGATTGCCACCTCGACACCGTCCCATGCGGCGTTCCTGACCGCCGCCGCTGCCGCCGGCAAGGCGGTATATTGTGAAAAACCGATTGACCTGTCACTGGATAAAGCGCGGCGGGTGGTGGATGACGTCTCCCGCTATCCGGTGCCGGTCACCGTCGGGTTTAACCGGCGGTTTGATCCCAGCCATAATCAGTTAAAGCAGTATCTGCAGCAGGGCCTGCTGGGTAAAGCCGAGCTGATCCAGATGGTCTGCCGCGCCTCTGAGCTGCCGCCGCTGAGTTACCTGCAAACTTCCGGAGGGCAGATGCGTGATCAGGCCATCCATTTTTTCGATTTGCTGCGCTGGCTGACCGGAGACGAGGTCGACACCATCGGTGCACTGGGGTCGGCGCTGGCGATGCCTGAGATCAGCGCATTTGGCGATGTGGACACCTCAGTGCTGATCATGAAGATGGCCAGCGGGGCACTGGCACAGCTGGATAACACCCGCCGTACCGGTTATGGCTATGAAGAACGCATTACCCTGCTGGGGTCAAAAGGCATGTCGGAATCCGGCGCACAAAGCCCGCAGGGAGCCACGCTCTATACCACCGAGGGGATTACCCGTCCGGCCCTGTACGCTGACTGGTTTAGCCGGGTGAAAGAAACCTATTATCTGCATCTGGATGCCTTTGTGCGCTCACTGAACGGCGAGGCAGTATCGGTTCCCGGCCTGCAGGACGGACTGCAGGCGCAGGCGATAGCTGAAGCCGCGGTGAAGTCGCTGGAAACAGGCAGTTTCTGTCAGGTGCAGGCGATATAACATCAGCAGGGGGCCCGTGCAGGCCCCCTGAAAGTGTCCTGCCCTTTGTCGTGGTACAGCCGTCGGGCTGGGGGAGAAAGGTTATTTTTCCTCGTTAAACACCTGGCCTATCTGACGACGTACTTCATCCATGGCCGTTAACGTGCTCAGCGATGCCGACAGCGGACGCACCGATGATTCGGTTTTGCCCTGGCCGACGCACCAGGCAAAATGCACCGCCTCATGAAACAGCTGATCGTAACGGTTACGCGGCTCGTCGAAGTGCAGCACTTTTCCTCCCTGGCTGGCGGTCAGCGTAAACGGCCCTGGGGCATAGAAAGATCCGGCAATATTCAGCGAGGCATCGCGCCCGGCAATCACCGCACCACCCGGTGTATTGCTGAACAGCGTGGTATTCAGCACCGAATGCATTCCGTTAGCGTGCGTCAGCAGCATTGAAGCCTGTCCGTTCACCCCGCCAGGCACTGGCTGTCCGGTGGCATAAATGGCGGCAGGCGCACCCGCCACCTTCACGCTGAAGCTAATCAGATAGCTGCCCAGATCCAGCATCGGGCCACCGGCGAGATCGGCGTTAAAAATACGGTGATCGGGGGTGAAATACTCCCCGTGATCGGCCAGCAGGGTATGCAAATCGCCGAGCGCACCGTCTTCCAGCAGCTGGCTGATGACGTCATATTTCGGCAGAAAGTCACACCACATCGCTTCCATACACAGCAGGCCTTTCTGCTGTGCCAGGGCGGCCAGCGCCCGGCCTTCGGTGGCGTTAAGCGCCAGCGGTTTTTCAATCAGCACGTGTTTACCGGCCTGTAACGCCTGCAGTCCGTCCGGGTAGTGATGGTTGTGTGGCGTGGCGATATACACCGCATCAATGTCCGGCCGGGCCAGCAGCTCTGCGGCACTGCCAAAAGCCTGTGGGATAGCCATCCTGCGGGCGAAGGCGTCAGCCCGTTCCTGTGAGCGAGAGGCGACCGCCACCAGCTGCTGTGCGGTGCCTGTTTTCAGGGCTCTGGCAAACCGTTCGGCGATCCATCCCGGGCCGATAATTCCCCAGCGCAGGACAGGCACGGTTTTGGCATCAAGGGTACGGGGTTGGGGTAACTGCGAAGGAAACATGAACGCTCCTGACATAAGGGGTAGGGTGATGATTTCACTATAGTCAGCAGCAGGAACAGGCGGAACGGCTTTGATGATGGGTTCCCATCAATCGGCAGGAGGCGGGCGGGCGAACCTGCGGCTGCGGTTCGCCCGTCAGCCATCAGGTCAGATTAAATTTGGCGTCCGGCTGGTGTGCCGGCGGCAGTGGGGTGAGGTCGTTCATCTCGCTGAGGATGCGTTCAATGGTGTTACAGATGGCGTCCAGCGGCAGATCGTTCGGCGCGGTGCCAAACGGATCTTCCAGCTCTTCCGCCAGCGACTCCAGCGACAGGAAGGTGTAAGAGATAAACACCGACACCAGCGGCGTCATGTAGTGCAGATCGGCCACCAGAGCAAACGGCAGCAGGGTGCAGAACAGATAAACCGTACGGTGCACAATCAGACTGTAGGCGAAGGGGATTGGCGTGGTGCTGATACGCTCACAGCCTCCGAGAATATGCGCCAGATCGTTCAGGTTGCCATCCATGCCGTTATACAGCAGGTCAGGAATTGCGCCTTCGTCACGGCGGTCTGCCAGCCAGCTCCCCATACACAGCAGCAGACGGTTGGCGCGAAACGGACTGGCCAGCACCTCGTCCTGTACGCTTTTGGGGGCCAGGCGCAGGATATCCTCGCGGGCGTCGGTGCCGCGCAGCTGGTGCTTCAGGCTCCAGCTGAACGCCATCAGCAGGCCGCCAAGTTCACGCACGGCGGCGGGGTCACGGCGCAGTGCGCCACGGGCCTGGCGCAGCAGCGAGCGCTGGGCGATCAGCAGGCCGCCCCACAGCGTGCGGGCTTCAACAAAACGGGCATAGCTGGCGCTGTTACGAAAGCCGAGGAAGATGGCAATGGCGACCCCCAGCAGGCTGAACGGGGCGGTGGTCAGGCGCACGCCGAGGGTTTCATACCACTGGTAACAAATCACGGCGAAGATAGCCATCAACAGGTTAAGGCTGAGGCGGAACAGAATTTTCGATAACACCGCCCCGTGCCAGGAGAACAGGCGCGGGAACCAGTGTTGATGGGGACGTACGATCATAACGCAGGACTTCCAGAGTAGTAGCGGTCAAATAACATCGGGTTAACCAAAGCGCCACATCATACCGGGCCGCACGGGCGAGGAAAATGTAAACCTGCCGCCGGAATCTATCCGGGTTTCGAAAAGGCCGGCCGGATAGTCAAAATGCGGCATTGCAAAGGGGATATTGGTATTTAATTCCGCCGCGGTTTTATGAAAATCTGGGGGCATATTCACCATCACAGGGAGAGAACCATGAGCCAGAAAACCCCACAGCGGATCAAGCTCGGCCTGATGCTACAGGGCGCAGGCGGCTTTATGAACGCCTGGCGTCACCGCAGCGTGCCTGCCGATGCCAGCGTTAACGTCAGCTGGTATCACCAGTTAGCCCATCAGGCAGAAGAGGCAGGACTGGACTTTCTCTTCGTCGCCGACGGCCTGCATATCAATGAAAAGTCCCTGCCGCATTTCCTCAACCGCTTCGAGCCGATTGCGTTGCTATCATCGCTGGCAGCGGTGACCCGACGTATTGGTCTGGCGGGCACCATCTCGACCTCTTACAGCGATCCGTTCACCGTCGCGCGCCAGCTGGCATCGCTCGATCTGTTAAGCAACGGGCGTGCGGGCTGGAATGTGGTGACCTCCCCGCTGGCCGGTTCGGCACGTAACTTTGGTAAAGATCACCCTGAGCACAGCCAGCGCTATGAGATCGCCCGTGAGTATATTGAAGTCGTACAGGGACTGTGGGACTCCTGGGAAGAGGGGGCGTTCATTCGCGATCGGCAGAGCGGCGAGTTCTTCGACGCCAGCAAACTGCATAAGCTGAATCACCAGGGCGCACATTTTTCAGTGGAAGGCCCGCTGAATATCCAGCGCTCTGCGCAGGGCCAGCCAGTGATCTTCCAGGCCGGCGCGTCGGCATCAGGTATCCGGCTGGCCGCCGCCTCGGCGGATGCGGTGTTTACCAATGCGCGCACGCTGGAAGAGGCCCGAACCTATGCCACTGAGCTTAACCGGCAGGTGCAGCAGCAGGGCCGCTCCCCGGTAGGGATTTTCCCCGGGATCAATCCGATCGTTGGCGCAACGGCGGCAGAAGCAGAAGAAAAATACCGCTATCTTCTGTCACTGCTGTCGCTGGAGCAGGCGCTGAACTATCTTGGCCGCTTCTTCGACCATCATGACTTCAGCCAGTACGATCCGGACGGCCCGTTCCCGGAACTGGGTACGCTGGGAGAAAACAGTTTCCGTTCCACCACCGATCAGATAAAGCGCCTGGCGGCAGAAGAGCAGCTGACGCTGCGCGAAGTGGCGTTCCGCACCACGCTGCCGAAGGGGGAGTTCTTTGGCACGCCGGAGCAGGTGGCAGAAACCTTTATTCGCTGGGTGGAACAGGGCGGCGCCAGCGGATTTATCCTCTGCGGTCCGGTGCTGAATGAAGCGCTGGAGGATGTGGTGCGCCATGTGCTGCCCCTCCTTGAAGCCCGTGGTTACTGGCACAAGGATGATACCCATGTCACCCTGCGCGATCGGCTGGCTATCCCGGCCCGGCCTAACCGTTACAGCCTGGCACGTGAACATTTACGCCAGGCGGGCTAGGGGATTTCCACTTCAGTCAGCGGGATGAAGCGGTTATGCTGACGGTTATCAACCGTCACCTAAAGGGAATCATCATGACTATCGTTATCCGCCGCGCAGAGCATCAGGACGCTAAACTGATCCTCGCGATGATCGCCGAGCTGGCCGAGTATGAAAAAGCGCTGCACGAAGTGGTGGCCAGCCAGCAGGATATTGAGCATTCACTCTTCGCGCCCGAATCGCACACTGAGGCGCTGATGTGTGAGGTGGATGGCGAACCCGCCGGGTATGCCGTGTTTTTTACCAGCTACTCAACCTGGCTGGGAAAAAACGGTATCTACCTGGAAGATCTCTACATCAGCCCACGCTTTCGCGGACAGAAAGCCGGAAAAATGCTGCTGCGGCACATTGCGCAGCTGGCGGTATCCCGCGGCTGTGGTCGTCTGGAATGGAGCGTGCTGGACTGGAATCAGCCGGCCATCGACTTCTATAAAAGCATCGGTGCTGCGCCCCAGGATGAGTGGGTACGCTACCGCATGGAAGGTCAGGTGCTGACGGACTTCGCGGAGTCCTGATCGCTTTTTCGTCCGACCACATCGCCAAAAGGCACCCCGGATGGGGTGCCTGTTTTATTTCAGCATCAGAGACAGCGGGTATTATGTTGCAATAAATTGACTTTTTTTGTCATATTATGATTGATAATGATTATCATTTGTATATGATGTCGCAAATTATAACGCTTTTTGCCCTGCCTGCAGGGCCTTGTTCGTTGATATTTCTGAAGCTGTTGTTGAGCGAATACCAATAAAAACATCGCAGGTATTTCGCATGATTAAGTTTTCATCCCCTCAGGGATTACTGCACACCTCACTCGTGGCAGGGACCCTGCTCAGCGTGACCCTCTCCGGCAGCGCAGCCGCCGATAGCGACCGTAACGCGGTGACCGCCAAAGCCCGGCAGCAGAATGCAGCCACAACGCCTGACGACGACGCGGTGATGACCGTGCTGTCGCCCGTGGTAAAAAATGTGGCCGGCAGTTCGGTGACCCTCAGTGCCGCAGAGATGCAGCAGCGCGGTGGCAATGATTTTGGCTCCATCATGCGCTACCAGCCGCTGATCGGTGCGGTAGGCAGCAGTGGTGGTTCTTCCACCGGGAAAAGTGGCTTCGATCGCGGTGGTTACACCGGCTATAACATTCGCGGGCTGGAAGGCAACCGCGTTGCCCTCGACGTCGACGGGATCCCTCAGCCTGAGGCCACCGGGCGCAGCTATGCCAGCCGTGCCGGGGTTAATACCTTCGGGATCGGGCGTGACTACATTGACCCGTATCTCTACGGTCGCGTTGAGATCGAATCCGGTGCCACGGCCACACAGCGCGCCAATACCGCGCTGGGCGGCACCGTCTCCTTCCTGCCCAAATCTGCTGATGATTATCTCACCCCGGATAAGCACACGGCCTTCGGCTTCCAGAGCGATTATGACTCCGCCAGCCGCAGCTGGCATAACGGCATTACCGCCGCTGCCGGAGATGACACGCTGCGTGGCCTGGTGGTGTACAGCCGCCGTGATGGCCAGCAGACGCGTAATAACAGCGATGAGTTTGACGCTTACCCGGCCAACTGGCACTCCGATGCGCTGTTAACCTCGGGCATCTGGCAGCCGAACGACGAGCATAAGCTCACCGGTACGGTCGACTTCTACAGCAAAGTGAATCACACCCATTACGACAGCTGGAACAATAGCGGCACGGCTATTGACGGCACTGCCAGCCAGCAGAGCAATACCCGGCGCTGGGGCATGAGTCTGAAAGATGAGTGGACGCCTGCCAGCGCGTGGATCGACAGCCTGAGCAATAAGATTTACTACCAGCATACGGAAGCGCACGACAACACGCTGATGCCGTTAGCGACCGGTGGCGCGATGCAGCGCGTTTACTCTGACTACAATGTCAACACCTGGGGCTATGAGGCACAGCTGACAAAAAACCTGGGCCGTCACGATCTGCTGGCCGGGATCAACGGACGCCTCTCGGAAACGGAACGTCCGTTCAGCCAGTCACCGGCACAGAGCGGTACGGGCATGACCACCAAGCCCGAGGGCGACAGCCGCACCCTGGTGCTGGGTGCCTTTGTGCAGGACAGTATTCTGTTTGACCTTGATGGTCATGCATTCTCGGTGGTGCCGGGCGTGCGCGTCGCGCATCAGGAAACGAAACCACAGAACCTGGGGAATATGGCCGCCGGCACTGACGTGCTGACGCCGGAAGACGCAGAGAAGTTGTACGGTAAAACCAACAGCGACACTCAGCTGTTACCGTCCATCAGTTTTAACTACGACATTACCCCGCAGTTGATGACGTACGTGCAGTACAGGCGCGGTGCGCAGTTCCCGAACGCCAGCCAGCTCTACGGCTCGTGGAACCTCGGTTCCAGCTATTTAGGTAACCGCCAGTATGCGCTGTTAGGCAATACCGATCTGGATACCGAAACCAGCAATAACGTTGAGTGGGGCATCAAAGGCCAGGCCACGGAAGGCGTTACGCTGCACGGGGCTATGTTCTACAACACCTATAAAAACTTTATTGCCTCCACCCGTTACACCCGCGCGGGCGCACCGGACAAGTTCGTCAATGTCCCGGCGAATATTGCCACCATCTATCAGGCGGAAAACCGCGATAAAGCCTATATCTGGGGCGGGGAAGTCAGCACCAAAATTAACTATGGTAGCTGGTTTGAAGAGGTGAATGGCCTGAGCACCACCTTTGCGCTGGGCTACAGCAAAGGCCAGGCAAAGTCCCGCTATGACGGCGACCGGTATGTCGACCTCGACAGCGTAGCCCCGATGAAAGCCGTCGTGGGCGTGGCGTGGGATGACCCGGCACAGCGCTTCGGTACGGCACTGACCGCCACCTTTGTCAAAGGCAAGCAGGCGCAGAGCACCAGCCGCAACAGCTATCAGAACAGCGGCACCGCGCTGGCCGACAGCACCACAGAATATACCCGCGTGCCGGGTTACGGCATGCTGGATATGACGGCGTGGGTCAGGGTGGCGAAAAACGTTAAGCTGAGTGGCGGCGTGTATAACCTGACCGATCGCCAGTACCGGGATTACCTCAGCAGCCGCGATCTGACGGACGTCACCGCCCGCGATGCCAACGATCGTGCGCTGGCGGTGATGCCGGGGCGCAACTTCCAGCTGGGGGTGAACGTCGACTTCTGAGGGGGGAAAGCCGCCAGCCGCTGACACGGGATGACCGACGCCGGTCATCCCGTTTTATGCTTTATTCCGCGGGCTTCGCGTGCTGGTCAATGTGCCCAAGGTCGCGCTCCGGGAAACAGACGGCGCGCAGGCGGCGCTTAATTTCCGCGGCATCCGGGAAACCGTTGTCCGTTTTACGATTCCAGATCACCTGCTGGTTTACGGTGATTTCGTATACCCCACCGGTACCGGGGATCAGCGTGACCGCACCGAGGTCAGTACTGAACGTATGCAGCAGTTCCTGCGCCATCCAGCTGGCGCGCAGCATCCAGTTGCACTGGGAACAGTAGTGTATGGTCACAACGGGTAATTGACTCACAGCAGGTCACCTCTTCAGGGAATAAACGTTACTTTCCACAGCGAAAAACAGGCCCAAGTGTACCCCTAAAGGGGCCGCTGTACTCATCGGCTGCGTAAAATAAACCCCTGCCCAGGGCGATTGGCGGCGCTGTCAGAGGGTTAAATGCGATTTCACGCTGAACATTCTCCAATTTCTTCTTTGTTCTGTCAGGGCGGCTTTGTTATTGCTGTCATTGACCTCTGACAAAAGAAGGAAGGCTTCATGGACATCGACGGATTTTACCGCAGGCCCGGCGGTGCTGACCTCGTGCAGGCGCAGGGTGAGGAGGGCAACCACGGATGACCTTACGTATTGGCAGTCACCCTCATCTTCTCCCCCTGTTTATTTTGCGCCATCGCGGGGTGCTGGAAGCCGCGCTGGCCGCACACGGCGGCGTGGCATGGACAGATTATGATCACGCCGGTGATGGCGCTGTTCTGCTGGCCGGGCAGGCACTGGATGTGGTCGGTACCGGCTCAACGCTGCCCGTTCTGGCCCACAGTCGTGGCCTGGATATCGCTTATCTGGCGGCATCGCCTGACCGGGCTGAACCCTGCGCGCTGCTGGCGATGAAAGACGGGGCGCACCGCAGCCTGCAGGCGCTGCGGGGGGCCCGTATCGCCGGGATGCGGGGAACCGTGACCGAACCGTTTCTGGCCGGGCTGCTGTTGCAGCACGATCTGACGCTGGAGGATATCACCCTGGTCGATCTTAACGGCAGCGATGCTGCGCGCGCGCTGCGCGAGGGAAGTGTCGATCTGTGGGCCGCTATCGATCCCTGGCTCACTGCCGCGCAGGATGCAAAAAAAGTACGCTGTCTTGTGCCGCCCGCCGGGGCGGTGCGAAACCGTTCCCTGCTCTGGTGCCGGGAGCGCTGGCGGCATCAGTCGGCGCCGCAGGTAGACGTCCTGTTGTCAGTGCTGGCAGAGAACGACCGCTGGATAGCCGGGCACCGCCAGCAGGCCGCCGGGATTATCCATCAGCATTTACCGGGCTCTCCGGGTGTGGATCGCTGGCTGGCGGCCATCCGCAACCAGGCCTCGGGCTTCCAGCCTGTCACGCCGGCGCTGCTGTCGGAGCAGCAGCGGCAGGCTGACGACCTGCTGGCCGCGCGGTTTATTCCGCAGCCGCTGACGATTAGCGTTGCGGCCGAGCCGTGCCGGGCCTACCTTTAACACAGGGTGGCCTGTCAAGGTTCTCCCGGTTTCCGGGCTGCCCCGAAGAGGACGGCCCCTCTGACCTGCACCGTACGGAGCCTGACGCATGACACGTATGACGGCAAAAGACTTCCCACCTGAACTGCTCAACTATTTTGATTACTACGTCCATGGAAAAATCAGCAAGCGTGAGTTCCTGGATATGGCGGCGAAATTTGTCGTTGGCGGCCTGTCGGCGGCGGCGCTCGGTACACTGCTGACGCCGAATTATGCCCTGGCACAGCAGGTTGAATTTACCGATCCTGATATCCATGCGGCGTATATTCACTACCCGTCACCCCAGGGCCACGGCAGCGTAAAAGGCTACCTGGTGCGTCCGGCGAGGGTCAGCGGGCGGGTGCCTGCCGTGGTGGTGGTGCATGAAAACCGCGGCCTGAATCCCTATATCGAAGACGTGGCCCGGCGGGTGGCGAAAGCCGGATTTATCGCCCTGGCTCCTGACGGATTAAGCTCCGTGGGCGGCTACCCCGGCAACGATGAAAAAGGGCGTGAGCTGCAGCAGCAGATTGACCCGGAAAAGCTGATGAATGACTTTTTCGCTGCGATCGAATTTATGATGCAGTTCCCTGAGGCCAGCGGCAAAGTAGGCATCACCGGCTTCTGTTATGGTGGCGGGGTGGCGAATGCGGCAGCGGTGGCCTGGCCTGAATTAGCGGCCGCCGTGCCGTTCTATGGGCGTCAGCCGAAAGTGGAAGATGTGCCAAAAATTAAGGCTCCGCTGCTGCTGCACTATGCGAAACGGGACACGC
Organism: Erwinia persicina; assembly: GCF_019844095.1. Classification (NCBI taxonomy): domain Bacteria; kingdom Pseudomonadati; phylum Pseudomonadota; class Gammaproteobacteria; order Enterobacterales; family Erwiniaceae; genus Erwinia; species Erwinia persicina. Next base: position 2,468,391 of record NZ_CP082141.1, on the reverse strand, counting down.
GCATTAATGAAGGCTGGCCTGCGTATGAGGCCGCGCTGAAGGCGCATCATAAAGTGTATGAAGGCTACGTGTATAAAGGCGTGGATCACGGCTTCCACAATGATTCGACGCCGCGATACGACAAAGCCGCTGCTGACCTGGCGTGGGAGAGGACAATCGCCTGGTTTAACCGCTATCTGGTCTGAGGCGGGCAGGGGGAAGGGCTTATTCCTGAGGTGGATAACGCAGAGCCTCGAGCAGGCGGGAAAAAGCCGCCGTATGCTGCTTACGGCTGGGATAATATAAATAATACCCGGTAAACGGCTCGCTCCAGTCAACCAGCACCCGCTCCAGACTGCCGCCGGCCAGCGCCGCCTCTACACTGTCCTCCGGGACACAGGCCAGTCCCAGGCCGGCGATGGCTGCGGCAATGCGTGTTTCGATGCTGTTCACGATCAGCTGACTGTCGACCCGCACCCGAATTTCGCGCTGGCCCTGCTTAAATTCCCAGGCATACAGGCCGCCCAGGGTGGGCAGACGTATATTAATACAGCGATGGTGTTGCAGTTCCTGTGGCGTCTGCGGGCGGCCGTGTCGCGCAAAATATCCCGGCGAACCGACCACCGCCATACTCCAGTCGGGGCCAATGCGCACCGCAATCATGTCCTTCGCCACCTGTTCACCCAGGCGGACCCCGGCATCGAAACGGCCGCTGACAATATCGGTCAGCGTATTATCCACAGCGATTTCGACGTTGACGTCGGGATAATGCGCTAAAAAGGGCTGCAGGGCGGGCCACAGGGTGGTGGTGACGGCATGTTCACCGGCCGTCAGGCGGAGGTTGCCGGCCGGGACAGCCCGCCTGTCTGTCAGGGCGATCAGTTCGGATTCGATATCGTTCATGCGGGGAGCGATAGCGTTAATTAACTTTTCGCCCGCTTCGGTTGGGGCAACGCTGCGCGTGGTACGCGTCAGTAAACGAAGCTGCAGACGCTCCTCCAGCGCGCGGATCGAATGGCTGAGGGCCGACTGCGATACGCCCAGCCGGGCTGCGGCCTTGGTAAAGCTGCGTTCCTGCGCGACCACCATCAGAGAGATGAGATCGTTAAAGTTTTCTTTTAACACGCTTTACCCCGGCACGCCGTTCGCTAAATAGGGTCAGTGTAATCCTTCCCCTTCACTGATGCGAAAAATTCATAAGTCAGGACGCTAAAGGATCCGGCGGCAGGGGCCGGGTCCCGGCGCAAAAGCAGCATTAACCCGGATATTGCGCCTCGCTGACGTGTTCCAGCCAGTCCACCACTTTGCCCTCCTGTGCTTCGGCAATGGCAATATGGGTCATCGCGGCATCGGCTCCGGCCCCGTGCCAGTGCTTAACGTCGGGACGGATCCAGACAATATCTCCGCAGGCAATCACCTGGGCTTCTTTGCCCCATTCCTGCACCCAGCCCTGACCTGCCGTGACAATCAGTGTCTGCCCAAGCGGGTGGGTGTGCCAGGCGGTACGCGCACCGGCGGAAAATGTCACGGTTGCACCGCCTGTACGGGCCGGTGCGCTGGCGTTAAAAGGGGCATCGATGCTGACCGTGCCGGTAAAATAGTCAGCCGGGCCTGTGACAGCAGGTTTACTGCCGCTTTTAATAATCTCAATCATGACGTCTTCCTCGTGTTGTGAGCTTCCATCTTAGGCCATTTCAGCAGGCGAATTGAGTGCGCCGGGCATATAGACGTCATGAGTTGAACTCATTAATCGCCGCTTTTGTCAGGAATAAGCCTGTTTTACCGGCGCGTGTAGACCCTGTTACGCTAATTTTGAGACGGTAACATGTGATCTTGATCACATTTTAAAGCAAAAGAAAGACAAGAACCGGGCAGTGAGAAAGGCGTGCTGAATCTCTTTTTATTATTTTAATTCAGTGGGTTGTGCAGGGGAGCATCGATTCTCTTTCACAGTGTAAGCAAGGCGTAAGGAAAAATGTCTAATTATTCCGGTTGTTACCGTAAATGATAATGATAATAATCCCATTCGCATTTTCACTGGTGCCGTCAGGCGCATTTAGCCTGCCCGAAGGGCGGGTTTTCCCCAGGTAAAAGGATCGTGAGATGAAAGTCAGGGCGCTATATTCGCTGATGCCACTGCTGCTGGCAGGGCCTTTGTATGCAGAAGAGACGGCGGGCGATGGAGCGGATATGGTGGTCAGTGCCAGCCGTACCGCCAGTGAGAAAAAAGATTCGCCGCAGGTCGTCACCATCATTACAAAGCAGCAGATTGAGCAGCAGAGACAGATCACCTCTGACACCTCGCAGATCCTCAGCAACCTGTTGCCCTCTTTCTCACCCAGCCGGCAGAAAATGAGCGGCAGCGGTGAAACCCTGCGCGGCCGCACGCCGCTGGTGATGATTGACGGCATTCCGCAGTCAAACCCGCTGCGTCCCACCGGGCGGGAAATGCATACCATTGATGCCTCAATGATTGAACGCATTGAGGTGATCCACGGCGCGAACGCCAGTAACGGCATCGGCGCGGCAGGTGGGGTGATCAATCTGATCACCAAACGACCGGAGCCGGGGGCGCTGAATCAGCATTTTGGTATCGAAACCTCATCGCCCACCTCGCAGCTGAAGGGCGATACCATGAGCTATAAGTCCACCTACAGCGTGAATGGCCGGGAAGAGTATCTCGACTACCTGTTCTCGGCGAGCTATGAGGATCAGGGCCTGTACCTTGACGGTAACAACCGTCCGGTCGGCGTAGATAACACCCAGGGTGACCTGATGGATTCACGCGCCTATGACCTGCTGGGGAAGGTGGGCTACTGGCTGGACGACGATCAGCGTATCCAGCTCAGTGCCAGCTATTACCAGCTTAAAGGTAAGAATAATTATCTGAGCGTCACAGGGGATCGCGATCGCGGCATTCCCACCACCTCGATCAAGGGTACCCCGGAAGGCGATGCGCCGCATAACAGCGTGTGGAACACCGCGGTGACCTATGACAACTACAACCTGGCCGGCATGCAGCTGACGGCGCTGGCGTATTATCAGCATTATGAAGCCCTGTTCGGTTCTGCGCTGTCCGGTTCATTCCAGGATCCCAGCATTGCGCCTGTCGGTACGCTGTACGATCAGTCGCGTGCGGTCACCACCAAGTACGGTACCAAGATGGCGCTGACCAAAGCGGATATCTGGGACGACTATCTGAAGGTAACGCTGGGCTTCGATACCCTGTTTGACCAGTCGAAGCAGGATCTGTGGGGAACCGGGCGTACCTATGTCCCGGAAATCAAATACACCGACCTGTCACCGTTCTTACAGTTGGAAGTGACACCCGTCGAATCGCTCAAGCTGTCGGGCGGCGTGCGCTATGAGTATGCCCGCCTGGACATCGACAGTTACCAGACCATTGCCAGCGCTAACAGCGTCACGGTGGAAGGGGGCAAGCCGGACTTTGATAAAACGCTGTACAACGTCGGTGCTGTCTGGACGCCGGTAGCGCCGCTGAGCCTGTTTGCCAACTATTCGCAGGGCTTTGCCATGCCGGACGTGGGCCGCGTACTGCGCGGTATCAATCAGCCTGGCATGAGCGCCGGCACCTTCCTGAATCTGCAGCCGATTGTGACGGAGAATACCGAATACGGCTTCCGCGTGGATCAGCAGCCGTTTGACTTTGAACTCAGCTACTACGAGTCAAAGTCTAAACTGGGCAGCCGCGTTGACCGCGTCGGGGATATGTATGTCACGCGCCGTGAGAAAACGAAGATAGATGGGTTTGAAGGTACGCTGGGCTATGCGGTGAACGACGATCACCGTCTGAAATTGAGCTACTCCCACATGCGCGGCCGCTATGACAGCGATGATAACGGCAGCCTGGATGCGAAACTCGACGGCCTGAACGTCTCTCCCGACCGCATTATTGCCAGCTGGTCTGCCAACTGGTCACCTCAGTGGACCTCGTTTATTCAGGCCAACTGGGCGCTGAGTCGTGAGTTTGATGAGGAAGATAAAGACTTTACCGGCTACGCGCTGGTTGATGCTGCCGTGGGCTACAAGCTGCCGCGGGGACAGCTTAACCTGGCGGTTTCCAACCTGTTTGATAAACAGTACATGACCTATTATTCGCAGAGCGCGCTGGTGGAGCCTGACCGCTATTTCTCCGGTCGTGGACGCACGGTGACGCTGGGCTACAACGTTGATTTCTGAGGTGTTACCCTGTCCTGAACGACGCTATCTGCTGCGGCTGGGGGCAGGGGTTATTGCCGCCTGTTTTCTGGCCCCGGCCCGCGCCGCACCTGCGTCGCTCAGGGTGATCACGCTGTTCCAGGGGGCCACCGACGCCGCGGTGGCCCTAGGGGTGATCCCCTGCGCGGTCGTGGACTCCTGGAGTGAAAAACCCACTTACCGCTATCTGCGTACGGCACTGCAGAATGTGCCGCATGTGGGTCTCGAAACCCAGCCCAGCCTGGAAGATATCGTGCTGCTGCGGCCGGACGTGATTATTGCCTCCCGCTTTCGCCATCAGGCACTGGCACCGCTGCTGAAACAGATCGCGCCGCTGGTCATGCTGGATAATGTGTTTGAATTCAGAGAGACCGTCCGCGCCGTGGGTGCGGCGGTCAATCGTCAGCAGGGTGCCCGGGATCTGCTGACCCGCTTCACGCAGCGTGTCACCCGGCTGCGCGGCCTGCTGGCGCAGCATTTTGCCGCACGCTGGCCGCTGACTGTTTCAGTGCTGGATATCCGGGCTGACCACCTGCGCAGCTATCTGCCGCAGAGTTTTCCCGGCACGATCCTCAGCGAACTGGGTTTCACCTGGAATGAAGCCGCCCGGCAGGGAACGGGTGTGTCGATCAAACTGAGCGGACGCGAGAGCCTGCCGGTGGTCAACGCCGACCTGTTCTTCGTGATGCTGCACGCGGAAAAAGCCGTGGTGCGGGAAAACTACCAAAGTCTGGTCAGGCATCCGCTGTGGCAGCAAATGCAGGCACCACAGCATCACCGGGTGTGGCAGGTGGACAGCGTGACCTGGGTGCTCTCAGGGGGGATAATCGCCGCGAGTGCGGTGCTGGACGACATTGAACGTCTGCTACTCACGGAGCCGGCAGCATGAGCCCCGCGCTGAAACTCGGCCTGCTGACGCTGTTGCTGGCCGTCGCGGTGGTGCTCAGTCTGATGACCGGGGCCAGCTGGATCTCTCTGCCGCAGGTCTGGGGCGCACTGGTCCGCCATGATGCCATGAACCTGCAGCATATCCTCGTCACCACTTCCCGTCTGCCGCGCACCCTGATGGCGCTGGCCGTGGGGGCCAGCCTGGCGGTAGCCGGCGCGCTGATGCAGGCGCTGACGCGTAACCCGCTTGCGTCACCCGGCCTGTTTGGTATCAATGCCGGCGCGACTTTCCTGATTATTCTCGGCAGCTCGCTGTTTTCCGTTGCCTCCCTGAACAGCTTACTGTGGTGCGCCTTTACCGGCGCGGCGCTGGCAGGCACGCTGGTGTGGACCATCGGTACGGCCGGGCGCGGCAGCTTAAATCCACTGCGCATTGTGCTGGCGGGGGCGTCGATCACCGCCCTGTTTACCGCCTTCAGCCAGGCCCTGCTGGTCATCGATCAGCAGGGCCTGGATACGGTGCTGTTCTGGCTGGCCGGATCGCTGACCGAACGTGAGCTGTCTGCAGTCTGGCCCGTTCTGACGCTCAGTGGGCTGGGGCTGGCGGTGGCACTGCTGTTTGCCGGGCAGCTGAATGTGATGAACGCCGGAGACGACATCGCCACCGCGCTGGGACAGCACGCCGGACGCATCCGGCTGCTGCTGGCAGGGCTGATTGTGGTGCTGGCCGGCTGTGCCGTTGCGCTGGCCGGCAGCATTGGCTTTATTGGACTGGTGGTACCGCATATGGTGCGCAGAACCCTTTCCATTGACCACCGCTGGCTGCTGCCGGGCTGTGCGGTGGGCGGGGCACTGCTGCTGCTGCTGGCCGACATGCTGGCGCGGGTGGTGATCCTGCCGCAGGAGGTGCCGGTCGGCGTGATGACCGCACTGTTCGGCGCGCCATTCTTTATCTGGCTGGCACGGCGCGGAGGACGATATGGATAAAGTGATCACCTTCCGGCGCGGCGGTTTCTCCCGGCAGATCAACCTGAGTACCGCAGGGCGTGTGCTGCTGGCGACGGGCGCACTGCTGCTGGTCATGCTGCTGTCACTGACTCAGGGTAAGGTGACAATGTCACCTTTAACCGTCCTGCGGCTGCTTTTCAGCGACGATCCGGGCGGTATGACGTTTATTATTCAGCAGCTGCGCCTGCCGCGTATCGTGCTGGCGGGACTGGTGGGCGGGGCGCTGGCGGTATCAGGGCTGATCCTGCAAAGTATTATCCGCAATCCGCTGGCCTCGCCCGACCTGCTGGGCATCACCAGCGGTGCCGGCACCGCCGCCGTGCTCTATCTGGCCTTTTTCAGCCTGACGTGGGGCGACGGCCTGCTGCCGCTGGCGGTCATGGCCGGAGCCGGGCTGGCAACCAGCTGCGTCTGGCTGCTGGCCTGGAAGCGGGGCGCTTCACCGCTGCGTCTGGTGCTGATCGGCGTGGGTATCTCGGCGCTGCTGGGGGCGGTGACCACGCTGGTGCTGGTCTTCAGCCCGCTGACCACCACGCTGTCGGCGTACCTCTGGCTGACGGGCAGCGTCTACGGTGCCACCTGGTCACAGGCGACAGCGCTGGCACAGTGGCTGCTGGCGATCCTGCCGCTGCTGGTCTGGCTGGCACGACAGGCGATCGTGCAGCAGCTGGATCCGGGCCTGGCGGGGGGGATTGGCGTGCGCGTTGAGTGGCAGCGCGGCGGGCTGCTGCTGGTAAGCGTGGCGCTGGCCGGCGTGGCGATTGCCTGGGGCGGAGCGATGGCGTTTGTCGGGCTGATTGCTCCGCACATTGGCAAACGGCTGGTTTCCCCGGGGTTTACCGGACAGGCGCTGATGAGCGCCCTGGTGGGTGCCATGGTGCTGATGCTGGCTGACCTGATCGGACGGGTGCTTTTTCTGCCGGCCGATCTGCCCGCGGGCATTTTTGTCGCCGTGCTTGGCACGCCATTCTTTTTATATCTGCTGATCGCACAGCGTCACTAAGGAAACTGAGTTATGACGGCCATTGCCGCCCGCAGTCTGACCCTGAGTTACCAGAATCAGACCATTATTGACGATCTGGACATTACGCTGCCAAAGGGCAAAGTGACGGTGTTGATCGGCAGTAACGGCAGCGGTAAAAGCACGCTGCTGCGCGCATTTGCCCGCCTGCTTAAACCTCACAGCGGCTCGGTATGGGTCAACGGGGGAGACATCCAGCAGAAATCCACAGTCAACGTGGCGCAGGAACTGGCGATCCTGCCGCAGAATCCGGTGGCCCCGGAAGGGATTAACGTGCGCCAGCTGGTGAGCCTGGGGCGTTACCCGTGGCAGAACTGGCTGCAGCAGTGGTCAGCGCAGGATGAGGCGGAAGTGGACGCCGCCCTGCAGCGGACGGGCACCACCGCACTGGCAGACCGCCCGGTTGAAGCGCTCTCTGGCGGGCAGCGGCAGCGGGTCTGGATTGCCATGACGCTGGCGCAGAACACCGGCATTCTGCTGCTGGATGAGCCCACAACCTTTCTCGATCTGGCCCATCAGATTGAGGTGCTGGATCTGCTGCGCGACCTTAACCGGCAGCAGAATAAAACCATCGTCATGGTGCTGCACGATCTGAACCTGGCCTGCCGCTACGCCGACCATCTGATCGCCGTCCACCAGCGGGGCGTGGTGGCTCAAGGCGCACCGCAGGCGATCCTCAGCGAGGCGCTGGTAAAAACCGTTTTTGACCTCAACTGCCGTATTATTGACGATCCGTTCTACGGCACGCCGCTGGTGATCCCGTTAAGCCGGGATCACGTCTGAGGTGCTGTCGCTAGCGGCCGCACGTCTGCAGGCAGCGCTGCAGGGTGCTGCTGCAGCCGCTGCCGCTGTCACGGTCGCAGCGGCTGTTTTCAACGTAACACCGTTGCGTGCAGCTGCTGTCCGCCGCCGCGTGTGTCTGGGGTAAAAGGCAGGTAAGCAGTAACAGGATCGTTATTCTCATCATCATTCTCCGCCGTCATTTCACATCTCCCTGTTTATTCTGGTGCAGAAAAGTCCGTCTGGCGACCTGATAAAGCATGGCCTCATGCTGCGCCTCTCCTGAGCCGATTGATCTCGACAGGGGGGACATATTCTTTAACGTACTGGCTGCCATTCCCTGGCTAGCTTCGCCTGGAAAAGGAAGGGAAAGGCTGGCACTGGCCATTCCTGATGGCGTTATTGAGGTACCGAAAAGAACAATAAAAACAGCGGGCCGGCACGGGGGCGGTTCGGGTGCTCAACCCCTGTTAAGGCTTTCGCTGCCCGTGCCGATAACCAGTGCACAGCGGCGGGGGGCCTCTTCTCCTCCGGCCGCTTCATCGCTAATGGATTGCACAGACCAGTCACCCCTCTTTCGTCCCTGAGTAGGCAATAATGAGTCATTCTTCTTTCTGGAACACAGCCGCCCGGCTAAAACGGAGCGGTCGTCAGCCGCGTGCCGGTGTCTTTGACGCCCGCCGGCCGCCCGCCAGCATGAACGCGCTGGGTTTAAGCCGCCACAGCGCCGGGCTGCTGCTGAGTTTTGTTCCCCCTGAGGCTGAATTCAGCCGCGTAAGCCAGGCCTGGCAGAGCCTGAACAGTTCGCGCCGCAGCGTGCTGACCCTTTCTTCAAACGGTGCACTGTGCAGCGGCCGCGGGCACAGTACCTATTGCGATGGCGCAGGTCAGCAGGGAAGCTGGCTGTGGCTGCCGGAGAGCCTGGTCGCCCGTCATGAAGTGCATGAGATCGACCTGCACGTGCAGGATACCCGGACGGCCCGGCAGCGCGTGGATGCTATCCAGCGTGAGCTGGAACGGATGACCGTCAAAATGCCGTTGTCGGCCGGGCGCACCTTTGCGCTGATTTTCTGTGACGGCTTATCCGCCTCCGAAGGCTTTCTGATGCAGGCCTGGTATGCCAGCGGACGTTTTCCGTGCCTGGCAATTGGCGGTTCTGCCGGCGGCACGCTGGACTTTGACGGCACCTGGATCGGCAGTGGAGGGCGGATCCTGCAGGGCAAGGCAGTGATCGTCTTTTGCCAGATGGCGGAAGGCAAGTCCTTTGCGCCATTTAAAAGCCAGAACTTTGCGCCCACGGCGCAGAGCTGGCTGGTGGCCGACGCGGATCCGGTGGCACGTACCGTCACGTCACTATTCGACGCCAGCGGTCGCCAGCATAATGTGATTGAAGCGCTCTGTTCGCACCTGCAGTGCACACCGTCCGGTTTGCAGGCCCGTCTTGCAGGGCTGACGTTTGCGGTGAAAGTCGGGGAGGAGTACTTTATCCGCTCAGTGGCAACCTTCCATTCTGACCGGCTGCAGTTTTTCTGCGATCTGGAATTTGGCGACCGTCTGCACCTGCTGCAGGAGACCGACTTTGCCGCCGCCACCCGCACGGACTGGGAGGCATTTACCGGGCGCTACGGCCAGCCGGCGGCGCTGCTGCTGAACGACTGCGTGCTGCGCCGGGTCGGCAATCAGGCCCGTCTGCCGCAGGCACACTTTTTTACGGCTATCCCGTCGGCCGGGTTCTCCAGCTTTGGTGAAATTCTCGGGGTGCCGATCAATCAGACGCTCTCGGCGCTGGCCTTTTTCAACCAGCCCTGCGATGCGATGCAGGATTTTCCGGTGCAGTATGCCGCTTACGCCAGCCATTACGCCCAGCGGGCGCTGCGTCGCTGGGAGGCGCTGAATGCCCTGCAAACCCGGATTGTTAATCAGGTTGTGGCATACCAGCAAAAGCTGGATCCCCTGATGCAGTCGCTGCCACTGCTGGAGAACGCGACCCGCAGTCAGAGCGAGGCGCTGACGGCGGCGGAGAGTAATATCCGCTCCATCAGCGACGCGGCCTTACACAGCCAGCAGGCCCAGCATCAGCTCAGTGCCGGGCTGGATGAGTTAGAAACCATCTCCGCCGGGATCACCACCATCAACAGCGGCATCAGTAATATCGCCTTCCAGACTAATATTCTCGCGCTCAACGCGGCGGTAGAGGCTGCCCGCGCCGGAGAGGCCGGTCGCGGTTTTGCGGTGGTCGCCAGCGAAGTTCGGCGGCTGGCGCAGTCTTCGAAAGATCAGGCAGAGGCAACGTCGCACAGCATCCGCGACGCGGTCAGCACGATCCTGAACATTCGTAAGGTCGCGGTCGACACTGTGGAAAGCGCCCGCCAGATGGCGCAGGAGAGCATTGATGCGGCCAACGCCATCGCGGCGATGAGCAGTCAGACGGCGCATGAACGAAAAAGCATCAGTGACAATCTTGATAAGCTGAATGAGATGACCAGCGGTATGGATGCGATGCAGGAGGCGGTGGTGCAGCTGAAGGTATTGCAAAAACTGGTGGCATCGGAGTCGTGACGCTGTCTTTTTAACGTCAATAAAAAAGCCCCTTTCGGGGCTTTTTTTTAAATCAGAATGCCACTTATTTAATCAGTTCAGCGGTCATGTGCACGCCGTTGTTAAAGTTGGCTTCGGTGATTTTGTAGCTGCTACCAGCCTGCTGAGCCTGCGCGGCAATCTGCGCTTCTGCTGCGGACAGCGTAGAGGCCGTCGCAGTCACGCTCTGGGCAAAGCTGCCGAAAGAGATCAGAGACAGAGCAGCAACAGCGACGAAAGTTTTGATGGTTTTCATAATGTATTCCTCAGGGTATTTTTATAAGGTAAGGCGTGTCGCCTTGATGTGATAAATACTACGCCTGCTAATAATCAACTGATAGCGGAATAAATTGCCATTAACGTTCAAAATAGTTGAATAAAATGGGTGTGACGTAGCTCACAAAAAACACCCTGATGTCCGCGATTTCTCTGGTCGCGTCAGGCGAAATAAAAGGCTTTCAGCGGCTGGCGGCCTGCCATGGTGACGCAGGCAGAAGAACGAGAACTGCGGTTATCTTTTAGAGAAACGGCGTTAAAAAACTCCATCAAACTGAAATAAAAAGTTAATTAATTGACAGCTTATACTGATTTCTCATAACGTTATTCCAGCCCAATACCCTTAAAGAGAATACGGAACATGACCACGCGTTACGCGGACAGAATGGAGGGTGTGAAGCCTTCGGCCATCAGGCAACTGCTGCAGTTCGGTGCAGATCCCACGATTATTTCCTTCGGCGGCGGTTATCCGGATTCCAGCCTGTTTCCGGCGCGGGAACTTCAGGCTATTTTTGGCGAGCTGCTTGCAGGCCCTGGCGAAGTCTCGCTGCAATATACTCATTCCACCGGGATGCCGAAGCTGCGCCAGCAAATCGCGCAGCGTATGGCCGCGGACGGTATCGTCTGTGAAGAAGATCAGGTGCTGATCCTGCAGGGCAGCCAGCAGGGGCTCGATCTGGCGGCCAGGCTGCTGATCAACCCCGGTGACCTGATCGCCACCGAAGCCCCGACCTTTCTTGGCGCGTTAATCGCCTTTAATACCTGCCAGCCGGGCTATCTGGCGATCCCGATGGACGAGCAGGGGCTGATGACCGACGTACTGGAGCAGAAGCTGAAACAGGGGCAGCGCATTAAGCTGCTGTATACCGTCCCGGACTTCCATAACCCAACCGGAATAACGCTGTCGCTGGCGCGTCGACAGCATCTGATCCAGCTGGCCAACCAGTATGACTTTATTATTCTGGAAGACTCGCCGTACCGCGAAGTCCGCTATCAGGGGGATAAAGTGCCCACGCTGAAAAGCATGGATACGCAAGGACGGGTGATTTACTTCGGCAGCTTCTCCAAAATCCTCGCCCCGGGCCTGCGCCTTGGCTGGTCAGTGGCCTCTGCTGAAATCACCGAGAAGCTGGGCCTGCTGAAGCTGGCGGCGGATACGCAGTGCAGCACCCTGAACATGGCTGCAGTCTCGATGTATCTGGAAAGGCACAATATCGACGATCATATCCAGACCATCAAGGCGCAGTATCTGCGTAAGAAAGAAACCATGCTGTCGGTGGTCAGAAGCGAATTCCCGCAGGGGATCAGCTGGACCGATCCTGACGGTGGCTTGTTTACCTGGATGGAGTTCCCGGAAGGTTTTGATACGGCGAAATTTATGCTGGAGCATGCGGTGCCAGAGGCGAAAGTGGTCTGGGTGCCGGGTGCCACCTTCTTCCCGACCGTGCAGCGCGACAACTTTGCCCGCTTCAGCTACTCCACCCACGGTGATGAAAAAATCATCAGGGGCATGACGGCGCTGGCCGAACTGCTGAAAAAACACCTCTGACCTGCCTCAGCGGCGCCGGACGGGTTTCGGCGTCGCCTTATTTGTCATCTGTTATCTGGAAGTCACATAGCGCCACTGTAGGGTGGTTTTCTGCGCTGTACTCAGTGGGTCATTCATCTTCTTCAGCAGCAGGCTCACTGCCTCGCGTCTAATCTCCTGCGACCTCGGCTCAACTATCGACAGCGGTGGCGAGATCCTGTGCCCCCGGTGCCATCAAATCCGATCACCACTCCATCCTGCGGCACCCAGAGCGCCGATCGCCGATACATTCCAGCTTACATTGCCCCGAACTGCGAGGCGGGTCACAGTGAATAAGCTAAGATGTAAGACAAGTTCATTTTCCGGAGATCGTGATGAGTAAGGTATTTATTATTGGTGCAGCAGGCCAGATTGGCCGCCGTCTGGTGAGCCAGCTGGCAGAGCAGGGCCATCAGCCGGTGGGGCTTCATCGTCATAGCGAACAGGGTGAGCAACTGAAAAGTCTGGGCGCGGATACCGTGCAGGGAGACCTGACGGCCCTCAGCGTGGCTGACTTTGCCGGGCTGATGCGCGGCTGCGACTGTGTGGTCTTCACCGCCGGTGCGGGCGGTAAAGGCGGTATGGAAACCACCAATGCTATCGATGGCAAAGGGCTGGAGCTGGCGGTCGCCGCGGCCGCACAGGCCGGTGTTGCACGTTTTCTGCTGGTGTCTGCCTTCCCGGAAGCCGGGCGGGGTAAAGCCGGGTCGGACACCTTTGAAAACTATATGGCGGTGAAGAAGCAGGCCGATGTGCATCTGGCTGCCAGCGATCTGGACTGGGTGATCCTGCGCCCCGGCACGCTGGTGGACGATGCCGGCAACGGCAACGTCACCGCCGGACTGGCCATCCCCTATGGCAACATTTCTCGTGATAACGTTGCTGCCGCCCTGGCAACCCTGGTCGGACAGCCGCAGGTGACGCACAAAATCATCGAACTGACCGATGGCAGCACCCCGGTGGTGCAGGCGATTGGCCAGTTCGCCGGGAGAGCCTGAGATGAAACTGCTGCTGGTCGGGGCCAGTGGACTGGTGGGCGGGCACCTGTTGCGGCTGGCGCTGGCGGACGCCCGGGTCAGCTCGGTGGTGGCCCCGGTGCGGCGCACGCTGCCGGCACATCCCAGGCTGCTGGCCCCGGTCGTGGATTTCGACCATTTACCCGAGGCGGCGGACTGGTGGCAGGTTGATGCGATGATTTGTACGCTCGGCACCACTATGAAGCAGGCTAAAAGCCGTGAAGCGTTTACACGCGTCGACTATCACTATCCGCTGGCCTTCGCCCGGCGGGTCAGAGCGCAGGGCACCGCGACCTGCGTGCTGAACTCTGCGGCTGGCGCCCGTGTGGACTCGCGCTTTTTCTACAACCGGGTTAAGGGGGAGCTGGAGCGCGATCTGGCCCGGTTGGGGTTTGCCTCGCTGACGCTGGTCCGGCCGGGCCTGATTGGCGGTGAGCGTCAGGCGCCTCGTCCGGTGGAATCGCTGATGATGCGCATACTGAGCGTGGCGGGGCCTGTCCTGCCCAAAAGCCTGCGGCTTAACCCGGCGGAAAATATTGCCCGGGCGCTGCTGGCCTCTGCGCTGAACGCACCGCCGGGGCAGCATATTGTCCCGGCGGCGGCGCTGAGTTAAAAAAACAGGCGTGATCTCGCCGGGTAAAGTCCGGCATAATCCGGCACGGTGTCTGTCAGCGGCTGGCGTTGACGGCAGTGAATGAAAAATGGATTACGTCATGAAACGTCATGCGATCAGGGTGGGGCTGTTTATTGCCTGTGCGGTGCTAATGGTGGCGGGCTATCAGACATTACATATGGGGTATGCCAGCCATTATCAGATCGTTTCTCACCGCAGCGTGGGATTAATGTTTGTCTCTTTTTATTTTTATTACCTTGCCTGCCCGGCATTGCTGATAATGGCTTTTGTTCCCTGGCGCTGGGGCAGTGTGGTCTGTGTATCCATTCTCAGCGTCCTCTTTTTCTTGTGGTTTCCCTATCATCCGCTGCGGGTGCTCGGCATGGCCGCCTGCACCCTTGGCAGCGCTCTGCTGTTAACGGCACTCCGGTGGCGGTTAAAGGTGTAATGATGTTGCCGTTCGCCAGAGCCTGCCTGAACGAACGGCTGCCATCACTCATCCAGCGACCGGCGGTGGTCGTCAGCCCGCAGCGTCATCAGGGCGGCGATGCTGACAACGGCGGTCGCCATCACGTAAAACGCCGGAATATCATTATTACCGGTTTGTTTGATCAGCCCGCTGATAATTAACCCTGCGCAGCCAGAGAACAGGGCGTTAGAAAGGGAATAGGCCAGCCCCAGCCCGGTATAGCGAACGTGCGTGGGGAACATCTCAGACAACATGGCGGGCCCCGGGCCAGCCAGCAGGCCCACCAGCCCTCCCGCAAACATCACCACCAGGCACTTCACCAGCAAACTGATGTCGGGCATCTGCAGCACCTTCAGCAGCGGCCAGGCAAAGATCAGCAGCATCACGCTGGCAAATACCATCACGTTACGGCGGCCGAGGCGGTCGCTGAGCATCCCCGCAGGCAGGATGGTGAGGGCAAAGCCCACATTCGAGAGCACGGCAATCACCAGCGCCTGGTTCAGCCCGGTGTGCAGCACCGACTGTAAGTAGGTCGGCATCACCACCAGATAGGTATACCCCGCCGCCGACCAGACCATCACCCGGCCAATGCCCAGCAGGATCACCCGGAACACCAGCCCACCGCGCGGCGCATCAGGCTGCGCTTTTGCCTGATTAAAGGTCGGGGTTTCTTCCAGCTGCATACGCAGCCACAGGGCCACCAGGCCCAGCGGCAGCGCCGTCAGAAAAGGTATTCGCCAGCCCCAGCTATGCAGCGCCTCGTCGCTCAGGGTCGCTGTCAGCACCGCGACCATCGCCGCCCCGGCCAGCAGGCCAAAGGCGACAGTCAGCGACTGCCAGGCGCCATACAGGCCGCGTTTGCCTTTCGGGGCGAACTCGGTCATCAGGGAAACCGCACCGCCGTACTCCCCGCCGGCAAACAGCCCCTGAAGAATGCGCAGCAGAGTGAGGATCAGCGGGGCGGCCAGGCCGATAGAGGCATAAACCGGTACCAGACCAATCGCCGCGGTGGTCAGCGTCATCAGGATCAGCACCGCCACCAGCGTGGGCTTGCGGCCTATCCTGTCACCGATACGGCCAAACACCATCGCGCCCAGCGGGCGGAAGAAAAAGGCAATGGCGAAGGCGGCCCAGGTCAGGATAATGCCCGTCAGGGCTGATTCGCCCTGCAGGGTGAAAAAGTTGCGGGCAATGACCGTGGCAAGAAAACCGTAAACCGCGAATTCATACCACTCAATAAAGTTGCCGACGGCACCGGCAATCAGCGCTTTTTTTCGTAACTGTTGAGACTGTGTCATGGTTCTCCGGCCTGCAGGTAAGATGAGACGGGCGTTTATTTCCACACTGCACACTTCTGATGCACTCTGCCAGAAAATGATGCCCCATCGACGATCGTTTTACGCAAAGCGTTAACGGTAACTCACTGTTTTACTGCTAAAAGCATTCTGGCACAACTTTTGCTCTGTTACTGACAGCAGCAGCGTTACACCGATAACTGATCACAATAGCAGGCTAGGGTTCCGGTCCACACGGTGGATGACTGGTCCGAGAGCTGGCGACCTCGGTTGGGGTTACACGGCGGGATAAAAGCCCGGGAGACAGCAACACCTCTGGTGTCGCGCTGCCCCGTATTTTCCGCCAACACCGAGGTTACAATGAAACTTGCCCGCATCCTCAGCATTTGCCTTCTCAGCGCGACGGCGCTGGTCAGCCTGCCTTCCCAGGCCGCCGCAAAAAAAGAATTTAACGTCTGCTGGACCATTTATGCCGGATGGATGCCCTGGGGCCAGATTGCCAGCGCCGGCATCATCGACAAATGGGCGGCCAGATACGGCATTAAAATTCACGTCACCCAGCTTAACGACTATATCGAATCCATTAACCAGTACACCGCCGGCCAGTTTGACGGCTGTACCATGACCAATATGGATGCGCTGACCATTCCGGCGGCCGGGGGCGTGGACTCTACCGCGCTGATCCTCGGCAGCTATTCCGAAGGCAACGACGGCGTGGTACTGAAGGGAAAAGGTAAAACCCTGAAGGATCTGAAAGGGATGAAAGTCTACCTGCCGGCGCTGTCGGTGTCCCACTATCTGCTGGTGCGCGGGCTGGAAAAAGCCGGGTTGCAGGAAAAAGATGTCACCGTGGTAAACACCTCGGATGCCGATATTGTCTCTGCCTTTGCTACCAACAGCGTGCAGGCCGCCGTGGCCTGGAATCCACAGCTGTCAGTAATCAAAAACACCCCCGATACCACCGAGGTCTTTGAGTCTTCCCAGGTGCCCGGCGAGCTGATCGACATGATGGTGGTCAACAGCGCGGTGCTGAAAGATAACCCGGCCCTCGGTAAAGCCCTGACCGGCGCGTGGTATGAAATGATGGCGCAAATGAAAGCGGGCGATCATGCCGCGCTCAGTGCCATGGCCTCTGCCTCCGGCACTGACCTCAGCGGCTACCAGGCGCAGTTAAAAACCACCCACCTGTTTTACACCCCGGCCGATAATCTTGCGTTTGTCAGTGGCGCAGCGCTGGTGAAAACCATGCAGCGCGTGGCGGACTTCTCTTTTGAAAAAGGGCTGCTGGGTGACGGCGCACAGAGCGCTGACTTTATCGGCATGAGCTTCCCCGGCAACGTTACGCAGGGCGACAGCGGCAACATCAAACTGCGCTTTGACGACAGCTACCTGAAAATGGCGGCGGCCGGCACCCTGTAATTCATCCCTGAGGAGCCTGCACCATGCGGCAAATTAACCGACACCCTGACCGGGGCATGCACGTGATGCTGGTCCTGCTGCCGTTCGTGCTGGTCATCGCGGCGTACTTTATCGGCTCGGCAGTGCGGCTGGACGCCAATCCGCACGACAAGCTGCTGCCCGGGCTGGGGCAGATGATTGATGCGGTACAGCGTATGGCGTTCACACCGGATAAACGCAGCGGCGACTATCTGCTGTGGATGGATACTGCCGTCAGCCTGGGCCGGCTGTTGATCGGGCTGGGGATCGCTTCCGTTCTGGGGCTGGTCTTCGGCATTGCCTCCGGGGTTTTTCCGCTGTGGCGATCGCCGCTGTCGTCGTTTATGACGGTGGTTTCCATGGTGCCGCCGCTGGCCATTCTCCCGGTGCTGTTTATCGTCTTCGGACTGGATGAGCTGTCGAAAATCATGCTGATCGTCATTGGCATCACGCCGGTGCTGGCACGTGACCTGGAGCAGCGGGCGCGGGAGATCCCGGCAGAGATCCTGATCAAGGCACAGACCCTCGGTGCCAGCAGTTGGACGGTGGTACTGCGGGTGGTGTTACCGCAGTTACTGACCCGGCTGCTGACCTCGCTGCGCCTGCTGCTGGGCTCCGCCTGGCTGTTTCTGATCTCCGCCGAAGCGATCTCTGCCACCGCCGGACTGGGATACCGCATCTTTCTGGTGCGCCGCTATATGGCGATGGACGTGATCCTGCCGTACGTCATCTGGATCACGCTGCTGGCCTGGCTGATGGATCTCGGGCTGCGCCGCCTTAACCGGCTGTGCTTCCCCTGGGCTCAGGGAGAAAAATCATGAGTTTTATCGAAGTCAGACAGCTGTGGCAGGAGTACGGCAACCACGTGGTGCTGGAAAACCTCAATCTGAGCATCCGTGAAGGGGAGTTCTGTACCCTTGTCGGTGCCTCCGGCTGCGGTAAATCCACCTTTCTGCGCCTGCTGCTGGGGCAGGAAAAACCCAGCCGTGGCCGCCTTCTGCTGGAGGGGCAGCCGCTGAAGGCCGAACCGGACCCCAGCCGGGGCGTGGTCTTCCAGCGCTACTCGGTGTTTCCGCATCTGAACGTGCTGGATAACGTCGCCATCGGTCTGGAACTGTCGCAGGCACCGCTGATCGGGCGTCTTTTTGGCCGGCGCAAAAAAGCGGCGCGCGAGCAGGCGGCGGAGATGCTGGTGCGCGTGGGATTAGGTCACGCTCTGGAAAAATACCCTGCCCAGCTGTCCGGCGGGATGCAGCAGCGGCTGGCGATTGCGCAGGCATTTATTATGCGCCCGCGCATCCTGCTGCTGGACGAACCCTTCGGCGCGCTCGACCCCGGCATCCGCAAAGATATGCATGCGCTGCTGCTGTCGCTGTGGCAGGAAACTCAGCTGACGGTGTTTATGGTCACCCACGACCTGTCAGAGGGGTTCAACCTCGGTACCCGGCTGCTGGTGTTCGACAAAGTGCGTATTGACCCGCACGAGCCGAACGCCTGGGGGGCCCGCATTACCTACGATCTGCCGCTGAATGAAACCCGACTGCGGCAGCGTCAGTCGCCCGGTACGGTGATCCCACACCCGGCACTGGCGACCCTTTCCCTGAATCAGGAGATATCCCATGACCCATCCCTGTGAAGAAACGTTACCCGGCGGCGGTCACACCTCGCTGGTGATAAAAAAAGGCCAGCTTCTGCGCCTCACTGATACCGACGGCGGGGCCAACGTCAGCCTGATGCTGTTTAACGCCCATGAGAAAAGCGAACGGCTGAATCTGCCGGACACGCTGAAAGGGCAGCACACCGCCAGACTGACGGCCGGGCACTGTCTCTATTCTGATATGGGCCGCGTGCTGGCGGCGATTGTCACCGATACCTGCGGCTGGCATGACAGCTTCGGCGGCGTGCTGAACGCCAGTGAAACGGCAGAAAAATACGGCCAGGGGCGCTATCAGGAGCGGCGCAACGACTTCCATCGCAACGGGCTGGATAACCTGCTGGTGGAAATGGGCAAATGGAACCTCGGTCTGGAGGATCTGCACATGGTGCTCAATCTGTTCAGCAAGGTCACCGTTGATGCGCAGGGCGCCTTCACCTTCCACGACGGTCACTCCGCGCCGGGCAGCACGGTAGAACTGTATGCCCCGATGGACGTGCTGGTGGTACTGACCGCGCTGCCACACCCGATGGATCCGAACCCGGCATACCGCCCGTGCTCGGTGCAGATAAGCCTGCACGATGCCAGCGATGCGGTGACCGCAGGGTGCAAAACGTCCCGCTCGGAAAACCAGCGCGCCTTCGACAACATCACGCGCTTTGCCCTTTAAGGAGCCCCCCGATGACATTAACTGCCAGTGAAAAACAGCCCGCTGAGGCGGTATATCGCCACACCATCCCGGCCGGGGAACCTTTTCTGTTTGAGGTGAAAAAAGGCCAGACCGTCCGGCTGCACGATCTGGAGGGTAACCAGGCGGTGGATACGCTGTTCTACAGCGCGGCCAGCCCGCGTGAGCGCTATGACGCCCAGCGTACCCTGCGCCGCCAGAACAATGCCTACCTGACGACCGGCAGCGTGCTCTATTCCAATCTGGGCAACCCGCTGCTGACCCTTGTTGCCGATACCTGTGGCCGTCACGACACGCTTGGCGGTGCCTGTTCTCAGGAAAGCAACACCGTGCGTTACCACGCCGGGACCCGGCATATGCACAGCTGCCGCGACAATTTTCTCTGCGCCTGCCTGCACGACGGGCGGCTGAATAAGCGGGATATTACCGCCAACATCAACTTCTTTATGAACGTACCGGTAACGCCGGAGGGGGGGCTGACTTTCGAAGACGGTATTTCCGCCGCCGGTAAGTACGTCGAGCTGCGCGCTGAATGCGATGTCATTGTGCTGATCTCCAACTGTCCTCAGCTCAATAATCCCTGCAACGGCTGGAACCCGACCGCTGCCGAAGTGCTGGTGTGGAACTGATCGGCTGATTAAACGCTGTTATCCCCTGAGGACGACCTCAGGCGGCCATGATTCTGGCGGGACGGCCCGCCCTGGTGTGAGTCTTCCTGATGTTCAAAAAACTGCTGATTGCTAACCGTGGCGCGATTGCGTGCCGTATTTTACGTACCCTGCGTGAGATGGATGTGACGGGGATTGCCGTATTTTCCGAATCGGATGCCAGCAGCCTGCACATCCGCGAGGCCGGCAGCGCCATCAGTCTGGGAGAAGGCCCGGCGGCGCAGACCTATCTGGACGTGGAAAAGATTATCGCCGCCGCGCGGGAGAGTGGCGCAGAGGCCATCCATCCGGGGTACGGTTTTCTTTCGGAAAACGCCGCGTTTGCCGACGCCTGTGAAGCGGCGGGCATCGCCTTTATCGGCCCGACGGCCGAACAGCTGCGCCTGTTTGGCCTGAAGCATACCGCCCGGGCGCTGGCGAAACAGCAGCAGGTGCCGCTGCTGGAAGGGACGGACCTGCTGGATGACGTGGATGCTGCGCTGGCAGCGGCCCGCGTGGTGGGGTATCCGGTGATGCTGAAAAGTACCGCCGGCGGCGGCGGCATCGGTATGCGCGTCTGCCATGATGACGACAGCCTGCTGCAGGCCTTTGACGCGGTAAAGCGTCTGGGCCAGAACAACTTCAGCGATGCCGGGGTATTTATTGAAAAATACATTGCGCGCGCCCGCCATCTTGAAGTGCAGATTTTTGGCGACGGGCAGGGCGAGGTGATAGCCCTGGGCGTACGCGACTGCTCGGTGCAGCGGCGCAATCAGAAGGTGATGGAAGAAACCCCCGCCCCGAACCTGCCCGATGGCATGGCGGAGGCCCTCTGTGCCGCCGCCATCACGCTGGGCAAAGCCGTCCGCTACCGCAGCGCCGGAACGGTAGAGTTCGTTTACGACGCGGCCGCAGAGCAGTTCTGGTTCCTGGAGGTGAATACCCGCCTGCAGGTGGAGCACGGCGTCACGGAACAGGTGTGGGGCGTGGATCTGGTACGCTGGATGATTGCCCTGGCCGCGGGGGAACTGCCGCCGCTGGCGGGGCTGGAAGTGACGTTGTCACCTAAGGGTCATGCCATTCAGGCCCGGGTCTATGCCGAAGATCCCGGTCGCCAGTTCCAGCCCTCACCGGGGCTGCTGACCGACGTCAGTTTTCCGCCCGCCGACGGCAGACGGCTGCGCATCGATACCTGGGTAGAGTCCGGCTGCGAAATCCCGCCGTTCTTCGACCCCCTGCTGGCGAAAATCATCACCTGCTGCGCTACCCGTGAGCTGGCGATGGCCGCGCTGGATGACGCACTCAGTGAAACGCGGCTGTACGGGGTGGAGGTCAATCGTCAGTATCTGCGGCAGATCCTCCACTCAGCGCCCTTTGCCCGCGGCGAACCCTGGACGCGTTTCCTTGACGGGTTAAGCTACCAGGCTACCACGGTCGAGGTGCTGAATGCCGGGACGCAGACAACGGTACAGGATTATCCCGGTCGTCTCGGCTACTGGGCCGTGGGCGTGCCGCCGTCCGGCCCGATGGATGACCGGGCGCTGCGCTTTGGCAACCGCCTGCTGAATAACCCCCCCGACGCCGCCGCGCTGGAGATCACGCTGACTGGCCCGACGCTGCGCTTCAATACCGCCAGCGTGGCGGTGGTCTGCGGCGCGCCGGTGACGCTGATGCTCGAGGGGAAAACCCTGCCGATGAACTGCACGTTCGCCATTCCGGCGGGCGCAACCTTAACGCTGGGCAGTATGGAAGACGCCGGGGTGCGCAGCTATCTCTGCCTGCGCGGTGGAATTGTGGTACCGGACTACCTCGGCAGTAAAAGCACCTTTACCCTGGGTCAGTTTGGCGGCCATGCGGGGCGGGCACTGCGCACCGGGGACATCCTGCACCTCACTACCCTGACTGACTCCGGTGCTGGCGTTACGCTGCCACCGGCGCTGGTGCCACATTTGCCGGCATGCCGGATACTGCGGGTGATCTACGGCCCCCACGCGTCACCGGAGTATTTCACCGCGGATTACATCAGTACCTTTTTTGCGACCGACTGGGAGGTTCACTTTAACTCTAGCCGCACCGGGGTGCGCCTGATCGGCCCGAAACCCGAGTGGGTCCGCGACAGCGGCGGCGAGGCCGGGCTGCATCCGTCCAATATTCATGACAATCCCTATGCGGTGGGCGCGGTGGACTTTACCGGCGACATGCCGGTGATCCTCGGCCCGGACGGCCCGAGCCTCGGCGGGTTTGTCTGCCCGGTGACGGTGATCGAAGCCGACCTGTGGCAGATTGGCCAGCTTAAGGCTGGCGACAGGCTGCGCTTTGTGCCGGTCGATATCGCCACTGCCCGGCAGCTTTACGCCGGGCGTCAGGCGGAGCTGGACGATCTTATTCCGTCAGAACCCGCGTGGCAGCCGGCGGCGCTGACCTCGCCGGTGGTGCTGGATCGGGGGGAAAAGGATGCTCGCCTGGTGGCACGCCTGTCCGGCGATACCCACCTGCTGCTGGAAATCGGCGCGCCGGAGCTGGATCTGGTGCTGCGCTTTCGCGGCCACGCGCTGATGCAGGCGCTGGAAGCCCTGAATCATCCGGCTGTTATTGACCTGACGCCGGGTATCCGGTCACTGCAAATCCACTATCAACCCGATCGTCTGCCGCAGGAGGAACTGCTCGGCATTATCGACGGGCTGTGGCAGAAGGTAACCGGTCTGCAGGATCTGCGCGTACCGTCACGGGTCGTCTGGCTGCCGCTGTCGTGGGACGATCCCGCCTGCCAGCAGGCGATTGATAAATATATGACCACGGTGCGCCGGGATGCCCCATGGTGCCCGAGTAATCTGGAGTTTATCCGCCGCATTAACGATCTGCCGGATATCGACACGGTCTTCGACACGGTGTTTGCCGCCAGCTATCTGGTGATGGGGCTGGGCGATGTCTATCTTGGCGCGCCGGTCGCCACTCCCCTTGACCCGCGCCACCGGCTGGTGACCACCAAATATAACCCGGCACGCACCTGGACGGCGGAAAACTCGGTAGGGATTGGTGGGGCGTATCTGTGCGTGTACGGGATGGAAGGGCCGGGAGGCTACCAGTTTGTCGGACGCACGCTGCAGATGTGGAACCGCTACCGTGAGGTGGCCGACTTCGGCGGCAAGCCGTGGCTGCTGCGCTTCTTCGACCAGATCCGGTTTTACCCGGTTTCCGCAGAGGAGCTGCTGCGCATTCGCCGCGATTTCCCGCTGGGGCGCTATCCGTTACGCATTGAGCAGACCGAACTGGCCCTGTCAGACTACCAGCAGTTTCTGATGGCAGAAGCGACAGGCATCAGCGATTTCCGTCAGCATCAGCGCGCGGCGTTCAACGCCGAACGTGAACGCTGGATCGCCAGCGGCCAGGCGCATTTTGACAGCCAGGAGGCCGCCGCCGGGTTGAGCGAGGACGCCCCGTTAGCCGCCGGGCTGCTGGCCGTGGAAAGCGCGATCGCCGGCAATCTGTGGCAGGTGAAAGGCCGTGTTGGTGACAGTGTCACGAAAGGGGATGTGCTGGTGATTATTGAAGCGATGAAAATGGAGATACCGCTGCTGGCACCGTGCGATGGTGTGATCGAGGAAGTCAGGGTAGAGCCCGGGACGACGGTCCGTGCCGGGCAGTGCGTGGTGGTGATGGGCGTTTAACGTTGAGAAGCGTGGTGCTGGCCTGGGTAAGGTCAACGTCCTTGACCTTGCCCTTAAAATCTTAACCAGACGCCTCATCATCGCACACTTTCTGCCAGCCACAACTCCAGCTCCGTCAGTTCCAACGCCTGCTGAGGAAACGGCTCCCTCAGCCGTGCCACCCGGGCTGCCAGCGCCTCCGGCCGATATTCGGTGCCGGGCAGCTGCTCTGCCAGTTGTTCTAACGGTGTCAGGTTCAAACTGTCGCTGAAAATCTGGCAGCGGCTGATTTTACCGCGCTCCACGTCAACGTGGATCTCCACACCGCCCCAGCTGAAGCGGTGATCCAGCAGATGCTGAAACTGCGGGGCCTGGCCGAAATTCCACTGCCAGCTGCTCTGTTTGGCGAACTGCGCCTCGAAGCCGGGCAGGTCGGGCAGGGACGTCGGGGAGATATGCTCGGGCTGGCATGCTTCGCCAAAATGGTCGAAGAAGGCCGCCGTTACCGCGCTGCAAATCGCTTCAAAGGTAATCCCCGGCACCAGCTCTTCCAGATTCGCCACGCGCGAACGTACGGAGGTAATGCCTTTGGCCTGCAGTTTCTTCACATCCGGGTTGAGGTAATCGGCCAGGCGGGAGAGATCGGCATCAAGCAGGATGGTGCCGTGGTGGAAACCGCGATCGTGGGTTTCATGGTAAGCAGAACCGGAAATTTTACGCACCCCGTCGGCCGTATTCACCACCAGGTCATTACGGCCTGAGGCTTCAGCCTGAATACCCAGTGACGCCAGTGCCCGCAGAATAATCCCGGTCGACACGCTTTTGTCGTATTCCGGTTTCCCGGCCATAAAAGTAAAACAGCAGTTGCCGAGGTCATGAAACACCGCGCCACCGCCGCTGCTGCGTCGCGCCAGACGGATGCCATCTTCTTCCATGCGCCGCGTATTGCACTCTTTCCACGGGTTCTGCGAACGGCCAATGACGACTGTCTCGGCATTGCGCCACAAAAACAGCACTCGCTGAGTCGCCGGCATCTGACGGAAAATGCACTCCTCTACCGCCAGATTGAACCAGGGGTCGTACGAATCAGATACCAGTAAACGCAGTGTGGACATGCTTGACTCCATTGAACTTTTTAGCGGCGCAGGGATAATACCATCCGTGCGCGAAACATCCACACATGCAGACCGGACGATGGCGAACGTTCAGTGCGCAGGCGATGGCGGTATTTGCTAAACAGCATGGCAACACTCATCTGCGGTTCCAGATACTGGAAGACTGCTCACATCTGAATTGCGTGTTTTGTCTTGAGGAGGGGATACAGCAACATCTTAATGCCCTGCGTCAGAAACGCGCCGTCTGATCATCAAGCCCGCTGATGCGGGCTTTTTTCTGCATTAACTCCACGCATGGCGCGGTGGGTTAACGCCGTTCAGATAGTAGTTCCCGACATGGAAATACTTCCAGCGCACTGGATCGTGCAGCGTGTGCGTGCGGGCATTGCGCCAGTGGCGATCAAGCTGATATTCCGCCAGCGTGGAGCGCGTGCCGGCCAGTTCAAACAGCTTGTTACCTGCAAGAATGGCGATCTCGGTGGACAGCACTTTGGCTTCGGCTGTGGCGACGGTAGCGGCGGCCACCGTTTCTTCACTGGGTGTGGTGATAGCAACATCGATCAGCTCTCCGGCGTGCCACAGCAGCGCTTCGGCGGCATGCAGACGGATTTGCAGGTCGCCGATGGCAGCAATGGTAAAGGGATCATCGCTGGCGCGTTCCTGGCCGCTGTCGATCCACGGGCGTGATTTCTCGCGCACAAAGGCCAGCGTATCGGCCAGCGTGCCGCGTGCGATGCCGGTATCCACCGCCGCCTGAATAATTTGTGAAATCGGGCCCGCGGCAGTAGGGCGTTCAAATGCCTGCCAGACGGGAATCAGTCGTTCCTGCGGTGCATGAACATTGTCCAGCAGCACGGTGCCGGACGCAGTAGTGCGCTGGCCGAAGCTCGACCAGTTATTGATCACTGTCAGACCCGCTGCATCGCGATCCAGCACCACCAGATTGGCGCGACCTTCTTCATCTATTGCCACGGTATGCACCAGATGCGCCAGCAACGCGCCCTTGGCGTAGAACTTCTCGCCATTCACTACCAGTTCACCGTTATGCTGGCGCACCGTTGTTTTGAAATCGGCCACCGTGGCGGTGCCTTTTTCTGAGAAGGCGTTGCCCCAGCGTAATCCGGACAAGACGCCGGCCAGCAGCGTCTGCTTCTGGCTTTCCGTACCGTCCTCCAGCAGATGAGCCACCCCCGCCAGATGGTTTTGCGGGATCTGCCCCAGCGCCGAGTCCGCAGCGGAGATAATGGCAATCACCTTCGCGACCGTTGCATAGGAAACACCTGCGCCACCGTATTCCCGTGGGATATTGATGCCCCACAGGCCGCTTTGGGAGAACGCGTCCAGCTCGGCCACCGGTAAAATACCGTCACGGTCGCGGCGGGCAGCGCCCGGTGCAAACTGTTGCGCCAGCCGTTCCGCGACAGCAATCGCTTCAGCATCACTGGTAATGATATGCGCAGGTTGTGACGGTCGCGGCAGCGGAGCGAAGTGTTCCGGGGAGTTAACATAAAATTCAGTGGCTTCAGCCAGGGATTCGATAGCAGACACAGGCACTCCTTAATGACGGTGACAGGGCGCATTGGCGCGGATAACACCATCCTGTCACACTGTGTTCACGTCGGTTATAAGGATTCAGCGCATCGATTGTTACCACGCTGATAAGGCGCGGCCTGGTAAACGAGAAAAGGGATTACAGCAGTCATCGCGCTGTCTGCATGATCAGCCCCGGCATCGTGCCGGGGCTTTTTTATCAGAAGGCGTACGACAGGTTGACCGAGTAGCTACGCGGTTCGCCGTAAACCACATAATCGCTGCCCCATGAGTAATAAGAGCGGTCAAACAGGTTATCGACGTTCGCCTGCACCGCCAGCTGTTTCGTGACCTCATAGCGGGCAAACAGGCTGGCCAGTGGATAGCTTCCCTGGTAAACGCGCTGGACTTCTCCATCCGGGCCAGTGGCGTCCTGGAAGGTGCGGTTCTGCCAGTTAAGCCCGCCGCCGAGGGTCAGGTCCTGCAACATTGGTAAACGGTAGCGGGAGAAGAGTTTAAATGAGGTCTGCGGCATATTGCTGTTGAAGCGGCCGGAGGTATCTCGCGCCACATAGCGCGTTGCCCCGAAGGTCATTTGCAGGTTGTCGGTGACGGCACCGTTCAGCTCAAACTCCGCGCCTTTACTCACCGCGCCTTTAGCCGCAACATACGCCTGCTCGCTGGAACCATTCACAAAGGTGCCGCTGAGTTCCTGACCCACGTTCTCCTGCTCAATACGGAATACCGCAAAGGTGGCGGTCAGACGCCCATCAAACCAGTCAGACTTCAGGCCGGTTTCATAGTTTTTTCCGGTCACTGGCGACAGATAGGCTCCATCAGTGCCACGGTAGGTCTGCGGCTGGAAGACAGAGGTGTAGCTGGCGTAAGCGGACCAGGTATCATCAATGTCGTACACCAGGCCGCCGTATGGCGTGATGTTATTTTTGTTCATGTTGCCACTGCTGCCAACGGTGCTCCACTGGGTGTAACGTGCACCGAGGATCATCGACAGCGGGTCGGCCAGCGAGAAGCGGGCGGCGGTGTAGGCCGATTTCTGGCGGATCACGTCATCGGCATTCAGATACCAGTCACCCCATTCCGGCTCCTGAACCTTGCCGTTCCAGTTGTTATCAAAACTGCCCATCTGCGCATAATCCAGCGCACCGTCCACGCTGTAGGTCTGGTTATGCTGGCGGCTGTAGCTGACGCCGGCCATCAACTCATGATGACGCCCCAGCAGTTCAAACGGACCGCTGGCATAGGTATCAATCGATTCCTGCGTGCGCTTACCGCGATCCAGACTGCCATAGCCGCTGACTCCTGTGCCGGTCCCCGAATCGGGGAACTCCATCACATAGAGCAGCTTGTCAGCAAAAGTCTGCTCAGCATGCGTGGCATTGACGCGGAAGGTCCAGCCGTTATCAAAGTCATGTTTGACGTTGGCAAAAATCTTACGCGAATCGAGGCTGTAACGCGTCCAGTCGGCCGACGGATTGAGGTTGCGGTTGTAGTGGGTGCGCGAACCGTTGCTGTACCAGGTCGGCAATCCGCCCCAGGTCGGGTTGCCGGTGTTGCTCTCCTGATAGTCGTAGCCGAGCGAGACCGTGGTGTTGTCGGTCACATCGGCATCCAGCACGCCGTAGAGGAACTTTTTGCTTTTATGGTAGCGATCCAGCCAGCCGTCCTGATCCTGGTAACCCGCGATAACGCGGCCACGTACGGTGCCTGCTTCGTTCAGCGGGGCAGAGAGGTCGGCCACGTACCGCTGGGTATTCCAGCGGCCATAGCTGGCGCTGAGATTGCCGGTCACCGTCTTGCTGTCCGCATGTTTGCGTACCATATTGACCGACGCCGAAGGGCTGCCCGCACCGCTCATTAGCCCGGTGGCGCCGCGCACGACTTCGATGCGGTCATAGATGGCGGTGTCTTCCCCGGCATCACCGTAGTTCCAGTTATCTGCCGCCGACGTCGGGATATCATCAAAGGTGTAGTTGGTGATCTGGAAACCGCGTGAGAAATAGCTGGAACGTTCGCTGTCCACCAGTTGCGAGGCGATCCCGGTGGCGTTATCCAGCACCTCGCCCACGGTTTGCAGATTCTGGTCCAGCATCCGCTGCTCAGTGACGACGCTTAATGACTGTGGCACGTCGCGCGGCGTGAGCAGCATTTTTGTCCCTGCCCGGGTGGTCTGCACCGCATAGTCCTGCTGATTCTCCGTTGCCGTGTCGTCCACGGCAGCATCGACCACCAGGTCCTCTGACAGCGGAGTCTCGCGGGCCTGAGCCGGTGTAAGCAGGGCGTGGATCGTCAGCGCCAGCAGTGAAACGGACAGGGCTGTCTGGCGACCCGGAGCGCGCAACGGGGTACGGCTTTCACGGGGCGAAGAAAGCCTGGAGCGGAGAGGCATAAAAAAATCCCTTCAATAAGGTGGGTATGCAGCATGGCCGTTTTTATCATGTCCTCCGGCGGCGAGAAGCGCGGAGGGACAGGGCGGCTCAGCTAAAGTTCAATGGTAATCATTATCATAAGCATTTTCTTTTACGCGATCATGGTAAATCTGAGGGTGAGAGAAAATAAAGGGGGAGGAGCAGAAAGCGTGCGCGACGCGTCCGGCAGGGGGCAGGAAACGGCAGAGCGGGTGCGCTCTGCCGTGAAGTCATCAGGAAAGGCTCATCAGCGGCATCAGCGGTTCTATTTCGCCCTGCGACTGGTGTTTTTTTAGCCGGAATTCATCGCTGTTCACCACCAGGACGGGCGTGGTCAGATCGTAGCCCTCCGCTTCAATTTCAGCCCTGTCGAAGGCCAGCAGCGGCGTGCCGGCAGTCACTCTGTCGCCTTCTTTCACCAGCGGGCGGAAGTGCCTGCCCTCCAGCGCAACGGTATTCAGCCCGACGTGGATCAGCAGCTCAGCGCCGTTATCGCAGAGTAAGCCAATTGCATGGTGAGAGTCGATCAGCGTGGCGACCACGGCGTCGCACGGTGCCACCACCTGGCCTTCACTGGGACGAATGGCGATGCCGTCGCCCAGCAGTTTGCCTGCGAACGTTTCGTCGGCAACGCTTTCCAGTGACATTACCGTACCCGGCAGCGGGCTCATCAGCTCCAGGCTGCGGGCCTGGGCCGGAACGGCGGCGGCCGGAGCCGGAGCCGGGGACGGGGACGTCGTCGTTTCGGCCAGTGTCTCTTCAGCCACCGGATCGTCGAAGCCCACAAACTGTACCATCACAATGGTCAGGATAATGGCCGTCGCACTGCCTGCCAGTTCACCGATAAACGACATGGGCGCATCCGGGCTGATGGCATTGACCAGGGTGAACAGGCCCGGCAGGGCGGCGTAGGCATAGTAAAGTGAGCCAAACAGGCTGGCGACGACCGCGCCGATCGCCCCGCCAATACAGCCACAGATAAAGGGCTTTTTAAAGCGCAGCGTCACCCCGTATATTGCCGGTTCAGTAATACCGAAAATCGCGGTCACGCCTGCCGACAGCGAGGTCGCCTTGAGCGCTTTGTTGCGCGTTTTCAGGAAGACCCCGAACACCGCAGCCATCTGTCCGATCACCGCAATGGTCTGATAGGCCTGGAAAGAGTCATAACCCTGGGTATCGAAGTTGGCCATAATCACCGGGGTGATCCCCCAGTGAACACCAAAAATGACAATGATCTGCCATACCCCACCAATCACGGCGGCGGCCACGGCCGGGGCAAAGGCGAACAGCGCGTTATAACCGCTGGCCACGCCCATCGCCGCCCAGGTGGTGAGGGGGCCAATGACGATAAGCGTGAGCGGTACGATGATCACAAAGCAAATCAGCGGCGTAAACAGCGCGCTGACTACCTCGGGCAGCCGTCGTTCAACGCGCTTTTCAAGCCATGACAGCGCCCAGACGAGGAACAGCGGTGGCAGCACCGAGGAGGTATAGACGGTTTTTGCCAGCGGAATAAACAGGAAGCTGATGGTTTCTCCCCCGGC
Source organism: Erwinia persicina (assembly GCF_019844095.1). NCBI lineage: Bacteria > Pseudomonadati > Pseudomonadota > Gammaproteobacteria > Enterobacterales > Erwiniaceae > Erwinia > Erwinia persicina. The sequence continues at coordinate 2,437,996 of NZ_CP082141.1, read as the reverse complement.
GATGCGGCCTGCCATCGCGGTCCACTCCGGGTTGATCAGGGCACAGCAGCAGAGCACGGCAATAAACGGATTGCATTTAAAGTGTCGTGCGGCGGTAATGGCGATAAACACCGGCAGGAAAGCGAAGGGCGTCCATGACATAAAGTTGAAGATGGCAAAGGTGCCGGTGGTTTTAATATCCGCATCAATCAGGGCGATGACGATTAATATTCCCTGCAGGATCCCCGCTGCCGCCAGAATATAAACAATCGGGGCAAAGACCGCCGACATGGTGCCAATCACGGCATCCAGCCAGCGCGTTTTCTGTTTCGCCTGCCCGCCGCCGTGCTGCTCGCCAATCAGCGAAGAGAGGGCATTAAAGACGTCGGCCACGTGCGTACCGATGACCACCTGAAACTGGCCACCGCTCTCCACTACGGCGATAACGCCGGGCAGACGCTGCACTTTTTCTTTCGCGCCATCCGGCGTTTCATTTAACACCAGCCGCAGGCGGGTGGCACAGCGTGAGAAGGTGTTAATATTATTTTCGCCACCGACCTCGTGAAGTATATCAGTTGCTAACTTATTGTAATCCCTGATAACTGCCATTTATTTCGACCTTTTTATATGGGTAGAGAGAGATGTAACAGAGGGTGAAACCGATTTCATGCTATCAGTGCGATCCATTTCTGCAACCGGTTTCATATCAGAGCGTGAGCTGTTTCACAGCGAAGATAGCCAGGTGAAACACGCTTCATTTTGTTGCGTCTGGCAGGGTTGGTGAACATCAGCGCGGTGACGTCACGTAAAGCAGAACGGTGCGGCCTGAAAAATAGCGCTATTTTATAAGAATATTTACCTGCCGGATTTCCAGGGTAACGATTATATTCTGCTGCGAAGGACGCCCGTTGTTACCCGGGGAAGGGTAAAAAACCAATAAGACTCACTTTTTTGCATTCCATCACTATGATGGTGGCGAGGTTTTTGATGCTTTTAAAACGCAGCGGTACAATAGCCATGGTATTACTGATTACGCTTTCGGTCACGGCCTGTGGCATGTCTCACCGTGGCAGAAATACGGCCATCGGTGCGGGTGTGGGCGCAGTGGGCGGGGCTGTTCTGACCGGGGGCAGTACCTGGGGTACCCTGGGTGGGGCGGCTATCGGCGGGGTGATCGGGCATCAGGTCAGCCGCTAAGCTGACCTGTGCATTGAAACGACTGACGCGTTATGGCCTGCGGTACAGGGCAATGCTGCGCCCTTCCAGTTCGACGTTCTTCTCTTTGGTGATGATTTTACCGGGCTTAGCCCGGTCTGAGGTGCTGAGTTCCAGCACCCAGCCACCTTCACCAAACTGTGGGATCAGGAAGGGCACATTGCCCTCATACGGGTTAAACAGCATCAGCACGTCATGCCATATCCCTTCCTGGTCGGCCAGATCCGCCCGGCCAATATAGACCCCGAGCGTTGACCCTTCATCCCACTGCTCTGGCTGCTGAAAACCACCGCCTGCGTTGAACCACTTGATCTCCATATCATCACGCCAGCTTTCACGGCGCAGCAGCGGTTGTGCAGCGCGCAGCGCAATCACCTGTCGGGTAAACTCGCGCAGCGCTTCACCACTTTCCGGCACCGCGTCCCAGTGGATCCACGAGATTTCGTTATCCTGACAGTAACCATTGTTATTGCCGACCTGGCTGCGGCCAAACTCATCCCCGGCCAGCAGCATTGGTGTACCGTGAGAGAACAGCAGGGTGGCGAGAAAATTACGTTTCTGACGTTCACGCACCGCATTAATGCCTTCATCCTCCGTAGGGCCTTCCGCGCCATAGTTATATGACCGGTTATCATTATGCCCGTCGTTATTGTCCTCACCGTTGGCATCGTTATGCTTTTCGTTGTAAGAGACCAGATCATTCAGCGTAAAGCCGTCATGTGCGGTAATAAAGTTCACGCTCTCCCAGGGCCGCCGGCCGCGCTGATCGTACAGATCGCCCGACCCCAGCAGGCGCGCGGCAAATTCGGTCGACACGTTGTCTCCCTTCCAGTATTCCCGCACCGTATCACGATACTTGTCGTTCCACTCGGCCCAGCCCGGCGGGAAAGCGCCCACCTGATAGCCACCCGGACCAATATCCCAGGGTTCTCCGATCAGCTTCAGTTTGGACAGCACCGGATCCTGCATGATGGCGTCAAAAAAGCCGCCGCGCGGATCGAAGCCGCCCGGTTCACGGCCGAGAATGGTACCCAGGTCGAAGCGAAAACCATCGATATGCATCGATTGCGCCCAGTAACGCAGGGAGTCCATCACCATCTGCAGTACGCGCGGGTGGGAGGTGTTGACGGTATTACCGGTGCCGGTGTCGTTAATATAGTAACGGTGCTGATCGGGCAGGGTGCGGTAATAAGAGAAGTTATCGATGCCCTTAAAGGAGAGCGTAGGACCCAGCTCATTACCCTCAGCGGTGTGGTTGTAAACCACATCAAGGATCACCTCGATCCCGGCATCGTGGAAGGCGCGCACCATATCACGGAACCCCTGAATACCGTTGGGGCCGAAATAGCGCGACGCGGGTGAGAAGAAGGCCAGGGTGTTGTACCCCCAGAAATTTTTCAACCCTTTGTCCAGCAGGTGCTGATCGTCCGGGAACCAGTGAACGGGCAACAGTTCGACCGAGGTAACGCCGAGGCTCTTTATATACTCCACGGACGCCGGATGCCCCATGCCTTCATAGGTACCCCGCAGCGCCTCCGGCACCGCCGTATTCAGCTGGGTAAACCCTTTCAGGTGGGTTTCATAAATCACCGTGTGGGACCAGGGGATGACAGGGCGGTTTTCATCATGCCAGTGAAATTCATCCGGGTCGATAACGCGGCATTTGGGCGTAAACGGCGCGCTGTCACGCGTATCAAAGGTCAGATCTTTATCATCATCGTACAGGTCATAGGCAAAGTGGGCTTCGTTCCACTCGATGTCGCCCGACAGCTCGCGCGCATAGGGATCAATCAGCAGCTTGTTCGGGTTAAACCGGTGTCCGTTTTCCGGATCGTACGGGCCATAAACCCGGTAGCCGTACAGCGCCCCCGGCCGCAGGCCTGGTACATAGCCATGCCACACCTCATGGGTGTACTCAGGCAGCGTCAGTCTGGCAATTTCCTGCGTACCGCTCTCATCGTACAGGCACAGCTCCACGCGCTCGGCGTGCGCGGTGAACAGGGCAAAGTTCACCCCTTCACCATCAAAGTTGGCCCCCAGCTGGTGGCTTAGTCCCGGTTCTATTGCAAAAGGTTGATTATCTGACATGGTGTTCTTTTATCCTGTTGCAGAATGATTCGCCAGCGGTAAGGCATGACGTCCATGGTTCAAAATCATTATTCACTGGCCAGTATCAGCGGTACGCCCTGACTGTCCGGCGGCAGGCTGAGGTGGTCCGTCAGGAAAGTGACTTCCCCGTTAAGAATATTACGGTAACGACGCCGGGCGAGAGGCGCATCCAGCGCGATTGTGCCATCGCCAGCGGTCGCCGGCTTCCCGCTGAGACTGAGCATCAGACGGGGAGCGACCACGATCAGCGCGTCCGCGCTGTCACAGCGGGCAAAGGCGATGATGTGCTCTTCGCCCTGGCCTTCCGCGTGCAGCGGCAGGTAATTTCCCCGTCGAAACAGCTGAGGGCGGGCCTGACGTAAACGCAGCAGGCTGGCGATCACATGCTGGTTAAGCTGACCGTTCAGCCAGCGCGGCGCAGAGGTATCGGGCGGGATCCGGTGCTCTGCCAGCATCTGTTGCAGCGCGGCAAAGTCAGGTTCACGACGGTTGTCGGGATCGATCAGGCTGAAGTCCAGCGTCTCACTGCCCTGGTAGATATCCGGCACGCCCGGCGCGGTCAGCTTGACCACGGTCTGGGTCAGGCTGTTGATCAGCCCGGCGCGAATAAATGGCTGAAGCGCGGCGGTAAAGTCACGCAGAAAAGCCTGATTTGACGGCGCGAGCAGGTGAGCGGCATAGTCGAGCACCGCATTCTCATAATCGTCGTTCACGGCGGTCCAGTTGGTGCGCTGTTTGGCCTCCCGCAGCGCCTTCTGCACGTAGGTGAGAAAGCGTTCTTCCAGCGCGGCCAGACCCGCCGTGTCCCCCGGTTGCAGCGTGGCGGGCCAGACGCCGGCCAGCGCCTGATAGAGCATCCACTCGACGGCGGGCCGGGGTGCCGGGCCGTCATCCAGATGGGCCACTTTTTCCTGATTCATCTCGCGCCAGCGCGTTACGCAGGCCGCCCAGTGTTCCGGCGCTTCCGACAGCGTATACAGCCGCGCACGGGCATCCTCTCCGCGCTTAGTATCATGAGTCGTGGTGCCGGAGAGTGCATCCGGCTGGCGCTCCAGACGTGTGGCCATTTCCCGGTGAAAACGCGCCGGAGAGAACGAACGCGGCAGCGGTTCAGCACCCACTTCATTCAGCGCCAGCGACATGTGCTGCCGGAAGAACAGCGTATCTTCGACGGATTTTGCCATCAGCGGCCCTGTCAGCTGCTGGAAGCGGGTACGGAACGTTGTGGCCTGCTGGCGGGATGCGTCAGAGACTTCGCCGGTCAGGATACGCAGAAGAAAATCCAGCGCCGCAGGATCGGGCGCGCTGGCGCTGCTTTTGACTCTGCTGGCCACGGTGTGCAGCCTTTGACGATCGGCGTCCGGCATGCCGCTGGCCGTACCGTAAGTCCGGTACACCGGAAAGGCAACCAGCAGTTCGCGCAGCGCCTGACGCAGGGCATTTTCATCTGGCGTGGCGCGTTCAGTCCCGGCCAGATCGACGGCGAGAGAGAGCAGGGTGGAGAACTCTCCGGCGAAGTTCTTATCGGCCATCAGCAGCTTGGCAGCGCGCAGCTCGGCGGTCATATTCACCGGGCGATCGACCACCTCATTATAGATTTTACGCAGGTTAGCCAGCTGACTGCCGTCAACCAGCGCATCGGAGAGCGCGGCCATAAATTCATAGCCCGTGGTGCCCGAGACCGGCCAGTCGTCAGGCAGGTGTTCATCCTCGCCGAGGATTTTTTCCACGGTGATATAACAGTCCGCTCCGGCCTGCTGACGCAGACGGTCAAGATAGCCCTGTGGATCGGCCAGCCCGTCGACATGATCCACCCGCAGGCCGTCAACCGCGCCGGAATGCACCAGCTCAAGGATCAGACGGTGGGTATCTTCGAAGACCCCTTCGTCTTCCACGCGAACCCCCACCAGACCGGTGATTTCAAAGAAGCGCCGGTAGGAGAGATCCTGTGCGGCGTCCCGCCAGCACATCAGCCGCCACGGCTGCTGCTGGTGCAGCGCGATGATGTCTGCTTTATCGGTGATGGCCAGCACGTCCGCCTCGCGGCCCTGCCAGCTGTCAGGCGTTAGCGGGTAAAAGGCGTCATAGCAGGCGAGGGCGGGCCTGCCCGTCACCGGGTCGGCTTTAACCGCAATATCCCCGTTGTCCAGCACGGTTTCAAAATCATCACCGAGGAAAGGCAGCGTCAGACGGCGCGACCAGTCGATATCAAAATGCCGGGCATAACGGCTTTTTTCGCCGTGTTCAACCACGTCATGCCACCAGGCATTTTCCAGCGAGGCGGCCATGTGGTTGGGCACAATATCGAGGATCAGGCCAATCCCCGCCTGTTTCAGCGCGCTGACCATGCGGTCGAAGCCCGCCCGGCCGCCGATGGACGGCTCAATCTCGTTGGCGTCGGTCACATCGTAACCGTGCGTGGAACCGCGGGTGGCGGTAAAGATTGGCGAGGCATACAGATGCGAGATACCCAACTGCTGCAGGTACGGCACCAGGGCCGCCGCCCGGTCAAAGGTCATGCCGTTGCGAAACTGAATACGGTAAGTGGCGACAGGTATAGTCACGTTGCATCTCCCGGTAGAAGGCGAACAAGAATGGAATGCGGCGGCAGATCCCCGCCCCGATCCGGCCAGGCAAAGATCGTCTCGCCGGGCAAATCGGGCAGCGGCTGCGGAGTGGCAGCGATATTCACCGCCATCGACAGCGTCCCCTGCGGGAACGTCCAGCTGACGGCGAGGAAGCCGGGTGCCGTTTTCACCACGTTTCCGCTATGGCCGTCCGCGCGGGCCAGCAGCGGCACAATATACTGCTGACGCAGCGTCAGCAGCTGGCGGGTCAGTGCCATCCACGCCTGACCTTCCGGGGTTTCCGGTTTGTGCCAGTCGAGCCTGGAGGCAATAAAGGTTTGCTCCGCATTCGGGTCGGGCACGCTTTCACCTTCATGCCCGGCGTGGCCGGCAAACTCCCTGGCCCGGCCTTCGCGTACCGCCCGGGCCAGGTCGCCGTGGAAGTCGGTGAAGAACAGGAAAGGATGGGTCTCACCGTACTCTTCCCCCATAAACAGCAGCGGAATGTGCGGGGACAGCAGCAGCATGGCGAGCATCACTTTGCTGCGGTCGGCCCCGGCCAGGGAGATCAGCCTTTCTCCCTGCGCCCGGTTGCCGACCTGATCGTGGTTCTGGATAAAATCGACAAAGGTCACCGGCGGCTGCCCCCGGCTGTCCACGCCACGCGCTTCGCCGGACTGCGGAGATACCTGGCCCTGATAGATAAAGCCTTCCGTCAGCGCCCGGGCCACGCCTTTTTCGGGCTGATCAGCGAAGTCCTGATAATAGGCATGTGTTTCACCGGTGGCGAACACGTGTACCGCATTATGAAAGTCGTCGTTCCACTCGCCGGTAAACAGCGGGGCACTGCCGTCGGCATCGCGGGGGTGCAGGAAGATCACGTTACGACAATCTTCGGTGGTGAGATGTATCGGGCGCTGCGGTATCTCTGCCCGGATGCGTTGCGCGATCTCGATCAGCACGTGCGGCTGCTGGCTGTCCTCAATCTGGTCAATGGCATCGAAGCGCAGCCCGTCCAGATTGTATTCCTGTAGCCAGTACAGCGGCGCTTCAACGATGTAGCGGCGCACTGCATCCACATCCCAGGCAATCGCGGCTCCCCAGGGCGTTGTCCGCTCCGGATGGAAAAAGTCGGGAGACAGCAGGGGCAGATAATTGCCCTCAGGGCCAAAATGGTTCAGGACAATGTCCAGCACCACCGAGATACCGTAGCCGTGCGCGGCGTCGACAAAGGCTTTAAAGTCCTCCGGCGAACCGTACGCGGCATGAGGGGCATACAGCAGCACGCCGTCATAGCCCCAGCCGCGACGGCCACCAAACTGGGCGAGGGGTAAGACCTCGATCATGGTGATACCCAGTCCGGCGAGGTGCGGCAGTTTATCGATAGCGGCACGGAACGTCCCCTGCGGCGTAAAGGTGCCGATATGCAGCTCGTATACCACCGTTTCTTCCCAGGCACGGCCTGCCCAGCCGGTATTCTGCCAGGCATAGCGGGCAGGGTCGATAACCAGCGACGGCCCGCCGACATCATCACGCTGCGCGCGGGAGGCGGGGTCTGCAACCGTCTTGCCGTCGGCAAGCACATACTGGTACTCCTCGCCGGGCTTGACGCCAGCGACCTCAACTTCAAACCAGCCGTTGCCGGTTGGCGTCATCTCAATGTCTTTCGCGGAAAGTCGCAGGGTGACTTCGCTCTGGCCAGAAGCCCAGAGACGAAAACGCACGGTGTCGGCAGCCACAAATTCGGCACCCCAACTTTTCGGGAATGATCGGGTTTCCATTCGGTCTCCTCGTTTAGTCCAGTACGCAAAAATCGCTGACATCAGGACGGCACCCCGGCAAAGGGGGTAAGATATCAGTCGGGTAAAGGTGTCTTCAGGATATGGATAGCGGTCAGGGCATTACAATCATAGACCAGGATATTACGACCCGCAGGCCAGAAGGAAATGAGGGGGAAGATGAGCATCACTATCAGAGCATTCCAGGTGAGTGACCTCAATGCCGTGATTACGCTGTTTCAGGCGTCCGTCCGACAGATCGCGTCACAGGATTACCGTCCTGCACAGATAGCGGCCTGGTCACAGGTAGACCGGATAAGCTGGGAGAAGCGATTTCAGCAAAGCTGCTGCTGGCTGGCGGTTCGCCATAACGAGATTGCCGGTTTTGGCAACGTGGAATTTGACGGGCATCTGGATATGTTATTTACCCATCCCGGGCATCAGCGCTGCGGCGTGGCGACCGCGCTGCTGCAACGGCTGGAGCAGGCGGTGGCCGACAGGGCGCTACCGGCCATTTTCACTGAGGCCAGTATCACCGCCAGACCGTTTTTCAGCCGGCAGGGCTTCCGGATGATTGAGGCACAGCAGGTCGGAGTGCGCGGTCAGCCGTTTATTAACTACCGGATGCGGAAAATGCTGATGTCAGACAAGGGTGAGGAGAAAAGCGTAAAGGAAACGCGGTCCGGGCCGATAACTTAAAAGAGATCAATGCCCAGGAATTTGCCAAAGCTCATCATAAGGATGGTGTTCATATGTCGATGAATATTCACACGCTGGAAAATCTTCGCTCCGCTCTTTTATCCGCACTTCACCTCTCCTTAAAGCACGCAGAAGGCCAGAATGGCCATCAAAATACAGATAAAATCATTGATGTTCTGCGCCAGGTCGAACTGACTACCTTGCTTCAGGAAAGCAACATCTATGCTATCGCCGGAACGCAGGGAGCGGGTAAAACCACCCTGGCAAAAGAGATCCTGAATATTGACGATCGCTGGCTTGCGGGGAATCCCGGTCGTGGCGAGCAGGTTCCACTGTTTATAGAACAGTGTGCAGAGATGGCTGCAGGTGAACCAGAAATAGTTTTCGTCTGCCTTAATCGCGATAGCGGAAAGGTTGAAGACCTGCCCGCTTCCGCAGAGGAGTTGAAAAGCGTGCTGCGCGACTGGAGCAGCGTACAACGTTTTGAAAAAGCCCATCTGAAATTACTTTATCCCAAACTTCGTATCAGTCAGCAGCAGTCATTTATTAATGAAAACGTCACCTGGGCCTTGCTGCCTGGCTATGAGCTGATCACCAGCCGTAATCATCAGTGGCAGGAGATGATGCGCCATGTGCTGGTCAATGCGCGCGGTGTATTATTTGTCACCGATCAGACGCTGCTGGCGAATGACGGTAAAACCACCGTACTCGATGATCTGCGGGAAAACTTCAATCATCATTCTCCGGTGATTGTGATATCGAAAACGGAAGCGCTGACCGACGAGGACATTGATCAGCTCAAAGCCAGCGCGAGGGCACGTTTTTCATCGGTCTCTGGCGCTGTGCGCAATAATGTGGTGGCAACGGGGGCGGGCAATCGCGATCGCTGGATCAGTGACTTACGCGAAACTGTAATCGATAATCTGGCCAGTAGTTATGCCTCTGAGGCTGTCGCGATCGACCGTTTTATGCACCTGATAAAAAGTGATGTCGCTGAGATCATTGATGATCTGCACTTGCTGTGCAGTAACCAAGAGGATCACGATGGCATTATCGACGATATCCTTAGCGAGTTTGATAAGTCGGTGACGGCTTATGAGAATAAATTACGCAAGGCCATTAAAAGCCAGACCCATGAGCATCTGATTAAAGCAGTGGCCAGCTGTAAAGAGCACTATAAAAAAGAAGAAGTGGGCTTCATAAATAATGCGAAGATCCTCGGACGTCGTTTCGCCCTGCGCGGGATCGATGTTGATGAAGAGCGCCGCCAGCGCGTCATTCAGGCCTGGAACCAGACTTTTGATGAGCAGGATATTAATAGCAGAAACTTCAGCGCCTTAACCGCATTAAACCATCCTATCCTGTCACGAGCTGGCCTGCTGCCAGAGATTGAGCAAACGCCGGTTAAAGCCATTACGCTTGCAGATAAGATGGGCTATCAAGTGCAAGAGCAAGCACCAGAAGTGGTCAATCAGGAACTGGCGCAGGGGATAAGCGTATTACTTCACAAAGTTCCCCGAGGGCAACTCCCCTCAGACCCGACGGAGCTCCAGGCCGTCATGCACGTGTTACCCGCTTTAACGCTGGAGTACAGCCGTGCCGCCATCGTCATGCGTCAGGACCCGACCTGTACCACCCAACTCGCTGACGAAATATTACCGCAGGTCTTTTTAGACACGCTTTTTTCCAGCAGTGAAAACTATCATCCGATAAAAACCGCGATGATGGCCTTTATTGGTGCTGATTTGTCAGACGGAACGCCGGGTGAACCGACGGCCGAAAACCCTGGCGGTGCCTTTACACCGCTGGCGCTGGTGGGCAAGGCCGCGCTGGTGGCCAGCCTTGCTTATGGTCTCTATCAGTTGACTGGGATTATTCGCGAAAGTGATAAGGCTCAGTTTTATTATATTGACCGGCTGATGAATGAACTGGCTTTCTTTAATGAACAATCCATTGTCACACATTATCTGGAGACGATGGCCGATCTGCGCCAGCATATTGAGGGCAATATCAAGCGGATTTACGGTGTTGAGGACTCTCTGAGTCACAGAAGCACTATCACGCTTGCTATCAAAAAACTGGCTGCCGTACAGAAAGAAGCTAAATTATATGAAGCTAACGTCCGACAAATCCTGGCCTGATCTGTGCCGCGAACGCTATCGCTGGGCTGAACAAAGTTACAGCGCCATTCTGCAGCGGGTTGATGCAGGAAGGCTTATCCAGACGGACGAAAACGCTTCGCATCAGGTGTCGGTGATTGTTTACGGCCCCGCTCAGGTGGGCAAAACTTCCTTTATTCTCACCCTGCTGGGTGTGCGTGATGAACATTTTAATCTGCTCAATAGCTTGCTTCGCGGTGATCAACTTCTTGGAACGATGTCTACTGCGCGTTCGTACCGCTACCGCATTGCGGAAGACGATAGCTGGTATTTCAGCCATATCAGAGAGGGCAAACAACCACTTGGCAATGAACAAGCCAGGGCAGAATTTACCCGTTTGCGTCAGAAGGTTGAGCAGGGCTGCAGTGTTTTTGACAGCATTGACGTGTTTATACCGCGCTATTTTTTTAATCTTGAAAACCAGATTAATCACCGGCTGTTGATTCGCGATCTGCCTGGTACCCATTCGACCAGTAAAAATGAGCAGGAATACGTTAACGATCTTGCCAGCCGTTATCTTTCCTCTGCGGATGTGGTGTTGCTGACAGGACGGGTCGATGCGCTCTATTTTTTGAAACCGGAAGAACTGGGCAATGCACTACTTAATGACTGGCACTGGCAACCCCACCGTTACAGAATCATTCTCACCCGGAGCTATTCCGATGCCACGCTTTGCCACCGCTTAAAAAACACTCAGCCCGGGAAAGTGGCGCTGCAACAATACCTGCTTGGGCAGATCAACACGCTGGAACTGGCGCTGCCGGATAGCATCAGTCAGCTGATTTATCCTGTTGAATGCGGACATTCCTGGCAGGCCATCATCACGGAAAAGGATGACTATGCCCAACAGTGTCTGCGCTTACGTCAGGAAATACTGGCGGATCTCCAGACGTCGCTGCAACAATCCTCTCACCCACTTTCACGACTGCGTACCGGCTATGCTTTGCCGCAGATGATCCAACAGCGGATAACTGAGGAGAATGAGGCCTATATTGCAGAGAAATCACGGATTGATAACGCGCTGGCTTACCTTGTAAACCCAATAAAAAAATATCAGAAACGGGAGAAGAAAAATAAATATGATCTGGAGCGTTTACAGCAGCAGTTGACCGCAATGCAGGACCAAAGTGCAGTGGGACGTGAGTATGATTTTCACACAGAAATCGGCCGACGACTGCCGTCCCAACCTCTGACAGAAACCACGAAATACCTGAAAGACGCTATCACTGATTACAAACTCCATTGCATCTCCGTATGGCGCGACTGGTGCGCTGAAAATGCAATACCTGTGACTTCACCGCCGCCATTTAATCGAATAAATGACGTTGTAAATCATCTTGATAGTTATCTTTTCAAGAAATATTTTCGCTCTGACAATTTCATGAAAGATAAAGCGTCGATGCAATCAGCCTGCCGGACGACGACCGAAACTCTGAACCAGAGAGCCGCTGGCCTGCAGGCAGAGAAAATTAAGCGGAACGTTGATGCGTTACTGCGGCAACAGCGTCGTTATCTTCGGCTGTCCCGCAGAATAGCACTGATTTTAAGCATCCTGGAGAGGAAAAAAATCACTGCGGAATGTCAGAAATCGGTCCTTACGCAGCATCATGAGGAACAGATAGCACGGTTTAAAACCCACTACAGCGATAGTAAAAAATTTCGTGAGGTTATTCTTGAGGCTAAACAACATCGTGCAAGCGAAATTAAGCACCACATGATGAAGCCACAGATCACTCATAGCGAACGTCTGGCCTGGCTATTGATGTATAAGGCACTGAGGAATGATTTCGAGTTTGTAAAATCCCTGGATGAGGAGACCCGTGACGTTGAATAACCCGAGTGTAGCATCTGAGACCGCCAACGAAGAGCGGCTGCTTGATGATTTAGTCCAGGCGCTTTTTCTCGTGACGCTGAGACAGGAACTGGATAAGCAAAAAGAGGATTATGAGACGATAACCGGTGATGCCCTGTTTAACCTGAATAAGACTATTGGTAAAGCTAACCGCAGTATTGAATCAGAGTTCGGCACCGTTAAGGAAAACCTGGAAACTTATCAGCAGGAACTGCATGATTTCCAGGACGCATATTGTAAACACCAACATGAACTGATCCGTTCGCTGAAAGAGAGTCATGGGGATGTCAGCGTATTACATGACAACCTGCTCCGACAACTGACAGACTCCTGGCGACGGAATGATGAGAAACACCAGATTCAGATTGGGTTGTTAAACCGGAGCCTGGAAGAGATCGGACAACTGGGGCAGAAGGTGGCCAGTTTCGTCGACCGGCAAAGCGACTATCACGCCACGACAACCCGGCAACATCAGGTTCTGAATGAGCAACTGAACGCGCTGCAACATTACGTCACGGCCAGTACCCGTAAAACCCACCGGCTGCACTACTGTGGGCTGGCAATAATAAGCGTAGGGATTGCGGTGCTGGCGGGGTTAAGGCTGATTTAATTGACGCTACCGTCAGTGAGGGGAGGAGTAAGGAAGATGATCAGTAATAAGGACAATCAATAATATGAAAATCTGTTTTCTGTGGGTGGACCGATTCAAAAAATTGGATGATTTTTCAATTAATTTATCCAGTGACTATCAGTACCACTATGATGAGACAACAAACAGTCTGACCCGCGAAAAGAAAGCCGTACTGCCCGTCTCTTTTTGGGGCGAGTCTGTCTCGGAGGTAACCGGAATTCTGGGTACGAATGGGGCAGGGAAGACGACGCTGCTTGAACTTCTGTGCCTGGCGATAAAAGGGAAAGCAGAGATTTGCAGCAGGTACTTCATCCTGTATGAAAAAAAGGGCTCTCTTTTTTATCAGAGTTCCGATAACTTCCCGCCGTTAAAAACCCAGTTAGATGTTTATCTTGCCCATTCAAGGTTGACTCTGGATGATCTCGGTGTGGTGTATTTTTCAAATATCTATGATGAGTCCTGGCTCGATCTGGGTGACGATGTTGAGGATGTTTCGGTTAATAACAGGGTGATCTCAGAACGGCGAGGGGGTTTCGGTGATAAAAACCGAGGCAAATTTATTGAGGAGTTGGAGTTTTTAACTTCAGACAGGTTTGCCGCTCTGGCGTATCCGGCACCTGAGAAAGTATCGGTTAGAATAAATACACGCTTCTGGCAGAAAGAAACCTCCACTTATAACGATAATCATAAAGAAATATTAAGATTGATGAGGAGTATTTTTCATCGGAGTTCTCAACTGGAGCCGATAGCATTAACGCGTTTAACTATACAATGCACACTACTGATGGCGTTGTATTCTGAATATGCCAAACGTACCGAATCCATAGTGACGGAGACATTCCATCGAATATTAATGAATGATAATAATGAAACTATCGATGTCGATAAACTTATTGCGGAACTTGCCGTGGTTTTAAAACGCGGAGACACAGATCATTACATATCCAGAGATGAGCATTTTTATCAGATTGTTTCCTGTTTAATACTGCTAGAAAATGATCTGGAAGTGATGGGCTTCAAAGAAATGAAGAAATACAGGGTTGATAAAGCTCATTTTACCGTGGGCTTTGACAAAGCCAACGAAGAAAACCTGTCAAGACTGGCTAACTTAATAAATTATATCAGCTCTGCTGATATAGACTGGGCTGAGTTAAGTTCTGGTCAGCGCGCTTATATCAACCTCTTTAGTTCAATATGGTGTGCAATTCATAAAATTAAAAATAAGAGAAGGAGCAGTTACGACGAGGATATATTAATCTGCATTGATGAAGGTGATCTTTATTTACACCCTCAACTTCAGTTAGAGTTTATAGAGAAGTTAATCAACGTATTGCCTCAGCTTTCATACGGTAGAATACAGTTGATCATTACCACGCACTCTCCTCTGTTGATCACAGACTTACCTGCTCAATGCGTGACTGTCTTAACGAAAGACAAGGATGATAATATTATTACTGTTCCCGGTAAACATACATTCGGCGCCAACATATACGACATCTATCGGCATTCCTTCGAAGTGGTCACGCAAAGAACGGGGAACGTATCTGATAGTTATATGAATACCATTATTGCAATACTCGACAAAAGAATGTTATCAGGTGAAGAGTTAGATAAGCTGAAAGAGTCCCTGACGGTCATCGGTGATAAGTTATTGAGCTATCATATTAAAAAAAGGATAGACAGTGTGGAGATGGACGCTGTATCAGCGGGGAAGGTAAATGATTAATCTCAAACATCACTTATCCAACGCCAACGCCAGTATCGATCAAGTTCTTGATGATACCGTCGAAGCCCTTTGGGCGCATCTCAATTTTCTTTCTCAGAAAAAACAGCCAGCAGAAAAGAGCATTAAAAGAAACGCGGAAAAGTTTAAAGTGACAATGTTTGAGGATTCGCATTCTGCTAAGTATGGAAAACAGGCGGCGAAAAGACATCAGGAATTTATGAATCATATCCTTACCTCAGATAATCTTAAGCAAATCATCATTGCCAAACCTTCCCAATTTCAATCCATTATCAATCAAATGAATCAGATATTAGATGATGAAGATTATAACACGGTTTATTATAATGCATTAAAAATTCCTTCTTTTTCGGATCTCCTTCTTAATAATGTCTTTAAATACGCGCTTTATCGTGACTCAGTTTTTTGTTCTTCTTTATATATCGGTTTGAATTTCGTTCAGATGACATGTCCATACTGTAATGAATACCCTGTAAAAATCATTGAGCGGAAGAATAAACCCGGTACTAAACCGACACTTCATTTTGACCTGGACCATTTTTACCCTAAAAACAGATACCCCTATCTGGCACTGTCCTTTTACAATCACATCCCATGCTGTAAATATTGTAATAGTCTGCATAAAGGCGATAAATTATTTTCTGTGGACAGTCATATCCATCCCTGGGACCGTAATTTTGATGAGCTTTATTCTTTTTCATACAGCCACGACGCGTTGAGAGGCCACAGCGTTGATGACGTCAAAATAATCAAAAATTCAGCCTTCGATGATGCACTGTGTACCGATTTAGAACTCGAAGAGAGGTATAAGACAAACATAGAGTACGCCAATATTAACAGACTTATCAGCATCCTGGCAGACTATCGCTATTTCATTGAACAAGACAGCCCTTGTTCTGACCGTGATAGAGATCGGTTAAAAGAGCGTATTGCTGATTTTGGCCTGGTATTTTCAGGGAGCCAAATTCTGCAGCGTCCCTGGAGTAAAATGCAGCGTGACCTGGTAAAATTTTTCGATGTTAACAATATCTTATCACTTAAATAAGACGTCCCTTTGATCCTCAAGCAGGCAAGGGGAGGGACATCACAATAAAGGGGTATCAGACTACTGCATCAAAAATAACGTACAGCTTGCGCATCGGCGTATCGACCACCCAGGTGCCTTCGGTGTTAGCGGCAAAGAAGAAGCTGTCGCCCCCTTTAAAGGATAATGTGGCTTCTCCGTCCGGGGTAAAGGAGCCCGTGCCGCTGAGAAAATGCATCACTTCAGCCTGCTTTACGCCCCGGCGATAGCTGCCCGCTCCGCACTCAAAAATACCGGTATCAATATGCTCTTTGCCCGGGATGACTGTTTGAATGCCGGATAGCGCAATGGTGCCGGTGCCAGGCAGCCCCTCAACCGTACCCCAGGATTCCATTGTCTTAATGGTGGCAGGTTGTTCTATTTTTTGTACTTTCATATCAATGATTTCCTGTTAGTGACACTGTCACTCAATGATGGACGCAGAAAGATAAAAACGCACTGTCATGCGCCAGGCTTTCGTTATTCAGAGTAAGGGGTTTGCTAAAAACAATGCGGAATTTTTACGGTGTTCGTTAACAGATTTGCATGCAAACCGGCCTGAGTTTGGTAGAAACTTTTGCGAGAATCTTGCCGAGGATAAAGGATCAGCGGGGCACGACCCCGCTGATCCTTCGAGAGTTGTCATCGTGACGTAGGTTGCTCGCCCCAGCGGCTTTGCAGATAGCGCACCGCATCCTGTGTCTGCGGCCGGTTAAGATAGTCCTCGCGGAACAGAATAGTACCGCTCACGCCGGGAAGAGACTCATTTAAATCGAGCTGCTTTTTCAATTCCGGCACGCCGCCCTGTACCGTCCAGTCAGGTTCAGTCTTTGATGGTTCGCCCACCTTATATAGCGCAATGCCAATGTAAAGGCGGGTTTTCGTCGGCCTGACCACACCGGCCCACCATTTTGTCAGCACGTCATACCGGGCGGCCTGGCGCGAGAACGGCCAGTAAACCTGCGGCGCTATATAGTCAAGGAGTCCCTGCTGCACCCAGCGGCGGGTATCGGCAAACGATTCATCATAGGCTGCTGCACCGCGCGTATCCGAACCCGCCGGGTCGTGCGAGAGATTACGCCAGACACCCGCCGGACTGACGCCAAACTCAACGCCCGGTTTCAGCTGCCGGATAGTACGGGACACCTGTTCGATCAGCTGCTGTGTATTGTGTCGCCGCCAGTCGGCCTTGCTGATAAAGCCCTGACCGTATTGCCTGAAGGTCTGGCTGTCGTTCAACGCAGCACCGGGAGACTCTGCATAGAAGTAGTCATCGAACTGCACGCCGTCGATCGGGTAGTTCGCCACCACCTCGGCTACGATGCTGGTGATCCAGTCCCGCACCTCCGGGATCCCCGGGTCGAGCACATAGCGGTCACCAGACGTTCGGATCCAGTCGCGGTGCAGCACAAAGACGCTGGCGGGCTGGAGCGACAGCGTCCGGTTAAGCTCCGCAACCGTGGACGATTTTGTATTAACGGAAACGCGATAGGGATTAAACCAGGCATGCACTTTCATGCCGCGCCTGTGCGCTTCATCGAGGATAAACTGCAGAGGATCGTAACCGGGATAATCGCCGATATTGCCCGTCAGCATATCAGACCACGGCAGAATTTTAGAATTCCACAGTGCGGTAGCGTCAGGCTTTACCTGGAAAAATACCGTGTTGATGCCAAGACGTTTCAGCTTATCCAGCTTATCGGTCAGTGCCTTCTGCTGCAGGCTGATACGCAGCGCCGCACTGCTGACATTCACCGAAGAGACCGGTGGCCAGTCAAGGCGTGATACTGTCGCCAGCCAGACGCCACGCATCGGCTGCTGACTCTGCGCGGGCTGGCCCGGTACCGGCGGTTTAACCGGAGAGGGAAACGGCGTGACCAGGGATTTTGGTGGCTGGGTGGAGCAACTGGCCAGTAACAGCGCGGCAGCCACGATGAAAGCGCTGGCTTTTTTCGCGGTGGCGGCAGAGGCAATGCGACGGGAACGGGTGATGATAAGCTCCGGTTTTATCTGAGGATTGAACGCAAAGAACATTCTCAACCTATCCGGAGTAAAGTCAATGGATCTCCAGATAACCATGATCAGAGGGCAGGGAGGTACGCCTTTTTGCTGTTCCTGTGTGAATTCTGGCGTGCCATACCCCTGATAAGCGCATAGAATTCACGTAGCGCGATCGGTTTCAATCATCCCTTATTTATTCATTCAGCGTGTTTTACGGAGGTAGTTTGACTGATTTATCTGAACGGCTGTTGATCCTTCAGGCGCTGGAAATCGAACTGCATCACCCAGCTATTCGGCATGATGCGCAGCGGGTTGACGCTTTGCTGCATCAGGATTTTACAGAGACTGGCCGATCAGGCATTCGCTATACCAGGCAGCAGGTCATTGATGCACTGGCGACGGAAAGTGGCACGACTGCGATTGACGCCGGTGATTTTGCACTGACCATGCTCGCCGATGGCGTGGCACTGTTGAATTACACCAGTACGCAACGGGATGCGACGGGGATGGTAGTTAACAGGACAATGCGAACCTCCATCTGGATTTGGTCTGCAAAGGTCGGTCACTGGCAGATGCGTTTCCATCAGGGGACGCCTGCAAAGGATTGAAGGGCTCCGGCAAAGAAGGAAGGCGAGGTACCCGTGAGCAAAGCCCACAGCCGGGTACCTGATCTGATATGCAATTTAACATAATATACATTATGCGCACCATCGTTATAAGTCCCATTTGATAATGTCACTTTTTAGCTAGTTTATGATGTCACCCAGATACGGCGCATTTTCCACCTTTCTGGGAGAACTCTTCTGATGCTGGTAACCATGTCCTATAAATAACTTCACCGCTTGCCGCTGATTCAGGCCGTTGTTGAAAAGCGCCTGCGTCGCCATGATGTTGCTTCTCAGCTGGATCTCATTGAACGTCAGGTGCAGCGTCTGATGAACCGCTTCCGGGAGTCCGGTGCTGCCGGGCTGACGAACAGCCGTCGCGGTTTGCCCGGGACTATGACCCATCCCCGACGATAAAAAAGATTCCTTCGCTGTTCAGTCATCCGCTGCAGTTTTTTATGTGTTGAACCAACATGGCGTTACCCCGCCTGATAAAGCTATGTTCGGGTGCTGAAGGCGCAGAAAAATCAGCCCTGTCAGCCGTACAGCACTGTCCTCATAAATAATGAAAATAAAAGATGATCGCGCTACGTGAATTCTGCTGTTTTCGCAGGGGTATGGCACGCCAGAATTCACACAGGAACGCGACTTCCCTGCCCCTCGGATGGCTGTTTACCCCACCGGTGCTGGCCAGGTTTACGGAAAATGGCCCCCCGCACGAACTCAGATTCGATTAGGGGTAAATGCGTCATACAAACCTGCCGTTGTTTAAACGATGCTGTTAAAATATACACATATGAAATATCATATCTGTATGGCTATGTTTAACGGGATTTAACATGTTACAACCGGTTCAACTTTTTAAACTACTGGCTGACGATACGCGCTCAACTATCGTGATGCTCCTCAGAGAGGCTGGTGAGATGTGTGTCTGCGATATCTGCGCGACAACGACAGAGTCACAGCCGAAAATATCCCGTCACATGGCGTTATTGCGTGAGGCGGAGCTGGTCATCGACCGCCGCGAAGGAAAATGGGTGTACTACCGACTGTCGCCTCATATGCCAGCATGGGCTGCCGGTATTATTGATAAAGCCTGGAATTGTGAACGAGAAAACATACGTATTAAGCTCAGTCGCACCACAACTTCCTCCTGTTGAAAATGATAAACACATTCGAATAATCACATGTATGGAGGCTCTGATGTTACTGGCTGGAGTTATTTTTTTGCTCACGCTCGTCCTGGTTATATGGCAACCCAGAGGGCTGGGAATTGGCTGGAGTGCCTCGCTGGGGGCATGCCTGGTATTACTCACTGGCGTCGTTCATCCCGGGGATATTCCGGTGGTCTGGCAGATAGTATGGAATGCCACCGCCACCTTTATTGCCGTGATCATCATCAGTCTGCTGCTCGATGAATCTGGCTTTTTTGAATGGGCCGCGCTGCACGTTGCCCGTTGGGGGAATGGCCGGGGCCGGTTACTCTTCTCCTGGATAATTCTGTTGGGTGCAATGGTGGCAGCCCTGTTTGCCAATGATGGTGCAGCACTGATCCTGACGCCTATCGTTATCGCGATGCTGCTGGCGCTGGGGTTCAGCCGTGGGGCAACCTTAGCGTTTATCATGGCCGCAGGGTTTATCGCCGACACGGCAAGCCTGCCGTTGGTTGTCTCTAACCTGGTGAATATCGTCTCGGCAGATTTCTTTCAGCTTGGCTTCTCCGACTATGCCGCCGTGATGGTCCCGGTTAACCTGGCGGCCATTGCGGCTACGCTGGTAATGCTGCATCTTTTTTTCCGCAGGGACATTCCCGCCGTTTACGATGTTTCTCTTTTAAAAGAACCGAAAGACGCTATACGCGATGTGAATACCTTTAAAACCGGCTGGCTGGTTCTGTTTTTACTTCTGGTGGGGTTCTTCGGACTGGAGCCGCTGGGGGTACCGGTCAGTCTGGTTGCGGCCACGTGTGCCCTGCTCCTGTTAGCCGTAGCGAAACAAGGTCGCGTCATTAATACGGTGAACGTGCTGCGCGGTGCGCCATGGCAAATTGTTATCTTCTCGCTGGGGATGTACCTGGTGGTCTACGGATTACGTAACGCCGGACTGACCCATTATCTTTCATCCGTGCTGAATCAGCTGGCTGAGAAAGGATTATGGGCGGCAACGCTGGGTACTGGCTTCATGACGGCCTTCCTGTCATCGGTAATGAACAATATGCCGACCGTGCTGGTCGGGGCGCTGTCGATTGATGGCAGCACTGCGACCGGTGTTATCAAAGAAGCGATGATTTACGCCAACGTCATCGGCAGCGACCTGGGGCCTAAAATTACCCCTATCGGCAGTCTGGCTACATTGCTGTGGCTCCACGTTCTGTCGCAGAAAAATATCAAAATCACCTGGGGTTATTACTTTCGGGTGGGGATTGTGATGACCATCCCCGTGCTGTTTGTCACGCTGGCTGCACTGGCGCTTCGTCTGTCTTTCAATTAGAGCGAGGATACTGATATGAGCAACATCACTATTTACCATAATCCGGACTGCGGCACGTCACGCAATACCCTTGAGATGATCCGCAACAGCGGGTCAGAGCCGACCGTTATTCATTATCTTGAGACCCCCCCCTCACGAGATGAACTGGTCAAACTCATTGCGGATATGGGCATTTCGGTACGGGCGCTGCTGCGTCAGAATGTCGACCCTTTTGAAGCGTTAGGGCTGGCGGAAGATCGCTTTACTGACGATCAGTTAATCGACTTTATGTTGCAGCATCCTGTTCTGATCAATCGCCCCATCGTGGTGACGCCGCTGGGTACCCGGCTATGCCGCCCTTCTGACGTCGTGCTGAATATTCTTCCTGATGCACAGAAAGGCGCGTTCACGAAAGAGGACGGTGAGAGAGTGGTTGATGAACAAGGTCAGCGGCTGAACTAAACGCGTTCTGGTGACGAAGGGTGAGAGAACCCGCCCTTTTATATCTAATAAAATCCGTGTTAACAAAGCATCCTGCGGTTTTCGCAGGACTATATTTATCGCTATCGCCGTTCGCGCGGGTATTTCGCCTACTGGGTAATGGGGAAAATTAATCACAGGCGATCAGTTTAATCTGGCCATTTTGGGCATAGGTTTCCACAAAGTCAGGTTGCGCCACCCAGACGCGTTTCTGCTGAACATTATCAAAGAAACCATACCAGCGAAATACGGCTTCCCTGCCCTTAAAGGTCATATCCGCTATTTTTGCCGTTTTACTAAAGTTGTCCCAGTTAAGCATCATGCCTCCCGTGCCAAGATCGAGCGTCTTATCCAGGAAGATCCCCATCTTATTACCGGCAACACTTTTCGTATGAACCGATATTACTATCTGATTTTCATTGACCACTAACGGATGGCTTTGCTGATCAACGGGCAGTGAAAATGCCTCGTCATCACAGCGTGTTTTCCATTCGATGGCATGAGATTGAGCAGAAGAGGTGAATGCCGTTAAAACGATAATGGCAGCAGTAAGTCTCATGTAAATATCCCTGTTATCAGTACTATTCGGTGATGCAGCGCCAGGGGCTATTTACTGAAGCACCCGTGTCAGTCTGACATAACGTGCTACAATCCTGTACGTTTCCCCCTGTGTGGCAGTCAGCACGGGACGGTTTTCCGGGACTGAATCACAGAGAATCACATCACCGATGAAATTACTGCCTCTCCTGGCCACGCTGGCCGTTATAACACTGTCCCTGACTACCTGCATGACGCACAAGGAAGATCATCTTTTACGCAAACCGCTGCACCTCACCGTGCGCGTAGAGGATGAGAACGGCGGGCCGCTGACCCCTACGGCGATAAAAGTTTACCAGCTCGTACCTGGCCCCGACCGGTTTTTCTGCCTCAGCATTCCGTCACTGGGGGGCGGTGGTAAGAATTGTGGCACCTCGAATAAAGTGTCTATTTATAAGGGCGAATTCCCCGCCAGCGGCTCACTCGGCTTTACCGCGTTGTATCTGACCGGGCTGTATATTGAAGTTGCCGAAACCTGTGATAACACGGTCCCCAACGCCCGGCGGCGCTATTTTAAACTGACGTTAGATACGGGGTCGCTGATGGACGGTCAGACGATCACGGTGAAACCCATTGATAATGCCCAAATGGGATCTGTCATTCAATATAAGCCCTGCACGACCCCGATGCCTTCTCGTGGCGAATGGGAGGATTTTTACTGAGCCCTTATTCCCTGCTCTGCCGGTGACCCGATGATAGCGGGCAGAGAAACGTGCCACGTGATGAAGGTGATGTGAATGCCCGAGTGAAATTCACATCACCGGCGTCAGCGGCTACTCATTGCCCCACTGATTCAGGAAGGTGGCGATTTCATCAATCCGTTCCGCGTCAATACCGGCTTCACTGGCGATCTCTTTCTGTGTATCCTCACCAATTTCTTCGCCGTCCATCAGGCGGGTGATCAGCAGCTGGAAATAGTGTGCCAGCGGCATGCGATCGGCTTCCTGCACCGGCTGGGTGGTTTCCGTCGAGTACTCATCCACGATGTCATAAAATTTCAGGGGTACGTCATTACTCATCAGTCGCTCTCCAGGGTTAATCTCTGATTCAGTAAGAAGTGTACTGTGTAATGGCCTCTGGTCTGACACCTTTTTCACGTTTTCATCGCCACAGGTTGACTGTCAGTCGATAAAATCCGCTGTTCTTCTTATTTTTTGCGTAAATACGCACTTTTGTTAGGGAAATAATCATGTTTCACCTTATTTTCAGTCTTCCTGCCTGGTATGTTATTGGGCGGTTTATCGTTCCGCTTTCCCTGCCCCTGGCGTTAAAAATCATCCTGTCGCTGCTGGCCCTGCTGGCCACCCAGTACCTGTTAGTCAGCCGTTTTACCTCTGGCAGTGTTTTTGCGCCGGAGATGCCGCGAGCGCTGATTATCCTGTTTAACTGGGCTTTCAGTGTCGTGCTGTTGCTTGCGTTCACACAGATCGTGATTGATGTCGTGACGCTGATCTCAATGCTGGTCAGACATCCGCTGACCATCGTCCCAGGCGTGCGCTACCTGGCCGCCCTACTGGCCATCGGCCTGGCCACCTACGGCGTGCAGCAGGCCATCCGCGTGCCGGCCCTGAAGGATGTCACCATCCCGGTTGCCGAGCTGCCCGAGGAGTTTGAAGGTTATCAGCTTCTGCAGTTAACGGATTTACATATCACCCGGCTGTTTAATGCCCGCTGGACTGCGGAATTGGTGAAGCGGGCCACGGCACTGAACGTGGATCTGATTGTGGTGACCGGGGATGTGATTGACGGCACCCTGGAAAACCGCAGGCAGGACGTGGCGCCATTGCGGGGGTTACAGGCCCCGGATGGTGTCCTGGCGATCACCGGCAACCATGAGTATTTTTTTGAACAGGAAGCCTGGACGGCGCATCTGGCCACGCTGGGGCTGCATCCTCTGCTCAACCGCCATACTGTTATTTCTCGCGGCAGCGCCAGGCTGGTGATCGCCGGGCTGACGGACGCCTCTGCCTCCGCGCGGGGGGCTGAGGGATCCGATCTGAGCAAGGCACTGGCCGGTGCCCCGGACAACGCGCCGGTGGTGTTACTCGACCATCAGCCGCGAAATGCCCGCCAGAATGCAACGCAGGGGGTGGATATTCAGCTTTCCGGGCATACGCACGGCGGTTTGATCCTGGGGTTTGACCGCCTGTTTGCTGCGCCCAACGGCGGTTTTGTCTCCGGTCTGTACGACGTCGACGGCATGCAGCTGTACGTGAACAACGGAACCGGGCTCTGGCCGGGGATGGCGGTACGGTTAGGACGCCCCTCAGAACTGACCCGAATCACCCTGACGCGCAAAAAATAATGGCGCTTCTGCCCACGCCAGCGGCGTGGGCAGAAACAGCGGATCGCGGCGTCCCTATTCCCCACCATAATAAGAAGTTTCTGTAGCATTTTGTCTTATTAACACCTTGATAAACGTTGCTTTAACGACACAAAAAATCCTGCGTAACCGCGTAGAGTAAGAGGTCTTGTTGTTAATGTTTTGATGGAAGATTGTGAACTAAATGAAAGGAATGCCGCCGCTTATTCTTGCCCTGCTTGCAGGTTCCCTGGTGCTGACCATCGGTCGTGGTGTCACGCTGCCATTCCTGACCATTTATCTGACTGAGCACTATCATCTGCTGCCAGAAAGTGTCGGTCTTATAATGGGCGCAAGCCTCGCCATCGGCATCTTCAGCAGCCTCTACGGCGGCTATCTGGTTGACAGATTCAGTCACCGTACGCTGATTGGTTTTTCCGTCAGTCTGTTCGCACTCAGCTTTTTTTTACTGCCGCTGTTGCCAGGCGTAGGCAGCGTGGTGATGGTCATCGCCCTGCTCAACGCCTCATACGCCCTTCTCAGTATTACCATTAAGGCCTGTATTGCCGCCTGGCTGCCGGTGGAAAAGCGGGTCAAAGCCTTTTCAATGAACTACACGCTGATCAACGTCGGCTGGGCCGTGGGGTCGTCGCTTGGCGTCTGGCTGGCTGGTTTTGATCCCCGTCTGCCGTTTATGATTTCCGGCACGCTGGCGCTGGGAACGGTTATCACCCTGATGGTGGGATTACGCCATATTCCTGACCGGCCAGAACGTCATGATATCGAGCTGAAGCCGCTGGAAAAACCCGGTCTGCGCCAGACGTTTTCTATCCTGCTTAAAGACCGCTGCCTGGTCTGGTTTACGCTGGGCAGCACCTGCGGGTCGATTGTCTTCGGGCAGTTCACCGGTTATCTGTCGCAGTACCTGATCATCATCGCCGATGCCGCTTATGCCTATAAAGTGATTGGTGCCATCATGATCACTAACGCGACGATTGTGATTGCCTTTCAGTACGTGATGAGCAGCGGCATGAAGCAGGATAACCTGTTCAAATGGCTATTTTTCGGCACGCTGTTCTTTATTCTCGGTCTGGCCGGATTTATGCTGGCCGGCCCGTCGGTGCTGCTGTGGATGCTGGCGATGGTCATTTTCAGCTTTGGCGAACTGATCGTCATCCCGGTGGAGTATATGTTTATCGATTTTATTGCGCCCGACCATATGAAAGGCAGTTACTACGGGATGCAGAACCTGAGTAATATCGGCGGCGCGATTAATCCCGTACTGTGCGGTTTTTTACTCAGCTTCACGCCGCCGCCGGTGATGTTTATTGCCCTGATTGGTTTTTCTGTTGCCGGTCTGGTGTTCTTCCGTATGGGACACCGCCGTGCAGTGCGCGGTACGGCAGTCTGAAGGGGCCGCCCCTGCTGACACCGCAACAAACACAACGTGCGGGAAGGGGCTGGACGTGTTGAAGGGGTGGACGGCGCAATATTACACTACAGGCCCTCCTTCTGGGCCGTTATAATCAGTGTCCTGTTTGGTCATAAGGGATGATTATTTTCGCAGGGAGCGTGTTGTAATATGTCATTACTGTCGAGGGTGAGGCACTTTGCCTATTCTTTTTACGACTACCGCGCAGCCGCAATCAATACTGCCACCGTTTCCCTTGCCGTTATTCATATTCCCGACCAGATCGGGGATGCGATGTCCGTATTCCCACTTATCCGTTCGCTGGAATATCACCGCATCGATCGCCTGATCATCGTGGCTTCGCAACTCAACAGACCCGTCTTCGACGCCCTCTCACTGAGGCAGACAACGCTGACCGTTATCAGTATGCCCTGTCAGGACGGGGCAACATATCAGGAAATTAAAGCGGTGGCCGGGAAAATAAGAAAGGAATATGGCGTACCGGATCTCTGCATTGAGGCAATGCGTAAAAAAAACTTCAAAACCATGCTCTTTATCAGCCGGTTAAGGGCAAAAACGAATTTACAGGCTGTCGGCTTAACGATGAAGTGTTATTCCCCCTTGTGTCAGACAGCCTCCCGAATGGATCAAGTTTTTCGTGCGCCCGTGCCCATGACCTGGTCAGTGCTGATGAGAGAAGCGGGTTTCCCGCCAGTCAGACCCGCGTTTGAATTTCCCCTCAGTGATCGTGTGCTGGAGGAAGTGGGTCAGGAAACGCGGCAGTTTGGGCCCTATATTGCCCTTAACCTGGACGGAAGCGTAGCGGAGCGCACCTTCTCGCTGGCCACCGCATCAAAGCTTATTGCGCGGATTACCTCTGAAACCAGCCTGCCTGTGGTGATCGTTCACGGCCCTGACGGCCGCGATAAAGCGACCGCATTAACCCGCCTTTATGACCGTGTACACCGCATTTCACTCCCGCCGTCGATTGCGCGCTCGGCGGCAGTGATAAAAAACGCGACCCTTGCTATCACCCCGGACACGTCGGTTCTGCATATGGCCAGCGCCTATAATATTCCGGCTATCGCCATTTATGCCAATTACAAGACGCGCTGGCCTGCGATGCAGGATATTTCAGAAGCTATTGTGGTCGGCAGCCAGATTGATAATATTGATCTTGATGAATTCCGGACGGTATTAAGGCGACTGATAGTCAGAGCCGGACGTCACCGTCCCCTGGAGCATCAGGATACGGTGGCGCGGCCCCTGCCACACGCGCGTTAACGCGATGTTTTTCGGGCCATGATTACTGCGCTGACGTATCGGGTTGGAAAGGATAGGCTGTCTTCTCCGTTATGCCGACGGTAATGGCCGATTTATCGGTAAAGGAAGGCCAGTCCGACGCTTTGGTGATAAATTTCCAGCTGTAATACTCCCTGCCCTCGTCTGTAAACTGCAGGGTAAGAATGCGCCAGCTTTCATCATGACAGTGCGATTTTTTGGCATAATCTTGCTCAGAAAAACAGGCCCGGATCATCTCCCGTGAGGAAAAAGGAACATTACTGAATGCGGTCTGATACTCCCCGTCAGCCTTCAGCATCAGAAAGTCGGCATACGCTTCTTCCCGCCCGCCGCCGGAGTACCCCGTAGACCAGGTGGACACCAGCGCCACCGCCTGCTTTGTCTGGCTCAGAGGATAGAGTGCCGGAAACAGAGTAACCTCACTGCGGGTCAGCTCGCCGTCATCGCTGTTATCGCGGCTTTCGTGGTGGCTAAAGTCCCAGCGGCCATCCATCACCCATTCGCCATTCGACCTGTTCATTCTGATTAATGTGGGCCCCGGGCTGGTTAAGTAAACGGCGCGCCCGGCCCCTTTTTCCCGCCAGAGCGTTGAGTCAGCCGGACATCCGCTCTTTATCGCCTGACAGATCGCATGATACTGCTCACTCTGTTTTTTTATGGCACTCAGAGGAACCGGTTTCAGCACGGCAGATGTCGCGGTGGCCATAGCGGAAAACGATGTCAGGGTGAGAAGCACGGCCAGGATATTTTTCATTGTTATCTGCCTGATAGTCATAGGGTTAAAGACAAAAACGGGTATCGGACCGATACTATTCCTGCAGCGTGACGCTCGGAATCGCGGGCAAGGGCTGCAGGCCGTTGCCGGTACGAATGATATTCACCAGTTCTCTCAGCGCCGGATGCACATACCGGCGGCTGCTGTAATAAATGTTAAAGGGGTCACCGTGCGCAGCGTGTGCCGGCAAGGTACTGACCAGCGTCCCTTCTGCCAGCTCCTGCTTTATACGGGACTCGAGCACGTAAGTTAAGCCAATACCTGCCTTTGCCGCCGATATCGAGGTGGCGGTATCCTTCAGTGTGATTAAGCCGGGCACACTGAGGCTGTAAGTGCCGTCCGGGCCAGCAAACTCCCAGCGAAAGTGAGCGTTATCGCCCAGCAGGAGCTGAATACAGTGATGGCCGGCCAGGTCGGCAGGCGTCTGTGGCGTTCCGCGGCGTCGGAGGTAATCAGGGGAACCGGCCACTATCCACCGCTGCGCCCCGGTTAGCGGCACGGCAACCATATCCTCCGGCACCAGATGGCCGTAGCGCATGCCTGCGTCAAATCCTCCGGCGGTGATATCCACCGGCCGGTCTTCCACGACGATGGTTAAGCGCACCTGCGGGCACTGCGTGGCAAATTCAGGCAGCGCAGGGGCAATAAGCTGATGCGCCGCATCTGCAAAGACATTCAATCGCAGCACACCAAAGCTGCCCCGGCCTGGGGCATTCAGGGTTTCCAGCGCGGCGGCGATGGCGTCAAACCCCCCTGCCAGTTTTTCGGCCAGATCCTGGCCCAGCGCAGTAGAAGAGACCGCTCTGCTGGTTCTGTTCAGCAGGCGTGCGCCTAAGCGGGTCTCCAGC
The DNA here is from genome assembly GCF_019844095.1 of Erwinia persicina. NCBI lineage: Bacteria > Pseudomonadati > Pseudomonadota > Gammaproteobacteria > Enterobacterales > Erwiniaceae > Erwinia > Erwinia persicina. The sequence continues at coordinate 2,409,410 of NZ_CP082141.1, read as the reverse complement.
CGTCGTATCGCATGGCTCACCGCTGATGATGATAACCCGCGCTCAATACCGGCCAGCTTAAAGCTGCGGCAGCGCAGCACCGTCAGAAAAATTTGCAGGTCGGCAAAATCAACACGTTCCATAGAAAGGTGAACCAGGTTAACTGTCAGGATGAATGGCATTCATCTTTTAGCACGGGTTATCCCCCGACGTAAACGTTAAGCTGATGAAATGATTCAGGCGGCGACGCGCGCACGTACGCACGCGCTCACCCGCGTTACCTAACCGTATGAAGGAAGCGATGATGAAACAGAGAATGTTTGGCAGAACAGGCCAGCGGGTCGGGGAGATCGGATTCGGTGCATGGGCAATTGGCGGCACCTGGGGTGAAGTGAGCCTGGACGATGCCCGGGAAGCCTTAAATGCCGCGCTGGATGCCGGTATGACCTTTATTGATACCGCTGATGTGTATGGTGACGGCCGCTCAGAGAAGATCATTGCTGAGGTGCTGAACCAGCGCGGAGGAGAGCGTCCGTTCGTCGCCACCAAGCTGGGCCGCCGCCTCTCCCCCCATGAGGCACAGGGTTACACTGCCCAAAATCTGAATGCTTTTATCGATCGCTCACGCGACAACCTGCAAATGGAAACCCTGGACCTGGTGCAGTTGCACTGTCCGCCAATCGAGATCTATTACACCCCGGAGGTGTTTGCGGTCATGGATGAGATGGTGGCGGCCGGGAAAATTCGCCATTACGGCGTGTCGGTGGAAAAGGTCGAGGAAGGCCTGAAGGCACTGGAATACCCCAATGTCGCCTCCATCCAGCTGATTTATAACATTTTCCGCCAGCGCCCGGCCGAACTGCTGCTGCGCGAGGCGAAGCGTCGCGACGTCGGTATTATTGCCCGGGTGCCGCTCGCCTCTGGTCTGCTGACCGGCAAGATGACGGCGGCCACCACCTTCTCTGCCGACGATCACCGTACTTTTAACCGCAACGGTGAAGCCTTCGATAAAGGCGAAACCTTCTCCGGCGTCCCGTGGGATGTCGCCCTTGAGGCGGTGGAGGCGATCCGTCAGTACGTGAAGGGGGATGACACGATGGCCATGTTCGCCCTGCGCTGGATCTTAATGAATGACTGCGTCAGCGTGGTGATCCCCGGTGCAAAAAATGCCGTCCAGTCGGCAGGTAACGCCCGTGCCAGCGCGATGAGCGCCCTGCCGGACGAGACGCTGGCCGCGCTGAAACGCCTGTATGACGATAAAATTGCCCCCTGGGTGCATCAGCGCTGGTAGCCGTGTTCAGTGATGCTCAGTGATCATCGGGCGGTGTGGGGGTGAAGGACAACGTGCCGGCAACGCCGCCTGCACCGCCATCTTTCGGGTGGTTGATGCCATCCGTGACGTTAACCGAGGCAAAGTCAAAGGGGGAAACCCCGGCCAGGCACGCGGCATTAACCCCGTACTGCTGCGGATTTGATCGGCTCTGATGGAAGGTATAGATACCGCACACAGCGCAGAAATAGTGTGCCACCTCCCGGCTGTTAAAGCGGTACTCGGTCAGGCTCTCCTGGCCTTTGGTGATATCCAGCGCTGAGGCAAAGACCACCACGGCACCGCGCATCCGGCAAAAGGAGCAGTTACAGCGCCGGGCGGTGTTCAGCCCGTCGACCAGGGTGACGTTAAACATCACCGAACCGCAGTGGCAGCGGGCGGGCATGATATCTGGCATGGCAATTCCCCCTAGGTTTTCGCTTATCAGGGCTGCATATTATCAGCCACGCGGGTGACAAAAGTGTGATCTTCAGCCCGTTTTTTGCCGTGACGGCATCATCCTGACCAGCGTGTTATCGCGGAAAATATAATGGTGAACCAGCGCCGCCAGCGCATGGATGCCAATCAGCCAGTAGCCCACCGGTGCCAGTACGGTATGCCAGTGGTTCAGGCTGGCGGAAAGCGCCGGACGGGCGGTCTGACTAAAGGGCATGGCCAGACCGTAAAGGCTCCAGTCACTTCCCCAGAAGTAGCGTGACGCCAGCGCCAGGGCTGGCAGGGAAATGAATAACGCATAGATGCAGGCATGGGTAAGATGACTCAGCGCGGTGTGCCAGCGCTTCGGAGGCGGAATGATGGCCGGGGACCGCTGATGCAGCCGAATCATCAGTCGCGCCACCATCGTCAGTAAGACGGTGGCCCCGGCCGTGACATGGGTGACGGCGATGGCATAACCGTGCCAGGTGCCTGGCCGGGCGAAGTCGCTAATCAGAATGGATCCATAGGCCAGCAGCAGCAAAATGACGGTCAGCCAGTGCAGAAGGATCAGAGGAAATGAAAACTTCATTTTTTTAATTCACCCGCGAAATGAACAGCCCTATTCTGCGGCGCATTGTGGCAGAATAGGCGTCGTCACAACACCCCTTACCCCTTCTGTGAGGCAACATCATGGCCTGCCAGTCAGACTGTCCCTGCAAGAACCCGGATGCGCCAACCTATCATCATTCAGGAAACTGCACAGCAGCAGGCCGATGCCGATGGGCAGCAGCGTATAGAACAGCATCAGCAGCGCGTTATTACCCAGCGCTATCCAGAACACCGGGTCGCTGAACATACGCAGATAGTTACTGAAACCGACAAACAGTGGTGACGAGGTGCCATCCCATTCAGTAAAGCTGATGCCCAGTGAGGCCAGCAGCGGCAGCAGTAAAAACACGCCGTACACCAGCACGGCGGGCAGAAGATAAAGAAAGTTACGCCAGGGACTCAGATTCAACATAAACGTACTCACAGGCCAGAACGTCTGTAGGCCCGGCAGTGATGCCACCGGGCCATGGGGCTTAACGCTTCATGCTTTTCAGGTAGCGCTGATAGTTGTCGTCAAAGTTCGTCACCATCTTATCGACCGTCTGGCGGCCACCGAGCAGCAGCTGGACGTTCTGATTCAGTTCGGCGTTCATGGTCGGCGTGGCCCAGTCAACGTAGTGGCCCAGTCCGTCATGCTCATTAAGGGTTAACCACACCTGCCACGCCTCTTTCAGCAGCACGTTATCGGCAGGCACCTGCGCATTTTTATTCGAGCTGGCTGGCAGGAAACCGGCTTTCAACCAGCGGTCAGCCATGGCATCTGACACCATATAGTCGATGAATTTCGCCGCTGCATCCTGCTGGGTTTTGTCTTTTGCCGTACTGGTCACCGAAAAGGCCAGATCCGTACCGCCGACCATCAAAGGATGCGTGACCCCGGCACCTGCCGGCATGGCGGCAAAGTGGATATCTTTATTATCTTTAAACTGGCCAAGGTACCAGGTACCGCTGATCAGGAAGGCTGACTGGCCGTTCTGGAACAGGGTGGCCGCATCATCGTTACCAATGCCCTGGAAGCCTGGGAAGAACCAGCCTTTATCATTCCAGCTTTTCAGCATCTCTCCGGCTTTGGTCAGTTTCGGATCCTTGAAGGTACCGCCGACGTCATAGATCAGATCATCAAGCGTTTTACGGTCTTTACTGTCGATTTGTGCCTGCCAGAGGGTACTCAGCATCTGCTGGCCCATATTGCCGTCCAGCAGGCCCAGCATCATCGGAGCCACCCCCTGCTCTTTTAGCTTCGCCATGGCATTTTCCAGTTCTGGCAGTGTCTTCGGCACGGCAATCCCGGCTTTATCCAGCAGGGCTTTGTTGTAGTAGAGCCCGACCATCTCGCCAAGACTGGCCACGCCGTACAGCTTACCGCTGCCGAAGTCACCTTTATCAGACCAGCGGTTACGCTTGAGGATGGAGTCCGGGAAGCGCTGCGTCCAGCCGTAAGTGCTGGCATAACCGTCCAGCGGGATCAGCAGCTTATCTTTGACCAGCGAGCCCATATCCCCACCGCCCTGATTGACCTGAGCAATCTGCGGGCCATCGCCCGCGGTTAACGCCAGCTTCAGCGGAATGCGGGTGTCTTCAAAAGAGTGCACGGAGCGGTTAATAATGATGCCCGGGTTTTCCTGGGAAAAGGCTTTGATTCCTTCATCCACGGCGGCGGTCTGCTGCGGGTAGTTATAGATATCCCATTCATTAAGCGTGACGGCGGCATGGGCGCTTTGCGCCAGGCATCCCACCAGCGTGCCCGCTGCGATCAGACGAGAGAGCAGACGCACGGAAGCGCGAAACGGGAACGAACGAACGGATGAATTAGACATAATGCTCGGTTTCTCCATCACGGAATGGGCATCCTTTCATCTCGACATCTGCTCATCCCGCAGACTGACGCCACGATAATTATCGCACCTCTCAATACTTACTTTAATAAGAAAACAAAGTCAAACCTCTGCGCAGGGGAATTTCCGCACTGTGATCCGGGGCGAGAAATCAGCAGGTTGCGCCCCCTGCCAGCAGGTCGTCGTGCCATAAAGGTCAACATCGGCCGATCAATCCGTCCTTATCACGCTCTGCCAGTACAATACGCTGATTCACCGAAGTAAAAACTAACCCTCTGTATTACCATATGAAAATCATATGTTTCTTCCTGCGGGAATAACCGATGAAGCCAGTAAAATAACCAAAGCCGCTGTGTAACGGGTGTGCGGACGATCACAGATGCCGCTAGCGGCCCTGCTGATGGCGAACCAACGCCCCGCTTTGTGAAGTGACGCAATTATTTCATCTTGAAAACTAAGTCTGCATTCATTAACGTTGAAATGGCTCAATGGCTGACCAACGAGAAGAGAAGATGAATAATCCCAGTACGATCCGTGCGGCCACCCCCGCAGACTATCCGGCGCTCTATCGCATCTGTGTGCAAACCGCCCATGCCGGTCAGGATGCGACGGCGCTCTACTCTGATCCGGAATACCCCGGGCAGCGTTTTGCTGTCCCCTATGCCCGCTTTGCGCCGGATTTCGCCTTTGTGCTCGATGTGGGCGGCGAAGTGATGGGCTACGTCGTGGCCGCACCGGATACGCGGGCGTTTGAAGCCCGTCTGAATGAATCATGGTGGCCAGCCTTGCAGGAGCAGTACCGCCAGCGCCAGCCGGAAGCCCCGCTCGATGGTAATCTGCTGAACAGTATCCGCCATCCTGACACGGCTGCGGAAGAACTGGTCAGCAACTGGCCTGCCCATCTGCATATCAACCTGTTACCGGCGCAGCAGAAAGGCGGCTGGGGCCGCAAGATGATTGAGCATCAGCTGAATGCGCTGCGGGCCGCGGGAGTACGCGGGGTTCATCTGGGCGTCAGTCTGCAAAACGAGCAGGTGTGTGCTTTCTACGAGCGGATGGGCTTCCGGCCCCTGCTGCGCAGCAACGCTATTTATATGGGCCAGTTACTCTGAGTGAGGCAGCCGATGACCAGTTTGCGATTGCAGAACGTTGAAAAGTCTTACGACCATATCAGTGTGATCAAAGGCATTGATCTGACCATTAATAGCGGGGAGTTTGTGGTCTTTGTCGGGCCTTCCGGCTGCGGGAAGTCGACCCTGCTGAGGATGATTGCCGGGCTGGAGGAGATCAGCGGTGGGCAACTGCTGATTGATGAAGAGGACATGACCCAGCGCCCGGCCACCGAACGCGGCGTGGCGATGGTTTTCCAGTCCTACGCGCTCTATCCCAATATGACGGTGCGCGGCAACCTCGCCTACCCGCTGGAGGTGGCGAAAAAACCGAAGGCGGAGATTGCCCGGGCCATTGCAGAAACCGCTGACAAACTGCATCTGACGGAGTTACTGGATCGTCATCCGCGCGCCCTCTCGGGGGGCCAGCGACAGCGGGTGGCGATTGGTCGCGCCATTATTCGTCATCCACGTATCTTTCTCTTTGACGAGCCGCTCTCCAATCTGGATGCGGAGCTGCGCCTGCAGATGCGTATTGAGATTGCCCGCCTTCACGCTTCGCTCGGGAACACGATGATTTATGTGACCCATGACCAGCTGGAGGCGATGACGCTGGCCGACCGCATCGTGGTGCTGCGCCAGGGGCGCATTGAGCAGGTCGGGTCTCCGCTCTCCCTGTATCACGATCCGGATAATCTGTTCGTGGCGGGGTTTATTGGTTCGCCAAAAATGAACTTTATTGCCGGGGAGGTGCTGGCCTGTCGGGCCGGAGAAGTGCAGCTGCGCCTGCCGTCATTAGGCATCGCTATGCTGACGCTGCCTCTGCATTCAGACTGCCAGGAGGGGCAGCGGGTGACGCTGGGCATCCGCCCCGAGCATTTCCAGCCGTTCAGCGGGGAGGGCCCGGCCGCACGTTTCAGCGCGGAGCTGACCTACAGTGAGCTGCTGGGGCACACCAATTACCTGTATCTGAAGACCGGCAGCGACGCCATGCTGGTGGTGGAAGAGCGCGAGGTACATGAGCGGGAGATGGGGACACAGGTGACGTGGGCTATTCCCCCCGCACACTGCCTGCTGTTTGATGAGCAGGGGCAGCGGATCCGCTAGTCGGGCCGGGGTAAGACACCGGGCGGACCGCTTACAAAGGGGACGCCACCGCATCGGAGGCATCCGCCGGTTATACCGGCGATTCTGCCTCGTCATTGGCCCGGGCGGCCAGCAGATCCAGCAGCTTATTAATGGCAAACCCGGCGGCCCCCAGCGCCCACATGCGGCTCGACTCGGTGAGGAACTGCAGCGGCGTGGTCTGCGGCGTCAGCTTCAGCCGATAGGCCTGGAAGTTAAGCGTTATATGGTCGAGCAGAATACGGGATGCCATCTGCGGTTCCATCGCCAGATAGACCACATCCGGATCGTAGGCAATAGAGAGGTTGGCCAGGGAGATCCCCAGGTGCCGCCCCGCTTCTTCCAGCGCTTCAAGCGCTTCCGGTGTGGGATTGCTGTCCAGCGACTTCAGCGTGGCCGACGTGGCTTCCGGCCCGCAGACCCGCTGAAGCACCGCCCTTGAAGAGGCCACTTCTTCCAGCAGACGTAATGAACCGTCCCCCAGTAATGCATGACCAATCTCTCCGGCTTTACCGTGACGCCCGCGATAGAGCTGACGATCCAGCAGAATACCCGCACCAATACCTTTGCCGTAGGTCGCGATCACCGCCGACTGTACGTTCCCCAGTTGACCAAACACCATCGCGGCCAGGGCCATCGCGTTGGCGTCATTTTCGATAAACACCGGCAGGTCAAAACGCGCTTCGAGCAGCTGTGCTATCGGCACGTTATCCCAGTCCAGCACGTTGGAACGGATGCAGACGCCCTGCTCTGCGTCCACCAGGCCGGACAGCGCCAGGCCGATGGCACCGACGCGCTTCCCTTCCACGCCGCGCAAAAATTTTGCCAGCGCATCACTGAGCTGACGGGGGGTCATCGCCCCCGACGGGATCTGCTGTTCACTGAGCAGATTACCGTTCAGATCGGTCATCACGATCAGGTTACGTTCTGCATTGAGCTGAATACCTACCACGCTGGCGCGATCGGGGTTGAGGCCCAGCAGCGTTTTGGGTCGCCCCATCGATACGCGCCGCAGGCCCAGCTCCTGGATCACCTCATGCGCCAGCAGGCGGTTAGTGGCCTGAGAAACGGTCGACATACTTAAGCCGGTCCGCACTTTCAGGTCGGACTGGCTGATGGGGGCATTTTCAACAATCAGGCGCAGAATGCGCGCGGTCACGTTTGGCGCGGTCATATTTCCCTTGTTTCAGCCAGTGAGGCGTTATGGCGGGCCAGATAAAGTGCGCCCGCCAGGGCATCCTGTCGGGGAGCGACCAGCAGCGTGCGGATCGCCTCAGGCAGCCAGTGTTCAACAGGTGAAGCCAGCCCGCCCATCAGGGCAATGCGCCCGTTGCTGAGACGGTGCAGACGACGCACCAGCAGAGTGATATCGTCAGCGGTCTGTTGGATCAGCGCCACGGCATGGGGATCGCCGGCATCGGCCGCGGCAAACACCTCGGGCACGACGCTGGCCCAGTCGCCCGGCGTGGCGGTGCGCGTCCAGAGTAGCATTGACTCGGCACTGTGGTGAAAGCGTGCCATCACGCTGTGAGTCAAGTCCGTTTTGGCAATGATCTCTTCATGGGCCAGCAGCGCCAGCCGCAGGGTCCGGCGGCCGAGGTCGGCACCCGCCCCCTGATCTGACAGCGCAAAGCCCCAGCCGCCGAGCAGCGTAAAGCGCTCCCCGTTCCAGGCCGCGCCCTGGCTGCCGGTGCCGACAATCAGCACGGCACCCGGCTGCCCGTGGTGGGCCCCGGCACAGGCAATTTCAACATCGGTGATGGCCCGCACAGCGGCACAGGCGGGTCGCCAGCTGGCGAGGCGTGCCTGCACCGAAGCCACATTCGCCCCGGCCAGCCCCGCGACCAGCGCCGTTCTTGACAGCGCGTCGGCCGGCAGCCCGGCTTCCGCGATGGTCCGGGCGATCAGCTGCTCTGTACCCTGGATGGCCTGCGTGTAATCGGACCAGACATTGGCCGGGCCGCCGGTGGTTTCGGCCAGGACGGTACCGCTGTAATCAGTTAGCCGCGCGCGGCTGCGCGTGCCTCCGCCGTCAATACCGAGGAGATAGTCTGGGTGCACGCGTTTCCTCCCAATTAAGCCAGGTGAACAGAGGTGACAGTAGTGTCCGAACGATAGGTGAAAAAAACTTAAATCGCAATAACAAATAAATATGACGAAATTTACGTAAAGTAAAATTGATTATAATCAGAAAGATAACTTTTAAACCCCGTAAGTGTGATGTCACCGATATTGACATTAGTTTTTCTGTCGTAATAAGTTGGTGGTCAGATAATCTCCAGCTGACCTCCCCCGTTCGGGTTGGCTTACCGTTACCTCATGCTTCGGCATTTCCGTCAGGGGTTTTAACATGAAAGTAGGCATTATCGGTCTGGGTTTCCGCCTGTCCCATGTCGTTCACGAGTTCAGTAAAGCCGATGCGGCGTTTGAACTGGCTGGCTATTACGATCCGGCCCCGGCGGGCCTGGCGAACCTCCAGAGCTTTGGTATTGCTGCCGGGACGGCTTATGACTCAACGGACGCGCTGTTACAGCACGGCGACCTCGATCTGATCCTGGTGGGGTCACCCAACTTCATGCACCTTGAGCATATTCGTCAGGCGCTGACGGCGGGTTATCGGGTGTTTACCGAAAAACCGGTGGTAATTAACGAAGCGCAGACAATGGAAATGGCGAAGCTGGTGCGCGAATACGGTCAGGACCGGATCCTGGTCGGGCTGGTGCTGCGTTACTCCCCCCTCTATCACGATCTGCTGGCCGCCCGCGATGCCGGCCAACTGGGGGAAATCACCTCGATCGAAGCCACCGAGCATATCAAGCCCTATCACGGGGCATTCTTTCAGCGCGACTGGCGTCGGCTGGAGAAATATGCCGGTCCCTATATTCTGGAAAAATGCTGCCACGATATTGACCTCTATCAGGGGCTGATTGGCGAACGTCCGGTGCGCGTGGCCAGCTTCGGCGGCCGGAAGTCATTCACTCCGCAGCACGCCCCCCAGGGGGCTGTGACGGCGGACTCAGAGGTCTACCATGTGAAACCCAGCGGCTGGTCATCGACCGATGCGGTGTTTGACAGTGATGCGGATATCGTCGACTACCAGACGGCGATGATTGAGTATGCCAGCGGGGCTGCCCTGTCGTTCCACGCGAATCTCAACGTCCCCGATGAGTTTCGCCGCTTTTGCGTTATCGGCACTGACGGAATGGCCGAGGGGGACTTCGTCCGCAACTATTTCCGCGTCCACAATGCCCGCACCGGCGAAAAAGAAGTGGATACCGCCTACAGTGGGAATGCCTATGACGGCCATTACGGCGCCGACGCGCTGATGGCAGAAGAGATTGTGAAACACATCACCCGGGGCACGCCGCTCAAAGTCTCGGTGGTGGATGCACTGGAAGCGGGCCTGACGGCGATTAAAATTGATGAAGCCCGTAAAACCCGGCAGGTGATCGACCTGACGGAGACCTGGAAACAATTCGATGCCCACCACCAGGGGTAACCAGGAGGTGAGTTTACACCTCCCCTGATCCGGCGTGTCCCCCTCGCCGTGCAGGCTGTCATAGCACTACAGACTGGCTCGTTGTCTCAGCCGGCCCCCGGGCCGGTTTTTTACTTTCTGTATTACCCAGTGTTTTCTTGCGACCGGCAATCACTCTGCGATAAATTCATCTGTAATAACGCCCTTCCCACGTCAACCAGGTCAGGAACGCATGTTAACGACGCTTATTTACCGTAGCCGCCTGTGCAGAAGCGTCAGCGTACATTTTCTGGCACAGCTGGCGGGAAAAGCGCAGCGCTTTAATGAGACGGTCAGCGTCACCGGCATCTTGCTGTTTGATGGCGACTACTTTTTTCAGATCCTCGAAGGCCCGGCTGAGGCCATCGACAGGGTATATAACCGGGTGCGCCACGATCCGCGACACACGCAGATAGTGCAGCTGATGCGCGATTACGCCCCTGAGCGGCGGTTCGGCAAGCTGGGCATGGAGGTGATCGATATGCGCAATCTCTCCTCTGAGCAGATCCTCGAAAAAGTTCTCAGCCGTGGCACCGCAAAATATCCGCTGAATTATGGCGACCGGGTGTTCAAATTTATCAAAACCTTTGTCACCGGACCGCGAAAGAATCATCTGTCGCTGCCCGATGACAGTGCTGAGTGGCGTTTCACCGCTGAAGCGGACGCAATGCAGATGCGGACTTGCGCTCCTGACGGCGAACCCTGTCAGTTTGCTCTGCAGCCGGTGGTGAATCCCGGTGCCCGCAGCATCGGCTATCTGGAAGCCCTGATCCGCAGCCCGTCTGGCGGTTCACCGGCGGATTTTTTTGCGGCGATCCCCGCCGATAAGCTGTATGAAGCGGATCTGCATGCCAAGAATGCGGCGTTTGCCCTCGCCAGCCAGCTGGACATTGGCCACGCGCAGATCGCAGTGAACCTGCGGCCCATGTCGCTGGTGCTGGTGCCTTCAGCCGTGGATATATTGCTGGAGCAGATTACGCGTCACGGGCTGGAGCCGGAACAGGTGATCGTGGAAGTGACGGAAGATGAGTTTATTTCGCGTTTTGATGAGTTTGAAAAGGCTATCCACCAGCTGCGCTATGCCGGTATTGGCCTGGCGATTGATGACTTTGGCGCGGGCTTTGCCGGACTTTCTCTGCTGGCCAGGCTGCAGCCTGAAAAACTGAAAATTGATCGCAGTCTGATTGAGTCGATTCAGACTAACGGGCCGAAACAGGCGATCGTCAGAGCCATCGTCAACTGCTGCGCATCGCTGGAGATCACCGTGGTGGCAGAAGGCGTTGAAACGGCCGCCGAGTGGCGCTGGCTGGAAGCGGCAGGGATTCATCATTTTCAGGGATATCTGTTTGCCAGACCACTGCTGAACGGCATTCCGGCGGTGGCCTGGCCCCATCTTAACTGATTCGGTCAGGCCCGGTGCCAACGCACCGGACCCTTACGAAATCCCCTGTCAGGCGTGGGTGGTAAAGCGTGATACAGAATTCAACAGACTTTCAGCCTGGTCGCGCAGGGCGTTTGCCGCTGATGAGGACTGCTCCACCAGAGCAGCATTTTGCTGCGTGACGTTGTCCATTTCCGTGATGGCGACGCCGACCTGTGAAATACCGCTGTTCTGTTCGTCAGAAGCCTGCGCGATCTCGTTAAGAATGCCGGTAACGCTCTCTGCTGAAGTGACAATGTCACGCATTGTTCCCCCGGCCTGCTCCACCAGCACCGCCCCGGAGTCAATCTGCTTCACCGACGCCGCTATCAGCGTGCCAATCTCTTTGGCGGCCTCTGCGCTGCGCTGGGCCAGGTTTCTGACTTCCGTTGCGACGACGGCAAAGCCCCGTCCCTGCTCGCCCGCCCGCGCCGCTTCCACGGCAGCATTCAGCGCCAGAATATTGGTCTGGAACGCAATACTGTTAATGACGGTAGTGATGTCATTAATTTTCACTGAGCTGGCGGTAATGGCGCGCATCGTTTCCGTCACCTGAGTGACGATACTGCCCCCTTTATTGGCGATAGAGGCAGTCGTCTGGGCCAGGCTGGTGGAGTGATGGATATTCTGTACGTTATTTTTGACCGTGGCGGTCAGCTGTTCCATGCTGGCGGCCGTTTGCTCCAGCGCTGCGGCCTGCTGTTCCGTCCTTGACGAGAGATCCTCATTACCCGCTGCAATCTCAGCAGAGGCCAGATTGACCTGCGAGACGCCGTTGCGGATATCACTGATAATGCGGCGCAGGTCGTCATTCATGCCACCGACCGCGTTCATCAGTTTACCCATCTCGTCACGTCGCGGGGTCGCCATATGCATACTGAGATCGCCGGAGGCAATGCGCCGGGTAAACGTCAGAATGGATGACAGCGGACGGGTAATCAGGCGGGTGATCACCATCGCGATCGCGATACCGGTGACCACGGCGGTCAGCAGGATCGCCACCATCCAGACAATCGCCTGCCGGATATCTTCCTGGGTGGCATCAATTTCCTGTTCGAACAGCTGCCCGCTAATCGAAGTGAGTTTGAGGCCGGCGGCCGCCAGCGATCGGGTGGCTTCCTGCTCGGCGAGGAATGAAGTGCGATAACTGCTCACCTGCTGTTCTTTCACATTCAGCGTAGCGACGACGGACTGGAGACGCTCACGCTCTACGGGCCGCATCTGAGGTGCTACTGACTGTAGTAACTGAATCGATTCAGTTATAAAGCCTGCCAACGCATCCTGCGCCGCTTCACTGTTCTGCAGTTCCAGCAGCGTCAGACGGATCGCGACGCCATCAAGGTGTTTAACTGACTCTGCCAGTGCCGCAGCAGGCGCGGCAAATTCGGGCTGACCGGCATACGCGGCAGAAAGACCGGCGACCGCCTCTCTTTCTTTGCTGACCGACAGTGCAGAGGCGATCTGGCTGCGCTTCTGGGTTTCCAGCACGGTTTCCGCGCGTTTATCGCGATAGGTCGCGATATAGCCAGTCAGGCTGTCGAGCTGCGATCGTTTATCTGCACTCCAGTGGCGCTGTTTCAGTTCATTAATCTGCGCCTCGACCTCCTGCAGGTGCCGGTCATTGGCGGTGATAAATTGTTCATCGTGTGTTTTGATATACTGCAGGCGTGCATCTTTCGCTAAGGCAAACTGGTCAGTCAGGATTTTTAACATCCGCACTTTTCCTGCGCGGTCGCCAATATCATCCAGACTTTTAATCCCGCAGAGTGCCACGGCAATACTCAGGATCAAAACCAGGCCAAAACCTGACATTAACTTTTTTCCAACGGCCATATTCTCAAAGTACACAAACAACTTTTTCATTAAATAAACTTCCTTTGTTGAACGACGCTTGTTTTAGTAAATCGCTCAGTTATCGGCAGCGCAGGGGCGAGAAATAGTTTATTTAGTTACTTTACTATCACCTCTTGGTAACAATTTGTTATTCACACGCAACAGCAAAAAAAGGGGGTGTTGAGCTGTTCAGAGGGTGAATTCTCGACTATGGTTACCGGCCACTGCTCTGCCTTTTTATTACCGCGTATAAGGTGACTCATGGATGTAACCGTTGTTGAACATATTTCAGAGTCGGACAAAGAGGATCTGCTGGCGGGGTTAAGAAGCTATAACCGTCAGTTCATCAGTAAAAAAGACTGGGGCGATCTCGGCCTGTTTAGCCGCAATGAGGACGGTGTCCTTCTGGGGGGACTGATCGCTTCCAGAGTCGGGCTGTGGCTGAATATTGAGTATCTGTGGGTCAGTGAAGCGGCGAGAGGCAGCGGGCTGGGAGCCAGATTGATCCAGACGGCGGAGCGCGAAGGCGTTAAAAAGGGGACGCGTCAGGCGCTGGTGGATACCTTCAGCTTTCAGGCGCTGCCCTTTTATCAGAAACAGGGTTACCAGTTGCAGATGACCTTAGCGGATTTTCCTGACCCGGGCATACAGCGCTATTATCTGACTAAACATCTGGTGTAGCCTCGCCAGCTTTATCCATATTGTTGCTGATGTTTTTTCCTGCGCGCCAGATAATCCTTATCGGCGCGAATGTTATCCCAGCAGGCTTTAAATACGGCGGCCGCGGCGGCTTTCTCTTCATTCAGGGTATAAGGAAGGATATTTCCGTCAGCATCGTATTTTTTACCGCCCTTGTGGTTGGCATAGCGACGGGCCCGCGTGTACCCCATCTGAATAAATTTGCGGGCCATATCCATGCCAACAAAATCGTCGTTATTCCGGTAGTCCTCAAACATCGCCATAATCTTTTTAGCGGACGTTTCTGCTATCGCCACCGTTTTAAAACGCCAGTGCGGCAGGATCTCTGATTTATAGGGTTCCACCATCAGCACACCCTGCTCCCCGCGCCCGACCTGATAGTGTTCCGGATGCAACCGGCAGTCGAGCTGTGTGTAGTCCTTCTGGTAGTCAAACGCCTTCATCTCCGTTCTCTCCGTTCCTTACCTGAATGAGCTTCGTTCGTTTATCCAGCCTGGCACAGGCTGAACGGCTTTGCCGCTTGCCCTGCGTGGAATAAGCTCGCCGCTAATACAGACCCTGAAAGCAGCATCAGTGTTATCTGCCGATAACCTGCTGAGAAAGGCGTGCTTAAGATGCAGGGAGTAAATAAAACAGACATTGCGGCGTTGTGCATTTTTTGGCACGTTTAACCGGACAGTGATCATCAGGCGGTATACAGTGGCGGCACTTATGCCGGGCGCGTTGCTGGCGGGTTCCCGGCCCCAGCCATTCTCTGGCGTTGCAGGATGCTGTTCATCCCGGTCAGGGAAGATGAAAACGACGTTCACGCAGTCATCATATTCGCCGCCAGTCAGTGAGGTTTTATGTCATTTATCAATGATGTTATGAAGCGCTTATCCAGCGCCACGGCGTCAACTACTCAGGCCGTATGCCCGGTTTGCGGGCATCGCTCATCCCATGCTGCCATCAAAATTCGCCAGCAAAAAACGCTGCTCTGCCCGTCCTGTAAATCCCTTTTCGTTGTGCCTCATTCATGAAGATGCCGATTTGACTCCTCAGAAGGTTTTTCGTGACACTGTCACAAAGGTACCTGCTGACGGCAAACGGTGAGCAGCAGCTGCCGTAGCCAGCGGTGAGCGGGATCGGCCTCCGATCGCGGATGCCACATCTGCGACACGGTAATCGGCGCGGTTTTCACCGGCAGTTCAAACATCGTCAGCCAGCCCTCTGGCTGGTTAATTAAAAACGACGCCGGTACCAGCGCCACCAGGTCAGAGGCCCGGGCTACCGCCAGCGCGGCGGGAAAACCCGGCACCACGGCCTGCACTTTGCGCTGCAGGCCCAGTTCCGCCAGCGCGTCATCTACCGGCCCCGTGCGGCGGCCGCTGCGTGAGGCCACAACGTGGCCATAAGCCGTATACTGCTCAACACTGACGCCCGCCTGCTGCGCCAGCGGATGATCCCGGCGGACCACGCCGACGAAACGATCGCGAAACAGTGCCTGAAGGCGAATTTCCGGCCCCATCTCCCCGGCCACACCAATTTCAATATCCACCAGACCTTCACGCAGCGGCTTCGCGCTCTTTTGCGGCTTCGGGGCAAATCGCAGCCGCACCAGTGGGGCTTCGCTGGCAGCAGCGGCGATTAGCGCCGGGCCAAAAGCTTCCACAAAGCCGTCGTTGGCGCGCAGCGTGAAATCGCGATCGAGTGTGGCCGGTTCCAGCGTGGTGATGGCGGGCCGCAGCACGGCACGGGCTTCAGTTACGGCTCGCCGGCTGCTTTCACGCAGGGCTTCGGCCCGGGGCGTCAGCACCATCTGCCGCCCTGCCCGCACCAGCAGCGCATCGCCGGTCACGCTACGCAGACGGCTCAGGGTACGGCTCATGGCCGAGGCACTGAGCCCCAGACGACGCGCGGCCGCCGCCACGCTGACTTCCGCCAGCAGCACGTCCAGCGCGATCAGCAAATTCAAATCAGGTTCAGTCATTTCAGCGCACGCTCGCTGCAAAATCTGGCTGGGCCATCAGACGCTGCCAGGCCTGTTCCACCGCATGGGGAACGTCAACATGGCCGATAAAGCCGAGGCCCTGCGGGCCATAGCCCTGATGATCGTCACGCAGCCGGCGGACTTCGCCCAGCGCCATCGAAAGATAACGGTCCAGCGCCCACAGTCCGTCAGCCGGGCTGGTGCCGGTGATCACCGGCTGCCCCTCCTCTAATGCCAGCTGAGGGACAAACACCGGCCAGCTGATGAAGTCGGCCTGTATCCCCTGGCGTCGCCATTCATGCCGGAAGGTTTCGGCGGTTCTGCGCTGCATCAGTGGGTCCTGAACCAGCAGAATGCGTTGGGGTTCAAGCCCGCGGGCGGCCAGTATACGGCGGCTGAACGCGGCATTTTCACCGCAGTTACGCGACTGATCCTCCAGGATCAGGCGATCGGCAGGCAGGTGAAAACGCTGCATCGCCGCATCCGCCAGTAACCGGGCCTCGCTGGCGGCCTGACTGTCGACCTTTACCGCCTGCAGCACCGAGGTTAACAGCCCGGTTGAATGGCCGACGCCACCGCTCAGAACCACCGGCATGGACGCCTGCGTCAGCCAGGCAAAGGCTCCGTCAATGGTCGGCAGGATGGCATGGCCGGCGAGGATCATGAGGTCAGCACGGCGATCCTGTTCGCTGACCGCATCATTCACGGCCAGCCAGTGGGTGAGAGTATTAAGGTGCGCAATATCCTGCGGGGTCAGCGTCATAAGCGGGCTTTTACCAGGGAAACATCCGTCCGATGATATCACTGAAAGTGGGTGGTTTGCGAACAGGCACAGCGCGCTGCGGTGCCTGTGAGGAAGGCCAGTGTTGACCTGGCCGACAGGTTTAGAGGGACAGATCGATAACGATACGCCCCTCAATTTTACCGGCATGCATACGGGCAAAAATATCGTTGATATTGGCCAGCGGCTCGACGGCGATGTTCGCTGCCACCTTATGGCGGCCGGCAAAATCCAGGGCTTCCTGCAGATCCTTGCGCGTGCCGACAATCGATCCGCGTACGGTAATGCCATCCAGCACCATATCGAAAATCGACAGGTCAAATTTCCCCGGCGGCAGCCCGTTCAGCACCATCGTTCCGCCGCGACGCAGCGTACCAATGGCCTGTTCAAAGGCTTTGGGCGAGACGGCGGTGACCAGCACGCCGTGTGCGCCGCCGAACGACTCTTTAAACACCTTCGCCGGGTCAACGTTGCGGGCGTTGGCCGTGACGCTGGCCCCCAGTCGTCTGGCAAAGGCCAGTTTGTCATCATCAATATCCACTGCCGCCACGTTAAAGCCCATGGCCACCGCGTACTGGACCGCCATATGGCCCAGCCCGCCGATCCCGGACACCACCACCCAGTCCCCGGCTTTGGCTTCGGTCATTTTCAGTCCCTTATAGACCGTGACACCGGCGCACAGAATGGGGGCAATTTCATTAAAATCGATATTGTCCGGCAGAATACCGACATAGTTCGCATCGGCCAGGCAGTACTCGGCAAAGCTGCCGTTCACCGAATAACCGGCGTTTTGCTGCGAATGGCAGAGGGTTTCCCAGCTGTCCAGGCAGTGTTCGCAGTGGCCGCAGGCAGAATACAGCCACGGCACGCCCACGCGGTCGCCCTCCTGAATATGTTTGACGCCCTCGCCGACCGCCACCACATAACCGACGCCCTCATGGCCCGGAATAAACGGCGGTTGCGGCTTGACCGGCCAGTCACCTTCGGCGGCGTGCAGGTCGGTATGGCAGACACCGGTGGCGATGACTTTCACCAGCAGCTGACCCGGTCCCACCTCGGGGATCGGCACCTGTTCAATCACTAACGGTTGACCAAAGGCTTTCACGACGGCAGCTTTCATGGTTTTCATTATGCACTCCTTACGGGAAAACAGGCTTAAAACAGCCCTAACGGTGCTGTGTCATAGCTGACCAGCAGGTTTTTGGTTTGCTGATAGGCGTTCAGTGCCATCTTGTGCGTCTCGCGCCCGACGCCCGACTGCTTGTAACCGCCAAAAGCGGCGTGGGCCGGATAAATGTGATAACAGTTAGTCCACACGCGTCCGGCCTTGATGCTGCGGCCCATGCGATAGGCAAGGTTCGAGTCGCGCGTCCAGATGCCCGCCCCCAGGCCAAACTGGGTTTCGTTGGCAATCGCCAGCGCCTCCGCTTCATCCCGGAAGCTGGTCACGCCAATCACCGGCCCGAAAATTTCCTCCTGGAAACAGCGCATCTGGTTATCTCCCTGGATAAGGGTTGGCTGGATGTAGTAGCCGCTGTCCAGCTCCGGGCCCAGGCTGGCGCGTTCACCGCCCGTGAGAATTTTTCCGCCTTCCAGACGGGCGATATCGATGTAGGAGAGGATTTTGTCGAACTGCTGCCGCGATGCCTGCGCACCGATCATCGTCTCCGTATCCAGCGGGTCACCACGTTTGATGGTGGCGACTTTTGCCATCACTTTTTCCATAAACGGCGCATAGATCGCTTCATGGATCAGTGCGCGTGACGGGCAGGTACAGACTTCGCCCTGGTTGAAGAAGCCCAGCACCAGCCCTTCTACGGCTTTATCAATGAAATCAGGCTCGCCGTTCATCACATCAGCAAAATAGATGTTCGGTGACTTACCGCCCAGCTCCACGGTGCAGGGAATAATGTTTTCTGCCGCACAGGCCATAATGTGGCGGCCTACCGGGGTTGAACCGGTAAAGGCAATCTTGGCGATACGGCGGCTGGTGGCCAGGGCTTCTCCGGCTTCCCGGCCAAAGCCCTGCACGACATTGAGCACCCCCGGCGGGAAGAGATCCCCGGCCAGTTCCAGCAGCAGTGTGATCGCCAGCGGCGTCTGTTCAGCGGGCTTCAGCACCACGCAGTTACCGGCTGCCAGCGCCGGGGCCAGCTTCCAGGCCGCCATCAGCAGCGGGAAGTTCCACGGGATAATCTGCCCGACCACGCCCAGCGGCTCGTGGAAGTGATAAGCAACGGTTTTCTCATCAATCTCGGCCGCGCTGCCTTCCTGCGCCCGCAGGCACCCGGCGAAGTAGCGGAAGTGATCCACGGCCAGCGGCAGATCCGCATTAAGGGTTTCACGGATCGGTTTGCCGTTATCCCAGCTCTCTGCCACGGCCAGATATTCCAGGTTCGCTTCAATCCGGTCTGCCAGCTGCAACAGCAGGTTGCTACGGTGCTGAACGCTGGTTTTTCCCCAGGCGTCTGCGGCGCGGTGCGCCGCATCCAGCGCGGCGTCGATATCACGCGCATCGGAGCGCGGAAACTGCGCAATGTCACTGCCGTTCACCGGGGAGGTATTCATAAAATACTGGCCGCTCAGCGGTTCGACGAATTGGCCATCAATGAAGTTGCCATAGGCGGCCTTAAAGGAAACCAGGGCTCCGGGGGTACCGGGATGGGAATAACGCATCGCAAAATCCTCTTGTAGGGGGTTCTCAGAGAGATTCAACCGCGCCGTACTGCTTTTCATACGTTGTCACGGTTGAACGATCCCTGTTGCACGCGGCGTGCCAGTTTCAGGATGAGGTATCGCGGTTTATAATCATCATAAGAATCAGATGGATAGGCTTTGAGGTTTATCTGTAACGGGAAGCCTGAAGGAAAAATTCTGCAACTGTGTTGCAAATCGCAACACCCTGAATACCAGATGGCTACAATGTCGCAACACTCTGACGACGGTATGAGGTTATCAATGCAGGGATTTTCGTCACCGGCCATTCCCGCCGCGATCGCGCCCGATCCCCTTCTGAGCGACTCCTGGTTTCGCAGCCAGTTATACGGTCTGGATCGCCTTTCCGATGATTTTCCCCGACTGCGCCAGGGAGAACTGGCAGATGTGCTGGCTCACCACGCCACGCTGCAGCAGTTTGCCCGGCCTGCCATCCACGCCCTGGCCGAAAAAGTGGCCGACAAGCAGGCCGTGGTGATCCTCTCCGACGCCAGTGGTCTGGTCCTGAATACCTTTGGCGACATGCAGGCGCTGAAAAAAGCCGAACGCTTTGCACTGGCGCCTGGAAATTTGTGGAGCGAGTGCGGGCGCGGCACCAATGCTATCGGCACGGCGCTGGCCATTGATGACTGCTGTGAGATCGACGGTCAGCAGCATTTTCTCACCCGTAACCAGGGCCTGTACTGTGCGGCCATTCCGCTGCAAACCCCCGGCGGTCAGATTGCCGGCGTGCTGGATATTTCCGGTCCGGCGCATTTTGCCCATCCGCATACGCTGGCATGGATCAATGAGGCAGCCAGACAGATTGAGTATCTTTGGGTGAAGCAGACCCTGCATCCTGACCAGTGGCTGATGAGTCTGCATCAAGGGCTGGAGGGACTTGACCGGGCTGAAGAGCTGTTACTGGTGTTTTCTGACAATGTACTGATGGCAGCCAACCGCGTTGCGATGCGTGAGCTGACGTTACGCAGTGAGCAGATGGGCAGTCTGACCTTTCAGCAGCTCTTTCCTCATTTGCAACAGCACGCTAATCAGGTCCCGCAGTCCCTGACAACCTGTGATGCGCAGCACTATTTTTTCCGCCTGCGTGCCCCGGCCCGTCGCCACGTTGCTGCCCGGCAGACCGGATCCTCCCTTCTGCCGGTGCCGCTGCGTGACGGCGGGGACAAGCTGGTGCGCCTGCTGAATGCCGGGGTATCACTCTGCGTACAGGGCGATACCGGCAGTGGCAAAGAGTATGTCAGCCGTGCGCTGCATCAGCAGAGCCGCTGGCGTCAGGGGAATTTTGTCGCCATTAACTGCGCGGCGATCCCCGAGTCGCTGATCGAATCGGAACTGTTTGGCTATCAACCGGGGGCCTTTACCGGTGCCAGCAAGAACGGCTATATCGGTAAAATTCGCGAAGCCGACGGCGGGGTGCTGTTTCTGGATGAAATTGGCGATATGCCGCTGGCACTACAGACCCGTCTTCTGCGTGTTTTACAGGAAAAAGAGGTCGCCCCGCTGGGTTCGAGCCGCAGCTGGCCGGTGAATTTTGCCGTGATCTGCGCAACGCACCGCAACCTGCCCGCGCGGGTCGCCAGCGGTGAGTTCCGCGAAGACCTGCTCTACCGTCTGCAGGAGTTTTCACTGACTCTGCCGCCCCTGCGCGAGTGGCCGGAACTGCCTGCCTTTATTCTGCAGCTCTGGCAGGAAATGGGAGGGGAACAGCGGGGCATCGGTCTGTCGCCGCGGCTGCTGGCTACCCTGACACAGCAGACATGGCCGGGCAATGTCCGGCAGCTGCGCAGCGTGCTGAAGGTGTTACTGGCGCTGGCAGACGATGATACCCAGCTGGATGCGGACAGCCTGCCGCCGGAGTATCGGCATTGTTCACCACCCCTGCGCCCCGCACTGCAACAGCATGACGACGCCCTGATTGCGGCAACGCTGCAACGCTTTAACGGCAACGTCAGTAAAACGGCGGAGGCACTGGGGGTGGCGCGCAGCACGCTCTACCGGCGGGCGGCGCGCCAGTCTTGCGGAGATTAACCGTCCAGCAGCGTGGTGCCGTAAGAGTTATCGATAGTGCAAAGCCAGCCGCCGTCCGGCTCCTGACGAAAGACATAGGTGGCCCGGCGTGTGGTGGTGACGCTGCCTCCCGCGCCGTCCGGATAGTGCAGGACCGTTTCCATAATCACCAGGGCGTTTCCGCTGCCTTCGATGACCTGCATCTCGCCCTGCTCTACCCTGAGCTGGCCCTGAAAGTGGTCGGCAATCGCTACAAAGGCCCGGCGAATGGCATCGTGCCCCTGCACAATCATCCCGGGTTTCACCACCAGGCTGGCATCAGCGGCATACCAGCCCATCAGGCTGTCAAAATCCCGGGCGGTGATCGCCCGGTCACAGGCTTCTATGATGCGTCGTATCGGGTGTGAATTCACGTTAATGGCTCCTGACTGATAAGGTTGGTTTTTTACCCTGTCATAACGGTGCCAGGAAACAAAGCTTTTATCTCCTTATCTCCTTATCTGTTTGTCTCAGGCTGCGCTTAACCCCTGCCTCAGCCTCCCGGCGCTCTGTTGCAGCTGTTGTGCCGGAGTGCGGCCAATCAGCACAAACTGATAGCCCCCGGCGTGCCACCAGGCGAGACTCATCCCGTGACGCCGCTCCGCCTGTATCCCGGTTTCATTTTCATGCTTTTCACGCGAGACGCAGAGTGCTACCGGCCCCCACTGGGCGTGTTCCCAGGCGATCTGCACGATGCTGGTATCGTCATAGCGCAGCAGGCGCACGCTTTTCAGCGCGGCATTGTGTAATGCCAGCTGTTCCGCGCTGAGCTGCAGGCCCATCTGCTGCGAGGTCCGTTGCAGCGCCCGCGCAATCAGCGGCGCGGAGCTGTCCACGTCGGCCAGCGTCTGCCGGCTGTAGAGGGACATATACCCGGCTTCCAGGTCGCGGATCTTCTCGCTTTCACGCTGCGCGGTATCGGGCCGGACAAAATAGCCGAGGCTGGAGCCGATGGCGAGGAAACTCAGCGAGGCGGCAATGAGCGCCCGGCGGCTGACCTGGCGGGTCGCGGCCGGCGCGGGCGCTTGCGCCAGCAGGCGATTGAGGTCGTCCTTCATCTGCGCCGCCGGTGCCGCCGCCAGCAGCGGTTCAAAGGCCGCTTCAAACGGCTGGTTGCTTTTCATCAGTGCAGCGGTGCGGGCAGACAGCGTCTGATCACGCTTCAGCTGCTGTTCAAAGTCCTGCATCTCGTCTGCGCTCATCTCACCGTCGAGCCACGCGGTGATTGCTTCATCGCTCCAGGGGGCGCTTAACCGTTCTCTGTTCACAGGCGTTTCTCCTTTACGGTCGCTGAGCCGGTTTCGGCTCGTGCCAGCGTAGTCCTTGCCGCCGCCAGACGGCTCATAATGGTGCCAATTGGCACGATCAGCGTGTCAGCCGCTTCCTGATAGGTAAAACCTTCAACATAGACCAGGAATACGGCGTTCCGTTGTGCCTCCGGCAGTCTGGCCACGCGCTGCATCACCTGCTGATAGTGCAGATGGTTATCGTCATGCTGGCGGGTGTCCGGGGCATAAAGTTCGTCGCTGTCGACAAACCCCTGCCCCTGGCGGACGCGCTGCGCACGCAGATCGTTGATCCACACCGAATGCAGCAGCGTAAATAACCAGCGGTCAATGCGCGTGCCGGGGGTGAACTGTGCGCTGCGCTCAAGCGCCCGGACACAGGTGGTCTGCACCAGCTCACGGGCGACCTCGTTGTTACGGGACAGCACCATCCCGTAGCGCCACAGGCGCGTAAGATGGTCGGCCAGATGATGGCGGACTTCGCTGCTCGTCATGTTTTCTTCTCCAGGCCGCCGGCCGTTCAGGACTCAGGGTGGCCGTTTATCGCCGCCTGTAAATCCCGGTACTCTTCACAGTTCACCCCGCACAGGGAGCGAATGACCGCCAGCTGCTCGCGGGCCAGGTCAGGTCGCCCTTTAATCATCCACGCCTCCCCGAGGTATTCGCGTACCCGGGCATAGCGTGGATCGAGCGCTATAGAGCGCTGATAATAGCCTATCCCCTCATCCGTGCGCCCTGATTTCCGCGTGGCGTAGCCACGATAATTCCATGCCTCGCGGGTATCCGGATTATCTAACCTGTCCAGCAGATTCAGTGCAGCCTGATAGTCACCCTTCTTCGCCAGGTGGTAGGCGTAGCGGGTTTTATCCTCATCGCTGAGACGGCTGGTTTTTTCCACGACGCACTGCCTGCGGGTGCTGTCATAGACCTGACCTTTCGGGCAGTCCGGGGTTTTGCTCTCGCTGTTGTCATCGCCCATCGCCTGCGCCAGCGGCGCGTGCAGACTAAACAGCAGTGCCGGAAGTGCCATCAGTAACGTCATTTTTTTCATGGTCGTTATCCTGTCAGGAAGCGGAAGTATTGCGAGCGGGCAGCATTCTGCGCAGGACGCTGTCGCGCAGAACATAGTGATGGAACAGTGCAGCAAGCGCGTGGACACCGGCCAGAATAATCAGCGCCCAGGCCACATTGTCGTGCCAGCCGGCCAGCTGATGACGTCGGCCGGGATCGACGGCGATCCACGCAGGAATATGAAACAGACCGAAGAAGGTAAAAGGCTCCTGCTGCGCCCAGCGGAACATAAAGCCGAGGCCTGTCTGCGTGAACAGCAGGAGATACAGCGCCCCGTGTACGCTGTGCGCGGCAATACGGGAAAGGCGCGATCCTGCTGCAGGTGGCAGGGCAAAGCGCGCCCGCTGCTGGCTGAAGATGCGCCACAGTGGGCGGATAATCATCACAACCGCCAGCAGTATGCCGCAGGAGATATGCACGGACTGTAAGCCTTTACGCAGCGGTGTCCCGCGCTCCAGCAGCGCCCAGATATGCGCCGATGCAAACAGAAAGATAACGCTGCCGGCGGTCAGCCAGTGCAGCGTCAGAGTCAGGGCGTCATAGCGCTGACGCAGGGGCCGTGAGGAAGGTAATGACATCGCGAGGGGTTTCCTGTCGCAGTGAGAGATGTTCAGTTAACACCTGAGGAGGGTTTTCTATTCGAAAAAATATCACCTTTTCGACCGACAGCGTGGGGCCAGGGGGGGCAGCATTGAACGCGGCACGGACAGTAAAAGGCTGCTACGCGTCCTTTCCCCGGAAAGGAAATGGGTCGTTATTTTTTCATCCCTTCGGTTTATTTAATAACAAAACCCCGCCTATTTATAAGTAAATAAACTCAGAGGGTAATTAAATTAAACGTTAAGTAAGTAAATTAATTTGGTGATTTGATTTAAATATAATAAATAGTTATTAACTTTTCGTTAAATTAAGCCTAAAATATGCGCTCAATTTGTTAACCTATATTGATGCCTTATTTAATATGTCTAACTTTAAAAGAATGATCCCCCTGCTTTCTCTGTCAGCAGTGCTGGTGTGCACCAGTACCTGGGCTGAAACTCCTGCCACGGAAAAAACCGATGTCCTGCTGATCGGCGGCGGTATTATGAGTGCCTCTCTGGGCACCTGGTTACAGGAACTTCAGCCAGGCTGGAAACAGCTGATGGTCGAGAAGCTGGACGGCGTGGCGCTGGAATCCTCTAACGGCTGGAATAATGCCGGTACAGGTCACTCCGCCAATATGGAGCTGAACTATACGCCCGAGCGTCCGGATGGTTCTATTGATGTGTCTAAGGCCCTGGACATTAACGAACAGTTTATGATTTCCCGCCAGTTCTGGACTGCCCAGGTTAAGCGCGGCATCCTGAACAATCCGCACTCTTTTATTAACTCTACGCCACATATGAGTCTGGTCTGGGGTGACACCAACGTTAACTATCTGACCAAGCGTTATGAAGCGCTGCAGCAGACCACCCTGTTCCAGGGCATGAAGTTCTCCACCGATCAGAACCAGATCAAACAGTGGGCACCGCTGACCATGGAAGGCCGCGATCCGCAGCAGAAAGTGGCGGCAACCTGGACCCCGGTCGGCACCGACGTCAACTACGGTGAAATTACCCGTCAGCTGATCGGCAGCCTGAAGAAAGATAAAAACTTCCAGCTGGAAACCTCCGCTGAAGCGACCGATTTCAAACGTAACCCGGATAACTCCTGGCATGTGACCATCACCGATGTGAAAACCGGTGAAGAGCACGCGGTCGATGCCAAATATGTCTTCATCGGTGCAGGCGGCGGCGCGCTGAAGCTGCTGCAGAAAACCGGCATTCCTGAAGCGGATAACTATGCAGGCTTCCCGGTGGGCGGTTCCTTCCTGGTGACTGAGAACCCGGAAATCACCAAACTGCACACTGAAAAAGTGTACGGTCAGGCTTCCGTGGGCGCGCCGCCGATGTCCGTACCGCACCTGGACGCCCGCTTCCTCGACGGCAAGCGCGTGGTGCTGTTTGGGCCGTTCGCGACCTTCTCCACCAAGTTCCTGAAAAATGGTTCGCTGTTCGATCTGTTAAGCACCACCACCACCAGCAACTTTATGCCAATGACTCATGTCGGCATGGATAACTTCGATCTGGTGAAATACCTGATTGGCCAGGTGATGCTGGATGACAATGACCGTTTTGAAGCGCTGAAAGAGTACTACCCCGCTGCACGTAAAGAAGACTGGAAGTTAATTCAGGCAGGCCAGCGCGTCCAGATCATCAAAAAAGATGAAGAAAAAGGCGGTGTGCTGAAACTGGGTACAGAAATTGTGACCGATCAGCAGAAAACCCTGGCGGCCCTGCTGGGTGCTTCCCCGGGTGCGTCCACGGCGGCCCCTATTGCGCTGAACGTGATGAAAAAGCTGTTCCCTGAGCAGTTTAACTCTCCGGAATGGCAGAGCAAGATCCGCACTATCGTGCCGAGCTATGGCCAGCAGTTAAACGGCAACAGCGCGCTGACTCAGCAGGTGTGGGACGATACTGCCGCCACCCTGCAGCTGGTGAAGCCACCGGTAATCGATATGGATCACAAGCAGGCAGACGCCCCTTCTCAGCCAGAGAAACGCGCCGACAGCCCGCAGCACGACATGGCACTGTAAGCCCTTCTGACGTGAAAAAGGCCGATCCTCAGGATCGGCCTTTTTTTATGGACTGAATACGGGGAGGCCGATCAGCCAGCGCTATTCTGACTGTCCGTTGCTTCCGTAAAAGCGGGCTTGGTGCGGGTCACCGAGTAGTCCACCTTTTTGACTTTACCGGGTACGGTGGTGATTTCCACCGGCGGGATGGTCACACGGCCCAGGCCGAACAGGGTCTGTACATAACCGCCCACCTGATGCTTGCCGGGCTCGACAAATACCGCCCGTTTCTCTCCCCGCTTGAGGATCCCCGCTTCCGTGCCGTCAATGGTCAGCGTAATGGATGAACCGTCATCTGCGCGGGTCACGATATGCGAAACATCAATCTGCGTCGGGCCGCTGCTGAACGGTGCCACGGCCTGAGTGCTTTCTGACGCTGAAATTTTCTCGTCCTTCACCGGTGCTGCTGCCGCAGGCGTCGTGTTTTCGACGGGGGCAGGCGCGCTGGCCGTCGCAGCGGGGACGTCGGCTGACGGTGAGGTGGCCGGCGCTTCGGCCGTGCTGGCCGGTGTCTCTGCGCTCGCCGCCGCTGGCGTGACGGGCTCTGTGACAGCACCCGGTGCGGTGATCGGCTGCGTCTGCACCGGCTGTTCGACAGGTGTTGGCTGCGCGGTATCTGCAGACGGCGTCGATTCTGCCGGCTGGGCAGACGGGACAGGTTGTGCTGCCTCTACCGGCTGTGCAGATTCTGCCGGTTGTGCGGCGGCAACGGGCGCATCGGTGGCATGAGCGGCCTCCCTCACGGGGGCCTGCGTGGACGCCGGTTTGAAGGCGGCACATCCGGTCAGCGTGGTGGCGGCAACGACGGCTGCCAGCGTAAAACGATACAACATTATGGCGAATTCTCCTCGGCCGAATTTGGCGCAGCTATCATAACGCCCCTCTGCGCCTGAATACAGCTTAGGCGGATCGGTATCCTCTGAATTACACTCTCTTTACGCTATGACTACAGGAGGACTTTATGTACGGACCCCATCCGGACGAGAAACATCCCTTACCTGACTTCCCTCAGGTCTGTTTTATTAAAAACAGCGTCACCTGTCCCAATATCATCATTGGTGATTACACCTATTACGACGACCCGGAAGGGGCTGAAAACTTTGAGCGCAACGTGCTCTATCACTACCCGTTCATCGGCGATAAGCTGATTATTGGTAAGTTTTGCGCCCTGGCGCGCGGGGTGAGATTTATCATGAATGGGGCCAATCATAAGACCTCCGGCCTCTCTACCTTCCCTTTCTTTATCTTCGGCAACGGCTGGGAAAGTGCTGCGCCCGAGCCTGGCGACCTGCCCTATAAAGGCGACACCCGCGTGGGTAATGACGTATGGATGGGTTATGACTGCCTGATTATGCCCGGCGTCACCATCGGTAACGGCGCGATTATTTCGTCACGTTCAGTGGTGGTGTCTGATGTTCCTGCCTACAGCATCGTGGGAGGAAATCCGGCAAAGGTGATCCGTCAGCGTTTCAGCGATGAAGTGATTGCTGAGCTGGAAAACATTGCCTGGTGGGACTGGCCGCCAGAGAAGATCACGCAGAATCTGGCGGCGATAACGTCCGGGGATATTGCGCGCTTAAAGGCGCTTCAGAGCGCCTCTTAGAACGTTTCGCGGGTCGTCCTTTTTCATTGGTCGGCCCTTCCGTGCTGACCTTGCGGCCAGCCTAAGCCCTAAGTACTCACCTGTTTTATTGCTTATTTGCGCATTTGATTTAAGTCACGTACCACTAAAATAGTCTGATTACACACGCTTTTTACTCCCGAACTCTGACTATAAGGTCTCTTTGCGTGGCAAAAATCTTCTTACGCAGCGGTAATCTTGACGCTGTTCTCGCTCTGGGTGAGAACGGACAGCCGGTATATCTTTCGGCTTTGCAACTGCGCGAAACCCTGCGCCTGAGAAAACAGTCGCAGGTTGCCGACTGCCTGGCGATCCCGCAGCCTAACGACGCAGGCAACCGCCTGGACTGGTACTCCCCGGTGACCGGTAAGGTGACCTCCTGGGCCGCCGCCAGCAACAGCGCCCGCACTGCCGCGCTCAGTCAGCTGCAGGCCTGCCAGACCGCCATTGCGGAAATGGGTGAACGCGCCCAGCAGTCCGACAAACCCAGTCAGAAACTGTTTGGTGCGCTGCTGAATAAAGCCCTGCAGTTCCCTGACCAGAACTACGTGTATCTGGTGGGCGGCCAACCGGTGATCACTTTCTGGGGCTTTGTCAGCCTGGATAAAAAGTTCCGCCAGGACGTGTTCGACTGCCTGCAGATTGAAGAAGACGAGCCCAAACCGGGTCTGTCCCTGCTGGCCCCTGCCCCCGTGGCCACACCGTTGTCGGTTGCCGCTTCCGTCTCCCCGGTCATTGCGCCGCTGATTACGCCTGAACCCGTCGCAGCGGCGACGATCCCTGTTCCCCCGCCGGTGATTGTTACGCCGATGCCTGCGCTGAACATTATCGATGAGCCAGAAGATGAAACGGTGAATGACCCGGCCCCCGCGTCGGTGCCCGTGAAGCCCAAGGTGAATATCTGGCTGCGCTATGGCTGGGTAGTGCCGGCGGTAGCCCTGCTGGTGATCTTTGGTTTGCAGCTGAAAAAAGGCAGCGACAAACCGGCAGAAGTGGCACCGGATGCGCCGGTGGCCCGCGCACCACAGTCTGTCACCCCGGCGGTAGCGGCGGTCACGCCGGCTGTTACCCCGGCGGTCGCCCAGCCTGCCCCGGCCGCAGAGGTTAAACCAACAACCTTACCGCTGGCCGCAGCGGTGATTGCTCCGGTCGCCCCTGCGGCGGCACCTGCGCCTGCACCCGCCGAAGAAACCGTCGCGGAGGCACGTCCCGTTGCCCGTGACGATCTGGTACTGCCGGGCGATGCAGTCAAACTGGGTTCAACCAAATTCCTTAACGGCAGCTGGCGCGTGCTGGTGCAGAAAAACCTGCCGACCGGCACCCCGCCAATGCTGAAATATCAGCTGAAGAATGGTAAAGGCACCGCGCGCATTACCCAGGGAGACGGCGTCAGCTGTAAGGTCGAGGTCTTCGCCGGACTGATGTCTTCCGGTAACCTGGTAATTAACAGCCGTACTAAAGCGCGCTGCAGCGATGGCTCCCGCTATCAGATGCCGGAGCTGGTATGTAAACAGGGTCTGACCGGCCCTGCCGAGTGCAGCGGCAGCTATAACGCCGATACGGTGCTGCCGATGACCATGAAGCGTGAGAGTAAATCATAATGCTGGCGACAATTGCGGATTTTAAACCAAACATGACGCTGGTGCAGAACAGCGGCGTCCAGTTCCTCGACTTTGCCCTGATACCGGATCTCAATGCTGACTGGCCGGGCAAATTTGTCCGGCAGACGGCCAACGGCCCCCTGCTGCGCCTGAATTATCATGCGCAGACAGGGAAATACCTGCTGCCGCAGGCTGCGGGCAGCACGCCAGAAGTGGTGAAGCCCGAGTTCAGCTTCCCACTGGCTCAGTCACTGACGCTGCTGAACGGCCAGTGGCTGCCACTGCCGTTTTTCCGCTTTAACCCGCCGCGAACGTTTATCGGCGGCCCGGATAACTGGGCGCGCGTGCGCGTGGTGGCGCTGGATAAACCGGACGCCAGCGGTAACAGCCACCGTGTGGTGCTGGCATTCGATACCAAAGTCTGGGCGGATGGCGAAGATGAGTCGCTGGCCCTGAATGAAAATGATGTGAAAAATGGTGTCAGCTTCGCGCTGGCGCACCGCAGCGATGAGCTGGGAGAATTCCTCGACCACACCTGGGTGGACGGCTGGCTGCGTGAGGCCTTTACTCAGGCGGCGTCGGCGCTGGAACTGCGCCCACAGACCAATATTAAAGCCGCCCTGCGTGAGTTTGAATATCAGGCGCACTATCTGAATATTCTGCACCTGCTGGGGCAGCAGCTTTTGGTGCCTGAGCTCAAAATCAGTGCAGCGACGCTGCAGGAACCCGCGATTGCGGTCGACCTGATCCTCGATGTGGGTAACTCCCACACCTGCGGCATTATGGTGGAAGATCATGTCGACGATCATCAGGGCCTGAAACACACCTACGAATTACAGATGCGGAATCTCAGTGAGCCGCATCAGCTGTATAACGAACTGTTTGAAAGCCGCGTGGAATTCGCCCAGGCCACCTTCGGTAAGCAAAACTTTTCGCTGGAAAGCGGCCGCGATGATGCCTTCATCTGGCCGTCGATCACCCGGGTAGGACGTGAAGCGGGCCAGCTGGCTCTCCAGCGGCTGGGAACCGAAGGGGCCACCGGCCTTTCCAGTCCGCGCCGCTATCTGTGGGATGAAGAAAGTTATACCCCCGGGTGGCGTTTCAGCCGCACCCCTGGCAATCTGATGCAGGAACCGCTGGCCACCGCGCTGCCGCTGACCTATCTGATCAATGATGAAGGCCAGCCTCTGTACACCATTCCGCTGGAAGAACGCCTGCCGGTGTTTGCCCCGCATTACAGCCGCAGCTCGGTGATGAGCCTGATGCTTTCAGAACTGCTGGCGCAGGCGCTGCTGCAGATGAACAGCCCGTTACAGCGGCAGAAGATGCTGCACAGCAGCGCGCCGCGCCAGCTGCGCAATATTATCCTTACCCTGCCGTCAGCCATGCCGAAGCCGGAGCGGGAGATCTTCCGTCGCAGGATGCTGGAGGCCATCGCCCTGGTGTGGAAATCAATGGGCTGGCACCCGATGGATGACGACTTCACCCGCGCGGAAGATAAAGCGAAAAGCAGCGTGCCGGTTCCCGATGTGCAGATGGAGTGGGATGAAGCCACCTGCGGCCAGATGGTCTACCTGTATAACGAAACGCAGGTTAACTTTGGTGGCCGTGCTGAAGCCTTCTTTGCCAGCATGGCGCGCCCGGATCGCGCCCGCGCTGCCGATGAACCGGCAGGTAAAACCCTGCGTATCGCGTCGATTGATATTGGTGGCGGCACCACTGACCTGGCGATCACGCAGTACCGCCTGGACGATGGCGTGGGCAATAACGTAAAAATCATGCCCCGCCTGCTGTTCCGCGAAGGCTTCAAGCTGGCGGGTGACGATATTCTGCTGGATGTGATCCAGCTGTATGTGCTGCCTGCTTTACAGGCCGCCTTTAAACAGGCAGGCATGGTCAACCCGGAAGCGGTGATGACCCGGCTGTTTGGACACGAAGGCCGTCTTGACGGGCACTCCACGCTGCGGCAGCAGGTGACGTTACAGATCTTTATTCCGTTAGGTCAGGCGATTCTCGAAGCTTATGAAACGTTCGACCCGCTTGATTTGACTGCTGAAATTGATGCCCGTTTCGGTGAGCTGCTGGCACAGGCACCCACAGAAAAACTGCTCGACTACATCAACCGGGAGATCCAGCGCGAACTGCCGGGTGAAGCGAAAGGCTTTGATATCCTGACAGTGCCGCTGATTGTTCGCCTCAGCAAGCTGCACGCCGAGTTCCTGTCGCCGCGCATGAATATCACCCACAGCCTGCGGTCCATGTCAGAGGTGGTGGCGGTATACGACTGCGACGTGCTGCTGCTGACCGGTCGCCCGTCACGCTTCCCCGGCGTGCAGGCGCTGTTCCGCCACCTGCAGCCGCTACCGGTAAGCCGTATTCTGTCGCTGGATGGTTATCACACCAATGACTGGTACCCGTTTAATAAGCAGGGAAAAATCGAGAACCCGAAATCCACGGCGGCAGTGGGTGCGATGCTCTGCCTGCTGTCGCTCGATCTGCGTCTTGCCAACTTCTGGTTTAAGGCCGGTGATTTCCAGCCCTACTCCACCATTCGTTATCTGGGAATGCTGGACGGTACGGGCGCGCTGACGGCTGACAACGTCTGGTACAGCGATATCGACCTGGATCAGCAGAGTTTTACCCTCGATGTACGCAGCCGCTTTCAGGTGCGGGGGGCGATTACCCTCGGTTTCCGTCAGCTGGACAACGACCGCTGGCCCGCCTCGCCGCTCTATACGCTGACCATCGTAGACCCACAGCTGGCGCGCAGTGTCGCCGGCGATAAAGTGTTACGCATCAAACTGGCGGTCAGTCGTCCGTTTGGCGAGTTTGGCCCGGAACGATTTGATATCGCCGATGCCATCCTGGATGATGGCAGCCAGGTGCCACTCGAGCACCTGCGCCTGCGCCTGAATACGCTGGCCAGCGGGGCCTCGGGAATGGCGCATTACTGGATTGACAGCGGGAGCGTCTTTAAGAAATGAAATCTCTCAATAAAATCCTGACCGCACAGGCCAATAAAAAACGTGATGCCCTGACGCAGGGCATTGAGCAGGCGCTGACCTGGCTGGACGTCAACCGTCAGCAGGCCCCGCGTCTGAATATGGAAGCCGACCGTCTGGCGATCAAACTGCTTCGCCAGCACAATCACGCCAGTGTACTCGCACGCATTACGCCACAGAACTGCGCCATCGGGCTGTTTGGCCTGGCGCAGGCGGGCAAGTCTTATCTGATCAATGCGCTTGCCGCCAGTGAAAAGGGCCGTATGGAATGCGCGCTGGGCAACAGCGTGCTGGATTACACCAGCCAGCTTAATCCTCAGCAGCATACTGCCAACCTGGTACAGCGTTTCAGCGGGCAGCAGCAGAGCAGCGACAGCAGCTGGCCGGTTCAGCTGGATCTAATGACCGAATGTGAACTGGTCGCGGTGCTGACGCTGCAGTACGCGCAGCGCGGTGGGGATGTTGCCGCGCCGCTGGACGAATCTCAGTTGGGAGACCGGGTGCAGAACGTGGCCATGTACCGCCAGCCAGACCCGGTGGACGGTATCAACCGGCATCAGATGGTCGCGCTGTGGGACGGCCTGAATATCAGCCTGGCACGCAGCAGTGCGCTGGACAGCCACTTCTGGCCGCAAGCCGTCGAACTGGCACCGATGCTGGGCGTGGACGATCGCGCCCGCCTGTTCTCTCTGTTATGGGGGGAAGATCGCCAGCTCACCGCCCTTTACCGTCAGCTGGCGCACGTCCTGCATCATCTTTCCTGCGTGACGCAGGTGCTGGCGCCGTTAAGCGTGCTGGATGAGCCCTCCTACAGCCTGCTGAACAGCACGGGTGTCAGCCAGTTTAACGCCACAGCCGACCTGACATTGCAGGTCGTACCGCGTCATGCCGGCCGCAGCCTGGCCCCCGTCAGCGTGGCGCTGGCGGAACTGACCCTGTTAAGCCGGGAAGTCCTGCTGCCCCTGTACAGCGCGCCGCGTGAGGCGTTGTTCAGTGAGGTCGATCTGCTCGACTTCCCGGGCTTTATTGATTTAACCGTGCTGCCAGATGATGAGCAGCATGAACTGGCGCTGGAGTTTTTACAGGCCCGGCGTCCCTTCCTGTTGCAGCGTGCCGCTGTTGAACAGGATGTCACCCATCTGCTGGTGTGCAGCGCCTCGGCGCACCGCAATGAAACCCGCCGCACTGGCCGCCTGCTCGACTTCTGGGTAAAACAGACTCAGGGGGAAACCACCGCGCTGCGCAGCGGGCGTAAACCGGGGTTGATCTGGGCCATGACACCGTTCGATCAGCGGATCACCCATGGTCATAATCATGATGCGGCAGTTCAGCGCTTCGTGGGTAACCCTGGCGATGCCTGGGGAGCGATGCTGGCGATGGATGAAAAAGGCGTTCAGCGCATGGCCGGGTATCTGGTCAATGAGGTGCGTGCTGACAGCAAGCTTGGCCGTATTGCGGCCCAGCGCGTGGAGATCCAGCGTGAGCTGTGTGACAACCTGCTTGGGCGCTGGTATCAGGCGGCCGAAGGTGAAGATCCGGCGGAGCGTCTGCGCATCGCCGAAACGCTGCTGAAAGCCCTGCAAACCCGCACCGGGGTTCATGGTGAGTTGTTGGAGCGGCTGGTGCCGGTTCGCGATACTCTGCGTCACCTGTTCCTGCAGCGCCAGCTCCGTACCGAACGGACGGCCGCCGATGAATACAGCATCAGCGAAGACGATCCTTTCGGCATCGGCATGACCATTGATCTGTTGAGCGACGAGCCGCTGACGGCCGTACAGACCAGCTATCACAGCGTGCCGGCCGTCGACCAGGAGGCGGAATTCGCGCAGAGTGTCTATCGTCACTGGGTTAATCAGTTGCGCCTGCTGCCGGACAACGCACCGCTGCTGGAGTTGCTGGGCGTCAGCAAACCCACGCTGGAGATGCTGACCGAGGAGCTGATCACCGCCAGCGTCCGTCAGGAGCTGGAAGGCGCGCTGGTGCGGGTGCTGGCAGACAGCGATGCTCAGGGGCTGCCTGCCGAACAGATCGCCGACCGTCAGGTTTCACGGGCGCTCAGTGTGCTGGGGGATTTTGTCGCCTGGCTGGGCTTCCAGCAGTTGCCGGAGGCCCAGCGTCCGGACAGCCGTATCAATCGCGGGCAGAAGATCTTTGCCAAGCCGGAGGCGCAGACCGTTAACCTTGGCCCGGGACAGCGCCTGACGCGCCTGGCGTTGAAGCCCAACAACCATGCCGCTTTTTACATTTACGACTGGCTGGTGGGGCTCAATGAGATGATTGTGCAGAATGCCGGATATGCGGCGTCGCGCGAAATCAGTCAGGAACAGCGCGAGAAACTGGCGCAGATATTAAAACTGATCCGTCGTTAATCCCCGCAGGCCGGGGTGCTGACGCGAACGCTGAAGGCACCACCGGTTTCCTCTTCGGCCTCCTGCATCACCTGCAGGATCCGCAGCAGCGCTGTCTGCTGCGGATGAGCGTCGAGGTGGCGCAGTGTAATACGCACCGGTAATGGAATGCCTGCCGTTAACATATCCCACAGCGCATCCAGATTGTCACCGAAATAACACAGGTCAAACTTGCGCGCGAACTGTCGGTAAAACTCACCGGCACTGCCGATATGTTGTAAATCAAACGTCACCATTTGCATCTCAGTTCACCTGTTGAAAGTGACGATAGTGATCGCGGGTCAGGTAAATCAGACCGTCGCTGGAGTAGAGCAGGCGATCCGTACCGCGTCGCCCGCAGGCGTAGTTAACGTCCGCCTCGAACCAGCGACGCCCGTTTTTCTGTGGCAGCCCCCCTTCCCGATTGCTGAAGCGATCGCCGCCGATCGCCCGCCCCGGCAGCACCTGACACAGATTGCCTTTCGACGGATCCCAGCCCTGCTGACGCGCTTCGCCTTTACGGATGTAGTAACCAGGAAGTTGCTGATGCTGACGCAGATAGTCGGCCACACGCTGCTGTTGCGTCAGCACGTCGATGTCATTGCTATCGCGCTGTGGCGCAGAAACCGACGCTGAAGGCCGGACGGCGGGCTTCTCCGACTGCCCATGTTCGCGCAGCCCGGCATAGCTGGCGACCAGCGCCAGGAGGGCGGCAATTATTAATTTTTTGTTCATGGGCGCAGTTTAGCAAATGCTGGACGGCAGGCGTAGAGCTAAACGCAGCGGCCTCGTCGGGAGGCCGCCCGTCAGGAAGGGATTATTTGTCCGCGTACTGCTTCATGTTTTGCGGCGTCACCAGTTCGAACGGGATCCAGTGATAGGATTCCACCTTCTCCCCTTTTATCATGCGCTGGGCCACCGCCACCGAGGCTTTACCCTGACCAACGGCATCCTGGAAAACCGTCACCTGCATTTTGCCGGAGGCCATGGCTTTCAGGCCATCCGGTGTCGCATCGATGCCACCAACCAGCACGCTGCCCTTTTTCTTACCCGACTGGTCGAGCGCCATGATGGCCCCGATCGCCATCTCATCATTGTTAGCCGCGACGAT
Source organism: Erwinia persicina (assembly GCF_019844095.1). NCBI lineage: Bacteria > Pseudomonadati > Pseudomonadota > Gammaproteobacteria > Enterobacterales > Erwiniaceae > Erwinia > Erwinia persicina. The sequence continues at coordinate 2,373,291 of NZ_CP082141.1, read as the reverse complement.
GTCGATTGCTTCACCGTTGGTGATCCAGCTCAACATCAGATCCATACCCTCGCTGCGGGAGTAATTCGCCGTCTGTTTCTGTACCACTTTCATTTTCGGGTATTTGGCCACCACCTGCTCCACATCACGGGTGCGCTGCAGTGCGCCCGCGTCGCTGAGGTTACCAATCATCACGCCGACATTGCCCTGATAATTGGCCAGACGCGCCAGCGCTTCCATTTGCAGGGTACCCGACTGTTTTTCATCGGAGCCGACAAACACCACGCCCGGCGGTAGCGTCTTATCACCAGGCGTGCGGTTAACATACACCAGCGGAATCTTTGCCTGACTGACCAGTTTTGTCATGGCCGGTGTTCCGGCAGAGTTCACCGGATCGACAATAATGGCATCCACCCCGGCGCTGATAAAGGCCTGTACCTGATCCGTCTGGCGGCCCACATCCCCGCGCGCATCTTCGAACTGCACGGTGATGCCACGCGCCTGGGCTTCTTTATCGATAGCCTGGCGGATAATCGTCAGGAAGTTCTGATCGAAATAGGCCATCGACACACCTATGGTTTCCGCCATGACGGACGGTGAGCAGCTTAGCGCCGCGACAAGCAGCAGTTTTTTTATCGTTTTCATGATTATCTCCAGAAGCAGCAACGTATCTGCGGCTGGAAAAATGAAATGCTACAACCGCCTGTCGAGAATAATGAAATAAATGATTTTTCAGCAATCGAAATTTAACGGAATCGTAACATTCGTCACGCTTTGTGAAAGGGAAAAAGACGGTGAAAATATTTATTGCGAGCGGACTGGCGCTTTTGCTACCTGAGACTATTCTTACGCCCGGGATCGTTGCTGGTTCCGTTAATGGTGCAGATTATACCACCCGGTGTATACCGGGTATTTTTTTCACCTTCCCCTCTCCTCCCTCTCTGCCGTTGACTGCATGCTGCCAGGCTTAATAAACGGAAAACCGCCTGTCGATCCGCCGTCTTTACAGGCAGGTGAACGTTAACCGTCCTACAAAGGCCTTACTGGTCAAAGGGGATGATGGATATATGGCCGTTCTTCTCCAGGATGGCGAATTTAATTTTGGCTATTTCATATACCCCCTGATTCGTCCGGGCAGACACTAAAATATCATCCAGCGTTATTCCGGACTTTTTCAACTTATTGTCCAGCACTCTGCCATTTTCCACCAGAATAACCGGAGAACCGTCGAGCAGATAATCAAACCATCCGGTCTTTTTCTTGATATAGCCCAGCGTGATGTCCAACACCACCAGGGTAATAATGGTCAGGGCTGCTCCGGTAACCGAAAAGTCATCGCCCAGTAGCGCCTGCTGTGTCGCCTCGCTGATAATCAGCAGCAGGATCAGGTCGAATGATGTCATCTGCAGCAGCGCCCGCCTGCCGGCGATTCTGAAGACAATCAGCAGGATAAAGTAGATCCCCACGGCACGAAGTACGGTTTCCATATTCTGCTCCTGTTACGGATAGATCAGCTGAAACAGGGTCACGGGGTCATTGCGATCAACGCGAAAGGTTGCGCGGCCCACTCCGGCCTGACGGGGCTGCAAACCGATCCACAGCGTATGGGGATGTTGCGCATCGGTGGCGGGATATTCGAGAATAAGCTGGTTGTCACGGCTGTAAGCACGCTGCGGGCGGGGATTCAGCGTAAGCACTTCATAGCGATCCATAAAATCACCGCCCAGCGTCAGGGTAGAGACGGAAGCGCCGCTTCCCTGCCAGGTGATTTTCATATCCATATCGCTGATGATCCGGCCAAAGCGTTCATATTCGACGCTAAGATTGCCGGCGCGATCCTGCGCCACACCGTCGCTAAGATAGCCTTTAGAAAAAACGCCGAGCGTACCTGCGAAGGTAAAGATGAAAAGGAACAGGGTGCCCCAGGCCCTGATTTTTTGCTCAACAGCTATCCAGCGTGGACGTTCATCAACGCCGCGTGGTGTGACGGGGGCATTTTTGTCTGTCATGTCATCACCTGTCAGGGGAGCTGCGCATCAGCCGGCAGTGTTGGCCCTACCAGCCGCTATATCAGGGTTCATCCAGGCGCTCTACCTTGAGGGCGGTGTTTTTGCCCTGCCCCTCAGTCCGGCCGCTGATCCTGACTAAATCGGACGCATTATACGTCCTCTCTTTCCACACTTTCTGGTCGATGGTCACCGGAAGCGATCCGGATTTATCTCTGAAGGTGTAGCGATCGCCTGAATGTTTTTCAACGATGTTGCCTTCCAGCGTGACCCAACTGCCTTCTTTCAGATCGCGCAGGGTTTTAACCTGACTTTCAGTCGTATCCTCCGTGCCCTTGTAGCCGGCATCCTGCTTGTGAGCCGGCGGTGCTTTCTCGCCCGACTCAAAGCCGCCTTTTTCTGCCATTGCGGAACCGGTTATCGCTAATAACACTGCCGCTAAGATAACTGATTTCATTGTTCCTCCTTGGTATTTGAGAATTAAGCCTGGCACAGGCAAGCGAAACTGAAATGCATCCGGCAGGGATATTTGCTCTGCTCTTACTGATTTAAGAAAAATCTTAATTTATTTTACGCGGAAAAATTACGCCGCCGGCGTAATGGCTGAATCCACAATAAGGTTTATTTAGCGCTTCGCTACCGTTCGGTTACGCTGTTTATTTTATTTCGCCCTGAACGCATTTATTTCTGCAAGGCCACCGCCGTTGTCTACAATGAAAAAGGTATGAAAACGGTCTCAATGAGGAAGCCCGATGAAAAGAGATGTGCTTAGTGAAGAATATTATGATGAGGTGTGTCGCGTGATTGGTGACGCTGTGATTGTGCTGGCGGAAGACGGGAGAAATACCCAGCGCAGCACAATCACCGACCTGTTACAGCAGACCCGCCAGTTAAGGTCGGATGCTGACCGCGAAGAGCAAAAGGTGCTGGAACATGCCATCCGCCTTATCAAACCGACGCCTTAACAGGACAATTAACCCTTCCATTTATAAGACCGGGCTACTCACCAGCCAGCATCAGAGTGGCCTTGATTGTTTATAAGGAGTCCTATGGATCAACAACTGTTACAGGCTGCCGACACGTTAGGCTCCCTGTTGAAGAAAAAAGAATTGCGGCTGGCGACGGCGGAGTCCTGCACTGCCGGTCTGGTCGCCATGTCACTCGGCGCAGCATCTGGCAGCAGTGCGTTTTTTACCTCGGGGTTTGTCACTTATTGTGATTCTGCTAAACACCGCATCCTCAACGTCCGTGAAGACACCCTGAAAAAGCACAGTGCCGTGAGTGAAGAAACTGTCAGGGAGATGGTTGTGGGCGCACAGCATTTGTCGGGCGAAGCCGTGAGTCTGGCTATCAGTGGTTATGCAGGCCCGGACGGCGGAGACGATGGCACCCCCGCCGGCACGGTGTGGTTTGCATGGGGGTTACCCGGTGAGCGGACCGTCGCCGAGGTTCAGGCGATCGCGGGGCCACCTGAAACAGTGATCCATACCGCCGCGTTATATGCGCTGCGCAGACTGACGGCACTGCTGAGTGCCGATCCGCCTCAGTGACGGGCTGTTCCTGACAGCCGCATTAATAACGATGTGGCAATGACTGAAAATAAGGTCGTCAGTTTCTCCCTGATCCCCCCTTCTCTACCCGCTCTCTGACGCTTAGCCGCCCGGCTCGCCCGGGTGCATCTCTTTCGGGATATAACGCTTTATGGTTAAGCTGTCAGCCCGGCATAAAAAGAGGAAGACACACTGGCCGGATCCTTCTGAGAACAGGGGCTGATGATATAATGTGTAATTGATGTATGATTATTTCTATTATGCATATATTTAACTGGGTTGCTGATATGCGTAACAGGTTACTCTTATAATTAAAGTTTGTAGCGTTATACAACTTAACGTTGGATAAATAATAGGTATAGTTTCCCTGGTCAGGCTGGCTTCAGTGTTGAGGGTATGGCCAGCCCGCATCCAGGCCAAAGTAGGACATTGCACAAGTCACTATAAAGTATAATAATATTGAGCCGAACAGACCTATTGCTGTATATTCAAGCAATTTTGAATATCTCATTAATCGCATAAAATCCCCTTAGAAATACTGGTTGCGTGAAACAAAAATAATATGTTACCGGTAAAGCAGCAAGCACTAAACCGCATTATCTCTGAAAGAAATGTTACTCAACGTTTCATGTAAATAGTCTTTTTCAATGCAACTTAAACGAAAAAAAAGAGACAAAGGTATCAATTTCTTTAATTGCAAATATATAGATAATCACCGTTATAAATAAAGTGAGGATTTATTCACAATAAAGACTGATAAGCGACAGATGCATGAAGAGGCTGACTGATGCAGGAAAACCATCGGCTAATGATGGCGAAAGCGGTAATCTCATAATGTATCAGTCACCAAAGCTGAGAGGCTTACAATGTAGTGATTAACTCATTTCGCGGACCTCTGCTCATTACAGGCAGCACTCAGTGCCAACAGTAAAACATTGAGATTTTCATAACCCTATCCCCTTACCTCAGTGTGGTGACAGTCCTGTAGCATGACTTATTGATCAAGTAGCAAGAAAACCAGTCCTCATGCGTTACTACTGATTATTTATCAGGATTCCTATTTTAATTCATAAGTGTATATTAACTATTGGGGTTTCCCACATGGCAAGATAAAACGGAATTTCAATGAAAAAAATCACAGCAATCCTTTTGGTCACAGTTCTCGGTATCATGTCTGCATCAGCATTCGCATGCCCTAAAGGCCAACATCCTCACGGAGGAACAGGTTCACATCATAAGGGTGGCTACTGTTCTTAGCTGATGGGTAGGAAGAAAAGTTCACATCGGAGTGAGTGAACCTGGGATTATTAAACCGCTTTTAGTTGTGACTCTGAAAGCGGTTTAAAAAGTGAGGTTGACACTGAATATCTTTTTTGCAATTAGCCTACTGAATCATCTTCTGTAAACTGCCCCCTATATAAAAGGTTGCATAATGAACAACGGGAACGATGAAAAATTTCGCTTATATATGAGTAGTGGTAAGAAAGAGATGGAACAGTTAGCGTCTGCGTGCAAAATCGTAAGTGAAAGTATTAATAATCGATTACGTAACTCTGCTGACCCCAGACCTTTGATCAATCCCGTTCAGGTCTACGTCTCTTCTTACTCAGAGGGGCAAACAGAATCTCATTCTCACATCTGGATAGCAGTTAACTCTTCATGGGAGATCGCAGAAAATGCGCGCTTCAATCTTGAAAGCATTGGATACAAAACAGGAAACATTGTTTGACCCTACAAGAGATAACATTTTTTCTCTGAAACGATTCTTAGGTAAGAGACTTTTATCGACTTAAGAACGGAAAAAATAAAATTTACTCTTTTTCAATTCCGGTGGTTCTCAGGCAGTCAGCGCCAGCCGTAGATGGTGATCTATAAAGTCCGTTTTAAGAGCGATGAACATCGTTCTGACTGAGTAACGCTGCCGAGTGTTTTATCTCAGCATATTCCCCGGCAATATCTCTATTTTTTCTAAGATAATCACGGAAATCGGGGTCTTGCAGTGGAGTTTTGCAGAAGCGCTTTCTGACCGTCAGGTTATCCTCACTTACCCATACACCCAGTCCATCGTCATCATCAGCACTGGGGTGGTTATTGCCGAAAAAAGCGTAGTCAGCAGCATGCTGGTCGCCGCAGGCCCGGTCAGCGCATTAAACTGCTGCGACATCAGATAGACGTTCACGCCCACGGACATAGAGGCCAGCAGAACCACCACTTTACTCTCCAGAGGGGGCAGCCCAATGATCCACGCCAGTCCCCACACTACCAGCGGCTGCACAATCAGTTTGATGGCGCTCAGCGCGTAGCTGATGGCCAGCCCCTCTTTAATGCGATACCCCGCCAGGCTCATCCCCAGCGCGACCAGCGCCAGCGGGACGGCAATCTGCCCCAGCATGCTGAGCGGCTGGTCGATAAATTCAGGTAATGGCAGACCGGTCAGACTGAACAGCGTGCCGGAAAGGATGCCGATAATTAGCGGATTTTTCAGTACGCTGATGGCCGTCTGGCCAAAGCCGCGCAGATTTAGGGCGCCATGCCGGAACCATTCCACCGATACCGTCGCCAGCGTCCAGAGGATCAGTCCGTTAAAGACCAGCACCAGGGCCACGGACGGGATGGCGGCATCGCCCAGCATCACCCGCGCAATCGGCAGGCCAAGCAGCACATTATTCGAAAAGATACCGCCCAGCGCAAAAACCGACCCGGATACGCCATCCAGCTTAAACAGCCGTGATGCCACCAGCCTGCCAAAGGCAAACACCAGCAGGCAGCCGCCAAAGAAAGCAATAAGCAAGCGGGCATCAACTGGCGGCCCGGCGGAAAAGTTACACATCAGTCGGAAAAGCATAGCGGGCAGAGCCACGCGGAACACCAGGCGGTTGATGGCGCTGGTGATGCTTTCCGGCCACTGACGCCAGCGCACCAGCAGCCAGCCCAGCCCAATCAGCACGAACAGCGGCAGAGCAATCAGGATTTGATGGAACAGCGTGGCCAGCAAAGACATGGGAGTTTTCCGTCAGGGCCGGTATCAGCCGGCCAGAAATCGCGTTAAATCAGTCTCGACGCGCGCAGTTCCGCCTTCAGATAGGCGTAATACACCGGTGCCGCTACGACACCGGCGAGGCCAAAGGCCGATTCAAACACCAGCATTGCCAGCAGGATCTCCCAGGTTTTGGCGCTGATGCGGCTGCCGAAGATACGCGCATTAATGAAGTATTCCAGCTTGTGGATCAGCACCAGATAGATCAGGGCAATCAGCGCCGCCTCCAGCGAGATGGAGAGACCGATCAGCACAATCACCGTATTCGAGATCAGATTACCAATGATGGGCAACAGTCCGGCGATAAAGGTCAGTACCACTACGGTTTTGGCAAACGGGAAATGCAGACCAAACAGCGGCAGCACGCCAAACAGAAAACCGCAGGTGAGAACCGTGTTGACCAGCGAGACCTTGATCTGGGCAAACACCACGTTATGGAACGCCGCCGCCAGGGTGGTCAGGCGGTCTAACATGGCCTGCTTTAACGGCGCTTCCGGGCGCACGCCGCTGCTGATGCGTAGCGAAATGATCGCCCCCAGAAGCATGCCGATCAGCATGGTGGCAAAGGTGTGGGCGGCACTGCGGCCGAAGGTTTGCACCACCACCAGATGTTCGCGCAGCCACGCGACGACCTGATTTTGTAACTCGTCGATATCGGAAGGCAGATAGCGGGTTATCACCGGTGACAGCGTGTGCTGGGCATCTTCAAGCAGTTTGCTGGCCGTGGCGTGAAACGCGGCGGGATTCTGGAAGTCATGTAGCAGGAAGCCGATCAGTTTGGTGATGCCGGTCACCAGCGACAGAATAATTACCACGCTGAGGAACATAATGCTGATCCAGCGGGCGATCGGCCCCTTTACCAGCCGCTCCACCAGTGGCGTCAGTGCCAGGATGGTTTCATAAACGATAAAACCTGCCAGAAAGCAGGGCAACAAACGCAGCGGGAAGATGGCAAACAGCGCAATAAAAATCAGCCCATAGCTGGTTGCCTGACATAACTGCGCCCGATTAACGTTCCGTATTTCCATGACCTGTCCTGTCCGAAAGGAAAAAAGTGAAGCGAATTCAGACAGTATACTATGCGGACAGGGATTTTTGCTGAATTAACGGCGATGAGCCAGACGCCGAACGAGCCAGTCACCGGCCATCTGAACCCCCTGCACCATCAGCACCAGCATCACCACGGTCGCGATCATGACCGGCTGATTAAAGCGTTGATAGCCGTAGCGGATCGCCAGATCCCCCAACCCACCGCCGCCGATCACTCCGGCCATGGATGAAAAGCCAATCAGCATCACCAGCGTCAGCGTCATCCCGGCCAGCAGCGCCGGCAGTGCTTCCGGCAGCAGCACCTTACTGACCACATGCCAGCCGCTGCCACCCATGGACGCCATCGCTTCAATGCGGCCCTTGGGCACCTCATCCAGTGCATTTTCAACGATACGGGCAAAAAACGGGATAGCCCCCAGCGCGATCGGCACCACGGCAGCACTGCTGCCGAGCGTCGTACCGACAATCAGGCGGGTTAACGGGATCAGGGCGATAAGTAGCACCACAAACGGCAGTGAGCGTCCGATATTGACGACAGTTCCCAGCACGGCATTAAGGCGCGGTAACGGTAAAATGCCGTCGTGACGGGCCACTTTCAGCAGCACCCCTAACGGCAGGCCAATAAGCAGCGTAAACAGACCGGCCAGTGAAACCATATACAGGGTTTCCAGCGTGGCCGCCGACATCAGCGACCAGAGTTCATCCAGATTCAGGCTACCGCGCACAGTTCACCTCCGTGAATACCGTGACGCTGCAGGAAATGCCGTTCAGCGGCAGGGTCGTGAAGCAGCGCGTTGCGCAATACCGAGTCCGGCTGACGCAGCAGTGTACTCAGCGCCCCGCTCTCGACGATCCTGCCCCCCTCCAGCAGCGCAGCGCGATCGCAGATCGCCTTCACCACGTCCAACTGATGGGTGATCATCACGATGGTCAGTCCGAACTGCTGATTAATCTCCTGCAACAGCGCCAGCACCGAGGCAGTGGTTTCAACATCCAGCGCACTGGTTGCCTCATCGCACAGCAGGTAGTCCGGCCTGGCCGCCAGCGCACGGGCAATGCCTACGCGCTGCTGCTGTCCACCGGAAAGCTGGGAGGGAAACGCCTCAGCTTTATCACTCAGCCCCACCAGGGCCAGTAACTCTGCCACGCGCGCCCGCCGCCCGGCGGATTTCATCCCGGCTATTTCCAGCGGTACGGCCACGTTACCCGCCACACTGCGCGAATGCAGCAGATTAAAATGCTGGAAGATCATACCGCTGCGCAGCCGCTGCCGGCGCAGCGCAGACTGACTCAACCCGGTAATATCCAGACCGTCGACACGGACCTGCCCGGCGTCCGGCCGTTCAAGCAGATTAAGGCAGCGGATCAGGGTGCTCTTTCCCGCCCCGCTGCGGCCGAGAATGCCAAAAATCGAGCCGTCCGGTATGGTCAGCGAAACATTATCCAGCGCCGGAGGATGGTCCGGATGATAGCGGCGGGTGACATTCTCAATCTCAATCATCTTATTGCCCCGCCACCGGGATCACCGAGCCTTTGTAGGTCTGCTGTATGTAATCAGCGACCTGCTTCGACTGGAGATCTTTAGCCAGTTGCCGGATGCGCGGGTCGTTCGCCAGCTTCGGCGTGGTGACCAGGATATTGGCGTACGGATTATTCTTCGCTGATTCCAGCCCCAGCGCGTCTTTCGCCGGTGTCAGCCCCGCCTCCAGCGCATAGTTACCGTTAATAACGGCCAGATCGACATCGTCCAGCGCCCGGGGGATCTGCGGGGATTCCACTTCCAGGATTTTCAGCTGCTTAGGATTGGTGGCAATATCTTTCGGCGTGGCCTGGTCTTTTGCCGGGCCACTGAACCCCGGTTTCAGCGTGATCAGCCCCTGGCTTTGCAGCAGATAGAGGGCGCGGCTGAGGTTGGTGACATTGTTTGGCACCGCCACGGTGCCCTTCTCAGGCACATCTTTCAGGCTTTTCACTTTACGCGAATAGATTCCCAGCGGTTCAATGTGCACCGTGGCCGCGACGGTAAACGTCTGCCCCAGGGCCTTTTCCTGATCGCGCAGGTAAGGCACATGCTGGAAATAGTTGGCGTCCACGTCTCCGTGTGCCAGCAGTTCATTGGCGTTGATACCGCTGGTCAGCTCAATGACTTTGATATCCAGAGTCGGGTCGATTTTTTTCACGTAATTAAGAATTTCAGCGTGCGGGACGGCGTCGGCCGCCACGCGTAGCGGTTCAGCCGCCTGAGCAGAAAAAGCCAGTGTCAGCGATAACGCGATCCCTGCCAGAGAAAATGAAGCCTGAGGTGTCATGGTGTTTCCTTGTTTAAGCCGTATATTGAGGTTGTTGTTGTAATTCCTGATACCAGCGGGCTGCCACGTCAGGATGGGAGCGCAACCGGCCTTTCAGGTAGTTCCAGCCGACATCACGCAGCAGCGGATTGAGCGGGTCGCTGGCCGGGCCCTGTGCCAGCCGGGCAATTTCTTCCGGCAGCGTAAAGACCGGCACGACGGCATCCAGCTGTGCGCCAAGGAAAAACGCAATGGACAGGCGATCCTGGTCGTTGGGCGGTGATACCACACGGTGCACGGTAGCGCGCAGGTAACCATTGCTGGCCAGTTCCAGCAGCTCACCAATATTCACCACAAATGCGCCCTGCAGAGGCAGCGCATCCACCCAGCGATCCGGCTCGACCTCCACCTGTAATCCGCGCTGCTGATCCTGTAACAGGAAGCTGAGGAAGCCGGAGTCTTTGTGAGCGCCGACGCCCTGACGGGTCGTTTCTGTGGTCTGCCCGGGATAGCGGATCAGCTTGATATGCTCGTTGGGCTTTTCACCGTAAAGCGCATCAAAGGCATCCGGCGACAGTTCCAGCGCCTGAGCAAAAGCACGCAGCAGCCGCTGGGACATGGTGGTCATTTCCTGTTGCCAGTGCAGCAGCGTCGGTTTGAGTTCGGGCAAAGCCTCTGGCCACAGATTCGGCCCCTGCAGGCGTTTCCAGCCCGCCTCCCCCTTTTGCAGCGGCAGTGCGGGACGTTCTGCACCAATATCAAACTGTTCACGCCAGTCTGGCTGACTGCGCGTGACCTCCGAACCTGCCCGGTTATAACCGCGAAAATGCGGCGAGTGGATCATCGATACCCGCTCTTTGTCTTCCTCCGGTAGTGCAAAAAACTGCCGGGACAGCTGCTGTACGCGTGCCGACAGCTGTTCATCTACCCCGTGATTGATCAGATAGAAAAAGCCCACCTCGCGCGCCGAGCGGCTGAGCTTTTGCAAAAAGGCTTTCTGCTGTGCGGCATCACCGTCGAGCTGGGCGAAATCAAGGATCGGTAATGAGGTAATCTGGCTCATGGAAACTCCGTAACAGGGTTTATGACACGCGGCGAAAGGTCGGGCGGTCAAGGGCGAGCGGCAGGCGCTCCGGCTGACAGAGGGAATATTCCCTTTTTTGCGCGGCAGGTAAAATATCAATAGTGGCAAAGGTTGGCACAATCGCAGATAACGTCTGTCTGCAATTCGAAATGCAGGAATGTTATTTTCTTTTGGCGCGGGAAGCGCGCACAGTGTGAAGAGGTACTGAACGTAGTAATGACTGGCTGCGGGGGATTGAGAGTGTTTGGGACGTGTGGCTGGCGCAGGCGGATAGGTGAATATCCGCCTGCGTCGCAGGGGAATGCAATGGTCAGGCCGCGTGCGCGGCGATCTGAACCTGACGGCGCCATGCCCCCGGCGACTGGCCAAACTGACGTTTGAAGCTGCGGTTGAAGGACTGCTGTGAGTCAAAACCAAAGCTGATCGCCACATCCAGAATCGGCTCACCGCCCCGGGCGAGGCGTTCAGCGGATTTTTTCAGACGGCGTTCACGAATATACTCACCCAGCGCGTAGCCGGTGTGCTGTTTAAACATACGTTGCAGGTGCCACTTGGAGTAGCCAGCGCGTGCGGACACGGTGTCTAAGTCCATCTTCCCTTCAATGTGCGTATCGATCCACATTACGAGATCGTTAATAAAATCATCATGGCTCATCGGACTTCCCCTGAATGGATTAAGGCAATAATGTCACTAGCGTGCCTGTTGTTCTGACCAGGTACGCCCCTAAAGAGTAACTTTGACGAATGCACTTAATAACGGTAAGGCAGGCATCGTTTTAATGCAAGTTTTATTGTTGCATTAAGTGCGATCGGCGGGCGATTCAGGGCATCGGTGGACATGACTGGCGGGAAAGATTAAGGGGGACTATTTCCCCTGCGCGCAACACGCACAGGGGAAATCAGGCAACACTCAGGAGGCGCAGCGCTGATCGGGATGAACTTCGTTACGCTGCATTATCTCACGCAGTGCGTCGGCAACGGTACGGCGAGCGAGCACATCAAGGGAAGCCTGTTCGGCTTCTTTGGCCAGCTGTTTGAAGTACCAGCAGGCATTGGCGCTGACGACACAGAGTGCCGGAACGTCCGGGCGACCGGCCATCAGTGGTTTATCTTCTATCACTGAGGTGTAGATATCGCAGAGCGTTATCTGGTCTGCCGGACGGCCAAGGCGCGTTGTCCCGCAGCGGCCGAGCGTTGAGACAATAATCCCGTCACGTGTCAGTGGCACCATCATCTTGCGCACGAAACTGGGGTTAGCATCCAGCCCATCGGCGAGAATTTTACTGGTGCAGCGCCGTCCCTCGCTATCCGCCTTAGCGATACACAGCACCATTTGCATGGCGGTAGGAAAACGAATATCAAGCATGATGTGATCCTTGCTTTTTTCGGCTCATCAGAGAACGAATCACTACAATAAAAAGCATTAAAAATCAGTCAACTATAAAATACATGAGTTTGATAATATAACAAACTTAGAGACCATTTTGAAGCCATGCACTAAGCAGTACGGGCTATTGAGGATATCATGATGATTTGCAGGGAATTATAAACCCTCCCTGCCCGCTTTCTTTTACGCTTTTTTATGCTGATCGTGCAGATAGCGATAGACAACCGACAGATCCTTGCTGCCGTATCCGGCATCAACCGCCCCCTGCCATTGCGTAGCGATGGTCTGCAGAACCGGCAGGGTACTGGCACCCGCAGCGTCCAGTGCCAGCCGCGCATCTTTCAACGCCCAGGTCAGCTGCATTTGCGGCGGGTACTCCCCGCTGGCGATCATGGCCAGTTTACCTTTCACATAAGGTGCAGCCAGCGGCCCGCCCTCCAGCACCTGCCAGAAATCATCGGGGGTAAATCCTAACTGCTGCGCCAGCCGGGTACTTTCCGCCACCCCCTGCATCACCGAAACCAGCCAGGCGTTAGCCACCAGTTTCATCTTCGACCCCGCCCCGGCCGCACCCAGCCACATTGCTCTTTTGGCGATGGCAGCAAACACGGGGTCAATGGCGGTCGCACGCTGACGATCGCCGCTGGCCAGCACGAGGATCTGTGCCTGTTCAGCCGGGGCTTTGGTGCCGGAAACAGGCGCATCCAGCAGCACCACGTCCGGACGTTTCTCCTGCACGCTGTCGATAAGCTGTTGCGTGGCATCAACGCCGATGGTTCCCATCTGGCACAGTACGGCCGAGGGCTTAAGATAAGGCAGAACATGCGCGCAGGTGGATAAGGTGATCGGCCCGTCGGAGAGCATGACCAGAATCACCCCGGCATCGGCTACGGCCTCTCCGGCGGTGTCACACAATATCAGGCCATCAGGGAGCAGATCTTCGCCGCGCTGACGCGTGCGGTTCCAGCCGTAAACCCGGAAGTTATTTTTGAGAAGATTGGCGGCAAAGGCGTGTCCCATCGCGCCCAGACCGAGCACGGCGACGGTAGGAAGTGAAGTCATGGGTGGTCTCCTGATGAAGGTTTATAAACACAACGCACAAAGCGTCGGCATCGCTTCACCAGGGTAGCCTAATATGAAGGGTGATAACAGCTTACCCTGCAAGGGGACTATTTTGTCGACGGCGTGTCATCGTAAGTGTAAAGCGCGGGAAGGGGCTGGGTAATGATGCTCATCGCTGTGACAGCGGCCAGTATGGCCGCAGCAATCACCAGAATTCGCAGGTTCATCATACTACTAATAAAGCCTCAATCTGCTGGGCCGGAGTAAAACGCAGCCGGTTACCGCTCATGGTCCAGACTTCGATGCACTGGGGTGTGGAGCGTATCATCGCCAGTTTAACCAGCATGCCAAACTGACGCAGTTGGTGATTCAGAGTGAGTTGCCGTGCCTGAATAGTCATTTTACCCTCTCAGATTATTCTGCTGTGCGAAAAAGTTATTTTTCTCCGCGAAATATTAGCAGTATGTGCTGACAGAATATTTGATCAAGATCACTAATTAATAACGTTAGTTGACTATAAAAGGCCGTTACCCGGAGGGCCAACTCTCAGAAAATTGACCTTCCGATACGTTCTGCCAGCAGTTCCAGCGCCGCGGTACCGGCTAAAGAATTGCCTGACGGAGCCAGCTCTGGTGACCAGACGGCAATGCTCATCTCTCCCGGGATCACGGCGATGATCCCTCCCCCTACCCCAGACTTGCCCGGCATCCCAACGCGCCACGCGAACTCCCCCGCGCCGTCATACATGCCGCTGGTGACCATCAGGGCATTGATCTGGCGGGTCTGCTTAGGCGTCAGCATCGCTTCATCCTGACCGGGTCCTTTACCGTGGTTGGCAAGATAGAGGAAACAGCGCGCCAGCTCGACGCAGCTCAGTGTCAGGGAGCAGTAATGGAAATAGGTTTGCAGCACCGTCGGAACATCGTTATCAAAATTACCGAAGGATTTCATCAGCCAGGCGATAGAGGCATTGCGCGCTGAATGATCAAACTCGGAACGCGCCACATGGCGGTCATAGGCAATTTCAGGTTCCTGAACCAGGCCTCTGACCACTTCCAGCATGCGCTGCCGGGGTGCCGTCAGTCGCGTTTCCAGCATATCGCACACCACCAGGGCCCCGGCGTTGATAAACGGGTTGCGCGGTTTCCCCTGTTCCAGCTCCAGCTGGACCAGAGAGTTGAACGGCTGGCCGGACGGCTCTTTGCCCACCCGCTGCCAGATTTCACTGTCCTGATAACGCGTCAGGGCCAGCGTTAGCGACAGCACCTTGGAAATGGACTGAATAGAAAAGCGTTCCTCTGCGTCCCCCGCCTGATAAACGGTGCCGTCGAGCATACAGACTGCGATGCCAAGCCGCTCAGCGGGGACATCTGCCAGCGCCGGGATGTAATCAGCCACCTTCCCCTTACCGATTAAGGGGCGTACCTGATCGAGGATCTCACTCAACAACGCATTGTCCAGAACACTCACGTTCACTTTTCCTCTGCCGCTGGCCTGATGGTTTCATTTCCAGCGCGATTCTGCGGCCTGACCGCAGCGGCGTCAATTATTGAAACGGAGAAGCGGTGGGAATTTTTACATTATGTTAACGACTGAAATATAGCGGCAGCATCACACCCGCTTAAATAAAAATTCTGATTTACAATTTTGTGGATTTTTTTATTTCATCTGGCGGATAAATAAAAGACAATATCCGGCGTTATTCTTTTACCTGATTTTCAGGTTAACATTCCCTCAACACGTCGTTAACTTCAATGCAATCAACTACTGTTTCCCGTAAGACCGCATGGCTACGCGTGGTAATGCTCGCTATTGGTGCGTTTATTTTTAATACCACGGAGTTTGTTCCGGTCGGCCTGCTTTCCGATATCGGCAGCAGTTTTTCCATGCCCACGGCACAGGTTGGCCTGATGCTGACCATTTATGCGTGGGTGGTGGCATTAATGTCGCTGCCGATGATGCTGCTGACGCGTAATATTGAACGCCGGCTATTGTTGATTGTGATCTTTGTGCTGTTTATTGCCAGCCACGCACTCTCTTCCGTCGCCTGGGACTTCACCACATTAGTGGTGTCGCGCATCGGCATCGCCTTTTCTCATGCTGTTTTCTGGTCGATTACGGCATCACTGGCAATCCGTGTCGCCCCGCCGGGGAAAAAGACCCAGGCGCTGAGTATGCTGGCGACCGGCACTGCGCTGGCGATGGTGCTCGGCCTGCCGATTGGTCGTATGATCGGCCAGCTGCTTGGCTGGCGCATCACCTTTGCCGTTATTGGCGCCGTGGCGCTGGTCACCATGCTGCTGCTGGTAAAGCTGCTGCCTAAGTTGCCCAGCGAACATACCGGCTCACTGAAAAGCGTGCCGATGCTGTTCCGTCGCCCAGCCCTGGTCGCGCTGTATATATTGATTGCCGTGACCGTGACCGCGCACTACACCGCTTACAGCTATATTGAGCCGTTTATTCAGAGCGTCGCCGCCCTGAGCGGTGGCTTCACCACGTTCCTGCTGCTCATATTCGGCGCGGCAGGGATTGTCGGCAGCGTGCTGTTCAGTATTTACGGCAATAAATATCCGGCGATCTTTTTACTCGGGGCGATTGCGCTGATTACCCTGTCGATGCTGTCGCTGTATTTATCCGCTACCCATACGCTGGCGATTTCCACCCTGTGCATTATCTGGGGAATGGCGATGATGATCATTGGCCTGGCGGTGCAGGTACGCGTGCTGGCGCTGGCGCCGGATGCGACGGATGTGGCGATGTCGCTGCTGTCGGGGATTTATAATATTGGTATCGGCGCAGGCGCGCTGTTAGGTAACCAGGTGAGTCTGCATCTGAATATGGCCAGCGTAGGCTATGTCGGCGGTGCCATCGGCACTCTGGCGTTGCTGTGGTGTGCGTGGAGTATGAAGCGGTATCCGCAGCTGCGGTTAAATGGTTAACGACCGGAAAGGGCCGATCGGTAATGCGATCGGCCCCCTGCTGTCACTTCAGTCCAGATAAAATACCGGGGTCATCGCCTCACTCACCGGGCTGTGGTCCGCATTCGATGGCATCAGCTCGCTCATTGATTGCCACCATCGCTGGCACACCTCTGTATTCGCCACCGCATTCCAGCGCGCTTCTGACTCGATTTCCACGACGGCAAACAGCAGACTGCGTGATGCATCCAGAAAAATGCTGTAGTGGTGCGCGCCGTGCGCTTTCAGCGTCTCTGCCAGCTCAGGCCAGATCGGATTGTGCCGCTGCTGATACGCCTGATGCTTATCAGGATGAACCTGCATCACAAAAGCCTTACGCAGCATGGTTATGCTTCGCTTCCAGCGCGGCGCGCCAGGGTTTCACAGCAAAGCGCTCGCCTAGCGCGATCAGTTCATCCGTGGTAATACTCTGCCTCATGCCCCCCATCGACAGCACTTTTACCACCACTTCAGAGGACTTCTCAGCAGTATCAATCAGGCCAAAGGTTTCATCGAGCGTCGGCCCTGCGCCGAAAATGCCGTGGAACGGCCACATCACCAGCGAGTGTGACTGCATTTTTTCCGCGGTCGCGCGGCCGATACCGTCAGTGCCCGGTACCATCCACGGCACAATGCCGACGCCGTCCGGGAACACCACCAGACACTCGGTACTGCCCTCCCACAGCAGTCGGGTGAAACGGGCAGAGTCCAGCTCGACCACGTAGCTCAGTGCCATAAAGTTCGTGGCATGGCAATGCATAATCACGCGGTCTGCGCCGTCGGTCAGTTGCTTACGCACGCTGTGCGACTGGAAGTGTGAGGCCAGTTCCGACGTCGGTACGCCGCCGTTGGTCAGGCCCCAGTGAATGGTGAACGCCCGCCCGTCTTCACTGACGCGCAGCAACACGAGGCTGTCAGCCGGGTCCAACTGCACGTTACGGAAAAATTTCCCTGAGCCGGTGACCAGGAACCAGTCATTGGCCAGCAGGGGCGCCGGCTGACTCAGCTCCAGGGTACGCGGATTGCGGTCAAAATCGGCGGCAAACGGCTGGACTTCTTCGTCCAGCAGGCGCAGTGAGACATTACCGCCATTGCGTTCGTCCCAGCCCTTCAGCCACATATCGGTGGTGGCTTTTACCATTCCCTGGACAAACCAGGCGTTGAGAATCTGATGCATAGGGTTACCTTAACGTTGGCTGAGGATCTGTTGTTCATACTGGCGGACGTCGCCTAACCAGCTGGCCCCGGCGGGCACGTCGTGGCGCAGGCACCAGGCCTCCCACACGGCCTGCCACGGCAGGGACTTTTGCTCTTCCAGCAGTGCCAGACGTGCGGTGTAGTCGCCGTCATTTTCCAGCGCTTTCAGCGTATCAACCGGTTCAAGCAGTGCGCGCAGCAGGGCTTTTTTGGCGTTACGCGTGCCGATCACCCAGGCCGCAATGCGGTTGATTGAAGCATCGAAGAAGTCGAGACCAATATGTACTTTATCGAACAGGCGCTGACGCACGATTTCGCTGGCAATCGCCTGCGTTTCATCATCGAGCAGCACGACATGATCACTGTCCCAGCGCACCGGGCGGCTGACGTGCAGCAGCAGACGCGGCACGTAGAGCATGGCGGTGGAGATCTTATCGGAGATCACTTCGGTTGGATGGAAATGCCCGGCGTCCAGCGTCAGCGCCGTCTGGCGGCTGGCGGCATAACCTAAGCAAAATTCGTTGGAGCCGACGGTATAGCTTTCCGCGCCGATGCCGAACAGCTTGCTCTCTACCGCATCGATATGGTGTGCCGGATCCAGTTTTTCGCGGATCACCTCATCCAGAGAGTCCATCAGGCGCTGACGTGGGGCCAGACGATCGACGGTCACATCTTTCATACCGTCCGGCACCCAGATATTCATCACCGAGGGCGATCCGAGCTGTTCACCAAACCAGGCAGATACCTTTCGGCTTGCCTGACAGTGTTCGATCCAGAACTGGCGGATCTCCGCATTACTGTGGGCAAGGGTAAAACCGTCAGCACTCAGCTCATGGGAAAAACAGCTGGGGTTAAAGTCCAGACCCAACTGCCGGTCGCGAGCCCACGCCACCCAGCCAGCAAAATGATGCGGCTTGATTTCATTGCGTTTTACCGCCTGCTCGCTTTCCAGATAGATAGCGTGCAGGTTCAGCCGTTTTGGCCCCGGGATCAGCGACATCGCCAGATCGAGATCGGCGCGCAGCTCTGCCACATTGCGCGCGCGACCGGGATAGTTACCGGTGGCCTGAATCCCGCCGGTGAGCGCCCCCTGCGGATTTTCAAAACCGCGCACGTCATCGCCCTGCCAGCAGTGCATCGACACTGGTAGCTGGTCGAGTTGTGCCAGCGCGGCGTCCACGTCTACACCGATATCGGCAAAGCGCTGTTTCGCCAGGGCGAAAGCCTGTTCAATGGCCTGAGTCATATACAAAGCTCCTTTACAGAATGGGTCAGTGACTGAAAACGCGGCAGATTGCGGCGAAACACGTCACTGCCGTGAGAGTCATAACGGATCAGCGGGAAATGCTGTGCCAGCTGCTGGCGGAAAGCCGAGACATCGGCCACAGCACCGGCGGCGATCATCTGGCTGCCAACGTTACCGAGCGTGGACGCTTCAACCGGTCCGGCAAACACCGGGATACCACAGGCGTCGGCGCACAGCTGGTTAAGAAACGGGTTCTGGCAGCCGCCACCGACAATATGCAGTTGGCTGAAACCTGCGCCCCGTACCTGTTCCAGCTCCTGCAATACCTGGCGGTAACAGAAGGCCAGACTGTCGAAGATGCAGCGGGCCAGCTCTGCCGGCGTTAAGGGCACCGGCATACGCTGCCCGGCACAGGCGTCCTGGATCTCACGCACCATGCTGGCGGGATTAATAAAGCGATCGTCGTTGGGATTGATCAGCCAGCGGCAGGCGGGTTGCTGCTGTGCTTCTGCGATCAGCAGGCAGAGGTCGCTGACCGCCAGTTCGTCACACACGCGCTGCAGCAGCCACAGGCCCATAATATTCTTCAGCACCCGAAAGCGCCCTTCAGCCCCGCCTTCGTTGGTGATATTGGCTTCCAGTGCCGTCTGGCCGGTATACGGCTTCAGGCTCTCAAAGCCCATTAATGACCAGGTACCGGAACTGAGATAGACCGCATTATCGCTGGTCAGCGGCGTGGCCAGCACGGCACTGGCGGTATCATGGGTGGCGACGGCCACCACCGGGATGGCCCTGCCCGCCGGACTTTTCCAGACGCCTACGCGCCGGCCGGGTTGCGAGGGCTGACCAAACCAGGCTGGATCCGCCCCGCTCCAGCGCAGCAGCTCCGCATCCCATTCGCCGCTGCTGATGTTCAGCATCTGCGTCGTGGTGGCGTTGGTGTATTCCCAGTTGAGCACGCCGGTTAGCCGGTAATGAAGATAATCCGGGATCATCAGTGCGTGGGCGACCCGGTCTGTATCGGTCGAAGCATCACGGCACAGCGCCCGCAGCTGATACAGCGTATTAAACGGCAGAAACTGAATGCCGGTGCGCTGATAAATCTGCGCCTGACCCAGTTCACGGCAGGCCTGCGCCATCAGCCCGTGAGTGCGATCGTCACGGTATGCGACCGGCAGCCCCACCCGGTTTCCTTCTGCATCCAGCAGCACAAAATCCACCGCCCAGGTATCAATACCGATGCTTTCCGGCACGATGCCCTGCGCGTCAATGTTTTCCAGCGCGGCGACGATAAACCCTTCCAGGGCATCAATATCCCAGCACTGGCGATGCCCGACAGTGACCAACTGATTGACGCAACGACTGACTTCGCTGAGGACGACAGACCCGCTTGTTGAGTCGTGCTGCACCAGCATAACGCGGCCGCTGGACGCGCCAAGATCGATGGCAACAAAGTGACGAAGGCTCATGTAGTGGCTTCCTGATGATTCGATGTCACCAGTGTAAAAGAGCCTGTTTTCGCTACCTTCTTACTACTGCCAGCGGGACAGGTGGGCTGGCAGGATGGCAAAGATGAACGTGAAGTGAATCACAGTTTGGCATCTGCAACGCCGGCGACATCGATGTGATGCTGCCCGCATTTCTGACGCTTTCCGCCCTTTTCTTGAAAAATTCACCGGGATAGCGCATTTCCCGGTCAAAAATTCAAGGTGTCGCTTTTCGGTGCTGCGTAGACTCTGTTACCTGAATGTTAAAGAGGAAACGATCATGACCGTGCTGCACAGCGTTGATTTCTTCCCGACAGGGCATTTCCCGGTCGCTATTGAACCCCGCGCGCCTCAGGGCGTTTTTCCTGAACACTATCATGATGACTTCCATGAAATCGTCATCGTTGAGCAGGGGGCAGGCATTCATGTCTTTAACGGGCAGTCGCAGCCTTTATGCAGCGGCTGTGTCTGTTTTGTTCGCAGCCATGACCGTCATCTGTATGAGCAAACAGAGAATCTGTGCCTGACAAACGTGCTGTATCGCGGGCCGGAGTCGTTCCGCTTTCTGGCGGGGCTTCAGCATCTGCTGCCGCAGGAGCAGGACGGCCACTACCCTTCCCACTGGCGCATCGGCAATAAGGTGTTGGCCCAGGCCAGGCAACTGATCGATCAGCTCGTGCAGCCGCCACTGAATGACAGCCTGGGAAGCCAGGCGGAACAGGAGATGCATTTCATGCGCCTGCTGGTTCTGCTGCGTCAGGGATGCAGCGCGGCGGACAGTGACGATCAGGACAGTCGCCTGCGTGGCCTGCTGGACTGGCTGGCGGATCACTACAGTGAGGACGTTGACTGGGAAGGCCTGGCTGACCGCTTTTCGCTTTCACTGCGCACGTTGCACCGTCAGTTAAAACAGCAGACCGGCAGCACGCCTCAGCGCTATCTAAATCGCCTGCGGCTGCTGGAAGCCCGCCATCTGCTGCGCCACAGTGAAATGCGCGTCACTGATATTGCGTTTCACTGTGGTTTTGGTGACAGCAATCACTTTTCTACGCTGTTCAAGCGTGAATTTGGCTGTTCTCCCCGTACACTGCGACAAAATGACTGATGAGGTGATCCGTGACTGCTCTCCTTCGGCTGGCAAAAGCTGACTATCTTCCGTCTGAACAGATGCCGGTTGCCGTGGCTGAACGCACCTCTCAACCCTCCTTCCCGCCTCACGTTCACGAATTCAATGAAATTGTGCTGGTATGGCGCGGGAATGGCCTGCATGTGATGAATGACCGCCCCTGGCTGGTCACCTGCGGCGACATCTTCTATCTGAATGCCGATGACTGCCACAGCTATGAGTCAGTCAATGAGCTGGCGCTGGATAATATTATTTACTGCCCGGAGCGCTTCCAGCTGAGTCTGGACTGGCAACAACTGCTGCCCCCGCCCGAGTCCGCCGCATGGCGGTTAACCACGCGGGGCATGGCGCTGGCACGCGGCGTGATCCAGCAGCTGGAACAGGAAAGTCGCAAAAGTGACGTGCTGTCGCGTCAACTGACGGAAGCGCTGTTTTTACAGCTGGCGCTGGTGTTGCAGCGGCATCGTTATGCGTCCGATCGCGCCTGGCAGATGCCGGAGGGGGAACAGCTCGATCTGCTGATGGCGGCCATTCAGGGGCAGATAGCGGTGCCTTTTGACCTCGCTACCTTCTGCAAGCAGCATCAGTTGGCCGAGCGGGCGCTAAAGCAGCTGTTTCGTCAGCAAACCGGGATGACCGTGGGGCATTATCTCCGCCAGCTGCAGCTGTGCCAGGCAAAGCACCTGCTGCGAACCAGTGACGATCTGATTGGCGAAGTGGCGTCCCGCTGCGGCTTTGATGACAGCAACTATTTTTCGGTGGTGTTCACCCGCGAGACCGGGATGACCCCCAGCGCATGGCGCCAGCAGTTTGTTCGCCCGCCATCCCCTGTCCGCCACGAAAAAGCCTGACACCCTGCATGCAAAAGGGCTGACCACCTGGCCAGCCCCTGACGATTACCCTGATGTCGGCGTCAGGAAACCATACCCAGCCCGACAATATTTGCCGCCAGGATAATGACAAAGCAGCCGACGCTCAGCACGCGTACCGGCTGACGCCCGACGTTGTTCCACTCTTTCAGTATCAACCCGACCAGCCCGCCACACAGCACGTAGAAGCTCATATGCAGCATCCAGCTGACGAAGTCGTACTGTGCCGGAATACGTGCATGGCCCCAGGCATAGAAGAAGAACTGCAGATACCACATGGTTCCGCCCAGCAGGGAGAGCGCGATGTTAGCCATCAGTACCGACTTCACCACGGAGAAGTCGGCCTTAACGGACAGGTCTGACCGGGTGGCCAGGCGGACAATACAGAAGCCGAGGTTGACCAGCGCACCCCCGCCCATGATCACGACATAACTTGGCAGAGCGACGTACAACGGGTCGATACCCAGTGCCGCAGCGGCCTCATGCATGGGTTTGGCCGCGTCCATGGCGAATGACATGCCGGCTGAGAAGATCCCACACATCACCGCCAGCACCAGCCCTTTTTTCAGATTGAACTCTTCTGCGGTGATACCCATGGCCCGCTCTTTTAACAGCCCGGCACGCGAGACAATCGCCACGCCCGCCAGAGCGACCAGCACCCCCAGCAGGGTCATCCGGCCCCCGGCAGAGCTGAACAGCTCGACGAAACGCCCCTGCAAAAGCGGGGTCATCAGCGTCCCTACCACCAGCGTGATACCGATGGCAATACCAATGCCCATCGACATACCGAGATAACGCATGGTCAGGCCATAGTTGATATTCCCGATCCCCCACATTGCGCCAAACAGGAAGACCGGCATCAGCTGGGCAAGGGTGAATGAACTGTAATAGGCCCAGAAGTTGGGCAGCAGGATCGCGCTGACCGCCCAGGGGAGCACGATCCACGACATGATCCCCCCCACTGACCACATGGTTTCCCACGACCAGTGGCGAACTTTTTTAAAGGGTGCGTAAAAGCAGGCGGCACTGGCGGCCCCGACCAGATGCCACAAAATACCGGAGACGATGGCTTCATTCATTTTTGTTTTCCTTCGTTGTTGTTTGCCCTGATGACGAAGGAGTCTACGGAGAATGCGTACCGTTCAACCTTACGCTGGCTGCCCCACTGGCCGTAAACCTGGCAAAATTCAGCGCCTTCCACCGACCACGATCACAAATCACCGATTTCAGCGCTGACCACCCGCCTTGCGCTGATTTTCGCTAAGCCGCTCATATTCAACACTAAATCTTAAAAATGCCAGATGCGGCACGGGGTTCTTGCGGATTTTGCCAGCCAGCTCTCATTGATGGCAGCCAGATCAAGGTGATGGCGGCCCGACTGTTGCACCGTTTCAGGCCTGCAACAGCCTTTATGCTGTTCGTTAACAACCCTGTAAAAATCGTGTCACGGAGAAGCTGCCATGAACCCAGTTCAGCAACAGATGTACATCAACGGTGAATTTGTCGAAAACCGCGCCGATCGCTGGATCGAGGTGATCAACCCGGCGACGGAAGCCCTGCTGTCGCGTATTCCCGAAGGCAGTGCCGAAGATGCACAGCGGGCGATTGATGCTGCCGCGGCTGCCCAGCCCGGCTGGGAAGCGCTGCCGGCCATTGAGCGCGGTCACTGGCTGCAAAAAATCGCTCAGGGCGTGCGCCAGCGCGCCGCCGAACTGACGGCAGTCATTGTGGCGGAAGGCGGTAAAACGCAGGAGCTGGCCGAAACTGAGGTTTTTTTCACCGCTGACTACCTGGACTATATGGCAGGATGGGCGCGCCGCTACGAGGGTGAAATTGTCCAGAGCGACCGCCCGCAGGAAAACATCCTGGTCTTTAAGAAAGCCATCGGCGTGACCACCGGTATCCTGCCGTGGAACTTCCCGTTTTTCCTGATCGCCCGTAAGGCCGCCCCGGCCCTGCTGACCGGCAATACCATTGTGATAAAACCCAGTGAACTGACGCCGAACAACGCGATGATATTCGCACAGATTGTGCATGATGTCGGCCTGCCTGCGGGGGTATTCAACCTCGTGACGGGCTATGGCCCGGTGGTCGGCCATGAACTGGCGGCCAACCCAAACGTCGGCATGGTCAGCCTGACTGGCAGCGTGGGTGCCGGTGTTGCCACCATGCAGGCGGCGGCAAACAACATCACTAAAGTCTCGCTGGAGCTGGGGGGTAAAGCCCCGGCAATTATTATGAACGACGCTGACCTCGACCTCGCCGTCAGGGCGATTGTTGCCTCGCGCATGATCAACACCGGACAGGTGTGTAACTGCGCCGAACGTCTGTATGTTCAGGAGGGGGTGTATGACGACGTGGTTGAACGCCTGAGCGCGGCCTTTAAAAACGTCACCTGGGGTGACCCGGCGACGCAGAAAGGGCTGGATATGGGCCCGCTGATCACGGCGTCCGCCCTGCAGCGTGTAGAGCAGAAAGTGGCAGATGCGGTGGCTGCGGGGGCGACCATCGTCACCGGCGGCAGACGGGCCGGCACCACCGGTTTCTTCTTCGAACCGACGCTGCTCACCAACGTAACGCAGCAAATGGATATTATGCAGCACGAGACATTTGGCCCGGTTCTTCCGGTGATGAAATTCAGTACCCTGGATGAAGCCATCGCGCTGGCCAACGACAGCGACTACGGTCTGACCTCATCCATATTCACCTGTAACCTCAACACGGCCATGCTGGCGCTGAAACGACTAAAGTTTGGGGAAACCTACGTCAACCGCGAACATTTCGAGGCGATGCAGGGGTTCCATGCGGGCTGGCGTAAGTCCGGCATTGGCGGCGCTGACGGCCGGCACGGGCTGGAAGAGTATTTGCAGACTCACGTCGCCTATCTGCAGTATCAGTAAACACCTGTCGCACGGAGTGAGGCTTTCCTCACTCCGTGCGACAGACAAGCGCGTTATCCGCTCTGCGCATATCGTTATCAGAACTCCTCGTTAAGCCTCTTCCGGGCATTTTGTTATGTTTTCCCATCGCTCTTATCTCCCGGGAAATAACATGAAAAAAGCACGCTTAAGCGGTCTGATCGCCGCCATCGTTACTACGACCACCCTGTCGGCTGTGGCCGCAGAATCTGTGCCAAAAACCATTAACATCGGCTATCAAAAGGCCAATATTTTCGCCCTGCTGAAATACCGTGGCACCCTGGACGAAAAGTTTAAAAAACAGGGTATCGCTGTGCGCTGGGTAGAATTTCCCGCCGGGCCACAAATGCTGGAGGGCCTGAATGTG
Organism: Erwinia persicina; assembly: GCF_019844095.1. NCBI lineage: Bacteria > Pseudomonadati > Pseudomonadota > Gammaproteobacteria > Enterobacterales > Erwiniaceae > Erwinia > Erwinia persicina. The sequence goes on along the minus strand of NZ_CP082141.1, from coordinate 2,347,681 downwards.
GGTAGCATCGATCTGGCGGCGACCGGAGATGCGCCGCCGGTCTTTGCCCAGGCCGCACAGGCTGATCTGGTCTATCTGGCACACTCCCCGGCCAACCCGAAGACTGAGGCCATTGTGGTGCCGGAAAACTCGCCCGTTAAAACCGTGGCCGACCTGAAAGGGAAGCGCGTAGCGCTGAATAAAGGTTCTGACGTGAACTACCTGCTGGTCAGCGCGCTGGAAGATGCCGGACTGAGCTACAGGGATATTACGCCGGTATACCTTCCGCCGGCGGATGCCCGCGCGGCGTTTCAGCGCGGTGCGGTGGATGCGTGGGTGATCTGGGACCCGTATTACGCCGAGGTGGAAACTCGCGCCAGCGCGCGCCTGGTCAGGAATGCGGAAGGCCTGGTACCGCACTACACGTTCTATCTTGCCAGCCGCAAGTTTGCCGACAGCTGGCCGCAGACGGCAAAGCAGGTGGTGGATGAGTTGGGTACCCTGAGCGACTGGGCCAATACTCACCCGGCGCAGGCGGCCGGGATCCTGTCTGCATCCACCGGCCTGCCACAGCCCATCTGGCAGCGGGCGCTGGCCAGAATGCCCTATGGTGCGGAGCGGATGACGCCGGAAGTATTCAAGCAGCAGCAGGCACTGGCCGATAAATTTACCCAGATTGGGCTGCTGCCGGTGAAAGTGAATGTCAGTTCAGCGACCTGGTCACTGGATAAATCACACTGATGGCGGGCCGCCCGGCTGAAGCGAGCGACCCTTATCGATCAGATAACAGATTTCAGTGCAATGGCGGCCGCTTTCGCCAGCACGTCCTGACGACTCTTCGCCTCCGGGGCATGCTGGGTAAAATAGATGGCCAGGATCAGCGGAGCCTTGCCCGGAGGCCAGAGGATGGCGACATCGTTGGTTGTGCCATAGCCCCCGCTGCCGGTCTTATCCCCGATTTCCCAGCCCGCAGGCAGCGCTGCGGCAATGGCGTTTTTCCCTGTGGTGTTCCCCTTCAGCCAGGCGATCAGCTGCTGCTGCTGTGCTGTCTGTAATCCCGACTTCACCAGCAACTGCTGCACGCTGTGCGACATGTGCAGCGGCGTGGTGGTGTCACGCGGATCGCCCGGGATCGCGGTATTCAGTGTCGGTTCATTACGATCGAGCTGCGTGACACTGTCACCTAAAGAGCGGGCCAGCCGGGTCACCGACGCGGGTCCCCCCAGCAGTGTCAGTAGTACGTTGGCCGCCAGGTTATCACTGTACTGCAGCGCGGCTGCACACAGATCGCTGACGGTCATCCCCTGCGGATGCTTCGCCGTTACCGGCATATAGCTCAGGTGATCCGCAGGTGTCCAGTGCAGGGTTTGTTGCATCAGGGCGGGCTGTGACTCGCTGCGTTTTAAAACGGCAGCGACCAGCAGCAGTTTAAAGGTGCTGCACAGCGGAAAGCGTTCGTCACCGCGATAGCTCCACGCCTGCTGGCTGGCGCTGTCGATCAGAGACAGCCCGATACGGCCATTCACCTCCGTTTCCAGTGCGGCAAGCTGCCGCTGCAGCGAGTCACCTGCTGCAAATACGTTCAGTGGTGTCAGCGAGGCGGTCAGCGCCAGCGCCGCGCCCGCCACCAGAAGCTGGCGGCGTTGCAGTAAAATCGTCATAGAATTCCTTTCAGCGAAAAATTTATTTCAGGCCACGGTTGTGCAGCATCGGTTCAATCACCGGGTCGTGACCGCGCCAGTCGTGATAGAGCTGCTGCAGATCTTCACTGTTACCGCGCGACAGAATATTATCACGAAAACGCTGACCGTTTTCCCGCGTCAGGCCGCCGTGCTCCTCAAACCAGGTAAAGCCGTCGTCAGCCAGCATCTCGGTCCACAGATAGGCGTAATACCCGGCGGCATAGCCGTTCCCCCAGATATGCTGAAAATAGCTGGAGCGGTAGCGCGGCGGTACGGCCGCCAGACGGATGTGCTCTTTTTCCAGCGCGCTCTGCTCAAAGGCATCCACCTGCTGCAGCGGCTCTCCCTCGCGCAGGCTGTGCCAGTGCATATCGAGCAGTGCTGCCGCCAGCAGTTCGCTCATGTCATAGCCTTTGTTAAAGGTGCTGGCACGCAGCATTTTATCGCGCAGTGCCGCAGGCATCGGCTCCCCGCTCTGGTAATGACGGGCAAAATGGTTGAACACCTGAGGATAACTGGCCCAGTGCTCGTTAAACTGTGACGGGAATTCGACAAAGTCGCGTGGGGTTTCGGTGCCGGAGAGACTCGGATAGCGCTGGTCGGCGAACATACCGTGCAGCGCATGGCCGAACTCATGGAACATGGTGATCACATCGTCCCAGGAGAGCAGCGCAGGCTGCCCGGCGACGGGTTTGCTGAAGTTGGCCACGTTGTAGATCACCGGCCGGGTGCCCAGCAGCGTTGACTGTTCAACAAAATTGCCCATCCAGGCCCCGCCGCCTTTGTTATCACGCTTAAACCAGTCGGCGTAGAACAGCGCCAGCGGGCTGCCGTCCTTATCCAGCACTTCATACACCTTCACATCCGGGTGATATACCGGCAGATCCGGCCGCGGTTTAAAGGTAATACCGTACAGCTGTGTAGCCGCATAAAACACGCCGTTTTCCAGCACGTTATTCAGCTCAAAGAAGGGTTTGATCTGCGATTCATCCAGATCGTACTTCGCCCGTCGCACCTGTTCAGCATAGAAAAGCCAGTCCCAGGGTTGCAGCGTAAAACCGCCCTTTTGCTGGTCAATCACCCCCTGAATATCCCCCGCTTCACGCTCTGCCCGGGCGGTAGCCGCCGGCACAATCTGGCGCATAAAATCAAGGGCGGCCTGGGGGGTTTTCGCCATCTGATCCTGCAATTTCCAGGCGGCGTAACTGTCAAAGCCCAGCAGTTTTGCCTGTCTGGCGCGCACCTGCGCCAGTCGCGCAATCAGTTCCCGGGTATCATTACCGTCCCCTTTTTCGGCACGGGTCCAGCTGGCGGTGAACAGTTTTTCACGCGCGCTGCGGTCGCTCATTGTCTGCAGATCGGGTTGCTGGGTGGTGTTCTGCAAGGCCAGCAGCCACTGATTTTTCAGGCCGCGTGCCTCAGCCGCCCCGGCAGCGGCGGCGATATCCGCCTCGCTCAGACCGGCCAGCGCCTGCGCATCGGTAAACAGCACGCCGCCGGCTTTGGTGGCGGCCAGCAGGCGATTGGTAAAGCGGGTGCCGAGCGTGGCTGACTCCTGGTTCAGGGCTTTCAGCTCGGTTTTCTCTGTCTCACTCAGGCGCGCACCGTCGAGGACAAACGCCTGCCAGGTCACTTCCACCAGGCGCAGCGACTCCGCGTCGAGGCCTGACTGCTGACGCTGCTGATATACCTTATCCAGCCGGGCAAACAGCCTGCCGTTCAGTTTAATATCATCGTCCAGCGCGGCCAGCTTCGGTGACATCTCCTCATCCAGCGCCTGCAGTTCATCGCTGGTGTTGGCCGCGGTCATGGCGCTGAAGACGTTATTCACCCGCCGCAGGCTCTGTCCGCTCTGCTCCAGCGCCTGGAAGGTGTTTTCAAAGGTCGGCGCGGCGGGGTTATCCGCGATGCGGGCAATTTCTTCTCGCTTCTGCGCCATAGCCGCCATCAGTGCCGGACGATAATCCCCGGCAGAGATACGGTCGAAAGGCGGAGCCTGGAAAGGCAGTGAACTGGCGTGACTGAAGGGATTACTCTGCTGCGATGCCATGTGGCGACTCTCCTTTTGCGACTCTGCCGCCAGCGCGGTTTGTGCGCTGGCGGTCAGAGCCAGACTGATAGCCCAGACTAACGGTGCGATCCTCATTTCTTTGCTCCCATTCCATGTAGCTGAACTCTCAGCATAATCGTCAGAGCACGGTCGTGCAAAATCATTGCCGCCGTTGATAACAGGCCACGATCTCCCCGGCGACCGCGACGGCGATTTCAGCGGGCAGTTTGCCCTTCACTTCCGCCAGACCAATCGGGCAGTGCAGGCGATCCATCTGCCCGCGGCTGAAGCCTTTCCCCTCCAGACGGTATTCAAAGCGCTGGCGCTTGGTCGCCGAACCGATCATGCCGACATAAACCGCATCGTCACGGCGCAGAATGGCCTCGCACAGCTGCTGGTCACGCGGATGGTGATGCGTCATCACCACATAGTAACTGCCTGCCGGCATCTGCCTCACCTGGTCTGTCGGATCCTCCAGGCAGCAGACAGTGACGCCCTCCGGCACGTGTGAAAACTGTTCCGGCCGCTCATCGACCCAGAATACGTGACAGGGTAACGTAGCCAGAATGTTCACCAGCGCCTGCCCGACATGTCCGGCACCAAAGACGGCGATCTGGGGCTGCGGCTGGATTAGTGGTTCGAACAGGACGCTGCACACCCCGCCGCAGCACTGCCCGAGGCGGGCACCCAGGTTGAACTGTTCGCAGCGCGTCTGTGACTGACCGTTAAGTAACATGTCGCGCGCAATGGCCACCGACTGATGCTCCAGATGGCCGCCGCCGATGGTCAGCCAGGTCGTAGTGGCCGCCACCACCATCTTGCTGCCGCGATCGCGCGGCACGGATCCGCGATCGTCCAGCACCGTCAGCAGCACGCAGGGCTCGCCACGATCGCGCAGGTTGGCCAGAATAGTGATCCAGTCATCGCTACGCATGACCGCCTCCCGCACGCTGTTTCTCTGCGCCCCAGAACACCCGCTCCGGCGTAGCGGGCGCATCCAGCAGCGGGTGCTGACGATAGCCGCCAACGCTGGCCACCGCATCCTGTAACGCACACCAGACTGAAATGCCCAGCATAAATGGTGGTTCACCCACCGCCTTGGAATGGAACACCGTGTCCTTTGGATTTTTTCGATTTTCGACCAGCGTGACCCGCAGATCGTGCGGCACATCCCCAATGGCCGGGATTTTATAGCTGGCCGGGCCGTCGGTCAGCAGCCGTCCCTGACCATTCCATACCAGTTCTTCCGTGGTCAGCCAGCCCATGCCCTGCACAAAGCCCCCCTCCACCTGTCCGGTATCAATCGCCGGGTTGAGAGACGCGCCGACGTCGTGCAGGATGTCCGCGCGCAGCAGGCGATACTCGCCGGTCAGGCTGTCGATCAGCACCTCCGCGCAGGCCGCGCCAAAGGCAAAGTAATAGAACGGTTCGCCGCGACCGGCCAGGCGGTCATAGTGGATGCCCGGCACGCGGTAATATCCGGTGGCCGACAGCGGTACCTGATTCAGCCAGGCCAGCTGCGCCACCTCCGCAAAGCTGAAATAGTTTTCGCCAGCCTGTATCACCCCGTTGCTGAAGCGAACCTGTTCCGCTTCGCAGCCGTGCAGCCTGCACAGCATCGCGACCAGACGGTCGCGCAGGATCTCTGCCGCGTTCTGTGCCGCTTTACCGTTGAGATCGGTGCCGCTGGAGGCCGCCGTCGGAGAAGTATTGGGCACTTTGCCGGTATCAGTGGCGGTGATCTGAATACTGCCGATGTCAATTTGCAGCACTTCCGCCACAATCTGCGCCACTTTGGTATTCAGCCCCTGGCCCATCTCCGTACCACCGTGGTTTAACTGTACCGTGCCATCGGTGTAAATCAGGATCAGCGCGCCCGCCTGGTTGAGAAAACTGGAGGTAAAAGAGATGCCAAATTTTACCGGGGTCAGTGCCAGGCCGCGTTTCATTACCGGGCTGGCCGCGTTAAACGCGGTGATCTCCGCCCGTCGTGCGGCATAGTCTGCGCTCTGCTCAAGCTGTGCGGTCATCTCATCCAGCAGGTTATCCTGTACCCTCTGATGATAATGGGTGACGTTGCGCGTCTCTTTGCCGTAGTAATTACGTTTGCGCACCGTCAGCGGGTCAAGGCCCAGTTCGCGGGCGATATGATCCATAATCTGCTCTATCGCCACCATGCCCTGCGGGCCACCAAAGCCGCGATAGGCAGTATTGGAGGCCGTATTGGTGCGACAGCGGTAGCCCGTGATCAGCGCATCACCAAGATAATAGGCATTATCGGCGTGGAACATCGCGCGATCGACAATCGATCCGGAAAGATCCAGTGAATAGCCGCAGTTACCCGCCAGGTCAATCCTGACCCCGCTAAAACGTCCGTCGTCATCCACGCCGACGTCATAACGGACAAAAAAGGGATGCCGCTTACCGGTGGTCAGCATGTCATCGCGCCGTGACAGACGCATTTTAGCCGGGCGGCCGGTCAGGCGTGCCGCCAGTGCGCACAGACAGGCGACCCCTGCCGCCTGGGTTTCTTTACCGCCAAATCCTCCGCCCATACGGCGCATATCAATGGTGACCTTGTTCATCGTCAGGCCCATCACCGACGCCACCAGCTTTTGCACCTCGGTCGGATTTTGCGTGGACGAGTATACCTGGAGAGCGCGATCCTCTCCCGGCACCACCAGCGCCACCTGTGTTTCCAGATAGAAGTGTTCCTGACCGCCGATATGAAACTGCCCGCGCAGGCGGTGCCGTGCCCTGTTTAACGCCGCATCCACATCTCCACGCTGGTGCACGTGCGGTTGCTGAACAAAGCTGCCCTGAGCCAGAGCCTGCTCCACATCCAGGATCGGGGTCAGCGGCTGAAAGGTTATCACTGCCAGTGCGGCGGCCTTACGGGCCGCCTGTTCACTCTCTGCCGCCACCACCAGCACCATCTGCCCGACGTATTCCACGATCTCTTTTGCCATCAGCGGATCGCCAGGTTCCAGCGGCCCGATATCCAGCTCGCCGGGCACGTCCTGCCAGGTCAGCACCTGAACCACGCCCGGAACGCGATAACAGGGCGCAACGTCAATGCTGAGAATGCGCGCATGGGCATGTTCGCTGAGCCGGGGCCAGAGGTGCAGCATCCCCGGCATCTCAAAACGGTCATCAATATAGCGGGCCTCGCCGCTAACGTGCATCGCAGCGCTGTCGTGACGGAGACTTTTGCCCACGCCGTCGTGAGCGTGCTGGTGAAACTGGTGCGCCAGTGCGTCCGGCATGACGGCCGGGGGTTTATGGGACATAGTCAGAGACCTCCGTCAGGATCAGTTCACCGCTCAGTGAGGCGTGATAACGCCGCAGCAGGTTTTTTGCCAGCTGCAGTCGATAGGCTGCACTGGCGCGAAAATCACTCAGGGGCTGGAAATCCTCTGACAGGGCGCGGCAGGCGTTCTCAACCGTCGCGGCGGTCAGCGGCTGCCCCAGCAGTTGCTGTTCACAGTGAAAGGCGCGCCGGGGAGTTTCCGCCATACCGCCAAAAGCGATACGCACGCGGCTCACACAGCCGCTGTCATCGGTGGCCAGCGTAAAGGCGGCAAAGACCGCTGAGATATCATCCTCCCGTCGTTTTGATACCTTCCAGGCGCGGAAATGCTCTTCCGTTGCGCTATGGGGGATCGCCACCGCCCGGATAAACTCGCCCTCACGCAGTGCCGTTTTGCGGTAGCTGAGGAAAAAATCCGCCAGCGGCAGGCGACGCTGCTGGTCGCCCTGCTGCAGGATCAGGGAGGCATCCAGCGCCAGCAGCATCGGCGGCATATCACCAATCGGGGAGGCGTTACCGATGTTGCCCCCCAGCGTGCCGAGGTTACGGATCTGCTGCGAGGCAAACCGCGCCAGGATCTGCGTCAGCGCCGGGATCGCTTCGCCCAACCACTGCCAGCATGCGCTCAGGGACACCCCCGCGCCGATTACCCTCTCGTCATCATGGATGACGCACTGCTTCAGTTCATCGATCTGGTCAACAGCGATCAACAGCGGCAGGGTTTCGCCGCGTTGTGTAACCTGCAGCGCGAGGTCGGTGCCGCCAGCCAGCAGCGTAGCCCCGGGGTGCGCGAGCAACGCCTCACTGAGCTGTTTGATGGTTTTCGGCAGCAGGCAGCGATTGCCCTGCCAGCGGAGTTCCTGCATCTCCGGGGTCTGCAGTTGCAGCAGTTGCGCCACGGTGGCCGCCTCCTGCTGCTGAAAACTGTCCGTCCCCGCTGCAGCGCAGGCCTGACGGGCGGCGTCGACAATCGGCCGATAGCCGGTACAGCGACAGAGGTTACCGGCCAGTGCCTGCTCGATTTGACGGGGTTCCGCCCCGCCGCCGTTTTTTTGCAGGGTAAAAATCGACATCACGAATCCGGGAGTACAGAAGCCACACTGTGAGGCATGGCAGTCCACCATCGCCTGCTGTGCGCTGTGCAGCCCCGCCGGCTGGCGCAGATCTTCCACGCTGATTAGCTGCTTTCCCTGCAAATGGCTGACAAAAGTCAGGCAGCTGTTAACCGTCTGGTAGCGCATCTGCCCCGCCTCCACGTGACCCAGCGTCACGGTGCAGGCTCCGCAGTCGCCGGAGGCACAGCCCTCTTTCGTGCCACAGCGTCGCTGATGCTGACGCAGATAGTTCAGCACCGTCGTATTCGGGTCGATATCGTGCTCGCTGACCAGGCGCTGGTTAAGTAAGAACTGGATCATGCGGCCTGCTCCTTTTCGTCACGCTGCCATACGCAGCGACCGTTGACCCAGGTGGCGGCAATATTGCGATCATCGCCCAGGGTCATCAGCACAAACAGTTGCTCCCAGATATCGCGGCTGTTGGCGTGACGCATCTGCTGCAGCGGCGAGACCGCCGGATCGAGCATCACAAAATCCGCCTCTTTACCCGGCATGAAATTACCAATCTTTCTATCCAGATCCAGGGCTCTCGCCCCCCCCAGCGTGGCATGGTAAAACGCCTCACACGCGGAGAGCTTATAGCGCTGAAGCTGGCCCACTTTGTACGCCTCGCCCATTGTCTGCAGCAGATTAAACGTCGTGCCTGCCCCGACGTCGGTGCCGATCCCCATTTTGACCCCTTTATGCCAGCAGGTATTCAGGTCGAACAGGCCGCTGCCGAGAAACAGGTTCGACGTCGGACAGAAAGCCACCGCCGATCCGGTCTGGTGCAGACAGTCCCACTCGCTGTCATCCAGATGCAGGCAGTGGGCGAACACGCTGCGGTCTCCGGTCAGCTGATACTGATGATACACATCCAGGTAACTGCTGTTGTCGGGAAACAGGGTTTTTACCCACGCCACCTCCTGGGGATTTTCGCTGAGATGCGTATGCAGCCAGGTGTCCGGGAATTCCTGGCGAAGCTGCTGCACTTTGGCCAGCAGGGCCGGTGAGGACGTCGGAGCAAAACGCGGCGTCAGTGCATAGCCTAAACGTCCGTGGCGGTGCCAGCGCTCAATCAGTTCCCGGGTCTGCCGGTAGCTCTGCTCCGGCGTTTCCATCAGGGCATCCGGGCCATTGCGATCCATCATCACTTTCCCGGCAATCAGCCGCATTTCCAGCGCCGATGCGGCGGTAAACAGGGCGTCGACAGACTGCGGATGGACGGTGCCAAAGACCAGTGCGGTCGTGGTGCCGTTACTCAGTAGCTGCTGCAGAAAGAAGTCTGACATGCGGGCGGCGTGCTGCGGACAGTGATACTGGCTTTCCACCGGGAAGGTGTACTGATCCAGCCACTCCAGCAACTGTTCGCCAAAGGCACCGATCATTTCGGTTTGCGGATAATGGATGTGCGTGTCGACAAAGCCCGGCACAATCAGCCGGTCACGGCAGTCCAGCAATGTCCTGCCGTCCTGTAGCAGATGACGGCCCTCCTCCCAGTCCCACAACCCGACGACCGTACCGCCGTCCAGCAGTAGCAGGCCGTTATCAAGATAGCGTGCCGCCTCGGGCAACTGCTGCGGTTCATCCACCGTTCGGGTGATATCAAAAAATCGGGCGCGAATGGCCTGGGTATAGTGCTGTGTCATAGCTGTTCCTTAAAAGCAGGCCGCGATGCGGGTCGGCAGTGCGGGATCGTATCGCTTAAGATTTGCAAGAGTTATGCCATTCGTCCAGTTTTCACTTTTACTCTTTTATTCAGTGAGTTACGAAGAAAATAGTCGGTAACGACGTTTTTTAAAACAGTAAAACGGTTGCGCAACCGGTTGCTAAAAAGGCAACCGATTGCTATGAAGTCAAAAAGACCCGACCCGGGCATTCTGCCTGCCCGTAGCGCACTGCCATAAGGCAGTCCAGACCACGGCTGCACGCTGTTGGTGCAGTTTTTCTTGTTCGTCATCATCATGAGCGCCTTATCAGCTCTGCCCTGAAATGATAAGGTGGGAAAAATCTAAAACGGGTTAAGGAACAGCGAGATGATTGTATTTGTTACCGGGGCGACCGCCGGATTTGGTCAGAGCATTACCCGCCGCTTTATCAGCCAGGGCCATCAGGTCATTGCTACCGGCCGCCGTCAGGAACGTCTGGATGCCCTGAAAAAGGAATTTGGCGACAGGATTTATACGCTGGTGCTGGACGTCCGCGACCGTGCGGGCATCGACGCGGCTGTGGCCTCACTGCCTGCTGAATGGCGCAACATCGATATTCTGGTCAACAACGCCGGACTGGCGCTGGGCATTGAACCTGCGCAGCGTGCCAGCCTGGAAGACTGGGAAGATATGATCGACACCAACAACAAAGGCCTGGTGTATATGACACGCGCGCTGCTGCCTGCGATGGTGGAGCGCAATGTCGGGCATATTATTAATATTGGTTCTATCGCCGGCAGCTGGCCGTATCCGGGCGGCAATGTTTATGGTGCCACTAAGGCGTTTGTTCGCCAGTTCAGTTTCAACCTGCGCACCGATCTGCACGGCACCGCCCTGCGAGTGACCGACATTGAACCGGGCCTGGTTGGCGGTACGGAGTTTTCGAACGTCCGTTTTAAAGGCGATGACAGCCGTGCTGACAGCGTGTATGACGGCACCGAGCCGCTGACGCCGGAAGATGTGACCGAGGCCGTGTGGTGGGTGGCCACCCTGCCGAAACATGTCAACATCAGCGCGCTGGAGATGATGCCGGTCGGTCAGAGCCAGGCGGGTCTGCGCGTACACAAAGCGTAATTCAGCCTCTTCGGGTCTGCTTTCAGGCCCGTCCCCATCCGGCCACAATAATCAGCATCCCGCAAAACGCCACGGCAGCACCGACCCAGTCGGTGCTACTCAGTTTTACCCCATCAACAATACGTAACCACAGCAGCGCGGTCACCACGTATACGCCGCCGTAGGCCGCATACACGCGGCCGCTGGCGGCCGGGTGCAGGGTCAGTAGCCAGACGAAAATCATCAGGCTGAATCCTGCAGGCAGCAGCAGCCAGGCAGAGGCGTTCTTTTTCAGCCACAGGTACGGCAGAAAGCAGCCAATAATTTCGGCCAGGGCCGTGGCAAAGAACAGTAATGTCGTCGTCAGCATAGGGACTTTTCTCTCTCAATGTTCAACGGTAACACCGCGCGACTGGTGGGTGGCCGAAAGCTGGTGATATACTACAACACATGATCTGCTCAGTCGCAGATGACGTGGCTGAATGCTCACCCATAAGGAACCGAACATGATGAAAACGCTGAAACAACGTCTGGCTAAGGCTTCGTTGCCGTTGCTGCTGCTGACCGCGCTGTTTTCCGTTCAACACGCCGCCCAGGCGCGCACTGACCACCTGATTATTCAGGATGGTGATAACGCGCTGACTAAAGAGCAGGCCCGCGAACAGAAAGAGCAGTGGGATGCGACCCATCGCCTGCGTGGCAAAGTGAATAACCGCGTGGAAAAAGAGTTTGACCGGGTGGATCAGGCTTTTGATACCCAGGAAGGCTGTGAAAAAAGCATGAACCTGAACGCGTACTGGGAGCCCAATACGCTGCGCTGCCTCGATCGCCGCACCGGACGTGCCGTTACGCCATAAGCTGACTTTCCTGCTATAGTTAGCGCAGATTTCATGCAAAAAGGATGAACAAATGAAAGGCATTAATTGGGTGTTAACCGCACTGCTCGTTGCTGCACCTCTGGCGGTACAAGCCTCGTGCGAAACGGTGAAAGCGGATATTAATCAGAAAATTATTAACAATGGGGTTCCTGCCTCAGGCTTTACGCTGGACGTAGTGCCGAACGACCAGGCGGAACAGGCCGGTGGGCAGGTCGTCGGTCACTGCGAAAATGATACGCAGAAAATTGTTTATAAACGCAACGGTAGCGATGCCGATAACAGCGTTCCTGCCAGCGCAGGCACCTCTCAGGATGCCCCGGCGCAGTAGCGTATGATCCCAGCGGGGTGAGCGGTTAGCCGGCGCACCCCCTGTCCTTTCTCAGATCGGCTTCTCTGCCGGAACAAAACGCGAAATGACCAGACTCATCCCTGCAATCACGGCCGAAACGGCAAACACCCAGTGGAGAGAATGCGCGATCTCGTTGAGCATGACTGCCAGCGTTGACGGGTCAATCTGCTGCCGCTGGCCATGTGACATCACCTGCTGTACCGGATCGGTGTCGTCAGGCAGGCGCAACAGCAGATTGTAGTTCAGCACCGCCCCCATGACGGCGGTGCCGAGCGCCGACCCCAGCATCCGGCTGAACATAATCGACGCGGTACATATGCCGCGGATGGCGAAATCTGCGGTGTTTTGCACGGCGATAAGGAAGGTGGTGCTGGTCATGCCCATTCCCGTTCCGATCACAAAAGCAAACAGCCCGGCGTGCCACACCGGACTTTCACGATGCAGCGTCAGCAGCAGACCGGTTCCGGCGATCAGCAGCACCGAGCCCAGCAGCGCGGTGAAACGGTAAGAGGTGCGCTGCATCAGCCGGCCACTGAGCGTACTGGCCAGCGGCCAGCCGATCGACATCATTGCCAGCGCACTCCCCGCCTGCAGCGGCGTTCCGCCGTTAACCCCCTGGATCCACGTCGGCAGAAAGGCACTGATGCCCATCATGGCGGCCCCAATCATCAGATTGCCGGCATTACCGGCCAGCAGCGTGCGGCTGCGCCAGATCGCCGCCGGGAACAGCGGTTCGCGGGCGCTGCGTTCGTGTCGCACCAGCGCCATGCCGGCCATTACGGCCAGTAGCAACAGGCCCACTACCAGCGTCGTGCCAAGGGCTTCAGCCTGTAACAAAGCGACCAGCAGTGCACTGACGGTAAGCATCAGCCATGCACTGCCCGCCAGGTTAAGCCGGTGCGGGCTGCGCGCTTTTGACTCCGGGAAAAAGCGCGCCAGCAGCAGCATTGACAGGATGCCAATGGGCACGTTGACCCAGAATATGAGCGCCCAGTTAAAATGCTGTACCAGCCAGGCACCAGTCAGCGGCCCGACGATGGCGGCAACGCCCCAGACGCTCGATAGCCATCCCTGTACGCCTGCCCGCTCTTTCGGCGGATAGACATCCGCGATGATGGTAGACGTCAGCGGCATAATCGCTCCGGCCCCCAGCCCCTGAAAGGCGCGGAACAGGATCAGCCAGCCCATATTGCTGGCAAAACCGCACAGCACCGACCCGACCAGAAACAGTCCGGTACCGATAAAGAACATGCGCTTCCGGCCCCAGAGATCGGCCAGTCGACCGTAAATCGGCACGCTGACCGCCTGCGTCAGCAGATAGATAGAGAAAACCCAGCCAAACTGCGAGAAACCGCCCAGCTCAGCAATGATGGTCGGCATCGCGGTGGCCACGATGGTCACTTCAATCGCCGCCATAAACATGGCCAGCATCGAGGCAATCAGTATCCAGTGGCGTGACTTAACGGGCGTAGCAATTGATTCCGACATGGTGTCCCTTTCTCAAGTAGAGCCTGAAAGTGTGGATGATATTTCGCACGACAGTTTCCGAATTGTGCTTATTTTTTTTGTGACGGCGTCACTTTTTGACGATGAATTTTTTTCATCGTCAGTTTTCCCAGTGCTATCAAGGGCTACAACCGAATTTTGCCAAAAAGTATCCTGCTGATTTTCAGCGAAAAATTTGCCAAATTTGCCGTTCCGCTGCTATAGGTTTTAGGGTTAGTTTACCGGGTAAAGTGATAATCACCCATGAGATCAACACTTTTAATGCTTACCCGCGTTCCAGGGAGAACACTGATATGCAACATACCACGCTGTTACAGCGTGCCTTACTGGCGGCGCTGTTTATTGCCGCGATCGTCGCCCTGCTGGTCTGGGGACTGGGGATTGAAACCATTAAGGCAAAGCGCGTCGATTTGATCTATCTGGGGCAGCAGCATATGACGCTGGTGTTCTGGTCTATGCTGTTTGCTCTTCTGGTGGGTATTCCCAGCGGTATCGCCCTCAGCCGTCCGGGCGCGCGCCGTTGGGCAGAGTACGTGATGCAGATCTTCAACATCGGCAACACGCTCCCCCCGCTGGCCGTGCTGGCGCTGGCAATGGTGGTCATCGGTATCGGTGACCGCCCGGCAATCATTGCCCTGTTCCTCGCCTCACTGCTGCCTGTCGTGCGTAATACCTATGCGGGACTCTGTTCCGTCCCGGCCCCTCTGCTGGAAGCGGCGGACGGTATCGGCATGACCCGGGGACAGCGTCTGCGCCAGGTCGAACTCCCTAACGCCATGCCGGTGATGCTATCCGGTATTCGCGTGGCGATGGCGATCAACGTGGGCACCGCACCGCTGGCGTTTCTGATTGGGGCCAGCAGTTACGGGGAATTGATTTTTCCCGGTATCTACCTCAATGATTTCCCCACGTTGATCCTGGGAGCGGCGGCGACCGCGCTTTTTGCCCTGATCCTCGATTTGTTACTGGCCGGTCTCGGCCGTCTTCTCAGCCCGCATACGGCTTAAAAAAATAACAGGGAGCTGACTATGGCTGGTACCCCCCTTTTCCCCCGCTGGCTTCGGGCGGGCGCGCTTGCTCTGGCGGCATCGCTGGCATTCAGCGGTATGGCCGCTGCCGCGCCAATTGTGATGACCACCAAGAGTTTTACCGAGCAGCATATTTTGTCTGCGCTCACCACGCTTTATCTGCGCAAGCAGGGCTTTGATATCGAACCCAAGACCAACATTGCTACCGTGATTGCCCGTAACGCGATGATCAATAAGCAGGTGGATATGGCCTGGGAATACACCGGTACCTCGCTGATTATTTTCAATAACATCACCCAGCGCATGTCGTCTGAAGAAGCTTATCAGACGGTGAAAAAGCTGGATGCAAAGCTGGGGCTGGTATGGCTGAAACCTGCCCCGATGAATAATACCTACGCCTTTGCGATGTCCGCCGAACGGGCGAAAGCGGAAAACATTGAGACCCTGTCGCAGCTGGTGGCAAAAATCGAGCAGGTGCGTAAAGACGACCCTGACCACAACTGGATGCTGGGGCTGGATCTGGAGTTTGCCGGGCGTTCCGATGGGCTTAAACCCCTGCAGAAGGCCTACAATATGCCGCTGGATCGCCCGCAGATCCGTCAGATGGATCCGGGACTGGTGTATAACGCCATTCGTGACGGTTTTGTCGACGCCGGGCTGGTGTATACCACCGACGGCCGGGTAAAGGGCTTCGAACTGAAAGTGCTGAAAGATGATAAGGGTTTCTTCCCCAGCTATGCGGTGACACCGGTGGTGACCGAGAAAGCACTGCGGGATCATCCGGGTCTGGAAGCGGCGCTTAATAAGCTGTCGCCACTGATCACCGACGAAGCCATCACCGAAATGAATAAGCGTGTGGATATCGATCACCAGTCACCTCAGCAGGTGGCCCGCGATTTCCTGACATCCCATAACATGCTGTAAGGAGGCTTCATGGAGACGATCCATTACATGATTGATAATGCCGGCTATCTCGGCACCCTCACCTTTCAGCACCTGTGGCTGGTGGCGCTGGCAGTCGGTTTCGCCATTGTGATTGGTGTGCCGCTCGGTATTCTGATTGTGCGCTTTAAGTGGCTGGCCACGCCAGTACTCGGACTGGCCACTATTGTGCTGACCATTCCCTCTATCGCCCTGTTTGGCCTGATGATCCCGCTTTTTTCACTCATCGGTCAGGGCATTGGCGTCCTGCCCGCCGTGACGGCGGTGTTTCTCTATTCTCTGTTACCCATTGTGCGCAACACCCATACGGCACTGGAAAATCTGCCTGACGGCCTGCGTGAAGCGGGACGCGGGATTGGTATGACCTTCTGGCAGCGTCTGCGCTGGGTCGAAATTCCGATGGCCCTGCCGGTGATTTTTGGCGGCATCCGTACGGCGGTAGTGATGAACGTCGGCGTGATGGCCATTGCAGCGGTGATTGGCGCAGGCGGTCTTGGCCTGCTGCTGCTGGATGGCATTAGCGGAAGTGATATCCGCATGTTGATTGCTGGCGCATTAATGATCTGCTTACTGGCGATCGTGCTTGACTGGCTGCTGCACCGTTTGCAGGTAGCACTGACACCTAAGGGGATCCGATAATGATAAAACTGGAAAATCTCACCAAAACCTTCACACAGAAGAACGGTAAAAGCTTTAATGCCGTCGACAACGTCAGCCTCAATGTACCCGAAGGCGAAATGTGTGTCCTGCTCGGCCCTTCCGGCTGCGGTAAAACGACCACCCTGAAAATGATCAACCGGTTGATCCCATCCAGCAGTGGAAAAATTCTGATCAACGGCGAAGACACCAGCGGGCTGGATACCGTTACGCTGCGGCGCAATATAGGCTACGTCATCCAGCAGATTGGCCTGTTCCCGAATATGACCATTGAAGAGAATATCACCGTGGTGCCCCGTATGCTGGGCTGGGATAAGCAGCGCTGTAAGGCGCGTGCCAGCGAGCTGATGAGCATGATGGCGCTGGATGCGAACAAATTCCTGCAGCGCTATCCGCGTGAGATGTCGGGCGGTCAGCAGCAGCGCATCGGCGTTATTCGTGCCCTGGCGGCGGATCCACCGGTGCTGCTGATGGATGAGCCGTTCGGGGCCGTCGACCCGATTAACCGTGAGGTGATCCAGAATGAGTTTCTCGATATGCAGCGGCAGCTGAAAAAGACCGTGATGCTGGTCAGCCATGATATTGATGAAGCGCTGAAACTGGGTGACCGTATTGCCGTGTTCGGTCAGGGAAAAATTGTGCAGTGCGCCAGCCCGGACGAACTGCTGGCGAAGCCGGCCAATGAGTTTGTCGGATCGTTCGTCGGTCAGGACCGTACGCTGAAGCGTCTGTTACTGGTGCAGGCGGGCGATGTCACCGACCAGCAGCCGACCCATACCGTGCAGAAATCCACTCCGCTGGCGGAAGCCTTCGGCGTGATGGACGATAACGACCTGCGTTCGATTACGGTGGTTGATGAGGATGGCCGACCACTGGGCTTTGTTAAACGGCGCGAGGCACGCGGTGCAAGTGGCCTCTGTGCCGAGAGGCTGCATCACTTTACCGTCACCGGTAAAGCCGAAGAGAACCTGCGCGTGGTGCTCTCCAAGCTGTATGAACACAATATGGTGTGGATGCCGATTGTCGACGAGGACGGTCGCTACAGTGGTGAGATTTCCCAGGACTATATTGCGGATTATCTGAGCTCAGGCCGCACGCGTCGGGTGCTGAATCCGGCGTAAACCCGGCCCTCAACTTTCACAGGGCACGCGGGAATACGGAGATGAGGCCCTCAGGCCTCATCTTTATCATCATCCAGGGCCAGCGTCTCCTTTCTGACCCGCTCTATGTGGATCGTCAGAAACATCCGTTCCTCACTCCCCAGGGTATAGTCATAATTCTTCCTCACGTGGCGATCGATTTTGTCCACGCATTTGTAGGCGGCGGGATAGCGGTCGCGTACCACATCGTGCAGCGATTCGTCATCACTGTAGACGCCGCGTTTCCCCAGCATCCGCTGTGAGAAAAACTTAAGATGGGTGACAAAGCGGTTATAACTCAGCGAATCGGGCTGATAATCAAGCTGTAGCTGGTACTTCACCAGATGCAGGATTTCCTGCATAAATTTAGTGATATGCATCACAGCAGGCATCTCGCTGCCCAGTTGCGCATTCACCAGATGCAGGGCAATAAATCCGGCTTCATCCTCCGGTAGCCGCACGTTAAGGCGTTTGTCGATAATATTCAGCGCCGCCAGCCCGATGGCATACTCCTGCGGATAGAGGCTGCGGATCTCCCACTGCAGCACGTTACGGATGGGCAGGTTTTGCTGATGCCGGGTCAGGGCAAAATTTACATGATCGGTCAGCGCAATGGCCAGACTGTCATGCAGCTGACTACTGAGTTGCTCGCGCGCCAGCGCAATGATGCATTCTGTGGCGATCACCACCTCCAGCGGGATTTCAGACAGCAGTTCGCCCAGGCGCCCGGTCAGCTCCTGACTTTTCAGGGCAAAGGTTTTTTCAACCAGCACCGGGTCAAGTTCGTCCCCGCTGCGCTTTTTAAACGCCAGCCCGCGCCCCATCACCACCAGTTCATGCCCCTGTTCATCATGGACAATGACCACATTATTATTTAAAACTTTTGCTATTTTCATTTCCCGGCCTGAAAACAAAAAAACCTGACCGCCGGAGGAGCTCCGGCGGTCAGGTTTTGCCTGCTAAAATGCAGTAACAATCCAGTGTTCACACGATAAGGCATTATACGCGGGTCTCAAGCACCGGGCTGCCGTTCTGTGATAGAGCTCGCGCTTTGTTACGATTTGTTTCCTAAACGCCCCGGGAACACTTCTGTGTGGCGAGTGCGTTCAGCTGTCGTTCACGCTCGGTAGCGTGTTTTTGCGCCTGCTGTTTGGCAATACCGTTACCAATGCCAAAGTCCATTGCGGCACCCACTACGGTCAGGGCATCAAACTCCCCTTTCTTATCAATATCCTGCTGCACTTTTTTCTGTTCAGCGATCTGCTGCTGCACGCCCTGGCAGTCAAGCTGATCGGCCTGAACCGCACTGATCGGCGGCGAGGCAGGATACTGTTTTAGTGCGCAGCCACTGAGGATCACAACAAACATAAGCAGAGGAAACCGTTTCATCATCATCACCGTCAGACTGAGTTGCTGCATTATGCACCACATCCCCGCGGCTCAATGGCATAAGCAGCAACCGGTGCCGCGGCTTATCCTGGCGATGACGCCGTACGACAATCAGTGTTTTAAAATATACAGAGTACGGCTGTAGGCCACATCTTCCGGATTGGTGATCGGATAGCCTTTTACATACGGCTTGATCAACCGTCCGTTAGTGTACTGATAAATCGGCGCGATCGGGGCCTGTCCGGCGATAATCTGCTCTGCCCGGTTATAGTCATCGTTACGCGCCTTGTCATTCGTCTGACGGCTGGCCTGGGCCAGCACGGCATCGTATTCTGCACTCTTAAAGCCGGCGATATTGCCGCTGTGAGTGGAGGACAGCAAACTGAGGAAGGTGGACGGCTCATTGTAATCCCCGACCCAGGACGCGCGGATCACATCAAAGTTGCCGCTGTTGCGGTTGTCGATATAGGTTTTCCACTCCTGGTTTTGCAGTTTCACGTCCACCCCGAGGTTTTTCTTCCACATCGAGGCCACGGCAATCGCAATCTTCTTGTGCGTCTCTGAGGTGTTATACAGCAGGGTGAGGTTAAGCGGATGGGTCGGCCCGTAGCCCGCCGCGGCCAGCAGGGCTTTCGCCTGAGCGTTCAGCTCCTCCTGACTGTGCTGCTGCATAAAGCTGGCTTTCGGCGTAAAGCCCGCTGTGACGTCAGGCGTGAAGTGCCAGGCCGGTTTTTCTCCGGTTCCCAACACTTTTTCGGCAATAATTTTGCGGTCAATGGACCAGGAGAGCGCCTGCCGCACACGCACGTCAGCCGTAGGCCCCTTGCGGGTATTAAACGCATAGTAGTAAGTGCCCAGTTGGTCAGGGGTGTAAACCTCACCGGGGATCTGTTTTTTCAGCAGGGCATACAGCTCTTTTGGGAACGATTCCGTGATATCAATATCCCCCGCGCGATAGCGCTTGGTGGCACTGGACTCTTCACTGATCGGCACATAGGTCACTTTGTTCAGCACCGTATGCGCGTTATCCCAGTAGTGCGGATTGCGAACCAGCACGACTTTCTCATTCACCACCCGGCTGTTCAGCTGGTAGGCCCCGTTACCCACCAGATTACCCGGACGTGTCCACTGGTCGCCGTAGGTGGCGATAACCTTTTCCGGCACCGGGAACAGGCTGAAGTTGGCGGTCAGGCTGACAAAATACGGCACCGGCCTGTCGAGTGTGACCTGCAGGTGGGTATCATCTATGGCACTGACCCCCAGCTTATCCGGACTCATTTCCCCTTTAACGATGGCACCGGCATTTTGAATACCCGCCAGTTCAGCAAACCAGGCAAAAGTGGACGTGTTTTTCGGATCGACCAGCCGCCGCCAGCTGTAAACAAAGTCCGCAGCGGTGACAGTGTCACCGTTTGACCAGCGTGCATCTTTGCGCAGCGTGAAGATCCAGGTTTTATTGTCATTGGTCTGCCAGTCGATGGCCACGCCCGGAACAATTTTCCCGCTGGCATCCTGATTGGTTAACCCTTCAAACAGGTCACGGATTACCGGAATTTCCGGCAGCCCCACCGCTTTCACCGGGTCGAGCGAGGCAGGTTCATCTTTAATATGACGAACAATTTCCTGGCGCGCGGCCAGCGCGGTGCCCGCCGGGACATCGGCAGCACGAGAGGTGGAGACAATACACAGCGCCAGAGCGGCCAGCGCAAAAGAGGGGGATTTTCTCATTCCGGGATCCTTACCTGTCAGCAAAACTGCGGGAATTTCTTACTGCTGGCACTGTAACGCAAATGACATGCGCTGAAATAGTGTTTTTATTCAACACCCAGGCGATGTACCTTCCCGGGCAATATGCTAGTTTTAGCACAGAACCGTCTATCCGGAGCCCTGCCTATGTCGTTATTCCACCCCCGCCCGCTGCGTGGTCGCCTTGATGCCCGCCCGCAGTCGTACGGGCAATCGGTGCTGGGTGCACCGCTGCTCTGGTTTCCGGCCCCGCTGGCCAGTGAGGACAGTGGGTTGATCCTGGCCGGAACGCACGGGGATGAAACCGCTGCGGTCGTCACCCTCTCCTGCGCCATGCGCACGCTTCAGGACAGCCATCGTCGCCATCACGTGGTGCTGGCGGTGAACCCCGACGGCTGTCAGCTTGGGCTGCGCGCTAACGCAAACGGCGTAGACCTTAACCGTAATTTCCCAGCCGCCAACTGGCAGCACGGTGAAACGGTTTATCGCTGGAACAGCGTGGCCGATGAGCGCGATGTCCTGCTCTCTACCGGAGAACATGCCGGTTCAGAGCCGGAAACCGCAGCGCTGTGCCAGTTGATTCACCGGCTCTCCCCCGCCTGGATTGTCACTTTTCATGAGCCGCTGGCCTGTATCGAAGACCCCGATAGCAGTCCGCTGGGTCACTGGCTGGCGGCAAAAACCGGCCTGCCGCTGGTCAGCAGCGTCGGCTATGCCACGCCGGGTTCTTTCGGCAGCTGGTGTGCGGATATCAGCCTGCCCTGTATTACGGCAGAATTCCCACCGGTGGCCGCCGATGAGGCCAGCGAACGCTATCTGGGGGCGCTGGTCGATTTACTCTACTGGCAGCCGTGACAGGTCGATACGCCCGCAGCTGAACGGCAGTGCGGGTTCCGCATCTACCGCCAGCCAGGTGGGGCCATCCAGATCGACAAAACGCGCCTGCGGTACCAGCGGTAACGCTGCGCGAATGGCGCGTGAGGTACACAGCATACAGCCAAGCATGATGCCAAAGCCCTGATCTGCCGCCGCCCGGGCCAGCGCCAGTGCGGCCGTCAGACCCCCGGTTTTGTCCAGTTTGATATTCACCATCTCATAGCGCCCGTGCAGCGAAGGCAGGCTTTCAACGGTGTGGCAGCTTTCATCCGCACAAATCGGCAACGGGTGAATGAAATTTTCAAGGGCAGCATCATCCCCGGCAGGAAGCGGCTGTTCCAGCATCGCGACGCCAAGATCGGCCAGCAGCTGGCAGCGTGCCGCCAGCCCTTCGCTCTGCCAGGATTCGTTGGCATCGACGATCAGCGTGGCCTGAGGCACCGCGCTGCGGATGGCCACCAGACGTTCGGTGATCAAATGATGGTCCAGTTTTATTTTCAGCAGTTTCGCCCCGTTTTCCCACAGCGCCAGCGCGCTGCTGGCCATCATCTCAGGCCCGTCGATGCTGACGGTTTGCGCTATCTCAATCAGCGCCGGTGACGGCTGCGATGTTAACTGCCACAGGCTCTGGCCATCACGCGCGACTTCCAGATCCCACAACGCGCTGTCGATCGCATTGCGTGCGGCTCCCGCAGGAAGTCGCTGCTGGAGTTCTGCCCGCGTCAGCCCCTGCTGCAATGCCGGCAGCAGAGTAGTGATTTGCGCCAGCACCGACTCCTCACTCTCACCATAGCGCGGATAGGGGGTACACTCACCCACCGCTTTAATGCCGTTTTCCTCCAGCTCCACCACCACCACACCCGCATCACTGCGGGCACCACGTGCGATGACAAAGGGCGAATGTAACGGCCAGTTTTCCGGCCAGGCTTTTACCGATCTCATGCTCAAATCCTTCAATTGGTTTGGCGGGCGCATATTATGTCGTATTTATACTGTCTCACTGCTTCAGCATGGCATACACTGAAGCAGGTTAAACACCATTAACATTAAAAGGATAGATTATGTCTCAGACCGTACATTTCCAGGGCAACCCGGTTTCCGTTGACGGGCAACTGCCAGCGCCGGGCCAGGCGGCAAAACCGTTCACCCTGGTGGCCAAAGATCTCTCCGATGTCTCTCTGTCCCACTATGCGGGCAAACGCAAAGTTCTGAACATCTTCCCAAGTATTGATACCGGCGTCTGCGCAACATCCGTGCGCAAGTTTAATCAACTGGCGGGTGAAGTTGATAATGCCGTGGTGCTCTGTATTTCTGCCGATCTGCCCTTTGCCCAGTCACGCTTCTGTGGCTCTGATGGCCTGAGCAACGTCGTAACACTCTCTACCCTGCGCGGCAGTGAGTTCAAAAAAGACTACGGTGTTGCCATTGTTGATGGGCCACTGAACGGACTGACGGCTCGTGCCGTGGTGGTGCTGGATGAGCAGGATAAAGTCATCTACAGCCAGCTGGTCAGTGAAATTACCACTGAACCGGATTACGACGCCGCTCTGGCATCGCTGAAGTAATTCTCAGGGCAGACTGCTCACGCAGTCTGCCCTCCTGCCAGTACTCTTCCGCCAACCCTGCGATTACTCTGTATCCGCTTTTTTCTGACTCAATCCGTATTCACGCAGCTTATTGGCAATCGCCGTATGGGATACGCCAAGGCGTTTTGCCAGCTTGCGCGTGCTCGGATAAGAAAGATAGAGCCGGGTCAGCACCGAACGCTCGAAACGGCTGGTAATGTCGTCCAGCGACCCCTCAATGGCGTCATCGGCCAGCGGCATCTCCATCGCATACTCCGGCAGGACAATATCCTGAGGACGTAACTCGTTGCCCTCCAGCTGCGTCAGCGCCCGATACAGGGCATTTTTCAGCTGACGAACATTGCCCGGCCACGTGTACCGCGTGAGGAAGGCGTTTAGCTGGGAGGAGAGTTTTGGCCGAGCGACCCCCTGCTCATCAGCAAAGCGTGCCACGAACATTTCGGTCAGCGGCAGGATATCCTGTGGACGTTCGCGCAGCGGCGGCAGATTCAGCGTCAGCACATTGAGCCGGTAGAAGAGATCTTCGCGGAACTCGCCGCGCTGCACCAGCTCCATAAGGTTTTTTTGTGTGGCGCAGATGACCCTGACGTTAACATGCACCTCATGCTCTTCACCCACGCGGCGGAAGGTACCGTCGTTAAGAAAACGTAGCAATTTGGTTTGCATGCGCGGTGACATTTCACCGATCTCATCCAGCAGTACTGACCCACCGCTGGCCTGCTCGAAGAACCCTTTTTTGCCTTCCAGCGCGTTGGGGTATGCTCCTGCGGCATGGCCGAACAGCTCACTTTCCGCGACATCATCCGGCAGTGAGGCACAGTTCAGCGCAAGGAACGGCTTTTTACCCCGCGCACTGCGCAGGTGACAGGCGCGTGCCAGCATATCTTTGCCGGTGCCAGTATCGCCTACGATCAGCAGGGGGGCATCCAGCATCGCCAGTTTTCTCGCCTGATCCACAACCTGGCGCATTTTGCCGCTGACGGCCACAATATGCTGAAATTCGCTGTCATCGTTGACCGCCAGATTCTGCAACTGCTGCCCCATGCGGGCGGTGGACTTCAGTAACACCACGCCACCGACGGGACTGGGTGTCCCGCTTTCTTCTTCCTGAGCGTAGATCGGCGTGACTTCCATCAGGAAGTCGCGCCCCTGCAGTACCACGTGGTGCGCCTCAGACTCAATTCGCTCGCTCTCCAGCCAGCGTTGAAAATTAAACCCGGTAATGAGCGATGCGACACCGTAATTACGCATCTTTTCTTCATTAAATGAAAACAGACTTTCTGCCGCCGGATTAGCCAGCTCCACTTTGCCTTTCAAATCAATGGAAAAGACCGGATCCGGCAGCGCCACCAGCAGCGCGCTCAGGGCGCGGTGTTCGCGCTCGGAGGGCAGGAAGGAGACGGTACGTACGTCGGTCACGCCAGGGATACGGCGGATCTCGGCCATCAGTTGGCTGAACTGCTCAAAGCTGATGGTGGAGAAATTAAGATAGATGCGGCCAATGGCGGCAATTTCGATGCCGCGCAGATCGATACGGCGTTCAACCAGCAGATCCAGCAGTTCGCGGGTCAGGCCGATTCGGTCCTGGCAAAAGACTTCAAGACGCATGCGTTTTAACCTTTGTTATCAACCGTGCGGAGCGTATTCATGGATAATACGCTATCCCTTGCCACGCCAGAAGTGTTCTGTCATGAAAAGTTGACAGTCTGTTCACTTCTCGTTCTTGCCACTGCGCTGCAGGCTCTCTTTTAACTGGCCGATCAGTTCACGACGGAAGTCCCCAAGGCGCGGCTTATCCCCTTCCAGCCACGGCAGCGGACGGCACAGTTCCATGGCTTTAATTCCCAGCCGGGCGGTCAGCAGACCGGCACCGATCCCCTGGGCGGCGCGGGTGGAAAGTCGGGCGGCAAGATCCTGTGACATCCAGTCCATACCCACTTCACGGATCAGCTCTGATGCCCCGGCAAACGCGATGTTCAGCAGAACCAGACGGAACAGCCGCAGGCGGCTGAAATAGCCCAGTTCAATGCCGTAGAGGGCGGCGATACGGTTCACCAGGCGCAGGTTACGCCAGGCTATAAAGGCCATATCGACCAGCGCCAGCGGGCTGACGGCGATCATCAGCGTCGATTCAGCGGCATAGCGGCTGATTTCGCGGCGGGCCTGCCGATCCAGTACCGGCTGCACCAGCTGGGCGTACAGCTCGACGACCTCGCGATCGTTTTGGGTTTCATGCAGTGAGGCGTGCCAGCGTTGCAGGGCCGGATGCCCGGACGCCAGCCCCGCCTGCTCTGCCAGTTTTTCACAAAATGCCCGGCCCTGACCGCTACCGTGGCTGGCCAGTAGCTCGCGCGCAACATCGCGTTCTTCCGCACGTTCGCGCAGTCGATACAGACGTCGCCATTCACCGATCAGCGATCCGGCCCCCGCCGCTACGATCAGCCCTCCGGCAATGCCCCCGCCCAGACCAATCCAGTCCTGAGCCACCCAGGCCTGATGCGTCCACTGAACGCCCTGCGCCACCACGCTGACGCCAAACAGACTCAGACCGGTGATCACCATCTTGCGCCACAGGCTGCGTTTGGGGCGCAGCGCGGCTTCGACCGCCAGCTCTCCCGGGCCTTCAGGTTCGACGTCCGGCTGCGGGTCAACAGCGACAAACTGATCCTGCTGCGCGGCAAATGCCTTTGACGGGCGCAGGATGGGGGCCGGTTCATCACTTAGCGGCTGGGCAAAATCGATACGCGGTTTAATCGGTGCGGTCATCGCAGTTTATCTCCCAGAAGAAATTCCAGCGCCGCGTCCATCCGGATATGCGGCAGCGGCCGGTCAACATCCAGATCCTGCGGGCGGAACTGTTCAAAATGAAAACCCTGATCCTGCCAGAATGCATTGCCCGGCAGACGCGGCGGGACTTCGCCCGGATAGACGGTCAGCGGAGTGTTGTCGGCCAGACGGTGGCCACGCAGGGCCGGGATACTCTCGCCCTGATGATCGACGTGGCCGCTCTGTGTGGCCTGTACCGAGGCCAGACCGATGCAGTCCATCCTGATGCCTTCAAACGCGGCGTTCTGCCAGGCGTCCTGTACCAGCTGCTGGAGCAGCGACACCAGATTGGCGTGCTGATCGGCGGTAACATGATCGGATTTGGTCGCCGCAAACAGCAGCTTGTCGATGACCGGAGAAAACAGCCGGCGAAACAGGGTGCGCTGGCCGTACGAAAAACTCTGCATCAGCTGCGTCAGCGCCAGGCGCATGTCGTTAAACGCCTGCGGCCCGCTGTTGAGCGGCTGCAGGCAATCCACCAGAACAATCTGCCGGTCGAAGCGCAGAAAGTGATTCTTATAAAAGTCCTTCACCACGTGCTGGCAGTAATACTGATAGCGGGCACGCAGCATGCCGATATTGCTGGCGGCATCCCCCTGCGCCAGGCGGGTTTCGCCCCCTTCCACCACCTCGGGCCACGGGAAAAATTGCAGCGCCGGGGCACCGGCCATTTCGCCGGGCAGCACAAAGCGGCCGGGCTGGATAAAGTGCAGTCCTTCCTGTTTACAGCGCTGCAGGTAATCGGTCCAGGCGGCGGCGATCGCAGCCAGGCGGTTTTCATCGGCGGGTGCCAGCGGGTCAAGGCCTTCACACAACTGACGCCAGCGCTGTGCCCATACCGCGCGATCGCCCTGCAGCAGGCCAGTCATCTGTCGTGACCAGCTCAGGTAATCCTGTTCCAGCATCGGCAGGTCGAGCAGCCATTCACCGGGATAATCGACAATTTCCAGATAAAGCGTGGAGGTTTCTTTAAAATGGCGCAGCAGGGAGGCCTGCGAACGGTAGCGTAACGCCAGTCGCATTTCACTCACGCCCCGGGTGGGGGTTGGCCAGTCTGGCGGCGTGCCGTACAGTTGCGCCACACCTTCATCATAGGTAAAACGCGGGATGCCAAGGTCGCGCTGTGGCACGCGTTTAACGCCCAGCAGGCGCTGCTCGCGCACCGCAGAGAACATCGGCAGACGCGCACCGGAATTGACGTTAAGCAGTTGGTTAACCAGGGAGGTGATAAAAGCGGTCTTGCCGCTGCGGCTTAATCCGGTCACCGCCAGGCGAAGATGGCGATCCGCGCCGCGGTTCACCAGCGACAGCAATTCATGTTGTAGTCGTTTCATCTGTGGCATTGGCACCTTATCGTTAATATTCCTTATCGTAACATCCTCCTGCCATTGCCGCTTCTCTGACTCAGGGGGTGGGTTTCACCCAGCGTGCGGTGACCCGGCGCAGCACGCGTTTAAACAGCGGCTCAAGCGCCCAGGCCAGCAGGATTTTTAATGGCCTGCGGGCGACGGACTTCACCGCCCAGCCGCTTAACCCTGCCGGGCCATAAGTCAGCGCGTTGATCAGCACAAATTTACCGGCCTTTTTCAGGCGCGGGTGGGGCTGCCAGTTTCTCATTAATACACTCCTGAAAAAGAACCGTAGATTACAGCTGGCTGAACCGGCTGCGCACGCTAAAGGTTTCTGAGGTGACATAACGCTCCACCTCACGTAACTCCCGTTCCCCGCCGTTCAGCTCTGCGCTTAATTCATCCAGCAACTGTCGCGCACTGAGCGGTTTATCTCGCCCCTGCTCGCTGGCCGGCAGGTCCGGCAGTAGCGTTGCCAGCAGGAAGTAGCCGACGATAGTCAGGACAAAGAGGCCGAAAAACAACGACATCACCACGATAACGCGGACCAGCAAAACCGGCACGCCCAGGTATTCGGCAATCCCGGCGCAGACGCCTTTCAGCTTTCCCTGTTCCGGGATGCAGTACAGTTTCTTCTGAATCATGGCTGCCTCCAGTGAGGATGCTCGGCATCGAGGATGGCTTCCAGCGCCTGGATACGTTCACGCATTTTACGTGCGTCCTGGGTCAGCTGTTGCAGACGCTGCAGTTCATTCTGCGTCAGTTCCGCCCCACCATTCTGGCGTTTTGTGTAATGCAGCCAGAGCCAGATCGGCGCGACAAACAGCAGAAACAACGTCAGGGGTATGGCAATAATGAAGACACTCATTCACGTTCCTTGATAGTTAATCTTAGCGATGCCGGCCACCGCCGTGGCCAGCTCCGTTACTCACTGCGGTTCATTTTTGCTTTCAGCGCCGCCAGCTGCTGGCTGATTTCATCGTCAGCCTGTAACTCAGCGAACTCCTGATCGAGCGATTTCTTTTTGCCAAAGCTGTGGCTTTCGGCTTCCGCTTCCATGTGGTCGATACGGCGCTCGAAGGATTCAAAACGGGCCATGGCGTCATCAATTTTGCCGCTGTCGAGCTGGCGACGCACATCGCGTGATGAGGATGCCGCCTGATGGCGCAGCGTCAGCGCCTGCTGACGGGCACGGGTTTCGCTCAGTTTACTTTCCAGCTCACCAATTTCACCTTTCATCCGCGTCAGGCTCTCTTCCACCTGGCCGGCTTCCTGCTGCAGCGATGCCGTCAGGTCGGTGAGTTTCTGTTTTTCCATCAGCGCTGCGCGTGCCAGATCGTCTTTTTCTTTACGCAGGGCCAGTTCGGCTTTTTCCTGCCATTCGGCCTGCTGCGTTTCTGCCTGCTCGATACGGCGCTGTAACTGTTTCTTCTCGGCCAGGGCCCGGGCTGAGGTGGAACGCACTTCAACCAGCGTATCTTCCATCTCCTGGATCATCAGGCGCACCAGCTTCTGCGGATCTTCTGCTTTCTCCAGCAGGGAGTTAATATTGGCGTTCACGATGTCGGCAAAGCGGGAAAAAATACCCATAATCAAAATCCTCTTTCAGTCATAGTCTGGCATTACGCCGGTTGTCGAATAATACGGTTAAGCTGCATAACACTATTCAAAAGCCGTGCCAGTTTTTATCTTATTGATTTTAAATGACCTGCTCCCTTTACACCGGTATGGGGTGAGACTAAAGTGGTTTTTATCACTAACACCTGGTGAAATTAATGATGAACGAAAACCCAGATACCCTGCTTGGCGAGTCCAACAATTTTATCGACGTTCTGGAACAGGTTTCACGTCTGGCACCACTGAATAAGCCGGTGCTGGTGATCGGTGAGCGCGGCACCGGGAAAGAGCTGATTGCCAGTCGACTGCACTATCTGTCTGAGCGCTGGCAGGGGCCGTTTATCTCGCTTAACTGCGCGGCGCTGAATGAAAACCTGCTGGATTCAGAACTTTTTGGCCATGAGGCCGGGGCGTTTACCGGCGCGCAGAAGCGCCATCTCGGGCGCTTTGAGCGTGCCGATGGCGGGACGCTTTTTCTTGATGAGCTGGCGACGGCGCCGATGCTGGTTCAGGAAAAACTACTGCGGGTGATTGAATACGGTCAGCTGGAGCGCGTCGGCGGCAGTCAGCCGCTGCAGGTCAGCGTGCGGCTGGTTTGCGCCACCAATGCCGATCTGCCGCTGCTGGCGCGGGAGGGTAAGTTCCGCGCCGACCTGCTGGACAGGCTGGCATTTGATGTGGTGCAACTGCCCCCGCTGCGCGAACGTCGAAGCGACATTCTGGTGATGGCGCAGCATTTTGCTATTCAGATGTGCCGTGAGCTGGGACTGACGCTGTTTCCCGGTTTCACCGCCGGGGCAGAACAGCGTCTGCTGGATTACGCCTGGCCGGGCAACGTGCGTGAATTGAAAAACGTGGTTGAGCGCTCGGTTTACCGTCACGCCAGCAGCGAAATCCCCCTGGATAACATTATTGTGAACCCTTTCCAGCGTGCGGAACCTGAAAACACGCGGTCAGCGCCCGCAGGGGAGGTTCTGCCGGCGCTGCCTTTCGATTTGCGTCACTGGCAGAGTCGCCAGGAAAAAGCGCTGGTCGAAAAAGCGCTGAGCCAGGCCCGTTTTAATCAGCGCCGGGCCGCTGAACTGCTGGGTGTCACTTATCACCAGTTACGGGCCATGCTGAAAAAGCATGATATTAATTTTGATGAAGCCTGATGTCGTGGGTGGCGGGCAAAAAAAAGCCCGCATTAAGCGGGCTAAATAATACTGGAAGCAATGTGAGCAATGTCGTGCTCCTTAACGGCAGAGCCACCGTTAAAGCGCAGGTGAATAATAATCATTCTCAATCTTATCTGTAAAGCATTTTGTTGAGAATTTTTCTCATTACCACAGCAAGATCAGGCGTATTCGCCTCCCCCACTTTCTCTCTGGCGATCTTTCTGCCGAAAAACGGTGACGACCCGCTGCAAACTTTGGGTGCAGCCTGAGAGTGCGGTACACTGTGTTTATTGCCTGAATTTTCAGAAGAGTTATGCGCAAACTAATCTCTACTCTGCTTCTCAGCCTGAGTACGCTGAGTGCTCCGGTCTGGTCATCAACGCCTGGCGATATTCGCCAGAGCGGCTTCGTGTATTGCGTTAATGGCGTGATGAATACCTTTAACCCTCAGCTGGCCAGCAGTGGACTGGTGGTTGATACCCTCGCTGCGCAGCTTTATGATCGGTTGCTTGACGTTGACCCTTATACCTACCGGCTGATCCCCGAACTGGCTGAAAGTTGGGAGGTGATGGATGACGGCGCGACCTATCGTTTCCATCTCAGGCAGAAGGTTCCCTTCCAGAAGACCGCGTGGTTTACCCCCACCCGGACGATGAACGCCGATGACGTCGTGTTCAGCTTTGAACGGATATTTAACCGCAAGCATCCCTGGCATAATGTGAACGGCGGCAGCTACCCCTATTTTGACAGCCTGCAGTTTTCAGACGCGGTACAGAGCGTGAGGAAACTGGACAAAAATACGGTAGAGATCCGTCTTAACAGTCCCGATGCCTCATTTCTCTGGCACCTGGCCACCCACTATGCGCCCGTACTGTCAGCGGAGTATGCCGACCAGTTGACCCGGGTCGATCGCCAGGAACAGCTGGATCGGGAACCGGTAGGTACCGGGCCTTTTATGCTCAATGACTACCGCGCCGGCCAGTACGTTCGTCTGCAGCGAAACGATGCCTACTGGAAAGGTAAGCCGCGTATGTCACAGGTGGTGATTGATATGGGCGCAGGTGGCACCGGCCGCATGTCTAAGCTGCTGACGGGCGAGTGTGATGTGCTGGCCTACCCTGCAGCCAGTCAGCTGTCAGTTTTACGCGACGACCCTCGTCTGCGCCTGACACTGCGGCCCGGGATGAATATTGCCTATCTGGCATTCAATACCCGCAAAGCGCCGCTTGACCGCCCCGAAGTGCGTCAGGCACTGGCGCTGGCGATCAACAATGAACGCCTGATGGAGTCTATTTATTACGGCACGGCAGAAACTGCCGCCTCTATTCTGCCTCGTGCCTCCTGGGCCTACGACACCGATGCGCGGGTGACGCCGTATAACCCGCAGAAGGCACGCGAGGCATTGAAGGCGCTGGGCATTGAAGATCTGCATCTGAACCTGTGGGTCCCTTCTGCCTCGCAGTCGTGGAACCCAAGCCCGATGAAAACAGCAGAGTTAATCCAGGCGGACCTGGCGCAGGTGGGCGTGAAAGTCACCATCGTGCAGGTTGAAGGCCGCTTCCAGGAGGCACGGCTGATGGAGATGAATCACGACCTGACGCTGACGGGGTGGGCAACGGACAGTAATGACCCGGACAGCTTCTTCCGCCCTCTCCTCAGCTGTGCAGCCATTGCGTCACAAACAAATTATGCTCACTGGTGTAATTCTGGCTTTGATGAATTACTGCACAAAGCGCTGCTGTCGCAACAGCTGGCGAAACGCATCGACTATTACGATCGCGCTCAGGCGATGCTGTCTCAGGAACTGCCCGTTCTGCCGCTGGCCTATTCCCTTCGGTTGCAGGCTTATCGCTACGACATTAAAGGTCTGGTACTGAGCCCATTCGGTAATGCTTCATTTGCGGGTGTCCACCGTGATGACGGCAAGGAGAAGTCACCGTGATTATCTATACGCTTCGCAGGCTGGTGCTGTTTATTGTCACGCTGTTTATGCTGACGCTGCTTGGATTCAGCCTCAGCTACTTTACCCCTCACGCCCCTCTGCAGGGGGCCTCACTGCTGGATGCCTGGTGGTTCTGGTTTAAGGGCATCCTGCAGCTGGATTTCGGCGTATCCAGCATTAACGGTCAGTCCATCAATCTGCAGTTGCGGGAGGTATTTCCGGCCACGCTGGAGCTCTGCTTCATGGCCTTCTCCCTCGCGCTGATGGTCGGCATCCCGCTGGGTATCGCCGCCGGGGTCATGCGTAACAAGTGGCAGGATAAGGCGATCAGCGCAGTGGCGCTGTTGGGCTTTTCGCTGCCGGTATTCTGGCTGGCACTGCTACTGACGCTGTTTTTCTCGCTCAATCTCGGCTGGCTGCCGGTTTCCGGACGTTTAGACCTGCTTTATCCCGTACAGCAGCTCACCGGATTTGCGCTGATTGACGCCTGGCTGACCGACTCACCATGGCGCCATGAAATGATTATCAGCGCCCTGAAGCATATGGTGCTGCCGGTAACCGCACTGGCCGTCGCCCCCACCACGGAGGTGATCCGCCTGCTGCGTATCAGCACCCGTGAAGTCATGGAGCAGAACTATGTTAAGGCCGCGGCGACGCGCGGGCTGTCTCTGTTGACCATCATTCGTCGCCACGTGCTGCATAACGCGCTGCCGCCGGTGATCCCCCGCCTGGGGCTGCAGTTTTCGACGATGCTGACGCTGGCGATGATCACGGAGATGGTCTTCAGCTGGCCAGGGCTGGGTCGCTGGCTGATTAATGCTATCCGCCAGCAGGACTATGCGGCGATCTCCGCCGGGGTGATGGTCGTGGGTGGACTGGTGATTGCCGTGAACGTGCTCTCAGATATTTTAGGTGCTATGACAAATCCGCTGAAACACAAGGAGTGGTATGCCCTCCGATAATATTTACGCTGAAAAGCGGCCACCCAGCCCACTGCGTCATACGTGGGGGCTGTTCTATCGCGATACCACGGCGATGATCGGTTTTTACGCGTTTATTGCCGTGCTGCTGCTGTGTATTTTTGGCGGGCTGCTGGCGCCATATGGGCTGGATCAACAGTTTCTGGGCTATCAGCTTCTGCCCCCTTCGTGGTCACATTATGGCGACGTCTCGTTCTTCCTGGGCACCGACGATCTGGGGCGGGACCTGTTGAGCCGGTTGTTGAGCGGCGCCGCTCCGACGGTGGGTTCAGCGATTGTGGTGACGCTCTTAGCCTCGCTGTGTGCGATGGTGCTTGGGGTGATGGCCGGGCTGACCCACGGACTGCGTTCAGCGGTAATGAATCATATTCTCGACACGCTGCTGTCGATTCCTTCTCTGCTGCTGGCCATTATTGTCGTGGCTTTTCTCGGGCCCCGGCTGGAACACGCCATGCTGGCAGTCTATCTGGCTATTCTTCCCCGACTGGTGCGCGCCATTTACAGTGCGGTACATGAAGAGCTGGAAAAAGAGTATGTGGTAGCCGCCCGTCTGGATGGCGCCAGCAGTCTGGATATCCTTTGGTATGCGATCCTGCCGAATATTCTGGCGCTGCTGGTCACGGAGTTTACCCGTGCCCTGTCCATGGCGATCCTCGATATCGCTGCGCTGGGTTTTCTCGATTTAGGCGCCCAGCTTCCCTCACCGGAATGGGGTGCGATGCTGGGTGATTCGTTAGAGCTGATATATGTTGCCCCCTGGACCGTGATGTTACCCGGCGCGGCGATTATGCTGAGTGTCTTGATTGTTAACCTGTTGGGTGACGGCGTTCGCCGGGCCATCGATGCGGGAGTTGAATAATGCCGCTGCTCGATATTCGTAACCTGACCATTGAATTTATGACGGCCGACGGGCCGGTGAAAGCAGTGGATCGGGTCAGTATGACGCTGACCGAAGGCGAAGTGCGTGGCCTGGTCGGTGAATCCGGTTCAGGTAAAAGCCTGATTGCCAAAGCTATCTGCGGCGTGACCAAGGATAACTGGCGCATCACCGCAGACCGGATGCGCTTTGATGATATTGACCTGCTCCATCTGTCGCCACGTGAACGACGTAAAATCGTCGGCCATAACGTATCGATGATTTTTCAGGAACCCCAGTCGTGCCTCGATCCATCGGAAAGTATTGGTACTCAGCTCAAACAGGCCATCCCTCGCTGGACGTGGAAAGGCCGCTGGTATCAGCGCTTCGGCTGGCGTCACAGCCGGGCAATTGAGCTGCTGCACCGCGTGGGTATCAAAGATCACAAAGACATTATGAGCAGCTTCCCCTACGAGCTGACTGACGGGGAGTGTCAGAAGGTCATGATTGCTATCGCGCTGGCGAATCAGCCACGCCTGCTGATTGCGGATGAGCCGACGAATGCCATGGAGCCGACTACCCAGGCGCAGATTTTCCGCCTGCTGTCGCGTCTGAACCAGAATAATAACACCACGATACTGTTGATCAGTCACGATCTGCAGATGCTCAGTCACTGGGCAGACCGGATTAATGTTATGTACTGCGGGCAAACGGTAGAAACGGCGCTCAGTGAAGACCTGATCACCGCGCCTCACCATCCTTATACCCAGGCCCTGATCCGCGCCATGCCCGATTTTGGCCGATCGCTGCCGCATAAAAGCCGCCTGAATACACTGCCGGGGGCGATCCCGTCGCTGGAGCATTTACCGATTGGCTGCCGCCTGGGCCCGCGCTGTCCCTACGCGCAGAAGACCTGCATTGAAACACCGCGCCTCTCCGGATCGAAAAGTCACCTGTTTGCCTGCCACTTCCCACTGAATATGGAGAGTCAGTCATGATTGAAACGCTGCTGGAAGTGCGCAACCTGAGTAAAACGTTCCGTTACCGTACCGGGCTGTTCCGACGACAGCACGTTGAGGCCGTCAAAGACGTCAGTTTTACTCTGCAGGAGCGCCAGACGCTGGCGATCATCGGAGAAAACGGTTCCGGGAAGTCAACGCTTGCCCGCATGCTCAGCGGCATGATTGCCCCATCTGCCGGTGAAATTGTCATTGACGATCATCCGCTGGAGTACGGCGATTATGGCTATCGCAGCCAGCGTATCCGTATGATATTTCAGGACCCTTCGACGTCCCTTAATCCCCGTCAGCGTATCAGTCAGATCCTGGATTTCCCGTTGAGGCTGAATACCGAGCTGAACACGGAGGAACGGGAAAAGCGTATCATCGCCACGCTGCGTCAGGTGGGGCTGTTACGCGATCACGCCTCCTATTATCCGCACATGCTCGCGCCCGGTCAGAAACAGCGCATCGGACTGGCGCGCGCCCTGATCCTCCAACCCAAGGTGATTGTGGCCGATGAGGCGCTGGCTGCGCTGGATATGTCGATGCGTTCGCAGCTGATTAATCTGATGCTGGAGCTGCAGGCGAAACACGGAATTTCCTATATCTACGTGACTCAGCATCTGGGCATGATGAAACACATCAGTGACAAGGTGCTGGTGATGCACCAGGGCGAAGTGGTCGAACGCGGCAGTACGGCTGACGTGCTGGCCTGCCCGCTACATGATTTAACCCGACGTCTGATCTCCAGCCACTTTGGTGAGGCACTGACTGCCGATGCCTGGCGTAAAGATCGTTAATATTCACAGAGGGCGGCTATTCAGGGTCGCCCGGCTCCCTTTCCCCTCCTTATGCTTTCCAGCTATTTGATAGTACGGATCATTATTTCTTTCGCGCTGCGGGTTACGCCAGGATAACTGTGCCGTCATTGAAAAGGAATGATCATGGAACAGCGCCGCTTTACCGGCAATAACCACTGGTATCATGAAACCCAGTCCAGCCTGCCCGCCCAGCGCGCGCCGCTGATGCCTGAAGCTGCCACTGTTGAAGACCGTTTTCTGTTGGGTCTGGCGCAGCAGTTGGAAGGAGAACTGAACACCATTTTGCAGGAAAGACAGCCAATCCTGCTGGCTTCCCGCGATCTCTATCAGCTGCTTTTCCCGGCCGAACTCACCACCACACTCACCCACACTCTGACGCTCTACGATCGTCTTAGCGTCGCCCTGACGGTGGCCCAGGTGACCGGTGTGCAGCGACTGTGCAACCACTATGCTGCCCGTCTGAACCCGCTGCCGGGGCCGGACTCATCAAGGGAGAGTAATCATCGTCTGACGCAGATTACCGAGTACGCTCGCCAGCTCGCCAGCCAGCCCACGCTGATTGACGCCGTGTCCGTGCAGCGTCTTGACGAGGTGGGTTTAAGTGCGCCCGATATCATCAGCCTCGGTCAGATTGTTGGCTTTGTCAGCTATCAGGCCCGCGTCGTTGCAGGCATCCACGCCATGCTGGCGCTGCCGGTACGCTGGATGCCCGGCGTGACCATCCCGCCTGATGCCTGTTCTGAGACGCTGCTGGCAGGCAGCCAGTGGCGTCCTGCGCTGCCCCCCCTGGAATTGCGCTATGCCGCACCGGACCAGCTTGAGGCGTTAACCTTTTGCCAGCCGCTGTCGGAGCTGCAAGATGCTGCCTGGCTGTTCGCGCACGACGGTAAGGTGTTGTACGGCTGGGGACGTCTGTTGGATACCCTGAAAACAGCGCGCAGTCACAGCGCGTCGCGGCTGGCCGCTGCTGTCACCTCGCGTATCAACGGCAGTGCCTCTTGTTTCGTACGCTACACCGCAGACAGTGACCTCTTTACAGCCTTGCATGAGGGCGTGG
This sequence comes from Erwinia persicina, assembly GCF_019844095.1. Classification (NCBI taxonomy): domain Bacteria; kingdom Pseudomonadati; phylum Pseudomonadota; class Gammaproteobacteria; order Enterobacterales; family Erwiniaceae; genus Erwinia; species Erwinia persicina. The sequence goes on along the minus strand of NZ_CP082141.1, from coordinate 2,311,102 downwards.
AACAGGGGCTGAAAGCCGCAGACAGTCAGCAGCAGGTGTTAATCGCTCTTGCGGCACAGCTGACCCGATCCCCGGAGCGGGTCAACGCCGCGCATATTCAACCGCTGAAAGATGCCGGGTTGAGCAGCGGCCAGGTCTTTGATGTGATCCTCAGCGTTGCCGCCACCAGTTGGGGTAACCGCCTGATGCAGGGGCTGGGTATCAGTTCATTAGCCAGCGCCTGACCTCATCAAAAAAGTGCTGCGCCAAGGGCGTGGCGCGGCCCGGCTCCGCGATCACCACAGCCCCCTGGCGGGACATGGGCGGTAGCGCCATTTTGCGGCGTTGCAGCCCGCTGGTCATCCCGTCGATCAGGTGCCCGACCGGCGATACCATACACCCTAATCCTACCTGAACGCCCTGCAACAGCTGGAACACCGAGGTGGTTTCCAGAACAACGCGCATCGACAGCCCGGCCTCCCGGAAGTGGCCGTCAACGTAACGACGAAAATAGCGCGTCTGTTCTGCCAGGCACAGCGGCAGTGCCGCGACATCGTGCAGCGCCAGCAGACTGTCGCCTTCCAGTTGCGGAAAATGCTGAGGATGATAAAGCAGCTCCACGCCGTTATCCGCCAGTGTCTCGGCCTGGAAATGCAACTCACGCAGCGTCGCCAGCTCGAAGAAGCCGATGCCGACATCCACCGTATGACTGTTCAGTGCCTCCAGCAGCTGGTCGGCACTCAGCACCGCGACCCGGTAGTCGAGCTGGGGATAGCGATCGCTGATGGCTTTCAGCATCACGGCCAGTGACATACTGCACTGGGGCACCACGCCGAGACGCAACGTACCGGTCACGCCGTGCTTCAGAGACTCGACTTCCAGCTTTAGTCCCTGATAGACCGAGACAATTTCCCGCGCCCAGGAGAGTACTCGCTCGCCTTCCGGCGTGAAGCCATCAAAGTTATTACTGCGGTTGATCAGCGACAGCCCCAGCTCACGCTCCAGATTTTTCAGACGCATGGAAAGCGTGGGCTGGCTGACAAAGCTGGCCTCAGCGGCGCGGCCAAAGTGGCGCTCACGCTCCAGGTTGCATAAATAGATGAGCTGTTTAATGTCCATTATGATGATGTCTTCGTTAGTGTGCGAACGCGTGCGCCGCCGGCCGGGCTGCTGCTAATAAAATTCACTGACCAGCGTCGACCGGCGTTCAATGATGGTATCACCGGGCGTGGTTTTAATCGTATAGCGGCAGGAAGTGGGAACGCCCTGCTGATACTCACAGCGCGTGGTGATTTCTCTGGTCGAGGCCGGGTAGGTGGTGATCAACACCCCATCCAGCAGTTTATCCGCCTGTGCCTGAGCAAATGTCTGTTTGTCATCGCTGATCAGACGAGCCCCTTCCCTCATATTCCGCCTGGCCATTCGCCCCTGCTCGTCGTAGGTGATGTCAATGCGCAGAGGATCCGGGGTGGACGAGAAAGCTGAAATCAGCCCACGGTCGTTGTAACGGATGTCCAGCGTAGAATCGCCGCGGGTTTTTGATACAACGTTGCACTTGTCGTCCAGTTTCATCAATACCGGTTTACCGTTCTCCTCACCGACCAGCGTATCTTTGTCCCGGCGCAGGCTGGTGTTCGAGTGGATTTTGCGGTCGTTAATTAAGTAGAGGCTGGTCACGTCAACATCGGTGAGACAGCCCTGCTGGTCGAAGCGGGCCGTGACTTCGTGCTCTTTCTCACCGCTGGCACCGGACAACGTCTGATGGGTGCTTTTCAGCTTTCCGGGGATGGGTTCGAAGAGAAAAAGCGTCGACATATTTCTGACCGTTGTCGATACGCCTCGGGGTTCTTCATGCTTACAGCCGGTAAGCAGCAGCACAGGCAACAGCAGCGCCAGCGTTGTCTTCATCGTATCCATGCAGTGTGAGTCCTGTCAGTTTAGTCATTTTTATTCATAATGATGCCTTTTGATGCCCACTATGATGATATCTTAGCCCGTATTTGTGTGCGAAACCGTATCCCGATGAGCGGGCTGCTGTTAATAAAACTCACTGGCCAGCTTTGCATGGCGTTCCGTCACCGTGTCACTTGTGGACGTTTTCACCGTGAACATGCAGCTGACAGGCACGGCCTGCTGATACTCACAGCGGGTGGTGGTCTGCCGGGTGCCGTCTGGCGTTGTGCTTTTCGTGACGGCATCAGAAGGTTTATCACCGGCGTCTGACGCGTATTTTTGTACGCCTTCTGAAATCTGACGATCGCCGCTGAACGCTTTCTGTCCTGTCGGGCGGCCCTGTGCATCATAGGTCAGTTCGACGCGGAAATCGGACTGGTGGGAGGAGAGCCCGGAAATCAGGCCCTGCTTATTGTAGGCGATATCAATGGTAAAATTTCCGCTGGTTTTGGACAGCACGTTGCACTCGCTGTCCAGTTTAAGCACCAGGGGTTTACCATTTTCTTCTCCGACGAGCTGGTCTTTCTCCCGCCGTGCGCTGATACTGCCGATATCGAGATTAGTGACCTCAAAATCCGTCACGCAGCCGTTTTTATCGAAATTAAACACCCCGTCATAACGCTTTTCACCGTTATCTTCGAAAATCGTCTGATGGGTGCTCTTCAGTTTTCCGGGGATGGCCTCAAACTGATAAAGATAAGACAGATTCCTGATTTTCCTGGCAATGCCTTCATCTTCCTCTTGCTGACAGCCAGCAAGTAGCAGCAGCGGCAACAGCAGTACCGCCGTCGTTTTCATCGTGTCCATGTCACCCGTATCCTGTCCGCGTAATCAGATTTACGCAATATTATCGGCAGGTTAGCGCCATTCTTCAGCGGACATCATACCCGGCTGCTCAGGACATCCCTAACGCACTTTTGACGTCATTCGCGATTTTTTCTACCTGCGGCCCATAAATCACCTGCACGTCGTGGTCGCTGACGCGATTAACACCGTTGGCACCGGTCGTCATCAGCGTCTGATCGACGACTTCATTCATCTGTTTTACCTTCACCCGCAGACGCGTAAAGCAGCAGTCAACGTCCTCGATATTGCCCTCGCCGCCCAGTCCGCTGATGATCACCCGGGTACGTTCATCCGCCGTGACGCTAACCTGCGGTAGGGCCTCATCCGACTCGCGGCCCGGCGTCTCCACCCTCATGCGCAGAATGATAAAGCGGAAACCATAATAGTAAATCGGCACATAAATCAGCCCCAGCCCGACGCTCCACCACCACGCCGTTTTACTGCCGCCGAGGATCCCGAACACCACCAGGTCAATCGCCCCCCCCTGGACATTGCCAATCATCAGGTGCATCAGCGACATGAGCATAAACGACAGCCCGCTCAACAGGGCATGGAAGAGATAGAGCACCGGCGACACGAAAATAAAGCAGAATTCCAGTGGCTCAGTAATGCCGGTAGTAAAAGAGGTCAGCGCCCCGGCCAGCACCAGTGCCTTGACTCGCTGCTTATGTTCCGGCCGGGCGCAGTGGTACATCGCCAGCGCGGCCGCAGGCAGGCCAAACATCATTACCGGGATTTTCCCCTGGGCCAGAAAACGCGTGGCTTCCTGCACCGTCGCATCCGGCACCGATCCGGGATGGGTGAGTGAAGTATTGAAAATATTCAGCGCGCCCACAATGGTCTGCCCGTCTACCGTTGCAATACCGCCGATGGGGGTAAAGCGCACCGTTTCATTCAAAATATGGTGCAGACCGGTCGGGATCAGTAGCCGTTCACTGGTGCCATAGAGAAAGGCGCCGTACTGGCCGCTTTTGCCGATCAGCTCTCCCACCCAGGCAATGCCGGCGCCAATGGTGGGCCAGATCAGGGCCAGCAGCACGCCGATCAGGGGCAGCACCAGCACGGTAACGATCGGCACAAACCGCCGCCCGCCGAAGAAAGCAATCGCTGCCGGCAGTTGGATCGTATAACAGCGATTGTGGATCATGACCGTCACCAGGCCGGCGATTACCCCGCCAAGCACGCTCATGTTGTAAGTGAAAATCCCCAGCATCTGGATATATTCCGCCGAGGTCATCATTGCGGCGGTCTGATCCATCCCCTGCTGTTGCAGCGCGGCGGCGGTGGTGGTGGCCGCGGTCAGCCCGCGGGCACCCAGCGTGGCGCTGATACCGACATGCAGAGCAATAAAGCCTATCACCGACGCAAACGCCGCCGTGGGCTTTTCCGCCTTCGCCAGACCAATGGCACTGGCAACGGCGAAGAACAGCGGCAGGTTAGCAAACAGCGCACCGGCCACTTTGCGGATAAACCCAATCACCAGTTGGGGTACCTGCATACTGGCAAACGTCTCCCCGGTGATCACCGGGTTCTGCAGCGCCGCCGCCACGCCCAGAAAAATACCGGCGGCGGCAATGACGGAAATCGGCATCATCAGGGCTTTGCCGAAGGCATGGATCTTACTGGCAAACTCTTTCATCAGGACTCTCCCGCTGTAATGACAACCGGCTAAGTATGCGTCGCATCAACCACGATGCCCGCGCCACGCAGACGTTTAAGCGAATATTTTTTGACCAACTTCACACTTTCGCATTTTTCGCGATAAATGCCACCTATCGCACCATCTCTGCAATCAATTAGACAACGGCGCGTTCGGATAGCAAAATCGCCAAAAAGAAGTCATAACTTCTTAACAATTAATCAACATAAGCCTGCGAAAAAATGAAATTTAAAGAAGCCATCAAGCCATACGACGCTGCCGCCGGCGGCTGGGGTTCACTGGAAGCGACCACCCGTTTTGTTTTCGACAGCAAACAGGTGTTAAAAAACATGCGCAATCTGATGCGTATGAACAAGGCGAAAGGCTTTGACTGCCCGGGCTGTGCCTGGGGGGATGATAACAAGAGTACCTTCAGCTTCTGTGAAAATGGCGCTAAAGCCGTCACATGGGAAGCCACCCGCCGCCATATCGGGGCAGACTTCTTCGCCCAGTACAGCGTGTCCGCCCTGCGTCAGCAGAGTGATTATTTCCTTGAATATCAGGGCCGACTGACCGAACCGCTGCGCTATAACCGCGCCACCGATCGCTACGAGCCCATTAGCTGGGACGATGCCTTCGCCCTGATCGCCCGCCATATTAAGGCGATGGATAACCCGAATCGCATGGAGCTGTACACCTCCGGGCGTGCCAGTAATGAAGCCTCATGGCTGTATCAACTCTTTGGCCGCATGAACGGCAGTAACAACTTCCCTGACTGCTCAAATATGTGCCATGAAGCCAGCGGTACCGGCCTGAAGCGCAGTATTGGCGTAGGGAAAGGCACCATTCGCCTGGACGACTTTGACCATGCAGATGCGATCTTTGTCTTCGGGCAGAACCCGGGCACTAACCACCCGCGGATGCTGCACAGCCTGCGCCATGCTGCCGATAACGGTGCGAAAATTGTCACGTTTAACACACTGCGCGAGCGGGGACTGGAGCGCTTTGCCGATCCGCAGAAACCGCTGGAAGTCGTCACCAGCATGGCAGGCAAAATCAGCTCGACTTATTACCAGCCTAATCTCGGCGGTGATATGGCGGCGGTTCGCGGTATGGTGAAAGTGCTGGCCGAAAACCACCGTGCACGGGTGGCGGCCGGTGAGAAAGGTTTGTTTGATGAGATATTTATCAATGCCAGAACCGAGGGGCTGGAAGCGTACCTTGCCGCCGTTGATGCCACTGAATGGTCACATATTGTCAGCCAGTCGGGCCTGAGCGAACAGCAGATCCGTGAAGCGGCGGCGATTTATCAGAGTTCAGAACGGGTGATCTGCACGTGGGCAATGGGCATCACCCAGCATAAGCACTCGGTGGATACCGTACGCGAAATTGTCAATCTGCAACTGCTTTTCGGCCAGTTAGGTAAGAAAGGCGCGGGCCTGTGCCCGGTGCGTGGACACAGCAACGTGCAGGGTAACCGCACGATGGGCATTGATGAAAAACCCTCTCAGGTGTTTCTCGACAGTCTGGGGCAGCATTTTGACTTTGAGCCACCCCGTGAGAGCGGCCACAACACCGTTGAAGCGCTGGAAGCGATGCTGCGTGATGAGATAAAAGTGCTGATCGCCCTGGGAGGCAATCTGGCCGCTGCTGCACCGGACAGCCCGCGCACCGAAGAGGCATTGAAACGCTGCGATCTGACCGTGCAGATCAGCACCAAGCTCAACCGCAGCCACCTGTGCCCGGGGGCGGTTGATGCCCTGATCCTGCCCACCCTGGGCCGCACGGAGCAGGATATTCAGGCGAGCGGCCCGCAGTTTATTACCGTGGAAGACTCCTTCAGCATGGTGCATGCCTCTGAAGGCGTGGGTAAACCGATTGCTACTACCCAGCGTTCTGAAACCTGGATCGTCGCCGGGATTGCCCATGCGGTGCTTGGCAGTGAGAAAGTGGACTGGCTGTCGCTGGCCGGTGATTACAACAAAATCCGCGATCATATTGCCGCTACTTTGCCTGGATTCAGCGATTTTAATGCCAAATGTGACCTGAAAGGCGGGTTCTATTTGGGCAACGCTGCTGCCGAACTGCGTTTCAACACGTTGCACAACAAAGCCCAGTTCAGCGCCGCTAGCCTGCCCGCGTCCCTGTTCCCGCAGCTGGATGTTGAGGTGCCTTTCACACTGCAAACGCTGCGCTCGCATGACCAGTACAACACCACAATCTACGGGCTCGATGACCGCTATCGTGGTGTTTACGGTCAGCGTGAAGTGCTGTTTATCAACCAGCAAGATATGGAAAGAATGGGCTTCGCCGCCGGGGATAATGTGGACATTGAAACCCTGTGGAACGACGGTATCACCCGCAAAGTCAGCGGGTTCAAGCTGGTGCCCTATGCGATCCCTCGCGGTAACCTTGCGGCCTATTATCCCGAAACCAATCCACTGGTTCCGCTCTCCAGTTTTGGTGACGGCAGCGGCACGCCGACGTCTAAGTCAGTGCCGGTGAAAATCAGCCTGTCACCGGCGACAACCGGCTTACGCATCGCCTGATTATCACAGGGCGGCTGGCACAAAACGGCCGCCCTGTGTCTGTAGATGTAACGGCTTTTTACTTGCCGTGACGCGGTTAATCGCGTAAAACTGTCTGCCGCTCTTAGGCCACGAAAACTGTTGAAATTATGTTCCAGGATAACCCGCTGCTCGCGCAGCTTAAAGAGAAACTCCACTCCCAGACGCCGCGTGTTGAAGGTGTGGTAAAAGGCACTGAAAAAGGTTTTGGCTTCCTGGAAGTCGATGCCCAGAAAAGCTACTTTATTCCCCCGCCGTTCATGAAAAAAGTCATGCACGGTGACCGCGTGAGTGCGGTTATTCAGACTGATAAAGATCGTGAAGTTGCCGATCCTGAAACGCTGATAGAACCGTTCCTGACCCGCTTTGTCGGCCGTGTGCAGAAGAAAGACGACCGCCTGTCGATTATTCCTGACCATCCGCTGCTGAGAGACGCCATTCAGTGCCGTCCTGACCGAAATGTGAAGCATGACTTCCAGGCCGGTGACTGGGCCGTTGCGGAAATGCGTCGCCATCCCCTGAAAGGCGATCGCGGTTTTTATGCTGAACTCACAGAATTTATTACCACGGCTGATGACCATTTAGCGCCGTGGTGGGTCACTCTTTCACGCCATAATCTGGAGCGTGAAGCGCCGGACGTGGCCACGCCGGAAGAGATGCTGGACGAACAGCTTGAGCGTGAAGACCTCACCGCCCTCACCTTCGTGACGATCGACAGCGCCAGTACCGAAGATATGGACGATGCGCTGTACGTGGAAGAAGCCGCCGATGGTGCGCTGAAGCTGACGATCGCCATTGCCGATCCGACAGCCTATGTGCCGGCGGGCAGCCAGCTCGATGCGATTGCCGCCGAGCGCTCGTTCACCAACTACCTGCCGGGTTTTAATATCCCGATGCTGCCACGCCAGCTGTCTGATGATATCTGTTCTCTGCGCCCCAACGTGCGCCGTCCGGTGCTGGCGTGCCGCGTCACGGTGGCGGCTGATGGTACGCCGGGCGATGACATTCAGTTCTTTGCAGCCTGGATTGAATCCAAGTCTAAGCTGGTGTACGACAACGTCTCCGACTGGCTGGAAACTGACGGTGCCAGTGACTGGCAGCCGGAAAGCGAAGATATTGCTGAACAGATCCGCCTGCTGCACCGCCTGTGTCTGGCGCGCAGCGTATGGCGTCAGCGTCATGCGCTGGTGTTTAAAGATCGCCCTGACTTCCGCTTCCTGCTGGGCGAGAAAGGCGAGGTGCTGGATATCATTGCTGAACACCGCCGCATCGCCAATCGCATTGTTGAAGAGTCAATGATCCTCGCCAACATCTGCGCGGCCAGTGTACTGCGCGATAAGCTTGGTTTTGGTATTTATAACGTTCACCTGGGCTTCGACGAAGTGAATGCCGAGCAGGCTGCTGCTGTTCTGGCAAATCACGGGGTGGTCGCCGATCCGCTGGCAATCGCCACGCTGGAAGGCTTCCGCACGCTGCGTCGTGAGCTGGATACCCTGCCGACGCAGTTCCTCGACAGCCGTATTCGCCGCTTCCAGTCGTTTGCCGAGGTCAGCATCACGCCGGGGCCGCACTTTGGCCTGGGTCTGGAGGCGTATGCCACCTGGACCTCACCGATCCGTAAGTTTGGCGACATGGTTAACCATCGCCTGCTGAAAGCGATCATTAAGGGCGAAACGGCACACCGTCCTGCTGATGAACTGACGGTGAAAATGGCCGAGCGCCGTCGTCAGAATCGTATGGCAGAGCGTGATGTGGGTGACTGGCTCTACTCCCGCTTCCTGCAGAAGGCGGTTGGCACCGACCAGCGCTTCAGCGCGGAAGTGATCGACGTTTCCCGCGGTGGCATGCGCGTTCGCCTGCAGGATAACGGTGCGGTAGCCTTTATTCCTGCGCCATTCATTCATGCCGTGCGCGATGAGCTGGTATGCAGTAATGAAAATGGCACTGTGCAGATCAAAGGTGAAGTGGTGTACCGCGTCACTGACCTGATTGAAGTGACCATCGCCGAAGTGCGTATGGAAACCCGCAGCGTCGTCGCCCGCCCGGTTGTTTGATATCCCTAACGGGACAGCCTGAGCGCTGTCCCGTTTTTCATTCCCTCCCTGCCTGTCGCGTTCCGCGAATAAGAAAAAACTCTCTGCGCCTCACATTTCTCATTCCATTTACTTTCATAAACATTCTTTTACATTACGTTTAACTTGTCCCCCCTCTTACGGATCTGACAAGGAGTACTGTAATGAAAAACGTCAAAACCGGGCTGGTCTGGTTACTGGTGGCGTTAGCCGGTGCCTGCGCCTTTGCCATGCTGGCGCTCAACCGCGGCGAGCCCGTTAACGCACTGTGGCTGGTAGTGGCTGCCGTCGCCTGCTACAGCATCGCTTATCGTTTTTACAGTCTGTTTATTGCCCGCCGCATCTTCGAACTCGATGACCGTCGTCTGACACCGGCAGAACGCAATAATGATGGGCTCGATTATGTGCCGACCAATAAGTGGGTGCTGTTTGGCCATCATTTTGCCGCTATCGCCGGTGCCGGCCCCCTTGTCGGCCCGGTCCTTGCCGCGCAAATGGGGTTCCTGCCCGGTACGCTGTGGATCCTGATTGGGGTGATGATGGCCGGTGCGGTGCAGGACTTCCTCATCCTGTTTATTTCCACGCGCCGCGATGGCCGTTCGCTGGGCGAGATGGCAAAACAGGAGTTAGGGGCTTTCGCCGGCGTGATCACCATGCTGGGGGCGCTGGGGGTGATGATTATTATTCTCTCCGCGCTGGCGCTGGTGGTGGTGAAGGCACTGACCAACAGCCCGTGGGGATTATTTACCCTGGCAGCGACCCTGCCGATTGCCCTTTTTATGGGCGTATATATGCGTTTTCTGCGGCCGGGTCACATTGCCGAAGTGTCCCTGATCGGTTTTGTGCTTATGATGGCGGCGATTGTCTATGGGGGCGATATTGCCCTGCACCCTTACTGGGGCCCGTTCTTTACCCTTAAGGGCACCACCCTGACGCTGGTGCTGGTGATTTATGGCTTCGTGGCCTCGGTGCTGCCCGTCTGGCTGCTGCTGGCACCGCGTGATTATCTGTCAACATTCCTGAAAATCGGCGTGATCGTTGGCCTGGCCATTGGCATCGTCTTTGCCATGCCGGAAATGAAAATGCCGGCAGTCACCCAATTTATCGATGGCAGCGGCCCGGTATTTTCCGGCGGCCTGTTCCCGTTCCTGTTTATCACTATCGCCTGCGGCGCCATCTCCGGCTTCCATGCGCTGGTGTCCAGCGGCACTACGCCGAAGCTGATTGAACGTGAAAGCCATATTCGCATGATCGGCTATGGCGCGATGCTGATGGAGTCATTCGTGGCTATCATGGCGCTGATTTGCGCCTCAGTGATCGACCCCGGGGTTTACTTCGCCATGAATGCGCCTGCAGCGCTGATAGGTACCACGGTGGAAAGCGCCAGCCAGGCGATCAACGGCTGGGGATTTGTGGTGACACCGGAAATGTTAAGCGCCATTGCCCGCGATGTGGGGGAAACCTCGGTGCTTTCGCGTGCCGGTGGCGCACCCACCTTTGCCGTCGGAATGGCGCACATTATTACCGACGTGTTTAACAGCCGGGCGATGATGGCGTTCTGGTATCACTTCGCCATTTTGTTTGAAGCACTGTTTATTCTGACCGCTGTCGACGCCGGGACACGTGCCTGTCGTTTTATGGTGCAGGACCTGGCCGGGACCATGGTGCCGGCGCTGGCCAATAACCGCTCCTGGGCAGGCAATATTATCGGCACTGCCGTGGCAGTTTCAGGATGGGGTTTCTTTGTTTATCAGGGGGTTATCGACCCGCTCGGCGGCATTAATACCCTCTGGCCGTTATTTGGTATCGGTAACCAGATGCTGGCTTCAATGGCGCTGATCCTCGGTACCGTGGTGTTGTTTAAAATGAAAAAACAGCGCTATGCCTGGGTCACAATTATCCCGACAGTGTGGCTGTTTATCACCTCAATGACCGCCGGATGGCAGAAAATTTTCCACGAGAAGCCCTCTATTGGTTTCCTCGCGCAGGCGAAGAAATTTGGCAAGGGTATTGACCAGGGCATCGTGATCGCCCCGGCAAAAACAGTGGCAGATATGCAGACCATTGTTATCAGCAATCAGATCAATGCCGGACTCTGCGCCTTCTTTATGCTGGTTGCCGTGACGATGCTTGTCGCCGCATTTTTCGCTATTCGCCGTGCCCTGCACAGTGATACCCCGACCGTGCGTGAAAGTCCGATAGTGCTTCGCGACGAGAAAGTCAATATGTGATGAATTTTCCGTCAATTGAGAAGGATTTCAAATACCTCTGCCGTAAGGCAAATATGACCGACAAAGTGATCAACTTAGTCAAATTATCCTGCTAATATGCTCCCCCGATCGCCTGATCGGGGGCTCTTATGCTACCCGGTAATTTTCAGCAAAAAAATATATTCCCCGGGTCACTTGTGATCCAGCTGGTTGCCGAATACTGTTGCTAAAATAAGAAGATACCATCTGCTAAGTCGCATCGAGGGAAACAAAATGACCGATGAACAAGGGCAAACGCTTCTGTATGCGTATTTTGGCACCAGCAGCCCTCATTGGCGTTTATCTTCCGACAGCGATGCACTGCTTTTTGCTGAAGATGAAGGTGGCATCACCAATATTGCCGTTAACCTGACGGCCTCCCAGGCCAGTATGCTGCGCAATATGACGGTCATCACCTCCAGTGTGAATCTCACCATTACGCTTTATGGCACTGAGCTCTCCATGCACCTGGTCGGCCGAAAAGTGTCACAGATTACCTGGGCCGGTACCGCCTCAGCCTGGGGGGATACCTCTTCCGTAGCCCGTGACCTGGTGTTGGGCCTGTCGTTTGCAGAGCAGGTGGTTTCGGAAGCGAATTCGGTAATTGTTATTGTTGATCATCAGGGAAATATTCAGCGTTTTAATCGGTTGTGTGAAGAGTATACCGGCCTTAAAGAACAGGACGTGATTGGCCGCAATGTCTTCCAGCTGTTTATGTCCCGTCAGGAGGCGGCCGCCTCGCGACGCAATATCAGCACATTTTTCCGTGAAGGCAGCTCGTATGAAGTTGAACGCTGGATCAAGACGAAAAAAGGTCAGCGCCTCTTCCTGTTCCGCAATAAATTTGTTCACAGCGGCAGTGGTAAAAACGAAATTTATCTCATCTGTTCCGGAATGGATATCACTGAAGAACGTCGTGCACAGGAGCGTCTGCGGGTACTGGCAAATACGGATACCATCACGGGTCTGCCCAACCGTAATGCCATTAATCACCAAATTACAGAAACGCTGGAAAAACGCACCACCCAGCAGATGGGTGTGGTCTATCTGGATCTTGATAATTTTAAAAAAGTGAACGATGCCTACGGGCATATGTTTGGCGACCAGCTCCTTCAGGCTGTTTCCCTGGCGATCCTCAGCTGTCTGGATAAAACTCAGACACTGGCGCGTCTGGGCGGCGATGAATTTATTGTGCTTGCCGAAGACACCAGCCAGGCTGCATTAGAAGCGATGTCTTCGCGTATTCTTGAGCGGCTTAAACAGCCTTTTCGCATAGGCCTGATCGAAGTCTATTCTGGCTGCTCTATCGGGATTGCCCTCGCCCCGCAGCATGGCGAAGATCGTGAGAGCCTGATCCGTAATGCCGATACGGCAATGTACACGGCGAAAGAAAACGGGCGCGGCAAATTCTGTATTTTTTCTGCCGAGATGAATCAACGCGTCTTTGAATATCTGTGGCTCGACACTAACCTGCGTAAAGCACTGGAACAGCATCAACTGGTGCTGCACTATCAGCCGAAACTGAATGCGGATGGCGCGGTGACCAGCGTTGAAGCACTGGTGCGCTGGATGTCGCCTGAGCGTGGCCTGATCCCCCCGGACAGTTTCATCTCCTATGCCGAAGAGTCCGGTTTGATTATTCCGCTGGGACGCTGGGTGATGCTGGCCGTGCTGGAACAAATCCTGCTCTGGCGGAAACAGGGAATATTTCTGCGCGTCGCGGTCAATGTTTCGCCCCGTCAGCTGGTCGATCAGAATATTTATACCGACCTGAAACTGGCGCTTGATCAGGCCGGTCTGACCCACTGCCCCATTGATATCGAGCTGACGGAAAGCTGCCTGATTGAGAATGAGCAACAGGCACTGATGCTGATGAATCAGTTTCAACAACTGGGTGCGGCCGTTCATCTTGACGATTTCGGCACCGGATATTCCTCGCTGTCACAGCTGGCCCGCGTACCGATAAATGCCATTAAACTGGATCAGAGCTTTATCCGTGGCGTCGATCATCGCGAAGTTTCGCAATCCCTGGTCAGGGCCATCGTTGCCGTTGCCAGAGCGCTTAACTTAGAAGTGATTGCGGAGGGGATTGAAACTGAAGAAGAGGCTGAGTTTGTCAGAGCAAGCGGTGTGCACACCCGTCAGGGCTTTTTGTATGCGAAGCCAATGCCCGCTGACGAACTCGAGCACTGGCTTCTACGGCATCATGCCACTAATCGTCCGTGAGGGAGGGGAATCAGCCCGCTTTCAGTAACGTCTGCGCGCTGTGACGGTTTTGCAGTTGGACTAAACGCTCCATATAGGCAATATCCTTTGGCTCCATGGTAAAGGCGAAATCGACCCAGTCCTCCGTGATATCCATCAGCTCAGCCCGGGAGAGTTGCAGTACGCGCTGACGCGCTTTCAGCATCGCCCTTACCCCATTAAGTTTCGGTCTTAACGTATCGATAAAGGTGCGCGTACAGCGGTAACCGTCTCCCGGCTGGAATAGCCGATCGACCAGGCCCCGGGTTTCGAACCACTCTGCCGTATGCGATTCACCCTCACAGATCAGCTCCTCCGCCAGCTTCATCCCGGAACGACGCGCGACCAGCGAGTATCCACCCATTCCCGGAAACAGGTTAAATGCGATCTCCGGAAATCCCATGCGGGCGGTGTTTTGTGCGAGGATAAAATGGTGCGCCAGCGCCGCCTCGAAGCCACCACCCAGTGCGCTTCCTTCCACCATCGCAATACTGACGGCTCCCGTATCGAACCCGCGTGCAGCGGCATGGATACAGTCAACGCACGCGCGGGCGTAAGCCCTCAGCGCCTCCCGCCGTCCGTTCTTGATAGACTCCACAAAAAAGCGCAGATCTCCCCCCGCGTTAAACATGGTGGGAACCAGTGAGCCCGTTACCCAGAAGTCGATCTGCAATCCTGAGCGCTGGGCGGCATAGCTGAGGTTCATGATCTCTTCGATCAGTTGATGGTTAAAACTCGGACGTGGCTGCGCCCGCAGCATCATCCACATCGTGCGGCGCTCTTCCTCGTAATAAGCGGACAGCTGGGTCATTTGTCCCGCTTCGTTAAACAGCCTGCAGGTAGTCTGATTTACAACAGTCATAAAAATATCCTCTGTTTAGTTATGCGTTATACGCAGCCCCAGCCTAATCCAGAGTCTGTCCGTGCTAAATGGGTGTTTGATTTTTAAGAAAAATAACAGATAAAGCCGTCGGAAATATGCGCGACAGCGCCTGCGGGCAGGAGGGAGGAAAAACGGGCGAAGGACGCAAACGGCGGCAGCCCGCCACGCTGACGGTATGCCGCTAAGTGATGTGTCATGCAGGCAGGATAGCGGTCAGCCGCGGGTATATCGGTTATTTCTGTCCGTAATAGGCATTTTTACCGTGCTTGCGCAGATAGTGTTTATCCAGCAAGACCTGCTGTACCGCCGGCAGCTGCGGGGTCAGTTGTTGACTGAAAATGCCCATATAGGCCACCTCTTCCAGCACCACCGCGCTGTGGACGGCGTCTTCGGCGCTGCGACCCCAGGCAAAAGGCCCGTGTGAGTTAACCAGCACAGCGGGGATCGCTAAGGGATCGATACTGCGCTGTTGCAGCGTTTCAATGATCACCTGCCCGGTTTGCCATTCATAGCGATCGCGGATTTCGTCGTCGCGCATCTGTCGGGTACAGGGAATGGCCCCGTAGAAATCATCGGCATGGGTGGTGCCCCATGCGGGCAGATCTTTTCCTGCCTGCGCCCAGATGGTGGCATGACGCGAATGTGTATGGACAATCCCCCCAATATGAGGCCAGGCGAGATAGAGCGCACGATGCGTATCGGTGTCAGATGAGGGCCGTTTATCGCCTTCAATCACCTGCCCCGTGGACAGGTCTACGACGACCATATCGTCCCGCTTCATGTCGTCATAGCTGACGCCGGAGGGTTTGATGACAATAACGCCCTGCTCACGGTCAATGGCGCTTACGTTGCCCCAGGTAAAAGTCACCAGTCCATAGCGCGGTAGCGCAAGGTTAGCGTCCAGCACCTGCTGCTTGAGATGTTCCAGCATGTCGTTTTCTCCACTGTGGCCGGGCATTTATTGTCTGCGCCACAGATGAAGACGGGTATGGAGGCAATGGCTGTATCAGCGGCAGGATCCGGCTGGACACAAAATTTTGCGGGGCGGTTCGAAAAAAATAGCCGGGGAAATTAAGATTTTTTACCTGTAAAGACGTCCAGCAATATTTCAAAATAAGTTATTGCCTTTACCCCAGTGATAGTTAGAAGTCTTACTATCCGGTTAAGGTGAGGGAGTCCTGAGCCGGCGGATTCACACACAGACAATTATTTACGCGAATTTTACGCGTTCGGTGACATAAATCACCAGAAAACAAGCCGGTGCAGGCTCGATAACGCAGAGCCTCTTCTATACTTGATGAGTATCTCTGGTGCTGCAATTAAGGAGTAGTAAATATGTCAATCACTGCAAAACGCATTACCGCCGGCTTGCTGGCCGCTACATTAGTTCTTTCCCTGAGCGCATGCTCAAACTGGTCTAAACGCGATCGTAATACAGCAATCGGCGCAGGTGCTGGCGCTATTGGTGGTTCTGTTCTGACAAACGGAAGTGGACTGGGTACCCTGGGTGGCGCCGCAGTAGGTGGGATCATCGGACATCAAATCGACAAATAATAAAGCAGCGTATCGCGGGCCGAACGCTGTTCGGCCCTGTTAAGCGGTAAAACTTACCCCCCGGCCAGTTTTACTTTAAACCCTTTAGCTTCCAGTAGTGTTTTTAACAGGTCGCGTTTATCGCCCTGAATTTCGATGACTCCCTCTTTCAGTGCTCCGCCGCAGCCACATTTCTTTTTAAGTTCAGCCGTCAGTTTCGTTAATTCCGCATCATCAAGATCAATACCGCTAATCAGGCAGACACCTTTACCCTTTCGGCCGCTGGTCTGGCGCTGTATACGCACTATGCCATCGCCCTTCGCCCGCTGCACTACTGCTTTAGGTTCGTCAATTCGTCCGGTTTCCGTTGAGTAAACCAGCCGGCTGTTGTCATCGGCCATTATGCCTCCTGTAAATCGTTCAGGATGCTACGCAGTGTACTGGCCGGATCGGCGGATTGTGTAATCGGACGACCGATCACCATATAATCAACCCCTGCCTGCTGCGCCTGCCGGGGTGTCATAATCCGCCGTTGATCGCCCGCATCGCTGCCTGCCGGGCGAATGCCGGGTGTGACCAGCCGGAACGTCTGCCCGATAGCCTGTTTGAAATGCCGGGCTTCCTGAGCAGAACACACCACGCCATCAAGCCCGCACTGTTGGGTCAGGCGCGCCAGGCGCCCGGCCTGCTCTGCCGGGGAGAGTTCAATACCAAGACCGCGTAAGTCATCAGCGTCCATGCTGGTCAGCACCGTGACCGCAATCAGCAGTGGCGCATCCTTGCCAAAAGGGACCAGGGCTTCTCGTGCTGCCGTCATCATTCGTGCCCCGCCGCTGGCGTGGACATTGACCATCCATACACCGAGGTCTGCCGCTGCCGCCACGGCATGGGCCGTAGTATTGGGAATATCATGGAATTTCAAATCAAGGAAAACCTCAAAGCCACGCTGTTGCACATCGCGCACCCACTGAGGCCCGAAGCGCGTAAACATTTCTTTGCCAATCTTGAGGCGGCAGCTGCCGGGTTCAATCTGGTCAATAAACGCCAGGGCGTTATTGCGGTCGGCATAATCTAACGCCACCACAATCGGTGAGCCGGTTATCTGAGGTAATAGCATGGGAATCCCCTCTTAAAGTGGAGCACCGCGTGGCGCAAACGATAAACGGGATGCATTCTACCTGTGACACAGGAAAATGCACAGCGAATCAACTCTCTTCCTGTATGACCGAAGACAACGCTGATGTTACTGGCACCTTTATTAAAAAACCTCGTTGGTATGTTGTAACTAAAGTGGGTAATTCCCCCACCACAGGCGGGTTCTGTTTACTGGCCGTCGAGGCCTCTGATCGGTTTAACGGATGACCAGGCACGGCATGACGGGCAGTGCCAGTAAAGAGCATGGGCCGTAAACCCACATTTATGGCAGCGGTAGCGCGGTTTGGTGCGGATTTGTTCACCGACCATATCACGCAGCACCATCAGACTGTCCTTAGCCCGGCCCTCTTCCGCCTCCTGCAAGTTGAAATCCATCAGACGATGGAAAACACGCATAGTAGGATGCCGCTGAAGCTGACGTGTAATGTAGGTTTGCGCGACTTCCGGGCCCTCTTCACGATCGAGAATACCCGCCAGATAAAGCTCGGCCGCTGCACCGGTATTTTCTTCGACACAACGTTTAAGATACTCCGCCCAGGCCTGAGGTTGCCCCAGGTGTTCGTAGCATCCTTCCAGCATCTCAAGGGTTTCGCTGACCAGTTCTTTATCCTGCTCAATGACCCGCTGTAAATGCCCTACCGCTTTCTGATATTCATTCTTAGCCATATGAATACGGCCCATCATAATCGAAACCCGGGCACTGCTTCGGTCGGCGGACTCTCCTTTTTTCAGAAGACTCATCGCGCGGTCAAGATCGTCGCTGCTGATGGCCTGAAGCGCCAGCTCACAGTAAAAGTGAGCAATTTCCATTTTCAGGCGATCTTTACCCTGTTTAACCAGCCGTTCGGCGACTTCAATCGCATTTGGCCAGTCACTGGTCGCCTGGTGGATCACCAGCAACTGCTGCAGGGCGCTGATGCGAAAATCAGTTTCATCCACCAGTTGGCCAAACATCTGTTCAGCACGATCGTAAAATCCGGCCGCCATGTAGTCACGTCCCAATTGCTGGATAGCCAACAGCCGCTGGTCATAGGTAAGAGAAGAACTTTCCATCAGAGCCTGGTGAATGCGTATTGCGCGATCGACCTCACCGCGAGAGCGGAACAGGTTACCCAGCGTAAGATGCGCTTCGACCGTGCCGCTATCCTCTTTCAACATATCGAGGAAAAGATCGACGGCTTTATCCTGCTGATTAGAAAGCAGGAAGTTCACCCCGGTCACGTAGTCACGTGACAGGCGGCTGGCCTCCTGTTGCTTATCCTGTTGCGCACTTCTGCGCCCCATATACCAGCCATAGGCGGCGGCGACGGGGAGTAACAGAAACAGCAGTTCTAACATAGGTGATTATTCCTTGACGACAGTAACCTGTGACGTTGTCACAGTTTCTTCTGTCTGCCCCAGTTGCTGCTGAAGACGTTTAATTTTGCGTTGAGCATGCGCCAGTGAAACACGAACACGCAGCCAGAACAGCCCACAGATTGCCCAGCCTAACAGGAAGCCGGCAGCAAAAAGTGAAGCCAACAACGTTGAAACACGGAACTCACCCTGCGCCAGCAGATAGTTGAACGTCACCACCTGATCGTTGTGCGCGCCCAGCGTGACAGAAATGACGAAAATCGCCAGAACCACTAAAAAAATCAGCAAATATTTCACAGTTCATCCCATAACCTGGTGTTAACCAGATGAATTATGCCAAAAAAAACGCGCTTATGCTTGCACAGATATGAGGATGCCCCCAGATTGCCCTCCTGCCTCCCTCATGTCACTCCAACTGCGCATAACAAGCTGACTGAACTAAGTGGGGGCAGAAAGGCGTCTTTACAATCATCAGGCGTCATTTTCCCGTTCCGCGATCTCCTGCTGTTCCTGCGGCGGTACGGTTAACGGACCGCAGAAACGCTGGGCCAGCCAGGTCGCCAGGGTAATGAATAACCAGCTAATCAGCGTGGCCACAATTAAATCACGCGGCCAGTGCATACCCAGCATCAGGCGACTGCCCATTACTGCAGTAGCCCACCCCATCAGCAGGATAAGGGTAACGTAGCGGCGACGCGGCCACAGCAGGCCGACACCCAGCAGCGCCCAGCTGGCGGCAAACATCGTATGGCCCGAAGGGAAAGCAAAGCCTGTTTCAAATGCCCAGTGCTTTTTTAACCAGCCAGGCAGTTGCGGATTGTCCGCGACGGCATCACGCACAGTGATACTGCGCTGTTTACGTTTCTGCTCATAGAATACCTGCCCATTAATACCGTAGGTTTTTTCCAGCCAGAGCACATAGGGACGCGGCTCCTGCACCTCTTCTTTAATCAGGCTTTTGGTGTACTGTCCGGTCAGCAAGGCGCCAATAATTATCCCCAGCAGGAAGACCGCCGGTTTCCAGCGAAAGCGGAGGCACCAGAGAAACCAGCCGCAAAGAATGGCACTGGTCAGTATTCCCCACGGGCTGGTGACCGTTTCGGTAAACCAGAAGAGGACTTTATGGCCCCACCCCATCTCTCCAGGCTGCCACTGCCAGCCTGACAGCATCACCCCAACAGGCATAATCAGGAGTAACAGCATGCCAAGGGTGGTACGTTTAAGGATATCTGCCATGTGTTTTTCCTTAGCGCCGTTGATATCACAACCTTGTTATAAGATTGGCTTTAAAAATAATAACATAAGGATTGTGATAGCGATAATTGTGCGCTATTAAATCAATCGCTCTAACGTGTTAACCTGCGCGCGCCGTGTTGTGGCAAAATAGCCTCAATTGTTGGCGTCAGGTCACTGACACTGCGCTATCAGATCATAGCGCAACACCTGAAGTTTCTGGAGAGTCACATGCAGCTTAAACGGGTAGCAGAAGCGAATCTGCCCACACCATGGGGAGATTTCCTTATGGTAGGTTTTGAAGAACTGGCAACCGGGCATGACCATGTTGCCCTGGTTTACGGCGATATTTCCGATAGTAAGCCAGTGCTGTCACGCGTCCATTCCGAGTGTCTGACAGGCGATGCTCTCTTCAGCCTGCGCTGCGACTGCGGTTTTCAGCTGGAAGCCGCGCTGACGCAGATCGCGGAACAGGGGCGTGGGATCCTGCTTTACCATCGTCAGGAAGGACGCAATATCGGTCTGCTGAACAAAATCCGGGCCTATGCCCTGCAGGATAAAGGCTACGACACGGTAGAGGCGAACAATCAGTTGGGCTTTGCTGCCGACGAGCGCGATTTTACGATTTGTGCGGATATGTTCAAACTGTTGGGCGTGCATGAAGTCCGGCTGCTGACCAATAATCCAAGAAAGGTAGAGATTCTGACGGAAGCCGGGATTAATATCACCGAGCGCGTTCCACTTATTGTGGGAAGAAACCCTAACAACGCGCATTATCTGGATACCAAAGCGGCGAAGATGGGTCACCTGCTGTCAAAGTAATCCCTCATGCGGTCCCCTTAGGTGATAAAAAAAACCGGCCTGATGGCCGGTTTTTTGTGCTCTGAGGGCGGTAAAAGCGTTTACTGCAGCATGTTACGGATCACGTAATGCAGAATGCCGTCATTCTGATAATAGGTCAGTTCGTTGCCGGTATCGATACGACAGCGCGTATCCAGCACATTCTTGCTTCCGTCCGTCCGCGTCAGCGTCACTTTGACCACACCGCCGGGCGTCAATTGCTGAAGATCCTGCACATCAATCAGTTCATCGCCGGTCAGCCCCAGTGTTTTACGCGTCACCCCCGTTGGGAATTCCAGCGGTAAGATGCCCATACCGATCAGGTTAGAACGGTGAATACGTTCAAACGACTCGGCAATCACCACCCTCACCCCCTGCAAACGTGGGCCTTTTGCCGCCCAGTCGCGGCTGGAACCAGAGCCATACTCTTTACCGGCAATCACGGCCAGCGGAATACCCGCCTGCTGATAGCGCATAGCGGCATCATAGATCGCCATCTGTTCATTTCCGGGAATAAAGCGTGTCATCCCGCCTTCCACACCCGGGACCATTTCGTTACGGATACGGATATTGGCAAAGGTACCGCGCATCATCACTTCATGGTTACCACGACGTGATCCATAGGAGTTAAAGTCTGCACGCTCAACACCGTGCGCAAGCAGGTAACGTCCCGCCGGACTGTCAGCTTTAATGCTTCCTGCCGGAGAGATATGGTCAGTGGTCACAGAATCACCGAGCATCGCCAGGATTCGTGCACCCTGAATATCCTTAACGGGCTTAGGTTCCTTTTCCATATCATCAAAGAAAGGTGACAGGCGAATATAGGTTGAGCCTTCATCCCAGTCATAAGTCGCCGCTTCACTGACTTCGATTTGCTGCCATTCCGGCGTGCCTTCAAACACTTCGGCATATTCTTTATGGAACATATCGGTGGAAACCATCTGGACAGCTTCAGCAATCTCCTCCGGAGAAGGCCAGATGTCTTTGAGATAGACAGGATTACCGGCCATATCTTCGCCAAGCGGGTCAGTCTGCAGGTTTAACGTCATATTGCCCGCCAGGGCATACGCCACAACCAGCGGCGGCGATGCCAGCCAGTTAGTTTTAACAAAGGGGTGGATACGCCCTTCGAAATTACGGTTACCAGACAGGACGGCACCCACCGTCAGATCACCTTCTTTAATGGCATTTTCAACTTCATCAGGAAGCGGGCCGGAGTTACCGATACAGGTGGTGCAACCGTAACCCACCAGGTTGAAGCCCAGCTTGTCGAGGTAGGGTGTCAGACGGGCCGCAGCAAGATAATCAGAAACAACTTTTGAACCGGGAGCGAGTGAGGCTTTCACCCAGGGTTTACGGTGTAACCCCAGAGAGACAGCTTTTTTCGCCAACAAACCGGCTGCCATCAGCACGCTGGGATTGGAGGTGTTCGTACAGGAAGTGATCGCGGCAATTACCACCGCGCCGTCCTCCAGCTGATGCTGCTGACGGGTTTTACTGTCCTGGTACTGCACCGCCTTATGCGCTTTTTGGGCCTGATTGACTTCCAGTTCATTGCTGGCACGGAATGCAGCGGGCACATCACCGAGTGCCACGCGATCCTGCGGCCGTTTCGGTCCGGCAAGGCTGGACTCAACCTGCCCCATATCCAGCGCCAGCGTACTGGTAAACACCGGTTCATCGCCCGTTTCACGCCACAGCCCTTGCGCTTTACTGTACGCCTCCACCAGTGCCACCTGTTCCGTACTGCGCCCGGTGAGCTTCATGTAGCTCAGCGTTACGGCATCAACAGGGAAGAAACCACAGGTAGCACCATATTCCGGTGCCATATTGGCAATGGTGGCGCGGTCAGCTAGCGGGAGATCGTCAAGACCGTCACCGTAGAATTCGACGAATTTACCCACCACACCATGTTTACGTAGCATTTGCGTGACCGTCAGCACCAGGTCAGTGGCGGTAATCCCAGGCTGGAGCTTTCCGGTCAGCTTAAAACCGACGACATCCGGGATCAGCATCGAAACCGGCTGGCCCAGCATCGCGGCTTCGGCCTCGATGCCCCCCACTCCCCACCCCAACACGCCCAGCGCATTGATCATGGTCGTGTGTGAATCCGTGCCGACCAGCGTGTCGGGGTAAGCCACTTCCTGTCCATCTTGCTGCTCGTGCCAGACGGCCTTACCCAGATATTCCAGATTGACCTGATGACAAATGCCGGTTCCGGGGGGCACCACGCTGAAACGGTTAAAAGCTTTTTGCCCCCAGCGCAGAAACACGTAACGTTCGTGGTTACGCTCCATCTCCAGGCGGACGTTTTCTTCAAATGCATCGTCATCGCCGAAGTGGTCAACTGTGACCGAGTGGTCAATCACCAGGTCAACGGGAGAAAGGGGGTTCACTTTGGCCACATCGCCACCAAGACGGTTTACCGCTTCACGCATCGCCGCCAGATCCACCACCGCCGGTACACCGGTAAAGTCCTGCATCAGCACGCGCGCGGGCCGATAGGCTATCTCGCGCTCGGCATGGGCATCTTTCAGCCAGCCGGCCAGGGCATGGATATCTTCTGCGGTAACCGATTCGTTATCCTGCCAGCGCAGCAGATTTTCCAGCAGCACCTTCATGGATTTTGGCAGGCGTGAGATATCACCCAGTTCAGCAGCGGCTTTTGACAGGCTGTAATAGTGATACTGCTGGTCGTGGACAGACAGGGTGTCATGAGTGAGTTGGCGTAGGGTCGTTGACATTGCTCCTCCATTGCGTGTTCTTTTATACATTCAACCCAAACCATCGCAGAGGCAGCGAACCCACAAATGCAGATGCCGGGTAAAACCTTATTAATAACAAGGTCTGTATAAACATAGCACAATCAAGACGCAACGTTTTGATAACAACACTAATTGACAAGTACTGAAACAAACTGAAAATTAAAAAACAAAAACGCCCTGCGACAGTCATCGGCAGAGCGTTATTGTTACTACGCGAGAAGTTTATTAATAATGGGTATTAACGCACCATCATTGCAAGCCATAGCGCGCTGGTCCAGAACAGAGCAGAAAATGTCCACGTGCTGAACTAGGTAATTTGAGTTAAGTTCATCGTCATACTCCTTCCGGCCATCGGTGACCGTAACGTACGTCATTAAACTCACGTCATTTACACCGCGAGTTTTACCGTTAAGTGATGGGTTAGCATCAAAAATGGGCGTTAAAGTGCCCTGACCAGTGAAGCAGCCTGAATGGTAATAAGAGCTATTTTATTTATAAGTCTCAGAAAAAAACTGAGTAATTACTGACTAAATTATTTGGCTTTCGTATCTTCGAACATTGACTCAATAAAATGACGCTGCAGGTCGTTCATTTCCCAGGATGCCGGGATGGCCTGCTGAGGATCATTCTTACCCTTAGAGACGCTCATTGGTTTTGCGTAACTGTTGCGGTTTCTGCTCTGGCTGTCTCAGGTACATTAGTTACCCCCACATACGCCAAACGGATAAGCCCACGACCACCCAAAACAGTGATGAAACAGCGAAAACCGTCAGCCAGGCTTTGCGTCTCAGATTGCTGTTACGCTCAACCTTGATGGTTTTATCCCCGAAGCCGGGTTGTACAGATAATCTCGTCGCCATAGTTTTTGATAATCACTCTCATTAAAACGATTGTTTGAACCAATCAGAAATTAGGATGAATCCTAAACATTCTCTGTTGCAAAATCCAGTAATTTTTATTGTACAAAACGATAAAGAGGTTTAATCAACCATGAATAAGATTAATTAAAAGTACTAACTCAACTTCGCCGGAATAAATAAGACTTAACACAAACTCAACCCGGCGCTTTCTGCAGTAGTTCCATTCTAAACTAGAGTTTTCCAGTAAAAGCCTTTGGTTGCGGGCGATACTGACAACTTATAACTAGAGTATGAGAATCATCTTAAGGTAGCGCAAAGAGGTGGATTGAAAATTGTGTACTGTTTCTCATTTAAGAAATAACAATCAATAAACATGTGATACATGTTTCATTTACGAAAAAATAATGAAAGGACGTTAAAGAATGGAGGAGCGAGGCGCATCAGAAGATAAAAAAAGAGCCGCGCTGCGGCTCTCAATGTCACTCATCATCACAGCTGAGTTTATTTTGCCGGAAGTTTGATGTCTTTGAACATCGCTTCGATATCTTCGTTAGAACGTAGCCCGACGGCGGTATCCACCACATCCCTTGTCAGGTGTGGCGCGAAACGCTGGATAAAATCATACATATAGCTGCGCAGGAAGGTGCTCCGGCGGAAGCCGATTTTCGTTGTGCTGAAGCTGAAAACGTCAGTGGCTTCAATCCGGACCAGGTCGGGATCAGAGACCGGATCTACAGCCATGCTGGCAATCACCCCCACACCCAGGCCCAGTCTGACATAGGTTTTAATCACATCAGCATCTGTAGCGGTAAAGACAATACGGGGAGTCAGGCCGGCACGATTGAAGGCAGTGTCCAGTTCTGAACGGCCCGTAAAACCGAAGGTATAGGTCACTAACGGATACTCCGCCAGCTCCTCAATTGACACTTTGCTTTTCGCTGCCAGAGGATGATCAGGCGTGACAACGATGGCGCGATTCCAGTGATAACACGGCAGCATGATCAGGTCGTCGTAGAGATGCAGTGCTTCAGTGGCAATGGCAAAGTCCGCATTACCTTTCGAGACTGCTTCAGCAATCTGCGTCGGAGAGCCCTGATGCATATGGAGGGAAACACGCGGGTAACGTTCTATAAACCCTTTAATCACATTCGGCAGCGCATAGCGGGCCTGGGTGTGCGTGGTTGCAACATAAAGCGACCCTTTATCAGGCCAGGTATGTTCACCGGCGACCGATTTAATGGCGTCCACTTTTGACAGGACTTCGCGTGCGATGCGGATGATTTCCTGCCCTGCTGGCGTGACCTGGGTTAAATGTTTGCCGCTACGGGCGAAAATCTGAATGCCCAGCTCGTCTTCCAGCATACGGACTTGCTTACTGATCCCGGGCTGCGAGGTGTAGAGTCCTTCGGCCGTTGAAGAGACGTTGAGATTGTGATTCACCACTTCAACGATGTAACGCAGCTGCTGCAATTTCATTTTTCATTCCATCCAGGGTTTGAAACAATGCGCCGACAACCCGGTAGCAAATGAGAGCCGGACTCAGGTAATCGATCTGTAACCGTAATCGCTGTCGATGCAGCAAAGCGACAGGGCTCATGCAGCGGCAGCTTCAGGTCCGAAGGTTATAATACGAATAAATAATAAGAAAGGGATTATCTATAACAACTATATCAAAAATGAGGGAGATGTATAGTGGCGGCAGAGCAAAGCCGCAGAGAAGATAAGCAGGAGCGAGCCGCACGGGGCGGCCCGCTCACTGACGGGAAGCGCGACGTTACTTCTTCGCGGTGACTTCCCATTTGCCGTCAACGAAGAAGGCAGACCAGCCAGTGGCTTTTCCGTCTTTTTCTGTGCTGACGTACTGCTGTTTCGTTTTGCGGCTGAACCGCACCACGGCTTTATTGCCGTCCGGATCGGTCGCCGGGGCATCGGCCAGATAGCGCAGTTTCTCCGGTAAGCGATCGCGGAAGCGCTGCAACTCCTCTACCTGCGGCGCGCGGGTTTCACGCGATTTAGGGAAGGTATTAGCGGCCAGGAACACACCGGCAGCCCCGTCACGCAGGACAAAATACGCATCTGACTTCTCACACGGCAGTTCAGGCAGTGGGACCGGATCTTCTTTCGGTGGTGCCACTTCGCCGCTGCGCAGAATTTTACGCGTATTTTTGCATTCGTCATTGGTACAGGACATGTACTTACCAAAGCGCCCCATTTTCAGGTGCATTTCAGAACCACATTTCTCGCACTCTACGATCGGACCGTCATACCCCTTGATACGGAACTCGCCCTGTTCGATCTCGTAGCCATCACACTCCGGATTATTACCGCAGACGTGTAGCTTGCGCTGAGGGTCGATTAAGTAGCTGTCCATCGCCGTGCCGCATTTCTGGCAGCGGCGACGGGCACGCAGCGCATTGGTTTCCGCATCGTCCCCTTCGAGAATATTCAGCACTTCATTCTCGGGGATCAGGTTAATCGTCTGCTTGCAGCGCTCTTTCGGCGGTAGCGCATAGCCAGAGCAGCCGAGGAACACGCCGGTGCTCGCCGTGCGAATACCCATCTGACGGCTACAGGTCGGGCAGTCGATCGAGGTCAGGATCATCTGATTAGGCTGCATACCGCCTTCTTCCGGATCCTTTTCTGCCTGCGCCAGCTGGTCGCTGAACTCGGCAAAGAACTGATCCAGCACCGCTTTCCACTGCGCTTCGTTTTTCGCGACCTTGTCGAGATTGTCTTCCATGTGGGCAGTGAAGTCATAATTCATCAGATCGCGGAAGCTTTCTTCCAGACGGTCTGTGACAATCTCGCCCATTTTTTCTGCATAGAAGCGGCGGCTTTCAACCTTCACATATCCGCGATCCTGAATGGTCGAAATAATCGAAGCGTAGGTTGAAGGACGACCGATACCGCGTTTTTCCAGCTCACGCACCAGCGAGGCTTCGCTGAAGCGAGCCGGGGGCTTGGTGAAGTGCTGGCTCGGCACCAACTGCTGCAGGCTGAGTTCACTGCCAACCGCAACGTCTGGCAACACGCGATCTTCATCACCCTTACGCAGTGCAGCCATCACTCGTGTCCAGCCATCAAAGCGCAGCGTGCGCCCTTTTGCCTTGAGTTTGAAGTCTGCGGCTTCAACGGTCAGCGTGGTGGAGTCGTACTGCGCGGGCATCATCTGACAGGCGACGAACTGACGCCAGATCAACTGATACAGCTTCTGCGCGTCGTTTTCCATATCTTTCAGCTGCTCGGACTGCACTTTGACATCTGAGGGACGGATGGCTTCATGCGCTTCCTGAGAGTTCTCTTTGCTGCTGTAGACATTGGCGGCTTTCGGCAGATATTTCGCGCCGAATTCATCTTCGATGTAGCCGCGAACCATGCTGACGGCATCCTGGCTCAGGTTGGTTGAGTCGGTACGCATATAAGTAATATGGCCGGCCTCATACAGACGCTGGGCCATCATCATGGTTTTCTTCACGCCAAAGCCCAGGCGGGTGCTGGCTGCCTGCTGAAGCGTGGACGTAATGAACGGAGCGCCTGGCTTACTGCTGGTCGGCTTATCTTCACGATCGGCCACCACATAGCGTGCTTTTTCCAGCAGGCTGACGGCGGCGTGAGTCTGCTCACGGTTCACCGGACGGAAAGGCTTATCACCCTGGTGGGTGACCTGCATCGGCAGATCAACCCCTTTCGGCGTGGTCAGCTCAGCGTTCAGATCCCAGTACTCTTCCGGAACAAACGCTTTGATTTCGCGCTCACGCTCCACCACCAGCCGCACCGCGACCGACTGGACGCGGCCAGCGGACAGCCCACGCGCCACTTTTTTCCACAGCAGCGGCGATACCATGTAGCCCACAACACGGTCCATAAATCGGCGCGCCTGCTGGGCATTAACACGGTCTATATTCAGTTCGCCCGGCTTTTCAAACGCCTGTCGAATCGCATTTTTGGTGATTTCGTTAAACACGACGCGACTGTACCGCGACTCATCGCCACCGATCACTTCCCGCAGGTGCCATGCAATGGCTTCCCCTTCGCGGTCAAGGTCCGTTGCGAGATAGATGTGGTCAGCTTTCTCAGCCAGTGCCTTCAGCTCAGCGACAACTTTTTCCTTACCTGGCAGGATCTGGTAATTAGCATCCCAGCCATGATAAGGATCGACGCCCATACGGTTGACCAGGGCCGTCTTTTCGTCTTTTTTGACCTTTTTGGTTGTTTTACTGGTTGTAGAGTCAGCGCTCTTTTTAACTGTTGATCCACTGGTCGGCAAATCGCGGATATGGCCCACACTGGATTTAACCACGTAGTCATTACCGAGATATTTATTGATCGTTTTGGCTTTTGCCGGGGACTCAACTATTACGAGAGCTTTTCCCATAGTTACCTTTACCTGATTAAAACATCCGAGAGTAATTTGTGCCGTTTATGCTTATCACATCGTGCACTAACGTTAAGGTTATCGGGATTAAAAAGATCCAACCCGGCTAACTTTTCATCAATTCAGTCATAATAGTGCTCGTTGCAACCAATTGATAAACGGTACCTTTTACCACCTGTTAAGCGAATCTCTAACATAGCGTAAAGTCTGTTTTACGCCCGGAACCCGAAACGCCCACACTCTACCTGATAAAATCTGTTACGCAACTTAATTAGCACCATGCCCACATTTCCGCCAGGAATGGCAGCGAAAACAAAAAAATTTGTTCAGTTTGCATCACGCGCATTAGCGATTTTACGTAACGCTTAGTTAACCTGACGGCAATACTATAAAGGAGGAAAAAGCAGAATCTGTGATTCAGCATAGCCAGATAAGCAACAATTGGTTGATAACATCTGAATTTTTCCACTTGAACCCCCCACTGCCGTTGATTACATTGACCCGACGGCCTGTTACCGCAGCGGCTAAAAAAGCAGCGGGTGCCCGGAGAATCGCTTCTCTTTTTGACGGTGTTCGCCCTGATGGCGGACACCGCATTAACGTAAATGGAATCCTCATGACCACCTTGATCTATCAGGATGAAAAATCCCATAAATTCTGGACCGTTGTACAGCAACAGCAGGAACTCCATCTCAACTGGGGACGCGTGGGAACTCAGGGACAAAGCCAGATTAAAAGCTTTGACGATGAAGAACAGGCCAGAAACGCGTGTGAAAAGTTAATAAAAGAAAAGACGCGTAAAGGTTACCAGGCAGCGGAGGGAGAAACCCGGGTCAGCACGGCATCCAGCGTCAGTTCGGACACCATCGTTAAGCCGTCTTCCCGCGAGGAAAAAACCGCCCTCTCCGCCCCCGTTTCGACACCGGCCGCTGCGCATCCGGCTCCCCCGCAGGCCACCGCTGTCGCTGGCGATGCCGCGCCCCTTTGGCTGACAGAGGATGAGAAGATTGATCTCCCGGTCAAATTATCGGTACTGGCCCTGAGCCATCGTCACCGGCCACTTCCTTCGCCGGGTAAAGTGGAGGAGCCGGCAGAGCAACTGCGGCGGATGAAAATATTAAGTCAGGAGGTCCGTAAGAACGGTCCTGTGCCGCTGGAGGGCAGCCGCTGTGAAAGCGACTGGCAGCAGGCAATTGCCCTGGCGCAGCAGTGCCTGGCAGAGGGCAAAGCCATCCCGCAGAACTCCCCGATGGCGGGTGCAGCACTGATAAAAATTAACCAGACCTACGCGGGCAAAGAAGCCACGCTGCTTATTGATGCCATCGTTGCTCATTATGGCCTGATCTATGCGACCGAGATGATTATCGCCAGCCTGCAGATCGGTCTTGATCGTGATTACCGCACCCGTCACATTTCGTTTTATCCCGCCGATAATGCCCCCGCAGGTTATCAGCAGAACGTTGCCGAGCACGAAATGCGTCTGCGCTGGCACCTTTCAGCTGCCAAAGAGGAAATCTGGCAGGCATGTGCTGAACGTCTTATTGCTGCCCTGCCCCATACCCCTGCCTGGCGCCGGCCACTGATAGCACTCCTGCTGCCGGAAATACCTGAGCTGGCCGATGAGATCCTCCGCCAGACCGGGCCCGATGCGGATATCGGTGCACTGGAACTGTTGAAGATCACCGCTACCGATGACAGCACGCTCCGTGCGCTGCACGATTTTAAAAGCCTGGACGTCTTCGACAGCTGGTATTACGGCGAGCTACTGACCACCACGGTTCTGCTGGAACAGGGCGTGCGTGCCCTGCCGCGCTTTGCCCCCTATGCCCACGGCGATCGCTGCGGTGAAGTGCTGATGCACGTCAATCATCCGCTGGCGCTGGAGATGTTAATCCGTGCCGCAGGCCAGGGTAAGCGCAGCTACGAACGTGCGGCTAAAGCCAGCCAGCGTTTTCCTCATGCCGCTTTCACCGCACTGGTTCGCCTGCTGAACGGTAAAGAAGAGGCGCTCTGGCGCACCCAACTGCATGCCCTGCTGCATAATCAGCCGCAGCTGGCGATTGACGTCGCGCCGTGGCTTTCTGAACAAGAGACCGCACTGGTGGCTCACAGCCAGCAGCGCCTGAATGTCAAAACCGACTGCGCCAGCGCAGATATGCTGCCCGCTATCCTGGTGTCGCCCCCGTGGTTGAATAAAAAGCAGGCCAACAGCATTCCGCTTCTGGCACTGGCAGTACAGCCGGTCGAGCCGGTCTTCGACGGCGTACCGGAAGATATCCTGTCAAGCTGGTCTAATCACAGTAAGCTGCAGATCGCCGGTTTGCCGTCCGATCAGGTTCTGGCCCGCCTCGGGTTCACCAGCTGGAATCAGTCGCTGCCTGCCACCGCGGTGAAAGCTTATGAGGAGGACGATTACCCTCAGCTGCTCGCCGACTGGGCAGCCAACCACTCGCATTATGCCAGCGACTGGAACCTTTATATTCTTCCCGCACTACCGCGTGAAAAAGCGCTTGGCCTGTGGAACGTTCTCAGCAGCGAACATCACACCGGCATCGCCCTGGTCATGGCCCACTTTGGTCTGGATGGGCTGCCCGGTTTTATCAACAGCATAGGACGCCAGCCGCAGGAAGCCCTGACCGTGGCCATCTGCGTCGGCAGTACCGAGCTGGCTGTCCCTGTCGCCCGCGCCTTCTCTAAACTGAAAACCCTGCGCGAAGAGGCCCGCCGCTGGCTGCTTAAATACCCTGAACATGCCGTGGCGGGACTGCTGCCGGTCGCGTTCGGCAAAGCAGGTGAAGCGCAGGATAATGCACGTCTGGCATTGCGCCTGCTGTTGGACAACGGCCACCAGGCGCTGATTGAAGAGGTCGCCGGACGCTATCAGCAGCCGGAGGTGCTGACGGCAGTCAGTGCACTGGTAGAACTCGACCCGCTGAACGATTTCCCGGCGAAGCGTCCGGCCCTGCCAGCCTTCTGGCAGCCGGTACTGTGGGCACGTCCGCAGTTGCACAACGGCAAGGCGCTGCCTGAAGAGGCGCTGACTCATCTGGGCACCATGCTGCGCTTCCCGACAGAAAATGGTCGTTACCCGGGGCTGGAACAGGTAAAAGAGGCCTGTACCCCGGCCTCACTGGCTGATTTCGCCTGGGACCTGTATAACGCCTGGATGGCCGCCTCGGCACCGCCGAAAGAGGGATGGGCCTTCAGCACGCTGGGGCTGTTTGGAAATGATGATATTGCGCGGCGGTTGACCCCGTTAATCCGCAGCTGGCCGGGTGAATCGCAGCATAAGCGGGCCGTTGCCGGCCTGGAAATCCTGGCCGATATTGGTACCGATATCGCGCTGATGCAGCTTAACGGCATCGCGCAGAAGCTGAAATTTAAAGCGCTTCAGGAGCGGGCCCGGGAAAAAATCACCCAAATCGCCGAAAAGCGAGAGCTCACTGTCGCAGAGCTGGAAGACCGCCTGGCGCCCGATCTGGGGCTGGAC
Source organism: Erwinia persicina (assembly GCF_019844095.1). Classification (NCBI taxonomy): domain Bacteria; kingdom Pseudomonadati; phylum Pseudomonadota; class Gammaproteobacteria; order Enterobacterales; family Erwiniaceae; genus Erwinia; species Erwinia persicina. The sequence goes on along the minus strand of NZ_CP082141.1, from coordinate 2,279,063 downwards.
GATAACGGTTCACTGCTGCTTGATTTTGGTCCACGCCAGTTCACCGTCAGTTTCGATGAAACCCTTAAGCCTTATGTTCGCGACAGCAGCGGCAGCCGCCTGAAGGACCTGCCTAAGCCGAATAAAAGTGATGATGCCGGGCTGTCAGCTGATGCGGTAAATCGTTTCAAGCTGCTTAAAAAAGACGCACGCACCGTCGCCAGTCAGCAGATTGCCCGTCTGGAAACCGCCATGTGCCAGCGCCGTCGCTGGACGGAACAGCAGTTCAGGGAGTTCCTGGTCGGGCATCCGCTGACAGGCCACCTCACCCGCCGCCTGGTGTGGGGCGCTTATGATGCGGATAATCAGCTTATCAGCTGCTTCCGCGTGGCGGAGGACAACAGCTACAGCACCGCCGATGATGATCTCTATGTCCTGCCACAGAATGCGACGCACACAGGTATCCCGCACGTTCTGGAGATCCCGCCGGCTGAAGCGGCGGCTTTTGGCCAGTTATTTGCCGATTATGAGCTGTTACCGCCGTTTCGTCAGTTAGATCGCAACCGCTATCTGCTGACCGCAGAGGAGGCAGAATCTGTTGACCTGCAGCGCTGGCAGGGTCGTCTTTGCCCGAGCGGCCGCCTGGCCGGTCTGACGGCGAAAGGCTGGCTGCGCGGCGTTCCACAGGATGCCGGCTGGATCTGCTGGATGCTGAAACCGCTGGGCGATATGACGCTGGTGCTGGAAATGGGCGAAGGCCTGGGGGTCGGCATGGCGCCGGATGAGTTTAATAAAGAACAGACGCTGGCCAGTATCTGGCTGTGGGAGGGGGATGCGCACCAGTATGGTTGGGGGGAACAGCACCCCCAGAAACATCCTTTTTCGTGCCTGCACCCTATTACCGCCAGCGAAATGCTCAGCGATATTGATGCGCTTTTTGATTAAGCCCCGGCCCCCGGGTATGAGGAAAGACCATGTCTGACATGTTACAGCGGCCCCCGGCCGCCGTACTCTACGCCGCGGAACTGGCGCGGCTAAAGCAGGATGACAGCGGGCCAAGGCCGCCGGGCTGGCAGCTGAGCCTGCCCGCCGCCCGCGCCTTTATTCTCGGCGACAGCGAACGCGGCATCACCTCCAAGGTGGTAACCTCGGTGGCCAGCGTGGAGCGGATGCTGGTCACGCTGGCCACCGGACGTGGCCTGATGCTGGTTGGCGAGCCCGGTACGGCAAAGTCGCTGTTATCAGAGCTGCTGGCCACGGCCATCAGCGGCGATGCGGGGCTGACCATCCAGGGCGGAGCTTCAGTCACTGAAGATCAAATCAAATATGCCTGGAACTATGCCCTGTTAATCAACCAGGGACCCTCGACTGCCGCCCTGGTCCCGGCGCCACTCTATCAGGGAATGCGTGACGGTAAGATTGTGCGCTTCGAAGAGATTACCCGTGCCCCACTGGAGGTGCAGGATTGTCTGCTGGGTATGCTGTCCGATCGCGTGATGGCAGTGCCGGAGCTCAGTGGCGAAGAGAGCCAGCTGTATGCACGGGAAGGCTTTAATATCATTGCCACGGCCAACACCCGCGACCGGGGAGTGAATGAGATGAGCGCAGCGCTAAAGCGACGTTTTGATTTCGAAACCGTATTCCCGATTATGAATTTCCAGCAGGAGCTGGATTTAGTGTCCACCGCGTCGACCCGCCTGCTGGCGCATAGCGGCATTCCGCACAAAGTACCGGACGACGTGCTGGAACTGCTGGTTCATACCTTTCGTGACCTGCGCAGTGGCGGAGAGAAAAAAAGTGCGATGGACAGTCTGAACGCGATTATGTCTACCGCTGAAGCGGTTAACGTGGCCCATGCGGTCGGAGTGCGCGCCTGGTTTCTTGAACAACGCGCCAGCCAGCCAGCCGATCTGGTGGACTGTATCGGAGGCACTATCGTTAAAGATAATGAGGATGACCGGGCGCGTTTGCGACGCTATTTTGAACAGCGGGTCGGCAGCCGTCCGGGGGCACACTGGCAGGCCTACTATCAGGCTCGCCACCGCCTGCCATGACCGTCGCCTCCATAGCCCCGCTGATTATCGGCATTCGCCATCACAGCCCCGCCTGCGCCCGGCTGGTGCGTGACAGTGTCGAACAGCTCCGCCCGGCCTGGGTGCTGATTGAAGGGCCTGCCGATTTTACGCCCCGCCTCGGTGAGCTGCGGCTGCCGCATACCCTGCCGGTCGCCATCTACAGCTATTGTCAGTTTCAGGATCATCAGAGGCCCGGAACGGGTGCCTGGACCCCTTTTGCCGAGTGGTCCCCGGAGTGGCAGGCCCTGCAGGCCGCAGAAGTGGTCGGCGCACAGGCCTGCTTTATCGATTTGCCCGTCTGGGCCCTGTCTGCCGATGACACTGACGACGCAGACACACACTATCATCAGCGCCAGCAGGCCATGCTCGACGCCTGTGGTATGGAGAGCAGTGATGCGCTGTGGGATCATCTTTTCGAAGATGAGGCGCAACAGGCCTGCCTGCCGGAGGCCCTGGCGCTGTGGTTTGAACAGCTGCGTGAGGGCAGCTGCGGCAGCGAACAGGATCGGCAACGGGAAGCCTACATGGCAAGCTGGATCGCCTGGGCGGTTGCGCAGAACAGCGGTCCGGTGCTGGTGGTCTGCGGAGGCTGGCACGCCCCGGCCCTCAGCCGTCTGTGGCGGGATGCTGACCCCACGGAACGGCCTCCAGCCCCTGAACCGGCGGAGCCGGGTGCCGTCAGCGGCAGCTATCTGACGCCTTACAGTGAAAAGCGACTGGATGTCCTGGCGGGCTACCTGTCGGGAATGCCCGCCCCGATCTGGCAGGACTGGTGCTGGCGGGTTGGCCAGCGACAGGCCGGACTGCAACTGCTCGAAGCAGTGCTGGCTGCGCTGCGTCAGCGTCATCTGCCGGCATCGACGGCGGATATGGCCAATGTCCTGAGCCAGGCGCTGGCGCTGGCGGCCCTGCGTGGACACCGCCTTCCTCTGCGTAACGACTGGCTGGATGCGCTCGCCGGTAGCCTGATTAAAGAAGCCCTCAATGCGCCGCTGCCATGGAGCTATCGCGGTACGCTGCAGGCCGGAACCGATCCTATTCTTATCGTGCTGGTTGATATACTCGCAGGCCAGCGGTTTGGTGTTCTGGCGGCCGTCACCCCGCAGCCGCCGCTGCCGCAGGATGTCAGCCACGAACTGGCGCGGGTTAACATCACCCTGCCCGCCACGCTGTCGCTTAACCGTTACGACGCGACAGGTCTGCAGCAAAGTCAGGTTCTGCACCGCCTTGCCGTTCTGGAGATCCCGGGAATAATCTGCCTGTCCGGCAGCACCCTGGCGCTGTCCGGCGACGGCGACGAGCAGTGGGCGCTGACGCGGCCGTTAGCGCAGCACGCCGCCCTGATCGAAGCCGCACGCTATGGCGCAACGCTGGAGGAAGCGGCCCGTCACCGGCTGTCATCTGCCATGGCGGAGTCAGAGGGCATTGCCCTGCTGGCGGGCTGGCTGCAGCGCGCAACCCTCGCCGGACTGTCATCGTTCAGCCAGGTGTTACTGACCCGGCTGGAGCAGCAGATTGCGGTCGAGTGTGATTTTGAAGCCATGGGTCCGCCGCTGGAGGTGCTTTACGCCCTGTGGCGTCACGATCCCCTCAACGGCATGCGCGACGCGGCTGTTCTGCAAACCACCCTGCGGGCGGCGATTGATCGTACCCTGTGGCTGGCGGAGTCTACCGGGCTGATAGGCCCCCCTCAGGTCAGTTCCCATCTTCACAGCTGGCAGGCGCTGTGCCATATTCTGCGCGATGAACAGAACCGCCAGCCTGCGGGCGAACTTGTGCCTCTGCCGCGCGCACTGGCCGTGCTGACCCGCCGGTACCGGGCGAAAGACGCCTGTGCCCTCAGTCGGGGAGCGGCGCTGGGCGCGCTCATCCGGCTGGAGCATCCCGATGCGGATACCCAGGCGGCGCTGGCGCTGCTGAACGATCTTCCCCCCGATCGCCTGGGGGAAGCACTGCATGGCCTGATTGCGCTTGCCCGTCATCAGTTGGCCTCGCATCCCGCGTTTGTCGGGGGATTCAATCAGCAGTTGATGCAGCTGGACGATGGTCAGTTCATTCGCGCCCTGCCCGATATGCGGGCGGCGCTCGCCTGGCTGCCACCGCGTGAACGGGCAGCGCTGGCGCGTCAGGTGCTGGCGCATTATCAGCTGCCACACCTGCCTGAACATCTGTTACAGACCCCGCAGGTGGTGTCCTGCTCACCCGCCGAACTTTTCCGTCACCAGCAGCAGGATCAACGCGCAGCCGATCAGCTGCGCGCCTGGGGCATATTGTAAAGGAACACTGATGCCTGAACTCTCTGATATTTTATCCAGCCCTGAGCTGCAGCGCTGGCGTCTGCTGCTCGGAGAGGCGGCAGAAAACAGCCTCAGTGGGCTGGATGGACAGGCCCGCGCCATTGATAATGCCCTGGAGTGGCTGTACGGGCGCGATCCGCAGCGGATCCAGCGTGGTGAACGTCACGGCGGGATGGAGGGTTCACAGCTCAGCACGCCAGAATGGATTAATGCCATCCACCAGCTATTCCCCGCGGAGGTGATTGAGCGTCTGGAAAGTGACGCCGTGCTGCGCTTTGGCATTGATGACGTGGTCACCAATCTGGATGTACTGGAACGCATCGCCCCCTCTGAAGGCCTGCTGCGCGCCGTTCTGCATACCAAGCACCTGATGAATCCGCAGGTATTACAGGCCGCACGTCGCCTGGTGCGCCAGGTCGTGGAACAGATTATGGCGCGGCTGGCGACCGACGTCCGCCAGGCCTTTTCCGGCACCCGCGACCGGCGGCGACGGTCACCGGTCGCTATCGCCCGTAACTTCGATTTTAAAAGTACGCTGCGAGATAACCTGCATCGCTGGGATCCGGATCGCCGTCGTCTGTATATTGAATCCCCGGTGTTTCTCAGCCGGGTTAAACGTCACAGTGAAAAATGGCAGTTGGTGTTGCTGGTCGATCAGAGCGGATCGATGGTGGATTCGGTGATCCACTCAGCGGTGATGGCCGCCTGTCTGTGGCAGCTTCCGGGCATTCGTACTCATCTGGTGGCGTTTGATACCAGTGTGGTTGACCTGACGGACGACGTGCAGGACCCGGTTGAGCTGCTGATGAAAGTGCAACTGGGCGGCGGCACGGATATCGGTAAAGCCGTGCAGTACGCCCGGCAACTCATTACACAGCCGGAAAAAAGCGCCATTGTGCTGGTCAGCGATTTCTTCGAGGGCGGTTCTCCCTCCCTGCTGGTCAACCAGGTCAGACAGTGTGTGCAGGATGGCAGCAAAGTCCTTGGACTGGCCGCACTGGACAATAAAGCCGCGCCGAGCTATGACCGGGAAATGGCCCAGCGGCTGGTTAATGCCGGTGCACAGATTGCCGCGATGACGCCGGGAGAACTGGCAGCGTGGCTGGCAGAGAATTTACAATCATGAGTGCTCCCGTGCGCAATGAACTGCTCGAACTGACGCCCCAGGCACTGACCGCGCTAAGCAACGCAGGTTTTGTTAAACGCAGCCAGAAGGAGATCGCCGCCGGAAACCTGCCGCTGTTCAGCGATGCAGGAGGTGTGCTGACCGCACAGTTCAGCGATGGTACCTTGACCCGGTTAAACGAAGGCCAGGCGCTGAAAGAGGCGAGCTGCACCTGCAATGCCAGCGGTATGTGTCGTCATCGGGTAATGCTGGTGCTGGGGTATCAGCACAGCCATGCTCCGGCAGCAGCGCTGCCAGACACACGCTGGCAGCCAGGAGACTGGCTGGCCGAACTCACCTCCCTGCCTGCGGCGACGCGCCAGCGGGCGCAGCTGCTGGCGGATAAAGGCCTGATCATTGAGCTTCACTGTGCTCCCGGCCAGGTGCCTGCCGCCAGGCTGCCAATGAGCGACGTGCGGTTTTTCTCACGCAGCAGTATGCGTTTTGCCCGCTGTGACTGTATTGAAGGCACGCTGTGTGAACATATTATTCTTGCGGTACAGGCCTTCGCCGCGGCCGAAGCCCGTCATCCTGGTTTCGACCATCTTACCTGGCAGACCGCAGCCGGGCAGCCGGGGGCAACCGCGATACAGATGCCGGAGGAGGACGGTCTGGCGCAGCTGAATGACCTGAGTTATGCCCTGTGGAGCGGCGGCATCAGCCAGCCCGCCGTCACGTTTACGCCTCTTCTTATTCGCGCCCGGCGCCAGGCAAAACAGGCGGACTGGCGCTGGGTCACCCTGGCACTGCAACAGGTATCGGAAGGCATTAATGACTTTCATCAACGCGCTTCCCACTATCGTGCAGGAGCGTTTCTCAGCCAGTTCGCCGCACTGACGGCCCGTCTGCGCGCTGCCCGGGAGATGGCAGGCATTGCCGCTGACGATCGGACGCCCGCGCAACCCTGGCGCAGCCTGGTTGGGCTTGGGGTGCAGGATCAGGTCAGGCTCGATCATCTGCGCCTGGTGTCGCTGGGTATGCAGTGCTGGCAGAACGCGCTGCATTATGGCGTGCGCATCTGGTTTACCGACCCTGATACCGGCAGTGTGTTACATCTCTCCCGGCAGTGGCCTCTGGCGGAACAGGAGAACGCCCCGGGCTGGCAGCGGCGCATTGCCGGCTTTCAGGCTGATATGCTGGCGGGCGGTCAGATTATTTCCCAGGCGGCGCAGCGTGATGCCCGGGGTGAACTGCACCTCAGCGCGCGCGATCGCCTCAATGCCGTTGCGCCCCTGACGCCCGCCGCCTGGGCCATGACGGACTCCCCCCTCAGTCAGCCCGGGGTGGTGGCGCTGCGTGAGCATCTGCTGCATCGTCCCCCCGCCTTTACCCGCCCGCTGAGTGACAGCGACAACCTGTTTATCCTGCCGCTGGGTGAGTGCCTGAGCCTCCGCTGGGATGCCGGGCGTCAGACGCTGGAAGCCGAAGTCATCAGCGGCCCCGGCGAAGATAACGTGCTGTGTCTGTCGCTGAGTGTCACCCCGGCCGCACCGGGTGCCATTGACTGCTTCATCAACGTACTGCAACAGCCGGATGATCCAATCTGTCAGGTTTCCGGACTGGTTTCTCTGGCCGGGGGGAAACTGATACTGGAACCTCTGGTGGTCATGACCGCGAAACGGGCCTGGGTGCTGCATGCTGGCGAACATCCGCCGCAGGCACTGCCGTCGGGTGCCGTTGAAAGCCCCCTGCCGCTCTCGCTGCAACTGCTTCAGCGCTGCCAGCAGATGCTGGTCGACTGGCTGCATAACGGCTTGCATCATCAGGAACAGCGTGCGTGCCGGGAGGCCGAAGCCCTGGCAGCCGAGCTTCAGCGCTGTGGATTTGAAAGACTGGCGAGGCTGGCGGGTCAGATCCCTGCGTGCCTGCGGGGTGCCGATGCTGATGAGCTGGTGAAGACGCTGACCGCCTTTGTGCTGCTGCGTGACAGGCTGGAGCAGGAGTCCCTGCTGACGCCGGCGGCGTCTTAACGGCATAACGCCCGCAGAAGCGGGCGTTAACTCAGGCTCAGAGCAGCGGTTTATCGCCACGCTGCCAGAGGCGCAGCAGCAGACGTTCAACGCTGGCAGAGGCACTGTCAGTGAAACGGCTCATCACGCTTTTACGACGGGCATAGCGCACGCCGATCACCTGGTGTGCGTTCATGCGTTCGATGATCAGGTCGTCGCTGGTGCTGATGGCGTCCACCAGACCATTTTCCAGCGCCTGCGTTCCGTACCAGTGTTCACCGGTCGCCACGCGGTCAATGTCCAGCGAGGGCCGCATCTGATGCACGAACTGCTTAAACAGCACGTGCGTTTCGTTCAGATCTTCGCGAAATTTCTCACGCCCCTCTTCGGTATTCTCACCAAACAGCGTCAGCGTCCGCTTGTATTCACCGGCCGTGTGCAGCTCAACGTCAATTTCATTACGCTTAAGCAGGCGATTGAAGTTGGGGATTTGCGCCACGACGCCAATGGAGCCGATGATAGAGAATGGCGCAGCAACAATCCGGTCGGCCACACAGGCCATCATGTAACCCCCACTGGCCGCGACTTTGTCCACGGCCACGGTCAGTGGGATTTTTTTGTCCCGCAGACGCTGAAGCTGTGATGCAGCCAGGCCATAACCGTGCACCACGCCGCCCGGACTCTCCAGGCGCAGGAGAACCTCATCCCCTGCGGCCGCCACCGCCAGCACCGCCGACACCTCCTCACGCAGTGAAGAGACTTCCCCGGCATCCATGCTGCCTTTGAAATCCAGCACGTAGATCGTTGGTTTTTCCTGCACCGGCGCATGGCCCAGCTTCGCCTGCTGCTTTGCCGTCTTTGCTTCCTGCTTATCTTTTTTCTTCTGCGCTTTATGCCACAGTTTTTGCTGGAGCGGCTTCATCTTCGTCAGCCGCATCGTGTCCTGCATCTCGCGGTAACGTTCGTCGAGGTGCGTCAGTTTTAGCTGCCCACCCTGAGCACGTTTACGCATGGCAAGGGTGGCGATGGTGATGGCAATTGCCACGATCGCCACCACTACGGTGACGGTCTTCGCCAGGAAAAGTCCATAATAAGAGAGTAGATCCACTCAATCCGCCTTGATTTACATTGTGTTAGAGACAGCCTTAGTGTAGCTGAGTCACGCTCAGGAGTCGCCTGCAACCCGTTTCTGCGTCCCAATAACCCGGGTGCACGATTGAACTCAGCGCCGTTTTCAGGCATAAAACACTTTATTCAATCCGTGCAAGGGCTTACATCAGGCGAAAATCGCAGTCTGCCCCTGATATCCCCCATCGCCAGAGGATCATCCCGTGTACTATCAACCGAAAAGCGATCTACTCAATAACCGCATTATTCTTGTGACCGGTGCCAGCGATGGTATAGGTCGGGAAGCGGCACTCTCCTATGCCCGCTACGGCGCACAGGTGGTGTTGCTTGGCCGGAATGCGGAAAAGCTGCAACGCGTCTGTGATGAAGTGAACGCGCACAGTCAGGTTCCCGCGCTGTGGTTTACCCTGGATCTGGAAACAGCGACCGCAGAAAGCTGCCGTGCGCTGGCAGAGACACTGGCCACTCAGGTGTCGCGCCTTGACGGTGTGCTGCATAACGCCGGGCTTCTGGGCGATGTCATCCCCATGGATCAGCAGGATCCGGCCACCTGGCAACGGGTGATGCGCGTCAATATTGACGGCACGTTTTTCCTCACCCAGGCACTACTTCCTCTGCTGCTTAAATCCGATGCAGCGTCACTGGTCTTCACCTCGTCGAGCGTCGGCCGCCAGGGTCGCGCGGGATGGGGGGCCTACTCCGTATCGAAATTTGCCACCGAAGGCATGATGCAGGTGCTGGCCGAAGAGTACGATGCGCGGCAACTGCGGGTAAACTGCATTAACCCGGGGGGCACCCGAACCAAAATGCGCGCCAGCGCTTTCCCGCAGGAAGACGCCCGCAAGCTGAAAACCCCGGCCGAAATTATGCCGCTTTATCTCTGGCTGATGGGCGATGACAGCAGGCGCAAAACCGGGCAGACTTTTGACGCGCAACCCGGGCGCAAAGCGGGAGCGGCAGAATAATGGCCACCGATCGTCATCAGCAGCGCCAGCAGCGTCTTAAAGAGCAGGTCGATGCGCGCATTGCGGCAGCCACCGACGTGCGCGGCATCCTGATGGTCTTTACCGGCAACGGCAAAGGGAAAACCACTGCCGCGTTTGGTACCGCCAGCCGCGCCGTTGGCCATCAGAAACGCGTAGGGGTGATCCAGTTTATCAAAGGCGAGTGGCCGAACGGCGAGCGTAATTTGCTGGAGCCCCACGGCGTGGAGTTTCAGGTGATGTCCACCGGCTTTACCTGGGACACACAGAATCGTGAAACCGATACCGCCGCCTGCCTGGCAGTGTGGCAGCACGGCAGACGGATGCTGCAGGACCCGACGCTGGACCTGGTGGTGCTGGATGAGCTGACGTATATGGTGAGTTTTGACTATCTGCCGCTGGAGGAGGTCCTTGAGGCACTGCGGCAGCGCCCTGCCGGGCAGAGTGTGATTATCACCGGGCGCGGCTGTCACCGGGATATTCTGGCGCTGGCAGATACCGTCAGTGAAATGCGTCCGGTAAAACACGCCTTCGATGCCGGGATCCAGGCGCAGCAGGGGATTGACTGGTAACCCGCGCCCATAAAAAAAGGGACCCGGAGGTCCCTTTTTTGTCTCAGCGTGGGCGCTAGCCCTGCTGGCGTTTCGATGAGCGGCGGTTGCTGCCCGGCTTACTGGTTTTGGTTGTGGTGGTGGTATGGCGCTTCACCGCACGGCGGATCTGATTCGCCTTGGTACGACGACGATCCTTTTCTACCGGCACTTTGCTGACCGTTTCCGGTGCCAGACCGACCAGCTCACGCAGGTAGTTAGTCGGCTCCAGATCCAGCTCCGTCCAGCCGCCACGCGGCAGACCTTTAGGCAGATCGATATCGCCGTAGCGGACGCGGATCAGTCGACTGACCTGCACGCCTACGGCTTCCCACAGGCGGCGCACTTCACGGTTACGGCCTTCGGTCAGCGTGACGTTATACCACTGGTTGATCCCTTCGCCCCCGGTAAACTTCAGGGTCTTAAAGGCTGCCGGGCCATCTTCTAACTGCACGCCACGGCTTAACAGTTTGATCTTCTCATCATCCACGGCACCAAACACGCGCACGGCGTATTCACGCTCGACTTCGCGGCTTGGGTGCATCAGACGGTTAGCCAGTTCACCATCAGTCGTGAACAGCAGCAGACCGCAGGTATTGACGTCCAGACGGCCGACGGCAACCCAGCGGGCACCGCGCAACTTTGGCAGACGGTCAAACACCGTTGGCCGCCCTTCCGGGTCGTTACGGGTACAGAGTTCACCTTCCGGCTTGTAATACGCCAGAACGCGACAAACTTCTGTAATGGATTCACTGACGGGCACAATATGGCCGTCTACACGAATTTTCATTGATGCGCTGGGTTCAACACGGTCGCCCAGTGTGGCCAGCTTGCCATCGACGCTGACGCGTCCGGCAGAGATCAGGGTTTCGATTTCACGACGGGAACCATGCCCGGCGCGTGCTAAAACTTTTTGTAACTTCTCGCTCATGGAGCACCCTCTGTGTCGCCTTCCCAGGCGTCATGGTGAAAACATAATTTCTTTTGTTTTCAATAACTTAAGTTGTATATCACGTGCCATTATACAGACTTTTTACTGTGCTGTAACCCTGTTTGTTACCGGTGCTGACCGCTTCCAATCGGACTGGCGTATAACCCGACACGGATGTCTCGTGCTGCAAAGCCGCTGACGATACACATTGATAAGACTTAACAGTAAAGATAAGTGATGAAATGATAATCACTTATCATTTGGCCGGGTGTCGGGAATTCATTCCAAATTGAATTAACTGTAATAACAGCCACTTGCTTTACGATAATTCCCGATGAGTCACTTAGCTGCCAGCCCCGGCCCACGCGACTGTCGGCCTGAATCCTCTTCAAAAATCACACTAATCAGACCGTCACCCCAATTTTCTTTATTTTTCTGGTTCCAAACACCGGGTGAGTTCATTTTAACGCTACTTTATGCTGACATAAGCCCTATCAGACGTTAATAGCGGAGTGTAAACATCAAATAATCAGTTCTTTAATATTGCAGGTTGAGTTAATTCTGGATTATCCCGGCTTTTATAGTGATCGTCGTCATATTAATTTGCTCTGCTAATTAGATTGTGTACAATTCATTCAGGCAAAAGAGCGCCGCATAAATAGATACATAAATATATATTACAAGTACACGTTAAACGTGACACATAATCTTTTTGTTTTTCTTTTCGTTGTAGGCAGTAAAAAACAGGCGCGAGAGCGCCAAAAAAAACGCTGAGTAATCCTCAGCATCGGCATTACACGTCATAACTCCTCACCAGGGATTTTACCGACGTGTCCGACAAAGTGTGATCATAATGAAAATTAAAAATACCCTGCCGGCATTGGCATTGCTAATGCTGACCGGCTGCTCTGTAGGCAAATATGACTACAGCAGCGAAGCTATGAAACGCGTGGACATGAATTTTACCGGTATTCCGACCATTCTGGGCATCGGCGCACTGGGCTCGAGTATTCCTGTCACCCCTGAATACAGCCTCACCGCAGCGCATGTCGCCAGACTTTCTGTTCAGAAAGTAAAGGCTTATCATCCCTACTGTGACCTCGCCATTATCTACCACAAAAATGATCTGAAAACGCTGCCGAAATTCCGCAGCGGGGCGGTCGGCGATCCGATAAAAATGTACGGCTACAGCTTTATTTCCGCCATGCCAGTGGAATCAGCGGGGGTTAACCTTGCGCTGACGGGGATCCGTAATGAGTGGAATAAGCGCCCGTGCGTCGCGATGGCTTCAAATGCAGGTGTGGTGAAAGGGATGTCCGGGGGAGCCGTATATAATAGCGATGACACGATTGGCGGCGTCATTGTAGGTTTTACCGACGAAATAAAGAGACCGCGCAAATCTCCAGTTCCGCTTAAGGATGTTTCTTTATACATCCCCTATAAGGATTTTAAAGAGTGGCTGGAAAAATCTACATCCTGACAACAATGAATGAGAATAATTAACAGGCCCATTCTCAGCGGCCTGTTAATTATTAATTACAGGAAGGGTTGAATATCGCCCACGCCTTCGCGGATCACTTCCGGCGTATTTTCCGTTAAATCAATAACGGTGGTCGGCTGCTGCCCAAGATAACCGCCGTGAATAATCAAATCGACCAGCTTGCCAATTTCGTCCTGAATAGCTTCGGGATCGGACTCAGTAAAGTCATTGCCCGGTAACATCAGCGACGTCGACATCATCGGCTCATTAAGCGCCTCCAGCAGGGCCAGTGCAATCGGGTTCGACGGCACCCGCAGCCCGATGGTTTTACGCTTCTCGCTCATCAGGCGGCGCGGGACTTCTTTTGTCGCTTTCAGGATAAATGTGTAGTTGCCCGGCGTATTATTCTTGATCAGGCGAAACGCGGTATTATCAACATGGGCGTAAGTCGACAGCTCCGACAAATCCCGGCACATCAGGGTGAAATTATGGTTGCCGTCGAGCTGGCGGATACGACAGATTCGCTCCATCGCATTTTTATCTTCCAGCTTACAGCCCAGGGCATAGCCCGAATCGGTCGGATAAACAATCACACTGCCCTTGTTGAGCATTTCAACCGCCTGTTTAATCAGACGTGGCTGAGGATTGTCCGGGTGAATATAGAAAAATTGACTCATTACACACCTCTTTCTCTGCGCGTCATCGCTACAGACTTATTCAGCAATTTCAGGAAACCGGTGCCATACCGCTTCTACGCCGCCCGGCAGCCATAATTTTTTCCCCAGTTCAATCCAGGGACAGGCCTGATGGAAGTCAGACCCCTGCGAGGCCGCCAGCTGGTAGTCCTGCGCATAGCGTGCCAGCTGCTGACGCTCATTCGGTGCCTGCTGGCACTGCGCCACTTCCATCGCCTCGCCACCCTGCTCACTAAAGTGAGCCAGCAGGCGCTTCAGCCATTTAGCCGACAGGCCGTAGCGGCCCGGGTGGGCCACCACGGCCCTGCCACCAGAATGATGAATGGCATCAATAGCTTGTTTAATTGTACACCACTGTGGCGGGACATAACCGGTTTTGCCCCGCGCCAGGTAATTTTTGAATACCTGCTGCATGGTATCCGCCTTTCCGGCGTTAATCAGAAAACGGGCAAAATGCCCACGCGTCACGGCACCGCCTTCGGCCAGGGCCAGCGCGCCCGCCAGCGCACCGGGAATGTGCGCTTTTTCCAGCCGTGCGGCCATCAGCTCTGCTCGCGCCATCCGTCGCGCGCTCTGTTCCGCGAGGAAAGCGATCATCGCCGGATGGTCGATATCAATCCCCAGCCCGACGATATGGATCTCATGGTTTTCCCACAGCGTAGAAATCTCCACGCCGTTAATGAGCTGCAGCGGCAGCGCATGGCGGGCTATCGCCTCCCGGGCAGGCTTGATGCCCTCCGTGGTGTCGTGATCGGTGATAGCCAGCACGCCTACGCGATGCTCAACCGCTCGCAGCACCAGCTGCTCCGGGGTCAGCAGACCGTCGGAGGCGCGCGTGTGGCTGTGCAGGTCATATATGGGGAAAGCGCTTAATGGGGTGGCTACTGCGGTCAAAAGGACTCCGGCAAACAGAAAAACATCGCAGCATGATACCGACATTTGATCCTGAGGCAAAAAGAGTATTGACTTTTTCCCTATGAACCAGTTAACTAGTACGCAAGTTCACAAGCAAGGGTATCTGTATCATGACATATTCATTCTCTCTAATGACTGGTTGGTGGCGTCCTTCTCCCTGAACGGGCGAGGTGGTCATGCACGCTTAAGACAGAGTGCAGATACTCAGGCCCGCATGACGCGGGCTTTTTTTTGAGCAAAAAACAGAGAACATCACATGCAAAATGCCAGACCTGGAGTGAAGTTGATCACCGGCAACGCCCCTTACCGTGAAGATCCGGCAGCGGTTTTTCATCAGCTCTGCGCTGCACGTTCTGAAACGCTGCTGCTGGAGTCCGCTGACGTTGACAGTAAGCGTAACCTGAAGAGTCTGCTGATTGTCGACAGCGCTCTGCGCATCACTGCACTGGATAATCGCGTACAGGTGCAGGCCCTGTCAGAAAATGGTCGAGCCTTGCTGCCGCTGCTGGATGCCGCTCTGCCCGCTTCTGTGAACAACAGCGTGCGTCCGGATGGCCGTGAGCTGGTATTCCCGGTTAACCATGAATTTCTTGATGAAGACGCCAACCTGCGCGCGCTGTCGGTGTTTGATGCGCTGCGGCTCATCCCCCAGTTGGTCAGTTCACCCGCTGAGGAGCGCGAAGCGGTTCTGTTGGGCGGGCTGTTTGCCTATGACCTGGTGGCCGGTTTCGAGTCCCTTCCTGAGCTTAAAAATGAGCAGCGCTGCCCGGACTACTGTTTCTACCTGGCTGAGACGCTGCTGGTGATCGACCACCAGACGCAGAGTGCGCGCCTGCAGGCCAGCCTGTTCACTTCCACACCCTCTGAGTTTTTACGCCTGCAAAGCCGTATTGAACAGCTGCGTGGCCAGATGTTGCAGCCGGCCACCGCGCTGCCGGTACAGACGGTGGATAAGATGACCCTGAGCATCAGCCAGAGTGATGAGGATTACTGCCAGGTGGTCCGCCAGATGCAGGAGGCGATCCGCATTGGTGAGATTTTCCAGGTAGTGCCGTCACGTCGTTTCTCGCTCCCCTGCCCGTCACCGCTGGCGGCCTATGACACGCTGAAAAACAGCAATCCCAGTCCATATATGTTCTTCATGCAGGATCGCGATTTCAGCCTGTTTGGTGCTTCGCCTGAAAGTTCGCTGAAATATGACGCCCTCAGCAATCAGATTGAGATCTATCCCATTGCCGGTACACGTCCGCGCGGTCGCCATGCCGACGGCACGCTGGATCGCGACCTGGACAGCCGTATTGAGCTGGAGATGCGTACTGACCATAAAGAGATGGCCGAGCACCTGATGCTGGTCGACCTGGCCCGCAACGATCTTGCACGTATCTGCCAGCCCGGCACGCGCTATGTGGCCGACCTGACTAAAGTCGATCGCTACACCTTCGTCATGCATCTGGTTTCCCGTGTGGTCGGCCAGCTGCGTGCCGATATTGACGTCCTGCACGCCTACCGGGCCTGTATGAATATGGGCACCCTGAGCGGCGCGCCAAAGGTACGTGCCATGCAGCTGATTGCTAAAGCGGAAGGTACGCGCCGCGGCAGCTACGGCGGTGCCGTGGGTTACTTCACCGCCAGCGGGGACCTCGATACCTGCATTGTTATCCGTTCAGCCTACGTCGAAGACGGCGTGGCGACGGTTCAGGCCGGCGCCGGAGTGGTGCTGGATTCCCATCCGCAGGCGGAGGCAGATGAAAGCCGCAATAAGGCGCGTGCCGTTCTGCGTGCCATTGCTACTGCGCACCACAGTAAGGAGATGTTCTGATGGCCGATATTCTGCTGCTCGATAACTTCGACTCATTTACCTATAACCTCGTCGACCAGTTACGTACCTTTGGCCACAACGTGGTGATTTACCGTAATAACGTCCCGGCAGAGCAACTGACGGCGCGCCTGCAGCAAATGGAAAACCCCGTGCTGATGCTGTCGCCTGGCCCGGGTGCGCCCTCCGAAGCAGGTTGTATGCCTGAGCTGCTGCAAACGTTACGCGGCCAGCTCCCAATTATCGGTATCTGCCTGGGTCATCAGGCCATTGTTGAAGCCTATGGTGGCCACGTCGGTCAGGCCGGCGAAATTCTTCACGGGAAAGCATCGGCGATTGTTCATGATGATCAGGGCATGTTTGCCGGATTAAGCAACCCACTGCCAGTAGCACGCTATCACTCGCTGGTGGGCAGCAATATCCCTGCCGGTCTGACAGTGAACGCGACCTATAACGGGATGGTCATGGCGGTCCGTGATGACGCCCGCCGCGTCTGCGGCTTCCAGTTCCATCCGGAATCCATTCTGACCAGTCAGGGCGCACGCCTGCTGGAACAAACCCTTGCCTGGGCGCTGGCGTAATCATGGAGATAGCGATGAACACGATTCTGGAAAAATTATACCAGGCAGAGATCCTGACGCAGGCAGAGAGCCACCAGCTGTTTTCCGCCATTATTACCGGTCAACTGGAGCCAACACAGCTGGCGGCAGCGCTGATCGCCATGAAGGTTCGCGGTGAGCAACCGCAGGAAATCGCCGGAGCAGCAACTGCCCTGCTGGAAGATGCCAAACCCTTTCCGCGCCCTGACTATCCGTTTGCCGATATCGTCGGCACCGGCGGGGATGGCAGTAACAGTATCAATATCTCCACCGCCAGTGCCTTTGTGGCCGCGGCCTGTGGCCTGAAAGTGGCAAAACACGGTAACCGCAGCGTCTCCAGCAAGTCAGGCTCGTCCGATCTGCTGGCCGCCTTCGGCATCAGCCTCGATTTACCAGCCGAACAGGCACGTGAGGCACTGGATGAGCTTAATGTCTGCTTCCTGTTCGCCCCGCAGTACCACAGCGGCTTTCGCCATGCGATGCCGGTGCGTAAGGCGCTGAAGACCCGAACGATTTTTAATGTGCTTGGCCCACTGATTAACCCCGCACGCCCGCCGCTGGCGGTGATTGGTGTGTACAGCCCGGAGCTGGTACTGCCGATCGCCCAGACACTGAAAGTCCTGGGTTATCAGCGTGCGGCCGTGGTTCACGGCGGCGGCATGGATGAAGTGGCGTTACACAGTGCCACACACGTGGCAGAACTGCGCGACGGTGAGATAACCAGTTACCAGCTGACTGCCGAAGATTTTGGCCTGAGCTATCATCCGCAGGAGGCGCTGGCCGGGGGATCCCCGGAAGAAAATCGTGACATTCTGACCCGTTTACTTCAGGGTAATGGCGAGCTGGCGCACGAAGAAGCCGTGGCGGCAAACGTCGCCCTGTTGCTGAAAATTTTTGGTCATGAAGACTTACGGCACAATGCCCGGCAGGCGCTGAAAACCATTCGCAGCGGCAAAGCCTATGAGCATGTGGCCGCACTGGCAGCAAGAGGATAATCATGCAGGAAACCGTACTCACTAAAATCGTCCAGGATAAAGCGCTGTGGCTGGCAGATCGTCAGCAGCAGCAGCCGCTGGCCAACTTCCAGAATGACGTGATCCCCTCAACGCGCAGCTTCTATGATGCGCTGCGCGGCGCACGCACCGTCTTTATTCTGGAGTGTAAGAAAGCCTCCCCGTCTAAGGGACTGATCCGCGAGGACTTCGACCCGGCGGTCATCGCCGGGGTATACAAACACTATGCTTCCGCTATTTCCGTACTGACGGATGAGAAGTACTTCCAGGGAAGTTTTGATTTTCTGCCCATTGTCAGCAGCATCGTGACGCAGCCGGTGCTGTGCAAAGATTTTATTATCGATCCCTATCAGATCTATCTGGCACGCTATTATCAGGCCGACGCCATTCTGCTGATGTTGTCCGTGCTGAACGATGAACAGTACCGCCAGCTGGCCGCCGTTGCCCACAGTCTGAATATGGGTGTGCTGACAGAGGTGATCAGCGATGAAGAGCTGGAGCGCGCCACCGCACTGGGGGCGAAAGTGGTTGGAATTAACAATCGCGATCTGCGCGATCTTTCTATTGACCTTGACCGCACCCGTCGCCTGGCACCCAAAGTCGCCCACGGCGTGACGGTGATCAGTGAATCTGGTATCAACAGCTATGCTCAGGTTCGGGAACTGAGCCACTTCGCGAACGGCTTCCTTATCGGTTCCGCCCTGATGTCCGAGGATGACCTGGCTGCCGCCGTGCGTCGGGTGATTATGGGTGATAATAAAGTATGCGGCCTGACGCGTGCCGAAGATGCCCGCAGCGCCCATGAAGCCGGAGCATTGTATGGCGGTCTGATCTTTGCAGAAGGTTCACCCCGCCAGATCAGCATCGAACAGGCACAGCAGATTATTCCGGTGGCCACGCTGAAATATGTCGGCGTGTTCCGCAACAATAAAATGAGTGACATTGTCACCTTTGCCCGACAGCTTTCGCTTTCTGCCGTCCAGTTACACGGTGATGAAGACCGCGATTTCGTCAGCGCATTACGCAGCCAGCTGCCGGAAAGCGTGCAGATCTGGAAGGCGTTCAGCATCAATGGCAACCTGCCCGCCCGCGACTGGGACGGCGTTGATCGCTACGTATTCGATCACGGTCAGGGCGGCAGCGGTCAGCCTTTTGACTGGTCGCTCCTGCAGGGTGAAACGCTGGACAACGTGCTGCTGGCTGGGGGCCTCAGCGCGGATAATTGCGTACAGGCCGCACAGCTCGGCTGCGCAGGTCTTGACTTCAACTCCGGCGTGGAAAGCGCCCCCGGAGTGAAAGATGCCGGTAAAATTGCTTCAGTGTTTCAGACACTGAAAGCCTACTGATAAAGAGAAACGACATGACCCGATTAAATCCATATTTTGGTGAGTTTGGCGGCATGTATGTGCCGCAGATCCTGATGCCCGCCCTTCTTCAACTGGAAGAGGCTTTTATCAGTGCACAGAGTGATCCTGCGTTCCAGGCGGAATTCACCGACCTGCTGAAAAACTATGCTGGCCGTCCGACCGCCCTGACACTGTGCAAAAATCTGACGGCAGGCACAAAAACCCGTCTGTATCTCAAGCGTGAAGATCTGCTGCACGGCGGCGCGCACAAAACCAATCAGGTGCTGGGCCAGGCTTTGCTGGCAAAACGCATGGGTAAAAATGAAATCATTGCCGAGACGGGTGCCGGGCAGCATGGCGTGGCTTCCGCCCTCGCCAGCGCTCTGCTGGGTCTGAAGTGCCGCATTTATATGGGGGCCAAAGATATTGAGCGCCAGTCGCCAAACGTCTTCCGTATGAAGCTGATGGGCGCAGAGGTCATCCCGGTGCACAGCGGCTCCGCCACGCTAAAAGATGCCTGTAATGAGGCCCTGCGTGACTGGTCTGGCAGCTATGACACGGCCCACTACATGCTGGGAACCGCCGCCGGTCCGCACCCGTTCCCGACCATTGTGCGTGAATTTCAGCGCATGATCGGTGAAGAGACAAAAGCCCAGATCATGGAAAAAGAAGGCCGCCTGCCGGATGCGCTGATTGCCTGCGTAGGCGGTGGCTCCAATGCCATTGGCATGTTTGCCGACTTTATTGATGAGAGCAGCGTTGGCCTGATCGGCGTTGAACCGGCCGGGCACGGGATTGACAGCGGGGAGCACGGCGCACCGCTAAAACATGGCCGCGTCGGCATCTATTTCGGCATGAAATCCCCAATGATGCAGACCACCGACGGCCAGATTGAAGAGTCTTACTCCATTTCTGCCGGGCTCGACTTCCCGTCCGTGGGACCACAGCATGCCCACCTGAACAGCATCGGACGTGCCGACTATGTCTCTATCACCGATGATGAAGCCATGGAGGCCTTTAAAATCCTGTGCCGCAGTGAAGGGATTATCCCCGCACTGGAATCCTCCCACGCCCTGGCCCATGCGCTGAAAATGATGCGTGAAAACCCGGAGAAAGAGCAACTGCTGGTGGTTAATCTCTCCGGCCGTGGCGATAAAGACATTTTCACCGTGCATGACATTTTGACTGCAAAGGGAGAGATCTGATGGAACGTTACGACCGCTGTTTTAAACGTCTTGCTGAACGTCATGAAGGGGCGTTTGTGCCTTTCGTCACGCTGGGCGATCCGGGGCCGGAGCTGTCATTACAGATTATCGATGCGTTGGTGGCCGGGGGCGCGGATGCGCTGGAGCTGGGTATTCCTTTCTCCGATCCGCTGGCAGATGGCCCGACGATTCAGAACGCGAACCTGCGCGCTTTTGCCGCAGGCGTGACACCGTCACAATGTTTTGAAATGCTGGCGACCATTCGTCAGAAATACCCTGACCTGCCGATTGGCCTGCTGATGTACGCCAACCTGGTATTTTCTAACGGCATCGATGAATTTTATGCCCGCTGCCAGCAGGCAGGCGTGGATTCGGTACTGATTGCCGATGTCCCCGTTGAAGAATCTGCCCCTTTCCGCCAGTCAGCCATGCGCCATAATGTCGCGCCGATCTTTATCTGTCCGCCGAATGCCAGTGACGATCTGTTGCGCGAAATCGCCTCGCACGGCCGGGGGTACACCTACCTGCTGTCTCGCGCCGGGGTCACGGGTTCAGAAACCCGCGCGAATCTGCCGCTGAAGCATCTGGTTGATAAACTGCGTGAGTATCACGCCGCTCCGGCGCTGCAGGGCTTCGGCATCTCTGAAGCATCACAGGTCAGGGAAGCGATTGATTCCGGCGCTGCGGGTGCGATCTCAGGGTCAGCGATTGTCAAAATCATTGAGCGCAATGTGTCACATCCCGATGTGATGCTGAAAGAACTAACCGCCTTTGCCGCTACCCTGAAAGCAGCGACACGCCGTTAATTTCACTTAATGCCTTATCCCGGCGATAAGGCATTATTTTCTTTCCATTTCTCACACTTCTCATTTGCTTTCTTCCCTTCTCTGAACAACTATTACTGTGAACCGCAATTATGCTGGTTACAGCCTATTGATGATGACAGGGAGAGATGCAATGAAATTGTTTAAAGTCTTATCGGGTGTGGTTATTGCTGCGGTGGTTGCACTGTCCGTCAGCGCCTGTGCGCCAACGTCTACCAAAGAAGGCACTGGTGGATACATTGACGACACCGTGGTGACGACCAAGGTAAAAGCGGAGCTGCTGGGTGATAAATCGCTGAAGTCGACGGAAATCAACGTCGAGACCTTTAAAGGTCGCGTACAGCTGAGTGGTTTTGTCAGCTCACCGCAGGCGGCTAACCGTGCCGTACAGGTGACGCGTGGCGTACCGGGTGTGAAGTCTGTTGTGAACAATATGCAGATTAAGTAATTTGACCTTCCCAATCAAAAAGGCGCGAATTTCGCGCCTTTTTTTCTGCTACAAAAACTTAAAAACGGTATCCCGCGCCAAAGAAGAAGACGAACGGGTTGATGTGGGTTTCAATACTCTGACGACCCGCGGCTGCCGAGTCGAAGCGGACTTTTGTGTTGATGTCCATGTACCACAGGGAGGCGTTCAGCATCCAGTCTGGTGTTAACTGGTAATCCAGGCCCAGCTGCCCTGCCACACCCCAGCTGTTTTTCACACTCAGATTGCTCAGGCCGGCATCGCGCCCGGTCTGATTGAAGTCGGTGTTATAGAACATGGTGTAGTTAACGCCAATCCCGGCATAAGGCTGCCATTTACTGGTGTTCCCCATAAAATACCACTGTGCCATCAGGGTTGGCGGCAGCTGGTGCACGGTCGCCAGCGTTCCGGTAGCACGCAGGCCAACATGGTGCCTGAACGGTGTCGCGCCCAGCAGTTCCACACCAATATGGTCGGTAGCCATATAAGTAAACGTCAGACCAAGCTGGGTGTTGTTATCAACATTAAATTCGCCCAGTCCCATAACATTATCCGATCCCCCTGTAGGGCGAACGGTAGCCGATCCGGCACGCATAAAGAAATCGCCCGCTTCATGCGCGGAAGCGACGGCCGGTAGTAAGGTAACAACGGCCAGTGCCAGTGCTTTCAGTTTCATAGACCACTCCTTTTCTTCAAAATTATTGTCAGCATGTGACCTGCTTCGAGGCCTTAGTGCAAATTCACGACATATTTCTACGCTGTTCCATGCCAAAAATCATTCAAATCAATACCAATAAACTTGATAAAAAACAGTGGGTTGATTTAGATCAATTTTCACCCCTCTGCCCTAGTAGGATTCTTATTGATCCGCTGAGGTAAATGGGCGTAAGACCGCCAGGACGTCATCTGCAGGAAAGGTGAGATCATCACGCGGGGGTAAAAAAGGGTTAATCCCTTCTTAAATCGAAAGTTATGTCAATCTGGGTGCCAGCACCCCATCTGAACATGTACAATCGCCGGATCGATAACACCGATCTTTCAAGGAGAGTACATGTCTATCACGGCGGGTTCGCTATACCGTGACACGGGAAATTTCTTCCGCCATCAGTTGGTCACCATTGTGCTGATGGCTTTACTGACTTCATTTATTACCATGCTGATCGGTAAGGCCTTCACGCCGGATGCCGACCAGATGCAGATCCTCGGCGATGGCGCAGCCGGTTCCGCCAGCAGCCTGATGGAGATGGTGCAGAACATGTCACCGGAGCAACAGGCGGTGCTGCTTCGCGCCTCTGCGGCAGGTACATTCGCCTCACTGGTCGGTAATGTGCTGTTACTGGGGGGAATGTTATGCCTTATTCCGATGGTTTCTTCCGGTCAGCGCGTCAGCGCCCTGCGTGCCATCGGTGCTTCTGCGCCTTATCTGCCCCGCCTGCTGCTGCTGACGTTTTTGATGACGCTGGTGATTCAGCTGGGCTTTATGGTGCTGGTCGTCCCGGGGGTACTGCTGGCGGTTACGCTGGCGCTGTCGCCGATGATCATGACCACTGAAAAAGTAGGTGTGTTCGCCGCCATGCGTTCAAGCGTACGCCTCGGATGGGGTCATATGCGCCTGATTGCACCGGCCGTTATCTTGTGGATAGTTGCCAAACTTATTTTGTTACTGCTGGCCTCATCCATGCTGCGTCTGCCGCCGGATGTCGCCTCAGTCGTGATCAATGGACTCAGTAATCTGGTGTCAGCCATACTGATAATCTATTTGTCCCGGCTGTATATGCTGTTACGTTAATTCATCAGGAATGCCTCGACAGAGGCATTCCGCTGGTTAATGATATTTCGGTTTATTCTGTCATCTGGAAGCGCTATGAAGCAGTTACTCGATTTTCTCCCCCTCGTGGTGTTTTTTATTTTTTATAAGTTGTACGACATTTTTGTCGCCTCAGGGGCGCTGATTGTCGCCTCCGCGCTGGCGCTGGTGATCAGCTGGTTTCTGTATCGCAAGCTGGAGAAGATGTCCCTGGTCACCTTTGCGCTGGTTGCCGTATTCGGTACCCTGACGATTGCCCTGCACAACCCGGACTTTATAAAGTGGAAGGTGAGCATTATTTACGGTCTGTTCACCCTTGCCCTGCTGTTCAGCCACTTCTTCATGCAGCAGCCGCTGATTCAAAAAATGTTAGGTAAAGAGATCCAGCTGCCTCAGTTTGCCTGGCGGCGTCTGAATATTGCCTGGGCCCTGTTCTTCCTCAGCTGTGGCCTGGCCAATATCTATGTGGCATTCTGGCTTTCTCAGGATATCTGGATGAACTTTAAGGTGTTTGGGTTAAGTGCGTTGACCCTGATCTTTACCCTGTTAAGCGGCGTCTATATTTATCGCCTGATGCCACAAGAAGAAAAATAACCCGCGCTGCCCGGCAGAATAATGCCGGGTGATAGCGTATTGACGCTGTCAGCCATGTCAGGAACACAACGATGAGTGAAGAACAAAGAACACCGCAGGGTGAAATGGTGCTGCGTACCCTTGCCATGCCCGCTGATACTAACGCTAATGGCGATATTTTCGGTGGCTGGCTGATGTCGCAGATGGATATGGGTGGGGCCATACTGGCGAAAGAGATTGCCGAAGGCCGCGTGGTTACTGTGCGTGCCGACGGCATGACATTCCTGAAGCCGGTGGCCGTGGGGGATGTCGTCACGTGCCATGCCCGCTGTATCCGCACCGGGACCAGCTCTATTACCATTAATATTGAAGTGTGGATTAAAAAAGTGTCGTCTGAACCTATCGGGCAACGCTACTGCACGACCGAGGCGGTGTTTATCTACGTGGCCGTGGATCCCGAAGGGAAACCGCGCCCGCTGCCAGAAGATAAAAGTCATTTCTCGTTAGAAACAGACTAACCTCACCCTGTTTATCCATCTGCTGCGCCCCACCATCAGCAGCATGTTGCCCGTCCCGGGCGCTTACAGACGTAAGCACCCGGGATCAGCCCGACAGGGCGGTGTTATTCGATGCTGCTGCCACCGTTAATCTTAAAGACGATATTCATCGTCACATCCTTGCCCGGTTTCCCGGCTTCATAACGCCACTTGCGAGCAGCCTGCTTCACTTCACGCTCAAACATATTGCGCGGCTCTGCCGACAGAATACGCAGGTTCTCAACCTGACCGGCACTGTTAACATCAAACTGTACGCGCACACGCCCCTCCACACGCAATGCAAAGGCACGCGCCGGATAGCCGGGCTTGCCGATCGTCAGCGCGCGCGGACCAGTTGATACGGCCGTTGACGGGGCCTGTGAGGTTTTCGGTGCCGTAGACGGCCGGGTCTGCTCTGTCGGCCGGGTCTCTGCCGGGGCGGCCGGACGTGGCTTCACTTCCTGCTTCGGCTTGACCACCTCTTTCTTCACCGGTTTCGGTTTGGGTTTGGGTTTCGGCTTTGGCTGCGGTTTAGGGATCGGTACGGGTTCCGGCTTAGGAGGTTCCGGGACAGGTTCCGGTTCCGGCTCTGGTTCGGGTGCAGGCTCAACAACTGGCGGTGCCGGTTGAGGTTCAGGTTGCACTTCAGGCGCCACCAGCGAGACGCTGATGGGTTCAGACGCTTTGGGCATTTCGACCGCCTGATGAAAAGAGGCATACAGCAGCGCCCCGATCACCGATCCATGCAGGACGACCGAAATCAGCAGGGGCAGAGGTGAGCGGCGAGGTAGATCGGTTATTAGCGTCGTCATAATCTTTCTGGTCAAAATGTGAGGGGGTGATTTTAAATGCAAATAGCAATCAATTTCAATAACCTCTCACAATGAATCGCCATTTTGCGCTTTAAAGCGTGACAGCCTGACCTTTATCAAGCTCAAATTATCTTTCGTTTGCACAAATGTTAACGATCACTTAACGTGATGCCGAATCTCATCCCCGACAGGAGTTCAGAAGGTGCTCTACGTAATTTACGCTGAAGATAATAGTGACTCACTGGAAAAACGCACCGCCGTGCGCCCCGCTCACCTGGCGCGCCTGCAGTTACTGCGTGATGAAGGTCGTCTGATTATTGCCGGCCCGATGCCTGCGGTGGACAGCAACGAACCCGGAGTGGCAGGATTTAGTGGGTCGACGATTATTGCCGAGTTCCCATCACTGGAATCAGCACAGTCATGGGCGCAGGACGACCCTTATATCGCCGCAGGCGTGTATAAACATGTCGATATTAAACCCTTTAAACGGGCCTTTTAAACGCATTCCGGCGGTTCAGTGAACCGCCGGATGAGCCCCGCGCATCAGTGATGCTGAGTGATAAACAGAATAGAACGGCGCTGCTGCTGGCTGACCATGTGTCGGAAAGAGTGCATACGGCCATAACGACGTGACTGCCCTTCTAACCAGCGCGCGCGGCGACGCTGAACCTGGCGGCTCATACGCCAGCGTGCAACTTCATTTCTGCTTCGTCTCATGACTCTCTCACTCTTCACTTCTGCATACGTTAAAACTCGCGGCGCAGTATAAACCTTTCTTCCTTCACACCAGGTCCGATGTCTTTAAAACGATTATGGTTTAAAGGTTCCCAGCGCTCTCATCTGCACGTAAACTCCTAAGACTTCCGTGTGAACAGGATTTTCACTTAATGACCACTTTTTACACCGTGATGAGCTGGCTGCTGGTCTTTGGCTACTGGCTATTGATCGCCAGTGTAACCCTGCGCATCCTGATGAAACGTCGCGCGGTGCCTTCGGCCATGGCCTGGCTGTTGATTATCTATATCCTGCCGCTGGTGGGGATTATCGCCTATCTCTCCTTCGGTGAGCTGCATCTGGGGAAACGTCGCGCAGAGCGGGCCCGTACCATGTGGCCTTCAACCGCACGCTGGCTGAGTGAATTGAAATCCAGCCATCATATTTTTGCTGAGAGCAACAGTGACGTTGCCCGCTCGCTGTTTCAGCTGTGTGAGAACCGTCAGGGGATCGCCGGGGTCAAAGGGAATCAGCTTCAGCTGCTGACCAGCACCGACGATACGCTGCGCACGCTGGTGCGCGATATCCAGCTGGCGCGTCACAATATCGAAATGGTGTTCTATATCTGGCAGCCTGGCGGTCAGGCCGATGAGGTGGCAGAAGCGCTGATGGCGGCGGCACGTCGCGGGGTTCACTGCCGGCTGATGCTGGACTCCGCCGGGAGCGTCGACTTTTTCCGCAGCCCATGGGCGGCAATGCTGCGCAATGCAGGCGTCGACGTGATCGAGGCGCTCAAGGTCAACCTGCTGCGTGTCTTTCTCCGGCGTATGGATCTGCGTCAGCATCGCAAGGTGGTGCTGATAGACAACTACATCGCGTATACCGGCAGCATGAACCTGGTGGATCCCCGCTTCTTTAAACAGGATGCTGGCGTCGGCCAGTGGGTGGATTTGATGGCGCGTATGGAGGGCCCGGTAGCCACCACCATGGGCATCATCTACTCCTGTGACTGGGAAATAGAAACCGGCAAGCGCATTCTGCCTCCGCCGCCGGATGACAACATCATGCCCTTCGAGGCAGAGAGCGGTCATACGATTCAGGTGATCGCCTCCGGCCCGGGCTTCCCGGAAGATATGATCCACCAGGCTTTGCTCACTGCAGTCTATGCTGCCCGTGAGCAGTTGATCATGACCACACCCTATTTTGTTCCGAGCGATGACCTGCTGCACGCCATCTGTACGGCGGCATACCGGGGAGTGGAGGTGATCATTATCGTGCCAAGGCACAATGACTCTGTGCTGGTTGGCTGGGCAAGCCGGGCCTTCTTTGGCGAGCTGCTGGAAGCAGGGGTAAAAATCTACCAGTTTGAAGGAGGCCTGTTACATACCAAGAGTATCCTGGTAGACGGTCAGTTGAGCCTGGTAGGAACGGTGAATCTGGATATGCGCAGCCTTTGGCTCAATTTCGAGATAACCCTGGTGATTGATGATGACGGTTTTGGCAGCGATCTGGCGCGGGTGCAGGAGGATTATATTGCCCGCTCACGCCTGGTAGACGGTAAACGCTGGGCGCACCGTGCTTACTGGCAGCGTATCGTTGAACGACTGTTTTACTTCTTCAGTCCATTGCTGTAAAACGAGCGAAAATGCACAGCGCCCACGGGCATGACAGGAAAGACTATGGATTTGAATAACCGCCTTACCGAAGATGAAACCCTCGAACAGGCTTACGATATTTTTCTTGAGCTGGCGGTGGATAACCTTGATCCTGCCGACGTTATTCTGTTTAACCTTCAGTTTGAGGAGCGCGGCGGCGCAGAGCTTTATGATCCGGCTGAAGACTGGGCGGAACACGTTGATTTCGACCTTAACCCTGATTTCTTTGCCGAGGTCGTGATTGGCCTGGGAGAAGAAGACGGCGAGCCGATTACCGATGTCTTTGCCCGCGTGCTTCTGTGCCGCGAAAAAGATCACAAACTCTGCCATATTCTGTGGAAAGAGTAAGTCACCGCTTCAAAGGCCCGCCTAAAGCGGGCCTTTTCCATTTTTATCCCCCAGCGCCCCCCCACAACTTTTGCAGTAGTGCGCATCATCATCATGACCGGTTTGCTTGCAGTCGCTGCACTGACGACGGTGGCGGTTGCGCTGCATCACTTCTGTCATATACGAACTCATTACACCGGTCGGAATGGCAATCAGTGAGTAGCCCAGCAGGATGAGCACCGACGAAATCATCCGCCCCAGCGGGGTATGGGGCGTGATATCGCCATAACCGACTGTCGTCATCGTGACCACGGCCCAGTAGACGGATACCGGAAGGCTGGTAAAACCGTGTTCAGGCCCTTCAATCACGTACATCAGTCCGCCGAATATACAGAGCAATATCATCACCCCACCGAAGAATAACGACAGTTTTTTCCGCGCGCTAATCAGGCTTTCCCAGAGCACGCTGGCCGACCCCATATAGCGCAGTAATTTCATCAGGCGCAGCAGGCGCAGTACCCGTAGCAAACGTATCGCCATCATGTATTGCAACGCGATATCAGGCCAGAGCCAGAAAATGTACAGGGGGAGCGTAGTGATAAGGTCAATGATGCCAAAAAAACTGAGCATGTACTGCAGCGGGCGCTCGGTGGTGATTACCCGCAGAAGATATTCCAGACTGAACAGCAGCGTAAAAACATATTCCATCAGCAGGAATACGGAGGCTTCTTTAAATTGCAGCGTAATATTGTCGGGTTCTGATGACTCAATAAACAACGTTATCACGCTGACCAGCGTAGTAACGATCCAGAAAAGTTCGAATCGACGCCCGGCCGGGCTTCCCACATCAAATAAAAAAACATACAGACGGTGACGCCAGTCCCGATCGTGTTCGGTCATATGCCCTCCGGCACTCCTTTGCAATGGAGTATTACTAAGAGGCAGCAGCCGGAAGATCAAGCACTATGCAGACGCAGAAAAAAAACCCGCATTGAATGTTCAATGCGGGAAGATAACGATAGCGTTGATAGAGAAATTAGAGCGGGTCGACTTTCAGACAGGAAACAGCGTGGCGGAAGCTGCCCTCCAGCAGAGGCCGGGTTTTGGCACACTCAGGCCCGGCAATGGGGCAGCGCGTACGGAACACACAGCCCGATGGCGGGTTAATCGGTGAAGGGAGCTCTCCCTCAAGCAGCTGTATGACTTTCTGCTTTTCGAGGTCAGGGTCCGGGATCGGTACTGCCGACATCAGTGCCCGGGTATAAGGATGCTGCGGATTCTGATACACCTCTTTATAGGTGCCCAGCTCCACGGCATGCCCCAGATACATCACCAGCACGCGGTCAGAAATGTGTTTCACTACCGCCAGATCGTGGGCGATAAAGATCAGCGATAACCCCATCTCTCGCTGAAGTTTCTGTAAAAGATTGACCACCTGCGCCTGAATTGACACGTCCAGCGCCGACACCGGCTCATCACAAATAATCAGCTTGGGTTCGAGGATCAGCGCACGCGCAATACCGATACGCTGACACTGGCCACCGGAAAACTCGTGAGGGTAGCGGTTGATCAGGTTAGGCAGCAGGCCCACCTTCATCATCATCTCCTTCACGCGGTCTTTCACTTCCTGACGCGGCATCTGCGGATGATAGGTGCGCAGCGGCTCTGCAATGATCTCACCGATATTCATACGCGGATTGAGGGAGGCAAGCGGGTCCTGGAAGATCATCTGGATATCGCTACGCGCGGCGCGCCACTCTTCGGCACTCTGCCCCAGCAGGTCACGCCCCAGCCAGGCAACCCGGCCATCCGTCGCTTTCACCAGACCGATGATGGCCCGTGCCAGCGTCGATTTACCACAGCCAGACTCACCGACCACGCCCAGGGTTTCCCCTTCGTACAGGCGCAGGCTGACACCATCAACCGCTTTCAGGGTTTTCGGCGGCTGCCAGAACCACTGACGCCCGTCTTTGATATCGAAATGCACTTTGAGGTCGGCAATTTCGAGTAAGACTTTCTTTTCTGCAACCTCTGTCATACCAGTTCCTCCACGGGCTTAAAGCAGGCTCGCAGGCGCCCTTCTCCGAACGCCTCCAGCGGCGGTGCGCTGGAACAGATATCCATTGCATACGGGCATCGTGGCTGGAAAGGACACCCTTTCGGCAGCCGTGAGAGATTGGGGGGATTGCCGGGGATGGTCATCAGCGTTTCACCTTCATCAGCGTCCAGACGCGGCACCGCATTCAGCAGGCCAATAGAATATGGATGTGAGGGGTGGTAGAAGACGTCCCGCGCTTTACCGTATTCCATGGTGCGCCCTGCGTACATCACCATCACCTGGTCGCAGATACCGGCGACAACACCCAGATCATGGGTGATCATAATAATGGCGGTATTAAATTCGCGCTTCAGCTCGTTCAGCAACGTCATGATCTGCGCCTGTACCGTCACATCAAGCGCCGTGGTCGGTTCGTCGGCAATCAACAGTTTCGGGCGGCAGAGCAAGGCCATTGCGATCATTACGCGCTGCCGCATCCCCCCGGAGAACTCGTGGGGAAACATCTTCATTCGCTTGCGGGCTTCCGGCATTTTTACCGCGTCAAGCATCCGCACTGACTCTTCAAACGCCTGCGCCCCACTCATGCCTTTATGCAGCTGCAACACTTCCATCAACTGCTCGCCCACCCGCATGTACGGATTAAGCGACGTCATCGGGTCCTGAAAAATCATCGCAATCTGTTCTGCACGCAGCCGGTTAAGCTGTTTTTCCGGCAGGTTGAGGATCTCACTGCCGTTGAAACGTGCCGAACCACCAATACGTCCGTTGCTGGCCAGCAGCCCCATCAGGGCAAACGCCGTCTGTGATTTACCCGAGCCGGACTCACCGACGATGCCGAGTGTTTCCCCGGCGCTGAGGCTGAAGTTCAGGTCATTGACCGCTGTCACATCGCCATCAGGGGTGGAAAACGTCACCCGTAAATCTTTCACTTCCAGCAGCCGTTCGCTTCCCTGGGTTTTTGCCTTCGCAGGCTGTAGTTCAATTACGCTCATCGGGAAACTCCTTAACGGTCTTTCGGGTCGAGGGCATCACGCAGGCCATCGCCGATAAAGTTGAAACAGAACAGGGTAATCACGAGGAAACCAGCCGGATACAGCAGCAGCCAGGGTGAGACCTCCATCGAATTAGCACCGTCACTGAGCAGGGCTCCCCAACTGCTTAACGGTTCCTGCGTCCCCAGCCCGAGGAAGCTGAGGAAAGATTCAAACAGGATCATGCTCGGCACCAGCAGCGAGGCGTACACCACTACCACCCCAAGCACGTTTGGCACGATATGGCGCAGGACGATATTCAGGGTGGAAACACCCCCCACCTCGGCCGCTTCGATAAACTCTTTACGCTTCAGGCTCAGAGTCTGACCACGCACGATACGTGCCATATCCAGCCAGGAAACCATACCGATAGCCACGAAGATAAGCAGAATATTTTGGCCAAAGAAGGTAACCAACAGGATAACGAAGAACATAAACGGGAAAGAGTTGAGGATCTCCAGCAGACGCATCATCACGGAGTCAACCCGTCCCCCCAGATAGCCTGCCAGCGTGCCATACAACGTCCCCAGCACCACCGCTACCAGCGCGGCGGCAATACCGACCATCAGGGAGATACGCCCCCCAATCGCCACACGGACCAGCAGGTCGCGCCCGGAGGAGTCCGTCCCCATATAGTGGCCCGACGTCATATCCGGTGCCGCCGACATCATTGCCCAGTCAGTGTCGTCATAAGTAAATGCAGACAGCATGGGGGCAAATATCACAAACAAAGCCACCAGCAGCAGGACAAACAGACTGGCGACTGCCGCGCGGTTATGGATAAAGCGTCGGCGCGCGTCCTGCCACAGGCTGCGGCCTTCGATTTCTAACTTTTCAGTGAAGTTATCCAGAGCTTCGCTGTTTTTCTTAGCAAACATCATTCCCGGCTCCAGGATCAGTAACGAATTTTCGGATCGATGACCGCATACAACACGTCCACAATCGCATTAAAAAGGATGGTCAGCGCACCGACCAGAATGGTCAGGCTTAACACCAGCGAATAATCGCGGTTCAGCGCACCATTCACAAACAGCTGGCCAATACCAGGCAGGCCATAAATAGTTTCAATGACCATTGAGCCGGTAATGATGCCGACAAATGCCGGCCCAAGGTAGGACAGCACCGGCAGCAGCGCAGGCTTCAGGGCATGACGCAGTACGATGCGGTGCATCGGCAGCCCTTTGGCGCGTGCGGTGCGGATAAAGTTGGAGTGCAGCACTTCAATCATTGATCCACGGGTAATACGCGCGATGCTGGCAATATAGGCCAGAGACAGCGCCACCATCGGCAGGATCATAAATTTCAGCGCCCCGCCGTTCCACCCGCCTCCGGGCAGCCACTTCAGCGTGATCGAGAACAGCAGTACCAGCAGTGGCGCAACCACAAAACTGGGTATCACTATCCCGGTCATTGCCACCCCCATTACCGCATAGTCCCATTTGGTATTCTGCTTGAGTGCCGCGATAACCCCTGCACTCACCCCGAGTACCAGGGCAAACAGGAAGGCGGCCGCGCCTAACTTCGCGGAAACGGGGAAAGAACCGGCCACGAGGTCATTGACGGTATAATCTTTATATTTAAACGACGGGCCAAAATCCCCGTGTGCCAGTTGTTTCAGATAGCTGAAATACTGTGTCAGGATCGGATCATTTAAATGATATTTGGCTTCGATATTGGCCATGACTTCTGGCGACAGCGTACGCTCACCGGTAAACGGACTCCCCGGTGCCAGTCGCATCATAAAGAAGGAGATGGTAATCAGAATAAATAGCGTCGGGATCGCTTCAAGAAAACGACGAAAGATAAATTTTAACATTGCCCTACCTGCCCGGCTTACTGCCTCAGCGCTGCTCTAAAAAAGGCCTGTCGGAGAGGATTTCTCCTCTCCGACGCCGGTCATTAATGTTTGATGATATACAAGTTTTTATCGTAAACGTTATCCAGCGGATCTTTGCCGGTGTAACCGCCAACGTAAGGTTTCACCAGACGGGCATTGACGTAGTAATAGACCGGTACGATCACTGAATCCTTATCGAGGATTTTTTCAGCGTCGGCATAACGTGTCGCGCGAGTGGCTTCATCCGGAGAGGACAGCGCGGCATCCATCGCTTTATCGAAGGCTTCGCTCTTATAGTGCGAGGTGTTGTTACTGCTGTTGGACTGCATGGTGCCCAGGAACGTGGTCGGTTCGTTGTAGTCGGCACACCAGCCCGCACGGGCGACATCATAATTGCCCTGATGGCGGGTATCCAGGAAGGTTTTCCACTCCTGGTTTTCAAGCTTAACGTTCACACCCAGGTTTTTCTTCCAGATGGACGAGGCGGCGATGGCCAGCTTTTTATGCAGATCGGAGGTGTTATACAGCAGGCTAAACGTCAGCGGTTTGTCGGCCGTATAACCGGCTTCTGCCAGCAGTTTTTTCGCCTCTTCATTACGTTTTTCCTGCGTCCAGCCAAACCACTCCGGCGGGGTCAGTTTAATGCCTTCGGTGTATGGCGGAGTGTAGCTGTAGGCCGGAAGATCGCCCTGACCTTTCACCTTGGTGACAATGATGTCGCGATCAATGCCAAGTTTCAGTGCGGCGCGCACGCGCGGATCGTTGAATGGAGGCTTCTGGTTATTAATTTCGTAGTAATAGGTGCAGAGATAAGGATCAACGTGAACCTCACCCGGGATGTCTTTTTTCAGCTTCTGGAACAGCTCGATAGGCATGTTGTTATAGGTCATGTCGCTGCCGCCGCTGCGGTAGCGGTTGACGTCGGTGACTTCAGACGAGATCGGCAGGAAGGTTACTTTATCCAGCTTAGTGTCTTTGTTATCCCAGTAGTCGGTATTACGCACCAGAACGATACGTTCGTTGACCACCCACTCGGACAGTTTAAAGGCGCCATTGCCTACCCAGTTGGCAGGCTGGGTCCATTTTTCCCCAAATTTGTCGACAGCCGGTTTATACACCGGGGACATGGAAGGATGGATCAGCAGCTTGAAGAAATACGGCACTGGCTCACTCAGCGTGACTTCCAGTGTATGCGCATCGACGGCCTTCACGCCCAGCGTATCGGGGCTTTTTTTGCCGGCGATAATATCATCGATATTCTCAAGATGGCCGTATTGCAGATAGCTTGCGTAGGGTGACGCCGTTTTAGGATCGGACAGGCGCTGCCAGCTGTAGACGAAATCCTGGGCAGTGACGGGCTCACCGTTTGACCACTTGGCATCTTTGCGCAGGTGGAAGGTCCACACCTTGCCGTCTTTATTGTCCCAGCTTTCGGCCACGCCAGGAATAGGATGCCCTTTGGTATCGCTGATCACCAGGCCTTCCAGCAGGTCACGGTTCACGTTAGATTCAGGTACACCTTCAATTTTATGGGGATCCAGCGACTGCAGTTCAGCACCGTTCCCTTTCACCAGCTCCTGTTTGGCGGCCAGTTCGACGCCCGCAGGCACCTCAGCGGCCAGCGCCTGATGCGCAGTCATTGACCCCAGTGCGGCCATCACGCCGGCGGCGATCAGACTTTTCTTCGTGATGTTGATCATTTTTTACCTACTCCTGTTTTTATTAATACCGACGTGTGCCGGGCACCGTGGTTACCCCATTTTTAGGGAAAACTTCACCGGACGGCGGAACGAGGCCGTCCGGTTTGTTTTTTTATACTCATAACTGCTGAGGACTGCCTGCTATCACCTTCCAGCGCCCGGCCATGCCGCACGCTGTCGTGTCGGATCAGATAAGGATTATCTGTGCTGACGCAGGATGATGTCGATCATCACTGGTCACGGCCCTTGTGGATTGCATTTCCAGTGCCACTTTTTATCAAGGCCACTAAAAAATTATCAGAAGGGGCTCATTTCCGCTAAAGCTAAATAGCAAAAATGTTAACCATTTCTCTTTTATCATGATAAAAAGCAGGGGAAAAGTGTTATTTATTATTGAAAAATAACGGTTAAGATTATGAAAAATAAGCATAAAAAGGATTTTTAACGATAAAAGGATCGAAAAAAAACAATTTTTCGCCTGAATTTTAAGCAAATATCGTCTGAAAACGAAGAATAGTCATCACAACACTAATATTTGCAAGATTAGCAGCATATAAAACTAGCTAATTAGCAAATACACGCTACGTTGTAATGTTAAAAAAATCACACCCACTACAAACGAATGGATTTATTTTTCGTTTGCAGTAATTACATTAATAATGGCGGCGGTAAAGTAAGTGAAATGAATTAATGCACCAAAAAAGAACACACAATGCGCAATTTGCACTTAAATAGTGCAATGAAGCGAGGGGTGCGAAAAAAAAAGCGCATTAAATGCGCTTTAGCTGACCCATTGCAGAATTTAAACCGGGTTAATGTGTTAACCCGGGAAAGAGAGCTCTGATGCCGGTGACAACAAATTCAATTCCCAGGGCCATCAATAATAAGCCCATGATACGGGTCACCACGTTGATTCCGGTCTGGCCTAACACTCTCACCATCAGGGGGGCTGCACGGAACAGCAACCAGCAGCAAAACGCAAAGAGGGCTATCGCCACGGTAAAACCAAGCAGGTTTTGCCAGCTGTGATAGCGCGTGCTCCACACAATCGTTGAGCTGATTGCACCCGGTCCGGCCATCAGCGGCAGCGCCAGCGGTACAACGCCAATACTTTCCCGAATGGCACTCTCTGATTTTTCCTGCTTATTCTGCTTATCTTCCCCCAGCTTCCCGCTGATCATCGACATGGCTATGGTCACAACCAGAATACCGCCGGCAATTCGGAAAGAGTCAATGGAGATACCAAAAATATGCAGAATACCGTCACCCAGGAATAGCGCGGTCCAAAGGATGATCGCCACCGACAGGTTGGCGGTCAGATTCGTTTTATTCCTTGCCGCCGGGACCTGATAACTGGTCATACTGATAAATACCGGGATAATCCCGATGGGGTTGACCAGAGCAAACAGGCCCACGAAAAACTTGATATAGCCTGAAAGATCTAATAATGCAGGATTCACACTGCGCTCCTGTAGGGGGACGGATTCATGGCGGCTAATGTAATGGAAATCCGCCAGGTTGACTATCCCTTCAGACATGGAATATCACCCTATATTAATGGCTTATACCCAGATTTTTTCACTAAAAACATATCAAAATTCAGCATAATGAAAAGGCAAAGGGTGTAATGCCCTCGGCCAGTGGAAATTACCGGTCACATGTCAGATTTTTCGCCAGGCTGAAAGGTATCAGCTTGCATAATTAATGATCCAAATCATCTTTTCACCCCAGGACAACCGCTATGCTCAGTGACATCAAAAGGAGTTGATAAAGTACCTAAAGGGAGCCGTAGCCGGGCGCTGTGGCAGACTCTTTTAGTAAACCTATTAGAATGTTTTTAGTCTTCTGACAAACCCTTAGCGGGCAGTGACAGGCAGGATGACTATAATTTCTAGTTCTGACTTGTTTACTAATAGAGTTTAACTTTCAGGAGAGCCTCATGGCCGTTACTAATATCACTGAACTAAATGCCCTTGTTGAACGTGTTAAACAAGCCCAGCGTGAATTCGCTAACTTCAGTCAGGAACAGGTAGACAAAATCTTCCGTGCCGCCGCTCTGGCCGCCGCCGATGCCCGTATTCCTCTGGCCAAAATGGCCGTCGCTGAGTCCGGTATGGGTATTGTCGAAGACAAAGTCATCAAAAACCACTTCGCCTCCGAATATATTTATAACGCTTATAAAGACGAAAAAACCTGCGGTATCCTCGCCACTGATGATACCTTCGGCACGATCACTATCGCAGAGCCTATCGGCCTCATCTGTGGAATTGTACCGACCACTAACCCCACTTCTACCGCTATCTTCAAAGCCCTGATCAGCCTGAAGACGCGTAACGGGATTATCTTCTCGCCCCATCCCCGCGCGAAAAATGCCACTAACAAAGCCGCCGATATCGTTCTGCAGGCCGCCATTGCTGCCGGTGCCCCCAAAGATATCATTGGCTGGATCGATGTCCCTTCCGTTGAACTGTCCAACCAGTTGATGCATCACCCGGATATTAACCTGATTCTGGCCACCGGCGGCCCGGGTATGGTCAAAGCCGCTTACAGCTCAGGTAAACCCGCAATCGGCGTTGGGGCCGGTAACACCCCGGTGGTGATTGATGAGACTGCCGATATTAAACGCGCGGTGGCTTCCATCCTGATGTCAAAAACCTTTGATAACGGCGTTATCTGCGCCTCTGAACAGTCAGTGATTGTCGTTGACAGCGCTTATGACGCCGTCCGTGAACGTTTTGCCAGCCACGGCGGTTACATGCTGCAGGGGCAGGAGCTCAAAGCGGTTCAGGATATCATCCTGAAAAATGGCGCGCTCAATGCCGCGATTGTCGGACAGCCAGCGGTAAAAATTGCAGAAATGGCGGGCATCAGCGTGCCGGGTAACACCAAAATTCTAATTGGCGAAGTGAAGCTGGTCGATGAGTCAGAACCTTTCGCTCATGAAAAATTGTCTCCGACCCTCGCTATGTACCGTGCGAAAGACTTCAATGACGCCGTCAGCAAGGCGGAAAAACTGGTGGCCATGGGCGGTATCGGTCACACCTCCTGCCTGTACACTGACCAGGACAACCAGCGTGAACGCGTCAATCTGTTTGGCGACAAGATGAAGACAGCACGCATCCTGATCAATACCCCGGCTTCGCAGGGCGGCATCGGTGACCTGTATAACTTTAAACTCGCCCCTTCCCTGACACTGGGCTGTGGCTCATGGGGCGGTAACTCAATTTCTGAGAACGTGGGTCCTAAACATCTGATCAACACGAAAACCGTGGCCAAGCGAGCAGAGAATATGTTGTGGCACAAACTTCCTAAGTCTATTTACTTCCGCCGTGGCTCACTGCCTATCGCGCTTGACGAGGTGGCAA
Source organism: Erwinia persicina (assembly GCF_019844095.1). NCBI lineage: Bacteria > Pseudomonadati > Pseudomonadota > Gammaproteobacteria > Enterobacterales > Erwiniaceae > Erwinia > Erwinia persicina. Next base: position 2,241,191 of record NZ_CP082141.1, on the reverse strand, counting down.
CAGACGGGGCCAAACGCGCCTTTATCGTGACTGACCGTTTCCTGTTTAACAACGGCTATGCTGACCAAATCGTTAACGTGCTGAAAGCGCGTGGTGTAGAAACGGAAGTGTTCTTTGAAGTGGAAGCTGACCCGACACTGAGTATCGTCCGCAAGGGTGCCGAACAGATGCACTCCTTCAAGCCTGACGTGATTATCGCACTGGGCGGCGGGTCACCAATGGATGCAGCGAAAATTATGTGGGTGATGTATGAACATCCTGAAACCCACTTCGAAGAGCTGGCGCTGCGCTTTATGGATATCCGTAAACGCATCTACAAGTTCCCGAAAATGGGCGTGAAAGCCAAAATGATCGCTGTGACCACGACGTCGGGCACGGGTTCAGAAGTCACCCCGTTTGCGGTAGTGACTGATGATGCGACCGGTCAGAAATATCCGCTGGCAGACTATGCCCTGACCCCGGACATGGCCATTGTGGATGCTAACCTGGTGATGGATATGCCTAAATCTCTGTGCGCCTTTGGCGGGCTGGATGCGGTTACCCATGCGCTGGAAGCCTATGTCTCCGTGCTGGCGAATGAGTATTCAGACGGACAGGCTCTGCAGGCTCTGAAACTGCTGCAGGAAAACCTGCCTGCCAGTTACAATGAAGGGGCGAAAAACCCGGTAGCGCGTGAACGTGTGCACAACGCGGCTACCATTGCCGGTATCGCGTTTGCTAACGCCTTCCTTGGGGTGTGTCACTCAATGGCCCACAAACTGGGTTCAGAGTTCCATATTCCACACGGACTGGCTAACTCCCTGCTGATTTGTAACGTTATCCGCTACAACGCGAACGACAACCCGACGAAACAGACGGCCTTCAGCCAGTATGACCGTCCTCAGGCGCGTCGCCGCTACGCCGAAATTGCCGATCACCTGCGTCTCAGCGCGCCCGGTGACCGTACCGCACAGAAAATTGAAAAACTGCTGGTATGGCTGGACGGAATGAAAGCAGAACTGGGCATTCCTAAGTCTATCCGTGAAGCCGGGGTGCAGGAAGCGGACTTCCTGGCGAAGGTTGATAAACTGGCCGACGATGCCTTTGATGACCAGTGTACCGGCGCTAACCCGCGTTATCCGCTGATTGCGGAACTGAAACAGATTATGCTGGACAGCTTCTACGGCCGTGACTTTGTCGAACCCTTCGCTAATGTGGCAGAAGCGGTAACCGCGCCGGTAGTGGCTGCAGAAACGAAAAAAAGTGAACGTAAAGTAAAACGCTAAGCCTCCCGTGACGTAAAAAACCCGCCTGATGGCGGGTTTTTTTATTCCATCATCCGTAAGCCACGCTTACGGACCGGAGAAACGAGCGGCTGGCTTAGTCCCCTGCTGAAAAATATTGTCAGTTGCCGGAGGTCAGGTGGCGATGGCCGAATATAGCCTCCATCGAGCCACTGTTTAACGCTTCGTAATAATGTTTACGGCACACCGATACGTAGCGCTCATTGCCGCCAATTTGCACCTGCTCCCCTTCTTCGAAGGGTTTTCCGCTTTCATCCAGCCGTAATACCATGCTGGCCTTTCTGCCGCAGTGGCAGATAGTTTTTAATTCCACCAGCTTATCGGACCATGCCAGCAGATACTGACTGCCGATAAACAACTCACCGCGAAAATCCGTACGCAACCCATAGCAGAGTACGGGTATATCTAAATGATCGACCACTTCTGAAAGTGCCCGAACCTGATCGCGCGTTAAAAACTGGCTTTCATCAACCAGGACACAGTGAACCGGTTCCAACTGATGTTCTGCGTTAATCTCGCCATACAATGACGTCGCGTTATTATACAATTTTGCTGGAGATGAAAGGCCAATTCGTGAGCTGACTTTGCCTGCACCAAAGCGGTTATCGATTTCAGCGGTATACACCAGCGTACGCATTCCGCGCTCATGATAATTATAAGAAGATTGCAACAACGCCGTAGACTTACCGGCATTCATGGCAGAGTAATAGAAATAAAGTTGAGCCACCCACCCTACTCCAAAGTGATCAAGGAAGGCCGCAGTGTATCATAAAGTAAGGGAATGAAAGCTTTCCTGCCAGCGGAAATATCACAGCGAAAAAGAAGAAGAACAGGCATTTTCAGCATAAACCAACCGCTTTTTACTATTAATGAATGGCCGTTATCGGCGACATCACTGCGGCTATACCTGTTGAATGCTGGCCATTAATTTCTGTGAAATATCCTATTAACCGCTCAACCTCCCCCCGTTTTTACTTTCTATTACCACAATCTATTTTCTTACAAAATTAACTATTGCAGTTCGTAATGGCGAACACTATTATTATCAGGCAGAAATATCCCCATCAATTAAAATTAGAGAATTGGACAATGAGCGAAGCACTTAAAATTCTGAACAATATCCGTACACTGCGTGCGCAGGCAAGAGAATGTAGCCTGGAGACGCTGGAAGAAATGCTGGAAAAACTGGAAGTTGTCGTCAACGAACGCCGTGAAGAAGACAGTCAGGCTCAGGCAGAAGTTGAAGAGCGCACGCGCAAACTACAGCAGTATCGCGACATGCTTATTGCTGATGGCATTGATCCTAATGAATTACTCTCCACGCTGGCTGCGGCTAAAGCGCCGGGTAAAGCCAAACGTGCAGCACGTCCTGCTAAATACTCTTACATTGATGAAAACGGCGAAAGCAAAACCTGGACGGGTCAGGGCCGTACGCCTGCTGTGATTAAAAAAGCAATTGAAGAGCAAGGCAAGAATCTGGATGATTTTCTGCTGTAATACTGCTCAGGGTCCTTCTCTAATATTCCATAGTTAAAATGGGGTTTTGGGTCATATTTTAATTTTTTCATCAGGTTAAGATAAAACAAGGGAGCCATCAGGCTCCCTTTTTCATTGCATCAGCCTGACAGGCTTATTTCTGATAAAAATCTTTGTACCACTCTACAAAGCGGGCCACACCCTCTTCTACTGAGGTTTGAGGTTTGAAACCAATGACTTTGTAAAGCGCTGTCGTATCCGCACTGGTTTCCATCACGTCACCCGGCTGCATAGGCAGCATATTCTTTTCAGCAACCTGTCCCAGAGCGCTTTCGAGCGCCTCAATATACTTCATCAGCGTGACCGGTTGACTATTACCGATATTATAAACGCGATAAGGCGCAGAGCTGGTGGCCGGACTGCCACTTTCAACCGTCCAGTTTATATCCGCCTGTGGGATAACATCCTGCAAACGAAGAATAGCTTCGGCAATATCATCGATATAGGTAAAGTCGCGTCGCATCTGACCATGGTTATACACATCAATTTTTTCACCCGCGATAATCGCTCGGGTGAATTTAAACAGTGCCATATCCGGACGCCCCCACGGGCCATAGACGGTAAAGAAACGTAAGCCGGTGGTGGGAATACCATACAGATGAGAATAGGTATGTGACATCAGCTCATTGGCTTTCTTCGTCGCCGCGTAAAGGGATACCGGATGGTCAACTGAGTCGTCCGTTGAGAATGGCATTTTACGGTTCAGCCCATATACCGAGCTGGAAGAAGCATACAGCAAATGTTCCACCTGATTATGCCGGCACCCTTCCAGGATATTAAGGTGGCCAATCAGGTTGGCATCAGCATAAGCCAGGGGGTTTTCCAGTGAATAACGCACCCCCGCCTGAGCAGCAAGGTGGATAACACGTTGGAAGCGCTGAGAGCGAAACAGCTCAGCGATGCCTTCACGATCGGCCAGGTCGCCTTTCATAAAGGTAAAATTCGGGTGGGTGTTAATCAGATCAAGACGTGCCGTCTTAAGGTTAACATCGTAATAATCATTCAGGTTGTCGAGACCGACAACCTGGTGACCGGCGGCAAGCAGACGTTGAGTGACATGAAAGCCAATAAATCCTGCTGCGCCGGTGACCAGATATTTCATACTACCCTCGTTAATTATGCAATGTTAAGAGATGCTCCGCGGCCGATTGCATAATAAACAAAACCGCGTTTGCTGATTCTTTCTGGATCATACAGGTTACGACCATCAAAAATCACGGGTTCTTTGAGTGCATTTTTAATCACGTCAAAATCAGGCGCGCGGAAATTCTGCCATTCAGTACAAATGACCAGACCATCAGCACCCTGAAGCGCCGCCTCTTTGGTTCCCATCAGCTTAAGGTCGCTGCGGTGGCCATAGATGCGCTGTGCTTCGTCCATCGCTTCCGGATCAAACGCCTGAACCGTTGCGCCTGCCTGCCATAGTGCTTCCATCAGCACACGGCTGGAGGCTTCACGCATATCATCGGTGTTTGGCTTAAAGGACAGGCCCCATACGGCAAAGGTTTTGCCCTGCAGGTTGTCGCCAAAATGACGTTTGATAAAGGTCGGCAGCTTGTTCTTCTGCGAGTCGTTAACGTCTTCCACCGCCTGCAGCAGACGTGGCTTATAGCCAATCTGCTCAGCCGTACGGATCAGCGCCTGCACATCTTTCGGGAAGCAGGAACCACCATAGCCGCAGCCAGGGTAGATAAACGAGTAACCAATGCGCGAATCAGACCCAATACCCTGACGAACTTTTTCGACGTCTGCCCCCAGGCGCTCGGCCAGGTTGGAGATTTCGTTCATAAAGCTGATCTTCGTCGCCAGCATGCAGTTGGCCGCATACTTGGTCAGTTCAGCACTACGAATATCCATCAGGATCATACGGTCGTGATTGCGGTTGAACGGCTCATACAGCTCACGCAGCAGTTCAACCACCTCGTCGTTATCAGTGCCGATAACGATACGCTCAGGACGCATACAGTCGCTGACCGCAGCCCCCTCTTTGAGGAATTCCGGATTAGAAACCACATCAAAAGTCAGCGCTTCACCGCGCTCCTTCAGCGTTTCTTCCATTACCTTGCGAACCCGATCGGCTGTGCCAACAGGAACAGTAGACTTGTCCAGCACCACTTTGTGGTCTTTCATGTGCTGCGCAATGGTACGCGCAACCGCTGTAACATATTTCAGGTCAGCGGAACCATCTTCATCCGGTGGCGTGCCTACAGCAATAAACTGCATTACACCATGGTTAACGCCATCTTCGGCGTTGGTAGAAAACTTGAGGCGACCTGCCTCATAGTTTTGCATCACCAGCGGCGTCAGGCCCGGTTCAAAAATAGGAATGATCCCTTTCTTCAGATTCTCGACTTTGTTCTCGTCGACATCGATGCAAAGAACGTCATGTCCGACTTCGGCCAGAACCGCAGCCTGAACCAGACCAACATAGCCGATACCAAATACGGTGACTTTCATTGAATTGTCCCGGTTAGAAATTAAACTTACTTTTTATTATTAACGGTGCTTTCAAGCCAGGCTTTGAAATCGCTGCCCAGCGTGTTATGACGCACACCGTACTCAACGAAGGCCTGCATATAGCCCAGTTTGTTACCGCAGTCGTGGCTGATCCCTTTGAGGTGATAAGCTTCTACTGTCTCTTTTTCCATCAGCATCGCAATGGAGTCGGTCAGCTGAATTTCGTCACCGGCACCTGGAGGCGTTTTCGCCAGCAGTGGCCAGATATCGGCAGACAGAATGTAACGACCAACCACCGCAAGGTTAGAAGGCGCTTTGTCTGCTTTAGGTTTTTCTACCACTCCGACCATCGGTGCGCTGTCGCCAGGCTTCAGCTCGGCACCCTGGCAGTCAACCACGCCATAGGCCGTTACATCGGCAACAGGCTCTACCATGATCTGGCTGTGACCGGTTTCGTCGAAACGCTTCATCATTTCTGCCAGGTTGTCTTTCGACAGATCCGATTCGTATTCGTCGATGATGACATCGGGCAGGATAACGGCAACGGGTTCATTGCCAATCACCGGCCAGGCACACATGACTGCGTGGCCAAGGCCTTTCGCCAGGCCCTGACGCACCTGCATGATGGTCACATGCGGTGGGCAGATTGACTGGATCTCTTCCAGCAACTGGCGCTTAACGCGTTTTTCCAGCATGGCTTCCAGCTCAAAACTGGTATCGAAGTGGTTTTCAATGGAGTTTTTAGAAGAGTGCGTAACCAGCACAATTTCATTGATCCCTGCTGCGATACACTCGTTTACGACATACTGAATCAGCGGCTTATCAACCAGCGGCAGCATCTCTTTTGGAATCGCCTTGGTGGCAGGTAACATACGCGTTCCCAAACCAGCAACAGGGATTACCGCTTTTTTTACTTTGGACTTATAGGCAGACATCAAAGTACCTCTCTTTAGGCCGTTCAAGTTATTACTTGATATGTCGAGTTAAAATAACGAAGTGAGTATACCAGTGGAACCCACGCGGATTTATCCTGGATAAACCTTTTCTGCATAAATTAAGATAATTACCCAATTGTAAAGGTTATCACTGGCCCTGTCTGCCAGGGCCAGTTGAAAAGCGTTGGGTGGCGGTCATTCGGCCGATAACATCAGGCGCAGTCGCCCTCCGGCCCCCCACACCTGACATTGCCAGGCATCACAACGCTGGCTAATTTGGTTAAGATGTGTGCTGCCAAATGTGCCCAACGGAACACCATTGCTTAATTGAATTTGGTGGGTATGGATATTGAGAGTGGCGTTTAAACCAGCAGAAACCAGGATAAGATTTTTTAAACCCTGATGATAATAACCCACCAGCAATGGGAACTGCCCTTTTAAATTGGCCTGGCGGAGTAACAGATTAACCTGTTTCAGCAGTGCGCCCAGTTCAGGTAGCCTTGGCCCCTGACCGGAAAGCTGCTCTTGCAGCAGGCCATTAAACAGGGCGCGCAACAACAGCGCAGCCAGTACCCCGTTATCTCCTGCACGCGTCACATCGAGGCAGTAGAAGGCGAGATCTTTTTCAGAGAGTGCCGCCACGTCTAAGACCAGACCCGGCTGTTCTGCCATGGTCAGTTGACGGTAGTTCACCCGACAATGGGCGATAGTCTGCTGCACAGGGGGCTGCAGCTCTTTCAGCAGTTTTGCCGCAGACTGAGGGTCATTGACCAGCGCATCCCAGTCCTGGAATAATTGCTCGTCCTCCTCCACCTTCGAAGTAAACATTGAGGGATAAAGACATTCGAAGACCGCTTCACGCAGCCTGCCAAGATCTTTCACCGGCTTCAGCAGCACATCCTGCACGCCAATGCGCAGCACATTCGCAATATCCGACATGTTTTCAGTCGCTGAAATCACCAGAATTGGCAGCGCACCGCCACGACTGCGAATATGCTCGACCAGTTGAATGCCGCCCATTCGTGGCATGGCCAGATCACAAATCATCAGATCGGGTTGAGTCCGGCTCATTTGTTCAAGCGCGTGAACACCGTCATCAGCCAACGTGACGACGGCGCCAAGCCCGGTAAGGAAGTTGTCCAGCAGGGAACGGAAAACGACTTCGTCCTCAACGATGAGAATATGTTTTCCGCTTAATGGTTTTTCCATTGTGTCCCCCTGCATAACAGATACCTCAATAGTGGTCTATAAACGGCCTTTGCGCCTCTCAGAATTTCCTGAAGTAGCATGCTTAATTGACCACGCTATTGTCTGTCACGCACCAGCGGTAACAGTTCGTCCATTTTTTTCTCAACGGATAGTCTCCCCGCTTCAATCGCTTCCTCTGCCCGATGAAAATCCAGGGTGGAAATTTGCGGGCAGAATGGCTGTATCAGAACATCAGGAGGGTCACCCGCCATGCGATTACGCTTAAGCCGGTTTTCCAGGACCTGGATGGATGTAGACATGATTTCCATGGCACCGGGCGTGTAATTCATTCTGCGCGATTTAAAACGCCCGATACGCTGCCGCAGTCGGCCACTCCAGCTGTCAACGGATAGCGGCATGTCCGGCCCTTCAGGCTCCGGCGTTACGGAAAACAAGTCTTGTTGCATAAGGTGAGCATCATGTTGCAGGTCGACAGCAATCACGATGTCCGCGCCCAGCGCACGCGTCAGTGAGACAGGAACAGGATTGACGACGGCACCGTCCACCAGCCAGTATCCATTCCAGCTTACTGGTGCCAGTAAGCCTGGCATACTGCAGGAAGCACGCACTGCCTGATGAATATCCCCTTCCGTCAGCCACAGTTCACGCCCCGTGCTGAGGTTGGTGGCGACGGCCCCAAAAGGGAGAGAGCACTGCTGAATAGTGTCGCAGTCCATCAAACGGCGGACATGGCTGAATACTCTTTCACCGCGGATTAAGCCACCCCGCTGCCAGGAAAAGTCCATCAGGCGGATCACCTGCCAGTAGCTGAAAGATCGGACCCAGCGTTCCATTAACGGCAAGCGCTGATTCGCATAGGCGGCACCCACCAGCGCGCCCACCGAGCACCCCGCCACGACGTCAATACGTATGCCAGCGCGCTCCAGCGCATTAATCACCCCGATATGGGCCCATCCTTTGGCCGCTCCCGATCCCAACGCAAGCCCGATCTTTACCTGTCTCATTCCACCTCTGGCCAGTACTCAACGATCAAATGGCATCACCGCGTCTCCCCGGTTATCATGACGCCTGAATCTCATTTTACCTGTTATAAAAACTTCCGGAGTCAACGTGTCTGAACATTGTCCGTGCGGTAGCGGATTGCAGTATAGCCTATGTTGCGAGCCGTATCTAAACGGGAGCACACTCCCGGCCACCCCAGAAGCCTTAATGCGGTCACGTTACAGTGCTTACGTGAAGCAGGATACACCCTATCTGGTCGCCACCTGGCACCCCTCCTGTAACGCGCAGCATTTTGCGACCAGTATTGAGGAGAGTTATGCCCATACTCACTGGCGTGGCTTAACGCTAATCAGTATGGAAACCTTGCCCGAAAAGGCTATGGGATATGTGACCTTTTTTGCGCGTTTTACGGAAAATGGCCGCGAAAGTTTTATTCATGAACGTTCGCGCTTTCTTCGGGAGGAGCAACGCTGGTACTATATTGACGGAACCTTCCCGCCAATCGGGCGTAATGACCAGTGCCCCTGTGGCTCCGGTAAAAAATACAAGAAATGCTGTGGTCAGTAGTGACCTGGATTTCCCATCTGTATCGACAGGATTACCATCGCAATGCAAGCGCAAACACTGCAACGTAAAGTTCTACGCACCATCTGCCCGGATGCTAAAGGGCTGATCGCTAAAATTACCAATATTTGCTACAAACACGAACTGAATATTGTGCAAAACAATGAGTTCGTTGATCACCGTACCGGGCGTTTTTTCATGCGTACCGAGCTGGAAGGCATATTCAACGACAGTACGCTGCTTGCCGACCTTGACAGTGCACTACCAGTGGGCTCTGTACGTGAGTTGCAACCGGCTGGCCGTCGCAGGATTGTTATTCTGGTCACCAAAGAGGCACACTGCCTGGGTGATTTGCTGATGAAGAGTGCCTATGGCGGCCTGGATGTTGAAATTGCGGCGGTCATTGGTAACCACGATACCCTGCGTACCCTGGTCGAGCGCTTCGACATCCCCTTCGTTCTGGTCAGCCACGAAGGATTAACCCGCGAAGAACATGATACCAATATGGCGGCAGAAATTGACCGCTATCAGCCTGATTACGTGGTGCTGGCAAAATACATGCGCGTGTTGACGCCGGGATTCGTGCAGCGTTATCCCAATCAGATCATCAATATTCACCACTCGTTCCTGCCGGCCTTTATCGGCGCACGCCCTTACCATCAGGCGTATGAGCGTGGCGTGAAGATCATTGGCGCAACCGCGCACTATGTGAATGATAATCTGGACGAAGGCCCGATTATTATGCAGGACGTGATCCACGTCGATCACACCTACACCGCTGAAGATATGATGCGTGCCGGTCGCGATGTTGAGAAGAATGCTCTTAGCCGTGCGCTCTATCAGGTACTGGCGCAGCGCGTCTTTGTTTATGGTAACCGCACCATCATTCTGTAAGCCGGATGATGCTGTTTTGTCTGACAAAACAGCATCCCGGGCAAAAAAACGGCAAACACGCCGCTTTATACAAAACGGGGCTTTACAGCGTCACTTCATTTGATATGATGCGCCCCGCTTAACAAGCAGAGTGAGTAAGGCCAGTGGTGGGGTTCCCGAGCGGCCAAAGGGAGCAGACTGTAAATCTGCCGTCATCGACTTCGAAGGTTCGAATCCTTCCCCCACCACCATTTTCAGACTGTTATTTATTTGAAAATATGCCTCACACTTCACACTTCACACTTCATACTTGTTATCACGCTTCCCCTGGTGGGGTTCCCGAGCGGCCAAAGGGAGCAGACTGTAAATCTGCCGTCATCGACTTCGAAGGTTCGAATCCTTCCCCCACCACCATCTTCATTATCTTCTGAACATACTGATTTTGCTGCCCCTTCATTTTCCCGATGGGAAGGATGATAAGCTTCGACCCGAAGGTTTGTGTCGAGCGCAGTGAGACAACGCCAGTCATGGCGGCCCACAGGGCAAGGCGCGCAGCGACGCTGTCTTCCTTCCCCCACCACCATCTGCATTATCTTCTGAACATACTGATTTTGCTGCCCCTTCATTTTCCCGATGGGAAGGATGAGAAGCTTCGACCCGAAGGTTTGTGTCGAGCGCAGTGAGACAACGCCAGTCGTGGCGGCCCGCAGGGCAAGGCGCGCAGCGGCGCAGTCATCCTTCCCCCACCACCATCTTCATTATCTTCTGAACATACTGATTTTGCTGCCCCTTCATTTTCTCGATGGGAAGGATGAGAAGCGTCGCCCCGAAGGTTTATGTCGAGCGCAGTAAGACCACGCCATGTCTCACAGCAATATTTCTTTCTCTGCCTGAAACCTGCTACCATTCCGCCCTCTTAATTCACGCAAAATGGCCTGCGCTATGAAATTTCTTTCTTTTAATATCAATGGGCTGCGTGCTCGACCTCATCAGCTTGAAGCGATTGTTGAGCAGCATCAGCCGGACGTCATCGGTCTGCAGGAAACAAAAGTACACGACGATATGTTCCCGCTTGAGGACGTGGCTAAACTCGGCTATCACGTGTTTTATCACGGGCAGAAAGGCCACTACGGCGTCGCCCTGATGACGAAAGCAGAGCCTGTCGCCGTCCGCCGTGGCTTTGATGGCGATGATGAAGAGGCCCAGCGCCGGATGATTATGGCAGACATCCAGACCCCATCGGGGATTGTCACCGTGCTCAATGGCTATTTCCCGCAGGGAGAAAGCCGCGACCACCCGACGAAATTCCCGGCGAAAGAGAAATTTTATCGCGATCTGCAAAACTACCTTGAGCAGCAGCAGACTGCCGACAATAAAGTATTGATCATGGGTGATATGAATATCAGCAGCACCGACCTGGATATTGGTATCGGCGAAGACAGCCGTAAGCGCTGGCTGCGTACCGGGAAGTGTTCTTTCCTGCCGGAAGAGCGCGAGTGGATGGATCGCCTGATGAACTGGGGCCTGGTCGATACCTGGCGCGCCCAGAACCCGGACGTCAACGACCGCTTCTCATGGTTTGACTATCGTTCAAAAGGCTTTGATGACAACCGCGGGCTGCGTATTGACCTGGTGCTGGCCAGCCGACCGCTTGCAGAGCGCTGTGTGGCCACCGGGATTGACTATGCGATCCGCAGCATGGAAAAACCCTCTGACCATGCGCCGATCTGGGCAGAATTCAACCTGTCATCCTGACGGGTCAGCGTCGGGACGGGGAGCAACGCCACCCTTCCCGACGCACTCCACGCTATTTTACAATCCGCCAGATAAGATTATTGGTGCCCAGTGACTTTTCGTCGCGCACGCACTGCAGCAGGACACCCTCACTTTTCAATACCGCGCCTTCGGTATAGCTGCGGTTCTCAAAGGTACAGCAGCGCTGACACGGGGGTGCACTGTCACGACCGCCCTGCGTCCAGACTTCTGGCGGCATATCCACCACCACGTCAGCATTACCGCCGCCACCGTATTGACCACTGTCGCCGTGACCGTTACTGATGTAACGCTCTGCCAGCGACGGGGCGCTGATGGCACACAGCAGCAGCATAGCCAGATGCACTTTCATCACTCACTTTCCTTTTCTTTCGCCGCCTTGCGTCGCGGCTTTTTCGCTTTGTTCGTTGCCGGAGCAGGCAGGCCCCGGAATGCGTGCGCAGCCGGCTGCTGCCGCGCCTGGTGGATCAGACTGTGCAGGGTTTCCACCATCGGGAACATAAAGTCCTGATAGCGGCACTGCTTTTCACTGATTTTGGTCAGGGTAGACTCCCACTGCGCCGTCATATCTGGCCGCGCGGCCATCTCCGGCAGTGAATGAATCAACGCGCGCCCCGCCGGGCTGGAGTGAATATAGCGCCCCTTTTTATACAGGAAGGTGCGTTTAAACAGCAGCTCGATGATCCCGGCACGCGTCGCTTCAGTTCCTAAACCATCGGTCGCACGCAGCACTTTCTTTAGATCTTTATCCTGAACAAAGCGTGCAATCCCCGTCATGGCTGACAGCAGCGTGGCATCAGTGAACGGTCGCGGCGGCTGTGTTTGCTTTTCCACCACTTCCCCCCGCTCGCACAGCAGCTCATCATTTTTCTTTACCACCGGCAGCGGCGTGCCGTCATTCTCTTCATCGCGCTCTTTGCTGCCCAGCAGCGCACGCCATCCGGCTTCGGCAAGAAAGCGTGCCTTTGCGACAAATTTACCGCCAGCAATATCCAGTTCAATAATACATTTGCGGTACACCGCGTCCGGGCAGAACTGCATCAGATACTGCGTGGCGATCAACCGATAAATCTGCTGCTCATTATCGCTCAGATTCACCCGGCTGCTGCGGGCAGTGGGTACAATCGCATGGTGGGCATCGACCTTTTTATCATCCCAGCAGCGGTTCTTCTGGTCACTGTTGAAATCTGCCGGTGGCGCTAAATCCGGCTGATGTACCTTGATTGCATTCAGTACTGCCTGACGTCCAGCAAAGTGCTCATCTGGCAAATAGCGGCTGTCAGAACGCGGATAAGTGATCAGTTTGTGAGTTTCATAAAGTCGCTGGCAGGTGTCCAGCACCGTCTGGGCGCTCAGGCCGAAACGCTTCCCCGCCTCAATCTGTAAAGCCGACAGGGAAAAAGGCAGCGGTGCCGTGTCATTTTCCCGCTTATCGTTATAGCTGGTCACGTGGGCGGGCTGCCCGCCAATGCGCCCCACTACATGGTCAGCAAGAGTACGATGTAGCAGGCGTCCTTCTTCATCCTGATAAGGCTCACAGGCATCACTGGGCTGCCACAACGCCACAAAACGCTCATCCTTCGGGGTGATAATGTGCGCTTTAACTTCAAAAAAATCTTTGGCAACAAAATTTTCGATCTCTTCATCACGACGCACGACCAGCCCGAGCACCGGCGTTTGCACGCGGCCGACCGAGAGCACGCCATCATAACCCGCATTGCGGCCCAGCAGCGTATAGGCACGGGTCATATTAATGCCGTACAGCCAGTCAGCGCGGGATCTGGCCAGGGCAGAGACACAGAGCGGAATAAATTCGCGGTTTTCACGCAGGCGATCGATCGCACGCTCGACGGCCTGCGGGTTAAGATCGTTGATCAGACAGCGCTGCACCTGCGCCCGCTTTTCGGCGGGCAGAGTCAGGTAGTCCAGCACTTCATCGACCAGCAGCTGCCCTTCACGATCCGGGTCACCGGCATGGACCACCACGCTCGCCTGTGCCAGCAACCCTTTGATGACGTTGAGCTGCTTCGCTACGGAAGGCCGCGGCTGTAACTGCCATTTTTCCGGCACAATCGGCAGGTCGGCCAGCGACCAGCGGGCGTAGCGGCTGTTATAACTGTCAGGCTGTGCCTGCTCCAGCAGGTGCCCTACGCACCAGGTCACCACCTGGTCCTGGCCACAGGCAATGTAACCGTCGCCCCGACGGTGGGGTTTTGGCAGGACATCCGCAATAGCACGGGCAAGACTGGGTTTCTCGGCAATAAACAAACGCATCCGGGGGTGAATTCCTGCTCAGGGTTTGACTTCAATAACGGCCCTGCCGGCCTGCGCCGTCAGGAGTTCGCCAATAGGTGTTAGCGAAATAGCGTGCGCAGCGGCAATAGCCTCGACCTCTGCCTCTGAACCGGGCAGCACCGCCAGCAACAGGCCGCCGGAGGTTTGCGGGTCACACAGCAGCTGACGTTGAGCGTCGCTCATCGTACCCACCAGATGCCCGTAGCTGGCAAAATTGCGTTCTGTCCCGCCCGGGACGCAACCGAGGGCAATATACTCGTCCACCCCCGACAGGCGTGGAATGGCGCTGAACCAGAGGTCGGCGTGCAGACCCGCGCCCTGGCACATCTCGCTCAGATGCCCCAGCAGTCCGAAGCCGGTCACGTCGGTCATCGCGCTGACGCCCGCAGCCGGGGCAAATGCTGCCCCAACCTGATTGAGCTGGCACATGGTTTCTGTCGCCACCCCGGTATGTTCAGGCCGCAGCAACGCTTTTTTCTCGGCGGTAGTCAGCACGCCGATGCCGAGCGGTTTGGTGAGATACAGGCGGCATCCCGGGCGTGCCTCGCTGTTGCGCTTGACCTGGTCAGTGGCCACGATGCCCGTCACTGCCAGCCCGAAAATCGGTTCCGGGGCGTCAATGGAGTGCCCGCCCGCCAGGCTGATACCCGCCTGCTCGCAGACACTTCGGCCTCCCTCAATCACCCGGCGGGCAATCTCCGGGGCCAGAACGTTGACCGGCCAGCCGAGAATAGCAATGGCCATAATCGGTTTGCCGCCCATCGCCCAGATATCACTGATAGCGTTGGTGGCAGCAATACGGCCAAAGTCGAAAGGATCATCGACGATCGGCATAAAAAAGTCGGTGGTACTGATCACCGCTGTTCCGTTACCGAGGTCGTAAACGGCAGCATCGTCACGGGTCTCGTTCCCCACCAGCAGGTGAGGATCGTGGCGCAGAGGGTGATCGCTGTGCAGAATTGTATCCAGCACCCGGGGGGATATTTTACAACCGCAGCCGGCTCCATGGCTGTACTGCGTCAGACGAAGGGGGGTTTCGTTCATCTTTCCATTACTCAGAAATAGCTGACAAACGGCGCAGTGTCGGACGGCAATACATTTGTCGAAGATTTAAGCTGCGGTGTGCCGAGGTAAAGGAAGCCCACGATGGCGTCCTGTGGGCGGCAGTGGAAGGCCTGACGCACGGCGTCGTTTTCTGTCCATGCCCCTGTTCGCCAGATGCCGTTAAACCCCTGTGCGGCTGCCGCCATCTGCATCGCCATCACGGCACAGCCGGCAGAAACGACCTGTTCCCAACGGGGCACCTTGTGATGTTCTTCGCAGTGCGCCACCACCGTAATGATCATCGGCGCGCGGAACGGTGCCTGCCGGGCTTTCTCGATGGCCTTATCGTCAAGTTGCCCCTCACGGGACACCTTTTCCAGCAGTGCGCTAAAGCGATCGCGCCCTTCCTCTTCGATAATAATAAAGCGCCACGGCTGCAGTGTGCCATGGTCGGGAGCACGCATTCCGGCGCGCAGAATATTTTCCAGTACCTCACCCGCCGGGGCGGGCGCGGCCAGACGGGATGCAGAACGACGGTTAACCAGCAATTCCAGAGCGTCCATTACTTCCTCCTGATAATGATTGGTATCCCGCTGAAACTAGCACAGGATGATGTTTTGTTACAGCATTGCACTTTTTCCTGCTGACAATTACGCCACTGCTAATTAGGATGTGGTCTATTACTGCCCGGTTTAGCGGTTACGTTGTCACCAACACGTGCCGCACCGGGCATTTCATTGCGATTATGGAGAGTGTATGCGCGTCTTGTGGCGAATTATCGCTAATATTTTCAGGTGGACATGGCGGGTGCTGAATTTTGTACGCGAATTTATTCTTAACCTTTTCCTTGTCCTGCTGATACTGGTCGGGGCCGGTGTCTGGTTCCAGTTTAACAGTGCAAACACCCCGGCCGACGTGCAGAAAGGAGCGCTAACCGTTGACCTCAGTGGTGTCGTGGTGGACAAACCCTCCGTCAGTAGCACCATGAGTAAACTGGGCCGCGAGCTTCTGGGCTCCAGCAGCGATCGTCTGAAAGAAAATTCCCTGTTTGACGTGGTCGATGCCATTCGCCAGGCGAAGGGTGATGCGAAAATTACCGGTATGGTGCTGGATTTACGTAATTTTGCCGGTGCTGACCAACCCTCACTGCAATACATTGGCAAGGCGTTACGCGAATTCCGCGACAGCGGTAAACCCATCTATGCGACGGGCGACAGTTACACGCAGGCGCAATATTATCTCGCCAGCTATGCCAGTAAGATCTACCTTTCGCCTCAGGGTACGGTAGACCTGCACGGTTTTGCGACCAACGGTCTTTACTATAAAACGCTGCTGGACAAACTTAAGGTCAGCTCGCACGTGTTCCGCGTTGGCACGTATAAGTCCGCCGTAGAGCCGTTCCTGCGTGACGATATGTCACCGGCAGCGCGTGATGCAGACAGCCGCTGGG
This sequence comes from Erwinia persicina, assembly GCF_019844095.1. NCBI lineage: Bacteria > Pseudomonadati > Pseudomonadota > Gammaproteobacteria > Enterobacterales > Erwiniaceae > Erwinia > Erwinia persicina. The sequence continues at coordinate 2,224,770 of NZ_CP082141.1, read as the reverse complement.
TCGGTGAACTGTGGCAGAACTATGTTAATACGCTGGCGGCAAACCGTCAGATCACCGCCGATCAGGTCTTCCCGGGCGCCCAGGGGGTTCTTGATGGTCTGAATAAAGTCGGCGGCGATACAGCGCAGTATGCGAAGGACAGCAAACTGGTGGACGAGCTGGCTTCCCCATCCCTTGTCGATCAGCAACTGGTGAAAACCTTCGGCTGGGACAAGCAGGCAAAAGATTATAACGGCACCAGTATTTATGATTATCCGCTGAAAAATGCCCCCACCACCGATGGCAACATTGCAGTGATCACGGCAAACGGTGCCATTATGGATGGCGAAGAAACACCGGGTAGTGTCGGAAGCGATACCACCGCACTTGAGATCCGTGACGCCCGCCTTGATCCGAAAATCAAAGCCATTATTTTCCGCGTCAACAGCCCGGGTGGCAGCGTGACGGCATCAGAGATGATACGGGAAGAACTTGCCGCAGCGAAAGCCGCTGGTAAGCCGGTGGTCGTCTCTATGGGGGGAATGGCAGCATCAGGCGGCTACTGGGTTTCTACCCCGGCTAACTACATCATTGCCAGCCCGAACACCCTGACCGGATCTATCGGTATCTTTGGCGTGATTAACACCGTGGAAAATTCGCTGGATGCGATTGGCGTCCATACCGATGGCGTGGCCACCTCCCCGCTGGCAGACGTTGCCAGTACCAAGGCACTGCCGCCAGAAGTCCAGCAGCTGATGCAGTTAACCATCGAAAATGGTTACAAAAACTTCATCGGCTTAGTGGCGAAGTCACGCAATAAAACGCCGGAACAGATTGATCAGATCGCTCAGGGACATGTCTGGACCGGCAGTGATGCGAAAGCGAATGGTCTGGTGGATGCACTGGGAGACTTCGACGATGCCGTGGCGAAAGCCAAAGAGCTGGCGAAGCTGAACGAGGTGCAACTTGACTGGTATCAGAGCGAACCGGGGCTGCTGGAAGCGTTGTTCAGCCAGGTGGATGCTTCCGCACATGCGGCGCTGCCAGAGGCGCTGAAAGCGTACCTTCCCGCCCCGATGCTGGACGTCATGAAGGCTATGAAAGCGCAGCCAGGATTGATGGGAGAGTTAAATGACCCGCAGAACCGCTACGCTTTCTGTCTGACCTGCGGTAACGTCAAGTAGATGTGACCCGGTTCACTAATCAGCCCGACGCCATCTGGTCGGGCTGTTTTTCCTCCCGTTTCCCCTTATACTGCGCTTTTTTGGCAAGTCCTGAGTTTACTAATGCAAAAGAAATCCATTTATGTCGCCTATACCGGCGGGACGATCGGTATGCAACGCTCCGAACACGGCTTTGTTCCTGTGTCAGGCCACCTGCAGCGCCAGCTGGCGAACATGCCCGAATTTCACCGACCCGAGATGCCAGATTTCACCATCCATGAGTACCAGCCGCTGATTGACTCATCGGATATGACGCCGCAGGACTGGCAATCGATTGCTGATGATATTCGCCTGAATTATGACCACTACGACGGCTTTGTCATTTTACACGGCACCGACACCATGGCCTTTACCGCCTCAGCGCTGTCGTTCATGCTGGAAAACCTGGCCAAGCCGGTCATCGTCACCGGCTCTCAGATCCCGCTGGAGCAGTTGCGCTCCGACGGTCAGCAAAATCTGCTGAACGCCCTTTTCGTTGCGGCGAACTATCCGATCAATGAAGTCACGTTATTCTTCAACAATACCCTGTATCGCGGTAACCGCACCACCAAGGCTCATGCCGATGGTTTCAACGCCTTTGCTTCCCCTAACCTTGCACCCCTGCTGGAAGCAGGTATCCATATTCGTCGCCTGAATACGCCGCCGGCCCCGGCAGGCCAGGGGGAGTTGATCGTTCATCCGATCACGCCGCAGCCGATTGGTGTGGTGACGATTTACCCGGGCATTTCGGCTGAGGTGGTGCGTAATTTCCTGCAACAACCGGTTAAGGCCCTGATCCTGCGCTCTTATGGCGTGGGCAATGCGCCACAGAATAAGGAGTTCCTGCGGGAGCTGAAAGAGGCATCCGATCGCGGCATTGTCGTCGTCAATCTTACCCAGTGCATGTCGGGTAAGGTCAATATGGGCGGCTATGCCACGGGGAACGCACTGGCACATGCCGGGGTGGTGAGCGGGGCTGACCTGACTGTAGAGGCAACGCTGACCAAACTGCACTTTCTGCTCAGTCAGGATCTCTCCAGCGATGACATTCGCCGATTGATGATGCAGAATCTGCGCGGCGAACTGACCCAGGACTGATCATGCGTGACCGCCAGGCACTGTTATTAATCGATTTACAAAATGATTTTTGCCCCGGCGGTGCACTGGCGGTCAGCGAGGGTGATCAAACGATTGCTCTCGCTAATAGGCTGGCTGCAACCTTCCACCAGCGCGGGCAGCCGGTCATTGCCACGCTCGACTGGCACCCCGCAGAACACGGCAGTTTTGCCAGCAATGCCGGTACACAGCCGGGAACGTGGGGCGAGCTGAACGGCCTGCCTCAGGTGTGGTGGCCGGACCACTGCGTGCAGCTCAGCCCGGGGGCTGAACTGCACCCCGGGCTCGATCGTTCACTGTTGACACTCCAGGTGCGCAAAGGCGAGGATCCGGATATCGACAGCTACAGCGCCTTTTACGATAACGGCCAGCGTCAGCAGACGCTGCTGCACGGATGGCTACAGGCGCGGGGGATCACCGCCCTGACTGTCATGGGTCTGGCCACTGACTACTGCGTAAAATTCAGCGTCCTGGACGCTCTGACGCTTGGCTATCAGGTTGAGGTGATCAGCGCAGGCTGTCGCGGGGTCAATCTTCGGGAAAATGACAGTGAGCGGGCGCTGGCAGACATGGCGATGGCCGGGGCCAGGATCGTCTAGCACGTGACTAAACCGGCACGCAATAACGTGCGTCCCGGTGAAATATTAGCGCCGTTTATTCCTGCAGGAATAATTTATTGCAGTTTAATGCGCGTCACGGCATCGTCGGGGATGCCAAACTCTTCTTTCAGCTGTTTTTTACTTTTCGTCACTATCTCTCCCCCCCTGGCGATGGTCATATGTTGCGGATTGTCGTTGTGACGTGCCTGCCAGAGTAACACCAGTTGCAGGCTGTTCTCTTTCTGTTCCGGCGTCAGCGCCACACCATCGCCCCACTTGCCCGTTTCCACGGCCGTCACCAGTCGCTGGTACACTTCCGGCGTCATGCTGGCGATCATCTCTTCCAGTTCCATCGTGACTCCTAACCCTGAGTGCTGTGGCCGTCGTCGTCGGTGAAACTCAACGAGGCGGAATTGACGCAGAAGCGCTCACCGGTCGGCTGGGGACCGTCCGGAAAGACGTGGCCAAGGTGCGAATCGCAGCTTCCGCAACGAATTTCAATACGTTGCATACCGTGGGTGTTATCTTCCACGTAGCGGATTGCCTCATCGTTATAAGGCTGATAAAAGCTCGGCCAGCCACAGCCTGAGTCATATTTCGTTTCGGAAAGGAACAACGGCGCCTGACACACCAGGCAGTGATAGATGCCTTCGTTTTTGTTGTGCAGCAGTTTTCCCGAGTATGGTGGTTCTGTGCCGCGCTGCTGGGTGACATAGCGCTGCATCTCGGTTAACTCATTTTCGGGTGAGAAAGGTGTATTATCTTTAGCCATGCTAGACTCTCTGGCAGTGTTATTCTGAAAATATCGGTTAGTATTCTAACAAATACTTAACAAGATCAGGTGATTTTTTCTCATCGTCAGCACATCGTGATCCAGTCCACTCTGATTTTGTGACGCAGATCACCCTTTAAGGTGCTGACCCCTTTATATTCAGGCAACATGCCCCAAGATCAATGTTGTTCGTGCGTCAAGAATAAGGTTTTGTGTTGAATAATTCCTGTTCGACAGTTTGATTTGTCGCAACAATTGACACGATTCCGCTTGACGCCTGGTATGGTTTTTGTAATTTTACAGCCAACCTTTTATTCACTATCAACAAGCTGGTGGAATATATGACTATCAAAGTAGGTATCAACGGTTTTGGCCGTATCGGTCGCATCGTTTTCCGTGCTGCTCAGGAACGTTCTGATGTAGAAATCGTTGCAATCAACGATCTGCTGGACGCAGAGTACATGGCTTACATGCTGAAATACGACTCAACTCACGGCCGTTTCAATGGCACCGTGGAAGTCAAAGACGGCCATCTGGTTGTTAACGGCAAAACCATCCGTGTTACCGCTGAGCGCGACCCGGCTAACCTGAAGTGGGATGCAGTAGGCGTGGATGTGGTTGCAGAAGCGACCGGTATCTTCCTGACCGACGAAACTGCACGTAAACACATCGAAGCGGGCGCGAAGAAAGTTGTTCTGACCGGTCCATCTAAAGATGACACCCCAATGTTCGTTATGGGTGTAAACCACAAGTCTTACGCTGGCCAGGATATCGTTTCAAATGCTTCCTGTACCACCAACTGCCTGGCACCGCTGGCAAAAGTGATCAACGACAACTTCGGTATCGTTGAAGCACTGATGACCACTGTACACGCAACAACTGCGACTCAGAAAACCGTTGATGGCCCGTCTCACAAAGACTGGCGCGGCGGCCGCGGCGCATCTCAGAACATCATCCCTTCTTCTACCGGTGCAGCTAAAGCGGTAGGTAAAGTGATCCCTGAACTGAACGGTAAACTGACCGGTATGGCGTTCCGCGTTCCTACCCCTAACGTTTCCGTTGTTGACCTGACTGCACGTCTGGCTAAACCTGCTTCTTACAAAGAAATTTGTGCTGCAATTAAAGCCGCTGCTGAAGGCGAAATGAAAGGCGTTCTGGGTTACACCGAAGACGAAGTGGTTTCTACCGATTTCAACGGTGAAACACTGACTTCAATCTTCGATGCTAAAGCCGGTATTGCCCTGAGCGACACCTTCGTTAAACTGGTTTCCTGGTACGATAACGAAACTGGCTACTCCAACAAGGTCCTGGACCTGGTTGCTCACATCGCTAAATAAGCGACGTGAAATGATGATGAGGGCGACGATGTCGCCCTTTTTTTATGGTTAAATTTCAGAAGGCTGAATGATGAACGAAAAAATTTTTTCACTGCCGGTGATTAACCAGATTACTCCTTATCTCTCCCAGCGACAGATGGGCGACCTGCCCGTGGTGGTGGTGGCACATCCTAAAGTGCGTGCCGCGGTGACGCTACAGGGCGCGCAACTTATTGCCTGGCAGCCTGCCGGTGAAAAACCCGTCATCTGGTTAAGCGATAAAACGGCGTGGACACCGGGCAAGGCGATTCGCGGCGGCGTGCCGATCTGCTGGCCATGGTTCGGTCCCGCCGGTGAACCGGCACACGGCTTTGCCCGCACGCTCACGTGGAACTTAACGGCGCATGATGAAAATGAGAGCAGCGTGATGCTGACCTTTGAATTAAAGAGCAGCGAACAAAGCAGGAAACTGTGGCCGCACGACTTTACGCTTCTTGCCCGCTTCCGCCTGGGTGACCGCTGTGAAATTGAGCTTGAAGCCCACGGAGACTTTGAAGCCACCGCCGCCCTGCACAGCTATTTTGCCGTGGCAGATATAGACGGCGTGGAAGTCAGCGGCCTGGGGCAGAGTTATATCGACAAGGTGAATAACGGCGTTACCGGCACCTCTGCGGACGGTAAGCAGACCTACCCTCAGCGCATCGACCGTATCTATACTCAACCTTCAGACTGCAGCGTGATTGAGGATAAGACCGGGCAGCGGGTCATTGAAGTACATCATCACTATCAAAGTGACGTTGTCACATGGAACCCCGGAGCTGAACTCTCCTGTAGCATGGGAGACATGGCGAATGAGGGCTTTAAAACGATGGTCTGCGTTGAAACGGCACATGTCAGCAAACCCATGATCAGCGCGGGTGAGCAACCCGCCCGCCTGGCCACCACCTTCCGCGTGCGTAACAGGCGTTGAGCATTATCGCTGCCCGGTCATGGTGCTTCAGACAACGTCCAGTGGCAGCTTTGAAGTGGGGGGTGGAAAAGCCTGATTCATCAGCGCCAGCTCCTCACTGCTGAGTGAGACGTCCAGCGCAGCGGCATTGTCGTCCACGTGCGCGACAGTGCCTGCTTTCGGGATAGCCATCACCCCTTCTTTACGGATCACCCATGCCAGCAGCAGACGGACGACGCTGATGCCCTTCTGCCGGGCCATGTCGAGAAGCAGGGGATGGTTCATCAGTTCACTGCGCAGTCGTCCCGCCTGCGCCAGTGGGCAGTAAGCCATCACCGGCATTGCCAGTTGCTGGCACTCTGGCAGCAAATCATACTCAATCCCCCGCGAGCCAAGATGGTAAAGCACCTGATTGGTCGCACAGCGCCCGCCCCCGTCCTCGGCCAGTAACTCCTGCAGATCGTCCGTATCAAAATTCGACACGCCCCAGCGACGGATCTTACCCTGCTGCTGCAGGGCTATCATGGCGCGTATTGTCTCTTCCAGGGTAATGTTACCGCGCCAGTGCAGCAGATAAAGATCGAGATAGTCGGTATTTAAGCGTGTCAGACTGCGTTCACAGGCTTCAACCGCATCAACCACACTGGCATTCCACGGATAGACTTTTGACACCACAAACGCGCGATCGCGACGCCCTTCAAGGGCCTTCCCCACCACCCGTTCGGCCCCGCCATCAGCGTACATTTCCGCCGTGTCAATCAGCGTCAGCCCGCGTTCAAGGCCGGCCTGCAGCGCGGCCACTTCCTGACCTTGCTGACCCGCGTCTTCTCCCATAAACCAGGTGCCCTGGCCTATCGCAGGCAAAACGGTACCATCGGCAAAAGTAATTTTCCGGTTCATTCGACTCTCCGTGCACGGTTTTAGCGCAGTTCATCTGACAAAAAGGGCGCAGAGCGCCCTTTTTTGGTGCAGACCGATCAACCTCAGAAGGTATAGCTTACGCCGGTCCACAACAGCATTTGTGAGCTGGTATCGACCATCGGGCTGTCTTTGATCTCGTCACCCAGGCGGCTGTAACGGCCAGCCAGCGTGGCATTCCAGTGTTCACTGATGTTCCAGCCGGCGGTTAGCTCAACGTACGGGCTCCAGCTGCTGTCCGGATCGTAGCGATCCAGACCGCTGCGTCGTGATTCCGCAGACGAGATACCGTAATAATAGTTGTTCTGATTGGCGCTGCTCCACAATGCGCCAATCCCTGGTGTCAGGCTGAACTGGCCGAACTCGAAGCGATAAAGGTAGGTCAGATCCCAGATAATGCCGTTGCTGTTATCGAGCATATCCCCCACCAGCGTGGTGCGGACAATACCCCAGTCAGCGCTGTGACGGTAAGCCACACCGCCCATCAGAGTCATATGACGCTTACTCAATGACTTCATGTCACCGTCATCGGCGTCATCAGGATCGTAATTTTGCGGTGAGCCCAGCACGGTCAGAGAAAGCTGATCCTGCTGGTCTTTCCACAGATAGTAACCCGCCTGAAGACTGCGAATATAGAAGCTGTCCCCTTCGTAGTTAATGATCGGTACAGGGTAGTAACGATCCTGCCCACTTTTATAGGGGCTCTGGCTATAAAGAAGTGATGCGCCCAGCGTCAGCGGGTTAGCTTGTGCGAGGGGTGCAGCAAAACAGACAGGTATCAGAACAGTTAGCGCTGTAAGTTTGAATTGGTTCACAATTTATTCATTCCATTAATATAACAATCAACTAAACATTTTAAACAGTATGGGCGAAATGAGTCATAAATTCACATCATTCGTAGCACATATAATCAATTACCGACGCCATGCCTGACGTCTGGAGTTGTTGTTATTTTTTTATAAAGCCCTGTCAGGCCGCATCACACAAGGCATTTGTTTTGCTGATTTATGACTTTGTTATTGAAATTTCATCGAAAATGGCTGGCAGGTCAGGAAATTTCCTGAATGCGATCTACGCTTAATTATAAGACGCTAAATTCCAACGAGTAGAGTGAGCGGCAATGTTGTGTAGCCCGATAGCAAGTCAGGTTGGCATAAGGGTTGCTGTACTCACTTAAGTTCCTTCAGGAGCTCGCTCTTCTTAGGCTCCTGGTACCTGTGCTAAAAAAGAAAGGACGGGCATCCCATGAATATATTCGATCACTATCGTCAGCGTTATGAAGCTGCCAAGGACGAAGAGTTCACACTGCAGGAGTTTCTGACCATCTGTCGCCAGGATCGCAGTGCCTACGCCAACGCGGCAGAGCGACTGTTGATGGCCATTGGAGAGCCAGTGATGGTTGATACCGCGCTGGAGCCCCGGCTTTCCCGGCTGTTCTCAAACCGTGTAGTGGCCCGTTATCCAGCGTTTGAAGAGTTTTATGGCATGGAAGATGCCATTGAACAGATCGTTTCCTACCTGAAACACGCGGCACAGGGGCTGGAAGAGAAGAAACAGATCCTCTACCTGCTGGGGCCCGTCGGCGGAGGGAAATCTTCCCTCGCTGAACGTCTGAAATCTCTGATGCAGCGCGTGCCAATTTATGTGCTGACAGCGGACGGGGAACGCAGTCCGGTGAATGACCATCCGCTCTGCCTGTTCAATCCGCAGGAGGACGCCAATATTCTGGAAAAAGAGTACGGCGTACCGCGCCGCTACCTTGGCACAATTATGTCGCCGTGGGCGGCAAAACGCCTGCACGATTTCGGCGGCGATATCACCCGCTTTAAAGTCGTCAAAGTGTGGCCATCCATTCTGGAACAGGTTGCAATAGCAAAAACAGAGCCCGGAGATGAGAACAACCAGGACATCTCTGCCCTGGTGGGTAAAGTGGATATCCGTAAGCTGGAAAATCACGCGCAGAACGATCCGGATGCTTACGGCTACTCCGGGGCGCTGTGCCGGGCCAATCAGGGCATCATGGAATTCGTGGAGATGTTTAAAGCGCCGATTAAGGTGCTGCATCCCCTGCTGACGGCAACGCAGGAAGGGAATTACAACGGAACAGAGGGGATCTCAGCCCTGCCGTTTAACGGGATTATTCTGGCACACTCCAATGAATCAGAATGGGTGACTTTCCGTAATAATAAAAACAATGAGGCCTTCCTTGACCGTGTTTACATTGTCAAAGTCCCTTACTGCCTGCGGGTATCGGAAGAGATTAAGATTTACGACAAACTGCTGGTGAACAGCGAACTGACCCACGCACCGTGCGCGCCGGGCACGCTGGAAACCCTGGCCCGTTTCTCGATTCTGTCGCGCCTGAAAGAACCTGAAAACTCCAGCACCTATTCGAAGATGCGCGTGTATGACGGGGAAAGCCTGAAAGATACCGATCCTAAGTCGAAATCTTATCAGGAGTACCGCGATTATGCGGGCGTGGACGAGGGGATGAACGGTTTATCCACGCGCTTTGCCTTTAAAATTCTTTCCCGTGTGTTTAACTTTGACCACGCTGAGGTAGCGGCAAACCCGGTCCACCTGTTTTATGTTCTCGAACAGCAAATCGATCGCGAACAGTTCCCACAGGAACAGGCTGAAAAATATCTTGAGCATCTGAAAGGTTACCTGATCCCAAAATACGCCGAGTTTATTGGTAAGGAGATCCAGACGGCTTACCTGGAGTCTTATTCCGAGTACGGCCAGAATATCTTCGATCGCTACGTCACTTACGCGGATTTCTGGATCCAGGATCAGGAGTACCGCGACCCGGATACCGGCCAGCTGTTTGACCGTGAGTCCCTGAACGCGGAGCTGGAAAAAATCGAGAAGCCAGCGGGGATCAGTAACCCGAAAGATTTCCGTAATGAGATCGTCAACTTCGTGCTGCGTGCCCGGGCGCATAATAATGGCCGGAATCCGAACTGGACCAGCTATGAGAAACTCCGCACCGTTATTGAGAAGAAAATGTTCTCGAACACCGAGGAGCTGCTGCCGGTTATCTCCTTTAACGCGAAAACATCCACCGATGAGCAGAAAAAACACGACGATTTTGTCGACCGTATGATGGAGAAAGGCTACACACGTAAACAGGTTCGCTTGCTGTGTGAATGGTATTTGCGCGTGAGAAAATCATCCTGATTCGGAAGTCGCACCCGTCCGGGCCCGGGCAGCACAGGGGGGCCGGACGGCAACACTGTTTGGGGGAGCTATGGCCTATTTTATCGATCGGCGTCTTAACGGTAAAAACAAAAGCGCAGTGAACCGACAGCGCTTTTTGCGCCGCTATAAATCGCAAATCAAACAGTCGATTTCCGAGGCCATCAACAAGCGTTCGGTGACTGACGTAGACAGCGGTGAATCCGTCTCTATTCCTGTGGAAGATATCAACGAACCGGGATTTCATCAGGGCCGGGGCGGCGAGCGCCATCGTGTTCATCCCGGTAATGACCATTTTGTACAAAATGACCGTGTTGAACGCCCTCAGGGCGGTGGCGGCGGGAGCGGAAGCGGCCAGGGCAATGCCGGAAAAGATGGTGAAGGTCAGGATGAATTTGTTTTTAATATTTCCAAAGATGAATACCTGGATCTCCTGTTCGAGGATCTGGCCCTGCCAAATCTGAAAAAGAACCAGCACCGCCAGCTCAATGAGTATAAGACCCACCGGGCCGGATATACAGCGAATGGCGTGCCTGCCAATATCAGCGTGGTACGCTCACTACAGAATTCGCTGGCGCGCCGTACCGCGATGACGGCGGGTAAACGTCGTCTGCTGGCTGAGCTTGAAGCTTCACTGCTACGGGTGGAAAACAGTGAACCGGCGCAACTGCTGGAAGAGGAACGGCTCAGGCAGGAAATTGAGGAACTGCGCGCCCGCATCAAACGCGTCCCCTTCATTGATACGTTTGATCTGCGCTATAAGAACTTTGAAAAACGACCGGAACCTTCCAGCCAGGCGGTGATGTTCTGCCTGATGGATGTTTCAGGCTCGATGGATCAGGCCACTAAGGATATGGCTAAGCGCTTTTATATTCTGCTGTATTTGTTCCTCAGCCGAACGTATAAGAACGTTGATGTGGTGTATATTCGCCACCATACGCAGGCAAAAGAGGTCGACGAACAGGAGTTTTTCTACTCGCAGGAAACCGGCGGGACGATTGTCTCCAGCGCACTCAAACTGATGGATGAAGTGGTGAAGGAACGTTACGATCCGGCCCAGTGGAACATCTATGCGGCGCAGGCATCGGATGGCGACAACTGGGCAGACGATTCTCCTCTGTGCCATGAAATTCTGGCGAAGAGTATCCTGCCGGTGGTGCGTTACTACAGCTACATAGAAATCACCCGGCGCGCCCATCAGACGCTGTGGCGCGAATATGAACATCTGCAATCCACCTTTGACAACTTTGCCATACAGCATATTCGTGAGCCGGAAGATATCTATCCGGTGTTCCGTGCCCTGTTCCATAAACAGGTCGAAGAAAAATACTGATCCTGTCCTCAGCCGGCGTCCCTGTCGGCTGAGCTATTTCTCCCCTCGCTTCGCATTAATAGCTGACCAGCAGCTGACACGTGGCATAATGTCTATTGTCAGCAGTGTTATCGCGTTTTAACCCCGTTTCCTCAATGGCCCAGCGCTAATTCGTTAATTAAAGGCCATTTTGGTGACACTCAGCGGCATTTACTTCTGTCTGTTTTACGATATTTTATCCACACTGATATTTTTTCTGTCTGCACACGACGTGCGTTCAGATTTTGACCCTTTACCGGGGCGTTCCCCGCCCTGGTGAAACCGGTTTTTTTACACGTCACAGGAGAGGTGCCTTTTGGAAGCCAGCGCGATTTATAGTCTGTTTATTATTGGTTCTGTGCTGGTTGCGTCGAGCATTCTCCTGAGTTCCTTTTCCTCCCGGCTGGGTATTCCGATTCTGGTGATCTTCCTGGTGCTGGGCATGCTGGCCGGTGTTGATGGCATCGGCGGGATTGCATTTGATAACTATCCCGCCGCCTATCTGATCAGTAACCTTGCGCTGGCCGTGATCCTGCTGGATGGAGGGATGCGTACTCAGGCCAGCTCCTTCAAAGTGGCGTTAGGTCCTGCACTGTCGCTGGCTACGGTGGGCGTGCTGATCACCGCCGGTCTGACCGGGCTGGCCGCGGCCTGGCTGTTCGATCTCAATCTGATGAACGGTTTTCTGGTTGGCGCCATTATCGGCTCCACGGATGCCGCTGCGGTATTTTCTCTGCTGGGTGGTAAAGGACTGAACGAGCGCGTCAGTGCCACGCTGGAAATTGAGTCCGGCAGCAACGACCCGATGGCTGTCTTCCTCACCATCACCCTGATTGAGATGATTCAGAATGGTGAAAGCGGCTTAAGCTGGATGTTTGTCGTGCATCTGGTGCAGCAGTTTGGCCTGGGCATCGTGCTCGGTCTGGGCGGCGGCTGGGCCCTGTTGCAGCTGATTAACCGCGTCTCTCTGGCGAGCGGCCTCTATCCTCTGCTCGCCGTCAGCGGCGGTATTCTGGTGTTTGCGCTGACTACCGTACTGGAAGGCAGCGGTATCCTGGCCGTTTATCTCTGTGGTTACGTACTGGGCAACCGGCCGATCCGCAACCGGCATGGCATTCTGCAAACCTTCGATGGTATGGCCTGGCTGAGCCAGATTGGCATGTTCCTGGTTCTTGGTCTGCTGGTCAATCCGACGGACCTCTGGCATATCGCCATCCCTGCCACCCTCCTGTCGCTCTGCCTGATTCTGGTTGCCCGCCCGCTGTCCGTGATGATCGGACTGCTGCCGTTTCGCGGCTTCAATATCCGCGAGAGGGTATTCATCAGCTGGGTCGGGCTTCGTGGTGCAGTGCCGATCATCCTCGCGGTCTTCCCGATGATGGCGGGGCTGCCCCATGCTTCACTGTTCTTTAATATCGCGTTCTTCGTTGTGCTGGTGTCGCTGATGGTACAGGGAACCTCATTGGGCTGGGCGGCGCGCAAGGCGCGCGTGGTGGTGCCGCCGATGGCCTCGCCCATTTCACGCGTGGGCCTTGATATCCACCCGGAAAACCCGTGGGAGCAGTTTGTTTATCAACTCAGCGCGGATAAGTGGTGTGTGGGTGCCGCGCTGCGCGACCTCGTGATGCCGCGGGAAACGCGCATTGCTGCCCTGTTCCGTGACAACCTGCTGTTGCACCCAACGGGCAGCACACGCCTGAGAGAGAACGATGTACTTTGCGTCATTGGTCGTGAGCGCGATCTCCCGGCGCTGGGTAAGCTCTTCAGTCAATTGCCGCCAGTTTCACTCGATCAGCGCTTCTTTGGTGACTTTATTTTGCAGGCCGATGCCCGCCTGCATGATGTCTCAGAGATTTACGGTATTGAGCTGGATGAAGACGCCGACACGCATCAGACGCTGGGCCAGCTGGTGCTGGGCCTGATTGGTGGCGCGCCTGTCGTGGGTGACCAGGTGGAGTGGAAAAACATGATCTGGACGGTGGCAGAAAAAGAAGCCAATGAAATTGTGAAGATTGGCGTCAAGGTTCAGGAAGAGAAAGAATAACCCCCTCCGCACCTCTGCCCGCTGTGAGCGGGCAGAGGTGCCTGGTCTTTAGAAAAAGTCTTAAAAGCCGACTATTTATCAATGTTTTTATCAGATTCATCAATCCGCCTTTATTCATTTATCACGCTGTCATAATTTTTATTTATTACGTTCTGGTTAAGATTAATCTGCTGTTTGATTTTTCACCTGCTTTTAGGATTATCCTGTATTACCTAAAACAAATAACTCCGGCATACTCGAATCTTGATTATGCGGCGGAATAGCGTGGCACCCTCTTTAACCACCACTTCGCTGCCCCGAAACCGTAACGATAATGGCCACATCACGTCAGTCTGATAAACCCACAGGGGTTAATGTAGAGACGCCTTGATACGGGGATTGCCCTCGACAGGTTATTGATTTCTCATTAAAAGAGAGCAGGCATTATGGCAAGTACTCTGGTACTCAACGACAGCCGCCGTACGTTTAGCGGTACACGTAAGAATGTTATTGCGAAAGTTGCGTTAAGTTTTTCAGATTTACTCTCAATCAATCTGGCCCTGTTTTTATCCGCTGCAACACTTCAGGGTATTTGGGGCACTCTGGATATTTTTATCCCGCCCCAGGAAGTCGATATTCGTTTTATTGCGCAGTTCGTGATGTCGGTATTATGTACCGCCTGGTTCTGGATGCGTCTGCGACATTATACTTACCGCAAACCTTTCTGGTTTGAATTAAAAGAAATTATTAAAACGCTGGTCATTTTTTCACTGTTAGATCTGGCACTGATTGCGTTTTCCAAATGGGATTTTTCCCGCATGTTATGGAGCTTCACCTGGCTGTATGCCTTAATCCTGGTCCCCCTCCTGCGCTCCTGCGTCAAGAATGCCATCCTGAAAGCCGGGCAGTGGCAGAAACACACGATTATCATTGGTTCCGGTAAAAATGCCCGTGAAGCCTATGCGGCGCTGCAAAGTGAAGAGCTGCTGGGCTACGACGTTAAAGCGTTTGTCGCCGCTTCCGGGGAGAAGGACAGCGCGGAGTCGTTCAACGGCATTCCCGTAATCACCCATAAGGATATCGTCTGGGACAGCGTCGACCTGGATAACACCCAGTTCATCGTTGCCATGGAGAACGACCAGCGCGCCAGTAGGGATAAATGGCTGAAGCTGCTGTCGAAGAAAAAATGTCGTTCTGTCTCAGTAGTGCCTACCCTGCGTGGCGTTCCCCTGTATGGCACCGACATGTCCTTTATCTTCAGCCATGAAGTGATGCTGCTGCGCGTCAGCAACAATCTGGCGAAACGCTCGTCGCGATTCCTCAAGCGTACCTTTGATGTCATCGTGGCCTCTTTACTGCTGCTGTTTCTGGCACCGGCCTTTGGCCTGATCTGCTGGATGGTCAGCCGTGATGGCGGCAGCCCGATTTACGGCCATGAGCGCGTCGGCCAGGACGGTAAAAAGTTTAAATGCCTTAAATTCCGATCGATGGTGATGAACTCCAAAGAAGTGCTGGAAACGCTGCTGGCCACCAGCGAAGAGGCGCGGGCCGAATGGGATAAGGACTTCAAACTGAAGAACGATCCCCGCGTAACAAAGATCGGTTCGTTTATGCGCAAGACCAGCCTGGACGAGCTGCCACAGCTGTGGAATGTGATCCGCGGAGAAATGAGTCTGGTGGGGCCGCGTCCGGTGATTGAGGCGGAGCTGGAACGGTACGCCGGGGATGTTGATTACTATCTGATGGCAAAACCTGGCATGACCGGACTGTGGCAGGTCAGTGGCCGCAATGATATCGATTATGATACCCGGGTTTACTTCGACTCCTGGTATGTCAAAAACTGGGCGCTATGGACAGATATTGCCATTCTGTTTAAAACCGCCGGGGTGGTGCTTCGCCGCGATGGTGCCTATTAACCGGCGACCAACCGACTTTCCTTCTGCGATCGTCATTGCCCTTCACTGGCAATGACGATTGACACCCTTCCCTCCCGCGTTTATCACTTTCCCCTTTTCTTTTCTGCCGGTTATCTTTACCCTGTCCGGCTTGCTTTACTCTGGACGCCTCACCTGCCATGCAAAAATTTACACTATTACTCCTCAGCCTGGTGCTGCTTGCGCCACTGGGTATTGATCTCTATCTGCCCACGCTGCCCGATATCGCTGTCGGTCTGAACACGCCGGTTTCTGCTATCCAGACCACCATCCCGCTGTTTTTACTGGTGATGGGTCTGGGTCAGATTATTGCCGGTCCGCTGGTCGATAATCTTGGCCGTAAACCTGTCGCGCTGACGGGGCTGCTGCTGTACGTCGTGGGCAGCGTGCTGGCGGCCACGGCCAGCGGCTGGCCCCAGTTCCTCAGCGCCCGCGTCATTCAGGGTTGTGCCGTATGCTGTACCGCCGTCGTGGCGTTCAGCGGCGTACGCGACCGTCTTAATGGCGATGAAGCTGCACGGGCCTATGGCTTTTTAAACGGTGCTCTGAATATCGTTCCGGCGCTGGCCCCTTTACTGGGTGGCGTGCTGGCCGGCGCGTTCGGCTGGCGGGCGAATTTCTGGTTTCTGACCGGTTATGCGCTGTTCATCACCCTGCTGGTGATCGTTTTCCTGCCGGAAACCCGTCCTGCCGATACACAGAAGGTGAAAAGCCTGCCGGTTCGGCAGTACTGGCAGATCCTGCGTCAGCCGCGCTTCCTTGCCTTCGCCTTTGCTAACGCCGGGGCACTCGGAATGGTGCTGACCTATGTTTCCCTGGCCCCGCAGGTGCTGATGACCGAAGGGAAACTCAGCGCACTGCAGTTCTCTATTGCCTTCGGGGCCAACGGGTTCTGGATCATGCTGGTGAGCGTACTGGTGAATAAGATGATCCGCAAACTCGGTCGTCCTGTCTGCCTGGCAACAGGTGCGCTGGCGATGACGCTGGGGGCTGTGACATTAATGGCAGGAGTGATGCTGTTCCCTGTCGCCGCACAGACGCACTGGGCGCTGTATATGCTGCCCGTCGCCATCTCCGTTGCGGGGCTGGCCTTTACCGTAGGGCCGGCGACCAGC
This sequence comes from Erwinia persicina, assembly GCF_019844095.1. Classification (NCBI taxonomy): domain Bacteria; kingdom Pseudomonadati; phylum Pseudomonadota; class Gammaproteobacteria; order Enterobacterales; family Erwiniaceae; genus Erwinia; species Erwinia persicina. The sequence continues at coordinate 2,208,298 of NZ_CP082141.1, read as the reverse complement.
TATGCGCTGGAGCCTTACCAGCAGCAGGCGGGCGTCGCCTCGGCGCTGGCAGGCTTTATTCAAATGGCGGGCGGTTCGGCCGCCGGGCTGCTGGTTATGGCGCTGCCCATAGCAGAAAAATCTGCGCTGGCTCTGATGATGGTGGCCGGTGCCCTGCTGGCACTGACCGCATGGCGGATGAGTAAAAAAGTGCGCGGTACACTGACCGCGCTCTGAGATCAGACAACCTTCACCGGCACTCGGGGGGCGAGCGCGCACATGAGCTCATACCCTACGGTGCCGGATGCCGCAGCCACCTCATCAATCTTCACGTTATGCCCCCACAGCTCTACCTGACTGCCGATGCCCGCCTGTGGGCATGGCGTTAAGTCAACGGTGATCATATCCATCGAAATGGCACCCACAACCTGTGTTCGCACCCCATCCACCCAAACTGGCGTGCCGGTGGGGGCATGCCGGGGATATCCGTCTGCATAACCACAGGCCACCACACCGATACGCTGCTCAGCCGTTGCCCGATAGCGGCTACCGTAACCGACGCCACTACCGGCCGTCAGTTGCTGGATGCCGATGATCTCAGACGTCAACGTCATCACCGGCTGCAGACCGCTGCTGGCAATGTCCTGCCACTGCCCACTTGGGGAGGCACCATAAAGAATAATACCCGGACGAACCCAGTCGTGGTGGGTGTGAGGATGCCACAGCGTGGCGGCAGAATTGGCCAGTGAACGTGGACAGTTCAGGCCTTCGGACGCCTCATTAATACGCCTGACCGGTTCGGCAATGCCTTCCGCCGTTTCTGCTTCTGCAAAATGGGCCATCAGCGTCATCTCACCGACGTTATCGAGCGAATGCAGCTTCTGCCAGGCGTTGTGTACCTGGCCGGGCTGAAAGCCCAGTCGGTTCATCCCACTGTTCATTTTCAGATAGATATCCACAGGGGCAGAGAGGCTGGCTTTCGCCAGTGCCTGAATCTGCCAGTTACTGTGCACACTGGTGGTCAGGCGGTAGCGATCGATAATCGTCAGGTCTTCAGGATGGAAGAATCCCTCCAGCAGGAGGATCGGCTTTTTCCAGCCGCCCTCCCGCAGCAGGATCGCCTCTTCAAGATTTAACAGGGCGAAACCATCCGTTTCCGCCAGACTCTGCCAGACGCGGTCAATTCCATGCCCATAGGCATTGGCTTTCACGACTGACCACAGGCGTGAACGGCCCGCAGCCTGACGCGCTACTGACAGATTTTGCCGCAACGCGGCGCGGTTAATCGTTGCGACAATCGGACGAGCCATACCCTCTCCTTGTATAACAATGCAATAGGTTAACGAACGTTGGCACTGTGCAGCGTGCGCGCCGGGGTTGGAATAAACCCGGGCAGGTAGCGCATCACGGACAAATCATCAGCAGAAATCGCCGGAGTCACACCGGAAATAATATCCGCCAGAAGCTGCCCTGAACCGCAGGCCATCGTCCAGCCAAGAGTACCATGACCGGTATTAAGGAACAGGTTTTTCAATGGGGTACGCCCTACAACAGGGGTCCCATCCGGCGTCATAGGACGTAAACCGCTCCAGAACGTCGCCTGCTCAATGCTGCCGCCCTGGGGAAAAAGATCGCCGACCACCATCTCCAGTGTCTGACGCCGTGCAGGTAACAGCCGGGTATTAAAACCGACGATTTCGGCCATACCCCCCACGCGGATACGGTCATCAAATCGGGTGATGGCGACTTTGTAGGTTTCATCCAGCACGGTAGAAACCGGTGCAGCATCGGCATCCTTTATTGGGATCGTCAAAGAGTACCCTTTTAAAGGATAAACCGGCACGTTCACTATCCCGTCGAGCAGCGCCGTCGAAAATGAACCAAAGGCCACAACGTAGGCGTCAGCAGTGATCCGTTCGCTGCCACATCTGACGCCGGTGATACGATTCCCCTCCTGTTCCAGAGCATCCACTGTAGTGTTGTAACGGAAAGTCACTCCCGCCTCCGCCGCCATGGCTGCCAGACGCTGGGTGAAGAGCTGGCAGTCTCCGGTTTCATCATTCGGTAATCGCAGGCCGCCGGTCAGCTTATGCTGAGTGGTCGCCAGCGCCGGTTCGGCCTGTCGCAACTGTGCCGCCTCCAGCAGTTCATAGGGCACTCCTGCCTCTTTCAGTACGGCGATATCCTTCGCCGCACTCTCATACTGCTGGGCAGTGCGGAACAGTTGCAGCGTGCCGCCCTGCCGCCCCTCATAGGCGATGCCGGTTTCCTGACGCAGTGTTTTCAGGCAGTCGCGGCTGTATTCTGCAATGCGCACCATACGGCTTTTATTTAACTGGTAATGGGACATATCGCAGTTGCGCAACATCTGCCACATCCACGCCAGCTGGAATCGGCTGCCGTCCAGGCGGATGGCGAGGGGAGCATGACGCTGAAACATCCATTTTACGGCTTTCAATGGCACACCCGGGGCCGCCCAAGGGGCGGCATACCCTGGTGAGATTTGTCCGGCGTTGGCCGCGCTGGTTTCCAGCGCAGCGGCGGGCTGGCGATCGATAACTGTCACTTCATGTCCCGCCTGCGCCAGATACCAGGCGCTAGCCACGCCCACGACCCCACTACCCAAAATCACCACTTTCATAACCACCTCTCAGGGAGCCATTATAGAATTATTCACTGGATTTTACGCACGCAAGCGGAGTAAAAGACCGCCATCATCTTTTCACATTACGCTGACAAATTTCACACATTCTTCACCTTAAAGCCGATTAAAAACAAGATGTCGCTCCCACTTCAGCTGATGAAACTGATTTTAGCCCTTTAAAAGCAGATAATTTTTTTTAAATAGCATAATCCATCAAGCACCAGCACAAACGCGCCCTGCCATAACATTAGATTATAAACAGAATATTATGCTGTAAAAAGGCCGTCTGGTTGAATTTATCATTACGTAAAATTATTTTTTTAAACACGTCTGAATTTTATACCGAAAAATTCAATTGTTTTAACGAGAGGGATAAGAGACAGTGAACTATCATTGAGATATTGGCTTTAATTCCAGGCTTATCCGCGCCGCTGGCGTACGGACAGGTCGAGATGAAAACGGACATTCTGCAGCAGGATAATCCGGTTTTATAAAAAGGAGTGCGCTATGACCACGATCTTTGACGTTCCGATTAAGGACAGCAAACGCCTCGATGATGGACCAGACTGGACCTTCGACCTGCTTGACGTATATCTCAGCGAGATTGACCGCGTCGCAAAATCTTACCGACTGGATACCTATCCTCATCAGATAGAGGTCATTACCTCTGAACAAATGATGGATGCCTACTCCAGTGTAGGGATGCCCATCAACTATGCACACTGGTCGTTTGGTAAGAAATTTATCGAAACCGAACAGCGTTACAAGCATGGTCAGCAGGGGCTGGCATATGAAATTGTCATTAACTCCAATCCCTGTATCGCCTATCTCATGGAAGAAAACACGATGACCATGCAGGCGCTGGTGATGGCCCACGCCTGCTACGGTCACAACTCGTTTTTCAAAAATAATTATCTGTTTCGCAGCTGGACAGACGCCAGCTCTATTGTTGATTATCTGATTTTTGCGCGCAATTACATCACCGAGTGTGAAGAGCGTTACGGCGTGGAGAATGTCGAGCGTCTGCTGGACTCCTGCCATGCGTTAATGAACTACGGCGTTGACCGCTACAAACGTCCACAGAAAATCTCTCTGCAGGAAGAGAAAGCCCGGCAGAAGAGCCGCGAGGAGTACCTGCAAAGCCAGGTCAATATGTTGTGGCGCACCCTGCCGCGCCGTGAGCGCGAGGAGATTCACTCTGCCAGCGCGCGCTATCCTGCCGAACCGCAGGAGAATTTGCTGTATTTTATGGAAAAAAATGCCCCGTTGCTGGAGCCCTGGCAGCGTGAGTGCCTCCGTATTGTCAGGAAGGTCAGCCAGTATTTTTACCCGCAGAAACAGACCCAGGTGATGAATGAAGGCTGGGCCACTTTCTGGCACTACACTATCCTGAATCATCTTTACGATGAAGGTAAAGTGTCTGAACGCTTTATGCTGGAGTTCCTGCACAGTCATACCAATGTGGTATTTCAGCCGCCGTACAACAGCCAGTGGTATAACGGTATTAACCCTTATGCACTCGGCTTTGCGATGTTCCAGGATATCAAGCGTATCTGCGAAGCGCCAACGGAAGAAGACCGCCACTGGTTCCCGGATATTGCCGGTTCAGACTGGCTGGATACGCTGCATTTTGCCATGAAGGAGTTCAAGGACGAGAGCTTTATCAGCCAGTTCCTGTCCCCCAAAGTGATGCGGGACTTCCGTCTCTTTACCGTGCTGGATGATGACCGCAATAACTTCCTGGAAATTGCCGCTATCCATGATGAGGCGGGATACCGGGCGATACGCCAGCAGCTTTCCGCCCAGTATAATCTGAGCAATCTGGAACCCAATATTCAGGTTTATGATGTCGACCTGCGCGGCGATCGTTCCCTGACGCTTCGCTACGTGCCACATCATCGTGCGCCTCTGGACAAGAGCCGCCGCGAAGTCCTCAAGCATGTGCACCGGTTGTGGGGTTTTGATATCACTCTGGAACAGCAGAATGATGATGGCACCGTTGAGATCCTTGATCGCTGCCCCCCTCGTCCGGGTACGCCAATCTGATCGTCATTGACGGGGACGTATACCGTTCAGAGGGATGTAAAAAAAGGGCCGGTCGTCATAACGAGCGGCCCTGTTAACGCTGACGCGAATTAACGCCGTGCAGGGGGGAGATCGGTAGGCATACTGGTTTGCATGGAATGCCAGATTTCACCGCTGCGGCGGCCATAATCGCGGACACTGTCCAGAATTTTATCGTGCTGTTGCGTCTGCAGGATAGAAAGAAGCTGCTGATAAAAAGCCTGTGCCAGAGAGCGTGCTTCCGGATTAGAGAAGTAGTGGCGGCCCACGCGCGTATACAACCCTTTTAGCCCGTTAATGATCAAACCGTAAATGGGGTTACCTGAAGCGAACGCCAGACCACGAAAAATGTTGTAATCCAGATGGGTGTAGGCTTCTGCATGATCTTCAACGTGATTGGCAGTTTCCAGCACCTCACGCGCTTTATCCGGGTAATTTCGTATTGCACGACGGATAAAAATTGAGGAAATGTTGGTACGTACTGAGAGCAGATTGTCCACCAGTTGCGGCACACTATCATGATCGAGACGGGCCAGGGTTTCCAGAATACTGAGCCCGGAAGTTTCCCAGAAGTTATTCACCCGGGTCGGCTTGCCGTGTTGTATTGTCAGCCAGCCGTCACGTGCCAGTCTCTGTAAGACTTCGCGTAATGTCGTTCGGGTGACGCCTATCAGCTCGGAGAGTTCACGTTCAGCAGGTAAGATTGACCCCGGAGGGAAACGGCTGTTCCAGATACTTTCAATAATGTACTCTTCAGCGAAACCCGCCGGGCTCTGCGCCTTAATGACCATAGCGTTCTTTTCCGTTGCGTTCATTTCTTCAATATTCAGCTCATCATACCAGACGCCCCAGGCATCACCTAGCTCACCCGGGAGGGAAAAGCCGATCGTCTGCAAAAAACTGACTATCTCTACTGCCCTTCGGACGATCCTTTCTTCCCTCCCCTCTGTGGCATCCGTCACAGCAAAGAAAAGCGACATTTATTCTCACCAGAATTATTTTAAGTCATTTTCCTGCTTAAATTTTTTATCTGCGCTGGCTGGATTGCGGCGGCTTTTCGTTTACACTGCCGTTTATTCTATTTTAGACGGACAGACGAATGTTGAGATATCTGAATAGCTGCTCTCGCGGCCGGGGTGCATGGCTGCTGATGGCACTGACCGCCTTCGCACTTGAGATGACGGCGCTCTACTTTCAGCATGTCATGATGCTGAAACCCTGTGTCATGTGTATTTATGAACGTTGTGCCCTGTTTGGCATTATGGGTGCTGGCATTGTGGGTGCTATCGCCCCCAGGACGCCGCTTCGTTGGTTGGCTATCCTCATCTGGCTCTACAGCGCCTGGCAAGGCGTACGGCTGGCATGGGAGCACACCATGATCCAGCTGCATCCGTCACCGTTCGCCACGTGTGATTTTGCCGCCCGCTTCCCGACCTGGCTTCCTCTGGATAAATGGCTTCCATCGGTCTTTGTTGCCAGTGGTGACTGTGCTGAAAAGTCCTGGTCATTCCTGACGCTGGGAATGCCGCAATGGCTGGTGGGGATCCTGGCTGCCTATCTGGTTATCGGGATACTGGTGCTGATCAGTCAGCCCTTTAAGCCGAAACGACGCGATCTGTTCTCTCGTTAATCACTGCAAACGGGCGGTAGCCCACCTGTTGTGCCCTTCGATGAAGGGCACAAAAAAAGCCCCGACTCAGCGGAGCTTTCCCATCCAGTTCCAGTCCTGCCTGGTTATTTACCGTACCAGCGTGGCCGGTTAATAATGTGTTCCTCCCAGTCAACCACTTCACTTTCATGCACGGCGATATGACGCACCGAGATACGTGCGGCATGCATCGCGGCACGCGATCCGCTGCGCAGAGGGTGCCACGGCGGTAGCGTTTTCCCTTCAGCCAGCACGCGATAAGCACAGCTCGGCGGTAGCCACTGGAATGTCGGCAAATTATCGCGCGTCAGCTTGATGCAATCCTCTTCCAGTTCGAAGCGGGTTTCGTAGTTGCGGCACTGACAGGTCTTAATATTCAGCTGATTGCAGGCGACATTGGTAAAGTAGATCTCATCGGTGTCGGCATCCTGCAGTTTATTCAGGCAACACTGGCCACAGCCATCACATAAGGACTCCCATTCCTCGTCGCTCATTTGTTCCAGCGTTTTCCGCTGCCAGAAAGGGGTTTCAGTCATGTTGGGTGTCCGGTAAAAGTAAAAAGCCCCGCCCTTATAGAGGGTTTGGGCTTCAGTTGCAAGTTTTCAGCGGTCTTTATAGTACGCGGGTCGCAACACCGTGGCCGCCCAGCGACACTTCGAGGCGATCGCCTGAGACCATTGGCCCCACCCCTTCCGGGGTGCCGGTAAGGATCACATCGCCCGCGCGCAGGGTAAAGAACTGGCTCATATAAGCGATGAGTGGCAGAATTTTATGGATCATATCCGCCGTTGAACCCTGCTGGCGTACTTCTCCATTCACCGTCAGTTTCAGTTCCACATTCTGCGGATCCTGTTTAAATTCGCTGAGCGGAATAAACCCTGACAGTGGGCAGGAGTTATCAAAGGCTTTCGCTTTTTCCCACGGCTGCCCGGCTTTTTTACAACCCGCCTGAACATCGCGCAAGGTTAAGTCCAGCGCTACACCATAGCCAGCAATCGCCTGAGCGACATGCTGCTCTGTGGCCTGTTTCAGCGTGGAGCCGATCAGCACCGCCAGTTCAATTTCATGGTGTACTGCACCCAGATGTTTAGGGATGGAGAGTGGCTGGCGGATATCACAGATGGCACTCTCTGGCTTGATAAATAATACCGGCTCTGTCGGCGTAGCGCTGCCCATTTCTTTGATATGGTTAGCATAGTTGCTGCCCACACACACCACTTTACTTACCGGAAAATCTAACAGTGCACCCTGCCAGTTATGATGCTGATACATGCTTTACCTCTGCTGAGTGAGCGTGGCTGCGCTGGCATTATGCCATCGCAGCGATGGCTGATTGTCATGTTACTGCGCGGCAATGGCGTCTGCCATCATGCCAATACTGATAGCGAAATAGTATGAGCGATTCCAGTGCATCAATGTACGGAAATTGTCATAAACCATGAACGAACGCCCGCCGCCATCCTGAGGGGTGATAATCCAGGCCCGTTCGCCTGGCGCCCTATTCTTTGCAGGATCGATGACCTGAATCCCCCTCTGCTGCCACTGGCCCGGGGTTTTCGCCTGTCCGGTTTTCAACCCGGTCTGCTGCGTATCAAATTCTGCGGGTAGCGTGACTTCAGTCCCCCAACCCTGCCCGGCACGCCAGCCTTCCCGTTGCAGATAGTTAGCTATGGAAGCAAAAACATCATCCAGGTTGTTCCAGATATCAATTTTGCCATCACCATCGCCATCTTTACCGTAGTTAAGGAAGGAGCTCGGCATGAACTGGCTTTGCCCCATAGCGCCAGCCCAGGATCCTTTCAGATCAGCGGCGGTGATCTGCTGACGTTGAATAATACGCACGGCGGCCATTAATTCTTTAGTGAAAAACGCTTCACGCCGCCCTTCAAACGCCAGCGTGGCCAGCGCAGACACGACCTCTTCTTTACCCTGTATCTTGCCGAAGTGGCTCTCCAGCGCCCACAGGGCAACGATATACTGCGACTGTACCCCTGATGCAGAAGCGATAGGCTGCAGGGCATTCTGATACTGTTGCCGGTACTCCCGGCCCTGGGCAATTTTTTCCGGGGTCAGCACCCTGGCAAGATAATCATCCAGTGTCACCTTATTCTCAAGCTGGCCACGGTCTGATTTAATCACCCGGTCGACAAAATGTATGCCGTCAAACGCCGTGTCGATGGTCGCCTGATCGAAACCCTGCTGCCGGGCCTGCTCTTTGAGCTGTAGCACATAGGCAGGAAACTGAGCGGGATCGCGCCCCTGCTCTGCCAGCGTAGTGCCAGAAGAGGCGGTACTGCCGGGCGGGTTGAGAAAACTGGCTTGGCTGAAAGGGCTGACTGCCACCATCACAGAACATACGAGGAACTTCAGGGCTAACGGCTTCATGCGGGCATCCTTTTATCGCTATCTCCACCGGCATTTATAATAAAAACGAATGCTGACGCGTGGAGATATATTTGCAGATGATTCCGAATTAATCTTTTTTTACATCGTTAAGATGTGTCTTAAGCAGACTTTCGAGTGGAGGCGGAAGTTGTAAATAAAAACCGTCTTCACGCAGCGCTGTTTTCACTTTCTCAATATCTGCCCCTACCAGCTTCTTACTCCCGTCCAGTGGCAACACCATAGCAAGCTTAGGTTTACCAAAGCCCTTGAGCAGCGCCTCCGGCACGCGAGAGAAATCGTCTTTTTTTTCAACATAGAGATAAGTCTGGTCGCGCTGGGGACTTCTGTAGATCACACAAAACATATTTTTTACTCGAATTAACAGGGATGGTCACTTGCCTGAATATTACAGTAACTATAACATGCTTGCAGAACTTCGGAATATTGCCTGTCTTGATTAAGCACCTGAAAGTGGTGCTGATTTAGCCGGGACAGGAAATAACAGGACTGAGCGGGACAGATGTCACAATCGCCAATCGAGTTAAAGGGCAGCAGTTTTACGCTGTCGGTCGTTCATTTGCATCACACCGATCCTGAAATCGTGCGTAAAGCTATCGAGGAAAAGGTCAGTCAGGCCCCGGCATTTTTGAAAAATGCCCCGGTGGTGATCAACGTTTCCTCGTTAACCAGCGATGTTAACTGGCGCCAGATGCAGCAGGCGATAGTCTCAGCGGGTTTGCACATTGTTGGCATCAGCGGCTGCAAAGATGAACAGTTAAAGCGGATGATTTCGCGCTCCGGGCTGCCCGTTTTAAATGAAGGAAAAGAACAAAAGCGCAACGCCGAGTTAAAGCCCGTGGCTATTCCCTTTGAACAGCCCGCTACGAAAACCCGGCTTATCGCTTCCCCGGTCCGTTCCGGACAGCAAATTTATGCAAAAAACTGCGATCTGATTGTCACCAGCAGCGTGAGCGCAGGTGCCGAACTGATTGCAGACGGTAACATCCACATCTATGGCATGATGCGCGGTCGCGCTCTGGCGGGTGCTTCAGGCGATAAAAACTGCCAGATATTTTGCACCAGTTTATCTGCAGAGTTGGTCTCCATTGCCGGAAACTACTGGCTGATGGATCAGATTCCTGCTGAATTTTTTGGAAAAGCGTCGCGTCTTTGTCTCAAAGACGGCGCATTGACTATACAAACACTGAACTGAGCCAGGCTCTCGAGCCCTTTCTTTTCTTAAGGAAATTATTATATGGCACGCATTATTGTTGTTACATCGGGTAAGGGAGGCGTTGGGAAAACCACGTCCAGCGCGGCCATCGCTACCGGCTTAGCGCAGAAAGGTAAAAAAACCGTCGTTATCGACTTTGATATCGGCCTGCGTAATCTTGACCTGATTATGGGTTGTGAACGCCGCGTAGTGTATGACTTCGTTAACGTCATTCAGGGTGATGCCACGCTGAATCAGGCGCTGATTAAAGATAAGCGTACGGAGAACCTGTTTATCCTTCCGGCTTCCCAGACTCGGGATAAAGATGCGCTGACCCGTGAGGGCGTTGAAAAAGTGCTGGATGATCTGGCGACCATGGATTTTGAGTTCATCGTCTGTGACTCCCCGGCCGGGATCGAAACGGGCGCGCTGATGGCGCTGTATTTTGCCGATGAAGCGATCATTACCACCAACCCGGAAGTCTCCTCCGTACGTGACTCCGACCGTATCCTTGGCATTCTCTCTTCCAAGTCACGCCGCGCGGAACGAGGCCAGGATGCAATTAAAGAACACCTGCTGCTGACCCGCTACAACCCGGGCCGCGTTAACCGTGGTGACATGTTAAGCATGGAGGACGTACTGGAAATTCTGCGTATCCCTCTGGCAGGCGTGATCCCGGAAGACCAGTCAGTATTACGTGCCTCGAACCAGGGTGAGCCTGTGATCCTGGATGCCGAATCTGACGCTGGTAAAGCCTATGCTGATACCGTTGACCGTCTGCTCGGTGAAGAACGCCCCTTCCGCTTCATTGAAGAAGAGAAGAAGGGTTTCCTGAAACGCCTGTTTGGGGGATAAACCATGGCCTTACTCGATTTCTTTTTATCCCGAAAAAAGAGCACAGCCAACATTGCCAAGGAACGGCTACAGATTATCGTGGCGGAACGCAGGAGGGGCGATAGCGAGCCCCACTATCTGCCACAGTTGAAAAGGGACATTCTGGAAGTAATCTGTAAATACGTGAAAATTGATCCGGAGATGCTGAGCGTTAAGCTGGATCAAAAAGATGACGATATTTCTATTCTCGAACTGAACGTGACGTTGCCGGAAACGGAAACGGAAGAAACACCGAAATGATCTTCTCCTGCTCATGATTTTCCCCTGCTATTGCAGGGGAAAATTGCAGGCCTACTCCGCCGCTAACAGTGCAGCGATGCCCTCTCCCAAGAGTGCCCCACGCCAGCCATCTACCAGTTCCGGTTTACCCGCTTGTGGCTTCAGCTTCCAGTGCCAGTTCAGCAACTGATTAATCTGACGACGTGATGCCAGCAGTTCCTGGCTGACGCCGTGCTTTTCTGCCGTTTCTGCCACCAGCGCCTTCAGACTTTTGAAAACCTGTTTGTAATGGGGATAATCGATCAGGTTTGGCACCGGCTCGGGCAGCCGATCCTCAGCCATTGCACTGGCTTCGGCCACCATGGCCACCATCGCTTTACCATGGAAACGAATCTCCTGCCCTGGCAGACCCAGGTGGTCCAGTTCACCCAGAGAACCCGGCATATAGCGTGCCACCTTCCATAGGTTTTCTTCACGTACGACAAAATTAACCGCCATGTCCTTCTCACGGGCCAGCGTCAGACGCCAGGCCGCCAGCAGGCGCAGTGCGGCAAGCTGACGGGGACGCAGTTGCCAGGCATTGGTAATATCGCGATACGCCTCCTGCGGGTCTGTCACCGTGGTACGACGCTGGCACAGCAGTCGGCACTCATCAAGTGCGGCGGCCATCTGCCCTGCCGCTTCGGTTTCCGCCATCAGCTTTTCCGCTACGGGCAGCAAATAGAACACATCTGCGGCCGCATAGACGCACTGCTTTTCCGTTAACGGACGCGCCAGCCAGTCCGTGCGTGACTCGCTCTTATCCAGTGCGATGCCGGTAAAAGACTCAACGATGGTCGCAAAGCCACAGGACAGCGGACGACCGCTGAACGCCGCAAGGATCTGGGTATCAATCATCGGCTGCGGCAGGACGCCAAACTCGTGCTGGAACACTTCCAGGTCTTCGCTTCCCGCATGAAGATACTTGACGATTTGCTGATCCAGCAAAAGATCGCGAAAAGGCGTCCAGTCTGTGATCGGCAGCGGGTCAATCAGAGAGATGGTTTCCCCGTCAAACAGCTGGATCAGGCCCAGGCGAGGATAATAGGTGCGGGTACGAACAAATTCAGTGTCCAGCGCCAGCGCGGAAACCTGACGGGCACGCTGGCACACGTCGGCCAGCGCTTCATTGGTGGTGATCATCATGTAATTCAAAATAGCGTTCTCTCGCCGCGGGCAGACAGGCCTGCGGTCAGTGGTCAGTGCGCAATAAAAATGCCGGGTAGCCCGGCATGATTCGTTATCGGTAAAACAGCCGTTGTCAGACGGACGGCTGTGGTGTTTTCATCGCTTCCTCGCGCAGTTCGCGGCGCAGGATTTTACCGACGTTCGTCTTCGGCAGCTCGTCCCGAAATTCAACAATTCGGGGGATTTTATACCCTGTCAGATGACGTTTACAGTGGGCGATCAGCTCGTCTTTGGTCAGTGAGTCGTCTTTCTTCACGACACAAATCTTCACTGTCTCACCCGCCGCGTCATTCGGCACGCCGATCGCGGCGGCTTCACGGACTTTCGGATGCAGCATCAGGACATCTTCAATCTCGTTAGGATAAACATTAAACCCGGAGACCAGAATCATATCTTTTTTGCGATCGATAATGCGCAGGAAACCTTCGTGGTCAACGGTAACAATATCACCGCTACGAAGCCATCCATTTTTTAAAACTTCCTCCGTCGCATCCTGTCGTTGCCAGTAACCCGCCATCACCTGTGGCCCTTTAATACAGAGTTCACCGGGTTCTCCCTCAGGCATCTCATTACCTTCATCATCGACCAGCATAATATCCGTCGAAGGTACCGGCAGCCCGATGCTGCCGTTGTGGCACTGAATATCATAAGGGTTGACCGATACCAGCGGCGAGCACTCGGTCAGGCCGTAGCCTTCCAGTAGATAATGGCCGGTAAGTTTTTCCCAGCGTTCCGCCACGGCTTTTTGCACCGCCATTCCCCCCCCGGCTGACAGCGTCAGCGTTGAGAAATCCAGCTTGTTGAACCCCTCATCATTCAGCAGCGCGTTAAACAACGTGTTAACGCCGGTAATCGCGGTAAAGGGATACTTGCTCAACTCTTTGACCAGGCCTGGAATATCACGCGGATTAGTGATCAACAGATTCGCGCCGCCCAGCTCAATAAACAGCAGGCAGTTCACGGTCAGGGCAAAAATATGGTAAAGCGGCAGTGCCGTCACCACGGTCTCTTCTCCCGCCTTTAACAGAGAGCCGTAGGTGGCTTTGGTCTGTTCAAGATTCGCCTGCATATTACGGTGGGTAAGCATGGCGCCTTTCGCAACGCCAGTGGTGCCGCCGGTATATTGCAGAAAAGCGACATCCTCGTTCAGGATCTCCGGTCGGGTGTAGGTCATCTGCGCGCCGTTTTGCAGCACCTGACGAAAGGAAATGGCACCGGGCAGATAATATTTCGGTACCATCTTCTTAATATATTTCACCACGAAGTTCACCAGCGTGCCCTTCGCGGGAGAGAGCTGGTCGCCAAGGCGGGTCAGGACAACGTGTTTTACTGCAGTTTTAGCCACCACTTTTTCCAGCGTATGGGCAAAGTTGGAGACAATGACAATCGCACTGGCCCCGCTGTCGTTTAGCTGATGCTCAAGTTCGCGTGGTGTATAGAGCGGATTGACGTTCACCACAATCATACCGGCACGAAGCACGCCAAACAGCGCGATGGGATATTGCAGCAGATTGGGCATCATCAGCGCCACACGGTCGCCTTTCTTCAGCCCGAGGCCCTGTTGCAGATAAGCAGCAAATGCCCGGCTGCGCTCGTCCAGCTGGCGAAAGGAAAGGCTTTGTCCCATGTTAATAAAGGCGGTTTGCGCCGCGTAACGGAGCGCTGCATGCTCGAAAAGGTCAATTAAGGAGCCGTAACGATCGGGATTAATCTCAGCCGGAACATCGGCGGGGTAGCGGTTTAACCAAACCTTATGCAAGGAATCACCTCGAAAATTATTATTTGTTGTCATCGCAGCCTCGACCAGTCGGCATCTGTTAACATTATTTTAACTCAGCGTACCAGTTTGCTCAGGTCTCTGTTTTGAGGTTGCGAAGTCCATCACTAAATTTCTCTCGTCCGGAGAGGATCAAAAAAAAAGGCCGATCCGCTGAAATCCAGCGGACCCGCCGATTAATGTCTGACTTTTGATTTACTGGGTAAGGATGGTCTGTACCTGTGCCGGGCCGGTATTGTAGAAGCCCCAGGGGGCCGGCCCCCAATAGCCGCCGCGGTGACGTCCGTATCCCGGGCCATACCAGATCCACGGATCGATAGGCTGAGGCGGGGTCACAATCTGCTGCGTCATGTGCCAGCGCTGATAACCCGTTACGCTAATCACCAGGAACTGATACCGGGCTTCACCGATTTTACCCTTTTCCGTCCCTTTGATGGTGCCAACAACAGTGACCATCTGCTGGTTAAAGTCGACCGGGTCGATAAAGCCATTCACATCGGCAAAAATGCGGCCCATGGACGGTGAGCCCAGAATGGGCCTGGCCCCGTCGTCCAGCGGCATCGCGGCGATTTCCAGACGGGTCATCCCGTTGCGATTATCCACCTTGATCACTTTACCGCCAAAGCGTGACTCCTGGCCGGTAAACACCTCAGGCGCACTGAGCACCCGCACCAGATCCTGCTGTGGTGTCTCCGAGTGCCCCTTGATGGAGTCGGGCACGGTGACGCAGCCGCTTAACACCAGCGACGCTAAAAACAGAATGCTGCACTGCCAGACACTGGATTGACGCATAGACGCTCCCACGTTGTTATCCTACTTCGACTGTTGCCGGTTCAAATAGTTGCTCTGTACTACTCACGTCCGGGTAATTTTTTCCATGTCACTTCGTTACGAAGGTAGGTTGGCTCCGCATGTTCCGGCGCAACGGTCATGCCAGCGGCCAGCGCCTGCTGCGCCAGCGGCAGCATATCTTCCGCACAGGGCAACGTCACGTCCGAAGGCGTCAGTACCAGGCCACTGTTTTCCCCCATGAGCGGCCAGGCCTGCCAGCCCGTCCCCACGCAGGTCCACTCCTCGCTCAGGACTGCCATCCGCGCGGCTGCCGCTTCGGGTTTCAGCACGGCTTCGCTCGCCTCACCCACCCAGTTCCCCTGCCCGTCGCGCTGATATTCGGCCCAGTAAACCTCGCCCATCCGCGCATCAATGGCAGCCAGCACCCGGGTCGCCCCGTGCAGTCGCCACGCGCTTTGCGCCATGGTCATCAGTGTGGAGAGGCCAATTAGCGGTAACCCGGCTCCCAGTGAAAGGCCCTGCGCAATGCCAATGCCGATGCGGACCCCGGTAAAACTTCCCGGCCCCCGGCCAAAGGCCAGCGCATCCAGATCGTTCAGGGTGACGTCGCCTTCCTGTAAAATCTGCTGCACCATCGGCAAAATACGTTGCGTATGTTCACGCGCACAGAGTTCAAAATGTGCCAGCTGGCGCTGGTCATTCAGGAGGGCAACCGAGCAGGCTTCCGTGGCCGTATCAATGGCTAAAATTCGCGTGGACATAACAACCTCAGGGGAGAAAATTTTCGGCGCGCATCATAGCACATCACCGTCGGAATGATTACTGCCGCCGGTATTTTGCAGAAAGTCTATTGCCTTCTGCAGGTCACGCGTGCGGGGCGTGGGCGGCAGGCTGTTAACAAACACCGCGCCGTAGGGTCGCATCACCAGCCGGTTATCACAGATGACCAGCACGCCGCGATCGTCCACGTCACGGATCAGACGTCCGACGCCCTGCTTGAGCGCAATGACCGCATCGGGCAGTTGGACGTCATCAAAAGGTTCACCGCCGCGAACCTTACAGTCTTCCATACGGGCTTTCAGCAGCGGATCCTCGGGCGATGTGAACGGCAGTTTATCAATGATAACCAGCGACAGCGCATCACCGCGCACGTCCACCCCTTCCCAAAAACTGTTAGTCGCTACCAGCAGCGCATTACCCGCCGCCACGAATTGTTTCAGGATTTGTCCCTTGCTGGTTTCTCCCTGTAGCAGCACCGGCAGTGTCATCGTGGCCCTGAACTCAGCGGCCAGTTCACGCATCACCTGATGGGAGGTGCACAGGAAGAAACAGCCGCCGTTATTGGCTTCAATCAGCGGACGCATCATTCTGGCCAGCTGTCGGGCGCCCCCCGGCTGGTTAGGTGACGGCAGATTCCTTGGCACACACAGCAGAGCCTGACGGGCAAAGTCAAAGGGGCTGTTGAGGATCAGCGTTTCCGCTTTATTCACCCCCAGGCGCTCCACAAAGTGCGTCATCTGTTCGTTGACCGCGAGGGTGGCGGAGGTAAAGATCCAGCTCGCCGGGCGCTCATCCATCACCTCGCGAAAACGATCGGAGACGGACAGCGGCGTCAGTGCCAGCACAAAGTTGCGGGCGTTGCACTCATACCAGTAGCTGAAACCTGGCTGGGTCGTGTCTTTCAGCCGCTTAAGCCGTCCGCGATACAGGGCCGCCCGCTCAAAAGCCGCATCCAGCAGCGCAGAACGGCCCAGCGAGAGTTTCGCCACGTCATAGCACAGCTCCAGTGCGTCATCGAGCAGCAGCAGTGCGCGCTGGATCTGCGGGTTACTCAACAGCTCACGCAGATTGCCGCGAAAACCGGGATCCCCTAACGACAGGCGGAAATCCTGGGCGCTTTGCGCCAGCCGATCCGCCGATTTTTGCAGTTGCTGCATATCACGCACCTCGGTGCGGTAAGCAATGGTGATATCTTTCGCCAGGTCGAGCAGTTGTCTGCTGGAGAGCTGCTGGCCAAAATACTGGCTGGCAATATCCGGAACCTGATGCGCTTCATCGAAGATCATCACGTCAGCGTCGGGGATCAGCTCAGCAAAGCCGCTCTCTTTAACGACCATATCAGCAAGAAAGAGATGATGGTTCACCACCACCACGTCGGCATCCATTGCTTTACGCCGTGCCTTCACCACAAAACAGTCTTTGTACAGCGGGCAGTCGCTACCCAGACAGTTATCATTGGTGCTGGTCACCAGCGGCCAGATCGGACTGTCTTCAGCCACCCCACCGCAGGTGCTGATATCGCCATCGACCGTTTCATTCGACCAGCCACGCAGATGAACCAGATCGCTCATCGCCTGTACCGCCAGTTCGCCACCGGCCATCGACTGCTGTTCAAGCCGCTCAAGGCAAAGGTAGTTTGATCGCCCTTTCAGCAGGGCCATACTGCCTTTGAATTTCAGCGCCTTCGCCACCGTCGGCAGATCGCGGCTGTAGAGCTGATCCTGCAGGGCTTTGGACCCGGTTGACACAATGACTTTTTTACCGGAACGCAGCGCCGGAGCAAGGTAGGCGTAGGTTTTCCCCGTGCCGGTGCCCGCCTCGACCACCAGCTCACTTTTACTGTCAATGGCATGCGCCACTGCCGCTGCCATCTCGCGCTGAGGTTCACGCGGCCGGAAACCGGGGATCGCCTGCGCCAGTGCGCCTTCTGCTGCAAAATCGTCTACCACATACCCTCACCACCTGGTCAATACTACTGTAATTATGTCAGTATCCGCCTGCGCACTCCACCCTTTAGGTGACAGAGAGCGGTAATCTGTGCCAGTCTGTCGCGGTTTTAAGCGCATTGAAAAAGGAGCAAATATGACCATCGAACGTATCGATCCTGAACACAGGATGTCAGAAGCCGTGATCCATAACGATACGGTGTATTACACCAGCGTGCCGGAAAATCTGGATGAGGATGCAGAAGCTCAGACGGCCAATGCTCTGGCGGTGATCGATAACCTGCTGACCCGCGTCGGTTCAGATAAAAGCAAAATTCTGGATGCCACCATTTTTCTGGTGGATAAAAACGATTTCGCAGCAATGAATCGTGCGTGGGATGCGTGGGTGTCGCCGGGTAACGCGCCGGTGCGCTGTACGGTGCAGGCCAACCTGATGAACCCGAAATATCGGGTAGAAATTAAAATTGTTGCCGCCAGATAATACGTTCCCCTGCCGATCTGGCAGGGGTTAACCACTTATTCGTCGTACTCTTCTTCTTCTTCGTCGTGGTTATTGTCACCCATATAATCTTCTTCATCCTCATCGAACATCACCGGGACGTGTCCACCGGTGTGGTTCTCACGGATTTCAGCAGCAACCAGCGTTATCGCCTCGCCGCTGCTCATGCCCTCTGACATCAACTTCTGGATGCGTTCTACCGCGTCCTGCTGCTGCTCATATGACAGCGCGGGTAATCCTGTAAACATAGTGACTCCTGAGGTAGTTTGCGGTGCGGATTATTCCACGGGCGACAAAGAGATGCCAGCGACATAAAAATATGTCACGCTTGGCGTATGAATGAAATTTCACTGCTGAAGAACCATGTCACCTGTTTATCACCGTCTCCATTATACGCCAGATGCCATTGAGCATCATTTTGCCCGCCTCGCCCACCACCCCTGGGCGATGCTGCTGCATTCCGGATTTGCCGATCACAGCGATAATCGCTTTGATATCCTGGTGGCCGACCCCCGCGCCACGCTGACCACCCGCGGCAAAGTGACCACCATTGATGCGGATGGTGCGCAACAGCGCTCAGGCGACGATCCGCTGACGCTGCTGCAACAGCAGTTAGCTGCCTGTGGCTTGCAGGCAGAACAGCATCAGGATCTGCCGTTTCAGGGTGGCGCGCTGGGTCTGTTTGGCTATGACCTCGGCCGGCGTTTTGAGAAGCTCCCATCCACGGCAGAAGCGCAGCTGACCACGCCAGATATGGCTGTCGGGATTTATGACTGGGCGCTGATTGCTGACCATCACCAACAGACGCTGACGCTGGTGGTACATGGCGACCTCACGGCCCGCCTTCAGTGGCTTGAAGCACAGCAGCCCGCAACGGTTTCCGCTTTCCATCTGACCCACCCCTGGCGCGCAAATATGTCACGGGAAGAGTACGGTGAGAAGTTTCGCCAGATCCAGCAATGGTTACTTTCAGGCGACTGTTATCAGGTTAATCTGGCTCAGCGTTTTGCCGCGGGCTATCAGGGCGATGAATGGCAGGCCTTTTTGCGTCTGTGCCGGCAAAATCGCGCACCGTTCAGCGCCTTTATTCGCCTGCCGGACAGCGTGATCCTCAGCCTGTCGCCGGAGCGTTTTATTAAACTCACCGGGCAGCAGATTGAAACCCGGCCCATTAAAGGCACCCTGCCACGGCTGGCCGATCCCGAGGCCGACCGGCTGCAGGGAGAGAGGTTGGCACAGTCACCGAAAGACCGCAGTGAAAATCTGATGATTGTCGACCTGCTGCGCAATGATATTGGCCGGGTCGCCGTGGCGGGCAGCGTGAAGGTTCCCCAGCTGTTTGTCGTCGAACCCTTTCCGGCAGTACATCACCTGGTCAGTACCATTACGGCCGAACTGAAGTCAGACCTGACCGCCTGTGACCTTCTCCGCGCCTGTTTTCCCGGCGGATCCATTACCGGCGCGCCGAAAGTCCGGGCGATGGAAATCATTGAAACGCTGGAGCCCCAGCGGCGGAATGCCTGGTGCGGTAGCATTGGTTATCTCAGTGTCTGCGGTCGGATGGATACCAGTATAACTATCCGCACCCTGATCGCCGAACAGGGTACGCTCTACTGCGCGGCCGGGGGAGGCATCGTTGCCGACAGCGACGAAGCGTCGGAATATCAGGAAACGTTTGATAAAGTAAACCGCATTCTGCCGTGCCTGGAGTCGCCGCTTGATACGTTCTGAACCCTCCGTGCTGTCGCACTTCCTGACGCGTTTTCTCTTACAACCTCCGTCAGCAGGACAGCCTAATTTACCGCGCCGTCAGGCGGCAGTGCTGGTGCCGATTATTGCCCATCCTGAACCGACGCTGCTCCTGACCCGCCGTGCCGCCACGCTGCGCAAACATGCGGGTCAGGTCGCCTTCCCCGGGGGCATGATGGACAGTAGCGATACCTCCCTGGTGGCCACTGCGCTGCGCGAAGCCTGGGAAGAGGTGGCGATCCCACCCGATGCGGTTAACGTCATTGGCGTACTGCCTCCGGTGACCAGCAGCACCGGTTTTCAGGTCACGCCGGTGGTAGGCATCCTGCCCGCTGGCCTGCGCTGGCAGGCTAATGAGGGGGAAGTCGAATCTATCTTTGAAATGCCGCTGGAGGAAGCGCTTCGCCCCGGGCGTTATTCCGCTCTGGATATTCATCGCGCCGGCCAGACACATCGCGTCTGGCTGTCCTGGTTCGATGACTACTTTATCTGGGGAATGACTGGCGGGATCATCCGTCAGTTGAGCCTGCAAGTGGCAAAATCCTGAGAGATCGACTAAAATACAGGCATTAGTTGCATCAAAATCCGTCTTTACATTATTTTTCACCAGATTATTGCCAACGGGCGATCCAAATCACTGCAATACGGTGCTTTTTCATTTATATTTCTCGCAAATATGTGGGCACCCGTTCTTACCTCTCCCACAGCGTGATTAAAATCCTTACAGGAGCGTACAACGTGATTAGCGTTTTCGACATGTTTAAGATCGGCATTGGCCCGTCGAGTTCTCATACGGTTGGCCCAATGAAAGCCGGCAAACAGTTCGTCGACGATCTGGTGAACAATCGCCAGCTCTCTTCGGTGACGCGTATTGCTGTCGATGTCTACGGATCTCTTTCCCTTACCGGCAAAGGGCACCATACCGATATCGCCATTATTATGGGTCTTTCCGGTGCCTCACCGGAAAGCGTGGATATCGACGGCATTCCTGCCTTCATTCGCGATGTGGAACAACGTCAGCGCCTGTTACTGGCTAACGGGGTTCACGAAGTGGATTTCCCGCGTGAAGGCGGTATGGTGTTCCGCAGCGACAATCTCTCCCTGCATGAAAACGGCATGACTATCCATGCCTTTGCCGGTGAACTGCGCATTTACAGCAAAACCTATTATTCCGTGGGTGGCGGATTTATTGTCGACGAAGAGAATTTTGGTAAGTCAGTCGTCAATGAAGTGTCCGTCCCTTACCCGTTTAATTCCGCAAAAGAGATGCTGGCCCACTGTCAGATGACCGGGCTGTCCCTGTCGGGCATGGTCATGAAAAATGAGCTTGCGGTGCACAGTCGCGCCGATATTGAACGCTACTTCACCGATATCTGGCGAACCATGCGTGAGTGTATCGATCGCGGTCTGAATACCGAAGGCGTACTGCCCGGGCCGCTGCGGGTTCCGCGCCGTGCTTCTGCCCTGCGCCGTCTGCTGGTGTCATCCGATAAAATGTCCAGCGACCCGATGATCGTCATCGACTGGGTGAATATGTTTGCGCTGGCAGTGAACGAAGAGAATGCAGCCGGTGGCCGTGTTGTCACTGCGCCAACGAACGGTGCCTGTGGTATCGTCCCTGCCGTGCTGGCGTACTACGATCACTTTATAGAACCTGTTACCCCGGAAATTTTCACCCGCTACTTTATGGCCTCAGGGGCGATTGGCATTCTGTATAAAATGAATGCATCGATTTCAGGTGCAGAAGTGGGCTGTCAGGGTGAAGTGGGCGTGGCGTGCTCAATGGCAGCCGCTGGCCTTGCAGAGCTGCTGGGCGCCAGCCCGGAACAGGTTGCCGTTGCCGCCGAGATCGGGATGGAGCACAACCTTGGCTTGACCTGTGATCCGGTCGCGGGTCAGGTGCAGGTGCCCTGCATTGAGCGCAATGCCATTGCCTCGGTAAAAGCCATCAACTCGGCCCGCATGGCGATGCGCCGCACCAGTGAGGCCCGCGTGTCACTGGATAAGGTCATTGAAACGATGTACGAGACCGGCAAAGATATGAATGCCAAGTACCGTGAAACGTCACGGGGTGGTCTGGCAATTAAAGTCCAGTGTGACTGATATCTTAACGCCCCCCTCCCGGGTGGCGTTTCTCATTTCACCGCAGTAAAAATAATTCAGCGCCCCGCTATCGTCGACATCAAGAAGTCGCTAAAGTGTTTTGGGCGCAGTTTCTGAGAGTAACTCTCTGTTTTTAAGCCATTCAGCTTTTCTCTTCAGCGCAACTAAACTAAATGCATCAGTTGCCGATAATTAGTATTCGGTCTCTATATACGCGTCTTGTTCTAAAGGGTGGTTACTGATGCAAATGTCCCAGGAAGTATTCGGACAGTTTCGTCGTAAGCGATTGCTAATCGCTGCGGTTGTTGCCGCATTGGTGCTCATTCTCACATTAACTTTCCGCTTTGTGGAAGAAAAAAACCGAATAGAGCAACAGTCGCGTACCTTTGCCAATAACGCCATCCAGCGCTTTGATCGCATGTTCTCACCCCTGGACGTGGCCGCCAATAACACCATTGGATTGGTAGGCCTGACCTGTAGTGAAATCCGTTTTCCTTTGATTGAAAAACTCGCTTCATTACAGACAGTGCGTTCGATTCTTCTGGTCGACGAAGACCGGATTTACTGTTCAAGCATTTACGGCAGTTCAGATATCCCTTTTACTGACAGCTACCCTGAACTGGCAGTGAATAATCAGCGAATGATGCTGGCGGTGGATGAACACCTGATTAAAGGTTCGCCGGTTCTGTTGTTATGGACGCCGCGCTCGCTGGATAACCGTTCAGGGATTATCCAGGTCATTAATATTGAACTGATGACCAATTATCTGCTGGAACCCACCCTCCCCTGGGTCGAGCGGGCAATCTTCAACGTCGGGGGGAAAAGTCTTGAATACGGTAATCCGATGATTGAGCCAGCGGTGCCCTCGCCTGACGAAGTCAGTTACGAAGAGTCTTCGCTGCGTTACCCTTTCTCTATCACGCTGTTCGGCCCTTCACCCGCCCGTCTTTCTTTACTGACCGTACCGTCTCAACTGCCGCTGGCGCTGCTGCTCAGTTTACTGATGGGCTATATCGTCTGGCTTGCCACGGCCAACCGCATGAGCCTCTCCTGGCAAATCAGCTATGGCATTACCGCACGCGAGTTTATGGTCTACTGTCAGCCGCTAATTAATGCCCGTACCGGCGCCTGTGACGGCATTGAGCTGCTGCTGCGCTGGCACAATCCCAGACAGGGCTGGATACCACCCGATGTCTTTATCCCGCTGGCTGAGCGGCAGAATCTGATTGCTCCCCTCACACGCTTTGTTATCAGTGAGGCGGTCCGGCAGTTGCCCAATCTGCCCGGCTGCAATTCGTTTCACATTGCCATTAACGTGGCAGCCAGCCACTTCCATGAGCGGGCGATTATTGATGATCTGCAGCGTCTGTGGTGGCCCGCAAACCCTAAGCCTCAACTAATCGTTGAACTGACAGAGCGCGACTCTCTGCCAGTGGTGGATCAGCGTGTGGTGTCCCATCTGCATAAAATTGGCGTCAAGCTGGCGATCGATGACTTTGGTACCGGACACAGTTCGCTCTCCTACCTCAAAACACTCAGTCCGGACGTGCTGAAAATCGATAAAGTCTTTACCGCGGCTATCGGTACGGATGCCATTAATGCGACGGTGACCGATATGGTGATCTCCCTGGCACAGCGGCTGAATATCAGCCTGGTGGCCGAAGGGGTGGAAACGGCAGAACAGGCAGCCTATCTGCGCGAGAAAGGCGTGGATGTCCTGCAGGGGTATTTCTATGCCCGACCGATGCCATTAGGGGATTTCCCGGACTGGCTGATTAATCATGACGAGTCGCTGGACGCTTAAGTACGGTACTCAGCATAAAAAAAGCCGGGGATATCCCCGGCTTTTTATTACCTGCACGTCAGTAAGGATTACTGATCGTCTTCATCATGCTCATCGCGCTCTTTGGTTACGCGCACCAGATCAATGCGATAGTCAGTGGCTTCGATAATCTGAAAACGCAGCGGCAACATCTCTATCACTTCACCCGGCTTAGGCAACTGCCCTTTCTGCTCAATCAGCAGACCGGCCAGGGAAGCGTGGTCGTCTTCCGGTCGAACCAGATCCTGCGTATCCAGCAACTGCTGCAGCGAGTGGAGATCGGTTCCGCCTTTCACCAGCCAGCCGTCACCGTCAGCAATGATATCCGGGGTTTCGTCTTCGTCCGGGAATTCCCCGGCAATAGCTTCCAGTACGTCCAGCGGCGTGATCAGCCCCTGCACAACGCCAAATTCATTGGTTACCACAACAAAGCTGCCTTTTGCACGCCGCAGGACACCCAGCAGGTTCAGCGGATCCAGCGTTTCCGGCACGATAATCGGTGGTGTGGCCGCAGCAAAGGTCACCACGTCAATCCCGTGCTCCAGGGCTACCAGTAGCTCCTTAGCACGCACCACGCCGATAATCTCATCCAGTTCGCCCCGGCATACCGGGAACAGGCTGTGCGGGGTGTCCAGCAGCTGGATGCGGATCTCATCCACCGGACGCAACGAATCTACCCACGAGATTTCACCGCGCGGGGTCATGATGCTGCGCACCGAACGGGAGGCCAGCGTCAGGACGCCGTTGATCATGTAGCGCTCTTCGTCCTTAAACGCCTGCTGCGGCATGATAGCGGCAACTTCACTGCTTTCACTGCTATGGCTTTCGTTCTGGCGACGTCCGCCCATCAGTCGCTGGATAGCCTCTGCGGTGCGTTCACGCATCGGACGCCGTTCCTGATGACGCATAAAGTTGTGACGGGCGATCTGGTTGAACAGCTCAATCAGGATTGAGAAGCCAATGGCGGCGTACAGGTAGCCTTTCGGAATATGGAAGCCAAAGCCTTCCGCCACCAGGCTGAGACCAATCATCAGCAGGAAGCTCAGACACAGCACCACCACAGTCGGATGCGCGTTAACAAAGTTCGTCAGCGGCTTGGACGCCAGCAGCATGACCCCCATCGCAATGATCACCGCGGTCATCATGATGGCCAGGTTGTTAACCATTCCAACGGCCGTAATTACCGCATCCAGGGAGAACACGGCGTCAAGAATGACAATCTGTACCACCACGGCCCAGAAACTGGCATATCCTTTATTACCGCCGGCGTTCATATCGCGGTTTTCCAGCCGTTCGTGCAGCTCCATGGTGGCTTTGAACAGCAGGAACAGTCCACCCACCAACAGGATCAGGTCACGGCCCGAGAAGCTGAAGTCTCCTACGCTGAACAAAGGACGGGTTAATGTCACCATCCATGAGATCAGCGACAGCAGGCCCAGACGCATAATCAGGGCCAGAGACAGGCCAATCAGCCGGGCTTTGTCACGCTGTTTTGGCGGCAGCTTATCGGCAAGAATGGCAATAAATACCAGGTTATCGATACCCAGCACGATCTCAAGAACGATGAGCGTAAAGAGACCTGCCCAGATTGAGGGGTCTAAGAGAAATTCCATGACAGACTCCGAAAAAAGGAACGGGAACAGGCAGCAAACGTTCGGATGAGCGTGCAGCAGGGATAACAACGAGTGGAATGTAAGGTGACGTCTGGCGACGTTGAAAACAAGACCGGGTAGCCCGGCGGCATGATTAAGCGACTTCGGTGACAGTCCATAGGGAGGGCTGAGGCCCGTTACTCCTGTATTGAAAAAGGATCATTACTTTAGCAGTTGAAACAGTAGCGTCAAAATAATTTCTTACACTCGGGCATGTTTTGCCACTTTCTGGATAATGTTTCATCAGGGTTCCTGAAATCCAGGTTAACGTCTAAATAACTGAGCACCGTCACAATATTTATTTTTTCGCATACTAAAATAAATCCCGTTTATGGCTGTGTGTTTAGAACTACTGATCCGTTTTGAGCACGTCGCAGTAAAAGTTGGACTTTAATCATACTGAATGCCTGTTGATTCAGATGACCCTTGCGCGGCTAGCTGGCTGTAGCCGTTGCCAACGTATAAAGGAGGTAGCAAGTGACTATTGCTATTATGATCGGCACACACGGCTGGGCGGCAGAACAACTACTGAAGACTGCCGAAATGCTGTTAGGGGAGCAGGAAAATGTCGGCTGGATCGACTTTGTCCCCGGGGAAAATGCCGAAACGCTGATGGAGAAATACCAGACGCGGCTGGCAGAAATGGACAGTGCACAGGGCGTGCTGTTCCTCGTCGATACCTGGGGAGGCAGCCCGTTCAATGCGGCCAGTCGCCTGGTCGTCGATAAAGAGAATTACGACGTAGTCGCCGGGGTCAATATCCCGATGCTGGTCGAAGTACTGATGGCGCGCGACGATAATCCTACCTTTGATGAGCTGGTTGCTCTGGCGGTTGAAACCGGACGTGAAGGCGTGAAGGCACTGAAAGCGAAGCTGCCCGAGGCCACGCCTGTCGCCGCCGCCGTCAAAGCGCCCGCCCCTCCCCAGGCCCCTATGCAGCCCGGCGATCATATGAAAATTGGGCTTGCCCGCATCGATGACCGTCTGATCCATGGTCAGGTGGCTACCCGCTGGACCAAAGAGACCAACGTCACGCGCATTATCGTCGTGAGCGATGAGGTCGCCGCCGATAACGTGCGCAAAACGCTGCTCACTCAGGTTGCCCCTCCGGGTGTCACCGCGCACGTTGTCGACGTCGCGAAAATGGTACGCGTATGGAATAACCCTAAGTACGGAAAAGATAAAGTCATGCTGTTATTCACCAACCCGACTGATGTCCTGCGTCTGGTCGAGGAAGGCGTCAACATCACCACCGTCAATATCGGCGGCATGGCATTCCGTCAGGGAAAAACGCAGGTTAATAACGCGGTATCGGTCGACGCTAAGGATATTGAGGCGTTTAAAAAACTGAACGAGCGTGGTATCGAACTGGAAGTCCGTAAAGTCTCCAGCGACCAGCGACTGAAAATGATGGATCTGATCGACAAAATGACGCAATAGACCGTGGCCTGAAAACTCAGGTTGAACTCCGTTCTGGCATGAAAGAGGAAAAGTGTAATGGAGATTACCACGCTACAAATTGTACTGATATTTATCGTCGCCTGTATCGCAGGCATGGGTTCCATCCTCGATGAGTTTCAGTTTCACCGGCCCTTAGTGGCCTGTACGTTGATAGGTGCCGTACTGGGCGACATGAAAACCGGGATCATCATCGGCGGTACGCTGGAAATGATCGCCCTCGGATGGATGAATATCGGGGCCGCCGTGGCCCCCGATGCGGCCCTGGCCTCCATCATTTCCACCATTCTGGTTATTGCTGGCGGACAAAGCGTCGGTGCCGGTATCGCACTGGCTATTCCGCTTGCTGCTGCAGGCCAGGTGCTGACCATTATCGTGCGTACCATCACCGTGGCCTTCCAGCATGCGGCCGATAAAGCCGCCGAAAAAGGCAACCTGACCGCGATCTCGTGGATCCACGTTTCAGCACTGGTTCTGCAGGCGATGCGTATTGCTATCCCCGCACTGATTGTGGCTGTCTCGGTCGGTACGCATGTGGTGCAGGAACTGCTTAACTCGATCCCGGATGTGGTCACCAACGGTCTGAATATTGCCGGTGGCATGATCGTGGTCGTCGGTTACGCAATGGTGATCAACATGATGCGTGCCGGATATCTGATGCCGTTCTTCTATCTGGGTTTCGTGACCGCGGCATTTACCAGCTTCAACCTGGTCGCGCTGGGCGTGATTGGCGTGGTGATGGCTATCCTGTATATCCAGCTGGCACCAAAATATAACCGTGTTGCGGGTGCACAGGCGTCAGGGCCGGCACATAACGACCTTGATAACGAACTCGATTAAGGAAAGGTGAGAGAAATGGTTGATACAACAGCTACCGCTACGCAAAAGAAACTGACGCCAGGCGATATTCGCGGTGTGTTCTTACGCTCTAACCTGTTCCAGGGTTCGTGGAACTTCGAACGTATGCAGGCACTGGGGTTCTGTTATTCCATGGTGCCGGTGATCCGCCGCCTGTATCCTGAGAATAATGACGATCGCAAACAGGCCATTAAGCGCCATCTGGAGTTCTTTAATACCCACCCTTACGTTGCGGCCCCGGTGCTGGGCGTGACGATGGCGATGGAAGAGCAGCGCGCTAACGGCGCAGCCATTGATGACGCGGCAATTAACGGCATCAAGGTGGGCCTGATGGGGCCGCTGGCGGGTGTCGGTGACCCGATCTTCTGGGGGACCGTGCGTCCGGTCTTTGCCGCACTGGGTGCCGGCATTGCCATGAGCGGCAGCCTGCTCGGCCCGTTGCTGTTCTTTGTGCTGTTTAATCTGGTACGTTTACTGGTGCGTTATTACGGTGTGGCTTACGGCTACCGTAAAGGGGTGGATATCGTCAGCGATATGGGCGGCGGCTTCCTGCAGAAACTGACTGAGGGGGCGTCCATTCTCGGCCTCTTTGTTATGGGCGCGCTGGTGAACAAGTGGACGCATGTTAACGTTCCGCTGGTGGTGTCCAGGATCACCGACCAGACGGGTAAAACCACCGTCACCACCGTTCAGTCGATTCTTGACCAGCTGATGCCGGGTTTAATCCCTCTGCTGCTTACCTTCGGCTGTATGTGGCTGCTGCGCCGTAAAGTTAACGCGCTGTGGATTATCATGGGCTTCTTTGCGATTGGTATCTTCGGATACTGGATTGGTCTGCTCGGTGTCTGAAGTTAATTAGTTTTGTTTTCACTCCGGGGCCAGCACAGTCTGGCCCCTTTTTATGGGCCCTGATATGTTTTTGACTGATTATTGTATTGTGCTATTTATTGCATTAATTCTGCTTTATGCCATCTACGATGAATGGATTATGGACCGCCTTCACGGCCCGACGCGGCTGAAAATTCGCTTGCAGCGCCGTAATAAGATCGACAGCCTTATTTTTATTGGCTTGCTGGTTATCCTCATCTATAAGAACGTCAGTGATAGCGGCCCGCAACTCACCACCCTGCTGTTGATGGCGCTGAGTGCCCTGGCGGTATGGTTATTCTGGATACGTGCCCCCAAGCTGTTGCTCAAGCAGGCTGGCTTCTTCTACGCCAATGTTTTTATCCGCTGGGAACGTATCAGCGCCATCAATCTTTCGGAGGATGGCGTGCTGGTGATTGCCCTGGAAAACCGCCGGTTACTGATCCACGTTCGCCAGTTGGATGACCTTGAAAAAATTTATCAGGTTATGCTGGAAAGTCGTTAATTATCGGGGTGGTGGCCATGTCATTATCGCGCTGCCACAGGCGAAGCGTGAAGTCGGTTTCACAAGAAAACTGTTCTGTGGTGGCCAGAATGCCCCACACTTCCGGACGGGCGCGCCAGGCAAAAGGCGTCATCTGCAGCAACGCCCCGGACTCTTCACTGTTCAGCACCATGGGATAGGTGAGCTGCTCCTGCTGCACCAGCGTAAAGCCCGGCATCTTTTCCGGCGTGGTGTCGTGCAGTTGGACATCCTGGTAAATCAGCGCTTTATACTGCATCAGATGGCGCGGGCCTGGCGTCACCGTCAGAACATAACCCTGGGATTTCACCACCCGGGCCAGTTCCTGAGCCTTACAGGGAGCATAGATACGCAGAACCGCATCAAACAGGCTATCGCTGAAGGGCAGGCGATGACTGGAGGCGACGCAAAACGCCACGTTGTGGTAACGCTTCGCCCCGGCGCGAACGGCAATTTTAGCGACGTCCAGTCCGTACACTCTGGCATCACCTTTCTCTGCCAGACGTTGGGCGACATGGTGGGTGTAATACCCTTCCCCGCAGCCAATATCCAGAACGTTTACCCCGTCCTCTGGCAGCACGCCCGCCAGCAGCTCACTGACCCGCTCCTGTAACGGCTGATAGTGACCGGCATCAAGGAAAATACGCCTCGCCTGCATCATATCGGCACTGTCACCAGGTTGCTTTGAACGCTTATGCTGTACCGGCAACAGATTCACATACCCCTCTTTGGCCTGATCAAATTGATGCTGATTTTCACAGCGCCAGGTACGCTGAGTTAATGACAGTGGCTGCTGGCAGAGAGGACACTGGTACGACATAGACAACACTCCATAAATCTGACGACGCAGCAGTGTACTGTAAACGCCAGCTAAAATCCCGCTGTCACGCCGCTTAACGCAGACAAAAAAGCCCCGTCATTTCTGACGAGGCTCAGTATTCAGATTTCAGCCTGGATTACGCACAGGGCGTCATTGACAGGCTCAGATCGAAAATTAGATAGCGGTGACGTTCACAGCAGCAGGGCCTTTCTGGCCGTCCTGAATTTCGAACTCAACGTTCTGGCCTTCAGCCAGAGTTTTGAAGCCATTACCCTGGATTGCAGAGAAGTGTACGAATACATCTTTGCTGCCGTCTGCTGGGGTGATGAAGCCAAAACCTTTAGACTCGTTGAACCACTTAACCTGACCTTTAATCTTTGCCATTTTGCAAATTCCTTAGAGTGTTTATTCGCCCGTGGGCTTTACGTACAGAAAAACCAGAGACATTACTGCATGAGGCACTAAATTAAGGCTCGGCAAGGAAGCGGTATTCAACGTCAACGTCTTTACTCAGAACTTCTTTACTGAAGATGCCATACATAAACAGAACTGTACCTCGTTTTACCCGAATGTTTTATCACATATCCGTTAATTAATGGCAAGTCATTTTTAAACGGGGATAGAGATGTCGCACACATTTAAATCGATACCCGGCACAGAATGCACTTTCATGCATGATGCAACATCAGCAACGAACACTTCTTTGCCACACAGAACCCTTTCACCACCTGCACAGTCTGCTGATATCTTAGACCGCACACAGTATGAAGTCTATGCCGATACTGCGTAAAAAGAATATTTACTGCTGAAATTATTGCATAATTATGGCAAAGCTTTTTCAGTTCTTATCGATGGTCAGGCAAGGTTCTCACACTAATACCGCTTCTGGTTGTATGAAAATCAGACATTAGCACCACTGAATAATAGCGTTGCACCAAAATCAGGAAAATGAAAAACACAATGCCCCATTTAAATGCATTGATCTGAATATGGGTATTATCAATATTATGTTCATGGGGATTGAATAATTAGACACCGTTCTCTTAACTTGTTATTTCTGCTTTGATTCGGAATTTAACATTAGGATAATTCTTAATTTATATTATCGAGAAGGATATGAGCCCCTATCCTCAAGGCGTTAAAGCGGGTTGTATCAAGACCGGCTGACTGCATGGCCGTTTCCAGCGCCTGCGGCGGCTCGTCCAGTGACTCGTCAGCAAGCTCAAACACGCCCCAGTGGATGGGGATCGTATAAGGTTGTCCAATCGCATGATGCAGGGACACGGCCTGGTCAGGATCCATATGCTGCCCTGCCATGAACCATTTAGGTGCATAGGCTCCTACCGGTAAGGCCGCAAGGTTGAATGGCCCTAAACGACGCGCGATCTCCAACAGATTTTCTGAATATCCACTGTCACCGCTAAACCAGAAATTCAGAGCGACATGCTGGATAACCCAGCCGCACCACAGGGAACGGTTACGGTCCCACAGGGTACGCATACTCCAGTGCCGGGCGGGCACGGCATGTATTGTCAGTCCGGCAACCTCTGTCTGCTGCCACCAGTCCAGTGGCACGACCTGACGGGCACCGAGCCGCTGAAACCACGCCTGCAGCCCCAGCGGCACCACAAAAGTGACCTGCGGAAAACGACGCAGGATTTTCTTTATGGTTTCGCGGTCAAGATGATCGTAATGATTGTGCGAAATCAGTACCACATCCAGGGCGGGCAGATCTTCCACGGCGAGCGCTGGCGGGGTTTTACGCGCAGGCCCGATGAAACTCAGCGGTGATGCCCTGTTGGAAAGCACCGGGTCAATCAGCGTGTAGCGCCCTGCGGTGCGCAACATCAGGCAGGCGTGACCGAGCCACCAGACGGCGTCTGCTTCGCCGCTCAGGCTGGCAGGCTGCCACCACTGGTGGATAAACTGCTTATACCCTCCGGACGGCGGCAGCGGCAGCCCCTGCTGTTTACGTTCCCGCCGCCAGCGCCTCAGGTCACCGTCCTGACGCATATCCGCTTCGGCGTTGCGGAATCCCTCACGCGTATGGTGCGGGAGGGACGGATTATACCAGGGGTTCTGCCAGGCCATGACGGCTCCTTTTTTGACTCAGCGCTCAGGGATCAGGCGGGTGAAGTCTTTGTTATCGCCTGCATCGCTGGCTTTTTCAGCCTGCTCTTTTCCGGCCACCGCATTGGTCAGCCGCAGCAGCATCACATTCTGCCGTTTCTGCTCCTCCAGCAGCGATTCCAGCAGCTGTATCTGCTGATTCGCTCTGACGCTGGCGCGATTAACAAAAAACCAGACCAGCAGACCGGCCAGCACCAGTACCGCTCCCATACCCATCGATACGACATCCATCGTACCCGTTGTCATCTCGTTCATACCTGCCTCAAAAGCTGAAAAATGGGCGGCCAAATGATGGCCGCGCCGCAGGCATGATTTTACCTGCCCGAAGGATAATTGATAGCGGCATCACACAAATCTTATTGCGCCGGCCGGACGCGGATTCAGCATCCTCTTATCGATTTTAACGACAGTGCGTATCATGCTGTTATGATGAACGCGGACGGTGAGAACACCGCCTGAAAAAAATAATAAGGGGATATAAATGAAGTTCTTGCTACGCATCGTTGCCCTGCTGGTCATTATCTGGCTGGCTATGCTGTTGACAGGCTATGGCGTCCTGACGGGCAGCACTAAAAATGTCGCAGGAATGGGTCTGCAGTGCCAGTATCTGACGGCGCGCGGGATGGTTATTGCACAGTATCTGCATACCGACAGCGGAATCGTCGGTGTGACCGACTGCCCCCTGCTGAGAAAAAGTACGGAAGTGGTTGATAACTGAGTGATGGCACGGGCCGGCTTGCTGCCGGCCCGTTTCACTCAGAAGGGGTAGTTGTGAAAACCCATCTGCTCAGAAATGTTTTTTGCTGCCTGATGCAGCATCGCCACATAATCTTTTTTGTGTTCTTCGGAAAAACGGATCGTCGGGAAGGAGATGCTCAGGCCGGCAATCACCACACCAAAACGGTCAAACACGGGGACAGCAATACAGCGTAACCCCTCTTCCTGCTCTTCATTATCTTCGCCGAAACCCTGAGAACGCACCCTGTCGAGCACCGGTAGCAATGCCGCACTGCTCTCCAGCGTTTTAGAGGTGCTGCGGGTAAACTCCACGCCACTCAGGATCGCTTCAACCTCGGCACGATCGCGCCAGGCCAGCAGGACTTTGCCTATTGCTGTACTGTGTAGCGGGTTACGACGACCTATACGTGAATACATACGCAGGTTATACAACGAATCGACCTTATGAATGTAGACAATGCTGTCTTCTTCCAGCGCGCCGAGGTGAATGGTCTCTTTGGTCTGACGGGAAATATCGCGCATCTGCACGTCCGCACTGCGGATCAAATCCACATTTTCCAGCGCCTTCGCACCCAGTTCAAACAGCTTGAGGGTTAGCGCATACTTCTCGGACTCCCCCTCTTGCGACACGTAGCCAAGACTTTTCATGGTTTGCAGAAAACGGTAAACGGTGCTTTTCGACATCATCACCCGCTGCGACAGTTCGGTAATACCATTTTCACGCTCTTCACCCAGTGCCTGCAAAATGCCGAACACTTTCATTACCGAAGAGACGGAATCGGGTTGCTTATCAGTATCGGCACTGGTCATGTTTATCCTTTGTTGTTTTATAAAAAGTGGAACGCTATTTCCAGTATACGGTTGAGGCTATCCGGGTGCAATGCTGACGGCACACAGGCCGACACATCCATTGATAGTTTTCAGTCATTTACAGACTGGAAAATTCCGTAAAATCCATTAGCATGATGATATTCGCTCCCCTGATTATTTCATGAACATGCCTCCTGATTCCCCGAACGACGGCTTACCTTTACCCCAGCGCTACGGTGCGATCATGGCCATTGCGCTGGGTATTACGGTCGCCGTGCTGGATGGTGCGATTGCCAATGTCGCCCTGCCCACCATTGCCCGTGAACTCCGGGCCAGCCCGGCGCAGTCTATCTGGATTGTGAACGCCTATCAGTTGGCGATCATAATGTCACTGCTGTCACTGTCCTTCCTCGGCGATATGATTGGTTATCGTCGTATTTACCAGGCCGGACTGGTGCTGTTTACCTGCACGTCACTGTTCTGCGCGCTTTCAGACTCGCTGACGATGCTGACCGTGGCCCGCATTTTGCAGGGTTTCGGGGGAGCGGCGCTGATGAGTGTGAACACGGCGCTGATACGCATTATCTACCCACAACGCCTGCTGGGCCGGGGGATGGGGATCAACTCGCTGATTGTGGCCGTCTCCAGCGCTGCCGGGCCTACGGTGGCTGCCGCCATCCTTTCCGTGGCCTCCTGGGAGTGGTTGTTCCTGATCAATATCCCGGTGGGCATTGTCGCGCTCTTTCTGGCGCTGCGCTTCCTGCCCGACAATCAGCAGAAGGCCCAGGGGCAACGTTTTGATGTGACCAGCGCGGTGATGAACGCCCTTACCTTCGGCCTGCTGATTTCGCTGCTGAGTGGCTTTGCGCAGGGCGTTAACGGCTCGCTGCTGCTGGTACAACTGCTGCTGCTGCCCGTTGTCGGCACCCTGTTTATCCGCCGTCAGTTGAGGATGACGTTCCCGCTCCTGCCGGTGGATCTGTTCCGCATACCAGTGTTTGCACTTTCCATCGGCACGTCGATCTGTTCTTTCTGCGCCCAGATGCTGGCGATGGTCTCTCTGCCCTTCTTTCTGCAGGGCGTGCTGGGCCGCAGCGAAGTCGTCACCGGCCTGTTACTGACCCCATGGCCACTGGCGACGATGGTGATGGCCCCGGTTGCCGGCAGGCTGATTGAGCGTTTCCACGCGGGGCTGCTGGGTGCTGTCGGGCTGGCCCTGTTTGCCACCGGGCTTTTTGCCCTGGCGCTGTTGCCTGCGACCCCCACAGATGCTGATATTATCTGGCGTATGGTGCTGTGTGGTGCCGGGTTCGGACTGTTTCAGTCGCCAAATAATCACACGATTATTTCCTCGGCCCCGCGCCATCGCAGCGGCGGTGCCAGTGGGATGCTGGGAACAGCACGCCTGTTTGGTCAGTCGAGCGGTGCTGCACTGGTGGCGCTGATGTTTAATCTGTTTTCCACCCAGGGCACCCACCTCTCTCTGCTGCTGGCAGGCTGCTTTGCCGCCCTGGCTGCACTGGTCAGCGCCCTGAGAATGACGCAGCCAGGAAACGCCTGACATAAAAAAACCCGCCAGCGGCGGGTTTTTACAGAACAGCGGTCACGGCTATTTCAGGTACTCACCGCTGCGCAGCGCTTCAATACGTTTGTCCAGCGGTGGATGCGACATAAACAGCTCGCTCATCGATTTGGACTTACCATTGATGCAGAATGCCATCATGCTGCTGGCTTCCTGCGGCTCATAGCTGGTTTTCAGACGTTGCAGTGCAGCAATCATCTTCTCACGCCCAGCCAGACGCGCTGCGCCTGCATCCGCATGGAATTCACGGTGACGAGAGAACCACATGGTGATGATACTGGCGACAATACCGAAGACCAGTTCCAGCACCATGGACACCGCGAAATAAACCATCGGATTACCGTTGCTGCTCCCCTCTTCATCGCGGTTGCCGGACATAAAGCCTGCGGCCAGCTGCGCCAGGATACGCGAGATAAAGATCACGAAGGTGTTCACAATCCCCTGAATCAGGGTCATGGTCACCATATCGCCGTTAGCAATGTGACTGACTTCATGCGCCAGCACGGCCTCAGCTTCATCACGGCTCATGTTCTGCAGCAGCCCGGTAGACACCGCAACCAGTGACGCATCGCGGCGCGCGCCGGTAGCAAAAGCATTGATGTCCGGGGCATGGTAAATGGCGACCTGCGGCATGGCGATACCCGCCTGCTGCGCCTGACGTCCCACGGTTTCCATCAGCCAGCGTTCGGTTTCGTTGCGCGGCTGTTCAATCACTTCACCGCCAACGGAGCGTAGCGCCATCCATTTCGACATCAGCAGTGAAACAAACGCACCGCCAAAGCCAAACAGACCCGCCATGATCATCAGGCCCATAACACTGCTTGACTGGATCCCTGTCAGGCTGAGGATCAGCCCGAAAACCACCATTACCCCAAGGTTGGTTAACAGGAAAAGAGCAATACGCATCATAAAATTTATTCTTCCTCAGTTATTCCGCTTTTCGCGTAACACTATCGTAAGGTCAATACTGCGCTTTTCAAGCACTCTTAATCTTTAAGTGTTTAAAAAGACATAACTTTACACTTTGTCTTACTTTTTGGGCCGCACAGAAGGAGATAAAAAAAAGGCACAGCGATTGCTGTGCCTGTGGCGTTTATTTGGCCGCTGCCGGAGAGGCCGGCGGCTGCTGTTTTTCCAGCTGCGCCAGGTCATTGGCAATTTTCACCGTTTCATCAAGATACGGATCCGGCTCTTTATAATCTTTTGGCAGATCGTCCACCTTCGCCAGCGGTTTTTTCCCTTCCGCTTTCAGGCGGGCATTGATGCGTTCCAGACGCAGGGCATCATCTTCCCGATTCTCTTTCTCGCGTTCAGCAAGATTAAGTGAAATGATATTGCGCTTGTCTTTGTTGGCATTAAAGCGGGCGATATCTTTAATGATGTACTGGAACTCAGCATCTTTCGCGATACGATCCTGATGCGCTTTGATCAGCTGCGGTTCAAAGGGCTTGAGGTCACCTGTTTTAACGTAGCTTGCCGCATTCACGCTGTCCCACGGCAGGGCGTTATCCTCAAACTTCTCACCGGTTTCGACCGCTTCCACGCCGGTAGGCATCAGCAGATCCGGGGTCACCCCTTTGCGCTGAGTGCTGCCGCCGTTGATGCGGTAGAATTTCTGAATGGTGTACTGTACAGACCCCAGGGCCGGCCACTCAGGGCGCAGCATCTGATCGTAGATGCGGTTCAGCGAACGGTACTGCTGCACAGTACCTTTACCAAAGGTCGGCTCACCGACAATCAGCGCACGGCCATAGTCCTGCATGGCCGCAGCAAAGATCTCTGATGCCGACGCGCTGAAGCGGTCAACCAGCACCACCAGCGGCCCTTTGTAGTAAGTGACACCATCGGTGTCGCTGTCCTGACGAATTTTGCCATTGTTGTCACGAACCTGTACTACCGGGCCACTTGGGATAAACAGGCCGGAAAGCGATACCGCTTCCGTCAGTGCCCCACCGCCGTTGGTGCGCAGGTCGATAACAATGCTGTCAATATTCTGCTTCTGCAGCTTCTGCAACTGCACTTTAACGTCGTCGGTCAGTCCCACGTAGAAACCAGGAATGTCCAGCACGCCAACCTTCTGCTTGCCGACGTTGTGCACAGTCATTTTCACCGCGCGGTCTTCCAGGCGAATTTTTTCACGCGTCAGCGTTACGGTGCGGGTTTTTGTGCCTTTTCCGGCCGGAAGGATCTCAAGGCGGACTTTACTGCCCTTCGGTCCTTTGATTTGGGCAACCACATCATCCAGACGCCAGCCAATGACATCAACGACAGGTTTACCCGGCTGGCCGACACCGACAATGCGGTCACCGACGGTGATCGTTTTACTCTTCGCCGCCGGGCCTCCGGCGACCATGGAATTGATGACCGTATAGTCATCATCCATCTGCAGGACCGCACCAATACCTTCAAGCGACAGGCTCATTTCGGTATTGAACTGTTCAGTATTACGTGGTGACAGGTAGTTAGTGTGGGGATCGATTTCGTGGGCAAACGCCGTCATCGCCAGCTGGAACACATCCTCGCTGTTGCTCTGCGCCAGGCGACGCACGGCAAATTGATAACGTTTGGTCAGAACCTCACGGATCTCTTTCTCATCTTTACCGGCAAGCTTGAGGCTCAGCTCATCATATTTAACCTTGGCATCCCACAGGTCATTCAGCTCTGAGGTACTTTTGGGCCATGGCGCTTTGCTACGGTCGATATCAATGGTGTCATTGCCGGAGAAATTCATCGGCTTATTCAGTACGGAAAGAGCGTACTGATAACGTTCGAAACGGCGTTTTTGCGTCAGATTATAGAGATCGTAAAACGCCGAAAGCTGGCCGCTTTTAAATTCTTCGCCCAGCGTGGTTTTTTTGTCCGCATATTGCGCAATATCCGACGCCAGCAACACATTGTGGCTGTAGTCGAGCAGGTTCAGATAACGCTCAAAGATTTTAACGGAAAAATCTTTGTTGAGATCGAACTGGCGATAGTGGGAGCGGGTAAAACGGGAGGTGACACGCTCACTGACAGTGGCATGCTGTGCTTCCTGATGTAACTGCGGGATTTGATCGGCGCGCGTAATATTATCCGCCGCAAAAACGTTGCCCGCTATCAGCAGGCCCGCAACGATAGTGCTTTTAAAAAGAGTGTTCATGCCCTGATTAGCCTCCGTATCAGAACTGCAAGTGTTCTGCGCGTACTATCATTGCCAGGCCGGAAGCTAACTGTACCCGAACGCCATCTTTGGAAATTTCCAGAATGGTGGCATCCATCGCACTTTTACCTGCGGTGACTTTAATATTTTGGCCGACTTGCAATGCTGAGGTGTCGGTAACCGGCTTACGCGGTTCCGGCTGGGTCTCGGTACGAGGAGCGGAAGCAGTCTGTTCTGCCTGTGGACGTGCAGGTTTGCTGCGCACTTTACGTGGCTGCTCACCTTCTGCCGCAGGTTTACGAACAGGTTTACGCGGACGACGCGGGGTGGTTTCTTCACCCGCTTCACGCTTTTTCGCCTGCTGCTGTTCGCGCTGTGCCTGCACGCGCGCTTTCGCTTCTTCAAGCTGCTTGCGCGCATGTTCAACATGCTGTTCGTCCAGTTGACCACACGCATTGCCATCAAGATCGACGCGCGTTGCGCCCGCTTTGATGCCATACAGATAGCGCCAACTGGAAGTGTAAAGACGCAGTGCAGAACGAAGCTGAGTTTTACTCAGGCTCATTTCGCCCTGCACGCGGTCGACGAGATCCTGAAATATTCCGATTTTCAGTGGTCGTGCTTCGCCTTCGGCGCTAAAGCATTGTGGGAAACGCTCCGCCAGAAAGGCGATGACTTCTTTGGTGCTATTCAACTTAGGTTGATTTTCCATGAAATTTCCTGATTACAACGGGTTTGCCAATCAGCGCAGGCATGAACAGGCGACATTATAATGACCCCATCAGCAATTGCTACGTGATCCAGCGCTTTAGGTGCGTTTCATGTGAATAAATTTTTCCACATCCGATCCGGCAAGCACCTCGCAAAGCCCGTCCGTTAACGCTTTCAGCCCCGCTTCATCCTCACTATCAAAGCGGTTATATTCAACACTATCAATATCCAGAACACCGATAACGCTGCCATTAACCACCAGCGGCAGCACAATTTCAGCGTTGCTGGCCGCATCACAGGCAATGTGTCCGGCGAAAGCGTGAACATCAGCCACACGCTGCACGGTCTTTTCAGCCACCGCCGTACCGCAAACGCCGCGCCCGACAGGAATGCGCACACAGGCGATTTTCCCCTGGAACGGCCCGAGGACCAGCGTATTCTCTTCCGTTAACAGATAAAAACCCGCCCAGTTAACCCCATCAAGACGTTCATATAAAAGCGCGCTACAATTGCCCATCACTGCCAGGAAACTGGTTTCACCGCTCAGAAGAGCACGCATGTCACGATTGAGGTCGGTATAAAATTCTGCTTTTGTCATTGTTTAACCATTGTAGAAACTGAAACGAAGCGCAGTGGCGCTTCGCCTGATAAAATTAAGCATTAAAAAACCAGTCGGCGAGGTGAATCATTCTTTTAGTTGCTATAACCTTAGAATTATCCGAACACTAAAGCATGGCTATACTGAGTCTAGCTCTCCTGGCGTTAACCAGCCTAACCTGCCCTGTACCTGCACTGTCTGGGCTAAAGCACGATCGGGAATATGAAAATAAACGCCATTAGTCATGCTCTGCCACAGGCACGTTATCAGCGATGTCCCCAATGTGATACCCTTTTTTCCTTACCAGATGTGAAATCACGCCAGTCAGCGCACTGCCCTCGTTGCAACGCGCTTATCCTTAACGGGCGCGACTGGTCAATGACACGTCTGACAGCGATGGCCGTCACCATGTTGCTGCTGATGCCCTTTGCATTTAATGAATCGCTGATGTCGATCCGACTGCTGGGCACCAATATTTACGCCAGCCTGCTGGGGGGGATCGTGCAAATGACCCAGCAAGGGGACGTGATCACCGCCTCGATGGTCGCCTTCTGTACCATCGGTGCCCCGGTGACCCTGGTGGCGTCGATTGCCTACCTCTATTTTGGTCATAAACTGGGCATGAACCTGCGCCCGGTGCTGCTGATGCTGGACAGGTTAAAAGAGTGGGTCATGCTGGATATTTATCTGGTGGGTGTTGCCATCGCATCAATTAAGGTTCAGGAATATGCGGATATTACCCCCGGGATTGGGCTGGTGGCCTTCGTCCTGCTGACAGTGCTGAGCCTGGTGACGCTGATTCATCTTAATGTGGAGCAGCTGTGGCATCGCTTCTATCCGCAGCCCCATCCTCACGTCGCCCCTGACAAGCTGCGGGTCTGTCTGAGTTGTCACCACACGGGTCTGGCTGACGATCGGGGACGCTGCCCACGCTGCCATACGCCCCTGCGCTATCGCCGCCGCTTCAGTCTGCAAAAATCTTGGTCATCCCTGATAGCCTCGATTATTTTATTGATCCCGGCGAATCTGTTACCGATTTCGATTATCTATCTGAACGGTGCCCGTCAGGAGGATACTATCCTCTCTGGAATACTTTCTCTGGCCTCCGGTAATATTCCTGTGGCTATCGTGGTGTTTATTGCCAGTATATTAGTACCTTTTACGAAAGTTATCGTGCTGCTGACGCTGCTTGTCAGCATCCACTTCAAGTGTGAACAGGGTCTGAAAACCCGCATCCGCCTTTTGCGCGTGGTGAAATGGGTGGGCCGCTGGTCGATGCTCGATCTGTTTGTCATTTCATTAACGATGTCGCTGGTCAATCGCGACCAGTTACTGGCTTTTACTATGGGACCGGCTGCCTTCTATTTTGGGTCAGCAGTCATACTCACTATCCTTGCCGTTGAGTGGCTGGATAGCCGTTTACTTTGGGATGCACATGCAACAGGAAACGCCGACTACACCGACTAGCGCACGCATCAAAAACCGGCGCAAAATATCGCCGTTCTGGTTGCTGCCGTTTATCGCTTTGCTGATTGCCGGCTGGCTAATCTGGACGAACTATCAGGAGCGTGGCACAACGGTCACCATCGACTTCGCGACGGCGGACGGCATTGTGCCCGGCCGCACCCCGGTTCGCTATCAGGGGGTGGAAGTGGGTCTGGTACAGGGCATCAGCATGACCGATGACCTGCGCACCATTAAGATCAAAGCCAGTATCAAGAGCGATATGCGTGATGCCCTGCGCAAAGATACACAATTCTGGCTGGTCACGCCGAAAGCCTCTCTGGCCGGTGTTTCTGGACTTGATGCGCTGGTCGGCGGTAATTACATCGGCATGATGCCGGGCAAAGGGGAACCGAGTGAAAACTTTGTCGCCCTTGATACCCAGCCTAAGTATCGTGTGAATACCGGCGAAATGATGATCCACCTCCATGCCCCCGATCTGGGTGCGCTGAACAGCGGATCGCTGGTCTACTTCCGTAAAATCCCGGTGGGTCGTGTCTATGATTACAGCCTGAATTCCGGCAATCAGGGCGTCACCATCGACGTCCTGATTGAACGCCGCTTCACCAATCTGGTGAAAAAAGAGAGCCGATTCTGGAATGTCTCCGGCGTAAAGGCCGATGTTGGTCTGAGCGGGGCAAAAGTCCAGCTGGAGAGTCTGGCGGCCCTGGTCAACGGGGCGATTGCCTTCGATTCGCCGGAAACCTCGCAGGCGGCTAAATCGGATGACAGTTATTCCCTTTATCCCGATCTGGCCCAGAGCCAGCGCGGCGTGATGATTTCACTCGACCTGCCTGACGGCAAAAACCTGAAAGAAGACAGTACCCCGCTGATGTACCAGGGGCTTGAGGTGGGTACGCTGACCAAAATGACGCTACTGGACAATGGCAAAGTCAGCGGCGAACTGACGCTTGATCCTTCGGTGACCGGTCTGATGCGCACCGGTACGCGTATTGAAATGCGCAGCCCGAAAGTCAGCCTGAGCGACACCAGCCTGAGCAGCCTGCTGACCGGTAATACGCTGGAGCTGATCCCGGGCGAAGGCGCGCCGCAGACTCATTTTGTGGTTCTGCCAGACAATGAGGCCCCTCTGCAACAGCCCAATGTGCTGGAGCTGACACTGACCGCCCCGGAGAGCTATGGCATTGATGCCGGCCAGCCGCTGATGCTGCACGGAATGCGCATCGGTCAGGTGGTGAAACGTACGCTGACCGAGAAAGGGGTGAATTTCAAGGTGGCCGTGGCCGCGGAATATCGCGATCTGGTGCATGCGGACAGTAAATTTATTATTAACAGTCGTCTTGACGTTAAGCTGGGCATTGACGGCATGGAAGTCCTTGGAGCCAGCGCACGTGAATGGGTAGACGGCGGTATCCGCCTCGATCCCGGTAAAAAGGGCGAACCCAAAACCGATTACCCCCTTTATGCCAACAGTGAAAAAGCGCAGGAAGGCATCACTGGCGATACACTGCCTACCACGCTGACGCTCACTGCCAGCAGCCTGCCCGATATTCAGGCCGGATCGGTGGTGCTGTTCCGCAAATACCAGGTGGGTGAGATTGTCAGCGTGAAACCGCTAGCCGATTCGTTTGATGTGAACGTTCATATTAAACCTGAGTATCGCCGCCTGCTGACACAGAGCAGCGTCTTTTGGGCCGAAGGTGGTGCAAAAGTGCAGCTGAATGGAAGTGGGTTAACGGTGCAGGCGTCACCGCTGAATCGGGCCCTGAAAGGGGCGATCAGCTTTGATAATCTGTCCGGTGCTGGGGTAGGCTTAACCCGCAAAGATAAACGTATGCTGTATGACTCTGAAACGGCCGCGCGCGCTGTCGGCAGTCAGATTACGTTGCGCACCTATGATGCCAGCAAGCTATCGCCGGGAATGCCAATCCGCTATCTGGGCATCACCATCGGACAACTGGAATCACTGGCCTTAGGCGAAGGGAATAAGCAGGTCATTGCGAAAGCGGTGCTCTATCCGGAATACGTGCAGGATTTCGCCCGTCTGGGTACGCGTTTCTCAGTCGTTTCTCCGCAAATTTCTGCTGCCGGGGTAAACCATCTTGAAACCCTGCTGCAGCCGTACATTAATGTCGATCCCGGTAAGGGGCGCGGTCAGCGTAGCTTTGAACTGCAGGAGTCAACCATCACCGATGCCCGCTACCTTGACGGTCTGAATGTGGTGGTCGATGCACCGGAAGGCGGTTCGCTCTCGGTAGGCACACCGGTATTATTCCGTGGTGTGGAAGTCGGGACGATCACCGGAACGTCACTCGGTGCCATGGCCGATCGCGTGCAGATCACGCTGCGGATCAGCAAGAAGTA
The DNA here is from genome assembly GCF_019844095.1 of Erwinia persicina. NCBI lineage: Bacteria > Pseudomonadati > Pseudomonadota > Gammaproteobacteria > Enterobacterales > Erwiniaceae > Erwinia > Erwinia persicina. The sequence goes on along the minus strand of NZ_CP082141.1, from coordinate 2,164,843 downwards.
TCAGCATCTGGTTCGTAATAACTCGGTGTTCTGGCTGGCTTCCGGCTATAACCTGAAGTTTGGCCTGATCGGTGGGGTCGTGAAAACCGGCACCTTCCAGCAGTTTATTCAGGGCGGCATCGCCTTCGCCACACCGCCTACGGTACCGCTGGCACCACAGGCATCATCCGGTAAACACTTCCTGCTGGAAGATGAAGAACCAAAAGACTGGCGTAAATGGGGCACCGCCCTGCCGCAATAATCGCTGATACCGCTGTCCCGGAGCCTTATGTTGCCGCATAAGGCTCCGTTCTTTCTCTGCAATGATTGACAGGAACAGACTACTTTTTTGGACTCTGCTTTTTCCACCCGCCCTGAGCATGCTAAACTGGCCGAACTTTTTCCTCCTGGATCCAGCCTGTGTCTCACTCTTCCCGCGTCTTTTTTCCGCAAGCCTTTCTCGATCAAATGCAGCAGTTACTTCCTGACAGCGTCGAATTTGAACGTTTTATTGCCAGCAGCCAGACCCCGCTGCGCCGCAGTATACGCGTCAACACGCTGAGGATTAGCGTCGGGGACTTTCTCGCCCTGGTCGCCCCCTGTCAGTGGACGCTGACGCCCATTCCCTGGTGTGAAGAAGGTTTCTGGATCAGCCGTGACGACGCCGATACGCTGCCGCTGGGCAGTACCGCCGAACATCTTGCCGGACTGTTCTATATTCAGGAGGCCAGCTCCATGCTGCCGGTCACCGCACTGTTCAGCGGGAATGCCTCGCCGGAGCGCGTCATGGACATGGCCGCGGCCCCTGGTTCGAAAACCACCCAGATGGCGGCCTGTATGCATAACCGGGGCACGATCCTTGCCAATGAGTTCTCCGCCAGCCGCGTTAAGGTACTGCATGCGAATCTCAGCCGCTGCGGTGTCAGCAATACGGCAATGACCCACTTCGATGGCCGTGTTTTTGGCCCGGCGCTGCCAGAGTGTTTCGATGCGGTTCTGCTGGATGCGCCCTGCTCGGGCGAAGGCGTCATTCGTAAAGATGCCGACGCCCTGCGCAACTGGTCTGAAGCCAGCACCGCAGAGATTGCGGCTACCCAGCAGGATTTAATCAACAGCGCATTTCACGCTCTGCGTCCGGGTGGCACACTGATTTATTCGACCTGCACCCTGAACCGCACTGAAAATCAGGCGGTCATTGCCTGGCTGATGGCGCAGTACCCGGACGCCGTAGAAATTGAGCCTCTGGGCGGATTGTTTGACGGCGCAGACCGGGCCGTGACACCGGAGGGCTTCCTCCATGTATTCCCGCAGCTTTTCGACAGCGAAGGTTTTTTTGTCGCCAGACTGCGCAAAACAGCCAGCGTGCCGCCGCTACCGGTGCCCGGCTACAAGGTCGGTAAGCCGCCATTTACGCCGCTTAACCGTAAGGAACAGCAGGAAGTGACGGCTGCCGCTGCACGCTCGGGCCTGCGCTGGGACGAGGCGGAACTGGCCTTATGGCAGCGTGATAAAGAACTCTGGCTCTTCCCGCGCGCGATGGAGTCTCTGCTGGGACGGGTCCGTTTTTCACGAATCGGACTGAAACTGGCCGAAACCTTCCCGAAAGGCTACCGCTGGCAGCATGAAGCGGCGATTGCGCTGGCTGATATTACGGTCGCCCATGCCATTGAACTGACCGCCAGCGAGGCGGAGGAGTGGTATCGCGGTCGGGATATTTACCCGGACCGTGACCTGCCGGGAAATGAATTGATCATCTGTTATCAGCAGCAGCCGATTGGCCTGGCCAAAAAGGTGGGTAACCGCATCAAAAATAACTATCCCCGCGATCTGGTTCGTGACGGGAAATTATTCAGTCTGTAAATGCCGGGCGGCTTTTCGGAGCCGTTCCCCTGCTATTATCTGAATTTTACCGCACGTATTGACGCCCGGTTTAATGCCAGAGGGTTAAACTGGTCCTTTTCTGACCTTCACGGATTCGAAAGCCATGAACAACCGCACGCAGTTTTACTTTACGCTGGCGCTGATAACGGCAGGCAGTCTGTTAATCATTGAAGTGCTGGCCAGGCTGGTACATTTGATCATCGTGGGATAGCACAAAGGAAGCCGACAGTAAGTGCCAGGGCCACCACAGCCCCGGTAACTGAATTATTTCAACGCGCGCGGGTTCTTACGCAGCGAGGCACTCCAGTTAAAATCTTTAATTTCACTCTCTTTCGCCGCAGAGGGTTTACGCGGTTTTTTCGCCAGCACGACTTTGCTGCTTTCACGCACCACACGCTCTTTCATCACCAGTCGCTTAGCTTCTTTCAGGATCTCTTTCTCTTCTTTCTTACTGGCAACGTGACTCAGTTTATCGGTCAACGTCTTAACCCGCTGCTCCACCAATACTTTTTCTTCATCCGTAAACTGGTCGATGGAAATTTCTTTCTCGCTTTTCATGCAACAGGCTCCTGGCCAGTTAGCAGTGCCACGGGTATCCGAAACACTGGGCCACCTGCCATCGTAAAGTGCCGGGCGCTTGTAAACAAGACTCGATGGAAGAATTTGAGATATGTTTACGTCGCTGACTTCACTTACGGGTAAAATAGAGGCAGGTTGCTGAAAAATGCATCCGTGGCAAAAATTTCCTGCCGATCCGACCTGCACCGCACGACCATTGCTCTGCACGGCGGTAAAATGCAAACATGGCACCTGGATAAATTAAGGAACTCAGCTCAGGCTGAAGGTCACGGAGTTATCACTATGTCCGATATCGATCTGTACACCTCTTCCCCCCTCTTTCGTATCCGTGGCGACATCGTTACTACGGTGAAAGATGATCATGGCGAAGTGATCGTCATCGATAATAAAACGTTCCGCATTATGAGTTTTGACCGCATATTCGAACAAAGCAAAATGCAGAAGAACCATTCCGCTCTGCCGGTCCATTTTTATATCCGGGCGATGCTGATGGCAGTGGCACTGACGCCGGCTAAACGGGTATTGCTGCTTGGGCTGGGCGGCGGCAGCCTGGTGCGGGCGCTCTTTGCCCGCGACCCGGATATCGTAATAGACGTGGTCGAACTCCGGCACGCTGTGCTGGCCGTGGCGCAGGACTACTTCCATCTGCCAGTCAGCGAGCATATTCACTATCAGGTGGCGGATGCGGGTGAAGCCATAGCACGTGAAACCGGTCGCCGTTACTCGCTGATCTTTTCCGATCTCTATTCCGCCAATGCGATTGCGCCGCTACAGACATCAGAGAGCTTTCTTCGTCACTGCGCCGCTAAACTGGAAGACGGAGGGTGGCTGGTGCTGAATCATGCCCATAAGCCGGAGGCGAACTCCCCCTTTTCCTGTGCCCTGACCGCGCTTTTCACGACCGTGCTCTATTGCACTACACCGACCGGTAACGTCGTGATTTATGCCAGCTCGTCGCAATCATCCCATCCGCTTGCTGGCTGGCAACAGCAAATGAAAGAGACGGGCAGCGACTTTGCCACCGATATGAGCCCGCTGGCGCAAAAGCTGACTTTCTGGCCTGGCCCTTAGCGGCGGCCACCATTTGACTTTCTTACGGCTAAATGACGCATAACCATTGCTGCTAACCCAGACGTGGTCTATTTTTAGCGCGGGCAAGGAATAAGTTAATTACCGAGACAATAAAATGATTATTAAGGGCATTAGTAAGGGATTCTTTATTTTTATACTGGCCGTCACCACGCTGGCTTTTTTTCACATCCTGGGACCGTATTTTTCCGCCATCCTCTGGGCTGCTATCCTGGCGATTATTTTCCATCCGCTGAAAACTAAAATCAGAAAACACCTCGGCGACAGAAACGGGCTCTCCTCGCTGCTGACGCTGCTGGTCATCTGCCTGATTGTGTTTATTCCGCTGGCTATCGTCGCCTCCTCACTGGCGGTAGAGTTCAACGCGCTGTACAACCGGCTGCAGGGCAACCAGACCGAGCTGACCACGGTCGCGGCAAGTATTGTTAACCACCTGCCGGACTGGCTGCGTCACTTCCTGGCAGAAAACAACATGAACGATGCCGGGGCCATTCAGGAGAAACTCTCCGGCGTGGCCATGAAAGGCGGCCAGTTCTTCGCCGGCAGCCTGATGATGATTGGTAAAAGCACTTTCAGCTTCACCATCGGTTTTGGCGTCATGCTTTATCTGCTGTTCTTCCTGCTGAAGGACGGTGCCTACCTGGTCGGCCTGACGCTGGACGCGATCCCATTGTCGCAGTTTGTAAAACAGCATCTGTTCGTCAAATTCGCGGCTGTTTCCCGCGCGACGGTGAAAGGCACGGTCGTGGTCGCCGCCGTACAGGGTGCGCTTGGAGGGATTGCCTTCTGGTTCGCGGATATTCAGGGCAGCATTTTATGGGGGTCGCTGATGGCCTTTCTGTCCCTGATCCCGGCAGTGGGATCAGCGATCATCTGGCTGCCGGTAGTGCTGTACTTCTTCTTCTCCGGCGCGTTGGTGAAAGCGCTGGCGCTGACCTTCTTCTTCGTCGTGGTGATTGGTCTGATCGACAATATCCTGCGCCCGCTGCTGGTGGGCAAAGACACCAAGATGCCGGATTACCTGATCCTCATCACCACCCTGGGCGGGATGGAAATCTACGGTCTGAACGGCTTTGTCATCGGGCCGCTGATCGCCGCCCTGTTTATCTCCTGCTGGAACCTGTTGTCCGGTAAAGATCACAAGGGGAATACCGACGAGATTGATCCTGACTTTATTGAGGAAGGTCAGACGCATCAGGAAAACCAGGAGCGGGAACAGCTGGAGAAAGAAACTCTGCAGAAAGAAGCAGCACTGCAGAAAGAGAGCCAGTCGTAACCCTCAGCGGGGCTCACTGAGCCCCGTTTTTATTTTCCCACAGATGACGCCCACCGTTTCAGTTGCCGATTAAGCGTATCAGCGTACCGTCACCATCCAGCAGCGCGCCGATCTTCATGCCAGAGGATTGGACTTCAGGTGGATGAAGACGAGGCAGACCAGCCCTCTTCTCCTCTATTCCTGCCGCCAGCAAGATGGCATAAAACGCATCGACATCATCAAGCCGCAGACAGCAGCTAAACCAACTGGTGTAAGGGTCAAGCCCGGGATGTGGGAAAAACTCCAGCGTCAGGTCTCCCCGAACCATGATTAATCAGTGGGCGTCTTTAAAGGTGGTGGTGAAGCCCGCCCGGCAATAAAAGGTTTCTGTATCAGTAAAATTGCGCGAAGGCAGATTAGGGGTAGCGCGATCGGTCATTATGGTTTCTCTCTTCCCGGGCTGCAGCCTCGTTATACAGGCGGTTTCCGTACCACACAGCCGCCGCGCCCATCAGCATGGCTACGATAGCGTAAGGCATCTTATCTTCTTCTGTGCCGCCGATCCCGCCGGCAGATAAAAAGAACAGCCCGGCGATAAGTGACAGGGTCACTTTTTTAATGTTACCCATCGGCTTCATACAGATACTGCGTACCGCCCACGCCCCGAGCATTAAGCCCAGCAGCCCTAACATGGTTCCCATCACAACACCTTTTTCAGTCGAGGCCCAGTCCATACCGGGCAACGGTGCCCGCAGCAGCTTACACCGGATGCAGTAAGACGTTGAAGATAGTGCGATAAGGAACCGGTAAAAGCAAACGCTGGCCCCGGGTTTACACAAGTTTAATCTGGGTGGCGTTTCTGTGCTGTGGCGAATAAGGACAATGGGGTCGCCGCCCAGCGCCTTATCGACAAGTTGCACACAACCTGCCTACCGGAGTGGGTTGCCGGCAAAGATATCCGGGCGGGATGGCTGACCCAGCGTTACCCTGGAGGGCAACCGGGAACCGACCGCTGACGACCGCAGGCAGCACGGTGTCAGCACCGCCAGACGAAAAAAAGGCCCCAAAGGGGCCCTGATAGCACTGAACGATCAGGCTCTGACTTTACGGTATTCAGGATGCGTATTGACGCCCCAGAAACCACTCAGCGTACTGACAATCGCGCCAATTAATAATCCGATGAAGGACCAGAGAGCAATTTTCGCGCCTGCCTTAGCGGCGGCATCAGCTTTCTCTTTGGCTTTTTCTTTAAACTCTGCATATTTCACTTTCGCTTCGTTCACATTCTTTTCTAACTGCGACAGACGCTGATTCACTTCCTGTACAGTTTTATCGCGAGTCTGAATAAAGTTTTCGACCGCTTTGTCCGCTTCTTCAGGCGTCATGCTGGTATTCTGCACCAGCGCCTGCTTCACCTCATTTTTATCAATCGCCTGGCTAAGGGCTTCCGCCCGGCTTTTAAGTTTATCTGTTAATCCCTTAATAACGGCATCACTGTTATCAGGATTTACCGCCAGGTTTTTCACCGCGCTGGCAACATCTTTACCCGCTTCTTCCAGCTGGGTCTGCAGATATTCCGGCTGCAGCTCTTTAATACCGCTTTTTTTCAGGGCCTGAACAACCTGATCGTCGGCATTATCCGGATTGAGTTTGGTATCAAGGCCAAGATCACCATAGATATTCTGGCCGATGCTGGCGGCCCCCTGTGCGGCATGACCGGCCACGCTGCCCATTCCACTGGCCAGGCTGCCGGTGGCTGACGCCACGCTGCCCACAGCGCTTCCGGCCGTATTCAGGATCCCGCCTACGGCGGCAAAGCCCAGTACCGTGGCCACCAGCAGGGACGTAGCCCAGATAAGGAAGCCGTGAATGGCCCCGTCCGTGCCGGCCAGACGGCCGGTAATAAAGCCACCGCACGCCAGACTGATCACCCCCCCGATAACGGACCAGGCTAATACCGCCGTGTCGGCCCCATTGACGATGTCATCCGACTTGGGCGACAGCATGGATAAACCCAGGCTGGTGCCCAGCATGGTTAAAAGAAGAGAGATCGCCATCGCCGTTACCACACCGGCAATAATACTTCCCCACGAAACACGTTTGGTGAGCGCCAGCTCATTTCTCAGTTCCATTTTTAGACTCCAGTCTGAAATTACAGGAATTATTGCCGTTTGCGTTTTGAGTATAGGTGGCAGTTCAGACTATTGGCGATATTAATAAAATAAATAAGCAAAGTTATAGGCATCAGTCAGTTAGCAGGAAGATATTTGTAACACCCCTTCCCTTTTCATTTACAACAAAAACAACACCCCTGAAAAGACGCGTGTATTATCTCTCGGGTAAGTTAAAGCCGCGTTTTAAATACCGCTATTCCATAGAGCAGAAACCCGCATTACGCCATATTAATAAAAATGATGCATTCAGAAATGAGTAAAACTATTTCGGGTGGAAATGATATAAAAAAAGACCAAATACGATTTTCGGTCTTTTAAATCAATCATTTAAATTAATAAATGGCGACAAGATGGCTACAGACTTCGTTAGCAAATTTTATTATCAGTTACTAGTTTTATCTGGATGACCAATACTTGGTTTGACAGAGGATCTATCTATAGATATACCGGGGGAATTGCCTACAAACTCAGCATATTTTCTGTTTGCGTTCCTGTATTGCTTCAATATATAGAACGCCCCATATATTGCAATAACATATGGTATGGTGCGAATAAAATCTATGTTTTCTAGCTTTAATTCAACGGAAAAACCCGGCACAATTCTGGTATAAAAATGATAACCAATAATTAAAACACCTAAAATCGCCCCTAGATTTCTTTGAATTTTTAAATGAGTGAGCATTTTATTATCGGTGCGGTGACTACCAAAATAAAAATGAATATCTTTCAAATCTGTTACTTTTAGAAACTGTCTTTCAATATTAGCTATTATAACTAGATTCCTGTTATACCAATAACCAGAATCAATTAAGTGATCAAACAGCCAGATAATCAAAAGAATTATTATCCCCATAGCTAAATCAACATTTAGAAGATTTTTCTCAGCTAATGAGAGTAATGTAAAAGCACCAATAACCACACTTATACTTTGCCAAACAATAGTTATATGCCTGCTAATCTCATTATTCAAAGTCTCATACATTTTTATAAGTAAATCATCTCTTTTACTGTTACTCATACAAGTACCTCCTGAGATAGCACATTAGATAAATTGATTGAATTCAGGTATCCATCCCAAATCCTGTTGATATTAAATAAGGATTTTTTTAAACATTTTTCATATGTTCCATTTGAATCCTTAACAAATCGTTCACCATTGAAGTAATACCCATACTTCGCGTCTAGTGTAAATCGATTACAGTCAAATGACATTACATCTAATTTATCAGCTAATTTCCTTTGCACATCAGGCCTCCCCCCCAGAAGATGGACTTTTCTATCAAAGCTTTCAATTGAAACTTCTGTGCCACCATATCTCGTAGGCACGCTGTAAGCTAAAATGAATTGCTTTGGTATAAGTTCATGCAAGCGATTATTTAGTCGAGTATCTTTAGGGATTATAGCAACATGGATGCTAAATTTACTTAGGGCTTCAGCCTCATACAATATTGCGTCTAGCTCATCGATAGACTCAACATCTCTAGCCATAGTTATAAAAGGTTTTTTTTCCTGAACAGCAGCTAAATGTCGAGAAAAATTGTATTTTTTCCAGTCAACATCCATAAACCCTTTAGCTTCAAAATCTATCCCTTTCAAATCTCTTAGGTTGGTATATTTTGCACCCGGAAGCCAACCATAAGATTCTGAGATGTTAATTACCCTTTGGCTATGCGCTACAAACTTCAACACCCCCATACATATCCTTATATCTTATTTTAGTAACGCTATTTAACGTAGCACCAAAAACAAAGCTAATAATTTATTTTTATGAACTATAATCCATTGTTAATATCACTTTTCCTGCACTATTTACCTCATCAGCGCCACAAATGAAGTTTGTTCCCTTGCTCGTCACGCTAATCTTACGCCCCGGTAAAAGGGCAATATCATAGACGTCGTATTTATCATCGATACCGAGCAACCAGCGACCATTGCTGATGCCGTATACGCTCTCGTCAACAATCCACGACCCGGTATTACTTGAAATAAAAACCGGCTCATTAAGAGCGTGCGGGATAAAGCTTAAATCGACCGCCCAGCTTCCTGCACCATGCAGCACACCTGCCGTCAGATTCTTGCGTGGGATTACCGTAGCTGTGCTTTCTTTGGCGCTATCGCCTGCTTGTACGCCCTTCCCTGTCGCCAGCCACTGTAAAGATGCGCCGGTATCAAGTGCACATGTCACCACCACGTCGCCAGGAAAGTAATTTCTGCGCACCCAGGTACTGACCGTACCAGATGAGATACCCAGCAGCTCACAGAGTTGTTTTTGCAGAGTAAAGCCGTAGGCGTCCATGATGCGGCGCAAAACTGGCTTGCCGCCGTTTGAAGTGATCTCAGTGTAGAGGGCTTCACCTTTTGGGGAATTTGGAGAGGCGTCTAAATTTGCATTTGCAAGTTTACCGCTTGTGAGCCAATGGAGATCACTGCCGGTATCTAATGCACACTTCACAAACGCGCTGCCGGGAACGCTGTCACGCTGCACCCAATTACTGACATTCGCAGCAGGCACGCCAAGGCATTCAGCCAAAGCTTTCTGCGTCGCAACACCATAGGCAGACGACAGACGCTCGACAATTTCCAGCGCCGTTCCTTCGCTAAAATCCATAAGCCACCAAATAAATAAACATTTGTTGTTTACTAAACGCCATTTGATGATCTAGGATGTATCACACCACATGAAACACCGTAGAACAAAACGACCCAAGGGAGATACTGCGTTATGCATACTGAAAATGCAAACAGTGAAAACGCATTTGACTTACTGCCGTCACAAGATCTGATCGCCAGTCTCGCTATAGCGCTAATGCCTGCGCTTAGCGCCGTGGTTAACACCGCCGTTGAAAAAGCACTGGCGGTAAACACCTCCGCCACCATGTCCAAAGAAGACTTCGCCGCCGCTAACGGTATCAGTAAGTCAGTGTTAGAGAAGTGGATTGCTAACGGCGTTGTACTTCTCGCTCCTACCCCAACCAGCACCGTCAAGCGTACCATTGAGTGCAAAAAGACCGGACAGACGCGTACTGACGTAATGGAAAAACATGGTAATGCCCTGGTCAACGTAGCCGCATGGCGGGAAAAGAACCGTCAGCATGCCCTCAAATGCCGCTACATCAAGCCATAACTTGATTATGCAAGTTTCTCAGGAACGAGCCATGTTTGATTACCAGGTATCTAAACAGCAGCTTCTCGATTCGGCCTGTCGCCAGTTTGCTCAAAATCACAACCTGTCAGAGCTGGCTGAAAAGGTCGGTATGCGGTCACAGGTGCTTCGCAACAAATTAAATCCGGAACAGCCTCACCAGTTAACACTGGCTGATGTGCTGGCACTTACGGATCTCACAGAAGACGCTTCATTGGTTGATGGATTGCTGGCGCAATTGAACTGCCTGCCCTCGGTGCCGGTAAATGAACTATCAGCAGATAACCTGCCGAACTACGTTTTGCACGCCACAGCTGCTGTCGGGCAAATGGCCGCCGGCGCTGTGTCTGGTGAGCATATGACGCAATCACGCAAAAATGCTTTTGTGAATAGCGTCAATTCGGGTATTCGCTGCCTGACACTGGCGGCAATGGCTGTACATACACGCATTCACAGCAATCCTGCGATGGCTTCTACTGCTGATGTTATTGGTGGTATCAGCGCATCAATCGGCCTGAGCTGAGGTAGTTATGCCTATATCTATCGCGCCATTGCTAAAGCGACAGTCTCCTTCCCTTTCGTTTGGCCACGGCTGGATTATGGGATGTGAAGGTAAGCGCTGGCATCCAAGCAACGATCAGAAAGTACTTTTGCGTGAGCTGTCATCTGTGAAGCCCAGTTTTATTCAACGTCTCTCAACATTATGGGGTAAGTAATGACTTTTAATGTTCACTCTCACCTTGAGGCGGTTAAAGAGCCGATGCCGTTTGAGCAGTTCCAGGCGCGTCGTCGTCAGCTTCGCCAGAAAAATGACAATCCAGCACTACGGTATTTTAATCGACTGGATCATGACTTTAAGTTTGTGGTTTTAACTCTGGCCAATCGTGATCACACAGCCGCATTCAAGGCTGATGAAGTCGGTAAAAATTTTGAAGAATTTGACGAGGCTCGCCGCCTCTACATTATCGAGGCAATGAACAAGATTTCCCGCTGGGGAAAAATGCTACCGCGCTATCTGTCATTCGCCGACTGCGCACTTTCCTAATAACCCCCAAATTAAGTTAAAGGCGTAAACACGCCGGGCATTCTTTTGCCTGAATATGAGATTAACTATGCAGAATATTGATAACAAAAAAATGGTTGCTGCAGCAGATGCCGTATTGGTACTGCTGAATAAAGCGCGCACTGAACAGAAGAAAGACCAGGCGCTGGCCGTTTCAATCCGTCTTGAAGCAATTGCTATCTATGCACAGCGCAGCGAATTGTCTGCCGTCGAGATAATCGAATTATTGCGGCAGGAAGCTGGCCGCTTTGAGGCATGCTCACAGGAGCTGCACTAATGGCCGACTCAATGGATCTGGTACAGCAGCGCGTTGAGGAGAATCTCGCACACGCTCTGGCTAATACCCTCAAGCGTTCAACAGCTCCGAGCGCTTTCTTCTGTGAATGCTGTGAGTCACCTATCCCTGCAGAGCGCCGTAAAGCGCTGGATGGGGTAACCCTGTGTGTGAATTGCAAAGAGATAGAAGAGCACAAGAACTCTCACTACAAGAGGATGGCGGTTTAACGCCATATTCAGATGATTAAACTTCACGCTGGGTATATATCGGGTACTGACCATCACGGCACCCTGGAGTGTCTTTGCTATCAACCTGCGCAAGCCACAGCGGATATACATTGCCAGCGGCCAGCGAAGCAAGAAATTCACCAAAATGAGAGGGAACCAGAAAAAGTTCTGTCTGCGTTGGCACAAATCGTCGATCGCCAAGTGCAAAAAGCTCAACTGTTTGGCGAGTCGCATGAACAGAAATGTGAATATCTGACTCTAGAGATCCCTCATTCACCCACTCAGGAAATCCTTGTGTATGGGTGTGCGGGGTCGGTTGGAGCACGATATTCAATGCGCGCTGCACTGCTCCTGTCCATTCTTCGCGAGGTCTCCACTTTGCTTCAACGGCCCATTGGAGCCGACGAGCAATCTCATTTCGACAGGGTTTTGAGGGAAGCCAACGTTCTAATTCGTAATTTTTCGTGTGACTCAAAAACGCGTCACATGCAGCATACATTTCGCTCGATGATAAAATCCTTACAGCGCCTTGAGGTGCAGATGCGGCCGCATGCATATTCATCATCTCGTCATAATAAGGACGATTGAGCGGTGGATAAGACAACATCGGAGACTCCTTCCTTTGGAAATAGTGGCAACTGTAATGCTGTTACTGGAATTCAACAAGCCTATGCATACCCGTGGAACGCACCACGGGATGCAATAAGTAAGCCTTACCTCGCAACAACCAATATCCAACGCCGCGCACAGATGTTCGCGGCGCTTTTGCGTGCGCGTGACCTTCTCCAGGAACAACCGATCATTATTCAGATGGATGTTAAGCGCCGTTTGAATGATTTGGAAAAAACAGAAGGTTTAGCCCGTGCCAATGCGTACTTAACGAAAACATTTGTCGAGCGCACATTGCCACGCGTTGAGCGCGTCAATGCCCAATATAAAACTGCTGATATGCACCCTGATATGTTTGCAATGCTTGCAGCTCACGCGCCCGCAGGTGATCGCGGCGTGTCTGCTGCCTCTACTTTATGGGCGCTGAACGGCCGGTTTAACCGCCTGGCAGATATGTCCCGTGCCGATGTAGATATGCTGGCCGGTGATATCGCAAGTTTCATCTCTGCTGAAATGGCACAGGCTCATACCGTTGTCATTGATGAGTCAGATTACAAGTATGCGCACTTACTCTACACCGTTGCTGCAGCTATCACCCGCCAGTTAAAGCAGACACCTCCGTTGTGGGACAAAGTAACCTCAAAATTCTTTGGACCGGAGGACGTCGCCTCTGCACTTTCGCGCATGAGTGCCGAGAGGTGGTGGAAGAACCGCCTGCGCCGCATTGCTGCTTCATGGCGCGAACATCTTCAAATTGCCCTTGCTAACGTCAGCAAAAAACACACGCCTTACGCCAGCACGATGAACGTGATCGAATGGCGTGAGCAGAAGCGCCGAACTCGTGAATTCCTGAAAGGGATGGATCTACAAGACGATGACGGGAATCGTATAAGCCTGATAGACAAATATGATGGCAGCGTGGCTAATCCTGCAATTCGTCGCTGTGAGCTTATGACCCGTATCCGTGGCTTTGAAGATATCTGTAATGAGATGGGATTTGTAGGTGAGTTCTACACCATCACTGCCCCATCACGTTATCACGCAACGATTAAGACCGGTCACCGTAACCGCAAATGGAACGGTGCCAACCCTGCTGAAACACAGCGTTACCTGTGCAACCTGTGGCAGAAGGTTCGAGCAAAACTCCATCGCGAAGATATCCGCATTTTCGGTATTCGTGTTGCGGAGCCACATCATGACGCGACTCCGCACTGGCACATGTTGATGTTCATGCTGCCCGAAAATGTTGATCGCGTTCGTCAGATAATACGTGACTACGCCTACCAGGAAGACAGCCGCGAGCTGACCACCGAAAAAGCCAGGAAAGCCCGCTTTCATGCCGAAGCGATCGACCCTGAAAAAGGGAGCGCCACCGGATACGTTGCGAAATACATCTCAAAAAATATTGATGGTTATGCCCTTGATGGTGAGCTGGACGACGAGAGCGGGAAAGAGTTAAAGCAAACAGCCCCGGCTGTCTCTGCCTGGGCGGCACGTTGGCACATCAGACAGTTTCAATTTGTCGGTGGCGCACCTGTTACGGTTTATCGCGAGCTGCGCCGCATGGCCGACAGTGAAACAGCACACGGCCTAAGTGTAGAGTTTGCTGCTGTTCACGATGCTGCCGATCAGGGTGAATGGGCAGAGTATGTTAACGCCCAGGGCGGGCCGTTTGTTCGGCGTGATGAATTAGCCGTGCGCACATGGTACCAATCAGGTGACGAGCTGAATGAGTACGGCGAAGAAACGGTACGCATCAAAGGGGTATATTCCACCGCCGTTGGCGAAGATACACCTATCCTGACTCGCCTTGTGCAGTGGAAGATCGTGCCTAAAAAAGCCACTCAGCAGGCTGACGCATCAGATGCCCCGCTTTCGGTTTTGTCAGTTGAATCTGCCTTTGATTTTGTTTTTGACCTTGAGGGCGCGCCTGCGTCCTCTCGGAGTTCTGTCAATAACTGTACGGGGAGTTCGGGATCTGAGGATCCGTTGCCGCCGGATGTAGTGGCAGAGATGGACTTTGACAGTATGCCCCGGCTGGAACGGCGCCGACTTTTGAAGAGATTGACCAGCGAAAGGTCTAAAAGAGCAGCAAAAACCTTCAGGCGATCTGACAAAGTTGAAGCCGCATGCGCCAGTGTCATCGAAGAAATCAGAGAGCTGACCGGGGAAACAATCACTCGCGGGTTAGCTACACGTCTAATACGCGGCGCCGACACTGAAATAGCTGGTGAATGGTGCCGCAGCGCCAGTAGCGGGGAGCTTTTCCGCGCACCAAAACCTGTTTTGGCTGCAGACCTGTCAGCCAGGCTTAATCATCTGCGTCAGTTGGCCGCAGCAAAAAACAGTGCGGCATCAGCTGCTGTAAGCCCTCTAACCGCAGACCATGACAACTAACACATTGTACCAACGTGTTTTTATCAAGGTAATCATTGAGGTGCGCGTTAAGGCAGCGCTTAACAAAATCCTTTCAATCCACTTAATCACCATGATACTGTATATAAACACAGTATTTTTATAGGGAGGGAATATGCAGCTGGACGAACTGAACGCCATGCATAAAAAAATGGCGTGCGTACGTTTTATCGCCGAGGTTTCGTTAATAGCGAACTGCAAACCAACCGATTTTGAGCTGGCGCTGACCATCATTGCTGACCTGGCTAATTCCGAGCCATGTAACGATGGTAGTGATGGCTTTTTTTACTCTGCTGATTAGCCTGGATGGAGGTTGCAATGCGAGTTGATATCACTCTGGATCGAAAACATAACTTTAGCCAAGAAGCATTAGACGATTTGCGCGCCGAGTTACACCGCCGCGTGTTGACAGTATTTCCTGCAACGAAAGTCATTCTCCGCAGCGCCGCCGTGCCAGCTATTGAAATGGCCGGCTTCAATCTCGCGTCTGACCGAGAAACACTTAACCAGATACTGCAGGAAGTTTTGAAGTTGGATCCAGAGGCTGACTATGGCGCGTAAAGACTATGCGATGTTCACTGCATATCGAAATGCAGTCACACACCGTGGAAACTTCAGGGAGATTGCTACCTCTGATATGGTGAGGCTGGTTAGTGCAGCCGGCTACGCGATTACTCCTGCTGAAGCGAATAACTACATCACCTCCCAGCGGCAGAACGTGAAGATAGTCACTGAAGGTCTGCACGGTTTTCACATCTACGCCTTCACTCATTAATGCCCTTTCAGGCCCCCACATCGGTGGCCTGTAGCCATGCATGCACAGAGTGCATGGATCCGCATGTAGGATCCCCTGCCCTACACTCCTCACCACACCAGTTGTGGCGCGGCTTCGTGAGGATCGTGCAGTTGCATGAAATGAGGTCACTAAAGCGGGCAGGCGTGGCGGGGATAGCATTGCGCGCTGAGCCTGTTGTACACCAGTGATATTTTTCTACTGAACGTCCATAAGCATATTGTGACAAATGTAAAATTTGCTTAATATAATTAACCATAGCAATATCTTAGCAAGCTAATAATTCAAAAGGAATTCATTATGGACGTTGGTTCGGTTACTTTTTTTGATATTAATGCCTTTGGTTTTTATAGGCTAAAACGCGACTCAAAAAATCTTGACTATAAATTTGGAACATTAACTGAAGTTATTCATGATCTTACTGAATGGTTGAAGGATAAAAATTTTGAGGACACACTGCCATGGTCTGCAGATGAGCAGCCTTTAAAGCAAAAAGTTTATTGTCGCGGAATAGTTACTGATCCTGAAACTAAAGACTCTATCATTGTACTTTATCGTGGTGTAGGTGATGGCAATGGAATTCATGGTATTAAAGTGGGGTCTAAAATTGGTTCAAATGTCACAGGTACGGTTAAAGCCGGTAGTAAAGTCGGTAAGGATGAAGTAATTTGGGGGGAAGCATTATATTATTGGATAATTCCCGAACTCAATAAAATAGCCTCAATTAGATTCCCTCATTCATTTGCAGACACTTATCTTTTTTGCAACTACTTTTCTCAGCACGTCAACAACAATAGTAGATTCGGCGAGCGAAAAAAATCGAAGCGAGAGGTTGAATCCAAAAATAATCCGGGTAGGGTCGTGCCAATTTACAACGTTACATTCCCATTTGGGAATGGAAAAGAAAAATGTAATTGCGTATTTAAGTTTACAGCTGAAGAGACCAAATTAAAGGCTGCCAAAGAAAATTTGGCAGCCTTACGTGCAAAAATAACACAAACTATAATTCGCGACACAACTGCAACCAGATTAGAAGATCCACGCGAGCCAATACTTCAACTTTCCAGCACGGCTTTAGCCTCTTTGTTTGGAGCCAGTGTTCGGAATGCAGTAATAGGCGAGCCTCCCCAATTAGTACAACCAAAAAAAATCCAAGTCACTGTTGATGGCGCACCTTCTTTAGAGGAGCTCAACACGCTATTCAAAATGAGGGAAGAGGATTCTGACTGGGTTGATGTTGGCTTCAAACTTGTCAATGACGACAATCCTATTTGGCTTACAAGCTATGTAGCAAGAACAAAGTTACCGATTGATGGTTCCGAAGGGAAGGAACATTACTCACCTGAATTCTTGCTTTCTAATATTAATTTAATACGTGGCGACTTACTGCATCAAGTTAAGCAACAACTTGAAGAAAACCAAAAAGAAGCGGATAATATACCCGAAGAAGATAAAAACGAACAGACTGCGGAAGGATAAGATGAAAGAGCAAACAAAGAGGCTTACTTATATTGTAATAAAGCAGCAAATATTTAACATATTAATTTTTGCTGCATGTGTCTTTGTTAGCATACTAATTTACAAGAAAATTATCTTCAATGATTTAAAAGACATACTTTCTACATTGCTTAACCTCTCAGCCGCAATTTTTACAATTGTAGGGTTATGGGTGGGGTTTCTTTATCCGAATGCAATTAATAGCATTATTAAAGATGATATAAGCTACATAAAAAACCAGAAAGATGCTCCTCGCATTGAAAAGCTAGTATATGTCATAATAATATCTGCTTTAGTGATGCTTGGAACACTTGTTATTTTCTTGCTGAGAGTCGTAATCCCAACATTCCCTTTATACTTTAACAACATAAAAACCTTCAAAATAGCCTGCTTGACATTGATTTTTTTTATGTGCTGGATGCAATCTAAGTGTGTATTTAGCATCATCTTAAGCAACTTACACTTTGTGAACAGCTTACATGGCAAGTTAAATAAAGCCAAATTAGAACATACTGATGACTAAGCTTTAATGCTTATTATCTATGAAGCAAAAAAGCCTGCACCCGCAGGCTTTTTTATATAGTATTTATTAAACTACTCCCCTTCCCCTTCCAAACTGTAATTTTTAAACAAAATAACCTCATCACCAATCCAATTGTTAATTTCTTTTATCCTCTCTTGCAGCGGCGTCAACTCATTCCTCACGAACACCTGTGCCGCCTTAACCACATCACCAAACCCGCCCGCATTATCCGGGATAATACCCATCATCTGAGGCGGCACCCGGTGCGCGGCTAGCAGGTCGTCACGGCTGGCCTTTTTGATATTGAAAAAGTCATCCTTCGTGGCGACTTCACTCAGCGGCAGGATCTTAATCCCGTCCGGCTTGCCATTCGGCGCATACATAAACAGGTTGCGGAAATTGCCCACGCCTTTAGTGTCACGCATTGCTTTTCGCATCTGCTCTATATCGCTGCTGCTCTGCGCTGCGTCCGTCATATACAGGATGTAACCCGCGTGCGCGCCGTTCTGGTAATACTTGCGCCGGTACAAGGTGGCCGCTTCATTCAGCCAGGCCGAGTTAAGCGCGCTAAGGTATTCCGGCAGACCGTAAATCTCCTGGTTAACATCCGGCTCCAGTAGCTGGAATACGCTGCCCGTCTCGAAACGATGCGCATCTTTCCAGTCATTGATAAACCAGAACGTGTCATCCTCAACGCCGCGCCGGGTATATTTCGCCGGTGAACACTCCACGCGGAACCCCTTCCCTAACGCATTTTTGCGCAGCTCCGCGAAGCCGTTACCGAAGGTCAGATAGTCCAGCACGATGCGGCTGAAATCCTGCTGACTGAGCATCGGGTGCGGGATGTAAGTAGACAGCAAAATATTGCGCTTAACGTAAATCGGTGAGCTGTGGTGTACGGCAGCGCGCAGGCTTTTCGCCAGACCGTGGAAGCTCACTGGCGGTTCGTACCAGCGCCCGTTACTGATGCACTCGGCGTAATCCAGAATATCCCGCTTATCAAGTACCGGGATCGGCTCACCGAAGCTGAACGCCTCGGCCTGCTGGTTGGATGTAGCCGCCATTGCTGGCGTGTATTTTTCCTGAAAAGACTTGCGGCCTTTACGCTTGCTCATTAATAAAACTCCACAAAGTTTTGACTCTGACCACCGGCGGCGGCGGTAAGCGGTTCGTTTAAAAGTGCGTGCATGATTGCCCAGGCGACATCGGCGTGGCTGGCCTCTTCGCTGCGGCTGGCTTCATAGGTTGATCGGTTCCCGCTGGCGGTCATCGTTTTGCGGATAGCCATAAAGGACTGCGTGATATCCGTATGCCCTGCGTCGTACTCAAGGCGCCCGCTGGTGATCGTGTCCTTCGCTTTCAGGACCATCGCGGTTTTCACCTCTGGCGTGTAACGGATTTCACGGGCTGCGGGGAAGAACTGGCGCACAAGCTGGAAAACACCCTGGCCGATACCGGTGGCATCAATCCCGATGTACTCGACGTTATATTTCTCCGTCAGCTCCTTGATGGATGCTGCCTGCGCGGCAAAATCCATCCCGCGCCACTGATGGCGCTCCAGCACGCGGAACTTACCACCGGGAACCAGAGGCGGCGCGATGACGGCACAGCCTGCGCTGTCGCCCGTGTGTGACGGGTCGTAACCAATCCAAACGGGGCGATAGTCGAAGGGACGCAGCAGGAACACGTTAAAGTCATTCCACTCTTCCATGCTGTCGATCATGCAGGTCTGCAGCTCGGCAAACGGGAATACGCTTGCCTCGTCATCGACAAACTCACACATCAGCAGGTTCTGGTACTCAGACGGGCTGTATTCCAGCGACAGCTGATCCAGGTCGAACAGGTTGCAGCCCCCGGTCAGTGCATCTTCGACTGTGACTATCTGCCGCCACTGGCCGTCTGCACACAGCGAGCCGTTGGCCAGGTGTGAATGACTGAGATCCAGCTCGATGCGGTCGGCGCGGTTGCGTCGGCCCTTGTTAAACAGCTCGCCTGACCAGAACGGATAGGCGCTGTGCGACAGGCTCGACGGCGTGGAAAAATAGGTGGTGCGCCATTTTTTATGCAGCGACATGCCGCTGGCGACTTTGCGCAGCTCCTGGAATTTCGGTATCCAGAAATATTCATCGAGATAGAGATTGCCCGTGTAGCTCTGCGCGGTCCTGACGTTGGTCCCCAGGAAAATAAGGCGTGCGCCGTTCGGCAGCACGATGGGATCGCCCTTAAGGTCCACATCAACCTCGCGGGCAAAGTCGATGATGTAGTTTTTAAAGACGTGTGCCTGTGCCTTGCTGGCCGAAAGGAAAATCTGATTACGCCCGGTCACGAGGGCATCGATCAGGGCTTCGCGGGCAAAATAGAACGTCGCGCCGATCTGGCGTGATTTAAGGATGTTGCGGATTCGGTGTGTCAGCCCGGCTTTATGCCAGCCAAGCTGATACTCAAAGCAGCCATCAGTAAACAGCGACGTCAGTTTCTCCGTGGCCTCTTCGCTGAATACGTTCTTAGATGCGGGTTGCCGTTCGCCCCTGTTGCGGTTGCGCACGTTAGGATTGAGATCGGCCTCATTGCCCGTGCTGCGGTAGCGTTCAACGCGTGCCAGGCGCTCAATCTGACGTCCTAACGCCTCTATCTCCTTGTAATCAGCATTCCCCTTTACCTCCTTCATGATGATCTGAATTAACCGCGCTTCCATGCTGGCCTCAACGCGGCTGATGGGCGCAATGCTTTCCCATTCGTCGCGGAGTTTCCAGCTCTGCACGGTCGGCGTTTTGATGCTGAGCGTTTCCGCAATCTGGCGTACGGAGAAACCCTGCCAGTAAAGCAGAGCGGCCTGACGGCGGGGATCGCTGATGATGGTGCTGGGTGTCATATTCATGGCAACAAGGCTACCGGGGCAGCAGCGATTCGCGCCCGTTGTCCCTGCTTGCTCATAAGCCAGCAAGCCGGGTTTCGTTGAGCGGGGTTGTGATCGTGGTGAAACTGGCCGTGACCTGAACCAACCCACTGACCGGAGCCTGATTAATGGCAACTAAAGCAAAGCGTTTTCGTATCGCAGTTGAGGGCGCTACCACCGACGGCCGCGTGATTTCCCGCGACTGGATTTCGCAGATGGCGAAAAACTATGACCCGACCGTGTTCGGTGCGCGCATCAACATGGAACACATCAAGGGTTATGCCGCTGACAGTACGTTCCGTCGCTTTGGGGACGTAACGAAGGCTGAGGCCGAGGAAATCACTGACGGCAAGCTGAAAGGCAAGCTCGCCCTGTTTGGCTACATCGATCCCACCCCTGAGCTGGTCGAGCTGACCAGGGCGCGCCAGAAAATTTACACATCTGTTGAAGTGAACCCGAAATTTGCTGACACCGGCGAAGCCTACCTTGTCGGCCTGGCTGTTACCGATGACCCGGCCAGCCTCGGCACGGAATACCTGAGCTTTAGCGCCACTGCAAAAGCGAATCCGCTGGCGTCCCGCAAGCTGGACAAAGACAACCTGTTTACCGCTGCAGAAGAAACCCTGATCGAATTTTATGAAGAAGCCGATCCTGGACCGTCATTACGTGACCGTATCGCTGCACTGTTCTCCGCGAAAAAGAAAGCGGATGACGTGCAGAGCGCTGACGTGCACGCCGCCGTAACCCTTGTTGCCGAGCAACTGACAGCCACTGGTCAGGAAGCCGCAGACGCATTGTCCGCGCTGGACAGAAAATTCTCTGAGCGCCTTGATGCGCTGCAGTTGGAAACCACCACCGGGCGCAGTGAGCTGGAAAGCCTCACCAGCAAGCTGGAAAAAACTGACGGCAATTTCAACCAGCGTCCACGTGCAAACGGCGGCGATAAAACCTCCGTGCAAACCGACTGTTAACGGCAGTCCTGAACGGCACAGCGCCACTGAAAAATTTAACACTGATTACAGGAAGACTAATGCGCCAGACAACCCGCTTTAAATTTAACGCCTACCTCACCCGCCTTGCGGAACTGAACGGCGTAGAAACCGGTGATATGGATAAGAAATTCTCCGTAGAGCCATCGGTAAGCCAGAGCCTGATGACCCGCGTGCAGGAGTCATCTGACTTTCTGACCCGTATCAATATCACCCCCGTGGTGGATATGAAGGGCGAGAAAATCGGGATCGGCGTGACCGGTTCGATTGCCAGCACCACCGATACAGCAGGCGGTGACGAGCGCGAAACTGCTGATTTCTCTGACCTGAGCGCTGACGGCTATGAGTGCGCCCAGACCAACTACGATTTTCACATCCGCTATAACCAGCTGGATTTGTGGGCGCGTTATGAAGATTTCCAGACCCGTTTACGCGACGCGATTATCAAGCGCCAGGGGCTGGATCGCATCATGGCCGGCTTTAACGGTATCGCCCGGGCGAAAACCTCGGACCGTCAAAAAAATCCGTTGTTGCAGGATGTCGCGGTCGGCTGGCTACAGAAGTACCGCAACCATGCGCCTAAGCGCGTCATGAGCAAAATTATCGGTGAAGAGGGGGCGGTTATTTCAGCAAAAATCCGCGTCGGTAAAGGCGGTGATTATGCCAATCTGGACGCCGTGGTGATGGATGCCACCAACACCATGATCGAGCCCTGGTATCAGGAAGACCCGGAGCTGGTCGTTATCTGCGGGCGTCAGCTGCTGGCTGATAAATACTTCCCGCTGGTCAATCAGTCACAGTCGACCACCGATCAGCTCGCTGCCGACGTCATCGTCAGTCAGAAGCGCATCGGTAACCTGCCAGCGATCCGCGTGCCGTACTTCCCGGCCAACGCCCTGTTTATCACCCGTCTCGATAACCTGTCGATTTACTGGCAGGAAGGAACGCACCGCCGCCTGATTGTTGAAGTGGCGAAGCGCGACCGCATCGAAAACTATGAATCCATCAACGAGGATTTTGTGGTTGAAGATTATGCGGCCGGTTGCTTGGTGGAAAATATCGAGCTGGGTGATTTCACCGTTAATGCCTCTGCTGCCGCTGTATCAGAGCCTGCGCCCGAAGCGGGAGAGTAACGCATGACAAGCCCTGCCCAGCGTCACGTTATGCGTCAGCAGGCCGTCGAAGCATCGCAGCAGGCTGAGGGCCCGCTGCGCCATGCCAACGGCTATGAGCGAATGCTCATGAAGCTGAATGAAGATAAGCGCCGCCTGAAAAAGGTGCGCTCAGTGGAAAGTAAGGCTCAGATGAAGCGCGACATGCTGCCCGGCTATTTACCGTGGGTGGCTGGCGTACTGAGCCAGGGCAAAGGCGCACAGGATGCCATCCTGATGACCGTTATGATCTGGCGGCTGGATGCCGGGGATATTCCCGGCGCGCTGGAGATTGCCCGCTATGCCCTGCAGTACGGGCTGGTGCCGCCTGATACGTATAAGCGCAACAGCACGGCTTATCTTCTCACCGAAGAGGTTGCCGATGCGGCGACCCGGACGTGGACAGCTAAAGAGCCGGTCGATATTGACCCGCTGCTGGCAACGCTGGAACTGACGAAATCCGAAGACATGCCTGATCAGGTGCGCGCCAAGCTGCACAAAATCACCGGGTACGTTCTTCGCGATATGGGCAGGGCTTTGGAAGCGATGGAACACCTCAAACGCGCGCTGCAGCTTTTTCAGGGCAGCGGCGTTAAAAAGGACATTGAACGGCTGGGAACTGAGCTGAAAAAGCAGGCTCTGGCCAGCCGTTAACAGAACGCGCCCCGCGCCGGGCGGCAGGGTGGTAATGAGCCTTTCAGGTTTCTGCGCCGCCCTCCACCGCCCACCTATTCAGAGGCCATTATGAGCACGCTGGTAATCCCTGCACCGCGACCGGCAGACGCTGCCGAGCCGCCGATTGTTAATACCTTTTTCTGGCCGAACGTGGACATGCAGCGGCTGCGCGAAACCCTGCGATATGAGGGAACCGTGCCAGCGGCCCGGCTCCGTCAGGCAGTAAAAACGGCGATCTCTGAGGTGAACGCAGAGCTGTATGACTACCGGGCCGAAAAGATGGCGGCAGGGTTTAAAGTCCTGGCCGATGTTCCCGCCGACCAGCTCGACGGCGAGAGTGAAAAACTGTCGAACTACTTTGATGCAGTCAGCCACCTGACGGCGGCAACCATCGTTGAGCGCTATCGTGGCTATGACGCTAGCGGCACAAAAAAAGCCGATGAAATCAAAGCCAGCGCAGATGAATACTGGCGCGACGCCCGTTTCAGCATCAGCAAAATTGCGGGAAAACGCGCCTGCATAATCGGACTGCTGTGATGAACGTCTTAGCGCAACAGGGCGATACCGTTGACGACATCTGCTATCGCCATTACGGGCGCACGGAGCGGGTCGTTGAGCTGGTCTATGCCGCCAATCCCGGCCTTGCCGAAAGCGGGCCGGTACTGCCGCACGGGTGCGAGGTCACATTGCCCGATCTGCCCGACTCACCGGCAGCGGGTGAAACCGTGAACCTCTGGAGTTAATCATGGAGAAAAGCAGCTCAATTATCAGCTATCTGGTCGGGCTTTTTATGATGTGGTTCAGCCGCCATACGGTGCAGGACATCGCCTTTATGGTCGGGGCTTTTGTTGCGGTGGTCACGCTGATTATCAACGTCGCTAACTTTTTCATTAACTGGCACTACCGCCGCAAAACGTATGAGCTGGCGCGCCAATCTTTGCAGGGGGTGACCTTTGAGCCAGATCGCTAAACGCTGCGCCGTGGTTGCCGTACTGGCTATCGCCGCGCTGCTGCCGCAGTTCAGCACGCTGAAAACATCAGAAGAAGGGCTGCGGCTGATTGCCGATGCGGAAGGTTGCCGCACAACGCCGTATCAGTGCAGCGCGAACGTCTGGACTAACGGCGTCGGACATACCGAGGGGGTAACACCGCAAAGCGTTGTCAGCGAGCGGCAGGTCGCTGTTAACCTGGTGTACGACGTGATGCGCATTGAACGCGGCATTGCAGCCTGTATGCCGGTTGCCATGCCGCCGCAGGTTTATGACGCCGTGGTGTCGTTCACCTTCAATGTCGGCGTGCGCGCCGCCTGCACGTCCACCCTTGCCGGGTTTATCAATCGCGGGGAGTGGCGCAGCGCCTGCCAGCAGTTGCAGCGATGGGTATACGTGAAAGGCGTTAAAAATAAAGGCATCGAGAACCGCCGGGCGCGTGAAATCGCCTGGTGCTTAAAGGGGACCGCATGACGCGTATTTTGTCGGCACTGCTGGCCGTGTTACTGACGGCGCTGGCTTTCACCTGCTGGCAGCTTTCAGGGGCTAGGGCTGATTTGGGGGATGCGCAGCGCATCATTGGCACCCTGTCGGCGGGCATTGAGAGCCGGGATAAGGCCATCACGCGGCTGAATGCCGAAGCGCGTGACGGCCAGATACGCGAGGCGGCGCTGCGCCTGCTTCAGGGGCGGGCCAGTACCGGCGCGCTAAATCGTGAGCTAACCATCCAGAGAGAAACCGATGCTAACCCGACATTACGCGGCTGGTCTGCTGCTGCTTTGCCTGACGACGTTATCCGGCTGCACAGTCGCCCCGCCTTTGCCAGCGCCAGAGATTATCTGGATTGGCTGTCCACGCGTGACAAGCTGCCCGTTCCCGTCAAACAGCCTGCTGACCCAGGGCGATCTGGCGGCTGACAACCGGCAGTTAGAGGCTGCGCTCGCGTCGTGCGGGCTGCAGGTGGAAATCATCAAAGAATGCCAGGAGCAGCACGATGCTGAAACCGAAGCAACTCCGCGAAGTGCTGACAAAGTGCGTGCCACTGCTGCAGCGAAACCCTGACAGCCTGAATATGTTTATTGATAACGGGCGCATGGTTTCCACGCTCGCCAGTTCGCTGTCGTTTGAATATCAGTATCAGCTTAACCTGGTGGTAACCGACTATGACGGCGATCTGGATTTGCTGGTTGTGCCGGTGCTGGCCTGGCTGCGTGAGAACCAGCCCGACATCATGGCAACCGAAGAAAAGCGACGCACAGGATTTACCTTTAACGCCGATATCATCAGCGACGCAGCGGTAGATATCAGCATTAACCTGCAGCTGACCGAGCGGGTGATTGTTAAAGAGCAGGAGGGGGCGCTGCATGTTAACCACGTTGGTGAGCCACCACTGCCAGAGATTAACGATCGCCCGTGGCAGCTGTACGTTAAAAACGAACTGGTTAGCGAGTGGCAGCTATGAATGAACTTGAACCGCTGGAAACAAAGCTCACTGCCCTACTCGCTAATCTGTCACCAGCTGCGCGCAAAAAGATGGCAACGAATATTGCGCGCAAGCTGCGTGCAAGCCAGCAACACAACATCAAGCGCCAGCAGGCACCTGATGGTACGCCGTTTAAACCACGAAAGGCACAGCCGCTGCGGGGCAAGAAAGGCCGTGTTAAGCGAGAGATGTTTGCGAAACTCCGCACTGCAAAATACATGAAGGCGAAAGGCTCGGGCGACAATGCTGTGGTGGAATTTACCGGGCGTGTGCAGCGCATGGCCAGGGTGCATCACTATGGCCTGCGCGACCGCCCAGTTAAGGGCGGCCAAGAGATAACGTATGAGCAAAGACCTTTATTAGGATTCAATGAAAATTTGATCACTTACATTGAAAATGAACTCATATCGGCAATCGAAAAATGAGCAGCATCAAATCATTTCTTGTCTTTAAGACTACTAACAAACGTTGATATTTGTTCCAAGCCATCGAAAGTTGATGGCATTTTATCACCACTGGTCATTATATTAGAAAATACAATATCCTCGAACTTCTCCAAATGGTTTATTTTTTCAGTCTTAAGTTTTAGTGAGTGTTCAGCATAACTTTGGATGAATCGACAGAGATTCTTTCTAAGTTCAATTTGAATAATTTGTGCCTTAATAGAATTGTAATTCATCAAGGATGTTCTAAAGAAATAAAACAGAAAGATCGTAATTGATGCACCAGGAATAAGCTTAACCAAATCTAAAGTTTTCTCCAATTTAATATCGTAATGGAAAAACAACCAAGAGATCAAAGTAATTGATAATGGAATGAAAGCGCCAAGTGAAAACAGTGCTACCCTCGACCAAAAAAGCTCTTTTTTCTTGATGTTCCCCAACTCAACGAACCCCTCATGGAGACCAATGAAATTAAAGGCATTTTCATACTTATCAAGTGTGTTTTTTAGATTGTCAACTTTTCCTTCTTTCTCTTTTATTTCTCTATCCCATGCTTTCTTAAGCTGTTCTGCATACTGAGTTTTAGAAGCGAACTCCTTTATAACTTTGAAATCTTCATCGTTCAACAAATCCTTAATAACGGCACTCGATGTATAATTTAGAGCCTTAGTTATTATACTCCCTGAGAAAAAATCAAACTTCTCGATATTATCCTCTGAAAATTCCTTAGCCATTTGAATGAATTCATCCATTGAATACGGAGAGTTTATATAATACTCCATTCCAAAGCACATGCAGTAAGCAAAAACAAGATTTAACTCATCATCAAGCATGCTATGAGAATTTAACTCTTTAGCAAAAGGTTCTTTATAATGTTTGGCGCTAACTTTCAAATTAGCATCAACAACAATAGAGTTTTTTGTAAACCATGAGAGCATAGCTGAAATATGATAATTTCTTTTATCTGAAAACTCATCGACACTTTTAAGAGAATCAATTCTCTGTAGATAATTTTCTACCAGCTTCCTTACCGCACTATCCATAAAAATTTTATTATCCATTATTCATCCAATTGAGCAAAGCACGTTTGATAGTTCACCAGCGCACAATCATAATTTCATTTAAGCATTTTTGAAAAGCATTATGCTTAGATGAACTCACAAACTCCCGAAATTCTGCGCCTGCTGCGCAACCTGATCCGCCTCGGCACTGTATCCGCCGTCAATCTCGACGACGGCACCTGTCGTGTGGATACCGGAAACAACTCAACTGACTGGCTGCACTGGCTGACCGCCCGTGCCGGTAAAACACGCTCCTGGAATGCCCCGTCGGTGGGCGAGCAGGTGCTGATTTTATGTCTCGGCGGCGAGCTTGATACCGGCTTTGTCATGCCCGCTGTTTTCTCCGATGACAACCCGGCCCCGGCCGCCTCGGCTGACGCGCTTCACTGGTCATTCCCTGACGGTGCGGTGATCGAATACGAACCCGCCACCGGCGCACTGATTGCTACCGGGATGAAAACCGCCACGGTTGAGGCTGCAGAGTCGGTCACGGTGAAAACCTCCACGGTACTGGTCAACGCCAGCGAAAAAATCACCCTCGACAGCCCGCTGGTTGAATGCACCCAAAAGCTCAAAGCGGCCAGTTTTGAACTTACCGGGGGCGGCACCATGAAAGGCAATGTTACGCACAGCGGCGGCAGCTTCACATCCAATGGTGTTGTGTCACACAGCCACACACACGGCGGCATCGAGCGCGGCAGCAGCAGTACGGACGGGCCAAAATGACTGCGCCAAAATACAGCGGCATGAACCGGGATACGGGCTTGCAGGCGGCAGATATCGAACATATCCGGCAGTCGGTGCGTGACATTCTGATCACGCCGATTGGCTCCAGGGTAATGCGCCGCAGCTATGGCTCGCTGTTGTCCGCGCTGATTGACCAGCCCAACAACAACGCGCTGCGCCTGCAAATTATGTCGGCGTGTTATATGGCGATCCTGCAATGGGAGCCGCGGGTAAAACTCACCGCCATCAGCTTTGACCCGGATTTCAACGGCAGGATGGTCGTGGAGATCACCGGCGCCCGTACCGACTCGCTGCAGAATTTTTCCCTAACCGTTCCCGTGAGCTAACCCTATGGCAACCATTGACCTGAGCCAGCTCCCCGCGCCCGACGTGGTGGAAACGCTGGATTATGAAACCCTGCTGGCCGAGCGCAAGGCCACGCTGATTTCGCTTTACCCGCCAGATCAGCAGCAGGCTATCGCCCGCACCCTGACGCTTGAATCGGAACCCATCGTTAAGCTGCTGCAGGAGAACGCCTATCGCGAGGTCATTCTGCGCCAGCGCGTCAACGAGGCGGCAGAAGCAAACATGGTCGCCTGGGCAACCGGTGCGGACCTTGACCAGCTCGGCGCGAATAACGGCGTTGCACGCCTGATGCTGACGGCGGCAGACAAAAGCGCGATCCCGCCGGTCGCCGCCGTCATGGAAAGTGACGATGATTTCCGCCTGCGCGTAGCTTCGGCGTTTGAAGGGCTGAGCGTGGCCGGGCCAACCGGAGCGTATGAGTTCCACGCCAAAAGCGCTGACGGGCGCGTATCAGATGCCACGGCGATCAGCCCGTCGCCCGCGTGCGTCACCGTCACTGTGCTTTCCCGCGAGGCTGACGGCGTGGCTGCTGCTGACCTGCTGGCCGTGGTGGATGCCGCGCTGAATGACGAGAACGTGCGCCCGGTGGCCGACCGCTTAACCGTGCAGTCAGCTGCGATCGTTAACTACAGCGTGGACGCCGTGCTGTACATCTATCCGGGGCCGGAAGCCGAGCCGGTGCGCGCCGCCGCCGAGGCTAAGCTGCAGGCGTTTGTCTCCGCGCAGCGCCGCCTCGGGCGTGATATTCGCCAGTCAGCCCTGTATGCCGCGCTTCACGTTGAGGGTGTGCAGCGGGTGCAGCTGAACGCACCCGCTGAGGATGTGGTGCTGGATAAAACCCAGGCCGGTTACTGCAGCGGGTACAGCATCACCGTCGGGGGTTCTGATGAGTGATCGCCTGTTGCCAACCGGTTCGACAGCGCTGGAGGTGGCAGCGGCTGAAGCCTGCGCCGTGATTGAAAAAACGCCCGTACCACTGCGCAAGCTGTGGAACCCGGTGACCTGCCCGGTGGAACTGCTGCCCTATCTCGCCTGGGCGTGGTCGGTTGACCGATGGGATACCAACTGGAGTGAGGCGACCAAGCGCAGCGTGGTTGCGTCATCTGCGGCCCTGCACCGCCACAAGGGCACCCTCGGCGCAGTACGTCGGGTGGTCGAGCCGCTGGGCTACCTGATCACCGTCACTGAATGGTGGCAGACCGGCGACGCGCCGGGCACGTTCAGGCTTGAGATTGGCGTGCTTGAATCGGGCATTGACGAAAAGATGTATCTCGAAATGGAGCGCATGATTGCTGATGCCAGGCCCGTCAGCCGTCATCTTATCGGCCTTACCATCACGCAGGATATTCAGGGCGTGATTTATATCGGCGCTGCGCAATGTGACGCTGAGACAACCACTATCTATCCGGGTTAATTATGGCGCAGAAATTCCAGTCAATCGTCACCCTGACCGGTCAGGCGCGTATCGCCGCTGCCGTTCAGGGAAGCAATAAAGCAGACATTATCACTATGGTTGTCGGTGACGGTAACGGCGAGCCAACTGTCCCCGACGCCTCGCAGACCCACCTTGTTAATGAAGTCTGGCGGGTAAGGCTCAATTCGCTAAAGGTTGATGCAAAAAACAAGAACTGGCTAATCGCCGAAGCCATAGCTCCGGCCAGCGTCGGTGGCTTCTGGATGCGTGAGCTTGGGCTGTTGGCCTCAGACGGTTCGCTGATGGCCGTGTGTAACATGGCAGAAACCTATAAGCCGTCGCTTGAGCAGGGATCGGGGCGCACCCAGACGCTGCGCATGGTGTTGAGCGTCACTGATACCAGCGCTGTCACGCTGCTGATTGATGACAGCATTTCGCTTGCAACAGAGGAGTATGTTAACGACCGACTGGATGAGCATGAGCAGTCGCGTAACCACCCCGATGCGACGCTGAGTGAGAGAGGGTTTGCCCTCCTCAGCAGCACCATCAGCGAAGATGAAACCCGCGCCGCCACGCCAAAAGCAGTAAAGGCCGCGAACGATAATGCCAATGGCCGCGTGCCTGCCTCACGCAAAGTTAACGGGATGGCACTGACGTCGGATATTACCCTCGGGGCGGCGAGCGTCGGGGCGTACACCAGAGCGGAGACGGATAAACAGGTCGCTGCAGCAATGACTGCAGCGGACAACGCCAACAATAACGCCAACGGACGCGTACCATCCTTACGCAAGGTCAACGGGCTGTCGCTGGCGTCGGATGTCACCCTCACTGCAACAGATGTTAAGGCCCTGGCAGTAACTACAGTACGCGCGCAAGGCAACCCCTCAGTTGGTAACGTAGGCAATGCCAATGACCTCCCACCAAACGCAACCAGTTTCGTTTACAACAACGTGCCCAATTCTCCGCCATTTACGGGTTCACTGTTAGATTTTTCAGGGCTGGGCAACGGTTACAATACCCAGATTGTCGCGGAATATAACGGCGATGGCGCAAGGGCTGCTTTCAGGACTCGCAACGGGGACTCTAAAACGTGGAATACATGGAATGAATTTTATCACACGGGCAATAAACCCACTCCGGGAGTGATTTTTCCACTCTCTGTACTTATTGATGATGCACAAAATCTAAACAACTACACAGTTCCCGGCTTATATTTTCAACCTGCAAACACACAGGCCTCAAGTGGTGCTAATTATCCAGAAGCTCAGGCGGGATCTATGGAGGTATACAAGCACGCTGGGATAACTCAGGTATACAGAATTTATAACAGTTCCCGGCAATATATCAGAACCTATTACGCTGGATCATGGACTGCCTGGACGAAGGTTTATGATACGGCGAATAAGCCTTCGCCGGGAGAGATCGGTGCGCTGCCAGCTGGCGGCACCGCTGTTGCAGCAACTAAGTTGGCTACAGCTCGCTCAATTGCAGGTGTCGCGTTTGACGGACAGTCTAATATTGCCATTCCTGCCTCAAATGTTGGGGCTTATACGAAAGCAGAAGTAGATTCCCGCGTTAACGCAAAAGCACCGATGAATACAGCCTCTAAAGCGGTAAATGGGTGGTGGAAGTGCGGAAGCACGGGCTTAATCATCCAGTGGGGGCAGATTCCGGCAGGCAACGGTGAAAGGGTTGTACCCGTCACATTTCCGGTCGCTTTTCCCAATGCGGTTCGCAGCGTGAGCGGGATTATTTCTAACGCTTCCGAGAATGTGGATCTGGATGCTTTTCTTGAATACACAGATCTGAATAACAGAGCCAGCGTAAGGTTCATGCTTGGAAACACGACTGGCGGCTGGTCTATGGGCGGCTGCTGGATGGCAATAGGATATTAATATGTATTTTTATAGCGCAAAAAATAATGCTTTTTATCCTGCTATCCTGCGGGATGAATACGAACAGGCGGGCAGCTGGCCGGATGATTTAGTGGAAATCAGTGATGAAGCCTACAATGCTCTGTTTGCCGGGCAGTCAGCTGGCAAGGTCATTACGCCCGGTGGTGATGGGCATCCAGTGCTGACGGACCCACCACCGCCCACGGATGAACAGTTAATAGCGCAAACGAATTCCCGCATTAAATCGTTAATGGCTCAGGCAACTACGGCTATCGCGCCATTGCAGGATGCTGAAGATCTCGGAATACAGACTGACGACGAAGCCGCCATGTTGAAAGCCTGGAAAAATTACCGCGTCCTGCTTAACCGCGTCACGCATGAAGATGCAAAGATAAGCTGGCCAGAAATACCCGTAGTTTCACGATAGATGCCACAATGCTTGTTCACTGACCAGCAAGCCGCAACAACATGCAACACTCCGCGTGAGCTGACAATCTGAGCACACCTTTTATTTGGAGTGCTACAGATGGCAGATTATCACCACGGTGTCCGTGTCGTCGAAATCAACGACGGCACGCGCACCATCTCCACCGTTTCAACCGCGATTGTCGGCATGGTCTGCACTGCAGAAGATGCCGACGCCGCCACATTCCCCCTCAATACACCCGTTCTGCTGACAAACGTGCAGGCCGCTGTCGCCAAAGCAGGAAAAAAAGGCACTCTCGCGGCGTCACTGCAGGCGATTGCCGATCAGTCAAAACCCGTGACGGTAGTTGTGCGCGTGGCCGCCGGTGAAACGGAAGCCGAAACCATTTCTAACATCATCGGCGGCACCGATGAGAACGGAAAATACACCGGGATGAAAGCGCTGCTGAGTGCGCAGACGCAGCTTGACGTTAAGCCGCGCATCCTGGGCGTGCCGGGCCTCGACTCGCTGGAGGTGGCAACGGCGCTTGCCAGTGTCTGTCAGCAGCTCCGGGCCTTTGGCTACGTATCCGCGCACGGCTGCAAAACCATCTCAGAGGCGATGCTCTATCGCGAGAACTTCAGCCAGCGTGAGCTGATGGTTATCTGGCCTGACTTTATCGCCTGGAACACCACCGCCAACGCGTCAGATATCGCTTACGCCACGGCGCGGGCGCTGGGCCTGCGTGCCAAAATCGACAACGACACCGGCTGGCATAAAACCCTGTCAAACGTCGGCGTCAATGGCGTGACCGGGGTTTCCGCGTCAGTGTTCTGGGATCTGCAGCAGGTCGGCACTGATGCTGACCTGCTTAACCAGGCGTGTGTCACAACGCTTATCCGCAAAGATGGCTTTCGCTTCTGGGGTAACCGCACCTGCAGTGACGATCCGCTGTTCGCCTTTGAAAACTACACCCGCACCGCGCAGGTGCTGGCCGATACGATGGCCGAGGCGCATATGTGGGCCAATGATAAGCCTCTGACCCCGGTGCTGGTGAAGGACATTATTGCGGGCATCAATGCCAAATTCCGCGAAATGGTCAGCGCCGGTTATCTGCTGGGGGCCAGCTGCTGGTATGACGATGCCGCGAACGATAAGGAAACACTGAAAGCAGGCAAACTCTTTATTGATTACGACTATACGCCGGTGCCACCGCTGGAAGATTTAACACTGCGCCAGCGCATCACCGACACCTATCTGGCGAACTTCGCCGCATCCGTCAACAGCTAAGGAGCCGGATAAATGGCATTACCTCGCAAGCTGAAGGGGCTGAACCTCTTCAATGATTCCAACAGCTATCAGGGCGTCGTCACCGCCGTCACGCTGCCTAAGCTGTCGCGCAAGCTGGACACCTATCGCGGCGGCGGCATGAACGGCGCGGGCTTTATCGATAACGGCCTGGACGATGACGCGCTGGATATGGAGTGGACTATCGGCGGCGTTGACGATCTGGTGCTGTCACAGTGGGGCGGCAGCGCAGTACCGCTGCGCTTTACCGGCTCTTACCAGCGCGACGATACCGAGGAGGAAATTGCGGTCGAGATTGAGGTGCGCGGTCGTCATCAGGCGTTTGACTTTGGCGAAGCCAAGCAGGGCGAAGATACCGAAACCAAAATCACCACCAAAAACACCTATTTCAAACTCACCTGGAACGGTAAAGAGCTGATCGAGATCGACACCGTGAACATGGTTGAAAAGGTGAACGGCGTTGACCGGCTTGAGCAGCGCCGCAAAAACCTCGGCCTGATTTAATCCTGACGCCAGCGCCCGGCGCTGGCCCTTACCCCTTATGAGCAGAGATAAATTAAATGGAACAGAGAGAAAACGTTGTTGTACTTGCCTCACCCGTTAAGCGCGGTGAAACCGAAATCAGCCAGGTGGAACTGATTAAGCCTAACGCGGGCGCGCTGCGTGGCGTCCGTCTGTCAGACCTTGCCGGATCGGACGTGGATGCGCTGTTGCTGGTGCTGCCCCGCATTAGCCAGCCAGCACTGACGAAAGCGGAGTGCCTGAATCTGGCCCCGGAAGACCTGATCTCAATGGCCGGGACGGTGATTGGTTTTTTGTCACCGAAATCGGACGAGTAGACTGGCCCGCAAAGCTGACCGTCAATGACCTGATGGCCGACATTGCCACGATTTTTCACTGGCCCCCATCTGAAATGTACGTCATGCCGCTGGCCGAGTTGCTCGACTGGCGGCATCAGGCCATGATCCGCAGCGGAGTAAACCCCGATGAGTAACAACCTCAAGCTGCAGGTGATGCTGAAAGCCGTTGATCAGGCATCCCGCCCCTTCAAAGCCATCCATGCCGAAACCAAACAGCTCTCGGGCAGCATCCGCGAAACGCAGGCCAACATTAAAGCGCTGGATGCGCAGGCGGCGAAGATTGACGGTTTCCGCAAGACCAGAAGCCAGCTGGCCGTCACACAGCAGTCGCTGAAAGGCGCGAAGGAAGAAGCCGCCGCACTGGCCGTGCAGTTCCGCAACACTGAACGTCCGACCACGCAGCAGGCCCGTGCGCTGGACGCGGCGCGCAGGGCCGCGTCGGAGCTGCAGACCAAAAGCAACGCCCTGCGCCTGTCTGTGCAGCAGCAGCGCGAAGCGCTCAACGCCGCAGGGATTTCAACCAAAAGCCTGAGCAGCGAGCAGCAGCGGCTGAAAAGCAGCTCGGGGCAGGCCACAGTAAGCCTGAGCCGTCAAAAGCAGGAGCTGCAGCGCCTCAGTCAGAAGCAGGAACAGCTCAACCGCGTCAGCGAGCGCTACCGCAAGGGGCAGGAGCTGTCCTCAAAGGTGCGCAACGGCAGTGCCGCCGCGCTGGGTGCCGCCACGGTGGGCGCGGTGGCCGGTGCTGCGGTACTCAGGCCGGGATACGACTTCGCGCTGGCTAACTCCACGCTGCAGGCAACGCTCGGCCTTGATAAAGACTCGGCAGAGTTTCAGTCCCTGCGCACGCAGGCGCGCAGCATCGGTGATAACACCGCCGCATCGGCCAACGATGCCGCGCAGGCGCAGATCATTATCGCCAAATCAGGCGGCAGCGTGGATGACATCAAGGCGGCGACGCCGGTCACGCTGGATATGTCGCTGGCAAACAACCGCAGCATGGAAGAAAGTGCCTCGCTGTTGATGAGTACCAAAAACGCCTTTGGCCTGGCTAACAGCGAAGTGGCCCACCTCGGCGACGTGATCAGCGCAACGCTGAACAAAACCGCCGCCAACTTTGACGGCCTGAGCGATGCACTGACCTACATCGCACCGGTGGCGAAAAACGCAGGCGTCAGCGTCGAGCAGACCACCGCCATGATCGGCGCGCTGGCGAAAGCGGGCACAACCGGAAGCATGGCGGGAACCGGGGTGCGCGCTATGCTGCTGCGCCTGCAGGCTCCGACCGGGCAGGCGGGAACGGCTATTCAGGAACTGGGCGTTAAAACCTCCGACAGCAAGGGCAACATGCGGCCCTTCTTCACCATCCTGAAAGAGATGCAGCGGTCATTTGAAAAGAACCGCCTCGGCTCGTCGCAGCAGGCTGAGTACATGAAGACCATCTTCGGCGAAGAGGCGGCATCGTCTGCAGTGACGCTGATGAAAGCCGCCTCAAACGGGCTGCTTGACGAGCTGACAAGTACTTTTCAGAAGTCTGACGGCAGCACGTCGGCGCTTGTCAAAATCCAGCAGGACAACCTCGGCGGCGACTTTAAGGAACTTCAGTCGGCGTGGGAGGCTGTCGGTACTGACCTGTTCGACGGGCTGGACAGCTCGCTGCGGTCGCTGACGCAGAGCGCAACAAAGTTTCTGCTTACCGTAGATGGGTGGATTAAGGACAACCCTAAACTGGCGGGTGGCATGGCAAAAGCCGCCGTTGCCGGGGTGGCGCTGCTGGGGGCGCTGGGTTCGATTGGCCTTGCGTCGTGGCCGGTGATTTCGGGTATCAATACGATCATCTCAATCGGCGGCAAAATGGGCGTTGCCTTCAGCGTTGCCGGGGAAATGATTGTTGCCGCGCTCGGCGCTATCTCTCTTCCGGTTGTTCTGGTGGCCGCCGCCATCGTCGCGGGCGCGTTGCTTATCCGTAAATACTGGGAGCCTATCAGCGAGTTTCTGAAAGGGATGGCCGCCGGATTCACCGCCGCAATGGGGCCAATAGCTGACGCCTTTGCACCGCTCAAGCCGGTGTTTGACTGGCTGGGGGATAAGCTCGGCTGGGTATGGGACAAGTTCAAGGGGCTGCTGGAGCCGGTCAAGTTAACCCAGGATGAACTGAAAGCGGCGGGTGATATGGGCAAACAGTTTGGTGAGCTGCTGGCCGCCGGGATCAAGTTCGTACTGTCACCGCTGACGGAGTTGCAGAACGGCATTGACTGGGTACTGGAAAAGCTCGGTATGGTTGACGATAAGTCGAAAAAACTTAAAGACAACATTCCGACCGATGCCCCCACCGGCGGTGACGTCGGGTTTCAGTATCCCGGGATGCAGTACAACCTTGCCAGCGGGGGCGCAGGATACCGGCCCGTTACCGCACCTGCAGGCGGCGGTTACACGAACAACAGCACAAGCAATGATACCTACAACATCAACATGCCGCCGGGTATCAGCAAAGATGATGCGCTGGCGCTGATAGCGCAGCAAAAACAACGTGACGATCGCAATCAGCGTGCGGCGCAGAAAACCAAAATGGGATGGGAGTGATTAACCGATGATGATGATTTACGGGCTGATCCCGTTTATGCGCCAAACGCTGCCGTACAACGAGCTGCAGCAGACCGTCGATTACCGCTGGCCGACAAACAGCCGCGTCGGTCAGCGCGCCTCGGCGCAGTTTATCGGCGTGGGTGATGAGAAGATTACGCTGTCGGGTGAGCTGCGCCCGGAAATCACCGGCGGGGCTATCTCCATGCTGACCATCAAGCTGATTGCTGACGAAGGTCGCGCCTGGCCGCTGATTGGCGGGAACGGGACAATTTACGGGATGTATGTGATTGAAAATTACTCATCGACCAGTAGTGAGTTTTATTCTGATGGCTCGGCCAGCAAAATCATGTTCTCACTGAATATGCTGCGCGTTGATGAGTCGCTGACGGCGATGTTTGGCGACCTGAAAAAGCAGGCTGACGGGCTGATGAGCGGGGCAGGTTCGCTGCCGGGCCAGGTCACATCGGCAATGGCGAGCGTCAAAACGGCGGCGGGCAACCTTATCAGTCAGGCCGGGGGGTTAATCGGATGACCGGGATCAGCAGTCTTGCCATGCCTGCCGGTGCCGTGCTCAGTCCGGCATTTATGGTTAAGGTCAATTCAGAGGACGTGACCGCTGATATCAGCCCGCGACTGATATCACTGACGATGACCGATAACCGGGGCTTTGATGCGGATCAGCTTGATATCGAGCTGGATGATACCGACGGGCAACTGGCCATGCCGCCACGCGGCGCGGTGATCTCACTGTTTCTCGGCTGGAAAGGCCAGCCGCTGATTGGTAAAGGCGACTTTACGGTTGACGAGATTGAGCATCACGGCGCGCCGGATGCAATGACCATCCGGGCGCGCAGTGCGGATTTTCGCGGCTCACTCAATTCCCGGCGTGAAGTGTCCTATCACGACACAACCCTGGGTGAGGTAATCACCCAGGTTGCCACGCGTAATGACCTCAAACCGATGATGGGTGACGGGCTGGCGGCGGTGAAGGTCAGCCACATCGACCAGACGCAGGAGACGGATGCCGCTTTCCTGACGCGCATCGCCACGTTAAACGGTGCCGTGGCCGCCATTAAGGCCGGGCGGTTGCTGTTCATCAAACCGGGTGGCGGGGTTACCGCCGCCGGTAAGCCTATCCCTCAGATGACCATTACCCGTCAGGATGGTGATCGACACAGTTTCAGCATTGCGGATCGCGGTGCGTATACCGGGGTTACCGCAAGCTGGCTGCATACCAAAGACCCGAAGCCGAAAACCAATAAGATTAAGATCCAGCGAAAGCCGAAGGTGAAGCATATGAGGGCGCTACAGCATCCGGCGGCGAAGAAACCCAAAGCTAAAGCCACGACAGCGGCAAAGCCCGTCGAGGCCAAAGAGGGTGAGTATATGGCCGGGAGTGAGGATAACGTTTTTGCCATCACGACGGTCTATGCGACAAAAGCCGCAGCAATGCGCGCCGCACAGGCTAAGTGGTCGAAGCTGCAGCGCGGCGTTGCTGAATTCTCAGTTACCATGGCGATGGGGCGCGCCGACCTGTTCCCGGAAACCCCGGTAAAGGTGAGCGGGTTTAAATCGGTGATCGACCAGCAACCGTGGATCATCAGCAAGGTAACGCACAGCCTGAGCGGAAGCGGCTTTACGACGACGCTGGAATTCGAAGTGTTGCTATCTGATGTGGGTTATGAGGTTGCAGGGAAAGGAGGTGAATAAGATGTTTGCAAAATTAAGCATAACTTGTATTTGCAAATTAAGGTTTGATTATGCAATATCCATACATCCCCTCCCCCATTCATGCTTACGGTAGGTTTTATCATGATGCATTGCCCTCTTTGCCAGACAGCGGCCCACGCTAAGAGCAGCCGTTATCTTTCACGCGAGACAAAAGAACGTTATCACCAGTGTCAAAACATCAATTGCAGTTGTACTTTTAAAACCCATGAATCCATAGCGGGGGTGATTGTTTCGCCTGGCGTTATTAACAAGGTACCGCTTTACACCAGCCATGAAAGCCAGCCCTCTCTACTCCATTGATAAAACCCGCGAATGCGGGTTTTTTTATGTATGCTTCCGAAGAAACAAACATTGAATACTGTTTTTATATACAGTATTTTGTCGCTTTTTCTTGAGGCAACAAGATGGCTGTCAGAAAGCAAACGGACGGGAAATGGTTATGCGATTTTTATCCAAACGGTCGCGAAGGAAAACGAATCAGAAAAAGTTTCAAAACCCGTGCCGAAGCACTCTCATTTGAACGCTACCAAGTAGAAGAAGCGAAAGCAAAGCCCTGGCTGGGAGAGAAAGAGGATCGGCGTAAACTTAGTGAAATTATCGACCTTTGGTACAGACTTCATGGCTGCGCATTAGGTGACAAGAAAGGACGGCTAGGTAAGCTGCACATCATCTGTCGTGGCTTAAACGATCCGATAGCCTCTGCAATTACTGCAAAAGATTGGGCGCACTACCGCGAACGTCGCTTAAGCGGACTGATTGAAAATGGCTATAAAACCAGTGAAAAATCTCTCAAGGTTAGCGTTGGAACCGTTAATCGTGAACACTGTTTCTTAAGAGCGGTGTTTAATGAACTGGATCGCCTGGGCGAGATCACCTACCCCAACCCTCTCAAAAATATTCGCGAATTCGAAGAGCCTGAAAAGGAAATGGCCTGGCTAACCGAAGTACAAATTAAACGTTTATTAGCTGCATGCGACCTCCACGGCAATCCAGAACTAACATTAATAGTGCGGATATGCCTTTCCACCGGGTCGCGTTGGAGTGAAGCGGCCGGGCTGAAATCCAGTCAGATATCCCCGAACAAAATCACCTTTATCAACACGAAGGGAAAACGTAATCGTACTGTGCCGATCGGTGATGAACTTTATAACGATCTGAAGGATAAAGAAGGCCCATTCTTTTCTGAATGCTACCGCCAGTTTTATCGCGTAATACGGCTTGCAGAGATAACACTGCCAGAAGGTCAAATGAGCCACGTTTTACGCCACAGCTTCGCCAGCCATTTTATGATGGCCGGGGGGAATATCATCGTACTGCAACGGATTCTTGGGCACTCTGATATCCGCGTTACGATGCGCTATGCGCACTTTGCACCCGACCATCTGGAAGAGGCTGTGAGCAATAATCCATTAGCAAGAATGGCCCGATAAAATGACTACAAATTGTCTACAGGGATTCTTACAGGGTGTAATGGAGTGCAACAGGGTGGGATGTAACTTATTGATTTAACGCTAAGTGATTGTTTTAGCGCACCTTCCAAAAAAAGACCAAAGACGATTCCTGTCTTTGGTCCAGGGAAATGGCTCTTTTCAGAGCCGTGCGCTAAAAGTTGGCATTATTGCAGGCGATTCGCCTTGCACTTTAAAAGATAGACCAGACGCAGGGGTTTTCCAGCGGCAGGCAGCCCAACCGGGGGACGGATTATCAGCGTTGTGATCGCGGCGGCAGAAACGGTCAGGGGGGTCAGCGTAGGGAAGGCCAACGGGTTGCAGGCACCTCCTGTGGGAGATGCCTGCTCAGGGCGGTCAGCGACAGAGCTTTTCCGCACGGGCCACGATCGGGGCAAGGCTCTTTTTATGTCCCGGGTTGGCCGGATCATCCGCAAGGATTTTTTCAATCGGGAATCCCGCTTTAATCTGCCCGGATTTCACCTTCTCTTCCGCGGCGGCGTTGAGCGGATACTGCACCAGCGTGCCGTCATTAATCGCCAGCAGCACGTTCCCTTTTTCACAGCTCAGCATCATCTCTTCACGCACGAACGGCCAGTTATCTTTGCCCATATCGAACCGGCTAACGGTTTCAATACCGGCTGCGGCACTGCCGCTGATGCCAAGAGCGATGCATAAAAATGCCAACTTTTTCATTTAGTTAATACCTCAAACGATAAAACACTTACTGAACAGGAATAACCTGTCGGGCCATTGCCCGCTCAGGCAGGCTCCAGCGTGGCGAACACTCCGACCACCAGCAGTACCGCCGCCGCCAGGCCAACCTCCACCAGCGTGCTGGTGATAAACCGCTGCTCCGCCCCACCCGCACTGCGCTGAAAGCGCGGCACCAGGCAGTAGCGGTTATAAAGGGCAATCGCGACCATCGCGCCGACCAGCAGCGTTTTTACCACCAGCAGTTGGCTGTAAAGCCGGAAGCTGGCAGGCGGCCAGCCTAACAGCAGCAGCGCGTTGATCGCGCCGCTGACCACCACCAGCGTGACGGCCAGGTGCCCGTAACGCGAAAAGCGCATCATGGTCACCACGGCATCGTGACGCAGCCCCGGGCTTCGGGCGTCGCGCATCAGGATAATCAGCGGCAGCAACCCGCCCGCCCAGAAGGCGGCACTGAGCAGATGCACCATCTGATTCACGCGCTGAAACAGGCCAACCCAGCCATCCAGCATCGCCGCGTGACCGGTAAAAGCCAGCCCGGCAAGCTGAAACAGCGCGCAGATCAGCAGCGTACGCTGGCGTGGCTCCCCCTGTAACGTCAGGCTCAGGCAGCCAAGCAGCGCCAGGGCCAGCTGCCCTTGCCAGATGCGGCCAAACTGCGTCTGCAGGACGGCCAGCCAGACGTCGGGATCCAGCGTATCCTGCCAGCCGTCGCCCATCTGACCGGTCTGTGCTGCCAGCAGCAGCACCGCACTCAGCAGCGCCAGCCAGCAGGCGACGATGGCTGACGGCATCAGCCGCTGCGCAAGGTGGGTCCGGTAACGCTCCGGGGCCAGCCACGCGATATATATCGCTGCTCCGGCCAGCGACATCAGTGCAGCAAAATGCAGCCAGCGGCACAGAATATAGAAGCTGGTCAGCGCCATCTTATTTCACGCTAAAGGTGTAATTCCCTTTCGTCTTATGGCCGTCCACCGACAGCACGTGCCATTTCACCGCATACTCCCCACGGGAAAGCGGCTGCTTAAACTGCACGCGCAGCGTGTTGTGCTGTTGCGGGTCGCGCGCGGCTTTGAGCTGCTCGACGGGCTGTTTGTCCGTACGACTGATCTCTACGCCACTGAACGCGGGTTCAATATCTTCGCTGAAGGTGATGGTCAGCGATTCAGGCCATTCGCTGCCGGCCGGATTCACCGCCGTATACTGGCTTTTCAGATGGGCGTGGGCGGAAGCCTGCTGGGCAAAAAGAGCGGCGATCAGTACGCCGGAAACCCTGAAGAAGTGTCGCATATGTCGCAATGTTCCTTAGCGGGACGCAGCCCCTGGCTGCTGAGGCCGAAAGGATACCCCGCTTAAAAACAGGTGTCGAGGTAAGAGCGACGATCAATGGCTCACCGGGCTTGCTAATCCGTGTCTTCTGCATTATTTTTTGCCCCTTAACAGGGGGAGAAAACCATGAGCTACAATCTGGCCACGCTGCCGCAGGACGAAAAAGACAAGGTCAATGTCGATCTGGCGGCCGCTGGGGTCGCATTTAAAGAGCGCTACAATATGCCGGTTAT
Source organism: Erwinia persicina (assembly GCF_019844095.1). Taxonomy (NCBI): domain Bacteria; kingdom Pseudomonadati; phylum Pseudomonadota; class Gammaproteobacteria; order Enterobacterales; family Erwiniaceae; genus Erwinia; species Erwinia persicina. Next base: position 2,122,640 of record NZ_CP082141.1, on the reverse strand, counting down.
CGCGGAAATGGTGCTGCGTGAGCAGCCCGAAGCGCTGCATGACTGGTTTCGTGAACGGTTAACCCACTATCGCCAGGCTTCGCTGTCTCTCTCACGTCTGCCGTATGAACCGAAGCCAAAATAGTGGCTTGTATTTTATTACCGCTTCGGTTGAGATAAGACATTAAACATCCCTTTAACGGTGAGCTTTTATGTCCCAGTGGACTATCGCAGCAGCACAGTCAGGTTCGCGTCCGGGTGACCTTTCCTGGAATATCCAGCACCATCTTGATTTTGTAGAACAGGCTGCCACCCAGGGGGTGGATCTGCTGATGTTTCCCGAACTGTCCCTGACGGGCTACGAGCTCCCGCTGGTGGCCGATCTGGCCCTCTCGGTAGACGATGCGCTGCTGCACCCTTTTGCTGTGGCGGCGCAGGAGCATCAGATGGGGATCAGCATCGGACTGCCGTTAAAAGCAGACGATAACGTTCGTCTTTCCGCCCTGACTTTCCTGCCGGATGGTACCCGCATTGCCTACAGCAAACGTAACCTTTTTGGTCCGGAGAAAGAGATTTTCACCCCCGGCAATACGGTGCCGATTTTTGGCTATCAGCATCATCAGGTCGCCATGGCCATCTGTGCCGATATCAGCGTTGAAGAGTTTGCCCGGGATGCTTCAGTTCGTGGAGCCGACCTCTATGCCACCAGCGTGCTGGTCTCGGAGAAAGGGTATGACACCGACTGCGGTCATCTGGCCCGCTGGTCACGGGAGTATAAAATGGCGGTACTGATGGCAAACCACGCCTGGCCTACAGGTGGTTATCAGTGCGCCGGAAAAAGTGCCTTCTGGGATGCGCAGGGCCACCAGGTGATCCGGGGTGGCGAGGGAGAGCAGCTGATTATCGCCCGCCGTGACGGTAATCATTGGCAAGGGGAGGCGCATTCGTTACCCTGCCCGTCGGTTCTGTAAACGGGAGAAATTATGTTACGCGTGATAGACACGGAAACCTGCGGCCTGCAGGGGGGGATTGTCGAGGTGGCGTCGGTGGACGTGATTGCCGGGCAGATCGTCAATCCGATGAGCGATCTGATCTCACCCGACCGGCCTATCAGTCATCAGGCGATGGCGGTACATAAGATTACGGAAGCGATGGTGCGGGGCAAACCGACGATTGAACAGGCCATCAGCCGTTATCACGGCAGCCCCTATTACGTCGCACATAATGCCAGCTTCGACCGGCGTATGCTGCCGGAAATGCACGGGGAATGGATCTGCACCATGGCCCTCTCCCGCCGCCTGTGGCCGGGTCTGAAATACAGTAACCAGGCACTGCGCGAGGCCCTGCAGCTGGAGGTTACCCCGCCTGCCGACCTGCACGCACACCGCGCCCTGTACGACTGTTATGTCACCGCCGCGCTGCTGATCCGTATTATGTCGTTCAGCGGCTGGGATGCGCCGGAAATGATCCGCCGGATAAACGTCAAGGGGTCGTTCAATACGTTCCCATTCGGGAAATATCGTGGGCAGAAAGTGGATGATGTAGCGAAGTCAGACCCGGGATATCTAAAGTGGATGTTAAAAAACATCCCGGATCTGAAACCCGACTTACGCAGCGCGATGCAGCGGGCGTTAAGCGCGGTAGATTAAGCGGTTGCCGGCAGCAGGCCGGTTGCCAGCGCGATCAGAAACGCATATTCCAGCGCCACCCCTTCATAGGCTTTGAAACGCCCTGATTTACCGCCGTGGCCGGCATCCATATCGGTATGCAACAGCAGCAGATGGTCATCGGTTTTCAGTTCCCGCAGCTTTGCCACCCATTTTGCCGGTTCCCAGTACTGCACCTGTGAGTCATGCAGGCCGGTGGTTATCAGCAGATGCGGGTAGTCCTGCGCCGTGACGTTGTCATAGGGGCTGTACTGCTTAATGTAGTGATAATACTGCTCTTCCGCCGGGTTGCCCCACTCGTCATATTCGCCGGTGGTGAGCGGAATACTTTCATCCAGCATCGTGGTGACCACGTCAACAAACGGCACCTGAGCGACGACGCCGCGAAAACGCGCCGGGGCCATATTCAGCACCGCACCCATCAGCAGGCCACCCGCGCTTCCGCCCATCGCGTACAGTTTTTCCGGGTCACCGTACTGTCTTTCGATCAATGCATCGGTGATATCGATAAAGTCGTGGAAAGTGTTCATCTTGTTCAGCAGGCGGCCATCATCGTACCACTGCTGTCCCATCTCACCGCCGCCGCGGATATGGGTCAGTGCGAAAACAAAGCCACGATCCAGCAGGCTGAGGCGGCTGGCGCTAAAATCGGCATCCATACTGCTGCCGTACGAGCCATAACCATAGACCAGCAGCGGGTTCGTCCCCGGCAGATAGCGATCCTTACGGTAAACCAGTGATACCGGTACGTCCACGCCGTCACGCATGGTGATCCAGTGGCGTTCACTGCGATAGCTACTGGCATCAAAGCCTTTAACCTCGGTCTGCTTCAGCACCTCACGTTCACCGCTGTCCAGATCCAGTTCAAACAGCGTATCCGGGGTGGTCATGGAAGAGTAGCCGTAACGTACCTTGCTACTGTCGGGCGTCGGATTATGGCCAATCCAGGTCACGTAGGCCGGGTCGTCAAAGGCGATACTGCGGCTTTCTTTACTCGCCCAGTGGATCTGGCGCAGACGGGTCAGCCCCTGCTCACGCTCTTCCACCACCAGCCAGTCGCGGAACAGCGTATAGCCTTCCAGCACCACCGCGTCACGCGGGGCTATCAGGGCCTGCCACTCCTGCTCTTCCACCTTGTCGGTGCGGTACAGCCCGAAGTTCTTGCCCTCACGGTTGGAGCGCACGTAAAAGTGGTCCTGGTAGTGGTCAACGCTGTACTCGTGATCTTTACGGCGCGCACAGAACAGACGGGGTTGGGCATCGGCCTGTGCCGCATCCAGCAGCAGGATCTCGCTGGTGGTGCTGCTGCCAAGGGCAATCGCCACGTACGCTTCTGACGTGGTTTTATAGACGCTGACATAAAAGGTGTCATCCTGCTCTTCATAGACCAGCTGGTCCTGCTGCTGCGGCGTACCCAGTGTATGCCGCCAGACCTGGTAAGGCAGCAGCGTCTGTTTGTCCTTCAGTACATAGTAGAGAGTTTGTGAATCACTGGCCCACGCCATTGCGGAGGATACCCCTTCCAGCACCTCCGGATACCACTCCCCGCTCTGCAGATGACACAGCCGAATGCCGTATACCCGACGCGAGAGAAAATCTTCCGCCACCGCCATGATCTGATTATCCGGGCTGATGGCCACACCGCCGAGCGTATAGAACTCGTGTCCCTCTGCCCGCAGGTTGCCATCCAGCAGCGTATCCCACTGCTCAGGCGTCGTCGTCCCGGCAGGCTGGCGGGCGTAAATAGTGTACTCGTTCCCCTCTTCATAGCGGCTCTGATAGCGGTAGCCACGCTTAACGTAAGGCACCGAGTGGTCACGCGCCGGAATGCGATCGATAATCTCCTGCAGCAACTCAGCCTGTAGCGTCTTCTGCGGCTGCAACTGCTGCTCGCAGAAGGCGTTCTCTTCACGCAGGTAGGCCAGCACCTCAGGATCTTCACGCTCGTCGTCGCGCAGCCAGTAGTAGTGGTCAGTTCGTGTATCGCCGTGCAACGACAGGGTATGGGGGATTTTTTTCGCTTTTGGAGGTGTCATGGTCTCTTCGCTGTTGCTGTGCCTGTCTGTAAGGTTGGCAGCAAGCGCGCTGATTGCCAAGCAGTTATCGAGACTGGCCGCAATTTTTAACGGGGCTACGCGGACGACGTTAACCGTCCGCGTCCGGATCAGGCGGGGAGTTTTTGTTTCTCGGCGCGAATGTCAGTTTCAATCGACTCACGCACATCCTGTGGAATTTTCAACGCATCACCCAGCGCCTGCAGATAGCTGCGCTCCATAAAATGGTCAACGTCGATCACCAGATTGCTGAGGAAATAGACCTCGAGCGCCTCTTCTTCATTTTTCACGTCCACGGCCAGCTTCTGTGGATCGAGCGGAGAATCGATGGCGCGCTGCACCAGCTGTTCACCCTGCGCCCCCAGCCCGGACTGATGGATATGTTCATCAATGGCTTTACGTTCATCGCTGTCGATATGCCCATCGCTTTTGGCGGCGAACACCAGCGCCTCGATCAGTCGCTCAGCCCGGCGATCAACGGGAGAACTCTGCTGGCCGAAACCAGGCTGATCCTGATGCGTTTCACTGACGCGCTGCTTGTACTTATTCCACAGCAGTGCACCTGCAGCAGCGCCGCCACCGATGATGACGGCATTTTTGCCATACTTCATCAGCAGGTTGCGTGAGGATTTGCTGGCAATCAACAAACCAGCCAGCCCCCCTAGCGCTCCGGGTGCCAGCATTTTACTCAGCCCTTCGCCGCCGCCGGAAGATTTGCCTGTTTTACCTAATACCGTCTGAATCTGTTGCAGCCAGTTACTCATAAGTCAGTCCTTTTTTGCCCTAAAACACCACAATAGAACAGCCCACGTCAGGAAACGTCAAACGATGCAAAGGCTGTAAAATTTCCGGTTATTACGGACTCATTCCGCCACGTCTGTCCCCTGGCAGGCGTAAGGTTTGTTAAAACAGTCGAATGCACCTACCCTGAAACGGCATCAACCGCAGAGGAGAAACGGTAACCATGGCATTTACAGCAAACCCGTTATTTATTAATACCATCCTGCTTGGTGGCAGCAGCGAAGAGAAACTGCGGGCGGCGGCCCTGGCCGGCTTTGACCAGGTGGAACTGTGGCAACAGGACGTGGACCATGCGGCCGGAGGGACCCCTGCACTGGCTGATTTGTGCCAGGCGCTGTCGCTGGGGCTGACAGACTATCAGGTCCTCCTGGATTTTGACGGTGCCCCTGACGGCCTGCGCGATGATAAGCGTCGGGAAGCACTGACGATGATGAAGACGGCGCAGCATCTCGGTGCCACGACGCTGCTGGTCCCCGCCTCGACACACCCACTGAGTTGCGAAGAGCGCATTGACGAGGATTTGCGCTGGCTGGTCCGGCAGGCGGCGGAGCATGACCTGCGTATCGCCTATGAAGCGATGGCCTGGAGTCGTCACGTCACTAATCCCGCCGAAGCATGGCAGCGCGTGCGGCAGATTGACGCCGAGAATCTGGGGCTGGTGGTGGATGCGTTTCACCTGTTTGTGCGGCAGAGAACTCTGGCAGATCTTGCGGGAATTCCGGCAGACAGGATCTTTCTGGTGCAGCTCTCAGACCTGGACTGGCAGCCGGATGCGCAACAGCTGGTCGATACCGCCCGTCATCAGCGCCTGTTACCCGGTGAAGGACACTACCCCCTGAAGGCGTTATTGCAGCATTTGCAGCAGATCGGCTATCAGGGGCCGCTGGGGCTGGAGGTGTTTAACGATGCCCGTCAGGCGGCCTGTCCGGCGCAGACGGCAGACGCGGCGATGGCATCGTTACAGAATTTACTGCAGGAAGGGTAACGGGCTTTCGTTCGGCACTGGCGGGCAGCGGAAAATAACGTCAGGGAGGCTGACCGAAATAAAGTCAGCCACTGTACAGGGATAGATTTGATGTCATGGGCGAATCAGGCCGATTTAACCGCCCGCAGCTTGCCTTCGGCATTCTCTTCACTGTCACCGGCAACGGAATTGTCTTCCGGCAGCTTTCCGCTACGCAATATTTGCTGCAGGGCATCTTTGTTTTCTGCCATAAACAGGCCCAGCGCTTCGCCCTGCTGCTCTTCCATTTCCAGCTTGCTGGCGATTAGCCAGTCGGCGAAGACTTCTGCCAGGTCGAGCATCTTGTCGTAAGCATCCGCTTCTTTTTTGCTGGCAAATGTCATCTTTTCCTCACCTTTTCTGACGACAACGTACTTGATTTCAACAGCCATGATTTCCGTCCTGTTTAACTGTATTTTTATACAGTATATCAGCGCCGCTTTTCTGACTCAACCCTAAACTGCGGGATGCGTACGCAAACGTTTTCGTTTATACTGCGGCCGATTTTTTCAATCCATTCAGGTATCGATTATGACAACTCTTGGAACGGCGCTACGCCCTGAAGCCACACGTGTAATGCTGTTAGGATCGGGTGAGCTGGGGAAAGAAGTGGCGCTGGAATGCCAGCGTCTGGGTGTGGAAGTGATTGCCGTGGATCGCTATGCCGACGCTCCGGCCATGCACGTTGCCCACCGCAGCCATGTGATCAATATGCTGGATGGTGCCGCGCTGGCCGCACTTATCGCCCGGGAAAAACCCCACTTCGTGGTGCCGGAGATTGAGGCTATCGCTACCGATATGCTGGTTGAACTGGAAAAGCAGGGTCAACACGTTGTGCCCACCGCCCGTGCGGCTAAGCTGACCATGAACCGTGAAGGCATCCGCCGTCTGGCAGCGGAAGAGCTGGCGCTACCGACCTCCAGCTACCGTTTCGCCGACAGCCGCGAGGCCTTCCTGACGGCAGCAGAAGAAATTGGCCTGCCGTGCATCGTTAAACCGGTAATGAGTTCGTCCGGCAAAGGTCAGAGCTTTATTCGTGACGCTTCCCAGCTGGATGCCGCCTGGGATTATGCCCAACAGGGTGGCCGTGCCGGTGCCGGACGCGTGATCGTCGAGGGCGTGGTGAAGTTTGATTTTGAAATTACTCTGCTGACTATCAGCGCGGTGGACGGCATCCATTTCTGTGCGCCCATCGGCCATCGCCAGGAAGACGGTGACTACCGGGAGTCCTGGCAGCCCCAGCAGATGAGCGATCTCGCCCTGCAGCGCGCACAGGATATTGCGCGCAAGGTGGTGGATGCCCTGGGCGGACGCGGTCTGTTTGGCGTTGAGCTTTTTGTCTGCGGTGATGACGTGGTGTTCAGTGAAGTGTCGCCCCGCCCGCACGATACCGGCATGGTGACACTGATCTCGCAGGACGTGTCCGAATTTGCCCTGCACGTGCGCGCCTTCCTCGGCCTGCCCATCGGCGGTATTCGCCAGTACGGCCCGGCGGCCTCTGCGGTGATCCTGCCAGAACTGAACAGCAGCAACGTGCAGTTTGCCAATCTCTCTGCCGCACTGGGTGCAGGGTTACAGCTGCGCCTGTTCGGTAAGCCAGAGATTCAGGGTAAGCGTCGGATGGGCGTGGCGCTGGCAACCGGCAGCGACATTGATGATGCAATACAGCGCGCCATTCGTGCCGCTGCCAGCGTCAACGTCATCGGTTAATCCGCACACGCTTCAGGGGCGGATTAACCGCCCCTGCTGACTCAACGCGTGGCGCCTGCCACCGCTTCCTGCGCCAGGCGGGTAATGCGGTCATAGTCGCCGGCTTCCAGCGCATCGGCGGGCACCAGCCAGGATCCGCCAATACACAGCACGCTGTTCAGCGCCAGATAGTCACGGTAGTTGGCCGGTGAGATGCCGCCCGTCGGGCAGAAACGCACCTGCGGGAACGGACCGCCAATAGCCTGCAAGGCTTTCACTCCGCCGTTGGCTTCCGCCGGGAAGAATTTAAACTCACGCAGACCGTAATCAAGACCGGTCATCAGTTCAGATACGGTACTGATGCCGGGGATCAGCGGAACAGAACCGTCTAAAGCGGCCCGGAGCAGCGGCTCCGTCAGGCCCGGACTGATAATAAACTGCGCCCCGGCGTCGGTCACTTCTTTCAGCTGCTGCGCGTTAAGCACCGTACCTGCACCGACAATCGCTTCCGGAACTTCTCTGACCATCGCTCTCAGTGCATCCATCGCACAGGGAGTACGCAACGTCACTTCCAGCACCCGCACCCCACCGGCTACCAGCGCTTTTGCCATCGGCACCGCATGCTCAAGCTTGTTCACCACTATCACCGGAACGACCGGCCCGGTGGTGAGGATCTGTTCTGCACTTGTTTTCCAGTAACTCATCGGTGACCTTCTCCTGTCTGACCTGCCCGCCGCCAGGATGGTGCGCTGCAGGAAAAAAGTGACACATCTTGCGTCAAGACTATCGCTGTGTCCGTTACCTTACAGCAGAAAGGCCGCAGGCGTCTACGCCGCGATGTATTTTCCTAAAATGCAGGTTCATTTTTTATGAACTATTATTTTATTAAAGACAACAGGCCGGAGTGCTGCGGCAACAGCATCGTGAAGATCAGCGCCAGCAGGGAAATTATGCCTGCGTGCCGTGCGATGTTGTTAGTCGCGCGATACTACGATGAAGGTAAACTGACAGGTGACGCAGGTTCAGGGTAGCCGTTAACGCCGCGCCAGGCCAGCAGACCATCGGCACCCGGTGGTGACGCTCCGTATGGCGGTTCCCCGCTATCAGCCAGCCTGGGTAAGGGATCGGCTCGGGTGCCTGCAACACTGACCGGGAGGAGACTGAGAGCGTTCCGCCTAATCAAAAAAATGTTTCCGCAAACTGATATTGACCAGCAGTATCAAAAGATAGCCAATCGGACCAATACCGGCAAAAAAAACGCCGAAAACATTGCCGATATATATCATCTTCAATCCCGCATCAACATTATCCAACGATATGCCCAGGGTTAAGCTGGCCACAACCCCTAAGATAAACAAAAATACGTTCATCGACAGGAAAAAGACCACACTCCGGGATAGCCACCCTTTGCATCGGTTAAGGGCAGGATATTGCAATACCACCACGATGAGGATGCTGATCAAAGAACAGACGAAAAACTTCAGGGAGGCAAATATCATACAGACGATTAGCATGATGAAGCTGGCCGTAAAAAAATTCACCACGGTGAAAGCCACATACTTATCCACATTCACAGACATGTTATGTCCTGTTAAAAACGGCAGTCCAGGGCAGAAACTAGCACTGGTATAATGACCGGCGTAGGCATTACGTGCCAAAAGAAGAGTTAAGCAGGAGAGTAACAGAGAGAAGCAGGCGAAAAGTGAACAGTGAAGCCAGCGGATCATCGCAGAGTGACTGGCGGAAAAAAATGGCCCTGCCTGGACAAGGCAGAGCCACGCGCTTATTTCAGCCGCAGAGGCAATTACTCGATTTCATTCCAGGAGCGACCGTCCCGGGTGATCATGGCCACGGAGGCCACCGGCCCCCAGGTGCCCGCCTGATAAGGCTTCGGTGGCTCTTTATCCGATGCCCACGCATCCATAATGGAGTCGACCCACTTCCAGGCTTCTTCCACTTCATCACGACGCACGAACAGCGCCTGAATACCGCGCATCGTTTCCAGCAACAGTCGCTCGTAGGCATCGGCCAGATGTGACTGGTTGAAGGTTTCGGAGAAGCTCAGATCCAGCTTAGTCGTTTGCAGATTGTGTTTATGATCCAGCCCCGGCACTTTGTTGAGGATCTGAATGTCCATACCTTCGTCCGGCTGCAGACGAATAGTCAGTTTGTTCTGCGGCAGTTCCTGCCAGGTTTCTTTAAACAGGTTCAGCGCCGGATTCTTGAAATAAACCACGACTTCTGAGCACTTAGCCGGCAGACGTTTACCGGTACGCAGATAGAAAGGAACTCCCGCCCAGCGCCAGTCGTCGATGTCCACGCGGATAGAGACGAAGCTTTCCGTGGTGCTGGATTTATTCGCGCCCTCTTCTTCCAGATAGCCCGGCACTTTTTTGCCCTGCACAAAACCTGAGGTGTACTGACCACGCACCGTTTTTTCACGCACATTAGTGTGGTCAATGCGGCGCAGGGAGCGCAGCACTTTCACCTTCTCGTCACGAATACGATCCGCAGACAGGTCGGCCGGTGGCGACATGGCGACCATGGTCAGCACCTGTAACAGGTGGTTCTGGATCATATCGCGCATCTGACCGGCCTGGTCAAAGTAACCCCAACGGCCTTCGATGCCCACTTCTTCCGCCACGGTGATCTGCACGTGGTCAATCGTGCGGTTATCCCAGTTGGAGGCAAACAGGGAGTTGGCAAAGCGCAGTGCCAGCAGGTTGAGCACCGTCTCTTTACCCAGATAATGGTCAATACGGAACACCTGGTTCTCTTCGAAGTATTCACCCACCTGATCGTTGATTTCCTGTGAGGTGGCCAGCGAGGTACCCAGTGGTTTTTCCATCACGACACGCGCCGGACTGGCATTCAGTTTTGCCTGGCCCAGGCCTTTACAGATTGCACCAAAGGTGCTTGGCGGCATCGCGAAGTAGTTAATGGTGACGCGTTTTTTCTGGTCCAGCATCTTACCAAGGCGGGGGAAATGACCGCTGTCATTGACATCCAGGTTGCAGAAATCGAGGCGGTTGCTGAGTTTGTCCCACAGCGCTTCGTCGATTTTCTCCTTCATAAAGGTTTCCAGTGCCTCGCGTACCACTTTGGTATAGGCAGCCTTATCCCACTCGGCACGACCTACGCCGATAATGCGGGAGTCTTCATGAATCTGACCGGCTTTTTCCAGTTGGTACAGTGAGGGCAACAGTTTCCGGCGCGCAAGATCGCCTTTGGCACCGAAAATCACCAGATCGCATGCCTGGGCTGTTTGTGTAACCGCCATTTCATTCTCCTCGTTGCAGGATTAGCCTGTCCCTGAAATTCCGTAGTCGGACAGACTCTTATTGTAATTTTGTTTCAATACAATGTACTGCTTTTGCCTGCTCCGCGTAAACCAGACGAAGCCGCTGCGGCACAATGTATTCAGTCAGTGCTTAATTTAGAGGCAATCTTCCCCGGTCGGCCAGCAGTTTATGCGTAATTTTTCGTCATTTTTGTTACTGTTCTTACCATTCTGAAAATCAGACACAGCTCAAACTCTGGCAATAAATGTCAATGAATGTCGTTATGCTACTGCCACCCGGGCTGCCGTGCATTGTATATTCTCTACAAAATGACATCGATTTCTCCTTTGATTGAAATCGTCAGAATGTATGAACAGGTAGCACTATGAATATGCTGGAAAAAATCCATGCCGAGCTGGAAAATCTGAGCAAGTCAGAACGGAAAGTGGCCGAGGTAATCATCGATTCTCCTGCCACAGCGATGCACTCCAGCATTGCCCTGCTGGCCCGGGCAGCGGCCGTCAGCGAACCGACGGTAAACCGCTTCTGCCACCGGCTGAAAACGAAAGGATTCCCGGACTTCAAATTACAGCTGGCGCAGAGTCTGGCCAGCGGAACGCCCTATGTCAGCCGTCACGTCGAACAGGATGACAGCGTGGAGGCCTATTCCGGGAAAATTTTCGAATCAGCGATGGCCGGGCTCGATCGGGTGAAACAGGGTCTGGATATGGGGGCCGTCAATCGCGCTGTTGATTTGCTGACCCAGTCAAAAAAAATTGCCTTCTTTGGCCTGGGGGCCTCCGCCGCCGTGGCCCATGATGCGATGAATAAATTTTTTCGTTTCAATGTGCCGGTGATCTATTCCGATGATATTGTAATGCAGCGCATGAGCTGTATGAATAGTGGGGAAGGCGACGTGATGGTGCTGATTTCCCATACCGGACGCACCAAAAGCATGGTTGAACTGGCGATGATCGCGCGGGAAAATGATGCTACCGTACTGGCCATCACCTCGCCTGACTCACCGCTGGCCCGAGAGGCAACGTTAGCCCTGATGCTGGACGTTCCCGAAGATACCGATATTTATATGCCGATGGTTTCCCGCCTGGCGCAGTTAACATTAATTGATGTCCTGGCCACCGGCTTTACTCTGCGTCGCGGCACGAAATTTCGCGATAATCTCAAACGAGTCAAAGAGGCACTGCGAGAGTCCAGGTTTGATAAAGACAGCGCTCTCTCACTTCTTTCCGGCCAGTAACAACGTGATTTTTAAATGGGTCTTACCGACGTGAGGGGTGTTTGCATCCCCTCTCTGTCTTCTAACCAGATTTACAGCCTTAGTAGTGCTTGCTCCTGCAACACCACTCTCAAAGTCAATGGAGTCATACATGTCACGACGTCTCAGAAGAACCAAGATTGTAACCACGTTAGGCCCCGCCACCGATCGCGATAATAACCTTGAAAAAGTCATCGCTGCCGGCGCCAACGTTGTTCGTCTGAACTTCTCACATGGCACCGCTGAAGATCACCAAATGCGCGCAGATAAAGTGCGTGAAATTGCCGCTAAACTGGGTCGCCATGTGGCCATCCTCGGTGACTTACAGGGCCCCAAAATTCGTGTTTCAACCTTTAAAGAGGGCAAAGTTTTCCTCAATATCGGTGAGCGTTTCCTGCTGGATGCCAGCCTGGGCAAAGGGGAAGGCGATCGTGAGAAAGTCGGTATCGACTATAAAGGTCTGCCTGCTGACGTGGTTCCTGGCGATATTCTGCTGCTCGACGACGGCCGCGTACAGCTGAAAGTGCTGGAAGTTCAGGGCATGAAAGTCTTTACCGAAGTGACCGTCGGTGGCCCACTGTCCAATAACAAAGGGATTAACAAACTGGGCGGCGGCCTGTCGGCAGAAGCCCTGACGGAAAAAGACAAAGCGGATATTCTGACCGCCGCTAAAATTGGCGTCGACTATCTGGCGGTATCATTCCCGCGCTGTGGTGAAGACCTGCACTATGCCCGCCGTCTGGCGCGCGAAGCTGGCTGTGAGGCTATGATTGTCTCCAAGGTAGAGCGCGCAGAAGCCGTAGCCAGCCAGGAAGCGATGGATGACATTATCCTGGCCTCTGATGTGGTGATGGTCGCCAGGGGCGACCTGGGTGTTGAAATTGGCGATCCTGAGCTGGTCGGCATCCAGAAAGCCCTTATCCGCCGCGCCCGCCAGTTAAACCGTTCCGTGATCACCGCCACTCAGATGATGGAGTCGATGATCACCAACCCGATGCCGACCCGTGCGGAAGTGATGGACGTGGCCAACGCCGTGCTCGATGGCACCGATGCGGTGATGCTGTCAGCAGAAACCGCAGCAGGCCAGTATCCCGCCGAAACCGTTTCTGCCATGGCGAAGGTCTGCCTGGGCGCGGAGAAGATCCCCAGTATCAACGTTTCCAAGCACCGCCTTGACGTGCAGTTCGATAATATTGAGGAAGCAATTGCCATGTCGGCCATGTATGCGGCGAACCATCTGCAGGGCGTGACCGCGATTATTACTATGACCGAATCCGGCCGTACCGCGCTGATGACCTCACGCATTACCTCTGGTCTGCCGATTTTTGCCATGTCTCGCCACGAGCGCACGCTGAACCTCACTGCGCTGTATCGCGGTGTGACGCCGGTATTTTTCGACAGCAACAGCGACGGCGTGGCGGCGGCGCACGATGCGGTCAATCTGCTGCGTGAGAAAGGATTCCTGATGTCAGGCGATCTGGTTATCGTCACTCAGGGCGATGTGATGAGCACCACGGGTACAACCAACACCAGCCGCGTGCTGCGCGTTGAGTAATACGATCTGACCTGCCCGGGCACTGTCAGCCCGGGCAGGAAGTGTCCTCCTCTTTCCCCCTCGTTTTTCTATCGCCCTGTCCGTGCGCTGTCACCACGCTTTTATTCACATTAGTGCAGTCTGCACAGGTGAAAATGCGGTATGTTAGCGAGCCTGTTCAGGCGACTGCACGTTTTGAATGTTTTGAACACCCTGGAGGGAGCCAGAATGGCGTCATATGTCCCCGTGTCGACCCTAACCCGTCGACACCTTATTTTTCCCCTGTCATTAGTTTTGTTCGAATTTGCGACCTATATTGCTCACGATATGATCCAGCCGGGAATGCTGCTGGTGACCAGTGAGTTCGGCGTAGGGCCGGAATGGGTGTCAGCCTCGCTGACCGCCTATCTGGTCGGTGGCATTGTTTTACAGTGGCTGTTGGGGCCGCTGTCGGACAAGCTGGGCCGGCGGCCGGTGATGCTGGCTGGCGTCACCTTCTTTATGCTCACCTGCATGGCCACCCACTGGGTACAGAGCATTGAACAATTCATTCTGCTGCGCTTTCTGCAGGGGATCAGCCTGTGCTTTATCGGCGCGGTAGGCTATGCCGCCATTCAGGAAGCCTTCAATGAAGCTCTGAGCGTACGAATGATGGCGCTGATGGCCAACGTTGCCCTGCTGGCTCCACTGGCGGGCCCGCTGGCAGGAGCCGCTTTTCTGGAGGTCAGCGACTGGCGCACCATGTTCTGGCTTTTCGGTATCGTCACCGCTGTCGCGCTGATTGGACTGTGGCGCACCATGCCGGAAACCGCCGGGGATAAGCAGGTTTCGATCTCCCTGTCATCCCTGGGTAAAGGCTATCTCGCGCTGTTTAAAGACCGTCAGGTAATGAGCGGTTCGCTGGCTATCGGCCTGGTGAGCATCCCCTGCCTCGCCTGGGTGGCGCTCTCACCGGTGATCCTGATCCATGATGAAGGGCTGTCCCGCCTTGATTATGCCCTGCTGCAACTGCCGGTGTTTGTTGCCATGATCGCCGGTAACCTGACGCTGGGCAAGCTGGCATCACGCTTACCCATTGATCGCCCGCTACGTTTTGGTGCCTGGCCGATTTTGCTGGGTCTGGGCATCGCTGCGCTGGCTTCGGTGATCGATAATCACAGCTACCTGTGGCTGACGGCCGGTCTCAGCCTGTATGGCTTTGGCACCGGGCTGGTCAACGCCGGGCTCTATCGCCTGACGCTGTTTTCCAGCGAGGCAGGAAAAGGCAGCGTGGCTGCCATGCTCGGCATGATCAGCATTCTGGTGTTTGCCCTGGGAATAGAACTGGCGAAATTTGCCTATTTCAGCGACGGATCCCGCGCTTTCAGCCTGGTCAACCTGGCCTTTGGCGTGGTGTGGTTTGTTCTGGTGAGGGCCTTTCTGAGAGAGTGGCAGCGCCGGTCGGCACTCAACTAAAAAGCAGGGGGTAACGGGCAGATGTGTTGCCCCCTGTACCGCATGTCACTTCTTTGGATAAAGCTCCTGGCGATCGTAAGGCTCTTTCTCGCCGGGTTTACGGGTTTTCAGCAGCTTCAGTATCCAGGTGTACTGTTCTGGGTGAGGACGGACAAAGACTTCCACCTCTTCATTCAGACGCCGGGCCTGAGAAGCATCATCAGAATCAGGTAAATCGTCCATCGGCGGGCGCAGATAGATATCCAGACAATGAGTTTTACTGTCATAGGACGGGAATAACGGCACCACCTTGGCGCGACAGACTTTCATCATTCTTCCTACCGCAGGCAGTGTGGCCTTATAGGTATCGAAGAAGTCAACAAACTCACTCTGCTCCGCGCCGTGATCCTGGTCAGGCAGGTAATAGCCCCAGTATCCCTGGCGGATAGACATGATAAAGGGTTTTATCCCATCGTTACGTGCATGCATACGTCCGCCAAAACGGCGGCGTACGCGGTTCCAGACATAATCCATCACCGGGTTACTCTGGTTGTGGAACATGGCCGCCATTGGCTGCCCCTCCGAGGCCAGCACCATCGCAGGCAGGTCAACGGCCCAGGCATGCGGCACGAGGAAAATCACATTCTTCCCGTCACGCTGTAATTCTTCGATAATTTCTCTGCCGTGCCAGCGGATACGCTTTTTGGCGTGTTGCGGGCGAAGCGCAAGTTCGGCCATCATCGCCATCGACTGCGGTGCAACAGCAAACATCTCGTCGATGATCGCTTCACGCTCGCTTTCTGATTTATCGGTCATGCAATACAGCAGATTAATCTGCGCACGACGGCGCGCGCTGCGGGCGAACTTCCCCGCCAGTCGGCCAAGTGAACCCAACAGTGGGTCACGCAGACGTGGCGTCAACAGGGCGAGGCCAACAAACGCGCCTACTCCTAACCAGCTTCCCCAGTATCGCGGTAATAAAAAGCTTCGTTTAAAAGTGGGAATAAATTCGATCTGACTTTTTTTTGGGTTTTCCATGCACTCGCCTCGGACAATAACCGGCATATGATAGTGCTGACATGGCATTTTGCAAAGTTATTGACAAGAATGCTCATTCTTTACTAAAAAAAAGCCGATGGAATCACCCATCGGCTTTTTTATTGTGCAGCAGGATTACTTAAAACGTAACTGTGGCACAACCTCACGTACTTTAGCGATGTAATCGCGGCGATCTTTACCCGACAAGCCTTCCATACGCGGCATTTTCGCCGTAAGCGGGTTCACGGCCTGGTTATTGATCCAGATTTCAAAGTGCAGGTGTGGCCCTGTAGACCGACCGGTGTTACCGGAAAGCGCAATTCGATCGCCACGTTTGACCTTCTGCCCCGGTTTCACCAGCAGTTTTTTCAGGTGCATGTAACGCGTCATATACTGACGGCCATGACGAACAGCAACGTAGTTACCTGCCCCACCGCTGCGTTTCGCCACGATCACTTCACCATCACCGACAGCCAGCACCGGCGTGCCGACAGGAATGGCGAAATCAACGCCTTTATGAGGGGCAACACGCCCGGTAACCGGGTTCACACGACGCGGATTAAAGTTTGATGACACGCGATACTGTTTAACCGTCGGGAAACGCATAAACCCTTGCGCCAGCCCGGAGCCGTTGCGGTCATAAAATTTCCCGTCCTCTGCGCGAATAGCATAGTAATCCTTACCACCGCTGTTCAGCCGCACGCCAACCAGTTCACTCTGTTCACTCTTGCCGTCCAACACTTCACGGGACATCAGCACGGAGAACTGGTCGCCATTACGCAGCTTACGAAAATCCATCTGCCACTGCAGTGATTTGATCACCGCACTGATTTCACTACTGGTGAGCCCCGCTTTTTTGGCGCTGCTGACAAAACTGCCGTTGACGACGCCTTTCAGAACATTGTTCTGCCACTCGCCCTGTTGCATCACCGAAGAGGATTTGAAACCATTGCCCGAACGATCGTAAGTTCGGGTTTCACGGCGGGACACTTCCCAGCTCACGCGTTGCAGTTCACCGTTATCATTCAGCGTCCACGAAAGCTGCTGACCAATTTGCAGGTTACGCAGATCTTTATCGCTCTTTGCCAGCTGGCTGATATCAGACATATCAATGCCGTACTGGTTAAGCACGCTACTGAGGGTATCACCGGTGGAGATAACGTAATCGTGCGTGCCGCTTTCATCCGCGACATCCTCATCAATTTCATCTTTTGGCAGATCGTCAGCGGGAGACGGCGTATCCTGATCGATGGGTTCGCTGGCTTCCGGAAGAAGGGTTCGAAGCTGGTTTTTCTCAAGTTCGACCGTTTTAACAATCGGACTTTCATTGCCTGGATGATAAACGTAAGGCCGCCACAGGGTGACGGCCAGCGTCACCACGGTCAAAGACCCCAACATAATACGATGGGGCCGCGGAAGGTTGTTAAACGCCAGGGCGACAGCGCGGGATATCTGCTGCACTTAAATGATCCTCTATTCTCCTTTCAGGCAGCTCGCATACTGGCTGGACAGCTGTGAGAGGAATGTCACATAGCTGTCTTTACCTGGGGTGATGTCCGTCCCGAGTGGATCCAGTGTGCCCGAACGCACGGTGGTCCCTCTGGCAACGGCTTCAATCACGGCCGGCCTGAATTGTGGCTCAGCAAAAACGCAGGTCGCTTTTTGCTCAACCAACTGTGTTCGTATTTGATGTAAACGTTGTGCGCCGGGCTGGATCTCAGGGTTGACGGTAAAATGACCTAATGGCGTCAGACCGAAGTGTTTTTCAAAGTATGTGTATGCATCATGAAAAACGAAATACCCTTTTCCTTTGACCGGGGCTAACTGATTACTGATTTTCGCATCGGCTGACGCCAGTTCTGCCTCAAAGTGCTGCAGGTTTGCGTCTAGTTTGGCCTTGCTTTGCGGCATAAGTTCCAATAATTTTGCATGGATTGCAATCGCAGTTTTCTTGGAAATTTCCGGCGACATCCACAGATGCATATTATATTCACCATGATGGTGGTGATCATGGCTGTCAGTCGTCCCGTGTGAGTGCCCTGAATGCGCCTCATGCTGTTCTTCTTCTTCGTCTTCTCCACCCTTCAGTAACAGGGGTTTCACCCCGGGAAGATCGCTCATCTGGACGTTCTTAGCCGCAGGTAAGGCGGCAGCAGATTTGGTCATGAACGCTTCCATTTCCGGGCCGACCCAGACGACTAAATCCGCGCTCTTCAAGCGTTTAATGTCAGATGGACGTAAGGCGTAATCATGTTCGGAAGCACCGTCCGGAAGCAAAACCTGAACGGGCGTGACGCCATCAGCAATGGCTGCCGCGATAAAACCGACAGGCTTAACGGAGGCGACCACATCGGCCTGGGCAGGAAGCGCAAGCGAAGCGGCGATACTCAGGCCGGCCAGCGTTGAAAATACACGCGTTTTTTTATGTAACATAATGATTCAATCCATCGTGGAGTGTCGATGGATTGTGATATTATAACATCCGTAAATTTCTGCAACCCGTAATGAACATGTCATCTTTGATTGCCCTTGATAAAATTTCTGTGAGCTTTGGTCAACGCCGTGTGTTGTCCGATGTCTCACTCTCGCTGCAGCCCGGTCGGATCCTGACCCTGCTGGGGCCGAACGGTGCCGGTAAATCGACGCTGGTGCGCGTCGTGCTTGGGCTGATTGCGCCGACCTCAGGCACGCTGTTGCGTCCGGCACAGCTGCGCATCGGCTACGTACCGCAAAAAATTCATCTTGATGTCACCCTGCCCCTGACCGTAGACCGCTTTATGCGCCTGCGTCCCGGCGTGAAACGGGGGGACATTCTGCCTGCGCTGAAACGAGTCCAGGCAGCCCAGCTGCTGGAGTATCCGCTGCAGAAACTGTCAGGCGGAGAGATGCAGCGCGTCCTGCTGGCGCGTGCATTGCTTAATCAGCCGCAGCTACTGGTGCTGGACGAACCCACCCAGGGCGTGGATGTGAATGGCCAGGTCGCGCTGTATGACCTTATTGACCAGTTGCGTCGTGAGCTGAACTGCGGCGTCCTGATGGTTTCCCATGACCTGCACCTGGTGATGGCCAAAACCGACGAGGTACTCTGTCTCAATCATCATATCTGCTGTTCGGGTACCCCGGAGGCCGTATCTAAACATCCGGAGTTTATTTCGATGTTTGGTCCGCGCGGTGCGGAACAGCTGGCCATTTATCGCCACCATCACAACCACCGTCACGATCTCCAGGGACGAATTATCCTGCGCAAAGGAACCGGCCGTCATGATTGAACTGTTATTACCGGGCTGGCTGGCGGGCGTACTGCTGGCTCTGGCCGCCGGGCCGCTGGGCTCGTTTGTTGTCTGGCGCAGGATGTCCTATTTTGGCGATACGCTGGCGCATGCCTCACTGCTGGGGGTGGCCTTTGGTCTGCTGCTGAACGTCAGTCCTTTTTACGCGGTGATCGCCGTGACGCTGCTGCTGTCGCTGGTGCTTGTCTGGCTGGAGCGGCGCCCGCACCTGGCTATTGATACCCTGCTGGGGATTATGGCGCACAGCGCGCTGTCGCTGGGTATGGTAGTCGTCAGCCTGATGTCTGACGTGCGGGTTGATCTGATGGCGTATCTGTTTGGCGATCTGCTGGCAGTGACCCCCACCGACCTGTGGACGATTGTGGCCGGGGTGGTCGTGGTGCTGCTGCTGCTGGCCTGGCAATGGCGCGCGCTGCTGTCGCTGACCATCAGTCCTGAGCTGGCACAGGTTGACGGCGTCAATATTCAGCGCACGAAAATGATCCTGATGCTGATCACCGCCCTGACTATCGGCGTTGCCATGAAGTTTGTCGGGGCGCTGATAATCACCTCCCTGCTGATTATTCCGGCGGCGACCGCAAGGCGCTTTGCCCGCTCACCCGAGCAGATGGCTGGACTGGCCGTGGTGTTCGGTATTCTGGCGGTGACGGCGGGCCTGACGTTCTCTGCGTTTTACGATACGCCCGCCGGCCCGTCCGTGGTACTGGGCGCGGCAGTGATGTTTATCATCAGTATGGTGAAGAAGCCGGCTGTGTAATCATGATGGTGACGGGCTGACCGGAAAAGGGGCAGCCCCTCGCCCACCCGGGAGGAGACCTTTCCGGTCGCCTCGTCCCCGGGGTTTGCTACCTACTGCTCTTCGCGGGTGATGCCGAAATGTTTATACGCGTGTCCGGTCGCCATACGGCCACGTGGGGTGCGTTGAATAAACCCCTGCTGGATCAGATACGGCTCCAGCACGTCCTCGATGGTTTCGCGCTCTTCACCTATTGCTGCCGCCAGGTTATCCAGCCCTACCGGCCCCCCCATAAACTTATCGATGATCGCCAGCAGCAGCTTACGGTCCATATAGTCAAAGCCTTCGGTATCAACACTCAGCATATCCAGCGCCTTTGAGGTGACGTCACCGCTCATATTGCCGGCTGCACGAACCTCGGCAAAGTCGCGCACCCGCCGCAGCAGACGGTTAGCAATACGCGGAGTTCCCCGTGCCCGGCGGGCGATTTCCAGCGCGCCGTCATCGCTCAGCGGCAGGCCCAGACAGGCAGCGCTGCGGCCGACGATATGCTGCAGGTCTTCCACCCGGTAAAACTCCAGGCGCTGCACGATGCCAAAGCGGTCACGCAGCGGTGAGGTCAGGGACCCGGCGCGCGTGGTGGCCCCAATCAGGGTGAACGGTGGCAGGTCAAGTTTGATTGACCGGGCGCCCGGCCCTTCGCCAATCATAATATCCAGCTGATAATCTTCCATGGCCGGATAAAGGACTTCTTCCACCACCGGTGAAAGACGGTGGATCTCATCGATAAACAGCACGTCGTGCGGTTCGAGGTTGGTGAGCATGGCCGCCAGATCGCCGGCTTTTTCCAGCACCGGCCCGGAGGTAGTCCGCAGATTCACACCCATCTCGTTGGCGACAATGTTCGCCAGCGTGGTTTTCCCTAAGCCTGGCGGGCCGAAAATCAGCAGATGGTCGAGGGCATCACCGCGATTTTTGGCGGCTTCAATGAAGATTTCCATCTGTTCGCGCACCACCGGCTGGCCGACATACTCCGCCAGCATTTTCGGTCGGATCGCGCGGTCAATGACTTCTTCTTCGGTAACAACCCCGGCGGAAACGAGGCGATCGGCTTCAATCATGCTCTACCTCAGTCAAATAGCAGCGCGCAGGGCTTCGCGGATCAGCGTTTCGCAGTCTGCGGTCGGTTTTCCTACCTTACTGATCATACGGCTGGCTTCCTGAGGCTTATAGCCCAGGGCCACCAGCGCAGAGACGGCTTCGCTTTCAGCATCATTGGCAGCTTCGGCCGGCATTTCGCTGGTCAGTGCAAACGGCGCATCGGTGGCAAACAGATCGCCGTGCATCCCTTTGAAGCGGTCTTTCATCTCCACGACTAAGCGCTCGGCAGTTTTCTTGCCCACGCCGGGCAGTTTGACCAGTGCGGCAATCTCTTCGCGCTCAACGGCGGTGACGAACTGCTGGGAAGACATGCCGGAGAGGATCGCCAGCGCCAGCTTCGGCCCGACGCCATTGACCTTAATCAGTTCACGGAACAGCGCACGCGCCGGTTTACTGTTAAAGCCAAACAGCAGCTGCGCATCTTCACGCACCACAAAGTGGGTGAAGATAATCGCTTCTTGATTGAGGTCGGGAAGCTCATAAAAACAGGTCATTGGCATCTGCACCTCATAACCCACGCCGCCGACCTCCAGCAACACCACAGGCGGCTGTTTTTCCAGGATAATGCCTCTCAGACGACCTATCACATTCGCTTCCTTCAGATAACTATTCAGAGTGGTGTTTATAGCATAAAAAAGGCTGGATGAATATCCAGCCTGAATATGATTCGCGGACTTCCCGAGTTAACTGAGACGCCCGCGTGCAAGGTTCAGTTTTCCCTCACCAATACGGTTAACGTTCTGGCTCAGGTGGCAGTGCGTGATGGCAATTGCCAGCGCATCGGCCGCATCCGCCTGCGGATTCGCAGGCAGTTTGAGCAGCGTCCGCACCATATGCTGCACCTGGCTTTTCTCGGCGCTGCCGATGCCCACCACGGTCTGCTTTACCTGGCGCGCGGCATACTCGAACACCGGCAAATCCTGATTGACGGCGGCCACGATCGCCGCCCCGCGTGCCTGACCCAGCTTCAGCGCGGAGTCTGCATTCTTCGCCATAAAGACCTGTTCTATCGCGAAGAACTCCGGCTGAAACTGGGTGATGATTTCGCTCACCCCGGCATAAATCAGTTTCAGCCGCGTCGGCAAATCAGTCACACTGGTTCGAATACAGCCGCTACCCAGATAGGTTAACTGCCGCCCCACCTGCCGGATCACACCGTAACCGGTGATGCGCGAACCGGGGTCGATCCCCAAAATAATAGCCATTACGCGCTCACCAGATGTGATGGTCGGTGTATCACAGGGTTTCCGCTACCTCGTCAGAAATTTCACCGTTATGGTAAACCTCCTGCACGTCGTCGCAGTCTTCCAGCATATCAATCAGACGCAGCAGCTTAGGCGCTGTTTCGGCATCCATATCCGCTTTAGTAGACGGGATCATGGTGACTTCGGCGCTGTCTGCCTTCAGACCTGCCGCTTCCAGCGCCTCTTTCACTGCGCCTAGATTTTCCCAGGCGGTAAACACGTCAATCGTCCCGTCATCATAGGTCATCACGTCGTCTGCGCCGGCTTCCAGCGCCGCGTCCATCACCGTATCTTCCTCCAGGCCCGGTGCAAAAGTGATCACACCCTTTTTGGTGAAGAGATACGCCACGGAACCATCGGTGCCGAGATTGCCGCCGGTTTTGGTGAAGGCATGACGGACTTCAGACACGGTACGGTTGCGGTTGTCGCTCAGGCACTCGACCATGACCGCCGTACCGCCGGGGCCATAACCTTCATAGATAATGGTTTCCATGTTGCTGTCATCGTCACCGCCCACGCCGCGTGCAATAGCACGGTTCATGGTGTCACGGGTCATGTTGTTTGACAGCGCTTTGTCCATCGCCGCACGCAGGCGCGGGTTAGAGTTCGCATCACCGCCGCCCAGTTTGGCAGCGGTCACCAGTTCACGAATGATTTTGGTGAAAATTTTACCGCGTTTAGAATCCTGGGCCGCCTTGCGGTGCTTGGTGTTCGCCCATTTACTATGTCCTGCCATTTACTCTTGTCTCCAAATCAACGCTGAACAGGTTATCTTGCCGGCTGCCATCTCGCTGCGCCGACAGACGCCTGAACGTTTGGCTAAGTTCAAAAGATAAAAAACAAAAATTACACTACAAATTCTTCAATTGCCTGGCGGTTACTCCAGGACTTGGTGAGCGCGGCGGCGGCCGGGGCATCCAGCCACTGAAAAGCCAGATGTTCGCTCAATGTGATGTTGCATTCCGCAGGGAGCGCCAGCGTAAACCAGTGCTCCCGGTTGTGGGTAATGTCCGGCGCATAGCGGTGGCGAAAGTGCGCAAAGATTTCGAATTCTATATGACGCTGGCAGTCCACGAATGTGAGCTGCCCGGCGTTAATATCAATCCCGACCTCTTCCTGCACTTCCCGCTGCGCGGTCTGTAGCAAACTTTCGCCGGGCTCCTGGCTGCCGGTGACCGACTGCCAGAAATCCACATCATCACGTCGCTGCAACATCAGCACCCGCCGGGTGTCCAGGGCATAAATCACCACCAGAACCGAAACCGGATGCTTAAACGCCATTATTCGTTCTCTGACGGCTGATCTTTCACTTTCTTAACCACTTCAATGCCCAGTTCAGCCAGCGAAGCCGGGTTAGCAAAGTTTGGCGCTTCGGTCATCAGGCAGGCCGCCGCCGTGGTTTTCGGGAAGGCAATCACGTCGCGAATATTATCGGTGCCGGTCAGCAGCATCACCAGACGATCCAGACCAAAGGCCAGACCGGCGTGCGGTGGCGTACCGAACTTCAGCGCATCCAGCAGGAAGCCAAACTTCTCGCGCTGCTCCTGCTCGGTGATCCCCAGAATACCGAACACGGTCTGTTGCATCTGGCCGTTATGAATACGCACGGAACCACCGCCCACTTCATAACCGTTGATCACCATGTCGTAAGCGTTGGCAATCGCCAGTTCAGGCTGTAATGCGAGCTCACCAGGGGACATATCTTTTGGCGCGGTGAACGGGTGGTGCATGGCCGTCAGGCCGCCTTCACCGTCTTCTTCAAACATCGGGAAGTCAACCACCCACAGCGGAGCCCAGGCGGCTTCGTCGGTGATTTTCAGGTCACGACCCAGCTTCAGACGCAGCGCGCCCAGCGCATCAGCCACCACTTTCGCACTGCCCGCGCCGAAGAAGATGATATCCCCGTCGGCCGCGCCGTTACGCGCCAGGATCTCTTCAACAATACTGGCATCAAGGAACTTGGCGACCGGACTGGCAACCCCTTCCAGACCTTTAGCGCGTTCGTTGACCTTCATCCACGCCAGGCCTTTAGCCCCGTAGATTTCGATAAACTTGGTATAGTCGTCAATCTGCTTGCGGCTCAGCTGTGCGCCACCCGGTACACGCAGTGTCGCCACACGGCCTTTGGCATCATTGGCGGGGCCGGAGAAAACGCTGAACTCCACGTTTTTCACCAGATCGGCCACGTCCACCAGCTCCATCGGGTTGCGCAGATCGGGCTTATCAGAACCGTAGCGACGCATGGCTTCTGCGAAGGTCATGGTCGGGAAATCACCCAGCTCAACCGACTTCACGTCGACCCACAGATTGCGCACCAGACGCTCCATGATGTCACGCACCTGCGGTGCGGTCATAAAGGAGGTTTCCACATCGATCTGGGTAAATTCAGGCTGACGATCCGCACGTAAATCTTCGTCACGGAAGCATTTTACAATCTGATAGTAACGGTCAAAGCCGGACATCATCAGCAGCTGTTTAAACAGCTGAGGTGACTGTGGCAGGGCATAGAACTTGCCTTTATGCACGCGGCTGGGCACCAGATAGTCACGGGCACCTTCCGGCGTCGCCTTGGTCAGCATCGGGGTTTCGATATCCAGGAAACCGTGCTCGTCCATAAAGCGGCGCACGAAGCTGGTGATTTTCGCACGGGCTTTCAGGCGGTTCGCCATGTCCGGACGACGCAGGTCAAGATAGCGATACTTGAGACGCGCTTCTTCACTGTTGGCCATATTGGAGTCTAATGGCAGCGGTTCAGAGCGGTTGATGATGGTCAGATCGGTGGCGAATACTTCGATCTCACCGGTCGCCATATCGCTGTTTTTGTTCTTCTCATCACGCGCGCGGACGGTGCCGGTTAACTGGATGCAGAACTCGTTACGCAGTTCAGAGGCCAGTTTGAAGGCCTCCTGGCGATCCGGGTCAAAGAACACCTGCACGATGCCTTCACGGTCACGCATATCAATAAAGATCAGGCTGCCGAGATCGCGGCGACGGTTAACCCAACCGCACAGTGTCACTTGCTGGCCTACATGAGACAGATTGATCTGCCCACAATACTCAGTACGCATAATGATATCCTTTTAACTTCAGCGCTGCTGGCACAGCTTTATGGTCAATATCCTGCTCTGAGGAGCGCTGCTGCCGCGAAAAATGGCTGCCATTATAATGGAAAATGGCTCACAGGATAAGTGCTGTCGGCGCGGGAAAGGGGCAGAAAAACCCCGATATCCCCTCTCACTGGAGCAGATGGTTAACAAAACATCATCACCTCGACATAACCGCTAACAAAACACTGCGCTTTACCGACATCATTTTCATCGCCGCCTGAGGCCTTTCCTTTGTATTCTTGACGGTTTCCTACCTTCTCGCGGAGATTCTGATAGTGAAACTTAACCCCAACACCACTGCTTTGGTTCTGATCGATCTGCAGGAAGGCATTTTGCCCTTCGGCCATGCTCCGCATTCCGCCGATGACGTCGTCCGCCGATCGGCCACGCTGGCCGCGCATTTTCGCGCTGTTAATGCCCCTGTGGTGCTGGTGCGCGTTGGCTGGTCCGCCGATTTTGCAGAGGCACTGAGACAGCCGGTGGATGCCGCCCATGCCGGCGGTGCGCTGCCGGACAACTGGTGGGACTACCCTGAGGCACTGAATGCCCGGGCCACCGATTTGTCCGTTATCAAACGCCAGTGGGGGGCCTTTTACGGCACGGACCTGGAGTTACAGCTACGCCGACGCGGCATTGACACCCTTGTCCTGGGCGGCATTGCCACCAATATTGGCGTGGAGTCGACCGCACGCAATGCCTGGGAGCTGGGCTTCAATCTGGTGATTGCCGAAGACATCTGCAGCACCGCGACGGCGGAACAGCATCAGGCCAGCGTCGAATGGATCTTCCCCCGCATTGCCCGCGTTCGTCAGAGCGATGAGATCCTGGCGGCATTGCAGTAGTGCGTCAACGACCGGAGGGAACCGGTCGTACATTTTCCTCCTCCGCAATCTGTGTTGCGCTCCTCCCTCTCCCCACGTTACAGTCGCCCGCAGTTCACCTAAACAGGAAATGCGATGACGCCGTTGTACCTTGGCCTGCCGCAGTGGCAGCACCCACAATGGAAAAAACTGGGAATGACCACCCTGGAAGATTATGCCCGCTACTTTAACTGTGTCGAAGGCAACACCACGCTGTACGCGCTGCCGCGCCCGGAAGTGGTTCAACGCTGGCGGGCCATGACCCATGATGACTTCCGCTTCTGTTTTAAATTCCCCGCCACTATCAGCCATCAGGCATCGCTGCGACAGTGCGGCGATCTGACCGCAGAATTTTTTGATCTGCTCTCCCCGCTGGCCGATCGAATGGGACAGTTCTGGCTGCAGATGCCGTCAGCGTTTTCACCCGCTGACCTGCCCGCACTCTGGCAGTTTCTGGACGGTTTGCCGACGGCGTTTCGCTACGGGGTAGAGGTACGGCACCCGGAGTTTTTCGCCAAGGGCGAGGCTGAACAGGCGCTGAACCGTGGACTGCACCAGCGTGGCGTCAATCGGGTGATCCTGGATACGCGTGGGGTTCACAGCGCCATCCCCTCCTCTCCGGCGATTATCGAAGCACAGCGTAAAAAACCCAAATTGCCCGTTCACGCCGTGATGACGGCAGATGCCCCAATGATCCGCTTTATCGGGGGCGATGATCTCTCGGCCAATGCAAAGTGGTTTGACGCCTGGCGACAGCGCCTGCCGCAGTGGTGCGCCGCAGGCCAGCCCTGGCTGTTTATTCACACTCCGGATGTCGGGTTTGCTCCCGAGCTGGTTCGCGCACTCTGGCCTGGCCTGCAGCAGGCCGTGCCCGGCATCGGTGAAGTCCCCAACTGGCCACAGCAGGAGATGCTGTTTTGATCGGCGGGCAGGCGACAGCCTGAGTTTTCTTCGCTACCCTGTTCGGCAAGATAATTCTTACATCATGGAGTGAGAGATGGTCAGTGCACTTTACGTGGTAGTTGGTTCGCTGTTTATTCTGAAGTTTTTACTCGACGTCGTGCGTTTACGTCGGCAGTACAGGGTTTCGATTGGCGACGGCGGCGTTTCCGATCTGCAACTGGCCATTCGCATCCACGGCAATGCGGTAGAAAATATTCCCATCGCGATGTTTTTGCTGGTGATGATGGAGATGAACGGCGCCGATATCTGGATGCTGCACCTGCTGGGCCTGTTTTTCTTCTTTGGTCGCATGATGCATGCGTGGGGCCTGCGCAGTCGTACCGTGCTGTGGCGACGAAATGGCATGCTGCTGACCCTTCTTTCCCTGGCGGGGATGGTGCTGGTGAATCTGTTGTTCCTGCCCTGGGACCTTGTGTTTGGCCTTTCCTGACGGCCAGGCTGGCAGAAAAGGTGCAGCCCCCATCACTTTCTGCCAGAATATGCCCTTTCCGTTAGCTTCCCCGGACTTACCACTATGTCTAACCGCGATACGCTGTTCTCCGCGCCAATTGCCAAACTGGGCGACTGGACGTTTGATGAGCGCGTTGCTGAAGTGTTTCCCGACATGATTCAGCGCTCCGTGCCCGGCTATTCCAATATTATTTCAATGATTGGTATGTTAGCCGAGCGCTTTGTTCAGCCCGACTCCCGGGTTTATGACCTTGGGTGTTCGCTGGGCGCGGCCACCCTGTCGGTGCGTCGTCATATTCAGGCACCTGGCTGTCAGATCATTGCCGTGGATAACTCCCCGGCAATGGTTGAGCGCTGCCGGCGCCATATAGATGCGTTCCGCGCCGACACCCCGGTGGAGGTGATCGAGGACGATATTCGCCAGATCCCGATAGAGAATGCGTCCCTGGTCGTACTGAACTTCACCCTGCAGTTTCTTGCCCCTGAAGAGCGTCAGCAGCTGCTGAACACGATTTATAAGGGCCTGCGCCCCGGTGGGGCGCTGGTGCTGTCAGAAAAATTCAGCTTTGCCGACCCTGAGATGGGTGAGCTGCTGTTTAACATGCACCACGATTTTAAACGGGCCAACGGCTACAGCGAACTGGAGATCAGTCAGAAGCGCAGCATGCTGGAAAATGTAATGCTGACGGACAGTGTGGAAACCCATAAACAGCGCCTGCATACGGCCGGTTTCCAGCACGCCGAACTGTGGTTCCAGTGTTTCAACTTTGGCTCTCTGGTGGCCTTAAAAGCAGGTCACGCCTGATGGATTTTGGAAATTTTTACCAACTTATTGCTAAAAGCCCCCTCTCACACTGGCTGGAAACCCTGCCCGCGCAGATCGCGGCCTGGCAGCGGGAAGCCCTGCACGGGCACTTTAAAAACTGGGATCGCTCGGTTGAACATCTGCCTGCACTCACGCCCGAAACACTGGATCTGCTCCACAGCGTGACCGCTGACAGCAGCCAGCTGTCGGCCCGCCAGCGCGAGGGAATTGAAAAACTGCTGCGGAACCTGATGCCATGGCGTAAAGGGCCGTTTTCACTTTACGGGGTCAGCATTGATACCGAGTGGCGTTCTGACTGGAAATGGGAGCGTGTTTTACCGCATATTTCCCCGCTGGCCGGACGCACAGTGCTGGATGTCGGTTGCGGCAGTGGTTATCACATGTGGCGAATGCTGGGGGCAGGCGCGCAACTGGTGGTGGGTATCGATCCCATGCAGCTGTTCCTCTGCCAGTTTGAGGCGGTGCGTAAACTCCTGGGCAACGATCAGCGTGCACACCTGCTGCCGCTGGGCATTGAGCAGTTACCGGAGCTGAAAGCGTTCGATACCGTTTTCTCCATGGGCGTGCTGTACCATCGTCGCTCTCCGCTCGATCATCTGTTCCAGCTAAAAAATCAGCTGGTCAGCGGCGGTGAGCTGGTGCTGGAGACGCTGGTGGTGGAAGGTGATGACCAGCAGGTGCTGGTGCCGGGTGAACGATACGCCCAGATGCGTAACGTTTACTTTATTCCCTCCACCGGGGCGCTAAAAAACTGGCTGGAAAAATGCGGTTTCGTCGATGTGCGCATCGCCGATTACTCGCTGACCAGCACGGAGGAACAGCGTCGCACCAGCTGGATGACCAGCGAGTCGCTGGCCGAATTCCTCGACCCGAATGACCCGACGAAAACCGTTGAGGGTTACCCTGCTCCGCTGCGTGCGGTGCTGGTCGCGACCAAACCCTGACCACGCCAGGGCCGATCGTCACATGACGGCCCTGCGTTTCCCTTGCGCCCCTTTTCTGATCCCCGTCAAGCAACCTGCCCTTTTATTCTTCAATACCTCGTTTTGGGTAACAAGCTTAATACTAAGGAATTAGTCTACAGTCAGTTATGCGTTCATTTCACCTGAAAGGAGTAACTGGTATGAGTAAATTTGTTTTTTCATCACCACGGAAATACATTCAGGGCGCCGGGCAGCTCGCTCACCTGGGCGAATATCTGGCAGAGCTGGGAAGCAGTGCCTTCGTGGTGGCCGACGATATCGTCTGGGGCCTGACTGGCAAAGAGGTCGAGGCATCACTGGCAGCCAGCAATATTGGCTGCCACTACGCAGCGTTTAATGGCGAAGCTTCCAGCAATGAAATTACCCGTCTGGCTAATCTGGCAAAAGAGAAAGGCACCCACATCGTGGTCGGTCTGGGCGGCGGTAAAACCCTTGACACGGTGAAGGCGGTTGCCGACGAACTGAAGCAGCCGGTTGCCGTCGTGCCGACCATCGCCTCCACCGATGCCCCCTGTAGCGCACTGTCCGTCATCTATTCCGACAGCGGCGTCTTCGAAAGCTACCGTTTTTACAGCAAAAACCCGGATCTGGTGCTGGTGGATACGCAGGTCTGCGTCCGGGCACCGGTGCGTCTGTTTGCCTCCGGCATCGCTGACGGACTGGCCACTTACGTTGAAGCCCAGGCGGTGAAGCGTTCTCACAGCAAATCAATGGTCAATGGTGATCCGACGATTGCCGGGATAGCGATTGCGGAAGCCTGTGAGAAAACCCTGCTCACCTGGGGGCTGAGCGCCTGTCAGGCAGTGGAAAAACAGCTGGTGACACCGGCAGTGGAAGCGGTAGTGGAGGCCAACACGCTGCTTTCTGGCCTTGGCTTCGAAAATGCTGGCCTGGCTGGTGCGCACGCTATTCATAACGGGTTTACGGCGATTGAAGGCGATATCCATCACCTGACGCACGGAGAAAAAGTCGCCTACGGCACGCTGACGCAGATGATCCTTGAGCAGCGCCCGGACGAAGAAATTGCCCGTTACGTCCGTTTTTACCGCGCGATAAACATGCCAACCACGCTCAAAGAGATGCATCTGGATAAAGAGAGCTGGGAAAACCTGGTGAAAATTGGCGCGCTGGCCGGTAACGAGGGTGACACGCTGAAAAACCTCAATCCGGGACTGAGCGCGGAGGATGTCGCTCAGGCCATTCTGGCCGTGGACGCCTTCAGTCAGTCGGTGAAGTAAGCACGCCCCCGACAGGCCGGCCACTCAGGCCGGCCTTCTCAGTCAGCGACCGGGCGATTTCCAGTACTCATAGCGGTAAGCTGCCGTGATATTTCGCCGGACAATTCCTCCGGGAAACACTTCCATCTCACGGGCATAACTTAACGTACAGTTGTCACGATCGTCCCAGAGCTGGCACTCGTCCTGCGTCGTCATACTGCTTATCGGACTGTCAGACCGCGTATTCAGACGGAGTTCACGCCCTTCCCTGTCATAGTCCCAGGTCATTTTCTGTCGCTCAGAGTCTGACGCCACCAGCTGATTCTTTTTATTCCAGCGGTACGTCAGGACGCCGTTACTGTTGGCGTCAGTTCCGCGGGAGGTGCTGCGGATCAGTCGCGACTTCCGGTCGAAAAAGTGCGTGGTTTCAGTAAACCCGCTCTCACCCTTAAGCATAAATGCGTCGGCAGAACTGACAATCATCCCGCGATTGTTAGTACGGTAGTGCGTCGTGCCACGTTTGTCGTTGATGACCGTGGCCGCTCCGCTTCCCAGTTCTGACACCGTCATCGTATAGCTGGAAAGCCAGCCATCACTGACGCGCTCAAAATTTTGCACCAGTTCAATCTGCAGGCGGCCTTCCTGTTTGTCGTAACGAATATCGGCACGTTGCAGAACGCCACAGGGGTCAAATTCACCGATCATGCGCTTTTGCTGATTAACATCCTTACCAAATTCGCCAAGCACAAACTGTTTAATCGGTCCTTGTGCCGTTCCGCCCAGCATGACGATGCTGTTATTACTGTTGATCTGCTGATAGCCGGGCTGGCAGGCCTGTGCCGCCGGGGCCAGCAGCAACGCCAGCGATGCCATCAGGGAATAACTCAAAAACTGAATCTTCATCACGGCTTCCATGACAGAGTAAAGAGAAGCATGCAGTGTAGAGTTTTTTTGCCCCCTGGCGCACCTGTAACACGCGTCTGAGTCAAAAAAAACCCCAACAAAGGTAGCTGGGGTCTGGTACTTGCAAACATCACGTCACGTTTCGGCGTGCTGCGCGGCAAAATCAGTAGGTTACTGTGAATGAGAACCGCCAGTATCGGTGTAAAAGGAGAACCGCATCAGGCCACTTTCACCGGAGCCCCGAATGACATCACACTCTTCATCGCGGCCACCACATCACCATCCACACTGGTGCGGGTAAATTCATCGTTTTCCGCCTCAGAACACATGGAGACACCGGCTTTGCGGTAACGCATGGGGGACGCAGTTCGCTGGCTGGCGGAGCTGTGAAGCTCAATAACGCCGGCATCGATAAATTTTTGAACGTTGCTCAGACGGACACCCGCACCGGCCATGACTTTCAGACCCCGGGCCTTATGGGTAAGTTCCCGTAAAAGAGGTAAACCACTCTCCGCACTCTGCTGCTGGCCGGAGGTGAGAATACGCGCCACGCCTAAGTCAGTCAGTTGGGTCATCGCCAGCAACGGGCTGTGGCACAGATCGAAAGCGCGATGAAACGTCACCGCCATCCCCTGACAGTGCTTCATCACTTGCTGCATGCGTGGCAGATCAATATGGCCATCAATGTCCAGCAGGCCCACCACCAGTCCGGGGAAACCCAGCTCGCGGATAAAGTCGATATCTGACTTCATCTGCTCAAATTCAATCTCGCTGTAACAGAAATCGCCGCCGCGCGGCCGGACGATAGGATGTACCGGTATGGACACACGCTGTCGAGCTGACATCAGCGTTCCCGCCGATGGCGTCAGCCCCCCCTCTGCCGGAGCAGCACAGAGCTCCACCCTGTCCGCCCCTGCCTTCTCTGCCGTGACTGCACATTCCACTCCATAGCAGCATATTTCCAGTTTTCGCATCCCATCCTCCGGTTTATCACTGCTGGCTGGTTGTTTATTTCGATGCCGATGATTAGTCTGATCGGTATTACAGGTATTTATTTTAACGGGAATCAGCATCATGGCATTCAATTTTGACCAACGGATAGACCGCCGTCACAGCGATAGCCTGAAATGGCGAAAATATGGTGATCGGGATATCCTTCCACTGTGGGTCGCCGACACCGATTTTCGCGTAGCAGACTGTATTACCGAAGCATTACAGACACGTATCTCACAAGGGATCTTTGGTTATGGTGTGCAGCCCGATGAGCTGATTCATCTTGTCGTCGACCGCATGAGTACGCGCTACGGCTGGCATATTCAGCCGGAATGGCTGGTATTT
This sequence comes from Erwinia persicina, assembly GCF_019844095.1. Classification (NCBI taxonomy): domain Bacteria; kingdom Pseudomonadati; phylum Pseudomonadota; class Gammaproteobacteria; order Enterobacterales; family Erwiniaceae; genus Erwinia; species Erwinia persicina. The sequence continues at coordinate 2,089,806 of NZ_CP082141.1, read as the reverse complement.
TTACCCGGCGTGGTGACCGGTCTGAATCTGAGCGTACGCGCCTTTACCGAACCCCACCAGGGTACTGTCGCGCCCACCCCGATTTATCCGCCTTTCCGTCAGGCCGCCAGACTCGCCAGTCGTACCCAGCTTAGTGCCCCGCTGCAGCTTAAGGATCAGCGCTGGGTGGTGGATTTTGATGACCTGAACGACCAGATGACCGGCAACGAAAAACTGTTATTACTGTGCAACCCGCAAAACCCGGGCGGTACGGTCTATCGGCGTGATGAGCTGGAGGCCCAGCTCCGTTTCGCCCAACGCCATAACCTGGTGGTGTGCTCCGATGAAATCCACTGCGACCTGCTGCTGGAACCCGGCGTCAGGCATATCCCCTTTGCCAGCCTGAGCGAGGATGCCGCGCAACGATCCATTACCCTGCTGTCACCGTCAAAAAGTTTCAACATTGCCGGTCTGGGCGCATCGCTGGCGATTATTCCCAATCGGGACCTGCGTGACCGGTTTAATCGCGAGCGTAAAGGCCTGGTGCCGGATGTGGATGTGCTGTCATTTGTGGCGGCTACCGCCGCCTGGCGTGACGGTCAGCCCTGGCTGGAGGCACAGCTGGACTATCTGCGTGGCAACCGTGACTGCCTGACTCAACATATCAATAAGTTGCCTGGCCTGAGTGTGGCCGCACCGGAAGCCAGCTATCTGGCCTGGATTGATGCCAGCAAACTGAAAGTCGCCAGCCCGGCGCTGTTCTTTGAAAAACACGGGCTGGGTTTCTCACCGGGACGTGACTTTGGTGACGATAAGTTTATTCGCTTCAATTTTGGCTGCCAGCGCGCAATGTTAGATGAAGCATTACGTCGCATGACGCTGGCGCTGGCGATCGGGCACTAACGCTGACGCGCTCTTTCACTCCCGACAATCTCTTTCAGACTCCAGGGATGGAATTTGATGGTCACCAGCCCGTCACTGACGGCCAGTGTCGGGTTAGGCAGGCGTTCCCCTTCCCCTTTAGGTGCACTGTTTTTAACGGAAATCCCCTGCTGTATCAGCCCTTCGTCGCTCATCAGGGCGAGTGCACGAGCCCCCAGCGTCTGCTCATCGCCTCGCAGAACCACTTCCACATGTTCCCAGCCTTCATGGCGATAGCGCCGCTCCCCCGGCCAGGGAAGTTCAACCACGTTAATCTGCCACGGCCCCACCTGCAGTGGGGTGGCTAAATCAAACAGCGCAACAGGACGTCCCCCAATCTCTTTTTCAGAAAAAAGGGTGCCGCAGCGGAGTAATCCCTGCTTCCATCGTTCTGCCGTGGTGTTTTGATGGCATCTGACAGCGATATGGTCGACCTCTAAATCATCAAGCTTTAGCCCTAAACGCTGAGAAAGGTGGTTAAGGCATTGTAAAAAACGGGGTAAATCATTAGCCAGATCGCTTAGTTCCTCGGCGTTTTCGATGATCATCATGCTCAAATCCTTCATTTACAGTAATTTCTCTTATTAATATCAACGCCTGTGAGCGACTTTAAAGACCAGTAGATTGAATAGAATAAGCCGTAATTATCGGAATTATTCATATTAATTGCCTGCTTACTCAGACAGACATCCAGCCCTCACTGGTTCAGTACCAGCTTTTTTTTTAGAAAACAGCCTTTAAGTTTATGTTTTAGTTTAGTTAAATTTATACAATGCGACAATTCCTAAATCGCACAGGGTGCATTGTAGGCTATTCTGCTTTCTTATAGATTTGTCCCGACCATCCACACGAGGAAAAGCCCAATGCTGATGATACTGCTTGTCGCCGTCCTGATCGCGATGATGGCGTTGGCGATTGTACGCCACTGGCGGGTTCGAAGCGGGAAAACGACTGTTGCCAGTCCCCACCGCCCTCAACGCCGACGTTAATCCCGCCTCGCGGAAAACAGCCCCGCAGTACGCTATCTCCATGCTCATTCAGCAAGTTATCCAGGCATGCAGGTTCCTGGATAACTTGTTCCTAAATGCAGTATACTTTTCCCCTTCTTTTTTAAGCGCTGACGCCATGAGTGACTTACACCCTGATGACGGCGGCGCGGTGACAACGGCCTGCTCACAGGCTTTCAGAAAAATTAAGGTAACTCGGTGAATATTCAGGCTCTTCTCTCAGAAAAAGTCAGTCAGGCGATGATCGCAGTGGGTGCTCCCCTGGATTGTGAACCTCAGGTGCGCCAGTCGGCAAAAGCACAGTTTGGTGATTACCAGGCTAACGGCATGATGGCCGTCGCCAAAAGCCTGGGAATGCCGCCGCGACAACTGGCTGAAAAAGTGCTGGAGCAGTTGGATCTCACGGGTATTGCCAAAAAGGTTGAAATCGCCGGTCCCGGATTTATCAATATTTTCCTGGCACCCGAGTGGCTGTCCACCCAGATCGACAGCGTGCTGGCTGCCCCCAAACTGGGTGTGGCCCCCGTTAATCCTCAGACAGTGGTGATTGACTACTCTGCGCCGAACGTCGCGAAAGAGATGCACGTCGGCCACGTTCGCTCAACGATTATTGGCGATGCCGCGGTGCGTACGCTGGAGTTTCTCGGCCACAATGTGATCCGGGCAAACCATGTCGGCGACTGGGGTACCCAGTTCGGAATGCTGATTGCTTTCCTTGAGAAACAGCAGAACGAGCAGCATGAAGAGATCGCCCTGGCGGATCTGGAAGTGTTCTACCGCGAAGCGAAACGTACCTACGACGAAGATCCCGCTTTTGCCGAGCGGGCGCGTGGTTATGTGGTGAAACTGCAGGGCGGCGACGAGTACTGCCGTAAGATGTGGAAGCGCCTGGTGGATATCACGATGGCGCAGAATCAGCTGATCTATGACCGTATGAACGTGACCCTGACGCGTAACGATGTGATGGGCGAGAGCCTGTACAACGACATGCTGCCGGGTATCGTTGCCGACCTGAAAGCCAAAGGCCTGGCCGTCGAGAGTGAAGGCGCGACGGTCGTATTCCTTGATGAGTATAAGAACAAGGAAGGCGAGCCGATGGGGGTGATCATCCAGAAAAAGGATGGCGGCTATCTCTACACCACCACGGATATTGCCTGCGCTAAATACCGCTATGAAACCCTGAAAGCAGATCGCGTGCTGTACTACATCGATTCACGTCAGCACCAGCATCTGATGCAGGCATGGACTATCGTACGCAAAGCTGGCTATGTTCCGGCCTCTGTTCCTTTAGAACACCATATGTTCGGCATGATGCTGGGCAAAGATGGCAAGCCGTTTAAAACCCGCGCCGGGGGCACAATCAAGCTTTCCGACCTGCTGGATGAGGCCATTGAGCGTGCAACAAAACTGGTCTCTGAAAAGAACCCGGATATGCCCGCAGATGAGCTGAAAGCGCTGGCGAATATTGTCGGTATCGGTGCCGTCAAATATGCTGACCTGTCGAAAAGCCGCACCACTGACTACATCTTCGACTGGGATAACATGCTGGCGTTTGAAGGTAACACAGCGCCCTATATGCAGTACGCCTATACGCGTGTGCTGTCCGTGTTCCGTAAGGCCGGCATTGATGAGCACGGCGTTACGGGTGCAACCGCCATCGCCGAAGATCGTGAAGCGGCGCTGGCCGTCCGGCTGTTGCAGTTCGAAGAAACGATTACTCAGGTTGCCCGCGACGGGATGCCGCACGTGATGTGTAGCTATCTGTACGATCTTGCCGGGCTGTTCTCCGGCTTTTACGAGCACTGCCCGATCCTGACCGCAGAAGATGAGGCGACAAAGCAGAGCCGCCTGCGCCTGGCGCTGCTGACGGCGAAAACCCTGAAGCAGGGTCTGGATACGCTGGGTATTGAAACCGTAGAACGGATGTAAGCGCTCAGGGGCGGCCGGAACACGGGTCGCCCCTGAGGGATGCCCTCAGCTTTTCCTCGCTAAACGTTCAGCGGTAAGTCTGAGTCTGGCTTCATCCCACGGGCGTTGTGCTGGCTTTCAGCTGAAAACAGCGACAACTCCGCCAACAGGTGAAGGGGGGAAATCTGACATCAGGCCTTACTGATCAGTGCAGATCAACCGCAGGAAGCGCCGATGCCTGGCGGTAATTCACCATCACCTCATTACTGACCACCCGCAACACCGGAAACACCCGCCCTTTTCCCTCTACCTGATAGATAAAGCGTAGCGTCTCACCGGCCGCCACGTTGGTCAGCCCACGCGTTGAACCGCTGGCTCCCTCAATTGGTACACAGCGACTCTCTGAGCATAAGCGAACCTGCAATCCGGCAGGGGCAGGCGCGCTGAGCGTATAGCGCCACACCACATCGGTCATCGTCCCGGGCAGCGCTTCAGGCGGGCTGAGAGGGCGCGATGATGCCTGCACGCCCCGGTTGGAGAGTGCCGGGCCCGTTGCGCTCGCCTGCCAGCCACCATCAGCCGCCAGACTCAGGCCCGGCAGCATCAGCAGCAACACTCCTGCCAGCGCCTTCATCAGTGGCCTCCAATGGTGGACGTCATACGGATATTGCGGTTGTCAGTCAGTTCCATATTCGAAATGACCATCAGCTGTGGCAGCGAGCGGCGCAGGAAGCGGGCCAGTAACGCACGCAGCGGATGATTCACCAGCAGCACCGGCGGTGCACCCAGCCCTTCCTGATGCTGCAGCGCCGTTTGCGCCTGTGCCAGCAGGCGATCCGCCAGCCCCGGTTCCAGGCCACCACCGCCCTGCAGCGCCTGCAGCAGCAGACGTTCAAGCGTGGTATCCAGGCCAATCACCTGCACTTCTCCGTTGCCCGGGAACCACTGCTGGGTAATGGCGCGGCCCAGTGCCACACGTACCACCGAGGTCAGCTCCTGGGGATCGGTCTGCACCGCAGCATGTTCCGCCAGCGTTTCAATAATGGTGCGCATATCGCGGATAGAAACACGCTCTGCCAGCAGATTCTGCAGCACCTTGTGCAGCGTGGTCAGGGTGATCACGCCAGGGATCAGATCTTCCGTCAGCTTCGGCATTTCCTGGGTGACGCGATCCAGTAGCTGCTGCGCTTCCTGACGACCGAACAGCTCGCTGGCATACTGGCCGATCAGATGGTTAAGATGCGTGGCCACTACGGTACTGGCTTCCACCACGGTGAAGCCCTGAATCTGTGCCTGCTCTTTCAGCGCGCTGTCGATCCAGATCGCCTCCAGACCAAAGGCCGGGTCAACGGTCACTTCTCCCGGAAGTGTCCCTGCCGCCGTGCCGGGGTTAATCGCCATCCAGCGCCCCGGATAGGCGTCACCGCTGCCGATCTCCACCCCTTTCATCAGAATACGGTAGCGGGCCGGCGTCAGATCCATATTGTCACGGATATGCACCACCGGCGGCAGGAAGCCCATCTCCTGCGCAAATTTCTTACGGATGCTGCGGATACGTCCCAGCAGTTCGCCGTCCTGAGCGCTGTCGACCATCGGGATCAGCCGGTAACCCACTTCCATCCCCAGAGAATCTTCCAACTGGACATCGCCCCAGGTGGCTTCAACGCTGGCGGCACTCTCCGGCTGGCGGGCCATTGACAGAGCCGGGGCGTCGCTGGTTTTCGGCTTCATCTCCTTGCCGCGTATCCACCAGGCCAGACCCAGTAAGGCGGCGGTAAACAGCAGGAAGACCAGGTTTGGCATTCCCGGCACCAGGCCAAGCAGGCCGAGGACGCCCGCACTGAGCATCATCACGCGTGGGTTATTAAACAGCTGGCCCACCATCTGCTCACCGACGTCCTGATCGGTACCAACGCGGGTAACGATAACCCCGGCGGCGGTCGAGATCACCAGCGCCGGGATCTGCGCGACCAGACCATCACCAATGGTCAGCAGCGTATAGGTTTCTGCCGCATGTCCGGCGTCCATCCCATGCTGTACCACGCCCACCAGCAGACCGCCGATGACGTTGATAATCATAATCATGATACCGGCGACGGCATCACCGCGAACAAATTTACTGGCCCCGTCCATCGAACCGTAGAAGTCCGCTTCCTGGGTCACGTCAGAGCGGCGTTTTTTCGCCTCCTCTTCGCCAATCAGCCCGGCATTGAGGTCGGCATCGATCGCCATCTGCTTACCCGGCATCCCGTCAAGGACAAAACGCGCGCCCACTTCAGCAATACGCCCGGCCCCTTTGGTGATAACCATAAAGTTGATGATCACCAGGATAACAAACACCACAATACCGATGGCAAAGTTGCCACCGACCAGGAAGTGGCCAAAGGCTTCCACCACCTGACCGGCGGCGGCGGCCCCGGTATGGCCTTCCATCAGAATAATACGCGTTGAGGCCACGTTCAGTGCCAGGCGTAATAAGGTGGAAAACAGCAGGATGGTCGGGAAGGCAGCGAAATCCAGCGTGCGCTGGGTGAACATCGCCACCAGCAGCACCATGATCGACAGGGCAATGTTGAAGGTGAACAACAGATCGAGGATAAACGGCGGCAGCGGCAGCACCATCATCGACAGGATCAGCAGGATCAGGATCGGCCCGGCCAGCACCTTCCACTGCGTGTCTTTCATGTTAGCGGGTAAGCGAAGTAATGCGGCCAGATTAGCCATCAGATTTTTGTTCTCCAACAAAGTCCAGCCCATCCGGCACCGGCAATTTAACAGGTCTCTTCGGGATCAGCCCCCCTTCCACTTTCCAGCGGCGGAGTTGCCACACCCAGGCGAGCACTTCAGCCACGGCTGCGTACAACGTCCCGGGAATATGCTGACCAATTTCACTATGACGATACAGCGCACGTGCCAGCGGCGGTGCTTCAAGAATCGGGATACGGTGCTCCTTGCCCAGTTCACGAATGCGCAGAGCAATTTCTCCTGCGCCCTTCGCCAGCACTTTTGGTGCGCTCATTTTCTTTTCGTCGTACTGCAACGCGACCGAATAGTGGGTCGGGTTAGTGACTATCACGTCCGCCTTCGGCACATCCTGCATCATGCGGCGCCTGGCGGCCGCCCGCATTTGCTGACGGATACGCCCTTTCACATGCGGGTCGCCTTCCTGCTGCTTATGCTCGTCCATAATATCCTGACGAGACATGCGTAAATTTTTGAAGTAACTGTACACCTGGAAGAAGACGTCGAAACCCACCATCGGGGAGAGCCCCAGCACCACCAGAATGCTGCACATGGCAATCATATTCAGTGCGCTGGCCAGAGCCGTCACCGGCGATTCGCTGATCAGGCGTAACATTTCCGCCCAGTGATGCCAGATATACAGCCAGGTCACCACGCCCACCAGCGTCGCTTTCAGCACGGCTTTGAGCAGTTCGGCCGCGGATTGCGCGGACACCAGTTTCGCCAGGCCTTTTATCGGGTTCATTTTGCCGAAGTCGAATTTAATCGACTTGCCGCTGATCACCAGCCCACCCAGCAGCATTGGTGCCGCAATTGCCATCACCACCAGGCCGAACATCATTGGCAGAATGGCCAGCACGGCCTGCATTAGCAGATTGGCTATCTGATGAAGCATCTGACTGGTATCGCTGACCACGGAATGATTGAAGACCAGACCATCGGCCACCAGCGCACCCAGTTTTCGCCCCATCCACTCGCCGCCGACCCACAGAATACTCAGGCCGGTCACCAGCATCAGAATCGATGTCAGCTCGCGCGATCGCGGGATTTGCCCTTCTTCTCGTGCTTTTTCAAGTCGATGGGCCGTGGGGGACTCTGTTTTTTCCTGATCGCTATCCTGAGACACGGTAGCAAAACCTTCAATACGGAATGACTGAGGGTAGAATGCCAAATTCGCGCAGGGGTAATGCCACGAGTAAACGGGTAAAAAGGGGGTTATTTAAGGAATGGGCGAAGGACAGTGCCCGCGCAATGGCGCGGGCACTGACATCAGCAGAGGCGGAATGGCTCCGCCTCTGTTATCAGAAGCCGAGGCTGTCCAGCAGATCGTCAACCTGATCCTGGCTTGCCACCACATTCGGGGCAGCCGCATTGATCTGCGGGCCATTCAACAGGCTGTCGGTATCTTTCTTCACACGGGCGCTCTGGTCCGGGATGTTTTCCATGAGGACCGTCAACAGTTGACGCTCAATTTCCTGGATAACATCCATCATACGTTTGATCACCTGCCCGGTCAGATCCTGGAAATCCTGAGCCATCATGATTTCCATCAGCTGGGCATTGGTGAAGCCTGTATGCCCCGGTACTTCGTCCAGATAACCACGAGTATCCGAAACCAGAGAGCGGGCATCTGACAGTTCGATAGGGTTCTCGAACCACTCATCCCAGCGAACTTTCAGTGCTTTCGCTCCATTCTCCATCACTGTCTGACGGGGCTGCGCGGCCTCGACGCAGTTTAGTGCACGCTCGGCCGCCTGGCCGGTCATTTGAATCACATAATCAAGACGATCGCGGGCATCCGGGATCGCCTCTGCGGCTTCTGCGATAGCCTGATCAAGACCTAACTCACGCAGACTGTCGCGCAGCATACGCGTCAGTGAACCAATTTTAGAGATTATGTCCTGCGCCGAAGCTGCATCAACATTTGGTTTCGGAATAGTGTTCATCTCAGCTCCTTACATACCCAGTTTTTCGAAGATCTTACCTAACTTCTCTTCCAGGGTAGCCGCTGTGAATGGTTTAACAACGTAGCCGCTGGCACCCGCCTGTGCAGCCGCAATGATATTCTCTTTCTTGGCTTCTGCCGTAACCATCAGCACCGGCAGCTTACTCAGCGCGGCGTCCGCACGAATGGTTTGCAGCAGCTGCAGGCCATCCATATTCGGCATGTTCCAGTCAGACACCACGAAGTCGAAACCCCCTGCACGCAGTTTGTTCAGCGCATCCACACCGTCTTCTGCTTCTTCAACATTGTTGAAGCCCAGCTCTTTTAACAGGTTACGGACGATACGACGCATCGTGTTGAAGTCGTCGACCACCAGAAACCGCATATTTTTATCAACCATACCTACTCCCGTAATATGTAGCCCGCGAGGACCGCGTTAGATACGCAACGCCTGTCCGGCGCTAATTTTTGCCAGCATGTGCTGGCTGATTTGGTGGAGATCCACCACCTCACTGGCTCCCCCGAGGGCGATTGCCTCCCGGGGCATGCCAAATACCACACAGCTCGCTTCGTTCTGGGCAATGGTCCAGGCACCGGCTTTATTCATCGCCAGTAGCCCGGCAGCGCCATCGTTCCCCATGCCGGTCAGGATCACGCCAACGGCGTTACGACCGGCAAACTGCGCCACTGAGTTAAACAACACATCGACCGACGGTTTATGACGATTCACCGGCGGTCCGTCATTCAGTTTGACCTGATAGTTCGCGCCACTGCGCGTCAGTTCCATATGCATCGCACCCGGTGCGATATACGCATGTCCCGGCAGAATACGTTCACCGTCTTCCGCTTCTTTCACCGTAATCTGGCACAGCTTGTTCAGACGTTCGGCAAACGATTTAGTGAAGCCCGGGGGCATATGCTGGGTGATTAACAGCGCCGGGCTGGTGGCCGGTAACGGCTGCAGCACATGACGAATCGCTTCGGTGCCGCCGGTAGAGGCGCCAATGGCAATCAGTTTTTCACTACTCAGCAGCGGCCCGGCTTTCAGCATCACCGGCGCAGGCTGTGGCCCACGGGTGTGCAGACGGGCGCGTGACGCCGCACGCACTTTATCGGCAATCATCTGACTGTAGGCCAGCATCCCTTCCCGAATTCCCAGCGACGGTTTCGTGACAAAGTCGACGGCTCCCAGCTCCAGGGCACGCAGGGTAATTTCAGACCCTTTGCCCGTCAGTGATGAAACCATCACCACAGGCATCGGGCGCAGACGCATCAGCTTTTCCAGAAAATCGAGACCGTCCATGCGCGGCATCTCTACATCCAGGGTCAGGACATCCGGGTTAAACTGCTTAATCAAATCCCGTGCCACCAACGGGTCCGGTGCAGACGCGACCATCTCCATATCGGAATGGCTGTTGATAATTTCGGTCATCAACTGGCGCATCAACGCCGAATCATCGACGCACAACACTCTGATTTTACTCATTATCTTTCCTTAGTCAGTCCATAGACCGTCTGGCCACGCAGATAAAATTCTTTACTAATCTGGCTGAAGTTTTCCGAGTGACCGGCAAACAGCAAACCGCCGGGTTTCAGTAACGGAACAAAACGTCGTAAAATCTTTTCCTGTGTTTCTTTGTCGAAATAGATCATGACATTACGGCAGAAAATCACATCAAACTGTCCGGGCAGCGCCCAGTCATTAGCCAGCAGATTCAGTTGAGCAAACGTCACCATATTGGCCAGCTCAGGACGGGCACGCACCATGCCTTCATGCGGCCCGGTTCCCCGCAGGAAAAAGCGTTGCAGCTGCTGCGGTGAGAGCGTACGCAGCTCCTCCTGGCGATAGACGCCCGCCAGCGCTTTTTCCAGCACCTGGGTATCGATATCACTGGCGTGGATCTGAAACTTACCCGGGCCGGTGCCCAGCGTTTCCGCCAGGGTCATCGCAATGGAGTAAGGCTCTTCGCCGGTAGAGGCCGCTGCGCACCACACGCTGTAGTTCCCCTGGCGACGTTTCGCATGCTCCGCCAGGATCGGAAAGTGGTGGGCTTCGCGAAAAAAGGCCGTCAGGTTGGTGGTCAGGGCATTCACAAACGCCTGCCACTCTGCGCTGTTAGGGTCGTTTTCCAGCAGCGCCATATAGCGACCAAAATCGTCGATATTTAACATCCGCAGCCGGCGGACCAGGCGGTTGTAGACCATTTCTCGCTTGTGATCGGCGAGAACGATGCCAGCTCGCTGATAAATCAACTGACTGATACGCTTAAAATGCGTATCGGATAACGGCAGGCGCTGTACCATCTGCGACAGCAGCGTTGCGTTTTCCGGTGGAGCTAACAACGTCGATTTCTTCATGTAGCCATCCTGCAAAGCGCGGATAAGGGTATTATTAGGGTGTCTCGTTCCCGCCGGTCTTCAGACCGACGGGATCGCTATTTAGTCTGCACGCTCATCCAGTGCGAAGCGGCTGACCGCCGCTGTCAGATATTCTGCCTGTGCTTCCAGTGCCCCCGTGGCGGCCGCGCCCTCTTCCACCAGGGCGGCGTTCTGCTGGGTCACCTGGTCCATCTGGCCTACCGCCAGTGCAACCTGTTCAATACCGCGTCGCTGCTCGTCGCTGGCGGCGGCAATTTCGCCCATGATGTCGTTCACCCGGTTGACCGACTGGAGAATCTCATCCATCGTTTCCCCGGCAGACGCGACCTGCTTCGCCCCCTGATCGACCCGGCTGACCGACTCTTCAATCAGGGATTTAATCTCTTTCGCCGCCTGTGCGCTGCGCTGGGCAAGGTTACGCACTTCTCCCGCGACCACGGCAAACCCGCGTCCCTGCTCACCAGCGCGGGCCGCCTCTACCGCCGCATTCAGCGCCAGAATATTGGTCTGGAAGGCAATACCGTCAATGACGCTGGTAATGTCGGCAATCCGTTTTGAACTGCTGGCAATCGCGTTCATGGTGGTGACCACATTACCGGTCAGTGCGCCGCCTTTGTGCGCCGTACCCGATGCCTCCCGCGCCAGATCAGAAGCCTGACGGGCGTTATCGGCGTTGGCAGACACCGTGGCCGTCAGCTGCTCCATACTGGCGGCCGTCTGCGCCAGCGACGCCGCCTGCTGCTCGGTGCGGGCGGAAAGATCGTTGTTACCGGCGGCGATCTCGCCAATCCCTGTCTGCATGGCGCGACTGCCGTCACGCACATCACGCACGGTCGAAGACAGTGCCTGCTGCATATGCTGCAGGCTGGTGAACAGCTGGCCCAGCTCGTTGCGGCTTCCCGCTTCCACTTCGCCGTTCAGGTTACCGGAGGCAATGCGCTCAAAATGGCTGCGCATCCGCGCCAGTGGCGCAATCAGCGCCTGCTTCACCCACCACAGCGCGGCCAGGGTCACCAGAAGTGACAGGGTCACTGAGACCGCAAAAATTACCTTCGACTGGAAGTAGAAACCTTTGCTGGCGGTCCCGGCGTGATCACGCAGTTCATCGATGTGTTTCATCCAGCGCTGGTACTGCACCTGGAACTTGTCCTGCTTGCCCTGCGTCGGAGAGTCAAGAAACGCCTGCAGCTGATTGTTCTGCAGCCAGGCGATCAGCTGTGACAACTCGCTGTAGTAGACGTCATAGGCCGCCACAATATCTTTTTCCAGTGCCATCCCTTCGGGGGTGACGACAGGGATCGCTTTAAATGCTTTAAACGCTTTATCGGCCCGATCGAGGTCGCTCTGCGCTTTGGTCATCAGGCTGACCACCTGCTCACGCGGGACATTCAGTGCCGCACGGGTGCCGGCACGACTCAGTGTCACACGGGTGCTGAGAAGCGCAGCCCAGCTTTCACCCAGCGCGTCGCGCTGGTCACCGCTGATTTCAACCTGATGAATATTGTCTGCATCCAGGCGGAAAGAGTTAAATGACAGTCCGCTGGCGGCGATCTGCATCAGGCAAAACACGCCAAGCAGGGCGATGATGGTGCCAGATATACGTAAACGACCTAACATTGCGCACTCCCCGGAAATGTCACCTGACACAGGCAACAAAAAAGATTCTTTTTCATCGGGCCGCCCGTTTACCGGGCTGGCCTCTTGTAGCGTTATAGTGGGTTCAGAAATTAAAACGTTTCCCAGTTATCATCTGATTTGCTGGCCGGCAGCGCTTTACGCGCAGCAGACGGAGGTGACAGCAACGGAGAAACCTGCGCCCTGTTGTTATTAACGGCCGCGATGACATTTTCTTTACGAATTCGGAAAACAGCGACAGCCTGAGTCAGACGGCTGGCCTGATCTTCCAGCGAGGCGGCAGCAGAAGCAGACTCCTCCACCAGTGAGGCATTCTGCTGAGTCACGCGATCCATCTCGTTAACGGCGGTGCCCACCTGGTCAATACCCCGGCTCTGTTCGTCGCTGGCAGAGGCGATCTCACCCATGATATCGGTGACGCGGGTGACCGCGCTGACGATGTCTTTCATGGTTTCCCCGGCGCTTTCCACCAGCACCGAGCCGGTATCCACGCGCGACACGGAATCTTCAATCAGACCCTTAATCTCTTTTGCCGCCTGCGCGCTGCGCTGGGCAAGGTTGCGTACTTCTCCGGCCACCACCGCAAAACCACGGCCCTGCTCGCCGGCACGGGCGGCTTCCACCGCCGCGTTCAGCGCCAGGATATTAGTCTGGAAGGCAATGCCGTCGATCACGCTGATAATATCGGCGATTTTCTTCGAACTGCCGGCGATGTCATTCATGGTTTTCACCACGCCATCCACCACTTTGCCGCCCTTCTGCGCGGTTTCCGAGGCGCTGAGGGCCAGCTGGGACGCCTGGCGGGCGTTTTCAGCGTTCTGTTTCACCGTTGAGGTCAGCTGCTCCATGCTGGCTGCGGTTTCCTGCAGCGCGGAGGCCTGCTCTTCCGTGCGTGAAGAGAGATCGTTATTGCCGGCTGCAATTTCACTGGCTCCGGTGTAAATGGCATCAGAGCCATCGCGTACCACGCTCACCGTCTTCACCAGTTCCTGCTGCATATGCTGCAGGCTGGCTGCCAGCTGGGCCATTTCATTGCGCCCTTCCGTGTCGATCTGCTGTGTCAGGTCGCCACTGGCAATATGACGAATATGGTCAATGCTGGCTTTCAGCGGACGTAATAGGATCTGGTGGATCCCCGTCCAGACGGTGGCAATGATGATCACCGACACCAGCAGAATGGTCAGCAGGACCCAGATGGCACGCTGATAGGCGCTCTCATTCTGCGCCGAACCGGCTGCCAGCATGCCATCGGTATTTTTCAGCCAGACGGTATAAGCCTGCTCAAACCCGTTCTGGAAACCGGTCGTTGGCTGATCCACGAAGCCTTTAAAATCACCGCTGGTCAGCATCTGAATCAGCTCGATTAACGCACCGTGCAAAATCTTGTAGTTTTCATTCACACTCTGCACGTGCGGCAGGCTGAGCACGTCAGGTGGCAGTTCTTTGTTGAACTCAGCGAATTCCTGCTCTGCCGTCGCCAGCTGCGATTTCGCCAGCGCCACCAGTTCGGCCACCGTCGATCCCGTTCCCTGGCCTTTTTCATCCAGCAGATAACGCGTTGCCGCACGGTTCAGCGTGTTGCGTGTTTGTACCAGTGCTATCCATGCAGAGGTCAGATTGGCCTGCTCGCGACGAATCTGTTGGGTGAGACTAAAGTTTTCCTTATCGCCTTTCAGAGACTGGAAAAACAATCCCCCGGAAATTAACTGCAAAGAACCAAATATTACCAGGACCAGCATCAGGCTGGTCACCACTTTCATACGCTTGAACATACCTTTCCCCAGTTGGATAGCTACTGTGATTTATCGGCAGTCATAGCGGGATCTTTACCGGGTTATGCACAAAGCCCGCAGAATAGCGGGCTGGGGAGTCAGTTCGTCTTTTTTTTAAGCATATCGGGGCTGAGAACCGCCCCGTCAGCATGGCTAGAAGGTTTCCCAGTGATCCCCGGTGGCGGCAGGTGCCGCCAGCTTCGGCGCCGCGGCGGCGCTCAGAGCGGGCCGTTTCAGCACTGCAGCCGGTGCCGTTTTCTGTTGGCTGAGGCGGAACACCGCAACAGCCTGAGTCAGACGACTGGCCTGATCCTCCAGCGAGGCGGCGGCTGAAGCCGACTCCTCCACCAGCGAGGCATTCTGCTGGGTCACGCGATCCATTTCATTAACGGCGGTGCCCACCTGGTCAATCCCCCTGCTCTGCTCGTCGCTGGCAGAGGCGATCTCACCCATGATATCGGTGACGCGGGTGACCGCGCTGACAATATCATTCATGGTTTCCCCGGCGCTTTCCACCAGCACAGAACCGGTATCCACGCGCGACACGGAATCCTCAATCAGCCCCTTAATCTCTTTTGCCGCCTGCGCGCTGCGCTGAGCGAGATTGCGCACTTCCCCGGCTACCACCGCAAAACCACGGCCCTGCTCGCCGGCACGGGCGGCTTCCACCGCCGCGTTCAGCGCCAGAATATTGGTCTGGAAAGCAATGCCGTCGATCACGCTGATAATGTCGGCAATTTTCTTCGAACTGCCGGCGATGTCATTCATGGTTTTCACCACGCCATCCACCACTTTGCCGCCCTTCTGCGCGGTTTCCGAGGCGCTGAGCGCCAGCTGGGACGCCTGGCGGGCGTTTTCAGCGTTCTGTTTCACCGTCGCGGTCAGCTGCTCCATGCTGGCAGCCGTTTCCTGCAGCGCCGAGGCCTGCTGCTCAGTGCGCGAGGAAAGATCGTTATTCCCGGCGGAGATTTCGCTGGCTCCGGTATAAATGGCGTCAGAACCGTCGCGCACCACGCTCACCGTGCGGATCAGTTCATCCTGCATATGCTGCAGGCTGGCTGCCAGCTGCGCCATTTCATTACGCCCTTCCACGGTAATCGGCTGTGTCAGATCGCCGCTGGCGATACGGCGAATATGTTCAATGCTGGTTTGCAGCGGACGCAGCAGGATATGGCGAATTCCTGTCCAGACTCCGGAAATGACCATCAGCGAGACCACCAGTGCAATACCGAGGATCCAGATCGCCTGCCCGTAAGACCGCAGGTTTTCTTCCGCACCCGCAGCGGCCTGAGCATCATTATTCGTCAGCCAGGCGTCGTAGGCATGGGCAAAACCATCCTGATAGCCCTGGGTAGGTTGATCAAAGAATTCATTAATTTTCCCGGCATTCATGAGCTGGATAAGCTCACTCAGCGCCGAGTGGAGGATGTCATAATTTTTCTGGATAGCCAGTACGTTGTCGGCCGTCTTTCCCTGTTCTGTCAGGCGGGAATTCCACAGCGCATAATTTTTTTCTGCCAGGGTTAACTGCCCCTGCGCGTCGGCCAGCAGCTGCTTCACTGCTTCGCTGATCCCTTCACGGTTAGCATCCAGGGTGTAGCGGATACCCGAGCGATTGAGCGTGTTACGCGCCTGAATCAGCGCGATCCAGGACTGGTTGAGTGCGGACTGTTGCAGACGAAGCTGCTGGGAGACGGCGAAGTTGTCTTTATCGCCTTTCAGGGCCTGGAAGAATAAGCCCCCTGTGATGAGCTGTAATGAACCAAAAAACACCAGCACCAGGATCAAACTGGTGACGACCTTCATACGCGTAAACATAATGTTCCTTATTAAACAGTTGACGCTGCTGTTATCGGCAGGCGGCTGCGGATCTTTATGTGGTCGCGTTGCGGTTAAGGTAGTCAGTTATCTGGCGCTGAGCGGAATGAGCACCATGAAACATTCCGTTATTATTTCATTACAGCACTATTATCAGGTTAATCTTCCGTACGGGCGGCCGACGTTAAGGCCGCCCTCTGCCGTTCAACGCACGGTCAGAACGTTTCCCAGTGGCTGTCTGAGGCCGTTGCGGAGGCAGCCTGTGGCTTGCTGAGTGCCGCCGGCTTCAGTACCGGACGCTTCAGCGGTGCCGGGGCGACGCTTCCCTGACGGGCAATGCGGAAGACGGCGACCGCCTGAGTCAGTCGGCTGGCCTGATCTTCCAGAGAGGCCGCTGCCGAAGCAGACTCTTCAACCAGAGAGGCGTTCTGCTGGGTCACGCGATCCATTTCGGTCACCGCCGTGCCCACCTGGTCAATACCCCGGCTCTGCTCGTCACTGGCGGAGGCAATCTCCCCCATGATATCGGTGACGCGGCTGACGGCATTAACGATATCCGTCATGGTTTCGCCGGCAGTTCCTACCAGTACTGACCCGCTGTCAACACGCGCCACGGAGTCTTCAATCAGGCTCTTGATCTCTTTCGCTGCCTGAGCACTGCGCTGGGCGAGGTTACGTACTTCCCCGGCCACCACCGCAAATCCACGGCCCTGTTCGCCGGCACGGGCGGCTTCTACCGCTGCATTCAGTGCCAGGATATTGGTCTGGAAGGCAATGCCGTCAATCACGCTGGTGATATCGGCAATTTTCTTCGAACTGCCGGCGATATCATTCATGGTTTTCACCACGCCATCCACCACCTGTCCCCCTTTACGGGCGGTTACCGACGCATTCAGCGCCAGCTGCGAGGCCTGACGGGCATTCTCCGCATTCTGTTTTACCGTCGCGGTCAGCTGTTCCATGCTGGCAGCCGTCTGCTCCAGCGAAGCTGCCTGCTCTTCGGTACGCGCAGAGAGATCGTTGTTACCCGCAGCAATTTCACTGGCACCGGTATAGATCGCATCAGATCCGTCACGGACAACACTGACCGTTTTTACCAGTGACTGCTGCATATCCTGCAGGCTGGAGGCCAGCTGAGTCATTTCATTACGACCTGTCACGGCAATATTTTGCGTCAGGTCGCCTTCTGCGATGGAACGAATATGGGTAATGGTCGACTGCAGAGGACGGATCAGAATGTTACGCAGTCCAAACCAGCAAAGGATAATCAGCGCAACCACCAGGGCCATCACACCCGCAATAGTCCACAGCATATTGATATAGGCTTTCTGGTTCTGCACGGCTCCTTTTGCACTTAACTGATTCTGCAGCGTGCGCCATTCTGTGTACACCTCCTGCATAGCAATCTGTTTCTTTTCAATGTTCTGCTTGAACATCGCATCCAGCTGCTTGTTCTCCATCTGTCCGGTCATCGCTTCCAGCGCCTGAACGTAATCGCCATAGCGCTGCTGAAGGCGTTCGGTCAGTTGGGGATCGATGCCGGGGGTCGCTGGGGTAGCCTGAAAAGCCTCATAGGACTTCTGCGCGGTCACCAGCTGCTGTTTGGCCTGTGCACTCAGCGTGTCGAGTGAGGCGCTGCTACCGCTGTTGGCGGCTTCACTCTGGATGCGCAACATGCCACGGTTCAGCGTGATACGGGTCTGGTTGAGCGTGACCCACGCATCGGTAAACAGCGAGACGTTATCATTGGCTGTTTTGGAAACGGCAAAACTGTTTTTGTCGTGGGTAAGCGCGTTGATAAACAGGCCGCCCGCGGCCAGCTGTAAAATGCCGAAAATCAACAGCACCAGAATCAGACTGGTAACGACTTTAATACGCGAAAACATAGGTAACCTTTGGTGTAATTTATGGAATAACACTGGGGGTATCGGTCGGGAGACGGCAATCTTTATGCTGTGAAGAGTTAAATAACTAAAAGAGGCAGAGGTGCCGATTTTCCTCCTTTTTTGGGACTGACCCGGGGTGTAACCCTGCTCTTTACAGGGGTAAGGAAGGACAATAAAGCTGACGACAGAGCATCTTGGTTAGCCGTTTCGTGAAGTGTCATACAGCACCGCTACACTCACGGCGTCAGGCAAGAGAATGCAAATAAAGCGAGGGGCAATGAGCGAGGTAAAACTTTTCGCGGTTAACATCAGTGGCAGAACGGGATGAGGGTAATAACAGAGCGGATCGACGATCCGCTCTGTTGACGATTATGCGCTACGCAGCGTATCCATCAGCGCCATCTCTTCGCTGCTTAACAGCTTCTCGATGTCGACGAGGATCAGCATACGCTCACCGAGCGCCCCCAGACCGGTCAGATATTCGGTCGACATGGTGACGGCGAACTCCGGGGAAGGCCGGATCTGATCCTGCGTCAGGGACAGCACGTCAGACACGCCATCCACAACGATACCGACCACGCGCTGTTCCAGATTCAGCACTATGACCACGGTATTGTCGTTATAGACCACACCCGGCTGTGCGAACTTGATGCGCAGGTCAATAATCGGCACGATCACACCGCGCAGGTTAGTCACGCCCTTAATAAACGCCGGGGTGTTCGCGATACGCGTCACCTGATCATACCCGCGGATTTCCTGAACTTTCAGGATATCGATTCCGTACTCTTCGTCACCCAGCGTAAACACCAGGAACTCCTGACCCACGGTTTCGCCGGCGAGTTTAGTGACAGTGGCCATTCCAGTCATAATTCTACCCTTAATCAGTTATTGTCAGGCTGCGGCTCCCGCCACACGCTTTTCACGGTTCAGAGACTGCAGTGCAGAGACATCGACAATCAGCGCTACGCTGCCATCCCCAAGGATGGTGGCGGCGGAGATGCCCGGCACTTTGCGATAGTTGCTTTCCAGGTTTTTCACCACCACCTGGTGCTGACCAATCAACTGATCGACCAGCAGCGCATAGCGTTTCCCGGCACTTTGCAGGATAACGACAATCCCCTGCGTGGCTTCGGTTTTGGCCCCCTGGACCTCAAAGACGTTCCACAGCTCAACCAGCGGCAAATATTCTCCGCGAACTTCCAGCACGCGTTCACCGCCTGCCAGCGCTTTCAGGTCATCCGCCAGCGGCTGCAGGGATTCCATCACCGCATTCAGTGGCAGGATAAACACTTCATTTGCCACGCGGACGGACATGCCATCAAGGATGGCCAGCGTCAGCGGGAGCAGGATGCGGATCGTGGTGCCTTTACCCTGTTTAGAGGCGATTTCAACGTGTCCGCCCATCTCCTGGATATTACGTTTCACCACGTCCATCCCGACGCCACGGCCGGAAACGTCCGTGACCTGCTCGGCGGTCGAGAAGCCCGGCGCGAAGATCAACATGCCGACTTCTTCATCGCTCATCGATTCGCTGACCGGCAGTCCGGAAGAGAGGGCTTTCGCCAGAATACGTTCACGGTTCAGGCCGGCACCGTCATCAGTGACTTCGATGCAGATATTGCCGCCCTGATGTTCCGCAGACAGGGTCAGATTCCCGACCGCATGTTTGCCTGCTGCCTGACGTTTTTCCGGGGTTTCAATCCCGTGATCAAGGCTGTTACGCACGAGGTGCGTTAACGGGTCAATAATGCGTTCGATCAGGCTCTTATCCAGTTCGGTCGAGCTGCCCATCAGGGTCAGTTCCACTTCTTTACCCAGCTTGCTGGCCAGGTCACGTACCAGACGCGGGAAGCGGCTGAAAACGTATTCCATCGGCATCATACGAATCGACATAACCGATTCCTGCAGATCGCGGGCATTACGCTCCAGCTGTCCCATGCTGTTCAGCAGGTCACCGTGGTTAACCGGGTCAAGCTCTCCCGAACGCTGCGCCAGCATCGACTGGGTGATCACCAGCTCACCAACCAGGTTAATCAGCTGGTCAACTTTCTCTACCGCCACGCGGATACTGGTAGATTCACTGACTTTAGGGTTCGCCGCTTTCTTCGCGGGTTCACGCTTCAGCTGGACCACATCACTGACGGCAGCCAGCTCAGGTTCAGCCACGGCTTCCATCTCAGCCTCAGCCTCGACAGCCGGCGCATCGGTCATCGCGGTGGCAATATCGACCACATCGGCCTGCGGGAAGTGGATCTGTGACTCATCAATCACAAAGCACAGTACCGCAACGATGTCGTCTTTACCCACGGAGGAGTCCAGCGTGGCTTCCAGGAAGTTGGCGCCTTTCACCGCATCAGAAACCGTACCCAGATTGCCCAGTTCTTCCAGCATCAGATCGGCTTCATTGGCCTTCAGCGCTGTCAGCTTAATACGCAGACCGCTGGAAGAAACAGACGTCGCTCCTCCCGCAGGCGCCGCAGAAATGTCAGAGACCGGGGCTTCGCCCTTCGCTTCCAGTGCCAGCTGGCGCAGAGCCTGACAAATGTAGGCGAACGTAGCGGCATCGGGCTCCGAGGCGGTTTTATACGCATCCAGCTGTTCCTGCATAATATCTTTGGTTTCCAAAAACAGGTTGATGATATCGGTACTGAGCTGCATTTCGCCGCGGCGCGCACCGTCAAGAATGTTTTCCAGAATATGCGTGGTTTCCTGTAATACAGTAAAACCAAAGGTACCCGCCCCGCCTTTAATCGAGTGGGCCGCACGGAAGATAGCGTTAAGCTGCTCCGAATCTGGTTCCTGTGGGTCTAAACCCAACAGGTGTTGTTCCATGTCCGCCAACAATTCATCGGCTTCATCAAAGAACGTCTGGTAAAAATCGCTGATATCCATGCTCACGGTATCACCTCGGCTGTGAGTCGCGATCGGTCTGGGTCGTCGGTGCCGGTGCGGCCGGTAACGAGGTTACCGGTGCAGCGGTACTGACAGACTCAGCCTGTGATTGTTGAGGGTCTTGGTTTGTTGTGGCTGTGGAAGGAACTTCCGGCGCCGCTATCTGTTTAAGGCTACTTGCATCATTAATCTGTACCGCATCACTTTCAGCATTTTCCCGCTCAATCTGAGCTTCAGTGTCGTGGTTCAACACCAGCAGACTGATGCGTCGATTTACCGAGTCGTTTCCGCCACGATTTTTCAGTTTCATGGTGTCAGACATGCCCACCACGCGCAGCATCTTGCCACCGTCCAGACCTCCGAGAACCAGCTCGCGCCGCGACGCATTGGCGCGGTCCGCAGAGAGTTCCCAGTTACTGTAGCCACGGTCGCCCCCGGCATACTGAAAATCATCGGTATGGCCCGCCAGGCTGATTCGGTTCGGAATATCATTCAGAATCGGGGCAATGGCACGCAATATGTCGCGCATATAGGGTTCAACCTCTGCGCTACCGGTTTTAAACATCGGACGGTTCTGGCTGTCAATAATCTGAATACGCAGCCCCTCTTCCACCATGTTAATAATCAAATGGGGACGCAGGGCCCGCAGACGGGGATCGGCTTCAATCAGCTGATCCAGCTTCTCACGCAGGCGGTTCAGACGAATCTCCTCCAGCTTGCGTTTCTGCGCATCCATATCGACAACTTTATGCACCTCACCGCTCTTTTCCGTCGGGTCCTGGCCACCGCCAGGAATAGGGCTTGAACTGTCACTGCTGCGCTGACCGCCGGTTAACGCCACTTTCAGCGGCGTCTTAAAGTAATCGGCAATCTGAATCAATTGTTGAGGACTTGAGATTGAAATCAGCCACATCACCATAAAAAAAGCCATCATTGCCGTCATAAAGTCGGCGTAGGCGATTTTCCATGAACCGTGCGAGCCGGCATGTTTATTCGACTTTTTCCGCTTTACCAGCACAATGGGGTGATTGTTATGCTTCATGCGTCTTGGTCCGAAGTCTGCTTAGTGGATTTTGCATTACGGACATGCTCCTCCAGCTCGGTAAACGACGGTCGGTCGGTTGAGTACAACGTCTTGCGACCAAACTCCACCGCAATCTGCGGGGCATAACCGTTGAGGCTGGAGAGCAGCGTGACCTTAATGCACTGCATCATCTTGGTGTTCTCTGCACACTTCTGGCGTAATACCCCCGCCAGTGGAGAGATAAAACCGTACGCCAGCAAAATCCCGAGGAAGGTTCCCACCATGGCGTTAGCAATCAACGCACCCAGCTCTGCTGCCGGTCGGTCTGCAGACGCCAGGGTATGGATAACGCCCATCACGGCAGCAACAATACCGAACGCGGGCAGGGAATCCCCCATGGTGGCCAGTGCCGTCGCTGGCACATCACACTCGTGCTCGTAGGTTTCGATCTCTTCATCCATCAACGCTTCAATCTCAAAGGCATTCATATTGCCGCTGACCATCAGGCGTAAATAGTCGGTAATAAAGTCCACTAATCTTTTATCGGCAAGAATGCGCGGGTAATTAGCGAAAATCTCACTTTCCTGCGGATTTTCGATATCCCGCTCCAGCGACAGCATCCCCTGCTGACGGGACTTGGCCATCAGGCGATATAGCAGCGCCATCAGATCCATGTACACGGCCTTGTTATATTTCGAACCGCGCATCAACAGAGGTAATGCTTTGACCGTCGCTTTAATCGCTTTGCCGTTATTACCGACAATAAAGGCACCAATGCCCGATCCGACAATGATCAGGACTTCTGAGGGTTGGTATAACGCGCCCAGGTGGCCGCCGACCATTGCGAAGCCGCCTAACACCGACCCGAGGACAAGGATATAACCCAATATAATCAGCACGAAAAATCCTTACGCTGTAAACGTGTGGGTGGGTGGAACCAGATTATTCAGGCAGGGACACCAGACGTGGGCAAAAAAAAAGCAGCGGTCAAAGACCGCTGCTGGATTCACTCCACGTGGCGAACACTATTAAACGGCTTGTTTAACCTGTTCATCCAGCAGTTGTGAATTGTTATCGGCAGTTTCTGCGATAAGTTTACGTCTTTTTACCGCCCTGGAAGGTGGCTGGCAAAGACTGCAGGTAAAGCTACCAATGGGCTGATGCGCATGATTAATAAAGCTTCCGCCACAGCACTTGCAGCCGATTAATTCCAGCATTCCACTTTCGACAAACCGGACCAGGGTCCAGGCGCGTGTCAGCGCCAACAGCGGGCCCTCGTCCTGTTGTGGGCACTGCTCCAGGTAGAGGCGATACGCTTTAATAACGGCCTCAACTCCGGTGCATAACCCGGTTTTCACCAGGAACTGCCAGGCATTACAGAACATAGAAGCATGGATATTTTGCTCCCACGTCATAAACCAGTCGGTAGAGAACGGCAGCATTCCTTTAGGGGGCGGGCTACCGCGCAACTCTTTATACAGTTTAATTAAACGACCACGGCTTAACTGCGTTTCGCTTTCCAGCATCTGCAGACGGGCACCCAGAGTAATGAGTTCCATTGCCAGCTGAATATCACGTGCTTCCTGAACAATACTTTTTTCGCTCATCAGCTCGCTGCCCTCTTTTTCGGGGTTTCTGTATCTTTCGATACATCTCGTAATAAACGGCTGGAGAGCAGGATACCCGTATGGATCTGCTGCAGGTCGTCCACGCGTGATTCCTGAGTTAAACGACTAATTGACTTGTGGTCGTTGAAACGGAACTGGCACACCAGTTGATTGGTTTCTGCCAGCTTAACCATCTCAGGCAACGTCAGACCGGCAAGGGCATCGGCCATTGGCTCATCAATACCTAAGCGGAACATTGCAGAGGCTTTTTCCTGGTTAATTAAACGTTGTGCGAGTAATAAATAAGACAAATTGATGTCGTAAATATGTTTGAGTAATTCTGATGTACCCATTTTTTTTTCCATCCTGACTGACACTACTTTTAACGTGTGCGGCTTAAGCCGCTACCATGGTTGCTGGTTGGTAAATCTAAAGATGGCAAAAAATTAGTGGCAAACGCCAAACGTATAAAAAAGCTGTCTTGTTTTCGGTGAACCAAGCCAGGAAATAATCATGAATTCATTTTGCCAGTGGCCATTCCTGAGCCATCTCATCCCTGACTTCTTCCGTGACTTCTTGTTACATTCTTTTAGGACTATTCCTAAAACAACGCAACTCTATCCCCTCTGATCGCGACATACAACGAGAGCCAAGCCAAATTTTAGATAAAGTGTGACGCAGGTCACACTTTTAAGGCAAATACTTCCTAAAAACCCATCAGTAACGCTGTTGATTAGCTCACTAACTAACCATTATGGTCATTTTTTGTAAATTTCAGCTCATGAGCAACCATTAGCCAGGTGAAACAGGCATCTGTGGAACATTAAAGCGAAGCGGGCTGGATGTCTTACGAGTTGATAGAGAATAATAGTCACTTAAGCGCAACTTAACAGGATTTTATCCTGAACAATGATGCTTTGAGGGCAGGATGAGATAGTTACTTACGGTGAATATTTGCACGCCATATGAAGGCAGAAATGTGACACAGCTCAGGTTTTTTAAAGGAAGTGATAACGGAATGTAAGCAGTTAGCCCCTAATGTTTAGGGTCTGCCAGAAGATGTAAACAGGAGTTACATAAGAGACATGAATGTTTAAGCGAAAACTCTAAGAATATCCTTATGATTATCGACAACCCGCGCGGAATCTTTAGGGAAAAGTGGATTTATTCGATTTTTTGTGGGCTGGGCGGCTGTTTTTTCAACAATTATCCGCATAAATTACGTAGCAGCGGTGATGGATGGTTAAGCGGAGAGCGAAAAAAACAGGGGGCAACGCCCCCTTTCAGTTACCTTTCTTATTTATACTGGTCCGCCTGATCAGGCAAGTTTCGGGAAAGCGGCCACATTATTCTCCTTTTCAATGGCCCTCCCCTGAATCGGCAGCGCCTGCAGGTCCTGTAGATAGCTTTCCCGCCAGTGGGCGATATCATTCTGACGCAGCACGTTCATCATATCGTTATAGCGTGAGATACGCTCCGTGCGTGACATGGTCAGCGCCTGATTCAGTGCAGCGGCGACCTCGTCGCGATCGTAAGGGTTAACAATCAGCGCCGATGTCAGCTCGTTGGCCGCCCCGGCGAAGCGCGACAGCACCAGCACCCCCGGGTCATCCGGGTCCTGTGCAGCCACGTACTCTTTTGCCACCAGATTCATACCATCACGCAGCGGGGTGACCAGGCCGATATCGGTCAGCCGGAATATTTTCATCAGCAGGCGGCGATCGAAATGCTGATTGAGGTAATAGAGGGGCGTCCAGCCCAGCGTACCGTACTTACCGTTGATACGCCCGGCTTCGGTTTCCAGCTGATGACGAATATCCTGGTAGGCCTGCACGTCACCGCGCGACGTCGGGGCAATCTGTGAGTAGCGAATCTTGCCGCGATGTTCCGGGTAGTTCTCCAGCAAGGCCTCGTAGGCAAGAAAGCGCTCAGGCAATCCTTTGGAGTAATCCAGACGCTCACAGGCGATAATGTTTTTTGCATCACCCAAATCTTTTTTCATCGCCACCATCTTCGGCGGCAGCGGTCCTTCTGCCATCTCTTTGATGCTGTCCGGCTCGATGCCAATCGGATAGACCTCGGTAGTGAAGCGATTGCCGAATGCCCGGTGCTGTTTGCCGTCGCTGTTCAGTGTGGTCTGCAGCGCCACGCACTCCAGGAAGGCGATACGGTCGCTTTCGGTCTGGAATCCCAGCAGATCGTAATCACACATCATCTGCAGCAGATCGGCATGAGGCGGCAGCGCGTTGAAAATCTCCGGCGTCGGGAACGGAATATGCAGGAAGAACCCAATACGGTTATTTACCCCCAGTTTGCGCAGCTCGGCGGCAAAGGGCAGCAAATGATAATCGTGGATCCACAGCACGTCATCTTCCTGCAGCAGCGGCACCAGACGCTGCGCCAGCTGGGTATTCACCCGCTGATAGCCGTCCCATGCCTCGCGCTGGAAATTCACCAGATCCAGACGGTAATGGAAGGCAGGCCACAGCACGGCATTGGAGAACTGCAGATAATAGAGATCATAATCATTCTGGTTCAGACCGAAAGAGGCATAAGTGATGCCGTCCTGCTCCAGCATACTGAGCTCTTCTTCATCCTCACCAATTTCAGTGATATCTCCATTCCAGCCGTACCACACGCCTCCCGTGGTCTTCAACGCGTCGACGATCCCGACGGTGAGCCCTCCTGCACTGGCCTTACTGCCATCCGGGATAGCAATACGGTTAGATACGACAACTAAGCGACTCATAACCTTAACTCCTTACTGACGTTGTAACGTCTTCATCTAGTTTTATTCGTGCCTGTTCCAGCCAGTGATACACCGCGGCAACATCGCTGAGATGGCCCTGCGCTGCGCTGGTTCCGGCACCGACTTTAATTGAGATGCCCTCCATGGCATTGACCACGTTAAACCCTGCCTCGTCGGTCAAATCATCTCCCAGAAAGACCGGAACTCGTCCGGCAAAAGGAGGGTGCTGCATAAATTCTTCAATAGCCGCGCCTTTATTAACGCCTCGCGGCTTCAGTTCGACCACGCATTTACCCGGCTGCTGTACCAGTTCAGGGAAACGCGCCACCAGCGAGTCGGCCAGCTGCTCTACGGCCTGCTGGTGCTGGGGGGCCTGTCGGTAATGCAGGGCAAAGGCCATGCCTTTACTTTCGAGTTGAGTACCCGGCAGTACCGCCATGGCGGTGTTCAGCGCCTGGCTGAGCGCGGTCACGGTGGCGGGCTGCAGGCGAAGACGCGATATGTGCCCTTCGCTGTTGCGTCGCTCCGCGCCGTGTACACCGGCCATGGGCAATACCAGCGGAGACGCCAGCGCATCCAGTTGTTCTATCGGACGACCGGAGATCAGTGCCACGGCCCCCTCGCAGCGCTGTGCCAGCCGGTTGAGGTTATCCAGCACCTGCGCCGGAATAGAAACCTCGTCAGGGCGTGGCTTTATCGCTGCCAGGGTGCCGTCCACGTCGAAGAAAAAGGCATAACGGGTTGCCGCCAGCAGGGGGGGAACGAAATCTGTTTGGGTTGTCACACATTCCTCCTGAGTAAACGATCGGGAGATGCTGCTGACAATGAGGGGGACAGCGGTCGTCTGACGAGCGGCGGTGGTGTCAGGCCTGTCGTCAGACGTAGTCGAGGGCAGCAGTATCGCGGCATCGGCCCTCAGTGCAGACAACATCATCGTAAAGTATAGCGGGGTTTCCAGAACCTGCCAGAAATCATGCGCTAACTGGCTGCTGCCACAAAGAATTCACATCAATGTCCGGCCAGCCGTTGGCCTCTTCCGGGCCGACAATATTATCTTCACAGTAGAGACTGGCGAGATCGATAATATGCGGCGTCAGCCGCTTTCCGCTGTTCAGGGAGAAGAATACGCAGATTTTGGGTTGCAGTAAGGAGTGCTTGCCGGGTTCCGTTACCACGCCGAGCCGCCCGGAAGAGAGACGTACCAGCGATCCAACCGGATAGATCCCAACGGCCTTTACAAAGGCGTAAAGCAGTTTACGGTCGAAATGCCCGGGCCAGCTGGCCATCTGGTGCATGGCGCTGGCCGGATTCCAGCCCGCTTTATAGGGCCGGTCGGAGGTCACGGCGTCGTAGACATCACAGATAGCAGCCATGCGTGACAACAGGGAAATCGCATTAGCACGAAGCCCATGGGGATAACCGCTGCCGTTGACCTTTTCATGATGATGCATCGCCACATCCTGCAGATCATCACCGGCGCCACTCAGCCGCAGGATCTCAGCACCGGCCACCGGGTGATGCTTCATCAGATCGAACTCTTCTTCCGTCAGTTTGCCGGGCTTATTCAGGATGGCCAGCGGAATGGCCGCTTTACCGACGTCATGCAGCAGCCCTGCCATCCCTGCCCTTTTCTTCTGTGCTTCGTCCAGCTCCAGCTGATCGGCCAGCGACAGCATCAGCGCACATACCGCCACTGAGTGAAGATAGGTGTAATCATCATGGGACTTGAGACGGGCGACGCTGAGTAACGCTGCCGGATGACGGTTAAGCGAACCGGCAATATCATTGACCAGCGGGATCGTACTTTGTGCATCAATCGTCTTACCCAGACGTGCATCGCCAAACATGGCCATCACCGGGCCTTTTGCCGCGACACAAATTTTTTGTGCCTGCGCCATTTCGCTTTGCATGGTCACCGCGCTGTCCGCCGCTACAGGCGGCGGCATATACACTGCAACCGGTTCAGTTTCTGCCGCTGGCACCGGCTCTTCTGCGGTGATGCACCGCTCGGCAGCCCGCCCGCGGGACAGATCAATCCACACCTCACGCACGCCACTCTCCTGAATGGCCTGGATCTGGCGCGCCTCAGTCAGCAGCATCTCATTATGGACTAACGGGTGCTTAAGCCAGAACACGTCCAGCTTGTGTAAAAACATCCCGGTTTGCAGCTCTTGCACTGCAATACTGATAATCATCCGGTCTCCCCCTGACAGTATGCATTCCATTCCTTCTTACTATCGGCAGATGATTAAAAAACATGCGGCGCGGCGGCGTAAACAGCGATGAAATATCGCAGTCTTGCTGGCATTTGTGCTCAGGATCACACCTGCAGTCTGTTCTGCAATCCCCCCGTCAGTCACAGCAACGCCGCCCGGGGTAGCAGGATTTACTGACAGGAATTGAATAAAAAAGACGAAAACTCACCGTCACGATAGGAGCTGTCTGGAATAGTGGAAAAATCTCTGGCGAAAGCAACAGGCGACGCGCCGATGCGCTACATTGCCTCCTTACCTGCGCTGCGGTCTCACTGCCGCACCGTTTTTACTCAGGGGAGCTGATAATAATGTTAGACATGATGATAAAAAGAAAACGCGAACGCCGGCACACGGAAGATCGCTACCTGGCGCTGGTGCTGGCCACCAGCGCAGGACTTCTTAATGCGATGGCGCTGGGGGCATTCGGCATCTTTCCGTCACATATGTCAGGAAACACGTCGCAGCTCTCCTCGGAAGTCTCCAGCGTGGATATCCGTGATATGACGTTTCTGCTGGCAATGATCGTCGCGTTTGTTATCGGCTGTATCAGCGCGCGCCTGCTGGTGATTGTCGGTATTCGCAATAATATCCGCACCATCTTCAGCCTGATCCTGCTGATGGAAGGTATGCTGCTAATGGCCATGGCGGCCTTTGAGCTGCTCTACTACTCCTCGGCCAATAACCGTGAGGCCCTCGTTTTTCTCGGATTTTTAATGGGGATCCATAACGCCACCTCCACGCAACTTTCTAATGGCCGCGTGCGTTCCACCCATATTACCGGCACGCTGACGGATGCAGGCATTGCACTTGGTTCTTTACTGGCCGTCCTCTTCCGCCACGATCCGTCGAAGCAGGTCACCGCCCAGCGTAAACAGTTTATCACCCACCTGGTCACCCTCTTTTCCTTCCTGACAGGAGGCATCGCGGGTTTGCTGCTGTTTAACCAGTTTGGTTTCGGGTCGATGATTGCCGTCGGCGCCTTTCTGGCGATCATCGCCATCGGTGCCGTGGTGCTTACCGTGAACCTGGCACGCAGCTAGTCCTGCCATTTACATTCCCCCCTTCTGGCGCGGCTCTTTTCAGAGCTGCGTCATAAAATAACAATTTGATCTGACCCGGCGTGATATTTTCGTTGCGTCAGCAAACCCGCTCAATAACTATAGGTAGAACGTTCTACTAAAACGTTCTACTTAAATAATACCTGCCCCATTACTCTTAAAACTCTGTCCCAGCGGGAGACACTATGCGTTTTTTTACCGGGTTCTTTAAATCGCTTTCCAGATTATCAATGATAGGCCGTGCGCTGATGTTGCCCATCTCACTGCTGCCTGCGGCCGGGCTGCTATTGGCGTTCGGGGATAAGTTTCATCTGCCCCTGATGATGAATGCAGGGGGGGTGATCTTTGATAACCTGCCGCTGCTTTTTGCCGTTGGCTCTGCCGTCGGTCTGGCGTCTGAATCCGGGATTGCGGCCCTGGCCGCTACCGTGTCCGTCCTGATCACCAATATGACCATCGGCACCGTGATGCAAATCACCCCGGAAATGGCCGCCAGCGGTGGGAAATACGCGATGGTCATCGGCATTCCCACCTTACAGATGGGCGTGTTCGGCGGGCTGATTTGCGGGGTGCTGGCGGCCTGGTGCTATAACCGTTTCCATACGCTGCAACTGCCTGAGTTTCTCGGTTTCTTTTCCGGTAAACGCTTCGTCGCCATTGCCACCGCCTTCCTTTCTTTCCTGCTTGGGCTGGTGCTGCCGCACATCTGGCAGCATATTCAGGCTGGCATTGATGCGCTGTCCGTGGTGGTTAACGGGGATAACCAGGCGCTGTCGACCTTTATTTTTGGTCTGGTCGAGCGTGCGCTGATCCCTCTTGGACTGCATCACATCTGGTATCCCTCTTTCTGGTACTCCTTCGGCGACTACACCACCCAGGCCGGACAGGTTATTCACGGCGATCAGACCATCTGGTTCAAAATGCTGGAAGAAGGGACCAAATCCTTTAGCAGCAATACCTATCAGAACGCCGGTAAGTTTATGCAGGGGGAGTTCCCGCTGATGCTCTTCGCCCTGCCAGCCGCCTGTCTGGCGATGTACCATGAAGCCAACACCAAAAACAAAAAAATCGCTTCAGGTATCCTGTTTTCGGCGGCGCTGACCTGCTTCCTGACCGGGATCACGGAGCCGGTAGAGTTCACCTTTATCTTTGTGGCACCGATACTGTATGTCTTCAACGCCATTATGGCGGGCCTCTCCTATATGTGCATGTACCTGCTGGACGCACATATTGCCAAGTCATTCTCTGCCGGTCTGATCGACTACATTTCATTCGGCATCCTGCCGTCCTTTAATGGCTTCCAGACTCACTATCTCAGCGCGGTGATCGTCGGCGTTCCGATGGCAGCCATCTACTACGTGGTGTTTCGCTTTGTGATCCGCCGCTTTGACGTCAAAACACCGGGGCGGACGGACATCACGGCGAATGCCGGCGACAAAAGTGATGCGGAGCTGGCCACTGAGATCACCGGCCTGCTGGGGGGCAGTAAAAATATCAGCAGCGTCGGAGCCTGCATCACCCGCCTGCGTCTGGAAGTGGAAGACAGCGAGCTGGTAGATAAAGACGGGCTTTACCATCTCGGCGCACGCGGAGTGGTCTTTGTCGGGGATAACGGCATCCAGATTATCTTCGGTGCCCGGGCACAGTTTATTGCGCAACAGATGGCCCCCGTGACCGGGCGTTAACTGGCACAAATTATCGTCTCCTGTATGCTACGGGAGACGATTTTTTTACAGGGAATACAATGAAGAAGGTCAGTATTGTTGATGTGGCAAAACTCGCCGGCGTTTCCGTTTCTACCGTCTCGCTGGTGCTGCGTCAAAAAGGGAAGATCTCAACGCAGACCATTGAAAAGGTCCAGGCCGCCATCACTGAACTCGGCTACGTGCATAACGTGGCCGCGGCTAATCTGCGCGCAAGCACTTCTAATCTGATCGGTCTGATTGTCCGTGACTTCAGCGACACCTTTAACCTGAGAGTGATCACCAGCATTGTGCAGGCGCTGGAGCAGCAGGGTTATATGGTGTTTCTGGCCCATCCCCAGGATGATGAGGCGCGGCTGGAACAGTGTCTGCTCTCTTTTACCCGCCAGGGGGTGGCCGGGGTGATCTACCTGACCAGCAGCACCACCCGGCAAACGCTACCTGGAGCGGTTAGACACTGCACGCTGCCGCTGGTAACCGTTTCGCAGGCGATGATCGAAGGGCAGTATGATCTGGTGATGCGCGACAACCGGCAGGCCGCTGCGCAGGCGACCCGCTACCTGATCGAACGTGGCCACCGTAATATTGCTTATATCGGCGGTGAGGAAAACGGTCTGATCCGCGACCAGCGGCTGGCGGGCTATCGTATGGCCCTGCAGCATTATGGTCTGGTCTATAAGGAAGAGTTCACGCCCGCCTGCCTGGAGGAGACGGACGCAGCACGCCTGGCGACCCGGCGACTGCTGGAAAGCAATAACAAGATCACCGCCCTGCTGTGCCACTCTTCCCATGCGATCATTGGCTGCCTGAACGGTATTCATCAGGTAGGCCGTACCGTGGGGAAAGATGTGTTTCTGACGCAGCAGGTCTCCCTGCTGGGCTTCGAAGATATGTTACAGATCAACCTCAGCTCCCCTTCCTTTACCTATGTTTCGTCAGCCAGTGATGAAACCGGCCGCCAGGCTGCCGCCCTGATCCTGCGAAAAATCGGGCAGAACACGCTGCCGCCTCAACGCATTGTGGTGTCCGGTGAACTGGTGCTGAGGGAGTCCGGCTAGTGGCTTACAGCCGCCCGGTATTCACCCGTTTGCCAATATCCTTCAGCTGAGAGTACTTCTCCAGCAGCTGCGGGCCATCGTCCAGACTCATGGCAAACATCCACATATAGGTCATTACCGAATAGATATGACCCGCGTCGGTCCCGCCGCTACGGGCCATATGCATCAGGGTAAGACCAAACAGCAGTGCCACCATCACGCCAATAGACAGATAGCCCAGCGCTTCGCGATCGGACAAACGGATGCGCAGCCCTGCCAGCACGCGGTAGTGTCGGATCAGTGAAGGGGTGTTGGCATGGCTGACAAAACGCACTTCCCGCTCCAGGCGGTTATTCAGCCGTCCAAACAGGCGCTCATTTTTATCCGTATAACTGCGCAGGAAAAATGAGAAAAACAGCAGAATGACCAGGCAGGCCACCCCCGTCCAGAATTCAATCACCAGCAGCATCACCGCCGCCCCGCTGATTGACGCCACGCTGGTGATCAGTACCGGCAGGTGTTTTTCAAAGAAGTCGACGAATTCACGCGACAGCGCCACGCGCGCCGCAATAGTGGAATGGGTGTGCCGATCTTCACGCTGCTGCAGGATCACCGGCACCGCCAGTTCAGCATAGATCCGCGCAAAGGTTCGGGTATCCACACTGCGCCTGGCCGCCCCGATGCTCCACATCACCATCACCATCACGGCATAAAGCAGCGCGTGCAGTGGCTGGGCATTCAGCGTGGCATTGATGGCAAAACCCGCCAGCAGCGGATAAAGCAGATAGGTCACATTCTCGGCCACCACCAGCAGTAAGGTGATCATCAGTTTTCGACTGTGGCGGCGACCCAGCCTTTTCAGGGTAGCAGCGGCGCTGCCGGAAACCGCGACGGTTTCCGGTAATTTACAGGTTTGCATGGAGCTCATTTCTGGGTAGGATTATGTTTGAGCGGTTGCTCAAAACTGAAATCAAGTCTATTTGAGCGCTTGCTCAAAGTCAATGCAGGGTCAATGATGAAAGAGTCCCGGGAAGCACTGAAAGCCCGAATTCTGCAGGGTGCGATTGCGCTGTTTATGGAAAAAGGCATTGAAAAAGTGACCACGCGCGAACTGACCGAACACGTCGGCATCTCACGCAGCCACATTTATCACTATTTCCGCGACTGGGAAATGCTGTGTAAAGAAGCAATGACGCTCTACCTACAGCAGGATCGGGAGGATTTTGCCGCCGGCATCACCGGCCTGACGGCTGAACAGCGGCTGACCGCCTTTGTCGCCGGCTATCTGCCTGCCGCAGCCGATGCCGCCTGGCAGCTTTACAGTTCGCTGTGGCAGTTGGCCATTCACGATGAGGAGTGGGCCGCGATCGCCCAGTCAATGATGGAACAATGGCACCGCCTGCTGGGTAGCATTATTCGTCAGGGCATTGCGGATCAGGCCTTTTTCAGCCCGGCACCAGAACGGGTGACACGCCAGTTGAGCGCCATGCTAAATGGCTATGCCGATCAGCTGATTGTCTCCCCCAACCAAGAGGCACATCAGGCGGTGATGCAGGATATTGAAGCCTTTATCACTCTGGCCCTCAGAACGGAACCTAGCCGTTAGCGCTCAATGCGCTAACCCGCTCCGCGTGCCGTTCGCTATACTCGCGTTGTTGCCACTCCCCATTTGAGGAAAAACTGTGATCAAATTCAGCGTACTTTACCCGCGTCAGCCGGGTGCCCATTTCGACCATGATTATTATCGCGACGTTCACCTGCCACTGATCAAAGCGCGTATGGGTTCCGCCTGCCTGCAGTATGAAATTGATACGCCGCTCGACAGCAATATGCCGTTTATCGCCGCCTGCCATATTTACTGCCCGGACAAGGCGACATTTGACAAAGTGATAGCAGAACATGGCGCAGAGTTTACGGCGGATGTGGCTAACTTTACTAACGTGGAGTCGCAGAAGCTGGTATCTGAGGTGTTACGCGTCAATTAACCGGACGGGCAGCGCGCTGTTAACCGCAGCGACCCGTCGGAATGTCTGCAGGCTGGCCGGGAACACCGACCCGCCTGCAACGGTCAGGAAAGGATGTTTTTCTCGGCCAGATCCAGAGCGAAATAGCTGAAAATGATATCGGCTCCGGCCCGTTTAATCGACCCCAGACTTTCCAGCGCGACGTCGATCTCGCTGATGGCTCCCGCCTGCGCGCCAAATTTAATCATCGCATACTCCCCGCTCACCTGATAGGCCGCCAGCGGCAGCTGGGTGCGCTCACGCACGTCACGGAGAATGTCCAGATAGGCTCCCGCCGGTTTCACCATCAGCGCATCAGCGCCTTCCGCTTCGTCGATCAGCGACTCACGAATGGCTTCGCGGCGGTTCATCGGGTTCATCTGGTACGTTTTACGATCGCCCTTCAGCGAGGTGCCAGCCGCTTCACGGAACGGGCCATAGAAAGAGGAGGCAAACTTGGTGGAATACGACATGATCGCCGTATCGGTAAACCCTGCGCCATCGAGAGCGTGACGGATCGCCGCGACCTGACCATCCATCGCCGCTGATGGCGCAATAAAGTCTGCCCCTGCGGCAGCGGCCACCACGGCCTGACGACCAAGGTTAATCAGCGTGGCATCATTGTCCACGCCGTGGTCGTGCAGCACGCCACAGTGGCCGTGGCTGGTATATTCACAGAAACAGGTATCGGACATCACAATCATTTCCGGCACGGTTTCTTTGCAGATACGCGACATGCGCGCCACCAGGCCGTTCTCGTTCCAGGTATCACTGCCGTCCGCATCGGTATGGTGCGATATCCCAAAGGTCATCACCGACCGCACGCCCGCCCTGGCAATGCGCTCAATTTCATACGCCAGGCGTTTTTCAGGAATACGCATCACGCCCGGCATGGCGGCGATAGGCTTATAGTCATCAAGCCCTTCCTCAACAAAGATCGGCAGAGCCAGATCGTTCAGGCTGAGGGTACTTTCCTGAAACAGGGAACGAAGAGATGCAGACTGACGCAGGCGTCGTGGGCGCTGGACTGGAGAATAGCTGGACAAAACAACCTCTGTTTAGCGGGTCATACACTGGTCAACGGCACCGGTGATGATAAACATGAATAGTGCGATAACAGTATACCTCCGGGCGCAGGATGACAATGCCTGTGCGAAACCGGTAGCGCTCCCCGGCACAGAATGATTCATTTTTAGGGGTTGCACGCACAGGAGTGACTTGAAAGCGCAACGCAGATAGCGCTTTATAAAGGAGACTTTTTCTCTATTAGGAAATCCCCATGACTGAACACGCCACGTTAACCTTCGTCACCCTGCTGGGCAGCCTGCGCAAAGCCTCCCTGAATGCTGTTGTTGCCAGTAACCTCCCCGCGCTGGCCCCCGAAGGGGTTGAGATCCACGCCCTGGGGTCGATTGCCGACTTCCCCCATTACGATGCGGATATCCAGGCCGAAGGCTTCCCCCCTGCCGTGCTGGCGATGGGTAAAGCGATTGCGGCGGCCGATGGGGTGATTATCGTCACGCCGGAATATAATTACTCCGTGCCCGGCGCACTGAAAAATGCCATCGACTGGCTGTCGCGCCTGCCGGACAACCCGTTTGCTGATAAACCTGTCGCGATTCAGAGCGCCTCCCCGGGGATGATTGGCGGCGCTCGCGCCCAGTATCACCTGCGCCAGAGTATGGTTTTCCTGAATGCCCGGGTGCTGAACAAGCCGGAGATCATGATTGGCCAGGCCGCCAGCAGGATCGACGCTGACAGTGCCACCGTGACCGATGAAAGCACCCGACAGCACCTGACGGCGCAGCTGGTGGCTCTGGCTCAGGAAGCCCGGCGCTAAAGCCCCCTCCGACAGACAGCTCACCGTCTGTCGGAGCGAATATCGCCTCCCGCCCTTTTTTTTCCTGCATGCCGCTGCCCTCGCGCACATATCTCCCCATGACTGGCGATAAGTTATCTATCCTCTACAGGACAAAATTAAACACGGCTGAATCACAACGGGAGACAAAATGGGATTTCTTGGCTGGATGGCGGCCACAGGAGGGCTGCTGTTACTGATGTCGCTGGCCTCAGGCTGGATAAGCCGTGGCCCGGTCACTTCGTTCGCACTTTACCTGATTGCCGGGATCCTCTGCGGACCCTGGGTACTGGATCTGCTGCGGATCGATATTGCCGCCCACGCGCCTCTGGCAAAAAATCTGACCGAAATTGCCATGGCGGCCTCACTGTTTATCACTGGCCTCAAGCTGCGTCTGCCGCTGAACAGCCCGGGCTGGCGAATGGGGCTGCGGCTGGCGTTTCCCGCCATGCTGCTGACGGTAGCGGGCGTGACGCTGGCCGCGCACTTTCTGGTTGGCTTTTCCTGGCCGCTGTCGCTGGCGTTCGGTGCCATCGTTGCGCCAACTGACCCGGTGCTGGCCAGTCTGATCTCGGTTAACGACGCCCGCGACGACGATAATCTGCGCGTCTCGCTTTCCAGCGAGGCGGGGCTGAACGACGGCACCGCCCTGCCGCTGCTGATGCTGGCGGTCGCGCTGATCGCCGGCGGCGGTGAGATGTCCTGGTCGTTTATCACGCACTGGGCGCTGAAGGATGTCCTGTGGGCGGTAGCAGGCGGCAGCGCTATCGGTTTTGGGCTGGGCAGGCTGATTGGCCAGTACGCCTCACATCTGAGACACACGCATCAGGATGTCGCCCCCAATGACTTCCTGGCGCTGGCGCTGATCGCTCTCAGCTACGCCCTTGCGCAGTCGCTGGATGCCTCCGGTTTTCTGTCGGCCTTTGCGGCAGGCGTCGGCCTGCGCCGCGCCGAGATGCGCGTGGTGCGCCATTTCCCGACGGAAGAGTTCCGGGAGAGTGAATACCATCCGCCTGCGGAGGAGCTGGTAAACCCTAATGCGCGCCATCAGACCGACCAGACCCATCCGGCACGATCGGCGGGGCTGGTGGTCAGCGATGCGCTCTCCTTTGGCGACACCATTGAGCGTCTGTTTGCTGCAGCGATTATTATCGTTCTGGGGGTAACGCTGGCGCAGCACTGGAATACCACCGGGCTGTGGCTGGCCGCGCTGCTGTTTTTCGCCATTCGCCCCCTGTCAGTGTGGCTGGCCACTGTCGGGACGCCCGCCCCGGGTCTGCAGCGCGCCACCATTGGCTGGCTGGGGATCCGCGGCATCGGCAGCATTAACTACATCGCCTGGGCCTATACGCACGGTCTGGCGGGTGCCGACGCCGCGCGCATGGCCGATATGGCTTTTACACTGATCGTGGCCAGCGTGGTGGTGCACGGCATTTCCGTCACGCCGTTAATGAACTGGCGTCAGTCCCGCCTGGAGCGGAAGTGACGCCGCCGATCAAGCCTGTTCGTTGCCCGGACGCTGATATGCCGCGGGCCGGGCCAGGTAGGTTTTCAGGATGTTGTGTTTCACCAGCAGATAAATGATGCCGATAAACACCAGCACCTCTGAGAACACCAGCGCACAGGCCGCCCCGAGGGCACCAAACTTCCACGCCATCAGGCAACAGAACGGAATGTTCGCCGCACCGACGATAAACATCAGGTACATCCGCTGCTTCGCCAGGCCATGTGGAATAAGGATTTGCAGGCCTGCCGGGTAGCTGATGTTACCAAAGATAAAGCCGCATACGGCAATACGCAGGACGTCAGCCGATGCGTGAAATGCCGGGCCCAGCAGCAGTCGTACAACAAAATCCGCAAAAAAGAAGGTGAAGATCACGATAAACACGCTGAGGCCAAACGACAGGCTGATGCTTTTACGCGTCGCCGCCACCGCGGCAGCGCGATCCTTATGGAAAAGGTGACTGACTCGCGGGAAAAAAGCGTTACCGATCTGTTCCGGCACCGAGTTAGCGGCCTTCTTCAGACGGTCAGAGCCGTTATACAGACCCACCATGTAGGTATTGGTCATACTTGCCAGAATGAGCACATTAATGTTGTTGAAGAGGTTGGCCCCCAGAATGGACATAAAGACGTGCAGGCTGTCTTTCGTGCGCTGCAGGATCTCGCCCGGCTCGAAGCGGTAAGCGCCAATGACACGCATTTTAACCACAAAAGTCAGCGTAATGATGGCGGTGACAAACGCCACTACCCCGGGCACCAGCGCGGCCAGCCACGTATCTTCCGGTGTCTTGACCAGCAGGAAGGTTAGCGGAATAGACGTCAGCTGACCCACGGTGGAAATGACCGCCGTTTTACCGAGCTTCTCGAAGCCCTGCATCAGCCAGCCAAAAGAGAGCAGTTGCCCGTATAATACCGTTGAGTTGGCCAGCGCAATAAAGAACAGCGCGTGCCAGGCGGGATTGAGCCAGGTGACGACCAGCAGCACCGCCAGCGAGGCGGTACCCAGCAGGAGTTTGGCATTAAACGTCGACCAGAATAGCTGGGTGACGCGTTGCTTGTCATCCCGGTGCTGGGCAATGTCTTTGGTGGTATAAACGTTAAACCCCCAATCCGAGATGGTGCTGCAGTACATCACGCAGGCCAGGCCCAGCGCCAGCAGCCCCATATGTTCAACACCGAGGACACGTGCCAGATAAGGCAGCGTTGCCAGTGGAATGATAAATGAAGCACCGCGATACGCCAGTAGCGACAGCACATTAATTAACAGCGTTTTATCGATAACTTTAGCCATCAGCCCCTGACCTTTAAAAAAAATCCCTTCATGCTTTGCGAAGACTCCGCTTTATCCTGAGCAGATTAGAGTACAATTCCGGCTGTCTTAACAGCAGCCAGTTAGCCGCGCCCCCTGGTTTCAGATTTTTCCCGAAATATTCAATCGCATGATGCACATATTCCGGCACGGACTTTCCACTGGACAGCGACAGATGGATCATCAGTTTAAATGAGTGAATAAGATATAAGCGTCGTAACTCACTGCGGTCGTCGAGGTCGGCGGTCAGCCTGATCATTTTTTCATAAGACTGAACAAAGGCATCGTAACGCTGACGGAAATATCCTTCTGCTTTAACGCCATTAGTTAACGACCCGCGACGTAATCGCTGCCGGTAATAAACGTTCTCGCTGACAAAGGCGACACGGGTTCGCAGGAAAGCATCGAGCGTGTAACAATGATCTTCATGAACCCGATCAATATATTTCAAATTAAATCTGTCTATGATTTCTTTTTTCAGAACATAATTCCAGCTGGCTGAGGTGTAGGCGCCCTTGCGCAGCAGATGGCGAAAAACGGTTTGCGAAGAGGACAACCCGGACAGCGTATGCTGCACCTTCGGCCAGCTGTCTGCCGGGTTACCGTCGGAGAAAATCTCCGAGTTAAAACAGAACAACTCCAGCGCAGGATACTGTACCACCCGTGCAGAGAATTCAGCGTAAAACCCTTCACAAACAACATCATCCGGGTCACAACAGAACACATACTCACCACTGGCAAGCTGAATGCCGTGGTCACGCGCCCGTCCCGCCCCGCCATTTTCCACGCTGACGACCCTGACCCGTGCATCATTACCGAAGCGAGCCTCGATCCGGGCCAGTGTATTATCGGTTGAACCGTCATTAACGATAATTAATTCATTCGGTGCCGGTATTTGCGACAGCAGTGAATCAACACATTCAACAATATAATTCTCTACGTTATACGCAGGGATGACCACTGACAGCAATTTTTGCGTCATCACATTACTCTCACCTGTTCGGATTTGTTTTTAATTAACACCAGAACAATAAAAAAGACAACGCTGCATACGCCCCATGTATGTGTTTAGGATAAAACTTAGTTCTTAAAATAAATTCCATAAGAAAAATTAAAATGAGACATAAATTGAAATATGAAAATCTGCAGGTAAATTAAAATTAAACAAAACTTAAACGCTTCATTATTAATTTTCGAATATTCTTCCTGCCTTAATTTAATCTTAATGTTTCTTTTTCTCTCACCTGCGTTTAATTTTCGCCGCGCACTGAGATTAACAAAGCGTCAACGAACGGCACGTTCGGGAAAAATCCCAGTCAAAGAGATGTCAGCCTGTAACCTGCCCTCAGGGCTTGACGAAAAGAACGGTCACGGTATTTAGCGTTCTGAAGGAGAATAACGATTAAAATCGTGGTGTTAATGAAATCACTTTCGGGTAGCACGAGGGACGGGCTGAATAGTACAGAAATAGCTGGTTACGTTTTCTGGTGACGAGACCGCGCCGCGGTAACCGGAAGCATGGCCCATCGGGATGAAAAAACAGAACAGGCTGATTGAAATTGTTGTGGTAACCGGTGACGGATCTTCCTCTCTCCCTGCCAGCAGATCCTTGACTGCCTCTCTCCCACGCTCTCCCTGCGAAGGGCTACCCAGTCATTTTTTCATCTTTCCGCTGTGGATGTCGCCACACCAGGCCCTTTTGATTACCCGCCGTAACATTCTGTGGCACTTTCGGGTCTGAGTGATAAATCCGCCTGATAGATTAAGCATGTCTTATCAAAAAACCTCAACCCTGAGCACGCCCTCAAAGCCTGAACCTCTACAGATCAGGGTCTGCAGACGCTTTCGCCCGGCGCACACTAAACGGAAAATAACAGGAGAGGTAATGATTGGTGATAAAAGAGAGCAGCCGGGATCACCGACGGCGTCCGTCAGGCACACCCGGGCATGCGCGGACGATCGGTGGTCACACCGCTGAAGCCGGCAGAGGGAGAAAAACTGGCCGGGGGAGCCCGGCCAGTGCATTCAGAAAAAGCCCAGAGGTTCTATGCTGTAGCTGATCAGCAGGTTTTTGGTCTGCTGATAGTGATCGAGCATCATTTTATGCGTTTCGCGGCCAATCCCTGATTTTTTATAGCCACCAAAGGCGGCATGCGCCGGATAAAGGTGATAACAGTTAGTCCACACCCGCCCCGCCTTTATGGCGCGGCCGACCCGATAAGCGCGGTTAATATCGCGCGTCCACACTCCGGCCCCCAGGCCGTAGATGGTGTCGTTGGCCATGGCGATGGCTTCCGCTTCATCTTTAAAGGTGGTAATCCCCACCACCGGCCCGAAGATCTCTTCCTGAAACACGCGCATGCTGTTGTTACCCTTCAGCAGGGTCGGCTGAATATAATATCCGGTGGCCAGCTCTCCTTGCAGTTTTTCCACGCCGCCGCCGGTGAGGATTTCCGCCCCCTCCTTCTGCGCAATGTCCAGATAAGAGAGGATTTTGTCAAACTGCTGCTGCGAGGCCTGCGCGCCCACCATGGTATCGGTATCCATCGGGTCACCGCGCCTGATGGTTTTGACCCGCTTCATCACCGCAGCCATAAAGGGTTCATAAATCGACTCCTGCACCAGCGCGCGTGACGGACAGGTACAGACTTCCCCCTGGTTAAGGAAGCCCAGCACCACGCCTTCTGCCGCTTTCTCAATAAATGACGGCTCCGCCTGCATAATATCTTCAAAGAAAATGTTCGGTGACTTCCCGCCCAGCTCCACGGTTGAAGGGATCAGATTTTTTGCCGCCAGCTCAAGGATATGCCCGCCGGTCGCGGTGGAACCGGTAAAGGCCACTTTGGCAATGCGCGGGTGGGAGGCCAGCGCCTCCCCGGCTTCACGCCCGAAGCCATGGATGACATTCAGCACGCCTTCAGGCAGCAGGTCGCCGATCAGCCCGACGAACAGCGTGATCGACAGCGGGGTCTGCTCGGCCGGTTTCAGCACCACGCAGTTGCCCGCGGCCAGCGCCGGAGCCAGCTTCCACGCGGCCATCAGCAGCGGGAAGTTCCAGGGAATAATCTGTGCCACCACCCCCAGCGGTTCATGGAAATGATAGGCCGCAGTGAACTCATCAATTTCCGCCGCCGTGCCCTCCTGGGCACGCAGACAGCCGGCAAAATAGCGGAAGTGATCCACGGCCAGCGGCAGATCGGCCGCCAGCGTTTCACGCACCGGCTTGCCGTTATCCCAGGTCTCATTGACCGCCAGCATCTCCAGGTGCTGCTCCAGACGGTCAGCAATGTTCAGCAGCGTAAGAGAGCGGGACTGCACCGACGTTTTGCCCCACGCGTCAGCGGCGGCGTGCGCGGCATCCAGCGCCTTTTCCACGTCGTCTTTGTCGGAGCGAGGAAAGTCGCCAATCACCGATCCATTGATCGGAGAGGTATTGGTAAACCAGGTACCGTTAACCGGCGGGGTAAATTCCCCGTTGATGTAGTTACCATACTGCGATTGCAGGGTAATCAGAGACTCGTTACTGCCCGGATATGCATAGCGCATCGTCGCTCTCCTGTTAAAGACATCGCCGTGGCGAACTTAACGTTAACAATAAAACAACCCATTATTAACATTATCAATAACGGTGAGCATGTCAGATTGCCGGGCCGTAAACTGTGACGGTATCGAAAGGAAATAAGGATTTTAGCCTTGCGCTGTGAGGCAGCGCACAGGGCCGCAGCGAGAAGCGTGCGGCCGGGCCGCCAGTGTTACGCCCGTATAGCGACGGGCTGCACCTGCTGCCAGAAAGCGCGCAGTAACTGGCGTGGCCACTGCGGGGTCGGCTGCGCCGTCATCAGGCGGGCAACCTCTCCCTCGCTCAGGCTGTTCTGCAGGCAGGCGGTCATAATCGCAGGGGTGAATTCAGGATGAAACTGCACCGACAGCGCCTGTGCACTGTAGCGGATAATCTGACAACCCTCCTGCGCCGAGTGGGCCAGCACCTGCGCGCCCGGCGGTGGCGTCAGTACCGACTGGCGGTGTGAAAGCCAGGCGGTGAACCGATCGGGAAGTGCCGACAGCAGCGGGTCCTGCCGCATTGCCTCACCGCCCGTCACGGCGATCAGACCCCGCTCCCATCCCGCCGGGTTATCTCCGACGTTGCCCCCCAGGGCATAAGACATCAGCTGGTGTCCGTAGCAGACGCCCAGTAACGGCAAACCATCGGCCACTGCCCCGCGCACCCAGGCGGCGGTGCGTTCGCTCCAGTCGGCACGGTCGGTCACCATTGCCCAGGAGCCGCTGAGGAGGGCGGCAGAGAGCGCACGCACATCGGGCAGCGCCTCCCCCCGATCCGGGCGGACGACAATATAGTCACTCCCTGACAGATCCAGGGCGTCCACAA
Organism: Erwinia persicina; assembly: GCF_019844095.1. Lineage (NCBI taxonomy): Bacteria > Pseudomonadati > Pseudomonadota > Gammaproteobacteria > Enterobacterales > Erwiniaceae > Erwinia > Erwinia persicina. The sequence continues at coordinate 2,046,429 of NZ_CP082141.1, read as the reverse complement.
ACCACTGCGTCTGTTCGCCGACGCGCGCACTGACTGCCGCGGGCGGTGATTCAAGCTGGATAATCGCTAAAGGAAGTCTCACTGTCATCGTTCTTCATCCTCAGATCGCTGCGGGGCCGTTACCCCGGCAATTATCATGGCAGCTCGCCGGCGCGCTGTCTCATAACATTTTCTTGTATTGTATTGATAACGCACCGGGTTCCCGTCCCCCTCTGCGCTACCGGTTGCGAAAAAAAACTGCGCAGATCAGCGCCTCAAGCGGCGGTTTTCATGCCATGATTATCAGGACTACTTCGTTTGCTAAGGACTTTGCGGTGGCTTTGCGTCATTTTTTACTGATTTTGCTGGTGGTGTCTATCTGGGCGTTTAATAACATCGCCATTAAATGGGGGTTGCTCGACCTGCCCCCCCTGCTGATGATCACCCTGCGCTTTGTCGTTGTGGCTCTGATCCTGGTGCCCTTTACCCGCGTCACCCGTCAGCAACTCTGGTATCTGATACCGCTTGGCTTTACTTTCGGTTTTATGCACTTTTCTCTGCTGTTTGTCAGCCTGAAGTATACCGATGCCGGAACCGCGGCGGTGATCGTTCAACTGGGAACCCCGATCGCCATGCTGCTGGCCATGGTGATCCTGAAAGAGAAACTCCGCCTGATCCAGCTGGTGGGCATCGCCCTGTCCCTGAGCGGCGTGGTGGTGCTGGCTGGCAGCCCGACCATCCCCAATTTCTGGATATTCCTGATGCTGATCCTCAGCGCCTTTGGCTGGGCGATCAGTAATCTGATTGTAAAAAAATCACCGCCCATCAGCCCGTTAACCCTTACCGGCTGGCTGTCCTTTTTTGCCATTCCGCTGGTGGCACTGGCTTCGTGGATGACGGAGTCTGATCAGCTTCATCTGCTGCTACACTCATCATGGCGGGGCTGGTTTGGCATTCTGTTCAGCGCTATTGGTTCATCCATCGTGGCGTACTCCCTGTGGTACAGCCTGCTGAAACATTACAACGTCAATCTGATTATGCCTTACTCGCTGCTTACCCCGGTGCTGGCCGTCATTATGGGCGTTGTGGTACTGGGGGACAGTATGAACAGCTACAAGGCTATCGGGGCGTTGCTGGTGATTGTCGGGACGGCCATCGCGGTAATTAACCTGCGTAATCTGAAGATGCACGCCCGCCTGTCGCGCTTTCGCTATGACCGCCAGCGGAAAAATCGCCCCCGTTCCTGAGCAACGATCAAGGAGAGCCGAATGGATCATCGCCTGAGCACTGCCCTGTGGCAACAGCTGTGGCACGGGCTGCGCAACAGCAGCACGCCCCTGCCTGAACTTCGCATCACCGGCGAGCAGGCACTGGTCTCTGCTTATCCGGTCAGTGAACTGGCAGCGACCAGCTTCGCTCTGGCCGCGCAGGCCACCGCCAGCCTGACTGGGGCGGCGGCTACCGTGACAGTTGACGGCACGCTGGCCTCGCGCTGGTTTCAACAGGTGCTGCGTCCGGTTAACCGCCCGACGCCTCCCCTGTGGGATGCCTTTGCCGGGGACTACGCCACGGCGGACGGCTGGTTGCGCCTGCACACTAACGCCCCGCATCACCGTGCAGCCATGGAGCAGGTGCTGGGCCGACACGCCAGCCGTCAGCAGCTGGCCGCCGCCGTGGCGGCATGGCGTAAAAGCGATCTGGAACAGGCTGTCGTGGACGCAGGCGGCTGCGCTGCCGCGCTGCGCAGTCACAGCGAATGGCAGCAGCATCCGCAGGGACAGAGCGTCAGCCGGGAGTCACTGATCGAACAGACACTGCAGGCCTGCGGCCCGATGCCGGCATGGCGTCTGCCTGCGGCGCGACCACTGCTCGGCGTGCGCGTGCTTGATCTGACGCGCATTATTGCCGGGCCGGTGGCCACGCGATTTCTGGCCGGACTGGGAGCAGAAGTACTGCGCATCGATCCACCCGGCTGGCAGGAGCCTTCGCTGGAAGAAGAGATCACCCCCGGAAAACGCTGCGCGCGCCTCGATCTGAAGACCGCCGGTGGCCGCCAGCAGTTTGAGCAGTTACTCAGCCAGAGCGATGTGCTGGTGCACGGCTACCGCGCCGATGCACTGAGCCAGTTGGGTTATGACAGCGAGTCACTGCAGCAGCACAAGCCCGGGCTGGTGGAGGTCAGCCTGAATGCCTGGGGCTGGACCGGCCCCTGGCGCAACCGGCGCGGGTTTGACAGCCTGGTGCAGATGGCCTGCGGCATCGCCGAGCGCGGCCGCCTGTGGCAGGGCAGTGACGCCCCGGTGCCGCTGCCGGTACAGGCGCTGGATCACGCAACAGGTTATATGATGGCCGCCGCCGTGCTGGAGGGATTACGCCAGCGTCTGCTGCACGGCACCGGCTTTACCGCCCGCCTGTCACTGGCGCGCACCGCCTGTCTGCTGACCGATGCACCTTATCCGCAGGACGCACAGCCCGCGGGTCTGGGACCGCGTCGGCCGCAGGATGACGATCCGGAGGCGCTGATCTCTCCATGGGGCATCAGTTACCGGCTGCGGTCGCCGTTCTGGCTGCCCGGTACTCCGCTGGCCTGGTCCCGCGCCCCTTCCCCGTTCGGCTCCGCCCCACCGGTCTGGCGCTGACGCCTGACCGGCTGACGGATAAAAAAAGGCCGCCCCGGTGAGGAGCGGCCCGTTTAATGCGCAGGACAGCCGTTATTCCGGCGTGCCCTGTGCTTCATCTTCCAGCTCGTCACGCATTGCCTGGATGGCCTCACGGCTGATGGCGGCCAGCGTACGGTAAAACGCCGTTTCCGCATGCGCCTCAACCTTGCCGAGGAAGGCACCGACCCACGGCATCAGGAAATCATCAAACAGCTGGATTTGCGCCTGGCTCTCATCCTCTTCTGACTGATCTTCCAGCCAGGATGCGGCCAGTAACAGCGCGCCGATATGATCGGCAGGCGCATCGGTCAACGGCATCCCACGCGGGCCGAGAAAAGCACGGACATCGGCTTCCTGTGGGCCATTCTCCCACTGCGATGCATACGGCGACACCTTACATTCCGGCCCGACAAACAGCGCATTGTAATCAGCAGCAAGCAGAGCGGGATCGCTGTTCTGCTGCAGGCGGGTTAACAGCTCATCCTGCTCCAGCGGCCAGTTCTGCTGTAACTTGCCTTCGCGCAGAAGGGTAAACAGCGGCACCAGCAGCGGGTCCTGAGGCTGGCGATTATACAGCGAGCCCAGAATGCGGCAGATGATGGAAAACTCATTCATGTCTTTCAGTTCCGTTAGGGGTTATGTGTGACAGTGTCACATATCAGCGAATTCGGTAATTTCTCTGCCGGTGCGCAGCGTTAAAAAGTCCAGCAGGCGGCGCGGCGTGACATTTAACACGCGATCTTCAGGAAAATCCACCTCGCGCATAATGCGCAGGCAGTGATCGAAGTTGCCGAGGGTAAAGGCCGTGTGCGAATCCGAGCCCAGGGCCAGACGGCCACCGGCATCGCGCACCGCAGCGGCCACCGCGCGGCAGTTCGGTTCGCTCCCGAGGCGGGAGGTGGTAAAGGAGGAGTTATTCAGCTCCAGCGCCACGTCGTACTTCGCGGCGGCTTCGGCCACCGCCTGAATGTCGATCGGGTATTTCGGGTTGCCCGGGTGGCTGATGATATGCACCAGCCCGTTCGCCATCGTGGCGATCATCGCTTCGGTATTGGTCGCCTTATCCTGCGGGGGCAATACCGGTTCGTGGAAGCCGGCGACGATAATATCAATCGAGTCCAGCATCGGGCCGCTGCAGTCTATCTCGCCCTGAACATTTTTTATATTCGCCTCAATGCCGCGCAGGATGCCAACGCCGTCCACCAGGCGCGGCCAGACTTTCATATTAACGAAGTGCCAGTAGTGCGGGGCATCGGCCATATCCGGACCATGGTCGGTTATCGCCAGCAGCTTTACGCCACAGGTCTGCGCCTGTAAAACGTAGTCACGTAGCGTACTGTAGGCATGGGTACTGGCGACGGTATGCATATGCAGGTCAACGGGGTACATGAGTTCTCTCCTTTTCGTTAATAGCCACGGCTGATATCCACGCGTCCTGGCGGCATTTCGCCACGCTCACATCGCAGTACCGCCTGAGCAATATAGTCCATAGCTTCGTCGGGTAAGGTTACAGCCGCATTATGCGGCGTGATAGCGATATCCGGATGCGACCAGAACGCATGTTCCGCCGGGAGCGGCTCATGGTTAAACACGTCCAGCGCGGCGGCGCTGACTTCTCCGGCCTCCATCGCTGCCAGCAGATCGGCTTCCACCAGATGCGCCCCACGCGCCAGGTTCAGCAGGAAAGCGCCGGGTTTAAGCTGGCTGAGGAGCGCCCGGTTCAGAATGCCTTCCGTCTGCGGCGTATTCGGCAGCAGGTTAATCAGCACGCGGGTGGAAGAAAGAAACGCGCCCAGCCCCGCCTCCCCGTGAAAGCTGGTCACGCCATCGATCTGCTTAGGTGAGCGACTCCAGCAACTGACCGGAAAGTCCCACGCCAGCAGGCTTTGTGCCACGCTGCGGCCCAGCACCCCGGCCCCCAGAATGCCGATGGAGAAATCACTGCGGGCGCGGTTGGGCAGGTGATGCCAGAGCGTTTCGATTTTTTGTTTCTGATATTCAGGAAAGCGGCGGAACCAGCCGAGCACGTGATACACGGCGTACTCCTGCATCTGACGGCCCATGCCGGTATCCTCAAGGCGAAAAAGGGGCACACCGGGCGACAGCATTCCGGGATTGTCCCGCAACTGGCTGAGGATATCGTCCACCCCGGCACCCAGTGCAAACACGGCTTTCAGCTCGCGCCCCGCCAGCATCTCCACCGGCGGCTGGCGTACCAGTGCAAAATCCGCCGGGCCGTTGTCACCGGGCTGCCACTGGCGAATGCGGGCCTGGGGTAAACGCTGCTGCAAGCCGTTGATCCAGGTTTCTGCCTTAAAGAACGGATGATAAAAAATGATATCCACGTTTTTTCTCCTGTTTTTCTGTTTATGGTAGAAAATCGCGCGGCTGGCAAGTGAAATCTGGGGCAGCGGTCTGCCCCGGTCTGGTTAGCGATGTTCAACCTGTTGGATCAGTCGGCGTAAGAACGGGATCAGACACACCAGCAGCAGCCCTGTCCCGGCACTGCCCCAGCCCAGCAGACTGAAGATATGGCTGTAGCCCGGATTGGTCAGCAGTGGCGTGCTGCCGCTGTTTTCTGGCATCAGTGCAGAGACGTGACCCGACAGTACCGATGCGACGCCGGTGACCATCATCCAGCAGCCCATCATCACCCCCTGGTAGCGTGCCGGAGCCAGTCTGCCGATCATCGCGTAACCGATGGGGGAAATCAGCAGCTCACCGATGCTCTGCAGGATGTAACTGATGACGATCCATTTGAACGCCACAATGCCATCGCCCCCCGCCAGCGCAATACCCAGCGGCAGAACCAGCATACCAAGACCAATGAAGAATAAAGAAGCAGAGAACTGTAGCGGAATATCAATGCGCCATGCGCGCTCACGCAGGTTACGGAACAGCAGCGCCAGCAGCGGCCCACCGATAACAATCACCAGCGTATTGATATTCTGCACCCACTGCGGAGCCACGCGGATTCCCCAGACGTTGAGGTTGATGTTGTGTTCGGTGAACAGCATCAGTCCCATCGGCGCCAGCTGATACAGGGTCCAGAACACCAGTGAACCGAGCGCCAGAATCAGATAAGCCCCCATCCGGCGCTGCTCGTCGCGGGGACGGTGGCGCAGCGTAGTCAGGCACAACAGCAGGAAAATCGCCGCCCCCAGCACGAGAACAAAGGTCCCGGTAAAGCCCGCATGGTTAAGCATCAGTCGAATCGTCGGCACCAGCAGGAGCAGCACCGCCAGCCCGCCAAACATTCGCCAGCGGAACTGACGCGGGCTGGCCTGTAGCAAGGGGGTATTGATATCGGCAAGGATCTTCCAGCACAGCAGCGAGATCACAATGGCAACAGCATTACCGACGGTGGCGAACAGGAACAACGCCTCATAGTGCTCACTCAGCTGGAAATAGCCCGCACCGGTGAAACCAAGAAAGAAGCCGAGGTTCATCCCGGCGTAGTTCCACAGGAAGGCGCTCTCACGGCGGTTATCCTCCGGTCTGAAGCGCTGGGTCAGCATCATATTGATGCAGGTGACATTCAGACCGCTGCCGGTGAGGAACATCGCCAGCCCCCAGTACAGCCCTTCCGCACTCTGTCCTGAAAGCGTCCAGCATCCTGCCACCTGCAGGGCCATGCCCAGCACAAACAGATTGCGGTTGCTGAGGAAACGCCCGCCCAGATAGCCACCAAACAGATGCAAGCCGTAATTAAAGGCGCCAAATACGCCCATCATGGTATTGGCCTGCCCTTCACTGAACCCTAAACGCTTGGTAGCGTACAGCACCAGGCTGGAGTACAGCACAGCAAAGCCCATGGTGGCGAAGATTTGAATAAAGAACAGCGCGCCGGTACCGCCCGGCACGCGCTGTTGGGGTATAGGGTTGGACTGCTCCACAACTAACCTCAGTATTTCCTGCCAAATGAAGCGGATCATTATGCACCTTTTCACCGGCAGCGGCGGCACAGATAGGGGGGAAAGTGACGAGAGAACGGTGCTACTGCCGTTTAAAGCAGCAAAGTGGTGTAAAACTGACTAAACGCACGCATTTTTCTGGAATGACGGTTGACCGCAGCGGGCGTTTTCCCCTACATTAGCGCCGGTCAGCAGCCCCGGCTGCGGCAACAATATGGTGAGGTGTCCGAGTGGCTGAAGGAGCACGCCTGGAAAGTGTGTATACGGCAACGTATCGAGGGTTCGAACCCCTCTCTCACCACCATATTTCAAGAGAATGCCTGAGCGAAAGTTCAGGCATTTTTTTTGCCTGTTGCACCGTCAGAGAGGGCGTGAAGAACCCTCGCAAGGGGTCGACAAAACGGCAGGACCGCCGTTTTGCACAGCCGCAGGCTGCCCGCAGGGCGAGCGCCAGGGATGGCGCGCGTGAGCCCCCTCTCTCACCACCCTATTTCAAGAGAATGCCTGAGCGAAAGTTCAGGCATTTTTTTTGCCTGTTGCACAGTAAGAGAGGGCGTGAAGAACCCTCGCCAGGGGTCGACAAAACGGCAGGGCCGCCGTTTTGCACAGCCGCAGGATGCCCGCAGGGCGAGCGCCAGGGATGGCGCGCGTGAGCCCCCTCTCTCACCACCCTATTTCAAGAGAATGCCTGAGCGAAAGTTCAGGCATTTTTTTTGCCTGTTGCACCGTCAGAGAGGGCGTGAAGGACCCTCGCAAGGGGTCGACAAAACGGCAGGACCGCAGGACCGCAGGAACCGGGCGGTAAACGCCCGGAAAACCCTTTATTTGATAGCCAGTGCCGCTTTGATGGTATAGAACAGATCGGTCTGATCGGTCAGGCCCACCACGTTGGCCGCATGCGGGCCGTAAGCCGCAATGCGCAGCTGCGTCCCGGTGTGTCCCTGGGAATCTTCTTCAGAATTGCCGTAGCTGATGGTCATCGGGCTGCCATCTTTGGTGATCAGCGTCTGCGTCAGGCCGGGTGCTTTGCTGTCATTGGCAATAATCTGGCTGGAATGCGCATGGTCAGCCGTCACAATCACCAGCGTATTGCCATCTTTGCGTGCAAACGCCAGTGCTTTCTGCACCGCTTCATCCAGATCGACGGTTTCACCAATCTGACCACACGGGTTGGCAGCATGGTCCTGCTTATCGATAGAGGCTCCTTCCACCTGCAGGAAGAAGCCTTTCTTCTGACGGTCCAACAGGGAAATCGCTTTCTCCGTCATCTGCGCCAGTGTCGGGGTTGAGGCCGGACGTTCTGCGTTCACTTCACAGGTAATGGGTTTACCGTCGAGGTTGCCGTGATAAGTGGCTTTCGGCCCTTTCCAGCGTACCGGCATATTGCCGTCGGCAAACAGGCCCAGTACCGGCTTAGCGTCACTGGCTTCTGTCAGCGCGTTCATGCCGTCCAGATCGTTCACCCACTGATAGCCACGCAGTTTTGCCTGCTCTTCCAGCGTTTTACCCTGCCACTCCCCTGCTTTTGCCGTCTCTGCAAAGGTTTTGCCACCGCCGCCCAGCGTCACATCGGCGCGGGCGTTCAGCAGTTGCTCGGCAATGGAGCCCTTTCCGCCTTTTTCCAGCGCGTTGCTGGCACAGAGTTCACTGGTTTTTACCGGGCCGTAGCACTTACGTGAGGTGACATGGGCAATCTGCGCAGCCGGTGTGGCATCTTCGAGCTCGGCGGTAGACACGTTGCCCGTGGCTTTACCGGCGGCTTTCGCCAGCTCCAGCAGCGTTGGATAATCCTTTCCGTTAACGTCCACGCCAATTGCACCGTTGTAAGACTTCACGCCCGTTGCCCATGCGGTCGCAGAGGCGGCTGAATCGGTGACGTAGTCGGGTTTATGTGTTTTCTTGTCCAGTGAATAGTGGGTGTACTGCCCGGTCAATGGCAAGGCATCAATCCCTTTAAAGAAACCGCCCGCGCCTTCAGCATAGTTACGTGCTGCGGTAATTTCAGAGTCGCCCATGCCATCACCAATCAGCAAAATGACGTTTTTCGCGGTGGTATTGCTCAGGGATGCCTTCAGTGCTTCGGTCTGATCTTCGGTAAGGCGTCTTGCCCCGCCAGGCTGGGTAATATCGCCCTGGGCGGCACGCTGGTAGGTGGCCATATCCGCCATGGCCGAAGCGCAGATCAGTGAAGTCAGCAGGGATAGAGCGAAGGCTTTATGTTTCATTAGTGGCGATCTCCATGAATAAATTTTACTTAATATTTCAGGGGGTCAGTTTGCGATACAACTATTTCATTTACGTGTCAGGGCGGTGACAATAAGATTTCACTCCTGCGCGCAATGACGGTGTGTTTTTCCCGCTGCTCATGAGTTAAGCGAATAGAAGCACAGGGGAAAATACTGCTTGACCCAATAACCGCGACTGCCTATAGTAGCGCCCCGTTGCCCCCTGCGGGTAACGGCAGTAAAAATATGGTGAGGTGTCCGAGTGGCTGAAGGAGCACGCCTGGAAAGTGTGTATACGGCAACGTATCGAGGGTTCGAACCCCTCTCTCACCACCATATTTCAAGAGAATGCCTGAGCGAAAGTTCAGGCATTTTTTTTGCCTGTTGCACCGTCAGAGAGGGCGTGAAGAACCCTCGCAAGGGGTCGACAAAACGGCAGGACCGCCGTTTTGCACAGCCGCAGGCTGCCCGCAGGGCGAGCGCCAGGGATGGCGCGCGTGAGCCCCCTCTCTCACCACCCTATTTCAAGAGAATGCCTGAGCGAAAGTTCAGGCATTTTTTTTTGCCTGTTGCACCGTCAGAGAGGGCGTGAAGAACCCTCGCAAGGGGTCGACAAAACGGCAGGACCGCCGTTTTGCACAGCCGCAGGCTGCCCGCAGGGCGAGCGCCAGGGATGGCGCGCGTGAGCCCCCTCTCTCACCACCCTATTTCAAGAGAATGCCTGAGCGAAAGTTCAGGCATTTTTTTTGCCTGTTGCACCGTCAGAGAGGGCGTGAAGAACCCTCGTAAGGGGTCGACAAAACGGCAGGACCGCCGTTTTGCACAGCCGCAGGCCTGCGATGTCGTGCCGTACAAAATGTGATCGGCCGCACAAACGGGTTACTGGATTGTCCCCACCTTCACTATTCTTAGCAGCTTGCGCCACTTTCTCAATCCTAACCAGGTTATCCCATGAATGAAGTCACTCAACTGCTGAAAAGCCATCGCAGCGATCGCAGCTACCTTGATAAACCTATTGACGATGCCGTGCTGGATGACATCATCGAAACGGCCTGGCGTGCGCCAACCTCCGTTAACTCTCAGCAGGTCTCGCTGGTGGTCGTCCGTGACGCCGCCACACGCGCCCGCATTGCTGAAATTGCCGGCGGCCAGCCGTGGATCGCCCAGGCACCGGTGTTTATCACCTTCGTACTGGATATGCATAAAAGCCAGCTGGGTATTGAAGCAGAAGGGAAATCGCAGATTGCTCATGAAAGCCTGGAGAGCCTGATTTCCGGGGCCACCGACATCGGTATTGCCCTGGGTGCGGTGATGACAGCGGCCCGCTCTCACGGCCTTGGCGTGGTGCCTATCGGCGGTATCCGTCGTCAGCCGCAGGCCATGGTCGAACTGCTCAACCTGCCCGAGCTGACGTTCCCGGTTGCCGGTGTGGTGCTGGGTTATATCGACCAGCCGGCCGTGCAGAAGCCACGTATGTCACTGGCGGGCTTCCGTCACAACGAGCGTTATGATGCCGCGATCCTGCCGGACGTGATTAAGGCCTATAACCGGGTGCTGGTGGCTCACTGGCAGAGCACCGGGCGCGAGGATGGCGATAACTGGGGTAATAACACCGCCAGCTATTACCAGAATATTTATTTCCCGGACGTTCAGCCCGCGATCCTGCAGCAGGGCTTTGGCATCGACAAATAACCATAAAAAAGCCCGGCCAGAGCCGGGCTTTTGTCTGCATAAGTCAGGTTAGCTGTAGGCCTGCAGTGCGCGCTGGCAGAGTTCAGAACGCACGCAATCCTCTTTATCGAAACGCACCACGCCAATCATCTCATCTTCCTCGAAGCGCGCCATCGCGTCGCTGAGGCCGGACTTCACATGGGCAGGCAAATCACACTGCGTGATATCGCCATTGACGATCACCGTGACGTTTTCCCCAAGGCGGGTTAAGAACATCTTCATTTGGGCGGCGGTCACATTCTGCGCCTCATCCAGAATCACCACCGCATTCTCGAAGGTACGACCGCGCATATAGGCAAAGGGGGCAATTTCTACTTTGCCAATTTCAGGACGCAGACAGTACTGCATAAAGGATGAACCCAGACGTTTAACCAGAACGTCATAGACCGGCCGGAAGTATGGCGCAAATTTCTCTGAGATATCGCCGGGGAGGAACCCGAGATCCTCATCCGCCTGCAAGACCGGGCGTGTAACAATAATCCTGTCGACATCCTTATGTATCAGGGCCTCGGCGGCTTTCGCCGCACTGATCCAGGTCTTACCGCACCCTGCTTCGCCGGTAGCGAAGATCAGTTTTTTATTTTCTATGGCATGGAGATAGTGCGCCTGAGCTTCATTTCTGGCTTCAATGGCGGAATGATCGCGGGTGTCGCGTGCCATGCCAATTGAATCCAGCCCACCCATCTGCACCAGCGAGGTGACCGACTCTTCTTCACGCTGACGATGACTGCGTGAATCGCTACGAAGCACACGTTTTGCTTCACGACGCGCTTTGATCACTGCTTTCTGTCTTCCCATAGTGGCACCTTACAGTTGGTTTCATTTCCCGCATCCGTCATATCGATGCGATTACGTGAACGCTTTAGAGGTCGTGGCTTCCTTTTAAGCCTTGTCTGGCCATCAGCACAAATGAACGACAGAATAAGTTTCTGTTGAACATCGTAAAGAGTTAAAGGAATGGAAACGCCGTTGAGTTGTAAAAGAAGAGAAAGCTGAAGAGGAAATAAATTCCCCGCAAAATTTTGCGAAATGAGACTTTTTGACGACTGACCGGGTAACGGTTTTCTGCATTCGCTATCTCCAGAGTGGAAAACTATATGCGAAAATCAACAGCAATTTCATATTCTTCATATTAGTGAAAAAATGCAACACTTTTTTTAACCTTATTATTACAATCACATTAAAATGATTTAAATCAATGCGTTAAAATCTATTGATTATTAAAACGGGTGGTTAAAAAACGAGCAAACGTAGTGCATTTAAGCCACTGCCGTTTATTGATGATGGCCACCGAACGGGCAGGCCAGAGGAAGGTTAGCGGATTAAGAACAATCCGCTAAATAAGATCAGGCTTCAAGCAATCCCTGGGCCAGGAAGTGCTGTGCATTCGGTACGCCAGGTAGCACAAAGAAATAACCACCGCCAATCGGCTTTATATATTCTTCCAGCGCTTCGCCGTTAAGACGTTTCTGCACGGTGAGAAAACCTTTCTCCAAATCGTGCTGGTAACAGACAAACAGCAGCCCCATTTCCAGTTGTCCGGCATTAGACACCCCCAGTGAGTAGCTGTACCCCCGGCGCAACATCAGGCTGCTTTGTGTTTCCGGCGTGCGTGGGTTCGCCAGACGGATATGGGCATCCATGGGAATGACGTCGCCGTCGGGATCGCGGGCATAGTCCGGGACATCGTGCTCATGATGCATGCCCAGCGGCGCACCGCTGTGTTTTTCACGGCCAAATATTGTCTGCTGCTCACGCAGCGGCGTGCGATCCCAGAACTCGACGTGGAACTGAATGATGCGCGTCGCCTGATAGCTGCCGCCCACCGCCCATGCCGGTTCGCCCTGCTCCCTGCTGACCCACAGGATGTTGTCCATCAGGTGACCATCGGTACTGTCCGGATTAGCCGTGCCGTCCTTAAAGCCCAACAGATTGATCGGCGTTTCTTTGCCCCGACTGCGTGCAGCATGGTCAGAGATAAAGCCTTCCCGCCGCCAGCGCACACTGAGCAGATCCGGTGAATGCTTGATAATGTCGCGCAGCGCGTGGATCACCGTGTCATTGGTGTTGGCGCAGATCTGCAGCAGCAAATCGCCGTGACACAGGCTGGCATCCAGCGAATCGTTAGGAAAGCGTGTCATCCTTTGCAGCTTCAGCGGCTTAAGGGCGGCCAGACCGAAACGTTCGTCAAACAGTGAGCTTCCCACCGATACGGTAATTGTCAGATTATCCGGGTAAATATCATCGCCCAGAATGCCTGAATCCATCGGCGGCAGCTGCGGATTGGTCACCTGCGGGGCTTTACCGCCGGTGGTCAGAAACGCAATGCGGTCGGTTAACAGCGTAAACAGCCGCACCAGATCGGCTTTGTCACTGGCCAGCACATCAAAGGCGACCAGCATCATTGCCGCCTGCTGCGGGGTGGTGATCCCCGCCTGGTGCGCGCCATAAAATGGCTGACGCTCCTGGCGGGCCCCCGGAGACAGGGTGCCCGGGGAAGAAGTTTTCTCATCGACCGCTGCATGAGCCGGGCATCCGCCCGCCAGCGCAAGGGCACCGCTGAGGATGCCCATCCCTTTCAGTAAACGACGGCGTGACGTCAGTGCCACGTCATCAACAGGTTTTGCCATTTGTGCTTAATCCAGACCCAGCGTGCCGCGCAGCAGCGCCAGATCTTCGGCTAATGCCGTGATCGGACCCTTTAGTGCCGTACGGTCAGCATCGGTTAATTTATCGTAAGACTCATAGCCATCTTTGGTACGGTATTTCGCCAGAATGGTATCCACCTTTTTGAAGTTACCGTCCACTTTCGCCAGCAGCTGTGGATTGGCTTTCTGCACCAGCGGACGCAGCAGATTAACAATTTTCTGCGCGCCATCAACGTTGGCCTGGAAATCCCACAGGTCAGTGCGGCTGTAGCGGTCTTCCTCACCCGAGATCTTACTGGACGCGACTTCCTCAATCAGACCGGCAGCACCGCCCACCACTTTACCCGGCGGGAACGCCAGCTCGCTGATACGGGTTTGCAGATCCAGCACATTTTTGTACAGCTGGTCAGCAAACTTATCCAGACCTTGAGTGGTGTTATCAGCAAACAGCACTTTTTCTAAGCGGTGGAAACCGGTGAAATTAGGATCTTCGGCTTTCTTCTCAAAATCATCCTCACGGGCATCAATCGCGCCATCCAGGTCGGAGAACAGCTCGGCAATCGGTTCGATACGCTCATAGTGCTGACGGGTCGGGGCAAACAGGGCTTTGGCCTTCTGCAGATCGCCCGCTTTTACCGCATCGGTAAAGGCTTTCGTTCCGGCAACCAGTTGCTCCACTTCTTTAGTGACATACAGCTTATAATCGGCAATCGGCCCCACCAGTTGTAAGACATCCGGCTTGCCGTCATTGACCTTACTGCCGCTGGCTTTGACAATCAGCTTGCCTTTCGGATTACTCAGCAGACCACAGGTCATGTCGTATTCACCCGCTTCCAGGTTTGCCGTCATCTTCTGCGTAAAGCCCGGCGCGATATTTTCACGCTCTTCCACCACCATCACCCCTTTCAGGATCTCCCACTCAAGCCCTTTCTGGCTGTTGTTTTTGATGATGAACTGCGTTTTTCCCGCATCAACCGTCAGGGACATGGGTTCACACTGTTTGTCGTTCACGCTGACATTCACCTGCGGAATATCCGCAGCCAGTGCAGCGCCCGACGAGGTCAGCGCCGCCAGCAGGGCAACATTCAGGGCCTGACGGCGAAAATGAGTGGTCATAGGGTCTTCCCAGTCTAAGTGTTATAAGCGGCAGGTCGGTGACCTGTCCGGCCAGATTCAGCGCGTGATGCGCGCAGAGGGTGCAACCGTTCGCGCAGGCATCATAAACAGCAGCAGCGCGGGAACGAGATAGATAAACCAGACGGCCACTTCGCTCACGCTTGGGGCTTCCTGATAGCCCAGCAGTCCTTCCAGCAGGGTGCCGAAGACGCTGTGCGTTGTCAGGGTCTGGCTGAAATCAAACGCCACCGCCTGAAAATGATTCCACAGGCCGGCCTCATGGAAGGCGCGTATTGCCCCCGCAGCCAGCCCGGCGGCGACAAAAATGATAAACAGGCTGGTCCATTTAAAGAAGCTGGCGAGGTTCAGGCGCACGCCGCCCCAGTAAATCAGCATGCCCAGTACCACCGCCGTGGCGAGACCCAGCATCGCGCCCAGCGGCGGCGCATAGCCCACGTCCTGTTGAAAGGCCGCCAGCAGAAAGAATACGGATTCCAGGCCTTCGCGCGCGACGGCGAGGAATACCATCATCACCAGCGCCCAGCCGCTGCTGTTGCCCTTCTGTAACGCGCTGTCGACGGCATCTTCGAGTTGGGCTTTGACGTTACGCGACACTTTGCGCATCCAGAATACCATCCAGGTCAGGATCACCACGGCAATGACGGCCACCAGCCCTTCAAACAGCTCCTGCTGTTTCTGCGGGAATTCACCGGTGGTTTCATTGATAAACCAGCCGAGAGCAAGGCACAGGGCAGCCGCCACAAACACGCCCGCCCACATGGCAGGAAACCACTGGCTTCGCTGCGTCCGCTTCAGATAGCTGGCAATCAGGCTGACAATCAGCGCCGCCTCCAGCCCTTCACGTAACATAATCAGAAACGGGACAAACATGCCTGACACCTCAAATGTGAAATCCGGTCAAATTCAGTAAAGATAAGTAAAATAAGAACGATATCGATTATCATTATCGGCTAAGGAAATACAAGATGGCGCGGGCTTATTTTCGCGTTTTGCGGGGGGTAAAATTTAAGCAAATGTAACGCTAACGGCAGGAAGGGAGCGGAAAACAGCAGAAGAAGTGCGGGAAAGATCCGCTGGCGCCTGGCGGTACCAGCGGACAGAGAAGCCGTTAGTCGGCCTGGTATTCCGCTTCAGCGGCATCAAAACGCTGCTGCGCGGCGGCCGATGGCGCTTTACCGAACAGGCTGAATACCACAATGGCAATGCTGGCGAAGAGGAAGCCCGGGATGATCTCGTAGAGATCCAGCCAGCCCCACTGCTTCCAGACCAGCACCGTCACGGCACCCACGATCATACCTGCCAGTGCCCCGTTGCGCGTCATGCGCTTCCACACCAGTGAGAGCAAGACCACAGGGCCAAATGCCGCACCGAAACCGGCCCAGGCGTAGCTCACCAGACCCAGCACGCGGTTATCCGGATTCGCCGCCAGACCGATGGCGATGGCGGCCACCAGCAGCACCATCATGCGCCCTACCCACACCAGTTCGCGCTGGCTGGCCCCTTTGCGCAGGAAGTTCTTATACAGATCTTCTGTCAGCGCGCTGGAGCACACCAGCAGCTGGCAGCTCAGGGTGGACATCACCGCGGCCAGAATGGCCGACAGCAACACACCAGCAATCCACGGGTTAAACAGAATGCGGGTCAGCTCAATAAAGATACGCTCGCCGTTCTGTGACACCTCACCCGCCTGTTCCGGATGGTTCTGGAAATAGGCGATACCAAAGAAGCCTACCGCCACGGCACCAGCCAGACACAGGATCATCCAGATCATGCCGATACGACGTGCGGTACGAATTGAGCGGTGAGAGTCTGCCGCCATAAAGCGCGCCAGAATATGCGGCTGACCGAAATAGCCCAGCCCCCAGCCCAGCAGGGAAATAATGGCCACAAAGTTGAGGTTTTTCAGCATATCAACGTTCTCAATGCTTTTCGCTCTGATGACGGCCATCGCATCATCCAGGCCACCGACGGCCAGAATAACCATCACCGGCGTCAGGATCAGGGCGAAAATCATCAGCGTCGCCTGCACCGTATCGGTCCAGCTGACTGCCAGGAAACCGCCAACAAAGGTATAGACGATGGTAGCCGCCGCACCGGCCCACAGGGCGGTTTCATAGCTCATCCCGAAGGTGCTTTCGAACAGACGGGCACCGGCCACCACACCGGAGGCACAGTAGATAGTGAAGAACACCAGGATCACCAGCGCAGAGATCACCCGCAGCAGTTTGCTGGTGTCCTCAAAGCGGCTGGAGAAATAGTCCGGCAGCGTCAGGGCATTGTCGTGATGCTCGGTCTGCACGCGCAAACGGCCCGCGACAATTTTCCAGTTCAGGTAGGCTCCCAGGGTCAGGCCGATGGCAATCCAGCTTTCGGAGATACCGGAGAGGAAGATGGCACCGGGCAGGCCCATCAGCAGCCAGCCGCTCATATCCGAGGCTCCCGCGGAGAGCGCGGTAACAAAACTCCCCAGACTGCGGCCCCCCAGAATATAGTCGTCAAAGTTTTTCGTTGAACGGTAAGCGATGAAACCAATCAACACCATGCCGAGAATGTAAATACAGAATGTCACCATCATTGGCGTACTTAGAGTCATTCAGGTTCTCCACTTATTATTAGTTTCCACAGCGGGAGGCTGCACAGGCGTCGATTGCCGGAACGTAGCAAAGGCACGCGTGGGTATGGCATCCAGCCGGGGGCGGTATCCTGCCGTAAACGGCTGTGTGGCACAAACGATTTAACACAGCTTGCACATTCATTTCACCAGGTTGTTACGACTAATTGCTGGCAGGTTGCACTGCATCACATTTAATCGGGTTGCACCCGCACGACAACCTTATGAAAGCCAGGGTTTACCTGCCTTTACAGACCTGGCCAGTTTCTTGCAGCAATATCCATGCCGCTTTTTATCTGTTAACAAAAAGCGATATTTTAAGTTTGAGGTGAGTGTCACATTTAACGAGGTTGCACAAAGTTGCAACATCAGTGATATTGCACTCTATCATTTGCTATCTATTGACTCAGGAGCTGTAAAGCATGGGCACAACTACCATGGGCGTGAAACTGGACGACGCAACGCGTGACCGGATTAAACAGGCCGCGCTTCAGATTGACCGCACGCCACACTGGCTGATCAAACAGGCGATTTTCAACTACCTGCAACAGATTGAGCAGGGGGCCACGCTGGCAGAAATTCCGGCCGGCACCGCCACGGTTGAAAGCGATGAACGCCCGCAGGACGAAGCGCACCAGCCGTTCCTCGACTTTGCCGAGCAGATCCTGCCGCAGTCCGTTGCCCGTGCCGCCATCACCTCTGCCTGGCGCCGCCCGGAGCCCGAAGCGGTGCCGATGCTGCTGGAGCAGGCCCGCTTACCGCAGGCGCTGGCAGAGTCAACGCATCGTCTGGCCTGGCAACTTGCCGATAAGCTACGGCACCAGAAAGGGGCAGGCGGGCGCGCCGGTATGGTGCAAAGCCTGCTACAGGAGTTCTCACTTTCCTCACAGGAAGGCGTGGCGTTAATGTGTCTGGCCGAAGCCCTGCTGCGTATTCCTGACAAGCCAACCCGCGATGCGCTGATCCGCGATAAGATCAGCAACGGTAACTGGCACTCCCACCTCGGCCGCAGCCCGTCGATGTTTGTTAATGCCGCCACCTGGGGACTGCTGTTCACCGGTCGGCTGGTCGCCACGCATAACGAAGCCAGCCTGACACGCTCACTTAACCGCATTATCGGTAAGAGTGGCGAACCGCTGATCCGCAAAGGGGTGGATATGGCGATGCGGCTGATGGGCGAGCAGTTCGTCACCGGGGAAACCATTGCCGAAGCGCTGGACAATGCCCGCAAGCTGGAAGAGACCGGTTTCCGTTACTCTTACGATATGCTCGGGGAAGCCGCGCTGACCGCGCAGGATGCCAAAGCCTACCTGGTCTCCTACCAGCAGGCGATCCACGCCATTGGTAAAGCCTCAAACGGACGCGGTATTTATGAAGGCCCGGGCATCTCCATCAAGCTGTCCGCCCTGCACCCCCGCTACAGCCGCGCGCAGTACGAACGTGTGATGGAAGAACTGTATCCGATCCTGAAATCCCTGACGCTGCTGGCGCGCAGCTATGACATCGGTATTAATATTGATGCCGAAGAAGCCGACCGCCTGGAGCTGTCGCTGGATCTGCTGGAAAAACTCTGCTTCGAGCCGGAACTGGAAGGCTGGAACGGCATCGGCTTCGTCATCCAGGCCTATATGAAACGCTGCCCGATGGTCATCGACTATCTGACCGATCTTGCACAGCGCAGCCGTCGCCGGCTGATGATCCGCCTGGTCAAAGGCGCGTACTGGGACAGCGAGATCAAACGCGCCCAGACCGAAGGACTGGAAGGCTATCCGGTTTACACCCGCAAGGTGTATACCGATATCTCCTACCTCGCCTGCGCCCGCAAGCTGCTGGCGGTACCGAACCTGATTTATCCGCAGTTCGCCACGCATAACGCGCATACCCTCGCGGCGATTTATCAGCTGGCGGGCAATAACTACTACCCGGGCCAGTATGAGTTCCAGTGCCTGCACGGAATGGGTGAGCCGCTGTACGAACAGGTGGTGGGCAAAGTCGCCGACGGCAAGCTGAATCGTCCGTGCCGTATCTATGCCCCGGTGGGCACGCATGAAACACTGCTGGCTTATCTGGTTCGCCGCCTGCTGGAAAACGGCGCGAACACCTCGTTCGTTAACCGCATTGCCGATGCCACTCTGCCGCTGGACGAGCTGGTCGCCGATCCGGTGACCGCCGTGGAAGCCCTGGCCCGCAGTGAAGGTGCGGTCGGTTTGCCGCATCCGAAGATCCCCTTACCTCGCGCGCTGTATGGCGAAGACCGTCAGAACTCCGCCGGGCTGGACCTGGCGAACGAACATCGTCTGGCGTCCCTGTCCAGCGCCCTGCTTAACAGCGCCAGCCAGACCTGGCAGGTGCAGCCGGTGATTGATGCCCCGCTGGCTTCCGGGGAAAGCAGTCCGGTTCTCAACCCGGCAGAGCCGACCGATGTGGTCGGCTACGTTCGCAACGCCACCGCCGATGAGGTGTCGGCCGCGCTGGACGCGTCGGCCAGCGTTGGCCCGATCTGGTTTGCCACCCCGCCGCAGGAGCGCGCCGCCATTCTCGAGCGCGCGGCGGTAATGATGGAGGGCCAGATGCAGCGTCTGATTGGTATTCTGGTGCGTGAAGCCGGAAAGACCTTCAGTAACGCCATTGCAGAAGTGCGCGAAGCGGTGGACTTCCTGCACTATTACGCGGGCCAGGTACGCGATGATTTTGACAATGAAACTCACCGTCCGTTAGGCCCGGTGGTCTGTATCAGCCCGTGGAACTTCCCGCTGGCGATCTTTAGCGGCCAGATTGCGGCCGCCCTGGCCGCCGGTAACAGCGTACTGGCCAAACCGGCAGAACAGACGCCACTGATTGCTGCCCAGGCCGTGGCTATCCTGCATGAAGCGGGCGTTCCCGTGGGGGCTCTGCAGCTGCTGCCGGGGACGGGTGAAACCGTGGGGGCGCAGCTGGTTCAGGATGAGCGCGTGCGCGGCGTGATGTTCACGGGCTCCACGGCCGTCGCCACGCTGCTACAGCGCAACCTGGCCGGACGCCTCGATCCGCAGGGCCGCCCGACGCCACTGGTGGCAGAAACCGGCGGCATGAATGCCATGATTGTTGACTCCTCAGCGCTGACTGAACAGGTGGTGACGGATATCGTGGCCTCCGCCTTCGACAGTGCCGGCCAGCGTTGCTCTGCCCTGCGCCTGTTGTGCGTGCAGGACGACGTGGCCGAACACACACTGAAGATGCTGCGCGGTGCCATGGCCGAGTGCCGCATGGGCAACCCGGAGCGCTTCTCTACCGATATTGGCCCGGTAATCGATGCCGAGGCCAGAGAAGGCATTGAGCAGCATATTGAGTCGATGCGCAGTAAGGGCTTTACCGTCTTCCAGGCAGCACAGCCGCAGGCCCCGGGCCGCCGCGAGTGGCAGACCGGCACCTTTGTGATGCCAACGCTGATTGAGCTGAATAAAGTGACCGATCTGGACAAAGAAATTTTCGGGCCGGTGCTGCATGTGGTGCGCTATGCCCGTAACACGCTGCCGCAGGTCATCGATCAGATCAATGCCTCCGGCTACGGCCTGACGCTGGGGGTGCATACCCGTATTGATGAAACCATCCATCAGGTGGTGCAGAAAGCCCACGTCGGCAACCTCTACGTGAACCGTAATATGGTGGGGGCCGTGGTCGGCGTGCAGCCGTTTGGCGGGGAAGGTCTGTCGGGTACCGGGCCGAAAGCCGGTGGGCCACTCTACCTGTATCGTCTGCTGTCACACCGTCCGGACAACGCGCTGAGCATCACCCTTAACCGCCATGATAAAGCGCGCCCGGTGGATGCCGCACTACGACCTGCCCTGCTGGCGGCGCATCAGGCGCTGAGCGACTGGGCCGCCGACCGTCCGGCGCTGGCGGTCTGCTGCGCGCGCTTTGCGGAACTGGGCCAGGGGGGCACTCTGCGCCAACTGCCCGGCCCGACAGGCGAACGCAACACCTTCGCTCTGCTGCCGCGTGAACGGGTCCTCTGCCTGGCCGATAACGAGCAGGATGCACTGGTGCAGCTGGCCGCGGTCACGGCGGTGGGCAGCCACGCGCTATGGCCAGACGATGAGTTGCACCGCAGCCTGTGGCAGCAGTTGCCTCCGCTGGTTCAGCAGCGTATTGCCTTTGCCGCACAGCCGCTGGAGAACCGCACCGTGGATGCGGTGATTTACCATGGCGATGCTGACCAGCTGCGCGATCTCTGTCAGGCCGTGGCCGCCCGTGACGGGGCGATTATCTCCGTGCAGGGTTTTGCCCGCGGCGAAACCAATCTGCTGCTGGAACGTCTGCTGCTGGAGCGTTCTCTGAGCGTCAACACCGCAGCAGCAGGTGGAAACGCGAGCCTGATGACCATCGGTTAAGACAGCAAAACGGCCCGTCAGGGCCGTCCTCTGGCGAAAGGTAGGTGTCATAACTGGGCTGTCCCGTGGAGGACAGCCTTTTTTTTGCCCTCAGGCATGTGCCCGCTGGCGGTCGACCTCCGTTCCTGGCATGCTGTCGCGTTCCAGATAAAGGGTGAAGTCGAAATCGATTGATGAGTATGGCCGGGGCAGTTTTTTTGCGGCCAGCGCCGTGTCCGCCGTGATTTTATGCACCTCAGGCACCAGCCCGTCACGGCTGGCAAAGGCAAAGTCATCCCACAGATACTCATCGCCATCAATATTGATCTGGGTGGTCAGCATCCGGCAGCCCTGAGCCCGGATAAAAAAATGAATATGGGCGGGACGACGGCCGTGACGCCCCAGCAGGTTTAACAGCTGCTGGGTGGGGCCGTCAGGCGGACAGCCGTACCCGGATGGCATGATAGTGCGCAGCTGATAGCGGCCCCGATCGTCGGTCATGATGGTGCGCCGCAGGTTGAATGCCGGCTGGCTCTTATCAAAAAAGGAGTAGTTACCCAGGGTATTGGCATGCCAGACCTCAACGCTGGCCCGCGGCAGCGGATTTCCCGCTTCATCACGCACGGTGCCCTGCATAAACAGCACCTCGCCCTCCTCCTCCTCCGTACCGTCGTCCAGACGTGCAAAGCCGTGGTAAACCGGTGCGCCGGAAACATACAGCGGGCCTTCGATGGTACGCGGCGTTCCCCCCTGCAACCCGGCCCGGACTTCTGCCTCATCCGACCGGATATCGATAAAACGCTCCAGTCCCAGTCCGGCGGCCAGCAGCCCCATCTCGTGCGCCATACCGCAGTCGGCCAGATACTCCAGCCCTTTCCACACTTCACCAGGCTGCAGATCCAGATCCTCTATGGCCGTGAACAGGTCGGTGAGCAGACGGACCGTCACCTGCTGCACGCGGGGATTGACCTCTCCTCTGGCCGTTTTGACAATAAAATGCTGAACCAGACTATCGATTTCGTGCTTGTCCATAGTGCAACTCCCTTTCAGGTTGTAACGCCCCCTGTTGCCGGTAAAGCAGGGCACGGCTCTGCGGCCGCAGGACAGGTGGCTGTAGGGTACAGTAAGCGGGTGTTCTAACGGTCGTCTTCGTGAACCGAAGACGGATGACGACACAGCGGCATCACCTGAATCTGCATCCAGGGAAACAGCGGCAGCGTGGAGAGTAACTGATGCAGCTCCTCCACGGACGCCACATCAAACAGGCTGATATTGGAATAGTGCCCGGCAATGCGCCACAGATGACGCCATTTGCCGCTGGCCTGCAAAACCTGCGCCCGCCTTTTTTCTTCCGCTTTGAGGGATTGAACGTCCTGCTGCGGCAGCGAGTGAGGCAGGCAGACGTCCATTCTGACGTGAAACAGCATAGAAAACTCCTGTTGTCAGCGGCGACGCAGCGCCGCCACTTTGTCGGTATCAATAGCAATGCCCAGTCCGGGGCCGGTGGGAACCTGCAGCATAAAGTCGCGCCAGACCAGGGGCGTAGTCAGAATGTCCGCGGTCAGCAGCAGCGGCCCGAAAAGCTCAGTGCCAAACTTCATTTCGCTGAAGGTGGAGAACAGATGGGCTGAAGCGGCCGTCCCCGGAGCCCCCTCCAGCATGGTGCCGCCATACAGGGCAATATCGTGCAGGCGGGCGATATCAGCGACTTGCCGGGCGGCCGTGAGCCCACCGGACTGGCTGATTTTTACAGAAAATACGTCCGCCGCCGCCTGGCTGGCGAGGGTCAGCGCAGTCTGCGGGCCATTCAGGGCCTCATCAGCAATGATCGGTATGCTGAAGCGCCGGGACAGCCGCGCCAGTCCGGCATGATTTTCCGCCCGGACAGGCTGTTCGACGGCGGCAATGCCTCCGGCCTCCAGCGCGGCCATCCCCTGCTCCGCTTCACGCTCGTCCCAGGCCTGATTGACATCCACGCGGAGACAGGCCTGATCTCCCAGCGCCCGCCGGACGGCCAGTACATGGGCAACGTCGGTGCTGACGTTGCGCCGACCGATTTTGAGCTTAAAGATGCGGTGCCGTCGCAGATCCAGCATTTTCTGCGCCTCCGCGATATCTTTGCCGGTATCGCCGCTGGCCAGTGTCCAGGCCACCGGCAGCGCATCGTGCATTCGCCCCCCCAGCAACTCGCTGAGCGGGATATTTAACCGCCGCGCCTGCGCATCCATCAGTGCCGTTTCCAGCGCACATTTGGCAAAGCGATTGCCCTTCACCGCCTTCGCCAGTCGGGCCATCAGGGGGGCGATCCGGCTCGCATCCTGGCCAATCAACAGCGGGGCGAGCCAGCCGTCAATATTGGCTTTGATACTTTCCGGACTCTCTTCGCCATAGCTCAGTCCGCCGATGGTGGTTGCCTCCCCCCAGCCTTCAACACCGTCCTCGCAGGCAATGCGCACCAGAACCAGCGTCTGCACCTTCATCGTGGTCATCGACAGGCGATGCGGGCGAATGGCAGGAACGTCTAACAACAGGGTTTCCACAGTGTCGATAATCATATTTTTTGTCCAACAGCCCGCTCAGTTTGCGATGAAGATGACCCTATAACGACCTGTAAAAAGGCGTCCAATACCCATTTCATCTGATCTTTATGCCCGGAAGGTATCGCTATGGAACTGCGCCACTTACGCTATTTTGTTGCCGTTGCGGAAGAGAAAAGCTTCAGCCGGGCGGCTCTGCGCCTGCATATCAGCCAGCCGCCGTTAAGCCGCCAGATACGCCAGCTGGAAGAGGATCTGGGGATGGTTCTGTTTGTCCGGGCATCGCGTCCGCTGGCGCTGACCCGCGCCGGACGCTTTTTCTATCATCACGCCGTCCAGTTGCTGGCCAGTGCTCTGGAGCTGAAGACCCTGACCCGCCGCATCGGGCAGCCCGGGCGCACGCTCAGCGTGGGGTTAGTCACCTCGACGCTGTACGGCCTGTTACCGCTGATCCTGCGGCGCTTTCGTGCCGCCCTGCCGCAGGTGGCCATTCGTCTGCAGGAGATGACCCCGGCTGAACAGGGACAGGCACTGACAGACGGCATCATTGACGTCGGATTTGGCCGCCTCAGTGACGGCAATGTCCGGCTGCAGCAACGTACCCTGCGCCAGGAACCCCTGATGGTGGCCATGACAGCCCACCACCCGCTGGCCGGCGCGGCGACGTTAACGCTGCACGATCTGCAGACGGAAACGCTGCTGGTCTACCCCCAGGCCCCCTGTCCGGCGTTTACCGGCCCCCAGCGGCAGGCCAGCCCCACCAGCGTGGTGACACCCCGTCACATTGTTGAGGTGGGCGGGTTTCAGCTTGCCCTCGCGCTGGTTGCTGCTGGCGAGGGGATAACGTTGATACCTGAATGCCTGCAGTGTCTGCAGCGTGATGAGGTGATCTACCGGCCCCTCGGCGAGGCACATCTGTTTTCTCCGGTGGTGATGAGCACGCGGCGGCTGGATCCTTCGGATGATATCCGGCTGCTGCTTACCCTGATTTATCAGCTGTATGACGAGCGAAATATTCCTCATATCAAACCCGCGGCAGAGTAAGACCCGCCTGGCCACCCGTGCCATTCGCGACACATCGCTCTTTTCGCCCTTGCTGGCAAATTTTTCATCTCATAAGTTTGCCCCTGTCAACATTACCTGCCTGTACAGGAGTCAACATGATCGACAAAAGATGCTTTTCTGCTGATGCTGCCGTCGCAGATATTGCTGATAACGCCACCATAATGATCGGCGGTTTTGGCCCGGCGGGCCAGCCCTGTGTCCTGCTGGAGGCGCTTGTCCGGCGTCGTCCCCGCGGGCTGACGCTGATCAGTAATAACGCGGGCAACGGCGACCACGGTCTGGCCGCCCTGCTCAAAGCGGGCTGCGTGAAAAAAATGGTCTGCTCTTTCCCGCGCCAGCCTGACTCCTGGGTGTTTGACGGGCTGTATCGCCAGGGCGATATCGATCTGGAACTGGTGCCCCAGGGAACGCTTGTTGCCCGAATTCAGGCGGGTGGCGCGGGTCTGGGTGGCATCTTCACCCCCACCGGCGCGGGAACCGCGCTGGCTGCGGGCAAGGAGGTGCGCGACATTGCCGGACGTCAGTACATCTTTGAAATGCCGCTGCGCGCTGACTATGCGCTGATCCACGCCGAGCGCGCTGACCGCTGGGGAAACCTGGTCTTCAGTAAAGCCGCGCGTAATTTTAATCCCATTATGGCGATGGCTGCCGACTGCACCATCGCGGAAACCCGCCATCAGGTGCCGCTGGGGTCGCTGGATCCGGAGGCCGTCGTCACCCCCGGCATTTTTGTACAACGTGTAGTGGCCGCCCCCCGGTCACTGCCCACTGACACTGAAGGACACCCCTGATATGGATATTGCCAGACTCAGTCATGACGGGCTGGCCGCCCGCATCGCCCGGGATATACCGGAAGGTTCATACGTTAATCTGGGCATCGGCCTGCCGACCCGCATCGCGGATTTTCTTCCACACGGTAAAGACATTTTTCTGCACAGCGAAAATGGCATCCTCGGTATGGGCCCGTCCCCGGCCTCCGGTCACGACGATCCCGAGCTGATCAACGCCGGTAAACAGGCAGTCACGCTGCTTCCCGGCGGATGTTTTTTCCACCACGCCGATTCGTTCGCCATGATCCGCGGGGGGCATCTGGATATCTGCGTACTGGGCGCTTATCAGGTGTCAGCCAGCGGGGATCTGGCTAACTGGAGCACGGGCAAGGCGGAGGCGATCCCGGCGGTGGGCGGGGCCATGGATCTGGCTATCGGTGCGCGCCAGGTCTTTGTGATGACCGAACATCTGACCAAAAATGGCGTTTGTAAAATCGTCCAGCAGTGCAGCTATCCCCTGACCGGTGTCGCCTGTATCCGCCGGATTTACAGTGATATGGCGGTGATGGACATCACCGCTGCGGGTCTGGTGGTTCGTGAAATTCACTGTGGTATGACTCCTGAACAGTTACAGGCGCTGACGCCGGTCGCGCTGACGTTTGATTTGTCGCCGGGGGCTGCACAATGAACGCCGCCTGGCTCTGTGATGCTGTCCGGACCCCGTTCGGCAAACTGAATGGTTGTCTGGCCACGGTGCGTACCGATAACCTGGCCGCCCTGCCGATCACCCGCCTGATGGAACGTTACCCGGCGCTGGACTGGGGCCTGCTTGACGATGTGCTGCTGGGATGCAGCAATCAGGCCGGAGAAGATAATCGTAACGTCGCCCGCATGGCACTGCTGCTGGCCGGGTTGCCGACCTCCGTCCCCGGCTGCACCCTGAACCGCCTGTGTGGCTCCAGTCTGGATGCGGTGGCCACGGCGGCCAGAGCCCTGCGCGCCGGCGACGCTGACCTGATGATCGCAGGCGGCGTGGAAAGTATGTCACGGGCACCCTATGTGATGGCCAAGGCCGGGCAGCCCTTCAGCCGGCAGATGCAGCTGGAAGATACCACCATGGGATGGCGGCTGATTAACCCGCAAATGAAGGCACTGTACGGCGTAGAGTCGATGCCGCAGACGGCAGAGAACGTTGCACTGCGCTTTAGCATCAGTCGGGCAGATCAGGACGCGTTCGCCCTGCGTAGTCAGCTCCGTACTGCCGCGGCGCGGGAGCGTGGTTTTTACACTCGTCAGATAATGAACGTCTGCGTCTCGCAACCGAAAGGTGAACCCCACTGCGTTACCCGGGATGAACACCCCCGCACCACCTCCCTGCGGGCACTGGCCATGTTGCCGCCGGTGGTCAACCCGCAGGGCAGCGTGACAGCGGGCAATGCCTCGGGTCTGAACGACGGTGCCTGTGCACTGCTGCTGGCCAGTGATACCGGCCTCAGACAGTCCGGCCTGCAACCGCTGGCCCGCATCGTGGCCAGCGCGGTCACCGGTATTGAACCGACAATCATGGGCTTTGCCCCGGTGCAGGCGGTGCGCAAGGTGCTGGCGCGTGCGGGACTCAGCCTCGGGCAGATTGACGTATTCGAACTGAATGAAGCCTTTGCCGCCCAGGCCCTGGCCGTGACCCGCGCGCTCGGGCTGCCGGACGATGCCGGCCATGTCAATCCTAACGGCGGTGCCATCGCCCTTGGCCACCCGCTGGGTGCCTCGGGAGCCAGACTGGTGATGAATGCCGCCTGGGCGTTGCAGGAAAACGGCGGCCGATACGGGCTTTGTGCCATGTGTATTGGCGTGGGTCAGGGTATCGCCCTGATTATCGAGAGGACATAAGATGAAGATGGATTTCCGGCTGGATGGCCCTGAAGATGCACCGTTGCTGGTGCTATCAAACTCGTTAGGCACCACTCTTGACCTGTGGCAACCGCTGATGGCGGCGCTGACCCGACACTTCCACGTGCTGCGTTATAACGCACGCGGCCACGGTTCAACACCTTTGCCCGCCTCGTCGCTGACCCTGGAACGTTTGGGCCTTGATGTGATCGACCTGCTGGATAAGCTGCGGGTGGAGCAGGCGCTGTTTTGCGGTATTTCGCTCGGAGGCATGACTGGCCTGTGGTTAAGCCGGTTTTATCCGCAGCGTTTTCACCGCATGGTGGTGGCCAACACCGCGGCCCGTATTGGCACACCGGAAAGCTGGCTAAACCGTGCAACGCAGATACGCCGGGACGGTCTCAGCACGGTGGCCGCCACCTGTTCATCGCGCTGGTTCACGCCGGAGTTTGTGCGTGCAGCCCATCCCCAGGTCACCCGACTGATCATGCAGCTGGCACATGCCGATCCGGCCGGCTATGCCGCATGCTGTGAAGTGCTGGCGGCCGCAGACCTGCGTGCCGATGTCCGGCGGATGACGGTTCCCCTGCTGGTGATAGCCGGTGAGCAGGATGCGGTCACCACGGTGGAGGATGCCCGCTGGCTGACCAGCCATATTCCCGCCGCTTCGCTGCTCAGTCTACCGTCCTCTCACCTCTCCTGCATTGCCTGTCCCGCAGCGTTCAGCGAGGCCGTCAGCGAGTTCCTGCTGCGCGGAAGCACAAATCCACCGGGCTAGCGGGGGTCAAACTTCATCCGCAGCAGCTTAGGGTAAATAAACAGTGACTGACCCCAGCCCCGGTTAAGCAGCGTCCATACGGCCACCGAACAGCCGACGCACAGCGCTGTCATCACCGGTGGGAATGCCACCGCCCACAGCAGGGAAAATGCCGGGCTGGCGAAGAGCTGGTGACCCACGGCAAACAGGATCGCTGACAGACCAAAAAACTCGATAAAAATACGGTGCAGCACGTAGATCTGTAGCGTATTTTTGCCCACCCAGTTTAACCAGCGCAGGGAAAACAGCTGGTTCAGCCCGCGACAGGCGGCAATACAGCCGAGGATCGCCACCACGCAGAGAAACAGGCTCTGTTCCAGCCCCAGCAGGCTGTGCCCGACCGTCAGCAGCAGCAGCAACGTCCACGGCAGCAGATTACCTTGCCGCCATTCACTCCAGCGGATCAGGATCTCACTGTAAAATGATCCCAGCAGGAAGAAGATAAAATACTGCGAGAGACTCTCCGGTCCCCAGTCAGGGATGATATTCGCCACCGCGGCGTAATTCAGGGCCACGGCCACCAGCAGGAGCGGCAGCTTCAGGTCACGGAACACCCGGGCAAACAGGAAAAACAGGCCCAGAGCATAGAGATACCAGGAGGCACTCATCGCCAGTAGCATCAGCTTAAGGAACTGCCACGGCGAGTCCGCCCAGGCGGCATTGAGATTACCGGAGAGGCGCTCGCCCATCATTCCCTGCGACACGCCGTTAATCATCAGCCACTGGATAGCCCCCCAGAGAAAATAGAGGTAGAACAGATTAGTGACTCGGCTGGTGAACACCTGTTTCCAGGGCCGGTTGAGAATGGCATTTGCCGCCAGCAGACCCGAGACAAAGAAAAATGCCGGCATCCGCAGCGGGGAAAGATAATGATTAAAGGCCAGCCAGAGTCGGGCGGGTAACTGCCCTGCGGTAAGATGAGGAACCACATCCGCATAGCCGGGAAGGACAACGTGGTAGAGAACAACGAGTAGAATACATCCGCCTTTCAGGGTATTGACCCAGGCGATATCTTTTTTTTGAGTCGATGGCATATCGGGACTCCTGCTGTGATGATCTGGTGTGTAAAAAAGAGAAAGTCTGCCTCCGTTATTCACGGTTTATTATATTTATTGGTCTTCTTAAACTGCCGACCCGCCCTGTTCCGTTGCCGGGCCAGACGGGTATAAAAAAGGCCGATAAAGATTACCGGCCATAAGGGTCTGGTTCTCAGCCGTTGCTGACGGCTTTTTCTGCAGGCTGCCGCTTGCGTAACAGTCGCGGATAGATAAACAGCGCTTTGCCGGGCCCGCGATTTAACAGATTCCAGGCAATCAGCGAAATACAGGTGGTCACCGCCACCGCGGCTACCGGCAGCAACAGTGCCCAGCTGAGCGAGAAGGCTTGACTGTCGAACAGGCTGTATTTCACTGCCAGGGTCAGCATGGTCAGGCCCAGCAGTTCAATAAAGATACGGTGCAGCACGTAAATTTGCAGCGTGTTGCGGCCAATCCAGTTCAGCCAGGCCATATTGAAACGGTTATTTAACGCCCGGCAGAGCACAATACCGGCCACGATCGCCACGATGCAGTAGAACGGATTTTTCATCATGCCTGCCGCATGATGCGCAACCCCAACCAGCACCATGGCCGCCAGCAGTGCCAGATGGCGGCGTGACAGTTGGCTGATCTCCACCAGCGTATGGCTGAAGAAGGCTCCCAGCACAAAATAGACGAAGTTCTGTACCACACCATTTGGTCCCCAGCCCGGCACCAGATGAAACTGGGTAGCGTAGTTGAGGAGGATCGCCCCCACCAGCAGTAACGTCTTCTGGCGGTGGAACAGTTTCGCGGCGATAAAATAGCCTGCCAGCGCGTACAGATACCACAGGCTGGTCATTGACAGCGTCAGCAGCTTAACAAACTCCAGCGGCGTACTGGCATAAGCAGCATTGACCGAGGTCGAGAGTTTTTGTCCAATCAGATTGGCCGATATATTATAAATACTGGCCCACTGGATGACGCCCCAGAGGATATACAGATAGAGAATATTAGTGAATTTTTTAGTAAATACTTCATTCCAGCTCTTTTTACTAATGGCACTGGCCGCCAGTAAACCGGAGACAAAAAAGAAGGCCGGCATCCGTAGCGGCGAAAGATATTTATTAAAGATCACCCACATTTCTGCCGGTATCATTCCGGCCGTCAGATAAGGCAGGGAAGGAATAAAGGTGGTGATAATAGTGTGGTGCAGTACCACCAGTAATATACAGCCCCCCTTGAGGGTATTAATCCAGAGGACTTCTTGCTTGCCAGCGACAGACATATAAATGCAAACCTGATTTCATCATATTATCCCGGGAGTATCTCCTTTACCCCGGCGGATCACTATGAGGATCATCTGAAAGATTTCTTAATATTTCCCTTTGTATAAAATCTCTTCAGTATTCCCGCCAGATTACAATCAGGTAGTGTATTTATTTAAGATTATCCTTATTAAAAAAACGCCCTGGTATCAGGGCGCATGTTGTCAGCAGTAGGCAAACAATGCCGGAGCCCCGCCGGTGTGAATAAAGACAATGGGTCCCTCTCGGCGGAAACGCTGCTGACTGATGCCGTCAATCAGCCCGGCCATCGCCTTACCGGTGTAGACCGGATCAAGGAAAATGCCTTCCAGCCTTGCCAGCAGCTTCACCGCTTCCATGCCCTCTTCATTCGGCACGCCGTATCCCGGGGCAAAGTAGTCATCCCACAGGGTAAGGGGGGCGGTACTGGTCATCTCCAGCGACTGCGCCAGGGCCTGGCGGATGCGCTCCACCTTCGGCAACTGGTCGGCTGCCCGACGCGAAACGGTGACGCCCACCAGCTCGGTATCCGGCAGCAGATGCTCCAGCCCCACCGCCAGCCCGGCGTGTGTGCCTGCACTGCCAGAGGCCACCACCACCGCCGCAAAATCGACCACGCCCTCAGACTGGTGTGCAATCTCCTGAGCGCAGTCAACGTAGCCCAGAGCGCCCAGCGCATTGGATCCCCCCACCGGAAGGATGTAAGGACGAAAACCCTGGGCTTCCAGCAGGGTGGCCTGCTTCTCCAGCTGTTCATCAGGCGCATGGAGCGATTCCACCATCACGACCTCGGTGCTCATCAGCTCCAGCAACAGTCGGTTACCGTTATTCAGGTAGTTTTCAGCACTGCTGTTCATCGGGTTTTCCAGTAGCGCAACACACTTTAGCCCCAGCTTCGCCGCCACCGCCGCCGTCTGACGCACGTGATTGGACTGAATGGCACCCGCCGTCACCAGGACATCCGCTCCGGCACGCAGCGCATCGGCCGCCAGAAACTCCAGCTTCCTCAGTTTATTGCCGCCCATGGCGACGGGCGTGACATCGTCACGTTTAATAAAAATATCGCGGCCGAGGTAATCGGACAAACGCGGCAGGTGTTCTAAGGGCGTGGGCGAACCCAGCAGTTCTACGCGGGGGAAATTAGCAATATGGTATAAGGACAACGCGGCCTCCAGAGCAGGCGTTCAGGTTATCCTTACAGTGTTGCAGAAGATGACCGGATGGTCACCTTCCAATTGAAGCGGTGAAATAACCCGGTGATGGGGGCTGCAGCCAGTGCAGCTGCCGCGTCCACGTGAAGGCTATTTAATTGCGCTGCCAGCCAAGGAATTGATCATATTTGCGCAGCGCTATGCGATAGTTATTATTTCCCGCATCGGGCAGATCGTTTTCCAGGCATTCGTGCCAGCTCGGCCCGCTCAGGCGCTCTGCCGGAAAGCCCCTTGCTGACAGCATATCGTCAAGACGACGCAGGCGAACAACATATTCGCGAATCGTGCTGTGGCTCATTTCGGTCTGCTCAAACAGATACTGTTTGAACGCCATGATGTCAAAGTAAGTCGGATGGGTGTTGCAATAAATGTCGCTACAAAAACGGCACAGTGCCGTCAGCTCATTCTGTAATTTTAACCAGACCTGATCGTCGATCAGCTGATCCATCCGGGCGATGGCCTCTTTGTTAATGATCTGACCACGAAAAACCAGTGCCATGCGATCCAATACTTTTCCGCAGTGGGAGCAATTGCTCTGGCTGTGTTTGTAGTCTTTCAAATAACGGCTCAACGGCCTCATTTTAGTTTTGGATCCCATTCGAGATTCCCCGGTTGGTGTTGAGAGTGCAAAACTGACCTGGTCAGCGCGCTCCCGTTAACCGGGCGCGCAGGCGTTTTATCGCCTGACTGTGCAGCTGGCTGACACGGGACTCGCCCACCTCCAGCACTGCGCCAATCTCTTTTAAGTTCAGTTCTTCCTGGTAATAGAGCGTCAGCACCATTTTTTCGCGATCGGGCAAGGCCTCAATGGCTTCAATGACTCGCTCACGCAGACTCCCTTCCATAAGCTGATGCAGGGGATTGGCTTCTTCATGGCCGTCCGTCACCAGCTCTGCGCTGTCACCGTGTTCTTCACGATATTCGTCGTAAGAGAACAGCTGGCTGTTGTTCGTATCCAGCAGGATCTGCCGGTACTCTTCCAGCGATACATCCAGCTGCGAAGCCACTTCCTGCTCGGTGGCAGAGCGACCCAGCGCCTGTTCCACCTGATGCATGGCCCCCGCCACTTCGCGTGCATTGCGGCGCACGCTGCGTGGTGCCCAGTCACGGCTTCGAAGTTCATCAAGCATGGCTCCCCGAATACGCTGTACGGCATAGGTAGTGAATGCTGTGCCCTGCAGTGCGTCGTAACGCTCTACGGCATTCAGCAGCCCTATCCCACCGGCCTGTAACAGGTCATCCAGTTCCACACTGGCTGGCAGGCGAACCTGTAAGCGCAGTGCCTCATGGCGAACCAGCGGTATGTATCGCTGCCACAGCGAATGTTTGTCCATCACGCCATCGGCGGTATATAGATCGTTCACTCTGACCTACCCTGCAGTAATTAAGTTATCGGCACGATTATCTGTTTCTGTAGGGCAAGTTGATTGGGGGAATAGCGGTCATAAAGGCGGGTTATTTCATTTTTGTGGACCTGAACGATCCCCGACACCTGATTTTCAGGCGTGGGGATCCCTCAGCGTTAACGCGTTCAGTTTTTGCGCAGCAACCGCTGTCGGGTGTTTTCCGGCACCTGCTGCCACAGGGCACAGACTTTGCCTTCCAGCTCCTGATAAAACGGTATCAGCGTCTGATCTTCCTGCAACGTGCGGCGAAAATGCACCGTCCCGTGCAGCGGATCGATAGTCATACGGCGGCTGGTGAACAGACGTTGCAGATCGCTGCGCAGAAACAGGCCGTTGTCCGCACTGTTGTCCAGCAGGAAGCCCTGTTCATTTTCCCGCACATCGATGTGACAGGCCTCGACCCACGGCCACGCGTGCTCGTCGGTCAGCAGCGTTCCGGTGATCACACAGGCACCGTAGCGCTCGCGGACCAGATGACTAAACTCATGCTGACTGGCACGGTGCCACAGCCTGGCCTTGACCCGACGTCCCACCTGTGTGCCCGGGATCACCCCGGCGGGCGGCGGCAGCAACGGAGATGTCAGTACCACAATAAACTGCAGCTGGCGAGAGTACTCAAAGCACGGCTGAGACTGCCGGTCATACAGCTGCCAGTATTCGTCATCCTCGTCGTTGCGCAGCATTGTGAGGGTGAATCCACGCTGTTGCAGCAGGCTCTGCGCCATGATCGAGGCCGGATCGAGCATAGCAAGAACCTTGCTATCGCCCATCACCTTCCAGGTATTCCAGGGCGTGGGCTCCAGCGGACGACGAAAATAGAGAAAACTCTCCTGACGCTGCAGATAGTGCTCGAAGCGCTGCAGATAATTTTTCCGTTCGTTGTCGTTAGTAATAAACAGCAGGTCTTCCAGCGGAATATGGCTGTCCTTGCTGGCAAAGATAGCGCGTATCGTCCAGTTTTTGCTGGACGTCGACGGACTCAGCAAACCCCGGGTCGTTAGCGATTTATCGTCGGGATACTTTTTGCTGTAGCGGTCGTTGATCTCCTCAAACGGCAGCAGTTCCCCAGGTAACAAGTCATAATTGAAGCGCATAGCACCCTACCCCAGCAGACCGATAAGTACCCCGTACAGTGTCTGCACGCAGGCGAAAAGTTAAAAATCGCAATAACGTGTTATCGGCAGAATGTTAAGGATCTGTAAGGTTGTTTCCTTTTTCGGCGCGTTTTTTCTGCCGCTATAGGTTTGAATACCCCTCTTTGTTCCCGTTATTTCAGCCATTGATCCGCTGCCATCCTTTTACAATTTCAGTAAGTGATGGGCGAATGCCCGCCTGCCCACATTCTGATAAAAAAGAAGACACTCTATGAAAGGTATTGTTCTTGCAGGAGGCACAGGTTCCCGCCTTCATCCTGTGACCTGCGGCGTCTCTAAACAACTGCTGCCGGTCTACGACAAACCCATGGTTTACTATCCCTTGTCAGTGCTGATGCTGGCAGGGATCCGCGATATTCTCCTGATTACCACTCCGGAAGATCTGCAGGCCTTTCAGCGCCTGCTGAAAGATGGCCGCCATCTGGGCATTACACTGACCTATGCCGTTCAGCCCACACCCGATGGCCTGGCGCAGGCCTTCACTATTGGTGAAAGTTTTCTCGCGGGAGAAGGCTGTGCGCTGGTGCTGGGTGACAACATCTTCTTCGGACAAAGTTTTGCGAAAAAGCTGGAGGACGTGGCTGCCCGTTCGCAGGGAGCGACGGTTTTCGGTTATCAGGTGATGGATCCGGAACGTTTTGGCGTCGTGGAGTTCGATAAAGAATTCAAGGCACTGTCGATAGAAGAAAAACCGCTAAAACCCAGGTCGAACTATGCCGTCACCGGACTCTATTTCTATGACCATCATGTCGTAGAGATGGCAAAACGGGTTCAGCCTTCTTCACGTGGAGAGCTGGAAATAACCACGCTGAATCAGATGTACCTCAATGATGGCCTGCTGAATGTTGAAGTGCTGGGGCGTGGCTTTGCCTGGCTGGATACCGGAACGCACGATAGTTTACTGGAAGCCTCTACCTTTATTCATACCATCGAAAAACGTCAGGGTTTCAAAGTGGCGTGTCTAGAAGAGATAGCCTGGCGTAAAGGCTGGATAAGCACAGACCAGATGCTGGAACGGGCAACATGGCTGGGTAAAACTCAGTACGGCAGTTATCTTCGTCAACTGGCCGAGGAGATATAAGTGGAGGTATTAAATACCCGGATTCATGATGTGAAGATCATCAAACCTCGTATATTTGGCGACGCCCGCGGGTTTTTCCTTGAAACATTCGAAAAACAGCGCTACAGCGAAATGCTGGATATCCAGCTGGATTTTGTCCAGGACAACTACTCGCGATCCGGCAGGCATGTTCTGCGTGGACTGCATTATCAGCGAACACGCCCGCAGGGCAAACTGGTCCGCGTCGTTCGCGGTGAAGTGTTTGATGTTGCGGTGGATATCCGCCCTGCGTCACCGACATTTGGTCAGTGGGATGCCTTAATCCTCTCTGAAGAGAATAAGCAACAGCTCTGGATCCCACCCGGCCTGGCACATGGTTTTGTTGTTCTGTCAGACGTGGCTGACTTTGAGTATAAATGCACCGATTATTATCAACCTGATGACGAAGCCTGCCTGCTGTGGAAGGACGAGACGATCGCCATCGACTGGCCCGTCAGCACTCCGCTGCTGTCTGCTAAAGATCAGCAGGGCTTACGCCTGGGAGAACTTCAACTATGCGGGTTCTGATGACCGGCGCAGACGGGCAACTCGGGCGCTGCCTGAGTGAGCGTTTGCCGGCCTGGTGGGTGGTTCGCGCCTGCAACTCACAACAGCTTGATATCACCCGCGCCAGCATGGTCAGTGCCATGGTCACTGAATTTCAACCGACAGTGATCATCAACTGCGCGGCATGGACCGCAGTTGATAAGGCTGAAACCGATCCCCAACAGGCGATGGCCGTCAACGCCACCGGTGCCGCCAACCTGGCTGCAGCTGCCTCTGAGTCCGGTGCACGACTGCTCCACATTTCGACAGATTACGTTTTTGATGGCAATCGCACCACCCCCTGGCGGGAGGACGATATTCCCGCCCCGTTAAACGTCTATGGGATGACGAAATGGCAAGGGGAAAAAAACATTCAGGCGCTGTTGCCGCAGGCGATTATCGTCCGTACCTCATGGGTCTTTAGCGAGTATGGTCAAAACTTTGTTAAAACCATGATGCGTCTGGCACAAAGCCATGACTGCCTGAGCGTCATTGCAGATCAGGTAGGTTGCCCGACCTATGCAGGCGATCTGGCCGAATGCCTGATCGCACTGGCGCAGCATCCGGACGCTCACGGCATCTATCACTACTGCGGAGACAGCGCGGTTAGCTGGTTTGAGTTTTCAGAAGCCATATTTGCACTGATGAAAAGCCACCGTCCCGAGGCGACAACCCCGCAGGTCAACGCCATCAGCGCGGCAGAGTATTCTTCAGCGGTGCAGCGCCCGGCGATGTCAGTGCTGGACTGCCAGCGTATTGAGAATCTGGGAATTGTTCGCTCTGACTGGCAGCGTGCCCTGCGCCAGGTTGTCGATCCCCCCCACTTCTGACAGAGTGAATTCCAGCAATATTATCCGCTGGAAGTGTGTCGGGCGTCATCGCTGTACACATGGGCTGATTCGCTCTGCGATTTTTAGCCCGACCTTCCACTGAGCATGCAGGTGACTTATGAATCCTTTTGACGTGGGTTATTACTCAGAAAATGAACTGAGAGAATGTGGTTTTAAACGGTTAGGTAAAAACGTATCCATTGCAAAAAATTGCACCATTGTCGGGCTGGAAAACATCGCTATTGGTGACAATGTCAGAATAGACGGCTACACCACTATCGTCGCAAGCGGTGAGGGATTTCTAACCCTGGGTTCGTTTATACATATCGGTGGTTACTCTCTGCTCTCGGCCGGTGCCGGTATCACCCTGCACGACTTTAGCGGGCTTTCGCAGGGGGTTAAAATTTACAGTAAAACCGATGATTACTCAGGAAATTACTTAACCAACCCTACTGTTGATGCAGACTATACCGGGGTCAGTTCAGGCGAAGTGACATTAGGACGTCATGTCATCATTGGCTCAGGCACAGTGATCCTGCCGAAGGTCACCATAGGTGAAGGTGCCAGCGTTGGGGCACTCTCGCTGGTGACCAAAAGCCTTCCTGAATGGGGTATGTATTTTGGTGCGCCGGCAAAAAAAATCAAAGACAGGAAAAAAAAGCTCCTTGAAGTGGAACAGAGGTTCCTGGCACATCGTGGCGCGATAAAGTAAAAAGTAAAGCTATCTGCGGACTCTCACCCGATCCAGGCTGGCGTGATCGGGAGCACCGTTATAGCGGTCTCCCGTCTGATATCAGGCAGCATTGACAGCACTTGCCCGCATAATAATATCGATAATCTTCGTCTGTTCGATAGCAGAAAGAGAGGGGTGTATGGGCAGACAAAGTACGCTCTGTGCCATCCTGCTGGCGACAGGCAGATTCTCCGCAGCCGAAGAGGCATAGCCTTTATACATCGGGAATTCGGAAATGAGCGGATAGAAATAGCGGCGGACAAATACCCCCTGATCTTTGAGTTCCTGGTACAGCCGATCGCGGCTCATCGGGAACAGCGCATCATGAATAAACACCGGACAGTAGGCATAGTTCCACTGGGTATTTTCCTCTGCTTCAAGAAACGTCAGGCCATGCACATGTGCCAGCGCCTGGCGGTAGGTATCATAAATAGTCTTACGCACCGCCAGCGCGGCATCAATGTGCTTTAGCTGCAACATGCCAAACGCGGCCTGAAACTCATTCATTTTGCCATTAATACCCGGCGCCACCACGGTGGTTTCATCCGCAAAACCAAAGTTTTTCAGGTAATCAATGCGGCGTTTAATTTTAGCATCAGGACAGATAATCGCCCCGCCCTCAAAGGTGTTAAACACTTTTGTGGCGTGGAAACTGAGTATGGACAGGTCGCCGTGATTGAGGATGCTGACGCCTTCCTGCTTCACCGCAAAACAGTGCGCAGCGTCATAGATCACCTTAAGACCGTAGTTATCAGCAATATGCTGAATGCTATCGACGTCGCACGGGATACCATAACAGTGCACCGGCATTATTGCGCTGGTCTGCGGGGTGATCGCCGCCTCAATTTTCGCTGGATCCAGGTTACAACTCACCGGGTCAATATCAACAAACACGGGTTTAATACCGTTCCATAACAGCGAGTGCGATGTGGCAACAAAGGAGTATGGCGTGGTAATCACTTCACCGGTGACGCGCAGCGCCTGCAGTGCCGTCACCAGCGCCAGCGTACCGTTAGCAAACAGGCAAATATGCTCAACGCCAAGGTATTCCGCCAGCGCCTGCTCCAGGGCCTGGTGAAATGGACCGCCGTTGGTCAGTTGCTTGTTATCCCAGATTTGTTCCAGATAGGGGATAAACTCCTCTAAGGGAGGCATCAACGGACTGGTTACAAAAATATTATCTTTCATTGTCTTAACCCTTATTTAGCTCACACTGTTTACGGCAGCCAGGCATGCAGGTGTTGGTTGATAATTTCGCCAGTCAGCCAGTCCGAATCCTGGAGAGCGTGCCGGGCACTGTGTGCAAAATTCGCTAAGTCTGAGCGTTCACTGGCCGCAAGGCGGATAGCCGCCAGCCAGTCAACCTTACGGTTACGCACGCGAATAGCAGGAATATGACTCTGCAAGCTGCCAACATCACTGACCAGCGCAGGAATAGCGCAGGCAGCCGTTTCCAGCAGGCAAAAGTTATCTTTAAGGCGATTGAATTTAGTATCAGCACGCGGGACGATGGCCAGATCGGTATCAATGCTGGCTAAAAAAGGCAGATAATATTCGTGCCCCGGATAACGGTAGTGTTCTTCTATCCAGGGTTCCCAGCCGGCAGGCAACGGCCCCAGCACCTGCCAGGTCACTTCACTGGCGAGTTCACGCACCAGATTATGAATCAGTTCGATATCAGCATCGTTGAGCTCGCAGGTATTACACAGCACACGCAGTTTTTCTCCTTCACGACGGGTCACTTTTTGCAAAGGGGTAAAGGGGATCAGGGCGCGTGACAGGATAGCCACAGGCCGGTCGGAGTGGCGTAAAGCTTCAGCCTGGGCGTGGTTTTGCACAATCAGGCGATCAATACCCTTGAACTCGGGCAGATGTCGGCCCTGTGCAATAATCCAGGAAGGTGAAATGATCTGAGAAATGACGCAGCTATGGCGCTTCCTCAGTTGGCTAATCACGCTGTATGTTTCGGCGCTTAACGTATCTTCAATGACAATCGCATCGGCATCGATACGATGGATAAGCGAATAATCTTGTGCATTTTCAGTCACCAGGCCGTTGATGTATTGTCTGCGCGTCAGGCTGTCTGTGATGGCGGTCAGTGTCGCTGGTTGACCGGCCTGACAGGGTAATGCAATCCCCAGCACAACAGGCCGCTGACGATCGGCAAAGGGATGACGAATGAAGGCAGGACGACACTCTGGTTTAAACAAACGCCGCAACGAGGAAAAATTATCGTTATAAGAGGGGTCGCGAAGCAGTTGAGAAAGCCAGTTGGCATAGAGCCTGGATCTCCCCTGCTCCTCCTCAAGGGTCATCCGTTTGGTTTGCGGATAGAGATGATAAACATCACAGGCGATCACTGAGTGGGGGGTCCATACTGACATATAGCCGGCATGGCGCAATTTCAGACACAAATCAATATTCTGTTGTTGCAGGGAAGGCAAACTGTCGTCCATCCCGGCAACATTATCCCAGGCTTCTTTTTTTATCATCAGGCTGGAATAATTGAGCACCGTATAATTTTGATCGCTTTGCAGCCGCCCCATATAACCGCCTTCATTAGCGGCGGCACCATAGCCGACTGGCGCACAAAGATCCTCCCCGCCCAGCATCTCTCCCGCAGATAAAACCAGGTGCCGGTTAAGCGAAATAATCTTGCTACCAACGCTGCCAATTTCAGGCCGCTGTGCATGATTAAGGAGGTGCGTCAGCCAGTCTTTCTCAATGACAATAACGTAGGGGTTGACCAGCAGAATATAATCACCACGCGCCGCTGCTGCTCCGGCGTTATAGCGCGCAGCATCATTGGCTGTTTCAGCAACAGTAATAATTTGAATCTTGTTTATTTTTGCCTCATCAATAGTATCGAGCCATTGATTAACGGCGGAATTCATCGCACGATCTCTTACGATAATAATTTCATAGTGTTCATGAGACGTGTTCGACAACATCTGGTTAATGCCAACCTGCATGTTCTTCAAATCCTGACTGGCAGGCATGATGACGGAGACAAAACAGGATGGTGTTTCACCATAGCAGAGATGCCAGGAATGATTGCCGTTAACACGGACCTCGGCTGCCGGATATCCGCGTTGCTGGAGGTGTCGCTGAATGATGGCGATATCAATGGGCTCGGGATGCAATAACGTCCGGGGAACCACCAGTTGGGGTTCACTGATATGGCCGATACCGGAAATGCCCTCCTGTTCAATTAAACGCGTGATGGCCTCCAATTCCCAACCCGGGGAATGCACAGGCAACTCCACAGGAACAGTGTTCAAGACATCAACACGGAAAAGCCAGCGACGGGCATAGAGCCACGGCATACTTAATATCAGGTCGAGATTAAAGTCCGGTCTCAGCGCGCTGGTGTACTCCCCCTTTTCTTCTTGTATCAGCTCATCCGTGTAAATGGCAAAACAGTCAGAGCCCTGATTGAGACTCAATCCCACTGTGCTGAAGCTGTCGCTGAGGTAAAGCGTACCGGCAGCGACCACCTGCATCCACTGCTCCTGAGCATGGCTTAACAGGCTGGTGCTGACACTTACCCAGTCTGGCAGGACATTGATACTGCCAGCGTTATGGGTCAATACCACGCGAAAATAGGGGTAAGTTTCCCGGCAGGTGGCGAGGCTGTTCAGCGTCAGTTCAACAGCGTGGCTGTCGTGACTGTCGTTACGCACCACAATCAACAGAGATTGCGGCTCCTGTAAACCGGCGACGTGTTGCGCCATCTGACGTTGCTGATCTGGCGTCATCCCGCGCAGTTTTAACCAGTTCTGCGTGGAGTAACCCGGCAAATGTTGCCGTTTTTCTGCCGCACGCTGTTGCGTCACCGAAATGAAGGTCTGAAGCTGACGATCGACGTCTTCGCGACGCTTATAAAGCCATTGTCGCACCTCTGGCAGTGTCAGCCGTACACGCTCAATTTCGTCAGGACTATCGTGCCAGGCAATACCACCGGCATTGTCGGTCAACGTACTGTCAGTGATAGCAAATTTTTCATAACCCGGAAGCGTGCGGGCCACAACCGGGCATCCACAGAGGTTGGCGAGGAAGCAGGTGCCTGAGGATTCATAGGAATACATGACCCGGCCCCGTTTAAGTATGGCAGCCAGCTCTGCCAGCGTCAGCGGATTTTGCATAGAGAGCACGCGAATACCGGCAGGCAACGTACTGAAATCTATCTTTGCTGCCGGAACACGGTTCAAATAGAGCAGATCAAGGTCTTTGACGGGGGCATCATCACAGAATAAAGAGGTGTCATAGGCTTCCAGGGTCAGTAAATCAGGCTGGAATGCCTTACCTGCAAATTCACTTCGGTACCAGAAGTAGAGATCTTCCGCTCTGGCCTCCATGCTATTTTTCTCAATCACCCCTTCGCGGTTAAGCATATAACGCACGACAACGGGGGCATTCAGGGGATTTCCTTCAACCACTTCAGGATAAATGGCGATAAAGGGTTCACCGCCCTCTGAATAGGCCAGGTGGTCTTCAAACGAGATAACGGGCGTATTCCATGCCGGGTTAACCTCGCACTCAATCAGTCGTGCATCGTGGCCAGCTTCATTCAGCAAATGACACAGCCGGTGCACCACCTGGATCCCCAGCGAAGACTCTTTGTAGCCTGGTGCCAGCAGGATATATGGCGTCGGAGAAGTGATGCTTTTTTTATCCATGGTTTAGTTTGCGCTCCATGCATTAGCCCACTCGACTACGTTATCTCCGGTTAGCATCCAGTCGCGCCGCACCGCCGTTTGCAACTCTGCGCCCATTCGCGCGCTGGCATCCGGGTCAGCCAGATGCATACGAATCGCATCACGCCATTCAATAAAACGGTTACTGACACGAGTCACCGGCAGGTCATCATCGGTATAGCAGGCCACATTACTGCAAATCACCGGGATGCCGCAGACACCATATTCCAGCAGACGCAGGTTACTCTTACAGGCATTAAAGATATTGTCTTCAACCGGCGCCAGGGCGAGGTCAAGATTCAGAGAAGCCAGTTTTTCAGGATAGAGAACGATATCAACGCCCTGATGATACTCATGGATATACGGTCTGAGCTTGTCCGGGCACATC
Organism: Erwinia persicina; assembly: GCF_019844095.1. Classification (NCBI taxonomy): domain Bacteria; kingdom Pseudomonadati; phylum Pseudomonadota; class Gammaproteobacteria; order Enterobacterales; family Erwiniaceae; genus Erwinia; species Erwinia persicina. The sequence continues at coordinate 2,003,712 of NZ_CP082141.1, read as the reverse complement.
CCCAGAAATACCCACTCCACATCGTTAGCAAATTCTTTAATAATATCGACGATCATTTCAAGATCACCGCGATGGCTGGAACCACCAGCCCAGCCGACGCGTGGCTTACGCCCCTGATTGCGCAGGCTGTACAACGGTGCCCATATGTCTGCCGGAAGCCGGTTTTTAACCACCAGAATATTCGGATGCATGTTGCTCATCGCATCGGCCAGTGGTGCTGTTGAAACCACGAAACGGTCAAAGAAAGTCAGACTTTTACGAAGTTGTCCGGTAATTTCCTGCTTAAAATGCTGGCGATTGTTGTGTTTCATCGGCACGTTGAGCAGGTAATCATCCAGTTCAAACACTTTAAACACGTTGTGCAGTTTTCCGGTCCGTTCAATCCAGTTATGGAAAGCCGGTGAGTAGCGGCGCTGTATAATCAGGCTATCGGGCTTAAACCGGCCAATTTCACTGATATTCAGCAGCGTCATGCCGGCTTTACCCTCTGCCAGTCCGTCGTTCTGCATGGCTTCAAAGGGTTTCATCATGCGGTAATGACCGCAGCCCGTCATGTCCGCATTATGGACAAGGAAAACAGGTAAATTTTCGCGGGGTGCGGGACGCCAGCTCAACAGGCTGTCACCTTCAATATCGAAGTGGCGACTTCTTAGCGACAGATTGGCATTAAATGCCGGATCGTTGGCGATCACCGGCATCCAGCGGGCAAAGAGCTTGTCCTCTTCCAGCTGCTTAAGCTTGCTGGAAGTGTGCACCGTCTCCCCGGGAAAAGGATTGCTGCGGGCCGCCGGGCGAAGTATGCGTGCGTAAGGCGTCCATACGGTCATATACCCCGCGTTGCGGGCGCGCAGGCAAAGGTCGACGTCATCGTAAAGCTGGCTGTCACTGTCAAATCCGCCCAGCTCGAAAAATACCGCCGTTCGAACCAGCATAAAGTCGCCCGATACCGCACTGTAATTCTGATCGAGATGGAGACGCCCCTGCTGGCTGGGATGACTGTCATCCATCCCCCGGAAAGCATCACCTGCCGCACCGTTTATCCCGAGGATATAACCGGCATGACGCACTTTATTCTCTGAAGTTAACTGCTTACCACCGACGATAGCGACCTCGGGACGCTGTCCGTGATTCAGCAGGTTGTCCAGCCACTCGCCATCAATGACAGCCAGTTCACAGTGCATCAGCATCAGGTATTCTCCTGTGGCTTTCTCTGCGGCCAGGTTGACCATGCTGGCATGATGATAACTGCCGCTGTGATGCATGACGCGTATACGCTGGGGGTCGACCCCCGCTATGGTCGCCAGCCAGCTGTCACGTTCCGTCGTTCCCTGACTATCAGCAACGATTAACAGCTCATAATTCAGGTAACGTGTTTTCTCCAGCAGCGTGGTCACACAGCTGATCAGCGACGGTAAATGCCAGTTCGCCAGAATGATGATGGAGACTTTGGGCTGTCCAGGATGCTCATAACGCAGCCGGTAATTATAGTGATTGTCTAACGCAATCTGCGCCTGAGGATAGCCTCTGTTATTAAGATGGCGTTCAATGACGGCCGCATCCTCCACTATCGCCCGATTGATTAACGGTGCCGTCAGCAGGGGTTCGGCAAGATGACCAGCCACATTCAGCCCCTGTGACTCAATCAACTTAACGATCAAATCAAATTCTGCCGCCCGGGGATAGTTCGGGTCAAAACCTTCTGCTGCGATCAGAAGTTCACGGCGGAACAGCCAGTGCTGCGCCATCATTTTGGGGGAGCTCAGGAACAGATCAAGATTGAAATCCGGCCTGAAAAACATACCAGAGGGTTCGTCACCCAGATAGAAATACTCATCGGCATAAATCGCTAATAATCCATCGGCCTGCGGGAGGGTTGTAGACAGAGCGATCAGACCCGATGGCTGGAAACAGGTGCCGGCCTCTACAAAGATAAACCAGCCAGCATCATGCTGTTCAATGATTTTGTTAAAGGTGGCGATGCGATCTTCCGCTACTGACGGATAGCAGGGTAACCCATTGAAAGCGCTATCCACCTCACCGACTAATAGTGGATGGAGTTTCAACGTCGAAATACCCTGATGCGCCAGTGAATCCAGTGTTAAGGACAGTTTTTCACGGTTTTCGGCGGTGACAGAGATCACCACGGCGACATTCACGGAGGATGGAAACTCGGCGACCATCTGCTGTAATCTTTTTTGCTGGAAGGGCTGCAGGCTGCGCACACCGTTCCACGCTTTCAGCGCCGTCTGCACGACATATTGATGTTGTGTACTCAGGATGTCTTTTGCTTCGAAACAGTCTGGACGATCGAGTTCGGCAAGCCGCACGTTATCGCGGGCAGCGCCATCTGAATACCAGGGCTGCGCCTTAATCGATTCAATAACTTTAATAACTTCTTCATCGTTTTCATTCTGATGCGGCTGTTTGTACATCATCGAGAAACGTATGCCGTGCAAGGGCTGCACAAACCACAGCAGGTTAGTCTTGGGCAGCAACTTACTGTAAACCACCAACCCAGCTAAATCCGGCAGTGATTGATCATTAATCGCAAAGAGAGGGTGCTGACTGGCAGTCAGGGCGAGAAGATCATCGCGATAAAACATTGATGCAGAAAGTTCACCCGCCAGACTGTGATGAGCGCGTGTCTGGCAACGAAGAAAATCACGGCCATCAATGATGCAGTCCGCGTTATGCAACGGGGCCGTGTTAAGCACATCGGGCAGTATTTTGCCGTGCGGATCGAGCCGCTGACGTTTCGATGCAGCAATACGACACTCAGGCCTGGCCTGTAAACCTGCGACTAACTGACTGATACAATTTGGTTCTAATCGTTCCGCATGGCTGAGGAATTTAATATATTCCCCCTCCACGAGCCGGACAGACGCGTCGCAAATATCCTGCTGATGTCGGTCAAAAATAGTATGCGTGACAGGGAAGCGGTCTCTCCCCGTCCGGGCTGTCAGCATGTTTCCGATAAACTTATCGCCACTGCAGTCAGCGATCAGAATGTCACAGTGGGGATAATCCTGGGCTAGTGCACTACTAAGCGCATCGTTAAACCAGATGGGATACTGAGCAAGAATAATAATGCTAACACGTGCTGTCTGGGTCATGAATAATGGCTCTCCCGGCCCCCGCAGTCCATTAAACGTCGACGCAGGGAAAATGATTCTGGCTATGATAGCCAGCACCGCAAGAATCAATCGCCAAAAAAGAAAGGGAATACAGGGCTAATCTGAGCGTTAATGCTTTTCACCCTCAAAAACGAAAAAACCCCGCCGAAGCGGGGTTTGAGAGCAAGATTATCGCGGGGGTAATTAGCCCTGCAGCAGAGACAGAACCTGCTGTGGAACCTGGTTAGCTTTCGCCAACACTGAGTTACCCGCCTGCTGAATGATCTGTGCTTTAGACAGGTTAGAAACTTCAACCGCGTAGTCAGCATCCTGAATACGGGACTGTGCTTCAGACAGGTTAGTGGTGGTGTTGTTCAGGTTAGTTACCGCTGAACCCAGACGGTTCTGAATCGCACCCAGTGATGAACGGAATTCATCAACAGAAGCAATGGCTTTGTCCAGTTTATCCAGTGGACCAGAGGTAGAACCCTGGGTCAGGTTAGACAGGCTCAGTGCTTTGGTGTCAATTTTGAACGCTGCGGTTCCGGCAGTGGTCGTATCAGCAGACTGTGGATCAACAGCCACATAGAACTCTTCGCTTGCGCCGCTGGCGATGTCGAAGCCGTTCGCTTTCAGGTTGTTAGTTTCAGCAGCTGAAGTTGATTTGATGGTCACTTTAGCGTACAGGTTGCCGCTTTCGTCTTTATAAACGTTAGTGCCATCTACTTCTGCGCCGCCAGATGCCAGACCCAGACGAGTAGACAGGTCGTCTGCTGCGCCAGATTCTGCTACAGTCGCACCAGAAACGCTGGTGGTAGCACCATAGTAACCGCTGAAAGCAGCAGTACCTGAAGCCGCAGTCAGAGTCCCTTTAGGACCGTTAACGTTGAAGCTGTCCAGACCCAGAGTTTTAGAGTCGATTTTTTTCAGGTCGATATCGATGGTTTCACCATCGTTAGCGCCAACCTGGATAGACATTTTACCGTCTTTAGCCAGAACGTTCACGCCGTTGAACTGAGTCTGACCAGATACGCGGTCGATTTCAGACAGACGGGATTTGATTTCGTCCTGGATTGAAGACAGGTCAGAATCTGAGTTAGTACCGGTTGAAGCCTGTACAGTCAGTTCACGAACGCGCTGTAAGTTGTTGTTGATTTCTGACAGTGCGCCTTCAGTGGTCTGTGCAACAGAGATACCGTCGTTTGCGTTACGGGCAGCCTGAGTCAGGCCCTTGATGTTAGAAGTGAAGCGGTTGGCAATTGCCTGACCCGCTGCATCGTCTTTAGCGCTGTTGATACGCAGGCCAGAAGACAGGCGCTCAATAGAAGTAGACAGAGCAGACTGGTTTTTGTTGATGTTGTTCTGAGTGATCAGCGAGAGGCTGTTGGTATTGATTACTTGTGCCATGATTAAGATTCCTGTTAAATCATTTCGGGTTAAGTGGTTGGGCTTGTTTGCCCCCCGGCTTCATCGCCGTCAAAGTTGTTATCGTCTGCCCCTCAGTAACCTTTAGAATTTTTTTAGCCTCACCGCGTTTTTTTTTCGTTTTACCCTACCCGATGAAATACGCCTCCTTATTGCCGCTATTCGCTTTATTGCCGCTGAAGAAATAATCGTAAACTTTGTGCATCAATAGCCGATAACCTCGGTATTCATACTCCGTCCTGATTAAATAAAGGAAACATCATGGCTAGTATCTCTACCTTAGGTATCGGCTCCGGCCTCGAATTAAGCACTATCCTTGCGCAGACTGAAAGCGCAGAGAAAGCAGCACTGACGCCTATCTCTAAGCAGCAGACGGCTTATACCGCCAAACTCAGCGCCTACAGCACCATGAAAAGTGCCTTAACCACGTTTCAGGCAGCCAATACCAAGCTGAACAGTGCCAATCTGTTCAGTTCAACCAAGACCAGCAGCACCAGCACCGCGTTCAGTGCCACGACAACGACAGGTGCCGTCGCGGGTAAATATACGATTGCCGTGTCCCAGTTAGCCTCGTCTCAGACCCTGACCTCCGGCGTTCAGACCAGCAACTCTACTGCGCTGGCCACGTCTGACAGTACCATTTCGATTAAACTGGCGGGCAGCGATAAGGCCGTTGACGTTAAAGTGACGGCGGCAAACTCTTCGATGACCGGCATCCGTGATGCGATCAACGCCGCCGATACCGGTATGACCGCCAGCATTATCAAAACCGGTGACGGCAGCTATCGTCTGTCGCTGACCTCAGATAAAACCGGTACGGATAACGCAGCGACCATTAGCGTGACGGGCGACAGCACGCTGCAAGGTATGCTGAATTACGATGGCACTAACAGCAGCAATATGACCCAGAGCGTTGCCGCGCAAAACGCGATGCTTAAAGTCAACAACGTGGATATCGAAAGTAGCAGCAATACCATCAGTGATGCGCTGGAAGGGATTACGCTGAATCTGACGGCGGAAACCACCGGCACACAGTCGCTGACCATCACTAAAGATACCAGCAGTGCATCTAATATTATTGCAGCCTGGGCGACTGCCTATAACACGCTGCAGGACAGCTTAAGCGCGCTGACCAAATATACCGCCGTTGATGCGGGTACTACTGCACAGGATACCAGCAACGGCGCCCTGCTCGGTGACAGCACCCTGCGTACCATTCAATCGCAGATGAAAGACATGCTGACCAATACCGCCAGCACGTCCACTTATAAAACCCTTTCGCAGATTGGTATCACTACTGATCCTACCAACGGCAAGCTGATCACCGATCAGACTAAGCTGGATGCCGCGCTGGCAAAAGATTCGGAAGGGATCAAAGCGATGTTTATGGGTGACGGTAAAACCACCGGGATTACCACCAAGCTGGACTCAAACCTGACCAGTTGGTTATCCACCAAAGGGGTTATTCAGGCGGCGACAGATGGCGTCAGCAAAACACTGAACAACCTGACAGCGCAGTACAACAAGATTAGCGATCGCATCGATGACACCATCGCACGACTGAAAACCCAGTTTACCGCGCTCGACGTGATGATCAGCAAACTGAACAATACCAGCAGCTATCTGACACAGCAGTTTGCGACAACTAACAGTACCACCAAGTAAGGGACCATCATGTATAGCGCAAGCGGTACTAAAGCCTATGCAAAAGTGGGTGTGGAAAGTGCAGTAATGAGTGCCAGCAATGACCAGCTGATCACTCTGCTGTTCGATGGGGCACTCAGTGCCCTGGTTCGCGCCCGTCTTTTTTTGCAGGACGGTAATACGATCATGAAAGGGGCATCACTCTCTAAAGCGATCAATATTATTGATAACGGATTGAAGCTGGGTCTGGATGAGTCCAGTGAGGACGAGTTAACGCAGAATCTGCTGGGATTGTACCGCTATATGGTCAATCGCCTGCTGCGCGCTAATATCGACAATGATGTACACGCCATTGAAGAAGTCGAAGCGCTGTTGCGCAATATCGCCGATGCCTGGAAAGAGGTTTCTGGCACAACCGCTCTGGTTTAGGACTCTGTAGACATGAACATTGCCCCACATCTGCTCGCGATTTATCAGGAAATTTTGACTCATAGTCAGTCCATGCTGCGTCTGGCTGGAGAAGGACAGTGGGACGAACTGATTGATATGGAAGTGAACTACCTCAGCGCCGTGGAAAAACTGGCGAAAACAACCCAGCACCAGCCGGTACCTGCACACACGCAGGAACAGCTGCGTCCCGTGCTGCGTCATATTCTTGATAACGAGTCAGAACTGAAAAAGCTGCTCAAGCTGCGCCAGGATGAAATCTCAGGTTTGATCCAGCAGGCAGGACGTCAGAAGTCAGTGAATAATGCCTACACCAAGAGTGCTGGCGTGGTGCTGTTCCCCACCGGGGCCAACGGATAAACCTGATTTTTAAACCGCCCGTCCCGGCTTGTTTTCTCCAGTGGGCCAGAGTGAAATAAATATTTCCACGCTGGCCCGCCCTTTTCTCCCCGTCTCGCTCATACTTCATTTTCCCGTCTGCCGAAAATGGATCACCTAAATGCGCAATCCCACGCTGTTACAGTTTTTTCACTGGTATTACCCCACAGGCGGCAAACTCTGGCCGGAAGCGGCAGAACGTGCCCCCAGGCTGGCAGAGATGGGGATTACCGACGTCTGGCTGCCGCCCATTTATAAAGGGGAATCCGGCGGTTATTCCGTGGGCTATGACAGCTATGACCTGTTTGACCTGGGGGAATTCGGGCAGAAAGGCTCCCGCGCCACCAAGTACGGCGATAAAGAGCAGTTGCTGACCGCCGTCGACACACTAAAATCTCACGGTCTCGGCGTGATCCTTGACGTGGTTCTCAACCACAAGATGGGTGCCGATGAGAAAGAGCAGGTGCAGATTAACCGTGTTAACCCGGATAACCGGGATGAAATTGACCCGGAAGTGATCCAGGCCGAAGCCTGGACGCGCTTTACCTTCCCCGTTCGTGCCGGACAGTATTCAAAGTTCGTCTGGGACTATAAGTGCTTTAGCGGCGTCGATCACATCGAAAACCCCAATGAGAACGGCGTGTTCAAGATCGTTAACGACTATACCGGTGAAGGCTGGAACGATCAGGTGGATGACGAGCTGGGCAATTTTGACTACCTGATGGGAGCCAATATTGATTTCCGCAACCGTGCGGTCACCGAAGAGCTGAAGTACTGGGCACGCTGGGTCATGGAGGAAGTGCACTGCAGCGGTTTCCGCCTGGATGCGGTTAAACATATTCCCGCCTGGTTTTACAAGGAGTGGATTGAACACGTTCAGGAGGTGGCAGAGCAGCCGCTGTTTATCGTGGCGGAGTACTGGTCACACGAGGTGGATAAGCTGCAGCAGTATATTCATCAGGTCGAGGGCAAGACCATGCTGTTCGACGCCCCGCTGCAGATGAATTTTCATACCGCCTCTAAGCAGGGTGCCGATTATGACCTGAGTCAGATCTTCAACGATACGCTGGTCGCCACCGACCCCTGGCATGCAGTGACTATTGTCGCCAATCACGATACGCAGCCGCTACAGGCGCTGGAAGCCCCGGTTGAGTCCTGGTTTAAACCGCTGGCCTATGCGCTGATCCTGATGCGGGAAAACGGCGTTCCGGCGCTGTTCTATCCCGACCTGTTTGGGGCCAGCTATGAAGATGAAGGGGGGGACGGACAGCAACATCAGATTGATATGCCCGTTATTCCCGGGCTGGAAACCCTGATACGCGCGCGCCAGCAGTACGCCCACGGTGAACAGCGAGAGTGGTTTGACCATCCCAACTGCATTGCCTTCGCCCGCAGTGGCACCGAGGAACTGCCGGGCTGCGTGGTGATCATGTCAAACGGCGAGGCGGGCGAAAAAACGCTGGAGCTCGGGGAAAATTACGCCGGGAAACGCTGGCACGATCTGCTGGAGCAGATCGCTGAACCCGTCAACACCGATGATCAGGGCAATGCCGTGTTTCGCTGCGCGGCAGGCAGCGTCAGTGTCTGGGTGATCAGCTGATCCCCCTGTCGTGGCCAGGACGGCCACGACAGACCCGATCAGGGTTGGGCAGGCGGCGTCGTAACGTTTTGCTCAGGCTGCTGCGTGGCACTCCCGGCTGTCGGTTGCTGGGCCGCAGCCTGCGCTTTCGCCCTGTCGTCCAGCGCCTTCTGGCATTCAGCGGTAGGCTGGGCGACTTTCTGCATCACCAGCTTGTCGTAGTGAAGTTCGGTGCCTTCCAGCTCCAGCGGCATAACGCGCAGCTGCTCGTTAACATTCACCCACTCTCCGTCAAAAAAGGTCACTTTACCCGGTTTGGCGATCACCCGCTGCCACTGGCGGCAGTCGAGGGTATCGCCTTCAGCGGTGATAATCAGGCTGGCTTTTGCCTGATCGCTCACCAGCCCACTCTGCGGGCCAAAAGTCTGCCAGTTGCCCACCAGCGTCGCGGGCGGTGGCGTTTTCACCGCGCTGGCATAATCGGCTAACTGCGCACAGCCACTCAGCGTCACCGCGGCGGCGGCTGCAAACATCCACTTTTTCATTTTTCTCATCCTGATTGTTCAATTAGGCGATACGTTATAATTTTTACCTGCCCCGCCGCAAGCCCGATGCGCCCTGTTGCGCTGACTTTCCCCGTTCCACCCCGCCGTGTACACTAGCGCCTGCATATTTCCACGCACTTACCCGGGCACATTGCTATGAAAACCGTTGAAGAATATTACGCCATTGCCAAAGATATGTTTCTTGAGGCACACCCGACGCTGAAAGCCGGTATTGAAAATCTGACCGCAGAACAGGCGGCCACGCTCGGTATGAGCGTTGAACAGCTGCAGTCCATGCAGAAAGACCGGGCCTATGCGGCTTACGTGCGTGAGAAAAAACTCGACGGGATGCTGTTTGCCATTCAGCTGGCAGAGCCGGATAAAGCGGTGATGGTGGAAGCGATTGAAACCTACCTGCGTTCGCAGGCAGAGGCGCTGGGCATGACGTGGGAAGCGTTCTGTATTAAAAACGAATTGTAAGAACAGGCAGGGCGGCGCCTTATTTCGCTCCGCCCTGCCGCAAAAGACAGGCCGGACTACCCGGCCAGACGGGTAGCGGATGACAGTGAAAAGAGTTCCTCTTCGCGGAACGCCTCCCGCTGCACGCTAAAGCCATCGTACCAGCGACACTCCACCATGCCACTGGCCACCCCGGTCACAATCATTGCGGGGCCACCTTCCTTATGTTGCACTTCATCACTGATCGTAAAGCTCATATAAAGCACCTCCCTTTTTGGTTATCAATCGTTAATCAGTTATAGCATCTGAATATAATCTGCGCTGTTAACGACAGGTAAAATATATGTTAAATCTAAATAAGCAGTTAAAAACGCTGAATATAAAAAAAGCGTGTAGTTTTACTACACGCTTTTTATGTGAAACCTGTCGCAATTTGCGCTTAGATTTTGCAGCCTTCGCAGTCGGCTTCATCACCTAAATCCGCCGGCACTTCGGCCGCTTTCTTTTGCGCGTTAGCTTCTGCCTGCTCAAGCTGCGCATCAATATCGAATTCAAACATATCGTCGTTCATCTTTCTCTCCTGCCTGTTTACTCGTTTAAGCCCGTCTTTATACTGATTTCTGGCGCATTCTGGCAATCAAATTTACCGAACACAGCACAATCGACCCCACAATGAAGCCGATGATCAGGTTGGCCAGGTTGCTGACCAGCATCGCCAGCAGACCGTGCATACCTGCGCTGAAGCCTTCGATATGATGATGCAGCCACGGCAGGCCGTGCACGATAATGCCACCACCGACCAGGAACATCGCCAGCGTGCCGACCACCGTCAGGATCTTCATCAGCCAGGGAGCGGCGACCAGCAGTACACCACCGATGGCTTTCGCGGCCGCCGAGGTTTTCTTCTGCAGCCACATCCCCAGATCGTCAATTTTGACAATCCCCGCCACAATGCCGTACACGCCGACGGTGACCAGAATCGCCACGCCGGCGAGGATGATCACCTGGTTGAGCAATGGCGCTTCTGACACAATGCCGAGTGTAATCGCCACGATCTCAGCAGAAAGAATAAAGTCAGTGCGTACCGCACCTTTGACTTTCTTCTTTTCAAATTCTGCCGGGTCCTGCTGTGCGGCTTTCAGCAGACGCTGCTCGCGGGCTTCCGGCGTCTCCTGACTTTTGTCTTTATGCAGACTGTGCAGCACCTTCTCTACGCCCTCGTAGCACAGATAGGCACCGCCCACCATCAGTAAGGGAGTGATCGCCCAGGGGGCAAAGGCGCTGATCAGCAGCGCCAGCGGCACCAGGATCAGCTTATTAAGAAATGACCCTTTTGCCACGCTCCATACCACCGGCAGCTCACGGTTCGCTTTCACTCCGCTGACCTGCTGGGCATTCAGCGAGAGATCGTCCCCCAGTACTCCGGCGGTTTTCTTTGCCGCCACTTTGCCCATCACTGCGACGTCATCCAGCAGGGTGGCAATATCATCCAGTAAGGTCAGTAAACTGCTTCCGGCCAAAATCAGATTCCTTATTCAATTTCATCATGTTGACAACAGGGGCACCGCTCAATTTCTGCCACCGCCATATCAGCGATGCCATCGCAGTCCCACTCAACGCGCACGCTCTGCCCCGCCGTTTCCGTATGGTGCAGATATTTGCTCACCGGGCTTTCCGTCATCCCGCTAATTTCTTCTGTCGCTATCAGGCAGTCGCCCACGTAAATACGCGCCGTCGCCTGGGTATTGACCATGCGTTCGCCGCTGAGTTTGTACAAACGTCTTACCGTCAGTTTGACACTGGCCATGGCTTACCCCTGGCTGGCTGTATTGATAGAGGGCACTGATCTAAGCAATTATGGCCAGGGAGTGCAAATTTTGTAAAAAAAATCCTTCCGGGGGTGATAATTAGTGGCAGAATCAGCCCTACATAACACTTTTATAATTTGCTATAACAAGGACGATCCTGACATGACGTTACGCCGTGCCCCCGCCCTGCTGCCCCTGCTGGCTGCCCTGTTTACACTTTATTTCATCTGGGGTTCCACCTATCTGGTGATCCGCATTGGTGTCGAAAGCTGGCCACCGATGATGCTGGCCGGACTGCGATTTTTAATGGCAGGTGTCGTGCTGCTGACGTTTTTGCTGCTTAAAGGGCATAAGCTGCCCTCGTGGCGTGAAGCCGGTAATGCCGCCATTATCGGCGTGTTGCTGCTGGCGATGGGGAACGGCGCGGTCACCGTCGCTGAACACCAGCACGTGCCTTCCGGACTGGCAGCCGTAATGGTTGCTACGGTGCCGCTGTTTGCCATGTGTTTCAGTCGTCTGTTTGGCATTGCCACCCGCTGGATCGAATGGGTGGGGATCGCCGTCGGCCTGGTAGGGATTATTCTGCTTAACAGCGGCGGACACCTGGCGGGTAATCCCTGGGGCGCACTGATGATTCTGGGCGGTTCACTGACCTGGGCATTCGGCTCTGTGTGGGGTTCCCGCATTGCCCTGCCGCACGGGATGATGGCCGGGGCCATCGAGATGCTGGCCGCCGCCGTGGTGCTGCTGATCGCCAGTCAGTTAAGTGGCGAGCACCTGGTGCAGAAGCCATCGCTGGCCGGTTTCTTTTCCCTCGGTTACCTCAGCCTGTTTGGTTCAGTGATTGCCATCAATGCCTATATGTTCCTGATCCGTAACGTCACCCCGGCAATTGCGACCAGCTACGCCTATGTCAACCCGGTGGTCGCCGTGCTGTTGGGTATTGCCTTTGCGGGGGAAAGCCTGTCCGGTCGCGAATGGCTGGCGCTGGGGATTATCATCCTGGCCGTGGTACTGGTGACGCTGGGAAAATATCTGTTCCCGGCCAAACCGATTATCAGGCCCTGCACGGAAAAATAAGGGTGACGGGCGGGCAGACTGCAAGAGACTGTCCGCCGCTATGACAGGGAGCGAATCCCCCGGGCATCGATCTCGCCGTTGCCCGTCGCGGCGCACAGCCACTCCTCCAGGCGCGAGCGCAGCGCCTCTTCTTCTAAGCGTGTCTTACCCCGCAGTGCACATTCCCAGACCAGCATAACCCGCCAGCCGCTGGCGCTCAGTTCTTCGATATAGCGTTTATCGCGCGCCACGTTGCTGTCTATTTTTCCCTGCCAGAATGCCGTGCGGGTAGCGGGCATCTTAAACAGATGGCAGTGATGCCGGTGCCAGAAACAGCCGTGCACAAAAATGATGGCCTGATAGTCACCCAGCACAAAGTCAGGACGCCCGGGCAGGGATTTATCCTGCACCCGGTAACTCAGGCCAAGCTCAGCCAGCAGTTCTGCCAGCTTTTTTTCAATTGCCGTATCGCGGGTGCGAATGGCTCGCATGTTCTTGCTACGCACGTCTGAAGAGTGAACGTCGGCCATCTTGATATCCCTTTAAAGAAGACCTTAAGTGTAGCTAAAAGCGGCACTGTCGTCGTAGCGGCGAACCACATTTCACTGGCGTTGCTTAACGGCCTGCTCAATCCAGGGCAGCAGCAGCCGGGCCACCGCGGCAAAGGCCGGCACCACCACCGAATTGCCGAACTGCCGGTAGGCCTGAGTATCCGAGACGGGAATGTGGAAGCGCTGTTCCCCCGGCTGCTCGAACCCCATCAGTCGGGCGCACTCACGCGGCGTCAGCCGGCGCGGGCGACGCTGCTGATTGTCAGCATGGTCAAAATCCTCTTCGCCCAGCGCTTTGTTCCAGCCGCGATCGATAAGGATCTCCGAACCGTCTTTGTAATACCGGGCCGACAGCGTGCGCACCACGCCCTGCTCCACCGTCGGATCCACCAGTCCATAGCCGAATCCGTTGCCGCGTGCCTGGTGTTTTTTCGCATACTGATAGAGATACTTCCACAGGGTCGGCGTCAGGATATATTTCTCGTCCACGACCGGATCAAGCAACGCCTTCAGCGGCGTGCGCTGCTGCGGATAGAGGGAGGGTAAGGCACTCAGTGTAAAGGCCGGCAGCGCCAGGTCACGACGGAACCCCACCAGCACAATGCGCTCACGGTGCTGCGGCAGGAAGTGTTTGCCGTCGACAATTTTCGGATCCGGTGAGCCGGTCACGGCGGCATCCGCCACGTCGTAGCCCAGCTCATCCAGGGTCGACATAATGATGCGGAAGGTATTGCCCTTGTCGTGGCTCTTCAGGTTCTTCACATTTTCCAGCACGAAGATCGCCGGCTTTCTGGCGGTGATGATGCGCGCCACGTCAAAGAACAGCGTGCCCTGCGCTTCATCTTCAAATCCATGCTTACGCCCCAGCGCATTTTTCTTCGACACCCCGGCCAGGGAGAAAGGCTGACAGGGAAACCCGGCCAGCAGCACGTCGTGATCCGGTATCTGCTGGCGAATGTGCTGATAGGCCTGCTCTTCATTCACCTGCGCGTCGCCGCTCAGCGTGACATCGCGGATGTCCTGGTTAAAGCGGTGCTGGTGCTCGTCACAGTACCAGTTAGCTTTATAGGTACGTACCGCGTGTTTGTTCCACTCACTGGTGAACACACACTGCCCGCCAATCGCTTCAAAACCGCTGCGTATGCCACCAATGCCGGCAAACAGGTCAATAAAGCGAAAGGCGTAGTGAGGATGATGCGACGGCGGCGCTGGAAGCATTTTGCGCAACAAGCTGACTTCGGCCTCATTCAGCGTTTTACGACTGTACCCTTTTACCCAGCGGTTAACAGACTCCCGGGTCCACTCCTGCTGGCTGACCTTACGCAGGGTAGCCGCCACGGTTTTCTGGTCATAGATCTCCAGCACGCGCAGCAACAGCTGACGGTCCTGCTCTTCTTTATGCTGGGATTGCACTCGTGCCTGCTCTGCCAGCCCGGCGGCCACGCGGTCAAAATCGCTCATAATTACTCAATAAATGGGATAAACGGGTGTCAGTCTATCACTTCACTGACCCAGCGCCAGGCGGAAATTAGCCCCGCAACGCTCCTCCAACGGGTGACAGTGCGAAAAGAGGCGACTACACTTGCGCGGTTAACGGATTTAAACATGGAGACAATACCGATGAGCGCACCCCAACGCGACCTGCTGACCCTGCCCGATGGCGCCAAAAAGCTGCTGCTGCACTCCTGCTGTGCCCCCTGCTCCGGCGAGGTCATGGAAGCACTACAGGCATCGGGCATTGATTACACCATCTTTTTCTACAATCCGAATATTCACCCACAGAAAGAATATCTGCTGCGAAAAGAAGAGAACATCCGCTTTGCTGAACAGCACGGCATCCCCTTTGTGGACGCCGACTACGACACTGACAACTGGTTTGAACGGGCCAAAGGGATGGAGTGGGAGCCCGAACGCGGCGTGCGCTGCACCATGTGTTTTGATATGCGCTTCGAGCGTACCGCCCTCTATGCCTTTGAACACGGTTTTCCGGTCATTTCCAGCTCGCTGGGGATCTCACGCTGGAAAAACATGCAGCAAATTAACGACTGCGGCGCACGGGCAGCCGAACCCTACCCCGGTCTTCGCTACTGGGACTATAACTGGCGTAAAAAAGGGGGATCATCGCGGATGATCGAGATCAGCAAGCGCGAGCGTTTTTATCAGCAGGAGTATTGCGGTTGTGTCTATTCCCTGCGGGACAGCAATCTGCACCGCAAAAGCCAGGGACGGCCATTAATCAAGCTGGGCGTGCTGTATTACGGTGATGACGAACCGTCATAAACGCGTCTCTCCGACGGAGAGACGCACAGAGGCGAGGGTTACTTTTTCTTTTTCGATTTTTTCAGCAGCGCGCGAACCTGTTTCAGCTCGTTCTGACTGAGTTGCTCTGAAGTCTCTTCTTCTGTATGAGTGCTGTCTACCGCATCCGGTGCCTGAGCGGAAAAGCTCTTCACCAGATGCTGGGTCACCAGATCGCTTAAAGAAAGCTGACTGTCCAGAGCGAGCGTTTTAATCGTTTCTTTTAAAGCGGGATCGATCTTGATGGTTAAGCTTACTTTGTCGGTCATTGCCTGATTCTCCTGATAATTGTCCCAACAACGTAACCTGTAATGTTCGGTTTAACCATACTGTCACAAAAATTTAATATTTCACCCCGTCCGGGGTAAATTCCGCCAGAACATCCTGATCCAGCGCGCAAAAATCACCTTTCAGCTCGGCGCACAGTTTTGCCATGTAAGTCACCAGGAAACCGGCATTATATTCAGCCAGCTTTTTCCCCTGTGCCGTTTGCATCGTTTCAGGCAGTTTGAGCAGTTTTTTCTGGAAGTGATCCAGTGCCCATTCGGCATCATCCAGCGGCCGCTCGCGCCCCAGCGGGTCCAGGCTGTCAAACAGAGAGCGCCCTAGCGCCCCCGAAACATAAAATACCCTCGCCAGCCCGATAGCGCCCAGCGATTCGAGCCGGTCAGCATCCTGCACAATTTTTGCTTCAAGCGTCTCTGCGGCGACGCCGGCACTGAAACTGTGGGCATGGACAGCATGCGCCACCGCTTCAATTTTTTCCGGCGGAAAGTCCGTAAACACCTGCCGCAATACACGACGGGTTTCATCAGCGGCCTGTGCGGAGGCCAGATGGCGCTCGGGGTGATTTTTCGGCAGGTTAACAATATCGTGGAAGTAACAGCCAGCCAGCACGACCAGTGCATCGGCATCAGTACCTGCCATGATGCGCTGTGCCGATTGCCAGACGCGCGTCAGGTGCGCCACATCGTGGGCTTTATCTTCCTTCTGCCAGGTCTCATGCAGCCAGTGTTCAAAACGTGATTGCCAGTGGGTCAGCGTCATAGACGTCTCCTTAATATTGTTTGAACTTGTCGAGAAGTCAGTGGAGTCACGCCGACGGGACGGATCTCCCGTTTCGGCATAAAAATGCGATCTACATCAAACTTATAGCCGCTGTCTTGCGCTTGTTACAGTATTTTTTCCATTTTCAGTCTTTTCTCCTTCTCTTTTGATGCCTGGTTTGTGACCATATTGATAAATAAACGTTATGCAAATGAGGAGAATAAATTGTCAAAACGCGCCAAGGGCATGTTAAAAGTGCCACCGCCGGAAGGAAAATACTGCCATGATCGGCACCGATTTTAGTGCAATCGGGCAGGCCGCTTTCATCACACTAACGTATTGTAATATGGTAAAATGTCACATTAATGACGTTTAGCACCGCACCTGTAGTGCACACTAAATGAACCCTGGTGACATGGCCGTTATTACATCAACAACCGTGCAGTCCTGGTGTTTTTTTATAAGATACTCTGATGATTACAGAAAAAAATAATGCATTTCTTTTTTTTGAGCTAATGTTAGGAGTTATCTGTATTGTATTTTTACTTTGCTTATGAACCAGGAACTGGTTAAGAAAGTCTTATTAGAGGTTAAACCATGAAAGAACGCCCGATTCTATTTAGTGATCAACGGGTGCGCGCCCTGCTATCAGGCCAGCAAAAGCAGACACGGCGCATCATGAAGTCCCAACTTTTTGGGCCCGGCCAGGACAATCATGAGGGTTGTTATGGCATTGATGTTTTGAGCAATAATTTACAAGGTAACCGGGTTCTGGGGATGGAAAACCTGAGCTACCACTGCCCCTATGGACAGCCGGGCGACCGCCTTTGGGTGCGTGAAACCTGGCGTGGCCCCGTGGTGCCCCCCGGCGAAATGGCGCAATATCAGCAGGCCCCCGCGCAGTTTAAAAACATCGACTACTGCCAGTATCGTGCCGATTCCAGCATCTACAGCACCGAAGAAAATGACGAAAATTTCGGCTGGCAGGCAGGCATTCATATGCCGCGTTGGGCGAGTCGTATCGACCTGACTATCACAGCCATTCGTGTGGAGCGTATTCAGGATATCAGTGATGACGATGTGATGGCCGAAGGGGTGCAGGTCGACTCTCACTTCCTTAATAACTTCTTCACCATGCACAGTGAAGCGGTGTCCGCAAAAGATGCCTACCGCAAGCAGTGGGCTCTGCAGTACGGTGGCACCAGCTGGGAAGTCAATCCCTGGGTCTGGGTCATCGAATTTGATCGCCTTTAAGGCCCGATAGCAGCGCTGATTTTTTTCAGCGCTGCTTGCGTTTTGTCACAGACAGCCTTCAATATAACTGATTGAATATTCCCCTCATTCACCTGCGCTCCAGCCACTCTCTTCTCCCGAATTCAACCTGTCCGGGAAAGACGCAGGCAGCTTCAGTGATGAAGGGATTGCTTACGGATTGGTTTCTTCTCAGGCGGGAGTCACAACAGCATGATCAAATGGCCGTGGAAAGGTGGTGATGACGCCGTGGAAAGCGGGCTGCCCTGGCAGCAGGCACTGGACATTCCCCTGCTGGCGAGCCTGAATGAAGGTGAGCGTCAGGCACTCTGTCAGCTTGCTACCCGCTTTTTACGTCAGAAACGTCTGGTTCCGTTGCAGGAATTTGAGTTGGATGAACTGAAAAGCTGCCGTCTGGCGCTGCTGTTCTGCCTGCCCGTACTCAGTCTCGGCTATGACTGGCTGGATGGTTTTCATGAGGTACTGATCTACCCTTCCCCGTTTATGGTTGACGATGAGTGGCAGGATGAATTCGGTCTGGTCCACCGCGAGCAGGCCGTCCATGCCGGACAAAGCTGGCAGCAGGGCCCGATTGTGCTCAACTGGCTGGATGTGCAGGATTCGTTCGACCTGTCCGGTTATAACCTCGTGATCCATGAGGTCGCTCATAAGCTGGACTCGCGCGGCAGCGGTGAAGCTAATGGCGTTCCTTCCATGGCACTGCGTGATGTGGTGAGCTGGGAGCGCGAGCTGCGCGCCGCGATGAACGATATCCAGGATGAGATAGACCTGGTCGGGGAAAATACCGCCAGCATTGATGCCTATGCCGCCAGCGAACCGGCCGAATGTTTTGCCGTTCTGTCCGAATACTTTTTCAGCGCGCCGGAGCTTTTACTCACCCGCTTTCCAACCCTCTACTCGCGTTTTCGCCAGTTTTACCGCCAGGATCCGCATCAGCGGCTGGCGCACCAGCAGTTACACCACAACGAGGGCGGAATTGTTCACTAATCAGCCGGGTTGATTCAAACGCAGTCAGTTGAAAGCTAAACTGTTTTTTGCTGTTGACAGGCCGGAGGCGTATCGCTACTATTCGCCTCGTTCCACAATTCCTCTGTAGTTCAGTCGGTAGAACGGCGGACTGTTAATCCGTATGTCACTGGTTCGAGTCCAGTCAGAGGAGCCATATTAGAGAAGCCCGCTCAGGGAAACCTGAGCGGGCTTTTTGCTGTTGTGATTATTACTCTCATACCGCATCTGCCGGAAAAACGACGTCGTCGCACACAAGCATGCCTGACTGCCCCTGCCCGCTGAACGATCCTGCCCTGTCGTGCATACGCAAAGAGTTGCCCTGATTACTGGCGGCCTGGGCCGGAGGCGCTGTCCTTGATAACGGCACCTGCGGGGCAACCGGGCAGTTTGTAGATCTCAGCGATAATCTGCATGGTTGCGTCTTCGAGCGTTCCTTCATTACGGCACAATACCCAGCCGTAATTTGCCATTTCCCGCTCAAATGCCCGGGTACAGGCAGCATGCTCTTCCAGGGAAGACATCACCGTACTGCTCAGCCCGCGCGGCCGGGACGTGGCCCTGGCCCATGAAATATCAGGCGCAGTCACAACCCCGACATGCAGGTCAGGCGCTCGCACCTGTCGTTCCGTGTTCAGCTGTAAAATTTCGGCAAAGGGAACCATCCGGCGAAACGCGGCATCTGACGGGTACCAGCGATCCATCAGGATAATGCTGTCCGCCGGCTGTTTCGTCAGCACATGCCGGGAAATCCAGGCACGGCTGTCAGCCAGGCGCTGACACACCTCCCGTTCTACATCCAGAGCGGGGTTTCTGGCGAGCCGGTTAACGAGGGCCATGGTTTCCGCCCTGAAGGGATCGCTTTTTCTCTCGCAAAGTCGGATCACCTTCTTATTGTCAGCCCTCAGCACTTTTGTCATGGCCTCCAGCAGGGTGGTTTTGCCGGCCCCCTTAGGGCCATCCAGAGAAACAAACAGCGGCTGACTCATTCTTTAAACGACGATGGGTCGAGGGTTTGAGTCAGGCGGGTTTCTTGCAAACGCATCTTACTTCCTCAGTATGAATAGCGGATCCCCCATCGTTAACCGGAACTGAATGGGAGTGGATTGTAAGCAGACACCGATGGCCCTTCTTTCACCGGTCTGAAGACCCGGAATGACAGCCAGCCAGGGGCATTGTCCAGCGGTGGTGACCTGCGCAGCGTAGTTTAAGGCATCCCCTTAGCAAACGGAAAGCCTCCCCGATGGCACCTGCTTTTAAGCGGATGCCGCTGGCAGGCCGCGTTGAACGGTAAAGGGACTGACCGTCGAACGCCTGGCTCAACGGCTTTACCTTTATGAGTTTATAACCAGAGCCGCGATATACAGTCCTGACCCGTACACCAGATGGGTGATCACACTCAGCAGTCGGGCCCGCCATGGGCGGGGCGTGCGGGAAGCCGCAATGCCAAAACCCAGGGCGGGCTGCAGGATCAGGAAAGGCGCAATGAGTGTTAGCAGGCCTGCCAGCATAGCCGTGGTAACAGAAGGTGCACGGAACCAGTCCGGCCCGTCCAGCAAAAGCGGTATAAAGGCAAACAGGATCCCGGTCAGGTAATGAACACCCCACCCGACTAGCAGTTCGTTATGCACAGATGAGGTGGAAGCGATGGTGTTATGACGCATTTTTCCTCTGGTCAGCCATAAAACCCAGCGTCCGACCAGGGCATAATTCAACGGCGGAACGCCGAAGATGGGCTTCTGGATCAGTGACCAGCAATCCATCACCAGAGTGGCGCAAATACCTGTTATGACCGCCTGAAACAGCGTCACACTGTCCATTTTTTCGTCCTTATTTAATGATAATGGTAAGCTGGTCGCCAGTGTGCAACTTAAAGTCAGGTTGAAGTCAATGATGGAAGAACTAGATATCAGGGAAGTGGCTCATCTTTCCGGCGTGCTGCCCTCGGCGTTACGGTTTTACGAAACGAAAGGACTCATTCATCCCATTGGCCGTAACGGCCTGAGAAGGCAGTATCACAAAAATGTGCTGAATAAACTGCAGCTGATCGCCCTGGGGCAGGCTGCCGGATTTACCCTGGATGAAATGGCCGGCATGTTCAATACGCAAGGTGGAACTGTCATTGACCGGGAGCGCCTTGCTGGTCGTGCCAGGGAAATTGACGCCACTGTCCGCAGATTGCAACGATTAAGCCGGGGGTTGAAGCATGCTGCCCGCTGTACCGCAGAGGATCATGCCCATTGTGAAGGGTTCAGCAATCTGGTGGCCAGAGGACTACGGCTCATCAGGTAATGCACCTTTTTTTCACGCTTAATCCGCTTCTGTCACAGGGCGGTCTGTCAGCGCCCGGATGATCATTCCGCTACCCTGACAGCACAGCGTTGTTTTTTTGCGGCGTTATCACATTGGCGCCTGTAAAAAACCCGCTCAGGTTTCCCTGAGCGGGTTTTTATTTCACTGCCGGTGTTGCGTCAACCGTCAGATCTTGAGCATTTTTACCGTGCTGTCCACGTCAATTTCATCTTCCGAGAAAATTAATGTCGTCCCCTGGAAGGTGGTGATCGCCAGCTTTTTCAGCGTGCGCATTTCACCCGGCGCGGTGGCCGTTTTCGGCCGGATACTGCTCATCAGAATACCCACGGAGAGCACCGTATTTTCTTTATCAATACGGGTATCGGCAGGGACTTCTTCGCTGTACACCAGGTAAGACTTGATCGACGTCAGCTTAAGGCGCTCGCCGGCGATATAAATATAGTTACTTTCCGGCAGCACTTTCACTTCAAAGGCCGATAAGCCCCGGGAGTTGGTGGTGGGCTCAAATGTCACTGCCGCGTCTTTTTTAATCAAATCCGGGTTGGCGACCTTAATCACATGAAAATAACGGTTATCGCCGTTTTCGTCTTTGATAAAACCAAAACCTTTATCTTTAAACCAGGTTGTGATTGTTCCGTTCATCGCCATTTCCGCCTGTTCTGTCATTTATCTACTGAGTTTTTGCAGCGCGCAGTGTAAAGCACAATGCGGACGCAGACTATGCCTTTGGTTTAAGTCTGGACGATAAATTTGCCGCCTGCGTGGGAATAATCGCCATCGGGCGCGGGACTGTCGGCCGCCGGGATAACATTTGTCCCGCTCATCGCAAGCGATACCCGCGGTTTTATTTCTCAGACGGTCATTTGTCAATCTGCGTAATCCCACACAAAAAACATTCACATGGCGATATAGCCTGTGCTATACCTTATAGCAACTGCTAATTACGTTCTATTTTTAAGCGCTTTCTGGGGGATTTCTATGTGTTTACTGTTCCGGTTAAAAGGATGGATCTGTGCTGCTCTGCTCGCCTCGCTGCCGCTGGCACCGGCAGTGGCACAGGAAAAATTCAAAGTGATCACCACGTTCACCGTGATTGCGGATATGGCGAAAAACGTAGCGGGTGACGCTGCCGACGTCGCGTCGATCACCAAAGCCGGAGCAGAAATCCATGAATATCAGCCCACACCGGGTGATATCAAACGCGCCCGGGGTGCCCAGCTTATCCTCGCCAACGGCCTGAACCTGGAACTGTGGTTCCAGCGCTTTTATCAACATCTTCCCGGGGTGCCGGAAGTGGTGGTGTCTGACGGCATTGTCCCGATGGGGATCAGCGACGGCCCCTACAGTGGTAAACCGAATCCCCATGCCTGGATGTCACCGAAAAATGCGCTGATCTACGTGGATAATATCCGCGATGCGCTGGTGAAGTATGACCCGGCCAATGCCGACACTTACCGCAAAAATGCGGCCGCCTATAAAGAAAAAATCAACGCTACCGTGGCGCCGGTGCAGCAGGCGCTGGCGCAGATCCCGGCGGACAAGCGCTGGCTGGTTACCAGCGAGGGCGCGTTCTCCTACCTGACGCGCGACTTCGGGCTGAAAGAGCTCTACCTGTGGCCGATCAACGCCGATCAGCAGGGCACCCCGCAGCAGGTACGTAAAGTCATCGATAAAGTGAAGCAGGAGAAGATCCCCGCCGTGTTCAGCGAAAGCACGGTTTCCGATAAGGCCGCCCGCCAGGTGGCGCGCGAAACCGGCAGCCACTACGGCGGCGTGCTGTACGTTGACTCCCTCAGCGCTGCCGATGGGCCGGTACCGACCTATCTCGACTTACTGCGCGTTACCAGCGATACCATTGTTAACGGCATTCAGCAGGGGCTGGCAAAATGAACAACACACAGACGGCGCCCGACGGCATTCGGGTTAACGATCTGACGGTCACCTACCGCAACGGGCACACCGC
Organism: Erwinia persicina; assembly: GCF_019844095.1. NCBI lineage: Bacteria > Pseudomonadati > Pseudomonadota > Gammaproteobacteria > Enterobacterales > Erwiniaceae > Erwinia > Erwinia persicina. The sequence continues at coordinate 1,980,806 of NZ_CP082141.1, read as the reverse complement.
CCTGCGTGATGCCACCTTACAGGTGCCCGGTGCCAGCATCGCCGCGCTGGTGGGGATCAACGGCTCCGGTAAATCGACACTGTTTAAAGCCATTATGGGGTTTGTCCCCCTCTCGAAGGGGGCGATTACCCTGCTGGACCAGCCCGCACACCGCGCACTGAAACAGAATATGGTGTCGTATGTGCCGCAGTCGGAGGACGTTGACTGGTCTTTCCCGGTGCTGGTGGAAGATGTGGTGATGATGGGCCGCTACGGCCATATGGGCATGCTGCGCATCGCCCGCGCAGAGGATAAGCGCCTGGTCACCGAGGCGCTGGAGCGCGTCGGTATGGCAGAGTTTCGCCAGCGGCAGATTGGCGAACTCTCCGGCGGCCAGAAAAAACGCGTGTTCCTTGCGCGCGCCATCGCCCAGCGCGGCCAGGTGATCCTGCTGGATGAACCCTTTACCGGCGTGGACGTCAACACTGAACGTCAGATTATCAGCCTGCTGCACGAACTGCGCGATGAGGGCCGCACCCTGCTGGTTTCCACCCACAACCTGGCCTCGGTCAGCGAATACTGTGACCACACGGTGATCGTGAAAGGCACGGTGCTGGCCTGCGGGCCGACCGCCACCACCTTCACCCGGGAAAATCTGGAAAATGCCTTTAGCGGTGCGCTGCGCGATGTGGTGTTTGGCGATGGTCACACCCAGCCGGCGCTGTCGGTGGTGCGGGGGAATGGCTGATGGCGTGGCTGGCTGAACCTTTTCACTATCAGTACATGCTTAACGCCATGTGGGTGTCGGCGCTGGTGGGCGGCGTGTGCGCGTTTCTCTCCTGCTATCTGATGCTGAAGGGCTGGTCGCTGATTGGCGATGCCCTCTCCCACTCGATTGTCCCCGGCGTGGCCGGAGCCTATATGCTCGGCCTGCCCTTTGCTCTCGGTGCGTTTCTTTCCGGCGGGCTGGCCGCGGGCAGTATGCTGTTTCTCAACCAGCGTACCCGGCTGAAGGAGGACGCGATTATCGGGCTGATCTTCTCCTCCTTCTTTGGCCTTGGCCTGTTTATGGTGTCGCTTAACCCCACCTCGGTGAATATTCAGACCATCGTGCTGGGCAATATCCTGGCAATAGCCCCGGAGGATATTATTCAGCTGGCGGTCATCGGCTTCGTCTCCCTGCTGATCCTGCTGGTGAAGTGGAAAGATCTGATGGTGACCTTCTTCGACGAGAATCATGCGCGTTCCGTCGGCCTGAATCCGACGCGCCTCAAGCTGCTGTTCTTCACCCTGCTGGCGGCCTGTACCATTGCGGCCCTGCAGACCGTCGGCGCGTTCCTGGTGATCTGTCTGGTGGTCACCCCCGGAGCCACGGCCTATCTGCTGACCGACCGCTTCCAGCGGCTGCTGGTGATTGCCGTACTGATTGGCAGCACCACCAGCTTCTTCGGCGCGTGGGTCAGTTACTACCTGGACGGTGCCACCGGCGGCATCATCGTCGTGGCGCAGACGCTGGTCTTCCTCACCGCCTTTGTTTTTGCGCCTAAACACGGGCTGCTGGCCCGACGCCGACGCGCGGCCAGCCCGCAGCAGGAGGCGATATGACTATGACCGAACTGCTGTTAAGCCCGCTTGAGTTTGATTTTATGCACACTGCGCTGGCCATTTCGGTGATTGTGGCGATCCCCTGCGCCCTGCTCTCCAGCTTTATGGTGATCAAGGGCTGGTCGCTGATGGGTGATGCAATGAGCCATGCGGTCTTTCCCGGCGTGGTGATCGCCTGGATTATTGGCATCCCCCTTGCTGTCGGGGCGTTCTGCGCCGGGCTGTTCTGCGCGCTGGCCACCGGCTACCTGAAAGAGAACAGCCGTATCAAGCAGGATACGGTGATGGGCATCGTCTTCTCCGGGATGTTTGCCGCCGGGCTGATCCTCTATATCTCGGTCAAATCAGAGGTTCACCTCGACCATATCCTGTTTGGCGATATGCTCGGTATTTCCACCAGCGACCTGCTGCAAAGCGGCGGCATTGCCTGCCTGATTGCGCTGATTATCGGCGTCAAGTGGCGCGACCTGGTGCTGCACGCGTTCGATCCGCACCAGGCGAAAGCCAGCGGGCTGAACACCACGCTGCTGCATTACGGCCTGCTGAGTATGATTGCCCTGACTATCGTTGCCACCCTGAAGGCAGTGGGCATTGTGCTGTCGATTGCGCTACTGATTGCGCCGGGGGCGATCGCCGTGCTGCTGATGCGCCGCTTCTCCAGCGTGATGATTTTCGCCGTCGTGCTGTCGGTGGTGGTGTGCTTCAGCGGTACTTACCTGTCATTCTTTCTGGACAGTGCGCCCGGCCCGACGATCGTGGTGCTGTTCGCCCTGCTGTTTATCGCCGCCTTTATCTACTCGGTGCGGCGCGATCGGCGCAGGGTACTGTCGTAACGACTAAAAAAAACGGCGTCTGCAATGGACGCCGTTTCTGTCTGTGTTAGCTGATGTCCTGACCGTTGCTGGCGATCACCTTCTGATACCAGTGGTAGGATTTCTTCTTGTAGCGATTACCGGTGCCGCTGATGCTGTCATCCAGATCGACGTAGATAAAGCCGTAGCGTTTACTCATCTCCCCGGTCGACATGCTGACCAGATCGATGCAGCCCCACGGGGTATATCCCATCAGCTCCACGCCGTCGTCTATCGCTTCTGCCATCGCATCAATGTGCTTACGCAGGTAGTTAATGCGGTAGTCATCGGCAATGGTGAAGTCGGCATCCGGCTTGTCCACCGCGCCCAGACCGTTTTCCACAATAAACAGCGGTTTTTCATAGCGGTCATACAGCTGGTTTAACGCGATACGCAGCCCCACCGGATCGATCTCCCAGCCCCAGTCGCTGGCTTCAAGGAACGGGTTACGCGCCCCGCCCAGCAGGTTGCCGCTGGCTGCCGCCGCATCCGGGTCAGTGGCACAGGTGGTGGAAGACATGTAGTAGCTGAAACCGATGTAGTCGACGGTGTGCGCTTTGATCAGCTCAAGGTCGCCCGGCTGAATATCCAGCGTGACGCCGAGCGACTGCCACAGCTTGCGGGCATAATACGGATATTTACCGCCCGCCTGCACGTCAGCACAGTAGTAGTTGAACGACTGGTTTTCCTGCATTGCTGCCAGCTGGTTCAGCGGATTGCAGTCATAAGCGTAGTTGGTGGCAAACAGGATCATGCAGCCCATCTGGATCTGCGCGTCAGTGTCATGGGCGATTTTCACCGCCAGCGCGCTGGCGACAAACTGGTTATGCCAGCCCTGGAATTTCGCCTGCGCTTCCAGCGCACCGGTTTTTACCGTCAGACCCTGGCTCATCATCGGGAAATGCGCCGCACTGTTGATCTCGTTAAAGGTCATCCAGTACTTCACCTTGTGGCCAAACCGTTCCAGCACCGTGCGGGCAAAACGCTCGAAGTGACCAATCAGCTCACGGTTCTTCCAGCCGCCGAACGCGGTCGCCAGATGCAGCGGCATTTCATAGTGGGAAAGGGTGATCACCGGTTCAATGCCGTGGGCGATACAGGTATCAATGACTTCAGCATAGTGACTGAGGCCCGCCTCGTTCGGCTGCTGCTCGATACCGTTCGGATAGATGCGCGTCCAGGCAATGGAAAAGCGATAACATTTGAAACCCATCCCGGCAAACAGGGCAATATCTTCGCGGAAGCGGTGATAATGGTCGATGCCTTTGTGGTTGGGATAGGTGTAGCGGGCTTCATCCAGCGTGAAGTCAAACTCCGGTGCGGCTACAATGCTCAGGCGCTGCTTGCCGCCCGGAATGGCATCGACAATCGACAGGCCCTTGCCATCCACATCATAAGCCCCTTCAACCTGATTGGCCGCCGTTGCGCCGCCCCACATAAAGCCCTGCGGAAACCTTTCTTTCATGCCACTTTTCCTTAAATGATACCGATAGTTAGCGGAGCCGCAGCCCGGCCGCCCTGCGATGACCCGACCTCTGCGCCGCCCGAACGGCAGAAATAGTAGAGCAAAAATGACGGGGATAACAGCACTATGAAACCGATTGCAGAAAAGGGACTGGCTGCACAAGTACGGCATCGCCTGGGCGGGTTATGCCACCCTTCCGGTGTTTACCGCACAATACCGGCCAGGGTTAACCCGCGTAAAAACGGAAAAAATGTTGAGGAAATCAGCATATTGGTGCAAACATCGACAGTTGAGTGCCTGCGATGATATTTCGCGTTGACACCCCCTGCCGCGATGATTACTATGCGCCTCGTTCAAACGATTCCTCTGTAGTTCAGTCGGTAGAACGGCGGACTGTTAATCCGTATGTCACTGGTTCGAGTCCAGTCAGAGGAGCCATATTTAGAGAAGCCCGCTCAGGGAAACCTGAGCGGGCTTTTTGTTTTCATGCGTCCAGGCGAATCTTTATTCAATTCAGATTCACCGAGCCAGCCTGAATAATCGTCCGGATGCATTTTTATTGCCTCTGCATCGGGCAAAATGGGTGGTCTGATTTGATGTCTTTCAGTTCGATTAGGGCGTGACCACCCGGTATCTGTGAACACCCCCAAAGACCACCCGCTGCTGTGTGGCGAAGATACAGCGCCTGGTATGTGTTAAAGCCATTTTGGCTCTAAAATTGACGGATTGGAACGCACGGCATCAATGACGAAATCGACAAAAGCCCGGACTTTAGGGGACAGATGTCGGTTAGATGGCCAGATAAGAGATAATGAACCAAGTGGTACCATGAATTCGGTAAGTATGGGTTGGAGTAACTTTTTTTTAATCGCGGGTTCAGATACATATACAGGCAAATGAGCAAGACCCAGGCCATCAATCGCAGCACGCAGTCCAGCATCCGTATTGTTAAAGATAAGATTACGGGGGAGATTCAGGTTTGTATCCGGCGATGAAAACGACCATTGGGCAAGAAGACCATTTGAGGGATATTTAAAATGGATACAACTATGTCTGAGGAGGTCGCTGGGCGTTTGCGGGCAGCCCTGTTTTTTTAAATAATCAGGAGAACCACAAACAACAAAATGCTGTTCTCCAAGCCGATGACCAATCAATCGTGTATCTCTGAGCTCGCCACTTCTGACAGCAACATCTATTCCTTCGCCAATGATATCAATAACACGGTCCTCGAAATCGATATCAAGTTCGATTTCTGGATACTCTTTAAGGAAGCCAGGCAACAATGGCATCAGCAGACTGTGGCCGAAAATCTGTGGTACGCTTACACGAAGTCTACCTTTAGGGCGCGACCTGGTAGACGAAATCATGGCTTGTGCGTCGTATATATCATCAAGAATATGCTTGCAACGGTCGTAAAAGACCGCCCCTTCTTCTGTCAGCCCAATACTCCGGGTTGTTCTGTGAAAAAGTCTGACCCCTAATTCATTCTCAAGCCTGGCTATGCTTTTGGCAATGGCAGAGGAAGAGACCCCCAGGACCGTCCCGCACTGGGATAACTGAGAAGTTCAGCAGCAGCAACAAACGCAGTCATCCCTTTAAGGCTTTCCATAGACCACCTTACGCGCATTAAAGACATTTTGTCTTTAGTATAAGTTTCAAAAGAGGGATTTACAAATCATTACGTTGAATTTATTCTTCAACTTAAATTGATTAATGAGAGGAGTATTGATTTGAATATGCAAAAAATGTAATTCATATTCACAGAAATGAATTTCCAACAACATAAAAAATTATTATGTTAATGCAATTATTGCGAGCATAACAGGAAATAAGGTATTCACTGCACCTGTTTCATCACGTTGAAGTGATAAATACTGTCATCTTAAATTATTTAACATGGTCATTGATAAAAACATGTCTGTTCCAGATAGGGGTTCCCATGATCCATTTCTCTGTTTGTTAGCCGGGTATTTTCTCAACAAGTGAAAGAGCGTGCCAACAGTGAAATTCTCACCTGGGAGAACCAAAGTTGGAAAAGGATTATACAGTATTTTAATAAGAATTGAACAATCGTTAATATAGATGATGCAGATAAAGGGCTTAACTTTTCTTAAGCGCATTATTCATTGTCATAACCATACCCATGACTCTTTGTTAAAACTTTCATATAAGGAGATAGTATGACTTCTTTTATTGAAGAACATAAAATGACGTTGACCGATGAATTTTCTACAATTATTGGAAACTCGGTCGATGAGTTAGTTAAAAATGGTGTGTATCACATTCTTACGACTGGAGAAAAAATCTCTTCCAGGGCTGGGAGCGCACTTCAGGCATATGGCGTAAACTATGTTCTGAAGAACCCACGAAATCGCTTACATCATCTTAGGGATGGGGCAGTAAAGTATCTCACCAGAGAGTTGCTAGCCTATTTTAGCGGAAAATTAAAGGCTGAGGAAGGACTGGCAAAAGCATCAAAATTCTGGATGACGCTCACTGATGAAGATGGGAATGTAAATTCAAATTATGGATATTACGTTTTCTATGAACCGGTTGAAAATTATGGCAACCAGTATAACTGGGTTAAAACTGTATTAATAAACAACAATGATTCGAGAAGAGCGATAATCAATATAAACCAAAATTATCATAAATCTGAGACTAAAGATTTTCCGTGTACGGTAGGGATACAATTTTATATCAAAGACAATCATCTATTTTGCGAGGTTATGTCAAGAAGCACTGATGTGATTACAGGGCTTCCTTATGACATGGGGTTCTTTTCCTTCCTGCATGAATTAATGTGGAAAGATTTGACTGAAAGTGGCATTCCAAACCTCATGTTAGGCAATACGGTTATGAAAACGACTTTTACGCAAATTTATGACAAATCGTTATCTAAAGCTAACATCGTGGCTGAAAGCACCCTGTCTGACAGGCACAGCGAGATGCCGACTATTGAGTCAGCACGAGAAACATTAGCCGACATTCTAAACGGAAGTAAAAATACTTATCTTCTTCAATGGATCTATCAGCATGCGCAATAAATGTGTAACGATATTACTCAGTTCTGAAAATGAAGCAAAGATTTCTTCTGTAAGGAAAGTCTGCACTGAGCTCTTCCCGAATTTCAGTCTATATCATTACAATGTCACATCGGGGATAAGTGAAACACCTGAAGATGATGATGAAGCAATAAAAGGATGCCATAACCGCATTGAAAAGTTAGAAAAAGAAATATCCTCAATACATGCTGATTATATCATAGCCCTTGAAGGCCTTGTTAATAAAAGTAAATTTGGTGCTTTTGTTTATGGATGGGCCGTTATAAAAGAGACAGCGGCAAACAAATATCATTATGGCTGCAGCGGGAAAGTGATGCTTCCTTCTGATATTACCTCGAAACTCTTAAAAAGCGTAAAACTGTCAGACCTGGTTCTGGATTTATATCCACAATACAGTGATGATGATTTGAAAAAGATGGGCACGAACGGGGTACTGACTCGCGGTCTTTATACACGAGTTCAAGAGTTTGAGACTGCACTGAAATGCGCATTTGGTTCTCTTGTTGTACAAAGAGGGGAGCAATATGGTCAAGCTGATAATTTTTGACATTGATGACACTCTTCTGGATCACCGCACCGGGGCCAGGGAAGCGATGTCTGCGTTAAAGCAACAATTAGTTCAGCTTAATTATATCGATGAGGAATATGATTTTAGCATATTCCTTAATGGCTACGAGAAGCGTAACCATACGCTATGGTCTCAATTTGAAATCGGCAAGATAGCGATAGCCGATATAATGAAAAAAAGGTTTGATTATGTATTTGATTGGTTTGAAATCAGGAGGCATCATAAGATAGCCTTTAAAGAGATCTTTTGGGAAAATTACATATCTAATTGTCATTTAACACATGACTGGATTTCTCTATTACAACAACTTCATTCTGATTTTCATTTAATCATTTGCAGCAATGGAATGAAAGAAATTCAGCTAAAAAAACTTGAAAAAAATAAAATATCACCATTTTTTGATAGATTCTATTTTGGTGATGCACATCCAAACTGTAAGCCGAACACTGATTTTTTCGGGAGGATACTTGAAGACTTTCAGCTTAAGCCGGAACACGCCATCATGGTGGGAGATAGTTTAATGAATGATGTTCTTCCCTGTCAGAAACTGGGAATAAATACCTTAAAGTATGATGGGGAAGCGTCATTCCAGGTAATATATAAAGAATTGATGGAGTTAAAAAATGGATCAAAATATTTTATTTAAAAACATCACCTATCTTGATTCCAATTCTATGCGTCTAGTCAAAGGTGATATGCGAGTCTCTGCGGGTTATATCACTGAACTCGATAATGAAATTGCAGAAAAAAATGATGAAATAATCATACCATCCTGTGATTTCATCGTTTTACCTGGAATGATTAATGCCCATCTCCATCCAAGTAAAGAGATATATGGTGGCATGCTGGACTGTTCACCGATTGATGTTGTGCTTGACTCCGTGCACAAAAATAACAGTCTTGAAGATGCAGAGGGGCAATATGTCGCATCGCTGAAGTCAATGATGTCAGCCTTACAAAAAGGGGTGACAACATTTGGTTTATTCACCAGCAGAATTGAGAGTGATGTCCGGGCTGCTCAAAAAATTGGGGTGCGTGCCGTCGTCAACTACTGTCAGAATAACCAATGGATAGGTAGTGGTCAAAGTCCTGAAAGTAAAAGTAGTGATGAGGTTATTCATCATTTTTTTGAGATAGAGGAAAAATACAAATCAAATCTTATTGTTGTTTGCCCGGCGACGGCATCTGAATTATCTGCTGATAATGATCTGTTGATAAAATTACATCATATCGCCAAACAATTTAATACTAAATTTTTTGTTCACATGCATGAAGGTGAGCATCAAGTCATCTCACATCATAAAGTATATGGCATGAGTGGTATAGAACGACTGGCGAAACTCAACATATTAGATAATCACACGACGCTTATTCATAGCTGCCATTTATCAGAAAAGGATAAAAACTTACTCCTCCTTGGTGGTTGTAATATCATTCATTGCCCCGTCAGCAATAGTTTTGTTGGTGCAGGAACACTACCATTGAAAGATCTCTCATCAATGACGGTTGGATTAGGGACTGATGCCGCAATGGTGAATCCAGTCAATGATATAACTTTTGATGCGCTTATGTCCCTTTATCATCATGGCGACAACAACTTTGCTAAAAAGGTCAGCGCTACTTATATTTTAAAATCACTTACCGAAGGTGGCGCACATTCGTTAGGGCTCTCTCAAACCGGTAGGATAGAAAGGGGATTTAAAGCTGACCTAATATTCTATGATAAGAAATCAATAGATTCAGGATATATAAATACCCCTGTATCAATATTGAAAATGTTAAATCAGGAATCACCCTGCAAGGTTATGATTAATGGAAAAACCATTATCGATGGTAAAAAACTCTTAGATTCAACATTACTTGATAATGATAGTCAGTATTCTGCCATGAGAGAGATGATTAACGTATGAAAAAAGTTGCTTTCTTATTTTCAGGTCGTGGCACCTTAATAACAGCAGTGCAAGATGCTGTTGCCGATGCTTGCGAACCTGCACAGTTGAGCCTTGTTCTGACCAATAACCGTGATTTTGAAGCCGGCAAAAACCCTGCTTTTTCCGGGATTTCAGTCATAAAAGTAAATCATCAGGACTATGAGGACAGAGACTCTTTTGAGAAAAAAATAGCCACCTATCTAAATGAAATTAAAGTTGATTTGGTCATCTTAGGCGGGTTCAGGCGGATTTTCTCATCCAGCTTTGTTCACCTGTTCGGCCATAAAACAATGAATACACATCCGTCAATACTCCCTGCGTTCCCTGGGGATAAAGCTCAATTAAGGGCAATTACCCAAGGTGTGAAAATTTCAGGGGCAACATTGCACTTCATAAATGATGAGGTTGATGCAGGGCCTATTATAGATCAGGAACCCGTAAGGATCGCAAACGGCATGACTGAAAACGCGCTGAAAGAAGCTATTTTACTGGCAGAGAAAAAGATGATCTATCGTGCAGTTCGTGCATTTATTGAAGGGCGAATAACGCTTGACGGTGATAAGGTCATTTATGAGGAGGATATCTATGTATAAGATAAAAAATAATATTTTTGCTGCAAGCTGCGTTGCGAGCATCCTTTTTATCGCCATAACAACGCTTGGGTTATCCTTAGCGACATTACCTTTGTATATTAGCGAATCCCTGGGCTATTCAGCTTTTTATGTTGGGCTTGTTGTCGCCGCTGAATCATTGTCCACCTTATTTTCACGAGCAGCCGCAGGAAGATATTCTGACAATCATGGCCCACAAAAAGGTATGGTATTGGGACTGTCACTCACTTTGCTCGCGGGACTCTTTTGTTTATTTTCTTTCAGTTTTATCGACTCCGCTATAGTGGCATACTCCGTCATTATCTTTTCGCGAGTGTTAATGGGCATTGGCGAGAGTTTGATTTTTACTTGCAGTGGTACATGGCCTATTGGACTCGTCGGCCGAGAGCATGCCGGGAAAATTATGTCCTGGGTGGGAATTGCCATGTTCCTGGGTTTAGCGTTAGGTAATTACGCGGGAACATGGTCATATTATCATTCCGGAATTATCATCTCTGCTACTGCTATGGCTGCTCTCCCTGCGCTGGGTTTTTTGCTGGTAGCTATCGTTAAACCTGTTGCTATTCATCCAGAAAAAAACAAAGCGAAACTTTCCTATGCGATCCACAGAATATGGAAAGCAGGGTCGGGCTTTTCACTGGCTAATATAGGTTATGCCACTATTACGACGTTTCTGGTCCTGTATTTTAATCAGAATAACTGGGGAGGACAGGCAGCTTTAGCCTTGTCCTTATTTGGCGTGGGATATGTTGTTTCAAGGCTGACGCTGGGTTGGAAAGCGGATAGCTCAGGTTTAAAATTAACACTATTTTCAATAGCTATTGAAGCCAGCGGATTGCTATTAATTGCTTTTTCGTCTCATCCGTACGTAGCCATGATGGGCTCGTTCCTGACAGGATTCGGTCTTTCAATGATTTATCCTTTGCTTGCCCTTCCGGCATTAAAAAGTATGCCAGATGAGAATATTGGTCTGGCGCTGAGTACCTATGAGTCTTGCTTTGATATAGGACTATTGGTTGCAGGTCTGGCAGGGGGTGGGATCGTTTCGCTATTTGGATATCCCGCCGTTTTCATCTTTGCATTTTTATGCTGTTTGTTAGCTTCTATTTCATCGATATTAGCTTACAAGCAAATATCCAACGGCGATCCCAAACTTATGCGTGAAAAGGCCTCTCTTAACTGAAAACAGAGGGATTGCTCAGTTCAGCATGACGCGGGTCTGCAGGATGATTGACCCGAGCGTAAGGCCTCGACTGCATTGACTCAAGGCGATCTACGCATAAAGTTGATTTGATATAATTCTGTTTTCTGGACGGTTAAATGACCAGAGGAAGCGTTATTGCGGTCAATCCTGTGACTGCTCGTTGAGGGTGATCATTGCTGTACCGTGCGGCGGCTAAAATATCCTGTCACCCATTTCAGGCTTCCATCAGTCTGCCAGTTCGCCTATGCGGATCGCGAAATCGACAGACAGTGAACCCCGCAGCACCCCGCCCGGCTGTTCAGGCATCTCGCCCAGCTACTCAGCACCAGCCGGGTCTCATCGACGACAGGTTTGCTTTGCGCACACTAAATCACGCGATGGATGCGTCATCAGCAGCTTATTCCCTTAGACGCAGAGGCAGGATGACGCGATGTTGTGCCCTCATGTGAGGATAATGACACGCGTCACCCGCTCTCAGCCGTTGCCCTGACAGACGGTCAACGACAGTGGGTACCGATTTGATATTTTACTGGGCCCTCTTTGCTCTTTTGCAGCATGAAAAAAATGCACGCTGCATCAGCTCGCGGGCCGGGCCGTTATTCGGGCATGACGTGGGTATGGTAAATCTTACTGACCACGATCCAGCGACCGTTCACCTTCAGAAGATTGAAAAAGTCAGTGAAGCGAAAGCCTGAAATGTCATCAGTGTCGATGCGGGCACTGGCAGCGGTACCTACGATATCCACACGTACAATGGCCGCTTTAGCCTCCGGTGAAGGACGGAAGGCGGTGTCGATGGTGTCAAACAGTCCCTGAATCGGGCCTCCGCTGAGATTGCCGTCCCCGTCAACACCGAAAATAGTCGCTTTATCGCTGAAAGCGGGCTTCATCAGTTCACTCTTCGCCTGCTTACCGCCTTCGTTGTACTGATTAAGCACGTTCACGATGGCGTTATAGTCCTGCACGTAGGTTGTGTCGCTCATTTTTTGTCTCCGTTATCGTAAATCGGGTATCCGTTCAGATGCCCGCTACAGCCTGAAGATAAAGACGAAGAGAAAAGGTTCGTCATTACCCGCCTAATTACGTAGTACTCACTAAGTAATGCCACCATTGTATAGTGATCACTATGTAATCCGTCAAGACAATCATTGAACCCGCGCATGAAAATCGCGAATGCCACGCAATCCTGAAGAACGTGAAGAGAGACCGCGCAGCTTCGACCGTGTCGACAGGACACTATCAGGCGGCCCCCATTGCGCAAAACCTGAACGCACGAAATGTCACTCAAAAAAATAGACGACCGGTCAGTTTTTCACTAGAGTACCCGGACTATGAAAAAACACACGACAGACATACGCCAGCACATTATTGATGTAGCAAGGGCAATTATTACGCACAAAGGTTACAGCGCCGTCGGGATTGCTGAGATTGTGCAGGCCGCCGGCATCCCTAAAGGCTCGTTTTATTATTACTTTAAGTCTAAAGAAGAGTTTGCCGAAGCGCTGCTGGAGCACTATTTCAGCCACTATCTGAGTGAGGTAGACATTCAGCTAAATGGCAGCGGGCCAGCCCGTGAGCGCTTGCTGCGCTACTTCACTTTCTGGAAAACGACCCAGGGCGCAGACCTGCCTGAAAGTAAATGCCTCGTCGTCAAGCTGGGCGCAGAAGTCTGCGATCAGTACGACAGCATGCGATACGTGCTGGCAAAAGGGACACAGGATATCGTGCAGAAAATTGCTCAGTGTATCCGTGAGGGTCAGCAAGACCGCTCTCTTCCGGCGGTTGCGGATGCCGGGGAGCTTGCTGAAGAACTCTATCAACTCTGGCTGGGCGCCTCCCTGATGGCAAAAATTCATGATCCTGATAAGGCATTTGGCAAAGCGCTGAACGCCACTCTGCGGCTGCTCGGGTAGCCGTTTTTTTTATCTTATTACTAGACGACCGGTCAACTATTTTGGAGTGTTTATGACTGACAACAGTATCCGTACCGATTTATTTTCCCCTGTTACGATGGGGACGCTTCAGCTGGCTAACCGCATTGTGATGGCCCCGGTGACCCGCAGCCGTTACGGTGAGGACGGCGTGCCTGATGAACTGCATGCCACCTATTACGCACAGCGCGCCGGTGCGGGCCTGATTATTTCAGAAGCCACCAACATCTCAGCGCAGGGCCGCGGCTATGCGGCTACCCCGGGGATCTGGAGCGAAGAGCAGGTGACTGGCTGGAAAAAAGTCACTGACGCCGTCCACGCTGAGGGCGGAAAAATCGTCTGCCAGCTCTGGCACGTGGGCCGTTTTTCAAGCGTTGAGCTGCAGCCCAACGGAGAACGCCCGGTGGCACCTTCCGCAATCAAAGCCGAGGGACAGACCTATACCGTCAACGGTTTCGTGCCGGTTTCCACCCCGCGTGCGCTCGAAACAGAGGAAATCCCCGGCATCATTGCGCAGTACAAACGTGCGGCAGAAAACGCCCTGCGTGCCGGCTTTGATGGCGTGGAAGTGCACTCAGCAAACAGCTATCTGCTCGATCAGTTCCTGCGTGACTCCACCAATCACCGCACTGACGCCTATGGCGGCTCAATTGAAAACCGGGCCCGCCTCACGATTGAAGTGACAGAAGCCATCGTCGGCATCTGGGGCAATGACAGAGTGGGCATTCGCCTCTCGCCGGTGACCCCGGATGCCGGTAATACCCCGCCGGACAGCAACGTCATGGCGATGTACGGTTACCTCATTCAGCAACTGAACCGGTTTAACCTGGCGTACCTGCACTTTGTTGAGGGGGCGACGGCCACTTCCCGCGACGTGCCTGCCGGTGTGGATATGGATGCGCTAAGCGCGCAGTTCGACGGGCCGTTTATCGGCAACAACAACTATGACCTTGAGATGGCCATCAGCCGCCGGAACGCCGGGATTATTGATGCCGTTGCCTTTGGTCGCCTGTTTATCTCCAACCCGGACCTGGTGAAACGTCTGCGTTACGGTGCCGGACTGACGATTGCGCCGAAAGAGGCGTATTACGGCGGCGGGGCGAAAGGCTACACCGACTGGCCGGAAGGCCATTACTGATATATCACACGGGCGGGGTTCCCCCCGCCTCCTGTACCTGATAAAGAAGGACAATAAAATGAATCACCTGCAGGAAAAAACGGCTGTTATTACCGGCGCGTCATCGGGCATTGGCGCAGCAACCGCTCTGGAACTTGCACGGCACGGCGTGAATATCGTGGCGGCGGCGCTGGATCAGGACGGCCTCGACAGGTTAGTGAAGAGCATCAAAGCAGAAGGCGGTGAGGCAGTTGGCCTGGTGACCGACGTAACTCGTCTGGAAGACACACAAGCGCTGGCAAAATACACCACTGAGACCTTCGGTTCGGTCGATATCCTGATCAACAATGCCGGCCTGATGCTTTTCTCCAGCTGGAGCGATGTAGTGTGGGAAGACTGGAATAAAATGGTGGACGTCAACATTAAGGGTTATCTGAACGCCATTGCGGCCGTGCTTCCCGGAATGCTGGAGAAAAAAGACGGACAAATCCTGAATATGGCGTCCGTGGCGGGCCATCAGGTGGATGCAGGCGCGGGCGTTTACAGCGCGACCAAGTTTTTTGTGCATGCGATGACCGAGTCGATGCGCAAAGATTTAGGCGTGAATAAAGGTATTCGCGTGAACACCATCAGCCCGGGTGTCATTAATACGGGCTGGGCGGATAAGGTAAGCGATCCTGAAGGCCGCAAGATCGCTCAGGAACTGACTAAAATTGCTATCAGCCCGCAGGATGTGGCCAGTGCTGTGGTGTATGCGCTAAATCAGCCGCAAAACGTGACGGTCAATGACCTGATTATTTCACCCACCCGACAGAACTGGTAATAAAGCGATGGCAGTCTGAGAGGCTGCCATCGGGTTTTAACGATTTATCACCGGCTCGTTTGCAGAACAAACATAGCTCTTTCCTGCCCTGAAACGTCAGGGGATCAGCACTACCCTCTCCTCCCCCGTATCCTCATTCCAAATCTGACTGACATCTGAGAGTGCGCAGGTTGTTACCGGCGTATCAAAGCCCCCTTCCGGGATCGCAGCCAGCAGCTGACCTGCACCGGCTATCAGCTCATGAACGGAAAGACTGCCGATGCCGCTGCCCAAAATTTCAAGACCTGAGCTACGGAGCGACGCGGCAGAGACGCTAATGGTTTCCCCGGCAACAGAACCCAGCTGCACGAACCGCAGGCGTGGCTCTCCAAGCCGTGAACCGCGATCCGCCGTGGCCTGTCTGATAATCCGGCTTGCCGGCTCTCCCCAGAGATAATCCAGAACAACGTTAACCTGCCCTGAAAAAGCCTGCTTCAGCGCCTCGTCTGCAGAATCATCCAGCATGATTTTTTCAACATCCGGCGGCAACTGTGCCAGCTTCTCCCGGTTGCGTCCGGTGGCGATGATCCTGCCCGCACCAAGCCAGACTGCTATCTGCACGGCCAGTCCGCCTGCAGATCCGGTAGCACCATTGATGAGTACCGATTCACCGCGTATAAATTTTGCCCTCTGCGTCAGTGCGACCCAGGAGGAAAGCCCCGCCGTCACCACCGCAGCTGCCCGTGCATCACCGACACCCGCCGGTACCGGCACGGTTAAATCAGCCGACACCAGGACCTGCGCGGCCATTGAGCCAAACGGGGGTTTGGGAAACAGAAAGTAGACCCGTTTGCCGTCCGGACTCATCCCCACACCGTCAATACCCGGCACGAAATTTACGTCACGGGTGCCCGAATAGTGTCTCCCGGCGGCGAGGCTTTTCACAACAGGACTCAGCGGGGCGGCCAGCACGCGCAGCACCCTTTCACCTTCACCGGCTACCGGTTCAGGAAAGTCGCCATACGAGGGGGGAACATCAAAACGTGAAACAACGGCAGCACGCACAGGGACTCCTTAGGTGATCGATTTACGCTGAGGAAGCGTTTGACCCGTGTGGCGAAGGCCGCTGAGCTTAAAACCATCGCGTATGTTTAATCCGATCAAGGTCAGATTTACTGCGCCAGCGATGAGCTCAAGCGCCTGGACGCTGTAAAAGACGTCGTCTAACAGACCCGCTTTTGCACGCAGTGCCAAAAACAGGGCTGAAGGCACAAGAATCAACAGCCCGTTAATACCGATGAATGGCATCCGGCGGCGTTTGGAAACCAAAAGCGGATGGCGCCCCTTCCCTCCCATAGAAAACCCGGTTCCCGCAGTGATCCCCATCAGAGGTACGAACACCATCAGGGCGTAGGCGATGAGCTGTTTCACTTCTGTCACCGCAGCGGCCGACAGGAACAGTTCGGTGACCAGCGTCGAAGTCCAGAACGTGGCCAGAAAAAAGGCTGCAAGCACCGACGCAGTAGCATGGATCTGACGCTTCATCATTTGTGCTCCACCAGAGATTTTTCGTGAATGTCTGACAGTTTCTTCAGCACATGGAATGCCGTTTCCAACTCAGCCGTGCCGAATCCGGCCGCCATTTCTGTTGCCTGATGCTGCCAGCGTACATTAACGGTGTCATAAACCGACTGGCCTTGCGCCGTCAGGGCATAAAGAGGCGATCGTTTATGCATGGGATTAGCCTGCGTTTTCATCAGGCCGGACTCAACCAGCAGATTCAGCTGCTTCTGTGCCCCCTGACGGGTTACCCCCATCGTTAATGCAATGTGAGGCGCGGTGACGGGCCGTTGTGCCAGAACCACCGCACCAAGCATCCGCCAGCGGGTACTGGTCAGCCCCGCAGGCAGAACAAACCTGTCACCCCACTCCGTCAGGACGCCATTAAGCCGGAAAACATTGAGAATGACCTGAGTCAGTTGGTCAGCTTTAGTGTGTGCCATAGAACCCCCTTCCATGACAACAAGTTTTCATATCGGTAACTTGTTGTCAATATATTATATCCAGGATCCGCAGCAGAGAGGTGACATCGGCCCGTTGAACCCGCAGTGGCAACAGGACGTTAACCATACGGGTACGGTGCTGGTTACAGGAAAACTTACCGTTCAAGTGCAGCAAGAATGACGGCTTCCATTTTCTCTGGCGTGGTGAACGGTGCAAATCGCCTGAGTGGTTTGCCGTCACGTCCCATCAGAAACTTAGTGAAGTTCCACTTGATCCGTCCACCCAGCACGCCGGGCAATGCGTTCTTAAGATAACGAAACACCGGGTGCGCCGCGGCGCCGTTGACCTCTACTTTCTCAAACATCGGAAAGCTCACCCCATAGTTTATATGACAGGTCTGGGCGATTGCGTCGGTGCCGCCGGGTTCCTGCTTACCAAACTGGTTGCAGGGAAAACCTAGCACCACAAGCCCCTGGGCAGCGTACTTGTTGTAGAGCGCTTCCAGACCTGCGTATTGTGGTGTGAAACCACAATGGCTGGCGGTATTCACCACCAGAACCAGCTTGCCAGCATAGTCAGCCAGAGAGATAAGCTGACCATCCAGACTGGTGGCAGCAAATTGATGAAAGGTGATCATGTCGGGATCCTCAGAGCAGATTTACTAAGTTGAACGAATAGCCTGTCACCCATTTTCAGGCTTCCATCAGTCTGGAAGACAAGAATTCAATAAAGCGCTGAGTCCTGGCAGGCGTCAGTCGCGTTTCGGTGACGGCATAAATGCTGACGGCTGTCCCTTCCCACTCAGGAAGCACACGCATCAGTTGGCCGGAAGCCAGATCCTCCGCGACAATCTTCCCGGGAAGCAGTGCAATACCCTGATGTTTCAGGGCGAGATTACGGATCATCCCGACGCTGTTGAGCGTAAACCTGCCACGAACGTCCACCTCCACCTCTGCCCTGCTACTTCTTTGCTGCACTTTCCAGGTCGGAACCTTCGTCATGCAGAGGCATTCATGCGCGGCCAGATCCGCCGGTGTGGCAGGCGCGCCAGACGCTCTGATATAGCCGGGAGACGCATAAAGATAGCGCGAGTGCCGCCCGATCAGGCGAGCGATCAGCCCCGAGTCTGTCAGTTCGCCCATGCGGATCGCGACATCGTACGGTTCGGTCACCAGGTCGACACGGCGTGGAGTCAGGTCGAATTCAAACCTGATGCCGGGATACTGTGCGGCGAAATCAACGATGAGCGGTGTGAGATAAAGCGTGGCGAAATCGACAGGCAGCGAAACCCGCAGAACCCCGCCCGGCTGTTCAAGCATCTCGCCCAGCTGCTCATGCACCAGCCGGGCCTCGTCGACGATAGGTTTGCTTCGCGCATAGTAAAGCTGTCCCGCCTCGGTCAGTTCAAGCTTGCGCGTGGTGCGATGCAGGAGTCTCAAACCAATGGCCTTTTCCAATTCACTGATACGCCGTGACAGGGTGGAGTTAGGCATACCCACGGCTTCCGCTGCCTTACGAAAACTCCTGGCCCTCGCGACCTCCACAAACAGCGCCATGTCATTCAGCGGATCCATGTGATTGCTCCATAAATGGAATAGTGATTTCAAATAGAGAGTATTTATCCCTCAAGCGGAATGATGAATAGTAGATGGCGCTTTCAAGCCATGGAATCCCTAAATGAATTCAGGATTCATACCGGTGCATGGGGGAAGCCACACTCTAATCGGCCGACAAAGGATATTACATAATGGTTCAATCGCCTCAACGTGCGGCTGCTGCGGATACCATCGCCCCGCTGAGAAATAAAATTCTGGTCGTAGGTGCAACAGGCTTCCTCGGTGCAAAGGTGCTGCACCACCTCGCGGCTGAGAAAAGCGCGGCCGTCGTTGCCCTGTCGCGAAAAGGCCCCCCCGCAGGCGGGGATGCCAACATCGAATGGGTTCGCGGCGATATGATGGATCCGGCTTCGCTGGACCGGGCATTGCAGGATGTTGACGTCGTGGTCAGCTCGGCAAACAGTTACATGAAGGGCAGCCTTGATACCGATTTTCAGGGCAACAAAAACCTCATTGAGGCCGCGGCACGGGCAAAAGTCAGCAGACTGGTTTTTCTCAGCATCGTGAGCTGCGAAGCTGCATCCGCAGTGCCTCATTTCCACGCCAAGAAAGTGGCGGAAGATCTGATCAAACAGTCCGGTGTGCCATACGTGATTGTGCGAGCGCCCTCATTTCTCGACCAGAGCCCGGACTATATTGCCAGGGCCGTGAAAGCCGGGAAATTCCAGGGGGTTGGCGATAAGACCACAAGCTGGTCCTACGTGCTGACGGATGATCTTGCCTCCTGTCTGGCGAAGGCCGCGACCTGTCCGGGCAGCGACATCGTCAACCTGACGATCGATGTCGGCTGGCGTGATGGCCCGAAGAGCCAGCAGGAGCTGGCCGCTATCATCGCTGATGTTATTAACAAACCGCTGAAGATGCAGATCATTCCCTGGTGGACGCTTCGGATGGCCGCCCGGCCTGTCAGGCTGTTTTCCGAACTCGGGTATGACCTGATCCAGATGTTCCTGTTCTTCAGAACGGGGCGCTATGTCTCTGACATATCCAGGCAGGAGGCGTTCTTCGGAGCCGCTCCGACAGCGCGCGAGGCGATTACGCGATGGGCGCGTCAGCAGCAGCTTATTCCCTGAGTCGCAGAGGGCAGGCATTGCCGTGATGAGGCGATGTGGTCACAGGCTTTCACGGTCAACAGGCTCGGGGCCGCGAAAGGCCCGTCGCCACTCGCTGGGGCTGACGCTAAACTTCGCTTTAAAACTCTGGCGAAACGAGATGGGAGACTGAAAACCCGACAGCGCCGAGACACTTTCAATGCTCCTGTTCGTGGTTTCCAGTAATTCCTGGCTCCGTTGCAGGCGCTCCGCATTCAGCCATTCTCCCGGCGTCGTGCCGGTGGCGCGGGAAAAATGACGCGTCAGCGTGCGTCTGCTCATACTGACAAATCCGGCCAGAGAGTCGAGATCGTGCGGCTTATCCAGATTGCGGCGCAGGTACTCAATCAGTTCGTTGATTTTGCTGTCCCGCGTCGACACCGGCACCGGGCGCTCAATAAACTGCGCCTGTCCGCCTTCACGGTATGGGGGAACGACCATCCTCCTTGCCACCCGGTTAGCCACCGCCGAGCCGTAATGATCGCGAATGATATTCAGGCAGCAGTCAATACCGGCGGCGGTCCCGGCGGAAGTGATCAGGCGTTCATCGCTGGTATACAGCGAATTACTGTCCAGATGGACGGCAGGAAATCGTTCAGTAAAGTCCTTTTCGAATTCCCAGTGTGTTGCCGCACGATGACCATCAAGCAGACCGGCATAGGCCAGAACATAGGTCCCTAAACACAGACCGACCACCTCAGCGCCCCGTTGCCAGGCCTTTCTCAACGCCTCCAGCAATGCCTGCGAGGGCCTTTCGTCCGGGTTATTCCAGTAGGGAATAATAATAATGTCCGCCTGGTCAAGCAACGCCAGACCCTGTTCCACGTTGATGGACAGCCCGATATCAGACAGGACCACACCCGGTTTTTCAGCGCAGATCGCCACGCGAAACAGATCCGGCTGCGGCATGGACTGGCCAAAAATAATACAGGGGACGGAAAAGTGAAACGGACTGAATCCGGCCGTGGCCATCACGGCGACCGTCAGTGCAGACATAACGTTAACCTCACTGTAAATCATCACCACCGAAAGGCCGCTGACACACGCCGGCCCGGGGATAACGGAGGGGCAACCGGTCTGATCGGTTCCCCGCCGTCAGGGGATGCAGCTTATCAGAAAACCAGCGTCTCACCGTCAGCGGGGATCAGAACCTTATCCCCGATGCCGTGCTCCAGGGTGTATTCCCGCAGCTCGGCACGGGTCAACAGGCAGTGGTTAACCGATTCCATATGTGAAGCAATGAGCGTGGCCGTTGGCAGCATTTTCAGCGTGCGCAGCGTGTCCTCTTTGCCCATGATAATCGGGCCGTAAAGGTCGTTAACGGCATAGCCGATGTTTAACACCACAATCTCCGGCTGGAAACGCTGCAGGTTTTTTGCATAAGGCTTCACCCAGACGGTATCCCCGGCGATATAGAGCGTTTTTTCATGGTGGTGGGTGAACACCAGCCCACAGGCATCCCCCAGTAATTCCCCCATCCGCGCATCGGCGTAGAGCTCGTTACTGCCATGCTGACCGTCCGTTTTGTAGATAGTCAGCCCGTCAGCGAATGAATTTTCATCCTGCATAACGCGGATGTTAACGAAGCCCTGAGAACGGACCAGCGCCGCGTCGTGCTCGTCCTGGGTGTAGATCAGCATATCTTTGGGAACCGCCTGCTGTGCCGCTTCATCCCAGTGATCGGTATGCGTATGCGTCAGGATAACGGCATCCACCGCCAGTAATTCTTCGACGGGTACCGGCAGCGCCACCATCGGATTACGCAGGTGCGGGCGGGCATTACCGACAAACCCCTCCCAGGCTTCTTTTTCTGCCAGCATCGGGTCAATAAGAAATTTTTTACCGGCATACTCCAGCACCAGCGTGGCATTACGGATTTGTGTGAGTTTCATAACCTGTTCCCTTCATTCGTCAGATTTTTCGGCCCATCAGCCCTGTCAGTGGTGTCTGTACAGGGTAGCGGCCAGTGGTCCTACTATAGGATGAGACGGAGAAGCGACGTGACAGACTCACAGGTCATTAGTCGATGAAATCGGGTCAATCACCCTGCAGAAAATGGCGGTGACCACGCACAGGGACGAAGAAAGGGGCAGAGGGAGGATAATCAATAAAAAGGGCGGTGTTAGCGGGTAACACCGCCCTCCTGTTCAGATGGGGCGCGATCGCTGTGGATTACTGAATACGGCAACGAACAGCCAGTCCGGACAGGGCAAGGTCGCTTAACGCTTTCGAAGGTGCCGCACAGCCTGCCGCGATAATATGGACGTTCATCCCCTGCCCCTGCGGTGACAGCGCGGTATGCGTAACACAGTGCTGCGTCATCATACCGGTAAGATAAAGATCGGTGATGCCACTGTCGCGTAACAGCGACTCAAGGCGGGTCTGGTAAAAGCTGTCTGCCTCTTTCTTTACCACCACAGGCGCATCACCCAGCGCCGCCACAATCGACGGATGGATGTTCGCCCCTTCACTGTCTGGTTTGAAGAATGGCGCATCCGCAGTGGCGATATGCTGGATAGCCACGATCAGCCAGCCCTCGCCACGGGCTTTTTCAATCGCGCTCACCGCAGCCTGACAGGCGGTGTCAGCGCCCTCAAGCGGAAAAGCGCCGCCGGGGAAATAATCGTTTTGAATATCGATAACAATCAGGGCATTTTTCATTTTTCGGTTCCTGGTTTCGGGAAGAGTCACAGCGTGGCGTTAACATTACCCGTTCACTGACGCCGCAGAAAGGTGCCATGAAGCCAATAATCAATGGAAACGGGTCATTCTGCATTAACGGCAGACATCCCCGCCTGGCGTTCACACCGACTGACTTAACAACTGAGCCAGCCTGGCTTTCGTCTCCTCCGGGGGAAGCAGGGCAATATGCCTTCCCTGCGCATCCAGCGTGAAGAAGCCTTTGCATAATGCCGGCAGCGCCTGATACTGGGTATGCAGTTGCTCAGAGGCCCGTGTAAAGCAGGGGTAGCCATATTTTTCAACCAGATAAGGCAGCCCAAAGGGCGACCGTAACAGTTCATATTCCTGATAGGGATAACGTGCCTGCTGCGGAAGTTTCCTGATGACCTCTGTCAGCTTATCCATCAGCGGCGACACCTCCTCCTCCGTGGCATAATGGGCGAAGCCGCGCAGGGCGGCGAGGCGCATATCAACCATGCGCTCCTTTTTGAAAGCGGCCAGCAAAAATGTCTTCAGGTTCCGATCCGGCGGGGTTAAAGCGAAAGCGCATATAATCTGGTTGCGGCTGAACGCGTCTTTCGATGCCTGATAAAGCGCCTGCAGATACTGCACATCCTCATCGGTGAAGGCATCCAACCGCATGTTGATCATCGCCTGACGATAAACAGGATTATCCCGGTAACCTCTTTTGCCCGCCAGTTCTCTAATGGTTGCGATATTGGTCATGCCCTTCCCCGAAAGTTAATCTCTGTGTGCCGAAGTTCACCCTACCATTTATTGTTAACGAACTTAAACCGCCGGTGTATCAGCGCTGAAGGAAGAGCAGGATCTCCGTCAGTACCGTCTCCGGGCTTTCAAGCACGGCCAGGTGCGTTCTGGCCTGTTTCAGTCGTTTAACCTGAAAAAAATCATGCGTCTTCGCGAACCGCTGCTGCAAAGCCAGGTATTCGTCATTTCTGTCGAGAGAATAGAGATGCAGCGTCTGAGGGGGGTGAGGGAGCATATCGAGGCGCTGCAGCGGCGAGCCGTACTGACGATAGACACCGGTGATGGTCTGCCCTGCCAGTCGCCAGAGCTGATAGCTGGATTGGGCCATCTCGGTTTGCAGATGATGGATCATGGTCGGAGAGTCGCTGTTAGCCAGCCAGCATTGACACAGCTCATCGCGGGCGGCCTGCCAGCGATCTTCATGCTGCATCGCATCGATCGAGGTAAAAAACATCGGCTCGGGCGAATTCATAATCCAGTCCAGAAAGACCACCGCAGGGATACGTTCTGGCAAACGCTCTGCCAGATCAACGGCAACCCAGCTGGCATGGGCAACGGATACCGGTATCAGTTGCGTAAGGCCCAGATATTCAATCAGTGTCAGAGCATCTGATACTAATGCAGCGCCATCAAAATCCTCACCGTCTGTCGATGATTTTCCGTGACCCCGCCAGTCGAGAGTGACCACTCGATAGTAAGCAGCCGCCTGTCCTGCAAAAGCGTCGAAGACGGTTTTCGGCTGGCACCAGCCCGGCATAAGGAACAGCGTGACCTCGCCCGCCCCCCTGTCCTGATAGTCAATATCGCCCTGTGCCGTATGTAAAAGAGGCATGTCATCGTCCTGTTGATCAGAGAACCTCTACGTTATCCGATCGCATGGCAATAAAACAAGACTTTACTTGTAATATTATGAAAGCCCGGGTGCAGGCCTTCATCGACAACATTCCCCTTGTTTTACCCTGATTATCGCGTTTTATAGCGCGCCGCTGCTTCATCCTGTTTGATATCGGAGAGCAGGGCCTGTCTTGCACCGTCCAGCGTGTCCCAGCGGGCCGCGTTGTGCAGCGGGGGGATGGTCACCAGCTCACGGCGGTCAAAGCCCGCCAGCGCGGCATCCACCATTTCACCGACCTCCATCATGGCAGGCGCATTGCTGATATCAATCCCGGCGCGCGCCCAAATCTCAGTATAGGTTCCGGCAGGCAGTACGGCCTGCACATAAATCCCTTTCGGTGCCAGTTCCAGGCTCATCCCCTGGGACAGGAACAGAACAAACGCCTTGGTGGCCCCATATACTGACATCAAAAACTCCGGGGCCAGGCCAACCACGGAACTGATGTTAACGATGGCGCCCTCACCTGCCTGCAGAAAACGCGGCGTCACTGCGGCGGACAGTCGCGTCAGCGCAGTGATATTCAGAGCAATAAGCGAGTCAACAGACGCCGCCGTCTGTTCGCTGAATGCACCTGACTGGGCAACGCCGGCGTTATTGATCAACGTCCCTATCCGCGCGTCGTCACGCAGGCGGGCTTCAACGCTGGCCAGGTCATCCGCCCGGGTCAGATCCGCCGGCAGTACGTCAACCGATACGCCGGTTTCCTGGCGCAGGCGCGCGGCAAGCTGTTCCAGCTTAGCCTGATCGCGGGCCACCAGCACAAGGTCATGGCCACGGCGGGCAAAGCGTTCTGCGTAAACCGCACCGATACCCGTGGATGCGCCGGTAATAAGAACTGAGGACTGTGTCATGGTTTTATTCTCTGGTTAAAGGAGGAAACAAGGCCGCTCCCGGTCAGGGGAGAACGGCGAAACAGGATCGGGGCTTAACGGCCACCGTCGTTCAGGGCGGGATAGTCGGTATAACCTTCAGCCCCTCCGCCGTACAGGGTTGCCGGGTTAAGCGCTGCCAGCGGCGCGCCGGACTTCAGCCTGGCCACCAGATCCGGGTTAGCAATAAACGGACGTCCGAAGGCGAACAGGTCGGCCTTGCCTTCTGCCAGGTGAGCAGCAGCCAGCGCCAGGTCA
This sequence comes from Erwinia persicina, assembly GCF_019844095.1. Lineage (NCBI taxonomy): Bacteria > Pseudomonadati > Pseudomonadota > Gammaproteobacteria > Enterobacterales > Erwiniaceae > Erwinia > Erwinia persicina. Next base: position 1,955,494 of record NZ_CP082141.1, on the reverse strand, counting down.
TAGCCGTTGTTACTAATAAAGGTCCGGGTAAAACGCTGGCGAAGTGCGGCGTAATCAAAGGGAGCGTTATCGCGTGGCCCACCCGTCGCGCCCTCCACCACGTGCAGGTAAACGATACCGAGGGCATCAAGCTTTTCGGCGAGATAGTTGTACTGCGGCTGCGGATCGCTGCAGGAAATCGCATTCGCCGGAGAAACGGGTGAAATCCTCACGCCGGTACGTCCGGCACCGATCTCCTGACTCACGGCGGCGGCGACCTCTAACAGCAGGCGGGCCCGGGTTTCCACTGAACCGCCATACTCATCCGTACGCTGATTGGCCCCGTCTTTAAGGAACTGCTCCAGCAGGTAGCCATTGGCCCCGTGGATCTCCACGCCATCAAACCCGGCGGCCATGGCGCTGGCAGACGCGGTGCGGAAATCTTCCACGATCTGCTGAATCTCGTCCTGTTCCAGCGCGCGGGGTTCAGACACGTCATAGAAGCCGTTGTTAACAAAGGTTTTGGTTTCCGCTCGCAGGGCTGAAGGCGCGACGGGTGCCGCGCCCCCTGGTTGTAAGTCAACGTGCGAGATGCGCCCCACGTGCCAGAGCTGCACGAAGATATGCCCGCCCGCGGCATGAACCGCGTCAGTGACCTTACGCCACCCGGCAATCTGCGCTGGCGTGTAGATACCGGGGGTATCCTGGTAGCCCTGCGCCTGGGCCGAAATCTGCGTGGCTTCGGTGATCAGCAGCCCTGCCGTGGCCCGCTGGGCGTAATACGTCGCGGCCAGCTCAGAAGGTACCAGGCCCTTACCGGCGCGGTTACGGGTTAAGGGTGCCATCACAATATGGTTCGTCAGCGTGACAGGCCCAAGAGGATAAGGCTGAAAAATCGGTTGGTGGCTCATGATGCTCTCCGGGACAAAGGGTGAGTGAGGGTCTGAACGCAATGATGATGATCATCATCTAAAATGTCAAACTTTTTGATTACGACCATCATCAATGTATAATGGCAGGATGCTTTTTTGAGAAAGGATGTGAAACGATGAAGGTGTCGAAAGACCAGGTTCGCGAAAACCGGCGACGCATAGTTGAAACCGCCTCTGAACTGTTCCGGGAGCGGGGCTTCGATGGCGTGGGCGTGGCAGAGCTGATGTCGGCAGCAGGACTGACCCACGGCGGTTTTTACAAACACTTTGGGTCAAAAGCCGATCTGATGGCGGAAGCCATGCGCTGCGGCTTCTCACGTTCCGCGGAAAGCGTGGCGGGATCAGACCGGGAAACTTTCGTTAAATACTACCTGTCACGGCAACATCGCGACGGGATGGGGAAAGGCTGTGTCATGTCGGCCCTCAGTAGCGATACGGCCCGCCAGTCCGCACCCATTAAGGCCAGCTTTGCCGCCGGACTTGAACATCAGCTGGCGCAGTTAACCGGTGAAAATGGGGCGGAAAACGCCACGCGTGCCGGGACAATCGCCACCCTTGCCCAACTGGTCGGGGCCATGGTGCTGTCCCGCGCCTGCCCGGATGATTCCCCGCTGGCCGATGAGATCCTGGCCGTGTGTCAGGCCCGCCTGCTGGCTCAGGAACCAGAGTGAGCGGGGGGCGCTCAGTCAAAGGTCACTTCTGCCGTCCCCTCACCCAGCCCCGCTTCCAGCCCGTCGGGTGCCACGATCTTCCCCAGCGGGGTATAGCGGTAGTCTGAGGAGAAGGTCTGGTAAAAGACGACGAGGGTCTGCGTACCGTAAAGCATAATATCCCCGGCGTGGATCGTCCCGGCCCGCGCCTCGCGGGTTGGCAGCGCCTGTGCCAGTTCGGCGAATTTTTCATTCCTGTTCAGATCGTCCATTTTCAGCGTCACCGGCAGCGTCTGCGCAAAGGCCCGTGCCGCCGGTGTGTCGCTCAGTTCAATGCGGTAAACCTGTTGATTAACCTTCATATTCACTTTCATGGTGGTTCCTTTTTCCGCGTAAGGCGTGGCGCTGGCCGGCACGCCAGTCGCACTGGCTGCCAGCAGGTAACCGATTAACAGTCCCCAATATGTCATGTCCCCCCCGGTGAGGCAGACCGCATCCGGGAGGATGCGGCCAACCCGATTATTTCAGATGATCGTTAAAGAACGCGGTCAGTTTAGCGAAGGGGATCAGATCCGTGCGGTCGTATAAATCCACATGACCTGCGCCCGGAACGATATACAGCTCTTTCGGCTGGCCGGCGCGTTGCCAGGCATCTTCGCTGAACTCTTTCGAATGGGCGCGATCGCCAGTGATAAACAGCATCGGACGGGGCGAGATCGTCTCAATATCATTAAACGGATAGAAATTCATAAATTTGCCGACGCTGCTTAACATCGGTTTTGTCGTCAGCGCCTCCTGCTGTCCCTCCGGCGTGAAGCCCCCGCGTGCCGTGCGGTAGAAATCGAAGAACTCGCGCTGGATGGCAGGCGTCGCCTCATCAAGCTTATTCACCGTGCCGGGAATATAGACCGTCTCTCCGCCTGTAAACTCGGCAAAGCGCTGTTCTGTGGCCGAGGCAATCACGGCCTGACGCTGTGCTGCAGTTTGAGAATGCTTCAGACCCTGACGGAATACCGAGCCCATATCGTACATGCTGACCGTGGCGATCGCCTTCATACGCGGATCAATTTTTGCCGCGCTGATGACAAAGCTGCCGCTGCCGCAAATCCCCAGCACACCTATGTTATCCGGATCAACAAAGGTCCGGGTGCTCAGGTAGTCCACGGCGGCGCTGAAATCATCGGAATAGATTTCCGGTGAAATAAGGTGGCCCGGTTTACCGTCGCTCTCGCCCCAGAATGAGAGGTCAATCGCCAGGGTGACAAACCCCTGCTCCGCCAGCTTTTGTGCGTACAGACTGGCGCTTTGCTCTTTCACCGCCCCCATCGGATGCCCGACTACAATCGCCGGACGTCTGTCATTCTGCCCCTGTCCTCTTGGGACAAACAGGTTACCGACCACATTCATCTGATACTGATTTTTAAACGTCACTTTCTGCCGGGTGACCTTATCACTGGTGTAAAAGTTATCCGCCCCGTGGGACAGATCGGCGGCCGTTGCCACTGCCGAGCTGAGGATCATGCCCAGCGCCAAAAAAAATCGCTTCATCGTGTGTACCTTCAGGTAAGGAATGTTTTGCCTGTCAGTCCCCTGCCAGACGATGACAGACCAGCCGGGGCCGGACGCTATTCCACGGAATAACATCATTAAAACAGGCGTTGAGGGTGAGAAGAGAAGGTATCCTTCGCGCGAGGTCATCTCTTGCTGAAAATTTTACACGACGGGTGTAGGGTAACTAGCTAATGAATACTTAATGGGCTTATCACCCCTGCTTATTAATTAAAGGCTCCGGTGGATGAAACGCAACCTTAATGACCTCCTCTACTTCACCGCCGTAGCGCGTGAAGGCAGCTTCACCCGGGCAGCGGCAAAGCTGGGTGTTACTCAGCCGGCACTCAGTCAGGCGATCTCCGCACTGGAAGCGCGGATGCAAATCCGTCTGCTCACACGTACCACCCGCAGCGTCTCGCCCACCGCCGCCGGTGAGCGCCTGCTGCAGGCCGTCGGGCACCGCCTTGATGAAATTGAGTCTGAACTGGATATGCTCACCGAGCTGCGCGATAAGCCGGCGGGTACGGTGCGCATTACCTGCGGGCCTGATGTGTTGCGCACGACGCTGCTTCCCAGACTGACGCCACTGCTGCATGAATACCCGGATATTCATATCGAGTTTGATGCTAACCACGGCTTCCGCGATATCGTCGCCGACCGGTTTGATGCCGGCGTTCGCCTTGGTAATACCATTGATAAAGATATGATCGCCCTGCCGATTGGCCCGGAACTACGTATGGCGGCCGTGGCCTCACCGGATTATTTTGCCCGTTATCCGATACCGCAAACCCCGCATGATCTCACGCAGCACCAGTGTATTAACCAGCGCATGGTCAAATCGGGGGGACTTTATGTCTGGGATTTCGATCAGGAGGACGGCGATTTGAACGTGCGCGTGCGCGGTCAGCTCACCTTCAACACCTCTGAGCATATTATTGATGCGGCGCTGGCAGGCCTGGGCATTGCTTTCTTACCGGAGGAAGAGTTTGGTGCGCATATTGCAGAGGGTCGCCTGATACGTATTTTACAGCCCTGGTGTCAGCCCTTTCCCGGTTATTACCTCTATTACCCCAGCCGTAAGCAGCCTTCTCCGGCCTTTTCGCTGGTGCTCGATGCCTTAAGGGGACAACGTTAACGCCTGCCGTATCGAAAGGCAAAAGCGCAAAGGTTAAAAACTGAAACCGGTCATCGCACGATGGCCGGGTGGCGTAGCCAAACGATACGCTGAAATCTTTTTACCCAGGGCCAGCATCCTGATATCAGGCACCTGACAAACTGTTTTCGTCTTACTGTGTCATCATGCTGTAATACGTATCAACCGGTAACAATGGCACTGACTCTCAGACTCCTTTTTCACTGGCTAACGTATTATTACGTAACGTCGTATTATCGTTTTAATACGTTTTCCTCAGGGTGCATTTTTTACGAAAAAATAAAATATTACCGCCCTTCACAGTCACTTACATTAAGCCATTTTGATATTTCACTGCGCTTCTCTTAAATGGAATCAACGGTTTTACAGTCAGCCACCGGGCTTACTTTATCGATACCTGTCAGAGGACGGAAAATGCCACATCAAAAACTCACACTGGCGTTGAGCACCCTTTTATTGTCCTGTGTAATGACAGCGACAGCGACTCCAGCACGGCCAACCCTCTCTGTGACCTCGCAACCATCGGGCTGCGACAGCCTTCAGGGCCAGAATGGGGAAAATGGGCAGAATGGGCAGAATGGGCAGAATGGCCAAGATGGCTCAGCCATCAACGGCTGTTTGCAAGGGGGTAACGGGGGTAATGGCGGCAATGGCGGAGACGGGGGTAATGGCGGGAACGGAGGTAATGGCGGGAACGGAGGTAATGGCGGGAACGGAGGTAATGGCGGGAACGGAGGTAATGGCGGGAACGGAGGTAATGGCGGGAACGGAGGTAATGGCGGGAACGGGGGTAATGGCGGCGCATCTGATAACGCCGCGGGCGGAGCCGGCGGAGAAGGTGGAAATGCCGGTTCCCCCGGAGGGCGGCAGGGATTGCCAGGGTCCAGCGGAGCATCCGGTAGACTATGATGTTCATCATAATACCGCGGGGAGAGGGGCTCCCTGAACCGGCATTCAGCCCTCACGACGTGCAGAGGTGGCTATCCCCGGCCGTCGCCAGTCCCCTACTCACTCTCTGTGGGCATTAAACGTTTACGCGTCCGGGTTGACGGCGTGCACACCGCTCTGGCAATCGCTTCGCCAATCTCTGCACTGGCGGTAATCCCCTGTACAAAGGGGCGATCGTGCATCAACCAGGGCAACGCGGCAAACGCAATACGGCCACGGGCACTCTCTGGCGAGAGCAGCGTGTAATCGTCACCCACCTCGGGGATTTCATCACCACAGGACTCAAGCTGGACGCGCAGCCTGGGAAACGGCAGATCCTTAGTCTTCATGGATTTTTGCCCCCGGGCATCAATAAACACGTCGAACGTGACCGTTTCTCCTGCGGTCAGGATCGCAGTTTTATCCCCGGTCGCACTGAGCTGATAGTCTTCCCCCAGCGCGCGAATGCTGATGATCCCGCGCTCACGCAGCGCCAGCAGCCGGCGGACCGACTCCGAAGGAATAGCGGCGTAGTTATCGATAAACACTCGTGCCAGACCCTGGCTGAATCGACTGGCATCCTGTTCATCAAGATGCGGCACAATCTCCTCCACCGCTTCATGCAGACGTAAGAGGGCATAGCGCCAGGCGACAGTGCGTCTGTCGCGCTTGTTGCGCTCAACCTCCTCCAGATTGGCCTGCGCCCACTGGAAAGGATGATGCTGATGCCGCACGGCAAACCAGGCGTCAGCAAAGCTGTCCGCGTCCAGTGACCGCAGGGCGATCGCCTGGCTCCAGTCCGGATCGGCGGCTTCAATCTCTGCCACCATCAGCCCGAAAATGCGATCGAGCAGCCCTGTCGATCCGGCCGCCACCGCCTGTTTAATCGCGTCGGGCGTGACAACCGTCAGAGGTTCATACGGAATGGGGCAGTAAAAGTCGGCTTCCGGCAGGATGCCCGACCGGGACATCAGCACCATTTTTAGCGCCTCACTCCCCTTATTCAACGTGAAGGTGGTCTTGCCCCCCTCCGGTTCAGCAAAGTCTCCGTGCTGAACCGCCACCGCCATCGCCGCGTCAATACCGCTTAACGACGCACCCATGATGCCGATGTGGCAGGCGGGAATGGCCGCATCCATCAGACCTGACCACGGGCTGGGGAAGAAGGTGCGCGTCGCCTCACTGTTATCCGGCCAGACGTGGCCGGTGGCCACCACGGCCAGGTCAAACTGTTCCGGGCTGGCTTGCTCCCCGACCCAGATCTGCACGCCTTCAGGTATCGCCTGCAGATCGGTGACCGGACAGCGTTCCAGCACCTTCACCTCAAAGCCCTGCTCGCTGGCAGCGGCCACAATGGCCAGAAATTGCGCACGGAAGTACTCACCGAGCAAAATACGCGGCAGAAACTGTCTGACATGCAGCGTATCGGGATTAACACCGTAGCGGGTCAGCGCGCTGTCGCTCTGCGTACGTAACCAGTCAAGGTAAGTCATAAACAACGGGGGGATTTCAATACTGGCGATATTGGCCAGCATCATTCGCGAGTTCTCTTCATCGCTGTAAGGCATCCCCACCCCGGCCTCATCCGCCTGCTCGTACACCGTAACAGACAGGGGAACAGCCTGTTTCAACAGCGAAAATAACGTATAAATCCCCGTGGGTCCGGCGCCGATTATTGCGACCTTTTTCATTAATACCGCTACCTCGTCAGGGTTGTCTTATCCATTTCATCAACGTGATGATGCATTAGCCTCACCCCGCCGCGTTCCGGAAGGGTGACGTGGCGGAAAAGTCCGCCCATGCTCTTCAACAAGTTTACTCAAGAATGGCAGATTCGCCCGTCCGCTGCGCTTAAATGAAGGCCCCCCCTGACAGCGCGCACCTCCCGTTCACTGGCGTGGCGCCCACTCCACCCGGTTTCGCCCCATCCGTTTGGCCTGATAAAGGGCGATATCGACGCGCTTAAGCAGTTTTTCCAGCCGCTCATTCTCTCTTTTCTTTGCCACCCCGATACTGACCGTAATGCGGATATCGTCGTCGATAACCAGCGCCTGCGTACGCTTTAGAATATGACGGGCCAGCGCATCCGCCTGGTCCTGTGAGGCCATCTGCAGGATAACCGCAAACTCTTCGCCGCCGATTCTGGCGGCCATGATCTCGTCATCGTACAACTCGCCCAGCATCGCACCGAACTGCCGCAGCACCTCGTCCCCCCGGTCATGGCCATAGCGGTCATTAATCTTTTTGAAATAATCAATATCAACAAAAAACAGGTAGTAATCGACCGCCCTCAAATCCAGCAGCACATTGGAAAAATAGCGGCGGTTGGGCAAGAGCGTCAGCTCGTCACGGAACGAATCAATGCTGACGTCAGCGTAACGGTCGTTGATATAATGAACAATGTGATAGACACCGACAGAGACGCAGAGCATTCCACTCAGTTGGGTAACATCCTCAATATAATAGCCCACCCAGGCGGGCTGAATAATGACTTCATCCATCAAATCAAAGGCCGCTGAAATAATCCAGACAATCAGTCCCGTATTCATCCAGCGGCGTAAATACGCCTGGACCGATAGCCGGTTGAAGCAGTACAAAATAAAATTCAGGATAGCAAACTGCATTCCGTCAAATAACCATCCTGGCCGATGAACCCAGTGTATTTCACCTGACTTGGGCAGGAAAAGAGACAGGTTTATGATGATCACCAGAATACTCAGCGCGCCGGATAACAGTACCGGCACCAACAGGGTTTTTCGTGAAGCGCTTTTGGTGAAAAGTCCGTCTTCATATTTCGCGAATGGCATGTTCACTCCTGAAAAATAACTAAAATAACCATCATTACCATTTGAAATTGAATACCGACGCAGGGATTAAATTACACATTAGTCATGCCGATCGCGAGCTTCATTTTTTCTGTCACCTGGTGAGCCAGGACTGGCGGGTTGCCGGGTCACATCGCTTAATAAGTAGATATCCGTCACACTTTTAAAAAAGAGCGCCTCCCTTCCCCTTTACCCTGTCAAGTTCGTGGCATGCCTGCCGTTAAAACGATCAGGCTCTTTTTATGAGTTTATGCCGCCAGCCCGAATGAGATCCCCATGAACCCTGTTTGGCTACTGTAGTCAGGGCTGCTGACTGAATCCATTCAGCTTAACAAATTACGTTCATTACTGCTCATATCAAGGCCGAACGCTTAACTTTTCGTCGATTTTTCAGGGGTGTCAATTTATGCAATTCAAAAATACAACCGTCCGGACCCAACTGACCCTGGGTTTCGGCGTGTTAGTGGTGATTGTGCTTGCCGTCGTCATTCTCTCGATGAACTCGCTCAGTAACGCCAATGACCGCTTTAAAACGCATGTACAACAGGTCGCAGCACGTGAGTCCTCCGTCAACCTGATCCTCAGCGGCGTAAAAGACAGCTCGCTGAGTCTTTACGGCCTGGTGCTGGTCAGCGAAGCCGCAGATATTGAGGCCGGTAAAAAACAGGTCGCGGCAGCAGAAGACAAAACGGCCACGGCACTGAAACAGCTGCAGGCGGCGGTGACACGGCATACTGACGTTACCGATCAGGACCGGCAGTTTGTGGCCGCCATTGCCCGTGCCGAAGAGGCATATCGCCCTGTTGCTCATAACATCGTTGAGCTGGCGCTGGCGGAAAAGAAGGCAGAAGCCATTGACCGCATGAACCGGGAACTGCGCCCGCAGTTAACCCAGTTACTCACTTCAGCCAACCAGTATCTGCAATACAGCACTGAACGCGCGGACGCCAGTCTGAATACCGCTGAGGCGGCTTACCAGCAGACCCGGATCATCTTTATTGCCATCAGCCTGTTGGCGCTGACGCTGGCGGTGATCCTCGGGGCGATGATCATCCGTTCGCTGTTCCGTGCACTGGGTGAAGAGCCCGCGGTATTAGGCCAGGTGGTGCAGCGCATTGCGCAGGGCGACCTCAGCCAGGTAAACGGGGCCAGTACGGCGCCCTCCGGCAGCGTGCTGGCGGCTATCGGTGAGATGCAGGAGAAGCTGCATCAGCTTATCAGTCAGGTTGCTAACTCTGCCGAAAGTATTGTTTCCGCCTCCAGTGAAATTACCCTGGGCAATGAGGACTTAAGCCGCCGCACGGAGGCCCAGGCCTCGTCGCTGGAGCAGACCTCCGCCAGTATGGAGCAGCTGACCGCCACCGTTAAACACAACGCCGATAATGCCCATCAGGGTAACCTGATGGCAACCAACGCCTCCGACGTCGCGCAGCGCGGCGGTAACGTGGTCGAGCGCGTGGTCACCACCATGCATGACATCGCCAGTAGCTCCGGCAAAGTCACGCAGATTATCACCGTGATTGAGAGCATTGCCTTCCAGACCAACATTCTGGCACTAAACGCCGCGGTGGAAGCCGCTCGCGCCGGGGAACAGGGTCGCGGGTTTGCCGTGGTCGCGGGCGAAGTCCGCATCCTCGCCCAGCGCAGCGCCACGGCCGCCCGGGAGATTAAAAATCTGATCGACGAATCGGTGGATCGCATCAATACCGGTTCTAAGCTGGTTGACGAAGCCGGCAGCACCATGCAGGAAGTGGTGAACGCGGTGAAAGGCGTTAACAGCCTGATGGCGGAGATCACCCTGGCGTCCAGCGAGCAGCATACCGGCATCGACCAGGTGAACAAAGCCGTGGTCAATATGGATGAGGCCACGCAGCAGAACGCCGCACTGGTTGAAGAGAGCGCCGCAGCGGCAGCCAGCCTGAAACAGCAGGCGTATTTACTGCTGGAGGGGATCTCTGCGTTCGATATCTCCCGTGCCGGTCGTCTCAGCGACACAACAGCGACCCTGCGCTAAGGAATTGCGATGAAACTCTCCTGGGCTTTAACACTGGCCGCCGTGGTGACCTCCACGGCAGTGGCCAGCAATGACACCATTACCATCGGGCTGATTACGAAAACAGATACCAACCCGTTCTTTCTGAAAATGAAAGAAGGGGCAATGCTGGGGGCGACGGTGCATGGCGTCAAACTACTGACGGCAGCGGGTAAAGAAGATGGCGATTATCCGGCACAAATCCTGGCGATCCAGGAAATGGTGGCCGCCGGGGCCACCACTCTGCTGATTACGCCGAGTGATGCAAAGGCGATTGTCCCGGCGCTGGACGAGGTGCGTGCCAGAGGGGTTCAGGTGATCGCGCTGGACTCCCCGACCGATCCGATATCGGCGGTGGATGCCCTGTTTGCTACCGACAACTATAAAGCGGGTGAGCTAATCGGCCAGTATGCCAAAGCCGCCATGCCGCTGAAATATGCCGGTCAGCCGCTGAAAATCGCCATGCTGGATCTCTCTCCCGGTCACTTAGTCGGGGCAAGACGCCACAACGGGTTTATGACCGGGCTGGGGTTACCGGCGGTAGGGGCGGATTCCAGCGAGCTGTCGGTGACGCCCGAAACGGTGTGTGCCGGGTTCTCGCAGGGGGCAGAACAGCAGGGTTATGAAGTGATGGCCAGCTGTCTGAAAAGTCATCCTGACATCAACCTGGTGTATACCATTAACGAACCGGCGGCAGCCGGGGCTTACAAGGCGCTGCTGGAAGCGGGCAAAGAGAAAAGCGCGATGATCGTCTCCGTGGACGGCGGCTGTGCCGGGGTGAACAACGTGCGGGCCGGGAAAATTGCCGCCACCGCGCAGCAGTACCCGCTGACCATGGCGGCGATGGGCGTTGACGCCGCGGTGGCCTGGGCCCGTCACGGTAAAAAGACCTCTGGCTATGTGGATACCGGCGTGACGCTGATCGCGGATAAACCCATGCCGGGTCTGGCCAGTAAAGACACCCAGGCCGGGCTGAACGCCTGCTTTGGGGCGAAATAACTCCGTATCAGTCCCCCACCGCTTCACTGGCAGGGCCCGACCATCCGTCAGGGGTTTCGGGCCCGACCTCCCGTTGTATTGAAGGGACCAACCTTCTGTTCCGGTCGGCCTGATGGTCGCCGCTGACTCTCAGAGCCCCAATGCCCCCTTTCCTCACGCTGCCGCTACCCCAGGCGGCTGGCAATCAACCGCAGCTGTTCGGCAATCTGCTTCAGATCCTGCTGCTGCTGTCCGGCTGCTGTCGTCGAGTTACGCACCACCAGACGGGCAGGCAGGATCGAGGAGGAACGGCTGTGGTCGTCATCGCTGGCCTGCAGGATACGCTGCACGGCCTCTTTTCCCTGTAAGTCCAGATCCAGCGACACCGTGGTCAGCGCCGGGTGGAAAAAGGCGCTTTCGTAGGTGTCATCGTACCCCACTACCGACACCTGCCCCGGCACCGCAATGCCCTGCTGATGCAGCGCGCTGAGTGCGCCGAGTGCCATCTGATCGTTGCCCACCAGCAGCGCGCTGAAGTGCGGATTTTCCCGCATCAGCTGTAAAATGCCGCTGTAACCACTCTGAGCATCCCAGTTGCCGTGGATCAGGCTGACGGGCTCCAGCCGGTAGCTCTCCAGCGTGTCCAGCCAGCTCTTCAGCCGCAGCCGGGCAGACACCGACTGTTCCGGCCCTGCCAGCAGCGCAAACGCGCGGTGCCCCTGTTCATAGAGATATTTCACGCTGGCGCGGGTGCCGTCCGCCGGATTGAAGGACACATTAAATACCGAGCAGTACGGGTCGACGTCAAGAAACAGACAGAGGATGTCCTGGTTCTCCTCCACGATACGTTCTGCGCAGGCGGTATCCAGCGGGACGTTGATAATCACCTTATCCACCAGCTGCGACTTCAGTTCATTGATCGACTCCTGCAAACTTTGATTGACGTTCTCATCAATCATGGCAATCAACACCTGGTATCCGGATGCATTGGCATAACGCTTGATCGCCGCCGCCACCTGAGAAGGGGCATGAAGCGCCAGGGAAGTGGTTACCAGACCCAGTGTCGTGCTCTGTTTTCCGACCAGCTGCTGTGCCAGGCGATTGGGCACATAGCGCAGCGCCTCTATTGCCTTTGTTACCTTGCTGCGCGTCCCTTCCGAGACATTCGCCGACTTATTCAGCACTCTGGAAACCGTTTGGTAGGACACCCCTGCGTGACGGGCGACATCCTCCAGAGTGGCGCTCTTTGATTTCATGTTTCTCTTCCCTGTTAACCGATAGACAAATTGTATCACAAGGCTAATAACGCTCAGGTTAACCCGGTCACACTGTCAGAAAATGGCAAAAAAGTATGACGTTCACATCTGATATTTGGTGATCAATCTCACCAATCGTTACAATTTACGCCTAAATACTTGCAGTAAATCACACAATTTCGACACTCCATTTGCACACCTCTCGTCAGCGGGCGTTTACTGTCGCCAACGTGTGAACGTATGACAAATATAAACAGAGGGTGACATGAACACAAGACTAACGGCGACCGCGGTGGCACTGGCTGCCACACTGACTTCCCCTGCCTTCGCAGCCATCGACAATATTGATTTCCACGGCTATCTGCGCGGCGGCGTGGGCGTCTCGCGTGACGGCGGCATGGAGGAGTGGCAGAAAAATAAAATTGGTCGTCTGGGTAACGAAGCCGATACCTACGGTGAGATTGAATTAGGCAGTGAAGTGTACAAAAAGGACGACGTCAGTTTTTATGTCGACTCGATGGTCAGCATGTTTTCCGACGGATCCAACGACAATGAAACCACGTTAGGTGACGATGCGCAATTCGGCCTGCGTCAGCTTAACCTGCAGATCAAAGGGCTGATCCCCGGTGATAAAAACGCGGTGATCTGGGGCGGTAAGCGTTACTACCAGCGGCATGACCTGCATATCATCGATACCAAATACTGGAACATCTCCGGCTCAGGTGCTGGTATTGAAAACTACACCTTAGGTCCGGGGGCGGTTTCCGTCGCGTGGATCCGTGGTGATGCCAATGACGTTGACTACCGTGCTGACGGGGATAACGACGTCAATATTAACTATCTGGACGTACGCTACGCCGGCCTGAAGCCATGGAGCGGGGCATGGACGGAGTTTGGCATCGATTACGCCATGCCGAACCCAACCAATAAGCAGAAAGAGTACGGCGAGCTGTACGACGCAGAAAACGGCGTGATGCTGACCGGCGAGATCAGCCAGGACATGTGGGGCGGCTATCAGAAGCTGGTGCTGCAATATGCCAACAAGGGGCTGGCACAGAACATGATCTCCCAGGGCGGCGGCTGGTATGACATGTATAACGACACGCGTGATGCCACCGGGTACCGCATCATCAACACCGGCCTGCTGCCGATTACCGACCGGCTGTCGCTGAATCAGGTTATCACCTGGGGTGCGGCGGATCACGTCACCGCGTTTACGGATAAGAGCACCCTGCTCTCTCTCGTCGGTCGTGCACAGTATCAGTTCACCGACTATGTGCGCGGTATCGGTGAAGCCGGTACGTTCATGCAGAAAGATCAGAATAAAGACGGCAGTGACTACAAACAGGCCGGGCAGAAATACACCCTGGCCCTTGGTCTTGCCGCCGGCCCGGAATTTATGTCACGCCCGGAGCTGCGTATCTTTACCTCGTACCTGAACGACTCCGAACAGGGAAACAGCTTCCAGGACGGTACCGCCAGCAACACCTGGAACTTCGGTGTGCAGGTTGAAGCCTGGTGGTAATGCCCGACTAAACGCCTTCATCATCATTGGATAAGCACTGGATAGCTTATTGGGATAACCGTCACCGGTTATCCTTTTTTTTGCTCAGTGCTGGCGGGAGAAGCGGGCTTCCATCAGCTCGCGCAGGCGGTCTGACTGCGTGCCAAAGATCGCATGAACCTCGTGCCCCAGAATCACCACGCCGAGTGCGCCAGCCTGCTGCAGACCCTCATTATCCACCGCAGACAGGGATTTCACCGTGACCCGAAGCCGGGTCAGGCAGGCATCGACCTGGACAATATTGTCCCTGCCGCCAAAACAGACCATCAGCCGGTCCAGCAGCACGCCGTCTTCGGCCGTCGCCTCCGTCGCCACCTTCTCCCGGCTGAAGTAGTGCTTAAATAATTTCAGACTGACCATCATCTTCTCCTTACGTGTCGCAAAAAAAAAGCGGGCCCGTGGCCCGCCAGTGAAAGAACAGTTACAGCGGGGCGCGCAGCACGCGGCAGCCCCAGGGGGGAATACTCAGCGTGCCGGTCAGCGGCGCACCGTCGATCAGGTCGGAGATATGCGCAGGCAGCGTGACGGCGTGTGTCTGCGCCGTATAGTTCTGCAGGAAGACAAAGCTGTGCTCGCCATCGGTACGTCGGTGCGCGGTAACGCCCGGCGGGAAGTCGACCGCCAGCGCACGCGGCAGAGCCAGCCGGGTGATCAGCGCACCGTAGAAATCACGGTGAAACGCCCGATCGTTACGCGAAGCGATGTACCACGCCTGCCCTTCGCCCACGCGATTGACGGTGACCGCCGGTTTACCGGCATAAAAATCACTTTCATAGACCGCCAGCGCCGTCGCCCCTTCCAGGTGAATATGCTCACAAAGCTCACGTGCCTGATACGTGCCCTGTAAACCCAGCTCGTTACCGGCAAGGGCACGTACGCCATTGCTCTCTTCATCCGTCAGACTGTCAATCTCCTCTGACCAAATCCCCAGTAGCGGTCGCAGTGGCCCCGGGAACCCACCGAGATGGCAGAGATCGCTTTCATTCACCACGCCCGTCCAGTAGCTGGCAACAAACTGCCCGCCCCGATGCAGAAGCTGCTCTACCCGGGTGGCAAAGCCGTCGCGGACCATATACAGCATCGGCGCGATGACCAGCGTATAGCCGCTCAGATCCGCGTCAGCATTGATCACGTCTACCGCCACGCCCTGCTCCCAGAAGGTGCGGTAATGTTCTGTCACCGTGCGCTCATAGTGCAGGCCGATATTGCGCGGCCCCTGAGCATTGTCCATCGCCCAGCGGCTTTCCCAGTCAAAAATAATCGCCACTTTCGCGTCCACACGGGTGCCCTGCACGGGGGTCATCGCCGCCAGCATCCGGCCCAGTTCCGTCACCTCCCGGCCGATGCGCGTGTCCAGGTGACCGACGTGATCCACCACCGCACCGTGGAATTTTTCCACCGACCCGCGGCTTTTACGCCACTGGAAGTACTGCACGGCATCCGCCCCGTGAGCCACGGCCTGCAGTGACGACAGGATATGCATTCCCGGTTTTTTCAGCTTGCTGGTCGGCTGCCAGTTAGTGGCACCCGGCGTCGACTCCATCAGGACAAACGGTTTACCCTGTTTCAGCGTGCGCATCAGGTCGTGATACATGGCGGTGTAGCAGGCCAGCGTGGTTTCATCCTTCTCGTTATGCCACGTCGGGTAACTGTCCCAGGAGATAAAATCCAGCGGCTGCGACAGCTTCCAGTAGTCGTAGTCGTAGAAATACTCCATAAAGTTGGTGGTCGCAGGCAGCGACGGGTTGGCCGCTTTCAGCGGTTTGATCTCTTCCGCACAGAAGTCAGTCACCTGGTCGGTCATAAAGCGCCGCCAGTCAAGGTTCAGGCCGTGAATCGATGACTCCCCCTGCGGCGAGGGCGAGACAATCTGCGACCAGTCGGTGTAGGTGTGGCTCCAGAAGTCGCTCCACCAGGCATGATTGAGCTGTTCCAGGGTGCCATAGCGGCGCTGCAGCCAGCCGCGAAAAGCCTGCTGGCAGAAATCGCAGTGGCACTCGCCGCCGTACTCATTGGAAATATGCCAGCCAATCACCGCCGGATGATGCGCATAGCGCGTGGCCAGCTGCACGTTCATCGCCTGCACTTTTTGCCGGTACACTGGCGAGGTCATGCAGTGATTGTGTCGCCCACCGTGCAGCGCGGGCACGCGGTCGCGACCGGTGCGCAGCACCTCAGGGTATTTTTGCGACATCCACGCCGGGCGTGCGCCGCTTGGCGTGGCCAGGAACACCCGAATCGACTTCTGGTGCAACTTTTCCAGTACGTTATCCAGCCAGCCAAAGTCATAGCGGCCTTCTTCCGGCTCAAGTTTGGCCCAGCTGAAGATCCCGACCGACATGACATTACAGTGTGCCTGCTGCATCATCACAACATCGTCATCAATAATGCCCGGCGAGTTCTCCCACTGTTCGGGATTGTAATCCGCACCGTGCAGCAGCGCGTTAACGCCGGCAGAAAGCGGGGGGAATTTAGACATAACGGTTCCTCAGAGGTGTCAGCGACACCGGCCCTCAGGCCTGTAAATTAATGGAAAGCCTGAATTGACGGCAGTACTTTGCCCTGACAGTCAAACAGCGCCTGGTTCTCACGGGCGTTGCCCTGTTTCCACTCGTCGTGGATGTACTTCATCCCTTCTGGCGTGGCCCAGGTATTGCCCGGTGCGGCTATCCACATCGGCTCCCAGTAAACCACGCCCTTGCCACGGTGATTCGGCACGCTGAGCACCGCCTGCATCAGGTCGTGCAGATAGGCGGCCTGACCCGCAACGGTAGCCGGATACCCCCCGTCTTTTTCTTCTTTCGCCTGGAAACTGTTCTCCGCGCTGTCGCAGTTTTTCAGCGTGTAGCCGTAGGCGGCCTCCACCACCATCACGTCTTTCTGATAGCGCTGGCTGATATCATCCATATTGGCTTTCAGCGCGCTGATCGGGCCGTTCCAGTAGGTGTACATCGACAGGCCAATGACATCGAACGGCACCTGACGGCGGGTAATTTCGTCGAACCACCAGCGGAACATGTCATTTTTCGTCCCTTCCGCCAGATGCAGCATGATTTTGACCTGAGACGGATCGCTGAGGTTTTCCCGCAGGCCGCTAATCGCCGCTTTCAGCAGCCCGGCCAGACGGTCAAATTCGCCGCCGTTCTGCCCCCAGCTTTTGCCCTCCGGCCACAGCATGCCGCCGTTCAGTTCGTTACCGATCTGCACGATATCCGGCAGCACCCCTTCGGCTTTGAAGCGCGCAATGGTGTCGCGGGTATAGTCATGAATGCGCGTTTCCAGCTGCGGGAAGGTGAGTTTTTCCCAGGCCTTTGGCTTGAACTGCTTGCCCGGATCGGTCCAGAAATCGCTGTAATGGAAGTCCAGCAGGATCTGCATACCTGCCGCTTTTGCGCGCTTCGCCAGCGCCAGCGTGGTGGGCAGATCGTTGGTCCCGCCGCCGTACGCTTTACCGCTGGCATCATAAGGGTCCACCCACAGCCGCAGGCGAAGCGTGTTGATACCGTTCGCCTTCAGAATGGCAATCGGATCCTGTAACTGATTGTCAGCGTTGTAAAATTTAACGCCCAGCTTCTCCAGTTCGGGCAGTGTGGAGATATCCGCGCCCTTAACAAAGTCTGCTGGCACCGGCCCGAGGGCAGGGATTGCCGGCGTATTCGCGGCGAAGAGAGGCACAGCCCAGACCATGGCCAGGGCGAGAAACAGCGTTTTTGGTGTCATGATTTATCCCTTTGTACTTCCTGAAGTCAGGCCTGAAACGAAGTATTTCTGCAGCGCCAGGTAGAGGATGGCGACCGGAACGGCAATCAGCACGGCCCCCGCCGCGTAAGTGGTGTAACTGGCCCCCATTTTTTGCGAAACCAGATTGTATAAACCGATAGGCAGCGTGAACTGATCCGGGCTGCGCAGGATGGTGCTGGAGAGGATGAAATCCCCCAGCGGCCCGGTAAAGGAGAACAGCGCCACCACCGCGAGGATGGGCTTTGACAGCGGCATGATAATTTCAATAAAGACGCGGAAATTCCCGGCGCCATCCATGCGCGCAGACTCATCCAGATCCTTCGGAATGGCGTCGAGGTAGCCCTTCATCAGGTAGGTATTCATCGGGATCATGCCGCCGACGTAGATCAGCACCAGCGCCAGGTGGCTGTTGATTAATCCCAGCAGCTGCGACAGCACAAAGATGGCAATCAGTGCTGAAAACTGCGGGATCATCTGCAACAGCAGAAACAGCATCAGACCGTTCTGCCGGCCTTTAAAGCGAAAGCGCGAGAAGGCGTAGGCCGTGCAGCTGACGCTGATTAAGGTCAGCACCATGGTGAAGAAGCTGATTTTCATCGAATTCCAGTACCACGTCAGGTACGGCACCGTGCCGTTGAACAGGTCGCGGTAGTGCTGTAGCGAGGCGTTCTCCGGAATGATGGAGCTGCTCAGCAGGCTGTTACCGGCATTCAGCGATGCCCCTACCGTCCACACCAGCGGGTAGATAATGATGGCCGACACCATCAGTACCACCAGCCAGGTAAGCGACAGGCGCAGCCACTTTTCGCGTTTGATACTCACTGACTTAGCCATGATGCTCCCTTATGCCATCTCATCTTGTTTAAACGATTTGGTGGCGCGGAACTGCCACAGCGCCAGACCGACCACAAAGATCGACAGCAGAATCGTAATGGTGGCGGCAATCGCGTACTGCGACGACGACATGGTGAGTTTGTAGATCCACGACACCAGAATATCGGTACCGCCCGCGTTCGATCCCGCCACTGCCGGCCCGCCGTTGTTAAACAGGTAGATAATGTTGAAATTATTAAAGTTGAAGGTGTACTGGGTGATGATGATCGGTGCAATGGCGTACATCACCAGCGGCAGCGTGATGGTGCGCAGGCGCGTCCATGGGCCGGCACCGTCCATCATTGCGGCTTCATACAGATCATCCGGGATGGCCTGCAACACGCCGGTCGTCATGGCAAAGACAAACGGAAAGCCCAGCCAGGTCTGCATCATGATCAGCGCGGTTTTGGTCCAGAACGGGTCGGTCATCCACGCCTTTGGCGCAATCCCAAAGAAGTCGAGGATCGCGTTATTAATCACGCCAAAACTGTCGTTAAACATGCCGGCAAATACCAGGATGGTCACGAAGCCGGGCACCGCCCAGGGCAGAATAAAAATAGTGCGGATCAGCGGTTTAAAACGCAGGTCTTTCTGGTTAACCAGGATCGCCAGCATCACCCCCACCGAGCACTGCAACGTGGTGGCCAGCAGCGTCCAGACGACCGTCCACTGCAGCACGTCGAAGAAGGTTGATCGCCAGATAGACAGGGTGAAAATGTTGACGAAGTTTTTCAGCCCTACCCAGTCCACCAGCTTGGCCGGCGGCGTGTGATAGAGGTTGTAATTGGTAAAGGCGATGGCGAAGCCAAACAGGATCGGGAACACCACCACAAACACCAGCAGAATAAACCCCGGGGTGATCATCAGGTAAGGGAAGCCCTCGCGCAGCAGGAGCTGATACTGTTTGCGCACGCCGTGCAGCGGTTTTCCCTCATCGCGACGACAGCCGTTCAGCCATGCGTCGCGCACCGACAGCCCCCAAATCGTAATGCCGAAGGCGATGATCAGTACGCTGATGATCCCCTCTGCCAGCAGAAAGATGGAGTTATCGCGGGGGACCTGTTCCCCCAGCGTCGCCAGCCCCCACAGCCCCTGCTGCAGAAAGTTATGAAACACACCGTAAAAGCTGGTCAGCAGGATCAGAAAACAGATCCCCTTCGCCCACTGGCGGTGGTAAAACTGGCCGAAACCCGGTAACAGCGCCAGCAGTGCGCCCGTCAGCGCGTGCTGCCGGGTGCGCTTGTTGAGCATCAGTTTTTCACTGGGGGAAATCATCACAGCATTATCCTTCTTCATTCGTGCCGTTTGGTGAGCCCGGCTTACTGGTTGCTGGCCTGCATCGCTTCAATCTGCATGGTGATCTGCTTCACCGCGTTATCCAGCGCCACTTTTGGCTCCTGCTTACCGGTCACGCTCAGTTCCAGCGCGGTATTCGCCGGGCCCCACACTTCCTGCATCTCAGGCACACCCGGCATGGCAACGGCGCGTTCCGCCTGCACGGCCACGGCATTGGCTTTTTCATCGTTTTTAATCAGCGGATCGTTCATCAGCGCGACCACCGGCGGGATCTCCTGGGTCTTCTGGAAGCGTTCTTTGACGTACTGCGGCTGGTTAATAAACTGGATAAACTGCTGCGCCAGCGCTTTGTCCTGACTCCAGGTGGAAACCACATAGCCCTTCACGCCAAGGAACGAACTCATTGGTTTACCGTTAGGCAGCAAAGGCAGCGGTGCCACGCCATAATTAATGCCCGCTGACTGGTAAGGCTGGAACGCCCACGGGCCGTTGATCACCGCGGCGGCTTTTTTCTCTGTAAACAGCGAGTCGATGGCATTCAGGCCGTTATCACCGAGAATGCCGGACGGCAGCAGGCCCTGAGTGAAGAAACTCTTGAGGTAGGTGACGGCGTCGACGCTGCCTGCGGTGTTCAGCCCGATGTCCTGGGTGTTCAGCCCGCCCTTCCCGTCCTTACCGAAGATGTAGCCGCCCATCGGCGCGATGGCTCCCCAGCTGTAGTAAATCTGGTCAAATTTCGCCAGCAGGCCGTACTGCTTCGCTTCGCGCTGCTTTTTAGAAAATTCACGGTATTCATCCAGGGTTTTCAGCGGGGCCGGCAACAGGTCTTTGTTGTAGATCAGCACCAGCGTTTCCACCGCCTTCGGCACCCCGTAGACGACATTATTCTGGATGAAGGCCGCCATTGCTGACGGGGTGTAGGCCGCCTGATGCGCCGCATCGACGCTGATCGGTGACAGCAGGCCCTGCACCACTGCGCTGCCCAGTTGGTCGTTCGGGATCACCAGCACATCAGGGCCGATACCGGCCGGGCCATCCAGACGCAGCTTTTCAATCTGCTGGGCAAAGGGCATTTCCTGCACCTTGACCTCGACGTTGAACTGCTTCTGAAAATCAGCGATGGCCGTTTTAATACCGTCCGACTTCTTAATATCTTCCCAGACAGTCAGTTGCTGTGCGGCGTGGGCAGCCTGTCCCAGTACCAGGGCTGACAGGAGCAGAGTGATGCGGGTTTTGACTTTCATTGCTGACCTCATGTGAAGGTATAACATTTATCCGTTTTTCATGTCGCTGTGATTCTTATCGCTACAGCGCAGCGCCCGATAAATGGGACTTGCAGAAGGAAAAGTGTTACAGCGTGTTGATGTCATACGCTACGCGGAACAAGGCGCGGCCTCCACTCCGTTCTCGCTAATATGTGATCGGTATTACAGAAATCAAAATCGACTCTAGGGTGCACTGCAGCAGGGGTTTATAGTCAAGCCAGATGCCACAAGGGTTCGCGTGTCACACCACTAAATTGTAATACGTAATACATCTTTCCCTACATTCCCCTTTTCGATGAGGATCCGCATGTCCAGCATCAGACTGAGAAACGTGTGTAAGCGTTTTGGCAAAACAGAAACGCTCAATAATATTCAACTGGATATTGAAGACGGTGAATTCACCGTGTTTGTCGGCCCCTCAGGCTGTGGCAAATCGACCCTGCTGCGGCTGATTGCCGGGCTGGAAGAGGTCAGTGACGGCGAGATCCTGATCGGAGATGAGCTAATGAATGACGTGGCCCCCGCCCACCGGGGTGTCGCGATGGTGTTCCAGTCCTACGCGCTCTATCCGCATATGACGGTGGCCGACAATATGGGTTACGGTCTGAAGGTCAACGGCGTGCCGAAAGACAAAATTCGCCATCAGGTGGAGATGGTGTCCAAGACGCTGCAACTTTCTCACCTGCTGGAGCGCAAGCCGAAAGAGCTTTCCGGCGGCCAGCGTCAGCGTGTGGCGATTGGCCGGGCGATCGTGCGTAACCCTCGGGTGTTTATGTTTGATGAGCCTCTATCGAATCTGGATGCGGAACTGCGCGTGGATATGCGGTTGCACATCGCGAAACTGCACCAGGAGCTGAAAACCACCATGGTGTATGTCACGCACGATCAGATTGAGGCCATGACGCTGGCCGATAAAATCGTGGTGATGAACTATGGCAAGGTGGAACAGGTCGGCTCACCGATGGAACTCTATTACAACCCGGTCAACCGCTTTGTAGCCGGGTTTATTGGTTCGCCAAAGATGAATTTCCTGCCCGCACAGGTTGAGCACTGTAGCGCAGAGGCGCTGACCGTCACCGTGAATGAAGGGGCCAACAGGCTGCTGCTGCCCGCCCCGGCACGCTTACTGCAGCCAGGAGAGGAGCTGATGCTGGGCATCCGTCCGGAACATCTGCGGGTCAACAGCGAGGCCCCGCTGCATCTCGACTTCCACTGTGAAGTGGTGGAAAGGCTGGGTAATAACACTTATCTGTTCGGTCAGGTATATGGCCAGGACGGCTTTAAAATGCTGCTGCCGGGCGATGTCCATTTCCGGCCCTACCAAATGCTGCGTCCCGCCTTCTATCCTCACCAGTGCATGGTGTTTGATCGGGACGGGCTTCGCATCAGCGCGGATATCCCCCTGCCGCAGGACCAGGCTGCGGCCTGAGGCGGAAAGACAAACCACCGTCTGCGCTCAGCCCTGGCAGAGCCGGAGAGGCCCCCTGATGCCCCTCAACATGCGCCATCCGTGGCGCGTGACATCCGGCTTACCGCAGGCTGAGGCGCTGCCTCCGGTGTTCACGCCAGGGGGAGAAGCGCCACCGTATCACGTGCTGCTCAAAAACGGCCTGGTCTTACATCCTGATCAGAACCAGGCTTCCCACATCGCGCCGACGTTGAACGAATCCAGCTGGGTATCGTCATCATTGCCGTTAATCCGTGCGGTGCGCTTGTTATCCACCTCGCCGCCAGTCACATAGAAGCGCAGCATCGGACGGAATTCCGGCCCCATGGCAATCGATACGTTCTGCGACAGCGTCAGCTTCCAGCCGTGGTTATCGCCGCCCTGGTCGTAATCCACCCGCTGATAGCCAGCTTCCAGCCACGTCGAATGCACGTCGTTCCACCAGTACATCGGCCGGACAATCGCGCCGTAGTTGCGGCGGTCGTCGGTGTTATCCGCTTTATTGGAATAATCGTGGAAGGCCAGCAGATACTCCACCTGCGCCTGTTGGGTAAACTTATAGTTACCTTCAAAGCTGGCGTAGACGGTGGTCAGCTCATCGGTTTTGTTGAACACGCTGTTGTCGGCGTTATTCGAGTAACGGGTGATCACTTTATTCACGCCGTTTTCGCCGGTGTGACTCAGTACCGCACCGCCCTGCCAGGCCTTCAGCCGCTCCTCGCTTTCGACAGCCTTAGAGTCAAAGCCGTAATTGGCATACAGCTCCAGATCCAGCGGGCCCACCTTCATGCCGTGTATTTTCGAGGTCAGCGCATAATTGCCTTTATCACCGGTCCCCGATCCGCCGGTACAGTTGATGCGTGACGGGTTGCCCTCTTCGTCCATGATTTCCGGGTTACAGGCCTCAACGGCAGCCACCGTCGCCACGTCAAACTTCACACCACCCAGTTCGAAGTTTTTCACCCCGGCCCCCTGGCCGTCGTGGTTCATCCAGAAGTAGTCGTTAATCCCCTGCTGTGGACGCTGATGGAAGTCGCGCCCGGCCCACAGGTAGGCGTTGGGATTCGAGTCAAACAGGTTGGTGACGCCCGCGTAAGCCTTCTTGAGGTTCACCTCATCGCCCCAGTGGTCGATCATCACGTTGACGTCCCAGATGGCGCCGTTATCCCCCTTAAACGCTTTTGAAAGCTGGAACTCGCCGCCGTTGCCTTCGTTGCCCAGGCGACCGATGGCGGAGGAGCCGTTATAGGAGCCATCCACCCCGACAAATTTCTGGTCACCGCCCTGGAACTGCGCCCCGTAGCGGGCATACCCGGTAAACTGCACGCCAAACGGGATCGCCATATCCGGTGACTGCGCCGGGGTTTGCGGTTCGGTGATCACATCAGCTTTTTTCGCCACGGCCTTATCGATTTTCGCCTGGCGATCGGCCAGGGCCTTATCAACGGCCCCGTCAATTTTAGCCTGACGTTCGGCTAAGGCTTTATCCACCGCCTTTGCCACGATGGCGTCTATCTGTTCCTGCGTAAATTCTTGTGCAACGACGTTTCCAGAGCAAAGGGCGGCCATCACCGCCAGGGTAACCGGCAATTGATTAACTAGTTTCATAATATTCTCATTATGACTCTGCCTTTTATCAGCCGGCACGAGGCCGCGCTGATAAAGCAGCGTGAGTGCTGTTATTTTGAAAGTAAGGTATCAGGCTATCGTCAGATTGAATTATTTTGGGCTATTTCACGTTTCTCCTGTGGTTGAGGAATCACTATTAACGCTGATATAAGTGAATAATTTCTTCTGATAATTCGCGTGCCAGCAGCGAGGTCATTAAATGATCCTGTGCATGAACCATTATTAAGGTCATCGGCTGACGCCCTTCTCCGGCATCCTGTTCAATCAGCTTTGTCTGCATCTGATGGGCCAGACGTGAGAAACCATCAGCTTCAGTCAGCAACGCTTTCGCGTGTGTGATATCGCCGCTGCGCGCCGCGTGCAGGGCTTCAAAGCACAGGCTTCGCGACTGCCCGGCGTTGACGATGATCTCCATCACCGCCTCTTCTAAATCAATCATTGTTGTCTCCTTCACCGAATCCGTTATCTGCGGCAGTGCGGGCAAACCACTCTCCGCTTTTCTTCACCGTGCGCTGCTGCGTGGCTAAATCGAGTTGCACAAAGCCGTAGCGGTTTTTATAACCGTTACACCATGACCAGTTATCAATAAACGTCCACATGTGATAGCCCAGGCAGTGGCTGCCTTCAGCGATCCCTTTATGCAGCCATTTAAGATGTCCGGTGACAAATTCAATACGGTAATCGTCCTGAATCTGGCCGTTCTCTGTGAAGCGCTGCTCATTTTCCACGCCCATCCCGTTCTCAGAAATAAAGCAGCGCGGATTATCATAATTAAGACGTAAATTAGTCAGGATGTCATATATGCCCGGCTCGTATATTTCCCAGCCACGGTACGGATTCATTTTCCTGCCGGGCATCTCGTAATTATCGAATAACCATTCTGGCATAAACGGCGAGTGTAAATTCACCGCACTGTCACGGCACTTCACGCGACGCGGCTGGTAATAGTTAATCCCCAGCAAATCGATTTTGCCCTCCGCGATTAATGCCCGATCCCCCGGCTGGCAGGCCGGTAGCTGATCGTAACGTTGCAGCAGCGTCATCAGATCCACCGGATATTCGCCGCGCAACACCGGGTCGAGGAAACTGCGGTTAAACAACAGGTCGGCGTGGTGTGCTGCTGTCACATCCGCCGGATTCTGGGAGCGCGGATAGGACGGGGTGAGATTGAGCACTATGCCAATTTCCCCGGGGAACGATCCTGTCCGGAACGCACGTACCGCCTGCGCATGGGCCAGCACCGTGTGGTAGGCCACCGTTGCCGCCCGTTTGAAATCCACCACGTTGGGATAGTGGAAGTCATACAGATATCCGCCTTCCACCGGGACAATCGGCTCATTGAAGGTAAACCAGTGCAGCA
This sequence comes from Erwinia persicina, assembly GCF_019844095.1. Lineage (NCBI taxonomy): Bacteria > Pseudomonadati > Pseudomonadota > Gammaproteobacteria > Enterobacterales > Erwiniaceae > Erwinia > Erwinia persicina. The sequence continues at coordinate 1,930,036 of NZ_CP082141.1, read as the reverse complement.
CGCGGTCACCAAACAGCTCAAAGCAGATTTTTGCATAGCGACTGAACGCCGCCACCACGTCACGATTCTCCCAGCCGCCCAGCCTCTGCATCGCCATCGGCATGTCGAAGTGGAACAGGGTAATAAACGGCTGGATCCCCTGCGCCAGCAGTTCATCAATCACGTGGTTGTAGAATGCCACGGCCTGCGGGTTCACCTCGCCCGTACCGTCCGGGATCAGCCGCGACCAGCTCAGCGAAGTACGGTAACTGTTGTGGTTAAGCTGTTTCAGCAACGCAATGTCGTCACGCCAGTGCTGGTAAAAAGTCGACGTATCCTGCGGCCCCACCTGCTGGTGGAAACGCCCCGGCTGGCTGGCGTACCAGGCATCCCAGGTGGTTTCGCCACGGGCTCCCGGCTGGCTCTCCCCTTCGGTTTGCAGCGCGGAGCTGGCGCTGCCCCACCAGAAATTGTCGGGAAATCTGTATTTCATCGTTTTACTCTCCATGATTATCAGTTGGTGCGAACCGTTTCGCCTGAGGGCGCGGCAGCACTTTGTACTTTCTGCTCTTCGGCTTTCATTAACGAGCGCTCGTAGGCACGCAGGAACGGCAGGTACATCAGCGCCGACATCACCATACAGATCAGGCACATTATTACCGGACTTAAGGCCCAGTTCGCCGCCCAGGACGCCCCTATCGGTGCAGGTGTGGTCCACGGCGTAAGGGATACCACCTGTGCCAGCCAGCCCAGTTTCGTTGCGCCATAGGCCAGACAGGCGTTAACCATCGGTACGCAGATAAACGGCAGAAACAGCATCGGGTTCATGATGATCGGCGCGCCAAACAGGATCGGCTCATTGATATTAAAGAAGCTCGGCACCACGCCCATTTTGCCGATGGTTCGCAGATGGGTGACGCGGCTGCGCAACAGCAGGAAGGCCAGCGGCAGCGTGGAACCCACCCCGCCGATCAGCAGGTAGTGATCCCAGAAGCCCTGTAAATAGATGTGCGGTAAGGCTGAACCCGCCGCCAGTGCCGCCTGGTTAGCCGACAGGTTGGCCATCCAGAACGGGTTCATAATCCCGGTCACAATCAGCGCACCGTGAATGCCGGCGAACCAGAAGATCTGGCACAGCAGCACGGACAGCAGAATAGCCGGCAGGGAATCTGATGCCGACACCAGCGGTTCCAGCAGATGCATGATTGCCTGCGGCATAATCATGCCGGTCTGCGCTTCAATAAACAGATTCAGCGGATGCAGCGTCCCCATCACCACCACCACCGGGATCAGGATTTCAAAGGAACGCGCCACCCCGGTCGGTACTTCTTTCGGCAGGCGGATAGTGATGTTGTTCTGTTTCAGCCAGGCGTAAACCCGCGTGGAGTAGATGGCGGTGATCAGCGCGGTGAAAATCCCCTGTCCGGAGAGATACTGCGTCGAAATATGTCCGTCAGAATAAGGGGCGGCAACCAGAAGAAACGCCATAAAGGCCAGCAGGCCGGCCATCACCGGATCCAGATTAAACTGGCGCCCGAGGCTGGCACCAATCCCCACCGAGATAAAGAAGGTCATGACTCCCATGCTGAGATTAAACGGCAGCATCAGCTGTTCACGGTAAGTCAGTGAGAAGTCCAGCCAGCCGCGGGCAAAGCTGTTGGTGGTCTCCGCCGAGAACGGCGGAAAGATAAACACCAGCATAAACGAGCCGATGATCATAAACGGCAGCGCGGCGGTAAAGCCGTCGCGGATGGCAATGACATACTTCTGCTGACCGAGACGCCCCGCCAGCGGGGTAATCGATTGCTCGATAACGGCAATCATTGACTGATATAACGAACTCATATGAACACCTTTTAGTGAACCGCGTTAATCAAAGACAGCGCGAAGTCCAGCACCTTATCCCCGCGCTGCATGCCGTAGTCCATCGGATCGATGGGCTGAACGGGAATGCCCTGCGCGGCCGCCTTTTCTGACAGGGTTTTCAACATATATTTGACCTGAGGCCCCAGCAGTACGACCTGATAGTGTGGGAACTGGTTATCGAACTCGGCAACGCCATAGGCTTCAATATCCACCTCCAGCTCCCTTTCCTTCGCCGCCTCGACCATTTTCCTGACCAGCATACTGGTCGACATCCCGGCAGAGCAGCACAGCATAATCCTGACCATAAATCCTTCACCTCAAAATGTAATGGAACGTAAATGTGGAAACGATTGGACACCATACGGAAACCGTTTTCCATCAAGCGAAAACAGAACTGTGAACCTCATCATAAACCCCTACTGAAAAGCGATTTTTCCGCGATTCACATCACAGAATTACCGCCCATATGGACACTTTTGAGATGATATGGAAAATCGGTTTCCATGATTTGAGGAAGACGCTATACTGGCGGTGGCGAATTTTGCGCCATTATTGCGGCCAGCCTGGCCGGCTTGATATTGCGGCGTTCAGGGGAGATAAATGTCAACAATCAACGATGTATCGCGTCTGGCTGGGGTGTCCAAAGCCACCGTATCACGGGTGTTGAGCGGGTCGCGCGGGGTGAAAGAAGCCAGCCGCCTGGCGGTGTTACAGGCTGCTGAAGAGCTCAACTACCGGCCGAATGTCATTGCCCAGTCTTTACTCTCCCAGTCCACCGGCTGTATTGGCGTGATTTGCGCCCAGGAAAACATTAATCAGACCACCGGCTACCTCTACGCGCTGGAAAAACAGCTCAGTCAGCACCAGAAACATCTGCTGCTGCGCTTTGCTAACAGCAAAGCCGGGGTGATGAATGCGCTGGATGAACTGTCCTGCGGGCTGTGTGACGACATCCTGATTATCGGTGCCCGCTTCCCGCTGGATATTGCCGATGACCACGTGATCCTGATCGACTGTGTCGATGCTGACACGCCGAACAGCATCCAGTTTGATCACGCCTTCGCTGCGGAAACTGCCTGCAATTATCTGATCAGCCAGGGACGACGCCAGATTGCCCTGATCCACCCGGATACCCGGGGCCACGCCGAGCAGGTTTTGCTCGGCTATAAGCTGGCGCTGGAGAACAATTTTTTGCCATTTAACCGTAATCTGGTGTTTATGGATTCCACCACCTCCTCTGTGGCGGTGCAGGTACTGCTGAACAATGCCACTACCGTCAACTTCAATGCCCTGCTGGTGGCAGACGAGCAGGAGGCGCAGCGGGTCATCAGCCAGCTTCAGGCATTTAATAAGGCGGTACCCGGCGATATTATGATCTTCAGCCTGGCGGGCTCGCTGGATTTGCCGGGCATCCCGACCATTCCCTCCATTGAATATTCAATGGACGCCATGGCCGCGCGCATCGTCAGCTGGCTGACGCAAAAAACCCAGGATATGCTCGGTGCCTGCGTGCTGAGGGGCGATTTGATTATTCCGGATAGCCGTAAACGTTAGGTGTTTGCCGCACTGAACTGAGCGAAAACACCCGGGTGCAGGCTCGCTGTCTGCGCCCAAAACCTCCCGCGACCTTCCAACCCTGCGCCGGCGAATAACCACCTCCCTGGCTGTTTATTCTTTTCGCGCATCCTCGTCCGCCGCTTCGCTTTATCCCCGGCCTGGCTATCAATCCATCACAATTAAAATCATTGGTTTAAATTCAGCAGGATAAAAACATTTAGCGCTAAATTGTAAATAAACATTAATGATCGCTTTCATCAGGCCGATAGGTTCTTCGAAGCAATGTCTTAAAAAATACGCCTGGGGAAGAGATACCTCCAAGACCATTAATTATGTTTATAAGGGATTTAATATGATTACGCGCGCATTTGATTTCAATAATTACTCAATAGGAAAAAAACTGTTTTCAGGTTTTATTCTGTTGATTGCCATCATTATTGGCATATCCGGATACAGTATTTCATCTTTAAAATCCATTGAACGTAACTCGATAAAAACCCAGATCACCAACGACATTGGCAATCTGCTGGATACCGCCAGAAGAAACCGCCTGCTCTATATGCACACCGGTGACGAACAGAAAATGAAAGAAAACGGTGAAGCCATCCAGTCCATGCAGGCACTGCACAGCGAGGCCGGCAGGTATAACTGGCGCGGGGACACTAAGGCCCACTTCGAGCAGCTTGGTGGCCTGATCCGCACTTACAGCCAGCTGCGTACCACCTTCCATGAGAAAAGTGTTCAGAGCAATCAGCTGTCACAGAAAGTCCACCAGTACAGCGATAAACGCACCATCGCTGACCTGCGAAGCCAGATTCAGAATACCGCGCCCGAGGCTGACGTCAGTGCCAGACTCTATGACCTGCTGTTTGCCTTAACCCTGCTCAGTGAAGCGGCAGATAACTTAGTGGTCCAGCATACCCCGGACGCCTTATCCCGCTTCGAACAGGCCTATACCCACGCGGAGTCACTGTACAGTGATGCCCAGACCAGCGCCTCCGACAGCACCCGCGCTGTGCTGACCCCGGCATGGGAACGCTATCAGGCGCTGAAAAGCGCCGTTGACACCTTCCTGCCCGCCATCGCCGCCACGCAGAAAGCTGCCGACGCCATGGGCACCGGCGCAGAGTCGCTGAACCGGTCGACCCAGGAGCTGATCAAAGCCCAGGCAGACTTCAATAATCAGCTGATTGTCAGCACGATTATGATTATCAGCGCCCTGTCGCTGGCGGGCGTGGTTGCCGGACTGCTGACGGCCTGGGTCATCACCCGTAAGATCACCCGTCCCGTTGGTGAAAACCTGGCGCTGGCCCAGCGTATTTCCGCAGGCGACCTGACGGCACAGATCACGGCGTCCTCAACGGATGAGCTTGGCAGACTGACGCAAACCATGGGGGCGATGAATACGCGGTTGCGCGATATGATCTCGGGGATCCGTGAAAGCGTCAGCCACCTTGCCAGCGCCTCGTCACAGATTGCCGCCGGAAATACGGACTTAGCTTCCCGCACCGAACAGCAGTCAGCGGCAGTGGTACAAACCGCCTCCAGCATGGAGGAGCTGACTTCGACAGTACGGTTAAACGCCGATAATGCCCAGCAGGCCAGCAAACTGGCTGCCAGCGCCAGTGCCGATGCACGCAAAGGCGGTCAGATTGTGGGTGAAGTGGTCAGTACCATGAACGGTATTGCGACCAGTTCGAAGAAGATCACCGAAATTATCAGCGTGATCAACGGCATTGCTTTCCAGACCAATATTCTGGCGCTAAACGCGGCGGTAGAAGCCGCCAGAGCGGGTGAACAGGGACGCGGGTTTGCCGTGGTCGCGGGCGAAGTCAGAACGCTGGCGCAGCGCAGCGCGGATGCCGCGAAAGAAATTGAATCGCTGATCAATGATTCCGTAGCACGCATTGGTACCGGGACGGAGCTGGTCAACCGCGCCGGAGCCAGCATGGAGGATATCGTCAGTTCGGTGACCCACGTCAGCCAGATCATTGACGAAATTTCCAGCTCTTCCAGTGAGCAGCGTCAGGGGATTGAGCAAATCGGTAAAGCCGTCACCGAGATGGACTCCACCACCCAGCAGAACGCCACGCTGGTTCAGGAGTCTTCGGCTGCCGCCATTTCGCTGGAACAGCAGGCGAAAAAACTCAGTGAGATGGTCGCTATCTTTAAAACCTCCGCCGGCCAGGTGCACGAAGGTGAGTGGGTAAGCGGCGCGGCGCAGACGCCAGCGCTGGCCGTGCCGTCCCGACCGGCTAAAGCGGCAGAAGAGGAGTGGACCTCGTTTTAACGCCAGTATCTGCCCGCTGAACGTCTGGCGGGCAGGCGCAGGCCATCGCCATCAGGCTGGCCTGCGGGCAATCGACGCTCTCTCCAGCCACGGGCTGGGAACGCGGACCGTGTTCTGATGCGTCTGACCGTTGATGATATGCAGCGCACTGAGGCGGCCAATATCATAGTGCGGAAGCTGCACCGTCGACAGCGGCGGCAGGAACAGATCGCCAATACCCACCATATTGTCATACCCCAGCACGGCCACCTCTTCGGGAATACGAACGCCGTGCGCCAACAGGGTCTGATAAACCATAAACGCCACCCGGTCATTGCCGCAGATCACCGAATCAAAAACGGGTTTCCCCCGGGAAAACTGCGACAGGACGCTGGCCGGGATATCGCGGTAATGCTCATCGCCATAGGTCATATAGCGGTGGGTCAGACTCTCCGGGTCAATACCGGCTTCATGGCAGGCACGATCCAGCCCCTGACGACGCCGGCGCGTGGCCAGATGCTGCGACGGCAGATGCAGGCATAGGGGACGGCGATACCCGGCGGCGAAGAGCCCTTTTGCCCCGGCATACTGCCCCTGCTCGTCGTCCGGAATATAGCTGGCTACCGGCTGGTGCAGGCTTTCGCAGTTGGCCAGCACACAGGGAAGCGTCAGCAGCTTTTCCGGGACCGGCACCTGCCGCAGGCCCATTGTCGTGTAAATAATGCCGCCCGGCCGGTGGGAAAGCAGCAGATCGACCATGGTTTCCGGGCTGTCGTCCGAAAACATATTCACCACAAAACTGTTCCAGCCGTGCGCCCGCGCCGTCTCCTCAATCGACAGGGTGATCTCCACCGAAAAAGGCGTGGTCACGGTATCCAGCGCCAGCACGCCGATGGTTCTGGGGGTTGCACGTGCGCCACGGATCTTTTTGGCTGACAGATCGGGCACGTAATTCAGCTCCCGGATCGCCGCCTGCACCCGGATCAGCGTTTCAGGCTTTAACCGCTCAGGGGCGTTGAGTGCCCGTGAAACGGTCATCAGGGAAACTTCTGCACGCTGTGCCACATCTTTTAATGACGCCATAACCTTCTGTCCTGATTTAAGCCATCGCCGTCCACGACTGTGCGTAAGGCTATACAACTCCCTTTATGAAGTAAAAAGGAGCCTGCGATATTTTGACTCCCGCCGCCGAAACCACTCTCACACCGTCAAAAAAGTTGATCGCCGTCTCAGTTTGATAATGTTAACGTTAACCTCTGTGATTAACATCATATATCGCCGCCAATATGCTGCTCAACCCCAGAATGTTAACGTTATCATGCGCCATCTTCCTTACTGAGACCATAATGATGAAAAAACATCATTCTCGTAGTTATCCGCTGTTGAGCGCCCTGCTGTTCTTCTTCTTTGTAAGCTGGTCCTCCTCCAGTTCGCTGTTTTCCATCTGGCTGCATCAGGAAGTGGGGATGCGGGCCTCGGACACCGGGATTATTTTCTCTGTGCTGTCGGTGTCGGCGCTGTGCGCGCAGGTCTGCTACGGCTTTATTCAGGATCGGCTGGGCTTACGGAAAAACCTGTTGTGGTACATGACCGCCCTGTTGATCCTCTCCGGCCCGGCTTTCTTACTGTTCGGCTACCTGCTGAAAATCAATATCTTAGTCGGCAGCATCTTCGGCGGACTGTTTGTGGGCATGACCTTTAACGGCGGCATCGGCGTGCTGGAGTCTTATACCGAGCGCGTGGCACGACAGAGTACCTTTGAGTTTGGTAAAGCCCGCATGTGGGGCTCGCTGGGCTGGGCGGTGGCGACCTTCTTCGCCGGACTGCTGTTTAATCTCAACCCGAAACTTAACTTCCTGGTGGCCTCCTGCTCTGGCGTGGTGTTCTTTATCCTGCTGGCGCGGCTTAACGTCAGCACCCCCGCCAGCCTGGAAAAGCTGGAAACCGGCATCAGTAAAGTGACCCTGGAAGATGCCCTGCGCTTACTGACGCTGCCCCGCTTCTGGGCACTGGTGTTCTTCGTGGTCGGCACCTGTATTTATGGGGTGTACGATCAGCAGTTCCCGGTCTACTTCGCTTCCCAGTTCCCCACCCTGCGCGAAGGCAATGCCATGTTCGGCTACCTGAACTCCTTCCAGGTCTTTCTGGAAGCCGCCGGCATGTTCTGCGCCCCGTGGATGGTAAACCGTATCGGCGCAAAAAACGGGCTGATCTTTGCCGGGATGGTGATGGCGCTGCGCATGGTGGCGTCAGGCATGGTGGAAGGCCCGCTGCTGATTTCCATCACCAAACTGCTGCACGCGCTGGAACTGCCGGTGCTGCTGGTGTCCATTTTTAAATACAACAGCCTGCATTTTGACAAACGCCTCTCCTCAACCCTGTACCTGGTGGGCTTTGCCTGCACCAGCTCGGTGATTGCAACGGTATTGTCCCCGCTGGCGGGCTACAGCTACGAGAAATATGGCTTTGCTCAGTCCTACCTGATCATGGGGCTGATGGTGTTCTGCACCACCTTTTTCTCCGTCTTTCTGCTGCGTAATCAGAAATCCTTATCAGAAGGCGCGCCTCCGGCCCCTTCTTCCCTCTCACCACTCAAGAGTGAACAGTGATGACATTTCGACTTGAAGATGCTGAACAGGCGCTGATCCGCCAGCGCGACCAGATTACCCTCCGCTGGTATCCCCGCTATCATCTTGCTCCCCAGGCGGGATGGATGAACGACCCGAACGGGCTGGTGTGGTTTGACGGCTGGTATCACGCCTTTTATCAGCATCATCCCTACTCCACGCAGTGGGGGCCGATGCACTGGGGTCACGCCCGCAGCCTTGATATGGTCAACTGGGAGCACCTGCCCGTCGCCCTGGCACCAGAAGGGCCGGAAGATAAAGACGGCTGTTTTTCTGGTTCAGCAGTGGTCAACGGGGATGAGCTGGCGCTGGTTTACACCGGCCATAAATTTCACGGCGACCCGTCCAGTGACGATAACCTTTACCAGGTGCAGTGTCTCGCCACCAGCCGGGATGGCATCCATTTCAGCCGACAGGGTCAGGTGCTGGACACCCCTGCCGGGCTGCATCACTTCCGCGATCCTAAAGTGTGGCGGGAAGGACGGCACTGGTACATGGTGGTCGGTGCCCGTGAAGCGCATACCGGGCAGGTCAGGCTTTACCGCTCTGACGATCTGCACCGCTGGGAAGATGCCGGGATACTGGCTGAGGCCCCGCCGCACCTCGGCTTTATGTGGGAGTGCCCGGACTTCTTCACTCTGGCAGGCAAACAGATCCTGCTGATGTCTCCCCAGGGCATCCAGGCCCGGGGCTATGACCACCGCAACCTGTTCCAGAGTGGCTATATTGTCGGCCACTGGCAGCCAGGGACCGACTTTACCCAAGAGGGTGACTTCACCGAACTGGATCGCGGCCATGATTTTTATGCCCCGCAGACCTTTGTCACACCGGACGGCCGCCGGATGGTGATGGCGTGGATGAACACCTGGGAATCAGCGATGCCAGAGCAGCAGGACGGCTGGTGCGGCATGCTTACCCTGCCCCGGGAGCTCACCCTGACGGCCGATCATCGTCTGCAGATGACCCCGGCGCGAGAGGTGGAATGCCTGCGCCAGAGCTGGCATCCGTGGCCTGCCGGGAGGCTGAAAAACCAGCAGCAGTGCGTCATGGAAAATTGTGAAACCAGTGAGGTGCTCGTCAGCTGGAACCGGGCCACCAGCGATGCGGAACAGTACGGCATCAGCCTGTCAGACGGTCTGCGCCTGTATGTTGACAACCAGTCCCAGCGCCTGGTGCTGGCACGTCACTATCCGCTCTGCGGTCTGAGTGGCGAACGCAGCGTCGCGCTCCCTGCCGGGGATACGCTCTCCCTGCGCATCTTCTTTGACCGCTCCTCGGTGGAAGTGTTTGTCAACGATGGCGAAGCCTGCCTGACCAGCCGTATTTTCCCCGGGCAGCGTCAGCTGTCGCTGTTTGCCTGGTCCGGCAGCGCGGACGTCACCGCGTGCGGAGCCTGGGACTTAGCCTGACGCACTGCCCTGCGGCTCACCCGTGACCGCGGGTGAGCCTTTTGCCTCCCTACAAAATAATGTGCAAGGAATTTATCGATGAAAATAGCCGTCGGGATGATGCTGTGCGCCGGGATCTTTCCGGTCACCCTGTTTGCTGAAAGTACCTTAAGCGTTGAACAGCGTTTTCTATTACTCGAAGCGCGTTTGAAAAATGCAGAAAAACGCGCCGACCGGGCAGAAGCGGAAATGGTGAAATTAAAACAGAACACCCGGGGGGATAACGCCACCACTCCCCACGCGGCCACCACGCCTCCCCTCGCCGTGAGCCTGAACACCCCGACGGAACTGCGTTTTTATGGCGATGTGGAATTTAATGCCGACGCGGCCAGCCGCACGGGCAGCCTGACATCGTTAAAAACCAGCAGCAATAAAAGCTGGGCTCCCGGCAGTAAAGAACGCTGGGATATTAACGGCCGCATATTATTAGGCGTGGAGGGGATCCGCCAGGGTTCTGCAGGGAAATATGCCGGATTCAACGTTCAGCCGCTGGCCGATATTCGCGGGAAAATGAATCTGGACGATGCGGCTTTCTTTTTCGGTCAGAAAGACAGCTGGCAGGTGAAGACCGGGCGGTTTGAAGCCTGGGATATGTTTCCCCTCAATCAGGACACCTTTATCGAATACTCGGGCAATACCGCTAACGATCTGTACAGCGACGGCTACGGCTATATCTATATGATGAAGGAGGCGCGCGGCCGCAGTAACAGCGGCGGTAACCTGCTGCTGAGTCAAACCTGGGATAAGTGGTACGTTGAAGTGAACACCCTGATTGAGGATGGCAGCGCGCTGTATGTGGATCAGCGTTATCACGGCCGCACGATGGAAAACCAGAAAAATGTGATGTACGTGCGCCCGGTTGTGGCATGGCGATCCGATATCTGGTCCGTCGCCGCCGCCATGGAAAGCAATATCGTGAATAACGCCTATGGCTATACCGACCGCGAAGGCCGCTGGCGCGATCAGTCGGAGCGCACCGGCTACGGGCTGACCATGACGTGGAATACGTTAAAGAACAACCCGCAGAATGGCACCGTGGTGAACGTGAATACGGCCTATATGGATGCCCGGGAGGAAACCGATTTTAGCGCCGGGATTAATGCTCTCTGGCATCGTGTCGAACTGGGCTATATCTACGCCCATAATAATATCGCGGAATTCTCAGCGTCCGGTGTCAGTGAGGAGTGTACCGCTGACTGCGCTATCTTCCAGCCGGGGCGCTACGACATTCATACCCTGCATACCTCCTGGCAGCTTCCCGATATCCTCGATATGCCCAACTTCACGGTCTATCTTGGCGGTTACGCGTCATGGCTGAATGCCGCCGATGACGATCGGGGAAATCATCAGCCACGTTATGGCGCACGCGTGCGGGCGAAATACCTCTTTTAACACTGACGTCACCGCCAGGCAGGCCTGGCGGTTCCCCAGCCCCCGGTTAGTTACGCCATCCCAGCCCTGGCGCCACATGCTTAAGGATCGCTTCAATGGTGTGCGCGCAGTAATCCACCCCCAGCTGATTCGGCACGGTGAGCAGCAGCGTGTCGGCTTCGGCAATCGCTTCATCCTGCGCCAGCTGTTCAATCAGCCGGTCCGGTTCTGCGGCGTAGCTGCGGCCAAAAATCGCCCGGGTTTTCTCATCAAGATAGCCCACCTTGTCCCCCTCTTTGCCGCTGTTGCCAAAGTAGGCACGGTCCCTGTCATTCACCAGCGCAAAGATACTGCGGCTCACCGAGACACGTGGCGTGCGCAGGTGTCCGGCGGCTTTCCAGGCATCCCGGTAGGCGCGGATCTGAGCCGCCTGCTGAATGTGGAAGGGTTCACCCGTCTCATCGTCTTTCAGCGTTGAGCTTTGCAGGTTCATGCCCAGCTTTGCCGCCCACACCGCCGTGGCATTGGAACCGGCCCCCCACCAGATACGGTCACGCAGCCCTTCAGAGAACGGCTCCACGCGCAGCATCCCAGGGGGATTGGGGAACATCGGCTGCGGGTTTGGTCTGGCAAAGCCTTCGCCGCGCAGCACATCCAGCAGCACCTCGGTGTGATGACGCGCCATATCCGATTCATTTTCCCCTTCTGCGGGCTGATAGCCGAAATAGCGCCAGCCGTCGATCACCTGCTCCGGCGAGCCACGGCTGATGCCGAGCTGCAGACGCCCCCCGGAGATCAGGTCAGCGGAACCGGCGTCTTCCGCCATATACATCGGGTTTTCATAGCGCATATCGATCACCCCGGTGCCAATCTCAATGCGCCGGGTTTTCGCCCCGACGGCGGCCAGCAGCGGGAAGGGGGAACTTAACTGACGGGCGAAGTGGTGGACGCGAAAATACGCGCCGTCTGCACCGAGCTCTTCCGCCGCCACGGCCAGGTCGATAGACTGTAACAGGGCGTCAGCGGCTGAACGGGTGCCGGACTGCGGGGACGGTGTCCAGTGACCGAATGACAGGAATCCAATACTTTTCATAGGGTTTCTCAACAGGATAAAACGAATCAATTCAGTATAAGTACGCGCTATCTCGCCACCTGGCAAGGATTGCTATCCAAAATGAATTATCGTATAACAATTCACTCCGAGGGGTGTCCTGTATGGGCTGAGATGGCGTAATAAGCCGAACCCTTTGAACCTGATCTGGGTCATGCCAGCGAAGGGACGGGTAGGCATTATTCTCGCCTGATCACACCTCCGCGCACCTGGATCGCCACTTAAATGAGGGGATTCTGTGTCGAACACCATTGAGCCTGTCGATTTCAGCCACGGCCTGTACGGACGTTTACGCCAGCAGGCGGGGAACGACTGGCAGGACTATGTGGCGCATCCGTTTATTCAGCAACTTTCACGCGGTACGCTGCCCGAAACCGCCTTTCGCCGCTATCTGACCCAGGATTACCTGTTTCTGATCCACTTTGCCCGTGCCTGGGCGCTGCTGGTCAGCAAGCTGCGCACGCTGCCGGAGATGCGTGCCGCTACCGCTTCGCTCAATGCCATTGTCAGCGAACTGCCGCTGCACGTCCGCTACTGCGAGAGCTGGGGGCTGAACGAGGCACAGATGGCTGCTGAACCGGAGGCGGCAGAAACCATGAATTACACCCGCTACGTGCTGGATATCGGTCACTCAGGGGACGCGCTGGATCTGCTGGCCGCCCTGCTCCCCTGTGTGGCAGGGTATGCCGAAATCGGCCTGGGCCTGCTGGCCTCTCCCAGGACGGTGCTGGCTGGCAGCCCTTACGCTTCCTGGATCCGCAACTATGCGGACCCGGACTACCTCACCGGGGTGCGTGCCGCCCTTGCACTGCTGGAAACGGTCGGCCAGCAGCGGGGAGCCGAAAGCCGCTTCCCTGCCCTGTCCGAGATTTTTACCACCGCTACCCGCCTGGAGTCGGCTTTCTGGCAGATGGGACTCAACGCGGTAGCGACCCCATGACCGCCCATTCCGCTTCGCCACCGCCGGGCATCGCGGTTCGCCATCTGACGCTGCGCTTCGGCCCGCGCCCGCTCTTCAGCGATCTCAGCGTGGATATTCCCGCCGGGCGTTTTGTCGCGCTGCTGGGGGCCAGCGGCTGCGGCAAAACCAGCCTGCTGAAGATCATTGCCGGGCTGCTTCCGCCCGACGCCGGTTCGGTCTGCGGCAGCGACGGCCTGCCGCTGGCCGGGCGCATCGCCTGGATGGGTCAGAAAGATCTGCTTTATCCGTGGCTGTCGATCCGCGACAACGTCACCCTCGGCGCGCGGCTGCGCCGGGAGCCCGCCGATACTGACCGGGCTGACCACCTGCTGGCGCGCGTCGGACTGCACGACTATGCCGGCCTTCGTCCCGCCGCCCTCTCCGGCGGCATGCGCCAGCGTGCGGCCATCGCCCGCACCCTGTATGAGAACCGCCCCGTTGTGCTGATGGACGAACCCTTCTCTGCGCTCGACACGCTGACGCGGGCGAAGATCCAGACGCTGGCCGCTGAGGTGCTGGCGGACCGCACCGTACTGCTGATCACCCACGACCCGATGGAAGCCTGCCGCCTGAGCCACCATCTGCTGGTGCTCTTCGGGCACCCTGCGGCCATCGACGACACTCATACCATTGGCGGTCTGCCGCCGCGCGCGCCGGATGATGCTCACCTGCTGAAAAGCCAGGGGGCGCTGTTACAACAGTTGCTGAGGGCGGCAGGATGAGGGCCAGCCTGGCAGGTCACGCTCGCGGGCTGATGATTTTTGTGGGGCTGATCCTGCTGTGGTGGCTGTTCACCCTGAGTGCCATTCCCGCGTTTTTGCTGCCCTCACCCATCGCGGTAGCCAGTGCGCTGTGGCAGGGGGGCGCCTTTCTCGCTTATCACAGCCTGATCACCGCATCGGAAGTGCTGGCCGGGCTGGTGCTGGGCGTGTTGCTGGGGTCACTGCTGGCCATCCTGATGATCGTCTCCCCCCGTCTGCAGCGCTGGCTGATGCCGGTGGTGCTGACCAGCCAGGCCATTCCGGTATTTGCACTGGCCCCGCTGCTGGTTCTGTGGTTTGGCTTTGGCATCAGCGCCAAAGTGGCGATGGCGGTGCTGGTGATTTTTTTCCCGGTCACGTCGACCCTGTTTGACGGGCTCAGGCGGGTCAATCAGGACTATCTCGACCTGGCCCGCACCATGGGGGCCTCTGGCTGGGCCCAGCTGCGCCACGTCCGCCTGATGGCGGCGTTACCGGCATTCGGTTCCGGCCTGCGGATGGCCGCCGCCGTGGCACCGATTGGCGCAATTATCGGGGAATGGGTCGGGTCCGCCGGAGGGCTGGGCTTCGTTATGCTGAACGCCAACGCGCGCATGCAGACGGACCAGTGTTTTGCCGCATTGTTTATTCTGGTGCTGATGACCGTCTTACTCTGGATGGCCGTCGACACCCTGCTCCACCGCCTGATTAACTGGGCACCTGAATCATGATGATAACCTCTGGAAGGAAGATAAAATGATCAAGAACATCTGCGCCGGACTGCTGTTAAGCGGGGTCTGCAGCAGTGCGTCAATGGCTGGCGAGAAACTGACGCTGGTGCTCGACTGGTATATTAATCCGGATCATGCGCCGATTATGGTGGCAGAGCAGATCGGGGCCTTTAAGGCCGAGGGACTGGATGTGACGATTATCCCGCCTTCCGATCCGTCGCTGCCGCCACGCATGGTGGCCGCCAGACAGGCGGACCTTGCCATCACCTATCAGCCCCAGCTGCATTTCTTCGCCGATGATGGCCTGCCGCTGGTCCGCGTGGGAACGCTGATTAATACGCCGCTGAATACCGTTATCACCCTGGATAAGCGCATTACCTCCCCGTCAGGGCTGAAAGGCAAGACCGTCGGTTATTCGGTCAGTGGTATTGAACAGGTGACGCTGAGCACCATGATGAAGCATCAGAAACTCAGTCTGAAAGAGATAAAGATGATTAACGTTAACTTCCAGCTGACCAGCGCCCTGCTGGCCGGGCAGGTGGATGCGGTGATCGGCGGTTACCGCAATATTGAAGCGGAGGAGCTGAGATTACAGGGTAAAGATCCGGTGGTGCTCAACGTCGAGGATTACGGCGTACCGGCTTATGACGAGCTGGTGATTGTCGCCAACCGCGACAGCGTGAACGAACCGAAGGTGAAGAAATTCCTCGCGGCGCTGAAAAAAGGCAACGACTATCTGCAGAAACACCCGCAGGAGAGCTGGCTGGCCTTTGCTAAAGCGCACCCGGAACTGAACACGGAGCTGAACCGCGTTGCCTGGCAGAAAACCCTGCCGCTGTTTGCCCGCGATCCGGCCTGGCTCGACGTGAAGCGCTACACCGACTACGAGCAGTTCCTGTTTAACAATAAGCTGCTGAAAAAGATCACCCCGGTTGCAGACTACGCGGTGGAACTGCACTAATCCTCCCTGCGGGCGACCGGAAAAAAGGGCTTCAGGACGCCCCGTGCAAATCATCGTCTCGGGCGTCCGTACATTAAGCTGCCCCCTGCTGCAACAGCACTATCCGCTTGCCGGGGGTGGGCTGCTGTAATGATCGGCCCGACCGCCCCGGCGATAAAAATTCGCCATAGATAATGATAACTATTATCATAAAAGCCACACCCACCTCCCCGGAGTCACTATGTCCCCCTTCCCTCCTGAACGCCTTACCACCGACTGCTGCATCGCAGGCGGCGGCCCGGCCGGACTGATGCTCGGCTACCTGCTGGCCCGCGCCGGTGTGCAGGTGGTGGTGATTGAAAAACACGACGACTTTCTGCGCGACTTCCGCGGCGACACCATCCATCCCTCCACGCTGCAAATCATGCACCACCTTGGCCTGCTCGACGAACTGCTGCAGCTACCGCACCAGCGTGCGCCGCGCCTGGAGGCAGAGATTGGCGGTGAAGAGGTGACGCTGGCGGATTTTTCCCGCCTGCCGGTCAAATGCCGCTTTATGGCGTTTATGCCGCAGTGGGATTTCCTCAACTTTCTGAAAGAAAAAGCCGCCGCCCTGCCGACGTTTTCGTTCTATCCCGCCACGGCCTTCAGCGAACTGCTGCATGACGCTGACCGCGTCGCCGGCGTGCGTGCCACCCATGCCAGCGGCAGCAGCGAGATCCGCGCAGCGCTGGTGGTGGGCTGCGACGGGCGGCACTCCAGGGTCCGACAGCAGGCCGGACTGACCGGGCAATCGTTCGGTTCGCCACGGGATGTGCTGTGGTTCCCACTCAACAAGCGTGATGATGACCCGGAATGGAACACCGGTCATAAAGGACCGAAGCAGAACTTTATCATGCTCGATCGCGGCAGCTACTGGCAGTGCGGTTACTCCATCACCAAAGGGGATTACGAACCGATAAAGGAGAACGGGATTGAGGCGTTTAAACAGCAGGTTGCTGCCGTCGCCCCGTTCCCGGTTGAACGCATGGCGGAGCTGACGGACTGGCAGCCGGTCAAACTGCTGGATATTCGTATCGACCGGCTGGATGCGTGGATGAAACCCGGGGTGCTCTGCATCGGGGATGCGGCTCACGCCATGTCGCCTATCGGCGGTGTCGGGGTGAACCTCGCCATCCAGGATGCGGTGGCCGCAGCCAATATTCTCACGCCCGCCCTGCGCAGCGGCAGCGTTCCCCTGCGTCTGCTAAAAAAAGTGCAGCAGCGGCGTCAGTTCCCTACCCGCGCCACGCAGTTTATCCAGATAAAGATGAGTGGCAAAAAGCGTAAAGAGGGGGAAAGCAGCCCGCTGCCGCGCATCATTAAACGTTTCCCGTTTCTGCCGTATGTCTTTGGCTGGATTATCGGTCTGGGCTTTCGCCGCGAGAAGCCGCGTCGTTTCAGGGCACGGTCCTGAAACAGTCTCTTGCAACAACAGCATTTATCGTTCAGAGGTTGTTTAGCTTTCGTTTAACAACCGATGAATAAAAATGATAATAATTATCATCTCTTTTCTGGCAGGAATACCGATACCATGAGCCCGTTGAAAACCTTACCCGCGCTGCTGCTCGCCGCGATGCCATGCCTGGCATTTGCCACCACCTATCCTGTGACCGTCACTGATATGGACGGGCAGAAGCTGGTGATACAGCACCCACCGCAGCGGGTGATCCTGCAGGATGGCCGCGACATTCTGAACCTGGCATTGCTAGACCGTGAAGACCCGTTTAAGCGGGTGGTTGCCTGGAATAACCTGCTGAAAAAGCAGGATACCGGCAGCTGGGAGATGCTGAAAAAACGCTGGCCCGAGGCAGACAAGATCCTCGACATGGGCTTTTCTGACCAGGGGGAAGTGAACCTTGAAACCGTCATCGCCAGAAAGCCTGACCTGATGATCGCCCAGCTGCGCGCCAAACCCGCCCTGCAACAGACCGGCGTCCTGGATCAGCTCAGTGCGCTGAAGATCCCGGTGCTGTTTGTTGATGATGAACTGCACCCGGTTAAGAATACTGCGGCCAGCGTCACTCTGCTGGGCACGGTGCTGGATCAGGAAGCGCGCGCGAAGGCCTACACGGATTATTACACGCAGAAGCTCAATGCCGTTCAGGCTGCGGTCAAAGACGTGTCGCCAAAACCGCGGGTGTTTGTTGAGCCGATTGCCGGCATCGGCGGCGGCGGGGCCTGCTGCTTCACCCACGGCCATAACGGCTGGGGCGCGTTAATTGAAGCGACGGGGGCAAAAAATATAGGTTCTGACCTGCTGCCGGGCACCAGCGGCACCATCGCAGTGGAGAAAGTGATCAGCCTGAACCCGGACTACTATGTGATGAGCGGCTCGAAGCGCGGCGGTAAAGCCAGCCCGGTGATCCCTCTGGGTTACAATACTGATATCAGCGAGATCAAAGCCAGCTTCGACCATCTGCGCGATCGTACCGGTGTGAAAGATATCCCGGCGGTGAAAGCGGGCAGAGTCGCCGCGGTTTACCACCACTTCTATAACCATCCGTATAACATTATTGGCATTGAGATGCTGGCGAAGGACTTCTACCCGCAGCAGTTCAGCCAGACCAACCCTACCGCGGACTATCATCATATTATCCGCACGTTCACCCAGCTGCCGGATGAACCGATTAATATCGAATATCACCCGCAATAATCTTTTCCAGATCGCTGACCAATCGCGCTGAATATCAGCGCGATTGGTCTTTCCCTGCTGCATAACCAAGTGAGCCGCGTGCCTCCTCTGCGAGGCGGCTGACCGTCTGCGCGACAACATCGTTATGCAGAATGGCGACGATCTGATGGCGTTATTTCGCCGTCAGTTCCCGGCGCACGATCTCTGCGCCGGCGCTTAACGCCTGCAACTTACCTCTGGCAACCTGACGGGATAACGGGGTCATTCCGCAGTTGGTCGAAGGATAAAGCTTGTCGGCATCAACAAACTGCAGGGCCTTACGCAGCGTCTCCGCGACTTCCTCCGGGGTCTCAATGGTATTGGTTGCCACATCAATCGCCCCGACCATCACTTTTTTACCGCGGATCAGTTCAATCAGATCCATCGGCACGCGAGAGTTCTGGCACTCCAGAGAAACGATATCGATGTTAGACGTCTGCAGCTTAGGGAAAATTTCTTCATATTGCCGCCATTCTGACCCCAGCGTTTTTTTCCAGTCGGTATTGGCTTTGATGCCATAGCCGTAGCAGATATGCACCGCCGTTTCACACTTAAGCCCTTCAATGGCCCGTTCCAGGGCAGCAATACCCCAGTCATTCACCTCGTCAAAGAACACATTAAACGCCGGCTCATCAAACTGAATAATATCGACACCGGCCGCCTCTAATTCTCTGGCTTCCTGATTGAGAATTTTAGCGAATTCCCAGGCCAGTTTTTCACGGCTTTTGTAGTGGCTGTCGTACAGCGTGTCGATCATGGTCATCGGGCCAGGCAGTGCCCACTTGATCGGTTTGCTGGTTTGCTGGCGTAAAAATTTCGCGTCTTCCACGAACACCGGCTTCTGGCGGCTGACGGCACCGACCACGGTCGGCACGCTCGCATCATAGCGATTACGAATTTTGACGATTTCACGTTTCGCAAAATCTACGCCGCTGAGGTGCTCAATAAAGGTGGTCACAAAATGCTGGCGCGTCTGTTCGCCTTCACTGACGATATCGATACCCGCCTGACGCTGATCTTCCAGGCACAGGCGCAGCGCGTCATATTTACCGTCGATCAACTCGTCCCCTTCCAGTTTCCAGGGTGACCAGAGTGTCTCAGGCTGTGCAAGCCAGGAGGGTTTCGGCAGACTGCCTGACGTCGATGTCGGTAACAAAATTTTCATAACAGGTGACCTTAATTTTTTGGTTAATCAAAGAACGTAATGGGCAGACCATTGCTCAAGAAGCGCACGGTAAGGTTTGATAAAATGTTCTTCAGTATATTTACCCTGCTCAATAGCCAGCTGGCTGCGTTCTTCGCGATCGTAAACAATTTTCGTTAATGCATAATCCTGTTGATTCAGGTCAGGCTGATATTCCTGCCCGGCCACCGCATTCGCATTATAAATTTCCGGGCGGTAGATCTTCTGGAACGTTTCCATCGTGCTGATGGTGCCGATCAGCTCCAGATCCGTGTAGTCGCCGGTCAAATCGCCGGTAAAATAAAAGGCCAGCGGCGCAACGCTACCTGACGGCATAAAATAACGCGCCTGCAGACCCATTTTATTGAAGTAATGGTCAGTCATTGACAGGGCATTTTGCTGATATTCCACACCCAGTACCGGATGGCGATAGTCAGTCCGGTGATAAGTATTTTTACTCGACACACTCAGGCAGATCACCGGTGCTTTAGAAAAATGGCTTTTATAGGTTTCCGAATTGACGAAGCTTTTAAATAAGTTACCGTGCAGGTCACCGAAATTGTCGGGCGTACTGAATTTAGTGCTGTTCCTGTTATGCTCTAACAGAACGACGCTAAAATCATAATCACGCACGTAAGAGGAGAAATTATTGCCGGTGATACCCTCAATACGCTCGCCCGTTTTATGGTCCACAATATGGTTTTTCAGTATTTCGATCACCGGAAAGGGAATACCTTTCCCTTCAACATCCATGGCTACAGAAATAATTTCCAGTTCAACGGAATAACGATCGCCCTGTGGATTATCCTGACAGGCGAGTGTATTAAAACGGTCGTCGATCATTTTCAGCGCATTGCGCAGATTATCCTGACGCTTCTCCCCTCTGGCCAAATTAGCAAAGTTGGTCGTAATGCGCGTATTTTCAGAGGGATTATAATTTTCGTCAAAAGTAAGGCTTTTAATCGTAAATTTTAATTGATTATTCATCGTTAGCTTGTCCTGATTTCTGATATAAAAACCTGAAGGTATTTCTTGCTTTTTCAGTGTTTTTTACTTTAATTTTTCTGGTTTTCTTATTCAGTCATCTTCATACTGGCCAGAGCTTATTGCATGGCTTATTTATGACAGAGTAGCTGAATGAGTAAAAGTGATTTAATTTCACCGCTGCATGAGTCATCTTCATGATCGATGGGCAGGAGCGGTTCTGGCATCATGGCTGAAGCGCTGACTGAGCGGGGCCTCTGCTGGACGCGGAAGAGATCAGGGCCGGTGACGTCATAACGATGACGCGTTATCAGGAACAGGCAAACATGAAAACTGACTGGCACAGCGCCGCGCTCACCCCTGAAACCCTGGTGGATGCCGGCTATAAAAATACGCAAAACGTCCGCCGCTTTATGATCGCACAGTGCGGTGAACGCTTTCGCTTCGACCGCGACTTTATGGCCTGGATACGAAATGATACTCCCAAAACCCTGGCGGAGGTTGTCGCCGAGTGGAAGCGCAGACATCCGGCATGAAAGTCATTATGGGTGCAGATATAGCCAGGTACCGCTTTGACGTATGTATCAGCGGATGTTCCGGCACCTGTCATTTTGAGAATTCTGCCAACGTTTGTGAGGTGCCGCTGACGGTGAAGTGAGAGAGACGGTAGCTCTCCGGGATCTCATCGTTCTTACCGCTGCGTAATTCTTCAGAAACCCGCCTGCCGATTGCAGCGGCGCATGTAACAGCTGGGTGCATAACTGCGACGTAGACGCTCTCGCTCTCATCAGTAAAGCCAGGAACGGGGTCCCCATCCTGCAGAACAGGGCACTCACCTGTTGAGTATTGGGTGACAGAAGCCACTTCTGCGCCTCTGAACCTGCTTCTCAGGCCCCCACGATGACCATCCTTTTTTTCATACTCACCACTGTAACCTTCTCCTGTGGGGTAAACATCGCCGTGCCTGATGCAGAGGTTATTTATCACGGCCAACCTGGCAGAATGGCAAAGCACATGACCAAAACGCTTCAGGACAGCAGCTCTACAGGCTTTGTTTAGAAGTCCGCTATTCGCTCACTGCGGACCTTTACAAAATATCGGTAAGCTCAAATTCCTCAAAGACAAGTTCCATTTCCTCAGAATAAGTGCCTTCACGTTCAAAATAACGTTTGTGCCCTTCCTTCCAATACTCCAGACTTAAATCACCTTCACCTTCTTTGCTGGCCAGCTCGCTCGTCATTTCACAGAAGCGAATGACCTGCATCCTGATAGTCTGGATCACGCAAACAGGCTGTCCGGTTCCGTCCAGAATGATATTGTAACTTCCAACGCTGGGAGCTTCGCCTCGTTCATATTCACGCTGAAAAGAAGCTGCCGAACAGCATGTTGCTGTTTTAATCCCACTCAAAACCAGTTGAACGAGTTCGTCAGCAAGTTCAGGGCTGTCGCCAAAATGCCATGCAAGTGCACCAGGATAAATGCTTTTTAATTCATCGAGCTTTGTCATTGTCAGCCTTGGTTAATTTCATTTTTTTGTAGGAAGTAACCTCTTTCCGATTACTATGAACTATTTAAGCCAAATCTATATCTGTCTGGCGCCACTGCGAACTTCCGCTCCCCGCTCATAGCGTAAACCCTGGGTTTACCGCCGCTGCGCAATTATCCAGTCCCTTTCCTGGTTGACTTCAAACACCGCTGCTCACCCGATATACTCTTTTACCTGTCGTTCACGCTTTGTAAAAACAAGAGGCTAACGTTGAATATTGTCTTAGAAAAATTCAGTCAACAGGACTTTGCTGACTATTTTAAGCTGGTCAGCAATGCACAGGTGATGGCGATGATCACCGAGCGTGCTGTCCCCCATGATGAAGCCCGCCGCGATTATGACCAGCTGTTAAAAGACAATGCGGAATCCGCAGAGCTGGGGCATTTCAGGATTTCAGATGCGCAGGATGGCCACTTCATCGGACTGGGTAAACTGTTGCCGCTTGCTGACCCGCCCGGGACCGCGGAGCTGGGGTATATGCTGCTACCGGATTACTGGGGCAAAGGCATTGCCAGCCAGGTTGCCGCGTGGCTGATGGATCGGGCGCACCACGCTACAGCGTTAACCCACCTGATAGCCATCATCGATCCTGCGAATCTGGCCTCAAGAAAAATACTCATCAATCACCATTTCACGTCGCAGGAGTTCAGGGAGTTCGACGGTCTGCCTGGCGAGATTCTGGCCCGGGCGCTGTAAAACTCTGTCCCGGCCTGAAAGAACCGGCCCGTCGCGTTTGCCACGGTCCGGTTCCACCGACAGCCTATTTCTTCTTATTCAGCAGCGACTGTAAGTCAGCAAAAGGATTGTAGGTTGCCGCTGCCACGTCGTTCTGCGCGTCCTCTCCCGCCACCACGCGGGTGCCGTACTGGTCAGCTTCCGTGTACTTGGAGTGTTCGTGATCGTGGCAGTACAGGCACAGCAGCTCCCAGTTGCTGCCGTCTTCCGGGTTATTGGTATGATCGTGATCGATATGGTGAACCGTCAATTCACGCAGGTTGGAATAAACAAATTCGCGGGCGCAGCGTCCGCAGACCCACGGATAAATTTTCAGGGCTTTTTCACGGTAGCCGCTTTCCAGCCGCGCGTAGTTTTTGGGGATCAGAGCCATTGCCGGTGTTACCTGTCACAGAGGGATAATTGTCGATTGGCTGCCAATATAGCCCACAATGAACGGAAGGAAAAATGAAAGAGAACCCGGTTTTAACTTCGGGGTGACAGCCCCCCCCCGCACCCGCGGTGGGGGGTGTCTGCCTGATATTATACGATCGCGGCCTCCTGATTCAGCATGGAATGGGCATGCTCCTCACCAAAGCGAATACGCCGGTGGCTGATGTGGTCAATCAGCGCCTCATCATGGCTGACCACCAGCAGCGCACAGTTTTGCCCCGCGGCCACTTCCACCAGCAGTTCAATGGTTTGCTGCTGGGTCAGCAGATCGAGGCGTGACGTCGGCTCATCGGCAAACAGGAACACCGGATCCAGCAACAGCACGCGCAGCAGGGCAAAACGCTGCAGCTCACCGCCGGAGATCTCACCGGGATGGCGATCGAGCAGCAGTGGCCGCAGCTTCAGACGCGCCATCAGCGGCGCAATGCGGTCGCCATTCAGCTGATGCCGTTTCACCACGTCGCCCAGCGCCTGACGTAGCGTCACGCGCGGAGCAAAGGAAGAAGGCGGATCCTGAAAAATCTTCTGATAGCGCACTGCCGCTATCTGGCGGTCGCGCACCACCGTCCCGCTGTCGGCGGAAAGCAGGCCGAGCAGGATATCGCCAAAGCTGCTCTTGCCGCAGCCGCTGGGTCCGGTAATACCGATAACCTCACCCGCATGGATACGCAGTGACTGATTGCTGAACAGCTGACGTCCGCCGCGATGCAGGCTCAGATTATGGGCTTCCAGCACCACCTCCCGCTTGGGCACCGCCCGCCGGTGAGCGGGCCAGCGGGACGGATCGGCCGCCAGCAGCGCCCGGGTGTAAGGATGCTGCGGTTGCGTCAGTACCTGCTCTGCACTCCCCCGCTCGATAATCTCGCCGCGCAGCATCACCGCCACCTCGCCGCCAATCTGCCGCGCCAGTTCAATATCATGAGTAATGGTCAGCAGCCCGCCGCCCGCCTGCACTTCCTGTAACAGCAGCGCGATCACCTCATCGCGCCGCGCCACGTCCAGCCCTTTAGTTGGCTCATCGGCGACGATAATGTTCGCTCCCCCCGCACGTGCAGCGGCAAAGGCCACGCGCTGGGCCATCCCGCCGGACAGCGCCTGTGGCAGGCGATCTGCCGCTCCGGCCACGCCCAGCGCCGCCAGATCGTCCCGCGCCGCTTCCCGCGCCGGTCCCTTCTTCATGCCGCGCAGAAAACGGTAGCTCTCTGCCACCTGTTCCCCCGCACGCATAGTCGGATCCAGCGCCAGCCAGGGTTCCTGCGGCAGGATCCCCAGGGTATGGCCCCAGAGTGCGCGTGCCGGGCGGCTGGCCAGCGGGTGCGCCCTGCCAGCAAAGTGCAGGGTGCCCCCGGCTTCCAGCCCCGGCGGCAGCGTGCCGATCACCGCCTGAGCCAGCAGGCTTTTACCGGACCCGGTCTCTCCCAGCAGCGTAAATGGCTGTCCGGCCCGTAGGGTGAAGGAGATCGGCTGCACCGGCAGGTCGCCGCCGGTCACCGTCGCCTGGTCAATATCCATCAGGATCATGATTTCTCCCTCCCTGCCAGCAGCAGCAGACTTAACACCAGTAAAAAGACCACGGCCACCGGCTGCAACAGCGCATAAGGCGCCTCTTCGTAGTACGGCAGCAGTTCGGTCATCATCAGCCCCAGCTCCGGGGTGGGTGGACGTACGCCAACGCTGACAAAGCCGAGCGCGGCGATCGCCATCACGGCACTGGCCGCACCAAACGCCGCGACGGTCAGCACCACCGGGGCCATCTCCGGCCACAGATGGCGGCGAAAGATCAGCCACGGACTGAGTCCCAGCAGCCGCGAGGCCTGAACGGCGGGTGAACTCAGCACCGGCCGGGCTATGGCGCGGCTGATGCGGAAGTACTCAACCCACAGCAGCAGCGAAATACCGACATACAGCATCACGGCGGAGTCCGGCACCAGCGCGGTGAGCAGCAGCACCAGCAGCAGCCCCGGCAGCGCGAGAAAAGCATCGGCCAGCAGCGACACGCCGCGGTCAACCACGCCTCCCCGCCAGGCGGCGAGTACTCCAAGCAGGATGCCGGGGATCATCGCACTCAGCACGCTAACCAGCGCCAGCCCCAGCGACAGGCGGATGGCCGCCGTCAGGCGGGCAAACAGCGAACGTCCCAGGTGGTCATAGCCAAACGGCGCGCTGAGGTTGGGCCACTGCAGCGCCAGCATCAGCTTCTGGCGCACCGGATCCTGCGGCCACAGCAGCGGCAGTACAAAAGCAAAGATCACCAGCAGCAGCAGCAGCGCCGCACCGGTGCGTTGCGCCAGCGAACTGCGGCGCACTATCGTCATCATCATGCGTTCTTCCTTCGCGGATCCAGCCAGTAACACAGCCCGTCACTCAGGGCATTGAGCAGGACAAACATCAGCCCCATCACCAGGGCTGTTCCCTGGATCATCGGTACGTCACGGGCAAAAATGGCGTGCACCAGCGCATGGCCAATGCCCGGCCAGGCAAACAGGGTTTCCACCACGATCACCCCTTCGATCAGGTAAATAAACTGCACGCTGAGGTAGGTCACCAGCGGCACGCTGACGTTGCGCAGTCCGTGACGCCAGAACAGCGTGCGTTCATTCAGCCCTTTGGTGCGGCCAAACGTATACCAGGCCGCGTCCGTGACCTGGCGCATGGCATTGCGCGCCACCCGGCTGGACACCGCCGCCAGCCCGAGCGCCAGCGTCAGCGCCGGCAGCAGCACGTGCTGCACGTCGCCATACCCGGCCGCAGGCAGCCAGCGCAGGCCGAGGGCGAAAATCAGTACCAGAATCAGACCAAGCACAAAGTGCGGCAGCGCGCGCAGCGTGGTGGACAAGGCCAGCAGCATCCGGTCAAGCCGCCCGCCGGGGGACAGTCCGGCGAGGATGCCCAGCGGCGGACCGAGCAGCAGCGACAGCAGCAGCGCCACCGCCGCCAGCAGCAGGGTCTGCCCCAGCTGATGACCCACCTCTTCCATCACCGGCGCACCGGAAACCAGCGAGTTACCGGGGTTGAAGTGCAGCAGCTGCACAAACCAGTCGGCCAGCGCCTGCCAGGCCGGGCGGTCCAGCCCCAGCTCCTGCTGAACCGCACTGGCGGCGGCAGCATCCACCCGATCGTAGCCGTAGCGCCCGGCGGCGATGCGGTAAGCCATATCCCCCGGCAGCGAGCGCATCAGGACAAACGTCAGGCCGCCGACCAGCAGCGCCACCAGTCCGGCCTGCAGCAGGCGGTAGCCCAGTATCCGTATCATTCAGCCCACCCCATCTTTTCCAGCCCAAAGGTACGTTCGAACGGATCGAGGGTGGCCCCGCTCAGGCGTGGGGATACCGCGGCGGTCTGCTGATACCAGGCCACCGGAATAACCGGCAGGTCGGTTTGCAGAATATGCGTCAGCTGCTGGCGTTCGGCCTGGCTTTTTGCCGGGTCGCGGCCCTGTACCAGATCGGCCAGCGTCTGGTTAAAAGTGGCGTTGTGCCAGTTCATCGCCCCCCAGTCCCCGCCCTGTGGGGCATAGTCCTGCAGCAACGTCCCCAGCGGATCCGGGGTCAGCGCGAAGTTACGGGCCACCAGGGCCAGTTCCAGCGTGCCGTCATGATGTTTAGCCGCAATTTCCCCGGAGTTAGTGGCGTTGATCGCAACCTCTATGCCCACCTCACGCAGCTGCTGCTGGATGGCTGCGGCAATCAGCGGCAGCTCCGGGCGATCGGGATAGGTGGTCAGCGTCAGGGAAAACGGCTTGCCGTTACGCTGCAGCGTGCCACCGGCTCCCGGCGTCCAGCCCAGTTCTGCCAGCAGCGCCTTCGCCTGCTGTGGCTGACTCGTGAGTGGTTTCAGGCTGGTGTTATGCCACTGTGCCACCGACGGGGGAAACAGCTGGCTGGCCGCCGCCGGGTAACGCAGGATCGCCCGGGCGATACCTTCACGATCCAGCGCCATACTCAGCGCCTGACGAACGCGCACGTCATTCAGCAGCGGATGGCCCGCATTGACCTTCAGCAGCACGCTGCGCGGAATGGAGACGGCCAGCAGCTGCACGTTGCGGTTATTTTTCAGGCGGCTGCGGCTGGCAGGATCGAGGTTCAGCACCATATCGGCATTGCCGCTTTCCGCAAGCAGCGCCCGCGTTTCCGCACGTCCTACGGCCATATAGCTGGCCTGCTCAATAGCGGGCGCTTTGCCCCAGTAGTCGTGAAAACGGGTGACCGTCAGTTTCTGCGGTGCCTGCAGTGAGGTCAGGCGATACGGGCCGCTGCCGACAATCTGTACCACTTTATTTTTCGCATCGTAAGCAGCCGGGGCGAGGATCTGGGCGCGGTTTTCCGCCAGCATACTCAGCAATGGGGTAAACGGCTGGCTGAGGGCAATAACCACTTTTCCCTCTTCGGCACGAATGGCGGTAATCGGGGCTTTATCCAGCAGGCCAGGCTTGCTGCGCGAAACGTCCAGCGCATGGACGACGCTCTCTGCCGTCAGCGCGCTGCCATCATGGAACTTTACGTCAGGACGTAGCGTAAAGCGCCACAGCAGGCCGTCGTCAGACACTGTCCAGCTTGTCGCCAGACCCGGCAGCGGTTGCCCGGCGGTATCAGCACTGACGAGGGTTTCAACAATCGACATTTTCAGAAAGATATCGCCGGAGAGCGTCGGGTCAGTCCCTTTGATTTCGAAGGGGGCCACCAGCGCGGCAACCCGCTCAGGGGCTGCGCTGGCCGGGGCGGCTATGGCTGCCAGCATCAGGGCCAGCAGCGGCGAGCGTAAAAAAGTGTGCATCAGATTATCAATCCTTTATCCAGAGAAACGGAACAGCGCAGGCTGAAGCCCGCGCTGCGGATGATAACTGTTACTTTATAACATTACAATTGGCAATCGATGGTTACAGTTCCCCGTATTTAACGGGGATTCTGTGTGCATTGGGATACCGCCTGGGTGTGTCAGTCTTTTTTGTCGCTGACAGTCTGGCTTCAGGTCTGAGGCCAGTTAAGCACGCCGGATCGGCAAAGCCCGCCTCCCTGCGGGCCTCGGCACGCGACGACCTCCCGCGTGACGTCCGGCTTACCTCAAACACGTCCACTACGGTTTGAGGTGACCCGGATTCAACGTCTCAGATGCATATCTGCCCTCAGCGTCACTCTCCAGCGGCCTGACCTGCGCCGTCATCACCCCCTCACCTTCGCCGTATTTATGCTGTAAGGCCCGCTGCATCTCATGCAGGATTTCGCCATCCAGCTTGTAGTGGCGCAGATAGATCCACAGCGTCAGGACAAAGAACAGCAGCGGTACGCCGATCATGATCCCCTGCATTCCCACGATAGTGCTGGCCGACTGCTGCACGCCCGGCACATAGCCCACCACCCCCAGCATGACGCCGATCAGCAGCCCGGCAAAGGCCGCGCCGGCTTTGACCACCATCGTCTGCACCGAGAAGGCGATACTTTCGATGCGCACGCCCAGCGCATAATCCCCGTAGTCGACGGTGTCCGCGACCATAATGACCAGCATTACCCAGAAGAACGCGCCGCCAATATTCACCAGGATCCCGGACAGGGAGATCAGCGTGGCGCTCTGCGGTGCGTACATCCCCACCGCCAGCAGCAGCAGGCAGCTCATCACCGGTAGCACCGACGCGCTGATCCAGATCGCCCGGCGGGAGAAGCGTGCAACCAGTTTCGGGAAGCAGAGAATGGCAATCAGGTTGGCAATCCCGGCGTACATCATGTACCAGGGGAACAGCTCCGCCCGGCCCACCACATAGGTGAAGTAATAGATGGCAAACGCCGTAATGACGTTGTGCGCAAGGTTCCACGCCAGGGCCATCAGCAGCAGGGCAAAAAGCGGACGGTTGCGGAAAATCATACTGACCACCGCTTTAATCGTGGTGTGCTCTGGCGCATTCGGCACGGCAGACGAGGAATATTTCTCTTCAATATTGCGCAGGGTAATGAGGGCCGACAGGATGAAGAACACCACGAGGATCAGCGAGAACAGCATAAATCCCTGCCCTTTATTGCCGTCCCCCAGGTAGTTAACCAGCGGCAGACCGATGACGCCGGTGGTATAGCCGGCCAGGCTGGCAAAGAAACGCGGCCACGGGATCAGCGCTTCACGTTCGCGCTTGTCAAGGGTAATGCAGGGCACCAGCGACCAGAACGGCACATCCATCAGGGTATAGGTAAAGCCCCACAGCAGATAAGTGGCCCAGATCCAGGCAATCAGCGCGCCGCCCTCAAAGTGATGGGCACAGAATACCGACACCAGCACCACCGAGTTCGTCAGCGTACCGATCAGGATCCAGGGCTTAAACTTGCCCCAGCGCGTCTGGGTACGCTCGACAATCCAGCCCATGACCGGGTCAAAAAAAGCATCCAGAATACGGGCGACCAGGAACAGCGAAGCCACCATGCTCACCGATACACCCACCACGTCGGTGTAGTAGTACATCAGATACATATAGATAATGCCGATGGCAAAATCCTTACCGAATGCGCCCAGCCCGTAGCTGATTTTTGTTTTTACTGAAACTGTCATCGTTGTCTGTCCCTGCCAGTGTCATCATGCAGGGCCCCCACAAAGGTGCCCTGCGCCAGAGAGCGTTAGCGGTAAGCCGGGAGCCAGTCGCCGTGGGCGGCGATCAGCTCATCACAGAGTTTCACCGTGTCATCAATCGACAGTTCAGCGGAGGTATGTGGATCAAGCAGCGCTGCGTGATAGATATGATCCTTTCTGCCGGTGACGGCCGCCTCAATGGTCAGCAGCTGAGTATTGATATTGGTGCGGTTCAGCGCGGCCAGCTGCGGCGGCAGGTCGCCCACGAAGCACGGCGTCACGCCCTGCCCGTCCACTAGGCACGGCACTTCCACACAGGCTTCGGTCGGCAGGTTGGTGATCAGCCCGTGATTCAGCACGTTACCGCCAATTTTGTAGGGAACGTCGGTCTCCATCGCTTCAATCATCCACGAAGCATATTCATGGCTGCGGGTGTGGGTCAGGTTCTCGTTCTGCGTCAGCTTGTCACGCTGCTGGTGCCAGCGATCAATCTGTTCGATACAGCGGCGCGGATACTCATCCAGCGGAATATTAAATCGCTCGATCAGCTCAGGGTAGTTGCGCTTGATCCAGTACGGCATATATTCCGCATTGTGCTCTGAGGACTCGGTGACGTAATAGCCAAACACGCGCATGATTTCATGCCGTACCATATCGTCATGCTTATCGGTCAGCGCCAGCGCGCGACGTTTGATCTCCGGGTAGATATCTTCCCCATTGCGGGTGATATTCAGCAGCCACGCCATATGGTTAATCCCGGCAATCTGCCACTTCACTCCGTCCGTCGGCATATCCACGGACTTCAGCAGCGTTTCGGCACACACCTGCACGCTGTGACACAGGCCGACGGTTTTTATACCGGTATGTTGCAGCATGGCGCCGGTCAGTGAGGCCATCGGGTTGGTGTAGTTCAGCAGCCACGCGTCCGGGCAGACCGCTTCCATATCACGGGCAAAGTCCATCATCACCGGGATGGTGCGCAGCGCACGGAAGATGCCCCCAATACCGAGGGTGTCGGCGATGGTCTGGCGCAGGCCATATTTTTTAGCAATCTCAAAATCGGTGATGGTGCAGGGATCGTAACCGCCGACCTGAACGGCATTAATCACATAGCTGGCCCCCGCCAGCGCACGGCGGCGCTGCTCAACGCCGGCAAACTTTTCAATTTTCGCTTTGCCCTGACACAGATTCGCGTTGAGGTTATTCAGCATCAGCCACGAGTCGTTTAGCCGTTCGGCATCGATGTCATACAGGGCAATATCAACCTGCTGTAATGCCGGCGTGGCCAGAATATCTCCCAGCACGTTTTTCGCAAATACCGTACTGCCCGCCCCAAGAAAGGTAATTTTCATCGTTGTGCCCTTTTAACCAGTGAAGTGAAGTTGCCCTCACTCTAGGCAGCCGGCGGCCTGCTGCCTATGTCATTTTTTGACATTGATATGGTGAAAAATGACGCCGGAATCGAACTGTGATCTGGCTCGCTAAATACTGCCGCTGGCCGTCCTGATTGCCGTTCAATATCACAAAATGATGTTGCCGCGCTGAGACTAAAAGAAAATAAATGCTGTAATAATCTGATAAAAAACAGGAAAAAGTGATGCAGAAAGATATTCCCCCCCACGACATCGCCCAGTTCGGACTGAACATTTATCAGTATGGTCACGAGGTCTGTGCCAGTCAGCACAGCTATGGCCCGGCGGTACGCCAGCATTATCTTATTCATTATGTGATAAGCGGTGGCGGAACACTGTTCGCGGGTGACCGGCGCTGGCCGGTGCGCCAGGGGGAAGCCTTCCTTATCCATCCACACGAGATCACCACCTATAAGGCGGATAAGCAGCAGCCCTGGGAATATATGTGGCTGGAACTGGACGGGCTGATTGCCATAAGAAGCCTGGAAAAATGCGGTTTACGTCGTGATATGCCGATCTGGCGGCCAAAAGATACGCTTTCTGCTAACGACGCCGCGCAGTGCCTGCAACAGCTGGTGGCACAGGACCCGGTGCATTCGCTGAGAATTGCCGGGCTGACCTGCCTGTTCCTCGATGCCTTAATCGCCAACGTCCATCACGAGCAGAAGGAAGAAGCGGGCAGCGGCAACAAGCATCTGGATAATGCCGTCCAGTTTATGGAACGCCACTACCACCGCAGCGTCAGCATTGGCGAGGTCGCGGAATACTGCAACATTGACCGCAGCTATCTCAGCCGGCTGTTTCAGCAGCAGTTTGGCTACGGACCAAAACAGTATCTGCTCCTGCTGCGTATGGACGTGGCGACATCCCTACTGTCCGATCACAGCCTTCCGGTAAAAATTATCGCTTACTCATTGGGTTACACCAGCCAGATGCAGTTTGCCAAAGTCTTTCAACAGCATTTTCACTGCTCCCCCACCCAGTGGCGGCGTGAGAAGGCCCGAATGACCTGATGAGTGGCTGAGATTCTGCCATACTCTCTGGCACTGCCAGGCTCTGGCCTGACCCTCTTTACCGTGAGGCGCACGATGAATACTGAACTCAGCCCATCCCCTGCCTACGGCCAGCTGCATGCCGCCCTGCTCGAACAACGCTCCCGCGCAGCGTCTGCGGAGGCGATTCATACCGTTAATCGCGCGTTACTGGCCGGAGAACGTGTGAGTGCGGCGTTTTATGACCTCAGCCTGCTTAAGCTCCTGCAACAGCGCAAAATTATGCCGCTGACAAGCCCTGAAACCGCCAGTGAAATCGCGCGGTTTATTGCAGAACTCACGCCGGTGATCCCTGACCACCTGTCCGGAGAAGCCGAGTTTTGTACGCTCCAGCAGCGCGTCAACCAGCTCAGTGAGCATTTTCACTGGCAGCATGCCAGCCTGGTGCTGGTGCAGAACGCCCTGTTCGTTCGTACCTGGCAACACTGGCAGCAGACCTTAGAAACCCTGTTCAGCACCGGTGATCACGCCATCGTCTTTCAACGCCTGGAGCAGGTTTTGCATGATTCAAGTGGGAAAATCCCGGTACTGGGCGAGGCGCGTGAACTTTACCGGGCGCTGGAAGGGTTACTGATCCGCTGTCGCCAGAAGGCGGAAGAACACGGTGCTGAACAGACCGGGCTGGTAGGCTACGTGGCAGCCGCTGACATCGCGACGCAGGGTATTATCACTTTCGGTGCCACCGCAGAAGCGGTACTGCGCGGCCGGGCGCTGCCAACAGAAGCCCAGCTGGCAGCACGCATAAAGCAGCACCACGCCAGCGTAACCGACCGCACCCATCCCTGGTTTGCCACCCTGTAACCCTCTGTTTTAAGCCTTTTCGCGCCAGTGACAGGCGCGTTTTTTTGCCCGGCGCTGTTTGTAAATCTGCGCTTCAGGCGCTACTCTGGCGACGGTTTTCACTCAGCATTACGGGTATTCAGTCACTATGCCAGCCCCCGCCAGACGTAAGAACGATCCGGAAGGATTAAAGAAACGCATCCTCGCCAGCGCCCTGACCACTTTTGCCGCGTTCGGCCTGCAGGGTGCGCGCATGGAACAAATCGCTGAAGAGGCACAGACCACTAAACGTATGGTGGTCTACCACTTCAGTAATAAAGAACAGCTGTATATCGAGGTTCTGCACCTGGTGTATCGCGAGATCCGCCAGCATGAGAGCGGACTGAATCTGGCCGATATGTCTCCGACCCTGGCCATCGCGCGGCTGGCTGAGGCCAGCTTCGACTATCACGTTACTCATCCTGACTTTATGCGGCTGATCTGTAGTGAAAACCTGATGCGCGGGCGCTATATCAGTCAGTCAGAGACGATTAAAGCGCTCAACCAAAGTGCGCTGGAGGTGCTGGATGCCGTGCTGATCAGAGGGAAGCAGAGCGGGGAGTTTGATGCCGCCATCACCACCGTCGACGTCCATCGCCTGATCAGCAGTATCAGCTTTCATAACGTCGCCAATCACTACACCTTCAATGCGCTGTTCGGTGGCAGTGAAACCGGGCAGCAGAGCCTGGCGCGTAACCGGAAGCTGGTGGTTGATGCCACCCTGCGCTATCTGCGCGCCACCGGTTAACGTATGGCGTTGACGGGCCCGCCTTGGCCACCGGGCGGGCTTACGGCGGATTCGTTTGCTGGCCAAACAGCGGCACCGGCTGCCCGCTGATATAGCGCTTACGCAGCTTCGCGGAAATATAATCCATCATCATCACAATCACCACCATGATCAGGGTGATGAACATCACCACATCCCAGTTCCACAGCCGCATATTTTCAGCATAGACCAGCCCGATGCCGCCCGCCCCCACGAAGCCCAGAACCGCAGCCGAACGCGTGTTCGATTCAATCTGATACAGGCTGAGGGCAAGGAAACTGGGGAAGGACTGGGTGAAAATACCGTAGCGGTGTTTTTGCAGGCTGTTCGCCCCCACCGCATTCAGCCCGCGACCCGGTGAACGCTCCACCGCCTCGTGACTTTCGGCATAGAGCTTACCCAGCAGCCCGATGTCCTGCATGATAATCGCCAGTACCCCGGCCAGCGGCCCCATGCCGACCGCACGGACGAAAATCAGTCCCCAGATCGCCATATCAATGCCGCGCAGGATATCCAGCAGACGGCGCACCACCAGCGCGACAGGCCGCA
This sequence comes from Erwinia persicina, assembly GCF_019844095.1. NCBI lineage: Bacteria > Pseudomonadati > Pseudomonadota > Gammaproteobacteria > Enterobacterales > Erwiniaceae > Erwinia > Erwinia persicina. The sequence continues at coordinate 1,895,699 of NZ_CP082141.1, read as the reverse complement.
GCAGCGGTGATGACATCACGTTACGCGCCGCCAGGAACGAGAGCGGCAGTGCCAGCAGCGTCGCGGTGAGTGTCCCGGCGAAGACAATCGCAATGGTGATAAAAATCTGGCTGAAATAGTACGCAAACGGCCAGTTCGCCACGTCATGCCAGACAAACATGCGCATAAAATAGTGTGCCAGCTGGCCCAGGCCAATCGTCAGCTGCTGCCAGCTGATACCGAACTGGGTAAAGAAAAACACGTAATAAAGCACAATCGCCCCGGCAATCAGCCCGGTGCGGCGCAGGTAAGCCCGCTGAATGGCAAACAGCGCCTGATGCTGCTGTTTCATTCCTGCCAGTTTTTCACTGCCGATCAATCCCATCATAGCCGGTTCCCTTCCACCACACGTCGACGCACCCGGCCGGAAACCATATCCAGCAGCGAGACCACCAGGATAATCAGGATCAGCGTCATGCTGACCTGGTCATAGCGGTCGAGTTTAATGTTGGTCATCAGTTCCTGGCCGATGCCCCCGGCCCCCACCAGCCCGAGAATGGTCGACTGACGGAAATTCACCTCGAAGCGCATAAAACCATACGAGAGAAAGACCGGCTTCACCTGCGGCCACAGGGCAAAGCGCATACGCTGGAGCGACGACGCCCCGCACGATGCCAGCCCGCGCACCGGCCTGTCGGAGGCGCTTTCAATAGCTTCATAAAACAGCTTGGTCAGGCTGCCTACGGTGTGCAGCGCCAGCGCCAGGAAACCGGGGATGACCCCAATGCCAAACGCCATCACAAACATCACCGCCCACGCCAGCTCCGGCATGGTGCGCAGAAAAGCCACGGCGGTGCGTATGGCGAAACTGACGCCCCGCGGCGTTTGCGTGTTGCTGGCAGCAAAAAAGGCCAGCACGCCGGCAATCATCACCGACACCAGCGTGGCGGCCAGCGCCAGCTGCAGCGTTTCCCAGATCAGCGGCAGCTGGATATGCAGGCGGTAGCCCCAGTAGGCAAATGAACCTTCCGTATGACTGTCGGCAAACAGCTGGGAAACGTGCAGCACCGGCACGGTTTCAGCCAGATAATCAAAGAAGTTCGGCAGCGACACCCAGATGGTGTGCAGATTAAATTCAGCCAGATGGCCGGAGGCGAGATACAGCACCAGCAGCGTCAGTGACCACAGCAGCGTATCGCGCTTTTGCCTGCCGCGAACCTGCTGGTAATAGCGTTCAAAATCGGGATGTGTCATGCGGATACCGGCGTCAAGGGCCGTCAGACGACGGCCCTGATCAGTGGAGAAATAAGCAGAGGATTAACGGGCTTTGGTCAGCGCACGTTTCATATCAATAATCGCCTGATAGTCGGCGACGGTGGCCGGGCCGATATGCTGCGCACCGCCAACGGCTTTAACAAAGCAGCTGTGGTGTTCGGTATCCAGCTTTTTGATGGCGGTGATCAGCTTCGCCTTGAAATCAGCCGGCAGTTTGTTGCTGACCAGTATCGGCCCGTTCGGGATCAGCGGTGACTGCCAGATAATACGAATTTTCTTCATCAGGTCCGGGTTACCGGCGCGGATCATGCGGGTGAACGCGCCGCTGGTGTAACCGGTGTTGTAATCCCCGATCATCGAAGCCCAGGTCACAGCCCCGTCAAACTGGCCGTTCAGCACGCCCAGCACATCCTGCTCATGGCCGCCGGAGAAGGTGACGCTGGAGAAGTGGCCGTTATATTTATCGTCCACCGTGCCGCCGAACTCTTTCTTAAAGCTTTCATTGGGGATCAGGAAGCCGGAAGTGGAATCCGGATCCGCCATACCGAAGGATTTGCCTTTCAGGTCAGCCAGCGTTTTGTACGGGCTGTCGGCTTTGACCACCACCACCGAGTGGTAGCCGCGTGATTTATCCGCGTCATCCACGACGATGCCGACCACGTCGACCGCCTTAGGATCGTTAATGTACACCGAGGCATAAGACGAGGGTGACATACTCAGCACCATATCGACCTTGCCGCCAATCAACCCCTGGATCACGCCTGAGTAATCAGACGAGTTACGCAGTTTGGTATCCACGTTCAGCTCTTTGTCGAAGAAGTCTTTCACGCACTGGTTATCACCAATCTGCTGCGTGGCATTCTGACCGCCGAGGATACCTAAGTTCAGTTCTTTTGGTGCATCGGCGGCGTTAACGCTGGCTGCCATAACACTACTGATTACCGCTGCGAGAATGATTTTTTTCATTGCTGAGTTCCGTGTCCCATAAAAGTAGTATTGCCCGGTCAGGCCTGGAGGTCTTCGTTACGTTGAGAAATGTCGTCGCCGTAAAGCACGTGCAGCAGATCGTCCGTCAGCTCCGCGGGGTGCCCGTCAAACACAATACGGCCCTTAGCAATGCCGATGGCGCGCGTGCAGTACTCCTTCACCAGCTCTACCGAGTGCAGGTTGACCATCACGCTGATCCCGTTGTGACTCACCTGGCGCAGCACATCCATAATGCGTCGGGTGTTTTTCGGGTCGAGGGAGGCCACCGGCTCATCGGCCAGTAAAATTTTTGGGTTCTGCATCAGCGCACGGCAGATAGCCACCCGCTGCATCTGCCCGCCGGAGAGATTTTCCGCACGCTGTAACGCCTGGGGCAGCATATTCAGCCACTCCAGCAGGCCAATGGCGCGGGCGCGGTCTGCGTCGGGGAAGATTTTAAAGAAGGATTTCAGGGTCGACGTCTGGCTCAGGCGGCCCAGCAGAACATTGGTCAGCACATCCAGCCGCGGTACCAGGCAGAAGTCCTGGAAAATCATGCCGCATTCGCTGCGCCACTGGCGCATCTGCCGGGTATTCAGCTCAACGATGTTCTGCTGCTGCCCATTTTCATGGAAGTTGAGGATCTCGCCTTCGCTGGCCGGGATGGTGCCATTGAGCACGTGCAAAAGGGTCGATTTGCCTGCGCCGCTGCGGCCAATGACGGCCACCAGTTCCCCGCCATGCAGGTCAAAATTAATATCCTGCAGGACGCGACTCTGCGTGCCGTAAGATTTGCCTAATCCCTTTACCGCCAGCACTTTCGGGCGCAGAGCAGCCTGCGGCACCGTCTGCTGCTCGGAAGCAATCTTCAATAATGCCTGTGCCATATGTCTACCGTCGTCAGGTTGCGCGTGATTCGCTGTGGCCCTATTAACTATGCTGACGGTGAAACTTTAATGACAGGGGGGTGATGGAAAAATGACAGGCTTCTTATCACTTTCACTATGATGTGTTGCGTCCTGCACGCGAAAGCAGAAGTCAGGTTTAATCATTAATAAAGGAAAGTAAAGAGTTTCACTACTGGCATTCCAGATAAATATCACCATACTCTCAACAAAATGGGAACGACTTAAACCGGTTAAAATAAGCTTTTAGTAACACTATTTCCGCAACTGTCACTACAAACTAAACACGCGCCCCGAAAGCCACATTAAATCAGGAGGAACAGGTAGTGGATACTCAGAGCGAATGCGGCAGCGCGAGTTCTACCGATAAAGGTTTAATTCAGATTTTGAACTTATCAGTATGTCAGTGAATGTGTTTTTGACCTCCCGTATGTTTCCACTGGGAAGAAGCTCATCATTGTTCTGATACAGCCTGACCTTGCGACTACAAGGGCCAATAAAAAAGACCTGCATCTTTTTCACCCTCCTTTTATTCCACTTTTCGTTACGCATGAATCATCCGGCATTCAGATCCCGGATTATCAGGCAATAATTAAACAGAATCAGGCTATCTGACGCTGTTTAAAGCCTATTATAATAGACTGAAGCCGAATCGTCAGCAGTATATAACCTTATGCTTTTCATGCGATATTGCAGAGAGACATAGATATATTGTCTGCACGATTTCCCTATGTCTGTATTCCATGAATAGTTAAAAGGTGCTGTCTATGAGCAAAGTTTGGTTTATCACCGGAGCAACACGCGGAATTGGCGCCGATATTGCCAAAGCCGCCCTGGCTGCGGGTGACAAAGTCGTTGCCACTGGTCGCCAGAAAGAAAGCGTAACCCGAGCTCTTGGTTCATCAGAACATTTACTGGCACTCAGCCTTGACGTAACTGATGAGCAACAGGCACAGGCTACTGTACAGGCGGCAATCAGCCATTTTAAGCAGATTGATATCGTGGTTAATAATGCCGGGTTTGCCGTTCTGGGTGCGCTGGAAGAGACGACAAATGCGGAAGTTCGTCGTCAGTTTGATACTAATGTATTTGGCCTGTTAAACGTAACCCGCGCCGTTTTGCCCGTGATGCGTGCCCGAAAAAGTGGCCATATTTTTAACCTTTCATCACTGGCAGGTTTTTATGGTGATGCCGGAGTTTCAAGCTATTGTGGCACTAAATTTGCCGTTGAGGGCATATCCGAAAGCCTGGCGAAAGAGGTTGCGCCACTGGGGATTCATGTAACCATTGTTGAACCGGGTTATTTCCGAACCGAGTTTTTGACTGAGAACTCTGTCGTTTACACAGATAATATTATTGCTGCGTATGATGCAACGTCTGGTGAAACCCGTCGGGCAACCAGAGCCGTTGACGGCAAACAGGCTAACGACCCTAAGAAGCTGGCGCAAGCTTTACTCAGACTAGCTAATGAACAGCAACCACCATTGCGTTTCACCGCGGGTGCTGATGCAACCGAGATATATGATCGTGTCCTGGTGGAAAAAAAGCATGAACTTGATTTGTGGCGGACACTTTCTGATTCACTTGCTTTTTAAATGATGCGTTTTGTTTCACAACCACTTATATAATATTATTTTTATCACTGCGGGTAACTTAACGATGACCACTCGGAATATCACTGGCAGTGATTACTCCGGAGATCAGTGACTATATTGAATTGTTAGTTTTATTTATTAATGCAGATTATGCAAGGCACTTAAAACTGTCCCCAACAGGGTACTTATTTTTCGCCTGCACCTGATAAGCACTCAAACCTGGCATAGGCTTGTACCGACATTAATAATTCACTAATTGTTATATCATGTGACAATATATATTACATATTACGTTCTTTCATCGGTATATCTGTTGCTATCTCTACAATACAAACAGGATTAAATTATGAACGCAAAAGTAAAATTTGACGCTTTTAAAGCACAAAGAGTATTCAGCTCAGATCAGGTATTGTTGGATTTTTTTGACTCATTACCCCCCGTCAGTGTTGATGAAATTCAATCAATATGGGCCGGAGGAGACTTTGATACCGGTCACTGGGCCACCCGCTCCCTTGATGAAGTAAAATGGTTCGGGAAATGGTTCCGTAGTGCTTCAGATGCCATGCCCCTGGTCTGCTATGATGACAAAGGCAATCTGTACTCTAATAAAATGATGAAGGGAGAGGCTTCTCTCTGGCAAATTGACTTTCGTGGGAAAATCTCAGCAACGATGGTCTACGATGGCGTACCAATCTTTGACCACTTCCGTAAAGTGGATGATGACACATTATTGGGGATCATGGATGGTAAATCCTTCGAAGGAGCACCAGACATTGTTCAGGATGGCCATTATTATTTCTTCTATTTAGAAAGAATTGACAAAATGCCCGCCCCATTTATTGACGCTTAAAACGATTCAACCTGTCCGTTGATACAGCACTGAGCGATACATAATAATTTCTCAGTCTGTGGCTTACCGTAGTGAATGGGGGAAAGAGCACCCCCGTTTTTTCTGATTTTTCCTGCCATAACAGCAGAATCGTTCCCTCCTGTCCTGCCACATTCTCTTTTCAGCAGATTTAATCTTATTGATACACTGCATCAAAAAATGCCAGTTCCAGCCTGACTGCACGCTGGAAAAAATCCTCGCACAACGACCGTTGTTCAGGCCCGACGCGATCCAGTTCGTGGCGTAAAAAGGCGACAAATTCGCAAAAATCAGGGTTATTGTGCAGGGTAATCCACTCAGCATGAACGAAACTGGCAGGCAGCATTTCTGGTGCCTGTGACGCCCAGTCAAGATACAACCACTCGGCTACATTCAGAACCGTCAGGATGGCAGCATAGGAACGGGTGGCGGCAGCTTCAAGCATAATCGCTTTGAATCCTACCGTCGGTGCCGTGTCAGACTGCACATTGCGCTGCTGCTCACTGACGCCCAATGCCGCAAATGCGCGAAGAAAATAGGTATTCTCTTCGGATGACACCATACCGGCGCAGCGGCCAAAACACAGGCGCGCGGCAGGCGTGTCGGCGCAGGCAATAGCAGATCCGACTAAGGTCAAAAAACTGTCGAGAAAACGATAATCCTGCACCAGGTAGTTGATCATCACCTGGTGGTTAATGCTGCCGTCATACAGCTCCCGGACAAAACGATGCGTGACGGCCTGTGACCATTGTGACTGACTCAGGGTACGGAGGGTATCGGTAAATCGGCTGGTCATTGGGTAGTCCTTTTAGCAGAGACTACCGGCAAAAGTCAGGTAAGCTGCCCCATCCCTCCGCCGGTATGATCCGGATCAGGTATTAAGGGTCATCGTGCTGTAGCATTAACGATTTCTCAGCCAGCTGTGCCTGGCTCCCCCTGGAGACTCAATTAAGTCAGGAAATTATGGGGCCGTCAATATTGCTGATGACGCTTAAAGTGAGAGCCAGCGCCGGATCGCGGGTCGACCGAAAACGTCGCCCCTACGCAATGTGCTCGGCTAATAATGCCGAAAAACCCTGTAATGTCTCGCCCAGCGGCCCGTCATTATTCAGCGTGATACACCCTGCTGCCACCGGTTCCGCTGCACGTTTCAGCCGCTGTTCAATGGCGGCCTCATCCTCGCGCCCGCGCTGGCGCAGGCGGCTGGCCAGCACCTCAGGCGATACCTGCAAACAGACTGCCAGCAGCTGTTCACCGTAGCGCTGCCGCGCAGCCTGAAGATGCAGGCGTGAACCGTTGACCACGACGTCCAGCCCGGCCGCCAGCCAGCGGTCGATTTCAATGCCGAGCGCATAGGAGTACTGATGCGCCTGCCAGTCGAGAGCAAACAGGCCATGCGCACGCCGCCGCCGGAACTCCTGCTCGCTGAGGGCGACGTGATTCTCCCCCCCGGCGCTGGCACTGCGGGTAATATAGCGATGCGCGACAATGACCCGCTCCGGTGCGCACTCGCGCAGGGCCAGCAGCAGGCTGTCTTTACCGGAGCCCGAAGGCCCCATCAGCCAGATCAGCCGCCCCATCAGAACACCGGCCTGCCCTGCGCCCAGACGCGGGAAACGTACACCTGTTCACGGTGCTGACGCACCAGCACCAGATCGGCACGTTTGCCCTCACCGATCGTGCCGCGATCGTCAAGGCCGATGGCGCGGGCAGGATTACGCGTGACCAGCGCCACGGCCTGAGGGAGCGTCATGCTGTTGTTTTCATCACGGGCCAGACGGAATGCCGCATCCAGCAGGCTGGCCGGATAGTAGTCAGAGGAGAGGATATCCAGCAGATCGATCTGCGCCAGCGCGCTGGCCGCCACGTTGCCAGAGTGCGAGCCGCCACGCACAATATTTGGCGCACCCATCAGTACCTGCAGGCCCAGCTCGCGCGAAGCGCGTGCGGCTTCTTCGGTGGTCGGGAACTCCGCGATCACACTACCGACCCCTTTCGACTCCACGACGTGCTCATACGTCGCATCATCATGGCTGGCCAGTGGAATATGATACTGACGGCACCAGGCGGATATGGCCTCGCGGTTCGGGGCTGACCAGCGGGCGGCCAGCCGCAGCTGATCGGCCTCATAGGCATCAAGCTGGAGATCGCTGAGCTGATACTTGCCGCCAAAATAGGTGCGCCATGCCGCCAGCGACACGTACTGACGCTGGCCCGGAGAGTGATCCATCAGCGACACCAGCGACAGCACCGGATTGCACATCAGCTGTTCAAACAGCGGCAGCGTGGAATCATTCGGCAGCTCACAGCGCAGGTGCAGGCGATGTTCTGCGCGGTTCAGGCCGTGCTTCTGGCTGTGGCGGATCGCATCGATCATCTTGTTCAGATTCTCCATGCGGTGACCGCCGTCGCGCACGTCGCCGACGCTGATGGCATCCAGCACCGTGGTGATACCGCTGGCGACAATCAGCGCATCATGGCTGCTCATGGCAGAGTGCGCAGGCCAGTCCACCTTCGGCCGCGGGGTGAAAAATTTATCCAGATTATCGGTATGCAGCTCCACCATGCCCGGCATCAGCCAGCCGCCTTCGCCGTCGATGGCCGCCGGCAGTTGGCTCTGCGTATCGGAGAACGCCCGGATCACGCCGTTTTCACAGGCCAGTGACCCCGCCACTACTTCATTTTCCAGAATCAGTCTGACGTTATTGATGATCATTCGGCGTGCTCCAGTGCAGCGGGCTGCATCACATGCAGACGGTCAGCGATGCGCTCACGCACCGCATTATCATGAAAAATGCCCACAATGGCCGCACCGCGCTGGCGGGCCTCTTCAATCAGCGCCACCACGGCGGCACTGTTAATGGCATCCAGCGAAGCCGTTGGCTCATCCAGCAGCAGGATCGGTGAGTCGGCAATAAACCCCCGCGCGATATTAACGCGCTGCTGCTCACCGCCGGAGAAGGTTGAGGGTGCCAGCGCCCACAGTCGCGGCGGCACGTTAAGACGCGAAAGCAGGGATTTTGCCCGCGCCTCGCTCTCATCACGGGCCACGCCGCGCTCCAGCAGCGGCTGCATCACCACCTCAAGGGTGGAAATCCGTGGGATCACCCGCAGGAACTGGCTGACCCAGCCGATCGTCTCGCGGCGGATAGCGAGGATCTGCCGCGCCGGGGCAGTCACCAGATCGACCCACTCCTGCTGATGCGCCACCCAGATATGCCCGCTGTCCGGCAGATAGTTGGCATACAGCGACCGCAGCAGCGTGGACTTACCGCTGCCCGAATGACCGTGCAGCACCACACACTCTCCCGCCGACACCTGCAGCGAGGCGTTACGCAGAACCGGCAGCTCTGCGCCGTGCTGATTGTGCATCACAAAAGTTTTTGACAGATTTTCGACGCGCAGTTTCAGATTCATTTTCATTCCCTGCAAAAAGGTTAATCCCCCAACGGGACGACCACAAAAAGGTCACCTCGTCTCCGTCGTGGCCGACCCGCTTTTCCGGTCGGCCAGCAACACCGGATTCAGACAATCGATGACACCAGCAGCTGGGTGTACGGATGGTGCGGGTCGTCCAGCACCCGGTCGGTGAGTCCGCTCTCGACCACCCTGCCCTCTTTCATTACCAGCAGCCGGTGGGCCAGCAGGCGGGCGACGCCGAGATCGTGGGTGACAATCACCACCGCCAGATTCAGGTCGCGCACCAGGCTGCGCAGCAGGTCCAGCAGGCGTGCCTGTACCGACACGTCCAGCCCGCCGGTGGGCTCATCCATAAACACCAGTGTGGGGTGAGTCACCAGATTGCGGGCAATTTGCAGCCGCTGCTGCATACCGCCGGAGAAGGTGCCCGGCAGGTCGTCAATGCGCGCCAGCGGGATCTCCACGTCCTGTAGCCACTGGCCGGCGGTTTCGCGGATCTGCCCGTAATGCCGCTGGCCGACCGCCATCAGTCGCTCACCGATGTTGCCCCCGGCAGACACCTGCGCCCGCAGGCCGTCCATGGGATACTGATGCACCACGCCCCACTCGGTGCGCAGCAGGCGGCGGCGGTCGCTTTCGCTAAGGGCATAAAGGGCCTGCCCCTGATAGATAATCTCGCCGTGCTGCGGGGCCAGGCGGGCAGAGATCGACTTCAGCAGCGTGGTTTTACCGGAGCCGGACTCGCCGACAATGCCCAGCACCTCGCCGGGATACAGCTCGAAAGAGACATCGCTGAACCCTTTGCCCGGGGCATAAAGATGGGTTAACTGACTGACCGCCAGCAGGGGGGACTCGCGCTTCATGATAGTGTCTCTTGTTGCTGATGGCAGTAGTCGGTGTCGGAACAGACAAACAGGCGGGAACCGGCGTCATCGAGCACCACTTCATCCAGATAGCTGTCGCGTGACCCGCACAGCGCACAGGGGTGATCCCACTGCTGTACCGTGAAGGGATGGTCGTCAAAGTCGAGACTTTCCACTTTGGTATAAGGCGGCAGCGCGTAAATCCGCTTTTCGCGCCCGGCACCAAACAGCTGCAACGCGGGCATCATGTCCATTTTCGGATTATCAAATTTTGGGATCGGCGACGGGTCCATCACGTAACGGTCGTTGACCTTTACCGGGTAGGCATAAGTGGTGGCGATATGGCCGTAGCGGGCAATATCTTCATACAGTTTGACCTGCATGATGCCGTACTCCTCCAGCGCGTGCATGGTGCGGGTTTCGGTTTCCCGCGGCTCAATAAAGCGCAGCGGTTCCGGGATCGGCACCTGGTAAATCAGGATCTGGTCTTCACTCAGCGGCGTTTCAGGAATGCGGTGCCGGGTCTGGATCAGCGTGGCATCCACCGTCCGCTCGGTGGTGGCCGCCCCGCTGACGCGCTGGAAGAAGCGGCGGATAGAGACCGCATTGGTGGTGTCATCCGCCCCCTGGTCGATCACCTTCAGCACGTCATGTTCACCGATCACGCTGGCCGTCAGCTGAATACCGCCGGTGCCCCAGCCGTAGGGCATCGGCATCTCGCGGCCGCCAAAGGGTACCTGATAGCCGGGAATGGCGACGGCTTTCAGGATGGCGCGACGGATGGTGCGTTTACTCTGTTCATCAAGATAGCCGGGGTTATAACCGCTCAGTTCAGTCACGGTGCGCCTCCTGGTATTCCGCCCGCAGGCGTTTCAGCAGCTCCAGTTCAGCCTGGAAATCCACGTAATGGGGCAGCTTCAGGTGTGAGACAAATCCCGCCGCTTCCACGTTATCCGCATGCGAGAGGACAAACTCTTCGTCCTGCGCCGGGCTGGTTATCCGTTCACCGTGCTCCTCCGTCTGCAGGGCCCGATCCACCAGCGCCATCGCCATCGCTTTCCGTTCCGCACGGCCAAACACCAGCCCGTAACCACGGGTAAAGTGCGGCGCATCCTCTTCCGGCGTGGTAAAGCCGTTGACCATTTCGCACTCGGTCAGCATCACTTCACCAATGTCCAGCGGAAAGCCCAGCTCTTCCGGGACAATGTCGACCGTGACCCATCCGGTGCGGATCTCCCCGGCAAAGGGATGGGTGCGCCCGTATCCGCGCTGCGTGGAGTACCCCAGCGCCAGCAGAAAGCCTTCATCGCCGCGCACCAGCTGCTGCAGACGCGCCGATCGCGGCATCGGGTAGGCGGGTGCATCGCGGGTGATATCCAGCGGCTCACTGCCGTCATCTTCTTCACGCCGGGCCAGCCCTTCCCGTGTCATCAGATCAAACATATGCGGGCACTCTGCCGCCAGCGGCTGCTCCGCACGCGGCGTCACCGGGGTCTTGCCTTCCGCCAGCAGGGTGAAGTCCAGCAGGCGGTGCGTGTAGTCAAAGGTCGGCCCGAGCAGCTGTCCGCCGGGCAGATCTTTATACACCGCCGAGATACGGCGCTCGACGCGCATCGCCCCGCTGTCCAGCGGCAGGCTGTCAGCCAGACGCGGCAGCGTGGTGCGGTAGGCGCGCAGGAGAAAAATCGCTTCGACCAGGTCGCCGGCGGCCTGTTTGATCGCCAGCGCTGCCAGTTCGCGGTCATGAATGCCGCCTTCGGTCATCACGCGATCCACCGCCAGCCCCAGCTGCTGTTCAATCTGCGTACAGGACAGCTCCGGCTGATCGCTGTCTCCCCGGCGCAGGCTCTCCTGCAGCTGATGGGCGGCGGCAATGGCCTTCTCGCCCCCTTTCACGGCGACATACATCAGCAGACCTCCACATCAGTGCTGCGCGGCAGCGCCATCATGTTTTCACCACAGGTAAAGATCAGATCAATACCCTGCGGGAAACGGTGGTGCCGTTCGCGCAGGTAGTGGAGCACGCTGTCGGGGAGCTGTGGAGCGATGGCCCGACGCTCCTGCAGGCCCGGACCGCGCAGGCGCAGCGTCAGGCCGCCGCTGAGGGCCGGTACATCAATAATCAGCGTGCTGCTTTTTTCCGGTGACACATTGTCACCGGGGGAAAAACGATCGATGCTGATGCCGGATCGGGCGTGCAGCAGGGCAAACGGTGCATCCGGGCTGTCGGTCACCGGCGCGCCGGTATGAAAACGCAGGTTGCTCAACAGCGCATCGTCACGCAGGGCAGCGTCAATCCACAGCGGGGTTTCACGATCCACCAGGGTCATCATCACTGCGGTAGCCGCACAGGAGGCGTTGCCCCAGGCGGGCAGCGCAGGCAGGGACACCATCACACCCGGCTCACTCATTGCTTTCAGAATACGGCGAAAGGCACGCTGCGCATCCGCCACGGGATGGCTAAAACTGGCCAGTAATGTCATGCGTTGTCTCCCCGGACAAGGGTAAAGAAATCGACCCGGCTGCTGGCAACTTCCCGTGAGCGCAGCGCACGCTGCTCGTCACGCAGCGCCGCCAGCGGCACGATGATCTGCTGATGTAAGTGCTGTGTGCTGTCGTCCTGCAACAGGGCGTCGAGCAGCGCACAGCGTTCGGCGTGGGCTTTATCCCGCCCGAGAAGATAGCTGTAACCGCACACGCCGTTTTCAAGGCGAACCACGGCGCGCGTGACAGTGGTATCCCCAAGGATAAAGCGGCGACCGGTGCCGCCCATGCGCGCCTGCAGGCGGGTGAGGCCCGTTTCCGGCGCGCGCAGTAGCTGGTACGCCGGCTGTAAATCCGCAGGCCAGTGCGCCAGCAGCTGCTGCGGCTGACTGTGGGCCAGCACCGATAGCCAGTGCTGACGTGCCTTATGTGCTTCCATTTAATGCTCCAGCGTCAGTTCAATCATGTCGGCACGCGTCAGGCTGACGGAGTACTCCGCCATGCTGCCGCTGTCGGTACAGGTGTTCAGAGTGCGAACAGAGAGCAGCGGCGCGTGCAGGGAAACCTGTAGCAGGCTGCTCTCTTTTGCCTGCGCCCGGCGCGCGGTGATCCGCGTCTGCTTACGCGTCAGCCCGGCGGTGAGATGCAGGCGGATAAAGTCATGCAGCGAGCCGTGACTGAACTGCTGCAGCTGCGGCCACCAGCTCAGGTCCGGCAGATAGTGGTTAATCACGCAGACCGGCACGCCATTCACCCGGCGCAGGGTGCGCAGATGGATCACCGTATCGCCCTCGTGAATGCCCAGCGCCGTCGCCACTTCAGCATTACAGGGGCGCAGCACCGCCAGCAGGCGTTCACTGGTCGGGTGGCTCCCCTGCTCCATCAGGTTCTGGCTGAAGCGTGCCTGCGCGTGCAGGGGATAGTTATAGGGCCGCATCAGCACCAGGATGCCCACCCCCTGGCGGCGCTGCACCAGCCCCTTGTCCACCAGCTCATCCACCGCCCGGCGCAGGGTGTGGCGGTTAACGGCATAGTTCGCCGCCAGCTGTTTTTCAGACGGCAGGTACTCGCCGCTGCGGTAGCGGCTGCGCAGCTCGTCTTCCAGCTGGGCCGCTATCGCCTGATACAAAGTGGTCGGATGTCTGGATAAGTTGAGCATAAAAAAATCTCCACGGGACAAGGCCGGATAGCAGGGAAATTTGCGTTAAGTTCCCGGTGACTGATGGCAGTAACATTGAAGGGATTGTGTGACAGTGGGGTTAAGGCCAGATGAAGGTTTTTAAAACGCGCTGATAATGTGCGAGGATGGACGGCCTTATCCCTGTCTGCCGGAGAGTCAGCGTGGAGCACGCCAGCGAACGTACCATCATTGCACAGACAGAAGCCGTACTCCGTCAGCGCCTGGCCCCGCTGGGAGACGTTGATTTTCTTTATCTGCGTCAGAACCGGCATGCCCCCGGTGACGCACTGGTCGTATCGAGCCACGCGGCAGACTGGGTGAGTGACTACAGCGAACGTCGCCGTTATCTGAAAGACCCGGTGGTGCTGGCGGCACAGCAGCGCATTTCTCCGTTTAACTGGCAGGACTGCGCACGGCCCAACGCCGGGCTGTGTGAGGCGGGTAACCGGTGCCAGCGGGTCAAAGGCTACACCTTCACCGTGCACGACCCGCAGCAGCAGATGTCACTGCTCAGCGTCATCCGCCGCCGCGATAATCTGACGTTTTCCCATGAGGTGATTTCCCGGCTGGCTGACCTGCAGATGCTGTTAGTGGCCCTGCATGAAAAAACAGCCCTCTGCTCCAGCCATCATCCGGCGCTTTCGGGGCGTGAACAGGAAGTGTTGCTGTGGAGCAGCCGGGGGAAAACCTACGGCGAGATTGCTGTCATCCTTGGTATTCAGCTCAGTACGGTGAAATTTCATATGGCTAACGCCACGCGAAAACTGGGCGTCAGCAACGGTAAACATGCCATCCGGCGCGCGCTGGAGCTCAACTCTCTGCCGCCCCCCCTCTACTAAAGGCTAGCTGGACGCAGCGGCCTCAGCCTCTACACTTGTTCTTCACTTATCGATTATCAGGAAACGTTATGTCGTCGTCTTCCGTCCGTCTCCCCGCAGCCGTGTATACGCTGGGGTTTGGTGTTTTTGCGCTGGTGACCAGCGAATTCCAGGTTGCCGCACTGATGAATATCATGAGCGCCGATCTGCATATCAGCCTGCCGATGACCGGTTATCTGATTACCCTGTACGCGCTGGCGATGGCGATAGGCGGGCCGCTGATCGCGCTGGTGTTACTGAAGCATCCGCCGCGCCGCAGCCTGCTGATCCTGCTGGCGCTGTTTGTTGCCAGCCAGGCGCTGGGAGCGGTAGCGGGCAGCTATCTGCCGCTGGTGATTGCCCGTATCCTGACCGGGGCGGTGGCGGGTGCCTTTATCGGCTGCGCGGTGAGCACCGGCGTCAGGCTGGTACCGCAACAGCAGATCTCCGGTGCCATCACCGTCGTGCTGGGAGGGCTGATGATCGGCACCGTGCTTGGCCTGCCGCTGGCCAGTTTTATCGGCAATCTGGCAGGCTGGCGCGTCAGCTTCTGGTCAGTGGTGGTCATTGCCCTGCTCGCCCTGTGGCTGACCGCCAGAACCGTGCCTGCCACGCTGAAACCGGACGACATCAATCTGGCTGATGAACTGCGGGCGTTAAAAAACCCGACGCTGTGGCGTGCCTACAGCACCAGCCTGCTGATTATTGGCGCGACCTTCGCCGGTTTCAGCTACTTTACCCCTATCCTCAGCTCGCAGACCGGTTTCAGCCACGGCGAAGTGACCGTGCTGCTGCTGGTATACGGCATGGCCACCGTACTGGGCAATGCCGTGGTGGGAAGGCTTGCCGGGCGTTATGCACTGCCGGCGATCGCCACGGGTCTGCTGGCGCTGGCCTGCTGTTTTGCGCTGTTTGCCCGCTTTATTCATCTGCCGCCGGTCGCCATTGCATCGGTTGTCGGCGTCGGGCTGTTTGGCGTGACGATGAATCCGGCGATGGTGACGCGCGTGATGGCCGCTGCCGGTAACCGACAGCTGGTGAACACGCTGCACACCTCGATGATCACTTTCGGGCTGATGCTCGGGTCGCTGCTGGGCGGGCTGGGTATTGAGTACGGTTTCGGGCTGAGCGCGCCGCTGTGGATCGGAGCAGGTATGGCGCTGTGCGGGCTGTTAACGCTGATCCCGGATCTGAAAACCACCCGGTCACAGGCCTGTACAGAGTAAACCCTGTGCTGATACCGCTTCTTTAACCCCAGGGGCTGACCTTCTTTTCAGGTCAGCCCACTCCCCCTTAGCAAGGAAAAATCATGAATCAACAACGCTGGACAGAGGTCGATAATTATCTGACAGAACAGCTGGTGCCACAGGATGAGGCACTGCTGGCCGCGCTGGAAAACAATCAGGCCGCGGGCTTACCGGCCATTGATGTGGCTCCGAATCAGGGCAAATTGCTCAACCTGCTGGCAAAAATGACCGGGGCGAAAAGCATACTGGAAATCGGCACGCTTGGCGGCTACAGCACGCTGTGGCTGGCGCGTGCGCTGCCCGAAGGCGGCAAAGTGATCACCCTGGAATATGAACCCCGCCACGCGGAGATCGCCGCACAGAATATCCGCCGCGCCGGGCTGGAACACAAGGTCACCCTGCGCGTCGGCGCCGCACTGGATACCCTGCCGACGCTGGCTGACGCCGCGCCATTTGATATGATCTTTATTGATGCTGATAAACGTAATAACCCGGCCTACCTGGAGTGGGCGATCCGCTATTCGCGCCCGGGTACGCTGATTATTGGCGATAACGTGGTGCGCAATGGTCACGTCGCTGACGGCGATACCAGCGACTGGAATATTCAGGGGATACGTGACTTTCTGACCATGATGGGCAGCGATCCCCGCCTTGACGCGACCGCGATTCAAACCGTGGGGGCAAAAGGCTGGGACGGCTTCTCGCTGGCGCTGGTGAAATAATTTCACCCTGGCTCGTGAGGGCCGGGGGCGATATTGGCCAGTGAAACCATAATGCCACACAGGGAAGTACAAATAAGGGGGAAAATAAACGCCTCAGAGTGACGCAAGGGATTATTCAGGTCCAGCGCCACAACCAAAAAAAACAAACCCGATGCAAAGGTGGCGCCAGAAAATACCTGATGTAATTTATATTGCAGCTTGTGTAATGAAAATGGCGGCGTATGCGTTGACCGCCAGTCCCAGATAAGGTGAATCATCAGATAGAGGGTACAAACAGAAAAATAGAAATAGACCAGCTGCTGACTATCCTGTGGGAAGAACGAACTGAATCGCATCAACTTGCGCGCCAGACGGCGAACAGGTACAAAGCACTGAGCAGGGTTCCTCCTGTCACCACACCACAGTTGATGACATAAGGCGTGAGGGTAATAGCCGGAAATAACAGGAGAACAAATCCCGAAAGTGCCAATCCCCAGCCACCCCCACCTATTATCGCATGCATTAACGTTTTAAGACTGAAATCCATTTCCCACCTCCATAACTTATTCCATTAATAAAGAAAAACCTCCTGAGCACGCCAAAAATATTACCGAAAATAAAAACAAAGATCATCACAAAATAATAAAGCAGCCGCCCTTAAATCCCGTTTTTCGGGATGGATCGCAGAATTCAAGGGGCAGGACTTATCCCCCGCTCAGTGCCGGAAAACGCTGTTTCAGCCCGCTAAACAGAGCGGACATCTGCGCTTCCAGCGGCAGGTCCGCCCCCTCGCCCGCGTTTACCGCCGCAAACACCTGGTGCTTGAGAAAATGACGCCAGACTACCGGCTGTCGGGCGAGAAACACCGTTAACAGCTGATAGCGTTCCGGTGTCCACAGGGCTTCAAAGGTGCGCCGGGCGTCCCCTACGTCGAAGTGCTCGCCAGTCCCCGCCGGCATTGCCGCACGCAGGCGCGCCGTCCCGACGTCGTCAATCTCTCCGCACTGCAGCGCCACGCCGTACTGCTCACGAGCCGCCTGCTCCGTCAGGAAGCCGCACTGTACATCCTGCAGTACCGCCTGCGCGCGGCGGTTTTTCGCCAGCCCGTAGCCGCCGGCACCCGGGCCTTTGATTGCCACCACGTCACCCGGCCCGCAGTGGATCACATCGGTGTTCCCGTGCTCCGTCACGCGGCCATCGGCATGTTCGGTGCGAAACCACGAGGTGCTGCCCGCCTGCCCGCCCGCCGCCCCGGCGGAGGAGAAGACCGAGCGATTGCGGTTGCGGGCTGTAATGGTGGTATTGGGGGCAAACACCTCAAACGCCATTTCGGTGGCCAGCCCGCCGCGATACTCCCCGGCACCTGCGCTGTCGGTCGCCAGACCATAGCGCAGGAACCGCACCGGGACCTCCGCTTCGTTGATCTCTATTGGCGTATTCTTCAGGAACGCCGACAGGCCGCCGGAACCGTCCGGGCCGTCGTGTTTCGGCGTACCGCCCGCCCCGCCCCCTACCGGGCCGAGGGAGGCCACCACGCTGCGGTTCTGGCCGTCAACGGTGCGGATATTGATGATGGAATTCCCCCCCGGGGAGTTGGCCGGCAGCCGATCCGGCATGGCCAGGGAAAACGCGCCTACGGTGGCAATCTGCGACATGGCACAGGTCAGGGAGCGCATGCCTACGGCCGCTGGCGCTTCACAGTTCATAATGGTGCCCGGCGGCAAAATCGCCCGCGTCGGGCGCAGCGTCCCGGCGTTCAGCAGCAGGGAACGATCCAGCGTCGACAGGACGTACGTCACCCCCACCAGCGCCAGCGGGTGACGTTCCCGCCCCCCGGTCGGCATATTGAGGGAGGACATCAGCTGCGGATCGCTGCCGGTATAGTCCAGCACCAGGCTGTCGCCTTTCACCCGCAGCATGACGGCGATACGGCAGGGATAACCGCCCTCGCCATCTTCGTCCGCGTAATCGGCGTAGAAATACTCCCCGTCAGGAATGGTGCTGATAATGCCGCGCGCCTGCTGCTCGGCGTAGTCGAGGATCCTCTCAACCCCGGTCAGGAAGTCCTCAATACCAAAGCGGGCGATAATCTCCTGCACTTTGCGTTCGCCAATATTTACCGACGCAATCTGGGCATTAAAGTCTCCCCAGTTCTGATCGGGCGCACGAACGTTCAGCCGCATAATGCGCGCCACCTCTTCGTTCAGCACGCCTCCGCTGATGATCTTCAGCGGCGGGATGCGGATGCCTTCCTGCACGATCTCCGTCAGCGAGCGCGACAGCGAGGCCGGTACCGCTCCCCCCACGTCGGTGTTATGGATGTGCCCCACCACAAAACAGGTGATTTCGCCGTCGTGGAACACCGGTTTCCAGATATGAATATCCGGTGAATGGGTGGCCACGTTACCTGCATACGAATCGTTGGTGATGCAGATATCGCCTTCCTTATAGCCATCAATCAGCGCCAGCACCGGGCCATAATCAATGCCGCTGTACCAGGGCGCACCAAAGCTGCGCGGCGACGCAAAGGCCATCCCGTCACGGCTGACAATCTGACAGGAAAAATCTTCCGTCTCTTTGACAAAGGTGGAGTGCGCGGTACGCATCAGCGTAAATGCCATGGCATCGGCGGCGGCCGCGCAGTAGTTGGCGAGAATTTGCAGGTTACGTCCATCAATGGCCATGATGTGCTCCGGTTAGCGGGGTAATAATCAGGTTGCCGTAGTGGTCAACATCGACCTGCATCTGCGGCGGAACGCAGGTGGTGCAGTCATCCTGGGCAATAATCACCGGCCCGGTCAGCTGGTGTCCGGCGCGCAGCGCACTGCGGGCAACAACATCCAGCTGCCACCAGCGCCCGTCAATCCAGGCTTCAACCTGTTGCTGCACCGGAACCGGTCCGTCTGCCTCAGGCAGCGTGGTCAGGCGTGGTTTTGGCGTCGGGGAGGAGAGCACCAGCCGCAGGTTGATAAGTTGTACCGGTGCCTGCGCATCGTGATGGCCAAACAGACGGGTGTGATGAGCATCGAAGGCGCTGCGGATTGCCTGCAGGTCCCCTTCGAGCAGCCAGCATCGCTGCAGGACAACATCGATTTCAAACGACTGTCCGCGATAGCGCATATCTGCCGAGAAACTGAGTTCGTACGGCAGATCGGCACCATATTCCCGTGCCAGCCAGCCTTCCGCTTCATCACTGAGCTGCTGCGCACTCTGCTGCAGGCGGTCGCTGACCACCGGGGTCAGGTCGCAGTAGAGCGTGCGGATAAAGTCATTTTTGATATCGGCCACCAGGCCACCCAGCGCCGAAAGCACGCCTGGCGTGGGGGGCACCACCACGCCTTTCAGCTTCAGCTCACGCGCCAGGAAGCAGCCCATCATGGGCCCGGCACCGCCGAACGCCAGGAAGTAAAATTCGCGCGGATCCAGACCAAAGCGCGAGATCAGCCCGCTGGTGTCGCTGTACATGCTGGAGATCGCCAGCGCGATAATATTTTCGGCCGTTTCCTCAATGCTGATCCCCAGCGGGCCAGCCAGTTTCCCGACCGCCGCACGCGCCCCGGCGACGTCCACCTGCACCGCGTTGTAACCCAGGTCGCCATGCCCGATCAGACCACAGGCCGCAAAGGCATCCGTGGCGGTCGCTTCGGTGCCGCCACGGCGGAAGCAGACCGGCCCCGGCAGCGATCCGGCGCTGTCCGGGCCGACCTGCAACACCCCCAGACTGTCTATCCAGGCAATCGATCCGCCGCCCTGTCCCACCGAGGTGACAGAGACGGACGGAATATAGATCGGGAAATCACCGATAATTTCGCCGTTACCGTATTCCGGACGACCGTCGATGATCACCGCCACATCCGCGCTGGTGCCGCCGATATCCAGACTGAGCAGGCGGTCAAAACCGCAGCTTTCAGCGATATAGCTGGCACCCATCACCCCGGACGCCGTGCCGGACAGCACCATCTGCACACACTCGGCTTTTGCCTGCGCCAGACCCATCACCCCGCCGTTAGATTTGGTGATACGCGGCGGTACCGGTACCCCCATCGCTTTCAGCGCCTGCTCGAAGGCATCCAGGTACTGGATCACCTTCGGCTGCACGTAAGCGTTGATCACCGCGGTGATGGTGCGTTCATATTCGCGGATGATCGGCCAGATCTCCGCCGAACAGGAGGTCAGCAGGTCAGGGGCGATTTCAGCGACGATCTCGCGCACCTGCGCTTCATTGCTGCCGTTGCGATAGCTGTGCAGAAGTGAGACGACAATGCCCTCGCAGCCCGCCGCGCGCGCCGCCTCCACCGCATCAATGACGCTCTGGCGATCGACCGCCTGCAGCACGTTGCCGTCGCGGTCGCTGCGCTCCCTGATGGCGAAAACGCGGTCGCGGGCGATCAGCGGAGCCGGGCGGCGTGAAAACAGATCGTGAATATGCGGAATTTTGAGCCGCGCCAGTTCCAGCACATCACAGAACCCTTCCGTGGCAAACAGCGCCAGCTTTACCCCCTTGCGCTGGATCACTGCATTAACGCCGACCGTCGTGCCGTGGGTAAAGTAATGGATGTCGGCAGGATCAATCCCATCGCGCTGCGCAAACTGCGCCAGCCCGGTGGTGATCTCGCTGCCGGGGCTGTCCGGGCGTGACAGGACTTTCAGGGTACGGATGCTGTTATCACGCTCGTCCAGCAGCGCAAAATCCGTGAACGATCCGCCAATATCGACGCCAACGCGGTAGCTCATGGGGTGTTGTCCTCTGGTGGGGTGGGAATAAATTCCATCAATCGCTGTGGCTGTGCCAGGGGCTGCCAGCCCGCCCGACGGTAGACGTCGTGAGCATCGTCGGTGGCCAGCATCCAGCGTTTTATCGTGTGCAGTTCGGGATGGGTGAGCACGGTGGCGGCAAACCAGCGGCCGAGCCCTTTGCCGCGATGGGCATCATCAATCATCACGTCGCTGAGGTAAGCAAAGCGGCTGTAATCGGTGATCAGGCGACCAAATCCGACCTGCTGCTGGCGGTAATAAAGACCGAAGGGCATGGATGCGGCGAGAGATCGTTCGGTGGTTGCCAGCGACTGCCCGGCAGCCCAGTAGCTTTTTTCAGACAGCTGGGCATGCACCCACGCGATATCCAGTTTGTGGGTATCGCTGCTTAACAGATATTCATCGCGCTGCCATTCGGCAACCACGGGGACAACCGGCTTGAGCATAGGAACTCCTGGCTCTTTTTTAGCGGATAAAAAGAGTGTAAGCCCTTTAGCAGGCGCAGTTTTTTGGTTGTTCGGGGTCAGTACGGCGTTTTGTGGGGAATTGCGGGCGGGCGGGAAAATATTCTGCCGGAAGCGGGAAGCCCGCGAGCCAGGCATGGTGCTGTCGCGGGCGCGCGGCGCGCCCCTGACGTTAACCCGGACAATCGTACAAATCCTCGCCACGGGTTGACCGAAAAAAAGGGCCAGCCCGGGCGTGAAATGGGATTAAAACTCGACCTGGGTGTGGCGGGTAATCAGCGACCTCAGCGGCACACTGCTTTTCATGATGGGGGACTTGATCACGATATAACTGAAGTACTTATCAATGCCCACTTTGGCATCGAGCAGCCCTTCAATCACTTCCTGATAGTGTTCAATACTGCGGGTAATAAAGCGCAGCAGATAGTCATAACCCCCGGTGATCAGATGGCACTCCATCAGCTCATCCACTTCGCGGATCGCATTCTCAAACTTCAGGAAATCTTCGCGGCGATGCCCGGACAGGGTCACTTCGGTGAACACCGTGACGGAATCGGTGATTTTCGTCAGATTGATATGCGCCTCATAACCGGTGATAAAACCCGCGGTTTCCAGGCGCTTGACGCGTTGCAGACAGGGGCTGGGCGAAAGCCCAACGGCATCGGCCAGGTTCACATTGCTGATACGGCCATCTTTCTGGAGCTGAACCAGAATGTTAATGTCGATACGGTCCAGTTTCATTAAGCCGTTCATAAGACCCCTCATTGGTTCACGTCACCCAACTGGTATAGCACGCTTAATCACTGAGACGCCAGTATTTTAACATCGCGTGCTATCCGGGCGTAATTATCAATAAATGTAATAATATCAATGAGGAAGAATTATCAGCCTAAACGCCCCGTGGCGCGTGCCAGGGCGATATCAAAGATATGCAGAGCCTCTTCCAGCTGCGAATCACTGGTCACCAGCGGTGCCAGGAAGCGCACGGTATTGCGGTGCAGGCCACACTTGATCAGCAACAGTCCTTCCTGGCAGGCGCTGTCGAGGATCTTCTGCGTCAGCGCGGCATCGGGCTTTTTGCTTTCAAAATCGATTATCTCCACCGCCTGCATAAAGCCAATGCCACGCACTTCCCCAATGCAGGCATATTTTTCTGCCAGCTGATGCAGACGCGCATTCATCTGCTGGCCGAGCTGATTCGACCGCGCCAGCAGATCGCCCTGCTCAAACAGATCGAGTACCGCCAGCGCCGCCGCACAGCCCAGTGCGTTACCGCCATAGGTGCCGCCCAGCCCGCCCGGCGCTGGCGCATCCATAATTGCTGCTTTGCCGACCACGCCAGAAATCGGCAGGCCGCCGCCGAGGCTTTTTGCCACGGTGACCAGATCCGGCACGATGCCGCTGTGCTGGAAGCCAAACATCCTGCCGGTACGGCCAAAGCCGGTCTGCACTTCGTCGCAGATCAGCAGAATACCGTGACGCTGGGTGATCTCGCGCAGCGCCTGCATAAAGGCCGGCGACGCCGCCAGGAAGCCACCGTCACCCTGTACCGGCTCGATGATGATCGCCGCGACACGCTCCGGCAGGATCTGCACGGCGAACAGCGTCTCCAGCGCGTTGAGGCAGTCCTGTTCGGACACGTGATGGAAGGCGTTAGGGAACGGGACGCGGTAAATATCCCCCGGGAACGGCCCAAAGTTCTGCTTATAGGGCTGGCTCATTCCGGTTAAGGTCACGCCTAATAGGGTACGCCCGTGAAACGCACCGTCAAAAGCGATGATGCCAGGACGACCGGTGTGTGCGCGGGCAATTTTCACCGCATTTTCTACCGCTTCAGCCCCGCTGGTGAAAAACACACTTTTAAATTCTTCACCGGCACCAATCAGCGCGTTCAGACGCCGGGCCAGCTCGATATAACCCGGATAAGCGGCTACCTGAAAACAGGCATGGGATACCCGCTGCAGCTGCGCGGTGACAGCATTCACCACGGCAGGATGGTTATGGCCCACGTTTAATACGCCAATGCCGCCGACAAAATCTAAATAACGATTCCCTTCCACATCCCAGACTTCAGAACCTTTGCCTTTGGCAATCACAATCGGGTGTGCGGTGACTACGCCACGGGGAACATTTTCTGCACGCGCGTCCAGAAACAGGGCGTTATCAGAGAATGTCTGCTGTTCAGCCAGTAAATTGTGCATTGATTTGCCTCATTGACGTCAAGATGAATAGTTGCCCTGAGCGGGCATGGGTCAAGTATCGCAATAAGCCGTCAGGGAAAGCTGCCGTTCGACGGGCGGCGGCAGCATTAACTTTCGTAATTCGTCCCAAACGTTGAATTAAATTTTTACCGGCAGGGATTCCTGCACCACCGCGCAGAACCAGCGGATGCCGTAGGGGATCAGCGCATCGTTAAAGTCATATTCCGAGTGATGCAGCGGACGACTTTCCGCCGACCCCAGCCAGACATAGGCCCCGGGTGTGGCCTGCAACATAAAGGAGAAGTCTTCCGAGGTCATTGCCGGTTTGGGCGCGGGGCCATGCTCCAGTCCGGCGCGGCGCGCGGCGTTCAGCGCCACCCGGGCTTCATGCTGACCGTTGATGGTCGCCGGATAGTAACGATCGTAGGTCACCCGCGCCGTCAGCCCGTGCGACGCCGTGACATGCTGCGCCAGTTCGCGCATGCGCTGTTCAATCCGATCCTGCACGCCAGCATCAAACGTGCGTACCGTCCCGCTCAGGCTCGCCTGCGCCGGGATCATATTATGGGAGAAGCCGCCGTTAATGCGCGTCACCGTCAGTACGGCGGGATCGCACGGGTCCAGATCGCGGCTGACAATCGTATGCAGCGCCACCACCAGTTCACTGGTGGCCAGCAGCGTATCGGCGGTCAGCTGCGGCTGGGCAGCATGGCCGCCGCCGCCCTCCACGGTGATACTGAAGGCATCGCCAGCGGCCATAATCGGCCCTGGCCGGGTCTGTACCGTGCCCAGCGGCAGCTGCGGCCAGTTATGAATGGCATAGACCGCGTCACAGGGAAAGCGGGTAAACAGGCCGTCGTCGATCATCGCCTGCGCCCCGGCCAGCCCCTCCTCCGCCGGCTGGAAGATAAAACAGACCGTTCCGTCAAAATGGCTCTCCGCCGCCAGCGCCTGAGCGGCCCCCAGCAGCATAACGGTGTGGCCGTCATGCCCGCAGGCGTGGCAGACATCGGGCTGACGGCTCTTCCACGGCTGACTGCCGTTATCGGCCATCGGCAACGCGTCCATATCGGCGCGCAGGCCAACCGTGCGCGTGCTGCTGCCGCGCTTCAGGACGCCGACCACGCCGGTTTTACCGATGCCCTGATGAACCTCCAGCCCCAGGCGGGTGAGAAACTCAACCACCAGCGCGCTGGTGCGGTGCTCCTGATAACCCAGTTCGGGGTGCTGATGAATATCGCGCCGGAGCGCCACTAATGCGGCAAGATCCATATCAGTATCCTTTTTCACGATCGACCACGCCGATCATCGGTTCACCACGCTCAAAGCGACGAATATTGTCCAGCAGCGCTTCCACCGCACTCTCGGGCTGCGTCTGGCTGGCGATATGAGGCGTCAGCCAGACGGCCGGATGCTGCCAGAAGGCATGACCGGGCGGCAGCGGTTCCGGTGCCGTGACATCCACCACCGCTGCCCGCAGCTGCTGGCTGTCGAGGGCGCGGATTAAATCGTCATGATCCAGCTGCGCGCCGCGCCCGACCTGCACCAGCGCCGCCCCACGGGGTAACTGGCTGAACAGATCCGCATTGAGCATCCCTTCGGTGCTGGCGGTGAGCGGCAGCAGGCAAATCAGAATGTCGGTGCGGGCAAGGAACTCGCCCAGGCGGTCACGGCCCGCATAGCACTGTACGCCCGGCAGGTCGCGCGGCGACCGGCTCCAGCCTGCGCAGTCAAAGCCCAGGGCCACCAGCGGCTGTAGCACTGCTTCGCCCAGCGTGCCCAGCCCCATCACGCCTATGCGGCGGCTGGCAGCGGTGTGTACGCTGTGCGCCTGCCAGAGGCCCTCCCGCTGCTGTTGCAGATAGCGCGGCATATCACGGTGCAGGCCCAGCACGGCAAAGGTGACATATTCCACCATCCCGCGGGTCAGGCCCGGTTCGATCATCCGCACCACCGGCAGCGTCGGTGGCAGGCTGGCATAGTCAAACTGATCGGCCCCTGCTCCCACCGAAAACAGCACTTTCAGGTTGGGAAACCGCTGCATAATGTCATCTGGCGGTATCCACGCCACCAGGTACCCGACCTCTTCCGGATTGCCGGTGTCCGGCCACAGATGAAAGCGGGTAGCGGGTGCCCGTTCCGCCACCAGCGCGGCCCATTTTTTCCCACGTTCGGGCTCAGACTTATAGACAATGTTCATCAGGCCAGCGCCTGGCTCATCAGGGCGAATGCCTGCATTCCGCCGGTTTCAGGCTGCCACGGCTCGCCTTTGTACATGGTGACCGGGGTATCCACTTCCACCAGGCCCAGCCCGGTGAGCCACGGCCCCATCCCCGCCGAGCGATCGGTGTCGATGCGCACAAACTGACCGCTGACCTCACTTAACAGCTGGCTGACCAGAAGCTTCGCATTTCCCGGGCTGCGTGCGATGACCGGGCCAATCGCATAGCCGTGACCGAAGCGGCGCAGGCAGGCAAAGCCGGCGGCCGTACCGTTCTCTTCCAGCACCAGAAAACGCTCTGCGCTGTCGAGCAGGTTGGCGATCAGCAGCGGGCGGTGCTGCCCCAGCGCCTGACGATCCAGCGCGGTCAGCAGCGCGGCATCCTGCACGCTGGCGCTGCGCAGCTGTTGCTGCGGCCCACAGGCAATGGCGGAGACCGCCGCCAGCTCCCGGCACTGATGCTGCTCAACGTGGCCGGTGGCGACAAAGCCCAGCTTTTCATACAGCGGTTTACCCGCCTCCGTCGCGTGCAGCCGCACGTGGCTCCCCTCCAGCTTCGCCAGCGTCTGCTGCATCAGATCTCTGCCAATGCCGCGCCCCTGCTGGTCCCCGCTGACAATCACCAGCCCGAGGGTGGCGTAATCACGCCCCCAGCGCCAGCGTAGCGCGGTGCCAATCACCTCGCCCTTCTCCACGGCCACCAGGCCTTCGCCCAGCCGCAGCGCCTGCTGCCAGTCGGCACGGCGGTGCGGCCATTTCACCTGCTGCGTCAGGGCAAAGGCGGCATCCAGATGGGTTTCGTTCATCGCAACAAATTCAATCGTCATTTCGGCTCCTTACATCATTCCCGGCGCATCAAGGCCGGAACCGTCGATCAGCCGTTCGTAGCGGAACGGCGTCGGATCAACAATCGGGGTATCTTTCGTGGCAAGATCAGCGGCCAGCCGCCCGGCTCCGGGGCCAATGCCAAAACCGTGGGCGCTGTAACCAGCGGACAGCACCAGGCCGGGCAGTTTGCCGACCGGGGAGATCACCGGCACGGCATCGGCGGTGCTGTCGATCATTCCGCCCCAGGCCTGCTCCAGACGCACCTTCTCCATCGACGGGAACTCTTTACGCATGGCACTCAGCCCCTCCTCCACCATCGCCATATCCGGCGACGGGTCGAGAATGCGCACTTTTTCAAACGGTGAGATGCCGTCCATACGCCAGTGGGCGTATGCTTCCGGCCCGGTGATAAACGGACCAATGCCGAGGTTGATCTTCAGGTTTTTACGCCGCGCCTTAAAAGTCGGCCAGAACTGACGGGCATAGCGCAGGCCCTGCAGGCCAGGTTCCAGGCGGCCCCGTCCGGAGACAGACACGGTGTAACTGCCGTCCAGCTGCGGGCGGCAGGCGAAGCCCGGCGTATACAGCGGCAGAGCAATTTTTTGTTCGATGGGCGCGGTGCGGAACGCCGTGCCAATGACGTTGCCGAGAGGCAGATCGATACCGTGACGGCGGCAAAACATGGAGGTCCAGGTGCCGCCTGCGCAGATCACACTGCTGGTTTTGATTAGCCCCCGTTCGGTGAGCACGCCGCTGACGCGGCCGGCGGAAATATCCAGCCCGCGCACCGCGCACTGCTGAAACACCATCGCGCCCAGCCGCTGGGCGGCAATCGCCAGGCCCGGTGCCGCCAGTGAAGGCTCGGCGTGTCCGTCAGTCGGCGAGGATACGCCCCCCAGCCATGCGCTGGTGCTGCCCGGCGTCATCGCCCTGGCCCGCTCCGCCGTGAGGATCTCACTGTGGAAGTCATAGCCTCTGGCCATCTTATTCCAGGCTTCCCAGGCGTTGATGTCGTCCTGGTTCTGGGTGGCGTACACCAGGCCGCTGCGGCGGAAGCCCAGCTCTTCCCCGGTTTCCGCCCCCAGTTCCCCCCAGCGTTGCAGCGCGTATTTGATTAACGGCAGCTCGCGCTCGTCGCGATTCTGCTGACGGCACCAGCCCCAGTTGCGGCTTGACTGTTCGCCGCTGACCAGGCCCTTTTCAATCAGCACCACGCTGACGCCTTTTTTCGCCAGTTCATAGGCAGCAGCGGCCCCGGCAATGCCGGCGCCAATGACCACCACATCGGCCGCAGGCGGAAAATGCGGGCTGTCCTGTACATATCGAATGGGTGCGGGCATGTTGTTCCTTACCTGAAAATAGTGTGACGGGCAGACCGGAAAAAAGCGTCCGCCCCTTCATCAATCAGCGACTGCGGCACTGCCGGTCGCCCCGTCTTACAAGGCGATATCGCTCTCTTCGTGTTCATCCAGCCAGCCCTGACGCAGCTCCGGCACGGCGCGTTTCAGCCGCTCATAGTACAGCTCGGTGGAAGGCTTGTCGTAGTCGGCGCGCGCGACCTGGGTGACCATCCGGCCATTTTTCACCACAATAATCTCGTCACACACCGAACGCACCGCATGCAGGTCATGGCTGATAAACAGCACCGACAGGCCCAGCTCGCGGCGCAGTTCGGTGATCAGATCCAGCACCGCCGCCGCCACCACGGTATCCAGCGCCGAAGTCACCTCATCACAGAGGATCAGGTCCGGCTCGGCCGCCAGCGCACGGGCCAGATTGACGCGCTGCTTCTGCCCCCCGGACAGCGACCAGGGCTTACGCCACAGCACGCTGCGCGGCAGGCGCACCAGATCGAGCAGTTGCAGCATGCGCCGCTCCAGCGCCTGACCGCGCAGACCGTGAAACAGCTTCAGCGGACGCTTAAGAATGGTTTCAATACTGTGCGCCGGGTTCAGGGCGGTATCCGCCATCTGGAACACATACTGGATGCGGCGCAGTTCGTTTTCCGGGCGTTGATGCATATCCCCGGCAATGTAGTGACCGTTAAACAGAAGATGGCCGCTGCACGGTTTGTTCATCCCGGCGATGGCGTGGGCCAGCGTGGTTTTACCCGAGCCGGACTCCCCGATAATACCAATGGCCTGGCCGCGATACAGGCTGAAGTTAATATCCTGCAGGATCTTAATTTTCGGCTGGCCGTCACTGTCCAGCGGGCCGTAACCGGCCGACAGGTCGCGCACCTGCAGCAGCGGCTGCACGCTGTCATCCGGAGCCTGCCACGGACTCGGTCGCGGTTTCTGCCTGGCCGCTTCCAGCAGCAGATGGCTGTACTCCGCTTTCGGTGCGCGCAGCAGCTGTTCGGTGGTGCCGTATTCCGCAATGGCCCCCTTCAGCAGCACGAGGATTTTATCCGCCATCTGCGCCACTACCGCCAGGTCATGGCTGACGTAGATGGCGGTGGTGCCGCGCTGGCGTACCACGCGGCGAAAGGCTTTCAGCACTTCGACCTGGGTGGTGACATCCAGGGCAGTGGTCGGTTCATCGAGGATCACCACCTCCGGGTCGCTGATCAGCGCCATGGCGGTCATCAGACGCTGGAGCTGGCCGCCGGACACCTGGTGCGGATAGCGGTCACCGATGGTTTCCGGGTTGGGCAGCGCCAGCTCGCGGAACAGCTCAATGGCCTTGGTTTCCGCATCGGCGCGGTTCATCACGCCGTGGATCACCACCGGCTCCACCACCTGGTCCATGATCTTCATCGCCGGGTTGAAAGAGGCCGCGGCACTCTGGGCGATATAGGCCACTTTATTGCCGCGGAACTGACACAGCTGTGACGGCGTCAGCGAGGTGACGTCCGTTCCGGCAAGGTGGACGGTGCCCCCGGCAATCTGACAGCCGTGGCGGGCATAGCCCATCAGCGCCAGGGCGATGGTGGTTTTGCCGGAACCGGACTCGCCAATCAGGGCCAGCACTTCCCCCTTCTGCACGGTGAAGTGAATGTCGGAGACCAGCGCAATTTCGCGCCCGTCATCGGCCTGCGCAGTGACCCGCAGGCCATCGACGGAGACCACCGGCGTAGACGCATGTGGCGTAATATTCATGCAACCCCCTTAGCAACCACGGTTAAGGAACGCATCGACTGCAGGCTGTCAATAAACAGGTTGGCCCCGATGGTCAGACTGGCAATCGCCAGCGCCGGCATCAGCACCGCCGGGGAGCCATCAAATAATCCCTGTAAGTTTTCGCGCACCAGGGTGCCCCAGTCGGCATAAGGCGGCTGCACGCCCAGCCCGAGGAAGCTCAGACCACTGAGCAGCAGCACGATATAGACAAAGCGCAGACCGAAGTCGGTCAGCATCGGGTGCAGCATATTCGGCAGAATATCGTGGATCGCCACGTACAGACGGCTCTCTCCGCGCAGGCGGGAGGCCTGGACATAATCCATCGAACGCAGGCTGGAGGCCATGGCATAGGCAATGCGGTACGCCCCCGGCCAGTAGGTAAACACGGCGGTAATAATCAGCATCGGCAGCGACGAGCCAAACACCGCGACGATCATCAGCGCAAGGATTTTGCCCGGCAGCACCAGCATGGCGTCGTTGATGCGCCCCAGCACCTCTTCCAGCCAGCGCCCGGCGACGGCCGCCAGCAGCGCCAGCAGCGTACCGACCAGGCTGGCCAGCACGGCTGCAGTGAGCGCCAGACCGATGGAGTAGCGTGCGCCGAACAGGATACGGCTGAAAATATCGCGCCCGAGGTAGTCGGTGCCGAACCAGAACTCGCGGCTGAAGTCACCAAACAGCGGACCGCCGCCGATATCCTCCAGGTTGTGCGGCGCGAGGGCAGTGCCAAACACCGCCATAAAGATCCAGAACAGGGTGATCAGCAGGCCGATACGGCCGCTGATGGTGAGCGATTGAAAGAAGCGCCACGGCAGCGTCAACAGATTCATCAGCCCCTCCACTTAGGATTGAATGCGATAGTCAGAATGTCAGCGGCCAGCAGCAGCACCAGATAGCAGACGGCGAAGAACATGACGCACAGCTGCACCACCGGCAGGTCGCGGTTGCTGACCGCATCCACCATCTGGCTGGCCAGCCCCGGGTAACTGAAGATACTTTCGATAATGATCACGCCGCCAAACAGGTACGAGAGGCTGAGTGAGATGGCATTGGCAATCGGCCCCACGGCATTCGGCAACGCGTGGCGCAGCATGGCACGCAGCGGCGAGACGCCTTTTAACAGGGTCATTTCCAGATACGGGCTGTCCATCTGATTGACGATGGCTGCCCGGGTCATCCTTGCCATCTGCGCTACCACCACGCAGCACAGCGTCATCACCGGCAGGGCAAAGGTGCGCAGAAAGCCGAGGAAGTCCTGATGGGTGGAGCCCAGCGACATCGCCGGCACCCACTGCAGTTTGACCGCGAAGATAATCACCGCCACGGTGGCAACGAGAAACTCCGGTACCGCCACCACGGCCATGGTGCTGACCACCAGCGCACGATCGAGCAAGGATCCGCGCTTCATGGCCGCGGTAATGCCAATAAACAGCGCCAGCGGCACCGACACCAGGGTGGTAGTGACGGCGAGCTGGAAGGTGGCCGGTATACGCTGTGCCACCAGCTGAGTCACCGGAAGATTACTGGCGAACGAGGTGCCAAAGTCGCCCTGAAACATGCCGGCCAGCCAGCTGAAGTAACGCATCACCAGCGGCTGATCGAGGCCGAGCTGCTGGCGCAGTGCCGCGACCGTTTCCGGCGTCGCGGACTGGCCGAGGATCATCTGTGCGGCGTCCCCCGGCAGCATACTGGTGATAAAGAACACCAGCGCCGAGACAATCAGCAGCGTCAGTATGCCCGACCCGATGCGCCGGAATATCAGTGTCAAAAGGTACCTGTTCATCGCCATTCTCCTGGTGAAAGTTTAAAAATTTACGACGTCAGCCAGGCATACTCGTGGAAGCGATAGCCCATCATCATGCCTGATGGCATCGCTTCTACCCCTTTCACTTTGTTACTGCAGCCATCCATCGTACTGATAAAGGCCGGGATCAGCGTGCCGCAGTTGTCGTACACCAGCTTCTGCATGTCGCCATACATCTGCTTGCGTTTTGCCTGGTCGCTTTCACCCCGGGCGGCGGTGACCAGCTGGTCGAACTGGGCATTTTTCCATCCCGATTCGTTCCAGGATGCGGTGGAGTAATAGAACTGGGAGAACAGCATATCCAGCGTCGGACGCGGGTTGACCGAACCGTAACCGATGGGATCTTTCATCCAGTGGGCCGACCAGTAACCGTCATACGGCACGCGGCGTACCGCCACGTTAAGACCGGCAGAGCGGGCAATCTGCTGTAGCAGCTGGCCGCCCTCAACGGCCCCTTCGATGTTCGGCGTGGTGATCACTTCTATTTTCGCGCCGACCATATTGGCCTTCTTCAGGTGAAACTTCGCCTTATCGAGATCCAGCGGACGCTGCGGCAGATCCTTGTTAAACATCGGATGCCACGGCGGCACCGGCGTGTCGTTACCGATATCCCCGAAGCCCTGCAGCACGGTCTTGACGATCATCTCGCGCGGCTGCAGATATTTCATTGCCAGCACGAAGTCCGGGTGGTTACCCGGCGCACGGTCAGTACGGATAATCAGGTCGCTGTACATGCCTGATTTGCTCTCCATGATGGTAAATTTGCCGTTCTGCCGCAGGCGTTTAACGTCATTGGCGGAGAGCGTGGACACCATATGCAGGTCGCCGGACATCAGGGCGTTGACGCGTGCCGCAGGATCCGTCACCCCCATCAGCTCCACTTCATCAAGGTGAGG
Source organism: Erwinia persicina (assembly GCF_019844095.1). NCBI lineage: Bacteria > Pseudomonadati > Pseudomonadota > Gammaproteobacteria > Enterobacterales > Erwiniaceae > Erwinia > Erwinia persicina. The sequence goes on along the minus strand of NZ_CP082141.1, from coordinate 1,863,068 downwards.
CAGGCCCGGTTTGTAGTAATTTTTGTTTTTGCTGCCGACGGTGCGTACGCCCGGCTGGAATGAGGTCAGCACAAACGGCCCGGTGCCAATCGCTTTACTGAAGTCTTTGGTGCCGTCCTGCACGATCAGGAAAGAGCTGGTGGCCAGAATCGACGGCAGGTCGACGTTAGGCTGATCTAACGTGATCTGCACTTCCCCCGGGCTCACCGCCTTGATCTCTTTCATCTGGCTGGCGAGGGTGATGACCGTTGAGGCCACCGCCGGGTCTTTGTGGCGGCTGAGGGAGTAGACCACGTCGGCGGCAGTCAGTGCTTTACCGTCGTGGAAGGTGACGCCGGGACGCAGCTTCACCTGCCAGACCAGACCGTCGCTGCTGGTCATCGATTCTGCCAGCGCGGGCTGCGCCTTCAGGTCTTTATCCAGCTCCATCAGGCCGCTGTAGAACATAAACTGACGGCAGTAGTCGCCACTGTTGCTGCCTTTCGCCGGGTCGAGGGTATCACTGGCCGAGGCGTTGGCGACCGCAGCACGCAGTTTGCCCCCCTTGACCGGCGTTTCCGCAGCGAAGCTGAACTCCGGGAAACCAATCAGGCCGGTGCTCATTACCGCGCCGGCGGACAGCAGCTTCATCATGCCGCGTCGGGAAATGGCAACATCCGTTATCGCCTGGGTCAAATTCGGGTTAACACGGCTAAATTCTTTGCGAAATTTACTCATTTGCATACCCTCGATGTTGAAATCAGCGATCCCCTGAATCATTGGGGCCGCCGCAGAACGGCAACGTAGCGGATCCCCGCGAGCCGTTGCCAGCCCGTGGTGAAAGCCAGCGTGTCGGTGGCCCGAAGAATGGCGGGGATCAGGAAAATTTATCTTTGGCTTTGTAGTAAAGCCCCGCTACCGGCAGGAACCAGGGCTTACCGAAGTAGCCGGGAACCGCTGGCCAGCTGTTGCGCTGCCACGGGTTGTCGTTACTTTTTTCTGCTATCAGATCGGCCATCACCCGGCCCATCCACACGGACATCTGGGTGCCGTGCCCGCTGTAGCCCAGCGAGTAAAACACCCCGTCCTGTTCACCGGCATGGGGCAGTCGGTCAGCGGTCATATCCACCAGTCCCCCCCAGCAGTAATCGATGGCAACGTTACCCAGCGCCGGGAACATGGCCTGCATCCCCGCCTTCAGTACTTCGCCACTTTTCGCATCCGACGTCGGGTTGCTGATGGCAAAGCGGGCGCGGCCGCCAAACACCAGACGACGGTCGGCGGTGGTGCGCAGATAGTTGCCCAGGTTCAGCGAGGTGACATAGGTGCGGTCACCCGGCAGTAAACGGTTGAGCAGACCGGCTTCCAGCGGTTCCGTCACCACCACAAAGCTGCCCACCGGGATAATGCGCCGCTGGAACCACTCAAACGGGCCGCTATTCGAGCAGCCGGTGGCCATCAGCACTTTTTCGGCGACGATATCGCCCTTCGCGGTGCTGACCCGGTGGCGGTAGCCGTTAAGCCGCGTCAGACCGGTGACTGCCCGGTGCGGATAGATGGCCGCACCGGCACGGGCTGCGGCTTCCGCCAGGCCGACGCCAAACTTACCCATGTGCATCTGACCGCCGTGATGCTGTAACAGCGCACCGTGGAACTGCGGCGAGTCAATCTCACGTTTCACTTCATCCGCGCTAAGGATTTCCACGTCCGGGTCAACGTGGCGTTTCATCATCTCGCATGCCGCCACCAGCGACGGCAGATGTGACGCCTTGCTGGCCAGTTTCAGCTTGCCGCAGCGGCGGAAATCACAGTCGATCTGCTCGCTGGCGACCACGCCCTGCACGTAGTCCACCGCATCGGCAAAGGCCCGGTAGTAGCGGGTAGCCTGTTCGACGCCCTGGGACTCCACCATCGCGGCGAAGTTCTGTGCCACCCCGGTATTACAGTGACCGCCGTTGCGCCCGGAGGCCTGGCTCATGACCTCACCCGCTTCCAGCACCACCACGTTGACGCCGCTGCGGGCAAGACTGAGTGCGGCAGAGATGCCGGTAAAGCCGCCGCCAATCACCACCACATCTGCGGTGGCTGGCAGGTCTCCGGGGGTTGCCCCGGTGAATACCGGGGCCGTTGCCTGCCAGAATGATTCCAGTTTCATGCCCTGCTCCTCTGCGGCTTACAGCCCGACAACGCCCGGAAGACCACCGATACCGCTGATCTCGGTATACTCATAGGCCGGGTTGCCCGGACCGTGACCACGGTTAACGTAGACCTTGTTTTTGATGCCCAGGTCATAGGCGGTCATCAGGTCGTATCGCAGGCTGCTGGAGACGTGCAGGATCTCCTCCGGGCCACAGTTCAGCTTGTTGAGCATGTACTCGAAGCCCTTCATCTGCGGCTTGTAGGCCCCCACCTCTTCCGCCGTAATGGTCATATGGATCGGTGCGCCCAGGCGCGGAACATGGTTTTTGATCAGCTCATCGGTCGAGTTAGTCAGCAGCACCAGGGGAAATTCTCTGGCCACCACCGCCAGGCCGGCAGGCACATCAGGGTGCGGGCCCCAGGTGGCGCAGGCGGTCATCACCGCCGCGCAGTCGGCCTCCGTACACTCCACGCCCCATTTGTTACAGGTGCGGTACAGCGCACTGGCCACCACCTGCGGATAAAGCTTGAATGCCCCCAGCACTTCGTCCAGGCGATAGCTTGAAAAGTCATTGGTGAACGCCAGCATCTGCGCCGGACTGACGCGGTCAGCGAAGATGGCGGCAGCAGCACCGGCCATGTCGAAGTTGATCAGCGTGCCGTAACAGTCGAAGGTGATGTATTTCGGTTTAAACACAGCCATTGCGCTACCTCTACAGAGTTCGGTTTAAGGATGAAACGGGGTTCAGAAGTCGATCAGCACGCTTTTGTAGCGCTGGCAGGCCTCGAAAGCCTGACGACCCAGATCTTTGCCGATGCCGGAGCCGTGGAAGCCCCCGGTGGGGATAATAAAGTCGCCGGAGCGCCCGTAACGGTTGATCCACACCGTCCCGGCCGCAATGCCGCGCATCGCGCGCAGGGCGCGGTCGATATTTTTGGTATGCACCCCGGCGCACAGGCCGTAGGTCGGGTGGGAAGCCAGCGCCAGCCCTTCAGCCTCTTCGTCAAAAATCTGTACGGTGAGCACCGGGCCGAAGATCTCTTCCTGCACTGCCGGATTGTCATGGCCGCTCACCGCCAGCAGTGTCGGCTGCCAGAAGTAGCCCTCCCCGGTATCCGCAAAGCGCTCGCCGCCGACCAGCACTTCTGCCCCCTGCTGACGGGCGCTGGAGACCACCGAGGCCACTTTTTCCGCCTGCCGGCGGTCAATCATCGGCGCATAGCGGCTGGCTTCGTCCCAGGTCACGCCAGCACGGAACCCCTGGCACAGTTCAATCAGTTTGCTCATCAGCGCGTCGTGAATGCCACGCTGAACAATCAGACGGGTGCCGGCGACGCAGGCCTGGCCGCCGTTGGCGGTGAAGCCGCGCAGGATCCGCCCGGCGACGTCATCAATATCACCGCAGTCATCAAACACCAGCTGCGGGCTTTTACCGCCCAGTTCCAGCGTCACCGGCTTCATGCCGTTGAAGGCGGCGTCGCTCATAATGCGTGCCCCGGTGGCGGTGGACCCGGTGAAAGAGACTTTGCGCACCAGCGGATGTGCCACCAGCGCACTGCCGGTGACCGCCCCGCTCCCCTGGATAATATTCAGTACCCCGGCGGGCAGGCCGGCCTGGATTGCCAGCTCGGCCATCCGCACGGTAGAAAACGGCGTCAGCTCCGAAGGTTTCAGCACCACGGCATTACCGGCTGCCAGCGCCGGGCCACATTTCCACGACGCCATCGACAGCGGGAAATTCCACGGCGTGATAGCCCCGATCACGCCATATGGCTCCGGCACCAGCATTCCCAGGCTGGCATCGCGGGTCGGTAATACATCGCCACTGTATTTGTCAGCGCACTCGGCATAGAAGCGGATGGCTTCAGCGGTAAAGGGGATCTCGTGGTTGACCACGTCGTAAATCGGTCGGGTTGAGCCCAGTGACTCCAGCTGCGCCAGTAAGGGGTCGGCGGCAATCAGGTCGGCCCAGCGATGCAGTACCGCGCCACGCTGGCGCGGCGGGCACGATGCCCAGCCGCTGTCGCGCACCGCCAGATCGGCACGGGTCACGGCATCATCCACCAGCGCGGCATCCGCTTCAAACAGGTCGGCGGCACGCTGGCCGTCGGACGGACGGTTAACGGTTAATACCGTTCCATTGCCGGTCAGATGCTGACCATTAATGAAATGTCCTGCCGGTAACACTATTTTATCGGGATCGAAACTGAGCATGTACGGACCCTTAATGTTGACCAGAACTATTTGGTCTGAGTTATTTCATTTGTATTAAGCAATGCAGAAAGTATGCCACCCGTGCAAAAAAATAATAATGCGTAAAAGCGGGTGCAAAAAAATTTTCTGCCGTAATGGCGAGTGTTTTATGACAGATAAACCGACTGAGTAAATAGATGATTTTCATCACAAAATAAACGCACCACAGCGGTGAATCCGGTACTAAACTTGCACCAAATAAGCGCGGTGACGGTATTCACTTTGCGTTAAGTGTCGGTATTACGGATAAAAAAAGGCCCGCACCTTTTCAGGTCGCGGGCCTTTTTTAACGATTAACGGTCATTCTTACTCAAAATAATTCGCATGGCGGTAAGGGAAAGGCTCCCCGGACACGCAGATAACTCAACTCAGTGACCGGGTGAATAAATGCAGGCAGTGCGCCTGCGGCCGGAACGAAAACGGACAGGTTAAAGACTGCCGAAATGGAAGGCTTTTGATTCCAGATACTCTTCGATGCCGTAGCGCGAACCTTCCCGCCCGACGCCGGATAATTTAATCCCACCGAAAGGCGCCACTTCCAGCGAAACCGACCCGGTATTAAAGCCAACCATGCCAAACTCCAGCGCCTCGCCCACCCGCCACGCACGACGGATATTTTCGGTGAAGAAATACGCCCCCAGGCCAAACGGGGTGTCATTGGCCATGGCGATGGCTTCCTCTTCGGTATCGAAGATAAACAGCGGTGCCACCGGCCCGAATGTCTCTTCGTGGGCAATGCGCATCGCGCGGGTGACGCCGCCCAGTACCGTTGGCGCAACAAAGGTGCCGTTGCCGCTGCTGATACCGCCCGCCAGCAGCTCCGCGCCGTGGCTGAGCGCGTCTTCTATATGACTATTCACCTTAGTCACCGCCGCCTGGTTGATCAGCGGCCCGATGGTGCTGCCCTCCGTAAAGCCGTCGCCAACCTTCAGCTTTGCCACTTCCGCCAGCAGGCGTTCGGCAAAGCGCGGGTAGATGTTGCGCTGCACCAGGATGCGGTTGGCGCAGACGCAGGTCTGCCCGGCGTTGCGGAACTTGCTCATCATCACTCCGCTGATGGCAATCTCCAGGTCGGCATCATCAAAGACAATCAGCGGCGCATTCCCGCCCAGCTCCAGGCTGAGGCGCTTAATGCTGTCGGCGCTCTGCTGCATCAGCAGCTGGCCAATACGCGTTGAGCCGGTAAAGGAGATTTTGCGCACCGTGCGGCTGGCGGTCAGGGTTTCCCCGATGGCCTTCGGCAACCCGGTCACCACCTGCAGTACGCCCGCCGGGATGCCCGCCCGCCGGGCCAGCTCCACCAGCGCCAGCGCCGACAGCGGCGTCAGCTCTGAGGGTTTAACAATGATCGGACAGCCCGCCGCCAGCGCCGGGGCGACTTTGCGGGTGATCATCGCAATCGGGAAGTTCCACGGGGTAATCGCCGCCGCCACGCCCACCGGCTGTTTCAGCACCAGAATGCGGCGGTCGTCGCTGGGGGCCGGAATGGTATCGCCGTAGATGCGCCGGGCTTCTTCCGCAAACCATTTGACGAACCCTGCACCGTACAGCACCTCTCCACGGGCTTCCGCCAGCGGTTTGCCCTGCTCGGCAGTCATGATAATCGCCAGATCCTCCGCGTTGTCCTGGATCAGCTGGTGCCACTTTTCCAGCAACTGCGCGCGCCCGGCGTTAGGCATTTTCGCCCAGCTTTGGCGGGCGGCATCGGCAAAGGCAATCGCCTGTTCTGTTTCTGCCGCACCGAGCGAGGGAATGGTACACAGCACCTCGCCGGTAGAGGGGTTAATCACCGGCAGGGTTTCACCGTTAAAAGCCTCCTGCCACTGCCCGTTAAAATAGGCCTGCTGGCGCAGCAGAGTGGCATCCTGTAAACGTTTTGCGAGCATAGCGTCTCCTTAATCGATTCATTTCACTGTAGCGGAGGAGGCGCAGGCAATGCTGCGTTATCGCTCAGGCCGATGCGCGGCGGCGCGTGAATTGCGGCAGGATACGAAATTTTATGCCGTCGGGGTGATGAGGACGGGTTTGCGCTGCATCCAGGGGCAAAAACAGAGCCCCGGCGGTCAGCGCCCGACCCTGCGCGAAAGGAGAAATGCCATCATCACCATCCCTGCCGCCAGGCCAAACGTCACCCGCATGCCATGAGACGATGCCAGATCCGCCGCATAATGCCCGTAGCGCACCCCGGCGGCATAGACGGCCGCCATCAGTGCGGCACCGGCAATAAAGCCCAGATTACGTGCCAGATTCATCAGCCCCGAGACCAGACCGCGCCGCGCCGGATCGGCCCCTTTCAGCAAAGCGGTATTATTCGCTGCCTGAAACAGCGCATAGCCCGCCGTCAGCAGCATCAGCCCGGCCATATAACCCGCCGTTGCGGCGGCGGGCGGCAGAACGGTCAGCAGCAGGCACCCCGCCGCCACGGCCGCTAATCCGGCTGAGGTTGTAAAGCGAGCGCCCAGGCCGTCCACCAGCCGCCCGGCGGGCAGACCGCTCAGTGCCGCAACCAGCGGGCCCACGGCCATCACCAGGCCGGTGTGGCGCGGGGTGAGGTGCAGCCCGTGACTCAGATAAAACGGCCCGACGATGAAAGTGGTCATCATCACCATCGTTACCGCCATGCTCATCAGCAGCCCGTGCGTCAGACCCCCGTGACGCAGCAACGCCCGCAGCGAACCGCGAGGGGCAGCCGTTACGCTGGTAACGGCTGGCGGCAGAGAATGCTGGATCAGCCCCCAGGCCAGCAGCCCAAGCGGCAGGTTAATCAGAAACAGCGCCTGCCAGCCCGCAGCGGCAATCAGCAGGCCGCCCAGCGCGGGGCCCAGCGCCGTGCCGATGGCTGAGACGGTGCCCAGCAGCCCCATGGCGCGCCCGGTCCGGTCGGCAGGCAATACCTGGATCGCCAGCGCCAGGGTATTCGCCATCATCATCGCGCCGCCCAGGCCCTGCACAACCCGCGCCGCAATCAGCCAGCCGATGTGGGTGGCCAGGCCGCAGCCCAGCGATGCCACACTGAACAGCAGCACGCCATAGCCGAGCAGCCGCTGTCGTCCGAACCGGTCGCCCAGCCAGCCCATCGCCAGCACTGAGGCAGTGACGGCCAGCAGATACGCCAGCACCACCCACTGCATCTGCGAAAAAGAGGCGTTAAACGCCGTTGCCAGCGTCGGCAGGCCGACATTGGCAATACTGCTGCCCATTGAGGAGATCAGCATACTGAAGGCCAGCGCCCACAGCGGGCCGGAGGAAGAACGGGGAAGAGATGAAGTCATGGCTTAAGCTCCCGGATAAAGGTACCCGGAGCTTATGCCGTTAACGAATAAGGCGGAAGACGCACGCGTGTCAGTATATAGCTGCACCGGACGCCATGTCAGGCTCAGATCTGGAAGTCGATCACCGGCTCTTCATCGTTCAGCGACAGTGCCTGGCGTTTAATCTCTTCCAGCGACAGGTTGGCATTGCAGAGCTCAAGGAACTGCCAGACAAAATTACGCTGTAGCTGACCGCGCTTCAGCCCCAGCCAGACGGTATTGGACTCGAACAGATGGCGGGCCTCCAGCCGCGTCAGCGGGGAATGTTCATCCAGCTGGCAGGCCTGATCGGCCAGCACCCCGACGCCCAGGCCCAGCTCAACGTAAGTTTTCACCACGTCAGAATCCTGCGCACTGAGCACGATATCCGGCTGCAGGCTGGCAGCATGGAAGGCACGATCGACCTTCGACCGCCCGGTGATCCCCTGACGGTAGGTGATCAGCGGATAGCGGCTGAGGGCCGCCAGCGTCAGCGGCTGCTGCTGTTCCAGATCGTGCCCCTTCGGCACCAGCAGCGCATGATGCCAGCTGAACCACGGGAAAGCGGCCAGCGCCGGGTTATTCACCACCTGCTCACTGGCAATGCCGATATCCGCTTCGCCCGCCACCAGCATGGAAACAATCTCCTGCGGCGACCCCTGATTCAGCTCAAGGCGCACGTTGGGATACAGCGCACGGAAGGCTTTAATCACTCTCGGCAGGCTGTAACGCGCCTGAGTGTGGGTGGTGGCGATGGTCAGCACGCCGCTGGATTCGTTGGTAAAGACGTCCGCCAGGCGACGCACTTTACCCGCTTCATCGAGAATGCGTTCGGCAATGGTCAGTAGCGCTTTGCCGGGTTCGGTCATGCCCAGCAGGCGTTTTCCCCGGCGGATAAAGATCTCGACCCCGAGTTCATCTTCCAGATCGCGAATATGGCGGCTGACGCCGGACTGGGAGGTAAACAGCGCATTGGCCACTTCGGTAAGATTAAACTCGCAGCGTGCTGCTTCCTTGATGATTTTAAGTTGCTGAAAATTCACGCGCGCTCCTCCCTCTGTTATCTGTTGGTTTCCTTCATGTTAAGGATGCACATTGATAGCAACAAATAATAAAAAGAGGTTTTATATGCTTTTTAGCGATAAGGGATAAAAGTGAGGCGCGCGATGGCGCGCCCGGCACAAGAGGGGAAATTAGCTGACCAGCATCAGCTCGCGATCTTCCGCTACGGGGGTGTTGAGCAGTGACAGCAAAATATTTTTTACCGCCTGAGCGGAAGGTGACAGCGGGCCTCTGGCAGAAATATTCAGCGACAGCGGCAGGTTCAGCGTCGGGCTGGTAATACGTGCCATCCACGCATCGGTGGCGTTGACCAGCGCGCGGGCGGCCGACTCCGGCAGTACTGTCGCGCCCATGCCACTGGATACCGCGGCGGTGAGCGTGGCGATGGATTCAATCTCACCGATAATGCGGGCACTGAGGCGACGCAGGGAGAAAGCCTCATCAACGCGCTTGCGCACGGCGCTGTAGTCACGCGGCAGGAACAGGTTCATCCCGGCGACGTCGGTCAGGTCGACGCTCTGACCCGGGCAGGTGCTGGCTCCAACCAGATAAAGTTCTTCTTTCATCAGCGGAATGCTGGTGATACCGGCGGCCGGGGAGCGATCGTACAGCACCGCCATATCCAGCTGGCCATTCATCACTTTTTCGTTTAACAGCGCGCCGCTGTTCTCATGCAGGTAAACCAGCACGTCGGGAAACTGCTCACGCACGGTTTGCAGCAGCGGCATGGTCAGTGACGACGCCGCCGTTCCCGGTGCCAGCCCGATAGAAACCTGGCCTGACAGCGCCTGCCCGGCATTAATGACCGCCGACTGGGCCTGCTCGCACTGCCGAAGGATAGTGCGGGCGTGGGAATAGAGGATTTTGCCCGCGTCGGTCGGCGTCACGCCGCGTTTGGTGCGGATCAGCAGCTGCTGGTCAAGTTCATTTTCCAGCGTCGCCACCTGCTGGCTGAGAGCCGGCTGTGCAATATGCAGCACTTCTGCCGCCTGCGTCAGGCTGCCAATATCGACGATTTTCACGAAATACTTCAGTCGTCTTAAATTCATGTTGCCTCCGTCACGGTTCCCCGGGTGCCAGCGATGCTGGCCGTTATAATAAGTTTTCATTCTGACAGAACAGGTTTTGCAAGGGACGTGCCAGATTTATCCTAAAGGCGACAAGGCAGGCGGGATGCAGGCTAACAGGCCGTAAAATAAGAGAATCTGATTACGGACGCAGGAATAATAAGGGCGTGGAATATCTGACAGGTCAGATCCCTTTCCGGCTATTGCACAGGGATGGTGCAGAATATGCGTTGAGGGTGTGCAGGCTTTGTTGTCGGGGGCTGACCCGTACTTCGGTCAGCCCCGACAGGGGGATTAACGCTTGCTGCGGTTGCGGTACATATCAATCGAGACCGCTGCGACAATAATCATCCCTTTGATGATGTCCTGAATGTAGGCGTCAACACCAACAAAGGTGAAGCCGCTTTTAATCAGGCCGAGGATCACCGCACCAATCAGCGTACCGGTAATGCGCCCGACGCCACCCATCAGGCTGGAGCCGCCGATCACCGCTGCGGCAATCGCATCCAGCTCGTAGCCCAGACCCATGCTTGACTGACCGCTGCTGACGCGCGCTGCCAGTACCACACCTGCCAGGCCGGACAGCCCGCCCGCAATGGTATAGACGATGATCAGGTATTTATTAACGTTGATACCGGAGACTTTCGCCGACACCATGTTGCCGCCGATGGCGTAAACGTACTTCCCGTAGCGGGTGTGTTTCAGTGCGATATGGAAGATCACCGCCACCACCAGGAAGATGATCACCGGCATTGCGCCCTGCCCGATGGCGGTGAAGCCGTCGGAGAGGAAGCTGATCGGGTTACCCTGGGTGTAGTACTGTGCCAGACCGCGTGCCGACACCATCATCCCCAGCGTGGCGATAAAGGGAGGAATGCCGGTTTTGGTAATCAATACGCCGTTAACGATACCGCACAGAATACCGACCCCGATCCCCGCCCCGATGGGCAGCACGGCAGGCATGTCGACCAGCGAAGGAAACATCGGTGACAGGCTTTCAGAGGTTTGCGCCAGGCTGGCCGCCACCACCGCCGTCAGTGCTATCACTGACCCGGATGACAGGTCGATGCCCGTGGTGATGATCACTTGGGTCACGCCCACGGCGATAATACCGATGATAGCGACCTGCAGCACGATCAGCACCAGGCGGTTCGGGTTCATCAGGAATGACTGATCGCGGACATACCAGCCGAAGGCTTCAAAAATCAGCGCGATGCCGACCATGACCACGAAAATACCGGTATCTTTAGGCAGTTTGCCTTTCAGGTTGCTGAAGAACGACGGGGTTTCAGCGGACTGTTGCGTTGTCATTTTCACATCACTCATGTTTGTTTACCTTACGCCCTTACTCGGACGCCAACGACAATATGGTTTCCTGGTCGGCTTCTTCTTTATTGAGGATGCCGGTAATACGTCCCCCGTGCATGACCATCACGCGGTCACTCATACCGATAATTTCCGGCAGTTCTGAGGAGACCATAATGATGGCGACGCCACGGCTCGCCAGTTCGCTGATCAGACGGTAGATTTCCGCCTTTGCGCCGACGTCGATACCACGGGTAGGTTCATCAAGGATAAGGATTTTCGGTTGGGCCAGCAGCCAGCGGGCAATCAGTACCTTCTGCTGGTTACCGCCGCTAAGGTTATTGATGATCTGGTCCATGGTCGGCGTCTTGATATTCAGACGCTTGATCTGTTCCAGACAGTCTTTGGCCATGTTGCCATGATTAACGAACCCGCCATTGGCGCTGTAGTCCGTCATTTTGACGATACTCATGTTTTCCATGACCGACAGCACCAGGAACAGGCCTGACTTTTTACGGTCTTCGGTCAGGAACGCCAGCCCCTTTTCAATGGCGCTGGCTGGTGAGTCAATCGTGGTCGGTACACCCTCAATCAGGATCTCGCCACTGTCGATGGAGGTCATGCCAAACAGACTTTCCATCACCTCACTGCGTCCGGCACCCACCAGACCCGCCACCCCAAGGATCTCCCCGCGACGAACGTTAAAGCTCACGTCGTGGAACACACCCTTACGCGTCAGGTTACGCACCGTCAGAACGTCTTCACCGATATTACTGTCCGTTTTCGGGAACAGCTGGGTCAGTTCACGCCCCACCATCTGGGTGATCAGCGACTGGCGGGTGTAGCTCGCCGTTTCGTTGCTGGCCACCCAGGTGCCGTCACGGAACACGCTGACTTCATCGGTAATGGCAAAGATCTCATCCATTTTGTGACTGATATAGATGATGGCTTTACCCTGCGACCGCAGGTCGCGAATGATGGTGAACAGATGCGCCACTTCGGTTTCCGTCAGTGCCGAGGTCGGTTCATCCATAATCACGATATCGGAGTTCCAGGAAACCGCCTTGGCGATCTCCACCATCTGCTGGGAGGCGATGCTGAGATCGCCCACCATTTGCTCAGGACGCAGACGAATATTCAGCTTAGTCAGCAGGTCCCGGGTTAAACGGTTTAATTTACCGTGGTCAACAAAGCCGAGCCTCATCGGCTCGCGACCCAGCCAGATATTTTCGGCGACCGTCATATGCGGTACCAGATTAAGCTCCTGGTGAATCATGGAAATACCTGAACGCAGCGCGTCCAGCGTATCGGTAAACTGCACAGGTTGTCCTTTAATGCGAATTTGTCCCTCATCGGGACGATAAATCCCGATGAGGCACTTCATTAACGTGGATTTACCTGCGCCATTCTCACCCATCAGAGCATGCACCGTTCCCGGCTTGATACGGAATGAGACGTTGCTTAACGCCTTCACGCCCGGGAAAAACTTGCTGATGCCTTCGGCTTCAAGCGCATATGCGGTCATTTAACACCCTCCGTACTACGAGTTCAGCGAAAGTTATTTCAGGTTTTTACTGGTGAAGTTGGTGTAGTTATCTTTGGTAATCAGCTGATAAGGGATAAAGACGTTTTTCTGCACCTGCTCACCTTTCGCCAGTTTCACGGCTGTCTGTACGGCACCGGCACCCTGACCTTTCGCGTCCTGGAAGACAGTAGCGACCATTTTTCCGTTTTTAATCATCTGCAGCGCGTCCGGTGTACCATCCACGCCCGCGATCAGGATTTTCTGATCGTTTTTCCCCAACGCCTGCAGGGCACCGATAGCCATTTCGTCGTTGTTTGACGCGATGGCCTGGATATCATCGCCGGCGGTCATCCAGTTGCTCACCACGTCTACCGCGTCATTACGGGTAAATTTCGCGGTCTGTTTCTGTACCACTTTCAGGCCTGGGTACTTCGCCACTACCGCTTCAACACCTTTAGTACGGTCGCGGGTAGCTTCGTTTGCCAGGTCACCCAGCAGGATGGCAACGTTACCTTTGTAGTCCATACGTTTTGCCAGGGCTTCCATCTGCAGGCGACCCGCCAGTTCGGAGTCGGAACCCACATAGGCCATTTTGCCGGTCAGTTCGGTTGCCGGTTTACGGTTAACAAACACCAGCGGGATGCCGGCTTTGCTGGTCAGATCAACAATCGGTTTTACCGCATTGGTATCCACCGGGTTGATAATGATGGCGTCAACGCCCTGCCCGATAAAGTTCTGAACCTGTTGCAGCTGCTGTGCGACGTCACCTTTGGCGTCTTCAATTTGGCCTTTCACGTTTTCCGTTTTCATTTCGTTAGTAATGGAGTTACGGACAATCGTTAAGAAGTTGTCATCAAACAGTGCCATAGAGACGCCTACCTGCAGGTCTTTGGCAAAGCTGGTAACGGGTAACATGCAGACTAACAGTGACGCTAAAATTGTTTTTTTCACGTTCATGTCCAGGCCCTTTTTATCATTAGCATGCGAAGGTGTCGGATCCTGCGAATGAAAAATTTCTTTTACATTCACCTCACCTCACCCACGGCGTTATTAAAGTGTAGGAGGTAACTATTTTGGGTAAAACTATCGCTCTTTTTACTGGGTATCGGGTGCTTATTTTAAATTTAAAAACAGTAAGTTAAATGCCATTCTGCTGTTTCTCTTTCTGTCATCCCCACCTGCGTTGCCGCAGAGCAGTTTTTTTGTTTCATAATAACGTCAATTGAAACTTTCATCATGAAAGCATCGAAACGCATGTTTTAAAATCAGCAAATAACAAAAATTTGACACACCTCTAACATCGGCCAGCGAAAGACAACAAAGTGAGATCTGGCGCAGAGATTGAAGATTGTCCAATCAAGATAAAAAACCCGCATCCTGCTGCTTTTGCCAGCAAACGCACCGCAGGGGTCAATTCGGGCTTTGACATTTCGCAGACACGCCGTTAACATGCGCCCCGTTCACACGATTCCTCTGTAGTTCAGTCGGTAGAACGGCGGACTGTTAATCCGTATGTCACTGGTTCGAGTCCAGTCAGAGGAGCCAAATTAGAAAAGCCCGCTCAGGGAAACCTGAGCGGGCTTTTTGCTTTATGTGATTATAAATCGCTAACAGACTCAGATTTTATCCATCACATAACGATGCGCTTTGGACGCCGCGCTGGCGGCCTTGAAAATATAGCTTTTGTCGTTCTTCAGTGTTTTGTCAACATCCCGTAAAACCCGGCTACGTGATTTTAGATATCTTTCCTTAACGTGTCGTGATGTTCGCGAAGTCAGCTCTTGGCACGAGGCGGACTGACATGCAGGCCAATGTCCTTGAGGAGTGAGGAGCGGAAGTTATTTCTCTGCTTACCTAAACGACATAATGCAGTGTAACAATCAGATCATGCTAAAGTATTAGCAAAATACAGGCGTTCTAAAATAAATCCTCTTATCCAGAAGCCATTTTCATAATGAAAACATTTACTAAAAAAGTTAGCGTTTTCCACTTCAGTCCTTTTCGTTATCTGTTTGCTGCTCGCCTTCTTACCGTTCTGGGCAATGGTATTGCACCGATTGCATTAGCGTTCGCAGTGCTTGATATTGGCGGTTCGGTATCTGATTTAGGTCTCGTTGTTGCGTCCCGCTCCATCTTTAACGTTTTATTCTTGTTGATCGGGGGCGTATTAGCGGACCGCTACTCTCGTAACCAGGTATTGGTATCCTCTTCTGTTATTGCGGCAGTTTCACAAGCTATTGTCGCATGGTCAGTGTTGGACGGTTCAGCAACTGTGATGAGTCTGGCATTACTAGGAACGTTGAATGGAGCAGCAGCTGGCATCGCGTTACCTGCATCCTCAGCGCTGGTCCCCCAAACTGTTCCAGTGCAGAATTTGCGAGCAGCGAATGCATTAATTCAGCTTGGTATTTATGGCGGTACGATTATCGGCACTTCGCTTGGTGGGATCCTAATCAGTTCTGTCGGACCCGGTTGGGGACTGGCAATTGATGCGGTAGGTTTCGCAGCCTCTGCACCGCTTTATTTCTTAATTCGTATTACATCAATCAAAGCATGCCCACCATCAGGTAATATCCTGCAGGACTTAAAAGAAGGATGGGACGAATTCACAAGCCGAGCTTGGGTATGGGCAATTGTGGTCCAATTCACCATTATCAATGCAGCATTTAGTGGCGTAATGATGGTACTTGGCCCTGTGATTGCTGATGCTTCTTTTGGGCGAGCTAATTGGGGAATTATGGTTGCTGCGCAAAGCGTTGGCCTTATGACAGGTTCGTTCTTCGCCCTAAGATGGCGTCCACGACGCGATCTTTTTATTGGTGTAATGCTAGTAGCATTATGCTCAGTGCCCATTTTTATGCTTAGTCAACCTGCTTCTGCAACGTGGCTTATTGCAGCTTTTTTTATTGCTGGCGTAACGTTCGGTCTATTCGGAGTCTCCTGGGCTCATTCACTACAAACTCATATTCCTCAGGAAAAATTGGCTCGCGTGTACGCCTATGACGCTGTAGGTTCGTTTGTGGCTATTCCCTTAGGTGAACTGGTCGCTGGGCCGCTGGCAATTCATTATGGTAGTAGTAATGTGCTTCTGGTTTCAGCGATAGCAGTAGTGATAGCAACTTTAGCAACCTGCCTGGTCCCTGGGATTAGACAGCTCGACAATTTCTCTCAGGTGACTTCGAAAAAGGCCACGAGCTCCTCATGACAATATTCAAAAAATTAAAAAATCTGAAATGTAAATTATTGCTTGCGACCAGATAAAACGATGGAAAATTCCTAAGGGATTAGTCTTCCCTGAACGCTTAAATCTCCGTTTTTGGCACACAGCGGATGAGCTAACGAATCGGAAGGTCCGCTGTGAGCGAGGAGCGGACGTCACGGAGCTATTAGAATACCGAGCGACGATTATATAAATGTTGTGCTTTTTACTCCCATCCCAATTCTTTGTAAGTCTTACTATCCTGTGCAGGAAAATCAGTTTGATATTCTCCCCAGTTACGGAACGCGTAATATTCTTTCATCGCTTCAAAGTGGGAATCTGCGTCACATATCCACACTAATCTGTAGTCCGGCTCCAGCATTTTACGAGCAGAGTCTCCCCGTGGACCAGCAAGACAAAACAAATCCAAACCACCTTCGTTTGTCCATAGCTCATGCTTCATAATATTGCTTCCATGAACTGCTCCCCATAATTTAAGATATTCCAATGTTAGCAATATCCCCTCCTAGCAATGACTGTGAGGGTAGACCCTTTTTCAAATCGGGATACCCGTTTTGAGATCGAGCTTAAAGGGTTCCCAGCCTCCTGGCGGATCCCACTCTCCCAGGCCAAGCACCGTCTCATTCTCTATAGATGTAATGATCACGCCATCAATGGCGCACCGAATCGATTTCCAGAGAATGCCCACTAGTATATCAATCAGAAAAACATGGGCGTAAGTGGTAACCAGAATCCGGCCCTGTAACCTGTCAGAGTGGATGTCAGGGACTGAATAAATATGGGCGACGTAATCACCTAGTCGATGGCTTCTGAACGAGTGTGTGGCCATGTCAAAAACATATAAGTGATCGCCACAAATGATCGCCACGTGGGATTCATTCAGAAGAAACTCAGAAAAGGCGCTGGAAATCAGCCAACCGTCCTCATCTACACGTACATACAATTGTAAAATCAGAATGGGCTCAGCGTCCTTACTGATTAGCAGTCGCCGATCCATTTCTCCATTAGTGCCAAAAGGATTGACGTCGATGATTGATAAAACTTCCGTTTCATCACCGGACATATTTTGTTCAACATAGGTCGCTTGTAATGTCATTGAGCATCCAAAGTGTGACAGGAGAAGAACTCATACTACTTTACAAGCTAATGTCACGACAGCACCGTATGTTGCCATATTGCACTGACCAGCCCCCGCAGATTAGTACATTCCGATGTAAGCAACTTCCGCTCCTGGCACCTGGCGGAGTGGGACAAGTCGTCTGCTATGAACGACATGCAGCCCATGCAACGGAGCCAGCGTCATCCCGGATTCCATCAATGTTTGAATGGTATCACCACTCGACGTCCAAGCAGCCAGTTCTGCTCACTATGAGTCTGTCATGTAAACCAAAACGTGACATCATAGCAACCATGGTGCGTTAGATGGTTTACTGTATCGGCTGAAAGTCTATGGTAAATTTGGAGTAAAAACTGCCGTGCAAATTTGGTAGAACAAAAATAGATACTCAGGAGCCTATAGAATGCTAAACAGGCAAGTCAGGCAAATCTATCCTCAACAGGATAAAGATACCCAAACGGTGGTATTTAGTGATTATTCTCACTTTCCGAACATTGTTCTGCTGGGTGATCCTGGTGCTGGAAAAACACACCTCTTCAAACAGTTTGCGACATTACAAGAGGCAAAATATCTGACAGTACGTCATTTTTTAAGTGGCGTTCCGATTGATAATCAGAAAACGTTATTCATCGATGCATTAGATGAGAAAAGGAGTGCCAGTAGCAGTAGTGATGTTGTAGATGACATCGTCCGTAGGCTTTTTTCCCAAGCTCCACAAAATGTCAGAATTTCTTGTCGCTCTCAGGATTGGTTAGGCGAATCAGACTTGTCAGCATTTTTACCCTATTTTGAGCAGACGGGAGGCTATGTTGTTTTACATTTGCAGTCGCTCTCAAAAGAAGAGCAGACTGTGATTCTACAAGCTAATGGTGTAGAACACCCTGAAGCGTTTCTGGCTGAAGCAGAAAAACATGCCGCCAGCGAATTTCTTTACAACCCACAAAATCTGCTAATGCTGGCTGAAGCAGTTAAAAAAGGAAATTGGCCCCGTACAAGGTCTGAACTTTTCCACTCTGCGACACAGTTCCTTTTAACTGAACATAGCCAAGAGCATACGCGGCTAACTTCAGGAAGTTATACCTGCGACGAATTAGAGTATCCTGCTGGATCAATTTGCGCGTTGTGCATATTGAGTGATGTTTCCGGGGTTTCTCTGCTTCCGAACGATATCCGACCAGAATACCCCAGTTACAGAACCATCTCGTTCTACTCACATGAAATAATTAGAGCGGCGTTATCGAGGCGGGTTTTTTCTGCCGAAGATGAGCTTGAGACTGTTGGGTACAGCCACAGGACAATTGCTGAGTATTTAGCGGCAAAATGGTTAGCCGGGATCGTTGACAAAGGGCTACCCATGGGACGTTTGAGAAGTATGCTGGGATTTGAGGGATATCCGTCTTCAGAATTGAGAGGTTTACACGCATGGCTAGCGGTCTTTTTACCACAATACGCCCCAGTCTTCATTGAAGCTGATCCTTACGGCGTTCTGACCTATGGCGATGCAGCTTCATTACCGACAGTGGAAAAACAAAATTTACTGGTGGCGTTGTCAAAACTTTCAGAACGTGATCCCTGGTTTAGAAATCACGGTCTCAATTCATATCTGAATGGCTTTGTGACAGTAGAAATGGAAACTCTGTTGCGACAGATAGTCCGTGATCCTCATTCGTCATTTTCTCTGCGTATGATCGTTTTGGAATCCTTATCGGTAACAACACCGATAGTCGCACTGAGTGATGACTTAATTAATATTGCAAAATCGAAGGATTCCTCGTATGCGGAAAAAGAGGAAGCAATAACGGCATTAATCCATTTTGGAGTGTCAGGTCAGAAATCTTCGGTACGCTTTTTTGCGGAATTAAAAGACAAAAATCACGATAGCATTCGGTTGCGTAACCATATTATTCAGTTGCTCTATCAAGATTACTTTGCACCGCAGGATATAGCACAATTGCTGGTTGATACATTAAATATAACCAACGAACGATTACCGATAGGATCATTATGGCGACTGAATGATATTGTACCGACAGCTGATCTGCTCGCTATCTTTGAGCATCTCGATCGGTACCACACCGCTCACAGTAATGACTGGTATTCTTCAGCTAAAAATCACTCTGAGATTGTACATTTTCTGGAAGCTGGATTATTGCAGATACTAAGCAAGAAGAGTGGTTACAGCGCATCTCAGATATGGTTGTGCCTAAAAGTGTTCTATAGCTACTCCCATAATCACCGCTATCGCAGTTATGATAATGTGCAGAAATCTATCGTTCAAGAGATAAAAAATCGTAGCTGGCAATATGAAGATATTATAGACGCCGCCATTATCTCATTTACACGCTATGATACTCGATACTTGTTCTTACATGAATTTTCTGCAAGCACCTTCCATCTTGTTCCTGATGAGCTTTTGCTGGCTCGTTTTATCCACTATTTATCCCATGCCCAAAGTGATTCAGAAAAAGTCGAATGTATTTATCGACTTGCATTTGCAACTCTTTATCGTTGTGACACGCCCCCCAAAGATACGTTTGATTTACTTTCTGCGTATTGCCATTCAAATGAGCAGTTACTTACTGTGTTTGACACTTCCATCATCTGCGAAATTGACGATTGGCGAATAAAGCAGAACCTCAGCCGAATAGAAAATAAGAAAAAACAGGAAAAGGTTCGTTGTGAAGATAGACTCAATTTTGAGTTATGTCGTCAAGAAATTGTGTCGGGCCAACATTTGGAGTGGCTCAAACATATTTCCTATATTTACTATTCTAAATACAGCGATGTTGATGACAAATTGACGCCAGTGCAGCGCTGTGCAGACATATTAGGTGCCGAAAACGTCACTGATTCGATATCCGGTCTTTTAGCGATTTTAAATCGTTCAGATCTGCCCACAATTGACGAGGTGAATTGTGCTTTGTTGAAGAGGGAGTATTACGAATGGTGGTATGCGGTACTGGCAGGAAGCGATGAGTTATTTAAAAAAAATCCTGATGTTACACAATGGAACGAAGATTTGTTAACAACGCTATTGGCGCTGGATGTGATATTAGCACTTTTCACTAAAGACAATAATGTTATAAGTAATTATTCATTACCGTGGAAAAAGGATGTAATACTTTACAAAACAGCATTTTTCATCAAAACCTATTACCACATTATCAATTTCTGCATGAATAATCAGCTGCAAGATATCCGTGCACTTAACTATCTGTTAAATGATACCTGCATTCGAATCGAATATGCCGTCCCTTTAGTTATGAGACTAGCTAAAGAGCACCCTGATGATGTTCTCCATTTACAAAACCTGGTTGAGTGGTTGTTAGCGTATCCTGAAAGTCATGCAGAGTTGTTGCAGCTATCTGAGTTGATGATAGCGCAACCCTCAAAACTTAATAAGACAAGTTATCAAATCTGGCTGGTATATGCTTATTTATTCGCTCCAGACCAGTGTCAGGATCTATTTTCATCTGAATCAAAATCCGCGCCGGAAATGATAGCGATTATTCGTCAACTATCTGGTAAGGCGAAAAGAGGCCGTGGGAGTAGTGAGCAGCGTTTATCACTAACACAATTGGAAGCGATCATCACTGTCTCTGCTACTCATTTTCCTAATGCAGATCGAGTTGCAAGTAACGACTCTAACTCAGCAAACAATTGGGAGTATGCTGATTTTATCAAAAGATTGATTGATGACGTATCTTCTTTTTCCTCATACGATGCTGGTGAAGTATTTAAACGTTTATTATTACTACCAGAATGTACAAGTTATCGGGATTATCTCTTGCACGCTCAAAGCAACCAGAAGGTGCGGTATCGGGAATCACAGTTTCAACACACTAACTGGAAGCAAGCGTTGAATACGCTGAAAAATCAGTCCCCAGCTAATGTAATGGATCTCTATGCGCTATTGTTAGATCATTTGCGGGATATCGCTAACCGAATTACTTTTGAAAATACCGATATTTATAAACAGTTCTGGAATGAGAATGGCAATGGTCAAATTTTAGTGCCTAAGCCTGAAGAGAGCTGTCGGAATTTTTTTCTGGAGCTGCTTAGAGCACGACTCCATCCGTTACAAATAACCTGTGAGCCTGAAGGCCACATGGTTTCGGGTAAAAGGGCTGATATCATCATCTCACTTCCAGGAATAAAGATCCCCATTGAGATAAAGCGTGATTATCACCGCGACGTCTGGAGCGCGCTTAACGAGCAGCTGGACCAACTTTATACTACCAATCCCGATGCCGCAGGCTACGGCATCTATCTGGTCTTCTGGTTTGGTGCTTCTCGACCAAACGCTATCCCTCGCCCGGCGAAAGACACGCCACCCCCAGTAAACGGCACGACAATGGAGGAGATTCTTAATGAAGCTGTGCCAATGGTTAAGCGAGACCGCCTGTCTGCGATAGTAATTGACGTATCAGGTGAGGCTAATTCGACTGTTGTAACGCACAAATCATCTAAGTAAGGAAAGTGAATCATGATTACAAAAGAACTTGTAGATGAAAGTCTCAATATTCACCGACTGGTTGACTGTGGTGATTTTGACCTGGCATACCAGCAATCTGTTGTATTCCTGGAAAAACTGAGAAAAATAACGGTCAAGGGTGAAAATTATTTTATAGTGCTGGGGAATGTGGCTGGCGGTCTTGTTGATATTGGCCAAATGAGCAACCACAAAAATGCAGCAGAGCTTGGTTTTAAGCTGATGGATGATAACAAGGAAGCATTAGCACATGTACAAGGAGAGAGCCATTTTTATTATAATTATGCTAATTCTTTGTCTAATTTGATAACTGTCAATAACCCTCATGATCATACCTTTCAATCAATAGAAGAACTCGTTTCGTTAAAAAACATCTATTGGCGAGCCTTCAACCTCTCTTCACAGGAGAGCGAAGAATTCCAGGCAGAACTGTCAGTTAATCTGGCCAATTCACTAAGAAGTCAATTTAGGATCAGTGAAGCACTGAGATATTATGACCTCACTAATCGCAAGGGATTAGATATACCACAGTCCTGGGTTAATCGTTCTGCTGCGCTCATTGAGCTAAACCTTGTTTCATCTTCATACTCCATTAAGCAATTAAAGGAGATACGAAAAGGGTATATTAATGCATCTATTTCCAAAAAAATCCCTCCACAATGGGAATCATTTTATCTTGGGCGTATAGCACAAACGAACGATAAAATAGAAAAATGTGTATCAGCAGACGGCGAAACGGACGAGCATGATGACATGCTCACGCAACAGGAGTTTGACGCATTGGGTGCATACAGGCAATTCTGCCTAATAAATCATCTGACGCTGTCCGAGCACGGTCTTTATTGCCCCTGTGTGGGGAGTGCCACCGATAATCTTGTCATCTCTTCTTCTGGTGTAACCGGTGATTTTATCATTCCAATGGAGATGGCATTAAACCGCTTTAAATCGGAGTTTTCACTTGCCCGCCATCTCTATTTTGAATACCTTTATCCTCAGGATACGGATGAAATTAAAGAAGAATGTCATTTTTTAGAGTTACATAATGACGAGATCTTAGGCATTGATATTGAGAAGATCAGAACGGCATTTCGTCTCTGCTTTGGTATTCTCGATAAGATTGCGGTATGTATCTGTGAACTTCACAAAGTTTATCCACCTGCAAAGAAGGGCGGGTTACAGAAAAATATCTATTTTCAAAGCTTCTGGCAGTTAGATGTTGATAACAGAAGACAACGGTTTGAAGATATAAAGTCACCTGGACTTTTAGCATTGTATAGCATTGCTACTGACCTGAATAAAAATAAAGGTGGCGAATTGTCTTTTTATAAAGAGTGGCGCAATGGTCTAGAACATAAATTTTTGGTGGTACACAAAAGTGATAAAGCAGAAGATCTTTACCAGTCTTATAAATTGATTAAAGATATTCTTTTTATCAAAGAGGATGAGTTTATTCACCATTTCGGTCAGCTAATTCAGATAACCCGTTCAGCAATATTTTCATTTGCTTTTATGGTTAGACATGAAGGTAAGAAACAAAAAAAAGAGAATATTCCTTATATTACCAATAAACTCCATATGAAAAGGTATTCTTCAGAACCTAAGTAAAAGGCAGCAAACGAAGCGCTATGTAAACACCCCTCAAAAACTACCCATCCACTATTAGAGAGTCTTTGACACTCCAACTTCCGCTCCTTGCACAGAGCAGACCGTCAGAACTCTTTGGACACCATCTCGCTTCGAGCCGACTTTTAGATGCTTGTTCTGGATACCCGTCTTTTGCAGGGAACCTCGTGGCACGATCAGCGCTTGAAGCGAAGTTTTTAAACCTGTTTTACGTAACGAGCAACTATTGGTGGTCATTCTGGTGGTCTTGACACAAAAGGAATTCAGGTTTAGCTTACTTATTAGCCAGTTATTGGCAAAGGCGATCCCAGTCAGAGGAGCCACATTCAGAAAAGCCCGCTCAGGGAAACCTGAGCGGGCTTTTTGCTTTTCATAAAAAAGTATCCGTAAAATGCTGGCGCTGAACATCAACCCGGCACAGCAGCGAGCCGCTGCACGTGGCTCACGCACGCGGAGACCATGTTGAAAACAGGGACGCTGGAGTGGCATAAAAGTAATAAAAAATAGTCACAGAACTGAAAACCCGTCACGTTATCGACCTGCTGAAAGGTATCGGGAAAAAAGGTTTACTTGAAGTGATTGCTAAACCTTAAATCAGTAATTGGCGCGTGGGAAAATTTAGTTCCAGGGAAATGGCTAATTTTCAGGCCAGGAGGCTTCACGGTATTGCTGAGTTGTATGAGAGTGTCGCGTCAGCACGTTCTGTCGCCCTCAGCCCAGCGCTTGATATCACTCACTTTTGGCGACCTGATGCCCGTACTCAAGATATTCTTGGTTGTGTACAGGCTGATCTTAGCTTTA
The DNA here is from genome assembly GCF_019844095.1 of Erwinia persicina. Lineage (NCBI taxonomy): Bacteria > Pseudomonadati > Pseudomonadota > Gammaproteobacteria > Enterobacterales > Erwiniaceae > Erwinia > Erwinia persicina. The sequence continues at coordinate 1,839,194 of NZ_CP082141.1, read as the reverse complement.
TCACCATCATCACTTTCTATCTGAATGAGCATGTTGTTGATCAACAGTCCTTCTGAAAGCAGCTTTTGAGTGATCTCACCTTCTTTACTCTCACCGTCAAACTCGCTTAATACGATGACCGGGTTTCCTGAATATGACTCATATTCCAGACACTGCCTTGCCATGTGCCTCAGGGTTCGATAAGTATCGGAGGACCCCGTCTTGCTAATGAAACTGCCGTCTAAGGAGGATTTGCTGTTTTTCAAATCGCTGACGGTTATGGCGCATCCACTAAGTGACAGAGAAAATAATAGTGTAGCCAGGGCTAAATATTTCAATTTATGCTCCATTATTCTGGTCAATGTCCTGAGCATGATTGGGACTAATATTGCGTTATCTTTCAGACGGAATGGTGATTGGGGATATCAACAATCACCATCAGCCCACCTTCTGCAGACGTACTGAGTAAAACACTGCTGTGATGTTGCTGCGCAACCGCTTTGACTATGGCAAGCCCCAATCCACTCCCGCTTTGTATCTGATTGGGATCACGAAAAAATCTGTCGAACACCCGCTCCCTCAGTTCAACCAGGATCCCGGGCCCCGCATCTGAGATACGCAATTGAATGGATTTTTCTAACGATCGTACCTCTACTTCAACCCGCCCGCCCTCAGGGCTGTACTTCACAGCATTTTCAATTAAGTTGTCGATCAGCGACATCAGGCGTTCCCTGACACCTGTCATCCAGACTTCATCATGAGAATAGAATTCAAGCTCAACACGGCTCTCTGCAGCCAGCGGTGCCAACTCAGCCATTCGCTCTTGTATCAGCGTCGTCAGCGCCACAGGCTCCATCACAGTGTCAATGCGCGCTTCACTGTGCATCAGCAGCAGCAACTGATTGACGAGGCGAGCAGCACGGCTGTTGCTACGAATAATCCCTGCAAGCAATTCCTGTTGCCTGACGTTGCTGACATCGGACTGCAAAGCCTCAACGTTGACTCGCATGGCAGCCAGGGGAGTACGCAACTCGTGAGCGGCATCGGCAATGAAAGTCCGTTCCCGTTCAGTGCTTTCTCGTACCCTGGCAAGGAAGATATTAATCGCGTCCACTATCTGGCGAAGCTCCTTGTGCTTTGGCACGGCTTTTAAGGGAGAAAGATCGTCGGGTGTTCGTAAGGAAACTTCATTTGCCACCTTGTTCCAGGGACGCATTGCAATACGGATTGACAGCCACGCTGGAAACAGAAGAAAAGGGATGCAGACCAGCAACGGTAATATGTAGTATCCGCGCGAGTTCAAATATATGAAGAAATTCCAACCGCCAGCAGGAGTGAGCAGTGTCACCTCTGTGTCGGCGTTCCCGGACTTCAGAGTACGGCTAGTCCAGGTGCGGCCGTTACTCTGCACACGCTGAATCATCCCATAAGCGGTGTTTGTCACTCCTGATGGAGCGCCGGCAGAGGAATAAATGATCTCTTTATTCTTCCGGACGATTAGGCTGATCGACATTTTGGGGTCTTCACCTCCGCCATAGCCTTCCCGTAATGCCTTGCTGAACGTTTCCAGCACAGCGGTGAGATCGTGCGGGCGATCCGCCATACGATCCACCAGTGTCAGAATGGTTTCATAGGTTTTGTTGCCTGATAGCATTGGAGGGCTGCGCAGGTTGTCCCATAAAATGTAGGTGAGAAAAACACACCACAGCAGCGTGAGTAAGAGCATCTGGGCGATCATCATTCGCCGTACGAGCGTTGGAACTCGCAGATAGCGCCAAAAATTACGCATCACCCTGCCCCCTTCTGAAGGGATACGGTGTCAATGACAAACCCCACCCCTCTCACTGTTCGCACATAGCCGTCACCGATTTTGCGACGCAAATTTCCCATATGGACATCGAGCGCATTACTCATATTTTCTTTTGCACCGAAGATCCTTTCTTCCAGAAAACGACGGGTCAGAACACGGTCAGAACGCAACATTAACGTTTCAAGCAGCGCGTATTCACTTGCCGTTAAATCAACATGACCTTCGCGCACTGTCACGCGACGAGTCGGCACATGGAGAGACAGTCCTCGAATCTCTATGACCTCATTCTGAAAACCGTAACTGCGCCGCACAAGTGCTCTCACCCTGGCCAATAACTCAGCGAGAACAAAAGGTTTGACGAGATAGTCATCTGCACCGGCATCCAGCCCGGTCAGGCGATCTTGCAGAGTGCCCCGGGCAGTCAGGATGATGACGGGGATCCCCTTGAGCTGCTGACGCAGACGCGCCATCAGGCTCATGCCATCACCATCGGGCAGGCCGAGGTCGAGCAATACAAGTTCTGGCACGCACAGATCGAGTTGATGCAGAGCATCCACTTTACGGCGAACCCATATGACATCTAATCCCTGGTCTGTAAGGGCAATACGTACGCCATTACCCAGATCGATGTCGTCTTCGATGAGGAGAATTTTCACAATAGTTACTTTATCAACAGTGAATGAAGAACGTCTGAAGAAATAAACGGTGTCAGTAAATCTATCAGCTTTGCAGAACGGGTACGTACTTCAGTGTTTCTTCATTTTTGGCTCATGAGAACTTCAGGGTCAGCATTCAGACTGAGCGTTCTGGCGTTTAAAACCGCTTGTATCGTAGTCAGTTGAACCCACAAGGACTTCCTTAATGAAAAACATCGAACTGAGTCATAAGTTCCCTTATTCACTCTCGCGGCATACCCTGAAAAAATTACTGTCAGGATTGGTCCTCGCGTTACTGGCAACCCCCATACTGGCTGCAGAACAGAACCAGGGCAACGAGTTGACCCTGGGAGGAGGCGTGGATGTTGCGCCACGTTATTCTGGTTCGGATGAAAGCCGGGTCACGACGGCCCTGGTGATTGATTACGCTATGGAAAATGGTTTTTTTGTCAGCTCCACGCGGGGTATCGGTTACGGTAACAACATCGGCAAGTTTGATTACAGCGCTGCGCTGAGTTATCGCGCAGGCAGAAAGGATCGTGACGTGGACAGCGACTCGCTCAGCTACGGTAGCGACGACTTGCGAGGTATGGGTGACGTTAAGGGCTCAGCTATCGGTTTGCCTGGCCTGGGATACGAGGTGACCGACTGGCTTAATGTGCAATTGCAGGCTGAGGTGCCGGTTTCTCAGCGAAGCAATGGTGAGGCACTGCATTTCAGCATTATCAGCCCGCTCTATACGTCATCGGAAAACGCTGTGACGCTGGCGCTGACCAGTAGCTGGGGGACCAGCAAGTACATGCAGACCTACTACGGGGTAAGTGCATCACAGTCGGCCGCATCGGGGTTTACCCGCTATGATGCCAGGTCTGGAATTTATGCTTATTCACTGAATATGGACTGGACGCACAAGCTTAATCAAGACTGGAGCGTCATTGCCGCAGCAGGTTTTACGCAGTTGGCTGGTGATGCGCGAAATAGTCCCATTGTTCAACGAAAAACGTCGCCCACTGGCAGCCTGAAGGTGACATATAGCTTCTGATCGTGGTTCGGCGCGTGCTTCTGGTTAGCTTGTGGCTATGCACTGTCAATAAATACAAATCTGCCCCGCCCCAGTTCAGATGATGGGGCACTACTCAACTCAGCGTCAGCCCCTATTTTCATCCGGCATACCTTTTAATCCCGGAAGGCCGGTAAAGGCTGCCTGCTCCTGCCAATGATTCTGAGTAAAGTAAAGCACAAGGAAAATCTTAACAGAGGCTTATCCAAGTGGCCTTGTAACCGACATCGGTCTGCTGAATTACGCGCTTCCCGGTTCGGCGATCGCCTGCCCTGTCATTGACGACTCAGGTAGCGTGCTGACCTCCTCCAGTTCTCTGATTCGGGCAGGCCGATAGCAAAGAAACGGGTGACAGCGAAAAATGGGGAACGGATAACGACGAATCATGTTTCACCGGCATGTCGAAGGCTCAACTCCCGTGTTAAAAACAGATGTGGTTAATTACTAACATCATCAAATTAAGTTTGATTTTTATTTTTTTCACCGTTATAACGCTATCGTATCCGGTAGCCTTTTTTAACTTTCATTGCTTTCTGTAGAGCGTAAAATTGTGCATACTGGCCTTTTAATATCAGCCCGTGCTGATATATCGATTCCTATTATCCTTTATATCTGGTAAAGACAATAAATGAAAAAAAACCTCGGATTGTGGTTCGCTGTCATATTGGTCACTTCATCTTTTATTGCGAATGCAGAAACCTTTGAACGCTTAGATCTCAATAAAGACAGAACCAGCCTTCAGTATGCCAGTCAGATCAAGTCGGTCGCTAAAGTTATTGAGGGTTATAAGTGGCTTGGTCAAACACCTGAAATGAATGGCGGGGTGGTTTTTGAAGCTTACGACAATCCTGACTTCGGTAAAAACGATCAGATTTCCGGTAGTTCCATCATGGTCAAAGCTATTTTTTACACTCATCAATCTGTCAGTAAAGAAGCGATTATGGTTGCACGTCAAAGTGAAATTGCTGGGTTTGTCGAACTTTATGGTTACGACTCTCCCGAACTCCAGTTACACATCAGAGTGCTCAACGATAATACGTTTCAGGCTTTTTCAAGCGTAGATGACTATAAGGAAAAAGATAAATTATTTAATTATAAAAAAGTCAAAGAGTTTAATAAAAGCCCTTACGGCGAAAGATTAAAATCGGCCAGCGATAGCGGCGTGATTTTTTAACAGACATTTCCCCCATCGGATATCACGAAAGTCTGCCTGTAAGGGCCGTCTTATTTATGCCTCTGTTGTCTTCCCCCCCGTTAAGCCACGGCGATGACTGTCTTCCGCTTGCTGCCTGTTTATGGATTAACGGAAATGCTAAACTCGGTGCCGGGGTTGATACCCGGCAACAATACGGATGCCCGCGGGCATAGTTGACTTCAGATACAGACACCGTCTGGATATGGCAGGGCACTATCGTGAATGAGACAGACTTTACCTTATGCAGTCTTCCTATGCTTTACTCGCGCAATAAAAACAGGACGTACCACGAACGAATAACCTGCTCGCTGACCGCGCTGCTGACGTTCATGAAAGCTAACGAGCTGTTCGCGAAAGATCCTTTCAATGAAGACGGAAGTTTAAATAAAGCGTTTGAGTTAAAACAATCTGAAGTCACCCCGGAGGGCGTGGAAATGTTCAGGAAGGTCGTCCCGGGCTGGTTTACTTATTTAGACAAAGGGGGAACCGTTGATAACCTGTCCCGCCTGGAAAAAGGCCTGGAGAAAATCAGAAATCCCGCCTGAAATAGCCCGGTGGCAGATGCCGAAACGGTTTTAACACCGGCATGCTGCTGACACCAGGCGCGGCTACTTTTTTCAGGGACGCGTCACAAACGTCGTCCCTCCTTTTATCCCCCCCTCAGCCTTTCGTCCCACCTGCCCCGCATGCGCCCCGTCACAAAACCGGTAATCCATGTTTTCGTCTGTAACGAACCGGGTGAACAGCTTCCCCCCTGTTAATGGCCTGTTAAAGCTTGTCTGGCATGATGGTTAAAACCCATTGATGCGCCAGACGCATGAATCGATGAGTTTATTGCGCTTATTTACGCTATTTTTCTGATCCAGTCTGCAGCAACAGGCGCGGTAAAAGCGTCAACGACAAACTGGAGATAACCATGCATTCCTCTCACGCCCCCATGACCACCGGGGCAAGAATTAGCGCCATCTTGCGCGTGACCTCTGGCAATTTTCTTGAGCAGTTCGATTTTTTCCTGTTCGGATTTTATGCCACCTACATTGCCCATACCTTCTTTCCGGCCAGCAGTGAGTTTGCCTCATTAATGATGACCTTCGCGGTCTTTGGGGCAGGCTTTCTGATGCGTCCGATTGGCGCCATCGTGCTGGGGGCCTACATCGATAAAGTCGGCAGGCGTAAAGGACTGATTGTGACCCTGTCGATTATGGCCGCAGGCACCTTCCTGATTGTGCTCATTCCTTCCTATCAGGCGATTGGGCTCTGGGCACCGCTGCTGGTGCTGGCGGGCCGCCTGCTGCAGGGCTTCTCGGCGGGCGCAGAGCTGGGGGGCGTCTCCGTCTACCTGGCGGAAATTGCCACGCCGGGCCGCAAGGGCTTTTACACCAGCTGGCAATCCGGCAGTCAGCAGGTGGCGATTATGGTCGCCGCGGCCATGGGCTTTGGCCTCAATATGCTGATGGAAGAGAGTGCCATTCGCGATTGGGGCTGGCGTCTGCCTTTCCTGTTTGGCTGCCTGATTGTGCCCTTTATCTTTATCCTGCGCCGTAAGCTGGAAGAGACCGAAGAGTTCACCCGCCGCCGCAACCCTCTGGCAATGCGCGAGGTGTTTACCACCCTGTTAGCGAACTGGCAGGTGGTAATAGCCGGTATGCTGATGGTCGCCATGACCACCACCGCGTTCTATCTGATCACCGTTTATGCCCCCACCTTCGGTAAGAAGGTCCTGATGCTCAGCGCCCCGGACAGCCTGCTGGTCACGCTGCTGGTGGCAGTATCGAACTTCCTCTGGCTGCCGGTCGGGGGCGCTCTGTCAGACCGCTTTGGCCGCAAACCGGTGCTGGTGACCATGGCGCTGCTGGCCCTGGTTACCGCCTATCCGGCGCTTCACCTGCTTGCTCAGGCCCCCAGTTTTTCGATGATGCTGGCGGTGCTGCTCTGGCTCTCCTTCCTTTATGGTCTGTATAACGGTGCCATGATCCCGGCGCTGACGGAAATTATGCCGGTGGAAGTGCGAGTGGCCGGTTTCTCACTGGCTTACAGTCTGGCCACCGCCGTGTTTGGCGGATTTACCCCGGTCATCTCCACCGCGCTGATTGAGTACACCGGCGATAAGGCCTCACCGGGCTACTGGATGAGCTTTGCCGCCGTCTGTGCCTTACTGGCAACGCTTTATCTGTACCGCCGCATCGGGTTATCACTGCAAACCGCAGGTTAAAACAGGGACGCTATCATGCAAAAATTTTATTGTTTACTCCCGGCTACGCTGCTGCTGTTTTCCGTCAGCCCGCGCGTACCGGCCGAAGAAGTGACCGTGATGATTTCAGGGGGTTTTAAAGCAGCACTGGAAAAACTGGCCCCGCAGTATGAAGCCAGCAGCGGCGACACGATCAGGCTGGTTCCCGGCCCCTCGATGGGGAACAGCCCACAGGCGATCCCGTCGCGGCTGGCGCGGGGGGAAAAGGCCGACGTGGTGATCATGGTCGGTGACGCGCTGACTCATCTGGCACAGGATAACCGGCTGCAACCCGGTTCCCGCGTAGAGCTGGCTGACTCACCGGTTGGCATGGTCGTCAGACAGGGGGACCCTGAACCTGATATCAACAACGCGGCGGCACTTCGTCATACCCTGTTGCAGGCCAGGTCGGTGGCGTATTCAGACAGCGCCAGCGGCCGCTATGTCAGCGGCCAGCTGTTTAAAAAACTGGGTATTGAAGACGAAATGAAGCACAAAGCGCAGATGATTGAGCGCATTCCGGTAGCGTCCGAAGTGGCCAGAGGGAAATATACGCTCGGTTTTCAGCAGGTCAGTGAGCTGCTCCCTGTTGCGGGCGTCACCTTTATTGGCAAGCTGCCGGCCGATCTGCAGTACGTGACCCGCTTTGCCGGTGCGGTCACCGCGAAAGCAGATCACCCGCGGGAAGGAAAAGCGCTACTGGCTTTTTTATCTTCTGCTTCGGCACAAAACGTTATACAGGCCACCGGCATGGTCACGGTCAGCGCTGAACAGCCTGTTACGCCGCGTGATACTGTTCGGTGATCAACTTTTCCAGTTCGGCAGCAAGGTAAGACTGCATCCGTCCGCTGCGTCTGATCAGCCCCACCGTCCGCCTGACCACCGGGTCAGTCAGCGGTACGGATGTCAGGAGCGAATATTCTGACGAGGGCATCGACATCGCCGGGACGGCAGCAATACCGACCCCCGCTTCAACCATGCCCAGCATGGTGGTGACGTGGCGGGTTTCGCAGATACTGGGACGCTCAGGGATGATGTGTTCCAGCATCTGATCGAGCAGGTTACGGTTGCCGGAGGACTTATCCAGCCCCACATAATCCTGCTGATAGAATTCCCGCCACGTCAGGCTTTTTCTGCTGGCGATGGGACCATCGCGCCGGCAGGCCGCCACGTAGACATCCCCCACCAGCGGCAGAAAGTCGATATTGGGTTGCAGACTGCGCGCAAAACAGAGGCCGAAGTCCGCCTCTCCGCTGGCAACGGCTTCGATAACATTCCCTGCGCTGCTGTCAATAATCCTGACGCGTACCTGCGGGTAGCGCGCCTGAAAACGGCGGATCACATCGGGCATAAAATAGTACGCCGCCGAGGGCACCGTGGCGACGGTAACCAGCCCGACGCGTTCCTGACTGACCTTAGTGATATCCCCTAATAGCGACTCCACATTGAACAGCAGCTGATCGGAACGCGCCGCGAAGGTCTGGCCGTAGAGCGTCAGCGTCACGCGCCGGGTGGTTCTGTCGAACAGCCGGATGCCCAGCGCAGACTCCAGCTTCTCAATCCTGCGGCTCAGTGCCGACTGAGACAGGCAGATGGACTCGGCTGCAAGGCGAAAATTACCGTATTCAACCAGTGCGCGGAAGGCGTAGAGATCGTTGAGATCAAAATTGACGGGCATAGCGACAGATAATCCTTTCAGCGTCGGCAGAGGGTAAACAAAAAGACACGCTGCCTGAGCTTACCGATTAGCCCGCGACGGGTAAAGGCCATCCCGGCAGACGGCGCGAAATGGCCTGCACCTGCAGCTCCTTGCCCTGTCCTGATCGCCACGGCCTGTTTAAGGAAAAATCCCGCGACGGAGACCGCGCCTTACAGCGGCATTCTGTACTGGATCACGCCGGGTTTCTCTGCCACCCGGTCGTACAGCCGCTGGGCCGTGGCGTTCTTTTCCTGGGTGTGCCAGTAAAACCTGTCGCACTGCCGCGCACGGGCCTGTTGCTGAACATATTCAATCAGCTGTTTTCCCGTCTCTCTGCCGCGACAGTGGGGCGCAACAAACAGGTCTTCAAGATAGCAGTACTCGCTGACCGCCCAGGTGGAGGGATGAAACAGGTAGTGAGCAAACCCGATAACGGTTTCCCCCTCCCGGGCAACGGCACAAAAAATGGCGCTGTCGGCGTCAAAAAAACGCTGCCAGGCAGCCGCCGTGGCGTCTTCAGATAACTGAACTTCGTAGAAAGCCTGATAACTCAGCCAGTACGGCAGCCACTGTGCGTAATCCTTCTGTTGAACAGGCATAACGTTCACCGCTGCACTTTCTCTATTTTTATCAATCATTTAATTACCCCTCATCGTTAAGAAGATGCAAGAGTAACGCGCCCAGTGGTATCCTGTAAGATACACTTTGTTGAAATATTATGGATCCACTTTGCGCCCAGAAAAGAACGTTGCCAGCTTCCCGGGCCTGTTGCTTAAAAAAGGGAAAATTAAAGAACAGTTCTATCAGGTGATTAAAGAGATGATCCTGACCGGCGAGCTTAAAGCCGGGCGGAAGCTGCCCTCCAGCAGAACGTTTTCTGAAATGATGGCCATTTCAAGGAACTCCGTGCTGTCGGGTCTGGAACGCCTCAGCGATGAGGGCTATCTGACAACCCGGCAGGGCGCGGGCACCTTTGTTGCGCCGGTCATTCCTGATGAGATGATCCACACGGCGGCTGTGGCCCCCTCCCCCCAGGCGGCGCGGGAAAAAAGTCGCCCCCGGCTGGATCCGCAGACGCAGGTGATGAAGCAGCTGTGGGACGCGACGCTGCCCCACTCCGGACAAAACCTGACGTTTAATATCGGTATCGGCTGCACGGACTTATTCCCTTATGCGCTGTGGGGGCGGCTGTCCGGCCGCCTCTGGCGGCAGTATCGCCAGCTGGACGGCCGCCACAATGAGGTGATGGGCTACCGACCGTTGAGACGGGCCCTCTGCGACTATGTCCGCACCACGCGGGGCCTGAACTGCACAGAGGAACAGATCCTGATTGTCAGTGGAACCCAGCAGGCGATGAATCTGGCCGCGCAGGTGCTGTTACAGAAGGGCGATGAAGTCTGGCTCGATGAACCGGGATACGACGGTGCCCTGGGGGCGTTTACCTCCATGGGGGCGGTCATCCGCCCGGTGAGCGGCGATAAACAGGGAATGGACATCGCCAGCGGCATCCGCCAGTGGCCGGGGGCGAAAATGATTTTCACCTCCCCTTCCCATCAGTTTCCGCTGGGCGGAACCCTGAGTCTGTCACGAAGAATGGCGCTGCTGGAGTGGGCCGCAGAGCGTGACGCGTGGATCTTCGAGGATGATTACAACAGTGAGTTTCGCTATGCCGCCCAGCCAATCCAGGCCCTGCAGGGGCTGGATCAGCACCAGCGGGTGATCTACGCCGGAACCTTCTCCAAAATGATGTTCCCGGGGTTTCATCTGGGTTTCCTGGTGGTGCCTGAACACCTGGTGGAGCCCTTTAAAATCGCGAAGTACTATGCGGACACGCGGACGGCTTATCTGGATCAAACCCTTCTCGCCACCTTTATCGCTGAGGGGCATTATGCCCGCCACGTCAGGCGCGTAAGGAAAGCCTGCCATGAACGCCAGAGGGTGATGACAGAAGCCATCCGCTTATATCTTCCCGACATTTTCAGCGTAGAACCTGCGGATTCCGGCATTCATCTTGTCTGCTGGCTGGCGGAGCACCTTGACGAAGCCGTTATCCTTGCGCACTGTCGTCAGGCGGGTTTGGGCGCGCAACCCCTTGCACGCTACTGCCAGACCCGACCGGAAAAGCAGGCGATCCTGTTCGGCTTTGCCGCACATACACCGGCGGAGATCGTTGACGGGATCAGGAAACTGGCCCGGCAGCTGGCCAGAAAATAACCCCCACAAGGAGGCAGCATGCAGTACACCCCCCTCGGCAACAGCGACCTGAACGTTTCACGCATCTGTATGGGCTGCATGGGCTTTGGCGACCCGACCACCGGGCCACACAGCTGGACGCTGGACGAAGCGGAAAGTCGCGACATCATCCGCTACGGGCTGGAAAACGGCATCAATTTTTTTGATACCGCCATTGCCTATCAGAACGGCTCCAGCGAGCGCTATGTCGGCAGGGCATTACGCGATATGGCAAAACGGGATGAGGTGGTGCTGGCGACGAAATTTCTGCCGCGTACCGCGCAGCAAATGGCAGCGGGGGTGACGGCTAAAGAGGCCATTACCCTCTCGCTGACGCAGAGCCTGCAGAACCTGGGCATGGATTATATTGACCTCTATATCTGCCACCGGTGGGATTACCACACGCCGATCCTCGAGATTCTGCAAACGCTGCATCAGGCCGTGACCGCCGGTAAAGTCCGTGCGATTGGGCTTTCCAACTGCTTTGCCTGGCAGCTGGCCAAAGCCAATGCCCTTGCCCGGCAGGAAGCCCTGACGCCGTTTGTGTCGGTGCAGAGCCACTACAACCTGATCATGCGCGAAGACGAGCGGGAGCTGGCCGGGCTATGCGCGGAAGATAACATTGCCATGACGCCTTACAGCGCCCTGGCCAGCGGCAGGCTGTCGCGGGTGGCAGACCCGCAGACCCGGCGTTCCCGTGAGGACAGTTACGCAAAAGGCAAATACGACAGCACCGCCGGGGCGGACCAGGCGATCATCAACCGTGTCAGTGAGCTGGCTTCGCGCCGGGGCGTGTCGATGACCGAAGTGTCGCTGGCCTGGTTACTGACCCGAGTGACGTCACCGGTGGTCGGCGCCACCCGCCGACACCACGTTGACGGTGCGGTTAAGGCAGTTGACCTGAAGCTGAGTGTGGAGGAGATTCACTCTCTTGAAGCCTGTTACCAGCCGCATCACCTCACCGGGATGATGGCCGAAAACCGGCCACCGGCGACAGGTTAACCGGCGACGGTTATCCCCTGCCGGCCTTGCAGCACTGATGATCCGCCCCTTTCGCCGGGGATGAAGGGCTGGCCCGGCCCGGCGACAGGGCCGTTACCGATCCTGCTGGCGGGGGATATCCGTTGAGAATCTGGCGCTGATCGCATCGCGCTCATAGCCCTGCGGTTCGGTCAGGATGTGGTATAAGTCCGGACGACGACCATGGATCCACCGCCGCCCCGTACTCATCGCCAGCAGGGTTAAATCAAGTTCGGCACTGACCATCGCATCCTCTGCCACCCAGGTTTCTGCCACTATCCGGCCATAGGGATCCAGGATCATCGCATTGCCGGTGCGCACTTCGTCCTGGTCTGCGCCCACGCCGTTACTGAATAACACGAACAGCCCGTTGTCATGGGCACGCGCGGGTAGCCAGCGCATCAGCCATTCCCGGCCACTGGCCCCTTTAAATGCCGCCGTGATTTCTTCTTTGCGCGTCGCCCGTTGCGCCCAGAGCGCCAGCGGGATCGGCTTCATGGCACAGGGACTGCGCGACTGTGTTCCCCCGGTCTGGTGCGGGGCAAGCAGGATATCGGCACCGAGCAGCGCCGTGGCGCGCACGTTCTCAACGAGGTTATTATCCCAGCAGATGAGGATCCCCACTTTCACGCCCCAGGGAGTATCAAACACAGTGAATCTGTCGCCGCTGCTGATGGCCGGGTGCTCAAAAGCGTGAAGCTTGCGATGCGTATGCACTGAACCATCGGGCATACAGGCCACATAGGCGTTATAGAGACGCCCGTCATCGGCACGTTCAATCAGCCCGGCACCGATCAGCATCTGATGTTTTACCGCCAGCGCACGGATCAGCGCCAGCGAGGGGCTGTTGTTCAGCGGTTCAGCCAGCGCAGACACCTCACTGGCGGAAAGCCGTGGCACATGCCAGTAACCGGTGATACACATTTCCGGGAAGGTCAGAATCTTTACCTGTTGCAGGGCGGCCTGCTGAATAAACTTCTCCATGATCAGCAGGTTGTACTGCTTATTTCCGGCCTGATGCTGAAACTGTACGGTGGCGGCCCTGAGGGCGGTTCTCTCTGACATGATGAAACTCCAGAAGTGATCGGAAAGGCATTACAGCAGGCTCACTGATAACGGTATAATCAAACTATTTTCAATTCTGATAACTTTCTGGAATGTCATGATGAATCTTCGGTTGCTGAACGCCTTTGTGATGCTGGCAGAAAAAGGAAACTATGCCGAAGCCGCGCGGGCCCTGTTTATCTCGCAACCGGCATTAACCAAACAGATAAACCTGCTGGAATCGCAGCTCAACGTCGCTCTTTTTTCACGCGGCCGGCACGGTACGGCGCTGACATCCGGCGGTCGTCGCCTGCTGCCGGAGGCGCAGAAAGTGCTCGGGCAGGCACGCTCATTCCTGCACCATGCCGGGCAGGTGGCAAAAGGCCATGAGGGCACTCTGGCGGTGGGATTCGGCCTCTCCAGCTTTTACCTGGCCCCGCAGTGTCTGGCCGAATTTCGCCAGCGTTTCCCCGGCGTGGAGGTTTCTTTAACTGACCTGCCCTCCGCGCAGCAGTATGCCCAGCTGCAAAACAACGAACTCCAGGTGGGATTTGTTCGGGTGCCACCGCCTGTACCGCTGGATTATCTGCCGCTGTTTACTGACCGTCTGGTGCTGGTCGCGGCGGATGCCTCGTCGGTCAGCGTGGCCGGGTGTTTAAAAAAGTGGCCTCTGCTGCGGCTGCGCACAGAACGTGGCCGCGGTCTGAATACCCAGATTGATCGCTATATGCAGGACAACGGGCTGATGGCCTCTGCCACTCAGCTGGCTGAGGATATTCATACCATCGTCGCACTGGTGATGGCCGGCACCGGGGCAGCACTGTTACCGGAGAGCGTGATGCATATCGCCCCTCCGGCGTTAGCGATGATGCCGTTAACGGGAGCGTCAGTAAGCTGGCAGGTGGGTATCGCATGGGACGGCAGAACGGAGGATCGGCTCAGGGATCATTTTATCGCCGGGGTGAAGACAAGGCAGCGGGTTTCAGCGCGTTAATTCACGCTGACGCTTCCGCCTGTCAGGCATTAAAAAACCCGCCCGGTGGGTCTCCGGGCGGGCTGTTATTTATGCCATCACCAGCTGACACACACCTTACCCAGGTGTTTGCCGCTTTGCAGATGGGCAAAGGCCTCGCTTAAGCGATCGTAGGTAAAGACCCGATCGATGATCGGTTTCTGCGCCATCAGCGCCAGCGCGTTGACATAGTCAATCTGATCCTGGCGGCTGCCGACAATCAGCCCCTCAATGCGCACCTGTTTAGCCAGCACGCTGAAGACGGACAATGCCGCATCCGTGCCGGACAACACGCCGATCACGGCAATATGGCCGCCAACCTTCACCGCTTTCAGGGATTCATTCAGCGTGGCGGGGCCGCCCACTTCAACCACGTGATCAACACCGATGCCGCCGGTCAGTTCAAGGACTTTGTCGCCCCACTCTGGCGTCGTGCGGTAGTTAATGGTGTCATCTGCGCCCAGTTCGCGCACTCTCGCCAGTTTCTCATCAGAAGACGAGGTGGCAATGACCCGTGCGCCCATCGCTTTGGCCAGCTGCAGCGCGGCAATGGAAACCCCGCCGGTGCCCTGCACCAGTACGGTTTCACCCGCTTTTAAGCGGCCATTGACCACTAAGGCCCGCCACGCGGTCAGGCCGGAGGTGGTGATGGTGGCGGCTTCCACGTGCGACCAGCCTGCCGGTGCGTGGGTAAAGGCGCTTTCCGCGCGCACAACACTTTCACAGGCCAGGCCATCGACGCCATCGCCAGGCGTATGGGCAAATCCGCCCACGGCCGGGGTCGCTTTACCTGCCGCCCATACCGGGAAGAAGGTGGAAACCACGGCATCACCCACGCGGAAATCGGTTACGCCTTCGCCTATCGCCTCAACAATACCGGCACCGTCAGACAGCAGGATACGGCCATCGTCAACGGCCATGCCGCCTGTGGCCACCATCAGATCATGGAAATTAAGCGAGCTGGCTTTAATTGCCACTCTGATCTCTCCTTTGCCCGGCTGTCCCGGATCCTTGCGTTCGGTGAGCGTCACGCTGTCGAGATTAAAGGGGGTATTAATCACTACTGCTTTCATCATCTTCTCCTGATAGATCTGTTTCTGGCTGATGCCAGCGAATGAAAGTACCAGCTTACACGCCACTGACGCTCATCGGATACGCACTATGCGCTGTCACGCGAAATTGATGCCCTGCCCTCCGTGACGGGCTGCAGGCGAAACAGTAACGCCATCGCCACAAAGCAGGCCGCACCGGCACAGAGCATGGCGAGATGAAACCCGCTTTCCATCGCCGTCGTATAGCGGGCGCTGAAGTCCGTCACCGCCGGGGAGGTCAGATGACGCGTGACAGCCTGATGCGCAATCTGTGCCGCATCATCAATGCCGCTGCCGTTCAGCGAAGCCGTCAGCGTGCGTATCGCCTGTCCACTCATCAGCGTGCCGAGTAAGGCAATGCCAATGGTCATTCCCGCCTGACGCAGCGCATTCATCATCGCTGAAACGGATCCGGCCTGTTCAGTGGGCGCCATGCCCATCACCAGCATACCAATCCCCGGCACCGCCAGTCCGGCACCGGCCCCCAGCAGCGCGAACAGCGTCCCGACCAGCCAGTAAGCAGACTGCGCATGCAGCAGTGCCATCGCCACCATCGACAGGCCGGCGATGCCATAACCGGCGACCATCAGTCCGCGCATCGGCAGGCGGGCACTGATTCGGCCAAACAGCAGCGAGACCAGTCCGGTGACGGCGAACAGCGGCAGCATACGCAGCCCGGCTTCCGCCGGGGCCCAGCCCTGAATCTGCTGCAGAAAAATCGAAAAAAAGAACAGGCAGCTGTAATAAGAAAACCCGAGAATAAAGGAGGCCAGATTGACGCAGACAAACGCTGGCTCGCGCAGCAGTGCCAGCGGCAGTAACGGTCGTGGCGTCCGTTTCTCCACCAGCGCAAACAGGATAAAACCCACCGCAGCAACAGCGAGGATCATCAGGGGAAGGCGGCCGCTAAAGCCGTATTTACCCGCCTCAATCATCCCCCAGGCCAGTGCCCCCAGTGATAAAATGCCCAACAGCTGTCCGGTGGTGTCCAGCGCCGCATGGTCAGGAAATTTACGCTCCGGTATGCCCCACAGCCCTGCAGCGACAGCCACCAGGCACAGTGGGATATTCACCAGAAAAATACTCTGCCAGCCCAGCCACTGCAGCAGTACGCCGCCGAGCAGCGGCCCGAGGATCAGCGCCAGCGCGCTGAACGCTGACCAGCCCCCGATAGCATGGGCCCGCTGGCGGGGATCGGGAAAAGCATGGGTCAGAATCGGCATGGCCCCGGAAATCAGTAACGCTGCCGATACCCCCTGAATGGCCCGCCCGGTCAGCAGCACCGCCAGGTCAGGGGCGATACCGCACAGTAATGACCCGCAGGTGAACAGCACTACGCCACTCACCCAGGCGCGTTTATGTCCGTAACGATCCGCAAGCGGTCCGGCGGACAGCATAAAAGCAGACAGACAGACGGCGTAGGCATTAACCACCCACTGTAATCCGGCAATGTCCGTTCGCAGTGCACTCTGCATGGTCGGCAGGGCAACGTTGACGATGCTGATATCCAGCGAGGCAAGAAAAGTACCAAGATAAGCCGCAGCGAGTGCGGCGTGATGACGGCTGAGACGCATAAAAATCCCTTATATGATGGGCTGGTTATCGTAACCGTAGCAATTGACTGACCGACGGTCAATGAAAAACAACGCAGCATACCGGTGATATTTTTTCAGCGAAGCGCCACTTTACGGGGCGGGCAAACCGCCGCCCCGTACGCGGTTACAACCCCAGATTCCCCCGCAGCGTCGACGCCGTATAGTGTTTCCGCAGCAGACCACGATGCTGTAACGCCGGGATCACCTGACTGACAAATTCGCTGACCCCACCCGGGAAATGCGAGAACATCACGTTAAAACCGTCGGCCGCGCCCTGCTCTGACCACTGCTGCATTGTCTCTGCCACGCTGGAGGCCGTCCCCACCATTTCCAGCCCCTGATAACCGCAAATGCGTCGTGCCAGCGCCAGAATAGTGAGGTTTTCCCGTCGCGCCAGTTGCACCACCCGCTCGCGCCCGCTTTTACTGGCATTACTGGCGGGGATTTCCGGCAACGGGCCGTGGATATCATACGCTGATATATCGTGCCCGAGCGCCACCGAGAGAGTGGCAAGACTGCTCTGCTCGTCCACCAGGCTGTCCAGCATGGCACGTTTCTGACGGGCCTCTTCTTCGGTCGCGCCGAGAACCACAAAGACAGCAGGAATGATTTTCAGCGGTTTACGGCGGCCGGCAGCCTGCGCCCGGCCCTGCATATCGTCATAAAACTCACGGGCGGAATCCAGGTCAGTCTGGTAGGTAAATATCACTTCGGCGGTTTCGGCCGCAACCTGCCTGCCGGCTTCTGACGCCCCGGCCTGCACGATAACCGGCCGCCCCTGGGGAGAGCGTTCAATATTCAGCGGGCCCTGCACCGAAAAATAGTCCCCGTGATGGTCGAGCCGGTGCATTTTTTCAACCTGCAGAAATACGCCGCTGTCAGCATCACGGCAAAACGCATCCTGCTCCCAGCTGTCCCACAGACCGTTCATCACCGCCGTAAACTCCCGCGCCCGCGCATAGCGCTGGCTGTGCTCCATATGCGTTTTCTGGCCGAAATTACCGGCTTCGCTGGCATTGCTGGAGGTCACCAGATTCCACCCGGCGCGGCCTGCGCTGATGTGGTCAAGGGATGCCAGACGGCGTGCCAGCATATAGGGATCGTTATAAGTGGTACTCGCCGTGCCAATCAGCCCGAGGTGCCGGGTAACCGCAGCCAACGCAGGCAGCAGCGTCAGCGGATCCAGCGTCACCGTGCTGTGCCCGCGAGCCAGCGCCGCCGGGCCAACCGCACGTAACGCCAGCGTATCGGGCAGAAACAGGCCGTCGAACCGTCCCTGCTCCAGGGTCTGTGCAAACCACTTCATCTGCTCAAAGCGGCACTGAAAATCGGCGACAGCACCAGGATAACGCCATGCGCCGGCATGGATGCTGGGCATTGCCAGCAGGATAAGTTGAGAAGTGCGGGTCATCAGGTGGCCTCCTTCAGGCTGAGCCAGTAACCGGGCTGGTACGGGACAGGGAGAAAACGCTCGTGCAGTTCGCGGAACGTCGCTTCGGGGTCGAGTGAAGAAAACAGATCGGGATGCAGCCATTTGGCCACGCGCTGCAGGGCGATAAAATAGTAGGGATTGTCGTAAAAGGGATGCCAGATGGCATAAACCTGTTGTTCTCTGACAGCGCGCAGCGTGCGGTAGGCAGGCCGCTGCATCAGCCGCTGCAGACGGGCGCGACCTTCAGCGGGGTCAGCCCCTGGCCCCAGATTGA
The DNA here is from genome assembly GCF_019844095.1 of Erwinia persicina. Taxonomy (NCBI): domain Bacteria; kingdom Pseudomonadati; phylum Pseudomonadota; class Gammaproteobacteria; order Enterobacterales; family Erwiniaceae; genus Erwinia; species Erwinia persicina. The sequence goes on along the minus strand of NZ_CP082141.1, from coordinate 1,820,865 downwards.
CCCAGTTCCCCCCGGGGGAATAGAGCGACCAGTTCGCCCCGGTGACCAGGACCATGTCGGGATCGGACGTAATGACCTTTTCCTGACTGAGTGTGCCGAAGGTTCCCTGCAGCAGTCGTGTCCCCAGATTCTCCCCTCCGGCCACCGCCACCAGCTCGCCAAAGTTGCCGTCACCGTAGGTCAGACAGCAGTCGTCATACAGCCCCGCAGCACGTTCAACCATCACCAGCGGTCGCGTCCTGACCTGCTTCAGCGGGCCGGTCACCCGGTCGATCTGCTGCTGGCGAAAGTCCAGGAAACGGGCTGCCCGCGCCTCCCGTCCAAACAGCTCGCCGAGAATTTGCATGCTGCGCACCGCGTTGGCAAACATTCTGGTACGAAAATCCACGAACAGCACCGGGATACCCGCCTGCTTCAGCAGGGGCAGCAGTCCTGAGGCGGTCGCTGCGGTCATCGAACTCAGGTTCAGCACCACAATATCGGGCTGCAACGCAATGGCCTGTTCTCCGCCAATGGCATCGACGGTTTTACCGGAAAAACGCGGTATGCGGTCGATTTGCGGAAAGCGTTGCTGATAAGCCCGGTATCCGTCGAGATCGGCAGCGCGAAAGTTATCTCCCCAGGCGACCACGCCACGGAAGGGATCTTCCGGGCGCAGCAGCGCCAGCGCATAGGCCAGCGTACCGTCACCCAACAGGATCCGGCTGACCGGGTGGCGCAGGGTCACGCTACGTCCGGCGATATCGGTCAGGGTTTTTGCCCTGCCCATGGCGGCCAGCGGCTGCGTGGTGATCAATACCCCTGCCGCCAGCAAGCCACAGAGCAGCGAGCGACGGGTTACCGAGTCCGGGCCGTAATGGCTGGCTGCTTTTTGTCTGGCTGAAACTAAAGGTGCTGGCATAGAGCAAGGTCTGTCGGCTGGCGATAGGATAAGCCATCATATCATTGACCGACTGACGGTCAATGTATAATATGCCTTCATTATAATTATCATTCGCATTTACAGGCGTTAAGAAACTTTATAGAAAGTGATTATTTTCATCACGTTAATAGCAAGCATGTGCGCACAGCCCCCCACATTTCGCTCGTTCCAGGACTCTTTATGCTGATAAATCACGCTGTCGCTGTACGCGTTTTACCCCTGCCCTTGCTGCCGTCTGTACTGAACAGGTTAACCCTGTCGCTGATGCTCTCTCTTTACCTGACCGCCCCCGCCTCCGCCGCTGAGGGAACGGCAGACAGGAAAAAGAGCGACAGCGCGGCTGAACCGATAACGCTGACGGTGACGGCAGCCGCTCCGGACAAAACGGAAGGCCCGGAAAACGGTTATGTCGCGGAAGAGTCCGGGGTCGGGACGAAGACCCGCACCCCGGTGCTGGAGATCCCGCAGTCCGTGTCTGTGGTGACCCGCAGGCAGATGGAGATAATGCAGCCGTCATCCAGTAGTGCTGCGCTGCGTTATACCGCTGGCGCGACCAGTGAACGCTATGGCGGTTTTGGTGACTATCTCGACATGACCCGCATACGCGGTGTCGACGCCGATTACTATCTGGATGGGCTGCGCATCATCAGTAACCCGGGAAGCTGGCTGCCCCAGATCGATCCCTGGTCGCTGGAGCGGATTGAAGTCCTGCGCGGACCGGCAGCGGCCCTTTACGGCCAGGGAACCGGCGGGGGCATTGTCAATCAGGTCAGCCTTAAACCGCAGGATATCGCCTCGCACCATATCAGTCTGTCTTACGGCAGCTTCCACCATCAGCAGTTTGGCGTCGACTCCACCGGCCCGGTAACAGACGATAACAGCCTGCTTTACCGGTTTACCGCCAGCGGCCTGGATACGCGGGGGCAGATCGAAGACAGCCGCCACCGTCGCCTCTACCTCGCCCCGTCTGTGACCTGGCGGCCCACGGATAAGGCGACCTGGACCTTAATGGCGACATATTCATGGGAGCCGGATATCGCGAACTACAACAGCCTGCCCGCCGACCTGCTGGGGCTGAACAACAGTCCTTATGCCCCCCTTGACCGTCATAAAAACTATACCGACGGGCATTTCGCGGACTCCACCCGCCGCCAGCAGACCGTCAGCTCACTCTTTGAGTATCAGTTTGATAACGGCTGGACCTTTAACAGCAATGCCCGTTATATGAATGTTCGTTCCGATATTCAGCGCGGGGTGATTTATGGTTATCAGTTGGTGAATGCGCAGCCGTGGCTGAAAGCGTATGACGAACTGACCCCGGCGACGGTCAGCACCTTTTCAATGGATAATCATATCAGCGGGGATATTGATGCCGGGCCAACCCGCCACACGCTGCTGGCCGGCGTCGACTTTTCGCTTGGGCGTCTGAACAATGCGCTCTACAGCGTGGGCCCGGTGCTGACTGATCCGTACGGCCCTGACTACCGGCCGGATCTGCATCCCGATTTCACCGCCAGCCGGGCCGCGCCGTGGCGGGAAAAACAGCAATTTACCCGTACCGGCGTCTACCTGCAGGATCAGATTGCCTGGAACCGCTGGCGTCTGACGCTGAGCGGTCGCCATGACTGGTCGGATACCGACCATGATACCAACAGCTACTCGCCGGTAACGGTAAAAACCCGCCAGACGGATGAGAAATGGACGGGGCGCGCCGGACTGAGCTATCAGTTTGATAGCGGGCTGGCGCCCTATATCAGCTACGCCACCTCCTTCGATCCGCTGCTGGGCAGCGGATATGATGGCAAAGCCTTCCGGCCCGTGGAAACGAAGCAGAGCGAACTGGGGATCAAGTTCCACCCCGAAGGCTCGAAAACCCTGCTCAGTGCCGCCCTGTTCCAGCTGACCCAGTCTGATGTCAAAACCAGTGACGCCGAACATCTGGGCTTTAATACCCAGGCCGGGAAGGCGCGCACCCGGGGGATCGATCTGCAGGCCACAACGGAAATTGTGCCTGATCTCAATCTGATAGCCAGCTATACCTGGCTGGATAATGAGTTAACCCAGGATGCGACAAATCGCGGTAAAACGTTAACCCAGGTTCCGGCCAACAGCGCCGCCGCCTGGCTCGACTATCGCTTTGATTCAGGTGTGCTGTCAGGACTGCAGCTGGGAAGCGGTGTGCGCTACCTCGGCACCAGCTACGGCGACCCGGCGAACACCTTCAAAGTACCGGTAGCCACGCTGGTAGATGTAGCGGGCCGTTATGATTTGGGGCAGCTCTCTTCCTCTCTTAAAGGCACCACCCTGGCGATTAACGTCAACAACCTGACCAACAAGCGCTATGTTGCCAGCTGTACATCGGCGATGTACTGCTTTGTGGGTCAGGACAGAACGGTCACCGCCACCGTGGATTATCGCTGGTAATAAATAAGGGATGGCGCAGGGCCATCCCTCTGGCTTCAGGCCACCATCAGCGCGGATTTAACCGGCTGCAGCAGTCTGCCTACCTCGCAGTCCAGCAGGGCTGAACGCCGCAGTAACTCTTCCGTTTTGGCCCCAATCAGCGAACAGACATAAGCGTTCACCTGCTCCTGGCTCATCTGGTTGTAACGCTCGGTAAAGGCCATTTCAATGCTGTCGCAGATTACCGCTCCGGCATTGCTGACATAATCAGGCAGGTAATGAATGCCGCGTGCAACCAGCACCGCTTCTGCCAGTGGGTTGCTGAACGGGGAATTGGCGCTGCTGACCACCCAGCTGGTATTGATCTGTGGCACATTTTCACTGGTTAAAATACCGGACAGCGAGGCAATGCACAGCACATGACTTTTCTCACCGAACAGCTGCGCTTCGTTAACCCGGCGCACCCCCTCAGGGAAGACCGCCTGCGGATTGATGTCGTACCCCACGACGTCGCACCCGTGCAGCAGAGACTGTCTGGCCACCTCAGCCCCGACTTTGCCCATACCGTGAATGGCCACCACTGGCTGCGCAACCCCGGACAGCCGCAGGGTGATAATTTTATGAACGGAGCTCCAGACGCCGTACCCGGTGGCGACAGAGGTATCAATCTGCGGGCTGTCCATGGCATTGAGTATCCACGGGGTGAAACGACGCAGATAGTCCATATCCTGATTACTGGTGTTGATGTCACACCCGGTAAACATGGCGCCATTATAACGGTTCAGCAGCGCCCCGATCTCCGCCATCACCTCCGGCTGTTGTGCCGGCAGATGCGGGCTGTTGACGACAATTTTGCCGCCGCTGAACCCGGTATTATACAGTCCGTGTTTCAGGGACATACGCTGCGCCAGCATCACCGCCTCACTCTCTTGCTGCTGCCGTGAACTGTACTGCCGCCAGCGGATACCCCCGTTAGCCGGAAGGCGTTTGATGTGCGGCGAGTAAGCCAGCGTAAAGGACGTCTCGCTGTCAACCTGTACGGTTTCAATCTGATACTGTGTCGTGTTCAGTGTTGCATTCAATGCAGACATGATATTCATCCTGTTAATGAGTGAGATGTTGCTCAACAACGCCAGATTTTTGCAAACATTGGCGGATACCCGACGGCGTCGGCTGGTGTAAAAAATCAGCCATACTGATCGCCACGCCAAACTCCTGTTCCAGCCGGGCCATCAGGCGTAAAGCCATCAGAGACTGTCCTCCGGCGTCATAAAAATCCTCATAGGCCGATGCCGGTAACGCCCCGGTGACTTCCTGCCACAACGGACGAATACGCGCCATCAGCGCGTCCTGCTCCCGGGGATCGCGGGCGGCAACATCAGCCTGCTGGCTGGCCGGGAGTTCCCGGTCGCCCATCCACCAGAACTGGGGGTCGAAGGGATAAAGCGGCAGGGCTACACGCCGGCCCGGAGAGGCCCACAGGCGTGACCAGCAGACCGCGACCCCGGCGCGCCAGATTTTTTGCAGGGCCTGGATCCACAGCGCCTCCTCGGTGAGGGCATCATCGCGGCGGCGCAGCGTGCGCACCGCAGACGTCTTACCGCTGCGCTGGCGTAAGCGGGCCACCAGCGCGGTCAGGGTCGAACCCGGCCCGACTTCGATAAACAGCGTCCTGCCCCGATCCGGTATCTGCTGCAGTGTCTGGTGATATTGCACCGCCTCACGGGCGTGACGGCTCCAGTAGTCCGCATCCAGCTGACGCAGATCGCTGATCTCCTGTGCCTGCAGCGCGGAGTAATACCGTACCCCGTGATGTGCCGCGCTGACGGCGGGCACGACATGGCGCAGATCGCTGAGGATCGGTTCCATCATTGCCGAGTGAAAGGCGTGAGACACACTGAGTGCCTTGCAGCGAATGCCCTCTCTGCGCAGACGCTGCTCGCAGTCAGCCAGTGCAGACCGGTTACCCGACAGGACACAACTGTTTTCACCGTTCACCGCAGCCAGCGAAACCCCGCCCCCCAGCCAGGGCTGACAATCGCTGTCACTCAGCTCAACGGCCAGCATGGCGCCACCCTCCAGCGAGGCCATCAGCCTGCCGCGCTGCGCGGCAAAGACCAGGGCCTGTTCGACGGTAAAAGCACCGGCGGCCCAGGCCGCGGCAATTTCACCAACGCTATGGCCCATCACCCGATCGGGCACCACGCCGTAATACATCAGCAGTTCGGCCAGCGATATCTCTACAGCCACCAGCGTCGGCTGCGTCAGGGCGGTGTTATTCAGCATGGTGCTGTCGCCCCCGGGACTGAACAGCGGGGAGATATCCAGTTGCTCCCGCCGGTGCAGCAGCGCCATTTTCTCCTTCATCAGCCGCGCAAAGTGGCTGTCGCGGGCCATCAGCTCCCGCGCCATGCCGATAAACTGGCTGCCCTGACCAGGGAACTGGAAAATGACACTCAGGCGACCTTTACCGCTGTCGACCATCCCCTCTTTGATCACCAGTTGGCCCTCTTCATCCGGCCCCAGCGTGCCGCGATAGCGCATTCCCTGCCTGCCGGTCTGTGCGCTCCAGGCCATGGCCGCCACATCTGTCCCGACGGCGTGCTGCCGGTAGTGCTTCGCCAGCTGATACCAGGCCTGTTCAGAACGGGCAGACAGCGGAATGACCCGATCGGCCAGAGACGCCGGAGTGACGTCCGGCGCTGCGTCTGCCCCTTGCGGCCGGCTTAACACCACGTGAGCATTACTGCCGCCGATGCCAAAGGCACTGACACCTATGGCACAGCGGGTATCATCCTGCGGCCAGCGTTCGGCGGCACGCAGGACGGTAAACGGACTGTGTGCCAGCTCGCAGGTCGGATTTGCCGCCGTAAAGTTGATCTGCGGCGTCAGCCAGCCGTGCCTGATTTGCAGGGCCGCCTTGATGAGTCCGGCCATTCCGGCGGCCGTTTCAAGGTGACCAACATTGGCTTTCACGGCCCCCAGCGCACAGAAATTTTCACGCCCGGTAAACTCGCGAAACACGGAACTGAGCGCGGAGAATTCAATCGGATCTCCGGCCAACGTGCCCGTGCCGTGCGCTTCCATCGCCCGAAAGGTCTCCGGGTGCCGGTGCGCATCCTGCAGAGCCTGACGCAACAGGCGCTGCTGACCCGCCAGGCTGGTGGTGGTAAAGCTGACTTTTTCCGCGCCGTCATTATTCATTGCCACGCCGTCAATCACTGCGATCACCTCATCACCGGCCGCCAGCGCATCCTCCAGGCGTTTCATCACCACTACCCCAACCCCGCTGCCAAATACCGTGCCGCTGGCATCCGCGGAAAATGGCCGGCAGTGTCCGTCTGTCGCAAAGATCATCCCCTGCTGGCTGACGTAGCCCGCCAGCTCCGGGATGCGTAACGTACAGGCACCGGCCAGCGCCAGGTCACAGCGTCTGTTGCGCAGGGCGTACACCGCCTCACACACCGCCACCAGCGAGGTGGCACAGGCGGCCTGAACATTCACTACCGGGCCACCGATCCCCAGATGCCATGCCGCACGCGTACTGAGGTAGTCGTTATCATTGGTGATCTGCTGTTCAAAGGCCGACGGTGCCAGCGCGGCAAAACGCTGTGCCCTGCCGTTTTCTCTTAAATACGCCGAACTGCTGCAGCCGGCGAACAGAGCCGCCTCCGGCAGAGCGCCGGGCACAATCCCTGCACTTTCCAGCGCGTGCCAGGCACACTCCAGAAACAGACGATGTTGCGGATCCATCAGCGCCGCTTCCCGGGCGCTGAGACCGAAAAATCCGGCATCAAAGCGGGCAATGTCCTGCGCCAGAGGCGCTGCAACCCCGACAAAACCGGGTTCGTCCGCTGCACGCTCATCCGTTGTCACCAGCGACTCAACGCCATTAATCAGGTTATGCCACCAGGTTTCGATATCACCGGCACCGGGGAAGCGGCAGGCCATTCCCACCAGCGCTATTTTGTGGTTCACGCCGTTTTGCTCTTGCATACTGCCCTCCGGTTTCAGAAGCGTAAGGCGCTGATATCCCAGCGGGGCGCGTGATCACTTAACAGATCCGCGCAGACCTGCCCCATCAGGGGGGTAAATTTGAACGCCCAGCCCCCGGCAGAGACCACCACGTTTTCACCGCCGTGGCAGCGCCCACGGGCGCTGTCCAGATAGAACTGCCGCTGCGGGTTAGTGGGTAACACCGCAAGGCAACTGGAGGAAGAATGTTGACGATCCGGGGCGAGGAAAGGCATATGACGACGGGCAAACTCCAGCGCGCGCGCGACGTGCTGTGGGTTGGCCCGGTACGCTGGCTCCTGATTCCCGGCGATCGGGTCCACTTCGAAATCGGTGCCCAGACGATCAAAACCGTTCACCGACCAGGGATTAGGAGGGAAGCCATAAAACAGATTGCTGTCGCTTTCTACCGGCTGCTGAAAGGCAAACCAGAACGGATCATTCGCCCGGGTACGCTGACTGCGCAGCATACTGATGCAGGCCATCTCATAGGTGGCCAGCTCCAGGTCAATATCCAGACCGCGCAGCAGTTTTTTGCTCCCCGGCCCGCTGGCGACCAGCACTTTCCGCGCCCTGAACCGCTGGTTTGCGCCGATCACCGTGACGCCCCGGCTGTCCGGTTCCAGCGCCAGCACGTCCTGGCCAAAACCGAAGCTGACATTAAGTTCCGAGGCCAGCGCATACAGCGTAGACAGCGTCCCCCTGACATCAATGACGCCGCCATCCTGCTGCAGAAAGCCTTCGTAGTTCGCATCAAAATGCGAAAAGCCGTAACGCTGCTCAATAGCGCGTATGCCCAGACGTTCATACGGCAGGCCCATCTCATCCATGGAGGCCATGGTCTGCGTAATCTGCCCTTCATTGGTCCAGACATCGGCATCGCCGAACCACAGGCTGCCGGTGCGATGTATCAGCCGACGATCGGCCTCTTTTTCCAGCGCCTGCCACAATGTATCGGCCGCCAGCGTCAGGCGGAAAATATCAATTTCAGAATACTGCAATCGCCAGTGGCGCTCTTCGCCGCTGGTTCCGGCGAGCTGCGTCATCAGGCTATATTTATCCAGCACCAAAACGTTATGTTGTTTATTATTTCGGGCGTAATTCCAGGCACTGGATAATCCTATCGGGCCGGCACCAATAATAATAACATCCCACTCTTCAGACGTGCGCATACCTACCCCTTATCAGGTTGATGTCTTATTTAACAGGAAATCAGGATGTCAGTGTTTTAATCTGGTCGAGCGGCACCAGCACCAGTAGCGTCCGGTATTTCTCCCTGGGGATTTCCTGATAAAGCTGGCGCACCCCCACCTTCCCCATCACATCCCCGCTGACCCCCACGGCCAGCAGCGATTGCCACTGTGAAGCCCAGATGGCGCTGGAATTCCAGATACCTGAGGTTTCGATGCGGCCCTGCGGTGTCTCTGCCGTTTCATGGTAGTAAGACACCACGCTGTCATCGGCCAGGGCGGCAATTTTCCAGCCACTGCCGGTCATGGTTCCCGCCGGTTTTCCCTGGTCATCAATAAACTGATCGACATGAGAATTTGCATCGCCGACGGTGGGTCCGTTTTGCGTTTTCGCGTTGAAATTAATATTGGCCATTTCTGTAACAGAAATAACCGTGGCATTTTTATACCCTTTATTTGACGCCAGTGTTTTTTCAATATCACTGACCGCAAGTCCTTTATCCAGCTCTGCACGAACCCAGTTTGCGAGCATTATCAACTCTGACAATACATTATTATTGCCTTGTATTATTTCCATTTTAATGACCTTTTTATAAATTAAGTGCGGTTATGCCACGACAATTTCCGACTGTTTAAACCAGACTTCACCCTTTTCTCTTTCCACATCGCTGCCGGCATCGGCAAACAGCGTGATCACCTGCTGGCCTTTCGCCAGCGTCGCGGCCAGCTTCCATGCGGTTTTCCAGTTGGCGGCAGAGGAGGCGCCAATTTTGACCCCGGTGAGATGCCAGAACTCGTACATGGCGGCCAGCGCTTCCCGATAGCTGACCTCATTAAACGGCAGGTTTTTCGGCATCATCTGGCTGATAAAAGGCTGACGGAAGCCGAAACCAAGCCCTCCCGCCCCGGCAAATTTAGCGTCGCCATTAGGGGCATTCAGCGTGCCATACGGCAATTCAGCGGGTGTGGTTCCCCAGGCGATAATCTCCGGATTGTGGCGACGCAGGGCAGCATAGACGCCGGTTATCGTACCGCCCGTCCCCACGGCCGAAACCCAGCCGTCGGCGCGGGTGCCATTCAGCTGATGGAGGATTTCCGCCCCGGTCTGATACTGATGAACGGCGGTATTCACCAGGTTCAGCTGCTGGGAAAGCAGCGTCCAGCTGGGATCGTCGCGGGCAATCTGCTGGCTGCGGGCAATCACGCCGAGTAAAAACTGGCTTTTGTCCACCAGCGTCACCAGCGCGTTATCGGCTTTCAGGGTGGCAATTAACTGTTCAGAGGAGGAGTCCGGGATCACCACCTGCACGGTGATGCCACACATATTGCCCAGCTTCGCCAGCGCTTTGGCCATATTGCCACCGGATGAATCGAGCAGTTTCAGCTCACCACGGGAAAAATCATGCTGGTTGATGGCATCACAAAACAGGCCAAAGGCCGTCCGGTCTTTGACTGATCCAAAAGGATTAGTAAATTCGTACTTGGCCAGGATCGTCGCCTGTCCCTGCGGGCCCGGTACGGGGATCAGCGGAGTTTTACCCAGCGAGGCATAAAACTTTTTCAATACCGGGAATAAGGTAAAGGCCTTATCGGTATCGGGTGCAGCATGTTGGGGATTAAACAGCTCAAAGTTCATCACATATTCCTTATCTGACCATCAGTTGAGTGAGCCAGCCTTCTGTTTACTGCAAAAGCTGGTGTAGAAAGGCATCCGGATCCTCCCGGAAGTAGAAATGACCGCCCGGCCAGCTGCGCTGCTCACTCCGGGTGACGAGGGCTGACCAGCCTTCACGCGCCGCCCGTCCGACCAGCGGGTCGTCGTCTCCGCCAGTGATGGCCAACGGGAGGTCAGCCACCGGCAGCGCCGCCAGCTGTCCGAGCAGGGTCAGATCCTGCAAAATGAGCGCCGCCACTGCCGGACGCGTCAGCGTATCCAGCGGCATCACCCCGCTTTGTTCACTGTCGCTGAGGATGGAGGCGAGCAGATCCTGGCGTGCCGCTGGCTGCTGCAGCATCAGTAAGGCTTCAGGCGGATGCTGTGACGAGAGAACCACACGACGGCAGGAAAAGCGTGACGCCCACAGTGCCGACGCTACCTGCAGCGCCAGCAGGGCCCCCATACTGTGGCCAAAAAAAGTCACCGGTGCGACGCCCAGCAATTCCGTGAGGCCGTGACAGCAGGCGGTGACGGCCTGTTGTGCACTCTGCCATGGCGCCTCACCCTGCCGCTCTTCCCTTCCCGGATACTGCACCACCAGCAGGTCGCACTCTGCCGGCAGCCTTTCGCGCCACGGCTGATAAAACGCGGCACCGCCCCCGGCGTGAGGAAACACCACCAGTTGCTGCGCTACCGGTGCCGTGCGCCGCTGACTGAAGCGCATCACCGTGCGGTTATGACTGACAGCGGTCAGTATCATGATGCCCTCCCGCTGGTCACCGGTAAGCGGGGACGATCGTTGTCAGCCACCAGCGCCCGCAGGGCCAGCCGGTCAATTTTACCGATCCCCTTCATTGGAATGTGTTCCAGCAAAACCAACTTCTCCGGCGCTTTAAACGAGGCCAGCCCCTGCTGTTCAAAGAACCGTCGCACCGCACCCAGCGTCAGGGTGGCATCCGCCGTGGTGACAAACAGACAGGGAACTTCGCCATACAGGGCATCTGCCATCCCGACACAGGCCGCCTGCCGGATCGCCGGGTGCTGCAGCGCCAGCTCTTCAATTTCATGGGGGGAAAATTTCTCCCCGCCACGGTTAATGGCATCGTTCACCCGCCCGTCAATAAACACGTTGCCCTGCGGGTCGACATGGGCCAGATCGCCGGTCCGGTAGAAGCCGTCAGCGGTAAATGCCAGGCTGTCCGCCTGAGGATTCTGGTAGTAACCGGTGATGGTATAGGGCCCACGGGTGATCAGTTCGCCGGTCTGCCCTACCGGCAGGTCGTCGCCCCGCCCGTCAACAATACGCACCTCATCCTCTGCACACAGCGGACGCCCCTGAGAATGGAAGCGGAGGCGATCGTCGTCGCTGATGTGGTTGAAACAGAGCAGTCCTTCGCTCATGCCATAACACTGCTGAAGGGTAATCCCCAGTGCGGCAGAGGCCGAGGCCGCCAGTTCCGGACTGACGCGAGCGCCGCCCACCTGGACATGCCAGAGTGAGTCAATCGCGCGCGGGTTTTCACGCTGTGTCTCCGCCCACTGCGACAGCAGCGCAGGCACGAGGGTGGTATGTGTGACGCCGCACCGGGCGATAATATCCAGCGCCTGTGCCGCAGACGACACATCGGCCAGCGCCACGGCACCGCCGCGCGACAGGGTGCCAAGCAGACCGGGGCAGTTAATGACAAAGCCATGAGAGACGGGCATGACGGCCAGATACACGGCGCTTTCGGTCAGGCCAAAGACGTCACATCCGCAGTCAATCATATGACTGTAACCGCCGTTTTTACGGGCAATCGCTTTTGGCAGGCCGGTGGTACCGCTGGACAACAGCATCATCGCGGTGTCGTCAGGCGTCAGTGGGGTCAGGATTTGGGGCGGGACGGGGGTCAGTCGCGAACAAAATTCCCCGAGATTGAGGTAACGCGTATCGTGCTGGCTGTCGTTATCGTCCCCCACCAGCACCACATCAACATTGATCCCTTCCTGCTGTAACGTTTGCAGGCAGGAGAGCGGATGATAACGGCGGGTGCTGCGCTGCAGGGCCACGACTTTTGGCCGGGTGATCTGCAGAATGTGGCGCAGCTCTTTTTCACGGTATGAGGGAAGAACGGGAACAGGTATCGCGCCGATCATCAGCGTGGCCAGCATCAGCACCACGGCCTGATGGGTATTGCCCAGTTGCATCGCTACCCGGTCGGCCTTTTTCACCCCGCGCTGCTGCAGGCGGAAGCTGCAGGAGGCAACGCGATCGGCTAATTCGCCGTGGGTGATGATGCCGCCGTCTTCAAACAGCGCTGGACGGTGTGTGTTTGCCCTCAGCGCAGCCAGCAGGCGCTGATTCAGTGAACCGCTAAAATTGACCATTTTAACTCCATGATGTGCGAACTAATTGATTGTTTTGAAATATTTTTCAACGGCAATCATGCATGAATCCAACCTTCTCCGGGCGTGCCTGAACGTCGATCTCACTGCTGTGCTTACTCACATGGAAGGGCAAATTTACTTACTGGTCTTTATTAATTATTTTATGGACAACACTAAACACCACGACCGACCGTCAGTCAATCAAATATATTAATTTTATATGTATTTTCCTGAATCCCCTTGCACTGCGGCCCCCTGGCCTTCAGGATTCAGGGAGTTAGCTCACCCCCGCTTTTTCCGTGCCATTCACCAGCGCCACCAGATCATCCAGCGTAAAATCCTGACCACCCCACAACGAAACCGGCCCCCCCACCAGCGGCTGTAACTGTGCCTGCAAGGCGACCGTTTCTGCCGAGGAAAGCGCCAGATCGCTGCGCAGATGCCAGCTCCCGTCAGCATCTCCCAGCACCTCTTCCGGAATGCCAATGTCAGTAAGAAGGGCCAAGATACCGTTAAAATCCATAATCAATACACCTCACAGGTTAATGAAAGTGATTATTATTATCACTGACCGCCAGTCGGTCAACACCTTTTTTATGACGGAAGCGGGGCACAATGTAAAATGAATTAATTAATAAAACTTATGCTTGTAAGGGTATAAGGCACAGAACAGGAGGGAGGGAAATCACTGAAGGGGCAAAGAGACGTAGCGGTGACGTCCCTTTGACTGATTAGGACGGACGATGGCCCAACAGGCGCAGAAACTCCTCTGCCAGCTGCTGGCCCAGACGGGTTTTATCGCTTTCCACGCTGACGACCGCGTCATCAACGGCCCCGTGCATGCCGTGATACATCAGAATGGCGGTCAGGCGTGGATTATCCAGCTGCCATGCCCCACAGGCGCTGCCCTCATTCAGAATCGTCAGTATCTGATCCAGCACCGCATCCCGATCCTGATTGCCACGCGTGTGATAATGGTGGTCGTGATACAACGCGTCATGCAGCGCCATGCCGTCAAAATAGGCGGTGATACCGGCATCACACCAGGCGCGCAGCCGCGCTATGCTGTCCCGGGCTGGACAGGCGTCCACTGCCTGCTGGATCTGCCCGATAAAGTGTCGGGTAAACCGCTCGCGCAGTGCGGAGAGCATCTCATTTTTCGACGGAAAGTAATGATAGAAGGTTCCCTTTGCCACCTGCGCATCGCGTACGATCTCGCTGATGGTCGTTGCTTCAAATCCCTTGGTGATAAACAGATGCTGTGCGGCATCCATCAGTTCATCAAGACGGACTTCTGCCGGTTTGGTGCGTGGCTTGGGGTCTGTTTTCTTTATTTCCATTTTAATAACTTCATCAGGTAAGGACTTGAGTTAGATAGTAGACAATAATGACCTGCTTGGCGAGGGGTTGTTTCATAATACAGAAGCCTTTTCTATTCATGCCTCCCGGCACCGTTACCTGTCTGGAGTGGGAAATATCTTTTGATAAAAAACCTTATATTTCACCGACAGATAAAAAAACCATCCCGCATAAGGACAGTCAAAAAAATAATAAATAAACCACGAATAATAAAGCACGAAAAAAAGAGAAAAATAAAAAACCGTGCATCTTCGTTTTCTTAAATAATATTAAAGTTGATGTTTCATTGCCCGGGAGAAAAGGAGAATAATAACCTACAGACCGGTTAACGACTGAAGGTAGCGGGCGTCAGCAGCACGTTCTGCGGGGGGTAAAACACAGCGGCACGCGGAGAGTGGGGAGCGGGAGATGCCCACACGGAATGTCCGTGTGTTGTCCGGTTACCCGCCGCGTATCGTCCCACGCCAGATAAAGTCCGCGTGATACATCCGCGTTTCACCCGGCATCTCCTGCTCCAGCGCCGGGGGCTGGCTGTCTTCACGCCGCTCCTCACTCACCAGCCAGGCAACCGAGTCGCGGGCAAACTGTTCGACCGGCTGCGTAAAGGTGGTCAGATGATAGGAGGACCAGGCCGCCTGGGGAATATCATCGTAACCCGCCACGCAGAGATCGTCGGGAATACGCAGCGAGAAGCGGTGACGCGCCTCATCCATAAACCCGCACGCCAGCAGATCGGTGACGCAGAATACCGCCTGCGGGCGGTCGCGGCGGGTCAGCAGACGATGTGCGAGGATCTGCCCGCTCTCGTACGAGGTGGTACCGAAACGTTCCACGCTCACCTTCATACCCGCGGCAACGGCGGCCTGGATAAATCCATTTTCACGCGCCATCAGGCTGGGCGTTCCCGCCAGCGAGTTGGCAAAGGCCACGTGCTGGCAGCCCGCCCGGGCAAAGGCCATCACCACCCGGCTGGCTGCCTCTCCGTTATCAAGATTGATACTCAGTGATCCCGGCAGCACGTCGTCACGGTTAATCAGTACCAGACGCTGCCCGTGCTTATGACACAGCCGTGCGATGGCGCTTTCCGGCATCCCGGAGAGCACAAACGAGGCGTCTGCGCGGAAGTTAATCGCCTGCTGCAACGCCTGAGACACGCTGTCATCGGAGCGGTCAGTATTGATGAGCATGGCAATTTTCCCCGCTTCCTGCAGGTGCTGGGTGACCAGCCGTACCAGGCTGGCACGATACGGGGTCGCCAGATCCGAGACAATCAGGCAGACGATACCACTGCGGTTACTTACCAGACCTCGCGCCAGATGATTAACGTGATAGCCCAGGGCTTCGGCCGCCTGCATCACCCTTTTACGCGTGGCTGCCGACACGCTGGCTCCCGGTGTGAACGTCCGGGATACCGCCGAACGGGATACCCCCGCCCGCTCGGCAACGTCTTTCGCACTGACGACTGCTTTTTCCATGGTGTTATTTTGCCCGCCTCAATTGACCTGATGTGAGTCTGTCGCACTTTGCACGGCTGTGCAATTATTTATGTTGTGTAATTGTTTCATTTTTGTGACGCAGCAACTGAATTGCATCACAGCACGATTGACAGGGTAATTATTAACCATTAATTAATTGCACACACGTGCAAAACATATGCACATAAAAACCGGCGACAACGTATCGCCGACCCTACACCGAAGGAGAACACCATGCATCGCATCACTCTGATGGCGGTCATCGCCGCCGGCTCTGCGCTCACCGCCCTGCCGGCTCAGGCCGCAGAAAAGCTGAATATGATCTGCTCCGCCGATGTGGTTGTCTGTGAACAGATGACCAACCTGTTCGAAAAACAGCACCCGGATATCAAAGTCAGTATGGTGCGCCTCTCCGCAGGGGAAGCCTACGCCCGTATCCGCACCGAAGCCCGCAACCCGCGCACCGATATCTGGTGGGCAGGCACCGGTGACCCGCATATGCAGGCCGCCGATGAAGGCCTCACTCAGGCCTATCAGTCCCCGCTGCTCGACCAGCAGCAGGACTGGGCGCGCAAGCAGGCGGAAAGCGCACAGTACCGTACCGTCGGCGTGTATGCCGGGGCGCTGGGCTGGGGTTACAACACCAAACTGGTCGCAGAGAAAAAACACAAAGCCCCGGCATGCTGGGCCGACCTGCTGGACCCGTCGTGGAAAGGGGAAATCCAGATGGCTAATCCGAACTCCTCCGGTACGGCCTACAATACGCTGGCCACGCTGGTGCAGATCATGGGCGAAGAGAAAGCCTTCGACTATCTGAAAAAACTCAACGCCAATATCTCTCAGTACACGAAATCCGGCTCGGCTCCGGTGAAAGCGGCCGCACGCGGCGAAACCACCATCGGCATCGTCTTTATGCATGATGCCGTCGCTATGCAGGTGGATGGCTTCCCGATCAAAGCCGTCGCCCCCTGTGAAGGCACCGGCTATGAGATCGGCTCGATGTCAATCGTGAAAGGCGCGCGAAACCTGAAGACCGCCAAAGTGTGGTACGACTGGGCGCTGAGTGCTGACGCGCAGTCCCATATGAAAGACGCCAAATCCTTCCAGCTGCCGTCGAATAAAAATGCGGCCATCTCTGAATATGCCCCGCGCTTCGAAAACATCAAACTGATCGACTACGACTTTAAAACCTATGGCGACTCGGCTAAACGCAAAGCCCTGCTCAGCCGCTGGGACAAAGAGATCGGTGCCAGCGCACAATAATCCCGCCCCCTCCCCCTCCCGCCCTGGCGGGAGGCAGAGCAATGAACGATCGAGGTCATGATGAATGCTCAAAACCGCCGCCTGAACGGGGCTTTAGCGCTGGGCGCATTTGCCATCCTGCTGTTGCCCTGGTACAGCCTGGAAGCCGGTTTTTTCGATTTTAGCTGGGTGACAACCCTCTGGATGGATCGCGACAGCGCACCGGCCCTGTGGCAGATTGCGCTGTTCCAGCGTCCGTGGCTGGCTGTCGCCGTGCTGATGCTGCTGACTGCCGGGCTGGGCCGCCTGCTGCCCGTCGGCAATAAGCGCAGCGTGCTGATCCTGGGGGCCGCCACCGCTGGCGTCCTGTTCCTGCTGTTTGAAGGCCATGCTATCGGCTATACCGGCTGGAACTGGCTGTGGAGCGAACAGCTGTTTGGCGCACTCAGCGACGGGCAGCCCGCCTTTGGTGCCGGGGCAATCCTGCTGCTGACCACTTTTTTGCTGCTGTTCTCATTTGCGCTGGCAGAGCGCGGCGTGCTGCGCGGTGACGCCTTTGTGGTGGCGGCCATCGTGCTGCTGGTGGCGCTGGTTACCACCTTCGTGCTGTATCCGGTACTGAGCATGTTTGTCGCCTCAGTACAGGACGTGGACGGTTCCTTTAAACCGGACGGGATGATCGCCAGTATTCAGGATCCGGCGATCTGGAGCCTCGGCTGCCTGACCGGCAGCGGCGGCTGTGGCACCGCCTGGCGCACGCTGTGGCTGGCGCTGATGACCGCCGGAGGCTCAACGCTGCTCGGTCTGGCCTTTGCACTGGCGGCAACCCGTACGCCGCTGCCGTTTAAAAAAGCGCTGCGCATGCTGACCGTGCTGCCCATTATCACGCCGCCGTTTGTTATTGGCCTCGCGCTGATGCTGCTGTTCGGTCGCGCTGGCGTGGTCACCGAGCTGCTGGCAACGCTGTTTGGCATCGAACCGGGTCGCTGGCTGTACGGGCTGACCGGCATCTGGATAGCCCAGGTGCTGTCGTTTACGCCCATCGCCTTCCTGGTGCTGATTGGCGTGGTCGAAGGCGTCAGCCCGTCGCTGGAAGAAGCCTCCCAGACGCTGCGCGCTAACCGCTGGCGCACCTTCCGCTATGTGTCCCTGCCGCTGATGGCCCCGGGGCTGGCCAATGCGTTCCTGATCAGCTTTATCGAGAGTATGGCCGACTTCGGCAATCCAATGGTGCTGGGCGGCAGCCACGGCGTACTGTCGACGGAGATCTTCTTCTCGGTGGTCGGGGCGCAGAACGACCCGAGCCGGGCGGCGGTGCTGGCAATGATCCTGCTGTGCTTCACCCTCAGCGCCTTTATTCTCCAGCGCCTGTGGCTGTCGGGTAAAAACTTTGCCACCGTCACCGGCAAAGGAGACTCCGGCCAGCACTGCGGGCTGCCGCGCGCGCTGCGCTACGGCGTCTATGCGCTGGTGATCCCGTGGGGCCTGTTTACCCTGGTGATCTACGGCATGATCCTGATTGGCGGCTTTGTGCAGTCGTGGGGCCTGGACAGCAGCCTGACGCTGGCGCACTACGCCCGGGCCTTTGGCTTCCACTGGGGCGAAGGGCAAATGGTCTGGACCGGCGTGGCCTGGAACTCGTTCTGGACCACGATGGAGATTGCCCTGATCGCCGCGCCACTGACTGCCATCGTTGGCCTGCTGACTGCCTGGCTGATCGTGCGGCAGAAGTTTGCCGGACGTCAGACCTTCGAGTTTATGCTGATGCTCAGTTTTGCCATTCCCGGCACGGTCATTGGCGTCAGCTACATCATGGCCTACAACCTGCCGCCGCTGGAGATCACCGGAACCGCGCTGATCCTCGTGGCGTGCTTTGTCTTCCGTAACATGCCGGTGGGCGTGCGCGGCGGGATTGCCGCGATGAGCCAGCTCGACCGCAGCCTGGATGAAGCCTCGCTGACGCTGGGGGCCAGCAGCTTCCGCACGCTGCGGAAGGTGATCCTGCCGCTGCTGAAACCGGCGATCAGCGCCGCGCTGGTGTATGCCTTCGTCCGCGCGATCACCTCCATCAGCGCAGTGATTTTCCTTGTCAGCGCGCAGTACAACATGGCCACCTCGTACATCGTAGGCCTGGTCGAAAACGGAGAATACGGCGTAGCTATCGCCTACTCCTCCGTTCTTATTGTGGTGATGCTGGCGGTGATTATCACTTTCCAGCTGCTGGTCGGTGAACGCCGCCTGCGCCGCGCCACCCGCATTGCTGCAGCCCCGGTGGCCACGCCCCCGGCTTTACATCAGGAGAGTGCCGTATGACGACCATTCGCTCAGGCTCGGTGGTATTTGACAATGTCACCAAACAGTTTGCCGATTTTAACGCCCTGCCCGGCCTGTCGATGACCGTGGAGCCGGGCACGCTGGTGACGCTGCTCGGGCCCAGCGGCTGCGGCAAAACCACCACGCTGCGCCTGCTGGCCGGGCTGGAGCACCCCACCTCCGGGCGGATTCTGATTGGCGGTAAGGATGTCACCCATCTGCCCGCCAACGAGCGCGACGTGGCGATGGTGTTTCAGTCTTATGCCCTCTTCCCGCACATGAACGCGCTGGATAACGTGATGTACGGCCTGCTGTCCGGCGGGCTGTCCAAAAAAGAGGCGCAGGATCGCGCCCGTGAAGGGCTGAAGCTGGTCGGGCTGGAGAGCATGGGCCAGCGCTTACCGGCGGAGCTGTCGGGTGGCCAGCAGCAGCGTATCGCCGTGGCGCGTGCGCTGGTGCTGGAGCCGCAGGTGCTGCTGCTGGACGAACCGCTTTCTAACCTGGATGAACGCCTGCGCCGCCGCGTGCGCACCGAGATCCGCGACCTGCAGCAGCGCCTGGGCTTTACGGCGGTGTACGTTACCCACGATCAGGAAGAGGCACTGGCGGTTTCCGATAAGATAATTGTCATGAAAGAGGGGCATATTGCCCAACAGGGTGCGCCGCAGGAGCTGTATCAGTCGCCCGCCTCGGTGTTTATCGCTGATTTTATGGGCGAAGCCAATATCCTGCCCTGCGATATTCGCCGGATAGAAGGCAATGAAGCCGTAGTGGCTCTGGGCAACCGCGAGTACCGCGTTCCCGGTGCTCACGCCCGCCCAGGATCGGCGCAGCTGTCGGTGCGGCCGCAGTTTATTACGCTGCGTACCGATCCGACCGGGGCGCTTAACGGCGAAGTCACCCACAGCACCTGGCTGGGGGATCATATTGAATATGAAGTTCAGACCGCGCTGGGCGCACTGTTTATTATCGATGTACAGATGGAAGGCCAGCTGGCACCGGGCACCGGTGTCGCCGTGGATTTCAAACCTCAGGGTCTGGCGCTGATTGCCCAGTGAACCCTCTTTAATAAGGACTGCATATGAGTGACGATATTTCCCGCCGCCTGGCGCTGGCCGAACGGGTGGCACGCGAGGCTGGCGCTAAAGCGCTGGACTTTTTTAACCGTCGCGACCAACTGGTGATTGAAACAAAACGCGATGCCCAGGATGTGGTGTCGATTGCCGATCGCGACGTTGAACAGCTGATCAGCGGACAGATTGCCGCCGCCTTCCCGGAAGACGGTTTTCTCGGTGAAGAGTTCGGCTTAAAGGCGGGTCAGTCGGGTTTCACCTGGGTGGTGGATCCGATTGACGGCACCAGCCCGTTTGTTAACGGCATGCCGAACTGGTGCGTATCGATTGCGGTGATTGCCGGCGGTGAGCCGGTGATTGGGGTGATTATGGCCCCGTGTCAGCAGGAGTGCTTTGTCGCTGCCCGTGGCCAGGGCGCAACGCTCAACGGCAGGCCGCTGCGCGTGGACCCGGCGCGTACCATGCAGAACCACGTCACCGGTTTTGGTGCCAACAGCTATGTCACCCCGGAGCGGGTGGGTGAAATTGCCGCCGGGATTATCGCTGTCGGCGGTAATTTCTTCCGTAACGGGTCAGGAGCGATGATGCTGGCGTATGTCGCTGCCGGGCGTCTGGTCGGCTATTACGAACCTTATATGCACGCCTGGGACTGCCTGGCGGGTTACTGCCTGGTCAGTGAGGCTGGCGGCTGGACGCACCCGTTCAACACCGAGGGTGACCACCTGCTGCGCGGAGCGCCGGTGCTGGCGGTGGCACCGGGAGCCAGAGACGATCTGATGAGGATTGCCCGGCTTTAATATTTTTCCCGCAGCGCTATCAGCGCGATAGCGCTGCGGTTGTCTATTCTAATAACGCTAATATTTAACAAGCCCAGAGTTTGAAATAAAAAATAAGACATTCATCACATTAGTTTTAAAATGGACTTTATATTGATACTGCCTTATATATCACAATGTTAAATTAACTTCATTGTAACGATATAATTTACAGAATCACTTCCCCTCACAAAGCAGACCTTCATGAACAAAATTATTATTAAATCCACTTTCAATGACATTCATCCCGTAGTGATAACTCTGTTTTGCGTTGGAATTACCACATCACCTTACCATCCATCCTTTATAAGATTATAAACACCTTGCACCAGTGATAATTGAATACAACTCAAAGGAGTGTAGAAGTGGACATTATCTCTTCATCTAAACCCACCACTAAGCTAATCAAAAATAAGGAATCACTTACCAGACTCCCATCGAGAGGCTTATGACATGATGCGCTATGCTATCTGGACGGGTGACACAACCACACACGGCGGGATCCTCACTGAGGGGGAACCCACTAACACCTGGGGAGAAAAAAATTCATCACACAATGCAGTATTAGTCGGTCATAAATTTTGATGCCCTACATGTCAATGCTGGTCAAAATTTATTGAAGGAACGAACCGTTATCGAGTCCAGGGTAAACAACGTGTACTTGAGGGACATTCAACATCCTGTGGCGCTGTCGCCATTCATCGGCTTGGATTTAGCTATCGGATAGAAGAAACCACTGAAAGTTTTGCAGCATCGAAAATTCGAAGAAGAAATCAATTAAGGGTGCAGGCTCGAAAAAACCAACAGACTGACGGTGGATATTCCCATCGCTTCACCATTAACAATCACTCCCACCACCCCGTAGAATATCTTATATACAGTGACGGGAATCTACTTGATATTGGCACAGCGACAAAAAGCAAGTTCAGTTGCCGAACTTCCTCAGTGGTTAATTTATCTGAATCTAAAAAAATACACCTGGCGATCAAAGCCCCTCGCCCAGCCTTAAAATAAGGAGTGTTATATGACTGTCAGGATCAATCTTGGCCCATACAACGCACTCGAAAAAGATACATTCTTTTTGATTGAGTCGCAAAAAACCAGACCCAACGGCCGGAGTTCGTCTTCCGAGGTTAATATCGAACCATTGAAGATTACTGATATTCCGGCAGCTATGAGGAAGATGGGATGGAGTAAGTCAGCAGCGCTCATGACACGCTGGCTTAAGTCCCCGGCATGGAAATGTCCTGAAGCGTGGAAAAGTGGGCAGACATTGCCAAAGGGTCTTTATCTACCGGATGAGCACTGTGATGACATGACAATAAAAATGTCATGGCTTATGCAATATCCTTACGCAAAGAAATCAGCTGAAGAACTGATACGAAAGCGAGCTTTCTCACCTGCTGGCTTGCGTATGATCGCTGACAGATTGAAACTTCTTGGATGGGATGGGCAAAATTCATACATCTTTGGAAGACGCAATATTCTTGATCGCCCAGGCATGTCAGCAAGAGAACTGGAGCAATATTATCAAAACAATTACCTTGCGGTCGGAGATAATGCCGTCACCCACGTACTGTTTGATACGATTGACGATGTATTCGGCTCACTTGGTACGTACAACATGAAATGTGCCGTAATAAATGTGCCGTAATAGGTACCGCATTTCGTGATTCTGACGGAAAAGTTTACATTGAATCAGAATATGTTGGAGTATATGTCAAAGATTTTTATGATTTTAACAACGATGATGGCTCAGATCAGCGTCTGGGTTTTTGGACAAAAGACAGTATCCTCACGCGAGGCGGGTCAGCCGCTGCGGCTATAAATGGTATGAACGTATACAGCAGTAAGAATGTGCTCAAAGTCGCTGATGTGCGTAATTCAGATTTTCTTGCCTTCAGAGAAACGACTGGATTAGGAGGGGATTTTGTCGTGTTCTCCGATGTAGATTGGGTAAAAATAAAATCAACTCATCTGTTACCGTGGGAAGACGCCCTTAACCAATAACAGGTCGTGCGACGTCCATCAGCGAGTGATAGACCATATATGTTGCGGTGGACAGGTAAAGAAAAAGGCAGCAAAAAAATCTTTTCTTGTCCCCTATATTTGCAATAGCACTGAACAACCAGCCAATCAGAAACATTCCTGTTCCATAGATAGCGCCTGTTAAAGGGGTAATACTCCCTAGTCCACTCAAAGTACCTTCATAGGAATCCATCACTCCATAGAACAAGACTGGCATTGCTAATAGCAACGGAGAGATCAGGAGCATTTGAGCATGACCCCACCGTTTTATCCTGAAAAAAAATCGCGTTACTTCACTTAGCGTAATGGCGAACATGCAGCCAAAAAAAATTGCAACAAAAGAGTCAAAAAACATAACATTACCTCCTGTATAAACTGTTATATCCTTAGTGGTTGAGCATATCATTTAGATTGGAAAATGTATGCTGTAACTTCCCATTAAAACCAACTACGGCTTTGGGTTTATTTAATAGTAACCGTTCAGCTTATTCCAAAATCAATTCCCGGTCTTGCTGACGGAGTTTTTTTCCAGTCTGCACCGATTTTTGGATTCCAATCGATATCCACCTCATTCTCATGAAAACGGGGTTGCAGGCTGAATTTTTTCTTATGCATCAGTGATTGACGCCATTTTTTCTTCCAGAATAAAATTTAAAATAGCAAGTGGCTTTGTTATCACCTCATGTTTAGGATTAGGATCTATGGTATCAAGAGTCGTTTACCCCTCAAGAGTATTGATGGTAGAGTTCCCTGTAATTTATTGGATAATGAGTCATTTAGGAAACCTGAACCTTTTCTACTTTTTAGTAAAAACACCATTAAACCATTTATGAGAGCATTTTTAATTCTAACAAAAAATCATTTGATGCTGTTCTTGATAACTTCATCAATATTCTGGAGAGATCATGATCAACATGCTGATAAAGTTTGGACCCATGATTTTTCATTTTGTAGAGCAATCGTTGTTTGGTGAAAAAAGACAAGAACTCAGGCTCGATAAACGTTAATAATCCGTGATTCGCTTCTCCCTCTGAAACTCCATTTTACTCCCTGAACACACCCTTGCAGTAAAACGCAGCGTCCCCTCCATCCACGTTTCGTTCCTCACCGAAGTATTCATATTTAAACGTAGTAAAGTGGCCTCTCCCCTCCTACGAGAGCGTACTGATGATCGCCGTCCTTTTTGAAGCCGAAATAAGCCCTGACGGGCAAACACGTTACCTGCATCTGGCCGCAGAACTGAAACCGCTGCTGGAGGAGATTGACGGGTTTATCGCCATCGAACGTTTTCGCAGCCTGGCCTGCGAAGACCGGATCCTGTCACTGTCCTGGTGGCGGGATGAAGCCGCCGTACTGGCCTGGAAACAGAATATTTTCCACCAGGCCGCACAGCGTGAAGGTCGCGAGTCGATCTTCTCTTATTACCGCATCCGCATTGCTCAGGTAGTGCGCGACTACGCCTCTGATACGCAAGGACTACAGCATGTTTGATCTCCATATCCTGTTACCCAATACTCCCGGGACCCTCGCCGCCCTGGCTGGACTGCTGGGGCGCAACGGCATCGGGCTGGAAGGCGGCGGTGTGTTCAGCGCCGGCGAGGTCAGCCATGCCCATTTTCTGGTGGAAGAAGGCCCACGTGCGCGTCAGGTGCTTGAGGCGGCGGGATTTCAGGTAGAGAATGTCTGCCAGCCGCTGATCCGCAAGCTGCCGCAGCTTCGCCCGGGGGAACTGGGCGAGATCGCCGCCGCGCTGGCCGGGGCCGGAGTCTCCGTTTGTACGCAGTACAGCGATCATGCTAATCAGTTAATCCTGGTGACGGATAACCCCGCCGTCGCCGAACGCGTGACCCGACCCTGGGCCGTAACAGCAGAGTGAATATGCAGAAACTGACGGTAGTCACCGATGATGAACCCCTGCTGGAGTCGGCTATGGTCGCCGTGGCGGCGGCACTGGCCGAGACATCCCGGGTCAGAATGCTCTGTGCCTTAATGGACGGGCGGGCGTGGACGGCTACCGAGTTAAGCGCGGCGGCCGGTGTCGCCTCGTCCACCGCCAGCGCCCACCTGGCGCGACTGGTACAGAGTCAGCTGATCGTCTGCCTGTCCCAGGGGCGGCACCGCTACTACCGGCTGGCGGGCAGTGATATTGCGCAGCTGATTGAAACCATGATGGGTGTCTCATGGCGGCGCGTCCCCGGCCCGGTATACCGTACCCCACTTGATATGCGTTTTGCCCGGACCTGTTACGACCATCTGGCGGGAGAAGTGGCAGTACAGATTTATGATGCCATGCTCAGGGAACAGTGGCTGAGCGATGATGGCGAGGCGCTGACCGCCGCTGGCAGAGTGAAACTGGCGGACATGGGGATCCCACCAGAGGCGGCCACGCGGCGTAAAAACTGCTGCGCCTGTCTGGACTGGAGTGAGCGATGCTTTCACGTGGGCGGCTACGTGGGGGCCGCACTGTTTCAGCACGGCGAAAAACAGGGCTGGCTGACGCGAACACCTGGCTATCGGGTGGTGACGCTGACGGCAAAAGGCCGCTTACAGCTGAATAAACACTTTTCTCTTTCCCTGTAATTTATTCTCTTTTCTGTTCTGACAGCCCTCCACGCCGGGTAAACGGGCTGTCGTCTGCGGCTCCCTGCGCCCGCCTGACCCTATCCTGCCGTATGATCCCACGGGCAGCCACCGGGGCGTTTATTGACATTCCTCCGGCAACGTATGACGCTGATCATCATCCTCCCCACGATTTGCAGATTAAAATAAGGCTCCCGGATGAAAAAGACCTTTGTATTAGCCCCTGACTCCTTTAAAGAGAGCATGACCGCAAAGCAGGTCTGCATCGCGATGGAAACCGGACTCAGACGCGTCTTCCCTGATGCCCGCTATCTTCACGTTCCCATGGCAGACGGCGGCGAAGGCACCACCCAGTCGCTGATTGATGCCACCGGCGGACAGCTGATTTCGCTTTCGGTGACCGGCCCGCTCGGGACCCCGGTCACCGCCTGCTTCGGCATCATGGGCCGGGGGGATACCGCGGTGATTGAGATGGCCTCGGCCAGCGGCATTCATTATGTGGATCAGCACACCCGCAATCCGCTGCTGACCACCAGCCGGGGCACCGGAGAGCTGATCCTGGCCTGCCTCGATCGCGGCATTAAAAAAATCATTCTCGGGCTGGGCGGCAGCGCCACCAACGACGGCGGTGCGGGGATGGCGGAGGCGCTGGGTGTCGGCTTTTTCGATCGCCAGGGCAACCGGCTGCCAGCGGGAGGCGGCGCGCTGGGCGCGCTGCATCATATTGATATCACCGCGCTGGACAGCAGGCTGGCCGGTGTCGACATTCAGGTGGCCTGCGATGTGACCAGCCCGCTGTGCGGCCCCGAAGGCGCATCCGCCGTCTTCGGGCCGCAAAAAGGAGCCACCCCGGAGATGGTCGCCCTGCTGGATCGCAACCTGGCACACTACGCGGCAGTTGTGTCACAGCAGTTGGGTAAGGACGTGGCCACCCTGCCCGGCGCAGGTGCCGCTGGCGGCCTGGGGGCCGGACTGATGGCGTTTACCCCCTGCACGCTGCGTAAAGGAATTGACATTGTTGTCGAGTACAGTGGCCTGAGCGACAAAATGGCCGGCGCCGATTTTTGCTTCACCGGTGAGGGCCGTATTGACAGCCAGACCCGTTTTGGCAAAACGCCTTACGGCGTGGCCCGGATTGCCAGCCAGCATAATGTGCCGGTGATTGCCGTGGCAGGCAGTATTGGCGATGATGTGGCGTCACTCTATGACACAGGTATTGATGCGATTTTCGGTATTATTCCGCACGCGGCGGATATTCATTCGCTGATGCAGGAAGGCCAGCAAAATATGGCGCGCACCTGTGAAAACATTGGCCGTTTAATTAAAAAAACCACTGCAAGCTGACTTCACACCCCGCGCCGCCTGATCCGTCAGCGAGCCGGGGCGCTAACATGAAATTTAACCAAGGATGTGATCATGTCTGAAGTATTAAGACGCACGAAAATTGTTGCCACCTTAGGCCCCGCGACCGATCGTAACAATAACCTCGAGAAAATAATCCAGGCCGGGGCCAACGTCGTCAGGCTGAATTTCTCTCACGGCTCCGCCGATGACCATATTGCCCGCGCACAGCAGGTCCGCGATGTCGCCCACCGCCTTGGCCGTCAGGTGGCGATTTTAGGCGATCTTCAGGGGCCGAAGATCCGCGTTTCGACCTTTAAAGAAGGTAAGGCGATGCTGACGGTGGGCGAGGTGTTTATCCTCGATGCACAGCTGGAAAAAGGGCTGGGTGATAACCAGCGCGTCGGCATCGACTATAAATCCCTGCCGGGCGACGTGGTGCCCGGCGATATCTTACTGCTGGACGACGGCCGCATTCAGCTGCGCGTGCAGCGCGTGGCGGGTAGCGAAATTTTCACCGTGATTACCGTCGGCGGAGTGTTATCCAATAACAAAGGGGTGAATAAGCTGGGCGGTGGGCTGTCCGCCGATGCCCTGACCGAAAAGGACAAAGCCGATATTCTCACTGCCGCCAGAATGAACGTCGACTATCTGGCCGTGTCGTTTCCACGCAGCGGGGAAGACCTTCGCCTCACCCGTCGGCTGGCGCGGGAAGCGGGCTGTAAGGCGCTGATTGTGGCGAAAGTGGAGCGCGCCGAAGTGGTCGCCAGCGAGGAAAGCATGGATGATATGATCCTCGCCTCGGACGTGATTATGGTGGCGCGCGGCGATCTGGGCGTCGAAATTGGCGATGCCGCACTGGTCGCGGTGCAGAAACGCCTGATTGCCCGCTCCCGTCAGCTTAACCGCGTGGTGATCACCGCGACCCAGATGATGGAGTCGATGATCACCAATCCGATGCCCACCCGCGCAGAGGTGATGGACGTGGCGAACGCCGTTCTCGACGGCACCGATGCCGTTATGCTCTCAGCGGAAAGCGCCGCAGGCAGCTTCCCGGTAGAGGCGGTAACCGCCATGCATAACGTCTGCCTGGGGGCAGAACGGGTGCCCGGCACGACAACCTCTAAACACCGTCTGGAGGTTGAGTTCAGCAATATCGAAGAGATGACGGCGATGTCCGCCATGTACGCCGCTAACCACCTGACCGGCGTTAAAGCGGTGATTGCCATGACCGAATCCGGACGGACGGCAAGGATGATGTCACGTATCACCTCGCCTCTACCGATCTTCGCCCTCTCCCGCCATCAGGCCACGCTGAATCTTACCGCGATGTACCGTGGCGTGACGCCGGTGTTATTTAACGGTCATGCCGAAGGGGTGCAGTCGGCGCAGGACGCGATTGCCGTGCTGCGTGAGGCAGGCTATCTGAATTCGGGGGATCTGGTCGTGCTGTCGCAGGGTGACAGCGTCGGGCAGGTTGGCAGCGCGAATACCTGCCGCATCTGTCTTGTTGACTGAAAAGATAAGGGCCGATCGAAAAATAAGATCGGCCCTTCAGGTTCAGGCTGGCCGGCTGTTTCGGTCAGCCCGCGTGAAACAACGTTTACTTCAGACGGTAAGCCACCACGGCATCACCCGCTTTGGTTCCGAGTGAACCGTGTCCCCCCGCAGCAATCACCACGTACTGTTTGTTATCACTGCCCATGTAGGTGGCTGGCGTTGCCTGGCCACCCGCAGGCAGTTCAGTCTGCCACAGCAGTTCACCGGTGCTGACATCGTAGGCGCGGAAGAAGTTATCTGCCGTTGCACCGTGGAACACCACGTCACCCGCTGTGGTTAACGGTCCACCGTGTGCCACCATCCCCATCGGGAAGCCTATCGGGAAGCGGCCCGGCAGGAAACTGGTGTTGAGGTTCTTCGTGGTGCCCACGCGGCGCAGCCACTCGGTTTTACCGGTTTTCAGATCCACGCCAACCATCCGACCCCACGGCGGTGCAATGCACGGAATGCCCAGGCTGGAGGAGAGCTGCTGAATGTGGATCGCGTAATCCCCGTCAAAGTTCTCATTCCAGTACGGCGTACCGTCTTTGGTGAACAGGCGCTGATCCGCATTGGCCGGGGTGCGTTTGATCAGATTATATTTGTACGCCAGACGCACCGGCGAGGCGATGAGGATCTGACGCTCAGGGTCGACCGCCACCGAGCCCCAGTTGAACACGCCAATGTTACCCGGGAAGATAATCGACCCGGCTTCCGTTGCTGGCGTCCACGGATTGCCGTCATAACGCAGTGACTTAAAGTCGATGCGGCAGGCCATCTGGTCAAACGGGGTCAGCCCCCACATCGCTTTTTCGGTCAGCGGTGCCGGGATAAAGTTCAGCGCGGAGACCGGCTGCGTCGGGGCGTATTGCTCACCGCTGATACCCTGCGTAGAGACGTCCACCTGGTTAACCGGATAGACGGCCTGCCCGGTAAGACGGTTCAGCACAAACAGGTTGCCGGTTTTGGTCGGCAGGATCACCACGGGCTGTTTCTGGCCCCGATAGTCGATATCCAGCAGCGAAGGCTGCGACGGATTATCGCGATCCCACAGATCATTTTTCGATGACTGGAAGCGCCATTTAAAGCGGCCGGTTTGCAGATCCAGCGCCACCAGCGTATCGCGGAATTTCTCGGTGTTACTGTTAGTATCACGACCGATACCGACTTCATCCGGCGAGGCATTGCCAAAAGGCACATACACCAGGCCATTTTTCAGGTCGGCACTCAGCGTTCCCCAGGCCACAGGCGTGTCCTGCGGGTAGTCCTGGCCAGCGGCAATCGGCTGCGTATTTTCCGGGTTGGCCGGGTCGAAGTTCCATACCAGCTTACCGGTTATCGCATCATACGCGCGGATCACGCCGGACGGATTGCCCCTGTTGAAGCCGTTGTCCATCACTGAGCCGCCCACAATCACCAGGTTACCCGCCACCAGCGGGGCCGCAGTCTGCATCAGCGCATGAGGGCGGACTTTACCCATATTGGCGTGCAGATCCACCACGCCGTTATCGCCAAAGTCGGCACACAGCTTGCCGGTATCCGCATCCAGGGCGATCAGATGGGCATCGTTGCTGGCATTGTAGATACGCTTGCGACATATCGCAGGCTGGGCTGCCGTCGCCTCTGCCTGCACACTGCTGCCGTCATAATAGCTCACGCCACGGCAGGTCTGATGCTGCTGCAGGTACGAGGCCTCTTTCGCTGGCTGATATTTCCACTTCAGCGCGCCCGTTTCCGGGTTCAGCGCGTGAACCTCATTGTGCGGGGTACAGAAATAGACCGTGTTGTTCACCTTGAGCGGCGTCGCTTCAAAGGTGTACTCAGTGGCATCTTTGGCCGCGTCACGCACGTCACCAGTATGGTACGTCCAGGCGACGTCCAGCTGGCTGACGTTGTCTTTGGTGATCTGCTTCAGGTCGGAGAAACGCAGACCATTGCTGGTGCCGCCGTAGGCCGTCCAGTCCCTGCCCGCCACCTCAGTATCGCTGCTCTGACGCTGGGTGGTGATGGTACCTGCCTGCGGCAGCGGATCGTAAAACATCATTCCCACCACCAGCGCCACGATCAGGATAACCGTAGTGCCGAGGAACGGATGAAAACGGCGTCCCTGCTGGGGGTATAGCGGACGAACCACCCAGGGAAGCGCCAGCCACAGGCCGATGACCCCGATGATATCGCCTCGGGGGATCCACTGCCATTTATCGAAACCGACTTCATAAATCATCCATGCCAGTACCGCCCACATCAGAAGAGCGTACAGAGACAGCGCGATTCTCTTTCTCATCAACAGCAGGATGGCCGTGACTAACAGGCCAAGACCCATCAGCACATAAAAAGGTGTTCCGCCGACCAGCAGCAGTTTTGTCCCCATATAGAGCAGCGCAATCCCAACGATTGCGATGACTATACCGGTTATCTTGTTAAGCATTGGTATCCCTTAGTGTTAAAGTGCGTAATTATTAACTGACATATAATTACAACGTACTTACACTAATTTAACTAAAAAATTCCGATATAAACACAACTTTATTTGAAATGTTATCGGTAACCCTTCTCCGCTTCTGGCGGCATTTTTCTGCGAGCCCTGCCGAAAAGCGTAGAAAATCTCCCCTTCCCAGGCCGCCTTGCGCCCCGTTTCAGCCAGAGAAAACGTAGGATCCCGATGCATGTGCTTTTACGGGCATTTGAAAGTACGAAAGGCGGGAACGGCAGTGAAGAGTGAAAAAAAGCCGGTCATCAGATGACCGGCTTTGCGGGAAGATTAACGCACAATCAGGCCTAACAGGATGCCGACGGCACCGAAGTCAGAGTCACTGAAGGTGGTGTTCGCCAGGCCAATACTGCCCAGTACCGGCAGCAGGAACACCGGGATAAAGGTGATCAGCAGACCGTTGGTGAAGGCACCGAGAATCGCTCCCCGGCGGCCCCCCGTAGCATTACCAAACACCCCGGCGGCAGCACCAACAAAGAAGTGTGGTACCACGCCCGGAATAATCACCGTCATGTTCAGCGCATACAGCAGGAACATGCCCAGTACACCGGCCACAAAGCTGCTGAGGAAGCCCACCAGTACCGCATTCGGGGCGTACGGGAACACCACCGGGCAGTCGAGCGCCGGTTTGGCATTCGGCACCAGCCGGTCAGAGATCCCCTTAAACGCCGGGACGATTTCTGCAATCACCATGCGCACGCCCTGCAGGACGATATAAACACCGGCTGCAAAGGTGATGGACTGCATCAGTGAGAACATAAACCAGTTCTTACCACCGGCATTCATCTCCTTGACCGTTGACGGGCCCGCGACCAGGCAGGTAAAGATAAAGATGAAGAACATGGTAAAGGCGATGGCCACCGGCGTATCACGCAGGAACAGCAGGCTTTTCGGCACTTCCATATCTTCGGTCGATTTCTCTTTGTTACCAAACTTGCTGCCGATCCAGGCGGAAAGCAGCTGAGAAATGGCCGAGAAGTGGCCGAAGGCGACATCGTCTGAGCCGGTGACCTTCTTCATGTACGGATGAACAATCGCCGGGAAGAAGACCATTGAGACCCCCACCACCAGCGAACCCACGGCAATCAGCGGAACGCCCTTCATACCTGCCGTGGCCAGGATCACCGCCACCATCATTGACATAAACAGCGTGTGGTGACCGGTCAGGAAGATATATTTCCACGGGGTGAAACGGGCAATCGCAATGTTGATGACCATGGCGAAGAACATGATCATTGCCATTTCGGTACCGAAGCTCTTCTGCGCCACCGCCACAATCGCTTCGTTGTTCGGCACAACGCCCGGAATGCCAAAAGCATGATGGAAGATAGCCGCAAAGTCACCCAGCGATGACACAATCAGGCCCGCACCGGCACCGAGGATCAGGAAGCCCATGACGGTTTTCACCGTCCCTTTGATCACTTCCGTCGCCGGTTTCTTTTGCGCCACCAGGCCAATCAGCGCGATCAGGCCGACCAGAATCGACGGCTCCGATAACACATCACTCATTAAAAAACGGAAAAATTCCATTTTTGGCTCCCTGTTATAACGCGCCGAGCTCTGTCAGAGCCGCTGAAATACGCTCTTTCATTGCCACTTTGTCGACCATGTTTTTCAGGGAGACAATCTTACCGCCCACCTGCTGGGCGACCAGCTGCTCGGCAATGTCGGAGGTACCGACGAAGATGTCGCTGGCGGTCCCTTTGGCGGAACCGAGGTCAACATGGTCGACTTCTGCATTCACGCCCAGTTCTTTAACGATGCTCTTAATACTCATTTCCATCATCAGGCTGGTACCTAAACCATTGCCACATACCACGGTAATTTTCATATTGTCCTCTGGAGATTATTAATAACGTGAAATAATGGATAAAATCTGCTCTGGCTGCGTCGCCGCCATCAGCGACGCGGTGTCCTCAGGGGTATCGAACAGATGGGCCAGCGCCGTAATAATGCCGATATGGCTGTTACTGTCGGTCGCGGCCAGCACGATCAGCAGATGCACCGGGTCGTTACCCTCTGAGTCGAAGTTAACGCCCTCGCGGATCACCGTCAGGCTGACGCCCATTTTGTTCGCGCCGTCTTCCGGACGCGCATGAGGCATAGCGATGCCGGGGCCAACCACGTAATATGGACCAATGGCCTCATGTGAGCGGTAAATCGCTTCGACATAGCGGGCTTCAATGGTGCCGTTATCACGCAGCGGCTGGCAGGAAAGTGAGACAGCCTGACGCCAGTCAGCACAGGCAGGGATAATCTGAACAACATCGGCTGTCAGTAATTCTTTAAGCATTGTTTGTCACCTCTCTCTAATCGCAGGAGCAGAGTAGTGCCAGAGCAAAGGGAATAATGTGACGGGCATCTAAAAAGATAACGCTAACTGTTATAACTATCATTAATTGTGACCGGCCTATCATCTGCCGGAGAATAAGTTGTTGCCGGATGTCGGTATCGGCACACTGCGAAGGTGCCATAAACAGGGTTGTAAAGGAGAAACCAGGATGCGCAAGCGTCGCGGCAGTGGCCGGGTAACGTTGCAGGATATCGCCGATTATGTCGGTGTCGGGGCCATGACTGTGTCGCGCGTCATGCGGACGCCGGAGCTGGTTTCTGAAAAAGTCCGCAATAAAGTAGAACAGGCCGTCAGCGTGCTCGGCTACGAAGCCAATACGGAAGCCAGCGCGCTGTCAGCGCAGGGGGTAAACCGCGTGACCCTACAGGATGTCGCGCGCCATGCCGGCGTCGGCCCGATGACCGTCTCCCGTGCGCTGCGCGATCCAGGCCAGGTCTCTGCGGCCTCGCTTGAGAAAATCCGCCAGGCCGTGGGGGAGCTGGGCTATGTGCCCAATCAGGCCGCGAGCAGTCTGGCCTCCTCGCAGCTGCACACCGTCGCGGTGCTGTACCCTTTTCAGCACGACCGCGCCAGCACCCGCTTTGTTCAGGCCCTGCAGCAGACGCTGAGTAAGCAGCCCTTCCAGCTGATTATGGCCTGCCACGAATATCATCAGTATGGCGAAACGCCGCTGGTGGAAAAACTGCTGCAAAACCGCCCCTCTGCCCTCGTCCTGTTTGGCGCGCAGCTGTCGAAAAAGACCTGTGAGCTGATTGAATCCGCCGAACTGGTGACGGTAAACGTCTGCGGCGCGGAACGGTTTTCCGCCGACATCACCCTCGATATTGCCATCAGCGATGCCGCTGAACGTCTGACCGCCCATCTGCTGGATAAAGGCTATCGCCGTATCGGGTTTATCGGTGCGCAGACAGATAACCGCCTGCACAAACAGCAGCTTAATGGCTGGCACAAAGCGATGCTGATGCACTATCAGAATGCGGATCTGATGATCACCGTTCCGGATGCGCCAAGCCTGCAGTTTGGCCGCTATGCGCTGGGTCAGCTGTTGCAAAGCCAGCCGGATCTGGACGCGATTATTTGCAGCCATGAGGAGATCGCCTTCGGCGTGCTGTCTGAGTGCCAGCGCCGGCTGCTGAAGGTGCCTTATGACCTGGCCGTGGCGTGTCTGGATGGTTCTGACAACTGCGATCACACCTTCCCCGCCCTCACCTCCATGCGCCTCAATTACGAAAAGCTGGGACACCAGGTGGGACAGCAGCTGATGGCGATGCTGGATGATGCCCCGTCGCCGCAGGAAGAACAGGTCAGATTCAGCCTGGAACCCGGGGCCAGCAGCTGAGGGGTTTCATGCGCTATCCTTTTGCTGTTATCTTCAGGTAGTCTGTGAGACAAACGTGCAAACGATTCAAGGAGATACCATGACTTACCCCGTAGCGCGATCCCTGACGGTCACTGAAGCGCTGGATAGCCTGGAAAACCATTACAACGCCGCCGTTGAGGCCCTGCGCGAGGCGATCACCGCTTTTGTCGCTGACGGCAGCCTGCCCGATGCGACCCGGCGCGCCGCCGGGCTGTTTGTTTACCCGCAGCTGCGCGTCACCTGGGATGGCGTGGCACCCTCGCAGCGTCTGACCCGTGCCTTCGGCCGCTTTACCCGCGCCGGAAGCTACAGCACCACCATTACCCGCCCGGCGCTGCTGCGCCACTACCTCAGCGAACAGCTGACCATGCTGACCGGTGAATATCAGGTGCAGATCGACGTGCTGCCGTCGCAGCAGGAGATCCCGTTCCCCTATGTGATTGACGGGTCCGGGCTGGCGCTGGATCGCAGTATGAGCGCAGGCATCGCCCAGCATTTCCCCACCACCGAACTGTCGCAGATTGGTGATGAGAACGCCGACGGGCTGCTGGTGCCGGGCGAAACGTTTCCGCTGTCCCACTTCGACGCGCTGCGTACCGACTTCTCGCTGGCCCGCCTGCGCCACTACACCGGCACCCCGGTGGAAGATTTCCAGCCCTACGTGCTGTTTACCAACTACACGCGCTATGTGGATGAGTTTGTCTCCTGGGCCTGCCAACAGATCGCGGATCCGGACTCTCCTTATCTGGCCCTCTCCTGCGCCGGAGGCACCACCCTGACTCACGACACGCCGCACCCGGAGCAAACGATCTCCGACCTGGCGTGGAAAAAGCACCAGATGCCGGCCTGGCATCTGATCGCCAAAGACGGCCAGGGGATCACGCTGGTGAATATTGGCGTGGGTCCGTCCAATGCCAAAACCATCTGTGACCATCTCGCCGTGCTGCGCCCGCACGCCTGGCTGATGATTGGCCACTGCGGCGGGCTGCGGGAAAGCCAGACCATTGGTGATTACGTACTGGCACATGCTTATCTGCGCGACGACCACGTTCTGGACGCCGTGCTGCCGCCGGATATCCCTATTCCGAGCATTGCCGAAGTGCAGCGCGCGCTGTACGACGCCACCAAACAGGTGAGCGGCATGCCGGGTGAAGCGGTGAAAGAGCGGCTGCGCACCGGCACGGTCGTCACCACCGACGATCGCAACTGGGAGCTGCGCTATTCCGCTTCCGCGCTGCGTTTCAACCTCAGCCGCGCCGTGGCGGTCGATATGGAAAGCGCCACCATTGCTGCCCAGGGCTACCGCTTCCGCGTGCCTTACGGCACCCTGCTCTGCGTCTCTGACAAACCGCTGCACGGCGAGATCAAGCTGCCGGGTCAGGCCAACCGCTTCTATGAAGGCGCGATCTCCGAGCACCTGCAGATTGGTATCCGCGCCATCGACCTGCTGCGTGCCGAGGGCGACCGCCTGCATTCACGCAAGCTGCGGACGTTCAACGAACCGCCGTTCCGGTGATGATCGATATTTAGGGTAAAACCGCTTATGCCTTTGAGGTAAGCGCTGTTTGGATAAATTCAGGATGCTATCCCGTTGAGGGATGGCATTTTTTTGTGTGGGTGTTAGGGGATGAATGGCGGGTAAGAGCGAAAAGCGGACATTGTAGTGGGGCCGGAAAAGTCGTGACGCCCCAACTGTAAAAGAGCTTTAATTTTGCTTGTTCTGGTAAAGATCCCAGCGATTGCCGTAGATGTCCTCAAACACAACGACTATCCCGTACTCCTCCTCCCGCGGTTCCTGGCAGAAGTGAACACCCTTTTCCTTCATGGCGTTATAGTCGCGCCAGAAGTCGTCAGTCTGCAGGAACAGAAATACCCGCCCGCCGCACTGGTTGCCGATAAAACCTTCTTGACGCTCGTTTGAAGCACGGGCCAGGAGAAGATTACAGTGGCTTTCGGGATTGGGCGTCACAACGACCCATCGTTTACCCGGTTGGGGCGTGTCTTCTACCAGCGTAAAGCCCAGCTTGTCGGTGTAGTAATCAATTGCACGGTCATAGTCGTCGACCACGATAGCCACATACCCCATGCATCGCTTTTGCGTTCTCATTTCTGCTCCATAAGATTTCAGACACTACTGACTTGAAGTAATTTTTTAACACAACCGAAAGCTATTAGCAGTATTGATGATTCCAAAATGACAATTTCCGCTCCTGGCACAAAGAAGACACCCGCACTTTTCCCGAACACTCTCAATCTCCCCCTCCCCCGCCTCTCACCTGTTACACCCGCACCCCGTTACACCTGTCACACCCTTACGCCTTTTCCTGCTTCTACGCCAGTCCCTTCTCAAATAAATCAAAAGGTTACCCAAGCCCTCACTTCTGGCACGCTTTTCGCACTATGCAGCCCTGAGTTCCTGATCCGGCCCCATCAGTGGCAGTGGACAGGTTGTAGACCAATCTCAAGGGAAAAGAAGATGAAAGCAGCACGTTGGTATAAAGCACATGACATCCGCATTGACGATATCGAAGAGCCTGAGGTTTCAGCCGGTAAGGTGAAAATCAAAGTGGCCTGGACCGGCATCTGCGGCAGCGATCTGCATGAATACCTCGCCGGCCCGATCTTTGTTCCGGTCGGCAAGCCGCACAAAATCAGCCACGACATTGCTCCTATCGTGATGGGCCACGAGTTCTCGGGCGAAGTGGTTGAGGTTGGTGCTGGCGTCAGTAAATTTAAAGCGGGCGACCGTGTGGTGGTCGAGCCAATCCTTGCGTGCCGCGAATGCGAAGCCTGCCGCGAGGGCAAATACAATCTGTGCGGCGACCTGGGCTTCCACGGTCTGTCCGGCGGCGGTGGCGGATTCTCGTCATTTACCATGGTCGATGAGCATATGGTGCACCGCATGCCGGACGGCCTCTCTTACGAACAGGGCGCGCTGGTGGAACCTGCCGCCGTGGCCCTGCATGCCGTGCGCATGAGCAAACTGAAAGCCGGGGATAAAGCGGCGGTATTTGGTGCCGGCCCGATTGGTCTGCTGGTGATCGAAGCCCTGCGTGCGGCGGGTGCCTCGGAGATTTACGTCGTCGAGCTGTCGCCGCAGCGCGCCGAAAAAGCCCGCGAGCTGGGGGCTAACGTGGTCATCGACCCGGGCAAGCAGGATGCGGTAGCCACCATTCGTGAACTGAGCAAAGGCGGCGTTGACGTGTCGTTCGAAGTGACCGGCGTGCCGGTGGTGCTGAAGCAGTGTATTGATGCCACCCGCTACGAAGGCGAAACCATCATCGTTTCCATCTGGGAGGGCGAAGCCTCGTTCCACCCGAACAGGGTGGTACTGGCCGAACGCAGTGTGAAAGGCATCATCGCCTATCGCCATATTTTCCCGGCGGTGATGGAGCTGATGACCCAGGGGTATTTCCAGGCCGACAAGCTGGTCACCAAACGCATTGAACTGAACGATTTGGTGACCGAAGGGTTCGACGCGCTGGTGAAAGAGAAAAACCAGGTGAAAATCCTGGTCCGTCCACCGCAGTAACTGACTGCTCAGGGCAATCCCCCGCTGGGATTGCCCCACTCTCCCGCCCGGCCCCGTCCACAACGACATTCATCTACCGCGCCATTAACGTGCGCGACGCTCACAGCGTGCCGCAAACAAACAGAAGCTCAGGCTGACTCAGTGACCGTGCACCGTCAGCCCTACCAGCCGCATCACCATCGGACGTACAACAAGGATGCAGACAAAAGCCGACGGCATGGCGACTTTATAAGCATTCATCACATTTTCCATATAATGTGGCCCGAGGCCCGATTCCGCCAGCGTGATCACCAGGCTCATTAAAAACGCCATAATCGTTGCCATATACAGCGCAAATATATAGGGTGAAGCCGGTTTTGGCAGGCGGGTGCGGGCACTATTTTTCGCAATAACAGGGGTCATCATCGGGTCCCTTTGGTGGGTGAGTGAAAAACAGCGACTAACCTAACAAGCCGGCCCGGGCGGCGGTAGAGCCGTTATGCTTTATTCATTATTAAGCAAACGTGACGAATCAGAGAGGAAGGGATCGATGGACGTATTGGGGCTGATCGGCAATTTTATCCGCGTGGTGGAAAACGGCAGTATTGCCGCAGCCGCCCGAGCCAGGGGGATGAGCCCGGCGGCGGTAAGCCAGAGTCTTTCCCGGCTGGAAACCCATCTGGGCGTGCGTCTGCTGTCGCGCACCACCCGCAGCATGACATTGACCGAAAGCGGGCAGCGTTATTTTGAGAAAGTGCGCCATATTCCGCATGATA
The DNA here is from genome assembly GCF_019844095.1 of Erwinia persicina. Taxonomy (NCBI): domain Bacteria; kingdom Pseudomonadati; phylum Pseudomonadota; class Gammaproteobacteria; order Enterobacterales; family Erwiniaceae; genus Erwinia; species Erwinia persicina. Next base: position 1,782,056 of record NZ_CP082141.1, on the reverse strand, counting down.
TCGACCTGGCCTCGCAGGCAGCATCGATGGAGTCCCGGCCGCAGGGCCCCCTTTGCATCGCGACCACAGCGGCGTTTGGCCGCTACGTTATCGCGCCACTGATGCCCGAATTTAAAGCCTCTTTTCCCGATATTGATATTGAGCTTATCAGTACCGATCGCAACGTCGATCACCGGCTGGAAGGCGTTGACGTCAGTATCCGCATCGAGGCACAGCTGAACGATCAGCTGATCGCCAGGAAAATCGCCTCGCTGCCGTTTATCGTTTGTGCGGCCCCCGCTTATCTGGCGCGCGCCGGCCTTCCCCGCTCACCCGAAGACCTCAGCCGCCACGCCTGTCTGGTGTTCCGCTATCCGACAGACGGGCGTTTTCTTCCCTGGCATTTTACCGTCGACGGCCAGCCTGTTAACGCGAAGCTTAATCCGGAATTCATCAGCGATGATATTGATATTATTGCCAATATAGCCGTTAACGGCGGGGGAATTGCCCGGCTGGCCAGTTTTATTGCCCGGCCGCTGATCGCTAACGGCCAGCTCACAGCGTTATTCAGCGCAGACAACCGTGACGGGCGTTACACCGAGTCTTCACCCATGAATATTTATGCCTGCGTCAATGAACGTTCGGCCCTGAACTCAAAAGTCAGGGCCTTTATGACATTTTTAGAAGACAAGATGTAAGACGATGCGCTGGCGGGCCGCCGGACTGCGCTACATGAACAGTGCCCGGTGCAGGCGAACGAGATAATCCGCATCTGGGTTGGTTTTGTTGTCCCCCATCCGCTCCTGAATCGCCGCCACCGCCAGATCCCGTCGGGCCGGTAAACGCGCTATCTCCGCAGAGGCCAGTGCGGGTCCCATCTCTTCCCGGGTGAGATCGGTACAGTAGCAGGGCGCACCGGGCTGCTGTCGCCAGGATTCGGCCAGCGTTCCTGCATCGAAGGGATCGAAACCGGTGTCATTCACCAGATCCATAATCACCGTGCGGCGCTGCAGGGTATCGCCCGCCACGGGAATGGCCAGCCGTGCCGCGCTTTTGCCAGGCAGGCCTTTCTTCACCAACGAGTCCGAACCGATTGCGTTCCACGCCTTGACGATTGGTCGCCCCAGCAGCCCGGCAACCCACAGGCTTTCAACCTGCCCGTTAACGATCGCGCTGATGATGCCGTCCCGATGCGGGTAATAGTTCGAGGTATCGGCAATAATCACGTCTTCAGGCAACTGTTGAATAAGCGGGACGAGATCGCTGAGCCGGGTCAGCGGCACCGACAGGATCACCACCTGCACCTCTGCCAGCGCAGCGGCGGCGTCCGTGGCAACCGCGCCCGTGGCAAGCACCTCTGCGGCGATCGTTTCTGGCCCGCGGGAATTGGCCACCCTGACGCGATGACCGGCGGAGGCCAGTGTGCGCGCCAGCGTTTTGCCGATGTGACCGGTGCCGAGGATGCCGATACGCAGATTTTCTGTGTGTTTCATATTGTGTTCCTCATGCTCAGGCCGTGACCGCCCGGTTACGTTCAACAATGGCCTCATGCGTGAGCCTGTCGCCCGCTGACATAAATTCCTGCAGCAACGCCTCTCTGTTCAGCGGGGCACGTTCTTTATCGGCCACCTGAAGCGCCGCACGCAGCCCGTCACTGTCCAGTTCCGTGCAGTAAGCGGGCGTACCGGGCTGCTGCCGCCACGATTCACTGAGCGTGCCGCCGTCAACGGCATCAAAACCGGTGTCACTGACCAGCGACATCACCACGGATTTTGCTGCAGGACTGTCGCCAGCTACCGGGATGGCGATACGCGTTGCAGAACCGGCAGCCACGCCTTTTTCCTTCAGCGTCGCGGCAAGGACAGCATTCCACGCCTTCACCACGGGACGCTGCAGGAGGCCACTGGCGTAAACACTCTCAGGGGTGCCCTGGCGGAGCGCCTCAATGTCGCCATCGCGGAAGGGATAGTAGTTGGCAGTATCAATGACAATCACCGCTGGCGGCACGTCACGCAACAGGGTGGCCAGTTCAGCATGTTTATCAAAAGGCGTAGAGAGAATGATCACCTCAACATCGCGAACGGCCTCCTGACGTTCTACCGCCGTTACCCCCAGCTGACGCGCCAGTTCCGCGATGGTATCCGGGCTTCTCGAATTCGCCAGCTTAACGGTGTGACCACACCCGGCGAGTTTATGCGCCAGCGTTGAGCCAATATTTCCCGCGCCAATAATGCCTATGTTCATAAGTACACCTTTTGGTCTGAGTGGAAAGATATTATTTTTCAGCAGGATGCGCGAAATTGTTCAGGGTGTCGCGCAGCGCCACCAGCTCTGTCTCTGATAACTGACAGGCTGATTTAATGCGGTCGGTAATGCGCCACAGTTCGGTTTGCAGGGCACTCCCCGCCTCCGTCAGGGTAATCAGCACTCGCCGTTCATCGCTGCGGTCCCGCGTGCGGCAGATGTGCCCGGCGGCCTCCAGCCGTTTGAGAACGGGCGTGATGGTGCCAGTGTCCATACCGAGCTGGGTTCCGATGTCCCCCACCGTGCGCGGCGTGCCGTTAAACAGTTCAAGCATCACCAGATACTGAGGGAACGTGAGGCCCAGCGGATCGAGAAAAGGCTTATGCAGCCGGTTCATGCGGTTCGCCGCGCCGTATAACGCGAAGGAGAGTTGGGTACCGATTTGCTGTGGTGTCTGCATCTTCATTTCCGGTTTTTATCTGTTGCTTGATTATCTAGCGCGCTAGATAAAAGAGTAGCGCAGCTTTTTCCCCGGATAAAGGGTCAGGTATGGGTATTTTGTGCGGTATGAGAAGCCGGTGTCCGGCAGGTAAAGCGGTAAACCGGGGGCTATTGTCGCAGGCATCCCGCCCGCTCAGGCCTCCGGTCGTTCAGATAATGACCGTGCGGGATGAGCCGGGTCATCCCTGCGCGAGTTGTGCGATGATCGCCTCCGTGACGTCATCCCGCAGATGCGGAGACGGCGCTGGCAGCCTCTGCGCCACGCTGACGGTTTTCGCTGCCTGATAAAAGCGCCCACTGCCGAGTGCCGCTTCAAACTGATTCGCCAGACGATGCGCCGCCGTCAGATCGCAGTCCACCAGCAGCACCGCGTGCGCCAGCACTACATGGCGACGCGGCCCGTCGAAGGACTGGCCGGGTATCGCCTGCCAGTACTGCGCAGTGCCGGCAATTTTACGTGCCGCCGTGCCCTCCCCGCAGGCAAGGTTAAACCGCCCGTCGCAGAACGATCCTTCCACCGCCTGCCACTGGGTGGCCACCCCTGTCTCTGCCAGCGCGGCGCGCAAAATACCACACAAATGGTGATACACCCCTTCGGCGGCTTCGCCGAGCGTGAGCGCCGTCGGGTACGCCAGGCTGAGGTTGAGGATCCCCGGCCCCTGCGGCACCAGACCGCCGCCGGACTTACGTAAAAATACCGGACAGCCGTCAGCCGCGAAGGCGTCACGCACCGCCTCCAGCCGCGCAAAACGCCGGTAGCTGGCGGGCACCACCAGTGACTTTGGCCCGGACCAGATGCGGGCGACTTTCTGACCGGCGGCGGCTAACTCAAACAGCCCACTCTCAGCCTGAGTCGGGTCCGCACAGTGCTGCCGTCCCCCTTCAGGAAGTGAAAACGGCCCCTCACCTGTAACAGGAGAAAATGCTTTCATCATTCTCCTTCTGCGCCGCGATCCGGGGCGGTATTCGGCGACTGAATGCCGTAGCGCTGCATCCGGCGGTAGAGCGTCATGCGGCTGATGCCCATCTGACGCGCGACCGCGCTGTGGTTCCAGCGTGCGGCCCGCAGGGACTGCAGCAGAAGCGCGGCCTCCGGTGGGATATCCGTCAGGAGCGACGCCGGTTCAGCAGGGCCGGTCAGGGTTTCCGGCAGATCCTGCGCCGTTATCTCACCGCCGTCGCTCATGGCAACCGCATACTCCAGCGCATTACTGAGCTCGCGCAGGTTGCCCGGTCACTCATGCTGATGCAGACACTGGCGGGCTGCGACCGTCAGCGAAGCCCGGTTGCCCAGCAGCTTATCAATCAGCCAGTCGAGATCGTCGCGGTGACGCAGCGCCGGCAGGGAGATCCGCGCCCCCTGTAAACGATAGAACAGATCGGCACGGAAACGCCCCTGCTCAACCCGCTGCTCAAGCGCGTGGTGGGATGCGGAGATAATGCGGATATTGACCGGCACCGGACGCGATGCCCCGACCGGCAGCACCTCCTGTTCGGCCACCACGCGCAGCAGACGCGTCTGCATCTCCAGCGGCATATCACCGATTTCATCGAGGAACAGCGTGCCGCCATCGGCCTCCTGGATCAGCCCGCGTCGGCCCCGGCTGCCGGCACCTGAAAAACTGCCCGGCAGGTGGCCAAACAGCTCACTTTCAATCAGCGTCGGGGCGATCGCAGCACAGTTCACCGCAATAAACGGCTGCGACCGGCGCGCGCTGGCCTGGTGAAACGCCCGGGCAAAATACTCTTTGCCACAGCCGGTTTCACCGTGTACCACCAGGTGCAGGGACGCGTTCAGCAGGCGTGACGCACGCTGTAACTGCTGTTGAAAAGCCGGATCGCCCCCGGTCAGTGACGCCAGCGGGGCGGGTAGCGGCGCAGGGACGCTAACAGCCTGCCGCTGAGGCCGCGTTGCCGGTTGTACCGCCGTCACGTACAGTCGCTCCCCGCTGTTGATCCGCTGCAGCTGGCCGTGACGTCCGCTGGCGCTGGCCAGCCAGTCCGGCAGGCGGTCAACCGAGGTGTGAAACAGCTGTTCGATTGGCATGCCCGGCAGCACACTGCGGCTGTGGGGGGATGGCGCGGTCAGGCCCAGCTCCTGTTCCAGCATCCGCTGCGCACGGTGATTGTGCCCCACCAGCCGGCCGCCTGCGTCGATGGCAATCAGATAATCCGGGCTGACCTCCACAAACGGCGTTTCCGCACTGAGCTTCAGTATCCAGTCGTGACGGTGCCGGTACTCAAACCACGCATTTTCTATCCGCTGCGCACAGAGCCTGGCGAGCTGCAACGCCAGCTGCTGACCGGCTTTTGGCTGCGGCGAGGTCAGCGCAGAGACGTCGAGGATGGCGTAAAGCTGTCCCTGGGGATCGAACAGCGGCACCGCCGAACAGGAGAGCGCGATGTGGGTGGCATCGAAATGGTCATTATGATGGACGGTCAGCGCTTTTCCGGTTGCCAGCGCCGTGCCGACCGCACAGGTGCCCGCCCAGGCCTCCGACCAGTGTGCGCCCAGAAACAGCCCGGCGCGACGCAGGCTGATTTCTGCACTGTCATCACCGTAATAGTCGACCGTGACCCCCGTGGCATCCGTCAGCAGCAGGACATAGCCCGCCGGCGCAATCTGCCGGTAGAGCGCCTCCAGGCCGTGACGGGCAATATGGCGAAACTCCTCCAGCTGCTGGCGGTGCTCACGCAGCTCATGCCACGGCAGGATCCGCGCCGCCTGCATCCGGCTGGGATCCAGCCCGTGATGGTCGACACAGCGCTGCCACGAGTCAAGGATCGTTCTATCGTGCTGGCGCAGCGCCAGGGAAGAGGCGTGCTGGCTGACGGTGGCGGCCACGGCGGCGATATGTTCACGCTGGCTATGATTCAAGACACTCTCCTCAGGAACCTGCGCGGAGGCGCAGTGGGGTGGCAGGGATACCTCTGCCAGCGTTATTTAACGACACGATAACGGGACCCCGCCAGCAGCAACGACACTCCGGTAACGATCTGCCACAGGGTGATGGGATAGACAGCGGCCCGCTCAATCAGGCCGACGGGCACGGGAACCCAGGGGATCGCCAGCATACAGACCAGGCCACAGCCCCCCAGTATCAGGCTGAAAGACGCATAAACACCGGATACTCGCCGCCCTGCCAGGCCCACGGCGATCAGGCAGAGGTTACCGCCGCCAATCGCCATGACTGCGCCGATCTGATGCAGCGTGATGCCTGCTGCCGGGCCGCCGCTGTGGAATAGCGCAATTAACACTCCGCCGGTGCCGTGAAGACCCCCTGCCAGCAGCGCGGCCCCACCGGTCAGACCAGGGACCTCCCGGCGCAGCAGCCCGCAGGCCAGTATAAACAGCAGCCCTTCCGCCGCAAAGCCAGCATTCATTACGTCGTGCAGCGGAGAACAGATTTGTGGCCCGCAGCCCGGGATCCCCAGGTCGCTGATATAGTTGTGGCTGTAACGATAGGCCGGGTAATGCCAGGCCAGCGCGCTGAGGCGTTCTGCCAGCAAATACAGCAGCCCACCCGCAGCAAAACAGAGTGCGCCAGCACGCTGACGGCCCGTTAATGACGACATAGTCTTCTCCTGTTTCGGCTGCACTCAGTCTGACAGAGCGCCCAAAAAAAACCACCCCAACGGGGTGGTTAACGGGCAATCATTCTGCACTGCAGCGTCTCGCCGTCATACAGCGGTAAGCGCTGTCGCGGCCATTACCAGCGATAATTCACTGAGGCGACAATGTTGCGACCGGTACCATAGAAGCAGGCCTCACTGCCGCTACAGGAGGCGACGTAGTGCTTATCGGTCAGGTTCTGCACGTTCAGCTGAACCGTGGTGCCTTTCAGGCTGGCCACCGCCTCGCCCAGTTCATACTTTGCCATGGCGTCGTACAGTGTGAAGTGCGGCACCTCGTCAGTCCCGGTACTGTCGGCAGGGGCATCGCCCGTGTAGCGCACGCCCGTCCCCACGGTCAGACCGCTTAACACGCCATCCTGGAAGCTGTAGCTGCCCCATGCTGAGGCCGCATGGCGCGGAATGCTGGCAGGGCTGTGCCCCAGCTGCGTAGCGTTGTACGTCTCTTTGGTGACTGCATCCGTATAAGTGTAGGCGGCAATCAGCTTCACTTCCGGCGTCGGCTGCGCATGAATTTCAGCCTCGAGGCCCTTCGATTTAACCTTACCAATCTGCTCGTTATACTTGGTTACCGGGTTAACGGAGGTGATATTTTTCTGCGTAATATCAAACACGGAGACGGTCATCACCGTATTCGAGCCCACAGGCTGGAACTTCACCCCCAGCTCGGTCTGCTCACCGGTCGTCGGTTTGAACGGATCGCTTCCCGGCTCTCCGGTGCTGAGGTTCGGCTCAAACGAGGTGCTGTAACTGACGTAAGGCGACAGCCCGTTATCAAAGGCATACAGCAACCCGGCGCGACCGGTCAGCTTATTGTCGTTCTGCTTCTCATCGGTGGCGGACAGACGGTTAACCGTGCGGATCTGGGACCAGTCATTCCGGCCGGAGAGCACCAGGTTCCAGTGATTCCACTCCATCTGATCCTGCAGATAAACGCCCACCTGGTGTAGCTGCTTCAGCGTATTACTGCTGACGCTCATATCACCCTCGTCCACGTCCACCCGGGTCGGGTTCGCCCAGTCAAGCTGATACTGGCTGGAGGTGTGACGGGACAGAGTGCTGGCAACACGGCTCCAGCGATAATCCAGCCCGCCCAGCAGCGTATGCCCGACGTCACCGGTCGCAAACAGCCCTTTCAGGTGGTTATCCACCCCCACTTCGTTGGTCATCACCGTTTCGTGCTGGGGGCGACGCTCAATAGTGTGATCGTTCACCGGAGAACTGGTGGTGTAGACCATATATTTATAGTCTTCATCACGATGGGTGTAACGGAGGTTCTGGGTGAACGACACGGCCTCATTGAAACTGTGGTCAAATTCATAGCCCACGGACGCCTGCTCCCGCCGGTTGCCGTAGTAATTCGGGTCGTTGATATTGAAATCATACGGAATATAGCCGGTGCTGGCCGCTTTCAGCGTCCCGGCCATCGGCAGGAAGTTGCGCGAACCGGCTTTCGGATCGTTCTGGTAGCTGGCGAGCAGGGTGAAACTGGTGTCGGCATCCGGCAGCCAGGTGATGGCAGGGGCAATGGCTACGCGCTCCTGCTTATTGTTTTTGACGTCTTCATGCCGGGTGCTGGCGATGCCGTTCAGGCGATAGTACAGCGTGCTGTCGTCGTCCAGCTGACCGCCGAAGTCAAAGGCAGCTTCCCCCTGATGATGATTACCGCTACTGAGCTGCACTTCACGCACGGTTTCCGCGGTTGGCCGCTTGCTGGTCATCACCACCAGCCCGCCGGGGCTGACCTGTCCGTATAACACGCCTGCCGGGCCATGGACCATCTCCACGCGCTCTAACAGCCACGGGTCGATTTGCCCTGCGCCACCGCTGGAGCTGGAGAGGCCGTAGTGCAGGCCATCCAGCAGTTTCGGCGCATAGCGAAAGCCCCGGCTGATAATTTCGTCGTTACGATTGGAGTTACCGCGGTAATTAGTGACCACGCCGCTGGTGTAGCTCAGTGCATCAGACACCGAAGCGGCCGCCTGGTCATCCATCTGTTCGCGCGTCACGACAGAGATCGACTGCGGCGTTTTGCGCAGCGGCGTGGCCGTTTTGGTGCCTGCCGCACTCTCCTTTGCCACCAGCCCGCTGCTACGTCCGGTGACGCTTTCACGGGTTTCTGCCGTCACGGTCAGGGTATTTTCTGTGGCGGCCTGAGACACCGGTACGCCCACCAGCGCTGAAGCCACTAACAGGCGCAAACTGGCCTTGCCGGAGGTTACTGCCACACCAGGTCGTACCTGGGCTTTCATCATTTTAGTCATGAATTGTCATCTCGTCTGAAACAGCCTTGTCTGCGAAAAGCACCGGTAAAGCCCACCCATCCATTAATATTTCTGACTGGCGAGGGCTGAATCCCAGCGTGGCGCGAGTCATGCCTGCCCGCACTCACCCCGCGATCAGGGTAAAAAACCTGACAAAATACAGCGTTATCGCGGCATTAAGCGAAGTTGCGATGCATAGTAATGCAAATGTAAATCACTCTCAATAGCATTTGCATTAGCTTTGCTTACCTTCGCACCGCCCCCGTCCTCACCGGTAAATGCAACGACATGTAAAATAAAGAAAATTAACGTGTCAAAAGAGAGATGATCTTTGCGCGCGCCGGAATGCGAAAACTGCGGGGCAACAGACAGAGGACAGGTAAAAAAAAGCCACCCCGTTGGGATGGCTGAATGAGGAGGCTAAACGCTGGTCTGAGCGGGGATTACCAGCGGTAGTTAACGGAGGCGACAAACGTCCGCCCTGCCCCATAGAAGCAGGCATACTGACCGGCACAGGATGAAACGTAGTGCTTATCCGTCAGGTTTTGCGCATTAAACTGCAGCGTAGTACCTTTCAGCGCCGTAACGGCCTGGCCCAGATCATACTTCACCATCGCGTCATACAGCGTGTAATGCGGCACAGTGTACTCGCCAATGTCATCCCCAGGTGCTTTCCCGACATAGCGAACCCCGGTGCCGACAGTCAGGCCATTCAGTGCGCCGTTCAGGAAGCTGTAGCTGCCCCAGGCCGACGCTGCATGGCGTGGAATGGCGTTCGGGCTGTGGCCCACTTCATCCGGGTCAGTGGACCTTTTGGTCACCACGTCGGTGTAGGTATACGCCGCGATCAGCTTAATTTCCGGGGTGGGCTGGATATGCAGTTCGGTTTCCACCCCCTGAGAATTCACCTTACCAATCTGCTCATAGGCGTTAGTCAGACGGTTGTAAGAGGAGACGTTCTTCTGGTTAATATCAAACCAGGAAACGGTCATCATGGCATCGACGCCTTTCGGCTGGAATTTCACCCCGACTTCGGTCTGTTCCCCGGTCGTCGGCTTCAGTGGGTCAGCCCCCGGTGCGGCCTGTTCCAGCACCGGCTCAAACGAAGTGCTGTAGCTGACATAAGGGGAGATGCCGTTATCGAAGGCGTACAGCAGACCTGCACGACCGGTAAAGGCGCTGTCGTTATAGGTGATATCCGATCCGCCGGTGGTCAGATCCTGATTGCGCACCTGAGACCAGTCGTTACGACCGGACAGCAGCAGGTTCCAGTTATTCCATTCCAGCTGATCCTGCAGATACACGCCGTACTGATTCAGGGTCTTTTTGTTATTGGTCGCCAGCGCTAACAGACTTTCATCCACGTCCACGCGGCTCTGGGTCCTCCAGTCCATCGGGTAGCTGCTGCCGTAGTCCCGGTACATCTTGCTGTTGATATGCGAGTAACGATAATCAAAACCGGTCAGCACCGTATGCTGCACCTCGCCGGTGTCGAACACGGCTTTCAGCTGGTTATCGACATTGAACTCGTTGGTCATCTCCGTTTCATGCTGGGCCATACGCGTCAGGGTATGGTCGCCGTCGTCGACGTTGTACACCAGATATTTGTAATCTTCGTTACGGTGGGTGTAACGCAGGTTCTGGGTAAATGACACCGCCTCATTAAAACTGTGCTCCAGGCTGTAACCGATGGAGGTCTGCTGGCGCTTCGATTTGGCAAAGTCGGAATCGCTGACGTTCAGATCGTAAGGAACATAGCCCGCTGCAGTGGGATACAGCGTCCCCGCACGCGGCAGAAAGTTACGTGACCCCGCTTTCGGATCGTCCTGGTAGCTGGTTAACAGGGTGAAGCTGGTGTCTTCGTTTGGCAGCCAGGTCAGTGCCGGAGCAATCGCCATACGCTGCTGTTTGCTGTTTTTCACAAACTCGTTCTGGGTACTGCCAATGCCGTTCAGGCGGTAAAACAGCGTATTGTCATCATTCAGCTTGCCACCAAAATCAAAGGCCGCTTCGCCATAGTGGCGGTTACCGGTACTGAGCTGAACTTCATGAATGCTTTCTGCCGTGGGGCGCTTGCTGGTCATCAGCACCAGGCCGCCCGGGCTGACCTGGCCATACAACACCGAGGCCGGGCCGTGAACCAGTTCCACGCGCTCTAACAGCCAGGGATCGAGCTGCCCCGCCCCGCCGTTTTCTGAAGAGAGACCGAAGTGCAGACCATCCAGCAGCTTGGGAGCATAGCGAAACCCGCGGCTGATCACTTCGTCATTACGGTTGGAGTTACCGCGATAGGTGGCGACCACGCCGCTGGTGTAGCTCAATGCATCAGCCACGGAGCGTGCATCCTGGTCGTCCATTTGATCGCGCGTCACCACGGAGATCGACTGCGGGGTTTTGCGCAGTGCCGTGGCGGTCTTGGTGCCGGACGCGCTCGCTTTCGCCACAATTCCTTTGTTGGGCGCAGTGACACTTTCCTGGCTTTCCGCCGTGACCGTCATCGTACTGTCGGCCCCGGTGGCGGCCTGCACGGCAGGGGCCATAAGCAGTGCCGATGCCAGTAATAAACGCGTGCTGTATTTGTCAGAGAATGCTGCAATGCCTGGTGTTGCCTGCTTTTTAATTTTATTAAACATGTTCTGTTATCCCGTCTGAACAGACTTGCCGATAAAAAAAACGTTAAACCCCGCCAATTCATTAGTTGCGCTGATTGGCTGCGGCGGTCAGAAAGCACCCCCTTTGCCACTCCTGGCGTCAGTTCCTCTTCCCTTCTTAAGAAAACCCGTAATGACGTACAAATATCAGGCTCTTTAGAAAGTTGCGACGCATCTTATTGCAAATGCAAACTATTCTCAATAGTATTTGCATTAGCGTCATTTACTGTAAGAGCGATTAAAGTCTCTCGGTTTAAGTCATTAAATGTAAAACAAGGATAATTATCGTGACAACACGGCACAGACCCGGGCCGCAGAGTCAGCCCGCAGGCCGCGCTGCAAAGTGGCTGGCCGCCGTTGATGCCGGTGAAGACCGCTGGTGGCAGGAAATCGCCGCGCACGGTACGCCACTGGTGGAAGCGGCGAATGAAGGATGCGTCAGAATGACCTTTTTCTGGCGCGATCCGGCCGGCGACGAAAGCCGGTCAGCCACACGTCAGGTCTACATCGATATTAACTGCGTGACCGATCACCACAGCCCGCAGCCACAGAGTTTGCAGCGTTTACCCGGCACCGATGTCTGGCACTGGTCAACGGAGATTGATGAGCACTGGCGCGGCAGCTACAGCCTGATCCCGGTAGAGGCCGCCCGGCTTCCTCCGGCCTTCAGTGATGACGACGACACGCGGCGAAAACAGCAGCGCGCGTGGTGGATCTCCCTTTTCCCGCACGCGATCGCTGACCCGCTTAACCCCTGCGCTCCCCATTTCAACAGTCGCGGGCAGGCCCTGTCCGCAGCCCATATGCCTGCGGCACCTGACCAGTCGCTGTGGCATGCGCTGGATGCCGGTCATCCGCTGCAGCCAGAGGCAGAGAGCCTGCACACCTTCACCTGGAACAGCATCCTGCTCGGCAACCAGCGCCGTATCTGGCTCTTTACTACCGGCACGTCCCCGGTCGCGGAAGATCGCCCGCTGGTGATCCTGCTGGATGGCCAGAACTGGGTAGAGGGACAGCCGCTGTTTTCTGCCCTGCAGGCCGCCACCGGCAGTGGCCAGCTGCCCGCCGCCTGCTGGCTGTTTATCGATGTGATCAACGGTGACTGGCGGGAAAAAGAGCTGCCCTGCAATGCCGCGTTCTGGCAGGCAGTACAGGAGGAGCTGCTGCCGCTGGCACGCAGTCACGCGACCTTCAGCGAACGGGGCGACCGCACGGTGGTGGCCGGCCAGAGCTATGGCGGGCTGGCCGCGATGTATGCCGGGCTGCACTGGCCTGAACGCTTTGGCCGCATCCTCAGTCAGTCCGGATCGTTCTGGTGGCCCAACGTTCGTCTGGTAACTCATTTTGCGGACGCTCAGGAACACGACATGGGCTGGCTGACTGAACAGGCGATCAACGGGGCCCTGCCTGACAGCCACTTAAAAATCTTTCAGGAAGCGGGCGATCGCGAAGGCGATATGGCCTGGGTCAACCAGCAGATGCGCAAGGCGCTGCTGGCGGCCGGACATGACATTAACTTCCGTATTTTCTCCGGCGGGCATGATGCCCTGTGCTGGCGCGGCGGGCTGCTTGACGGCTTACGCTGGCTGCTGGCCGACTTAAACTCTCCACAATTTATGGCAGGAACAGGTAACAACCATGACTGAACAACTCAATCCCTTCGATGATGAGAGCCTCGACTTCCTGGTGCTGCTGAATGCGCGCCAGCAGTACAGCCTGTGGCCTGCTTTTTCCGATGTGCCTGCCGGCTGGCAGACCGTGGCCGGCCCGACGACGCGTGTGGCCTGTATCGCCTATATCGAAGAACACTGGCAGGACATGCGCCCGGCCGGGTTGAATACGGCGGGTTAATGGTGCAGTCGTTGCCCGGCGGGGCAGCCGGAGATATTTCCACCGCGTAGAGGCTGACCGGCTGTTTCAGTCAGCCCCGGCCCCGCCGCTTTCACACTGGATTTTCATTTTTCTATCGACAGGAATTGCCACCGTGTCAGAAGCTCAGATCGCGCCTGAAATACAGGCTGAATTTACCGAATATCCGCTGGTTGCCGCGCAGCCGGGGATCTGGATCGCCGATCAGATCGCCCCGACAGGAAACAGCTATGCCGTCGCCCACTACAGTGAGCTGCACGGCGACATTGACCGTCCCTGCCTCGACGCCGCGATCCGCCAGGCGATGTCCGAAGCTGATACCGTGCAGGCGGTTTTCTGCCTGGCGGAAGACGGCAGTGTCGTTCAGCGCCTTCCTCATGCGCGTACTCCCGAGCAGGTACAGCCTGTTGAATGGGTAGATGTCAGCCAGCACAGCGATGCCGCGCAGGCGGCGCAGGATCTGATGCAGGCCGACCTGGCTGCCGACCTCCCTGCTGACGGTGACCGTCCGCTGTACCGCCAGCTGATGATCCGCGTCAGCGCTGACCGCTGGTTCTGGTATCAGCGTTATCACCATCTGATGCTGGACGGCTTCAGCTTCGAGGCGCTGACCCGGCGCGTGGCGGCAGTCTATCAGTCCCTGCGCGCGGGCCAGACGCCGTCGCCCTCGCCGTTTATCTCCTTTGGTGAAGTGGTTGCCGAATATCAGGCCTGGCAGCACTCACCGGCCTGTGAGCGTGCGGCGTTGTTCTGGCAGCAGCACGGTAAAGACTTTCCGACGGCGATCTCCCTGTCGGGTGAAACCTTCAGCCACCACGGGCGCACGTCACCGCTGAAACAGCAGGTCACCCTGCCGCCCGCCCTGCTGGCGGCCCTGGCCCAGCAGCCAGGCCTGCGGGAATCCGCGCCGGCGGAGATTGCCAGCGCCCTGCTGGTTGCCTATCTGGCACGCATCAGCGGTGAATCCCGTCTGAGCATCGGCTTCCCGTTTATGCGCCGGATCGGTTCGGCCGCGCTGGCCGCTACGGGGCCGGTGGTCAACGTCCTGCCGCTGCTGCCTGACATTGATGACAGCATGACGCTGGCCGATGTCAGCCAGGCCCTGCAGAGTGAAATCAAACAGGTGCGCCGTCACCAGCGTTATGAAGCAGAGCAGCTGCGTCGCGATCTCGGCCTGGTCGGTAGCGGCCAGCCCCTGTATGGCCCGGTTATTAACCTCAAGATTTATCACGACAGCCTGGCATTTGACGGTATTGATGCCGTCAGCCACACCCTGGCGATGGGGCCGGTGGACGATCTGGAGTTTGAGATCGGCTTCCAGCTTGGCCAGCTTCAGGTCACGCTGGTCGCCAATCCCGATAAATATGACGCGCAGATGCTGGCCTGGCACGGCGAACGGATCGTCTGTCTGGCAAGACAGCTGGCGCAGCAACCGCGTCTGCCGCTGGCCAGACTGGCGCTGGTTGCCGGGCACGAGCAGCAGCAGATTGATGAGTGGTCGCAGGGGATCGCCGTGACGCCGCCGGAGGGTGTGGTGTCGATACTGGCCATGCTGCAGCGCCAGGTGGAAGCACAGCCCAATGCCACCGCCGTCGTCTGCGGTGATATCAGCCTGACCTACGGACAGCTTTCTGCCCGGGCAATGCAGCTGGCACGTGAGCTGATGGCCCGCGGTCTGGGTGCGGATGATGTTGTGGCGATTGGCCTCCCGCGCTCGGTGGATTCGCTGGTGGCCATTTTTGGCGTACTGGCCAGCGGGGCCGCCTATATGCCGCTGGATCTCGACTATCCGCGCGAGCGTCTGGCGCTGATGTGTGACGATGCGCAGCCACAGCTGCTGTTGACGCACAGCAGCCTGGCGGCTCGCATGCCGGAAGGGGTCTGTCTGTGTATTGATGACGCCGACGTGCGCGCCCGCTGTGATGCCCGCGCCGCCACCCCGGTCAGCGACAGCGAACGCCGCGTCGCCCAGCAGGGTGAGCACCTCGCCTATATGATCTACACCTCCGGCTCTACCGGACGCCCGAAAGGGGTAATGAGCACCCACGCCGGCCTGCTGAACCTCTTCCTGTCGCACCAGGCCAACCTGTTCGGCCCGGCCATTGAGCGCTTCCATCGCAGCCAGCCGCGCCGCATGCGCACCGGCCACACCGCCTCGTTCTCCTTCGACTCGTCATGGGAGCCGCTGTTCTGCATGATGATGGGCTGTGAGCTGAACATTTTTGATGAAGAGCTGCGCCGTGATGCGTGGGGCCTGTTACAGAAAATGAAACAGGTGCCGGTCGACCTGCTGGATATCACCCCGTCGTTCTTCTCGCAGATGATTGATGCCGGTCTGTTCGAGGCCGACAGCCACCGTCCGGCGTTTGTGATGATCGGCGGTGAAGCCGCCACGCCGACCCTGTGGAAGCTGATGCAGCAGCACCCGGAACTGGAGATCCATAACTACTACGGCCCGTCCGAATACACCATCGATACGCTGGGTGCCAGCGTGATGGTTTCTGACCAGCCGGTGATCGGCCGTCCGGTGGGTAACACCCGGGTCTGGCTGCTGGACAGCAGGCTGCGCCCCGTCCCGGTGGGCTGTGTCGGTGAACTTTACATTTCCGGCACCGGGATTGCGCGTGGCTATCTCCGCCGTCCGGATCTGACTGCTGCCCGCTTCGTCGCCAACCCGTTCCTTGAGGGCGAGGTGATGTACCGCAGCGGCGATCTGATGCGCTGGCGCAGCGACGGGCAGCTGGCGTTTATTGGCCGCGTCGATCATCAGATCAAAGTGCGGGGGTTCCGCATCGAGCTGGGGGAAGTGGAAAATGCCCTGGTGGCGCTGGAAGAAGTCAGTACCGCCGTGGTGATCGCCCAGCCTGTCGGCGCCACAAACCGGCTGATCGGTTACTGCTCGGTGTCTGACGATGCCCTGCGCGCCGACGCGCAGCTCTCAGCGAAGCTGCTGGCGAAGCTGGCCGTGACCCTGCCCGACTATATGGTGCCGGCCATTCTGATGGTGATGGATGAGCTGCCGCTTAACGTCAACGGCAAAATTGACCGTCAGGCGCTGCCTGAACCGCAACAGATGGCCTTTA
Source organism: Erwinia persicina (assembly GCF_019844095.1). NCBI lineage: Bacteria > Pseudomonadati > Pseudomonadota > Gammaproteobacteria > Enterobacterales > Erwiniaceae > Erwinia > Erwinia persicina. Next base: position 1,765,832 of record NZ_CP082141.1, on the reverse strand, counting down.
CTCCCGGCCGCGAACCGCAGGGAGCGGAAGAAACGCTGATCTGCAAAGCGGTGGCCGACCTGCTGGGCATGGAGCGCGTCGGCGCTGACGATGATTTCTTCGCCCTCGGCGGCGACAGCATATCTGCAATGGGGCTCGGCACCGCCGCCCGCCGCGCAGGCTATCTGCTGCGCCCGCGTGATATTTTTGCCCAGCGCACCCCGGCGCGCATGGCGCAGAGTATGCCGCCACTGGCGACCCGCACGGCGGTCAGTCAGGTGAAACAGCAGGGGGCGATCGCTGGCCTGCCGATCCTGCACTGGTTTAACGAACACGGCGGTATTGACCAACGCTTTGCCCATGGCGTCTGGTTACAGGTGCCGTCGGCGCTGCAGCCTGCGCAGCTTGAACAGGCACTGACCACCCTCAGCCAGGCGCATCCGGCACTCGCCGCCTTTACCCGCGACGGCCAACTGGTGGTCGGCGAAACGCCTCCAGCCGGATCGCCCCCCCGGGTCAGTACGCTGAGGCTGAATGATGCACCGGAAGCCTGCGCTGAGGATGCGTTTGACGCGGCCGTGCACCGCCTTGATCCGGCGAACGGCGTGATGATACAGGCGACGCTCCTGCAGCATAAGGGACAGACATTCGGTCTGGTGCTGGTGATCCACCATCTGGTCGTGGACGGTGTCTCGTGGCGCGTCCTGCTGGAAGATCTGCGCGAAGCGGCCGAAGCGGCCATCAACGGCACGCCAGTAACCCTGCCGGCAGAAGAAACCTCACTGCACGACTGGTCAGCGGCGCTGTTGCGCGATACCGCCCACCGGGTGTCTGAGCTGCCCTTCTGGCAGAGCATGTTGCAGGATCCTGTTCCGCTGCTCGGCCAGCGCGCTGTGCACGAACAGGATACCCACGGTGAGATGAAAGAGAAGCGCACGCTGCTGAACGGCAGTCAGACGCAGGCCCTGCTCTCCACGCTGCCGCAACAGTTCCGCGCCAGCGTGGAGGAGACACTGCTTTGCACCCTGTCGCTGGCGCTGGCCGATCGCTTTAAGGTCCGCCAGCTGCGCTATACCCTGGAGTCACATGGCCGCGCTGAGCTGGAAGGCGATCGTGACCTGGCCCGCACTGTCGGCTGGCTGACCGCCGAATACCCGCTGCTGATCACGCTGGGAAATAGCGATAACGGCACGCTGCGCGACGCCATCCGCGCGGTCAAGCATGTGCTGCGGGCCGTACCGGATCGCGGCATTGGCTACGGTCAGCTGCGCTACCTCGATGCCGTCCGTGGGCCAGAGCTTAAGACGCTGGCGCAGCAGCACGCACCGGAAGTGCTGTTTAACTACCTCGGGCGCTTCAGCGCCGGGGACGAACTCTGGACACCTCAGCGCACGCGCAGGCAGTTCCGCGACGCCTTTGCCGTGTATCAGTCCCCGGCGATGCCGCAGCTGCACGGACTGGAGGTGAATATCTTTGTGGATGAAAACGGCGCGATGCCGCAGCTGGCGATCAACTGGGGCTGGCTCAGCGGCGTATTCAGCGAAGAGGATATTGATGCCCTGCATCAGGCCATGGCAGACGCCTGCGATGCGCTGGCCGGGTTTGCCCGCCGCCATCCTCAGCAGGCATGCGATACCTTAGTGGCCGCCGAGGTCGCGATGGACGACGTCAGCCAGCAGGATCTGGTGGCGCTGGGTGACCGTCACGGCCCGCTGGCCGCTGTGCTGCCGTTGCTGCCGCTGCAGAAGGGGCTGCTGTTCCATGCGGCCACCGCCGATAACAGCGGCAGCTATAACTCCCTGACGCGGCTGACCTTTAGCGGCATGCTGGAGGAGGACCGCCTGCGTGCGGCGCTGGATGCCGTGGTGCGCCACCATCCGCAGCTGGCAGCACGTTTTGACAGCGAGCAGACACTTCAGCCGCTGCAGCTGATCCCGGTGTTGCCGGTCGGCCAGTCCGTCTGGACGCTCGACCGCCATACCCTGCCGGTGCTCTCCCCGCAGGACGAAGCAAACGCCCTGCTGGCGCTGGAAAAACGCGAGCTGGCGCGGGACCTGTTCAGCCAGCCGGTGATGCTGCACGCGCTGCTGGTGGAGCACGCCGGAGGCGACCGCTTTACCCTGATGCTGAACGCCCACCACCTGGTGGTGGATGGCTGGTCAACGCCGGTGATTTTAGCCGACCTGTTTACCGCTCTGTGGCACGGCCCGCAGGCGCTGACGCCGCACCGCTTCAGCTACGCGGATATCGTCCGTCAGCTTGCCGGGCGCGACGCGGCGGCCTCGCGTCAGCGGTGGCAGCAGGTATTACAGGACGTACGCCCGACGCTGCTGTTCGGCAGTGAGGCCCACACCGGCCCGGTGCATGACCTTGATCTGGTGCTGGAGCCTGAGCTGGAACGCGGCCTGCTGGCGCTGTGCCGGCGCCGTGGCCTGACCCTGAACAGCGTTATGCAGGGCCTCTGGGGCATGCAGCTGGCGATTGAAAGCGGTCATCAGGACGTGGTGTTCGGCTCCCCGGTGTCCGGCCGCTTCGGTCAGATTGACGGCCAGGATCAGCATGTTGGGCTGTTCAGTAACACCCTGCCGGTGCGGGTTCGCTTTGACAGCCAGCGACCGCTGCTGGATCAGCTGGCCGATCATCAGGCACAGCAGATCCAGCTGATTGAGCATGACGATCTGGGCCTGGGCGAGATCCAGCAACTGGCCGGCAGCGGCACGCTGTTTGACACTCTGCTGGTGGTGGAGAACTATCCGGATAACACCGACCTGTTGCAGGGGCACAACGGCCTGCGCTGCGACCACATCAGCAACCGGGGCTACACCCACTACCCACTCACCCTGCTGGTGCTTCCGGGCGAGCGTCTGCACCTGCTGATGGAGTATCGCGATGCGGTGCCGCACCCGCAGCGCTTCGCTGACCGCCTGCTGATGCTGATTGCCCAACTGGTGGCACAGCCTGACCTGCCGCTGGCGCGCTGGCAGCTGCAGACGCCGGATGAACGGGCGCTGATCACCAGCATCAATAACACCGCTTACCCGGTCGCCCCCGGCACGCTGCAGGGGGCCATTGAGCAGCAGGTGAACCGTACGCCGGATGCGCTGGCGCTGCTGGACGGCGAACATCGTCTGACCTATCGCCAGATGCAGCAGCAGGCGCGGCGGCTGGCTGACCGCCTGATTGATGCCGGGGTAAAACCCGGGGATATCGTTGCCGTCGCCCTGCCGCGCTCGGTACGCCTGAGCCTGGCACTGACCGCTATTCTGCAGGCCGGCGCTGCCTGGCTGCCGCTGGATACCGGCTACCCGGATGACCGTCTGGGTTATATGGTGGCCGATGCGCGGCCGCGTCTGATTATCAGCGAAAGCGCCTTAGCCGCGCGCTTTGCCGTGATGGGGCCGATCCTGACCTTTGACCAGTTGGAAGAGGAACCGCATCCGCCACGGCACCCGCTGCCACCGGCAGACAGCACCCGCCCGGCCTATGTCCTCTACACCTCCGGCTCCACCGGGCGACCGAAAGGCGTGGTGGTGGGCCAGCAGGCTATCGTTAACCGCCTGTGGTGGATGCAGGACGAATACCCGCTGGACGCCAGCGATGTGGTGTTACAGAAAACCCCGTGCAGTTTTGACGTCTCGGTGTGGGAGTTCTTCTGGCCGCTGATGGTCGGATCGCCGCTGCTGATGGCCCCGCCGGAAGCCCATCGCGACCCGGAGGCGCTGGTACAGCTGATTGAAGACTACGGCGTGACCACGATGCACTTCGTGCCATCGATGCTGGCGGCGTGGGTGACGGCGCTGGAAAGCCGCGATGGCGAGGATAAAGGCTGTCACAGCCTGCGCCGCGTGTTCTGCAGCGGGGAAGCCCTTTCCTGCGAGCTGGCCGCCAGCTATGAAGCCCTGATCGCCGCCCCGCTGCATAACCTGTATGGCCCGACCGAAGCCGCCGTTGATGTGACCTGGCATCCGGCCAGCGGTGAAAGTCTGAAACAGTGCAGCGGCGCGGGCGTGCCGATTGGCTACCCGGTGTGGAACACTGAACTGCGCATCCTTGATGCCCTGCTGCGCCCGGTGCCCGTCGGCGTGGCGGGCGACCTGTATCTGTGCGGTGTGCAGCTGGCCGAGGGGTATCTTTACCGTGCCGATCTGACCGCCCAGCGCTTTGTCGCCGATCCGTTTGCCGACGGTGAGCGCATGTACCGCACCGGCGACATCGCCCGCTGGCTGGACAGCGGAGCCGTGGAATACCTCGGCCGCAGCGACGATCAGCTTAAAATTCGCGGTCAGCGCATTGAGCTGGGCGAAATTGAGCAGGCGCTGCTCGCCCTGGACGGCGTGGCGCAGGCGGTAGTTGGCGCGCGCGAACTGGGCAGCGCGGCCGCCGTCGGGGCCGATGCCCGTCAGCTGGTGGCCTGGCTGATTGCCCAACCGGGGCTGGCACTGGATACCCAGGTCGTGCACCAGCAGCTGGCGCAGCGCCTGCCGGCGCATATGCTGCCGGTCAGCTACGTGCTGACCGACCGTTTCCCACTGAGCGCCAACGGCAAGCTGGACCGCAAGGCCCTGCCATCCCCGCAGGCCCCGCAGTCGGCTGGCCGCCTGCCGCGCGGTGAGTATGAGCAGCTGCTGGCGGAACTTTTCGCCCGCCTGCTGGCGCGTGAAACCGTGTATGCCGATGATGATTTCTTCGCGCTGGGCGGGCACTCGCTGCTGGCGATGCGCCTGGCTGCCGAACTGCGTCGTCGCCTGGCAACGCCGCTCACTATCGGGCAGATCATGGCTGCGCGCAGCGTGGAGAACATGGCCCGTCTGCTGGATGAGGGTGCCCGCGGCATCAACGCCGGGACGCGTGCCAACGGTGAAAGCCTGCCCTTCCGCAGCGGGACCGGGCCGGTGCTGTTCTGTATTCATCCGGCATCCGGCTTTGCGTGGCAGTATTCCGGTATGCTGCGTCATCTTGGCGGTCACTTCCCGATTGTTGGCCTGCAGTCGCCGCGTCCTGACGGGGTGATTGCCGCCTGTGCCAGCGTGGATGAAATGTGCGATCGCCATCTGGCGACACTGCGCAGCATTCAGCCGCAGGGGCCGTACCATCTGCTGGGTTACTCGCTGGGCGGCACCCTTGCCCACGGGATAGCGGCCCGCCTGCAGCAGCAGGGGGAGACGGTAAGCTTCCTGGGTCTGCTGGATACCTATCCGCCTGAGGGTCAGGACTGGACACGGCCGTCAGAAGAGGAGGCCCGTGCGGAAGTCGAACGTGAGGAAGCGGAGTTTATGGCCGCGACCGACAGTGACGATGCGCTGTTACAGGCGGAAAAAGCGGCGATGTTCAGTACCATCGTGGCGAACTACGCGGATGCGGTCCAGCGTCTGAGCACTGCCTCTACCCCGCGCTTTGCCGGACAGGCCACGCTGTTTGTGGCGAAAAAGACGCTGCCCGCCGGGATGGATGTGCAGAAAAGCTGGGCACCTTACCTGCAGCAGTTACGGGTGCACGAGCTGGACTGCGAGCATATGGATATCCTGTCCCCGGCATCCCTGGTCACACTGGGGCCCCTGCTGGCGCAGCTGATGGCGGCCTGTAAAGACCTGGCGTAAAACAGAGGCGGCCCGGAAATCCGGTCCGCCACTGGGATCATCGTATGAAGGTCGACCTTTTATGACGGTCGGCCTTTTTTTATGGCCGGTGATAACGCCCGCACGGGACGATCATCGGCGTATGCGATACCGGATCGTCAATCACCACGCACGCCATGCCAAAGACCTGCCGGACCAGCGACGCATCAACGATCTCTGCCGGCTGGCCCTGGGCCACGATCTGCCCTTCCTGCATCACCACCAGATGGTCGGCATAGCGACAGGCCTGATTCAAATCATGCAGCACGGCCACCAGCGTATGCCCGTGTTCCTGATTTAACTGACGGAACAGATCCAGCAGTTCGATCTGATGGGCGATATCCAGCCAGGTGGTCGGCTCGTCCAGTAACAGCAGGGGCGTTTGCTGTGCCAGCACCATCGCTACCCATACGCGCTGACGCTGTCCGCCGGAGAGCTCATCGACGCTGCGCTCTGCCAGTTCACTGACGTTGGTCGCCTGCATCGCGCTGGCCACCGCCTGACGATCGGCTTCGCTCCACTGCTTCAGCAGGCTCTGGTGTGGATAGCGCCCGCGCGCCACCAGATCGGCCACGCTGATCCCCTCCGGCACAATGGCATGCTGTGGCAGCAGACCCAGCTGGCGCGCCAGCGCTTTGGTGCCCATCTGGTGAATATCCTCGCCATCAAGCAGTACCTGGCCGCTGCGCGGCTTCAGCAGACGACACAGGGCGCGCAATAACGTTGATTTGCCACAGGCGTTCGGGCCAATGATCACCGTGAACCGGCGGTCGGGGATCTGCACGCTGAGTTCGCGGGCGATCACCTTCTGGTCGTAGGCCAGCGTCACTCCGCTGGCCTGAAGGCGTGAGGGGGAAGAAAGTTCCATGGTTAACGACGTGACTCCCTGATAAGTAACCCGATGAGATACAGCCCGCCGATGCTGACCGTGACGGCCCCCACCGGCAGCTGTATCCCGTTAAAAGCATGTTGCGCGACGACGTCTGCCAGCAGCAGCAGCAGCGCCCCGGTTGTGGCGGCAGAGAACAGCGGCACAGCATGTGCGCCGGTCAGCCGCTTGGCGATCTGCGGTGCGGCCAGAGAGATAAAGGCGATGGGCCCGGCGCTGGCGGTGGCAATCGCCGTGAGGATAATGCCGCACAGCATCAGCCAGAGGCGGCTGGATTCCGCACTGATCCCCAGCGCCCGCGCACTGTCATCGCCCATCTCCATCAGTTGCAGACGGCGGCTGAGCAGCAGCGCGACCAGAATCGTCAGCGGCACCAGCAGCAGCGCAGGCTGACCTTTCGCCCAGGTGATACCGTTCAGCGATCCGGCCCCCCACAGCGCCGCACTCATGGCACTTTCCAGCGAAGCGCTGATAATCAGCCAGGTATTCAGCGCGGAAAGCACCGCGCCGACGCCAATGCCGACGATAATCAGGCGGAAACCCACAATCCCCTGACGCCAGGCCAGCAGATAGACCAGCGCCGCCGCACCGATGCCGCCGACCAGTGCCCCTGCCGCAATCTGATAATAGCCGCCGCCAAACGCGATAATCATCACCAGTGCGCCGGTAAAAGCGCCGGTATTAAAACCGACCACGTCCGGACTGCCCAGCGGGTTACGAATGGCTGACTGGAAGATTGCGCCGCTGACGCCGAGGCCGGCCCCCAGCACCAGTGCCAACATTGCGCGTGGCGCACGCCACTGCCGGATGACGGTGATAATACCGCGCGGCCCCTCTCCCTGCAGCGCCTGCCACACCTGCCCGGGGCGAATACTGAGCGTGCCGTAGCACAGGGCAAACAGCGCCAGCGCGACGGCCAGCAGCAGCAGCGTCAGGTTAACCCACATCACCCGGGATGACAGGCGCAGATTCAGCCAGCCGTCCGGGCGCCCTATTATTAACGTTCTGCTGTGCATGCAGATCTCCCTTAAAGCCCGGGTTCAACTCAACCAGGCTGCAAAATGGCAGGTAACAAAGCCTAATGCCTGCGCTGACGGACCAGCCAGATCAGGACAGGTGCCCCAATCAGGGCGGTGACAATCGACACCCGTAATTCGCCCTGCGCCATAAACCGCCCGGCAATATCGGCGGTGAGCAGCAGCACCGGGGCCATTAAAAATGAATAGATCAGTATCCAGCGCTGGTCGGCCCCCACCCACCAGCGCGCCACATGAGGCACCATCAGGCCGACAAAACCAATCGGCCCCACCAGCGCGGTAGACGATCCGCAGAGCAGCATCACCGCCAGCAGCGCCAGCAGGCGGATCAGCACCACCCTTGTGCCCAGCGCGGCGGCAATGTCCTCGCCCATGCTCAGGCTGTTCAGCGAACGCGATACTGCCAGCGCCAGCACCGCTCCCGCTACAATCGCCGGAGCAACAATAAGCAGATTATCCATTGTGCGGATATCCAGGGTTCCCGCCTGCCAGAAGCGCAGCTGATCAAAGGTTTGCGGATTCAGCAGCGACAGTGAGGAGGTCAGTCCGCCCAGTACCGCACTCAGCGCTACCCCTGCCAGCGTCAGGCGGACCGGATTCACCCGTCCCCCGCTGAGGGTACCAATAGCCCAGACGGCAACACTGGCAATCAGCGCGCCGCCCCAGGCAAACCCCAGCCAGCCGGCCATACCGCTGACGCCAAACAGGGTGATGCCCACGGCCATGGCAAAGCTGGCTCCGGCATTAACACCCAGTATGCCGGGGTCGGCCAGCGGATTGCGCGTCAGCGCCTGGATCACCGCCCCGGCACCGCCCAGCGCCAGGCCGACCAGGATCCCGGCCAGCGTGCGCGGCAGGCGGGCATTGAGAATGATGATGCTGTCAGCACTGGTCAGCTGACCGGACAGGCTCTGCCACACCACCGCTGGTGCAATGGATTTGGCCCCCAGCATCAGGCTTGCCAGGCTGACGGCCGCCAGCAGGCCCAGGCAGATAATGACACCCCCGGCGCGTGAAATGCCTGCCGGCAGTGGAGTGGTACGAGGGGAAGCGTGCTGCAATGACATCCCTGACAGATCCTCCATACATGCAAATGAATATGAGTATTATTATCATTAACGTTACTAACCAAATATGTTACCATGCGCACCGCCAGAAAAACATCGGCATCCTTACGCGCCGCACCGGACAGCGTTCCGGTCGCCAGGCACCGGCCCATCAACACACATGGACACTCATGGCTAAGCCCTCCATCCTGCTTGATTTCAGTCTGCTGAAAAATAACGCCCCTTTCCGCGCCATCTTTTGTGCCCGCATGCTGTCCGTCTTCTCGCTGGGCATGCTGGCCGTCGGCGTGCCGATCCAGATCCAGGCAATGACCGGCTCCACCCTGCAGGTGGGGGTCGCGGTGATGCTGGATGGGGTCGGTATGTTTATTGGCTTAATGCTCGGCGGTATCCTTGCGGACCGCCTTGACCGGCGTAAGCTGATCCTGTTTGCCCGCGGTACCTGCGGTATTGGCTTTGCCGCCCTGAGCCTCAATGCGTTTCTTCCCGCACCGTCGCTGTGGGCGCTGTATGTGCTGGCGGCGTGGGATGGCTTCTTTGGTGCGCTGGGGATGACGGCACTGATGGCGGTGATCCCGCTGCTGGTTGGCCGGGAAAACCTCGGTGCGGCAGGGGCGCTGAGTATGGTGACCGTGCGCCTCGGGGCGATCCTCTCCCCGGCGATTGGCGGGGTGATCATTGTCGCCGGTGGCGTCGGCTGGGCGTTTGCCGTTGCTGCCGTCGGCACGCTGGCCACGCTGATCCCCCTGGTACGCCTGCCGACGATGAAACCGGACGCGCAGGAGCCGGAACACCCGCTGCGCGCGCTGGCCAGCGGCATTCAGTTTGTCTGCCGGCAGAAAGTGGTGGGTTCCGTGGTGCTGTTGGGCATGCTGGTCAGCATTGTTGGCGCGGTGCGCATCCTCTTTCCGGCGCTGGCCATCAGCTATCACGCGGATGCCTCCGCCATTGGGCTGATGTACTCCGCCGTCCCGCTGGGGGCGATGATCGGTGCCTTTACCAGCGGCTGGGTACCGCGTCACGGACGGCCGGGGATTCTGGTGCTGGTCAGCGCCACCTGCGCGTTCCTGGCGATTGCTTCACTGGGGCTTTACAGCCACTTTATTCCTGCCCTGCTGGCCCTGGTGGTATACGGCTACTGCAATGCCATTGCTTCGCTGCTGCAATATATGCTGATTCAGCACCATACGCCTGACCACCTGCTGGGGCGCGTCAACAGTCTGGGTACCGCTCAGGATGTGACGGGAGATTCCGTGGGGGCGCTGGGCCTGGGCGTATTAGGTAAGCTGTTTACGCCGGTGGTGAGCGTGCTGTCGTTCGGTGCGGCAGCGGCCGGGGTCGCGCTGGTGCTGGCCGGCCTGGTAGGGACACTGCGGCGGGCAACGCTGACGTCAGAGCCCTCTGCCCCGTCGGAGGCGTCAGAGCCGGTAACCCATTCGTAACCGGCATCATCTGACAGGGGCCGGCCGGGCAAACAGGCGGGCCTTCTGTCAAACGGCCCGCTTAGCGGGCTTTAAAGTGCCGTTCAATACTGTCCAGCATATTGCTGGCACTGAAGTAATCGAGGCGGAAGGTATCCGGCCCCATCGCATACACCTGGTTATTTTTTACTGCGGTAAGATGCTCCAGGAACGGATTCGCCCGTACCCTGCCTACCGTGGCATCATCTGCGGCAAACAGCAGCAGACTTTTCCCGGTCAGTCCTGCCGCCATATTTTCGCCTGACAGCTGAATAATATCGTTACGCTTGCCCATGCTGGTGCCACCGTGTACGTCTGCGGGTGGCATCGCCAGCGTAAAGCCCAGCGCCGACAGCAGCTTGCCCTGCGCAGACGCCTCCGTCCACAGGTTCAGGCCGCGGCCGTCTTCGTAGTAAACCAGCGCCGAGACCGGCTGCGGCGGTAACGCAATCGACTGTTTGACCGCCTGCACCCGCTGTTCGAAACGGTCAATCACCGCACTGGCGTCCTTCTCATGCCCGGTGATCTCCCCCAGCTGTACCGCCAGCTGCTGCCAGCTTTTATCACCGTAGTCGATCACCAGCGTCGGGGCGATAGCGGAGAGCTGATCGTACAGCTTCAGCGCCGAGTCCCCCCCGGTAGCGGAAATTACGATCAGGTCCGGTGCAGCCGCAGCAATCGCCTCTGCGTTGGGTTCCGTGATATACAGCGGCTTCAGCCCGATCTGAGCGGCCTCGGCGCTCCACTGCTTAAAAAAACCGCGATCGTCAGACACCGTGCTGTTACGGCTGGTGCCGCCCGACCCGACCAGCGGCGCGTGAATGGCCAGCAGGGTGCCGGTGATGGTCACGCTGGTAGAGACGATACGCTCAGGGGCCTGCTTCAGGGTCAGAGGCCCTTTGGGGGTTTGCAGGGTGCGCGGCCAGCCTTGCTGTGCCTCCGCTGAGGCTGGAGCAGGCACCGCAGACGCCTGCGAAGCGTCCGGCCGATCGGCGATATGCTGTGTTGAACAGCTACGGACAGACACCACAAAGATCAGGGCGGCGGCAACCAGTACTGCGCACAGTACCGGGAAGGAGAAGGGTTTTTTCATCTTGGCCATTACGTTGCAAATGAGTCTTATTATCATACATTTAATGGCGAACAAATTAAACGGCTTATCGCGGGTGCAGTGCGGGCGGGCAGGAAGAGAAATGAAAAAGGCCGGGTCCCCCCGGCCTGACAGCGCCTCAGACTTTCATCCAGCGCCGCTCCGCGGCTGAAACCGCTATCGCTTCCAGCACTTTCGATACCTGCAGGCCTTCTGCAAAATCAGGCCACATGCGATCCCCGGCGGCAATACCGTTAATCAGATCGCGGACTTCAACGGTTTTCTGGTCGTTAAAGCCGATGCCGTGCCCGGCAGAGATGCAGAATGCCGCATAGTCAGGGTGTGCCGGGCCGGTGAGGATGGTTTTGAAGCCCTGGCGGCCTGCCGGATCGTCATGGCTATACAGCGCCAGTTCCGCCATGCGCTCCTGAGTATAACGAAGGCTGCCTTTGGTGCCCGTCACCACGTAGGTCAGGCCCATTTTGCTGCCGCAGGCAATGCGCGAGGTTTCAATCACCCCGTGCGCACCGTTAGCAAAGCGCAGCAGTGCACTGGCCTGGTCTTCGTTTTCCACATCGCGCATCAGGGAGCGATTTTTCGGGTCCGGACGCTGTTTGATCACCGTCATCATATCGCCGCTGACTTCATCAATATTGCCCACCAGATAGTGCGCCATATTCACGATATGCGCCGCCAGGTCGCCCAGCGCCCCCAGACCGGCCAGTGCTTTCTGGCAGTGCCAGTCCAGCGGCGTCATCGGGTCAGCCAGATAGTCCTCGTTGTGGGTGCCGTAAAAATGCACCACCTCGCCAATTTCCCCCCGGGCAATGATCTCTTTCGCCAGCTGACTGGTCGGGTTTTTCATATAGTTGAAGCCGACCAGCGTTTTCACACCGGCTTTTTCCGCCGCCCGCACCATTTCTTCAGCATCGGCTGCGTCCAGCGCCAGCGGTTTTTCAGAATAAACATGCTTACCGTGCCGGATTGCCTCCAGCGCCATCTCTTTGTGCAGGAAGTTAGGCGCGCAGATATCGACCACATCAATATTCTCATCTGCCACCAGCTCCCGCCAGTCACCGGTCGACCGGTTAAACCCCAGCGTTGCTGCCTGCGCGCTCGCCAGCTCCGGATTGACCTCTGCCAGCATCTCACGCACCAGCTCCCCTTTCAGGTTAAAGACCGTCGGGGCCTGAGCATAAGCGATTGCGTGGCAGCGTCCGATATAACCGGTACCGATCAGCCCGATTCTGACTTTTTTCATGGTGGGTCCTTAGGGTGGGAGAAAAATGAAACAAACATTCAACACGCATGGAATGTATATACCGAAACTTAGCGTATCAACGTCAAAATGAAATAAACGTGATCACCCTGACGAAAATCAGTGCAACACGGCTGCAAGCCCCGTCACACCCTGCAAGGCACGCCGCAAAAGCAACATTATTGTGGGGAAACTCACACCGCTGTCAGGAAGATGCTGCTTTATTCAGCAGTTGAACCAAAAGCGTGAAATCAGGCTTTGACATCCCCTGCCCCGCTGGATATGATGCGCCCCGTTCCAACAATTCCTCTGTAGTTCAGTCGGTAGAACGGCGGACTGTTAATCCGTATGTCACTGGTTCGAGTCCAGTCAGAGGAGCCAAATTCGAGAAGCCCGCTTAAGGAAACTTAAGCGGGCTTTTTCATTTACGCTTTCAGCCGGGGTGATCCCTGCCCCCACTCTCGCTCCGGGCCGCCTGATGTCTGCCATTATTGATGACTTTATTGCTCCACCCTGCCATGACGACATTGAGATCCTCTTTCAGGATGACCATCTGGTGCTGATCAATAAGCCTGCCGGCCTGCTGAGCCTGTCGGGGAAAAATGCGCACAATCTCGATTCGGTGCACCACCGTCTGGTGAAGATCTTCCCCGGCTGTACTCTGGTCCATCGTCTGGATTTCGGGACCTCCGGGCTGATGGTCGTGGCGCGCAATAAGGCAGTGAATGCCGCCCTCTGCCATCAGTTCAGCCAGCGCACCGTGAGCAAGGTTTACAGCGCCCTGCTCTGCGGACATCTGGCGGACAATGAAGGGGTGATAGACGCGGCGATTGCCAAAGATCCGGCGCTGTTTCCCCGGATGTCGATTTGCCCGCTTAACGGCAAACCCGCCCGCTCGCGCTATCGGGTGATTGAGCGCCTGTCCCCTGCGCCGCAGGAAGGTTTCTTCCTGCCGTTAACGCGGGCGCAGCTGATGCCGGAGACCGGGCGAACCCATCAGCTGCGTATTCACTGCCAGCAGCTTGGTCACCCCATCCTGGGATGTGACCTGTACGGCGGCCTTCTGCTGCCGGGAACGGAGCAGACCACGCGGCTGATGCTGCACGCCAGCGAGCTGGATTTTGTTCACCCCGTCAGCGGAGAGCGGGTGACCGCCCGCCACTCCAGCCCGTTCTGATCCTGCCCGGAAAGCATCCGGCGGGCCTGCCGTTTCAGTTTGCCGGGGCAGCCAGAAACGCCGGTCGCTGTTCGGCCTGTTGACTGAAGCTGTCCACCCCGGGGTAATCCGCACGGCTGACCACATCCGGCAGCATCAGGCAGGTAAAACGCCACGCCACGGCGATACTGATCCCCCCGACGGTGAGGATCGCGGGGGGGTGTGCCTGCACTTGCTCTTCCAGCGCCTGCCATACGCCATGAAGCTGTCGGGTCACCCTGTCGACCCAGGGCTGATGCTGTTTTTCCTCCGGCCGCAGACGCCGTTCATAAACGATCTGTACCGCTTTTTCACAGGCCGCCAGTGCCAGGCCGGTCAGGCTCACATCCCTCACCCTGTCCTCTGCGGATTCAGGCACCAGCGCAGAGGTGTGCGGCGACAGATCCTGCAGATAACGGATAATCAGTGAAGATTCCATCAGGATCTGCTGGTCATCCGTTATCAGCGTCGGGGCTTTGACCGCCGGATTGATTTTAGCGAACGCCTCAAAATCACCAAATACCGACAGGGGGCGGTGTTCGTACTGCAGGCCGAGCACATTCATACAGACGGCAACGCGTCTGACATAGGGCGAATCCAGCATACCGATCAAAACCATGGCTTACCTCCGGGTAGATTGATTAACGAACGCTATAACCTGTGCAGCGACAGGCTGGGGGATATCTTCCATCAAAAAGTGTCCGGCGTGCTGATAAATATGCAGGGTGGAACCGGGAATATCGTGCTGCAGGCGTCGGGCATAGTGGACGGGCTGCCATTCATCGTCTGCACCCCATAGGATCTGCACGGGCAGCCGGAGCTGCGGGAGCCTTTCCGCGAAGTCTGCCGTGTAGCAGGCATTATAATGGGCCACCTGGTGCTGATAAAAGGAGGCCTGCCCCAGCGTGCCACAGAGGGGGGCGAGGAACTGTTCCAGCCGCTCACCGGCCATCAACGGCTTATTAAAAACCGCCATCTTCAGCTGACGCGTCATCGTGCTGCGATGCTCACTGGCCGGTGTCAGCGCATACTCTGCATAGCGATCCCGCATATCCCGCCACGTGGGCGACGGCCACGAGTCGTAGCACGGCGCATCGGCAACCGTCAGGGTCAGCAGACGCTGCGGTTCGTCCAGTGCCAGCCGGAGGGCAATCGCCCCGCCGATATCGTGACCAAAAAGATGCGTTTTTTCCAGCTGCCAGTGATCCAGCAGATCATGCAGGAACGCGACCTGCGCCGCCACTGAGGTATCGGCCTGCAATGGGCGCTCGGATGCGCCATACCCGGGCAGGTCATACAGGTGTACCTGAAAACCGGCGTCTACCCATAGTGGCACAAGCGCCTGCCAGATAACCGTATGGGCTGGGGTGCCGTGAACCAGCACCAGAGGGATACCGGAACCGTGAACGCCCGCCGCAATGCGGCAGCCATTAATCACAACGTGCTGGTTCAGTAATGAATGTTCGCGAGGCATTGTCTGCTCCTGAGTCACATTAACGTGGTCTCAGCAGGCTACGGCTTGACGGGGTATGACACCAGTGACATTGTTTACCGATGAAAACTCACTTTTGTCATACTTAAATGAATAAACGTCTTTCAGTGGATGCGCTCAGGGTATTCAGAACCGTAGTGCAAACCGGCAGCATGACCAAAGCCGCCTCGCTCCTCAACCTGAGCCAGTCGGCGGTGAGCTGGAAGCTGCGGCGGCTTGAAGATCAGCTGCACTGCCCGCTGCTGACGCGGGTCGCCGGCAAAGCCGCGCCGACGGAAAAAGGCAGCGTGCTGTTGCAGCATGCGGAGAAAATACTCCATGAACACGACAACGCCGTGGCCTTTTTTTCCCCGTCTGCGCTGCGGGGCAGGCTGCACGTTGGGGTGACGGAGCAGATCTCGCTACCCGCGGTATGTGCGACGATTGCACGTTTCACCCACCATCATCCGGAGGTAGAGATTCAGCTGGAGGTGGAACAAAGCCATGTGCTGCGGCAGCGTTATGACGCGGGAGAGCGGGACCTGATCCTGCATCAGGATTTCACCGGCGTTCGTTCAGCGGAAGACCGCGTGCTGTGGAGTGAGAAGCTGTACTGGTGCGCGCCAGCGACCTGGCGCTATGCATCCGCACGGCCCCTGCCGCTTATCAGCTGGGGGCCGGACTGTTTTTACCGCCGCCTGGCGGAGGAACAGCTGCACCAGGCTGGCCTGCCTTACAGGGTGATGCTGGCGTGCCCTTCCATCGCCGGGATGCTGGCGGCGATCCATGCCGGTCTGGGCGTCGGCATCCTGAATGAAGCCAGCGCGGATCGCGGCGTCCAGCCGGTTGCAGAGCTGGAACAGAGGATGCCGCTGCCGGCGGTAGACGCCCTGCTGCGGGTCAATGAACACCGTCATAATCCGGCCAGTGAGGCTTTCTGCCTGATGCTGAGAAAACAGCTGCAGCATCCGGCGCAAGCGGGCGATAACAGGACGGTGACGGGCTGATACGGCGTGAATGCCCTATCAGCCGCCGGCCGTTAACTGCCAGCGCCATTTACCACATCAGGTCGTCCGGCACCTTAAAGTCAGCGTACGGATCTTCTTCGTCCTGCTCTTCCTGACTCAGTGCGCTGTTCAGGACAATGCTGCTGGCATCCCGCTGGGCAATTTTGTCGGCAACGCTGGCCGGGATAATGGCGTACTGGCTCTCGCCGCTGTTATCGGCCACCAGACGCGCAATGGCCAGTCGGCCGCTGATCAGCTGGGACTGGGTGAGCTTATCAACGGATATTTTTTTGATCAGGTTGCCATCGGTAAAGTTAAAGCCGATATCGCCTCTTGAGATATCCACCCTGTTCATTTCGATCAGCTGCTTCACCTGTGCTTTGTACTCTTTGGATAACGCAGCCTGTTTCTGCTGTTCGCTCAGCTGCTTATCACGCTCGATCTGGGCTTTTTTATTCTCTTCCACCGCTTCTCTGGCCTCACGGGCCTGCGCTTTGGATTTTTTGACCGTTCTCTGCACTTTGGCCATCTTTTTGCTGCTGACGAGCCCTGCTTTCAGCATCTGTTCTTGTAAGGTCAGTTTTGTCATGGTGATTTCTGAATCCGCTGTAAATTTGCCGGGATTATACCTGTAATTGCCGGGGCTGTGCCAGGTGAAGGGGACTGAGCTTTGAGGGGCACATCTCCCGACAGCCCCCCTCGCACTCAGCACGGCCTGAAAAGCCCGTCACACCGTCATAACAGACTGACTTCCGGTCGCGTGGAGGCCGATCCGTTCCAGCGCACCTCAAAGCCGCACTTGTTGCAGCAGTCGGTGATAAGTGTGCCAACGCGCAGTAAATCCACCTCGGCGCCTTCTGGCGCGCCCCAAAACCCCAGCGAAAGATAGCTTGTGCGTTTAGCACGGTTTTGATCTTGCCGGGTGTAGAAACAGAACCCCTGTATGCCGGTTTTTTCACCATTACGCTGGTGGAACCGCTCACTACAGGACGTAAAGGCGTCACTCTGGGTGTCACCCGCATCCTGCAGCGCGATAAGTCCTTCCTGCTCAAGGGTGGCAAAGAGGGTATCAAGGCGCGCTTTAGCGGCTCGCCACTGCCCGGCGGTCATCCTGACAGGGTCCGGGTCGGGCTGTTTAACGGGGACGGACCTGCCTGTCACATGAGCAAGCAGCGCGATGACCTCATCAGAGAAAGCGTTCGTCATGATGTGATTACCACACACATCGCAGATATCCGCCTCAGCCCCCGCGTCGAGGAGTATTTGGACATGTGCAACGTCACTGGCGAATTCGGCTGCATAGTAAAGCGCCGTGCCTCCGGAGGGGCCCCTGGCCTCCAGCGGGCTGCCGGCATCAATAAGCATACGCAGGATGTCCAGCATCGCGGTGTGCTGAGTCGCCGTCAGGTTGTGAGTGCCCATCGCCGCCGCCTGAAGCGCGGTGAACCCCCAATCGTTCACTGCCGCAAGATTGGCACCTGCAGCAATGCACGCGCTGACCTCTCCGGCATCCCCCCTCTTTATCGCATCGAAAATATTCCGGGCATTCATACAGGCGTTCCTTGTTAAAAAGACAGGAGAGTATGGCGGTATTCTACAGGCATCGGCAGATTAAGGGGGTCTGAACATGACGGCGATGAAGTCATAGAACAAATCAGAGTTTGGTGTATGCTTATGTACTTATGTACTTATGTACTAGCTATGGAGATCAACAGTGAATTTTACCACCATCGAAGAGGTCAGACATCGTATTGACCAGATTGATAGCGAACTGGTTCACATCATCGCTCAACGCGCCGAATGTGTGAAAGCGGCAGCGTCTTTTAAAAAAGACCCCTCGGCTGTTCGCGCTCCGGACCGCGTCCAGCAGGTTATTGATAAGGTGTGTAAGACAGCCCTTGAGGAAGGCCTTCCCGTCGTCATTATCGAAAAAGTCTACCGAACCATGATCGGCGCGTTTATCGACTATGAGCTTGAGCAACACGGGCAGTTAAGTAAGGAAAAAATCTGACAGAGAAGTGGGATCTGGTGAAACGCAGAGCAAAAAGCGGAAGTTAGCGCTGATTCTTATCGTTGACAGGTTTTCCCCTCAGCGACTGCGCTCTCTGAGATAACGCTTTACACCACGCCAGACAAAAAGCCCAACGCAAAAAAAGCCCGCCCGAGTTTCCTCCAGCGGGCCTTCAGGGTCAGCGTGCTCAGATATCGAAACGGTCCAGATTCATGACCTTCGTCCAGGCAGCCACGAAGTCTTTTACAAACTTCTCTTTCGCGTCGCTGCTGGCGTACACCTCAGCAGAGGCACGCAGTACCGCATTGGAGCCAAACACCAGATCGGCGCGGGTCGCGGTGAACTTCACCTCGCCGCTCTGTCGGTCACGCTCTTCAAAGCGCTCTCCGCTGCCGTCGGCCGCCTTCCATTCGGTACGCATATCCAGCAGATTGACGAAGAAGTCAGTATTCAGCTCACCGACACGTTGGGTGAAAATACCGTGCTGACTGCCGTCAGCGTTGGCCCCCAGCGCACGCATGCCGCCGATCAGCACCGTTAACTCCGGTACGGTCAGCGTCAGCTGCTGCGCTTTGTCGATCAGCAGATTTTCCGTCGACGTGCGGCCGTGAACGCCGCGATAGTTGCGGAAGCCGTCGGCTTTCGGCTTCAACAGTTCAAACGACTCAATGTCTGTCTGTTCCTGACGCGCATCCACGCGGCCCGGGATGAACGGCACTTCGATCGTCACGCCAACGGCTTTCGCCGCCTGTTCCACACCGACCACACCCGCCAGCACGATAATGTCGGCCAGCGAGGCTTTCTGCGTTGACTGCTGGATCGCCTCCAGCACCGGCAGGACGCGGGCCGCCGTGGCGTTCACCTCCCACTCCCTTTGCGGCAGCAGGGCCAGACGGGCGCCGTTAGCCCCGCCGCGCTTGTCACCGCCACGGAAGGTTGAGGCCGACGCCCAGGCAACCGAGACCAGTTCACTGACGGTCAGACCGGAAGCAGCAATGTTCTCTTTCAGCAGCGCAATATCCGCCACCGTCGGGTGATACACCGGTACCGGCAGCGGATCCTGCCAGATCAGATCCTCTTTCGGCACTTCAGGGCCGATATAGCGGGCTTTTGGCCCCATATCGCGGTGGGTCAGCTTATACCATGCGCGGGCAAAGGCTTCGTTAAACGCCTGCGGATCGCCGTGGAAACGACGGGAAATTTTCTCAAACTCCGGGTCGAAACGCAGCGTCAGATCGGTTACCAGCATGGTGGGTTTGTGTTTTTTGCCACTATCGAACGCATCAGGAATAATATCCGCTGCGTTAGCGGCTTCAAACTGAATGGCACCCGCCGGGCTGCGCGTCTGCACCCAGTCATATTTGAACAGGTTCTCAAAGAAGTAGTTGCTCCACTGCGTTGGCGTCTGCGACCAGATCACTTCCAGACCGGAGGTGATGGCATCGGCTCCGACACCGCTGCCGTGGGTGCTGGCCCAGCCGAGGCCCTGCGCTTCAATTGGCGCAGCTTCCGGGTCGTCACCGACGTGTTTGGCATCGCCGGCACCGTGCGTTTTACCCAGCGTGTGTCCCCCGGCAATCAGGGCGACGATCTCTTCATCGTTCATCCCCATGTTACCGAAGGTGGCGCGGATCGCCGGGGCGGCCGACGCCGGGTCGCCGCTGTGCTCCGGGCCTTCAGGGTTGACGTAAATCAGCCCCATTTCGGTAGCACCGAGCGGGGAAGCCGCTAAAGATTCCGGGTGACGGTGTTCAAGCCAGGTGGTTTCATCCCCCCAGTTCACGTCCTGATCCGGTTCCCAGACGTCTTCACGCCCGGCACCGAAGCCAAAGGTGCGGAAACCGGAGTTTTCCAGCGCGACGTTACCCGCCAGAATATAGAGATCGGCCCAGGAAATTTTCTGACCGTATTTTTGCTTCACCGGCCACAGCAGGCGGCGCGCCTTATCCAGGCTGACATTATCTGGCCAGGCGTTCAGCGGGGAGAAACGCTGCTGGCCACGCCCGGAACCGCCACGCCCGTCAACCGAGCGGTAGGTGCCGGCGCTGTGCCAGGCCATGCGGATGAACAGGCCGATGTAGCTGCCCCAGTCGGCAGGCCACCAGGACTGTGAGTCAGTGAGCAGTGCTTTAATATCGGCTTTAAGCGCAGAATAATCTAATTTGGCGAATTCTTTACGGTAGTCAAACCCTTCATCGAGCGGGTTAGAGCGGCTGGAATGCTGATTTAGCAGGTCGACCCGAAGCTGATTAGGCCACCAGTCACGGCTGGTTGTGCCGCCGCCGGAGGCTTTATTACTCTTTCCTTCATGGAAAGGGCATTTCCCGGCCGGGGCTTCGCGGTCAGCCTCAACGATCGGCTTCGCTTCTTCTTCGGGTTTTTCATCAAATGAATGGCTCATGCTCACACTCCCTTATTTATTGTCATGGCTACTTTATACGCAGAGCTCACCAGGTCACACCAGTATTACCCTATGTATTCGATAGCTCTGAATGTGAGTTTTTTGCCATCACCCTGCGAATAACGACAATGACGGCGTTTTCGCCCGGAGTAAAGCGTCCCCCTACAATAAGAAAGGTTTTATCTGATTATCGGTTAACGGTCTGGCTCCGCCAGCCAGGATTTTCGCTATCAGCAGAGGGTGTTTTTGGCTATAGTTTCACAACATTAACAACAACTCAGAGCCGGTATGAAACCCACCCCAGGCGATATTTATTGTGTTTATCATCCCCTCCTTCAACAGTATGTCGCCTGTCAGATCACAGCGCTGAAAGACAAGAATATGGTCGCCGTGCTCGATCTCGACTGGTGCGGCGCGTCCCTGCCGGATGCGGCAGCGCTGGCGGCCATGCGGCCCCTGGTCTGCGATTACTATTTCTGGCGCGGTCGCTACGATCATTCGTTCCTGCCGGCCAGCATACCGCCCCATTACACACTGGTCGGGAATGTCCCGCCGCTGGTCCATGAAGAAGTTAACAGCTATGCAGGCGGCTGGAACGTCGGCAACAGTCTGTATAATCAGCGGCACTGGAACGCCATTGATGCGGATAAGCGCGCCCGGTTTAAAGCCGCCTCGCGCGACCGTCAGGTGACGCTGCCCGCTGGCGTACTGCCCGAGAATACGACAAAGATCACCGATACCCATCTGGCAGGCCTGACGGATTACGCGCTGCTGGACCAGCTGCCCTGCCTGACGACGGTCGAAACAGCACAGGGCAGCGAGGGGCTGGCCGCGTATCTTCGTCAGCACCCGTTTATCATGGAGCTGCACTGGGCTTCTTCAGCCGGTATGACCGCGCTGGATCTGAGCGGCAGCCCGCTGAAGCGGCTGATTATTGACCCGACGGGGCTGACCTCGCTCAGGGTAAACGACGGGCTTAACCTGCTCTCGCTGAGCGCTACACCGGCCCCCGATCTGACGATCCACAGCCGCCATCAGGGCCGGGATCTGACGCTGATGCACGGCCAGACGCTGCCCTCACTGCAGGGCCTGGACGCGCTGCGCGGACTGCATCTTACCCAGGTGGCTCAGGCCGATATCGCCGCCATTGCTGACCGCTTCCCGGCGCTGGCGCAATTAAGGCTGTGGGGTAAACCGGGTGTTCTGATCCATATGGACAGCCTGGCGCGCCTGTCTGCGCTGCAGATGTTCACCACGGTCGATCTGTTCGGCTTCGCTTCTGAGGATGTCCCGTCACCGGAGGCGTTGCCCCACATGGCGATGCTGTGGATGACCAGCCTGCCCGCTGATGTGGCGACGTCGGTGAAGAAGCGCTGGAAAAAGGTGGATGGCGTCGATCTGTCCATCACTAAACCGCGCAAGCCAGAGTGGCTGGCAGAAAATCTGAACAATCCCTTTCGCGACTGGGACGGCCGCGAAAATATCAGCCCGGCCCATGCGAAAAAGGCCGCCGCGCTGTATAAGCAGGCGTGCATCTCCCTGCGTGAGATCAACGGTTCCAGCGATGCCGCGAGCGTTAACGCCACGGCGGAGACCTTAGTACGCAGCTGGGCAGAGGCCTTCAACGCGATGGATCGACGCAGCAGTAGTATTGAAACCATTGAGCGGGAAGAGATTGCCGACGTGATTTACGGGCTGCTGTGCCAGATGGAGCAGCAGCTGGGGCAAGACGCGTCTGAACGGTTCGACAGACACGCCATGATGGATCTGTTCGATCGGTTGCGGGATTTTTAAGCCGCCGGAACGAGTAGACGGGTCGACCGGAAAAAAGGTCGCCCCCGGCAGGTGGACATTATCCCTCATACAGCCAGAGATATCTCCCGCAGGGGCTGACTTTCTGTTTCGGTCAGCCCGTTTTACAGCAACGGGCGCGATACGTGTTCGGCGGCCGCCTGGTTGGCTTTATCCACCGCCACCGCCAGCGGCTCACCGTTCAGCAACGTGGTGCAGAGCATGCCCATAAAGCAGTCGCCTGCCCCGTGGGTGCTGACCAGCTGCACTTTGCGGGCAGGCAGCGACTGGCTGTCTGCCCCCTGCTCGCAGAACGCCACACCGTGTTCCCCCGCCGTCACCACCACCGCCGGGAAATCACGCCCCAGGCTCTCTGCGGCCAGGCAGGCGGCGCTTAAATCGGCCACGGTAATCTGGCTGAGATCGCGGGCCTCCACCGCATTGACCACCAGCAGATCCACACCGGCCAGCATTTCCGGGGTCAGCGGGCGCGCCGGGGCAGCATTCAGACACACGCGGATGCCGCGCTTTTTCGCTTCGGCGGCGGCATGATGGTTTACCGCCTCCGGCACCTCATTCTGCAGCAGCAGCATACTCACCTGCTGCCAGAGAGCATCATCGCTGAGGGACGCCAGGGTTATGTGATTGTTGGCATTCGACACCACCACCGCGCCATAATCGCCTTCCGCATCCTGAATGGCGACGCTCATCCCGGAGGGGAGACCCGCGCCGATCGCGACATGCGTGGTATCCACGCCGTGTTGTTGCAGCACGTCGAGTAAAAACGCCCCCTGCACATCGTCGCCTACGGCACCGGCAAAGCGCACCCGGGCACCGGCCAGCGCCGCCGACACGGCCTGATTACCACCCTTGCCGCCAAACTTATAGGCACAGCCGCTGCCAATCACCGTTTCCCCTTTTTCCGGGCGATGGTCGGCCTGCAGCAGAATATCGTAATGAAGACTGCCGATGACTAAGATGTGGCTCATACTAGTATTCTCTGAGATCCTGGACTGCCTGTTGGGTTTTCTTCAGGTTCTTCTCCGCCGTCTTCAGATCCTTCTGCGCAATCGCCACAAACAGTGCATCCAGTATGTTCAACTGGGCAATGCGTGACGCGGCGTTTTCCCCCAACAAATGCGAGCCCTGAGAGGTTGAATTGAGCACCACATGCGCGCTGCGCGCAATGGGCGACTCGGCATAGTTCGTAATTGCAATGACTTTGGCCCCGTTACGCGCCGCCAGCTTTATCGGGTCATTTACCGCGCGCGTCGCGCCGGAATGACTGATGGCGATCACTGCATCGTCATCCGATAACACTGCCGCAGACATCAGCATAATATGCGCATCATCGTACACCGTGGTTTTAATCCCAATCTTTAACATCTTATGGGATAAATCCCGCGCGACCGTCGCGGAACCGCCGACGGCATATAAATCAATGTGACGCGCTTTAAACAGAATATCCGCTGCCCGGTTAAATTCAGAGACATCAAGAATAGTCAGTGTTTCTTCTATTGCCTGAATTGACGTCCTGAAGACTTTTGCCAGTAATTGCTCCGACGAGTCATCCGCTTCAATTTCCGCATGCATCCCGGCCACTTCAGAATAGTTATAATAAATCAGACTACTTCTGAAATCCCTGAACCCTGAAAAATTTAACTTTTTGGCAATTTTGACCACCATGGCTTCAGAAACATTATTCATCTGGGCAATTTCTTTAATTGACGTCTGCTCAGACAAATCCGTTTTCGACGTAACGGAGTCAACCACCTTTCTTTCCAGAGGGGTCAGGCTGGGTAATCGCATACGTATTTGAGCGCCTATGGCTCGCGGGTCCTGCTTCATTACTTGCCTCGTGTCGCTCTGTCAATCAACATCGCTATGATAATTATAAGGCCAGTAGCAAGCAATTGATAAAACGCCTGAATATTCAGAAGTGTCAGACCGTTACGTAACGCGCCGAGAATAACTGCGCCGATCAGCGTGCCGACAATACTGCCTTTACCACCCATCAGCGAGGCACCGCCGATGGCTGCCGCGGCAATCGCATCCAGCTCCCAGAGGTTACCGATGGTGGGTTCTGCCGCCCCCAGGCGGGCAATCAGAATCAGTGCCGCCAGCGAGGCAAGTACGCCGGAAATGACAAACACCGTCACTTTGGTGCGCTTAACCGGGACACCTGCCACGCGCGCAGCTTCTTCATTGCCCCCGACGGCGAGAATGTATTCGCCCAGCGGAGTTTTGTTCATCACCACCCACAGGAACAGGGCAATCACCACCACCACGATAATCGGCGTCGGTATGCCAAACACCGTGCTGTTGATCAGGTTACGGAACGCCATCGGAATGCCGAAAACAGGGTTGCCGTTGGTAAAAATCAGGGCCAGCGCACGGAACAGCGACAGCCCGCCCAGGGTGACGATAAAGGGTTGCAGTCCGGCATAGGCCACCAGCGTACCGCTGAACACGCCGCAAAGTGCACCAACGCCCAGCGTCGCCATCACCGCCAGCGGCACCGGCACGCCAGCCACCATCAGCGTGGCACCCAGTACAGCTGATAATGCCGCCGTCGGCCCGACAGAGAGGTCAATACCGCCGGAAATAATCACCAATGTCATGCCCAGCGCGATAATGGCATTAATGGATGACTGCTGCAGAATATTCAGCAGGTTTGGCAGCGTCCAGAATACCGGTGACAGAAATGAAAATGTCACCACAATAATTAATAAACCAATCAGCGTTCCTGCGTCGCGCAAATTAAATTTAAACAGCGCCGGAGCCGGCACTTTTGGCTGAGTTTTCTCTTGAGTCATCATGATCATTACCTTTATTCGGTCTTAAGCCAGATCGTTAATCGCGTAACGGGCGATGTTTTCTTCGGTGATAGCCTCACCGCTCAGTTCTTTGGTGATCTTCCCTTCACGCATGACCAGCACCCGATCTGAAATACGCATAATTTCCGGCATTTCAGAAGACACCACCACAATCGCTTTGCCCTGGCGGGCTAATTTCTCTATCAGATTATAAATTTCTGATTTGGCACCAATATCAATTCCCCGGGTTGGCTCATCAAAAAGAAACACTTTATTATCCGCTGCCACCCAGCGGCCGATAATCACTTTCTGCTGATTACCGCCGCTTAACGTGCCAATCGGCTTTTCAATATTTAACGGGCGCAGATTCAGATCGCTCATCACTTCCAGCGCCACTTTATCGAGCTGCCGCTGGCGTAACAGTCCGGCTCGGGTAAATTTCATCATCGACGGCAGCGCCATATTCATTTTCACCGCACGCTGTTTGATGATGCCCTCTTTTTTACGATCCTCCGGCACCAGGCCAATGCCGGCTTTGATGGCGGTGCTGACGTTAAGCGTTTTCACCACCACGCCGTCCACCCGTACGCTGCCGCTGGTGCAGGTATCAATACCGGCAATCAGCTTCAGCAGTTCCGTACGCCCTGCCCCAACCAGCCCGGCAATGCCCAGCACTTCACCCGCGTTAACGCTGAAGCTGGCGGACTGTACCGCTTTATCGCGCCCCAGTCCGTCAACCCGCAGCACCTCTTTCCCGGTGATGTAAGACTGATGCTGTACCTTTTCAATTTTGCGTCCGACCATTTTGGTGACGATGGTTTCTTCGGTTTCATCGCCGATGTTCACCACCCCGACCTGTCGGCCATCGCGCAGAATAGTGGCGCGGTCGCAGACCTTGAAGATCTCGTTCATCTTGTGCGAGACGTAGATCAGCGCCACGTTCATCGACTTCAGATCGGAGATCAGCTCGGCCAGCCGGTCGAACTCGCGCGGCGTCAGGCTGGAGGTCGGCTCATCCATCGCAATGATTTTGGCCTCATCCAGCAGCGCACGCGCGATTTCCACTATCTGCTGCTGCGACACTTTCAGATTCTTAATCGGCTCGTCCGGGTCAATGCTCGGATCAAGACGCCGCAGGATGGCGATTGCCCGCTTACGCTGTGCCTTACGGTCAACAAAGCAGCCTTTAAAGCGCGTCAGTGGCCGGCCAAGAAACATATTTTGAGCCACGGAGAGCTCAGGAACGTGCTGCAACTCCTGATGGATCATCGCAATCCCGGCCTGGCGCGCGGACAGGGGATTTTTCATCTGCACCACCACGCCGTTGACGGCGATCTCACCGGCATCGGCGGGGCGCACGCCGGAGAGAATATTCAGTAGCGTCGACTTGCCAGCGCCGTTCTCACCGATTAAGGCATGCACCTCACCCGGTCTGACGGAGAAATCCACCGTCTGTAACGCTGCCGCACTGCCGTAGGTTTTACTGATGCCACGCATCGTCAGACAAAACTGTTCCATACACCCTCCGCCGTGATTACTGCTGTGCTAAAAGCTGACGCAGCTTGTTATTATCTTTGGTCGAGAAGGCATCGGCATTGTCTTTGGTGATCAACGCCTGCGGCGTGGAGACGACGCGCGACAGTTTCTGGCCAGCGACCAGGCGCAGCATCACGTCCATCGCCACTTCGCCCGTC
Organism: Erwinia persicina; assembly: GCF_019844095.1. Classification (NCBI taxonomy): domain Bacteria; kingdom Pseudomonadati; phylum Pseudomonadota; class Gammaproteobacteria; order Enterobacterales; family Erwiniaceae; genus Erwinia; species Erwinia persicina. The sequence continues at coordinate 1,739,051 of NZ_CP082141.1, read as the reverse complement.
AGCACCGGGAAGCTGTCAACGGTACCGGTCAGCTCACCGCGTTTGATCGAGGCGTAGGCATCGGAAATACCGTCCGTGCCGAAGACGGCAGTCTGCGCCGATTTACCCTGTGAGCGCACGGCTTCTACCACGCCCAGCGCCATGCCGTCATTGTTGGCATAGAAGCCAATCAGATCCGGGTGCTGCTGCAGAATGGTCGAGGCGGCGTTGTAGGCATTTTCGCGGCTCCAGTTGGCCGGCACGCTGGCCACCAGCGTGAACTTACCGTTTTTAGTGATGGTTTCACGGAAGCCTTTCGTCCGCTGTGCGGCGGCGTAAACGCCCGGCTGCCCTTCAATGACGGCGACCTTGCCGCCCTTCGGATAGTGCTGGATAAACCAGTTGGCCACCCGTACGCCGTTGTCTTTCTGCACGTTGCCGACGTAGTGGGCCGCATTCGGCATCACCGCATCGTTAACGTTGACCACCGGGATGTTTTTGCTTTTCGCTTCTTCATAGGCCGGTTGCAGGTTGGCATCGGTCTGCGGGGAGACCAGCAGGCCGTTAAAGCCCTGTGAGATCAGGGTTTCGGCGATCGACAGCTGGCCCAGCTGATCGTCTTCGTTAGCGGCCGCCTGATATTCGACGGTGATGCCGTATTTTGCGCCTGCGGCTTTGTAGCCTTCACCCAGCGAGCGCCAGTATTCGTTGGTCAGCGTTTTTGATACGCCACCGATTTTCAGTTTTTTGTCCGGTGCCGGCAACGGCCCGTATTTTTCAGTGAGCTGCGTCCAGTCGGTGCGGTCAGCTTCGGTATCGGACTGCAGTGGCGGCAGATCCGCTGCATAAACGGTCGAGCAGAACAGTGTCGCGGTGAGTACAGAGAGTAAGTGCTTTTTCATAATCTATCCTGTTATTTTTATAGGGTTTATAACCCGGGGGAGAGACGTATTAAGGTGCCAGCATAATGTCGTTAACAATCTGCTGAGAGGTAACGGCATCCTGGCGGCTGATGGCGTCCAGCAGGGCCGGGTTATTATCCAGCTTGTCGCAGAGCCGCAGTAAACGGGTAACGGTGGCAATGTTGGTTTCCGCTTCACGCACCGGGTCAAGACCGCTGGCATCCGGGAAGGTGTCAAAATAGTAAGCGCCGTTATAACCGTCGCGCTTCATCTGCCAGAGGAACTCCAGCGTAGCGCGCGGGTTAACGGAAGCGGCCATCAGACCATCATCGCGTTTGCCCCAGCCGTCGTTCAGATCGAGGCCGAGCAGGCGTGAACGGCGGGCCACCATGGCGGCGGCATAGGCCGGGATCTCATTCGCATACAGCACGTGGGCAAAGTCGAGCGTGATACCCAGATTCGGGCAGCCGGCTTCTTCCACCGCCAGCAGGCAGGTGGTGACGTTCGGGAAAATGGCGAAAGCCCGCGGTTCGTTGGGCTTGTACTCAATACTGACGTCCATATCCCCGGCATATTCCGCCACTTCACGCACCGCGCTGACCGCATCTTCCCAGACTTTTTTGTAGTCGACCTGGAAGCAGTAATCAAAACCGTCCTGCCCCATCCACAGCGTCATGATGCTGGCACCAAATTCGCGTCCGGCATCAATACCGCGCTTGGTCAGTTCGATCGCCTGACGACGGATTTTGGCATCCGGGTTGGTATACGCGCCGATTTTAAATTCCGGTGCATCCCAGCGCATCTGCATGCCGTTCACCGCCAGCCCCACGTCTTCAATTTTCTGACGCATGGTTTTGACATCATCGGTGATGTGCTGCGGATAGTTCAGATCCAGATGGGTCAGGCCTTTCGCCGTAGCAGCACGCTCAATCATCTGCAACACGGAAGGCTTGCCTTTCAGCTCTGGCCAGTAGCGCCACGCGCCGGACGCAAAGGAGTTGAGGCGGGTAGCAAATTTCAGTTCTGACATATCGGTGTCCCTGGTTGTTGAGTTGTGAATTACTTTACAACTTTACATTTATTTGTGAACAAGTGCATTACTATCACCAACAAAAATTCCCCGCAACCACGGCCGCTGTTTTCATCAGCAATTTGGGCGCTGCCTCACGAAATCTGCGCGGCAGAAATCCGGCCACGGCAAAAATCTGCGTAACTGTGTTGCAGGTCGCATTTTGAACATCGGGGAAGGCGTGAGCGGAGCGTTGGCCGTTGTGCGCCCGGGAGGAAAGATTTACTGTTTCAATCTCATCAGTAAATTTTAACGTATTCAAACCACGCGGGGAAAGCGATGTCACACACCATAATCACCCTTAAAAAGTCCTTTTTCAGCAGCACACCGCGTGAGATTGTGCGGTCAGGCGACTGCCGCGCTGAAATCTACCGCACGACGTCCGGCATTGAGGCCGTCCGTCTGAGTAACCGCCGCGGGCACCTGGTGATCCTGCCCTGGTACGGTCAGATGATCTGGCAGGCGACGTTTGATGGCGTTGACCTGACCATGCAGAGTGCCTTCAAAGAACCCCGGCCCGCAGCGGACATTGTCGGCACCTACGGCTGCTTTATGTATCACTCCGGCCTGCTGCGCAATGGCAATCCCGGCCCGCAGGATAGTCACGCACTGCACGGTGAGATGCCGCTGGCGGCCATGGATAGCGCCAGCATTGAAACCGGAGAGGATGAGCACGGGCCGTGGATGGCGCTGGCCGGCGAACGGGAGTACCTGATGGGCTTTGGCGATCACTATATGGCCCGCCCGCGCGTGGTGCTGCGCCCGGCGGCGGCCACCTTTGAGCTGCGCATGGCGGTGGAAAACCTCTCGGCGGATGACATGGACCTGATGTACATGTGCCACGCCAACTTTGCCTTTGTTGAAGGGGGGGAAATCCTGCAGCCCACCGGCTTCAGCAGCGCCGACATGGTGGTCCGCACCTCGGTTCCCGCCCTCGTCAGGGCCAGCGACAGCTACCTGGCCCACCTGCAAACGCTGCAGGAAGATCCCTCCGTCACCCGCACCATCAGCGCCCGCCTCGGCGTGGATCCCGAGCTGGTTTTCTATCTGAAAAACCTGAAGACCGCGCCGGACGGCCGGGTGCATGTGATGCTGCGCCGGCCAGAGGGTGACGCCTTTTCAATGTGTTACCACCCGGAAGAGTTTTCCCATCTGGTGCGCTGGATCCTCGCCAATAACCGGCAGAAAGTGTGCGCTTTTGCCATGCCCGCCACCTGTGGAGTGGAAGGTTACCAGGCTGAAAAACAGCGCGGCAACGTCCGCACGCTCAGGGGGGGAGAGTCGGCCAGCTTCACCCTGACGCTCGGCTATCTCAACGCGCAGGAGGCCGTTCTGGAAGCAGCAATGGTGCAGGCGTCGCGCTAGCGCGCTTTTATCACTCTGGGAAATCCGAGTTGTGAGCTGAATCAAATAAGGACACTTTGGTTACGCAATAAAATTTACTTTGAAACTTTTTTGAGTAAAGTCAATTTTGCCAGCGGGACATTTAATGCGGTTTGTTCCAGGCACTGAGAGAAGACGAGACAGTTTTCCAGGGGTGCTGAAGACGGGACTTCCTCTTCTTACCTTCTCCCTTTTTTACCGTTTAGCCACGTTCACTGTCCCGACGGGATCCGGGGCGACAGGCCAGCCTGTCACCCTACTCCTCTGCGGCGTATTGCCAGAGAACGATGCGCGAAGATAACTATGATAATGAAGAGGTAACACCATGAATCGCCGCATTTTTGTTAAAGCAATGAGTTTATCCGTGCTTATCTCGATGAGCGCCGGTCTCGGCTGGTCAACTATCGCCGCTGCCGCGGAAACCAAAACCATGGTCACCGTGGTGAAAGCCGTCGGCGTGCCGTGGTTTAACATCCTCAATCAGGGGCTGGAAGAAGGCGGTAAGCAGTTTAACCTGAAAACCTCTATGGTCGGGCCAACCCGCGCCGACCCCGCGCAGCAGGTTAAGCTGATTGAAGATTTGATTGCCAAGAAAGTGGACGTGATTGGCCTGGTGCCGCTGGACACCAAAGTCACGGCGCAGGTGGTGAAACGTGCGCGTGACGCCGGGATCATGGTGATCACCCAGGAAGGCCCCAATCAGCCGGGCAAAACCTGGGACGTGGAGTTGATGAGCGCGCAGGCCTACGGGGAAGCGCAGATGAAGGCGCTGGCCCGTGAGATGGGTGAAAAGGGTGACTACGTGATACTGGTCGGCACGCTGACCACCACCGGACACAATCAGTGGGCAGATGCGGCGATTGCCTATCAGAAAGCACACTACCCTGACATGCGACTGGCGGCCGACCGCTTCCCCGGAGCGGACTTTATTGATGAATCCGAGCGCGTCACCCAGGATATCCTGAAAGCCTATCCGAAAGTGACCGGCATCATGTCGATGGGATCTAACGGGCCTATCGGCGCGGGTAACGTGCTGAAAAAACGCCATCTGGAGAAAAAGATTGCGCTGGTCGGCACCACCATCCCTTCGCAAGCCCGGGCTTACATTATGTCTGGCGTAATCCGTGAAGGCTTCCTGTGGAACCCGAAAGAAGCCGGTCTGGCCATGACCTCCGTTGCCCGTCTGGCACTGGATAATGCCAAATTTGAAAACGGTATGACCATCCCCGGCCTGGGGAAAGCGGCCGTCGACAGCGAAAACAACGTGGTCATGGTCGATCGTATCCTGACCATCAACAAATCTAACATCGCCGGGCTCATCAAACTGGGCCTCTGAACCACTCCATTTGCCTGATACCGTCCCGGCGACCCGCCGGGACGGCCTCCCTGTACCCTCACTTATTGCAAGGGGCCGCGTGATGTCCGTTTTCTTACAGCTAAATGGAATTTCGAAAATATTTGGTGGCGTCCATGCGCTGTCTGACGTGGAGCTCCAGCTCAGAACCGGCGAGGTTCACTGCCTGTGCGGCCAGAACGGCTGCGGTAAATCCACGCTGATCAAAATCATGTCCGGCGTCCACCAGCCTGAACCTGGTGGCAAAATTACTATCGCCGGGGAGCCGATCGCCCATCTGACGCCGGTCGAAAGCACCCGCCTCGGCGTGCAGGTGATTTATCAGGATCTGTCGCTGTTTCCCAATCTGACCGTGGCGGAAAATATTGCCATCGGCCTGCACGTGGGTGGGCTGCGCCGGGTGAACTGGAAAAAAGTACAGCAGCTGGCCAGCGATGCCATGCAGCGCATCGGCGTATCGCTGCCGCTGAACGATAAGGTGGCGGATATCTCGATCGCCCAGCGTCAGCTGGTCGCGATCTGCCGTGCCATGGCCGCCGACGCGCGCCTGGTGATCATGGATGAACCCACCTCCTCCTTAACCCGCTATGAGGTGGACGCGCTGCTGAAACTGACCCTGCAGCTGAAGGCCAGCGGGATCACCATTGTTTTTGTCAGCCATCGTCTGGATGAGGTGCTGGAAATTGCCGACCGGGTCACCGTAATGCGTGACGGAAAGATGCTCGGCACTTACGATGCCCGTGACATGTCGGACCGCAAGCTGGCGACCCTGATGACCGGCAAAGAGTTCAGCTATCAGTGCGCGGCCAAAGATCGTCCTGAAACGGCAACGGTGCTGGAGGTGCGCGGGCTGTCGCGCTCCGGCGAATATCAGGATATTCACTTCGATGTGCGGCGTGGGGAGATCTTAGGCCTGACCGGGCTGCTTGGGTCAGGACGCACGGAGCTGGCGCTGTCGCTGTTTGGCCTCACCCGCCCTGAACAGGGCGAGATTGTGCTGAACGGCGAGGTCACCCGACTGCGGTCAAACCGCGATGCCATCCGGCGCGGGGTCGCCTATTTATCCGAAGATCGTCTGGCGCTGGGTCTGGTGCTGGAACAGTCGATCAGCGCCAATATCACCCTGTCCGTGATGGAGCAACTGGTCGGTAAAGGCGGCCTGATCCGCGATGACTGGTATGAGAGCACTGTGCGTCACGGCATCGAGTCGCTGACCATTAAAGCCGGTAACCCCGACAATAAAGTGAAAACGCTGTCCGGGGGAAACCAGCAGCGCGTGGTGCTGGCCAAATGGCTGGCCACCAATCCCTGCCTGCTGATCCTCGACAGTCCGACCGTGGGGGTCGACATTCATGCCAAAGACGGCATTTACGCCATCATCAGGAGCCTGGCCGCCAGCGGTATGGCCATCATCATGATCTCCGACGAAATTCCGGAAATTTACTACCACAGTGACCGCGTGCTGGTCATGCGTGCCGGTCGCTTAAACGGCGAATACATCCCAGGGCGCTGCTCTGAAGACGAGCTGAAGGAGGCGGTCAATGCGTGATTTTTTCCAGCGTTTTATCCCGACGCATGAGTGCCGGCTGCTGATTGTCATCACTCTGATGGTGCTGTTGCTGGCTTTCTCTACGCCGGAGTTTGCCTCTCTGCAAAACCTGGTGGATGTGCTGGGTGCCACGGCCTTCACCGGTATTCTCGCCGCCGGTCTGCTGGTAGTGATCATCACTGGCGGCATCGATCTCTCCTTTGCCGCCGTGGCCTCGATTACTCAGTTTGTTGCGCTGACGGTGGCTAACCATTTTGGCATCGGCTGGGTCGGGGTGTTTGCTATTGCGGTCGGCCTCGGCGTGGTGCTGGGCTTGATTAATGGCCTGCTGGTGAACGCACTGAGAACCTCAGCGCTGATTATCACCATTGCCACGCTGAACGTCTTCTTTGGCATTCTGCTCACCGTGACCGGTGGCGCGGATATCTTCGCCCTGCCGGACTGGTTTACCGCCGGCTTTGAATTTGTCTTTTATACCGACGCCCAGGGCATCCCCTATACCATTAACTTCCAGATTATGGCGCTGTTCCTGGTGTTTCTGCTGACCTGGCTGCTACTTAACCGCAGCAATGTCGGCCGCCAGATTTACGCCATGGGCGGCAACCCCGATGCGGCCCAGCGCGTGGGCTTCAACGTCTATCGCCTGAATATGCTGGTATACGGCTACATGGGTGCGCTGGCCGGGATCGCTTCGCTGGTACAGGCGCAGCTGGTGCAGTCGGTCTCCCCCACGGCCCTGGTCGGGCGCGAGCTGGATGTGGTGGCGGCGGTGGTGATCGGCGGGGCCAGCCTGACCGGCGGTTCCGGCACTGTGCTCGGCACTGTGCTCGGCCTGGCGCTTATCGCCATCTTACAAAACGGGCTGATCCTTCTCGGGGTCTCGTCGTACTGGTCTCTGTTCAGCACCGGGCTGGTAATTATTGCTGCCATGATCATGATGGCCAGAGAAACCCGTCAACGTCATAAGCAGGCTGAAGCAGGAGTGGTGCCATGAAGCATAACGTTAACCGTCTCTCCGACCGCATCCAGCGGCGCGTCGGTACCACCAATGCGCGTCTGCTGGTGATGCTGGCGCTGATGATCACCGGCCTTGGTCTGCTGGAAGGCAGCAAACTGTTTGGCGTGGCCGGACTGCAGTCGATGGGTTTTCAGCTGCCTGAACTGGGTTTCCTTGCGCTGGCAATGATGATCCCGATGCTGTCCGGCGGCATCGATCTGTCAATTATCGCCACCGCTAACCTGTGTGCCCTGACCGTGGCCTGGACGCTGACGGCGCTGATGCCGCTGATGCCGGACAGCCACGGTGTCAGCTGGGGAATGTTGCAGGTGGGTGCGCTGGTGGCCGGTCTGCTGGTGGCCGCGCTGGTCGGCCTGCTTAACGGTGTGCTGGTGGCTTATCTACGGGTACCGCCGATGCTGGCCACGCTCGGCACCATGACTGCCGCCAAAGGCCTGGCCATTGGCTTCAGCCACGGTAATGTGATCTCCGGTTTCCCGGCACCCATCGTGTTTATCGGCAACGGAACACTGCTCGGTATCCCGGTGGCGCTGATCATCTTTGCAGCGGTGGTGTTCCCCCTGAGCGTTTTTGTCAATAAAACGCCGCTGGGCAGCGCCATCGCCATGATCGGCTCGAACGAGCGCGCGGCAGAATACTCCGGCGTGAATACGCGCCGCAGCCTGGTGTGGGTCTACCTGATTTCGGCTCTGCTGGCCGGAGTGGCGGGGATTATCATGATGGCCCGCTTCGACTCGGCCAATGCCGCCTACGGGGAGAGCTATCTGCTGGTCGCTATCCTTGCCGCCGTGCTTGGCGGGGTCGATCCGCTGGGTGGGTTTGGCCGGGTGAGCGGCGTGATCCTGTCGCTGCTGATCCTGCAGCTGATGTCTACGGCCTCGATACTGCTCGACCTCAGCCAGTTTATCACCCTGGCCCTGTGGGGGGCGATCCTGCTGCTGGCCTCGGGCGGGCTGGTGCTGAGAGAGTGGATGTCAGAGCGGTCAAAAGCGAAAACCGCCACGCGTACCCGGACGGTCTGAGGCGCTGATTTTTCCCGCACGGCTGGCAACGGAGCCGTGCGGGAAATCAATAGCCCCTCCCGGTATGGCATGATATCTTTATGAATTAACAATCACTTAGTCAGGGAATAAGTCATCTCATGGTCAATATTGCCGATGATACAAGTTCGATTGGCCCCCGGTTACGGATGATGGTCTCGGTGCTGACCCCCCTGGAGACCCGGCTGGTTAACGCGGTACTGGCGAACGACTTCGACGAACGCGTGGCCCTGAAAGAGGTGGCCGCCCGGTGTGAGATGTCGGAAGCGATGGTGGTCAAGACGGCGAAAAAGCTGGGCTTTAGCGGTTTCCGCGAGCTGCGCAGTAAGGCAGCAGAATATAACCGGCTGCCCATCAATGAGATGCATCAGGAACTCTCGCCAACAGATACGGCGGCCGAAATTGTCACCAAAGTGTTCCGCACCTCCGCCCAGGCGCTGGAGGAGACGCTGGCGATCCTCGATATGAAAGCGTTTGAACGCGCCGCAGAGCTGCTGGCTAAAGCGCAGCAGCGGGATTTTTACGGCTTTGGCGGGTCAGCGCAGATTGCCCGCGATGCGGTACATAAGTTTTTGCGCATTGGCGCGCGCGCCACCGCCTGGGACGATCCCCATATGATGCTGATGTCGGCCTCACTGCTGGGAAAAAATGATGTGGTGCTGGCGATCTCGCACTCGGGTCAGACCAAAGATATCCTTGAGGCGGTCAGGGCGGCCCAGGCGAACCACGTGCCGGTGATTGCCATCACTAACTACTCCGGCTCTCCCCTCGCCAATCTGGCCGATACCGTGCTCTGCTCCACCGCGCAGGGATCGCCCCTCACCGGCGAAAATGCCGCCGCACGCGTGGCGCAGCTTAACATTCTGGATGCCCTGTTCGTTGTCGTCGCCCAGAGTGACTATGCCCACGCCGAGCAACAGCTCAACCGCACCATGATGGCCGTCGCCCATAAAAGAAAATAGGCCATCCGGCCTTATCCGGCGTCCGGCTCATCGTCATCCGGCCCGACGATCCGCACCAGATGGATCATCAGATAGAGCAGTTCATCATGGGTCAGCGTCACCTGCAGCTGGTTATGGACGTACCCGGCAATCAGCTGACTGGCGCGGAAGTGGTCGGGATACTGACTTTTGACCTGGGTAAAAATAAAGTCGTCTGTGGCGACCATTTGCCGCCCCTCCATCAACCGCTGAATAAAAAACTGCAGATGGGTGACAAAACGCTGATAGTTCAGTGAGTCCTGATCAATTTCCGTACGAAAGTGATACTTTATCAGGGTAAAAATATCCTTCAGCATCTTCACCGACTGCAGCGTGGTTTCCATGTTTTGCACATCGGTCTGTCCGTTAACCAGGTGAAAGGCGATATTGCCGGCTTCTTCTTCCGGCAGCGCGATCTTCAGCTGCCGGTTAATCTCCTGCACCGCCGCCTGCGCCACCGCGAATTCACGCGGGTAGAAGCGCTTCACCTCGAAAAGCAGCCGGTTCTGGATGGCGATTCCTCTGGCAAAACGTTCGATAGCAAAGCTGATGTGATCCACCAGCGTAAAAAACAGCTGCTCACTCAGCGTGGCGTTCAGCGCCACGCTGGCGCGGTCAATGAGGTTCTGCACCAGCGGCAACAGCGATTCCGGGGCGTTTTCTATCACCCGCAGATAATCGCGGCGGGTCTGGCTACCCTGCACCACGAAGATTTTTTCAATCTGCGCTGCGTCCAGCGTATCCCCCACCTTGCTGTTAAAGCCGATGCCCTTGCCCATGACAATCACTTCGCCATGCTGCGCGCTGCGGGATAACACCAGGCTGTTGTTAAGCACCTTTTCTACGGTCATATTGTTCATCGTACTGCCACCCGGCCCCTGTGCGGCTTGCTGTGCGCCCGTGCTTAACGGACCGTACCATTGCTGGCGATCACCCGCTGATACCAGCTGAAACTGGCCTTGCGGATGCGCCGTAATGCTTTCAGATCCTGCTCGTCACGATCGACATAAATAAACCCGTAACGTTTGCCATACCCCTGATGGGTACTGACCACGTCAATGGCAGACCACGGGCAGTAACCCATCAGCGACACGCCATCGTCTATTGCCAGCTGCATCTGCTCAATATGCCGACGCAGGAAATCAATGCGGTAATCATCGGCAATGATATCCCCCTCCTCCAGCACATCCGGCGCGCCCATGCCGTTTTCTGTGATCAGAATCGGCAAATGATAGCGCTCCCAGGTTTTCCGCAGCGTCAGGCGCAGCCCCACCGGGTCAACAACCCAGCCATAAGGCGTTTTCTCCACCCATGGATTATCGGCTGCGCGATAGACACCGGGCTCACCGAGCATGATTTGCTGATCACCCGCCCGGGCACTGACGTCCGATGCATCGCCCCGGCTGGCGGCAATGGTCGCCGTCGAGTAGTAATTGATCGCCAGAAAATCCGGTTTCCCGGCCAGCAGGATCTCGGCATCGCCTGCGGCCATCTGTGGCGCGATGCCGCGATCCTGCAGATAACGCCAGGCCAGCGAGTTATAGCGCCCGTGTGCCGCCACATCGAGAAAGCTCCAGCAGCGCAGGGTTTCCCAGTTGTGAGCGGCAATCGCATCCTCAGGGCGGCAGGTTGCCTGATACATTGAGGTAGTATTGATAGCCGGACCAATTTTGCTGCCGGGCAGCATCTGATGGCACAGCGCCATCACCCGTGCCTGGGCCAGCATCATATGATGGTTCTGCTGCCACAGCGAGGCCGCTGAGGGCAGCTCGCCCCCCGGCGGCAGACCGATAGCGCCAGGATGCAGGATCATCGTGTTCTGTTCGTTGATGGTCAGCCAGTGTCTGACCTTACCACCAAAGTGGCTGAACAGCGTGCGCGCATAGGCCACAAAGGCATCGATGGTCGCGCGATCTTCCCAGCCGCCCTGCTGCTCCAGGCACCAGGGCAGGTCGAAGTGATAGAGGGTCGCTACCGGCTCAATACCGTGGCGGTTCAGCTCATCAATCAGACGATCGTAGAAGGCCAGACCGGCGGGATTGACCTCGCCAACGCCGTCGGGAAGGATCCGCGTCCAGGCAATGGAGAAACGGTAGGCCTTCAGGCCCAGCTCCGCAAACAGCTGCACATCCTCCAGGCAGTGATGATAATGATCGCTGGCGACGGTAAAGTCGGCCGTTTCCTGCGGGTGCTGGCACATATCAATGATCGACGGGCTTTTTCCGTCCTCATTCCACGCGCCCTCGACCTGATACGCAGAGGTCGATGCCCCCCATAAAAACCCGTCAGGGAAAGGCGCTGACTGCTGATAAATCATAAGGTATCCGCCTGTTTTGTGGTTGTCAGGGCTAATAAAGGTGTCCCCATCGCTGCCGTCTCTCCGGCCAGCACCTGCACGGACGAGTAGTCATCGCTGTTGACGATCAACACCGGGGTGATCAGCGCATATCCGGCGGCGATCACGGCCTCAGCGTCAAAGGTGACCAGTACCTCGCCGCTGCGTACCCGATCGCCCACCTGCAGTGAGGAGGTGAAATGGGTGCCATTGAGGTTAACGGTGTCGATGCCGATATGGATCAGCACTTCTGCACCGCTGTCTGACAGGATCCCGACGGCATGTTTCGACGGCAGGAAGGTGACCACCACGCCGTTAACCGGCGAGCGCAGCTCACCGAGATCCGGGAGGATCGCGATACCCTGCCCCAGCAGCCCCTTCGAAAAGACGTCATCCGGCACCGCCGACAGCGGCAACACGCGCCCGCTTAACGGACTGAGTAGCGTTTCGCTTACCTGAGCCACGGCCACCGGAACAGCCGGTGTGGCTGCCGCATCCGGGTGTACCACTTCATCAGGGTTAACCGGATCGTCAAAACCCAGCACCCAGGTCAGGGCAAAGGTGACCACAATCGCTATCAGGCAGGTCACCAGCGCATGAACGATATTCATCGGGTTTTCGCCAATAAACGCCGGCAGCGCGGCCAGTCCCGGCGAGACAAAGGCATAGCGCACCACGCCACTCAGTCCCGCGTAAATCCCGGCGCAGCCGCCACCAATCATCGCGGCAATCAGCGGGCGTTTAAGCTTCAGCGTCACACCGTACAGGGAGGGCTCGGTAATGCCCAGCAGCGCGGTAAAACCGGCGGAAGAGGCCAGCTGCTTCAGATCTTTATTTTTCGTTTTCAGTGCAACGCAGAGGGTGGCAGCGCCCTGAGCGATATTGGACGCCAGCATGCCCGGGCCGTTAATGGTTTCAAATCCCTGACGGGTTAACTGCATGGTGGCAATCGGGGTCATCGCCCAGGCCGTGCCGGTGATCACCAGGAAGGGTTGCAGGCCGCCCATCAGCATCGGGATCAGCCAGCTGGCCTTGACGTTGATCGCCGCTGCGCCGCTGGCAACAAGGTCATTGAGAAGAATACCGAAGGGCCCGATCGCCACCAGCGCCAGCGGTGCCGTAACCAGCAGCACAATCATCGGCTTGGTAAAGAAGGTGATCATCGGGGGGGATACACGCTCTGCGAAGCGCTCCACCCACGACATGATCCACACGGTAAAGATGATCGGCAGAACCGAGCCGGCATAATCAGCCAGGCGAACGTCAATGCCGATAAAGGTGATCTCCCCGCCTTTTGCCAGCATCTGGGCCAGATTCGGGTGCAGCAGCGCGCCGGCAATGGTCATGGCGAGGATGGGGTTACAGGCGAACTTGATCGCCGCCCCGTAGGCCAGCAGCACCGGCAGGAAGAAAAAGGCCGCATCGGCAATGGTGTCCAGCAGCTGATAGGTAGTGCTGCTGGCTTCGATCGCACCGCTGAGTTTGAGAATGGCCAGCAGCGCCTTTATCATCCCGGCCCCGGTGATGGCCGGAATAACGGGCGTGAAGGTGGTGGATATCACGCTGATGATCTGGCTAAAAATACCGCCCTTTGCCGCTGCCGGTTTGCCCGCCGGGGCTGCCGTGCCGAGGGCATCCAGCAGCGTTCGATAGGTTTGCTGCACCTGGTTGCCGATGACAATCTGGAACTGACCGCCACTCTCCACCACACCGATCACGCCGGGGAGTTTTTCGATCTTCTCCTTCTGTACGAGACGGGGGTCACTGAACTCCAGGCGCAGGCGCGTGGCGCAGTGCGTCAGCCTGCTGATATTATTTTTACCGCCGGTGAGCGCCAGGATCTCATGGCCGAGTTGTTTGTAATCCACGGTATTCCCTCAAAAAAAACCAAAAAAAAAGACCAAAATAAAAATGCGCCTCATCAAAGAGGACGTGCATTTTCATTTTGGTCTTGCCTGCTTTACCAGTGACATGCCGCAATAAAAAAGGGCGCAACCTGTCAAACCGTTGCGCCGCGATTATCATCATTTCCGGCGTTAACTGGCAATGACTCCCATAACAGATTGGGATCTGGCTCTCATGTTTTGGTGAATAAACCGCGTGGCGGCCCCCCGGCAAGGATCAGACTGCGGTTTTCCGCAGCCGCGTCCGGTCCGTTTCAGACCGCGCGGGCTGCTGCAATCATGCCGTCCAGCCACGCCTGATGACCATTGGTCATCGGATTGGGGCGTACAGACGCCAGATCGCGGGCAGGTTTACCGTTCTGTGTTTCCTGCGTCAGCAAGCGGACGCGGGCGCCCGGCAGTGCTTCAATCAGCCAGGCATGATGCACATCCAGGCGGCTTTCGCTGTCGTCTCCGCACCAGCCATGCCAGGCGATGCGTCCTGCCCGCCCCGCCAGCGGCGGCTCAAATTCGTTTACTTCGGCCTCAACCTGGAAACCAAAGGTGGTGAAGCGAAAGCGTGCGCCATCCGTCAGACGTGGGCCAGTGCCATCGTAGAAACGTATATCACTGGCATTGCTGTAGTAACCCGGCCATGCCGCCGTATCGGTCAGCTTGTCCCACAGCGCCTCAACGCTGACCCCGGTGATGATCATTTCATTGGAGGCAAAGTTATCGCTAAAACCGGGAATATAGCCTTGTGGCCAGATAATGCTGTTCATCAGGAAGATGCCTTTTCGTTGTGAAGTTGAGGCTATGCTGCGCCCGCCTGAGACATAAAACCAATCGCCATCTTGTATTTAAGATATCATCAAAACAAATATCTTAATCTGTGAGCCTGCCATCATGACCGATATCCGCACGCTGGATCTTAACCTGCTGAAAACTCTGGACGCGCTGCTGGATGAACGTAGCGTGACCCGCGCCGCGCAGCGGCTGGCCCTGACGCAGCCGGCGGTCAGCGGGATGCTGACCCGGCTGCGCGAGTGTTTTGATGACCCGCTGTTTACCCGTACCCGTCACGGCATCACCCCTACCCTGCGTGCGCTGGAACTGGCTACGCCGGTGAAACAGATCCTCGGCGAAGTCAGCCTGCTGCTGCAGCCGACGGTTTTCCAGCCTGCCAGCGCACAGATGTCACTGCACATTGCCGCTACCGACTATGCGCTCAGTGCCGTTGTCGTCCCCTTTATTGCCGCGCTGCGCCAGCAGGCACCCGGCGTGCGCGTCAGCGTGCAGCCGGTGATCGACGGGCGGCTGGCAGAGCAGATGGCCCGGGGTGAAACCGACCTGGCACTGGTCACTCCGGACACCACGCCGCCGGAGCTGCATGCCCGCCACCTGTTTGACGAGCAGTACGTCTGCCTGCTGCGCTCCGGGCACCCGGATGCGGCAGCAGGCACCCTGCCCTTAGATCGTTTTTGCGCGCTCGATCATGCGCTGGTCTCACACAGCGGAACGCAGTTTCGTGGCGTCACCGATGAGGCGCTGGCGGCTGTCGGCCGGCAGCGCCGGGTGACGCTGGCGGTCAGCAGCTTTCTGGTATTGCCGGAGATCCTGCGCAGCAGTGACCTGATCGCCGTTGTGCCGCAGCGTCTGGCAGCCAGCGCTCCCGATCTGGTGCAGATGGTCCCGCCCGTCACCCTTAGCGGATTCAGTAAAACCCTAGCCTGGCATGAGCGCAGCCACCGCGATGCGGGACACCGCTGGCTGCGGGCGCTGCTGTTCGCTACGCTGTCGGCGTGATTAGCACGCGACGCTTATCAGCCCGCGTGCTTCGTGGCGTAATGTTATTGACTGTCTCTCTAACCCATTAATATTACAGGTTGATTATGTCCGCACTGTTTACGCCGTTTACCCTGAAAGATGTCACGTTACGTAACCGCATTGCCGTCCCCCCTATGTGCCAGTACAGCGCCGAAGAGGGCCTGACCACTGACTGGCACCAGGTTCACTATCCGGCCATGGCACGCGGCGGTGCCGCTCTGGTGATCGTGGAAGCGACCGCAGTATCACCGGAAGGGCGTATCACCCCGGGATGTACCGGACTGTGGAATGACCAGCAGGCAGAGGGCATGGCCCGGATTGCCGCATCGATTAAAGCCGCAGGTGCCGTACCGGGTATCCAGATTGGGCACGCCGGGCGTAAAGCCAGTGCCAATCGTCCGTGGGAAGGCGACGATCATATCGCCGCCGGAGATCCGCGCAGCTGGCAGACTCTCGCCCCTTCCGCCGTGGCGTTCGGCCATCATCTGCCGCAGGTGCCAAAGGCGATGACCCTGGAGGATATTGCCCGGGTGAAAAGGGATTTTGTCGCTGCTGCGCGCCGCGCGCGTGATGCCGGGTTTGAGTGGCTGGAGCTGCACTTCGCCCACGGTTATCTGGCTCAGAGCTTCTTCTCCGTTCACGCTAACCAGCGCACCGACGAGTACGGCGGTGACTTCGCCGGACGTAGCCGCTTCCTGCTGGAAACCCTGGCTGCCGTCCGTGAAGTATGGCCGGAAAACCTGCCGCTGACGGCACGTTTTGGCGTGATTGAATATGACGGACGTGACGAGCAGACGCTGGCAGAATCCATTGAACTGACCCGGCTGATGAAGCAGGGTGGCCTGGATATGCTTAACGTCAGCGTCGGTTTCTCGATTGCGGAAACTGAGATCCCGTGGGGGTCTGCTTTCCTGGCTCCGGTGGCAGCGCGCGTGCGTCGTGAAGCGGATCTGCCCGTGGCGTCGTCGTGGGGCATTGAGGTGCCAGAGGTGGCCGAGCGGGTCATTGCGGAACAGCAGATGGACCTGGTGATGATTGGCCGCGCCCATCTCGCCAACCCCCACTATCCGTACTACATGGCAAAAAAACTTAACGTTGAGCAGCCTTCCGGGGTTCTGCCTGTGACCTATGCGCACTGGCTGCAACGCTATCGTTTAGAAGAGTAGTTCACTGAAGACCGGGGCGTTCATCCCCGACCGCCCCGATCTGCTTCAGCTACGTTCAATCTTCTTTGCGGCCTCATCCAGCGCATCAATAATGGCAAACAGCGTCTGCTGTGACAGCCCGTCCTGCGACAGGCGCACGTTGAGCGCCGTCTTCATATTGTGGATAGCGCGCTCCACATCCGGCAGGCTGCGGTTATTGACCAGTACGGCCAGCGTGGAAAGGCGCTGGACGATCGCCGTGACGGCAGGCTGATGCTGCGCCAGCTGCGCCTGTCCCGCCGCTTCCAGACGGTAGGCTTTACGTGCCGCCAGCGGATCGACGACGGCAATGCACTCCATCTCCTCCAGCAGCGTCAGGTTAGGATAAATAATCCCCGGGCTGGGGGTATATTCCCCCTTCGACAGCTCCTCAATGGCTTTGATCAGCTCGTAGCCGTGCGCGGGCCGCTGACGAAGAAAATGCAGCAGCAGCAGCCGGATATCGCTGGCATCCACTATTTTTTCCCGACGCTTCCTGCGGCCCACGCGGG
This sequence comes from Erwinia persicina, assembly GCF_019844095.1. NCBI lineage: Bacteria > Pseudomonadati > Pseudomonadota > Gammaproteobacteria > Enterobacterales > Erwiniaceae > Erwinia > Erwinia persicina. Next base: position 1,722,036 of record NZ_CP082141.1, on the reverse strand, counting down.
CTGTGCTGTCTGCCTGGCAGGCGGAGGATCCCGACCGCATCTTACTTGTCGTGCCAGTAGGCGACGGCACGCACATAGGTCGCATCGCAGCCGCGCTGTTCAATAAAGTAGTCACTGAGTTTTTTGACAAACTCACCCTCACCCGTCAGCCAGATAAAGTAATCCCCGGCCGGCAGCGGCAGCGTATTGAAGGTATCAATCAGTGCAGCCAGATTTTCTGGCTGCATATTGCCGCTGCCCATCCAGGTGACATCAACGCCGTTCAGCTTTTCCAGGTAAGCCTGACCGACGGCTTCATCCACCCACGCGAACAGCTTATGCTGCTGACCGCTGACGGTTTCCTGGCGGCGTTTAAAGGCGGGCAGCCCGCTTTCATCACAGACATACAGCTGGAACGCATAATCATCCGGCACCACCAGCGAACCGCGCGGCCCGCCAATGGCCAGCCTGTCGCCAGGCTGTGCCTGTGCCGCCCAGTCGCTGGCCACGCCGCCGTCATGAATAAAGAAATCCAGCGTCAGGGTGTTCGCCACCCCGTCAAAAAACAGCGGCGTATAGTCACGGGAAATTGGACGCTGTCCCTCCTTCCACACCACGCCTTCCTCCGTGACCTCGGGCAGGTTCAGCGTGCCGCTGGCGTCCGGGAAGAACACTTTGATGTGGTCATCAAAACCGGGCGAGGTGAAGCCCGACAGATCCTCACCGCCAAAGTCGATGCGCCAGAAGCTTTCGGCCACCCGGGTTTTACCGGTGACAGTCAGCTGGCGGAAACGCAGCTCATTTCGCACGCGCTGCGGCGCACGGCTTGCTTTCACAGAATCAGTGGACATGTTTACCCTTAGTGTTTGTTGAAATCAGGAATCATTCTCATTTAAGGGTAAAATATATCTATGATATATCTTGATAGCAACCCCGGGCTGCCGGTTTCCGGGGGGAAAAGGGTGCAATCTGTGCGCTATTGCTTTTCAGGGAGTGGCCGGTATTTCCACAGCCAGCGTCCGCTGTTCATCCGGCGGTAGAAACACGCGCCCCGGATCATCCAGTCGAGGAACATCCCCATCCAGATGCCCACCACGCCAAAGCCCAGCACGACGCCCAGCAGATAGCCAGCCACAATCCGTCCGCCCCACATACTCAGCAGGGATACCCACATGGTATAGCGCGCATCCCGCGCGCCCTTCAACCCGGCGGGAAGCACCCACGATGCCGCCCACAGCGGCATAAAGGCGGCATTAAGCCACACCAGCAGTTTCACCACATGGATGACCTCTTCATCGCGGGTGTAGAACTGCGCCAGCAGTCCGGCAAACGGCACGGTCAGCAGCGCCAGCGCGCAGAGAAAGAAGGTCGACATCCAGAAGATATAGCGCAGCTGGCGCTCCGGCTGGCCTAGCTGCCCGCGTCCGAGGCGCGTGCCGACAATAATCGTGGAGGCCGAACCGAGCGCATTGCCCGGCAGGTTAATCAGCGACACGATGGAGAAAGCAATGAAGTTACCGGCAATGACATCCGTGCCCATCCCGGCGACAAAAATCTGGGTTAACAGCTTGCCGCCGTTAAACAGCACGGATTCGATACTGGCCGGAATACCAATCCCGAGGACTTCCCGCAGGATGCTCATATTCAGACGGGTGAAATAGCTTTTCAGCGAGATTTTCAGCGCCGGGACAAAACCAATCACCAGCACGTAAATCACTGCCGCCGCACCGATATAGCGCGAGATGGTCAGCCCTAACCCCGCGCCGACAAATCCCAGCCCGTGCCATGAGAAACAACCGTAGATAAGAATGCTACTGATGATGATGTTGAGGATATTCATCCCGCCGTTGATCAGCATCGGAATTTTAGTATTTCCCGCCCCGCGCAGAGCCCCGCAGCCGATCAGCGCAATGGCGGCAGCCGGGTAGCTCCAGGCCGTGGTTTGCAAATAGGAGAGCGCCAGCGCTTTCACCTGCGGCTCGGCTTCACCGGCAATCAGATCGATGATCTGTGGGCCTGCAAACTCAATCGTCAGCGCCAGCAGGACGGCAAACACCGTCATAATAATCAGCGACTGTCGGGCTGCGGCGACCGCTCTTTCCCGGTTAAGTTTACCGAGGCTGAACGCCACGACTACCGTGGTACCGAGGTCGATAGCGGCAAAAAAGGAGATAACCACCATGTTGAAGCTGTCGGCCAGACCGACCCCGGCCATCGCTTCTTTGCCCAGCCAGCTTACCAGGAAGGTACTGAGTACCCCCATCAGCAGGACGCAAAGATTCTCAAAAAAGATAGGCACGGCCAGAGGGGTTATTTCACGCCAGAACAGTACCCGCGAAGAACGTCTTTTCGGATACCATGCAGTACGCTTTATCGCCTGCTGCAGAGAAACGCTGAGGTTTTGCAAGATTGATCCAGTTTTTCACAGGAGAAATGAGCCTACGCTAACCAGATGATGGTAAAAGACCGGTCAATATGCAAAGTCTTTTTATGTTTCAAAATACGGCAAAAAAAGGTGGCGACCCGGGGCCGCCCGGTCCCTTTACAGCAGCCGTCGGTGCAACAGTTTTTCCAGCACCGCGACGGGGGCCTGTTCAGGATGTTTCATACCGGTAAGCGGCAGTAAAAACGTCTGCTCCAGCATAAACTGACCGCGCATGGCGGCATGGGGCGTCTGGTCAGCAAAACAGACCCAACTGCTGCCGGCAGGTAAGGTCAGAGCGACCTGAGGCCCCTGCTCCTGATAGCCCTGGTCAGCTTTCATCGCATCATGCAGCCGCAGCATCATATGGTCATAGCGCGTACGGTAGGATTTGGTCATGCCCAGACGGTGTTGCAGCCAGCTGTTCAGGGGAGAATAGCCTTTCATATGCGGCATAAAGCGCTGCGCCAGCACCGGGAACGGCTCACCGACGCGCCACTCGCGGCTCTCACCTGCGGGATTGATATTGGTAAAAATGCGCAGGATGCGCTCCCCCTGAATGGGCCGGGAAGGAAACGCATCAACATGCAGGCGGCTGTCATCTTTGCGCCATGAGCTCTTTTCCCGCCATGCCGTGACCGGGTGCAGGCGCAGCGTATTGACCGGCGAGTGCAGCGCATGCCGGTATTCGGGCAGAAGCGCATCCACCAGTTGCAGGCAGTGCTGATAATAACGTGCCAGCAGCTGGCTGACCTGAGGCGCATTTTCCGGACGGGCAAGACCGCGCAGCTGCCCTTTTTCGGCATTAAAGCTGATGTTTTTACGCTTAGGATCGGTCAGTGCGGGGGTAAGTAACGCCTGTTCCTCCGGCAGCAGGGAAAACGTCAGGCGGGGTAGAAACAGGACTTTACCCTGCTCCAGCGACTCCAGTGCGTGGGTATCTGGGAGTAACTCATCCCAGCGGGTCAGGGGCAGCGTACAGATGACCTGCTCCCGGGATAACGATTGTTCTGCCATATTATATCCTTATAGACTGCGGTAAGATCCTGTGAGATTAGCGAACAGTATATTCCCGGGGTTAAATCAAAATTAAACCAGAGTTCAACCGGATGGACAGAATCGGTGCCGCTACACAGCACCGAATGCGGATCACTTTTATTGCTAAACTGCGCGATTAAAAACAGGAGTTAACCATGAGATCCCGCTCTGTGACGCTGGAAGATGTCGCCAGCGCCGCCGGTGTGTCTTATCAGACCGTTTCCCGGGTACTGAACCATTCAGACCAGGTTGCAGAACAGACCCGCAAACGGGTGGAAGCGGCCATGCAGGCGCTGAATTATGTGCCCAACCGGGTGGCGCAGCAGCTGGCCGGGAAAAACACCCGTACGCTCGGTCTCGCCACCAGCGATCTGGCGCTGCTGGCCCCGGCGCAGATCGCGTCAGCCATCCAGCAGCGAACCAGCCAGCTGGGCTATCATCTGGTGATTGCCATGGCCGACGAGGGTGGCCCACAGCAGGCGGTCAGCGATTTGCTCTCTCAGCGCGTGGATGCGCTGTTAATCAATGTGCCGCTGGATGCCCTGGCGGCGCAGCAGATAGAACGAATGGCGGCCTCCCTGCCCTGTCTGTTTCTGGATGTCGCTGACGATGCCAATGTGGCCAGCTGTAGCTTCAGCGCCCATACCGGTGCGCGCCAGGGCGCGGAGCATCTGTTGCAGCTCGGGCACCAGCGTATTGCACTGCTCAACGGTCCGGCAGATTCCGTGGCGGCACGCGCACGCACCGCAGTCTGGCGTCAGGTGCTGGAGGAGCATCATCTGACGCCATTCCGGCAGTTAGAAGGTGACTGGAGCGCGCAGTCGGGCTATCTGGCCGTGATACAGCTGACAGGGCAGGCGTTACCGACTGGCCTGCTGGTGGCAAATGATCAGATGGCATTAGGGGCGATGCAGGCGCTGCATCAGATGGGCGTGGCCGTCCCTGCGGAGGTATCCGTGGTGGGATACGATGATACGGCCGACAGTGCCTGGTATCAGCCGCCCCTGACCACTGTGCGCCAGGATATGCGCCATCTGGGTGAAAGAAGCGTTCAGTGGCTGACCGGGCAGCTTGAACAACCCGGCAGACAGGCGCCGCTGCCGCCCTTTGCCACCGATCTGGTGGTGCGCGCCAGCACGGCCGCACCGCGCGCGGCAAAACGCCTCGCGCATCCGATTGCGACTGAGCTGCGACGACTGGCGCAGCAGCTGGACAATGACGTGCCATAAAAAAAGCCGGGCTGCTGAAGCCCGGCTTTATCGTACTGCTCTGCTCTGACCGTGCGTTGTTACGCTTTCGGCTCGCCCAGAGATTTCAGTTTCTTGGACAGGTCACGACGCTCTTTCGACAGGTCAGCATTTTTGATGATGTAGTCATCAACGCGATCTTCATAATCGCTGCGCATGCTGGCGATGATTTCCTGGATAGCTTCTACGCTCATGCCTGGCTTGATGTATTCGCCGAGGTTGTCCAGCAGCAGCACACGCTTCTGGTTATCACGGATTTTCTTTTCATTGTCGGTAATTTCACGTTGAAGCTTGTTTTTACGACGGAACATACGCACGAACTCCAGTACGTCCTGAAATGATTGTTTTGCATTTTCCATGAAGACACCTTTCATTTGGGCCTGCGCATACAGGCATCATTATCGTGGCTATCAGCTTAACGGCGGGCCGCTGCCGATGGCAATTTTAAACTTACTGAACCGGATTCCCCCTATCTTACCCTGAAGCGAGTCAGCTCGCAGTAAGTTGTTGCTGGAACATTCTATTTTCGCAACGTCAGGCGGATCAACTCGGTCAGTCTTTCTAACTGACTGGCCATTTCCAGGCTCAGCCAGACATAGCCGTGGATGGGCGTTTCAACCAGTTCATCGCTGTCCGATTCCGCGATCAGCTGGCGCAATTCACGGGTGATCTCTGCCAGTTCCTCGCTGTTAGCCGCCATTTTACCCGTATCACCTTCAACGATGACACGTGACAGCGCGCGCAGGGTATTTTCCGTCATCTGCTGGGTTCTGCGCAGCGCCGGGGCATTGAGCATAATCAGATGACTCTGACGCGATGCCCACCAGGCATTCAGCTGAAGCTCGAGCGTACAGACCAGGTTGCGGTTCAGGGTCTGGATCCCCTCAAACACCGAGCGCGGCGTGCGCGTCTCTTTGCTGGAGGGCTCAATCAGCGCCCGCATTTTGATCACATTACTCAGCAGGCGCTGCAGCGGACGCGTCAGGCGCGGTTTCTCCACCAGGTTAGGCGAAAATCCGGCATGATAGACGCGGGCGGTTTCCAGCAGCAGGTCGGAGAGCTGAATGCGCCAGTGGGTATAGGCCTTTTGTGAATAGATACTGGTAAACAGCAGCGCCAGCAGCGACCCGAGGATCACATCGCCCCCGCGCCACAGTGCGGTGGTCATATCGCCCGGCACCCCGCCGCAGATCACCGCCAGCGTGATACCAATCAGCAGCGCCATATACGGGTGCTTACCCAGCGTCAGAAAACCACTGATAAACATCACCGCTGCACACCATAACAGCATCACCGGCAGGGAGATCAGCTCCAGTTTGAGCGCAATCAGTCCGGAGATAGAACCAAAGATCGTGCCGCCAATACGCTGCACCGCGCGGGGGAAAACATTGCCCCACGAGGAGATCGGCCCCATCACCACCACCAGGGTGATCAGCGGCCAGCTGCCTTCCGGGATCGCCATCACCCTGACCAGCAGGAACGTCAGAATGAAAGCCAGCGCGATACGCACGCCGTGCACGATGCGATAATTACGATACAGGCTGAATTCAAAGGCCGTCAGCGGCTTGTCCGGTCGCAAAGGTGGCTCCGAAAGAAGAAGAATGAGCGGGACATCATACCTGAAGCGGGGGACGGGAGCAGACGGAGAATCGTCGTTTTACGGCTGTTTTTCCTCTCATTTAATCAGGGTAAGCAGCAGAAAACACTTAACTTACCCTGCGGAAACATAGCATTAATCAACCATTTTCTTCTGACGGATGACATTCACACTTTTATCACAACGAGGATCATAGCTTCAGCTTGATCCAGTCGCTGATGCGGGTCACGATCCCCGCCTCCTCAACCGGCTGCAGCGCCACCAGCGGATAGCTGGCCAGCGTTTTGTCACCTTCTACCAGCTGGATGGTGCCCACCTGCTCATGCAGTTTGATTGGCGCTTCCAGATCCTTACGGTCAATGACATATTTCGCTTTCACCTTTTGCACCTCTTCACGTGGCAGCGCCAGGAAAACGTCATTTTCACTGCCCAGAGAAATACGGTGCGGGTTGCCGTACCACACGGTTTCATGACCAATCTCTTTGCCGGCGTGGAACAGCTGTACCGTATCAAAGTTATTCTGGCCCCAGGTCAGCAGCTTACGCGCCTGCTCTTCCCGCCCTTTTGAGCTTTTCCCGCCCATGATCACCGCAATCAGGCGGCGCTGGCCGTCGACGCTGGAGGCGATGATATTAAAGCCGGCACTTTCGGTATGCCCGGTTTTCAGGCCGTCGACGTGCAGCGTTTTGTCCCACAGCAGCCCGTTGCGGTTCTGCTGGGTGATACCGTTCCAGGTGAGCGACTTTTCACTGTACATCTGATAAAAATCCGGTTCCCCGCTGATAATGGCCCGGGAGAGAATGGCGAGGTCACGAGCCGTCGTAAACTGTCCGGGCGCATCCAGCCCGTGTACGGTTTCAAAGTGGGTATTACTCAAACCCAGCTTTTCAACGTACTGGTTCATCAGCGTGACAAAACTCGCCTGGCTGCCGGCAACATAATCGGCCAGTGCAACACAGGCATCATTGCCGGAATCAATAATTACCCCCCGGCTGAGGTCGCGAACGGACACTTTATCACCCGGCTTAAGGAACATCAGCGAAGAGCCTTTAAACACCGGATTGCCCCCGGCCCAGGCGTCCTTACCAACGGTAACAATATCGTCACGGGTGATGCGCTTTTTATCAATGGCGCGATCCACAACATAGCCGGTCATCAGCTTCGTCAGGCTGGCCGGGTTGCGGCGTTCATCCGGGTTGCCTGAGGTCAGGATCTGGCCTGTGGTCGCATCCATCAGCACCCAGGAGGCGGCATCAATCGCCGGGGACGTGAGCGGGAATGCCAGGGCGGGCTGGACTTCAGCAACGGCGACACGACTCAGCGCCATGGCCAGACAGAAACTTACAAGCTGATGCTTTTTCAACGATCAATCCTCAACATATCCAGAATAAAAAACTGCGCCTGTTGTACGGCATCCGCCATGTCTTTGCGTGACTAAATTGCAAGAAAATATGAATAAATCAGGGGATTAGCGGAAATTTTTTTTCTGGCTCTCCCTCTCCTGCCTGCGGGATGTTTCCGTCCTGCCGCGAGGCAATGCCAGGGAACCAGAGCGGTCAGCCGCTGACCCATTTCGTGCATCTTCAGATATGGTTTACACTGACAGCCTATGTCAATGCGGGAAGGTTCACACAGGGAATCAGGCACTGCGTTTTCAACAGTTAACAAACAGAAGTGGACAGCGAAACAGTGAAAGACACAGCGAACCAACCGACCTTCCTTTTCCATGATTACGAAACCTTCGGTAAAAGCCCGTCGCTGGACCGCCCTGCGCAGTTCGCCGGTATCCGTACCGATATGGATTTTAATATTATCGGTGAGCCGGAGGTGTTCTACTGTCAGCCTGCGGATGATTACCTGCCGCAGCCCGAAGCCGTGATGATCACCGGCATTACTCCGCAGATTGCCCGCGAACGCGGCGTCAGTGAAGTGGAGTTTACCCGCCGTATTCATCAGTTGTTCAGCGAGCCCAATACCTGCGTGGTCGGCTATAACAACGTGCGTTTTGACGATGAAGTCACCCGTAATCTGCTCTACCGCAATTTTTACGATCCCTATGCCTGGAGCTGGCAGTACGGCAACAGCCGCTGGGATCTGCTGGACGTGATGCGGGCCTGCTATGCTCTGCGCCCGGACGGCATTGAATGGCCGGAAAATGACGACGGTTTACCCAGCTTCCGCCTGGAACATCTGACCAAAGCCAATGGCGTCGCCCACGAAAACGCCCATGATGCCATGTCGGACGTCTACGCCACTATTGCCATGGCGAAGCTGGTTAAAGAGAAGCAGCCACGCCTGTATGACTTCCTGTTCAGCCACCGCAACAAACAGAAGATCAGCGCACTGGTGGATATTCCCCAGATGAAGCCACTGGTGCACATTTCGGGCATGTTTGGTGCCGCACGCGGCAACACCAGCTGGATAGCGCCACTGGCCTGGCACCCGGATAACCGCAATGCCCTGATTACCTGCGATCTCGGCGGCGATATGGCCCCCCTGCTTGAGCTGGATGCCGACGCGCTGCGCGAACGGCTGTATACCCCGCGCAGCGAGCTGGATGGTGCCTCTGCGGTGCCGTTAAAGCTGGTGCATATCAATAAGTGCCCGGTGGTGGCCCCGGCGAATACGCTGCGTCCGGAAGATGCCGAACGCATCGGCATTGACCGCCAGCGCTGCCTGGACAACCTTGCCCTGGTGCGCCAGCATCCGGAAATTCGCGAAAAAGTGGTGGCCCTGTTTGCCGAAGCGGAACCCTTTACGCCGTCGGACGACGTAGATGCCCAGCTCTATAACGGTTTCTTCAGCGACGCCGACCGGAATGCGATGAATATCATTCGGCAGACCGCCCCGGAAAACCTGCCGGCACTGGATTTAGCCTTTAATGACGGGCGTATTGAGAAGCTGCTGTTCCGCTTCCGCGCACGCAACTTCCCCGGCACGCTGGACGACGCGGAACAGAAACGCTGGTTACAGCATCGCCGCGAGATGCTGAACCCGGAACGGGTACAGCGCTACGTCCAGGAGCTGGAAATGCTATTTAATCAGTACGAAGGGGATCAGGTGAAGCTCGGCCAGCTGAAGGCGCTGTTTGAGTATGCAAGGGAACTGGTGTCCTGATATGAAAAAGGCGGACCGCAACAGGCGGCCCGCCCTTAAAACAGATTGATGACCCCGCAGGATTACATCAGATCTTCACTGCACTGCGGCACCGGGTTACGGAAGCTGCGGGTAACAACTGCCAGATACAGCAGGCCAATCGCCCCCCACACCAGGCCAAGAATCATTGAGCTCTCTTCCAGGTTAACCCACAGTGCCCCGACGGTCAGCGCCCCCATCAGCGGCAGCACCAGGAACTTGATGTTGTCTTTAAAGGTCTTGTTGCGCTTCTCACGGATCCAGAACTGTGAAATCACCGACAGGTTAACGAAGGTGAAGGCCACCAGCGCACCAAAGTTAATCAGCGCCGTTGCGGTCACCAGATCGAAGGTGATGGAGGACAGCGCGATCACGCCGACCAACAGCACGTTCAGCGCTGGCGTACGCCATTTCGGATGAACGTAGCCGAAGAAGCTGACCGGGAAGACCCCGTCACGCCCCATCACATACATCAGACGCGAAACGCCCGCATGCGCAGCCATACCGGAAGCCAGCACCGTGACACAGGAGAAGATCAGAATGCCGAACTGGAAGGCCTTGCCCGCCACGTAGAGCATGATTTCCGGCTGTGACGCGTCCGGATCCTTAAAGCGCGAGATATCCGGGAAGTACAGCTGCAGGAAGTAGGACACCACGATAAAGATGACGCCCCCGATCAGCGCGGTCAGGAAGATCGCTTTTGGGATCACGCGCTCTGCGTCTTTCGTCTCTTCGGACAGCGAGCTGATGCCATCAAAACCGAGGAACGAGAAGCAGAGTATGGTCGCCCCGGTGATCATCGGCACCACGTTGGCGTTTTCCGACCAGAATGGCCTGCTGCTGACCAGCGTGCCTGCGCCTTCACCGTGCGCCACACCCCAGACCACCATCGCCATGATCGCGACCATCACCACCACCTGCAGCACCACAATCACGCTGTTGAAGTTGGCAACGGTTTTAATGCCTTTGAGGTTCGAGAGGGTCATAAAGCCCACCAGCAGCACCACAAAGATCCACGAGGGAACCCCGGGAACCAGCGCTTCCCAGTAAATTTTCGCCAGTAAAATATTGATCATCGGCATAAACAGATAATCAAGCAGCGAAGACCAGCCGACCATAAAGCCGACGTGCGGGCTGATCGCTTTCTGCGCATAGGTATAAGCCGAACCCGCAGAAGGGAAACGACGTACCAACTGGCCGTAGCTCAGTGCGGTAAAAAGAATAGCAATCAGCGCGAATGCGTATGCGGTCGCGACGTGGCCATCCGTCAGGCCAGAAACGATGCCAAACGTATCAAACAAGGTCATTGGCTGCATATAAGCCAGACCCATCATGACAACAGGCAGTAACGTCAGCGTTTTTTTCAGTTTTGCACGCGGCTGGGCGGCGGGATTCAGGTGATCAAGCGACATGATTCAATCTCCCCATAGCATCAACCGTTCTGGGTTGAACCACAGGGGAGCTACGCAGGGTGCGATAGCTTTTCAAAAGAGGATTCTGGGAATAACAGGCAGGCGTGAAGGTATTACCTGCTGTGGCGCCGTAGTCATCGCGCTGGCGGATCCCAGCAAACGCTGGAGTAAGAAGGTGAAGCCCCATGGTTGTTTCCTCAATAAGACACGTCAAAGTGTATTTAAAAGCGAATATCTATCCGGTTCTGGACCGGCCTCTTTAAAGGCGAAAAAAGTTCCTGCTTAAGCGACGAATAAAAAAATACCGCCGCCGGGTAAATCAGCGTCGGTTTACAGGTATCGTTTTGCAGGGCGCGTATTTTGCACCAGATTAAGGCACGAAGACAACCCCCCGAGAGCTTCACTTACAATTAATTGTTATCTCAACAGTAAGCCAGGCGTGACAGGCACGCCCGCAGGGGGGAAACCTCAGGCATTTTTCAGCATCCAGTCAATTTCTGTCGCCGTAATCAGCCGTTCAAACTGCATCAGTTCATGGTGTTTGCATTGATGCCAGACAAAACCAAAACGCGTGCCCAGCAGCGCCTGCATCGCATGGCTTTGCTCAAAGGCTACCAGCGCATCGCTCTGACGAATGGGCAGCGGGTTCCCCTCCGCTTCATGCCCGTTGCCTTTTACCGCAGGGGGCAACGGCAGCTGATTATCCAGACCGTGCAGAATGCCGGCCAGTATCGCCGCCATCACCAGATAAGGATTGGCATCCGCTCCGGCCACCCGGTACTCGACGCGGTGGTTGTCACGATCCCCGCAGGGGATGCGTAGCGCCACGGTGCGGTTATTGTGGCCCCATGAGGCCTGCAGCGGTACAAACGCATCCGGCAGAAAACGGCGATAAGCATTTACATTGGGGGCCAGCAGCGCCATGGAGGCGGGCATCAAATCGATCATCCCGGCCAGCGCGCGCCTGAGAAGCGGTGAATCACTGCCGTCATCCCCGGCAAAGGCATTATGATCTGCCGCGTCCAGCATGCTGATATGCACATGCATTCCGCTACCCGCATAGGCTTCATAAGGTTTCGCCATAAAGGTGGCGTTCATGCCGTGCTGCTCGGCCACCTGACGCACCAGCCTTTTCAGCTGTACGGCATGGTCGCAGGCATTAAGCACATTGCGCGTGTGGTGCAGGTTGATTTCAAACTGCCCGGGCGAGGCCTCCGCCAGCGCCCCCTCGGCCGGGATCCCCTGTAAATGCGCCAGCGCGTCAATATCACTGAGCACCGCAGAGAAATGATCAAGATTATCGACCGAGTAAACCTGGTTCTGCATATTACGTTCGTCGCTGCCCGGCGCACACGGCGGCTGAATATCCCCTTCCGCATCGCGCTGCTTATCGACCAGATAGAACTCCAGCTCTACCGCTACCACCGGAAACAGTCCCCGGTTGCGCAGGCGCTGCCAGAGGTGATTGAGGACATTTCGGGGTTCAACGTCAAAGGGAGTGCCATCTTGATTGCACATGGTCAGCAGGACCTGTGCAAGATGCTGCGGGTCGGCGGCAGAGGGGGTGAGCGAGCCTTCAACCGGCATACAAATATTGTCGGGCTCCCCCATTGCCTGACCGAGTCCGGCTTCTTCTACGGTATTGCCCAGAATGTCCATGGCGTAAACCGAGGCGGGGAAGTAGCAGCCCTTATCAAGCTTGCTCAGGCTGGCGATGGGGATGCGTTTTCCACGAAAAACGCCGTTTAAATCGTTGAGGAGAATATCGGCATACTGCGTGTCAGGATAGCGTTCCAGATAGGCCTTCACCTCATTCCGGAACGCGCTGGTTCGTTTCTCTTCACTGTGCCGCGTGAAGTCTTCTACTTCGACAATATTGGTCATCACGTCACCCTTTCAGGTTGTTGAAAACTGCTCAAAATAACAGCCACTCTATTAACATAGCGCTAACAGAAAAAGTGTGCAAATGTTACAGGGCGCTTTATTTCTGGCCTTATTGCGTTTGAATATTAAGCAGGTGATTGCTAGATTGAAAATATATTGCACAGTTTCCGGCCTTTCGGGGCCTGCGTGGTTGATATATTGACCAGCCAGACAGGGGGAGTAATGGGCATTATTTTTGACAAGCCATTGATTGGCGTGGTGATGTGCCAGATTGACAAAGGCGGCCATCCCACGCAGATGGTGCATAACAAATATCTCGACGCGATCCTGATGCACGGCGGCGTTCCGCTGGCCCTTCCCCACGGGCTGATGTCGTCTCCTGATCTATTAGAAAACGCGATGACCGTTCTGGATGGCATCCTGCTGACCGGCAGTCCAAGCAACATTGAACCCCGGCACTACGGTGAAAGTGGTGTGGAGTCGCTGGCTGACCCCGGGCGCGACCGCCTCGCCTTTGCCCTGATCCGCTTCGCGCTTGAACATCGCATGCCGCTGCTGGCGATCTGCCGGGGGTTGCAGGAACTGGTGGTGGCCACCGGCGGCACGCTGCACCGTCAGCTGCACGAGGTGCCGGGCCTGCAGGAACACCGCGAGGATGAAGCGCTCCCTCTTGACCAGCAGTATGCCCCGGCCCATGAAGTCTGGCTTGCGCCCGGTGGCCTGCTGGCTTCGCTGGCCGGTGACGGAGAGACATTCCGGGTCAACTCATTACATCAGCAGGGTATCCGCACGTTGGGTGACTGCCTGCGCGTTGAGGCCCGCGCCGCAGACGGCCTGATTGAAGCGGTCAGCCATCGTCAGCACCCGTTTGCCCTCGCCGTCCAGTGGCATCCGGAATGGCATAGCGACTCATCGCCCCTCTCCCGCCCGCTGTTTGCGGGCTTTATTGCGGCCTGTCAGCAGGCCAGAGCGGATGCACGACAATGAGCGAAACCTCTCTCGCCCCCGGACGGCGACTGGCAGAAATTCGCCAGCAGATGGGGCTGTCGCAGCGGCGCGTGGCCGAGCTGTCCGGGCTGACGCACAGCGCCATCAGCACCATCGAACAGGACAAAGTCAGTCCGGCCGTCAGTACCCTGCAAAAACTCCTGAAGGTCTATGGCCTGTCGCTGTCGGCGTTTTTTGCCGAAAAGGTCATCGATGCAGCGCCAAAAGTGGTCATTGATGCCCACGAGCTGGTTGAGATTGGCAGTCAGGGCGTCTCACTGCGCCTGATCCATAACGGGGATCCACAGCGCACGCTGGCGATGCTGCTGGAAACGTATGAGCCGGGGGCGACCACCGGTGAGCGGATCCGCCATCAGGGTGAAGAGACCGGTACCGTGCTGGAAGGCGAGATCGTGCTGACCCTCAGCGGCCAGAACTACAGGCTGCATACCGGTCAGAGCTATGTCATCGACACCGGTCAACCCCACAGTTTTACCAATTCGTCCACCCGGCCGTGCCGCATTATCAGCGCACATACTCCGGCCACACTCTGACTTATTTACGGAATCAAGGAGAGCGCATGGAACATATTCACAGCTACTATGCCGCCACCGCCAACGCACACGCTCCCTGGCCGCAGCTGGAAGAGGATATTCAGTGTGATGTCTGCATCATTGGCGGCGGATTTACCGGGCTGTCATCCGCGTTGTTCCTGACCGAAGCGGGTTACGATGTGGTCCTGCTGGAGGCCGCGCGCGTAGGCTTCGGTGCCAGCGGACGCAACGGCGGTCAGGTAGTCAATTCTTACAGCCGCGATGTTGATGTGATTGAGCAGCGCTACGGTAAAGAAACAGCGCGCCTGCTGGGTAGCATGATGTTCGAGGGGGCGGCGATTATCCGCGATCGTATCGATCGCTATGCCATTGACTGTGACTATCGCCCCGGGGGGATATTTGCCGCGCTGAATAACCGTCAGATGCAGCATCTCACGACCCAGCATCAGCTGTGGCAGCGCTATGGTAATCATGACATTGAGCTGCTTGACCAGAGCGGTATTCGCCGGGAAGTGGGATCAGAACGCTACGTCGGCGGGCTACTGGACAAGCGCGGCGGGCATATTCATCCGCTGAATCTGGCGCTGGGTGAAGCGGAGGCGGTGCGGCGTCACGGCGGGCGTATTTATGAACACTCCGCAGTCACGGCAGTGCACTATGGTTCTCCCCACCGCCTCCGTACTGAACGCGGAAGCGTCAGCGCACGCTTTGTGATCTTTGCCGGCAATGCCTATCTTGCCCCGCATCTTGAGCCGCGCCTGGCGAAAAAAAGCCTGCCCTGTGGCTCGCAGATTGTCGCCACCGAGCCGCTGTCAGCTGACCAGGCCCTGGCACTGCTGCCCAATCACCGCTGCGTAGAAGACTGCAACTATCTGCTGGATTATTTTCGCCTGACCGCCGATAACCGACTGCTTTACGGCGGTGGCGTGATCTACGGCGCGCGCGACCCGGGGGATATCGATGCCCTGATCCGCCCCAAGCTGCTGAAAACCTTCCCGCAGCTGGCCGGAATAAAGTTTGACTA
Organism: Erwinia persicina; assembly: GCF_019844095.1. NCBI lineage: Bacteria > Pseudomonadati > Pseudomonadota > Gammaproteobacteria > Enterobacterales > Erwiniaceae > Erwinia > Erwinia persicina. Next base: position 1,706,757 of record NZ_CP082141.1, on the reverse strand, counting down.
TGCCTGGAGCGGCAACTTTCTGCTGACCCTGTCGCGCATGCCGCAGTTCGGGCGGCTGGAAAATGGCGTCTATTATATGCAGGGGGACAGCGGGCATGGAGTCACCAGCACTCACCTGTCAGGCAAACTGATTGCTGAAGCACTGCGAGGTGATGCGGAACGCTTTGATGCCTTTGCAAAACTTCCCCATCTGCCTTTCCCGGGGGGACGCCGCCTGCGGGTGCCGTTAACGGCTATCGGCGCGGCGTGGTATGCGTTAAGAGACAGGTTGGGGGTGTAAGGGGGATCGTAAAAAAGGTCGGACAATGGCGCGGCTGGCCTCCCCCGTTGTACCGGCTGACCTGCTGTTTGGGTCAGCCGTCATTCATTACGACAGCGGCATTCGGTTCGGGTCAGGATACTGATATTCAAACCCCAGCTCGCGACAGATTTTACTGCCATCAATCAGCTTGCCGGTGTTGCTGTCGCTGTCGTCAACAAAGGTAGGCGGCTCGAGGCCCAGCTGACGGGCAACCTGCGGATAAAATGCTTTACGCGCCGGATGGGCGGGTGCACTGAGGTTATAAATATGACCGCCTTTGGGCGTTTGCAGCAGCAGGGTTATCGCCTCTATCACATCGTCCAGATGCACGAGGTTAACCCCCTGCGAACCATTGTTCAGATCGGTCTTCCCTGCCAGGAAACGACCGGGATGACGCCCTGGCCCCACCAGTCCCGACAGCCGGAGGATATCAACAGAGGTATTCGGCAGCTGATGCAGCCAGCTTTCCAGCGTCCTCAGCGTCTGCCCAGCCACGCTGACCGGCTCCAGCGCATGACTCTCTTTCGTCAGCCCCTGGCCATCGCCGTAGACCGAGGTCGAACTGGTGAAAATAATGCGTGGCACGCTATAGGCCAGCGCGCTGTCCACCAGCTGCTGCACCGCCAGCAGATAATTTTCACCCCCGGCGGCGGTCCGGCTGGCAGGCAGGGTGATCACCAGCGCATCCACGTCAAGAAGCGCGTCAAGGTCATCGGCCTCGCAGTGTAGCTCCGGCGTCAACTCCAGCTGGTAGCTGTCAATACCGCTGTTACGGGCGGCATTCACCCCGTCAAGGGTGGTTTTCGTCCCCGTCACCTGCCAGCCTGCGGCCGTCAGCGACATGGCCAGCGGCATTCCCAGCCATCCCAGCCCCACTATTGCGACTCGTTTCATCCCTCAGCTCCTGTTTATACAGACGGTAATTCCCTCAGGCTACGCCAGCCCTTCCCGGGTGACAACCCACAGATGATAAGAGAATTTTTCAACATTCATAAAAAAGGGTTGCGCCACGCGCCTAATCTCGTTAGGTTAATTGTCACGAAATGAATATCCATTCATCCAAGAGAATTTTATGAAACGCGTTCAGTTCAATCACCATCATCACCATCACCCTGACTAGTCTTTCAGGCGATGTGTGCTGGAAGACGATCAGGATCTTCCAGTGGTGCAGAACGCAAACTCAGCCCCCGGAAGATCGCCTTCCGGGGGCTTTTTTTATGCCCTGAGATAAGCAGAACGCGGATACAACATCAGACAGGAAAAGGATAATAACCCATGTTAGATAACACCCGTTTACGCATAGCTATGCAGAAATCTGGCCGTTTAAGCGATGAATCACGCGAATTGCTCGCCCGCTGCGGTATCAAAATTAACCTGCAGCAGCAGCGCCTGATTGCCTTCGCAGAAAACATGCCCATCGATATTCTGCGGGTGCGTGATGACGATATTCCGGGTCTGGTGATGGACGGTGTGGTTGACCTGGGCATTATCGGGGAAAACGTGCTGGAAGAAGAGCTGCTGACCCGCCGCGCCCAGGGTGACGATCCGCGTTACTTTACGCTGCGCCGCCTTGATTTTGGCGGCTGCCGCCTGTCGCTGGCAATGAACGTAGACGATGAGTATACCGGCCCACAGTGCTTACAAAATACCCGCATCGCCACCTCATACCCTCACCTGCTGAAAAAGTACCTGGATAAGCAGGGCGTCAACTTCAAATCCTGCCTGCTGAACGGTTCGGTGGAAGTCGCGCCGCGTGCCGGTCTGGCCGATGCGATCTGTGACCTGGTGTCCACCGGTGCCACACTGGAAGCCAACGGCCTGCGTGAAGTGGAAGTGATCTACCGTTCAAAAGCCTGCCTTATTCAGCGCGACGGTGAAATGCCGGCGGCCAAGCAGGAGCTGATTGATAAGCTGATGACCCGCATCCAGGGCGTGATCCAGGCGCGTGAGTCCAAATACATCATGCTGCACGCTCCCAGCGAGCGTCTGGACGATATCATCGCCCTGCTGCCCGGTGCCGAGCGCCCGACCGTATTGCCGCTGGCCGGTGACAAGAGTCGCGTGGCCATGCACATGGTGAGCAGCGAAACGCTGTTCTGGGAAACCATGGAAAAACTGAAAGCGCTCGGTGCCAGTTCCATTCTGGTACTGCCGATTGAGAAGATGATGGAGTAACCCGATGGCGACCCTGATGACCCCGATTTCCTGGCAGGATTGCAGTACGGAACAGCAGCAGGCGCTGCTGCGCCGTCCGGCGCTGGAAGCCTCTGACAGCATCAGTGCTACCGTCCGTGGCATCCTGGACAGAGTATCAACGGAAGGTGATGACGCACTGCGTGAATACAGTGCGACCTTCGACAAAACCCGGGTCGATGTGCTGCGCGTCAGCGAACAGCAGATCGCCGATGCCTGTGCACGACTGGGTGACGAGATCAAACAGGCGATGGCCGTTGCGGTCGCCAACATCACGACCTTCCATCTTGCGCAGCAGCTGCCCGCGGTGGATGTCGAAACGCAGCCCGGGGTGCGCTGTCAGCAGGTGACCCGCCCGGTTGCCTCCGTTGGCCTTTATATTCCGGGGGGATCAGCGCCACTGTTCTCCACGGTATTAATGCTGGCTACCCCGGCGCGTATCGCCGGCTGCGGCCGCGTGGTGCTCTGCTCCCCGCCGCCGGTAGCCGATGAAATTCTGTACGCGGCGCAGCTGTGCGGCGTGACGGAAGTCTTCCAGGTGGGCGGTGCCCAGGCTATTGCCGCTCTCGCCTTCGGTACCGAATCCGTGCCGAAAGTGGATAAAATCTTCGGCCCGGGCAATGCCTGGGTCACAGAAGCAAAACGCCAGGTGAGCCAGCGTATGGATGGCGCCGCCATCGATATGCCAGCCGGGCCTTCTGAAGTTCTGGTGATTGCCGATGACGGTGCCACGCCGGACTTTGTTGCCTCCGACCTGCTATCGCAGGCAGAACATGGCCCTGACTCACAGGTGATCCTGCTGACGCCGTCACAGAAGATGGCCGAAAGAGTGGCAGACGCCGTTGAGCGTCAGCTGGCTGAACTGCCACGTGCCGCGACGGCGGCGAAAGCGCTGCAGAGCAGCCGCCTGATCGTGACGCGTGATCTGCCGCAGTGCGTCGAGATCAGCAACCGCTACGGGCCGGAGCACCTGATTATCCAGACGCGCCAGGCGCGCGACCTGGTGGACAGCATCACCAGCGCCGGCTCCGTGTTTCTCGGTGACTGGTCACCGGAATCTGCCGGGGATTACGCATCAGGCACCAACCACGTGCTGCCGACCTACGGTTATACCGCGACCTGCTCCAGCCTGGGGCTGGCGGATTTCCAGAAGCGGATGACCGTACAGGAGCTGACCCGCGAGGGCTTTATGGGTCTGGCTGCGACCATTGAGATCCTGGCGGCGGCCGAACAGCTGACCGCCCACAAAAACGCCGTCACCCTGCGGGTGGCCGCACTGAACAGGGAGCCATCATGAGCAACAGCATAGAAGACCTGGCGCGTGCTAACGTGCGCGCACTGACGCCCTATCAGTCGGCACGCCGCCTGGGCGGTAACGGTGACGTCTGGCTGAATGCCAACGAATATCCGCTGGCGGTGCCGTTTGAGCTCAGTCAGCAGACGCTTAACCGTTATCCGGAATGTCAGCCAAAGCGGGTGATCGAACGGTATGCCGCCTACGCCGGCCTGACGCCACAGCAGGTGCTGGTCAGCCGTGGGGCCGATGAAGGCATCGAACTGTTGATGCGCGCCTTCTGTGAGCCCGGCCGCGATGCCGTGCTGTTCTGCCCGCCGACTTACGGTATGTACAGCGTCAGCGCCGAAACCATAGGCATTGAATACCGCACGGTGGAAGCCGGTGAAGGCTGGCAGCTCAACCTGCCGGCCATTGCCGGGCAGCTGGATGGCGTAAAGCTGGTGTATGTCTGCAGCCCGAACAATCCGACCGGTAACCTGATTAACCCGGACGATCTCCGTCAGTTGCTGGAAATGACGCGAGGTCAGGCCCTGGTCGTGGCCGACGAGGCCTACATTGAGTTCTGTCCGCAGGCGTCTCTCGCCGGCTGGCTGAAGGATTACCCACACCTGGTGATCCTGCGTACGCTGTCCAAGGCCTTTGCCCTGGCGGGCCTGCGCTGTGGCTTCACCCTGGCGAATGCGGACGTGATTGCGCTGCTGATGAAGGTGATTGCTCCTTATCCGCTCTCTACACCGGTCGCAGATATTGCGGGTCAGGCGCTGAGTGACGAGGGGATTACCCTGATGCGCCAGCATGTCAGCGAGCTGATTGCCACCCGTGAGCGGATGATTGCCGACCTGCGCACCTTACCTTGTGTTGAACAGGTGTTTGAGAGCGACACCAACTATATCCTGGCGCGTTTCGCTGACTCAGCTGGCGTGTTTAAGACGCTCTGGAACCAGGGTATTATCCTGCGCGACCAGAATAAGCAGCCAGGTCTGGCCGGATGCCTGCGCATCTCAATCGGTACACCCACAGAGTGCGAACGCGCCGTTGCTGCACTAAAATTATTACCCGGCCCCCCCGTTTCTCAGGAGCAAGCATGAGTCAGAAAGTCCTTTTTATCGATCGCGATGGCACCCTTATTTCTGAGCCACCGGAAGATTATCAGGTCGACCGTATGGACAAACTGGCCTTTGAGCCGGACGTGATCCCGGCCCTGCTGTCCCTGCAGAAAGCAGGCTACCAGCTGGTGATGATCACTAATCAGGATGGTCTGGGCACCCGCAGTTTCCCGCAAAGTGACTTCGACGGTCCGCACAATCTGATGATGCAGATCCTCCGCTCGCAGGGGGTCAATTTTAGCGATGTGCTGATCTGCCCTCACCTGCCGGAAGATAACTGCGACTGCCGCAAGCCAAAAACCAAAATGGTCGACGCCTGGCTGGCAGAAGGCGCGATCGATACCGCCAACAGCTATGTGATTGGCGACCGTGCCACCGACGTGCAGCTGGCGCAGAACATGGGCATTACCGGCCTGCTGTACGGCAAAGATCTTAACTGGAACGCTATTGAACAGCAGCTGACAAAGCGCGACCGCTATGCACTGGTACAGCGCAACACCAAAGAGACACAGATTAAAGTCGAAGTGTGGCTGGATCGTGAAGGTGACAGCAAAATTAATACCGGCGTGGGCTTCTTTGATCACATGCTTGACCAGATCTGCACTCACGGCGGTTTCCGCATGAACATCGATGTGAAAGGCGATCTGTATATCGACGATCACCACACGGTCGAGGACACCGGCCTTGCGCTGGGTGAGGCGCTGCTGAAGGCGCTGGGCGACAAACGCGGCATTGGCCGCTTCGGCTTTGTCCTGCCGATGGACGAATGTCTGGCACGCTGTGCACTGGATATCTCCGGCCGCCCGCACCTCGAATATAAAGCCGAGTTCAGCTATCAGCGTGTCGGTGACCTGAGTACCGAGATGGTCGAACACTTCTTCCGCTCACTCTCTTACACCATGGCCAGTACCCTGCACCTGCGGACTAAAGGCAAAAACGATCATCACCGTGTCGAAAGCCTGTTTAAAGCCTTTGGCCGCACACTGCGTCAGGCGATCCGTGTAGAGGGTAATACCTTGCCCAGCTCAAAAGGAGTGCTGTGATGGATGTGGTGATCCTGGATACCGGCTGTGCCAACCTCTCCTCCGTTAAATGGGCGGTGCAGAGACTGGGCTATGAGCCCGTCGTCAGCAAAGAAGCCGATGTGGTACTCAACGCGGATAAGCTGTTCCTGCCCGGCGTGGGCACGGCCCAGGCCGCAATGGATCAGTTGCGCGAACGCGACCTGATTGACCTGATCAAAGCCTGTACCCAACCGGTGCTGGGCATCTGCCTGGGCATGCAGCTACTGGGAAGCGGCAGCGATGAGAGCGGCGGTATTAACACGCTGAATATTATTGAGCATCCGGTGCAGCGGATGACCGACCATGGCCTGCCACTGCCGCATATGGGCTGGAACCAGATCACCGCCCAGGCGGGTAATCACCTGTTTCGCGGCATTGATGACGGTGCGTATTTCTACTTTGTCCACGGCTACGCCATGCCGGTGAATGCGTACACCATTGCCCAGTGCCATTACGGCGAAGCCTTTACCGCCGCGGTGCAGAAAGATAACTTCTTTGGCGTGCAGTTCCACCCGGAACGTTCCGGTGCCGCCGGCGCGCAGCTGCTGAAAAACTTCCTGGAGATGTAACCGGCATGATTATCCCGGCATTAGATTTAATTGATGGCAACGTGGTACGTCTGCATCAGGGCGATTACGGCCAGCAGCGTGACTACGGCAGCGACCCGCTGCCGCGCTTACAGGATTATGAAGCACAGGGTGCGCAGCTGCTGCACCTGGTGGACCTGACCGGGGCGAAAAATCCGGCAGCGCGTCAGATCCCGCTGCTGACCAAACTGCTGGCGGGCGTCAGCGTACCGGTGCAGGTAGGAGGCGGCATCCGCACGAAAGAGGATGTAGAGGCCCTGCTGAATGCCGGCGCTACGCGCGTAGTGGTCGGCTCCACAGCGGTGAAACAGCCGGAGGACGTGCAGGCCTGGTTCCGGCAGTATGGCGCAGAAGCCATTGTGCTGGCCCTTGACGTACGCATTAACGGCGGCCGTAAAGACGTGGCCATCAGCGGCTGGCAGGAAGCCAGTGGTATTACACTGGAAGATGTCATTGACCAGTTCTTACCCTTCGGGCTGAAACACGTGCTCTGTACCGATATTTCTCGTGACGGCACGCTGAGCGGGTCTAACGTTGAGCTGTATCGCGAAGTTTCCACGCGCTACCCGACCATTGCTTTCCAGTCTTCTGGTGGCATCGGCTCACTGGAGGACATTGCCGCCCTGCGCGGCTGTGGCGCACAGGGTGTGATCGTCGGTCGCGCCCTGCTGGAAGATAAATTTACCGTATCGGAGGCAATTTCATGCTGGCAAAACGGATAATCCCCTGCCTGGACGTACGTGATGGCCAGGTGGTGAAAGGCGTGCAGTTCCGCAACCACGAGATCATCGGTGATATCGTGCCGCTGGCACAGCGCTATGCGCAGGAAGGCGCGGACGAACTGGTCTTTTATGATATTACGGCCTCCAGCGACGGACGCGTCGTCGATAAGAGCTGGATCTCGCGCGTGGCAGAGGTGATTGATATTCCCTTCTGCGTGGCGGGCGGGATTAAGTCGGTGGAAGATGCCGCCCTGCTGCTCTCTTTCGGCGCAGATAAAATTTCGATTAACTCCCCGGCACTGGCCGATCCTGAACTGATCACTCGCCTGGCTGACCGCTTCGGCGTGCAGTGCATCGTGGTCGGCATTGATACCTGGTACGACAGCGAAAGCGGCAAGTATCACGTCAATCAGTACACCGGTGACGAAAGCCGAACGAAAGTTACCACATGGGAAACCCTCGACTGGGTGCAGGAAGTGCAGAAGCGCGGTGCAGGTGAAATCGTGCTGAACATGATGAACCAGGACGGCGTGCGCAACGGTTATGACCTGGTCCAGCTGCAGAAGGTGCGTGCCGTCTGCAACGTCCCACTGATTGCCTCCGGCGGTGCCGGTACCCCGGAACATTTCTATGAAGCCTTCCGTGATGCCAATGTTGATGGCGCACTGGCCGCTTCCGTGTTCCATAAACAGATTATTAATATCGGGGAGCTGAAGGCGTTCCTGATTGAAAAAGGTGTGGAGATTCGCGCGTGTTAACTGAAGAACAACTGTCCCGGCTCGACTGGGTGAAAACTGACGGCATGATGCCTGCTATCGTCCAGCACGCTGTCTCTGGCGAAGTGCTGATGCATGGTTACATGAATCAGGAAGCGCTGGCCAAAACGCTGGAAACCGGCAAAGTCACCTTCTGGTCGCGCACTAAACAGCGCCTGTGGACCAAAGGTGAAACCTCTGAGCACTTCCTGAACGTGGTCAGCATCACCCAGGACTGCGATAACGATACGTTGCTGCTGCTGGTCAACCCGGTCGGGCCTACCTGCCACCTGGGAACCTCCAGCTGCTTCTCCCCGGCCGCCAGTGACTGGACGTTCCTGTACCAGCTGGAACAGCTGCTGGCAGAGCGCAAGCATGCCGATCCGAAAAGTTCCTATACTGCCAGCCTGTATGCCAGCGGCACCAAGCGCATCGCACAGAAAGTGGGTGAAGAAGGCGTGGAAGTGGCACTGGCCGCGACAGTCAACGACCGCCATGAACTGACCAATGAAGCCTCCGATCTGGTTTATCATCTGCTGGTACTGCTTCAGGATCAGGATCTGAACCTGTCAGCGGTCATTGAGAATCTGCGTCAGCGTCATAAGTAACGACAGCAGAAACAGCAAAGGCCGCTTAACCGGCCTTTTTCGTTATACATAAAAAAGGCCGGAGATCCCGGCCTTTTGTTAGATGCTTTTAAGTTAACTGTTTTTCCGCAAGCTGTAGCTGGCCATTGCATTCCGCCCGATGACCAGGGCAGAGCCGGCGATGCCACCAAGAATAATCGCCAGCAGCATGACCAGAGTCCTTTTTGGACTGTCACGGCGGACGGGCAGATCCGGTTCAGCGATATAACGATACGACTGCAGATGCGCCAAATCGATTTTAAGGTGGGTCACCTCAAGCAATGCACTCTGGGTATCGTAATATGACTGCTCAAAAACCAGCGGTCTGGTGGACTCATTCTGAATCATCGACTGCAGTGCGCTGGTACCCAGCAGATAGAGCGTATCATCCGACAGGTACTCTGCCTGGTTGAGCCCGGAACTTTTCACATCGGAAGCCTGAGCGACCAGCAGCGCCTGCCTGATAGCTTTCAGCCGCTGCTGCTGCTTATCAATGGCTACCTGCTTCTGTGCCTCCAGGGAGCTGGTCAGTTCGCGGGTTTTCACCCCAACCGTACGCCTTAAGTCAGCCGCATAGCTGTCGACGATTTTATCGTTCACCTGCTCAACATACTTTGCCAGCTGCGCTTGCGCATCCTTTGCGGTGTGCGCGCTGAAGGCGATGCTGAACTGATCGTTGCTTCCTTTATTCACCTGCTCGACTTTTAAAACCTGTGGAATTTCCTGGTTCTGAAGAGCCAGAGCCAGCGCGCTCATCGTGGCGGTAAAGCGGGTAAAAAACTGCTGCTGCAGGTCGGGCAGAGAGGGTTTATCTGCCGGGCTTTGCGTATAGAGAACACTTAGAGAGGCATTGTAGTTAGCAATCATCCCGGAAGCTGGCTGGGAAACAATGGTCTTTGAAGTCCAGGTTTCTTTAGCAAATGCCAGATACACTCCGGCTAAAATAACAAAGAGAACAACTGTAACAATGATGGTAATTTTACCCCGCCAGAGCTGGGCAATGACATCAAGCATGTCGAGTTCGTCATCGTTTTTAAGGGCTGGCATGGATTCTCTGGAAGGGGATGTGACAGAATTTTTTGGAGTCATTATTACTCGGCTCAAAAAGAAACAGGTTAAAAACACAGTTTTTATATTAGTTCGAGTAAAGATAGTTGAGTAGCGAGCGAAGCGCCAGAGGGATTGTCTTAAAATGCGGTAAAGTAACCTCCCGCCATGCGGGAGGTTGAAGAACAGTTTAGTCCAACCACTCGGTGTGGAACACGCCGTCTTTATCAGTACGCTTGTAGGTATGCGCACCGAAGTAGTCACGCTGGGCCTGGATCAGGTTTGCCGGCAGTACCGCGGAACGGTAGCTGTCGTAGTAAGCGATAGCCGCAGAGAAAGTCGGCGTCGGGATACCGTTCTGCACAGCATAAGCCACCACGTCACGCAGTGCCTGCTGGTATTCATCCGCGATGTTTTTGAAGTACGGTGCCAGCAGCAGGTTGGCGATGTCAGCGTTGTCCGCATAGGCATCGGTAATTTTCTGCAGGAACTGGGCGCGGATGATGCAGCCCGCACGGAAGATCTTAGCAATCTCACCATAGTGCAGGTTCCAGTTGTTTTCGGTAGAGGCCGCTTTCAGCTGGGAGAAGCCCTGTGCGTAAGAAACAATCTTGCCCAGGTACAGTGCACGACGCACTTTCTCAACAAATTCGGCTTTATCACCGCTCACGGTCTGCACGGTCGGGCCGCTCAACACCTTAGAGGCCGCCACGCGCTGAGTTTTCAGCGAGGACAGGTAGCGTGCGAACACTGATTCAGTGATCAGAGACAGCGGTTCGCCGAGATCCAGCGAGCTCTGGCTGGTCCATTTACCGGTGCCTTTGTTGGCGGCTTCATCCAGGATCACATCGACCAGGTAGTTACCCTCTTCATCTTTCTTGGTGAAGATATCTTTGGTGATGTCGATCAGATAGCTGCTCAGCTCGCCTTCGTTCCACTCGCTGAAGGTCTTCGCCAGGTCATCGTTGCTCAGGTTCAGCGCGCCTTTCAGCAGGGCATAAGCCTCTGCAATCAGCTGCATATCGCCATATTCGATGCCGTTGTGCACCATCTTGACGTAGTGACCCGCACCGTCCGGCCCCATATAGGCCACACAGGCTTCGCCTTCGGCGACAGCCGCGATCTCGGTTAAGATTGGTGCCACCAGTTCGTAAGCTTCTTTCTGACCGCCAGGCATGATGGACGGGCCTTTCAGGGCGCCCTCTTCACCGCCGGAAACACCGGTGCCGATAAAGTTGAAGCCCTGCTCAGACAGTTCGCGATTACGACGAATGGTGTCTTTGTAGAAGGTGTTGCCCCCGTCGATAAGGATATCACCCTTGTCGAGGTGTGGGGTCAGCGAGGCGATGGTCTTGTCGGTGGCTTCACCGGCCTGCACCATCAGAAGGATACGACGAGGTTTTTCCAGAGAGTCAACAAACTCTTCGATGCTGTAATGCGGAACCAGTTTCTTGCCCGGGTTCTCTGCCACGACTTCATCGGTTTTTTCACGCGAGCGGTTAAAGATAGAAACTGTGTAGCCACGGCTCTCAATGTTGAGTGCCAGATTACGGCCCATCACAGCCATACCTACAACGCCGATCTGTTGCTTGGACATACCTACTCCTGTCATTTGGAAAGCATGGGCAGTGCAAATCTGCCATATAATCGTCAGATAATATTAACTCAGATAATAAGTAAGATGATAGCGATTGATGCGATAGAGAAAAAATTACTTACGAAATGATGCTAAATTGCACCAAGAATAACAGCACAGAACACAAGGATAATGTGTATTCTGTTTGAACTACATAGGATTTATAACATAATAAATAACGACAACATTATTCAGCAGAATAATTTAACCACATAAAAAATGAATACACTTAACTTCTAATACGCTAGCAGAAAAAACAAACACCATGGCAATATTAAAAAACAGTTTTTTAGACAGAACTTTAACGCCTTAAGTTACAATACTGTCAATAACAGCCAAATATTTATTAATTACAATTCTCTCATCATAGAATTTAACTATTTTGTCCCGCCCTTTACGGCCCATACCCACTCTTTCGAGATGAGTTTTGTTAATTATCAGCTCCATTTTAAGAGCTAAATCATCCGAAGAACCTGGCATGCAAATATATCCATTTACGCCATCATCAACTGTATCCCTGCAACCTACATTATCTGTAGTAACAATCGGCTTACCCAAAGCTGCTGCTTCTAAAAGAGATTTTGGAACACCTTCACGATAAAAAGAAGGAAGAACAACACAATCAACATTTTTCAATGTAGTAGCAATATCATCCGTTTTTCCCAGATAATCAATATATCCAGCGTTAACCCACTCATTGATTTGATCGCTAGTGACTGATCTTGGGTTGTTTTTTTCTAAAAAACCAATCAATTGGAAACAAACCTTATCACCATAGATCAATTTCAATTTTTTTGCTGCTTCAGCATATTCGATAATGCCTTTATCAATTAATAATCTAGCAACAAGAGAAAAAGTAACCAATCCATCATCTGGAATATCTTCATACTTAAATTTTAAAAGATCAACACCTGACCCAGGTAACACATCTGAATCAATCGAATCAATACCTAGATTAGTGAATAAATGGCAATCTTCTTTATTTTGGAAAAATATAAAATCGGCTTTAGACTGACTATACTTATAAAGTTGTTTGACTAATTTAGTTAGAAGATTGTTTTTTGTGAAAACAGTACCTAATCCAGCAATATTATTTACAACCTTAAGGTTGTTAAAATAGGCAGCAATTGTGCTATAAATATTATTTTTTGGAGTAAAATTCAAAACCACAGAAACATTATTTTTTTTATAAAAATTATAAAATTGGTAAAGTGTAGAAAGATCCTTCAGGGGGTTTACGCCTCCTCTGTCTATTTTTACCTCATTGAAATGGCATCCTAAGCCTATCAGGCGCTCTGTATAATCATCTCTTGGTGCTAAAACAACCACTGTATAATGATTATTTATGAGTTCGAGTATCGTATTTTTTCTAAAATTAAAAATATACCAGCTGGTGTTGGCAGTTATTGCAACAATTTTATTATTCATAACACTCTCAATGGTATAAGTTTAACCAAGTATTAACGATACTTTCGATAGAAAAATAGTTTTCGAGCCTTGCCTTTGCTTTATTTGTTCTAATGCGAATTTCGTCATCAGACAACTGTATAGCTTGTGATATCGCGTCTGCAAGGAGTTGAGGTGATTTGACAGGGACAATGAACTCCTCATCACCAAGTATCTCCTTAACACCACCGCAGTTAGTGGTTACAACTATTTTTTCACAAGCCATCGCTTCTCCAACAACGAGTGGCAACCCCTCCCATTCAGATGACATAACATAGATATCAGAAGCATTCATCAATGCTGGGATGTCATTACGAACACCAAGAAAATGAACATTTGAACTAATATCAAGATCCAATGCAAGTTGCTTTATGTCCTCATAAAGTTCCCCGTGCCCAGCAACTGCCATATGGATAAATTTGTTTTCAGAATACAGTATTTTGAATGCGTTAAGTAAGTTTGGATAGTCTTTGGCTTTTGTGAATCGTCCCACAGATAGTAATAATTTGCATCCACGATTGATATTCAACTCTTCTTTTAAATCTTTGTTACTAGTTTTCCTTTCATTAATAGAATGAAGATCAAGACCATTGAAAACCAGTTTTATTTTACTTTCAGGAACAGCACCTCTTCTTAAACTTTCATTAACAGCATCTTGGCTAACATTAGTAGTTAAATCAGCGAAACGATCTGTCAGCCGGTATAAAAACATTCTTATTACCCCTCCTTCATTTCGACTATGAGCAGAGCTAATCAATTTTTTATAGCTGACAGCTACCCGGGATAATCTGCACATAATATTCGCATGAAAAAGATGACTGTGAACTACATCAGGGTCGATTGATTTTAATATACGACATAAATTTAGATATGATTTGATGAATGAAAGTGGTTTTTTGTTCATTTTCAATTCTATAACTGTTACATTACCTGACTCAGGTAATACAACAGAACAACCTTGCAGAGAAATCAATGTAACATTGTGACCGCGCTCAGACATTTTCGAAGCCAAGAGGCACACTTGTTTTTCCGCCCCTCCCATTGTTAAGCCAGTTATTACATATACAATGTTCACGATTAAACCTTAATTAATTAGTTCTGAAAAGAAATCTTTTGAGCTAAATGAAATAGCCCATTCGGCACTACTATTCATCAGTTTATATTTATTATTCTTTATATATAGTAATGAATCTAGCATTGCATTGACATCGTCATAAAAGAAACCGTTAACATTCTGGTTAATTGCTTCTTTGATACCATATTTATTTGGCCCTATAACCGGTACGCCTACAGCTGAACTTTCAAGGTAAGTTAAACCGAAGGCTTCAGGTTCATTTGGAAGTAGCCAAAAAACATCATAATATGAAGGGTTAATCGTTTCAAAAATCATCTTCCTGTCAATTTTCTCATGGAGAGTAATGATTTTTCTTAAACCTGATGAAGAAATCAACTCATCAAGCTCTGCTTTGAAACTTCCCTCGCCAAAGATGTCCCATCTGACAAAACTCATTTTTTCATCAATTTCTTTAAATATGTTCAGCATTTCAAGATAGCCTTTTCTTTTTTCAATACGAGAAAAGGATACTATTCTTATCAATTCACGTTCATCGCTGAAATTATAATTAACTAAAGAGTTAACTTTTTTTCTTGCGCTTAAAAGTAATGCACTGCTCAGACCAGCATATTTTACAACATATTTATTTAAAAAGATCCCCTCCTTCTTAAGGGCAGTTAAATTTCTATTTTTTACATAATCACTAACAAATACGACTTTCGGAACTTGCTTTAAAAAACAAGAATAATATCGTGGTAATTTTATAAACTTGTTTTTATTAGAACAATTATTAAAAACAATATCTACTTCAGTGCCATGGATTACATATACGCTTTTTTGGATGATATGCTTTAAACCAAGCAAAGAAAGAATATATGCTGACCTCAAATCATTAACAATAATTTTATCATAGCGATTAAGTGCAGTCTTTAATATAAGTTTAAGATAAAAAAAAGGCCACACTGCATTATATATTTTTCTAAGTATCCTGAATTTAGGGTTTGAGCATAGAACATCACACTCATAGCCTTGAGAAAGGCTTTCCTCATAAATTTGTTGGGCGACAACGCCAGCACCACCTAAGTGATAAGGATAAAATTCATCAGTAATAATAAGTATTTTCATGATTTATATCGGACAAAAAGTGGGATCAAACTGATCAATAACAGAACACTTACCAGATTTCAAATCATTTAAATTTGGATAGTCATTATTAAGTAATTCAAAATAGAAAAACTTCGGCTTATCAAAATCATAAGAATAATAGGGATTAGTCACGTTTCTATAAAATACACCCAGACACATTATAGCCACAATAGGAAATGTCATTCTATTTAAATGACTAAACCTCCCCACTCTAAACGAAACCAAAGAGTATACACCAACTAAAGGAAATATATAGTAAAGTAACCTTTGTAAGAATGGTGTCATATAGAAGAGAAGATGTAACAAAAAGAAAATAAATGAAGCTGTAGTTGATAAAACCATCTGCTTATCGTTTTTAAATTTTTCTGAAAGCAACAATGTAATTATTATACCAACCAGGTCGATGATCATAAATAAACCAAACTTGAATCCACCATCTAGTTTGGAAACATATCCAGTTAATTTCGCATAGAAAATAGCAGGAATAAAAGAACTTATAATGGAGATAACAAAAGGTAATGAAACAAACAGAATAATAAAACAAACTGAAGCCAATACATAGTAGATAATTCTTCTCTTACTTAGTGGGTATCGAATTAGTAAAAATATTGGAATTAGTAAAATACTGGAAGCGTGAAATAACGAACTTAATAAAACAATCACTATTAGCTTTTTCAAGGAAATAGAATTTATTCTGGGCAGAAATGGTAAGATAACCGCCATTGCAGCTAATTGTCTAACTGCATCATTAAAAAGAGGAAGAAGGAAAAGCAGTATCAAAAGAAGTAGTGCACTTCGATTGAATTCCCAATCGATTTTTTTTATGAAGAGATGCAAGGTGTATGTAAAAGCCAATGATACTGAAAGTACGATTATTTGAAAATTGCTGACTTTTATTATGCTTGCAAAAAAATACATCAAAAAAACGAAACCAGGCTCATAAGGAAAATAATCAGTAGGGAAGCCATTATTATATATTTCTTCATAATGTTTTACATAGTTTATCCAATCAATACCATTATAATACGAACCGGATATTATAATAAAAAACACAAAAAGAGATAACTTATAAACTACTTTTTTATAAGCTCCTTTCTCTATTAATGATAATATTAGCATAATGGTAGCGGAGTAAAACCAATACATAACCCACCCTTAAAATTGCTATCTCGAAATAATAGATTTAATATAATGGACATAGAATATAACTCTAGGAAAAAACCTGAACGCATTATAAAATTTTTGTTTAAGACTAGGTGCAGAATTTGAATCTTGAGCTTTTTTTAAAGCCCATCTAAACATAATATTATCACCTTCAAATATATATCTCGTGGCCATATTGAGATAAACAGCAGTAATTTTCTTATCAAAATAGCTATCGTAACCACGGATTTCAGCTTTAGTTTTTATTAAAAGTTCCGCTATTTTTAAATGCCTGTCAGTAAATTTATTAAGATCATTTTTAATTGTCTCTGACCAAGAACCAGAACTATCAGCCCGGTACACAGACATAATATCGGGCATGTAAAGACCACAATGCTGCATACCATAAATTTCCATAAAAAGATCACCAACCGGTGCCTCATTAAACCAAGAAGGGAATTTATCTTTTAATGTGGATCTAAAAAAATATGAACTTGTAGGAGCAAACTGCCCTGTTATGGATAAAACATCATCCAGAAATATCAACTTACTCTCTGAGCCATAATCAAAGTGTTCCGTCCTATTTCCATTGATCTCTATGTATGATTTATGAACACAGAAATCAACATCGTTGTAAATTCTTATGGCGTCTACCTGCTTTTGAAGTTTATAGTCATCTATCCAAAAATCATCACCTTCGCAGAAAGCAATCCACTCCCCACTTGCCACAGATAGAACAGACAATATATTAGAGTTAGCACCTACATTTTCTTTATGTATTATACTTTTTATAGTATTAGGATATTTTTCCTGATACGTTCTTATTATGTCAGCAGTGTTATCAGTACTGGCATCATTACCAATGATAATTTCAATATCAAAATTTGCCTTCTGAGAAAGAAAACTTTCTATTGCTGCTTCTAGGTATTTTTCTTGATTATAAGTGATGCAGCATATAGAAACTTTAAGAGGACGCGGAACGACAACATTTGATTCATTTCCATCAGAGAAATCTAGTTTCATCTCTTAGCCAATCCCAATGTTGACTTTAATTCACCTTCTATTATTAACAAATCTCTTTTCCTTTCCTTTATCTTTATTGCAGGATTACCAGCATAAATATTAAATGAAGAACAACTATTTTTCACCAGGGATAATGCACCGATCGCAGCACCTGTTTCTATATTAACGCCCGGTAGCACTACAGATCCTGAACCAATAATCACATGCTTCCCGAGATGAACAGGAAGGGATGTGACATTGGTATAGTTTTCTGGAACCATTGGATTTGTCATAAAAGCACCGGAGTAATCATCATTACTGGAATATATTGAAACGCGAGATGAAATATTAGAAAAATCATCAATAGAAATTTCACCGGCACCTATTATGGAACTATATACGGCAATATGTACGAAATCACCTATTATAATTCCGCCAAAACCTGCTGAAAGGACACAAAAATCATCAATTCTAACATTGTTACCGATATTTATTTTATCAGCACCATAAATGCTAGCTTTGTCAGAAATACGTACATTATTCCCGATAGTATTGAAACCCATTTCATTTAACTGTTGCTGAGATAATAGCCCCATTTTATAGCCCCTTAAAAACAGAGATTATTCTTTCAAATTCTTCATCAGTCATTTCATTAAATATAGGAAGGCATAAGACTTTATCAGATGTTGCATTGGCTACAGGTAAGTTTTCTTTACCAGCTGATTCAGAACCACTATACATTGGAATATTACTTATCAGCGGATAAAAATAACGACGCGAAATTATACCTTCGTGTTTCAGAAGTGTATACAGTTCATCACGCGTTAATGGGAATTCCCTTTCTATTAACACAGGATAATATGAGTAATTACCATTAGCATATTCGTTGTTCTTTGGAATAGTAATACCTGGAATATCTATTAACACTGCATTGTAGCGGGCATTTATCTTCTTACGCTGCTCGATTGCCGCATCAATGTGTTTTAACTGAACCAGACCGAATGCAGCGTTGACCTCGCTCATTTTACCGTTAATACCAGGTGCAGTCACTGTAGTTTCATCTGCAATACCGAAGTTTTTCAAACGATCAATTCGGAGTTTAGTTTTCTCATCGTGACAAATAATAGCTCCTCCTTCAAAAGTATTAAATACTTTTGTAGCATGGAAGCTAAGTACTGACATATCACCAAAATTAAGGATGCTTTCCCCTTTGTAGTTTATGCTAAACGCATGCGCAGCATCATAAATCACTCGAAGTCCATGATTATCAGCAATGCGTTGTATTTCTTCCACGTCGCAAGGATTAGAATAACAATGTACTGGCATTATGGCTGTTGTATGTGATGTTATTGCAGCCTCAATTTTCTTCGGATCAATGTTGAATGAATCGGGCTCAATATCTACAAATACTGGTTTCAAACCATTCCAAATGATCGAATGACTGGTTGCAACAAAAGAATAAGGTGTTGTGATCACCTCACCAGAGATTTTAAGCGCCTGCAATGCAGTTATCAGTGCAATCGTTGCATTGTTAAACAGCGATATATATTTAACACCCAGATAGGCACATAACTCGGCTTCAAGTTGCTGATGAAATGGTCCATTATTAGTTAACCAGCGATTATCCCAAATCTTTTCAAGATAAGGAATAAACTCTTTTAAATCAGGTAGATAAGGCTGAGTTACAGGTATATCTTTTTTCATAGTGTTCATGCCATTTAATTTTAGTTTCATTTTTTCTTTATCTTAAGAACGATCATAAAAAGTTCTTTCTGAAACAGAAAAATAAACAAAATGTAGAGAATTGGACTGATTACTAGCATACCAGCCACCTGATATATATCATTTTTTGTCAGCGTTGACATTGTAGCAAACGCTATCACGGCACTACATATCGTTATAATCCACACAGGAAGAATTGCTTTCAACTGTGCGATACCGCTAAGTGATGACAGTTTTCCTGTATAGTATGAATTAATAAGCAATGATAAATAGGAATGCATCACCAAGCCCGCACACATAACTTTAATACCGTATGGGATAGTAATAACAAGTAGTAAAGTTGCCAATATTTTCTTTATGACTTCTAATTTAAGAAATAAATCAGAGCGTCCTTTTACCTGGAGAAGATTTAAATTTATAGCATGGATAGGATAGAGCATATAACCTATTGAGAGAATAGAAACCAGTATTCCAGCGGGTTTCCAATCGTTACCAAGAACCAGAGTCAACAATGGAGTCGCTATTATTGCCAAACCTACCATGAGCGGAAAAATGAATAGAGCAGCTATTTTCATAGTTAAAATATAAGCTCTATCCATTCTTTCTTTTTCTTTTTGGATGTGGCTAAACATGGGATATGTAACTCGCTGAATTACATTTGTTAAGGTCATAGCTGGTACGCTCGACAACTGATTAGCCTGCGTATAATGACCTAATTGATAGGCATCAAATTTCTTGCCTATTACTATCTGATAAAGGTTATTATAAAATGCGTCCAACAAACCTGCGATAAGTAACTTTCCCCCAAAACCAAAGAGGTAATTAAATGATTGCCGTGAGGGTTTAAAGGTGGGTTTCCAACGAGTAAAGAGATTCAGGAGTAAGGTATTAATCAGAGCATTAAGAAGAGTTTGAATAACAAGAACCCAGGCACCATATTCATGAAATGCAAGAAATACTGAAATCATTCCACTAACAAGAATACTAACAATTGATATTTTAGCTTGTTTTTTGAAATCCATATTTATGGTCAGAATAGTTCTGGGCACAATCCCAAAGCCATTAATAAGGATAACTAAACCCAAAACTCTCGCCAGTTCGATCAACGCAGGCTGGTTATAAAATTCAGAAATCTTAGGTGCAAAAAAATATAAAGCTGTATAGCATAAAAATGCAAGGGATATGTTAAAACAGAATGCTGTAGAAAAGTCTTTTTCTGTACATTGCTCTTTTCTTATCAGAGCAGAACTGAACCCGCTATCTATAAGCACCTGAGATAGAGCCAGAAAAATCGTCAGCATGCCTATCAGTCCGAAACTTGCAGGACCTAAAAGGCGTGCCAAAACCATCATAATGACCAACTGTATGCCTTGGGATAACAACCGTTCCAGAGCACTCCATTTCAAACCTGATATTGTTTTTTTCTTGAGGTCATTCACGATATTATTTCATCAGAGCCAGTAAATATTGGCCATAGCTATTTTTGGCCATGTTATTTGCTTGAGACTGTAACTTCTCTTTGCTTAACCATCCCTGATTAAATGCAATCTCCTCAAGACATGCTATTTTATAACCTTGTCTTGTCTCAATTGTCTCAACAAACTGAGCCGCCTGGAGAAGACTTTCATGCGTCCCCGTGTCCAGCCATGCGAATCCCCTGCCTAGCATCTCAACACTCAACAAACCTTTATCCAAATACATTTGGTTAAGAGCCGTAATTTCAAGCTCTCCACGATGAGAGGGTTTCACTTGCTTCGCAAATTCAACCACCTGATTGTCGTAGAAATAGAGCCCCGTAACCGCAAAATTGCTTCTTGGCTTTAACGGTTTTTCTTCTAATGAAATAACACGTTTATTTTGATCGAACTCTACAACACCAAATCGCTCAGGATCTTTCACTTGATAGCCGAAAACAGTTGCTCCATGTCGGCTATTCTTTGCGGCGTTTTTCAATTGAGGAGAAAAACCATGCCCATAGAAAATGTTATCGCCCAGCACCAGACATACAGATTCATCACCAATAAATTCTTCGCCAATGATGAACGCTTGAGCTAATCCATCAGGCGATGGTTGTACGGCGTAACTAATATTAATACCGAACTGTTCTCCATTACCTAATAATCTTTGAAAGCCAGGCTGATCTTCCGGGGTTGTTATAACTAATATATCTCTAATACCAGTAAGCATTAAAACTGATAAAGGATAATAAATCATGGGTTTGTCATAAACTGGAAGTAACTGTTTTGATACCCCCATAGTGATTGGGTAAAGACGTGTTCCTGACCCACCCGCTAATATAATTCCTTTCATTATGCCTTATTCTCCAAGCCTAACCTGTCTCTACGGTAATTTCCCGTTTGAATATTTCTACACCACTGCGCATTGTCCAGGTACCACTGCACCGTTTTACGAATGCCGCTCTCAAAGGTTTCCTCTGGCTGCCATTGGAGTTCTGTACTGATTTTCGTGGCATCAATGGCATAACGGCGGTCATGACCAGGACGGTCGGCAACGTAGCTTATCTGCTGGCGGTAGCTATCTGACTTCGGCACCATTTCATCCAGCAGGTCACAGATAGTTTCTACCACCTGCAGGTTCTGCTTCTCGTTATGGCCGCCGATATTATAGGTCTCCCCTACCTTGCCAGCAGTCACCACGGTGTATAACGCACGAGCGTGGTCTTCCACATAGAGCCAGTCGCGGATCTGATCACCCTTGCCGTATACAGGCAATGCTTTGCCTTCCAGCGCGTTAAGGATCACCAGTGGGATCAGTTTCTCCGGGAAGTGGTAAGGACCATAATTATTGGAACAATTAGTCACTATGGTGGGGAATCCATAGGTACGTAGCCAGGCCCGAACCAGATGGTCGCTGGAAGCCTTAGAAGCTGAGTAAGGGCTGCTTGGCGCATACGGCGTGGTCTCGGTGAACAGTGGCAGAGCATCAGCGCTCTCACCAGCTTCATCCGGATGGGGCAGATCACCATACACTTCGTCGGTAGAAATATGGTGGAAACGGAAGGCTGACTTGCGTTCATCATCCAGACCATTCCAGTAGCTACGTGCTGCCTCAAGCAGCACATAGGTACCTACGATATTCGTTTCAATAAACTCAGCGGGGCCAGTAATTGACCGGTCAACATGGCTTTCAGCCGCCAGGTGCATCACCCGGTCGGGCTGATGGGTCTTGAAGATGGCGTTAAGCGCAGCACCGTCGCAGATATCAGCCTGAACAAAGGTATAGCGTTGATCATCGCTGACGCTGGCAAGGGATTCCAGATTGCCCGCATAGGTTAATTTATCCACATTGATGACGCTGTCAGACGTGTGAGTAATGATATGGCGAACAACGGCAGAGCCGATAAATCCGGCACCGCCGGTCACTAAAATTTTCACGCTGGAATTCTCTCTTTAATTTATCACTGGCGGGGATTACCGACCTGTACGCTGATTTCACTGCCTTCCCTGCATTCGGCGGGGTGCTTTACTTTTTCAACAGACCTCACCGCGTATAGGAAGAAAAGAAAGGTGGAAATAAACAGCATAAATTGCCAGTTATCAGAAACATGGCAGCCTTCCAGGATGATACCGGCCATGCCTGTCAGTACCTGTCCGGCCGTCATGATGGCCAGAGTGCCGCGCCCGCTAAACCCGGTACGGCACAGAATATGGTGTAAATGCTCACGGTCGGGGCGGAACGGGCTGTAGCCGCGACGCAGCCGGGAGATCATCACCCGCATCATGTCCATCAGCGGCAGCGCAATGATCCACAGCGCCGTCACCGGACGCATCACGGCGTCCTGCCCCTGGGAGGCAATAATCAGAAGCCAGATCACGGTAAAGCCGATCAGCATGCTGCCGGCATCGCCCATAAAGACCTTAAACTTTCTCCCCCACGGGATCCCCAGGTTAAGCAGGATATACGGCAGGCAGGCCACCACCAGCGCCAGGCACCACATCGCCAGGTCTTCGCGATCGCCCATAAAGAAGATAATACTGAGAAAGCAGAAGGTAATACTGGCCAGCATGCCCAGCAGGCCGTCTATGCCATCCACCATGTTATAAGCATTGATAGCACCAATAACCGCGAAAATGGTGACCAGATACCCTGCCGTTCCCATTACCAGCGGATAGCCGAACAGGACATTACCCAGTGAGGACAGATACAGCCCCTGGCATATCATAATAACGGCCACGCCAACCTGCAGGATCATGCGGGGAACCACGGGAAGGTCAAAGCGGTCGTCCAGCACCCCCACGATCAGCAGCAGCGTGATGCAGCACATATAAGCAGGGAATTCAGGCAGCCATCCGGGCTGCAGGGCATAGATCAGCCACAGCGAAAAATAGACCGACACGCCGCCCACCAGGGGAATATTCCCATGATGATGCTTACGGGCATTAGGTTTATCCACTAAACCAACACGTCGGGCCACTTTACGCGCGATAAACAGCAGCGTCATTGCCCCGACAAAAAGGAGAACGATATCTTCCATATCTGTACCCGCGCTCACGAAGTATAAGTGTGTGTTTTTTACGGACCCCCACGCTACCGCCCCTGACTATAGCTGCCAGATCGCTCCATTCGCAGTCGTCCTCAATAAGCATAGTCTGACTATGTTAGGAGACTTGTCCATTTTTACCAGGAAAATTCCCAGAAACAGTTTCACACATGTCCTGACACAAACAGTCGCAATTCTCATACTTCACCCGCGGCGGTTCAAGCATAATCTGTCAGGATTTTGACTTAACATTTCAATTGCACAGCTCTTAAACAGATTACTTTTTAAAAGTGCACGCTTTTTAAGCAGAAGCTGATAAATCACGCCTTTACGGTAGTCTATGTATATGTGAGCATTATCAAAATAACTAAAACACTTAAAGTGGATAAAACAAAAAACTCCCTGATGCGGGAGTTTTGTGATTAACGTTAAAAAATCAGGCGATCAACGATACCCATTAGGGTTATTAGACTGCCAGTGCCAGGTATCACGCATCATCTCGTCAATACCGCGTGACACGCGCCAGTCCAGCTCTTTGTCTGCCAGCGATGCGTCCGCCCAGAAGGCCGGTAAATCGCCATCACGGCGCGGCAGGATCTGATAAGGGATGGCTTTGCCGGCCGCTTTCTCAAACGCCTTGACCATCTCCAGCACGGAGTAACCTACCCCTGCCCCCAAGTTGTAGGCTTTATAACCCTCAACGGAAGCAATGTGGTCAAGCGCTTTCAGATGGCCTTCCGCCAGGTCCATCACATGAATGTAATCACGCTCACCGGTACCGTCTTTGGTCGGATAGTCCCCGCCGAAGATGCCGAGCTTTTCAAGACGGCCGATGGCAACCTGGGCAATATAGGGCAGCAGGTTGTTCGGGATGCCGTTTGGATCTTCACCAATCTGACCCGACTCGTGTGCGCCCACCGGGTTAAAGTAGCGCAGCGCGATAGTTTTAAATTCCGGGTTCGCCCTGGCGTAATCCCGCAGGATCTGCTCAACCATCAGCTTAGACGTGCCATAAGGGCTGGTGGTACCGCCAATCGGCGTGGTTTCCACATAGGGAACCGGGGCATCAGCACCGTATACGGTAGCCGAAGAGCTGAAGATAAACTGATTGACCCCGGCGCTGCGCATCTCTTCCAGCAGCACCAGCGTACCGGTGACATTGTTCTGGTAGTATTCCAGCGGCTTACGGGTGGACTCCCCTACCGCCTTCAGGCCGGCAAAGTGGATCACTGCAGTGATGGGGTTGCTGGCAAAAATATCGCGCAGACAGGCCCGGTCAAGGATATCGCCTTCACAGAAGGTCGCGGTCTTGCCGGTCAGCTGTTCAACGCGGCGAATCGACTCACGAGAGGCGTTACTCAGGTTGTCCAGTACCACCACGTCATCACCGCGCTGCAGTAATGACAATACCGTATGAGAACCGATGTAACCTGCCCCACCCGTTACTAAAATAGCCATCTTGACTCCTTCAGACCACGTCGGACGCGGCCCTCATCGATTACGTTTATTTTGCCAGGATTTTCTGAATTTCTTCGCGGAACTCACGGCCCTGAGCATGATTACGCAGGCCCCAGGTGACGAAGGCTTTCATGTAGCCCAGTTTACGCCCGCAGTCGAAGCTGTCGCCACTCAGCAGGTGCGCATCAACCGGCTGTTTCTTGTTCAGGTTAGCGATAGCATCGGTCAGCTGGTAGCGGCCCCACGCCCCGGGTTCCAGATTCTCCAGTTCCGCCCAGATGTCCGCAGACAGGACGTAGCGCCCTACCGCAGCCAGATCGGAGTTCAGCGTCTGTGGGTTCTCTGGTTTCTCCACGAAGTCAACAATAGAGCTGACTTTGCCCGGGAAGTCCAGCGGCTCCTGGGTAGTAATCACAGAATATTCAGACAGATCGTCATCCGGCATGTGGTGCGCCAGTACCTGGCTGCGTCCGGTCTCTTCAAAACGGGCCACCATCGCGGCCAGGTTGTAACGGAGCGGATCGGCGCTGGCGTTGTCCAGCAGCACGTCCGGCAGCACCACCACGAAGGCCTGATCGTGCAGCATCGGGCGGGCGCAAAGCAGGGAGTTGGCCAGGCCCAGCGGCTGCGGCTGACGAACGTTCATGATCGTCACACCCGGCGGGCAGATAGACTGCACTTCGCTCAGCAGCTGACGTTTTACACGCGCTTCAAGCAGGGCTTCCAGCTCGTAAGACGTATCAAAATGGTTTTCAACCGCATTCTTGGAGGCATGGGTGACCAGAACAATTTCCTTGATACCCGCCGCCACACACTCATCGATGATGTACTGAATCATCGGCTTGTCGACAACAGGCAACATCTCTTTAGGAATGGCTTTTGTAGCAGGGAGCATATGCATACCGAGACCCGCAACCGGGATAACTGCTTTAAGCTTGGTCATAGTGTTTCCATATAAATGAAGTAAAAACGTTGACTGATTATGCAATAAAGAGATGATTCACAAGTATAATCTTTATCTGAAAAATTATCTGCCAGGGCCAGCAATAAAAAAGGCCACCCGCTGGGTGACCTTATATTTATTACCGGGTTACAGCCATTGTGTGAACCATTCCGGCCTGATGAACAGATTAAAATAACTGACCAGTGCCATGATGCCGGTAAATACCAGCGCTACCGACATCCACTGACGTGCGTAGGGGATAAACGGAATGCCAATCACCGGCTTAATGAAGAACGGATGAGCAAAGGCCGAGATCAGCACCTGTGAAATCGACAGCGTCAGCGCCACGTACCAGACATTTGGCCAGATCCAGGTGGTTGCCAGCACCATAACGACAATGATACTCGCCACGACATTCCACCAGAACTCGACATTGGTCCGGCCGTTTGCCTGAGAAATCGCCCCTGTCAGCCCCCCCATCGGACGCAGCATACCGAACAGCAGCATCAGCGGGATGAGATGCCCCACCGCCTCATGCGCCGGACCGTAAAGCAGGCGTACCACGACGGGTGAGAGAATGCCGATAGCCAGATACATCAGGCTGCTGAACAGCATAATCATGAACGTGCCCTTCAGAAACAGTTTCTGCAGCTGGGCAGGCTCATGCTGTTTCTCGGCAAAGCGCGGCAGCGCCAGGCGGTTAATCACCGGCGTCACCAGCTTCAGCGGCTGCAGCACCAGTTCCTTGGCCAGCGAGTAGACGCCCAGCATCTCGGCCCCCATCACTTTACCGACAATCAGCGAGTCAGCCTGAGTACGCAGCTGGTTAATGGTCTGCGAACCCAGTTGATAAACGCCATATTTCATCGAGCTGAAAAAGGTGGATTTATCAAATTCAAAGGTAGGCCGCCAGGACTTCTCACCAAACCAGATCATGCACAGAATACGCATGGCGGCATTAGCAAACAGACCGAGGATCACCGCCGACACGTTCAGTGGCGAGTAATAAAGCAGCCCAACCGTCAGCGCAAATGCCAGGAACTTGGTGACCATCTCTATCTTAGCCAGCAGCACCATACGTTTGGCTTTAACAAAGTGGGCCTGATACTGCGAAAGTGAGCCCAGCACCAGGAAGTTGATGCTGGTCAGCATGATCAGCCCGGTCAGCTCCGGAATATGATAGAAATGGGCAATCGGCCAGGCAATCGCTATCAGCAGCAGCCCGGTCAGCAGACTGAGCAGAACGTTCACCCAGTAGATGGTGCTCTGTTCTTTGCGGGTAATATTCTGGCGATGCACGATGTAGCTGCTCATGCCCATATCCTGCAGGACCATTGCCACCGCGAGGATAGCATTGATAATCGCCAGGATACCCAGTTCATGCGTTTCCAGCTTGCGTGCCAGCACCCCCAGCTGTACGACCTGTAACACCGCAGCGAAACAGGTACCGCCAAACAGCCATACGGCCTGATTTTTTAAACTACTCACGCTAATTGCTCCAGAATTTCTGCCAGCTCACGGTAGGCAATATGCTGGTTAAATTCGGTTTCCACCCGCTGACGGGCAGCGATAACCACGGGCGCCACATCCGCCTCACCGCGTGACAGCTTCAGCAGGATCGCCGCCAGCGCCTCCGCATCCCCTTCCGGGGCCAGCCAGCCGGAAACATTGTGCTCAATCAGCTCGGGAATACCGCTGTGCTCGCTGGAGACGACCGGTAATCCCACCGCCATCGCTTCCATCAGCGCCACCGGGATACCCTCCATATCGCCGTCAGCTGCGGTCAGGGAAGGCAGGAGGAAGATATCGGCTTCATCCAGATAGCGTTTGATCTCTTCCTGCGGCTTGAACCCGACCATTTTCACACAGTCATTCAGGTCAGCGGCCTCGATCATTGACTGCAGCGATGCTTCCAGATCGCCGTTGCCGACGATGGTGAATTCAAACTTGCCGCCCTGGGCTTTAAGCAGTTTGCAGGCATCAATCGCCACCCCCAGCCCTTTCTTTTCGGTCAGGCGCGCCACGGAAAGTATGCGTAACGGCTGGTGCAGCGCGTCACGGATTTTGAGATTAAACTTCTCCGGCTCGATGCCCATCCGCGTAACGTGAATTTTCTCCGGGGGACAGCCCATAGCAATCAGCTTGTTTTCCCACAGATGACTGATCGGCAGCAGCAGTTCAGTCTGGGTAAACAGGCGCGCATAGTCCTCTTTATGCTCGTCGAGGATATGACGGCGGGAGATATCCGCCCCGTGGAATACCGTGGCCTGCTTGCCCTGCAGCACATTCAGCTCGCGCAGTTTGTTGGCCAGCGCGCCGGCGTAGCCGAAGTGCACGAGGAACACATCCGCCACGAACGGCTTTTTGTTAGCGGCAACAATAGCCGGCAACAGCAGCTTGCTGGACTGGGCGCCGTAGCGCCCGATGTTGAAGGATTTTAAGGTGGCCGTATTGAGGATCTTTGGCAGGACAATCTGCAGACGCTGTTTCAGCTTATCGGCATTACTGACCTTCTCCTCGGGCAGCAGATAGTGAGTCTTCTCTGCCAGGTTGTAGTGATCGAACGCCCCGTGACGGTTAACCAGATCGCCAGGAAACACCGAGATAATCTCGACGTCGTAGCCAATATCAATAAAATGCGTGACCTGATTCAGTACAAAGGTTTCAGAGGAAACCGGAAATCGCATTGTGAAGAATGTCAGTTTCATGGGTTCACCCTAAGCGTTTAACCACGTCGTCGGTAATACGGTTACCCAGAATCCGTTCCTGTTCCACAGCGAGGTCAACCTGCTGTTTCACCGCATCGTAGTTATCCAGCACATTATTCACGCGGGTGATAATGCTGCCATCCATCAGACTTTTCACATCGCTGGCCATATCCGGCAGGCCCAGCTGGTTCATCACGCCGAGAGATTTGTGCTCGTAGTTAATCGCCACGGCAGGCGTACCAAAGTTCATGGAGATGATCGCGGAGTGCAGACGGGTGCCAATGGTGAGGTGACACTGGCCCAGCAGAATGCCCAGCTCAAGGTCATTAAACTCGTCCATGATCACATGATATTTATCTTTCTCATCAATGTGATCGCTGAGGGTCATCGCCACCATGCGGTCATCTTTGTTGTAGCTGTCGATGCCGGTACAGGTAGAGAACGCCACCACCTGGTAGCCACGGGCGATCATCGCGTTAATCACGCGACCAAATGCCGCCTCGTACTGCTGCTGAGTCACGCCCAGACGCTTATCAAACGGAGCCAGCTCGCGCACGGTGATCGCGATGGTCTTCTGCTGGCCAATCACCTGCTGCCAGTGCACCAGGTTATGCCCCGGCTCCGCCACCTCACGTGCCCGCACGAGGAAGGCGGTATCAGCACCTTTTACCACTTTCCCGGTGGTGATACCGCCCTGCTTCATCATCTCCAGGCTGACGCTCTCACGTAGCACCAGACTGTCGACGCGGTCGAACACGAAATTCGCAATCTCATTAAAACGCGGCTTCTGGAACGGCCCGACACTGTGGCCAATCAGGTGGATCGGTTTTTTTGCCAGCAACGCGCAGAGTGAATGTTCGAACTGCAGTGGACCGTACAGATCGACAAAGAACGAGCCGCCGACCTGGATAATCGCATCGTATTGCTTCAGGTTATCACTGAAAGCCTGGAGATAATCCGGCACCGGGAAAAGCTTGAAAATCCCCCGATTGGCAATGTGGGCCATCATGATCTTTGGCATCAGTCGACGCTTAATCTTATCGACCAGCTTATTTTTTCCCTTTTTAGTTTCCAGAAAAAGGGCATCAGGCAGAATATCTTGCTGGAGCAGATAACCAGAACTGGTTGGATAACGGCTAATCACATCAATATCGAGATCGTTCCTTGCCAGATTTAACGAATCAATAATTCCGCGTAAAATTGCGCCATCCCCGCGATTTCCGCATGTATGATTGCCAACTAATAAAATCTTCATAACTACTCCAGAAAAATTTTTGTAATTTTTTACAGGCCTAATTAGCCAATAAGTGATTAATTAATAAGTCTTATTGTTTATAAAATGCCAAAATGCGTTCGATTCACTCTAATCATGTAAAACAGGCTGCCTGTCCTTGCCCTGGAAAAACAGCCTGATAACTCTGAAAATCCCTGGTATTAACGCCAAGCTGACGCTTATTTCAGCGAAAAGTAAGGGATGGCAACCTGACGGCCATTCAGCACGACAGAGACATACCCTTCCGGGCGATCGGTATTCACCTGGTCTGCGGTAAGCGGTCGAGAGGCCATCAGCAGATCCCCTGCTTCATTCGCCCCGATGCCAGCCTTACCGTTGTGCAGACTGAAACGCTGGCTGGCGCGGCTGACGTCTTTCCCTGAGGGCGGCTGACCGAAGGCCATGCTGCTGTCGAAACGGGCGCAGCGACCGGTTTTAAAACGGTCTTTCGCCGTGGTCTTAATCAGCACGCCGGCAGAGGCCACCCAGCCGTCGATTTTGACAAACACGCGCACATCCGTGTCATGCGGGGTTTCAATCATCACGTCCAGCACCGGACTGGCACCTTCGGCATGCCAGGCGGCTTCAAATTTGTGCGTTTTACGCTGCAGGCTGATCACCGCCCTGCCGCCGGTTGTTTTGTCGCCCACCACTTTATTCAGCGGGGTGCTGCCGCTGCCATTGCTGAAGGAAGACTGACCAAAGATTTCGATCTCCCACGCATCACCCACGTCCGGCGTATAAATGTTGCCGAGTTCAACCCACTTCTGTTGCGCCGTGTTGTTTTCAATACGGAAACGCGAAGTCAGGTAGTTGTATTTCATACTGCCATCAACGGCGATACCGTAAGACTCAACGCGCGTTGATCCCCGCTCCCAGGCGCCCAGCCACTCGCCTTCCGCCAGCGAGTTATCGATCCAGCTTCCGGCCTGCAGATTGGTCTGACGCATGTTGAGGCGCGAATTATGCGCAATCAGCGGGTTTTTACAGGTTTCCAGGCTCAGGGCATCGATAATCCACTGTCCGTTGGAGATATCCCCGGGGAATTCGGTATGTTCAATCCAGCCGTTGTGGATCAGCGACTGCCCGCAGCGTTGCAGGTTCAGCACCTTGCCGTCGGTACAGTACTGGGCGTTAAAGTTGGACAGTTCGATGGCGGTGCTGTGGTCCCATTTGCCCTTCGGCGCATTCGACCAGACCGACTTAATGACATCGCCGCTGCAGCGCAGGGCATACCACTGGTCAATTTTACAGTCGAGGGTATCCATCAGACTGATCGCCGTGCCGCCGACGCGTACAAAGCGCAGACAGGCTCCACGGAAATACTGGCCGCCTTCACATTTGTTGTCGAAGAAGCCCTGTTTATTCGCCTGCGTATCCGTACGGCCATTAAACTGCAGGTTACTGACCTCTACCCAGCGGGTGTTAACCTTAAAGACAAAGTCAGACTCGCCGTCGGAGACAATGGTGGTCGCCGGGAAATAGCCAAAGTTGACCATTGCCCCGGAGACGCGGAAGAAGCGGGTCTGCTCGCGGGAAAAATCACAGCCGCTGACAAAGAACGTCCCCGCCGGGAACTGCAGGCAGATCTGCTGGCTGGCGTCCTGCGCCCACTGGTACATGGCTTTTATCGCCGGGGCAGCATCCGTTTTACCGTCGGCAATGGCACCGAAATCAAACAGGGTCAGCCGGTTAAAATCTTCCACCACGCGACGCCAGTGGTAATCCGCTCCGGAGGAGATTGTCACGCCGCCGTCGTCCTTCGCGGCTTCCAGCGTGCCAACAAATTCGCCGCCGCCCACTTCCAGCCCTTCATGCCAGCTTTTCAGCTTGATTTTAGCGCCGCTGAACAGCGGGCGCGTTTTCCGCAGATCGTCGACCGAGGCAATTTCACCAATCAGCTGATAGCCCGCAGGCTGCGCCAGGCGCTGGCTGAAATTATTCGCCCCCCGGGTCACATCCGGGATGTTAAACAGCGTGTTGCCCGCATCGTCCACGACCGCCATCGAGTGGGAAGGGTCAGCGATCAGGGCGGCATTGTCGGCAATAAACTGCTCAAAGCTGCCTTTATTCAGCGCCACCGGCTGCTGTACCTGCGACAGTTTGCCGGAGGCATCGCGCAGATAGAGGTTAATCAGGTTGCCTGGCTGAGTCGGGTCTGCCCCCGCCTTACCGATCCAGAGCTTACCGTTAAAATTCTTCCAGAACTGATCCGGCATGGTATAGACATTTTCCGGCGTCAGGATCGGTACATCGCCCTTAGGCAGTTCGCCGGGTCCGATCCCTTTCAGCGCCAGGGAAGGCTCGCTTTTCGCTGCGGCGCTGGAAAACGAGCTGACAGACAGCCCGGCAAGAATCGACGAGAACGCCGTCAGTAATTCTCTTCTTTTCATTGGTGTTATCCCGTGGTCAATTTTTTGGGCCTGCAAAGCAGGCATGGAACAGATGTCCAGAGATACTCACTGCGGAACCTGTGCTGTCCTTAAAGCAGGGACAGCCAGCTCTCTTTAATCACTTTGCCGTCGAATTTGCGCGACGTGGTCTGGGTTGCCGCGCTCATGGCATAGAACAGGGCGTCGTCATGAGCGAGCTGGTTCATACAGTCGATAAAGCGCGCCCTGTCGTTCATCGCCACCAGGAAGCCATCTTTCTCATGGTTAATGATTTCCTGCGGTCCGGTCGGACAGTCATAGGCAACCACCGGCAACGACCATGACTTGGCTTCCAGCAGCACCAGCGGCAGCCCTTCGTAACGCGAGGTCATCAGTGCCATGTCGCTGTCGCGGTAGTAATCATTGATATTGCTGACGCGGCCAACGAAGTTGACGCTGTCGCTGATATTCAGCCGGGCAGCCTGGGCCACCAGCGCCTCCTTCAGCTCACCGTCGCCGGCAATGACCAGCTTCCAGTCAGGGTGGGTTGCCACAAACCCCTGCCAGACGTCCAGCAGCAGATCGAACCCTTTCTGGTGATCAAGACGGCCCACCGCCAGCGCCTGATAGTGACGCTGCGTGCGCTGAAGATTTTTGTACACCACAGGATTGGGGATGGTTTTGCTGGGAATATTCCAGCCGTTAAATACGTGATGGTCTTTATCGGTCAGCACGATCACGCGATCGTAGTAACGCAGCGCCAGGTATTTGAGGAGTTTGATCGGTTTGCTGAAGGAGTTAATCGCCACGTGCTCGCAGGCGTAAACGCGGGCAGGCTTCTTTTTCATCGACATCATGCTGTAGAGCGCAAACATCACGCTCAGGCGGCCCATACTGATCAGAAACACCGCATCAAACTGCTGCTGATGGATCTTGTTCACCGCCGCCTTCAGGGGATTTTTTTCACCGTTGAAGCTGACAATTTGCTGTACCTGGTTGAAAGGATAAAACGGTTTCCCTGACCCTTCCAGCGAATAGATGGTCACTTCATGCTGCTCACCAAAGCATTCTGACATGAAGTTGCAGATATTCTCAGTTCCGGCATAGGAATAAGCATCCTTGATGACCAGTACGATTTTTTTCATTGTCTTCATCACCTCAGATTAACGATGCTTCAGGGTAAATAACACGCCGTTAACCATGTACCAGACGTAGTAGTAATAAACTTTAAGCGGATTATTTTTATAGATGTATTTCAGTAAGTCCAGGTGCCACTTTGCCGCTTTATTTTTATTGCGCGACAGGGAATTCCCCATTTCATAATAGGTCACCAGATTCTTATCAATCACCCGCGCCTGCTTATACTGGTCAAACAGTTCGTACAGGAAGAGGAAATCCTCATGCCCTTTTTTCTTAAACAGCACGGGCTTCGCCGGGCGTCGGTAACAGACGGAAGAGAAACAGATACGGAACTGCTTTTTAACGAAATTATCTTTCATCAACAGTGACTTTCCGTAACGAACATCATAGGCTTTGCTGCGCGACTGGTAGCGATAATCGCTGATCACCAGGTCATGCCCGGCGTTAAGCTGGGCGGTCTGCAACATCAGTTTGTCGCGAGCCCATTCGTCATCGCTGTCAAGGAAAGCAATAAACGGCTCGGTCGCTGCGATCAATCCGACATTGCGCGTTTCCGCTGCGCCACGATTCACCTCATTGCTGAGGATGGTAATACGTGGATCGGTACAGTGCTGCTGCACAAATTCCAGTGAGTCATCGGTAGATTTATCGTTAATAAGATAAATCCGCCAGTCGGTATAGGTTTGATCAATCACCGACTGTACCGCCCGCAAAATGGTCGCGCGCGCATTGTACATCGGGATAATAATCCCTACCGTGCCGATTTGATTATTCATCTGATACCCTGAATCTGAGTCATTCATTAAGTGATAGTGATCCTCCGGGCCGGTAATCCGGCCCGGACGTTAAAAGAGACGGAACAACGGTGCAATGCTGTAGCCATTAATCGACTGCACGGAGAGGATGGTGTTATACGCCAGATAATAAGAGGTCATGGCAAACAACAGTCCAAAGTTCAGCAGCGGATTTCGTATGCGCGTCATCAGGAACGCCAGCAACAAGGGCTCACAGTGCAGGAACAGGTTACCGACGCGCCCTCCGATAATAGAGAAATCGGAGAAGATAATGCGCACGGCCGCCCCGGCTGAATAGGCGATAAACAGGATATAGGCGACCCGGTCTTCCGGTTTAATTGGCCGGTTAAAATAGACCACGGTAAAGAAAGCGATAAACGCAATATTTTTTAAGTTCGCCAGGCCAAACACCGGCGAGGCGGCATCAAACACCGTCCCGCTATAGCCCATCGCACGGTCACCGATAACGGGCACAATACCCAGAGAATCGAGGAACAGTTTTTTCCCGCCGATAAGCCCCAGCGGGATCGCCGCCAGCACCATCGCAATACCAAAGTATTTACGCTCACGCAGGAACAGGAACGGCGCCACCATCAGCACAGCGTAACCCGTGGAGTGGGACTGGGTACTTAACACCAGGAAGACCAACGCCACGAAATACTTTCGCCCTGCCGCCGAGCAAAGACAGGCAACCGCAAAGGCGCTGGAGAGGCCGAAGCGGATCTGATTCATATCCTTATTGATAAACAGGTGCGCGGAGTAAAGACACAGCGAACACAGGATCAGCGGTGAGTACTTTTTAAAAAGCCAGGCGTTAGTCGACACCGCAATAAACGCGATAAACAGCAGGAAAAAGTAGCTTTCATGGGTAAACCACGACAGCACCCACGCCAGCAGCATAAACAGGTTCTCATAGCGGTAAATATCCGCTACGGTTTCGTAACCACTGATACTGGTCTGACGGGAGAAATCATTAAAGAAGCCGAGATACTGCCAGTCATCAATACCGGAGTTCGGGCCCCTGAAACCCGCAAACATGATCAACGCCACCACCGCAATAAAGAAGAAGTAGGTGGTCACGCGCTTCATTTTTGGCTCATTCGCCTGGTTGATGGTCG
Source organism: Erwinia persicina (assembly GCF_019844095.1). Lineage (NCBI taxonomy): Bacteria > Pseudomonadati > Pseudomonadota > Gammaproteobacteria > Enterobacterales > Erwiniaceae > Erwinia > Erwinia persicina. The sequence continues at coordinate 1,671,603 of NZ_CP082141.1, read as the reverse complement.
CCAGTTCAAAGAAGCATAAAATCAGTATGCTGTAACTGACTATCCAATATATTGCCATAGAGTTTCCCACCCAATTATTATTCTTCTGGTCACGTTACTTTCCGCCAAGCCGCGCCCGTAATTTGTCTTTTACGCGGTTGAGGAAGTAGGTGCGGTTATCTTTATTGGTTAAGAAAAAGTAGCGGGCAAAGCTCAGGCTGGCCTGGAGGGATTTCCCGTCCATCTTGTAACGCAGCGGCAGCTTATACGCTTTATAGGTGTGAATATCCCGCCGGGTCAGATACGGCTTCATGTTTTCAAGCCAGAAGAACGAGTATTTTACCGACTCGCCTTTATGCTTTGAGCCAAACTTTGTCACCAGGTGATAGTTAGCCAGCGGCTGATCAATCATAAAGAACGCATAGCCGAGTTTGTCGGCGCGAATGCAGAAGTCGTAATCCTGATGGCGGATATACTTCTGATCAAAACGAATTTCCTGCGCGTACTCGCGCTTCAGCACAATGGTGCTGGTCTGTATAAAGCCGTAGCAGCCAAACAGATACTCGGCGACGGTTTCGTTACGCCCGACCTGCTGTAACGGCAGCACTTTCAGGAATTCACCGTCCTGAATAATGTTCACCTGGCTGTAAATAATAAACCGCTGCTTCCCCTGCCCTTCCAGCTGATGGATCAGCTTCAGGCTTTCTGCCAGCTTATCTTTATGCCACTCATCGTCCGCGTCGAGGAAGCTGATATAGTCCCCGGTCGCCAGCTCAATGCCTTTATTACGCGCGCCGGAACCGTTCAGCTTCTCCTGCGACAGCACCAGGTTGATGTTGAGATGGCGGTATCGTTCTGACTGCACCACCGCGGCCAACTGCTCTGCGTCAGCAGACTTATCATCAATGATGATCACTTCGAAATGCTGATAACTCTGGGCTGCCACGCAGTCCAGCGTCGTCACGATAGATTCGGATGCATTATATGCAGGAATGACGATCGAGAAGAAAATATCCTTCATTGCCAGGCACCTTTATAAACGGTCACAAACAGAGATTCACCAGAAAAAAAGGAACCTTTACCCACGGGGTATAAAGGTTCCTCAGGGTTATTAGCTTTTCGCATCCTGCTTGTAGCTGTAGTCGTAGTAGTCATAGCCGTAACCATAGGCATTGGCTGACTTACGGACGACGGCGTTGAGGATAACCCCTTTTATATCGATACCGTTCTGGGCAAAGCGCTTGTAGCTGATTTCCACTTCCTTGAGGGTGTTGGTTTCGAAACGTGCCACCATCAGCGAGGTTCCGGCCAGCTTACCGATAATCGAGGCGTCGGTGACGGCCAGAATCGGCGGTGTATCAATCAGCACCAGGTCATAATTCTTGCTGGCCCACTCGAGCAGCTCGTTCATGCGGCTGTGCATCAGCAGTTCTGACGGATTCGGTGGCACCTGTCCACGCGCAATGAAGTCAAAACCGAAGTCGCCGTGCTGGATTAAATCCGGTGTGAACGGCGTCTTACCTGACAGGATATTGGACAGGCCCGTTTTACTCTCGGCACCCAGCAGTTCGTGCGTATAGCCGCGGCGCATATCACCATCGATAAACAGCACTTTCTGACCGGCTTTCGCCACCAGCGTCGCCAGGTTAGAACAGATAAAGGTTTTACCTATTCCCGGACTGGCACCGGTGATCATCAGAATGTTGTTTTTCGCTTCCATCATGGCGAAGTGCAGGCTGGTACGCAGGCTGCGGATCGCTTCAATAGAAAGGTCTGTCGGGTTACCCAACGCCAGCAGGCTGTTATGCGGGTCGGTTTTCCCTTTCAGATTACGTTTGGCCAGGGCCTCCGCATCTTTCTTACGCTGCCACTCGGAGAGCGGAACGCTGGCATAAACGCTCAGGCCCAGTTCTTCCAGCTGCTCCGGATTGTCGATACCGTGATGGAACAGCGCTTTCAGCAGCACCAGACCGACGGAAACCACCAGACCGGCCAGCAGGCTGGCGACAATCAGCATCAGTTTCTTCGGTGCCACCGGTGTCCCGGCCGTTTCCGCATGATCGATGATGCGGACATCACCCACGGTGCTGGCCTTGCTGATACTCAGCTCCTGCTGACGGTTCAGCAGCTGCATGTAGATTTCCTGCCCGGCCTGCACATCACGCGTTAAACGCACAATTTCCTGCTGAGTCTGCGGCATCTGACTGATTTTACCGTTCAGCTTTTTCTGCTCGTTTTCCAGCGTCTGACGTTTTTCCAGCAGCGCGCGGTAGGTCGGGTGGTCTTTGGTAAACAGCTGCGACACTTCAGCTTCACGGAAAGTCAGTTCGTTCAGCTGGCTCTGGATGCTGACGGAAGAGTCGAGGGCCGACTTCGCTTCCAGCGACATATCCACTGAGTCATTCTGGCGGCGGAAGACGTTCAATTTGTCTTCTGCCTGATCCAGTTTACCGCGCACTTCCGGCAGCTGATTTTTCAGGAAGGCCAGACTCTTCTCCGCTTCTTCAGACTTACGCTCAACGTTCTGGTACAGATAGTTATTGATAATCTGGTTCAGCACCTGGCTGATCAATACCGGATCTTCCCCGGTATAGGTCAGGCCCAGCACGCCGGTGTCTTTGCCCATATCGGCAACGGTCAGATTGTTATAAATCAGTTTGATGGCCTGCAGGTCGCTCAGTTTTGTCACGGTGAAGCTGGTACCTTCATCCGCTTTAATGTCGCTGACCAGCATAGTGACATCACCGTGCTGCTCGAACTGACCCACTTTGCCTTTAAACAGCTCATCACCGTCTTTGCTCACGGTGTAGCTGTCCGGTCCGTTGACTTCGATCGTCAACTGGCGCTTATCCCATACGGCCGGTACTTTCAGGCGCGAAACGGCAATCTGCTCCGGCTTTCCGCCCATCATGCGCGACAGGCCTTTACCGATAAGCGGGAAGTAATCCTGCTGCACCAGCACATCCAGACCGAGGTCGGTCACGGTTTTACCCAGCACCATACGTGACGTCACAATCTGAACTTCAGTCGCTGACGCGGGCTGCGCGTTCGGCATCATCTGCGTCAGGTCATTCAGTACGGTGTTGGCATTCTTCTGCTCAACCTGCACCATCGCGTCCGCACTGTATATAGGTGTGGCAAACAGGCTGTACAGCGTACCCATCAGCATAAACAGTGCGGTAACCGCAACAATTATCCAGCGATGGTCAATAAGTTGCCCCACAAGATGCGCCAGATCGAACCCGTTCGAATCGTCTTGCGGCGCTGACGGTGCCTTACTTTTTATTTTCATGGATCATCCCAACTATCGGCTTAATGCGTTGACCCATTTCTGGGCAGCGTTTTCAAGGATTCCGTACACGGCCTCAAAGGCATCGCGGCTTTTTTTATACGGGTCGGCAATTTCCTGCTGGTTGATCCAGTGACCAAACAGCATGGTTTTGCCTCGTACGGAAGGGTTGATGCGGCAGACCTGGTCGACATGTTTTTTTTCCATCACCAGGATTAAATCGTAATCCCGGCACATGCCAGAAGTGAGCTGCTGTGCCACATGCCCCTGCAGTGACACCCCACGTTCTGCGGCCACACTGCTGGCAGTCTCGTCAGCAGCCTGGCCTACCATGGCCCCCAGTCCCGCGGATGCGATATTCTTCTCAGGGAGTGCGGATTTCAGCAGCCGTTCCCCGGTGGGGGAACGGCAGATGTTTCCGATACAAACAACTAAGATTGAATTAATCATAATGTTTCCCGGCGGTTACCAGTTATGAAGCGTCTGCACGGTACGTGTCGCATCGTAAACACCGCTTATGGTCGGAACGAGCTGCGAAATTACGCGGTTCCAACGTGCCAGAGGCGTCGAGGTGACGTAAACAATGTCATACGGTTCTAACTGGAATTCGGTTCCCATTACCATCGCGGCGGCATCTTTCGTATTGAGCTGATAGATGTTGGCGATCTTGCTGCGGTTAGGCCCTTTGGTCGGACGGATAACGAACACGCCCGTTGCATCGGCGACGGTCTGATCCATGCCCTGTGCATTGCCCAGCGCTTCGGACAGCGTCATGCCGCTGCGATCCATTTTCAGGGTGGCCTGCTGTTTCACTTCACCCATCACGAAGACTTTAAGGTCGTCGTTACGCGGTACATACAGAATGTCACCCGGGTAAAGCAGATGGTTTTGCGACAGGTCGCCGTTCTGCATCAGTGCCTGCAGGGAGATCGGCTGCTCGCGTCCGTTGTGCGTCAGCACCACGTTGCGCCAGTCAGCGGTCGCGGTTAAGCCACCGGCGGCATTGATGGCATCAAGAATGGTCAGCGGCACGTTAGTAATCGGCTGCTGGCCGGAGGTGGTCACCTCACCCGTTACGTAGGTTTTTTGTGATTTAAACGAGGCGATGCTGACATCAACCTGCGGGCTTTCAATGTACTGGGCCAGGCGACGGGCGATCTCGTCGCGGATCTCCTGTACCGTCCGCCCGGCCACTTTCACCCGTCCGATATACGGATAGAAGATAGTGCCGTCAGAATGAACCCAGTTACCGGTGTCACTGGCGCTACGGTACTGGCCGGATGGCGTCGTCAGCTCCGGGTGATCCCAGACGGTGACGGTCAGGACATCGCCCACGCCAACGCGGTACTCATACGACTGCAGTTCACGCTGCAGAGCGTCATTTGCCTGAGCAACAACCGGTTTTGGCCGCATACGCTCAACCAGGCTCGGTGTCAGCGGGAAGACATTGACGTATTTATCAATGTCAAAATCACTGTCCTGCTGTTTGACAACATCTTTACCCGAAGTGGAAAGGTGGCTACCCGGTTCGATAGTACAACCGGAAAGGAACGCTGCTGAAACCAGCAGGGGAATCAATTTAGTTTTGATTGTAATCATCTAGTTCATCGCTATCAGTAATGTGAATGATAGTGGCGAGACCGCCGCTGTGTAGCGTCTAAGAATTGCTCATTGCTCAAATCAGGCACTGTATCTGTTGGTCATTATCTGTCAGCCCCCTGGCTCCGTTTTAATAAGCCCCATCGCGTTTCAGCACCACACCAACGGTTTTGAACAGGATGGCGATATCGTTCCACAGTGACCAGTTCTTGACGTACCATGAGTCGAAGTAGACACGGGTTTCATAATCCACGTCGTTACGTCCACTCACCTGCCACAAACCCGTCATGCCGGGTTTGGCCATAAAGTAATAATCAACATCACCCGCATAGCGTTCCAGTTCGGCTTCAATCACCGGACGTGGCCCCACCAGACTCATCTCACCGCGAACCACGTTCCAGAGCTGCGGTAATTCATCCAGGCTGGTCTTGCGGATAAAATGCCCTACGCGTGTAATACGGGGGTCATTTTTCAGCTTAAAGTCTTTATCCCACTCTTCACGAGCGGCCGGATCGGTGCGCAGCACCTCTTCCAGCACCTCTTTCGAGTTCACCACCATTGAGCGGAACTTCAGACATTTAAATTTGCGGCCATTTAAGCCAACGCGTTCGTGGCCATAAATTGGCGCACCACCATCGCGGGAGACCATAAAGATCAGGGCGGCTAATGCCGGCAGCAGCATGGTAATAATGCTCAGGGCACCCACGAGATCGAAAGTACGCTTCAGGAAACGTGACGTTCGCTTGGCGAGGTTATTATTCACACGCAGGATCATCACTTCATGGCTGAAGATATAGGCCATGTCCGTACCGTAAAGCGGCACACCACGTAATGAAGGAATAACCGAGACCGAACGACAGTTATGTTTGGCCAGGTTTTTCAGCCACAGGTCGCGTGACTGACTCTGTTCATATTCCACCGCCACAATGAACTGTGTCTCACTGTTCACCAGCGCCCAGAGTGCCTGTTCATCTTTAATGACCGGCACACCAAATAGCTCATGCGCTGGCTGGCTGCCGTCAACGTCGAAGAAAGCCACGACATCAAAACCCATGACTTCTTCGCTCTGCAGCGCCTGCCAGGCTTCTTCCGCATTCTTACCGCTGCCGAGAATAATGGATTGCTTCTTCCACAGGTTCTTACGGTTAAGCACCCGTTTCACCACGGCGCGACCGACGGGTATCATCACCATGGCCAGCAGCCAGGTTAATGCCCAAATCCAGCGGGAGAGTTCCCATTTGGATAATGCGCTAATGGATAAAGCAATGACGGAAAATACCAGAACCGTTCTCAATGCTTCTTTTAATTCAAACCAGAAAGGCTTGCGGTAAGTATAATGACGTAATCTCACCCAGAACCAGCCAACACAAACAATGGAGAGCATAATATGTGTGGCTATCGTCAATTTGAGATCAACAGAAGGAATTTCTGACAGAATATCACCAGGGAAACTATTAATCAGCAAAATGGCCACGGCCAGTGCTGCATTAAAACAGATGAGATCTGAGAGAGCTAATGACAGTTTTATTAACAACCCTTTAAAGGTAAATTCAATATCGCGCATAGTTAACTCTTAATTTTATCTTAGAAAGCCTGTGTTTTATTGGTCTCTGACCTGGTGAGATGAGTATTTAGTCAACCCATCAGTTATTACACAGGAAACTTATTTAGGGAGTCTGACAAAAAGGTCATCGTAGCTGGCATAGCGGCTAGAGATTTTGGCAAGAAAATCAACATGAACGTTTACTGTTCCGCGGCGCTTCCTGAACAGTCTCAAGACTCGTCAGGACACGCTACCGCCCCTGGCTTGTAGCTGCCAATGCGCTGTAAAATGTTGCCGTTTCATGTTGTTTACCTGCCATCTCACACGGCAGGCTTTAGCGTTCATTCAGCGGAAATGTGTCTTCATTCACATAAATCAACATTGGACCCGCCTGCACTGCGCTAAATTCAACATCCACGCAGACATTCAGTAACACGTTGCTATACTAGTTATAACTGGCCTGTTTACAAGAGGCTCCCCGCGCCCGTACCTTCTTTTAGGATTAAGACTACGTTAATGCTGCGTCAGTACCGCTCATTCCCATACTCCTCATAAAGTAAATTCAAGATTAATTCCCTGCCTAAAAATAAGATTAATCTTACGTCGCTGTATTCCGGTGATAAGTATTACTCTTTAATCAATCTGGCCCTATACGATTATTCCTGAAAAGAAACAGTTTAAGAATTTCGGCACCTGCGGTTATTTATCCGTCACTCCTGATGTTTTCCTCTACCCTGCGGCCAGCCATGAGGCTATATGCCCAGATTAGCGGTTGAAATGGTGTCGATTCCGACTCATCATTGATCATTACTTATGCTTTTCAGGTGAAAATAATGTTCGAATGGATCGCCGACCCGTCAATCTGGGCCGGCCTGGTCACGTTAGTCCTGCTGGAACTGGTTCTGGGTATTGATAACCTGGTATTTATTGCCATCCTGGCGGAGAAGCTCCCTCCCACACTGCGCGACCGTGCGCGCGTCACGGGCCTGCTGCTGGCGTTACTGATGCGGCTGGCGCTGCTGGCATCCATTTCGTGGTTGTCGTCGCTGACTACCCCGCTGTTTAACCTCAGCGGACACGCATTCAGCGCCCGTGATCTGCTCATGCTGGTTGGCGGTGTTTTTCTGTTGTTTAAAGCGACAATGGAACTGAATGAACGGCTGGAAGGGAAAGATGAAGAAGAGGGGCCGCAAAAACGGGGGGCACGGTTCTGGCCGGTGGTGGCGCAAATTGTGGTGCTGGATGCGGTATTTTCCCTTGATTCAGTGATTACTGCCGTCGGTATGGTTGACCATCTGGCCGTCATGATGGCCGCGGTGATTATCGCCATCCTGCTGATGCTGCTGGCCAGTAAGCCCCTCACCCGTTTTGTGAATGGTCACCCGACCATCATTATTCTCTGTCTCAGTTTCCTGCTGATGATCGGTTTCAGCCTGGTGGCCGACGGCTTTGGCTATTCCATTCCCAAAGGCTATCTGTACGCGGCGATTGGTTTCTCGGTGGTGATCGAAGCGCTGAACCAGCTGGCACAGTTTAACCGCCGCCGTTTTCTCTCCGCCCGTTCCCCACTGCGTAAGCGAACGGCAGAAGCCGTGCTCAGGCTACTGCGGGGCCATCATGAGCTGGCGGAACTGGATACGGAAACCTCTTCGCTGGTGGCAGACAGCAGCGGACGCAAGGCTATCTTTAACAAGCAGGAACGCATGATGATTGCACGCGTGCTGGCCATGGGTCAGCGCAGCGTCAGCAGCATTATGACCTCCCGGCATGATATAGAGCATATAGATCTGGCAGAATCCCCGGAAACTATCATGGCCCGGCTCGATCACAATCAACATACCCGTCTGATCATCACCGAGAACAGCGATGAACCTCTCGGTGTCGTTCATGTGATTGACCTGCTTAAACAGGCACTGCATGGCAATGACCTTGACCTTCGCGGGCTCATCCGCCAGCCGCTGGTCTTCCCTGAACAATTGACACTGCTCCCTGCGCTTGAACAGTTCCGCACCGCGCGAACCCACTTCGCCTTTGTGGTGGATGAGTTTGGCTCCGTCGAGGGGATTGTCACGCTGAGTGACGTGATGGAAACCATTGCCGGTAATCTGCCGAATGAGGGGGAAAAGCTCGACCCCCGCCATGACATTCAGCAAAATGCTGACGGCAGCTGGACGGCCAACGGCCATATGCCGCTGGATGACCTGGCTATGCATCTGCCGCTGCCGCTGGATGAGAAGCGTGAATACAATACACTGGCGGGACTGTTAATGGAGCATTTGCAGCATGTACCGCAGCAAGGGGAAGAGGTGCAGGTCGGGGACTATCTTTTCCGCACCTTACAGGTTGAAAACCACCGGGTACAAAAAGTCCAGATTATCCCGAATAACAACGAAGGATAATCTTGACCGGAGCAACTCACTGTTGGGGCCGACCCGGTAAACTGGTCAGCCCCGACAGTGAATCACAGATCCTTCAGCACCTTTTTCGCATCATTATTTTTATCGCTTTCCGGGTTACGATCTATCCACTTTTTCAGCCGTTCTCGCGCTTCGTCACGTAACTGACCGCGCAGTACCTGGTCTACGGTCAGGTTGTAATTGATACCCGACCACGGCCCGTAAATACGAAGCGGCACGGGCGTCACCTGTAAACGCTTTATCAACGTACTGTCACCCATCCACCCTTCCGTCACGGTTACGCCAAAGCGGAAATCCAGCGCCCGGTTAACCACATCAATCGTCCCCTGACCGGTATAGTTGAGCGTGCCGGAATGGGCATCCAGACGACTGAAAGTGAATGCCCCATTTTTCAGGGCCATTGATCCCGTAATTTGCTGAAGGTTGGCCTGACCGTCGCTCCGCTTTCCTTCCACATTATTGTTATTATTTTCTACCGCGCGCTGAACCAGCTCCTGAAGGTTCAGGCCGGCAAACTGCGCATCTTTAACCGTCAGATCGGCCCTACCCTGCCAGTGACGCTTAACGTCGTCAACGGACAAACCTTCTCCCGCAAAGTTGCCGGTCAGGGAGATCGCACCGCTCACTTTATCCGGCAGTTCCAGGCTCTTTAACAGAGGAGTGAGGGCGAACTGTTTCAGATCCGGTTGCACGGTCACTTTAGTTTGTGCGCTGCGCACATCGATGGTGCCGGGAAGCGAGAAACTGCCGCCAGGGATATTCCCCCTGAAGGTATTGATCGTCATCAATCCGGCTTTATTCACTGCCGCCAGCTGAACATTTTTCATCTGCACGCCACGCCAGTGTAACGCATCAACACTCAGCCCGACCTTACCGTCTATGGCATTCAGCGGAGAGTTGGCATTGTCATACTCGGGCAAGGCCGCCACCACCGGCGCAGGTCCGGAACGCTGGTCTGCACCGGTGGAGCTCCCGGATGAGACCTCATTCAGACCGAGTAAAGCATCAAGGTTAAGAGTGGCAGCGTGAAGATCTGCGCTGATCTGAAGACGTGGGCTCATGAAACCCGAGAGATTACCGGTAAGCTGACTGTCATTAGCGCTGAACTGAATATCGGCCAGACTGAACTGCTGTTTCGGCAACAACCATGTCGCTTTCATTTGAGCGCTGCCTTTTACCCCTTCACGAGGAAGATCAGCGCCTTTCATCTGGTAATCAAGCTGATTAATCACGGCATCAAGACGCCGTGGGTAATCGGTAATATCCAGATCGCTCTCCATACTGATCTGCAGTTCACGCTGGTCACGGTTAATGCGGCTACTCAGGGCCAGATGCGCCAGGCGCGGCTGCGTCTGATCCAGGGAGAGGTTAAAATCACGCACATTAAGCTGTTCGCCGTTGCTCTGCTGCCAGACCAGTAAGCTGTCGGCAATACGCAGATGAGCAATATCAAATTTCCAGCCATGGGTGATATCACTGACCGGTGAGGCGTCGTCGTTATCATCAGGGCCTATCGGGGCATCTGACGGTCGCTGGCGCTCACTGTCCGGCATCAGCCGCACCACGGCACCTTTGAGCATCACTTGTTTAACGGAAAGCTGGTGTGAAAGCAGCGGTAAAAGATTAACATCCAGCCGCATATTTTGCGCACTGACAACAGGCTGGGTGGCACCCGGCGCCGTCAGGGTGATCGGGCCGGAAAGAATACTGAGCTGCGGCCAGACGTGCCAGCGCAGCTCGCCATTCAGTGCCAGTTGGTAGCCACTGTGCTGTTCAACCTGGCGAACCATATAGGCGCGAAAATCATTAGGATTAACCAGCACGACCAGCGCGGTCATGCCAGCCACCATCACCACCAGTAAGATGGCAAGGGTGGTAATAAATCTTTTCATGCCTTCTCCTTAAACCCCACTCTTTCAACCCGCAGAGACGTTGGCCGCGTTGCTGTTAAGCTTAGTCTTTATCAATACGGCTGGCGTCTGCGCCCTGCTGACCTTTGTACTTCGCGTCCTGCCGACTGTTATAAGGTCTTGCCGCGGGGCCGGACAACGGTTCAAAACTGAGCGCACCAATCAGCATCCCAGGACGCAGCGCCAGGGGGAGTTTACCTGAATTATAGAACTCCAGCACGATCCGGCCCTGCCAGCCCGGATCGATACGGTGTGCGGTAACGTGCACCATCAGCCCGAGTCGTGCCAGGGAAGAGCGTCCGTCGAGCCAGCCGACCAGATCGTCCGGCAGCGTCACGGACTCCAGCGTCACGGCCAGTGCCAGCTCGCCAGGGTGCAGATAAAAGGCATCCCCTTCCGGCAGCACAATCTCATCGCTCATCACGCGATCCAGCGCCGCACTCACTTCGTCTTTCGGACCACTCAGATCAATAAAGGGTGCCGTGTGACCGCGAAACGTGCGGAACTGATTGCCAAGGCGCACATCAACAGTGGCACCGTTAATACGTTCTACCGGTGGGCGGGGATCGATACCCAGTTTGCCGTTATCGAGCCAGGCTTCGATATCGCGGTCACATAATCTCATGAGGGTCTCCAGCGGGCGCTTCGATTATTCGAAGAACTGATTAATTTTCGCTTTCAGGATATCAATGGCAATGCGGTTTTTCCCGCCGCGCGGCACGATAATATCGGCGTATTGCTTTGACGGTTCGATAAATTGCAGGAACATCGGCCGCACCGTCTTCTGATACTGTGCCATCACCGAGTCCATTGAACGCCCGCGCTCATTAACATCGCGCTTCATGCGCCGCATCAGGCAGATGTCCAGGGGGGTATCAACGAAAATAGAGAAGTTCATTTCCTGGCGCAGGCGCGCGTCGGTCAGCAGCAGGATGCCCTCAAGGATAATCACTTTCTTGGGTTTCAGGCAGAGCGTCTGTGCGGTTCGCGTGTGCTCAACGTAGCTGTATACCGGCAAATCGATCGGTTGCCCGGCTTTCAGCATCTGTAAATGCTGTAAGAGAAGGTTATGATCCATGGCGCTGGGATGATCATAGTTGGTCTTGACCCGCTCCTCCATGGTGAGATGACTCTGGTCTTTATAGTAGGCATCCTCGGGGATGACACCAATATTTTCATCACCGACACGATCGCGGACTTCACGATACAGCGTACTGGCAATAAGACTTTTTCCCGAGGCAGAAGCACCTGCGATACCTACGATGACGCACTGATGTGACTTGTCAGTCATATATTAAAGACCTGATTCTGAGACAATATAAGGGTGAGCACACCCGGCAGATTTAGCGCTACAGGCAGACAGTGGCTGCCAACACACCTGCAGCATGAATTTGAAGGGTATAGCGGGCGCAATTATAGGGAGTTAGCCCTGCTGATGCCAGAAAAAAGCGCCTGAGACCTTTTCAGACTTTCCCGTTAGGCGACAATCACTTTCATCGATAAACTGGCCGGCAGAAAAACAGTAAAAAGGAAAGCGTGTGTCCTGGCATCTCGTCCATATTTTAACCTATTTCGGTGACAGCATGTTGCTGATCCCTACCGCTGCCATTATGGCGTTATTGCTCCACTATAAAAGCGATGATAAACGTACTGCCTGGTACTGGGTGCTCGCGTTCTGCACGTCCGGGGCCGTGGTCAGCCTGTCTAAAATTGCTTTTCTGGGGTTTGGTATTGGCAGCGCGCGCTTCAACTTTACCGGTTTCAGTGGCCACAGCGCTATGTCCGCCACGCTGTGGCCGGTGATGCTCTGGCTGCTGAGTGGCCGCCTGGCGAACGTCTGGCGCGGCGTGGCGGTGGCCTGTGGTTATCTCATCCCCCTGATGGTGGGCCTTTCCCGGCTGGTATTGAACTATCACTCCGTCAGTGAAGTGATCGCCGGACTGACGCTGGGGTTTACCCTCAGCAGCGTCTTTCTGTTCAGCCAGCGTCATATCCGGCCACGGGGGTTTTCCCCCTTACAGCTGGCGATCGCCCTGCTGCTGCCGTTATTACTGATCGGCCACGGTCGCATCGCCACCACCCAGCAGTTCCTGCAGCGGCTGTCTGTGCAGATTGCGGGTATCGACCATGCCTGGACCCGCGAGGAGCTACTTAAACTGCGCCAGTGATGGCGCTTAAGCCGGCTTTTTCCGGACAGCGCGCGGTTCAATCGTCCGAATAACGCGATCTTTTGGTTTTGGCGAAAATAGTGCTTATTTGTTATGCCAGCAAGAGCATAAGATATTAAGATTATGCCTATATCGGCGCCATGCTGGATATGTAATGACGACAAAAAATGTATCATCTGTAACATCCCCGCATTCGCAATGGGTTAACGCCCTGTTGCTGGGGTTGTTAAGTTTTGTCGTCACTTTTTACTGCCTTGAGCTGATCAAGGTCAGCGGTCAGATCTCGCCGCTGTGGTTTTCCACGGCGCTGATGACTATTGTGGTGTTCCGTCATCCGCTACACCGCCTGCCCCTGCTGCTGCTGGGCTGCGTTCTGGGCGTATCGCTGGCGAACGCTATGGTCATCGGCCCTTCGCTGGCCAACCTGAAGTTCCCGCTGGTCAATCTGCTCCAGGCACTGCTGGGAGGCGCCCTGCTGCGCCTGCTGCTGGATCGTGACAAACCGCTGAACTCACTGTTCAGCTGGTGCAAAATGATGGTTGCCGTCGGTGTTATGACGCCGCTGATCGGCGGGCTGCTGGCCAGCTGGCTGCTGCACTTTAACGGCCACTCGACGCTGCGGTTCTTCACCACCTGGACCATCTCTGAGGTGATAGGCATGCTGGCACTGGGCCCGGTTTGTCTGCTGTGGCAGCCGGATTATCTGCGCCGTCATCTGCGCCAGAACGTGCTGTTTGAAACCCTGCTCACCCTGATGGTAACGCTGGCGCTGTGCTGGTTCTCACTGCGCTATATCCCCTGGCCATTTACCTTTGTCATTGTGATCCTGTTTTACAGCGCGGTCCGTCTGCCCCGTTTTGAAGCCTTTGTGATCTACCTGGCGACCATCTCAATGATGTCGCTGATGCTGGCCCTGCAGTTGATCCCTGACGACATCACCAATGCCAGAATGCTGGTGTCCATGCCCTGGGTTCCGTTCCTGCTGGCGCTGATCCCCAGCCATATCATGACGCTGGTGATGCACTCGTTTCGCGAGGAGCGTAAGCATATCTCTGAAAGCGAAACGCGCTTTCGTCACGCCATGGAGTATTCAGCCATTGGTATGGCGCTGGTATCGACTCGCGGCGACTGGATGCAGGTCAATCCGTCCCTGTGCAAAATACTGGGTTACAACAGAGCTGAGCTGAGCACCCATAATTTCCAGGCGCTGACCCACCCCGCCGATCTCGACGCCGATCTGGAACAGATGCAGGCTCTGCTGGCAGGCGAGATTAAAAGCTACAGTCTGGAGAAGCGCTACATCCACAAAAATGGCCAGATCCTCTGGGTCCTGCTGGCCATGTCACTGGTGCGTGATAGCGAACAACAGCCCCTCTATTTTATTGCGCAGATTGAAGATATTTCCGATCTGAAAAAGACCGAAGAGGTGAACCAGCGGCTGATGGAACGCATTACCCTGGCGAATGAAGCCGGCGGGATTGGCGTCTGGGAGTGGGACTTACAAAACGGGGTGATGAGCTGGGATAAGCGTATGTTTCAGCTCTATCAGATGCCAGCCAATGCACAGGCCTCCTATCAGGACTGGGTCAAAAGGTTGCATCCGGCCGACCGCGAGGGCGCTATCCGCATGTTTGATAACGCGGCTAAAAATGCCACACCGGTTGATGTTGAATTTCGTATTAATACGGATACCGGCGTGCGTCATATCCGTGCTCAGTGCAATATTTTGCTGGACCGGAATGGCAACGTCGAGCGTATGCTCGGTATAAATCAGGACATTACCGCCCTGCGTCTGCTTACCAACGCCCTTTACGAAGAGAAAGAGCGTATGCATATCACCCTGGATGCCATCGGTGAAGCGGTGATCAGCACCGATGAAGAGATGCGGGTGATCTTTATGAACCCGGTGGCGGAAAAAATGAGTGGCTGGCTCCAGCATCAGGCATCAGGTATCCCCCTGAGTGAAATCCTGCACCTGACCCAGGGCAGCCAGGGGCCGGAGCGTAAAAATCTGCTGCTGTGCGACCTGCCACAGCAGAAAACCCCGGGAGAGCCCGATGCGGAGCTGGTGCTGCATAACCGCTCCGGTGAGCAGTTCGCTGTCCATTACAGCCTGTCACCGCTGAAAACCCTGGCCGGTGAAAACATCGGCAGCGTGATGGTTATCCAGGACGTCAGCGAATCCCGTGAAATGCTGAAACGACTTAGTTACAGTGCCTCCCATGATATGCTGACGCGCCTGCCTAATCGCGTCAGCTTCGAACATCAGCTTAAACGCCTGACCCTCTCCGGCACAGAGCAGCAGCACGTGCTGGTGTTTCTCGACCTCGATCGCTTTAAATCCGTCAACGATACCGCGGGCCATGCGGCCGGAGATGCCCTGCTGCGGGACATTGCTGGCGTGATGCAGCGCCATCTGGGAACGGGCGATTTCCTCGCCCGCCTCGGCGGTGATGAGTTTGGCGTCCTGCTGCCGGACTGTACGCTGAAGCAGGCTGGCGAGACAGTGGGTCGGATTATCAGCGCCGTTAACGATTATGGTTTCCTGTGGGAAGGCCGGGTACATCACGTCGGCGCCAGCGCCGGTCTCACCCCCGTCAGCGCGGACAGTGTCAGCGCCAGTGAACTGATGGCACAGGCCGATTTGGCCTGTTACCACGCCAAGCATAACGGGCGCGGCCGACTGTCCGTCTACGAAAGCCACCTGCTGAAACGGCTGAAGCCGGAAATGAGCCGCGTGCAAAATGAACAGATTATTGCTCAGCAACCTATGCGTCTGCAGGTCTGGGCCGCCTCTCCGCCAGGAAAAATCCATGCCACTAGTTTCTGGCTGGCAGAAATGCAGCTGTTTACGCCAGAGGGAGATGAAATTGAAGAGACCAGCTTCCGCGCCGGGTTGCAGGACAGCGATCTTTTTGTCGAACTGGACCGGAAGCTGATCAGGGAGTTCTTCCAGAACTATGCGCAGGGGACCATCAGTAAAGGCCTGACCCTGACACTGCCGGTCTCCGGCTTTGGGCTGTGCGATGACCGTTTCATTAATGATACGCTGGACCAGTTTGCACGCTACCGCGTACCGGCCAATACCCTCTGGTTTGCCATCAATGCCGATGTTCTCAGCCAGCCTGATGAGGCACTGCACCGCAACATTGCCCGCCTTCGCGCCGCCGGCAGCCGGATTGTCCTGCGCGACTTTGGCCGCAATCTGGATGCGTTTAACCAGCTACCCGCCGACGAGATTGACTATCTTTACCTCGCCAGCGAGCTGGTGGCCAACGTCCACTGCAACCTGATGGATGAGATGATGGTGTCGATCATTCACGGCCACGCCAGGCGGCTGGGTATTGCTACTCTGGCCGGGCCCGTAGAGCTGCCGGTGGCCCTTAACACCCTCTCCTCCATTGGCATCGACATGGTGTGGGGCGACACCATCGCGCCCCGTCAGTCGCTGTCATCGATGCTGATGAACAGCTACTTCGCCATCAAATAATTTCCCCTTACTGCGGCTCGCGCTGACAGGCCTTACTGATCCAGCCCCGCACCTTCGCATCCTGCTCCGCGTCGGTCAGCAGTTGCGCGCTGGCCGACAGCAGCGGCGCACAGCGCAGCCCGGCTTTCAGCATGATATGCAGGGTGTGCGGATCATCTTCATAGCGAAAGACCGCCAGCATCTGCTTCGGCGTCAGGGTCACCCCCTGAGCAATGGCGCTGGCCAGCACCTGCTGGAGCACGCTGGTGGTTTCGTCGCGGTAGCGCCAGTTCCCCCGGGCTTCATCAATCAGGGCATTGGTCATCCCTTTCTGACCGAATTGCCTTTCCGGCTCAAGGTAATGATCCCAGACAATCAGCCCGCTGTTGAGTAACGCCGCCCGGGTCTGAGGTGGAGCATACTTAATCATCCAGGCCATCAGTGTCAGATCGCGCCCGCTGCCGTCGGACAGCGTTTGCTCAAGCAGCAACGGCTGCTGACGCACTGCCGCCATCAGCGTTGCGGTGTCGTCATTCAGCGCCAGCAGCATCAGCCGCCAGAGGCCCTGCGGGGAAGGCTCATACGCCAGCAGGAAATTCGCCGTGCTGCCCATACCTGTAAACAGGGCGGTGGTCATGTAGGAGGGGGCGTCCGGGAGACGGGGCTTTATCCAGTCAGGGCGCGCCGCCAGCAGTTGGGCCATCGTCGCATAAAAACGCTGCTGCCGCGCCTCGCCCGCAGGCGGCTCGTGACGCAAATCGCGCAGCGGATCGTAATCAAAGGTCAGGGACTGGATCTGAGCCGGGGTCATCACCGAGAAAAACAGCCTCAGGGCGACCGCATTGTGGCTTTCAATCGCATTGCTGAGGACAGAGTAGCCATTTTCCCCCTTATCCAGCGGCGAAAGTCCGCGCCGGATAAAATAACGCAGGGTCTGTTCGGGATACACTTTTGCCGCTGCGCGGTAAAACAGCTCGCGGGCACTGTCATCAGGGAGTCGGTTCAGCTGCGTGATGGCCCCCTGCTCCAGCAACGTCAGGTTATGTTGCATCTGCCGCTCGTGCTGCGTCCATGCCATGGTGCTCTGATGGCCCGGGTTAAACCAGAAGGCGGCGGTCAGGACGGTAAACAGTAGCCATCCGGTGACCAGCGCGCGCACCGGCGGGGCATCACGTCGCTGCCAGCGTGCCATCAGCAGCGTAAGCCAGGTCAGCAGGCTCACCAGTAACAGCAGTATCTCATGCGCAAACTCCACGACCCTCAGCCCACCCGGCCAGAGTAACAGCGCAATGATCAGCGACTGCGGTAGCAGCGACGCCAGCAGCACCCAGCGGGAGCGGGTATGACGCCAGCGCAGGGCCAGCACCAGCGCCGTGATCCCAAGGACCAGAGGGGCAATCGTCAGTGACACCAGGATTAAAAATACAGACAAGCTCACATCCACTCCCTGCCCTCTGCCGGATGGCAGGGCGGTTATTCCATTTTGTGGACGCGATTCTATACAAAGCCGAGCGATAAATAAAAGACGACGTCGTAAACCTTCTCTTGCCGCTTGCGCCGCCAGCGCACTCAGGCTAAAGTCGCCCCCTTTTTTCCCACTCAGCGGAGGAAACGATGTTTATCGGTTTCGACTACGGTACGGCAAACTGCTCGATTGCCATCATGGAAAACGGTGCCCCTAAGCTGCTGCCGTTAGAGCAGGACTCGCCTTATTTACCCTCAATGCTGTGTGCGCCCACCCGTGATGCCGTCAGCGAATGGCTGTTCCGTCATCATCAGGTCCCTACTCCACAGGCAGAAAACCAGGCGCTGCTGCGCCGTGCGCTGGCGTTTAACCGCGAAGAGGATATCGACGTCCTGCCGGGCAGCGTTAAGTTCGGCCTCGCGTCACTGGCACAGTATATGGATGACCCGGAGGACGTGTGGTTTGTGAAATCCCCGAAATCGTTCCTCGGGGCCAGCGGGCTGAAACCACAGCAGGTCGCTTTCTTCGAAGATCTGGTCTGCGCCATGATGCTGCACATCCGCCAGACGGCGGAAAGCCACCTGAATGAGCGCGTCACTCAGGCGGTGATCGGTCGTCCCGTCAACTTCCAGGGGCTGGGCGGTGATGACGCCAACCAGCAGGCGGAAGGTATCCTTGCGCGCGCGGCCAGCCGCGCCGGTTTCCAGGAGGTGGTTTTCCAGTTTGAACCCGTGGCAGCCGGGCTGGATTTTGAAGCGACGCTGACGAAAGAAACGCGGGTGCTGGTGGTGGATATCGGCGGGGGAACCACCGACTGCTCCATGCTGCTGATGGGGCCGCAGTGGCACGATAAAGCGGATCGCGGCGACAGTCTGCTGGGTCACAGCGGCTGTCGCGTGGGGGGAAACGACCTCGATATCATGCTGGCGTTTAAAGAACTGATGCCACTGCTGGGGCTGGGCGGTGAAACCGTGAAAGGCACCGGGCTGCCGGCCCTGCCGTGGTGGAATGCCGTCGCGATTAATGATGTCCCGGCGCAGAGTGACTTCTATGCCGCCGCCTCACGCAAACAGTTGCAGGATCTGATCCGCGATGCTGCCGAACCGGCTAAAGTACAGCGACTGCTTAAAGTCTGGCAGCAGCGGCTGGGCTATCGTCTGGTGCGCGCCGCCGAAGAGAGCAAGATCATTCTGTCGCAGCGTGACGAGGTTCAGACCGCGCTGGACTTTATCGATGCCGGACTGGAAACGGGCATCAGCGTTGCCGCACTGGAAGCGGCCATCAGCCAGCCGCTTGAGCGCATTCAGGAGCAGGTCACCCTGGCCTTAAATACCAGCGGCACGCGCCCTGACGTGATTTATCTGACGGGCGGCAGTGCGAAATCGCCGGTGCTGCGTGCGGCATTACAGCAGCAGCTGCCGGATATTCCGCTGGCCAGCGGCGATGACTTCGGCTCCGTTACCGCGGGCCTCGCACGCTGGGCGCAGGTGATGTTCCGTTAACCGTTCGCGATCTGACCGGGCTGCCCGGTCAGATCGCTGAATGCGCCCGTCCCGCCCGCCACCAGAGGAGCAGCGACAACAGGGCCACCCCGCCCAGCACGCTGAACGCCGCGCTGAACGAGTAGCGCGTGGCAATAAATCCGGCCAGCGCCGGACTGAACGCCGCCCCGGCCCCCTGCATAAACATAATAATGCTCTGCCCCGCATTAACATGCCCTGTGCCTTTCAGCACGCTGACCACGTATCCCGGCAGCGCCACGCCGAGAATGCCCGCCGCCAGCCCGTCCATAATCTGTACCGGGATCATCGCCAGTGGCTCGGCAAATCCGGCGGCAATCGCTGCACGGAAAGGCAGCACCATCAGCGCCACCATAATCAGCCGCCGGTAGCCATATTGCTCGATGCGCGCGGCGGTAAACAGCGCCACCGGGATCATCACGCACTGCGAAATCACCACCGTCGCCGCTGCATACAGCCCGGGGTTAATGGCCCCGGGACCGGTTGCCGAGGCGACGCGCATACTTAACATTGGCAGCAGCGCGGCATTGGAAAGATGGAAAAGCAGCAGGGTCAGCCCGGTAATCAACAACAGCGGATTTTTTACCAGTACCGACAGGCGTGGTACCGACGTGGCCTCCTGCGCAGAGGTCAGTCCACGGGCAACGGCATGATCGATATCCTGTTCACGAATGGCAAGAACCGCAACGGAGGTCAGCACCGCCATGCCGGTCATCAACACAAAAACGGCCCCAATGCCACTGTACCAGCTGGCGACGCCTGCCAGCACCGCCGCCGTCATATTCCCGCCATGATTAAACGCTTCATTTCGTCCCATCTGGCGGTTAAAACCGGCCTCCCCGGTAATCCCCAGAGTGATACCCGCCAGCGCCGGGCCGATAAAGGCGGCGGCGACGCCGGTGGCTATCTGCGATAGCGTAACGGCAACCGGCTCAGGGCGATACCACAGCCACAGCGTAGCCGCCGTTATCAGGGCACAGCAGACCAGCAACCACAGACGTTTGCGGGTGGTGGCATCGATCATCATCCCGGCGGGAATAGTGACCAGCAGACCGGCCAGGCCGCCGGCGGTCATCACCAGGCCAATATCATCCGGCGTCCACTGCCTGTCGGTGAGAAAAATGCCTAAAAAAGGCCCAAGACCATCACGCACATCGGCAAGAAAAAAGCTCATCAGGCACAACGCCTGAAGCGATCGTTGGGACATGATATTTCCCCTGGCAGAAAGGTCAGTGAGACCAAAAATGGCACGAAAAGTTAAATATAAGATTCCGCCTATCATGCCTGAAAACGGCAATAAGTCACCGGGCAGGAGAGTAACGAATTGAAACCGGGTGAAAAAATATCGGCCAGACCCGGGGTGACGGCCGGGCGAAAAAAAGGCCCGCGAAGGCGGGCCTGATGTGCGTAATATTCAGCGACGTTTAGTAGCTACTGACTTCCGACAGCAGACGAAGATCCTCATCTTTCAGTTTGAGAACGGCGGCTTTCGCCAGTTCGTCGACCTGCGTCAGCGACGTGGCGCTGACAATCGGCGCGGTGACCGACGGACGGGCAATCTGCCAGGCCAGTGCCACCTGCGCAGGCGAGGCATGACGGGCATCCGCTATCTGCACCAGCGCATTGACGATTTTCAGGCCGCGATCGTTCAGATACTTCTCGACGACGCCCTGGCCGCGGGCGCTTTTCGCCGCATCCTCTTTACTGCGGTATTTGCCACTGAGGAAGCCGCTGGCAAGGGAGTAGTAGTTAATGACGCCGAGGCCGTGTTCCACCGCCACCTGCTCCAGCCCGCTCTCATAACCGGCACGATCGTAGAGGTTATATTCCGGCTGCAGCGTTTCATACCGCGCCAGCCCGTTGTCAGCACTGATTTTCAGCGCCTCACGCAGGCGGTCATCAGCATAGTTAGAGGCACCGATAGCACGCACCTTACCTTCTTTGATTAACGCATCGAACGCGGCCAGGGTCTCCTGCAGCGGCGTATCGGCATCATCACGGTGAGCCTGATACAGATCAATGTAGTCGGTTTGCAGACGTTTCAGCGAGGCGTCCACCGCCTGGCGAATATAGGCAGGTGCCAGCCCGGTTTTGCCATCTCCGAGATCCATCCCCACTTTGGTCGCCAGCACTATCTGGTCACGTTTACCGCTTTTTTTCAGCCAGTTACCAATAATGACTTCTGATTCACCACCTTTATTACCCGGTGCCCAGCGAGAGTAGACATCCGCCGTATCAATAAAGTTAAGCCCCTTCTCCACCAGCGCATCCAGCAGAGAAAACGAGGTCTGTTCATCGATGGTCCAGCCGAACACATTACCACCAAAGGTCAGCACCGGAACCTGGATACCGGAGCGGCCCAGTTGGCGATGTTCTAAAGTACTCATAATGATCCTCCTGATTAGAAGCCAGTAACGCAGCCCGTAAGTCTAACAAAGAACCCGGATCCTGCTTCGTCCATTTGTGGCAATGTATTTAACAGAAAAGATAAAAAAGAAACGATGCCGCCGCGACAGTGGTAAAGGATACAGTTATCCTTAATTCCTTCATTTTTCAGCGGTTGAAATTCGCTATCCTGACAAAATTCGGGACACCTTTTTGTCCTGCCTGGGCATGAGCCTGATCCACTGAGAGCCAACAACATGAATACACCGCGTCGTTTCCCCCTGATCCCACTGGTGATAGCCGTTGCGCTGATAGCCGGAGGCGGTTACTGGTGGTACAGCCACAGTGCCAGCCCGCAGGCACAGCCCGCAGAGGGGACGCAACCGGCGCGGGGCAAAGGCCCTCGCGGCGCGGGACGGACAGGGGCAGCGGGTGGCATGGCCTCGCCGGTACAGGCGGCTGAAGCGGTGCGGCAGAGCGTGCCGCAATATCTCTCCGGGCTGGGTACGGTCACGGCGGCCAATACCGTCACGCTGCGCAGCCGGGTCGATGGCGACCTGATGGCGCTGCACTTTACAGAAGGCCAGGAAGTGAAAGCCGGACAGCTGCTGGCAGAGATCGATCCCCGTCCTTATCAGGTGGCACTGATGCAGGCCGAAGGGCAACTGGCGAAAAGTCAGGCCACGCTGGCCAACGCCCGGCGCGACCTCGCCCGCTATGAAAAACTGGCAAAAACCAGTCTGGTGTCACAGCAGGAGCTGGATACCCAGCGTTCACTGGTCAGTGAAAGCCAGGGCACGCTGAAAGCCGATGAGGGCAGCGTCGCCAGTGCGAAGCTCAACCTCACCTACAGCCGGGTCACTGCCCCTATCGACGGTCGCGTGGGCCTGAAGCAGGTCGACGTCGGCAACTATATTTCCAGTGGCGACACCAACGGCATTGTGGTGATCACCCAGACTCACCCGATCGACCTGGTTTTCAGCCTGCCGGAAAATGATATCTCTGCGATCCTCAGCGCGCAAAAAAGCGGGCCCGTACCGGTCGAAGCCTGGGATCGCGGCAACACCACGCTGCTGACCCAGGGAACGTTACTGAGTATGGATAATCAGATCGATACCACCACCGGTACGGTGAAGCTGAAAGCCCGCTTTACCAATCAGGACGACCGCCTGTTCCCGAATCAATTTGTCAACGCCCGACTGAAAGTCAGCACGCTGCAGGATGCGATTGTTATTCCGGCCGCAGCGCTGCAGATGGGCAATGAGGGCAGCTTTGTCTGGGTGGTCAACAGTGACGATAAGGTGAGTAAAAAAATCGTCACCATCGAATTCCAGGACAGTGAAAAAGTGGTGATCAAAGCCGGGCTGGAGGCCGGGGAAAAGGTGGTCACCGATGGCATTGATCGCCTGACAGAAGGGGCGAAAGTCGAGGTGGTTGCCCCACAGGCCACACCGCTGACCTCGGGTAAAAGTGCCCAGCCCGCCAGGGGAGCCAGCGACTGATGCAGGTGATGCCCCCAACGCCCGGCGGCGGGCCATCCCGCCAGTTTATTCTGCGTCCGGTAGCCACCACGCTGCTGATGATTGCTATTTTGCTGGCAGGGATTATCGGCTATCGCGCCCTGCCCGTCTCTGCCCTGCCGGAAGTCGACTATCCGACAATTCAGGTCGTCACCCTGTATCCCGGGGCCAGCCCGGACGTGATCACCTCGGCGATCACTGCGCCACTGGAACGGCAGTTCGGCCAGATGTCCGGCCTGAAACAGATGGCGTCGCAAAGCGCTGGCGGCGCTTCGGTCGTCACCCTGCAGTTCCAGCTGGAGCTGCCGCTGGACGTGGCCGAACAGGAGGTGCAGGCCGCGATCAATGCCGCCACCAACCTGCTTCCGTCTGACCTGCCTAACCCACCGGTTTACAGCAAGGTGAATCCGGCGGATCCGCCCATTATGACCCTGGCCGTCACCACCACCAGCCTGCCGATGACTCAGGTCGCTGATATGGTGGAAACCCGCGTGGCGCAAAAAATTTCCCAGGTTTCCGGCGTGGGCCTGGTCACGCTGTCCGGCGGGCAGCGTCCGGCTGTCAGGGTGAAACTCAATGCTCAGGCGCTGGCGGCGATGAATATCACCAGCGAAACCGTACGTACCGCCATCAGCAACGCCAACGTGAACTCGGCCAAAGGCAGCCTGGACGGGCCGGAACGATCCATCACCCTGTCGGCCAATGACCAGATTAAAACCGCCGAGGGTTACCGGCAGCTGATCGTCGCGTTCCAGAACGGCGCGCCGGTGCGGCTGGGCGATGTCGCCAGCGTGGAACAGGGCGCGGAAAACAGCTGGCTCGGGGCCTGGGCCAACCGGCAGCAGGCGATTGTGCTGAATGTTCAGCGTCAGCCCGGGGCGAACATCATTGCCACCGCCGATAATATTCGCCAGATGCTGCCTGCCCTGACCGCTTCACTGCCTAAGTCGGTGGACGTCAGACTGCTGACCGACCGTACCACCAATATCCGCGCATCCGTCCATGATGTGCAGTTTGAGCTGCTGCTTGCTCTGGCGCTGGTGGTGATGATTATTTATCTGTTCCTGCGCAACGTGGCGGCCACGATTATTCCGGCTGTCGCTGTGCCGCTGTCATTAATCGGCACCTTCGCGGCAATGTATTTCTTTGGCTTCTCGGTGAACAACCTGACCCTGATGGCGCTGACCATTGCCACCGGCTTCGTGGTCGATGATGCCATCGTGGTCATTGAAAATATTTCGCGCTACATCGAAAAAGGCGAAAAGCCGCTGACTGCCGCGCTGAAAGGGGCGGGAGAGATTGGCTTTACCATTATTTCCCTCACCTTCTCGCTGATCGCAGTCCTGATCCCGCTGCTGTTTATGGGTGACATCGTCGGCCGTTTGTTCCGCGAGTTTGCCATCACGCTGGCGGTGGCCATTTTGATCTCCGCGATTGTGTCGCTCACGCTGACGCCGATGATGTGCGCACGCATGTTAAGCGCGGAATCACTGCGTAAACAGAACCGTTTCTCGCGCGCCAGCGAAGCGGTGTTTGAACGGGTGATTGCCCGCTATGGCCGCATGTTGCAAAAAGTCCTCCGCCATCCGTGGCTGACGCTGGGCGTGGCCATCGGCGCCATGGCGCTGACGGTGCTGCTGTGGCTGGTGATCCCGAAAGGTTTCTTCCCGGTACAGGATAACGGCATTATTCAGGGAACCTTACAGGCCCCGCAGTCGGTTTCTTACAGCAATATGGCACAGCGCCAGCAGGAAGTGGCCTCGATCATTATGAAAGATCCGGCGGTACAGAGCCTGACCTCCTTTGTTGGCGTGGATGGCACCAATGCCGCGCTGAACAGCGGGCGACTGCAGATTAACCTTAAACCGCTGGATGAACGGGCTGACCGCATTCCGGCGGTCATTGCCCGTCTGCAGGCGCAGATCGACAACCTGCCCGGTATTACCCTCTGGCTGCAGCCGGTGCAGGACCTGACGATTGATACCCAGGCCAGCCGGACGCAGTATCAGTTCACGCTACAGGCCGGTTCACTGGAGTCGCTCAGCCTATGGGTCCCCAAATTACAGGCGAAACTGGCCACCCGCCCCGAGCTGAAAGGGGTGAGCAGCGACTGGCAGGATCAGGGGCTGGAAGCCTATATCCGCGTCGATCGTGATGTCGCCAGCCGCCTGGGCATCTCTCTTTCAGATGTGGATAATGCCCTGTATAACGCTTTCGGCCAGCGTCTGGTGTCAACGATTTATACCCAGGCCAATCAGTACCGGGTGGTGCTGGAGCATGACACGGCCAGTACCCCGGGCCTGGCCGCGCTTCAGAGCATCCGGCTGAAGAGTACGGACGGTGGCAGCGTGCCGCTCAGTGCGATTGCCCGCGTGGAGCAGCGCCACACGGCGCTGACGATTAATCACCTTGACCAGTTCCCTTCCACCACCTTCTCGTTTGATGTGAATAAGGGATACTCACTGGAGCAGGCGGTCAACGCCATCAGCCAGACGGAACAATCCCTTGCCATGCCGTCGGAGATCATGACGCAGTTCCAGGGCAGCACGCTCGCCTTCCAGGCTGCGCTGTCCAGTACCGTGTGGCTGATTGTCGCCGCCGTGGTAGCGATGTATATCGTGCTGGGCGTGCTCTACGAGAGCTTTATTCATCCGGTCACCATCCTGTCGACGCTGCCTACCGCCGGGGTGGGTGCTCTGCTGGCGCTGCTGATCAGTGGCAGCGAGCTGGATGTGATTGCCATCATCGGCATTATTCTGCTGATCGGTATCGTGAAAAAGAACGCCATCATGATGATCGATTTTGCCCTGGCGGCCGAGCGCGAAAAAGGGATGACCCCGTACGAGGCCATTTACCAGGCGTGCCTGCTGCGCTTCCGTCCGATCCTGATGACCACTCTGGCGGCGCTGTTCGGCGCTCTGCCGCTGATGCTCAGTACCGGCGTCGGCGCGGAGCTGCGCCGCCCGCTGGGGACGGCAATGGTCGGGGGCCTGGTGGTCAGCCAGGTGCTGACGCTGTTTACCACCCCGGTGATCTACCTGCTGTTTGACCGTCTGTCCCGGGCGACCCGTCGCCTGGTGAAGCGGGAGGCCGAGTGAAATTCTTCGCCCTGTTCATTCACCGCCCCATCGCCACCACACTGCTGACCGTGGCGATCCTGCTGGCCGGTATTCTGGGCTTCCGGCTCCTGCCGGTTGCCCCACTGCCGCAGGTCGATTTCCCGGTGATCATGGTCAGTGCCTCGCTGCCGGGTGCCTCACCAGAGACCATGGCCTCCTCGGTGGCGACACCGCTGGAGCGTGCGCTGGGCCGCGTCGCCGGGATCACCGAAATGACCTCGACCAGCTCGCTCGGCAGCACACGCATCATCCTCGTGTTTGATTTTGAGCGTGATATTAACGGTGCCGCGCGCGATGTACAGGGGGCCATTAACGCCGCACAGAGCCTGCTCCCCACCGGGATGCCCAGCCGCCCCACCTACCGTAAAGCAAACCCGTCAGATGCGCCGATTATGATCATGACGCTGACATCAGACACCTACTCGCCGGGCCAGCTGTATGACTATGCCTCAACGCAGCTGGCGCAGAAACTGTCGCAGATTGAGGGCGTCGGGGACGTCAGCATCGGCGGCAGCTCACTGCCGGCGGTGCGCGTGGCGCTCAATCCGCAGGCCCTGTTTAATCAGGGGGTGTCGCTGGATGCGGTACGTACCGCCATCGCCAGCGCCAACGTGCGTAAGCCGCAGGGGGCCATTGAAGATCGCCACCAGCGCTGGTGGCTGAAGACCAACGATGAACTGAAGACCGCCGCTGAATATCAGCCGCTGATCGTGCATTACCATAATGGCGCGGCGGTGCGCCTGCAGGATGTGGCGAGCGTGACCGACTCGGTGCAGGACGTGCGGAATGCCGGGATGTCCAACGCCCGCCCGGCGATCCTGCTGCTGATCCGCAAAGCACCCGAAGCCAACATCATTGATACGGTTGATCGCATCCGGGGTGAGCTGCCTGAACTGAGCAACATTATCCCCGCGTCGATTCACCTGGAGGTCGCCCAGGATCGCTCACCGACCATTCGCGCCTCGCTGCATGAGGTGGAACAGTCGCTGGCTATCTCCGTCGGTCTGGTGATCCTGGTGGTGTTCGTCTTCCTGCGCTCCGGCCGTGCCACGCTGATCCCGGCAGTGGCTGTGCCGGTGTCGCTGATCGGCACCTTTGCCGCGATGTACCTGTGTGGTTTCAGTCTGAACAACCTGTCGCTGATGGCACTGACCGTGGCGACCGGCTTTGTGGTCGATGATGCCATCGTCGTACTGGAAAATATTTCGCGTCATGTCGAAGCCGGGATGAAGCCGCTGCAGGCCGCACTGCAGGGGGTACGCGAAGTCGGCTTCACCGTCGTCTCGATGAGCGTCTCGCTGATCGCGGTGTTTATCCCCCTGCTGATGCTCGGCGGCATCATCGGTCGTTTCTTCAAGGAGTTTGCCGTCACGCTGTCGGTGGCGATCGCTATTTCGCTGGTGATCTCCATTACTCTCACGCCCATGATGTGCGCGCTGCTGCTGCGCAATAAGCCCAAACACACCCAGCCGCGTATTCGCGGGTTTGGCCGGGTACTGCTGGCCGTTCAGCAGGGATATGGCCGCACGCTGCACCGGGTGATGGAGCATGCGCGCTGGACGCTGCTGGTGTTCCTGGCCACCATCGGTCTGACCGTTTACCTCTATATTTCCATTCCTAAAACCTTTATGCCGGAACAGGACACCGGGCGACTGATGGGCTTTATCCAGGCCGACCAGAGCATCTCGTTCCAGTCCATGCGCGGTAAGCTGGAAGACTTTATGCGCATTGTCCATGCTGACCCGGCGGTCGACAGCGTGGTCGGTTTTACCGGCGGGTCGCGCACTAACAGCGGCTCGATGTTTATCTCGCTCAAACCGCTGAACCAGCGTAGCGATACGGCCCAGCAGGTGATTGCCCGTCTGCGCGGTAAACTGGCGAAAGAACCAGGCGCGAACCTGTTCCTGATGGCGGTACAGGACATCCGCGTCGGCGGACGTGAATCCAATGCCGGCTATCAGTACACGCTGCTGTCAGACAGTCTTGACGATCTGCGCGAATGGGAGCCGAAAATCCGTCGCGCCTTTGCCGCCCTGCCGGAGCTGGCGGACGTCAACTCTGACCAGGAAGATAAGGGGGCGGAGATGGCGCTGACCTACGATCGCGCCACCATGTCACGGCTGGGAATTGACGTTGCCGATGCCAATAATCTGCTGAATAACGCCTTCGGCCAGCGCCAGATTTCCACCATCTATCAGCCGCTGAACCAGTACAAAGTGGTAATGGAGGTGGACCCACGCTACACCCAGGATATCAGCGCCCTGAAGCAGATGTTCGTGATCAACAGCGAGGGTAAGTCCATTCCGCTGTCGTCGTTTGCCCGCTGGCAGCCGGCGAACTCACCGCTGTCGGTGAACCATCAGGGCCTGTCTGCGGCCTCTACCGTCTCGTTTAACCTGCCGGAAGGGGTGTCGCTGTCGCAGGCCTCGGCCGCCATTGATCGCAGCATCACGTCGCTGGGCGTGCCGTCCAGCGTACGCGGCAGTTTCTCCGGAACCGCCGCTGTGTTTGAGCAGACGCAGAGCAGCCAGCTGTGGCTGATCGTCGCCGCCATCGCCACGGTGTATATCGTCCTGGGGATCCTCTATGAAAGTTATGTTCATCCCCTGACCATTCTCTCGACCCTGCCTTCCGCCGGGGTAGGCGCGCTGCTGGCGCTGGAGCTGTTCAGTGCGCCGTTCAGCCTGATCGCCCTGATAGGCATTATGCTGCTGATCGGCATCGTGAAGAAAAACGCCATTATGATGGTCGACTTCGCACTCGATGCCCAGCGTAACGGGGGGATGACGGCGCGCGACGCCATATTCCAGGCCAGCCTGCTGCGTTTCCGCCCGATTATGATGACCACGCTCGCCGCACTGTTTGGCGCACTGCCGCTGGTGCTGACCAGCGGTGACGGGGCGGAGCTGCGCCAGCCGCTGGGGATCACCATCGTTGGCGGTCTGGTGATGAGCCAGCTGCTGACGCTGTACACCACCCCGGTGGTCTATCTGTATATGGATAAACTGCGGCGTAAACCGCGCTTACCGGTCGCCACAGAGGAACGCTGATGCCATGACCGCCTCCCCTGCCTCGGTACGCTGGCAACTGTGGATCGTTGCCTTCGGCTTTTTTATGCAGACGCTGGACACCACCATCGTCAATACGGCCCTGCCCTCAATGGCGGCCAGCCTGGGGCAAAGCCCGCTGAATATGCATTCGGTGATCGTCTCCTACGTGCTGACTGTCGCCATTATGCTGCCGATCAGCGGCTGGCTGGCAGACCGCTTCGGGGTGCGCAACGTGTTTTTCAGCGCCATTGTGCTGTTCAGCGCCGGATCACTCTGTTGTGCACTCTCCTCCACGCTGGACCAGTTGATCCTCTCACGCGTATTGCAGGGAATTGGCGGGGCGATGATGGTGCCGGTGGGCCGCTTAACGGTGATGAAGCTGGTGCCGCGGGCAGAATACATGGCGGCAATGACCTTTGTGACCCTGCCGGGCCAGATTGGCCCGCTGCTCGGCCCGGCGCTGGGCGGCGTGCTGGTGGAGTACGCCAGCTGGCACTGGATTTTCCTGATCAACATCCCGGTCGGGATCGTCGGGGCCATCGCCACCCTGACCCTGATGTCGAATTTTACCCTGCAAACCCGTCGCTTTGACTTTACCGGCTATCTGTTGCTGGCCGCCGGCATGGCCACCCTGACTCTGGCACTGGACGGGCAGCGCGGAAGCGGTATGTCTCCCCTGCTGCTGTGTCTGCTGATCCTCTGTGGCGTCTTCAGCCTGTTATTCTATCTGCTGCACGCCCGGCATAATGAGCGCGCCCTGTTCAGCCTGAAGCTTTTCGATAACCGTATTTACGCCATTGGCCTGGTGGGCAGCCTGACCGGACGCATCGGCAGCGGGATGCTGCCGTTTATGACCCCTATTTTTCTGCAAATCGGCATGGGTTACAGCCCGTTCCATGCCGGACTGATGATGATCCCGATGGTGCTGGGCAATATGGGCATGAAGCGCGTTGTGGTGCAGATCGTTAACCGTTTCGGCTACCGCAACGTGCTGGTGGGTTCGACCCTGGCGCTGGCGCTGGTGGTGCTGCTGTTCCCCGCCGTGGCGATGATGGGCTGGTTTGCTCTGCTGCCAGTGGTGCTGTTCCTGCAGGGAATGGTCAATGCTATCCGTTTCTCCGCCATGAATACCCTGACACTGAAAACCCTGTCGGACGAGCTGGCCAGCAGCGGCAACAGCCTGCTGTCGATGGTTATGCAGCTGTCGATGAGCATCGGCGTTACCGTAGCCGGGCTGCTGCTGGGTACCTTCGCCCACCCGGCGCTGACCGGCAGCCCGCAGATGAGCGAGGCCTTTATCTATACCTGGCTGTGTATGGCGCTGGTGATTGCCCTGCCCGTCTTCGTATTCTGGCGCGTCCCCGATGAGACTCAACCCAATGCGCTTTCCGCGCGCAGGAGAAAGCCTTAATGTTGGCAAAATTACGTATTGGCATCACCGCCAAGCTGTTCGCGGCGATTTTTTCCACCTGCATGCTGGTGCTGATTACCATGCACTGGGGGGTGCGGCTCAGCTTTGAGCACGGTTTTATTGACTACATCAAACGCGGCAACGAGCAGCGGCTGATGATGCTGGGGGATGCGCTGGCTGACCAGTACGAACAGCACGGCAACTGGGATTTCCTGCGTAACAATAACAAGCTGGTGTTCAATATCCTGCGTTCGCTGGAGCAGAATCCGGATGCCAGTAACCAGCTGCCACCGCACGGCTGGCGCACCCAGTTCTGGATTATTGATCAACAGTATCGCGTGATGATCGGCCCGCGTGCCCCCGTCCCGCAGGAGGGATCCCGACGCAGTATCACCACCAGTAACGGCAAAGTCGTCGGTTGGGTGATTGGCTCACCGTCTGAGCGGCTCACGCGCAGCGCCGATATTAATTTTGATCAGCAGCAGAAGCGTACCAGCTGGATGATTGTTGGCCTGACCATGCTGCTGGCCGCTGCGGTCACCTGGCTGCTGTCCCGCGGGCTGCTGGCTCCGGTTAAGCGACTGGTCGAAGGCACGCATCACCTGGCGGCCGGGCACTTTACCAGTCGGGTACAGGCCTCAAGCCGTGACGAACTTGGCCGGCTTGCACAGGATTTTAACCGCCTGGCCAGCACGCTGGAAAAAAATGAGAAAATGCGCCGCGCCTTTATGGCCGATATTTCTCATGAGCTGCGCACGCCGCTGGCGATACTGCGCGGTGAGCTGGAAGCGATACAGGACGGCGTACGCAAGCTGACCCCGGAGTCGATCCTCTCCCTGCAGGGGGAAGTGACCACACTGACGAAACTGGTTGATGACGTCCACCAGCTGTCCCTGTCCGACGAGGGCGCGCTGGCCTATCGCAAAAGCCAGACTGACCTCGTCCCGCTGCTGGAGCTGGTTTCCGGTAACTTCCGCCACCGTTTCGAACAGCATCCCTTATCCCTGACGCTGACCTTGCCGGATCAGGCCCCGCAGTTTGGCGACCCTGACCGCCTGATGCAGCTGTTTACTAATCTGTTAGAAAACAGCCTGCGTTATACCGACCCTGGCGGCACCCTGCATATTATCCTGCGCCCCACTGCCAGCGGGAACATACTGCACTTTGATGACAGTGCACCTGGCGTCAGCAACGAGCAGCGGCAGCAAATTTTTGAGCGCTTTTATCGGGCGGAGGGTTCGCGCAATCGCGCCAGTGGGGGATCCGGGCTGGGTCTGGCTATCTGTCAGAACATCGTTGAAGCCCACGATGGTACTATCGTTGCGGAGCACTCCGATGCAGGAGGCGTGAGAATTACGGTACACTTACCCTATAAGACTCACTGACAATGGTTGTATACGATGACTCTGGATATGGATACGCCCGCTCCACTGATTTTAATCGTTGAAGATGAACCCAAGCTGGGTCAGCTGATGATCGATTATCTGCAGGCGGCGAACTTCCGCACGCATCATCTGCTGCGCGGTAATGAAGTGCTGCCGTGGGTGAAACAGCACTCCCCGGACCTGGTGCTGCTGGATCTGATGCTGCCCGGGCTGGACGGACTCTCCGTCTGCCGTGAGCTGCGCAGCTTTTCCGATCTGCCGGTAGTGATGGTCACGGCAAAAATTGAAGAGATTGATCGCCTGCTGGGGCTGGAGATCGGCGCGGACGATTACATCTGCAAACCGTTCAGTCCGCGCGAAGTGGTTGCCCGGGTAAAAACTATTCTCAAGCGCTGCCAGCGCCCCCCCGAGGAAGCCCAGCAGATCTCCCTGCTTAAAGTGGATGAAAAGCGCTTCCACGCCAGCTGGGATGAGAAGCCCCTTGACCTGACTCCGGCAGAGTTTCGCCTGCTGAAAACCCTGGCGCAGGAACCGGGCAAGGTGTTCTCTCGCGAGCAGTTGCTGAATCATCTCTATGACGACTACCGGGTCGTCACCGACAGAACCATCGACAGCCATATAAAAAACCTGCGCCGCAAACTGGAATCACTGGATGCCGACCAGCCGTTTATCCGCGCCGTGTACGGCATGGGTTATCGCTGGGAAGCAGATATCTGTCGTTTGATTTAGATCAATTTCCCCAACCTGCCGCCGCCTTACAATCCCCCGCAAAACCGAATTAACCCTGATTAATTCACGTTGCAGGCGAGCGGCAGGCCCGCAGGATGAGCCTCCCGGATGAGGCTCATCGCCCTGGAAGCAGAGAGAGCGCTGTGACCAGGGTGAACAAGTGCCGCCCATGCAGTTGCCGCGTGAAATAAGACGGGTCTGACCTGACATCAGACTGAGACACCATGAACAAACCGGAACTGCTTTCTCCGGCCGGGACACTGAAAAATATGCGTTACGCTTTTGCGTATGGCGCAGACGCTGTGTATGCCGGTCAGCCTCGTTACAGCCTGCGCGTTCGCAATAATGAATTTAACCATGAGAATCTGGCGACGGGCATCAATGAAGCCCATGCGCTCGGTAAAAAATTCTATGTTGTGGTCAATATCGCCCCGCATAACGCCAAACTGAAAACCTTTATTCGCGACCTGAAACCCGTGGTGGATATGCAGCCGGATGCGCTGATCATGTCCGACCCCGGGCTGATTATGCTGGTGCGTGAGGCCTTCCCACAGATGGATATTCACCTGTCGGTGCAGGCCAATGCCGTGAACTGGGCGACGGTGAAATTCTGGCAGCAGATGGGCCTGACGCGGGTGATCCTGTCACGCGAGCTGTCGCTGGAAGAGATCGGTGAAATACGCCAGCAGGTGCCGGAGATGGAGCTGGAGATTTTTGTTCACGGTGCGCTGTGCATGGCCTACTCCGGGCGCTGTCTCCTGTCCGGTTACATCAATAAGCGTGACCCGAATCAGGGGACCTGTACTAACGCCTGCCGCTGGGAATATAACGTGCAGGAAGGCAAAGAGGACGCGGTCGGCAATATTGTGCACCGCCAGGCCCCGATTGCCGTGCAGAATGTGGAACCCACGCTGGGTGAAGGACAGCCGACGGACAAAGTGTTTATGATTGAGGAAGCGATGCGCCCCGGCGAGTATATGACCGCCTTTGAGGATGAGCACGGCACCTACATTATGAACTCGAAGGATTTGCGGGCCGTGGCCCACGTTGAACGCCTGACGCAGATGGGTATCCACTCCCTGAAAATCGAAGGGCGTACGAAGTCATTTTACTATTGCGCCCGTACCGCCCAGGTCTATCGCCGGGCGATTGACGATGCCGCCGCCGGCAAGCCTTTCGATCCCGCGCTGCTGGAAACGCTGGAAGGGCTGGCGCATCGGGGCTATACCGAAGGTTTTCTGCGCCGCCATACGCACGACAGTTATCAGAGCTATGATGCCGGCTACTCGGTCTCCGACCGCCAGCAGTTTGTGGGCGAGTTTACCGGTAAACGGCGGGGATCGCTGGCGCAGGTGGATGTGAAGAACAAATTCAGCGTCGGGGACAGCCTGGAACTGATGTCCCCTTCCGGCAATATCAACTTTACCCTGACGCAGATGGAAAATGGCAAAGCGCAACCGGTTGACGTTGCGCCCGGCAACGGCCATCTGGTCTGGCTCCCCCTGCAGGAAGAGATGGATGTGCAGTATGCCCTGTTGATGCGCAACCTGCCGGGTACCACCACGCGGGATCCTCATGCAGCGGTCCGGGCAAAAGAAGTTACTTGATGTAACTGATTTTAGAATGCGATCACATTACCGTGTGGGATTCCTCGCTATGATGCCCGCGCTCCTAACGAATAAATCCAAATAGCGTTATGATCCATTCAACTTTCTGCCTGAATGATGAATGATCTGTATCACCTCATTTGGCTCTCACGGCTCCCCCGTGCGGGCCATTTCTTTTTTTATCGGTTCCCTTCCGGGCGCTTTTCAGAAAACTTTCCGCTTTTTCACCCGTGGCTCACCTTCTTACCCAGGGTATGCTATATCTTGATGCAAATCACACAGGCTTTCAGGAATTAAAAATGGAAAAACATTCACTTACGCTGGCCATTTTGAATGGTAAAAGCGCCGGCAATGAGGCGCTGCGTGAAGCTGTTGCGGCGCTACGCGAGGAAGGTTTCCCGCTGGAAATCCGCGTTACCTGGGAATACGGTGACGGCGAGCGCTATGTGCGGGAGGCGGTTGAACTGCAGGCGCAAACGGTGATTGCCGCCGGCGGTGACGGTACCATCAACGAAGTGGCGACTGCTCTGGCGCGGTTATCTCCCGAACGTCGGCCGGTACTGGGCATTGTGCCACTCGGTACCGCCAATGATTTTGCCACCAGCGCGGGCATCCCGCTGGAGATGGACAACGCATTGCGTCTGGCTATTCAGGGTAAAGCCAGCGCCATTGACCTCGCGCGGGTGAATAACGACCGTTACTTTATCAATATGGCTACCGGCGGCTTTGGCACGCGAATTACCACCGAAACGCCGGAAAAACTGAAGTCAGCACTGGGTGGCGTCTCCTACTTTATCCACGGCCTGATGAGGATGGATACGCTGAAAGCCGACAGCTGCACGCTGGAAGGCCCGGATTTTCACTGGCAGGGTGATGCGCTGGTGATCGGCATCGGCAATGGCCGCCAGGCGGGCGGCGGACAACGCCTCTGCCCGACCGCGCTGATTAATGACGGCAAGCTGGAACTCAGTATCGCCACCTCACAGGAGCTGCTCCAGACGCTGGTGCATAAACTCACCAGTGACGAAGAGAACCCGAATCTGATCACCGCCTCCCTGCCGTGGCTGACAATCCGGGCACCCAATGAAATGACGTTCAACCTTGACGGCGAACCGTTAACGGGCACCGAATTTCGTATTGAAGTGATGCCCTCTGCACTGGAGTGCCGTCTGCCGCCCTCCTGTGAACTGCTGGCGTAATCCCTCGATAACAACCCCGTAAATCCTGGCTATTGAACGCCAGGATTCGTCTTCATCCCGTCCCGCCTCTGCCCATACTAATGTGATCCCTCTCGCGAATCCTGCACATGCAACTTGTATGGTAGTACGTTATCAGCGTATTTTTTCATCATTGTTGGCGCACAAGGCGATTCAGAATGAAAATTGTAAAAGCAGAAGTATTCGTGACCTGCCCCGGAAGAAACTTTGTCACGGTAAAAATCACCACCGATCAGGGCCTGACCGGCGTGGGCGACGCCACGCTCAACGGGCGCGAACTGCCAGTGGCGTCTTATCTGAAAGATCATGTCTGTCCGCAGCTTATCGGGCGCGATGCCCATCAGATTGAAGATATCTGGCAGTTCTTCTACAAAGGTGCCTACTGGCGTCGCGGCCCGGTCACCATGTCAGCCATTTCCGCCGTGGATCAGGCGCTGTGGGACATTAAGGGCAAAGCGGCGAATATGCCGGTCTACCAGCTGCTGGGCGGCGCTTCACGCACGGGCGTGATGGTCTACTGCCACACCACCGGCCACAGTATTGACGAAGTGATGGACGACTACGCAAAGCACAAAGAGCTGGGCTTTAAAGCTATTCGCGCGCAGTGCGGCGTGCCGGGCATGAAAACCACCTACGGGATGGCCAAAGGCAAAGGCGAAGCCTACGAGCCGGCGACCAAAGGTGCCCGTCCGGAAGAGCAGCTGTGGTCAACCGAAAAATATCTCGATTTCACCCCGACGCTGTTTGCCGCCATTCGCGATAAGTTCGGCTTTAACGAGCATCTGCTGCACGATATGCATCATCGCCTGACGCCGATTGAAGCCGCCCGCTTCGGGAAAAGCGTGGAAGATTACCGCCTGTTCTGGATGGAAGATCCGACACCAGCAGAAAACCAGGAGAGTTTCCGCCTGATCCGCCAGCACACCGTGACACCGATTGCGGTAGGAGAAGTGTTTAACAGCATCTGGGACTGTAAGCAGCTGATCGAAGAACAGCTCATCGACTATATCCGCACCACCATCACCCACGCCGGCGGCATTACCGGCATGCGCCGCATCGCGGACTTCGCCTCGCTGTACCAGGTACGTACCGGATCCCACGGTCCGTCAGACCTGTCACCGATCTGTATGGCGGCCGCGCTGCACTTTGACCTGTGGGTACCGAACTTCGGTGTGCAGGAATATATGGGCTATTCCGAGCAGATGCTGGAAGTGTTCCCGAACAGCTGGCGCTTCGATAATGGCTATATGCACCCGGGCGATAAACCCGGTCTGGGCATTGAGTTCGATGAAAAGCTGGCGGCGAAATACCCCTATGAACCGGCTTATCTTCCGGTCGCCCGTCTGGAAGACGGCACCCTGTGGAACTGGTGAGGAGCACAACATGAAAAGCGTGGTGATTGAACGTCCGGGTGAGCTGTTTTTACAGCAGCGTCCTTTGCCTGAGCCGGCGGCCGGCGAAGTCAGGATCAAAGTGAAATACGCCAGTATCTGCGGATCTGACGTGCATATCTGGCACGGGCACAACCCCTTTGCGCGCTATCCACGCGTGATCGGCCATGAGTTTTTTGGCCTGATCGATGCGGTGGGCAGCGGCGTGGACAGCCGGCGGGTTGGTGAGCGCGTTGCCGTAGACCCGGTCGTCAGCTGCGGCCACTGTTACCCCTGCTCTGTGGGTCGCCCCAACGTCTGTAGCACCCTGCAGGTGATAGGCGTTCATCTTGATGGCGGTTTCAGTGAATACACGCTGGCCCCTGCTGCCAATGCCTATCTCCTGCCGGAGGCGATCCCGGACAGCCTGGCCAGCCTGGTGGAGCCATTTACCATCGCGGCCAATATCAGCGCATTTCTCAGGCCACAGCCTGAGGATATCGCCCTGATTTATGGTGCCGGGCCGATGGGTCTGACGGCCATTCAGGTGCTGAAAGGGGTCTATAAGGTGAAAACGGTGATCGTGGCTGACCGCCTGGAAGAGCGCCTGACCATGGCGCTGGCCAACGGAGCGGACCAGGCGCTGAACAACAGCACCACGCCGCTGGCTGAACAGCTTAATGGCGTACAGCCGACACTGATTATTGATGCAGCCTGCCACCCGGCGATTCTGTCAGAAGCCGCGGCGCTGGCCTCCCCGGCCGGACGTATCGGTCTGCTGGGCTTCTCCAGCGAGCCCTGCACCGTGACGCAGCAGAGCCTGACCAGTAAAGAGCTGTCGCTGTTTACCTCGCGCCTGAACAGCCACCGCTTCCCGCAGGTGATCGACTGGATGGAACAGGGCCTGATTCAGCCAGAAAAGCTGGTGACCCATACGCTGCCGCTGGCGCAGATTGAACAGGCAATGACGCTGTTTGAGAAGGATCCGCGCAGCTGCTGCAAAGTGATTTTACAGGTTAACTGACACCAGAACGCCGCAGGGGAATGACCCTGCCCTGCGGTCAACCCTAATACCTCTACCTATAATCCCCGCTATAAGGGGAAGGAGTCACTCCCATGTTTAAAAACCTGCGCTGGACGATCGTCCTGCTTCTGTTCCTTGTTTACATGATTAACTACCTTGACCGGGTAGCGCTGTCCCTGACCGTGCCGATGATCGAAAAAGACCTGATGCTGAACGCAGAAGAGTTTGGCCTGATCTTCGGCAGCTTCTTCTTTGGCTATGCGATCTTCAACTTTGTCGGCGGACTCGCCACCGACAGATTCGGCCCGACGATCACCCTGGGCGTTGCCGTCGGCATGTGGTCGATTTTCTGCGGCTTTACCGCGCTGGCCACCGGCTTCTGGTCGATGCTCATCCTGCGCGTGCTGTTCGGGATGGCAGAGGGGCCAATCTGCGCCTCGGCGAACAAAGCCATTAACGGCTGGTTCCCTAAAAAGCAGGCGGCCACGGCAATGGGGCTGTTGAGCGCCGGGTCACCGCTCGGCGGCGCGGTAGCCGGTCCGATTATTGGTTATCTGGCCCTCGCCTTCGGCTGGCGTCCGGCGTTCGCCATTATCTGTTCGATTGGTATTGTCTGGATGGTGATCTGGTTCTTTATTGCCGCCGACAACCCGCTGAAAAGTAAGTTAATTAGTGAACGTGAACGCGCCCTGATTGCCCAGTTGAAAGACGAGCAGCTCAGCCCGGAAGAGGAGCTGTCACAGTCGCAGCATGGCCTGGGCTACTACCTGCGCCAGCCGATTATTCTGGTCACCGCCTTCGCCTTCTTCTGCTACAACTACATTCTGTTCTTCTTCCTGAGCTGGTTCCCGGCCTACCTGGTACAGGCGCACGGGCTGGATATTAAGGCGATGAGTATCACCACCATGATCCCGTGGATTGTCGGCTTCGTGGGCCTGGCACTGGGTGGATTCATCTCAGATAAAATCTTTAAAATAACCGGTAAGCTGCTGCTGTCGCGCAAAATTGTGCTGGTGGTCTCGTTAATGGCGGCGGCGGTTTGTGTCGCCTTTGCCGGTACGGTAAAAGAAGTCACTTCGGCCGTCGGTCTGATGTCGATCTCTATCTTCTTCCTGTATATCACCGGGGCGATTTACTGGGCGATTATTCAGGATGTGGTTCACAAGAGTCGGGTCGGCAGCATCAGCGGATTTATCCATCTGGTCGGCAGCCTTTCGGGGATTATCGGCCCGATTGTGACCGGCTATATCGTTCAGCATACCGGCAAGTTCGACAGTGCCTTTATCCTGGCCGGCGTCGTCGCCGCGCTGGGGGCCTTCCTGGTGCTGTTCGTGATCAAGCCGCCGAAAAAACTGGATACTCCGGTGTCCGTCTGATCATTGCGGGTGGGGTCCGCCCTGCCCGCTTTTTCCCGAGGATGGGTTATGTTATCTACCAATTCACTGCCCCCCGACGTGCAGCGCCCGCTGTACAACCGCCAGGCACTGCGCACCCGCATGGTTCATATTGGTTTTGGCGCCTTCCACCGCGCCCATCAGGCCGTCTGCAGCGATCGACTCGCCGCAGAACAGGGCAGTGACTGGGGCTACTGCGAAATCAACCTGAACAGCGGGGAGCTTATTACCGCCCTGCGTCAGCAGCAGCTGTGCTACACCGTGGCCGAAATGGCCGATGACCAGCTCAATCTGCGCGTTATCGGGGTCGTCACCGACGCGCTGCACGGCCAGAGCGACGGTATTGAAGCGGTGCTGGAGGCGCTGTGTCAGCCGGACGTGGCGATTGTTTCCATGACGGTGACGGAGAAAGGCTACTGCCACCATCCGGCCAGCGGTGAATTAAATCTACAGCACCCTGCTATCCGCCACGATCTGGCCCATCCGGCGGCGCCGCAGTCCCTGCCGGGCATTATTCTGGCCGCCATTCTTCGCCGCAGAGAACGGGGACTGCCACCGTTCAGCGTGATGTCCTGCGATAATATGCCGGAAAACGGCCATGTCACCCGCAACGTGGTCACCGGGCTGGCTCGCCAGCAGGCCCCTGAGCTGGCGGAATGGATCGGTCAGCACGTGACTTTCCCGTCAACCATGGTTGACCGCATTGTCCCGGCGATGACCAGTGAGACTCATCGGGCACTGACTGAAAAGCTGGGCTGTGACGATCCGGTTGCTGTCGCCTGCGAACCCTTCTTCCAGTGGGTGATCGAGGATAACTTTGTCAGCGGTCGCCCGGCCTGGGAAAAAGCCGGGGCGGAGCTGGTGGACGACGTGCTGCTATTTGAAGAGATGAAGCTGCGCATGCTGAACGGCAGCCACTCGTTCCTCGCCTATCTGGGTAGCCTGGCTGGCTATGAGCACATCAGCGACTGTATGGCCGATGCGCACTTTAAAAACGCAGCGCGTCAGCTGATGCTCGATCAGCAGGCCCCCACTCTGCGTGCCACCGGCGTTGATCTGACGGCCTATGCGGATTCACTGATCGCCCGCTACGACAACCGCGCCATTAAGCACCGCACCGCGCAGATCGCCAATGACGGCAGCCAGAAGTTGCCGCAGCGCTGGCTGGACAGTATTCGCTGGCATCTGGCCCACGGCAGCCGCTTCGATCTGCTGGCGCTGGGAGTGGCAGGCTGGATCCGCTACGTCAGCGGCTGCGACGAGCAGGGGCAGCCGGTTACCATCAACGATCCCCTCCGTGACGAGCTGGCGAAGCGCGTAGCGGAGACAGAAGAGGGAGAACCGCGCGTGGCGGCGCTGCTTGGGTTAAAGAATATCTTCGGCGACGACCTGCCCGGCAACGACACCTTTGTGCGCCAGGTGAACCATTATTACCAGCTGCTGTTAACCCGGGGCGCAAAACAAACCGTGCATCAACTGGTTGCCCGCGTTTAACTCTGGCGCTGATGCGCCAGCCTGATTAGACTGAAGGCTTTCACGCCACGTGCGGGCGGGCTGTCACCCCGCCGCTAAAGGGAAGTTGCCGAATGTCGACTGTCTATACCATTACCGCCAGTGAGCCGGTCAACCAGCAGATTTACCGTTTTCTGCGCCAGGATATCGTCACCTGTGTCATCCCCCCTGGCGCGTTTCTTTCCGAGAAAGAGGTTTCCACGCGCTTTGATGTTTCCCGCCAGCCGGTACGTGAAGCCTTTATCAAGCTGGCAGAGGCGGGCCTGGTGCAGATCCTGCCTCAGCGTGGCACCTTTGTGCGTAAAATTTCTGCCCGGCGGGTGGCTGACGGTCGGTTTATTCGGGAAGCCGTGGAGGCTGCCGTGGTGCGTCGGGCGGCGACAGAGGCCACGCCTGAAGGGCTGGCGGCTCTGGAACATAATCTGCAGTTACAGAGGCTGGCTGCCGACCGCCACGACAGCCAGGCGTTCCTGCTGCTGGACGATGAATTTCACCGGCTGATTGCGCAGAGTATTGACTGCGAGCTGGCGT
Source organism: Erwinia persicina (assembly GCF_019844095.1). Taxonomy (NCBI): domain Bacteria; kingdom Pseudomonadati; phylum Pseudomonadota; class Gammaproteobacteria; order Enterobacterales; family Erwiniaceae; genus Erwinia; species Erwinia persicina. Next base: position 1,629,990 of record NZ_CP082141.1, on the reverse strand, counting down.
GGCAGACCGTGGAGAATATCAAGGCGACGATGGACCGCGTGCGCTTTCTGACGCTGAGTAAGGTTTCTCCCCCGGAGAGCCTGATTGAGCAGCACCAGCAGATTTATCAGGCGCTGTGCGCAAAAGATGCCGATGCCGCCGGGCTGGCGCTGCAACGTCATCTGCAGGAGATGATTTTTTCCATTACCCCGATTGCCGAGCAGAACAGCGAATGGTTTGAAACGCTTTAAACGATAGCGGGGCGACCGGAAAAAGGCCGCCCCGAGAGAACATGGATTCCCGTTTCACCGCGACAATGCATGCTTAACCGTATCATGCACGGGCTGACCTTCTTTTTTGGTCAGCCCTGTTTACCGTCAGGCGATAGTGACGTTTTTCGCCAGATAGACATCCTGCACTGAATTGATCAGCGCCACCCCGTCCTTCATCGATTTTTTAAACGCCTTGCGCCCGAGGATCAACCCCATGCCGCCGGCCCGTTTATTGATCACCGCCGTCCGCACTGATTCTGCCGTATCGGTCTCGCCCGCTGCTGCTCCGCCGGAGTTAATTAGCCCCGCACGGCCCATATAACAGTTCGCCAGCTGGTAACGCACCAGATCGATCGGATTTTCACTGGTCAGCGTGCTGTACACCCGCGCATCGGTATGGCCAAATTTCAGCGCCTGATAGCCGCCATTATTTTCAGCCATCTTTTGTTTAACGATATCCGCACCAATGGTCGCAGCGAGGTGGTTGGCCTGCCCGGTCAAATCCGCACTGGCATGATAGTCCACGCCCTCTTTTTTAAAGGCATCGTTACGCAGATAGGCCCACAGCACCGTGACCATCCCCAGTTCATGCGCCCGTTCAAACGCTGCCGAGATCTCTTCGATCTGCCGGCGCGACTGCTCAGAGCCAAAATAGATGGTGGCCCCGACGGCGACCGCTCCCAGATTAAAGGCCTGCTCCACGCTGGTATACAGCGTCTGGTCATACTGGGTCGGATAGCTGAGGGTTTCGTTATGGTTGAGTTTGACCATAAAAGGAATGCGATGTGCGTAGCGCCGCGACACTGAGGCCAGCACGCCATAAGTCGACGCAACACAGTTACAGCCTGCCTCAATGGCCAGTTCGACGATGTTTTTCGGATCGAAGTAGAGCGGATTCGCCGCAAAGGAGGCGCCGGCGGAATGCTCAACACCCTGATCGACCGGAAGGATAGAGAGGTAACCTGTCCCGGCTAAACGTCCGGTGTTGTACAGGGTTTGCATATTGCGCAGTACGGCCGGGGGACGATTGTTATCGACCATCACCCGATCGACATAATCCGCTCCCGGCAGGTAGAGGTTGTCCGCTGGAATAGTCATGCAGCGATGTTGCAAAAGAGAATCCGCTTCTTTGCCCAATAACTGAACGATGTCCGTCATGATAACTCCTGTTAAGTGGTGTCGGGGCCATGCTGCCACGGCCCGCGGGTCAGTTTTTCTGACCTCAACAGGGTGAACCCAAAACCGGCACTAAGGCAAATTGCTGACTCCATTTTTCAGAACGATCCGCACAAAAAAGCGCGGGTGTCATGAGCGTGCATCGGGGTAAGCTGTCCGGGACATCGTTGAGCTAACGTCGTGAGGTTTACAACACCAGCCCTTTCTTCTTCAGCGCTTTTACAAATTTAACCGCCCCATGATAATTAAGGTGATCGCCATCACGAAAATCCGTGCGGATAAAGCTTTTATCCTCATTAAAATCATGATAGCTGAAATGATAAGTTTCCATACTTTTCAGGAAAGCCCGGGTTTCAGCGATCATCGCGGGTTGAACAGATTCAACGTACTTTTCTGGAAAAGGAGGAATAACATAGTGAATGCGAATACCTTTATCTTTCGCCAGATCACGCATCTCTGCGATCAATCTTGAATTAATATTTTTACTTTCCTTGTATTTATAAAGCTTACTGTGCAAGGCCGCACGAGTTTCAGACGTGGTTTCATACAATTCACAGGCAATAGAAGATGCCTGATTAATCTGCTTTTCGAGGTTCTCACTGGTGCTGGCGAGACTGACTGCATCATCCAGTGCGTAATTAAATTCCGTCAGGCGATCGCTGGACTTCAGCACGGGTAAAAAATGAGCCAGCAGACTTTCATCAGAATGATGCAGGTATTTAGTTGAAATATCATTATCAGGGATAATATTATTTTTATGATTATAATGACTCATGATATGTACCACGCGCACGTTTTCTTTCTCACGCGTTTTATATAACTCGTAAAAAAGATCGAAATAACCACAGGCCAGCACGATTGATTTGATTTTTTTACTTTCAGAATAATGTTGAATCATGGTGTGTGCTTGTCGAAGATCCAGACTATGCATTGACAGGTTAACCGCCTTGTTCAGACAGTTTGCTGGTAAAGCATAATAGCCATAAGAGTTCCCCAACACGAGCGTAGGCGGCTTCTTTGCCAGCATCATATTATGTTTATGCTGCAGAAAAGCGATGAAGGGATCATGCTCAACAGAGAAAGGCAGTGCCTTTAATACCATCACCTGCTGAAAATCAGCCATCAACATTACCCCCTGGGTTTCAGGGAGACTCTTTACCGCATCAGCCCCATGGTCATAAATGATTACCGGATGACAGCTTTCTTGTAACGGGGACAGGAAGGCTTCGGTATCCATCTCCCCTCCGGCAGTCACGTTGATATAAAAAAGGTTGCCGACCTTTTCTTTATCAAGAATGTCAAAAAAGAAAGCAGCATGACGTTCATCACCGAAAAAGAAAATATCCATCTTCTTATTGAGTAATAGCTTTTGCCAGAAACAGAAGTTACTTTTTTCAATCGCCTGTAAAGAAGCTATTGTGAAGTCACTCTCAATCGAATGAGAAATGGCGTTAATCATATCAATCGTTTCGCTACTTTCATCCAGAAATATACTATTCTCTGATAAAAGAAGAGCCAGTTGATTAATTTTCTCACGAGGATCGATCATCAGTTGCTGTGAGATCGCTTTAAACTGGCTAAGGAACACGGATTCAGGATGCAAAGCACACCTCTGCGGTAAGAACTGATTATGCGTTTGCCAAATCTATCACAATGCTCGCGGCTGAATGGTGAATGTAAAGGGCTTTTCTCCCCCTTCCTCTGGCGATGGTATTAGTAGCCGAAGAGGAAGCAAGCCCTCGGATGAATTATCAGTTTTTTCATCGGTCACGTCTGAGCAAACCAGACCGGCCAAAGAGGCCTCGCGCAGGCCTCGTCATCACGGTCCTGATACCCGCTGTGGACTGAAAACTGCCCTGCCTTCGCCAACCGATGAAGGGGAAAGATCTGTTTTCAACAAATCTTCCCCTGGAACCCGGGTTTTACCGCTTACCACCACTGATGAAAATGATGTACCGGCCCCTGCCCGTGTCCCACTTCCAGCGAGTCCGCCTGCTCCAGTGCGCCCTGCAGCCAGTGCCGGGCCGCCTGAACGGTCGTGGGCCAGTCATCGTGGCGCGGGCGCAGCGCGGCCAGCGCCGCCGAGAGTGAACAGCCGGTGCCATGCGTGTTACGGGTGTTCACCCGTGGCGCAGTAAAGCGCTGTTCTCCCTCACGGGTGAACAGCCAGTCCGGGCTTTCCGACTCGCTGAGATGACCGCCTTTCATCAGCACAGCCTGGCAGCCGAGGGCCAGCAGCGCCCGTCCCTGCTCGCGCATCTCCTCCTCGTTGCGCGCCTGCGCACATCCCAGCAGTGCGGCGGCCTCCGGCAGGTTAGGTGTAATCAGTGAAACCTGCGGCAGCAGTCGATCCCGTAGCGTACTCACCGCCTCGGGCGACAGCAGCGGATCGCCGCTTTTGGCCAGCATCACCGTATCCAGCACCACCCAGGGAACGCGGGTCTGTTTCAGCCGCCCGGACACCACCTCAACGATGGCACTTTCTGACAGCATGCCAATTTTAATCGTATCGATGCGCACGTCCGACAAAACGGAATCCAGCTGCGCGGCAACAAACGCCGGCTCAACGCGGCAGATCGACTGCACGCCGGTGGTGTTCTGCGCCACCAGCGCGGTGATCACGCTGGTGCCATACGCACCCAGCGCGGAGAATGCTTTCAGATCAGCCTGGATCCCTGCCCCACCGCTGGGGTCGGTACCGGCAATTGTCAGCGCGTTAATCCTTTTCATCACTGCACCTCCGGGTTCAGCCGGTACAGGGCATCAAGAAAGGCCGGAATGAAACTGCCTGGCCCGTCCACCGCTGCAGCCGCACGCTCGCCGGCCAGCGACACCACGCGGCAGGCGCTGGCCACATGTGTGAGGCGGTCGCCCGGCAGTGCGGCAAAGCCGGCCACGACCGCCGACAGCGCACAGCCGGTCCCTACCACCCGCGTCATCAGCGGGTCGCCGCCGCCCACGCTCAGGGTACGGAGGCCGTCGGTAATAAAATCGGTTTCACCGGTGACGGCCACAATCGCGCCTGTCTCCTGCGCCAGCGAAACAGCCGCCTGCAGCGCCGCCGTGGAGGCGTGCCGGCTGTCGACGCCCCGGCCGCTGACGCTCTGCCTGGCCAGCGCCATGATTTCGGAAGCGTTACCCCGGACAGCGGCCGGTTTCAGTCCCAGCGTCTGCTGGCAGAAGGCCGTGCGGAAGTCCAGTGCGCCAACGGCTACCGGATCTAACGTCCAGGGACGCCCGACCTGCCTGGCGGCATTAATGGCCGCCAGCATCGCTTCGCTGCGGCTGCGGGTCAGCGTACCGACATTCACCAGCAGGGCATCGGCAACAGGGCTGAACTGTGCCGCCTCCTGCGGATCGATCACCATTGCCGGGGAAGCCCCCAGCGCCAGCAGCACGTTAGCCGTAAAGGCCTGTACCACATCATTGGTCATACAGTGGGTCAGAGGGGAATGCTGACGATACAGCCGCAGGGAATGCGCCATATCGGCATGGCTGAGGTCTTGAGGTTGGATCATTCTTCGCTCCCAACCGGCGATCAAGAAGGCGATGCCGGTCGGGCATCTGACTTCCCTACGCTGGCATTATCCAGATCAGGTTATACGGGTATTTCTCAGCCTTCACGCAGAAGGGCACCCCGAGTCAGTGATGATTTTTTACAGTCGGTGCCAGCATAAGGAAGTGGCAGAGTATTGGCAAGCCCCGGGCCGTGCTGCCCTGCCGTCGGTCATCAGGGTATCTTCAGCGCGATCGGCCCCCCGGCGGGGAATGACGCCGCACATAGTCACGCGGCGAACAGCCCATCGTGCGTTTAAAGGCGGTACTGAAGGCACTTTCGGACTCATAGCCCAGCGAGGGCGCAAGCGCAGAAATGGGCAGGTCGGTGTTCAGCAGTTTGTCTCCGGCCAGCAGCATGCGCCAGCGGGTCAGATAATCCATCGTTGACGACCCGACCTTAGTTTTAAACTTCAGCGCAAAGGCCGAGCGGGACATACCGGCACGCTGTGCCAGCGATGGTAACGTCCAGCGATAAGCCGGATCGGCGTGCATGGCCTGCAGCGCCGCACCCAGCTGGTGATCGGCCAGGGCATACAGCCAGCCCACGGCGTCCCCTTTACCACCCGACTCCATATGCTGCCGCAGCGCCTGTATCAGTATCATATGCGCCAGATGTTCAGCGATCAGGGCATGTCCCGGACGCTGTTCATCCAGCTCGGCCATCATCTGCGCAACCAGCCAGCGCAGGGTCGCCTGGTCATTTTCCGCCCGCAGATGGATCACCGCAGGCAGCATGGTCAGCAGAATCGTGGCGTGGGGGTCGTCCAGGAAGAAGCGGCTGCCGGTCATCAGGCAGTCTCCCCCGCCGTTGTGACGGATCACCCCGCCGGCGCGCGGGCCGGCAAACACCACCGCCCAGTCTGTCGCCGGGTGTGACAGGTCGCTGGCCATAACAAAGGGACGTCCGGTAGGAAGCAGGAAGCAGTCCCCCGCCGACAATCGTACCGGGTCAGTCTCCCCTTCGACGGACAGCCAGCAGCCGCCCGACACCATTGAATAACATTTGATGCCCGCGTTAGGTGGAAAACGCACCGCCCAGTCACCGCCCACGTCGAGGACGCCGGAAACATACTGCTGTGGCTTGAGTAACGCGAGAATATCAGAAAGAGGATCCATGATTAATTTTGGACGATTAAAAAGATAATACGGACTTTATAGCATGGATAGGACGTGATGCGCGGGCTTAAGATAAAACCTCGCTGTTCCGTGTTATCCCACCTCTCCTTCAGGAAATAACTATGCACAACATCCGTACATCCGGCCTCTTCTCTCTGGGTTCGCGTCAGGTAAAACGACTGGGCTATGGCGCAATGCAGCTGGCAGGCCCCGGCGTTTTTGGCCCGCCCAACGATCCTGACCGCGCGCTGGCGGTTCTCAGGGCGGCAGTGGCGGCCGGCGTCAATCATATTGATACCAGTGATTTTTACGGCCCGCATATCACCAACAAACTGATCAACGAGGCACTCGCGCCCTATCCTGACGACCTCACGCTGGTGACCAAAATTGGGGCGCTGAGAGATAAAAAAGGCGGCTGGATCCCGGCCATGTCCCCCGGGGAGCTGGTCAATGCCGTCCATGACAACCTGCGAAACCTGGGGCTGGCACAGCTGGATGTGGTGAACCTCAGGATCATGTTTAATACCGCCCAGCCACAGGAAGGTTCCATTGAAGCACCGCTGACGGCGCTGGCCGCCCTGCAGCAGCAGGGGCTGATTAAGCATATTGGTCTGAGCAACGTCACCCCGGCGCAGATTGCCGAAGGACGCGCAATCTGCGAAATCGTCTGCGTTCAGAATCATTACAACCTGGCACACCGCACCGATGATGCGCTGATTGATGCGCTGGCCCGGGAAGGGATTGCCTATGTGCCGTTCTTCCCGCTTAACGGGTTTAATCCGCTTCAGTCTGCTACGCTGACCCGCGTTGCCGAACAGCTCAACGCCACCCCCATGCAGATCGCCCTGGCCTGGCTTCTTCACCGTTCACCTAACATCCTGCTGATCCCGGGCACATCATCCGTTGCCCACCTGCAGGAAAACCTGGCAGCGGCGTCACTCCACCTGCCGGATGACGCCCTGAATGCACTGAACGGCATTACCGGAAGCAATACATTATAAAGCCTCACCCTCTTTCGGGGCGGCCTGATCAGGAACAGGACAGACAATGAGGGCAGGCAAAGGAGGCAGGACTCACGCTCAGTAGCGAGTGAACAGCGGACGTAGCGCTGTCATTCGTTATTTCCCCTCAACACGCAGAAGGCGGGAGGGACGCGCTGTTTCAGGACATGGAAATAATAAGTATTACCGCTGCATAAAAAGGCCACTATCCCTGCTCGGCCACCAGCAGCGCCAGCGTGTCGGGCTCCAGCGCCCTGAAGATATGCTCGCGATCGGCCGGATAGCAGATGTAATCTCCCGGAGCCAGTTCTTCAGCTTCCTCCTTCAGCCCCACCAGCGCCCGTCCCTGCGTGACAATAATATGCTCCACCGAACCTGGCGGATGCGGCTGTGAAAGGCGGTCAGCGCCGGGCTGGGCCATCAGCAGGTAGATATCACGCCGCGCACCCGGCGGGCAGCTGGCCAGCAGGATCGCCTGATAGTTCGCTTCCCCGGCGACGACTTTCGGTCCTTCACCGCGCCGGATCACCTGGGTTTTAGGCAGCTCAGGCTCCAGCAGTCTGGCAAAAGGGATATTCAGCGCCACGCACAGCGCCCAGAGCGTTTCAATGCTGGGATTACCGTTCCCCGCCTCTAACTGGGACAGCGTTGATTTTGCAATACCTGCCCGTCTGGCGACTTCCGCCAGGGACAGCCCGGTCAGCGTACGCTCCCGGATCAAACTTTCTGCAATTACTGCAATGGGCTGGGTCATTTTTTGCCTTATCGTTCGCTAAATCGAACGTTACGTTCGGGTTGATCTCTTTCTGCACTGCGTTCATTATAATGGAAACTTCGTTCGTTATGGTAAAAGTTTATGATGACCCGTCATTTTTCTTCACTCAGCCCGGACACACGTAAAGGCATCTATCTGATCTGCCTGGCGGTCGGGGTGGTGGGTATTTCGTATGGCTCGCTGGCCACCGCCTATGGTTTCCCGCTCTGGGTTCCGCTGTTCTCCAGCCTGTTTGTGCTGGCCGGCGCCTCGGAGTTTATGTTTATTGCTATTGTCGCGGGAGGCGGTAATCCCCTGGCGGCAGCCGTCGCCGGCCTGCTGGTCAATGCGCGCCACTTTCCCTTTGGCATTGCCGTGCGCGACCTCGTGGGTTCGCGCCTCTCTGCCGTTCTGGGTTGCCATATCATGAACGATGAAAGCGTGGTGTTTGGGCTGTCGCAGACCACACACGCGCAGCGTAAAGCCGCCTTCTGGCTATGTGGCCTGGGCGTGGCACTGGTCTGGCCGCTGGGGACAGTGCTGGGCAGCGTGGTTGGCAGGCTGCTGCCTGATACGCAGATGATTGGTCTGGATGCCGTCTTTCCGGCGATCTTACTGGCGCTGGTCATTCCTGCGCTGAAATCACGCACGACGCTGCTGCGCGCCTCCAGCGGGGCGGCAATCTCTCTGCTGGCAGTACCCTTTACCCCGACCGGGCTGCCTGTACTGCTCTCTATGATCGGCCTGCTGGCGAGGAAAAAATAATGGCAGATAACACTCTGTTAATTGGCGGTATCGCCGTTCTGGCGCTGGGCACATGGCTGATGCGCTTTGCGGGCGCTCAACTGGGCAACAGGATGGCGCTGTCGGAGGATGCCCGCAGGCTGCTGTCTGACGCGGCCACAACCCTGCTGTTTGCGGTTGCGCTGGCCAGTACCTTCTACGAAGGCACCCATTTTTCCGGGATCGCACGCGTCACCGGCGTCGCGGTGGCCGTCATACTGGCCTGGCGTAAAATGCCGCTGATTGTGGTGATCCTTGCGGCGGCAGCGGTGACGGCCCTGCTGCGTTTTATCGGTATCCCCTAGTCTTTGCCGGCGGTGGGCTGGCCGTGTTTTTGCAGGATCGTTTTTTTCAACAGTGCAGCGGTATGCTCCACAAAGGTCGCCACGGCCAGCGGGATATGGTGACGGCTGGGGTAGACAATCGACAGATCGTTATTCATCTGCCCGTAATCCGGCAGGACCGCAATCAACTGCTGACGCGTTATGCTGTCATATAACAGCGACTCCGGTAAAAAACAGATCCCCAGCCCGTTTTGCGCCGCTTTCAGCTGCGCCTGTGCGGTATTGGCTGAAAAACGTCCGCTAACGTCAACCTGAACCTCGCCCTCTGGCCCCCTCAGATGCCAGACCGTGCGCGCGGCAGCATGACAGTGAGTAATACAGGTGTGATGCTGCAGCGCGAGGATATCGTCAGGCATGCCAGCGGCATCGAGGTAAACCTGACTGGCTGCCAGCAGGCGGCGGCCGGTGCTGATTTTGCGCGCCACCAGGCTGGAATCCTTCAGCTCCCCGCCACGAAAGGCCACATCAATCCCCTCGCCAATCATATCCGCATGCGTGTCGCTGAGGACAAAATCCAGATGCACACCGGGATATAACGCGAGAAATTCTGCCACCCACTCCATTAAAAACAGATCAAAAAAGTCAGCCGGTGCCGCCACTTTTATACGCCCTGCCGGGGCCTGATTTTCGCCGGCCAGCTGCGTGCTGATGGCGTTCAGTTCACTGATTTTTTGCGCACTGTGCGCATACAGCTGCTCCCCTGCTCCGGTCAGCGTCAGCTTGCGGGTTGAGCGATGGAATAACCGCACGGAGAGGCTTGCCTCCAGCAGTTTGATTCGCCGGCTCAGGGTATTCGCTGGCATCCCCAGCCGCCGCGCGGCCCCGGCAAAACTCCCCGTTTCAACGATATGGACAAAGATCGCAACGTCATTGAGATCGAGCATGTTATTACGTCCAAAAATGGATGAGTGCAATGATATTACACCCCCTAATCATGCCGTGTCCGGAGGATTAAGATATTCCACTGTGACAGGCAGCCCGGGAATGATCCGTCGTTGCCTGTGTTCCCCACATTATGAGGAAGTGAGATGTCTTCGTTATCTGCCGATGAACATGCCGCGACACGCCAGATTGCCTACCGGACAAGCGGCCGGGGAACAGGGCCAATCATTCGCCTGATGAGTCCCTCTGACTATGGCGCTCTCGTCAAACCGTTCGTTTTTCTCGATCGTTTCAGCGGCGACAGCACGATGATCGAACATATGCCCCTGCACCCTCACTCCGGTATCGCCACGGTCACCGTGCTCACCGCCGGCGATCTGCGCTTTGACGACCCGGACGCGGGACAGGGCACCATTGGCTACGGCGGCGTCGAATGGATGCGTGCCGGCGGCGGCGTCTGGCACGGTAAAGAGATGTCGGCAGGGGACTCTGCCCGCGTGGAAGGGTTTCAGCTCTGGCTGGCCCTGCCCCCGGCGCTGGAAAATGGCCCTGTCGACAGCCAGTATCTTGAGGCGCCGTCGGTGCCGCAAACCGGCCCGGCCCGGGTCATCCTTGGCGAATATAACGGCGTCAAAAGTCCGGTTCGTTCCCCCGAGGGGATCAACTATCTGCTGGTGACGCTTCCCGCCCGCACCGTCTGGCACTATATCCTTCCCGAAAATCATACCTGCCTGTGGCTGAGTCTCAGTCAGGGAACGCTGCATACGCCTGATGCGGTAGCCAAAGGTGAGATGGTTATTTTCAGCGCCGGCACAGAGCCCGTGACACTGCAGGCCGGAGAGGAAGAAACACGGTTTGTCATCGGCTCGGCCGTTGATCATCCCTGGCCGCTTTCGCTGGGTAACTACTCCGTTCACACCAGTGAAGCAGCATTACGCGCAGGCGAAGCTAAAATTAAAGAGATCGGTCACCGGCTGCGCGAAGAAATGCGGGGCAAGCCTCAGTCCGGCTCCCTGCCGGTTTATCAATAACGTGGCTTATTCTGGCCCTCAGCGGAGTTCTGTTCTGTGACTGTGTTACGTCGTCTTTTTACACGCTTTTTTACACCAAAAGAGAATGCCATTCATCCCGAAAAGGAAAATAAAATGCCAAAGATTTTAGTGCTTTATCATTCAATGTACGGTCATATTGAAACGCTGGCCCAAAACGTTGCTGAAGGCGCCGCCAGCGTTGAGGGTGCAGAAGTGACGGTCAAACGCGTGCCTGAAACGATGGATAGCGAAGCGTTCAAAACCTATGGCGGTAAAACCGATCAGAAAGCCGCCATTGCCAGCCCGGCCGAGCTGGCGGACTATGATGCCATTATTATTGGCACACCGACCCGCTTTGGTAATATGTCGGGCCAGATGCGTAACTTCCTTGATCAAACCGGCGGCCTGTGGGCGAAAGGCGCACTCGTCGGCAAAATTGCCAGCGTCTTTACCTCTACCGGGACCGGCGGCGGTCAGGAGATGACCATTACCTCTACCTGGACCACGCTGGCTCACCACGGGATGATCATTGTCCCTATCGGCTACAGCACCCCCGAGCTGTTCGATATCTCTCAGGTCAGTGGGGGAACACCCTACGGTGCGTCAACGCTGGCAGGCGGCGACGGCTCACGTCAGCCGGACGAACGTGAGCGGGCTATTGCCAGACATCAGGGTAAATACGTAGCGGAGATCGCTCGCAAAATGCAGTAACAGGCCTGACGCTATGAGAAAAAAGAGATGATGCCTTCATCTCTTTTTTTTTGCGCTACACTCTGCGCCATAGCCACCCGGCGTATCTGTAGCAGGAGTTTAACGATGACAATCCGTCCCTTTACCGAAGCCGACCGGCCGTTTTTACGCACGCTGTTTCTTGCCTCCCGTAAGGCAAACTGGACCTGGCTGGATGACAGCCAGTGGCAGCTGGAAGATTTCGACAGGATCACGCTGGGCGAGCGGGTACTTGTTGCCGAGGAAGACGGTCATCGTGTCGGTTTTGCCGCCGTACTGGATAACGATAACTTCCTGCACAGTCTGTTTATCGACCCGGCCTGCCAGGGCAGCGGTGCCGGCAGTGCCTTACTACAGGCGGTGCAGAAAAGCTTCACCTCAACCGGGGCGCTGAAGTGCCTGGCGGAAAATGTGCAGGCGCAGCGTTTTTACAAAAAGCACGGCTGGCGCGTAGTGGCTGAAGGTGACAGCGATCAGGGGGAATACCTGCTGATGCACTACGTGCTGTAACGCTTTCCGCGCATTATCTGCTCACGACGCGCGTGCCCGGGACGGGCTATCTGTAGCCGTTGACGTGCGCTGAAAAATCCTTTTCACGCTCACCAGGGACTGTGGCATGTGGAATGTATTTCATCTGGTTGACCTCGCCGGCACGCTGGCCTTTGCCCTCAGCGGTGCCACGGCCGGGGTGCGGGAGGATTTCGATGTCTTCGGCGTGTTTGTGCTGGCTGCCACAACGGCGGTGGGGGGCGGCATTATCCGCGATATATGTATTGCCAGCCTGCCCCCGGCGGGGCTGGTCAGCCTGGCCTATCTGGTCATCATTCTGGTGGCCGTCCTGTGCGTCGCCTTCTTCCAGCGCCTGATCCTCTCTTTCGAGAAAGCCACGCTGTTTTTTGATGCGCTGGGGCTGGGCTTTTTTGCCGCGTTTGGGGCCAATAAAACCTGGCAGCACACCCACAGTATTGAGCTGGCGATACTGCTGGGATGCATCAGTGCGGTGGGGGGTGGCTGTCTGCGCGACCTGTTAACCGGCAGGCCCCCGGCCATCTTCAGCAAGGATATTTATGCCAGTGCAGCGCTGGTGGGGGCAGCCATTGAACTGACCGGATCGGCCGGGGTTATTCCGCAGATGTGGAGTGCCTGGCTGGCCATTACGGTCTGCACGTTGCTGCGCCTGATGGCACTAAAATATAAAATCGGCTTGCCGTTGATTAAACACAACGGATTATAATAACGTTTTAGCACAGAGAATGGCCTTTCCCGATGATAAGCAGATCCCCACATGAACAAGCTGGCGTCAGCGCCCGTGCCTACGAGATGCTGCAGTACCTGAACCGCATCGCCCGTGGCGATCGGGCGTTCACGATTCTGGACACGCTGCTTAACCACCGCTGTAACGTCACACCCGATAATGACTTTACCCTGATCCTCCAGTTGTTTGATGCCGGTAAAATTGATTTTGATTATTCGATGGTGGATGGTTTTCAGCAAAGGCATGTCCGGTTGACATGAGGCTAATCACGGCCGGCCCCGTCGCGGGCCGGCCCGCCAGCATTACACCGCGCGGAAGGCGATATCCTCCGGGATGACCTCGCCCTGCCAGTAAAGCCGGGCGGCAACCTGGGTCGCCAGCTGGCGATACAGCCCGGTAAACTCACTCCCGGGCCGGCGGATAACGGTGGGCTCCCCGTTATCCAGATCTTCCCGCAGGCTGATGTGCAGCGGCAGCTGACTCAGCAGGTGCGTGTGGTACTGTTCCGCCAGTTTTGCCGCCCCTCCCGTGCCGAAGATCGGCTCGTGGTGTCCGCACTGGCTGCAGATATGCATACTCATGTTCTCGACCACCCCCAGCACCGGCACATTCACTTTTTCAAACATCACGATGCCTTTACGCGCATCGATCAGCGCAATATCCTGCGGGGTAGTGACCACAACGGCACCGGTCACCGGCACGTTCTGCGCCAGCGTGAGCTGAATATCGCCGGTCCCCGGTGGCATATCCAGCACCAGATAATCCAGCTCCGGCCACAGCGTCTCGTTCAGCAACTGCATCAGCGCCTTGCTGGCCATCGGGCCGCGCCAGACCATCGCATTATCCTCCGTGACCAGATAGCCAATAGAGTTCGTCGCCAGGCCGTGCGCCATAATGGGGGCCATATGGGTGCCGTCCGGAGAGGTCGGGCGCTGATCCTGAACCCCCAGCATATCCGGGATTGACGGTCCATAAATGTCAGCATCCAGCAGGCCCACTTTCGCCCCTTCTGCGGCCAGCGCCAGCGCCAGGTTCACCGCCGTCGTGGATTTCCCCACCCCGCCCTTGCCGGAGCTGATGGCGATAATGTTTTTCACCCCGTTCACGCCCGGACGGTTTTTCACGCGCTGAAGCGTGGCCACGTTCAGCGTTAATCGCCAGGCGATGGCCGCCGCCCCGGTCAGGCGCAACAGATCTGCGCTAACCGTGGCTTTCAGTGTCTCGAACGGACTTTGCCAGACAAACGGCATACTGAGTTCAATATGCAGCGTATTGTCCATCAGCGCACAGTGGTGCAGCGCCTTCAGGACGGTGAGGTTATGGTGCAACGTAGGATGTTCAAACGTGGTCAGCACGCCCGTCACGATAGCGCGCAGCGCTTCGGGGGAGTGATGCCCCTGGGATTGTGAAGTCATCTGGGTTCCTTGATATGGCGACTCTGTATTTATGCCTTTAAGCATATCAGATCTGTTCGGGGGTAACTTATCGCCCGGGAAAAAACCGCAGGGAGTTGAACCCCTTGTTTACGCAGGGACAGGCAATCGGTTACCATCTAAACCCCCTTTTTCAACAGGTATGAGCTAAGTCTTACTATGACTCAAGTCGCGAAAAAAATTTTGGTAACGTGCGCACTGCCGTACGCTAATGGCTCCATTCATCTCGGCCACATGCTCGAGCATATCCAGGCAGATATTTGGGTCCGTTACCAGCGAATGCGCGGCAACCAGGTTTACTTCATCTGTGCCGATGACGCACACGGGACGCCGATCATGCTGAAAGCCCAGCAGATGGGCATTGCGCCTGAGCAGATGATTGCCGATATGAGTCAGGAACATCAGACCGACTTTGCCGGTTTTGATATCAGCTACGACAATTATCACTCAACGCACAGCGAAGAGAACCGTGAGCTGTCTGCACTGATCTATACCCGACTGAAAGAGAACGGTTTTATCAAGAACCGCACCATTTCTCAGCTCTACGATCCGGAAAAAGGCATGTTTCTGCCCGACCGTTTTGTCAAAGGCACCTGCCCGAAATGTAAGGCGCCGGATCAGTACGGTGATAACTGTGAAGTCTGTTCGGCCACCTACAGCCCGACCGAACTGATCGATCCTAAGTCCGTGGTATCCGGGGCGACGCCCGTGATGCGTGACTCTGAGCACTTCTTCTTCGATCTGCCAGAGTTCAGCGCCATGCTGCAAGCCTGGACCCGCTCCGGAGCGTTGCAGGAGCAGGTGGCAAACAAAATGCAGGAATGGTTCGAATCCGGCCTGCAGCAGTGGGATATCTCCCGCGATGCCCCGTACTTCGGCTTTGAGATCCCTGACGCCCCGGGCAAATATTTCTACGTCTGGCTGGATGCGCCGATCGGCTACATGGGCTCGTTCAAAAACCTGTGCGACAAGCGTGGCGATATCGACTTTGATGCCTTCTGGCAGAAAGATTCTGATGCCGATCTCTATCACTTTATTGGTAAAGACATCGTTTATTTCCACAGCCTGTTCTGGCCGGCGATGCTGGAAGGCAGCAATTTCCGTAAACCGACCAACCTGTTTGTGCATGGTTATGTCACGGTGAACGGCGCGAAAATGTCTAAATCGCGCGGCACGTTCATTAAAGCCAGCACCTGGCTGCAGCACCTGGATGCCGACAGCCTGCGCTACTACTACGCGGCGAAGCTCTCCTCGCGCATTGATGACATCGACCTGAATCTGGAAGATTTCGTGCAGCGCGTAAACGCTGACATCGTCAACAAAGTGGTTAACCTGGCATCGCGCAATGCCGGCTTTATCACCAAGCGTTTCAACGGACAGCTCTCCGCTGAACTGGCCGATCCTGCGCTGTACAAGACCTTTACCGATGCGTCTGCCAGCATCGGGGAAGCCTGGGCCAGCCGTGAGTTCAGCCGCGCGGTGCGTGAAATTATGGCACTGGCCGACGTCGCCAACCGCTATGTTGACGAGCAGGCTCCGTGGGTCGTCGCGAAGCAGGAAGGCCGGGATGCCGACCTGCAGGCGATCTGCTCCATGGGCATCAACCTGTTCCGCGTGCTGATGACCTGGCTGAAGCCGGTGCTGCCTTCGCTTACCGCGCGTACCGAAGCGTTCCTCAATCAGGATCTGACCTGGGACGGCATCCAGCAGCCGTTGCTGAACCACAACATTGCGCCGTTCAAAGCCCTGTATGGCCGCATTGAGATGGATAAAGTGAACGGACTGATCGAAGCGTCAAAAGAAGATGCGGCGGCGGCGAAAGCCCCGGCCAGCGGCCCGCTGGCGGACGATCCGATTCAGGACACCATCAGCTTTGACGATTTTGCTAAAGTCGACATGCGTATTGCGCTGATTGAGAACGCAGAATATGTTGAAGGATCTGACAAGCTGCTGCGCCTCTCACTGGATCTGGGGGGAGAAAAGCGCAATGTCTTCTCCGGCATCCGGGCTGCCTATCCGGATCCGGCCGTGCTGGTGGGCCGCCTGACGGTGATGGTCGCCAACCTGGCTCCGCGTAAAATGCGCTTTGGCCTCTCCGAAGGTATGGTCATGGCAGCCGGTCCCGGCGGAACAGATATCTTCCTGCTCAGCCCTGACAGCGGCGCCCAGCCGGGCCAGCAAGTGAAGTAACCCTCATGCTGTGTAGGGGTTGACCTTCTGTACCGGTCAACCCGTTGTTAAGATGTCAGTCATCTGCACGGGGCGGCCGGTAAAAGGGTCGCCCCCTACTGTTCAGGACACTGAATGCATACCGCCCTCGTTACGCTATGGCACTATCTCCGCGCTTTTCTCATTATCTATCTGTGCCTGTATGCCGGGCGCGGACTTTCTGCCCTGCTACCGGTGGCCATCCCCGGCAGTATTCTCGGCATGCTGATGTTGTTTGCTCTCCTGGCCTCGCAGCTGCTGCCGGTTCACTGGGTCAAGCCCGGTTGTCACCTGCTGATCCGCTATATGGCGCTGCTGTTCGTGCCGATTAGCGTTGGCGTGATGAACGACATGGATATTCTCACCGCCCAGTTTGGCCCGATTGTTATCTCCTGCGTCGTCAGCACGCTGATCGTACTGGTGACCATCGGGCTGATGTCGCAGCGTCTTAACGACCGCCACCAGCGGCGTACAGGAGCACAGGATGAGTGATATCTGGTGGTCGCTGCCGCTGACCGTACTGGTGTTTCTGGGCGCGCGTAAACTGGCGGCCAGGGTAAAAATGTCGATTGTTAACCCACTGCTGATTGCCATGGCGGTGATCATTCCGCTTCTGCTGCTGTTACAGATGCCCTACACCCGCTATTTCCAGGGCAGCGCCCTGCTGAACGATCTGCTGCAACCGGCGGTGGTGGCGCTGGCGTTGCCGCTGTACGAGCAGATGCATCAGATCCGTTCACGCTGGCGGTCCATTATCAGCGTCTGCTTCGTTGGCAGCATAACGGCGATGGTGTCGGGTACGGCCATTGCGCTGTGGCTGGGTGCCACGCCGCAGATTGCCGCCACCCTGCTGCCCAAGTCGGTGACCACGCCGATTGCCATGGCGGTCTCAGGCACGCTGGGGGGGATTCCGGCCATCAGCGCCATTTGCGTGCTGCTGGCGGGCGTGCTGGGTGCGGTGTTTGGCCATATGCTGCTCAACCTGTTACGGGTGCGCAGTAAATCGGCACGCGGCCTGGCCATCGGTAATGCCTCTCATGCGCTGGGCACCGCGCGCGCTGCTGAAATCGACTATCAGGAGGGAGCATTCAGCTCGCTGGCGCTGGTGCTGTGCGGCATCATTACCTCACTGCTGGCACCGTTCATTTTTCCGTTGCTGATGGCGCTCTGGGGCTAAAACTTGCGATAAGTCTCGCATTTTGCTGATCAATTTCATTTATTACATTGATAGAGAGACACAGATCACATATAACTGGCTGCCGGCCCGCTACCATGGGCTGCATCCAGCGAAAGAGGCCCCACTATGCACCCACGTTATCAGCAGGCATTTGCCACCCTACCTACCCTGTTACAGAGCGCGTTGCAGCCGGTTTTATCCGCAGACGATTTTGCCGGATTTATCACCGCCAGCCAGGCACAGGCGCTGAAAAACCACTGCAATTACAGCGACAGCGAACTGGCCTTCGCCCTGCTACCGCTGGCGGCCGCCTGTGCGGTAGCGACGCTATCCGACTTTAAAGTGGGCGCGATAGCACGCGGCAAAAGTGGCACGCTGTGGTTTGGTGCCAACATGGAGTTTGCCGGGGCGACCATGCAGCAGACCGTGCACGCCGAGCAGAGCGCCGTGACGCACGCCTGGCTCAGGGGGGAAAGCGCGCTGGAAAGTATTACCGTTAACTACACGCCATGCGGCCACTGCCGTCAGTTTATGAATGAGCTGAACAGCGGCACCGGGCTGACCATTGAACTGCCCGGCCGCGCAGCGGCCACGTTAGGTCACTATCTGCCTGACTCCTTCGGACCGCGCGACCTGGCGATCACCACCCTGCTGATGGATAAGATTGACCACGGCTTTGTCGCCAGCGGAGATGCCGTCGATCAGGCTGCTGTGGCTGCTGCCAGCCGTAGCCACGCGCCCTACAGTAAAGCGTGGAGCGGTGTGGCGCTGCAAACCACTGACGGTGCCCTCTTTGCCGGGAGCTATGCAGAAAATGCCGCCTTCAACCCGAGCCTGCCGCCGTTGCAGGGGGCGCTGAACCTGCTTAATCTTAGTGGCCGCCCATTAAGCACTATTCAGCGTGCCGTTCTGGCCGAAGCGCCGGATGCCTTACTGAGTCAGCAAAGCGCCACCGCTGCCACGCTGGCCGCGCTGGGATGCACGCAATTCAGCACCCTCCCCCTGGTGAAGTCGTAAGAAAAGCCGTTGTAATTCGAGAAAGATCGCAGCTTTTGTTATTGCGTGTTAACAAAAGCTGTACTTTCAGATGAATTATTTTAGGATTGGCCCCACACCATCCCGATCCTAATAGAGTATGAATTGCATGGAACTCGAATACGAAAGTAAACGACCGCTATACATCCCTTATGCTGGGCCCATCTTGCTGGAATTTCCCCTTCTGAATAAAGGCAGCGCGTTCTCCATTGAAGAGCGTAACGACTTCAACCTGAATGGTCTGCTGCCGGAAACCGTCGAGAGCATTGAGGAGCAGGCAGAGCGGGCGTGGCGTCAGTTCCAGGACTTCAAAAACAATAACGACAAGCACGTTTACCTGCGCAACATCCAGGACACCAACGAAACGCTGTTTTACCGCCTGCTCGACAATCATCTGGAAGAGATGATGCCGATCATCTACACCCCAACGGTGGGTGCCGCCTGTGAGCACTTCTCAGAAATTTATCGTCGCGCGCGCGGCCTGTTTATCTCTTATCCGAACCGCGCCAACATTGAAGACATGCTGCAGAACGCCACCAAACAGAATGTGAAGGTGATTGTGGTCACCGACGGTGAGCGCATCCTCGGTCTGGGAGACCAGGGGATCGGCGGTATGGGTATCCCCATCGGTAAACTGTCTCTTTACACCGCCTGTGGCGGCATCAGCCCGGCATACACCCTGCCGGTGGTGCTGGACGTGGGCACCAATAACCAGCAGTTGCTGAATGACCCGCTGTATATGGGCTGGCGTCATCCGCGTATCACTGGCGAAGAGTACGACAGCTTCGTCAATGACTTTATCCACGCCGTCAAGAGCCGCTGGCCTAACGTGCTGCTGCAGTTCGAAGACTTCGCCCAGAAAAATGCGATGCCCCTGCTAGAGCGCTACCGTGATGAAGTCTGCTGCTTTAACGACGATATTCAGGGTACGGCGGCGGTGACGCTGGGTACGCTGATTGCCGCCAGCCGCGCTGCCGGCAGCAAGCTGTGCGAGCAGAAAGTGGTCTTCCTCGGGGCGGGTTCTGCCGGGTGTGGAATTGCCGAACAAATCATCGCCCAGATGAAATCAGAAGGCCTGAGCGACGAAGAAGCCCGTGCGCGCGTCTTCATGGTTGACCGTTTCGGCCTGCTGACGGACAAGCTGCCCAACCTGCTGAATTTCCAGAGCCGACTGGTGCAGAAAAGCGAAAGCCTGGCCGGTTGGGACAGCAGCAGTGATTCCCTCTCGCTGCTCGATGTGGTGCGCAATGTGCAGCCAAACATCATGATCGGCGTATCGGGGCAGCCGGGCCTGTTCAGCGAAGAGATCGTCCGTGAAATGCATAAGCACTGTGCGCGCCCGATCATCATGCCGCTGTCAAACCCAACCTCCCGTGTGGAAGCGACCCCACAGGACATCATGGCGTGGACCGATGGTAATGCACTGGTCGCCACGGGCAGCCCGTTCTCTCCGGTCAGCTGGAAAGACAAAATCTATCCAATTGCCCAGTGCAACAACTCCTATATCTTCCCGGGCATTGGCCTTGGGGTTATTGCCTCCGGCGCAACCCGCGTGACGGACAGTATGCTGATGGCCGCCAGTCGTGCGCTGGCAGACTGCTCACCACTGGCCAATGACGGTACCGGCCCGGTACTGCCTGAAGTGAAAGATATTCAGGGCGTGTCAAAACTGATCGCCATGGCGGTTGGTAAGGCGGCCCAGCTGGCTGGCGTCGCGGTCGTCACGTCCGAAGATGTGCTCTCTAAAGCCATCGCCGCTAACTTCTGGCTGCCACAGTATCGTAACTACCGTCGCACTTCCATCTGACGGCTGGCCTCCCGGCGCCCATCACTGGGCGTCGGGCAGGTTTTGGGTGAAAAAAGCCCATTCAACACACTGTTACTTGCTTCACTCCTCCGGCTCAAGTAGCCTTGAAACCACTTCTCCCTGGCAACCCGAGCACCGTTCAGCATGTTGAAACGCCTGACTTATGGTCTGATTATCATCATCACCCTGGTGGTTCTGACCGCGCTTGGGCTTGACCGCTGGATCAGCTGGAAAACGGCCCCCTATATTTACGATGATATGAAGGCGCTGCCCCACCGTCAGGTTGGCGTAGTGCTGGGTACGGCTAAGTATTACCGTACCGGTGTGATTAACCAGTATTACCTCTACCGGATGCAGGGTGCGATTAACGCTTACAACAGCGGTAAGGTCAATTATCTGCTGCTGTCTGGCGATAACGCCCAACAAAGCTATAACGAACCGATGACTATGCGCCGCGACCTGATCGCCGCCGGGGTCGACCCGTCGGATATCGTGCTCGATTATGCCGGGTTCCGTACCCTCGACTCGATAGTGCGCACCCGCAAGGTATTTGATACCAATGATTTCATTATTATCACCCAACGCTTCCACTGTGAACGCGCGCTGTTTATTGCTCTGCATATGGGCATCCAGGCCCAGTGTTACGCGGTGCCTTCGCCCAAAAATATGTGGAGCGTACGGATGCGTGAGGTGGGTGCCCGGCTGGGTGCGCTGGCCGATCTGTATATCATGAAACGGGAACCCCGTTTTCTCGGCCCGCTGGTGCCTATTCCGGCCCGATATGAAGTGCCTGAAGATGCACAGAGTTACCCGGCCGTGACGCCAGAGCAGCTGCTGGAGATCCAGCAGAAGAAATAAAATTGTGGCTTCAGGTCGGTATATGGCTTTCAGGGATATCCGTAACGCGGACTCGCCGTAAATACTTCCCTGTAGGCTCGTGCTCGCACATCCCTGTGCTCGACGGTCCGCTTATCCTGATATCCCCGTTCGCCCTTCAGCATTACCGTTGCGGTGAGTTTAAAGCAATAAAAAGGGCCGACCCAAAAAGCGGTCGGCCCCAACATGATCTTCTGCACCCTTCCCGGGGTTGACCTTCTTTTTCGGTCGCCCGTTGCAGCAACTTTCATTTATTTTCAGATCGTCTTTCCAAATAAAGAACTGCGTAAAGTTTTTTATTAGAAAATTAACCTATAGCAAACAGGACGGGATTTTTTGATTCAATGGCCATGATGTAGCTTGCGGTCAATCGCGACATCATCATCCTTGAACAAGGACCGATCGTGAGTATACTGTAAAAAAAGACTGGAAATTACCATTAGCAGGAGGCTATATGACCCAAGATGAAAGCATCAGAAACGGACAGCAAATCTCAAAATATATTTTTTTAATTTTATTTATTGGATTAATCCCGTTTATCGTTATCTTTATCCTGTTAACGTTAAATCCTGATATGAAAATTTTTATCACTATCGCAGATTTGACGCGTGACTGGCCAGGAATGACATCAGCACACAACCCGCTGATGAGTAAAGTAATGGATATTTACTTGAAATTTTATCCATTCTTTTCCTTTATTAGCATTATCATAACATTCAAATACACCATCCCAAAAGATAATCCTCATATCTTAAAATCTATTTTTGCCGGTCTCTTTATGCTTGCTTTAATTGCGTCAATAACATATTACCAATCCTACTGCAACCATGAATTAACAAAAGAATTCAAATTCCAAAAATTAATATCTCACAGCGACTTTTTTATGATGCTGTATTTTATGCTGGTTTTTTCCGGGCTATTTTTAGTTGGATCATTATCACTAATAGGATGGATTGGCATTTTACGCGCAATGTTAAAAGGGCGCAGTTAGCGCCCGCGTATTATTTAATGAGCAGGACTGATGATAGCATTGTTAAGTTTATCAACCAGCGCACCATCAATGGCGGCGGCGATGATACCTGCCGCCAGTATGGAACCGGCGACAATGGCGGTGGTCGGAAGACCCGCACTGGCGAAGAAAAGGGTTAAGATAGCGCCAATCAGTGGCGCTGCCAGAGAAGCCACCAAACCACTGACCACCCATGACTCCACCTCCAGCATCAGCGGCCCCCAGTCACCGGTTTTAAAGCCATAAGCTCCCTTTTCTAAGGCGCTGCTGACCTTTTGCGCCAAACCAGCCACCTTAAATCCCTTAGACAGATTACCCAACTTACTGGCCATGTCGTTGGCATTGACCTGTGCCATTGCGTTGGATAGCGCTGCTTTATCCCCGGCGCTGATTTTTAACGAGGGATTGCTTAACACTTTGTTGAGCGAATTCATCGCATCGTTATAGCCACGGATATTTTTGCCCTGGAAATTCTTGATGCTGTTGGCAATATCATCCGCCACAGTTTTATACTTAGCGCCTGCGAATGCGCTAAGCTTCTCCCCCATATCAGAGATTAGCTCGCTGGCTTTGGTTAACGCATCGCTCGCCTGGTTATTACGCGCTTTATTGATTAACTCGATCTCAGCCTTTGCCTGCCGGGTGACAAGGCGCGCATGAGAAATACGTTCTCCGGACTGGTTCATATTAGCAAAGTGCGCATTCTGCTGAATAATCTTATTCAGCTCAGCGATACGTGCATCTGACAGATCGCCTTTAAAAGTGACAAAACCACCGAAGTTCTTACCCTTAGGGATAAAACCATTTGGAATACCATTCGCTTTAGGGGCATCCGTGGGTGCTGGTCCAAGATTAACGCCAAAGGCATCACCACCGACAAGCGGGGTTATACCCATAACATAGCCCCTTTCATCCGTATAATACCCGGTGAAATCGCCGGGGTTAAGACCCAGCGATCGTGCTAATGAGTTCCCCACGGCTTTAGATACCGCCGGGCCATATGAGCCATTAGCGCCATTGTTACCTCCTGTTGAACCACTGCCCCCATTGCCACTGCCACCGCCACCCGGCGCTGGGCCGCTACCTTTTTCAGAACTCCATCCCGTCCCATCGCCCTGGCCACCATAATTAAATCCCGCCATGATATGTTCCTTATTTCCTTGCGCTTTGATAGCGATAATGAAAGCTCACCGTTTTTAATCAATATTCATCACCAGTGAAACTGTATGGACATACAGTATTTGCATGCTACAAATTAATTATAAAAACGTCAATCTGGAAGGAAGGAACATATGTTTATTTGACGATATCAGGTGAGGACGGATTAGCGAAATTCAGCTCCCCCATAACAACATGTCTTTTAACCAACTTATTGGGTATTTTCCGGACTCAATATTTTGTAATGCATCCATAGTGCTCTAAAAACCCAACACATATCCTGATTAGTATTGTTAAAATAAATAAAGCGACATTAAGCCCTGATGTTCCTGTTAATTACGGGGGAAGAATCGTTAAATCCGGTGTATGGATTGTGAGCCTGTCACTGAAATAAAAAGGGCCGACCCAAAAAGCGGCCGGCCCCTACACGATCTTTGCCCCTATAGGCGCGTTATTTTATCTTGCAGCCATAAAGTAGCCTGCAGGCAATCGGGACTATCCAGGTTAGCGGACCGTTGAGCGCAGGGATGCGCAAACACGAGCCTACAGGGATGTATTTACGGCGAGTCCGCGGTCTGGATAGTTCGATAAGCCGTGGCATATTCCAGCAGCCAGTAGTGAAAAAACGCAGGCAATTCGCCAGGAATCGCCCACGTCTTTCGCACATTACTTCTTACGCGCGTACTTCAGGGAGTCCAGCGCCACGGCGAAGATGATGATGCCGCCCTTGATAATGTACTGCCAGTAAGGGTTCACGCCGATATAGGTCAGACCGTAGTTGATGACGGTGAAGATAATCACCCCGGTCACCACGCCTGCCACCGTTCCTACTCCACCGGCGAACGACACACCGCCGACGACACAGGCCGCAATCGCATCCAGCTCATACATAAAGCCAAGGTTGTTGGTAGCAGAACCGATGCGTCCGGCTTCCAGCATGCCGCCGAAGGCGTAGAACACGCCGGACAGGGCATAGACCAGAATCAGGTTCCACGGCACGTTAACGCCAGACACGCGCGCGGCTTCCGGGTTGCCGCCGATGGCAAAAATGTTCTTACCGAAGCGGGTTTTATTCCACAGGATCCACACCACAAAGATGGCGATAATCGCGTAAAAAGTAATGTACGACAGTTTGAAATCACCCAGACGCAGGAAGCCCTGAGCAAAGGTAGAAAACTTCTCATCGAAGCCTGCCACCGGGGAAGCCCCAACGAAGTCGTAATACAGTGAGTTAACGCCGTAAACGATGATCATGGTGCCCAGCGTGGTGATAAACGGCGTCACCTTCAGGTAGGCAATAATCACACCGTTGATCAAGCCAATCAGCGCACCGATGGCGCAGACAATGCCGATAACCACCGCAATGGGCAGCGTTTCCAGGTGTGGGAACACCTTGTTAGCATTATCCATCGCCTGCAACAGCGTCGCGGCGACCACCGCAGCCAGACCAACCTGACGTCCGGCTGACAGGTCGGTTCCCTGGGTGACAATCAGACCGGCAACGCCCAGGGCGATAATCACACGCACCGAGGATTGCGTCAGGATATTACTCAGGTTCATTAAACTTAAGAACGTCGGATCCTGGATAATAATGATGGCCAGTAATACCATCAGCACCACATAAATCCCACCCTCTTTCAGCCAGGTGAGTGCACTTTTCTTATTCACTGCTTTCATAGTAACAGCCCTTACATCATTAAAGGTGCAACGATGCCAAACGCAATATTTCGTTTTGCGTGGTTGTCTTCGTTTCGACAATGCCTGCTACCAGGCCATTACTCATTACCAGAATACGATCGGTAACGCCCAATAACTCTGGCATTTCAGAAGAGATAATAATAATGCCCTTACCCTTCTTCGCCAGTTCTGAAATCAACTGATAGATTTCAAATTTCGCCCCAACGTCAATACCGCGCGTCGGTTCGTCGAGCATCAATATTTCTGGCTGAGTTAATAACCAGCGACCGATAATCACCTTCTGCTGGTTACCGCCGGATAAGGAACCAATCGACGTATGATGTCCCGGCGTTTTAACCCGCATAGAGTCAATTACCCACTGGGTATCACTCTTCATCCGGCTGTTATCCAGCAGGCCAATGCTGTTCTTATATTTACTGATATTGGAAATCAGTGAATTGAAACCAATATCCAGGTAGGCATAAATCCCGGTGGAACGACGCTCTTCCGTCACCAGCGCAAAACCGTGGTTTATTGCTTCATTAGCGCTGTGGTTATTAATCGCCTTGCCGTGCAGCTTAATGGTGCCCCCTGACTTTTCGCGAATACCAAATAAGGTTTCCACAATATCAGTACGCTTGGCACCGACCAGGCCTGCAATCCCGAGAATTTCACCCTTGCGCAGATCGAAGGAAATATCGCGGATAGAAGGCTGACGCAGGGAGGTGAGATTACGCACTTCCAGGATCGTCTCGCCCGGCACGTTGCTCTTATCCGGGAAGCGCTGGTTCAGCGAACGCCCTACCATCATGGCAATGATCTTGTCCATATCCAGCCCTTCCAGGGGCTGAGTGGCAATCCACTGACCGTCGCGCAGGATAGTAATTTCATCACACAGCTGGAAAATCTCTTCCATTTTATGCGAAATATAAATAATCCCGCAGCCGCGATCCTTCAGCTTACGAATAATCGTAAACAGATGGTTGACTTCTTTTTCTGTCAGGGAGGAAGTCGGCTCATCCATAATCACGATTTTTGCGTTATAAGAAAACGCTTTGGCAATTTCAATCATCTGCATTTGAGAAACAGACAGTGAAATCACTTTATCTCGTGGATCAATATCAATATCCAGCTCGTCGAAGATCGCTTTGGTATCGCGATACATTTTCTCCTGATCGACGAAAAAGCCTTTCTTCGGATAACGACCAAGCCACATGTTATCCATTACGGTACGTTGCAGAACCAGGTTTAATTCCTGATGCACCATCGACACGCCATTTTCCAGCGCCTCTTTAGAGCTCTTGTAATTAACTTCCTCGCCCTGAAAAAGAATGCTCCCCGTATCTTTACTGTAAATGCCAAAAAGGCACTTTAAGAGTGTTGATTTTCCAGCACCATTCTCCCCCATCAGGGCGTGAATTGAATGTGGACGAACTTTTAAATTAACATTATCGAGCGCTTTAACCCCGGGGAATGACTTACTGACGTCGGTCATCTCCAGTAAAAATTCGCGCTGTGTTTGCACGTTATCGCTGCCCATATCTCTACCCGGCTGAGTGGTGTGGAGTCAGGTCACCCTGACTCAACACCTGATACGGGTGCTGACAGTCAGCACCCGTATCAGGTTGTACTTATTTAGGCAGGTCTGCCAGATTGTCTTTATCTACCGGTACATAGGCAACACGGACAACTTTACCGTCCAGTTTATAGTCGGTGCCTTCGGTGGCAGGTTTGCCCGCCGCCAGGTTAATCGCCATGTCCAGCGTGGCTTTGGCCTGATTTTTCGCATCATTCAGCACGGTGCCGGCCATCGCGCCAGATTTCACCATCGCCAGCGCTTCTGGCAGGGCATCAACACCAAATACCGGTACCGAGGATTTGTTGTGGGCTTTCAGGGCTTCGACAGCGCCCATCGCCATCGCATCGTTGTTGGCGATAACGACTTCAATTTTGTTACCATTCGGGCCCGACAGCCAGGCGTCCATCTTATCTTTAGCCTGTGCGGTGTCCCACATCGCGGTATCCAGATGCAGCTGCTGCGTTTTGATACCGTCTTTGTTCAGCGTGTCGATCACGTATTTAGTACGGGCTTCTGCATCCGGGTGTCCTGGCTCGCCTTTCAGCAGCACGAACTGAATCTGACCATCTTTGTTCAGATCCCACGCGGCATTAGCTTTCCAGTGTTTCTCAATCAGCTCACCCTGCTTCACGCCAGACTCTTTCGAGTCGGTGCCGACATAGTAAGCTTTGTCGTAGCTGGCCAGGGCTTTTGCCGTTGGCTCTTTGTTGAAGAACACTACCGGGATATCGTTCGCTTTGGCTTTGCTGATAACGACGGCTGCCGCTGCCGGGTCAACCAGATTAATAGCCAGGGCTTTCACACCTTTCGCGACCAGTACATCAACCTGGTCGTTCTGAGTAGACTGGCTGTTCTGCGAGTCATTCATCAGCAACTGCACGCCCGGGTTGTTCTTGGCTTCTTTCTCAATATCCTTGCGCACAACCGACATAAAGTTGTCGTCGTATTTATAAATGGTGACGCCGATACGGGTATCTGCTGCCTGAGCAGTTGCGCCAAACAGCATGGTGGCAACCAGGGCGCTGAGAGTGAAAACCTTCTTATTCATGGTATCTCCGGTTTTTATAGGGTAGTACTCAACGCCGCGTACCGGCAGATGACCGGGTACGGGGCGATCAGTTAGGTGACCGCGAGGCGTAAATGTTAATTTTACGATCTGCCTCACCGACAATGGCTCACGTTAAGCCCGACTTCCCTGTACGGAATGCTTCCTGAATGCTGTGTGTAAAACTGTTTCACAGGGGGGCAACGTCACCATCAGATGGGGTCTGGTTGCCGTTACATAATGTTTCAAACCCTGCAGGACGCTGTCATCATAGAGAAGGCGTTGTTAATTAACTGTGAATTTACTCACAGATTGGAAACGGTTACATCTCAGATTCGCCTGAGTTAGTGACGGCCACCACATTTTGCCGGGTTGCTACTGAATGCCGCCGCACCAGGGTCGGCATAAAGCAGTGTCGGGCGCTGCTGTCCAGCTCTCCCGCAGCCCCTTTCAGCGCCAGTTCGGTGGCCAGTTTTGCCATAGAAACAATCGGGTAGCGGACTGTGCTCAGCTGCGGGTCGGTATAACGCGAGATCGGTATATCGTCGAACCCCACCACCGAAAGCTGCTGTGGCACGGCAATACCGTTATCTTTCAACGCGGCCAGCGCGCCTGCAGCCATACTGTCGTTATAGGCAAACACCGCCGTCAGATGCAGGTTACGGCCTAACAGCTCGACCATGGCCGCCTCACCGCCCTGCAGATCCGGCTCGCCTGACGCACACCAGCTCTCCACGGGGGTGACGCCCTGCTCGCTCAACGCCTGTGACCAGCCATCGCGCCGCTGGTCGTTATCTTCGATGGGGTGAACCGAGCCAAGATAGCCGATACGCTGATGCCCGTGCTGCTGCAGCATACGCATCGCCATCAGCGCCCCGCTCACGTTGTCAAGACAGACGCAACGGTGGGCGAAACCGGGGATAATACGGTTGACCAGCACCATGCCGGGTACCTGCTGCATCAGCGAGGCAAGCTCTTGATCTCCCAGCGCTTTTGCATGCACAATCAGGGCATTACAGCGTTGACGTATCAGCACCTCAATGGCGTGACGCTCTTTTTCAGCCTGATGATAGGAGTTATTGATTAACACATGTTTTTGCAGGCGCTGGGCCACGGTGTCTACCGCTTTCACCAGTGCGCCAAAGAAGGGATCGGACACGTCCATGACTACCACACCGATGGTATCGCTGACCTGAGTGGCCAGTGCCTGAGCATTGGCATTGGGGCGGTAACCAAGGCGTGCAACCGTTTTCAGCACCGTTTCACGGGTGTCGCCGGTGACCGCCGCACTGTTATTCAGCACCCGGGAGACGGTGGCAACCGAAACACCCGCTTCACGGGCGACATCACGTATGGTAATCATAAGCAATCACCACAGAAGCATATTTTTTGCATAGCTCTTCCTGACCCAAACGCATTCTGGCGTCTATTCTGTCAGGCGGGAGCCCCATGCTACGTGAATTCCGTCACAGGCTTGAAAACGGTTACATACAATTTTTTAACCTTTGTGATGCATATCATCTTCCGCCGGGGGTTTCTGTTCCGCAGAGAGTCCGGCAGCGGTCAGACGCCGCCATAGCCACTCCACCGGCCCCTGCCGGAAAGTCCGTAACCAGTAGTGGGAAAACAACAGGTTAACGCCCCACACCAGCGGCACGATCAGCAATAACTGCAGGCGGTTGAAGTGGTTAAACAAGGCAAAGTGGTTAAACAGCGTGGTGCAGATCAGCGTCTGTAACAGATAATTGCTCAGCGCCATTCGGCCGACGGCACTGACCATCAGCGTCAGACGCCAGCGCTGCAGCTGTGGCCACCAGCCAAAGCAGAGCGCGGCATAGCCCAGCGACTGCAGGGGAGCACTGATTTCTCGCGGCACCTGCAGGAAGAACCCGGCCCAGCGGAAGTCCCATTTGACGTACCACTGTAACGCAATTGACGCGGCCTCAATCAGCATCCCGAAGATCACCAATCGTGCCCCGGTACGGCGGTAGTGTTGCAGACTCCAGCTGCCGCGCAGCCAGCCCGAACGCATTAATGCCGCCCCCAGCATCATCAGTCCGGCCAGCTGCCAGCCATACTGCGCTGCCAGTGCCATCAGCGATGAACCCAGCATATCCAGACGATTAGCCACCGCCTCCCAGCCGCCGTGCGTGCGCCAGAACGTTTCATACTGAACGTCGGCGGCTCCCGGCAGCCACGAGTTGTTGGGCGTGTGTCCGGAGGCCATGCCCAGCACCACCAGCACCCCACTGCCAATCAGATAGAGCATCACGCCGGTATTAAACAGCTGCCGCGTGCCGGGCACGTCGCGGATCATGCGCCAGGCAATCAGTCCGGTCAGGCCGTACGCCAGCAGAATATCCCCCTCCCAGAGCAGCAGCGCGTGCAAAAAGCCCAGGATCACCAGCCAGGAGAGGCGTGACTGTATCCAGCGCTTGCCGCGCGGCAGCAGCAGTTGCAGCCCGCCGCCAAAAAGAATGGCAAACAGCGTCAGGAATTTTGCCTGAGCGAAGAGATCCATTGCCGCCCATACAACGAAATCAGACAGCGAGGGCAACCCCTGCCAGGCAGGATTAAGATAGGCCGCTTTCGGCAGACCAAAGGCGGTAATGTTCAGCAGCAGAATGCCGAGAATGGCCAGCCCGCGAATAAAATCCAGAGGAAGAATACGGGACATAAAAGGTTCCCCACAACGACGCTGTGGCAAGAAGGCGGACCGAAAAAGAATCCGCCCCGACAGGGGATAAAGGCTGGCGCAGGCCGCCCCCGAAGGACCCGCCCGCGTCAGGCCCTGTTAACGATGGCGAACCGAGCGCAGAAATTCCTGGCGCGTATTCTGGCTGGACTTAAACAGCCCGCCGAGCGACGTCGTGGTGGTGGCGCTGGTCGCATCACGAATACCGCGGGCCTTCACGCAGTAGTGAACGGCATCGATGGAAACCGCGACGTTATTGGTGCCGAGCAGGGTCTGCAACGCCAGCAGGATCTGTTGAGTGAGACGCTCCTGCACCTGCGGGCGCGAAGAGAAGAACTGCACGATACGGTTAATTTTCGACAGGCCAATGACTTTATCTTTCGGAATATAGGCCACGGTCGCCCGGCCGTCGATAATCACAAAATGGTGTTCGCAGGTACTGGTCAGCGTGATATCCCGCACGGTGACCATCTCGTCCACTTTCATTTTATTTTCAATCAGCGTGATTTTCGGGAAGTTGGCATAATCCAGTCCGGAAAAGACCTCATTCACATACATTTTAGCAATACGCTGCGGCGTTTCCGCCAGGCTGTCGTCTTCCAGATCAAGATTGAGCAGCTGCATAATTTCGGTCATATGACCCGCGATCAGCTGCCTGCGAGTGTCATCGTCCATTTCACGTGCGGGTGCGCGCAGCGGGGTTTCCAGGCCACGGGCAACCAGTGCCTCATGAACCTGTGTGGCTTCCTGACTTAACGTCGCCATGTTTTTCTCTTCTCCGGCTGGTGTGACTGACCAGGTTAACGCAACCCGGTGGAATTTCTGAGGCGCTATTTTGGTACACATTTGGTGTCCGATCCAGTGAATCAGCGTATTTGTCACTGAAACCCTGTCACTCGGCCGCAGGCTCACGTCGCCACACCAGCGCACCCGCGACCAGCAGGGCGGCCCCCGCCACATACAGCGCCGGTTCCAGCCGGTGCGTCAGCAGAGTGGACAGCGCCGACAGCAGCGGCCCCACCAGTTGCCCTACCGCATAGCCAGTGGTCAGTAATCCGGCCAGATAGCGCGTATGCAGCGGGGCCAGTTCGCGGGCGTACTGCAGGGAAAGCTGCACCACGCAGAGGAACCCGCCGCCGACCAGTGCCGATCCCAGCGCCAGCCCACCCAGTCCGGGGATCATATCAGAGGCAAATACCCCGACCGCCTGCACCCACAGCACCAGCGCCAGACGACGGTGGCTGCTGCCGAGGTGGCGGGTCAGGATACCGATGACGATGCCCACCACCGCTGCCCCGCCAAACACCGGCCAGACAAACTGGCTAATCAACCCGGGAAAGCGCGTGGTCGCCATTTGCGCCAGGAACGTCGCGGGCAGGATATAGCCAAACCCGGCCAGGCTGTAGCTCCACACCAGCCGCCGGAGGCCGGGGGTCAGACGCAGCGGTTCCGGGGCGGTTTCCGGGCGATGCAGCTGACCGGTACGCGGCAGTGTTCGCGCTATCAGCACCACCAGCACCAGTGCCAGAACGCCATAGGCGAGCCAGGCCCAGGCGGCGCTGACCTGATGGCTGTGCAGCCCCACCGCCAGCATCCCGCTGATGAAAATCCCGGTACCCGGGCCGGCAAACACCGCGGCACTCAATCCGGGGCGCTGGTAGCGATGCAGCTGTTCGTTACTCCACGCCGCAATCAGCACCATCGCCCAGCCGCTGGCCCAGCCCACCAGAAAGCGAACCAGCCCGTGCTGCCACGGGCCGGAGGCCCACGCAGACATCAGCGTCAGTATCACCGCCCCCCAGACGCCCGCCTGCAGACGCCACTCCACCCGCCGCGTCGCCCGCATCGCATCAAAGGATCCGCACAGGTAGCCGAGGTAGTTGAATGCGGCCACTACGGCAGCGCTGGTCAGCGACAGCTGATGTTCAGCTATCATTAACGGCACCTGCGGCGTAAAGGCAAAGCGCCCTATTCCCATGGCCACGACCAGCGTCAGAAAAGCGCACAAAGCAACACGAACCGCCATTTTTAACTCCTGCCCCATTTTAGTTGCCATCAGCATGCGTGATGGTTAGAATCACGAAAAGTGAATAATATTAACTAAGTTGCTTACGATAAGAGAATAAATGGATCTGACTCAGCTAAAAATGTTCTGCGCCGTTGCCGACAGCGGTTCGCTGGTGCGGGCTGCCGAGCAGCTGCACCGGGTGCCGTCAAACCTCACAACGCGCCTGCGTCAGCTCGAAGAAGAGCTGGGTACCGATCTGTTTATCCGCGAGAAGCAGCGTCTGCGGCTGTCACCGATGGGCCATAATTTTCTCTGCTATGCCCAGCGCATTCTTACGCTGAGTGAAGAGGCAATGAATATGGCGCACGGGGGGAAACCCGCAGGCAACTTTGCGCTGGGCTCAATGGAGAGCACCGCTGCAACACGGCTGCCGTCTCTGCTGGCGGAGTTTCACCAGCGCTACCCTGCCGTGAACCTGGCACTCAGCACCGGCACCTCCGCCGAACTGATGGAAAGAGTGCGCATCGGCACCCTGGCCGCTGCGCTCGCTGATGGCCCGGTTAACGGCGACGAACTGAACAGCTGCGTGGCGTTTCGGGAAGAGATGATACTGATCTCCAGCCTGGAGCATCCGCCGATTGTGACGCCAGGCGATGCCGCAGGCTGTACGCTGTTTGCCTTTCGTCCCGGCTGCTCCTACCGCCTGCGTTTTGAGAACTGGTTCCGTGCTGC
The DNA here is from genome assembly GCF_019844095.1 of Erwinia persicina. Lineage (NCBI taxonomy): Bacteria > Pseudomonadati > Pseudomonadota > Gammaproteobacteria > Enterobacterales > Erwiniaceae > Erwinia > Erwinia persicina. The sequence goes on along the minus strand of NZ_CP082141.1, from coordinate 1,596,671 downwards.
GGGCGTCCAGCCGGGTAACGTGATGGAAATCCAGTCTTACCACGCCATGCTGGCCTGCGTCGCCAGCGGGGGCGGAGTGGCCTTACTGCCGGCGGCGCTGCTGGCGCAGATGCCCGGCCATGTTCGCGTGCGTCAGCATCCCCTGCCGCCCGACCTGCGCGATACCGAGACCCGACTGGTGTGGCGTCGCGATGCCTTCACACCGAATGTCGAGGCGCTGAAGTACCTGATTATTGAACAATTTGATGAGAAGTCCAGCGATTAACAGCTGTTTTCGTCAAGCCTGGTTACGCTTATTACACTATTCAAAATGACAGGAGCAACACATGCAGATGATTAAAACCCGTGCCGCCGTCGCCTGGGCCGCCGGTGAACCCCTAAAAATTGAAGAGCTGGACCTGATGCCTCCGCAGAAGGGAGAAGTGCTGGTCCGTATCGTGGCCACCGGCGTTTGCCACACCGATGCTTATACCCTTTCAGGTAAAGACCCCGAAGGTGTGTTCCCGGCGGTACTGGGCCATGAAGGCGGTGGTGTAGTAGAAGCCGTGGGCGAAGGCGTCACCAGCGTCGCCGTCGGAGACCATGTGATCCCGCTGTACACCCCGGAATGCGGCCAGTGTAAATTCTGTCTGTCCGGCAAAACAAACCTGTGCCAGGCCATTCGTTCTACCCAGGGAAAAGGCCTGATGCCGGACGGCACCACCCGTTTCTTCAAAGACGGCCAGCCGATTTTCCACTATATGGGCACATCAACGTTCTCTGAATACACCGTGATCCCGGAAATTTCGCTGGCAAAAATCAGCAAAGAAGCGCCGCTGGAAGAAGTCTGCCTGCTGGGCTGCGGTGTTACCACCGGCATGGGGGCAGTGACCAATACGGCGAAAGTAAAAGAAGGCGATACCGTGGCGATCTTCGGCCTGGGCGGTATTGGGCTGTCGGCGATCATTGGGGCAAAACTGGCGAAAGCGGGCCGTATCATCGGGATTGATATCAATACCAGCAAATACGACCTGGCCCGTAAGCTGGGCGCGACCGACCTGATCAACCCGAAAGATTATGATAAGCCGATTCAGGATGTGATCGTGGAGATGACCGACGGCGGCGTGGACTTTTCCTTCGAGTGCATCGGTAACGTGAACGTGATGCGTTCCGCGCTGGAATGCTGCCATAAAGGCTGGGGCGAATCCGTGATTATTGGCGTGGCCGGTGCCGGTGAAGAGATTGCCACCCGTCCGTTCCAGCTGGTCACCGGCCGCGTATGGCGGGGTTCCGCCTTCGGTGGCGTAAAAGGCCGCTCACAGCTGCCGGGTATTGTCGATCGCTATATGAACGGTGAGTTCCAGCTTAATGACTTTATTACCCACACCATGCCGCTGGAAGAGATTAACGAGGCGTTCGACCTGATGCACGAAGGGAAGTCGATCCGTTCCGTGGTGCATTTCGCAAAAAAATAAGAGAGGAAAGGATGCCATCAACTCTGGAACTGCTTGAAGAACATCGGCTGTTTGGCGGCTGGCAGCAGCGCTATCGCCATCAGTCTGCCAGCCTCAACTGCGCGATGACCTTCAGTATTTTTTTACCCGGGCCTAAGGGCAGCATGCCCCCTCCGGTGGTGTACTTCCTGGCAGGCCTGACCTGTAGTGACGAAAATTTCAGCGTCAAATCCGGTGCGCAGCGCGTCGCTGCCGAACTGGGGCTGGTGCTGGTGATGCCGGACACCAGCCCGCGCGGCGATGACGTGGCAAACGATGACAGCTATGACCTGGGTCAGGGAGCCGGATTCTACCTCAATGCCACCGAAGCGCCGTGGGCAGACCATTTTCGCATGTATGATTACATCAACAGCGAACTGCCCGCGCTGATCGCCGGTAATTTCAACGTCAGCGATCGTCAGGCAATCATGGGACACTCCATGGGCGGCCACGGGGCACTGATGATTGCCCTGCGCAACCCGGGAAAATTCAGTTCCGCCTCGGCATTCGCGCCGATCGTTAACCCGCTGGAAGTGGCCTGGGGACAGAAAGCTTTCCGCGCCTATCTGGGAGAGGATGTCAGCACGTGGAAGCAGTATGACAGCTGCTGGCTGATGCGTAACGGCGGCGCGGTGCTGCCGATGCTGGTCGATCAGGGTGACAGCGATCAGTTCCTGGCCGATCAGTTACGTCCGGAACGGCTGGAAACCCTCGCGGCAGAGCTGAATTACCCGTTAACCGTGCGTATTCAGCCCGGTTACGACCACAGCTACTTCTTTATCGCCAGCTTTGTGGAAGATCATCTGCGCTTCCACGCGCAGCACCTGCTGGTGTAAAAAAGCCGACCCAAAAAGGTCGGCCCTTACATCCGGCTATCTGCAGGAGCGACCTTCTGTTTCGGTCGCTCCTCTATCAAAATGCCGGTGCTTCCACCAGGCCGTCAATCAGTACCTGCGGTACGCCCTGCGAACAGCGCTCAATCCGCCCTTTCACCCCGTAGACCCGCGCCAGACTGTCCGGCGTAATCACCGCTTCCGGCAGACCGTCAGCAACCAGCTCCCCGTTTTGCAGCATCAGGACATGTTCACTGTGGCGCAGCGCGATATTGATATCATGCACGACGACTACCGTGACGATGTTGCGCAGGCGGGTCTCGCGGCGTACTAAATCCATCACGTGGAACTGATAGTTCAGATCCAGGGCGCTTAACGGTTCATCCAGCAGTAACAGCTCCGGGCGGCGGATCAGCGACTGTGCCAGACCGACCAGCTGCTTCTGCCCGCCGGAGAGCTGATCAAGATAGCTCAGGGCCAGATGCGCAATACCCAACTGTTCGAGCAGGGCCATCACTTCGGCTTCGCTGCTGGCATTGCTGCGCCCGCCGCTGGCCCGCTGTGCCACGATGATCGATTCCAGCACGTGCAGGTGCACCCCCGCAGGCAGCGACTGTGGCAGATACACCACGCGTGACGCGCGCCGGGCGAACGGCAGCGCCATCAGGTCTTCTCCGTTCAGCCACAGCTCGCCGCTGGCACGGTTAAGCCCGGCCATCGAACGCAGCAGCGTCGACTTCCCGCAGCCATTAGGCCCCAGCAGGACAGTGATTTTTCCCTGCGGCAGCAGCGGTACATTGAGATTGCTGATGACCTGACGTTTTGGATACCCGGCATGAAAGCCGCTTATTTTCAGCCCCTGCATCAGACACTCCCCCGATGGCGCAGAATAATACTCAGGAAGAACGGCACGCCCACCAGCGAGGTGACAATGCCGACGGGAATGATCACGCCCGGGATCAGATTCTTCGACACCACTGACGCCATCGACAGCACCAGCGCCCCGGTCAGTGCGCTGGCCGGCAGGTAGAAGCGGTGATCTTCACCAAAAATCATTCGCGCAATATGCGGTGCAACCAGGCCGATAAAGCCTATCGGGCCGACAAAAGCTACCGCCAGCGCAGAGATCACGCTGATGCGCAGCAGGGTCATCAGACGCAGACGACGCACGTCAATCCCAAAGCTGACCGCACGATCTTCGCCCAGACGCAGCGCGGTAAGCTTCCACGCGCTTAACATGGAGAACGGCACCAGAACCAGCAGGGCAACGCACAGCACGCCGAGTTTTTCCCACGAGGCGCGCGCCAGGCTGCCCATCGTCCAGAACACCAGGCCCTGCAGGGTATCTTCACTGGCAATAAACTGCATCATGGAAACCAGCGCATTGAAGGTGAAGACCAGCGCGATACCAAACAGCACCACCCCGGAGGTTGACACCTGGGTCCAGCGCGTGACCGCATCCAGCATCAGAGCGGCAATCAGCGCAAACACAAAGGCGTTGGCCGAGATAAACCACTGGTCGGGAATGCCGGGAATACCGATACCCAGCACGATCGCCAGCGCCGCGCCAAAGGCGGCCGCAGAGGAAACACCCAGCGTAAACGGACTGGCAAGGGGGTTATTGAGGATGGTCTGCATCTCAGCGCCGGCCAGCCCCAGCCCCAGGCCGACAATCACCGCCATCAGCGCATAGGGTAGCCGGATGTCCCAGACAATGACCCGTGTGCCGGCATCCACCGACTCCGGCGACAGCAGGGTTTGCCACAGCACCGGTAACGACAGCCCTGACGGACCGAGGGTAAAGTCCAGCACCAGCGAGGCAATAATCGCTACCACCAGTACGGCCATAATCAACAGACGATGGCGCAGTAGCTGATGATAACGGCCCATCACGCCCTCAGGCGCTGTCTTACCCGTATGCTGCACGGGTTCCTGGGTTAAGCTCATACTCAATACCTGTTCATTGTCATTAATGCCGCTTAAAATAAAGCAAATGATAATACTTATCAGTAATATTTTGAGTCTGTTTTCGTAACATAAAAAAAGGCGCAGGATACGCGCCTCTCTTTTACCCCGTTGAACGTTACTTATCGAACGTCGGGAACTCCATTTCGCTGTACTTCACAAAGCGCGTTTTACGCGTCAGTTTAAAGCCAAACCAGATGAGCAGGAACAGCGGAATACCGATGTAGGTCGCCGCCACGCCGCCCCAGTCAATGGTATCCGACAGGAATGCCTGATAGTTCTGGCCCAGCGTGATGATCAGGCAGAGCACGAAGGCAAAAATCGGCCCCAGCGGGAAGAAACCTGAACGGTACGGCAGGTCTGCCAGGTCGCGTCCCTGTGCCATATAACCTTTACGGAAGCGGTAATGGCTGATGGCAATGCCCAGCCAGGCGATAAAGCCGGTCATCCCGGAGGTATTCAGCAGCCAAAGATACACGGTCTGATTGCCGAACATCGAGGTCAGGAAGCACAGCCCGGCCACTACCGTGGTGGCATACAACGCGTTACGCGGCACTCCGCCCTTCGACAGTCTGGCGAAGATGCGCGGCGCTTTCCCTTCCGATGCCAGGGTATAAAGCATACGGGTTGAGGCGTACATACCGGAGTTCCCCGCTGACAGCACTGCCGTCAGGATCACGGCATTCATCACTGCCGCCGCCGACAGCAGACCGGCATGCTGGAATACCAGCGTGAACGGGCTGACGCTGATGTCTTTGACATCGTTGCGCAGCAGGCTGGGGTCGGTATATGGGATGATCAGACTGATCACCAGGATGGCAAACACATAGAACAGCAGGATACGCCAGAATACCTGACGCACCGCACGCGGAATATTTTTCGCCGGATCTTCGGACTCACCGGCCGCAATACCAATCAGTTCGGTGCCCTGGAACGAGAAGCCGACGATCATCGCCACGCCAATCATTGCCGCAAAGCCTCCGGAGAAGGGGGCATCGCCGATTTCCCAGTTATGCCAGCCCGCACTTTCTGCACCGCGCATAATGCCGGCGATCATCGCGACGCCGACGATAATAAAGATGATCACGGTCGCGACTTTGATCAGGGAGAACCAGTATTCTGCCTCACCAAAGCCTTTTACCGAGATGTAGTTGAGCAGGAAGATCAGGCAGAGGAACAGCGCGCTCCAGATCCAGCCCGGGGTATCCGGGAACCACCAGGTCATCACCAGCTGGGACGCCACCAGGTCAACGGCGATGGTCACCGCCCAGTTGTACCAGTAGTTCCAGCCCAGGGCGAAACCAAAGCCTTCTTCGACGTATTTCGCGCCGTAGGTAGAGAATGAGCCTGAAACAGGCATAAATGCCGCCAGTTCACCGAGGCTGGTCATCAGGAAGTACACCATCAGGCCGATCAGCATGTACGAGAGCAGTGCTCCGCCGGGGCCGGCCTGTGAAATGGTGGCACCAGAAGCGACAAATAAGCCGGTACCAATCGATCCGCCTATGGCGATCATCGTCAGGTGACGTGCTTTCAGAGCCCGTCTTAACCCAGGGGGTTGTGTTGTTTTTGTGTCATGATCCATGTTTAAACGCTGCGCCTTGCAAAAAATAAGGCGCGATTATAGCAACCTGCCCGGGGTCGTATAGCGATAACACCACGTTATAAGTTAGCTTCATAACTGGCGGGGAATTATTAGCGCAGCGTTGTCAGGCTGACGAAGCTGGAGCCCCCCAGTCGCCCGGGACAATCGGAAAAAGGCTCGCCCGTGCGGCCCCGGATTTATCCCTGCCTGGCGATCCTGCCTCTTTATTCCGTGCAGTAACTGAGGAAGCGACTTAACGCCTTAGAGAGGTGCTTCTGGCGGTGGTGAATCCGGTACAGTGTGCGCTTCAGCGCAGGGAGAGGGATCGCCACTTCGACCAGCGTGCCCATTTCCAGCTGTTCGGCAATCACTCGGCGGGACAGACAGCTGATCCCCATACCGTGTCGTACCGCGTTTTTAATCGCCTCTGAATTCCCGAGTTCCAGCGCCAGATCGAACTGCGGCAGATGTGAGATCAGCAGATAATCGACGATTTCACGGGTGCCCGAACCATGCTCACGCAGGATCCAGGGCGCGCCCGCCAGGCTCTGTAACGACACCGGTTTGCTGAGGATCTCTGCCCCCGGGGCGGCGAACACCACCAGTTCATCTTCCAGCCAGGGCTCGGTGACCAGATCGGCCCTGTGGCAGGGACCTTCAATCAGGCCGATGTCGACGCGAAAGTCGGCCACCGCCGTGATGACATCCTGACTGTTACCCACACTCAGTTCCAGCGGCAACTGCGGGTAATCACGGCGATAGCGGGCAATCATGCCCGGCAGCAGGTAATTGCCGATGGTGCTGCTGGCAGAGATGCGCAGCGCGCCGTTGTCCTCACGGAACAGTTGTTCAATTTCCAGTGCCTGCTCAAGCAGCCCGACAGCCCGCGGATACAGCAGTCGCCCGTGCTCATTGATCACCAGACGCTTGCCTACCCGGTCAAATAACTGCACGCCAAGCTGACCTTCCAGATCGGCCAGTGCCGCGCTGACCGCTGACTGTGATAACGACAGTACCTGAGATGCCTGAGTGGTTGAACCGCTCTTTAGCACCTCTGTAAACACTTCCAGCTGTCGCAACGTTATATGCATGATCCTTCCTCAACCTGAACATTCTTCATGTGGCCCGTCATGATGCTACGCAGCGGCCTTCCCTTAACACTTATAGTTGTTAATTATAAAAATATAATCAATTTCACTTTTAAGCAAACTGCTTTCATCATATCCCTGTCATTTATGGAGGGAGAGATATGGCTGACATCGTGCTCAATAAACATCATCATCCGCTTACGCATTTCATTCCGGGGGTCGCGCTGGCCGCAGGGATTGCTGCACTGGCTATCTGGGCGGGGGGCATCCCTGAGATTGCGTCACTGGGGCTGGGGGCGCTCACCCTGGCCATCGTGGCAGGCATCATAGTGGGCAATACGCTGTATCCACGAATCTATCAGTATTGCGATGAGGGCATTATCTTTGCTAAACAGAAGCTGCTAAGGCTGGGCATTATTCTTTATGGCTTCCGTTTAACTTTTCAGCAGATTGCCGATGTGGGAGTGAGTGGGGTCATTATCGATGCCCTGACGCTCTGCTCAACGTTTATGCTGGCCTGCTGGCTTGGTCGCAAACTATTCGGGCTGGATCGTGATACCGCCTGGCTGATTGGCGCGGGCAGCAGTATCTGTGGTGCTGCCGCCGTGCTGGCGACCGAGCCGGTACTCAAGGCAGAAGCCTCGAAGGTAGCCGTGGCGATTGCCACCGTGGTGATCTTTGGTACCCTGGCAATATTTCTCTATCCCCTGCTCTACCCGCTGGCTGTTCACTGGTTCCCGTGGGTGACGGCGGAAAATTATGGTGTCTACACCGGTTCAACCATGCATGAAGTTGCCCAGGTGGTGGCCGCCGGGCATGCCATCAGCCCGGAGGCTGAGAATGCAGCGGTCATTGCAAAAATGCTGCGCGTAATGATGCTGGCTCCGTTTCTGGTGACCCTCGGCTGGTGGGTAAAACGCCGCCAGCCGCTGGCAGACGGGCAGACGAAAAGCGCCCTTTCGTTCCCATGGTTTGCCCTGCTGTTCATTATCGTGGCACTGTTTAATTCCCTGCATCTGCTGCCTGCGCACGCGGTCAACATGATTAATCAACTGGATAACCTCCTACTGGCGATGGCAATGGCAGCGCTTGGCCTGACCACCCATTTCAGCCAGCTGAAGCGCGCGGGCCTGCGTCCAATCCTGCTGGGACTGATTCTGTTTATCTGGCTGATTGTCGGTGGCGGTGCGATCAACCTGCTGGTTGCGCATTTGATGGCATGATTTCCGTCCGTTTCCGGTTATGATGATCCGCCTGCCATTGAGCAGATCATCAACAGGAGAACGGCATGAAATATATCGGTGCCCACGTCAGCGCGGCTGGCGGTGTGGATCAGGCGGTACTACGCGCTGTAGAGCTGGAAGCCACGGCCTTCGCGCTCTTTACCAAAAACCAGCGCCAGTGGCGCGCGGCCCCGCTGACTGATGAAGTGATTTCGGCCTTTCGTACCGCCTGTGAAAAACATCACTTCAAACCGGAGCAGATCCTGCCTCACGACAGCTATCTGATTAACCTTGGTCATCCGGTTTCGGAAGCGCTGGAGAAGTCACGGGAAGCTTTCCATGATGAGGTGACGCGCTGCATGCAGCTGGGGCTGACACTGCTTAACTTCCACCCTGGCAGCCATCTGCATCAGATCAGTGAAGAAGCATGTCTGCAGCGCATCGCTGAGTCGATCAATATCGTGCTGGATAAAACCGAAGGCGTGACGGCGGTAATTGAAAATACCGCCGGCCAGGGCAGCAACCTCGGGTTCCGCTTTGAACATCTGGCGGCCATTATCGATGGCGTGGAAGATAAATCCCGCGTTGGGGTTTGCATTGATACCTGCCACGCCTTTGCCGGTGGTTACGATCTGCGTACCGATGAAGAGTGCGTGAACACCTTCGCTGAATTTGAGCGTATTGTTGGCTTTCAGTACCTGCGCGGCATGCATCTGAACGATGCGAAAAGCGAGTTTAACAGCCGGGTCGATCGCCACCACAGCCTGGGTGAGGGCAATATCGGTAAAACCGTGTTCAGCTGGCTGATGAAGGATGCGCGTTTTGACGGTATCCCGATGATTCTGGAGACGGTCAATCCGGATATCTGGAAAGATGAGATTGCCTGGCTGAAGTCAGAGCAACAATTTGCCTGAATGAAGAAATGAAAAAGGGGCTGACCAGAGAAGAAGGTCAGCCCCTTTTTTGTTATCCCGTTGCCAGGATTAGACCTTAAGCGCTTCCGCTTCCGGGCGTTTCAACACCGCGTAAGACAGACCCGCCACCAGCGTACCGATAATAATCGCCGCCAGGTAACCCACGACTGGGGTGATTGCGCCAGGGATCAGCAGAACAAACAGACCGCCGTGAGGGGCCATCAGTTTGGCACCAATCGCCATCGACATCGCACCGGTCACTGCGCCGCCGATAATGCAGCAAGGCAGAACACGCATCGGATCGCGGGCCGCAAACGGGATAGCCCCTTCGGAGATAAAGCACAGGCCCAGTACCAGCGCAGCTTTGCCGCCTTCCTGCTGACCTTTGTTAAATTTCCGACGGGCAACCAGCGTTGCCAGACCCATTGCCAGCGGTGGCACCATACCGGCCGCCATAATCGCTGCCATCGGGGCATAGGTTTGCGAACTGAGCAGCCCCACACCGAACGCATAGGCCACTTTGTTCACCGGGCCACCCATGTCGGTACACATCATGCCACCGAGGATCGCGCCCAGCACCACCGCGTTAGCCGTACCCATGTTTGCCAGCCACGCGGTCAGACCCGACATGATACCCGCGACCGGCTTACCGACCACATAGATCATCAGCAGACCGGTAATCAGGCTCGCCACCAGCGGAATGATCAGAATCGGCTTCAGCGCCTCCATACTGGTCGGCAGTTTAACCTTAGAACTGAGGAATTTCGCCGCATAACCGGCAATAAAACCAGCGATAATACCGCCCAGGAAACCGGCATTGATACTGGTTGCCAGCATCCCGCCAATCAGCCCCGGGGTCAGACCTGGACGGTCGGCAATGGAGAAGGCAATAAAGCCTGCCAGCACCGGTACCATCAGTGCAAACGCACTGCTGCCACCAATCTGCATCAGCGCAGCGGCCAGCGTACCCTGCTCTTTAAACGCGGTAATACCAAAGGCGAAGGAGAGTGCGATACTCAGACCACCGGCCACCACCATCGGCAGCATGTAAGACACGCCGGTCAACAGGTGACGATAAGCGCCTGCTTTCTCTTTTTTCTCATCCGGGGCGGAAGACTGACCGCCCTGAGGCTGGTAAACCCGGGCTTCTGCCACGGCTTTATCCAGTTCCTGGGCCGTTTTCTTCAGCGCCAGTCCGGTCGAGGTGCGGTACATCGGCTTGCCGGCAAATTTCGCCAGATCGACTTCAATGTCTGCGGCCACAATCACCAGATCGGCCGCCGCAACTTCTTCAGGGGTGATGGCATTGCCTGCACCCACTGAACCCCGGGTTTCCACCTTCACCCACCAGCCGCGTTTTTTCGCTTCGGTATCGATGGCCTCAGCAGCCATAAAGGTATGCGCCACGCCGGTTGGACAGGCGGTAATGGCCACAACGCGTTTAGGTCCGGTTGCGGCTGCCGGTGCCGCGACTGCCGGCTGGGCGGCGGCTGCCGGTGCCTGATAAGGACGGGCCTCCGTTTGCGCTTTTGCCAGCACCTCTGCCGGCTGACGCAGTAACTGCTCAATATCCGCCAGGTAAATGGCCTTGCCGTTCAGGTTGCTGTCAGCCGGAATGTTCTTGCCCGCGACAATAACCTGATCCGCTTCTGCCGGATTATCGGTCAGCGTCAGTCCTGCGCTTGCCGCAGCCGCAGTGGTTATATTTTTAGCCAGGTAGCCCGTTGCCAGCCCAAGAGAGGAATCGATTATCAGCAGCGTTTTCATTATGCGTCTCCTGCTGTTAGTTAATGAAAGGTTGTAGGTCGACACGCGCCATCATTGCGGCCAACTGGGTACGATCGGTAACACCCACATTGCTCTGGCTGACGGCCATGGCCGCAACAGCAGTTGCAAGGCGCAGCGTGTGCTCGCTGGATTCACGCATCAGCAGGCCGTAAATCAGCCCGCCGACCATCGAATCGCCAGCACCCACGGTGCTTACAACTTCACAGGCAGGTGGTTTTGCAATCCATTCGCCTGAAGCATTCACCCACAGCGCCCCTTCGGCACCAAGAGAGATCACCACGTGAGCGATACCCTGCTCACGCAGCGCATGTGCTGCTTCAATCACATCTTGTAATGTCGGTAATTTGCGGCCCGCCCAGATTTCCAGCTCACGGCGGTTAGGTTTCACCAGCCACGGCGCGGCCTTCAGGCCCGCGACCAGCGCCTCACGGCTGCTGTCGAAAATAATGCACGGACAGTGGGTACGCAGCTGCGTCATCCACTCGGTGAAGGCATCCGGATCCACGCCCGCCGGCAGACTGCCGCTGACGCAGACCATATCAAACTGGCCCAGCCAGGTCAGCGAGTCGGCGGTAAAGCGGTCCCAGTCCTGCGCGGTCACGTCAAAACCAGAGAAGTTAAGATCGGTCACATCGCCGTCTTTCTCGGTGAGTTTAACGTTGATACGGGTACGTCCCTCAACGACCTGGAAGCGGTTAGCAATGCCCAGTTCGCTGAACAGGTGCTGGAAGCCGTCCTGGTTCTCTTTGCCAAGGAAGCCACCGACGGTGACATCAATGCCCAGGTCTTTCAGTACCTTGGCAACGTTGATGCCTTTTCCCGCCGCGTGCAGCCCGGTGGTTTTCACCAGGTTAACTTCGCCGTGTTCAATTTCCGGGGTATACCCCACCAGGTCGTAAGCCGGATTCAGGGTAATGGTGGCGACACGTCTGCTCATGACGCACCCTCGCCCAGACCGGCAGCGATCGCTTCTCCAACGGCATCCAGCGCCGCACGGGCATCTTCACCGCTGGCGGTGAAGCGCAGACGATGGCCTTTTTTCACGCCCAGAGCGACCACTTTCATCAGGCTGCGACCGTTTGCCGGTTTTCCGCTGCCATCAAGGTTGGTGACGGTCACATCACAGTTAAACTGTTTAATCACGCTGACCAGCGCCGTACCCGGACGGGCATGTAAGCCATGTTCATTGCGGATAGTAAACTCTTCGGTCAGGACATCAGCCTGCTCGGAAACTTCACTGGTCAGCAGCGCCAGGATACCGGCTGCATCCGCACTCAGCAGGCGGTCGGCTTTCTGCTTAATCAGCAGATCGCTTAAATAGTTCAGCACGTGCAGCGGCTGATCGTCGGTAACAGACACGGTGATCAGCATGGACGCCGTTTCACCGTTAACACTGAATGGTGCCGCCGCACGGCTGATGGCCACCGCGCTGGCAAGGTTGCCGTTCGTGCTGTCACTGAGCCAGATACCCTGCCCGAGGTTCAGGGGTTTTCCGGCAATCACATCGCTGACAAATGACGCGTCTACCGCACCCGCCTGCTGCAGACGTCCGGCGTTCAGGGCCTGCAGCGTCATCAGGTCGCTGGCAGCGACGTCGGTGCTGATCAGCGAGGTATCAAATTTGAATTCTGCCGCCAGCTTTTCTCCCATCAGGATGCTGCGCAGGGTTTCAGCAGAGTCGGTGGTACGCAACTGCGCGGCCACGCTGTCATCGCTCAACACGTGCGTCAGCTGACGCAACAGCGCCAGATGCTCGTCTGACTTCGCTGCGATGCCGATCACCACATACGCGGTCTGATCTTCACCCCAGGCAATGCCCTGCGGGAACTGGAAGACCTGCACGCCGGTTTTTAACACCAGATCGCGGGTATCGGTGGTGCCGTGTGGAATGGCAATGCCATTGCCAAGGTAGGTGGAGGTCTGCTGCTCACGCGCGAGCATCCCGTCGACATAGCCTTCGCCAACGTTACCGGCGGCGGTGAGCGCGGCGGCCACCTGACGAATTGCATCGTGTTTGTCGCCAGCCTGGGCTCCAGGCTTGATGGCATTGAGTTCTAACTGGAACATGGTTCTCCTCGCTGCTGAATTTGAATCGTTTCAGCTAATTTGAGAAAAAAAGCGCCATCCCGGGACTAACAAGCTGACGAGACAACGCTGAAACGTTTCAATGAGTGTGGTGCCTTTCGTAGATTTGTTGCAAGTTTTACTGTGAACGGCGTAGCAGATTTTTGACGTCCCGCACATTTCATCCTTTCTTTTCAGAAAAAAGCGTGGCGGAAAGAGGAAAAGCTGACGGGGTGCTGACCGGCGCTGTGCGGTGTAAAGGGTGCAAAAAGTGCGCAATCTAAGATTTGCTTCGTCTCCCTTTGAAAAAGCATTTCCGCTTTTTGCAATACGGCGTAAGATCTCGCCGTTTTTTCCTTCTTCAGGCCAATGAAAACATGTCACTTCCCGCTGCGCCCGCACGCACCCTGCCCGACAGCCAGTCACTGGCCTTTCTCATCGTGGCGTTTATTTCCGGGCTGGCGGGGGCGCTGCAAACCCCGACGCTCAGCCTGTTCCTGAGTACGGAAGTGCAGGTGCGCCCGTTTATGGTCGGCCTGTTCTTCACCCTCAGCGCCGTGATTGGCATCGTCGTCAGCCAGCTGCTGGCGCGCTACTCCGATCGCCGTGGTGACCGTAAAACGCTGATCCTCTACTGCTGCCTGCTGGGTGCCATGGCCTCTCTGCTTTTTGCCTGGAACCGCAACTATTTTATCCTGCTGTTCGTCGGCGTTCTGCTCTCCAGCTTTGGCAGTAGCGCCACATCGCAGATGTTTGCGCTGGCGCGTGAGCACTCCGATAAGACCGGGCGGGAGAATGTGATGTTCAGCTCGATAATGCGCGCCCAGATCTCGCTGGCGTGGATGGTCGGCCCACCGCTGGCCTTTGCCCTCGCGCTGGGCTACGGCTTTCGCACCATGTACCTTTGCGCCGCTATCGCCTTTGTGCTCTGTGCCGTTATCGTGCGTTATCTGCTGCCTTCGATGCGTAAAACCACGGTGATCCTGAGCCAGCCTTTACAGGCGCCGCGCCGTCACCGACGTGCCACGCTGATGCTGTTTATTGCCTGTACTCTGATGTGGTCAAGCAACGGCCTGTATCTGATCACGATGCCGCTGTATGTGGTGAATGAACTGCATCTGCCGGAAAAACTGGCGGGCCTGATGATGGGGTTAGCCGCCGGACTGGAGATCCCGGTGATGCTGCTGGCCGGTTATTTTGCCAGGCGCTGCGGTAAGCGGCGGTTAATGTGCGGCGCGGCTTTCTGCGGATTCCTGTTTTACAGCGGCACGCTGCTGTTCAATGGACAAACGGCAATGCTGCTGCTTCAGGGTCTGAATGCGATGTTTATCGGGGTAGTGGCGGCCATCGGCATGATCTATTTCCAGGATATGATGCCAGGTCAGGCCGGCGCTGCTACCACGCTGTTCACCAACTCAACCCGTATGGGGTGGATTGTTGGCGGTTCGCTGGCCGGGATGGTGGCAGAGGTATGGAGTTTCCATGCCGTTTTCTGGTTTGCCGTGGTGATGATGGCGGCGTCCCTGCTCTGTCTGTTACGGGTGCCGGAGCCGGAGGTGGCAGAAACGGCTACTGCCGCCTGAATCAGGGCGCAGTCTGCGCTTCCAGATTCAGTAAATAGACCAGCGACTGGGCGCGACTGTGTCCGCACATTTCGGCCTCAGGCTGTAAACTTGCACAGACTGCGGGTCGCAGCGGCGAACCGAAGATTTTGCAGCGCATCTGCGCGTCGAGTTGCACGCAGGGCGTATTCGCTGGTTTTCCATTCGGATGCCCGGGAATCGGCGATGAAATGGAAGGGGCCGTACAGCAGGCACCACAGGCGGCGCGACACTCCATGACTGACCTCCGAAGGGAAAGCGCGACAATAGCAGCCTGCCGGTACGAATACTATGCTTGTTTTATGACGGCGCCCTTGCGGCCAACGTCTGCTGCGCATTCCGCCAGGCAGATATTTTCTCCGGGCCATCTTGCCTGGTGACGCAGGCGCGAGTAACGTGTCGCGATAATTTTCCCCTCCTTATTCATACGAGATCTGTTTTATGCCAAGAGCTAACGAAATCAAAAAAGGCATGGCCGTGAGTTTTAACGGCAAGCTGCTGTTAGTGAAAGATATTGATGTTCAAAGCCCGAGCGCACGCGGGGCCTCCACACTGTATAAAATGCGTTTCACCGATATCCGCAGCGGAATGAAAGTGGAAGAGCGCTTTAAAGGCGATGACATCATCGACACCATTTCTCTCAGTCGCCGTCAGGTCACCTTCTCCTATATTGACGGGGATGAATATGTGTTTATGGATGACGAAGACTATACGCCTTATAACTTCAAGCAGGAGCAGATTGAAGATGAGCTGCTGTTCCTGCCGGAAGGCGGTATTCCTGGCATTCAGGTACTGACAATGGATGGCCAGATCCTGGCGCTGGAGCTGCCGCAGACGGTGGATATGGAAATTGTTGAAACAACGCCGGGCATTAAAGGCGCTTCAGCCAGTGCACGAACCAAACCGGCAAAAATGGCGACAGGTCTGATTGTTCAGGTGCCTGAGTACCTCAGTAATGGCGATAAAATCCGCATTCATATCCCTGAGCGTCGCTACATGAGCCGCGCCGACTAGAAACTTGCAAAAAGGGGCTGTCAGCTGACCGCCCTTAATGTTATATTATAACAATTAACGATACTCCATCGTGAGTATGCCCAGCCGGTGTTCAGCATCCAGCCACTGAAGTTGGCTATGGCCGATATTATAAGGCATAGGCTGTGAAGCGCGGGTGTTTAGCGCCAGTGTTATCGCCTGTGTCTGCCCATCGCGCAGGCAGGCGACCTGAACAGATCTCTGATTGATTTCAGATTGACAGGGGGATTCAACAATGCTGCCCGTAAAAAGAATAGTGCCCGAATTTGCTGCTTCCTGACTATTCCCTGCCAATGCATTGCTCGTCCATGAGGCAAAAAGCATCACGGCAGCGGCCGCAAGAATGCTGTGCATTTTTTACCTCGTACTCTGTTGTGTTATTACTCCCCCTTACCTTAGTCAACAACGCGCCATCTCGTGATGAAAACAAATAGCGCTGAAGAACAGTAAATATCATTAAAGTTTTACTCAGGAGTGCACATGACCCGCGTCAATCTGATCACCGGCTTCCTCGGGAGCGGCAAAACCACGACCCTGCGCCATCTGCTGGCGACTAAACCTGCAGGCGAACGGTGGGCCATACTGGTCAACGAGTTTGGTGAAATTGGCATAGACGGCGCCCTGCTGGCAGAGACGGGCGCGGTACTGAAGGAGATCCCTGGCGGCTGCATGTGCTGCGTAAATGGTCTGCCGATGCAGGTCGGGCTGAATACCTTGCTGAAGCAGGCTAAACCAGACCGCCTGCTGATTGAACCTACCGGGCTCGGGCATCCTAAACAGATCCTCGATATGCTGTCTGCTGCAGTTTATCAACCCTGGATAGACCTCCGCGCCACGCTGTGCCTGCTGGATCCACGACAGCTGGCGGATGAACGGGTCATCCGGAATGAAAACTTTCGCGACCAGCTGGCCGCTGCCGACATTATTATTGCCAATAAGCAGGACCGCTGGGCAGAGGCTGACCGGGAAGCCCTGCAGAGCTGGCATCAGCAATCATCGCCGTCGCGCCAGCTGATCGTCACCACTCACGGTCAGATTGATCCGGCGCTGCTTGACCTGCCACGGACCCATCAGGCGGTGCTGCCTGCACCGTCGCACCATCACTCGCCGTCTCAGCATGGCCTGGCAGCCCTGAAGCTGAACGACAGTGCACGCTGGCGACGGGCACTCAATCAGGGTCAGGGCTACTACGCCTGCGGCTGGATTTTCGACAGTGATACCGTCTTTGATACCATTGGTCTGCTGGAGTGGGCGAGGCAGGCTCCGGTGTCACGGGTGAAAGGCGTACTGCGTATTGCCGAAGGGCTGGTGAGCATTAATCGCCAGGGGGCAGATTTTCATATTGAAACGCGGCCATCAGCACCGCCTGACAGCCGGATCGAGCTGATCCACGATGAGCAGGCAAACTGGAATATTTTACAAACGGCTCTGTTGAATCTTCGTTTATAATATCAGGCATACTCTACGCGCGAACTTTCTTAAAAAAACCTTAATTCTGATATGAATATTAAACGATTGCTGCTTATTCTGTTGCTGAATGCTCTCGGCCTGGCGCTGTTTTTCTCCTGGTACCTGCCAGTGGATCACGGGCAGTGGTTCACGCTGGATAAAACTATTTTTTACTGGTTCAACCAGCGTCTGGTAACGAACCAGGCATTGCTGTGGCTGGTGGCGATCACCAACTTCCGCGCGTTTGATGCCGTATCCCTCCTGGCGATGGGCGCCCTGTATCTGCACTTCTGGCGTCAGGAGACACCTCAGGGCCGTCGCCGCATGTTTGCCATTGGCATCACCATGTTAATTACCGCAGTGTGTCTGAATCAGCTTGGTCATCAGATCCCGGTATCTCACGCCAGTCCGACAAAGTTCTTCCCGGATGTCAATCATGTGACACAGCTCACCGGCATTCCGACTAAGGACTCTTCCGCGGACAGTTTCCCCGGTGATCACGGTATGATGCTGATGATATTCGCCTGCTTTATGCTGCGTTATTTCACCCGTCGCGCCTTTGCCCTGGCAGTCATAATTGTGCTGGTCTTTGCCCTGCCGCGCGTAATGATTGGGGCACACTGGTTTACCGATATTGCGGTGGGTTCCCTTTCCATTGTGCTGGTAGGTATGAGCTGGTGGTTACTGACACCCGCCAGTGATTATCTGGTGAACTGGCTGTATCGTAATCTTCCGGGAAAATACAAACCGGTTAAATAAACCCGTATTTCTCCGTACGCGCGGAAAAGAATAGGGCGACCGTCACCCTGCCGTCAGAGAAGACTTCTGGCGGCAAAACAGGGAGATTCGTTCTGCCACCTCCCCCCTTTCCCTCAGCGCAAACCCCTGAAACCCACGCCTGTCCAGTGAGATTATTCTGATTTTCACTTGACCCACGGCATGTCGCAGCAAAGTTGGCCTTAAGCACAAACGGATCAGCTGATAATTGACGATAATGTAATCAATTCGTTACTTAATGATTTCATATCACAAAAACCGACAAAAAAGTGCTTAAAAGCCCTCGCCATGGGCTATGTAATGGGGTAACCTCGTCTTCGATTAGGCGAAATGGCTAAAGTATTTCGGTAAGTTACATTTTAAATTGTGCTCAATTACACATTTTAACGTTTTCCGAATTGTCTTACCCTCCGGCACTAATTAATCTCGTCTCGTTTCGCAATTCTGCTAACGACTTCGTCGTTAAGGACTTCAAGGGATCACAAAAATAATGGTCAAGTCTCAACCTATACTGAGATATATCTTGCGGGTTCTTCCCGCCGTCGCGCTCGCGACACTGTTGTCAGCCTGTAGTTCGAACAGCGGACACAATGTACAAACTGATACTCATGCAGTTAAAAATCAGAATGGTTTTTTACTTCAAGCGTCTCAGGATGAATTCGAACAGATGGTTCAGAATGTGGATATTAAATCCCGCCTGATGGACCAGTATGCGGACTGGAAAGGGGTACGTTACCGCCTTGGCGGTACCAGCAAACGTGGCATCGATTGCTCTGCGTTTGTCCAGACCACATTCCGTGAACAGTTTGGTATGGATCTTCCGCGCTCAACCTACGAGCAGGAAGATACCGGAAAAAGTATCCAGCGCGCGAAACTGCGCCCCGGTGATCTGGTGTTGTTCCGTGCAGGTTCCACGGGTCGTCATGTCGGTATTTATATCGGTAATGACAACTTCGTTCATGCCTCTACGAGCAGCGGTGTGATGATTTCGAACCTGAATGAATCTTACTGGAAAAACCGTTATCGCGACGCTCGTCGGGTACTGAGCCGAACGCAGAGCTGACCTCATTCCCTTGAAGTCTGCGAACACGAGATAAAAAACGCTGCTTATGGCAGCGTTTTTTTTGCCTTTTATTCCCCACCTCTCACCTGCCCAGTTGAGGGATTGATTATCAACAATAAGATAGAGACAGACTCCCCTCCCCCGTTATATTCTCACTGGCTGACGCCAGAAGAAATTTGCTCGTTATCAACAATAATAAAATCGGCGAATACGGGAGAAATAACCGAATGCCACTATCTACCCCCGTCAGGCGGCAGGTGACTCAGCCGCGTAAGATAGTAATTCTCAGTGCGACCATCGGTTTTATTTTTTTTCTGCTGTTTCTCATCATTATGCTGACGCTGACCTGGAACCGCCGCTCTGCAGAGCATGACCGCCTCGCCAGCTATACGCAGCGTTATGTGGCCAGCGTCTTCTCGGATCTGCGTACGACCCTGCAACCCCTTCAGGCAAATATCCACTCCTCCTGTGAACAGGTGCGCAACGATCTCACGCAGCGTTCAGCCTTTGCGCCCAACGTGCGGGCGATATTGTTAGTCAATAACCGCCGTGCTTTTTGCTCATCTGCCACCGGCCCTATGCAAATGGATGTCCAACAGATATCCCCCCTCACCGAGGTCAGCAACACTACAGATATCCGGCTGATCCCCGGGACGCCAATGATGCGTGGCAAACCCGCCATCGTTTTATGGCTGAAAAATCCTGCTTATCCGGGCAGCGGCGTTTTCACTACCCTCAATATCAACCTCACGCCTTATCTTTTACTGGCCTCCCGCGATCAGCAAATTAGCGGCATAGCGATAGTGGCCGGAGAGAGTGCGATGACCACCTGGAATGAGCGCGTGATCAAACGCAGCGCACTGCCTGGGCATGCCTTGCGTACCATCGCGATCCCGGGATATCCCCTGACGCTGAATCTCTACGGAGAAGCCCTGCCGCAGCGTGATATCCATCTCATTCTTTTGTCGGGGCTGTTGATGGGAATGCTGATTACCTGCGGATGTTTCCTGATGTTTACGCTGCGGCTGAGAGCGGGCAAAGAGATTATGCTGGGCATTAAGCGCGGGGAGTTTCATGTGGAATATCAGCCTGTCATCGAAACAGCCAGTGGAAAACCTTACGGTCTGGAGGCGCTTTTACGCTGGACACACCCGACGGAAGGGCGTATTCCACCGGATTCATTTATCCGCTACGCCGAAGGCCAGAATCTGATTGTGCCCCTGACCCGGCATCTGTTTACACTGGTGGCTCAGGATGCCCATCGTTTGTGCAAAGTCGCCCCCGTCGGGACGCGGATGGGCGTCAATTTGTCCTCTCATCATCTTGCACACCCCAGTTTCTGCCAGGATGTGCTGGACTGGATAGCCAAGATGCCAACCGGGCATTTTGAATATGTTTTTGAAATCACAGAAAGTGCGATGGTCAATGATAATAACGCTGATAAAATATTTGACTGGATCCGTCAGCAGAATATCCGTATCGCCATTGATGACTTTGGCACCGGCCACAGCGCGTTAATCTACCTTGAGAAATTCCAGTTTGATTACCTTAAAATTGACCGCGGCTTTGTGCAGAGTATCGGCATGGAAACGGTCAACACCCCCGTACTGGATGCCGTGCTGGCGCTGGCGAAAAAACTCAACCTGAAGACGGTGGCAGAGGGCGTCGAAACCGCAGAGCAGGCATTGTGGTTAATTAACCGTGGCGTGACGCACCTGCAGGGCTACCTGTTCAGCCCCCCCTGTACCGTCCCACAGCTTATCGGCTACTATCGGCAGCAACACGCGCCGGCCCTGAGCAACATACGGGTTTGAACGGGGGAAAACCTTTTAATATCATTGTGTCATCGTGGTTTTACTGCCAGGCTGGCGAAATTAACCAATGTGTTTCCGGTGGGAGTCTGTTGAACCATGATTATGCGTGGTATTGCCTTAGTCATCTTCAGCCTGTATACGGCCTGCGTCCAGGCTGAGAAAATCAATCAAAGTGACAGCTTCGCCCAGCTTGGTGTGGCGAAGTATGCCGGTGGGTTTACCCATTTTGATTATGCCAATCCTGCCGCACCGAAAGGCGGCAGTGTGACACTGTCGGCAATAGGCACCTTTGATAATTTTAATCGCTTTGCGATGCGCGGCAGCCCAGGGGTGGGAACAGAATCACTCTATGACCGCCTGTTTACCTCTTCCGATGATGAAGTGGGCAGCCTGTATCCACTGATTGCGGAGTTTGCCCGCTATCCCGATGATTACCGCTGGGTGGAAGTGACCATCAATCCGCGGGCGCGTTTTCAGGATGGTTCACCCATTACCGCTGCGGATGCTGCCTTTACATTCAACCTGTTTATGACCCAGGGCGTACCGCAGTATCGCGTGTTTTATAAAGGCGTGACGGCAAAAGCCCTGTCACGCTTTACTGTCCGCTTTGATCTGCCGAAAAGCGACCGCGATAAGATGCTGTCTCTGCTCGCCTCTCCGGTATTTCCGGAAAAATACTGGAAGGATCATAAACTGGGAGAACCGCTGCCCGCGCCACCGTTATCCAGCGGCCCCTATCGGATCAGCGCCTATAAAGTGGGCCAGTCGATCACCTATTCCCGGGTAAAAAACTACTGGGCGGCAGATCTGCCGGTCAATAAAGGCCGCTATAACTTCGATACCATCCGCTACGACTATTATCTGGACGATAATGTGGCATTTGAGGCATTCAAAGCCGGTGCGTTTGATTTCCGCACCGAAGGGGCGGCGAAAAAGTGGGCCACGCAGTACAACGGCACTAACTTCGATCGGGGTTATATCCGCAAAGAAGAGGTGCCCAACACCGTAGCAACCAATACCCAGTGGCTGGCGTTTAATACGCAGAAACCTCAGTTTGCCGACCGGCGGGTACGGGAAGCCCTCTCGCTGCTGTTTGATTTTGAATGGATGAACAAAGCGCTGTTTTATAATGCCTACAAGCGCGTGGACAGCTATTTCCAGAATACAGATTACGCGGCACGTCACTACCCGGATGCCAAAGAACTGGAGATACTCGGTCCGCTGAAGGGGCAGTATCCACCAGAGGTGATCGATCAGATCTATCAGCCACCAACCTCTGACGGTTCCGGCTACGACCGCCCCAAATTACTCCAGGCACTGTCACTGCTGAAGCAGGCGGGCTGGGAGCTGAAAAACCAGCAACTGGTGAACGTCAAAACCGGCAGGCCTTTTGCGTTTGAACTGCTGCTGCGCAGCGGCGGTAATGACCAGTGGGTGCTGCCTTTCCAGCATAATCTTTCCCGCGTCGGGATCACCATGAAGGTACGCCAGGTGGACAGTTCGCAGTATCTGGCACGCCTGCGCAAGCGTGACTTTGATATGCTGCCAACCGTTTACTCCGCTTTCCCGACCCCGGATACCGGCCTGCAGTTTTACTGGGCGACCGCCTATATGGATTCCAGCTATAACACGCCAGGCGTCAGCAGCCCGCTGATTGACGATCTGATCGCCCGCATTAACCAGCATCAGGGCGATGCCCCGGCGCTGCTGACGCTGGGTCGGGTACTGGATCGCGTCCTGCTGTGGAACTATTACATGATACCGATGTGGTACACCGCCAACGACCGTTATGCCTACTGGAATAAGTTTTCGATGCCAACGACGCGTCCAACCTATGCGCAGGGTTTCGATAACTGGTGGTACGATGTTAACAAAGCCGCACAGTTGCCGGCGCAACGTCGCTAAGGAGTCAGACTGTGGGTGCTTATTTACTTCGTCGTTTACTGCTGATCGTCCCCACGCTGTGGGCGATTATCACCATCAATTTTTTTATCGTGCAGATTGCGCCGGGCGGCCCGGTGGATCAGGCGATTGCCAATATTGAATTCGGCCAGACCACCGGCATGCCGGGTGCTGCCGGGGAAGGATCGGCCCACGGCCGCAGCGCCCTCAATGCATCCCCGGGGGAGGGAGAGTATCGTGGTTCACGCGGCCTTGATCCGGAAGTGATCGCAGAAATCACCCGTCGTTACGGCTTTGACAAACCGCTGCATGAGCGTTATTTCACCATGCTGTGGAACTACGTGCGCTTTGATTTTGGCGACAGTTTGTTCCGCAGCAGTTCGGTGATCCAGCTGATCAAAGAGAGCCTGCCGGTCTCGGTGACGCTCGGGTTATGGAGCACACTCATTATCTACCTGGTGTCGATCCCGCTAGGGATTAAAAAAGCAGTACGCAACGGCAGCGCCTTTGATATCTGGAGCAGCACGCTGATCATCATCGGCTATGCCATCCCGTCCTTCCTGTTCGGTATTATATTGATTGTGGTCTTTGCCGGAGGCAGCTACTTCGACTGGTTCCCGCTGCGCGGACTGGTTTCCCCACAGTTTGATACCCTGCCGTGGTATGGCAAAGTGACCGATTATCTCTGGCACATCTGCCTGCCGGTGCTGGCGACGGTCATCGGCGGCTTCGCCACCCTCACCATGCTGACGAAGAACTCCTTTATGGATGAGATCCGCAAACAGTACGTAGTGACCGCCCGTGCCAAGGGGCTGGACGAGAAAAAAATCCTCTACCGCCATGTTTTCCGAAATGCCATGCTGTTAGTCATTGCCGGGTTCCCGGCGACCTTTATCAGTATGTTCTTCACCGGTTCACTGTTGATCGAAGTGATGTTCTCCCTCAACGGCCTGGGCTTACTGGGCTACGATGCTACTATTCAGCGTGACTACCCGGTCATGTTCGGCACGCTGTATATTTTTACGCTGATTGGGCTGTTGCTGAATATTCTCAGCGATATTACCTATACGCTGGTTGATCCGCGCATTGATTTTGAGGGGCGCTCATGAGCCGTTTAAACCCCATTAATCAGGCACGCTGGGCGCGCTTTCGCCATAACCGCCGGGGCTACTGGTCACTGTGGATCTTCGCTGTGCTGTTTATTCTCTGCCTGGGCGCAGAGCTGCTGGCCAATGATAAGCCGCTCATCGTGCATTACCAGGACCGCACCTACTTCCCGCTGCTGGTAAATTATCAGGAGAGCGATTTCGGTGGCCCGCTGGCGACCCCGGCCGACTACCAGGACCCGTGGCTTAAATCCCGCCTGGACCAAAGTGGCTGGGCACTCTGGGCCCCGATCCGCTTTGGTGATGATACGATTAATTTTGCCAGCACGGTGCCCTTCCCTTCGCCACCGTCAGCGCAAAACTGGTTAGGAACGGATGCTAACGGCGGCGACGTGCTGTCACGCATTCTGTATGGCACGCGTATTTCTCTGCTGTTTGGGCTGATGCTGACAGTAGCTTCCAGCGTGATAGGCATTTTTGCCGGTGCCGTGCAGGGTTACTTCGGTGGCCGGGTCGATCTGTGGGGGCAGCGTTTTATTGAAGTCTGGTCCGGGATGCCCACCCTGTTTCTGATTATCCTGCTCTCCAGCGTGATACAGCCGGGGTTCTGGTGGCTGCTGGGCATTACCGTGCTCTTTGGCTGGATGGGACTGGTGGGCGTGGTGCGCGCAGAGTTCCTGCGCACCCGTAACTTTGACTATATCCGTGCTGCGCAGGCGATGGGTGTCAGCGACTGGCGCATCATGTCACGGCATATGCTGCCAAACGCTATGGTGGCGACTCTCACTTATCTGCCCTTTATTCTCTGCGGATCGATCACGACCCTGACCTCACTGGATTTTCTCGGTTTTGGCCTGCCGCTGGGCTCGCCTTCGCTGGGCGAACTGCTGTTACAGGGCAAAAATAACCTGCAGGCGCCGTGGCTTGGCCTCACCGCCTTTTTCTCACTGGCGATCCTGCTGTCGCTGTTAATCTTTATCGGTGAAGCGGTACGCGACGCCTTTGACCCGAGCAAGGTGTATTGATATGGCACTGCTAACCATTCAGGATCTCAGTATCGCTTTTCGCCAGGGCGGTGAAGAACGGCAGGTGGTTGACGGGCTGTCACTCTCCGTCGACGCCGGCGAGACGCTGGCGTTGGTGGGTGAGTCCGGCTCAGGGAAAAGCGTCACCGCGCTGTCAGTCATGCGCCTGCTGCCCACCCCGCCGGTGGTCTATCCGCAGGGTGATATTCTCTTTGACGGACAAAGCGTGCTGCGTGCCGATGAGCGCACGCTGCGCGGACTGCGGGGGAATCGCATCGCGATGATCTTCCAGGAGCCGATGGTATCGCTTAACCCGCTGCATAACATTGAAAAACAGCTGTACGAGGTGCTGTCGCTGCATCGCGGAATGCGCCGTGAGGCGGCGCGGGCCGAAATGCTGACCTGTCTTGACCGCGTCGGCATCCGTCAGCCAGCCAGCCGCCTGAACGATTTCCCACATCAGCTTTCCGGCGGTGAACGCCAGCGCGTGATGATTGCGATGGCGCTGCTGACCCAGCCCGAACTGCTGATCGCAGATGAACCCACCACCGCGCTGGATGTCACCGTACAGGCGCAAATCCTCACGCTGCTGAAAGAGCTGAAGCAGGAGCTCAATATGGGGCTGCTGTTTATTACGCACAACCTGAATATTGTCCAGCGCCTGGCGGATAACGTCACCGTAATGCGTCAGGGTCAGGCGGTTGAACACAACAGCACACGCCAGCTGTTCAGCACCCCGCAGCACGCCTATACACAGCAGTTATTGAATGCCGAACCCGAAGGCCAGCCTGACCCGGCCGATGCACACGCAGAGCCGCTATTGCGCGTGGAAAACCTGGCCGTTGCGTTCCCGATTAAACAGGGGTTGATGAGACGCACGGTAGGCTATCATCACGCGCTCAAATCCCTCAGTTTTACCCTGCGTCCGGGCGAAAGCCTCGGCCTGGTGGGCGAGTCAGGCTCCGGTAAAAGTACGACCGGGCTGGCCCTGCTGCGCCTGCTGCACTCGGAGGGGGAAATCTGGTTTAACCAGCAGCCGCTGCACCGTTGGAATCGCCGGGAAATGCTGCCGGTGCGCCGTCAGATCCAGGTCGTATTTCAGGATCCCAACTCGTCCCTGAATCCCCGGCTGAACGTATTACAGATCATCGCCGAAGGCCTGCAGGTACATCACCCTGAGCTGAACGCAGCCGAACGCGAAGCACGGGTGATCACCGCCATGCAGGAGGTGGGTCTGGATCCTGATACGCGTCAGCGTTATCCGTCAGAGTTCTCCGGCGGACAGCGCCAGCGCATCGCGATTGCCCGCGCGCTGATCCTGCAGCCACAGCTGATCATTCTTGATGAGCCGACCTCTTCCCTTGACCGGTCGGTGCAGAAGCAGATCCTCGCCCTGCTGAAAAAACTTCAGCAGCAGCACCGTCTGGCCTACATTTTTATCAGCCACGATCTGCGCGTGGTACGTTCGCTGTGCCATCAGGTAGTGGTGCTGCGTCAGGGAGAGGTGGTGGAACAGGGTGGGTGTGAAGCCGTCTTCAGCGCCCCGCAGCAGAGTTATACACAGCAGCTGCTGGCCCTGGCCTGATCGTCAGTGGTTCAGGCACGGCGGTCAATGAGAAAAGGTTCGGCAATCCCCACCCCGAAGCTTTTCAGGCGGCAGGTGGTGGCGGACTCATCGTCGCGATGCACAAACAGGCAGGGTTCCCCTTCCCATTCCACGACGGTACAGGCCAGTTGAATTTCAGCCAGCGCAGCTTCAATTTTTTGCATGATCTCCCAGGCACAGGCACCATCGTGACTCAGCAGCCGAAGCCCGATCAGATCATCTTCATTATGTAGTCCGTTCAGCGCCTGCGCTTCGATCACCTGCCCACGTGGACTGGCGCACCAGCGATAGCGTTGCGGCAAACGATGTACCACCGAATGTTGTAGCGTATTCAACAGGGTTCCCCAGAGCGATTTTTAAACAATATTTTCACAAATAATTCACAAGGTAAATCATCATTTCTTGCCAGCCGTTCAAGCTATTAATAACTGGCACTATTTACCCTGAACACAGTTACCGGGTGACGAAATAAAACACGTCTCCGGCCTTTTTTTGGGAGCAAGATCCCATTTATTCGATACTTTTACCGCGTTCATCATCTGATAACAATCGTTTTTAAACCGATGTTGTTACTTTTTTCAGGGAAGGTTTTTACAAAAAGGCAACATGAGAGGGCGGTGCAGGACAAGTCGTACTGTCGGATGCGGGACGATAATACGCTATCGTCCCGATACGAAATCAACCTGCGGTCGGGGTATGGCGTGGGCGTGAGGCGTAGATAAACAGCAGGATAGAAACCGTGGCGCAGATAAAGATCGCCCCCACCATTGGCCAGGCGCTGGTGAAAGTAAAGGTCGACAACAGCGCGCCTGCCAGCGCCCCGACGCCAAAGCGTAACGTCCCTGCCAGCGAGGATGCCGTTCCGGCCATATGAGGAAACTCTTCCAGTATCACCGCCATCGCGTTGGAGGAGACCATCGCCACGCAGCCGATAAACATCGCCACGCCAAACACCAGCGGTAAAAAGCCAAGGTTAAGCGCGCTGACCACTACCAGCCAGCCCCCCATTGAGAACTGGATCAGCAGGCCAAAACGGAACATCACCAGCGGGCCAAAACGGCGTACGCAGCGGCTGTTCAGCAGCGTCATCAGGAACAGGAAGACCACGTTCAGCGCAAAATAATAGCCAAAATCCTGCGGCGAGATATGGTTCAGCTCAATGTAGACAAATGGCCCGACATTCAGGAATGAAAACAGCCCGGCGAATGAAAATCCGCTTGCCAGCATATAGCTGAATACCCGTTTATGGCGGAAAAGTGACAGGAAGTTGCGCAGCGTGGTTCGCAGGCTGAAGGGCTGCCGCTTCTCTTTTGGCAGCGTCTCTTTTATCTGGGTCACGACCAGCAGCGTGGTGACCACTGCGGCGGCTGAGATCGTCCAGAAAATGGCGTGCCAGCTCCAGATCAGCAGCATCCAGCCGCCAACGATCGGCGCCAGCAGCGGCGCAATGGTCGTCACCAGCATGACAAAGGACATCATCCGCGAAAACTCCTCTCTCGAGTAGCTGTCACGCATCAGGGCGCTGATCACCACACTGCCCGCAGCGGCCGACAGGCCGTGCAGGAAACGCAGCGTGATCAGTTGGTCAATGGTTTGTGCCAGCGCACAGGCAGCCGCCGCAATGGCAAAGATCAGCGTTCCCGCCGCGATCACCGGCTTGCGGCCAAAACTGTCCGCCAGCGGCCCGTAAATTAACTGGCCCAGCGCAAAGCCAAGGATATAGGCATTCAGCGTCATCTGTACGCTGCCCGCCGATACCGAGAACTCACGTGCAATCTGCGGTAAGGCAGGAAGATACATATCGATCGACAGCGGCATCAGCATGGCCAGCAGGCCGAGGATCACCACTAACCCGATGGACGAGTTTTTATCTTTTGCCACACACTGCCCCTTTGATCGACCCAATTTAACTAACGCGTCAGTCCGACGCTGGCAATTTCTTCTTCCGTCAGCGGCCGGTAGTCACCGGGCGCCATATCAGCATCGAGCTGAATGGCACCGATACGCTCACGATGCAGTCCGACAACGTGATTGCCGACCGCAGCAAACATCCGTTTGACCTGGTGATAGCGCCCTTCACTGATCGTCAGACGAACCTGGTGCGGGTCGATCACCTCCAGCGTCGCGGGTTTAGTCAGTGTTTTTTCATTATGCAGTTGGACCCCGTCAGCAAATTGCTGCGCGGTATCGTCACTGAGCGGCGATTCCAGCGTCACCAGATAGGTTTTCTCACAATGGTGGCGCGGGGAGGTGATGCGGTGTGACCACTGACCGTCATCGGTCATCAGGACCAGGCCGGTGGTGTCGATATCCAGGCGTCCGGCGGCATGAAGCTTGTAGGCCGAGGGCTCCTCAAGGAAGAACAGCACTGTAGGATGATCCGGATCTTCCGTTGAGCAGACATAACCCACCGGCTTGTTCAGCATAAAATAGCGCGGACCGAGCTGCTGCTGCAGCGGATTGCCATCATATTCAACCTCGCTTTCAGGGCTCAGTTTAAATGAGCCGTCGCGTACCACTTCACCGTCGACGGTGACTTTCTTTGCACGCAGCTCACGCGCGGCGATGGCACGGCTGACTTCCAGTTGCTGGGATATAAATTTATCAAGTCGCATTAACTCTGCACTGCCTGTAATTGGTTTGGAATGGAAACGGACGAAAATCGTCTTATGATGTGGCGCAGGGCGCTCATCGGGAATGGAGACGTCAACAGATAAGCCACAAGTATAGCGGCAGAAGCCACTGAGGCACAGAGGGTATCGTATTCTTATGGCGCTTTCATGGCATAATGTCCCTTTGTTGCTGCTTTACAGGTCTTCATGTCGTTTACCTTACGCCCCTACCAGCAGGAAGCCGTTGATGCCACCATCAGCTACTTCCGTCACTCCTCTCAGCCTGCGGCGATCGTCCTGCCGACCGGGGCGGGCAAAAGCCTGGTAATTGCAGAGCTGGCGCGCGTGGCGCGTGGACGCGTTCTGGTGCTGGCTCATGTCAAAGAGCTGGTTGCTCAGAACCATGCGAAATATCAGGCTTACGGACTGGAGGCCGATATCTTTGCCGCTGGTTTACAGCGTAAAGAGAGCCAGGCCAAAGTGGTCTTTGGCAGCGTGCAATCCGTCGCCCGAAATCTGGCGCAGTTTAGCGCAGAGTTCTCTCTGCTGATCATCGATGAGTGCCATCGTATCAGCGATGCGGAGGACAGCCAGTATCAGCAAATCATCAATCAGCTGCGTCAGCATAACCCGCAACTGCGGCTGCTGGGACTGACCGCCACCCCTTACCGACTGGGTAAAGGCTGGATTTATCAGTTTCATTACCACGGTATGGTCAGAGGCAACGAACGCGCTTTCTTCCGTGACTGCATTTATGAGCTGCCGCTGCGCTATATGATTAAGCACGGCTTCCTGGTTCCGCCCGAGCGGCTGGATATGCCGGTGGTACAGTACGATTTCAGCCGTTTGCAGGCGCAGGAAAATGGCCTGTTCAGTGAGGCTGACCTGAATCGAGAGCTCAGGCAGCAACAGCGTATCACCCCCCATATCATCCAGCAGATTGTGGAATTCGCCCAACAGCGCGAAGGGGTAATGATTTTCGCCGCGACGGTCGAACATGCCCGCGAAGTGCTCGGCCTGCTGCCCGGCAGCAAAGCACTGATCAGCGCCGGTACGCCTGCCGCAGAGCGTGATGCCATGATTACCGCATTTAAAGCCCGCGAACTGCGCTACATGGTGAACGTTGCCGTGCTGACCACCGGATTTGATGCCCCGCATGTCGATCTGATCGCGATTCTGCGTCCGACCGAATCGGTCAGCCTGTATCAGCAAATTGTCGGGCGGGGGCTGCGCCTGAGCCCGGGTAAGACCGACTGTCTGATCCTCGATTATGCCGGTAACCCTCACGATCTTTTTACGCCTGAAGTGGGCGCACCGAAGGGAAAAAGCGACAACCAGCCGGTACAGGTCTTCTGTCCGGGCTGTGGCTTTGCCAATACCTTCTGGGGAAAGGCGACGGAAGATGGCACGATTATCGAACATTTTGGCCGTCGCTGTCAGGGAGTGCTGGAAGACGATGACGGGCAGCGTGAACAGTGTGACTACCGTTTTCGCTTTAAAAACTGTCCGCACTGTCACGCTGAAAATGATATTGCCGCACGGCGCTGCCGGGAGTGTGATGCCATTCTGGTCGACCCGGATGATATGCTGAAAGCCGCGCTAAAGCTGAAGGACGCTCTGGTGCTGCGCTGCGCCGCGATGGTGCTGGAAAGCGGCAGCGATGAGCAGGGAGAATGGCTAAAAGCGCGCTACTTTGATGAAGACGCCACGGAAGTCAGCGAACGTTTCCGGCTGAAAACCCCGGCCCAGCGAACCGCCTTCGAGCAGCTGTTCCTGCGCCCTCATCAACGCGCCCCCGGCGTTCCGCTGGGTTGGAAGAACGCCGCTGATATTCTTGCCCTGCAGCCGCTGCTGCGCCATCCCGATTTTGTCGTCGCCCGTAAGCAGCGCCATTTCTGGCAGATTCGGGAGAAAATATTCGATTATGAAGGCCGTTTTCGCCGGGCGAACGAACTGCGCTAAAACGGGCCTCCGGTACGGTGCGCCCTGCCCCACGACTTATTACATTGCCTGTACGGGCAAAGCCGGGTATAATTCCGCCCGCTTTTGCCTGGCTCTGTCGGGTAAAAGCTGAACACTCCACCTGTTGCTGGGTCGCCTGTAGCAGGAATAAAACTTGAAGAGACTTAAAAATGTTCACTATTAATGTTGAAGCTCGTAAAGAGCAGGGCAAGGGTGCGAGCCGCCGCCTGCGTTTAGCTAACAAATTCCCGGCCATCATCTATGGCGGAAATGAAGCAGCTGTTGCTATCGAACTGGACCATGACTCCGTACTGAACATGCAGGCAAAGCCTGGTTTCTACGACGAAGTTCTGACTCTGGTTGTCGATGGCAAAGAAACTAAAGTAAAAGTGCAGGCTGTACAGCGTCACCCGTTCAAGCCAAAACTGCACCACATCGACTTCGTTCGCGCTTAATCGCCCGTCCGTTTGATGTGAAAAAAACGCCGCTTAATGCGGCGTTTTTTTTCGTCTGAATCCGGCAGCCCGACTTGCCATCCACCGCTGTCGGGAATGCCCTTTTTCCCGGATGCCCCGTCTGGCCAGTCGCATGGGTAGCGAACGGCAAAAGAAGGTTCGCCACCGGGAAAATGAGAGCGTTATTTGCCGCTGGTACGGCGCTGTAACTGGTCACGCAGATTTGGCGGCGTGCCTTTGATAGTCAGGGTATCCGTCGCCGGATCCCAGAAGATACGCTCACCCAGCAGCATCGCATCAAAATTGATCGTCAGCCCGCCACCGCTACCGGCAAATTTGGTCAACTGACGCAGTGTACTGCGGTCGGCCGGAAAGCTCTCTTCCAGTTCATAGCCCTGCTCCTGAGTAAAGGCCTGGAAGGTTTTCTCTCCCCATGGGGGCAGCTCGTCAGACACCCCTTGCAGCGCGATCTCCTCACCGGATTTAAGCTGCTCGTTGCAGTAGGCCGACACCTGCTGACGATAATTCTGCCGCTCGTTTTTATCCAGGCTGGCCTCGGCGCAATAGTCATCAACGGCCTGGAGCAGGCCACGGTTTTGCGCTTTCGTATCCAGCCCGACGCTGGCACCGAGAAAGTCCATAAAGAAGTCGGCGACCTTGCGTCCTACCCGTCCGCGCAGGAAGGTCAGATAGCGCGTTGACTCCGGGTTGGTTTCCCACTCGGTCAGATCGATGCGTGCCACAATATCGGCATGGTTAATATCCAGATAATGGGTGCTGCTGATATCCAGCTCTTCGTTAACACGCATGCTGTTCTGGCTGCTCAGTACGGCAATCAGCAGGTACTCCACCGCAAGATAGCGATAGTGGCCAAACAGCACCACGCCCCCTTCTGCAAACGGATATTTACTTAACTCGTCGCGCAGGCGCGCACTGGCGGCACGGCTGAAAGCAAGAAAATCATTTTCCCCCTTGCGGCAGTTGCGCAGCGCATCGGCCAGCTCGCTCTCTTCATTGAACAGGCCATAGGCTTTGCTCTTGGCGCTGTAAACCCGATGCAGCTCTTCCATCATTGCCGTCACCGTCGCAGTGGACGGTAACAGTGAATCACGCAGAACCAGTTCCAGCGTCTGTTCGTCACGCTTGATCATCTGGTGAAGGGCAATCTGAGCGATATCCAGACTCATGGTAAACTCTCCTTTAGACACAGGCGCGTATTCAATCACTGTGCGCCCTTTCGATCAACTGCCAGAATCATGCACAGTTCATTCGCGTTTCTTTGCGATAAAAAAGCAGAAAAAAGCGCGTCCTTACGGTAAGATAGCGCTTTTTAAACCTCAGTAATAAAATAGACGTTATGGCACAATCATCCCGCTACAGCAACGAGCGCGTGGAGAAGATCCTCGCAGAAATGGTCCAGGTACTGGAAACTAACCAGACCCCAACCGATCTTTCCCTGATGGTTTTGGGAAATATGGTGACCAACTTACTGAATACCAGCGTGGCACCGGCACAGCGCCAAGCGATGGCACGTTCGTTTGCCGAGGCCCTGCAGGCTTCGGTACGCGATGAAAAAGCCCATTAATGAGACGATCCTGACCCCAATATGGTAACAAATCGGCAGCGCTACCGTGAAAAAGTCTCCCAGATGATTAGCTGGGGGCATTGGTTCGCCCTGTTTAACATCATTTTTGCCTTCATTCTTGGCAGCCGTTACCTGCTTGTCTCCGACTGGCCAGCCTCGCTGGCCGGCCGTATTTACGCGTTTAGCAGTTGGATCGGCCATTTCAGTTTTATCGTCTTTGCCGCCTACCTGCTGATTGTGTTCCCGCTCACCTTTGTGGTGATGTCCCAGCGGTTGCTGCGTTTTCTCTCGGCGATTATTGCCACCGCCGGAATGACATTGATTCTGGTCGACAGCGCCGTGTTCGCGCGCTTCCACCTGCACCTTAACCCGGTAGTCTGGGAACTGGTGGTGAATCCCGATCAAAGTGAGATGGCGCGCGACTGGCAGTTGATGTTTATTAGCGTGCCGGCCATTTTTCTGGTGGAGATGTTGTTTGCCACCTGGAGCTGGCAAAAGCTGCGCAGTCTGAACCGCCGCAGCTTTGGTAAACCGCTGGCAGGGCTGTTTATCAGCGCCTTTTTTGCCAGTCACCTGATGTACATCTGGGCTGATGCCAATTTCTATCGCCCTGTGACCATGCAGCGCTCTAACCTGCCTCTCTCCTATCCGATGACCGCCCGGCGGTTTCTGGAAAAACACGGCCTGCTGGATGCACAGGAGTATCAGCGCCGGCTGGTGCAACAGGGGAATCCTGAAGCGGTTTCCGTTGCCTATCCGCTCAACGATATTACTTTCCGGGACAGGGGCACGCGCAATAACCTGCTGGTGATAACCGTTGATGGGCTGAATGAAGCCTCCATGGCGAAGTCGCTGCCTAATCTGACACGTTTTGCCGAAAGTAACGTGCGCTTCAGCCAGCATTTCAGCTCGGGCACCCATGAAGATACCGGGTTGTTTGGTCTGTTTTACGGTATTTCGCCAAGCTATATGGATGGCGTACTGTCGTCGCGTATCCCTTCCACGCTGATTAATGCGCTGGGGCAGCAGGGTTATCAGTTCGGCCTGTTTGCCAGCGACGGCTTTAACTCGCCGCTTTATCGTCAGGCTTTGCTCACTGACTTCTCATTACCGGCGACGCAAAGCCAGTCGAATGCAGAAACAACCCGTCAGTGGCAGCGCTGGCTGGAAGGCCATAAAAGCGAAGATATGCCGTGGTTTTCCTACCTGTCTCTGTCGACTTCTGACAGCAGCGATGCGACGGAGAAGTTTAGTGCACGACGTTATAACCGCGCAGCAGCCGGCGTCGACCAGCAGATCCAGAACGTGCTGACCACCCTGGAGCAGAAGGGATTACTGGCCAATACCGTGGTGGTGATCACTGCCCAGCACGGCGTTGTGCTGAATGGTGAATCGGGTCAGGGAAACCGGGAAATGCTGCAGGTGCCCCTGGTCGTTCACTGGCCACAGACGCCGGCGCAGACCATCAATAAGCTGACCGACCATCAGGATATTATGACCACCCTGATGCAACGCCTGCTGCACGTGAGCACGCCAGCTCAAGACTATTCACAGGGCGAAGATTTGTTTGCCGCTCAGCGCCGCCACAACTGGGTGGCCAGCAGCACCAACCATCAACTGCTGATAACGACCCCTCAGGAGACGCTGGTGCTGGATAACAACGGAAACTATGCCGCGTGGGATCTGCAGGGGCAGAAGCTGAAAAACCACAAACCTCAGCTGGCCTTGCTGTTGCAGGTTTTGACGGATGAAAAACGCTTTATTGCCGACTAACTGTATAAATCTAAAGCAGTCAAGACGTTAGCATCTTGCATTCAGGAAGAAGTTCAGTAATATAGTCTCAACGTCGGCGCGTAGCGCAGCCTGGTAGCGCATCGTCATGGGGTGGCGAGGGTCGAGAGTTCAAATCTCTCCGTGCCGACCAATTTTTACTCTCCCCACAGCAACATCCCTGTTTCACTTCTTCCCCGACCCGGGTTCGCATCGTGGCACAAGCCACTACCGTGACAGGGTTCATTCAGCGTCATATCCCGTCCGGCGACTGATCCCAAACCCTTGTCTGTTTACCCGCCCCTCCGAATCAAACCCTTTTTATCCGTAGAAAACACCTTGATCAGTGGAAATGTGAATGCCCACCGAACCCCTCTGAGCGGCTGTTATCAGCACCGTAACCGTGCCCGCCGAAAGCGTGACTGTGAGCGTTGTCACTGCCACGATTATCATTGGTATGTACAGAATGCTGAGCGGCTTTATCGTGTGTATTACTGTTAGTCACATTAACGAAAGCCGGTACATGAGGAACAGATACCTGGGTAGAAGGTGCAAGAGTAGAAGCAGGTACCGTATGAGTCACACCGTTCACTGTGACATTAACAGGTGTGTTTGGCTTCAGGCTGCTAGCTGCAACGTTAATTGTAGCCACCTGTAATTGGGTGACATAGGAACGGTAAGTAGCACCAGTAATCTGAGGCTGCTTAGTGGGGGTGAGCTGTTTCCTCTGCACAGCAGGCACGCTGTAAGAAGGTGTTTTATGTGGTACTGCTTGAGGTGCGTTAATTGTAGGTGTGGCCTGTGGATGCTGTACCTGCGGTGAAGCAATTGGGCCACGCTGAGTTGCTGTAGCATTAGCCAGTGTGCTGATTGCACCTCTCATTTGTGCATTAGCATTAGTCTGTTCTCTTGCTGCACTTTCAGAAGCATCAGCCCATGAAGAAGGAGAACCACTTCCATATGAAGAAGCGGCGGCATTTACACGGCTTTCAGCCGCAGAACTCATACGGCTTGCATGTGAGAGTGCCTGTTCTCCCTGATGGATATCGGCAGCAAAAATTGAGAAAGAACAAGCAGAAGACATGAGAATTACAATCAATTTCATTTTCATTTGTTAATTTCCAAAGCAAATTAAGTTGACGTATTTATACACTTACCAAACAAACTGAAATTGATTTAGATCAACGAATATTGGAGAGTTTAGGGAAGTAACTGTTTTAGGTAGGAATCAAAATTGCAAAAAATTTTAAATTTTACGCAAAAGTTATAGAGTCACTGAGATATGACGTGACAAGTCATATATTACCCCCCGTTGCCCATGGTTTGTTTTGCCACGTGACACTCTTACAGGATCGGGAAGGGAGTGGCCTGATCCTGATGACAGTCAAAAGTTCGATTGACTCAACAAAGCCAAGCCATATTAAAGTCACTAGTACTGCATTAATGGCGCTCTGCCACCGTCATGGTAAAGATCAGCCAGCCTGTTCCCTCATTGGCATAATGATGTGGCACATCGGTTCTCGCCACCGCCGAACACCCTTTCGGCACGGTCAGCACGCAGCCATCCACCTGCAGGCTTAACACTCCCTCGTCGGTATGAAACAGTTCACAGGTACCCGCCGGATGACCGGCAGAAGAGAAACGTTCGCCCGGGGCCATCTCCCAGCGCCAGAGTTCGACCATATCTGGCCCACTGGTGCCTGCCAGCAAACGGGCCGTTCCGCCCTGCTCCCCTCGCCACAGAACGGGAATGTCTGCCTCCCCGACCAGATGAGCGGCGGGTTTACCCGCGACATCGACAATATCCGCCACCGATACCCCCATCGCAGCAGAGATTTTGCATAAGATCGCAATACTGGGATTGGCCGTGCCCTTTTCTATTTCAACCAGCATCCCTTTGCTGACGCCTGCCCGGCGTGATAATTCATCAAGGGTGAATTTTTGCTGCTTACGGAAATCTTTTATTCTGGCGGCCAGCGCGTGGCTTACCGAGTTCACATCAGCACCCAAATCAGTCGATATATTGACTTTTTCCGTCATTAGTCATTACCATGGAATAAAATAGTCATTACAGGATTATCTGATGCATAACGTCCACCCGTCAATCCATCCCGACATTGCCATCATCGCCCCCCACTTCAGAGCGCTGAGTATTGTGGTTGAGGCCGCCCCGCTGGTGAATGCGGCCATCGGCCAGCAGGCCCTGGCCGCCGCCTGTCAGGGCGTGCTGGTCGATGCCCCCTGGGCTGAGGCTCACCTCAGCGCCTGGTCGGAGGTCTTTAAAGCCTTCGGTGCTAAACCGAAACGGACGCCCTGTTCTGCTGAAGCATTACGCAAGCGCGTTCTGAAAGACGGCACCCTACCCGCCATCGACCCGGTCGTGGATCTGTATAATGCGATCAGCATTAAATATGCGCTGCCGGTGGGCGGGGAAAACAGTGCCGCCTATGTCGGCCAGCCCAGACTGATCGTGGCG
This sequence comes from Erwinia persicina, assembly GCF_019844095.1. Lineage (NCBI taxonomy): Bacteria > Pseudomonadati > Pseudomonadota > Gammaproteobacteria > Enterobacterales > Erwiniaceae > Erwinia > Erwinia persicina. The sequence continues at coordinate 1,559,504 of NZ_CP082141.1, read as the reverse complement.
GAAGGGACAGAGCAGTTTGACACCCTAAAAGACGGTGAGCCGGTGTATGAAACGGCAGAAGCCGGGGAAGTGATCTGGTGTGATGACGTCGGCGTGACCTGCCGCCGCTGGAACTGGCGCCAGGGCGTTCGCACGCGGTTAGATGCCAGCGCCCGGCAAATGTGGTTTATTCTGGAAAGTCTGCCGGAGATGCCGCTGGAGGCACTGCACCGCGCCGGCGATGAACTGGTTGACGGCCTGCAACAGATGATGCCCGAAGCAAAAATCGGGCAACGGTTAATCACCCTTGACTGACTGTTTTACCGTCAGCGTTTCGCCACCGGAGAGCTTCCCTGCTGTTTTTACAGGTGATTATTCGTCATCGGGTAGTAAATCCCCGCCGTAAAACGTGGCGAAACTCTCAATCTCCGTCTCTGCAACAATACTGTCACAATAATATCATACGCTGTCGTTACACTTTTATGGCATTGTGTAGACAGAGATAACTCAAATGGCAATGATTAAAGCTAAGAGCTTCAAAGATGCGGAAGAGCTGCTTCACTCAGGTATCAGTAAGGTGGAGCTGGCTTATGATATCGACAGTGACGATTTTTTCCGGCTTGCCAGCCAGTGGTGCGATCGCGGTGCCAAAATCTCCAAAGGGCATGACCATTTTGTCGTTTCGCTGAAAAGCTTCGCGATCCCACCGAATCATTAATTCCAGGCGTTTTTTGATATCCAGCCACTAACCTGTTTAAATAATTTATCGTTTTTGCACAGGTTAGTGGCTATGTCTGCACTGAATATTTCGCCTTCTTCACCCTTTATTACTGACTGTTCGCTGCAACCTCTGCCTGACGCCCCTGATATCAGCCTGCTGGACGTGCGTTATGACGTCGCTCATTTTAGTGAATCTCTGTTTAACCGGCTGAATATTCCGATACCTGTTCACCTGCAGCGGGCGGTTAAAAAGCGTCGTGCGGAATACCTCGCCAGCCGTTACTGCCTGCAACAGGCGCTGGCCAACTGGGGTATTACGGATTTTGTCCTGAGTAACGGGCCGGATCGCGCCCCACTATGGCCAGAGGGTATTAACGGCTCTCTGTCTCACACCCATCAGCAAATATGTGCTTTGCTGACGCAGCGTCAGGATGTGATACCGGGCGTCGATTGTGAAACGATCATGTCGGAAGAGATGGCCAGCGAGACATGGAAAATGCTGATCGGTGTCGGGGAAAAACAGCGGCTGGCACAGTCTGAGGTGCCCTTCGCCACCGCGCTGACGGTGGCATTCTCTGTCAAAGAGAGTCTGTACAAGGCGCTCTATCCGCAGATAAAGCAGTTTATGGATTTCAACGCAGCGGAGATCGTCGCCTGCAGTGCAGATCTGCAATCACTCCGTCTGCGCCTGACACAAACATTTTCCCCGATAATGACCGTCGGGCGCATCTTCGAAGGCAGAGCCCTGCTGCACGCCGATCGCGTAATGACCTGGGTTACCGCCTCGTCGTCGACGGAAAATTAACGCGATTCGTCCGGTCGCTGCTGCAGCGGAGGAAGATCGTACAGATGAACGCCATACAGTTCGCCCATCGGCATCATTGCTTCGATCACCCGACAGCTGTCCAGTGTTGCCATCCCCGAGGGTGCCTGAAAAAATCGTGTGAAGTGCAGCCAGAGACCATTCATCGTCTGTTCCTCTTTCAAGTGAACCTTTATTAAACCTGACGCTTTCTGCCTGGCAAAATACCCATTTTGCACAGCCTTTGCCAGTTCCCGGCATAAGCCCCCTATCCCATTTCAGGACTGATATTAGCCAGAATTGTTGTTTTACAGCGGCGGTCACCGCTTCAATAATTGCCGGCAACTGATACCGTTCAAGGATGCATTATGGCTTACCGACTGAGCTTACTGGATAAAAGCCCGCTGGCCGAAGGCGAAACCGCAACCACGGCACTGGCACGCACCCTGACGCTGGCACAGCGCGCAGAAGCGCTGGGATACCACCGATTCTGGCTGGCAGAGCATCACAATACGCCGGCGCTGGCCAGCCCGTCACCCGAGATACTGATCGCCTGGATTCTGGCGCACACCCGCCACATCCGTGTCGGCTCCGGCGGCGTGATGTTGCAGCACTACAGCCCGTACAAAGTCGCGGAGAATTTTAATCTGCTGGCCTCGCTGGCCCCTGGCCGCGTCGATCTGGGTGTCGGTAAAGCCCCTGGCGGGCTCCCGCTTTCCACAAAAGCCTTACAGCAGGGCATAAACCCTGAGGTAAAAGGCGACTTTATCAGCCAGCTGCGCGCGCTGGATCAGTGGCTGACGGCTTCCCCTGCCACTGAAGGTGAAGATCCGTTGCTGGCGACGCCGCTGCCACCCCGCCCGGCGACCCGCTTTCTGCTGGGTGCCAGCGAAGCCAGTGCTCAACTGGCCGCAGAGCTGAACTGGCAGTTTGTGTTTGCTGCCCACCTGAATGGCGACAGGCAGGAACTGGACCGCGCCCTGACCACTTACCGCACGCACAGCAAAGGACAATCCCCGCTGCTGGCCGTACAGGCCATTGTTGCCGATAACGAAGCCGAAGCCGATCTGCTGGCAGCTGATTTACAACAATTCCGCGTGCATGTGGATAACGGCCAAAGCGTCACCGTGGGCAATCTCGCCCAGGCCGAAGCCTTTATTCGTCAGTCAGGTGCAAAGCAGCACCGGATTGAACCCCGTGAATCCGCCGTACTGAAGGGCACTGCCGCACAGGTTCACGCCCAGCTGGACGCTTTGCATCAGCGTTTCGGAGTGGAAGAATTCATTATTGATACCCCGATCACTGCCGGTGCTCCACGCCTGAAATCCCTGCAACTGCTGGCCACCCACCAGCTGGTTGCCGCATAAGGAACCGGACCATGAGCCCATCTCTTGCACAACAGCTCGTCGCCTGGCGTCGGGAACTGCATCAGTATCCTGAGTTGTCGAACGAGGAGTTTGCCACCACGGAACGCATCACCGGCTGGCTGAAAGATGCCGATATCCGGCTACTGCCCTACGGACTGGACACCGGCGTAGTGGCGGAGATCGGCCAGGGCGCCCCCCTGATTGCCCTGCGTGCCGACATTGATGCCCTGCCGATTGACGAGATCGTCCCGGTGCCGTTCCGTTCGCAACACGCGGGTGTGATGCACGCCTGCGGGCATGATGTGCACACCTCAGTGATACTGGGGGCGGCCAGACTGCTGAAAGCGCGCGAAACAGATCTCCCTGGCCGTGTACGCCTGCTGTTCCAGCCGGCAGAGGAGCGTTTCGGCGGCGCAAGGACGTTGATAAAAGCGGGGGCATTACAGGATGTTGCAGCGATCTTCGGTATGCACAACGCGCCGGAGCTGCCAGTGGGCACCTTTGCCACGCGCGGCGGCCCGTTTTATGCCAATGTCGACCGTTTTGATATCGATGTGTACGGCAAAGGTGCCCATGCGGCCCGCCCGCAGGAAGGCGTGGATGCGATTGTGATCGCCAGCCAGATCGTCAGTGCCTTACAGACCCTGGTCAGCCGCAGTTACAGCCCGCTGGAATCAGTGGTGGTCAGCGTCACTCGCATTGAAGGCGGCAACACCTGGAACGTCTTACCGCAGCAGGTGGTGCTGGAAGGCACGGTGCGCACCCATAACGATGACATCCGCAGTGAACTGCCGCAGCGGCTGCGTCAGCTGATAGCCGGTATTGCCGCGGGGTTGGGTGGCCGGGCAGAACTGAACTGGCATCCTGGCCCGCCTGCATTAATTAATACCGGGCACTGGGCTGAGTTCAGTAAACAGGTGGCTGCCCGCCAGGGTTACGACGTGCAGGAGGCCGAGCTGCAGATGGGGGGCGAAGATTTTGCCTTCTATCTGCATAACACGCCGGGCACCTTCGTCAGCATCGGCAGCGACAGTGAATTTGGTCTGCACCATCCAGGTTTTAATCCGGATGAAGCCCTGCTGTACCCCGCCGCAGAATACTTCAGCCAGCTGGCGGAAGCGGCCCTGAACGAGATCGCTTAACGGGCAGGAACCGGCCCTTTTCATCTGCAGTTTCATCATAATAAGAGTCAGTCACTATGAAAAAAACATCCGTATTACTGGGCCTGCTCAGTGCCTCCCTGTGGCTTGGCACCACGGCAAAGGCAGAAACCGTCAACATTAATGGCACCGGCATCAGCGTCGAGGCGAATGCAGCCCCCGTGCATGCGCCGGTGAATCCCGAGGCCGTTGCTCTGCTGCCAAAGGACCTGAAACTGGCCGTGCCGGGCAAGTTTACCGTGGCGGTTGCCGCGCTGAACTCCCCACCGCTGACGCTCTTTTCTGATGACAACAAAACCCTGCAGGGCAGTGAAGTGGATATCGCCCGCCTGGTCGCCGACAGCCTCGGACTGGAGCTGAACGTGGTGCCGACCTCCTGGGAAGACTGGCCGCTGGGCGTCAGCTCCGGCAAATATGATGCCGCCATCACCAATGTCACCGTCACCAAAGCGCGCAAAGAAAAATTCGATTTCGCGACCTACCGTAAAGATTCCCTCGGCTTCTACGTGAAATCGGACAGCAAAATCACTTCACTGACCAAAGCCGAAGACATTGCCGGACTGCGCATTATTGTTGGTTCCGGCACTAATCAGGAAGCGATCCTGCTGGCCTGGGATGAAGAGAATCAGAAAAAAGGGCTGAAGCCGTTTACGCCTAACTATGTAAAAGATGATGCGGCCCAGACGCTGGCATTACAGTCCGGTCGTGCCGATGCCTATTTCGGGCCGAACGTCATTGGTGCCTGGAAAGCCGCACTGACCGGTAAAACAAAACGGGTGGGCACCGTGGATGGCGGCTGGCCGAAAGCGGCCCATATCGCGGTGACGCTGAAGAAAGGCAACGGGCTGGTGGCCGCCGTTAACGCTGCGCTGAATGGCGTGATCAAAGGCGGCGAGTACGACAAGGTCCTCAACCGCTGGGGCGAAAGCATTGAGCGCCTCGATCGTTCTGAAATCAACCCGCCGGGGCTGGGTGACTAACGGAGGTCAGTATGAGCCATGAACAATTTCGCCAGCTGTCACCGGAGGCACCGGAGCTGACATCAATTATTGACGGACTCTTCGGAGAATACAGCGCCCGCTATGGTGACTTTTTTGCCCGGGATGCCGAAGTCGAACTGACCGAATGGTATCTGCCCCCGCAGGGGATGTTTGTGGTACTGGAGCGCGACGGGGTCATTATTGCGATGGGGGCTTATAAGGCTTTCGACGTAGAGACGGCCGAATTAAAGCGCATCTGGACGCGCAGCGATCTGCGCCGTCAGGGACTGGCGCTGAAAGTACTGGTTGAGCTGGAGCGACGCGCCCGACTGGCGGGTTACCGACAGGTTTATCTGACCACCGGCTTTCGTCAGCCGGAAGCGGTACGCCTCTATTTATCACATGGCTATCAACCACAGTTCGACACGCAGCGTGACCCGGAAGAGTACAGCCTGCCGCCTTACGATGGCCGCCTGCGTTTCACCAAAGCACTTCACCATCACGCCGAGTCAGGAGCCGCCCATGAAACCGAATGAAACCCTGCGCGTGGTGCCTGCCCGCTATCCGCTGCGGCTGGTTGGGGCGGTCGTTGCCCTGTTTATTCTGGCCGTAGTGATCCAGTCGATCGCGTTTAATCCACGCTGGGAGTGGTCGGTATTCGCCCACTGGTTCTTTGCACCCGCCATCCTCAGCGGCCTCGGGCAGACGCTGCTGCTGACGCTGATCGCCAGCCTGCTGAGTATTCTGCTGGGCGTGGGGCTGGCGCTGGCCCGCCTCTCCTCGTCCTGGTTACTCTCCGGTCTGGCGTTCGGCTATATCTGGCTGTTCCGTTCGCTGCCGCTGATCGTGGTGCTGATTATTCTCTATAACTTCTCCTACCTTTACGACACCTTATCGCTGGGCGTTCCCTTTACCCCGTTAACACTGGTGGAGTACAAAACCATTGATGTCCTGGGGCAGTTCAGTACGGCGGTGATCGGGCTGACGCTGGTGCAGGCGGCCTATACTGCCGAAATCATTCGTGGCGGCATTACCGGCGTGGATCAGGGGCAGTTTGAAGCCGCCGCCGCGCTGGGTCTGCCCTCTTCGCGCCGCACGCTGCGCATTATTCTGCCGCAGGCGCTGCGATCCATTATTCCAACCGGCTTTAACGAAATTATCAGCCTCGCCAAAGGGACCGCGATGGTATACGTACTGGCGATGCCGGAGCTGTTTTACACCATCCAGATGGTTTATAACCGCACGCAACAGGTGATCCCGCTGCTGATGGTGGCGGCGGTCTGGTATCTGCTGATCACTACCGTGCTGTCGGTTTTGCAATACTACGTGGAACGCTGGCTGGCACGCGGTGCGACCCGTGAGCCGGTCAGCCGTCTCTCATCAACCCGGCTGCATGCCGCCATCACCCCCGTCAGGAGCTCATAATGTCTGAAGCTATCGATCTGCACAGCGACGCCACGCTGGGTCATATTTCCATTGCCGGGGTCAGTAAAAGCTATGGCCGTTTTAAGGCGCTGGACGAGGTATCGCTGGAATTGCTCCCGGGTTCAGTGACGGTGATCCTCGGCCCGTCAGGTTCAGGGAAGTCCACGCTGCTGCGCGCCATCAACCATCTCGAGCGGGTGGATGAGGGGCTGATCCGTATTGATGGTGACTACATTGGTTACCAGCGCAAAGGAAATAAGCTGTATGAGCTGAAGGAGAAGGCGATCCTCCGGCAGCGTATCGGGGTAGGCTATGTGTTTCAGAATTTCAATTTGTTCCCTCATCTTACGGTGCTGGAAAATATTATCGAAGCGCCGCTGGCCCATAAGCAATTAACGCGGGCGGCAGCAGAAGAACGGGCGTTACAGCTGCTCGACACCGTTGGCCTGCGGCATAAAGCCGGGGCATGGCCGCGCCATCTTTCCGGCGGTCAGCAACAGCGCGTGGCGATTGCCCGGGCGCTGGCGTTAAATCCGAAGGTCATCCTGTTTGATGAACCGACATCGGCTCTTGATCCGGAGCTGGTCGGAGAGGTGCTGGACACCATTAAGCAGCTGGCTCGCTCCGGGAGGACGCTGGTCGTGGTGACCCATGAGATCGGTTTTGCCCGTGAAGTTGCGGATAACGTGGTGTTTATGGTCGAAGGAAAGATCGTCGAACAGGGCAGCGCCTGGCAGGTACTGAACCAGCCGCAGCATCCAAGGACGCGGCGTTTTCTGGCGAAGGTATTGTGAGGCCAGCCTGAGCCACAATTCCCGCCATCAGCACGGGACGACCGGGGAAAGGGTCGTCCCGTGCCGGGCAATAGTGACTGCCGGCGTGGCCGCCCCTCTGCCCCGGTCGGCCAGCAACACGGACGTTATCTGAAATCAGCCCAGCGTCTCGGTGCGCCTGACGGCATCGAGGGTAGCGGCATCGCGCTCGGTGCCCGTCAGCTCGGTCAGCGTGCCGTCGCGCATTTCCAGCAGACGGTCAGCGTGCAGGAAATAGTGATCGTCATGACTGATGGCAAACACCGTTTTCCCCAGTGACTGCAGCCACGGCAGCAGCTCGCGGTAGAAGATTCGACGGAAATGCGGATCCTGATCGGCGGCCCACTCATCGAGCAGCAGAATGTCGCGCTGCTCGGCGGTCGCCAGCAGCAGCGCCAGGCGCTTGGTCTGCCCTTTCGACAGCTGCAGGTTCAGTACCCGATTGCCTTCCAGTTTGATCTTATCCTGCATTTTCAGCCGTTCCAGCCAGCTTTGTACCAGCGCCGGATCAACGGCCTGCCCGCGATCGTCAATCAGACGATCAAACAGATGCACGTCGGTGAATACCGCCGAGAACAGACGGCGATAGCTCTCCATTGATTCAGGGTCCACCCTCTGCCCGTCCAGCAGGATTTCACCGGATACCGGCTGATACAGCCCGGTCAGCAGCATCGCCAGCGTGGATTTACCGCTGCCGTTGCCGCCGATCAGGAATACCAGTTCGCCGCGCTTCAGGGTCATATTCACCGGGCCAACGTGAAAACCCTTGTCGCCATAGTGGAACACCAGGTTGCGCAGCTCCAGCGTCTGCCAGTTTTGTGCCACCGGAAGCTGCGGAAAGTCGGCCTCATAAGGTGCCAGATTGAAGGTATTCAGCTTGTTAAATGCCACCTGCGCCGTCAGCAGCGTGGGCAGTGCACCCACTGCCGACAGCATGGGCGTACGCAGGAACAGCAGGGTCAGGGAATAGGTCGCGGCGACGGCCGTATCTGCCCAGCCCAGGCTGTTGGCCAGCCAGAACGCGAGGCCAATGGCCCCCAGCATCATAATATTCGACCAGTTCACGGCGCTGAGATGGTAAGTATCGGCCCGCACAATATGGTGGCGATAGGTCCGGGCATCTTCACCGTAGACGTTTTCAAAGATCTGCTGTGCTCGCTGGCGGTTCAGCGCCAGCTCTTTGCGTCCCTCGATAATGATCTGAAAGTCGTGGTAGAGACGGTCTTCCGTCTCACGCAGCACCGCCATGTGCTGATACACCCGCGCGACCAGCAGCCAGCCACCAATAATGGTGACCGCTACCCAGACAGAGGTGACGACCAGCATTTTCGGCGACAGCCAGGCCAGATAGGCGGCCGACCCCAGCGTCAGAATGATACCCTGAATCAGTTCCGGCAGGCGTACAAAGGCAATGGTGATATTACGCACGTCGCTGGTAAGGCTGGCCAGCAGCTGGGCATTACCAATCTGCTCAATGCGTTCCACCCGGGTGTCGAGGATCCGTTTGATAAACTCGCCGCGCAGGCGATAGACAAAATGATGGCCGAGCAGGGTCAGCGCCAGCTGTGAGCCCAGGGTCACCGCCATCAGCAGCAGCAGCAATCCGAGAAACTGCGGTAACACCATCACCGAAGAGTTTAGCGTCACGATCAGTTCGCGGTTAATAAACGCAATCAGACCAATTCCCAGTGCAGCGCTGAGAAGACTGAGGGCAATAACCAGAATAAACGGCCAGCGATACTGCTTATAAACAACGTGAAGCAACTCCATGAAAACGTCCCGGCAGGTAAAAAGCAGCTTGCAGTTTAATGAGAAGCAAGACGAGATCAATAACAATTCTCATTCGGGCGTATTCAGGCCGCGCGCTAGCGTGCGCGGCGGAAAGTCAGGTTATAACGAAAAGGGCCGGTCAGCGGATGAATACCCGGTTTTAGCGGCAGGATGCCGTGGTAGCGCAGGCGTGAGGGCCCTCCCCACACCACCACGTCGCCCTGCTCCAGCAATACCCGCTGGCAGGCATCCGCACGATCGAACCCGCCAAATAAAAACACCGCCGGAAGCCCCAGCGACACCGAGACAATCGGCTGGCGCAGATCGCGTTCATCTTTATCCTGATGCAGCGTCAGCTTTGCACCGGGCTCATAGCGATTAATCAGACAGGCGTCCGGGTTGAAAGCGCTAAAACCGGCTTCGGCGGCGCAGGCGACGGCCAGTTCGCGGAAGGCCGGCGGCATGGCTGGCCAGCGCTGGCCGCTGGCCTCATCCTGCGCGCTGTACTGATACCCGCGGGAATCGGTGGACCAGCCGAGATCGCCGCAGTTGGTCATGGCGACCGACATCCGGTGCCCGCCTGGCGTAATACGGTGTTCAAAAGGATTGCACGCGGCGATCGCCTGCACCTGCGCCATCAGTTCCCCGGCGCTCTCCCGAGCGCGACGGCGCAGGATCACGGCGCCTTCGGTGAGCGGTTCCTGCCACGGGGCATCGTCAGCAAACAGATCGAACATCAGAACTCCTCAGGCTGTCAGTGTGCGGGTGACAGCTGAATAAAGGCGGCAAACTGCGGCGACATCCAGCTGGTGAAATGATCACCCTGTTTAAAAATCAGATAGACCGCCAGCTTTTCACGCAGCGCCAGCGCTTTGGCTTTTTCCGTGCCGAGCACCATCAGCCCGGTATCCCAGCCATCCGCTTCCAGCGCAGTAGTGGCGATCACCGTAGCAGACACCAGCCGGTGCTGGATTGGCCGGCCGGTGGCTGGATCAATGACGTGCGAAATACGCTTTCCGTCCAGTTCATAATAGTTGCGATAGCTGCCGGAGGTACTGATGCCGTGCCCCTGCAGATCGACTATCGCCTGCACCGCATTTTCCTGGTCGGTGGGTTTCTGGATCGCCACCTGCCAGGCATTGCCCTGGGCATTTTTACCGCGTGTCAGCACGGCACCGCCCACAGAGACCAGATACTGGTTAATCCCCTCCTGCTCCATCAGGCGGGCAAGATGGTCGGTGGCAAACCCTTCTCCGACGGTAGACAGATCAACGTAGAGTTCGGGCAGATCTTTCTTCAGCCAGGACTGCCCGGCAGCGTTAATCACCTGCAAATGTGCCAGCCCGGTCTGCGCCCGGGCGGCATCAATCTCCTGCTGCGTGGGCGTTTTTACCGGCTGTTTATCGGGGCCAAAACCCCACAAATTGACCAGCGGCCCGATGGTGATGTCCATCGCCCCTGCCGTCTGCTGGCCAATGCGCAGCGACAGCGTGACGATATCGGCCATATCATGACTCACCGGCTGCGGCGCACTGCCCCGATACTGGTTAAAACGTGACAGCACCGAGTCACTTTTCCAGGTGGAGAGTTCGCGATCGTCCTGGTCAAGCTGCTGCTGGATGGCATTTTGCAGCGCTTCCCGACGTTCAGGTGCCACACCCGCCAGACTTACCCTCCAGAATGTTCCCATTGTTCGCCCTTCCAGCACCATTCCTTCAGATCCCGCTGAAGGCTTAGCGTTGTCACAGCCTGCCAGCAAGCAAACCACCATTAAACCTAAAAAATACCGCCAATTACTCTTCATATCCGCCTGTAATCTTAATTAAAAACTGGCCCGAACCGGACATTGCCGCAGAGAAAACTCAGATTCGACACCTTGATCTTACCGTCATAGGTCACCAGGATGGGGGCTGTCCAGGGCACTCCGGCGCCCTTCATTCACTATGATAAGGAGAGCCATAATGATCTATTACGCGCTTCTCATGGTTTCAATTGCTTTGATTATCTTTGCAGGCTTTAAGCATTACAAGCACACCCATACCCGACAGCTTCATCGCCCACGTCATCGTTAAGGCTTCGGTGACCTCCCCCGGCTCCACCGGGGTGAGATCACCGGCACTGATATGGTGCAGCCTGCGCCTGATTGCACCGTTTATCCTGCCTTATTCCCCCTGAACCGCCAGACAACAGCGTTGAAGTGAACTGGCACGTTTTCTGCAGCGTGAAGAGGACGTTCACTGTGGGGATAATAAATGAGTCAAAAACACGCGGTCAAAGAGAACCAGGCCAGGCAACGCCTGCTGCGCTTTTCACTGTTTACGCTGGGTGGGATCGGGCTGGAAGGCCGTTATCTGCAGACTAATGAAGAGACGGGCGGAAAGAAGCCGGACGTGAGCCTGTAAACTGGCCAATAAAAAGGGCCGATCGCCTAAGACGATCGGCCCCTGCCGCAGAACTGACCGGCTTTAGCGATCGGTTCCGGGTGTTAACCCGTGCGGGATCAGAACTGGTAAACGAGGCCTAACCCCACCACGTTGTCGGTGTTGATACCGGCGGCCTGAGTGAAGTTGTTGTCGTCCAGCAGGTTGATCTGGTAATCAACATAGGTCGACATGTTCTTGTTAAAGAAGTAAGTCGCGCCCACGTCGATGTACTGTTTCAGATTCTGGGTGCCCCAGTTCTGAATATCGGTCGCGCGCGAGGTCACGTAAGCCAGAGACGGACGCAGGCCGAAGTCGAACTGGTACTGGGCCACCAGCTCCCAGTTATCGGCTTTATCCGCAAAACCGTAAGCCGCACGGTTGTCAGTGCTGCCGAAGCGAGTGGCGTTATACGAACGGGTGTACATCGCGGCCAGGTAGACGTTATTTGCGTCATATTTCAGACCGCCGGAGTAAGCCTCGGCTTTATCTCCGTTACCCAGTAGCGCGTTGCTGTTCTGGGTATCGGTACGGTCGGAAGAGAACATGGCAGCACCGGCGCTCAAACCAGGAGCGAACTCATAGGTCGCAGAAAGACCATAGCCGTCGCCGTTCTGGGCAGTCGCGCTGCGGTTACCCGCCACTTCAGCATTGCTGTCATTTTTACCCTGATACTGGATGGCGAAGTTAAGACCGTCCACCAGGCCAAAGAAGTTATTGTTACGGTAGGTCGCGACGCCCGTGGCACGCTGGAACATAAAGTTATCCGCACCGTAGGTATCCCCACCGAACTCAGGCAGGACGTCGGTCCATGCGCCGATGTCATACAGCACGCCGTAGTTACGACCGTAATCGAGAGAGCCGGCATCACCGAATTTCAGACCGGCGAAACCCACGCGGGTATAGCTGTCAGCGGTTCCCTGGCTTTCGGCGTTGTTCAGCGCGGCCTGATATTCCCACTGACCGTAACCGGTCAGCTGATCGGAAATCTGGGTTTCGCCTTTGAAGCCAAAGCGCACATAAGACTGGTCGCCATCTGAACCGGCGTCGTCAGAGAAGTAGTGCAGACCGTCAACTTTACCGAAAAGATCCAGCTTGTTACCGTCTTTGTTGTAGATTTCTGCTGCACCTGCTGTACCGGCAACCAGCAGTGCTGGAACCATCAGGGAAAGAACGCGAAGTTTCATTTTAATACCCTCTCGATTATAAGATTTATTTTGCCACTGCGTGCCGATCAATCATTTTAAGCACTTCGTGTCATCTTAAGGCGGGTAGGGTAAATATCTATCAAGAAAATGATACTAAACTTCCGAAAATGTTTCATTGAGATTCAAACATATCTCTAAATGTAAATATCGGGGAACTTTTCAACAGCACAAACAGATAAAAAATAGCGCACCTAAAGACAAGAAATAAGATAATTCTTGTTATTCATCGCATTACAGCAATCTGTAATATTAGGCACTGAATGATAAAAATTTCCCGTGGCGAACGGCTATTATTATCCCGCTATCATCATTTATTGAATTATTATCTTCATTCACCCCGAATGAGCTGTACCATCTAATATTATTGTTGCCAGGCCTTGTGCCTGGCATTTTTTTGCTTTTTTTCTGACAATTTCAGGTGCACCCGCCTGCGCGGGCCCGGCAGAATAGACCTCTGTGAGACTGGAATATTATCCGCGTAATTGCGCCCCGTTTAACCTGCTCTGCGGGAATACGGCCCCGCAGCACGGTGCGACTTCACGCCCTCTCCGGCAAGGGGATTACCGCTCGCGCATCGACTCTTTAACCTTATTCAGCGGTTTGATCAGATAGTCCATCACGGATTTCTGACCGGTTTTGATTTCCACGTTGGCCACCATGCCCGGCACGATGGGAAACTTTCGCCCGGCCTTATTGGTCAGCTCCGCCCTGTCGGTGCGCACGTAGACCCGGTAATAGTACTGGTCCCGTTTAACCTCATCCTGCAGGGTATCGGGGGAGACGGTTTCCACCTCTCCCCGCAGATCGCCATAAATCGACGAGTCATAAGCGGTGACTTTAACCGTGGCCGCCAGCCCCGGACGGATATAGGCAATATCACGCGGGTTAATGCGCGTTTCAATCAGCAGCTGATCCTCAAGAGGGACAATCTCCATCAGCTTGCCCCCCGGTTGCAGCACGCCGCCGACGGTCGTTACCTGGATATCCTTCACAATCCCGCGCACCGGCGAATAAATCGTGGCGCGGGTCAGCTGATCCTCTTTCCCGGTCATCACCTGAAGCTGCGCGTCCAGATCCGCATTGTTTTTGACCTGCTCTTCGCGCGCCCGCACGGCATAGTCGTTGCGCGCTTCATCAATTTTCCCCTGCAGCTCGGCCACCTGACGGCGCAGGCGGATCACTTCCACCTCCCCTGCCGCCCCTTTAGCCACCAGCGGCTGCGTCATCCGCAGCTCATCCTGTACCAGTTTCTTCGACTGCTCCAGGTTACTGACCGTCTCCTGCAGGTTACGCCGGCGGGACTGGAACAGCTGCGTTTCACGTGCCACCAGATCAGGTTCTTTCAGGGTTTCCGCACTGAATTTTAACGGCGCGCCGGTCAGTTCGGCCCGCAGTCGCTCCGCCGATGCCCGCAGCGTGCGTGCCCGTGCCGCCGCTTCACCAAAGTTTGACTGGAAGCGGGTCGGATCAAGTTTGGCCAGTATCTGACCCTTTTCCACAATATTACCTTCATGCACGTTGAGTTCATCGACGATGCCGCCGTCCAGGCTCTCTATCACCTGCGCACGGCTGAGCGGCGTGACTTTGCCCGTTCCGACGGTCACCTCATCCAGGATGGCGAAATGTGCCCAGATGCAGAACAGCACCAGCGCCGCAGTACAAACCCAGATGATGGCAGAGGTGCGCCGCTCATTCTGTTTCATGCTGCGATCCATCAGTACAAGGCTCATGCTGCATCTCCTTTCGCACTGGCCGCCGCCTGGGCGGTCTGGGAGGCAGCCCGTTTCAGAATGTCATCTTTCGGGCCATCAGCGATCACCCGCCCGTTATCCATAACGATAATGCGGTCGACCATTTTCAGCAGCGCCGGGCGGTGCGTGACCAGCACCAGGGTACGGCCACTCAGCCAGCCCTGCATCTGGCGGATGACGTGCTCCTCCAGCTGCTCATCCATCGACGCGGTCGGTTCATCCATCAGCACCACCTGCGGCTGGCGCAGGATCATACGGCTGAGCATCACCATCTGCCGCTGCCCGCCGGACAGACCGCGCCCGCCCTCATTAATGATGCGGTCAAGGCTGGCGGCATCCTGCTGAACCAGGCCCAGCGCCCCGCTGATACGCAGCGCATTCAGCATATCCTGCTCGCTGGCATGGGGATTCCCCAGCATCAGGTTCTGACGCAGCGTGCCAAAGAACAGGCGGGAGTCCTGCGACAGCCAGCCAAGCTGACGCCGCAGATCCACCGGGTCAATGCGCCGCAGGTCGACGCCGTCGACAATCACTTTTCCCTGAGAGGCCAGCGCCTGTCCGGCCAGCAGTTTCAGCAGCGTGGATTTCCCGGCCCCGACCCGGCCCAGTATCGCGATACGCTCACCGGGTTTAATTTGCAGTTGGTTGATAGCAATAACGTTTTTGACATTTTCCTCATCGTAGCTGTACTGCACGCCACGCAGGTCATAGTGCCCGGTCAGCGTCGGGCAGTGGGCCATTTCGCCCTCTTCCGGCTGGTCGAGTGGTTTCTTCAGCAGTTCATCCAGCCCGGTCATCGCGCTTTTGGCGTGCTGCCAGCGTGAGAAGACCATGGTCAGCTGCATCAGCGGGGCAATGGTGCGCGAAGAGAGCATACTGCTGGCCACCAGCGTCCCGGTGGTGATCTGCCCGTCAAGCACCAGATAGACCCCGAAGACCAGCATACTGGCATAGGTCAGCTGCTGAACGCTGGAGGCCCAGCCGGTCAGACGCGCGCCCCACAGGCGCTGCTTCATCCCAATCGCCGCACTCACTTCATGGGTCTGTTCCCACTGGCGCTGGAAATAGGGTTCGGCCTGCAGTGATTTGATATCTTCAATACCTTCAATGGTTTCCACCAGAATAGCGTTACGCAGCGCCCCTTCACGCAGGCCTTCTTTCGCCAGCTTTGCCATCGGGATCTGGATCAGCAGGCCGGGGATGACGATCAGCGGGATCGCCAGCAGCGGCACGATCACCAGCGGCCCGCCAATAAACGCCATAATAAACAGGAACAGGATGACAAACGGCATATCGGCCGCTGCCCCGACGGTGGTGGAGGTCAGCAGCTCACGCACCTGATCGATTTCACGCAGCTGGGAGATAAACGAACCGGTTGATTTCGGTCGCGCCTCGTTGCGGATATTCATCGCCCGCGCAAACAGCATGGAGGAGACTTTCAGGTCGATGCGTTTTCCCATCATATCCGAGACCTGGGTACGCATCAGGCGGATCAGGTATTCCACCACCGCGGCGATCAGCACGCCGCCGAACAGCACCCAAAGTGTGGCCTCTGACTGCGCCGGGATCACCCGGTCATAAATCTGCATCGAGAACAGGATGCCCGCCAGCGCCAGCACGTTACCGACAATCGACGCCAGCGAGATTTCACCAATCTTGTGCCCCATGCCTTTAAAGTTTTGCCAGAACCAGTGTTTCTTATAGGGCTGAACAAACTCATCGATGCGCGCATCTCGACCGCGAGCAGCAACCCCGATGATGCCGACCTCCGGCTGGCTCTGCTCCAGCAGTGACGCCAGTTCGCTTTCACGCACCACATCACCGCCGTCGCTGAGCCAGTAGCGGGCATTGCCTTCTCCGTCGATGGCTTCAATTACCACCACGCTGCCGCTGTCCATAATCAGCACTACAGGCGTTACCTCCTGCCGCCAGCGTATTTTGTCACGCGGGGACATGGTGAGGTGCAGACCCAGCAGCCCTGCCAGACGCTCCAGTTGCTGCTGCGGCGTCAGATGCTCGAACCAGCGCATCTGCTGGCGCAGGGTTTTACCATCCGCCGGTTTACCGAAGCGGGCCGCCACGCGCAGCATGGCATCGATCCAGTTTTCCGTTGTTGCGGTTTTGTTCGTCATAAAAACAGCCTTATCGGGTTGTCATTCGCACAGCGTCATCACAGGGAGGGCAGCGTCTGTCCGCTGTTTGCTTCCCGGTCCACGCCTAAAATATCCAGCAGATTATCCACGGCTGCGGCGTAGCGAACCGTGGCATCCCAGCCGTCGTACAGCGCCGTCAGGCGGCTGCTGTCAGCCTGAAAGACGTCCTGCTCAACACTCAGCAGGTCATTAAGGCTGCGCTTATTCAGTTTGTATTCATCGGCGTACACATCCCGCGTATGGTCGGCACTGCGTAGCTGCTCCTCCCCCGCCTCTTTACGCTGCTGCGCTCCGATCATGTCGGCATAGGCGGTGGAGGCATTCTGGTTAATTTGCAGTTTTGACTGCTGAATGGCGGCTTCTGCGGCGGCGCGGTCGCCCTCGGCGGCCCGGGTTCTGGCATTGACCAGCCCGCCCTGATAGAGCGGTGCTTCTACCTGTAATTGCAGTTCGTCGTCCCAGTAGGAACGGCTTTCGTTCTCATAGCGGGTGCGCCCCGCCTGCACTTTGATGGTCGGCCAGTGATTCGACTGGGCCTGGCGTACCCGCTCCAGCGCGGCCTCCTGTCTGGCCTGCGCACTGCGAACGGCGGCGCTCTTTTCATACGCAATTTTATCCAGCGTGACCTGCTGGTTAAGCAACGCCTGCGGCAGTTCCGGCAGGTTTTCGGAGACCACCCCCGTCAGCACCGTCAGCTGCGCCCGGGCTGACCGCGCCTGCGCACGATACTGCTCCATGCTGGCATTCATGCCGGCGATTCGGGTCTGCGCCTGCAACACGTCAGACTGTGAGCTTAATCCGGCATCGGCCCGCAGTCTGGCCATATCCCTGACCCGCTGTAATGAAGCAATGTTCAGCCGGGCGGCGTCCACCAGCGCCTGATAGCGTTTTACGGACAGATAGGCCTGTAGCGTATCCTGTGCCACAACGGTCATGGTGTCATACAGCGCGTAGCGATAGGCATCGGACAGTTTATGCTGCTCGTCGATAGCCCCCCCGGTGCGCCCGAAGTCGTACAGCAGCTGGCTGAGGGTGATCCCGCCGGAGCCGCTGTTATTCAGGCTGCCCGCAGAGTCGGTCTGCTGAGAACGCCCGCCACTCGCCACCAGTGACACCTGCGGGTACCACGCACTTTTTGCGGCATCCAGATCGGCTTCCCCCACGCGGATCTGGGCCGCCGCTTCAGAAATTTTGGGATTACGGGCAAAGGCGCGCAGGATGGCATCCCGCAGCGTCAGACTGCCAATCTGTTCTTCCGTGGGTGCCGCGCGCCAGTTAAATTCGGCCACCGGCTCCTGTTTCGCCGCCTGCAAGGCGGAGGTGAACAGGCAGGTTGTAACGCAAAGTAATATCACCCTATTTTTCATTTTGGACACCTGTGATCCTGAAATTCCGGGCCAGAGCCGGAAATCATCCGACGCTTCTGCCCCACCATTACGCGTTTTGTTTCAATAGATGAAGCCGGGCAAGCATGTCCCGATGCGGACTTTTTTCAGGGGCCAGGAGGTGGAGACGCGGAAATTTTCTGAAGGATAAGGCACCGTCACGCGCAGATGCGCTGCGGTAGCGCTGCCGGCAGACGCCAGCAACGATGGTGTTCAGGCCGCAATAACAGGCCAGATAACGCTGAGTCATGGTGTATCCCCTTGTGCACCGGTCAATCAGTCAACGTCTGCGGGGAATAACCGCTGAGGGCTATTTTTCCACGCAAAACATTAGCCAGCGCCACAAAAATAGCGCCGAGCTTTACCCGGTGAACAACGGATCACAACGTAATCCATAACAAGGAAAAAGGATGGAAAACTGCTTTTCTTTTATTTTTTCAATCACACAACGAACAACAGCGGCCGAAGCCGCTGCTGGATTGTCTCGTTAACAATCTATCACTTCTTCTTAACTTTAGACACCCTGAGCGGGAATGCGACCCGCCCGGGCGTTATTTTTTCTTTATACGACATGGACCTGCAGATTCTGCTGGATCAGAACATCACCAAGGGTGTTGTCCGATGACAGCGCCGAGTTGTGGTAAACGTCAAAGGTCTGCCCTTCGACCGTGCGTTGTCCGGTGGTGGCCCAGACGCCGCCCTCGGTATTGGCCAGCGTCACCTGATCACCCAGTGTCCCTTTGATGAACAGGTCATCGGTCGGTTTATCGGTGATGTTCAGCGCTTCGTTCAGATCCAGCTTGATGCTGTTACTGCCCGAGAGGCCCAGGTCAATAATCTCCACGTTCTCGATTTTCAGTCCGAGCGCGGTGAGATCCAGCGACATATGCTCGCCGTTCAATACCAGCGTATCGATACCGGCCCCGCCGTCGATATGCGTGAAGTCCAGCGTGGTCGCACTGATCGTGTCGCTGCCTTCACTACCGGTGACGGCTTCACCGTGCACTGTCTGACCGTCTGCCAGCAGAATGGTCACCCCGCCGATGGTGTAGCTGCCGTCATCCAGCGCCGCCGTGTCCGCCACCGCCGCCGTACTGGCGACTGCGCTGGTAGTGGCACTGTCGGTACTGCTGGTATCACTGTCAGTTACCAGCGTTGACGCCACTTTCGCCGCCGTATGCACGGTCGTGGCCGTACTGCTCTCCTCTGTCGTTGTTGAAGACGTATGGTTTGACACCACGGCCAGGGAATCGTCAGATGCCGCGGCCATCATGACTGACGAGGTGCTGGCCAGCGGGATCAGGGAGCCCAGCAGCAGCGTGGTCACCGTCGAGGCCGGGTTACCTGCGGTGTCCACCGCCGTGACGGTGACCACCGAACTCAGGTTCAGCGAACTCAGCAGCCCACCGACGAACTTGGCACTGTAGCGACCGTTAGCGCCCACCGTCGCCGTCATCGACTGCGACTGCCCGCTCTGAGACAGCGTGATATTCACCGTTGTTCCGGTGGCCAGCCGCAGGGTACCGCCAGAAATCGTCAGGCCGGTCAACAGCACACTCAACAGGCTGGCAACCGGGTCGACCCCGATAACCGGCAGGTTCTGCGTGACGCTGGTAAAGCTGGCGCTGGTATTGGCAACGTTACCCGCCCGGTCGGTAACCGAAATGGCCGCCGAATGAACGCCGTCGCTCAGGCCGGACAGCCCGGCAGGCGGTACCGTCACACTCCAGCTCCCGTTGCTGGCGACGGTGGCGCTGTAGACATTGCCTTCAATCACCACCCTGACCGTACCGCCAGCGGCATTGGTGGCGGTACCGGTAAGGGTCTGCGCCGTACCCGATTCCGCCAGGTTGAGGTAGCCATCGCTGAAGCCAGCGGTGCTGCCCAGAGTGACGGTAGGCGTACTGTGCGTGCCAACAATCACCGATGCCGATCCGCTGGCCGACTTGCCCGCGCCGTTAGTCAGTTCCGCCGTGATGGACTGCGTGGCATCTGCCAGCGCCAGCAGGGTCGAAGACGGTACCGACACGCTCCAGGTGCCGTTGGCCGCCACGATAGCCGTTAAGGTGGCTGCCCCCACGTGCACCGAGATGGTCGACCCTTCCGCATTGGTGGCCGTGCCGGATATGGTCTGGGCGGTCAGGGCTTCTACCGCATTCAGACCACCATCACCAAACAGGGTACCGATACTGATCGATGGCGGTGTCTGCGCAATGACCGACGCGGTGCTGCTGCCCGTGGCGGTGTTGCCGTACGGATCGGCCAGCGTGGCGTTCACAGTCAGCGGGCCGTTTGGCAACGCACTGAGGTCGGCTTTCGGAACGCTGACGCTCCAGTTGCCGCTGCTGCCGACGGTGGTGCTGTAGGATTTACCGTTGATGCTGAAGGTGACCGTCGACCCCGCCACGGCATTGGTGGTGGTCCCGCTGATGGTCTGCGCTACCGCCAGCTCAGATGCGCTCAGTATGCCGTCACCGAACAGCGTGTTCACGGTGAGCGTTGGCTGCGTGGTCACCCCAATGGTCACCCCCAGGCTGCTGTTCGCCGTATTACCGACCACATCAGTGACCGTGGCCGACACCGTCAGGTTACCCGTTGCCAGTGACAACAGTTGCAGTGAGCTGAGCGGTACGCTGAAGTTACCGCTGGCATCAGTTACCGCTTCCAGCGAGAGAGCGCCAAGCTTGATATCGACCCGCGTACCCGCCGCCACGTTATTCACGCGACCACTGAGCAGTTGCCCCAGTGAGGAGAGCGCTTCTGAAACACTCAAAATACCGTCACCAAACAGCGGATTGATCGTCACTGATGGCAGCGAGTGGATGCCGACAATGGCATTCAGTGGATTGCTGGTGGTGGTATTCCCCGCCGTATCAGTGACGGTGACCTTCAGTGCCAGACTACCGTCCCCCAGGCTGGCCAGCATGGACGGCGTCAGTCCCAGGCTGAAGACGCCGTTCGCGTCCGCCGTGGCCGCGACCAGCGGCGTGGTACTGTTCCCCACCGTGACCACCACGCGGGCCCCTCCGCTCGTCACCCCGCTGATCAGCTGAGTGGTCAGCGCATCGGCCGCATTCAGCAGTCCATCACCAAACAGCTGTGTCTGGTTAATGGTCAGCGATGGCGGCGTCAGGCTTAACTGCAACCCGCCTGTGGCTGTCGCCGTGTTGCCGGCAATATCCGTCACCTGTGCAGAAACGGTCAGCGCATTGCCTGTCAGCAGCTGCAGCTGTCCCAGCGACAGGCTGGTACTGAACTTACCGCTGGCATCGACCGTGGCCTGAACATCCACCAGCCCGCCCAGATTCACCGTCACGAGGGATCCTGCCGCGACGTTTTTCACCGTACCGGTAATCAGCTGGCTGGCAAAATTGGTGATATCAGCAAGATTCAGCACGCCATCACCAAAGATGGTGTTCAGGGTGATTTCAGGCTGCTTGTTAAACACACCGACAGTGACAGCATTGCTGGCGGTATTCCCCGCCGGATCCACCACTTTGACCCCCAGCGAGAGATTACCGGTGCCCAGCGCCAGCAGATCGAGAGGCGAGAGATTCACGCTCCATGCGCCCCCCGCCTGAACGGTTGTGGTGTAGGCTTTCGCTCCCAGCGTCACGGTTACGGTCGATCCCGCCACCGCATTCAGCGTTCCGCCGATGGTCTGCCCGGCCTGAGCTTCCAGCACGTTAATCAGGTTATCCGTGCCGAACAGGTTGGTCAGCGTACCGACAACCGGAAGGTTATTGATGATGTTGGTGACCGATGCCGTTGCGGTGGCCACGTTACCCACCACATCCGTCAGTACCAGGTCCAGCGGTACTGTCCCGTCCCCTAATGCCGCCAACGCATCGGTCGGTACCACCAGCGTCCAGCGACCGCCCTGGCCAACCGTGGCGGTGACGATCTCACCGTTACCCAGCGTCAGTGACACTAAGCCGCCGATAGCCGACACGGCGGTTCCGGTGATCAACTGGTCGAGCCCCGCTTCGGCGGCCCCCAGATAACCGGACAGGCCGGTTTCCCCAAACACCGTATCCACGTTCAGTGCCAGCAGGCTGTTGAACACCTTGTTGACGGTGATCGAAGCGCTGGTCTGGTTACCGTTTTCGTCCTGGACTCTCACCGTCAGCAGGTTACCACCCTGCAGCAGACCGGCCAGCGCCGTCGGCGTCAGGGCAAGGCTGAAGGCACCGTTCAGGACGGTTCCCTGTGCCAGCGGCGTGCCGCTGTTGCCCAGATAGACAGAAATTGTCTGTCCGTCGGCCCCTTCCACTTTCCCGGTCAGCGTCTGCGTCAGTACCGCCTCTACCGAGTTGAGAACGTTATTCCCCAGCAGGGCATCCACATCCAGCAGCGGTGCTACCGTATCAATGACGACCAGCCGTGTTGCCTCGCCTGTGTTACCTGCGGCGTCTTTCACGCTGGCCGTAATGGTGCCTTCCCCCTGGCCCAGCGCCTGCAGGTCAGCCGAAGGTACGTTCACCGTCCAGGTGCCGCCGGCCTGCACCACAGCGGTGTAAGTTTTGCTGCCCAGCGTAACGGAAACCGTGCTGCCGATATCCGATGCCGTACCGGTGATGGTCTGCGACACCGCCGCTTCTGCGGCGGTCAGGGTGTTATCCCCGGCAAACTGCGTAATCGCTACCGTCGGCGACACGACATCGATCAGCAGGGTGCTGGTGGCGGAAACGCTGGCCCCACCATCCGGGGTAAAGGTGACGACCACGGTTTGCGAACCCGTTCCAAGCAGCGCGTTTGCCAGCGGCTCGCTGCTGAAGTTATTGTTCGCACGCAGCGCATCAACCGGGATGGTGGCGACCTCTACGCCCCCCACCGTAATGGTGATCACACCAGACACCGTCAGAGGCACGTTATTCAGTGCACCGGACAGCGTGGTGGTGACCGGGTCGAGGGCATTGACGATATTGTCCCCGTTAACCGGCACCAGGGTGATAAAGGCATCCTGGGTTGGATTGATATTCAAGGTCACCGTTTCGTTCAGGGTGGTGGTGTTACCCGCCGCGTCGGTGATGGCCACGCTGTAGTTTCCGTTAACGGCGATCAGCTCGGTCAGCGCCTCAGCCCCCACGTTAATTGTCCACTTGCCATCCGCGCCCACCACGCCGGTCAGGGTGCGCGTGCCGATGGTCAGCGTGACCGTGGCACCCGCGTCATTTACACCTGATGTCCCGGTCAGCGTCTGCGTATTCAGACTTTCCACGTAATCCAGGATGTTGTCGCCGGCAAAGGAGAGCGCAGTGATCGCCGGTGGCAGCGTATCGATAATAAAGCCTTCCGTCAGGGTATTGGTGTTCCCCCCCGGGTCGGTGACGGTGATCACCACATTCTGCTGACTTTCTCCCAGCCCACGAATATCACCCATCTCACCGGCGGTTAACGTCAGCGACCAGGTGCCGTCGTCATTCACCACGGCAGGCAGCCCCGCCAGACCGCCAAAGGAGACGCTGACACTCTGTCCTGCGCCGACCGCCCCCGTTGTACCCGTCAGCACGGCTCCCGCCAGCGTGTCTTCATTGAGATAGCCATTATCAAACGGCACGGCCAGCGTGGGCTGCGGCAGCGTCAGATAGGCATTGAACTCCAGCGTTTCCGTCGCCGGGTTGCCGGCAGCATCAATCACCGTCACGGTAATCTGGTGTGCCCCATTGCTCAGACCACTTAACGCGCCCTGCGGCAGCGTGACCGTCCATGTTCCGCTGGCATCCACCACGCCGTCGTAGACCACCCCGTTGATGTCCACCTTCAGCGTGACGGTCTGATCCTGACCGGCCACGACCGGAATACCGGTGGTACCGGTGATAATTACCGCTCCCGCCGCCTCGCTGATGCCGAGGCCCGGGCCAAACGGGTTCACAATGGTCGGATCCGGCAGATTCAGTATGGCATCGAAGCTACCGCTGACCGGTACACTGTTACCGTAGCTATCCGTTGCAACGACGCTGATCGTATGGGTGGTATTCGCCAGCCCGGTCAGCGTCGCCGGGTCAAGATTCAGTGACCAGCTTCCGTCTGCATTGACCGTCGCATTCACCGGCGTGCCGCCGTCAATACTGACCGTCACTTTCTGCCCGGTACCGGTAATACCGGTCGATCCGCGCAGCACCTGACCCGCTGTGGCCTCAGCAAGGCTCAGTAAGCCGTCAACAAACGGGGTATTAATGACAGGGTCTGGCACATCGTTAATCGCCACCGTGAGCGAGGTCGTTTCAGGCGCTCCGACGTTACCGGCACCATCGGTCACCGTGACGGACACCGGCCAGTTTCCGTCCGGCAGCGTGGTCAGTGTGCCTGCGGGCAACGTCAGGCTCCAGGTATTGCCGGTAATGATGGCTTCAATCGGTGTACCGTTGACGTTAACAATCACCCGGGTACCTGCCACATCACCGCTGTAAGTCACACTGCCCCCCAGCGTAATGCCACCAGCCACTTCATTCAGCGTCAGAATGCCGTCACCCGCCAGCGGCAATCCATCGAGGGTCACCGTCGGCAGGCCGGTGACAATTGCACCAAACTCCAGTGAGGCATCTGCCTCGTTACCCGCCGCATCCCGGACCACAATCACAATTTCGTGGTTGGCACTGTTGCCAAGGTCAAGCAACTGCTGCGGCGTTAATGTGGCCGTCCAGACCCCGTTAGCATCGACGGTGGCGTCATAAGGCGTCCCGTTAATGGTCAGCACAATCGTCTGTCCTGCGCCCGTCGCGCCTGTCGTACCGGTCAGCGTCTGCGTCAGCGCCGCTTCGGCCACGTTCAGCAGGCCATCGCCAAACGGCTGGTCAATGACCGGATCGAGCGTCGTGGTCAGCACCAGCTCGGCATCGACCGAGACGCTGACCGGGTTCACCGCATCCACGGTGGAGACGCTGACCTGGATGGTACCGTTGTCCTGTCCCACCAGCGCTCCTGCCGGGAGCGTCACCGTCCAGCCCCCCTGACCATCCAGCTCCGCCGGAATATTGGTCAGCGTACCGACGCTGACCACCAGGCTGGCGCCAGCCGGAAGGTTCGCTACCGTCCCGCTAATCACCTGTGCCACCGTCGCTTCCGCGCCGTTCAGCAGGCCGTCAGCAAACGGCGTATCCAGCGTCAGTACGGTAGCCTGAACATCGACCGTCGCCTCAATAACCTCGCTGGTGGTATTGCCGTAAGCATCCTTAACGGTGACACCGATATCCAGTTCACCGTTAGCCAGCGCCAGCAGATCGGCGCTGGGGATGGTGGTACTCCAGTTACCCAGGCCATCGGCCAGCACGCTGTAGACTTTGGTACCAATAGTGATCTCAACGTTAAGATTCGGCCCGGTGGTTCCCCCCAACAGCAGGCCGGTCAGGGCATCTGCCAGGCTGAGAATACCGTCCGTCGCCAGATTGGCATCAACGACCAGTAGCGGTGGCTGCGTGTGAACCGTGAAGTTATCACTGGCTGTAGCCACGTTTCCTGCCACATCATTGCCGGTGGCGGTGACGGTATTGTTGTTCTGCGGCAATGCCTGCGCATCGCTCTGTGGAATAGTTGCCGTCCAGTTTCCATTCGCGTCAACGGTGGCGGTGTAAGGCGTATTATTAACCGTGACGGTAATCGTCCCACCGGCAGGGATATTCTGACTGCTGCCAGTGATCGTCACCCCGTCTGGATTACGCGACTCGTTGTAATCAATCATGTCATCACTGGTGACCGGATTGATGGTGATGGTGGGCAGATCGGCACCCCGTGCAATAACGGTAAAATCACGACTGTCGTCGGCCACGTTGTCATAGCGGTCTTTCACTGTCACGCTGACCTGCTGCGCGCCATCGGCAATATCACTCACCGCCTGAGCCGGTACGGCGTAACTCCACGTCCCGTTCTGTACCACGGCCTCATAGGTCTGTCCGTTTAGGGTAATCGTCACCACCTGGCCATTGGCGACATTGGTGGTGGTGCCACTCAGATTGAGCGGCTGGCCCAGTTCGCTGGCATTAAGATAATCATCACCCGATACGGTAGCGATGGTAATCGTCGGCAGGTCGCCAGCAGCGGCCCGTACCTCAACGGTTTCCGTCAGCGGCTGTGACGTGTTTCCTGCCTTGTCAGTCAGCGTGGCGGTCACGACATAACTGCCGTCGGCCAGGTTCTGCGTGGCGTTACCCGGCAGGTCAAAGCGCCAGGTGCCGTCTTCCTGCACCGTGGCCAGATAAGCAGGCTGATTACCGTTAAAGGTAATACTGACCTGCTGACCCGCCTGATCCGGCGTGGTGCTGCCACTCACCGTGACCGTCTGCAGAATTTCAGTTGCATTAATGACGTTGTCGGTGGCCACCGGGTTCAGTTCCAGCGCTGGCGGGGTGCGATCCACTTCTGCCGTGGACGTCACCGTACCCACATTGCCACTGGCGTCCGTGACCTTCACCTCGATTTGCAGTTCGCCCTGACCCAGATTGAGTAGCGTCGCGCTGCTGAGCGGCAGCGTCCAGTTACCGTTGCTGTCAGCGGTGATGGCATAATCCTGCCCGCCAACCGTGACGGTGACGATCTGCCCGGCTCCGGTTGCCCCGGTCGTCCCGCTCAGGGTCTGTCCACCGGCGGCACTGGCTTCGGCCAGATTAAGGTAACCATCGCCAAACGGGGTGTTAATGGTTGGCTGTGACGGCGTGGTATCCAGCACGACAGGCCGGTTGACCGTCACACTGTCTCCCCCCTGAGGCGTGGCCACCACCGTCAGGGTATAGCCGTTATCAGCCAGGCCGGTAAACGCGCCCGCCGGAATAGCGGCACTCCACTGACCATCGCTGCCGACCGTTGCGGTGTAAGACTGATTGTTAAAGGTGACCACAACCGTCGTGGTTCCTTCAGGTACGCTGCCCGTCACGGTGATCCCTGCGCCTGCTTCAAGCGCATTGACCACATCGTCACCCGTCACCGGGTTCACCAGCAGTGGATTGACGATCGTGGTATCCAGCTCAACCGTCGCGTTTTGCGTCACGCTGTTACCTGCCGGGCTGGTGACCACGACGGTGACCGGATTGGTTCCCTCATCGAGATTATTGAGGGTGCTGATTGGCGCGGTGACCGACCACTTGCCGTCGTTGCCTACCGTTGTGGTCAGCGTCTCTCCGCCCAGGGTCACACTGACGGTATCGCCCACTGTCCCTGTCCCGCTGATTTTCAGCGGCTGCGCGACTTCGGCGCTGTCAATAATGCCGTCACCCGCAAGCGGATCCAGGGTATAAGCCGGTGCCGCGGTGTTAACCTGAACCAGCGCCGTATCGACCGTTTTGTTGCCCACAGGGTCGGTTACCGTAACGGTGACGTCATAGCCTCCGTCATCCAGCAGGGCCAGATCCCCTGCCGGGATGGTGGCGGTCCAGTTCCCGTTGGCGTCAACCACAGCGTTATAGGTTTTACCGTCCAGCGTGACCACCACGGTATTCCCCGCCGTCGTGGTGCCGTTGATATCCAGCGGCAGGGTCTGTTCGGTGGCGTTAATGATGCCGTCCGCAGCGATGGTTTCCAGCGTCAGCTCAGGCAGAACCGTGGCGATATTCACCGGGGCTGGCGCTGTCGATGCGGTATTGCCCGCCGCGTCCGTCGCCGTCACGATGATGAGTTGCGTGCCCGGAGGCAGCGCCTGAAGATCGGCGGAGGTTAACGTCAGGCTCCACGCGCCGGAGCTGTTAACGATGGCATTAAAAATAGTACCGCCAATGTTCACTTCTACCGTCTGGCCGTTACCGGACACCCCGGTGACGCCCTGCAGGATCTGCGAAGCCGCCGCTTCTGCATTGTCCAGCGTGCCGTCACCAAAGACCGGTGTATCCAGGATCGGTTGCGGCAGGTCGGAGACGCGAACGATCAGCGGAGCCTCGCTGGTGGCGAGGACAGCATCATCGGCATCAAGCACCGTCGCGGTGCCGGTCAGCGTGCCATTAACCAGTTGGATCACATCGCTGCGCGGAATATTGACAGTCCAGGAACCGTCAGGCTGCTGCACGCCATTATAGGTATTGTTGTTCAGCTCAAAGGTGACCCGGCTGCCTGCCGGCACGTTCGAGGTGGTAAGCGTAACATCCAGCCCACCTGCCGCCTGCGATTCGGTAAAGTTGAGGTAGCCATCTTCACTGATCGGACTAACCGCAATGGCCACCTCCGCATCATTAACGCTGAACACCTTGTCCGTCGTCCCGGTATTCCCCGCTTTATCCGTCACGGTGGCGGTCAGCGTATAGGTGCCGTTCGCCAGCCCTTCCAGCACGCTGGCAGGCAGGCTGGTCTGCCAGGCACCGCCGGACTGGATGGTCGTGGTAGTGCTGAAGCTGCTCCCGTTACCGGTCAGAACCAGCGTCAGCGTCTGTCCGGCTTCCACGTTGGAAGCCGTGCCGCTGATCAGCTGATCGACCTGCTGTTCAGCACCATCCAGCACATTATTTGCCGTGACGTTGTTGACGAAGATCGACGGTACGCCGGTATCTATCGCCAGCGGGGTGCTGGTGGTGGTGGTGTTCCCTGCCGGATCGGTGGCGGTGACCGTCAGGCTGTAGCTGCCGTCGGCCACACCGGACAGCGCTGTGCCCGGGATCAGCGCTGACCACTGGCCATTGCTGCCGACCACAACGGTGACGCTGATATTACCGAGCTCAACCCGGACCAGGTCACCCGCTTCACCGGTACCGGTGATGGTCAGTGGCTGCCCCGCTTCGGCGGCATTGATATACCCCCCCGATACCGGGTTGACGCTGACCGGCGGCGGCGTTATGTCCACCTCAACGGTGCGAATGACGGTGCTGGTGTTGCCGGCATCGTCGGTGCTGGTGACCTGAAGGTTGCTGCTGCCGGCAGGCAGTGCTTTCAGCGCACTGACCGGCAGTTCAATCTGCCAGTTACCCGTACCGTCCACCATGGTTAGATAGGTTTGACCATTGAGCGTCACGGTGATGCGGTCGCCCACGTCACCGGAGCCACCGATAATCTGTACCTCATTCTGTTCAGCCAGGTTGATACGGTTATCCGTGGCGACGGCGTCCAGTGACACCTCAGGGGCAACGGTATCCACCACAAACGTGGTATCGATTTTGACGCTATTGCCCGCATTGTCTCCCAGCGTCACCGACAGGTCGTTGTCCCCCTGAGGCAGGCTTTGTAGTGCAGAAGATGGCAGGGATACGCTCCAGTTACCCTGCGCATCCACGATGCCAGTATACGTAATCCCACCGACCACGACTTTGACCGTCTGGCCTGCTCCGTCAACGCCCGAAGAACCGCTGATGGTCTGTGTGCTGTTTGCTTCGATCGCGTTGAGAGAATCATCACCAAACAGCGGATCGATCACTGGCTGGAAGCCTGGGTTGACCTCGCTGTTCAGCGTCTGTACCACGGTGATGGTGTTGCCATTGACATCCACGGTACTGGCCGTCACCGGCTGATTGCCGTTCAGCAGTCCCACTAAATCGGCTGCCGGGACATTCACCGCCCAGCTGCCATCGCTGTTGGTGGTGGTCACGTAAGATTTGCCGCGGAAAGAGACCGTCACCGTACTGCCAAAGGTGACAAAACGGCTGAAGCCGTGGATCGACAGCGGCAACAGCGCCTCCGAGGCGTTCAGGGTATTGTCATCGCTGATCACCCCAATGGCGATGGCGCTGAAGCTGTTATCCACGGTAAAGCTGCCGTTACTGCTGGCCGGGTTTCCGGCAACATCGTTGACGCTGACGGTGTAATTATCAGTGCCGTTGGCGAGGTTAATCAGTGCCGCCGCCGGAACCAGAACGCTCCAGCTGCCATCGCCCTGAACCAGACCGGTGTACTGATTGCCGTTCAGCGTGACGGTGACCACCTGCCCGGCCTGCACATTGCTGGTCGTCCCGGTCATCAGCTGGGACAGGCCCTTTTCCGCCCCGTCGAGAATATCGTCACCGGCAAACGCGCCAACGGCGATCTGCGGCAGGGAACCACTGCCGGCAATCACCGTTAGCGGCTGGCTGCTGCTGCCGGTGTTACCAATGGTATCGGTGGCCGTCACGCTGACGGTATAAGTGCCGTCCGCCAGGCCAGAGACCACATTGGCAGGCAGCGTGACCGTCCAGTTACCCTGAGGATCCACCGTCGCGGTGTAGTTGACGTTATTCACGCGAACGATCACGCCCGCCCCCGGCTCGGTGGTGCCGTCAATCGCCAGTGCCTGGCCATGTTCCAACGCATTGAGATAACCGTCGCCAGATATCGGTGCGACCGTCACAGACGGGGAGGCTGTATCGATGGTCACCGGTATCAGCGTGGTGGTTTCGTTGCCGCTGCTGTCGCGGGCGGTCACGCGGATATCGTACTGGCCGTCGGCCAGCGTTTGCAGTGCTGAAGGTGCAATATTCAGGCTCCAGCTGCCGTTACCGTTTGCGGTGGTCTGGTAAGTCACGCCGTTCAGCACCACGGAAATGGTGCTGTTGGCCTCTGCCGTACCGGTAACAGGCAGCGGCTGGCCCTGCTCCGCGCGGCTGACGATGCCATCACCGGCCACCTGGCCGACGGACAGCTCAGGACTCTCGGTGTCCACGCTGACGCTGGCGGTGTGGGTCACCTGGTTACCGGCGGCATCGCGCACCACCACCACCAGATTATTGCCTCCCTGCGGCAGGTTGCTCAGATCCTCTGGCGACAGGCTGACGCTCCACGCCCCCGTGGCGGTATTCACCGTCGCCGTATAGGTTTTGCCATTAAGCTGGACGGTCACCACCTGATCCGGCAGCGTCAGTCCGGTATTGCCGCTGAGGGTTTGCGGCGTATCCGACTCGGTCAGATTCAGCACGTTGTCGCCACCAAAGGCGGCATTCACCGTGACATTATCCGGGAAGTTGGCCTGAACACCGATATTCAACGTGGCGGTCACGCTGGTATTCCCCGGGTCGGTGACCACGATGGCATAGGTGCCGTTGGCCACGCCCAGCAGATCGGCCGGCGGGATGGTCGTGCTCCAGTTACCGTTGGCATCCACCGTGGCGCTGTAGGTTTTGTTGTTAAAGGTGACGGTTAACTCAGTGCCCGCAGCCAGATTCTGGCTGCTGCCGCTGAGGGTGACCGGCAGTTTCGCTTCCGCCGCATTGATCCAGTTATTATCGCTGACCGGAGCAATACCCAGTGCCGGAACCAGCGGATCGCGAACCACGCTGACGTTACCTGGCTGAGTGATGGTGCCGCCGCGGGGATCCGTCACCGAAGCGCTGTAAGGAATTGTTGCCCCGTTCACCAGGTTTGTAAACTCACTGGCCGGAATGCTGACATGCCAGATCCCACCGGGCTGAACCACGATATTATCGTAGGTTTTACCATTAAAGACGACAGTGACGACCTGCCCCGGGGCAATGTTCAGCACCGTACCACTCAGCTCCTGAGCGACCAGCAGCTCCCCGTCTTGCAGAATATTATCACCCGCAAACGGATTGACGCTGATCGCAGGCTGGCTGCCAGGCTCAACGGCCAGAACGACATTACCAAATGCCGTTCCCTCATTGCCTGCCGCATCTGTCGCCACTACTCGGATGGGATAGCTGCCGTCGGCCAGTGCGGCTTTATCCGCATCTGACAACACGATGCTCCAGGCGTTACTGCCGTTTGCAGTGGCCGTCAGACTCAGTTCGCGATCGCCAATAAAGACGCGGATAATGCTGCCCGATTCGGCTGTCCCGCTGACGCTCAGGGTGCCTGACTCATTGACCGAGACATAGTTATCCCCGGTAACGGCGTCCAGCGTGACGGCCGGAGGCTGCGTATCCACGTTCAGATTATTGCCGATGCCGGTCGAGACGTTGCCATACTGATCGGTGGAGGTGACCACCAGGTTATGCCCACCCTCACCCAACTGCTGTAATGCCGAGGCGGGAATATTGACGATCCAGCTGCCGTCGGGATTCACCGTAGTGGTATAGGTTTTCCCCTCCAGGGTAATCGTCACCGACTGCCCCCCCGCACTGATCCCCGTCACCGTCAGTGGCTGACTGATGTCGGCCGCATTCAGCGTGGTATCAAAGAGAATATTGCTTACCAGCGGCGGCGTGCTGTCCACCCTGACCTGCAGGGTTGTGCTGCCGGTATTCCCCGCCGGGTCGGTGACGTTCACCACCATTGGCAGCGTGGCATCAAGCTGGCCAGCGACGGCGCCCGCCGGCAGCGTCACGCTCCAGGTGCCGTTGTTACTGACCGTACCGGTGTACGTGTTGCCGTTGAACACCACAGAAACGGTCTGCCCCGCCCCGATGACGCCGGTATTCCCGGTGATCGTCTGCGGCTGGGCCGCTTCCTGACCGCCTAAGACGCCATCGCCAAATGGCAGATCAATGACCGGGCTGGGCAGCGTGGTGATCACGTCAACGGTGACGGTGGTGCTGTTGGTCAGCGTGCTGCCATCTGGCAGGGTCAGGGTGGCGACAATCAGATTCGATCCCTGAGGGAGCTGCAGCAGATCGGCAGAAGGAACCTGCACCGACCAGCTGCCGTTTGCCTGAGTGGTCGCGGTGTAGCTTTGTCCGCCAAGCGTGACGGATATCAGGGTTCCCGGGGCGACGCCGCTGGCAGTCCCGGTCAGGGTCAGCGTGGTCTGAGCTTCGCCAGCATTGAGATAGCCATCACCACTGACCGGTGAAATGATGCTGACGGCAGGTGTGGTACTGGCCTGCACGCTGAAATCATGGCTGGCGCTGGTGGAGACGCCGCTGGTATTACTGACGCTGGCTGAAAGCGAGGCATTCCCGGTGGCCAGTGCTGCGAGATCGGCAGCAGGCACCGGTACGCTCCATGTGCCATCCGCGCCGACGACCGTGGTGTAGGTTTTCCCGTTCAGGGTGACGGTGACCGTCTGCCCCTGCTGAACGTTGAGGGTGGTACCGCTCACGCTCTGCGTCACCAGTTTTTCCGCGCCATCGAGCACGTCATTGCCGGCAAAGGCGCTAATGGCGATCTGCGGCTCGTTCGGAGTCTGGGTGGGTTCAACGGTGATGGTCTGGCTGTCGGTGGCGGTCTGCCCGGCGCTGTTGGCGACGCTGGCGGTAATGGTCGTAGCACCGTTCGCCAGTGCCAGCAGGGCGCTGGACGGCACAGACACGCTCCAGCTGCCGTTCGCCTGCACGGTGGCGGTGTAGGTGACGCCGTTCAGCACAACGGTCACGATCTGCCCGGTCTGCACGTTGGTGGTGGTGCCGCTCAGCGGCTGGCTGCTGTCTTTTTCGCCGGCGCTCAGAACGTTATCGCCGGCAAAGGTGCCAATCACAATCTGCGGCTCGTTCGCGGTCTGGGTGGGTTCAACGGTGATGGCCTGGCTGTCCGTGGCTGTCTGTCCGGCACTGTTGGCGACGCTGGCCGTGATAGTGGTGGTGCCATTCGCCAGCGCCAGCAGAGCGCTGGACGGCACAGACACGCTCCAGCTGCCGTTCGCCTGCACGGTGGCGGTGTAGGTGACACCGTTCAGCACGACGGTCACGATCTGCCCGGCCTGCACGTTGGTCGTGGTACCACTCAACAGTTGGTTGCTGTCTTTTTCGCCGGCGCTTAATACGTTATTTCCGGCAAAGGTCGTGATGGTCAGGGTCGGCGTGGTCGCCGGAGGAGGCGTCACGCCTCCATTGTTACCATCATCACCGCCACCACCACCTCCGCCACCCCCTAATGCAGCCGCGCCTAAGCCCACCAGCCCGAGCGCACCGAGACCGGCGGCGGTGATGACGCCGTTACCGGCACCCGTATCCGCCAGCAGCAGGGGTTCAATGCTGCCCAGTGATTCGTACTGAGGAGTAAGAACCATTGCAGTCTGGGCATCGGCCGCCTCACTGGTGAGTGGGAACAACGCATGTTCAGGCGGGTTTACCCCGTCATCAAAAACCAGCTCACTGTGATCACCATCGACATCATCGAAGAAGAACTGCTGATAGCGCACGGTGGTGCCATCTTTCATGTGCAGAATGAGGTCATTACCCTGGCGTTCGAATTCGGCCACCATGTCACGTGTGCCATTAATTTTAACGATGCTGGGTTGGCTGAGAAGAACGGATTTAGACGAGCCCGCACTGGCCTGGGAAAGGAGTGTTCCGTCGTCGCGTGAGAGAATGCTTACGCGGCCATCATTGAGCTGTGCCATTTTAGTAACCTCATGTACACCAGATAACAGGATTAAAATTCAACGCGATGAAAGTGAAAAAAAATTTCACTTTTCCTGGCGCCGAATAAATTTTGTTCACGCCGTGACCGACGCTACTTTTCACCTGATGTACAGTCAGAGAGGGCCTCTCCCCGATAAAAAAAACTAAAAATGGCTTAAACTGCATTTTTTTTGTTTATTACCTCACACAGATATAATTAATAAACTGAATGTTTTATCTGATTAAAATTTATCGATAAGATAAAAAATATTAATAAGACCGCTTAGTACAAAATCCGAAGCGTTGTCAGAAAATGCCCATAAACAAAGGGATTCTGAATTAATGATTTGATTTAACTCGCAGAAAAAAATTTTACTTAACGTTACGTTTTGTAATTTCTTGCCAAAAAACATCAATAACTTGGTAATAACGTAGGGTTAATGACGCGAAAATTTCATGTTGAATCGTGATGACCCGCACAGCTCGCCCGCTTAAAAAAACATCATGGGGCGCAGCGCATGATGAGGGTGAAAAATGGATTTTTATCTTTTTCACCAATAATTTGATTTAAGCTCGCGACTCCAGGCTAAAAGCCAGGAGTTGTCTTAAAATTTGGCTTTAAGGGATAATTCTGATTAACCATCGTATTTTTTCAGGTTATTAACGTTGCCTTTACCGCATAAGTGAACTGAATCATGAGGTGAAAAGTCACCGCACCGCCCGGGTTTTAGCTTCATAACTGGCACTAAATATGGTAAAAAATGAGGTTGATTACCCGACAGGCAAAATGGATAAAATGACGATTCAGGAAGACCCTGCCACACAGAAGAACGCGCTGGCTACCCAGCGTGCCACGCGTGCGGTATTTTTGATCGCCGGCATCGGTATGGCGGCCTGGGCTCCTCTGGTTCCTTATGCCAAAGAGCGCGCGCTGCTAAGCGACGCTTCTCTCGGCACGCTGCTGCTTTTTCTTGGGCTGGGATCGCTGATAGCCATGCCTCTGTCCGGGATGCTGGTAGGCCGGGTGGGCTGCAAACGGGTCATTGCTGCCGGTAGCCTGCTGCTGCTGTGCGTCTTACCCTTGCTGGCGACGCTCGCCACGCCCCTGGCGCTGGCGCTGACGTTAATGGTTTTCGGGGCTGCCATCGGCCTCATCGACGTGGCGATGAACATTCAGGCCGTTGAGGTCGAGAAAAGCGCCAGTAAAGCCATGATGTCGGGTTTTCACGGTTTCTTCAGCGCGGGCGGGATTATCGGCGCGGGTCTGGTCAGTGTGGCGCTGGCGCTGGGTGCCTCACCGCTGATGTCGATACTGATGATCAATCTCCTGCTGATACTGCTGTGGATTTACTGCCAGCGTCATATTTTCAATCAGCGTCTGCATCAGCCCGACACGCCGCTTTTTGTCATGCCGCGCGGTTGGGTGCTATTTCTTGGCGTGCTGTGCTTTATCCTGTTTTTAACCGAAGGCGCTATTCTTGACTGGGGCGCGCTGTTTCTGACTCATACCCGCGACCTGGCGGCATCACAGGCCGGGTTGGGATATGCCGTCTTTTCCGTCGCCATGACCATTGGCCGTCTGTTCGGTGACCGCGTTGTGCAGATTTTTGGGCGCACAGCGACGCTGTTCTGCGGAACACTCTGCGCCGCAGCCGGCTTAGTACTGGCGGTAGCCGTGCCGGATGCCTTCTGGACGCTGACGGGGTTCTTGCTGGTGGGTTTCGGCGCATCCAATGCGGTGCCTATTATGTTCAGCGCAGCGGGAAAACAACAGGTGATGCCAGCGAATCTGGCCATCGCCGCCATGACCACCATTGGCTATGCCGGGATTCTGGCTGGCCCTGCCCTGGTCGGGTTTATCGCACAATGGTCCAGCCTGTCCGTGGCGTTCAGCGGTATCGCTGCGCTACTGCTGGTCGTCGCGGCCAGCGCCCGACAGATTACTCGCTAACCGGGGTTTCACTGCATGTTGCCATATAAATTCCCACTCACTTCCGGCAATGTTACGCGCTTTTTTGTGTTATTTATCCTGGTCTTGCTGCTGGCATCAGGATTTATGATCCACAACGCAGTTAACGCCTGGCTGACGGAAAAACGCTACGCCATGGCCGATATTACGCACGCCATGCAAAAGCGTGTCGATACCTATCGTTTCGCCACCTGGCAAATTTATGAAAATCTGGCCGCCAGCGCCACCGGCACCGCCAGTAACAGTCTGCAGGAAACCCGCCTGCGTCAGGATGTGTATTATCTGGAAAAAACCCGGCGGAAAACCGAAGCACTGATTTTTGGTTCGCATGACAGCGGCACGCTGGACATGACACTGCGTATGTCTAATTACCTTGATACGCTGTGGGGCGCAGAAAACAGCACCTGGTCAATGTATTTCCTCAACGGCCAGGACAACAGCCTGATACTGGTCTCTACCCTGCCGTTGAAAGACATGGCATCGCGTTATAAAGAGAGTGCCATCAGTAATATCGTTGAGGCTCGCCGGGCAGAGATGTTGCAGCAGGCGAATGCGCTGGATGAACGGGAAAGCTTCTCCCCGTTGCGCCGTTTTACCTGGCAGAATGACCACTACTTCACCGTTCGTACCACCTTTAATCAGCCGGGGCACCTGGCGACAGTGGTCGCCTTTGACCTGCCGGTCAACGACATTATTCCGGTGAATATGCCACTGGAGAATTTCCAGTTAAAACAGGACACCACGCCAGTCGCTGAAGGGGACGATAACCAGGACAGCGGCGGCAGTACCCGCATCAATTGGGTCAATCCCAATATTGAAATCACCAGTTCACTGGCCAGCACACCGTTACAGCTGGTCTACCGGGTGCCCGTTACCGGGCTGATCGTTGACACGCTGCGTAACCTGCTTTGGCCATTGCTGGCAAACCTGGCTCTGCTGCTGATGTCGCTCGCCGGGCTGTTGATGCTGCGCCAGCAGTCGCTGCGTCCGAGCGAAAATCAGAGTGCCGAACTTGAATCCTTGCGGCTTCTCAATGAAGAGATTGTCGGTACGCTTCCAGTGGGGCTGCTGGTGTACGATTTTGCCAATAACCGAACCATCATCAGCAATAAAATTGCCGAGCATCTGTTGCCACATCTTAACCTGCAAAAAATTATCAATATGTCCGATCAGCATCAGGGCGTTTTACAGGCTACGGTGAACAACGAGGTGTATGAGATTCGCCATGCCCGCAGCATGATCTCTCCGCACACCCAGATGTTCATGATGCGCGATCAGGATCGTGAGCTGCTGGTGAACAAGAAACTGCAAAAAGCCCAGCAGGTGCTGGATAAAAACCATCAGTCGCGTCAGCAGCTGTTACAAAATCTTGGCCATGCCCTGCAGCGCCCGCTGACCGACGTGATTACGCGCTTAGAGGCACTGGCCGACACCGAGCCAACAGAACAGGTCGAAGTTTCGCTGGAGGCTTCGCAGGCCCTGAGCCGTCTGGTCGATGATATTGTCCTGCTCAATCAGTTGGAAACCCTCGACTGGGCACCGGATGCAGGCAGTTTCAATCTGCAATCGCTACTGGATGACCTGGTCAGCGAGCTCCTGCCGGTGATGCGTCGCAAAGGGCTGACGCTCATGATCGCCAATCAGCGCAGCAGCGATGAGACGCGCTTAGGCGATCGCCGGGCTATCCGTAAAATTCTCTCCACGCTGCTGCACTATGCCGTGACCACCACAACCTGGGGCCGGGTCAGTGTCACCGTCAGCGCGCAGGAGGAGCGTCAGGATCGCCTGATTATAGAGATCGTGGATACCGGAGCCGGTCTCACCGCGGACGAAATGTCGAACACCGACTTCCCTTATCTGGGCGAAACCCATGAGGATCGCTACGGTCAGGCGTCCGGCATGGCCTTCTTCCTGTGCAAACAGCTGTGTAAACACTTGGGGGGGCACCTGGAGATCAGCGCCAGTCCGGATATCGGTACGCGCTACAATATTCAGCTGCAGGTTCCACTGGAACCGCAGCTGCTTCAGGAAGAAAAACTGCTGGAGGACGTTAATGTCCTGATTGATATTACCGTGGATGACGTGCGGAAAATCGTGGTTCACCAGTTGGAAGACTGGGGGGCCAACTGTATCACTCCTGATGAGCGCTTCTCCGGTCAGGAGCACGATGTGCTGATCACAGATGACCCCGAACACTTAACCCCGTGGGCATTACTGCTGACGGATGATGAACCGGGCTTCTGCCAGATTTCCCCCCACCAGTACCGGGTAAACTTCAACATCAGTAGCGCGATGCAGGATGCGCTGCTGACATTGATTGAACAACAGCTGGCCCAGGACGGGCAGGACGACGAAAATGCTGAACAGCCGGACACCGCTCAACTGTTCGCCAGTGGCTACTTTCAGCTTTTCGTCGATACAGTACCCGATGATGTAAAGAGACTGTATAATGAGGCCGCAAACAGGGACTTTAATGCGCTTGCTCAGACTGCGCATCGGCTGAAAGGCGTGTTTGCCATGTTAAATTTGCTACCCGGCAAGCAGCTTTGTGAAACGTTAGAACATCACATTCAACAGTGTGACGATTCAAACATTAAAAATACCACCAGTGAAGTTGACAATTACGTCAACGAACTGCTGCAGCAAGGTAACCAATAATATGAATAACCTGAATGTCATTATTGCCGACGATCATCCTATTGTTCTGTTCGGTATTCGTAAGTCACTGGAACAAATTGAGTGGGTCAATGTTGTCGGTGAGTTCGAAGATTCCACAGCCTTAATTAACAGCCTGTCCAAGCTTGATGCCAACGTACTGGTCACCGACCTGTCGATGCCTGGCGAAAAATATGGCGATGGTATTACGCTGATTAAATACATCAAGCGTCATTACCCGGATCTGTCGATCATTGTTCTGACCATGAACAATAACCCGGCTATCCTCAGCGCCGTGCTGGATCTGGATATTGAAGGGATCGTGCTGAAACAGGGCGCACCAACCGACCTGCCAAAAGCACTGGCTGCCCTGCAGAAAGGCAAGAAATATACGCCGGACAGCGTGGCAAAACTGCTGGAGAAAATCAGCGCGGGTGGTTACGGCGATAAACGTCTGTCACCGAAGGAAAGCGAAGTTCTGCGTCTGTTCGCAGAAGGCTTCCTGGTGACTGAAATTGCCAAGAAGCTAAACCGTAGTATTAAAACCATCAGTAGCCAGAAGAAATCAGCAATGATGAAGCTGGGCGTGGATAACGATATTGCGCTACTCAACTATCTGTCATCGGTGAGCATGTCGCCGGTTAAAGATTAAGTTCCTGCGGAACGTAGGGGCTGGCCTTCTCTCTCTGGTCAGCCCTTATCTTTAATTTTACTCTCCGGTCAGCCCCCCTCTTTTCTGCCTTTCCGCGCCTGTTCTGCATATAACGTTAACGCCTGCTGTAACGTATCCATAGTCACCGGTTTTGACAGACAGTTGTCCATCCCCGCATCAAGACAGCGCTGCTTTTCTTCCGCTAACGCATTTGCCGTCACCCCTACCACCGGGAATGTTTTCCCCAGTTCACGCAGACGCCGCGTCAGGCCGTAGCCATCCAGGTTCGGCATATTAACGTCGGTCAGTACGATATCAATCTCGTTACGAGCAATAACATTCAGTGCGTCAAGGCCATCCCGCGCGGTTTTCACCCGGTAGCCCAGCGATCCGAGCTGGTCAGAGAGCAGCATACGGTTAATAGGATGATCGTCTACCACCAGGATAAGAATATCATCGTGGCTGGCGTGCTGTTCCTCTCTTGCGAGAGCCGCAGGCAGACCTTCCGGTAACCCCGTCTCTACCCGGTAGATACGGGCCAGCAGGGAAGGCAGTTCGTGTGGCGTCGTGGTCGCGCAGACCCAGTGACCGGACACCGTTTGTTGCGGAGCATCATTATGGCGATTATCAAACCGGATGGTCGCCCGAACCCCCTGCTCCGGCTGTAAATCGTAGTCGGTGATAATCACATCATCCGCTGCGGCCTGGCCAGCGTAATGTTTTACCTGAATGCCGTGATTGCCCAGTAACCGCATCAGGAATTTTTCCAGCTGTTCGTTACGCAGCGCCAGCCAGCACTGCTTCTCGTTCAGGCTGCTGTTCAACTCGGGTACCACTACCCGGCTATTGTAGAGCGGAATTCGAATAATAAACTGGCTGCCCATGCCAGGCTCAGAGTCTACCTCGATGTCGCCATCCATCATGTTGATCAGCTTTTCGCAAATCGCCAGCCCCAACCCGGTTCCCTGGAAATTACGCTGCACGCCGCTGCCGACCTGGAAGAACGGATCAAACAACCGTGTCAGCTCCTTCGCCGGGATCCCGACACCCGTGTCCCGCACGCGGAAGGCCAGGTAGCCATCTTTGACGTAGACATGCAGATTAATGCCGCCGGTATGGGTAAATTTAATGGCATTATTCAGCAGGTTAGAGATAACCTGCTGCAGGCGCATCGGGTCACCGTCAAGGGTGGCCGGAACATCGCTTTCAATAAAGCACCACAGCGTCAGGCGCTTTTTGACCACCATCGCCAGATAGTTGGAGGTGATATGCGCCACCACTTCACGCGGGGAGAATTCCGCAGGTTCAATCTTCAGCTGCTCCGATTCGATTTTGGAGAAGTCGAGAATATCACTGATGATTTTCAGCAGCAGGCTGGAGGAGTTGTTCATCGCCGTTACCAGCGACTCAACGCCTGGCGGCAGTGACTTGGTTTGCAGCAGATCAAGATTGCCGATAATCCCGTATAACGGCGTGCGCAGCTCGTGGCTGACGGTGGCCAGGAACATCGACTTGGACTGACTGGCCTGCTCGGCGGCCTGAGCCATCTCCTGCAGTGACTCTTCCATTTTCACGCGCGCGCTGACGTCCACCAGTACACAAATCGCTACATTTTCATTGCGATAGCGTGAGTGCACAAAACTGATTTGCAGGTTGGTATTACTGCCGGTCAGCACATCGACAAAGTTAACCTGCTGCCCGCAGATGATCTCGGTTAAGCGCAGCCGATCTTCCTGCGTCAGCATCGTCAGGTAGTTGTGCGCCAGTTCATTACTGAGAATATTGGTTCCGTCGCTGGTGCGCAGGATGCAGATCCCGACCGGCGCTGAGGCGACAATCTTACGGTTAAACTGCTCATGCTCCTCCAGCCGGTGGGCATTATCTTCGGCCGGGAGAAACATTCTGCGTTCAAACAACCAGGCCAGGGTAAACAGAACGATCGCACTGACCAGATTCAGCAACAGGGCATTAATAATCAGAATTTTGAGCCGTTCGATCATCACATTGGTCGGCACAGAGTAGACAATACTGAGCGATGACGGCAGCAGACTCTTCTTCATAATTAACTGGTCATAGTCGGACACGTAGCCGAACCATCCGGCCTCGTCAGGCAGGTCATCCGCAGAGAATTCCGGGCCATTGCGGGCCGAAGAGAGCAGCCGCTGGTTATTCTCATCCACCAGCGTGGCCGTGACCGGCATACTGCCCGGCATAATAAGATCATCCATGCGGATGCTCTGCTCTATGCCCAGTAAAGCGGCTACTTTATTTGCCACATAGACCGGCGTGATCATGTAGTAATAGCCAACCCCAGGCTGCGAACCGGGATACACCCAGAACAGACTGCTTTTGCGCTCCTCGGCATCCCCGCTGCGATATTTCAGAATGCGCTCGCGCAGAGACTTCAACACGCGTTCCCGTTCCGCAGGCTCGGTGGCGGGGCCAAAATCAGCCAGACAGGTGCTGTCATTACCGATAAAAAAGACCCGGTTCAGCTCATAGGAGGAAGCAAAGTTTTCTTTCCAGTAATTCAGGAAGTAGCTGAGCGGTTGCAGGGAGTTATTCCAGGTATGACTCATGGCGCTACAGTCTGAATCCGCATAAAGCGGATAGAACTGAGGCGGCGTCGCTTTAATCGACAACGAACCGTTCATCGCATCCGCCCCGTTAGCGGCGTTGTTCAGGCGGTTTTCAGCAATAAACTTCAGTTCGCGCGCCACGTCTGCGGAATGGCGTATGTACCACTGGGCCTGATCGTAGCTGGTATTAAACTCCTGGCGGACCTGGGATTCTCTTTCGTGAACGACATTAATAATATAGAACGTCGTCAGTAGTGCGCCCAGCGTCCACAGCATCAGCGCCAGGGCGCGGAACAGATAGCGGGAGATCTTTAACGTCGTTCGGAAAGAGACAAGATATTTCAAGCGTAACCCACTGGCAGCCATAACGGACAAAAGAAAATGATTGCCGATACAGTAGCGTCAGCATGGTAAAAAAGCCAGTTATCCCCGCCGACGCCGCACGCTATTTCAGTGATTTTCAGCCTGTTCCCAGGCCTCTTTTCGCCACTGCGTCGGTGTTTTTCCGGTGATGCGTCGAAACTCACGATTAAAGTTGGATTTAGTCTGAAAACCGACGTGTTCCATTACCTCAATAACGGTCTCACCACTGCCCTTCAGCCGATCGCCCGCTTCACGAATGCGCCAGCCATTGATGTAGTGTGACACGCTCTGCTGATGCAGGGCGTTTATCGCCGCCGACACCTGCC
The DNA here is from genome assembly GCF_019844095.1 of Erwinia persicina. NCBI lineage: Bacteria > Pseudomonadati > Pseudomonadota > Gammaproteobacteria > Enterobacterales > Erwiniaceae > Erwinia > Erwinia persicina. Next base: position 1,516,913 of record NZ_CP082141.1, on the reverse strand, counting down.
GCGACGGGATGCCGGCCTTGCGTGCCAGCCGCGTCAGGCTCAGCTGGGGTTCCCGGTACAGCCCGTCCTGCATCAGGGCCTCAATCCGCGTCATCACCGCCCCGTCCTCAGGACTGGCCAGTCTGGCGATCCGGGGGGTGACCTGCGGGGAGCTTTGCCGGGCGAGCAGCAGCAGCAGCGACATCACGCCCACCATCAACAGATTGCCTACCAACCTTGAGCCATCGCTTCCCTTTCCGGCGGCAAAGACCGCAGAGCCTGAAATAATGACATCCAGCCACGCCACGGCGATCAGCAGCAGCGCCAGTGCCTGCCAGCCGCGCAACGTCAGCGCACCGTCATTGCCCGGCACCACACTGCCCCGCCGGAGCCGCCAAAACATCAGGCCGGCACAGCCCAGCCAGACTATGGTCATCAGAACGTCAATACCCTGGGGGAAGAACAGCACGCAGGCGACCATCATCGCCAGAACCAGCGCGCTGTAGCCAGTCCTCAGCGGCCCCCCTGTCGCCTGCAGCAGTGCCAGATGACACAGCAAAGGCAGAGCCGCAGCGGTCACCGGCTGCAGCCTGCGCCAGAAAAACTCCTGCGGTAGCAGCACGGCCAGCCCGGCAATCAGGCTGTGTACCAGACACAGACCAAGCAGCAGCTGGAAAAGATGCCCGCGATCGCGGCGCTGCAACAACAGCAGAATGCAGATCAGACTGAGCAGAAAATTAACCGGTATCAGCATAGGACTCTATCGCGATCGAGGACGCCACGCGCCTGTAAAGTTCTGATAATACGCCTTTTCTAGCTCAGGAGTGAATATGATGCGCACTATTATTTCCGCCATACTGCTGGTTCTCAGTTACCCCGTATGGAGCTTTTCCGTTGGCACTCAGCAGGATATCGTCGTGGATCCCCACACTCAGCGCAGCCTCAGTGTTCGTCTCTTCTACCCCAGCCACACTCAGCAGCAGGCGGAGCTGCAGGCAGAAAGCGGCGTCTTCTCCGGCTTCACGGCCATCCCTCACGCACCGCTGGCGGCAGGACGTTTTCCACTGATTATTCTCAGCCACGGTAGCGGCGGTAATAATACCAGCCTCGCCTGGCTGGCCGTGCCGCTGGCGGCGCGGGGGATTGTGGTGATTGCCGCCAGCCATCCCGGCAGCACCACGGGTGACTCGCGGCCTGCTACCGACCTGACCCTGCAAACAGCCGATCTCTCCGCTCTGCTGACTCACTACCTGGCGAGTCCGGTCTGGCAGCAGGCCATAGACCGGCAAAAAATCGGTGCAGTGGGACACTCAAAAGGGGGTTACAGCGTGCTGGCACTGGCCGGTGGCCGTATAAACCGTCAGCGGCTGAACCACTACTGCCAGACAATGCCGCAGATGCCAGACTGCCAGTTTTACTACCGTGACGGTGTCCGGCTGGAAAAAACCGATGATACCCGACTGGCGGCCAGCTATCGCGACCGCCGCTTCCGGTTTGTCGTCGCTCTTGACCCGGCGATGAGCTACGTCCTGATCCCGGACAGCCTCCGCACCATCAACGTGCCGGTTCTGGCGATAGCCGCCGGGTATTATATTCGCGCCACCGGCAGTCTGACGCTGGGCGTCGATGGTCTGTCGCTGCCGCAGGTGAAGCTGCAGGACGCGGGGCATTTCGACTTCCTGCCGGTATGTCAGCCGTCAGCAACGGCGATTCTGGCGGAGGAAGGCGAGGCTTTCCTCTGCGAAACGCCTCGCGCACAGAGGGAGGCGATCCATCAGCAGACGCTGGCGGCCATCAGCCAGTTTATGCAGCATAACGGCTTTCTCAACGTACCACGCTAGCCTGAATCGCAGGCAAAAAAAAGCCGGTTCGCAGTGAACCGGCTTTCTCCAGGGGCTAAGGATTACTCCTCATCAGCCTCCGGGGCATCGTCGTCGTTTTCCACTTCCGGGGCGATATCATCATCCCCTTCCGCAACGCTGCCATCGATAGCATCCAGTTCATCTTCTGCTACCGGTTCAGCCACGCGCTGCAGGCCAACCACGTTCTCATCTTCTGCGGTACGGATCAGGATAACACCCTGGGTGTTACGCCCCACCACACTCACTTCAGAAACACGGGTACGTACCAGCGTGCCAGCATCGGTGATCATCATGATCTGATCGCTGTCAACAACCTGTACTGCCCCGATGACCGGCCCGTTACGCTCAGTCACTTTGATGGAGATGACGCCCTGGGTTGCACGCGACTTGGTCGGATACTCGCTGTTAGCAGTACGCTTGCCGTAGCCGTTCTGCGTGACGGTCATGATCGCACCATCATCACGCGGTACAATCAGTGACACAACACGGTCGCCTTCCGCCAGCTTGATACCGCGCACGCCGGAAGCCGTACGGCCCATAGCACGCACTGCACTTTCTGCGAAGCGAACCACTTTACCAGCGGCGGAGAACAGCATCGCTTCATCGCTGCCGTTGGTCAGTGCCACGCCGATCAGCTCATCATCATCACGCAGGTTGACGGCAATAATACCGGCGCTGCGCGGACGGCTGAACTCTTTCAGCGCGGTTTTCTTCACGGTACCGCTGGCGGTAGCCATAAAGATATTGAAGCCTTCAGCATACTCGCGTACCGGCAGGATCGCCGTAATACGTTCGTTGGCTTCCAGCGGCAGCAGGTTGACGATAGGACGTCCACGCGCACCACGGCTGGCTTCCGGCAGCTGATAAACCTTCATCCAGTACAGACGGCCCCGGCTTGAGAAGCAGAGAATGGTGTCATGGGTGTTGGCCACCAGCAGGCGGTCAATAAAGTCTTCTTCTTTGATACGTGCGGCTGACTTGCCTTTACCACCGCGGCGCTGCGCTTCGTAATCCGTCAGAGGCTGATACTTGACGTAGCCCTGGTGCGACAGGGTCACAACAACATCTTCCTGGTTAATCAGGTCTTCGATGTTGATGTCGGCACTGTTGGCGGTAATTTCGGTGCGACGCTTGTCGCCGAACTGATCGCGGATCAGCTCCAGCTCTTCGCGGATCACTTCCATCAGGCGCTCGGAGCTGCCCAGAATACGCAGCAGTTCGGCAATCTGCTCCAGCAGCTCTTTATATTCGTCGAGCAGTTTTTCATGCTCAAGACCCGTCAGTTTCTGCAGGCGTAAATCCAGGATCGCCTGAGCCTGCTGCTCGGTCAGATAGTACTGGCCATCGCGAATACCGAACTCATCTTCCAGCCACTCAGGGCGGGCAGCATCGTCACCGGCACGTTCCAGCATCGCCGAGACATTTCCCAGCGCCCATGGCTGTGCAATCAGACCCGCTTTCGCTTCCGACGGGGATGCTGCACGGCGGATTAACTCGATAATCGGGTCAATATTGGCCAGTGCCACGGCAAGGGCTTCGAGGATATGGGCACGATCGCGCGCTTTGCGCAGTTCAAAGATGGTACGGCGGGTGATCACTTCACGACGGTGACGCACGAAGGCTTCCAGAATATCCTTCAGCGGCATAATCTTAGGCTGGCCCTGATGCAGTGCCACCATGTTGATGCCAAAGGACGTCTGAAGCTGGGTCAGCGAATAAAGGTTATTCAGCACCACTTCGCCTACCGCATCGCGTTTCACTTCGATCACGATACGCATACCGTCTTTATCAGACTCATCGCGCAGCGCGCTGATGCCTTCAAGACGTTTCTCTTTAACCAGTTCAGCAATCTTCTCAATCAGGCGCGCTTTGTTCACCTGATAAGGGATTTCATGCACGATAATGGTTTCGCGACCGGTTTTTGCGTCGACTTCCACTTCGCCACGGGCGCGGATGTAAATTTTACCCCGGCCGGTGCGATAGGCTTCTTCGATTCCACGGCGACCGTTGATGATCGCGGCTGTCGGGAAGTCCGGGCCAGGGATGTGCTCCATCAGGCCTTCAACGGTAATATTCTCGTCTTCGATATACGCCAGACAGCCGTTAATCACTTCAATCAGGTTGTGCGGTGGAATATTGGTCGCCATACCGACTGCAATCCCTGAGGAGCCGTTAATCAGCAGGTTGGGTACCCGCGTTGGCATCACTTCCGGGATCTGCTCAGTGCCATCATAGTTTGGCACAAAGTCGACGGTGTCTTTTTCCAGATCCGCTAACAATTCGTGAGCGATTTTGGACATACGGACTTCGGTATAACGCATTGCCGCAGCGGAGTCGCCGTCCACGGAACCGAAGTTACCCTGGCCATCAACCAGCATATAACGCAGCGAGAACGGCTGTGCCATACGCACGATGGTGTCATACACGGCGGTGTCGCCATGAGGGTGATATTTACCGATAACGTCGCCGACGACACGGGCGGATTTTTTATAAGCTTTGTTCCAGTCATTACCGAGCACGTTCATAGCGTAAAGCACGCGGCGGTGAACCGGCTTTAAGCCATCACGGACATCTGGCAGCGCACGGCCAACGATGACCGACATTGCGTAATCCAGATAGGAGTTCTTTAACTCTTCTTCGATATTGACCGGTGTAATTTCGCGGGCGAGGTCGCTCATGGACGCGCTTTCCTTACTGTTATTCCCGGATTCAAAGGTGCGAAAGTATATCACATTGCGTCCAGGTGTTGAATGGAAAGCATCGCTTTGGCCGCTTTATTGCATTCTGTCTCTTTGTGGATCCGCTACCCTGACAGCCCCCCGTCAACATGCGCCCCCTACAAAGATGCAACTTGAACGATGAGGGGTATATACTGCGTCAAACTTTGGCTGGAGTATTAACCCAATGAATGCAGAACAAAACACAGGCACACAGAACGTTGACCACGGTGAGATCGCCAAATTCGAAGCCGTCGCATCACGCTGGTGGGACCTGGAAGGGGAGTTCAAACCCCTGCACCGCATCAATCCGCTGCGCCTTGGCTGGATTGCTCAACACGCGGATGGCCTGTTTGGCAAAAAGGTGCTGGATGTCGGCTGCGGCGGCGGTATTCTCGCTGAAAGCATGGCACGCGAAGGCGCAAACGTCACCGGCCTGGATATGGGGGCGGAACCGCTGGAAGTGGCACGCCTGCATGCGCTGGAGAGCGGTGTCACCATTGATTACGTCCAGCAGACCGTGGAAGAACACGCGGAGCAGTTCGCCGGTCAGTACGACGTGGTGACCTGCATGGAGATGCTGGAGCACGTGCCGGACCCGCGTTCCGTGGTTCACGCCTGCGCGCGTCTGGTGAAGCCGGGGGGGGAAGTCTTTTTCTCCACTCTTAACCGCAACAGCAAATCCTGGCTGATGGCGATTATCGGTGCGGAATACGTCCTGCGTATGGTGCCACGCGGCACGCACGATATTAAAAAGTTTATTCGCCCGGCGGAACTGCTGAACTGGGTGGATGAAACGCCCCTGCGTGAACGTCATATCATTGGCCTGCACTACAATCCCGTGACCAATCACTTTAAGCTGGCCCCGGGTGTCGATGTTAACTATATGGTGCACGCACATCGCGCGCCCGACACGTAAAGACGAACTTACGGGCGGAGAACATTCCGCCCATACCGCAGGGTTTTGCCTTTCATTGCCGGACAGGGATAAGATCGTTTTCGTCTTACCTCTCGCTTTGGGATCAGAGTACGCTGTGACCATCATGCCAGTTTGGCTGTGAGGCGCGCTATCATGTGTACTTTTGCAGCAACAAAATGCTGGAAATTTTCAGGCTGAACAAGAAACCCGCGCTCGATCAAAATTCTAAAAAATTTCTCAACCCATTGACAATGACCCAGGGCCTTGAGAAACGTGGACTTAGGAAAAATGCGCCCCCCACAACCGTAGTTTTCCCTGAAAATCAAGCCTTGTTAAGCACGCGGAAATTACTAGAATACTCACCATATTGTTATCAAGATTTCCCTCAACCCCTATATATAGTGTTTATCCACAGAGTTACTCACAATGAGAAATCTGTGTATAAGCGTGGGGATTATTTGTTAAGGACAGGTAAAACGCGACATGAATCAGAGTCTGCTTGTAACCAAACGCGATGGCCGCACCGAGCGTATCGATCTCGATAAAATCCACCGTGTTCTCGACTGGGCTGCCGAAGGACTGCAAAACGTCTCCGTCTCCCAGGTTGAGCTGCGATCCCACATCCAGTTCTACGAAGGTATCCGCACTTCTGATATCCATGAAACCGTCATCAAGTCCGCAGCTGACCTGATCTCCCGCGATGCCCCTGACTATCAGTACATGGCCGCCCGTCTGGCTATCTTCCACCTGCGTAAAAAAGCATACGGCCAGTTTGAGCCACCGAAACTGATCGACCAGGTGAAACGCATGGTTGAGATGGGTAAATATGACCATCACCTGCTGGAAGACTACAGCGCGGAAGAGTTTGAGCTGATGGACGGCTTTATCGACCACTGGCGCGATATGAACTTCTCCTACGCTGCCGTCAAGCAGCTGGAAGGCAAGTATCTGGTGCAGAACCGCGTCAGCGGTGATATCTATGAAAGCGCCCAGTTCCTCTACATTCTGGTGGCGGCCTGCCTGTTCTCTGGCTACCCGCGTGAGACCCGTCTGGACTACGTGAAGCGTTTCTATGATGCGATCTCCACCTTTAAGATCTCACTGCCGACGCCGATTATGTCGGGCGTACGCACCCCTACCCGCCAGTTCAGCTCCTGTGTGCTGATCGAGTGCGGTGACAGTCTGGACTCTATCAACGCCACCTCCAGCGCCATCGTGAAGTATGTGTCTCAGCGTGCCGGTATCGGCATCAATGCCGGACGTATCCGCGCGCTGGGCAGCCCGATCCGCGGCGGTGAAGCGTTCCATACCGGCTGTATTCCCTTCTACAAACATTTCCAGACCGCAGTGAAGTCCTGCTCTCAGGGCGGCGTGCGCGGTGGTGCCGCAACGTTGTTCTACCCGATGTGGCACCTGGAAGTCGAAAGCCTGCTGGTACTGAAAAACAACCGTGGTGTGGAAGGTAACCGCGTGCGCCACATGGACTACGGCGTTCAGATCAACAAGCTGATGTATCAGCGCCTGCTGAAAGGCGAAGATATCACCCTGTTCAGCCCGTCTGACGTGCCTGGCCTGTACGATGCCTTCTTCGCGAATCAGGAAGAGTTTGAGCGTCTGTACACCAAATATGAACAGGACAGCAGCATCCGCAAGCAGCGTATTAAAGCCGTGGATCTGTTCTCACTGATGATGCAGGAGCGCGCCTCTACAGGCCGTATCTACATTCAGAACGTTGACCACTGCAACACCCACAGCCCGTTTGACCCGGCAATTGCTCCAGTGCGCCAGTCAAATCTGTGCCTGGAAATTGCCCTGCCGACCAAGCCGATGATGGACGTCAACGACGAAAATGGCGAAATTGCCCTTTGTACGCTGTCGGCATTTAACCTGGGGGCGATTGAAAGCCTGGACGACCTGCAGGAGCTGGCAACGCTGGCTGTGCGTGCGCTGGATGCCCTGCTGGACTACCAGGACTACCCTATCCCGGCCGCAAAACGTGGCGCGATGGGCCGCCGTACGCTGGGTATTGGCGTCATTAACTATGCTTACTACCTGGCGAAGAACGGCGTTCGTTACTCCGACGGCAGTGCAAACGAACTGACGCACCAGACCTTCGAGGCTATTCAGTACTGGCTGCTGAAAGCCTCTAATGATCTGGCGATTGAGCAGGGTGCCTGCCCGTGGTTTAACGAAACCACCTATTCCCAGGGCATTATGCCGATCGACACCTACAAGAAAGACCTGGATGCGATCTGTAATACCCCGCTGCTGCTGGACTGGGATGCGCTGCGCGAGTCGGTGAAAAAACACGGCCTGCGTAACTCCACCCTGTCTGCGCTGATGCCGTCAGAAACCTCTTCGCAGATTTCTAACGCCACCAACGGTATTGAACCGCCGCGCGGCCATATCAGCATTAAAGCGTCGAAAGACGGTATCCTGCGTCAGGTGGTGCCAGAGTATGAGCGCCTGAAGGATAACTATGAACTGCTGTGGGATATGCCGAATAACGACGGCTATCTGCAGCTGGTCGGCCTGATGCAGAAATTTATCGACCAGGCGATTTCATCGAACACCAACTACGACCCGACGCGCTTCGCCAACGGTAAAGTACCGATGAAGCAGCTGCTGAAAGATCTGCTGACCGCCTACAAGTTCGGCGTGAAAACGCTGTACTACCAGAACACCCGCGACGGTGCGGAAGATACGCAGGAAGACCTGGTGCCCTCCATTCAGGATGACGGCTGCGAAAGCGGTGCCTGCAAAATCTAACCGGCAGGGGCGGTCAGCGCCGCCCCTTTTACGATTTCCCTACGGGGCCAGCATGCTGGCCCTGACTCATTTGGATTGAATCATGGCTTACACAACGTTTTCGCAGAATAAAAACAACCAGCTGTTGGAACCGATGTTCTTCGGTCAGCCGGTGAACGTGGCGCGCTTCGACCAGCAGAAATACGATATCTTTGAAAAACTGATCGAAAAGCAGCTCTCTTTCTTCTGGCGTCCGGAGGAAGTTGACGTCTCCCGCGATCGTATCGACTACCAGGCGCTGCCGGATCACGAGAAGCACATTTTTATCAGCAACCTGAAATATCAGACCCTGCTGGACTCCATTCAGGGACGCAGCCCGAACGTCGCGCTGCTGCCGCTGATCTCGATTCCTGAGCTGGAAACCTGGATTGAAACCTGGGCGTTCTCAGAGACAATCCACTCGCGCTCATACACCCATATCATTCGTAATATCGTCAACGATCCGGCGCTGGTATTCGACGATATTGTTACCAACGAGCAGATCCTGTCACGTGCTAAAGACATCTCTGGCTACTACGACGATCTGATCGAGATGACCAGCTACTGGCATCTGCTGGGCGAAGGCACGCACGAGGTCAACGGTAAATCCGTGACCGTCAGCCTGCGCGCACTGAAAAAACAGCTGTATATCTGCCTGATGAGCGTTAACGCACTAGAAGCCATTCGCTTTTACGTCAGCTTTGCCTGTTCCTTCGCGTTCGCCGAACGTGAACTGATGGAAGGCAACGCTAAAATCATCAAGCTGATTGCCCGTGATGAAGCGCTGCACCTGACCGGCACGCAGCATATGCTGAACCTGCTGCGCAGCGGCGAAGACGACCCGGAAATGGCGGAGATTGCTAAAGAGTGTCGCCAGGAGTGCTACGACCTGTTTGTGCTGGCAGCCGAGCAGGAGAAAGAGTGGGCGGAATATCTGTTCAGCGGCGGTTCGATGATCGGCCTGAACAAAGACATTCTCTGGCAGTACATTGAGTACATCACCAACATCCGCATGAACGCCGTCGGCCTGGATCTGCCGTTTAAAACCCGCTCAAACCCAATTCCGTGGATCAACTCCTGGCTGGTGTCCGATAACGTTCAGGTGGCACCGCAGGAAGTGGAAGTCAGCTCTTATCTGGTCGGTCAGATTGACTCTGAAGTGAATGCCGACGACCTCAGCGACTTCGAGCTGTAAGATGGCGAGCATTACACTGCGTACCTCCGGTATGCAGCTTGAGTGTGATGATGAGCACCCTTCCCTGCTGGCCGCGCTGGAGTCGCACCGGGTATGTGTGGAGTATCAGTGCCGTGAAGGCTACTGCGGCTCATGCCGTACCCGTTTGCTGAAGGGAGAAGTCAGTTACAGCGCGACGCCGCTGGCCTTTGTCAATCAGGGTGAAATTCTGCCCTGCTGCTGCAAGGCCGACGGGGATATAGAGATCGAGTTGTAGACGGCGGTGCCCGCCACCGGCACGACCGGAAAAAAAGGCCCCCTCCACGCACGGCAACACATCCCCCAGGGCTGACCTTCTTTAGGGGCAGCCCTTTTTAATGCTTATAACGTTTCCACGACGTCAATCCAGCCATGGCCGGTGGTGACTTTCTGCCCGTTCAGCCAGCGGCGCAGCATATTCATTGCCAGCATGGCGACCATATCCTGCCGGGCTTTCAGGCCGTGACGGCTGACGTTAAATTTCACCTTTTGGGCAAAGGTACCGTCCGGGGTATGCAGCGCGAAGCCCAGACGGTCGTCCTCCAGCCCGCCCACCACCAGCGCCAGCCTGGCGTGATTCTGCCTGGCCAGCTGCTGACTGCGCGCCGCCAGCACCCCCAGCGACTCACTCTGATTAGGTAACACGTTACCCGCGGCCAGCGAGGCCCCCGCAGAGATCAGCTGCCACTGCAACAGCCCGGCGCTGAACTGTTCGCTGATGCTCAGCGACAGTTTGTGTTCCTTCAGGCGACGCGCCAGTTGTTCAGGCAGAGTTTCAAACCCTTCGAAGATCACGCTGTCCCCGGCAATTTCACGTACCTGCTGCCAGAACAGCTCCATCTCTGCTCTTTTTGACGCCGGACCGTTCAGCTTCAGTTCAATGATCGGCATGGAGGCACGATAGCCCATCACCACACCTTCCGGCAGCGTCAGGGGTTCAATATCGGACGCCAGATCGCTTTCCCCGCGGCCAAAGGTCGTCATGCGCAGGCATAACGGCGGCTCCGGCAGTTGGAAGCGCGCCTTGAGGCGCGGCAGGATTTGATCCATCACCATCACTTTGTATTCGGAGGGCACGCCGGGCGTGAAGAAAATCCAGCAACGGTTGAGCTGCATGGCAAAACCGCAGGCCGTCCCCACCGGATTATCGATCATCTCAGCACCCTGTGGGATCTCCGCCTGCTTGCGGTTGCTGGGGGCCATTGCCTTACCGCGGCTGGCAAAGAAGGCTTCCATTTTCACCAGCCACTCAGGGTGGAGCTCCAGCCCGACCCCGGCGGCAGTGGCCGCTGCCAGCGCGCTTAAGTCATCACTGGTCGGGCCCAGCCCGCCGTTGACGATCAGCACATCGGCCACCTTGCTGCGTTCAGTCAGTACGGTGACCAGCTCCTGCAGGCTGTCACCCACCGTCTGACGGCTGGTCATCGGCAAGCCGTGTTCAAACAGTACGCCAGCCAGCCAGGCCGCATTGGTGTCGACGATCTGTCCGTGCAGGACTTCGTCGCCCGTCGCGAGCATTTCCACTCTTATCATGTTGTTCTCCGGTGTACTTATGTCATGACACTGTAGGAAGCCCTTCGGGGAAACACAATGTCCTTTTCGACAACACCCGGTTATTTCTGCTGCTGCGCGACCCACGCCTTCAGCTGCTGGCGGGAACGTTTAAGGGATCCCCCCTCTGCCGCCGGCAGCGGATACCATGCCACCGGGCGCTGATAGCCGGCGAGCCGCGGGGCAGCCCAGGCTGCAAGGTGGTCCAGAGCGATCCCGCCTTCGACCAGCGCCACCGGCCGCTGACCGTACTCGGCACTCGCCTGCGGCACGATAAACACCTGCGTGACCGCTGGATGTGCCTGCACGATTTTTTCGATCTGTTCGGGCTGCACGCCTTCGCCACCGGAGAAAAAGAGATTATCGCGTCGCCCGTCAATCACCAGCTCACCCTGCAGCCAGCGGCCACGGTCGCCGGTGTGTAACCAGCCGTCAGCGTCAGCCAGCGGCCGTAGCGCACCCGCCGACCAGTACCCCGATGCCAGCGCCGGCGAACGAACCCACACTTCGCCCTCCACCAGACGAACCTGATAGCCGGGTAAAGGCGCCCCGACGCCGGAACGGTGATCTGCCCGCCGGGCGCAAACGGTCGAGGCAGTTTCAGTCATACCATAGCCGCAGTAGCAGCGCAGCCCGGCCTCTTCAGCCTTACGGGTCAGCGCCCCCGGGATCTGTGCGCCACCGAGCAGCACCGCACGCAGGCTGCCGGGCAGTGCAGGTTGTTGCAGCAGACGCCAGAGTTGGGTTGGAACCAGGGAGGCCAGCGTACTCCGTGCCAGGGCGGCATGAAAACCCTGGGCATCAGGGATCACCAGGGTCGCCCCCACCCGTAGCCAGCGCCAGAGGATCCCCTGACCGGAGACGTGATACAGTGGCAGGGACAGCAGCCAGCGGTCATGCCTCTGAGCGTCCATCAGTGTGGCTACCGCTGCCGCGCTGTAAAGATGAGCAGCAAAAGTGTGTGCGGCGGCTTTGGGAAGCCCGGTGGAGCCGGATGTCAGCGTCAGCGTGGCGATCCGCTCCGGCTGCCACGGGAGGCTGCTCTCCCCCCTCCCCCGGGTCAGCGCCAGCGCCGGAAGCGGCACTGCCACAGTCTCCGCCAGGTTCAGCATAAAATCGGCTGACAGCCCCGGCAGCAGCGCATCCAGCTGGTCGCCAGGCAACCCGGGGTTGAGCCCCAGCACCCGCGCGCCGGAGGTCAGCAGCCCGAGCCAGGCCAGCAGGGCATCAAGACTGTTACCGCTGCGCAGGGTTACCAGGTCTCCCGCATTGACCCCCTGCTGGCGAAAACCGGCGGCCTGTTCGCTGATGGCCTGCCCCAGCTGCTGCCAGCTCAGACGCTGCTGGCCGGTATCAATGGCCAGTGCATCCGGGCAACGGAGCTGCCAGCCGCGCCACGGCCAGTCGGTTATCGCTGCCAGAGACATGACAACGCTTCGCTGCCCTGAACGGGGAGCGCACTGCCCGGCCACGCCCTGAGCACCTGCTGCTGCATCAGCTGCAGCGTGTCCAGCCCCGGCAGCACTCCCGGCGTCAGCCAGTGTGCCAGCCTCGCCAGCAGAGTCAGTCCAAAGCTGGACTCCAGCGCACTGCTGATCACCGGGGTCAGCCCATGCGCCTGCGCCTGTCTCACCTGGTGCTGCACCCTCTCAATGCTGCCGGTCAGCATGGGTTTGATCACTACCGCGACTACGCCGGGCGCTGCGCTCAGGGCGTCTGGCTCCTCACGCAGGGTTTCGTCCCAGGCAATATTAATGCCGGTCGCGGCGGCGAAGGCCAGGCTTTGCTGCCGATCCCTGCACGGCTCCTCGATGAACGCGATGCGTGAACGCAGCGCGGGTGGGACATGGCGGGCGAAACTCAGCGCTTTTTCCAGCGTCCAGCTGCGGTTAGCATCCAGCCGCAGGGTCAGTTGCGGCAGTGCTTCAAGCAGCAGGCTGGCCTGCATCCCGTCACGTACCGCCTCGTACAAGCCCACCTTCATTTTCGCCAGCGGCTGCGGCTGCTGACACAGACGCTGAAACAGCGCATCGGGGTCACCGCTGCACAGCTGCGCCAGACGGTACTCTCCCTCTACGGGCAGCGTATTGCCCAACCCGGCCAGCGCACAGCTGATGCCAAACGCGACAGAAGGGAGATGACTTTCCGCGGGCACCACGCCATCACACCACTGTGACAGCCAGCCGGTGGCCTGCTCCCGTGCCTGTTCCGGCGTTTCATGACTGAACTCCGGCAGTGGCGCAATCTCGCCCCAGCCCTCCGCCTGCCCGTCCCACAGCCTCACCAGCATCCCCTGTCGCACTTTTAACCGCTGATGGCGCAGTACCACCCCGGCCTCCAGCGCGATTTGATATTCGTACAGCGCGGCGCGACGCATCAGGGATTACGCCGGAACGGACTGAAGTCAGGCTGCCGTTTCTGGTTAAAGGCATTGCGCCCTTCCTGCCCCTCTTCGGTCATATAGAACAGCATGGTGGCATTACCGGCCAGCTCCTGCAGCCCGGCCTGCCCGTCGCAGTCGGCATTGAGGGCCGCCTTCAGACAGCGCAGCGCCATCGGGCTGTTTTGCAGCATCTCGCGGCACCAGCGTACCGTCTCTTTTTCCAGTTCAGCCAGCGGAACCACCGTATTCACCAGCCCCATATCCAGCGCCTGCCGGGCATCGTACATCCGGCAGAGGAACCATATCTCGCGCGCCTTTTTCTGACCGACGATGCGCGCCATATAGGCCGCCCCCCAGCCGCCGTCAAACGAGCCGACTTTCGGCCCCGTCTGACCAAACTGCGCGTTATCAGCAGCAATTGTCAGGTCACACATCATGTGCAGTACGTGCCCGCCGCCCACGGCGTAACCCGCCACCATCGCCACCACTGGCTTCGGGCAGGTGCGGATCTGCCGCTGCAGATCGAGGACATTCAGATGATGAACACCAGCGTCATCCTGATAGCCGCCGTAATCGCCACGCACTTTCTGATCCCCGCCGGAGCAAAAGGCCAGATCGCCTTCTCCGGTCAGCACGATGACCCCCACTGCCGGATCCCGCCGGGCGTTATCCAGTGCCTGCTGGATTTCCACGATGGTCTGCGGGCGAAAAGCATTGCGCACCTGCGGGCGGTTGAGGGTGATTTTCGCAATACCATCGGCAGTTTTGTGATAGCGAATATCGCCGTAGTCAGCACCGCAATCCTGCCACTGCACCGGGGCATAAAGCTGTTTTTCATCGGGATACAACATCAGGGCTCCTTAATTATGGTTGAGCACACGGGCAAGCTGATGGGCAAACGCCAGGGGGTTCGCCAGGTGTGTGTTATGACCCGCAGCAGGAATGACCGCTGGGGGAAGCGCCGCCTGTCGGGCCAGCTGTAAAAATTTCTGATCCCACTCACCGCACAGATAGCGAAACGGAAAATTTTTCTCCCGCAGTTCGGGCAACAGATCCGGCTGCGCCGACAGTGAGGTAGCCTGGAGCATCGCCGCCAGGTCTTCGCCACGATTATTCAGCCGCCGGGCCACCAGACGCTGTCGCTCGACAGCCGTCAGTTCGGCAAAAACCGGCTGCTGATACCACAAATCCAGTACCTGGCCGAGCGGCTGCTGGCGGAACCGCGCTGCCCAACTAAGATCGTGATCGCGGCGGTGGCGGCGTTCGACGGGGTTACTGAGGCCAAAATGCCCCGCCTCCACCAGCAGCCCCGCCAGGCCGCTTCCGGCATGACGACAGGCGTGATACAACGCCAGCCGGCCGCCCAGCGAGTAGCCTATAAGCCAGTAGCGATCGACCTGATGGAAGTGCAGCGTGGCGTTAAGCCGCTGTGACAGATCGTCGAAATCCGTGACGGTCTGCGCCTGGGATCCACCGTGGCCGGGCAGGTCAACACTCAGCAGCGGCCAGTGGCTGAAATAGCGCTGTACCGGCTGCCAGTCCGCCGCGCTGCCGAGAAAGCCGTGCAGCCAGACCAGCACCGGACGCGTACTCTGGTGGTGCCCCTGCCAGTGTGCATGAAGCATCATAAATGGATTACCTCACTGGCACAGCGCGCCAGGGTTTGGGCACCTTCGTCCCCGTGGGTCACAACTTCGATCAGCGTCACGCCGCCCTGAAAGCCCTGCGCGACCGACTGCCGGAGCGCCTCCCAACGGGTGGGGCGGGCAAACTGCAAGCCAAACAGCGCCGCTGCGTGGCAGAAGTCGACCCTGGGGGGTAAGGTGAAGAAGCGTTCCCGTTCAGCGGAAGGCGTGGGCAGCATGGAAAAGATCTGACCGCCCTGATTATTGATGACGATCACCACGACCGGGGCAGAAGCCTGTTGCAGCAGCGCCAGACTGTTGAGATCGTACAGCGCGGACAGATCGCCCAGCAGGATCAGCAGCGGCCGTGCCGTGCCCCGCTGGACACCCGCGGCCGTCGCCAGCAGACCGTCAATGCCGCTGGCACCGCGATTACAGTAGAGCGGATAACCCGCAGGAAGCTGCGCAAAAGCATCGACCAGACGAACCGAAAGGCTGTTGCCGATGAACAGCGCCCCGTTTTCGGGCAGCAGCCCGCTCAGACGGTGGGCCAGTTGCGCCTCGCCAAACGACTGCAGATGCTGTGCCAGGTACTGCACGGTACGTCCGGCCAGCCGGGCCAGTTCCGGGCACCAGGGACGATGCGCGGCGGCAGGATGGCGTTGCAGCCAGTCAGTCATCTCTGCCTGGATTCGCCGGCCACGCACGCTGCCAGGGTGGCGCTGACCTGGCAGGGGATCGACCAGCCAGTAGGTATCCGGGCGGCAGCTGTTCTGGTAATCCAGCAGATTTTTGCCGGTCAGACTGCCGCCAAACTGCACCACGATTTCCGCCCCCGCCAGCGCCTGCCGTGCCGCCGGATGCGCCAGCCACAGGGCGGCACAGGGCAGAGGCTGCCCGGTCTGCGACACCACGTCACCCAGCAGTGGCCAGCCCAGCTCACTGGCCCACACGGCCAGCAGACTGCCCTCCTGTGCGCTGATGCGTCCGGCAATCACTACCCCGCGTTTATTCCGCCACTGTGGCCAGTCATTTTCGACGGGAGTGGCATGCTGTTGCGGGTAATGTAGCCAGGGCTCCCGGCTGTGCCACCAGCTCCCGAGTTCATCCTGCCACGCGTGGAAGTCGTCGCTGTCGGGGCCATACAGGGGTTCTGCAAACGGGCAGTTAATATGCACGCCGCCGTGTTGCTGCTGTGCCAGCAGGGTGTCCACCGCTGATACCAGCCAGCGCGCCGGAACGGAAGGCGTGGGACGGGGAAGATTGAGGGATGCGCTAACGTGAGGTGCAAAGATGCCGATCTGGTCAATCGCCTGATTCGCACCGCAGTGGATCAGTTCAGGGGGGCGATCGGCACTGATGGCCACCAGCTTTTCACCGGTGAGCTGCGCCTCTACCAGCGCCGGATGCAGATTCGCCACGGCCGTCCCGGAGGTGACGATCATCGCGACAGGCTGTCCGGTGGCTTTTGCCAGCCCCAGGGCCAGAAAACCCAGGCCCCGTTCGTCAAAATGCGTATGACATAACACGTTTTCACAGGCCGCGGCTGCCAGCGCCAGCGGAGCCGATCGGGAGCCCGGGGCAATGCAGATGTGACGCACGCCGTGGCGCGTCAGCGTTTCCAGCAGTACGTTAGCCCAGCGGCGATTGAACGTTGCGTGCGACAGGTCTTGCTGCATAGCCACTCCCGATCAAAAATCCTCGCGCTATTATAATCAGCCGCTTTCGTCGTCTTTTTGATTTGGGCCAGCTTTACCCCCGCTTTCCCACCGCCAGTAACGCGCCGAGGGTCGCGGCTTTACTCTCGACCTCGTGCCATTCCTGCTCCGGATCGGAGCCGCTGACGATCCCCGCCCCGGCATAGAGACGCACCCGACTTTCCGCCACCAGGGCACAGCGCAGAACGACGGAGAACTCGCTCTGTGATTGCGACAGATAGCCGATCGATCCGCTGTACCAGCCGCGTGCGAAAGGTTCATGCTGGCGGATAAAGGCCAGTGCCTCCGCGCGCGGCAGTCCTGCCACCGCTGCCGTCGGCTGCAGACGCGCCACACAGTCGGCATCATCAGGCTGCAACAGCCGGGCGCGGATACGTCGCCGCAAATGCTGCAGGTGCCGGAGGGGAAGCAGCTCTGCCGGCATCACCTCCAGCCCGGTGACAGCGCCCTCCAGGCGCTGGCGAATATCGTCGACCACCAGGCCGTTTTCCCACTGATTTTTTCTGTCCTCCAGCAGCCCCGCCTGTTCCAGCCTGGCGGTTCCGGCCAGCGCTTCACTCTCCAGCTGACTCCCCTGCCGCGCATACAACCGCTCAGGGCTCGACCCGATCAGCGCCTGCCCTGCGCCGGTCGCCAGCATAAAGTGGTAGCAGCGGGGATTAATTCGCCGGCTGGCGGCCAGCAGCGCAGCCGCTGACAGCGGGCCGGACAGGGTGACATCGCTGGCACGCGCCAGCACGACTTTATCCAGCTCTCCTGCCGTAATCGCCGCCAGGGCCAGGCTGACCCGCCGCAGCCAGCCGGGTTTATCCGGCCACTGATGTACTGCTACGGCATGAGGTAACGGCAGCGCAGGGCTGGCCGGACGCAGGGCCCTGAGCCAGCATGCCATCCGCTGGGCTTCCTGCTGCAGGGAACCGTCACTGACCAGATTGAGCATTAACCGCTGGCCGGTAGCATCCTGCTGCCAGAGCAGCGCGGGCAGGAAGAAGAAGCTGCTACCGTCAAAACGGTTTGCTCCCGGCAGTCGCCAGCCCGCCG
This sequence comes from Erwinia persicina, assembly GCF_019844095.1. Classification (NCBI taxonomy): domain Bacteria; kingdom Pseudomonadati; phylum Pseudomonadota; class Gammaproteobacteria; order Enterobacterales; family Erwiniaceae; genus Erwinia; species Erwinia persicina. The sequence goes on along the minus strand of NZ_CP082141.1, from coordinate 1,499,118 downwards.
GGAGTGACGCAAGGCGCCGCGTCGCAGACAGGGTGGAGTCAAACTCCTCCAGCGCCCCGCAGGCGGCCATAAATGCCTCACCGCTACGATCCTGCCAGTAAAACTGTGGCCAGCAGGTCTGGGCATCCAGCCAGTTCAGGGCATCAGTATCAGGTGACAACGGGACGCAAAGCTGCTGCTGACCGGGTGCAGAGACCCTGACCTGCAGGAGCTGGTGAATAAGCTGGTCTATAGCCCGGGCAAGTTGCATGCTGACCTCAGCGATAAAACAAAGGGAGGTCTATCGTAGCGGCAGAGAAAACAGGAAATATTGATCCGGACAAGGGGGAACAGCGGAGAGGTCAATGAAACAGACGCCAGGAGGCGTCTGTTAGCAAACGTATCTGTTAGCGACGTGCCAGCAGCAGGCCGATCACCAGGCCGACGGTCGCACCGACGCCAATACCCTGCCACGGTTTATCATGGACATAGTCGTCTGCGCGCGTCACTGCCTGACGGGCACGAACGTAGTAGGTATCCGACGCGTTACTGATGCGGGATTTCACCTGATGCAGCGATTTTTCTGCTTTGGCTTTCAGCTCTACGTATTTCTGATCGGCCGGATCGCCCGACGACTTCAGCACTTCTTCCAGTGTTTCAGTGAGCAGCGCCAGATCATCATCGAGGCGAGTTTCATGTGGTTCAGTCGTAGTAGTCATTTCCATTCTCCTTGGGCGAGTAAACGTCGTCAGATAACTATAGACAGTTTCCACCGCTTTGTTTGACGAAAACTACCAGGAATTAACTGAGAATAGCGAACGGCCTGTTGCGGGCGGTGTGCGGACAGTGCTGTAAATTCCGATATTTACGTTAATTCACATGCGAAAGCACTGCGGTATTTAGATTTATCTGATAAATTTTGCGTGAACTGAATCATTACCCTGGCAGGCTGTCGTAACTCCCTGTAGCCGGACACAATCCGGCCGAGCGAATGCGTGCAAACGCACGACAGTCACTACAAACTCCGTTCACCTGAGGAAATTATTTCCGGCATGAATCGAAGAATGTTTATGAAAGCGTCAATGGCATTCGCAACCCTCAGTGGGATGTCGGGTTTATCCACGTTGTTCTCCCAGGCTGCCTGGGCTGAAGACGGGATTGCCGATGGTTCCGCCAAGCGATTTGATTTTGATGTGCTTAAAAAAATGGCCGCCGATATGGCAAAACAGGCCTATGGTGGCGCTCCGGCACCGTTGCCCGAAACGCTGGCAACGCTGACTCCGCAGGCCTATAACGAAATCCAGTATGATGCTAACCACTCGCTGTGGAACGGCATCGATAATCGCCAGCTTGATGTTCAGTTCTTCCACGTGGGGATGGGCTTTAAACGCCGTATCCGCATGTTCTCGGTTGATGGTGCGAGTCGTGAGGCCCGTGAAATCCACTTCCGCCCTGAGCTGTTCAATTACAACGATGCACACGTTGACACCAAACAGCTGGAAGGTAAAACCGATCTCGGCTTCGCCGGTTTTCGCGCGTTTAAAAAACCAGAGCTGGCAAAACGGGATATCGTTTCCTTCCTCGGGGCCAGCTACTTCCGCGCGGTAGATGAGACCTTCCAGTACGGCCTGTCCGCCCGCGGCGTGGCGATCGACACCTTCAGCAACGGTAAGGAAGAGTTCCCGGACTTCACCGCCTTCTGGTTTGAAACGCCAAAAGCCGATGACACCACCTTTGTGGTCTATACCCTGCTGGATGGGCCAAGCTGCACCGGCGCGTTTAAATTTACCATTCACTGTGAAGACAAACGCGTGGTGATGGAAGTGGAAAACCACATTTACGCGCGCAAGGATATCCAGCAGCTGGGTATCTCCCCGATGACCACCATGTTCAGCTGCGGCAATAACGAACGCCGCATGTGCGACACTATCCACCCGCAGATCCACGACTCCGATCGCCTGGCGATGTGGACCGGTTCAGGTGAGTGGATCTGTCGCCCGTTGAACAACCCCCAGCGTCTGACGTTCAATGCCTATCAGGATGAAAATCCGCGCGGTTTTGGTATGTTGCAGCTGAACCATGACTTTGACAGCTACCAGGATGTAATTGGCTGGTATAACAAGCGCCCAAGCCTGTGGGTGGAGCCGGTCGGCAAATGGGGCAAAGGGGCGATTAACCTGATGGAGATCCCGACCACCGGGGAGACACTGGATAATATCGTCTGCTTCTGGCAGCCAGCCGACGCCATTAAAGCCGGGAGCGAGCACAGCTTCTCCTACAAGCTTTACTGGAGCGGTCTGCCGCCGGTACGCAGCGGGCTGGCACGCGTGAATGCCACCCGCACCGGTATGGGCGGCTTCCCGGAAGGCTGGGCACCGGGTGAACACTACCCGAACGTCTGGGCTCGCCGTTTTGCCGTCGATTTTGTAGGGGGGGATCTGAAAGCCGCTGCGCCGAAAGGTATTGAGCCGGTGATTAACATCTCTTCCGGCACGCTGAAGCAGGTTGAAATCCTCTACGTTGAACCGATCAACGGTTATCGTATTCTCTTCGACTGGTACCCTGACAGCGACGCCACCGATCCGGTGAATATGCGTCTGTTCCTGCGGACCAAAGATGAGACGCTGAGTGAAACCTGGCTGTATCAGTATGTCCCACCGCCGCCGGATAAGCGTAAATACGTGGATGACCGGGTCATGACCGCCGGTTAAGAGCGCGTAAAGCAAATGATGTGGGGCGACCGAAAAGTCGCCCTCCTGTGGCGTACGCAGGATTACATGCCCTGCGTACGCTGCATATCAATATGCGGAATACCGTCTTCCAGATACACTTCACTGACCGCCACAAATCCCTGACGACCATAAAACCCCTGCAAATGCGCCTGTGCTGAAAGAAAAATTGGCTGCCCGGGCCAGTGCTGTTCGCAGCTATTTATCGCCTGCGCCATCAGCCGGCTGCCCAGATTCAGTCCGCGTATATCGCCGGATACAATCACCCGACCAATCTTCACCGGCTTACCGACGCAGTCCGGGCCCAGAATGCGCAGATACGCCACCAGTTTATCCTTCAGCATCCCCAGCAGATGGCGATTTTCACCCATCAAATCCGCACCATCAATATCGAGATAAGGGCACTGCTGCTCAACGATAAATACCGCGTTACGCAATGCCAGCAGCCGGTAGAGCTGAGAGGCTGTGAGTTCGCTGTGGTGCAGGTCCTGCCAGATAATATCCATTAACTTAGCTCCTCCGCTGAAGCAAAAAAAATCGGGCCACTGTGGGCCCGATTATTACCTGTAATGCATCAGATTACATCAGTGGTTGCGCCAGTTTCACCAGCGAAATCAGCGGCTGCGGGAAGATACCCAGTATCAACACCAGAATCGCAGAGATCAGCACTACCACTCCACCGGCGGTAAATGCCCAGTTGGCCGGCGCGTCACGCTGAGATAACTCAGGCGGAGACAGATACAGGCTGACGGTCATACGCAGGTAGTAGTACAGACCAATGGCACTGCCCAGTACCACCGCACCGGTCAGCCACCACAGCTGCGCACTGACGCCCACGGCAATCACATAGAACTTACCGATAAAGCCCAGCGTCATCGGGATACCCGCCAGCGACAGCATCATCACGGTCATGACTGACGCGAGGATCGGACGGTGCCAGAACAGACCACGGTAAGAGTACATGGAATCCGCATCCGGGCCACGGTACGGGCTGGACATCAGGCTGACCACACCGAAAGCACCCAGGCTGCTGAACAGATAACCGGCCAGGTAAACGCCCACCGTTTCCATTGACAGCTGATGAGTCTGCACGGCGATCAGTGCCACCAGCAGGTAGCCCAGGTGAGCGATCGAGGAGTAACCCAGCAGACGCTTAATGTTACTCTGCGAGATGGCCATCAGGTTACCGAACAACATCGAGGCGACCGCAATCAGACTGAGAACGATGCGCACCCCCTCGTTGTCGGCCATTGGCGCATACATAAACAGACGCATCAGCACGCCAAAAATGGCGATCTTGCTGGCAGTCGCCAGGAAGGTCGATACCGGAGCTGGCGCGCCCTGGTAAACATCCGGCGTCCACAGGTGGAATGGCACCAGCGACAGTTTAAAGCCAAAGCCGACGATCATCATACCCAGACCGGCCAGCAACAGCGGTTCATTGATAACACCGTCGTTCAGACTTTTGCCCAGTGAGGCAAAGCTCAGGCTACCCGAATCGGCATAGACCAGCGCCATACCGAACAGCAGGAACGACGAGGCGGCCGCCGACAGAATGGTGTATTTAATGGCGGCTTCCAGCGAGCGTTTTTGCTGGAAAGCGTACCCCACCAGGCCAAACAGCGGCAGTGAGATCAGCTCGATGCCAATAAACAGCGAAGCAAGATGGTTCGCACTGGCCAGAACCACACCACCCAGGGCAGCAATCAGCACCAGCAGATAGAACTCTTCGCGATTATCCGGATAGGTTGCCAGCCACGGGTAGGCGAAGGTACAGGTGGCCAGGCTGGCCAGGATCACCAGCCCGGTATACAGCATTGAATAACCGTCCACCCGCATCAGCGGGGTAACGTCCATTGGCCCTGCCTGGCCGACAAAGTACAGAGAAAACAGCGCCAGGTTCAGACCGACCACGGCCAGCGTCGCATTCACGAAGTGGTTGCGTCGCCACGCAATGGACAGCATCACAACTACCACCGTCAATCCGACGATCAGCAGCGGCAGAAGCGCGATCAATTGTTGAGGAGTTATTGTCATGGCGAATTACGGCCTTGTAGTTGAAATTGAAGCAGTAAACCACTGCTGAATGTTGCTCATCGCAGCGTGCGAGGTATCCAGAATCGGCTGCGGATAAACACCCAGCAACACCAGCAGTACCACCAGCACCATAATCATCAGGAACTCACGCGCAGACATGCCGCGCAGCGGTGTTTCTGACTTAGGCGCACCGTAGTAAGCGCGTTGCATCATAATCAGCGAGTATACCGAGGCGAACACCAGGCCAAAGGTAGCGATAACAATAATCACCGGTACCGTCTGGAAGCTGCCCGTCAGGATCATAAATTCACCGACAAAGTTACCGGTACCCGGCATCCCCAGGTTAGCCACAGCAAAGAACAGCGACAGACCCGGCAGCCATTTGATGCGCGACCACAGGCCACCCATCTGACGCATGTCGCGGGTGTGCAGGCGCTCATACAGCTGACCGCAGAGAATAAACAGTGCAGATGCCGACAGGCCGTGAGCAATCATCTGAATCACCGCGCCCTGGAACGCCAGCTGGCTGCCGGTGTAGATAGCAATCAGCACGAAGCCCATATGGGAAATCGAGGTGTAAGCAATCAGACGCTTAATATCGTACTGCGAGAACGCCATCCACGCGCCGTAGAAGATACCGATAATCCCCAACCACATGGCAATCGGTGCAAATTCGGCAGACGCATTCGGGAACAGCGGCAGAGCAAAACGCAGCAGACCATAAGCCGCCGTTTTCAGCAGGATACCTGCCAGATCAACGGAACCCGCCGTCGGTGCCTGACTGTGAGCGTCCGGCAACCAGCCGTGTAGCGGAACGACCGGCATTTTCACGGCGAAAGCGATAAAGAAGCCCAGCATCAGCAGGTATTCTACGCCGTGCGTCATCGGCGTTTTCAGCAGCTCTTCGTAGCTAAACGTCCATATTCCCGTCGCGTTGTAATGCACAAACACCAGCGCCAGAATGGCAATCAGCATCACCAGACCACTCGCCTGGGTATAGATGAAGAATTTGGTCGCCGCTGAAATACGCGTCTTCCCGTCGGAGGCTTTATGGCCCCAGAGCGCGATCAGGAAGTACATCGGTACCAGCATCATCTCCCAGAAGAAGAAGAACAGGAACATGTCCATTGCCAGGAACACACCGATAACGCCACCGAGGATCCACAGCAGGTTAAGGTGGAAGAAGCCCTGCCACTTCTCGATTTCGTTCCACGAACAGAGGATAGCCATCAGGCCCAGCAGGCCGGTCAGCACGACCATCAACAGCGAAAGTCCATCCAGCGCAAGATGGAACTCAATGCCGAAACGTGGGATCCACGGCACGGAGAACTCAGCTTGCCACTGCGGAATACCCGCAGCCTGAGTCAGTGAGTAATCTCCCTGCAGCCACAGTTGCAGCGAGAGTACAAAGGTCAGCCCCATTGCGATCAGTGCAATCCAGCGTGGCAGCTTAGGCCCGAAGCGCTCCAGCTGCCAGCACAGTAATCCACCGACAAACGGGATGAATATTAGCCAAGGTAATAACATGGCGGTTTTCCCTTTATTGCGATTTTTATTCTTTATAGGGTGTGGCTCTGCCCCACCCCACTCACTAACCTTTAGATCACCAGCAGCAGCGCCAGTACCAGAACGGCACCGATGCTCATGGAAGCGAGATACCAGCGCAGGTAGCCGTTTTCACTGACGACCAGACCTTTATTCGCGCCGCGCGCCAGTAAAGCCGGAATATTCATCAGAGCGTTCAGCGGATCCCGCGACAGCAGCCAGGCCACACCGAGGTAAGGCTTAACAAAGACTTTGTCATACAGCCAGTCGAAGCCCCAGGCGGCAAACCACCAGGTGGTAAAGAAACGCCCCACGGCACTGTTCGCTATCGCGGTCACCAGCGTGCGTTTACCCAGCCACAGTGCGGCCGCCAGCAGGATGCCCACAATGGCCACAACACCGGAAGCAATCTCCAGCGTCAGGACGCTGCTGTGTGCCAGCTCGCTGGTTTCTGGCAGAACGCCTCTCAGCGGCGGAACGATCATCGCGCCAATAAAGGTAGAGAGAATTAACAACACAACCAGCGGCAGATGGTGAGTGATACCTTTGCCCGCATGTGCGTGAATTTTTTCTTCCCCGTGGAAAGCAATAAAGATCATGCGGAAGGTGTAGAGCGAGGTCATAAACGCCCCGGCCAGACCCGCAATCATCAGATTAAGATGACCGTTAGCCAGCGCACCCGCCAGAATCTCATCCTTACTGAAGAAGCCTGCGGTGATCAGCGGCAGCGCAGACAGTGCGGCCCCGCCCACCAGGAAGCAGACATACACCAGGGGAATACTTTTACGCAGGCCGCCCATCTTGAAGATGTTCTGCTCGTGGTGGCAGGCAAGGATCACCGAACCGGAAGAGAGGAACAGCAGCGCTTTAAAGAACGCATGGGTCATCAGATGGAAAATCGCTGCATCCCAGGCCTGAACACCCAGCGCCAGGAACATGTAGCCAATCTGACTCATCGTAGAGTAAGCCAGCACGCGCTTGATATCGGTCTGCACCAGCGCGGCAAAACCGGCCAGCACCAGCGTTACCGCACCAATAATCCCAACCAGATGCAGCACTTCAGGCGTCATCAGGAACAGGCCGTGAGTACGGGCAATCAGGTAAACCCCGGCGGTCACCATCGTCGCGGCATGGATCAATGCGGAAACAGGCGTCGGACCGGCCATCGCATCAGCCAGCCAGGTCTGCAGGGGCAGCTGTGCCGATTTACCGACCGCACCACCTAACAGCATCAGAGTTGCCCACTGCAGCATATGGTTGTCCGCCGCAAAGTGCGCCGGTGCCAGCGCCATCATTTCGCGGAAGTTCAGCGTGCCCAGCTCGTTGTAAAGAATAAACAACGCAAATGCCAGGAACACATCCCCCACGCGGGTGATGATAAAGGCTTTCATCGCCGCCGCGCCGTTTTTCGGGTTGGTGTAGTAGAAGCCAATCAGCAGGTAAGAGCAGAGGCCGACGCCTTCCCAGCCGAGATACATCAGCATCAGGTTATCGGCCAGCACCAGAACGACCATGCTGGCGATAAACAGGTTGGTATAGGCGAAGAACCGCGAGTAGCCCTCTTCCCCACGCATGTACCAGGAGGCAAACATGTGGATCAGGAAGCCAACCCCGGTCACGACCGACAGCATGGTCAGCGAGAGGCCATCCAGCGTCAGGTTCACGTCAATTTTAAAGTTTCCGACCTGCATCCAGGTCCACAGCGCCTGGTTAAACACCTGCTGGCCGTGATTAAAGAAGTCGAAGCCCGCATAAGCCGTGACCAGCGCCGCAAGACCGACAGACCCCATGCCCACGGTCGCGGACAGGTTTTCTGACCAGCGGCCACGGGAGAAGGCCAGTAACAGGAAGCCAATCAGCGGAAACAGGATTGTTAAATAGAGAAGGTTCATCCGCGCATCTCGCTCACTTTATCAATGTTGAGGGTCTGGCTGCGGCGATGGAGCTGCAACAGCAGCGCCAGGCCAATGCTGGCCTCAGCCGCGGCCAGGCTGATTGCCAGGATATACATTACCTGACCGTCGGCCTGTCCCCAGTAGCTTCCCGCCACCACAAACGCCAGTGCTGCGGCGTTAATCATGATTTCGAGACCAATCAACATAAACAGCAGATTGCGGCGGATTACCACGCCTGTCAGTCCGAGGACAAACAGAATGGCCGCCAGAATAAGTCCATGCTGCAGAGGGATCATACCCGCTCCTCCTTGTTACTTTTCGCCGCATCAGACGGGCGGTTGCTCAGAACCTCACCTGGACGCTGTTCGCGGCCGATGTGGAATGCCACCACCAGACCTGCCAGAAGCAGCATTGATGCCAGCTCAACGGCCAGAACGTAAGGACCGAACAGGCTGATACCGACGGCTTTCGCATCGATCATCTTACCGTCAATACCCTGGTCGTTGATGCCGCTGATGGCGTAAACCAGTACCACCAGTAATACCAGCGAGAGTACAGCCGGGCCCATCCACATGGAGGGCTTCAGCCACTGACGTTCTTGCTCGACTTCCTGGCCGCCAAGATTCAGCATCATCACCACGAAAACGAACAGCACCATAATGGCGCCGGCATAAACGATAATTTCCAGCGCCCCGGCAAAGTAAGCACCGAGCGAGAAAAACACCCCGGCAACCGCCAGCAGAGAAATAATCAGGTACAGCAGCGCATGTACCGGGTTGGTATGCGTGATGACACGTAACGTCGCCAGCACAGACACCAGACCACAAACGTAAAAAGCAAATTCCATGCCTGGCTCCTTAAGGTAACAAGCCCTTGACGTCGATGGGTTTGGCTTCGTTTTCTGCGTCGCCTTTGTCTTTGCCATCGATCGCCATACCCGCCATCCGGTAAAAATTATATTCCGGGTATTTACCCGGGCCGGAAATCAGCAGGTGCTCTTTTTCATACACCAGATCCTGACGCTTGAACTCACCCAGTTCGAAATCGGGGGTAAGCTGAATCGCAGTGGTCGGGCAGGCCTCTTCACACAGGCCACAGAAGATGCAGCGCGAGAAGTTAATACGGAAAAACTCCGGATACCAACGTCCGTCGGCCATCTCTGCTTTCTGCAGCGAGATACAGCCAACCGGACAGGCCACGGCGCACAGGTTGCAGGCAACACAGCGCTCCTGACCATCGGGGTCACGCGTCAGTACAATACGACCACGATAACGGGGTGGCAGATAAACCGGCTCTTCCGGATACATCATGGTTTCGCGTTTGGCGAAGGCGTTCATCCCTATCAGCCAGATACTGCGTACGGTTGTCCCGAAACCAACAACAAGGTCTTTTAATGTCATCTTCTTAACCCCTTACTGCGCCGTGTACAGAATGACTGCGGCAGTTGCCAGCAGATTCAACAGCGTCAACGGCAGACAGACTTTCCAGCCGAACGACATCACCTGGTCATAGCGCGGACGCGGTAACGCAGCACGAATCAGAATAAACATCATCATGAAGAATGCCGTTTTAATCGCGAACCAGAAAATCGGTGGCAGCCACGGACCGTTCCAGCCGCCGAAGAACAGCGTAACGATCAGTGACGAAACGGTAACAATACCGACGTATTCACCGACGAAGAACAGGCCGAATTTCATCCCGGCATATTCAATGTGGTAACCGTCGGCCAGTTCCTGCTCCGCTTCTGGCTGGTCAAATGGATGGCGGTGACACACTGCCACACCGGCGATACAGAAAGTGAGGAAGCCGAGGAACTGCGGAATGACGTTCCACAGATGCTGCTGGCTGTTCACGATGTCGACCATGTTAAACGAACCTGCCTGTGCCACTACACCCATCAGCGACAGGCCGAGGAACACTTCGTAGCTCAGGGTCTGAGCCGATGCACGCATCGCCCCCAGCAGTGAGTATTTGTTATTACTCGACCAGCCCGCAAACAGCACGGCATAGACCGCCAGCCCTGCCATCATCAGGAAGAACAACAGACCAATGTTCAGGTCTGCGCCCATCCAGGTTGGCGTCACAGGCACAATTGCCATCGCCAGCAGCAGCGAGGTAAAGGCAATCATTGGCGCAAGGGTGAAGATCACGCGGTCGGTAAATGGCGGGATCCAGTCCTCTTTAAAGAACATTTTGATCATGTCCGCCACCAGCTGCAGTGAGCCCCCCCAGCCGACACGGTTAGGTCCGTAGCGGTTCTGGAACAGACCGAGCAGGCGACGCTCACCAAAGCTCATAAAGGCGCCGCAGCCCACCACCACAAACAGGATGATCAGTGCTTTAACGACGGCAATCAGCACGTCGATAACTTCCGGTGTCAGCCAGCTCATTGTACTGCCTCCCGCAGATTGTCGATGTCGCTACCCGCCAGGAACGGTGGAATACCCGGTAAACCGAGCGGCAGACCGACCTGCCCCGCCTGCAACGTGCTGGAGAAGCGGACCGGCAGGCGCAGTGTTTCACCCTGACAGGTAAATTCAACCGCTGTACCGGCATTCACGCCCAGCTTCGCGGCATCTTCCGGGTTCACCATCACATAGGCTTCTGGCATACGCTGTTGGATAACCGGTGCGCGCTGGGTCATTTCATCGCTGCCGAACAGGTGGAAGTATGGCGCTACACGCCAGCCATCATGGCTGCCAGCGAAGGCAGCAGGCACATTTTCGAACCAGCCCAGCTGAGCCACACCGGCTTCGATCAGACGCACACCTGGGTCGCCGTTACGCAGTTTACCACCCACTTCAACCTGGAATTTGTTCCATGCCTGCGGTGAGTTCCAGCCAGGTGCCCAGGCAAAGGGTATCTGCGAACGGGCAGCACCCGGCTGGTTATTCCCTTCCATAGAGAAGGCAAACATGCTGTCTTTGTCCTGTGGCTGACGCGGCTCATGCACACTGATATTGGCGCGCATCGCGGTACGCCCGCTGGAGCGGTGCGGTGAACGCGCCAGTTTCTGACCGCGGATACGGAAGCTGGCATCCGGGGCCGCATCTTTAATTCCGGCCAGTTGTGGCAATGCAACGACGCAGGCATCGATCACATGATCGAGCTGGCTCCAGTCCACTTCGCGGCTGTTGATGGTGCTCTGCAGCGAGTGCAGCCAGCGCCAGCTTTCCAGCATCTGCACTTTTTCATCGTAATAAGCCGGGTCATACACCTGGAAGAAGCGCTGCGCGCGGCCTTCCTGATTCACTACCGTGCCATCGCTTTCTGCAAAACTGGCACTGGAGAGGATCAGACCGGCTTTCTCGGTGGTCGCCGTACGCTGATGATCCAGAACGATGACATTCGGCGTATTGGCCAGGGCCGCATCTACTTTCGCTTTTGGCAGATGGCGATAGAGGTCATTTTCCAGAATGATCACGGCATCAGCCGCACCGCTTTCCAGCTCGGACAAGACGGAATCGAGGGATTTACCGCCGATCATACCCAGCCCGACACTGTTCGCCGCCGTGGCCAACAGCGTAATGCCCACGTCGGCACCGCGCCCTTTCAGCGCTTTCGCCACGTTGGCGGCCGCCTGAATCATCGCTTCGCTACCGGAGTTGGTCCCGGAGATAATCAGCGGTTTTTTCGCTCCGGCTAAGGCCTGAACAATAACGTCAATTTTTCCGGCCAGTGATTTATCAAGGTCAGCAACGGCTGGTGCGCTGGCATCCAGTTCGTGAGCGATAGCGAAACCAAGGCGCGCCTGGTCTTCTACCGGTGCGCGATAGCTCCATGCTGCGATGTCATCCAGACGCGTCTGGTCGACGTTAGTCACGAACAGGGGATGTTTAGCGTTCTGCCCGATGTTGAGGATCGCCGCGATCTGCCAGTCTGCCACTTTTTGCGCAGCTGCCATCTCACGGGATTTCCCTTTGACGGCCTGCCGCACGGACAGCGCCACCCGTGCGCCGGTCTGGGTCAAATCTTCGCCCAGCACCAGCACCGCATCATAGCTTTCAATTTCACGCAGCGCCGGCGTATGGATCCCGCCATCACGCAGCACTTTCAGCATCAGATCCAGACGCCCCTGCTCCCCTGCCGGAATACCGGTAGAGAAGTTGTCAGCACCCACCAGCTCACGCAGGGCAAAGTTGCTCTCTACGCTGGCACGTGGGGAACCAATACCAATCACTTTCTTAGCCTGGCGCAGTACATCTGCCGCGCCCTGCATAGCCTGATCGGCATTCAGTGAAATCCAGTCATCGCCGCGACGCTGCATAGGCTGACGCGGACGATCTTTCAGATTCACGTAGCCATAACCGAAGCGGCCGCGATCGCACAGGAAGTAATGGTTTACCGTGCCGTTATAGCGGTTTTCAATACGGCGCAGTTCACCGTAGCGCTCACCCGGGCTGGTGTTACAGCCGATGCTGCACTGCTGGCAGATGCTGGGCGCAAACTGCATATCCCACTTACGGTTGTAACGCTCGGAGTGGGTTTTATCGGTAAATACGCCGGTTGGGCAGATTTCAACCAGGTTGCCGGAGAACTCACTTTCCAGCACACCATCTTCAGGGCGGCCGAAGTAGACGTTGTCATGCGCACCGTAAACACCGAGGTCAGTTCCGTCTGCGTAATCTTTGTAGTAACGCACGCAGCGATAGCAGGCAATACAGCGGTTCATCTCATGCGAAATGAACGGGCCGAGATCCTGATTACGGTGCGTACGTTTAGTGAAGCGATAGCGGCGGAAGCTGTGGCCGGTCATCACTGTCATATCCTGCAGGTGACAGTTACCGCCCTCTTCACAGACCGGACAATCGTGCGGATGGTTGGTCATTAACCACTCCACCACACTTTCGCGGAACTCTTTTGCTTCACCGTCATCAATAGAGATGAAGGTACCGTCAGACGCCGGTGTCATGCAGGACATAACCAGGCGACCACGGGTATCTTCGGCATTCTGAAATTGCTTCACCGCGCACTGGCGGCAGGCACCGACGCTACCGAGCGCCGGGTGCCAGCAGAAATAAGGAATATCTAAGCCGAGGGAGAGACACGCCTGTAACAGGTTGTCTGCGCCATCAACATCATATTCTTTACCGTCTACATGAATTGTAGCCATAGTGAACATGCTTCCGTAAGGCCCGTGCGAACACGGGCGTTAAACTTTGCTTACCAGCGCGCCTTTAACAGGTTGGGCTGGATGCCGCTAATCGCGTGTGCGTTGCTGAATACCTGAGGTGCCATACCCGCTTCAAACTCTTCACGGAAGTATTTAATGGCACTTTGCAGTGGCTCTACTGCACCAGGCGCATGCGCACAGAAGGTCTTACCCGGGCCAAGCTGGCGACAGAGCTGCAGCAGGGTTTCAATATCCCCAGGCTGGCCCTGCTTATTTTCCAGTGCGCGCAGGATTTTTACGCTCCACGGCAAACCATCGCGGCAGGGGGTACACCAGCCACAGGACTCGCGAGCGAAGAACTCTTCCAGGTTACGCACCAGCGACACCATATTGATCTCGTGGTCGACGGCCATTGCCAGTGCAGTCCCCAGACGGCTCCCGGCTTTGCCGATACTGGCAAATTCCATTGGCAGGTCAAGGTGTGCCTCGGTCAGGAAGTCTGTCCCTGCCCCGCCCGGCTGCCAGGCTTTAAACTTCAGGCCATCACGCATGCCACCGGCATACTCTTCGAGGATTTCACGAGCGGTGGTACCAAAGGGCAACTCCCACACGCCAGGATTCTTCACGCGACCGGAAAAGCCCATCATTTTGGTACCGGTATCATCGCTGGTGGAGATGCCTTTGTACCAGTCAACACCGTTAGCGATGATCGCCGGAACGTTGGAGAGCGTCTCTACGTTGTTTACGCAGGTTGGCTTGCCCCAGGCACCCGCAGATGCCGGGAACGGCGGCTTGGAGCGAGGGTTTGCACGACGCCCTTCCAGCGAGTTAATCAGGGCGGTTTCTTCACCGCAGATATAACGTCCCGCACCGGTATGGACAATCAGCTCAAAGTCAAAGCCCGTACCGAGAATGTTCTTGCCAAGTAAGCCCGCTTCAGTCGCTTCAGCAATCGCCCGGCGCAGGTTAACGGCGGCCTCGATATACTCCCCGCGCAGGAAGATGTAGCCGCGATAGGTTTTCAGCGCGAAAGCAGCAATCAACATACCTTCCACCAGTTGATGGGGCATCTGCTCCATCAACAGGCGGTCTTTATAAGTGCCCGGTTCCATTTCATCAGCATTACATAACAGGTAACGGATGTTCATGGATTCGTCTTTTGGCATCAGGCTCCACTTCAGACCCGTAGAGAAGCCTGCACCACCGCGCCCTTTCAGACCGGAGTCTTTCACCTGGTTAACAATCTCTTCCGGCGACAGGGATTTCAGCGCTTTTTCAGCACCGGCATAACCATTCTTACTGCGGTACTCTTCGAGGAATACCGGCTGCTTGTCTTCACGCATCCGCCAGGTCAGCGGATGCATTTCGGCAGTACGCACGATCTGTCTCATTGATACTGCTCCAGTAAGTTGGCGATACCTTCCGGCGTGAGATGAACATGGGTATCTTCATCCACCATCATCACCGGCCCTTTGTCGCAGTTACCGAGGCAGCAGGTTGGCAGCAGCGTGAAACGCCCGTCTGCCGTGGTCTGTCCCGGTTTAATATTCAGGTTGCTTTCCAGTGCTGACTGAATCCCCTGGAAACCGGTGATGTGACACACCACGCTGTCGCAATAGCGGATCACATGACGCCCCACCGGCGTACGGAAGATCTGGCTGTAAAACGTGGCCACCCCTTCGACATCGCTGGCCGGGATGCCCAACACTTCAGCGATCGCATGGATGGCACCGTCCGGTACCCAGCCTCGGTGTTTCTGAACGATTTTCAGCGCTTCGATAGATGCCGCGCGGGCATCTTCATAGTGGTGCTTTTCATGCTCGATGGCATCGCGCTCTGCCGCACTCAGCACAAAAGCTCCGGTTTCGTCGATCGTTTCGATCGCAATTCTCTGATCGTGCATAATTAGCGGTCCACGTCTGACATAACAAAATCGATACTACCGAGGTATACGATCAGATCGGATACCAGGCTGCCGTTGATCACCGATGGGATCTGTTGCAAGTGCGGGAAGCTCGGCGTACGCACGCGGGTGCGGTAGCTCATCGTGCTGCCATCACTGGTCAGGTAGTAACTGTTGATCCCTTTGGTCGCTTCAATCATCTGGAAGGATTCGTTTGCCGGCATTACCGGGCCCCACGAAACCTGCAGGAAGTGAGTGATCAGGGTTTCGATATGCTGCAGCGTGCGCTCTTTCGGCGGCGGCGTGGTCAGCGGATGGTCAGCCTTGAACGGGCCTGCTGGCATGTTCTTCAGGCACTGTTCCAGGATGCGCATACTCTGGCGCATCTCTTCCATCTTCAGCATGACACGGGTGTAAGCACAGCTTACGCCATCTCCGATTGGCACTTCGAAATCGAAGTTTTCATAACCGGAATAGGGACGCCATTTACGCACATCAAAGTCCAGACCGGTACCACGCAGGCCAGCCCCCGTCGTGCCCCAGGCCAGTGCTTCTTCCATGTTATAGGCAGAAACCCCTTTGGAACGGGCAATAAGCACGGAGTTTTTCAGTGCGGTCTGCTCATAGGCTTTCAGACGCTTAGGCATCCAGTCCAGGAACTCACGCAGCAGGCGCTCCCACCCTTTAGGCAGATCATGCGCCACGCCACCAATGCGGAACCAGGCCGGATGCATACGGAAGCCGGTAATGGCTTCTACCACGTCGTAAATTTTCTGGCGGTCTGTAAAGGCAAAGAACACCGGGGACATAGCACCGACGTCCTGGATAAACGTAGAGATGTACAGCAGGTGGCTGTTTATACGGAACAGCTCTGATAGCATCACGCGAATGACTTCCACGCGCTCAGGGACTTTGATACCAGCCAGCTTTTCTACCGCCAGCACGTACGGCATTTCGTTTACGCAGCCGCCGAGATACTCAATACGGTCGGTATACGGAATGTAGCTGTGCCAGGACTGGCGTTCACCCATTTTTTCGGCACCACGATGGTGGTATCCGATATCCGGCACGCAGTCGACGATCTCTTCACCGTCCAGTTGCAGGATGATACGGAACGCGCCGTGCGCAGAAGGGTGGTTCGGGCCCAGGTTGAGGAACATGAAGTCCTCATTGTTGGTCGAACGCTTCATGCCCCAGTCTTCAGGCTTGAAGGTCAGAGATTCCATCTCCAGATCTTCTTTCTGCTTGGTCAGTTCAAACGGATCGAACTCGGTCGCACGCGCAGGGTAATCTTTGCGCAGCGGATGCCCTTCCCAGCTCTGCGGCATCATAATGCGCGTCAGGTGCGGGTGGCCTTCAACATTGATACCAAACATCTCCCAGGTTTCACGCTCATACCAGTTGGCATTCGGGAAAATTTTGGTGATGGTGGGCACATTCAAATCGTTTTCAGACAACGCCACCTTGAGCATAATGTCGCGGTTACGTTCAATGGAGATGAAGTGATAGAAAACGGAAAAATCCGCCGCCGGTAAACCGGCACGGTGAGTACGCAGGCGCTCATCCATGCCATGCAGGTCATACAGCATCACATAGGGTTTAGGCAGCTTGCGCAGGAACTCAATAATCTCAAGCAACTGCTCACGTTTTACCCAGACCACCGGCACGCCGGTACGGGTCGCTTGTACTGTAAAGGCATCAGGCCCAAAACGATTACGCAGCTCGCCGATCACCGGGTCATCCTGGTGATCTCGGGTTTGCCATAACGGCTGGGCGAGATCTTGCGTGGTTAAATCTGTCATAAGTTGTTCACCATGCTGGCCTGTCTGACAGGCACTCAGTGTTGGCGTCAGGTGGGTCAGCGCAGATGACGTTGTGTTTTTATTGCGCTTTTAATGACCACATCCATAAACTGCTGTCTTAAATTTCGTCAGGGGTACGCAGATTGGTCACTGCAATACGCTCGGCGTTTTTCCTGTCGCGCTCAGACTGCATATTCGCGCGATAAACACCCTGATCGCTGACGACCCACGACAGCGGGCGACGTTCTTTGCCGATCGACTCCTGCAGCAGCAGCAGCGCCTGCATATAGGCTTCCGGACGAGGCGGGCAGCCAGGAATATACACATCAACCGGCAGGAATTTGTCCACACCCTGCACCACAGAGTAGATATCGTACATGCCGCCGGAGTTAGCACAGGCACCCATCGAAATCACCCATTTAGGTTCCAGCATCTGATCATAGAGGCGCTGCACAACCGGGGCCATCTTGGTAAAACAGGTTCCTGCTACCACCATAAAGTCTGCCTGACGTGGTGAAGCACGGATAACTTCAGAACCAAATCGCGCCACGTCGTGTACCGAAGTAAACGACGTTGTCATCTCGACGTAGCAACAAGAAAGACCGAAGTTGAACGGCCAGAGGGAATTCTTACGACCCCAGTTCACCATATCGTGCAGGGCATGTTCTAACTTGCCCATGTAGACGTTTTGATGAACGTGCTTTTCCAGGGGATCGGTGACGATCTCCTGCTTTTGCAGTGGGTAACGGTCATTCTCACCGTTCGGGTCTATGCGGGTGAGCGTATAGTCCATGTGTTTTTGCCTCGCTGTTACTGCTTGTGACGGTTGGCGTGCGAGATGGTGGTAGGTTTGACGTCAAACTGACGACGGGCAGGTGCCCAATCCAGTGCGCCTATGCGAACCAGATAAAACAGACCAGCAAGCAGAACCAAAATGAAAATGGCGGCTTCGACAAAGCCGACCCATCCGCTTTCGCGAATCGCCGTCGACCATGCGTAAAGATAGAGGGCTTCAACGTCGAAGATGACGAAGAACATGGCAACCAGATAAAACTTGGCAGACAGGCGCAGTTTTGCCGTGCCAACGGAGGCTATACCGGATTCGAAAGGGGTATTTGTATGCCTTCCACGGGCTTTTCCGCCCAAAAACCATGCCCCAGCCAACATCAGGCAGCAGAGACCAATCGAGACGATCAGGAAAACAGCAAATGCCCAATGATGGGCGACGACTTCTGTGGTTGTTGACATACTCTTGCTTACTCACCAAAAGTGGCGTTTTGCGTTCTGCTCTCATATTTGGCAGTTAACACACCACATCGATTCAAGGGAAGAATGAAAAACCGGATAAATTATACTGACTTTCATGATTAGGCAGTAATTTTATGTGGTTTTTTACTCCTTTAACTGACCTTTTGTCAACTTTGACAAAACTATCCGCACATTAATTTACACAGACAACATTTTTTTAACACATGATGCTTAAAAAGTGGGCTAAATCGTGTCAGTGGCATCATGTGATCAAAGTGTAGCGGTAAAAAACCTGTTTGGATCCTGTATTTAACAAGGTCTATTTTGGCAGGAAAGAGCGGGTTTTCCTGCCCCTTAATGGGGTTATTTTTTTGATCCAGGACACACTTTGGTGTTTTTTGGCAGAAAAATGGGCAGTTTTATTTGTGCAGAATCAATTCACTGATCGGACCAGGGCAGAAAAAAGCACCGGAATATTCAGTAAAAACAACATCGCGCAATTTTTGACACTCAACAACGTAATGAAGGCAAGAAAATCCTGATATCACTCGACATAATCGCAAAAAAAAGGCCTTCCAGTGATGTATTCATCTGAAAGGCCTGTTTTATGCAGTAAAACTAAAAAAAATCATTTTTAATGATAAAAATAATCGTTAGCGTTTACTCATTACTCTTCTTCATCTGCAAATGCTGCGTCATCCTGAGCCGTAACGGTCAGATTGTAGGGATCGTTACGTGATTCCATCGCATTGAAGATAGCCAGGGCCAGCTCGTTGTCGCTATCAGGATTACGGCAAAGTAAGTATTCCGTATCAGGCAACATTGGCAAACCCTCAGCAGCCCCCATCACACGCAGTTCAGGGCTCATCATCTCAACTGGGCGGGCAGTCACTCCCAGCCCTGCTTTAACGGCTGCGCGAACAGCAGCCAACGTCGAGGCCACATAAGAAATGCGCCACGGAATACCGGCTTCGTTCAGATGGTCAATGGCCATATCACGATAAGGACTTGGCTCATCCAGCAGGACCAGTGGGATCGCTTCCCCGCGCTGGAAGATATAGTCTGCCGCACAGTACCAGAGCGTTGGTGAGGTACGTAAGACCTGCCAGGTGAAGTTCATCGGACTGGAGGTCGTTACCACCAAATCAACTTCGCCCTGGTTCAGCATTTCCATCATAAACGGGTTGCGCTTCACCCGGACATCAATAGCCAGTTTTGGGTAGACCGAAGTCACGCGGTTAAGCAGGAACGGCAAAATAGTGTCAGAGGTATCATCGGATGCGCCGATAGTCAGAACCCCCTGAATGTTGCTGTACATCAGAGAAGTACAGGCTTCATCATTGAAGCGCAGTATCTTTCTGGCGTAACCCAGCAGTTGAATACCATGTTCCGTCAATAACTTGTTGCGTCCATGCCTGGCAAACAGCTCTTTGCCTACCAATTGTTCCAGACGCTGCATTTGCTGACTCACCGCTGACTGCGTTCTGCACACCGCCGCTGCGGCCGCAGCAAAAGTGTTCAGATCGGCAACAGCAACGAAGGTTCTCAGCAGATCGAGGTCGAGATTGAGTACTGGACGATTTGCACTAGTCATGTTTTTCTTCACTTTATAAGTTTTTTACAAACAGCTACCCTGGTGTTATTACCTGCTTTATCAAAGGGATAAAACGATAACAATTGCGTAATGGCTACAGTGTTAAGTAATAAAGTATTACCTTATGCATTACTCTCATTAGCAGACGATCACGCCGTTTCTACTCTGTTAATTCCTTCCAGCTTAAAAGAGCTGAAAGGAAGATAAAGATTCTCACGTCTGATACATCGCTAATGCACGCTGCACTAACCCATAAGTTGCAGGAAGCCGCGTCGTTATAGTTTATTAACGCCGACAAAACTCAATCAGAGACGAGTTGCGGTGTCGTTAGTCTAAAACAACCATTGAAAATTAAGTTACCAACACGCTGTGATAGCAGCGAAAAATGTTAAGCAGTACTTACTGTTCAAGGTAATAAAAATGTTTTTTTTATTTCCCGGGCGACCTGCACGCACGGTGCAAAGCCTCCTGAAGGTTATCCTGACATACTGTCGTTTACTTTTTAAGCCTAAAACCCAATATTCTTATCACTAAAGTAAGATTTTATCGGCAAGGGGCTACATGACAGGCTTTTTCACTGCATTATCTGTCTTAATACACCCTTTGCGAGAATCACGCCCCGGGCATCGGACCGGGTATCCCCTCCCTGCCCCATGTTGATGCAAACGACGCATTGGTTAAAAAATAAACAGTCATGTAAGGGTTATTTGACTGTTTCTGCCATCATTAGTGCACGTTTTTTTACTAAATAATTTAATCATTACGTCGGGAAACAGTAAAAGCCGTCTCGTTATCTTGTTATGTTAAAACGACCTTCCAGACGTTAGCATCGGAATAGGCTCAATATGTAGCATGAAATATCCCTCCAGAACCTGTTAGCGCGACCCACTGCCATCAGAATGAAAAAATCCTCCTTTAACACACCAAAGCCTGCTGCTGCCCTTCAAAAAAAACCGGTAGAGGAGTACATTGTGCAATGTTTAGTTTTCCACGGCAGGAAACCGCTTCTGCCAGTCAAGGCGACAGAGATGACCCCAATTGATAAATCCAGCAAACTGGATAACGTGTGTTACGACATTCGCGGCCCGGTGCTAAAAGAAGCAAAACGCCTCGAAGAAGAAGGCAATAAAGTTCTTAAACTGAATATCGGCAACCCTGCCCCCTTCGGTTTTGAAGCCCCCGACGAAATCCTCGTCGATGTCATCCGCAATCTGCCAGGCGCGCAGGGTTACTGTGATTCGAAAGGCCTCTATTCCGCCCGTAAAGCGATCATGCAGCACTACCAGGCGCGCGGTATGCGCGATATCACGGTAGAAGACATCTATATTGGTAACGGTGTTTCAGAGCTGATCGTACAGTCGATGCAGGCGCTACTGAACAGCGGCGACGAAATGTTGGTCCCGGCCCCGGATTACCCACTCTGGACCGCCGCTGTTTCACTGTCCGGTGGGAAAGCCGTGCACTACCTGTGTGATGAGTCCGCAGGCTGGTTCCCGGACCTCGACGATATTCGCAGCAAAATCACCCCGCGTACGCGCGGTATCGTGATCATCAACCCGAATAACCCGACGGGTGCCGTCTACAGCAAAGAGCTGTTGATGGAGGTGGTTGAACTGGCCCGTCAGCACAACCTGATTATTTTTGCCGATGAGATCTACGACAAGATCCTTTACGATGTTGCCCAGCACCACTCCATTGCGGCCCTGGCGCCCGACCTGCTGACCATCACCTTTAACGGGTTGTCTAAAACCTATCGCGTGGCGGGTTTCCGTCAGGGCTGGATGGTGCTTAACGGGCCGAAGAAGCACGCTAAAGGTTATATTGAAGGGCTGGAGATGCTGGCCTCAATGCGCCTGTGCGCAAACGTCCCCGCCCAGCACGCGATTCAGACGGCGCTGGGGGGTTATCAGAGCATCAGTGAGTTTATTCAGCCCGGCGGCCGCCTGTATGAACAGCGTAACCGTGCATGGGAACTGATAAACGAGATCCCGGGTGTCAGTTGCGTGAAGCCGCAGGGAGCGCTGTATATGTTCCCGAAAATCGACGCGAAAAAATTTAACATCCATGACGATCAGAAAATGGTCCTCGATTTCCTGCTGCAGGAAAAAGTGCTGCTGGTGCAGGGTACGGCCTTTAACTGGCCGTGGCCGGACCACGTACGTATCGTCACCCTGCCCCGCGTAGATGAACTGGAGATGGCTATCAATAAATTTGGCCGTTTCCTCGGCGGATACCGCCAGCTGTAATCTTCTCCCCGAAGGGCGGCTCAGGCCGCTCTTCGCATTGTGACGTAAGGGAAAAAGACCATGAACCAGAGCCACTTCTTTGCTCACCTCTCCCGTCTGAAACTGATTAATCGCTGGCCGCTGATGCGCAACGTGCGCACGGAAAACGTTTCTGAGCACAGCCTGCAGGTCGCCATGGTCGCGCATGCACTGGCATTGATTAAGAACAAGAAATTTAACGGCAATCTCAATGCTGAACGCATCGCGATGATGGCAATTTATCATGATGCCAGCGAAGTGCTGACCGGCGATCTGCCCACGCCAGTGAAGTATTACAACGCGCAGATCGCCCACGAGTACAAGAAAATTGAGAAAATTGCGCAGCAAAAGCTGATTGAAATGCTGCCGGAAGAGCTGCGTTCGGCTTATGCCCCGCTGATCGATGAACATCAGCATAGCGAGGCCGAAACGGCCATCGTCAAGCAGGCTGATGCACTCTGTGCCTACCTGAAATGTCTGGAAGAGCTGTCAGCGGGGAACAACGAGTTTCTGCTGGCAAAGGCGCGGCTGGAAAAAACGCTGGCGCAGCGCCACAGCCCGGAGATGGACTATTTCGTGGAGGTGTTTGTACCCAGCTTCAGCCTGTCTCTGGATGAGATTAGCCAGGACTCGCTGTAAGTGTATTCCGGGTTGTCAGCGCAACAGTGATCACGCCCTCGCCGTGGCGAAAAAAAAATCAGCCAGCATAAAAAACCCCGCGGTGGCGGGGCTGAATAACTCAGTGTCTGCGGTGAACATCCACGCTGCCATCGGGATTTTTATGAATAATCAGCTCATCCAGCGAGGTGAGTACCATATCGACATCCTCCAGACGCGGCGCATCGGCAGGCACGTTTGCGGCAATGACATGACAGCCGGCAGCAAGACCAGAAAGAATACCCGCTGCGGCGTCTTCCACCACCACGCACTCCTCCGGCTCCAGGTCGAGCAGCTGGGCTCCCAGCAGATAAGCATCCGGCTCCGGCTTACCACGCTCCACGCGCTCTGCCGTGACAAACGCCGCCGGTGCGGGTAATCCTGCTGCCGCATGACGGGCGCTGGCGACCGGCACAGAACCGGAGGTGACGATGGCCCAGGGGATCGCCAGTTCATCAAGTCGGGCCAGCAGGGCTAACGCCCCTGGCAGAGCAACGATGCCGTCGGTGTCTTCAGCTTCCAGCTTTTCCAGCGCAGTAAACTCCTGCTGGATCGCCTCGGCGGAGGCACCTGCCATAAAATGGCGCAGTGAGGTAATAGCCTGCTTACCGTGGATAAAGCCCAGCACCTCGTCAGGAGCAATCCCGTGGCGCTGACCCCAGTTTTTCCAGGCACGTTCGACCACTGCAAGAGAGTCGACTAACGTGCCATCCAGATCAAACAGAAAACCTTTACACTTCACTGCATTTTCCTTCTCAGGCGTTGATAACTTGCGCGATCTCATTCGCACTCAGATGGTACTGTCGGGGACAATTGTGCCACACAGTCAGCATACGTTGGTACTTTTCCCACATCGGTACCTGAGCATTAAAATCGTGGCTGCCGGCTGAAAAATGCCCGTATCGCCCTTCCACATTCACCAGGAAGCGCACGTAGCCAAGGTATCGCCCTTCTGTCGCCGCATCAAAGCCGAGGAAAACCAGACGGCGTGCGTCCACGGTTTGAGGCTCTTTCAGATTAGTCCAGGACACATGAAGCGCATGATACATCTCCATCATGGCCACCAGCGTGCGACACTCCGCTTCAGGCAACTGGCTGAATTCATTATCCAGCTCACGCAGCTGAAGTCCGTAACCGCGCTCAACAATAGTCTGATAGCGACGATGGCGCGCGGCATTTTCCGGGTCAAGCATGGCCATGAGCTGATACTGATTAGAAAGAATTAAACGTTGGGCATGGGACATATCCATTTGGGGCTCCTCGGCCACGGGGGCAGTCTGAAAGTCACAAAAGGATCGCACAGCGCAGGGAAAGGCTTCTTTGACGTAAAGCGGGTTTCCTCCGGTTTGCGCAGAGGAAACCCGCGACAACATCAAAGATCGTCGAGGAAGGTTTTATCCAGCTGCTTGAAAGCCCGTTTCAGCACATCAGCCAGCGACTGATAGGTCGGTTTGCCTTCGACCGGCGCTATCGCCTGCCCGGCCTCCTGCAGCTTACCGCGGACGTCATGGAACCAGCCAAGCAGTGACGGCGGCAAAGGTGTCACTGAACGCCTGCCCAGCCACCACAGTCCCTGCATGGGCAGGCTGCAGGCAAACAGTGCCGTGGTCACCGCCGGCCCCAACTGGCCACCCAGCGCAATTTGCCAGGTGAGGGTAAAAATAGCGACCGGTGGCATAATACGGATAGCAAAACGCGTGGCACGCGTTACTCTGTTTTCAGGAAACATGGGTGCAAGGCGTTTATCGACAGGCCACGTTTTCATATAGTGCTGACCGTGCTGGAACAGCTTAAACCAACCGACACTGCCGGAGTCATTTGCCATGTCTGACCTCAACTTCAGAGATAAATTTTAAAATAAACCTGTAACTCACCAACTTTACCTAACATGATTCAAAATATTTTGTCTTTACGAGTGACACTGGTTTATCCTGTGCGCGTTTTGTACCCGTCATATTGGGTAAACACCCTGGACTGCGAGCAACACTGAGTCAACAATCAGACAAGTCATGATGAAGCAGACGACATTTAAAAAAACATTGTAGTATTTCAAATTTTTTTGCTTTCGGACAAAACTTATCGGAAGCCTGACGTTCATCATTAATGTACCAGCTTTCATGCGCTACGCTGATAGTCTGTTTGACTTTTATTTCGCCACTTTTAATAAATAGGACTTTCCATGTCGAGTAAGTTAGTACTGGTTCTGAACTGCGGTAGCTCTTCCCTGAAATTTGCCATTATCGACCCGGCAAATGGAGACGAGTATCTGTCAGGTTTAGCTGAATGCTTCCACCTGCCGGAAGCCCGCATCAAGTGGAAACTGGACGGCGCTAAACAAGAAGCGGCTCTGGGTGCTGGCGCAGCGCACAGCGAAGCACTGAACTTCATGGTTAAAACTATTCTGGCACAAAAACCAGAACTGTCGGCACAAATCGTTGCAATCGGTCATCGCATCGTACACGGTGGCGAAAAGTTAACGCAGTCAGTGGTGATTGACGAATCGGTAATCCAGGGCATCAAAGATGCCTCCTCCTTTGCACCACTGCATAATCCGGCGCACCTGATCGGTATCGATGAAGCGCTGAAAAACTTCCCCCACCTGTCAGATAAAAATGTCGCTGTTTTCGACACCGCTTTCCATCAGACAATGCCGGAAGAATCTTATCTCTACGCCCTGCCGTACAAACTGTATAAAGAGCATGGCGTCCGCCGCTATGGCGCGCACGGCACCAGCCATTTCTATGTGACTCAGGAAGCAGCGAAAGTCCTGAACAAACCGGTGTCAGAACTGAATATCATCACCTGCCATCTCGGCAATGGTGGCTCAGTCTCTGCAATCCGTAACGGCGAGTGCGTGGATACGTCTATGGGCCTGACCCCGCTGGAAGGCCTGGTCATGGGCACGCGCAGCGGCGATATCGACCCGGCGATCATCTTCTTCCTGCACGACACCCTGGGCATGAGCGTGGATGCTATCAACAAACTGCTGACCAAAGAGTCCGGCCTGCTGGGCCTGACCGAAGTCACCAGCGACTGCCGTTACGTTGAAGATAACTACGCCACCAAAGCTGACGCGAAGCGCGCGATGGACGTGTTCTGCCACCGCCTGGCGAAATACATCGGTTCTTACACCGCGCTGATGGATGGCCGCCTTGACGCCGTAATCTTCACCGGTGGTATCGGTGAAAACGCCGCGATGGTGCGCGAACTCTCACTGGCTAAACTGGCGCTGCTGGGCTTCGAAGTTGACCATGAGCGCAACCTGGCCGCACGCTTCGGCAAATCAGGCTTTATCAATAAAGAAGGCACCCGCCCGGCGATCGTTATCCCGACCAATGAAGAGTTGGTTATCGCGCAGGACGCCAGCCGCCTGACCGCATAAGAACCGTTACGCTCCGTCAGCTCAGGCTGGCGGAGTGGTTTCAGACACCATTTTATATAGCTCACTATTTCACGTCCCCCCAGGGGGCCTGATGGGGTACAGGAAGGCGGTTCAGCGCACCTGTAGCGAGAAATATGGCGTTATCGGAGGTACAACGTGTCCCGAACTATCATGCTTATTCCTACCGGCACCAGCGTCGGCCTGACCAGTGTCAGCCTGGGCGTTATCCGTGCGATGGAACGTAAAGGCGTGCGTCTCAGCGTCTTCAAACCCATCGCCCAGCCTCGTGCCGGCGGTGACAGCCCTGACCAGACCACCACCATCATTCGTAAAAACTCCAGCATCCCGGCTGCTGAACCGCTGCCGATGAGCCGCGTGGAGTCGCTGCTCGGTTCCAACCAGCAGGACGTGCTGATGGAAGATATTATCGCCCGCTACCATGAAAACACCAAAGATGCCGAAGTGGTGCTGGTAGAAGGCCTGGTGCCCACGCGTAAACATCAGTTCGCCAATGCGCTGAACTATGAAATTGCCAAGACACTGAATGCAGAAATCGTCTTCGTGATGGCACTGGGCAATGACTCAGCGGCGCAGCTGAAAGAGCGTATTGAACTGACGCAGAGCAGCTTTGGCGGCAGCAAAAATAAAAGCATTACCGGCGTCATTATTAACAAACTGAACGCTCCGGTTGACGATCAGGGGCGCACCCGCCCGGATCTGTCAGAAATCTTCGACGATTCCAACAAAGCCAGCGTTGCCAATATCGATCCTAAGCAGCTGTTCGCTAACAGCCCGCTGCCCGTTCTGGGCTGTGTGCCGTGGAGCTTCGAGCTGATCGCCACCCGCGCCATCGATATGTGTCGTCACCTGAATGCACGCGTCATCAACGAAGGCGATATCGCGACGCGCCGCGTGAAGTCCGTGACTTTCTGTGCCCGCAGCCTGCCACACATGCTGGAACATTTCCGTCCAGGCTCCCTGCTGGTCACCTCGGCTGACCGCCCGGACGTGCTGGTCGCCGCCTGCCTGGCGGCCATGAACGGCATTGAAATTGGTGCCATTCTGCTGACCGGTGGCTACGCCATTGATGCCCCGATCCAGAAGCTGTGCGAACGTGCCTTCCAGACCGGCCTGCCGGTCTTTATGGTCGACACCAACACCTGGCAGACCTCTCTCAGCCTGCAGAGCTTCAACCTGGAAGTACCAAGCGACGATACCCAGCGTATTGAGCGCGTACAGGAATATGTCGCCAGCCACATCAATGCGGACTGGATTGAATCGCTGACCGCTGAATCTGAGCGCAGCCGCCGCCTGTCACCGCCGGCCTTCCGCTACCAGCTGACCGAGCTGGCACGTAAAGCGGGCAAACGCATCGTGCTGCCGGAAGGCGACGAACCGCGTACCGTCAAAGCGGCAGCTATCTGTGCTGAACGTGGTATTGCCACCTGTATCCTGCTGGGTAACCCGGAAGAGATCCAGCGCGTTGCCGCCGCACAGGGCGTTGAACTGGGCAAAGGCATCGAGATTGTCGACCCGGCCGTGGCGCGTGAAAACTACGTGGCCCGCCTGGTTGAGCTGCGTAAGAGCAAGGGCATGACCGAAGTGGTCGCGCAGGAGCAGCTGGAAGATAACGTGATGCTCGGCACCATGATGCTGGAGCGTGGAGAAGTTGACGGCCTGGTCTCCGGTGCTGTTCACACCACGGCCAACACCATTCGTCCACCGTTACAGCTGATCAAAACAGCGCCGAACAGTTCACTGGTTTCTTCCGTGTTCTTTATGCTGCTACCGGAACAGGTGCTGGTATACGGTGACTGCGCAATCAACCCGGATCCGAACCCGGAGCAGCTGGCAGAAATTGCTATCCAGTCTGCCGACTCTGCACTGGCGTTCGGCATCGAACCCCGCGTGGCCATGATCTCCTACTCCACCGGAACCTCCGGTGCCGGTAGCGATGTTGAGAAGGTTCGCGAAGCGACCCGTATTGCTCAGGAAAAACGTCCTGACCTGGTGATCGACGGGCCGCTGCAGTACGACGCCGCGATCATGGCCGATGTGGCCAAATCTAAGGCTCCCAACTCACCGGTAGCCGGTCGTGCCACGGTGTTTATCTTCCCGGACCTGAACACCGGTAATACCACCTACAAAGCCGTACAGCGCTCTGCTGACCTGATCTCCATCGGGCCAATGCTGCAGGGGATGCGCAAGCCGGTGAATGACCTGTCACGCGGTGCCCTGGTAGACGATATCGTTTACACCATCGCCCTGACCGCCATTCAGTCGAAACAGGCTGAAGGCTAAACGCGCGGGGTAACCCGCAGGCAACAGGGCGGACCTTCACAGGTTCGCCCTTTTTTTTGCCTATGACATACACTATCCGTTACGTCGACTATGCCTGCCCCCTGATGACGTCGCGGGCGGGCGTGCCGTATTGCTAAACAGGCAGGACAGAATAAACATGCGTCTGGAACCCGCCCCAGGGCGGCGACAGAGACGTTGAGAAAACGCGAAATACCGGATGAGGTGACACCATGAGCAACAGTGAAACAGAGCAGCGCCGTCTGAACGCCACGCCGCGCGGCGTCGGCGTGATGTGCGATTTCTATGCGGTTAAAGCGGAAAATGCCACGCTATGGGATCATCAGGGCCGGGAATATATCGACTTCACCGCCGGCATTGCCGTACTGAATACCGGGCACCGCCATCCGAAGGTGATGGCGGCCGTCAGAGATCAGCTGGCGAGCTTCACCCATACCGCCTTCCAGGTGATCCCGTACGAGAACTACATCGCCCTGGCCGAAGCGCTGAATGCACGAGTGCCGATCGACGGCCCGTGTAAAACCACCTTCTTTACCAGCGGCGCTGAAGCCGTGGAAAACGCGGTAAAAATCGCCCGCGCCGCTACCGGGCGTCCCGGCGTGATTGCTTTCAGCGGTGCTTTCCACGGCCGCACACTGATGACCATGGGACTGACCGGCAAGGTGTCGCCGTATAAAACCGGCTTTGGCCCCTTTCCCGGATCGGTGTTCCACGCCCGCTATCCGAACGCCCTGCACGGCGTCAGTGTGGACGAGGCGATGGCCAGCCTGGAGAACCTGTTCAAATGCGATATCAGCCCGCAGCAGGTGGCGGCGATTATCTATGAACCTGTTCAGGGGGAAGGCGGCTTCAATATTGCACCCGTGGAGTTTGTCAGCGCCCTGCGTACGCTGTGCGACCAGCACGGCATTGTGATGATTGCTGACGAGATCCAGAGCGGCTTTGCCCGCTGCGGCAAACTGTTTGCCAGCGACTACTACCCGGAAGCCAGACCTGACCTGATGACCATGGCAAAAAGCCTGGGGGGTGGGCTGCCCATATCGGCGGTATCCGGCCGCGCTGAACTGATGGATGCCCCGGAGCCCGGTGGCCTGGGCGGTACCTATGCCGGCAACCCTCTGGCCATCGCGGCCTCGCTGGCAGTGCTGGAAGTGATTGAGGAAGAGCAGCTGTGCGACCGTGCCCTGCGCCTGGGGGCCTGGCTGGAGGAAACGCTGAACGCCAGCGGACATCCCGCGCTGGCTGAAGTCCGTGCCCGTGGTTCAATGGTGGCCGCTGAGTTTAACGATCCGCTGACCGGCGCCCCCTCCCCCGCCATCGCACGCGACATTCAGCAACGTGCGCTGGAGCAGAGATTGATCCTGCTGACCTGCGGCGTCTACGGCAATGTGATCCGTTTCCTTTATCCACTGACCATTCCCGATGCGCAGTTTAAAACCGCCCTCAACGTTCTTTCGGATTTATTGCGGCGCTGATATCGGTGAGGCAGACCGGAGGGCTGCAGTGAGAAAGGGATCAACGTGGCGCAGGGGGTCTGCGCCACGGAGGGGATCAGTCGTGGCGGCCTGACTCGTTATTACGCGTCAGCCATAGCGACAGCGCCTTCAGCGAGTCATTGGTGAACTCGTCGCAGCGGGCGGTGATCTCCTCTGGTGTCATCCAGAAGATCTCATCCACCTCCTCTTCCTGCATGGCAAACGGGCCATGTGACACACAGCTGAATAATCCGCCCCACACGCGGCAGTGTTCATCTTCGTAATAGAACTGCCCGTGTTCGGCAAACGGCACGTCGGCGATGCCCAGTTCTTCTTCCGCTTCACGCCGCGCGGACCCCAGCATCTCTTCGCCCGCCTGCACCACGCCCCCGGCGGTGGCATCGAGCATTCCCGGCATAAAATCCTTGGTCTCGGTCCGACGCTGCACCAGAATTTTGCCCATACCATCGTGAACCACGATGTAGGTTGCGCGATGGCGCAAACACTGCGCACGCATCTGCACACGGCTGGACTGTGCAATGACCTCGTTATCTTCACTAACGATATCCACCCACTCCGTGCCCTGATCTTGCTCCACCATCCGTAACCCTTTTTGTTCTGGCGCCTGGCGCACAGTTGAATCAAACGTTTTCGCGCACGATTGTGCGATCCGCCCTAAATTAATGTGTAACGCGTTGCGACGCAATCATCAATTTGTGCTCATCTGCGGGTCCCCTTCACTGACTCTGCCAGCCACAGCTGTACCGACGCTCGCTGCCACTGAAAATGCGCATAATCTGCCAGACGCGATGGCAGCGGGTCGCCGTGAAGTGCCAGGCGATTCAGCATCACTGCCAGGTCAGTATCTGCAATTGACCACTCGCCAAACAGGTTGTGCTGGCCCTCTGGCAGGAGGCGCTCAATGGCGTCAACCAGCTTTTGCACCGCCTGCTGTGCAGCAGCATCCAGTGGCGCAAAACGCTTACCGGCAAAAAGCACCTCCGTTGGGCGCTGCTGGCGAACAGGCAGAAAATCACTGCGTAGCCATGCCTGAATTTCACGCGCTTTCGCCCGTTTTTCACTATCACGCGGATAGAGTCGCTCATAGTCTGGCGGCGAAAATCGGTCTTCCAGATACTCCGTAATGGCAGAGGACTCTGACAGCACGAAGCTATCTACCTGTAACGTTGGCACGCGCCGCGTTAGTGATATCTCACTGTACGCCTGCTGCTGCTGCTCCTGACTGCCCAGATCCACAGGCTTCAGGGTAAAGGGCAGGCCTTTTTCCCTCAGTGCAACATACACAGACATCACATAGGGGCTATAAAACTGGGAATCAGACCACAGCAGAATCGGGGGATAGCTCATCAGGACGTCCTCTGGTGTTCACGGAAAGGAACATCTTGTTTACCGATTTTTTCTGCCGAAGGCAATCTCCACGCGGGTTATGTTTTCTCTTTGAGAACATGTGACATTTTTCCCTATACCAATGCAGGCCCATGCGCAATCCCGCCATATTATCCTATGCTGAATGCAGGATAACTTGCTGCCACCTTGGAGGATAAACCGCATGAATATTCTGATTACCGGCGGTACGGGGCTGATTGGACGCCCACTCATCGCCCGACTGCTCCAGGCCGGCCACCAGATCAACGTGGTGACGCGTGATGTCGCTGCCGCACGCCACAGCCTGAGCGACCAGGTCAGCCTGTGGTCGGGGCTGGATCAGCAGCGGGATTTGAACGGCATTGATGCCGTGATCAATCTGGCCGGAGAGCCTATTGCCGCAAAGCGCTGGAGCGAGCCGCAGAAACGACGGCTGTGCGACAGTCGCTGGCAGATCACCCAGCGACTGGCCGAACTGATTGTGGCCAGCGGCACGCCGCCTGCGGTGCTGATTTCTGGCTCCGCCACAGGCTTCTATGGCAACAGCGGCGACCCGGTCGTGACAGAGGACGATCCCGGACATGCCGAGTTTACCCATGAGCTGTGTGCCCGTTGGGAACAGCTGGCCCTGCAGGCGCAAAGTGAGCACACCCGCGTCTGTCTTCTACGGACAGGGGTAGTGTTGTCTGAGAAAGGAGGCGCTCTGGAGCAGATGAAGCTGCCCTTTAAGCTCGGAATTGGCGGGCCGCTGGGTGACGGCAAGCAGTATTTACCCTGGGTGCATCTGGAGGATGCGGTCAACGGTATTATCTGGCTGCTGGATCATCCTGAACTGAATGGCCCCTTTAATCTGGTTGCCCCCTATGCGGTACGCAACGAGCAGTTTGCCGCCGCGCTGGGTAAAGCGATGCACCGGCCGGCGTTTGTACGTACGCCCGCCGCCGCTATCCGGCTGATGATGGGGGAATCATCTGTGCTGGTGCTGGGCGGGCAGCATGTGGTTCCGCAGCGGCTGGAGGCGTCGGGGTTTCGTTTTCGCTGGTATGAATTAGACAAGGCACTGGCGGATGTGATCCCGTAGAACGCGCCCCTCCTTTTTCCGAACGGCCCAAAAGAGAGGGGCGCGTTTTCAGGGCGGACCGAAACAGCCGATCCGCCCTGAACGGCTTTAATTATTTCAACGCCCCTGACAGAAACTGCTGCAGTCGCGTACTCTTCGGCTGGTTAAATACCTCTTCAGGCGGCCCCTCCTCTTCAATTTTCCCCTGGTGCAGGAAAATGACATGGCTGGAGACATGGCGCGCAAACTCCATCTCATGCGTGACCACCACCATGGTTTTTCCCTCTTCTGCCAGCTTCTGCATAATGCGCAGCACCTCCCCCACCAGCTCCGGGTCAAGTGCAGAGGTCGGTTCATCAAACAGCAGCACTTCCGGCTCCATCGCCAGCGCACGGGCGATAGAGACGCGCTGCTGCTGACCGCCCGACAGGTGAACCGGATACTTACCGCGCGCACGCTCATCAATCCCAACTTTGTCGAGATAGCGAATGGCGCGGTCGCGGGCTTCGGCCTTACTTAAGCCCAGCACCTGCACCGGAGCCTCCATGACGTTCTCCAGCACCGTCATATGGCTCCAGAGGTTGAAATGCTGGAATACCATGGTCAGGCGCGTCCGCAGCATACGCAGCTGTTCTTTATTGGAGACTTTCAGCTGGCCATCGGTATCACGAACCAGATTGATATTCTGGTTGTTCACCGCGATGGTGCCTTCGCTCGGTTTTTCGAGGAAGTTAATACAGCGCAGGAAGGTACTCTTGCCGGAGCCGGATGAACCAATAATACTGATCACATCTCCGGCGTTTGCCTGCAGCGAAACCCCCTTCAGCACTTCGTGCTCACCGTAACGTTTATGCAGCTCGGTGACGCTTAATTTATTATCAGCCATGGTGTTTTACTCAATGCGAAGATGAAGGTTTAACGTGCGCCAGCCAGCGTTTTTCCGCTTTACGGAACAGACTAATCAACACATAAGAAATAATCAGATACAGCACGGCCGCGATGCCGAAGGCAATAAACGGCTGATAGGTGGCAGAGTTGATGTCGCGGGCCACCTTCAGCAGGTCGGGCACGGTGGCAGTAAATGCCAGCGCCGTGGAGTGCAGCATCAGAATAACTTCATTACTGTAGGCCGGCAGTGCGGAGCGCAGCGCCGAAGGCATAATAATGCAGCGATAGAGTTTAAACGTAGAAAAACCATACGCGCGGGCGGCCTCAATCTCGCCGTGCGGGACGGAACGAATAGCACCGGCAAAAATTTCCGTGGTGTAAGCACAGGTGTTGAGCGTCAGCGCCAGCAGCGTACAGTTCAGCCCGCTGCGGAAGAAAGCATTCAGCATCTCAGTGCCTTTCACGACTTCCAGGGTGTACATCCCGGAGTAGAACACCAGCAGTTGAACATACAGCGGCGTACCGCGAAAAATATAGGTAAACAGCCACACCGGAAAACGGATGGCTCTGATGGGAGACACGCGGGCAATCGACATCAGCACCGCCATACAGCCGCCCAGTACCACGGACACGACCAACAGCCAGAGCGTGATGGCCACGCCAGAGAAGCGGTAACCGTCGGTCCACAGCAGGGCTTTCCAGTACTCCTGAATAATCTCAATCATAGATCAGCCCTTTTCACACCCACCGTATAACGCCGTTCCAGCCACCAC
Organism: Erwinia persicina; assembly: GCF_019844095.1. Lineage (NCBI taxonomy): Bacteria > Pseudomonadati > Pseudomonadota > Gammaproteobacteria > Enterobacterales > Erwiniaceae > Erwinia > Erwinia persicina. The sequence continues at coordinate 1,465,069 of NZ_CP082141.1, read as the reverse complement.
AGCACCCCGTTGGAAAGCGTGGTAAAAATCAGGTAGATAACACCCGCGACAATCGCGAAATAGAACGGTTCCCACGTCGACTTGCCGGCCAGCTGCGTGGCTTTAACCACGTCTTCCAGGCCCAGAAGCGATACCAGCGCCGTCGCTTTAAGGATCACCTGCCAGTTGTTGCCGATGCCCGGTAACGCAAAGCGCATCATGCCGGGGAACAGCACGCGACGAAAGGTCTGGGAACGGGTAAAGCCGAAGGCCGTGGCGGCCTCGATTTGCCCTTTCGGCACCGCCATATAGGCTCCGCGAAAGGTTTCGGTGAAATAGGCTCCGTAGATAAAGCCCAGAGTGATAATCCCGGCGACCATCGGATCGATATCGAACTGCGACAGGCCGAAGAAATCCGTTACCTGATTCAGCGCAATTTGCAGACCGTAGAAGATCAGCAGCATCAGAACCAGATCGGGTACCCCACGGATCAGCGTAGTGTAGCCTTCAAAAATAATCACCAGCACACGACTGTTGGAGAGTTTGGCCCCGGCGCCAATCAATCCGAGCACCACGGCGAACACCACCGAGCTGAGGGCCAGCTCCAGGGTCACCATCGCGCCTTTAAAAATGACTTCAGAGTAGCCATACAGCATAAGCACATCCTGTCTTTCTATCTTAATCTTACGAACAGCAGCCCCACCGCCGTTGACGATGGGGCCAGCAGACAGGTTTTTACTTAACCGCCGTACACGTCAAAATCGAAATATTTTTTGGCTAATTTATCGTAGGTGCCATCTTTACGCATTTCATCGAACGCTTTATCGATAGCGGCTTTCAGTTCAGGATTATCCTTGCTCATGCCCATACCGGTGCCCACACCGAAAATTTTCTCATCTTTTACTGCCGGGCCGGCGAAAGCATACTCTTTACCGGCGGGCTGCTTAAGGAAGCCTTCGCTGGCAGCCACTTCATCCTGGAAGGCGGCATCAATACGGCCTGCGGTCAGATCCTGATACACCAGGTCCTGGTTGGCATAAGGGGTGACCGTTACGCCTTTTGGACGCCAGTTTTCGTTAGCATAGGTTTCCTGGGTGGTGCCCTGCAGCAGACCAATGGTTTTGCCTTTCAGGGAGTCGAGGGTTGGCTGGATCTTAGAGCCTTTCGGCGCAATCAGACGGGAGTTTGCTGCATACAGTTTTTCAGAAAAGGCGATCTCCTGCTGACGTTTTTCAGTGATCGACAGGGAAGAAATGATGGCATCAATCTTCTTCGCTTTCAGCGATGGGATCAGCGCATCAAAATCGCTTTCCACAAATGTACACTTGGTCTCCATGCGTTTACAGATTTCGGTCGCCAGATCGATATCAAAACCGACCAGTTGACCCTGTGCATTTTTCATTTCGAACGGGGCGTAGGTCGGATCGGTACCAATACGCAGCGTTTTTGGACCCGCAGCAAATGCGCTGCCTGCAGCTGTGATGGACATTAACAGGGAGAGAGCCAGGACCTGCTTTTTCATAAACTATCCTCAGTTTCGAATATTATTTTTTATGTTCGTGATGTTTCTGCACAGTGACTTGCACAATACAATTAGCAGGTTCCGTGCCACATTTTGTGGCAAAGGGCTGTTTATATCGCAGGATGCCCCTGACACCGTGATGACGCAGTTTGCAGGGAAATTTATAGCAGATTTGTTAGCAGGCGGGGGGAACAATGTTTCATGTTGGTGCACAACTTGCACGAAAAGCGATTCAGCACCAACATTTGCACTTTAGTAGTGCGCCTTTCAGCGTACTATGCACCTTGCCAGCGCGTGAAAAGATCCTCATCCAGCTCAATATCGAACTGATCCAGTACGCGATTTACTGTCTGGTCAACAATATCCATTACGTTTTGCGGACGGTGATAAAAAGCCGGTACCGGCGGCATAATGATGGCACCCAGTTCAGCAGCAGTGGTCATCATGCGTAAATGCCCCAGATGGAGTGGCGTTTCGCGCACGCACAGCACCAGACGGCGGCGCTCTTTAAGCACCACATCGGCGGCGCGCGTCAGCAGACCATCGCTGTAGCTGTGAACAATGCCGGACAGGGTCTTCATCGAACAGGGAAGAATGGCCATGCCGTCGGTTTTATAGGAACCCGACGAGATGCTGGCCGCAATATCGCGCGCATCATGAACCACATCGGCCAGCGCCTGCACCTGACGCAGGGAATAGTCACTCTCCAGCGCCAGCGTCTGACGCGCGGCCTGGCTCATTATCAGGTGCGTCTCTACACCGCTCACCTGCTGCAAGATTTGCAGCGTGCGGATGCCGTAAATCACCCCGCTGGCGCCAGAGATGCCAATAATGAGTCGCTTCATAGATAATCCTTAAAAAAAATGGGCCGGAATCGCTTCCGGCCCATCTTAGCCTAAATACCCTGAACAGTTCGAGTCAGATAACGTCAGCTGAACTGCGGATCCCCGGCAATACAAATCACGCAGTGACGGGGATGAACAGACGCAGCCAACGCCAGGCGCCTTCGAAGTATGACGGGCATTAGCCTTCGTTATGCATTTCCAGATTTTCAGTCTCGTTCTGACGCTGCATCGCTTTCGCATCGTCATTACGCAGTGACTGCAGATATTCAAGGTACTGCTGGTCTACGTCTTTCGTTACGTAGATACCATCGAACACCGAGCATTCAAACTGGGCAATATCCGGGTTCTCTTCCCGCACCGCTTCAATCAGGTCGCTCAGATCCTGGAAGATCAGCGCATCGGCACCAATCAGCTGGCGGATCTCTTCCACTTCGCGGCCGTGAGCGATCAGCTCAGTGGCGCTTGGCATATCAATGCCATAAACGTTCGGGAAGCGAATTTCCGGTGCCGCAGAGGCAAGGTAAACCTTCTTCGCGCCGGCTTCGCGCGCCATTTCGATAATCTGCTCAGAGGTGGTGCCGCGCACGATGGAGTCATCCACCAGCAGGACGTTTTTACCCCGGAACTCAGCACGGTTGGCGTTAAGCTTACGGCGGACCGCGCTGCGGCGCAGGTGCTGGCCCGGCATAATAAAGGTACGGCCCACGTAGCGGTTCTTCACAAAGCCCTGACGGTAAGGCTTATCAAGAATGCGCGCCATCTCCAGAGCGATATCACAGGACGTTTCCGGGATCGGGATCACCACATCGATATCCAGATCTTCCCACTCGCGGGCGATTTTGGCACCGAGCTTGGTGCCCATGCGCACGCGGGCGCTGTACACCGAAATCTTGTCGAGGAAGGAATCCGGACGCGCAAAGTACACATACTCAAACAGGCACGGGTTCCATTTTGGATTCTCCGCACACTGGCGGGTAGAGAGCTGGCCCTTCTCAGTCACGTACACGGCTTCGCCCGGTGCCACATCGCGCAGGAATTCAAAACCGAGTGTATCCAGCGCCACACTTTCGGAGGCCACCATATACTCGATGCGGCCGTCGGCCATGGCACGTTTGCCAATGACCAGCGGGCGAATACCGTTAGGATCGCGGAAGGCCACCAGGCCGTGGCCGATGATCATCGCGACGCAGGCGTAAGCACCGCGCACGCGCTGATGCACGGCGGCCACCGCAGAGAAGATGTTTTCAGCTTCCAGCGGGTCGTGCTGGAAGCGATCGATTTCCTGCGCAAAGATATTCAGCAGAATTTCGGAATCCGAAGTGGTATTAACATGACGACGTCCGGTTTCGAACAGCTCTTTGCGCAGTTCGTGGGCGTTGGTCAGGTTGCCGTTATGGGCAAGAGTAATACCGTAGGGGGAGTTCACGTAGAAAGGCTGGGCTTCAGAAGCGCTGGAGCTTCCTGCCGTTGGGTAACGCACGTGGCCGATACCCATGTTGCCCTGCATACGCTGCATGTGGCGGGCTTCAAATACATCGCTGACCAGGCCATTTGCTTTACGCAGACGGAAGCAATTCAATGCATCAATGGTAACGATGCCTGCGGCATCCTGCCCACGGTGCTGAAGCACCGTTAACGCGTCATAAATCGACTGGTTGACCGGTGCAAAACCGGCGATCCCGACAATACCGCACATATTGACATTTCCTCATAAGCCGCGACCCCGGTGCGATTACCGGGGCAAAAAACTCGACGTGCTTTTCAGGTAATCAAAAAACCACCTGATGATGCTACTGAACTGAGGGATTAGCTGGGACTGCTGCCAGTCCGGGCTTTTGGAAAAGCCGGTGAATGTGTCGAGGAAAAACAGCATGGCTGCCACAATCAGCACGCCGCGTAATGCCCCAAAACAGACGCCAAGGACTCTGTCGGTTCCCGACAGACCGGTTTTTTCAACCAGCGAGCCGATCACATAGTTAACAATGGCCCCGACAATCAGGGTGGCAATGAATAACACCGCAACGGCTATTCCATTTCGAACCAGTTCATCTTCAAATCCGGTGAACCAGACGGCAAGGAAAGAGTAGTAATGACTGGCGACAAAAAATGCGCAACCCCAGGTGACGAGAGAAAGAGCTTCCCGGACAAATCCTCGGATCAGGCTGACAAGAGCCGAAAAACCAATAACCGCAATAATGACGTAATCTATCCAGATCATGAACGCTTCCAGTGACCAAGCCCCTGTCACAGCCTGTATCCCCCTGTTGCACAGTGTCAGGGAGATGCTGCCTCAGTTCGGGGCGAATTCTAACAGAAAAAGAAAACGTTTGCGTAGGGTTTTCCTGGTACGGTTTAAATTAACAACGAGGTTAAAAAAAACCTACGCAGGGGCGGATTGCCGCTGCGAAATCCCCTGACGCAATACCTTGATTTGCCAGTCCCCTCACGCACAACGCCCGGAACAGCACAGTGTCGGCTCCGGGCGCGTGGGGGGTGGACTGTCTCAATAAGCACCCGGCGCCTGAGAAAACGGCGGGCCCAAACCCGTTAACGAACGGAGTAAGGTTTCACTACGCCGCCCAGTCCCGAAATGCCCTGCAACGTGCCAACAGCAGCCTGCATCTTCGCTTTTGATGCATCCGGCCCGACATAGATGCGGGTGATCTGCCCCTGAACCGGCGTGGCCGGAACGGTAAAGGCACGATAGCCTGACAGTCGAAGCTGCGCGACTATCTCATTCACTTTCGCGGCGTTCTTCAGCGCACCAAGCTGCACGACCCAGGCCTGCCCTGTCGGCGCGGTCTCCGTGGCGGCCGGCTTAGTCTGCGCCGGAGTTTCCACTTTTGGCGCAGGCGTTTCAACCGCTTTCGGTTTTTCCACCGGCTTCGGTTTCTCGACCGGTTTCTCCACGGGCTTCGGCTGCGGCTTTGGTTTTTCCACCACTTTCGGCGGCTGCTGCACCGTTTTCACCGGCGGTGGCGTCACAACCGTAGGCTGATTATGCGACTGCGGCGCAGTGGATCCACTGTCGGCCTGGGACGTGTTTTCCGCAGAGCCGCTGCCTGCGCTGATCGCGGCCCCTGCCCCTTCCGGTGGCTGCCCCGGCAGCGACTGCGTAACCGGCGGCACCAGATCGGTTTCCTGCTGGTCTTCCGGTTTCGGCACCAGCGGAATGGCAGCGAACTCCTCTTTATAATGTTTCTTCTTACCATCGAGCAAGCCGGGCAGCACAATTACGCCCAGCGCCACAATGATGATGGTTCCGACTAAACGGTTTTGAAACTTACTGGCCACTGCCGTTCTCCGTTTCCATCGTTTCCATAACCTGCGCTACGGTGTGGAAGGATCCACACACCAGCACGATATCCTGCTCTGACGCCTGTTGCCGCGCCTGTTGCCAGGCGTGCTCAACCGAGTCGAACGCCTGCGCACCGTTCAGATGCGCCATCAGCTGCGCCGCTGTCGCGCCGCGCGGGCCGTCCAGCGGCGCGCAGTACCAGTAATCCACCTGCGGACTGAGGCAGGCCAGCGTACCGGCAATATCCTTATCATGCAGCATACCCACGACGGCATGCACCTTGCCGCTGCGCGGCACTTCTGCCAGGCGACCGGCCAGGTAGCCTGCCGCATGGGGATTATGCGCCACATCAAGGATCACGCGCGGTGATTCAGCCACCGTCTGAAAGCGACCGGGCAGCATCGCCTGATGCAGTGAACGACGGATCACCGCCTCCTCTACGTTCAGCGGTGAGGCGCGCAGGGCAGCCAGTGCCGTCGCGGCATTAGGTAACGGCACCTGCGGCAGCGGCAGTCCCTCTATGCAGCCTTGAGCATCGCGGAAAGACCAGCTTTCAGCGGTGATGCTACAGAACCAGTGGCGATCGCGCTGTAGCAGCCGTGCGCCTTTCTCTGCAGCAACTGCTGAAATCGTCAGCGGCATATCCGGCTCGCCCACCACGGCAGGTTTATTCGCACGGAAAATCCCGGCTTTTTCACGGCCGATGCTGTCGCGATCCGGCCCGAGCCAGTCGGTGTGATCCAGCGCGATACTGGTCACGACGGCGACATCGGCATCCACAATATTGGTGGCATCCAGACGCCCGCCGAGCCCCACTTCCAGGATCACCACGTCAAGCGCCGCCTGCCTGAACAGCCACAGCGCTGACAGCGTGCCGTATTCGAAGTAAGTCAGCGAGGTCGCACCGCGCCCGGCTTCAATGGCGGCAAAGGAGGCCGTATGCGCTGATTCTGCCAGTTCTTCACCCTGGATACGCACCCGTTCGGTGTAGCGAACCAGATGCGGTGAACTGTAAACGCCCACGCGATAACCGGCCGCCATCAGCACGGTTTCAAGGGTTCGGCAGGTCGTGCCTTTACCGTTAGTTCCGGCTACGGTGAACACCACGGGGGCGGGTTTCAGCAGGTCGAGAGATGTGGCAACGTGGCGGATGCGATCCAGCCCGAGTTCGATAGCCTGAGTGTGCAAATGCTCAAGATAATAAAGCCACGTGGCAAGAGGCGACGTGGCGTGAGGAAGATTATCCATGTGTCCCGTTCACAGCGTTACGGTTCATTGGTAAAAGGGGCACGGGGCCCCTTTCTCATCATCGGTCAGGCTTCGTGGCTCTGAGGCGCGGCGTCATCCGCTACCTCTTTGACTTCATCTTCCTGCGGGGCAGGCAGATTCATCATTTTCGCCAGCACGCTGGCCAACTTGAAGCGCATCACCGGGCGGCGAACGATCATATCGATCGCCCCTTTTTCAATCAGGAACTCACTGCGCTGGAAGCCCGGCGGCAGTTTCTCGCGTACGGTCTGCTCAATGACGCGAGGGCCGGCAAAACCGATCAGCGCTTTAGGTTCAGCAATGTTCAGATCGCCCAGCATCGCAAAGCTGGCAGACACCCCGCCCATGGTCGGATCAGTCAGGACGGAGATGTACGGCAGACCGCGGGCCTGCATCTTCGCCAGGGCCGCACTGGTTTTTGCCATCTGCATCAGCGACATCAGCGCTTCCTGCATACGGGCACCGCCAGAGGCTGAGAAACAGATCATCGGACAGTTATCTTCCAGCGCCTGTTCTACCGCACGCACAAAGCGCGCGCCTACCACGGAACCCATTGAGCCACCCATAAAGGAGAACTCAAACGCGGCAGCCACCACCGGCATCCCGTGCAGGGTGCCTTTCATCACGATCAGCGCGTCGGTTTCGTTGGTCTCTTTCTGAGCCGCGACCAGACGATCTTTATATTTTTTTGAATCCCGGAACTTGAGCACATCTTTTGGTTCCAGTTCGCTGCCCAGCTCAACCAGTGAGCCTTCGTCCAGCACGCTGTGCAGACGGTCGCGACCGTGCATACGCATATGGTGGTCGCACTTCGGGCAGACTTCCAGATTACGTTCCAGCTCGGCGCGGTAGAGAACCTGCCCGCAGCTATCACATTTCGTCCAGACCCCTTCAGGAATGCTTGCTTTGCGCGAGGGGGTAATCGTGCTCTTATTGAGAATTCGTTCAATCCAGCTCATTGATGACCTTTCTGTTTGAACCTGGCGCCCCAGCTGGGGGGGCCAGTTTTTCTTTTCTACGCTGCCGCCTGATGCAGTAGCGCAAACCATAATTTATCGCTCATTAAACCATAACCGCCCGTCACTGTGGATAAAAATCTGGTCGGAGGGGGCCGGGCTGAGGATTTATTTATTTACTGTTTCTGCTGGCGCGCCGCACGGCGATGTCGCACCACTTCAATCACCCCTGGCATCACAGAGAGCAGGATAATCGCGACAATCAATAGCTTAAGGTTTTCCTGTACCACCGGGAAATTCCCAAACAGGTAGCCGGCATAGGTGAACAGCAGCACCCACAGCACACCGCCTGTGACATTGTAAAAGGCAAAATGACGATAGGACATCTTACCCATTCCCGCCACAAACGGCGCGAACGTCCGCACAATCGGCACGAAACGCGCCAGAATAATCGTTTTGCCACCGTGCCGCGCGTAAAACGCATGGGTTTTATCCAGATAGCTGCGACGGAAAATTTTCGAATCGGGGTTGCTGAACAGCTTATCACCAAACAGCCGCCCGATCGTATAGTTCACCGCATCGCCTAGGATGGCCGCCACCACCATCAGAGCCACCATGGTGTGCACGTTCAGATCGTTCCCCGGCAGTGCCGCCAGCGCACCCGCCACAAACAGCAGAGAATCCCCCGGCAGGAACGGTGTCACCACCAGACCGGTTTCGCAGAACAGGATCAAAAACAGAATGGCATAGACCCAGATACCGTACTGGGCCACCAGCTCCGCGAGGTGGACGTCGATATGCAAAATGAAGTCGACAACAAAACGAATCAATTCCATACGGGCTTCCTATGATACTCCAGGCCAGGGTTAATCCCCGAGGAACAGCGGTCCCATCGGTGGACGAGGTAACTCATAACGAGCGGGATAGTCGACGGCCACCAGATAAAGACCTTCTGCACGCCCGGTTGCCGCCGCCAGCTTACGGTCTTTTGCCGCCAGCAGCTCTGCGATCCAGCCTTCCGGCTGATTCCCACAGCCCACTTCCATCAGACTGCCAACGATATTGCGCACCATATGATGAACAAATGCGTTCGCTTTAATGTCCACCACCACGTAAGCACCGTGGCGGGTGACATTAACATGCATCACGTTGCGCATCGGCGTCCGCGACTGACACTGCACGGCGCGAAACGAAGTAAAATCGTTCTCCCCCAGCAGGCACTGTGCGGCACGCTGCATCCTGTCCACATCCAGCGGATGATAAAAATGGGTGACGCCACCGGCCAGGATCGCCGGGCGCAGCCGCTGGTTATAAATCACATAACGATAGCGGCGTGCCGTCGCGCTGAAGCGGGCGTGGAAATCATCCGGCACCGCTTTCACCCAGCGCACGGCGATGTCGCCGGGCAGGTTGGTATTGACACCCATCGTCCAGGCGGCGTCCTTACGCTGCGAAGTGGTTTCAAAATGCACCACCTGCCCCGTACCGTGAACGCCGGCATCAGTCCGCCCGGCGCAGAGCACTTCTACCGGATGGTTAGCCACTTTCGTCAGCGCCCTTTCCAGCTTTTCCTGCACGCTGCGGACTTCCTGCTGCCGCTGCCAGCCGTAATAACGGCTCCCGTCATATTCAATGCCCAGCGCCAGTTTCATGGTCGGCTGTGGCACGGCGATGTCGGACATCAGTAGAAATACTCCTGCACCAGCTTCTCAGCGGTTTTGACCGCCATCAGTGCGCCACCAAAGCGAACGTTATCGGCCACTGACCAGAACTGTAACAGCTCAGGAATGCCGTAATCGTTGCGCACGCTACCGATGCTGAGATGCGAACTGCCGGAGGCATCCCCTACCTGCGTCGGGAAGTCATCTTCTGCCGTCAGGTTGATGTCATCCACCTGACCCAGCGCATCACGCGCTTCTTCAGCGGAGAGCGGGCGCAGGTTTTCAATATAAACAATCTGCGCATTACCGTAGAACACCGGGGCCTGAATGGTGCTGACCGCAATCGGCAACCCTTCGTCCTGCAGTACTTTACGGACCTGCTCTACCAGCAGGCGCTCCTGCGCCACGCTGCCCTCTTTATCTGCCAGCAGCGGCAGGACGTTGAAAGCCAGCTGACGGCCAAAGTAGCCTTCTTCAGCGGGCAGGCCGTTCAGCAGTCGGGCACTCTCACCCGCCAGCGAATCCACCGCCGCTTTCCCATGGGAGGAAGCCGCCAGCAGGTTGGTGACCTGCAAACGTCCCAGACCCGCCTGGTCGATCAACGGTTTGATCGCGCACAGCAGCTGGCTGGTCAGGGCATCGGCCACGCTGATAATGTTGCGGTTGCGGTAATCCGCCAGCACCTGCGGGTTCACCTCCGGTACCACCAGCGGCACATCCGGCTCCAGCGCGAACAGATCGCTGCTGTCAATGACCAGACAGCCCGAGTTGGCCGCCTCATCCGCATAGCGCGCCGAGGCTTCGCGGCCCGCGACAAAGAACGCCAGCTGAACCTGTGACCAGTCAAATTCGCTGGCATCGGTCACGCGAACCGACTTACCTTCATAGCGCAGGACTTCGCCCGCACTGCGTTCGCTTGACAGCGCATACAGCTCACCAACCGGGAACTGGCGTTCCGCCAGCAATTCCAGTAAAGCTCCCCCTACTGCGCCTGTCGCACCTAAGATTGCGATATTCCAGCCGTCAGACATGTTGGTTTACTCCAGACAATGACACAAAAATAGAAGGCGGTCGCATAACCGCCTGAAAATTAGGAAAATACTTAAAGGCCGGTGGCGTTAAAACCCAGCCTGTTCAGCAGCGCGGCGGTGTCGGCGTTATCACACTCAACCCGCAGCGAAGACCATTCGCGCCGCTCCTGATAATGCTTGCGCAGCCGGTCAAACTCACCCGGGATTGCCGCCACATGGCGCAGCGGCGCATCATCGCGGCGCACATCATACACCAGATGCACCAGACGTTTCAGCGTTGCCTGATCCAGTTCACCGCGCAGCGTGATACGGCCGAATTCCGGGGCGGGCAGCAGCGTCTCCAGCGCCACCTGCTGTGGCTGACCGATGAACTGTGTCCAGGCTTCAAACACCTGCGTGGTGCCGCGTGCTTTTCCTTCCAGGGTGTAGCCGGCGATGTGGGCGGTGGCGATATCGACCTTCTCCAGCAGCGGCAGCGACAGGTCCGGCTCCGGCTCCCAGACGTCCAGCACCACGCTGAGATCGTTACGCTGACCCAGCACCGCCAGCAGTGCGGCATTATCAACTACCGCACCACGGCAGGCGTTGATCAGAATGGTGCCCGGTTGGAGGCCCCGCAGCAGCGCCTCATCGGCCATATGCCACGTCTGATAAGGCCCCTGTTTAAACAGCGGGGTGTGGAAAGTGAGAATATCCGCTTCTGCGACCAGCTCCGCCAGCGGCAGGAAAGCCCCCGCATCACCACGGTCGGCACGCGGCGGATCGCAGAGCAGCGTGCGGATCCCCAGTGCCTCCAGCCGCGCCTGCAGGCGGCTGCCGACGTTGCCCACGCCGACAATGCCGACCGTACGATCGGTTAACTGGAAACCATCACGTTCGGCCAGCAGCAGCAGCGAGGAGAACACATACTCGACAACGGCAATGGCATTACAGCCGGGGGCCGCCGAAAAGGCGATGCCCTGCTGGTTCAGCCAGGTCTCGTCAATATGATCCGTCCCTGCCGTGGCGGTACCGACAAATTTCACCGGCTTGCCGTTAAGCAGCTCTGCATTCACTTTGGTGACCGAGCGCACCATCAGTCCGTCAGCATCGTCCAGGGCAGCCTGGGGGATCGGACGCCCCGGCACGGCCACGACGTCGCCGGTGCGGCTGAACAGTTCACGGGCGTAGGGCATATTTTCATCAACGAGGATTTTCACAGTCGGTTTCCAGTCGGTTCGGTGAGGGGGAGTATTCTGCCACAAAGCGACGGACAGGGGCATCCTCAGCGCACGGAAGGAACCGGTGTGAAGGCAATCCCGACCTGCAGACCGCCGAGGGTGGGACTCTGTGACAGCCGGGCCTGGCTGCCGTGCCAGCGGGCAATATCTTTCACCAGGGCCAGCCCCAGCCCGGTCCCCGCCACCTGGCTGCCGTGCTCCAGCCGGTAAAAGGGTTGCAGCACCTGCTGGCGCTCCGACTCCGCAATCCCTGGCCCGCTGTCCTCAATATACAGCACGCCCTGAATAACGCTGGCGGTGATTATGCCGCCTTCCGGCGTATATTTAATGGCGTTATCCAGCAGGTTAGCGCAGAGCTCCGTCAGTAACAGCACATCCCCGCGTACCTGGCAGTGCTCATCGCCTTCGTAGCCAAGATCAATCTGCCTGCTGCGCGCCTGCGGATAGCGCAGCAGGCAGGCTTCGCGCACCAGCTCCGCCAGGTCGAGGGTTGTCATCGGCTGATGCTGCTGCATCGCTTTGATGCGCGACAGCTGCAGTAACCGGTCGGTGAGCATAATCGTATCGTCCAGGGTGTCGCGCATCCCCTGTAAACTTTCCTGCCAGAGGGCGGGGTTCTGGCTGTTCAGCGCAACGCTGACCTGGGTTTTCAGGATCGTCAGCGGCGTTCTTAACTGGTGCGAGGCGTCGGCGCTGAAACGCTGTTGTCGCGCCACCATCGCCCGCAGTCGCTCGATATAGCGGTTGACCGCCACCATCAGCGGCTGGATCTCCGACCAGGGCAGCACCGCCGGCAGGGGCGTCAGATCGCCCGGATCGCGGAGCAGCATGACTCCGGAAAGACGACGCAGCGGGCGAAGAACCTTATGCAGTACCCAACTCGCCAGTAGCAGCGTGATAAGCACCAGCGCCCCCTGACTTAAAATGGCGTTATACAGCAGTCCGCCGGCGAAGTCCCGACGCGACGTCAGTGTTTCCGCCACCAGCACCTGCGCCATTCCCTGCACATTCTCTTCATTCACCGGCTGCCACAGGGCAGCGACCCGGATAGGCAGCCCGTTATAATCGGCATAATAAAAATGAACCAGCGCCGGGTAATGACGTGACAACGGGGTATTTTTTGGCAAGGGGGGCAGATCGTCATAGCCGGACAGGGTTTTGCCTTCGGGTGAGATCACCTGATAGTACAGCTGGTCGTTCATATTGCGCTCAAAACTGTCGAGCACCACCCAGGGCACATCCACTTCAAGATGCCCCTGATGCACGCGGATACGCTCGGCCACAGTGCGGGCCGATGCCAGCAGCGAGCGGTCATAAGCCTGATTGGCCGCCTGTAATGCGCTGGCGTAATGAGTATAAACCGACAGTGCCCAGAGGGTGAGCAGAGGCAGACCCAGCCAGAGCAGCAGATGTGCGCGCAGGGAGGCCAGTTTCATAGATGATGCTCAAGGCTGTATCCCAGTCCGCGCAGCGTCACAATCGAGACATTACTGCCCGACAGCTTTTTCCGCACGCGGTGAACGTAAAGCTCAATACTCTCCAGGCTGGCCTCATCCGCCAGGGTAAAGGTCTGCTCGTAAAGCTGCTGGCGCGATACCGGCCTGCCGCGTCGCTGCATCAGCGTGATCAGTACGCTGCTTTCACGCGGCGTCAGCGCCAGCGGTCGGTGCTGCAGTTCAAAATACCCTTCATTGTGGAACACCAGTTCCCCGAAGGTCTGTGCCTCCCTGACCTGCCCCTGGCTACGGCGCAGCAGCGCGCGGATGCGCGCCTCCAGCTCCTCCAGTTCAAACGGTTTACTCAGATAATCATCCGCCCCCTGATTCAGCCCGCGTACCCGATCCGTCAGCTCATTGCGCGCCGTCAGCAACAGGACGGGCATGGTCTGCCCACGCTTGCGCAGGCGGCCCAGCAGCTCCAGGCCGTTCAGCCGTGGCAGCGAAATATCTAACAGCACCAGTTCATAGTGCTCGGTTTGCAGCAGATGATCGGCGGCGACACCATCCGCCATCCAGTCAACCGCAAAGCCTGCCTGGGTCAGTGCCTTCTGCAGCCAGCACGCCAGTTCCGCCGTATCTTCCACCAGTAAGAGACGCATATCACACCCTGTTATCTTTTTCCGTTGGCTGAAAGGTAAATGAAAGGTTACTAAGTTAACAATTTTACAACCCCATTTTTTGGGAAGGCTCACAAACTGAATGATAAGAAGGGAGCAGTGATGAAAATAATGATCCGCACCACTTTAGCCAGCGCCCTGCTGCTGCTGACTACCCCGACCGTCTTTGCCGCTGAGGCCCCTTCCCGTACGGAGTGCATTGCCCCGGCCAAACCCGGCGGCGGTTTCGATCTGACCTGCAAACTGTTGCAGGTCACACTGCAGGAAACCCAGCAGATTAAGACGCCGATGCGCGTCACCTACATGCCCGGCGGCGTCGGTGCTGTGGCCTATAACGCCATTGTCGCGCAGCGTCCGGCCGAACCCGGCACGGTGGTAGCGTTCTCCGGTGGCTCGCTGCTGAATCTGTCCCAGGGGAAATTTGGCCGTTATTCCGTGGACGACGTGAAGTGGCTCGCGGCAGTAGGCACGGACTACGGCATGGTGGCGGTACGCAGTGATTCACCGTACAAAAACCTTGGGGATCTGCTGAAAGCCATGAAGGACGATCCGAATAAAGTGGTGATCGGTGCCGGAGCGTCTATCGGTAGCCAGGACTGGATGAAAACCGCCCTGCTGGCCCGCGATGCCGGTATTGATCCACGTAAGATGCGCTATGTCGCCTTTGAAGGTGGCGGCGAACCGGTCACCGCACTGTTAGGCAACCATATCCAGGTGGTCTCAGGGGATATCAGTGAAATGGTGCCCCATTTGCAGGCGGGTAAACTGCGCGTGCTGGCGGTGATGTCCGATAAACGCCTGCCGGGCGTGCTGGCCGACGTGCCCACCGCCAAAGAGCAGGGAGTGGATGTGGTCTGGCCGATCATTCGCGGCTTCTATCTCGGGCCGAAAGTGACCGATGCCGAATATCAGTGGTGGGAAGACGCCTTCAGAAAAATGTCCCAGACCGACGAATTTAAACATCAGCGCGACCTGCGGGGCCTGTTTGAATTCAATCTGTTCGGTAAAGAGCTGGACAGTTACGTGAAGCAGCAGGTGGCTGACTATCGCGAGAAGGCCAAATCCTTCGGCCTGGCGAAATAAAGGAGGCGACCATGAGCGATCGAATTTTTGCCAGCGTCTGGCTGCTGCTGTGTATTGGCGGCCTGGTGATCGCCTGGGGCATCCAGAGCGAATACAGCTATGAGCCCGTGGGGCCGCGCCCTTTCCCGATGATTATTCTCGGGCTGATGGCACTGTGTGCTTTTTGTCTTCTTCTGCGTAAACCCGACGCCATCCACTGGCCTGCCCGGGGAACCCTGCAGCGCCTGCTGCTGCTGATGGTCAGCCTCGGACTGTATGGGGCGCTGTTTGAAAGCCTCGGATTCCCGCTGTCAACGACGTTACTGACCTTTGCCATCGGGCTGCTGTTTGGTGCCAGCTGGTGGGCAGCCGCGTTATCGGGCGTGGTGATGGGTATCACGCTGTTCTACGCCTTCGATCGCCTGCTTGAAGTGACCTTACCGCTCGGCATCTGGTTGAGCTAACGGAGAATAATATGGATACCTGGTCCTTTCTGATGCAGGGATTTGCCGTCGCCATGACGCCGGAAAACCTGCTGATCGCCTTAATCGGCTGCTTTATCGGTACCATCGTCGGCCTGCTGCCCGGGCTGGGCCCGATCAACGGCGTGGCCATTCTGATGCCGCTGGCCTTTGCCCTGCACCTGCCGGCGGAATCTGCGCTGATCCTGCTGGCGACCGTTTACATTGGCTGCGAGTACGGCGGACGCATCTCCTCAATCCTGCTCAACGTACCGGGGGATGCCGGAGCCATCATGACAGCGTTAGACGGGTATCCGATGGCGCAGCAGGGACGGGCCGGCGTGGCCCTGTCCATCTCGGCGGTCAGCTCTTTTATCGGTTCAACCATTGCCATTGTCGGGATCATTCTGTTCGCGCCGATCCTCGCCAACTGGTCGCTGGCCTTTGGTCCGGCGGAGTACTTTGCGCTGATGGTGTTCGCCATAGCCTGCCTTGGCAGCATGATGAGCCAGAACCCTCTGAAATCCTTCCTCTCTGCGCTGATTGGCCTGAGCATGGCCACGGTCGGTGTTGATGCCAATACCGGGGTGTACCGTTTCACCTTTGACAGCGTACATCTCTCTGACGGCATTCAGTTCGTGGTGGTGGTCATTGGCCTGTTCTCGGTCAGTGAAATCCTGCTGATGCTGGAGTCGACCAGCGGTGGGCAGAAAGTGGTGCGTGCCAGCGGCCGGATGCTGTTCAATATGAAAGAAGCCGCACAGTGTACAGGCGCCACCCTGCGCTCTTCGCTGATCGGCTTCTTTGTGGGTGTACTGCCGGGTGCCGGTGCAACCATCGCCAGCGCCATCGCCTATATGAGTGAGAAAAAGATCGCTGGCGGGGAGACCTTCGGTAAAGGCGATATTCGCGGCGTGGCCGCGCCGGAAGCCGCGAATAACGCGTCGGCCTGCGGCTCCTTTATTCCGATGCTGACGCTGGGTATTCCGGGGTCGGGCACCACGGCGGTTATGGTCGGTGCGCTGACGCTGTATAACATTACCCCCGGCCCGGCCATGTTTACCGAACAACCGGATATCGTCTGGGGGCTGATTGCCGCACTGCTGATCGGCAACGTGATGCTGCTGATTATGAACATCCCGATGATCAATATCTTTGCCCGCATGCTGACCATCCCGCTGTGGTTCCTGGTCCCGGCCATTGCCGCGATCTCGGCGGTGGGCGTGTATGCCGTCCACAGCACCACCTTTGATCTGCTGCTGATGGTGGGACTGGGGATATTCGGCTATATCCTGCGTAAGATGGATTTCCCGATGTCGCCGCTGATCCTGGGTTTCGTGCTCGGGGGGATGCTGGAGCAGAACCTCCGTCGGGCGCTGTCCATCAGTAATGGCAATCTGCCGATCCTCTGGGAAAGCCTGATCTGTAAGCTGCTGCTGGTACTGGCCGTCGGCGTTCTGGTCGTGCCACCCATCTGGAAACGCTGGCGGCGTCAGCGCCTGCAGGCGCGCAGCGATCTGTCATAACCGGGTGAAACCGCACAGGGCGGCCCTTCAGGGGCCGCCCTTTTTTCTGGTCATCCCACGCTGCGGTGACGGTAGCGCTCCGGCGTGGTGCCCGACTGCTGCTGAAACATCACAATCAGCGCTGAAGCCGAACTGTAGCCCAGATCCAGCGCCACCTCCTGTACGCTTTTTCCCTGTTCGAGCAGAGAAATGGCATGCAGAAACCGCAGGCGCTGCCGCCACTCGCTGAACGACATCCCCAGCTGCGACTGACAGCGCCGGGACAGCGTACGCTCGGTGGTGTAGACGCGTTTTGCCCACTGCGCCAGCGTGGTGTTATCCCCCGGGTTCTGTTCCAGCGCTAGCAGCACCGGCGACAGCATCTTATCCGGCGTGGAGGGCAGATAGCTTTGCTGGCTTTCCGCCGTGCGTAACTGGTCGAGCAGCACCTCACACAGACGCTGATCCTGCTCTGTCTTCGGTACTCCCAGCTCCCGCCGGGCACACTCTTCGATAATCGCATGAACCACCGGGCTGACGCGCAGCAGGCAGGCGCGGTCAGGTAATCCGTCACAGGCTTCTGCCGCAATATTCAGCGTGCGAAAGTGTGCCTGTTTATGGTTGTAGCTGGCGTGCTGCTGGCCCGGCGGCACCCAGATAGGCAGATTCGGTGGGGTCAGCAGACGTTCTCCTTCCACCTGCATCTCCAGCACATTACATTTGACAAAGATCACCTGCCCCCAGCGGTGCTGGTGAGGAAGGTACTCCGTGCGGGCATTGGCCTGCTCGTAGCGAAAGAAAAGCCTGAGCTGTTCTGCATCCGCCGGGGCGCTATAAGTGAGTTGCTGGATCATCTTGTCCGGTTCCATGGTACTTTTGTCTTATTATCGTTATCTGTATTAAATGCGACAAGCTTACACTGCTCCGCTGTCGTACAGATGAAGAGAAGAGTGATGAGTTTTATGTTTCCCCTGCTGGCGGTGCTGATCTGGTCGGTTAACGCCATTGTCAGCAAAATGTCGGCTGCCGCGATCGATCCGGCGGCGATCTCCTTTTACCGCTGGCTGCTGGCGCTGCTGGTGCTGACTCCATTTGCCCTGCCTGGCGTCTGGCGTCACCGCCAGCAGATCGCCCGGTCGTGGTGGAAACTGCTGGTGCTGGGTCTGCTCGGCATGGTGCTGTACCAGAGCCTGGCCTACTATGCGGCGCACAGCGTCAGCGCCCTGTTTATGGGCATTCTGAACGCGCTGATCCCGTTGCTGACGGTGCTGTTAAGTGTGGTCGTCATGCGGCTGGCCCCGACGGTGGGCATCCTGCTGGGCAGCCTGCTTTCGTTCTGCGGCCTGGTCTGGCTGGTCAGCGCCGGTCAACCTGCGCAGCTATTGTCGCACGGTCTGGGCAAAGGGGAGATGATGATGTTTGCCGCTTCGGCTTCTTATGCCCTTTACGGCGTACTGACCAAGCGCTGGGCCATTCCGCTACCCAACTGGCAGAGCCTGTGGGTGCAGATCTTCTTCGGGGTGCTGTTACTGACACCCAATTTTCTGATGGCACCGGACGTGTCACTGAATGCGCAGAATATTCCGTTAGTCCTGTTTGCTGCCATCCCGGCGTCGGTGATCGCTCCCTTCCTGTGGATCCAGGGCGTCATGAGGATGGGGGCCAGCACCGCCAGTATTTTTATGAACCTGGTACCCATTTTCACCGCGATCATTGCCGTCACCTTTCTGCATGAATCGCTGCACAGCTACCACTTTATTGGCGGAGGGATCACGCTGGCAGGAGTGATCCTTGCCCAGCGACTGCGTATTCCCCTCTCACGGCAATAAATATCGTATAAAGGGGCGCGATTGCGCCGTCGGCTCTACCTATCATGGGGCGGGGTTGTTATCATAGTGGATGACTACTCTGCTCCGGCGCTCCCCGGACGTTGACTTTGACTGAAGGACTTCGCCATGCAACCTATAAGCGGCCCCGGCGCGCCGTTACCCGGCGATCGCCCGACGATCGATGCCCCTCCCGGCAGTGTACGCCCGGGTAGCCCTGCGGGCACCACCGCCGCGGGCGAACAGCCTTTAACGCCTGCCCAGCGCACCACGCTGGAACGCCTGATCGTCAAAATTATGTCGCTCAGTTCGCTGAAGTCGCCCGAATTGTGGGCGGGTCTGCGCCATGAAGTGGGAGTGAAAAATGATGCCGGTTTACAGGCGCGTCATTTCCCGCCTGCGGAACAGTTTCTGAATACCCGCCTGTCGCAGGTGCAGAACACGCACGCCACGCGTCAACTGCTGCAACAGCTGACCGACCTGCTGCCGACCGGCAATAACCGCCAGGCGGTGAGCGATTTTATTCGTCAGCAGTTTGGCCACACTGTACTCAGCTCCCTCAATCCTGACCAGATGCGTCAGGTACTGACGATGCTGCAGAATGGTCAGATGGCCATCCCCCAGCCGCAGCAGAACCGCGTCACCGACCGCTCCCTGCTGCCTGCGGAACATCAGACGCTGAACCAGCAAATTTCACGCCTGGCGGCAGCCACCGGGGAACAGCCGGTCAAACTGTGGGCCTCGCTGCTAAAAGTGGTCAACCTGCACAGCGGCGACCCGATCCCCTCGCGCTTTTTTCCGCTGATGAACCAGTATTTACAGACCAGCCAGACCCTGAGCCAGCACGCCGCACCGACGCTCCATCTGCTGACAACCACGCTGAAACAGCCGCCGGATGCGGGAGAACAGCGAATGCTGGAAGACTACAGCCAGCAGCGCTTTAACGCCACGCCGCAGACCCTGTTGACCCCCACTCAGACCCAGGATCTGCTCAACCAGCTGTTCAGCCGCCGCGCAGAACGCCTGCAGGAACAGCCGCTGGCCGACAGCGAACTGAATCCGCGCCCGGTCACCGTCCCGCTGTGGGGTGCACTGCCGCCCGTTCTGCAGCCGCTGGCCAACCGTCCGGTATTTACCGCGTTCGCCGTGCTGCTGCTGCTGGTGCTGTTCCTCTGGATGCTGTTTTAATTCAGACGGTTTTGCCGGCCCGGAGGTTCCCGCTCTGAGCCGGCCTGTTCTACGCCGTCGCTTCGCTGACCTTGTTTTCGCCAAATTTGTCACGCATATGCTGCTCAATCTCCTCCAGACTTTTCCCGCGTGTTTCTGGCAGCATAAAGGCCACGAAGGCCAGCGAGCCGATATTAATAATGGCGAAAATAAAGAAGACCTTACTGCCGGCAAACGCCATCAGCGGCGGGAAGCCGAAGGCCACCACTGCATTAAAGATCCACTGCATGGACACCGCAGTGCCGGTGAGTGCGCCGCGAAGCTGCATAGGGAACAGTTCTGACATCAGCAGCCAGTACACTGGCGAGATGCACATCTGCATAAAGAACAGAAACAGCAGGATCAGCCCCAGCGCCAGATAGCTTTGAGTTAATCCGACCGGAACCAGCGTCATGACCAGCCCCAGCAACACCTGAGCAGCAATCACAAAAAACAGCCCGGTCATCAGCATCTTCCGGCGCGGGAAGCGGCTGACGGCCCAGATCCCGACACAGGTTGCCAGCACCGAGACCACACCATTACCGATGGTTGCCGCAATGGCGGCACTGGTACCGAGGCCGGTAGATTTAAGAATGATCGGCGTGTAATACATAAACCCATTAACGCCGGTAAACTGGATCACAAAACCCAGCCCTGTGCCGGTTAACAGCAAACGTAATACCCATTTCTCCCGGATCAGGGTGCGCACGTCTGGCCCGCGCTCCGCTTTCCGCGCCTGTTTTTTCATTTCATTCATTTCCTTACGTACCTCACGCGGCGTTTCACGCAGGTATTTCAGGATGTTCTTCGCTTCCTTCAGCCGCCCTTCTGCCACCAGCCAGTGAGGCGAGGCAGGAACAAAAAAGGTGCCAATAAACAGCAGCAGACCGGGGATCATGGCAATCGCCAGCATATAGCGCCACAGATGTTCATCGTGAAGCAGGTAGCTGAGTAAGGTACTGGCCACATAAGCCACCAGTTGCCCGGTGACGATCATCAGCTCATTGCGGCTGACCAGCGGTGCCCTTAATTTAGGCCCGGCGATTTCAGCAATAAAGACCGGAACGGTGGCCGAACCGCCGCCGACGGCAATCCCCAGCAGGAAACGCATGGCCACCATCACAGGGACGGAAGGGGCAAGGGCCGTGCCGAGGGAACCCAGAACAAACAGCACGGCCAGGCTGCGCAAGGTGAGCCGACGGCCAAATTTGTCCGAAAAAAAGCCGCTAAGGAAAGACCCCAGTGCAGCGCCGAAGACCAGCGATGACGCTACCAGCCCTTCGGTAAAGGAAGTTAACCCCAGCCCGCCCTGTGCGGCAGGCGCAGACATATAGGGCAACGCCCCCGAAATAATCCCGGTGTCGTAGCCAAAGGCCAGCGCGCCCATCGTGGCCACCAGCACCACAAAGAAAATGCGTTGTCTGACGGTGACTGCGCGCTCAGACTCATCACCCGATGAGTCAGCAGATGTTGTGTTCATATAATCCCTGAATAAAAAGAAAGGCCTGTGACGCTCACACGGCTTGTGAAATCGCTTACACGGTGAGTCGGGCTAAAAGTGTAGACTCCGTCACAGTTTTCGCCAATTTATCAGGAAACTAACAGCCGCAGTCGTGCAGGCCCGGCTCTTCCGGCCAGTGACCGGGTTCATTGCCTTCGGTGACCGGATGGCTGTCGCGACGCCAGAAATCCAGCCCGCCAATCAGTTCCTTCACTTTCAGTCCCGCAGACGCCAGCTTCCAGGCACCTTTGGTCGAGCCATTACAACCAATGCCATCGCAGTAAGTGATATAAACTGTCTCGCGATCCCACCCGGCCAGCGTGTCGGCATTCATCAGCCGATGGGGAAAGCTTAAGGCACCGCAGATATGCCCGGCATGATACTGCTGCTCAGAGCGGGTATCGATCACCACAATTCCGGCGATCCCCCGGGAGAGATCCTGAGCGACATCCCAGGCATCGGCATAGTGCGCCAGCTTATCGTGCAGCCATGACGCACTCTGCTGGGGAGACGGCGGGGGAAATTGTAAAACGGCGGAAAGCTGACTCATGGAAAACTCCTCGGGATCATTAAGGTTGCCATCATAAAGTGAATGGGTCTTAATCATAAGACCCATTTCCTTGAGATGATAAGACCACGATGACCGCCACTTCTGTCCCCTTCCCTGCCCTGTTTTCCCGGCAGAGGGCCGCCACGCTTCGAGAAAAAGTGTGCACCATGCTGCGTCAGGCCATTGCCAGCGCCGTGCTGCCCGCTGGCGCGCGCCTGCCCTCGTCACGCGTACTGGCCAGCGATCTCGCCCTGTCCCGTGTCACGATTGAAGCCGCCTATAGCCAGCTGGAGAGCGAGGGATATCTGTCGCGACATAGCGGACGGGGCACGTTTGTCGCCATCGCGCCTTCCCCGGTTGTGCGTGTGCCGCAGTCTCCTTCTCCGGCGCTCTCCCTGTCGCTGCGCGGAAAGCAGATCGTCAGTAGTGGTGGCTGCGAAGATCCCCTTTACCCCCGGGCTTTTGCCTCAGGTTCACCCGATTTACGTGCTTTCCCCCAAATGCTATGGCGCCGTCTGACGCAGCACCGTCTGCGGTCGGGCGAAGCACTGATGCGTTATGGCGATCCACTGGGGTTGCCCGACCTGCGCCAGGCGGTGGCTCACTATCTGGGTCAGTCACGCGGCGTGCGCTGTAACGCTGACCAGGTGGTGATCCTGACCAGCTCGCAGCAGGCGCTACAGATGATTGCCCTGCTGCTGTGCGATGCGGGCGATCGGATATGGATGGAAGATCCGGGCTACCGGGGGGCATGGCATGCTTTTTCCAGCGCAGGCGCGCAGGTGACCGGCATTCCCACCGATGATGAGGGCGCGGTTATCATTGAAGCCCCTTTGCCTCGCCTGGTTTATCTGACCCCGGCACATCAGTACCCCACCGGCGTGACGATGAGCATGCAGCGGCGTCAGGCATGGCTGGCGTGGGCACATCAGCATCAGCGCTGGCTGGTGGAGGACGACTACGACAGCGAGTTTCATTACGATGGACGTCCGCTGCCCGCTCTTCAGGGGCTGGAAGAGAGGGCTCGGGTTCTCTATATGGGTACGTTTTCCAAAGTGCTGTTTCCGTCGCTGCGGCTGGCGTATCTGGTAGTGCCCGACGCACTGATTGATCCGCTGCGCCGACTGCGCAGCGTGATGGACGGCCACAGCGCCCAGCTGATGCAGGCGGTGACGGCTGACTTTATCCAGCACGGACACTTTGCCGCCCACCTGCGGCTGATGTGCCAACTGTACGCCAGCCGCCGTCATCTGCTGATTGATCAACTCAATAATAAGCTGGCGGATCGCCTGGTCCTGTTCCCGCATCAGGGCGGGCTACAACTGACGGTCGGTCTGAAAACAGGGGGAGAAAAACGGCTGACGCAGGAGGCCGCGCAAAACGGGCTGCTGCTGCCGCGACTGTCGCCGCTGTATCAGCAGCAGCCCGCGCAGGAAGG
The DNA here is from genome assembly GCF_019844095.1 of Erwinia persicina. NCBI lineage: Bacteria > Pseudomonadati > Pseudomonadota > Gammaproteobacteria > Enterobacterales > Erwiniaceae > Erwinia > Erwinia persicina. Next base: position 1,441,623 of record NZ_CP082141.1, on the reverse strand, counting down.
CTGGCTACTGGGGTTTTCGGCTCTACAGCCTGCCGAAATCGTGCAGGCAGCAGGTAAACTCAGCCGTCTGCGCTACTGACGGTCGTGCGAGAGAAACTGAAGGTGATCGCTATGCCCGCCAGCGCACAGACCGTACCGGCAGCAAATACCGCTCCGTAGCCCATCGTCGTGGCCAGCACGCCCGTTAGCGGCCCGCTGACGCCGTAGGCGATATCCTGAAATGCCGAAAATCCGCCCAGCGCGGTACCGCGTACCTGCGGAGACACGCGCCTCAGCACCTCCACGCCCAGCGCCGGGAAGACCAGTGAACAGCCGCAGCCGGTCAGTGCCGCGCCCGCCAGCGCCATACCGCCACTGGTCGCCCCTGCCAGTAGCAGCAGGCCGCAGGCCTCAACCGCCAGAGAGATCAGCGCAACGCGAATACCTCCGAGACGATCCGGCAGCCCGCCAAACAGCACGCGAACCAGTACAAAGGCCAGCCCAAAAGCGGTGAGGGCAAAACCGGCATTGCCCCACTGCTGATCAGCAAAATAGAGCGACGTAAAGGTACCGATCACTGCGAAACCGACACCCTGTAAGGCCAGCGCCAGACCCGGCCGGGTAATCAGGCCCACCACCTTCCACAGCGAAGGGCGCTGCCCGCCATGGACGGGCACGCCGCGGATACCGACATTGAACAGCAGCGCCACCAGCGGCAGCAGCAGCGTGGCCACACCCAGCGCCTTAAAGCCCCACAGGCTGTGCAGCCACAGCCCCAGCGGAGCACCGGCGGCCAGCGCACCATAAATGGCCATGCCGTTCCACGACATTACCTGTCCCCCGCGCTTAGGTCCCACCAGCCCCATCCCCCAGGTCAGGTTTCCGGTCAGCAACTGACTTTCACCAAAGCCCAGCAGCAGACGGCCGGCTACCAGCAGGCCAAACTTCCCCATCACCGGTAACGGCAGCAGCGCCGCCAGAAGATAGGCAACGCCTACCAGCGCCAGCGCCAGCATCCCCTGCAGGGTCGACCGCTTCGCCCCGCGCTGGTCGGCCAGCCGCCCGGCATAGCCACGCGTCAGCAGTGTGGCAAAGAACTGTACACCCACCGCCAGTCCCACCATCACATTACTCAGCCCCAGTTCATGGTGCACATACAGAGGGATTACCGGCAGGGCAAGGCCCGCCGTGAGGTAAGTAAGAAAAACAGCAAAGGCAATACGCGCCAGCGCACGTGTCCCCTGCTTCGGGCTGACATCTGAAAGGGTGGACATGGTGAACGTCTCCTGGTGACCCCTGCGGCACAGCCTGTGCCGCCGATCCGGTCTGGATGAAATTTTATTTTCAAAGGAATACACCGTGGCTAAACAGCAGCGAAAAGGTTTTATCCCCCTCAATAGGGCAAAATGCCCTTCGTGAGTCAGCCCGGTGTCGTTTATTATCACGGCAACATGGGTTATTCGGGAATAAGAAATTGAAAACAGGAGCTATCGCATTCACGCTTTCCGCACTGCTGGCCAGTACCTCTGCCTTTTCCGCCGAAGAGGAGAGCTGTCGTAACGGCTTTTTCCCCGGCTACCAGGGCGAGTATCACCAGGCGGAAATTCGCGCCGGGGCCGGTCAGGTGCATTTCTATGATGATATGAACGGCTGCCCGGAAAAAGGCGAAAGCTGTGCACGGAAGGCCTGGCTGGTGCCGGGCAACAGGGTGCTGGTCGCGCAAACCAAACCCGGCTGGAGCTGCGTCTGGTATTTTGCCAAAAAACGCGATTTTACCAGCTGGATCCCCTCTGCCAGCCTGAGCCCAATCCCGACCCGCGCCGTGCAGGAAGCGGACTGGCTGGGACGCTGGCTGCCCGTCGAAGGTAATAATGTGATTACCCTCTCCCGCCGTGGTGGCCGCCTGCACGTCAGCGGTAACGCAGACTGGCACGGCGGTATCAACAGCTACGGTGAACAGGTGGTACATGTAGGCGAAATTGACGATGACGCCACGGTGAAAGGAAACCGTCTGACCTTTGGCGTGCCGGACTCAACGACGTATGAGTGCGGCGGCGAAATGCTGTTGGTTAACGGTAACCTTATCGTGCGCGACAACAGTAACTGCGGTGGGATGAACGTGCGCTTCGATAGCGTGTATCGCCTGGCAGAAAAGACGAAATAGCCGGCAGTCCATTGCACCGTGAGGAAGATAACGAACCTGGACTGACCTTATGTAATTAAATTACGTTTCTCCCCTTCTTTTTTTTCGTTCACCTCGGTAAAAAATGAGGGGGAAATCGCGAGGACTCTCGCATTATGCGCACATCACAGCCTGAATCTCGTCCTGGTTGCCGCTCTACGAAGAAGAACGCCCCGACCAACCAGCCACCTTGTTAAATAAAAGTTAACAAAAATAAAAAGAAACAAATAAATAACATTTTAACGTCGTAAAAAAACAACAATGACATCCATTTAAACAAAAATTCAACCATATTTAACACTATTTTTAACATTAAAAGTTAGCGATCACACTTCTGCCTTCTGCTCAACTCTTCACCAAAATCTTCTTGCTATCTTGTTCCGGTGGTCAATACCACCTCTTACCTGACAAAAACAACGAACCGGATAACAAGGTACTGCTATGAAATTTAACCTCTCGTTACTCAACGCCTGTGTCGTCTCTGCCTGCATGTTGTTCGCGACTCCTCTGCTGGCCGCAGAAAAACATGATATCGCCGTGGTAGCCAAGGTGACCGGTATTCCCTGGTTCACCCGTATGGCTGTCGGAGTGGATGAAGCCGCGAAAAAACTGGATGTTAACGCTTACCAGGTCGGCGGATCCACCGCTGACCCGGCGCAGCAGGTCAAGGTGATTGAAGACCTTATCGCCAAAAAAGTCGATGCGATTATCGTGGTACCGAACGATGCCAAAGTGCTTGAGCCGGTACTGAAAAAAGCACGCGCTCAGGGCATCGTGGTCCTGACCCATGAATCCCCGGACCAGCCGATTGGCCAGTGGGATGTCGAGACCATCGACAGCGTCAAATATGCTGAAAAGAACATGGATGAACTGGCCAGCAGCATGGGCGGTAAAGGCGGCTATGCCATCTATGTCGGTTCCCTGACCGTGCCGCTGCACAACGCCTGGGCGGATGCGGCTATCAAATATCAGAAAGAAAAATACCCTGATATGCACGAAGTCACCTCGCGCCTGCCAGTGGCGGAAAGCATTGATAAATCTTACGCCACCACACTCGACCTGATGCGCACCTACCCGGATCTGAAAGGCATAATCGGCTTCGGTTCACTCGGCCCGATTGGTGCCGGACAGGCGGTGAAGAGCAAACGGGCGAAAAATAAAATTGCCGTCGTCGGCATTGCGATGCCAGCCCAGGCGGCCCCCTACCTGGCCAGCGGCGATATCAAAAAAGCCCTGCTGTGGGATCCGAAAGATGCCGGGTTTGCGCTGGTCAGCCTGGCGGACCAGCTGCTGGACGGCAAGCAGGTTACGCCGGATCTGACCATTGACGGGCTGGGTAAAGCGGATGTGGATATGGAGCACCATGTGATCCGCTTTAACCGCATCCTTGAAGTGACCAAAGATAACGCGAAATCCCTCGGCTTCTGATCGTATCGGGCCAGTCTCTGCTGGCCCTGTTCCACACCAGGGTACTGAATTATGTCCACGCAAACACCGTTTATCTCACTGGAAAATATCAGCAAGTCCTTCCCGGGCGTACGCGCCCTGGATGCGGTTACGCTGACGCTTAACCGGGGTGAAGTACACTGTCTGGCCGGGCAAAACGGCTGCGGAAAAAGCACGCTGATCAAGGTGATCTCCGGGGTCTACCAGCCGGACAAAGGATCGCATATCAGCATTGATGGTAAGCTGCTGACCCACTTAACACCGGCCCTTTCTGCCTACTACGGCATCCAGGTGATCTATCAGGATCTCTCTCTGTTCCCGAATCTGTCGGTGATGGAAAATATCGCCGCCCATCGCTATCTGCCAGGCGGTAACTTCTGGGTCAACCGCCGGGCGATGCGCCAGCTGGCGCAGGAGACCATGGCGCGCATTGGCGTACAGCTTGACCCGTCGCGCAAGGTTGAAAAACTGTCGATAGCCGACCGCCAGTTAGTGGCTATCTGCCGCGCGCTGGCTGCCGATGCCAGCCTGGTGATCATGGACGAACCTACCGCTTCTCTGACCCGCCACGAGGTTAACGGCCTGCTGCGGGTGGTCAGTGAACTGAAAGCCGCCGGGATCTGCGTGGTGTTCGTCAGTCATAAGCTGGATGAAGTGATGGAGGTCTCTGACCGCATCAGCGTCATCCGCGACGGCAAACTGGTCGGCACCTATGCCGCCAGCAAGCTGGACAGCGATGAACTGGCCTGGCTGATGACCGGACAGCGCTTCAGCTTCAGCCACCTGCCGGAGCGCGCCGACCGCAGTGACACGCCGCTGCTGGAAGTGCGCAACCTCTCACGCCGCAACCAGTATCAGCAGATCAATTTACAGTTAAGAAGCGGCGAAATCACGGCCATCGTCGGCCTGCTGGGCGCCGGGCGCACTGAACTGTGCCTGTCACTGTTTGGCATTACCCGGCCCGACAGCGGCGAAATCATCCTTGACGGAAAGCCGGTGAAACTGCGCAGCAATCGCGATGCCATCCGCCACGGCATTGCTTACGTCTCGGAAGACCGGCAGACCGAAGGGCTGATCATGACGCAGTCGATCTTCGATAACCTGCTGGTGCCGATCTTCCCGCACCTGCGCAACCGCCTGGGGCTGATGGACCGTGATGAGGCTCGCCAGCGGGCATCAACACTGATCCGCGAGCTGAATATCAAAGTCTCCGACAGTCAGCTCGCGGTTCAGACCCTGTCCGGCGGTAATGCGCAGCGCGTGGCGATCGGTAAATGGGTCGCCACCCGGCCGAAGGTGCTGATCCTTGACTCTCCTACCGTCGGCGTCGATATCGCGAATAAAGAGGGGATCTATCGCATTGCCCGTGAGCTGGCCGAGTCCGGTATGGCGGTGCTGATGATTTGCGATGAGATCCCGGAAGCTTACTACAACAGCCACCGCGTGCTGGTGATGCGCAAAGGTGAGCTGGTCGCCAGCTTCGCCCCGCATCAGTGCCGCGAAGAGGAGATTGCCGGGGTGGTCAATGAATAACAAATTACGACATCTGGCCAGCCAGCACGAGTTCTGGCTGGGGATGCTGATTGTGCTGCTGGCGCTGGGCCTCAGCCTGCGTACCAGCGAGTTTCTGACGCTCGGCAACCTGACCGACGTTGCCACCAGCTACGCCATCCTCGGCATTCTGGCCTGCGGTCTGTTTGTGGTGCTGATCGCCGGAGGGATTGATATCTCGTTCCCGGCCATGACCGCCATTGCACAGTACGTGATGGCCAGCACCATGCTGGCGCACGGTGGCAACCTGTTCAGCGCCTTCGCGGTGGCCATCGCCTGTGGCCTGCTGTTGGGAATGCTCAACGGTCTGCTGGTCTTTCTGCTGCGGGTCCCGGCGATCATTATCACCATCGCCACGCTGAACCTGTTTTACGGACTGCTGGTCTGGGCGACGAACGGCACCTGGCTTTACGGCTTCCCCGACTGGTTTATGAACGGCATTAACTGGTTCTCCTTCACCGCCGCCGACGGCTACGAATATGGCCTGACGCTGCCGTTACTCTGCCTTCTGGCGGTTTTCATCCTGACCGGGGTGCTGATGAACTTTACCCGCGTCGGGCGGCAGATCTACGCCATGGGCGGCAGCCGCGAGTCGGCGTCACGTCTTGGTATCAACCTGCGCAGCCTGCATCTGGCGGTATATGGCTATATGGGCGTGCTGGCCGGGGTGGCGGCCGTTGTTCAGGCGCAGACCACGCAGTCCGTTGCCCCCAACTCACTGGTGGGCTACGAGCTGACGGTGCTGGCGGCGGTGGTGCTCGGCGGGACCAGCATGAGCGGTGGACGCGGTACGCTGACCGGTACCCTGCTGGGCGTGCTGCTGCTGGCTTTTCTGCAAAACGGCCTGACGCTGCTGGCGGTGTCGTCCTACTGGCATATGGTGTTTAGCGGCATCATTATTCTGGTCAGCGTCAGCGCTACGGCCTGGAATGAAAAACACCAGCGCGCAAAGGGGAACTGAGATGCAAACGTTACTGAATAAACTACCGGGCGACCGCATTATCCGCCTGCAGGTCCTGATGCTGGTGGCGGTACTGGTGCTGTTCTCACTGACGCTGGGCGGACGCTTCTTTAGCGTCGGTAACTTCCAGTCAATCGCCAGCCAGCTGCCGGTGCTGGGGCTGCTGGCACTGGGTATGGGCGTCACCATGCTGACGGGCGGCATAAACCTGTCGATCATCGCCAGCGCTAACGCCTGTTCGCTGCTGATGGCCGCACTGATTGTCGCCCACCCTGATCAACCGCAGTGGATAGCCCTGGCGCTGCTGGCCGGACTGGCACTCGCGGTGGCCATTGGCGTGGTGAACGGCGTACTGATTGCGGTGATTGGTGTGTCGCCGATTCTGGCGACGCTGGGCACCATGACACTGATTGCCGGGCTGAATATCCTGCTGTCTGACGGGGCAGTGATCTCCGGCTTCCCGCCGCTGATCCAGATGCTCGGCAATGGCGATATTGCCGGCGTGCCGCTGTCACTGCTGCTGTTCCTCGCCGTGGCCGCCCTGATGTGGCTGCTGCTGGAACGCACCACGCTGGGACGCGCCATTTTGCTGCTGGGCAGTAACGAAAAGGCCACGCGCTTTAGCGGGGTCAACACCACCCGCGTGACGATTGTGGTGTATATCCTGTCGGCGCTGATGAGCTGGGGAGCGGCGCTGCTGATGATGTCGATGTTTAACTCCGCCAAAGCCGGCTACGGCGAGTCCTGGCTGCTGGTGACCATCCTTGCCTCCGTGCTGGGTGGCATCAATCCTGACGGCGGGTTCGGGCGCATTCCCGGCCTGATCCTGGCGCTGATCGTGCTCCAGATGCTGGAAAGCGGACTGAACCTGCTGGGGGTGAGCAGCTACCTCACTATGGCCCTTTGGGGTGGTGTACTGATCCTGTTTATTGCGTTGCAACATCGCAGAACCTGAGACTGAGGATAAAAATGTCGAGCTATTATATTGGTGTGGATGTGGGAACCGGCAGCGCCCGTGCGGGCATTTTTGATGTTACCGGGCGCATGATGGGCCAGGCGAGCCGTGAGATCGCGCTGTATCGTCCGCAGGCCAACTTTGTTGAACAGTCTTCTGACAATATCTGGCAGGCGGTTTGCCAGTCCGTGCGCGACGCGATTAATCAGACCAATATCAATCCGGTGCAGATTAAAGGGCTGGGTTTTGATGCCACCTGTTCGCTGGTGGTGCTGGATAAAGAGGGCCAGCCGCTAACGGTCAGCCCGTCCGGGCGCAGCGAGCAGAATATTATCGTGTGGATGGATCACCGCGCCATTGTTCAGGCGGAACGTATCAATGCATTAAAACACCCGGTACTGGATTATGTCGGCGGGGTGATTTCACCGGAGATGCAGACGCCAAAACTGCTGTGGCTGAAGCAGCATATGCCCGCCAGCTGGCAAAACGTCGGCCACCTGTTTGACCTGCCCGACTTCCTGACCTGGCGTGCCACCGGTGATACCACCCGCTCGGTCTGTTCGCTGGTCTGTAAATGGACGTGGCTGGCGCATCAGGACGGTTGGGATGCCAGCTACTTCAGACAGATTGGGCTGGAAGACCTGCTGGAGCACGATGCCGCGAAAATGGGTAGCGATGTCAAAAGCATGGGCGAACCGCTCGGGCGTGGCCTGACGCAGCGAGCGGCCAGCGAGTTAGGCCTGCTGCCCGGCACGCCGGTCAGTGCCTCTATTATCGACGCCCATGCCGGGAGCCTGGGAACGCTGGGCGCTGCCGGGCCCTCTGGTGAGCTGGCAGACTTTGACCGCCGCATTGCGCTGATTGGCGGGACATCCACCGGCCATATGGCCATCTCCCGCGAGCCGCGCTTTATTAAAGGGGTGTGGGGGCCTTACCTCTCAGCGGTGCTGCCTGACTTCTGGCTGAACGAAGGCGGACAGTCCGCCACCGGGGCGCTGATTGACCATGTGATCCAGTCACACCCCTGCTATACCCAGCTACGTGAGCAGGGGCAGACGCAGGGCAAGACCATTTATGAGGTTCTCAATGCCCTGCTGCGCAAGATGGCCGGTGACGCGGATAAAATCGCTTTTCTGACCCGGGATATCCATATGCTGCCCTACTTCCACGGCAACCGTTCGCCCCGCGCCAACCCGAACCTGACCGGCATCCTGACCGGGCTGACGCTGTCGCGCACCCCGGAAGATATGGCCCTGCACTACCTGGCAACCATTCAGGCCATTGCCCTTGGCACCCGACATATTATCGAAACCATGAACCAGACCGGTTACAGCATTGACACCATTATGGCCAGCGGCGGCGGCACCAAAAACCCTCTCTTTGTGCAGGAGCACGCTAACGCCTCTGGCTGTACCATGCTGCTGGCGGAGGAGAGCGAATCGATGCTGCTGGGCAGCGCAATGATGGGCACCGTAGCGGCAGGCGTCTATGACACCCTGCCGGAAGCGATGAACGCCATGAGCCGCATCGGCAAAACCGTGACGCCGCAGACCAATGAGATCAAACGCTATTACGACCGTAAATACCGCGTTTTCCGCGAGCTGTATCACGACCATATGAAATATCAGCAAATGATGCAGGAGGAGAGATGACTCCCGGGCAGAGCTGGCAACAGGCCTGCGCAGGCTGGAAAACTTACCGTCAGGCGCTGGATGCCCTGGAAACTCAGCTGGATCGTCAGCAGTGGCTGGCGGTACTGGACGCCCTCGCCACCTGTCGCGGCAAAATTGCTGTGACCGGGATCGGCACCTCCGGCATTGCGGCACGTAAAATTGCCCACATGCTGTCGTGCATTGAACATCCGGCGATCTGGTTAAGCGCCACCGATGCCGCCCACGGTGATATCGGTTTTCTGCGCCACGACGATATTGTGATTATGCTGTCACGCGGCGGCAACTCCGATGAACTCACCCGGTTGCTGCCGACGGTAAAAACCAAAGGCTGCACGCTGATTAGCGTCACGGAGAATGCGCACTCAGCCATCGCTCTGGCCGCCGACCGGCTGCTGCTGATGCCAAAATCGCAGGAGATCGATCCGCTGAACATGCTGGCTACCACGTCCATTATCAGTGTGCTGGCGGTGTTTGACGCAATGATCGCAGTGCTGATGTCGCAGAGTGGCTACAGCAAGGAGACGCTGCTGACCGTGCATCCCGGGGGGAATGTGGGGAAGGTGTTGCGGGAGGAGTGACCCTGAGGGATCTCCACACATTTTTAGTCGCTAATCGTTCAGCTTCAGGTCTGGTGCCAGTTTGAGCACGCCGGATCGGCAACGTTCACATCCATGCGGGCCTCGTCACGCGGCGTCCCTGCCGCGTGACGTCCGGCTTACCTCAAACTGGCCCCATCCCCGCAAGACCGTGTTCGCTGTAGGTTTTAAACCCACACCGCACTCCGTTTTCCTGTAGGGGTGGACCTTTTTCCGGTCGACCCGGGCTGGTTTCAACAGGCTCACAAACAAGGAGCATCGGGGCAATATGTTTCAATATTGAATGTCTCAAAGACATCATTCATCAACTCTTCTGCCTCAGGATCCTCAAAGTTCATACTGTCGGTGGTGTGGCCCTATGAATTTACTCTACAGGTTCATTGATAAGGTGTTCTCACGGATAACGATGCGATATTATCCGTTAATACCTTTATGGAAGCCCTCATATGAACAGGTCGTTACCGCAGTTTACCTACCTCAGCGATGACTTCACTCGCAATGTGTTTATTCAACAATCCGCCACGTGCCACTGCTGTGGTAAAGACACTGAACACCACTATAACGGCACCATATACAGGGTCGGTGACAGCGATATCACCCTGTGCCCGTGGTGCATCCATGATGGCAGCGCAGCCGCTAAGTACGCCTGCAGTTTTAACGATCTTTATGATGAAGCACTTGATGATGCCATCGCGGCGGAAGTTTGCGAACGCACGCCGGGTTACAGTTCCTGGCAGGATCAGAGCTGGGTAACTCACTGCAACGATGCCTGCGTTTATCACGGCGATGCCAGTGCGAAAGACGTTGCCGAAGCCAGTGCAGAAACTCGCCAGAAGTGGATGAGCGATTACGAAATGGATGAAGACAGCTGGTCACAGATGATGGCAGGCTACCAGCCAGGTGGCGATCAGGGTGTTTATAAGTTTGTCTGTCGCCATTGCGGACTGGTGAGCTTTAACTGGGATTATTCCTGATGGGATAATCCCGGAAGGAGATGCAATAAGACATGATGGGTATCTCTGTACCGGGGAATTATCTTTAAAAATGAAGGTTGGCTTAAGAGAATATTCAAGTTTTCTGCAACGTCCTCTGAAATTACTCGCTAACCCAGAAGGCCTTACAGGCAATCAACGCCGCATCCCGCACGTTTGATCCTCCTTCTGCCGGGCCTTTCCCCTACCCTGTTAGCGGTATTAAAACAGGGACGTGAATTATGCTCAGAAAAATCGGCCTCATCTGCGCCATGCTGCTGCTCTGCGGTTGTGCTACCATCACCAGCCATACCGTCGGTAATAACCCGAAAAATTCGTTTTATGCGGGTACGCAGCTCGACTACCACACGCTGCACGACTGCTTCTGGTGCTGGCTGGATCTGCCCGTGTCGATTGTCGGGGACACGCTGATGCTGCCTTATGATACCTGGCACTACTACCACACCCCGGAAACTCCCGCTAAGACAAAGAAATCGTCAGCGCCAGTGAAGTAAGCGCGCCCTTTGTGCTAGCCTGCGGGAAGAACATTATTCCGAAGGAGAGCGACAATGGATGGAGAGCAGATACAGAACATTGCCAGACAGGTCGCGGGTGAGCAGCCGGAGGCGGAGCTCTGTTATCCGTTTGGCCCGGAGTATGAGGTATTTAAGGTACGCGGCAAGATATTTGTCCTGATGTCACAGGTACGGGGTGAACGTATAGTCAACCTCAAGTGCCGCCCTGAAGAGGGTGAACTGCACCGGGCCATCTACGACAGCATCCATGCGGGCTACCATATGAACAAACGCCACTGGATTTCGATTTATGCCGGTGAAAAGATTACGGAAGGATTAGTCAGGCAGTTGGTGCAGGAGTCGTATGATCGGGTGGTTGCCGGCATGCCAAAACGGCTGCGCCCGCTGGCGCTGCGGGAAAAGTAGCCGACAAAACAAAGGGGCGACCTTAGTCGCCCCTTTGTCAGCACGGCAGGATGGCAAATTATGCCAGCTTGCGCATCACCAGCGTGGCGTTGGTTCCGCCGAAGCCGAAGCTGTTGGACATCACGGTATTCAGCTTACGTTCAGTCGGCTGAGTCACGATATCCAGGCCTTTTGCCGCCGGGTCCAGCTCGTCGATATTGATGCTTGGCGCAATAAAGCCGTGTTCCAGCATCAGCAGGGAGTAGATGGCTTCCTGCACGCCTGCGGCACCCAGCGAGTGGCCGGTCATGGCTTTGGTAGCCGACATTGCCGGCGTTTTGTCCGGGAAGACAGCACGGATAGCGCCCAGTTCCTTCACATCGCCTACCGGCGTAGAGGTACCGTGGGTGTTCAGGTAGTCGATAGGGGTATCCACACCTTCCATCGCCATACGCATGCAGCGCATTGCGCCTTCGCCTGACGGCGCTACCATGTCAGCACCATCAGAGGTAGCGCCGTAACCCACGATCTCAGCATAGATGTGAGCACCGCGCGCCAGCGCGTGTTCCAGCTCTTCCACCACGACCATACCGCCACCGCCGGCGATAACAAAGCCGTCACGGCTGGTATCGTAGGTACGGGAGGCTTTTTCCGGGGTTTCGTTATATTTGGTCGACAGCGCGCCCATGGCATCGAACTCACAGGACATTTCCCAGCACAGCTCTTCGCCGCCGCCAGCAAACACGATATCCTGTTTGCCCAGCTGGATCTGCTCTACCGCGTTACCGATGCAGTGTGCAGAAGTGGCGCAGGCAGAACTGATAGAATAGTTGACGCCATGAATTTTAAACGGCGTAGCGAGGCAGGCAGAAACGCCGGATGCCATGGCTTTGGTCACCATATAGGGACCTACGCCGCGCAGACCTTTAGCGCGCATGCCGTCAACGCTGGCGGCCTGATAGAACGGTGAACCACCGCCTGAACCGGCAACCAGACCCACGCGAGGGTTATTCTGGTACTGCTCATCGGACAAGCCAGCATCTTTCACTGCATCCTGCATGGAAAGGAAAGCATAAATGGACGCATCGCTCATAAAACGCAGCATTTTGCGGTCGATACGGGCTGAAATATCGTCTTTCGTTAACTTAACGTTACCCCAGACGTGACTACGCATACCGGAATCTTTCAGTTCCTGCGAGAAGGTAATACCAGAGCGTCCTTCGCGTAATGATGCCAGAACTTCCTCTTGGTTATTACCAATACTGGAAACGATCCCTAGGCCAGTAATCACAGCACGTTTCATTCAATACCTCTTTCACTTCTAATTAGGATTCGAGAGGCACTCTAGCGTACAGTTGTACGCCGAACAAGTCCGATCAGCATTTTCCTTGTGTAAATTTGCGTAGGGTCAAGCACCTCGTTAAAATCCCGCCACTGCCTGAGCAATGAGCCTTTGCCGTGAAAACCGCACCAATAGAGTACGCAGAGCTACGCTGGAACGATCAGGGTACACCTGTATCCCGAGAATTTGATGATGTCTATTTCTCTAACCAGAATGGTCTGAAAGAGACCGGCTACGTTTTTCTTGACGGCAACCAGTTGCCGGAACGTTTTGCCACTCATCCGCGCGATCTGTTTATCGTAGCCGAAACCGGTTTCGGAACGGGTCTGAACTTTCTGACGTTGTGGCAGGCCTTTGATACCTTCAGCGCCAGCCAGCCAGACGCCAGACTCCAGCGCTTACATTTTATCAGCTGTGAGAAATTCCCGTTAACGGTCAGCGATCTTGAGGCCGCACACGCCAGCTGGCCACAGTTAGCCGATATCGCGCACCAGCTGCGGGCGCAGTGGCCACTGGCGCTGCCGGGCTGCCATCGTCTGCTACTGGATGGCGGGCGCATCACGCTCGATCTGTGGTTTGGCGATATTAACCAGCTTATCCATACTTTTGATGACACGCTCAATCAGCAGGTGGATGCCTGGTTTCTGGACGGCTTTGCGCCGGCGAAAAACCCGGATATGTGGACACCGGAGCTGTTTGAGTGCATGGCCCGCCTGGCTCGTCCCGGGGCAACGCTGGCGACCTTTACCGCTGCCGGATTCGTCAGGCGCGGACTGATTGCGGCCGGATTCGAGGTCAGTAAGCGCAAAGGCTTTGGCGAGAAGCGTGAAATGCTGACCGGCCGCCTGCCAGCAGCGGTACCTTCCTCTGCACGAACCCCCTGGTATGCCCGTCCGTCGGCGGAGGGTGAGGATATTGCCCTCGCGGGTGGCGGTATTGCCAGCGCACTGCTGGCGCTGGCCCTGTTGCGGCGCGGCAAGAAAGTCACGCTTTACTGCGCCGATGACCGCCCGGCGCAGGGCGCGTCCGGTAACCGCCAGGGGGCGGTGTATCCGCTGCTGAACCCGCATGATCCGGCGCTGACACAGTTCTTTCCCACCGCGTTCACCTTCGCACGCCGCGTTTACGACCATCTCGCTCTGCCCTTTGAACACGACTGGTGCGGCGTTACCCAACTGGCCTTTGATGAAAAAAGCGCAGATAAAATCAGCAAGATGTTACAGATGGCATTGCCGGCTGCGCTGGCATCCGCGCTGACCGTTGAAGAAGCGGAGGCACTGTGCGGTGTCACCACCGGCTGCGGCGGGATTGCCTATCCACTGGGCGGCTGGCTCTCTCCGGCGGAGCTCACCGCTGCACTGTGGCAACGGGCAGAGCAGCAGGGAGCCACGCTTCACTGGCAGCAGGCGATCGTACAGATGCTGCCGCATCCGTCGGGCTGGCAGTTAAGCTTTACCCACCAGCCTGACGTCACGCACCGCAATGTGGTACTGGCCACCGGTCACCGTCTGACGGATTTCATACAAAGTGAAAAGCTACCGGTTTATGCGGTGAGCGGCCAGGTCAGCCACGTACCGACCACCCCGGCCCTGTCATCCCTCAAACAGGTTCTGTGCTACGACGGCTACCTCACTCCGGTCAGCCCGCAGTTTCAACAGCACTGCATCGGCGCCAGCTACCATCGTGGCGACACCGCGACCGACTACCGTGATGATGATCAACAGGAAAACCGGGCGCGGCTGCTCCGCTGTCTTCCCGATGCCGCCTGGCCAGAGGATATTAACGTCAGTGACGGTGAAGCACGCTGCGGCGTACGGGCTGCCACGCGCGACCATCTGCCCATGATGGGGGCCCTGCCGGATTACGAGGCCACCCTGCAACAGTACACCACTCTGGCACAGCAGGCGCAGGCAGCCCCGGCACCGGTTCATACCGGGCTGTTTGTGCTGGGGGCCCTCGGCTCGCGCGGATTATGCAGCGGCCCACTGGCTGCAGAAGTGCTGGCCGCCCAGCTCTGTGGCGAACCGATCCCACTCGATAACGCAACACTGGCCGCCACCAGTCCCAACCGGTTCTGGATACGTAAGCTGCTGAAGGGGAAATCGCTGAAGTAAGAATTATCTTTGTTGAAAAATGCTTATACCACTAAATAACGTTACTAAATCGCACTAAATAGCATAATATTTCATCCTTGCCCCTGAACACGTCAGGGGCATTTTTGTCTCTGGCCCCGCAGACTCGACACGGAAAGGACGGGCCATCAATGGATGATTTACTATGGAATTCACGCTTAACGGCCAGCGCGTCATCCTTGATGATGCGCATTCAGACACCCCCATTCTCTATATTTTACGTAATGACTTTCAGTTAAACGGCCCCAAATATGGCTGCGGCATCGGTGAATGCGGCGCCTGCACCATACACATCGACGGCATCGCTGCCCGCGCCTGCAGCGTGCCTGCTCATACGGTGGCAGGAAAACACGTCACCACCCTCGAAGGGCTGGCGGACGGGGAGAAGCTGCATCCGGTGCAGCAGGGGTTTATCGACGAGCAAGCCGCTCAGTGCGGCTACTGTACCAACGGGATGATCATGACGCTGGTCTCTCTGTTCCGTCGGGTCCCTCTGGCCTCCGAACAGCAGATAAAGGATGAACTGGCGTTTAATCTGTGCCGCTGCGGAACTCACCTGGAGATTTTACGTGCGGCACAGAAAGCCCGTGAGCTTATCGCCAGCGAGGTGCGGTCATGAATATGTTTCAGCTCACCCGCCGACGCCTGCTGCAGGCCGGAGGCTTTATCGGTGTCAGTATCCTGCTGCCGGGCAGCGCAAGGGCAGGATCCCCGCCGTCTGCCGACCGCCCTGGTAACCGGGTGGGGAGCTTTATTGCGCTCTCTGCAGACGGTAAGGTGAGCGCCTTTAACGGGCATGTCGACCTGGGCACCGGGGTAAGAACCTCACTGGCGCAGTATGTTGCCGATGCGCTTGATGTCCCCTTCAGCGCCGTAACGATGATACTTGGCGATACGACACTGACGCCGGATCAGGGCCCAACCATTGCCAGTGCGACGCTTCAGGTGACAGCATTGCCCCTGCGTCAGGCGGCCAGCCAGCTGCGTCTGCAGCTGATGCGGCTCGCCGCCAGCGTCATGAATGTTCCCGTTAAACAACTGCGCACCGAGGCAGGCTGGGTGATCGACAGTCAGCGGCCCGCTCGTCGTCTGGCCTATGGCCAGCTGACCCACGAAAAAGACACTCATCTTCCTCTGGATACAACGGTTCCGCTGTACTCTGCGCGACGCTACGTCGGCACCCCGGTCGCCCGCGTGGATATTCCTGCCAAGGTGAGCGGTAAGCTGACCTGGGTTCACGATCTGCGGGTGCCCGGTATGCTGCACGGGCGGGTTGTGCGCCCACCCTATGGCGGCGCCGACAGCAGCGCCCCGCTGGGCCACAGTCTGATTGCCGTTGACGAAAGCTCCATTGCTCACCTGGAGGGTATCGTCCGTGTGGTGGTGATCAAAGACTTTGTCGGTATTGTCGCCCGGCGTGAAGAGCAGGCCATAGCCGCCATGTACGCCCTGAAAGTCAGCTGGACACCCTGGGCCGGTCTGCCCGGACTCGGCCTGGATCAGCTGCATGACACACTGGCTGACTGCGAAAAACAGCCGCGCGTGCTGCGTGACGATCAGGGCACAGATGTCGCGCTAAAAAACCGTCATATCTCAATAGATGCCGACTATGTCTGGCCTTATCAGCTGCACGCCTCGATCGGCCCTTCCTGCGCCGTGGCTGATATTCGCGATGGCAGAGCAAAGATCTGGTCAGGTACGCAGAACCCGCACGATCTGCGCAAGGATATTGCGCTGCTGCTGGACATGGATATCCCGGCCGTTGAGGTAAAGCGTATGGAGGCCTCCGGTTGCTACGGACGTAACTGTGCGGATGATGTCGCTGCCGACGCGGCGCTACTGTCCAGAGCCACGGGCCAGCCCGTCCGCGTCCAACTGATGCGTGAACAGGAGGCGGCCTGGGAGCCAAAAGGTGCCGCTCAGTTAATCCGTGTCAGCGGGGGGCTGGATCGTATGATGAATATCTCCTGTTATGAGCTTCGTACCTGCTACCCCTCTAACAACGCTCCCACTCTGCCGTTGATCCTGACGGGGAAAGTGACCAATGAGCCTGTGGTACAGTCCATGGGGGATCGTACCGCCATTCCGCTATACCGTTTCCCTCACATGCGCATGATTTGTGAAGATGCTGCACCGCTGGTGCGCGCCTCCTGGATGCGGGGTGTCTCTGCGCTGCCCAATGTCTTTGCTCACGAGAGCTGGGTGGATGAGGTCGCGTGGCACGCCGGACGTGATCCTATTGATCTGCGTCTGGATTATCTGGACGATTCCCGGGCGATAACCATGATTAACCATCTGAAAAAAATGGCTGAATGGAAGAATGGCCCCCCACATCACCGAACGCAAAAAGAGGGCGACTGGCTGCGCGGGCGCGGTTTTGCGTGGGCTCGTTACATCCACAGCACGTTTCCCGGCTTCGGTGCCGCCTGGGCGGCCTGGGTGTGTGATTTAAGCGTTAACACCCTGACCGGAGAGATCCGGCTGGATAAAATTTATGTCTGCCACGACTGCGGAGAAATGGTCAATCCGGCCGGGGTTCGCCATCAGGTGCACGGTAACGTCATTCAGTGTGCCAGCCGGGTGCTGAAAGAGTATGTTACCTTCGACGCCAGCGGCACCACATCACTTGAGTGGGGCAGTTATCCACTGCTGCGTTTTGATGAACTGCCCGACGTCGACATTGCCCTGCTCGACTACCCGGAAGAGCCCGCTATGGGGGCCGGGGAATCGGCCTCCGTTCCGGGAGCAGCGGCCATTGCCAATGCACTGTTTGATGCGACTGGCATCCGCTTTCGTGCACCGCCGTTTACACCGGATCGCGTACTACGCGCTTTACAGGGAGGTAAAGCATGACCCGCAGAAATAAGTGGCTGGGAATTTCAGGAACCGTTGTGCTGGCTGCCGTAGTCATCGCTGCCCTGTTCAGCCTGCAGCCGGAGATCACCCCCATCGACCCGCCGGAAACTATACAGTTTTCAGCCGCCAGCATTGCCCGGGGTAAAACGCTGGCGGCACTGGGTGATTGCAGCGCCTGCCATACACGCGCGGGCGGCGAGCCCAACAGCGGAGGGCTGGCGATGGACACCCCCTTCGGTACTATCTATACCAGCAACATTACCCCGGATGCGGATAACGGAATTGGCCGCTGGTCTTATCCGGCGTTTTTGCGTGCCATGCGCTACGGTATAGACCGTCGGGGTCATTATCTCTACCCCGCTTTTCCCTACACCGCTTTTACTCATACCAGTAATGAAGACCTGCAGGATCTCTATGCCTTCCTGATGAGCCAGCCCGCCGTCAGCTACCGGGTACCGGAAACCCGCCTGAGCTTTCCGTTTAATATCCGCCAGGGTATGGCGGCATGGAACTGGCTGTTTCTGCACCCGGGTGAACGCACACCCGATCCAGAACATAGCGCCGTATGGAACCGGGGAGCCTATCTGGCTGAAGGGCTTGGTCACTGCAGCGCCTGCCATTCACCTCGCAACCTGGCCGCTGCTGAAAAACAGGGAGACGCCGCCCTGAGCGGCGGCGTTGCCGAAGGATGGGTCGCGCCTGCTCTGAATGCACGTTCACCCGCGCCGGTGGCCTGGGACGAAAGTCAGTTTCAACACTATTTACGAACCGGGTTTTCCCCTGAGCACGGCATCGCTGCGGGTCCGATGGGGCCGGTAATCAGTGCCGGACTGGTGCATCAGTCGGAGGAGGATATCCGGGCGCTGGCACACTGGCTGATGAGCTTCAAGTCGCCCGCCTCCGGTCAGGCGGCAACGTTAGTTGCGCTCGCCGCGCGGCGGGGACAGCGGCAGGATTCTGCCGGGGCGCGTCAGTACGCTGGTTCCTGTATGGCCTGTCACGCGCAGCAGAAAGGCCCGCATCTGTACGGCGTACGTCCACAGCTGGTGCTGAACAGCAACCTGTATACCGACTCGCCTGAAAATCTGATCCACATCGTGCTGGACGGCATCGACCATCCGGCCACGGCGGGCCTGGGTACCATGCCCGGCTTCCGGCACCAGTTGAGTGACCAGCAGATTGCCACACTGCTGAACTGGCTGCGGACAGACCTCGCCGGGCAGGCACCGTGGAAGGAGCTCGAACGTAAGGTGGCTGAGATCCGCCAGCAGCACGAGGAAGGATAAATGGGCATCGGCGTGTTAGTGATGGCGGCGGGTCACAGCTGCCGCTACCGGGAACTGAACGGACAGCATAAGTTGCTGGTCAGGCATCCGGCATGTAGCAATCTGCCGCTGCTGGCGCACAGTCTGCAGTTAGCAACGGCGGCGTGCGGCAAGCGGGTAAATGTGATGCTGCGTCCAGAAGATGGCCCGTTGATCGACATCGTGCAACGCTACCGCTGCGGAATGACCCTGGTGGACAGCCGCTGCCTGGGGGACTCGGTTGCCGCCGGTGTGGCGGCACAGCCCCACTGGTCCGGGTGGCTGGTCATGCTGGCCGATATGCCCTGGCTGCAGCTGAGTACAGTCAGACGGATCTGCCAGGCGCTGGCCTTTGCCGATATTGTCCGCCCCCAGTGGCAGCAGCAGCCGGGTCACCCGGTTGGCTTCAGCGCGGATGTCTATGAGGCCCTGCTCGCCCTGAAAGGCGAGGATGGCGCACGCAGTATTCTCCGGGGTGCGCCCCCCCTGCTGTTAAAAGTGAACGATCCCGGTTGCGTTCGCGACGTCGATGTTCCGGGCGACTGGATGCAGGCAGAATGATGGTCGGTTCACTGGATATCACCGTGCTGGAAAACGCACGCCTCTGGCCAGGTAAACAGCAGGGTTTATGGCTGTGTACCGTACTGCAGACGTGGGGGTCAGCTCCGCGTGCGCCCGGGGCGCTACTGGCCGTCAGTGAGGACGGAACAGTGTGTGGTTCGCTTTCCGGGGGCTGCATTGAGCAGGATTTTTTGCGGCGGGTGGCAGCGGGTGAATACAGTCAGCCCAGCCAGCAGGTACGCTATGGTGCAGATGGCCTGACGCCGGATGTCGCCCTGCCCTGCGGCGGCAGCCTGGCGGTATTGATAGAATACCTGCCGCCGTCGCCAGATTCGGCCGAATACCTGACACAGATGCTACGGGCGCTGCGCGGTGAACTGACGCTGGAAAAGCAGGTGATCAACGGGCAACCTGCCCGCCTGAGGCCTGCGGGAACGTCGGCGCTCCCTGCCGCAGCCGGTGTCAGCCTGACACTGGCCGCAGCCACCTCTCTGCTGATTGCCGGGCTGTCGCCAGTGGCAGAGTACTGCATCCATTATGCGCGTATGCTGGGTTTTCCTGTGGTGGTATGCGAGCACCGCGGATCCTATCTGGCAGACTTTGCCGGACGTCCTGACCTGCATTCCGGGGTGACGCTTGTTCGTCGCTTTCCTGCGCGCCACCTGGAGCTGAACGGCTGCACGGCACAAACGGCAGTGCTCAGTCTGACGCATGACGCACGGATAGACGATCTGACGCTGGCGGAAGCCTGTCAGACCCCGGCCTTTTATATCGGTGCGCTCGGTTCACAGCGTAACAGTGAGCGCCGGCGGGGACGTCTGGCAGACATGGGCGAATTATCGGAACAACAGCTGGCACGGATCAGCGCCCCGGTGGGGATGGCTATCGGCAGCAAAACCCCGCCAGAGATTGCGCTGGCCATTATGGCGGATATCGTGCGGGTAAAAAATGGCGTCTGAGTGCGGGCAGAGACGCTGCTGCCCTCGCTCAGACCGCGCTTACTGCGCCTGCAGAAAGAGTTTGTCCCACATGCTGGTGACCAGCACCTGGTCACGCGGAGAGAGTTCCCCCGCCTGAATCGCTTTTTCCAGGCTTTTCTGTACCTGAATCTGCAAGGCTTCTGGCGTATGCTCACCGGACAGTTCGATCTGGGCCACGGCCAGAGTCAGGTGACCGCGCAGGTAGCCGCCGGCAAAAAGTTCGTCGTCACTGGCATGTTCGACCATGTCATCAATCAGGCCCAGAATACGCGCCTCAAATTCATCGATCATAAAAACCTCTGTAAACTATTCGCTCCCCGTTCAGCTCAGGTCTTCCGGCCAGGGAAACTGTGCTGACGTCAGCGGTGGAGTGGAGTAAAACGCGCGCAGTTCAGCAATCAGACGTGCCGGACGGTCAGGAATGCCTTTTTCAAGATACGCCATCACCTGGGCATGCACCTTGCGCTGAAACGCAATGCGATCGGGTTCACAATCGCCTTCCAGATTGTCACAACTGACATTGAACGGAAAGCCCGCCGCCACGCTGAACATCCACTCCAGCGCCTGCGGCTTCACCTCGACGGACTCAAACTGACTCTGCGTTTCCGCATCGCGCCCGTCCGGGCAATACCAGTAGCCAAAATCCACGAGTTTGCGTCGTTCAGCCCCGGCAATACACCAGTGTGAGATTTCATGCATTCCGCTGGCGTAGAACCCGTGAGCAAACACGACCCGGTTCCACGGTGATGAATCATCAGCGGGAAGATAGATCGGTTCATCATCGCCTTTAATCAGGCGGGTCTGAAAATCATTCATAAAACAGCGATCGAAGATATCGATCAGATCCTGATAGTGGTGTTGCTGGCTCATAGCAGGTTGTCGTCAAAGTAAAAAACGCGCAATTTTGACATTTTGTCAGACAGGATTCGAGCACTATTGCTGTTTTCGCGCCAGAAAGCCGCAGGTCAGTCAGCTCAGGTATCTGAGGTAAACCGGCAGGTTGTGCACGTAACAGGCTATTCCCCCCTTTTAGCGGCATCGCTGAAAGCATCAAGTTTTTACTCTACCGGCCGATAATTCATTATTACCCCTGGTGCCCGATTTCACATTTTTCTAGATAAATGGTGATAAAAATCAGTTCATTCGCCATGCGTCACCGTACATTATTTCTTCGTAAGATCGGGTTAGATATGTTCATCAGACGCCACAACTGACACGAAAGCCGTGTTAATCCCCGATTGCCCTTTTCAGGCGAATGTCCATGAAGCATAAATCGACAATAAAAAGAATAATTCACCACCGGGAGGCGAGCGGGCTGGTTAAACAGCCAATGATCGCCATGCTTTTTTTGCTTGGCATATTATTCATCCTCGCCATTACTGCACTGTTTTATATCGCCGGCAGACAGAATGCCCACGAAGATGAGCATTTTCATTTACTGATGGGCAAGGCCATTGAAAACCGCCAGGAAATTATGCATTCGCACACCATCGATAACGCGGACTGGGGCGAGGCCTATGAAAACCTGCATCTGACTATCAATACCGAATGGGCGTGGGACAATCAGAACCTTGGCGCATCGCTCTATCAGACCTTTCATTACGAGGGGATCTTTGTTATTTCCCCGGATGGACAAACCCGGTACAGCGTCATTAACGGAAAGCTGAATTTGCAGCTGGTTGAGAGCTGGCTGGGGAAGGACCCGGTTCCGCGTCTTAAACAACTGCTTGGCACCGCCGTAGGGAAAGCCGTCTCTACCCTGATGGTGTCCGAGGGGCAGGTCACGCTGTTGAGTGCCGCCTGGATTTCCCCCGGCGGGGACAGCAGCGTCATCACCGATAATGGCCCCCGATCGTTAATGATTTTTGCCGACCGCCTCACGCCTGAAAAACTGAACAAAATGGCCCTTGAGTACGGCATTCACGGGGCGCATATCCTCAGCCCACAGGCCCCCCCCGGCCCGGCCGCCAGCAACCGGCTGATCCTGCTCGCATCAGGCGGCCCGGTTATTGTTGAGTGGCAGAGCGATAATCCTGGTGAAGCCCTGTTGACGGGCCTGCTCCCCGCGCTGGTGTTACTGATGCTGGCCACTCTGTTCACTGCCTTTGTGCTGATGAAGAATGCACTGCGCAAAGCACGGATGAGTGATGAAGCGCGTTTCCTGCTGGAGCAGAGCCAGCAGGCGCTGCACAGCAGCGAATGCCGTTTCAGAGATGTGGCAGAAACCACCACGGACTGGATTTGGGAGGCCGATGAAAATCTGCGGTTCACCTGGATTTCCGAACGTTTTCCGGCCATTACCGGTTACCACATCTCAGACTGGCTGGGTCGCCCGGCAAGCGAGTTTTTACTGAACGACAGCAATGCCGTGGCGCAACTGACCGATCTTTGCCAGTCCGGTGGACGTATCAGTCTGCCAAACAGCCACTATCTTTCCGCACAACAGCATCAGCGCTACTGCAATATGATCGTCAAGCGCGTGTTACTGCCGGACGGGAAAACGGGTTTCCGTGGTACCGCAACGGACGTCACTCAGGAAGTGAAGGCACAGGA
Source organism: Erwinia persicina (assembly GCF_019844095.1). NCBI lineage: Bacteria > Pseudomonadati > Pseudomonadota > Gammaproteobacteria > Enterobacterales > Erwiniaceae > Erwinia > Erwinia persicina. The sequence goes on along the minus strand of NZ_CP082141.1, from coordinate 1,418,661 downwards.
GCGCGTGCGCTATCTGTCGCATTTTGACGACCTCACCGGCCTGCCCAACCGCGTGCAGATGAAGGAGTTCCTTGAGGGAAAACTCAATTCTGAACCCACCGGCGACTGTCAGCTCGCCATCATCATGGTCGACCTGGACAGGTTTAAACCCGTCAACGATGTCTACGGGCACAGCGCAGGCGATACGGTGCTGCATGAGGTTTCCGCCCGCCTGCGTCGCTGTCTGCAAGCGTCCGGCATGGTGACCCGTCACGGTGGGGATGAATTTATTATTATTCTGCCGGAGGTAACGCACCACGACGATATCGAACAGTTATGCCGTCGGATCATTCAGGACATTAACGCGCCCTTCCTGGTGGGCAGCAGTGAAATTTTTATCGGGGCCAGTCTGGGCATTGCGCTTGCTCCCCAGGATGCACGCACGGCAGGAGACCTGCTGCGCTATGCCGATATTGCGCTGTATAAAGCTAAAAATGAGGGCCGCAATCAGTGGGCTTTTTTCCAGCGCGATATGGGCGAAAAGATTGTTCAGCGTCGTGAGATGGAGCAGGAGCTGCGCGAAGGTATCCGCAGCGGCCAGCTGCGCCTGGTTTACCAGCCGCGTTACAGCACCAAATCCTGCCGCATTACCGGGGTGGAGGCGCTGGTCAGGTGGCAGCACCCGCATCACGGCCTGCTGATGCCCGATCAGTTTATTCCGCTGGCAGAAGAAACCGGGCTGATCTACGCGCTTAGCGACTGGGTACTGGAAACGGCCTGCGCTGAAACCCGCTGCCATCTGCCGGGATTATCCGTGTCGGTCAACCTGTCCGCCGGGGAGTTTCAGGACAAAGGGCTGTACAACAGAATCAAAGAGACGCTGGAAAAAACAGGACTGGAAAGTTCACGACTGGAGATCGAAGTGACCGAAAACGTGACGCTACAGGATCCGCTTAAAACCCAGCAGATTATGCTGAAAATTAAAGCGCTGGGGGTGAAGTTCCTGATCGATGATTTCGGCACGGGCTTCTCCTCCCTGAGCTATCTGCGAACGTTCCCTTTTGACGGCATCAAACTCGATAAATCTTTTATTTTCCCAATGGAAGACTCCGTGGGTGCACGTCAGATTGTGGAAAACATGGTGGGTCTTGGCAAGGCCTATTCGCTGGATGTCACCGCTGAAGGCGTGGAAACGCAGACTCAGCTGGAGCAGTTAACCCTGCTGCAGTGTGACAGTCTGCAGGGCTATTTGATTGGCAAGCCGGTGGCCATTGAGCGGCTGAAGGAATCAGCATTCTGGCGGGGCTGACGCCAGCGCCTGCTGCCGAAATGCCAGAGGTGCCAGGCCGTAATGCTCTTTGAACAGGCGTGAAAAATGAAACGGCGAGACAAACCCGCACTGCTCGGCGATCAGCGCCACCGGCAGCGCACTGCGCGTCAGCAGACGTTCCGCATGGCGCAGGCGCACGTCACGCAGGTAACGCGCGGGCGTCTGACGCAGGTGCCGCCGGAACAGGGCGATCAGATGGTTCACAGAGCAGTGGGCGCGCGCGGCAATATCCTCCAGCGCCAGCGGGTGCGGGTAACGCATCGCAATATAGCGGCAGGCTTCCCGCACCCCTTTGGGCATGGTCTGCCGCCCCTCATCGCGCGGCGGAATGCCGCGGGAGGCGTAGTAATAGAGCAGGGTTTCGGCCAGCGAGATCAGTGCACGCGGGGCCCCTCCCGGCTGTGAGGTCAGACTGATACCCAGCTCCATCAGCTGCTCGACCTGATGATCGAAGGCGATAGTGGGCGGCAGGTGCGCCAGTTCACGATTAAAATCCCCCGGCAGTGCGGCAAAATCCAATTGGCACCAGATATGTTCGCTGGGGATAAGCGGATCGAAGCGAAACAGCTCACGCTGTCCCGGTAGCAGCAGCGCCAGGGTACCGGGCAGGAGCATCAGGGAGCGCTGCGCCGTCTCAATGGTGACGCTGCCACTCAGCAGGGCAATAAACTGAATCCCACGCTGAATGCGCGGTCCGTAAATATCCCCCGCAGCATAGCGCGACAGACCGAAGTACCCCTCAATGACGGGCACCGTCAGTGTGATATCAGACATTTTTTTCAGCACTCTGGTCATGTACCCCCCGCCCCCACACAGGCTATCTTTTCTCCACTCTTCAGCCGGATAGCGGCCATTGCAACACCGGACTGCCCGCAGAGCGCGATTATGCGACGCACTTCAAACTTTGATTTCAGACAGGAGAAAATTATGGCCAATGCCAACGTGCGCCTGGGCGTCAGTCCGCTCGCCTGGACCAACGACGTGTTGAACGATCTGGGGGATGATGTCAGCGCATTACAGTGTATGCAGGAGGCGGCCGCTGCAGGTTATCAGGGGATTGAGCTGGGCCGTAAATTTCCCCGCGAAGCGTCGCAACTTGCGCCTCTGCTACAGGAAACCGGCCTGTCGCTGGCCTCCGGCTGGTTCTCCGGCACCCTGGCAGACATCAGCGTCCAACAGGAACTGCATAATGTTGCCGCCCACGCCCGCCTGCTGCAGACGCTGGGCTGTTCGGTGATGGTCTATGGCGAATGTGGCGGCATGCCCGGTGAAACGCCGCTCGATACTGGACTCTCTCACTCCCCCAGACTCAGCGGGATTGACGTCGACGCCTACGCGCGGCGTATGAGTCAGTTCGCCTTCGCGCTGCAGGAAGAATATGGCCTGACGCTGGCCTACCATCATCATCTGATGATGCTGGTTGAGCATCAGGATGAGATTGAGCGCTTCTTTACCGCCACGACAGATGACGTCGGTATGTTGCTGGATACCGGCCACGCCGTGGCCGCAGGCTGCGATCTCCGCGCACTGATACACCAGTTCGGCAGCCGCATCTGCCATATCCATCTGAAAGATATTCGCCGGGCGCGGCTGGATCAGGTGTTTGAGCAGGATGAGAGTTTTAATCAGGGAGTGCGCGGAGGCATGTTCACTGTCCCCGGCGACGGCGGCATCGACTATCAGCCGGTAGTGGACTTTGTCAGCCATGGCGGCTATCGCGGCTGGCTGATCGTTGAAGCCGAGCAGGACCCACTGAAAGCGCCGCCGGTGCCCACCGTCACCCGCGCTTTTCACCATATTAACCGTCTTTTTTCGCTGTAGGGGAACGCTATGTCTGACACTCTGAATATTGGCCTGATCGGCTCCGGCTTTATGGGCCAGGCCCATGCTGACGCCATCCGTCGTGCCGCCCTGCTCTACCCGGCCCTGCCGAAAACGCCGGTACTCTACGCTATCGCCGACCAGAATCAGGCACTGGCAGACCAGGCGGCAACGCGCTTCGGTGCCCTGCACGCTTACGGCGACTGGCGCGAAATGTTACAGGACCCGAATATTGACGTGATTGACATCACCTCTCCCAACCATCTTCATCACCCGATGGCGCTGGCCGCGATCGCCGCCGGGAAACATGTGTACTGCGAGAAACCGCTGGCGGTGACTGAGCCTCAGGCACGCGAAATGGCAGAAGCGGCGCAGCGGGCCGGCGTCAAAACCATGGTGGCCTTTAACAACATCAAAACCCCGGCCGCCCAACTGGCAAAACAGTTGATTGAGCGCGGCGAAATCGGCACGCCGGTGCGCTTTCGCGGCACGTTCGACCAGGGCTTTTACAACGACCCGGAACTGCCGTGGTCATGGCGCTGCTCAAAAGCGCTGGCAGGTTCCGGCTCGCTGGGTGATTTGGGGGCGCATACCCTGTCGGTGGCGCAGTATCTGATGGGCGGCGTGTCTGAGGTCTGCGCCAGCGGGCAGACGTATCTGAAAACCCGGCCAGTGCCCGGCGTGGACAGCGGCTACGCCAGTAAGGTGGATGCCAATGCCGAACGCCGTGAGGTGGAAAACGACGATCAGATGCAGTGTCTGGTGAACTTTACCAGCGGTGCCGCCGGGGTGATTGAATCATCCCGCATTGCTGCCGGACGAATTTTTGGCGTCTACTGGGAAGTCACCGGTACGGAAGGCACGCTGTATATGGACGGCGAGCGCTTTAATGAGCTGCAGGTGTTTCGTTTTAACGACGATAAGCGCGATCGCGGTTTCAAAACCCTGTATGCCGGCAGTCAGGTTCCCTCCTACTCGGCGTTTTTCGGCTTTGATTTTGGCGGCGGTGGCCTGGGTTATTTCGATGTCAAAGTGCTGGAGATACATGACCTGGTGCAGGGCATCTGCCGGGACGACGACTGTTATCCCAACTTCAGCTTTGGCTGGGAGAATCAGCGCATCCTGCAGGCGATTGAGGATTCGATGGATCAGCGCCGCTGGATCGCGGTGGGAAGAGGTTAACCCCCCGTTCCGGCCACACGGAAAACAAGGGGGTGCAAACCATCAACACGGGGCGACAGGAGAAAAGAGTCGCCCCTTACGATAGCTGATGCAACCATGCGGCGATCTCCGCGCCGTGGCTGTCGTACAGCAGTTTGGCGCTCATCACCGCCGAGACAATGACGATCATCGGGCGGATCAGCGTCTGCCCGCGGGTCAGCACCATTCGCGCCCCCAGGCGGGCGCCGCATACCTGCCCGGCCAGCATCACCAGCCCCACCAGCCACACCACTTTCCCGCCCAGCATAAACAGCAGCAGGCCCCCGAGGTTGGAGGTGAAGTTCAGGACTTTGGCGTGGGCGGTGGACTTGGCCAGGTTATAGCCGCACAGGGTGACAAACGCCAGCGCGTAAAATGAGCCGGCACCGGGACCGAAGAATCCGTCATAGAAGCCGACGCAGCCCCCGGCTACCAGTGCAAACGGCAGCCCGTGCAGACGACGCTGGCGATCCTCTTCACCAATCTTTGGCATCAGCAGGAAATAGAGGCCAATTGCGATCACCAGCAGCGGCAGCAGCTGCCGCAGAATATCGCCCTTGACGTGCTGAACCAGCAGCGCGCCACTGATCGAACCTAAAAACGTTAATGCGATGTTCAGCTTCTGTTCACGCAAATCCACCGCCTTACGGCGGATAAAGTACAGGCTGGCCGAAAACGAGCCCCCCACCGACTGCAGCTTATTGGTCGCCAGCGCCTGCGCCGGAGAAAGCCCGGCCGCCAGCAGCGCAGGCACGGTCAGTAACCCGCCACCACCTGCGATGGCATCAATAAATCCCGCCAGTAAGGCCACCAGAAACAGTACGCCGAGCAACCACGGAGCTACGTTGACCCATTCCATTTTTTCTCAGCGCCTTACAGTCGATGGTTATCCAGCAGAGCCTGGCAGGATGGCGGTAACGGCGGTGGCTCGCGCTTCACCGGCGGTGTACTGCCCGGTTTAGGCGGGGCGAACCAGCTTTGCAGCTCGGCACCGCAGCCGTCGCCCGGCGGCGGGATGGGCTGATCCTGACACTCCAGGCTGCCCGCCGGGCAGCGCAGACGCACGTGCATGTGCGCACGGTGCTGGAACCACGGCCGTACTTTGCGTAACCAGTCACGGTCGGCTCCGGCATCGGCACACAGCTGCTTTTTGATCGCCGGGTTAACGAAGATGCGCGTCACATCATCATCTTTCGCCGCCAGCTTGATCAGGCTGTCGATTTCCGGCTGCCAGTGGCGGGCCACCACATTTTTACCGTCGGCGGCCACCAGATCGAGCGGCTGAGGCTTCAGCAGCATCTGCTGTGTCCAGCGCTGCTTCGGTAGCTGAAGCCAGATATCAACATCCAGCCCGGACTGATGGCTGGCGTGACCGCTGCTGAAGCGTCCACCTGCCGCCATGCCCATATCACCGACCAGCACCTCCCCCAGCCCCAGCTGACGGGTGCGGGTACTGAGACGCTGAATAAAGGCGATCAGATCAGGGTGACCATAGTAGCGACGCTGATCGGTACGCATCACCTGGTAACCGGAGGCTTCCAGCGGCAGCGGCTGCGCGCCGATAATGCAGCCGTTAGAAAAGGCTCCGATGGACTGTGGCACGCCGGCTACCGGCTGTTGAATGGTCTGCCACGGCGTGGCGGCCTGACCGGTCGTCGAGATCAGCAGCGCACACAGCGCCATCAGCGTTTTTTTCATCATTTACCAGCGCGGATAAGAGGTTTCTACATCAGCATTCTGCGCGCGGTGGCGCAGCAGGTGATCCATCAGCACAATCGCCATCATCGCTTCGGCAATCGGCACCGCACGGATGCCCACGCACGGATCGTGACGGCCTTTAGTGATCATCTCGACTTCTTCACCGCTGCGGGTCAGCGTTTTCCCCGGTACGGTGATGCTGGAAGTCGGTTTCATCGCCAGGTTAGCGATAATGCACTGACCGCTGCTGATACCGCCCAGAATACCGCCAGCGTGGTTGCTCTGGAAACCGCTGGCACGGATTTCATCCCGGTGTTCACTGCCGCGCTGGCCGACCACGGCAAAGCCGTCGCCAATTTCAATGCCTTTGACCGCATTGATACTCATCAGCGCGTGCGCGAGATCGGCATCCAGACGATCAAAGACGGGCTCTCCGAGGCCCGCCGGGACATTTTCCGCCATCACGGTCACTTTGGCCCCGATGGAATCCCCCTCTTTTTTCAGGGCGCGCATCAGTTCGTCCAGCGCTTCAATTTTGTCCGGGTCCGGGCAGAAGAACGGGTTCAGTTCAACCTGATCCCAGTCTTTCAGTTCGCAGGCAACGTCGCCAATCTGGGCCAGATAGCCGCGCACGATAATGCCGTGCTTCATCTCCAGGTACTTTTTGGCAATCGCCCCGGCCGCCACGCGCATTGCCGTTTCACGCGCAGAAGATCGCCCGCCACCGCGATAGTCGCGGAAGCCGTATTTCTGATCGTAGGTGTAATCGGCATGGCCCGGACGGTAGAGATCTTTGATCGTGCCGTAATCCTGCGAGCGCTGATCGGTATTTTCAATCAGCAGGCCGATACTGGTACCGGTGGTTTTCCCTTCGAAGACCCCGGACAGAATTTTCACCTGGTCCGGCTCGCGGCGCTGGGTGGTATAGCGTGAAGTGCCAGGACGGCGGCGATCGAGATCGTGCTGCAAATCAGCTTCGGTCAGCGGGATGCCCGGCGGCACGCCATCGACGATGCAGCCCAGAGCGATGCCATGCGATTCGCCGAACGTTGTGACCCGAAATACTTGTCCAATGGTATTACCCGCCATGACTTACTTCCTCGCTAAAAGTGATCATCAGTCTTTATACATTTTAAAATGATGCTGTGCGTCGATAATCTGTTGTTTAGTTAGCATAAATACGCCATCCCCGCCGTTATCAAACTCCAGCCAGGTGAAAGGCACATCCGGGTACTGGTCGATCATATGCACCATGCTGTTACCCACTTCACAAATCAGCACGCCCCGATCGCTGAGATAGTCCGGCGCACAGGCCAGAATACGGCGTACCAGCTTCAGGCCATCACGGCCAGCGGCCAGGCCCAGTTCCGGCTCGTGGCGATATTCATTAGGCAGGTCGTCCATATCATCCGCATCGACATACGGTGGATTCGTCACGATCAGGTCGTACTGCGTCTTTGGCAGCTCGCGGAACAGGTCAGCGCGGATCGGCGTCACGTGATGGTCAAGACCGTGTGCGCCAATGTTCTGCTCGGTCACCGCCAGCGCATCGGTAGAGATGTCAACGGCATCCACTTCCGCATCCGGGAAGGCATACGCACAGGCAATGGCGATACAGCCGCTGCCGGTACACATATCGAGGATGTGCTGTGGATCCTGACTGATGATGCCGTCAAAGTGGCTGTTAATCAGCTCACCAATCGGTGAACGCGGCACCAGCACCCGCTCATCCACATAAAATTCGTGCCCGCAGAACCAGGCTTTATTGGTCAGGTAGGCCACCGGAATGCGTTCGTTAATACGGCGGATCACGCGCTCAACAATGCGGTGACGCTCGCTGGAGGTCAGGCGCGCGTTACGCATATCCTCCGGGATATCGAGCGGGAGATAGAGCGTGGGGAGCACCAGTTGAACGGCTTCGTCCCAGGGATTGTCGGTGCCGTGGCCATACCAGATATCAGCGGCAGAAAAGCGGCTGACCGACCAGCGCAACATATCCTGAATAGTGTGCAGCTCATTGACTGCTTCATCGACGAAAATTTTGTCCAAAGTGCCCTCCGCAGGCCGTTCTGTTAAACCCGGGCGCTAGTTTGCCACGAAGCTTGAGATAATTCAGCGCGAGGGGGTGAAAAAGCTGAGATTTGTTTCAGCCACAGGCATGGAAAAGGTAGACTGACCGCAGATAATGGACGTTATGGCGCTTTAACCGGCGCCCTCGCCCTCACCTAACGCAAAGCGATCGCAGAGAATGAGTAAAAAAGAGAACCTGAACGCAGAAGACCAGGCGCTGTTTCGCGGGCTGATGGCCGGCACGCGTAAGCTGGCTCAGGACACCATCGTCCACAAGCCACAACGTAAAAAGATCGGCCAGGTGCCACAGAAACGCCTGCTGTCAGAGCAGATGGACAACAGCCACTATTTTTCAGATGAATTTCAGCCGCTGCTGGCCAGTGAGGGTGCCGTACGTTATGTGCGTGCGGATGTTGACCACTACGAGTTGAAAAAGCTGCGTCGTGGAGATTACAGCCCGGAGATTTTTCTCGACCTGCATGGACTGACACAGAAACAGGCCAAAGAGGAGCTGGGCGCGCTGATTGCTGCCTGTCGCCGTGAGCACATCTTCTGCGCCAGCGTCATGCATGGCCACGGCAAGCATGTGCTCAAACAGCAGACGCCACTGTGGCTGGCCCAGCACCCCATGGTGATGGCCTTTCATCAGGCGCCAAAATTATTCGGTGGGGATGCAGCACTGCTGGTGCTGATTGAAATCGAAGAGTGGCTTCCGCCAGAACTGATGTTGCCGTAGGGGCGGGCCTGTTGATTCGGCCCGCCGGAGTCAGTCAGATCGCTTTGGCGAGTTTGGCAGGAGAGACCTGCCACGCCAGCTTGCCGGTGGCATTCTCCGCATCGAACTCAATGCACGCAATCGCGGAGGTCGCAAACATCGGCGGCGCTTCCTGCGGGCAGAGTTCGGCCACCAGATAGCCCACCAGCGGCAGGTGAGAGATCACCAGCGCCGACGTGGCCCCTTCGTTAGCCAGAACCTGCAGATAGCAGGCCACCAGACCTGGATCGCCTCCCGGCGTCAGCTCCGGCAGTACATCTTCGCCTTCGGGCAGGGGCAACACTTCACGTACCGTGTTTAGCGTTTGCCGCGCACGCAGATAGGGACTGACCAGAACCCGCTCAATATCCACAGACTGGCCGTTAAGCCAGTTCGCCATCTGGCGAGTCTCATCACAGCCGCAGTGGGTCAGAGGTCTGACAGAATCACTGGCTGCATCTAATGCTGCATCGCCGTGACGCATAATGAAAACTTGCATATAGCACCGCTGTTGTTAAACAAAAACGCCGGGGGACAACGCCATCCGACTCTTCATCCAGAGAATGAACGGTGTGTTGTACCCCAATGCCTTGAGTATAGTCAACCGATTGTTTACTTAGTGAGCGCCCCGCAGAATGACCCGCAAAACAGCATTCACTCCCCCACCCGACTAACCCTCTGAAACAGTGTGACTATTCAGCTTGACCTCCGGTTTATAGAAGGTTTCATCCGCTTCCACCATTTTTATCAACCGCTCACAGGGTGTAAAACGTGGCCCGTGACGCTGCGTCAGTAGCTCCAGATTTTTCACCACCTCGCGAAGGCCCAGTTGATCCATATAGCGGAACGGCCCCCCCAGGAAGGGGGGAAAGCCGATGCCAAATACCGCCCCGACATCCCCGTCACGTGCGCAGGAAATCACCTGTTCATCCAGCGTGCGCGCCGCCTCATTCAGCAGCATCATCACACAGCGCTGAGCAATATTCTGTGCGCTGAGGTGGTGTTTCTCACTGAGTTTTAGCAGTCGGTACACCGAATTATCCACCTGCTTTCTGCGTCCTTTCTGCGGATAGAGGTAAAAACCCCGGCCGTTTTTACGTCCCTTGCGGTCATCTTTCAGGACAGCATCCAGCGCGGCAGGCAGGGCAAAGCGATCGCCCCAGGCCTGTTGCAACACCGGCATAATATGAGACCCGACATCAATGCCGACCTCATCCAGCAACTGTACCGGCCCCACCGGGAAACCAAACTCCACCAGCGCCCGATCGATGGAGTCGATGGGCTCCCCTTCCAGCAGACAGTGCATGGCTTCAATCATATACGGGGCCAGGATGCGGTTGACATAAAAACCTGCCCGGTCAGCCACCACAATCGGCGTTTTTCCCTGTTTTTTCGCCAGAGAAACGGCAGTAGCGATTGTCTCAGGCGCGGTGCCGGCATGGGGGATGACCTCCACCAGCGGCATTTTCTCCGGCGGGCTGAAGTAGTGCAGGCCGATAATATTCTCCGGACGCTGCGCCTCAGCCGCAATCGCGGCAATCGGCAGTGAGGAGGTGTTTGACGCAAACAGCGTGTCCGGCGAGCAGTGCGCTTCGATTTCTGCCACCATCTTCTGCTTCAGTGCCAGATCTTCAAATACCGCTTCAATCACCATATCGCGCTGGCGGAAACCCTGATAATCCGTGCCGCCGCTGATCAGCGCCATCTGCTGCTGACGCTCTGCGGCGCTCAGACGCCGCCGCTTCACCTGCCGGGTCAACACCTGCCAGCTGGCTTTCAGCGCAGCGTTAATGCCGTCCGGGCTGATATCCTTGATTCTGACCGGCAGCCCGGCACGGGTGGCAGTGACGCAGGCAATACCGCCCCCCATCAGCCCGCCGCCCAGCACGCCGACCCGTTTCAGCACGCGCGGCGTCGCGCTGGCACCAGGATCTTTTTTCAGCGCCGTGGTAGCAAAAAACAGGCTGCGCAGGGCCGCTGACTGCGGCGTCATAGCCAGTTCACCAAAGGCCTTTGCTTCAGCGGCATAACCGCTGCCGCTGCCCTGCTCCAGCCCGCAGCGCACCACGCTGAGGATTTTTTCCGTCGCCGGATAGTTACCGTGCGTTTTGGCCTGCGTCTGGCGTCTGGCGAGCGCAAACAGGATCGCCCTGCCCGCCGGACCGTTTAACAGACGTTCCCGCAGCGGGAGGGCTTTTGTCGCGCTGCGCGGCTTCAGCGCCAGGCGGGCAGCGGTTTCCAGCAGAATACTGTGCGGAACGGCGTCGTCCACCAGCCCGCAACGCCGCGCCGCGCGCGCGCGCAGGGTTTTTCCGGTCAGGATCATATCCAGCGCGGTGGATGCCCCGATCAGGCGCGGCAGACGCTGCGTGCCCCCGGAGCCGGGTAGCAGCCCCAGCTGGACCTCGGGCAGCCCCAGACGGGTTTTATCATCCAGGGTACAGACCCGGCGATGACAGGCAAGCGCCAGCTCCAGTCCGCCGCCCAGACAGGCCCCGTGTATCGCCGCCACCACCGTGACCGGCAGTGCGGCGATCTCGGCCATCACCGCCTGACCGGCTTCCGCCAGCTCGCCAGCCTGCTGAGCCGAGGTACAGGCCGCTATCATGCTGATATCGGCTCCGGCAATGAAGGAATCCGGCTTGCCCGAGATAATCACCAGCCCGGCGAGGTGCGGGTTGGCCCGCGCCTGCTGAAGCACGGCCCGGAGTTGCCCGGCGAACGCCGCTTTCAGCGTATTCATCTTTTCATCCGGAACGTCAATGGTGATCACCCCGACGTTATCCAGACGCATCGTCAGTGTAAATGCAGTGGGTAAATCCATTATTCTGCCTCCAGAACCATTGCCGCACCCAGGCCACCGGCCGCACAGGCCGTGACCAGCCCCAGTCCACCACCGCGACGCCGCAGCTCATTCAGCGTCTGCGTGATCATCCGCGCTCCGGTGGCGGCAAACGGGTGTCCGTAGGCGATAGAGCCGCCCAATACGTTAAAGATCTCCTGATTGACCTCACCCAGCGCGTGGGGCCGGTTGAGCACCTCACGGGCAAAGCGCTCGTCGGCAAACATCTTCAGGTTCGCCAGCGTTTGTGCCGCAAAGGCCTCATGCATGTCGATCAGGGAAAGGTCAGCCAGCGTGACACCGGCGCGCTCGAGCGCCAGCGGCGAGGCATAAGCCGGGCCCAGCAGCATATCCCGGTGAACATCGATAGCGCTAAAGGCGTAACTGCGCAGATAACCCAGCGGCACCAGGCCCAGTTCACGCGCGCGGGATTCCGTCATCAGCACCACTGCCGCAGCGCCATCGGTCAGCGGGGTGCTGTTGGCGGCGGTGACGCTGCCGTGCTGCCGGTCAAACGCCGGGCGCAGGCGGGCATAGTCATCAGGCTGTGATTCGGTCCGCACGCTGTTATCCTGCAGGAAAGGCTGCTTCCACGGCGGGACATACGCCGTCATCACCTCGTCCTGCAGCAGGCCCCGCTGCCAGGCACTGGCCGCGCGCTGGTGGGAGCGATGTGCCAGTGCATCCTGCTGCTCACGGGTGATACCATGATCTTTCGCCATCTGTTCGGCGGTGTCGCCCATACGCAGCCCGGTGGAATACTCCGCCACGGCCGGAGGCACCGGCAGCAGGTCACGTGGCCGCAGCTGGCTGAAGAGTTTGAGTTTCTGCGACAGGGTCCTGGCCTTGTTCAGGTCGACCAGCATCCGCGCCAGCGTTTTGCTGACGCCAATCGGCAGCACGGAAGAGGAGTCAGCCCCGCCGGCCATCCCGGCGCTAATCGTCCCCGCCAGCAGGCTTTCGGTGACGTTAGCCACTGCCTGAAAGCTGGTGGCACAGGCGCGGCTGACGCTGTAGGCATCGGTATGCACGCTCAGGCCGCTGGCCAGCACAATTTCCCGCGCGATATTAGGCGCTTCCGGCATCTGTACTACCTGACCAAACACCAGCTGTTCAATCACCTCTGCGGGGATCTCGCTGCGGGCCAGCAGTTCGCTGACCACCATCCGGCCCAGCTCCAGAGCGGGGATGCCGTGAAAGGCGGTGGCCTGGCGGGCAAAGGGCGTACGCAGTCCGTGGGTGATCGCGATGCGATCCCCCTGACGTGTCAGCAATGGGAATGCTTTACTCATTATTCTCACCTTTCTGCCCGCATCACATCACATCACATCACAGCTGCACTGGCGGCAATGGGGTGAATGAAGGCCTGTCTTTAGATCGACGGCATCACTGCCAAGAGGTCTGACCTGATCAGTGTTAACCAGAATAACGGTGGGCGCTACGGCAGGAAGATAAAAATGCGAGAGGAAACACGATTCTGGTGGAGGGGCACACCCTCCACCCGGAGATTAGCGCAGGCCGAGCTGGAAAATCATGGTTTCTGCCTGGCAGCTGAAGAGGAAGTCACAGTCAAGCTGAACCCCCTGCGGGGTCTCACTGAAGCGGCTGTCGATCTGACAGGGCTCTGAGGCCACGGCAGCGGCTTTTTCACTGAGTGAGCGCAGCACCGCTTCCGCCTCATCACGGCTGTTAAAGGTGTGGCTGTAGCTGGCAGTACAGTCGGTATTGTCCAGCACGGTGCCCACGTCAACACAGCAACAGGCTGCGGTTTCGCTGGCATTACAGCGGTTAATCGCGTCAGTCATACATCCTCCGGCTTGCCGCTGTCTGTCTGGCGGCAGATTAATTGAGACTGTCGTCAGTTTACGCCCGACACTATTTCAGCTCCAGTCATCCCCTGAAAACAGCGCGTTGAGTGATGAAAATCACACTATTAATTGATCCGAAACAACTCACACGGAATGAGGCAAAAAAGGAATGTAAGGTTTTTGTTAGCCAGATCTCTTTTCCGTGAACAATTTAGAAATATTTGAAAAACATTATTGCAACACATACACAGGTCAGACCTATACTTGCGCCACTGGTCTGATTTGTTCGTTGTCTGTCAGTCACTAGAATCCGCGATCCCTTGTTACGTGTAGTAACAGAGCTTAATTATAAAATCAGATAATGAGGTTGTGGTTATGAACCATAAAAACCTGTTTGCTAAGTCTGCACTCGCAGCAGCAGTGGCGCTTGTTTCTTCTAATGCTTTCTCAGCTGGCTTTCAACTGAACGAATTCTCTACCATTGGTCTGGGTCGTGCTTATGCAGGCGAAGGGGCGATGGGCGATTCTGCCGCATCGGCCAGCCGTAACCCGGCAACCATGGCATTAATGGACCGTCCGATGTTTTCTATTGGCGCGGTATTTATTGATCCTGATGTGAATATTCAGGGGCAGTCTGGCGCAGGCAACAGTCTGAATGCCGATAATATTGCACCGACTCAGTGGGTGCCGAATATTCATTATGTACAACCGCTGAATGACCAGTGGTGGATCGGTGCCTCAGCCACCAGCAATTACGGTCTGGCAACAGAGTTTAATGACGGCTATGCCGGCGGTCCGTTTGCCGGTAAAACCGACCTGCTGACGATGAACCTGAACCTCAGCACGGCCTACCGCCTTAACCAGCATTTCAGCTTTGGTGTGGGTTTTGATGCAGTCTACGCCCGGGCAAAAATCGAACGAACCATTGGCGAACTGGGTTCCTTCCTGCCCGCAGCCGGTTTACCTGCAGCGCCCGCCGATACCCAGATTGCCCACCTGAAAGGCGATGAATGGGGCTACGGCTGGAACGCCGGTGTGCTGTATGAAGTAGATGATAATAACCGCTTCGGTCTGACCTACCGCTCGGAAGTGAAAATTGACTTTGACGGTGACTACCGCAGTGATATTCCGGTCGCCTTTAACCCTATCGGCAGCCAGTTCGGGTTGCCTACCGGCACCAGCGGCAGCACCATTCCGGGCTCGCTGTCGCTGAACCTGCCTGAAATGTGGGAAATCTCCGGCTATCATAAAGTCGCACCGCAGTGGGCCGTTCACTACAGCATGGCATACACCAGTTGGAGCCAGTTCCAGGAATTGAAAGCGACCGGCAGCAACGGCCAGGATCTGTTCTATAAAGACGAAAGCTTCCACGATGCATATCGTATCGCATTGGGTACCAGCTATTATTACGACGATAACTGGACCTTCCGTACCGGTATTGCCTTTGATGACAGCCCGGTGCCGTCAGATAAACGTTCTATTTCCATTCCCGATCAGGATCGTTTATGGCTGAGTGCCGGTACGTCATATGCCTTTAATAAAGACGCATCCGTGGATTTAGGCGTTTCCTATATGCACGGTAAAAAAGTCACCGTTAAAGAAGGCAATGATCCGATTGCCACCGCCCAGAATGGACAGGCGACGCCTTATACCTTCAGCTCCAGCGGTAAAGCCTGGCTGTATGGCGCCAGTTTCAACTATAAATTCTGAGACGCCCCTTCAGAGTTAAAGCAAAAAAAAACCCCACGCCAGTGGGGTTTTTTATTAGCGGAACAAACTGATGCCCGGACTTAAGCATTCAGCCTGAACGCAGGCGTTATTCGGCATCAATATCACCCAGGTCATTCTTAATCGCTGCCGCATTCGGGTTCTCCTGCGGGATCAGCTTACCGTCACTCGCCAGGAAATCATGATGCTGGAAATAAGCCGCACGCATAAAGGCGTAAGGATCGTTTGAATTCTTCAGAATCGCGTCGGAATCCAGCAGCTGCGCGCGGGTTTCAATCCCTTCCAGCGCCCATTTCCCTGCCGACATCCACCAGGTCAGCCACAGCAGCGGCGGATAGACATCATCCACCAGGCCACCGATATCTTCACGCGGGGTAAACCCCCCGTATGCCGGCACTTCCACGTAGGTACCGTAGCCCACACCGTAGTGACCCAGCGTACTGCCAAAGGCGCGCGGCTCTTCTTTTGCCAGCTTCGGGTTCGCCATCGACGCAACGTCAATCAGCCCCCCCATGCCCAGCAGCGTGTTCAGGAAGAAACGGTTAAAGTGCACCATCGCCTTATACGGATTGCCTTCGATAAAGTAGTTCACCATCGTCGACGGTTCGTTAAGGTTGGTGAAGAAGTTACCCAGCCCGTTACGCGCAGGCTGCGGCACATAATCACGCCACGCCACGGCAACCGGGCGCAGGACATACGGATCCAGCACGTTGTAGTTAAAGTTGAACATGGACCGGTTGAAACCTTCCAGAGGATCGGCATGTCCCTGAGGTTGATCCCCTGTCTTAGAACTGGCACAGCCGACCATCAGTACGCTCGCCAGCGCTAAACCCGTCAGGCGATAGCTCATAGTTTTCTCCCTGTACTTTTTAGATTATCGCCCGCTATTGCCGGTTAATTTCAACGGCAAGCTGCTGTTGACCTGAAAATGGCAGTATCTCGCTCAACCCGAACCAGTCGCCGGGTGAACGATTTACGCTGCCGTCGCGTGAGATGCGTACGCGAACCTGCACCTGATGCTGCGCGGATAGTAACCGATCGGGCATCATGGCATTACTGTCATCCAGCGTGATCGATAAAGGAAAATGACTCAACGGCACTTTTTTCACGGCTACGGGAACCTGCGAAATACCGTCAGACACAGAAATATACAACACTCCGTCCTTCGGTAACATTTTTTCTGCCGCCGGGGACAGACTGATCGTTAATGCCAGGCGGCTGTTCTCTTTACCTGACGCACTTTTCGCCTGCTGAATGCTGCGCTGGATCATGACCGCACGTCCGTCACCCTCAGGCAGCAGTGACAACATCTTATTCCATGATGCAATCGCCTGCGCATAATCTTGCTGGCTGTAGGCATTGAATGCTAACAGCCCCTGCACCTGCACACTGTCGGGATACTGCACCGCCATCGGCTCCAGCATCATCAGGGCTTCGCGGTTATCCTGCGGATCGGCAGACCGCGTCAGCACATCGGCATAGCTGAGCCGGACATCCAGGTCGCCAGGGGCCAGCTGTAGCGCATGACGGAAGGCCTGGGTGGCCATCGCGGCGTTATTCAGCACCATGCCAAGGCGGCCCAGCATTTTCCAGTCATCAAGATTACCGGGATCGGTTTGCAGCCCGGAACGGATGCCCAGCGCCAGACGCGCCAGTTGTTCCATACTGAGCGGTCGCGCCTGAGGGTCCATCACCTGCGCCCGCAGTGCAGGCAGCTCATTTTTCACCTGCTGCCAGACCATCACCTGCTGCAGGCCTCCCGTCTTAAAATAGACGCCAAGGCTGACCAGTATGAGGATCACCGCCCCGGGCAGCAGCACCCAGCGGCTGATCTGACGTGCCTGCGGCGGCGAGGTCTGCTGCGGAATATCCAGCAGCAGCGTTTCCTGCAGCTCCCGCACCATCTCGGGGCGATCGGCTACGACGCCCTGCCCCTCATCCTCTTCCAGCTCCTGCAGACGCTGATGATAAAAGACCTGATTCAACTGGTCGCGATCGGTTGTGCTATCGCTTCTGCGACGCCCGGCGCCGAATAAAAGCAGCCCACAGGCGGCCACCAGCAGGATCAGGATCGTTAACCAAAGCGCACTCATGATTGCTTCCCGTCATTCTTTAACAGTGCATCCAGCCGCTGCTGCTGTTCGGCATCCAGCTCGACGCGTACGGCCCGTTTACGGCTGCGCAGGATGATCACCAGCGCGCCGATAATGACAAACAGAGCCGGCCCGGCCCAGAGGATCAGCGTCGACGGGGTGACCGGCGGCTGGTAAGAAACAAAATTACCGTAGCGCGCCACCATATAAGCCTTCACCTGTTCAGGCGTCTGTCCGGCCTGTAACAGCTGATACACCTTCAGGCGCATATCGCCCGCTATCATGGCGTTTGAGTCAGCAATACTGTTGTTCTGACACTTCGGACAGCGCAGTGACGCCGTGAGCTGGCGGTACTGCTGCTCCTGGGCCACTGTCGCGAAGGAATAAGTATCAATGTTGTCAGCCTGTACGCCCGCGCTGAACAGCACCAGCGCCAGCAGGATCCCGTACGCTCTCACGATCCGACCCCCTGGCTGTATTTCTGCCACAGTGGTTTCACCTCATCATGCCAGACCCGTTCGTTCATATCCCCGGCGTGGCGATAGCGGATAATGCCGTGACCGTCGATCAAAAACGTTTCCGGTGCGCCGTACACGCCCAGATCCAGCCCGAGCATTCCGTCCCCGTCATACAGACTCAGGGCATACGGATTACCCAGGCTGTTCAGCCAGTCGACCGCTTTCTGCCGGTTGTCTTTATAGTTCAGCCCCACCACGCGCACGCCCTGCGCGGCCAGGGTATTCAGATACTGATGCTCGGCCCGGCAGGTCGGGCACCAGGTGGCCCAGACGTTCAGCAGGATCGGTTTGCCGTCGTTAAGCACCGACTGGTCATAGGTTTTTCCCGGCTGCTCCAGCGACTCCAGCTTAAAAACCGGCACCGGCTTACCGACCAGCGCGGACTCCAGCCGGGTGGGGTCGTCCCCATTGGCATTGCGACTGAGCTGCCAGAGCAGCGCCGCGGCCAGCAGTAAAAACAGGATCAGCGGGATATACAGCACTTTCTTATTCATACCGCCTCCTTAAGGGCTTTTTTACGCGACCGGTAGCGGGGATCCAGCAGGCACAGCACCCCACCGATCGCCATAAACACGCCACCAAACCAGATCCAGCGCACGAAGGGTTTATAGTACAGACGCACCGCCCAGGATTTGTCGTCCAGCTCTTCGCCCAGCGCCGCGTAAAGGTCGCGGGTGAATCCACCGTCGATGGCCGCTTCCGTCATCATGGTTCGCGCCGCGCTGTAGAAGCGTTTTTCCGCCGACAGCGTCGCCTCATGCTTTCCATCGCGGGTGACGTCTATTACCCCCGACGTACCGGAATAGTTCGGGCCCACCAGGCGATCCACGCCGCGCAGCGTGAAGTGGTAACCGGCCACGTCCACGCCGTCGCCCTCTTTCATACGCACATCGCGTTCCACGCTGTAATTCTGACTGAAGGCAATACCGATCACCGTCACCGCAACACCCAGGTGGCCGAGCACCATCCCCCAGTGGCTGCGCGACAGGTGCCGCAGTCCGCTGAAGAAGCCGTGCCGGTGAGTAGCGCGCTCGTGCAGTTCCATCAAGGTCAGGATAATCACCCAGACCGCCATCAGCAGGCCCACCACCGTCATCGCCTCAATACGATCCTGCATCAGCCACGGCAGCAGGACGGACAGTAGCAGCGTGACCAGCAGCGCCAGCCCGAGCCGTTTCCACAGTTTCTGTGGCTGATCCCGCCGCCAGCGCACCAGCGGGCCGATGCCCATCAGCAGCGCCATCGGTGCCATCAGCCAGGTAAATAAGGTATTGAAGAAGGGTTCGCCGATAGAGATGGTGCCCAGCCCCAGCTGCTTATGCACCAGCGGCAGCAGCGTGCCGAGCAGGACCACCAGCATCGCGGCGATCAGCAGCACGTTGTTGCCCAGCAGGAACGATTCGCGCGACCAGGCCTCATTCTGTACCCGGCTGCGCACCTTGCCGCCTTTAATGGCGTAGAGAAGCAGCGAACCGCCAATCACAATAATCAGGAAGGCAAGGATAAACATGCCGCGCGCCGGATCAGAGGCAAAGGAGTGAACCGATACCAGCACCCCGGAGCGCACCAGGAAGGTGCCCAGCAGGCTGAGGGAGAAAGCAGTGATCGCCAGCAGCACCGTCCAGGCTTTGAAGGTGCCGCGTTTTTCCGTCACCGCCAGCGAGTGAATCAGTGCGGTGCCGGCCAGCCACGGCATAAAGGAAGCATTTTCTACCGGATCCCAGAACCACCAACCACCCCAGCCGAGCTCGTAATAAGCCCAGGCCGACCCCAGCACAATGCCGATGGTGAGAAACACCCAGGCTGCCGTGGTCCAGGGTCGCGACCAGCGCGCCCAGGCCGTATCCAGCCGCCCGGCCATCAGTGAAGCAATGGCAAAAGCAAAGGCCACGGAGAAACCGACGTAACCCATATACAGCAGCGGCGGATGGAAGATCAGGCCGATATCCTGCAGCATCGGGTTCAGGTCGCTGCCGTCGATCGGGAAGTCCGGCAGCGTGCGGGTGAACGGATTGGACGTCAGGGTGATAAACAGCAGGAAGCCGAGGTTGATCATCCCCATTACCGCCAGTACGCGCGCGATGGCATCCTCCGGCATGGAACGACTGAGTAGCGCCACCGCCAGCGTCCAGACGCTGAGCAGCAGCACCCACAGCAGCAGCGATCCCTCATGCGCCCCCCAGGTAGCGGCAATACGGTAATAGACCGGCAGCAGGGTATTTGAGTTGGTGGCCACATAGGCAACGCTGAAATCATTCACCACAAACGCATGGACGAGGATGGCAAAGGCCCCGGCGATGCACGCAAACAGCCCGTAGGTCAGCGGACGCGCCAGCCCCATCAGACGCCGGTCCTGGCGTGCGGCCCCCCACAGGGGATAAACACTCAGCAGCAGGGAGAGTGCCAGCGCCAGGCACAGCAGGAAACTGCCCACTTCCGGCATCATGGCTGGCCTCCCGCTGCGGCGGTGGCTGCGGTGGCCGCCGGGGAACGGTGATTTTTCTTCATTGCGTCTTCAATTTCCGGCGGGGTGTATTTTTCATCATGCTTTGCCAGCACCTCGGAGGCCGTCACGTGAGTGCCGTCCTGCAGGACGCCCTGCGCCACTACGCCCTGCCCTTCACGGAACAGATCCGGCAGGATCCCTTCGTAGCTGACGCTGATCACTCCCACCGCGTCATAGAGCTTGAACGACACTTTCAGCGTATGCGGATCGCGCTTCACGCTGCCCGGCAGTACCATCCCGCCCACGCGCAGACGCTGGCCCGGCTCCGGTTTCACCTGCTGGTCCCCCTTGCCGTTGATCACTTCACCCGGGGTATAGAACAGGTCGATGTTCGATCGCAGCGCGTACATCACCAGCGCGGTAGCGAGCCCCAACCCGACCAGCACCAGCGTCACCAGAATCAGGCGGTTTTTACGACGGGGATTCACGATTTTTCTCCTGCCGCGGCGGGGGCGGCCTTTTTCATTTTTACCGCACGAATGCGTTGTTCACGTGCCTGGCGCTGGCGGATCCCGGCCAGCAGGCGACGACGCTGCCACAGCGTGTGCAGCACCAGCAGAGCCAGCGGGATCAGCGTGCTGGCAACGGCCAGCCAGACGTAGAAGGCATAGTGGCCCATGGCAAAAAAATCATGCCAGGATGCAAAGGCAGGGGTCATACGCTGCGCCCTCCTTTTGCCGCGATCGCCGCCACCCACGGACGGTGGCGCTCGCTGTGGAGCAGCAGATTGCGCAGGCGCAGCAGCGTCAGGGTGATAAACACCAGCCAGACGCCCAGCACCGCCCACAGCAGCGGCGGACGCATACTCGGGTCGACAGCCTGTAACAGCACCCCGGAGGAGCCCTGATGCAGGGTGTTCCACCAGTTAACGGAGTAGTGAATAATCGGCAGGTTAATGACCCCCACGAGGATCATAATGCCCGAGGCACGTCCGGCCGCCCGGCGATCCTCAAAGGCGTGATACAGCGCGATAGCACCGATATAGAGGAACAGCAGCACCAGCTCAGAGGTCAGACGCGCGTCCCACTTCCACCACGCCCCCCACATCGGCTTGCCCCAGGCGGCCCCGGTCACCAGCGCAATAAAGGTATACACCGCGCCAATGGGTGCCATGGCCATCGCGGCAAGATCGGCGGTTTTCCACTGCCAGACCAGCCCGATAAAAGCGGCGACGGCCATGGAGCCATAGATCCCCATCGACCACATGGCCATCGGCACGTGGATATAGATGATACGAAAACCGTCACCCTGCTCAGAGGCTGGCGGGGCGAAGCCAAAGCCCCACACCCAGCCCAGCAACAGCACGGCCACGCCCGGGATCGCAAACCACGGTACAAAGCGACCGCATAACTGGTACAGCCGCTCCGGCTTGCCCAGCTGATGTATCCATTTCCACATTATTATTTTGCTCACAGTCAAAAAGTCATCGTTCTGGTGTTGTTCGTCAATCGTACGTACGTCAGCCTGTTATTCTGTCTTATCAGCCGGTTAGTGTACGCTTACTCGTAGTGCCGCCGCCGTGGCAAAAGGTGCCAGCGTCGCACTGCCGGCCAGCAGAGCGCCCAGCAGGGCCAGATAGCCATCAACCGGCAGCCCCTGGCTGGCCGCTTCAATCGCCGCACTGGCAAAAATGACAACCGGCACGGCCAGCGGCAGCACCAGTAAACTCAGTAATACTCCGCCCCGACGCAGCCCGACGGTCAACCCGACGCCAATCGCCCCCAGCAGACTGAACGTGGGCGTCCCCAGCAGCAGCGTCAGCGCCACCGCACGCCAGGTGGTAAAATCCAGCGACAGCAGCAGCGCCACCAGCGGCGAAAGGATCAACAGCGGCAGGCCGGTGACCATCCAGTGGGCGGCAACCTTACCGAGCACCGTCAGCGGCAGCGGCGTGGGCAGCAGCAGCAGCTGTTCCAGCGATCCGTCGAGAAAATCGTCACGGAACAGACGCTCCAGCGCCAGCAGGGACGAAAGCAGCGCCGCCACCCAGATAATGCCGGGCGCAATCCGCGCCAGCAGCTCAGGCTCCGGCCCGATCCCTAAAGGAAACAGGGTGATGACAATCAGAAAGAACCACAGAGGGTTAACGATTTCCGCCCCGCTGCGAAACGCGATGCGCAGCTCCCGCTTCATGACCGGCCACAGCATCAGACGACCCCGCCTGACGTCAGGCGAATGCGGCTGAGGCTGGCCGCCGCCGCAGGCAGCGCCTGGTGCGTGGTCAGGATCACCGCCCCGCCCTGCCCGGCGTGCTGTATAAACAGTGACATCAGCGTTTCCACACCGGATTGATCGATAGCGGTTAACGGCTCGTCGAGGATCCACAGGGGAGCACGGGACAGCCACAGCCGGGCCAGCGCCACGCGCCGCTGCTGACCGGCCGACAGCCGGGCAACGGCTACGTCTTCATAGCCGGTGAGGTCGACCTGCTCCAGCGCCTGCCAGAGTTCGTCCTGCGACGCGTGCGGATACCAGAAACGGAGGTTTTCAAGCGGGGTCAGTACGGCTTTTACCCCCGGCAGATGGCCAATGTAGAGCAGGCTGGCGTAAAACGCGTCGCGCTGCTGGCGGATGTTGCGCTGTTGCCAGAGCACGGCCCCCTGCTCGGGCTGGCTGAGACCGGTCAGAATGCGTAACAGGGAGCTTTTGCCCGCGCCGTTTTCCCCTTCCACCTGCACCATATCGCCGGCTTTAACGGTAAAACTGAGATCGCTAAAGAGCGTTCGCTCATCGCGAACACATGTCAGATTTTGGGCTGCCAGCATGAGAGGAAAATCGCACAGTGTTAAATTTAATGGCGGGATAGTACCACAAAGAGTGTGTCTGCCTAAGCTGACCAGGCCCGGTCTGTGGCCGTCTCCCCCCTTAAAACCCCCTGAAATGGCGGCTTTTTAAACGATTGTAGCCTGTGGTTAAAGCTTTGTTACTCTTAATCTTAAACAGGGTGACCTGACATCACATCAGCAAATACCCGCTACGCTTAGGGGATAACTATTTTTTCGGGAACGATGATGAAAACCACACAAAACGATAATGAAAACCAGGTAGAAAGTGAGGAAAGCGAACAGGGTGAGGAGATTGAGGTGGATGAAGATGCCCTTCCCTCCCGCGCTGCCGCCGTTCACGAGCAGATACGTCAGGAGGGGGAGAAGGAGCTGGAGCGTGACGGACTGGCGCTGCTGTTTTCCGCCATCGCCGCCGGGCTGTCGATGGGAGCCTCGCTGATGGCGAAAGGGATCTTCCAGGTGAATCTGCATGATGTCCCCGGCGGCTTTTTGCTGGAGAATCTGGGCTACACCTTTGGCTTTATCATCGTCATTATGGCGCGCCAGCAGCTGTTTACCGAAAACACCGTGACCGCCGTTCTGCCGGTGATGCACAAACCCAGCGGCAGTAACGTGCTGCTGCTGATGCGCCTGTGGGGCCTGGTGCTGCTCGGTAACCTGATCGGCACGGCGCTGGCCGCGCTGGCCTTTAACCATATGCCGATTTTCGACGACGCCGTTCGCGGTGCCTTTGTCACCATCAGTCAGAAAGTGATGGAGAATACTCCCGGCGAAATGTTTGCCAACGCGGTGGTGTCCGGCTGGATCATTGCCACCATGGTGTGGATGTTCCCCTCAGCGGGTGCGGCAAAAATCTGGATTATTATCCTGATGACCTGGCTGGTGGCGCTGGGCGACCTGGCGCATATCGTGGTGGGCTCGGTCGAGATCTTCTATCTGGTGTTTAACGGCGATATCCCGTGGCAGGAGTTTATCTGGCCGTTTGCCCTGCCGACGCTGGCAGGCAATATTATTGGCGGTACCTTTATCTTCGCGCTGATCAGCCATGCGCAGATTCGCAACGATATGAGTAACAAAGCCAAAGCCAAAGCGGAAGCAGAAGCAGAAGCGAAGCGCCAGCAGAAAAAAGAGGCCGCAGAACAGGACAATTGATGGTTAATCGCGCAGTCAGCGCGGTAAGTGGTTAATCTGCGGCATGAATTGCGCTATACTGCGCGCCGCTGTCCCCTTAGTTAAATGGATATAACGAGCCCCTCCTAAGGGCTAGTTGCAGGTTCGATTCCTGCAGGGGACACCATTTACCCTTCCCGGCACGTTCCAGAAAGTCTAAAAATCCCTGATAACCAGATAAATCACTCACATCTGACATTCCCGTTAAAGACGCTAAAACACATGAAAACCCTCATCAGCTTAACAATGGCGCGAGTCTGTCATGGCCTGTTGAGGCGCGGACGTGATGCAAACCCAGTCCGCCGCTGTAGTTGCCGTAAAGCATTTCATACCGCGGGGGTGCGTTAGGGGGATGAGGCTTTATTGATCCTTAAGCGGTAACAACAGCAGCTGGTTATCCCTGGCTTCAATCACCCGCGCCTTGTCAGCATCGAGCGCTTCACGGTCAATCGTCAGCTTCCAGCTGTTTTTCAGCGTATCCGGATGACGGAACAGCCCCACAACCGCCACATATTTCGCATCGCTTTCCATGGGCATATCCAGCGACACATCGCCCCCCGGCTTCACCACGACATCGCGAGTGACCAGTAAATCCGCGCCAGGCGTCGTTTCTCCCTCATGCAACAATTGCTGATAGACGCTTCTGTTAAAGGTTTTAATGTCTTTGAGCTGATAAATTCGTACCACCACCGACTCAGACAAGGAGTGGTTCTCGCGCGCGTCGGTATTGAGGGCCTCGCGTGCGGTGAAATCCAGATGAAGCACCTTAATCTTTTTATAAAACACCGCGCGAAAGGCCGACTGGGTGCCATCGCTGACGCTTTGCGTCAGTCCGCAACCGGTAAGTGCGATGGCCAGCACGGGTAACAGCCAGCGCGTGGATTTAGTCAAGCTTGTACGTAACACGTCGGTTTCCTTGTTGTGGTGTTGCGGGCTGCAGGCCGGTGTAATAGCCCAGTTCCGTTGTAAAGGTCTGCGGGAAATCGTCCGGGAGGTCTTCGTCTTCCGCGCCCAGCACGCCGTTCATCCCAAGCCAGAATGGGCCCTCGCCGAGCGGCGAAGCGGCCAGCAGGCGGGTCCGGGTGGTCAGGGTGATTTTTGCCTTAAAGCGCCAGCCGAGCCAGACCCGCAGCATCACCAGAAAGTCCTGATACAGCAGGCCGTCAGGTTTCCAGCCCTGCGACTCCTGTTCGTTATCGCTGGACAGCGCAACCAGCAGCTGGCTGTTGGCATCCATCGCCTCGTCGCCCAGCGGCGTATTGCCGTCCAGCAGAAAGTCATCATCGCCGCAGAAGCCCAGGGGCTGAGCAATCTCTACAGGCCGCAGGCAGTAAGGACTCACCTGTACTCTGGTATCGGGTGCCAGCAGGCTCACCAGTGCCTGCATCCCCTCCTGGGTTTTGCCCGGCTGGCGCAGTACGCCAAGCAGCGCCAGAAAGCGCGACACCGGCGTGGCGATATGTTCTGCCGTACCGGGAATGCCCAGCCCCACCAGGCCCAGCAGTGACTGCGAGATAGTATCGCTACCGCCCGGCTCAAACGTGGCCGGATACGAGTATTTCCGCCAGATGCGATAGAACTGCGTCAGGATGCGGTGGCTGAAGATATCCAGAAAGTCCTGCAGGGCTTCGTGCCCCTCCCGGCGCCGGGTGATGTCATCAAGATAGGCGGTCGGCAGCGGCGAATCCACGCCGTACATCCCCATAAACGTGGCGCGGATGACCGGTGGTTTACTGTCATCGTCCTCATCGTACTCGACGGCCTTCAGTTCACTGGCCGGAAACCCCATCCCCGGATGCGGGGCAAACCGCACCGGGTCGTCGGCGGGATGACTGGTCGACCCCATCAGTGGCCTGCCCGGATCCCGCTTCTCCAGCAGCTGGCATAAACGGTAAAAGTTAATGCGGTGCAGATCGGCTTCCAGCCGCGGGGTCAGCCGGGGATGCGGCGGTTGTGCTTCTCTTCCCATTCCAGGCGCTCTCCGGTCGGTTGCAGGATGATAATCAGGCGGTTAAACAGATAGATGTCGGTGTACAGCGCGAAGAAGCGACTCAGCATCTCGCCAAACAGACAGATGTCCCCGCGCCCGGCAAAACCGTGACTGTCCAGCGTCACTTCAATCTGCACGCCGCGCACCAGGTAGCCCTGCTCAAAGCGCTCGGTTTCACCGTGCTTCACGTCGATAATGGCTTCCAGGCGTCGGCGGTTCATCTCACTGTCGGTCCACTCGTACAGCGCCAGGGTTCCGCGCAGCACGTCAGCGTTGTCCATCATGGACAGGAATCCGCTGCCGAGGTGGCTCAGCACGCGCCAGTGGAAACGGTCCTGCGCCGGAGGATAACAGGGCAGCGTTGGCGCACACAGGTTACGCACGGCGATACTGGCCGAGGTCGTTTTCATTACCGTATCGAGTACGGTGCTCTGCAGCGCACGGCGTGGCAGCTGGCCGTTGGTACCCGTGAGCGTCAGGGACAGGCTTTCGTCCTGCGGCACCGTGTGGTTGTCAAACGCTTCACCACCGAGGATAAGCCAGGTGTTATGCAGCCCGGACGGGCCGCGACGCACGCGGGTGTGGTAGTAATATTCCGGTGCTTCATGGCGCATCATCCCCCCCTTGTGGCGGAAGCTTGAGAATGGCACGTAGGTATGCTGGCTCGATGACTGCACCGAATCCACCGCGTAAATCTCGGTATGGCCATCCTGCACGCGCATCGGGCGCAGCATGTATTCGGTCTGCAGAGAATTGAGCGTCAGCGGGTCAGATTCCAGCGGGAACAGGTTAATCACCGGCACGCAGTTCAGGCGCAGATGCTTTTCAGTAAAGCTGAAGTCATGCTCCCAGCGCTCTGCCAGCACCACGTCGATGTCGAACCAGGGGAGCTCAGCCGGAAACATCACCGTTTCCAGCCCGCGCAGGCCCGTAAACATAAATTTCTCGCGGAAGGTGAAGTACTCCAGCAGCAGCTGATAACCGCTGAAGCTGCTGTCCCCTTTCGGCCACAGGCCGTCGTCATCGCCCAATCCCAGTGCGGTGAAATACCCGTCCAGCGGTCTTCTGTCCACGTCACCCGGCATCCGCAGCCAGAGGCGGGCCGTGTTCATGGTGAAGGCTTCGTGCATGGCGCAGGCCAGTGGGGCATCGGCGTTGAAATAGAACGGAATCTGACTGAGATCGACACGGCTCCAGTCGGCAAGAGGGCTGCAGCTGATGCGCAGGCTAATGACCGAACGTCCGTCAGGATCGGTCGACAGGCGGGCGTACTCCAGCGACAGCGGCTGAAGGGTTATCTCTTTGGTGGTGGTGTAGCGGCAGCGCGTCCCCTTCTCACCGATCGGCCGCGAGAGCACCTCAAAACCTTTAACAATACGCATATGCTCTTTCATTTCGCGCCAGTCAGGGGTGAACTCCACCACCGACATCGATGGAATGGTGCGCAGGTAATGCGGCAACAACAGGCTGACCAGCCCTTCGGTGAGCTCCGGCAAATCATCGTCAAGCTTCTCGCGCAGCCGCCCCATCATGAAGGCAAAGCCTTCGAACAGGCGCTCCACGAACGGGTCGCGCGCGCCCGCTTTATCGAGATTGAGCATTGCCGCCTGCTCGGGATGAGCGCGGGCAAACTCTTCGCCGGCTTCCAGCAGGTAGCGCATTTCAGCGTCATAATAACGTAAGGTTAAATCATCCATAAGAACCTGAGTAATTGTGTTTTAAAGGTATGCCACGTGTCACTTCCCGCGAAGCACCGAACGGCTTGCCGGGTCGGGCGCAATCAGACCGGACAGCAGCAAATCCATCTCAGGCTGAAGCCGTGAGGTATCGGTTTCGCTGCGTACGGCTTTCATGCACAGCAGCCTGACAGTGATGAGGGTGGGTGATGCAAACTCCCCGTTATTCCATCCCGTCTGTATCACGGTTTGCGGCGTTGGCCATCAGCGCCTGCGCCGCCGCCTCGCTGTCGACGCTGAATATCTGATCCGGCAGCGTGAATCCGCGCAGATCCAGCAGCGCCAGCGGGCCTTTTCCCAGCTGTGAGCGCAGCACCCACTGCAGGGTGCGACCATCCGGGGCGCTAAAGCTCATCATCCACTGGCTGCGGTCAAGCTGCTGGCGCCTGCCCTGATCCAGCCAGCGTATAAAGCCCCAGGTGCCGCTGTAGTCCCCGAACAGGCGTGCGCCTGCGCTGGTTGACGTCCAGGTGAGCAGCGTCCCCGGCTTAAACGTGTCTCCCGGCCAGCGGAAGGACTGCCAGTCGGCCATCTGGTTAAAGTAGTGCAGCTTTTGTCCGTCAATGGTCAGCTGAGTCTCGACCACCTGCGCTACCGGACGCGCCTGCAGTTCAAAGCTGATGCCCTGGCTGCCGTCGGTAAACAGAATGTCCGACAGCTGGCTCAGCTGATTGATGGCCCGCAGAAACGCCGGGTTAAAGCTCAGCCCCTGGCTGTTGACCTTATCCGGCACCCACTGGCTGCCCTCCTTGTGCAGCACCCCGCTGAGTTCCGTGGTCAGGAAGCGTTCAATACGCCCGCTGTCCTTACGGATAAACTCGGCCAGCATCGGCAGGGACGCATCGCTCTTACCCGCAGCAAACGGGAAGCGTCCGTCAAAGGCCGTGTGCCAGTTCGTCGTGACCGAGCGGCTCCATTTGTCATTCAGACTGGCTGCCGATGGCTGAAGCACGGTCTCCCAGGCCTGAGTCAGCGGCTGCACAAACATCGTGTTGCCAAAGCCACTCCACTCTTCGCCAAGGCTTGCCGACATCAGGCTGCCGTACTGCTGGGTATCGGTCAGATCCACGCTTTTGCCCTGGAATACCGTCTGGGCCAGGGTCTGCATCATCGCCTGCGGATCGGAGCCGCCCGCCACCTGCTGCAGGCGCAGGCGCACGCGGGTGATGCGGGTCAGATAGGTCTGCAGGCTCAGAGAGTTATCCGCCGACATGACGTTACGCCCCTTATTTTTGCCCAGAAGCTGCAGCAGGGGGCCAAAGGTTTCATCCAGTGGCCCCTGCGGGCCTGACGCGGACGGGTCAATCGCCGGTCTGTCTTTTCCACCGACCAGGTCTTTAGCCGATTTGATGATGGAGTCCGAAAGGCCTTCGCTCTGCTGGCCGGTCTGCCCCTGCCAGGCGAGAGTATTCAGCAGGGCAATCAGCGGCGACTGGCGGACATCACTCATCAGCGTCAGCTGGTCGGTGACGTCTGCAATATTCTTTGCCGGGTTAAGCCGCAGACTGTTGAGGAAGCTCAGCCAGCTGCCGGCAAAGTCGGTGAAGTAACGCTGCGTCAGACGTGCTTTCAGCGCTTCCGACGACAGGTCTGAGGAGACGGCTTTTCGGCTGTTGCTCAGCACCCAGTCAATTTCGTCCCGGCGGGAGTTCGCCGCTTTTTCGATCGCCTGCTGAATGCCGCCTTCCCAGGCCTGGCGGGTGAACATGCCCGGTACCACAGCCCCGGAGGTAAAAAGACGGCGGGCATCGGTGCCGCCGGTCATGTCTTCCAGAGACACGTCGGCATAATTACGCCGCACGGATTTGAGCATATTTTCATACAGGGTGCTTTCCGCGTTGCGCCGTCCTATCTGCTGCAGCAGCACCTGGCGGCTCTGGCTGACCAGCTGCGTGTCCGGCGTGATTGTCCACTGCGGCTGCTCTGGCAGTGCGGCGATGTAGAATGCCCATAAATCCGGCGCAAGACTTTGCCACAGGCCGGTTGAGATACCCGTGCGCGCTGGCTGCACGCTTTTCATGGTCTGCGCGTAAAACGCGCCGTCGGCCTTATCCGGACGGGCCATCATCAGCCAGGCTTTCAGCTGGTTATAGCCCGGCTTCGCCAGCTGTGCCCGCCGGTCACTGTTGGGTGCAGAGCCTGCCAGCGCGCTGAGCTTCTGCGTCAGGGCCGCACTGGCCGGGTCGCGGATCAGGCGGTTATTCACCACGCCATACCAGGGCAGCACCGCAGCGAGCAGCTGCCGGTTATGATCCAGACCGAAGCGCTGATACCAGGGGGCCCCATCCTGAATACGGTGCTGCAGCCGACCGGCATCATTACGCAGGATGTGCAGGGCCGTGAGCTGACTATCGGAAACAGCGGGATGCTCCACCAGGTTTCGGGCTTTTGCCGCTACAGAAGAAATTTGTCCGTAGTTCAGCGCAAACGAGAGCAACAGCCCCGCGCCCCAGACGCCGATTATGGCCATCAGTGTCCAGGCGAGCGTCTGCTCCCAGGCCATACCGACACGGCGGCCTCGTAGCCGGGTGCAGTCGTCAACGATACCCTGCCAGGTGGCGGGCAGGGGCAGCGCATGACGCCGTGATCCCGGGGCTAATCCCTCCGCGCTGGCCGTTAACGTTGCGATATCAGCAGAGGTATTCTCCGGCAGGCTGAACATCAAGCCTCGCAGCGGAACGCGTTGCTGTGAGACGGACAGCCATGGTACCAGTTGCTGCGTCCAGCGGGCGATACCGCCCTCTTTCAGGTGCTGGCCCAGGCGCAGCAGAAAGTCGTGACTGTTGTTTTCCGCGACCTGACTCACCCCCTGCGTCCGCAGGGCCGGCAGCATTAGCTCAAGCTGGCGGGTAATATCACCGGCTGTGGCCCGCAGCGGGAAACTGGCCCCTACCGTCTGTTCAGTGCGTTTTGCCTGCGACCACCTACTGCCGCACAGCTGCCACAGCCAGACCGGGGCGGAATAACGCAGCAGCTCGCTGATTTTTTCCAGACCGCGTAAATCGTTGTCGCTGATTTGTGGTGTCAGGTTAAGCGACTCCGGTAATACGCGGACAATTCCGTCCAGTGGACGACCCCGGCGCAGTTTGCGCAGTGCAGTATATTTTTCGCGATCGGGCTCTGCTGCCAGGCTGCCGCCGTAAATCAGCACGGTACGGTTGCCTTCAAGCCACTGACTTTCCTGCAGGCCGGGGATCAGCTGTTCGATGGCGGCTTCGTCGCCGGTGATCAGCAGCAGACGGACCTTGCGGCGCCAGAACAGAGAGTAACGTCTTCGGAGATATTTATTAAGCGCTGAAAAATCATATGGATCCGTCGTTTGCTCTTCATTTTTGTTGATCTCGTCGTCAGGCGTGATAGGAGACGGATTTTTTTGTCGGGACAACGTAAAGAAGATAAGGGTGCACAACAGCGCAGTCAGGGCTACAAAGAATGCCACCACGTACCAGAACATATTTTCATCGTCTCCGGATGGTGACTGCGTTGTCTGTGCCAGAGCAAAGAGCACCAGAAGCAGAACGAGCAGGATCAGGAGTCCCACCCCTAGGAGATTTGAGGACTTTTTCATGCCGGTTATTCCTTTCCGGACTGTCGTGCAGCCCTAATAAATAAGGGGCGCTGGAGACGGGCTGTAACACGTCGCAGCAAAAAGGCGATCCCGGGTAATGTTACAACCAGTGACAACAACAAGAGAGTGATCCCCGACCAAGAAAATGCCATTGAAGGGAAATAGCGACTTATCTGGCTGTACAGTCCGATATTAAGCAGCAATGCCATCAGAATAGAGCCCCCGGGAAAGGGGGGCGGGATAACGAAATGATCTTGCCCAACCACGGGAGCGGCATTTCCAAGCGTAACAGCCCATGCATCATGTTCGTCTTCCAGCAACAACCACTGGCAGGCGGGTCCATATTCGGCCATTTCAGCGGCAGCCCCCACCATGGCCCAACTGGCAAGACAGCCATAGCGGGCGCATGCAGTGTCATAATCAATGACGCCACCAGTGCCAATACCGTCATAAAGTGAGATCGAAAGGTCGTTTAGTACTCTGTTCATTGACTGCCGCGGTGCATCTGACAACCCGCTGTACCAGACAAGATGTTTTTTACCTGCAGGAAGGTCAGCCATATCGCGCAACTCACAGAGTTCAGCTGTGAGCGCACTGGTATTCAGCGGCATTGCCCGGAATAACCGTAAGGTACTTTTTTGTTCACCAGGATTCAGCATTGACGGGGGAATCAAAAATAACGCAGTGGCAAATTCCTGCAGAACATCGTCGGGCTGGCGGTAGTGCATCGCTAGAACTAGTATTGCTCTCTTTGAGGACCCGACAAATTTATTCCATTCATCAAAGGATGAGTCTGCGTCCTGAAAATGAATCTCGACTTTCCAGGGGTGGGATCCTGCTGTCCAGATACGATGGAAAGACTGAGATTCACGATCTTTGTCGCTGCCATTGGTCAGAACAATAATCTGGAGCAGGCCAGAAGGATATCGCCGCCGAATCGAAGGTGTTATCTGAGCAATAAGATGACGAAGTAGCTGCTCAAAACGTGAAATGCCGGGCGTGATGGCGGCATCCGGCAACAACGTTAAAGGCGGCGTGTCCGCGCTATCTCCTCCCTGTGTATGTGCAAGGCGAGACAACAAGCCCGTATCGGCAGCGATAAAAACATGGCTAAGAATGACGTGATGTTGGTGCGCACGTAAGCGCCACTTCAGACGTGTGTTACGGCACCATTCATTCCAGTTCCAGACACCAATTGCCAGCGTTTCCCACCAGAAGCTGTAGATAGCAATAGCTGCAAAAATGCCTGCAAATGTCCTAGCCGTCAGTGGTAACCAGTACCCGCTGCTCAACGAAGGTAACCCTGTTGATGGTGATTTCAACACTGCTACAAGCAACCCAATGAAAAGACCCAGGATAATAATCAGCAGACAAACCCACGGCGACCAGACCGGTGCCTGTTCTTTTTCAGTCACCTCCGGCAGAGACCATCCCATCAGCCAACCTCCATATCCTGCATGCTTGCGATAAGGCTCGCCCCGCACTGTGTTTTACAGTTATGCAAAACGATCCCTCGGCCATTTTCTTCATACGCAGAAATATCGCACTCAATAATTTTATTTGTGCCGTGCTCAGGGCAAGATACTGTATCGTTTAAAAGAGCAGCATTCTTCCCTGAAATATCGAAACTGGATGAGGCTGATGTGACTTTACCGCCATGTGTAGTGGCATCTCCTAAAACAACAACGTTTTTCCCCACTTTCCATTCCCTTCTTTATAATTAAATATTTCATTTAACTTTATAAAGCACGCCAAATCAGTAAAATATATTTATGCCTTATTTACAGCTCTGTAAGCAGGAAGATTACTTTGCGCTTTATTAAATTCATCAGTGACCGTATCTCGGCTAATTAAGTCAGGTTCAGGCACTTTGTCGGGCATTCCACTGAAGAGATAAGGATCCTCACCCTGCACCCAGTCCGCTTTTCGTCGTAAATCGGCCATAAATGCCTTATCCCAGGTAGCATCGCAATACCCAATAGGTAAATCATATGCAACCACCTGCGACATGAACTCTGCATGCATTGGCAGAGTGCTATGATCCGTTGGCTGAGAAACATACGTTCGCAGGCGAAGATCTTTTTCTTCAAAAGTTTCTTTACGGGTTATGGGAACCATTCGGGGTTCCGCTTCCGTACCCACGTTTTTAAAGCCAATCACAATATCCTGATTGGGGTATAAATTGATGTAATTGTCATAGGTATTGTCGTTTTTAATTTTTTTATCCGGGTTGACCTCTCCCCAGCCATCTATTTGCCTGGCGTCATGTTCCATTCCCACTCGTGATACATCAAAATCAGCTAATTTTTCCGCATATATAGGTTCAGGGACTTTTTCAGCATTAATAAAAACCGTTTGCCATTCAGGAGGGTCCGGATAGGTGAAACTGCTGCTTTGATACTTGTCACCTTTATCATCCCAGAACGGTTTTCCATCCGGCAATTTTGTGAATGGTGTTTCGGGATTAGGTGCATCGCCACAGGGTGTACTGCGTGCAAGCATGCGCTGAAATAAATTTCCCTGATGTTTTTTCAGTAAAGGATGGGGTTGCCCCTGAGAATCATTGGGTAATCCTTGCCAGCCGATTGAACGTAGCGGGCGTGACCCCATAACACGGTCATGAGGACAAAAGTAGATATATGTGCGCCCATGGTTATCTCGTTCGGCAAGACTGGCGCTATTTTCACCAGTAATAGAAACATCAGGTCGCCAGTTTTTTTTATCTGCTGTCTGACCTACGCAAAGCCCCTCATAGCCGAGTGATGACAGGTGATTTTTTCTGGAAGCAACCTTGTCAACGATCGCAGATAATGTGCTCTGCCGCCCTTCAGGAGAAATACATTCTTCAGCAGGAAGCGAGGCGCCATTGAGATCGTTGTGATCCAGTGCATAAGGGGAATTAAGCACAAACAGTGCATCAGGTGCTTGCCCAGCAATCGCGACCGCAGCCATTGCTACCATCGTTCCCTGACTGTGAGAAATAATGGTAACCGTATCTTTGGGATATTTGTCACGAATACTGTCGACAAGATCCGCAAGACGTTTTGCCGCATGCGAGTAATATTTTCGCGGTGGGGCATTGGTTAAAAGGCGATCTTTGTCTTCATTAAACCACTGAACTTTGAAACCTGCGACTCTCTCTTTAAACCCTTTTTCACTCCATAAAGAGTGCAGATTATTTGTACCGTTTTGGAATGGTCCACCGCCCCAAAAAAATGGCCCTTGCTTCAAAATAATGTCGTGAGGCATCCCATCTCTTTTTAGTTGGTGATAATCAACACCCTGTCTATTCGCCAAAGGAATAATATACTTATCCTCTTCACCTTTAACTGATGAGTATCCCCAATAAAATCGAATAACAGGAGAGTCTCTCTCTTCTTTTCGTGTCAGTGGAATGGTCCGTTCGACTAGCGGTTCATACGCTATTTTTTCATCACTATCGTAACTCTTTGGTTTAATGGCATAACATGAGTCACTAAGTCCTAAACGTTTATTTAATCCGGAACATAAATTATCTTCAGAATTTTTGAACCATTCTCCCGTAGAGTTTACACCATGCACTAAAATAATAATCCCGGGCAAGTGTGGTGGTAGATCACACCCGCCTCTAATCTGGCAGTTTTTATGTGAGGGAAAAGAAGACCATGAAGGATGTCCATTGTCATCAAACTGACACTCAAGCTCCCGAACAGGCTCAATCTTACTAGTCAACTTTAATCACCTCTTTCTTGCCATTATTAGAAACATAGGTAGCATATGTTGCTTTATTACTTACATTACATTGATACTGATCATTAACACTAAAATCCAACAATGAAGGAAATGTGATCTTGTTCTTATAAAAGCTTTTCTCCACATCAGATATGATATCGCTAAGTTCATCGACCATATTATTAACATCGTCATCCGATAGGGCCGGTTTAAGTGCACGAGCATATGAATAAATGTCAAACCGTGAGCTATACAACTCAGCATAAGGAACTTTTTTTCTCAAAAGCTCTTTTTTCACTAAATCACTAATCTTCTTATTCCAAACATCATAATCATTAATTAACGCTCCGGAATCATAGCTATAGTGAACAACCCTTGAAATATCATCGTAAGATCGTCTGTAGTTATCATATAAAGGCTCATCCTTTGACTCATCCCTTAAATAAACCCCATCATTCGCCACTACAACTTTAAGCTGACTAAAACGTGCAGGGGTGCTGTATTCCTTAGCCACAATTTTATATATAAAGGTTTTCCCATAATCCGCTGAAAAGAAGAAAAACACAGGGCAACCTGTTTCTGAACGACCACTGCCACAATATTGTCTGGTAGAAGCGCCTGGAAATGCCAGGTAACCATTGTCTGCGCCATTAATAATGGTCCCCTGATAAGCCGAAATATTATTACCCCGCCGATATGAGAAATCATAAAAATCCGTATCCCATCCCAACTGGGTTTTTATTCCCCGCTGAGAGTCATTGTAATAAACCTGCCCACCCTTATCACAAGCGATGTAGTTCTCCAGTGTCAGGTATCGATTTTTATCTATACGATAAATAATTTGAGATGGGGCATCGGTTTCAAATTTTCGTGACTCTTCTACCTTTTGAGTTCCACTCATCCCACCCAGCCCAACACCAAAACTGGCCCCCATACTGACGCCTGCCAGGAACTGCAAGCCTTTGTAAATGGCGTAAAGCACAATACCTGTAATTACTATAATGGTAATAACTTTTCTGTCTGACTGATTCCATTTCATATTATTGCGCCTTAATCAGAGTAATGAGCATATTGTCAATAACATCAGATGAATTCAGTGACGTTGCTCCCGAAGCATCCGTCACACCTGAAACAACAGAACCATCTGGCATAGTTATTTTGTACGCTTTACCTGGTACAGGTTCTTTTGTTAGCGCATTTCTGATAACAAACTTTTCATCAAACGTAGAGGGCTCAAACGACTTCATCACCCCCTGCAGACTCCCTGAACCCGCTTTCTTAATACCCGAGTTCTTAATGAATAATTTGCCTGGTCCGCCAATCTCAACGTTTCCACCTGTTATTTTGATATAACCACCACCGCATATCATCGTCAGCTCATCCTGTGCCGTAACAACCAGTTTCTTGCCACTCGAAATATGCGTGTCATGCGTGGACCAGGTGGTGATATTCCCGCCCTGTGCCTGAATATCAATATCGTTGTTCGAGCTGAATAGTTTTGCACCCTCACGGCTGTATAGACTGAGTTGTTTACCAGCAGCCAGAGTGAAATCCTTCTGGGCCCCGATATCCAGTTGCTTACCCGCTGTCAGCATCAGATTCTCACTGGCCGATAGCTGCATATCTTCACCACTCACCAGCACCATCCCTTTCGGCGCACTGCCCAAGATGACCTCTTCATGCAGCTGTTCGATTTTCTGCTTGAGGAGTTTTTGCTGACGGCTGAC
The DNA here is from genome assembly GCF_019844095.1 of Erwinia persicina. Taxonomy (NCBI): domain Bacteria; kingdom Pseudomonadati; phylum Pseudomonadota; class Gammaproteobacteria; order Enterobacterales; family Erwiniaceae; genus Erwinia; species Erwinia persicina. Next base: position 1,381,626 of record NZ_CP082141.1, on the reverse strand, counting down.
ATCGGCAGCCAGTGCTTGGGCTTGTTGTGCACTTGCTGCCAGTGATTCCATCTCCACTAATGCCGCTGACAGCCGCGCAAGTGCTGGCTCCATCGCCAGCACCTGGCCCTGCGCCTTAGCCTGCCCGTCCGCGCTGATAAATATCCCTTTCTGCGCGCGGATGGCTCCCCAACTGTCGGTTCTGAGCTCAAAGCCCTCGCCGCGCTGCTGTTTTTCGCCGTCGACCAGATGGCCGAGATTCAGCTGGCTTTTGCCGCCGTACTCGGTGCTGACCTTGATATGCTCTTTCCCGCGCTCGTCGTCGAGGCGGATTTTGTTGTTGGCGGGCGTGCGCAGCACGTTACGTTTGTAGTTGCGGATGGTGACGTGGTCGCCGTGCGCAGAGTCGTGCAGCACGCCGGCGATGTACGGCCGGTCCGGGTTGCCGTCCTCGAAACCAATCGCCACTTCGGTGCCCGCCAGCAGCGGCAGGTGCAGGCCGTAGGTATCGCCGGCGTACGGGCGGGACTGGCGTACCCACAGGCTCTCGAACCCCGCATCCCAGTTATCCCGGTCAAACAGCATGCTGACGCGGTAGCGGCCGTCTTTATCGATATGCCCGTAGGTGTCGTTTTCGGTGGTGCTGGTGACGCGGGCCGGTAACGTGCCGGCCATCACCGGGCGGGTGCCGGGCTGCGGGCGGAAGCAAAAATCAGGGCTGTCCGGGATGCCGTCAAACCTGACGCAGAAGTCCTCGTCACGCCGCGCATGGCTGTGCATCGCCGTAACGACCACCCCATGAGCAAAGACCTCCGCCACCTCAATGCCGCCGGTGACCCTCAGCACCTGGCCGGGGGCCAGCGTCGGGCAGCTGGTGACGGCCCGCGTCTGCGTCTGTCCGTTCAGGTAGCGCTCATGGCGGATGCGGGCAAAGAACGCCCCCGACTCCGGGGCCGGGTTGCGGTCATAGTGGCTTCCCGGCGTCAGGTAGTTGTCGGCATAGTGATACGCATCCCCGTAGGTGGTGGCATCCCCGCGGGTCACATCCACCCGGGTGTTCATGTCGTTCGTGGCCTGGCGGTAGTTGTAATCACGGGTGCTGACCTGCTTCTGCACCACGTTATGATGGCTCTCCATCCCCCACACCGAGTCCCCCCCTGCCGAATGCTGGCCCGACGGCGGCACCGACGGCAGGGTCAGGCCTTTTTCATACCCCTGCTGACCGTCGTAAAACTCCACCACGTCGATGTTCAGGCGCGTATCGGTGGTAAAGCGGAACCAGATACCCACCTCACCCAACAGGCGGGTAATAAAGTGCAGGTCATCCTCGCCGTACTGCATCACCTGCTCGCGTCGCGGGTACTCTTTTGCAAGCGAAAACAGAAAATCCTGACCGCGCATGCTGTGACGCTCGCGCAGGATTTTCTCGACGATTTGCGGGACCGACATGTCCTGATAAATCGCGTTCTGGTGCGAACGGTCGAGCAGCGCCAGGCGGGGCCGGAGCGTCAGGGCGTAACGGGTCTCATCCCTGGAGGTGCTGAGGCGTTCAAAACCGCTCACCACGCCCTGAAGGGTGCGCACCACCTGCTGCATTTTGATGCCGAAACCCTGGTCAACCGGGGCCTGCAGCGTCAGGGAGGCCGCTTTCATCAGCATCATCTCTTTGCTGATGGCATGGTCACCGCTGGTAAATTCAATCCGGTAGCTGAACGGCGTGCTCAGGGCTTCATCGCCCTCAAAGGCCAGTACGTCGAGGGCTGACTCACACCCTTTTACCGCCAGCAGGTGGTGGCTGTGGCTGAATATGATGGTGGGATTACTGCTCATATGTACACTCCTTGTGTAAGATCAAACGCCAGCCCGATACCCTTTTCCTCGCGTCAGCCCGGCGTGAATTTCCGCATGGGCACGGGTCTGGCAGAGCGAAGCCGCGCCTTCCACCGCACGGGCACAGTAGGGGTCAGACGTCGCAACAGAATGGCTGGATGTCCCATAAATCCTTTTCTTTGTCGGTTCCCGGACACGCTACCGCCCATCGCTGTTTCCTCTTAAGGGGACCAAAGCGCATACGGTCGGGCTGGCAGTTTGAGGGCTTCCTTACTCAACCCGCGCGGCCAGGCGTTGAGCAAAGAACGGGCAGAAGAGACTGCCCGTCAGGATGCGGTCCCTGGACTACTCTCGAAAGTGTTGTGAAACGTCATCATCCTGCGCTGATGCTGAAGGTTTGCCCGGGAGCAGGCAGGCATCGGCCTGGGGTAGCAGGCTGATTTCGACACGACGGTTCCGCGCCCGGCCTTCCGGGGTATCATTGGTTGCGACAGGACGGCTTGCACCATAACCCTGCACCGCAAAACAGCTTTCCGGCACATCGCCGGTGTCCCGCATCCAGTTACGCACCGCTTCGGCACGTTTCTGGGACAGCACCTGGTTCAGTCCCGCATTGCCGGTGTTATCGGTATGGCCACTTACCACAATCAGCCAGCCCGGCTTCGCTTTGATACCGACCAGTGAATTCACCAGCATTTTGGTGGATCCCGCTTTCAGCACGAACTTGCCGGAATCGAACAGCGACATGCTGTCGAGCCGCACAATTGTCGGGGCCGGTTTGGCTTTCGGCTGCGGTTCAGACGGCAGTTCAGACGGCGCCGGAAGAGGCACATACGAGCGGATCGCCTCCAGCACAGGCATTCGCAGGCGCTCCCCCCGATACAGACCCAGGCTCATCCGGGCCGGTACGCCATTACGCGCCAGGTCATCAAGCTGTGCCGCATCGTCACGCAGGACGGAAACGGCGTCGGCTTTTGGTGCGAAATCATGCATGGGGATACGGTTGTAGCGGGCAATATCAAAACCCACCCGTTGCAGCAGCTGGCGATTGTTCCAGCCACTGCTGAGCAGCGCGGCAATGGCCGCCAGCGTGAAGATCCCGAGCGCACAACGCCAGGTTCGTCCGCGCGGCGTCAGGCCTTGCCCTTTCGGCAGTAGCGGCAGGATAAAATCCGGGAAGGGGGAAATCACCGTGCTGTCAGTTCCTACCGGCTGCCAGCCCGTCACCTGCTGCATCGCGGTGTGCCGGGAAAGCCACGCCGTCCAGGCTGATGTGGCCAGACTTCCGGCAAGGATCGGTCCCATTCCCCACAGCACGGCAGCAGGGGCGATGATCGGAACATCGGGGTTCTCATCCATAAAGACGGCCTTGACGTGCTGATGGAACCAGCTCATCAGGCTGTTCATCAGCACCTGCTGCTGCATCGCAGGCGTCCCGCCGGTAGTGACCCATGCAGCAATTGAGCCCGGCGCTGAACACGCCCGCCAGACCCTTACCCCTTCCTCCGGAATAGCGGCCTGCCACAGCATGTCATTTGTCATCGCACTGCCGATCTGACCATTCAGAATCAGCGGCACAGAATGACCGGTTTCTTTACGCAGCTGGCTGATTTGCCAGCGCAGGGCCAGCAGGCGACTGGTAAGGCGATCGCTGTCAGCGTGTTTCTGCGGGCAGACACTGACCATCACCGACAGCTGACGTCCCCAGTCTGGGCGCAGCCACAGTACCTGGCGGGCGACCTGCTCCGGGTCCTGATGATCTTCCACGCGGATCCAGCACCCCTGCGTGACAGTGAGCACCGGTGACTGCTGCATACATGCCAGCGGCAGATCGCCGCAGACCAGCACCACGGGCTGCCGGTAAGTGGCGTCCGGAAGGTCATCCAGACGCAGGCTGACATCGTGATCCGCACGACGACGGGCGACAACCCAGAACGCCATGATAAGCCCCAGCATTGCCAGCAGAAGGAGCACAGAAACCAGTCGGGTGACCGGCAGGAAACCCAGGCAGACCACTGCACTCAGCAGGGCAGCCCACAGCGCAAGCCCGCGCTGTTGTACAGGACTCATTTCATGGCTCCCGGCAACAGGGTCAGCAGTGTCTGATCCAGCCAGCGATCCAGCCCCCACCAGAGTGCAGCCACCACCAACACGCTCAGGCCAATACGCACGGGCCATGACGCCAGCCAGACGCCCATTCCCCGGCCGGCAGGACTTTCCGCCAGTACCGGATGAGTGTGTGGATAGCTGAACGGCGTAACCTGTTCACTGAGGGCGTTGACGAGTTTCTGGCGCTCCGGGTCGTTCAGAGAGCGGAAGTTGCCGAGGAACCCCAGCATCATAACCCGCTGGAAGCAGGTCACGACGGCGTGGTCAGGCACCGGTTCGCGCAGCACATCGCGCATCCGATCGCACAGCGTGTCACCGGCGTCCATGGTGCCGAGGAAGTGTCCCTGCAGGGGAATGTCATACCACTGCACACAGGCGTCATCCTCTACGCCCCGACCTTTGACCGCCTCATCAAGCAGCGCACACTGCGCGGTGAGAATATGCTGACAGCTGGCTTCATCGAGTTCGCTCGCTTTCAGCTCACGCTGCACGCGCTCCACATCAGCGATGCAGCGCTCCCACAGCATCCGGCCTTCACCGTCCTGAAACTGCGGGCCGTGGCGCAGGCTGATAACCTGAAGCCAGGTGTCCTGAAGCAGGGAATCAATATCAATGGATGCGGCAGCGCCGCATTTACGCTCACTCATGTTCTTAATACCGCAAAGAGTTCAAGTTCAGGCTCGCCCAGCATTCCCGGAACATAAAACATACAGGTCCCGCCCTGGAGCATTTCAATGGCCAGTGGATGAGAGACATCAAGGCTGAAATACTGGTTTTCCAGACGCAGTGGAATGGCAGCCGGCACATGACGCAGCGGCACCAGAGGCACCCCCACCCGCGATGAATTAACGATACTCCTGACATGATCGGGGCTACCCGCCTTGCACTGGCGCGGGAACTGTTCCTGGAGTTGTGCCACCGGCATTGGTGAACGCACGGAGAGATAGTAATCAGCGCCTTCGCGCAGGCGTGGGTCATGCAGACGAGCCTGCCAGAAGTGAAGCCGGGCATCATGCTCAAGCTCAATCGCCACCACCCGCGACGGCAGGCTGGCTTCCAGCAGGTCGCCCAGTAAATCGAACAACGGCGGGAAGACGTCATTCAGCTGCTCGTGCTGCCAGACCGGTATCGCGCTCACCTGATGCGCCAGCGAGAAGGTCAGCAGGCTGCCTGCGAGTCGTGCCAGTTCAGGGTAAAGACGCTCAGGCGGGCTTTGCGGATGGCGCTGAAACTGCCCCAGTACAGGCTCTGCGCTGTTCAGGGCATTGAGCAGCCAGAACAGGGAGACGTCAGCCACGGCAAAATCGGCCATACGCTCATTGCTTTCACGGCGCATCGCCATCAGACGGCTCAGCCGAGCGCGCAACTGGATCATCAGTTGCTCCAGTTGGGTCGTCAGCCAGCGGCTGCCCTGGAGGGTCAGGAGCGGGGGGAGAAACGTCTCATCACATTGCCAGGAACCCTGCGAATCCTGCTGTAGTCGGGCGACCGGACAGCACAGGTAATCACTGTTGTTCTGATGAGCAAACCGCAGCGTCAGCTCTGGCTGCATCACCGCGATCTGGCGGGTATCGTCGCCGAAAGTATTGCGGACATCACGCCAGCGCTGGCGATAGCGAACAGGCCGCTCGGCCACCTCATCGGGTTTCAGGCAGTTGCCACCATTCGCCCGCAGCAGTGGAAGCGCCAGAAGGACCACCACCTCATGCGTAATGCTTTCAAGTGACAGCACCGGTGGCAGAGTATCTGCATTGTCTGTATCAATCAGCGTCCCGTCCTGAAAACGGATGTGCAGATGACGGGCCTGCAGACGGCCCAGCTTCAGTGTTTCCGGTTCGAAAGCGACATTGATCACGCCCCAGGGCTGTAATAACCCCATCCGGGCGATACCTTCAGCAGACCAGGCTCCATACGCGACCTGCTGCTGGAAATGCTGGGGAGCGATCATCACGCCCCTGCCCCATAACGGTTGTTCCGTTTTCATCGGCTTCCTGCCTTATGTTACGAGCATGGCCTTCCGCTGGGGAGTCGCCGGGAGACTTGCTCTGGAGAAAAATCTTTCTTGTTCTGGAATATCAAACTGATGTTTTCTTCACTACCGTTACCGGTAAGCGTGTTTTTAACGGTCAGATTTTCTTTTGGGAATATTCGGAAAGCCCAGGATCAAAGTTATTTTTATTCCTATTCACCTTTTGCACTCAGATAATGGTGCAGTTCCCTGGCCATGACTGAAATCTCCCGCCACCAGTAATTTCAGGGTGAGTTCAGTCTTCTTGCTTGCCCCCCGTATGCACATCGCGTTTTAGATTAACACCGGCCATTGGCACTTCATTCTGGAAACTATCAGCCATCTCACCCGCCTCAATGTATCGCTATGGATACTTTTTAGACTCAGGGTGTTCACATGCGATAATAGAATAATGATCGACATAAAATCAAATTTACCGAACCCTCACCAGAAACAAGAAAATTCTTAAGAATTTTACACTAAACGTTAATCATCACCCCCTAACACACCAGCGAATTAAACTATTGGCAATACAACAAACAAACATTTATATCGGGATAGTTAAAGAACACGGGAACATGTTAATAAATCGATTTTGAATTGATGAAAATCAATATTTGGCCACTAAAAGAAACACTTTTATGTCGAAGTTATGGCTGTAGGGTGAACGGTAATATGAGAAGGAATGCAGGCGTCGATGCCGACGCTTAAGGAGAAAGGCCCCTCAACGTCAGGGGCACTGTAAATCAGCTCGCGGCGGCTATTGCGTGGGTCACAGCATTAAGACGTTCGCCGATGCCTCTCTCTTTCAGCAACGGAAAGTGGTCAGCCTGTAACGTGACAGATTGTCGAAATGGCTCGCGGTCATATTCTTGCCTTTTTCAGGCAGAGTTATCCATAAGGTGGTTTTTTAGCTTACCCTGCCTGAGGCTTCGCAGCCGTCCTGTTAATTAATAAAAAAGGTTATCGGTGTGCTTTTACCTTAAAGCTATTTTCAGTCGCGGTTGCTTCTTTTTTTCTTGCAGCGGAACGTTTGAAAGCCAGATGCCCGATACAATAATCACGACGGAGAGGAGCTGAATCCATAACATAGCATCAGGGTGACTCAGATTGTCTGTAATCACCCCCGAGATCATTTGCCCGCTGATGATCAACATCGCCGCTGAGTGGATCCCAGTCGCGGTAAAATATAGCTATTAACTGCGACAAACAGCGCACCCATGGCACCACCACTATACGCATACTAGGGTGCATTAAAATGGAATGATGTCATATCATCGCGCTGAACAAACAAAATTAAACTCAGAAAAATAAAGCCGACAATATGATTCCATAAGGAAGCATAAAAGGCATTACGCCCCATGCTCAGGCGACCATTCAGTGAGCGACTCAGGCTGATGCAAACACCATTCAGTAAGGAATTAATAATATAGGTTATCATGAGATTACCTGTATTTTATAAGTAGTGCACTGCCGCATAGAATTAATGCGACTGAACAAAAATCCAGCAGAGTAAAGCGGCATTTAATGACGCCAACCATTCCCTGAGATCGGCTATCAAACCGAAAACGATCTGCCCTGTCAGCATCAGTCCCAGCGTGCCGGCCAACTCCAGCGGACTGTTTACGGCGATCGCGGCCAGCAGAACCGTAAGCGCGCCGGGGATCCCCTCAGATAACTCCCTTTTGGCGGTGTTCCGGCTCCAGGCACCGCTTTCAAAGGACGGAGAGTGCGAAATCGTAGCATCAGCAGCGCCCGGGCGATGACGGCCCCGGTTCCATGAGCAAACCATGAGGCCTTCAGCGGCGAATTGATTTTCACACACTGATGTTGCCTGCCCTGATGCTCTGAAGAGGAAGATCGCGGTATTCTCAAAAGTCGTCCGCCGCCCTTCACCGAGCCAGTAGCCCTGATAATTGAGACATCCTCTCCCGCTCTCACGTCACTGACTCTCGCATTAACAGACAGAAAAGCCCGCTTGCGCGGGCCCGGGTAAAGGTATTCAGCCGCCAAACACCAGCGTTGTTGACTTCGCTCCGGCATTAGCCGCCGCGAAGGTTTTCGCCTCACTGGCAGACTTCGCGCTGTAAGCGTAGTTGGACGACGCCGTCCACTGCGCTTTGGGTGACTTCTGGTTGGTAATAGCGGGTATGCTGCCCGTATCTGTAAAGGTGCCTGTCCCTTTATCATCCAGCATCCCTTTGTTCGCACTCCCCTCACCGAAATAGTTATTCTCCGAGAGGATATTGGCATTTTGCGCCAGGGTGAAGCCCAGCTGAAACTTGTTAATGTAGTTACTGTAAACGTGGAAATAGCCATAGCGCATCAGGCCGGGAGCCCGAACCTGCATATTTTCGAAGTAACTGTGGCAGATGGTCAGATGTGGGAAGCCGTTATAGGCCGCGTTGTTATCATCTGCAGGATGGCCAAGGATCAGGCCATATTTATGGTTGCCAAAGTAGCAGTGACTGATGGTTACGTAGTCGGCTTTATCTCCGACATACACCAGCTTATCCAGGCTGCCGTCGCCGTCGGACCAGCTATGGCCGACAAACGAGCAGTGATCGATCCAGTATTTACTGCCGTAATTAAGGTAAAGCTGGATATCATCATTGTCTTTGATATTCACCGAGTGCTGGAAAATCAGGTTCTGTAAAATAATGTTCTGCGACGCAGTCGTGGCCCGGAAATGGATGTTGTTCAGCGTCCGGTTCTGGAAGGAACCCACGATGGTTTTATTCGCCCCCAGGCTGACTTTTGTCAGCGTGGCAGCGGTGATATTACTGTTAATCACCAGCACGCGCGCCGTGCTGTCGCCCGCATACTGGATAAGCTGGGCCAGAGAGTTAATTTCCACTACGGACCCGTTCCAGCCGCCCGTCACATTGGCCGCTTTGGCAAAACCGACGAGACCATTCAGCTTACTTGTTGGATATGTCATAAAAAGCCCTTATACGCATTGCGTTATGGTGTAAACACCGTGATACGACATCCTGTCGACAGAGCCTTCCGCTATCAGTCTGTATGACTAATAACATCGGCTAACCCGCCAGTGGCCAGGTATGGGCTAGTTATACGTCATCGAAAAAACCCCCGGCCAGTCAGTCCATTCCGCTGGTCGACTGGCAAACATAATGGCGTTTTTGACAGGGGCTTTGTAAAGGCAGGGTGGTTAAATGTAACAGAATATATTACCCCTTCAGCAATCCTTCTTATTTAAGAAGGGCCGATGGCAGTCGAAGGTTATGTTCACTTCATGAAGTTCCTTTCGGGGATAAATAAGACAAATGTCTCAAAAACATCCCTTATCGGCATCTTTAATTCAAACTTTAGTTTGTTTTTTTAATGATAAAAATAATACACACTTTGACTTTTCATTGTCGAGAGCGCTGAAGAAAAAACCAACTAAAAACCTTAAATAACAACAAGTTAAAATAAATAACATGTTATGCTTCTATTAATAAATATCATCTATTTTGATCGTAGACAATCATCCATCTGAAACTATAATTCAACGCACTATCAAGAAGCTTTACTTATAGGCCGATAGTGAAACTCATTCGCAGAATTGAGTTATATAACTGACACATGGAAACAATGATTTTTTTAGTTGTAAAACCCCAAGATAACTTTAATTCCCTCACCCGTGGTTTGACTGAAAATCATATTGAACATAAGTGAAATTTAAAAATGAAAAGACTCCTCAACAACATTAATTTGCCTGCTAAATTTCTGCTTCTTGCACTTTTTGCATTGATGTTATTTGCTGTTCCTTCCTGGCTATTTATTCATGAAGGGAATCAGCAGATCAACGTGAAGGAATTAGAGTTACAGGGTATTCCCGTTGAAAAGGAGATGCTGAGCCTGCTTAATCTGATGCAGCGCCACCGGGCAGAAGCGGCCATTGCTATCGCGACCAATGATCCCGCCACGCCGAATCGTCTGGCACTGAAAGCCCGGATTGACCAGCTCAATGCCGCCCTTCTCACCACACTAAGTGCCACCAGTCATAATGATGCGCTGCTGCAACGTTTCAACGCGCTGACCGCCGAGTGGGAGCAGCTGCAGCGCGATATTGACAGCCGCAATCTGACGCTGGCTACCAGCCTGAATCGTCACGCAGAGGTGATCCGCTCGGCGCTGGATCTGAATGTTGACGTGCTCGATTTTTACAGCCTGTCGCTGGATGCCGATTTAAATACCTATCAGTTCATTATCAGCTCCTTCAGCCGCCTGCCTGACTTAACGGAAACGCTGGGTCAGATCCGTGCCCGTGGTACGTCGCTTCTGGCAAAAAAAGACGGGATCGAGGACAGCGATTACGCTCGTATGGAGTTTCAGATCCGCAACGGGCGAAATGCCCTGCGGTTGTATAATGCGAATCTGATGAAGTCATTAGAGACAGATGAAGAGGTCCGCGCGAAATTCGGTGGTAAAGGGGAAGCGGCGCTGAAGCAGGCCAGCGAAGCCTTAAAAATTGCTGAAGACGTATTTGTAAACCGGACCAAAACCGATCTCAAGCCAGCGGAGTTTGTCGCCCTCTTCACCCAGGCAATCAATCAGTACAACACCTTTGGTCTTGAAGCGAGTGACGAAATCAGCCGGATGTTGTCAGAGCAAATCCGCACGCATCGCCTGGCGCAGGTCGAGTTACTCGGCGTACTGGCCGTGCTGGCTCTGTTTGTGGTGATCCTCGGCGTGTATATCATCCGCTCCATCACCGGCCCTGTCAGCGATGCCGCGAAGGTTGCCCGGGATGTGGCCTCCGGCGATTTAACCTCCCGCCTGGCCGTCACGGGCAACAACGAAATGGCCGGACTGATTGGATCGCTGATGCAGATGCGTGAGCGCCTTTCACTGCTGGTGGCAGACATTAAAGACAACGCCACGACGATTGCCACTTCTTCGGAAGAGATTGCCCAGGGTAATGGCGACCTGTCTGCGCGGACGGAAGAGCAGGCGGCTTCGCTGGCACAGACCGCCGCCAGCATGGAGGAACTCTCTTCCATCATTCTGCAAAATGCGGATAACACACGCTATGCCGCCGGTATGGCAAGCTCCGCTACAGATGCCGCTCTGCTGGGGGGGGAAGCGATGGAGTCTGTCCTGCAGTCGATGCAGAAAATCAGCGCCAGCGCCGGGCAGATTGAAGAGATCATCAGCGTTATTGACAGCATCGCCTTCCAGACCAATATCCTGGCGCTGAATGCTGCCGTTGAGGCGGCCAGAGCCGGAGAACACGGCAAAGGATTCGCCGTCGTAGCCGCCGAGGTCAGAGCGCTGGCCCAGCGTTCCGCAACCGCGGCTAAAGAGATTAAGCAGTTAATCGGGGTGTCGGTGGATAATGCCCGTCAGGGGATCGCCATGGCGCAGGATGCAGGGGATAAAGTGAAGCAAAGCGTAGGGGCCATTGAGCAGACCGCGCAGCTGGTGAACGAAATCTCCGCCTCGTCTCAGGAACAGAGCGCGGGTATTTCGCAAATCAACATTGCGGTCAACCAGATGGACCAGGTGACCCAGCAGAATGCAGTGCTGGTAGAGCAGTCCGCCTCGTCAGCGGATGAACTGGCCGCGCGAGCCATTCAGCTGCGGGAGCTGGTTGCCGTATTCCGCACCGCGCAGGCCACCCATTAAACCGACTGACCGTGAATAAACCATCCGGTGTCGCCGCAGGGCGCACCGGTTTTTTTATTCAGAGCTCACCGTTCCGGCAATCGCCCGCACGTCACTGCCGGTCGGTGCCTGATGAATACGCAGACCGAACTCGCCGATTACCGCAAAGATGTGGTCAAAAATATCCGCCTGAATGCTCTCATATTCCAGCCAGACCACCGTATTGGTAAAACAATAGATCTCTACCGGTAAGCCTTCGGGGCCCGGCGCAAGCTGACGCACCATCAGCGTCATATCCTGGCGAATCGACGGATGCTGGCGCAGATACTCGGTCAGATAGGCGCGGAAAGTGCCGACGTTGGTCATTCTGCGCTGATTGAGCACTGACGCCTCCGCCCCCTCTTTCCCGTTCCAGCTGGCAATCTCTTCCTGACGTGACGCCATATAGGGCTTCAGCAGCCGCGCCTGCATCAGGTTATTCACCTCATCCGTCGAGAGAAAACGAATGCTGGTGCTGTCGATGTTAATGCAGCGCTTAATGCGACGCCCACCGGAGGCCGACATGCCGCTCCAGTTTTTAAACGCGTCCGACACCAGGGCGTAGGTCGGAATGGTGGTAATGGTGTTATCCCAGTTGCGCACCTTAACCGTGGTCAGGCCGATATCGGTCACCGCGCCGTCGGCACCGTATTTAGGCATCTCCAGCCAGTCCCCGAGCTTCAGCATACTGTTGGCTGAGAGCTGGATGCCGGCCACCAGCCCTAAGATCGGGTCTTTAAACACCAGCATCAGCACGGCAGCCATGGCCCCCAGCCCGCTAATCAGGATCGCCGGTGATTTACCAATCAGCAGGGAGATCATCATGATGCCAATCACGATGGCACTCAGCAGCTTCACGCCCTGGAAGATCCCTTTCAGCGGGAACTGTGCGGCAAAGGCAAAGCGGTGGGACAGGCCAGAAATCACATCCAGCAGCGAGAAGAATGACATCAGGGCATAGAGCATGACCCACAGCTGCGCGCAGGTGGTGACGATCAGTAGTGCATCACTGTCTTTTTGCAGCCACAGCAGCGCCTGAATATTGACGATCATCCCCTGCACGGTGAAGGCGAGGCGGTGGAAAAGCTTGTTGCCGGTAATGATGTGCAGCCACAGATGGCTGCTGCTGTTGGCCCGCCGTTCAAAAGCGCGCAGGACGATGCGGTGCAGAATAAAGTGAACGATTAATGCTGTGAGAAAGATAATGCCAAAAATGATAATCAGCGAGGTGGTGTGATCAGGATTTATTCCATATTGCTTCAGAATCGCGGTCAACTGCGGCATAAAGCCTCCTTTTTAAAGCGAGGCGCGATCATGCCCTGTGGCGAAGGCAGGTTCAAGCCTTACTGGTAACCGTCTCTTGCCGATGTGTCCCGAAGGCGATATGTCCAGGCGCCTAATCGCCGCGAAAAACAGCGATATTCAACGGATTGATTCCGCGCGCAGGCGGGTAATCTGGCAGTATTATTGTTGACTGCTGTACCGGAGCATCCCATGCCAGATAAAGACGCCGTTGTTGAACGCCTCTCCCTTGAGGTTCTTGCCCTGAGAAATATTGTGCAGATGCTGATCGCTTACGGCAATGTGCCGACGGGCGGCAAACTGAATAAGTACCTGGAGAAAATTGCGGAAGAGGTGGAGCATCGCGACGGGCGCGAAGCAAACAAAGCCATTGCAGATGTGATCCGCGGTTATATTCGCTAGCCCCAGAATGATGCCACCCGCCTGAGATTTCCGGGTGGCACCAGCGGTTACACGACGTTAAAGACCGAGATAGCTTTCGCCAGCTGTGACGCTTCAGCATGCAGGGCGTGGGTATTTTCCGCCGTCTGATGTACCAGCGCCAGGTTTTGCTGAATGCTACGCTCCATCTGTGAAACGGCCAGCGTTAGTTCAGCCATCACCCTGCTCCCGCCTCCACTTTCAGCTGGTTTTTAACCGCGCCTTCCCGCAGACATCCGCCGCCTTATACCGCCGCCGCAAGGGTCGTTCAAAACGTCAATCCCGCTTAATAAATTGATATATATCAATAAATAAACTCACACTCTACGATCCTCTTCGCGCCTGCCAGCGGTCATTCATGTCGCCCCAGAGGCATTTCATTCCCTGGTCAGGGCAGTTCATGCCCTTTTTCCCCGCAATAATGAAGCCCGGCTCTACTATTGGCCCAATTCAAGATCCTTAGTATTTCCACCGGGAGATTTCCATGAACGCATCAACCGCAGGTCACAGCGTTAACCGCACCCGCTGGTTAACCCTGATCGGTACAATCATCACGCAGTTTGCGCTGGGTTCGGTCTATACCTGGAGCCTGTTTAACGGGCAGCTTTCTGACAAGCTGGATACCACCATCAGCCAGGTCGCTTTTTCATTCGGATTGCTGAGTCTTGGCCTGGCGGTTGCTTCATCCGTGGCTGGGAAACTGCAGGAACGTTTTGGTGTACGCAACGTCACCATCGCCGCCGGACTGTTGATGGCGGTGGGCCTGATGATGACCTCCCAGGCGGATAACCTGTTTATGCTTTATCTGAGCGCTGGCGTACTGGTCGGGCTGGCTGATGGGGCGGGTTACCTGATGACCTTATCCAACTGTGTAAAATGGTTCCCCGAGCGCAAAGGGATGATTTCCGCCTGTGCGATTGGTGCCTATGGCCTTGGCAGCCTGGGCTTTAAGTTTATCTGTAGCTACCTGTTAAGCGTCTACAGCCTGGAAACCACCTTTATGATCTGGGGGGGACTGGCGATGAGCATGATTATCGTCGGCGCACTGCTGATGAAAGATGCGCCGGCGCAGCAGGGAACCAGCAGTCAAAGCAGCCAGAAGAGTGGCGATTACTCGCTGGCGGAATCTATGCGCCTGCCGCAGTACTGGATGCTGGCGCTGATGTTCCTGACGGCGTGTATGAGCGGTCTCTACGTGATTGGCGTAGCAAAAGACATCGGTGAGAATATGGTTCACCTGAGCGCACAGACCGCAGCCAATGCGGTGACCATTATTGCCATTGCTAACCTGAGCGGTCGTCTGATTCTGGGCGTGCTGTCTGACAAAGTCGCCCGTATCCGGGTGATTACCCTGGCGCAGATTGTCTCCCTGGCCGGAATGAGCATTCTGCTGTTCAGCCATATGAATGAAGGCAGCTTCTTTATTGCCATCGCCTGCGTGGCCTTCAGCTTCGGCGGCACCATCACCGTTTATCCGTCGCTGGTCAGTGACTTCTTTGGCCTCAATAATCTGACGAAAAACTACGGAGTCATTTATCTTGGATTCGGTATCGGCAGCGTGATGGGGTCGCTGATTGCTTCCCTGTTCGGCGGCTTCACCGTGACCTTTAGCCTGATTATGGCCCTGCTGGTTATCTCTCTGCTGATGTCAGCCACCATCCGTATGCCGCACAGAGCCGAAGAAGTGAAAAAAGCGTTGCAGCACGCCTGATAATACGGCACAACGCATCCCCCCGCAGGACGCGGATCCTGTGGGGGATTGGCTCACACCTCATCCCCCACAGAACTACTTCACACCTTAAATGGCCACCGCATCTGCAAGATATTCTCTGGCCTTGAAAACCACTTTATGAGCCCCCACTTCTGATTTAAGATGATTCTCATCACCGATGTTAGTTTTTCATCATTATCTTATTTAATTAAAATCTGCAGGGTTTGAATATTTGCAAACGGAATTATTTTGAAATATTTTTTCTAATAACTCTACATTCACGGCATCATTCCTCCACTTTTCTTGCGTAACGTTGTAGTCATAGAAAAGGGCAGGAGAGAAAGATGAAAACAATAATAAAAGCGATCTCTGTCATGGCACTGATTGTTATGTTGAGCGGTTGTATTATTGCGCCTCCCCATCATCATGGCGGTGACGGCGGATATCACGGCGGCCGTGACGGTTATTATGGCGGCTATCATCATGGCGGTGGGCCACGGCGCGGCTGGTAACGTATTCGGTGAATATTCACCGATAGGCCTGGAATCCTGTCGTCGGGTTGACACCTCTTTACTGGCGTCATCACGCAACAGGATTCGGGGCTGGGCGGGCAAAGCCTGCACACAGCAATATAAAAAGAACCATTAAGTAGTAAAAAAATTGGGCGGGGATTTCCCCGCCCTTCTTTTTATTTAACTTTTAATACTGTAGTTACACTGATACCAGGCTTTCATCAGGCCGGGAACATGACTTTCCTGTGGGCTTAACGCTTCCACTTTATCAAAGCCACGCTCAGTACAATATCGTTCAACATCTTTTTCCATCGCCGTTTTGTCGACGTTAACGGGGTTAAAACGATACTGAACGGTATTCACTGCCGGATCTTCATCCACCTTTTCAAAGGCCCCAGGTTTGCCGGAAGTACAGCCTGCCAGCAGTAACAGCGCAAAGACGCCGGATAGTTTCTTTTTCATTATGACTCCCCTCTACGAGTGCCGCATCATAGCAATCTCCCCCCCTGCGGCTATCAGACTCAGGCGCATTTGCAAAATTTTACTTAGGTTATGCAATGTTTTGCCGATTGAATCGATTCAGGAGAGTGAATGGCCTTCAGGCGATATCGGTGCCAATATGGCCCCAGACATTAGAAGATGTCTGCGCAACACCAGGTACTTATTAACTATAATTAGAACGTTTTTTATGCCCGCGGCGAGCGGGCTTTTTTTCGGAACTAATTACCTGTTCCACTAATAATTATACGTAAAACGTTAGCTGAATCTTTACCCGGAAGTGCCAGAACCGATTGATAAAGATCTATCGTCATATCACAGAGTTTGCCTTCATCTACCCCAGGTTCAGCCGGTGTATTCAGCGTTTGCAGGTCACTGCCCCAGCGGTCATAGAGCCCGCGCACCACACTCTGTAGCTGCACCCGCCCCTGTTTTAAATCCACAGACTGTTCTGCCCCCCGGCTGTGTTGCAGCAGGACGTCCATCGACTGCAGTTCTCTGTCGGTGACGGCTTTAGTCAACAGCTCACTGACGTTAACGCCCCCTTTCACCTGGGGAAACAGGAAGCGGAAGCACTGTCCGGTACTGTGCTGGCGGATCTGCTTCATTTGCTCAAGCGAGGCCTGCATATAGTCGACCAGATCTTCATCACGGGCCGCATTAATGCGTTGATTGAGCAGGTCAGCCACCAGAGGGCGCAGGCTGTCAATCGCCTGCTGCGGTGGCATTCCGGCACGGAGATGCGTTATCAGTTCATCATAGGCCTGCTGGTAGAGTGCAGGCTGCTGGACTTTTACCGTACGCCAGACCGGCAGTGTGGCCAGGCGGGCCGCCGAGGCATCAATCGCGGCCTGTTTCTGTTGTTCCGGGTTCACCCAGCCGAAATAGTAAACATTGCCCGCCAGCAGCGGAAGTACAAACAGCAGTATCGCCGCCACGGGTCTGAGTTTTTGACGCTGGCGCAGGCCACCGATAATAACCAGCCAGACCAGAGCGGAGAACAGCGAGGCAAGAATAGCGTGAGAAGTCAAAGCAGGATCCTGAGATGATCAGGCCAGGTCACCGGCCTGTGAAAAGATGTTAGTCAGCGCGCACGTCCACTAACACCGGACAGCTGGCACGTTCAATCACTGCCGCACTGCACGAACCTTTCAGCAGGCGGTTAAAAGAGGAGAGATGGCGACGCCCCATGATAATCATCGCCGCCTGAAGGCGGTTTGATTCGGCCACGATGGTTTCTGCCGATTCCCCGGCGACCACTCTGCCCCGCGCCACCACGCCGGCCCGGTGCAGTTCCGCCAGTGCCTGGCGTACCACCGCTTCGGCAGTGTTTTGCTCGTCCAGCGCCAGGCCAAAATCACCAGGGTCTTCACCCGCCTCAATATCAAACGGGCCCGAATCTGCGTAGCTGGCATCCACACAGCACACCACCACGACTTCAGCCTGTAAGGCCAGCGCCTGTTCGCTCGCCAGTGAAACAACTTTGCGGGCGATGACTGAATTATCTACAGCCACTAAAAGTGTTTTCATCGTCTTCTCCTGTCAGTCCCGTAAGGCAGCTTTACCAATTTCATCGATTAATGCCTCTTTACACCGGAGGATCGCCTCCCGGTTACGCGCCTCATGCCGCTGAAAGCGGGCGCCAGGAATTAACAGACTGATGGAAAAGCGTCCCAGAATAGTGTCGATCGCCACCGCCATGGTGGAGATCCCTTCCAGTGTTTCTCCCCGGTCATAAGCCAGACCGGTACGGCGAATTTCAGTCAGGTGCGCCAGCAGCGCAGGGAAGTCGCGCACGGTCAGTTCAGTGATGGCCTGAAACGCCTCCCCGACCCGCTCTCTGGCTGTCTCATCGCTGTCCAGCGCCAGCAGCGCGCGGCCACCGGACGTGCTGTAAAGCGGCAGGTTCATGCCGATGCGCGGCACAACCCGCAGTTCCCGGTCTGCCACCACATAGTGAACAATGGCCAGCTGCAGGCCGCTGGCGCGCGCAAGGGAAACTGTTTCTCCCGTCTGGTCGCACAGTGCCTGAAGCCAGGGCTGGGCGATCGCCACCACGTCAGTATGAACATTGGCGATCAGTCGCAGCAGAGCCGGCCCGAGGCGCACGCCTGCTGCCGCACCGTGGCTGCGTACCAGTTGAACCGAGTCAAGCGCAGCGACAATTCGCTGTACGGTGGAACGCGGCAGATCGACCGCCTGGGCAATTTCGCCCAGGCTCATCCCGTCCGGTTTCGCCCCCAGCGCGTCAAGAATTTTCGCCGCGCGGGTGATCACCTGAATGCCGCCGGAACGCTCGTCATCGCGGCAGCCTGAAGACTCAAACATAGGGATTCTTTTCCTTGTTACCGGCCATTACTGTAGCACTGAATGTCTCACTGGATACAGTGTACCGCATTGCAATACATCGCATCACCCTGTAATATTCCGCACAATGTATCACGATGCAATACAGTGCATCGATAATAAAAATAGCGTTGGAGTCCCTGCAATGAATGGCCAGCCTGCGGCAATGCCGCCTCCGCACCCTTTCACCCTGCGCCTGGCGCTGGGTCTGGTGGGTGTGTTGATTGCCGCACTCAGCTCCGGCCTCAACGATCGGGTGACGGACCTCGCCCTGGCCGATATCCGTGCCGCGCTGGGCATCGATTTTGATACGGGCAGTTGGATCACCTCCGCCTATCAGGCAGCGGAAGTGGCTGCCATGATGGTGGCCCCCTGGTTTGCGGTCACTTTTTCCCTGCGTCGTTTTACGCTGGCTGCCACGCTGGGTTTCTGCCTGATGGCGGCGATCCAGCCGCTGGTGATAAATACGTCAGGCTTTATCGCGCTCCGGGTGATCCAGGGGATCTTTGGCGGCGCCCTCCCCCCCATGCTGATGACGGTTGCCCTGCGCTTCCTGCCGCCCGGCATTAAACTTTACGGCCTGGCGGCGTATGCCATGACGGCGACCTTCGGCCCCAATATGGCGGCCTCGCTTGCCGCCTTCTGGACCGATTCTGTTGGCTGGCAGTTTACCTTCTGGCAGGTGATCCCACCCTGTCTGATCGCCGCCCTGCTGATTGGCTGGGGGCTGCCGCAGGATCCGCTACGGCTGGAGCGGTTTCGCCAGATTGATGCGCCGGGAATGCTCACCGGCTGTAGCGGCATCGCCCTGCTGATACTGGCGCTGACCCAGGGAGAACGACTTGACTGGTTCCAGTCCCCGCTGATTAGCGGCATGTTACTGAGCGCCGCAGCGTTGCTGCTGGTGTTCCTGATCAACGAGTGGTATCACCCGCTGCCGCTGTTCCGGCTGCAAATGCTGCAGCGCAGAAATCTGACCCACGGTCTGCTGGTTCTGGCGGGCGTACTGATGGTGGGGCTGTCGGGTTCGGCCCTGCCCTCGGCCTATTTTGCTCAGATTGACGGCTTTCGCACCGCACAGTTTGCCCCCCTGGCGCTGACCATTGGTCTGCCTCAGCTGCTGATTGCGCCGCTGCTGGCTGCGTTACTTAATCTGCGCTGGATTGACTGCCGCTGGATGCTGACCGCCGGTGCCGGCATGCTGATCCTTTCCTGCCTGATGGGAATGCAGATCACCAGCGAGTGGGCGCGGCAGAATTTCTGGGCTATTCAGGTTTTACAGGCGTTTGGCCAGCCGATGATGATCCTGCCGGTACTGATGAGTGCCACCAGCGTGGTGATGCCGCCCGAGGGGCCCTTTGCCTCGGCGATGTTCAATACCGTGCGCGGCTTTTCCAGCGTGGCCGCCGGCGTGCTGGTAGAGAATTTCCTCACCCACCGCGAGAAGTTCCACTCCCATACTCTGGTCGATCAGTTGGGTAACCGGCCATGGCTGATGACTGCCGCGCAGAGTGACACTGCCAGCAGCCTGACGCCGCTGCTGCCGGACGGTTCCGTCAGTTCTGTTGAAAACCTCAGCCATTTCAGCACGCTGCTCAGGCACCAGGCGGTGATCCTCAGCATCAGTGACGCCTACCTGCTGATTACGGGCTTTGCGCTGATCCTGATCCTGCTGACCGCCTGGCTGCCCAAACGGGTATGGCCGCCACAAACCTTATTCACGTCCGTTCCGCCAACATCGAGATAACGATCATGAGCTTCACACCTGCTAAACGTACCGCTTTGCTGGCAGCCCTGTTGCTGATACTGCTGACCATTGCTTTCTTTATCTGGTCCGCCATCAACCGCCATCAGTTGCGCACCGATGATGCGGTGGTCACCGCTGACTACACGCTGGTGGCACCCAAAGTCTCCGGCTATATCCGCACGGTTAACGTCGCTGATAACCAGCAGGTCACCGCCGGGGAGGTACTGGCGACCATCGACGATCGTGACTACCGCGTTGCGCTGGAAACCGCCAGAGCTAATCTGCAGGTCAGCGAGGCGAAACAGGCCAGCATTCAGGCCCAGCTGGAGCAGCAGAAAGCGACTATCGCTCAGGCTGACGCCGCCGTCAGCGCCAGCCAGGCCACGCTGAATTACGCCGGGCAGAATGCGGATCGTTACCGCCGCCTGCTGAAAAGCGGTACGGCGACCGCCGATGAACAGCAAAAATCCAGCGCCACCATGTTGAGCGCCGCCGCTGAAGTGAAGCAGAGTCAGGCCGCTGTACTGGCCGCGCATAAAGAGGTCGCGGTACTGCAGGCCAGCCTGAAACAGGCACAGGCAGACAGCAGCGCCATGCAGGCCAGTGTCGATCAGGCCCTGCTCAACCTCTCCTATACACGCATCACCGCCCCTATTTCCGGCAGTGTCGGCCAGCGTGCGGTGCGGCAGGGAGCATGGGTTTCAGCGGGAACGCGTCTGCTTGCTGTCGTGCCGCTTAAACAGAGCTATGTGGTGGCTAATTTTCTGGAAACCCAACTGGCCAATGTCACCGCAGGGCAACCGGTTTCTTTGACGGTTGATGCACTTCCCGGCGTGACGCTGCGCGGTCACGTTGACAGTATTGCCCCGGCAACGGGTTCCACCTTTGCCGCCATTACCGCGGACAACGCGACCGGGAACTACACCAAAGTCGTGCAGCGCCTGCCGGTGAAAATTGTGCTGGAACCGGGTCAGTCGGCTCTGGATCGGCTGCGCGTGGGCATGTCCGTCGTGCCGGAACTGGAAAGGCAATAATGTGAGAAAGGTCTCATAACAATGGTCTTTATTTTGCTGAGTAATACGGGTAAATTAGCCCGGATCCGGCCCATATTGGGTGCTCAGAGGACTTTTTCGTGAAATATGCTTTGATGGGGATCTCTTTTATCCTGTTGCTCTGGCTTGGCACCTTCTATCTGATGCTGTAAGGATAAAAGTGAAGGGTCAGGACAACCTGACCCTGACTGTTTTAAACGTCGTCTTCGCTGCTTTTGCTGGCGCTCGCCAGGATACCCTCTGCACGGAACATCGCTTTAATCCCTCTTACCGCCTGGCGGATACGATCGCTGTTTTCTATCAGCGCAAAGCGCACGTGCGTATCACCATAGTCACCAAAGCCGATACCCGGTGAGACACAGACCTTTGCTTCCTGCAGCAGCAGTTTGGCAAACTCAAGTGAGCCAAGGTGGGCATAGTGGTCGGGAATTTTCGCCCAGACGTACATCGAGGCTTTCGGGTTATCCACCATCCAGCCCGCCTCGTGCAGGCCTTTTACCAGCACATCACGACGGCGTTTATACTGTTCGGCAATCTCCCGTACGCACTGCTGATCCCCTTCCAGCGCGGCAATCGCCGCTACCTGCAGCGGCGTAAAGGTGCCGTAATCGTGATAGCTTTTAATACGCGCCAGCGCTGAAACCAGCTCTTTGTTACCCACCATAAAGCCGATGCGCCAGCCCGCCATATTGTAACTTTTTGACAGCGTAAAGAACTCTACCGCCACGTCACGTGCCCCTGGTACCTCCATAATCGACGGGGCCTTCCAGCCGTCGTAGACAATGTCGGCATAGGCCAGGTCGTGGATCACCAGCACGTTGTACTGTTTCGCCAGGGCAATCACCCGCTCAAAAAAGTCCAGCTCCACGCACTGCGCGGTCGGGTTCGACGGAAAGCCGAGGATCATCATTTTCGGCTTGGGGTAGCTTTCACGAATGGCGCGTTCCAGTTCATTAAAGAAGTCCACGCCGGCCACCAGCGGCACGGAGCGCACCTGTGCGCCGGCGATCACCGCCCCATAGATATGAATGGGATAGCTGGGATTGGGCACCAGTACGGTATCACCATGATCGAGCGTTGCCAGCATCAGATGGGCCAGCCCCTCTTTCGAGCCGATGGTGACAATGGCTTCTGATTCCGGGTCAATATCCACCTGGTAGCGGTCGGCATACCAGCGTGAAATGGCACGGCGCAGGCGGGGGATCCCGCGCGAGGTGGAGTAACCGTGCGTGTCTTCACGCCGGGCCACGGTACAGAGTTTTTCAACGATATGCGGCGGCGTCGGGCCGTCGGGGTTTCCCATACTGAAGTCGATAATATCTTCACCGCGACGGCGGGCAGCCATCTTCAGTTCGGAAGTGATGTTAAATACATACGGAGGAAGACGTTCAATACGGGAAAAACGGCGAGGGGAACTGTTGTCAGCCATAGCATAGCATCCTTGGATTCACGTAAGCGCCCGGACCATCCGAGCGACGCTGACCACTGTGGTGGTCGTTGAATCAACATATCTTACAATTCTGTAACCTGTCGAGAGGCAGGATAAAATTTTTTATCCGGCGGGATTGAGGCGGCCAAACAGCCAGTCATTCACCCACTGGCCGCGTAACAGGTAATTATCCCGCAGCGTCCCTTCCAGCAAAAAGCCGTTTTTTTCCAGCACCCGTCGCGAGGCATGGTTACCCTCCACGACCTGAGCCTTGAGTTTATGGAACTCACACTCGCGAAATAAAAAATCACACAGCGCACCCAGCGCCTCACTGCCATAGCCCTGGCCAAAACAGTCACTGAACAGCGAATACCCTACCTCCGCCTGCCGGTGCGGGGCCCACTCGGGATTGGCGCCCATCAGCCCGACCACGCGCCCGCTCTCTTTCAGCCGCACCACCAGGCACAGCATGTGAAAGCTGGTGACCTGCCAGGGGGCCAGACGGTCCTGAAAACGCTGACGAATATCGGCCAGCTGCGGCACCGCACTGATAAATTTCATGCAGGTTTCATCGCTGTGGATCTTGAGGAAAAGCTGCCAGTCTTCAGGCTGAAGCCGGGTCAGAATCAGTCGCTCTGTCGTGAGTTGCATACTTCATCTCGCTAAAAGGGGAAAAACCACAAAAAACACATCTCTTTTCTCTGCCGCTTTTTCGCCGTGTAATGATCCGCAGCTTCACACCATGATAATGAATTTGTCACAGGAGAACGACATGACTGACCTCAAAATTGACAATATTCCTGACGCCATTCGCCACGTTAAAATGCAGCTCCGCCAACAGCTTCCGCACTACCGCCAGGTATTTGCCGAACTCGACAAGGAGATGCGCCGCCAGATTGATGTGCTTCACGCGGAGCAGCAACGCGGGGAGCATCCGGTGCCGCAGCTGGATGCCGACGATATTATTCACCACCGCATCACCGAGAGCCAAAAAAACCAGATCCGCCAGCGCGGCTGCTGCACGGTTCGCGGGGTTTTCCCCGTTCCGCAGGCCCGCGCGTGGAACGAAGAGATGAGCCACTATCTTGACGATAATCAGTTCGTTGAGAAACTCAAAAATGCCGCCGAAGATAACTATTTCGGTGACCTGAAGCAGGGAAAACCGCAGATCTACGGCGTGTACTGGTCACAGCCCCAGGTTCAGGCGCGGCAGGATGCACGCATGCAGGCGGTTCAGGTCTTTCTGAATTCGCTCTGGCAGACCGAAAGCCAGGGCAGACAGCACTTTGATCCCACCCGCATCGTCAGCTATGCCGACCGCATTCGCCGCCGCCCGCCACATTCCGGTTCACTGGGCCTGTCGCCGCACGTTGACGGCGGATCGCTGGAACGCTGGCTGGATGAGAACTTCCGCCACGTATACCGCCACGTCTTCAGCGGCGACTGGCAGCATTATAATCCGTTCGATGCCGAAGGCCGGACGGAAGTGCGCGAGTTCGCCTCGCCCGCCGTCTGCTCAATGTTCCGTACATTTCAGGGCTGGACCGCCCTGACGCCGCAGCGCCGGCACGGCGGCACCCTGAAACTGCTACCGGTGGCTAACGCCATGGCGTGGATATTACTGCGTGCCCTGCAGGATGACGTGGCAGAAGATGACCTGTGCGGCGCGGCTCCGGGCCGGGCGCTGTCGGTCAGTGAAAAATTCCATCCTCTTTTACTTGAAGGTTTTTCCTCTATTCCGGATATGGAGCCTGGCGACACGGTGTTCTGGCACTGCGATGTGGTTCACGCCGTGGAAAATGAGCATCACGGCGAATTTGACAGCAATGTGATGTACATTGCGGCAGCGCCCTGGTGTGAGAAGAACGCCGCCTATCTGCAGCGCCAGTGGCCGGCATTTGTCGACGGCCGTTCACCCCCGGACTTCGCCGCCGATGATTTTGAGGTGGATTTTGCCGGACGTGCCACGGAGGCGGATTTAACCGGAGCGGGGAAAAAACAGATGCACGTCTGATCCCGCCAGCGGTTCCGGTCGGTTCACACTGTTCCCTGCTTTGTGCCGACCGGGTTAGCGTTAAGATCTTCTGACTGACCGCATGGGGAGCGGATTTGTTTGCACCCTGATTTTTTTCGTTTACTGTGAAAGGTCACTCCCCCCTTCTGTTATCAACTGACAATGGCAAACACGCTATGACGATTATTCTGCGAGATGCGAAACAGTCCGAAGCCGCCCTTCTCAATGAGTTAGGCATTCGTTTATATACGCACCATTTGCAACATTACTGGGATTCAAAAGACGAAATGAATGAATACCTTCAGCAGGAGTATTCGTTACTTACGATTCAGCATAGCCTCAACGATCCCGCCGTCAGTTGGTATATTGTGGAGTCTTCAAAACCGGTCGGCTTCTTAAGAGTCACATGGCGATGTCATATCCCCGGAACCCGTCAGGAGGGAACGCTGCTGAACAAACTTTACCTCTCGCCGGATGAAACGGGGAAAAACTATGGCAGGCAGATCCTTGATGACATCGCTGAAAAAGCGAGAGAGCGCGGCAATGATTATCTCTGGTTAGAAGTTCACGAACATAACAAACGTGCGCGTCAATTCTATGAAAAACAGGGGATGGTGTTCATTCAGGATTTTTTCCATAAAACCTCCACATCTGATGTAAAGGTTCATATCCTCGGTAAAAATCTTTGAACACGATTGATGCTGATATTGAGCAGGTAACCTCACCTGATGGTCCCCCACAATCTTATTCCCCTGGCTACCCTGTGCCATAATGGAACTTAATGAAGCAAGGCTGGCATGCGTACGCCGCCTGCTTCCTCAGACATCACTTATTCTTAAAAGTGATTCAGTTGGATCGTAAATTATCAATCGCATTACTGCTAAGCATGAGCACTGATTTAACGCTGACCCTTATTCTATCGATAATGGCCTGCCGGGGGCCAAGCCGCCACTCTTCACTATTATAGAAAGATTCCTGAGAGGATTTCAGCTGGGAGAGGCTGTCATAAGCCCTGATCAGATAGTAAGCGTCGTCGTCGTGGGCTGATATACCAAAAGAAATAATATCCATACCCGCTAAACGGTGAAGCGGAGCGCTCTCTTCCGTCATTATCCTGTGGAAGTCTTTCCCGGTGCCGGGTTTTAGGGTATACAGCAAAAACTCGACTGTTCTCATCGTCGCTATCCTGTTGATTTTTTTTAAATAATAGTGACATTTCGCCCTGGAAACATGAAATTTTTCAGAACTGGCGGAGCGTCCTGATAGACACCCGGTCTTTCTTCGCTATGCTGTTTCCGAGTAGCTCCCGAGTGCCAGTAGGGAGATTGATCACCCTATAGCTGGCGGGAAAACCGACAAGCAGGGGACGTTAATGGTAGGCTGAACAAAGGGTTAATGGCTATCCGTTCCCTGAACGGTGAGTTTCAGCATTGCCGGCACGGTCTCTTTCAGTATGGCTATCAGCCTGGGATCCATAAAGAGATAATCGTCGGGGATATCCAGGATATGTAGCGGCTTAAAAGCAATGATTCGGCCATATTCTGCCACCAGACGATTCTTATGCTTCTCTTCCATAACGCAGATAACATCGGCCCACTGAAGCAGATCAGCAGACACCTTTTTTTTAGCATTCCGACTTGTGCCAGCAGAGCGCACGGCAAGGTTGGGATGACGGCGGAACACCTGTTCCGCCGTGGGGCTGCGCCATTGATTACGACTGCATATAAAAAGTATATTCATCAGAAACCTGGTACTCTTCCAGACCTCGTGAGGCAAGCTGTTGGTTAGTAATACGTGGATACTCAAGCCCTAGTTGTGCGGCACGCAGCAATTTATCTGACCGCGTATAAAGCATCTTCCAGTTTTTTTCGCCACGAAAAGTTAATAAAGCATTGTGAATATCTCGAGACTTATTGCGTTGCTTTTGCGCCTTGCGCCAGCCTCGGGTGCGGATCGTTTGCATAATTTCTCTCTCAAAGAATGATCGGGGTTAGCAGCCGCGATAATACGGAGAGAACAAACTCAGTAATTATAACGTTTTCAGGGACAATAGGCACCCCGATTAGTGGTTGAGAGTGTTTAACTTTCTTATCTGATGAGAAGCTTGTCCCTCTTCAGCCTTGCTGCGGCATCCAGTCAGGTACAAATGTTATTCTCATTAATACCTGACATTAACTTCAGCGGTGTGTCAGAAGCGGACGTTATCAGGTAATAACATCGCACCAGTCAGTATTCATCTGACAGACAGTCATACCGCATTCTTATCACCTGGTTTCAGAAGGCTACATGCTTTAAACCCTGCATCCAGAACCGACTGAGTTCTGCTGCGGAAATAGTGGATGCAGGTAGCAGTGGTTCAGGCTGCTCAGAAAAAATTTTTTTAGCGAATTGTCTTCCAACCCACTGCGCTGCTGAGGTTTTGATATGTCTCTGTTGGTAAAAGCCTTGCAGAGCCATTTCCAAATCATCTGTCTCCTTCAGTAAACAAGTCAGGTGCCATGCGTCTTCCAGCGCCTGACAGGCTCCCTGCCCGGATGTCGGCAAGGAAGCATGAGCCGCATCCCCGATGATTACAACATTGTCTTGATGCCAAAAGGGAAGAGGATCAATGTCATGCACGAAAATGCCCTTAACAGATGCACTATCACATGACAGCAACAAGTTCTGCACAGGATCAGGCCAGTCTCGAAAATGCTGATGCAACTCATTGTACCAATGTGCCCGAGGACGTTCATTGTCCACAGGAGCGTTCCACGCTCCTGCCCAATAGCACAACCGGTCCTTCACCGGGACGATACCAAAACGCTCACCCTGCCCGCGAAAGTCATCAATAGCGTTGTTCGATGCACCCTCTTGTTGCCTTCCCACTCCTATTACGTTCACGAAACCATGATAACGAGGCGTTTCTTTGTCCCCATGTAATGACTGACGAACGACTGAATTCATTCGCCCGTCAGCGCCGACGACTAAATCAAACGCCAGGCTCAACTTCCTGACGTCCGCAGTAGTGACTGAACAATTGAATTTAATCTCCCTGCCCAGGCTCTCTAACCTGGCGGCCAGTAAGTGCATCAGTTCACGCCGTAACACGGTCACACTCGGAAAACCGCAAAGTGAATTCACTGCTAAAATATCGAACTGCGTCTGAAGGTAACCATTCCGATCAAACTGCCGCATCATGAACGGTGTACCACCTACATGCTTGACCTTTTCGTCCAGCCCCATCTTCTGCATGACGAACATGGCATTGGGCCATAAAGTTACGCCAGCTCCCATGTAAGAGACGTTGCTGCCACGCTCAAACAGGCTAACCTGATGGCCCTGTTGGGTCGCGAGTATTGCAAGTGCCATTCCAGCAACGCCGGCACCTACGATGGCAATTTTCTTAGGCCTGGTCATCATTATTTTCCTGTTATGAAACTTAACGAAAATTGTAATGACCACCTGATTAATGATAAATATAGAGTTATAGCTTTATTAATCTCATTTTTTGGGATAATTAATGATTGAAAAATGTGAATTGCAGTGGCTTATCAGCTTTCAGGTGGTTTATGAAAAGCTGAGTTTTAAGCTCGCGTCAGAGCAGCTTCAGTTGCCATCGTCCAATGTCAGTAGACATGTCGCTTTACTTGAACAGCAACTTCATCTGCGGCTACTGGAGCGTACGACGCGTAAGATAATGCCAACCGCAGCCGGTAGAATGCTGTATCAATCCATTACGCCGCTCACGCACGCTTTGGATCATGCACTGCAAGAAGTCGCACTGTTTGGTGATTCACTATCAGGTCACCTGAAGATCATTACACCAGACCTTCCATTCATGGCAGATATTCTGGCTGACTTCTGCATCAAGCATCCACACATACAGCTCAGTTGTGACACACAATTGGATCCAACAGAGGGCCTACTGGATGGATTCGATCTGATATTACGCTTTGGACGTGGACCACTGGAAGATTCTTGCTGGGTAGCCAGGGAAATTCTGCGTTGGCCGAGTGGTGTGGTAGCTGCACCAGAACTTCTGGAACGTCACCCCTCACCACAATCGGTGGATGAGCTCACCAAAACCCCCTGCATTACGAGTATGTCGGTACTCCAGGGAATGCCCTGGAGATTTAAACAAAACCAAAGCGTCCAGGTACAGTCCAGCTATAAGGTGAACAGTGGACAGATGGCCAAGGCCGCTGCATTAAAAGGACTTGGTTTCGCCATTTTGCCTCTCCATGCCTGTGAATCAGAAATCAATAACGGCTCCCTTGTTAAAATTAACTGTAACCGCGAACCCGAGGATTTGGTGCTGTACGCGCTCTATTCCGGCAGAAAATACCTACAGGTGAAAGTGAAGGCGTTTCTGGAACACCTGCAAGAGGCTATTGCTCAATTAGATATACGCAGTAAGAAAGGAACATGAATGACTCAGCAATCCAGTATCCTGGACGAAGTGAAAAGTAACGCCGCTTCTGACGGATCGGCGAAGCTAACCCGGCAGCCGGGCCGGAATGCTTAGAGCTGCTATGTAAGAGCAACTTGCCCCGGCCTTGGCGTGTAGTTAGCTGAAAGGAGTAAATATGGAAATAACGGTAGAACGGTGTCCGCCAGAAGAATGGGAATCCATGGTGAAAATTTTTACCGAAATGGAAGAGCACTATTATGGCAAGGGCATCATTCAGGAATCACTGTTAAAGAATTACCTCCGCAATCGACTGTTCAGTCAGCTCTCCGGGACTCTGGTACTCAGGGCTCGCTGCGATGCTCACATCGTTGGGCTGGCGTGCTGCAGTATTCTCTACCCTTCTCCCCGATACAGTGGCCAGCTGCACATTAAAGAGCTTTATGTCTCTCAGGACAACAGAGGTCAAGGCACAGGGAAATCCATCATGCGCTTTGTTGCGAAACTCGCTCTTGAACAGGAGTGTCTTAGCCTCAGTTGGAACGCCGAGAAATCAAACCCCGGAGCAAATCGTTTTTATCAGTCTTTAGGGGGCAGAATAAATGACGGTATTGTGAATTATTATCTCCAGGGTGAACGCCTGAGCAAGCTGGCTTCCGGCAGTTCGGCAGAAACTGGCGGCTCTACCGGTTAGACTCATGCGCTGACGATTCGACTTGCGGTGAAACCTGCAGGGTGTAGATAACCACTCTGTGCCAGAAGCGCACGTTGCTCATCCCCTGAGTCACGCTTAAACAGTTTGCAGTGCAGCTTATTTCTGTTCCTCATGTAAAAAGGGCATTAACTGAAAGATGTCACTTAACTTCCTCATGTATATCTACTTACACACAAAGTCATCAGGAAAAGGAAGAATGAAGATGCTGAGAGGTAAAAGAGCGGTTATTACCGGCGGAGGTGGGGGATTTGGCCAGGCGCTGTGCGTGTGGCTGGCACGAGAGGGCGTCGAGGTGGAATTTTGCGCACGGCGGGCTGAAGATATTCAAAAAACCTGCAACATCATCACTGCTGAAAGCGGCATTGCAAAAGGGTATATCTGTGATTTAACCCGGCCTGAATCCCTTTCTCAGTTTTCTTCACAGCTGTTAGCTTCAGACAAGCCTATAGACATTTTAATCCTGAATGCTGCTCAGTGGTTATCAGGGAGATTAGACGATCAGCCTGATATAGAAATTATTAATACCGTCAATTCAGGCCTGACAGGTTCGATTCTCCTGACTCAGGCTCTACTGCCGGGGTTAAGACGTTCAGAAAATGCTGATATTGTCTCAATTATATCTTCGTGTGGGGTCCCCAACTTTACGGATTCTATTGCGCACCCAGCCTTTTTCGCCAGTAAACACGGGCTTAGCGGGTTTACAACTAAACTGGCACAGCAGTTATCTGAAGAAAATATCCGCGTTACCGGGTTGTACCCTCCGGATTTCGAATTTACAGGGTTAGATACGTCTGTCGATAGTCAATCCAGAATGGGAGAACGTTTAATGAACGGACGATCGGTCTGGGAAACGATTCGTTTTGTGCTGACACAACCGCATAGTTGCCATATAAGCAGCATCTACTTTCAAGGTCCAACTCGCGAAGATCTTAACGCCAGGCGCTAAACTGGGGGACGGTGAGCATTCTGCTCAACGTCCGCTTCACGCCCTGAGACATTCGACAAGCTTTTTATGGCTTCAGTAAGGGCGAGTGTCGCGCTTCGAGAGCCAGCAAATACTTCGCCTCATCGTACTGGGTTCTGGTCTTCCAGCAGCGGTAAATGATCCTTATCCATTTGAATGCCAGAGCCCGGATTGCAGACTGGTGAGATTTTCCTTTTTCTCGCAGTCCCTGATAATAAAGTCTGGCCCAGTATGATGAGTTAACCGTTTTGGCAGCCCATTCAACGAAGGTCTGCCTGACGAACTTGGCACACTGCCATCTCCAGTGAACCCAGCATTTCTGGCCACTTCTTTCTGTCACCGGTGCAATACCTGCGTAGCTTTGAATTTCTTCAGCGCTATTAAACCGGTCACGGTTATCACCAAGTGCAGCAAGCATTCTTGGGCCCATACACGGCCCCATGCCTGGAAGTGATTTGAACAGCCCCGCATCTGGCAATGTGTCAAACAGCGCTTCGATTCGTTCGTCATAGGTTTTTATGATTTCACTCACGACTTTAATTTGTGTCGCCAGTGCTGTTGCCATCAAAGCATTAGCCTCTATAACACTCGAGTCTGTCGTCAATGGGATCGCGTTATCAATACTTACAACACGCTGCTCGGTAAGGGCCATTGCGCGACCGCCTTTGGCATTCAGAAAGTTGCGGATCGTCTCGCGCCTGGCTCGTTTAAGTTGTTGCAGACTGGGCCACCGTATAATCAGTTCACACAACAGTAAGCTACCCCGATGTGAGAACCACTCCAGGGGCTGAGGATAATACTGTTTAAGCGTGTTGATTATCCGGTTCACAAAGCGTCGTTTATCTTCAACCAGTTGACGACGTTGCTCAACCAGTTGCTGGAGTAACCGGATATCCGCATTGTCGGGTTCAATAGCTTTTATCTTTTGGGGATAACGCAGCATTAACTCTAATGCCAGCTCGGCATCCTGCGGGTCATCTTTAGCGCCGCTGGGAGAGAAGGCTTGCCGGTAACGAGCCAGTGACAAAGCGTGGACGGGGAAAACGGTGATAAAGGGATATTTTTGAAGAGCATATACCACGGGTCCCTTCTTCAGCTCGAGAGCTATAGCGATCCTGCCTTTTACCTTCTGGTGTAACTCAGTAAGCCAGGCATCAAGCGCTTCTGCTGTATGTTCAATTACATGGAATACGCGTTCACCGTTTTTAAACTGAACACAGACATCATGTTTTTTATCTGCCCAGTCCAGACCAACGTGCGCAGCAAACTGATTAGTCACAGTCATCACCAACTCCTTTTTATCGGGGATTGGTATGCATTCCACGCTCTTCGAAAGAAATATAGCCAGCAGTTTATCTGCATGCCCTGAGTATTCGTTAGCGAACGTGGAGCACCTACTGGTTCGAAAGAAAAGCGGCGATCATCACATGATTCTCGCTCAATATTCGTAACCCGTAAGCGCATACCCTGAATCACTTAAAAGTGTAATTCTCAGGGTCCAAATGACTATATCTCGCTCAAAGCTGCCAGTCAGTTACTTCTTGGTCAGAAATGGCTGTCTGTCCAGGTGCGCGGGGAATTAAAGGCGGATCACCAGTAGCCTAACCCTGTCATCATTAGC
This sequence comes from Erwinia persicina, assembly GCF_019844095.1. Lineage (NCBI taxonomy): Bacteria > Pseudomonadati > Pseudomonadota > Gammaproteobacteria > Enterobacterales > Erwiniaceae > Erwinia > Erwinia persicina. The sequence goes on along the minus strand of NZ_CP082141.1, from coordinate 1,349,327 downwards.
CAGGCAGAGAATCCTACTGAAAATGTCCCGCCAGCGATGTAGAAGAACACATTTACATAAAATCCGATATCGCCACGATAATAGTAGTCTTTCTCCGGGGTGCCTTTCCGTGTTCTATAATCAAACCGGCCTGATAACCCCTGATTCCGTGTAGCAGCATCCATATAGCCATGATGAAAATCATGCATGCGACGGCTAATACTTTATATTCCAATGCACATGTCCTTATGTTGTTGGACAGAATGGGCTGTCTGTCCAGAGGGTGGAGAAGGTCAACGCTGAGAGGGCCGGAACTATCTGTCCCAGAAATCCCAGGACGGGTTCCAGTAAAATTTAAAAACCATCACCAGATACAGGCCCAATACCGCCGAAATCAGTATGAGCAGTTTACCGATGCCGCTTTGATAGTGCAGCAAGCCGCTAATCAGGCTAGCGGCGGCGATAATTAATACAGCGGCATGGAAGAGAACAGCCTCACCTAGTCCATTAAAATCAATACTTGATAACATTTTTGCATCCTTTCCCTGTGATTCGCGCTCACCATTAAGAGCAAATTGTGCGGCCTGTCCAGGGTGGCGCAGATTTTGCTGTAATGGCTCTGATCTGCATGGAAGTGGTTATGTCTGGTCAAGATTTCCTTAAGAGTGGTTCACTGGACAGAATTACGGTTTTGTCCATTACTGCATTTGTCCCGCCCAGGTATGCCAGTCATCAATGCCCGCTTTGTGCCAGGCGCTGGCGTTGTCGCCTCACGCAAATTCGATGGGTATGCTTTAGAACTCTTATGGTAAATGTAAGGGTTAGCAGAAGAAAAGGCCCAAGGAGAAGCTATGAAGATCAGATTTGCTCTGCCTGTGGAGGCAGTAGAATGCTGGAACATTCGAAACCAGGCTATACGTTACGGATGTAAGAACAGCTACGACGATGCGGTTATTGCAGCCTGGACACCGGAAAAAATGCCTGAAAGCTACAGGGAGGTCATTGTAGCGAATCCTTTTTTTGTTATTGATGGCTCAGATAACAGGCCGGTAGCAACAGGCTTTCTCGATCTTTCTTCAGGCAGTGTTGAGGCTGTTTTTACGTTACCTCAATATACAGGCAAAGGGTTTGGTAGTCAGATTATTGAAGCCATCAAAAGTGAAGCTCGTGAGCGTGGATTTGAGCAATTAACTTTATCTTCAACTCCGAACGCCCAAGCTTTTTATGAGAAGCATGGTTTCATACTAGTGCGGGAAAGCATGTATCCATCCGCGCTTGCACAGGCTGAACTGCGCTGTATGGAAATGTCTATAAAACTCCAATGATAGTGGTTCGCTGCCTGATCGCAATGTTCAATATATCCAGTTAGCACAGCGGGTAGATCTTAAAAGATTCAAATATCGACGTCCGCTCCTCGCTCATAGCAGAGGGTATCCCCTCCAGAGTCAGCCTTGTACAAGCCCAGTTCGCCGGTGCTTCAACCGGCTGATACACCGGCCTCTGAGACGTGGCCTGACGATTCAGGGCGTATTCTTCATTACGCCGCTGCGACTGGCTCCCGGCGGCTGGCCGTTGATACGCTTGAAAGCCCGACTGAACGCGGCCTGAGAGGTATAGCCCAGACGCTGGGCTACCGTGTCGATCGATAGCTTATCCTGGCTGAGCCACTGACTGGCGAGACGCATACGAAACTCCGTTGCATAGCGCAGCGGCGGCACGCCAATGGTCGTTTTAAAGCGATCGGCAAAAACAGAACGCGATACATGCGATTCCGCTGCCAGTTCAGCAACAGTCCACTCTTTGCCGGGCTGACGGTGTATAGCCAGTATGGCCCGGGCAAGGCGCGGATCCCGCAGGGCCGCAAAAAGGCCAGATGCAGATTCACAGCCACATTCAACCCATCCACGTACCATCATCGCGGCCGCGACCTCGGCAAGACGAGCCAGAATGCCGGCAAAGCCGATGCGTCCTGAGCATATTTCGCTTTTCATGGCATACAGAATTGACACCAGACCCGGATAACGCGGCTGATCGGTATTCGCCACGATGACCTGCGGCATCAGTTTACCGAGCCTGTGCATGCCGCCGAAATCGAACGCCATGCAACCGTAAAAAAGCACTGCGCTTGGGATCGGGTGCGTACTGGGGCAGGTATCCACCCCGCTTACGGCTTCCCCGAGGGGAGCTGTAGCGAAATTGTCGATAGGCTGAAACACCGCACGGGGATCTGAGAGCAGCTGATGCGCTCCTCCCTGAGGCATGAACACAGCATTGCCAGCCGTCAGTTGGTGAAGCGCGCCGTCATTTGTACGTAAGAAAGCCGTGCCAGCGGCCAGATAATGAAAATAAGCGTGTCCCGGCCTGTCATCAAACCCCAGCCCGAAAGAAGGGCCGGTCTGGATACGGCGATACTGGACACCGCGCAGGCGCATGCCCGTCAACAGTTCACTTATCAGTTCGGACGACAGAGCGGTTTGTTCTTTATCAGTCATTTTAGGTGTTTCGGGCATAACATCAAGATTCAGCATCATAGATCGTCCTGCCAATCGACGCTAGGCTTTCCGCTGTGATAATTACCCTGGGATAGAGAAGATGAGCAATGATGTAAATAGTGCTGTACCCGCGTCTGCAAATGAAGATGAGCCGGCGGGAGCCGCATGGACCGCTGTATTTTCCCTGGCAATGGGCGTATTTGGTTTGCTGACGGCAGAGTACCTCCCTGCCAGTCTGCTGACGCCTATGGCCGCTGACCTGCGGGTGTCGGAAGCGCTTGCTGGCCAGGCGGTGACCGTGACGGCAGTCGTGGCCCTGTTTGCCGGCCTGCTCGTGCCCGGCCTGACTCGCCGGTTTGACAGAAGGGCCGTCCTGTTGAGTTTCACAGGACTGATGATTGCCTCCAATCTGCTCGTGGCATGTTCCTCAAGCCTGACCGTTTTGTTAATTATGCGAATACTGCTGGGCATCGCTCTGGGGGGGTTCTGGAGTATGGCCGCTGCCGTTGCCATGCGGCTGGTTCCCGCCAGGCTCGTTCCGCGCGCGTTATCCTTTATCTTCAGCGGCATTGCCGTGGGCACCGTGGTTTCGGTGCCGCTGGGCACTTACCTGGGGGGGCTTTACGGGTGGCGCAGCGCCTTCGTGGCAGCAACGGCAGTGGGTGTGCTGACACTCATCGTCCAGTTATTCACTCTGCCGCGTATGGCGGCACGCAAAACGGTACGAACCGCATCGGTAACAGAGTTACTCCGACGACCCGGTATTGCCCCGGGAATGATGGGATGTGTGCTTGCCCACACTGGACAGTACGCGCTGTTTACCTATATTCGCCCGGCTCTTGAAAGCGTTACCCACAGTGACGTGAATGGTTTGTCTTTAATACTGCTTGGGTTCGGTGCAGCCAATTTTGTGGGAACGCTACTGGCCGGATGGCTGATGGAGCGCAGCCTGCGAGCCACCCTGGTGTTGATGCCTGCAACAGTCGGCGTAGCGGCATTGTTCATGATCTGGCTTCCCGTGCAGATGACCGGAATGATATTCCTGATCGTGCTGTGGGGTCTGGCGTTTGGTGGTGTTCCCGTCGCCTGGTCTAACTGGGTGGCGCGAGCGGTGCCGGATCAGGCAGAAACGGCAGGAGGCATGGTGGTCGCATCCGTACAATCCTCAATCGCTGCCGGCGCTGCTGTAGGCGGGCTGATGTTTGGATTCAGTGGCGTAGCGGGCGTTTTTCTTACCGCCGGTGGCATGATGTTGCTCGCTGCGCTTTTCATTGCCGTCAAGGTTCGGGTAGAACTGCCACAGCATGGCCAGCCCGACAGCCCGGCAACACACTTTTAGCTTAAGGTTCGGTAGCCCACAGAATGGCACCGTTGCCGGAACGGCGCGCTGTAAATCAACCTGACTGAGAGTTCACTACGGTAAAAAATCAGGTCAAGATGGGTTCGCAACGTAGCATCGAATAATCGACGCGATCATTGCTACCTGCATCCCGAATGGCTCAATGCCGGGCCTGCTCCAGGCGGGCCTTGCATTGCCTGCCAGTCGGGTATGTACCAGCAGCGGACATCCTCGCTAAAGGTGATGAGTTACTGGGTCAGGCTGTGCAGAGAAAAAGCAATGAGCAACACCCCGCCGGCAATGTTGACGTATTTTTTGAGCATCAATGGGTTAGTTTTTTTTACTGAAAATATAAGTGCTTGAGTAACAGCAAAAAGCCAAACGCTCATGACCACGACATGGACTGTTGCCAATGTCAGATAGTTGTAAACGCCTCCCTGTCTCCCTGCGAACTGCGAAACGACTGTCAGATAAAAAATGATGGCTTTAGGATTCAAAATATTAGCTATCCAGGCCTCTCTTAACGTCACCGAATGTTTCGTATCAGTCAGTCCACCGGCATTTGACCTTATCCCACTGCGGATAAGCATTGCTCCTAACCAGAGCAGATAGGCGGTTCCGAAAACTTTCAACACCGCAAAAGTTGCTGGAGACGAGATGATCACAGCGGTTATACCTAGTCCGATGAGAACCGCATGTGTGTATATGCCCAACGCTGTGCCGGCAAGCGTTCTGAACAGTCCTCTGTAACCGCCTGCCAGAGCGCCATTCATAACAAGCGTGAAGCTTGCTCCGGGAGACAGTGCAACAGGGAGTAGTGCTGGCATAAAGCCAAAAAGGTTTATTTCCATAGATTTTGGATATTAATTGATGCTCTGCCTGATTGCCAGTCAAGGCGCTTCGCCAGAAAATGATGTTAAACGCCATTGGAATATATAGCTGCTTGCCACGAAAGATCCGCTCCTCGCTCACAGCGGCTGTCGAAGCCGCTGGGTATATGAGTAGTAGATGAAGGCTCACTGTCAGTGATTATGGTCCCTTAGGAAGACTGTCAGCACATCCTTGGGAGCAACACCCCCACATTCTGTAATTAACCAGCCTACGGCTCCTCGATGGTAGGTTCCATGAAAAAGCATGTGATTTAGCATCTCCGCAGCTGTCATCTCTCCGTTACCTCCGTCCACAAAACTGAACTTAATGGTTTCTCCGAGATCAGCTGAAGTCATTGAGTTAATATGCTGGATATACCAATCCGCAGCGCCAGCCATTTTAATTTCAAGCTCATCTACAGACGGTGTTTCTGGGGTATTTAACGCCGTGTAACCGTGCTGCTGGCCCGAAATATTTGCTCTGAAAATCATGTCTACGACATGAATATGATTCATCAGCCTTAGCATCAGGTGACGTTTTTCTGCATAAGCGAATTCGTCGATAAGTTTAATGGTTTTTAGAGTTTCGGAATCAATCCAACGCTTGTACTTCAACAGTGTAACTATTGTGTCCTTTGCCATAATTTTCTCCAGATTGACCTGTACCGATAGCATATCAATAACGCACTTTTCTTGGCAGAGTTTCATTTTTTAAAGGCAACATTTTGAACGGGGCGCGTCCGCTCCTCACTCTATGCGGACATCCCTTAAGCGTATGTCTGCTCTGTGCCAGAAGCGCACGTTGCTCATCCCCTGAGTCACGCTTAAACAGTTTGCAGTGCAGCTTATTTCTGTTCCTCATGTAAAAAGGGCACTAACTGAAAGATGTCACTTAACTGCCTCATGTATATCTACTTACACACATAGTCATCATGAAAAGGAAGAATGAAGATGCTGAGAGGTAAAAGAGCTGTTATTACCGGCGGAGGCGGGGGATTTGGCCAGGCGCTGTGTGTGTGGCTGGCACGAGAGGGCGTCGAGGTGGAATTTTGCGCACGGCGGGCTGAAGATATTCAAAAAACCTGCAACATCATCACTGCTGAAAGCGGCATTGCAAAAGGGTATATCTGTGATTTAACCCGGCCTGAATCTCTTTCTCAGTTTTCTGCGCAGTTGTTAGCTTCAGACAAGCCTGTAGACATTTTAATCCTGAATGCTGCTCAGTGGTTGTCAGGGAGATTAGACGATCAGCCTGATATAGAAATTATTAATACCGTTAATTCAGGCCTGACAGGTTCGATTCTCCTGACTCAGGCTCTGCTGCCTGGGTTAAGACGTTCAGAAAATGCTGATATTGTCTCAATTATATCTTCATGTGGGGTCCCCAATTTTACGGATTCTATTGCGCACCCAGCCTTTTTCGCCAGTAAACACGGGCTTAGCGGGTTTACAACTAAACTGGCACAGCAGTTATCTGAAGAAAATATCCGCGTTACCGGGTTGTACCCTCCGGATTTCGAATTTACAGGGTTAGATACGTCTGTCGATAGTCAATCCAGAATGGGAGAACGTTTAATGAACGGACGATCGGTCTGGGAAACGATTCGTTTTGTGCTGACACAACCGCATAGTTGCCATATAAGCAGCATCTACTTTCAAGGTCCAACTCGCGAAGATCTTAACGCCAGGCGCTAAACTGGGTGACGTTGAGCATTCTGCTCAACGTCACCTTCTCGCTCACAGCAAACCTCGCGACCCTTCAGGCTGTCCGCTTTGTGCCAGAAGCGGACATCATCCCAGCTACCGTGATTTATTATTTTATGAACAAGTGACAGATGACATTGAACCTTCTTGCGTTTCAATAAATTTAAAAATTTCATTTATTGATGCTTTGTCAGGCTTGTTAAATTCAGTCAAATGATCCCCCTTCCCAAGGGTCATCAATAAACCATATTGTTCCGCTATCTCAGTCATAGGTGAGTAATAAGGGTCGTTGGCACCGGCCCAAAGTAGAATTGGTGTCTTATATGGAAATAAAGCTTCTTTTTTTTCAGAGTATTTTCTTAATTCATTGAAAAAGCATCTGGCACTTTCTTGATCGTCCAGCGTAAGCCCAGAGGTAAGCTCAGGTGCTGTGCTTCTTGCATAGGACATAAACATGTCGAAACTAAGTTTGCCGTCAGGCGTTTCCGGAAGACCATTCTTTAAGTCCCATCCGCCTAAAACGACAGAATCCAGCCGTTCCGGATGGTGGTTTAGTAATCCTAATGCTACCCATGCACCAGAGGAATAACCTATTATATGCGCTTTCTCATAAGCTAGCTCATCCATAATTTTCACAATGGATAATGCCTGTTTTTTTAAGGTATATAATTCTGACGCTGGCGGCTTTTCGCTTTCGCCGTGGCCTAAAAGGTCCGGACAAACAACGTGGAAAAATGGACTAAATAAGGAGATTAATCCATTATTTCGCCAAGATTTTCCGTCCATTAGAAGACCGTGAAGCATTATAACTAGTGGGCCTTTCCCCTCTGCAATATATGACAATTGTGGTGACCCTGACGTATATGGCATATGTGTCCCTTTAAATTTAGAGTGGACAGAAAGCATACACGTCTCTAGACAAGCAACTCAACGACTAATCGTATAACTTCCGCTTATCGCTCAAAACGGACCTCATGAGTCTGGGGTTCGTCCGAGTTGTGCCTGAGTTGGACTTAAATAACATTCCGGACGCTAATAAACAGGTCACAGATTAGTGCTTATCAACATATTAACTTTGCTGTAAAGGCTTATTTCCGAAGCGAGAGAGACGGTAAATCTCCGGGATCTCATCGTTCTTACCGTTGCGTAATTCTTCAGAAACCAGCCTGCCGATCGCAGCTGCGCAAGTAACAGCTGGGTGCATAACTGCGACATAGACGCCCTCGCTCTCATCAGTGAAGCCAAGAACTGGATACTCATCCTGCGGAACAGGGCGTTCTCCTATTGAGTATTGGGTGAGAGAAGCCGACTCTGCGCCCCTGAGCCGGCTTCTTATTAAGGCCTGAGCAGCGATAACAGTTTCTCTGACGCTGCCGTTTGCCGGGTAATCCTCAGCTGCTAGCAAATCCCCGTTACGGCAATGTCGAACCTCTATATCATCACCTGCGATGAGAGTTTTGACTACGCACCGGGGTGCTGCAAAACGTAGCAATACAGCAGGTGATGCCAGAACCGGAACAGGGGTACCCATCAGCTTAGTCAGAGCGGGAATACCCGTTCCACAGGCCAGCACAACGCAATCCGCCTCCAGTTGCCCCTGAGAGGTCAGAACACCTGTCACCTTGCCATTGGTCATGCAAAAACCCTCAACGGTCGTTTGGTTTTGCACTACCACCCCCTTTCCGCAGGCCTTATCCAGTAATATACGTGTCGCTTCTATGGCATCGATGGCCCCATCTTTTGCAGCATAACGGGCTTCTGAGGGAGGAAGTACCAACGCAGGCTCAAGACTGGCTATTTCGGCTGTGTCGAGTAGGCGTTCTTCAGGTAGGCAGGCCTGAGACGTTGCGCCGTATTTTAATGACCCCCCCCAGTTAATCTGAAGCTCCGGAATTTGTTCTTCAAGCCTGTGCCAGTCCTCAAGTGCGGCGCGCCGGAGAAGCACATCAGGCGCATCATCACACACCACGCCGGTCAACCAGCCGAACGCGCTGCCGGTCGCCCCTGATGCAGGCATATTTTGCTCAATAACAGTGACGTCAAATTCAAGGTGGTCAAGATGCCATGCGATTGAAGCACCAGTGATTCCGGCACCCACGATGACGATCCTTTTTTTCATACTCACCACTGTAACCTTCTCCTGAGTGGGAAACATCTCCATGCCATGATGCAAAGGTTATTTGTTACGGTCAACCTGCCAGAATTGCAAAACGCATGGCCAAAACTCGTCAAGACAGCAGCTTTATATGCTTTGTTTAGAAGTTCGCTTTTCGCTCAAAGCGGACATCGGCCTTCTTGTTAGTCCGCTGTGTGCCAGGAGCGGACGTTGTCTAAGTTATGGCATCATAAGTGCGCTCAATGTTCGGAAAAGAAAAAAGCTGCTCGATGTCAGCTTAAACGCGGATGATGCATTTAGAGGTATTCGATAATATCAAAACCTTCGTCAACTGTGGGTTCTGAGAAATAACTCGTTATGATATCGAACTGTTGATCTGTAGCTGCAAAGTCGTGCGCACCTTCTGCGTTACGGGCGTGTAACCGGGCTCTACAGACTTCATCAGATACGTTCAAATAATGCAGACGATTATCAGCACCTGACTCCTTAATGATACTCATCATCCATTCACGCTGTGTCCGTGTGTTTGCCGGGAAATCTAGAACAACGGATAAACCCGCGTTGAGTAGTGCCACCAGGTGGGGCTTCATAGCGCTTCTGAGCTTTGAGGAACACTGAATATAGTCCGCCACTGATTGCATTCCATTTGCATAGAGCGTAACCAGCCAGTCGTCTTCACTAACAATTACGGAGCCAGGTAAAGCACCTAATTTTGCAGATAATGTGGATTTGCCTGATGCAATTTTTCCGCATAAAAGATGCAGGGTAGGTTTTACTGAAGTTGCCACTGTATCGAAGTCCATTTTTACCTCACAGGTTTGTTCCGGTAAGGCCCACCTTACCGGCGGGAAATGGCGAACGTTATCCCACCTAAGAATTAGAGGTGATGATAATGAATGGGTGAGATTGTACTGAGCCGGTTGCTGTCATTTGCCCAGGCTAACAGGCGATAACATAAAAATCACCTGTTTATTAACTTTTTACATTAAAAAGTCCGCTGTTCGATCATAGCGGACTTTTGTCTGACGTCAGTCCGCTTTGTGCCAGGAGCGGACGTTCACATGCAGGCCAGTACAGCAGCATGTTGAAATTTTCGCGCATCTCCCAGCGCAGGCTGTAAATTAAAAGACCCGCTATACAGCAGGTCTTCCACATTAATACTTTTCATCTGAAGCCATCGGCAAAAGATACTGATTTTCTGCCAGGTTATTTCTGCTGGCAAATCATCGCAGCTTTGCAAGGTAACAGGCAGGAAACAAAAATCCCTGCAATTTGTCCCGCTGCAGCCAGATAAAATGCAATTTGTAAGGCATTTTGGAGACTGTTTGTCGAGTTCACCTGATGCAGACTTACGGTCCCGCTTCCGGATAAAGCCACTAACAGAGCAATACCAATAGCGTTACCAACATTCAGCGTTGTAGAAGCCATACCTGAAGCCACCCCTTGCTCGTCATGCTTTACACCTGAACCCGTAGCTACCCACATTGCCGTCCAGACAATTCCCTGGCCTAGTCCTGAAATGACCAGTCCCGGTAATACGGTTAAATAAGATGCACCTGAATAGACTGATGGAACCAGTGCCAGCGTACCCGCAATTCCAGTTAAAAAACCGGCGAGTAAAACGTTGCGTAACGACAGACTATTTGCAAGTCGGGCTCCGAATTGCGTTCCGACAAAAATTGCCAGCGAAGGAGCTATAAACGCCAGGCCGGTCTGCAAAGCGCTGTATTCCATAACGTTCTGAAACATAACGGTCAGAAAATAAGGCAGCGCACCGAAGGTTCCCATATAAATAAACGTGATCACCATGCCTGTTGTCAGACTTCGATTCCTGAATAATCGTACCGGCATTAATGGGTCGGGACTGCGAGATTCTATGGCGGCAAACGCCAGCAGAAATACCACTGACAGACTCAGTGATAAGAGAATATGCTCTGACAACCAACCCTCTTCAGGCCCCTGAACCAGAGCATAAACCAGCAGAATTGCTCCTGTGGTGACGGTCACAGCGCCCGGTAAATCGAAGCTGCAGCGCTCTTTCTGGACACTGTCCTTAGGTAACACAAAAAAAGCGGCGCATATTGCAATCGCTGCCAATAAAACATTGACGAAAAATACTGACGGCCAGCCATACACACCTGTAAGTATCCCGCCGGCGAGCGATCCCAGTGTAAGACCACTTGCGCCTGCGCCGCCCCAGACTGCCAGTGCCCGGTTGCGTGACGGCCCTTCCTCGAACAGTCTGTTTATAAGCGAAAGCGTGGCAGGAAAAAGTAATGCCGCGCCTATACCCTGTATGGCTCGTGCGATGACAATGACGACAGGACTCCACGCTAATCCTCCGGCCAGTGAGGAGAGCGCGTAGAGCCATAACGCACCGATAAAAACACGACGTTGCCCCAGAAGATCTGCTGCTCGTCCACCGAACAATAAAAATCCCCCACAGCATACCGTATAAGCACTGACCACCCACTGGAGCGTGTGCTCCGAAAAACCCAGTCCCGATCCAATTTCCGGCAGTGCTACAAACACAATATTGATATCAAGGGAGTACATGAGTTGGGCGAAAGCAAGCAGAGCCAGGCTGAGGTGTTGAAAGCGAGGGGCACCTGATTCCCGTAAGGCAGTAACCATAAATAATCTCCATATAAACTAAAGTACGAGTACATACGTACATTTAATGTATGTATGTACTCGTACATTAGTCAACTGATAAAATTTAAAGTATAGTGTTGGCATGTCCACTATCTGCTGAGAAACCCCATGCTTTCTAAACACCCTGATGCGGAACAAATACGTCTTGAAAACGTGCTGACAGCTTTGGGAAATCCATTACGTCTGACGGTGGTTCGGGTGCTGGCGGGCGGCGGTGAACATGCCTGTAGCGCCGTGCTGAGTGGGATTCCTAAATCGACGCTGACTCACCACTGGCGTGTCTTACGGGATAGTGGCGTTATCTGGCAGCGCCCTTTCGGGCGCGAAAATTTACTATCGCTGCGCCGGGAAGATCTTAATGCTCGCTTTCCCGGGCTGCTGGATGCTTTGTTGGGTGCTGTGGAAAACGACGCACTGACGCAGGAATCAACAGTCAGGAATCTGCCGACGCCATCCACAGAACAAAAAGCTCGCGCAGAGGAGAAGTAAAAGGAATGGAGTGCGAAAGTCCGCTTCACGCCCTGAGACATTCGACAAGCTTTTTATGGCTTCAGTAAGGGCGAGTGTCGCGCTTCGAGAGCCAGCAAATACTTCGCCTCATCGTACTGGGTTCTGGTCTTCCAGCAGCGGTAAATGATCCTTATCCATTTGAATGCCAGAGCCCGGATTGCAGACTGGTGAGATTTTCCTTTTTCTCGCAGTCCCTGATAATAAAGTCTGGCCCAGTATGATGAGTTAACCGTTTTGGCAGCCCATTCAACGAAGGTCTGCCTGACGAACTTGGCACACTGCCATCTCCAGTGAACCCAGCATTTCTGGCCACTTCTTTCTGTCACCGGTGCAATACCTGCGTAGCTTTGAATTTCTTCAGCGCTATTAAACCGGTCACGGTTATCACCAAGTGCAGCAAGCATTCTTGGGCCCATACACGGCCCCATGCCTGGAAGTGATTTGAACAGCCCCGCATCTGGCAATGTGTCAAACAGCGCTTCGATTCGTTCGTCATAGGTTTTTATGATTTCACTCACGACTTTAATTTGTGTCGCCAGTGCTGTTGCCATCAAAGCATTAGCCTCTATAACACTCGAGTCTGTCGTCAATGGGATCGCGTTATCAATACTTACAACACGCTGCTCGGTAAGGGCCATTGCGCGACCGCCTTTGGCATTCAGAAAGTTGCGGATCGTCTCGCGCCTGGCTCGTTTAAGTTGTTGCAGACTGGGCCACCGTATAATCAGTTCACACAACAGTAAGCTACCCCGATGTGAGAACCACTCCAGGGGCTGAGGATAATACTGTTTAAGCGTGTTGATTATCCGGTTCACAAAGCGTCGTTTATCTTCAACCAGTTGACGACGTTGCTCAACCAGTTGCTGGAGTAACCGGATATCCGCATTGTCGGGTTCAATAGCTTTTATCTTTTGGGGATAACGCAGCATTAACTCTAATGCCAGCTCGGCATCCTGCGGGTCATCTTTAGCGCCGCTGGGAGAGAAGGCTTGCCGGTAACGAGCCAGTGACAAAGCGTGGACGGGGAAAACGGTGATAAAGGGATATTTTTGAAGAGCATATACCACGGGTCCCTTCTTCAGCTCGAGAGCTATAGCGATCCTGCCTTTTACCTTCTGGTGTAACTCAGTAAGCCAGGCATCAAGCGCTTCTGCTGTATGTTCAATTACATGGAATACGCGTTCACCGTTTTTAAACTGAACACAGACATCATGTTTTTTATCTGCCCAGTCCAGACCAACGTGCGCAGCAAACTGATTAGTCACAGTCATCACCAACTCCTTTTTATCGGGGATTGGTATGCATTCCACGCTCTTCGAAAGAAATATAGCCAGCAGTTTATCTGCATGCCCTGAGTATTCGTTAGCGAACGTGGAGCACCTACTGGTTCGAAAGAAAAGCGGCGATCATCACATGATTCTCGCTCAATATTCGTAACCCGTAAGCGCATACCCTGAATCACTTAAAAGTGTAATTCTCAGGGTCCAAATGACTATATCTCGCTCACAGCGGACCTGACGAATCCTCTACAGGTCTGCTTCGTGACAAAAGAAGGCGTTAAAATTATTATGATGCGCTGTGTTTTGCATAGCTGGTTAATTTGCCTTCAAGTATGTTCATGAGCAAATCGTGTGGGAAGATTGTTTCTTTAGTCTGTCTGAGCTCATCGACTGCCCACCAATAGTGATCGCGAATGACTTTCTTTTCGTTGCAACTCCAGCCTGAGCTATCGATATCTGATTTATCTGTATAAATAACAAAAAAACGCTCTTCAGCAAGAACTGTCTCCCCACTTGGTAGCATCATTGTGAAGGTTCTGGATGCTACCTGCTGTCCTGCTGCGGCTCTTGTCAGACCGGTTTCTTCAAATAATTCGCGTAAAGCAGCCTGCTCATAGGATTCATTATGTTCGAGTCCTCCACCTGGTGTTGCCCAGTATGTCTTTCCACTCAGAGCATCATCTGTATGGCAGAAACGAAAAAGCAGGACGTGATTTTCAGGCGAAAGAACGATCAATCGAGATGATGGACGAGTGCGCACAAAGCCCCCTTTAAGTAAGGTTAAACCCTAATTATTGAATTTATGTAAACATAAGCGGCATTGTTACTCCCCTGATTTAAAAATGATTTTTCTCAGCTTTAACTGCGTTCAACGTCACCTTCTCGCTCGAAGCTGACATTAGCCTGGCGTCAGTCCGTTTTGTGCCAGTAGCGAACTTTGCAAACATCACTGTTTTAATTAGAGGGTACCAGGCCATAATATGTGGTCCTTATTAACTGCGTTCCATCAATTCAAGCGTCTGACCATCAGGGCTTTGTAAATATATTACTCTGGTTCCCTGCATGGGGCCTGACAACACTGTCTGAGGTTTACCCGGCGTCTTCCAGCCGTAGTCCGATACTTTGCCCAAGAGCGTATCAAGATCCTCAACTATAAAAGCAAGATGAGCGTAGCCTGGGATATAGGGCGCTGAAGGTTCTTCTGGCTGCTCAATGTTATTGTATTGTAGTAATTCAATTTGAATATCAGCCAGTTCAAGCAAAGCCATTTGTACATCAGCTCCCCTTGCACCTGTTACCTCATCGATTATAGGTCCAGACATTTTTCCTTCACGTAATAATTTACCTCCAAGAATCTGAGTCCAAAATAATAATGAGTCTTCAATGTTTTTAACTGAAAAACCAACGTGATTAACACTTAAGATCATGCAATTACCTGCTGAGTTTTGAAAGTTCATCATCCAACTATATAGAAGTCCTGCTTTATTTCTACACGATAAACGCGCGACCGTTTTACAAGCCTGCATCTTTTATCGATAAATTGCGAATGTCCGCTCCTCGCTCAAAGCAGACACTGCCTGGGTTACATCAAGCGTCCAGCGCCTCCATAAGGCCTTATTGAACCTATGAGTCATGCAGGCTCAGGCATTTCAGGGGACGTCACGCGCATCCAGATGCCGTTGCATAAAGGTCAGGTCCAGCCAGCGGCCAAATTTGGTGCCGACTTCAGAGACCCGGCCCGCTTCGCGGAAGCCGAGCTTTTTGTGTAGCGCGATGGAAGCACTGTTTTCAGATTCAATTCCGGCCACCATGACGTGCTTGCCCTGTGCGCTGGCCAGTCTGATCAGTTCCTGCATGAGTGCCGTGCCTGCCCCGCTTCCACGCGCGTTTTTATCAACATAAACAGAGTGCTCAACGGTGTGCCGGTAGCCATCCCAGGGACGCCAGTCACCATAAGATGCATACCCCAGCACTCTGTCGGTTTCATCTACCGCCACAATGACAGGAAACCCTGCATCATTCCGGGCACGCATCCACGTAATCCGGTTGAGATAATCCACGGTGTTTTCATTCCAGATAGCGGTCGTGTTCAGTACCGCATCGTTATAAATTTCCGCAATCCTTTCCGCGTCACTGTCTCTGGCAGGACGAATAAGCATGGTAGACACCTCGCAGGTCATTCACTAAAGTAGATGAATTGTACACTATTGTAGCTATCCACCATGACAGACAAAAAGTCCACTAAAGAAGACAAGATCAATGTTCGCATCGGTCAGAAAGTGCGGCAGGAACGAGAAAAGAAGGGATGGTCGCTGACCGAACTGGCAGAGCATTCTGGCGTCTCGCGTGCCATGATCCACAAAATAGAGCGTGGCGAAAGCAGCCCTACAGCAACACTGCTGGCACGGCTTTCAGGTGCGTTCGATATGTCTATGTCACAGCTTATTGCTCTGGCAGAAGTGCGACCCGGTACGCTGGTAAGGTATGAAAATCAGGTGGTCTGGCAGGATCCCGAAAGCCATTACATTCGTCGCCATGTGTCACCGGACCCTATCCCTGTCGACCTGGTCAGCATCGCCCTTCCTGCCAGAACGGCGGTGCCGATGCCGGCTATCTCCTACCGTTCCCGGCGTCAGCTGATCTGGGTGCTCGAAGGCAGGCTGACGTTTGAAGAAGGGCCGACGACTTTCGAGATGCTCACCGGGGATTGTCTGGCGTTGGGCGATCCGGCCGATTGTGTTTTCAGGAATGAGACTGATGAGACGTGCCGGTATGCGGTGGTGGTGCTAAAGCCCGTCTGAAGGGCCCCATTACGCTGATGAGGTGAGACACGTTTTTCATCAGTCCGGATCAGCGATCAATTACTGCACAGTGATGCGTATCGCCTCCCGTCGTGTAACCGGTGATTAGCCAGGCGACGTCAGGATGAATCTGACGGCCGTCCACAACAGATAAATCCCCAGCGTTATCTGCACGCCCCGCAACGCCCAGCGGGCATAGCGCCACGCATGACGTTCGCGGGCGTCAGCCGCAGCGATAACCGGATTCGCGTTAACGACTCTTTTATTCGGTCTGAAATCCAGCCAGATACTGACTACTACGGCTAAGGCGACAATCACTTTATACAGTACATTATGTTCCATCATTCCGTTCCCAGTTGTCTGATAAAAATCGTCCTTAATACTGAACGGGCATCCCCTCTGACGGCGAAATGCAGAGTGAGGGCATTCGCATTTGGCATATCAGCATGGTTCATCCCTCCATACGACTTTTTTGCCACTCATCTGAGCGGAGTGAAAAAAACATGCTCGGCGGTGCGTCATTCACATCATCAATGTCCCGGATATACCTCAGCCCGACGTTGTGCAGGATTTTTTGCGAGGCCAGATGGTTTCTTCTGACCACCGCACTTATCCCGGTCAGCGCGATCGTTTCAAATCCATAGCGGACGGCACGATCGGCAAATTCTGTCGCCAGACCTTTGCCCCATGCCTGCGTTGCAAAGCGATACCCCAGATTGTTAATCGACATATCGGCGACGCGGGCTATCTGCAGCCCTCCGAAACCGATGATGTTGTCAGGATTATCGAGAAGCGCAATGGCCCAGTGGCCAAACCCGTGACGTTCACGATGCTCTGTCCAGCGATGCAGAACCTTTCTCGCATGGAGAATATCCGGATATGGCCCTGCGGGATTGAACAGGTTGGTGGCAGGGTCACCATAAATACTGAACAGGGACGCTGCATCGGATGACACTACCGGCCGAAGGATCAGACGCTCAGTTATAATTTCCACTTTCCCCCCCTGGATGGGTGTTGTCCATACATTCGCTGTTGATATCTGTCCGCTTACTGATTTTATTCCCCTCCGTTGAAGCCTGAGACCGCATCTTCGGGGTAAGTTCAGCGCAAACCGTCATGTTTTTGGGCAACCGCTGACCTGCGGATAATGGCGACAGACCAGGTTGAGCTTATTCTTCGGCTCGAAACCGTTATCCAGCATGCACCGCTGAACCTGTGCGGCTTTACGTAACGTTGGCACGTAAGGTACCGAGCCCAGAGGTTGCGGATAACCACACTGATACATCACCACCAGCGCCTGCTTATCATTTTCAATCTGTTGTGAGAAATGCTGTGAAGTCCCCGCCTTACGCCAGGAAATCAGGGAATATTCGCTCACACCGTAAGCCGGATCAATCGGATTAAACCCGCTGTCTGCGACAAAAGGCAGTGCTTCAAGCTGTTTCTGACTCAGGGGATGTCCCTGCTCCTGGCTGATGCAGGCCGGGGTATCATGAAAAACCCCCACGCTGCAGATTTTGAAACCGTCTTTACGGGTAAAGCCTTTATTTTCCATGCACTGGTAATAGAGCACGGACTCATTATAGGTTTTAGGGATGTCGGGGCCGGGAAGTGGCACGCCACACTGCCCCATCGCGACCCGCACGCCGTCGGTGTCCGTGTCAGGACGCTGCCACTGGACCAGATCTGGTGCGGGGGGACACCCTGTCAGCAGGAACACTGATGCGGTCAGCAGAGGTAACGTTATCAGCGTTGCTTTTCGGCACATGAACATTCCTGTTTTATTATGATTTCAGCGCATCCTCATACTGCCCGGAATGTCCCTTTGCGACAACGGTGTTTCGCTTTGTCCTCACGCAGCAACGTCATTTTTACCGTATCAACGTCGTCTTCACGAACGGATTTTCCCCGTCGATCCGCTGAGAGCGGGTACGTATTTTTTCCGTCCCGACGCCCCTTGCGCCCCTGTCATATTCTGGCGGAGGGCAACAGTCCTGCCTGTGAATACCCCATAATAAGCTCATCGAAGAGGCCAATATCATTCCGGCTGCGCGCCATTAACTGAGCACCGGCAATCGCGGAAAATATCGCCCGCGCCCGCGTCTCACCGTCCCCGGGCTGGCAAATACCGGCGTCCTGAAGCTGCGTATTCAGCCATGCCACATTGATATCGGCGAATTTCTGCACCTCTGTTTTGACTTTATCTGGCAGGTCGTCATATTCAGCCGACATAAAACTCACCATGCACAACCGGTTCTCACTTTCCAGGGAACGGCGAAAAATATGAGGATAGCGAATCAGACTGTTGAGTGCGTCGCCTTCCGTTTCACGTATTGCATGAAGGTCCCGCGCCGTATCCTCCCAGTAGCGTTGTGCCACTGCCGCCCCCAGATCCGCCTTGCTGGCAAAATGATAATAAATGCTTGCCGCTTTAATCCCGACCTCATCGGCCAGAGCACGAATGTTCAGGCCGGTGTAACCATGCGCCTGTGCTTTCAGGCGGGCGGCGTGAAGGATTTCATCACTGGATGTCTTGCTCATTATTTTTCTCCTGAAGAAAGTCATTATTCTAACACCTGTTAGTTAGGTGTTGACAACACAATCTCATACGCCTACTGTTTCACCTACCAACTGTTAGTTAGTTTTTCTTTCAAGAGGCAATCATGAGCAACGCTATTTTTTATTCAGACGCAACCCAACTCGCCAGCATGATCCGCAGCCGTGAAATTTCCCCGGTGGAAGTCATGCAGGCCCACATTGACCGCATTAACGCCACTAACCCGGACGTTAACGCCATCGTGACCCTGGCCGGCGATGCGATGAAGCAGGCCATCGCAGCGGAAGCCGCGGTAATGAGAGGTGATGATCTCGGCCTGTTGCATGGCGTTCCGTTTACGGTCAAGGATTCGATAGACACGGCCGGCGTACTAACGCAGCGTGGCTCGCCGATCTTTAAAGACCGTCGCCCTGATGAGGACGCAACCAGCGTAGCGCGTCTTAAAAAAGCAGGCGCTATCCTGCTGGCGAAGACCAACCTGCCCGAGTTTTCATACTGGATCGAGAGCGATAACCTGCTTTCCGGCCGTTCAAATAACCCCTGGGATTTGACCCGGACGCCCGGTGGCTCCAGCGGAGGTGAATCCGCTGCCATCGCAGCAGGCATGTCTCCGCTGGGTCTGGGCACCGATCTGGCCATTTCCGTGCGCGGCCCGGCGGCACAGACCGGCATCACGTCGATGAAAGCCACACACGGCAGCATTCCGATGACCGGGATCTGGCCGCGTGCACCCCGCCGGTTCTGGCATGTGGGCCCGATGGCCCGCTCCGTGCGTGATATTGCCCTGGCCTTTTCACAGCTGTCCGGCCCTGACGGGCACGACGCCTTTTCCAGCACCGCGCCGGTTTATCCGGATGGGCTGCCCGCGGCGTCCTCACGTCCGCTGCGAATTGGCTGGATGACCGGTCCCGGCTTTGGTCCGGTTGACCCGGAGGTGGTCGCCGTTGTTAAGTCAGCGGCAGATGCCCTGCACGGCATCGGGGTGACAGTGGAGCACGTGGGTATTCCGGCTCTGGAGCAGGATTTTGCGCTGGACGTATTCAACAGGCTGCACGTGATGGAAATGAAACCCGCCTTTGCTGCGGCAACGGCGGGCCGCCACCCTGACGAGTTATACAAAATGGCAAAAACCATGCTGTCACTGCCGGACACCTCAATGTCCGACTATATTGATGCGGAGCAGGCAGCAGAAAGGCTGCGGGATGGTTTTGCGGAATACTTCTCCCGCTTTGATGCGCTGATCACGCACGTCCTTCCCGTGCAGGCCCACAAGCATGGCGTAGCGCATTTTGTCATTGACGGACAGGAGGTGGATGCAACCTATCTGCAGGGGGCGACCGTCCCACTTAACGTCACCGGTTTACCCGGCATAGCCCTCCCCTTCGGCAAAAGTCGTGAGGGGATGCCGATTAACGTTCAGATAGTGGGAAAATGGCATGCGGAAAGAACCATTTTACATATCGCGTCACTGCTTGAGGCCGTCAGCCCGGTAAAAGGATCCCACCCATCGCTCTGAATATAAGTGGCCTCGCCGGGTGAGGTGAGGCCGGGGACACAGGTTCACGCCGGGGTCAGCTGCGGTGTAACGCATTCCCTTTTCACGCCAGGGATGGCGTAATCCCCTTCAGCACCCTGTTTACCTCGTCATGAAGCAACCGCAGGAATTTCCCTGCGGTCATTCTCCGCGCCCCGGATTACCGCTGGGTAAGATAATTTTTTAGAATGTGTCCGGCAGAAAGGAGATGTTCAACGGTAGAATCGCGAGCAGCTGCGGGATCGTTTGCCAGGCAGGTGCTCAAAATACGCTGATGTTCATCCTGAAACATCAGCGTTTCGGACAGTCATCGGCGTTTAGCGAAGCAATCGCTCACGGTGATTTCGCCTGTCGGCTTTTTACTGCAAGCGGAGACCTTAATCCGGACTGACAGGCAGCCCGTCTCTGTAGCGAAAAGAGGTCAGTCAGCGCCAGAAATTGATCCAGACCGGGATCGGGGCACTCCGGCGTGCGGATGCCTGGCACATCCTGCGCACTTTCCCTATCATAGGCGCATTGTCCCCACCAGCCGAGATGCCCGTGCATTCGATGTTTGAGATGTTGCTCGCCGTGTTTGACCGCGCAGCGCTGATGTTAATCTGCCTGTTCTTTATCACCCGAACCCGTCACTTCCGCCAGTTACTGCAAAAAGATGAGCATTCGCGTCAGGAGCTGATTGCGGTCACCGCGATTTTCTCACTGTTTGCCCTGTTCAGTACCTGGACCGGGATCAACGTGGAGGGCTCGCTGGTGAACGTGCGAACCATCGCGATTATGTCTGGCGGCATCCTCTTTGGTCCCTGGGTGGGGATTGCCACTGGCGTGATTGCCGGGCTGCACCGCTTCCTGATTGATATGGATGGCGTCACTTCGGTGCCCTGCCTGATCACCAGTATTGTTGCCGGGGTGGTCTCCGGCTGGATCAACCTCAGGGTGGTCAAAGAGAAGCGCTGGAGTATCGGTATCATTGGCGGCATGGCCTGTGAGTCACTGACCATGCTGCTGATTGTGGCCTGGGCCTCCCCTACCTCACTGGGGCTGGACATCGTGTCGGAAATTGCCCTCCCGATGATCCTGGGGGCCGTCAGCATCGGCCTGATTGTGCTGCTGGTGCAGAGCGTGGAAGGTGAAAAAGAAGCCATCGCCGCCCGTCAGGCCAAGCTGGCGCTGGATATTGCCAATAAAACGCTGCCGCTGTTCCGCCAGGTGAACAGCCATTCCCTGCGCCAGGTATGCCATATCATTCGTGAAGACATTAATGCCGATGCGGTGGCGATGACCAACAATAAGCAGATCCTCGCTTATGTCGGCGTGGGAGAAGAAAACTATCGCAACGGCGACGACGGTATCAGCCCGACCACCACGGCAGCCATCACCGAGGGTAAAATCATTATTAAAAACAATGATGAAGCCCATCGCACCCCGGAAATCCACTCGATGATCGTCATCCCTCTGTGGGAAAAAGGTGAGGTCACGGGTACGCTGAAAATTTACTACCGCCATGCCCACCGTATCACCTGGTCGCTGAAGGAGATGGCCGTCGGGCTGTCGCAGATTATCTCCACGCAGCTGGAAGTATCGCGTGCCGAGCAGCTGCGTGAAATGGCCAATAAGGCCGAACTTCGGGCGCTGCAGAGCAAAATTAATCCTCACTTTCTGTTTAACGCCCTGAATGCCATCTCTTCATCCATCCGGATTAATCCGGACACCGCGCGCCAGCTGATCACCAACCTGTCACGCTATCTGCGCTATAACCTTGAGCTGAATGATGACGAGATTATCGATATCAAAAAAGAGCTCTACCAAATCAAGGACTATATCGCCATCGAACAGGCGCGCTTCGGCGATAAACTGACGGTGATCTATGACATTGAAGAGGATGTCAGCTGCTCGCTACCCAGTCTGTTGATCCAGCCGCTGGTTGAAAACGCCATTGTGCACGGCATTCATCCCTGCCGGGGCAAGGGCGTGGTAACGCTGAGTATTCATGACCTTGGCGACCGCATTCGTATCGCCGTCCGTGATACCGGCAACGGGATCAGTGAGGACGTGGTGGCCAGGGTGGAAAATAACGAGATGCCGGGCAATAAGATCGGCCTGCTGAATGTGCATCACCGGGTGAAACTGCTGTACGGTGAAGGGCTGCATATTCATCGCCTTAACCCGGGTACGGAAATTGCGTTTTACATCAGTAAAAACGGTGTGGGTCTGCCGGAAAAACCGAGTATTTCATTAGCCTGAACCGGGAGACAGCGTGAAAGCGATCATTGTAGAAGACGAGTTCCTCGCCCAGCAGGAGTTAAGCTGGCTAATCCGTGAACACAGCCAGATCGCCATTGAAGCGACTTTTGATGACGGTCTGGACGTGCTGAAGTATCTGCAAACCCATCAGGTTGATGTGATCTTTCTTGATATCAATATTCCGTCGCTGGACGGGATGCTGCTGGCGCAGAATATCAGTAAGTTCGCCAATAAGCCGCTCATCGTCTTTATCACCGCCTATAAAGAACATGCGGTAGAAGCCTTTGAGCTGGAGGCCTTTGACTACATCCTGAAGCCCTGGTCTGAAATGCGCATCATCACCCTGCTGCGCAAGCTGGAAAACCACAGCCAGAGCCACTCTCCGCTGAATCAGACAGCGTTACGCCCGGCCCCGCATACCATTAACCTGGTGAAGGATGAGCGCATTATCGTCACCGATATCAATGATATCTATTACGCGGAAGCCCACGAGAAGCTGACTTTTGTCTATACGCGGCGGGAAGAGTATGTGATGTCGATGAATATCAGTGAATTTTGCAGCCGGCTGCCGGATGAGTATTTCTTTCGCTGCCACCGCTCTTACTGTGTCAATCTCAGCAAGATCCGCGAGATCGAGCCCTGGTTTAACAATACCTACATCCTCAAGCTACGCGATCTTGAGTTTCAGGTGCCGGTCAGCCGCAGTAAGGTGAAGGAATTTCGCCAGCTGATGCGGCTGTAACCGCTGCATCAGCTGACGTCAAAGGCAGGGTTTACAGCACTCGCCCCAGGGTCTGACGCAGGTGTGCGCCCGCCCCGAGCAGGCCTGGCTGATCGTGGGTGATCAGATAGACAGGAATGCCAGAGACATAGTCTTTGAAGCGGCCTTTGTCTTCAAACGCAGCGCGGAAGCCGGACGCTTTAAAGAACTCAAGGAAGCGCGGAACGATGCCGCCAGCGATATAGACGCCGCCGAAGGTGCCAAGGTTCAGCGCCAGATTGCCGCCAAAGCGGCCCATGATCACGCAGAACATCGACAGGGCACGACGGCAGTCTGTGCAGCTGTCCTGCAGGGCGCGCTCGGTGACGTCACGCGGTTTCAGATTTTCTGGCACCCGGTCATCTGATTTAACAATCGCCCGATACAGATTCACCAGCCCGCCGCCGGAGAGAATACGCTCGGCGGAGACATGCCCCAGCTCCTCACGCAGCACTTCAAGGATCTGATCCTCTTCTTCACTGTTGGCGGCGAAATCGACGTGGCCACCTTCGCCCGGCAGGCTGACCCAGCGCTTATCCACATGCACCAGATGCGCCACGCCCAGGCCAGTACCGGCACCGTAAACCGCAACCGGCTTGTCCGGCACCGGCGCACCGCCGCCAAACTGCATTACATGCTCACCGGAGAGCATCGGGATCGCCATCGACACGGCGGTAAAATCGTTAATAATTTCCAGCGCCTCGAAGCCGAGGCTGGCCTTCAACTTACTGGTCGAAAACGCCCAGTCGTGGTTGGTCATCTCCACCCAGTCTTCCGTGATCGGACAGGCAATGGCGATGCAGCCGTGCTGAATATCCTGCTGCTGCTCGTCCAGATAAGCGCGGATCACCGCTTCAAGACTGGCATATTCTGAGGTGGAAAAGGTTTTAGCCTGTGACAGGGCACCGTTACTGACGTCACACAGTGCCAGACGGGCATTAGTCCCGCCGACATCACCTACCAGGGCATAGCTGGTCATTATTGTTCTGCTCCGCTGAATTCAATTTCCTACACTATACCCAAAAACAGTCGAGTTGCATCAAGGCGACATCTGAATTACGCGCAAACCGGGCTTACCGGCTGTTGCTTTGATGCAACGCCCGGGTGACGGATGCCAGCAACGGCGGAATATCATCCTGGGGTAGCACCACTTCCACCAGCGACAGGCACGTCTGCGGCTGCTGGAGCAACGACATCACCGCCTCCAACTGCACCGTCTGGGTCACACGCCAGCTCTGCGCCTGACTGTCGACGCTCAGCGCCTGGGGCAGGCGCGTCCAGTCCCAACGGGGAATATCGTTATAGCGCTGCTGCGCACCGTGGATAGCCCGTTCAACGGTATAACCCGCATTGTTGAGCAGGAAAATAACCGGCTTCTGTCCGTCACGCAGCATCGACCCCAGCTCCTGTACCGTCAGCTGCGCGGAGCCATCGCCGATAATCAGCACCACCCGCCGCTCCGGCTGGGCCGTTTGCGCGCCAAAGGCGGCCGGCAGCGTGTAGCCAATTGACCCCCACAGCGGTTGTACCAGCATCTGAACCTTGTCCGGCAGACGCAGGGCCGCGGCACCAAACGCCGCCGTCCCCTGTTCCGCCAGCACAATATCGCCCGGTCGTAAAAAGTGCTGTATGGCCTGCCAGAAAGTGCTCTGGGTCAGGCTGTCGGACGGCGCATTCTCCATCACCGGCGGGGCAACAATGCCCTGCTGCCAGCCCGCTCCGTGCCGGCGGGACAACGAATGCAGTACCGCCAGCGCTGCTGCCATCGGTATGCCGGCAAATTTACGCCCCGCCACATGGCAATCATGCAGGTCAACTTCAATGGTACGGCTGCGGGTAATACGCTGGGTAAATCCGGCCGTCAGCGTATCGGTGTACTTTACGCCAATGGCGATCAGCACATCGCTCTCTTCGATCACCGTCCGGGTACTCTCCGAGCTGGACGCGCCCGCATAGGTTCCCGCATAACCAGACAGCCCTTCTGGCAGCACACTTTTTCCCATCAGCAGGGTAGCAAAAGGCATCGGAACGTCAGTCAGCCAGTCGTGCAGGCGCTGCTGCTGCCCGGCGCGATCGGCAAGGAAATCAGCCAGCATTGCCGCACTCCCCGCACCGGCCAGCAGCGTTTCTGCCGCATCGGCGAAGGCGGCCAGCGACTCACTGGAACGCCCGGCGGTCAGCGTCAGCGGCTGATCTGGCGGCGACAGCGGACTTTCGCCTACGTTAGTCGCCAGCAGCAGATAGACCGGACGCCGGTGGGTTAACGCCGACAGCAGTACCCGGTCGATTTCCGCGGCGGCGTTCCCGGCCGTCACCACGCTGGTGGCGACGGCGATTTCCTGGTGCATACGTAAAAAATGGCTAAAGCTGCCGTCACCCAGCGTGTGGTGCAACAACTCGCCGTTGTCCTGCGCAGCCTGTGAGGGAGCCCCGACGATATGCACCACCGGCAGATACTCCGCATAACTTCCCGCCACCCCGTTCAGGGCGCTCAACTCGCCGACGCCAAAAGTGGTCAGCAGCGCCCCTGCCCCCCGGCAGCGGGCATACCCATCCGCCGCATAGGCCGCGTTCAGTTCATTGGCACAGCCCACCCAGGCCAGTTGCGGATGGTCGATCACATGATCGAGAAACTGCAGGTTGTAATCACCCGGTACGCCAAACAGATGATCGATTCCCATTTCATTTAAGCGGGCAAGCAGGTAATCACTGACGGTGTATCGCTTCATCGTCCTGGTCCTCTGGGGTATCTGACTTGAGTATTAGCGATTATTTTCACTCTGTTAGCGGAAAAGTGGGGGGCGAAATGGAAAGGGATCGTTACGCTCCAGGAATTATCTTTAAGTTGCGATCCGTCGCGCGATTTCCTTTAGTGTAACCGTATACACTACTACGCTGTTCAGCGTTCCCCCGTTTTTACTACAGGACTTATTCATGGTTTATCAAGCAGATGCCCGCCGTTATGAGACAATGACCTATCACCGCACCGGGCGCAGCGGTCTGAAACTTCCGGCTATTTCCCTCGGCTTATGGCATAACTTTGGTGACAGTACTCGCGTCGATAACAGCCGCGAACTGCTGCGACATGCTTTTGATAACGGTATCACTCATTTCGACCTGGCCAATAATTACGGCCCGCCCCCGGGATCGGCTGAAGAAAACTTTGGCCGCATCCTGCGCGAGGATTTTCGCGGCTATCGTGATGAACTCGTGCTCTCCAGCAAGGCGGGTTACACCATGTGGGAGGGGCCATATGGTGACTGGGGTTCGCGTAAGTACCTGATTTCCAGCCTCGATCAAAGTCTGCAACGTATGGGCGTGGAGTATGTGGACATCTTTTATCATCACCGCCCGGATGCGGAAACGCCGCTGGAAGAAACCATGACCGCGCTGGATCATCTGGTGCGTCAGGGCAAGGCACTGTACGTCGGTCTGTCAAACTACCCGGCGGATCTCGCTGCACAGGCCATTGCCCTTCTGAAAGAACTGGGCACGCCCTGTCTGATCCATCAGCCTAAGTATTCGATGTTTGAACGTGCGCCGGAAAACGGCCTGCTGGACGTGCTGGCCGACCAGGGCGTAGGCAGTATTGCGTTCTCGCCGCTGGCGGGAGGTATGCTGACTGACCGCTATCTTAACGGCATACCTGAAGACTCGCGTGCTGCCAGCGGCAGCCGCTTCCTCAGTGGCGATCAGCTGACGCCTGAAAAGATGGAAAAAGTGCAGCGACTGAATGCGCTGGCGTTGCGTCGCGGGCAAAAGCTGTCACAAATGGCGCTGGCCTGGGTACTGCGCGGCGACCGCGTTACCTCGGTGCTTATCGGTGCCAGCAAAACCAGCCAGATCGATGACGCCGTGCAGATGCTGGGCAACCGCGACTTTACTGCGGATGAACTGGCAGAGATTGAAGCCATTCTCGATTGATATTGACCAGCAATCCTCTCCGGGCCGGTCAGAAACGATCGGCTCTGTTATTCCCCTTCCAGAAAAATCCCAAATCCGCCTGTTCCGCACATTTTCAGAGTTCCCCAGGCGTAACGTTGATGAACTGTTTATATTGTGCTTCTACGGTGGCGCAGTCAGGCCGCTGATAAAGGAGATAATATGAAACGCTTATTGCTTATTGCCGCTTTGCTGGCAAGTTTATCCCCGCTGGCGGTACACACAGCTTACGCCGACAGCGCACGCATCACTCTGGCTCCCGGTATTACACTGCATTTAGGCGATCGTGACGATCGGGGACGTTACTGGGACGGTGGCCGCTGGCGCGACAACCACTGGTGGCGTAATAACTACCGCTACGATGAAGGGCGATGGTGGCGACACGAGCAGTGGCGACGTCATCAGGAGATGCGTCGTCATCATCAGTGGGAAAAGGAGCGTCGCTGGCGCGACCACGATCGCCGGCGCGAATGGCGTCATCATGAAAATGAACGCCGTCATTATGAACGCGACCGACGCGATCGTCACGACCGCTGGTAATTTTTCAGGGCGACCCGTAACCGGGTCGCCCTGTTATTTTATGACAGGGTCAGAGGTTCATTGCCATGGCCACCAGCAGGTAGCCGTTTAATACCACCACCACGGCCACAATCACCCAGCCAATACTCTGCATCAGTCGTGAGTTCACCATATCGCCCATCAGCTCACGATTGCCGGTGAAGGCCAGCAGCGGCACCAGCGCCAGAGCAATACCGAAGCTTAACAGGACCTGGCTCATCACCAGAATACGCGTCGGTTCCCAGCCCGCCATAATCACAATAAAGGACGGCAGCATGGTGACCACGCGACGTACCAGCAGCGGGATATGGAAGCGGATAAAGCCCTGCATTACCACCTGACCGGCCATCGTCCCTACTACGGTTGAGGAGAGCCCGGCCGCCAGCAGACTGAGACCAAACACCACGGCGGCCGCTTTACCCAGCAGGGGATCCAGCGTCAGATAGGCCTGGTCGAGGTCGGCAATGCCGCTGTGGCCGCTGAAGTGAAACGCGGCTGCCGCGGTCGCCATCATCGCCAGATTAACAAAACCGGCAATGGTCATGGCAATGGCCACATCCAGCTTGGTAGAGGAGTAGCGCTGTGCACGCGTGCCCCCCTCGTCTTTTTGCGTCAGGGACGAGTGAAGATAGATGACATGCGGCATGATCGTCGCCCCGAGTACGCCCGCCGCCAGCAGCACGGCATCCGCCGTTGGCAGGGAAGGCACCGCCATACCGTGCATCAGGTCGATAATTTTAGGCTGTGAGAAGAACAACTCAATGACATAGGCGGCCGCCACGAACAGCAGCAATCCGCCAATGATAAATTCCAGCGGCTTCTGCCCGCGGCTCTGCAGCATCAGGATCAGGAAAGTGGCCACCCCGGTGAGCATGGCGCCCTGCAGCAGACTGACGCCAAACACCAGCTTGAAGCCAATGGCCGCGCCGATAAATTCCGCCAGGTCGGTGGCCATGGCAATAATTTCCGCCTGCACCCAGTAAAACCAGACAGCCGGGCGTGGAAAGCGGTCGCGAATATGCTCGGCAAGGTTTTTGCCGGTGGCGATACCCAGTTTTGCCGACATCAGCTGGATGACCATCGCCATCACGTTGGCCCACACGACCACCCACAGCAAGGTATAGCCGTAGGAGGCTCCGGCCTGGATATTAGTGGCAAAGTTTCCGGGATCGATGTAGCCAATGGCCGCGATAAAGGCGGGCCCCATCAAGGCAAACTTGATTTTACGATTACTGCGAATGTTCTGCTCCGCAGTGCGGCTTCCGAACATAGTGTTTACCCCTGAAACGATGACCTGACTGTCTATGCTGCCTTTCATTGATAACGATTATCAAGTGCATAGGGAACGGTTGTTTTTATCGCTGTGATAGCCAGCGCTATAAGGTATAGCCATGGCTATACTTCAAAATAAACTACGGTAAACTCAAAAAATGAGCAACCTTTTTTACTGTAGGTTATTCGGAAATCACTTACCAGCTAAAGGGTTATTTTTTAATCAAACAGCGCTTGTCAGCGCGCGTTAAATCGGGGATAACGTGCCTGAATATGAGGTAAGTCGTTAAGTTTTGGTGAAAACATGTGACGGGTCATGCTTTTCTGCAATCTGATGCAATAGGGAATTGTTATATTGCGGCTTAGATCTCGTTTTTCCCGTTCTTGTTACATAGAATGTGCAACGAAATATAACAGCCCTCAAATTTGGAGCAAACATGTCCCGCATTCTGCACTTTGCTTTGGCACTGGCGGTAGTCGCCCTGCTGGCCCTGTTGGTCAGCCGCGATCGTAAGAACATCCGTGTGCGTTTTGTCATACAGCTTTTAGTCATTGAAGTTCTGCTGGCCTGGTTCTTCCTGACCTCGGAAGCTGGCCTGGGTTTCGTCAAAGGCTTCTCAGATCTGTTCGAACTCCTACTGAAGTATGCGGCGCAAGGGACTAACTTCGTCTTCGGTAATATGAGCGATAAAGGCCTGGCATTTTTCTGGCTTAACGTCCTCTGCCCTATCGTCTTTATCTCGGCGCTGATCGGTATTCTGCAGCACTTCCGCATTCTGCCAATCATTATCCGTGCTATCGGTACCGTGCTGTCGAAAATCAACGGCATGGGGAAGCTGGAATCTTTCAACGCAGTAAGTTCACTGATTTTGGGACAGTCAGAGAACTTTATTGCCTATAAAGATATTCTCGGCAAGATGTCAGAGCGCCGGATGTACACCATGGCAGCCACCGCTATGTCGACTGTTTCTATGTCGATCGTCGGGGCGTATATGACCATGTTGCAGCCAAAGTACGTCGTGGCCGCACTGGTGCTGAATATGTTCAGTACCTTTATCGTGCTGTCGCTGATTAACCCGTACCGCGTGGACAGCGAAGAAGACCTGAAGCTGGGTAACACCCATGAGGGTCAGAGCTTCTTTGAAATGCTGGGTGAATACATCCTCGCCGGCTTCAAAGTGGCCGTCATTGTCGCCGCAATGCTGATCGGCTTTATCGCGCTGATCTCGGCCATCAACGCCCTGTTTGATACTATTTTCGGTATCAGTTTCCAGGGCATTCTGGGGTATGTGTTCTACCCGTTCGCCTGGATTATGGGTGTACCGAGCCATGAAGCCCTGCAGGTTGCCAGTATCATGGCCACCAAGCTGGTGTCTAACGAGTTCGTGGCGATGATGGATCTGCAGAAAATTGCCGGTACGCTGTCTCCGCGTGGTGAAGGCATCCTCTCCGTGTTCCTCGTCTCATTCGCTAACTTCTCGTCTATCGGTATCGTCGCCGGGGCCATTAAGGGCCTGAATGAGGAACAGGGTAACGTCGTGTCGCGCTTCGGCCTGAAGCTGCTGTACGGTTCTACCCTGGTGAGCGTGCTGTCGGCATCAATTGCCGGTCTGGTACTGTAATCACCTGGCGGGGCCGCTGGCCCCGCTTTCTTTTCTCCCCAATCTTCTTCCCCTCCCTGCAAGCCCTTCGCGCCTCCATCGCCATACAGACGCTTAAATACAGCCTGAGAGTGCACCTCAGCGACCAGTCGCTGAAAAATATCCGTAGGGGTAAAACAGAAACGAAAAAAAATCCGCCTGAGCAGATTATGAGGAAGAAAAAAGCGTTTTCAGAATTTGGTGGAGATAAGCGGGATCGAACCGCTGACCTCTTGCATGCCATGCAAGCGCTCTCCCAGCTGAGCTATACCCCCACATCTTAATTCTCAGTTTCCCGGTGCCACCTTGTCTTCTGGTAAAGAGTTGGTGGAGATAAGCGGGATCGAACCGCTGACCTCTTGCATGCCATGCAAGCGCTCTCCCAGCTGAGCTATACCCCCAAACCGGAAAACTGTGTCGTGTTGACGGCGGGGATGATATGAAACGGTGGAGGTGGTGTCAACGCTAAAATAACAATCTGAGATCGATCGCTGAAAAAGCCGTCAATGCAGGGCTAAAAGCGTTAACTCCCTGTTTTTCACCCCCCTTTCCGCCACTGCCGTTTCCGCGATGCCGTTCTGTTAATGACGCGTTAATAACAAGGTTAAAAGCTACTTGTTTTTGTTAATCGAGCATGCAAAACTGCGCCCGATTTTGATGCCACGCCCTGCTCTGCGCTGGATGGAAGCCTTTTTTAGCGGACAGCGGAATCTGGCGCCCTTTCCCGTTATTTATTTCACCAGAGCGAATATGTCTTTGCACACACCAAAAGAGATCTCAGCTGTCGCGGTTCAGGCAGGCGTGATCAAAAGCCGTACACCGGTATCTTCTCTGCTTATTCTTGGTTTTCTGGCCGGTGCATTTATCGCATTTGGCTTTCTTCTCTATATTCACGTGGTTAACCAGCTGCCGGCAGACTGGGGATCATTTGGCATCCTGCTGGGCGCTGCGGTATTCCCGGTAGGGATTATCCTTACTGTGCTCGCCGGGGGGGAATTACTGACTGGTAATATGATGCTGCTCCCGGTGGCATGGTTTGCTCGCCAAATCAGCGCACTCAGCGTAATACGTAACTGGTTCTGGGTGACCCTGGCGAACTTTATTGGCAGCATCACCATCGCGTGGTTCTTTGGTCATATGTTAGGAATGACCGAAGGTGACTATCTGAAGAAGACCGTCGCCATTGCCAGCGCAAAAGTGAATGCGGATTTCCTTCATGCCTTTATTTCTGGTATTGGCTGCAACTGGCTGGTCTGTCTGGCGACCTGGATGGCGTTCGCCAGTAAAGATGTGGTTGGCAAAATTTTCGGCATGTGGTTCCCCATCATGGCTTTCGTTGCCATTGGCTTCCAGCACGTGGTCGCCAATATGTTTATCGTTCCAGCCGCCATTTTTGCCGGCTACCTGAGCTGGAGTGAATATCTGCCAAACTTTGTGGCGGTGTTTCTTGGTAATGCCGTGGGCGGCGCGATTTTCGTTGGTCTGGCCTATTTTGTCGCCTTCCGCGCCCCCCTGTCAGAAAGCCCGGCTTCACGCTAACGTCACGCTTACCGACAGTTGTCAGGGATATTTTTTTGAACCGACGCCAGATTTTGCGAATTAATCTGTCAAGGTTAGTAATTTGTGTTAGTTGTTCACGTGATGAATTGTTGTAATATGCTTACGACTTTATTCGGCAGAAAAGGGACGAGAACGTGAAAAAGGATTGGTTAACGCCGGAAGAACTGGCACAGCAAACGGGTTTTAGCAGACAGACGATTAACAAGTGGGTGAAAAAAGAGAACTGGACGACGGCACCGAAGCCCGGAGTTCAGGGTGGAAAGGCACGCATGATTCATATTGATGAACGCGTCAAAGTCTTCCTTAAATCCACTCGTCATGCTGCAGAACCCCATGCCCAATATCGTGTGAATCAAAACTCACTTCCTGCTCTGTTAATTACCTCATTACAACAATTGAGTAATGATGAACAGGATAAGCTCGCAGCCATGTTGCTTCGCGAGGGAATACAGGGAATTTTGCAACGACTGGGTATCAGCAATTGAAAAAAAACCCGGCCAGCTGGCCGGGTTTTTTATTTTATGCCGTATCAGACTTCTCGCGTGGCAATAAACGCCAGTGCTTTCTCAATACGCGCCACGCTGCGAGAGCGTCCGATGGCGTGCACGGTCACATCCAGCGCCGGAGACTGCCCGGCACCGGTCACGGCCACACGCAGCGGCATGCCAACCTTGCCCATACCAACTTCCAGCTCATCTGCCGTCGCCTGAATCGCGTGATGGACGTTTTCTGCCGTCCAGTCGGTGATCGCAGCCAGTTTATCCCGCACCACTTCCAGCGGCTGTCGGGCCACCGGACGCAGATGTTTTTTCGCCGCATCGGCATCAAACTCATCAAATTCTTCGTAGAAATAACGGCATGATGCCGCCATCTCCTTCAGGGTCTTACAGCGTTCACCCAGCAGTTTCACCAGCTGTGCCAGCTCAGGGCCGGTACGGGTGTCGATGTTTTCCTGCTCAATATGCCATTGCAGATGGGTCGCCACGTATTCTGGCGCCAGGCTGTTAATATAATGATGGTTCAGCCACTGCAGCTTTTCCGTGTTGAACGCGCTGGCAGATTTGCTGACCGCATCCAGATCGAACAGCTTTTTCATCTCATCAATGGTGAAAATTTCCTGATCGCCGTGTGACCAGCCCAGGCGTACCAGATAGTTCAGCAGCGCTTCCGGCAGGTAGCCATCGTCACGGTACTGCATCACGCCCACGGCACCGTGGCGTTTAGACAGCTTTTTACCATCATCGCCCAGAATCATGGAAACGTGCGCGTAAACCGGCACCTGGGCACCAATGGCTTTCAGGATGTTAATCTGGCGTGGGGTATTGTTGATATGGTCTTCACCGCGGATAACGTGGGTGATTTCCATGTCCCAGTCGTCGATCACCACGCAGAAATTGTACGTTGGCGCACCGTCAGTACGACGAATAATCAGATCATCCAGTTCCTGGTTACTGAACTCAATCGGGCCACGGATCTGATCGTCAAAGATAACCGACCCTTCCTGCGGGTTACGGAAACGCACTACGCACGGCTCATCATCAGCATGATGCTCGTGGCTGTCGCGGCAGCGGCCGTCATAACGTGGCTTCTCGTTGTTGGCCATCTGGTGTTCACGCAGTGTTTCCAGACGCTCTTTAGAGCAGTAGCACTTATACGCACTGCCCGCTTCCAGCATCTGGTCGATAACGGCATTGTAGCGGTCAAAACGCTTAGTCTGGTAGTACGGGCCCTCATCCCAGTCGAGATTCAGCCAGTTCATGCCATCCATAATGGCATCGATCGCCTGCTGGGTTGAACGCTCCAGGTCGGTGTCTTCGATACGCAGCACAAACTCTCCGCCCTGATTGCGGGCAAAAAGCCAGGAGTAAAGTGCGGTACGAGCGCCGCCCACATGGAGGTATCCAGTTGGGCTAGGAGCGAAGCGGGTTTTGATTTTCATTAATGAATGCCTTATTACGCGGTGGCTGGGGCCTGATCGGAACAAACTTTTAGGGGAAACATTCTATCACCTGCGGGCGAATCCTCAACGCCAATCCCTGTTTGCAGCATGACAGAGCAGAGACTTTCCGATAGCAAGCCTCTGTTTTTGCCTGAAATGGGAACATCCTGACTATTTTTACGACGAACACACATTTTACGCGGAAAAAGCGTTGACTCATTTCCGCGCTTCCCTATAATGCGACTCCACACAGCGGGGGTGATTAGCTCAGTTGGTAGAGCATCTCCTTTACACGGAGGGGGTCGGCGGTTCGAGCCCGTCATCACCCACCATTCATTATGTGAATGATGCCCGCGAAATGCAGTACCCAGAGATTTGAGATGTGGGTGATTAGCTCAGTTGGTAGAGCATCTCCTTTACACGGAGGGGGTCGGCGGTTCGAGCCCGTCATCACCCACCATATCTCGGTAGATTGTCTGGCAGCAGTACGATA
Organism: Erwinia persicina; assembly: GCF_019844095.1. Classification (NCBI taxonomy): domain Bacteria; kingdom Pseudomonadati; phylum Pseudomonadota; class Gammaproteobacteria; order Enterobacterales; family Erwiniaceae; genus Erwinia; species Erwinia persicina. Next base: position 1,315,086 of record NZ_CP082141.1, on the reverse strand, counting down.
TGGGTGATTAGCTCAGTTGGTAGAGCATCTCCTTTACACGGAGGGGGTCGGCGGTTCGAGCCCGTCATCACCCACCATATCGGGTCGTTAGCTCAGTTGGTAGAGCAGTTGACTTTTAATCAATTGGTCGCAGGTTCGAATCCTGCACGACCCACCAATGTAGAAAGGCGCCCTAAAGGCGCCTTTTTGCTATCTGTCACCCGGGCGGGGTTCGAACCTGCAGCAGGTTCATGTCGAGCGCAGTGAGACAGCGTTGCTGAAGGCAACGACCCGGAGGGCGAGGCAACGCCGAGTCATCCTGCACGACCCACCAATGTAGAAAGGCGCCCTAAAGGCGCCTTTTTGCTGTGTGAGATTTGTGCTGAGGAGTGAGTGAAAAGCAGTCACCTCCTGCAACGTTCCTCAGCACGAACGGGCGAAAACGCCATTACATATGCGTGCCGCCATCAATGCGCAGTTCGGTGCCGGTAATAAACTTGCCGTCGTCTGAGGCAAACATGGCGATCACCCCCGCAACGGAATCCGGTGACGCAAACCCCTGCCCCAGCGCCGGCGACATCTTACTGAACAGCGACATATCCGCATCTGCGGGCAGACCGGGATCGTTTGTCATTCCGGAGGCAATACTGCCCGGTGCGACGGCTACCGCACGTAATCCCTGCCGGGCATATTCGGAAGCAATCGAATGAGTGAATGACTGAATACCTCCCTTCGTCGCCGCATAAGCCGCCATATAGGGATGAGCAAAGCTGGCTGAGGTTGAACTGAAGTTGACCACCACGCCATTACCGGTTTTCAGCAACGCGGGTAATGCCTCACGCGTCACCAGGAAAGTGCCGGTCAGGTTCACAGCCAGCATGCGGTTCCAAAACTCCAGGCTGGTCAGGTGAGTATGGCTGGAGCGCAAAATGCCCGCTGCATTGACTAATACATCCAGTCGTCCGGCCTGTTCGATGGCCTCCGCAACCTGTTGCCGCACGGAAGACTCGCTGGAAATATCCACTTCGCGTGTGGTTAACCGCTCATCATACCCTGCGTGTTCAGCCATCTTACGCGTAGTGGCCAGCCCTTCTGGCATAATATCAGCGGCAATGACGGTTGCCCCTTCACTTAAAAATCGTAATACCGTTGCCTGGCCAATACCGGAACCCGCGCCGGTGATAAGAGCAATACGTCCTGTAAATCGCTTCATTGTTCTCTCCTTGAGTTAAAAGCACCCGTTATATTACAGCAACCTACGTAAGAAAATTAATGTAAAAGAGCTAACTCACCTTCTCTGGAAAGCTTCCTTTTCACTTTTTTATCACGCGTTTTACGCTTATCGGCCTCAAGTCTCCGGCAATACCTTCCGATAACCCGTAGTGGTTAAATACAAAGGAGACAGTAATGACAACCATCAATACCAGCAGCAGTGTATCGGGCGGCTCAGGGGGCGGCGATACAGGTTCACAAACCGCCAGCATCAGCAAACAGATTGCCAGACTGCAGGAACAGCTGAAAAGCATGGCCGGTGATACGACCATGGATGAAGACCAGAAAGCAAAACAGCAGCAGATGATCGAAAATCAGATCATGATGCTGGAAGCGCAGTTAGCGCAAATCCAGCAGCAGCAGGCAGAAAAAGCCGCCGAAATGCAGGAAGCCAGTAAGGCAGCGGACACTGGCAGCAGTAAACTGGCCGACGGGGTTAACCGTCCGACCGAAAATAATAAGCTGAACGTCTATATCTAAAAAGGCGATGCGCTGGCACGTTGCTGCGTCAGCAGCTCCGCCTGCTGGCGCACTTCCTGCCATATAGCTTCTGCCGCTGGCGTCAGCGAGCGGTTTTTACGCCTGACCAGCATAATGCTGCGGTTGATCTCCGGTACAATGCGACGCACCAGCAACGGTCGCCCCTGGGGTAATGGCAGCGCCAGCGCCGGTAAAATACTGATACCGATCCCCGCCTCCACCATGGGAAACAAGGTTGCCGGATGGCCAATCTCCTGTGCTATCTCTGCCTGTACTTGCTGGCCGCGCAGCGCCTCATCAATCAGTACCCGACTGCCTGAGGCATAATCCTGCAGCACCAGCGTGCGGTGGTTAAGCATGTGCCAGTAAACCGTCGGCGGCTGCGCCAGGGGATCATCCTGACGACACAGCAGCAAAAAGGGTTCATCCAGGATAGCCTCACACTCCAGATCGTCTGCCTGTAGCGGCCCGACGACAATGCCAAAATCCACCTCTGCATTGCGGATACTTTGCAGCACCCACTGCTGCGGGCGGTCGCGCAGCAACACTTTGATCTCCGGGTAGTGCTGCTGCCCAGCTGCCAGACACTGCGGCATCAGGTGGGCAGAAGGGGTCTGACTGGCAGCCACGCGCACCGTACCGCTGCGATGATGGCCGTAACTGCGCACATCCAGCAGCGTGGTGTTCAGCTCCTCCAGTAATCGCTCAAGGCGGCTGGCAAGCTGTTCCCCCGCCTCGGTCAGCAGCACCTCACGCGTGGTGCGATCCAGCAGCCTTATCCCCATCTCCGTTTCCAGCTCTTTAATGCTGTGACTGACCGCCGACTGGCTGAGCCCGATCAGCTGTCCGGCCTGGCTGAAACTTCTCTGCTGGGCCACCGCCACAAACACCCGCAGCTGACGCAACGTATAATTCATCGATTCTACTCATATATGAATTCAATAAATTAATTTTATTTCTAAACCCCGGCAGAGCACAATAGCCGCATCATTTTTTAACCGGGCATTAACAATGGGCATATTTCGTATTGATCCACTGATGTTGAAGCTGATTATCACCGTGCTGCTGGCCTCCTTCCTGCCCGCCCGCGGCTACTTTGTTGATTTCTTTGAATGGATGACCACCATCGCCATCGCCCTGCTGTTCTTTATGCACGGGGCCAAGCTGTCGCGGGAAAAAATCATTGCCGGCGGCGGACACTGGCGTCTGCATCTGTGGGTGATGTTCAGTACTTTCGTCCTGTTCCCTGCCCTGGGGATGCTGCTGGTCTGGTGGCATCCGTTAAACCTCAGTGTTGAGATTTATACCGGCTTTATGTACCTGACCATTCTGCCCGCCACCGTGCAGTCGTCAATTGCGCTGACCTCGCTGGCGGGCGGTAACGTCGCGGCAGCCGTGTGCAGCGCCTCTGCCTCCAGCCTGCTTGGCGTCTTTATCTCGCCGCTGCTGGTTGGACTGTTAATGAATGTCCACACTGACGCCGTCGGTGGAAGCCTGGAGCAGATGGGTAAAATTATGCTGCAGCTGCTGGTACCGTTTTTACTCGGTAATCTGTCACGCCGCTGGATTGCCGGCTGGGTGGAAAGAAACCGCGGGTTGATTGGTAAAACCGACCAGACGTCTATTCTGCTGGTGGTCTACTCGGCCTTCAGCGAGGCGGTGGTGAACGGTATCTGGCACCGTGTGGGCGTGATGACGCTGGTGTGGATTGGCGTGGGGAGTCTGGGGCTGCTGTTTGTGGTACTGGCCATTAATCTGGCCGCTGCGCGGCTGTTTCGCTTTAACCGTGAGGATGAGATTACCATTCTCTTCTGCGGGTCGAAAAAGAGTCTGGCAAACGGCGTGCCGATGGCCAATATTCTGTTCCCGTCAGCCGCCGTGGGGATCATTGTGCTGCCGCTGATGATCTTCCATCAGATCCAGCTGATGGTCTGTTCCATGCTGGCGCAGCGTTATAAAAAGGCCGGTGAGAAACTGGCTGCGCAGAAAAAGGCAGACGAGCACAAACCCGCCGTGATGGAATCGCAGAAGTAATCCTCTTTTACGGGGCCTGATGGCCCCGTTTCAACGGTTTCACCAACCCTTCCAGCCCCTCTATTTTGATCGCCAGCGCGATCTGCATCAGTTCCCCCAGGTGACCCTGAGGAAACTCGTCTTTGCGGGCAAACCACAGTAAATATTCTTCAGGCAGGTCAATCAGCACCCGCCCCTTGTATTTACCAAAGGGCATCACGGTGTTGGCAATCTCGATCAGGTGCTGTTTTTCCATCTCATTCACCCAGTAAACGTATCATTTCCGCTTCGTCGATCACCTCAATGCCCAGCTCCTGCGCCTTAACCAGCTTGGAGCCTGCGGCTTCTCCGGCGATCACCAGATCGGTTTTCTTTGACACGCTACCGCTGACTTTTGCCCCCAGCGCCACCAGCCGATCTTTGGCTTCATCCCGCGAAAGCACGGTCAGAGAACCGGTCAGGACGACGGTTTTACCGGCAAAGGGGCTGTCGATCTCTTCCGCTTTGACCACCACCACGTCAGGCCAGGTGATCCCGGCTTTTTCCACCAGCAGCCGGATGACCTCGCGGTTGCTCTCTTCATCCAGGAAGTTACGTACGTGGCTGGCAACCACTTTGCCGACGTCCGGCACCGCGATGAGCGCGTCGAGATCGGCGGCCATCAGCGCCTCAAGAGTACCGAAATGGGCGGCCAGGTTTGCAGCCGTGGCCTCCCCGACTTCACTGATGCCCAGGGCATACAGGAAGCGGGCAAACGTGGTGTGCTTCGCTTTTGCCAGCGCATCCACGACGTTCTGAGCAGACTTTGGCCCCATACGATCCAGCCCGGTCAGTTTGCCTGCGGTCAGATCAAACAGGTCGGCCGGGTTCAGGACGTACTCTTTTTCGACCAGCTGATCGATAATCTTTTCGCCCATGCCGTCAATATCCAGCGCACGACGGGAAACGAAGTGTTTCAGCGCGCCTTTGCGCTGGGCACCGCAGATGAGCCCACCGGTGCAACGGGCAACGACTTCACCTTCCACCCGCTCAACGTCCGAGCCACAGACCGGACAGTGGGTCGGGAACACGACGTCCCGCGCATTTTCAGCGTGTTCCACCACGCTGACGACTTTCGGGATCACATCGCCCGCACGGCGGATCGTCACACGGTCACCGATTTTTAACCCCAGTCGCTCAATTTCATCGGCATTGTGCAGCGTGGCGTTGCTCACTATCACCCCGGCCACCAGCACCGGCTCCAGACGTGCCACCGGCGTGATCGCCCCGGTACGCCCGACCTGAAACTCCACGTCACGCACCAGGGTCATCTGCTCCTGGGCAGGAAACTTAAAGGCAATAGCCCAGCGAGGAGCACGAGCGACAAAGCCCAGCTGCTCCTGCAGATCCAGGGAGTCGACTTTAATCACCACGCCGTCAATATCGAATCCGAGCGTCGGGCGGGCCACTTCCACTTCCCGGTAAAAAGCTAACACTTCTTCAGCATTGTGGCAGAGGCGCACACGATCGCTGACCGGTAACCCCCAGGCTTTAAACTGCTGCAGGCGGCCCATATGGCTGCGCGGCATCTCGCCCCCCTCCAGCAGACCCAGACCATAGCAGAAGAACGTCAGAGGGCGTCTGGCGGTAATGCGCGGGTCAAGCTGGCGCAGTGAACCGGCCGCCGCATTACGCGGATTGGCAAATACCTTACTGCCGGTGCGGCGTGCCTCATCATTCATTTTTTCAAACCCGGGTTGTGGCATAAATACTTCGCCACGCACTTCCATCCGCTCTGGGATATTTTCACCAAGTAAGCGTAAAGGAATAGCGCGAATAGTGCGCACGTTAGCCGTAATATTTTCACCCGTACTGCCATCACCTCGCGTAGCTGCACGAACAAGAAGGCCGTCTTCATACAGCAGGCTGACCGCCAACCCATCCAATTTCAGTTCACAGCAGAAGGTGATGTCATCACTGCTTTTCAGGCGGTCTTTCACACGCTTGTCAAATGCCAGGTAGCTCTCTTCATTAAAGGCATTATCCAGCGATAGCATTGGTACTTCGTGATGCACTGATTCAAAAATACTTAATGGCGCAGCACCCACGCGCTTTGAAGGCGAATCTGGAGGAACTAAATGCGGATTAGCCTCTTCAAGTTCACGTAGTTCGTTTCGAAGCCGATCGTATTCTGAATCAGGCACTTCAGGTGCATCGAGGACATGGTAACAATGGTCGTGATGACGTAAAAGGATTACCAAGTTTGTGATTTGATGTTTAACGGATTCCATAGCGGCACCATCAGAGATAAAAAACCCCCGAAGGTCGGGGGTTTGGGAAGATTATGATTCAGGTAATATTTACTGCGCGTTGGCGTCAATCACATCGCGGATACGCGCTTTATACGTTTCCAGCTTCTGTGGTGTCATCATGCGGCGTTCATCATCCAGCACCACGCCGCCGACATCATCGGCAATGCGTTGGGCGGACTGCAGCATCAGCTTAAAGTTCTGATGCGCATCGCCGTAGGACGGCACCATCATAAAGATCGACACGCCCGGAGTGGTGAAATCAGACATGTTGTCCGGATTAAACGACCCCGGTTTAACCATATTCGCCAGGCTGAACAGCACCGGGCCACTGCCCGCCGGGTTCAGATGGCGGTGGAATATATTCATTTCGCCAAACTGGAAGCCGGCCTGCAGTACACCCTGCAGAAGTGCTTCACCGCTGATGCTGCCGCCGGCATGGGCGGAGACATGCAGAACCAGTACGGTCTCTTTACGACGGGCTTCTGCCTGCTTCGCCTCTGCGATCTCTTCATCTGACGGAGGCTGGACAGCCCCGGCCGCTGGTTGAGGCTGAGGCGGCTCTGGCGGTCTGCTAACCGACGGTGCCTGGCGCACGGGTTCAGCATGGCGTACGGGTTCAGGTGCCTCGTAATCCGGTTCCGGGGCGTGCTGAAACTCACCGCCAAACAGCGGATCGGATTCAGGTTGCTCATCGACCACAGGCTGATGACGCACCGGTTCCGAGGGATGGCGAGGTTTTGGCTGACGCGGTGGCTCATCCCCGGCATTAAATCCACCCAGGGAAGGCTCCGACGGCTCAGGCTGGCTGCGCTGGACACGCACTTCACCCACGCCCTCTTCCTCGTCTTCGAACGCTTCTTCTCTGTCCTGCTTTAAACGCTTGTGCGGGCGATCGCGAAAAACAGATGAGCGCTCTTTACGGCTGGTCCACAAGCCGTGAAGGAGAAGCGCTATTATGGCGATCGCGCCAACAACGATTAATATCAGACGCAAATCCTGCATCATTGTATTCTCTGTTGTTCCAATACCTTGCCACCGCGGCAAACTTTATCCTCTAACTGTATTTGCCCAGGTACACAAGTGCAAGTCTGTGCAGTATTTTCTGACAAATATCCCGCTATGAGGACGCTTTTTTGCTGTTTTTTCGCTCAAACCCCCTCTGGTAAGGAAAAAAAGCTGAGTTATGATACCCCCTGCCTGCCCGTTTAATGGAGAAAAGCAGTACATGTCACTTCACAATTCTGACCCGTCACACAATGGCGTCCACTTTTTTGCCCGGGGATGGAAGCTGATCATGCTTCCCGGCATCCGGCGTTTTGTGCTGCTCCCCCTGCTGGTCAACATCATTCTGATGGGCGGTGCCTTTATCTGGCTGTTTGACCGTCTGGGACACTGGATACCGCAAATGATGGCGATGATCCCCGGCTGGTTGCAGTGGCTCGGCTATCTGATCTGGCCGCTAACGGTCCTGTCGATTATTTTAGTCTTCAGCTATTTTTTCTCCACTATCGCTAACTGGATAGCCGCCCCTTTTTGTGGCCTGCTCTCTGAACAACTCGAAGGTCGCCTGACCGGCAAACCGCTGCCCGATAACGGCTGGAGCGGCCTGGTAAAAGACCTGCCGCGTATCATGAAACGTGAGTGGCAAAAGCTGGCCTGGTATCTGCCGCGGGCGCTGGTACTGCTGCTACTCTATTTTGTGCCCGGATTTGGTCAGACGGTGGCCCCGGTGCTGTGGTTCCTGTTCAGCGCGTGGATGCTGTCGATTCAGTACTGTGACTTCCCCTTTGATAATCACAAAGTCAGCTTCCGGGACATGCGTACCGCACTGCGACAGAACAAAACGGAACATATGCAGTTCGGTGCTCTGGTCAGCCTGTTCACCATGATCCCGCTGCTGAATCTGGTCATTATGCCCGTTGCCGTCTGCGGCGCGACGGCGATGTGGGTAGAAAAATATCGTCCGCAGCTGGCGCTGAACCGATAGAACACGCACAGCGGGTCGTGCCTGGCGACCCGCTCCCTCTCAAATCCCGCAGCGGCATCCTGAATTTCGCATTGATGCCCCCGTCATTTCTGGCTTATGCCATTTCGTCAGGCCTTATTTCAGCAGAACATATCTATATACGATTTCTTCACTTCACTGGCTAAATGAACAAGGTATGCTCTAAGCGTTGCCAATATTTCATACAGTTAAGGACGGGCTATGAGTAAGATCTATGAAGACAACTCTTTAACAATCGGTCATACGCCGCTGGTTCGACTGAACCGCATCGGTAATGGACGCATTCTGGCAAAAGTGGAGTCGCGTAACCCTAGCTTCAGTGTCAAATGCCGTATCGGTGCCAATATGATTTGGGACGCAGAGAAACGCGGGATCCTGAAGCCGGGTATTGAGCTGGTCGAACCCACCAGCGGTAACACCGGTATTGCGCTGGCCTATGTCGCCGCCGCACGCGGTTATAAGCTGACGCTGACGATGCCCGAAACCATGAGCGTGGAGCGCCGTAAGCTGCTGAAAGCGCTGGGCGCAAACCTGGTGCTGACGGAAGGGGCCAAAGGCATGAAAGGCGCCATCAGCAAAGCAGAAGAGATTGTGGCCGGCGATCCTGATCGGTTTGTTCTGCTGCAGCAGTTCAGCAACCCGGCTAACCCGGAAATCCATGAAAAGACCACTGGCCCTGAAATCTGGGAAGACACCGATGGTGAGGTCGATGTGTTTATCGCTGGTGTGGGTACGGGTGGAACGCTGACCGGCGTCAGCCGCTACATCAAAAATACGCAAGGTAAAAAAGCGCTGATTACCGTCGCGGTCGAACCGACCGACTCTCCGGTGATTGCCCAGGCGATAGCCGGTGAAGAAATTAAGCCCGGCCCGCATAAGATTCAGGGTATTGGTGCCGGTTTTATCCCTGGCAACCTCGATCTCAACCTGGTTGACCGCGTGGTGGCTATCTCCAATGAAGAGGCCATTTTAACCGCACGTCGCCTGATGGAAGAAGAAGGGATTCTGGCCGGTATCTCTTCCGGTGCTGCCGTCGCTGCCGCCTTAAAACTGCAGGAAGATGAGGCTTTCGCTAATAAAAATATCGTCGTGATCCTCCCCTCTTCCGGCGAACGCTATCTCTCCACCGCCCTGTTTGCCGATCTGTTCACTGAAAAAGAACTGCAACAGTAGTGCCAGAAAGCCGAAATTGTCTGAAAAAGCACCCGTGCGGGTGCTTTTTTGTGGGCTGCTTCAAACTTTTACCACCCTACCGATTGATTTTACCCTCTGGTGTCTGGTATTTAAGCTGCCAATTATTTCGATCCGTAAAATTAATCGCCGCGTGAACTGGATCAAGCTGAATCGATTTACTGGTTTGGCGCACAAAGAGAAATAGCGGCATAATGGGTAGTGGAAAAGAAAGAGGGAATTCCGCATTCATCCTCGATCTTCACTCCACCTTACCAGCGCATTTTTTGGCCAGTCTTTGTACCATGCCAGCGCGACTCACTACAGGCTAAAGTTCAGCCACCAGGCTAGACTTTAGATCAATAACACCAAACCAAATTAAGTTGGGGAAACATAATGTTCCAGCAAGAAGTCACCATTACCGCACCAAATGGCCTGCACACTCGTCCAGCCGCTCAGTTCGTAAAAGAAGCCAAAGCTTTTGCTTCGGAAATCACCGTGACCTCTAACGGTAAATCTGCCAGCGCGAAGAGCCTGTTCAAGTTGCAGACTCTGGGTCTGACTCAGGGGACCGTCGTCACGCTGTCAGCTGAAGGCGAAGATGAGCAGAAAGCCGTTGAGCATCTGGTTAAACTGATGGCGGAGCTGGAGTAATCCACTCGCATTCCAGCTTGTCCAGCGACGTGTTTCCGGACATAAGTAAGCAATATTGATCGCGAACAGTACGTTCGCGATGTTGTTTTCGTAAAGTAGCCAAAAACTGACGAAACAAACGGTATGCACTTTCCGGCTCGCTGAGTGGATTAACCGATGCAGTCATCCGCGGTTCTCCGCCCCAGATGATTTTCAAAGAAAGAAAAGGTAGGGTTATGATTTCAGGCATTTTAGCATCACCGGGTATCGCTTTCGGCAAGGCGCTTCTGCTGAAAGAAGATGAGATAATCATCAACCGGAAAAAGATTTCTGCCGACCAGGTCGATCAGGAAGTTCAACGTTTTCTTGATGGTCGTAAAAAAGCTGCCGTGCAGCTTGAAGCGATCAAAATCAAAGCCGGGGAAACCTTCGGTGAAGAGAAAGAAGCGATCTTCGAAGGGCATATTATGCTGCTGGAAGATGAAGAACTGGAGCAGGAAATCATCGCCCTGATCAAAGACGAGCATGCCACTGCGGATGCTGCTGCCTTTTCTGTGATTGAAGGTCAGGCTAAGGCACTGGAAGAACTCGATGACGAGTATCTGAAAGAACGTGCTGCCGACGTACGTGATATCGGCAAACGCCTGCTGCAAAACATTCTTGGCCTGCATATTGTTGATCTCAGCGCCATCAATGAAGAAGTCCTGCTGATTGCGAAAGATCTGACCCCGTCAGAAACGGCACAGCTGAACCTGAACAAAGTGCTGGGCTTTATCACCGATATCGGTGGCCGCACTTCGCACACCTCGATCATGGCGCGCTCTCTCGAACTGCCTGCTATCGTCGGTACTGGTGATGTGACCAGCCAGGTCAAAAATGATGATTTCCTGATCCTCGATGGCGTCAATAATCAGGTGTACGTTAACCCGACTGCTGAAAAAATCGAAGAGCTGAAAGCCGTAGCCCATCAGTACCTCAGCGAGAAAAACGAGCTGGCGAAACTGAAAGACCTGCCGGCAATCACCCTCGACGGCCATCAGGTAGAAGTGTGCGCGAACATCGGTACCGTGCGCGACGTCGCCGGTGCAGAACGTAACGGCGCTGAAGGTGTCGGCCTGTACCGCACTGAATTCCTGTTTATGGATCGTGAATCCCTGCCGACGGAAGACGAGCAGTTCCAGGCTTACAAAGCTGTTGCTGAAGCCGTCGGTGCGCAGGCCGTGATTGTCCGCACCATGGACATCGGCGGTGACAAAGACCTGCCGTACATGAACCTGCCGAAAGAAGATAACCCGTTCCTTGGCTGGCGTGCGATCCGTATCGCCATGGACCGTCCTGAAATTCTCCACGCCCAGCTGCGTGCCATCCTGCGTGCTTCTGCATTCGGTAAACTGCGTATCATGTTCCCAATGATTATCGCCGTTGAGGAAGTTCGCTTCCTGAAAGCCGAACTGGAAACGCTGAAAGCGCAGCTGCGCGAAGAAGGCAAAGCCTTCGACGAAAGCATTGAAGTGGGCATTATGGTGGAAACACCGGCCTCAGCCGTCATTGCTCACCACCTGGCGAAAGAAGTTGATTTCTTCAGTATTGGGACAAACGACCTGACGCAGTATACTCTGGCAGTTGACCGTGGTAATGACCTGATCTCCCATCTCTACAACCCAATGTCTCCTTCCGTACTGACGCTGATCAAGCAGGTTATTGATGCTTCTCATGCCGAAGGTAAATGGACTGGCATGTGCGGTGAGCTGGCAGGCGACGAACGTGCTACACTACTGTTATTGGGAATGGGGCTGGACGAATTCAGCATGAGTGCCATTTCTATTCCACGCATCAAAAAAATTATTCGTAATACGAATTTTGAAGATGCGAAGGCATTGGCAGAGCAGGCTCTTGCTCAACCTACAGCGGACGAGTTGATGAACCTGGTCAATAAGTTCATTGAAGAAAAAACACTCTGCTGAGTTAGAGACACGCTGGCCCAAAATTACTGCTTAGGAGAAGAACATGGGTTTGTTTTCAAAACTTTTTGGCGATAAGTCTGATTCCGCATCAGGCACTATCGAGATCGTAGCCCCCCTGTCGGGTGAAATCGTCAATATCGAAGACGTGCCGGATGTGGTGTTTGCAGAGAAAATTGTTGGCGACGGTATCGCTATCAAACCCACCGGCAATAAAATGGTTGCGCCGGTCGATGGTACCATTGGCAAAATTTTCGAAACCAACCATGCTTTTTCCATTGAGTCAGACAACGGCATTGAGCTGTTTGTCCACTTCGGGATTGATACGGTTGAGCTGAAAGGCGAAGGCTTTAAGCGCATCGCTGAAGAAGGTCAGAAAGTCAAAAAAGGCGACGTGGTCATCGAGTTTGATCTGGCGCTGCTGGAAGAGAAAGCAAAATCAACGCTGACCCCAGTGGTGATCTCTAATATGGATGAGATCAAAGAGCTGGTGAAGCTGACGGGTAATGTTGTCGTGGGTGAAACCCCGGTTATCCGCATCAAGAAGTAACAGCGACCCTCGTTAAAAAGCCCTCTGATGATGTCAGGGGGCTTTTTTTTTGCCTGAATAAGGGAATTACAGGGTTAACGCATCAAGCAGGGTAAAGGGGGCCTGTGGCCCCTCCTCGAGGGCCAGCTGACGTTCCAGGTGATGCAAGTGCTCATCCATAATCGCCTGCGCGCGGGCGACCGCACCGGCCCTCAGCGCGGTGACCACGGCAAGGTGTTCATCACACTGGCATGCTGGCGTTTCATTACGCTGGTACAGGGCGACTATCAGCGAGCTGCGCACCATCAGATTATCGAGCATTTCACTCAGCACCCTGTTGTCGCTAATCCGGGCCAGCAGCAGGTGGAAATGACTGAGAACCCGGATGATATCACGGCGATCGTTTCCCGCGATCGCCTCCCGTTCTGCCTGAAGATGGGCCTCCAGCTCCTGTTCATAGCTTGCCATCTTTTCAACGCTGATGCCGGCCAGCATCGCGCGCTCTAACGCCCGACGGGCGATAAACACTTCGCGCGCCTCACGCGCCTCAGGCTGTGCCACTTTGGCACCGCGATTTGGGGAAATGGTGACAATGTGCTGCAATGCCAGCCGCTGAAGGGCCGCCTGCACGTGGTTACGGTTAGCCGACAGCACCTCCACAATCTGCGCTTCCACCAGGCGGGTACCGGGCGCCAGCCTGCGCTGTGCAATCGCCGTCGACAGCGCATCGACAATACGCTGAATTTCCTGCTGTCTGGCGCTGGACACACCGTTCATCTCTTACCTCAATTAATTACCCAACCGCTAATGCTGGAATTTACACCACCCAATGGGGTAAACGGAGGGTGAGTTCCAGCCCACCATCGCGCGCATTAGCTGCACTGACCTCCCCCTGATGGGCAATCACCACTTTACGCACGATGGACAAACCCAGCCCATAGCCTTTACCCGACAGGGGCGAATTAACGCGGACAAAGGGATCAAAAATACTGGAAAGCTTGTCAGCTTCCACCCCGGGACCAAAATCACGCACGCCGATCACCAGCCAGCCCTGCTCCTGACGCAGGCTGATAACGACCTGTTGACCAAAAACGGAAAAGCGCAGCGCGTTGCGTATAACGTTTTCCACGGCAGAACGGATCAGGTTCGCCTCCCCCTTCACAGTGTAATCCTGCTGTTCATCGGCGTTAAGCACGATCTCCACTCCGGGAACCTGAGCTTCGTAACGCGCATCATTGACAACGGCCTTCAGCAGTCCCAGCAGATCGAAATACTGCTCATCCGGCAGAGCCTGATGCTCGGCCCGCGATAAGGTGAGTAATTCGCCGATCATCTTATCGAGGCGACGCGCCTCCTCATCAATGCGGTCAAGCGAGGCGCCAACAGACTCTGGCGTCTGACGTGCCAGCCCCGTCGCCAGCTGCAGGCGTGCAAGCGGGGACCGCAGCTCGTGGGACACATCATGGAGCAGCTCTTCACGCGCTTTCACCAGCACCGAGAGGCGTTCTACCATGGCATCGAAATCCCGCGCCACCATGGAAAACTCATCATGCCGGCGGCGCAACTGAGGGAATAACCGGACAGAAAGATCCCCTTTAGATACCCGGGCAAAACCGGCACGCAACTGGCGCATCGGGCGCGTCAGATTCCAGGCAAGGAACAGGCTGAAGAGTAGCCCGCACACCGCTCCGACGATAAAGAGAGGTTCCGGCATATTGAGAATACTGCGCGGATGCCCCTCCATCCTGCTGTCAGCACGCAGACCGGCCACATCGTATTGCAACTGATAATGGCGGCCATCGGCACCGGTCACCCATTCTGTCACTTCTTTTGGGAACGCACCGGGCGCGAGATCGCGATTTAAATCATCACGAGGCTCCACTTTCTGAGGCGGGCGGGTCACCTGCCTGACGGAAAAAAAACGCCGATCGCTGGGGGGCCAGTCCACCATCATATCGTTCAGTGCTTCCAGCCCGCCGCGCTGCAGTACCGATACCGCCGAGGTCATCTGCAGGTTGACAATGCGTTTTGTCGCCCTGTTTTCAGGGGGCTCATGGTGTTTGCCATACATGCTAAAACCCAACCAGAGCAGCTGGGTAATCGCAATATAGGTCAGCCAGAAACCCAGCAGAATTTTCCAGAAAAGAAACCCACGAAACCCGGTTTTCATCGGATACGGTAACCAATGCTGCGTACCGTTTCGATAGTGATGGTCTCGTGCGTGAGTGCCGCCAGTTTCTGGCGAATATTACTGATATGCACGTCGACACTGCGATCGTAGGCTTCACGTGGCCGCCCGAGGCCTTTCTCCGACAGTTCATCTTTCGACACCACGCGGTCAGGCGAACGCAGCAACAGATCCAGCAGGTTAAACTCAGAAGCGGTCAGGTCAAACGGTGTTTTCTGCCATTCACTAACGCGAGTGGCCGGGTTCAGCGTCAGCGCCCCCCAGCTAACGACCGCATTATTCTCCGCCACCACCGGTTGCTCTTCCACGCGTCGCAGCACTGCACGCAGCCGCGCCACCAGCTCTCGCGGGTAGCAGGGCTTAGGCATATAATCATCGGCCCCCATTTCCAGTCCGATGACCCGGTCGATATTATCGCCCTTCGCCGTCAGCATGATGACCGGCAGGCGCCCCTGCTGGCGCACCTGACGCAGCACATCGATGCCGCTCATGTCGGGCAGCATAATATCAAGGATCATCGCGCTGTAGCCGCCGGAGAGCGCCCCTTCTACCCCCGCCTTCCCCGTTAACACCAGTGAAGCATCAAAGCCTTCGGCAATCAGGTACTCACTGAGCATGGTGCCCAGTTCGAGGTCGTCATCGACCAGTAAAATTTTCATACAGGATCTCTCAATGGTATTGCCGCTATTTTCGCCTGTTCCGGACGACTTCGCAGCCGCTTTTACCCAATCCTTACAGTCTACTCAACGACGGGGGAAAGTGTCAGGGCGGATTAGAGAGGGTCAGCGGCAGAAGGTTCCACCGCTGAAACAGATAAGGGGGATCAGTAGACGCCGGTGGAGAGATAGCGATCGCCACGATCGCAGACGATGGCCACAATAATGCTGCCGGGATGCGCTTCAGCGATGCGCAGCGCACCTGCTACGGCACCACCGGAGCTGACGCCACAGAAGATCCCTTCGCGCCGTGCGAGCTGCCGCATAGTCTGCTCTGCGTCCTGCTGGGACATATCCATCACCTGATCCACCAACTCCGGACGGAAAATACCCGGCAGATAGGCCGCTGGCCAGCGACGAATACCGGGGATGCTGCTGCCTTCTGAAGGCTGCAGACCGACAATCTTTATCGTCTGATCCTGTTCTTTCAGGTAGTGCCCGACGCCAGTAATGGTGCCCGTGGTACCCATGCTGGAAACGAAATGGGTCAGGCGCCCTGCCGTCTGTTGCCAGATCTCCGGTCCGGTGGTCAGATAATGCCCCAGCGGATTATCCGGGTTATTGAACTGATCCAGCACTTTTCCCTCACCCCGTGCCGCCATCTCCTTCGCCAGGTCGCGCGCCCCTTCCATTCCCTGCTCGCGGCTCACCAGGATCAGCTCTGCCCCGTAGGCACGCATGGCAGCCTGCCGCTCAATGCTCATATTGTCCGGCATCAGCAGTTTTAAGACATAACCCTTCATGGCGGCGATCATCGCCAGCGCAATACCCGTGTTACCGCTGGTCGCTTCGATCAACACGTCGCCGGGGTGAATTTCCCCGCGCAGCTCTGCCTGCTGGATCATCGACAGCGCTGCGCGATCTTTCACCGAGCCGGCCGGATTATTGCCTTCCAGCTTCAGCCAGATCTCGCTGCCGTTGGCGGGCGTCAGACGCTGCAGCCTGATCAGCGGCGTATTGCCGATGGTATTTTCGAGTGTGGTCAAGATGTGGTTCCCGGCATGAAATGGCAAAGGGCCGGAAAACCCGACCCCTTGTTGGCAAAATACTGTCAGAGAAAAATATCAGGCACTTTGCGCAAAGGCAACAGGCCGTAATGGCGTTGTCCCGTTGTAGAGGCGGGCATGTTGCAGACCCAGGAACAGACGTTCGCCCCGGATGGGTGCCACCTGGTCACCGTCCATCACCACCGTCACCGGCTCTCCGCTCCAGTCGGCGGGCACCACCACCAGCTGCCAGTAGTGACCGCGCGGGCTGACTTCCAGCACCTGCGCAGGCAGCGGCGTTTCAAGGCTGCTCTGACGGCTGACGTCAATTTCCCACGGCCGCAGGAACAGTTCCACCGCGCCCTGATGCGCCGGGGCATAACCCAGCGGCCAGTGATGGGCACCGACGTGGAACTGGGAGCCATGCACTTCCCCATCAAAGCGGTTCACCTCGCCCAGGAACTCCAGTACAAAGCGGGTGGCCGGATCGCGCCAGACATCATCCGGGGTACCGACCTGTTCTATATTCCCCTGGCTCATCACCACGACGCGATCAGCGACTTCCATCGCCTCTTCCTGATCGTGGGTGACAAACACGCTGGTAAATTTCAGCTCTTCATGCAGCTGACGCAGCCAGCGGCGCAGCTCTTTTCGCACCTGAGCATCCAGCGCGCCAAAAGGTTCATCCAGCAGCAGGATCTGCGGTTCTACCGCCAGCGCACGCGCCAGGGCAACACGCTGCTTCTGTCCACCGGAAAGCTGTGCCGGGAAACGGCCCGCCAGATGGCCCAGCTGTACCATCTCCAGCAGGCGCGTCACCTTCTGTTTAATCTCAGCGGAAGAGGGCCGTTCGCGCCGTGGCAGCACCGTCAGGCCAAAGGCAATATTGTCGAAAACGGTCATATGGCGGAACAGCGCATAGTGCTGAAAAACAAATCCCACCTGACGGTCACGGGCATGAACCCGGCTCACATCCTTACCGTGGAAGCTCAGGCGTCCGCTGTTCTGGTTTTCCAGCCCGGCGATAATACGCAGCAGCGTGGTTTTCCCGGAACCGGATGGCCCCAGCAGCGCGACCATTTGTCCGGAAGGGATATCCAGAGAAATATCGTTCAGGACTTTGGTCCTGCCGAAGGATTTATTGATACGACTGATTTCAATGCTCATGGTTCCCCTCCTGTTGCAGACGCTTGCTCTGGCTCTCTAACCGCCACTGCACTGCACTCTTTAAAAACAACGTGACGATGGCCATCAGGGTCAGCAACGCAGCGGCGGTAAAGGCCCCGACGGTGTTGTAATCCTGATGCAGCAGTTCAACCTGCAACGGCAGCGTATAGGTTTCACCGCGAATCGATCCGGACACCACCGATACGGCACCAAACTCACCGATGGCGCGGGCATTAGTCAGGACGATGCCGTACAGCAGCGCCCAGCGGATATTGGGTAACGTCACGCGCCAGAACATCTTCCAGCCCGACGCCCCCAGCAGAACGGCGGCTTCATCCTCGTGGCTGCCCTGACTTAACATCACCGGCACCAGTTCCCGCACAACAAACGGACAGGTGACGAAAATGGTCACCATCGCCATTCCCGGCCACGAGAACATCAGCTGGATATTGTGCGCATCCAGCCAGCCCCCGGCAGACCCGTTGACGCCCCAGAACAGCAGGTACATCAGGCCCGCCACCACCGGCGACACGGCGAAAGGAATATCAAACAGCGTCAGCAGCAGCTGACGCCCGGGAAAGGTAAAGCGCGTGACCAGCCAGGCCAGCAGCGTACCAAACACCAGGTTAACCGGCACCGTAATCAGCGCGATCAGCACGGTCAGCCAGATGGAGTGCAACATATCTGAATCGCCCAGGTTGGCGAAGGTGGCCATCAACCCTTCAGAGAGAGCTGCGGTGAAAATCGCCACCAGGGGGATCACCAGCAGCAGCAGGGAGATCAGCATCCCAAGGCCAATCAGCAGCCATTTTCCCCACTGAACTCGGGCGCGCCCGCTGCCCCGCAAATCGGTAACATCAGCCATTAGTGACCTCCAATACGACGGCCAAAGCGGCTCTGTAGGGTATTTATCGCAAACAGGAGCAGCAGGGAAGCGGCCAGGATCACCGAGGCGATCGCACTGGCCGCCGGATAGTCAAACTCCTGCAGGCGCACGAAAATCATCAGCGAGGTCACTTCCGTCTTCCAGGCAATATTCCCGGCAATAAAAATCACCGCGCCAAACTCGCCCAGGCTGCGGGTAAACGACAGCGCCGTTCCGGCCAGCAGCGCCGGGCCGACTTCCGGCAGGATCACGCGGCGGAAGCTCTGCCACGGCGTTGCCCCCAGGGTTTCAGCCGCCTCTTCATATTCCGGCCCCAGCTCTTCCAGTACCGGCTGGACGGTGCGAACCACAAAAGGAATGCTGGTAAAGGCCATCGCGACGGCAATACCCAGCCAGGTATAGGAGACTTTGATGCCAAACTGGGCCAGCCATTCGCCGTACCAGCCGTTCACCGAGAACAGACCCGCCAGCGTCAGGCCGGCTACCGCCGTCGGCAGTGCAAACGGCAGGTCCATCAGGCCATCAAGTAACGTACGCCCCGGAAAGCGATAACGCGTCAGGATCCAGGCCATCAGCATCCCGAATACCGCATTAAAGACAGAAGCCACCCCTGCCGCCAGCAGCGTCACCTCATAGGCGGCCATAACCTGTGGATTAGTGACCACCTCCCAGTACTGTGCCAGGGTCATCTGCGACAACTGCATCAGCAGCGCGCTGATCGGCAGCAGCAGAATCAGACAGGTGAAGAAAAGGCTGCTGCCCAGGCTGATACCAAACCCGGGCAGAACACGTTTACTGCTTGCTGAAAACATCACTACCGCCCCGCCGCTAACAACTTATCCAGTTCGCCACCGCTGACGAAATGGGTTTTCATCACCTGATCCCAGCTGCCAAACTCATCGTCCACGCGGAACAGCTCCGTCTGAGGAAAACGATCTTTCTGCTGTGCCATCATCTTCGGGTTGTTTACCCGATAGTAGAACTGGGTGATAATTTGCTGCGCAGCCGGAGTATAGAGATAATTCAGATAGGCCTTAGCAGCCTCTTCGGTGTGGTTACTGGCGACATTTTTATCCACCCAGGCCACCGGAAACTCGGCCAGGATATTGGTTTTTGGCACGATCACTTCATAGCCGTCTTTGGCGTACTGCTGACGGATGGTATTCACCTCCGACTCAAAGCTGATCAGCACATCGCCCAGGCCGCGCTCGACAAACGTCGTGGTGGCCCCGCGCCCGCCGGTATCAAAGACTTCAACGTTTTTCAGAAACTGCGTCATCTGCTGTTCCGTTTTCGCCTTATCTTTACCATCGGCGCGGTCGAAGGCGCCCCAGGCTGCCAGATAGGTATAGCGGGCATTGCCTGAGGTTTTGGGATTCGGGAAAATCAGTTTCACATCGTCACGTACCAAATCGCTCCAGTCATGGATGTTCTTCGGGTTACCCTTGCGCACCAGGAACGCCATGGTGGAGTAGAACGGTGAACTGGCATTTGGCAGGCGCTGCTGCCAGTCGGCCGGGATCAGCTTGCCTTTATCATGCAATACCTGGACATCGGTCACCTGGTTATAGGTCACCACGTCGGCTTTCAGCCCCTGCAGAATAGCCAGCGCCTGTTTCGATGATCCGGCATGCGACTGCTTAATGGTCAGCGTGTCGCCGGGATGTTGCTGCGCCCACTGCTGTTCAAACGGTGCGTTCAGGGCGGTAAACAGCTCGCGCGAGACGTCATACGAGCTGTTTAACAGCTCAGTGGCCTGCGCGCCGGAACTCAGCAGTAACGCCAGCGCGGAGGCTGATACGAATTTTTTTACCGTTGGTAACGTCATTATGCACCCTGAGAGAATCACCGGCTCACCGGCCTGAAGTCTGTTCAGTTTATTTATAACCAGGGTAAAAGCTGTAACGGTTTTATATACCGTTTGGTGCTTTGCAAGCAGAAAACGCTATAAGGGTGTGGAATTGAATATGCAGCGGGCGGGATAAAAAGCTTAACCGTCGGAGAAAGGTCTGCATCACGGCTGGCGCTTCCCCTGCACACGGGGCGGGCAGGAAAAAGGCCCGCCCCTGCCGGGATGCTGCGTGGTGGTCGGCCTACGCAGAGGTCGACCCGGTGCTGAATGACAGTGCGGCAAGCTGCGCCAGTGACGGGGCATAAAAATAACTGCCGCTGACCGGTTTGGTAAACCGCAGCATGGCATCAAATTTACCGTCGGTTTCGCCAAACATACTTAACAACTGCTGTTCAATATTATGCAGCGTGGCGCAGTAGGCGAGAAAAAACAGGCCGTGGGTGCCGCTGGCCGTGCCATAGGGCAGGCTCTGGCGCAGAATTTTCAGCCCTCTGCCGTCTTCTTTCAGATCGACACGCGCCACATGCGACGTTGCCGGACGCGCGTCGCCTTCCAGCTCTTCATTACTCTCTTTGGTACGGCCTATTATCTGCTCCTGCTTCGCCACCGGAAGGCGGTTAAACATCACCAGATTATGCTGCCAGCGCTGGCTGAAGACATAACTTCCTCCGGCATTGTCGCCGCTGGCAATAATCGCCACCGTCTCGCGCTGCCCGCCCTGCGGGTTTTCTGTGCCATCGACAAAACCACTCAGGTCACGATCTTCCGTCCAGCGAAAGCCGTGGGTTTCTTCCACAATGCGGATGGCACCGCCAAACGCCGCCAGGGCGGCCTGCGCCAGGCTGAAGTTCACGTCATGGCGTAGCGACTGAATATGGATCAGCAGGTCGCGCTGGGTGGCCGGTGCCATCCCTTTACCCAGCGGCTGAAAGTCTTTCAGTTCAGCACAGCAATGGCCCGGGCAGAGGTCATTCCACAGGGCCTGACCAAAGGCTAAAACAGCTCCCAGCCCGGCATCAGGATAGCGCTGTTGCAGCGCTTCCAGCTGTTGCAGAAAACGATGGCTGCCGTCGCGCACAGCGGCAAGATCGCCTGTGGCCATGGCTTCAAGATAGATAGCAAAACGGCGGTGTTCTAATAAAATACCGCTCTGGAAAGGGGACATGCTGCATTCTCCTGGCAATCAGGTAAGTTCCGATCGATTTTTCAGAACAGGATACCTCAACCCACCGCCAGGAGTGTGTTCAAACGCATGTTTTCTGTGGTCTTTACATGCCGCGCGCTAGCGCCGCCAAATCATTTTGCTCAACGTCCACGCTTTCAGCGTGTCATCAGACGGCATCAGACCCTGTGGGCCGTGCCAGTCACCGCTGAATACAAAGCTGATGTGCTGGCTGCCAGGGGCTTTACACTCCACACCGTCACTGTCCGCACCATGACCTTTCTCACAGGCGCCAAAGGCTTTACTGTACAGCTCACTGAATTTCGTGCCGAGCCTGACGCCGTTTTCGGTGGTGACATCGCTGTCCGTCACGTCGATACGGTTAACGGTGGTGTCCCCTGTCAGCTCTACTTTTTGTTGCTTCTCACTGTCCACGCCCTGCCAGAAGTGCTCAATCGTCCCGTCAGTGGTGCGCATCCCCTGCCGCAGGTGATAATTATTACCCAGGGCATCGTTCAGCACGTCGTGCTGCATCAGGGTAGTGCTGTTGACCTCACCCAGACCACGTTCCGAGAGGGTCAGCGAAGAGCCAAACCAGTGCGTCGGTGACAGGCTGGACCAGGACCAGGAGATCGGGTTCCACCAGGTGGAGGATGAGTCGCTGCGTGGCGCTTCAGAAGAGGAACCGGCACAGCCAGCCAGAAGTAATGTGGCGATCAACAGCGCCGGGCGAATAGTTTTCATGACAACTCCAGTGGATGAACAGGGTCCTTGCTTACCTGCTTGGAGTGCCGGCAGGCAAAAAAGTTTTATTTAATGATTTTTAGCCGGATCGAAGCAGTCTGACAGCCGGCGATAAAAAAGCAGCGCCATCAGCGCCAGACCATCCGCAAAGCTCACCAGCAGCAGCAGTTCGGTCGTCGGGTCCTCCTCCTGCCACTGCATCACCAGCTGCGCAATCAGGGTGATCACCAGCGTCAGCACCAGTACCCAGCGCCATGCCTGCCACAGGCGCGGCAGGCGCTGCCGGTAGCCAGTCAGCAACAACCCGACAGCCGCCGGGATCCCGAAAACCAGCCCCAGCCAGAACGTGTGGTTATCCGGGTAAAACAGTGCCAGCAGGTCTGAACCCTGCTGCCGCGATGCTCCGGCTATCACAAACAGCACCCAGGTGCGGGCCTGCAACAGCAGGATGGCCCAAAAGCTTAGCGGCAGGCGCAGCTGGCCTTTCGCATCGTAATCATCAGGGGAATAGGACAACGTCGTCACTCAGTACTCGCGGTCTTCAATCAGGCGCTTGCCTAACAGCTGGCTGTCCTGCGTTTCATACTCCAGCTTTTCGTAGAACCCGATGACGGCATCGTTCTCTTCCCGCACCATCACGTTGATCTTCGGACAGCCCCGGGCAATCAGTTTTTTCTCCAGGCGATTAATCAGTGCATTAGCAAAGCCACGCCCCTGATAATCAGGATGCACGCCCAGGTAGTAGGCCGACCCGCGATGCCCGTCGTATCCGCCCATCAGCGTGCCGACGATTTCCCCGCCCACCACCGCGACCATGAAAAGGTCCGGATCGTGGTTCAGCTTGCGCTCGATATCCATTTCGGGATCGTTCCATGGCCGTAACAAATCGCAACGCTCCCAAAGCGTCATTACTTCTTCAAAATCATCTTGCCGGAATGCGCGGATTTCCATGGAGTTTGCCCTGTGGTTAAGCATAATTTGCTGATTATCACGCATTCTTCTGCGGGTGCAAGTCCGTTCGCCCGCCTGGCAGAAAAAAAACGCAGGAAGAGGGATTATTGTCCTGAAATACATGGAAAAAGCCTGCAATAGTTCCCTCCTCGCCGCCGACCCGTTGTTACGATATAACAATAAGCACTTTTTGCCCCCAGGATCTGCCATGAAAAAATTAACCCACCTGACGCCGCTGACCACCCGCCGCCAGCTATTGCTTTCCGGCCTGGCACTTGCGCTGCTGACCAGTGGCCCGGCGCGGGCCGCAGAGGAGGACGCGACCCTGCGCATACGCCCGCATAAGCAATCCAGTCCGCCGCCGCCACGTCCCGCCAGCGGTAAACGCATCGTGATGATTGATCCGGGTCACGGCGGCATTGATTCCGGCGCGGTGGGTCATGAGGGATCAGAAGAGAAACATGTGGTTCTGGAGATTGCTCAGCACATCCGTCACCTGCTCAGCGAACACCCCCGTATTGAGGTTCGCCTGACGCGGGAAAGCGACCACTTTATTCCGCTGGGTGAACGCGTGGAAATTGCCCATCAGCACGGGGCCGATCTGTTTATGTCGGTGCATGCTGACGGCTTTACCAGCCCGACCGCCAACGGTGCCTCCGTCTTTGCTCTGTCCAATCGTGGCGCCAGCAGCACCATGGCCCGCTATCTTTCGCAGCGGGAAAATGCGGCCGATGAGGTGGGCGGCGTCAGGGCGGCGGCTAAGGATCACTATCTGCAACAGGTGCTGTTTGACCTGGTGCAGACCGATACTATTAAAAACAGTCTGATCCTCGGCAAACACGTGCTGGGACAGATTCGCCCGGTTCATCATCTGCACAG
This sequence comes from Erwinia persicina, assembly GCF_019844095.1. Lineage (NCBI taxonomy): Bacteria > Pseudomonadati > Pseudomonadota > Gammaproteobacteria > Enterobacterales > Erwiniaceae > Erwinia > Erwinia persicina. Next base: position 1,291,222 of record NZ_CP082141.1, on the reverse strand, counting down.
CCAGCATACTGAACAGGCCGCATTCGCGGTGCTGAAATCCCCCTCGATCCCGTCAGTGCTGGTGGAAACCTCCTTCATTACCAACCCCGCCGAAGAAAAACTGCTCGGCACCACGGCTTTTCGTCAGAAGATTGCCGGGGCGATTGCCGACGGTATCGTCAGCTTTTTTGACGAGTACGATGCCACCCGGCGTATGGGCTGAATGAACAGGGTAAAACCGGGAGACGCCAGGCCGCTGATACGCTGGCTGCCACTCGAATTCTTTTGGGTATATAATCCCCGCGTCTTTTAGTCACAGGATTTTTTTATGAACGCACCGGATATCGCCCAGGTAAAACAGTTTTTGCTCAACCTTCAGGATGACATCTGTCGCAAGCTGGCGCAGGCCGATGGCGAAGCCCAGTTTGCCGAAGACAGCTGGGAGCGCCCGGGCGGCGGCGGCGGACGCAGCCGCGTGCTGCGCCAGGGCCGGGTGTTCGAGCAGGCGGGCGTCAACTTCTCCCATGTCCACGGCGACGCCATGCCCGCCTCTGCCACCGCGCACCGTCCCGAGCTGGCCGGTCGCAGCTTTGAGGCGCTGGGCGTGTCGCTGGTGATCCACCCCGAGAACCCGTACATTCCGACCAGCCACGCCAACGTGCGTTTCTTTATTGCTGAAAAACCGGGTGCGGATCCGGTGTGGTGGTTCGGCGGTGGCTTTGATATGACGCCGTATTACGGCTTCGAAGAGGATGCCATTCACTGGCATCAGACTGCCGCCGATCTCTGTCAGCCGTTTGGCCAGGATGTCTATCCGCGCTATAAAAAATGGTGCGATGACTATTTCCACCTGAAACATCGCAACGAGCAGCGTGGCATTGGCGGGCTGTTCTTTGACGACCTGAATACGCCTGACTTTGACCAGAGCTTCCGCTTTATGCAGGCGGTAGGAAACGGCTTTACCGACGCTTATCTGCCGATTGTTGAGCGCCGTAAAACCCTCACCTGGGGTGAACGTGAGCGCGACTTCCAGCTGTATCGTCGGGGCCGCTACGTCGAGTTTAATCTGGTATGGGATCGCGGCACGCTGTTCGGCCTGCAAACCGGTGGACGTACCGAGTCGATTCTGATGTCGATGCCGCCGCTGGTGCGCTGGGAATATGACTATCACCCGGAAGAAGGCAGCCCGGAAGCCGCACTTTATCGCGACTTCCTGCCAGTTAAGGCGTGGATTTAAACCAACGCCGGGCAGATTGCCCGGCGTTTTGACTTACAGCGGTGCCGTCTGTGCCTCTACGACTGCCAGCGCGACCATATTGACGATGCGTCTGACCGATGAGATGGGGGTCAGCACATGTACCGGCTTCGCCATCCCCATCAGTACCGGCCCGACCGTCACCCCGTCTGAGCAGGAGACACGCAGCAGGTTGTAGCTGATGCGTGCGGCTTCCACGTTCGGCATAATCAGGATATTTGCCGACCCTTTTAGCGGGCTGTCCGGCATCAAATCCTGGCGGATGCTTTCAACCAGCGCGGCATCGCCATGCATCTCTCCGTCAATTTCCAGGTCAGGTGCCCGTGCTTTGACCAGCGCCAGCGTATCGCGCATTTTGCGTGCAGCCGGGGCATCTGATGCGCCAAAGCTGGAGTGAGAAAGTAAGGCGACCTTCGGCTCGATACCAAAACGACGTACCGTTTCGGCGGCCATCAGCGTCAGTTCGGCCAGCTGTTCCGGCGTGGGATCTTCGTTAACGTAGGTATCGGCAATGAAGGTATTGCCGCTCGGCAGTTCCAGCGCGTTCATCGCGCCGGCCACTTTGACATCCGGGCGGAAGCCAAACAGCTTTTCAACAATGTCGTAATGCTGGCGGTAATCCCCGACGGTACCGCAGATCAGTGCATCCGCCTCCCCCCGGTGAACCATAATCGCCCCGATCAGGGTCGGATTACCAATCACATCGCGCTGCGCCTGCTGGGGGGATACGCCGCGCCGCTTCATGATCTGGTAATACTCGTTCCAGTATTCTTTAAAACGGGGATCGGATTCGTTATTCACCACGTCAAAATCTTTACCGGCCTCAATTTTCAGCCCCAGCTTCTGCAGGCGCATCTCGATAACGCTCGGGCGGCCGATCAGGATCGGTTTTGCCAGCCCCAGCGTCACCAGTTCCTGGGTGGCGTGCAGGACGCGCGCCTCCTCCCCTTCGGCCAGCACCACGCGCTTCGGATCTTTTCGCGCCTGCGAGAACACCGGCTTCATAAACAGATTGGTTTTGTAAACGAACTCCATCAGCTTTTCGCGGTAGGCATCAAAGTCGGCAATGGGCCGCCGCGCCACACCGGAGTCCATCGCTGCCTTCGCCACCGCCGGCGCGATCTGCACGATCAGACGCGGGTCGAATGGTTTGGGGATCAGATAGTCCGGGCCAAACGACAGCTCCTGATCGTCATAGGCCGAGGCTACCACATCGCTCTGCTCTGCCAGCGCCAGCTCGGCGATAGCATGCACCGCCGCCAGCTTCATCTCTTCATTGATGGCGGTTGCCCCGACGTCCAGCGCCCCCCGGAAAATAAACGGGAAGCACAGCACGTTATTCACCTGGTTAGGGAAGTCAGAACGGCCGGTGCAGATAATGGCATCTGGGCGGACTTCTTTCGCCAGCGGCGGCAGGATTTCCGGCTCCGGGTTGGCCAGCGCGAGGATCAGCGGGTCGCGCGCCATGCTTTTCACCATCTCCTGCGTCATCACCTTCGGCCCGGAGCAGCCCAGGAAAATATCCGCTCCTTCAATCACTTCCAGCAGGGTGCGCCTGCCGCTGTCAGCCACCGCATAGGCCGCCTTGGTCTCTGCCATCGGCGTTTCACGCCCCTGGTAAATCACCCCTTTAGAGTCGCAGACCACGATATTGTGCTTCTGCATACCCAGCGCCACCAGCAGATTGAGGCAGGCGATTGCCGATGCCCCGGCCCCTGAGACCACCAGCCGCACGTCGGAAATACTTTTTTTCACCACCCGCAGGCCGTTCATCACGGCGGCGGTACAGATGATCGCGGTACCGTGCTGGTCGTCGTGAAACACCGGGATATTCATCCGCTCGCGCAGCTTCTTCTCAATATAAAAACACTCGGGGGCTTTGATATCCTCCAGGTTGATGCCGCCAAAGGTCGGCTCCAGCGCCGCGACCACCTCGATCAGTTTATCCGGATCCAGCTCATCCACTTCAATATCAAACACGTCGATACCGGCAAATTTCTTGAACAGCACCCCTTTCCCTTCCATCACCGGTTTACTGGCCAGCGCACCGATGTTTCCCAGCCCCAGCACGGCCGTCCCGTTGGAGATGACGGCGACCAGATTGGCGCGGGCGGTGTACTTATCAGCTGCCGAAGGATCGGCAGCGATCTCCAGACACGGCGCGGCGACGCCGGGAGAATAGGCCAGCGCCAGATCGCGCTGGGTGGCAAGGGGCTTGGTAGGGGAAACCTGAATTTTTCCGGGAACCGGGAATTGATGAAAATCGAGCGCACTCTGTTTTAACTGATCGTCCATTAGCAGGATCCTTTTTTATGTAGGGGTACAACTGCTCAGTATAGGAGGGCCGGACGGGTGAAAAACTTGAGGGAGTGCATAGTTTGGGGAAGAAAACGGGATGGGCTCATCGACACGGGACGACCGGAAAAAGGCATATCCCGCTTGGAATGCAGGGGCTGACCTTCATTCAGGGTCAGCCCACCATATCTTTATTTGGTCATACTCAACAGCGTGCGGATGTTCTGCGCCGTGGTGGCAATCATATCAATGGCCCCGGTGCGCAACGCGCCCAGCAGCGCCATGGCTTTGGTGTTCTCCGACGCAATGGCTATCACGCAGGGAATTTTGCGCAGCTCGTCGATGCTCAGACCAATGACCCGGTCGTTCATGACCGTATCCACATGCTGGCCCTGGGCATTAAAGAAGTCATAACCCGCCACATCACCAATCACCCCCTGATTCAGACTGGCATCGATAATTTCGTGGGGGGTGAACCAGCCGAGCTTAACCATGTAGCTGTTTTCATTCATATCGCCGATGCCCACCAGCGCCACGTCGGCCTTGCGTGCGCGGTCGAGCGTCTCTTTGATCGTGCCGTTTTGCATAAAGGCTTCTTTCAGCGCCCGGTTCTCAACGTAGGCCGGGGCATAAAGCGTTTCACTGATACCGCCAAACTTCTTCGCCAGACGGCGACTGATATGATCGGCATTGATGGCATCCCCGGGACGATGGGTTCCGCCAATCCCGCTGATAAAATGGCAATTGCGCGTGGGGACACTGCCAGGATGGTCAGCGACAGCCGCAACGTTACGCCCCTGCCCCACGGCCACCACCGCATTATCCTTCAGCGATTGTGACAGATGCATCGCCACCAGCGCGGCCACCTGTCGCCGCTGTTCATCATCGTCATGATGGTCAAGCGCAATCAGCGCCCGCTGTAAGGGAAAGCGCTCAAGCAGCTGTTGTTCCAGCCGGGTGCTGAACACCGGGTGATAACGCACGTTGATTTCAACGATGCCCTCTTCTTTGGCCCGCTTTAACAAGCGCCCCACTTTGATACGGGAGATACCAAATTTACGCGCAATCTCTTCCTGGGTGATTTCGTCCTGATAGTATGCGACGGCAATTTCCGTCAGCAATTCAGTGTCCTGAGATAGCGTGTTTTTTTCCATCCGGGCAGTCGTCTCTTCTCATCGGTTTCAGTGACGGGCGCGATGGATACCATCGCGCCTCAGGCAACAATTTATACCATTTTATGCCATCCGACAGAGGATTAACGACGGATCGCGTCGATTTTGAGCATTCGCGCAATGACGAGATCCAGTTCTTTCTCATCGAAAATCTGTTTCCAGTCCGGCTTAATGATCTTCTCGCGGCCATACTCCATCGCAATCATACAGGCATCCGAGAAGGGGTTAGTGGCACGGAATGCAACGGCCAGAGCAATCTGGATATGCCCGTACAGCATCGCTTTGGCTGCCTCTTCCGGTACGCCCGAGTGTTTTACCGTCTCATCCAGCGCTTCTTTCATAAAGGAACCGACCATGCAGGCGACGGTTTCCACCAGCGTAGGCTCCAGGTAGGCCAGCTGTTTTACGGTAACCCAGTGAACCTGCTCAACCGGGCCGTACATCACGCCGATCACCTTACTCAGCTCCGCTTTCTGCGCGTCGCTGCCGCTCTCGAATGAGGCCGCCACATGCTGAATAGCGGCAACACCGCCGAACGCATCCGCATGCTCTTCTTTTGTGTAGCGGTCGAGAAACACAGAAGGATGGCATGGGTGTGCCACGGCGTAATGAATACCGTCACGCAGCGCAATCAGATTGGCATAGGCTGCCGCCGGATCCAGCGTCAACAGGGTGGCCCCGGCTTTCATCAACGGCACAATGCCTTCAGAGACTTTGCCTAAGACAATGTCCGGTACCGCAAGGATAACAACGTCGCTGTGTGGCACTACGGATTCAGCGCTGGAAAGCTCACGCCCCTGCTCCGTGACCTGCGCCTGCGCTTTCGGTGCGCTCTCACAGTAAAACACCTGATAGTGGCTGCGCTGCAAATTCGCTGAAATACGCATGCCCATCTTTCCGCCTGCGCCAATCACGGTGATCGTGCTTAATACTGTGCTCATAGTGACTCCTGAAGGTGTTTGTGACGTAAAAAGTCAACGCTCTGTTGCGTCCACTCAGCTTCGCGCTGGCAGGTGCTTTCAGCATCCTGCTGCCACGGTAGCCAGTGTTCGACGATCTGGTTAATGCCGCGCTCGGCCGGGCGCACCCGGGCCATGAGCAGGTCGTAGTCAAGCAGCCCTTCTCCCAGCGGGCAGCCGGTCAGCGTAAACCCCACCCAGCCCTCCTGACGGGTAAAGGCAAAATCTTTGATATGCAGGTTAAGCACCCGATGTGCGGTATGGGCAATCACCTGTTGCGGGAGCTCCAGCGCCGCTACGCAATTGGCCGGGTCAAGGCAAACACCGAGGAAACCAGAAGAAAAACGATCAATCACAGACATCATCTGCACGCTATTCACCTGTTCGTACGTTTCCAGACACAGCCTCACTTGCTGGCGTTCAAACTGCGGCAGAATAGTCTCGATCAGCCCGGCGGCTTCAGTCAGCGTCGGACGGTGGCTGACGCTGTTAAACATTGAGCGGATTAGCGATACCTGTAACACCTGTGCGATGTGCAAATAACGCTGTAAGTGAACGGTTTGCAGACCGCGTGTGCCGAGTTCCAGCTCAATGCCGAGCGCCTCAGCCTGCTGGCGGAGGGTATCCAGTTCGGCATCGCTCCAGGTTTCAATCTGCGGATAGTCGCAAATCTGAAACAACGTCACGCCCATTGAGGCCGTTTTTTCCAGCATCTGCGCCAGAGTCATGGGGGCCGCTACCCGTTCAGAGGCACGCCAGAAAAATGCGTAGGTACTTAAACCAATAGCCATTTATGCCTCCTGTCGTGGTGTGCTGCGGGCCAGTGAGGCCGCCTCATCAATGATTTCCGCCAGGGCGTCAGGCCGGTGGGCAAAGCGCCCGAGGAATAAACCACTGACCTGATGGCCCAGCCGGTTCAATAAACCCGGCCCGGCGCTACCTCCGTAAATCACACGAAAACCGATCTCTCCAGGTTCGCTGAGCTGACGTAAGCCCGTGCAGACCTCGCCAATAAAGGCATCCGGGGCCGGTGATGGGGCACCAATAGCCCACTGCGGTTCCCAGGCCAGAATCACCTCCCCACGCAGCTGCTGTTGACGTGCCTGACTGAGTGCTGACGTTATCTGCTGGCGGCAAAAGTCAATCGCCTGCTCACTACTGAGATGCTGCTCCTCACCCAGACACAGTACCGGGGTCAGACCGTTGCGCAGCGCAGCTGCCAGTTTTTTTGCCACCTGATCCTCATCTTCAGCAAAATGACGGCGACGTTCTGCGTGGCCCACTTCTACATAACGACAGCCAATTTCCGCCAGCATCGGACCGCTGACCTCGCCAGTCCAGGCCCCCCCGTCTTCCCAGGCGAGATCCTGTGCCCCAACGCTGACCTCCGTATTGGCAAAAATCTGTTTTATCGCCGGGATCGCGGGGAAAGCGGGCAGTACAAACAGCGCCACGTCACCACTGACAATCGCCGGATGCTGACGGGCAATTTCAGCCACCTGCTGGCTCCAGGTGAGCGTTTGCTGATAGCCGAAATACATTTTCAGGCTGACACCGAGGATGATACGCGCGCTCACTGGCTGGCCTCCTGAAGTGCTGGCTTCGCCGGCGCACAGGCCTCGAGCACTCGCAGTACCTTATTGACGATGAGCGCCAGTGAGACGGCCCCGGCATCCGGTGTCCCGAGGCTTTTCTCAGCCAACGGACGTGCCCGGCCCATTTTCGGCAGCAGTTGCGCGGTCTCGCTGGCGCTTTGTGTGGCCTGCCGTGAAGCTACAGCCCAGGCATCGGTTAGCGTGTCTCCCGCCGCGACCCGTTCCGTCAGACGGTCGCTGAACGGCACCAGCACATCGACCATGGTTTTGTCCCCTGGCTTCGCTTTACCAAAGTGCATAATGCCCTCTTTAGCGTGCCGGACGCCCAGCGCCACGCGCCGGGCATCGGGTGATGTCTCATCGCCCAGCGCTGTACCGATTGCTGTCAGCAATACGCCCCACAGTGCGCCAGAGGTACCGCCAGCCTGATCAGCCCAGGCATCGGCGGCACGGCAGAGCAGTGTTCCCGCCCCGGCCTGCCGCTGCTGCATCTCGCGCGCTTTTTCCAGCGCCCCCAACGATCCACGCACCATGCCAATACCGTGGTCGCCGTCGCCGGCGACCGCATCGATGCGCCCCAGTTCAGCGGCGTGCTCTTCAATCACTTCCGCGATAGCCGTGATCACGGACAGCACACAGCGGGATGCCTGCCTGGAAGCCGCACTGGCGACCGGAACAATATCCACCTCCGGTAGGTTCTGAGCGGCGGCATCCAGCGGCTCTGCTTTCAGTACGCTGCCTTTACGAAACGCCGGGGCATTGGCCGGGGCGCGCCACAGTGTTTCAAGCTCATCATCCAGCCACAGCAGCGTCAGTGAGGCCCCCGCCATATTAAAACTGGTGACAAACTCGCCCACCTCCGGCTCCACGACCACCAGCCCTTCAGCAGTCAGAAGCTGGGCCACACGGCGATAGACAACAAACAGCTCTTCATATTTTACCGACCCCAGTCCGTTCAGGATCGGTGCCACGCGCTGCCCCTGGCGCTGGCTAATCTCTTCCGGGCACTCTTTCATCAGGCTGCTGACGAACAGCTCTGCCAGCGAATCGGCTGCCGGGATATCACATTCGCGGATACCCGGTTCGCCGTGGATACCCATCCCCAGGGCCATGGTGCCGTGTGCCACGCTGAACAGCGGTTGAGTGGCTCCCGGCAGCGTACAGCCCGAGAACGCCACGCCCAGTGAACGGGTACGGTGATTAGCATAACGAGCCAGACGGGCTACCTCTGCCAGCGAATAACCCGCCTCGGCCGCCGCAGCGGCGACTTTGAACACCGCAAGATCGCCCGCCACACCACGCCGTTTTTCACGTTCCGACAGCGCCGCGCTGGAAATATCATCTGTCACGGCCAGCAGTTCGCAGTCAATACCTTCCGCTTTCAGCCGTTCACAGGCCTGGCCAAAATGCAGCACATCTCCCGCATAATTACCAAAAGCCAGCAGGACGCCGCCGCCGTTATCGGCCGCACGGGCCACATTGTAGATTTGTTGAGCCGAGGGGGAAGCAAACAGGTTTCCCATCGCCGCCCCGTGCGCCATACCCTGCCCGACCAGACCTGAAAAGGCCGGATAGTGGCCAGAACCGCCGCCAATCACCACCGCAACACATCCCGCAGGGCTTCGGGTGCTGCGCACAACGCCCCCCGGTACCTGGCGCACTTTATCGGCGTTGGCCGCCACGAAACCCTCAATCAGTTCACTGGCAAAGGCTGAGGGTTGATTAAACAGATAAGTCATTGGGATGGCTCCTGTGGGACAGGACTGGACTGAAATCCAGAACGTCTGGCGTTAAGTAACAGCATCAGTAGCGCAGAGAGCAGCATGAAGCCGCCCACTACCATCATTGAAACGGTGTAGCCGCCGGTGGCGTCATGCAGCATTCCGGTGAGGTAACCCGCCGAAAAACCGGCGACATTACCCAGGGTGTTGATCAACGCAATCGCGGCGGCGGCAGAAGCCCCGGTGAGGAATTGTGTCGGCAGCGTCCAGAAGTTAGGCAGCGCGGCAAAGATTGAGCTGGCAGTCACTGATATCACCAGCATGGTCGCCAGCGGTGATTCCATATAAAGGGCCAGCGGTACGCTGACAGCCCCGGTCAGGGCAGGCAGTGCGATATGCCAGGTTTTGCAACCCCGGCGGCTTGCATCACGCGACCAGAAGAACATCACTACGGCAGCTACCAGATACGGTGCCCCGGTGATTAACCCCTTCTCAATCACGTTGAACGAGGTGCCAAACTGCTGCTGGAACCCGGCAATGATGGTCGGCAGGAAGAAGGCCAGGGCATACAGGCCATAGATAAAGCCGAAATAGATCAAACAGAGCAGCCAGACGCGGCCATTGGTCATCACGCTACGCAGACTGGCATGAGCCGTTGTGCCTTTTTCACGCTGCTCTTTTTCCAGCGCCTTGGTGAGCCACGCTTTCTCCTCTTTATTGAGCCACTTCGCCTCACGCGGCGAGTCCACCAGATAGAACCAGGCCACAATGCCGATGACAATCGCCGGAAGGGAAACACCGAGGAACATCACGCGCCAGCCGGACAGACCAAACAGGCCGTGTTGCTCAATCAGTGCTGCGGCCAGTGGTGCACCCAGCACCACCGTCAGCGGCTGGGCAAGATAGAACAGCGACAGCACTTTACTGCGGTGCTTCGCCGGTACCCACATGCTGAGAAACAGAATAGCCCCCGGGAAGAAGCCCGCTTCGGCAATCCCCAGCAGCATTCGCAAGGTGTACAGCCCCTCAACACTGCTCACCCACGTAAAGAGCAGGGAAACAATGCCCCAGCTGACCATGATACGTGCCAGCCATTTCCGCGCGCCAAAGCGGTGTAGCGCCAGATTACTTGGTACTTCCAGCAGGATATAACCGATAAAGAAAACCCCGGATGCCAGACCGAACTGCACCGCAGTCAGTCCAAGATCCTGTGTCATACCATTAGGCCCGGCAAAAGAGATCGCCGTGCGGTCAAGGAAGTTGATAAAGAACATCAGGGCCACAAAGGGCACCAGCCGCAGTGAGACCTTACGGATGGCCGATTTTTCAATCGCCTGCGAGTTCAGCGCAGTCATACGATACCTCCGGCGAACTGGAGAGCAGAACAGAGACAATGACGCTGGCGATAACACACCAGATCTGGTGTAGGTAAAAGGCTGATTTGACGCATGGTTGAGTCCTCAGTGGGTCTTCTTGTGCATTGCATCAATGCGTGAACAAATGAACACTATCTGTATTAATGTTCATTTCCCAGCAGGGAAAACCAAAACTGTGACGCATCTCAAAACCTTTAAATTTGCATTTTATGGCCAATAACACGCTAAACCGCAGGGAATAAGGAAAAAAGGCTCGAAAAAATAATACGAAAGAATAAAACAAAAGAACAATGATTGAACATATGAACACAAATGAGGTAGGGTAATCCTGAACCGTTACCGGGATCCTCTTCTCTGAAAGCGATCCGGTAACCCTGATATCTCAGCGGGAGTAACCTATGTCCTCTATTGCGATTGGCGCCGATGATGCGGCCCTGGAATTAAAAAACCTGATCAAGCAACTGCTGCTGGAAAAGAATATTGAGGTCAGCGACTACAGTAATGACGGTGGGGCCACAGGCCCCATCTACCCCGATATCGCCTGGAACGTGGCGAACGCGATTCGTGAAGGCAGGCATCAGCGCGGGATCCTGATCTGCGGCACCGGGATTGGCATGGCGATTGTGGCGAATAAAGTGCCGGGTATCCGCGCGGCACAGTGCCATGACACCTACTCTGCCGAGCGTGCCCGTAAAAGTAACAATGCACAGGTGATGACGCTGGGGGCGCGCGTTGTTGGGCCAGAGCTGGCGCGCAGCATCGTCAACAGCTGGCTAAACTCTGAATTTGAAGGTGGTGGGTCAACAGAAAAAGTGGAGAAAATCAGTTATTACGAGCACAAAGTCGGCGAAAAGTAATCCTGACGTGCGGTGGAAACCTCGCTTCACCGCCCTGTTCGCCATGAAGTGCTACACTTTACTGTCGTGATATTTTTGCCAGTAGACTGGCCCATTGGGCGAACCCATCGCAACAATCAGAGAAAACGCATTCCCATCGTCGCAGGTCTGATGCAATGTTTCGCCTAAGAATACTCAGCCGTGTCCGGTAGAGTTGTTGCGTATTGCCTGTTAAACCAGCCGCAGCACACGCGTCACGGTCAAATTTGCATCACCGATTGTTATCAAGGAGCTTTAGATGAACCAGTTAGACGCACTGAAACAATTCACCACCGTGGTGGCTGATAGTGGCGATATTGAATCCATCCGTAATTACCACCCGGAAGATGCCACAACCAACCCGTCTCTGATCCTGAAAGCCTCTGGCCTCGACTCTTACAAACATCTGATTACCGATGCCATCGACTACGCCAAAAAACAGGGCGGCAGTAAAGAAACCCAGATTATCAATGCCAGTGACAAAGTGGCAATTAACCTGGGGCTGGAAATCCTGAAAAGCGTGCCGGGCCGTGTGTCCACCGAAGTGGATGCGCGCCTCTCCTTCGATCGCGGGATGTGTGTGACCAAAGCAGAAAAGCTGGTGAGAATGTATGAAGAGCACGGGATTGACCGTTCGCGCATTCTGATCAAGCTGGCCTCCACCTGGGAGGGCATTAAAGCCGCTGAGGAACTGGAGAAAAACGGTATCCAGTGTAACCTCACCCTGCTGTTCTCCTTCGCTCAGGCCCGTGCCTGCGCCGAAGCCGGTGTGTTCCTGATCTCCCCGTTCGTGGGCCGTATTTACGACTGGTACAACAGCCGCAAACCGCTTGACCCGTACGTGGTTGATGAAGATCCGGGCGTGAAATCGGTCCGCAGCATTTACGAATACTACAAACAGCACCGCTACAACACGGTCATCATGGGTGCCAGCTTCCGTAAAACGGAGCAGATCCTGGCGCTGGCAGGCTGCGACCGTCTGACGATTGCCCCTAACCTGCTGGAAGAGCTGCAGGCCAGCAACGCTCCGGTTGAGCGTAAACTGACCCCGTCCACTCAGGCCTTCCACCAGCCGGCTCCGCTGTCTGAAGCGGAATTCCGCTGGGAGCACAACCAGGATCCGATGGCCGTTGAAAAACTGGCCGAAGGTATCCGTCAGTTCGCCGTTGACCAGCAGAATCTGGAAGATGTGCTGGCCGCGCGCCTGTAATTCCCCCGCTTTCCAACCCTGTTCCCCGGGCGGATCGTCGATCCGCCCTCACGTATTCTGGAGGAAATAATGTCTTCACGTAAAGAACTGGCAAATGCCATCCGCGCGCTGAGTATGGACGCGGTGCAAAAAGCCAAATCTGGCCACCCCGGTGCTCCGATGGGCATGGCCGATATCGCTGAAGTCCTGTGGCGCGAGTTCCTGCATCACAATCCGAACAACCCGGCCTGGGCCGACCGTGACCGGTTTATCCTGTCTAACGGCCACGCTTCGATGCTGCTCTACAGCCTGCTGCATCTCTCCGGTTACGATCTGCCGATGTCCGAGCTGAAGAACTTCCGCCAGCTCCATTCAAAAACCCCTGGTCACCCGGAACTGGGCTACACACCGGGCGTTGAAACCACCACCGGGCCGCTGGGCCAGGGCCTGGCAAACGCCGTCGGACTGGCCATTGCAGAACGCACGCTGGGCGCGCAGTTTAACCGCCCCGGCCATGAGATTGTCGATCACCACACCTATGTATTTATGGGCGATGGCTGCCTGATGGAAGGTATCTCCCACGAAGTCTGCTCACTGGCGGGAACGCTGGGTCTGGGCAAACTGATTGGCTTCTACGATCACAACGGCATCTCGATTGATGGCGAAGTGGAAGGCTGGTTTACCGACGACACCGCTCAACGTTTTGAATCCTACCACTGGCACGTGATCCGCGACATCGACGGTCACAACCCGGATGCGATTGCCAGCGCCATCAAAGAGGCGCAGAGCGTGACGGATAAGCCGTCCCTGCTGATCTGTAAAACCGTGATTGGCTTCGGCTCACCGAACAAAGCCGGGAAAGAAGAAGCCCACGGCGCGGCGCTGGGTGATGAAGAAGTGGCACTGACGCGTAAAGCGCTGGGCTGGAATTACCCACCGTTTGAGATCCCGAAAGAGATTTACGCCCAGTGGGATGCGAAAGAAGCCGGTGCCAAAGCGGAAAAAGCCTGGGACGAGAAATTTGCCGCCTATCAGGCCGCACACCCGGAGCTGGCCGCCGAGTATACCCGCCGTATGACCGGTGGTATGCCTGAAAACTGGCAGGCAGAAACGCAGAAATACATTGAGAAGCTGCAGGCTAACCCGCAGAAAATCGCCAGCCGTAAGGCCTCGCAGAATGCACTGGAAGCTTACGGTCCGCTGCTGAAAGAGTTCCTGGGCGGCTCTGCTGACCTGGCCCCGAGTAACCTGACCATCTGGTCTGGCTCGAAGTCGATCAAAGAGGACCAGGCGGGTAACTATATTCACTACGGCGTGCGCGAATTTGGGATGACGGCGATTGCCAATGGTCTGGCCCATCACGGTGGCTTTATTCCTTATACGGCGACCTTCCTGATGTTTGTGGAATATGCCCGTAACGCCGTACGTATGGCCGCGCTGATGAAGGCGCGTCAGATTATGGTCTATACCCATGACTCCATCGGTCTCGGGGAAGATGGCCCGACGCACCAGCCGGTTGAACAGATTGCCAGCCTGCGCGTCACGCCCAATATGAGCGTCTGGCGTCCGTGCGATCAGGTTGAAACGGCCGTGGCGTGGAAACATGCCGTTGAGCGTCATCATGGCCCGACCGCGCTGATCCTCTCGCGTCAAAACCTGGCGCAGCCGGAGCGGACGAAAGAGCAGCTGGCAAATATTTCACGCGGCGGCTACGTACTGAAAGACAGTGACGGCACCCCGGAAGTGATCCTGATTGCCACCGGCTCCGAAGTGGAAATCACCCTGGGCGCGGCCGACAAGCTGACCGCCAGCGGCCACAAAGTGCGGGTCGTCTCCCTGCCATCAACCGATCTGTTTGATGCCCAGGATGCCGCCTACCGCGAATCCGTGCTGCCATCCGGCGTCCAGGCGCGCGTGGCCGTGGAAGCGGGGATTGCCGACTACTGGTATAAGTATGTTGGCCTGAACGGTGCCATTGTCGGTATGACCGGCTTTGGGGAATCGGCACCGGCCGAGAAGCTGTTCCCGGAGTTTGGCTTCACCGTGGAAAACATTGTCAGCCATGCCGAGGCGCTGCTGAAACCGCACTGACAGCCCGTTGTCTTTCCCCCCTGAACCGCCGAAAGGCGGTTTTTTTATGGCTTCGCCGCAGCTTCATCGCGGATCGCCAGGCTGAGACAGGCGGGCAGCACCGTCAGCGTCACCAGCGTCGCCACCAGCAATCCGCCGATGATGGCATAAGCCATGGGTCCCCAGAATACCTGCTCCGCGATCGGGATCATGCCGAGGATGGCCGCGCAGGCGGTCAGCATAATCGGACGGGCACGATGGTGTGCGGCGGCTGTAATCGCATCCTCTTTGGCCATCCCCCGCTGCAGATTGCTGTCCACCTCGCTGATTAAAATCACCGCATTACGGATGATCATACCGGCGAGTGCAATCATCCCCAGCAGCGCAACAAAGCCCATCGGCGTGCCGGTGGGGAGCATCGCCAGCACGATACCTATCAGGCCGAAGGGGGCCATCAGCAGCGCCAGCAGCATCCGTGAGAAGCGCTGTAGCTGAACCATCAGCAGGATCAGCATAAAGAACAGCGTCACCGGCAGCACGGCAAACACCGAGCTGTTCCCCTTATCCGACTCGGCTACCGCGCCGCCCTCTTCTATCCGGTACTCCGGCGGCAGGGCGTTTCGCACCTGAGCAACGGCGGCAGCCAGCTGCTGTGAGACGGCTTCCGCACGCCGCCCCGGCGCCAGGTCGGTCTGCACGGTGATAAACGGCAGACGCTGATGACGCCAGATAACGGGATCCTGAATCCCCCATCTGAGGGTGGCCACCTGGCTTAACGGCACCTTCACCCCGCTGCTGGCGGTGAGTTGCAGGGCAGAGAGCGTTGACAGATCCTGGCGTTCGGTATCGTTCGCCCGCAGCACCACGTCCACCAGCCGGTTGCCGTCACGAACCGTTGTCACCACGCTGCCCGACCACAGGGTGTGCAGCGCGCTGGCCACACTTTCCGAGGAGAGCCCGGCTGCGCGGGCGGCGGTCTGGTTAATCTGCAGCGTAACCACGCGCTCCGGCTCCCCGGCGGTGAGGTTGACTTCGCGGGTGGCCGGACTGTCGCCCAGGATACCGGCGAGCTGTCGGGCGATCGCCTGCACCCGATGATAATCCGGCCCGCTCACGCGATATTTAAGCGGCCAGCCGACCGGTGGGCCAAGCTCCAGCGGCGACACGCGCGTGGCGATATCACCAAATCCGGCGGAGAGGATCTTTTCCAGCTGCTTGCGCAGCGCTTCGCGATCCTCAAGACTCTTCGCCACCACCACCAGCTGGGCCGTATTTTCATTATCCAGCAGCACATCCATCGGCAGATAGAAGCGGATCGCGCCGGTGCCGATATAGCTGGAAAGATGGTCAATATGCGGGTTCCCGCGCAGCGCCTGCTCCAGGTGTTCTGTCCGCCGTTCGGTTTCAGCCTGCGAAGCATTACCGGGCAGCGTCAGGCTGACCAGCAGTTCGGGACGGTCGGAGGCCGGGAAAAACTCCCCCTGCATAAACGTGGTCCCCCACCCTGCCAGCACCAGCAGGATCAGGGCCGTCGATACTGTTTTCAGCCGGTGGCGCAGCGCCAGCGCCAGCAGCCGGTGATAGCCGCGCGCCATCCTTCCCGGCCCGTGCTGATGGGCGCTGAGGGTCGCGGGCAGCAGCCAGGTGCCGGTTAGCGGGGAAAACAGGATCGCCACCACCCATGAAGAGAGCAGCGCGATCATCACCACGGCAAACAGTGAAAAACAGTATTCCCCGGCGCTGGAGGCGGCAAACCCGACCGGAATAAACCCGGCGATCATCACCAGCGTCCCTGTCAGCATCGGGAAAGCCGTGGTTTCAAACGCATGGCTGGCAGCCTTCCAGCGGCTGTCCCCCGCCTCGAGCCTCGACACCATCGTTTCCACGGTGATCATCGCATCGTCCACCAGCAGCCCGAGCGCAATAATCAGCGCGCCCAGCGAAATACGCTGCAAACCGATCCCGGCCAGCATCATGCCGGTAAAGGTAATCGCCAGCACCAGCGGGATCGCCGTGGCGACCACCAGCCCGGCGCGCATCCCCAGCGAGATAAAAGAGACCGCCATCACGATAATCACCGCTTCTGCCAGCACGCGGGTAAAGCCGCTGACCGCCTGCTGAACGACCTTGCTCTGGTCGGCCACCCGGGTCATTTCAATCCCGTGCGGCAGCCCGGCCTGAATGGCCGCCATACGCTGGCTGACTGCCTCGCCAAAATGGATCATATTTCCGCTGGCGGCCATGGAGATCGCCAGTCCAATGGCAGGCTGGCCGTTAACGCGAAATGCGGACGCCGGCGGCTCTGCGGCCTGGCGGGTTACCGTGGCAATATCACTCAGAGGAATGTACCGCTCCCCGATGTGCAGGACGATCGCCTGCAGGCTCTCTGCTGACCCCAGCGCTCCGGTGACGCGCAGGGCGATATTTTCCCGGTCGCTGCGAATTTCTCCGGCGGGTGCCACCGCATTTTGTGCGGCAATGGCGGCGGTAACCTGCTGGAGATCCAGCCCCAGCCCGGCCATTTTACGCGGCGAAAAGGCAATGACGATCTGCTCTTCCTGCACGCCTGTCAGGATAATTTTACCCATATCCGGCAGTGACATCAGGCTGCGGCGGATAGCCTCCACCCGGTCACGCAGCTCACGCGGAGTGAAGCCCTCGGCGGTAAAACCGTAAATGGTGCCAAACGTATCATCAAACTCGTCGTTCACCTGCGGCGTCTGTACGCCCTGCGGCAGGGAGGGCGCAATATCTTCGACCTTCTTGCGCACCTGATACCAGATATCCTGAACGGAAGCTGGCGGCGTGTCGTCACGCAGATTGACAAAAATCACCGCCTGTCCGGCACGGGTTTCACTCTCGACAAAGTCGAGGTAGGGGATCTCCTGCAGCTTTTTCTCCAGCGTATCGGTGACCAGATTGACGGTATCGTTCACATCGGCACCGGGCCAGGCGGCCGACACCACGGCGGTTTTGATGGTAAAGGCCGGATCCTCATTGCGCGGCAGGTTCACATAACTGAAGACACCGGCGGCCATGACCAGCAGCATAAAGAAGACAATCAGCTGCTGATGCTGTAACGCCCAGTTGGAGAGATTAAAACGTGACGTGGCATTTTTCGGATTCATTCTCCGTCCTCCAGCAGGGTGACTTTTTCACCGTCGCGCAGCTTGCTGACACCGGCCGTCACCACCGCTTCTCCGGGGCGAACGCCGCCGGTGACGGAAATGTCCGTCACGGTGAAGGCCCCCAGCGTGACCGGGCGCAGCCGCACCCGTTGTTGGGCGCGATCGACCACGAATACGGCCGGTTGATCCCCCACCCGGGTCAGCGCCGACGCCGGCAGCAGGATGCTGCGCGTGCCCTCACGCCGCCAGTTCACCAGGACGCTGGCCCCCAGCGCCATGCTTTCCGGAGGATGATCCAGCGTTACGCGCACCCGCCAGGTACGCGTCTGGGGATCGGCCTGCGGGCTGACGTCACGCAGGTGCCCCTGAACCTGAATGGTCGGGTCGGCCAGCAGCGACACGCGAACCACGGCGGGGTTACTTTGCGTCAGCGCCTGCGGATCGCTGAGGTCAAACACAGCGTCGCGGCCACCGCCTGCCGCCAGGCTGAACACCGCCTGTCCGGCACTGACCACCTGACCGGGCTGGGCACTGACCGCAGTAATAATGCCGTCTGACGGTGCGGTCAGTCGGGTCCAGCTCAGGCTGTCCTGCGCATTTTTCAGTGCAGCCTCGCTGCTCTGCCTTTTTGACAGGGCCGCCTGCCAGTCTGACCGGGCCGTATCGAGCTGCATGCGGGCAATGGCACCGGTTTTTGTCAGCGTGGTCATCCGTTGCAGATTCAGCGCCGCTACCCGTTCAGCCGCCTGCGCACTGGCCAGATCAGCCCGTGCACTGCCAAGCTGGTTCAGCCCTGTGCTGTTATCCTGCACCGCCAGTAACTGCCCTGCTTTCACCCGGTCACCGACATCCACGGCACGCGAAATCAGGCGGCCATCCAGACGAAAAGCCAGCGTTGTTTCATCCGTTGCGCGGATCTCTCCGGTCTGCGACAGCAGGCTGCCGGAAAGCGAGGCCGGGGCAATCACATAGCGAACAGGACGGACGTGCGGCGATGCCGGCTGTCCCTTGTCACCGCAGGCAGCGAGAAGAAAAATCAGCGGAAACGAGAACAGCCACAGACAGTGGACAGAGAGCCGGCCAGGCAGGTTGAGGTGGTGCAGTATGTGGCGGGCGTAGTCAGTAAAGGTATCGGTCATAGGGCTATTCCTGTGCGGTGATAGCCCTATTCAATCGTGCGACTGTCCAGATTTGCTGCACGTCCTGTCAAGGAAATGTCAATTCAGCTGATTTTTCATTCCCGCCTCAGGAATGGCAAACGGCAGATAGAGGCTTATCGTCAGCCCCCGGTGTTCGGGCTGTGAGGCCACCAGCTTCCCCCCGCTGGCTTCACAGATAGCGCGGGCTATCGACAGGCCAAGCCCGCTGCCGCCAGAGTGGCGCGCGCGGGATGATTCGGCGCGGGTGAACCGTTCAAACATCAGCGGCAGAAACGCGGCATCCACACCCGGCCCGCGATCGGTGAAAGCGATCAGGTAGCCTTTAAGATGGGGCTTTATCTCGATATCCAGCACCTTGCCTTCGGCAGCATAGCGCACCGCATTTTCCAGCAGGATAGTAAACACCTGCCCCATTCTGAACGGATCGCCGCGAAAAACGGCGGGGGCCGGTGCACTGACGTTAATGCTCATTGCGGCCGCTACGGCCTGAGGCCTGATCCAGGCTACCCGCTCGTTCAGCAGTTCCACCAGATCAAAGGTGTTGAGGGTAAACGTAAGCTGTCCCGCATCGGCAAGGGACAGCAGATGCAGCTCATCCGTGAGACGGTTCAGGTGTTGCAGCTGCTTCATCACCATATTTAACTGGGTCAGATCGGGCGCAAACACGCCGTCCAGCATGCCCTGCAGCCGCCCCATAGCGGCGGTCAGCGGCGATCGCAGCTCGTGAGCCATCGCAACATGGGAAGCCCGCAGTTCCCGATCGTAACGTTCCAGCTGCCGGGACATCAGATTAAAGTCTTCCGTGAACTGCGCCAGCTCCGCAGGCGCGTTTTCCACCGTATCGGCCCGGGTACCAAATTCGCCGTGCGCCACGGATCGTGCCGCCGTAGCCAGCCGGCTGAACTGTTCCGAAAGCGGCCTGGCGGCGCGTAGTCCGAGAACAATGATTACCGGCATCGCCATCAGGATTAACACCCACAACGTTATCCAGTCAGAAGAGGTGATGTCAGGCACTGAATAGCTGATGCCAAACCCGGCATCCGCCAGTTGGTGAAAGCGTAAGACGTCGCGTTCGGGATTTTTTAACAGGATAGCCAGCTCCTGACTCTCTGCGGGCGGCATACGGTTGAGTACCCAGTATTTCTGGATCACAAAGCGCAGCCACATGCAGAAGCCGATCATCACCACCGATCCCATCACCAGCGCAAGGATCCGCATGCAGATCCAGCGCCACAGACTCTGTTCTTTTGGCTGACTCATGGCTGTCTGAACCGGTAGCCGACGCCGCGGACGTTATGCAGCACGTCCGCAATGCCCGCGTTTTCCAGTTTTTTACGCAGGTTGTATACGTGGGTATCCACCACGCGCTCCAGCGCTTCGCTCTCCGGCAGGCAGCGCTCCAGCAGCTGCTGGCGGGAAAAAGGATAGGTCTGGGACTGCATCAGCGTGGTGAGCAGGGAGAGTTCCGTCGGCGTAAGCTCCAGCCAGGTGACGTTATCGCCGTCGTGCCTGACGACCGCCGTCAGCGACTCCGTATCCACTTCCAGCCCCTGCCAGCGGAGAAGCTCTTTCTGGCCTTGACGCCCGGAGGCCCGGCGCAGCACGGCATGCACGCGGGCCACCACTTCACCGGGGTTGTACGGTTTAACAACGTAATCATCGGCGCCGTAGCGCAGCGCGCCTATTTTGTCTGGCGTGTCGCCCATGGCAGAAACCATAATCACCGGAATATCGCCCTTGCGCCGTACGGCGGCCAGGACATCACTGCCGTTCATCACCGGCAGCATAATATCCAGCAGGATCAGGTCTGGCTTCCAGCTCTGCGCCATCTCCAGCCCGGCAAGACCGTCGCTGGCGATTGCCACATTAAAGCTTTCCCGCCGTAAATAAGCTTCCAGGACATTAGCCGCATCCGCGTCGTCCTCAATAATCAGTACGCGTTTCATCTGCATTTACTCACCTTGATTATTTCTTCATAAAACCCTGGCAGGAAATTGACACTGCCTGTTCATTATTCGGTATCAGATGCGCGGCCGCTTGGGAGCCGTAATGATTCGGTGCTGAGGAGCGACGATGATAACCAGAAAACTTACCCTGTGCATTAGCTGTATTGCCGTT
The DNA here is from genome assembly GCF_019844095.1 of Erwinia persicina. Classification (NCBI taxonomy): domain Bacteria; kingdom Pseudomonadati; phylum Pseudomonadota; class Gammaproteobacteria; order Enterobacterales; family Erwiniaceae; genus Erwinia; species Erwinia persicina. The sequence goes on along the minus strand of NZ_CP082141.1, from coordinate 1,270,330 downwards.
ATGAACGTCACGTTGATCGCCGGTGCCCGCGCCGCCGATCCGACAAGCCTGACCGTGGGGGTTGGCGCGACCAGTGCACCACGTTACAGCGGCTCCGACCAGCGTCAGTGGCAGTTTGCCCCGGTCATTCAGGCGCGTGACGGCGCGGTGTTTTTTGATTCACAAAAGGGGTTGGGCTACGACCTGCAGGCCGACTCGGGACTCTATCTTGAACATACGCTGGGCTACAGCCTGGGACGGTCAGAGAAAAACGCGTCATGGCGTGACGGGTCCGACAAACTGAAAGGCATGGGGAATATTGACGCCGCCCTGAATACGGCGGTCGCGGTCGGCTGGACCATCGCGCCCTGGCTGTCCGTCGAGGGTAAAGCAACGCTGCCGTTAAGCGACAGTCAGGGTGTGCAATATCAGACCTCGGTGACGCTGATCCCTCTGCAAAACGACAGCGATACGCTGGCCTTCCAGTCTGCCGCATTATTCGGTGACAGCCGCTATATGAATACATTTTACGGGGTCAGTGGACAGCAGAGCGCCCGCAGCGGTTATCGCCGCTATTCGGCCCCGGGCGGACTTTATGGGGTGGAAAACAGCATCACCTGGGGACATCAGTTTACGCCGCAGTGGGGCACCACGCTGGTGGCGGGCTACACCTGGCTCAGTGATCATGCGGGTGACAGTCCGATTGTTTTCCGCCGTAACGAAGCCACAGCTACGGCGGCGATCACCTACACCTTTTAATGAACATGAAGAAGGCGACGCGCCTGACCTCACGCCTGGGCGATTTTCTTACCGACTATGACGTGGGGTTTGTGGCGCTGACCCTGGCGGTGATTGCCGCCATCCATCTCCTGTGTTACTTCCTGATGGCCTATTGCGATGCCTGAGCGCAGGGCCCGCAGGTTTACTGCGCCTGCATCGCCACCATGCCCGGATCCTGCGGTACAACGGGCTGGCTTTCCCACAGAACCGGCCACTGATCGCTGCTGTGCCAGGCGTCACAGGTTTTCTCCTGGGCATACTCCGCCAGCACAAACTCGCGGCCATTATACTGCCAGCGTGTCGCCACCCCGCAGTCGCCCAGTCCGCGATCCTTACTGAAAGTCAGCAGCTCACCGCGCGCCGCGTCAAAGTCGGCATTCACCAGTTCCAGATTATTATCACTGCGGTCCGGCAGAGAGAATGGCAGCGTCAACGTAATGCTTTTCGACACGTAGGGTGCCGTCCGCGTGACCTCAAACGCCAGGTCGATGACGTTATAGGCCCCCATTTCACAGCTGACCAGCAGCAGCGCTTTATCATCGCTGAGCGGTGACACACTGACTTCACGGCGCAGCGGATCCAGCGAACAGCTATCGCTGTTTACCCGCCAGGTGCCAAAATCAATCAGCCCACTCGACTCTTCATGGGTTAAAGCCTGCGGCATTCGCGGTGGCGCACTGATCTGCGGCATCGGCGGTGCCGGCGGTACGTGACCGGGCGCATCGTTGCCGCGCTGGATCAGAGCGCTACTGCTGTTCACCCGCCCCTGGATTTCATCCATCAGCATCAGCGCCTCCTTCAGCCCGCGCATGCCGATCACCGCATCCGCCCGATACAGCAGTTGCAGCGTCCCGGCATCCATCACCTGCGCCAGAAATTCATCAATCGAAATAGCGTGCATGGTCAGCAGGTGATGAGGCTCCACCTGCCAGTGTTTCAGATCGAGCCGCAGCCGCCGCCCGTCAAGCAGCAGATTGTCGCGAAGCGCACCGCCAGGCAGCGGACCGCTGTAGCGGTTGCCGTAATCGATGCGCAACTGTGCCGGGGCATCGCTGCCGGCGTCACGCTCCAGCGTCATCGCCAGGCCGTTGTTGCCGGGAATGCTGCGCACTTCGCAGCTGTTGAGATTGTTACAGGTGATCTGCCAGTCAGAGAAGGTTTTTTGCAGCGGCTGTGCCTGTGCAGAAGCCAGATAAGAGAGCGAAAGCAGCCATAACCATTTCGTCCAGTAAGACATTAATTGATGAAGTCCCTGTGAGGTAATGCAGAAAAGAAAGCACCATGACGGATAACCCGTACAGCCCCTCTATCATGCGCAGTTAACGTCAGGGCCTCAATCAGATTTATCGGACAGTCACCGCCCCCCAATCCGTCAAATCCACATAAACGGTCATCAACAGTCATGATATTTTCAGTCACCGGTAACCTGTCAGGAAATCAATTTTACGAAAAGCCAGCGCATTTACCGCGATTAATGTGATGAACATCACCTTTATATAAGAAACAACAGTAATAACCCCACCTTTATTTAGAGAGCGATCACTTTACGACGCAACGTCAAACCCTGGCGGCCGGACTCCTGTCTGGTGCACATTTTGCGCGGGAGCGATGCCGTACCTTTTATCACACCGGAGGATACTTATGATGCCGATTGAACGTCAGCGGCAAATCATCGACACACTCAGTCAGCAGGGCCGTGTACTGGTCGCTGAACTGGCGGAACGGTGCCTGGTTTCGCAGGAAACGATTCGCCGTGACCTGACGCTGCTGGAGAAGAAGGGCATGCTGCACCGCAGTTACGGCGGTGCCGTACTGGCCCGGACACAGCAAACCGGCAGTCCGGTTCGGCACAGTGAGCGACAGGAACATGATCTGGTGTTCCGCCAGCGAATGAATGAAAACGTCGGCCCGAAAATGGCCATCGCTAAACGGGCGCTTGACTATATCAGCCCCGGTGACTGCTTACTGCTCGACAGCAGCAGCACCTGCTGGTTCCTGGCGCGCCAGCTGCCGGATATTGAATTAACCGTGCTCACCAATTCGCTGAGAACAGTAGAAACGCTGGCGGTAAAAAACAATATACGCACCATCTGTCTCGGCGGTGAATATTCTGCCCGCAATGAAGATTTTACCGGCGTGGTGGCCGAGCGTCCCCTCTCGGAGTTTTTAATTAATAAAGCCTTCTTTTCCTGCAGCAGCCTGGGTACCGACGGTTATCTGCGGGAAGGGAATGAAAATAAGGCACATTTAAAACAGAAGATGCTGCTGGCGTCAGAAAGAAAATACTTACTGCTGGATGCCAGTAAATTTCTGCAGCCGTCTTTTGCCCGTATTTGCCATTACCGCGATGTCGATTTTCTAATTACCGACAGCCTGAAAGATAAAGAATTACAACAAGAGCTGGCGTGGAACGGGGTCAATATTATTGATTGCTCGCGCCGTCAGTACGCCACACAGCTTATTAATCAATAAAACTCACGGAGCGAAATATGAAAAAGAGCATCCTCACCGCGACCCTGCTCGCCCTGTTCGCCACCTCTCTGCACGCGGCGCAGCCGCTGCGCATGGGGGTGGTGGTGAAAGTCGGCGGCATTCCCTGGTTTAACGCCATGGAAGCTGGCATCAAAAGTGAAGCCGCTAAGCGCGGGATCAAGGCCTGGCAGGTTGGTCCTACCTCGGCCGACCCGGCTCTGCAGGTGCGTGCCATAGAAGATCTGATTGCGCAGAAGGTGGATATTATCGGCGTGGTGCCCAACGACCCGAAAGTGCTGGAGCCCGTGCTGCAGCGTGCCCGTGCGGCGGGAATCACGGTGATCACCCACGAGTCGCCGGGCCAGCCCAATGCCAACTGGGACTTTGAACTGGTGGATGCCACTACCCACGGTATTAACCACATGAAAGCGCTGGCGCAGTGCATGCACGAGAAAGGCAAATACGCCATGTATGTCGGCAGTCTGACCGTTCCGCTGCACCAGCAGTGGACCGACGCCGCACTGAACTATCAGAAAGCCCATTATCCGCAGATGCAGAAGGTCGGCGATAAATTTGGTGTGGGGGAGTCGCTGGACGACGCTATCCGCACCACCAACGAGCTGATGTCGAAATATCCCGACCTCGGGGGCATTCTGGCCTTTGGATCTCAGGGGCCCATCGGGGCGGGCCGGGCGGTGATGAACCGTCAGAAGATCGATCAGGTGTGCGTCATCGGCGCGTTCAGTCCGGGCCAGGGCGCCTCACTGGTGGCGAAGGGGGCGATTAAAGGCGGCTATATCTGGAACCCGATGACGGCAGGCGAAGTGTTTGTGCGCCTGGCCGATATGATCGCAAAAAAACAGCCCATCACTGACGGTATGACCATTGAAGGACTGGGCAGCGTCCATGTTGACGAGAAGACGCACACCATTCTCGGCAACAACACGGAAAGCCTGGATAAGGCTAATCTGCCGAAACTGGTCAGGCTGGGGTTATAGATGACGAACTCAAGCGCCCCCCGACCGCTGATTTCACTGGAAAACCTGTCGAAAACCTTTGGCGGCAACCGCGCTGTCAGCGATCTGTCGCTGTCACTGATGCCAGGCGAAGTCCATTGCCTGGCCGGGACCAACGGCTGCGGTAAAAGCACGCTGATTAAGGTGATTGCCGGCGTGCATGCCCCGGACAGCGGCAGCCGTATCGTGCTGGGTGACGGGGCGCATTTTACGCGTCTGACGCCCAAACAGGCGCGCCAGTGGGGGATTCAGGTGATCTATCAGGATCTCTCCCTGTTCCCTAATCTGAGCGTGGCGGAAAACATCGCTTTCGAACATAACCTGCAAAGTCTGCTGGGTTGGTATCGGGAAAAAACCGTGCGGCAGACCGCGCAGGCGATGATTGATGAATTGCAGTTCAGTCTGAATCTGGACGATAAGGTGGCCTCACTGTCTATTGCCCGGCGCCAGCAGGTCGCCATCTGCCGGGCGCTGGTGGCTGACGCCCGGCTGGTGATTATGGATGAGCCCACCGCCTCGCTGACGCGAACGGAGGTGAATCAGCTCCTGCGCACCGTGCGCTATCTGAAAGCAAAAAATATCTGCGTGGTGTTCGTCAGCCACCGCCTGGATGAGGTACTGGAGATCTCCGACCGGGTCACGGTGATCCGCGACGGTCATAAGATTGGCACCTGGCCTGCGGCGGAAATCGACAGTACCCGCCTGACGGAGCTGATGACCGGGATGGCGCACACCTTTTCTCTGAAGCCGCCGCTGGCCGTGGAGGCACGGCGGGTGCTGGAAGTGGAGCATCTGACCCGCGCCGGTCAGTATCAGGACGTCAGCTTTACCCTGCGTGAGGGGGAGGTGCTGGGGCTGTGTGGGCGCCTGGGATCGGGCCGGACCGAACTGGCGCTGTCGCTGTTTGGTATGACCCGACCGGACAGCGGCCGCATCTGGCTGGACACCAAACCCGTGCATTTTCGTTGTCATCAGGATGCGATTAAATCCGGCGTCGCCTACCTGTCGGAGGATCGTCTGACGCTGGGGCTGATCCAGCAGCAGTCGGTGGGCGACAACCTGGTGCTCTCCGTTCTTGATAAGTTGCGCAACCGCGTAAACCTGATCGACGAGGATCGCAAAAATCAGCTGATCCAGGCGTGGATTGCCCGGCTGGGCATTCGTGTCAGCGATCCTGACCTTCCGGTCTCTACCCTGTCCGGCGGTAATCAGCAAAAAATCGTGCTGGCGAAGTGGGTGCTGACCCGGCCTAAAATTCTGATCCTCGACTCCCCCACCGTGGGGGTCGATGTCGGGGCCAAAGCCAGCATTTACCGCCTGATCCAGCAGCTCGCCCTGGAGGGGCTGTCGATCATCCTCATCTCCGATGAAGTGCCGGAAGTCTGGTACAACTGCGACCGTATTTTGCATTTCCGCGACGGCACCATCCACGCCGAATACCAGCCAGCCTGCGTGCAACAACAACAGCTGATGGAGGCCATCAATGCCTGACTTCACCCGCTATACCCCGCGTACCAGCCAGGGCTGGATGGCCTGGGTGCTGCTGTTGAGCTGCCTGCTGTTTTCCCTCGGCAGTGACCAGTTCCTCAGCGTGCAGAACCTGCTCGACCTGGCAGAGAGCTATGCCGTGACCGGCATCTTTGCGCTGGGGCTGTTTGTGGTGCTGGTCACCGGCGGGATTGATATCTCATTTGCCGCCGTCGCCTCAGTGGTGCAGTACCTGGTGGCTCAGCTGTTTGTGCAGTTTCAGTTCGACAATGCCCTGGTCAGCATCCTGCTGGCGATCGTTTGCGGCACGCTGTTTGGCATGGTGAATGCGCTGCTGATTTATTCGCTACGTATCGTTTCCATCATCATCACCATCAGTATGCAGTCGCTGCTGTTTGGCCTGCTGATGTGGCTGACTGACGGCCGCAGCCTGTATGCCCTGCCCGAATGGTGGACCACCCTGCGCAGCGTGCTGCCGTTTGAGCTGCACGGCCAGCCGTTTCAGATCGGCCTGCCGCTGGTAGTGATGCTTTTTCTCACCGGACTGACGTGGGTGCTGCTGAATAAAACCCATCTCGGTCGCCAGCTGTATGCGGTGGGTGGCGACATTGAGTCCGCACGGCGTGTAGGCATTCGCGTGGGCCTGATCCATCTGCTGGCGTATGGCTATCTTGGGGCGCTGGCGGCGATTGGGGGCCTGGTGCAGGTCTATCGCATGGGTGAAGTGGTGCCCAACGCGCTGGTCGGGCATGAGCTGGACGTGCTGGCCGCGACGGTGCTGGGCGGAGCCAGTCTGATGGGCGGCAAGGGGACGGTCACTGGCACGCTGATGGGGGTGTTTCTGATTGCCATCCTGAAAAATGGCCTGAATCTGCTCGGCGTCTCTGATTACTTTATGAACATTGTCGTCGGGCTGGTGATCATGGCAGCGATTGCCATTACCCACTACAAAAAACGCAAAGAAACTGATGTCAGCTTTGTCTGAGGAACCTGCCATGAATGCGCTTAAAAACGTGAAAATAAGCGGTGTGAACTGCGGCCTGTTGCTGCTGACGGGGCTGGTGGTGATCGTGTTCAGCCTGCTGATGCCGGGCCGGTTCTTCACCGATGCCACCTTTACCAGCATGGCCTTTCAACTGCCGGAACTGGGGCTGCTGACGCTGGCAATGTTTATCGCCATTCTCAGCGGTGGGCTTAACCTGTGCATTATTGCCACCGCCAACCTTACCAGCCTGTTTATCGCCTGGCTGCTGCTGCACTTTTTACCCGCCGGGGCGGGTATCCCCTTGCAGCTGATGTGGCTGGCAGTAGGCATCCTGGGGGCGGCGGCGATTGCCGTGATCATTGGCACTGTCACCGGGCTGATGGTCGCCAGGATCGGTGCCCACCCCATCCTCGTGACCCTGGCCACCATGATGACGGTTAACGGCATCGGTATTTACCTCACCAAAGGGGCGGCCGTCAGCGGGATGCCGGAAGTGCTGCGCGTCCTCGGCTCCGGCAGTCTGCTTGGCGTACCGCTGCCGCTGTGGTTGTTCCTGGCAACGGCGGCCTTAATGGCGCTGTTCCTCGGAAAAACCCGCACCGGAAAATGCATTTACATGTGCGGTAGCAATATCAACGCCACCTGGTTCAGTGGCATCCGTACCCACCGCCTGCTGATCACCGTCTATGTCCTCTCCAGCCTGCTCTGCGTTCTGGCCGGACTGGTGATGATGGCACGCTTTAATTCGGCGCGTATCGGCTACGGTGACGCCTACCTGCTGCTGACCGTGCTGGCGATTATCCTCGGCGGGGCCGACCCGAACGGGGGTTTTGGCCGCGTCAGTGGGGTGGTGCTGTCACTGATTGCCCTGCAAACCCTCTCAACCGGATTCAACCTGATGAACCTCAGCCAGCATTTCAGCCTTGCGATGTGGGGCGCGCTACTGGTGGTGGTACTGATGGTGAAGTTTTATCTGGGCCGCTGGCGCGAATCCCATGCCCGACGAAACAGCCGGACGGGCAGCCACCCTGCCCCTTTCACTGAAAAAAAGGAAGTCTGATGCGTACCCAAATTTCACCTTCGCTGATGTGCATGAATCTGATGGAAATTAAACAGCAGCTGTCCGTGCTGAACACCCGCGCCGATTTTTTGCATGTCGATATCATGGACGGCCATTACGTGAAAAACATCACCCTGTCGCCCTTCTTTATTGAACAGATCCGCCCATTTACCCAGGTGGCCATTGATGTCCATCTGATGGTGGAAGCGCCGACCAACTTTATCGATGCCGTGGCCAGGGCGGGGGCGGATTATATCTGCCCGCATGCGGAAACCATCAATCGTGACGCCTTCAGGGTGATCAACCATATCCGATCGCTGGGTAAGAAAGTGGGCGTGGTGCTTAACCCCGCCACCCCGGTTGCCTTTATTCATCACTATATTCACCTGCTGGATAAGATCACCGTGATGACGGTTGACCCCGGCTATGCCGGTCAGCCGTTTATCAGCGAAATGGTGCCAAAAATCGCCGCGCTTAACGCGCTGAAAAAGCAGGAGGGGCATCGCTACCTGATTGAAATTGATGGTTCCTGCAACCAGCAGACCTATGAAACCCTGCTGGGCGCTGGCGCGGAGGTGCTGATTGTCGGGACCTCCGGCCTGTTCAACCTGCATGCTGACCTGGCAACGGCCTGGGATCGCATGAGCAGCCATATTGCTCAGGCCCGCCGCACCGTACAGGAGTCCGCATGACAGACCGGTGGTTAGGCATTGATATTGGCGGAACCCGCACCCGGCTGATGCTGATGGACGACCCGCAGCGCTGGCTGAAGTTTCAGCAGATTGCCACGGCCAGTTGGGCCACGCCGGCAGAGGCACTGCTTCAGCTGGCGCGGCAGATCGGACAGTTTATTGATGCACAGCCGGTCAGCGGTGCGATGCTGGGCCTGCCCGGCATTTTGTCACGCGACCGTCAGCAGGTGCTGTCACTGCCGTTTATTCCACAACTGGACAATCAGCCCGTGGCGGTGCGGTTAAGCGCTCTGCTGGGTATGCCCGTGGCCATGGATAAAGACGTCAATCACCTGATGCTGTGGGATCTGTTGCAACGTCCGACGCTGCCCGACAGTGCGGTCGGGCTTTATCTGGGCACCGGTATGGGTAACAGCCTGTGGCTTAACGGACGGTTTTATCACGGTGCACACGGGGCAGCCGGTGAGCTGGGCCATATCCCTTTTGGGGACAGAGCGCTGCCCTGCCCGTGCGGTAATCACGGCTGTGCCGAGACAGTCACGTCCGGCCACTGGCTGAGCGACTGGGCCAGGACGCAGCTACCCGGGACGCCACTGGAAAAGGTATTCAGCGATCACCGTCACCATCCGGAGCTGGAGGCCTTCGTCACCCGCCTGGCAAAGGTGATTGCCCTGGAGATGAACATCCTCGACCCCGATACGCTGATCCTCGGCGGCGGCGTGCTGACGATGGCAGATTTTCCGCAGGATGCCCTTCAGCAGCAGATCCGCCAGTATCTCCGCCCACCGATCACCCGGCGGGCACTGAATATTGTCTTTAGCATTTCCGGCGATCAGGCGGGCGCACGCGGGGCCTGCCTGGCCGCACAGCGTCACTTCAGGAGAACATGATGAAAGGTAAGGTGTGTGTTTTCGGTTCTTTTAATCTGGATATCGTCGCCGGAATGTCCCGCTTCCCACGGCCAGGCGAGTCACTGATCGCCGACAACAGTATGATGGGACCGGGCGGTAAAGGGGCTAATCAGGCGATGGCGGCCCTGCGGGCGGGTGCGAGGGTGCACTATATCGGCAAGATCGGTCAGGATGATTTCGGCAACTTTGCCCGCCGTCATCTGGAAAACAGTGGCTTCGATGCCATCACGCTGTTTACCTGTAAAGAAAAACCGACGGGTAACGCGCTGATCTACGTGGCGGGAGATGATGCCGAGAATATGATTTCTGTCTATCCTGGCGCCAATCTGACGGTGACCGCTGCCGAAGTGACCCGCTGCCAGCCGACGGTGGCCGCAGCGGATATTCTGCTGATGCAGTTGGAAAATAATCTCAGCGCCATTCAGCGGATGATCGACACCGCCCAGGCTGCCGAAACCCGGGTGATCCTCAACCCGGCACCGTGGCAAAAGGTCAGCGATACGCTGCTGGCCAGGGTCGACCTGCTGACGCCCAACAGCCATGAAGCGACCCAGTTGACCGGTGTGGCGGTCAGTGATTTTGCCAGCGCACAGCGTGCGGCTCAGGTGCTGCATGATAAAGGCGTTCGTCAGTTGATCATCACGCTCGGTATGCAGGGCGCCCTGCTTTCCGATCGGGGGGAAGTCCTGCATATTCCGGTGTTCCCCGCTCAGCCACTGGATACCACCGGCGCCGGAGATGCCTTTAACGGAGCGCTGGCCGCGCGCCTGGCCGCGGGGGAAACACTGCCCCAGGCTGCCCATTTTGCCGCTGCCTATGCTTCTGTCTGCGTGGAGCGTCGCGGCGCCGCCCATTCCATGCCGCTGTATGCCGATGCCTTAGCACGGTTGCAGCAGCATCCGACAATCCAGGCCATCGATCCGCGTGCGGCGACGGGTGTCAGTCAGTGACCGGCTAAGGGTGCAGCCAGCCCTCCAGCAGCGCGTGCTGCAACAACGTCACGGTTTTACCGTCCTGGATCCGGCCATCTTTCACCATCGCCCAGGCCTCCGGGAAGGTCATTTCCAGCACGTCGATATCTTCGTCGTCGATGCCGCCACCTGCGTTTTCACGCCGGGCATCGCTGTACTCCGCCGCAAAGAAGTGCACCATTTCGGTGACACCGCCCGGTGACATATACAGAGCAAACAGCTTTTCCACCTCCCCGACCACGTAGCCGGTTTCCTCTGTGGCCTCGCGGCGAATGCACACTTCCGGGGAGTCGTCGTCCAGCAGTCCGGCACAGGTTTCAATCAGCATGCCCGAAGGATTACCGTTTATCCAGGTGGCAATACGGAACTGGCGCGTCAGCACCACGCTGTTTTTTTCGCGGTTGTACAGCAGAATGGTCGCGCCGTTGCCGCGATCGTAAACTTCGCGTTTATGGCGGAGGGTGGATCCGTCTTTTTTCGTCAGGTCATAAGTGAAATTGCGCAGAGTGAACCAGTTTTCTGACAGGATCTTATTTTTGATAACGTCAATCTTGGCTGACATACCGTCTCCGTTGGGGTGTCCGGGAGAGGCTGATCATAGAGGGTTTTCGCGGCCAGAGCGATGAGAATAATAAGAAAAGGCGGCCCGATAAGGGCCGCCCTGCTTATGCAACACGGGGAACAGGACCGCGACATGGTCCCCCGGTTTATCAGTGGTTATGTTCTTCCTTCGCCAGTGCGTGAACCCGCTTACGCGCACCGAACCAGCCCAGCACCAGCACAATGGCAATCAGTGGGATAGCCGCCACCGTGTAGGTTCCGTTTGGATAGTCGAATGCCATCAGCACCAGAACGCTGAACAGGAACAGCAGCGTCAGCCATGAGGTAAAGGGTGCCCATGGCAGCTTGAAGCTGACATCTTCCGCTTTGCCTTCTTTAATGGCTTTGCGCAGACGCATCTGGCACACCACGATAAACGCCCAGGAGGAGAGGATACCCAGCGCCGCAACGTTCAGCACAATTTCAAAGACGCGGGAAGGCACCACATAATTCAGGTAAACACCAATGATGTAGACACCAATGGTGACCAGGATACCCATGTAGGGCACCTGCTGGCCGCTCATTTTCGACATGAATTTCGGTGCGGAGCCGCCCATCGACATGGAGCGCAGAATACGCCCCGTCGAATAGAGGCCTGAGTTCAGGCTGGATAGTGCCGCGCTCAGTACCACGATATTCATAATGCTGCCAACGTAAGGCACGCCAAGTTTAGAGAAGAAGGTAACAAACGGACTCTGCCCTGCCTGATAGGCATTCCACGGCAGCAGCAGCACCAGCAGCACGACGGAGCCAACGTAGAACAGGCCAATACGCCAGATCACGCTGTTAATCGCTTTTGGCAGCATGGTTTTCGGGTCTTTACACTCGCCTGCCGCCGTACCCACCAGTTCGATGGAGGCGAAGGCAAATACCACGCCCTGCACCAGCACCAGCGCCGGCATCAGACCGTTCGGGAAGAAGCCGCCGTTATCGCTGATCAGATGGAAGCCGGTCGCATTGCCATCCAGCGGCTTGCCGCTGCCAAGGAACACAACACCCACCACCAGGAAAATGACAATCGCCAGGACTTTAATCAGGGCAAACCAGAACTCCATTTCGGCAAACCACTTCACACCGATCATGTTCATGGTGCCGACGATGGCCAGCGCCCCGAGGGCAAACACCCATTGCGGTACATCACCGAATGCGCCCCAGTAGTGCATATAGAGCGCGACGGCAGTGATGTCGACAATCCCGGTCATTGCCCAGTTGACGAAGTACATCCAGCCGGCCACGTAGGAGGCTTTTTCACCGAGGAATTCGCGAGAGTAAGAGACGAAACTGCCGCTTGAGGGGCGATGTAAAACCAGTTCCCCCAGCGCACGAAGAATGAAGAAAGAGAAAATACCACAGACCAGATAGACAATGGCCAGTGCCGGGCCTGCGGCCTGCAGGCGAGAGCCCGCGCCGAGAAACAGCCCCGTACCAATCGCGCCACCGATGGCAATCATCTGTACGTGACGATTGTCCATAGCTTTATGGTAGCCAGAATCATGAGAGTTTAACCAACGCCTTCTTGCAGCGCGCTTTTCAGCGCCCGTTTTCTTTTCAGCTTTCATTTTCAATCCTATTTCCTGTCCACAAAGTGATGCGGTTACCTGTCCCGGGTATCCTGTTTCTTATAGGCCAACCAAACGATTGCGTACGCGACGCAGGCGTGGAAGATCCCCCTGTTTGCTGTAATTTTATTCATGACGCAAGCAGGGAAATCGCGGCGATGCATCCTAACCGTTCTGATTAATCGACGCAAAAATTCCACGCTGGAAATCGTGAGCTTTTGTAATTTTTGTCGGGTGGCGCATAAAAAAACCGACCGCAATTTGCGGTCGGTCAGTGCAAGCACTAAAGACTACACAGGGACAGACAGGGACTACAGGAGATGAGGGTAAAACGGGTATTAACGGTAAATCTCAGCGTTTCCTGACCAGAGGCTGGAATCGCCCGGGGTGTTGGCACCGATCACCCGGAAGCTGCTGGCACCCATGGCATCCGCTTTTTTCGCCAGATGGCGCGTAGCATCGTCCAGCGTGCCTCTGACACCATTCACCGACACCGTGCCAATACTGTGCAATTCTGCCGCCTGGCTTTGTTCCACCTGCGTGGCGGCCAGCGTAGAGAATGACGTCGCAGCAAGCAGTGTGGCCGCGATCACTGCGGGTAACATCTTGTTCATCATGAAGCTCCTCGGGAAAGCGTATCGATTAATGTAGTGACGGGATTGATTATTACCGTTTCAATGAAAAGCAGAGTGAGCAGTGCGTAAAGCCGTTAAAACATTCCTGGCATTGCGCGTGACTGCGCCAAGAAGCGTAAAGAGATATGTCGGAGTTCGGCAGATGTAACGGGCAGTGACAGGCAGGGACTACTGCTTCAGTAAACCTTAGCGCAGCGTTATAATCACCCTCCTTATATTAAGGATAATAAATGTGACCATCATACGCTCCCTGACGCATAGCCTGGCCCGCGCGCTATTTACCATTGTCCTGCTGTCCGTCATTACCAGTGGGCTGGCGCTGCTGACTCTGTCCGGCAGCCTGCGGGATGCAGAAGCCATCAATCTTGCCGGTTCCCTGCGGATGCAGGTCTATCGCCTGAGCTGGGACATCAGCACTCACTCCCCCCTTTCTGCACAACATATTGCTGACTATCAGCGCACACTGCACTCCCCCGCGCTGAAGGCGCTGGATCGTTTTTATGTGCCGGACCCCGTGCGCCAGGGGTATCGTGAACTGCTGGTCACCGCCCGGCAGACTGCCTCCGCGACAGTGGGAAACCACCAGCAGGTGATTAACGAGGTCGATAAAATCGACCAGTTTGTGCTGGCCCTGCAGCACTGGGCCGAACTGAAAATGCGGATGGCCGCCCTCGCCTGCCTGCTGGGTTTACTGGCCATTACCCTGCGGGTCTGGTTTATTCTGCGTCATATTCGCCAGCAGGTTGTCGGGCCGCTGCAACAGCTGGTCAGCGCCAGCGAAGCGATTGAACAGCGGCGCTTTCATTTTCCACCGCTCAGCACCGGTCTGCCTAATGAACTGGGCGTGCTGGCGCGGGCGTTTACCCGCATGTCCACTGAGCTGGAAAAATCGTGGCGGGCGATGTCCCTGAATGTTGAGGAAAAAACTGCCGATTTAACCCAGGCCAACCGCCGCCTGAGGCTGCTGTATGCCTGTTCTCAGCAGCTCAGCCACAGCATCAAAGGGCAGGAGGCCTTTCAGCAAACCCTGCGGCTGGTGTCTGACCATGAAAAGCTCAGTTACATTGAGCTTTCCACGCCCGAGTTTGGGCGACTGAGCGCAGGACACCGTCTGCCGGACAGAGTGTGGCAAACGCTGCCCCTGCATCCGCATCCGGAACAGCCCCCCTGCGGTGTGCTGCGCTGGCAGGCGGAGGAGAGTGAGTCGCCGCTGATGAAAAGCGTGGCCTCTTTACTCGTCCACGCGCTGGAACTGTGGCAGGCACAGCAGCAGGTACAAAGCCTGCTGTTGCTGGAGGAGCGTGCGACTATTGCCCGAGAACTGCATGACTCGCTGGCGCAGTCCCTGACTTTTTTGCGCATTCAGCTTGTCAGGCTGAAACGTACGCTCAACGCGGAGGCCACCGCCGCACGGGAGATCGTAACGGAGTTTGAAGAAGCACTGAGCACGGCAAACCGGCAGCTGCGTGAGCTTCTCACCACCTTCCGGCTGACCATTGAACCGGCCAGCCTGACGCGCGCGCTGGAGCAGGTCATTGCCCCACTGCGCCAGCAGACTGACGCCCCGATTGTGCTGAAAGGGCAGCTTGAGGTACGGCTTCCGGCCCAGCAGCATATTCACGTATTACAGATTGTCCGCGAGGCCCTGCTTAATGCCGTACAGCATGCGAACTCAACGGAGATTACCGTCAGCGGCGATTACGATGCAGCAAGCGGGCTGACAATCGCTGTTACCGATAATGGCGTGGGCATTGCCTCGCTGGAAGAACCCGAAGGACATTACGGTCTGACCATCATGCATGAACGTGCTGCACGGCTGAACGGCCAGCTGACCATTGTTCGTCACACGCACGGAGGCACTGGCGTGTCTTTACACTTCAAACCGCTCACTGAAATGGGTTCTGACAAGGAGTAGCACCATGGAAGACAACACCGTCAGCGTGATGATTGTCGACGATCACCCCCTGATGCGTAACGGCATTCGTCAACTGCTGGCGCTGGAGCCCCGGTTCCGGGTGACGGCAGAGGCGGCCAGTGGTCACGACGCGGTCGCGCTGGCGCGGCAGAATCCCCCCGACCTGATACTTCTGGATTTGAAAATGAAGGGACTCTCCGGTCTGGAGACGTTTAACGCCCTGCGCGCTAACGGCATACTTGCCCGGATCGTCGTGCTGACGGTATCAGATCTGCGCGGCGATATTTCCGCCCTGCTGGAAGCCGGGGCCAGCGGCTACCTGCTGAAGGACAGCCCTCCGGAACAGCTGCTGTCGCAAATTGTCCGGGTGGCGGAGGGCGGCGTCGCCTTTAGTGCACCGCTGAACGCGCTGCGGAACAACGATAACTGGAAAGCCGATCCCTTTATTATTTTGACAAAACGCGAGCA
This sequence comes from Erwinia persicina, assembly GCF_019844095.1. Taxonomy (NCBI): domain Bacteria; kingdom Pseudomonadati; phylum Pseudomonadota; class Gammaproteobacteria; order Enterobacterales; family Erwiniaceae; genus Erwinia; species Erwinia persicina. Next base: position 1,254,799 of record NZ_CP082141.1, on the reverse strand, counting down.
GGAGGTGATGAAAGAGGTGGCCTGTGGCCATTCAAATAAACAAATTGCAGAGAACCTGGCTATCTCCGAGCAAACGGTCAAAGTTCATATCCGCAACGTATTACGTAAGCTGAATGTCCGTTCACGGGTAGCGGCTACCGTCATGTGGCTGGAATCAAACCACGCCAGTTTGTAACCAGAGGGGCCACGGCCTGCGGGATTATTTACATATTCTCCTCATTTTCTCCACGATTGTTTCATCAGCGGCGGGTAAAGTGATCCCCTGCCGGAGCATATTGATTAAATTATAAATTTGCCCCGCCCCATACCGATGACATGACGGGATATCTGTCTTAAACGCCGCAGGGAAAACCGGCATTTTTGTTATTATTCAGGCTATATCCAACAGACTTCACGATGCAGGCAGCACGCCCGCAAATCCCTGTAAACAGAGAAAGCGATCTCTCGGGGTGGCGGACACGGCCGACAGACCGGCACCTGATGGACGACGGGTATACCTGCTGCGGAGCTAGAGATGGCCAACTTTTTTATCGATCGCCCGATTTTTGCCTGGGTTCTGGCAATACTGATGTGTCTGACCGGGGGGCTGGCCATCGTCTCTCTGCCCATTGAACAGTATCCTGACCTGGCGCCTCCTAACGTGCGCATCACCGCCAACTATCCGGGGGCGTCTGCTGAAACGCTCGAAAACACCGTCACTCAGGTGATCGAGCAGAATATGACCGGCATTGATAATCTGATGTATATGTCGTCGCAGAGCAGCAATACCGGCCAGGCAACCATTACGCTGACCTTTGAAGCCGGCACAAACCCCGATGAAGCCCGCCAGCAGGTGCAGAATCAGCTACAGACCGCGCTGCGAAAACTGCCGCAGGATGTCCAGTCGCAGGGGGTGACGGTCAATAAAACCGGTGATACCAATATTTTGATGGTCGCCTTCGTGTCGACCGACGGCAGCATGGATAAACAGGATATCTCGGACTATGTTGCCAGTAATATTCAGGATCCGCTCAGCCGCATTGACGGCGTGGGACAGGTAGATGCATACGGTTCACAATATGCCATGCGTATCTGGCTCGATCCCAATAAGCTGATTAACTACACCCTGACCACCAGCGACGTGGTGACCGCCATCAAATCGCAGAACAGTCAGGTCGCGGTCGGCCAGTTGGGTGGCCTGCCCTCTGTCGACAGCCAGGCACTGAATGCCACCATCAACTCTCAGTCCCTGCTGCAAACCCCGGAGCAGTTCCGCGATATCACCCTCAGGGTCAATGCCGATGGCTCCGTGGTAACGCTGGGTGATGTGGCAAAGGTGGAGCTGGGCGCGGAGAAGTATGATTACCTCAGCCGCTATAACGGCATGGCCGCGTCAGGGCTGGGGGTCAAGCTGGCCTCCGGGGCCAATGAGCTGCAAACGGATACCCTGGTTCGCGCCCGTCTTGACGAACTGTCACACTATTTTCCCCACGGGCTGAAGGCGGAGATCGCCTACGAGACCACGCCGTTTGTCAAAGCCTCCATTGAAGACGTGGTGAAAACCCTGTTTGAAGCCGTGCTGCTGGTCTTCCTGGTGATGTACCTGTTCCTGCAAAACTTCCGTGCCACGCTGATCCCGACCATTGCCGTGCCGGTGGTGCTGCTGGGCACTTTTGGCATTCTCTATCTCTTCGGTTACAGCATCAACACGCTCACCATGTTCGCGATGGTGCTGGCCATCGGCCTGCTGGTGGATGATGCCATCGTGGTGGTGGAAAACGTCGAACGAATTATGAGTGAAGAAGGCCTGTCGCCGCGCGAGGCGACGCGCAAATCCATGGGGCAGATTCAGGGGGCGCTGGTCGGTATTGCGCTGGTGCTGTCGGCGGTCTTTATCCCGATGGCCTTCTTCGGCGGCACCACCGGGGCTATCTATCGCCAGTTTTCAGTCACGATTGTCTCCGCCATGGTGCTCTCCGTCCTGGTGGCGATGATCCTTACCCCTGCCCTGTGTGCCACGCTGCTGAAACCACTGGCCAAAGGCCACCATCACGGCCGCCGGGGATTCTTTGGCGGGTTTAACCGCCTGTTTAACCGCAGCGCTGAACGCTACGAGCGCGGCGTGGGCAAAATTCTGGCCAAAGGAGGCCGCTGGCTGGTGCTGTATGTGGCGCTGCTCGCGGTGATGGCCCTGCTGTTTATCCGCCTGCCCACTTCTTTCCTGCCGCTGGAAGACCGGGGTATTTTCACCACCCAGGTTCAGCTGCCGCCGGGTTCCACCCTGCAACAGACGATGAAGGTGGTGGAAAAAGTTGAGAAATACTACCTGACACACGAGAAAGACAACGTGCTGTCGGTGTTCGCCACCGTCGGTGCCGGCCCTGGCGGCAACGGGCAGAACGTGGCGCGGATGTTTGTGCGCCTGAAAGACTGGCAGGATCGCAGCGGCAGTGACAATACCGCCTTCGCCATTATTGAGCGCGCCACTAAAGCCTTTGCAAAAATCAATGAGGCGAAAGTGATTGCCAGCAGCCCACCCGCCATCACCGGGCTGGGCAACTCGGCCGGCTTTGATATGGAGCTGCAGGATCACGCCGGGCTGGGCCATACCGCGCTGATGGCGGCACGCAACAGCCTGCTTGAGCTGGCGCAAAGCAACCCGTCCCTGACCCGGGTCCGTCATAACGGTCTGGATGACAGCCCGCAGTTACGTATCGATATTGATCAGCGGAAAGCCCAGGCCCTGGGCGTGTCGCTGGATGATATTAACGCGACGCTGCAAACCGGCTGGGGGTCGACCTACGTCAATGACTTCCTTGACAGAGGACGGGTGAAAAAAGTGTATGTCCAGGCTGACGCCACCTTCCGCATGCTGCCCGATGACATCAGCAAGTGGTATGTGCGCAATGCCAGCGGCGAAATGGTGCCCTTCACCGCCTTTGCCCGCTCTCACTGGGAGAGCGGTTCACCCCGCCTTGAACGCTACAACGGCTATTCCGCCGTTGAAATTGTGGGGGAATCGGCACCGGGCGTCAGTAACGGTGCGGCCATGGACGTGATGGAGAAGCTGGTCAGCCAGCTGCCGGTGGGGATTGGCCTGCAGTGGACGGGGGCATCGCTACAGGAGCGTATGACGGGGGCACAGGCCCCGGCGCTCTATGCGCTGTCACTGCTGGTGGTCTTCCTGTGTCTGGCCGCGCTGTATGAGAGCTGGTCGATTCCTTTCTCCGTCATGCTGGTCGTGCCGCTGGGGGTGATTGGTGCGCTGGTGGCCACCTGGCTGCGCGGGCTGGAAAACGATGTCTACTTCCAGGTCGGCCTGCTGACCGTGATCGGACTGTCGGCGAAAAATGCCATTTTGATCGTCGAATTTGCCAGCGAAATGAATACCCGGGGGCGTGATTTGGTGGAATCCACCCTGGAAGCGTCGCGCCAGCGCTTACGGCCGATTCTGATGACTTCGCTGGCCTTTATTTTCGGCGTCCTGCCGATGGTGATCAGCAGCGGTGCCGGGTCCGGCAGCCAGCATGCAGTCGGCACCGGAGTGATGGGCGGGATGATCTCCGCCACGGTACTGGCAATCTTCTTTGTGCCGCTGTTCTTTGTGCTGGTGCGCCGCCGCTTCCCGCTGAAAGAGAAACACCGGTAAAAAACAAAAAGGCAGCCGGTTAATAGCTGCCTTTTATAATTTAATTGACTGAAAATAAAACACTTTGATGCTATCACCATGCTTTTCTTGTCTGAAACGCATTACTTACGTAACATCGTTTCGATAAAGTCTTTCCAGTTCCCCAGTTCTAAATCAATCATAGTAACCTCTCTTTTTATGTAGGTTCATTTTAAGAGTATTCCTAAACAAAAGAAAGATCAGGATCCCAATTACTGCCATCGGTAAAACGAGTTAAACGATAATTCAATGAAAATGTGCTACGCCGCACAGTTCGTAGGTGATGATTTCTCAGGGGATTATTAGTCGTAGCATAATTAAGAGGCTTCGTATATCCGGCCGGTGCGGCTGAACAGCTCAGGCAACCCCTCGTCCATCGTCTCAAGAGGAACATCGACCCCGGGCGGGGCCGGATGACTCACTATTTCAGAATGATGATTTTATCGTAACCACCGCTTTCACTGTCGATGTGCGTTTTCGCATCGGGGTGATCCCGCATCACGGCATCAACAATATGGGCGAAATCCTCGCAGCGGGTTTCTTTTTTACGCTTCAGTACGATCGTGGACTGGGTTTCTTCTACCGTATGTGCGGCCGATTCTTTCATGTAGTTCATCGCTCCCCTCCTCTTTAATCACGGGCTCACTCCCCTTCTCATCGCGCTCGTCGCTATTGTCCTGCATTGAGCTCATCCGAATATAGATGAATCCCACAAAAAACAGAAGGGTACACAAGTCTGACTTTTACCGGCAGCGCATCAAACGTTCTTCCTGGCGTCTGACTTTCATCATCTCAAGGGCTGTCTGCCGGCGCTATCCACTGTAAACTGTCACCAGCAATTATCAGACGGCACAGGAAACGGATACCGATGACAGAACAGAGCCCGAAAAATACCTTTACAATGTATGGCATCAAAAACTGCGACACCGTCAAAAAAGCGCGGAAATACCTGGAAGCAGGTGGCGTGAACTATCAGTTCCATGATTACCGTGCTGACGGATTAGAGGCAGATTTGCTGCAGCGCTTTATTGATGTTCTTGGCTGGGAAGCCCTGCTTAACACCCGCGGTACCACCTGGCGCAAGCTGGAAGAATCCGAGCGAAAGGCAGTGGATAATCCGGCAGCGGCATTAACACTGATGCTGTCACAGCCTGCCATGATCAAACGCCCGTTGCTCTGCGCCGCCGACGGCTCTATGCTGCTGGGCTTCAGTGAAGCCACCTATTCGCCGTTTATTCAGGAGAAGTCATCATTATGCACTGTCCGGTCATAGAGCTGACGCAGCAGCTTATTCGTCGCCCCTCCCTCAGCCCTGATGATGCCGGTTGCCAGGCTATTCTGATTGCCCGTTTACAGGCGCTGGGTTTTACCATTGAACCCATGAATATTGGCGACACCCTGAATTTCTGGGCATGGCGCGGCGAAGGGGAAACGCTGGCCTTTGCCGGTCATACTGACGTCGTACCGACCGGGGATGCCAACCGCTGGATCAATCCCCCGTTTGAACCGGCCATCCGCGACGGGATGCTGTTTGGCCGCGGTGCCGCCGATATGAAAGGGTCGCTGGCCGCGATGATCGTCGCCGCGGAACGCTTTGTTGCCGCCCATCCGCAGCACAAAGGGCGTCTGGCCTTTCTGATCACCTCCGATGAAGAGGCCAGCGCTGCCAACGGCACCGTGAAAGTCGTGGAAGCGCTGATGGCGCGCAATGAACGCATGGATTACTGCCTGGTGGGCGAGCCGTCCAGTACCGAAGTAGTCGGCGACGTGGTAAAAAATGGCCGTCGCGGCTCGATTACCGCTAACCTGACCCTTCATGGCGTCCAGGGACACGTGGCCTACCCGCACCTTGCCGATAATCCCGTTCACCGCGCCATGCCTGCGCTGAATGAGCTGGTGGCCAGGGAGTGGGATCGGGGCAATGAATTCTTCCCGCCGACCAGTATGCAGATTGCCAACGTGCAGGCCGGGACCGGCAGCAACAACGTGATCCCCGGTGACTGTTTTGTGCAGTTTAACTTCCGTTTCAGCACTGAACTGACCGATGAAATGATCCGGCAGCAGGTTCAGGAACTGCTCGATCGCCATCAGCTGCGCTACACCATTGAGTGGAAACTCTCCGGTCAGCCGTTCCTGACCTCACGCGGTAAGCTGGTTGATGCGGTGGTTAACGCGGTTGAGCACTATAATGAAATCAGGCCGCAGCTGCTGACGACCGGTGGCACCTCTGACGGACGCTTTATTGCCCGCATGGGCGCGCAGGTGGTGGAATTAGGCCCGGTCAACGCCACCATTCATAAAATCAATGAGTGCGTGAAAGCCGCCGACCTGCAGCTTCTCAGCCGCATGTACCAGCGGATCATGGAACAGCTGATCGCATAAAGGTGAAATGATGGAATTTATAAAGCACTACTGGTGGATCCTGGTGATCCTGCTGATGATTGGCATTCTGATGAACGTTTACAAAGATCTGAAGCGCATCGATCATAAAAAGTTTCTCGACAACAAGCCAGAACTCCCCCCACATCGTGATTTTAACGATAAATGGGATGATGAAGACGACTGGCCGAAGAAGAAATAATTTCCTCCCGATTCAGGGCCGAGCGGAAAACACGGTCGGCCCTGACACGCTAATCACATCAGTGCAATCACATCATCATCGCCCGGTTTGGCGCCGCTTAGCGCTTCGTCAAAATAACGACGCGGTACGGTAAACTGCAGGCGTTCGAGCGCTAAGCGCATCGCCCGCTCGTCGATGGCATGCGGCAGGTCGTCAATAATGTCCAGCGTCACATCCCCTCCCAGCGCAGACAACCGCTCTTCCGCCGCAACCGCATGCGTCAGCGGCAGCACGGTATCATGATCACCATGGATCAGGTGGATGGTGGTCCGCGTTCCGGCCTGGTCAGGCAGCGTGGCATACCGGCCACTGAAGGCCACCACCCGGCCTGCCAGTCCCGGCTGCACCTTAATCGCCTCCAGCGCCATCGTCGCGCCCTGAGCAAAGCCTATCAGGGCGGTTGCCCGCGCATTGACCCCACTCTGCTGCTGCCAGTGACGAACGCTGGCAATAAAGCCGTCCATTGCGCCATCAACCTGCTGCTGATGACCGTCCGGCACGGACGGCCTATACCAGTGAAAACCCCCGTCAGCATCCGCCTGCGGCCCGCCGACGCTGACCACCAGCGCACGCGGGAAAGCCCCGGCAAACCAGTGGCCAATCTCGCCCATTGCCACCGGATTATCGCCGGCGGCGTGATACAGCAAAAAAAGCTGTGTCGCGGGTAACGAGGGGGTCTGAACGACAACATGGGGAAGTTTCATGGTGAGCTCCTTAAGCTATTGCCAGGATCATACGCCCCTGCAGGCTGAAGAACAGGGGGTATTTTTGATGAAGACGGTGGATTTATTGCAATGAGATGACCCACTGCCGGTGCTGTTGTGCCCGCAGTGGGTCCCGCGCCATCAGTCCCTGCTGTGCCTCCTGCCGCCAGGCAGCCAGCAGCGCCTTACGCCCGGACAACCGAAACCGGGTGCAGATCTCACCCGGGGAGAGTCCCTCACTGATGGCCGCACGCAGCAGCGGCAGGGCTGACGACACCGTGCCAATCAGTCTTCCCAGTGCGGCATAGCTGACCTCAAACGGTCGCTGTGCCCAGGCAAAACCGGACAGTTCCAGCCAGTCATCGTCGATCAGCGTCAGATCATCATCCGCAGCCAGGGGCAGCGCCTGTGAACCCGACTGGCGATGCAGCCAGCCCGCATTTCGCGCCAGACGTCGGGTGGCCGATCCCGCCAGCCGCTCTCCGGCCGGGCTGAGAGGCAGGATGGCCATCGCCGTATAACAGCCGCTGCTGGCCTCACGATGGGTGCCGAAGCGCACCAGCTGAAAACCACAGCGCTGCCAGAAACGCCACAGCGGGTCGGTAAAACCAAAGCTGACGGATAAAAAATCCAGTCCCGGGGTAAGCTCCTGACAGCAGGCGACCAGTTGCTGACCGCAGCCCTGCCCGCGTAGCGGTGCCGCGACGGCAATCCGGCTGATGCGCCGTGAACGCAACTGGGGCGCGTCGATATCACCGGCATGGGCCGCCAGCGACTGGGCGACCAGGCTACCGCGCGGACGGCGGGTGCCGGCCCAGATGGCGGCAGACAGCCCGGCAGAAAGCCCCCCCTCGTCCACCAGCCATAGCGCCCCCTGCACGCTGTCCTCCTGGAGGGCGGCAATAAAGTGCATCCCCGGCGCATCCATCATCCGCCGCAGATCGAGCGGTGAGGTACGATAGTGCGCGCTGGTCAGCAGCTGATAGACCGCTGCCATGCGTGCGGGCTGGCGTTTCCAGTCCGCCTGCTCCAGCGGCAGGCAGGCCAGCGGCCCCGACTGCGGAGGAGCAACGGCATCGTCAAGCAGCAGGGCCTCCGCCACGATCCGCTCCAGCGGGTCGCCCGCTGCCCAGCGCAGGGGGGCGTCCAGCCGGTAATGCGTCACGTTTGGCAGGCCGTCGCAAAACTTCAGCATAAAACCGCGTCCGGTTCCCTCATAGCCCTGCACGGTGGTGGTCAGCAGGACGCGGGGGAAAAGGGCCACCAACTGCTGTAACAGCGGGGCAGGAATGGCCGCGGCCTCATCGACCAGCAGCCAGTCAACGCCGGAGACAAGCTCCTGTGCGCTGGCCAGCAGACGATCCGGTGCGACAAAGTGATAGCGCTCTCCGGCAAAACCGGCGAGCACGTCCGAAGCGGCGCGGGCAGGCGCAGTGACCAGACAACGCCCGGGCCAGCGCGCGGCCAGCATACCGGCCAGCGCGGATTTTCCCCGGCCACGGGCGGCGGTCAGCGCGTAAATGCCCGGGGGGGCATTGATCAGCCGTTCAAGCACCCGCTGCTGTTGCTGGCTATCGGTCTGCCAGTCCGGGGGCAGCGGGACGGGGGAAATCATCAGAGGATGGGACTGACGCCAGTTGGCCACGCCAGCATCGGTCAGCAACAGTTGTTGAAAGCGCTGAACAAAGCGCGGACTGGCGCAGGGTCGATCGCTATCACTCCAGCGCAGTGAATCGGTGTCGGGGCACTCCGCCCAGCGATCCCATTCGGGCAGCAGCAGCAGCAGCCAGCTCCCGGCACGCAGCGTGCCTGCCAGTGCGGCAAAGGCCTCTGCATGAAAACCCTCCCGGGCGTCAAAAACTGCATGGTGGAACTCCCGGCCCAGTAGCGTGCGCAGGGCCTGCGGCTGGCAGTGCAAGGGGGCAGAAGCGTCACTGCCCACCCACAGCCAGTCTCCCGGGAGCTGCGCCATCAGGCTGGTGGCCTGCTGCCTGCACCACGCCGGTGCTCCGCTGAGGGTCAGTAAACGGCGGCAGCCCTGCTGCCGATGAACGGCAGCGGCGGCGACAAGCTCATTCACGCCGCATCAGCCTGCAAAGGTATTACACTGGCCGGGATTACCACTGTCGAAACCTTTTTTGAACCAGGTATAACGCTGCTGTGAGGTGCCGTGTGTAAAGCTGTCCGGCACGACCCGCCCCTGGCTGCGCTGTTGCAACCGGTCATCACCAATCGCCTGAGCCGCATTCAGCGCAGACTCAAGATCACCGGTTTCCAGCACATTTTCCTGCTGCATATAGTGACCCCAGACGCCGGCAAAGCAGTCCGCCTGAAGCTCCATTTTCACCGACAGCTGGTTTACCTGCACACGTGAGGCACCCTGCTGCATCTCGCGGACTTTTTTATCAATGCCCAACAGGTGCTGTACATGGTGCCCTACTTCATGAGCAATCACATAGCCCTGGGCAAATTCGCCCCCGGCGCCCAGTTTTTGGGTCATTTCGTCGTAAAACGACAGGTCAATATAGACTTTACTGTCTGCCGGGCAGTAAAACGGCCCCATCGCCGACTGGCCGCTGCCGCAGGCAGTAGCCGTCTGGTTGCGGTACATCACCAGCGTCGGGGGCTGCCACGTTTTGTCCATCTGCCGGAACAGCTTTTGCCAGGTATCTTCTGTCAGCGCGAACACCGTGCGGGTGAACTGCGCGGCCTCATCTTCTTTCGGCGTGGTCTGACGCTGCTGCTGCTGCGCCGTCGGCGCGGCGGAGCTGCCATCCCCGGTCAGCAGTGGCGACAGGTCATAGCCATAGTAACTGGCGATCACCACAATAATCAGCAGAGCAATGCCCCCTTTGCCACGAGGAATACGTATGCGCCCACCGCCAACCGTCCCGGATTCATTACGGCGATCCTCCACATTGTCGCTTTCGCGACGCCCTTGCCAGCGCATAAGTGTTTACTCCAAATTAATAACGACAACCTGTCCGTCGATTTTAGTCGGACGTCGCAGGGAAAACCAGAAAACACGGGAATAAGAGAGGATGACAGGAAAAAGGCCGGGCAAGCCCGGCCTTTCGGCAGTATTGAGGTCGTAAGGGTATTAACCCCTGGCGGGATCAGTCGAGGGTCACACCCAGACGCCTGGCCACTTCTTCATAAGCTTCGATCAGACCGCCCAGGCTCTGACGGTAGCGGTCTTTGTCCATCTTATTCAGGGTGTCTTTATCCCACAGGCGGGCACCGTCCGGGGAGAACTCATCACCCAGCACGACTTCACCGTTAAACAGACCGAACTCCAGCTTGAAGTCGACGAGGATCAGACCGGCATCAGAAAACAGCTTGCTCAGCACGTCGTTCGCCTGATAAGTCAGCTCACGCATCCGCGCCAGATTCTCTTTGTTCACCCAGCCAAAGGTTTCACAGTAAGATTCATTGACCATCGGGTCGTGTTTGGCATCGTCTTTCAGGAACAGATCAAACAGCGGCGGATTGAGGATCATCCCCTCTTCCACGCCCAGACGTTTCACCAGCGATCCGGCCGCCCGGTTACGGATAACGCACTCAACCGGCACCATATCGAGCTTTTTCACCAGCGCTTCGTTGTCAGAGAGCAGGGCTTCCATCTGCGTTGGGATCCCGGCTTCCTGCAGTTTAGTCATAATGAAATAATTGAACTTGTTGTTAATCATTCCTTTACGGTCAAACTGTTCGATGCGCTCACCGTCCAGCGCTGACGTATCGTTACGGAATTCGAGTACCAACAGATCCGGGTTTTCGGTGCTGTAAACGGTTTTCGCTTTGCCGCGATACAACTCAGCTTTTTTCTGCATTTGTTTAACTCCAAACGATATAAGTGTCACTATCAGGCCGGCAGTGCCAGCCCGTTAAAATTTTGCCTGGCGGAATTATAGAGTCCGGGGATAAAAAACCGAAGCAATCGTTTACGTACAGGCCGATAAAAAAAGGCCGGAGTCTCTCCGGCCTTCTGGCTTACTTGCTGAATGCGGCCTGGAACACCGCTACCAGCGCATCATTCTGCGACTGGGTAAGCGGATGACCTTTCGGATCGAGGAACTGCAGGCTGCTACGGTTATCCAGGTCACCGACCTGTACTTTGTAGTCACCGTTGTTCAGTTCCGGGTCTTTCGCACCCAGTTCGTCAAAGGTGCTGCTGCCCGGCGCCTTGTAGGTGACGTTCAGGCTACCCTGTGAACGGTTGCTGTCAGTCACTTCCATTCCCACACGTTTCATCGTCGCGGGCAGACGCTGCCACACCACGTTGAATGGCGCACGCAGGATCAGGTTAGGCAGGCCCGTATCATCGGCACCGCTCTGAACATCAATCTGAGTTGGGCTACGGCTGGCTGCGGCATTTTCACGCCCGGTTTCCAGCTTATCCAGCCCTTCGCTGATGGCATTCACCATCTGCGCGGTATAGCGCTGGATCTGAACCGGTGAGTTCACTACTTTATCCTGCTGCTGCAGTTCCAGCAGTTTCACCGTCAGCGCCTGCTGACCGCCCTGCTGCTGTACGCTTAACTGATAACGACCACGATACTGGTTGTCTTCGTCTGCACGGTTCCACTGAACCCAGTCGGTCGTCAGGGACTGGCGGGCGTCCTGTCGGTCAGCAATCGGGAATTTGGCGGCCTGAACCACGTCAACCACCTGCGGCCAGAGAGAGCCGGCGCGGGAATCGACCAGCAGCGTGCCGGTATTGCCCGCGAACTGACTACGGGTGCCGTTCATCAGGGCCAGCGTCTGAGCCGGAGGACGAATATCCAACTGCTTACCCACCTGCCCTTTGCTGCTGACGGAAGGAATATCAAAGTCGCCATTCTGCAGCGGCATGATCATGCCCGCAGGGGCACGCAGATCGCTGAGATCGGCAGCTTTCAGGTAGGATTCGTCACCGCTCACCTGACGCTTGTAACGTTGATCGTTAGAACATGCTGACAGCAGCATCACCAACGACAGTCCCACCACTGTTGCTACCGTGGACTTTTGTACTGAGTAAGCCATTAATTCTCCCTAGATTTAAAGCAGGCCAGCGTTTTTCAGTGCCAGCTCAACAACCGGACGACCTGCATCGGTCAGCGGCGTCATTGGCAGACGCAGCGTATCGGTTGCTATTAATCCTAATTGTTTTGCAGCCCATTTCACCGGAATAGGATTCGGTTCAACAAACAGTTTCTGATGCAGGTGCATCAGGCGCTGATTCAGAAGGCGTGCCTCAGCAAAGTTACCCTGCTGTGCCAGCGCACAGAGGTTAACCATTTCACGTGCGGCGATGTTCGCCGTCACGGAAATCACGCCGTGGCCGCCCAGATGCATAAAGTCCAGTGATGTGGCGTCATCGCCGCTCACCAGCACAAAATCTTCATTTACCTGCTCTTGGATCTGACTAACCCGCGATAAGTTCCCGGTCGCCTCTTTGATTCCGATAATATTTTTTATTTTCGCCAGGCGGCCAACGGTCTCGGGCAGCAAATCCGTACCGGTACGTGAGGGTACGTTATACAGCATCTGCGGAAGATCGGTACTTTCAGCGATGGTTTTGAAATGCTGGTACAACCCTTCCTGCGTAGGACGGTTGTAATAAGGGGTGACGGTCAGGCAGCCCACGACGCCCGATTTTTCGAAGCGGCGGGTCAGAGAGACGCCTTCAGCGGTAGCATTTGCCCCGGTACCGGCAATAATCGGAATGCGACCATCTGCCAGTTCCAGCGTCAGCATAACCACGTCACCATGTTCGTCATGGCTGAGGGTGGCAGATTCGCCGGTCGTTCCTACAGAAACAATTGCCGCGGTTCCGCTGGCAACATGGTAATCAATCAGTTTTTTCAGACTCGCACGGCAGACATTACCTTTGTCATCCATCGGCGTTACGAGTGCAACAATACTTCCCGTGAACATTAGCCATCCCCTCGACAAACAAGTGCTTCATGGTACGTTTGTCCGAGCAGTAAAAGCAAGCGCATAGGGCGGCTCAAGCGCTTGTCAGCAGTTTTTTTTATGTTTACCTTATAGTTATTAGATTTTGGACAGGAAGCTTGATTTTGCCGCAGTCATCGCCACACCATCTGGTCATCACCGCCCTTGGGGTCGACCGCCCCGGGATTGTTAATGCTATCACCCGACATGTGAGCAGCTGTGGCTGTAATATTGAAGATAGCCGGCTGGCCATGCTGGGCGATGAATTCACCTTTATTATGCTACTGTCCGGCAGCTGGAATGCCATTACACTGATTGAATCCACCCTGCCGCTGAAAGGGGCAGAGATGGAGCTGCTGATTGTGATGAAGCGCACCAGCGCACGCACCACACCGCCGATGCCGGTCACTGTTTGGGTTCAGGTTGAAGTCACCGACTCCCCACACATTATTGAACGCTTTACCGATCTGTTTGATTCGCACCAAATGAATATCGCCGAACTGGTCTCCCGTACGCAACCTGCAGAGGAAAATCAGCCGCCAAGGCTCTATATTCAACTAACCGCACACAGTCCGGCCAGCCAGGATGCGTCTTTTATTGAAATGGCGTTCAACCGACTCTGTACAGAGCTGCATGCTCAAGGCACTATTAAGGCAGTTTCCCATCACGGCACGTAACCATGAGAACCCGTGTGAGAAAGTGCGCAAATTTTCCCCTAGCATGATGATAAAAACGGAGAGTAGTGATGAACCCACTGAAAGCCGGTGATACCGCACCGAAATTTAGCTTGCCCGATCAGGACGGTGAACAAGTAAATTTGACCGACTTCCAGGGACAGCGCGTTCTGGTCTATTTCTACCCGAAAGCGATGACGCCAGGCTGTACCGTCCAGGCGTGTGGTCTGCGTGACAGTATGGATGAACTGAAAAAAGCCGGGGTTGACGTATTAGGTATCAGCACTGACAAACCTGAGAAACTGTCCCGCTTTGTTGAAAAGGAGCTGCTGAATTTCACGCTGCTCTCTGATGAACATCACGAGGTCTGTGAGCAGTTTGGTATCTGGGGTGAAAAAACCTTTATGGGGAAAACCTATGATGGCATTCACCGCATCAGTTTCCTGATTGGCGTGGATGGCAAAGTGGAGAAGGTCTTTGACGACTTCAAAACCAGCAATCACCACGATATCGTGATGGATTACCTGAAATCCGCCTAATCATGTCCGGGTCGACCTTTCCGGTCGACCCGTAACAAAGTCGGCGGTGACTATTTGGCCAGCTCATCCGGCCAGGCGTGCACCACCGCTTTGACGAGGGTGGCCAGCGGAATGGCAAAGAAGACGCCCCAGAATCCCCATAAGCCGCCAAAAATGACCACCGACAAGATAATCACCAGCGGGTGCAGATTCACCGCTTCAGAAAACAGCACCGGCACCAGAATGTTGCCGTCCAGCGCCTGAATGACCAGGTAGACCACCATCATCGTCCAGAAGTCACCGGATAATCCCCACTGCCCCAGCCCGACGCCCATCACCGGGATAGTCACGACCATCGCCCCGATATAGGGAATCAGCACCGACACGCCGACCAGTACCGCCAGCAGCAGGGCGTAGTTCATGCCAATGGCGAGGAAACCCACCCAACTGACCACGCCCACGACGACCATTTCCAGCACCTTGCCGCGAATATAGTTTGATACCTGCTGGTTCATCTCCACCCACACCTGCCCCGCCAGACCGCGGTTGCGTGGCAGCACGCGGCGAATGGCGTTCAGCATCTGCTCTTTGTCCTTCAGCAGGAAGAACACCATCAGCGGCACCAGCACCAGATAGATCGCCAGCGTCATCAACCCCACCAGCGAGGCGAGAGAGTATTTCACCAGCTGATCGCCCAGCCCGCTCAGGCGGCTGCGCAGGTTTTCCACCACAATATCGATGATGCCAGCCCCCATCAGGGTGGGGAAACGGTCAGGCAGCCGCATCGCGTACTGATACAGTCGGGTCAGCATAGTGGGTAGCTCGTGGGTCAGATTGATCCCCTGCTGCCACGCGACGGGAACCACCACCAGCATCAGCACCAGCAGCAACGTGGCAAAGACAATCAGCACCAGCGTGACGGCCCAGGTGCGCGAGCAGCCCAGCCGCTCCAGCCGTACCGTTGGCCACTCCAGCAGATACGCCAGTACCAGGGCCACCAGCAGCGGAGCCAGCAGGCCGTTGAAGAAAAACAGAATGCAAAATGCTGCCAGCAGAATCGCCAGCAATGCAATCGCCTGAGGATCGCTGAATCGACGGCGATACCACTGCATTAAAAGTTCGAGCATGGGAGTCCTTGCCTGAAAAAGATGGGGAGAGTGTATCTGATACGGCCCATTCTTGCGTAATGCCGTCATGGGCGTAGAAAAATTAGTGCGGAAGTCCCTGCGCGACGGCAGGCGTTTTGTTCGCGCCGGGGGCAACGACGACCTGGTTGCGTCCCCCATTTTTCGCCTGGTATAGCGCATCATCAGCCTGTTTAAAGGTCTCTTCCATAGTGCCGTCGATCGCCGGCAGCCAGAATGCGACCCCCGCCGAGATAGTAATGTGGCCCACCCGATCGAGCGATAGCTGCTCAATACGTTTACGCACCCGATCAGCAATCACTATCGCCACTTCGCGATCGGCCCCCGGCAGGATCATCAGGAATTCTTCACCGCCGTTACGGCAGATTACATCCGTCTGCCGCGCCCCCTGCTCCAGCTGGCGAGCCACCGTTTGGATCACCGCATCCCCGGCATCGTGGCCGAACGTATCATTAACGCGTTTAAAGTAGTCGATATCCAGGGCCAGCACCGCAAAAGGCTGGCTGGTAGCCAGAAAATAGTCCAGTACGGCATTCAGGCCCCGCCGGTTGAGCAGCCCGGTCATCGGATCCGTCTGGACTTCGCTCTTCAGCCGCCCGATTTTATCCTGCATCAGGGCGATCCCGGCCAGCATAGCGCGCTTGATCTGTGACGCTTCATAGTACCAGGAACGGATGCCGTTAATCTCTTTCGACACGTTTTGCGTATCCATCTGACTGGCCTTACGTGCCAGTTGCCACAGCGGCAGCGCGATACGCTGCGCGAGGATCAGCGCAATAATCAGCGTTAACAGGGCGAAAGGCACTGAATGCTTAAGCACTTTCAGCAGCAGGCTGTTGAGCGGTGCCAGCGTTGCCTCCGTCGGTTTAAGCGTAATGATCGTCCAGCCTGCCGTCGGCACATTGGCGAAGCCCGCCAGCATCGGCTCACCGCTTTCCGTCGTCACCTGCTGGTTACCGTTGCTGGCGCGGGCGCGCACTGCCGTACTGATCAATGGATCGATGGTCTTCCCCACCCTCTGGCGATCCTGGTGATACAGCACCTGATTTTTGCTATCAATGACATACAGGGACGATCCGTCGCGGTAGAACTGCTCACCGAGCAGAACGTTAAGAATACTTCTTTTTTTCAGATAAATAGAACCACCGACATACCCCAGATAGGTGCCGGTTTTCGACCAGATGGGCCAGGAGACAAACACCAGCAGATTGTTCGCCGCAGACATGCTGGGCTGGCTGATCAGCGGCTTACGCTCGTGAAGGGCCTGTTTGGTGGCGCTGGAGCTGAGATGCATGCCCTTCAGCATCAGGGACTCCGGGGAAATCGCCCGCACCCATCCACTGGCATCAACAATCACCACGGAGTTAAAGCTGTTCGTTTGCTCACGCAGGCGATCGACTTCATCCTGCAGGGTCGCGTCATTATCCAGACCGTTCCCCAGCACTTTGGCGCTGTAGGAGAGCTGCGACTGCGCCAGTTGGAAAAACACTTCAGTGGTCGATGCCAGTTTGGTGGCATACACCCGGTTTGATTCCAGCGTATTTTCGATCAGCACATCACGCTGTACCCGCCAGCTGGCGTACAGTGAGTTAGCAAGGGTGATCACAATACTGGCGACCGCCAGCAGGGTAATGAGGGTACGCAAGTCCGTTTTGGGGCGCGAAAGCCTCAGCATGGACTCACCCCGGTGAGTAACATCATTATCAGCGCCTTATATTTTTTATGCGCGTTATGCCCAAAGAGCGAAGAGAGATTAAGTGCGATTTATGCCCTGGTTAAGCACGGGCCAATTGTACACCTCTCAGCCGATTTGGGAATATTCTGAAGCCCTCAGAGCCAATAATTATTTCACTTAAGGCAGGAACGTGTTCGCCGGGAGGCGGGCCGGCGGCCCGCTGAGAAGCATTACATCGCCAGGAAGGCATAGCCCTGGTTTTCAAGCGTGGAAACCGTCGTCGGGCTGGATAATGCGTGAGTCACTGATTTATCAATCCACTCACTCTTATAGTGGTGGAAGGCGACAGACTGATCGCAGACAGACACATCGACCCCTTTTTCCCGCAGCGCGGCAATCAGCGGCAGGTTGGGATTATCCCTGCCGAACAGCCGGTGGTACTGCGCGTTGTTCAGCATGGCGGGCGTACCGTCACCGGTGACTGAAACCACAAACTTCAGTTTCTCTGCCGGCACCCCGGAGGCGACGTACAGGTTGACCACGCGGGCTACCCGCTCCAGCCCGAGATTGGGATCGTCAGGGCTGTTTTCCGCTTTGGTGATCTGAAAGACGATCTTATTGCTGTCGTTCAGATTCGGCCGGTAAGCGACCTCAGGCTCGTAGTGTATTTTGCCATAGCCCTGAATGGCAGGCGTGGACCAGAAGCCCGCCGGATCGCTGACCGGTTCCACGCGGTTGGCGAGTTTATCGATCAGTTCAGGGGCTTTAGAAAAGCTGGCACCCACAAAACCGGCAACCACCGCAATCAGCACACAGGAAATCACAGAACGCATAGCAACACCTCTTGTAAGAGCACATCGTCATCTCTGAGATATAACACAGCCCTGACGCCCCTCTTACCGGCCATTCTTACCTCTGGCGCGCAGTGGTTGCCTGCTGAAACCATCAGTAGTGCATACTGTGCGGAAACCGTAATGCATGGACCGTTCTGCCGCTGCCGGCTCACTACCACGGTTAACTGCGGTAGCCGGTACCGCCTCAGTCGGACTCAAACGGCTCAGGCAACATTGCCCCCTGCGGTTAGCATATTGGCTGGGCCTGCCCGCCGGGCGTCAGGAACCTGTCGGCTGAAAATTTACTTATGTTTCGCGCGCCGCGCCGGACGCTGCATCAGGTTTTTTTCAGAGTAAACCCTATCATTTTTCATGTTTTTATCAGTCAATTTGAATGAAATCATCTAAGACGAAACCTCATGCTGGCAGGAAAGGCCGCTATCAGGTTCTGAAAACAGGGATAACGTCCTGAAAGACGATGCAGATGCTGTTCAGTTTTTTAAGGCAAGATTTCGTCTGTTATGCGGCAGGGGATCCCCCGGGCGTGATTAAGCCATTTCATTCGCCCCGGGCTGTGGTTAAGATGGGGAATGAGTGCGTCGTTTTACGCGCAAAGAGAACATTTCGGCACGTTGCCGGTCAGAAATTGAACCTCCTTGTTAGGGTTTGCGTATGTTCATCCGATTAAAGAAAAACCTGCTGGCAACGTTAATGGTGACACTGCTGGCGGGCAGTCAGCTTCCGGCCCACGCTGATATCAGCGATAATCTGCCGGATATTGGTACGACGGCAGGCGGTACCCTGTCAATTAATCAGGAACTGGCGATGGGCGATTTTTATGTACGCCAGCTGCGCGCCAGCGCGCCCATTATTAACGACCCCCTGCTGAACCAGTACATTAATCAGTTAGGCCAGCGACTGGTGAACCATGCCTGGTCGGTCAAAACACCCTTTCATTTTTATCTGATCCGCAACGATGAGATTAACGCCTTTGCTTTTTTTGGCGGCAACGTGGTGCTTCACTCCGCGCTGTTCCGCTACAGCGATAACGAGAGCCAGCTGGCTTCGGTTATGGCGCACGAAATATCTCACGTCACCCAGCGCCACCTGGCGCGCGCCATGGAAGAGCAACAGCGTAATGCCCCGCTGACCTGGGTGGGTGCCCTGGGGTCAATTCTGCTGGCAATGGCCAGCCCGCAGGCCGGTATGGCGGCCCTCAGCGGCACTCTGGCGGGGGCCCAGCAGGGCATTATCAGTTTCACCCAGCAGAACGAACAGGAAGCCGACCGTATCGGCATCCAGGTATTACAGCGTGCCGGGTTTGACCCGGAGGCGATGCCGGACTTTCTGCAAAAACTGGCCGACGCCTCCCGCTTTGCCTCTAAGCCGCCCGAAATGCTGCTGACGCACCCGCTCCCTGACAGCCGGCTGTCAGATGCCCGTAACCGCGCCAATCAGATGAAACAGGTTGTGGTGCAGTCATCGCAGGATTTCTACATGGCAAAAGTCAGGGCGCTCGGCATGTTCTCAACCGGGCAAAACCAGCTCACCAGCGACCTGCTGACCAGCCTGACCAATGGCAACAGCCGCGAGCAGGCGGCGGCGCTGTATGGTAAAGCGGTGCTGCTGCTGGGGGAGAGTAAATACCAGCAGGCCAGAAACATCATTGCGCCGCTGCTGGCGAAACAGCCGGACAACATCTGGTATCTGGATATCATGACGGATATTGATATCGGGCTGAAGCAGCCGCAGCAGGCAATCAATCGTCTGCTCTCCGCCAAAGGCGTGAGCAGCAATCCGGTATTGCAGCTCAACCTGGCGAATGCCTACGTCGAGGCTAAACAGCCCGCCAGTGCCAGCAAAGTCCTGTACCGCTACACCTGGGCGAATAAAGACGATCCGAACGGCTGGGGCCTGCTGGCTCAGGCCTCTGCCGATCAGGGGCTGACGGATGAAGAGCAGGCAGCTCGGGCGGAGGATTTGGCGTTAAGCGGTCAGCTTGATCAGGCGATCCGCAGCCTGAGCAGCGCCAGCGCGGCGGTCCCACTGGGCAGCCTGAAACAGGCCCGCTATGACGCCCGCATTGACCAGCTTCGCCGGCTGCAGGAACGTTTCCGCCAGTATCAGAAATCGTAATGACAGAAAGGGAAAACCATGTCTGAGGTTCAGATTTACCACAACCCACGCTGCTCGAAGAGCCGTGAAACCCTCGCGCTGCTGAAAGAACACGGCGTGGAACCGCAGGTCATCCTCTATCTGGTGACACCGCCGGCAGTAGCGACACTCAGCAGGCTGGTGCAGCAGCTGGGATTCACCAGCGCACGCCAGCTGATGCGGACGAAAGAAGTGCAGTATAAAGCGGCAGGTCTGGACGA
This sequence comes from Erwinia persicina, assembly GCF_019844095.1. NCBI lineage: Bacteria > Pseudomonadati > Pseudomonadota > Gammaproteobacteria > Enterobacterales > Erwiniaceae > Erwinia > Erwinia persicina. The sequence goes on along the minus strand of NZ_CP082141.1, from coordinate 1,234,675 downwards.
CCCGGCGCTGACGGAGGCGCAGCTGCTGGCCGCGCTGGCGGCGGAGCCGACGCTGATTGAACGTCCGATCGTGGTCGCAGGCGATAAGGCGCGCATTGGCCGGCCGCCGGAGCAGGTGCTGGCTATCCTGTGAGCGTCAGGGCAAAAGCCGCAACTACAGGGTCAGCGTCTCTTTGACAAAAGGAATGGTCAGCTTACGCTGGGCGCTGATAGAGGCCTGGTCGAGCTGATCCAGCGTCACAAACAGCGTGCGCATTTCGCGATCGAGCCGTTTCAGCAGGAAGCGGCCCACATCTTCGGGAAGCTCAAAACCACGCAGCTTCGCCCGCAGCTGTAACGCCTGCAGTTTGTCCTCATCCGACAGCGGCTGCAGCTTATAGATCTGCCCCCAGTCCAGACGCGATGCCAGATCGGCCAGCTTCAGATTCAGCTGGCGAGGGGGACGATCCCCGGTGATCAGCAGCCGCGTTTTCCCGGTCTCCAGGATACGGTTATAGAGATCGAAAATCGCCATTTCCCACGGTTCATCCCCGGCAATACACTCGATATTATCGATGCAGATCAGCGCGAGCTGCTCCATGCCGTCGAGCACTTCAGGGACAAACCAGGTGCGTTTATCCAGCGGGACATAGCCCACGGCTTCACCTTTGGCCGACAGTTCAGCGCAGGCGGCGTGCAGCAGATGGCTGCGTCCTCCTCCTTCGCGAGACCAGAAGTAAAAGTAGCTACCGTGTTGCTGATGCAGCGCGCCCTGAAGGGCAGCCAGCAGCGACGGATTTTCCCCCGGCCAGAAGCTGGCAAAGGTTTCGTCGTCGGGCAGGTAAAGTGGCAGTGAGAGCTGTGCCGGCGTGTTCAGATTCACCTCAGGTTTTGAGCAGGCAGAAAACGGTAAAATTCTAACACAACTCGCCCGGGATCATGAAACGCTAAGGCTGCCTGAGCGGCAGGTTAGCGGGACAGCCGCGCTGGCTGCCCCGATCCGGCTTACTTCGCGCCGTTACCGTCGTCCGGCAGCTCGATCACCTCTTCTTCGCTGCGCAGCAGGGAAATCGCTTTAAAGATCAGACTCAGTCCGACCCCAACGACGGTGGCCAGGGCCATGCCTTTCAGTTCAGCGGCACCAATGTGCACCTTCGCCCCGCTGACCCCAATGATCAGGATCACTGAGGTCAGGATCAGATTTTGCGCTTTGTTATAATCGACCTTGGATTCGATCAGCACGCGGATGCCTGATGCGGCTATCACCCCGTACAGCAGCAGCGACACCCCACCCATCACCGGCACCGGCACGGCCTGAATAGCCGCGGCCAGCTTGCCGACGCAGGAGAGCAGGATCGCCAGAATCGCCGCGCCGCCGATCACCCAGGTACTGTACACCCGGGTGATTGCCATCACGCCAATGTTTTCGCCATAGGTGGTGTTCGGCGTGGAGCCAAAGAAGCCAGAGAAGATGGTCGAAATGCCGTTGGCAAACATGGAGCGGTGCAGGCCCGGATCTTTCAGCAAATCTTTCTTCACGATATTGGCCGTCACCACCAGATGGCCAATATGCTCGGCAATCACCACCAGCGCCGCAGGCAGGACGGTAAAGATGGCATACCATTCAAAACGCGGGGTGTAGAAGGTCGGCAGGGCGAACCAGTGCGCCTCACGCACTGGCGTCCAGTCGACAATGCCCATGCCGAAGGAGAGCGCATAGCCCACCAGCACCCCCACCAGAATCGGGATGATGGCCAGAAAACCCCGGAACAGCACCGAACCAAAGACCGTCACCCCCAGCGTGACCATCGAAATAATAATGGTTTTACTGTCAGCCGCACTGCCATCGGCAGGGAGCAGACCCGACATATTGGCCGCGACGCCCGCCAGCTCGAGGCCGATCACGGCCACAATCGCGCCCATCGCGGCCGGTGGGAACATCACATCCAGCCATCCGGTGCCGGCTTTCTTGACGATCAGCGCCACCAGGCAGAACAGCACACCGCACATAATAAAACCGCCCAGCGCCACTTCATAACCCAGCGGCAACAGCAGTAACACCGGGGAAATAAAGGCAAAGCTGGAGCCAAGATAAGCCGGAATTTTGCCTTTGCAGATAAACAGGTACAGCAGCGTACCGATACCGTTGAACAGCAGCACCGTGGCCGGATTGATATGGAAGAGAATGGGTACCAGTACCGTCGCGCCAAACATAGCGAACAGATGCTGGAAGCTGAGTGGAATAGTCTGTAGCAGCGGTGGCCGCTCGTGTACGCCAATTGCGCGACGCGTCATGATTTCATACCCCTTGCGTTTCCTGAGCTGTAAAAAAACCGACTCTATGGTCGGTTTGTTAATAAAAATAATCGATTACTGCACAATTTCTGCCGCGGTAAGGATCGGGCAGACCAGGCGTTATCGTCGCAGACCGCATGGACAGGGACAATCGCCTGGCACATCGTTTATTTCGTCCCGAAGATCTTGTCGCCGGCATCACCGAGGCCAGGGATAATATACCCCTTCTCGTTCAGGCCCTGATCGACGGAGGCAGTATAAACTTCAATGTCCGGGTGAGCTTTTTCCAGCGCAGCCAGCCCTTCCGGCGCCGCCACCAATACCAGTACCTTGATACTGCTGCAGCCGGCTTTCTTCAGCAGGTCGATGGTGGCGATCATGGATCCACCAGTGGCCAGCATCGGGTCAACAACTAGTGCCATGCGCTCTTCAATATTGGAAACCAGCTTCTGGAAATACGGAACCGGCTCCAGCGTCTCTTCGTCGCGATATACGCCGACCACGCTGATACGCGCGCTGGGCACATGTTCCAGTACGCCTTCCATCATGCCCAGACCTGCACGCAGGATGGGCACAACGGTAATTTTTTTACCTTTAATCTGCTCAATCTCAACCGGGCCGTTCCAGCCTTCGATGGTGACGGTTTCGGTTTCTAAATCGGCAGTGGCTTCATAAGTCAGCAGACTTCCCACTTCTGACGCAAGTTCACGGAAACGTTTGGTGCTTACGTCATGTTCCCGCATCAGACCCAGTTTATGTTTGACCAGCGGGTGTTTGACTTCCACGATCTTCATTGTTGTACTCCCGGAGTGTTAAGCTGCAAAAAAAAATCGCGAGATTATAGCGCCATTTAACCGCTGCGCCATATGACTTCGTGCAATACTTTTCATCTCTCCTGCAAGCCCCCTAAGAATTAGCTAAAATCTGACTATCCGCAATAGCGCTTAAGATGGCACTCGCAAACGTTTGCCTGCGCTGTTAGAATTGCCGCGCTTAAAACAGCCACAACACCAACCGCAAAACGCGTGGGGATTCCGCAGTGACCGACAAAACCTCTCTCAGCTATAAAGACGCCGGCGTAGATATTGATGCTGGTAATGCTTTAGTCGACCGTATCAAAGGCGTAGTGAAAAAGACCCGCCGCCCTGAAGTCATGGGTGGACTGGGCGGTTTCGGTGCCCTTTGCGCACTGCCGCAAAAATACCGTGAGCCGATTCTGGTTTCCGGCACTGACGGCGTCGGCACCAAGCTGCGTCTGGCGATGGACCTGAAACGCCATGATACTATCGGTATCGATCTGGTCGCCATGTGCGTCAACGATCTGGTGGTACAGGGTGCAGAACCGCTGTTTTTCCTTGATTATTATGCTACCGGCAAGCTGGACGTTGAAACAGCGGCCAGTGTGATCACCGGCATCGCCGAAGGCTGTTCGCAGTCGGGCTGTGCGCTGGTGGGCGGTGAAACCGCTGAAATGCCAGGTATGTACCACGGTGACGATTACGACGTGGCAGGCTTCTGCGTCGGCGTGGTTGAGAAAGCCGACATTATCGACGGCAGCAAAGTGGCCGATGGTGACGTTCTGATCGCCCTGGGCTCAAGCGGCCCGCACTCTAACGGCTACTCGCTGGTGCGCAAAATTCTGGAAGTCAGTCACACTGACCCGGACACCACCCAGCTGGAAGGCAAATCGCTTGCCGACCACCTTCTGGCCCCGACTCGCATCTATGTGAAAAACATTCTCAGCCTGATCGAACAGGTTGATGTGCATGCGATTGCCCATCTGACCGGCGGTGGCTTCTGGGAAAATATTCCGCGCGTCCTGCCGGATAACACTCAGGCCGTGCTGTCCGAATCAAGCTGGGAATGGCCGGCCGTATTCGGCTGGATGCAGCAGGCGGGCAACGTCAGCCGCTTTGAAATGTACCGCACCTTTAACTGCGGCGTCGGCATGGTGATCGCGCTCAGTCCGGCGGATGCCGACAGGGCCGTACAACTGATGACAGATGCCGGCGAGAAAGCGTGGAAAATCGGCGTCATCAAAGCCTCTGACTCTGACGAGCGTGTGGTTATTAACGCATGAAGCGCATAGTCGTGCTGGTTTCCGGCAATGGAAGCAATTTACAGGCAATCCTGGATGCCTGCCAGCAGGGGCGGATTAACGGCAGCATCGCTGCCGTGTTCAGCAATAAGGCAGAAGCCTTTGGTCTGGTGCGCGCACGCGATGCCGGTATTCCCGCCCATGCCCTGTCTGCCGCGCAGTTTGCCGACCGTGAGGCGTTTGACCGCCAGCTGATGCTGGAGATCGACGCGTATGCTCCCGATCTGGTAGTGCTGGCCGGGTATATGCGTATTCTCAGCCCGACGTTTGTGCTGCACTACGCCGGACGCATGCTCAATATCCATCCTTCGCTGTTACCCAAATACCCGGGGCTTCATACGCACCGCCAGGCGATTGAGAACGGTGACGATGAGCACGGCACCTCGGTGCATTTTGTTACCGAAGAGCTGGACGGTGGCCCGGTGATCCTGCAGGCGAAAGTGCCGGTATTCAGCGATGACAGTGAAGACGATGTCACCGCCCGCGTACAGCATCAGGAACATGCCATTTATCCGCTGGTGGTCGGCTGGTTTATGGATGGCCGTCTGGCGATGCGCGACGATGTGGCCTGGCTTGATGACCAGCCGCTGCCCCCTGCCGGACATGCCCTGGACTGAAGAATGACGGGCGGATCGCCTCCGCCCCGTTTATCCCCTCCGTTTACGCCAGCGGTTTTTTCGCCGTCTCGCGGGAACAGAAGACCGCAATGGCAGTGATCAACAGCGCCAGCACAATATAGACTGACACCCACAGCGTTCCCCCCGTCTTGCTAAACACCGTCGTGATAATCAGCGGAGCAAAGCCGCCCCCCAGAATACCTGCCAGCGTATAGGCCATGGACGACCCTGCATAGCGAACCCGACCGGGAAACTGCTCGGTGACAAACGCCGCCTGCGGGCCGTACATCAGCGCATGGATCAGTAAGCCCACCACCACCGCCAGGCAGATCGCCCACGGCTGCGCGCTGTCCAGCAGGGCAAAGAACACAAAGGCCCAAATCATCCCCAGCAGCGTACCTGCCAGATAGACCGGCCGTCGGCCAAAACGATCGGACAGCAGTCCGCACAGCGGTACCGCCAGCGCATTAGCCGCTGCACCCAGCATCGTCGCCCCCAGGGCCAGCGGGCGTGGCAGTTGCAGCACGGTGGTGACGTAGGTCAGCGTAAAGACCACGACCAGCGCGTACAGCACGTCGGAACCAATGCGTGACCCACCGGCGATCAGCAGCGCTTTACGCTGCGTCAGCATCACCTCTTTCAGGGGCCTGTGGCTGGTCTGTTTTTTCTCTGCCAGCGCCCGGAAAACAGGGGTTTCATCCACGCCACGGCGCAGCCACAGACCGAACAGCATCAGCGCCAGGCTGAGCAGGAACGGGATGCGCCAGCCCCACTGCTGAAACTGCTCCGGGCTGACCGACAGGCTGATCAGTGCAATGATCGCCGTACCGCACAGCGTGCCGCAGGAAGGGCCCATCTGGGCAAAGGAGCCGTTCAGACCACGCCGATCCTGGCGGCCGTGCTCCATTGACAGCAGTACGGCCCCTGCCCACTCTCCCCCCAGCGCAATTCCCTGGAAGAAACGCAGCGTCACCAGCAAGATCGGACTGAGGATCCCCCACTGCGCATAACCCGGCAGCAGGCCCATCAGGGCAGAGGTTCCGCCCATAATCATCAGCGTGGTCACCAGCACGAAGCGCCGGCCAAGCACGTCCCCCAGATGCCCGAACAGCATTCCACCCAACGGGCGCGAAATATAACCGACCGCATAGGTCGAAAAAGCAAGGATGGTCCCCACCAGCGGATTAAAGGAGGGGAAAAAGACATGGTTAAAGACCAGCGCCGCCATGATGTTGTAAATGGTAAAGTCGTACCACTCAAGAGCGGTGCCGATGGAACTGGCCGCCGCCAGCCGGCCGGTTTTAGCGGAGGAAGTCGCATCCCTTTCCGGGATAACGTCCTGCCGTTGTGGCAGTTCAGACAGGCTCATGATGTCATCTCCTGAGAGGTTAACTGCCAGCTTAACTGGTAAAACTCCGCCGTACCGTGCAGTACTGCCGACGCCCGCCGGGCCAGCTCGTCGACCGCTGCCTCGCTGCTGGCTTCAATCAGCACCATCTGCTGCAGGCGTCCGGGCAGGCGCTCCTCTTTAGGTAACGGCGTGCTCAGGGCGTCATCCGGACTTAACAGCGCGCAGGTGACAAAGCCCGGCAGCGCAGAGAGCATCTCACCGACCTGCAATACGTCGCCGACGGCTACGGACTGCTGACACGTCAGTACCGCCAGATGCGCACCGCTGCCCGCACCGGTCCGCGCGTCAATACGGCAGACCCGACGGAGCGGATCGATCATCTTTTGCAGGTTATCCCGTGACCAGGCGGTCTGCCGGGTGAATGCGGCGTGATAGTCGGCGCAGGTGAAATCGTCGAGGCTGTGAGTTTTATACAGGCCGAGATAGCACCGCCCGGCATGCCGGGCACGGTAGCGCGTTCCGCTAATAAATCCGCTAATCGCTACGCGCTCGGCAACGTGTTCATTGTCGTACCAGAGGTTAAAATCAGCCTCATCGTCACCGCCGATATTTGTCGCCACAAACAGCATTCCCTGAGGGTGTGATGTCATCTTCAGACTCCTGTTGATTGAGTAAGGGGGCGCAGCGCCTGTTCCACCGCCAGCGCGCAGCACATCAGCGCCGTATCCCGATCCGGCAACGCTGCCAGCATCAGGCCAACCGGCGCAGTTCCTGCCGGATGGCAGGGTAATGAGACGGCACAGCCGTCAAGAAAATTAACCATCGACGGATTTCGCAGCAGCGCAGCGTTAACCGCAAAATAGCGCGCTTCATCCTGTTCCAGCTCCGCCACTGTCGGGGCGGTCATCGGTACGGTCGGCATCAGCAGCGCGTCATAACCGGCCATTTCCGCGCCCACACGCCGCTGCCACCCTTCACGCTGCCGGTGCAGCAGCGCAGCATCCTCTGCGGAAATGGCCGCACCACGGTGAATACGTGACAGAACGCGCGGATCGTAGCGACTGGCCTCTTCCCGCATCAGCGTCTGATGCCACTGCCAGGCTTCACAGGCGGTCAGTCCTCCGGCGGCATTGATCTGCGCCAGTTCTGCAAACGGCGTGAGCGGTAACGTGTCAATGCGAATGCCCAGGGATCTCAACCGCTCAACGGCGTTGAAAAAGGCCTGTGCCACCTCCGTTGTTAACCCTTCCAGCACCAGGGTTTGCGGCACAGCCAGCCGCAACCGGTTCAGGTCGGGCATGGCCAGCACCAGGGGCCGCTCCGCCACCACGCCGTCCAGCAAGGCACAACTGGCCACGTCATGGGCGATAACCCCGACGGAATCCAGCGAGGGCGACAGCGGCATCAGGCCCTGCATGCTGATGCGGCGGGCCGTCGGTTTAAAGCCGGTCAGTCCGCAAAGTGCGGCGGGGATGCGCACCGAACCACCGGTATCACTGCCGAGTGAGCCGAGGCACATGCCGTCACTGACGGCAACCGCCGCACCGGAGGATGACCCGCCCGGGATCCGCCTGCACTCACGCTGCCAGCGGTTCGCCGGGGTGCCGTAATGGGGATTAATGCCCAGGCCGGAATAGGCAAACTCAGTCATATTGGTGCTGCCGATAAGCACCGCTCCGGCCTGGCGCAGGCGCGCAACCACGGCGGCATCCTGCGGCGCGGGCACCGTCTCTGCCAGACAGCGCGAGCCGCCGCTGGTGCTCTCTCCCACCACATCGAACAGCGCCTTGACGCTGACAGGAAGGCCATCCAGCGGTCCACGTGACTGCCCCTGACGGCGGCGTTCATCAGCCTGAATGGCGGCCTGCCGCGCCGGCTCCGGCCACAGCCGGAGAAAGACGCGGGCACCTTCTCCCTGCGGGTCTTGTGCCGCTGTCAGCGCCTGCTCCGTCAGCGAACGGGCGCTGACCTGCCCTGCGACCAGTGCGTCTGCCGCCTGTTTTAAGGTCATCGTCATCCCGCCTCCTCAGGCCACCAGTGGCAGCGTCTGGATCTGATACTGATGTTCAATGCTGCGCCCACGTTTTTCATCCACCAGCGCCATGCGAAACTGGCGTGCGGGGCGTATCCCGCCGAGCGCACTCAGCGTGCCGCAGCTCATGCCCAGCCCCTCTGGCAGCTCCCTTCCCCCGGCGTAGCGGGTGAGCAGATCGTCCGGCGTGCGCAGTTCTGCCAGATACCCCTGCTGGTAAAGCGTCCAGTCGGCCCCCTCGTTGACCCACGACTGCAGCAGCAGTCTGTCCCAGTCGTCAGCCACCTCACTCAGTCGCCAGGCATCGCGGGCCAGCGGCTTGGCGCAGACCTGTTTGGCCAGCGCCACGCTGTGGGTTTCAAGCTGGCGATCGGTATGATCGGAGGAGAGCGTCAGCCAGTTTTCCCCCTGCCAGCGAAAGAGGAAGGGTTCCGCCTCTCCGGAGCTCTGTTCACCCAGCACCTCGATATGGTTCTGCTGGGTCAGCAGCGTCGCGCTGGCACGATAAAAGAGCGGCACTGCACCCGGTGCGGGCACCCCCAGCGCCTCCAGCTCACGGATGTGTGCCAGCACGGCCTGCCTGTCCCTTCCGGCCCAGCCAGCTATAACCAGTTGATTAATAATTATATTTACCTGATTTTCTGCCGCCGAACTCAGTGAAAATTGCAACATAACCGCTCCTGTTGATTAACTAAAATACCTGTGAAATTTCACTATAATTTAGAAATTGCAATTGTTATGCCGGAATGTGTGTAAAATGTGGGCAAGGTCAAAATGAAGAAAGGAATGCTGATGAGCGACACGGTACAGATCCCGACAGGAGATCGGGCTATCTCACTGAATGAACTGGCTTATCTCCGTTTTCGTCAGGCACTGATCACTCTGGAATATAAACCGGGGGATTATCTGAACATGGCGCAGGTGATGGCGGATCTTGAGGTCGGACGCACGCCGGTGAATCAGGCGGTGCACCGTCTTGCGGCAGAGGGTCTGTTGCAGATCTTACCGCGTAAGGGGGTGATGGTCGCACCGCTGTCTGTCGACGATGCGCTGGAGTTGATTGAGGTACGTCTGGTGAATGAGCAGCTCTGTGTCCGCCTGGCTGCAGCGCGTATCTCTGCCGCTCAGGTCGGGCAGCTGCGCGAGATCAATGCCCGTCTTGCTGAGGCCAGCCGACAGCGCGATCCGCTAACGATGATGGCTTGCGATAATCAGTTTCACCATCTGCTGGCGGCGATTGCCGCCAACCGTCGTCTGATGGATATTCTGAATATCATTCACGCTCAGGCCCAGCGTTTCTGGGCGACAACGCTTTCGGATGCCGGGCATATGGAAGAGGTGATTGCCGAGCACAACGCGATTATTGATGCGCTGGCGGCCGGGGATCTCAGCGCGGCTGTAAGGGCGACAGAGCACCATATACTCTCGTTCAAACGTGCTCTGCTGGCAGGCCGAGCCGGCTGACGGCGTCAGCCATAGCGGCCGGTAATGTAATCTTCGGTTCGGCGCTGGCGCGGTGAAGTAAACAGGGCATCGGTGGGGCCAAACTCCACCACGCTTCCCTGATGCATAAAGGCGGTATAGTCCGACACACGCGCCGCCTGCTGCATGTTGTGAGTCACCAGAATCAGGGTGAAATGCTGTTTCAGCGAGGTCATCAGCTCTTCGATCACCAGCGTTGAAATGGGATCCAGCGCCGACGTCGGTTCGTCCAGCAGCAGGATTTCGGGTTCTATGGCGATCGCCCTGGCAATCACCAGACGCTGCTGCTGCCCGCTCGACAGCGTCAGTGCGTTCTGCCAGAGGTTATCTTTCACCTCTGGCCATAGCGCCGCAGCGCGCAGCGCCCGCTCAACCGCTTCATCCAGCACGCGCCGGTCGCGCACGCCCATCAGCCTCAGACCGTAGACGACATTATCGTAGATCGTTTTGGGAAACGGGTTCGGCCGCTGAAACACCATACCCACGCGGCGACGCAGCGCAGAGAGATCCCGATCCGGGCCGAGGATCGACTGCTGCTGCAGGCGAATGTCGCCGGTAATGCGGCAGCCATCAATCAAATCATTCATGCGGTTAAAGCAGCGTAACAGCGTCGATTTCCCGCAGCCGGACGGCCCGATCAGCGCTGTAATCCGATTTTTCGGCACCCGCAGGCTGATAGCGTTGAGCGCCGGTTTGTCGCCGTACCACAGGCAGAGATTATCCAGCTCCAGCGCGGTATCGTTATCATCAAAGTTCACAGTCATAACGGAATTCCGTGTTAATGCATCAGGGCACGATAGCGTTCGCGCAGACGATGGCGAAGGATCATGGCCATCAGATTCAACCCCAGGATCAGCAGCACCAGCAGCAGCGCGGTGGCAAAGACCAGCGGGCGATCGGCTTCGGCATTAGGGCTCTGGAACGCCAGATCGTAAATCTGAAAACCAAGATGCATAAATTTACGATCGAGGTGCAAATAGGGGAACAACGAATCAATGGGCAGCTCCGGTACCATTTTCACCACGCCCACCAGCATCAGCGGTGCCGTTTCTCCGGCCGCGCGGGCAACGGCGAGGATCAGGCCGGTTAACATTGCCGGCATCGCCTGTGGCAGGACCACGTGCCACAGCGTTTCGGCCTGCGTGGCCCCCAGTGCCAGCGAGCCCTGACGTAAGGTTGCCGGGATGCGTGACAGCCCTTCTTCAGTGGCCACGATCACCACCGGCAGCGTCAGCAGCGCCAGCGTGAGCGATGCCCACAGCAGTCCCGGCGTGCCAAAGGTCGGATTGGGCAGCGTACTGGCGAACAGCAGACGGTCAAGGCTGCCCCCCATAAACCAGACAAAGAACCCCAGGCCAAAGACGCCGTAAACAATCGATGGCACTCCCGCCAGATTGACCACGGCAATCCGCACCAGTCGGGTCAGCAGGTTGCGCCCGGCGTATTCATGCAGCCAGATGGCGGCAATCACCCCCAGCGGCATCACCACGATCGACATCAGTAACACCATCAGCACCGTACCAAAGATCGCCGGGAATACCCCGCCCTCTCCCTGACTGCCACCGGATGAATCACTGACAAAGTGCCACAGCTGGCTGCCAAAATGACGCCACTTCATTCCGGTGGTCATCGCATTGGGCTGCCAGGCAGCCACAATCTGCGCCAGCGATATCTGATGCTGAACGCCGCTGGCATCCCGCAGCAGCAGCACGGTGCTGTCACTGTCCCGGTGTAGTGTGGCCAGCCTGGCGGCCTGGCGGGCAAACTGGCGCTGCAGTTCGGTACGATCCGCCAGATAGACCGACTGGGCCTCCGGGGTAAAGGTCTGTTCATTGCGCTGATGCTGCCGCTGCTGTTCCAGCGCTTCCAGCTGGGCATTCAGCCGGGCCATATTTTTACGCCGCAGCGTTTCCGCCTCGTCAATACGCTGGCGCGTCTGGATCAGCCGCTGCTGCAGTGTCTGACCGAGATCCTGTGCCGTCAGCGGATGACGATCTTCACGCAGACCATCAAACCAGCCGTAGGCATTGCCGCCGGTCCGCCGTTGTAAAACAATCGCCTGAGGCGGTATTTCCCGCGACACAATATCGCTGGAAAGCAGCGTGCGAAAATCCTGGCCGCTAATATCACGGTTACCCGTTTTTATCAGATACCGCGTGACGCTGGCCGGCAGGTTTTGTCCGTGATGCTGGCCGCTGGCCATCAGCTGCTGCCGTGACACGGTCTGCTGCTGGGTCACTTCACCCAGCATCTGTACCTGACCGTCGGGCGTATTCAGGGTGAACAGTTCCAGCGGCTGCGGCCAGAAATAGCGCAGCCCCTGCCAGGCCAGCAGCGCAATAAGCAGGAAAAAAGCCAGCAGGCTGACCGCAACGGCCCCGCCCGTCAGCCAGCGCCAGCGATGATTATTGCGTTCTGCATTCATCCCGGCATCTCCTGCTGGCTGTAACGCTGTCGCAGCCGTTGCCGCACCATTTCGGCCAGGGTATTCACTACCAGCGTAAACACCAGCAGCACCAGTGCGGATAAGAACAGTACGCGATAGTGCGCGCTGCCTGCGGCAGCCTCCGGCATTTCGACCGCCACATTGGCGGCCAGCGAACGCAGGCCTTCAAACAGGCCGCCATCGGTGACCGGCGTGTTCCCGGTCGCCATCAGTACGATCATCGTTTCCCCTATCGCCCGGCCAAAACCGATCATCATCGCGGCAAAGATCCCGGAGGAGGCCCCGGGCAATACCACCCGCGTCAGGGTCTGCCATGGCGTTGCCCCCAGCGCAAGGGATCCCTGTCCCAGTGACGCCGGGACACTGAAGATGGCATCTTCTGCCAGGGTGAAAATCAGGGGCACCAGCGCGAAGCCCATCGCCACGCCTGCCACCAGCAGGTTACGCTGCTGATAGTCGGCGCTGAGACGTTCAGCCAGCCCCTCACCCCATAGCGTCTGCTCGGCCAGCGGGATCACCCACAGGGAAAAGATTGCCGTCAGCAGCAGTACGGGCAGCAGCAGTACGACCTCACGCCCTTCGGCAAGCCAGCGCTGTCGCCAGCGGGACGGCAGTTTTTGCATCAGCCAGCCACACAGTAACAGCACGGCGGCCAGCAGCAGGGGTAACAGGAGAACCCCGAGCAGGCGGTCGGCAATTTTTGGGGCCAGCCACAGGCCGGCAATCAGGCCAATCACCACACTTGGCAGTGCGCCCATCATTTCAATTGCTGGCTTCACCCAGCGACGGAGTGCCGGTGCCATAAACCAGGCTGTATACATCGCCGCCGCCAGGGCCAGCGGGGTAGCAAACAGCATGGCCAGACCGGCGGCCTTCAGGGTCCCCACCACCATCGGCACCAGGCTGAATTTCCCCTGGTAATAATCATTAGCCGAGGTCGACTGCCAGACATAGTCCGGTTCCGGGTAGTTTTCATACCAGACTTTGTGCCACAGATTACGCCAGCTGAGATCCGGCCAGGGATTGGTCAGATGATAATGCTGCCAGCGTCCGGCACGCTCAACCAGTAGTCCATCCCCTTCCGGAGAGAACTGGGCCCGTTCAGCCCCTGGCGCAATCTGCTGGCGGAGAATAGCGCCGTCCTGCTTGCTGGCGTACAGATTCAGTTCGCCCTGCGGGCTCAGCGTGGCAAAGACGCGGCGGTGAGGTTCGGTAAACAGCAGCGGCTGCCAGGCAGCCCCGGCGAACGGGTGAATCTGACGCAGGTGCGGGCCGCTGGCGCTGGCGATATCAAACCATTGTGAGATCCCGTGACGGTCTGCGATCAGCAGCGAATTCCCCCCGCTCAGCAACGCCATGCTTTTGGGCACGTCGGCCAGCATCAGGGAGTCACGCAGTCGGGGTTCACCGTTGCCCAGCCGCCAGACACGCAGCTGCGCCCCGGAAAGCGCAAATAAAAGATGTCCGTCGGGAGAAAGCAGAAGATGGTCAACGCCCGACACGTTCAGCCGGTAGTTTTGTGCGGGCTGCTGCGCCTGTAGCTGCCACAGAGTAATGGTATCTGCCGAGGCCAGCGCCACCTGCCAGCGATTTTCGCCACTCTGCGCCAGGCTGAAATGGCGCACGCCGTCCTCACCGGTAGCCAGCGGCACATCGCCCAGAGGAAACTTCCAGCGCGGCTCCTCGCCTGACGGAAAATCGGGCTGCACCAGCACCATGGCGCCGCCGTCGGACAACAGCATTACGCTGCCATTATCGGCGCTGGCGCTGGCACGCACCTCACCGGCCTCACGCAACAGCGAAAACGCAGCGGAAGGGGGTTCAGCACTCAGGGGGATAAAGCGTCCACGCCCCTGCTGATCAATACGCCAGCCCCACTGCTGCTGTTTGTCCATGCCCATGGCCACTGCCGGGCTGCTCTGCCCAAGTGTGATGTCGTTCCCTGCCTGCAGGCTCGGGCTGACAAAAAGCGGCACCACCACCCAGATCAGCCAGAAAAAAAGCAGCATCATGACCAGCAGGATTGCCATGCCGCACGCCGTTACCACGCGTCGTGTCAGCCGATCGATCATGCGGCGGCGCCCGGCGTTGTCGTGGACCGGGATTGGGCGGTCAGTCATATCAGAGAGGGTTTCCATTGTGCGTCGAAGCCGCTATGTTGCCCGTATGTGATTAATAAGACAATCAACAATCACCGAGCGTTGGACAATGCTGCCATACTCTCGCCATAATGTTTCAGAACAATGGATACCTTCATCCTGAATCAGACAACGGAGTAAAAATGGGTCAGGAAAAGCTGTATATAGAGAAAGAGTTAAGTTGGTTATCCTTTAATGAACGCGTTTTGCAGGAAGCGGCAGATAAAACTAACCCGCTAATCGAGCGTATGCGCTTTCTTGGTATCTACTCCAACAACCTGGAGGAGTTCTACAAAGTTCGCTTTGCCGACCTTAAGCGCCGTATTTTGATCGGTGAAGAACAGGGTTCACCCAATCCGCCACGCCATCTGTTGAAAAAAATTCAGGCGCGGGTACTGAAGGCCGATCAGGAGTTCGACAGTCTTTACAACGACCTGCTGCTGGAGATGGCGCGTAATCAGATCTTCCTGATTAATGAACGCCAGCTGTCACCCAATCAGCAGAGCTGGCTGCGCCACTACTTCAAACATCATCTGCGTCAGCACATCACGCCGATCCTGATCAATCATGACACCGACCTGATTGAGTTCCTGAAAGACGATTACACGTATCTGGCCGTGGAGATTATTCGCGGTGACGATATTCGTTACGCCCTGCTGGAAATTCCGTCCGATAAAGTTCCGCGCTTTGTTAACCTGCCGCCGGAGACGCCGCGCCGCAGAAAACCGATGATCCTGCTGGATAACATCCTGCGTTACTGCCTGGGGGATATCTTCCGGGGGTTCTTCGATTACGATGCGCTGAATGCCTATTCGATGAAAATGACGCGGGATGCGGAATACGATCTGGTCACCGAGATGGAATCCAGCCTGCTGGAGCTGATGTCCTCCAGCCTGAAGCAGCGCCTGAATGCTGAACCGGTGCGCTTTGTTTATCAGCGCGATATGCCTGATGCCATGGTGGAGCTGCTGCGTAACAAGCTGAATATCTCCAACTATGACTCGATTGTGCCCGGCGGGCGCTACCATAACTTTAAAGACTTTATTGGCTTCCCGAATGTGGGTAAGGCCAATCTGGTCAATAAACCACTGCCGCAGCTGCGCCACATCTGGTTTGATCGGTTCCGCAATGGTTTTGACGCGATTCGTAACCGTGACGTCCTGCTGTACTACCCTTATCACACCTTTGAGCACGTGCTGGAGCTGCTGCGTCAGGCTTCCTTTGATCCGGCGGTACTGGCGATAAAAATCAATATTTACCGCGTGGCCAAGAATTCGCGCATTATTGATGC
Source organism: Erwinia persicina (assembly GCF_019844095.1). NCBI lineage: Bacteria > Pseudomonadati > Pseudomonadota > Gammaproteobacteria > Enterobacterales > Erwiniaceae > Erwinia > Erwinia persicina. The sequence goes on along the minus strand of NZ_CP082141.1, from coordinate 1,218,946 downwards.
CATGATCCATGCGGCGTATAACGGTAAAAAAGTGACTGTCGTCGTAGAGCTGCAGGCCCGCTTTGACGAAGAGGCGAATATCCACTGGGCGAAGCGGCTGACTGAGGCCGGCGTACACGTTATCTTCTCCGCTCCCGGGCTGAAGATCCATGCCAAGCTGTTCCTGATTTCACGCCGTGAAAACGGTGAAATTGCCCGCTATGCGCATATCGGTACCGGTAACTTTAATGAAAAAACCGCCCGTATCTATACTGACTATTCGCTGCTCACCGCAGATGCGCGTATTACTAATGAAGTACGCCGGGTATTTAACTTTATCGAGAATCCGTATCGTCCGGTGAGCTTTGAACATCTGATGGTATCCCCGCAGAACTCCCGAAAAATGCTGTATCAGCTGATTGATGCAGAAATTGCTAATGCCCAGAAGGGGATCTCCGCCGGCATCACCCTGAAAATTAACAATCTGGTGGATAAAGGCCTGGTTGACCGTCTCTATACCGCCTCCAGCGTGGGCGTTAAGGTTAACCTGCTGGTGCGCGGCATGTGTTCACTAATCCCGGATCTGGAAGGGATCAGCGAAAATATACGCGTGATCAGTATTATTGATCGCTATCTGGAGCATGATCGGGTCTATATTTTTGATAATGCCGGCGACAAGAAGGTCTTCCTCTCGTCTGCGGACTGGATGACGCGCAACATTGATTATCGTATCGAAGTCGCGGTATCCATCCTTGACCCTATTCTGAAACAGCGCGTGCTGGATATTATTGCCATCCTGTTAAGTGATACGCTGAAGGCACGTTTCGTCGATAAAGAGTTAAGCAATCGGTATGTTCCTCGCGGTAACCGTCGCAAGGTTCGGGCCCAGCTGGCAATTTACGATTACATTAAATCTCTCGAGCAACCTGACTAATCACTATGCCAATTTCCCATAAAAGTACGCCCAAACCGCAGGAATTCGCTGCCATAGACCTGGGTTCGAACAGTTTTCACATGGTGATTGCCCGCGTAGTTGACGGGGCGATGCAGGTTCTCGGCCGCCTGAAACAGCGCGTGCACCTGGCCGACGGGCTGGACAACAACAATGTACTGAGTGAAGAGGCTATCGAACGGGGGCTGAGCTGCCTGGCGCTGTTCGCCGAGCGTTTACAGGGCTTCAGCCCGGCAAATGTCACCATTGTCGGTACACATACCCTGCGCCAGGCGATCAACGCGGAAGATTTTCTGCAGCGCGCCGCCGATGTTATTCCCTATCCGATTGAAGTCATTTCCGGCCATGAAGAGGCTCGTCTGATCTTTATGGGGGTGGAACACACCCAACCGGAAAAGGGCCGTAAGCTGGTCATTGATATCGGTGGGGGGTCGACGGAACTGGTCATCGGTGAGGATTTTGAACCCAGACTGGTTGAAAGCCGCCGCATGGGCTGCGTAAGCTTCGCTAACCTCTATTTCCCCGGTGGCGTCATCAGTAAAGAGAACTTTAATCGTGCCCGCCTGGCCGCCGTGCAAAAGCTTGAAACGCTGGCCTGGCAGTATCGCCTGATGGGCTGGCAGTTTGCCCTTGGTGCCTCTGGCACCATCAAGGCTGCCTGCGAAGTGCTACAGGCGATGGGTGAGAAAGATAAACTGATCACCCCTGAACGCCTGGATATGCTCTTTAACGAGGTGATCAGGCACAAATCCTTTGACGCCCTGAGCCTGCCCGGTCTGTCTGATGAGCGTAAAGGCGTGTTTGTTCCCGGTTTGGCCATCCTGTGCGGCGTCTTTGATGCCCTGGCCATTCGTGAACTGCGCCTGTCTGACGGCGCGCTGCGCGAAGGTGTTCTGTACGAGATGGAAGGTCGTTTCCGTCATCAGGATATTCGCAGCCGTACCGCACAAAGCCTGGCAAACCACTATGCTATCGACAGCGATCAGGCACGCAGGGTACTGGAAACCACCGTTGAGCTTTACGATCAGTGGCGCGACCAGAACACCCGACAGGCGAATCCGCAGCTGGCAGCCCTGCTGAAATGGGCAGCCATGCTGCATGAGGTCGGGCTGACGATTAATCACAGCGGGATGCAGCGGCACTCTGCGTATATCCTGCAGAACACCAACCTGCCCGGATTTAATCAGGATCAGCAAACGCTGCTGGCTACGCTGGTACGCTATCACCGCAAAGGGGTGAAAGTGGAAGATATGCCGCGGCTGACGCTGTTCAAACGTAAGCAGTTCCTGCCGCTGGTCTTTTTACTGCGTCTGGGGGCACTGCTGAACAATCAGCGTCAGGCCACGACCAAACCGACGGCCCTTCAACTGCAAACCGATGAAGGCAACTGGACGCTGACCTTCCCGCGTGACTACTTCAGCCAGAACAATCTGGTTCAGCTGGATTTGGAGCGCGAGCAGACGTACTGGAAGGATGTCACCGGCTGGCAATTAACCATTCAGGAAGAGCCGTAACCCGCGCCTGATGACTGCTAACAGGGCCGATCGAAACAAACGATCGGCCCCCGAGAACTGACCACGATGACACAATACACAGAGCATTATTTTAGTGAGAAATATCACCTCACCGCGCCACACTCTGAGGTAGTGGAGGCGCTGAGGTACCTTGACGGAGGAAGAGCGCTGGATGTCGGCTGCGGAAGCGGGCGCAATACACTGTTTCTGAACAGCAAGGGCTTTGAGGTCACGGCATGGGACAAAAATCCGGACAGTCTGTCACGGCTGAATCAGATCATTGCGGCAGAGGATCTGAGCGGTATTCATACTGCAGAACAGGATCTCAACACGCTGCGTTTTAACGGTGCCTATGAGCTGGTTCTGTCCACCGTCGTGATGATGTTCCTTCAGCCGGAAACGATCCCTCAGCTGATTGCCGATATGCAGGCCAGCACGGTCAGGGATGGGTACAACCTGATTGTCGCCGCGATGGATACACCGGACTACCCCTGCAATCAGGGTTTCCCTTTTGCCTTTCAGTCGGGTGAACTGAGCCACTACTACCGTAAGTGGCATATCGTTAAGTACAACGAAAATGTCGGCCAGTTGCACAGGGTCGATGAAAACGGTGATCGCATTGCCCTGCGTTTTGCTACGCTGCTTGCTCAGAAAGGCAGTATCAAAGCCTGATCCCGTTGCGGGGTCGTTGTGCATAAGCCAGCTCGGTCAGAGGGACGGGGGAACCAATAATGTCCCCCTGCAGATAGTCGACGCCCAGTTTGCGCAGGGCCTCTGCGTTTTCTTCAGAATCCACGCAGCCTGCAACAATCTGCATACGCTTCAGCCGGGCGACCACACAAATTGATTCAATAATCTGATAATCCAGACTGTTGCACAGCATGTTGCGCACAAAGCTGCCGTCAATTTTCAGCATATCAACCTGCACCAGTTTCAGGCGTGAATAGCTGGCGTAGCCGGTACCAAAATCGTCGATGGCCACCCGGCATCCCAGCTGGCGGAGTTGCGCTATCGAACGGTTACCCCAACTGTGATCGGTCAGCATGGGTGACTCTTCAACCTCAATAATCAGCTGCCACGGTTCGATACCATTGACCTTCAGGCGTAAGGCTATTTCCTCAACAAACTGCGGACGACACAGCGTAGCGGCAAACAGGTTGACGGCCAGCCTGATACCGGGAAGCTGCTCGCTGTGGCGCTGAATAAAGGCCAGCGCCTGATCCAGCATCATGCTATCAACGTCCCACGTCAGACCAAACTCATGTACGACAGGTAAAAAACTCTGCGGATTGATCTGCTCCCCCTGCTCGTTGACCATTCTCAGCAGAATTTCATAATAGTCATCACCGCGCACCCCGCGTATCTTTTGTGCCAGCAGGCGAATACCGGCATGCTGCAGCGCCCACTGAATATCATGCAGCATGGCCAGTTTTCCGGTGATCTGCTGCTGTGCAGGGACATTGGCCTTCTGCTGCATATTTTCCGCATGACCGCTCTGCAGCGATATTTCCGCCCTGGCACTCATCTCTCCCAGCAGTTCATACAAATACTGTACGGGCGGGATGACCGTACAGTAGCTGATCCCCACATCAGGGTGGATTGGCAGGCCGTCCCAACTCAGTTGATAATCCTTTAGCCGGGCCTCCAGGCGTTCAATTCGCGGCTGATGACCTGCCATTTCAAGCCGCAAGACAAGATCGAAACCGGGCAATTGATAGATATCTTCTCCCGGTTGTAAACACGGTTGCAGATGAACAGCCAGACTGCGTTTGTACTGAATACGCAGTTGAAGGCCGTAAGTACGGCTCAGGCGATCCAGATCGGGAATACGCAGGAAGCACAGTGCTGAACCTGAACTGACGGCAAGATCCTGCCCTAATGCACGTAAATTGGGCAGGCCGATCACCGGATCGGTGAGCGCCATCTCCCGGGCTTTCGCCAGCAGCCTACGCTGCCGGGTGCTGATGGCTGACATGAGCAGAATGGTCAGTGTAAAGACCAGCAGGTTCGCCGATACGACCGCCAAATCATGGGGTTCAACGGCAGGATCCATAAAACGGTCGTGAAGCTGATACAGAACAACCAGCAGGGCGCCCCAGGAGACAGAAGTAAACAGATAGCCAAAACGTAACGCGCTCCACAGCATCAGCGGCAGTAAAAAGGGAATGCCATACTCAGTGGTCAGCAGGTTATCAGGGGTATGTTTAAACTGCGTCAGCATGGTCACAGACATCATGAGCAGTACCACCCAGGCCAACCATTCGCGCAAGGTTGCCGTCGGGGAGAACTCCTGTTTACAGCGCGCTTTTGCTATAGAAAAAAAACGTGGGTTACGCACAATGCGGATGACAAAGTAGAACATCTGCACCATTGCGATTGAAGACAATAGCGTTGACTGATAATTCAGCAGGGTTTGCAGTGAAAATGAGTTACGTACAAAAATAGAATTGATCTCAGGCAGAATACCTAAGGGCATCATGGCCTGGATAAACAGCGTAAACAGCGTGGGCACGGCAAATGCCAGCCAGAACAGACGCCGGCCAACCTGGGTTAAATCACCAAAACTGATGCCCCAGCGTTTTTTTGTCTGGCTGCGATATCCTCCCCAACATAGCGTTAACGTCACCATAAAAATGGCGATAATGACTATCGCCTGAGGGGCGGTGTAGCTGGAAAAATAGTGCCAGCATAGCGCGGCAAAAATACCCGGCAGCGCTGCCCAGTCAAAGACCATCAGCATGGCGATCATCATCGCCAATGGCAGGTAGATCAGGTACACATAGCCGTCAGGTAACCATAGCCGTACCGAAAGCGTGGCAGCCAGTGGCATCAGGAGCAACGCCAGCAGAAATGGCAGCCCCCACCAGCAATGGGTAAATTTTGTCAGCAACACCGATTTTTTCATTGAGTTATTATGTAGTCTAAAATGAATTTGCAGGTTTTATTCTTAGATGATCAGCTATTATTCATTGCTTATCAATTAGAAGGCTTTGTTAAATCTTGCGCTATAGTAGAGGTTAAATCTCACAATAAATTGATTTAAGTCAATTTTGCTGTAATTGCGTTGATAGACAGCCGATTGAGTTAATGCTTCATTTAACAATAAAAAGCGCGTTTCGCCCGCCCTGTTGCTCCCCGCTGTGGCCCTTTTTCTCATTGACCTTCCCACCTGATTTGTGCGTAAATTAGCCACCGCCCTTTGGGTATACTTCAGGAAAAACTGCGTGAACAGCGCTATGTCATTCAGAAAACGTCAAAAAACAGGTCGCATGACCCGAGTTATTTTACTGGTCAGCTTTATTATATTATTAGGACGCCTGATTTATGTCGTTCCCGGTGCTATTGAGCATCATCAGCAGAAAAAAAATCCGCCTGCGGTTCCTGTCACCGTCGTTAACGATAAATAGCCACTGCCCGCCGGGCATGTTAACAGACGCTTTTCGGAGCTTTTGCCGCCCCGCTTGTGCCTGAAATCAGCTAAACTATAGCCTCGTTTCGTCTTCCTCTTTTAGCCAGACAAAAGGATGTTGTATGTCTGTAGCGCATTCCCATGTTCAGCAGTTGGCTGAAATTCGTAGCCGTATTCTTAATCTGCTGCTGAATGATAAAGATCTTGTCGATACCCTACACGAGCGCCCGCTGCGTGAGTCTGCCGCTGAAGCAGAAGCGCATCGTGAGCAGGTGGCGGAGATCCAGCGGACCCTCCCCCTGCTGCATGCGGCCGATATTGCAGACCTGCTGGAAGCGCTCCCGGAAGATGAGCGCCTGGCACTGTGGCGTCTGATTGGTAATGACCGCCGGGGCCGTGTACTGGTTGAGGCCTCTGAAAACGTTTGGGAAAGCCTGATAGAAGAAATGAGCGATCGCGACCTGCTGCGCGCCATCGCCCCGCTGGATATTGATGACCAGGCTTATCTGGCAAAATACCTTTCCCGTGATTTAACCGGCCGCCTGCTGACCTCTCTCGATCCGGAACTGCGCTCCCGTGTGCTGGATGTGATGCATTTCGACCGGGACCGGGTTGGCCGCATCATGGATTTCAAAATGGTGACGGTGCGTGCGGATGTCACGCTGGCAACCGTACAGCGCTTCCTGCGCAGTAAAAAAACCATCCCGGAGGGAACGGACAAACTGTTTGTTACCGGCAAAAATAACAAACTCCTTGGCGAACTCCCGCTGACTGAAATTCTGCTGAACACCCCGGAAAAGCAGGTTTCAGACGTCATGAATACCAAACCCACCACCTTCCTGATTGATGATAAAGCCGAAGATGCTGCCGGGGCGTTCGAACGTTACAACCTGATCTCTGCTGCGGTTATCGATGCCAAAGGCAAGCTGATGGGCCGTGTCACCATCGAAGATGTGATCGACCTGGTGAATGAAGAGAACGACAGCAACATTCGTAAAATGGGTGGCGTTAACCCGGAAGAGGATGTCTTCGCGCCGGTACGCAAATCAGTGCGCACCCGCTGGGCCTGGCTGGCCATCAATCTTTGTACCGCGTTTATTGCCTCGCGGGTGATTGGTATGTTTGAGGAAACCATTTCTCAGCTGGTCGCGCTGGCAGCGCTGATGCCTATCGTCGCCGGGATCGGCGGCAATACCGGTAATCAGACTATCACCATGATCGTGCGTGCGCTGGCCCTGCACCAGGTCGAGCCGGGCAACTTTTCCTTCCTGATTGGTCGTGAACTGGGCGTTGCCTTAATTAATGGCGTGTTCTGGGGCGGGATCATGGGCGGCGTGACCTGGGCGATGTACGGCAATCCGGCCCTCGGCGGTGTCATGATGCTGGCGATGGTACTTAATCTGCTGCTGGCTGCGCTGATGGGGGTGCTGATACCGCTTATGATGACCAAATTAAAACGCGATCCGGCCGTCGGTTCCAGCGTCCTTATCACCGCGCTGACGGACACCGGTGGCTTTTTTATCTTCCTCGGCCTTGCCACCCTGTTCCTGATCCACTGACTGTTAAGAAAGTACGCACATTGTTATAAAATGATAATTAATGGTTATTATTGTGATTCATAACGCAGAAAACTCCCTCATCAGCGCCTAATCTAACAAAAAATAACAAACCTTCTCGTTATTTCCCCCCTCCCGGGGCTCAGGATTGCCTGGGCCCCGGGACAGGATAACTGTTGCCTGAATAAAGGACATCGCCCTGCTCTTTAGCCGAAAAGGAAGCCCTATGAACTCACCCAACGCCGTTATCTCTTCTTCTGTGGTCAGCGACAGAGAAGAGAATGCCTGGAAACGTGCCGTCTGGCGCATCCTGCCGATCCTGACGGTAAGCTATATTTTTGCCTACCTCGACCGGATTAACGTCGGCATCGCCAAACTGCAAATGTCCAGCGACCTGGCTTTTTCTGAAACCGTCTACGGACTGGGTGCCGGGATTTTTTTTATAGGTTTTTTCTTCTTCCAGGTCCCCAGTAATATCGCGCTGCACCGCTTTGGTGCCCGTCGCCTGCTGGCGGGACTGCTGGCGTCCTGGGCGATTATCGCTCCGCTGACTGCGCTGGTTTCCACCCCCTTTCAGTTTTATGCCGTGCGTTTCCTGCTCGGCCTGACAGAGTCCGGATTTTACCCCGGGGTGATCCTCTACCTCTCCCTGTGGTTCCCCTCTTACCGTCGCGGAAAAATGTTTGCTCTGTTTGCTGCTGCCGTGCCGCTATCAGGGCTGCTGGGCGGCCCTCTCTCCGGCTGGATTATGGAATATTTCCATAACGCTCACGGTCTGGCCGGCTGGAAGTGGCTGTTTATTATTCAGGGCACCCCCTCTCTGCTGATTGGCATTCTGGTGTTCTTCCTGCTGCCCGACCGGATTGAAAACGCCCGCTGGCTGAGCGCAGAAGAGAAAGTCATGCTGCGTACCCGCCTGCAGGAAGACGCCGTGCAGGACGCCACAGCTGAGCAGGCGACGATGAGCAGCGTCCTGCGAAACGGCAAGCTGTGGCTGTTAACCTTTATCTATTTTTGCCTGATCGCCGGGTTTTATACCGTCAGCTTCTGGCTGCCGACGCTGGTGCGCAACGCCGGGGTGGAGGATGTCTTCACCGTCGGTCTGCTGACGACGATCCCGTATGCCGCGGCGATTGTCACGATGATCGTCGCCTCGCGCAGCGCCGACCGCCACCGTGAACGCCGCTGGCACCTGGCAGGCATTGCCGTGCTCAGCGGTGTCGGGATGGTGATATCTGCCCTTTACAGCGACAACCTGGTTATCGCCATGTTTGGCCTGACGCTGGGCGCGGCGGGAGGGCTGAGTACCCTGCCCCTGTTCTGGAGCCTGCCGACGGCTTTCCTCGGCGGCACCATGGCAGCCGTCGGTATCGCGCTGATTAACTCTTTTGGTAACCTGGCCGGATTTGTCGCCCCTTACCTGATGGGCATTCTGACCGACCTTACACACTCTACGCTGACCGGCATGATGATTATCTCCTGCACGCTGTTCGTGGGCGCGGCGGCCATCTTTTTCATTCCCGGTCGCATCGTCAACCGCTAACATCAATGAGGAACACTATGAATATCGTTGTCACCGGCGCAGCCGGATTCCTGGGAAAAAAACTGCTTCAGGCCCTGCTGGCAAAAGGATCGCTGAACGATGCCCACGGACAACCGCAGGTCATTAAGCAGATCACGGCCATTGATATCATCCCCGTCAGCGGCATTGAAGACCCGCGCCTCACCGTACGCTGTGGGGACATCAGCAGCCGCAGCGAACTGGAAACCCTGATTGATGCGCGAACGGACAGCGTTTTTCATCTGGCGGCTATCGTCTCCGGACAGGCTGAACAGGACTTCGACCTGGGAATGAAGATTAACGTGGATGCCGCCCGTCAGATAATGGAAAGGCTGCGTGCTTTACCGCAGTGCGTGCGCCTGGTCACCACCAGCTCCGTCGCCGTTTTTGGCGGGGCGCTCCCCGACAAAGTGCCGGACGACCAGGTGTGGAGGCCGCAGAGCTCTTACGGCACGCAGAAAGCCATCAATGACCTGCTCCTGTCTGATTACAGCCGCAGGGGATTCCTGGACGGACGCAGCCTGCGTATGCCCACCATTGTTGTGCGTCCGGGGAAACCGAACGCTGCTGCCTCCAGCTTTGCCAGCGGTATTATTCGCGAACCGCTCAACGGTGAGAAAGCTAACTGCCCTGTCAGCCCGGCCACCCGGCTGTGGCTGATGTCTCCGGCCAGAGCGGTACAGGCGCTGATCCTCGGCCATGAACTGAAAAGCGCAGACCTGGATCAGGGGCGGGTGATCAATCTGAACGGACTGTCAGTGACCGTAGAGGAAATGCTGGCTTCGCTCCGGCGTATCAGCGGTGACGAGGTGCTTTCCCGCATCAGCTATCAGCCTGATCAGGCCATTATCAATATCGTCAACTCCTGGCCGGGCGATTTCCACGCCAGCTATGCCCATCGCCTGGGCTTCAGGGCAAATAACTCATTTGATGAGATGGTCAGGGAGTATCTGGCGGAGAGTGATGCCGCGTAATCGCTTTGCTCAGATTGAGTTTTAACGCGGCGGCAGCGGTTTCCTGAATATGCCCGGGAACGCAATAGCCGCCGCGCTGGCTCAGCCATGTCAGCACCTCGGCAAGATGCCAGATGGTCGCTGCCCCTTCATGCACCGGTGGTGGAAAAGTCAGGTAGTGTGTCAGCATCAGCTTGCGCATGTTTTGCCGGGTCATCCCAATCAGATCGGCCACGTCCGTCAGACCCACATAATCCGGTGAGACTTCAAACAGGCGGGCCGCCGGCATCACCGTATTAATCTGCTGTAAAGCGCTCTCCATTGCCTGACCTGCCGATGGCGCTTAACGAATAAACTCCAGCGCCATTCGTCCCGGAATACCGAGGCCAATCAGGGCATCCCCACAGCCCGCCGTCGCCAGACGTTCAACCAGTACGTCAGCAGACGGTGCCTGGTCAGCTAGCTGATATTTCAGTGTAAACGTGTATTCCATGGCAGCTGAGTCCTTCCATTGCTTTGAAATTGCTGGCGCAGTGTGCAGTGATCGACCACCCGTCTGAGCTGTTTTGCGTGATTCACTGCATTTTTGGGCGTACACCACACGCAGCAAATACAAAACTCCCCTGCGGCGGGAAGGTCAAGAAGCCGTCAGGTCAGATCCCGGGATTTTCTTTTTGCAGATTGTCCTCACCCAAACCGCCGATAAAGGGTAAGCGCATCTGGAGCGGCGCGAAACCGAGCCCCAGATTCAGCCCCAGCACGTTAATTTCAATGCCCTCCTGAGCGCCGAGCGTGACCGCCGCCACCCCCAGCACTGACACCTGAACCCCGCGTCCGGAAGGCGGCAGCCCAATCGGGTTAAGCAGAGAGCGATAGTCTTTACCGATCGCGTTAGCGGGCAAATTCAGCTTTAACGCCGGGACTTCCCGCCCGATATGCGCCAGGAAAGTATTGCTGTTGGGGCCAGGCCAGGCATGATAGGTCCGTGGCCAGGGATAAGAGACAATCGCCGCCACAATCTGAGGGATCATCGCTTCCGCCTCTGCCCCCCGGTGTTCCACCAGCAGACGGGGACGTGCACCGTACCAGAAGGCATCAGGTAAATTACTGTTTCGCCGTACTTTATCTTCGCTTCCCCAGCTAATCACCTCATAACGGGTATAGCGGGTTTCGCCGGCACGTTTATAGATAATCCACGGGTGTACGGCCACCGCCCCCTTCCAGCCATAGGTCGGGGCGGCATAGACCTGCACAGTAGCCAGACGGGCAAAGCGCTGGGGGTCGGGGGCCTGCCCGGAGGCGTCGCGCCGTGCCGTCGCCCAGCCCCCCTGTCCGCCGGTCTCATGATGGCGCGTGGCCGCAGTCAGGCTGGCTCCCAGTGACAGCAGCATAATGCAGAGCACAATCAGGCTCAGGGCTTTCAGTGAGAACATAATGGGGCTTTCCTGGCAATGAAGGTTTACCAGCATACCTTAATGTACGGGGATACGCAGTGCCCGGAGGATCCACGCCCCGGATGGGGGTTTACACGCGTCCTCATCACGTTAAGATAACGGGCAATGACAGGGAGGACAGCATGAATATTACCGTATCAGACTGTGTGTCGCTTGCCGCGTTCATTGTCTCTATCGTCAGTTTACGTTATGCGAAACAACAGCATCAGCAGTCCAGGATCGCCACACACAATGATTACCGTTCCTACCTTGCTGAACAGCATGCCCCCTACCGTCAGGCGCTAAAAAAGATTCGCCAGCAGCACAAAGAACAGATTGCCCACCTCAGCAGCCTGGCAGGCACGACGCTGACCGACGTCGTACAGCAGTACGATGAATATGATCTCAACAATCACACGCCGCGTTATTTACGCCACCTGCTGCATGAAAGTGCCGGGATGATTTTTTGGGCATTCCGTGGCCAGCTCGGCTGGCAAACTGCAGAAAACCTGACCTGGCGGCTGGCATCGTTTATTCATATTGAAGACCAGCTCCCGCTGCCAGAGCATCGCTCAGGGGATGCCGATTTCAGGGAGCGCTCACAGCAAAAATACCGTTCCGATCCCAATCATCTTCTTGAAAACGATCTGAAAAAAGAGGCTTATTTTTGCGATCTGGTCTGGGAATTAAAATCACGTATCGATCCGCAAAGACATGCAGAGCTGTTGTTAACCCTGCAACGTGATATTGATCCTTTACGAACCGGGCTTGCCAGACTGCAACCTCAATTTGCGGCAAGCGCAGCGATCCTTGAGGAGATGCTTGCAGAAGGCATTACTGAACACTTTTCACTGACCGAGTCCGGGGAACTGTATCAGGCGATGAAAAAATACACCGCAACACTGAAGACGTTGAGCCAACTCAGGTTTCAGGACGTCAGTGAACAATATGCCGATAAATACCCGAACGCCGTTTCCCTCAGCATTCATACCTGCGCCGTACTGCATATGATCCAGAGCGTTTCTCTGTGGGGAGATGAGGCATAATACTATGATAATCCCGCAACTCCGGAGCAGATGAATGCGCTATGAATTTACCGAGGTCCTTAACGACCTGATTGACTATTTTCTGCTGGGTGACATTCGCCTGCTGCAAAAATTTAAACAGGATAACGGGCTCGGTGATGACCTGGCTGCCGAATTTATCAGCAACACCAGCGCAGACAGGGCGGTAGAGAGCGGCATCGTCATTCCCCTGGCGGGCATTGAAAATTATCCGTACACAATTATTTTCTCCCTGTCGAATGACACCCCGGAGCTGCTTAAACCGGAGAGCCGTTTGCAACTCCGGCGCGGCGGTTATCTATTACAGGTTGAAAACCGGCGTGTTCTCCTGTTCACATGGCGGATCCTGCAAAACTTTACCGATTCGGAAATCAGCTTACTTCAGCAACTTTATGATGAATCTGGCCGGCCACAAATCGAGGTCGAAAATGGCCTTTATGATGTGGAGATCCTCGGCGGTGAAGTGCTCAGAGACGGGTACTATGAGCCTGCTTTTGAGTTTGTATTCAAGAAAACGACACGTACGCATACGACGCCAGACGTCGATAGCAGCTATCGATTTACCCTCGACAGCGATACCTATTAATCATCCAGAGGCCATATCAGCTATGCATTCAGATCCCCATCCTTCTGCTGCCGCCAGCGACCTGCCTCCACTGGTCTGGCCCGAATTTACCGATAACAGTGCACGACTGGACTGGTGGCGCAGCTGCGTCCAGGCCTGGCTGGCACAATGGGACAATCCTTCCCCCCCGACCCCGGTCAGCGCCAGTGAGATCAGCGCACTCGAAGCGCGTCTGGGCTGCCCCCTTCCCCCGTTACTCCATACCTACCACCAGCAGATTGGCGTGCTGGACCTGGCGGAAACGCTGTGCAGCGTGGCCCCCGCCAAATACGCCAGCATTGAACCGCTGCATAACGCCTATCCCGGCATTAGTGACATTCTGGAAGATGCCCCCGATGCCGATGCGCTTTGGGCGCTGGTTAACCGGCTGGTGGTCTTCGGTGACTATCTGGGTAACGGCAATATGTGGTGCTTTCATGTTGAGACTGGCGAGGTGTGGTACTTCGATCACGACAGCTCGCCGATGCTGACGCAGATCTTCAGCGACGTCGGTCAGTATCTCGACGTGCTGATGTTTGTCTGCCTGCTGGCGGTTCACGGCGAAGAGGAAAATGAGGAGCTGCTGCGTGAGCATCTGGGCGATGCCATCGTGGAGAAGTGGATGTATTGAGGAGAAAAACCTCATTCCTGAATAACAAAAAAGCCCGCAAATGCGGGCTTTTTCAAGGGCACTATCCGTTGCTTATCGCAACATCGACAGCGGGGTTATTCCCACTCAATTATCAATTAGCATGTACATACCCAGTAAAATCGGCGTTCATGGATAGAACGAAAATACAACACAATGAAAAGTACCATTAAACATCTAAACGCATTATTCGTTAAATGTCGCAGATTATGCCGAACTAGTCAGAAGTACGTACTCGAATTGACTAAGCAAAACTTCAGGTGCGCCTATAACGCCCTGCGAAACATCAATCACCTTGGTACTGCCCGCATCCTGAAATAAGTGTCGAAGGACTCTCAACCCAATCGGGAATAGTCGATGAGTCATGCTTAGCCATTCCGCACTGAGGTGATACCTCCCAAGCCAGAACACTCCCACGCCAGACAATAGCTATTCAACTAGCTAATGGGTAGTCGCTGGTGATTTGAAAAAACTGCATCAGTCCATCCTGATTAGAGCATTGCCTGAAAAAAACAAACTCCCACGTTTACGCGGGAGTTTGTTTATTACGAGTAAGGTCATTCCCACTGTATAATCAACTACTATATATCACATTGATTTTACTCGTATAAAACCTCGCATCAAATATCGATGCTATAACTAATGGCATGTCTGAAAATATGAACACAGGGAGCATATCCCGATTATCGCACGCAGCCTAGAAACAGCATTACAATCCGATAAGCTGGCTCATAGCAAGACAATACCTTCGAGTCGGGATGTACCTCGCCGTGTAACAGTGCGTTTCGCATGGTGTAAATGGTTTCAATCAATCCCGACAATAGCTCTTCAGACGTGCACTGAAACTCCATCGTTCCGACCTGTAGACGGCCTGTACCTCCACGAAGGAGGTCACGCATAGGGCGTGGGTTGCAGCCGTCATAGACCTGTCGTAGCGTCGTTTGCTGAGCATTCGATAGGTTCGCAGTAAAGTCGGCATGACCATAAACCGAGTTTGGCTCATACAGTGCCTGCACGTGCACGAATTTAACCATTCCAGTACGAACAGAGGTAACAGAGATCTGGATATCGCCGCCCGCAATCTTTTCGGCCTTGTATTCCTGACCGTTTCGCTCAATTCGTTCACGATTGAAGTGCTTCGGCGCGATGCAAACGCTGCGGAGCGAGATTTGCTCATTCACACCCTTCCGCGTCACTTCGAAATGAATGCCATCCAGCCGGCTTTGCAGGTCCGAGATCGCCAGTTTTAATGCCTGCGCCTCGGCGGTGTCGTTATCATTGCGCAGGAGCGCGAGAATACCCCTACGAACCTGATTGGGGTGACCCTTGACCCAATCTAGCATCGCCCGCTCCTGAGTATGTGCAGAGGCATGACGGAACCAAGCATTGAACGCGGCCCAAGCTTTGACGAAAGGGCCTATATAGTCGATTTCGGCTCGGTTCATCCAGTCGGCGGCATGGGGAGGCAGGACCATCAGAACACCTCCTCTGCTTGGTCAAGGAAGGCCATGGCAGCGGGTTCACCGTCTTCAATCGCAATCTCGACGGCGCGTTTTGCCGCCTCTAACAACTTTCGGGCGCGGTAACGGGCATTAAACCCGTCCTGTACGATGTGGGTGACCTGATCCGAAACCGTCCCTATAGCGTCAGGGACAGGGATCGAAAGCAAATCGCCCTCACTGAACCGGGGGTGCTGCGATCCATCTTGACACCATTTCAGTATGGTCTGAACTGGGGCCGACCGCAGAAACACCATCAGGGTTTCTGGCGAGATCACTTTGCCCTTGAGCCGCAGCACGATGAATTCTGATGACCCCACCGAGGGAATTTCATCCCCGACCCTCACCACCGCAACTTCCTTTAGATAGGCACGAAGGCGCGAGATTACCACGTCGCCGTTTTTGAAAAGCTTCTTCGTGCTGCCTATTTCGGCGGCAAAGCTCGGTTCCTTCTCGGAGTCCAGTAGCGGCACCAGCGCGTCGGTCAAGTCATAGTTACGGACGCGCATGGAGGGCGGGGCGCGGTCGGGCGCCCATTGGTCACGGATGCTATCCACCCGGTCTGACAGAAGCTGTCCGGGCAAGGCGGCAAGTGACAGCTTCACCTGTTCCTTAGCAGGCATGAAATACTGGGCATCGAACCGGCCCGAGGCGAATACATCCGACGCGAGGGCAGTGTAGGCGAGCGGCTCGGGCGGGGTCCAGTTGGCAAGGCCAAGCGCGCCAAGAAGAACTGACGACGCTTTTTCTTGCGCAATCAGGATTTCGTTCCGTATCGTAAGCGATGACTGAACAAGAACATGAACACGTTCAGCTAGAGCTTTCCCAAGGTTGGGAACTGGGATGCGATACAAATCATCCTTGGCGATATAGGCAACGAGAAGATTGGTCTTGAGACGATCTTTTAAAATCGCCCCATAGCGGCCAATTAGATGCGCGACGAGCAATGATCGTTGCCATTTTTCATGCGTAGTCAGCTTGTAGCAGGTGCCCGTAACCAGTGTTCGGTTGGGAAAGTCATCAGGCACAACTGCAACTTTTGCAGCCTTGCCCTTGACTTCGATCAAGAGTTCACCGGCCTTTATTCGGCCCTTTGGATACCGCAGCCAATCCGCCTCTGGCACACACGACATTTTATCCGCATTTATGAACGGCGTGGTGATGTCTGCACTCTGCAAAAAGAATGGCAACTCTTGAGAAATACCTTCCTCCCTATCGACGACTTTCGTTGTTTCATAAACAACGCGGTACCCGTCCTTTACGAAATCACCTAGGCGCGGCTCATCCTTTAGCCTACGAAACGCCTCGATGGCGGCCTTGATGAAGAACTCAGGGTCAATTCTTTTCGTGTCATTTTCGACTAATATTTCGCTTTTTCGCAGGACCGTGACTTCAAGCCCCTCCAACAGACCGCTCAAGCGGTCTTGGTCAAAGGGGCGATCTGAAAAAAACTTAAGCCCTCCTTGCGGGCGAATTCCTCGAAGGCCTCGGCGATCCCGTTCTCAGTCAGGCCATCGTGGTTGAACAGGTCATGCGACACCACGAAGTGGCCGTGTGTGTCACGCATGAAGGTGCCGTCCGGGTTCTTGCGATAGACCTTGCGGCCAGAGTTATCGACGCTTTCCACCTGCTGGGTGGCAAAGAAAATGTCATAATCCTCGACCTTCGGGCAAAGCGGCCCAGTCTTGGCATCGTCGTTCCATTTCTGGATAAACAAGACACTGGTCTTGGTGCCGGTATGCGGTTTGAAGGTGTTCGGGTGTAGACCCACCACGGCTAGTATGCGCCCGCGCTCCATGATGAATTCACGTAACCGCTTGTCGGACGAGTTATTGAACCGACCCTGCGGCAGGACAACCGCCATCCGCCCACCGGGTTTGAGGAAGTCGAGGTTGCGTTCGACAAACAGGAGGTCACGGGCGACTTTTGTTTCCCGCTTGCCGTTGGCCTTTTCGGCAAGATCATATGGTGCCAGCATATCCGACTGCTTGATATCGCCAGCAAAGGGCGGGTTGGCCATCAGAATGTCAAAGCCAAAGTTTCTGTAGCTCGGGTTATCCGCCGCTTCACCCCTTTCCTTGGTCCGTAGCTTGCGCAACCGCCGCCAGCCATCGCCGTAGGTATCAAGCCAGTCGTTCTGTTTGGCGGTCTCATCCCATTTGGTCCAGTCGAGCGTATTAAGGTGCAAGACGTTGGTTTCACCATCACCCGCGATCAGGTTCAGGCAGCGCGAGACCCGGACACTCTTCTCGTCGAAGTCGATTGCAAACACATTATCACGTACATAGTCGATGCAGCGGTTCGGCTTGGCCTCCATGGTGAAGAGGTGGCTTTCCTCGTGCCCCATGGCACACATGATCTGCCGCCAGACGTGGAACATACTGTGCACGGTAAACCCAGCCGAACCGCAGGCAGTGTCGATCACCGTCTCGCCTTCTTTCGGGTTCATCATTTTGACGCACATGTCGATGACCCAGCGAGGAGTAAAAAACTGGCCCTTCTCGCCCTTCGACGATTTCGAGACCAAGTATTCAAAGGCATCGTCGATCACGTCGAGGTTAGAGTTGAACAGCTTCCATTCTTCCAGCGAGCTGACACAGACTTGCAAGTGATCGGGCGACAGGCGGATGCGTTCATCATCCAGGAACACGCCAGGCCATTTTTTCTTAGCCTCATCAAACAGGTTCTGGATCGCCACCTTAAGTTGAGCCGCCGTGTTATGGTTGCGGAACCGCAGGGCATTGCCCAGCCGGTGTGAGGTCATCTCGTCATAGAGCTTGGTGAAAATCAGCTTGAACACTTCTTCAAAGACATCGACTCCTGCATTAGCCAGAACCTCATCCTCCATGTCCTCGATCAGGTCGCGCAGGGAGCGGGCAAACTTGCCCTCCTTTACCCGCTCTTCCTCAAGGTCGATTAAGGTCTGGATAGTCCAAGGCTGGTCCACGACCTGTTCGATGGTCTGATCTGCTCGGGGCAGTTCGTGGATCGGCATGAAGTAGTTGGGGTTCTTACGGTGCCAGACCTCAGCCAGAATGCCGTCACTCCATACTGCCAGAGGTGCGCCAGTGGCATGGGCATAGGAACGAAGCTGTTCCTTGCCGTCCTTATATTTAGCCTGCTTCACCTCAACGATGATGTATGGGACTGTCGGACGGTCGGCGTCGAATACTACGATGTCAGCCCGTTTCGAGCTATCGCGCCCAAAGGTGATCGGGTATTCGATGCCAATGCGCGACTTTGTATAACCTAGCTTGTCAATCAGACGGGCCAGCCAAAGCTGGCGTGTGCGCTCCTCGGGCTTAAGTTGAACTTCCTTATTGCGGACGAGGCATGTCACATAATGCACCTGCTTGCCCCGGCTATCACGCATAACTACTCGGGCATCAAGCGCTCGAACCTCTTCTTCTGAGAAGAGAACGAACTCGCTGAATTCAATATTTTGTTTATTCATTTAATACTCTAAACTTTAGTTTCTGCCATTAACCTAGCTCCGTCGCGCCCCCCCTAATCTGAAGCGGCGCTAATTATTGAGCGAGATAAAAATCTATATTTTCAGAGACATCACCTGTCACGTTGTCTCATCGGACAGGTGTTAACGGCCTATTCTTAGGCATGACAATGCCAACGAGCTTATAAAGCATGGTACGAGAGACGCGGTAACGTCGCGCAACATCAGTCACTTAAATCTGCTGGTCGCTCAAGAGTGCTTTAATCTCGCACTCCGGCGGTTCGTCCCGCTTCGGCCTGCGGCCACCGGCCCGACCTCGGGCACGCGCTGCGGCCAAACCGGCTTGCGTCCGCTCACGCAGCAAGCTGCGCTCAAATGCGGCCAGCGCTGCTCAAGAGCCATCACGACCTGCACTAGATGAAGCAGGCTGCGCCCGAGACGATCCTAACGTTACACTACCACTAGAGAGTCTACTGCCTGCAGCGCCTTGCGGCACTGTTCAAGTTCCGGCCGCGCTGTATTCTTGCCACTGGCCGATTCTTCGTAGATCACGCCACACTGAGCCAGATAGAGTGCGTCGTGCTGCAGGTCAAAGTGCTGATTATCGGCCATACACGGGCGTATCTTATGCGTTGATTCATAGATGAATCCAGAACATTAAAAAATTGACGCCGATGTTAACATCAGAGGGCGGTTTTCACGACGGCAAAGTGCTCCGTTTTACTCTGTTCAGAATTCCACCACTTCGCTGACCTGCCCCCAGGATTAGATACAACCGTCAGTTAGTAATGTCGGTTTGTTTACCTTCACATTTTCCATTTCGCCACCGTGCTGCAAACTCTGATGGCGTCAGATAATTCAGTGCCGAATGTGGACGACACTCGTTATAATCCTGCCTCCAGTCGTTAATGGTTTTCCTGGCGTGAACGATATCGCTGAACCAGTGTTCGTTCAGACACTCATCGCGAAAGCGTCCGTTAAAACTCTCAATAAATCCGTTCTGCGTTGGCTTACCTGGCTGGATAAGCCGTAGTTCCACACCATGCTCAAAGGCCCATTGATCGAGCGCGCGGCAGGTAAATTCCGGGCCCTGATCGGTTCTTATTGTCGCCGGATAGCCCCGAAACAACGCGATGCTGTCCAGAATACGCGTGACCTGAACGCCTGAAATACCGAAAGCAGCGGTGATCGTCAGACACTCCTTCGTGAAATCATCCACACAGGTCAGGCACTTGATCCTGCGACCGTTGACCAGTGCGTCCATAACGAAATCCATCGACCATGTAAGGTTCGGCGCATCCGGGCGAAGAAGCGGAAACCGTTCGGTCGCCAGCCCTTTACGGCGTCGTCTGCGTTTTACGCTCAGTCCATTAAGGTGGTAAATACGGTATACCCGCTTGTGATTGACGTGAAGGCCCTCCCTACGCAGCAACTGCCAGATACGCCGATAACCAAAACGTCTGCGTTCAAGCGCCAGCTCAGTAATACGCCCTGATAAATGTGCATCAGCAGCCGGACGCTGAGCATCATAACGGCAGGTCGACAGGGACAAACCTGTAAGCCTGCAGGCACGACGTTGCGACAGACCGGTCGCATCACACATCAACATCACGGCTTCCCGCTTCTGGTCTGTCGTCAGTACTTTCGCCCCAGAGCCACCTGAAGCGCCTCCTTATCCAGCATGGCTTCGGCAAGCAGCTTCTTGAGCCTGGCGTTCTCTTCCTCAAGCGACTTCAGGCGCTTAACCTCGGGCACCTCCATACCGCCATACTTCTTACGCCAGGTGTAAAAGGAGGCGTCGGAAATGGCGTGCTTACGGCAGAGCTCACGGGCAGAAACCCCGGCTTCAGCCTCGCGGAGGATACTGATGATCTGTTCGTCGGAAAAACGCTTCTTCATGGGGATGTCCTCATGTGGCTTATGAAGACATTACTAACATCGTGGTGTATTAATCAACGGGGAGCAGGTCAATTCATCAATCATATTCGCCCAATCTTGCAGCATCTCTGATCTCTGCTCACGATACTCGGCCTTATTGTAAACAGCTCGAACTCCCTTTTGTTCATGGGCAAGGCACTTCTCAATCCAGTCAGTATTGTACCCAGCCTCATGTAGTAAGGTGCTGGCTGTACGCCGTAAGTCATGAGGACCGAACTTCGGCAATGACTCCCCTTCTTTCTGTGCCAGACGATATGTAAGTGTCAAAACCCGGTTTAAGGTAGCACTACTCATTGGCGCATCGGAATCGTAACGCGAAGGAAGGATATAATCAGAGCTACCGGCAAAGGTTTTAAGGGCAATCATAATATCTATTGCCTGTCGGGGAAGAAAAACCAAATGTGGATTACGTCGTTTCATCCTTTCCTTTGGTATCGTCCAAACTGCGTCACTAAAATTGATCTCATCCCAGGTCGCGTTAGTAAGCTCACTTTTACGTACCATCGTTAACAGCAAAAGTTTAACCGCTGCTCTGATTGATGGCGTCGTGCCTACCCGTTCAATATATCGATACATCAGACCGATTTCAATTGGCGTCAATGCCCTGTCACGAGGCTCAAATTTCGCTATGCTTGCAGGCCGTACCCGATCAGCTGGATTCTCCACCTTCTGACCGCGCTCAATAGCCCAGCGATAGACTTGCAATACAATCTCTCTGGCGTGTACAGCTGTCGCCGGTGCCCCTCTCTCGACAATGTTATCGGTTAATGCGCGTAAGTCTTCATGTGTAATCTCACTCAGTTTCTGCTGGGCAAATTTTGACTTCAACTCCCTTTGATATACCGAACGCCGCATATCACGCGTCGATTCAGCCATTTGATAACCGCGTAACCATTTCTCAGCCCACGCACCAAAAGTCTCCGCATCCTTGACACGCGCTTTATCTCTGGCTTTTTCCCTAGCAGGCGATCTTCCACCGGCAACCATTTTTTTAGCTTCATTGAGCCTTTCACGCGCTTCTGCAAGCGTGATCCCTCCAACACCATAGCGGCCAAAAGTAACAGTCTCCTGTCTTCCGTTTATTGAATAGTTATAACGAAATGAGATCGTTCCAGCCGGAGTGACCGCAACATACAGCCCATCACGGTCATTAACTTTATAGAGTTTATCCTTCGGCTTAAGGTGACGCAGCCTGGTGTCAGTCAACATGGTTTATTGTTTTCCTATATAAATTAATACCATGTTGCAAAAATCTCAGAAAAGTTATTTAACTATCTGTTTTTAATTAAGTTATAAAAAATAAATACCATAACTCAATCGACATTTATCACATGGTACTTTCTCAAATCTGAATTCGAAACCAGAGAGTACCATCAAAAATTCCATTGAAAAAACCGTGCTTCCCGTTGCTAACAGCTGCCAGAAAGTGCCTGACACAAAAACAAAAAAGCCCGCAGTTACGCGGGCTTAGAGATGTTTTACTGCTTTCACGTGCAGGGTGTTGCCAGACGCGAAATCATTCCCACTCAATCGTCGCCGGTGGCTTACCGGAGATATCGTAAACCACGCGGGAAATACCGTCGATTTCATTGATAATGCGGTTAGAAACGCGGCCCAGGAAGTCGTACGGCAGGTGCGCCCAGTGTGCAGTCATAAAGTCGATGGTCTCGACGGCACGCAGGGAAACCACCCAGTCGTACTTACGGCCATCGCCCATCACACCTACGGAACGTACCGGCAGGAAGACGGTGAAAGCCTGGCTGACCTTGTTGTACAGGTCGGCTTTATGCAGCTCTTCAATGAAGATCGCATCGGCACGACGCAGCAGGTCACAGTACTCTTTCTTCACTTCACCCAGCACGCGCACACCCAGGCCCGGGCCCGGGAACGGGTGACGGAACAGCATGGCGTGCGGCAGGCCCAGCTCCAGGCCGATTTTACGCACTTCGTCTTTGAACAGCTCACGCAGCGGTTCAACCAGGCCCATCTTCATCTCTTTCGGCAGGCCACCGACGTTGTGGTGTGACTTGATGACATGCGCTTTGCCGGTGGCAGAAGCAGCAGACTCAATCACGTCAGGGTAAATGGTGCCCTGCGCCAGCCACTTCACGTCCTGCAGCTTCAGCGCCTGTTCGTCGAACACTTCGACAAACACGCGGCCGATGATTTTACGCTTGGCTTCCGGCTCGTCGGTGCCTGCCAACGCGTCAAGGAAGCGTTTTTCGCCTTCTACATGGATGATATTCAGACCAAAGTGGTCACCAAACATCTCCATCACCTGCTCGGCTTCGTTCAGGCGCAGCAGGCCATTATCAACAAAGACGCAGGTCAGACGGTCGCCAATGGCACGGTGCAGCAGCATCGCCGTCACCGAGGAGTCCACGCCGCCGGACAGGCCCAGAATGACTTTATCGTTGCCGACCTGCACACGCAGTCGTTCAACGGCATCTTCAATGATTTTCGCCGGGGTCCACAGGGCTTCACACTGGCAGATATCCAGCACGAAACGCTCCAGCAGACGCAGACCCTGACGGGTATGGGTCACTTCCGGGTGGAACTGTACGCCGTAGAAGCGCTTCTCTTCGTTGGCCATAATGGCAAACGGGCAAGAGTCGGTGCTGGCGACGGTCACGAAGTCCGACGGGATCGCCGTGACTTTGTCGCCGTGGCTCATCCAGACGTCCAGCAGCGGCTTGCCGGCCGGGCTGATCGCATCTTCGATGTCCCGGATCAGCGCGCTGTTGGTCTGTACTTCAACCTGGGCATAACCAAATTCACGTTCGCTGGAACCTTCCACCTTGCCACCCAGCTGCATTGCCATCGTCTGCATGCCATAGCACACGCCCAGTACCGGGACGCCTGCGTTAAACACGTAGTCCGGCGCACGCGGGCTGTCGTGCTCGGTGGTGCTTTCCGGGCCACCGGAAAGGATAATGCCGTTCGGGTTAAAACCACGAATCTGCTCTTCGGTGACGTCCCACGCCCACAGTTCACAGTAGACACCCAGTTCACGCACGCGGCGGGCAACCAGCTGCGTATACTGCGAACCGAAATCGAGGATCAGGATGCGATGTTTATGAATATTTTCCGTCGTCATTGGGCTATTCCAGGCGATGTAGTACAAAAATTTCGGGGATTATACCCTAAGGGCATATTAAAACGCCCGGCTGTTGAGCCGGGCGTGGGGTTATCAGGAACCCATACGGTAGTTCGGAGACTCTTTGGTAATGGTCACGTCGTGAACGTGGCTTTCCTGGATCCCGGCACCGCTGATGCGCACAAATTCCGCTTTGGTGCGCAACTCGTCGATGGTAGCACAACCGGTCAGACCCATACAGGAGCGCAGGCCACCCATCTGCTGGTGAACGATGGCTTTCAGGTAGCCTTTGTACGCCACGCGGCCTTCAATACCTTCCGGCACCAGTTTGTCCGCGGCATTATCGGTCTGGAAGTAACGGTCTGAAGAGCCTTTGGACATCGCGCCCAGCGAGCCCATCCCGCGATAAGACTTGAACGAACGGCCCTGGTAGAGTTCGATTTCACCCGGAGACTCATCGGTTCCCGCCAGCATTGAGCCCACCATCACGGCGGCCGCACCGGCGGCGATCGCTTTGGCGATGTCACCGGAGAAACGGATACCGCCGTCAGCGATAACCGGAATACCGGTGCCTTCCAGCGCTTCAACCGCATCAGAAACTGCGGTGATCTGCGGCACGCCCACGCCGGTCACGATGCGGGTCGTACAGATGGAGCCCGGGCCGATACCCACTTTCACCGCGCTCACGCCCGCTTCCACCAGCGCCAGTGCGCCCGCGCCGGTTGCCACGTTACCACCGAGGATTTGCAGGTCAGGATATTTCGCACGGGTTTCACGGATGCGCTGCAGCACGCCTTCGGAATGGCCGTGAGAGGAGTCGATCAGCAGCACGTCAACGCCGGCGGCGACCAGCGCATCCACGCGCTCTTCGTTACCGGCACCCGCGCCCACGGCAGCACCGACGCGCAGGCGTCCGTGCTCATCTTTACAGGCGTTAGGTTTACGTTCGGCTTTCTGGAAGTCTTTTACGGTGATCATGCCCAGCAGGTGGAAGCTGTCATCCACCACCAGCGCTTTTTCGACGCGCTTTTCGTGCATGCGGTGCAGCACCACTTCGCGCGCTTCACCCTCTTTCACCGTCACCAGACGCTCTTTCGGCGTCATCACGGCTGAAACCGGCAGGCTCAGGTCGGTGACGAAGCGCACGTCACGGCCGGTGATGATACCCACCAGCTCGTTTTCGCCGTTCACTACCGGATAACCGGCAAAACCATTACGTTCGGTGAGCGCTTTAACTTCGCTCAGGGCCGTGGTCGGTAACACCGTCTGCGGATCGGTCACCACGCCGCTTTCGTGTTTCTTCACCTTGCGAACTTCTTCCGCCTGGCGCTCAATGGACATATTTTTATGAATAAAGCCCAGGCCACCTTCCTGTGCCAGTGCAATGGCCAGACCCGCTTCGGTCACGGTATCCATAGCAGCGGACAACATCGGAATGTTTAAACGGATGGTTTTGGTAAGCTGGGTACTGAGGTCGGCCGTATTTGGCAGGACAGTCGAGTGGGCAGGAACGAGCAGAACGTCGTCAAATGTCAGGGCTTCTTTAGTGATTCTTAGCATGGCAATATCTCAACCTCAGGGTGAATGAGAACTTGTAAAATATTGCCGCGGCATTATACAGGGCGTAATCGATTGCCTCCAGCATTATTTTAAGAAAAATGCTTGATCCCCTGCGTGGGCCATGTAGTATCGGTTAATTAACCCTCTGATTTAAAGTTTGATCTTCATCACATGTCGCTACCGCCAACCGCCAATATTTTTACCGTCAGCCGTCTCAATACGACAGTGCGCAAGCTGCTGGAGATGGAAATGGGCCAGGTCTGGCTGAGCGCGGAGATCTCGAATTTCTCCCAGCCTTCTTCCGGCCACTGGTACTTCACCCTGAAGGATGATGGTGCCCAGGTACGCTGCGCGATGTTTCGTAACAGCAACCGCCGCGTGACCTTCCGCCCGCAGAATGGCCAGCAGGTTCTGGTGCGTGCCACCATCACCCTGTATGAGCCGCGCGGCGACTATCAGCTGATTGCCGAAAGTATGCAGCCCGCCGGAGAGGGGCTGCTACAGCAGCAGTTCGAACAGCTGAAGCAGCGTCTGATGTCAGAAGGTCTGTTTGAGCAAGGCCATAAACAGCCTCTGCCGGACCCGGCACATCAGGTTGGCGTTATCACCTCGGCCAGCGGTGCCGCGCTACACGACGTGCTACGCGTCCTGCAGCGACGCGACCCGTCCCTGCCGGTGGTGATCTACCCGACGTCCGTACAGGGCGCAGACGCGCCCTCAGGCATCGTACGGGCCATTGAGCTGGCAAACGCGCGCAATGAATGCGACGTGCTGATTGTCGGACGCGGCGGCGGATCGCTGGAAGATCTGTGGAGCTTTAACGACGAGCGCGTGGCGCGGGCAATTTATGCCAGCCGCATCCCCATCGTCAGCGCCGTCGGCCATGAAACCGATGTGACTATCGCGGATTTCGTCGCCGACCTGCGCGCCCCGACTCCTTCTGCGGCGGCAGAGCTGGTCAGCCGTAACCAGACAGAGCTGCTGCGTCAGCTTCTGTCCCAGCAGCAGCGGCTGGAAATGGCGATGGACTACTATCTTGCGCAGAAGCAGCGCACCTTTTCCCGCCTCCAGCATCGTCTGCAGCAGCAGCACCCGCAGCTGCGTCTGGCACGGCAGCAGACCGCGCTGCTGACGCTACAGCGCCGGCTGGATGATGCCATGCAGCTGAAACTGCGCCAGGTGACGCGCCAGCAGGAGCACGTGGACCTGCGCCTTCGCGCCATTCGCCCGGAAATGCGCATTCAGCGCGCCGGGCAGCAGCTACAGCAGTGGCAGTATCGCCTGCAGCAGGCCATGCAGCAGCAGCTCAACAGCAATAAACAGCGCTTTGGCAATCTTGCCGCGCAGCTTGAGGGCGTCAGCCCGCTGGCAACGCTGGCACGCGGTTTCAGCGTGACGACGGCCGCCGACGGTCAGGTGGTGAAAAAGACCCAACAGCTGCACCCCGGCGATACGCTGAAAACACGCCTGGATGACGGCTGGGTGGAAAGCGAAGTCACGGCCATCACCCCGGTGAAAAAACCGCGCAAACGCCGCTCCCCTGAATGACGGTTGAGACTGCCTGATAAGTCCGGGTCGTTACCCGGCAATCATCTGTCTGATATCGGCTAAAACCTGCTGTTGATCCATTGGCTGCCGCTCGTTGATGCCCATATCAAAAGCTTCCAGACTGGCATGAAGCTTCTGCAGTAAGGTTTCATCATCCCGCACAGCAATAATATAGGCATTTTCTGACGGCAGAAGGTCAACCAGTCTGATCGCGTGTGGCTTAAGATAAAAATTAATATGTTCAAGCCAGGGCAGCAAATAGACGATTTCAGCAGGATCAATGCTGGCGGTTGACCAGTCAATATCCCCGATAGCGGAGAAAATAAAATTTGCCGGGTCTTCCGCTATCGACAAATCAGACAGCGTTTTCAGCTCGGGTATAGCGCCGTTATATTCATTCCATTCTTCATAAACCATCAGGTTCTGTGCACTAAGCTGTTGATAAAGCCAGTCTAAGACCGTTAACGGCTCACTGTTTTCCGGGGTATTGCTCTGTAAGGGCGCGATATCCAGTTGCGGAATACTCTGCTTCAGGACAGCGATCAGATTCTGTATCTTTTCCATTAACGTTTCCTGTTATTAATTATGCGTTACGTTGAACGCGCCGCCACGATAACGCCACCCGCACTTCCGTTCTTTCGCCAGCGAACGGGCTGAAAGGATATTAACAAATAAAAAAAGCCCCTTCATTACTGAAGGGGCTTTGACTGTCAGGCCAGCGAGGGATCGCCAGGCTTTATTTGTCCAGGGCGTAAGCGATCACATAATCACCGCGATCCGGCGACTGGCGTGCGCCACCGGCAGAAATGATGATGTACTGCTTACCGGTTTTCGGTGATTTATAGCTCATCGGACCGCCCTGGCTGCCGACCGGCAGTCGGGCTTTCCACACTTCTTTACCGGTTGAGGTATCGAAAGCGCGCAGGTAGTAATCCTGAGTCCCGGCGATAAACACCAGACCGCCCTGTGTGGCCAGCGTCCCGCCCAGCGTCGGCATACCGACCGGCATTGGCGCATGCATTTTGATCCCTAATGGGCCCGTATCCTGCACGGTACCCACCGGAACCTGCCACACGACCTTCTGCGTTTTCAGATCGATAGCCGACAGCGTACCAAACGGTGGTTTCTGGCAGGGAATGCCCATTGGCGACATAAAGCGGTTTTTGTTCACCGCATACGGCGTACCTTTCAGTGGAACCGCACCCATACCGGCGTTGACCGCCTCCCCACCATCGCTGGCTTTCGCATCAGCCTGCACCGGTACCATCTGTACCCACAGGCCCAGGCGCATGTCGTTGGCGAAAATATAGTGGTTGTTCGGATCGGTCGACAGGCTGCCCCAGTTCATGCCACCCAGCGATCCCGGGAAGCTCAGAGACAGGTCAGTACCGGGTACGGTGTACAGGCCATCGTAACGCATGGATTTAAAGCCAATACGGCAGGCCAGCTGATCGAACGGCGTCGCTCCCCACATATCAGATTCTTTCAGCGTTTCCGCACCAATCTGCGGCATGCCCACTGATTTTGGCTGGGTCGGGGTGTACTGCTCGTTAGGAATGTTGCCCGCTTTCACTGGCACTTCTTTCACTTCAGTCAGCGGCTGACCGGTCAGGCGATCCAGTACAAAAATCTGCCCTGCTTTCGTACCGAATACGATAGCGGGTCTGGTGCTGCCATCTTTCTGCGGGAAGTCGATCAGGCTTGGCTGCATCGGAATGTCAAAGTCCCACAGATCGTTATGCACGGTCTGATAAACCCACTTCTCTTTACCGGTGGTTGCGTCCAGCGCCAGAATGGAGGCCCCGTATTTGTGATCCAGCGCGTTGCGGTTGGCGCCCCACAGGTCAACAGAGGAACTGCCCATAGGCAGGAACACGGTGTTCATCCCGGCGTCGTAAGACATGGGGGCCCAGGAGTTTGGCGTACTGCGAGCGTAGGTTTTACCCGCTTCCAGTGGCGCATTCGGATCTTCATTGCCCGGGTCAAACGCCCAGCGCATTTCACCGGTGATAACGTCAAAGCCGCGCAGTACGCCGCCAGGCATATCAGTCTGCACGTTGTCGGCCACACGGCCCCCCACGACCACGGTGGTACCGGCCAGCATCGGGGCTGAGGTTAGCTGATACTTCGGATCGCTGGCGTCGCCCAGACCGGCTTTCAGGTCAACCACCCCTTTGTCACCAAAGTTCTCACACATTTCACCGTTTTCGGCATTGATCGCCACCAGACGTGCGTCAATGGTATTCATCAGAATACGGCGCTGACAGGTATCACCTGCGGCCAGCGTTACCGGTTTAACCGGGGTGGATCCTGGTGCCGTCGGCTGTTCAAGCGGTTTACTGGCATCAAAGTAGGCCAGGCCACGGCAGCGATTCCATACCTGAGACTGGGCGTTGATCTCGGTTTTCCAGATCTGCTTGCCGGTATCGGCATCCAGCGCAATCACGTTGTTATGGGGGGTACAGAGGAATACGCGGTCACCGACCTGCAGCGGAGTTTGCTGATCTTCCGCGCCGCTGCCGGTCGGACTTTCCGGAATATCACCGGTGCGATAAGTCCAGACTGGCTTCAGGTCTTTTACGTTATCACGGGTGATCTGATCCAGCGCCACAAAGCGGCTGCCGCCGGCGGTATTGCCATAGTTATCCCAGTTCTTCTGTTCGCTGGACTTATCCACCGGTACCAGCGGCAGCTCCTGACCGTTGGCGACGGTCGGGTGCGGCTGGAACATGCCGTACAGCGTGGCCAGCAGGCCGACGACGGTCATAGCGCTCAATGCGTAAGCGCCTTTCGCTCCCGCAGGTTTGCCTTCATGCTTACGCAGGGATGGCCAAGTCACTAACGTCAGCAGCAGTATTCCTGCCAGGAACATCAGGCGGGAGACCAGCGGCCAGAAGTCGATCCCGGCATCCAGCACGGCCCAGATTGCCGATCCCACAAACACCAGGCCATATATCACCACGGCGGAAGCCCGGCGTCGGAAGAACTGGATAGCAGAAAGCACGGTAACGATACCGGCGATCGCGAAATACCAGCTGCCGCCCAGGGAAACCAACTTTCCTCCCCCGATGACAAAGTAAAGGCCCGTTGCCAGTAAAATTAAACCCAGCAGGAAACACCACAGGCCCAGCCATTTTGATGACCCGGCGTTGATTTGAGGCATAGCAGAAATACTCCTGGAGAAGACAAGGTTTATTAGGATGACCTTATCTTTATTAACATGTTACACGGATAGCATCCGGTCCTGCATTGACTGCGGAGTCTCTGAAGTCACGGCTGGCGTGGCAGAGCACCGGAAGCAAGCGGCAGGATTGTACCATCAGGTTCGTAATTTGCTAAACACAAAATTAACAACCGGCTCATTACCCGCCTTGTCAGACCGGGGGCCGCACAAAAAGATTAACGTGATAAAAAGAAAGGATTAGCCCTGTTCTGGTGCCACAGGCAGCCACAGCAGACGCTTTTTAGAAATTAATCCATGACCCTGCTGGCAAAAGTAGTCGATCGCGCCACAGGCTTTGAGCACGTGCAGCGGATGCTGGCAGTCGGGGCAGCAGGCGGTGAAAGGGTGCTGGCATTCGGGGCAGACGCTGCCATCGTTGGTGGCGTTCAGGTGCTGGCAGCGCGGGCAAGGTCTGTTCATTCAGTCTCTCCTTTGTCTTTGCGGTTAAGCATAAAACAAAGGGGGCCATCAGGCCCCCTTACGGATCAACGTTTGTTCTTTTTGAGATGACTCATCAGGCGCTGGCGCTTACGCTGCTGATTTGGCGTCAGCAGGTTGCGCTTACCTTCATACGGGTTATCACCCTCTTTGAACTGAATACGGATTGGCGTACCCATTATTTCCAGTGAGCGGCGGAAATAGTTCATCAGATAACGTTTGTAGGAATCCGGCAGGTCTTTAACCTGATTACCGTGGATCACGACAATCGGTGGGTTATAGCCGCCAGCGTGCGCATATTTCAGCTTCACGCGGCGGCTGCGCACCAGTGGTGGCTGATGATCGTCGGCCGCCATGTTCATAATGCGCGTCAGCATAGAGGTGTTAACGCGGCGGGTAGAACAGTCGTAGGCTTCGGTCACGGATTCAAACAGGTTACCCACGCCGCTGCCGTGCAGGGCGGAAATAAAGTGAATGCGGGCGAAATCGATAAAGCCCAGACGGTAGTCCAGTTGCTCTTTCACCTCATCACGGATTTCCTGTGACAGACCATCCCACTTGTTGACCACGATCACCAGTGAGCGCCCGCTATTGAGGATAAAGCCCAACAGCGAGAGATCCTGATCGGAAATGCCTTCGTGCGCATCAATCACCAGCAGCACAACGTTGGCATCTTCAATCGCTTTCAGGGTTTTGATCACTGAGAACTTTTCGACGGTTTCAGTGATTTTCCCGCGCTTACGCACCCCGGCGGTGTCGATCAGGACATATTCACGCCCGTCGCGCTCCATCGGAATGTAAATGCTGTCACGCGTGGTGCCCGGCATGTCATAGACCACGACACGCTCTTCACCAAGAATGCGGTTAGTGAGCGTTGACTTACCCACATTCGGACGACCGACAATGGCCAGCTTGATCGGCAGATCCAGCGGGTTAAAGTCATCTTCTTCATCTTCCGGCATTTCACCGCTGGCTTTGGCTTCTTTCGCCGCAAACTCCGCCCAGTAGGCTTCGTTCTCTTCTTCTTCTGTCAGTTCACGCTCTGGCGCGACTACGTCCATCCACGGCAGCAGCACCAGCTCCAGCAGGCTGGTCACACCGCGCCCGTGAGAGGCGGCAATCGCATGGATTTCACCCAGCCCCAGCGACCAGAAGTCAGTGACGGCAGAATCCGCATCCAGACCGTCGGTTTTGTTCGCCACGATAAACGTTGGTTTGTCGCGTGAGCGCAGGTGTTTGGCGATCGCCGTATCAGCAGGCATCAGCCCGGCACGGGCATCGACCATAAACAGCACGACATCGGCTTCTTCAATCGCCAGCAGTGACTGTTCCGCCATGCGCGTTTCCACGCCCTCTTCATTACCGTCGATACCACCGGTATCGATACAAATAAACTCACGCCCTTCTATTTCGGCGCGGCCATATTTGCGATCTCGGGTAAGCCCGGGAAAATCTGCCACCAGCGCATCTCGTGTGCGCGTCAAACGGTTAAACAGGGTGGATTTTCCCACATTGGGACGCCCGACCAGCGCGACCACAGGTACCATAGTGAAGCCTCATAACTAAAAAATAAGCGCCTGGCTGCGATATTATTCGCTGTGCAGACAGATTAACTGCCGCTCTACTCAGGCCGATGGCGCCTAGAATAACACGCCTTGGATAAAACAAAACGGCCCCTGAACATTCAGGAGCCGCTTACCCTTCATCTCACCGCCTGTCACGATGGTGACAGAGGGTGATCTTTGGGGCTCAGACTGACCAGAGAATTAACGCGTAATCGCGTAAACCTCACCGTCTTTGGATTGGATCAGCAGCTTGTCGCTGGCAACAACAGGTTCAGTCTGGAAGCCAGAACTGTCCAGTTTCTGCTGCGCAACAAAACGTCCGTCGTCCGTATTAATCCAGTGCAGGTAGCCTTCTGAATCACCGACCACCAGGTAGCCGTTAAACAGCACCGGCGAGGTCAGGTTACGGTGCAGCAGGTCGCTCTGACGCCACAGAGTCACTCCGCCGTCCGTATTCAGGGCAATCACGCGGTCATCCTGATCCACCAGGTAGATACGGCCTGCGTCAACGATCATGTCGTGGACTGAACCGATTTCGCGTTTCCACAGGATCTGACCTGAGCGCAGGTCCAGCGCCGTCAGGTTACCGTTGTAAGCCAGTGCGTAAACCACACCGTTAACGATAACCGGCGTCGTATCCACATCCGCCAGACGGTCGATTTCAGTGGCTCCGCTTGGCTGGGAGATACGCTGCTGCCAGATAATCTGGCCCTGGTTCATGATGACAGCGCTGACCCGGCCGTTATCGCCGCCAACAATGGCTGCGCCAAACGCCGTTGCCGGTGCAGACTCACCGCGCAGGCTCAGTGCCGGTACGTCGAGGTTAACCGTCCATTTGATATTACCGCTGGTCTGATCCAGACCCTGCAGCATACCGTTACTGGTGTGAACCAGTACCAGACCATCGCTGACGACCGGACGGGACAGCACTTCACCCGCCGCTTTAGTCTGCCAGGCGACCGATCCATCGCTGGTATTCAGCGCAAATACCTGACCGCGTTCGCTACCGATGTAGACATGGCCCGCGTCAACGGCCAGGCCACCGGAAAGCAGCGCAGGAATATTGCTGGAGAAGAAACCGGTTTTTTCTGACAGGTCCACTTTCCACTGTTCTTTGCCGTCGCCGGAGTTCAGGGCTTTCACTACGCCATGGCGGTCAGCAGCATAGACGGTATTTTCCGCCCAGGCCGGGTGCAGGTTAGAGTAAAAATCCCCCACACCATCACCAACCGATGTGCTCCAGACTTTTTGTGGTTCGAACTGGTTTTGAACCGTTGGCAGTGGTGACATTTTCACCACGTCCTCTTCACCGCTGAACCATGAACATCCGCTGAGTAAAGTGACTGACATCAGTCCCGGCAGAAGTAACTTACGCAATTCCATGAAATCCCTCTTGTGCCTGTGCAGGCCAAATATTAGAGCCTTATACCAATCCCGCAGGCAGCTAACATTCGCCCTTTCCTGCGGTGACAGGCTGGAAATTAACCCGGCAGATTATTCACTTTCATTTGCAGCATCTCTTTCAGCGACGATGAGGCATCAGAGTCGATCCCTTTAGTCCACGCATCGCGTGCACCCTTTGCGTCGCCTTTGCTGAGTAACGCTTCACCGCGTACATCAGCCACGATGGCAGCCCAGCCATCACCCTTAACACTTTCAAGGGTTTTTAGCACAGCATCAGGCTGTTTCTGCTGAAGCTGGATACGCGCAAGGCGCAGATTCAGCACGGCCTGCAGGTTGGCATCTTTGGTGCTTTTCAGGCCGCTCTGCAATTGCTGTACGGCTTTATCCAGCTGGTTGTTATCGATATAGCGCTTTGCCAGATCCAGTGAAGCCAGCGCACCGTAGGTATTGCTGTTTTCACTGGCAAACTTCGCCACCGCGTCAAGCGAGGCAGGTTTGCTGGCGTCCAGCGCCGAGGTGACCTGCTGGTAAGAGGCGGAAACTTCACGCGACCCGCTGTCCTGGTGATGACTCCAGTAACGCCAGCCAAGCAGTGCCCCAACCCCCAGAACGACGCCGACCACTAATGCTTTGCCATTTTGAGCAAAGAAGTTCTTCAGCGCATCTACCTGTTCGTTTTCGTTGCTATATACTTCCACGCAATCCTACTCCTTTAAATCGTGCCACTGCAGGGGCTTAACGCTGTATCAGTGACGCCAGCGTGGTTGCCGCATCACTTTGTGCCAGCGTGTGCTGCTCACCGTTACGCAAATCTTTGATCACCAGCTGGCCATTAGCCACTTCATCTTCGCCGAGTACCAGTGCAATGCGGGCGCCCCACTTGTCTGCACGCGCAAACTGCTTCTTAAAGTTGCCGCCACCAAAGTTCGTCATGAGTTTCAGTTCAGGCAGCGCATCGCGCAGCTGTTCTGCCAGCTTCATCGCGGCACTCTGTACGCCCTCACCCGAAGCGATAACATAGACATCAACAATGCGCGTCGGTTCAAATTCCGGATTAACGGCCTGCACCAGCAGGACCAGGCGCTCCAGGCCCATCGCGAAACCGACAGCCGGCGTTGCACGGCCACCCAGTTGTTCGACCAGACCATCATAGCGGCCCCCGGCACAGACGGTGCCCTGGGAACCCAGGCTGCTGGTGACCCACTCAAATACGGTGCGGTTATAGTAGTCGAGACCCCGCACCAGACGCTGATTGATGGTGTAAGCGATGCCGGCATCATCCAGCAGGCTGCACAGCCCGGTGAAATGCTCACGGGACGCGTCATCCAGGTAGTCACCCAGCGTTGGCGCGTCATTAAGCAGCACCTGAACGTCCGGGTTTTTGCTGTCCAGCACGCGCAGCGGGTTAGTATACATGCGGCGTTTACAGTCTTCATCCAGCACGTCGATATGCTGCTCCAGGAAGGCCACGAGTGCATCGCGGTAGTTTGCGCGCGCGTCCAGGGAACCGATAGAGTTCAGCTCCAGTTTCACATGCTCGGCGATCCCCAGTGCTTTCCACCAGCGGGCCGTCATCATGATCAGTTCGGCATCGATATCCGGCCCCTGCAGACCAAAGACTTCAGCACCAATCTGATGGAACTGACGGTAGCGGCCTTTTTGTGGACGCTCATAGCGGAACATGGGACCGATATACCACAGGCGTTGTTCCTGATTGTACAGCAGACCGTGTTCAATGCCCGCGCGCACACAGCCTGCGGTGCCTTCCGGACGCAGTGTCAGGCTTTCGCCATTGCGATCGTCGAAGGTATACATCTCTTTTTCAACCACGTCGGTGACTTCACCGATAGCGCGTTTGAATAACGGGGTCTGCTCTACAATCGGCAGGCGAATTTCGCTGAAGCCGTAGCTGCCTAATACCTGTTTCAGGATCTGCTCAATCCGCTGCCACACGACCGTGTCAGCGGGTAAATAGTCGTTCATGCCACGGATGGCCTGTATATTTTTCGCCACTACAATGTTCTCATCAATGAGTGCCCGGCCCGGGGTAACCAACCATCGTGGTCACCCCTAAGGCATGACCGGGCGCGATTAATTATTTTTCGACCTGCTGGATATCAATCCGGCGTGATGCGTCCAGGATGGTGGCCTTCGCACGGATGCGCGCTTCCAACTGGTCAATCATATTGTCGTTATCCAGACGCTCGCGCAGACGCACGCCGTCCTCGTAGAAACCACTTTTCTTGCTGCCGCCGGTCACCCCCATGGTGGAAACGGTCGCTTCACCGGGGCCGTTAACCACACAGCCAATGATGGAAATGTCCATCGGGGTGATGATATCTTCCAGCCGCTCTTCCAGGGCATTCACCGTACCGATAACGTCAAATTCCTGACGTGAACAGGTCGGGCAGGCAATAAAGTTAATCCCGCGTGAGCGAATGCGCAGCGATTTGAGGATATCAAAGCCGACTTTCACTTCTTCAACCGGATCTGCCGCCAGCGAGATGCGCAGCGTATCGCCGATGCCTTCAGACAGTAACAGGCCCAGGCCAATCGCGGATTTCACCGCACCCGCACGGGCGCCACCCGCTTCGGTAATGCCCAGATGCAGCGGCTGGTCGATCTGCTTCGCCAGCAGGCGGTAGGATTCTACGGCAAGAAACACATCGGAGGCCTTGACGCTGACTTTGAACATATCAAAGTTCAGCCGGTCAAGAATATCCACGTGACGCATGGCGGATTCCAGCAACGCCTGCGGATTAGGCTCGCCATATTTTTCCTGCAGATCTTTTTCCAGCGAACCGCCGTTCACACCAATGCGGATAGGAATGTTGTAGTGGCGGGCACAGTCAACGACCGAGCGAATGCGCTCTTCATTGCCAATATTGCCGGGGTTGATGCGCAGGCAGTCCACCCCATATTCGGCCACTTTCAGCGCGATGCGGTAGTCAAAATGAATGTCAGCGACCAGCGGGACATTCACCTGCTGTTTAATCAGACGAAAAGCTTCCGCGGCATCCATGGTCGGCACGGAGACACGTACAATGTCGACACCGACACGTTCCAGCGCTTTGATTTGTGCGACCGTCGCTGCAACGTCGGTGGTACGGGTATTGGTCATGGACTGAACGGCGATAGGTGCACCGTCACCCACGGGCACCTTGCCGACGTAAATGCGTTTTGATTTGCGACGGATAATGGGTGCTTCGTTATGCATATTCTTTCTCCACAATTACTCGAGACCAGAGAAGATGCGTTATTGCGCACCCAGAGTCAGGCGAGCAACCTGGTTAGTACGGATATAACGACTCAGATCGACAGGTTTGCCCTGATATTCAATCTGTACTGCGGCTGGTGCACCAATTTTCAAACGATAAGGTGCTGTACCAGCAAGACTGAGTTTGCCTCCGCTGCGCTGAATACCGCTAAATAATTTCTTACCTGCGGCATCGGTGACTTCCAGCCAGCAATCGGCGGAAAAGCTCATGACCACAGCATTCGGGTCAACGGCAGGCTGGCTGACGCCAGCGCTGCTGGTAGGCAGTTGGCCATTGGCACCGGTATCAACCGGTGCCTGACTTGGTGAAACCACGGCAGGCTGAGTATTATCAGCCTGCGTGTTTGCCGTAGAGGGCGCTTCCGTCGTCGGCGCGGCGGCTGGGGCACGGCTGCTGTTCGCAGACGCTGCTGGCGCGGTGTCTAACGGAATGGCCGTCTGCGCGCCGTTATCGGCGCCGCTGCTGGCATTACTGTCAGTCAGGGGGATAGACTGACTGTTATCCCCATCAGACGAAGCATTTTGATCGGCCATCGTCACCAGATCGTCCTGAGCGGCTTTATGATTTTGCCACCACCAGGCTCCCGTCAGGCCCACCACTACAAACAGCACCAGCCAGGTGAAGATCATCAACCAGCCGTCGCGTTTTTTGCGGCGTTTTCCGAGGGAATAGCTTTGCATCGGTTCAACTTTTGCGGCTCTGACCGGGGCCTGTTTCGCCATCATCGGTAGCAGCTCTTCTTCCGGCACACGCACCAGACGTGCGTAGGAGCGGATGTAGCCACGCAAGAATGTCGACGCCAGATCGGCAGGCGACTTGTCCTCTTCAATATCACGAACAGTGGAAAGTTTCAGGCAGAGGCGTTCAGCAACATTCTGCTGAGTCAGGCCCATAAGCTCACGGGCACCACGCAGGCGCTCGCCTGTTGAATTTACGCTAGATTTTTCTTGAGTGGCTTCAGTATTCATTAGCTAAAAAATGCTGGTACTGTATCGAGTGTGGAAAAATTCGCGCAAGCTGTACCCCATAAAGTTGAACGTCATCGAGTAGATTTGCCTGCGCGGCGAAGCGAATCTGTAACCACAGGCTTTCTGCCGAAATCGGAAAGTGTTGTTGGTAGATATCCAACAGGAGCCGCGATTCTGCGCGTTTCCCCTCTCCAAATCGCTTTTCAGCTTCTGCCAGCATAGGCATTCCTTTAGCAGGCTCGGCCCGCACCGCGTCCGTCAGTGCGTTATAGGCTTTTTCATGTTGACCGGCATTCAAAAAACAGTAGCCCGAATTTTCAACACTGTCGGCACGAAGCCCGTGGGTCGAATCATCCATGGCCCTGCTGAACTGCCGTTGTGCCGCATCATACTGCCCTAATCCGCAGAGAAACGCACCGTAATTATTAAGCACATACCTGTTTTGCGCTGCTAATTTAAGGGCGCGACGATAATGTTGCTGCGCCCTGCTGGTGTCACCTGTCTGCTGCCGGTAGCGTGCCATTGCCAGTTGGCTACGGTAATCCCCGGGAGCAATATCGAGCGCGCGCTGTAAATTCCTGTGCGCGGCCTCGTTATCGCCGCGTGCCAGATAAGCCAACCCTAACTGAATCCGGGTTTCAACCAGCCCATCCTGCTGGGGTGATGTCCGGCACCCCGCCAGCAGCAGCATCAGCAGAATGGCTACCCTCCCTGTGCGCATGACGATGACTCCCTGTCTCCATGAGCGAACTATCGTACGCCAATTTCACCAGGGTCAACATGGTTCAGCAACAGTAAAGGCTGGGTTTCAGAGCGCCTTCACAGATATCGCTTCACCGGCCATTTTCTTTCTCAGCGTGCGCTTGGTACGGTCAATGACGTCCCCGGCTAACTGGCCGCAGGCAGCATCGATATCATCACCACGGGTTTTACGCACAATAGTAGTAAATCCATAATCCATCAACACTTTAGAGAAGCGGTCGATGCGACTGTTCGAACTGCGACCATAAGGTGCGCCCGGGAAGGGGTTCCATGGGATCAGGTTAATTTTACACGGTGTGTTTTTCAACAAGGCGGCCAGCTCATGGGCATTATCAGTACTGTCATTGACGTGATCGAGCATGACGTACTCGATGGTGACGCGCCCCTGATTAGCGTTGGACTTGCCGATATAACGGCTAACCGAGGCCAGGAACGTTTCAATATTGTACTTTTTATTGATCGGCACTATTTCGTCACGAATTGTGTCATTCGGTGCATGAAGCGAGATCGCCAGTGCAACATCGATCATATCACCCAGCTTATCCAGCGCCGGCACCACGCCGGATGTTGACAGCGTCACGCGACGTTTTGACAGGCCGAAACCAAAGTCATCGAGCATGATTTCCATCGCCGGCACCACGTTAGTCAGGTTGAGCAACGGCTCCCCCATGCCCATCATTACCACGTTGGTGATGGGACGCTGGCCGGTGACTTTGGTGGCACCGATAATTTTCGCCGCACGCCACACCTGACCAATAATTTCGGATACACGCAGGTTGCGGTTAAACCCCTGCTGCGCCGTCGAGCAGAACTTACACTCCAGCGCACAGCCCACCTGGGAAGAAACACACAGCGTGGCGCGGTCTTTTTCGGGGATATAAACGGTTTCGACCTGCTGGCCGCCGACCTGGATAGCCCATTTAATAGTGCCATCTGTCGAGCGCTGCTCTTCAGCCACTTCCGGTGCACGGATTTCAGCGACCTCTTTCAGCTTGTTACGGAAAACCTTGTTGATGTCGGTCATCTCATCGAAGTCATCACAGCAGTAGTGATAGATCCACTTCATGACCTGATCGGCACGGAACGGCTTTTCCCCCATACCGGCAAAAAACTCACGCATCTGCTGACGGTTAAGGTCGAGCAGATTCACTTTTTCTTTTTTAGGGGTGGCGATTGCAGGAGATGCAGACGACGGCGTCACAATAAGTTCTGACATAATTTTCTCTGGCCTCGTTGTTACACGTTATGGCACTGGGTTTGGAGTGAATAAAATAGAAGCGCCCCCGAACACAGCTCAGGGGCGCATTATTGTACTCATGACGTGATAAGGGTTAAAGGAGCAAACTCACTTTTTTTGTAAACCCCGTTCCGTCAGGCAGCCGGATTAACGGGTGCGCGGGCAGATTTCACCTTCACCGAAGAAATAAGCGATTTCACGGGCAGCAGATTCGGCAGAATCAGAACCGTGGGTCGCATTCTCGGTAAAGCTGTCCGCGTAGTCAGCACGCAGGGTGCCGGCCAGCGCGTTCGCCGGGTTCGTCGCGCCCATCAGGTCACGATGACGCTGCACGGCATTTTCACCTTCCAGTACGGAAACCACCACCGGGCCAGAGGTCATGAATTCAACCAGACCATCAAAGAAGGGCTTGCCCTGGTGTTCCGCGTAAAAACCCTCAGCCTGCTCTTTGCTCAGGTGCAGCATTTTGCTGCCAACGATTTTGAAGCCAGCGCTTTCAAAACGGTTGAAGATGGCACCGATCACATTCTTTGCCACAGCGTTTGGTTTTACGATGGAAAATGTACGCTCAATAGTCATTGTTGACCCCTGTATTATCTTTCGAGTTTAGCCGCGAAAACGGTTCCCGGCCGGGAAAATGGCCGCAGATTATAGGGGGCATCGCGAGAGATGCCTACCGGAGATTCAATAATTTATCGAAAAATCCGATCCCCATCGCGACATTTTTTCCCCCGCCTGCGGCTATTTTACGCAGGCGAACGATCGAAGACCAGAAAAGCGCCTGCGGATCCGTCTGAAATTAGCGGATTAACGCCACATTAATCACCCGGCTGTCGGCCCGGCCACGATCGTCAACCGCACGGATGCGGTATTTTCCGGGGCGGGAAGGCCGCCAGTCGAGGGGCGTTTTACTGGCGCTTGAGCCAAGGTATACATCGTCGACAAACCAGTAAACGGTGCTGCTGTCAGCATCGGTCACTGCACTAAAGCTGATCGTGTCACGCCCCTTTTGCGACTGCCGTAACTGGTAAGTCGTATGTTTCAGCGGCGATGTGATGCGCGGCGCATCGCCCTCGACCGTACCCTGCTGGCAGCTTACTGACGGCGGGGAACGTTTAGGCAGCCCCGCCTGCATAAAGACCTGAGCCAGATCAGACGGCCAGAACTCAAATACCTCAATATGGCTGGTTTGCGGATCCCAGGGGGCACAGACTGGCTGGCCGCTCTGATTGTCAAGGCGCAGGGGCCGGTAAACCGTATCCACTTTTATCGGTGATTTGCCGGGGATAAACCAGCTGCGGCCGCGCTGCTGACACCACTGCGTCGGCAGATCGCCGCTGGGCAGGCAAATTTCCACGCGCTTCAGATGCGGTGGAAAGCGATGTTCAGGCTCACGCAGTCCGGGATAGCTGGCAATCACGCTATCAATAATATTGAAGAACAGCGGCGCGGCAGCTTCCACGCCCACAAACGCATTATTCCCCTGACTGTTAAAGTTCCCCTGCCACACCACCAGCACATACGGGCCAAATATGCCCACGCTCCAGGCATCACGAAAGCCCCATGACGTTCCCGTTTTCCAGTACACCGGTAGCGATGACGGACGCTGCGCCAGCGTATCCCCTGGTCGACGGTGCTGGCGTAAAATATCCAGCGTCATAAAGCTGGACTCCTCACTCAGCAACCGGAATCCCGGTGGCTGAGGCGCGTTTTCCCGCATCCGCAG
Organism: Erwinia persicina; assembly: GCF_019844095.1. NCBI lineage: Bacteria > Pseudomonadati > Pseudomonadota > Gammaproteobacteria > Enterobacterales > Erwiniaceae > Erwinia > Erwinia persicina. Next base: position 1,177,578 of record NZ_CP082141.1, on the reverse strand, counting down.
CGCACGCAGTTCACCCCGGTTCGCCAGCATGGCATAGAGTTTTGCCAGCTCCTGCGCCGTCACTTCTCCTCCGCCCAGCACCAGCGACAGACCGTAATGTTTCTCACTGGCCAGTCCGCTGATGCCAGCCAGCTGAAGAAACTGATAAAACCCCGGCTGGCGCAGCCGGGAGGCGATGGTCACCGCCGGGATGTTACGGCTGAAATTCAGCGCATCGGTGGCGGTCACCGGCCCAAGGAAGCGGCGGTCAAAATTTTCCGGCGCATAGCTGCCAAAAGAGTAAGGGACGTCTTTCAGTACCGTCATCGGATGTAAGATCCCCTGCTCCATGCCCAACGCATAAATAAACGGTTTCAGTGCCGAACCCGGTGAGCGTCGGGCATTGGTGCCGTTGACCTGGCCCTGTATCTGCCGATTGTAGTAGTCGGCTGACCCAACCAGCGCCCGCACGCCCATATCGCGGCTGTCCACCAGCAGTACGGCCGTATTGTGGATGCCCCGACTCTGATTACGACGGATAAACGCGTTGACCTGTTTTTCCACCAGCTGTTGCAGGCCAGCATCAAGCGTGGTGTCAACCCGTGCCGGCCGATCACCGTTCTGCAGCTGTTCAACAAAGTGGGGAGCGATATAGGGCAGATTCTGCGGCTGGCGCAGGGCCAGCGGCAATCTGAACAGGGCCTGCTGGCTACTGTCGGTGGGATAGGCGTGCTGCCATCGCTGGAAAAGACGGTTACGCGCCTGCATCAGCGGGGGGCTGGCCTCACCGCTGCGGGGATCCATCCTCAGGCTGGGTGACTGAGGCAGCACCGCCAGCGTCAGCGCCTCTGCCAGCGTCAACTGTGCCGGCGGTTTGTTAAAATAGATCAGGCTGGCCGCGCCGATGCTCTCAATGTTACGCCCGTAGGGTGCAGCGTTGAGATAGGCCTCCAGAATATCGTGCTTGGAATAGCTCAGTTCGAGCTGGATTGCCCGTAACACTTGAACCATCTTGCCGCCGGGTGAACGCGTATTGAGCTTCCAGTGCATACGGGCCAGCTGCATGGTGATCGTCGATCCTCCCTGCCGGCTGCCTCCCAGCACATAGCTACGCCAGAAGCCCCGCGCCAGACTCAGCGGATTGACGCCGGGATTATAATAAAACCAGCGGTCTTCATGTAGCAGCAGTCCGTCCACCGCCAGCGGCGAAATAGCCTCCAGCGGCGTCCACTGGCGATAGCGGTCGTCACTGGCCAGCGACAGACGCAGCAGCGTACCGTGCCGGTCATACCACGCCGTTGACAGCGGCACCCCGAAGGACAGGGGCGGGTGCGGCCAAAGCCGGATGCCTGCCAGCAGCAGCGCCAGTAATCCCAGCGCCACCGCCAGATTTTGCAGCAGCCGTTTCATCGCAGCAAACGCCTCGCTGCAGGACTATTCAGCTGCCACCACCGTGATTTTTCCGCTACTGGCTGACATGGCCTGAATGTCACGATTGTACATCGCCTCACCGTACGCCGGAGGGATAACAAAGCTGCCGGTATTGGTCGCTTTGATCTGGTAAACGAATTCCTGCAGTTCCGTACTGGCACTACCGTAAATAATCACCCGATCTTCACGAATGTCGCTGTAGTCCGGCGCCCAGGTGGAGCCACTGACCGCCAGCGGTGACTGCCACCCTGCTGATGCGGCATCAGTGCTTTCATCCTCGCCGGCTTCCGGCGGAGGCGGCGTCTGCTGAACCACCTCGAAACCACCCGGCAGCAGATCCACAATCGCCAGATTGCTCAGTGCCGCTGTCGAATTAGCGCGGATTTTCAGGTGGACATTGAGGGTTTGCCCCAGCGTGACCTTGTCGACCGTTTTACCGGCGGCGTCGGTGTAGTCGCGGCTGATTTCAAGACCCCGGCTGATCGCCTTCTGCGGGGTTTCCCTGTCGTAACCGGCCTGTGTAACCACATACCAGGCCGGTGCGTTTCCGGCGTTTCGGAACTGAACGGCTGCCGCCGCTGAACTGAAGTTCCCTTGGGCGAAGCGCCCCTGTAGTGCCGAGATCAACTGCGGAGTGCGGTTATCGCGCCCCAACTGGTTGATGGTCAGCGCTGCCGCATCGTTTTGCTTCGCGACCTGCTCAGAATAGCTTTCCAGCGCCAGAATGCTCATTGCCGCTGAGAAGGTAGTGTAACGTTCTTCGCGCAGAGCCATGACCATGTTTTCCAGCAGCTGCGGTGGGATCGCAGCCACTTTTTCCGGGAAGTGGCGGGTAATCAGATACAGCCGGGTGGCATCCTGAACCAGCGGATCGTAGTAGTTCTGTGTCCACCAGCTTTTGTCATACGCCTTATTCAGCGCCTGCCAGCCCGGCTCAAACAGCCGTTCCGCTTCATCATCGGCCTTCAGTAAGCGCCAGGACGAGGCCAGATAGAGCGCACTGAGATCGGTCTGCCAGCTGTCGGGATAGCGTTTTTTCAGCGTTTCCTGCACTGCGCCGAGCGCACTGGTGGTGATCTCACCCTGACGCGTCAGCAGATAAACCGCCCAGGCACGCAGTCGCAGGTGATAGAGATCGTCATAACCGCTGGCGGCCAGCGAACGCAACGCAACGTTGGCCTCCTCCAGCATACCGGCAGGCAGCGGATAACCGGCGGCTTTTGCCTCCAGCAGGTACTGCACCACATACGGCGTAATAAACGGATCCGCCTGCGGGGTCGCCATCCACAGACCCACAGCGCCCTCACCATTCTGTCGGGAGCGCAGCACGTCGAGAATGCCCTTCAGCTGCTGGCGCACGTTAGCGGCATCCAGCCCGTTGCGCAGCTCGGGATGTTCGCTTTGCAACAGCAGCGGGATGGACTGGCTGACAATCTGTTCAGAACAGTAATAGGGGTAGTTCGCCAGGTACGTTGCCAGGCCGCTGGTCAGCACCAGCGGTGAATTCGAAACCGACGCCTGGCGCTGCGCAAAGGCATCAAACATCAGGCGCAGGTTATCCACCTGCTGCTGACTGCCGTTCATCCGTCCCATCACCGTCTGGATACGGAACGGCATTGCCGGACGTACAGAGGTACTGAGCGTGCGCCGGCTGGTTTTATCTGCATACTGCGCGCTGAAGACCAGTGGCGCATCGCCCAGTTCAGCTTTGGCACGCAGACGGAAGCTGACCACGCCCTCCTGTTTTGCCGCCAGTTGCAGCGGCTGCGCGGCCTGCCCTACCACCTCAAGCTGAGGCGGTGGCGTGACGCTGATCGTCACCGGCAGTTTGTCATTCCCCTGCCCTTCGCGGTTATTGCTGACGCCCACGCTGACGTCAAATTCATCCCCGGGGGCCACCATCGCCGGAACGTTTGGCGTCAGAATCATGTCATCACGTACGGTGGTGCCGGTTTCGGCTTTCCCGATTTTATCCGCCGTAACCGAAATGGCCATCACGCGGATCCTGCCATTGAAGTAGTCTGGCACTGGCCAGCTAAACCGTGCCTGCCCGTTCACGTCAGTGATGCCCGACCAGAAAGCGACCGGCTTGTCGCGCTTGCGTTTAAACGGGTTGAGATGCAGATCCAGCCCTTCGCCACCGTCACCACCCGGCGCAGAGGTCAGCGACATCAGCTTGCTGAACTCCGGCAGGATCAGATCGAGGATCTGTGAGCTTTCCACATTCAGTTCACGCTTGCGGAAGAAGTAGTCCAGCGGATCGGTCAGGCGATAGCGTGCAACCTGCAGGATCCCTTCATCCACCGCAAATACCGCTACCTGCTGCGGTCCGTCGGTGGTGACGTCGACCGTCAGATCATCGCCCGGTTTGATCACCGCCGGGGCCGCCAGCTGCAGACTGTTCTTACGCGCATCATTACTGATTTTAAACGGCATGACCCCATAGCTCAGCGGGCTCATAAAGATTTCGTCCGAATTAATATCACGCACAAACTGCACGTTGATATAGGCATTGCCCTCCAGCCCGGCTGGAATACGGATCTTTTGTACCGAGTTGGTGGTGGTGGTGTGGAACCACTGCCAGCTGTAAACCCGATCCTTTTCGATGGTGATCAGTCCGCTGCCGGTATAAGGCGCGTTGATCGCCACTTCAATCTCACTGCCCGGCTGATACGTGTCGCTGTTCAGCTTCAGTTTCAGCTCCGCATTGCGGTCGAGGGAGCGGGTCAGGTTGGCGTTACCGGCCACGCTGTAAGCGATACGGTTCAGCACCTCACCTTGGGCATTTTCCACCACCAGCACGTAGTCACCCGGTTTGTCGGTGGCCAGAGCGAAGGTATGACCGCTGGCAGGTATATCAAGTGGCGTTTCCGACAGCGGGATCTCTTTCAGCTTCGACTGATACTTATAGACCCCTGACTCCTGCCGGGTCAGTACCGACAGGTATTTTTGCTGCAGAAGATGTAGCGACAGGCCGTTAATCGCCAGGGTGTCCAGTGACGGATCGATGGCGATCAGATTGACATTGCGCACGGCGTTCTGATGGATGTACCCCAGATCGCCGTCGGCTTTTACACCGATCAGGTATTCATAGGGAGAGACCAGCGTGCGGGCCGTGGCCGCGACGGAACGACCGCCCCCGGCGACAAAGGCTTCTGACAGCAGCTGCAGCTGGTAGGTCGACTCACCAAATCCGCTCAGATCCAGCTTGATCGCAGCGGCCCCGTTTTCGTCGGTGGTGCTGTCTTCCAGTTCAGTTTCATAACCTTCGCTGGCCGAACGCGCTTCATAGAAGGCGTAGTCTGCATAGCGATCAAAGGCCGGGTATACCGGACGCAGGGTCATTTTAGATGCCACGCGTCGCCCCTGCGCCGGGGTACCGAACAGATTCTGCACGTCAATACTGGCTTTCAGCGCATCCGGTTTAACCCAGCCCTGTTGATGAGCCGGGGTCAGGGTCAGTCGGACCTTCAGTTGGTCAGGCTCGAACTCTTTCACGTTGACCGACGTACTGCCGAGCAGACGCGTGGAGTCATCGTCTTTCCCCGGCAGATAAAGGTAAATATTCCACTCTCCCGTCGGCGAGCTCTCTTCAGTGGTGAAACTCAGCTCGTTAAAGCCACTGGCACTGAGGGTCAGCGGAACAGTACGCATCAGCTTATCGCGCGGGTCACGTATTTCAGCACGCACCGGAATGCCGCCCACCGGCACGGCCCAGTCAGCGGCACGGGTGATCATACCTATATGGAACGTATCGCCGGGACGATAGACACCCCGGTCCGAGAAAAGATAGCTGCCGAGGGTGCGGGTGTCATCCGGAGTGGTTTCGCCGTAGACGTCAAAGCGGGAGAAATCCAGGCCGCGGTCGTTATCCCGTCCGGTCGGCAGGAAGGAGACATCCCCGTCTTTTTCCACAAGGAACATCACCGCTTCGCGTTCGCTGGTATAAACCTCCAGCGACGGGAAGCTGACGTGCCCGTCCTCACCGGTCTGACGGGTCAGCAGTTTTTCGCCATTTTTTGCCACCACCGACACCTGCGCCCCGGCGACCGGCTGACCGCTGCTGATCGACTGAACAAACAGATCGCGGGTTTTATCCTGCGAACGCTTGGCAATGATGCCCAGATCGGTCACCACCACAAAGCGAGAGTCGCCGGTGCTTTCCTGCTGTCCGTCCTCTTCCTGATACTCCTCTTCGCCTGGCTCAGGCTCTTTCTGCTGCGGTGACCATTCAGACAGGGTCAGCAGGAACACGCCGCGATGAGAGTCCGGACGGGTAGAGAGATAGCGCGACAGGTCAACGCCCTGATAGCTGACCTCGCCCGGTTTGTCGTTATTGACCGTCGTCTGGTAGCGGAAGCGCTCGGTAAAGTACTCATCGTTCAGGCGGTTAAAATCGGCCGATGCGAACTGCCGGCTTTTAAACGAAACGATGTGCTGTAACTGACTGGGGATAACCCGCTTAATGTCGACACGCAGCCCCGGCACATTGCGCGCTGCCACGCTGATGCGTTTATCGCCGTTGACCGACAGCAGTGCCCCCTGGGCGGCAAACTGTAGCAGCTTCGGATAGTCCGGCACCTGAACCACGCGCCAGGCTTTTTCAGCCATTTTGTAGCCGCCGCTGGACGTCATCGCGTTATCGGTCAACACCAGCAGGTAGCGTTTAGCCGGGGCATCAAATTTAAAGCTGAACTGCGGCTGCCAGGTTTCTTCTGCGTCATTCAGGCTTAACGGCACAGCCGGAGAGCGGTCAATGATACTCTGATCGACATTGTCTTGATCCCAGACGGTATAGGCCTCATCTGTCTGTTGACTGGCGGGGCGTCGCGGATCTTTCTCTGGCAGCAGCCAGGCCCTGACCCCTTTCCTGACGTCTGCGTCGCGCACGGCATCGCTAAAGCCGACAATCAGCGCGCGTTCGCCCTGGCTGCCTGGCTTATCCACCACTTCAGCGCTGATATCATTCAGGCTCAGGCTGTAGAGATTCGGCACGTTTACCCAGCCGTTGGTCTTACGCGTTACCGGATTGCCGGGATGCGAAGGTGTGACCCCGCTGTTGACCTGCAGATGCACCGCACCGCCGTGATCCATCGGCTGTAAAGCAGAAGAACGCACCCAGGCATTGAGCTTCTTCTCATCCCAGGTCACGCTGTATTTCAGCGGCTGCTCAGGCTGGCCACGGGCTGCCGTCAGGCCCAGCGAGAGCTGTTTTTCCACGCTCTGCACATCAGCAGGGGCAGTAAACCTGAGGTTAAAAATCGCGCTATGCTGGCTGTTGTCCTGCGGATCCTGATAGTACTCGCTACTGGCAATCTGATAGTCAAAAGCGGGGACAGTAAAGGTATAGCTGGTCTGGTCAATACGGATCTGGGGGGCCAGCAGCGTGTCAGGTTTCAGCGTGACCTCGTAGCCCGCGCCCATCGGCAGCGGTTGCGCCGGGGTAAAGACCAGCGTCCAGGCGTTCTGCCACTGCCACTCACCGGCCAGCGATGGGCGAATACGGATCCCCTCGGTGATCTTTTTACCGACCTGGGTGACCGGGGCCACGGACTGGTTAAACCGGAGCGTCAGCGTCTGTACGGCGGGTTTAGCCGCACTGTAGTCAACCGCCTCCGGGTTGACTGCCTGTGCGCTGCTCTGCTGGATGGTCAGCGGTGCGACTTCAATCGGCTTAGGACGGTTCTGCCACGCGTGCCAGCCATAGATACCAGCCACTCCTGCGGCGATCAGCAGCAGTACGCCAAGGGCAATCTTCTTCGGATGTCGCTCAACACCCTGCTCCAGACGGGCAACGCTGCGCTTCAGGGGCGTTACCCAGCGTGGGGCACGCCAGTTAACCTCACCCAGCAGCGGGCGTAGCAGCCATCCCAGCATGCGAAAAAACCGCGACAGGAGCCAGCACAGCGCTTTTAGCAGGGTAAAAGGCAAGCGCAGGATAAACGTGATCACATCCATCAGAAGGAACCTTCCATGTTACAAAATTGGTCAAAGAGTAATAGTTTCTCCGGGCAATATCTATCGGCGGTGGCAAAGATTTTTCAGGAATCCAGAGCCAGCTCTGAATAGCGTGATTTCGCCTTGTGATAGCTGACAAAATCACTGACACTCAGCTAAACGTTACTGACAATGAGGCCGCGATGACGACTCCTTCGCTTTTTGTGACTGCCGACTGGCTGGCAGAACATCTGAATGACGACAACCTGCAGGTACTGGACGCACGCATGCTGCCGCCAGGCCTGGAGAAAACCCGCAACGTGCGGGAAGAATATCAGGCTGAACACCTGCCGGATGCGCCGTTTTTTGATATTGAAGCCCTGTCGGATCACACCAGTGCTTATCCACATATGCTGCCCCGGGCGGAGACCTTCGCCGTGGCGATGCGTGAGCTGGGCATCGACAATGATAAGCATCTGGTGATTTACGATGAGGGTAATCTGTTCTCTGCCCCGCGTGCCTGGTGGATGCTGAGGCATTTTGGCGTGAAGCAGATTTCCATTCTGGCCGGGGGACTGGCGGGGTGGAAGCAGGCGCAGCTGCCGCTGGCGAGTGACCCGGTGAAACTGGCAGAAAGCGAATTCGAAGCCGATCACGGTGAAGGCGAAGTTAAACGCGTAACGGACGTGCTGCTGGCCAGCCATGAAGGCGGCGCACAGATTGTTGATGCCCGTGCCGCCAACCGCTTTCACGGTGAGGTGGACGAGCCACGGCCGGGGCTGCATCGCGGGCGTATCCCGGGCAGCCTGAACGTGCCGTGGAATACCCTGGTCACCGAAGGACGCTTAAAACCAGCGGCCGAACTGCAGGCGATTTTCAGCCAGCAGGGCGTGGATCTGTCACAGCCAGTGATCGCCAGCTGCGGCTCCGGAGTCACTGCCGTGGTGGTGATCCTCGCACTGACCAGTCTGGGGTTAAAAAACGTGGCGCTGTACGACGGGTCCTGGGGTGAATGGGGGGCACGGAACGACCTGCCGATCGTCAACGACGCCTTATAACGCAGACCGCAGGGGGCGGATATTGCAGTCCGCCCCCACCTTTCAGTCGATATTCTTCACCTTAAAGTCCCGCAGGAAGCTGCCCCAGCGCCGTTCGTAGAAGGGTGTGATATGGGCAACAAAGAAGTGACTGATGCCCTTTTCGCCTTCCACAACCTGACAGATATCAATCGGCTCATCCTCTAACAGCGTATCGGTCGCCACGCTGCCTGCCGCCTGGATAATCGCCTCAAGATCGCCCTCACCTTCGATGCCAATCAGTAAATTGGCAGGCTGGTCTGCATGCTCTTTGATCTGCGCGACGTAGGCACGGCGAACGGTCTTGTATTTCGCCAGCAGCTGGGTCAGCGAGTCAATCATCTGCGCCGGCGGTTCGGCGAGCTCCGATAACAACAGCGAAGTTCCCCCCTCCAGTACCGTCTGCTGGCTCAGCGCGCTGCTGCCCTCGCCTAACAGATGTGCAATTTCACGCGGGGAAAACTCTTTGCCATTCGGTAATTTAGGATTGAGAAACAGCGCTTCGCCCAGCGTCATTTCAAACAACGTACGCACCGGCATCACCAGATAGGCCTGCTCACCGCTGACTGCCTGCGCGAGGGCTGCCGTCGACGTGAAAAACGGAATAATGCTGGTGCCGTCGTCTTTTTCCCAGTGCTGTAAATCAACGGGTGTACTGGCATCAACGGCCTGTTCAGGGTGAGCACTCTCGCCCGGCACCACCACGCTGGCGTCCATCAGCAGCGTAAAAAATTCCGGGCGATGTGCCGGTTCTGTCGCCGCCAGTTTCAGTACTTCTTCCAGCCGCGGGTTTAGTTCGTTCATGAATAGGTTCCAGAGTGTACAGCGGGCGGACCTGAAAGCAGGGCCGCCCCGACGAAGGACCGATCGTGGGGCGATCGGCCTGAAATATTACGCCCGGCTTAACAGCAGGTTAGCGACAGTACGGACGCCCAGACCGGTTGCGCCGGCAGCCCACTGATCGACCGCACCTTTGCGATAGGTTGCCGAGCAGTCGATGTGCAACCAGCCCTGCTGGTAGTCGCTGACGAAGTGTGACAGAAACGCCGCCGCTGTACTGGCACCCGCAGAGTGCGACGGGCTGGCAATGTTGTTCAGATCAGCAAAGTTTGACGGCAGATGGCTGCGGTGGAACTCGGCCAGCGGCAAACGCCAGAAAGGTTCATTTTCGCCCTCAGCGCAGCGCATCAGTGACTGTGCCAGCGCGTCGTCAAAGCTGAACAGCGCATGATAGTCGTTGCCCAGCGCGGTTTTGGCCGCCCCGGTCAGCGTAGCGGCATCGATAATCAGCTCCGGATTCAGCGCGCTGGCATCGATCAGACCATCGGCCAGCACCAGGCGACCTTCGGCATCAGTGTTCATCACTTCCACTGATTTACCGTTGCGATAGCGAATAATATCGCCCAGCTTGAAAGCGTTGCCGCTGACCATATTATCAGCACAGCAGAGGATCAGCTTCACGCGCTTTTTCAGGCCACGGCTGACCGCCAGTGCCAGTGCGCCGGTCAGGGTCGCTGCGCCGCCCATATCTGACTTCATGGAGTCCATAAAGCCACTCTGCTTCAGGCTGTAACCGCCGGTATCAAAGGTGATACCTTTGCCCACCAGACAGGCGTAAACCGGCGTGTCATCGCTGCCGCCCAGGTTATAATCGAGTGTCAGCAACACCGGGCTGCGTGATGACCCCCGCCCGACCGTATGCAGTCCCATGTAGTTTTGAGCTTTCAGATCGTCACCCTTGATAATGCGGTAGCTGACCGCATCGCAGGCAACGTCGCACAGCAGATCGATGGCACGGGTCGCGAGTTGTTCCGGGCCCAGTTCTTCCGCCGGCAGGTTGATAGTGTTACGTACCCAGTCGATGATTTTCAGGCGATTAGCCAGTTCCTGCTGGTCACTCTCTGCCAGCGTGGCCCACTGCACCTCACGCTCACCTTTTGGACCGCGATAGCCCTGCCAGAACGCCCAGCTGTTTTCCAGATCCCAACCCTCGCCGCTCAGGCTGACGTGGCGGATGCCCTGGTTATCAATTTTGCGCGCCGCGCGCTGAATGGTGACCAGCGGTTCGCTGCCGGTCAGGTGGATCGTCATGCCACTGTCATTGCTGCTCAGGGTGGCTTTTTCTCCCCAACGCAGGTCGGCCGCGGCCGTTGACAGGGTAATATTCATAGGGGTGGTCATCGCATGGCTCCTTTTAATTTTTCATCTTTCAGACCGGCAATGCCCGGTCGCTGCGATTTTTCCGCAGTTCAATTGTACAGCCAGACTAACAGAAATGTGACAGGGATGTTTTTGCTGGATGCGACAGCGGAATGCAGAGCGTGTCAGACGGGCCGAAAATCCGGCCCGGGGGGATCAATGCCGGATAAATCAGCCGGCCTGTTTAGCGCCGCTGGCTTTGAAAGCTTTCCACTGCGGCGTAAGCTCGCGCAGGCGACTGATCGACGTTTGCACCAGTTGAATAGCGTAGTCGATCTCTTCTTCGGTGGTAAACCGGCCGAGAGAGAAGCGAATTGAGCTGTGAGCCAGCTCATCATTCAGCCCAATTGCGCGCAGAACGTAGGACGGTTCCATACTGGCTGACGTACAGGCCGATCCGGTCGATACCGCCAGATCCTTCAGCGCCATAATCAGCGACTCGCCGTCAACGTAGTTAAAACTGACATTGAGAATATTTGCCGCCCCCTGCGCCAGAGAACCATTAAGGTAGACCTCTTCAATGCTGCTCAGTCCTGCCCACAGGCGGCTGCGCAGTGCGCCAAGCCGCGCCATCTCGTGGGTCATCTCTTCCTTCGCAATGCGATACGCTTCACCCATTCCGACAATCTGATGAACCGGCAGCGTCCCGGATCGCATCCCGCGTTCGTGCCCACCACCGTGGATCTGCGCGTCGAGGCGGATACGTGGCGAACGGCTGACGTACAGCGCACCAATGCCCTTCGGCCCGTAAATCTTATGAGCGGAGAAAGACATCAGGTCGACATTCAGGACGCTCAGATCGATGGGTAATTTCCCCACGCTCTGCGTGGCGTCAACGTGGAAGAGGATGCCGCGCTCACGGCACAGATCGCCGATGGTGGCGATGTCCTGCACCACACCGATCTCATTGTTGACGTGCATAACAGACACCAGCACCGTATCGTCGCGAAAGGCGTCAGTCAGCTGTTGCAGATCGAGCGTGCCGTCGTGGCGCGGGTTGAGATACGTGACGCTGTAGCCCTCGTGCTCCAGCTGCGCGCAGGTGTCCAGGACCGCTTTATGTTCTGTGGTGCAGGTAATAATGTGACGGCCCTTTTCCTTATGGAAGCTGGCAGCCCCTTTTATGGCGAGGTTATTGGCTTCGGTTGCACCGGATGTGAACACGATTTCACGCGGATCAGCCCCGACCAGTTCAGCAATCTGGTTTCGCGCCACGTCAACCGCTTCTTCTGACTGCCAGCCATAACGGTGAGAGCGGGAAGCCGGGTTGCCAAAGGTACCGTCCAGGGTGAGATACTGCATCATCTTAGCGGCCACGCGAGGATCGGCGGGCGTGGTGGCAGAATAATCCAGATAAATCGGTAATTTCATTGCTCGTTAAGCTCCGGGAGGTTGATCGATTGCCGCCCTTCTGCGCCCTGAAATCTTTGCTGGAAGCAGAAATGAATAAAAGGCCCGTGCAGGCCTTTTATTCATTTCCGGGGCGAAGAACGGGCCCTGCCCGGACTGCGATCAGGCGCGCAGATTGACGTTAATTGTTTCCTGCATACGCCCATTAGGCGCACGGCGGATTTCATTGCTGTTCTGACGGTCAGCCACTTCCAGGATCTCCTGATTGTTGACCAGTTCAGCCAGCGTAATATTGTTGAGGAAGTCGCTAATGCGCTCACTCAGGTCACGCCACAGCACATGCGTCAGGCAGCGCTCGCCGCCCTGACAGCCTTCTTTGCCCTGGCACTTTGTTGCATCCACGGACTCATCAACGGCAGTAATCACCGCACCCACCGCGATAGCATCAGCGCCTTTACCCAGCAGATAACCACCACCCGGACCACGTACGCTGGCCACCAGACCGTTCTTACGCAGACGGGAGAACAGCTGCTCAAGATAAGAAAGGGAAATGCCCTGACGCTCTGAAATATCCGCTAAAGGCACCGGGCCTTCATGGGAATGCAGCGCAACATCAAGCATAGCGGTAACAGCATAACGGCCTTTGGATGTCAGTCTCATGGCGTTTACAACCTCGGTTATAACCCTGGATGGGTGTTAACAAAATATGGACGCAAGTCTGACATTCCCGAGTAAATTGGTCAAGTATTTAACCTACTAAAACACTCAACTATTTAACCAAGTAAAACACTCAACTATTATGCTGTTATTTTATTCACCCGTTAGGGCTCATTCACCCTACTTTTTCTCAAACGATGACAGCATCCCACGCAGGATATTCAGCTCGTCCCGCTCCGGGCGCGCGCGGGTAAACAAACGACGCATTTTACTCATCACCTGCCCCGGGCTGGCTTCACGCAGGAAACCGCTGCCGATCATCATTTTTTCCATATGCTGATAGAAGCGCTCAAGATCATCCACCAGCGGATAGGGTGATTCAGCGGCCGCTTCCTGCGGGGTGTCCAGCGACTGCAGATAGGCCATCCGCACCTCATAGGTAATCACCTGGACGGCCATTGCCAGATTCAGCGAGCTGTAATCCGGGTTGGCGGCGATGGCGACGTGATAGTGGCACTTCTGCAGTTCTTCGTTCGTCAGGCCGACACGTTCACGGCCAAAGACCAGGGCGACGGGTGCCTGCTGCCCCTCTTCCACACTTTTCAGACCGCACTCACGCGGGTCAAGCATCGGCCACGGCAGGGAACGCGAGCGTGCGCTGGTGCCTACCACCAGGCTACAGCCGGCAATGGCTTCATCAAAGGTGTCGACAATTTTCGCATCGCCAATCACGTCGCTGGCCCCGGCCGCCAGGGCAATGGCCTGCGAGTCCGGTTTGACCAGTGGATTGACCAGATAAAGGTTGGTTAAGCCCATGGTTTTCATCGCGCGAGCGACGGATCCCATGTTGCCGGTGTGAGAGGTTTCCACCAGCACAATTCGGATATTTTGCAGCATAAGGATTCTGAAGTCCGGGAGTTAATTTGGCGATACTAACATATTTTAAGGACATTTGCCGTTATGCCCTGCTATACTACGCGCCGATTTATATCAGATAAAATGATATACCGTTCTTTAACATCCAGCGAGACGAAACTTAATATGCATCCAATGCTCAACATTGCCGTGCGCGCCGCGCGCAAGGCCGGAAACGTAATTGCTAAGCACTATGAAACCCCGGACTCAGTCGAAGCCACCCAGAAGGGCAGCAACGATTTTGTCACCAATGTTGACCGTGAAGCGGAACGCCAGATTATTGAAGTGATCCGCAAGTCCTACCCTCAGCACACCATCATTACTGAAGAGAGCGGTGAGCTGCCAGGCGAAGACCAGGATGTACAATGGGTTATCGATCCGCTGGATGGCACCACCAACTACATTAAACGCCTGCCTCATTTCTGTGTTTCTATCGCCGTACGCATCAAAGGCCGCACTGAAGTCGCGGTGGTGTATGATCCCATGCGTAATGAACTGTTCAGCGCCGTTCGCGGTCAGGGCACCCAGCTTAACGGCTACCGTCTGCGCGGCGGCACCGCCCGCGATCTGGATGGCACCATCCTGGCGACCGGTTTCCCGTTCAAACTGAAACAGCACGCGACCCCGTATATCAATATCGTAGGCAAACTGTTTACCCAGTGTGCAGACTTCCGTCGCACCGGCTCTGCTGCGCTGGATCTGGCCTATGTGGCCGCTGGTCGCGTTGATGGTTACTTCGAGATTGGCCTGAAACCGTGGGACTTTGCCGCCGGTGAACTGCTGGTGCGTGAAGCGGGTGGTCTGGTCACTGACTTTGTTGGCGCACATGGCTATATGCTGTCAGGCAATATCGTCGCCGGTAACCCGCGCGTCGTGAAAGCGATGCTGGCCAACATGCGTGACGAATTGAGCGAAGCCCTGAAGCGTTAATCGCTGCTGCTGCCGTAAAGGGGCGGGTCGAAGACCCTCTTCTGTCAGGGCTGACCACGTTGTGGTCAGCCCTTTTTTATTGCAGGAACATCGGACGGATACCCCCGGACATACCAGGCTGGGCGCTGAGCCACAGAAGCGCACCGGCGGCGACCAGCAGGATCCCCCCCAGCAGCGCAAGGCTGTTCAGCGCGACGGCGTGCCAGCCAGCACGGCCACGGTTTTGGGTTAACCGCCGGGCCAGCGCACGTGAGAGCTGCACCAGCAGCGCCATCGCCGACACCGTCATCGCCGTGCCGAGCGCCATCACCACCGCCGACAGGACACCCCACAGGTACACGCCGATCACTTTCGAGAACAGCAGCATCATGATCGCCCCCGAGCACGGCCGCAGGCCCATTGACAGCACCACGGCGACGCGGGTTTTCCAGCCCGTCACCTGGGAAAGCATCGCGCTGTCCGGCACGTGCTGGTGCCCGCAGCCGCAGTGGTCACTGTGCTGATGATCGGCAGGCAGGATGCGGGTGATGGTCATTCGTGCTGCCGGCGGGTGCAGCGTCAGCCGAAGTTGTTGCAACGCGCGCCAGCAGAGCCAGACGCCCAGTCCGCTGACCAGCAAATAACTGCCCTTTTCCAGCCAGTAGCTGCTGAGATGGAGCTGGCGGGATGAGAGCTGTAACACGCCGAGCATCACGGTCACCAGTGCGATCGCCATGCCCCCCTGCACAACGGCAGCGGCCAGCGTCAGTTGCAGGCTGGTTTTCATTTTTGTCGGATGTGTTGCCAGGAAAGTGGCAATCACCACTTTGCCATGCCCGGGCCCAAGCGCATGCAGCACACCATAGAGCAGGCTGAAGCCCATCAGCGTCAGCCCCGCCTGATGAGGATTGCTGGCCACCTGCTGCAGTAACCCGGTCATTTGCTGATGCAACGTCTTCTGCCACAAAATGCTTTGCAGCAGGATTGACGGCCAGTGCTGCCAGACCCACACGCCGGCCCCCACCAGCAACACCACCAGCAGTGCAAAAGGCCAGAGAGTTACCCTGCGCGGCGGGCGGACAGTGTCGTTTACTGACATATCAACGTCACCGTCTGAGCAAACTGCCGCCCCAGATCCATCTCTTCAGCGGGTGCATCGGCTTTATCCAGTGACAGCGCATAGGCCTGCATGGAGGCATCCGGCTTTGGGGTGTGAAGTTCGAAGCGGCACTGCGAAGCCAGTTCAGTCGGGATGGTCAGGGATTTTTCAGAATCGTAATACATATCAACAAAGTACGTCGGATCAAAGGTGGAAAAAAGATAACGCTGGCCTTTCAGCGCCTGGGGGTGGGCCAGCGGCAGGATAAACTCCAGCACCGCCTTGGGCCCTTCACGCGACAGATGGTATTCCGGCGGCAGATTATCAAACTTGACCGGCTGCTTCTGGTGCCAGAACTCGCTGAAGTAATGCTGTCCCAGTACGTTTGCCATCACCTCTGCCGCCAGTTTTTTCCACACCACAGAGCCTGGTTTTGCCGTTCCGGCATCGTATAACAGATCAGCGGAGGTAATTTCATCCATCACCCAGCGCATTTTCAGCCCGGTTAACTGATCACCCTGATGGACGAGGGTGGTCTGCATATCGATAAAACTGTGCGGGTGCGCACCGGCATACGGGGCCACCAGTGCCATCAGCACGACACCGAACGCTCCACTTCTGTTATAATATAACAAAATAACCCTCACCTCAGTTTTTGTCGATTATTTTTGTGACCTGTCTTAAAAGCTCTGAATAAAAGCGCCTTCCCGAGCCACAGCCTCCGTGGGCCAGTCTATTCTTAGCAGAATTAATCGTCACTGGGATCACAGATGATGAGTGCATACTCACCAGAAATTTCTGTCCTGTCCAGTCAACAGCGCCGTTGCCGCCTACTTTTAATGCTGTGCCTTCCTGACGCCTCGGTTACTGAGGCGTCGGTTTGCCAGCTTAACGGAGTGGAACACGCCGTAACCCGGCAAGATATAGCGAAGGTCGCAGAGGAAATTCAGCGTTATCACCATCTTGTTATTGAACAGGACGGTCAGGGAGCGCTGTCACTTTGCGGGACGGATCTGGATCGCCGCCTCTGTCTGCTCCACAGCCTGCGTCGCGCGCTGCGTCTGTCGCCGTCATTTGTTCATAATGATTTTTCCCGCACCATCAGACAGCGGCTTCATTCGCTATCCGTTGATAAAGCGTTATACGATGAACACAATCTGCTGGCGCTTATCCAGCACTGCTCACTTCACCTGGGGCGGGAGTTCAGCCCCCGTGACGCTCAGTTCCTGCAGGTCTGGCTGCGTTTTACGCTGGCCTGGCCCTGCCAGCCAGACTTCACCCCGGTTCAGCAACAGTGGCTGAGAGGAAAAGGTGAGTCGGCGCTGGCGGAGGAGATAGTTCGTTGCTGGCGCAAACGCGGCTATCAGGCGACCGCCGGTGAGCGCGATCTGCTTACCCTGCTCTTTAGCCAGTTACATATCCCGATGCTGCAACATCCCCACGCGGAGCATGAACGCCAGCTGCTGCAGTCTGTCCAGCTGTTGATTCAGCGCTTTCAGGCGCTGTCTGGCATGGTGTTCAGTAATGATGACGGTCTCAGCGCGCAGCTGTATACACATCTGGCGCAGGCCCTGGAGCGCGCACTGTTCTCCATTGGCATCGACCACAGTCTGGTTGAGGATATCGCCCAGCAGTATCCCCGTCTGTTACGCACCACCCGTGAAGCGGTGGCCGCTTTCGAGCAGCAGTACGGCGTGCAGTTCAGCGATGAAGAGATGGGGCTGATTGCGATTATTTTCGGTGCGTGGCTGATGCAGGGAAGCGCCCTGCAGGAAAAACAGGTGCTGCTGCTGATCGGCCACGATCGGGAGCTGGAACGTCAGGTCGAACAGCAGCTACGCGAACTGACGCTGCTGCCGCTGAATATCAAATATCAGGATGTTGCCGATTTTCAGCGTCACAGCGCGCCGAAGGGCATCGCACTGGTGATCACCCCCTATGCCACCCCACTGCCGCTCTACTCTCCCCCGCTGATCCATGCGGAACTGCCGCTGGGAGAACACCAGCAGCGCAGTATCCGCACGCTGCTGGAGTCGTAGTCAGCTGACTTTTGGCCGCAGAAAAAGCACCGGCACGACCAGCAGCGCCATCACCCAGAATACGCCCCCCTGCAGATGCTGGAACAGCACGCCACAGACCATGGTCATCAGGGCGATACCGCCGCCCATTGCCAGCCCCGAATAGACGGACTGGAGCCGGATAACCTCTCCGCCGTCACGGGCAGCAATAAAGCGCATCGCGGCCAGATGACAGAGCGTAAAACTGCCACAATGGAGGAGCTGTGCGGCGATCAGCCAGCCCAGTTCGGTGGATGACGCCATGATGCTCCAGCGTATCAGCGCAGAAATACAGGAGAGCAGCAGCAGATCACTCGCGCTCCAGCGGCGGAATAGCCGGTTACTGGCGGCAAAAATGACGATTTCAGCCACTACCCCCAGCGACCACAGGTAGCCTACCGTGCCTGACGAATAGCCCGCCTCCTGCCAGTAGATGGCGCTGAATCCGTAATAAGCCGCATGTGCGCCCTGCATCAGCGTCACGCACAGCAGGAAACGCCAGACAGCGTTCTCACTCAGCATCTGCTTCCACTGTGTCCATCCGGCATGCTGCGCCTGTTTTTCCGTCCCCACCGGCATCACCGCCGGCCGCAGCATCATCCCGCCGATCATCGCCCCGCAGCCCACACACAGCAGCACCAGAATGGCATGGTAGGAAAAGTGGGTCACCAGTACGCCGGTCAGAGCCGAGCTGATGACAAAAGCCAGCGATCCCCAGAGTCGCACCGGACCGTAGGCTAGCGCAATCTGCCGCTGCCATGTGGCGGCCAGTGCATCACTCAGGGGAACCAGCGGCGAGAAGAACAGGTTGAAGCCCACCATGACCAGCAGCAGCCATAACCACTGGGAACCCGCCCAAAAGCCCAGCGCAAACAGCAGGGTAAGGAGCGCCAGCAGGCGCAGCACCGTAATCAGTCGGGAAGGATGGGTGACGCGTGACGCGATCACCAGACTACCGACAAACCGCGCAATCATGCCGCATCCCAGTAACAGACCGATCTTTTCCGGCTGCAGGCCGCTGTCTTTTAACCAGACGCCCCAGAAAGGCAGATAGACGCCATAGGCGAAAAAGTAGGTGAAGTAGCTCAGTCCAAGCCAGTACGTGGAACGTATCGCCATTTTCCCTCCGACAAAGTGGAGGCTAATGTACACCGTGAAGGAGGATAAAAAAATAGCGGGACACGTTGGTGTCCCGCTATCTGCGATCAGGCTCCCCCACGACGCCGGGGAAACAGGCTCAGGTTATGCGTAAACCGGGAAGCGCGCGCAGACATCCAGTACCTGCTTCTTCACGCGCTCGCTCACGCCTTCGTCATTGATATTGTCAAGAATATCGCTGATCCAGCCTGCCAGTTCGCGGACTTCCGCTTCTTTAAAGCCGCGACGGGTCACCGCCGGGGAACCGATACGAATACCGGAGGTGACAAACGGGCTTTTCGGGTCGTTAGGGACGCTGTTTTTGTTCACGGTAATGTTGGCACGGCCCAGGGCAGCATCCGCTTCTTTACCGGTCAGATTTTTGTCCACCAGGTCCAGCAGGAACAGATGGTTGTGCGTACCGCCGGAAACCACGTTATAGCCACGCGCCAGGAACACTTCTACCATTGCTTTGGCGTTTTTAGCTACCTGCTGCTGATAGATTTTGAACTCAGGCTCCATCGCTTCTTTGAAGGCCACGGCTTTACCCGCGATAACGTGCATCAGCGGGCCGCCCTGGCCACCAGGGAAGACGGCAGAGTTCAGCTTCTTATAAAAATCTTCGTCACCGCCATGCGCCAGGATCAGACCGCCACGCGGGCCGGCCAGGGTTTTGTGGGTAGTCGACGTCACGATATGCGCATGAGGAACTGGGTTAGGATAGACATCAGCGGCAATCAGACCGGCAACGTGCGCCATATCGACGAACAGGTAAGCCCCTACCGTATCAGCGATTTCACGCATTTTGGCCCAGTCGCACACGCCAGAATAAGCAGAGAAGCCGCCAACGATCATTTTCGGCTGGTGTTTTTTCGCCAGCTCAGCCAGTTCGTTGTAATCAATTTTACCGGTTTCATCGATGCCGTAAGGGATGACGTTATACAATTTACCGGACAGGTTAACCGGCGAACCGTGTGTCAGGTGACCACCGTGGGCCAGATTCATGCCCAGAATCGTATCGCCCGGCTGCAGCAGCGCGGTATAAACGGCAAAGTTCGCCTGAGAACCTGAGTGCGGTTGCACGTTAGCGTAATCGGCACCGAACAGCGCTTTAGCACGGTCAATAGCCAGCTGCTCAACGATATCCACATACTCACAGCCACCGTAATAGCGTTTGCCCGGATACCCTTCCGCATACTTGTTGGTCAACTGAGATCCCTGAGCCTGCATCACGCGTGGGCTGGTGTAGTTCTCAGAGGCAATCAGCTCGATATGCTCTTCCTGACGCACTTTCTCCTGCTCCATTGCCTGCCATAATTCGGCATCGTAATCGGCAATGTTCATTTCACGCTTTAACATCTGCATCTCCTGACTCAACTGACTTTCAATAATGAATGCCCCCGTTGGGGGTGATGGTAAACAGTTTAAACTGTTTACCCACCCGTTGAATAGCATCACGGCCGCCTTTTTACGCAAACGATTGGCTTCAGGAATGGCAAGGGTTAGTTACACTTTTCTGCAAGCCACTAATAACGAATCCTCCTCCCCAACCTCAGACTGACTTGTCATCAGAACCGGATGTTACGTGCGAAAAAATACCCCTTAACTCATAAGGTGTATTTACAGAGAGGGCTTCCTGGCTTTAAGATGCATTTAAAATACATCTTTATGATCCCCGTTAAGGAGCACGTCATGCTGGACAGCCAAACCATTGCTACGGTGAAATCTACCCTTCCTGCCATTGCTGCACTCGGCCCGCGCCTGGCCGCCCATTTCTATCAGCGAATGTTCAGCCATAATCCTGAACTGAAAGACATTTTCAATATGAGCAATCAGAGCACCGGCAACCAGCCAGAAGCGCTGTTTAATGCCGTCTGCGCCTACGCCAGTCACCTGGATAACCTTGCCGCCCTGGGCCCTGCGGTAGAAAAGATCGCCCAGAAACATACCAGCTTTGCGATCCGCCCGGATCAGTATCCTATTGTCGGTAAGCACCTGCTGGCGAGCATTGATGAAATGTTGCATCCCGGAGAGGAAGTCCTTGAAGCCTGGAGCAAAGCCTATGGCGTGCTGGCAGGGATTTTTGTCCAGCGCGAAGAGCAGATTTATGAAGAGACCGAGGAGAAAGTCGGGGGCTGGCGGGGCGGCCAGCGTGAGTTTGTCATCAGTGAGATCACCCCACAAAGTGCCGTGATAAAAAGTTTTATTCTGACGCCAACGGACGGTCAGCCCGTCGCGGACTACAAAGCCGGACAATATCTGGCACTGTGGGTGAAAGATCCCTCTTTTGCCAATCAGGAAATCCGTCAGTACTCACTGACCCGCACGCCAAACGGTCGCGACTACCGCATTGCCGTTCGTCATGAGGAGGGGGGCGTTCTCTCCAGCTGGCTGCATCAGCAGCAGCCCGGCCAGCGGGTTCATCTGGCACCGCCCGCCGGGGATTTCTTCCTGGATATTACCCCTGACACGCCGGTGACGCTGATTTCCGGCGGCGTGGGCCTGACGCCGATGCTGGCCATGCTGAACCAGCTGGCTGCCGACAAACATCCTTCCGGCGTTCAGTGGCTCCACGCGACAGAAAACGGTACGACTCATGCTTTTGCTGACGAAGTGGCGGGCCTGGGCGCAGAGTTACCGCAGTTCTGGCAGCATATCTGGTACAACCATCCGCAGGAGCAGGATAAGGGCCGGTACGACAGTCGCGGGCTGATGAACCTGCTGCCGCTGGAATCCCGTCTGAGCGATCCAGCCATGCAATATTATCTGTGCGGTCCGCTGGCCTTTATGGAGCTGATAGAGAAACGCCTGCTCGAACTGGGCGTAACGCAAGACCGCATTCATTATGAAGTCTTTGGTCCGCACAAGACGCTGTAATCCTGCCCCTGCGCGATAAGGCCGCCTGCTGCTGAGCGTCAGCAGCAGGCGGGTGCTTCCCATCCGTTTAGCTCCGGATGCCTTTTCGCATTACTTCTCCTTCAAATGTCGTGCCTCAGCCACCTGTGCAGGTTTCACGCCTGAAGCCTGATTACCCCAGCTGTGCCGCACATAGTTCATCAGTTCGGCCATCTGAACATCATTCAGCGCCCAGCCGTAACCCGGCATCGTCTGTGCCATCCCCTGCTGTGTGACAGGCGTCTGTGCGCCGTCCAGCACCACGCGCAGCGCGGTCAGCGGATTGTCCGCCGTCAGGGTGGCATTCCCCGCCAGCGCAGGAATGGTGTGAGCGTTGCCCTCACCCTCACTGCCGTGGCAGGTTGAACAGTACATGGCATAGATTTTCCCCCCTGCAGCGGAAGGCGTGGCGGGCTGACTGCGGGCTGCCGGCGCCGCAGGCAGACTCCGCAGATAGACGGCAATACTGGTGAGGTCGGCCTCCGTCAGATACTGAGTACTGTGGGTGACCACGTCCGCCATCGGTCCCGCTACCGCGCCCCGTGCACTACGCCCGGTTTTCAACAGCGCCACCAGCTCTTCCACCGGCACTCCCCTCAGCGAGGGAGCATACCAGCCGTCCAGCTCTGCGCCGCTGAGATAGCTCTCACCCTGCTGATCCAGCGCCTGCTCCTGCATTCCCCAGCCGCGCGGCGTGTGGCAACTCCCGCAGTGTCCTGCCCCCTGCACAAGGTAAGCCCCCCGGTTCCATTGCGCACTCTGCTGCGCATCAGGCTGATAACGGTGGTCTTCATGGAACAGTACGTTCCAGATGCCCAGCGGCCAGCGCGCCGACAGCAGCCAGGGAATGTCGCTGTCGCGGTTCGCCTGGCTGCTGGCGGGCACCTCCCGCAGCAGAAAGTCGTACAGTGCGTGCATATCCGCCTCGCTCATTTTTGCATAGGCGGTGTAGGGCATGGCCGGATAAAGACGATGACCGTCACGGGCTACACCCTGTCGCATCGCCCGGTCAAACTCTGCAAACGTGTACCGTCCAATGCCGTGTTGTTTATCAGGGGTTATATTGGTGCTGTAAATATCCCCTACCGGCGTGGCAAAGCGCAGCCCGCCTGCCATCGGTACGCCCCCCTGCGCGGTATGGCAGGCCGTGCAGTCGCCAGCTTTTGCCACATATTCCCCTGGCGACATCGCCCAGCTAGGGCCGCCCGCCAGTAACATCAGGCTGAAGATGACCCTCTTCATGACGCTTCCCCCGGGGCTGACGTGCCACCTGCCGGCTCATTGACCGCCCGCCAGGCCTGATCGATAGCCGAGTGTGCGTAAGGGCTCCAGTCGGCGTCGGCGTTGGCAATGAAAATATGACCAACGGGCGCACGGGCGCGTTCGATAGTCCGCTGTGCCTCTTCTTCATCATCAAACATGCCGCTCAGGGCATAAGAGTAGCCGTGTGACCAGCGGTTAACGGTGATCGCCTGGATATCACGCTGATGGTCGAAACCTGCCGGGCCGAGCATCGCCTGCAGCTGTTCACGGATCATCTGTTCATGCACCTCAAACGGCGTGCCCAGCAGCATGGCGCGTCCTTTGCGCGACTGCTCACGCGGGCTGAGTCCGCTGCCCGGTAGCGTCGGCACATACACCATATGCAGTCCGATGGGCTGCTGAGGATCGTGCGGGTGGTGATAACCGCCCAGGCTTACCGGATAGTCGAGCTTAACACGGGAGTAAGGTGCGCCTGGCGCATAAAACTCGTGGATGCCCAGCTGCATAAACGGCTGCCAGTTGGCAATCTTCACCTTGCTGTAGACCAGCGGTGCCTTAACGTTCTGCTTCAGCGCCTCCTGCTGCGCGGGCGACATCTGCGGGACCAGATAGGGGATCATCATGTTATAACCGGCCATTATCACCCGGCCGGCACGAACCCGGGTCAGCGTATCGCCGGTGATATAGCTCACCTCAGCGTGGTTATCGACGTTCACCACCTGCATTCCGGTGCTGTTGAGGCGCAGTCTGACGGGGGAATCCGGTCGATCTAACTGGCTGTAGTCAAACGTCGCCTGCACGATATCATTCATATTCTGCCCGGCGGAGGTGACGCCCGGAATGAGTTTGCGCACCATCAGACGGGCCAGCGTGGCGTTCCCGTCCGGAAAGTGGAAGACATAGGGATCGTCAAGATCGGCCTGAGATTCCGCATCGAGTGGCGGCAATCCCATACCGTCCAGGCCGGGAAGGTCGCAGATACGCGCGTCGCTACAGGCGGTGGCATCAATACCGACGGCCTGAAAATCGTTGGTCGACTGCTGGAAGTAACGGATGGCCTGTTCGCTTAAACCCACTTTTTCACGCAGGAAGGTGCTGTAGCTGTGCTTATCCAGCCAGGCCACCTTTTCCTGCTGGCTCAGACCTGGCAGATAATCCTTCGGTACCGTATGCAGCGCAATCAGCGCCTCACGGTCGCTTTCAGGCAGCGGAAAATCATTAATAAAGGCCTGCCACGAACGCCCGTTAAGCCGGTCACGCGGAATATCGTCGGCCACTACCCTGCCCGGATCGCCGCTGACCACTTTGTCCACGCCGAAATTTTTCCTGTCAAAGTAAACGCCACGGCTGAGGCCCAGATCCGGGTAGAAGGTTTTATCAAAGCCCTGCTCCATACCGTCAAGGCTGATGCCGAGGGAGTGAATCAGATTCATCACCACCGGGCTGAAATTGGAGCGCGGAGACTGGAAGGATTCGCTGCCGCCATAACCCAGCAGGGTGCCGCCGTCCCCGTTAAGCTCATTGCGTTTAGCATGTCCGCCAAAGTCATCATGATTATCAATCAACAAAATACGCTGCTGTTTGCCATGAAGCTGCTGCCAGAAACAGGCGGCAGCCAGACCGCTGATCCCGGCCCCGACCACCACCAGATCGTAGGCTTCCGTGACCGGCTGAGAGGCGAAGTCAAACGCCACATTATCGCGACCCAGACGGTGGGCATTTTCAAAAGATCCCGGATGGTTGCCGCGCAGGCCGGTAAGCGAAGGTGGATAGTACAGCGTCTTTTGCGCCTGTCGCGGCGAGGCTTGTAATATCTGCAGGGGGGTCATACCGGCAGCGACGGTGATCGCGACGCCGTTGAGAAAATCGCGGCGGGTGATAGCCATAATCGTCCTTAACTGTTGAAAAGTGGCAGTTCAGCCTGAAGGCTTCGGGGGGCTTATTGTCCGGACAGGAGAGCGATTGTCAAAGGAAGGGGGAAAGACGGGGGAGAAATAACAACAGGGGCCTGAACCGACAGGCCCCTGAGCAGTCACGGGCGGTTTAAATCGCCTCTTCGTCTTCTTCGCCGGTACGGATACGTACCACGCGTGCGACGTCAAAGACGAAAATTTTCCCATCGCCGATTTTGCCCGTCTGCGCCGTGCGCATAATGGTATCCACACAGGTATCAACGATATCGTCAGCAATGACGATTTCAATTTTCACCTTAGGCAAAAAGTCGACCATATATTCAGCACCACGGTACAGCTCGGTGTGGCCTTTCTGACGACCAAAGCCTTTGACTTCCGTTACGGTCATCCCGGTGATGCCGACTTCCGCCAGCGCTTCACGCACATCATCCAGTTTGAACGGTTTGATAATTGCATCAATTTTTTTCATGGCTGACCCTTTTCTCTCCCTCCGTACGCGGACGGATAATCAGTTAACTATATACCCGTCATACTCAGCCTGCCTGCTCGTGGCGGGTAAACCGGTCATCTTCACGGGTATAGCGGATGTCCGTCTCTTTTCAGGCAGATAAACTACCATAACCGGACGGGCTAACCGCAGTGAAAATTATTCTTTAAAATCGGCAGCATCCAGTTCGTGCCGCGATAACAGTTTATAGAATTCCGTGCGGTTACGTCCCGCCAGCCGTGCGGCATTAGTGACATTGCCCCGGGTCATTTGCAGCAGTTTACGCAGATAGTTAAGCTCAAACTGATTACGCGCCTCTGCAAAAGTCGGCAGCGCCGTATTTTCGCCGGCCAGCGCCTGTTCCACCAGTGCCTCCCCGATTACCGGAGCGGACGTCAGCGCCACACACTGCTCAATCACATTCACCAGTTGCCTGACGTTGCCCGGCCAGGCAGCAGCCATCAGGCGGCGCATCGCATCGGTGGAGAAACTACGTACAAAAGGCTTATGCCGTTCGGCAGACTGCTTAAGCAGATGATTAGCCAGCAGGGGGATATCCTCAGCGCGCTCATGCAGGGCCGGGATCTTGAGATTGACCACGTTAAGACGGTAGAACAGATCTTCGCGAAACTCTTTCTTTTCCATCGCTTTAGGCAAATCACGATGTGTGGCAGAGATGATGCGCACATCAATGTCGAGATCGCGGTTGCTGCCCAGCGGGCGAACCTTTCGCTCCTGCAGCACGCGCAGCAGCTTGACCTGTAAAGCCTGCGGCATATCACCAATCTCATCCAGGAACAGCGTACCGCCCTCAGCAGCCTGGAACAGCCCTTCACGGCTGCTGACAGCGCCGGTAAAAGCCCCTTTCGCATGGCCGAACAGCTCTGACTCCAGCAGCTGTTCCGGCAGTGCGCCGCAGTTAATGGCGATAAAGGTTTTGCCCGCGCGTGGGCTGGCGGCGTGGATCGCCTGGGCCAGCACCTCTTTACCGGTGCCGCTCTGACCATTGATCAGGACACTGACATCCGACTGCGCCACCATCCGCGCCTGATCGAGCAGACGCAACATCACCGGGCTGCGGGTGACAATGCTTTCACGCCAGGCTTCATCGCTGGAAGGGGCGCGGTGGGCCAGCGCCCCGTCGATAGCTTTATACAGCGCATCGCGGTCGACCGGCTTGGTGAGAAAACTGAAAACGCCCTGCTGCGTCGCCGCCACTGCGTCAGGGATCGAGCCGTGGGCGGTGAGTATAATGACCGGCATCCCCGGCTGCAGTTTCTGGATTTCCGCAAACAGCGCCATGCCGTCCATTTCATCCATACGTAAATCGCTGATCACCAGATCGAGCGTCTCGCGATTCAGCACCCGCAGCGCCTCAGGGCCACTTTCAGCGGTCGTAACACTAAAACCTTCACTACTGAGGCGCATCCCCAGCAATTTCAACAGGCTGGGATCGTCATCGACCAGCAGCAACCTTGCTGATTTTTTGATCATGGGTTGGCATCATCCTGTGACGGGTTATCAGTCGGTACGGACGTGTCATCGCCGTGGCTGTTCGTCTCCGGGCCATCCGGGGAGCGACGCGAAGACAGACGGCGTTCAATATCCGTCAGGGTATCGAGTTTACGCCGGGTCACGACCAGCTCGCTTTTCAGGCTCATTTGCTTCTGACGAAGCGCGTCCAGCTGACTATCACTGCTCTCCTGCAGCTGGGCATAGCGCATCCGTTCTTCAGAGAGCTGCAACAGAGATCCCTGCCCTTCACGCCACAACATCATTAATGGACGCACCGATGCGGGATAATCATAGCTGAAACTGTCCAGGCGTTTAAGGAAGGCACGTCTCTCAACAGGGGTCACGTTGCCATTATTGAGTAATACCGCCTGTTTGAAGGCGCTCTGCCAGTTATCCCCGGGCCAGCGACGCGCCTCAGCCCGGGCATCCACCGCCGACAGCCTGATACCGCAATCAATGGCTCGCAACCAGTACAGGGGGTTTTCGGTCGCGGCCACATCGTCAAATGCCCAGAGGTGTTCGCAGGCGACCATTTGATAATCGACAATTTTGACGTCAGGTTCGCTCACCTGGATATCCGCACGGCTGGCAGCGCGTTGAGTGGCTGGCTGGCTACAGGCCAGCAGGCTCAGCGCCAGTAAGACAATGACCGTAAATCTGCCTGAATGCCCGTGTTGCACTGCGGCAGTAAAACGTGATGATTCCATTATGATAATGTCCCGGCGGTGGTGTTTAATTCGATACGGAAGCAGACATCAGCATCAACGCTGTCGATCAGTTGTAAGTCTCCCTGCAGCCGGCGCAGGCAGTCTTTGGCAATACTCAGCCCCAGTCCGCTGCCTTTGACCGCCCCTTTACGTTGCAGATTTCCCTGGAAGAAGGGTTCAAAAATCATCGCCCGTTCCGCTGCAGGAATGGGGGTTCCGGTGTTGGCCACCTCAATCACCACACGGCTGCCCTGTTGCCGGCTACGGATCCAGATATTTCCGGATTCTGCGCCGTAGTGTACCGCATTGGAGTAAAGATTATCGATGGCCCTTAATAACAATGTCGGCTCAGCGCGGCAGTGGTCTGCCTGCAAATCAATGTGGATATGAAGCAGTTTAGCGCGGGCCGTCAGACTGTGGGAGGAAACCAATGTATCGATTAATGGGCGCAGTTCAACATCCTCCAGCGCTACCGGACCATCGGCCAGCTTGCGATTATAGTCCAGCAGTTGCTCAATCAGCGTTTGAAGATGACGACTGCTGTCGTTAAGAATGCTGACAACCTCTTTCTGATCCGGCGTCAGGGGCCCGGCGACCTGATCGGCGAGCAGCTCGGTGCCCTCACGCATGCTGGCCAGCGGGGTTTTTAATTCGTGGGAGATATGGCGCAGAAACTCATGCCGCTGGGACTCCAGCCAGGCCAGACGCTCGCTGAGCCAGAGAATACGCTGCCCGAGGGAACGGATCTCGCGAGGCCCTTTAAAGGCGAGGCTTTGTCCCAGCGGACGACCTTCCCCCAGGCGGTTGATCATGCGCTCAACCGCTTTCACCGGGCCGATAATCATCCGGGTAAACAGCATAACCAACCCGAAACTGAGCAGAAACAGGAGCAGCGCCTGCCAGCCAAAATACTGGCCACGTTCGGCAATCTCACGCTGCAGTTGCAGGCCGCGAGAAAACACCACTTCACGCGTGGCCTGCACCAGCTGACCGTTAGCAGCAGAGAACGCTTCAAGCTGATC
The DNA here is from genome assembly GCF_019844095.1 of Erwinia persicina. Taxonomy (NCBI): domain Bacteria; kingdom Pseudomonadati; phylum Pseudomonadota; class Gammaproteobacteria; order Enterobacterales; family Erwiniaceae; genus Erwinia; species Erwinia persicina. The sequence goes on along the minus strand of NZ_CP082141.1, from coordinate 1,149,030 downwards.
GGCTGCCGCAGGTAGCGGGCTGCTGTTGACGCACTTAATCTGGCTCAGCTGCGTCAGGTTCTGACGCAATACCTGCCAGGTGCGCATATCCGGCAGCACCGGTGCGTGGGCATCCAGCATTTGCGAATAGCGGCTCCGCTGCGTCTGATAAAGCCGTGCCAGCATCGGGTCGTCCAGCACACAATACTGACGGTAGCTGCGTTCCAGCTCCAGCGCCGTGCGCGCCATAGCTTCGCTACGGCGCACATCGGTCAGCGTGGTACGGTTGGTATCGGCCGCCCGGTCACTCAGTGCCGACAGGCTTTCCCATGCCTGCCAGGCCAGCACCAGCAAGGGTAATAACACCAGTAAAAAGGCCATCAGCACCAGCTGACGTAACGATCGCGGTAACAGACGCCATTTCTTCACGACACAGGTTCTCTTTGCAGTAGTTAAGGCGATGCTAGCTGAGAGTGGACGGAGAAGAAAGTGCACGGGGATAAAATGAAAATGGCCGGTTCAAAGAACCGGCCACTGGCGTTACGCCGGTAAGCCTGCGTAACTGAATAGGTGGTGCCTAACTCAACGTTGCGTCCGATGTTTGATAACGTCACAGCGTGAACGATTATCGGTGTGGTGGACGACAGGCACCGTATTGTGCGTCATTCTGGGTGTTATGGGCACTTGACCGCTTGCGCAGGGCTGTCATAACCAGGTGAATGAGCCACTGACGATAATATAGCAATAACTGTGCCACATTGGAAATAAATTTTTAACTTACTGAAATAGTTGATTATTAATAATCACCTGCCAGTGACATCGCCCATTTTTGACCATCAGGTCTGCAAAACTGTCGCCAAATGACTACATCCCGATAGCAGGAAAAAACAAGTATTAAAAATCAGTGAGTTAAACGTCTCCTTTTGGAGACAGACTTAGGGCGGCTTTGTAGTGAAATGGCAACACTGTCCGTCTGACCGCCGTGAAAGCAAAAAAACCGGCCTCCTGAGAGGCCGGTGAGGATGTACTGCGATTCACTCAGGCAGGGATTTAGCCCAATTGTTTACGCGCATTGCGGAAGATACGCATCCACGGGCTGTCCTCGCCCCACTCTGCCGGATGCCAGGAGTTGCTGACCGTGCGGAAAACGCGCTCCGGGTGCGGCATCATAATGGTCACCCGGCCGCTTTCGTTCGTCACAGCAGTAATGCCGTTCGGCGAGCCGTTCGGGTTCGCCGGATACTGCTGCGTCACCTTGCCAAAGTTGTCGACGAAGCGCAGCGCCACCAGACCTTTGCTTTCCAGCTGGGCCAGATGCGCCTCGCTGCGCACCTCCACGAAACCTTCACCGTGCGATACCGCAATCGGCATCCGTGAACCGGCCATGCCTTCCAACAGCAGCGACGGGCTGGCCGCCACTTCCACCAGGCTGAAGCGGGCTTCAAAACGCTCGGACTGGTTACGCACAAAGCGCGGCCACTCTTCGCTGCCCGGGATCAGCTCGCGCAGGTTTGACATCATCTGGCAGCCGTTACAGACGCCAAGCGCCAGGGTCTGCGGACGGTGGAAGAAGGTTTCGAATTCGTCGCGCACGCGGGTGTTAAACAGAATCGACTTCGCCCAGCCTTCGCCTGCCCCAAGCACGTCACCGTAGGAGAAGCCGCCACAGGCCACCAGCGCCTGGACGTCAGCCAGGCCGCGACGGCCTGCCAGCAGATCGCTCATGTGCACGTCAACGGCGTCAAAACCGGCTCGGTGGAAGGCCGCCGCCATCTCAACGTGTGAGTTAACGCCCTGTTCACGCAGCACCGCCACTTTCGGACGTGCGCCGGTCGCGATGAACGGCGCTGCGATATCCTCCTGTGGCTTAAAGGTCAGCGCCACGTTCAGGCCCGGATCGCGGTCATCTTTCTTCGCGTCATGTTCCTGGTCGGCACAGGCCGGGTTATCGCGCAGGCGCTGCATCTGCCAGGTGGTTTCTGCCCACCAGGTACGCAGCGTGGTGCGGCTTTCACTGTAGACGGCAGCATCGCCTGAAGTGACCACAAAGCGATCGCCTTCCACGGCCCGGCCCAGCAGATGAACACAGTCGCTCAGGCCATGATCGGCAAACACCTGTTGCACCGCCTCACGATCGGCGGCCGCGATCTGGATAACCGCGCCCAGTTCTTCATTAAACAGGGCCGCCAGGCTGTCGCTGCCCAGCGCCGCAATGTCAACCTCTACGCCGCAGTGGCCGGTAAAGGCCATCTCTGCCAGCGTCACCAGCAGGCCGCCGTCAGAGCGATCGTGGTAGGCCAGCAGCCTGCCATCCGCCACCAGCGCCTGGATAGCGTTATAGAAGCCCGCCAGTTGCTGCACGTCACGCACGTCGGCAGGCTTGTCGCCCAGTTGACGGTAGACCTGCGACAGCGCCGTTGCCCCCAACGCATTCACGCCTTTACCCAGGTCAATCAGCATCAGGACATTGTCACCCGTCTGCAGCTGCGGGGTCACGGTTTTCCGTACGTCTTCCACGCGGGCAAAGGCGGTAATCACCAGCGACAGCGGAGAAGTCATCTCACGCTGTTCGCTTCCCTGCTGCCAGCGGGTTTTCATCGACATAGAGTCTTTGCCGACCGGGATGGTGATCCCCAGCGCCGGACACAGCTCTTCACCAACGGCTTTCACTGCTTCATACAGCCCGGCATCTTCGCCCGGGTGACCGGCAGCAGCCATCCAGTTTGCCGACAGTTTGATGCGCGTCAGCGGGCCGATGGCCGTCGCCGCGATATTGGTCAGCGCTTCCCCTACGGCCAGGCGACCGGAGGCGGCAAAGTCGAGCAGCGCCACCGGAGCACGTTCGCCCAGCGCCATGGCTTCACCGTAGTAGCTGTCAAGGCTGGCGGTGGTCACTGCACAGTTGGCCACTGGGATCTGCCATGGCCCGACCATCTGATCCCGGGCCACCATGCCGGTGACCGAACGGTCACCGATGGTGATCAGGAAGGTCTTCTCTGCCACGGTCGGCAGGTGCAGGACACGGTTTACCGCATCCGCCACGGTGATCCCGTCACGTATCAGCGGCTCGCCTTTCACTTGCAGCGTGGCAACGTCGCGGGTCATTTTCGGGGTCTTGCCCAGCAGCACGTCCAGCGGCATATCAATGGGAGTATTGCCGAAATGGCTGTCCGACAGGGACAGGTGCATCTCTTCGGTAGCCTCACCAATCACCGCGTAAGGCGCACGCTCACGCTGGCACAGGGCATCAAACAGCGCCAGGCTGTCCGGGGAGACGGCCAGAACATAGCGCTCCTGGGACTCGTTACACCACACTTCCAGCGGGCTCATGCCGGGTTCATCGTTCAGAATGTCACGCAGATTGAAGCGTCCGCCACGTTCGCCATCACTGACCAGCTCCGGCATGGCGTTAGAAAGACCGCCTGCTCCCACGTCATGGATAAACAGGATCGGGTTCGCTTCACCCAACTGCCAGCAGCGATCGATCACTTCCTGACAGCGCCGTTCCATCTCAGGGTTGTCACGCTGCACTGAAGCAAAGTCGAGGTCTGCATCCGACTGGCCCGACGCCATTGAGGAGGCGGCCCCGCCGCCCAGGCCAATATTCATCGCCGGGCCACCCAGCACGATCAGTTTGGCACCGACGGTGATTTCACCTTTCTGTACGTGATCGGCACGGATATTACCGATACCGCCCGCCAGCATGATCGGCTTGTGGTAGCCGCGCAACTCTTCGCCATTATGGCTGTTGACGCGCTCCTCGTAGGTACGGAAGTAGCCATTCAGAGCAGGACGACCAAATTCGTTATTAAACGCCGCGCCGCCCAGAGGGCCTTCGGTCATGATATCCAGCGCGGTAACAATGCGATCGGGTTTGCCGAAATCTTCTTCCCACGGCTGTTCAAAGCCAGGGATACGCAGGTTTGATACGGAAAACCCGACCAGACCGGCTTTAGGTTTTGCGCCGCGCCCGGTCGCCCCCTCATCGCGGATTTCGCCACCGGAACCGGTCGCGGCACCCGGCCATGGCGAGATCGCTGTCGGGTGATTATGGGTTTCCACCTTCATCAGGATATGAGCCTCTTCCTGATGGAAGTCGTAATGGCCCTGTGCGTCAGCGTAGAAGCGCCCGACCTGAGAACCTTCCATCACGGCGGCGTTGTCTTTGTACGCTGACAGCACGTGATCGGGGGTCTTCTCAAAGGTATTTTTAATCATTTTGAACAGCGACTTCGGCTGAACCTGCCCGTCAATCACCCAGTCGGCGTTGAAGATTTTATGGCGGCAGTGCTCAGAGTTGGCCTGAGCAAACATGTACAGTTCGATATCGTTCGGGTTGCGCCCCAGTTGTTCAAACGCCGCCTGCAGGTAGTCGATTTCATCATCGGCCAGCGCCAGCCCCAGTTTAATGTTGGCCTGAACCAGCGCGTTACGCCCTTCACCCAGCACGTCTACACTCTGTACCGGCGCAGGCTGATGCTGAACGAACAGCGCGTCGGCCTGATTCAGATCCGTAAACACGGTTTCCATCATGCGGTCGTGCAGCAGGGCCGCCAGCGCTCCCCACTGTGCTTCCGTTAACTGTGGCGCCTTGACATAGAAAGCCAGACCGCGCTCCAGACGCAGCACCTGCGGCAGGTCGCAGTTATGGGCGATATCCGTCGCTTTGGAAGACCAGGGCGAAATGGTACCGGGACGAGGCGTCACCAGCAGCAGACGACCTTCCGGGGTATGTTCAGCGAGAGAGGGGCCGTATTTCAGCAGGCGCTGCAAACGGGATTTTTCATCCGCACTCAGCGGCGTGCTGACATCAGCGAAATGGACGTACTCAGCGTAAATGTCACTCACCGGCAGGTGAGCATCCTGAAAGCGGGCCAGCAGTTTGTTAATACGAAATGCCGACAGAGCGGGCGAACCACGCAGAATTTCCATCATTAAAGATCTCTCGTCTCGAAGCGCCGGGCGACGCTTCATTGGGCGCAACAGGGGAAAACGGGCGGTATTATAGTGAATCCGCACCGGTTACGAAACCGTTTGCGCAGAATTTATCGCGATAAGGAATTGCCTGAAAAACACACAAATCGGATGGAATTCAGTTGCGGAGCCGCGCGGAGTTGCGCAGAATGCCCCACGCTCAGGGCCAATTATAGATCACAAATACTGCCATAGAAGACAGATACCTGAGAACCATCGAGAGATAACTATTTGAAACGCCTTAAATTTAATTATCTGCTGGTCGGGCTGATCACGGTACTTCTGGCGCTTGCGCTGTGGCCGTCTATCCCGTGGTACGGGGGCTCCACCGACCGGATTGCACAGATAAAATCGCGGGGAGTGCTTCGTGTCAGCACGATTAATTCTCCGCTGACTTACTACACGGTTAATAAATCACCAGCGGGTATGGACTACGAGCTGGCGAAGCGCTTCGCCCGTTATTTAGGCGTGAAGCTCGAAGTTACCGTTCGCCCTAACCTGGGCGATCTGTTTGATGACCTGGAAGATGATAAGGCCGATCTGCTGGCGGCCGGCTTAATTTATAATAATGAACGGCTGGCGCGTTTTCGTGCGGGCCCGTCCTATTATTCCGTTTCCCAACAGCTGGTGTACCGCATTGGCGCTCCTCGCCCCAAAAACCTCGGCGATCTGAAAGGTCGCCTGACGGCGGCATCCGGGTCAGCTTATCTGTCAACGCTGCGCAATGTGAAAGCGCATCAGTATCCCGACCTCGACTGGGCGATCTCCACCGATCAGACCCCCCAGGGCCTGCTGGAGGCGGTAGCGGATGGCAAACTCGACTATACGGTAGGGGATTCGGTCACCATTGCCCTGATGCAGCGGATCCATCCGCAGCTGGCGGTGGCCTTTGACATCACTGATGAAGAGCCGGTGACCTGGTACGTGCAGCATGAGCAGGACGACAGCATGAATGCGGCCCTGCTCGACTTCTTTAATCAGATGGGCGAAGAAGGCGCGATGGCCCGACTGGATGAGAAGTATCTGGGTCACGTCGGCACGTTTGACTATGTCGACACGCGGACCTTCCTGCGCGCCATCGACGGCACGCTCCCGGACATTCAGCCGCTGTTCGAGAAGTACGCCCAGATTATTGACTGGCGTCTGCTGGCGGCCATCTCCTACCAGGAATCACACTGGAACCCGCAGGCCACCTCACCGACCGGGGTACGCGGCCTGATGATGCTGACGCGTAACACCGCTGACAGCCTGAACGTCAGTGACCGTACCGATCCGGAGCAGAGTATTCGCGGCGGCAGTGAGTATCTGGTGCGCATGATGGAGAAAGTGCCGTCCACCGTGCCGGAAGATGAACGTATCTGGTTTGCGCTGGCGGCCTATAACATGGGGTACGCCCATATGCTTGATGCACGCAAGCTGACGGAAAAGCAGAAAGGGGATCCGGATAGCTGGGCCGATGTGAAAGTGCGCCTGCCGATGCTGAGTCAGAAACGCTACTACAGCCAGACCACCTACGGCTACGCCCGCGGCCATGAAGCTTATGCCTACGTGGAAAATATCCGCAAATATCAGTTGAGTCTGGTCGGCTATCTGCAGGATCAGGAGAGAAAGCTGGCACAGCAGGCGGCTATGGAGGCCGAACTGGGCAGCGGTTACCCGACAGTAGAAGCGAAAATCGCGTTAAACTAAACCGACGCAGCCTGACGGGCAGACCGCAACAGAAAATCCCTCCTACAGGCGCTGGGCTTTCTTTTCAGCACGACGCTGGCGGAAAAAATCGCTCAACAGCGCAGCGCACTCTTCCGCCAGGACACCCTGTTCCGTCTGTACATGATGGTTCATTCCCGGGTGCCCCAGCACGTCAAGCAGTGAACCTGCCGCTCCGGTTTTTGCATCGCGCGCGCCATACACTAACCGCCCTACGCGCCCGTGAATCATTGCCCCTGCACACATCACACAGGGTTCCAGAGTGACGTACAGCGTGGTGTCCAGCAGGCGATAGTTCTCAATCACCTTTCCCCCCTGCCGGATCGCCATCATCTCGGCGTGTGCCGTCGGATCGTGGTGACCGATTGGACGGTTCCAGCCTTCACCAATTACCCGCCCCTGATACACCAGCACAGCGCCCACGGGGACTTCTCCCTCGTCCCAGGCACGCCTGGCCAGTGTCAGCGCATGGCGCATCCAGAATTCATCATTATTCTCAGTCACCCGCATCTCCGGCAAAAAAAAGCGCGACATTATATCTTTAATTGTCGGTTATTCCAGTTGCTGTAGCTCTCCCACCGGGGTAACCCGGAAGCGATGCTGGCAAAAATAGAGTAGCGGATTGTCCTGCTTACTGTCGCTGTAACCGCTGTAAAGCTGTAACGGGGTACCAATCTGCTCTTCCAGCTGCGCAACTTTTTCATGGCCCAGGCAGCGCATCGCCAGCACCCGTCCTCCCCAGGCTCGCCCCATCTGGCTGGCGATCAGTTTAACCCGCGGCAGAAAAGCCGAATCAAAGTAGACCTGCTCCACCAGCGGCTGTGGCGACCCGGTGATCAGCCAGACGTCGGCATCCTCACTGGTGAGGTAGTCCGTCAGCCGCTGCTGCACCACGGGAAACGCCGTCACTCGCTGACGGAACCAGTGAGAAAATTGCTGCTCACGCTCCGTCAGGCGTGCCTCACTGTGGCCAAAAGTAATTGACCACAGCAACAGGCTCATCGGCCAGCGTGCGGCACGCCCTTTAACCAACAGGCCGAGACCAATCACTGGCAGCAGCGGCACGACCAGCAGCAGGTTCAGGGGCTGACGCCAGAGCAGCCAGCGCATATACGTGCCGAACATATCCTGCTGATGCAGGGTGCCATCAAGGTCAAAAAATACCACGCGTCGTTCCCGACTGGTTGTCAAACCTTACTCCTCAGGGTCATTGAACCCCATAAACCATGCAAACAGAAAACCGCAAATGACGGCTGTCAGCCAACCCGCCAGATACATCAGCACTTTGCCAGCCACGATGGTCATCGCCAGCGGCAGGCCGGAAAGCCCGAATGTAATGAGGGTAGCGACCTTAGCATAACTGATTACCGCGCCGCCAACTGCCCCCCCCAGGCAGGCAGCGATAAAAGGGCGTCCGAGCGGAAGCGTAACACCAAAGATAAGCGGTTCGCCCACGCCGAGGATCCCCACCGGCAGTGCCCCTTTAACCAGCTTTTTCAGCCTGGCATTCCGCGTTTTCATTAATACCGCCAGCGACGCGCCGACCTGCCCTACCCCGGCCATCGCCAGAATGGGCAGCAGCGCGTTATAGCCGTGCGCCTGCACCAGCTCGACGTGGATCGGCACCATGCCCTGGTGCAGGCCGGTGAGAACCAGCGGTAAAAAGGTTCCCGCCAGTACTGCTCCTGCCAGCATTCCGCCGCGATCGATGGCCAGCGTGGCCCCATGAGCAATGGCGTCTGAAATCATACCGCCCAGCGGCTGTAACAGCACAATCGCCAGTGATGCTGTAATAAGTGTAGTCAGAAGCGGGTTAAGGATCAGCTCCAGAGACTCTGGCAGCCGCTGTCGCAGACGTTTTTCAATCCAGCACATCATGACCACCACCAGCAAGACGGCAATCACCCCGCCGCGTCCTGGCTGGAGCGGTTCGCCAAACAGGGTGATCTGCGCCAGCGCCGGACTGGAAAGGATGCCCGCCATAACGCCACCCAGCGCGGTCGACCCGCCGAAGACTTTGGCCGTATTCACCCCGACCAGAATGTTCATGATGGCGAAAACCGCACTGCCAACAATCGCCGCCAGCCCGATAAGATTGGGATACTCAGTGGCGAGGTTACCCACGATATCCGGGCGTTTAACAATATTAATCAGCCCGGTGATCAAACCGGAGGCGATAAAAGCCGGGATCAGTGGAATAAAGACATTCGCCAGCTGGCGCAACGCATCGCTGAAAGGAGCGCGATACTGCGCTTTCGCCTGGGCCTTATTCTGTCTGACCATCGCCGCTGCGTCAGCCGACCCGGGCGCTGAAATCAGGGTGCGCATCGCATCGGTCACTTTGGCTGCCGCCCCCGGCCCCACAATAAACTGATGTTGACTGCCCTGCTTAACGTAGCCTTTCATCCCATCCAGCCGGCGCAACTCGTCCGGCACCAGCAGGCTTTCGTCACGGACCTCGACGCGTACGCGCGTCATGCAGTTTTCCAGTCGAATAACATTGGCCGCGCCGCCAATACCCTGCAATAACGCCTGTGCCAGCTGGAGAGATTTTTCCATGGAGGATCCTTTTTATGCCATTAGTCGCTGGCGAGTGCCGCACGCAAAAAGCCGTTACAGGCAATCAGTCGCTGTTTTGCCTGGTCAGCCGGAAGATCGGCGAGAATCATTAGAATCGCGGTTTTCACTTCGTACTGCGCTTGCTGTAAGGCGTTCTCAGCCAGCTGCGCATCGCAGCCCGTAGCTTCACACACCATGCGCCGCGCGCGATCAACCAGTTTGATATTAGTCGCCTGCATGTCCACCATCAGGTTTTGGTAGACCTTACCGATTTTAACCATGGCCCCCGTAGAGAGCATATTCAGCACCAGCTTCTGGGCCGTTCCCGATTTCAGGCGCGTTGATCCGGTCAGCGCCTCCGGGCCAACCACGGGCGAGATGGCAATCAGCGCTTCACGGGCGATGGGGGAGTCGGGGTTGCAGGAGATTGCCGCCGTACGACAGCCCTGCTGGCGGGCAAAGCGCAGCGCACCCGTCACGTATGGCGTGCGCCCGGAGGCGGCTATCCCCACCACCATATCGTTAGGCGTCAGGTTCAGCGCCTGTAAATCCGCGATCCCCAGCTGTTCATCGTCCTCAGCGCCTTCTACTGCTTTCAGTAAGGCACCCGGGCCGCCGGCAATCAGCCCGACAATCATGCCGTGCGGTACGCCAAAGGTTGGCGGGCATTCGGACGCATCCAGCACGCCCAGCCGTCCGCTGGTGCCGGCCCCCATATAGATCAACCGGCCGCCGGAAGAGAGTGCGGCGGCGGCGGCATCAACGGCCTCCGCCACCTGCGGCAGCGTCAGACGGACGGCTTCCGCCACGGTGGCATCCTGCTGATTAAATCTCGACAACATCTCTAACGTTGACAAATTATCCAGGTCGAGCGTCTCCGGATTACGCATCTCTGATACCAGTGAACCAAGATCCATGAACATCCTCTTTTTTGAATTTTTAATTCATCTTAAGATAAATATATACGAATATTTTATTCTTTGCCGTAACCCATTTTACCCTTTTTAATCATGGAAACCTTAAAATGGCACGTTAGACTTAGGACACTGAATGTTATCATTACAGATAATTCAATATGATGAGCCTGATTCGTAAGAGGAAAAATGATGAGTTCACTGCTGCGTATCCGTCAGCTTTATCCCAGCCTGGCTCTGAATGAACGTCGGCTTGCTGACTACCTGCTGTCGCAGCCGGACCGCGCCCGTCATCTGAGTTCACAGAAACTGGCGGATGAGTCAGGGGTCAGTCAGTCCAGCGTAGTAAAATTCGCCCAGAAACTGGGCTACAAAGGATTTCCGGCACTGAAGCTGGCACTGAGTGAATCACTTACGGAGAAGGATGCGATCACCGTTCATAATCATATTCTGAGTGATGATGCGCTGAAAGTAGTTGGAGAAAAGCTGTTTACAGAGAAGTGTTCCGCGATTCGCGCCACACTGGATATTAACAGTGAAGAGATGCTCCTGGAAACATTGCGCCTGTTGAAGCAGGCCAGACGTATCGTGCTGGTAGGTATCGGCGCTTCCGGCCTGGTTGCCAAAGATTTTTCCTGGAAGCTGATGAAGATTGGCATTAGCGCGGTGGCGGAACAGGATATGCATGCCCTGCTGGCCAGCGTTCAGGCCTTAGAGGTGGGCGATGTGCTGCTGGCGATCTCTTACACTGGCGAACGCCGCGAGATTAACCTGGCCGCCCAGGAAGCCCAGCGCATCGGCGCCACCGTACTGGCGTTTACGGGATTCACGCCCAACACTCTCCAGCAGGCAGCCAGCCACTGCCTGTACACCGTGGCAGAAGAGCAGACAACGCGAAGCGCGGCCATCTCGTCAACCACTGCGCAACTGGCGCTGACCGACCTGCTGTTTATGGCGCTGATCCAGCGCGATCCGGAACGGGCTTCCAGCCATATCCGTCACAGCGAAGCACTGGTGAAAAAGCTGGTCTGAGCAGAGAGTGCGCGTAAATACCCGCGCACTTTAACCTGTTTTTGACTGAGATCGATGGTGTCGCTGCCCATTAAAAAATATATCCAATGTGATATCTCTAAGCACCGATACAATTTCCTTTGTAATCTGCAGGTTATTAATAACATCCCTGCTTTTCCCTGTCGATGCAGTTAGCAACACAAACCCTACCAATTTCAGTACAAGATGACCTGATTTCACTTCATATCAAAACATGTTGATGTATTATCGGGTTCAACGAAGGTTAACGAGGAAGAAATGAAAAAGAGGAGAGTCGGATTTTTGATGCCAATGTAAGAGCAAGCCAATACAGATAATGCGGAAATAGCGACAAACTTATCTGTTCACGGAATCGGACTATTAGCTGTCCAGTCTTAGACAATTTTTGTGATAGTGCTTACAGCATATGTATCAGCAAGATATATGATAGATATCAAGAGAGGGCTAATGAATAAAACTCAGGCTATTGATTATCTCCGAAAAAAACTTGTAGCAGATAGGGTTATTTATATCCGGGAATCTTCACTGGTTTTGAAAGTCACAGAAAGAACCGTAAGACGCTACATAGATCAGTTATGCCATCAAGGCATCGCAAGTAAGTTTTATGGCGGAGCGAAAATAAAAAATTTAAATATCGAAAAAAACGTAAATGAACTATTAAACCAGAAGCGAGGAATAGACTTTCCGTCATACGTAAAAATTGAAGATAAAACTCACAAAGCGTTGTCAAATTTAATTTATATTTTCGGATCATTTAATCTTGATATCGTTACCGAAGTTATGCACTTTCCTGCCGTAGGGGAAACAATAAAAGCAATTTCAACAGAGTTTTTCCCTGGAGGGAAAGGGGCAAATCAGGCAATTGCAGCATCCCAATTTAATGATAACATTCATCTTTTTATTAAAGTTGGGAATGATGCACCAGGAGATATTGCAGAACGATACCTTCAGGGGTCACGCATAAACAAAACAACTATAATCAGAGATACTGAATTAAAGACAGGAAGTGCATTAGTCATGATTGAAATGGAACAAGGGAATAGTAATATCGTTATTGATCCTGGTGCAAATGAAAACATTGATATGCATGAAATACTTAGCGAACAAATAAATATTATGCAAGCAAAGGTTTTTTTGACTCAATTAGAAAACAATATACAGGCAACTAAACTTGCACTAGAAATCGCCAGCGCATATCGATGTTATATCATTCTCAACCCGGCACCCTACTCTGAGGATATACTTTCACACTTACATCTTGTTGATCTACTGACACCGAACGAAAAAGAGGCAGAACTTCTTTCAGGAATAAAAATAAACACTAATGATGATGCTGATATTGCTTTAAAAAAAATACACAGCATGGGTGTCAATGAAATCATTATGACACAGGGCCAACAAGGCGCTATTTATTATAATGGTGTCGTGATGAAAAGGTTTCGGGCTATCTCAGCGGCGGTAGTTGATACCAGTGGTGCCGGAGATGCTTTTAATGGTGCATTAGCCGCAAAGATAGCGGAAGGCAGTAGCATGGACAATGCTATCCGGTACGCAGTGGCTTATGCTTCTCTTGCTGTAGAGAAAAAAGGTGCCTCGTCAATGCCAGCAAAAGAAGGCGTGTCTGATCGACTACTCAAAGGAAAATACAGAGAATAATTTTTTAAAGCGCCTTTGAGACTTCAGAAAACCGCGTAATATTAAAATATTTTAATTTAGCACAGTTTAACCTATACAAGGTGGCATACTATGAAATATTTCATATTTTCATTAAGCTTATTATTTATTATAATAATCACTGCTGCTATTAGTTTCAGTCGCAAGGATATGCTCAGGAGAGCAAGACCCATTATTATTATTCTTAGCATTGAATTTATCACCACTCTGGTTTTAATGCATACTTCAGCGGGGGAAAACTCATTAAACTATATTGAATCCAGAATAGAACATCTTATTCATTACGCCAATCAGGGGATTAATTTCGTATTCGGTGAAATCACAAACAAATCATCACCCGCGTTTATTGTTGTTGCATTGCTGCCTCTGGTTTTCATTTGCTCTTTAATCGGATTATTAAAACACTTTAAAATCCTTAATATCTTTATAATTATCATAGGCTCCAGTATTAACAGAATTTCTAAACTGGGCAAGCTGGAATCATTTGCTGCAGTAAATACTATTGCAGTCGGAATGACGGCTGTTTATGTTTCTATAAAAGAATATATCCCCCGATTAACACAGCCACAGATGTATACAATTGCGGCCTGTTCGCTCTCTACCGTGGATTTGGCTATTCTGGGAGCTTATACACAGATGCTTGAACCACGTTATGTATTTATAGGCGTTTGTTTGAATTTTTTTAGCACTATTATAATAGTTTCACTAATAAACCCTGGTGAACCAGCAGCTGTAAATGCATCATTACACCCAGAAGCGGAGGGGAATAAAAAATCATTTTTCGAGATGCTCATTGAGCATATGCAAGATGGTTTTAAAGTTCTACTTGCTGTTGTACCCGCACTGCTTGGTTTCATTGCATTGATTGCGATGCTAAATGATATTTTTAGTTACGCTTTAGGAAAAACATTCCAGGAACTGATTGGATATCTGTTTTCACCATTCGCCTTTCTTATGGGGATCCCGTGGAATGAAACAATAAAGATGGGACAAGTTATCGCAACAAAAATAATGGCAAATGAATTTGTTGCGATAATTGAATTTATTAAAATGACAAGCATTGATACGCGATCAGAGGCTATAATGTCTGTATTCCTGATCTCATTTTCGAATCTAGGATCGATCGCTATGATCATAGGCTGCGTGAGTAATATCAGTAAAGAGCATGGTAAAATGATCGCATCCAATAGTTTTAGATTAATAGTAGGATCAACACTGGTCAGTTTCCTTTCATCTTCAATAGTAGGAATCGTTATTTAAACCACTAACATCTGGAAATCAGACAGGTGAAAAACACTAAGGATATAATGTTATATTATTGCTCTTCAATAGTAGAAAGACTTTTAACAAAACCTGCAAAAAAACTTAAATACTAAATGTATAATTAAGTTGTTATTCCCCTAGTAAAGGGATAAAAAATATCAATGTCTAACCCTATCAGGAAAAAAATAAAAATGGTAAAAAAAATAATAATTGATTGTGACCCTGGAATAGATGATGCTATAGCAATACTATTAGCGATAGCAGATCCTGAAATAAAATTAATGGGTATCACCACTATTGCCGGCAATATTAGTGTTGACAAAACATTTAAAAACGCGAGGAAAATTACAGAGCTTGCTGGAAAAAGTGACATCCCTGTATTTAAAGGTACTTCCCGTCCACTTATGTTCGCTGCGGGAAAAACGACCATGGTTCATGGTGAAAATGGACTTGGCGGCATAGAACTACCTGAACCAGTCCAGGAAGATTCTGGTTACCATGCCGTGGATTTTATTATTAAAACCGTAATGGAAAACCCCGGAGAAATTATAATCTGCCCTATAGGCCCCCTAACTAACATTGCATTAGCGCTTATTAAAGAGCCTGCACTGGCTGATAATATTAAAGATATTGTGCTGATGGGTGGCGCTGCTTTCTGTCCTGGCAATATCACTGCTTATGCTGAATTTAATTTTTATGTTGATCCCCATGCTGCCCATATTGTTTTTGATACTGCCAGGCATGTGACGATGTTGGGTTTGGATGTCACAGAAAAAGTAGATATTCGTAAAGGGTTATGTAACATTCTTGAGACTGGAAATCATGTAGCACAGATTTCCGCCAGTATGTCACGAGTATATGCGATGAAAGATCCTTGCCTACATGATCCTTGCGCAATTGCCTATGTAATAAATCCTGGTTTATTTTCAGGCATTAAAGGTAGTATTGAAATTGACTACACTTCAAAAGAAAAATACGGGCAATGTTTCGCCAGAACAGAGAAAGAACTCGTTAATGAAAATGCAATTATTTCTAATGAACGTCCTTTATATAACGTAAACATCATATTAGATGTTGACAGTAAAGCTCTTTTAGAGCTTATTTCGTCTAACATAATGTCATTATGATATAAAAAAAGGACTGCCTCAAACGCCAGTCATTTTTAGCAGAATAGCGACCTGAATAAACGAAACCAGTAAAGAGGATGTATTGATGCCCCGTAACAGGGATACGTTACCGCAGTCTATCGTCCACTGTAACCGCGGAGCAGACAACCCGGATCGCACTTCCAGCCGTATTCACCACAATGAAACTCAGGTGAAAAAGCTGGTCTGAACAGTCAGTGTGCGTATAATACCCGCGCACTTTAACCGGTTACTGGATGAAAGAACGATGGCGCTGCTGATCACTAAGAAATGTATTAACTGTGATATGTGCGAACCCGAGTGCCCTAACGAAGCGATCGCCATGGGTGACGAGTTCTATGAAATCGACGCTGACCGCTGCACGGAATGCATCGGTCACTACGACGCCCCCACCTGCCAGCAGGTTTGCCCCATTGATAACACCATCATTGTCGACCCGCAACGCAGCGAAAGTCACGATCAGCTGTGGGAGAAGTTTGTGGAACTGCACCCTGCCAGCTAGCTTTCGATAATCACCGTGGCACAGGCGTAGTGCCGTTCATCGGCCAGCGTCACGTGTACGTGCACCACCCCGAGCTTCGCCGCGACTTCACTGGCATGCTGGAAAAATCGCAGGCCGGGTTTGCCAAGTTCATCGTTATAAACCTCAAACTGATTGAACGCCAGACCACCGCGAATGCCGGTGCCAAAGGCTTTGGCTGCCGCCTCTTTTACCGCGAAACGCTTGGCGAGGAAGCGCACCGGCTGCTGATGCGCCTGATACTGCGCCCATTCACTGGCGCTGAGCACGCGCTTTGCCAGGCGGTCGCCGGAGCGGGAGATCACCCCTTCGATGCGGGCGATCTCCACAATGTCAGAACCAAGGCCGAGGATAGCCATTAACGGCGCGCTTCCCGCATCAGCTGCTTCATCTCTTTCACCGCGTCAGCCAGGCCGCTAAATACCGCACGCCCGATAATGGCATGGCCGATGTTCAGCTCGTGCATCTCCGGCAGCACGGCAACTGGCTGTACGTTATGGTAGGTCAGGCCATGCCCGGCATTCACCTTCAGACCTTTACCGGCGGCGTAGGTAGCCGCGTCAGCAATACGCGCCAGTTCAACATCGCGTGCCGGGCCTTCTTCGGCTTCAGCGTAAGCACCGGTGTGGATCTCAATATAAGGCGCGCCGGCGGCGACGGCGGCATCAATCTGGCGATGGTCAGCGTCGATGAACAGGGAAACCAGGATGCCGGCATCATTCAGCCGTTTTACCGCAGCCGTCACTTTATCCTGCTGGCCGGCCACGTCCAGCCCGCCTTCGGTGGTCACTTCTTCACGTTTCTCCGGTACCAGGCAGCAGAAGTGCGGCAGGATCTCGCAGGCAATATCGACCATCTCATCCGTCACCGCCATCTCCAGATTCATTCGGGTCTGAATGGTCTGACGCAGAATGCGCACGTCACGATCGGTAATATGACGGCGGTCTTCCCGCAGATGGACAGTAATGCCATCGGCCCCCGCCTGCTCAGAGATAAAAGCCGCCTGCACCGGATCGGGATAGTGCGTGCCACGGGCATTACGAACGGTAGCTACGTGATCGATGTTAACGCCTAACAACAGCTCTGCCATGATAGTCCTCGGAAAATTGCGAAGGGATTTAAGAAGTGTACAACGATCGCAGCACACAGGGGTATGGCTGGCGGCTATTCATCGTCCGTCAGCGGTGCATCTGGTCGTTTTCTCGGCAAAAACTGACGGAACAGTTCGGCACTTTTCAACGGTTTCCCTCCCAGATAAGGCTTCAGGGCAATGCGGGTAAAGCGCTTCGCCGCGCGCAGGGTATCAGCATCCGGAAACTCACGCTGGTACAGCGCCCGTAAATGACGGCCGGTAAAACTGCGGTGCCCCACGACCAGGCTGGCAATAAAGCCCTTCTCTTCGCGATAGCTGTAGGTCATGCCATCGGCCACTTCTTCCCCACTGCCAGCGCAGTGCAGAAAATCAACGCCGTAACCAAGGTGGCCGAGCATCGCCAGTTCAAAACGCCGGAGTGCAGGTTCCGGGGACGCAGCATCCGCCGCCAGCGTCTGAATGCAGTGCAGATAATCAAAGAAGAGTTCACTGAATGAGGTCTCGTGTTCCAGCACCCGTGAGAGGAGCTCGTTAACGTACAGACCGCAGTAAAGAGAAGTGCCGCTGAGAGGGAGAGCAAGGGAAACCGGTTCAGCACCGCGCAGGGTTTTCACCTCGCCACGGCCTCCCCAGCGCACCAGCAGCGGGGTAAAAGGCTGCAATGCCCCTTTCAGGCTGGAACGTTTGGAACGGGCGCCTTTGGCCAGCACCCGTACCCTGCCATGCTGTTCAGAAAACAGATCAAGCAGCAGGCTGGTTTCGCTCCAGGGCCGTCCATGCAGGACAAATGCGCGTTGCCAGCCTTCCATCAGGTTCAGAGGTCGTCGGTATAGCCCAGGCTGCGTAAGGCGCGTTCATCATCCGCCCAGCCGGACTTCACTTTCACCCACAGTTCAAGGTGCACTTTCGCCTCAAACATCTCTTCCATGTCCCGACGGGCCTCGGTACCAATGACTTTGATTTTGGCGCCTTTGTTACCAATGACCATCTTCTTCTGGCCTTCGCGCTCGACCAGAATCAGACCGTTGATGGTCAGGCCGCCACGCTCATTGGTCAGGAACTGTTCAATCTCGACCGTGACAGAATAAGGCAGCTCAGCACCGAGGAAACGCATCAGTTTTTCACGGATAATTTCTGACGCCATAAAGCGCTGAGAACGATCGGTAATGTAATCTTCCGGGAAGTGATGTTCAGCTTCCGGCAGGCGTTTACGCACAATGCTGGCGATGGTATCAACGTTAGTGCCTTTTTCGGCCGAGATCGGCACCACGTCCATAAAGTTCATTTGTGAACCCAGGAACTGCAGGTGCGGCAGCAGGATGCTTTTATCGGTAATATTGTCGACTTTGTTGATCGCCAGCAGCACCGGCACTCTGCCGTCTTTTAACTTGTTCAGCACCATCTCGTCATCGGCGGTCCATTTGGTCCCTTCCACGACGAAGATCACCATCTCAACGTCACCAATTGAGCTGCTGGCTGCACGGTTCATCAGGCGGTTAATCGCCCGCTTCTCTTCCATATGCAGGCCCGGGGTATCGACATAGATCGCCTGATATTCCCCTTCAGTATGGATGCCCATAATGCGGTGGCGGGTGGTTTGTGGCTTACGCGAGGTAATGGAAATCTTCTGTCCCAGTAACTGGTTCAGTAAGGTAGATTTACCAACGTTCGGACGGCCTACAATAGCAATAAAGCCGCAATGGGTAGTTTGTTCGTTCATTCAATTCCCAGCTTAATCAGCGCCTGTTCGGCTGCTGCCTGTTCAGCTTTACGACGGCTTGAGCCGGTTCCCACAACCGGTTCTGCCATGCCGCTTACCTGACAGTGAATAGTAAATTCCTGATCGTGCGCTTCGCCACGCACCTGCACCACCAGATAGGTGGGCAGAGGCAGATGGCGACCCTGCAAAAACTCCTGCAGACGCGTTTTTGGATCCTTTTGTTTATCGCCCGGGCTGATCTGATCCAGACGGCTGGCGTACCAGCTCAGGATCAGCTGCTCCACCGTCTGAATATCGCTGTCGAGGAAAACCCCGCCAATCAGCGCTTCGACGGTGTCAGCCAGAATCGATTCGCGGCGATAGCCGCCGCTTTTCAGTTCACCAGGCCCCAGACGCAGACACTCGCCGAGGTCAAACTCCCGTGCCATTTCGGCCAGCGTGTTACCGCGAACCAGCGTGGCGCGCATCCGACTCATGTCACCTTCATCCACGCGCGGGAAGCGCTGATAAAGGGCATTAGCAATGACATAACTAAGAATTGAGTCGCCCAGGAATTCCAGTCTTTCGTTGTGTTTACTGCTGGCGCTACGGTGAGTCAGCGCCTGCTGCAACAATTCCTGATGAGTAAAAGTGTAGCCCAGCTTACGTTGAAGCTTATTTATTACGATGGGGTTCATGCGTTACCAATTTCTTAATGCGTCAATTATGCTGCACACGGAACAGGGCTGAGCCTGAACACCAACACGATCTGTTTCGTGTGCAGTGGCCTGCCGACATGACAGACGACAGACCACCCGTTTTTAATGCCGCCCGCAGGCGGTCATTAGTGGATGCCACCGATGCGGCTCAGGCGCACGCCGGTTGGCCATTCCCCTTCCTGCTTGTCGAAGCTCATCCAGATGGCCGTTGCTTTGCCCACCAGGTTACGTTCCGGAACGAAACCCCAGTAACGGCTGTCGGCGCTGTTATCACGGTTGTCGCCCATCATAAAGTACATGCCCTCAGGAACCACCCAGCTTGACTGCGGCTGTCCTGGCTGCTGATAGTAAGAACCCGGCTGGCTGGGTGCCTGAGCAATCAGCAGGATACGATGGGTAACGTCACCCAGTGTCTCGTTGCGGGTCGCTAAACGAATGCCGCCCTGCATCGACTCCCCTTTGGGGACCTGGAAGAAACCATTACCGCGCTCGTTACCGCTGTAGCCGCTGAAGGTCTGGATAAAGTCACTTTCTTCCACATCTGAATAAGTCACCGGCACTGCACTGGCCGACTGCTGCACGGAAACCGTTTTACTCAGGGGGTCATAAGTCACCCGGTCACCCGGTAAACCAATCACGCGTTTGATGTAATCCATGCTGGGATCTTTCGGGTACTTAAATACCGCAATGTCACCACGCTTAGGATGCCCCGTGGGGATCAGCGTTGTCTGGGTGATCGGATCTTTAATACCGTAGGCAAATTTTTCCACCACGATAAAATCTCCGATCAGCAGCGTCGGCATCATTGAACCGGAAGGGATCTGGAATGGCTCATAAATAAACGAGCGCACCACAAACACCACGAACAGCACCGGGAAGACCGATGCGGTGGTTTCCACCCAGCCCGGCTGTTTGTCAGCCTTTGTCGCTTCGATACCCTGCGCCTGCGCTTCCGCGCGTTTGGCGCGCCGCGCCGGTGCCCATTTAAACTTGTCGATACACCAGACAATGCCGGTGATCAGCGTTGCTATCGCCAGAATCAGGGCGAACATATTAGCCATTCCAGTTCCCTTAAAACCCAGTGAGGGGGTTATTTGCTGTCTTTACCCACGTGGAGAATGGCAAGGAACGCTTCCTGCGGTAACTCAACGTTACCCACTTGCTTCATGCGCTTCTTACCGTCTTTCTGTTTCTGCAGCAGTTTTTTCTTACGGCTGACGTCGCCGCCATAACATTTGGCAAGCACGTTTTTACGCAGCTGTTTCACCGTAGAGCGGGCGATAATGTGGTTACCAATCGCCGCCTGAATCGCAATGTCGAACTGCTGACGCGGGATCAATTCTTTCATTTTCTCCACCAGGTCACGACCCCGGTACGGGGCGTTGTCGTTGTGGGTGATCAGCGCCAGCGCATCGACACGCTCGGAGTTAATCAATACATCGACACGAACCATGTTGGAAGCCTGGAAACGTTTGAAATTGTAATCCAGTGACGCATAGCCACGAGAGGTGGATTTCAGACGGTCGAAGAAATCGAGCACCACTTCAGCCATCGGGATTTCATACGTCAGCGCCACCTGGTTACCGTGGTAAACCATGTTGGTCTGTACGCCGCGTTTTTCGATGCACAGCGTGATGACGTTACCCAGGAATTCCTGCGGCAACAGCATGTGACACTCGGCAATCGGCTCACGCAGCTCTTCAATATTGTTCAGCGGCGGCAGTTTGCCCGGGCTGTCAACATAAATAGTCTGGTTATCCGTGGTGACCACTTCGTAGACAACGGTCGGCGCGGTGGTGATCAGTTCAAGATCGTATTCGCGCTCCAGACGCTCCTGAATGATTTCCATGTGCAGCAGACCAAGGAAGCCACAGCGGAAGCCGAAGCCCAGCGCGGTGGAGCTTTCTGGCTCATAAAACAGGGAGGCATCGTTCAGACTGAGTTTCCCCAGCGCGTCACGGAAAGCTTCGTAATCATCGGAGCTGATCGGGAACAGGCCGGCGTAAACCTGCGGCTTCACCTTTTTGAACCCTGGCAGTGCTTTCTCTGCCGGATTACGGGCCTGCGTCAGGGTATCCCCGACCGGCGCACCCAGAATGTCCTTAATGGCACAGACCAGCCAGCCCACTTCGCCGCAGTTCAGCACGTCGGTATCCACGCGTTTCGGCGTGAAGATACCCAGACGGTCGGCGTTATAGACCTGACCGGTGCTCATGACCTTAATTTTTTCGCCCTTGCGCATGGTGCCGTTTTTAATACGCACCAGCGAGACCACACCGAGGTAGTTATCGAACCATGAGTCGATAATCAACGCCTGCAGCGGACCATCCGGATCGCCTTCCGGCGGCGGAATATCCCGCACCAGCCGCTCAAGCACGTCTGGCACGCCAATACCGGTTTTCGCTGAACAGCGTACGGCATCCGTCGCATCAATCCCGACGATATCTTCAATTTCCTGCGCCACGCGGTCTGGATCGGCGGCTGGCAGATCGATTTTATTCAGTACAGGTACAACTTCCAGTTCCATTTCCATCGCGGTGTAGCAGTTAGCCAGAGTCTGAGCTTCCACACCCTGCCCTGCATCTACCACCAGCAATGCGCCTTCACAGGCGGCAAGAGAGCGCGAAACTTCGTAAGAGAAGTCAACGTGCCCCGGGGTGTCGATAAAATTGAGCTGGTAAGTTTTACCATCTGGCGAATGGTAATCGAGCGTCACGCTCTGCGCTTTAATGGTGATGCCACGCTCACGTTCTAAATCCATGGAATCCAGAACCTGCGCAGCCATTTCACGTTCGGTCAACCCGCCACAGATCTGGATCAGGCGGTCGGAAAGCGTTGATTTACCGTGGTCGATGTGGGCGATGATAGAAAAGTTTCTTATGTGCTTCATTATTGAGATTTTTCTGCCTTACAAATTCTGGAACTCTCGCGATGCGAAGCAGGAGAGCGTGATATCACAGGCGAACGATGGCCCGAAAGGCAGCATTCTACACTACATATCAAAGGGGTGGAATCGTCACGGTCAGGCAATACGGTTTGCCTTGCCGTAATGAAAGGGAAATAAGGATTATTAGCGGATGAAATAAGACGGCCGGCAGAAAAATGTCGCCAGCCGTCTTTACGCGGATCAGGCATCCGTGGTGATGTGTATGGCATCGGGCGGTAGCGCCACGCTGAGGATCACCGGTTGAAATGAGGCCGAACGCCCCAGCATGCCGGAGAGACCTTTTGCAACAATAAAACCACCCACACCGCCTAACAACGCACCGCATGCCGCGGCCAGATCGCTGTGAAACAGCATCTGAAAAATACCGGCCAGGACAAACAGCCCAATCAGCGGGGTCATATAAACCAGAAACGCCGAACTCAGCAGGCTGCTTTCAGCAATGCCCAGTTCAATCCGCTGGCCCGGCACCAGCGGCTCTGCGCTGGCGATTTTCATGACATGGGCGTTTTTGGGGCCCAGCTTATCGAGCATATGGCTGCCGCAGCCTTTACGCGCGGAACAGCTACTGCACGACGTTTTAATTTCGGAGTGTAGCGTGGCAATACCGTTCTGCCACGACACGACCGTCGCCCATTCTCTCATCATTGTGCCGCCCCCAGGACAACGCCATCAGCAATACGTTTGGCGGTCGCGGGCGGAAGTTCCCCCACGACCGTGATCTCTGCATTATTGCGCACTTCCGTCAGAACCGTACGACGCCCTGTGCGCAATTGCTGTGCAGAACTGGTTTTATCAGCCAGCGTGATGTTGATCGAGAAACTGAACAGCCCGTCAGAATAAAGTCGCGTTTCAACCGGACGGTCGAGCGAAGGCAACTGGCGACGGCTTTGAGTCACTTCCTTCATGCCAGCCGGAAGCCAGCCCGCTTTCCAGTTAAACGTCACCGCATTACCTGTCGGTACGGATGACAACGGAGGAAGCTTGGCGTCCTGCAGCCCCTGCAGCAGCTTGCGTACGCCATCATCGACGGCAAAGCTCACCACACGGTACTGTTCCAGCGTTTCGCCATCACGATCGAGAAGATCAACCCGAAGGGGCAGTTTTGTCTCGCTATCCAGCCAGACAATATAGCCATAACGGGTGCCGTCTCGCGGCACAATGCGGATCACTTCACAGAGCTGATCGGCAATGCGCGTGCGCCCTACTGAGACAAAATCATAGGTGGCAGAGAGTTGCTGAAAGTCGGCATAGACCAGGGAAGGCAGCGAATCGACAATGTGATCGCCCGCCATCGTAAAGGGTTGCAGACCGGACTCGAAATAGCTGACCTCTTTACCACGCTGAATGATCTCCCGACGCGGGCCATCCATCTGCAACAGCTGTGCATAGGTTTTGTTGTCAATGACGGCATGACGGTAGCGTAGTGACTCAATGCCCAGCCGCGAGACATTGATATAGGCGAGTTCATAGCTGAGTGACTGGCTGGCCTGCTCCATCTGATGTAACAACGCCCCGGATGGCGTTTGCGCGGCCGGGGCGAAGGAGGAGTAAATCAGGCTGCCAGCGATAAGGCTGACGGCGCACCAAAGCTGCTTCATTACTGCGGTTGCATTCCTAACGACTGATTACCCGGAACCTGAGCAGCAGCCTGCTGGTCAGGACTTTGATCAAACTGCAGCTGTTCAGCATGCAGACGGCGCTGCAATTCGTAATCCTGCAGCAGTGCATTCACGCGACGACGCTGATCCTGCACCTGCTGGTTACTGTTTGCGGGTGCACTAACATTTTCAGCGGGCACGCCCAGGCTGACCGGTGACGCCTGGCCCATCATCGGCAGCGTATTAAATACCGGTGAATCTGAGGACTGGCCTTCAACAGGCTTGTTGTACTGCTGTACACCGACAATCACGGCCAGCGATACGCAGGCAGCCACGCCAATCTGGGTAATCTGCGCGGCCCAGGGGCGCACTTTCGCCCAGAACGGCATCGCAGCCGCTTCTTCTGGTTTCGGCTGTGCCTCCGGTATCAGACGGGTGACTGCTTTTGCCGGCTCATTCTCAATTGCAGCCATTACGCGGGCCGAAATATCAAAATTGAGCTGCTGTGGGATATCACCGCGCAGCGTATCGCGAATAAGGTGGTAGCTTTCCCAGTTTTTCTGCAGCACAACGTCTTTGGACAGCGCGGACATCACTTCGTTATCCAGCGTTTCACCATCCATAAGAGCGGAAAGTTGTTCTTTCTGCATGCCTCAATACCCTTCCTGTGTCGCTATCGCTAGCGTTGGATAAGCGGTTGAATTTTATTATCAATAGCTTCACGGGCGCGGAAAATACGTGAACGAACCGTACCAACCGGGCAATCCATGATCACGGCTATCTCTTCATAGCTCAGGCCATCGAGTTCACGTAGGGTGATAGCCATACGCAAGTCTTCGGGTAGCATCTCGATGGTGCGAAAAACTATCTGTCTCAATTCTTCCGACAACATTAAGTTCTCAGGGTTCGAAATTTCTTTTAGTGCTCCCGCACTTTCAAAATTTTCGGCGTCGATGGCATCCACGTCGCTAGACGGTGGACGGCGCCCCTGAGCCACCAGGTAATTTTTGGCCGTATTGACGGCAATCCGATAGAGCCAGGTATAAAAAGCACTGTCGCCCCGGAAAGATTCCAGCGCACGATAGGCTTTAATAAATGACTCCTGCACTACATCAGGGACATCTCCAGACGGCACATAGCGTGAAACCAGGCTCGCCACTTTATGCTGATAGCGGACTACCAGTAAATTGAATGACTTCTGATCTCCCTTCTGCACTCGTTCAACGAGAACCTGATCCGTTAACTGCTCGCTCATCCGAGGTAAGGTCTCCCCAAACTTGTCTCCACGCGTAATCGCACTTCCAGTAAAAACTCAATCTTTATGAACGAGCATGCAATCTGAGTCATATTCATCAGGAAAGTTCCATTACGCCATTATTTTTGTCGTGTCACCCGGAGACATTTACAAACCAGCACGCTTTATTATGCATTCTCACTGATTTGTCAGCCACTGCCTCTCCTGACTCCCGTAACGTCATCGTCCGGGAGCCTGATGACGCCCGCAGAGTACCGCAAGAAGCCAGCTTTTTCACCATATTATCGCGCCATTAAGTGACCGTTAGCCCGGTTTATCGCATCCTGTCGCCTTTTTCCCTACCGGGAATGAGGTCACGCCTCCCGCGGAGCTCTGCCTGGCCCGCCGGGGAAGATGGCGTGATAAAAAGCCTTTTTGCCAGGAGGGACGAGTGTTATGCTCAACAAACCACCTGTTTAGTAAATTAAACAACATGACTGATTCTTCTGATTACTGCTGTGATGTGCTGATTATTGGTAGCGGTGCGGCCGGTTTATCCCTGGCGCTGCGCCTGGCTGAAAAGCATCAGGTGACCGTACTGAGTAAAGGCCCGGTCAGCGAGGGTTCCACATTCTATGCCCAGGGTGGCATTGCCGCCGTGTTTGATGAAACCGACAGCATTGAGTCTCATGTTGAAGATACGCTGATTGCCGGGGGCGGCCTGTGTGATCGCGAGGCCGTCTCGTTTATCGCCAGCAACGCACGCCACTGCGTACAGTGGCTGATTGATAACGGCGTGCTGTTTGATAAAGAAACGCCGCTCAACAGCGAAGAACGTTATCACCTGACCCGCGAAGGTGGCCACA
This sequence comes from Erwinia persicina, assembly GCF_019844095.1. NCBI lineage: Bacteria > Pseudomonadati > Pseudomonadota > Gammaproteobacteria > Enterobacterales > Erwiniaceae > Erwinia > Erwinia persicina. Next base: position 1,123,089 of record NZ_CP082141.1, on the reverse strand, counting down.
GCCACCGCCGTATTCTGCACAGCGCTGACGCCACCGGAAAAGCCGTTGAAAACACGCTGGTCAGCCAGGCGTTGAACCATCCGAATATTACCCTGATTGAACGCGGTAACGCGGTTGACCTCATCGTGTCCGATAAAATCGGCCTGCCGGGCGAGCGTCGCGTCGTGGGGGCATACATCTGGAACCGCAAGCGGGAAGCCGTTGAGACCTGCCGCGCACGCGCCGTGGTGCTGGCGACCGGAGGGGCGGCAAAAGTGTATCAGTACACCACAAACCCGGACGTGGCCTCCGGTGATGGCATTGCCATGGCGTGGCGTGCCGGTTGCCGGGTAGCGAATCTGGAGTTTAACCAGTTTCATCCCACCTGCCTGTTCCACCCGGATGCACGTAATTTCCTGCTGACCGAAGCGCTGCGAGGCGAAGGGGCCGTGCTGAAGCGCCCGGATGGTACCCGCTTTATGCCTGACTTTGATGAGCGCGGCGAGCTGGCCCCGCGCGATATTGTGGCGCGGGCCATTGACCACGAAATGAAGCGGCTTGGCGCTGACTGTATGTATCTGGACATCAGCCATCAGCCAGCGGCATTTGTGCGCGCGCATTTTCCGACCATCTGCGAAAAACTGTTGGCGCTGGGCATCGACCTGACGACGCAGCCGATCCCCATTGTTCCGGCCGCGCATTATACCTGCGGCGGCGTGATGGTCGACCAGCAGGGGCGTACCGATCTCAACGGATTGTATGCCATTGGTGAAGTCAGCTATACCGGATTGCACGGTGCGAACCGTCTGGCCTCTAACTCCCTGCTGGAGTGCCTGGTGTATGGCTGGTCAGCGGCGGAAGACATCAGTCGTAACCTGCCTGAAGTCGAGATGGTCGATGCCCTGCCAGCCTGGGATGAAAGCCGTGTGGATGACTCCGATGAACGCGTGGTGATCCAACACAACTGGCACGAGTTGCGGTTATTTATGTGGGATTATATGGGGATTGTACGCACCACCAAGCGGCTGGAGCGCGCATTACGCCGTATCAATACCCTGCAGCAGGAAATTGATGAGTATTATGCCCATTTCCGCATCTCGAATAACCTGCTGGAGTTGCGTAACCTGGTTCAGGTCGCCGGGCTGATGGTACGCTGCGCAATGGCGCGTAAAGAGAGCCGTGGCCTGCATTATACCCTTGATTACCCGGAAGCCCTGGGCAAAGCGCTGCCGACCATCCTCAGGCCATAATTAGCGGAACAGATAGAAATCGCGGGTCAGGCTACAGTGAGCGTCAGAATACTGATGATCCGGCCCGCGTATGGTCATGCGATCCAGCAACTGCTCGCCGGGCTGTGGGGACAGCGCCAGAAGAACCCGGTTAGGCGGCCGGGTATCGTTATCAGAGACATCGGTGCGGAAGCGCAGGTGCCAGCCGCGCTGAAGTGCCATTTCAATCAGCTGACTGCCCGCCGCTTCCGGCAGGATCACGCAGAAGAACCCCTCCTCCGCAATCAGGTTTTCAGCACACATCAACAGGACGTCGTGCGTCAGGTCATTGGTATAGCGTGCCGATGCCCGTTCAGGAGAGGCACATTCTGAACCTGGTGAAAAATAGGGCGGATTACTGACAATCAGCGAATAGCGCTGCTCACAGTGCCGCGCCCACTCGACAATATTTGCCTGATGAACATGAACTCTTGTCGGCCACGGAGATTCTGCCACATTTTCCTGCGCCTGTTCCGCCGCCGCCGTATCCAGCTCAACAGCATCAATGTCAACCGACGCTGGGGTTCTCTGCGCCAGCATCAGGGCAATCAGGCCGCTGCCGCTGCCGATATCCAGCACCCGTTGAACGCCAGCCACGGGTGCCCACGCACCAAGCAGCACACCGTCAGTGCCGACTTTCATGGCACAGCGATCGTGGGCAACAAAAAACTGTTTGAAGGTAAAACCGTTGGCGCGGAGAATGGCTTTTTGCTGTGACATTTGACTGACCTGAAAGGGAAACGGCGCTAGCATAGGACAATCCGCGACGAAGGAAAAGTCATTAACTCCACACAAACAGATGAAGATCGTGTTCAATCTGTCTATAATCAGCGCCCCAAACTGAGGTAGACCATGACTGTAACCACTTTTTCCGAACTCGAACTAGACGAGAGCCTGCTGCAAGCCCTGCAGGAGAAAGGCTATACGCGCCCTACTGCCATTCAGGCAGAAGCCATTCCGGCAGCACTGGAGGGTCGCGACGTTCTGGGTTCGGCACCAACCGGTACAGGCAAGACTGCGGCCTACCTGCTGCCCGCACTGCAACATTTGCTCGACTTCCCGCGTAAGAAGTCCGGCCCGCCGCGCATTTTGATCCTGACCCCAACCCGTGAGCTGGCAATGCAGGTCGCAGACCAGGCGCGTGAAATGGCGAAACACACGCACCTGGATATTGCCACCATCACCGGCGGCGTGGCGTATATGAACCATGCTGAAGTGTTCAGCGAAAACCAGGACATCGTGGTCGCCACCACCGGACGTCTGCTGCAGTACATCAAAGAAGAGAACTTTGACTGTCGTGCGGTTGAAACGCTGGTGCTTGATGAAGCAGACCGCATGCTCGACATGGGCTTTGCCCAGGACATCGAAACCATCGCGGCTGAAACTCGCTGGCGCAAGCAGACCCTGCTGTTCTCTGCCACGCTGGAAGGGGAAGCGATTAAAGATTTCGCCGAGCGCATTCTGAACGAGCCCATTGAGATCGAAGCCGATCCGGCACGCCGTGAGCGCAAAAAAATCCAGCAGTGGTACTACCGTGCGGACGACATCAAACATAAAACCGCGCTGTTAATCCACCTGATGAAGCAGCCGGAAGTCACCCGAGCTGTGGTCTTCGTACGCAAGCGTGAGCGCGTGCACGAGCTGTGTGGCTGGCTGCGCGAAGCCGGCATCAACACCAGTTACCTGGAAGGGGAACTGGTACAGGCGAAGCGTAATGAAGCGATTAAGCGCGTTGCGGAAGGCCGTGTTAACGTGCTGGTGGCGACCGATATCGCCGCCCGCGGAATCGACATTGATGATGTCAGCCACGTGTTTAACTTCGACATGCCGGTCACCGCTGACACCTACCTGCACCGTATTGGCCGTACCGGCCGTGCAGGTAAAAAAGGCATTGCGATTTCACTGGTGGAAGCACATGACAACATGCTGCTGGGCAGGATCTGCCGTTACATCAAGGAGCCGCTGAAAGCGCGCACCATTGATGGAATGCGGCCGACGACCCGTGCGCCGAGTGAAAAACTCAAAGGCAAGCCGTCGAAGAAAGTGCTGGCGAAGCGCAAAGAACTGAAAGACAAAGAGAAGCTGGAAGAAAAACCGCGTGTTAAAGAGCGTCACCGCGACGCTAAAAACGTGGGTAAACGGCGTAAGCCGACCGCAGCCAAAACGGACAGTGCTGAATAATCACGCTGCCTGACAAAAAACTGCCCCATCGGGGCAGTTTTTTTTGCCTCAGACGGACAGAAACAGGGCTGATGTCAGACAGAGAACGCCATGATGCCCTTTTCTCATCCTTCTTCAGCCAGCCTTCTGACCGGGCAGTGATATCGACCTTTGTTATCAAAAAGTTAATAAAAAAGGCGACAGGTGAGTTATTCACCTGCCGCCCTGTCAGCCTGCCCGATTAGGGGTTACAGGCTTTCAGTAAAGGTGCGGGTAATCACGTCACGCTGCTGTTCTGGCGTCAGTGAGTTAAAACGGACGGCATAGCCAGAAACACGGATAGTCAGCTGCGGGTATTTCTCCGGATGTTTCACCGCCTCTTCCAGCGTTTCGCGGCTCAGCACATTCACGTTCAGGTGCTGGCCACCCTCTACGCGAACCTCAGGCTTCACTTCCAGAGGAATTTCACGGTATTCAATCTGACCGAGGTCGCTGACCGGCACCACCTGATCTTCGCTGTAACCGGCTTTCGCACACACACAGCGTGCTTCGGCTGTGTCACTGTCCAGCAGCCAGAAAGAGTTCAGTAATGCGCTGTTGCTTGCTTGAGTAATTTGAATTCCAGTAATCATAGTGTCGCCTCCCAGGCAATAAGGCACTGATAGCCATTATCAGCGCCAGGTTGATGAAAAAACCGTGATCTTATCGGTTCTGTATACCAGTACCGCAAAGCGGGCTCTTTGATACAAATCAACCCCTGGCCAGGCAGTACCCTGTGCAAAAAGGCAACATTCTGTTTTATATCAATTTTATCACCACGGTAAATTCCGCTTTTTCTGCAAATTTTCAAAAATTTTTTAAGTGTTACCGCCTGGCAAAGCGCGTTAAGCTACGCGCTTTGGTGAATAAAAGGAGACGGCGGTGGTGAATACCATGACGTGGCACGATGTGCTGGCAGAGGAAAAAGAGAAACCTTACTTCAGAGAAACACTGGCCATGGTTGCCGCAGAGCGTGCGGCGGGTAAGACCGTCTATCCCCCGCAAAAAGACGTGTTTAACGCCTTCCGCCTGACCGAACTGGGCGACATTAAAGTGGTGATCCTGGGACAGGATCCCTATCACGGTCCGAATCAGGCGCACGGACTGGCGTTCTCCGTTCTTCCCGGTGTCGCAGTGCCGCCCTCGCTGGTGAATATGTACAAAGAGCTGGTCACAGACATCCCCGGCTTTGAGCGCCCGAAGCATGGTTATCTTGAGAGCTGGGCACGTCAGGGGGTGATGCTGCTCAACACGGTACTCACAGTGGAGGCGGGTAAGGCACATTCCCATGCGAAGTTCGGCTGGGAAACCTTCACGGATAACGTTATTGCGGCGATTAATCAGCATCGTGAGGGGGTGGTTTTCCTGCTGTGGGGATCGCACGCGCAGAAAAAGGGCAGCATTATTGACCGCAGCCGCCATCACGTCCTGCAGGCACCGCACCCTTCCCCGCTGTCCGCACACCGCGGTTTCTTTGGCTGTGCCCACTTTTCGACAACTAATCAGCTGCTGAGTGAGAAGGGTGAAACGCCTGTCGACTGGGTTCCCCGACTGCCCGCTGGTTCCTGATTTCAGACAGGGGGCCCGCCCCCTGCCCCTCATGTCACCCCGTCTGTTAACATTTCCACACGTAATAAGGCGATTTGCGTCACATTTTTTATCAAGATTTCCCATTTCCTGCCGATTTGATCGGCTTCAGGGAGCATATCCATGTTCCCGACACGGGCCGGAATGAATTCAGGGGGAAATAACGGATGTTATCTGTGAAAAATATGAAAGTAGGCGTTCGCCTCGGGGCTGCATTTGCCCTGATCATACTGCTGTTGATCGTCGTCAGCGCCACCGCAACGATTAAGATTGGCAACATTAACCGCACGGTGGACAGTATGGTCAGTGACCGCTATCTCAAGGTTCGCCTGGCCTTTGACGTACGCGACGGAGTGAACGATCAAATCAAGTTTTTACGCGGTATGGTGCTGGATGCTGCCACCCCGGAGAAAAATGCCAAACGTTTTGGCCAGCTCGACAGCGCCACGCAGAAAACCAATGCCGCTATTGAAAGCATCGCGCGACTGCAAAGCACCGAAATCGGCATTAAGAAAATTCAGGAGGTGAAAGCGGCGGCGCAGCGCTTCGATCAGGATAAGCAGACCCTGATCGCCCTGATCCGCGCAGGAAATGTTGCCCCTGCCACCGAGTATGTCCTGCGAAAGATCACCACCAGCCAGAATGCGTTTCTCGATATTGTGGTCAGATTTGCCGACTCCCAGTCCGGACAACTGCAGGCTGAAGGGGCGAATGCCGTCAGCGATGCCTCAACGGCCATCCGGGTAACGGTAATCTTCTCGCTACTGGCAGTGGCCATGGCCGTTCTGTTGGGCTTTTTGCTGACCCGTTCGATCGTACGCCCACTGCGGGAAGCCGTAAACGTGGCGGAAAATGTTGCCGCTGGTGACCTTCGCACTGCCATTCATGTGACGTCTACCGATGAGACCGGTCAGCTGATGATGGCGTTGAAAAACATGAATGAAAACCTGCTGAAAATCGTTAACGATGTCCGTGCCGGTTCCGATCTGATTGCGACCGCCTCCGGCGAGATTTCTGCGGGGAATATGGATCTCTCTTCCCGTACCGAACAGCAGGCCAGTTCTCTCGAAGAGACGGCTTCAGCCATGGAACAGATAACCTCAACGGTAAAACAGAACGCCGATAACGCACGCCAGGCCAATCTACTGGCTGCCCAGGCCTCGCAGGTGGCGATCCAGAGCGGAGATGCCGTCAGGCAGGTAGTGAACACCATGGAGATGATTAACGGATCGTCGAAAAAGATTGTCGACATTATCAGTGTCATTGATGGCATCGCTTTCCAGACCAATATCCTGGCGCTGAATGCGGCAGTCGAAGCGGCGCGTGCCGGTGAACAGGGCCGCGGCTTTGCCGTGGTGGCTTCTGAAGTACGCAGCCTGGCCCAGCGGTCGGCCTCAGCCGCGAAAGAGATTGCCCAGCTGATTCAGGACTCGGTTTCACGGGTAGATGAAGGCGGTCGTCAGGTGGCGAAGGCGGGTCTGACGATGGATGAAGTGCTGACCAGCGTGAAAAACGTAACCGGAATTATTGGCGAAATCACCATTGCCAGCGCCGAGCAAAGCAGCGGGATCGATGAGATTAATATGGCCATTACCCAGATGGATCAGGTCACGCAGCAAAATGCCGCGCTGGTCAATGAATCCGCCGCAGCCGCTCAGTCGATGCAGGAGCAGGCAGAGCAGCTTTCGCTGGCCATTCGCGCGTTCAAAGTAAATGAACCGACTTACGCGTAAGGATTTCTGACAAAAAAATAGCCGCAGAATGCGGCTATTGGAGACTGGGGCGACGACAAAACGTCGCCCCTAAGCCATCAGCTTTTCGCTTTCGCCACGGCAACCATCGCCGGACGCAGCAGGCGACCATTGAGGGTATAACCCCGCTGCATCACCATTATCACGTGATTCGGCGCCACGTCTTCAGACTCCATCATCGACATCGCCTGATGAACCTCTGGGTTAAACGGCACATTGATATCGCCCACCACTTCCACGCCGAACTTGCGCACTGCGCCCAGCAGGGATTTCATGGTCAGTTCGATACCCTCAATCATTGAGGCCAGCTCAGGATTGGTTTTATCAGCCACTTCCAGCGCGCGCTCCAGGCTATCAATCACTGGCAGCAGCTCGTTGGCAAATTTTTCCAGCGCAAATTTGTGCGCTTTTTCCACATCCTGCTCGGTACGGCGACGGATGTTTTCGATCTCAGCCTGAGCACGCAGCTGGGCTTCACGCACCCCGCCCAGCGACTCAGCCAGTTGTGCTTCCAGTTCAGCAATACGTTCATCACGCGGATCGATCACTTCAGCTGTCTCCGCGTCCTGGGTTTGCGCCTGCTCCATCTCAATTTCGTCTGAGACTTGCTCGTTAGGTGTGTTCTGTTCTTTACTACTCATGAATTTCTCCGCGTTTGTGCATATTCATTTCGCTGGTTCGCTTATTATGGGGATCAGAATCGCGGTTTCAAGGGAACCAGTCACATTGTCGGGGGAGTTTACCTCGTGAGGAATGCCAGGAACATGAATAACCACTTCAACTGCATCGGTATCGTCGGCCACCCACGCCATCCTACCGCACTGACCACTCATGAAATGCTGTATCGCTGGCTGACAGCGCGCGGCTATCAGGTGATTATTGAGCAGCAGATTGCGCGTGAGTTAAAACTGGAAGGCGTAGAGACCGGAACACTGGCAGAGATTGGCCGCAAGGCGGACCTGGCCGTTGTTGTCGGGGGCGATGGTAATATGCTGGGGGCCGCCAGAGTGCTGGCGCGCTACGATATTAAGGTGATTGGTATTAACCGTGGCAATCTCGGCTTTCTCACCGACCTTGACCCCGATAATGCCCAGCAGCAGCTGGCCGATGTACTGGAAGGTGAATATTTCGTTGAAAGCCGCTTCCTGTTAGAAGCGCAGGTCTGCCGTCAGTCAGGAACACCGCGCGTAGGGACGGCCATCAATGAAGTGGTGCTGCACCCGGGGAAAGTGGCGCATATGATCGAATTCGAAGTCTATATCGATGAGAATTTTGCGTTTTCCCAGCGTTCCGATGGCCTGATCATCTCGACACCCACCGGATCCACGGCCTATTCACTGTCGGCAGGTGGCCCCATTTTGATGCCGATGCTGGATGCGATTGCTATCGTCCCGATGTTCCCCCATACCCTGTCGGCCCGCCCGCTGGTGATCAACAGCAGCAGCACCATTCGCCTGCGTTTTTCCCATATGCGCAGCGACCTGGAGATTAGCTGTGACAGCCAGATAGCGCTACCGATTCAGCAGGGGGAGGATGTCTTAATCCGCCGCAGCGATTATCACCTGAATCTGATCCATCCCAAAAATTATAACTATTTCAACACATTAAGCTCCAAGCTGGGCTGGTCAAAAAAATTATTCTAAATCTGTCGCAAGCTTGTTTACTGTTTATAAAACCAGTATATACTGTATGAAAAACCATATCTGTGTTTTCATACAGGAAGACAACTATGCTGGCACAACTGACCATCAGTAATTTCGCTATTGTACGCGAGCTGGAGATCGACTTTCAGCGCGGAATGACGGCCATCACCGGAGAAACCGGTGCGGGTAAGTCCATTGCTATTGATGCGCTGGGGCTGTGTCTGGGTGGTCGTGCCGAAGCAGATATGGTGCGTCAGGGGGCCGCCCGCGCCGATATCTGCGCGCGCTTCTCGCTGAAAGATACCCCTCCGGCACAACGCTGGTTAATTGAAAATCAGCTGGATGATGGCAATGAGTGCCTGCTGCGTCGTGTGATCAGCAGCGACGGCCGGTCGCGTGGCTTTATCAACGGCACGGCCGTTCCGCTCTCGCAACTGCGTGAGCTTGGCCAGACACTGATTCAAATCCACGGCCAGCATGCCCACCAGCTTCTGTTAAAACCCGAACATCAGAAAGCCCTGCTCGATGCCTATGCAGGCGAACCCCTGCTGATGCAAAACATGGCCCGGCATTACCGCCAGTGGCATCAGAGCTGCCGGACGCTGGCACAGCATCAGCAGCAGTCCCAGGAGCGTGAAGCCCGCCGGGAACTGTTGCAGTACCAGTTGAAAGAGCTGAACGAGTTCGCCCCGGTCAGCGGCGAGTATGAGCAGATCGACGACGAGTACAAACGCCTGGCTAACAGCGGCCAGCTGCTTTCCACCAGCCAGCAGACGCTGCTGATGCTGGCTGACGGCGAAGAGAATAACCTGCAAAGCCAGCTGTACACTGCACGTCAGCTGATGACGGAACTGACCGAGATGGATGATAAGCTCAGCAGCGTATCAGCCATGCTGGAAGAAGCCGCCATTCAGATCAGTGAGGCCAGCGATGAGCTTCGCCACTACTGCGATCGGCTGGATCTCGATCCTAACCGTCTGCATGAACTGGAACAGCGCCTGTCGCGTCAGATTGGCCTGAGCCGCAAGCACCATATCGCCCCGGAAGAGGTTCCGCAGTTTCATCAGCTGCTGCTGGCGGAACAGCAGTTACTCGACCAGCAGGAAAGCGATCAGGATGAACTCAGCCAGGCGGTCAGCCTGCACTATGCCGCCGCACTGCAATGCGCGCAGGAACTGCATGAACGTCGGGTGCACTTTGCCGCTGAATTGAGCGCCCTGATCACCGACAGCATGCATACGCTGTCGATGCCGCACGGTCGGTTCACCATTGAGCTTCAGTTCAACCCTGACCACCTGACGGCCGAAGGCGCTGACCGCATTGATTTCCGCGTCAGTACTAACCCGGGCCAGCCGGTTCAGCCGCTGGGCAAAGTCGCCTCCGGCGGTGAGCTGTCGCGTATTGCACTGGCGATTCAGGTGATTACCGCACGTAAAATGGACACGCCGGCGCTGATTTTCGATGAAGTGGATGTCGGTATCAGCGGGCCAACCGCTGCCGTCGTGGGCAAAATGCTGCGTCAGCTGGGCGAGTCGACTCAGGTGATGTGCGTGACCCATCTGCCGCAGGTGGCTGGCTGTGGCCATCAGCATTTCTACGTAAGCAAAGAGACCGACGGCGCGATGACCGAGACGCATATGCGGCCGCTGGATAAGCGTTCACGCCTGCAGGAGCTGGCGCGTCTGCTCGGTGGTAGCGAGGTGACACGCAACACGCTGGCTAACGCCAAAGAGCTTTTAGCCGCCTGACCATTGCACTTTTTCACCACTTTGTGGTCATATCGTTGCTCCGTAGAGGTTTTAAACTACGGAAAGGTTTATTATCATCGGCAAGTTACGCGGTATCATCGTTGCAAAATGATAAACCCGAAAGACCCGGAGCTGCGGTTTCAGGGGATATGAATATAGCCACAAAGGAATAAACATTGATTATGCGCTGTAAAACGCTGACTGCTGCTGCGGTGGTTCTTCTGATGACGACTGCGGGTTGTTCTACTCTGGAGCGCGTGGTTTACCGCCCGGATATCAATCAGGGTAACTATCTGGTCGCCAATGATGTTGCGAAGATCCACACGGGAATGACGCAGCAGCAGGTTGCTTATACTCTTGGCACGCCGATGATGCATGACCCGTTTGGTAACAACGTCTGGTACTACATCTTCCGTCAGGAACCTGGCCATGAGCCAGTGAAACAGCAGACGCTGACCCTGACCTTCGATAAAAGCGGTACGCTGACCAATATTGATAACAAACCGGCGCTCAGTAAGAACGAAGGCTGATCGCTTGTAGCAGATCCCGCCCCCTGGTTCCGGTCGGTATGCAGTCAACGGCGGGGTAAGGCGGGGTCAAATGATTCAAAAAATAAGGCGCTCACTGCGCCTTATTTTTTTGCTGCCCGTTCTGCACGCTGACGGCGCAGATCTTTCGGGTCGGCAATTAATGGCCGGTAGATCTCAACGCGGTCCCCGCTCTGCACGACATCGTGCAGCTTCACCGGGCGGCTGAATATCCCCACTTTGTTTTCCTGCAGATTGATGTCGCTGCGCAGCGTCAGTAAACCCGAAGCAATAATCGCCTGCTCTACGGTACTGCCCTCCTCCACTTTGACACTGTAGAGATACTGTTTTTCGGGCAGCGCATAGACCACTTCAACCGCGATATCAGGCACTGTAGACCTCTTTAGCGCGCTGGGTAAACGCCTGCACCATGCTGCTGGCCAGCTCTTTAAAGATGCGACCAAAGGCCAGCTCAACCAGCATATTGGTAAACTCAAAGTCCAGATTCAGCTCTACCTTGCAGGCATCTTCGCTGAGGGCGGTGAAACGCCAGCCGCCGGTCAGCTTGCGGAAGGGCCCGTCCACCAGCTGCATATGGATGCTTTGATTATCCGTCAGGGTGTTGCGCGTCACGAAGGTTTTACTGATCCCCGCTTTGGAGACATCCACCGCGGCGGTCATCTGGTCGTCGCTGGCATCCAGCACCCGGCTACCGGTACAACCGGGCAAAAACTGCGGATAGCTGTCGACATCATTCACTAAGCGGTACATTTGTTCCGCACTGTACGGCACCAGCGCCGAACGACTAATCTGGGACATATCCATTCCTGTCTTTTTTATAACGTAGTAATAATAACATCGCAGGCAATCAAACAAAAATTCTCTCCTGCTAACCATCTGCTAAAATACCCGTTTCCCCTGCCCAGGATGTTACAGGGGATGCCATTAATCACTGCATCATGTAAACTAAGTGGCACTATGACAAAGAAAAAAGCAAATAAACCCGGTTCCGCGACCATTGCCATGAACAAGCGCGCCCGCCACGAATACTCCATCGAAGATGAGTTCGAAGCCGGGCTTTCGCTCCAGGGATGGGAAGTTAAATCTCTCCGCGCCGGTAAGGCCAACATCAGCGACAGCTACATTATGCTGCGTGATGGTGAAGCTTACCTGTTCGGGTCAACTTTCCAGCCGCTGAGCGTAGCTTCATCGCACTATGTCTGCGACCCGACGCGCAGCCGCAAGCTGCTGCTGAAGAAACGCGAGCTCGACACGCTGATTGGTAAAGCCAATCGTGATGGTTACACCATTGTGGCGCTGTCGATGTACTGGAAAAATGCCTGGGCCAAGCTGAAAATCGGTTTAGCCAAAGGTAAGCGAGAGCATGACAAGCGCGATGACATTAAAGATCGTGAGTGGAAATTAGACAAAGCACGTATTATGAAACACTCAAATCGCTAACCTACTGGCACAGCGACAGGTTTTTCTGATATACTGCTAAACAGTACTTGGGGCTGATTCTGGATTCGACAGGATTTGCGAAGCCCTAGGAGCATGCCGAGGGGCGGTTTGCCTCGTTAAAAGCCGCAAAAAAATAGTTGCAAACGACGAAAACTACGCACTAGCAGCTTAATAACCTGCTTAGAGCCCTCTCTCCCTAGCTTCCGTTCTTAAGACGGGGATTCAAGAGAGGTCAAACCTAAAAGAACTCGTGTGGATACCCGGCCTGGGGTTGAAGCATTAAAACCAATCAGGCTAGTTTGTCAGTGGCGTGTCTGTTCGCAGCTGACCGGCGAATGTAAAGACAGACTAAGCATGTAGTGCCGACGGTGTAGTAATTCTGGACGCGGGTTCAACTCCCGCCAGCTCCACCAAAATTCTCCATCGGTGATTACCAGAGTCATCCGATGAAGTCCTAAGAGCCCGCACGGCGCAAGCCCTGCGGGCTTTTTTGTGCCTTGAATTTGTCCCGCGAAGTCTGAAGAGAACTAATTAAATCCGAACCTTTTAGGCACCTTGTTAGGCACCTCATAAAGCTTTATTGTTTTTGAGGTGCCTAAAACTATGGAAACCCGGCAATGGCAAGACAAACCAAACCTCTATCCGTTAAGGAAATCGAATCAGCCAAACCCAAAGAAGCGGACTATGTTCTCTATGATGGTGATGGCCTTGAGTTACTTATCAAATCCAGCGGGAGTAAAATCTGGCAGTTTCGCTACATTCGCCCTGTCACCAAGAAACGTGCGAAGAAGAGCTTAGGCCCCTACCCGTCAGTTACGCTTGCCGATGCCAGAAACTATCGCACAGAGTCTCGTTCTCTTCTGGCGAAACAAATCGACCCTCAGGAACATCAGCAAGAACAACTTCGCAGTTCGCTTGAAGCTAAAACCAATACTTTCCAACTCGTAGCTGAACGATGGTGGAATGTGAAGAAAGCCAGCGTGACAGAGGACTATGCCGACGATATCTGGCGCTCTCTTGAAAGAGATGTCTTTCCTGCAATTGGCGACGTTAGCGTTACAGATATTAAAGCTCACACACTGGTTCAGGCCGTCCAACCAGTTCAGGCCAGAGGAGCACTTGAAACCGTTCGTCGCCTGTGCCAGCGAATTAATGAAGTCATGATCTATGCCCAAAATACAGGTCTGATTGATGCGGTGCCTAGTGTCAACATTGGCAAGGCCTTTGAGAAGCCTCAGAAGAAGAACATGCCAAGCATTCGACCGGAGCAGCTACCTCAACTGATGCAGACAATGCGAACAGCCAGCATTAGCCTTTCCACACGCTGCCTGTTCATGTGGCAACTTCTTACAATTACCCGCCCTGCCGAAGCGGCTGAAGCTCGCTGGGAAGAGATAGACGTAGAAGCGCGCGAGTGGAAGATTCCTGCAGCACGCATGAAAATGAACCGCGACCATACTGTTCCATTGTCAGATGAAGCAATTGCAATACTGGAGATGATGAAGCCGTTAAGTGGAAATCGAGAATTTATCTTTCCCAGCCGTATTAAGCCCAACCAGCCAATGAATAGCCAGACCGTTAACGCATCGCTAAAACGTGCAGGTTTTGGTGGTGTGCTCGTTTCACACGGTTTGCGTTCTATCGCCAGCACAGCCCTTAATGAACAGGCTTTTCCGCCTGATGTTATTGAAGCGGCATTGGCCCATGTGGATAAGAATGAGGTGCGTCGCGCTTATAACCGCAGTGACTATCTCGAACAACGTCGCCCAATGATGCAGTGGTGGGCGAATTTTGTTCAAGCGGCAGACCGTGGAAGTATTATTGAAGGTGGGTCTAAAGGCATTAAATTACTATCTATGCCCTAACTGCATCGTGTCCAGATATTGGGCGCGAGGCAGACTCACCGGCCACTTCATGCCAAGAGCGGAAGTTTCTAACATTGTGGCGCATTATCAGCGAGGAGCAGGTCACTGGCAGCCGGGTAGTATAAAAGAAGAATGGAAAGTGGAACTCAGACCGACTTGATGATTTAGCCCTCAGGGAATAAGCATTCTGAAGGTGCGGGGGCTATAGAGATACATCCATGCAGTTATAAGCCTCACTGACACCCGCATGGTTCATAGCACATGCCTTTAAAATAATCAGCGCGTGGTGCATTAGAAGTTCACTTCGCTCAGGCTCAAACCAGCGATCATTAAACTTCCCGCCGTGGAAAAGGTTGTTTCGTATTCTGCGTATTAACAGCAGGACCAGCTGCGCCTTACTTGTGCTCTGTACGGGGCTTTCATCCCAGGCTAGTTCACCGTTTCTGACGATCTGCTTTTTGGGAGGATGACTCAGAATGTAGTCAATTGCGCCGGCCAGTTCTGTGGTTCCGGGCGAAGCGATGATGTCCTCAACCTCAGCCGCATAGCGATCCCAGTTGGCCTTTGCCGCCCCGTCCCCCTGCGTAAAACCCGTCATTTTGAGGCAGAATTCATATCGTGCAAATTCGATGAAAAACTCATAGCACAGGCTATTAAGTCGGGATCCAGCGATAATCATTATTCTTCCCTCTAATGTGTCTTTTTGCCGTTATCAGCAAAACGAAGTGCAGTAGAATTAATCACCGAGATACTTCTGGCGCTCATTCCAAGTAAGCTTTGACAGCATGGGGCAGGGATTCAGCGCAAAATTTACCAGCTCAGGGTCAGCCATCTCCCAGAACCGTTTGTAAGCCTCTACAATCTTTTGCACGAGTGCCAGGATATCCTGAAACTGAATGTCCAGCCGGTCCAGAATAGACGTAAAATGATGCTCCATCATTTCATTCCCGTCGTAGCTGTTCCATTTTTCATTACGGATGACTGCCTCAACCGTGAGTACATTCCAACTGAGACCAAGAAAATAACACAATTTTTGCATCCGCGAATAAACACCACGCAACTGACGCTCGTACTTATGCTTTCCGAAATTTTCCAAATCGAATGTGCCATCGCCGTCTACGGGCATATGCCCGTCACGTCCGTAACGCCAGAAAAGCTTCACAAAGTCACGATGGACCTGAATCACAGAAGGCAAGTCGCGGTCCATACATCGCAGGATTTTACCAGTCTGGTAGTCATTGAACGCTTTCTCCTGGGTTAATAGGTCGGCTGAAGTGAAGGTGAAGCTGAGTGATTCTGAGTTGCTTAGAATATATCTGTCTGGATCCCGTCGAATTTCGCGCTCAATTGATTTCGAGTAAATCTTGCCGGATACGGTATCAACCAGAACAATTATTACAGGTGCTTCATAACTGCGCCAGAGCCTCAGCGTACTTCGTTTAACGGAAACGCTATGGCTGCCCTGATTGCTCATATTTCCGGTGGAGGTGCCTTTAAGCTGAATTCCCACAATCTGCCCCGTAACCTGATTGCCCGGGCTGGTGAACTCAAGCTGAAAATCAATGCCGTAGTCATTTTCAGACAGCTCCCGCAGCATCCATTCAGGCGGAATAAAGATCCGGAGCATGCTTTTAGCTGTACTGTCAGTCACGTGGGAGTGATGCCGCTGCGGGTACGCATTATCGTCCATAATCATCCTTTATGAAGCATGTCAGAGACCTTGAACAGGGTCTGCCGGTGCAGCAAACTGTCTGACAAGATGGCAGATTGCTGCAAACAATTTCTGCGGGCGCAGAGATTAAATAGCGTCTTTAACATTGCCTGACAATTTTGTGGCAAGTGAAGATTCACCCAGCCCAAAAAAAATCCCGGCCGCCACCGCAATGATGGCGTTACCCGGGATCAGCGCCGTTGAAACTTCCCCGAGTTTAATCTCAAAAAATCCTGCCAGAAGGCATAATGTAACAGCCGACGACAGTGTGCAGCAGTAAATCAGCCTCATTAGCAGACTGCGATGCTGGCTGATGTTATCGTAGATTTCATCAAATACGATGCTTTTGGTTTTGATTGAAACAAACAGCCAGGAACCTATACAGGTCCCGATGAGCACGGCGGGTACGTTTTTCAGTTCAGCAGTATAAAAATACTGTGCTGCGCCCAGAATAATCATCAGTAGCAGGGCATACAGACCGTATACCCCCATTATCCGGTTTCTGACCAGGATCCATGACGAACTCAGGATAGTCTTTTTCAGCTCACTGAGCGCTTGGCTTGCCGGAACAAAGTCAGCCTCCCGGCCTGAGAAACAGACCTTCGCAGCCTGAAATACCTGCTCGTAGACTTCTAGCCGCTTTTCATTATCCTTTTCAAACAGTGCGTTAACGGTCTGAACAACACGATCCACATCAAGGCGAAACGCCAGATATTCCTCAGGCACCTTCCCGTTGCCAACAGGGGAAAAGCCAATCCCCTTAGGATCGGAATCATTGGGATATCGCGAAACCACAAAATAACATTTTGGCTCACTCATCACACAGCACCTGCTTCTTGCAGATCGTGCATTCATCGGTTTCCTTGCGGGCAAGAAGAATCGAGGGCTCCATGGAGAAAACTGGCCGCGATTTCATGATTTCAATCTGAGCAAGGATTGTTGTCACATTTTCCCGATGCTGCGGCGCTGATTCCAACAGGCCATTGAAGTAGGAGGTCAGAACCTCTAGATTTCTGTTTAACATTATTGGCCTGTCCTAATATTGAGATGCTGTGTCACGGTAATATCCTCAAACTCAATGCCATAAGCGCTGAGCTCCTGTCTGACCTCGTTGAAAAGGTCATTCGTTCTGTTCTGTGTATCTTCGATTGTGAGTAGTGCGGTAAAACCAACTTCCTCGTCTGGAAACTCTCCTGGCGTTCTCTCGATTGAACTGATTTTCAGTCGCCACTGGTCAGAAGCACCGACGCCAGCCTTAGTTTTGGTTTCAAACGCATATTTTTTGACGGGCCACCACTTCAGGCCGAAGTCAATTTGGCTTTTCTCATAGTTAACGTCTTTACCGAGGCGGACGTCCCAGACTGACTGGCAGTTTTTCCGGTACGCCCATTCATTAGTCTGAGAGTCCCGCTTAAACTGCTGAAGCACAGCGTCAACGTTGACACGGCAATATTCTGCGCCATAGTTCTGATTAATGACGGGATCGTAGGCAATGGTCAGCGTGGCTTTACCGTGGCATTTTCCGCCTTCCGTGGTCAGACTACGGGGCCAGTTGAAATCAAACTCCAGTACTTCGCTGCGCTTAAGGCTTCCGCTCAGCACCAGCGTAATACTGCTGTCATCACTGTGAAGCATATCGCGGGAGGTCAGTGGCATGCCGAATCCGGCAAATCGCCTTGCTGAAGAGATATCCACGCTCTTATCCCTGAGTGGCGGCGTCAGGTCTGAGTGATGAACCAGCATAGCGGCAAGAGAATTGCGTGACAGTTTGCCTGCTGTCCGCTGGTCCAGACCGGCAAGAATTTTGGATACCAAGGGCGCAGAGAAGCTGGTTCCCGCCTCTTCCACGAGTTCTCCGCTGCCGTCAATGGAAACCAGTCCGGTTCGCCCCGTCTTCAGGGAGTACCCGCCATAGTGGATCACATCCGGTTTTACGCCCATGGCCACTCCGGGTCCGCGACGGGTATAGACCGTAGGTGCACCGTGAACGCTGATGTCACACCCAGGCGGATTTACCGCTCCCACGGTAATGGCGCTGACGGCCTCCGCAGGCTGAGAAAGCCTGTCAACGTCAGAAAAATGCAGCGCAGCCGGTCTTGAAGCCCAGGGGCCCCGGAAATCTATAGGACGCAGGTTTCCGGAAGAAATGACAAAGAGCACATCGTATTTTTTGGAAATGCGGTCGATTTGCGTGGCGGCAAAGCTGTAGGAATCATCGCGGACAAACTCGCGGAAGTTGAGGCTGAAGTTAAAGATGCGAAACCCCTTCGCCACCGCATCACCAACCTCAATATCCAGCCAGTCGAAAAAGTCACCCGGGTCGGAAAAATAGCTGGTGAACGTATTGGATTTACTATTGTGAACGGGGATCCAGATATCATAGAGCAGACAACCGTCATCATCGACCTGAGGAAGCTCCGGATTCAGCATGCCCCCACAGACCAGCAGGCTGGCCACCTGTGAGCCATGGTTGGGATCGCAGTCTTCAGCTTCAAAGCCATCGGATACTTCCACACACCACTGGGCCAGTTCGGCATCATGGATACCGCTGTCAATGACGCCCACACGGGGATAATCTTCTCCCTCCGTTCGGACGGGCATCGAGAAGTCCAGCTCCACCGGAGAGTGTGACGGGTTCGCCCGGGAAATTTTTGGCAGCAGGGAAATACGCTTCACCACCGGGCTTGCGCTAAGAACAGAAAGCAGGAGCCTGTGCCTTTTCGAGGAATTATCAACGTCAGAAGGTAAAAAATTCAGCTCCAGCCGCTTGTCAAAATCCACCTTAAAATCGTGTCCTGAATCCGGTCTGAGAAGCTGGATCATGATGGCTTCAGATGATGACGGATAACGGCTCATTTTTGTCGCATACACGCCGGCCCCCAGCATCTTGAGCTGCTCCCTCAGAGACCGCTTCATCGAACTTATGGCATCGCTGGTCACGGTAAACAGCCGGGCGTCAACGGGTCTGAAATCAACCAGTTCAACCTGATAGCCGGCAAATCCCTCATCCTTATCGGCATGCCAGGCAGCGCTATCCTCCGCAGAAAAGGCAATTTTCTCTTCACTGCCATAAAAACTGATACGGTCAATTGCCCCCGTCTCGCTTTTTGCTTCGCTGGGCTTATTGACATTTTTGCGCAGTTTTTCGTCGTACACCTTTTTGGTATATTCTTCAGCGCCATCAATTTTGTTGTAAAGATGAACCAGATTTTTATCCGTCACCTGTATGAGCAGCTCCCCTATTCCCAGGGCGCCCACTACAGGCGCTTTACTTCCGGGAAAGAGAGAGTCAACGGGACGGTGAGATTTCGCCAGCGCCTGAGGATTCAGCTCAACTTTCACAAGGCCAAGATCGTGACCTGACCGGTTGAGCTGACTTCTGACATTTCCTACTTCATCAAGGAGGTTTCTTTTGTGCTTTTTGAAGGCATCATCACGATCAGCGTAAAAATCAGTATTGTTACCCATCGCTCTGCGTTGTGGCGTATTTTTATACTGCTCTGAATTTAAAATAACCTGAACCGGATTATTTCTTTTCATATGTTACCCAATCCTTAGCAATCAACCTCCCGACGACAGTCAGGACTCTTTTATATTTCTGGAAACTTTTGACTGAGTAACGTCAAAAACCAGCGCAATCTCTTTTTGCGTGAACTCATGCTTTTTATGCAACAAGCTCATTATTGCTGCGTCCTGATTATTTGATAACAACTGCATGAATTCGTTAACTTCACTGCCTGCATGAATGACTGCAAATGACCGAACAACCTCAATAAAAGTCTGATCGGCGTTACCAATAGCGGCCATTCTCTTGAAGTTATTTAACATTAAATGAATATCTGAACCGTTAAATCCATCTGTCAGAACGGTCAAAAATTTTATCTCTTCCGCCGTAAAATTCAAGGGATGAATATATTTTTCAATAATCTTCAACCTTGCTACGTAATTTGGCTTAGGTACCAGTATACGCATCTCAAATCTTCGCCAGACTGCAGGATCCAGTAATACTTCATGGTTGGTAATTGCCAGCGTCATACCACTCTTCGATCTGGCATCAATACACTGCAGTAATGTGTTGACGATACGCTTGATTTCACCGACCTCATGTTTATCATTGCGGGCTTTAGCCACAGCATCAAACTCGTCCAGCAGCAGCAGGCAGTCGTACTGAGCAGCAAAATCAAACAGATTATTGATATTTCTTGCACTGGTACCTAGTAAAGACGAAACAAGCCCATCCAGCTTGGCCAGCACGATCGGTAATCCGAGCATCCTGGCGATATAAAAGGAAAGCATGGTTTTACCCGTCCCCGGCAGTCCGAAAAGCAGGCAGCTCAGCGATGGCATCACGCCAAACCGAGCCAGTTTATCCAGATTATTCCATTGCTCAATCAGATGACTGACCGCAGATGCCAGCTCGTCGGGCATGACCGGAAGCTCGGCATTGGCAAGCTCTTCCGGAAAAATGATCTGCGCAAGGGGAGAACCACTTTCTTTATCCACAGGCACTTTAACGTTTTCCCTGAGCTCCTGCTTTCTGAGAAATGAGACACGGGAGAGCTCAACCCTGGCTGGCTCTAGGGTATTGAGCGTACTGGCTTTGTTAATCAGTCCTCTGAGCAGCTTTGCTTCTGCAACCTGCTGATCGTTTCTGAGGGCATCATAAAGGCGCTCCATCTGCTGCAAAGCACCTGCGGAGGCCCCATCCTTGATAATCTGCCGGCATAAAGCCGCTACGATTTTAAAGTTCTCCACATGACACCTGTATGTTTATCCAGTTAAATGATTTTTAGATTATAGAGAGCCCTTCTGCCGCATGCAACTACCACAGAGAAAATTCGCATAAAAATCATGAAATGTGAATTAAAATCAGAAAAAATTGCATCAAAATAGACATAATCGAATTTTTAACTAAAAAAATATGAATGCTTTATAAATCCATCAGGATTTGTTCGCATTTCCCGTAAAGAAATGAAGAGCAATCCTCACCCAGTCAGACTATGAAGACTTTTACTGTGCGATCAAGATGAATACGCAGTGTCAGATAAAGAGGGAAAGCGAGAACTGAGACAGAAAATCTCAACGGATTCCCGACAATAAGCCCGCATATCAAGGTCCCGGGTTGCCCTGAAGCGCAGACGCTTCTGCGCTCAGTGTGCAATCAGCAACAATGACAAAGGTGAAACGCACTCAGGTCTTATCCCTGCCCTTAGTTATTTGCGTATTGATGTCGGCGGCTCTACCGCACGTGACGTTCTGATCCCGACGTTACCGGATTTTTTGCAGCGCTTTCCGGAAATCAAAATCGCTCTAGGCGTGTCCGATAAGCCGGTGGATCTTATTAGTGGAAATGTGGACTGTGTCATCCGTGGTGGCTCTCTCGATGACTCTTCGTTGATCGCCCGTCATATTGGTGATGCCTTGATGGTGACCTGCGCGACGCCGGGATACCTGAAAGCCGCTGGCGTATCTGCTTATCCGGATGAATTAAGAAATGGACATAAACTGGTGAGCTATTTGTCTCCGCTGACAGGCAGAGCCTTTCCATTTCGCTTTATCGTAGAGGGTGAAATGCGGGAGATAAAGGTGCAGCATCACATCGAGATTAACGAAAGTAATGCGCATTTGGCTGCGGCCGTGGCCGGGATGGGCATTACCCAGACCTTTTACTATGCGGCGAAAGATGAACTGAACAACGGCACGCTGGTTAAGATCCTACAGGCATGGCGTCCCGCGAGTTATCCTTTTTATGTCGTTTATCCCCAGAACAGGCACATGACGCACCGGTTACGTGTGTTGATTGATTGGCTAACCGAGATTTTCCCAGCGGCACTGCGCGGTTACCGATAAACCTACTCTTACGATCCAGATGGGCCAAAAGATATACCGATTGCTCTTCTGGTGAGTCCTTTTCTAATACCTGGCCTTGGGTCATCCACTATGGGTGAAGAACAGACGTTCACAATTGACTTTACCATTGGTAAGTTCTTACGAACATAGTGATGTATCAGACAAATGGATGGTCACTGGCTTCTCCAAAAAATTAGTGAATATTCCAGACTAGGACTCTTTGCGACACGGCATCAATGATTCAATGCGGTCAGCACTGTAAACGGGCCCAGTTTCGCATATGGCAACTAACGATCAGGTATACTACTTTTGTTAACCGGGAGATTGATGTTGGCACTGGTTAATGTGCACAAGACCGACTGTAAATCGGCAGGTGTAGAACTCATCGATATCGAAACAGAATCAAGAACTGCTGACCAGTCAATTGGGACATGGCATAGATTCTGGGGGGTGCATTTGACGTTATTTTTAACCCAGGGATTATTAGTCGCATCTTCATTGTATTCGTAAACGAGCCTCACTTCATTTTCGTCAGCAACCGCGTCCCGTAACAACATCAGCGCTAACGCCGTAGCTTGGCCCAGAGCATCCAGATGTTTATTATAATTCGGATCATGAAAATACTTCATGACTTCCGCTTCTGATTCATACCTGACTTTGCCTATGTAGTGATGCAACATGAAATATTTATCGTTGATGTTCATCAGGGCTTGTAGTAATTTCCGTGGTGTACTTTCAATACGTATAGCTGGCTCCCCGCCAGAAAATACTAACCAGTCGTTCTGATTTTCGTCATTTAATGTCCAGCAGGTTGCATAAAGATTTCCCATCATTCCTGAGAGATATATTGGCTGCTGGGTCATGGAGTCAGTGAATTGTATTTTCATTAGGAGGTTTTCATAAGGATCCACCCATATATTCTGATCCGGGAACATATGGGTTAAGCAGTTAGCCTGTACATCAGCGATGAAATGGCGCATACGCATTATTTTGAAAATAGGCGTGTCTGGATCTATATCGAAGATGCTTCGTTCAACGTAAAGCGGTTTCAGTTGAACCGAACTAGCACCCAAATGATTGCTTCGGTTTATCTTATCATTGATTAATTCGTTTTTCAGAACAGTCATTCTACTATTTCCTAGTAATGTTTGAGAGTTGCATTCGAGTTTAACCCTCTGCTGAGATGTAAGAAATACCGAACCCTCGTTTTTTGTTTACCATCCCAATGCGCAACGCCCCCCATTGTTATCCATTCAGCTACCGGTGTCGGTGTCGGAGCCCAGCAAACAAACTGTTTATCGGTAATGGCTCAATATTACAAACATCCGCTTCTGGCACAAGGCGGACAGTGTCCGCCTTGTGCCAGCTGAATCGCCACGGATAATCTAGACACTTCCGAGCCGTTGATAATACTGGTTTTCATATTCTGTCGGTGACATCTGATCGCTAGAAGCATGCCGACGCTTACTGTTATAAAACATTTCGATGTAATCAAAAATATCGCTGCGGGCTTCTTCCCGCGTTCCGTAGATCTTTTTCTTTATCCGTTCGCGTTTCAACAACTGGAAAAAGCTTTCTGCAACCGCATTATCATGGCAGTTACCGCGACGGCTCATGCTGCCCTCCAGGCCGTGTGATTTCAGGAACGACTGCCACTCATGGCTTGTGTACTGACTGCCCTGATCCGAATGAACCAGCACCTGTTTTTGGGGATTACGCCGCCATACAGCCATCAGCAGTGCGTTCAGGACAATGTCCTTTGTCATCCGGGATTGCATGGACCAGCCGATAATTTTGCGTGAGAACAGATCAACAACCACGGCAAGATACAGCCAGCCTTCGTGGGTCCTGATGTAGGTTATGTCCGTTACCCAACGCTCATCCGGAGCATCCGGGTTGAACTGTCGCTGGAGCCTGTTGGGCGACACGATACTGGCCTCGCCTTTACGTGCCCGCGGGCTCCGGTATCCGACCTGAGCCTTTATCCCGACACGTTTCATCAGTCGCCAGACTCTGTTCACTCCGCACTGTTGCCCGCTGTCCCGCAGATCCAGATGGATTTTGCGATAACCATAGACGCATCCCGATTCCAGCCAGAACTGTTTAATCTGTCCTGTCAGTCTCAGGTCTGCCTGATGGCGTTGTGAATGCGGCTGCTGAAGCCAGGCGTAAAAACCACTGGAATGAACATCCAGCACCCGACAGAGCAGGCGAACAGGCCAGCAACAGGTGTTGTTACGGATAAAGGCGTACCTCAGTCGGACAGCTTTGCGAAGTACGCCGCGGCTTTTTTTAATATGTCCCGTTCGTCGGTAACCCGCTTCAGCTCTTTCTGGAGACGGCGGATCTCGGCCTGAGCATCTGACTCTTCTTTATTAGTGGAAGAATCCGGACCGTACTTCTTTATCCAGGCGTAAAGGCTGTGGGTGGTGATATCGAGACGTGTTGCAACGCTGGCAACAGAATAACCGCGATCAACAACCTGTTTGACTGCTTCAATTTTAAACTCTTCGGGATAACGCTTACCGCTCATGGGCACCTCTCTTTAAGCCATCTTAAATGACTCTGAGGTGTCTGTTAAACCCGTGGCGATTCAAAATGCTGTATTAGTGCTATACGGTAAGATGTATGCCAATCACGTAAACCATTTCATGTAGAAAGCTTCGAATGGCACGGGCTACCCATCCTATCACCACAACGAAGTTCTTCGATCCAAAGCCATTGATACAGATTTGACGCTCCAGAATAGTGATCACGCTGTGCATCCAATCAGTTTAAGTTGAGGGGCAAAATTTTCATCGAACTCATTTACGATAAGCGCAACGTTGCAGAATTTCCAAACGCCAGGGAGCTGATCCTCTCTGAATTGGAGAAGCGCGTGCATCGTGTGTTCCCGGATGCAGGGGTCAAGGTTAAACCGATGGTAACCAACACCATCAACACTGACGCAAGCAAAGGCGACAAAGCGAAACTGGCTGCGATCATTGAAGGGATGTTCGAAAAGCCCGACAGGTGGCTTGTGAACAATATGTGATGTACCAGGCCGGGATGATGGCCACCCTCCCTGTTCATTCATCCAGCCTGATTAAATTCCCATAGCTTGTAACTCATTAGCCCAGGTTATCATAGGGTAAAGCCCGGCAGCCGGAAAAAGCTTTTAGCTAAGGAGATATCATGTCAGTTTACATGTATGTGGCAATCCCAATGTTGTGTGTTGCGGCACTAATGTTCTATCTGGCGCGAAAGAGGCGTGAGAAGAACTTTCTGATCCCGGGGCTGGCCATGCTTGTGGCTGGCTTCGTAAACGCCGTGCTTGGGCTGACTATAGGTTAGTGGCCGGAAGAGATGTTCGGGTAAACTTACGGCATTTTGCTTTAGTGCTTACTGCAATGGCCGCAATATTTATACATTCATGGACGCTATGCAAAATAATGAAAGCAAATAATCTTCATGTTATAGAGACAGTTAACTGCATAATAGATTGTGCTACTCAGCCATTTTTATGCAGGTGCGATGATGATGAGCGTTACGTTGTAAAAGGCATGCTGACCTGCCCCCAGGATTAGATACAACGCTCAGTGAGTAATGTCGATCCTGTGACCTGTACCCATCTGCAAAATAACAGCCGCGAGTCGGCTCTTGCCGGTTCTGACATGCCCTTCTCTGCCCCTGTTCATGCTTCTATCCCCTGTCCGATCGGCCTGTCACTGAAAAATGTCACTCATCGACGCCGCCACCCCCACAAACCGCGTTTTTTTCGGTAAAATGGCCTCATTGTTCAGCCTCTGCCATTTGTTCTGAGTCGCCGTCTTTGTTATTGATACGAAAAGCGGCCGAAATAAGGTATAAAGCCGCATGAAAATCCCAAAACGAATCCAACCGCTGGTCGATGACGGCCTGATAGACGACGTGCTTCAGCGCCTGAAAAGCGGTAAAGAAGCTGACGTTTACACGGTGCTGTGCGGTGACAAGATACAGTGTGCCAAAGTGTATAAAGAGGCCACGCAGCGCAGCTTTAAGCAGGCCGTGCAGTACCAGGAAGGGCGTAAAGTCCGCAACACGCGTGACTCCCGCGCCATGAAAAAAGGCTCACGCTTCGGGCGCAAGCAGCAGGAAGAATCATGGCAGATGGCCGAGGTCGATGCGCTGTTCCGTCTGGATAATGCCGGGGTGCGCGTGCCGCAACCCTATCTCTGCGTAGAGGGCGTGCTGCTGATGGAGCTGGTCACCGATGCAGAAGGCGCCGTCGCGCCCCGCCTCAGCGATGTGATCCTGACGGAAGAGAATGCCGTTACTGATTTTAATATCATGATCCGTAATATCGTGCGCATGCTCTGTGCGGGTATCGTGCATGGTGATTTATCCGAGTTTAACGTGCTGCTCGATGCCCGTGGCCCGGTCATTATCGACCTGCCGCAGGCTGTCGATGCGGCGGCCAACAACCTGGCAGAATCCATGTTTGAACGTGATGTGAATAACATCACCGCCTACTATGGCCAGTATGCGCCGCAGCTCCTGAAGACGCGCTACGCCAAAGAAATATGGATGTTGTATGAAGATGGCAAACTCACTCCGGAAGTGGCGCTCACCGGCCTGTTTGTTGAAGAGACACATGAAGTGGATATGGGCTCCCTGATGGATGAGATCATAGCCGCCGAAGATGAATTTTATGACCGTCAGCGCGCCAGCAAAGAGCGGGACGACGAAGACGACTGACAGCCAATATCGCCAGCGCTGACAGCCCATGGGGTCACCTGTGGGCTTTTTTTATGCCCGCGTCCGGCCACTCCCCGGCAGTAATGACACAAACAATGTGTGGTGATAAGGATCTCTTAAGAACGCCAGGTATAATAGCGCGCTCCACACCGCAAACTTAGGGATAACAATGAAAAAACACCTGATCATTCTCAGCTCAACGCTTATCGCCAGCTGTTTTTTTTCCGTGCAGGCCAGCACCACGCTGACCGGTTGCGCGGCTAAACAGCAGAATATCCAGCAGGAAATCCAGTACGCGGAACAGCAGGGTCATCCGCACCGCGTGGCGGGTCTGAAGAAAGCGCTAAAGGAACTGACCGACCACTGCACAGACAGCAGCCTGCTGAAAGAGCGTCAGGCAAAGGTGGCAGAAAAACAGCGTAAGGTGCAGGAGCGTGAGCAGGAGCTGACAGAAGCCAAAGCCGATGGCCGGCAGGACAAAATCGATAAAAAAACGAGAAAACGGGATGAGGCCCGCGAAGAACTTCGCCAGGCTGAAGCAGAATTAACCCGATAAAGCTGCACCAGAACGTCCTGCGCCAGGGCGTTCTGTTCTCTTACCGGCCCTCATGTCGTTCCCTTTCCTTTTTTTAGAGATTTCTTAGCAAGCGCTAAATGTAAATAAATTCTCTTTTCCGCATTACTTAAACCAGTTAATCGTCACTCCCATCCTGATAATAAAACGGCCAGCCAATTATTGATAAACATAAAAAATTACAATTGATAAAAAAGCGTGCCTGTGACTGACATATCGCATTTTCTGGAATGAAAAAAGGGAAGACTGTCGCTATGCTCCTGCGATCCCTTCTCATCAGCTACATGGATTGTAATAAATGAAGAAACTGCCACAAGTCAAAAGCAATATAATAGCCGGATTCCTTCTTTGCTCTGTACCATTGGTGCCCGTCTTCGCGGGAGTGCCTAACGCCGTCATCCCTGATTCATTGGATTATCATGGAGATACAGATCCTCTTATGACGCTGGATGAGAAAAAAGCAGAAAACTCACCCGATCTTTTTGGTGAAACAACGGGGCCTCTGCCATTTTTTGGCAAAGAGATCCGCAAGCGAGGTTATGATTTACCCGATCCCTATGGGATTGGTTTTAATTACATGAATATGCATCAAAATATTAAGGTTAACAGCATCGACTTTTCTAACCTTAAAATCCCTTCACTTTTTCCCGGCATGTCTCCCATTCCGATTGGCAGCGATCTGTTTAATATTAACGTTGGCCATACCCGGGAAAAATCCAAAACTGAAAATGCCCGGCTGGACACCTGGTTATTTCCCTTTATGAATGTCTACGGCATTATTGGTCATACAAAAGGGAGCTCGGTTTCTGATGTCTCCGTCTGTGCGGTGGGTGCCTGCCCGCCACAGCTCAAGAATATCAATTTTACGCTGAAATTTAAGGGAACCACCTACGGTGGCGGGACAACACTGGCCTATGGTTATCACAACTGGTTCGGCACGCTGGATTTCAACTATACCCGCACAGACTTCGACATTCTTGATGGCAGTACGTCAGCTTTCACCTTCACGCCGCGCGTCGGCTATCGCTTCACCGTACCGGGATTTGAACGGTTTTCCATTCCAGTATCACACGCCAGTGTATGGGTAGGCAGCATGTATCAGGATGTCTCTCAGAACTTCAGAGGCAGTCTGGGTAATCTGAACATGCCGCAAAACCTGGTGCAGCTGGTGAACTTCGTCAACAAAGACGACCAGGGACGTTTTCGCGTTAAGCAGCATTTGCAGTCACCGTGGAACGTGCTGGTCGGCGGGCAGTACGAAATTACGCGTAATTTCAATGTCATTACAGAGGTGGGTTTTGAAAAACGTAACAGCGTGATGGTCGGTGGCGAGTTTCGTTTCTGAACATGTGGGCTAACATTGGGTTATTCATGACTCTGTTTCTCATTCCGTCACTGTCCCAGGGCAATCTGCTGTTAAGCAGACCCTCGGTAGACAGGTACCTGAGCAAGTTCAGCACGCATGAGGCTGATTTGCAAAAAGGTATCGACTGGGGTGTAGTGCCAGGGCCATTTTATACCCCGGAACTGGGCATTGGCATCGGTGTCGCTGCTGTCGGGTTTTACCATGCCGACGATCATCCGCAGTCTTCACCGCTGTCGTCATTATCCCTGACGGGCTTCGGTAGCTCCACAGGCGCATTCGGTGTCGGTTACGATAACGACACTTTTTTTCACCAGGATCGGTGGCGTTTTTTTCTCAACGGGGAATTGAGTCATCGCCCTCTGGATTACTGGGGAGTGGGTTACCAGGCCGGACGACATCAGCGCGGAAAACAGTCCTACGATGCCCGTTCTGTTACCATGACGCCTAAAATCCTCTACCGGCTGGGGGCGAATACCTACGTCGGGATGGGCGGTTCATTCGACGACCAGAAGGCAACCGGGTTAGAAAAAAAAGCGTCCGGGAGCTTCTTTCAGCACCCGGTTCGCTTACATGAGATGAACGTCGGGGCCAGCCTGTTGTTCAGCTTTGACACGCGGGATGTCACCATCAATCCCTCGCGGGGGCAGTTGCTCAACATCAGCTATACCCGATATACACCCGCCTTAGGCAGTGATAACCGCTTTGACGTCTGGGATACGCAATACGACCTGTATCACCCGTTGGATCCCACGACCCTGCTGGCATGGGAGCTGTACGGTCGGTTCGCCGGAGGGGATGTTCCCTGGACAATGACCGGCTTTTTAGGGGACAGCCATCATCTGCGGGGTTATTACGAAGGGCGTTACCGCGATCGTAATATCGTGACGACCCAGCTTGAACTGCGTAAAAAACTGAGCTGGCGACATGGCGTTGTCGCCTGGGTTGGTGCGGGCAGTATGTCGTCTGACGTCCACGATGTTGCTGACGGCAACTGGCTTCCCAGCGTCGGCGTCGGCTATCGTTTTCAGATTAAAAAAAGCATGAATCTGCGCTTTGACTACGGCGTAGGCGAGAAAAGCACGGGATTTTATTTCCAGGTTGGGGAAGCGTTCTGATGAAAAAAAAATGGATGCTGTTAATCCTGGTGTTAAATGCCTGTCAGGTGCCCGCCCCGGCCGCACCCGCTTTAACGCCGGAGGATCTCAAGCAGCCTGCCCCCCTGGCGACTCAGGTCTGGCCTACCCTTCCCACACTGCCGCCCCCCGATGGCCTGCGTCCCTGTTGTGCTTTCGGCTACGACGTGCAGGCAAAATTTTTAGGCATCCCGGTGCCTTTTATCCAGTTCGGTAACGTGGTGGCTCCGGACAATACGGGTAAGCATCACTACAACGACAGCTGGGAAAGTATCATCATGACCCTGACGGGCATGAACAGCGAACATGATGGGATTGTTTATACACGGCGCGGGGGATTTATTGACCTCGCCCACGTGCGTGATACCGCGGATAACACGCTGTGGCTGTTTACCCGCATTTTACCGCAGCTGGGTCAGGCGGGTACTCTCACGCTGCCTGATGAACTGGGCCAGCGGATTATCCGACTGGGGCATTATACTCCGCCCGATGACGCGCTGGACCGCTATAATCTGGCCATCCGGCTGGCGGCACATCTGGCCTTTCAGCTGGCGGTCTGGCATGAAGTCGCGCAGTGGTACGGGTTTGAATCTGTGCCGGGCTATTCAGAGGGCGTCTCGGCTTTTTCGCCAGAAGATCTCTATTCAAATCTGCTGGGCGCGCGTATCGCGACTGACCTTCTCTCCCACGGTGGAGGGAGCTCGCTGAAGCAGTATGAGGCGTCAATGGCACGGATGATCCCTCAGGCACTGGCGCAGCTGCTGGCGGTCAGCCCCAGAGAGACACGCTTCCACTTTGATATGGTCGACGGAACCTGGTGGAACAGCCGCTGCCGCCTGCCGGATAAATTCCTCGTCCTGCGCCGTAACTACAGCACCCTCGACCGTCGCCTCCCGACACGTCCGGCAGACAGCGTTCCTGAACTCTGGCTAACGCTGCCTGACCATTTTCACCAGCAGCCTCTCTCCGGTTTTGCCCGGCTGGAAATCTGGCCCGGGAAGAATATGGTGAATTTACCCACCCCGCAACTGATGTACCAGTACGGGGATTTTGCCCTGCTGGCGCAGCAGGCAGAGCAAGCCGACCGCTCTCATCTGGCCGTAAAAGGGGATGCCTGTCGCTAGGACGCAGGCGGTTTCCGCCCCCATGATGCATAAGCTATCCTTATGACTGAGTAGAAAACAGCCCCATTTTTTTTTACCGCCAGCGCCCCTCGTTTTCACCCTGAACGTGAGGAATCGCCAGGCAACCGTTTACCTCCCCCTCTACTGGCTGAAAAACCCGTTTTCTGATTAAGTTCCGTTCTCTGCACTATTTTTTGTGATTTCAATCACACTTTAGCTGAATTGAAATGAAACAGAATTTGACAAGTGTGAGCAATCTCTATTTCCTAACACACTGTTAGCGGCACACTGCCGCAGCAATGATGGCGGGTGCTTTTTTCGTAAACTTAATCACCCATTTGTCGCCGTAGATAACCTGACCCAACCAGCGCACTGGCTACAGAGCCGGGTCTCAGAGCATGTGGTAATAATAATGAAATATAAAATTATGATGGCTGGCGCGCTGGCAGCGCTCTCTTATACCCACTCCTCATTCGCTGAAACCAGCAGTCCGGAGTATGTTTCTGACTGGTGGCATCAGAGCGTCAATGTGGTCGGCAGCTATCACACCCGCTTCGGGCCGCAGCTGAACAATGATGTTTATCTGGAATACGAAGCCTTTGCGAAAAAGGACTGGTT
Organism: Erwinia persicina; assembly: GCF_019844095.1. NCBI lineage: Bacteria > Pseudomonadati > Pseudomonadota > Gammaproteobacteria > Enterobacterales > Erwiniaceae > Erwinia > Erwinia persicina. The sequence continues at coordinate 1,091,969 of NZ_CP082141.1, read as the reverse complement.
CGATTTCTACGGCTATATTGATGTGCCTAAATTCTTCGGCGCAGGCAACGGTAACGACGTCGGCGCATGGGATGACGGTTCCCCGTTCTTTATGGAGATCGAACCGCGTTTCTCCATCGACAAACTGACCGGCACCAGCCTGGCGTTTGGCCCGTTCAAAGAGTGGTACTTCGCCAACAACTATATCTACGATATGGGTGATAACCGTGCTAACCGCCAGAATACCTGGTACATGGGCCTCGGTACCGATATCGACACCCATTCCGACGTCGGCCTGTCGCTGAACGTGTACGCAAAATACCAGTGGGCGAACTACGGCGCAGCTAACGAGAATCAGTGGGATGGATATCGCTTCAAGGTGAAATATTTTGTACCGCTGACCCAGCTGTGGGGCGGTAACCTGAGCTATATCGGCTTTACCAACTTTGACTGGGGTTCTGACCTCGGGGATAACTCCGCGCCTGCGCGTACCAGCAACTCAATTGCCTCCAGCCATATTCTCTCGCTGGGTTACGATCACTGGCACTACTCCGTTGTGGCACGTTACTTCCACAACGGCGGTCAGTGGAATGACGGCACCGAGCTGAACTTTGGCAAAGGCGATTTCAACGTCAAGTCGAACGGATTCGGTTATTACCTGGTGGTGGGTTACAACTTCTGATGACCCCGGCGTGACTGAAAATGAAGGTCACCTCCTGTTCCGGTAAAAAACGTCACGCAACGCGCCTTCGGGCGCGTTTTTTTTACCCGTGAGAAACCGTTATACTCCCCCGGCAATATTGCATCCCCGAAAAGGAATTTTTATGTCGGCTAAGTCTGTTGATCACAGCGTGAAACTGCGTCCCCTTGAGCGCGAAGACCTGCGGTTTGTCCATCAGTTGGATAACAACGCCAGCGTCATGCGCTACTGGTTTGAAGAGCCCTACGAGGCGTTTGTTGAGCTGTCCGATCTTTATGACAAGCATATCCATGACCAGAGTGAGCGGCGATTTGTCGTTGAACATGATGGGAGTAACGCCGGGCTGGTGGAGCTGGTAGAAATTAACCACATCCACCGTCGTGCAGAATTTCAGATTATTATCGCCCCCAGCCATCAGGGCAAAGGCCTGGCCAGTAAGGCAGCGAAGCTGGCAATGGAATACGGTTTTTCGGTGCTGAACCTGTATAAACTCTACCTGATCGTCGATAAAGAGAACGAAAAGGCGATCCATATTTACCGCAAGCTGGGCTTTGAAATTGAAGGTGAGCTGATCCACGAATTCTTTATCAACGGTGAATACCGTAACACCATTCGCATGTGCATCTTCCAGCATCAGTATCTGGAAAAATTCAAACCGGCACACAGCATGGTAAAAACCACCGCGCAGTAAATAAAAAAACGGCAGGTGGGATGACCCGACCTGCCGTTGTTGAATCAGCCGCCGCGCGCGCCAACCGGATTCATAATGGTCTGGACGCGTTCCGGTTCAATCTTATACATCCCCCCATAGAACGGGTCGACGACCAGCCAGCCCGGGAAGCCGAGCAGCGGGATATTTCCCAGCAGATACCACAGGTTGGCGCTCTCTTTCAGCGGCAGTGTCTGCGGCACATAGCCCTGGCGCTCCAGCATAACCAGGTACTTCTTCTTGCCAAAGTAGTTACCGTTGGACTTCATCAGTGTCACGGTTTTCGGCGTATAGCCTTCGGCAACCGCCTTACCGGTTTCGTCCTGCACGACAAACTTCACCCCCGGAGGCTGCGTCTGTAAGGTGACGTCCTGCGTTTCGCTACCGACAATCGTGGCGCAGCCACTTAACATCCACGCTGCTGCCAGCGCTGCAATCAGCCGTTTCATCATTTATCCTGCCTGAATCCATCATGCTAAGAGTCTACGCGCCACCTTCGGCAAACTAGCGGGCTAATAGCGCAGCTAATTGGGGGTTTATTCAGCCATTGATGCCCGGGACGGGGCGCGGTTCCGGCAGGCGCTTGCGGCGTCGCTGCGTCAGCCAGTGTACCGCATAGCACAGCGCCACAAACGGCAGGCCGCACCACAGCGCGATACGCTGGTCGGGGTCAAATGCCAGCCCGATACACGCCAGCAGGCACAGGCTGAAGCCCAGCAGAGGCGTCAGCGGGAACCAGGGCGCGCGGTACTTCAGCTCGCTTTCGCGGTGCCCTTCCTGCAGCCACGCGCGTCGAAAACGGTAGTGTGAGGCACAAATACTCATCCACACCGCCACCACGGCAAACCCGGATATGGCCGACAGCGCAACGAACACCGTATCCGCAGCCACCACGCTGGAAAGCAGCGCCAGCAGCCCGCCCAGCATACTGACAGAGAGCGCCACCAGCGGAATACCGCGCCGTGTCAGGCGGGAAAAGCAGGCAGGCAGCGTCTGCTGATTCGCCAGCGACCACAGCATGCGGCCAGAGGCATAGAGTCCGGAGTTGGCGGCAGAGAGGATCGCCGTCAGGATCACAAAGTTAATCACATCAGCCGCGTACGGCAGGCCGATCTTTTCGAAAACCATCACAAAGGGGCTTTTCACAATCCCGGCCTGATCCATCGGGATCAGACTGGCGAGGATCAGTACCGTCCCCACAAAGAAAATAATCAGACGCACCACCGTGGTACGGATCGCCAGCGGCAGGACTTTATGCGGCTCTTCCGTCTCACCAGCCGCAATGCCGATCAGCTCCGTGCCGGAGAAAGCAAAGTTGACCGCCACCATGGTCATCAGGATCGGCAGCACGCCGTGCGGGAACCAGCCCGACGCAGTGAGATGATGGAAAAACGGTGCCGGGGTGCCGTCCCGCAACGGAATAAAGCCGAACATTGCCGCCCCACCCAGCATCAGAAACGCCAGGATGGTGATCACTTTGACGACAGAGAACCAGAACTCGGCTTCTGCAAAGAAGCGCGAGGAGATGATATTCAGCAAAAATATCAACACACAGAACAGCAGACACCACAGCCAGACCGGAGAATGGGGGAACCAGTACTGCATGCAGAAACCGGCGGCGGTCAGGCTGGAGCCCAGTGCCACCGTCCACGTCAGCCAGTACAGCCAGGCAACGGTGTAGCCCGTGGCCGGGCTGAGGTAGCGCGTCGCATAGACGTGGAAAGCACCGGTTTCAGGCATCGCCACGGAAAGCTCCCCCAGGCTGAGCATCACCAGCCAGACCACCAGCGCTCCGATCAGATAGGCCAGCAGCGTGCCAGCGGCACCTGTTGTGGAGATGATATAACCGGTATTAAAAAAGAGTCCGGTGCCAATCACGCCACCGAGAGAAAGCATCACCAGATGGCGTGCTTTCATACTGCGTTTGAACTGCCTGGGGGCCTGCTGTTGCTGTTGCATGATGCTGTCAATCCGTAGGGACGCCTTTATGGCCAGTTGCCCGCGTTATACCGATTCAGCCCGGTGAATGCAACGCGTTGAAAAATTAGCCAAACATCCTTTCCAGATAGCGTTCCAGCGCCATGCGCGAACTGAAACCGTGGGGGATCCCGTAATGATCGTTGTTTTCTCCCGCCAGATACATCGGGAAGCGCACATAGTGATCGCAGGTTTTCACATCCGAGGATGCTGCGGTAATCGCCTGACTTCGCTCTTTCAGCGTGGGGTGGATCACCAGCGCAGTTCGACCCAGACGCGCTTCACGGTTGACATAAACATAGTCGTCTCCGCGGCGGTAGCCGTAGGTTTTTGCGGTGACCGCATCCATTTCAAATCCCGCTTTTTCCAGTACGCGAGCTACCTCATCAGGTCGTAAATACATGCTTGCTCCTCTCAGTCTGCTAACCCCGCAACCTTACAACAGGCGGCGCAGTCAGGGCTTTCGGATTAGTCCATAAACGCCACGGACAGCATGGCGTTTTGTGAGCCTGTTCTATACTTAATAGTACTATTTCAGACTGAGGGAGCAAAAAATGTTCAACCGGACACCAAAAAATGACGAAATCGACCTGAATCAGGATGTTTCTCTGCTGGCCGACAGCCTGGACGATCTGTTGAAGTCCTGGGGCAGCAAATCAAAAGAAGAAGCAGACCATGCACGGTTACGGGCCGAATCCCTGCTGAAAGAAACCCGGGCTAAACTTCACGGCCGGAACCGCGTCACCCAGGCAGCCAGAGATGCTGGCGGTCACGTGGATGACTATGTGCGCGAAAAACCCTGGCACGGGGTGGGCATCGGCGCCGCGCTGGGTATTATTGTCGGCGCGCTGATTGCGACCAGCACGGCCGGCAGATAGTACAAAAAACAGGCATTATCAGAAAGCCCGTGGCGAAATCCGCGGGCTTTTTTTTGGCATAAATTTTTTTAAACCGGTTGACGCCTTGTGGCGCAAGGCTTGTGTGTGAGCTGAGTAAATAAATACGAAAAACCTATATGTTGTGTGGTTGCATTCTTAACGCACTATATCTAGTATTCAAACCATCAGAACCACACAACATGGTGTGGCAGTGGCGGCGCTCACCGGGCAGTCTATCAGCGCCAGAAACGTGGTATAACCGGCCCATAAGGTGAATACGAATCATGCGCATTATTATTTACACTAAAGATAACTGTGTCCAGTGCAATGCAACGAAAAATGCCATGGATAAAAAAGGCATTGATTATCAACTGATCAATCTGGACAACGAACCGGCACACGTTGAGACGCTGAAATCTCTCGGCTATCGCCAGGTTCCCGTGGTGATGGCCGAGCAGGATCACTGGAGTGGCTTTCGCCCGGACAAAATTATGGCGCTGAGCCATCAGGTCGCAGCACAGGGGTAACGTCATGACCACGCTGGTGTACTTTTCCAGCCTGTCTGAGAATACCCATCGTTTCATCACCCGTCTGAACCTGCCCGCTGTGCGCATCCCCGTGGACTGTGCGCAGCGTCTGCAGGTTGATCAGCCCTATATTCTGGTGGTGCCCAGCTATGGAGGGGGAACGGCACAGGGTGCCGTCCCCAGACAGGTTATCCAGTTTTTAAACGATACCCATAATCGTCAGTTGATCCGCGGCGTCATCGCCGCCGGCAACCGCAATTTTGGCGAGGCTTACTGCCTGGCTGGCGACATTATCGCGCGTAAATGTCAGGTGCCTTACCTCTATCGCTTCGAGCTGATGGGGACCTCTGACGATCTCGCTAACGTCTACAAGGGAGTAACCCAATTTTGGCAGCAACAGACAGCACACTCATAGAGGCCACGGCGACAGTACCGGATTATCATGCGCTTAACGCGATGCTGAATCTTTACGATGCCGACGGTCATATTCAGTTTGAAAAAGACCGTGAGGCCACGCGCCAGTATTTTATCCAGCACGTGATCCCTAACAGCGTTCAGTTCAACTCCATTGCTGAACGTCTGCAATACATGGTGTCTGAAGGCTATTACGAAGCTGACGTCCTGAATGCCTACCCGTTTGAGTTTGTCTGTTCGCTGTTCCAACAGGCTTATGAACGACGCTTCCGCTTCCAGACGTTCCTGGGTGCCTGGAAATTTTACACCAGCTATACGCTGAAAACTTTCGACGGTAAACGCTATCTGGAAGGCTTCACTGAACGTGTCTGTATGGTCGCCCTGACACTGGCAAAAGGGGACCAGGCACTGGCACTTGCGTTGACCGATGAGATCCTCGCCGGTCGTTTCCAGCCGGCCACCCCCACCTTCCTCAACTGCGGTAAACAGCAGCGCGGTGAGCTGGTTTCGTGCTTCCTGCTGCGCATTGAAGACAATATGGAGTCGATTGGCCGCGCGGTGAATTCGGCGCTGCAACTGTCCAAACGTGGCGGCGGCGTGGCGTTCCTGCTTTCCAACCTGCGGGAGTCGGGCGCGCCGATCAAGCGCATTGAAAATCAGTCTTCTGGCGTTATCCCGGTGATGAAGATGCTGGAAGATGCCTTCTCTTACGCTAACCAACTTGGCGCACGTCAGGGGGCTGGAGCGGTCTATCTGAATGCACACCACCCGGATATTTTGCGATTCCTCGATACCAAACGCGAAAACGCCGACGAAAAAATTCGTATCAAGACGCTCTCTCTTGGCGTGGTGATCCCCGATGTGACGTTCCAGCTGGCTAAAGACAATCAGCCGATGGCGCTGTTCTCACCGTATGATGTCGAGCGCCTTTATGGCCTGCCGTTTGCCGATATCAGCATCAGCGAGAAGTATGAGGAGATGCTGGCCGATGAGCGTATCCGCCGCACCTTTATTAACCCACGCGAGTTCTTCCAGACGCTGGCCGAAATTCAGTTTGAGTCCGGCTACCCGTACATCATGTTTGAAGATACCGTGAATCGCGCCAATCCGATTCACGGCCGCATTAATATGAGCAACCTGTGTTCTGAGATCCTGCAAGTGAACACCCCGACCGAATACCACGACGATCTCAGCTATAAGCGTATCGGCAAGGATATCTCCTGCAATCTGGGTTCACTGAATATTGCCCATGCAATGGATTCGGCGGACTTCGCCCACACCATTGAGATTGCGGTGCGCGGCCTGACGGCGGTGTCTGACCAGAGCCACATCCACTCGGTGCCGTCTATCGAACAGGGTAATGCGCAGTCGCACGCTATCGGCCTGGGGCAGATGAATCTGCACGGCTACCTGGCGCGTGAACGTATTCAGTACGGGTCCGAAGAAGGGCTGGACTTCACCAACATCTATTTCTACACAGTGACCTACCACGCCCTGCGCACTTCAAACCTGCTGGCTCGCGAACGTGGCACCCGCTTCAGCGGCTTTGAAAATTCACGCTATGCCACTGGCGAATATTTTAACCAGTATGTTGAGCAGCACTGGCAGCCGCGCACGCCGAAGGTTGCCGCACTGTTCGCCAGCGCCGGGATTGCGGTGCCGACACAGTCAGAGTGGCAGGCACTGAAAGACGCCGTGATGCAGCACGGGTTGTACAACCAGAATTTACAGGCGATACCGCCAACGGGGTCGATCTCCTATATCAACCACGCCACTTCGAGTATTCATCCGATTGTGTCGCGCATCGAGATCCGTAAAGAAGGCAAAACCGGCCGCGTCTATTACCCGGCACCGTTTATGAATAATGATAATCAGGCGTTCTATCGGGATGCGTACGATATTGGCCCGGAAGCGATCATCGACACTTACGCCGAAGCCACCCGCCATGTTGATCAGGGGCTTTCCCTGACGCTGTTCTTCCGCGATACCGCCACCACGCGCGATATCAATAAAGCGCAGATCTACGCCTGGAAGAAAGGCATCAAAACGCTGTACTACATTCGTCTGCGCCAGATGGCGCTGCAGGGCACGGAAGTGGAAGGCTGCGTATCCTGCTCGCTGTAGTCCCCTTTTCTATCACGGGCTGGCATTGCCGGCCCGCAAATAAGACACCCCTATGAAATTAAAAAAAGTTCACGCCATTAACTGGAACAAAATCGAAGACGACAAAGATCTGGAGGTCTGGAACCGCCTGACCAGCAACTTCTGGCTGCCGGAAAAAGTGCCGCTTTCCAACGACATACCGGCGTGGAACTCACTGACTCACGATGAGCAGCAGCTGACGATTCGCGTGTTCACCGGCCTGACCCTGCTGGATACCATTCAGAACACCCTCGGCGCACCGGCGCTGATGGCGGATGCGCTGACACCGCACGAAGAAGCCGTCATGTCGAATATCAGCTTTATGGAGGCGGTTCATGCCCGCTCCTACAGTTCCATCTTCTCCACGCTCTGCCACACCAGCGATGTGGATGCGGCCTACGCCTGGAGCGAAGAAAATGCCCCTTTGCAACGTAAGGCGGAGATTATTCTTCAGCACTATTATGAGAACGATCCCCTAAAGAAAAAGATTGCCAGCGTCTTCCTTGAATCCTTCCTGTTTTATTCCGGGTTCTATCTGCCCATGTACTGGTCAAGTCGGGGCAAGCTGACCAACACGGCCGATCTCATTCGTCTGATTATCAAAGATGAAGCCGTGCATGGGTATTATATTGGCTACAAATATCAGAAAGCCCTGGAGACGCAAAGCCCGGCCCGGAAAGAGGAGCTGCAACAGTTTGCCGTTGAGCTGCTGCTGGCGCTGTATGAGAATGAACTGGCGTATACCGATGATCTGTACCAGGGCGTGGGCTGGCAGGAGGATGTCAAAAAATTCCTGCATTACAACGCGAATAAGGCGCTGATGAATCTCGGCTATGAGGCGCTCTTCCCGGCTGAGATGACCGATGTTAATCCCGCTATCCTCTCTGCGCTGTCACCCAACGCCGATGAGAACCACGATTTCTTCTCTGGCTCCGGTTCCTCGTATGTGATGGGGAAAGCCGTTGACACCGAGGACGCAGACTGGGACTTTTAATCTTTTCAACGATGGCTGCCAATGGCAGCCCTCTTTCTTTGATTACCGCTTTAATTAATTATTAGTTTTCAGCCTCTCACTTCTTTTTAGATGACATAAATATGGCAGTTTCCTGACGATATTTCACCGTTACTCCCCCGTCCGCAGCAGGCTAATTTGGCGATACAGGGGATGATTCTTAGCGAGATATTCATTTTTTTCAGACTCCCCTCATTGGCTCTCATCCCTTATCTGCTCTGGCATTAGCCGGGACTGGCATCTCATCCATCATATTCACTCGGGCTATTTAGGGTTGTCTCAGATTCTCAGTATGCTACGGTATAGGCCGTTAATATTTAACTACACAGAAGAGTAAAATAGATAAAACTAACCAATCACCAGGAAATTAATTAATGCATGGCTATTAAACTTGAAGTTAAGAATTTATATAAAGTTTTTGGGGAAAACCCCGAGCGCGCATTTAAGTACATCGAAAAAGGGATCAGCAAAGAAGCACTTCTGGAAAAAACCGGACTCTCTCTTGGCGTGAAAGACGCCAGTCTGGCCATTGAAGAAGGCGAGATTTTTGTCATCATGGGGTTATCCGGTTCCGGAAAATCCACTATGGTTCGCCTTCTCAATCGTCTGATTGAACCCACCCGCGGTCAGGTCATTATTGACGGTGAGGATATTGCCAAAATATCCGACAGCGCATTACGACAGGTCCGAAGAAATAAGATCAGCATGGTATTTCAGTCCTTCGCATTAATGCCGCACATGACGGTATTAAATAATGCGGCCTTTGGTATGGAATTAGCCGGAATCCCTCTGCAGGAGCGACAGGAAAAAGCCCTGGATGCGCTGCGTCAGGTCGGTCTGGATAATTATGCTCATGCCTATCCTGATGAACTCTCCGGTGGGATGCGTCAGCGCGTCGGATTAGCCCGCGCGCTGGCCATTAATCCCGATATATTATTAATGGATGAGGCTTTCTCCGCGCTCGATCCGTTAATCCGTACCGAAATGCAGGATGAACTGGTGAAATTGCAGTCCCGCCACCAGCGCACCATCGTCTTTATTTCCCATGATCTTGATGAAGCCATGCGTATCGGTGATCGCATTGCCATTATGCAGGGCGGAGAGGTGATCCAGGTCGGTACGCCGGATGAAATCCTCAATAACCCGGCCAACGATTACGTGCGAACCTTCTTCCGTGGCGTGGATATCAGCCACGTCTTCAGTGCGAAAGATATTGCCCGCCGTAGCGCAGCCGCATTGATCCGTAAGGCCCCCGGCTTTGGCCCACGTTCGGCTATCAAGCTGCTGCAGGATAACGACCGCGAATACGGTTATGTGCTGGAAAAACAGCGCTTCGTCGGCACGGTTTCCATCGACTCACTGAAAGCCGCCCTGGCCGCCGGTGAAGGCCTGGATCATGCGCTGCTGGAAAGTCCGGCCGCCATGCCCGCCGAAACCTCATTAAGCGATCTGCTCTCTCATGTAGCGCAGGCGCCCTGTGCGGTACCGATTGTCGGTGAAGAAGGTCAGTACGTCGGCATTATTTCCAAAGGTATGTTGTTGCAGGCATTAGACCGTGATGGAGGCCAGCCATGAGTGAACAAACCAGTAACCCGTGGGATACCAGCACCACACAAAACGCCGCACCGGCAGAGAACGGACAGGCCGCAGCCAGCAGCAGCGATCCCTGGGGTAATCCCACAGATGCCACCACCACCAGCCAGCCTGCTCACGATGCGGCGGCCAGTGGCGGTGGTGATGCCTGGGGTGCCGCCCCGGCCGGCGGCCATGATGCCGCCGCTGGCAGTGACTGGCTGAACAGTGCTCCCGCTCCCCAGGCAGAGCATTTTAACCTCCTCGATCCCTTTCACAAAACGCTGATCCCGCTCGACAGTTGGGTGACCACGGCCATCGATTGGGTGGTGACGCACTTCCGTCCGCTGTTCCAGGGCATTCGTCTGCCGGTGGACTATATCCTCAGCGCCTTCCAGAATCTGCTGCTGGGTATGCCTGCGCCGGTGGCGATTATCGTGTTTGCACTGATCGCCTGGCAGCTTTCCAGCTTCGGCATGGGGGTGGCCACTCTGGTGTCTCTGGTGGCCATTGGCGCGATAGGGGCCTGGTCACAGGCCATGGTGACGCTGGCGCTGGTGCTGACCGCCCTGCTGTTCTGCATCATTATTGGTCTGCCGATGGGGATCTGGCTGGCCCGAAGTCAGAGGGCAGCCAAAATTATCCGCCCCCTGCTGGATGCCATGCAGACAACACCCGCCTTCGTTTATCTGGTACCTATCGTCATGCTGTTCGGTATCGGTAACGTCCCGGGCGTGGTGGTGACGATTATCTTTGCCCTGCCGCCGATTGTCCGCCTGACTATCCTCGGGATTAAACAGGTCCCTGCTGACCTGATCGAAGCCGCAGAATCTTTTGGTGCCAGCCCGCGCCAGATGCTGTTCAAAGTGCAGCTTCCACTGGCGATGCCGACCATTATGGCCGGGGTCAATCAGACGCTGATGCTGGCGCTGTCGATGGTGGTTATCGCCTCGATGATCGCCGTTGGCGGTCTGGGTCAGATGGTGCTGCGCGGCATCGGCCGCCTGGATATGGGCCTGGCTACTGTGGGGGGTGTCGGCATTGTCATTCTGGCCATTATTCTTGACCGCCTGACGCAGTCGCTGGGACGCGACAGCCGAAGCCGTGGCAACCGTCGCTGGTACGCCAGCGGCCCTCTGGGTCTGCTCACCCGCCCATTCTGTAAAACTGAATAATAAGAAGGTACTTATGACTATGAGAAAAATGACACTGCTGGCCGCCGCGTTCACTACGCTGGCCGCTGCTCAGGTTTCCGCCGCCGATCTGCCGGGTAAAGGCATTACGGTGAAGCCAGTACAAAGCACCATTACAGAAGAAACTTTCCAGACACTGCTGGTCAGCCGCGCGCTGGAAAAACTGGGATATACCGTCGAGGCACCCAGCGAAGTTGACTACAACGTGGGTTACACCTCCCTGGCGTCGGGTGATGCCACCTTCACCGCGGTGAACTGGCAGCCACTGCATGATGATATGTACAAAGCCTCCGGCGGCGATGCCAAACTCTATCGTCAGGGGACGTATGTGCAGGGCGCCGCACAGGGTTATCTGATCGATAAAAAAACCGCTGAGAAATACCACATCACCAATATTGAGCAATTGAAAGATCCCAAGCTGGCGAAGCTCTTTGATACCAATAGTGACGGTAAAGCAGACCTGACAGGCTGTACCCCAGGCTGGGGCTGTGAAGCCGTGATTAACCACCAGATTAATGCCTTCGATTTGAGCAAAAGCGTAGAGCACAATCAGGGGAATTACTCCGCGATGATTGCAGATACCATTACCCGCTTCAAAGAAGGTAAGCCAGTGCTCTACTATACCTGGACGCCTTACTGGGTGAGTGATGTGATGGTGCCGGGACGCGACGTGGTCTGGCTGCAGGTGCCGTTCTCGTCGATGCCTGGCGAGCAGAAAGACGTGGATACCAAGCTGCCAAACGGCGCTAATTATGGCTTCCCGGTCAACACCATGCACATTGTCGCCAATAAAGCCTGGGCGGAGAAAAATCCGGCGGCGGCCAAGCTGTTCTCTGAAATGAAGCTGCCGATCACGGACATCAATGCCCAGAACTCACGTATGCATCAGGGTCAGTCTTCCGAAGCGGATATCAATGCTCACGTTGACGGCTGGATCAAAGCGCACCAGGCACAGTTTGACGGCTGGGTGAAAGACGCGCTGGCGGCGGGTCAGTAATTCCCCGCCCGGGGCAGCCGTTACCACGGTGGCCCCCGCTGTTTTCGTCGCGCTAAGACGCGTGCAGGGTCGGCCTTCTTTTCTGGTCGGCCCTTTTCTTATCAGGCAGCACAGCGTAGCCCGGTGCTGAACTGGTTTGTCCTGTCAATAATCATGTGAGTGAAATAGTTATTTGGGTTATTATTAGCCAATAAGACAATTCTCACACTCATATGGGTTGTTATGAAATCCCCCCATCCTGGTCTGAACCCTGCCCTCGTCGCCCTGATGTCAATCGCCACCGGTCTCTCCGTGGCCTGTAACTATTATGTTCAGCCCCTGCTGGCGACCATTGCACACACCTTTTCGCTGTCATTTCATCAGGCCGGGTTTATCGTCACCACGGCACAGCTGGGCTATGCGGCCGGGCTACTTCTGCTGGTTCCGCTGGGCGATATGCTGGAGCGGCGGGGGCTGATCGTATCAATGAGCCTGCTGGCTGCGGGCGGTATGGTCATTATCGCGCTTTCGTCATCGCTGCCATTACTGCTGCTGGGCACCGTGCTGACCGGATTATTCTCCGTCGTGGCACAGATCCTTGTCCCGCTGGCCGCCACGCTTGCGGCTCCGGAGAAGCGCGGCAAAGTGGTGGGGACGGTCATGAGCGGCCTGCTGCTGGGGATCCTGCTGGCACGTACCGTGGCGGGTGGCCTGGCACAGCTTGGCGGCTGGCGGACGGTGTACTGGGTCGCCAGCGTGATGATGGTGCTGATGGCCCTTGCTCTCTGGCGCTGGCTGCCACGTTTAAAACAGTCGGTGCCGCTAAATTATGGTCAGTTGCTGGGGTCTGTCTTCAGCCTCTATGCCCGGCACCCTGTTCTGCGCACGAGGGCCATTACCGGCAGCCTGATCTTTGCTAACTTCAGCGTACTCTGGACCTCTATGGCGTTTTTACTGTCATCGCCAGAGTGGAACTATTCAGAGGGCGAAATCGGCCTGCTCGGTCTGGTTGGTGCTGCCGGGGCACTCGCGGCCCGCCAGGCCGGGGCGCTGGCTGATAAAGGAAAGGCCCGTCTGACGACCAGCATCGGGCTGCTTATTCTGCTGGCGTCATGGGGAATGACCGCGCTCGGGGCCCACTCTCTGGTGGCGCTGATTATCGGGATTATCCTACTCGACCTCGCCGTACAGGGGGTGCATATTACTAATCAAAGCGTCATTTACCGTCATATGCCGGAAGCGCGTAACCGTCTGACCTCCGGTTATATGACCAGTTACTTTATTGGTGGCGCGTTGGGCTCACTGCTCTCTGCCTCAGCCTATCAGGCAGCAGGCTGGTATGGCGTCTGTGCCGCCGGTTATCTGTTAACCGTCGTTAATCTATTCAGCTGGTGGCGAAGTCAGCATCATGAGGCCAGGGCGCATTGATTTTTCGCATTAAAAATGAAGTTTTTTCAGCGACAGTCGCCTGTTAAGACATTTCGTACTCTGGTAAGGTTAGGCGCAATTTATTCAGGTTGGTTATGTTTTCAGATGAAATTATACAGTAACAGCAGAGTCGCACCCGCTCATGGTTGAGCATAACAATCTGGCCTGTCTCCGCTGGCATCAAAGTCCGCCTGCCACCCAGCCTGACGTTACCGGCTGCCTGAGCAGGGTCAATGCCAGCCCGTCCGGTTTGAACCCGTCCGAAGCCCTGTCTGCTTCAGGCCTCTTTTCTCTTCGAATTGACGCACAGCCCGTGTTGACGGTGCTGTTGAGCGCGCTGGGTTATGGAATGATCCGGAAACTACTAATGATGGCTACAGCATCGTGAAAAATTCACCGGCTGTAAGAAGTGCTTTCACTTTAATAGTCATTACCGTTATTATACCAGTTGCAACTAGTGAGGTTCCTTTATAATGGAAAGTTCGTTTTCGCCCATTGAACAGATGCTGAATTTTCGTGCTAATCGCCAGAAGGATTTCCCTTTACAGGAGATCATGCTGACCCGCCTTTGTATGCATATGCAAAGTAAGTTGCTGGATAACCGCAATAAAATGCTGAAGGCGCAGGGGATTAACGAAACGCTGTTTATGGCACTGATCACGCTGGATGCGCAGGAAAATCACAGCATTCAGCCATCAGAACTGAGCGCCGCCCTGGGATCCTCGCGAACGAATGCGACGCGTATAGCCGATGAGCTGGAAAAACGTGGCTGGATTGAACGCCGTGAGAGCGATAACGACCGCCGCTGTCTGCATTTACATTTAACCCCTAAAGGGCATGAATTTCTGCGCCAGCTTCTCCCCCCTCAGCATCAGTGTCTGCAGCTGTTGTGGTCTGCGCTGAGTAGCTCAGAAAAATCACAGCTGGAAGGTATCACCCGTAAGCTTCTGACTCGCCTCGATAAAATGGACGAAGAAGAGGTCGTTGCGTCTCTTTCCAGATAGTTGTTCCACTAATAGCATATTGTGCGACACACCGTTAACTGGAAATCGCTACTTTAAGCCCCTGGAAATACATTCATGCCAGCGCTAATAACGCTGGCATTTTAGACTCGGGCGTCCGCCATTCAGGGAGGACAGCGGGCCCGTTGGCAAGAAGATCAGGAGAAAGTCATGAGTGAAAGCGCGGTAACACAAGACCCGCAGCAGCCAAAAAACAAGAAAAAGACGCGCAAAAAAGCTCTGATTTTTCTGGCTATCGTGTTCGTTATTATTGGTGTGGGCTGGGCGGCTTACTGGTTCCTGGTTTTACGCCACTTTCAGGAAACGGATGATGCTTACGTTGCCGGAAACCAGGCGCAGGTCATGGCTCAGGTCGCCGGGAGTGTGAATAAAGTCTGGTTCGACGATACGGACTTCGTGAAAAAAGGCGACGTACTGGTCACGCTGGATCGCACCGATGCCGAACAGGCGTTTGAAAAAGCGCAGACGGCCCTGGCCACCAGCGTACGTCAGACGCACCAGCTGATTATTAACGGTAAACAGTATCAGGCAACTATCGCGCTGCAAAAGACGGCACTTGAACAGGCGCAGGCAGATTTGCGCCGTCGCGAACCGCTGGGCGCGTCAAACCTGATTGGTAGAGAAGATCTGCAACATGCCCGTGATGCGGTGGCTACTGCCAAAGCACAGCTTGATGTGGCAACTCAGCAGTACAATGCCAACCAGGCGATGATTCTGGATACCTCGCTGGAAAACCAGCCCGCCGTGAAACAGAATGCCGCCGCTCTGCGTGATGCCTGGCTGGCATTACAGCGCACCGAGGTCATCAGTCCGATCGATGGCTACGTCTCACGCCGCAGCGTTCAGGTTGGCTCACAGATTGGCACCACTACGCCGCTGCTGGCGATCGTGCCGGCAACGAATCTCTGGGTGGATGCCAACTTCAAAGAGACTCAGCTGGCTGGCGTGCGTATTGGTCAGCCGGCTACCGTAGTCAGTGATATCTACGGGGATGATGTGGTGTACCACGGCAAAGTCGTCGGCCTTGATATGGGTACGGGCAGCGTCTTCTCTCTGCTACCGGCGCAAAATGCCACCGGGAACTGGATCAAAGTCGTTCAGCGCCTGCCGGTGCGTATTGAGCTCGACCCGCAGGAAGTGGCAAAACACCCGCTGCGCATCGGCCTGTCGACGCTGGTAAAAGTGGATACCAGCAACAGCGAAGGGGCCGTGCTGGCCACCAGCGTGCGCAGCAAACCAGCCTATGAGAGTGATGCACTGGCCCGGGATCTGACACCAGCGAACCAGCTGATTGCCGAAATCATCCGTGCCAATGCCGGTTAACACGGCGGGAGACTGTTATGGCACGTAAACCGCTTGAAGGCACGCAGCTGGTTCTGATGACCATTGCGCTGTCGCTGGCTACTTTTATGCAGGTGCTGGATTCCACGATTGCTAACGTGGCAATACCGACCATTGCCGGCAACCTGGGGGCCTCTAACTCTCAGGGCACATGGGTGATCACCTCATTTGGCGTGGCAAACGCCATTTCGATCCCGATCACCGGCTGGCTGGCCAAGCGTTTTGGGGAAGTGAAGCTGTTTATGTGGTCGACGGTGGCGTTTGCCGCCGCCTCATGGCTGTGCGGCATGTCCGAAAGCCTGACCATGCTGATCTTCTTCCGCGTGATCCAGGGGATCGTCGCTGGTCCGCTGATCCCGCTGTCACAGAGCCTGCTGTTAAATAACTATCCCCCGGCTAAGCGCAGCGTGGCGCTTTCCCTGTGGGCAATGACGGTGATCGTCGCACCGATCTGCGGCCCGATCCTCGGCGGCTGGATTAGCGATAATTATCACTGGGGATGGATCTTCTTCATCAACGTGCCCATCGGCGTGGTGGTGGTAATCCTGGCCCTGCAGACACTGCGCAACCGCGAAACCGAAACCGTCATCCGCCCCATCGACACCGTGGGCCTGGTCCTGCTGGTCGTCGGCATTGGCTGCCTTCAGGTCATGCTGGATCGCGGGAAAGAGCTCGACTGGTTCAGCTCCAATGAAATCATTACATTAACGGTGATAGCCGTCGTAGCCCTGGTGGTGCTACTGGTGTGGGAGTTAACCGACGATCACCCGATCGTGGATTTGTCGCTGTTTAAATCGCGTAATTTCACCATCGGTTGCCTGTCGATCAGCCTCGCCTATATGCTCTACTTCGGCTCTATTGTCCTGCTGCCGCAGCTGTTGCAGGAGGTGTATGGTTACACCGCCACCTGGGCGGGGCTGGCCTCTGCGCCGGTGGGGATTATCCCGGTGATCCTGTCGCCAATTATCGGCCGCTTCGCGCACAAGCTGGATATGCGACGGCTGGTGACCTTCAGCTTTATTATGTATGCAGTGTGCTTCTACTGGCGCGCCTATACCTTTGAACCGGGGATGGATTTTGCTGCATCAGCCTGGCCGCAGTTTATCCAGGGCTTCGCCGTGGCCTGCTTCTTTATGCCACTGACCACCATCACTCTGTCAGGGCTGCCACCGGAACGCCTGGCGGCGGCATCGAGCCTGTCGAACTTTACCCGAACGCTGGCGGGTTCGATTGGTACCTCGATCACCACCACCATGTGGAGCGATCGCGAGTCGCTGCATCACGCCCATCTGACGGAGTCCGTAACGCCCTACAGCACCAATTCGCAACAGATGTATGCGAAGCTGGAACAGATGGGGATGACTCACGATCAGGCCTCGGCATACCTGGCGCAGCAGATCACCAATCAGGGGCTGATTATCTCAGCCAATGAGATCTTCTGGGCCTCGGCTGGCGTATTCCTGTTGCTGCTGGTTCTGGTGTGGTTTGCCCGGCCACCGTTTGGTGCGGGCGGCGGCGGCGGCGGTGCCCATTAAATAGCAGGTATAAAAAAAGGGCGACCCCAGCGGTCGCCCTTTTTATTCAGTGCCCTGTCAGGCGTTTTGACGCCACCATTCGGCCAGCAGTACACCGGTTGCCACGGAAACGTTAAGGCTTTCCACTTTCCCCGTACCACCAATTGAGACGCTCAGGTCGCCCTGATCGAAGGTGCTGTCTGACAGACCATCACGCTCCTGCCCCAGTACCAGCACCATTTTAGCCGGCAGTTCTGCACGAGACAGTGGAACCCCTTTATGGCTGGACGTAGTCACAATGGTGTAACCCGCCTTACGGAACGCGCTCAGACCGGCAGCAAAATTTTCACCGCTAATCGCCTGAACGTGTTCAGCACCGCCTTCTGCGGTACGCACAGCGGCGCCCGACTCCAGCATGGAGGCATCATCCACCAGCAATCCCTGCACACCGAAGTGCGCACAGCTGCGCATGATACCGCCCAGGTTGTGCGGGTTGCCGATGTCTTCCAGCGCCAGCACGCAGTCTTTTTCACCCGCCGTTGACAGCCACTGGCTTACTGGCATTCCGACACGCTTTTTGATCAGGAAGCAGACACCACCGTGGTGTTCCGTTCCTGAGGCTTTCTGCAGCTCGGCTTCATCCACGGTGTGGTAAGCCTTACGGTTAGCTGCCATATATTTCAGAGCTTCGCGGAAACGAGGCGTGACGCTCTGGATAAACCAGGCACGTACGATACTTTCCGGGCGGCTCTGGAACAGTGCCTGGCAGGCGTTTTCGCCATACACACGCGTCTCTTCCATACGCTGGCGGCGTATCTGCTCTGGATCGATGTAGCTTTTACCGCTGATGCCACCGTGATCCGGCTTATCGTCAGCTGCGGGGGCCGCATTCGGCGCACGGGAAACGGTACGCCACGGAGAGTCAGAATGCCCTTCGTCGCGATCGCGCCCGCCACGTGGCTTGCTGTCTGCATTACGTGATGGACGGCGTACGCCGTCCTGTGGACGTGGAGCACCTTTACCGGTACGGGGATTCCCGCCCTTGTTGCTGCTCTCGTCATCACCGCGGACATACATCACTTTGACCTTGCCGCTCTTACCTTTAAATTCGTCGTTCATTTTTCCTCCACCTGGCCTGAGCGCGAAGCGCGCAGATTACCTGATGTGGCAGCACTTAGCTATCAACTTCCAATAAAAGCCCGTAGCCGTTTATCCGCAACATCGTTATGAGACATTACCTATTATACCCATTGAACAAATCGCGTTGTTAGCCTCATTCCCCGCCCGCATAATGTGGGCTGATTTACTGAGAATTGCAGTAAGTAATCACTTACTCCTGAACTGAGGTGAATAATGAATACGGTTTGTGCATCCTGCCAGGCAACCAACCGCGTGCCTGCCGAGCGGCTGACTGACGGCGCAAAATGCGGCCGTTGCGGTCACGAGCTGTTTGATGGCCATGTGGTCAATGCGACAGCGGCGACGCTGGATAAATATCTGCAGGACGATCTGCCGGTCGTGATCGACTTCTGGGCGCCGTGGTGTGGCCCCTGCGTTAACTTCGCCCCGGTGTATGAGTCGGTGGCACAGGAGCGTAACGGCAGCATCCGCTTCCTGAAAGTTAATACCGAAGCTGAACCGGAGCTGAGCGCCCGCTTCCGTATCCGCAGTATTCCGACCATTATGATCTTTAAGCAGGGCGAGATGGCCGACATGCTGAACGGCGCGATGCCGAAAGCACCGTTTGAAGCCTGGCTGGACGAAAATCTGTAAGCATCACGCCGGGCATGCCCGGCGTTAATCCGTTAGAATAGCGTTTTTCTGTTGATGACTGCTGATGAACGATAACGCTGTTCTGTTGCTACGTGCCGCACGTCTGGCCCGTGCCACTCGCCCTTTTCTTGCCCGTGGTAACCGCATTACGCGCTGCCAGCGTTGCCTGTTGCCGCAAAAAAACTGCCTGTGCGACACCCTTGCTCCCCAGGCAGCCCGCAGCCGTTTTTGCCTGGTGATGTTTGACAGCGAACCGATGAAACCCAGCAATACCGGCAGACTGATTGCCGATATTCTGCCAGATACGCTGGCGTTTGGCTGGTCACGCACCGAGCCCGATCCAGCTCTGCTGGAGGCAGTCCGCAATCCGCATTATCAGCCGGTGGTGGTGTTCCCGGCATCCTATGCCGATGCCGGCAGGCCGGTACTGAATTCGCCCCCCGTCAACGGCAAGCCTCCGCTGTTTATCATGCTGGACGGCACCTGGACTGAAGCCCGCAAAATGTTCCGTAAAAGTCCCTGGCTGGATAACCTGCCCGTGATGTCACTGAACCTGACCCGCCCCTCCAATTATCAGTTACGCGTGGCGCACGCCGAAGGTCAGCACTGCACGGCCGAGGTCGCCGCCGAGCTGCTGCTGCAGGCCGGCGATGTCGCGGCCGGTGAAGCCCTGTTCCGCCATTTTGATCTCTTTCGTCAGCGCTATCTCGCAGGAAAACCCCATCATCCGCAGCAGATGGCTGAAAGTGATGATGAAATTCTGTCAGTGATCAAGTAACTGACAGCCCGGCCAGCATCTCCGGCAGACCCGGAGTAGACTCAAACTACTTTACCCGCCAGCATGACCGGGTGATATTCGAAGGGAGCGGAGATGAGTCAACGTGGATTAGAAGCCCTGCTGAAACCGAAATCTATTGCGGTAATCGGTGCCTCCACCCGGCCTGAGCGAGCCGGGTATCTGATGATGCGGAATCTGCTGGCCGGTGGCTTCAGCGGCCCGGTTCTTCCCGTCACGCCCAAATACCAGGCCGTATGCGGCGTGCTGGCCTGGCCGGACATTCCCAGCCTGCCGCTGTCTCCCGACCTCGCGATTATCTGCACCCATGCCAGACGTAATCTTGAGCTGCTTACGGCGCTGGGGGAGCGCGGATGCAAGGCCTGCATTATTCTCTCAGCGCCTGACGACCAACTGGCAGCGCTGAAGGCCTGCGCCAGCCGCTGGCAAATCCGCCTGTTGGGGCCTAACAGCCTGGGCCTGCTGGCACCGTGGCAGGGGCTGAATGCCAGCTTCTCGCCAGTCCCCATAACGCCAGGTAAGCTGGCCTTTATTTCCCAGTCAGCCGCCGTTTCTAACACCATCCTCGACTGGGCGCAACAGCGTCAGCTGGGCTTCTCATGGTTTATTGCGCTCGGTGACAGCCTGGATATTGATGCCGACGACCTGCTGGACTTCCTGGCTCGCGATGGCAAAACCAGCGCTATTCTGCTTTACCTGGAGCATCTCAGCGATGCGCGCCGTTTTGTCTCTGCAGCCCGCAGTGCCTCCCGTAATAAGCCTATTCTGGTCATTAAAAGTGGTCGCAGTCCTCAGGCCCAGCTATTGCTGAAAACTCACGGCGGGATGGATGCTGCGTGGGATGCCGCTATCCAGCGGGCTGGACTGTTACGCGTGCAGGATACCCATGAACTGTTCTCAGCGGTAGAAACCCTCAGTCATATGCGTCCGCTGCGCGGAGAGCGACTGATGATTATCAGTAACGGGGCGGCGCCGGCTGCGTTGGCGCTGGATGCGCTCTATGCCCGCAATGGCAAGCTCGCCACGTTAAGTGAGCCTTTACTTACTGAACTGGGCGCACAGCTGCCAGACAGTGTCACCCCGGGCAACCCGCTGGATTTGAAAGATGATGCCACCCCGGCACGCTATTTAGCGGCGCTGACATTACTGCTGGACAGCCACGACCTGGATGCCATTCTGATTATCCACGCCCCCAGTGCGGCAGCGCCGCCAACGCTCACCGCCCAACAAATCATTGCCCTGGTGAAACAGCATCCACGGGGCAAACAGCTTACGCTACTGACCAACTGGTGTGGAGAGTACTCTTCACTGGAAGCCCGCCGTCTGTTTAATGATGCTGGTGTCCCAACCTACCGAACACCGGAAGGCACCGTAACCGCCTTTATGCACATGGTGGCGTACCGGCGTAACCAGAAGCAGCTGCGTGAAACTCCCGCGCTACCCGCGAACCTGACCGCCAATACGGCGGACGCACACCGCCTGATCCACCAGGCGCTGCAGGACGGTGCCACATCACTGGACACGCATGAGGTGCAGCCCATTCTGCAGGCCTACGGTCTGAGCACGCTGCCGACCTGGATTGCCAGTGACAGCACGGAGGCCGTGCATATTGCCGGGCAGATTGGCTATCCTGTCGCGCTGAAGCTCCGTTCACCGGATATACCTCATAAATCAGAGGTCCAGGGCGTTATGCTGTATCTGCGCACGCCAGACGAGGTAGAGCAGGCGGCCAATGCCATTTTTGACCGTGTAAAAATGGCCTGGCCGCAGGC
The DNA here is from genome assembly GCF_019844095.1 of Erwinia persicina. NCBI lineage: Bacteria > Pseudomonadati > Pseudomonadota > Gammaproteobacteria > Enterobacterales > Erwiniaceae > Erwinia > Erwinia persicina. Next base: position 1,070,244 of record NZ_CP082141.1, on the reverse strand, counting down.
GCGCATTCACGGTTTGCTGGTACAGAGTATGGCGAACCGCGCCGGGGCCCAGGAACTGCGGGTTGTGGTGGAGCAGGATCCGCTCTTCGGACCGGTGATCATGCTGGGGGAAGGCGGGGTCACCTGGCACGCTGACCGTCAGGCGGTCATCGCCCTGCCGCCGCTGAATATGACCCTGGCGCGCTATCTGGTGATCCAGGCGATCAAGCAGGGAAAAATTCGTGGCCGCAGCGCACTTCATCCGCTGGATATTGTTGGCCTGAGCCAGGTGCTGGTTCAGGTGTCAAACCTGATCGTTGACTGCCCGGAGATCGTCCGACTGGATATCCATCCGCTGCTGGCGAGTCATGAGGATTTTACGCTGCTGGATGTGACGTTGCAGCTGGCAACGTTCCACGGTGATGCCGAAGCGCGGCTGGCAATACGCCCCTACCCTCACGAGCTGGAAGAAGCCGTACAGTTGAAAAATGGCCAGCAGTGCCTTTTCCGCCCCATCCTGCCAGAGGATGAGCCCTTATTGCAGCAGTTCATTGCTCAGGTGACGAAAGAAGATCTTTATTACCGCTATTTCAGTGAGATCAATGAGTTCACCCACGATGATTTGGCGAACATGACGCAGATCGACTACGATCGGGAAATGGCTATCGTCGCCGTTCGCCAGCATAAGGGTCAGGATGAGATTATTGGCGTGACGCGCGCCATCTCTGATGCCGACAATATTGATGCAGAATTCTCAGTGCTGGTGCGCTCGGATCTGAAAGGGCTTGGCCTGGGCCGGCGATTGCTGGAGAAGATGATTATCTATACCCGACAGCACGGCCTGCAACAGCTGAACGGTATCACTATGCCGAACAACAGAGGTATGGTGACCCTGGCACGTAAGCTGGGGTTTGCCGTTGACGTCCAGATGGAAGACGGCATTGTCGGGCTCTCACTGCATCTGCAAAGTGACCCGATCGGAGCCGAAAAGTAAATCTGATACTATCAGAACCAACTAATGGTATTATTCGCGGTTAGGGTCCTGATTTTATGGCAAAAGGCCATTCTATGAACAGAGAAGAAACGCACTGTGATGTTGTCAAAATTTAAGCGTAATAAACACCAACAGCACCTTGCGCAACTGCCTAAAATAGCTCAGTCAGTTGCTGATTTCACCACGCTGTATTCCCCGGCGGATTTTCGCGAGACGCTGCTTAGAAGCATTGCGTCGGCGACCCGGCGCATCTGCATAGTGGCTCTTTATCTGGAAAATGATGAGGGTGGCCAGGCGATCCTCTCTGCGCTCTACGCGGCAAAACAGCAGCGTCCGGAACTGGACATTCGTGTCCTCGTTGACTGGCACCGTGCCCAGCGCGGACGCATCGGCGCAGCAGCCTGTGCCACTAACGCGGACTGGTACTGTGATATGGCCGCCCGTCATCCCGGGCTGGCGATCCCGGTGTATGGTATTCCGGTCAACACGCGGGAAGCGCTCGGTGTGCTGCACCTGAAAGGGTCGATTATCGACGACACCGTTTTCTATACCGGGGCCAGCTTCAATGACGTTTATCTGCACCAGCATGAGCGTTACCGCTATGACCGTTACCAGCTGATCGGCAACCGTACCCTGGCTGATACGATGTTCGACTGGATTGAAACCAATCTCATTCAGGCGGAAGCCGTCAATCGGCTTGACCAGCATGAGCGCCCCAAAAGTCCGGAAATCAAGAATGAAACCCGCCAGTTCCGTCAGGATTTGCGTGGCTTTGATTACCAGTTTGACGGCGATGCCAACAACGAAGAGCTGGCCGTTACCCCGCTGGTCGGTCTTGGCAAGCGCAGCCTGCTGAACAAAACGATCTTCCACCTGATGCCCTGCGCCGAGCAGAAACTGACTATCTGTACGCCGTATTTCAATCTGCCCGCCATCCTGGTGCGTAACATTATCTATCTGCTGCGTCAGGGGAAAGAGGTGGAGATTATCGTGGGCGATAAAACCGCTAACGACTTCTATATCCCTGAAGACCAGCCGTTTAAAATCATCGGCGCACTACCCTACCTGTACGAAATTAACCTGCGCCGCTTCCTCAGCCGACTGCAGTATTACGTCAATAGCGGCCAGCTGACGGTACGCCTGTGGAAAGATGGCGAAAACAGCTACCATCTGAAAGGACTGTGGGTGGATGACGAGTGGATGATGGTGACGGGTAATAACCTGAACCCCCGTGCATGGCGACTGGACCTGGAAAATGCTGTCCTGATCCACGATCCGCTTCAGCAGCTGACGGAGCAGCGCGACCGTGAACTGGCGCTGATCCGCCAACATACGACAACGGTAGAGCATTTCCACGATCTGGAAAGTATCGCTGACTACCCGGTGAAAGTGCGGAAACTTATCCGCCGGCTTCGCCGCATCCGTATTGACCGGCTCATCAGCCGTATTCTTTAATCAGCAGCTATACTCCCTGCACTGGCCCCGCAATGTCGGGGCTTTTTTATGGAGTCTATATGCGCACCTGCCTGCTGGCCGTTATCGTCATTTGCAGTGGCTGTACTCATATGGCGCAGGATGACTGGACCGGGCGTGATAAAGCCCAGCACTTTATCTCCTCCGCCTTTCTTTCCGCCGCCGGTAATGCCTATGGTGAACGTCAGAACTGGCACAAAGACCGCAGCGGCAGCGTCGGGCTCATGTTCGCGATCGGCCTGGGGGCGGCGAAAGAACTGTTCGACAGCAGGGAAGGAGGAAGTGGCTGGAGCTGGAAAGATTTCAGCTGGGATGTAGCCGGTGCTGCCACCGGCTATGCATTATGGAATCTTGACCGCTAGTTACAGTTTTAACCCTTTACCGCGTCGGTGCAGCATCAGCGAAACCAGGAAGGCAATGGCCCCCATTCCAGAGACATACCAGAAGAAACTGGTTTCGCTGCCAGCCGCCTTCAGCGACAGCGCCACATATTCCGCCGATCCGCCAAACAGCGCGTTTGCCACGGCATAAGACAACCCCACACCCAGCGCCCGCACCTCCGGTGGGAACATTTCCGCCTTAAGGATCCCGCTGATCGATGTGTAGAAACTGGTGATCACCAGCGCCAGCATGACCAGCATAAAAGCGGCTGCCGGACTCGTCACGCTCTGCAACAGGGTCAGGATCGGTACGGTACAGACCGCAGCCAGTCCCCCGAAGATCAGCATGGAGTTACGCCGTCCGATCTTATCTGATAGCGCACCAAAAAATGGCTGCAGCAGCATAAAGATAAACAGCGCGCCGGTCATCAGACCGCTGGCGGCTTTATGATCCATACCGGCAGTGTTCACCAGATATTTCTGCATATACGTCGTAAAGGTGTAAAAGCTCAACGACCCGCCAGCGGTAAAGCCCAGTACCATGATAAAGGCACGCCGGTGTTTCCACAGTCCTTTCAGTGAGCCGGCATCTTTATGGCTGCGCGTGGTTTTATCGGAGGTTTCATTCAGGGAACGACGTAAATAGAGTGCGACCACGGCCAGCACGGCACCCAGCGCAAAGGGTATCCGCCAGCCCCAGGAACGCAGTTCTTCGTCAGAAAGGATCTGCTGCAACACAACGACGGTCAGCAGCGCCATCAGCTGGCCACCTATCAATGTCACATACTGAAATGACGCATAAAATCCCTTTCGCCCTTCTACCGCCACTTCGCTCATGTAGGTCGCACTGGTACCATATTCCCCGCCTACCGACAGCCCCTGAAACAATCGGGCCAGCAAAAGCAGAGCCGGCGCCCAGACCCCTATCGTCTCATACCCAGGCAAACAGGCGATCACCAGCGATCCAAAGCACATCATACAGACTGAAATTAGCATGGAGCTTTTACGCCCGTGCCTGTCACCAATATAGCCAAACAGCCAGCCACCAATAGGGCGCATCAGGAAACCGGCGGCGAACACCCCCGCCGTCTGGAGCAGCTGCGTTGTCGCATTACCGCTGGGGAAGAAGATATGAGCGAAGTACAGCGAGCAGAATGAATAAACATAGAAGTCGAACCATTCGACCAGATTACCGGAGGACGCCCCTACGATGGCCCAGACACGTTGACGAGTAGTCATTGACGCTGTCGCGTGCAAATTATTTTCAGTGATGGACTCTGCCATTAATAACCTCGTGAGTTCTTTCCTTGCTTTGAACAAGCGCCAAAGAGTATAGATATCAATTAACTCAAATGCTGTTTTGTTATGAAATTGTTTTATAAGGATGGGTTGTTAATTTTGTGAGTCAGCATGGATTATTGCATAAGGAATAGCGTGGTCATATCAGCGAACACGCTGGAAACAGGCAGGAAATTCCGAATTTGGCGATTAAACGGGGCAGACAGGGGAAACGAACGATCTTTTGGGAGGAGATTAAGTCAGGGGGGAGAGATCGATGGGGAATTATCCCCGCTAAACGCAAAAAACCCCGGCCTTTCGGTCGGGGTTATTGCTTTATTTGATGCCTGGCAGTTCCCTACTCTCGCATGGGGAGACCCCACACTACCATCGGCGCTACGGCGTTTCACTTCTGAGTTCGGCATGGGGTCAGGTGGGACCACCGCGCTAAAGCCGCCAGGCAAATTCTTTGTGCTCTGTCCTGTGTCTTTTGTGCTCTGACGGCGTTGCCTGCGCTCGTAAGCTCAGTCACATACTTCTGTATGCTCCTTCTCTCACTTCACTGGCCGCCTTGTCACAGCGCAAAATCCTTCGGACTCAATTCCGGGAACAGGCTGAAAATTGTTTTGCGTCTCTCGAACGCGCGCCAGAACGCTTCTGGCGTTGTAAGGTTAAGCCTCACGGGTCATTAGTACCGGTTAGCTCAACGCATCGCTGCGCTTACACACCCGGCCTATCAACGTCGTAGTCTTCAACGTCCCTTCAGGGGGCTCAGGGCCCCAGGGAGAATTCATCTCGAGGCAAGTTTCGCGCTTAGATGCTTTCAGCGCTTATCTTTTCCGCACTTAGCTACCGGGCAATGCCATTGGCATGACAACCCGAACACCAGCGGTGCGTTCACTCCGGTCCTCTCGTACTAGGAGCAACCCCTCTCAATTCTCCAGCGCCCACGGCAGATAGGGACCGAACTGTCTCACGACGTTCTAAACCCAGCTCGCGTACCACTTTAAACGGCGAACAGCCGTACCCTTGGGACCTACTTCAGCCCCAGGATGTGATGAGCCGACATCGAGGTGCCAAACACCGCCGTCGATATGAACTCTTGGGCGGTATCAGCCTGTTATCCCCGGAGTACCTTTTATCCGTTGAGCGATGGCCCTTCCATTCAGAACCACCGGATCACTATGACCTGCTTTCGCACCTGCTCGAGCCGTCACTCTCGCAGTCAAGCTAGCTTATGCCATTGCACTAACCTCACGATGTCCGACCGTGATTAGCTAACCTTCGTGCTCCTCCGTTACTCTTTAGGAGGAGACCGCCCCAGTCAAACTACCCACCAGACACTGTCCCCACGCCGGATTACGGCGCCAGGTTAGAACATCAAACGTTAAAGGGTGGTATTTCAAGGTTGGCTCCACGCAGACTGGCGTCCACGCTTCAAAGCCTCCCACCTATCCTACACATCAAGGCTCAATGTTCAGTGTCAAGCTGTAGTAAAGGTTCACGGGGTCTTTCCGTCTTGCCGCGGGTACACTGCATCTTCACAGCGAGTTCAATTTCACTGAGTCTCGGGTGGAGACAGCCTGGCCATCATTACGCCATTCGTGCAGGTCGGAACTTACCCGACAAGGAATTTCGCTACCTTAGGACCGTTATAGTTACGGCCGCCGTTTACCGGGGCTTCGATCAAGAGCTTCTCCTTGCGGATAACCCCATCAATTAACCTTCCGGCACCGGGCAGGCGTCACACCGTATACGTCCACTTTCGTGTTTGCACAGTGCTGTGTTTTTAATAAACAGTTGCAGCCAGCTGGTATCTTCGACTGCCTTCAGCTCCAGGAGCAAGTCCTTTCACCTACCGGCAGCGTGCCTTCTCCCGAAGTTACGGCACCATTTTGCCTAGTTCCTTCACCCGAGTTCTCTCAAGCGCCTTGGTATTCTCTACCTGACCACCTGTGTCGGTTTGGGGTACGATTCGATGTTACCTGATGCTTAGAGGCTTTTCCTGGAAGCAGGGCATTTGTTACTTCAGCACCGTAGTGCCTCGTCATCACGCCTCAGCCTTAAAGAGTTCCGGATTTGCCTGGAACTCAAGCCTACACGCTTAAACCGGGACAACCGTCGCCCGGCTAACATAGCCTTCTCCGTCCCCCCTTCGCAGTAACACCGAGTACAGGAATATTAACCTGTTTCCCATCGACTACGCCTTTCGGCCTCGCCTTAGGGGTCGACTCACCCTGCCCCGATTAACGTTGGACAGGAACCCTTGGTCTTCCGGCGAGCGGGCTTTTCACCCGCTTTATCGTTACTTATGTCAGCATTCGCACTTCTGATACCTCCAGCAGACCTCACAGTCCACCTTCGACGGCTTACAGAACGCTCCCCTACCCAACAACACTTGCGTGTCGCTGCCGCAGCTTCGGTGCATGGTTTAGCCCCGTTACATCTTCCGCGCAGGCCGACTCGACCAGTGAGCTATTACGCTTTCTTTAAATGATGGCTGCTTCTAAGCCAACATCCTGGCTGTCTGTGCCTTCCCACATCGTTTCCCACTTAACCATGACTTTGGGACCTTAGCTGGCGGTCTGGGTTGTTTCCCTCTTCACGACGGACGTTAGCACCCGCCGTGTGTCTCCCGTGATAACATTCTTCGGTATTCGCAGTTTGCATCGGGTTGGTAAGCCGGGATGGCCCCCTAGCCGAAACAGTGCTCTACCCCCGAAGATGAGTTCACGAGGCGCTACCTAAATAGCTTTCGGGGAGAACCAGCTATCTCCCGGTTTGATTGGCCTTTCACCCCCAGCCACAAGTCATCCGCTAATTTTTCAACATTAGTCGGTTCGGTCCTCCAGTTAGTGTTACCCAACCTTCAACCTGCCCATGGCTAGATCACCGGGTTTCGGGTCTATACCCTGCAACTTAACGCCCAGTTAAGACTCGGTTTCCCTTCGGCTCCCCTATACGGTTAACCTTGCTACAGAATATAAGTCGCTGACCCATTATACAAAAGGTACGCAGTCACCTAACAAGTAGGCTCCCACTGCTTGTACGTACACGGTTTCAGGTTCTGTTTCACTCCCCTCGCCGGGGTTCTTTTCGCCTTTCCCTCACGGTACTGGTTCACTATCGGTCAGTCAGGAGTATTTAGCCTTGGAGGATGGTCCCCCATATTCAGACAGGATGTCACGTGTCCCGCCCTACTCATCGAACTCACAGTAAGTGCATTTTTGTGTACGGGAGTATCACCCTGTACCCTGCGACTTTCCAGACGCTTCCACTAATGCACAAACTGATTCAGGTTCTGGGCTGTTCCCCGTTCGCTCGCCGCTACTGGGGGAATCTCGGTTGATTTCTTTTCCTCGGGGTACTTAGATGTTTCAGTTCCCCCGGTTCGCCTCATGCCACTATGTATTCATGACATGATAGTGTGACGTATCACACTGGGTTTCCCCATTCGGGTATCGTCGGTTGTTGCGGTTCATATCACCTTACCGACGCTTATCGCAGATTAGCACGCCCTTCATCGCCTCTGACTGCCTAGGCATCCACCGTGTACGCTTAGTCGCTTAACCTCACAACCCACAAGCGTCCCATACGGAACACGTGTTGTCGTTGCGAGCATTTGAGAGACTCGAACATATCGTAGATTTCATTCTTATTACGGAGAATGAAAACGACATGTCGTTTCAATTTTCAGCTTGTTCCGGATTGTTAAAGAGCAAATATCTCAAACGTGACTCGTTAAAGTCAGTTTTGAGATACGGTGATAACGACTTTCACTTCGTTACCGGTATGGCGTCCCCAAGGGGATTCGAACCCCTGTTACAGCCGTGAAAGGGCAGTGTCCTGGGCCTCTAGACGATGGGGACTCTGATACTACTATTGCTCGTTACTTCTATCAGACAATCTGTGTGGACACTACGCGGGAAGGTATCTTCAGGTAAGGAGGTGATCCAACCGCAGGTTCCCCTACGGTTACCTTGTTACGACTTCACCCCAGTCATGAATCACAAAGTGGTAAGCGCCCTCCCGAAGGTTAAGCTACCTACTTCTTTTGCAACCCACTCCCATGGTGTGACGGGCGGTGTGTACAAGGCCCGGGAACGTATTCACCGTAGCATTCTGATCTACGATTACTAGCGATTCCGACTTCACGGAGTCGAGTTGCAGACTCCGATCCGGACTACGACGCACTTTATGAGGTCCGCTTGCTCTCGCGAGGTCGCTTCTCTTTGTATGCGCCATTGTAGCACGTGTGTAGCCCTGGCCGTAAGGGCCATGATGACTTGACGTCATCCCCACCTTCCTCCGGTTTATCACCGGCAGTCTCCTTTGAGTTCCCACCATTACGTGCTGGCAACAAAGGATAAGGGTTGCGCTCGTTGCGGGACTTAACCCAACATTTCACAACACGAGCTGACGACAGCCATGCAGCACCTGTCTCACGGTTCCCGAAGGCACTAAGGCATCTCTGCCAAATTCCGTGGATGTCAAGGCCAGGTAAGGTTCTTCGCGTTGCATCGAATTAAACCACATGCTCCACCGCTTGTGCGGGCCCCCGTCAATTCATTTGAGTTTTAACCTTGCGGCCGTACTCCCCAGGCGGTCGACTTAACGCGTTAGCTCCGGAAGCCACGCCTCAAGGGCACAACCTCCAAGTCGACATCGTTTACGGCGTGGACTACCAGGGTATCTAATCCTGTTTGCTCCCCACGCTTTCGCACCTGAGCGTCAGTCTTTGTCCAGGGGGCCGCCTTCGCCACCGGTATTCCTCCAGATCTCTACGCATTTCACCGCTACACCTGGAATTCTACCCCCCTCTACAAGACTCTAGCCTGCCAGTTTCGAATGCAGTTCCCAGGTTGAGCCCGGGGATTTCACATCCGACTTGACAGACCGCCTGCGTGCGCTTTACGCCCAGTAATTCCGATTAACGCTTGCACCCTCCGTATTACCGCGGCTGCTGGCACGGAGTTAGCCGGTGCTTCTTCTGCGGGTAACGTCAATCGACGAAGTTATTAACTTCATCGCCTTCCTCCCCACTGAAAGTACTTTACAACCCGAAGGCCTTCTTCATACACGCGGCATGGCTGCATCAGGCTTGCGCCCATTGTGCAATATTCCCCACTGCTGCCTCCCGTAGGAGTCTGGACCGTGTCTCAGTTCCAGTGTGGCTGGTCATCCTCTCAGACCAGCTAGGGATCGTCGCCTAGGTGAGCCGTTACCCCACCTACTAGCTAATCCCATCTGGGCACATCCGATGGTGTGAGGCCCGAAGGTCCCCCACTTTGGTCCGAAGACGTTATGCGGTATTAGCTACCGTTTCCAGTAGTTATCCCCCTCCATCAGGCAGTTTCCCAGACATTACTCACCCGTCCGCCACTCGTCACCCGAGAGCAAGCTCTCTGTGCTACCGTTCGACTTGCATGTGTTAGGCCTGCCGCCAGCGTTCAATCTGAGCCATGATCAAACTCTTCAATTAAAAGTTCGATTTGCTGCAACAAGTGCAGCGATGCTCAAGTGTAAAACGTCATAATGAATTTCATTATGTGTTCACTCTTAAGACTTGATATTTTTTGTCACCCGGAGGTGACTGATATCAATCCTGCGAGTGCCCACACAGATTGTCTGATAAATTGTTAAAGAGCGTTGCGAGCAGTGCAGGAGCTTCCTGCCGCGAGGTGGCGTATATTACGCTTTCCTCCTTCGGAGTCAACTTCTTTTTGAGAAGTTTTTTCCGGCGCTATCAGTTACCTGACGCTGCTGACCCGGTGGCCTGTAAGCCGTTGTTCCGTGTCAGTGGAGGCGCAGTATAGGGATTTTCTGGCAGCTGACAAGGGTAAATTGCAAAAATACTTTCAAGTGATTACTTTTCACCCAAAACTGCACTTTAACCTCGTTTTATGCTGCTTTAATAAACAGAAATGGGCCAAAGGCCCATTTCTGTTGCTTGCGTCAATTATTGATGGGCGACGATAACGCCGTCCTCGACATCCATTTCTATGGTTTTGCCCGGAACCAGCGCACCAGACAGGATCTGCTGAGCCAGCGGGTTTTCTATCTGCTGCTGAATAGCGCGTTTCAGCGGCCTTGCCCCATAGACCGGGTCATAACCATTTTCGCCCAGTTTCTTCAGCGCCTCTTCGGAGATATGCAGAGCATAGCCACGATCTTCCAGTCGCTGATACAGGCGAGCCAGCTGGATGCGGGCAATAGAAGCAATATGCTGTTCACCCAGCGGATGGAACACCACCAGCTCATCAATACGGTTGATAAACTCCGGACGGAAGTTCTGACTGACGACTGACAGCACCATCTCTTTCATATCGCCGTAGCTCAACGCACCGAAGCGCTCCTGGATTAAGTCTGAACCCAGATTCGAGGTCATTATCACGACCGTATTACGGAAGTCGACCGTTCTGCCCTGCCCGTCAGTAAGACGACCATCGTCCAGCACCTGCAGCAGGATGTTAAACACATCCGGATGCGCCTTCTCTACCTCATCCAGCAGGATGACAGAATAAGGGCGACGGCGAACCGCCTCAGTCAGATAACCGCCTTCTTCATATCCGACATAGCCAGGAGGTGCCCCGACAAGACGCGATACCGAATGTTTTTCCATAAATTCGGACATGTCGATACGCACCATCGCGTCGTCACTGTCGAACATAAAGTTAGCCAGCGCTTTACAGAGCTCTGTTTTACCCACCCCCGTCGGGCCGAGGAACAGGAATGACCCAATCGGGCGGTTAGGATCGGCCAGTCCGGCACGGCTGCGGCGAATCGCATTCGATACCGCTTCCACCGCTTCATTCTGCCCAATCACCCGGGTGTGCAGCTCCTCCTCCATACGCAGTAGTTTGTCGCGCTCACCTTCCATCATCCGGTCGACAGGGATCCCAGTCCAGCGCGCCAGCACACCGGCAATCTCGACGTCCGTTACGCGGTTACGCAGCAGTCGCATCGTCTTGCCTTCATTCTGCGTGGCCGCCGCCAGCTGTTTTTCCAGCTCCGGAATTTTTCCGTACTGCAGCTCAGACATCTGCCCGAGATCGCCCTGACGACGCGCCTGTTCCATTGCCAGCTTCGCCTGCTCCAGCTCGGCTTTAATATGCTGGGTGCCAGACAGTTCCGCTTTTTCTGCTTTCCACTCTTCTTCCAGCTCAGAGTATTCACGCTCTTTCTGGTTCAGTTCGGTTTCCAGCATCTCCAGCCGTTTGATACTTGCATCGTCAGACTCTTTCTTCAGCGCCTGCTGTTCCAGCTTCAGCTGAATAATACGACGCTCTAATCTGTCCAGTGATTCCGGCTTCGAGTCAATCTGCATACGAATGCTGGACGCGGCCTCATCAATCAGGTCAATCGCCTTGTCCGGTAACTTACGGTCGGCAATGTAGCGGTGAGAGAGCGTCGCCGCCGCCACAATCGCCGGGTCAGTGATCTGCACATGGTGATGCAGCTCATAACGTTCTTTTAAGCCACGCAGGATCGCGATGGTATCTTCCACAGTCGGTTCAGCAACGAAGACCTTCTGGAAACGCCGCTCCAGCGCAGCATCCTTCTCTATATACTGACGATACTCATCCAGCGTGGTCGCGCCCACACAGTGCAGCTCTCCTCGCGCCAGCGCTGGCTTCAGCATATTACCGGCATCCATTGCCCCATCGGCCTTACCTGCACCGACCATTGTATGCAGCTCGTCAATAAACAGAATGACGTTGCCTTCCTGCTTAGACAGGTCGCTCAGCACCCCTTTCAGGCGCTCTTCAAATTCACCGCGATATTTCGCCCCGGCGACCAGCGCCCCCATATCAAGCGCCAGCACACGACGGCCTTTCAGCCCTTCAGGCACTTCTCCGTTGATGATGCGCTGCGCGAGGCCTTCGACAATGGCCGTTTTACCCACGCCAGGCTCACCGATCAGTACCGGGTTGTTTTTAGTACGGCGTTGCAGCACCTGAATGGTACGGCGGATCTCTTCGTCACGCCCGATGACCGGGTCCAGCTTACCCAGCTCCGCCCGTTCAGTCAGATCGATGGTGTATTTTTTCAGTGCCTGCCGCTGATCTTCTGCTCCCTGGTCGTTCACGCTGTCTCCTCCCCGCATCTGCTCAATGGCTTTGCTCAGTTTGTCACTGGTGGCACCGGCAGACTTTAACAGGTCAGCCAGCGAACCACGGGAGTCGAGCGCCGCCAGAACGAACAGTTCTGATGAAATAAAATTATCGCCCCGCTTTTGGGCCAACTTGTCGCACAGGTTAAGTACCCGCACTAAGTCGGCAGAAGGCTGAACATCACCATCGCTGCCTTCCACCTGCGGTAAACGGCTCAGGGCCTGTTCAATGCCGGTGCGCAGTGATGCAACGTCAAGGCCTGCGGTCGTGAGTAATGGACGAACGGATCCGCCTTCCTGATTAAGCAGTGCGCTCATCAGATGCAGAGGTTCGATAAATTGGTTGTCGCGGCCAAGAGCCAGTGACTGAGCGTCGGCGAGTGCCAGTTGGAATTTGTTAGTAAGACGATCCAGACGCATAATTTCCCCCTATCAGGTCAAATTGCTACTGGAGATTAAATGAGGTCATCCCTCAAATTTTTCAAGGTTAATGGCCTGACATTTTGGAGAAAAAAACATCAATCCGGACCGTCTTATGGCGCTAGGTTATATCAGCCAGATCAAACTTGCCATACGGCCAGTGACGCCATCGCGTCGGAAGGAGAAAAATTGCTCAGGCTGTGTATAGGTACACTGGCCAGCATCCCAGACGTGACGCACTCCGCAGACCTGAAGACGATGTTTTGCCAACAGCGATAAATCGGCATAAAACTTTTCACCCGCCGGGCGGAAAGCCACTGAGTCGCCTGGATTTTGTGCGATAAAGGCCTCGCGGACTTCCTGTCCGACCTCAAATGCTTCTGCGCCTATTGCGGGGCCCAGCCAGGCAAAAATCTGTGAGGGAGGGGCAGAAAAAGCATTTAATGTCTCTTCGAGTACCCCATTACACAGCCCCCGCCAGCCGGCATGAGCAGCGGCGACTTCCTGACCGTCCTGGGAACAGAACAATACCGGAAGACAGTCGGCGGTCATCACGGCACAAACCACACCCGGCGTCCGGCTATAAGCCGCATCCGCCCGCAGTGATGGCGGGACCTTCCAGTCCAGTGTCAGCACCTCTGTGCCATGTACCTGCTCCAGCCACTGCGGCATGGAGGGCAGATCGCCAAGCTCCAGCAGGCGCTGACGGTTGGTCTGCACATGCTGCTCGTCGTCGCCCACGTGCGCGCCGAGGTTGAGGCTTTCCCAGGGAGCCTGGCTTACGCCCCCCTGACGTGTGCTGCTGCACGCTCGCACGCTGGCCGGAACCTGCCAGCCGGGAATAATCAGGCTCATTACCAGTCCAGCTGCTCTTTGAACTCTTCGGTATCGGCCTTCAGGGCATTGATCAACTCAACCATGTCCTGAGGCAGAGGCGCATGCCATTCCATCTCAATCCCGGTGATCGGGTGATAGAGACGCAGCATCGTGGCATGTAAAGCCTGACGGTCGAAACCACGCAAAGTGCTGATAAAGGCTTCGGAGGCCCCTTTTGGTGGGCGAGGACGGCCGCCATAAAGCGGGTCACCCACCAGCGGATGATTGATATGCGACATATGCACACGGATCTGGTGCGTACGTCCGGTTTCCAGCCGCAGACGCAGCCGCGTATGGGCACGGAAGTGCTCCATAATACGGTAGTGCGTGGTGGCCGGTTTGCCCATCGGGTGTACTGCCATGTGAGTACGCTTCGTCGAATGGCGGCTGATGGGCTGATCGACCGTACCGCCCGCCGTCATGCGACCAATAGCAACGGCTTCATATTCACGGGTAAACTCGCGCAGCTGCAGCGACTCCACCAGGTGCGTCTGCGCCGGTACCGTTTTTGCCACTACCATCAGGCCCGTGGTGTCTTTATCCAGACGGTGCACAATACCGGCACGAGGCACATCGGCAATCGCCGGGAAATGGTGCAGCAGTGCATTCAGCACCGTGCCGTCAGGATTACCGGCCCCCGGATGTACGACCAGGTCGCGCGGTTTATTGATCACCAGAATATCGTCATCTTCGTAGACGATATTCAGGGCAATGTCCTGGGCTTCCCAGCGGGCTTCTTCATCAATTTCAGCATCGAGAGTAATTTGCTCACCGCCGAGCACTTTTTCTTTCGGTTTGTCGATTATTGCACCATTGACGGTGATGCGGCGGTCGAGGATCCATTCTTTTATGCGAGAACGGGAATAATCAGGGAACAATTCGGCCAAAGCCTGATCTAACCGTTGTCCGAGTTGCGATTCGGATACCGTTGCATTGAGTTTTACTTGTTGTGCCATAAATAAACAGCTTCTTCGTTAACGTTGGGTTTTCACGGCGATGCCGTTTAATATAATGTGCTATCGTACCTGGTCACTACCGGAAGCTTAACGGACAGCTTCCTGAATAACACTCTGAGGATAAGCAAATCGTCATGACGCGTATGAAATATCTGGTGGCTGCAGCCACGTTGAGCCTGGCATTAGCTGGATGTTCCGGCTCCAAGGATGTGGTGCCTGACAGCCCGCCTTCCGAGATCTATGCCACTGCCCAGCAAAAACTGCAGGACGGTAACTTTAAAGGAGCAATAACGCAACTGGAAGCGCTCGATAACCGCTATCCATTCGGCCCTTACTCCCAGCAAGTTCAGCTAGACCTGATCTACGCTTACTATAAAAATGCCGATTTGCCACTGGCGCAAGCCGCCATTGACCGCTTTATGCGTCTGAATCCTACGCATCCAAACGTGGACTACGTAATCTATATGCGTGGTCTGACGGATATGGCGCTGGATGACAGTGCACTGCAGGGCTTTTTTGGTATAGACCGTTCAGACCGCGATCCCACCCATGCGCGTGATGCCTTTAAAGACTTCTCGCAGCTGCTGCGTGGCTATCCAAACAGCCAGTATGCGACGGATGCACGCAAACGCCTGGTGTTCCTGAAAGATCGTCTGGCGAAATACGAACTGTCTGTGGCGGAATTCTACACTAAACGTGAGGCATATGTCGCTGTGGTTAACCGCGTGGAACAAATGCTGAAAGATTACCCGGATACACAGGCTACACGAAACGCACTGCCACTGATGGAAAATGCTTACCGTCAGCTGCAGTTAAATGCTGAGGCCGATCGCGTGGCAAAAATCATCGCCGCCAATCAGGCTTAAGTCTGAAGTCATAAAAAAGGCAGCCTGCGGGCTGCCTTTTTTTGGCCTGGAAACGGATGTGGCCCTCCATTTCCAGTCAGTTCAACCGGTCAACAATGCCATTGAAAACGCCCCCCGACAACCCTCAGAGTCCGATTTATCCTTCCGCCTCACACTTTTCTTGTCCTTGACAAAAAGTGACAAAATAACGTGATTTTGATCACACTTTTTTACCCTTTTCGCGGTATGCTGGGTTCACCAAGACGGAAATGACAGAGAGGTAAGCACTATGGTTCTGAACATTACCAGTAAGCAAATGGACATCACTCCGGCTATCCGCCAACATGTCGAAGACCGTCTCGCCAAGCTTGAAAAGTGGCAAACTCATCTGATTAACCCGCACATCGTTCTGTCAAAAGAGCCGAAAGAATTTGTTGCCGATGCCAACATTAACACGCCAAACGGCCCGCTGGTCGCCAGCGCCAAGCATGAAGATATGTACACGGCAATCAACGATCTGATTAACAAACTGGAACGTCAGCTGAACAAGGTTCAGCATAAGGGTGAAGCGCGTCGCGCCTCTGCCAGTGTTAAAGATCTCAGTGTGGTTGAAACTGACGAAGAGTAATCTGCTAAAACAGTGATAACGCGCCTCAGGGCGCGTTTTTTATTGACAGAATGAAATTGCAGCGGTTACTTTATCCCCTCTGACATCATGGATAGCCTAATGAAACAATCTTCGTTTTTCTTCGCATTCTTTTTTACCTTCTTTACCTTCCCCTGACCGGGAGGCTATTCGTCGTGTAAGAAGCAATGCGAAGACGAACAATAAAGCCTCCCCAGCGGGAGGCTTTTTTTTTAGCCACATCTGACAGGTAGCAAATATGAATCCCGAAAATCCTTTGCTGGCTCTGCGCGGTAAGATCAGCGCACTGGACGAAGAGCTGTTGTCACTGCTGGCTCGCCGCCGCGCACTGGCCGTTGAAGTTGCCGAGGCCAAAATGGCCACGCATCGCCCCGTACGCGACATCGACCGGGAACGAGACCTGCTTGAACACCTGATCACGCTGGGTAAAAGCCACAAGCTGGATGCACATTACATCACACGTCTCTTTCAACTAATCATTGAAGACTCCGTGCTGACGCAGCAGGCGCTGCTGCAAAAGCATCTGAACAACACCAACCCTCACTCCGCGCGTATCGCCTTCCTCGGGCCAAAAGGCTCGTATTCGCATCTGGCCTCACGTCACTACGCTGCACGCCATTTTGATAATTTTATTGAGAGTGGCTGCCTGAAGTTTCACGATATCTTTAATCAGGTAGAAACCGGGCTGGCAGACTATGCCGTATTACCCGTAGAGAACACGACTTCGGGATCGATAAACGATGTCTATGACCTGCTGCAGCACACCAGCCTGTCCATTGTCGGCGAGATCACCCTGCCTATCGATCACTGTGTGCTGGTCACCGGTCAAACCACGCTGCAGGAGATTGAAACGGTGTACAGCCATCCGCAGCCGTTCCAGCAGTGCAGCCAGTTTATTAACCGCTACCCGCACTGGAAAATTGAGTACACCGAAAGTACCGCCGCTGCGATGGAAAGAGTGGCGGCGATGAATTCACCGAAGGTGGCCGCACTGGGCAGCGAAGCAGGCGGTGAACTGTACGGTTTGCAGGTGCTGGAACGCAATCTGGCCAATCAGCGTCAGAATATTACCCGCTTCATCGTGCTGGCGCGCAAGCCGGTTGAGGTGTCATTGCAGGTTCCGGCGAAAACCACGCTGATTATGGCCACAGGTCAGCAGGCAGGTGCGCTGGTTGAGGCCCTGCTGGTACTGCGTAAGCACAACCTGACCATGAGTAAACTGGAATCACGTCCGATTAACGGCAATCCGTGGCAGGAGATGTTCTATATCGATTTCCAGGGCAACCTGAATACCGAAGACGTGCAGCAGGCGCTGCGTGAACTGACGCCAATGACCCGTTCCCTCAAAGTACTCGGCTGCTATCCCAGCGAGAATGTTGTCGCAGTCGATCCGCAGTAAGTTTTGTCCGCCAGTGCTTTAACGCTGGCGGTTTTCGCCTTTCCCGCAGAGAAATATTTACGCTGATGCACCTATCGCTATATCATTAGATATATAACGATACTCGGGCAACGCTTATGACCCCCCTCACCCGCTTTTATCCTGCATTACTCCTTAGCGTCTTTATGACCTTTTCCGTCCAGGCTTCCAGGCAGGTGACCGACCAGCTGGGCAGGCAGGTAGCCCTTCCCGATCGGGTCGATCGGGTCGTGGTTCTGCAACATCAGACGTTAAACCTGCTGGTAGAGCTGAATGCGACAGATAAGATAGTGGGTATCCTCAGCAACTGGAAACAACAGCTTGGCGATGACTATAGCCGGCTGGTCCCCGAACTCAATACCCTGCCCACACTGGGCGATCTTACTCATGTGGATCTGGAAAAGCTGGTAGCCCTGCATCCCCAGGTGGTCTTTGTCACCAATTATGCACCACAGGAGATGATCGATCAGATCCAGAGCCTGGGCATCGCGGTGGTTGCCATCTCTCTGCGCAGCGATACGCAACAGGCGAGACAGCTCAACCCACAGCTGAAAAACGAAGAGCAAGCCTATAATGAGGGTATTGCGCAGGGCATTCGTCTGATCGGGGACGTGGTGGGTCAGCAACCGCAGGCAGAAAAACTGATTACCGCCACGTTCAGCCAGCGCCAGCAGGTAGCCCGCCGGCTGCAGGATATCCCCGGCAAAGCGCGCGTTCGCGTGTATATGGCCAACCCTGACCTGACGACCTACGGTACCGGTAAATATACCGGTCTGATGATGGCCCATGCTGGCGCGATCAACGTCGCCGCCGCCACGGTCAAAGGCTATAAGCAGGTTTCCATGGAGCAGATTCTGGCATGGAACCCACAGGTCATTTTTGTGCAGGATCGCTATCCACGGGTGATTGACGAGATCGCACAGCAGCCCGCCTGGCAGGCCGTGGATGCCGTTAAAAACCATCGGGTTTATCTGATGCCGGAATATGCTAAGGCCTGGGGATATCCGATGCCGGAAGCCATGGCACTGGGTGAACTGTGGATGGCGAAGAAACTCTATCCGGCGAGATTTGCCGATATTGATATGCAGCAGCAGGCAGACCAGTGGTATCAGCGTTTTTACCGCACACACTATCGCGGCGGCAACTGATGCCCCCTTTACAGGTGCTGGCAGCAGGCAGCCTGCGTGACGTCTGGCCTGCCATCATCAGTGCGTTCCAGCATCATTATCCGGCGGGCATCGTGACGCAGTTTGGTCCGGCAGGTTTACTGCGCCAGCGCATTGAACGGGGTGAACAATGCGATCTTTTCGTCTCCGCCAGCATGATGCACCCGCTGGCGCTAAAGCGGGCCGGGCGGGCACAGGATGTCGGAGTATGTTGCCACAATCTGTTGTGCCTGAGCGTTTCTCACCGCATCCCTCCCGCCCCCTGGCTCGAACTGCTGGGCAACCCGGCGCTGCGCATTGCAACCTCAACGCCGGGATGCGATCCGTGCGGTGATTATACCTGGCTGCTGTTCGATCGTATTGAGCGGCAATATGCCACACTGGGTGAACAGTTAAAGCAACGGGCACTGACGCTTGTTGGGGGAGAAAAGTCATCGCCCGTCCCGCCGGGTAAACGGGCGTCACAGTGGATCATTCAGTCGGGCCAGGCAGATATTTTTATTGGCTATCAAAGCTATGCGCAGATGCTGCAGGCAGCAGACGGCATCAGCACCGTGTTCATCCCTGCTGAATGGCAGACGCGGGCTGACTATGGTTATGCCGTGTGCCGCCCTGCCGGGAAAAAACTGGCCGAGATGTTGTTAACGCATGCGGGGCAAAAGATTTTCGTCGCGGCGGGATTTGGTGCTGTCACGGGCTGACCTTCTGTTTGGGTCAGCCCGTGACAGCTGGGCATACATAACACTTATGCTCTGCTGTCGTTTGCCTGGCGCAGCAGCGTACGGCTTTCTGCCTGGAAACGTTGAGCATGGTCACCAAACCAGTGCTCCACACGGCGGAAGCTGTCGATAAACGCCTGCTTATCGCCCTGCTCAAGCAGCTTAATCGCCTCACCAAAGCGCTGATAGTAGCGTTTGATCAGCGCCAGATTATTTTCTGACGACATGATGATATCCGCATACAGCTGAGGATCCTGTGCAAACAGCCGTCCGACCATTGCCAGCTCCAGCCGGTAGATCGGTGACGAGAGTGCCAGCAGCTGATCGAGCTGTACATTTTCCTCCGCCAGATGCAGGCCATAAGCGAAAGTCGCGAAGTGACGCAGCGCCTGAATAAACGCCATGTTCTGATCGTGCTCCACTGCGCTGATGCGGTGCAGGCGTGCGCCCCACACCTGAATCTGCTCCAGGAACCACTGATAGGCTTCCGGCTGACGCCCATCGCACCACACCACAACCTGCTTTGCCAGGCTGCCGCTATCCGGACCGAACATCGGATGTAATCCCAGAACAGGTCCGGCGTGAGCCGCCAGCATCGCCTGCAGCGGTTTGTTTTTTACCGATGCCAGATCAACCAGAATACAGTCCTGCGGCAGCGGCGGCAGCTGACCGATCACCTGCTCGGTCAGATGGATTGGCACACTGATAATCACCATACCCGCGTTGGACAGCATCGCTTCCGCGTTATCCCAGTCCCCTTTATCGAGGATCTGCACCTGATAACCGGACAGCGTGAGCATCTTTTCAAAGAGGCGTCCCATCTGTCCTTTACCGCCTACAATCACCACCGGACGCAGTTCAGGACAAAGCGTTTTAAAGCCTTTATCATTTTCGCTGGTGTAGGATTCCCGCATCACGCGGCGCAGCACATCCTCAATGAGATCCGGGGGGACACCCAGCTTTTCAGCCTCTGCCCGGCGCGATGCCAGCATAGTAGCCTCACGCTCAGGGACGTAAATCGGTAATCCGTAGCGGCTTTTGACTTCGCCCACTTCGGCCACCAGCGCCAGCCGTTTTGCCAGCAGGTCCAGCAGCGCTTTGTCCACTACATCGATTTGATCGCGTAGTGCGGTCAGTTCAGCCACCATAACTCATTAACCCTCTTGCGACAGACGCGCCGCCAGTACCCCGGTCAAATCCTGATGAATATCACGCAGCAGGTGTTCAGTCGTTTCCCAGTTGATGCACGCATCGGTCACGGAAACGCCGTAGCGCATATCACTACGCGGCTGCTCGGAAGACTGGTTGCCTTCGTGGATATTGCTTTCCAGCATCAGGCCAATAATGGAACGGTTACCATCTTTGATCTGCGCTACGGCAGACTCAGCCACGCCGGACTGGCGACGGAAATCTTTGTTAGAATTGCCATGACTGCAATCTATCATCAAGGAAGGACGGAGTCCCGCCTGCTGCATTTCTTTTTCACACTGCGCCACATCGTTCGGGCCGTAATTCGGGCTTTTCCCACCGCGAAGGATCACGTGTCCGTCCGGATTACCCTGTGTTTGCAGCAGGCATACCTGCCCTGCCTGGTTAATCCCCACAAAACGGTGCGGCATTGCTGCTGCGCGCATCGCGTTGATCGCGGTGCCCAGGCTGCCATCGGTACCGTTTTTGAAGCCCACCGGCATAGACAGACCGGAAGCCATTTCACGGTGTGTCTGCGATTCCGTTGTCCGCGCACCAATCGCTGACCAGCTGAACAGGTCGCCAAGGTATTGCGGGCTGTTAGGATCCAGCGCCTCTGTAGCCAGGGGCAGTCCCATTTCGACCAGTTTCAACAGTAGCTGACGCGCCATATGCAGACCGGCTTCCATATCGAAGGTGTTATCCATATGCGGATCGTTGATCAGCCCTTTCCAGCCCACCGTCGTCCGTGGCTTTTCAAAATAGACGCGCATCACGATGTAAAGCTGATCGTCAACCTGGTCCGCAAGAGCTTTTAAGTCGCGGGCATAGGCGAGCGCGGCCTCAGGATCGTGAATTGAGCAGGGACCGCAGACCACCAGCAGACGGTGGTCTTTCCCGCTGATAATGTCAGAAATGGTCTGGCGTGAAGCGGCAATCTGCCCTTCCAGTACGCTGTTCAGCGGAAACTGTTTTTTCAGCTCTTCCGGGGTAATCAGAATCTGTTCGTCAGCGATATGAACGTTATTCAGCGCATCTTTTTGCATGATCGTTATCCTGGGTGATTCGTTTAAAAGGGATCCTCATTGAGGTTGCTGATAACTGTACCAGAATACGTACATAACACAATCACAAGTTGTACACTTTTATTACCACCAAAAATTACAACCGATAAAATATCAATTAATTATATAAAAAACATATAGATAACAAAAAACATAACAACACCACCACAAGTGAATGTGTAAATAAAAAATTACACTCAATATCACTCTGGCTTCACTTACCCAGTTAGCACTGCCTGAAGTGCCGGAACGATCTATAATTCCGGCCTGTGAACTGCCACCGGAGAGAGCAATGGAAATCATCGTACGACCTTTTGAACATGCCGATGCCGTGCCCTTTGCTGACGCCGTGCGGGAATCCGTAGAAAGTCTGAAACCCTGGATGGTCTGGGCCCATGAGGGTTATACGCCGGACGAAGCCCGTCGGTGGTTCAGCTACACGCACTGGCAGCGTCGTCAGGGGGTCGCCAGTGAGTCAGGCCTGTTTGCCGGAGATGGCCATCTGTTGGGCGGGGTAGGTCTGCGCTACAGTACGGGGCCAGGCATTCCGGCCGCACTGGGCTATTGGGTACGCAGCAGCGAACAGCGTAAAGGCATTGCCCGTCAGGCTGTGCGGCAGATCGCTGAAGAAGCCTTTAAACAGCCTGACATCGATGTTATCGAAATTCTGGCGGCAGAGAGTAATATCGCCAGTCGTGCGGTGGCCACCAGCGTTGGCGCAGAGCTGGCGGCCCTTCGTTACGGCCTGATTGTATTAGACAGCGGGCCGGTCAATACCGCCATCTACCGGCTTCAGCGCCCGCATCAGGGTTCCCAGTGACTGGCGCTGCTGTCCGCTGGCATCGATATTCTCCGCAGACAGCCACCGGGTGAGCGCCTGGTTAACCGCCGGCCATTCGCTGTCGATGATAGAAAACCAGTGGGAATCCCGTGAACGTCCCTTACGCACCATCACCTGACGGAAGGTTCCCTCGTAAGTAAAGCCGAGACGGAGTGCCGCCTGCCGCGAAGGCGCATTGAGAGCATCACACTTCCATTCACAGCGGCGATAGCCAAGGGTAAAGGTATTATTGAGCATCAGCCACAGGGCCTCGGTGCCTGTTACCGTGCGTTTCATCAGGGGAGACCAGGTCACTCCGCCGATCTCCAGCGATCCATTGGCCGGATCAATCCGTAAATACGACACCAGCCCAACCGGTTTGTTGCGCTTTGCGCAGATAATGGTAAAGGTCACAAACCCGGACTCTGCCGCACGCTGACTGAGCCAGACCTGAAAGGCAGGCAGTGAGGCGGGACGGTCTTCCGTCAGCCATGTCCAGTCACTGTCGTCGGGGGCAGAGGCAAAGGCGGTATAAAGATCTTCACCGTGTCGTGCGGTATCAAGAGGTTCCAGCCGGCAATAAAGCCCGACCATCATGGTGGCTTGCGGGACGGGAACAGGCTGCCAGTAAGGCAATGGCTCGCCGACGGGTTGGCCGTACTGATTGGTTCTCTGCGTCACATCGTTCTCCTTGCAGTGGCAATTTTCCAGCATACGAATAACGCTGGCGTCTTGCCAGCATTGCCGCAGTGCAGTAGCATCCTTTTTTACCTGCACAGGACATACCCATGGTTCGTTTAGCTCTGGTTGGTGACTACCGCGCCGATGCCGTTTCGCATCAGGCCATCCCTAAAGCCATCACGCTTGCTGCACATTTCCTAAACCTTGATGTCACGCCACACTGGCTGCCGACCGCAGCGATTACCGACCGTCACGCTTTGCTGGATTATGATGCTTTCTGGCTGATCCCCGGCAGCCCTTATAACAATGATGACGGGGCCTTCCTTACCCTTCGCTACGCCCGTGAAAACAATATCCCGTTTCTGGGCTCCTGTGGCGGGTTCCAGTACGCCATTGTGGAATATGCACGCAATGTGATGGGCTGGAGCGATGCCGGACATGCTGAAACTGACAGCGGTGGCCGCCTGGTGATTGCGCCATTAACCTGTTCACTGGTTGAAAAAAACGGCGATATCGTCATTGAGCCGGACACGCTGCTGGCGCGGGCTTACGGAAGGACGGAGATCAGTGAAGGATATCACTGTAACTATGGGGTGAATGCGGATTTTGTGGCCGACCTTAAACGTTATCCGCTGCGGATCACCGCTTACGATCGGGAGGGGGATGTCCGGGCAGTTGAACTGCCAGATCACAAATTTTATGCTGCCACCCTGTTCCAGTCCGAACGGGCTGCCTTACGCAACGAACTTTCCCCGCTGGTCGTCGAACTGCTCCGCGCCGCTAGCTAATCATCCCGCTCGCCGGCGTATCCGGTCAGCCAGCGAACGGCATGACAACGTCAGCGTCAGGGAGCGCTGATAACCACCGCGACCCGACGGTTTTCCGCACGGCCCTGCGAGGTCTTATTGCTTCGCACCGGATCACGGGCACCCAGGCCGCGCGTGGTGATATTGCTGCGCGGCACGCCGGCCCCGCTGGCCCATGCATCGGCCACCGCATTGGCCCGCTTCAGCGAAAGTGCCTCATTGTACTTCTCGTCACCATAGTTATCGGTATGGCCATCAAGACGGGCATGATGCAGGCCACTGGCAGACAGCATTTTTGCCATGTGCTGAACGGTTGCCACACTTTCCGGCGTCAGTTCAGCCTTGTTTTTACCAAACAGAATTTTTTCCGAGATCCCCAGCATCCACCCCTCCGGGACTTCGGTAAAGCCCTGGGCGCGCATAGCGCTGATCTGATCTGCCGTAAATTTACCCGGCGGCGCAGTCTGGCACCCCGCCAGCACCAGCGCCAACAGCACGCCGGCCATCATGCGTAATATCTTCATCGTCTTTCTCCTGATTCTTATTAGCCAGCCGCACGCTGATGGTGCTGCTGTTTTTCCAGATACATGCTGCGATCGGCTGCGTCCATAATGTCTTCTGCCGTTGCCGCCTGACTGGCCACCGCGTAACCAATACTTAACGTCATAACGACAGACTCACCGGAGTTAAGAACGATTGGCTCGTCCATCCGCATATTGATGGTATCAATCACCTTCTCTATATCCTCATGGTGATTCACCTCATCGAGGATCATGGCAAACTCATCTCCACCAAAGCGGCATACCAGATAGGTATTAGCCGCGCACTCAAGCAGCCGCCCTGCTATCGCCATCAACACTTCATCCCCGGCAGCGTGCCCCCAGGTGTCGTTGATGTCTTTGAAATTATCGCCATCCATAAACAGCAGTGCGGTATGCGTTTTGCGCTCACTGTCACTGAGCACGCTGTCCAGCGCGCTGCGGAAAGCTGAGCGATTTGCCAATCCGGTAAGGGGGTCGTGTAACGCACGTTTCAGCAGTGAGTCGCGCTCCTTTTTCTCACGCCGCTGCCATTTTTCAATCTCATTTAACAGGCTGTTAAAATCCTCACCAAAAACGTGCAGCTCATCGATTTTTGACGGGGGAACCCGTTGAGAGAAATTACGCGTCGCACGAATGTCATGCACCACGCCCGTCATGTTTCTTAGGGCGGCGATAAGGCCACTGAACAGATGACGGGTCAGCAGAAATGCCACTACCGAGGCGAGCAGCAGGCAGAGGGTCAGTACGCTTAGGGAACGATAAACAAAATCGGTCACGGTGGCGTCTTCTCCGGTCAGCGTGATAGTGCCGATTTCCGCCCCGTTATGCAGGATCGGTTGCTGAACGGGTTTCGGGAACAGCCAGCCAGAGACCAGCCGGGCCAGCGGATCGGCACGCAGCGAGTGCTCATTATCCTGCCCCCAGTGCGCCAGTACCTTACCTTTACTGTCTGCCACAATAGCCGAAGAGAACTGTCCCTGCTTACCCAGTTCCACCAGCGTTTCCATCGCCGCGTTGCCATCACCAAAGACGACCGCAGCTTCCAGACTGTGGCTGACGGTGTAGGCCAGCAGCTGCAGGTTCTTGTCGGCGTACTGGCGAAACGACAGCATTGAGGTGGCAGAGATGAACAGCCACGCGACAATCATCGTCGTCACTGCGCTGATCACACTGATACGTGCCAGCATTTTACGAAAGCTGGGCCTGCTCTTCTCTGCTGAAAATTTATCCATGTCTTTCACTCCCTGAAGAGGCCAGCATTAATACATCGGGATGCACCCGAACGCCGCTTCGACCCAGTGAGTCGAGATTGACCGAGAAACTGACGCGGTGGTTAATAAACTTGAGGCAGAATGCGCTACCGACTGCGCAATCAGGGGTTTGTTCGGCAATGGTCAGCAGGGGACGTGGCTGATAGCTGTTAATCAGTTCAACCTGCTGATGTGAGGATTCACGACCAAAATAGAGGACATCACACTGTGAGGTCAGCGCCTGCTGAACATCATCGACCTGAACCGCATTCCATACAGCGGGGGGATGCTGGACAGAGGCGCTGATCAGCACTGAAGCATAGTGAGCGGAACGGAAAACACATAACCGGGGTAAGCCGTTCAGGTGGGGCCAGCGGGTATAACTGATCATCCCCGCTACCGTCTGGCGTACGTCAGACGCAGAAGCCCCCTCTGGCTTTACAGACGACATTTCACTTCTTAGCGGTAAACTGATGACACCCAGCAGGATCGACAGTAGCAGTACATATCTTTTCGCCATGAAACCTCTGCAGCCCCGGCCCCCACTCTGGCCCTGTCATCCGGGTATTCCCTCTCTTAAGTTAAGAAATATCCTAACATCCTGTGAAACATTCGTCATCATGTTGAAAAAAGTAATAATGCCGGCCTCATGGCCAGCCCCGCCTTATCGCTATTGATGCAGGTCGTTAGCCGCTGACATTCAACGGCGTGATCGCCCGACGCTGACGCCGTTCAAAATACATTGAGATGATACCGCCGGTAACCACCAGACCTGCGCCAATTATGGTGGCAGACTCCGGCAGCGTATCCCAGAACAGATAACCGATAAACACTGACCAGAGCAGCGTACTGTAGTCAAACGGGGCCAGCAGGGAGGCATCTGCGTATTTCAGGCTCAGCGTCAGTAATATCTGGGTGATGCCGCCTAACAGGCCACAGCCCAGCAGTAACAGCAGTTGCCTGCCACTGGGTACTGACCAGCCGAACCACAGCGTGAGCAACGAGGTCAGCGTGGTGGTGATAGCAAACCAGAAGGCAATAGCCCCCGGCTTTTCAATACCGTTGAGATAGCGTATCTGGATGGAGGCTGTGGCAATACAGACTGCTGCCATCAGGGCCAGCACCATGCCCAGCGTCGACAGCCAGCTTATCGTGGTGAAAGCCCCCCCGGAAGAAAAGAACAGCTGGCCGGACAGCATCACCAGGATCCCCGCAAACCCGGCGATTACCGCGACCCAGCGGTGATATTTAACTTTCTCCCGCAGAAAGATCGCCGCCATGATGACGGTAAACAGTGGAGCCGCATAGTTGATTGCCGTGACGTCGGTCAGGGAGATATAGATCAGGGCCAGATAGCTAAAGTACAGCCCGCCCGTCCCCGCCAGCCCGCGTATAAAATGTCCTTTTACGTTACGCGTGCGGATGCCGTCCAGAATATTCCCCTGGCACCACAGCCAGATAAACAGCGGGATGAGTGCCACGAAGGAACGAAAGAAGATCACTTCTCCGACCGGAATACCGCCATCAAGTCCTTTGACACAGGCCATCATCAGCGTTGAGGTCAGGGCACCGGCAATTTTCATCGACACGCCGGTGGAAGGGCTGGGCGAAGAACGCATAGCAAAAAGAACTCCTGGAAAGAGAGGGATGACTCAAACATACGCGGATTTTGTTTTAGATCAGCTTAAAAATCAGCGGCAAACGGCTTTTAATTTTTTTTAGCGGCAGGCAGGAGGCAGGATGTGTCATTCAGGTATGCTGTCGGCCAAAAAAGGATAAAAAAAGGGGCCGACCTGCTGGTCAGCCCCTTTATTGCTATTAACTATCAGATGTCGCTTAAGCGCCCAGACGTTCTTTGATACGTGCAGACTTACCAGTACGCTCACGCAGGTAGTACAGTTTGGCTTTACGCACAGCACCACGACGTTTCACAGTAATCGTGTCGATTACCGGGGAGTGAGTCTGGAATACACGCTCTACGCCTTCGCCGTTAGAAATTTTGCGAACAGTGAATGCAGAGTGCAGACCGCGGTTACGAATAGCGATAACCACGCCCTCGAATGCCTGCAGACGCTTTTTAGCACCTTCAACGACCCATACTTTCACTTCCACGGAATCACCCGGACGGAATGAAGGTACGTCCTGTTTCAACTGTTCTTGTTCGATCTGCTTAATAATGTTGCTCATAATTAAATCTCTTATCCTGGGTAAACTGATAGTTAAGGTGAACTAAGCGCTATGGCCGTTCAACCGTATCATCGTTTTGTTGCCTGGGTGTGTTCCCGTTGGAACTCAGCCAGCAACTTTGCTTGCTCTTCAGTCAGAGCCAGGTTTTCCAGAAGTTCAGGTCTTCTAAGCCAGGTACGGCCCAGCGACTGTTTCAGGCGCCACCGGCGAATATCAGCATGGTTGCCCGACAGTAAAACTGGCGGTACTTCCATCCCTTCTAACACTTCAGGGCGGGTGTAGTGGGGGCAATCCAGCAAACCGTCAGAAAATGAATCTTCTTCGGCTGAGGCCTGTTTTCCCAGTACCCCCGGAATAAACCGGGATACTGAGTCAATCAGCGTCATCGCTGGCAGCTCGCCACCGCTGAGTACGTAATCTCCAATCGACCATTCTTCATCGATTTCGGTTTTGATTACACGCTCATCAATCCCTTCATAGCGACCACAGACCAGAATTAACTTCTGGTGGGTCGCCAGCTCACAAACCCCATCTTGATCGAGTTTGCGCCCCTGAGGTGACAGATAAATCACCCGGGCCCCTTCTCCTGCCGCCGCTTTTGCTGCGTGGATGGCATCCCGTAAGGGTTGAACCATCATTAACATTCCCGGTCCGCCGCCGTAAGGACGTTCATCCACGGTACGGTGCCGGTCATGAGCGAAGTCACGAGGACTCCAGCTCTGAATGTTGAGCAGGCCATTTTTTACTGCCCGACCAGTTACTCCGTATTCGGTAATTGCGCGAAACATTTCAGGAAACAGGCTGATTATGCCAATCCACATACTTTGCGCCGGAGTATTACCGTTTTGTTCGGAGCTCAAAAACCAGGATCCCAATCTACTTTAATGGTACGAGTAGTGAGATCGACATTCTTGATAACCTGTTCATCGAGGAACGGAATTAGCCGCTCCTGCGCACCAAATGCATCCTTCAGGTTTGCCTTCACGACGAGAACGTCGTTCGAACCGGTTTCCATCATATCGATGACTTTACCCAGTTCGTAACCTTCAGTGGTCACCACCTGGCAGCCCATAAGGTCTTTCCAGTAGTAGTCACCGCTATCCAGTTCCGGCAGTTGCTCTGAGCCCACGACAATTTCGCAATTCGTCAGCAGACCCGCAGCATCACGATCGTCAATGCCTTTGACTTTGATGATCATGTCCTGATTGTGGCGCTTCCAGCCTTCCAGCTCGACAAGCTGCCATTGACCCGCCCGCTGGATAAACCACGGCTGATAGTCAAAAATGCTTTCGGCGTCTTCGGTGGAGGAAAACACTTTGAGCCAACCACGAATACCGTAAGCCGAGCCCATCTTCCCCAGAATTAACGGGTTAGCGGGAGGCTGCGAGGTGAGTTGCTTGCTCATGTTGACCACCGTGACAGATTAAGCTGCTTTCTTAGCTTGTTTGATCAGCGCGTTAACGCGATCAGACAGAGTAGCGCCCTGGCCAACCCAGTGCTCAATGCGGTCCAGATCCAGACGCAGTGGTTCAGCCTGACCTGAAGCGATCGGGTTGAAGAAACCAACGCGCTCGATGAAGCGACCGTTGCGAGCATTACGGCTGTCGGTTACGACTACCTGATAAAACGGACGCTTTTTAGCGCCGTGACGTGCCAAACGAATTGTTACCATAACATCCTCTTTAGTTAATAAAACAGCCGGGCCCCATTGAGGGAACGGGGCCCGGATGCAATATAAAAAGCCCGAAAATTTTACTCATTTTGGCGCAAAAAGCAATCTAATTCGCCTGAGTGGTTTTCCGGCTGGCTTAACGGCCTGGGAAGCCCGGCGGCATCATACCTTTCATACCGCGCATCATCTTCGCCATACCGCCCTTCTTCATCTTCTTCATCATGCGCTGCATGTCGTCGAACTGCTTCAATAAGCGGTTAACGTCCTGCACCTGCATACCTGAACCTGTGGCAATGCGGCGCTTGCGGGAGCCTTTGATAATCTCAGGTTTTTCGCGCTCTTTACGCGTCATTGAGTTAATCATCGCTTCCATTCGCACCAGCACTTTGTCATCCATCTGCGATTTAACGTTATCCGGCAGTTGCCCCATGCCCGGCAGTTTGCCCATCAGGCTGGCCATACCGCCCATGTTACGCATCTGCTTCAGCTGGTCGAGGAAGTCGTTCAGATCGAAGCCATCCCCCTTCTTCAGCTTGCTGGCCAGCTTTTCTGCCTGAGCACGGTCGACCTTGCTTTCGATATCTTCAATCAGCGACAGCATGTCGCCCATGCCAAGGATACGCGAGGCAATACGGTCCGGATAGAACGGTTCGAGGGCTTCGGTCTTTTCACCGATACCCATAAATTTAATCGGCTTACCGGTAATATGACGAATCGACAGCGCTGCACCACCACGGGCATCACCGTCAACCTTGGTCAGAACCACCCCTGTCAGCGGCAGCGCTTCATTGAACGCTTTCGCCGTATTGGCGGCATCCTGCCCCGTCATGGCATCGACCACAAACAGCGTTTCCACCGGATTAATCGCGGCGTGGATCTGTTTGATCTCGTCCATCATCGCTTCATCAACGTGCAGTCGACCGGCGGTATCCACCAGCAGCACATCGTAGAATTTCAGCTTCGCCTGTTGCAGCGCGCTTTTAACGATATCGACCGGCTTCTGGCTGAGGTCTGACGGACAAAAATCAACCCCTACCTGCTCGGCCAGGGTTTCCAGCTGTTTAATCGCCGCCGGGCGATAGACGTCGGCGGACACCACCAGCACTTTTTTCTTGTGCTTTTCACGCAGGAATTTCCCCAGTTTGCCGACGCTGGTAGTTTTACCCGCCCCCTGCAAACCGGCCATCAGCACCACGGCTGGCGGCTGAGCGGCCAGGTTCAGAGTGTTGTTCTCTTCCCCCATCGCGGCAACCAGCTCGTTTTTGACGATCTTGACGAACTCCTGACCTGGGGTCAGACTTTTGTTTACTTCATGACCCACTGCGCGTTCTTTAACGCGCCCAATGAAGTCACGAACGACCGGCAGCGCAACGTCTGCTTCCAGCAACGCCATGCGAACTTCGCGCAGCGTGTCTTTAATATTGTCTTCTGTCAGACGCCCGCGGCCACTGATATTGCGCAGGCTCTGCGACAGTCTGTCGGTTAAATTATCAAACATCGTCTCTCGCTCAACGTAATGAGAGGCCGCCTCAGCGACACAATGGCGCGGATTATAACATAGAGATGGCGGGATCTCAGCCATATGCGATGAGATCGTTTGGAGCCAGCAGCCGCTGGCGCTATACTGACTTTTTTCTCATCTGGTCTGTACCTGACGAAATCTATGTCTGTCATTGCGATTCTGGCGCTACTTGCCTACTCATTCAGCCTTGCACTTATCGTTCCCAGCCTGCTGCGGAAAAACAGCACCTGGCGTCGACTGGCGGTTCTGTCTGCCGTTGTGGCCCTGGTGTGCCATGCGGTGGCGCTGGAACAGCGTATTTTTGGACCGGACGGCGGGCAAAATCTGAGCCTGCTTAACATCGGTTCGCTGGTAAGTCTGCTGATTTGCGCCATTATGACCATCGTTGCCTCGCGCAACCGTGGCTGGATATTGTTACCTGTCGTTTACAGTTTTGCACTGATCAATCTGGCTTTTGCCACGTTCGTACCGAATGCTTTTATCACGCACCTGGAAACCACGCCGGGTATGATGGTGCATATTGGCCTTGCGCTCTTTGCTTATGCCACGCTGATTATTGCCGCGCTGTACGCCTTACAGCTTGCCTGGATTGACTGGCTGTTGAAGAATAAGAAGCTGGCGTTCAACAACGATATCCCTCCGCTGATGACCATTGAACGTAAAATGTTCCATATCACGCAGATAGGCGTCGTACTGCTGACGCTGGTGCTCTGTACCGGCCTGTTCTATATGCAGGATCTGTTCAGTCGTGAGAATATCGACAAAGCCGTGCTCTCTATTCTGGCCTGGTTCCTCTACATTGTGCTGCTGTGGGGCCACTACCATGAAGGCTGGCGCGGTCGCCGCGTGGTGTGGTTTAACTGTGGCGGTGCCTTTTTACTGACCATGGCCTATTTCGGTAGCCGCATGTTGCAGCATTTTCTTTCCTCCTGATTGACCACCACAAGGACCTCCCTTGGAACACGTTTCAACCACGACCCTCATCGTTACGCTGGTCATTATGATTTTGGTGTCAGCGTACTTCTCCGGTTCAGAAACCGGCATGATGACCCTCAATCGCTATAAACTGCGCCACCAGGCCAAAAATGGCGACCGTGCCGCCCGTCGTGTCGAAAAATTACTGCGTCGTCCTGACCGCCTGATTAGCCTGGTGCTGATTGGTAATAACCTGGTCAACATCCTGGCTTCCGCGCTGGGGACCATTGTCGGAATGCGGTTGTATGGCGATGCCGGCGTGGCGATTGCTACCGGTATTCTGACCTTCCTCGTGCTGGTTTTCGCTGAGGTACTGCCGAAAACAATTGCCGCACTCTACCCGGAGAAAGTGGCCTTCCCCAGCAGTTTCCTGCTGGGACCGCTGCAGGTGGTGATGATGCCACTTGTGTGGTTGCTGAACACCATTACCCGCATGCTGATGCGCATGGTAGGGATTAGAAGCGATGGCGCAGCCAGTGCCGCATTGAGCAAAGAGGAGCTACGTACGATTGTTTACGAGTCGCGCTCACTGATGTCACGCCGTAATCAGGATATGCTGCTGTCCGTGCTCGACCTGGAAAAAGTCAACGTTGATGACATCATGGTGCCGCGTAACGAAATTGTCGGCATCAACATCAACGACGACTGGAAGTCTATTGTGCGCCAGTTAACTCACTCCCCACACGGCCGCATTGTGCTTTACCGTGACTCTCTCGACAATGCCATGAGTATGCTGCGCGTGCGCGAAGCCTATCGCCTGATGACCGAGAAAAAAGAGTTCACCAAAGAGGTGATGCTGCGGGCGGCAGATGAGATTTACTTCGTGCCTGAAGGGACACCGCTTAACGTGCAACTGGTTAAATTCCAGCGCAATAAGGAAAAAGTGGGCCTGGTGATCGACGAATACGGTGATATTAAAGGGCTGGTAACCATTGAAGATATTCTGGAAGAGATTGTCGGTGATTTTACGACTTCAATGTCCCCTTCGCTGGCTGAAGAGGTGATGCCGCAGAATGACGGTTCGGTGTTAATTGAAGGCAGCGCTAACGTGCGTGAGCTGAACAAAGCCTTTAACTGGACGCTGCCGGAAGAAGAAGCCCGCACCATTAACGGTATGATTCTGGAAGCGTTACAGGATATCCCGCTGGCCAACACCACGGTGCAAATCGATCATTACGCCGTCGACATTCTCGACGTGCAGGACAACATGATTAAGCAGGTTCGCATCACCCCGCAGACGTCGCTGAAGGAATCAGTGGGGTCGTAAGCGGAAAGTGTTCAGAAGGTTAAAAAAAGGCCGGCCCCTGCATACCGTCGGGGCCGGCCTTTTTTCGATCAACCAGACACATCAACTAGATGTGCAGCTCTTTCAGCTTCTCTTTCGGCAGCGCCAGTTCATCGTTACGGTTAACGCGAATGTCGTTGTCGATGATGTTGCGCGCGATATCCTGCGCTTCATCCAGTGAATGCATTTCGCAGGTCCCACACTGATAAATATTCAGCTCGGGGATATCACTCTGGTTTTTTACCTTCAGCACGTCAGCCATCGCGGCCTTCCATGCTTTTGCCACACGCTGCTCGTCCGGCGTACCAATCAGGCTCATATAGAAACCGGTACGGCAGCCCATTGGGGAGATATCAATGATTTCCACGCCGTCACCATTCAGGTGATCGCGCATAAAGCCTGCGAACAGATGCTCCAGCGTATGGATACCACGCTCGGTCAGGATCTCGATATTCGGGCGGCAGAAACGCAGATCGAATACGGTGATGGTATCACCAGCAGGGGTCTTCATGGTTTTGGCTACGCGCACAGCGGGAGCGGCCATGATGGTGTGATCGACGGTAAAGCTATCCAGCAATGGCATACTTGTTACCTCAACTAATGAATTTATTTTTGAACCGATGAAACTTTTTCAAACTCTGTACGTCTGAATATATGAAAGACGCGCATTTGTTATCATCATCTCATCCCTGACAACAGAGATGTAATTTGGGCCACAGTAATGTGGCCTTTTTCTTTTGTGCCGCTTAACGCTTACCTTGCAAAAAGGTTTCCAGGTCAAGCGTATCACTTTCTTCGATATCCTGCTGACTCACCTTAGAACGCTGCGCTTCATCGCTAAACTGCTGTTCCGTCAGCACCTCATAAGACTCTTCGCTTAACTGAGCACGATACTGTTCTGCCAGCGCCAGACCGGCACCACCGATGCCGTTCTCTTTCAGCGTCTGCAGGAATCGCGCAGAGTAGGTCAGGTCGGGATCGTCAAATGACGCCACGAGACGGTCACACACGTCCTGATAATGGTGCTCATCGCTCTGGCTGTCGAGCGTTTCCGCCACACGGCGCAGATCGCTGAACAGGGCCTTGCCCACATCCACCAGCAGATGCTGAGATTCTTCACATCCCATGCCGATGGTCTGGCCTGGCTTGCGTCCTTCAAGGATCACCCGGTTCCAGTTCTTACGCGTACAGGCCAGCTCTGCACTGTTCATCTCCGGGGCATCCGCCAGCGTACACCAGATCAGGAACAGGTCGAGGAAGCGTACCTGATTGGCATCGACGCCAATCGGAGAAAACGGATTAATGTCCAGTGAGCGAACTTCAATATATTCAATGCCCCCGCGCTGTAACGCGTCAGAAGGCGCTTCCCCGGAACGGGTGACACGCTTGGGCCGGATAGGTGCGTACAGCTCATTCTCAATCTGCAGCACATTCGTATTCAACTGTAACCAGTTCCCCAGCTCATCTTTGACGCCCATTGCCGCAAACTCTTCAGAAGGCGTTTTAATCGCCGCTTTCAGACCGGTAATGTAGTCAGGAAGATTATTGAAGGTAATGCCGAGGTTGCTCTGGGATTTATTGGTATACCCAAGGTCGCTGAGACGTAACGAGGTGGCATAAGGCAGTGATAACATTCCCTTATCGCTACGTTCAAACGGCAGTGCGCTCTCCTTGCCCTGCAGGAAAGAGGAGCAGATGGCTGGAGACGCGCCGAAAAGATAAGGGATCACCCAGCCAAAACGATAATAGTTGCGGATCAGGCGCAGATAGCCATCTGAAATGGCCTCTTTACCGCTCTCAGCGTCTTTGACCCCTGCCCACGCCTGCCAGAAAGAGAGCGGAAGCGAGAAGTTGTAGTGTACGCCAGAGATAATCTGCATCAGTGCGCCATAACGGTTTTTCAGCCCCTGGCGATACAACGTCTTCATCTGACCGATATTGGAACGGCCATACTGTGCCAGTTCGATATCCTGATTGGGATCCATCATGCACGGCATGCTCATCGGCCACATACGCTCCTCCCCCAGTTCACGGGCAACGTGGCGGTGGATATCGCGTAAAAATGCCAGCAGATGATCAATATCCTGATCGACCGGTGTGATAAATTCCAGCAGTGCTTCTGCAAAGTCCGTGGTAATCCACTTATGGGTCAAAGCGGAACCAAGAGAAGCCGGGTGTCCGGTAGTGGCAAGGTGCCCATCCGGCATAACGCGCAGCGTTTCGCGCTCTATACCGCGACCAATACCTTTAAGTGCGTCAGGATGAGCTTCCAGCCAGGAAAGCGCCTGTGATACGTCCGGGATCAAATTGACCTCCCGCTCAGAGAAAAATTTATTATTGTTCAGCATAATGTTAATCGCAGCGCCGCCTTAAAGCGAATCAATGCCACCATTCCATGCCCTGTAGTGTTGCGGCTGCCAGCAGCACATAACGCAAGGTTTTACCGATAGCGAGAAAGATCACCGTCGGTAGCCAGGCGAAACGCAGCCAGCCAGCAAGAACGCACAGCAGGTCACCCAACACGGGTAACCAGCTAAAAAGCAGCGCAGCAGGCCCGAATCGGTGCAGCCACGCCGTTGCTGTGTTGTGCCATCGCCCCTGACTTTTTACGGGAAGCAGGCGACCCACTATGATGTTGGTCACACCGCCCAGCGTATTCCCCAGCGCGGCAATCAGGACAACCAAACTGACAGAAACCTTTCCTGCCAGCAGTAATCCCACCAGTAAGGCTTCTGAACTGCCAGGCAATAACGTGGCACTCAGAAAACTACTGGCAAACATCGAACCGTAAGCGAGCCATTCACTCACAGCCGTCTGACATCCACGGCATCCATGCCGGCTGCGCAGGCGGCCTGAAGACCATAGTCAGCATCCTCGAACACCACACAGCGTGCAGGCGTTACGCCGATTAACTCAGCGCAACGCAGGAATGTATCAGGTTCTGGCTTATGACGTTTAACATCATCTGCTGCGACAATGGCATCAAAATAACTGAGGAGCCCAAGGTGCTGTAACAGTCCGACGGCCACTGAATGCTCACTGCCGGTGCCCACCGCCATCGGGCGACGCCCTTTGTACGCTCTGACCACTTCCACCAGCGGGAGCGGCTGCACGCTGTCATACAGCATGGTTTTGAGCAGCGCCGTTTTTTCTTCCGCCAGCCGGTAAGGATCAAGATCGCTTTGATGGCGGTTGATGATCACCTGGGCGATATGCCATGTGGGTGAACCATTTAAGCCCACCATGGCCGCTTCATCGAAGTTCATGCCGTATTTTTCCAGCACCTGATGCCAGGCTTTTCGGTGTGTAGGTTCAGTATCCAGGATGGTGCCATCCATATCGAAGATCAAACCGTCGTAAGCATCGTACATTCATGCATCCATCCTGATCACGGAACGATTACTTTAGCGTAAAGCACCCACATTGTCGCTGCCGGGATGGATCAGCAAATGCCTTGAAATATAGAGGGATTTTGATTATCAGATAAATGCGTGGGATAAAGCGCAGGAAAATTTGCTTTAAAATGATCATTCTTAAGGAGGATGTGCAGAAAACAAGCGAAGAGAATAAGGGGACGAGGGGGAAGTCAGGAAGATGATTCGGCTTCGCCTTACGCGGAAGTAACGTCGCGAAAGCGCTTATTCTTCCTTAGTGCTGGCGGTAAGACAGCTACACAGTGGCCACTCAAAGAGACGTTCACTTGTCAGAATATGGTGCATCCAGGAGGATTCGAACCTCCGACCGCTCGGTTCGTAGCCGAGTACTCTATCCAGCTGAGCTATGGATGCAGGGGTCAAGCATGTTGATTTTACAGACTTCAGAAGCAGGCCACTACAGAGTAGCCTGCCACTTTTCAGAATAGGGCGCATCCAGAAGGATGATTCGGCTTCGCATCACCCTGACGGGCTGTCGCGAGCGACATTATCCTCCTTTGTGCTGGCAGTAAAACACCTACAACATGCCAACGCAAAGAGACGTCCACTTTTCAGAATATGGTGCATCCAGGAGGATTCGAACCTCCGACCGCTCGGTTCGTAGCCGAGTACTCTATCCAGCTGAGCTATGGATGCAAAGGTAAAACGACGCAGTTTTCTGCGGGGTAACACTATCGGGGGAGATAAAGCGACAAACCTGAGGAGATACTGAAGAAAATCACGACCACTCATTAAGAAATGATGTAACCAAGAAGATCATTCGGCTATGACTTAAACCTGATGAGCATCGTGGTTTTCCTTTGCGCTGGCGAAAAACTTTATAACATGCCAGTACACAGGATTTTCACTCTTTAATAAAATGGTGCATCCAGGAGGATTCGAACCTCCGACCGCTCGGTTCGTAGCCGAGTACTCTATCCAGCTGAGCTATGGATGCATTGCTACTTCTTGTATAACGCAGTGTGCTGACTACTCACCGTGATGCAGGGCTGCTAACGCTGCACCAGTACTTCCCAATATTAAAGCCGCACTAAGCCGCTTTAAAAAATGTGGTGCATCCAGGAGGATTCGAACCTCCGACCGCTCGGTTCGTAGCCGAGTACTCTATCCAGCTGAGCTATGGATGCAAAATGGCGGTGAGGCGGGGATTCGAACCCCGGATGCAGCTTTTGACCGCATACTCCCTTAGCAGGGGAGCGCCTTCAGCCTCTCGGCCACCTCACCACTAGCACTCTTTCGAGTTGTGCTTCAGAACGTTGTATCTGCTCATCGGCACTGCGTGGCGCACATATTACTTTCTGGGCGTTGTAAGTCAAACAATTTCTCCCCCTTTTTTCATCACTCGTGTCTGATTGCACAAAAGCCACGCAAAGCGGCCATTTTGACGACAAAAAGAGTGATTTATCAACAAAGAAAGCAGCCACAGAGAGAGCGATCACGCACGGATAAAAACAGCAGAGGAGAAAAAACAGGTAATAAAAAACGCGAAGAAGAAGGCGAAGGATAAGGAAAACAACAAAAGGGACGGGGAAAGCGAAAACCGGTAGCGCCTCGCTACTGGAGCGAGGCGCTGGATCCGTTAGTAACTTGTTTGCTGAGTCTTTTCGGCCTGAATGCGCTGATAGATCTCTTCGCGATGCACCGACACTTCTTTAGGGGCGTTCACACCAATACGTACCTGGTTACCTTTAACACCCAGCACAGTTACAGTCACCTCATCACCGATCATGAGGGTTTCACCAACTCGACGAGTTAGAATAAGCATTCTTTGCTCCTTGAAAGATTAAAAGAGTCGGGTTAAGTGCTTCCCGGCATTATCCATCGTATAACGCTAAATGTAGCCTATGACAAATACACCCGTTGTGCACCTGCATACCAATACATTCTGCTGATACTTAGTTTAGCCGAAAACCAGATCATCAACCTGACTTTATGATTACAGGGGTGTATCACTTGAAAAGACGCCCGGACATGCAGCCCTGAGCGTCTTCCCGGCAATACCTTTTTATAGTGTTACAGTTTTGCAGCCACCCATGCCTCAACGCCAGCCAGTGCAGCAGGCAGCGCCTGTGCGTCTGTACCGCCAGCCTGAGCCATATCCGGTCGACCGCCACCCTTACCACCGACCTGCTGGGCCAGTTCGCCCACCAGCTCGCCCGCTTTTACGCGGTCGGTCAGGTCTTTAGTCACCCCGGCAATCAGGGATACTTTGCCATCAGCGACTGTCGCCAGCACGATAACTGCAGAACCAAGCTGGTTTTTCAGGTCATCGACCATCGTACGCAGCATCTTCGGTTCAACATTGCTCAGTTCGCTGACCAGCAGCCTGGTGCCTTTCAGCGCAATGGCTTTACTACTCAGTGATGCACTCTCTTGCGCAGCCTGCTGATCTTTCAGCTGCTGCAATTCTTTTTCCAGCCCGCGCGCATGGTCAATCAACGCCCGCACTTTCTCATTCAGATTACTGTTGTTGGCTTTCACCAGGTGAGCAATATCCAGTAACTGCTCATTCTGACTGTATACCTGTGCCAGTGCGCCCTCTCCGGTCACCGCTTCAATACGGCGTACGCCTGCGGCAGTACCCGACTCAGAGGTGATGCGGAACAGGCCGATATCGCCCGTACGGGAGGCGTGAACGCCACCGCACAGTTCGGTTGAGAAGTCCCCCATGCCGACAACGCGCACGTGGTCATCGTACTTCTCCCCAAACAGTGCCATCGCCCCGTGTGCCTTCGCGGCTTCCAGTTCCATGATATTGGTTTCGACCGGCAGATTGCGACGGATCTGTGCGTTAACGATCTCTTCAACCTGGCGGATCTCCTGTGGCTTCATCGCTTCAAAATGCGAGAAGTCAAAACGCAGGTATTTGTCGTTAACCAGAGAGCCTTTCTGCGCAACGTGATCGCCCAACACCTGTCGCAACGCGGCGTGCAGGAGATGCGTCGCAGAGTGATTGAGGCGAATACGAGCGCGACGTGCTTCGTTAACCTGCGCCGCAAGGCGGTCGCCCACGCGAAGCTGGCCCGATGTCAGGGTACCAATGTGACCGATCGCCTGAGCATACTTCTGCGTGTCATTCACGGTGAAAGTGGCCCCCTGCTCGCTTTTCAGCTCACCGGTATCGCCCACCTGACCACCGGACTCACCGTAGAACGGTGTCTCATCGAGAACGATAACCCCTTCCTGGCCGGCGCTGATCGCCTCCGCTGCCTGGCCATCAACGAAAATAGCAGTCACAGCGGCATTCAGCGCCAGTTCTTCATAGCCTTTGAAGGCTGAGGCCTGGTCAATGCGGATCACATTGTTGTAATCCGTACCGAAGCCGCTGGCATTTCGCGCACGCTGACGCTGCTGCTCCATCGCCTGCTCAAAGCCTGCTTCATCAATTTTCAGATTACGCTCACGGCAAACGTCCGCCGTCAGGTCGGCCGGGAAACCGAAAGTATCGTACAGGCGGAAAACAGTTTCACCATCCAGGGTATCGCCCTGCAGGTTCTCCAGCTCTTCATCCAGCAGCGCCAGACCACGCTCAAGCGTTTTCGCAAACTGCTCTTCTTCACTTTTCAGGATCTGCTCAACCTGCGCCTGCTGACGCTGCAGATCTTCCCCCGCAGCACCCATCACGGCAATCAGCGGAGCGACCAGTTTGTAGAAGAATGTGCCTTCTGCGCCCAGCATGTTGCCATGGCGAACCGCACGGCGAATGATGCGGCGCAGCACATAACCGCGGTTTTCATTCGACGGGATCACTCCATCCGCAATCAGGAAAGCACAGGAACGGATATGGTCGGCAATCACCCGCAGGGATTTATTGCTCAGGTCAGTTGCGCCCGTCACCTCAGCGACCGATGTGATCAACCGCGCAAACAGGTCGATTTCATAGTTGGAGTTCACATGCTGCAGAACGGCACTGATACGCTCCAGCCCCATCCCGGTATCCACGGACGGCTTCGGCAGCGGCAGCATGGTACCGTCTGACTGACGGTTGAACTGCATAAAGACGATATTCCAGATCTCGATATAGCGATCGCCATCTTCTTCCGGGCTACCCGGAGGGCCACCCCAGATATGGTCGCCATGGTCGAAGAAGATCTCGGAGCACGGGCCGCATGGGCCGGTATCACCCATCTGCCAGAAGTTGTCAGAGGCGTACGCGCCACCTTTGTTGTCACCGATGCGGATAATACGTTCGCGCGGTACGCCGATCTCGTTTTCCCAGATGCCGTACGCTTCATCATCGGTCTCGTAAACCGTGACCCACAGTTTCTCTTTTGGCAGGCCGAACCACGCCGGGCTGGTCAGCAGTTCCCAGGCAAAGCCGATCGCTTCTTTCTTGAAGTAATCACCAAAGCTGAAGTTACCCAGCATTTCAAAGAAAGTATGGTGGCGGGCGGTGTAGCCGACGTTTTCAAGATCGTTGTGCTTCCCACCGGCGCGCACGCAGCGCTGCGAGGTCGTGGCACGCGAGTAACTGCGTTTATCCTGACCGAGGAAAACATCTTTAAACTGGTTCATCCCGGCGTTGGTAAATAACAGCGTCGGGTCATTGTTAGGGACGAGGGAGCTACTGGCTACAACCTGATGTCCCTTGCTCTGGAAAAAGTCGAGAAACGCTTGACGAATCTCCGCAGTGCTCTTGCTCATATTTGTCCTGGAATCACGCTAACGAACGTTTCGTGGGTCATGTTACGCCGGATCGGCTTCTGCCTGCGGCGACACACGAACAAAAAGTGGTGAATAAGATAAATTTTCTTCAGAGGGAAGTAAAATCCCATCGACGATCAATCATCAAAATTCTCGAAAATGGCGCGGATATCTTCCATAAAGAAGCCTTTAGCCATCAGAAATCGCTGCACTTTGGCTTTTTCCTTCCATTCCGTGGGCAGTGGCAGTCCAAACTTACGTTCTGCCCGCGCAAATGCTTCCTTTTGCCAGTCAATTTCAGCAGCAAACAGCGCATCATCAATCAGCGTTTTATCAATACCCTTCTGCCCCAGTTCCATACGAATGCGCTGTGGCCCATAGCCTTTACGACTGCGTCCGGCTACGTAGCGCTCTGCAA
Organism: Erwinia persicina; assembly: GCF_019844095.1. Classification (NCBI taxonomy): domain Bacteria; kingdom Pseudomonadati; phylum Pseudomonadota; class Gammaproteobacteria; order Enterobacterales; family Erwiniaceae; genus Erwinia; species Erwinia persicina. The sequence goes on along the minus strand of NZ_CP082141.1, from coordinate 1,028,494 downwards.
AGCGCGTATCATCCAGCCAGTTGTGCTGATAGCACCACTCAACAACGCGATCGATCTCCTCAGGGGCCAGCGGTTCCGGCTGCGCGTCGGGTTTAGCCGCCTGCTGTTTCGCGAACTGGGCGGCGCGTTCACTGGAAATCTGCAGCTTACGGCGAAACTCTGCTTCACTGTGATCGCGCATGGCAAGAATACGCATTGCCCGCTCCAGCAGTTTTGCATGCCGGGTTCGTTCAGTGGATTCTGACATAATGATTCATCCGCGTTCAGTCTAAGTAACAGAGAGTCAGGGTAACGCCTGATGGCGATGCTTGCGAGGAAAAAGCGTAGAAAGGAGAGGATAATGGGCGGGTTCAGTCATCTGATACAGACTATTCTGGAATGTCATAAAAAAAGGGAATCGCTCTGGCGATTCCCTTTTTATGTCGCGAACAGAACGCTGTCCGTCCGGCGAGTAACGATTAGATATCTTCGTTAACTTCACTATCGGCTTCATGCGGAGCCGGAACAAAATCAGGCTTATCGTCCGGGCTGTTCAACAGCATTTCACGCAGTTTTGCTTCGATTTCGTTAGCGATAGCCGGGTTCTCTTTCAGGAAGTTACCTGAGTTGGCTTTACCCTGACCAATCTTGTCACCGTTATAGCTGTACCAGGCACCGGCTTTTTCGATCAGCTTGTGCTTCACGCCCAGGTCGACCAGCTCACCGTAAACGTTGATACCTTCGCCGTACATGATCTGGAACTCAGCCTGTTTAAACGGTGCTGCGATTTTGTTTTTCACCACTTTAACGCGGGTTTCGCTACCCACCACTTCATCACCCTCTTTGATCGCGCCGATGCGGCGAATATCCAGACGGACAGAAGCGTAGAATTTCAGAGCGTTACCACCGGTAGTGGTTTCCGGGTTACCGAACATCACGCCAATTTTCATACGGATCTGGTTGATAAAGATCAGCAGCGTACCGGAGTTCTTCAGGTTACCGGCCAGCTTACGCATCGCCTGGCTCATCATACGTGCCGCAAGGCCCATATGAGAGTCACCGATTTCACCTTCGATTTCTGCTTTTGGTGTCAACGCCGCTACGGAGTCGACGATGATGACGTCAACCGCACCGGAACGGGCCAGCGCATCACAGATTTCCAGCGCCTGCTCACCGGTATCCGGCTGAGAACACAGCAAGTTATCGATATCCACGCCCAGTTTTTTAGCGTAGACCGGGTCCAGAGCATGCTCGGCATCGATAAATGCACAGGTTTTCCCTTTACGCTGTGCAGAAGCGATAACCTGCAGCGTCAGGGTGGTTTTACCGGAAGACTCCGGGCCATAGATTTCAACGATACGGCCCATTGGTAAACCACCGGCACCCAGCGCGATATCCAGTGATAAAGAACCGGTTGAGATGGTTTCCACATCCATGGTGCGGTCTTCACCCAGGCGCATGATGGAGCCTTTACCAAACTGCTTTTCAATCTGGCCCAGCGCTGCTGCCAGTGCTTTTTGCTTGTTTTCGTCGATAGCCATTTTTACTCCTAATCATGCGGGTAAAGCACACATAGATGCTGCTTCGTCTCTAAAATATGCGCTGATTATACTGTATGCTCATACAGTATCAAGTTTAATTTTTGAGAAAGTGATCGAGCAGGGTTTGCAGCGCCCAGGCCGTGGCCTGACGGCGTACGGCCTCGCGGTCACCGCTGAAGCGCTGCACCAGGGTCAGTGCTTCACCGCTTTCTGCGGCAAATCCAAACCAGACGGTGCCGACGGGTTTTCCCTCGCTGCCGCCATCCGGCCCGGCAATGCCGCTGACCGAGATCGCATACTGCGCACCGGCTTCACGCAGCGCGCCCAGCGCCATCTCACGCACCACCTCTTCACTCACCGCCCCGAAGTGGGCCAGTGAGGCATCCGACACCCCGATCATCTGCTGCTTGGCATCATTGCTGTAGGTCACAAAGCCGCGCTGAAACCAGGCCGAACTGCCGGCAACATCCGTCAGCACTTTTGCAATCCAGCCCCCGGTGCAGGACTCGGCAGTGGTTACGCAGGCCTGATGGGCCCGCAGACGTTCACCCACGCGCATGCTCAACTGCAGTAATTCGTAATCGGTCATATGGCTCTCCCCTTACCGATGTTCCAGAGCAAAAGAGTAGCACTTTTCACTGGTTCAGACGGCGTCAAAAGCCGTTTTTGCGGCCTGTCATGGCGATTTTCCGTCAGACTTTCTCTGCCACCATAAATAAACGCGGGAAGGCCAGCAGCAGGTTGCCATCCTGCCGTCGCGGATACGCCAGTGCGATCTCTGCCAGATAGTCTGTCAGCCATACAGCCTGTTCAGCCTCATCCAGCGCGGCGAGATAGGGGCGCAACCCGGTCGCCCGCAGCCAGTCAATAATGGCCTGCGGCGAGGGCATGACATGATAGTAGGTGGTCCGCCAGATATCGACCCGGCAGCCTGCGGCTGTCAGCAGGTCATAGTACTGTTCTGTTGACAGCAGAGACGCACGCGACGACGCCTTCGGGTCGATTTTACCACGCCACTCAGGACGCTGTGCCACGTTACGCATCAGACGATGGCTCGGCTCATCAAGGTTATCCGGCATCTGAATGGCCAGTACGCCACCGGTAGCAAGCTGAGATGCCAGGCGGGGTAGCAGGACCGGATGATCGTTCAGCCACTGCAGAGAGGCATTAGCGAAGATCACCTCCTGAGGGGGAGTCGCCAGCCAGTGACGAATATCCGCCTCGTGAAACCCACAGTCCGGCAGACGCGCACGAGCCTGTTCGAGCATCGCCCGCGAACTGTCCAGCCCGGTAATCTGCGCCTCAGGCCAGCGCCGGTGAAGTAATTCGGTACTGTTACCCGGGCCACAGCCAAGGTCGGTAACGTAAGAAGGGGAAGGACATGTGATGCGCTGGAGAAGTTCCTGCGCCGGGCGTGTGCGTTCGGCTTCGAACTGACGGTAAAGATCGGGATTCCAGTCTTTCATTATTCCTCGCTCAGATAAGCAGTGGCAGCCCGATCTCCTGTAAACCTGGCTGCCCCGGCGATAAATAACACTCTGGCTGCAACAATCCAGACGCGATTTAACGCGCCTGCTTCACGGCCAGCCCCAGCTGCCACACGGCCATCGCATAATGATTGCTGTGGTTATAGCGGGTGATAGCGTAGAAATTAGGCAGCCCGTACCAGTACTTATAGCTCTTACCCATATCAAACTTCAGCAGGCTGACCTGCTGATTGTGATCCAGCGGGATAACCGGTGACAGTCCGGCTGCGGCCAGTTGGCCTGCGGTGTAGCGGGTTTTAAAGCCGCTCTCCAGCCCCGGAGCCTGGCCAGTGGCCTCTACCGCTACGGTTCCGTTGGTCAGCCAGCCGTGTGCCTGGAAATAGTGCGCCACGCTGCCAATCGCATCCACCGGATCCCACAGATTAATATGTCCGTCACCGTTGAAGTCCACAGCATACTGTTTAAACGCCGATGGCATAAACTGGCCGTAACCCATTGCCCCGGCAAATGAGCCGCGCAGATCGAGCGGATCATCATCTTCTTCACGGGCCATCAACAGGAAGGTTTCCAGCTCACCGCTGAAGTACTCAGCGCGGCGCGGATAGTTAAATGACAGCGTCGCCAGCGCATCAAGAATGCGTGTTTTGCCCATTACGCGGCCCCAGCGGGTTTCCACGCCGATAATACCCACAATAATTTCCGGCGGTACGCCATAGGTTTTTTCCGCACGCTGCAGCGCATCCTGGTACTGATTCCAGAATGCCACGCCGTTCTGTACGTTATCCGGGGTAATAAACTTACTGCGATAACGGATCCATGCGCCGTTAGGGCCGGTCGGGCCCTGAGCCGTCGTCGACGGGGCCTGGCGATCCATCAGGCGGACAATCCAGTCGAGATTTTTCGCCTGCGCCAGCACATTATGCAGCTGGTCGCGTTCAAAACCGTGCTTTTGCACCATTTTGTCGATAAATGCATTGGCCGCCGGGTTATTGGCGAAATCGCCCCCCAGTACCGTACCGCTGTGCGACGGTTCCAGCAGGAACCCGCCGTTGCCTTTAAACGGATTGCCATGCGGTTCAGCCGGCGCCGACTTCGGCTGACTGCTACAGGCGGTGAGTAATGCGAGGACAGGGAGGAACAAAGCCAGATAACGCATCAGATATCCATATAACCGTTTAAATTTTTCAGAAACAGATGGTAAAGCATTGATGGTGAGGAGTTAAGCGGATTTACTAAAAGTGAGGAAGGATAGCCATGAAAATCCCCTCTGCCTGACGCGAGAGGGGACGGGGGCACTGAATTATCGTTTGTAGTAGATTTCACCCTGCTTCGCCTGCAGAATTTTGCCGTCAGCATTGGTGATCAGCACATAGTTACCGCCCATGTAGGTCCAGTGACTGTCGGCTTCCGGAGCGGGCAGATGGCGCACCTTCCACTGCACAATTTCATATTTTTTGCTGCGGTAGAGATCGGGCACCACGTCACCAATAGCAAAACGCTTAAAGTCAGCGAAGAAGTATTGCAGATCGTAAGGATCGGCAGGGTTAGCCTGCGGGGCAGCAGCCTGAGGATCCTGCGCCAGTGAGTTCTGACTTTCCGGGGTCTGAACGGCAGGCGTCTGCACTTCAGGGGCCGCATCTGCGCTCTGCTCACCTTCCGCCCAGGCGGCAGGGACACAGGATAACGCCGCAGCCGAGAAGAGCGCTGAACAGAATACCACTTTCAACTTACGCATATTTTCTCCAAAATTTAGGCTATCTGGCAGCGATCCGCTGCAAAATCAACGTACATCAATACGACGATAATCAACAATAAGCCGGTTCCATTCACGCCCGGTAAGTCTTAGAGGGCCTGAGGATGAGATGGTTCCGGCACAGTTACCTGAGATAATAAGATGATGTAGCTAAGGGATTGAAGGAATTATTGTTAATAAACATGACCTGCGCTCCCTTCCCCCCTGTTCCGGCTATTTTGGCTGACGCTGTACCTCGCGCCAGACCTTCAGTGCCAGCACCACCAGCCCACCCGCACCGATAATCAACAGCGCCCAGAGCAGCCCTTTCTGCCAGAGTGCGCTTTTTTCTGTTTCAGAGGTCGCGGTTAAACGTTCCCGGCCCCCCAGCGTCTGTATTCCCTCCTGACCGGCATCAGGCAGGCTCAACCATGGATGGGTCTCCTGCGGTATCAGCTGATCCAGACTGATCGCCTGTGTTCCGGCGTTCTTATTGCCCCAGACCAGCATATAAGGTGCGCTGCCCTGCGCGTTAAACACCAGCTTACGCACTTCACGTTCCGCACTTACCAGCGGTGGCGTTCCGCTCCACTGCTGGTGAACCCCTTTTACGCGTATGGCCTGGATTAACGTGCCCTGAAGAATAAGCGGCGCGGAGGCGTTTTCTCCCAGACTGTAGACCACCTGGTCAGCCAGCGGCTGCCAGACACCCTCCGCGGTGCTGCGATACGCTATCTGCAGCGGTAATACGGCATTTGTCTGGGCGGGCGTAATCTTCAGTCGGATCAGAGGCTGGGGAGTGGGCCAGCTGTATTCCGCTTCGCTTGCTGAGACAGCCTTAACTGACGGCGTCAGACTGATAAAGTGCTGAACCGGGTTTGCCACCGCCTCAATGCCCGTGACGGCACTGAGGTTAAGATTCTCCGGCTGGGCATCATCCTTAAATACCAGCATCAGATAGCGCGAGCGAAGGCCCCGTTCGACGTTGAAATCGACCGTATCCAGCAACAGTCTGCTGTCCCCGGAGGTCAAATCCATCAGCGGAGTGTCATCCGTCACGGCCTCCCAGTCTTTCAAATCGCTGCTGTAGAATACACTGATCCGCGCCTGCCAGTTCTGCGGCAAACGTTCCCAGGTCAGTTTCAATCCACTCAACCTGGGGGAAATGCCCTCCTCCTCCTGCGGTACTTCCAGCAGCAGGCTGCGGCCCAGCGGTTTTTCCCCCTCAACGGGCAGCGTAACCTCAATGCCGCTGGCCGATTTCAGGGTTACCTGTGCACCTTCGCTTGTCTGACGCGGCTGGCTGGCCATGGGAAAAACACGCAATGGCCAGCTCTTCGTTTTGTTTTCGCTTATCTCCGTTGAATAGAGGGCAAAAGGCACCGTCACTCCCTGACTGTTAAACACCCGCAGGTCGCGCATATCGGGCCAGGCCGTTTGCTGATAGACCTCTTCCGGCAGTTTTACCCGGTAAAAGGGTTCTACCCCCGGGGTCATCAACGGCAGGCCGTAAGCATAATCCTTTGGCACCTCGTTCGCGTTCGCTGCTGCGCCGGCCGTCAGACATAGCGTAACCAGCAATAAGGCCTGGCTTAATTTATTGTTCATCTTTTCCCTCAGTGGCGGTGACCGCCTCTTTTTGATGTCCGTTTTTCGGCGGCAGCGGCGAGAAATATCCGGCAATCAGTACCAGAACCGCCACGCCAATAAAGCCCACCGCACGCGCCAGCCCTCCGCCGTGTGCGCTGTCCACCAGCATCAGTTTAATAATGACCACCACAAGCAGGGCTGCGCCCCCGAACCAGGCCTGACGATGGCGGTAGCGGGTTGACCACAGCATCGTCAGCAGTGCAGTCAGCATCCACAGAAGCGTAAAGGTCGTCTGCACCAGGCGCGACGACCAGAGCACATCGGCCTGCCAGGCGATCCCGGCGTAGTACGACAGAATGCGCATCACCAGACCATTGCCCCACCAGAACAGCAGCGCAATCGCGCCAAGACGCAGGGCAAGATCGCCACCGGGCAGGGCTGCCGCAAACTGCCCGCGCAGTTGCCGGCCCCAGAATAGCAGGGCAAACATCAGCATCAGAGCCCCTTCTTCCAGGGGATTGATCAGCGGCAGGTAGCGCCAGTCGATCATCACACCATCGTGCAGATTACCCAGCAGCAGCACGGTCAGTGCACAGGGTACCAGCGGCAACAGCCCGAGCGACGGATACAACCGCGGGAAAGCCGCGAACGGCCACAGGCCACGGCGCAGCGCCCACTGCGTCAGCAGGATAATGGCTGCAATAAACACCATCAGCGCAGACATGCGCCATTCGTCCATGCCCCATGGCAGCGTATCCGTCACACGCCAGACCTCGGCCCAGGTGGACAACAGCATCCAGAACAGGGATAAATGCAGCCCCTTCTCCAGGTAGGCCGGTCTGACTCTGCCCTGTTCCCGTTTCAACAAGCGGTAAGCCGCGCCCAGCACCGGCAGCCAGACCAGATTCATCCAGCCTGCTGCCAGCAGGGCGTTATCGATCAGCTGCTGATACAGCAGGGCAAGCAGCATGGCGATCCACAGCAGCCACGGCAGGTATCCGAGATCCGTCCAGGCAAGACGGCGACTGGCCTGATGCCACACCAGCGCAGAGAGGGTGATCAGTGCCAACAGCACAAACAGGAGATCCGTGTCATAAAGTGGGCTGGCGGAGACCGCACCACACAGCGCGGCCAGCCAGAACAGCGTGCCGCCACCCAGCAGCGTGCGTGACACCATCAGGTTAACGCTGCGCCACAGCCAGGCCGCCCCCAGCCATGTCAGGGCCAGTACGGCAAAAATCAGGCTGAATGAGAGTGAGGTGATACCGTTATAGCTGGCCATCAGCGCAGAACCCAGCGCCAGCAGCAGCAGTCCGGTACCGCTGTAGCTGACACGCGACTGCCGCTGAGTATGGCCCAGCCACAAAATGCCCAGCCCTTCCAGCGCCCAGGCCATTGACGTCCACTGTGCGGAGAGCGCCAGCGGGATCGCCAGGGTAGTAAACACGGCCCCCAGCGCCAGACCCGCCACCGCCAGCTGGCGCCCCAGTGACGGGTAGCGACGCAGCCCGACCCATGCCAGCAACAGATATGCCAGGCCAAAGCCCAGCGCAGAAAACGCCGGTCCAAACGCCCAGTGCTGCGTAATGTGATACTGCATGCCAAAACCGATCAGCGGAGGGCCGAAGAGCAGCACACCATCGATGACCTTTTCCCCCTTCACCTGACCGCGCAGCGAGAGTCCCAGCGACAGCACGCCGAAAATAACGATATTGGCGATGAGAAACAGCTGGCAGCTCAGATAATACTCTGGCTGATAGCCGTTGAGCCCCCAGAGGCCCGCCACCCCAAAGGAGAAGGCAAAGCCCAGCAGGTTGAGCGGACGCCACGGCTGCCAGACGGTGATGGCCAGAATACCGAGCGACAGCAGCAGATAATAAGAGAAGAGCGCAATGTGACTGCCGCCTCCGGTCGACAGCAGGAGGGGGGAGAGATAGCCGCCAATGCTGGCCAGCATCGCCAGGCTCAGGGCTCGCTGCAGCACGGCAAGTCCGACACTGGCCGCACAGATCACCAGCATCAGGGCAAACGCCAGCAGATGCGGCAACAGGGCATAAAGCCGGAAAGCGCCAAACACAGTGATATAAAGTGCGCCGACTGCCCCGCCCTGCAAAATTAATGCATAGAGCGACTGTTTAGCCCTCAGCCGCCAGCCCAGTCCCAGCATTGCCAGACTGGCCAGTGCCGCTCCGGCCAGGCGCAGCTCAATCGGCAGCATATCGCGCTCAACCGTATATTTCAGCAGATACGCCAGACCGAAGAACATCAGCAGCACGCCAAGCTTCGCCAGCGGGTTACCCTTCATAAACCAGGCCAGCAGGCCAGACAGCAGACCGGTGAACATATCAGGCTGCGGCTTAACTCGCGGCGGCGGCGCAGCGGTTGCCGGTGCAGAAGCAGGCGCCTTTACTGTCGCCGGAGCAGGCTGTGTGCTGAGGCTGACGGCTGGCGCAGCGGTTAACACTTCCGGAGCGCGGGTCCTGTCCGTCCGTTCACTGGCCGCGTTCTCACTGCCTGCGGACCGCGTTTCGCCCCGCTGCCATTTTGCCAGCTGTTGCTGCAGGGTGAGCACGGTCTTTTTAAGCTGCGTCAGCTCGCGTTCATTACGCTTACTGCGTGACAATGCAATAAAGATCATGACCGGCATCACCACCAGCACCAGTATGGCTATCAACCCGGCTGCTATCAGAAGATCATCCATGCCAACGTCCCGTAGGTAAAATAAGAGTTACATATTGACATGAAATCTCATAAACCACTGCAAAATTCAGCGGAGCTGCCCTGAGCGCAGAAAAAATCTTCTCCCGGGGAAATTAACGCCTTATTACATGACACTGGCAATCCGCAGCCGCAATGACACGCCACCTCCCCCTGTAATGATTACCTCACAGTCCCTGGTCACTCTCGCTGAGTTCAAAAGGGATCTGGGAAATGACGATTTCTTTCCATATTATTTTAATTATAAGACGAAACTGTTAAAATCCGCGGCGAGAAATAAAACCGCTATCCTTATTAACACTTCGGGAATTAATGATAACTTTCTGGAAAATGAAGTTGAAAAATCATGAGTTAATAAGTTAAAAAAGGCAAGTCATTACCATGAAACCTTAACCGATATGAATATTACTGCAATTAAAAAAGGACGTTAAAGCGTAGTATTACGATCACTTTTCGCAACATTGATTAAACACTCTTTAGCGGTCTAAAAACCCTGATGAACACTGACTATAATCCGTAAAATTAAAAAGCCACCACAATGCGACATCAGCAATACGTGGCGCATTAACCACTGAAGACCGGGGGAATCAATTTAAATCATCAGGGATATCCCTGTCAGAAACAGACACAAAAACACCGTGCTATTTTTAAAAAAATAAGATGCAGTAAAAACTCAATCTCAGGAGTGGGAATGAGCTATCAGGATGATTACAACAACAGGCATTTTTCTGATTATGGATATTCACAGGAACGCCATTTTGATCAAAACAACCTTACTATTGTTACCAGGATGTCTTCTCTCGACGTCTGTCTGCGCCCTGTCTCTTCAGGAATCATTAATTGCAGCAAACAGTTATAACGCCGAAATGAAAGCGGCCCGAAGTCTGCATGCAGCAGTACAGCAGAAGAAGTATCAGGGATTTGCGGGGCTGTTGCCGGTAGTCACGCTTCAGGGGGGATGGAATAAGACCGACCAGCCGGATGCGACTTATTCTGCCGGGGTCACCCGCCACAATTACAGCGTTAATCTTACCCAACCCATTATTGATGTTGCTAAGTATGCCTCCTGGCGAAAAAGCCTGGTCATCAGCAATGCGGCAGATGTTAAGCTGCTGCTTTATCAGCAAAAATTAATTTCAGATGTGACAACAGCATTTTACAATGTTGACTATCAGCGCAGTGTGTTACAGACCAACCAGAGAATTCTGACCGCCTTTGCTGCCAGGCTCAAACAGGTTCAGAAGGCACTGGCATTAGGCGATAGCACAAGACTGGATGAAGATGAAGCACAGGCTAACTATGACACAGCTGTCGCTGATAAATTGTCCTCAGAGAACGATCTCGACGATGCCTATATCGCCTTTCATCAGTTAACAGGGTTAGATGCCGAAGGTATTCCCGACAAAAGCCTGAGCTGCGTCAGCGTGAAAGTACCGTTGAAAACAGAGCAGATCGCACGTGATGCGGTATCAAATAATCTGGATGTCCTGGCTGCGATTCAGACGCAGAAAGGCAGTGAAGTCGATATTATTTCCAGCTCATCGAATTATCTCCCGGTAGTCACTTTTCAGGCCAGTTACGGTAAAAACTGGAACCGTGCTGAAAATGCAAACTTCCTCGACTCATTATTTGGCACCACATCTAAAACTGATAACACCGTCGTAGGTGTCAATGTATCCATTCCTATATTTTCAGGAGGCAGCCAGATATCTCAAAGCATAGAGGCCGCGCACCGCTTTGAAGAAAATAAAGATCTCGTAACAGAAGCACGCCGTAAAGCGACACAGCAGGCTCTGCAGGCGGTATCCGGAGTGAAGAGCAGTCAGTCGCGAATTAAAGCCTATGAACGGGCGATTATTTCCGCCAGGAAACGCCTCTCCTCGACACAATATGGACGGGAAATCGGCCAGCGCACGCTGATCGACGAGTTCAATGCAGAGAAAGATTATTACCAGGCGATTCAGCAACTGGCTCAGGCCCGTAACAAGCTCATCCAGTCCATCGTCAAATTAAAGTCAGCCACCGGTGCGCTGGATTATGCCGCGATGGAAAGCTTCAACTGCAGGGAGCCCTTCATCATCAACAGGGATATTACTTATGAATAATGACTTATTTCGCCAGGAAGCGCTGGAGGCGAAAAAGACCAAAGTACTGGGTTCGGTGGCACTTTATTGTCCACCGTTTCGCTGGCTGATTATCACCCTGGTGTGTGCCTTAGTCGCAGTGCTCATTACGTTTTGCATTTTTGGCAGCTATACCAAACGTGAAACGGCTAAAGGTGTGCTGGTGCCGGAAAATGGCATGATGACCATTACTGCCATGACGGCAGGCACGGTCATTACCCTTCCCGCCCATGAGGGCGATCGGTTAGAAAAAGGCGCCCAGGTCGCCTCCATCTCATCGGAAATCTCCACACGATTTGGTCAGACACGTGAAGCCATCGCCCGCCAGTTGGATCTGCAGCAAGAGGGGCTGAAACAGCAGTTAAGCAATCTTGAGCAATTAAATGCGGAAACCCTGAAATCGTTGCAGGAAAAAGCAAGTCTTTTACAGCAGCAGTCCGTGGAACTGGACACGATTTACCGACAGCGCACAGAGCAGATAGGGCTGGCAAAAAAACAGCTGGATAAAGCCAGAGCGATGCGTGCGGAAGGCTATGCGTCGAATACTGAGGTCGAGAAGCAGCAGAACGACATGCTGGATGCCAGCGTGCGTCTTCAGGATGTGGCACGACAGAGGATTGATGTCCGACAGCAGCTGTCGCAGGCACGCCAACAGCTGCGCGAACAGCCCATCACCTACTCCCAGCAAAAGAACGATATTCAACAAAAACTTTCGGAAATTGCGCAATCGATGATGGAAAACGAGTCGCGCCGATCGGTCGATCTCCGCACGCCTGAAAGGGGCACGGTCAGTGCCGTGCTGGTCAAGCAAGGGCAGATTGTTTCCGCCGGCCAAACGCTGGCCATTATCTTGCCTGACAATGCGCATTTACAGGCCCGCATCATGTTAAGCAGTCGGGCGGTGGGCTTTATCCGTCCCGGCCAGCGAGTCGTACTGCGCTATCAGTCTTTCCCGTGGCAAACATTTGGTCAGCAATACGGCACAGTGAAGGACATTTCCACGTCGGCGCTGTCACCCCAGGAAATATCCACCATCACTGGTGACAGTCAGGTCCAGGAGTCGATGTACCAGGTCAAGGTCGCCGTCGATAACCAGGCAGTGCAGGCATACGGCAAAGAAGTCAGCCTGAGGGCCGGCAGTGGCCTGGAAGCCGATTTTATTGTCGACAAACGCCGCATTTATCAATGGGTTCTTGAACCGCTCAATGCGCTGGGCAAGATGACATCAATATAATTATTAATTATCAGGTTTATCATGGATTTATTTCACAAACTTCATTTGTCATTTCGCCCTAAGCTATCGGTACTGCGTCAGACACAGGCGGCGGAGTGTGGGCTGACCTGCGTCGGGATGATTGCCAGCTATTACGGTCATCAGATTGACATGGTGTCATTACGCCAGCGATTTCCAGCATCGCTGAAAGGCAGCACACTGGCTGATGTGATGTCTGTTGCACAGAGTCTGGGCATGGGTAGCCGTGCATTGCGTCTTGACCTGGATGAGTTGCATCAACTCTCGATGCCCTGTGTTTTGCACTGGGAAATGAACCATTTTGTCGTCCTGAAACGCATTGAAAAAAACAAACTTATTATTCACGACCCCGCTCGCGGGGTACGTAAAGTCCCCATGGATGAAGTCTCAACTTCTTTTACAGGAATAGCGCTGGAGCTCTTTCCGGCAGCAACATTTGAGAAGAAAAACGAAAAGAAAAGCATTTCGATGCTCAACCTAATCCGCAACGTTTCCGGGATTGGTTCAGCCTTCTTTCAGGTGGCATGTTTATCTCTGGCGCTGGAATTTTTCGGCATCATTACACCGTTTTATATGCAGTGGGTTATCGATCAGGTTCTGGTCTCTACGGATCGTGAACTGCTTACGCTACTCGGGGTGTCCTTTATCTGCATCACGCTCTTTCAGAATCTGGTTTCGGCTTTGCGCAGTTGGGTGACTACGTGGTTTTCCAGTCTGTTAAGCGTACAGTGGTCAAGTAACCTTTGTGCACACTTGCTTGGGCTGCCAATGCACTATTTTGAGGAGCGTCACGTTGGAGATATTTTGTCTCGCTTTGGCTCCCTCTCGAATATTCAAAGCACGCTAACAGGCCGGTTTATCTCCTCCATCTTCGATGGCGTGATGGCGCTGGTCACTCTGGGCGTGATTTTTACCTACAACGCCACTCTTACCTTTGTGGTCATAGGCCTGTTCCTGCTGTATGCCTTGATACGCTGGATTTCCTTTGAGCCTTTCCGTAGCGCCAATGAAGATCAACTGATGGCGTCAGCCGTTGTGCAGTCGCAACTGCTGGAATCTATCCGCGGTGTACAGGCGATAAAGCTTAACAATAAACAGGATTTACGCGTCTCCACTTATACCAATGAAACAGTGGAATCGACCAATAAGGGAATTAGCATACAAAAACTCTCCATTGGCTTCAGCACGTTACAGGCCAGTATTTCAGGTATCGGTAAAATTGTGCTGATATGGCTGGCCGCTATACAGGTGCTGGATGGCAACTTCACCAGCGGTATGCTGGTGGCGTTCATCTCTTTTTCTGACCAGTTTATCTCGCGTTCTGGTGGGCTCATTAACGCGTTAATTGATTTTCGAATGCTTCGTCTGCACGGCGAACGTCTCGCTGATATCGTGCTGACCGAAAAAGAACCGAACATGGCAAGTAACGTCGCCCTGCCGGATAAAGAGGGGTCGATGAGTCTGGATATTAACGCGCTTACTTTTCGTTATTCCAGCACGGATGCTGATATTTTCACTGACTTCAATCTGGCGATTAAAGCCGGTGAATCAGTGGCCATCATTGGCCCATCCGGGCAGGGGAAAACCACGCTGGCAAAATTATTATTAGGCTTACTTAAACCCGTCGCGGGGACGATTTGCGTTAATGGTATTGATCATACGCAGCTCGGTATGGCCCATTACCGCGATCTGATTGGCAGCGTGATGCAAAACGACATGCTTTTCGCCGGCTCGATAATGGATAATATCAGCTTTTTTGACGCTGACCTCGACAGAGAGCAGGTCGAGCGGGCCGCTCGTGTAGCACAAATTCACGGTGACATTATGTCCATGCCGATGGGATATAACAGTATGGTCGGTGACATGGGGTCATCACTGTCCGGTGGGCAAATACAGCGCGTCATCCTCGCTCGTGCACTCTACCGCAACCCACGCATTTTAATCCTGGATGAGGCCACAAGTCATCTTGACGTTGCCAGAGAAAGCGCTATCAATACAGCGATAAAACAGATGAATATCACTCGCATCATTATTGCACACAGACCCGAAACAATCCTGAGTGCAGACAGGATCATGAATATCAACCGCCAGGGTGCCACAGTGATCACAAAGGAGGATTTTATGCATGTGATGGCGGCTTCCCAGCCTGTCTTGCAAATCAATTAATCTTACCCGTGCTGCCCATTCTGTGGGCAGATATGACTCCATCGAATGAATTCCAATGCCATCTGATTTTTGAAAAAAATGCAGTCCAAAGCTGGAGGATGCCAGATATGGCCTTATCCACTCTGCATCGCCTCTGGCAGGCTACGGCAAGCGAAGTTTGCGCAGCGTCTTCAACTTTTACCTGTGACAGAGGATTGCCCGCTGAGATAATATAGCGGCAGAAAAATGTCCTGATGCCCGTCGCGCTACATCCACGCGTAAGACTCGGTTTTCACCCATGTCAGCCTTATCCTTGCCGCTATGCTGCACTGTGCAGCAACCTTAAGAGGGCAAGGGTTTTCAATGGATTGGAGCATTCAACCCTATGAACAACACCGAAAACTATTCGTCACACACGCCCATGATGCAGCAGTATCTGCGCCTCAAGGCAGATCATCCTGAGATCCTCCTGTTCTATCGCATGGGGGATTTTTATGAGCTGTTCTACGATGATGCGAAACGCGCCTCTCAGTTACTTGAGATCTCCCTGACCAAACGCGGGGCCTCGGCCGGAGAGCCCATTCCCATGGCGGGCGTGCCTTACCATTCGCTGGAAAACTACCTGGCAAAGCTGGTACAGCTGGGCGAGTCGGTGGCGATATGCGAACAGATTGGTGACCCTGCCTTAAGTAAAGGGCCGGTCGAGCGCAAAGTTGTTCGTATCGTCACCCCCGGCACCATCAGCGATGAAGCGCTGCTGAATGAGCGTCAGGACAATCTGCTGGCGGCCATCTGGCAGAGCCCGCGCGGCTTTGGTTATGCGACGCTGGATATCAGCTCCGGGCGTTTTCGTCTGGCAGAACCGACAGACCAGGAAACCATGGCCGCCGAACTGCAGCGGACTAATCCGGCTGAACTGCTCTACCCGGAAGACTTCGCCGCCATGGCGCTGATTGAAAATCGTCGCGGCCTGCGCCGCCGTCCGCTGTGGGAATACGAGCTGGACACTGCCCGCCAGCAGCTGAACCTGCAGTTCGCCACCCGCGACCTCAGCGGCTTTGGCGTCGAACAGGCTCATCATGCCCTGCGTGCGGCAGGCTGCCTGCTACAGTACGTCAAAGATACCCAGCGCACCTCGCTGCCGCATATCCGGGCGCTGACCATGGAGCGCCAGCAGGATGGCATTATCATGGACGCGGCCACTCGTCGTAATCTGGAGATCACCCAGAATCTCTCCGGGGGTATTGAAAACACGCTGGCCTCGGTGCTGGATAAAACCGTTACGCCGATGGGCAGCAGGATGCTGAAACGCTGGCTGCACATGCCGGTACGTGATACGCAGGTCATCACCCGCCGCCAGGAAAGCATCAGCGCCTTGCAGGATCTTCATGAGTCACTGACGCCGCTGCTACGTCAGGTGGGCGACCTTGAGCGTATCCTCGCTCGTCTGGCACTGCGTACCGCCCGCCCGCGCGATCTGGCGCGCATGCGCCACGCATTCCAGCAGTTGCCGCTGCTGAACGGTGAGCTGGAAGGAAATCAGACTGCGCATCTGCAAACCCTGCGCGGACAGATGGGCGAATTCACCGAACTGCGTGAGCTGCTGGAGCGTGCCATTATTGAAACGCCGCCGGTGCTGGTGCGTGACGGTGGCGTCATCGCCCCCGGCTATAACGCCGAGCTGGACGAGTGGCGGGCGCTGGCTGACGGGGCCACTGATTATCTCGATCGCCTGGAAATCCGCGAACGCGAAAAGCTGGGTCTGGATACCCTGAAGGTCGGCTTTAACGGCGTACATGGCTATTACATCCAGGTCAGCCGTGGACAGAGCCATCTGGTGCCGATCCATTACGTGCGCCGCCAGACCCTGAAAAATGCCGAACGCTATATTATCCCCGAGCTGAAAGAGTACGAAGACAAGGTGCTGACCTCGAAAGGCAAGGCCCTGTCGCTGGAAAAAGCCTTATACGAGCAGCTGTTCGACATGCTGTTACCACATCTGGCGGCCCTGCAGGAAAGTGCGGCGGCGCTGGCAGAACTGGATGTGCTGAGTAACCTGGCCGAACGCGCCTGGACGCTGAACTACAGCTGCCCGACGTTAAGCGATAAAGCGGGGATTAAACTGACGGGTGGACGCCATCCGGTGGTCGAGCAGGTACTGAAAGAACCCTTTATCGCCAATCCTCTGTCACTGTCACCGCAGCGCCGGATGCTGATTGTCACCGGCCCGAACATGGGCGGTAAAAGTACCTATATGCGTCAGGCAGCCCTGATCACCCTGATGGCCTATATCGGCAGTTTCGTCCCGGCGACCCAGGCGGTGATTGGCCCCATAGACCGCATCTTTACCCGCGTTGGCGCGGCCGACGATCTGGCCTCCGGGCGCTCAACCTTTATGGTTGAGATGACCGAAACCGCCAATATTCTGCATAACGCTACCGAGTTCAGCCTGGTGCTGATGGATGAGATTGGCCGGGGTACGTCAACCTATGATGGCCTGTCGCTGGCCTGGGCCTGTGCCGAAAGCCTGGCCAGCCGTATCAAGGCGATGACGCTGTTCGCTACGCACTATTTCGAGCTGACCACGCTGCCCGAACAGATTGAAGGCGTGGCGAACGTGCATCTGGATGCAGTGGAGCACGGCGATACCATCGCCTTTATGCACAGCGTACAGGACGGCGCAGCGAGTAAAAGCTACGGCCTGGCCGTGGCCGCGCTGGCCGGCGTGCCAAAAGACGTGATTAAACGGGCGCGTCAGAAACTGAAAGAGCTGGAAGCGTTGTCGGGCAGCGCGGCGGCCACGAAAGCGGATGGTTCGCAGCTACCGCTGCTGGTGGAGGAAACCTCCCCGGCGATGGAAGCCCTGGAGGCACTGGATCCGGACTCCCTGTCCCCGCGTCAGGCGCTGGAATGGATTTACCGGTTGAAATCACTGGCATAAACAGCGGGCCGATCGTCATACGATCGGCCCTTATTCTGAGGGCGGACCGGCTGTTCCGGTTCGCCCCCGCTTTACAGATTAACGACGGTTACGTACCAGCTGATAGCGACGGGTCAGGTATTCGACCGGTGCGCTCCAGATATGTACCAGCCGGCAGAACGGGAACAGCAGGAACAGCGTCATTCCCAGCACCATATGCAGACGGAAGATAATCGCCACACCGTCAAGATGTGCCGATGCCCCGCCCTGGAACGTCACAATACTCTGCGCCCATCCGGCCAGCTTCAGCATTTCACTGCCATCCAGATGCTGCGCTGAGAACAGGATAGTCGTCAGCCCCAGAGCCGCCTGCAGCACCAGCAACGTCAGGATAAGGATATCGGCAAAGCTGCTGGTCGCCCGCACCCGTTCATTGGTCAGACGACGCTTCAGCAGCAGAGCACCGCCAATCAGCGTCATGGCGCCAAACACCCCGCCGGCTCCCATCGCCAGCAGCTGCTTTTCGCCAGCCGACAGGAAAGGCTCATACACCCAGTGCGGCGTGAGCAGGCCGACGAAATGCCCCAGCAGAATGCCAATGATGCCGATATGAAACAGGTTCGACGCCAGGCGCATCCCTTTTTTACTTAACATCTGACTTGAACCTGCCCGCCAGCTGTACTGCCCGTAGTCATAGCGCAGCCAGCTCCCAACGAGAAATACCGTCCCGGCCAGATAGGGGTAAATATCAAAGAAGAAACGATTCAAAAACTCCATGATTTACTCTCCTTTCGCCGCCATGGTTAATGCTGAAACATCAAGATACTGCGGCATCACTGCCGCAGCCGGATGCGGTTTCTGCGCGGACTCACATCCGCCACCGCCTGGGTTCATCTGCGCGATAAAGGCCACCTGCTCTTCCTCCCAGACGGCATCCAGAGCCGCGGGAGTATCATCGCGTGCTTCCTGAGCCACCTGCGTCTGAAGCGACTGCGGGTCGGCACTGCTGCCGGACAGCGCAAGCAGCAGCGGGAAAAGCGGCGCATAGTCACTCTGCCGCTGCGTCAGACGGGCTGCCAGCAGCGCCAGAATCGGTGCAATATCCTGTAACCCACGCCGGATGCGGGCCAGGTCGCCCTGCGCCAGATACTCCAGATAAAGCGGTAGAAAATCAGGCAGCTCTTTGGCGTTCAGTTCAAGACCATCGGCACGATACTGGGCCAGCAGATCCACCATCGCCTGACCGCGATCGCGCGACTCGCCGTGCACATGTTCAAAAAGCAGCAGTGACGTCGCCCGGCCGCGATCGAACAGCTCGCTGTATTCCGCCTGTCTGTCCAGCAAAGGCCGGACAGCGGCCTGCTGAATAAACTGCGCCAGGAACTGGTGCTGGTGTGCATCCAGTTCATTTGCCTGCGTCAGCGCATCCAGGATCTCTTGCTGATGATCAACGAAGTCCTGCTGCGGGTAATCCAGCAGGCGGGCAATGATACGCAACGCGATCATGAGTTTTTCTCCGCGTCCGGCACCGTTTTCTTCGAAACGTCGATGGCATCTATGCGTCGGCTGTTGAACAGGTTGAACTTGCCGTCACTGCCATGGCAACCATCGCCAAAGCTGAAGCCGCAGCCTTTACTTTCCGGGAACGCTTCACGCGCCATTTCACGGTGGCTGCTCGGGATCACAAAGCGATCTTCATAGTTGGCAATCGCCAGGTAGCGATACATCTCCTGTGCCTGTGCTTCCGTCAGCCCGACCTGCTCCAGCGCACGCACGTCATGAACGCCGTCCACCGTTTCAGCACGCTTGTAGTGACGCATGGCCATCAGACGATTCAGGGCCTGCAGTACCGGGGCGGTATCCCCGGCCGTCAGCAGGTTGGCCAGGTATTGCACCGGGATACGCAGGCTCTCCACATCCGGCAGCACGCCGCTGTGGGCAAGCATACCGGCATCCGATACTGACTGGATCGGAGACAACGGCGGCACGTACCACACCATCGGCAGCGTGCGATATTCAGGATGCAGCGGCAGCGCCAGCTTCCAGTCCATTGCCATTTTGTACACCGGGGACTGCTGTGCAGCATCAATCACGCTCTGCGGTATGCCATCCTTGAGCGCCTGCGCAATCACCTGCGGATCGTGCGGATCAAGGAAGACATCCAGCTGGCTCTGATAGAGATCTTTTTCGTTCTCTACCGCCGCCGCCTGTTCAATACGGTCGGCGTCATACAGCAGCACGCCGAGGTAACGAATACGCCCGACGCAGGTTTCTGAGCAAACCGTCGGCTGGCCAGCTTCAATGCGCGGATAACAGAAAATACATTTTTCTGACTTGCCGCTTTTCCAGTTGAAGTAGATTTTTTTGTACGGGCAGCCGGTAATACACATCCGCCAGCCGCGGCACTTGTCCTGGTCGATCAGCACGATGCCATCTTCAGCACGCTTGTAGATCGCCCCACTCGGGCAGGTCGCCACGCAGGTTGGGTTCAGACAGTGTTCACACAGACGCGGCAGATACATCATGAAGGTGTTTTCGAACTGTCCGTACATCTCCTTCTGCATATGATCGAAGTTTTTATCCTCAGAGCGCTTTGAGAATTCGCCGCCGAGGATCTCTTCCCAGTTCGGGCCTTTTTCGATCTTTTTCATACGCTGCCCGGTGATCAGCGATCGCGGACGGGCAATGGGCTGATGCTTGCCGGCAGGGGCGTTATGCAGATGCTGATAGTCAAAGTCGAACGGCTCATAATAATCGTCAAGCCCGGGTACATCAGGGTTAGCGAAGATTTTAGACAGAACGCCGACACGGTTACCCATGCGAGGCACCAGCCTGCCGTTGATCTTACGGATCCACCCGCCCTTCCACTTTTCCTGATCTTCCCACGCGTTAGGGAAACCGACACCGGGTTTACTTTCCACGTTGTTAAACCAGGCGTACTCCATACCTTCACGGCTGGTCCAGACGTTTTTACAGGTTACCGAGCAGGTGTGGCAGCCGATACATTTGTCGAGATTCAGAACCATTCCGACCTGAGAGCGAATTTTCATTGGCCTTTCTCCTGCTGGCTTCCCTGGCAATCGTCGTTGCCTTCGCCATCTAACCAGTTAATGTTATTCATTTTTCTCACCACAACGAACTCATCCCGGTTGGAACCGACCGTACCGTAATAGTTGAAGCTGTAAGCCAGTTGCGCATAGCCGCCAATCATATGCGTCGGTTTAGGACACACACGCGTTACCGAGTTATGGATACCTCCACGCTGGCTGGTGATTTCTGAGCCCGGGATATTCACAATGCGCTCCTGCGCGTGGTACATCATCGTCATCCCCGCCGGTACGCGCTGGCTGACAACCGCACGGGCGGTCAGTGCGCCATTGGCGTTAAATGCCTCGATCCAGTCGTTATCTTCAATGCCCAGCACCCTGGCATCCTCTTCACTCAGCCAGACAATCGGCCCACCGCGTGACAGCGTCAGCATTAACAGGTTGTCACTGTAGGTTGAGTGGATCCCCCACTTCTGATGCGGCGTGAGGAAGTTCAGCGCCATCTCCGGATTGCCGTTCGGCTTTTTGTTCAACAGCGGCTGTACCGTGCGGGTATCGATAGGCGGACGGTACACCAGCAGGCTTTCCCCGAAATCACGCATCCACTGATGATCCTGGTAAAGCTGCTGACGGCCGCTAAGGGTACGCCACGGGATCAGCTCATGCACATTGGTGTAACCGGCGTTGTAAGAGACGTGCTCATCTTCCAGGCCAGACCAGGTCGGGCTGGAGATGATTTTGCGCGGCTGCGCCTGAATATCGCGGAAGCGGATCTTTTCATCCTCTTTATTCAGCGCCAGATGGGTGTGATCGCGCCCGGTAAACTCACCCAGCGCCTGCCAGGCTTTAACCGCGACCTGACCATTGGTCTCCGGTGCCAGCGACAGGATCACCTCAGCGGCATCAATCGCACTGTTGATATTTGGGCGACCGGCCGCCGGCCCCTCAGTTTTGACGTAGTTCAGTTTTTTCAGGAAATCGATTTCAGTCTGGGTGTTCCAGCCGATCCCTTTTCCGCCGTTACCCAGCGTGTCCAGCAGCGGCCCCAGCGAGGTAAAGCGCTCCCAGGTGGCCGGGTAGTCACGCTCAACCATCATAATATGCGGTGCCGTTTTCCCCGGGATCAGGTCGCACTCACCCCGGTGCCAGTCCTTAACGTCGAACGGCTGTCCCAGTTCAGCGGCGGAGTCATGCTGGATCGGCTGCAATACCACGTCCGTCTCTTTACCTAAATGCCCCACGCAGAGCTCAGAGAACGTTTTGGCAATCCCCTTATAAATTTCCCAGTCGCTGCGCGATTCCCAGGCCGGGTCAACCGCCGCCGACAGCGGGTGAATAAACGGATGCATATCCGAGGTATTCATGTCGTCTTTTTCATACCAGGTCGCCGTCGGCAGAACGATATCCGAATAGAGACAGGTACTGGACATGCGGAAATCGAGGGTGACGACCAGATCGAGTTTCCCTTCTCCCGGGTTGTCCTGCCACTCCACTTCCTGGGGTTTGACCCCACCCTGCTGACCCAGATCGCCGCCCTGCACGCCGCTTTCGGTCCCCAGCAGATACTTCAACAGATACTCATGCCCCTTACCGGAGGAGCCGAGCAGGTTGGAGCGCCAGACAAACAGATTACGCGGGAAGTTTTCCTGGCTGTCAGGCTGTTCTGCGGCAAAACGCAGGCTGCCATCCTTCAGACCGTCCACGGTAAAGGCCAGTGGTGTCTTGCCAGCCGCCTCTGCCTGGGCGGCAAGGTGCAGCGGGTTGGTATTCAGCTGTGGTGCAGAAGGCAACCACCCCATTCTCTCTGAGCGCACGTTAAAGTCGATCAGGCTGCCGCCGTAGCGTGACTTATCGGCCAGCGGTGACAGCAGCTCATCGGTGCGCAGCGTTTCATAGCGCCACTGGCTGGAGTGGTTATAGAAGAATGAGGTGCCGTTCATCTGGCGCGGCGGACGCTGCCAGTCAAGGCCAAATGCCAGGGGTAACCAGCCCGTTTGCGGACGGAGTTTTTCCTGCCCGACATAGTGTGCCCAGCCACCGCCGCTCTGACCGACGCAGCCGCAGAACACCAGCATGTTGATCAGACCACGGTAGTTCATATCCATGTGATACCAGTGGTTAAGACCGGCACCGACAATAATCATCGAACGACCACGTGTTTTTTCTGCCGTTTCCGCAAACTCGCGCGCAATCCGCACGATGTTCTGCCGCGGTACGCCGGTGATCTGTTCAGCCCAGGCCGGGGAGTAGGCTTTCACTTCATCAAAGCTGGCCGCACAGTTCGCATCATCCAGCCCGCGTTCAATCCCGTAGTTAGCCAGCGTCAGGTCGTACACGCTGGTGACCAGAGCAACAGAACCATCCGCCAGTTGCAGGCGTTTGACCGGCAGTTTGTGCAGCAGGATTTCGTCCAGTTGAACGCTCTTGAAGTTAGGGTTATCTATCGCGCCAAAGTAAGGGAATCCGACGTCGGCGATATCATCATGCTGCCCCAGCAGACTGAGTTGCAGCTCCACTTCCTGCTGATTTTTCCCTTCACGCTGCTCAAGGTTCCATTTGCCTTTTTCACCCCAGCGGTAGCCAATAGAGCCCTGCGGCGCAACCAGTTCGCCATTCTGCTGGTTAATGGCGATGGTCTTCCACTGCGGATTATTTTCCTGACCTAAGCCGTCCACCAGATCGCTGGCGCGCAGCATCCGGCCGGCGGCATAGTACCCGCCCTCACGCTGTTCCAGCAGAACCAGCATTGGCATATCGGTGTACTGGCGCACATAGTTGCGGAAATACTCCACCTCACGCTGCTGGTGGAACTCCGTCAGGATCACATGCCCGAAGGCCAGCGCCAGTGCGCTGTCAGTCCCCTGTTTCGGACTCAGCCACTGATCGCACAATTTGGCGATTTCAGCATAGTCCGGGGTCACCGCCACGGTTTTCGTCCCTTTGTAACGGACTTCAGTGAAGAAGTGCGCATCCGGTGTACGGGTCTGCGGCACGTTACTGCCCCAGGCGATGATATAGGCAGAGTTATACCAGTCGGCGGATTCCGGGACGTCGGTCTGCTCACCCCAGGTCATCGGTGAAGCGGGCGGCAGGTCACAGTACCAGTCATAGAAGCTGAGACAGGTTCCCCCAATCAGCGAAAGATAACGGGAACCCGCTGCATAGGAGACCATCGACATCGCCGGGATCGGTGAAAATCCAATAATGCGGTCAGGCCCGAATGCCTTCGCCGTATAGATATTGGCTGAGGCGATCAGTTCATTCACTTCCTGCCAGTCGGAGCGCACGAAACCACCGCGCCCGCGCGCTTCTTTGTAGCTTTTTGCCTGCTCGGGGTTTTCGACTATCGACTGCCACGCCAGCACCGGGTCACTGTGCTGCGCTTTTGCGGCGCGCCACAGGCTGATTAAACGCTTACGCACCAGCGGATATTTCAGGCGATTCGCGCTGTATAAATACCACGAGTAGCTGGCACCACGCGGGCAGCCGCGCGGCTCATGGTTAGGTAAATCCGGACGGGTACGCGGATAGTCCGTCTGCTGGGTTTCCCAAGTCACCAGACCATTTTTGACGTAAATTTTCCAGCTACAGGATCCCGTGCAGTTCACACCGTGAGTGGAGCGCACAATTTTGTCATGCTGCCAGCGGCTGCGATAACCATCCTCCCAGTCGCGGTTGGTATTCAGCGTCTGTCCGTGCTGGCCAGAAAAGGGTTCGCCGAGTTGTTTGAAATAACGTAACCGATCAAGAAACTTGCTCATTCGACATGCTCCAAAAAAACTAAAAGGGTTCGCGCACTTATTTCATTTTTTTTCGGCCGTAAACCAGCCAGGTAATCGCGATGCAAATCACATAAAACAGCAGGAAGACTTTCATTGCCCCGGCGGGTGAACCACTCAGTGACAGGGACATGCCGAAGGTCTGTGGAATAAAGAAGCCGCCGAGCGCACCGATCGCGGAAATAAAGCCCAGCGCAGCGCTGGTGTCGGTGACGGCCTCGCGCTGCGCGGCTTCATCGCTTCCGCCTGCAGCTTTAACCCGATCTACCGTGATTTTGCGGAAAATGACGGCGATCATCTGGAAGGTCGATCCACTGCCTAATCCCGCCGCGAAGAACAACACCATAAACACACCGTAAAACGCGATAAATGACCCCGACTGGCCCTCTCCCGGTAGCGTCAGGAACAGCAGCGCAGTGAAAACCGCCATCAGCACGAAGGTGAACAGGGAAACGCGCACACCCCCGAGGCGATCGGACAGCATACCGCCAGCCGAACGCGCCAGCGCGCCAATAAACGGCCCGAAGAAGGCATAATGCATAATGACCACATCGGGGAACTGCGTTTTGGACAGCATGGCGAAACCGGCAGAGAAGCCGATAAAGGAACCGAATGTGGCAAGATAGAGCAGCGAAAGGATCCAGAGATGACCGCGCTTCAGCACCGGCAGCTGCTGACGTAAAGAACTTTTCGCCGCGGCCAGATCGTTCATACCGAACCAGGCCGCCAGCGTGGCAATTACCAGCAGCGGCACCCACATCCAGGCGGCATTCTCCAGCCACGGCCCGTTTTCTGCATGAGCAGAAGGTCCGGTAAACCAGGTAAACATCGCGACTGAAATAGCGAGGGGGGCAAACAACTGCATCACGCTGACGCCAAGGTTGCCTAAGCCGCCGTTAATACCCAGCGCGCCACCCTGACGGGCTTTTGGAAAGAAGAAGCTGATATTACCCATGCTGGAGGCGAAATTAGCGCCGGCAAAACCACACAGCAGTGAAATAATCACAAAAACTGCAAAAGGCGTGGCCGGGTTCTGCACAGCGAACCCCAGCCAGATGCAGGGCACGAGCATCAGTGCAGTACTGAATGCCGTCCAGCGACGCCCACCAAACACCGGCACCACAAAGGAGTAAGGCACACGCAGAATAGCCCCGGACACGGACGGGAGTGCCGTCAGCAGGAACAGCTGGTCGGTGGAGAAGTTAAACCCCACCTTATTAAGATTGACGGCAACGGCGCTGAATAACATCCAGACGCAGAAGGCCAGCAACAGACAAAAAACGGATATCCACAGATTGCGGCTGGCAATCCGTTTGCCCGTTTGTTGCCAGAACGCGGTATTTTCAGGCTGCCAGTCCTGGATTACCGCACTATTTTCTTTCCCTGAAGATGAGTTAATTTTCGACATAATTTTCTCAATGACTGTGTAATAACCAGCCTATCCTGAACACCTCCTGCACGGTCTGACTTGACGTGTATCAACCCAGCGGCAGGTGGCACCCAGGCCTCAGGGAGGGGGTACTTCCTAAGCGCGAGTAAAAACCATTAAAATAAACAAGGTAATTCAGTAACTTGAGTTCATTTTTTTTGCAGGGATAAGGCAGCAGGCTGGGGGTGACTATTCGGTACTACCACAAAATAGGTATGGGCATAACGCCCTGAATCAGTGACAATCCGCGGGTTCAACTTCACCTTGAAAGACGGTATTCCCATCAGCAGGAAGAGAGGATGACAACACAGCTTACACAGGTACTCTCCACGGAACCGGCCAGTGTTTTATTAATTGACGACCATCCGATGATCCGCAACGGCCTTAAACAGCTTATCGGTCTTGACGCGCGGCTGAAGGTAGTCGCTGAGGCCAGCAATGGTGTGGATGGCGTCAGGCTGGCGGAACAGCATGAGGTTGACCTGATCCTGCTCGATCTGAATATGCCCGGAATGAATGGGCTGGAGACGCTGGAACAACTGAGGGCCACAGATGCCTGCGGCCATATTGTCGTGTTCAGTGTTTCAGACTATGAAGATGATGTGATTAATGCGTTGAAACGCGGAGCCGATGGCTATCTGCTGAAAGATATGGAGCCAGAGGCGCTACTGGAATGCCTGCACCGGGCTGCGGCTGGTGAGCTGGTACTCAGTGACACCCTCCCGCCCGTACTGGCGGCCAGCCTCCGGCAGCAGCGAACGCCGGTACAGACCGGCACCCCCGAATTCACGACGCGGGAACGGGACGTCCTCAGGCTGATTGCACAGGGGATGAGTAATAAGCTTATCGCCCGTCGTTTAGGCATCAGCGAGAGCACGGTGAAAGTACATGTTAAGCATCTGCTGAAAAAGCTGCAGATGAAATCACGCGTTGAAGCCGCAGTATGGGCCCTGCAGTGCGGTGAGGTTGGAAGCTGATTGCAGGCAAAAAAAAACGGTGACCGAAGTCACCGTCTCTGGCATTACTTTTCATCAGGCCGTTGCACGCGGTACCGCACAACAGGATCCGCGTTATTTATTCGCGAAACAGCGCTTCAATATTCAATCCCTGAGCCTGCAGAATCTCACGCAGGCGGCGCAATCCTTCAACCTGAATCTGACGAACACGCTCACGGGTCAGGCCAATTTCACGACCCACATCTTCTAATGTGGCTGCTTCATAGCCTAACAAACCGAAACGGCGTGCCAGTACTTCGCGCTGCTTGGCGTTCAGTTCGAACAACCATTTAACGATGCTCTGCTTCATGTCATCGTCCTGCGTGGTATCTTCCGGGCCGTTATCTTTATCATCGGCCAGGATGTCCAGCAGCGCTTTCTCGGAATCACCGCCCAGTGGCGTATCAACCGAAGTAATGCGTTCGTTGAGGCGCAGCATCCGGCTGACATCATCAACAGGCTTATCTAACTGTTCGGCGATCTCTTCCGCACTCGGCTCATGATCGAGCTTGTGGGAAAGTTCACGCGCGGTACGCAGATAAACATTCAGTTCTTTCACGATATGAATCGGCAGGCGGATGGTACGGGTTTGATTCATAATCGCCCGTTCAATCGTCTGACGAATCCACCATGTGGCATACGTTGAGAAGCGGAACCCTCTTTCCGGGTCAAACTTCTCGACGGCGCGGATCAAGCCGAGGTTACCTTCTTCAATCAGGTCAAGCAGTGCCAGACCACGATTGCTGTAACGACGGGCAATCTTCACGACCAGACGCAGGTTACTTTCGATCATGCGGCGACGCGATGGCACGTCACCACGGAGTGCACGACGAGCAAAGAAAACTTCTTCCTCAGCCGTAAGCAATGGAGAGTAACCAATCTCCCCTAAGTAGAGCTGGGTTGCATCCAGTACGCGCTGGGTTGCGCCCTGTGATAACAGCTCTTCTTCTGCTAAGTCGTTATCACCAGGTTCATTTCCGACAAGTGCCTTCTCGTCAAAAACCTCAGCTCCGTTTTCGTCGAATTCCGCGTCTTCATTTAAATCATTAACTTTCAGCGTATTCTGGCTCATAAGCGGCTCCTACCCGTGATCTCAGGGCAGAACACCAGGGTTCTGCCGGATTAACGTTGCGGTAAATAACGCAACGGATTTACGGATTTCCCCTTGTAACGAATTTCAAAGTGCAATCTAACCGAACTCGTGCCGGTACTACCCATTGTGGCAATCTTCTGGCCCGCTTTAACTTCTTGTTGTTCACGGACCAGCATGGAATCGTTATGGGCATACGCACTCAGGTAGTCATCATTATGTTTGATGATAATCAAATTACCGTAACCGCGCAGAGCGTTACCGGCATACACCACACGACCAGAGGCGGTGGAGATGACGGACTGACCGCGCGAGCCCGCAATATCGATCCCTTTATTGCCCCCTTCGGAAGCAGAGAAGTTATCGATAATTTTACCGTCTGTCGGCCAACGCCAGCTGCCCACGGGCGTGGTGCTGTCTGTTGTACTACTCACGGTCGGGGCGGTAACCGGAACTGTTGTCGTTGCAGCAGTTTTCCCGGACGAAGGCAGCATTTTGCCTTCACTTGGTGTACCTGAATCCTCAGAATACGTAATTACCGGTTGGTGTGCAACCGTTCCGGCAGTCATTTGTGAGCCAGAGGATGCCGTTGTCATTCCCCCTGCGTTCGCATCTGCCGCCGTGACCGCATTACCGCCGGTAATCGGGGTGCCGGAACCATTAGCCACCTGTAATTGCTGGCCAACATTGAGCCCGTAAGGCGCCGCGACATTATTGCGCTGGGCCAAATCGCGGAAATCGTTGCCGGTAATCCAGGCAATATAGAAGAGTGTATCACCGCGTTTAACCGTATAGGTGTCTCCGCCATAGCTACCTTTCGGAATATTCCCATAGCTGCGGTTGTACACAATTCGACCATTTTCAGTCACGACATTTTGATTCTGGCCGGCTGAGGATGAAGCCACCATCCCTCCGCCTGAGGCAGGTGGACGCGCAGAAGGCACTAAGCCGCTGTTGCCGCCACCGCCATTGCTGACCATACCTGCGTTACCGGCATTTCCGGCATTTCCGGTATTGCTGCTCATCATGCCGGCATCATTTCCGCCAACTGAGCTGATGGGGGCTTGCGCGTTGTCGCTGCTGGAACAGCCTGCCAGCCAAAATCCTACTAATGAAACGGCCGCAAGACGGCGTAACTTAAATACTGGGCTTCCCGTGCTCATTTAATCCCCCATAACGGCAACACTTTGACGAAAAAAAACTTCATAACAGCAGCACGACTGACGGCAACCGGGCCCGCATGTGCAAATTCAGTCAGATACTAGCAATATCAATGGCAGGGTGCCACGAAACAGTTGTATAGAAATATCCTGGTTGTGGCTCTCAGGCGAGATCCCCCTGCACCAGCGGGACAAAACGGACGGGTTCAACCGTGTCAATAATGAACTCATCACCTTTGCGGCGAATGCGCTGCAGCACCTGGTGCTCTTCTCCTACCGGCAGCACCATCACCCCCCCCTCATCAAGCTGTGACATCAGGGCCTGCGGGATTTCTGGCGGTGCCGCGGTGACGATGATCGCGTCAAACGGCCCCCGTGACGGCCAGCCCAGCCAGCCATCACCGTGCCGGGTCGAGACATTATGCAGGTCGAGCTGCTTCAGACGACGCTTAGCCTGCCACTGTAAGCCTTTGATCCGCTCTACCGAACAGACGTGCCCGACCAGATGCGCCAGTATGGCGGTCTGATAACCGGAGCCGGTACCGATTTCCAGCACACGTGATGTCGGCGTGAGCGCCAGCAGCGAGGTCATTTTTGCCACCATGTAAGGCTGGGAGATGGTCTGCCCGGAACCAATCGGCAGCGCCATATTTTCCCAGGCTTTATGCTCAAAAGCCTCATCAACAAAGCGCTCACGCGGCACCTCTTCAATGGCCTTCAGCAAACGCTCGTCATCAATACCCTGCTGGCGCAGCTGTGCCAGCAACGTCTCTATACGCCCACTCACCATTCGCGGTTGACCTCAACGCTGTCTAACCAGGAAGAGACGACCTCCTGCGCGGCATGAGCAGTCAGGTCAACATGCAAAGCGGTCACGGACACATAGCCTTCATCAATGGCGGCAAAATCGGTATCCGGGCCGGCATCCAGCTTTTCACCCGGTGGGCCAATCCAGTACATCGTATTACCGCGCGGATCCTGCTGCGGGATGGCCTGATCGCTGGGATGGCGGCTGCCACAACGGGTAACGCGAATACCTTTGATTTGGTCGAGCGGCAGGTCCGGCACATTAATATTGAGAATACGCCCCGTACGCAGCGGTTCGCGCTGCAATGCTTTCAGGATCGAGCAGGTAACGGCGGCCGCAGTGTCATAGTGCAGATGCCCGTTGAGAGAGACCGCCAGCGCCGGTAGTCCCAGATGTCGCCCTTCCATAGCAGCGGCCACCGTACCAGAATAAATCACATCATCACCCAGATTAGGGCCAGCATTAATTCCTGAAACCACAATATCGGGCTTAGGCCGCATCAGGGTATTAACGCCCAGATAGACGCAGTCGGTTGGCGTACCCATCTCGACCGCTATATCACCATTGGGATAATTAAAGGTTCGCAGGGGGGTTTCCAGCGTCAGGGAGTTCGATGCCCCGCTACGATTACGGTCCGGAGCAACCAGCTGCACTTCGGCAAACTCACGTAGCGCTTTTGCCAGCGTCTGAATGCCTGGCGCGTGGATACCGTCATCGTTACTCAGCAAAATGCGCATTGTCACCTAACCTGTTGATAAATTTGATCACCTTTCCCGGCAGATCTTGCCGAAAAACCGGGGAGAGGTGTGGCTGAAAACATTTTAGCTGGATGCACGAGGGAGTGGTAGGTGTAAATATCTGGTAAGCCGAAGGATGATGGACGGTTCCTGCCACCTGCCCCGGTCATTTTTCGCCATGGTCATTCCCCAGCAGCTGTAAAAATTGCTGCTGTGAGTTCAGCAGCTGGCGCAGCGTCAGGCACTGATAATCATACCCATAACGCGCTGCAACGGTGGCAATGATCCCGGCCAGCACCGGATAGTGGCGGTGACACCAGTGTGGAAACAGATGGTGCGTCAGATGGAGATTCATCCCCCCCAGCCAGTAGCCCAGCCAGCGTGGCCGGGTCAGCCAGTCGCAGGTCGTGGCGAACAGATGGCTATAGCGACTGTGCGGCAGTTTGCCCTGTTCCGTGGGCAGGTAGCTGTTCCCTTTTGCCCAGTGCGTTCCGAGGATCAGCATGACAAACACCAGCGAAGCCATCATCTGACAGGCCAGATAGACCAGCACAAGGGTACCGATCCCCAGTGACGGCGGCAGCAGCCAGAACGGCAGCGCCAGCACCAGTAAAAAATGGCCCAGTTTAACCAGTAAAAATGCGGCCCAGCCCTTCGCGCCCTGCAGGCGCATTTTGGCACCGACACGCGTCTGACCGGCGCGATCCAGCCAGTCAAACAACCAGATGTAATAGGGGAACGTCAGCGCCGCGACCAGCGGCCAGTAATAGCGCTGATAACGCATTAACGGCCGCAGACGCTGAAAACGTGACTGCCGCAGGATGCCGTTCTCTTCCATATCCGGGTCATAGCCCATGACATTATTCCCGGCATGATGCATCAGCACGTGGCGAACCCGCCAGCACTCCGGATCCAGTCCGAGCGGAATAGCCGCCAGCACGCTAAGCCAGCGGTTGGCGGCCCGCGACCGGAAAAACGCCTGATGCGACGCGTCATGGACCACGTTGATTGCCAGCAGCATAGCAAAGACACTGACACCAAACTGACAGGCGGCCCAGCCCAGCCAGTGCGTCTGTTGCAGCCCCAGCCCGCCACAGGCGGCAGCCAGCAGCGCCAACAGTACCACTTTGGCGATCATCCCGCCGTCGGCGAAGCGGTGCTCACCGTGAGCATCAAGCCAGTTCTGCGTGGCGCGGGTCAGCTCACGATGAAACTGCAGGTTCTCACGGGCAAAACGCAGCGGTGGAGGCGTCATCGCATCGCCTCCGGCTGGCCCATGCGGCGCAGAAACACCTGCTGACGCCGCAGCAGTTCACGATAGCTAATACAGCGGTACTGCATGCCGTGCTCTGCGGCCAGCCTGGCGATAATCGCCGCCAGCCGGGGATAATGCCGGTGATGCCAGCCCGGGAACAGATGGTGCGTCAGATGCAGATTCAGCCCGCCGGTAAAATGCCCCAGCCAGGCGGGGGCGGGCAGCCAGTCGCAGGCGGTGGCAAAGTTATGACGATACCAGCCCTGCGGCAGCGTGCCGTCCGGCCCCACCTCATAAAATTCCGCTTCGGCCCAGTGCGTCCCCAGCAGCAGGAACACAACAAACAGGGACGCCACCATCTGGCTGCATAACCAGGCCACCAGCACCACGCCCATGCCAATCCCCTGCTGCTCTGCCGCCCACAGCGGGACAGTCAGCACCAGCAGTAAATGCAGCACCTTAAAGCCGCAGAAGAGCAGCCAGCCGCGAGCGCCCGGCATTATGCGTCGCTCCGCCAGCGGCGTTTTTCCACAGCGATCCGCCCAGTCAAACACCCAGGTCAGATAGGGTAACGACAGCGCGGCAATCAGCGGCCAGTAAAGATGCTGCCAGCGCATCCAGGGCCGCCAGCGCTGATAAGGTGTTTGCCGGAAGAAGCCATTCTCCTCGGTATCCAGATCGTAATGTTCAATGTTGGCGTAAGCGTGATGAAAATGGACGTGCCGCACGCGCCAGTAGTCCGGATCCAGCCCGAGCGGCAGCGTCACTACCCGGCTGATAAGACGATTAAGCCGGGGCGAACGGCTGAAGACCCCGTGACTGGCATCGTGATTAACGTTGATGTTGAGCAGCATCGCCATCAGCATAAACAGCATATAGCAGATAAAAAAACCGCTCTGGCTGGACTGAAACAGGCTGAGAAGATAACAGGAGACACAGAGTCCCAGCAGCAGCCCGGCCTTCAGCCACTGCCGGCCTCCGGCAAAGCGATGATCCTGATGCGACGACAGATACTGATGTGCCTCGCGCTGCAATGCCCGG
The DNA here is from genome assembly GCF_019844095.1 of Erwinia persicina. NCBI lineage: Bacteria > Pseudomonadati > Pseudomonadota > Gammaproteobacteria > Enterobacterales > Erwiniaceae > Erwinia > Erwinia persicina. The sequence goes on along the minus strand of NZ_CP082141.1, from coordinate 995,666 downwards.
TGGAACGCCTGTTCCCCGTCCGGCGGATAGCGCAGCGGCGGGAGTGAATCAGCCATGTTTCACCTCCGCTTGCAGCGCCTGACGCCCCCAGCCCAGCGCCAGCACCATGCTGTGCAGCGCCACCAGCATGGCTGCGAAAAGCCAGGGTTCAACGGTTTCCCGACACAGCGCAAACCAGAAGGGACAGGCCAGCCCGACCGTCAGCCAGAGTAAGGGGCTCCAGCGCCGCCCTTCTGACAGGCCTCCCAGCGCTACAGCCCCCAGCGCCAGCAGCATAAACAGCGTCACCTGCTCGCCGCTGATGTTCTGGTAACCGTAGCCGTAAATCCACACATAGCTGGCCACCAGCACAAACAGCAGCAGCATGCCGCTGATCAGCGCCCGCGCACGACAGTGGAACGTGGCCGCACCGTTCACCGGCGAAAACGGCAGCTTAAGCAGACGGAACAGCGGCCGGTTGCTGGCCCAGAAGGGATTTTGCGATGCCCGTTCCCCCGCAGTGCCAAAACGGTATTCTGTTTCCGGCAGGCGGGCAAAGGTACCAAACAGCTTGTCCCAGAAAATAAAGCTGCCACCGAAGTTCTTGTCAGAATACGCACGGTCGCAGACGTGATGCACCCGGTGATGGTTTGGCGTCACCAGTACCGACTCCAGCCAGCCCAGCTTCGGGGTCAGCGCATTATGGTTAAACAACTGCACGGTGTAGTGGAAAATAGAGACGGTAACAAAGACCGACAGCGGCACGCCCGCTACCGCCAGCAGCAGGAAGAAGGGGATCGATGTCAGAGAAGAGTACCAGGAGTTACGCACCCCAAGCGACAGATTGAAGTGCTCTCCCTGATGATGCACCACGTGTACCGCCCACAGCAGGCTGAATCGATGATGCAGGCGGTGCAGCCAGTAAAAAGCAAAATCCCAGGCCAGTAGCGCAAACAGCCACAGTCCCCAGGTAGGCAGCGCGTCCAGCCAGTGCTGGCTGAAATGCAGGGCAACATAGCCATAGCAGGTGACTTCCAGCCCGCGGAAGAGCCACAGCATGATGTGGCCGGAGTTGAGGTTAAAGACCACATCATGCCACTGCACCTGTTGTCTGTCCTGACGGTGCAGCACCAGCGCCTCTCCCATGACCAGCAACACCATGGCCACAATTGGCAGTACCAGCTCACTCATCGCTGCTCTCTCCGTACAAAAGTAAACGCCTGTGCGGCACGCTGGCAGATCCCGCCGCAGAGTAACGCCACGCCAGCGCCGCTCACCAGGTCAATAAACAGGTGACGGCGCAGTTGCAGTATCGATACGGCAATCAGCGCGCCCCACAATAACAGTAGTGCACTGCGCGCAGGCCGGTCCTGACGGTAGAGTGCCCATACCGCCAGCAACGACAGCGCCATATGCAGCGACGGCAAACAGTTCTGCGTCGAATCGGCGGCAGCCAGCTTCGCCAGCAGCTGTGAACTCAGCCCCAGGCCACTGTCATGGGGATAGACCAGTGTGGTCGGCCACAGCAGATAGACAGCACCGCACACCAGCGCCGTCAGGATCATCGAGGCTGTCAGCCAGCGCAGTTTTTCCCTCCGGCAGAACAGATACCCGGCTGGGATCAGCAGGAAAAACGAGAGGTAAAGCCAGATCGCATCGGGACTGAAAGGGATCATACGGTCAATGAGACCCGCATGCATCACCGTTCCCGGCCCCTGCCAGCGATCGCTGAAGGTATAAATCACCCCCACGCTGCCCCAGCCCACCAGCATCGCCAGTAAGCGATGTAACCATGTCATACCGCCTCTCCCTTCAGGCGGATAATTCGCCGCCGCTTGCGGTCAAACTGCGGCATCATCGGCTGCACGCTCAGCTTCCAGCGTAACGACGCCGTGGCGATGCCCTGCTGTGCAAACAGCGCAATCAGCGCCTGCTGGCAGGCAATAAGTTGCTGTTCACTGGCATCGCTGATCAGCTGCAGACTCTGCTCTCCCGACTGCACCAGCCGGTAATCACTGGTCAGTGGCAGCGTGCGGGCAATAGCCCGGCTGCACACATCGGCAAACACCCCCTGCTCCCCGCCCTTCAGGTTACGCAGCAGAAGCTGGTCGTCGCGCCGCCCTTCGATGGCGTCCAGTACGCGGGTCGGCCGCCCACAGGGGCAGGGATCGGCAGCGGCCACCAGCACGTCGTCCAGACGATAGCGGATGACCGGCTGCGTACGTCGGGTAAAGTCGGTGATGACAGGCGTAAATCGGCGCTCGTCAATCCACTCCGGTTCAACGTGTATAAACTCTTCATTAAGATGCAGGCGACCGTGGGAGCAGGTGGCCGCAAGAAATCCTTCGGTGGCCTGATAGACCTCAGCCACATCACCGAACACCTCCGTCAACAGCTGTCGATCCTGAGGCTCCAGCACTTCTGCTACCGAGATCACCCGCCTGACCTTCAGCACCAGCTCTCCGCGCTGTACCGCCAGCGCCAGCGCGCGCAATACCTGCGCCGGGGCCACAATAATCGTCGGCGAAAACTGAGGCAGCGTCTGCAAATGATGCTCAAACGCGGCAAACAGGTCGAAAAATTCCAGACTCAGCCAGCGGGTATTCACACTGTGATACAGATGATTATCCGCGCGCAGGAACAGCGCCACCCGCTCGCCGGAGAGCAGCCCGCGCGGCAGCATTTTTGCCAGCATGCCCCCCGCCCAGATACGCTGCTCCTGTGGGCTGACAACGAACACGCCGCGACGTCCCGAGGTTCCGGAGGATAAGCCAACGCTGAAGCGCCCGACTTTCGGCGCAAAATCCCGCTCCCGTTCGCTTTTCAGGGCACACGCAAGCAGCGCGTCAACCGACAGCCCGGCAGTATTCATCCGATCAAAGTCCGCCATCATCAGGGCCTTATCACAGACAGGCCAGGCCGACAGCGGCAGTGACTGATACGGGGCATAAAACGGGCTTTTTGCCATCACCCGTCGTGCAAAGCGCCGGAGCTGCCTCGCCTGCCAGTGTTCCAGCGCAGCGCGGTCGGGGAACGACAGCCTGCGGGCGCGAAAATAGTGCCACAGCATTCTTACCGGGATCATAAGTCCCCCTCATGACACAGGAGAATACGCACCTTACCACCACGCCACAGCTGGTTCAGCCGGTTAAGGGTGGCGTAATAGGCGACGCTGTCATCCATGATCAGGCTGGCCAGCCGGGAAGGACCGCGCAGCTTCTGATAGTTATCCGGACACCAGGCCGCATCACTGGCCAACAGTGTCCAGCCGTCATCCTGGCGCACAAACGCGCCCAGATGTCCGGCGGCGTGCCCCGGCAGGGAAACCAGCAGAATTTCGCCGTGACTGCCAGGCAGCTCCCATCCCTGCTCAAAAGGGTGGAGATCGGCGGGTAATGTCACCACCGGAAAGCGCTCCACAAACTGCACTCTCGCGTCAAAATCAGACGGGATCAGCCCCGGCACAAAAGCCTTTTTTACCGCCCGGAATCCGCGCAGCGGGCGGGTTTTCTGCCAGCCATCCCCAGAACAAATCAACGGTACGCCCGGAAAATCATGCAGCCCGGCAATATGGTCGCCGTGAAAATGAGAAATAATCAGTCCCTGCATATCGCCGGGCTGATACCCGGCCTGGCCCAGCTGTGCCACCAGCGCCTGCTGCGGCGAGAAATACACTGGCGTCAGTTGCTGATACAGGCGGAAAATGCCCTGACGGGTATGGTCGATAAAGTGGCTGGCATAACCGGTATCCCACAGCCAGCGGCGGTTATTTGCCTCCAGCAGCCAGGCCCGGGCGGGGAAGCGGCAGACGCGCAGTCCGGCCCCGCGCAGCGCCATGCAGCCACGGTGCGTGCAGTAACCTACCTCGAACGTTGTCAGCTTAGCCATGGGTGCCGACTCCCTGCTGCCGCCACCATGCACCGGTGAGCGCAATCGCCTCGTCCATGGAATAGTGCGGGCGATAGCCCAGTTCGTCGATTGCCCGCCGCTGGCTGAGTGTCATGTCCACGCTGACGGCCCCCACGCTGTAGCGGGTCAGCATCGGTTCCCGCCGCGTCAGTAGCGCCACCCCCTCCATCAGCGTCGCCACGCCATACAGCAGACCGACGGGCAGTGAGCGGATCGCGCAGGCCAGACCCAGTTGCTGATTGAGCAGCGGGTACAGTGCCTCTGCCAGCGTGACCGGCTGCTGGTTAGTGATGTTATACACGGCCCCGGAGGCAAGGCCGGGGACATCGCTGGCCAGCCACATCGCCTGCACGACGTTGAGCACGAATGTCAGATCGAGCAGTGCCTGGCCCCCCCTGGGGAGGCGCAGGATGCCGTTGTCACGCCGCAGCTGGGCCAGCAGCCGTGGCACAATGACCCGGTCGTGAGCACCAAATATGGCACGGGGCCGGAGCATGACAAAGGTGGTCGCGGGATAGTTGGCTACCCGCTGCAACACCACCTGCTCGGCGGCATATTTGCTGGCGGCGTAGTGGTTGGCAAAGTGCCGGGCGCGAAAGTGCTCCTCAATCTGCAACTGAGGAGAATAATCAAAGTAGAGGGAGGGCGTGGAGATGTGAATAAATCGCTTCACCCCCCGCTGTCCGGCGGCGGCCGTCAGGCGTTCCGTGGCGATAACATTCGCCTGCCAGAATGCTTCACGCCGCCCCCAGGGCGACGATTTGGCGGCGCAGTGCCAGACCGTTTCCGCATCACCTATCAGCGCTGCGCATTCGGCTGCCGTCGCAACAGACAGATCAAGCGCCGTAAAAACCGCACCCGCCTGTCTGAGCTGTTCCCCCACGCTGCGATCGCGTCCGGTGGCATAGACCGTATGTCCGGCGGCAAGTAACCACTCAACGGCATTGCGTCCCAGTCCGCTGGTCGCGCCCGTCACCAGCACCTTCACGGCAGCAGAACCATGCCGCCCAGGGTCAGGCCGGCGGCGGTGCCTATCAGCATCACCGGCCCTTTATCAAAGCGATCGCTGACGATTGCCTCATGCAGGGCGCTGGGGATCGATGCGGCCACCTGATTGCCGCGATAGCGATAGATATCGATCAGCGCGTCGCTGCTGACGTTTAGCCGTTTCCGCATGTGTTCCAGCGACAGGTGGCTGGCCTGATGCGGCACCACGGTGGCCACCTGCGCCAGGGTCAGCCCGGCCATGCCCAGCAACCGCGCCAGGTAATCTTCAATCAGCCCGGATGCCTGGCGGAACAGTTTTTTACCCTGCATGTGGAACAGAAAGTCGCTGTCGGACATGCCGGCACGCGGATTACGGCGTGTGCCTCCGGCGCGGATCTCGCAGAGTTCACTGCCGTCCGGCCAGCTTTCCATCAGGCAGGCGAGAATACCGCTCTGTCCGTCACCGCGTTCAACGATAGCGCAGGCGGCACCGTCCCCGAAGATCAGGGACGACTCCTCATGTTCCCAGTCGATACCGCGCGAGGCCAGTTCCGCAGAGACAATGGCAATCCGCCGGTAGGCACCGCAGTTCACCAGGCCGCCCGCCACCTGCAGGGCAGAAACGAAGCTGACGCAGCTACTGTTAATATCAAATACCGCCGTGCCTGGCGTCAGGCGCGACAGCTTCAGCACCTGAATGGCGCTGCAGGGCAGTGCCTGCACCGCAATGGCGGAAGCAAATATCAGCAGGTCAATACTGTCAGGGTTGATATCCCGCGCACGCAGTGCGGCGTCAAGCGCATCGGCCCCCAGCTGCGCCTGGCACGCCTGATGGTCGGCGTGAAAGCGATGGGTAATCCCGGAACGTTTCTCAACATAGCCGGGCCGGAATCCCAGACGCTCGTCGAGCATCGCGGACGTCACACAGCCGGGTGGCAACGCCACGCCGCTGGCCATTATCTTCAGAGGTACAAAAGCCGTTGTGCGCTCCGGCACAGGCTGATGGGGCTTATTCATCCGTATTCCCATTAACAAAACTGTAAAATTATTGCGCATTGTAACCAAAGTGCGGAACACCGCAAATTGTCAGCAATTGAAGGGGGACGAAGCGGGGAAATACAGAGTGAACTGGCTGACTTAAGGGAGTAAAACAGCAGAGCCTGCTGGGATAGCAGGCTCTGTCACTGGGGCAGATGAAAAAACTACTCGTCAACCTCAGCCGCACTGCCCTGGGTCAGCAGCAGTTCGCGCACCACGCTGGTGGCAAAGCTGCCTGCTGGCAGCCAGAAGGACATCTCCAGCGTGACGTCATCCTGCCAGTTCCACTGCAAATCGCGGGGGATAACCAGCATGGCGCGGCGTGCGGCTTCCACGCGTTCACGATCCATCAGGGCAATCAGCGCACCTTCACCTGACAGGCTGTTTTGCTCAAAGGCCAGTGCTTCATCACGCGTACCCCACTCGCCGCTGCCAGGCAGCGGTGCGGTGATACGCAGTTCACTGGCATCAACACGCTGTTGTAAGGTATCCCGTTCCGCCGCCTCTGCCACAAACCAGCTGCCGCGTCCGGTTAACTGCAGAGCATCGCCCGGCAGGACCCGGGTCAGGGAGCCCTGCTGCGCCAGACGGTCACTCACCACCTGATTAAACATCGCGCTTCGCGCGGCAGAGAGAATGAAACTGCGTTTATTGCGCTCGCGCACGCGGATTTCATCGGCGGCCCAGCGTTGCGCCATTGTCAGGTTATTACCTTCGTGGCCAAAACGCTGGCTGCCAAAATAGTTGGGCACACCGTCACGGGCAATCAGTTGCAGGCGCTGTTCCACCGCATCACGGTCAGAAATCTGGCGCAGTACCAGCGTGAAAGCATTGCCCTGTAGTGCACCGGTCCGCAATTTACGGCGATGGCGGGCGCTTTCCAGCACCTCGACGCCAGTCAATTCAAATGCGGTCAGATCTGGCGTGATTTTGCCCGGTATGCGCAGGCAGAACCACTGTTCGGTCACCGCGTGGCGATCCTTCATCCCGGCAAAACTGACGTCACGTGGATGAATACCGACAAATTTGGCCAGCGCCTCTGCGACAAAGCGGGTATTGCAGCCATTTTTGCGGATGCGTACCAGCAGCTGTTCACCCTCTCCGTCCGGCGCGTAGCCGAGATCTTCAATGACTCTGAAGTCTTCAGCACTGGCCTTCAGCACGCCGCTGGCCACCGGCTGACCGTGCAGCCAGCCCTGTTTGCTTAAATCCATGCGTTACGCCTTTATCAACAGGGCAACGGCTTCACAGGCAATGCCTTCGCCGCGCCCGGTAAACCCGAGTTTCTCAGTGGTCGTCGCTTTCACGTTGACGTCATCCATATGAATACCGAGATCTTCCGCAATATTGATGCGCATCTGTGGCGAATGGGGCAGCATCTTCGGGGCCTGAGCAATGATCGTGACATCAACGTTACCCACGCGATAGCCTTTTTTAGCAATCTGACGCAGGGCTTCCCGCAGCAGTTCACGGCTGTCTGCGCCTTTATAGGCCTCATCGGTGTCCGGGAACAGTTTGCCGATATCGCCCAGGGCGGCCGCCCCCAGCAACGCATCCGTCAGCGCATGCAGCGCAACGTCGCCGTCGGAGTGTGCCAGCAGACCTTTCTCGTAAGGAATACGCACGCCACCAATAATCAGCGGGCCTTCGCCGCCAAAGGCATGTACATCAAAACCGTGACCGATACGCATTATGTGTTCTCCTAACTCTGTATTTGGGTCAGATAAAATTGCGCCAGCGCCAGGTCTTCCGGTCGCGTCACCTTCAGGTTATCACTGCGGCCACTGACCAGCTCAGGATGGTAACCGCAATGCTCCAGCGCCGAAGCCTCATCAGTGATGGTCGCGCCGTCGTTCAGCGCGCGCAGCAGACAGTCGCGCAGCAGCGCCAGCGGGAAAAGTTGTGGTGTCAGCGCGTGCCACAGGGCTTCACGCTCGACGGTATGCCCGATATCACTGCGGCCAGCAACAGCACGCTTCATGGTATCACGCACCGGCGCGGCAAGAATGCCGCCCACTTTGCTGGTGGCCGTCAGCGCCAGCAGCCGGGTCAAATCACTCAGATGCAGACAGGGGCGCGCAGCGTCATGCACCAGCACCCACTCGGCTCCTTTTGCCGCCTGCAGTCCGGCCAGCACTGAATCCGCCCGCAGGCCGCCACCGGTGACCGTGCTCACGCGCGTATCGTGCGCCAGCGGTAACTGGCAAAAATACGCATCTTCCGGGCTGAGGGCCACAATGACCCGGCTGATGGCCGGATGGGCCAGCAGGGCATCAATGCTGTGTTCCAGAATCGTTTTACTGCCAATGGTGAGGTATTGTTTGGGGCGCTCAGAGAGCATACGGCTGCCGATCCCCGCAGCGGGGACAACGGCGATAATCTCCGGAAAGGACACGGCGCTATTCATGATAGTAATGACGGATGCTCATGGTAATGGCTACTGACGGGTGGTTCGCTGCTGTGCGTTTCGTTTATTTTGGTCCGGCACAAGGCGATAGAAAGTCTCGCCGGGTTTAATCATCCCCAGCTCATTGCGTGCGCGTTCCTCGATCGCTTCCGAACCGCCGTTTAAGTCGTCGATTTCGGCAAAAAGCTGATCGTTTCGCGCTTTAAGCTTGGCGTTATTGGCCTGTTGCACAGCAACATCCTCATTAACGCGTGTGTAATCATGAATGCCGTTCTTGCCCAGCCAGAGCGAATACTGCAGCCAGCCGAGAAGTACAAGTAACAGCAACGTAAGTTTTCCCATCCCCGCCCCCTGAAAAACGGCTCAATCATCCCATAACTTTTAGTACGACTCCACTCTGCCGGTGAAATAGAACCACTTTCTCAGAATAAGGTGCGAATACGCGCTAAAAAACAGCAGGATCGGGGTCCATTGACGCCCCGCATCGATAGATTTTGTAACGTTGCGACGTAATTATAAATATTAACCCAGCCGTTACCAGCCCGTCAGCAGCGTAAACAGCAGCCAGAACAGGGCGACGACCACCAGCACCGTTGCCAGTCCCGCCCAGACAAGGCGCTCCCGCAACAACACAGTCGCAACAATACCCACGATGACCGATACCGGTAAGAGTGCAAGGAAGAAGGGCCAGGTATAGAGGAAGAAGAATAACGTGTTAGAGCCGTAAAGCAGGAACGGAATCGCCAGTGCGACCCACCAGGAAACAAAGCCCATTACGCCACCGGGAACAGCCCATGAAGGCTCTTCCCGATCGCGCTCGTCTTTACGTGCCAGCATGGGGGTGACGTTATGCATAAATATCCCGTTGACGCTCAGGCGGAGGAACAGGAGCGGCCCACCGCCGGGTAACCGTCCGTTTGAACGGACGTTAGCCGAAGCTCTCAGGGTTTGATAATATCCCGCTGACGCAGCAGGTCTAATATCTGGGTGGTTAAATGTGTTACTAATTGTTCGCCATCCAGATGAATATCGGCGGCTTCAGGTGCCTCATACACAGCATCAATACCAGTGAAATTGCGCAACTCCCCGGCACGGGCCTTTTTATACAGCCCTTTCGGATCGCGCGCTTCACAGATGGCCAGCGGCGTATCGACGAAGACTTCAATAAAACGCCCTTCTCCAACCATTTCACGTACGCTCTCCCGCTCGGCACGATGAGGCGAGATAAAGGCCGTCAGAACCACCAGACCGGCATCGATCATCAGCTTCGCCACTTCGCCCACGCGACGGATATTTTCTTTGCGATCGGCATCACTGAAGCCGAGATCCCGGCATAAACCGTGTCGCACGTTATCCCCGTCCAGCAGATAGCTGCTAACGCCAGCCCGGTGCAGCGCCTGCTCCAGCGCGCCGGCTACCGTGGATTTACCGGAACCTGACAGCCCGGTAAACCACAGCACCACACCCTGATGACCATGCTGCTGTTCGCGCTGCTCGCGGCTGACCGGATGCGCGTGCCACACCACATTCTCATCATGCTGCGCCATCTTACTGACCACCCAGCAGGTCGCGGACATTCCAGTGCGGGAAGTGACGACGCACCAACGCATTCAGCTCAAGCTCAAAGGCGCTGAACTCGCCAGGAACGGGCTGCGCCTCGTCCAGCGGCTGGCGGATCATACCCGCGCCGACGGTGACGTTGCTCAGGCGATCGATAAAGATCATCCCGCCGGTGACCGGGTTCTGCTGATAGGGATCGAGCACCATCGGTTCATCGAAGATCAGATCCACCAGCCCGATGCCGTTCAGCGGCAATGCCTCTACGTCATGCTGCGTCAGATTGTTGATCTCAACCTGATGGCGGATACGTTCCACACGCGCCCGGGTTTTCTTGCCAGCGATTTTAATATCGAAGCTCTGCCCGGGTACCAGGGGCTTTTCCGCCATCCAGACCACATCGACAGCAGCAGCCTGCACGGGCGTGAGATCGGCATCGGCGGCAACCAGCAGATCGCCCCGACTGATATCAATTTCATCTTTCAGCACCAGGGTAATCGCTTCACCGGCCACAGCCTGCTGCAGGTCTCCGTCGAAAGTCACAATACGCGCCACAGCGGACTCAACGCCTGAGGGGAGCACTTTTACCCGCTGGCCGACTTGTACCACGCCGGACGCCAGCGTACCGGCATACCCCCGGAAGTCGAGGTTAGGACGGTTAACATACTGCACCGGGAAGCGCATGGGCTGCTGTTCAACCACGCGCTGCACATCAACGGTTTCCAGCACATCCAGCAGCGTCGGGCCGCTGTACCAGGACATCGCGGCACTCGGGGATGCGACGTTTTCGCCTTCCAGCGCCGACAGCGGGACAAAGCGAATATCCAGATCGCCCGGCAGCTGTCCGGCAAAGTCCAGATAGTCCTGTTTGATCTGCTCGAAGGTCTCCTGGCTGTAGTCCACCAGATCCATCTTATTGATCGCCACGATCAGATGCTTAATGCCCAGCAAGGTCGAGATAAAGCTGTGGCGGCGGGTTTGATCCAGCACGCCTTTACGCGCATCGATCAACAGGATCGCCAGATCGCAGGTGGAGGCACCGGTGGCCATATTCCGGGTGTACTGCTCGTGCCCCGGGGTATCCGCAATAATAAATTTGCGCTTCTCGGTGGAGAAGTAACGGTACGCCACATCGATGGTGATGCCCTGCTCACGTTCGGCCTGTAAACCGTCCACCAGCAGCGCGAGATCCAGCTTTTCCCCCTGAGTACCATGACGTTTACTGTCGTTGTGCAGGGAAGAGAGCTGATCTTCATAAATCTGGCGCGTGTCGTGCAGCAGGCGACCAATCAGCGTACTTTTACCATCGTCGACGCTGCCGCAGGTCAGGAAACGCAGCAGGCTTTTGTGCTGCTGGGTGTGCAGCCAGGCTTCCACGCCGCCCTGGTCGGCAATCTGTTGTGCAATTACTGTATTCATCACGATTCCTTAAAAGTAGCCCTGGCGTTTTTTCAGCTCCATTGAGCCGGCCTGATCGCGGTCGATCATGCGACCCTGGCGCTCACTGGTGGTGGACACCAGCATCTCTTCGATGATCCCTGGCAGCGTTTGCGCTTCAGACTCAACCGCGCCGGTCAGCGGCCAGCAGCCCAGGGTACGGAAGCGCACCATGCGTTGCTCGATCGCTTCGCCCGGCTGCAGATCGATGCGGTCATCGTCGATCATCATCAGCATGCCGTCACGCTCCAGCACCGGGCGTTCAGCGGCCAGGTACAACGGAACAATCTCGATGTTTTCCAGGAAGATGTACTGCCAGATATCCAGCTCGGTCCAGTTAGAAAGCGGGAATACACGGATACTCTCGCCTTTATTGATCTGGCCGTTGTAGTTATGCCATAGCTCCGGGCGCTGGTTTTTAGGATCCCAGCGGTGGAAGCGGTCGCGGAATGAGTAAATACGCTCTTTAGCACGTGATTTCTCTTCATCGCGACGTGCGCCGCCGAAAGCGGCATCAAAACCGTATGTATTCAGCGCCTGCTTCAGCCCCTCGGTTTTCATAATATCCGTGTGCTTGGCACTGCCGTGTACAAACGGGTTGATGCCCATTGCCACGCCTTCCGGGTTACGGTGAACCAGCAGCTCCGCGCCAATATTTTTCACCATACGATCGCGGAACTCGTACATTTCGCGGAATTTCCAGCCGGTATCAACATGCAGCAGCGGAAACGGCAGTGTTCCCGGATAGAACGCCTTACGCGCCAGGTGCAGCATCACCGAAGAGTCTTTTCCGATGGAGTACATCATCACCGGGTTACCGAATTCTGCCGCCACTTCGCGGATAATATGGATGCTTTCCGCCTCCAGTTGACGCAGATGAGTGAGTCGTTTCTGATCCATATCTTTTCCTCAAGCCAAATTCACAACAGGAGACTCTCGTCTGTCCTGCTGCGCTGAATGTTGGAACCATGCCAACTCCTGATGGAGATTGACCACTTCGCCAATCACTAACAGCGCCGGCGTTGGGGCGTTTCGTGCCAGTTCTTCAAGTTGGTCTAATGTACCGATCAGCACCTGCTGATCCTGGCGGGTACCACGGCCAATCACCGCTGCCGGCGTGGCCGGATCGCGCCCATGCGCCATCAGCTGACTGGCAATGTCGCCTGCCGCCATGGTGCCCATATAGATAGCCAGCGTCTGACGCGCCCGGGCCAGCGATGGCCAGTCCGTTCCCTGCCCATCTGCGCGGCAGTGCCCGGTGACAAACAGGACGCTCTGAGCATGATCGCGATGTGTCAGCGGAATCCCCGCGTAGGCCGTCGCCCCGGAAGCGGCAGTGACCCCTGGTACCACCTGGAAAGGGATGCCTGCCGCTACCGCAGCCTGAAGCTCTTCCCCACCCCGTCCGAAAATAAACGGGTCGCCGCCTTTCAGGCGCACCACACGTTTGCCTTTTTTCGCCAGCGTCACCAGCATCTGGTTGATCTCTTCCTGCGGTACGCTGTGAGCATTAGCCCGCTTGCCCACACAGATGCGGTCGGCATCACGGCGTACCAGATCCAGAATCTCATCGCTGACCAGGTGGTCATAAAGCACGACATCGGCCAGTTGCATCACCTGCAGGCCCCGCAGCGTCAGCAGTCCACTGTCTCCGGGTCCGGCACCAACGAGGATAATCTCACCCTGCGGGGCTTCCGGGTCGGTTAGCTGCTGGTCGAGGGTACGTTTGGCCCCTTCTACGTTGCCGGAGGCCACCTGATTGGCAAATAAACCGTTAAACGCTTTTTCCCAGAAACGACGGCGATCGGTCATTTTGTTAAAGCGGGCTTTGACCTTCCCACGCCACTGCCCGGCAATCTCAGCCATCTGCCCAAGGTTAGCCGGCAGTAGCGATTCCAGTTTTTCACGCAGCAGGCGCGCCAGCACCGGCGCCGTTCCGCTGGAGGAGATCGCCACCACCAGCGGGGAGCGATCGACAATAGAAGGAAAGATAAAGGAGCATTTCGGCTGATCATCGACCACGTTGGCCAGCAGATGGCGTTCAGTGGCGTCCAGATAGACCTGGCCGTTAAGGTCGCCATCATCGGTGGCGGCAATCACCAGGAACACCGTATCCAGCTGCGCAGGCTGATAATCCTTCGCCAGCCATTCAATGCTGTCATTGTCGTGCAGTGCGGCGAGCTCCTCACACAGATGGTGTGAAACGACCTGCACGCGCGCACCGGCACGGCGCAACAGTTCGATTTTGCGTGCAGCGACATCGCCACCGCCAACAACCAGCACCGGCTTGTGTCTGATGTCGGCAAAAAGAGGGAGATAATCCACGGGAACCCTGTCTATATCACTATTGTTAAAGGGACTATACGTCCCGCCCTTGAAGCTTATGAAATTACTAATTGGAATGAGTAGTTACTGAATGGAATAACGACCCGGTAAAGCTGCGAACAAAATGTGCTTAACGGATGATATTTCGCACCTTTCAGAGAGAATGAAATTGTCTAAAACGCGTCATGATTTCATACTGTCTGCGCAAAAAAATTCGCACATTTCGTTACAGGATAACGAATTAAGGAACCTTCCATGTTGACCCTTATGCGCCTGGGGGCGTTGGCAGCCATTTTTATTTGCGGCATCAGTCTGTCCGCGAATGCCGCCAGCATGAAGACCGGTAGCATTGCCGAACAGCAGCTACGCCATATTGCCACCTATTTTCCCGGCCGCATGGCAGGCAGCCCGGCCGATATGCTGACTGCCGACTATCTGCAGCAGCAGTTTACCGCACTCGGCTATCAGACAAACCAGCGTCGTTTCACCACCCGCTATGCTTATCAGCATCAGGCAGGCGACAAGACGTGGCGTAACGTCAATGCCACCTCGGTCATTGCCGCACGCGAGGGTAAGGTTGCGCAGCAGATTGTGATTGTCGCTCACAGCGACAGCTGGACACCGCACAACGATAACGAAACGCAGCTTAACCTCGGCGGTCTGACCAATCAGGGGGTTGACGATAACGCCTCAGGGCTGGGCGTCATGCTGGAGCTGGCACAGCATCTCAGCACCCAGCCGCTGCATTACAGCCTGCGCTTCGTGGCCCTGAGCGGCGAAGAGATCGGACTGCAGGGCAGCGAAGATTATGTGTCACGCATGACTCCCGAAGAGAAACACAATACGCTGCTGGTCATTAATCTCGACAGTCTGGTTGTGGGCAGTCACCTTACTTTTATTAGCGGCCGTCAAACACCGAAGGCCGTGGCCCGCCAGACGCGCGATCGCGCCCGGTCGCTGGCGCGCCACCTGGGGATCAGCGCGACGACACAGACCGCGCAAGATGAAGGGCCTTTTGACCGCGCCGGTTTCCCGCTGTTATTGGTCAGGGCCAGCGATGCGCCCGGCGGCAAGCTGTCGCGCCCGGTCGCGCTGCATTTCCCGCTGGCCCTGCGTCACCAGGCACAGCGCGATAATCTGGCTTATATTGATCACTGGTTACCTGGCCGCATCACCCGCCGCGCCCATGATTCTGTCGCCGTGCTGCTGCCGCTGATCCGTGAACTGGCTAACCCTTAATCTCTGGAGTCATCCATGTACATTGTTTTTCTCACCTACACCCGCCCGATGGAACAGGTGGAAGCCCTGCTGGAACCACACGTGGCGTGGCTCAATCGTTACTTTACCGCCGGGGCGTTTATCAGCGCCGGGCGTAAAGATCCGCGCACCGGAGGGATGATCATGGTGAAAGAGATGGACAGGAAACAGCTGGATGCCATTCTGGCGGAAGACCCCTTCCAGCAGGTCGCCAGCTACGAGGTGACAAAAGTGAATATCACCCGCTCCGCCAATAAGTTTGCCGCACTGACCGGGATCTGAGGTTTATCATGCCTGCGGCAGTCATGGCAGAGGTCACCACTGACAGACAAAGAAACCATCCTGCCTGCGAATAAGTAAATACCAACAAGGAAGTCATATGTTTAAAAAGGATGTTTGTGGTTGGGCAGGCATTTTGCTGGGCAGTATCGCCCTGCTGCTGGTCATCACCCACTTTATGGCCGGTCCTTTTGCTCCCCGCCCTTCACTGGAAAGCATTGTAGCAACGAAAACGCTGGCAATTAAGCATGCGGCCTTAGACGCCCTGCACGGTAAGCCGCTGGTTGAAAAAGCAAAAAGTGTCGGCTGGAATATTGACCGCATACTGTCGATTATTAGCGCAATGATGGGGGCGGGTGCGGTGATCCTTGGCATCATTGGCTGGGCACGTAAGGAAGAACATCGTGTCGCAGCTGCCGCCGGGCTTCTGGGGCTGACGACGATTGCCTTTCAGCCTGCCATGGCTATCGTTGCCGCCATTATTCTGGCGGTGCTTATTGCAGGCGTCCTGCAAGGCCTGCTGGGATAACGAACGCGGGAATATGTGCCGATTTAATGACCGACCGAAACAAAAGGTCGGCCACTACGTAAATTTACTCGTGCAATCCGCACTCGCGCTTCAGGCCAAAGAAACGGGTCTCTTCCTCTGCCATGCCCGGTTCCCATTTACGCGTCGTGTGCGTATCCCCCACCGAGAGATAGCCCTGCTCCCACAGCGGATGGTAGCTCAGACCGTGTTGCTGCAGATACTGATATACCTGACGGTTGTCCCAGTCGATGATCGGCAACAGCTTGAAGACGCCCTTCTTGATCGCCAGCACTGGCAGATGCGCGCGGCTACCTGACTGGTCGCGGCGCAGCCCGGCAAACCACGTCTGCGCTTTCAGCGTCGCCAGCGCACGGTTCATCGGCTCAACCTTATTAATCTGGTTGTAGCGCTCAATGCCCTCCACGCCCTGTTCCCACAGCTTGCCATAGCGTGCTTCCTGCCAGGCCGGGCTGTGCGCTGCGCGGAACACCTGAAGATTAAGATCCAGCTTCTCCGTCAGCTGATCAATAAACTGATAGGTTTCCGGGAACAGATAGCCCGTATCGGTCAGGATCACCGGAATATCCGGCTTCTGGCGTGCCACCAGATGCAGACTGACCGCTGCCTGAATACCAAAACTGGAGGTCAGCACGGCTTCACCCGGCAGATTTTCCAGCCCCCAGATCACCCGATCCTCGGCGGAAAGTTTATCCAGCATATTATTGATTTCAGCGAGCGCCATGATGCGCTCCACCTTTGGTAAGTCGTTCAGTGCAGTGAGATCGAGAACGGCCATATTACACCTCCATCATTCCCAGAAATCGCGGGCCGGATCGAGTACCGGTCTGATAATACCGGTACGGATGGTGAAATCACCGAAGCCTTCATTTGCTTCGCGCTCTTTCGCCCAGCGGCCAATCAGTTCGTCCAGGGTCGCCAGGATCTGCTCTTCATTGATGTTTTCGCTGTACATCCGCGGGATGCGTGTGCCGATGCGGTTACCTCCAAGATGGAGGTTATAACGCCCCGGAGCCTTGCCCACCAGCCCCACCTCAGCCAGCAGTGCACGGCCACAGCCGTTCGGGCAGCCGGTGACGCGCAGGACAATGTGCTCATCTCCCACCCCGTGGGCGGTCATGATGCCCTCCACACGCGTGACAAATTCCGGCAGGAAGCGTTCGGCTTCGGCCATCGCCAGCGGGCAGGTAGGGAAGGACACGCAGGCCATGGAGTTTTCGCGCTGGTGACTGACGTTTTCCATCAGACCATGCGACACCGCCAGCTGTTCGATGACCTCTTTTTCAGACTCCGGCACGCCCGCAACAATCAGGTTCTGATTGGCCGTTAAGCGGAAGTCGCCCTGATGGATTTTGGCAATTTCAGCCAGACCGGTTTTCAGCGGCCGGCCCGGATAGTCCAGCAGTCGGCCATTCTCAATAAACAGCGTCAGGTGCCATTTATTATCAATGCCTTTAACCCAGCCAAAGCGATCGCCACGGGTAGTAAATTCATACGGACGGGTTGGTTCAAAGGTGATGCCGGCACGGCGCTCCACTTCCGCCTTAAAGACATCCGGCCCCACCCGTTCCAGCGTGTATTTCGTTTTAGCATTTTTACGGTCAGTACGGTTGCCCCAGTCACGCTGGGTCGTCACGACTGCGGTGGCCACATCCAGGATCTTATCAACTGGCAAATAACCAAATTCAGACGCCGTGCGCGCATAGGTCGCTTTATTACCGTGGTCGATCGACAGGCCACCGCCCACCAGCAGGTTAAAGCCGACCAGCCTGCCGTTCTCAGCAATGGCGATAAAGTTCAGGTCATTGGCGTGCAGATCGACATCGTTATGCGGCGGCACCACTACGGTCGTTTTAAATTTACGCGGCAGGTAAGTTTCACCGAGGATCGGCTCGACATCGGTGGTAGCGACCTTTTCCTGGTCCAGCCAGATTTCAGCATAAGCACGGGTCTGCGGCAGCAGGTGCTCAGAGAGTTTTTTTGCCCACTCATACGCTTCCTGATGCAGTTCAGACTCAATCGGGTTTGAGCTGCAGAGCACGTTACGGTTAACGTCGTTCGCCGTCGCCAGCGCATCCAGCCCCACTTCATGCAGCATCTGGTGCGCCGGTTTCACGTTACCTTTCAGAATGCCGTGAAACTGGAAGGTCTGGCGGTTGGTCAGACGGATACTGCCGTAAATGGTGTTATCGGCGGCGAACTTATCAATGGCCAGCCACTGCGTCGGCGTGATGATCCCGCCCGGCAGACGGCAACGCAGCATCATCGCATGGCGCGCCTCCAGCTTCTGCTCTGCACGTTCAGCACGAATGTCGCGGTCATCCTGCTGATACATACCGTGAAAACGGATCAGCAGGAAGTTATCGCCGTTAAAGCCGCCGGTCAGCCCGTCATGCAGGTCTTCGGCAATGCCGCCGCGCAGATAGTTACTCTCTTTCTTCAGGCGCTCGGCGTCGACCAGCTTACCTTCAACGACCAGCGGCCCAGGGTATTTTTCATTGCTCATTAGTACACATCTCGCTGATAACGGCGCTCAATGCGCAGCTCACTTAAAAACTCATCGGCCGATTCAATGTCCATTGCACCAAATTCAGCTACCACTTCCAGTAATGCCTGTTCAACGTCTTTTGCCATGCGATTGGCATCACCGCAGACATAAATATGGGCACCCTCTTCTATCCAGCGCCACAGCTCCGCCCCTTTAGCGCGGATTTTATCCTGCACGTAAATTTTGTGTTTCTGGTCACGCGACCAGGCCAGATCGATATGCGTCAGCAGGCCGTCTTTGACATAGCGCTGCCACTCGACCTGGTAAAGAAAATCTTCGGTAAAGTGCGGATTGCCGAAGAACAGCCAGTTTTTACCACCGGCACCGTCGCTGTCACGCTGCTGCATAAAAGCGCGGAACGGCGCAATACCAGTACCCGGGCCAATCATAATCACTGGCGTATCCGGACTGGCAGGCAGGCGGAAGTTATCATTATGTTCAATGAAGATGCGCACCCCGTCATCCTCCTGCAGCCGGTCGGCCAGATAGCTGGAAGCGCCTCCTGCACGGGCTCGGCCTTCAATCTCGTAGCGCACCGCCCCCACGGTGATATGGACTTCGGTTTCATTTTCCGCCTGCGAAGAAGCGATAGAATATAGACGTGGCGTCAGCGGGCGCAGCAGCCCGGTGAGCTGTTCCGCGTTCAGTTCCGTAGGGGCATAACGCACCATATCCACAATAGGGGTGTTCTGCGCATACTGTTGCAGTCTGGCTTTCTCTTCCGTCTCCGCCAGCAGCGCTTCATTACGGGAAAGCCTGGCATAATGTTCAACAATCTGCGGCGTATTGACCGTCAGTTCGTAATGTTTTTGCAGCGCTTCCGTCAGTGGCAGCGTGATCCCGTCAACGGACACGGGCTCATCGCCTTTCAGCCACAGCAGTTCCAGCAGCTCTTTGACCAACAGGGGGTCGTTCTCATACCATACGCCCAGGGCATCTCCCGGCTGATAGCGCAGTCCAGAATCACCAAGATCAATTTCAATATGCCGCACATCTTTATCGGAATCGCGGCCGGTAATTTTCTGGTTAACGGCAAAACTGGCGGTCAGGGGCGCTTCTTTGCTGTAAGGGCTGCTGTGGATCTCATTCACGCTCCCCGTCACGGCGGCAGTCACCTGGAGGGCGCTGGCATCCGGCACACGGGCTTTCAGCACCGCAACGATCTGTTTGCGCCAGTCTTCCGCCTGCGCGGCATACTCCACGTCGGCATCAACGCGCTCCAGCAGACGCTCACCGCCCAGTTCCGCCAGCTTGCTGTCGAAATCTTTACTGGCCTGGCTGAAGAATTCGTAAGAGGTGTCCCCCAGACCAAACACCGCAAATGCGCAGCCGTCCATTTTCGGTGCTTTTTTCGACATCAGGAATTTATGCAGCGCCACAGCTTCTTCCGGTGGCTCGCCCTCACCCTGCGTGGAGGTCACCACCACCAGCAGTTTTTCCTGACCGATCTGCTTAAATTTGTAATCACCGGCATTGACCAGGTTAACGTTCAGCTTTTCGCTCAGCAGGTCGTCGCGCAGCTGTTCAGCCAGGCGGCGTGCATTTCCGGTCTGTGAGGCAGAAAGAAGCGTAATCGCAGGCACCTCAACCGCCGGTGCGCTGGTGACCGTCGCACCCGGCGCCTGATTGACCATGCCCCAGAAGTAACCGGAAAGCCACGCCAGCTGAGTAGGTGAATAATCACCGGTGGCTGCCTGCAAGCGGGCAAGCTGTTCCGGATTAAGGGGAAGCATGTTGGGGGGTGCCTGAGTCGTCATTTCGTTGAAAAGTCCAAGGTCGGAGATCTATTAACAACAGGGTAAGGGCAAGCATAATAACCCTTAAATAAGGGTTGGAAATAATAAATAACCAAAATGACTAAGCGGTTTTATGGGTAACGGTTAGCGACAAAACAGATTGATTATTATTTTATTTTTCAATGGATTACAAACCACACCGTTCTCAGGTGTTTCCGGTTATGTCGTTCAGCCGGGAAACGGGTGCGAAAAAAGCGGTTTTCCGGTATCCTGCGGCGGTTTTATTGATGAAGACTGAGACTGTCACTATGGCTACTACGCTGTTTAAAGATTTTCAATTCGAAGCCGCACACCACCTGCCGAATGTGCCGGAAGGGCACAAATGCGGACGCCTGCACGGGCACTCCTTTATGGTTCGTCTGGAAATTACTGGCGAAGTGGATGCGCATACCGGCTGGGTGATGGACTTTTCCGAGATCAAAGCGGCTTTTAAGCCGATCTACGATCGTCTGGATCACTACTATCTCAATGATATTCCTGGCCTTGAGAACCCAACCAGCGAAGTGCTGGCTGCATGGATCTGGCAGCAGATGAAGCCAGTACTGCCGCTGTTAAGCGCTGTACTGGTAAAAGAAACCTGCACTGCCGGTTGCGTTTATCGCGGATAATGACAAGAAGGCTCGCTGCGCTCGCGGGCCTTTTTCTTTCTCTTTTTTGCCATTATCACTGGGGGGGTAAAAAACATATTCCATTCGAATCTATGGTAGCACCGCAAGATATAAGCGTCTTTTTCTGCCCCGTGATAATCTCTCGCCATAAAATAAAATAGCAATAATCGTGTCTCAGGACAGGTGCAACATGCCCCCATGGTTAAGTCTGGCAATTGATTCATTCTGGCCGATGCTGTATGCCGGCGTCACCTTCACTATTCCATTAACACTTATTTCATTTGCGCTGGGTTTATCGCTGGGCTTTATTGTGGCCCTGGCACGATTATATGGCCCGAAGCCATTACAGTACATTGTTCGCTTTTATGTCTGGCTTATTCGCGGCACCCCGTTACTGGTACAGCTTTTCCTTATTTTCTATGCCCTGCCCGGGGTGGGTATAACGCTGGATGCCTTCCCGGCAGCCGTTATTGGCTTTACCCTGAATATCGGGGCCTATACCTCCGAAGTGATACGCGCCACGCTGCTCTCGGTGCCGAAAGGCCAGTGGGAAGCCGCACACTCGATCAGCATGAGCTGGGCTCAGGCACTGCGTCGTATTATTATCCCTCAGGCGGCGCGGATTGCCGTTCCGCCGCTGTCCAACACCTTTATTTCACTGGTAAAAGACACGTCGCTGGCCTCGGTGATTACCGTGCCTGAAATGTTTCTGGCGGCACAGCGTATTGCAGCGGTGACCTATCAGCCCTTAATCCTGTATACCGAAGCCGCCATTATTTATTTACTGATCAGCTCGGTATTATCGGCGTTACAGACCCGACTGGAAAATAAGCTCGCCAATAATGGCGCAGTAAAGGTAAGAGATAATGATAAAATTATCCAACATTGATAAACAGTTCGATGGCAACCCGGTCTTAAAAAAGATTAACCTGACCATTAATGAAGGCAGCGTCACCGCCCTCATCGGCCCTTCCGGCAGTGGCAAGAGCACCTTATTGCGCTGCATTAATTTGCTGGAAATCCCCCAGGCGGGGGAGCTGACTATCGGCCATGAGCACCTCGTTTTTACCGGCAGCGCCCGCCCGGGCCGTAAAGATATTCGCCGTATCTGCCAGCAAACCGGCATGGTATTTCAAAACTTTCAGCTGTTTCCTCATCTGACGGTGATAGAAAACATTATGGAAGGTCTGGTCACTGTCCATAAGCAGCCCGTTCAGCAGGCGCGGCAGCGGGCAGAAGCCCTGCTGGAAAAGGTGGGGATGGGCCATAAACGCGATGCCCTGCCCGGCACGCTGTCAGGGGGTCAACAACAGCGTGTGGCCATTGCCCGGGCGCTGGCCCCCTCGCCTAAAGTGCTGCTGTGTGATGAACCGACCTCGGCTCTGGATCCCGAACTGTCGCTGGAAGTGGTGGCGGTACTGAAACAGCTGGCGAAAGAGGGAATGACCATGCTGATGGCCACCCACGACCTGCGGCTGGCGGCAAATATTGCCAATAACGTGGTGTTTCTGGAAGCGGGCGAGATCGTCGAGACGGGCACCTCCCGTGACCTGTTTACCCGTGCAGAAAAGCCCCGAACCAAAGCGTTTATTTCCACCCTGACAGACACCCTGCCCGATTCATGGGAAATATAATTAAAGACCTCATCACAGACTGCATTCAGGAGTTATGACATGAAAAAGATAGCCACACTGTTATTCGCCGGACTGATTCAGCTCGGTTTTTCTTCTGCCGCACTGGCAGAGAACGATCTGGCAAAAATCCAGTCGGCAGGCGTGCTGAAAATCGGCACGGAGGGCACCTACCCACCGTTTACCTTCCACGATGCATCCGGGGCACTGACCGGTTTTGATGTCGATATCGGTCGTGAAGTCGCAAAGCGTCTGAACGTTAAAGCGGAGTTTGTTGAAGGTAAATGGGACGGACTGATTGCCGGGCTGGATGCTAAACGCTACGAGGCAGTCATTAATCAGGTTTCCATCACCCCGGAGCGCCAGCAGAAATTTGATTTCTCTGCGCCGTATATTGCGTCTAAAGGCGTGCTGATTGTGCGCAGTGATAACGACACCATTAAGACCTTCGCGGATTTGAAAGGGAAAAAATCTGCCCACACGCTGACCAGCAACTATGCTCAGCTGGCCCGCAGTTATGGTGCGGAGATCGTCGGGACGGATGGCTTTAACCAGTCGGTCGATCTGGTGGCCAGCGGCCGCGCAGATGCGACAATTAACGATAACCTGTCATACCTCGACTTCAAAAAGCACAAGCCAGAGGCAAAAGTCAAAATTGCTGCCACCCAGAGTGATGCCGAACATTCCGGTATTCTGCTGCGCAAAAGTAACCCGGAGCTGAAGGCCGCCATTGATAAGGCGCTGACCGAAATGAAAAATGACGGCACCTATCAGCGTATTTCCCAGCACTACTTTGCCGCTGACGTTTCGAAATAATCGCTGTTATCCCTCCGCAGGGCGTTCCCCTGCGGAGTCCTCTCCGCCCGGTCAGGTTTCCTTGCTGTCAGAGGGCCGTACCGCTCAGTAATTGTCCCGCGTCTTCTGATCCAAACCACTCCACCAGAAAATCCAGCAGGGCGCGCAGGCGCGCTGACTGATACTGACGGGAGGCATAAATAGCATACACCCCCAGTTCATCCAGCTGGTAATCGGGCAGGAGCGCCACCAGTTCACCGCGGGCAAGAAACGGCTGCGCGCTGTACACCGGCTGCATGGCGATACCAGCTCCAGCCAGCGTCGCCGCCAGCAGCATCACCGAATCATTACCACTCAGATTGCCACTGACGGCCACCGCCTCCTTCTCCTGACGACGGGTAAAGTGCCACAGGCTTTTACCAAAGTGCGAGTAGGCCAGACAGTTGTGATGTACCAGATCCTGCGGCACCACCGGGATCCCCGCCCGTGCCAGATAGGCTGGTGCCGCACAGATTACCGACCGGCAGCGGTGCAGCGGTCGGGCAATCAGGTTCGGCTCCAACTGGGCGGTGATGCGCAGGGCCAAATCGATGCGCTCTTCCACCAGGTTAACCCGCTGATTACTGATGTGCAGGTCGATACGCACCAGGGGGTAACGCTGCTGGAAGGCGGTCAGCGCCACCATCAGCACGCTCTGGCCCAGCGACAGCGAGCAGGACACCCGCAGCAGACCGGACAGCGCTTCACCTTCCGGCTGGTTACTGAGCTCAATTTCCGCGGCCAGCGCCATCATCTGCTGGCAGCGGGCCAGCGCATGTTCTCCGGCCGGCGTCAGGCTCAGGCGTCGCGTGCTGCGGTGCAGCAGGCGCGCGCCGGCCCAGCTCTCCATCTGGCTGAGATAGCGCGTGACCATCGCGCGTGAGATATCCAGCGTGTCCGCCGCCGCCGACAGGCTGCCGCGCTGCACGATGGTGATAAAAACCTTCGCCGCCGTGATGCGATCCATAATCTGTCCGTTATATGCAACAATCTGTTGCCTGATAGTCGGTTTATCTGCTGAATTTTGCAACCTACACTGTTCTCTTTCCCGTAATCAGGTAGCTCATCATGAAAACCCGTCTGACGTTACTGCTGGCCCTGACCGCCAGCGCACCGCTGTATGCCGCTGAAACGCTGAAGCTGGAGGTCTATAACCCGGGCGAAGCCAGCATGTTTGCCGTCTCCAGCGAAATAATCTCCGGCCCGCATGAGGTGGTGCTGATCGATGCCCAGTTCCAGCGCAATGACGCTGAAGCCCTGGTGAAACGCATCAAAGCCACCGGAAAGCGGCTGACCACGGTGTTTATCAGCCAGTCCGATCCGGACTTTTACTTTGGCCTGGAGACCATTAAGCAGGCATTCCCGCAGGCTAAAATTATCGCCACGGCGGCCACGGTCGATCTGATTAAGCAATCGAAAGACGGTAAGCTGGCGTTCTGGGGCCCGAAAATGGGCGCGAATGCGCCACAGTCGCTGGTGGTGCCTGACGTGTTAACCGGCAACAGTTTCCGGGTCGATGGTGAAACCATTGAGGTGAAAGGCATTGACGGCCCGCAGCCGCAGAATACGTATCTGTGGGTGCCCGCGCTGAAAACGGTGATGGGCGGCGTGGTGGTGTATGGCAATAATATCCACGTCTGGATGGCCGATGCCCAGACGCCTGCTGAACGTTCTGCCTGGCAGCAGAAGCTGGAAGCGATTCAGGCCCTGAAGCCCGCGCGCGTGGTGCCGGGCCATTTCCTGCCGGGCGCAGCCGAGACGCTGGCATCGGTTAACTTCACCCAACAGTATCTGAAGACCGCTGAAACCGTGCTGGCGGAGAGTCAGGATGCAGCCAGCTATACGGCGGCGATGAAGACCCGGTATCCGGCACTGAAGGAAGCCTCAAGTCTGGAACTGAGTGCAAAAGTGCTGAAAGGGGAGATGAAGTGGCCGCAGTAAGCGGATAACAGGGCGTAGCGGGTCGGCCTTTTTCTGGCCGCCCCGCTACCCTTGACCTCAGGCGATATTCAGGTATTTATGCGTCTGCATCGACAGCCGCCAGTTGCGCGCGATACAGGTTTCAATACAGAGCTTCGTCGCATCCGCCTTCTGGCTGATGGGCTGCAGCGCGATAATCCGCGCTTTGTCATCACTCAGTGTTGCCAGTAAAGTATCCAGCGCGTCCACGTCACGCTGGCGCGCCACCGGATGCTTGACCTCATCTGCCCGCACCAGCGCCTGATTCAGCACGTCATAGCCGCCACGCATGTTCACCTTGGGCGACACGGTCACCCACGTTTCCGGCGTACAGCGCACCTCATGAGTGCCGCTGGTTTCGATCTGGCAGCCGAAACCTTCTTGCTCAAGGGCGGCGGTCAGCGGCGTCAGATCGTGAATGCAGGGCTCACCGCCGGTGATCACAATATGCTTTGCCGTCCAGCCGTGCTGGCGGATCACACCGATTAACGCCTGCGCATCGGCCGCTCCCCAGGCATCCGTTTCCACGGTTTTCAGCAGGATATCTCCCAGCGATGTCTCCCGATCGGCCAGCTTATCCCAGGTATGCTTGGTATCACACCAGCTGCAGCCCACCGGGCATCCCTGCAGGCGGATAAAAATTGCCGGAACGCCGGAATAAAGACCTTCGCCCTGCAACGTCTGGAACATTTCATTTATCGGGTACTGCATTTACATCTCGACTGGTGGCTAAAATACGGGCGCAGATTATGGCAGATTGACAGAAGAAGACCAAACAAAGCGTGCCTGTGATTGTACTGAGGTTGACCGCCGCCCTGAAAAGGTGACGGTCAGACAGGGCTAGAACGTTTCCCAGTGGCCCTCACTCTGCACAGTGATATTACGCGGTGCGGCCAGGCGCGGCGTTTTCAACGCCGGTGCGACATGACGGATCGCTGCGGCGTTCTGTGAACCGATTTTAAACACCGCCACTGCCTGAGACAGCAGGCTGGCCTGCTCTTCCAGCGACGCGGATGCTGCCGCTGATTCCTGCACCAGCGCGGCATTCTGCTGGGTGACCCGATCCATTTCGGTCACTGCAAGGCCAATCTGGTCGATACCCCGGCTCTGTTCGTCCGAGGCAGAGGAAATCTCCCCCATGATATCGGTGACACGGACCACCGCACTGACGATGTCCGTCATGGTGTCCCCCGCCGTCGCGACCTGCTGCGAACCGGCGTCAACGCGGTTAACGGAGTCCTCGATCAGCGTTTTGATCTCTTTGGCGGCCTGCGCGCTGCGCTGGGCAAGGTTGCGAACCTCCCCGGCGACCACGGCAAAACCGCGCCCCTGCTCACCGGCCCGTGCCGCTTCCACAGCCGCATTCAGCGCCAGGATGTTGGTCTGGAAGGCGATACCGTCGATCACGCTGGTGATATCGGCAATCTTCTTCGAGCTGCCGGCGATCTCCTGCATGGTTTTCACCACCCCGTCGACCACACGGCCTCCTTTCGCCGCCGTCTCAGAGGCATTTTTGGCCAGCTGGGACGCCTGACGGGCATTTTCTGCGTTCTGCTTCACGGTGGCCGTCAACTCTTCCATACTCGCCGCCGTTTGCTCCAGAGAGGCGGCCTGCTGCTCGGTACGGGAAGAGAGGTCATTATTACCCTGCGAAATTTCACTGGCTCCGGTGTAGATGGCATTGGAACTGTCGCGCACGTTACCCACAGTGGCGACGAGCGACTGCTGCATCTGCGTCAGGTTACTGGCCAGCAGCCCCATTTCACTGCGTCCATCCACCACCAGGGTTTCAGAAAGGTCACCGGCGGCGATGCGCTGAATATGCACCAGCAGCTGTTTCAGCGGCGTCAGCAGGACGCGTTTGATCACTACCCAGACCGAAGCAACCAGCACCAGCAGCACCAGAATAATCGCGCCCAGCGTCCATACCATATGGCTGTAGCCTTCGTGATTATCCGTGACCCCGACCGCCAGCAGCTTGCTGTTCTGCTCACGCCAGCCGTCATAATTTTTTTCCAGGTCGTCCTGCGCTTTCTGCGCTTCCAGATTACCGTAGGCCTCGTAGTTATTCGCGCCCAGGAACTGGATAGACTGCTTCATGGTGTCATACATCAGCTGATAGCTGCTGACGATAGCCTCATCCAGTGCCGGATTTTGCCCGTCGACCGTAGGATAACTTTTATAGCGGGCAAAATGCTGCCCGGCGTCGTCCAGCGTTTCCGTCGCCTGACCCAGCAGCTTTTCTATTGCCGCCATGGAAGCGGGATCGGTCTGCTTTTTCAGGATACGGATTGCGACCCGGTTGATGGTTACACGTGTTTTGACCAGCGTCTGCCAGGCATCACTCAGTTGCCCCTGCTGTTCGGTCAAAATACTGGCGCGGGTGAAGTTGGCCTTGTCCTGGCTGATGGCATTAAAGGAGAGCGCGCTGGAGACGAGCAATAACGCGCTGAAAACGATCAGCATGATAACGATGCTGGTGACAACTTTTATATTTTTAAGCATGGTGCGCACTCTGTCATGGGGTTAGCCCGGTAACAGCTAATATCGGTACAAAGTGCACTTTACTTTAAATAATTACAAAACCCCGCGGGCGGCCCTTTGCTGGCCGCCCGCGTGGATAAGCTACATAAATCCGTTCTCGTGCATCTGCATCATCGCCTGCTTCGCCACGTCCTTCGCCCCGCTGAGGGTGAAGTGCCCGTAGTCATTCGACGTCGGGTGGCCGTCAGACGCCAGGCCACGGCAGACGTTCCCCGGACAGACTATCGAATAAACCGAGATATAAGGCGTCCCCTGCTGCGCCATCGCCGCATGCAGTTGGGCATCGGTTCCCCTGACCTCTTTTTTAATCGAAGACGCCACCAAATCTTTGCGCCCGTCCGTCTGGTACGCCAGCAGATCTGGCAGCGCCTCGGTGTATTCCACGGTAGGCCCCATCACGATGATATTGTCAGAGCGGGATTTAAGATGGTCGAGGGTGGCGCGCAGCGGAGCGATATCCTCCGGCGCCCAGCGTGCCGAAATAATAATGCCGTCAATGTGATGCGCGGGGATCCACTCATCGTAGACGTAGTCGACCAGCTTCGTGCAGGGATTACGCAGGTCCTGTTTGTAGAGCGGCTTACAGCCCGCTGAGGTGGCCTGGATGACGTTCACCCCCTCGCCCGCAGCCAGACTGACGGCACGCCACAGGTGGGCGGCATGGCTGTCGCCGATCATCACGTAGTTCTTCGCCGTGCTGGAGGTCTTCAGACAGAACTCACGGTTAAAAGGCTTATCCTCTTCGTTCTTTCCATCCACAAAGCACTGGCCCCGGCGGTACTGGTAGTCAAACTCCGGCATTTTGCTGTATTCGGAATACTGTGCCAGCGCCAGCGCTTCCGCAGAAAACTGCCCGGAGCTGTTACTGATATGCCCTTTATACACCGCACCGCTGGCCATCACTGCCAGACCAATAACCGATGCCGTCACAATACGCCCCGGCGATACCCAGGCAAGACGGTAACGGAAGGGGATCTCGATCAGATAGCGAGAGGCAACGGCAAGACCAAAGGTTAAGGCCAGGATCACCAGCTCGCGTACACCGGGTTCGATATTAAAGAACATGCGGGAGTAGACAATAATCGGCCAGTGCCACAGATACAGGCAGTAGGAGATCATACCGATGTACACCACCGGCTTCAGCGCCAGCAGACGCGAGACCACCGACTGCTGGCCTGCGAGGATAATCAGGAAGCTGCCGAGGCAGGGATAGAGCGCATTCCACGCCGGGAATGGCAGAGTGGTATCCAGCCACAGGAAGCCAAACAGAATCAGCCCAAGCCCGGCCAGACTCATGCCGTGTTTCAGCGCGGCACTGTAATGGGCGGTTTTCGCCTCCAGCCCGGCGATAGCAATAATCCCACCAAGCGCCAGCTCCCACGCACGGGTTGGCAGCATATAGAAGGTAAAGGTTGGCTTGCGCGTTACGCCGTAAATACTCAGCAGCAGCGATCCGGCAATCACCAGCAGCATCACCTGCGTGGTGCGGCGGCGGAAGAGCCGGATCACCAGCAGCAGCACGACCGGGAAGAGAATATAGAACTGTTCCTCTACCGCCAGCGACCAGGTGTGCAGCAGCGGTTTCAGGTCGGCCGGCCCGTCAAAGTAGCCCGTGGTCTTCCAGAAAAAGATATTGGACGCAGAAAGCAGCGCCGCCAGCGCGCTGTTACTCAGATCGGTGAACTGCGCAGGCAACAGATGGTAGTAGCCAAAGATCATTGTCGCCAGCAGCACCACAAACAGCGGCGGCAGAATACGCAGGCAGCGGCGCTTATAGAAATCCAGCCAGGAGAAGTTGTCGCTGATAGCACTGTTATAAATAATGCCGCAGATCAGATAGCCGGAAATAACAAAGAAGATATCCACGCCGGTAAACCCACCGGGTATCCCCCCGATCCCCATGTGGTAAGCGATAACGGGTAGCACGGCGAGTGCGCGAAGCCCGTCAACATCAGCACGGTATTTCATATTTCCTGATCCTGATTACAAATAGTGACCAGGAATTTACACAAAATAACCGCATAAAACGCCCCGTAACAGATAACCAGGATTTTTCCGCATCAGACAAAATTCAGTTAACGCTCTGAAAAATAAAAATAAACAAAAAAAAGCCCCGTCCGGAGACGGGGCTTTTCAGATTATCCTCAGCCTGATAAACGGCTCAGAATAACAGCAGCTTACTGACCTTTAACTTCTTTCAGGCCATTGAACGGCGCACGGTTGCCCAGCGCTTCTTCAATACGGATCAGCTGGTTGTACTTAGCAACACGGTCAGAACGGCTCATCGAACCGGTTTTAATCTGGCCCGCTGCAGTACCTACCGCCAGGTCAGCGATAGTGGCATCTTCGGTTTCGCCTGAACGGTGAGAGATCACCGCAGTGTAGCCCGCGTCTTTTGCCATTTTGATCGCAGCCAGGGTTTCGGTCAGAGAACCGATCTGGTTGAATTTGATCAGGATGGAGTTAGCGATGCCTTTATCGATACCTTCTTTCAGGATCTTGGTGTTGGTAACGAACAGGTCGTCGCCCACCAGCTGGATTTTGTCGCCCAGCACTTCGGTCTGGTATTTGAAGCCAGCCCAGTCAGATTCGTCCAGACCGTCTTCGATAGAGACGATTGGGTACTGTTT
Organism: Erwinia persicina; assembly: GCF_019844095.1. NCBI lineage: Bacteria > Pseudomonadati > Pseudomonadota > Gammaproteobacteria > Enterobacterales > Erwiniaceae > Erwinia > Erwinia persicina. The sequence continues at coordinate 965,394 of NZ_CP082141.1, read as the reverse complement.
GGTCAGGTCTTCCAGGAAGTGAGTGAACTCTTCAGAAGTGAAGGCTTTGTTGCCTTCGCCAGCCAGCACATATTTGCCGTCTTTGTAGAATTCAGAGGCTGCACAGTCCATCGCCAGGGTGATGTCTTTACCCAGAACGTAGCCCGCTTCTTTTACCGCTTCAGCGATAACAGCCAGTGCTTCGGCGTTAGAACCCAGGTTTGGCGCGTAGCCACCTTCGTCACCAACCGCAGTACCCATACCTTTAGACTTCAGCACTTTTGCCAGGGTGTGGAAAACTTCAGAACCCATGCGAACCGCTTCTTTCAGCGTTTTCGCGCCAACAGGCTGGATCATGAATTCCTGGATATCGACGTTGTTGTCTGCGTGCTCGCCGCCGTTGATGATGTTCATCATTGGCAGTGGCATAGAGAACTTGCCTGGGGTGCCGTTCAGTTCAGCGATGTGCTCGTACAGTGGCATGCCTTTCGCTGCCGCAGCAGCTTTCGCCGCCGCCAGAGAAACGGCCAGGATGGCGTTAGCACCAAACTGAGATTTGTTCTCTGTACCGTCCAGATCGATCATGATTTTATCGATGTTGGCCTGGTCTTTCGCGTCTTTACCGGTGACCGCATCAGCGATTGGACCGTTAACCGCAGCAACCGCTTTGGTCACGCCTTTACCCAGGAAACGAGATTTGTCACCGTCACGCAGTTCCAGCGCTTCGCGGGAACCGGTAGAAGCCCCTGATGGTGCTGCTGCCAGACCAACAAAGCCACCTTCCAGGTGCACTTCAGCTTCAACGGTCGGATTTCCACGGGAGTCGATGATTTCACGACCGATGACTTTTACGATTTTGGACATTAGTTTTTCCTCAGTACAAGTTAGCTTAAACTTAGACGCACCTCTTGAAGCCTTACGATTTCAAGAGGTTATGAAAACACTTATTTTGCCAAACGCTTCTGGTACTCACTGGCGGCTTTAACAAAGCCACTGAACAGCGGGTGCCCGTCTCGAGGTGTTGAGGTGAATTCCGGATGGAACTGACACGCAACAAACCAGGGGTGGTCAGGAAGCTCAATGATCTCCACCAGCTGGTCATCCCCTGAGCGGCCTGCAACACGTAATCCAGCCGCTTCAATCTGCTTCAATAGCATATTGTTGACTTCATAACGATGACGGTGACGCTCAACAATAGTGTCAGAGCCGTACAGCTTCTGCACCAGGCTGTTTTCGGTCAGCTGGCACTGCTGGCTGCCCAGACGCATGGTTCCACCCAGATCGCTCTGCTCAGAACGCTGCTCAACGTTGCCGTCTTCATCACGCCATTCAGTAATCAGCGCGACAACCGGGTACTTACAGTCAGGGACAAACTCAGTCGAGTTCGCACCCGGCATGTTCGCCACGTTACGGGCAAACTCCATCAACGCCACCTGCATTCCCAGGCAGATGCCCAGGTAAGGGATGTTATTTTCACGGGCGTACTGCGCGGTCATCAGTTTGCCTTCAACGCCGCGATAGCCGAAACCGCCAGGAATAAGGATAGCATCCAGATTCTTCAGCACTTCAACACCACGGGTTTCGACATCCTGAGAGTCAATAAGTTTGATATTCACAGTAACGCGATTTTTCAGGCCACCGTGCTTCAGGGCTTCAATCACTGATTTGTAGGCATCCGGCAGCTCGACATATTTGCCGACCATACCAATGTTAACTTCACCACCCGGGTTAGCTTCTTCATAAATCACCTGCTCCCACTCGGCCAGATTGGCTTCCGGGGCGTTCAGGTTGAAGCGCTTGCAGATGTAGTCATCCAGGCCCTGCGATTTCAACATGCCTGGGATTTTATAAATGGAGTCGACGTCTTTCAGCGAGATAACCGCTTTTTCAGGCACGTTACAGAACAGCGCTATTTTCGCACGCTCATTTGCCGGAACGGCACGGTCTGAACGGCAAATCAGCACATCCGGCTGAATACCGATAGAAAGCAGTTCTTTAACGGAGTGCTGAGTAGGCTTGGTTTTGACTTCGCCCGCTGCTGCCATGTACGGCACCAGCGTCAGGTGCATGTAGATCGTGTGCTCACGGCCCACGTCTACCGCCATCTGGCGGATCGCCTCAAGGAACGGCAGGGATTCGATGTCACCTACGGTGCCACCAATTTCTACCAGCACCACATCGTGGCCTTCGCCGCCTTCGATGATGCGTTCTTTGATTGCATTGGTAATGTGTGGGATCACCTGAATGGTCGCGCCCAGGTAGTCACCGCGACGTTCTTTGCGCAGCACTTCTGAGTAGATTCGACCGGTGGTGAAGTTGTTACGGCGGCTCATCTTAGTCCGGATGAAACGCTCATAGTGGCCAAGATCCAGATCGGTCTCCGCCCCGTCATCGGTGACGAAGACTTCACCGTGCTGGGTGGGACTCATGGTACCTGGATCCACGTTAATGTACGGGTCCAGCTTCATGATAGTCACGTTAAGACCACGTGCTTCAAGGATAGCGGCCAGGGAAGCTGCGGCAATGCCTTTACCCAGAGAGGAAACGACCCCGCCGGTCACAAATATATAGTTCGTTGTCATGCTGAACCTGAGAATGTAGGTTTAAAGACGATGGAATGGATAACCAGGACGGGAAAATAGTATACCCGAAACACCCCGTGGCGACAATTGATCGTTTCCGGTTGTGTGCTTCCCACCGCATTTACCACCCTGAGATTACCGGAATACGCGCCCCAGGAGATTGATGCACGTCACACTTTTGTTGAATCGTGTCAGCCTGTTATTCCTGAGATTTGACCACCTGCCATGCGGCTTCCATCTCTTCAAGCGTGGCCTGCTGCATCGTCATCCCCTGCGCGGCGATAATCTGTTCAACCTGACGGAAGCGGCGTTCAAATTTGGTGTTGGCTTTTTGCAGCGCAGTTTCCGCTTTACTGCCGAGGTGGCGTGACAGGTTTACCGTCGCGAAGAGCAGGTCACCGATCTCCTCTTCCAACTTGTCCTGGTCTATCACCGCCTGTTGCGCTTCGTGCATCACTTCATCGATCTCTTCATGCACTTTGTCCAGCACCGGGCCAAGGGTCGTCCAGTCGAAACCGACGTTGCTGCAGCGCTTCTGAATTTTATGCGCGCGCATCAGCGCCGGTAACGCCTGTGGAATATCATCCAGCGCAGAATGCTGGGCTTTACCGGCCCGCTCGTTGCTTTTGATCTGCTCCCAGTTCACCAGCACCTCAGCGCTGCCGCTGACCTGAGCGTCGGCAAAAATGTGCGGATGACGGCGTTCGAGTTTGTCGCTGATGGCGTTGCAGATATCATCAAAGTTAAAGCGCCCCTCTTCCTGTGCCATCTGGGCATAGAACACCACCTGGAACAGCAGATCCCCAAGTTCTCCGCGCAGATCGTCGAAGTCAGCGCGGTTAATCGCATCGATGACTTCATAGGTTTCTTCAAGAGTATAAGGGGCGATGGAAGCAAAGGTCTGCTGGCGATCCCACGGGCAGCCGCTTTCCGGATCGCGCAGGGTTTTCATGATGCCCAGCAGGCGATCGAGAGAAGTCATAATTTAATCCATTTAAGTCTTATTTGTTTGGCAGGCCTGATGGGGTTTTACAACAGGCCACGTCGTGGCGTTACTGGCGCAGGCCGTTTGTTCACCGCCAACGCGCAATCCCCCTGGTCATCTACACGAGTATGTGACCAGGGGTGAGCACTGCCGGAGGACAACATGGCAGATCAGTGTAATCGTCTGGCGTCGATGATGTCCGGCACCTGGTTGAGCCGGGCAATCACCCGTCCCAGCACCTGCTGGTTGTATATCTCAATATCCATATCGATGGTGGCCAGCTGCTTCTTCGTATCGCTGTGGCTGGACACCCCCAGCACGTTAACCTTTTCATTGGCCAGTATGGTGGTGATATCACGCAGCAGCCCGCTGCGATCGTTGGCGGTGACGCGCACCACCAGCGAATAACCGCTGGAATAAGTCTCTCCCCAGACTGCATCGACGATACGTTCCGGCGCGTGTGATATCAGGTCAGCCAACTGGTCACAGTCGGCGCGGTGGATGGAGATACCGCGCCCCTGGGTGATAAACCCGGTGATATCGTCACCGGGGATAGGCTGGCAGCAGCGGGCAATATGGTGCATCAGATTACCGACACCTTCCACCACCACGCGGCCACTCTCTTTACTGCGCGGCACGCTGTTCGAGGTTTTCTGCGTCAGCTTCTGCAACGCCTCGCGATCCTCTTCCTCGGCGCTGGGCTTATTCAGCTTCGACTGCAAGAAGTTGCTCATCTGATTCAGACGAATATCGCCGCCACCAATGGCCGCCAGCAGTTCGTCCAGGGAATTGAAGTTGTAGCGCGGCAGCAGCAGCTTTTCAGCATCTTTCAGATTGATATCGAGGTGATCCAGCTCGCTGTCGAGGATCTGACGTCCGGCGATGATGTTCTTGTCCCGATCCTGCTTACGGAACCAGGCATGAACCTTGGAGCGCCCCCGGCTGGTGGTAACATACCCCAGATTCGGGTTAAGCCAGTCGCGGCTCGGGTTCGGCTGCTTCTGGGTAATAATGTCGATCTGGTCACCCATCTGCAGCTGATAGGTGAACGGCACGATGCGCCCGCCAATCTTGGCACCGATGCAGCGATGGCCAATATCGCTGTGGATATGGTAAGCAAAATCCAGCGGCGTGGAGCCGGCCGGCAGATCGACCACGTCGCCTTTCGGGGTAAACACATAGACCCGATCGTCAAATACCTGACTGCGCACCTCGTCGAGCATCTCGCCGGAGTCCGCCATCTCTTCCTGCCACGTGATCAGCTTACGCAGCCAGGCAATGCGCCCTTCGTGACCGGAAGCACCGCGCGCACTGCCGCCCGCTGTCGCGCCCTCTTTGTATTTCCAGTGCGCGGCCACGCCCAGCTCGGCATCCTCATGCATCTGACGGGTGCGGATCTGAATTTCAACGGTTTTGCCTTTTGGCCCCAGTACCACGGTATGAATGGACTGATAGCCGTTAGGTTTAGGATTGGCGACGTAGTCGTCGAACTCGCTCGGCAGATGGCGATAAAGCGTGTGGACAATACCCAGCGCGCCATAACAGTCCTGCAGGCGTTCGGCCACGATACGCACTGCACGCACGTCAAACAACTCGTCAAAGGCCAGGGATTTTTTCTGCATCTTGCGCCAGATGCTGTAGATATGTTTCGGGCGGCCATAGACTTCGGCTTTCACGCCCTCTTTCACAATCTCGGTGCGCAGTGACTGCACGAAGGTATCAATATAGTCTTCACGGTCAATGCGGCGCTCGTGCAGCAGTTTGGCAATGCGCTTGTATTCGTCCGGATGCAGATAGCGGAAGCAGAAGTCTTCCAGCTCCCATTTTAACTGGCCGATGCCTAGACGGTTTGCCAGGGGAGCATAGATATTGGTGCACTCTTTGGCTGCCAGTACGCGCTCATCTTCCGGTGCGTCTTTCACTTCACGCAGGTGCGCAATACGCTCCGCCAGCTTGATCACCACGCAGCGGAAATCTTCCACCATCGCCAGCAGCATCCGGCGTACATTATCGACCTGCTCAGAGGCCATCGAATCATTATGGGTGGCTTTTAACTGACGGATGGCATCCATATCACGCACGCCGTGCACCAGCGAGACGATAGCTTTACCGTGCTGCTCCTCCAGCAGTGCTTCACTGACCACGCCCGCATCGGCCAGCGGGAACAGCAATGAGGCGCAAAGCGTTTCGCAGTCCATACTGAGCATCGACAGGATTTCCACCATCTCAACGCCGCGCCACAGCAGCAGTGCAGCATCGGGGTGGCCCTGGGTGGTGGCTTCACAGTAGCGCCAGGTTTCGGCCAGTCGTTCACATGACTGCTGGTTGGAGATCCCCAGACTGGTGATCCATTGGTCGAGTGCAAACTCGCCAGCCGTGTTCAGATGTGCACTTCTTACCGCAACCATATCCTCTCCTGGCATCGCCTCTGTTCAGGGGCTTATTTTCGGCTAAACACGCCATGGACACCGCCTGCCGACAGGTTCCCCCCCGACGCACAGCCGCATCCGTTCCTGTAGGTAGCCGGACCGCAGTCATACCTGACTGTCCCGGGTTCGTGTCGTGACATTATACGCAGCCTTGGCCGCTAATGCTGCACTGCCAGCAATACCTGCGACATTTTCGGCCCATATTTTCCCGATAATGGGATAAAACTTCCAATACTAATCACACAGCCGTCCCCGATCAGCGGGTGGCTGCCGTCATAGCTTAGGCTTATGCGAAAATTGTTCCAGTTTTTGCAGGAAATAGTCCCTGATATTCAAAAATATCGCATAAATCTGCACCTGCCCACAGCCGGCTGGCCCACAATACGGGCGCAGTCTGGAGAATTCTGCCGGTGAAATCCGTGACAATCATAGCATCACGGACAAAATGCCTTAAGTGCGGGCCTCATCATGGAGCAACGGCCCTCTTTTTACCGCACGCATTTGGTCATTGTTTCTTTGATGTTCACACGTCATCATTATCAGCAGAAATAATCGGACATCGCCTGCTGGCGAACCGGTTATTGCCCGTACAGACCTTCATGCCATGGGAACGGCACAGCGCGAATCGCCGCCTACAGGGAATACTATGACCAAATACAGCCTGCGGGCGCGAATGATGATCTTGATTCTGGCTCCGACGCTGATGATCGGGCTGCTGCTCTCGACCTTTTTCGTGGTTAACCGTTACAACGAACTGCAGAGCCAGCTGACCGATGCCGGAGTCAATATTATCGAACCCCTGGCTGTCTCCAGTGAATATGGCATGACCTTTCACAGCCGTGAGTCAGTGCGTCAGCTGGTCAGCCTGCTGCACCGCCGCCATTCCGATATTGTGCGGGCAATTTCTGTTTTCGATGACCAGAATCAGCTGTTTGTTACCTCAAACTATCACCAGACACCGGACCTGCTTCGCCTGCCTGATAACACCCCATTAACGATGCGCTTTATGAAGGAACGCCACGGTAACTCGGTGATTCTGCGCACGCCGATTTTGTCTGAAACCTACTACCCGGATGAATCCCCGGGCCAGGACGCCAAACCCACCGGTAACCCCCTCGGATACGTTGCCATTGAGCTGGATTTACAGTCAGTCCGGCTTCAGCAGTATAAAGAAGTGTTTATCTCCACCCTGCTGCTGCTGCTGTGCCTGTGTATTGCCATGGTGTTTGCCTACCGCCTGATGCGCGATGTCACTGGGCCGATTCGCAACATGGTCAGCACCGTTGACCGCATCCGCCGTGGTCAGCTCGACAGTCGCGTAGAAGGTCATATGCTCGGTGAGCTGGACGTGCTGAAGAATGGTATCAACTCGATGGCCATGTCTCTCACCGCGTACCATGAAGAGATGCAGCAAAATATCGACCAGGCCACCTCCGATCTGCGTGAGACACTGGAGCAGATGGAGATCCAGAACGTCGAGCTGGATCTGGCGAAAAAACGCGCTCAGGAGGCGGCACGCATTAAATCAGAGTTCCTCGCCAATATGTCGCATGAGCTGCGTACACCATTAAACGGGGTAATCGGCTTTACCCGCCAGACGCTGAAAACCATGCTGAACTCCACTCAGCGCGACTACCTGCATACCATTGAACGCTCGGCGAACAATTTGTTGAGTATCATCAATGATGTTCTCGACTTTTCGAAGCTGGAAGCCGGGAAGCTGGTTCTGGAAACCATCCCTTTCCCGCTGCGCGCCACCCTGGATGAGGTTGTCGTGCTGCTGGCGCAGTCAGCGCATGAAAAAGGGCTGGAACTGACGCTGAACATTCAGGGAGACGTTCCGGATAATGCCATTGGCGATCCACTGCGTATGCAGCAAATCATCGTCAACCTGCTGGGTAATGCGATCAAATTTACCGAACGCGGCAATATCGATATTCGCGTGGAAAAGCGCGCGCTGAGCAACAATCGCATGGAGCTGGAGGTGCAGATCCATGACAGCGGCATCGGCATTTCCGAAAAGCAGCAGTCACAGCTGTTCCAGGCCTTCCGCCAGGCAGATGCCAGCATTTCTCGCCGCCATGGCGGGACCGGCCTGGGGCTGGTGATCACCCAGAAACTGGTCAATGAAATGGGCGGGGAAATCTCCTTCCACAGCCGCCTTAACCACGGTTCCACCTTCTGGTTCCACGTGAATCTGGCACTTAACCCTAATGCTGCCAGCGATCCACGCGTGATGGACTGTATTGAAGGGCAGCACATGGCCTATGTCGAGCCAAACGAGACGGCGGCGAAAGCCCTGCTGGATATGCTGGCAGCGACACCAATGAAAATCAGCTACAGTCCGACGCTCAGCGCCCTTCCGGACGAACACTATGACGTGCTGCTGATGGGGCTGCCGGTGGCCGATGCGCAAAATCTGGAGATGAGCAGTGAACAGTTGCAGCCCATTCTGCAACGGGCAAGCAGCGTGATTATGGCACTGCCCTTCCAGATGCAGGTCTTCGCTGAGGAGCTGAAAGCACGCGGCGTAACCGCCTGTCTGATTAAGCCGATATCCATGACCCGCCTGATCCCATTACTGGTCGATCATCATCGTCGTGATACCCTGCCCTTACCTGAACGTCCCCGTCTGCCGTTACGCGTGATGGCGGTAGACGATAACCCGGCTAACCTCAAGCTGATTGGTGCCCTGCTGGAAGAGCAGGTGGCAGAGATCGTCCTGTGCGACAGCGGTGAAGGGGCGATCACTCAGGCACGTCAGCAGCATCTGGATATTATCCTGATGGATATTCAGATGCCGGAGATCGACGGTATCCGCGCCAGTGAAGCCATACGTACCCTGCCCCAGCACGCCAATACGCCGATTGTTGCCGTGACGGCACATGCCATGGACGGTGAACGTGAACAGCTGATTAAAGCGGGAATGAATGATTATCTGGCTAAACCGATCGATGAACAAAAACTCAGCCGTTTGCTCGCCCGATATACGCCCGGCGGGCAGCGGGCAATACCGAAAATCATTGAGGTCCCCGCCTCCCTCGACTGGCCGCTGGCACTGCGTCAGGCCGCGAATAAGCCCGATCTGGCCCGCGATCTGTTACAGATGCTGGTAGATTTCCTGCCGGAAGTGCAGGGGCTGGTTGAGCAATATATGGCAGAGGATAATCCGGATGCCCTGAGCGATATCATTCATAAACTGCATGGCAGCGCCAGCTACAGCGGTGTGCCCCGAATGAAACAGCTCTGTCTGCAACTGGAGCAGAGCCTGCGCAACAGCAGAGACCTGACGCTGGTCGAACCGGAGCTTTTCGAGCTGTTGGATGAGATGCAAAACGTGGCGCAGTTGGCGAAAGAACGCCTGAAGCTGTAAGGCCTGTGACGGTGAGGCGTGCCTCACCGTCACAGACAGAAAACCCGGGGGATGGTTATCTTTAACCGAGGAGTTTCGCCCATTCCTCTACCCAGGGGGAGGTCACCTCTTCCGGCTCCGGGTTCTCCGTGGCATCAACCAGCAGCATCTCTCCGACGCGAACCGCTTGCTGATCCTGCAGCAGCTCTGCAAACTTTTTCCCTCCACCGCAAAACGCGTCATAACTGCTGTCACCCAGCGCAATGATGCCGTAACGCAGGGTCGGCTGATAACCGAGCTTATCTTTGATGCCGTTGTACAGCGAGACAATGCAGTCCGGCAGATCGCCCTGGCCGGTGGTTGAAGTGATCACCAGCGCGACCTTCTCGGCATAGCGCTGCCACTCTTCCAGCGTGGGATCCTCAAAAATCTTTACCTGATGGCCTGCGGCCACCAGCAGGGGTTCCGCTTCTTCCGCCACTAACAGGGCGTTACCGTAAACGGTACCGACAAAAATGCCTACCTCAGCCATGCTTTTTCTCCATTGTTGATGCTGATTATTATTCACTATCCTGCGGGCGTTGCGTCGCGAACTCAACCCGCGGCACGTCAGGAAGGCAGTGCTGCCAGCCGAACCGGAACATCGCCGTTTGCCAGACGTCATCCAGCCCTGCATGGATCCGCAGGGGGTCACCCGTGACCGGATGTTTCAGTGAAAGCTCGCTGGCGTGCAGCATCAAACGATTCATGCCAAAGTTCGCTGCCGCAGCCCGGTTCTGCTTGAGATCACCGTGGGCGCTGTCACCGATGATGGGGTGACGCAGATGAGTCATATGTCGCCGGAGCTGATGCTTGCGTCCGGATTCAGGCTTCATCTCCATCAGCGAATAGCGCGATGTCGGGTACGGACCGGCCGGGAAAGGCTGCTCGACCGTGGCCAGCCCGCGCCAGTGGGTAACGGCTGGCTGCGGCGCTTTTTCCGGCTGGCTGAATTTATCCGCAATTTTATCCAGCTCTTCGGTCAGGGCATAGTCCAGCCTGTCCTCGCCTTCCAGCCAGCCACGCACCACGGCATGGTAGGTTTTTTGCAGCTGGTGCTGCTCAAACTGTTGAGAAAGCAGGCGCGCCACTTCGCTGGACAGCGCCATCAGCAGTACGCCGGAGGTAGGTCTGTCCAGACGGTGTACGGTAAACACATGCTGTGCAATCTGGTCGCGCACCGTCTGCATCACAAACTGCGTTTCATGGCGATCCAGCCAGCTGCGATGTACCAGCCAGCCGGAGGGTTTATTGACCGCCACCAACCACTGATCCTGGTAAATAATCTCCAGCATCAGTTGGGCGACTCGAACAGCTGGTCAAGCGCATTTAAACAGTGCAGCAGTTGGGCACGCTCCGGGATTTCTCCCTCAAGCCAGACTTCATAATAAGGGGCGATGGCCAGTGAAACCGGTAATGCGGCCCCGGCATCAAGCAGCGCCTGCATACGCGGCAAAAACACCCATTGCAGCCACTGCAGTGGCGTCATGGTATCCACACAGAAAGGCTCTGTGCTGGCAAACGCTTCACTATTGGGGGCGACCGCCTGCCAGAGACCGGCGGTTTTAAGCTGCGTTTCAATCGCCAGCAATCGTTCCTGAACCTGCTGTTCACGCATCATAAGCAACCTCCTGATTAGGCTTCGGGGATAATGAGCGCAAAGCATATCACTGGCACTGCGCAGGGCAAAAATTTCAACAAAAAAAAGGGGCACTGTGTTAACAGTGCCCCTGGTTCGTTTGCAGCGCTCCAGCTACCTTTATGCTCCCTGCTCATCCTTGAAAACTATTCCTGTGCTCTCCTGAGCTAAGCATCATCCTGATGCAAGTCCTTTGACATCCCTGCCAACCAAACCATCCTGTTCGGTTCACATTCTCCTTCCTGGAGGTGTCCCTTACCTCATCCTGAGGTGTCCTCGCTTCTTCCCGAAGCCTTTCCCTGATACATCATCCAGACGGGTCCGTCTCATTCCATGAGTGACATCATCATGATGTCTGTTCCAGTCCTGCGCATCCTTTGCGTTGGGTGCTATTCTGCCCGATCAGCATAAGCAAACAAGACACCCTGTCGTGCTTTTTAAGCGTCTTACACGCCAATATCAGCAACCGGTCTCATAACGTTATGATCTACAATATTTTTACAAAATGAACGAATGCGATATCTGCAATAATCGTAGCGATCTCTCACAGTGTTTGTGAGAGATATCGCACACAAGGAATGGCTTAAATCTGATCAACGCTCACTAAGAGGTTGTAAAAGAATAAGAAATTTCTTAAGAGAGGGGGTGATGACTTCACGTTTTGTCGTACCTAACTGCTCAATAATGACTTCGCCGCTGATGTTACACACCGACACCACTTCGAGTTCAGACTCTGTTGTGGCAATAAAGGTTGTGGGGGAGTGTTTAAGACGACGCTTCATCACCAGATGCCCGATCAGGTTTTCCTGCACACGGACAAAGTCGTCTTCACTCCACACCTGTACAAGAGACACACGCCGTCCGGCAAAAGTTCCCTTCATGTCACCAGAAAATTGCGTGGTATAGAAGCCCGCTATCGATGGTTGCAGTCTCAGATCGAGCGCCCGTTCAACCGCATCAAGATTTTTGGCCAGCGTAAAGGGCTGCGGCTGCCACCAGACCTCATCCTCGTGCGCAGCAACAATGCAGGGAGAAGGTATGCCGTGCAGTTCTGTACTGGCCGGGGCATGGCCATGATGTTGCTGCCAGAGTTCGCAGTAGCGATGACTAAAATCGCGTAATGCCTGGGAGGTTTCTTCGATCATTATTTTTTCACTCTTTGCTTGCTGAGTTACACTGACAGCCTGATGTACTTGTCACGCTCTTCGCGCACTGACAGTACCCGAACGTATCCACACATCTGCCACGGCGGGTGCATTAAGGTAACACAAGGTAACACCATGTCTTCATACGAGCATCATCAGGCACTGGAAGGCCTGAGCCTGGGGAAACCCACAGAATATCACGATCACTACCAGCCGGAACTGTTGCAGGCCGTGCCGCGCAGCCTTAACCGCGAGCCGCTGGGGTTGTATCCCGAAAATCTGCCGTTCAGCGGTGCAGATATCTGGACGCTGTATGAGCTCTCCTGGCTCAACAGCAAGGGACTGCCGCAGGTCGCGATAGGGGAAGTTACGCTGGATGCCGGCAGTGTGAATCTCATCGAGTCAAAAAGCTTCAAACTTTATCTGAACAGCTTTAATCAGAGTTCATTTGCCAACTGGGGAGAGGTCCGTCAGACACTGGAACGTGACCTCAGCGCCTGTGCCCAGGGCAAGGTGAGCGTGGCACTGTTCCGCCTGCAGGAAATCGAAGGGCAGCCTGTTGGCCGCTTTAGCGGCGAATGCATTGATGAACAGGACATTACCATCGATAACTACGCGTTCAGTGCTGACTATCTGCGTGACGCGACCTCCCACGAGCGGGTTGAAGAGCAGTTGGTCAGTCATTTGCTGAAATCGAACTGCCTGATCACCAACCAGCCGGATTGGGGATCCGTGCAGATCACCTACCGCGGTCCACGTATCCGCCGTGAAGCGCTGCTGCGATATCTGGTCTCTTTCCGCAATCATAATGAGTTTCACGAACAGTGTGTTGAACGTATTTTCAACGACATTCAGCATTACTGCCAGCCGGAAAGCCTGACGGTCTATGCGCGCTACACGCGGCGGGGTGGGCTGGATATCAACCCGTGGCGTACGAATGATACTTTTGTGGCAAGTCGCTCACGGCTGGTTCGTCAGTAATTCTGTCCTGCCGCACGTTAACCTGTTGTTAAATATCACTGGAAAACGCTACTCTGACAGCGGACAGCGATACGTCGCCCCCAACGCGCGGCGAACCTGCCCACCCGATCCGATGCCTGTAAGGGCAAATCTTCGCTTTCGGTCAGGTCGCGATATTGCTTAAGGATATCTTTTCTCTGCGACCGCGAGGCCGTGGAGTCACTGCACACCCGGCGGGTGTAAAGGAGTTCACTTGATTACACATGTCAGCCCACTCGGCTCAATGGATCTGCTCTCTCAGCTTGAAGTCGATATGCTGAAACGCACGGCCAGCAGCGACCTCTATCAGCTCTTTCGTAACTGCTCACTGGCTGTGCTCAACTCCGGCAGCCAGACCGACAGCAGCCATGAACTGCTCTCACGCTTTGAAAATTTTGACATTAACGTGCTGCGCCGCGAGCGGGGCGTGAAACTGGAACTGATTAATCCGCCAGAAGAAGCCTTTGTGGACGGACGGATTATTCGTGCGCTGCAGGCTAACCTGTTTGCCGTACTGCGCGACATTCTCTTCCTGAACGGGAAAATTGATAACGCCGGGCGTTTTCAGCAGTTTGAAACAGAAGACCCGGTGCATATCACTAACCTGGTGTTCTCTATCCTGCGAAATGCCCGCGCCCTGCATGTGGGTGAGGAGCCGAACACCGTGGTGTGCTGGGGAGGGCACTCCATTAATGCCATTGAATACCAGTACTGCCGGAGCGTGGGCTCCCAGCTGGGCCTGCGCGAACTGAACATCTGTACCGGCTGTGGGCCGGGGGTGATGGAAGCACCAATGAAAGGCGCGGCAGTGGGTCACGCCCAGCAGCGCTACCGGGACAGCCGCTTTATCGGCCTGACAGAGCCCTCGATCATTGCTGCCGAGCCGCCCAATCCGCTGGTCAATGAACTGATCATCATGCCGGACATTGAAAAACGTCTGGAAGCCTTTGTGCGCATCGCTCACGGCATCATTATCTTCCCGGGCGGTGTGGGCACGGCGGAAGAGCTGCTGTATCTGCTGGGTATTATGATGAACCCACACAATCACGACCAGGTACTGCCGCTGATCCTGACCGGCCCGAAAGAAAGCGCTGATTACTTCCGCGTGCTGGACGAGTTTATCGTCAACACGCTGGGCGATGAGGCGCGCAGGCACTACACCATCATTATTGATGATGCGGCAGAAGTGGCGCGGGTAATGAAAAAAGCCATGCCGAAGGTCAAAGAGTACCGTCGCGAAACCGGCGATGCCTACAGCTTTAACTGGGCACTGCGTATTGCCCCCGATCTGCAAATGCCGTTTATGCCGAGCCATGAGAATATGGCGAACCTTAATCTCTCACCTGACCAGCCGGCCGAACAGCTGGCAGCCGCTCTGCGGCGCGCATTCTCCGGCATCGTGGCGGGAAATGTAAAGGATGTTGGCATCCAGGCCATTAAAGAGAAAGGGCCCTATAAACTGCACGGCGATCCGGAAATCATGCGACGCATGGACGATCTGCTGCAAGGCTTCGTTGCCCAGCATCGTATGAAACTGCCGGGCAGCGCTTATATCCCCTGCTACGAAATCATTAAGTAAAAGAGCGGCCTGCGGGCCGCTCAGGGTTATCTGATGATACATCTGTTAATTATCGATGCGCTGAATCTGATTCGGCGCATTCACGCCGTCCAGGGCTCTCCCTGCCAGGATACCTGTCTGAATGCCCTGCAACAGCTGTTGCTGCACACCCGCCCCACCCACGCCGTGGCCGTCTTCGATGATGACGATCGCAGCGACAGCTGGCGTCACCGACTGTTGCCGGATTATAAAGCGGGCCGTTCCCCGATGCCGGATACGCTGCGTGATGAGATGCCGCTGTTACGCAAGGCGTTTGCCAGCATCGGCATCGCCAGCTGGCATTCTGAGGGCGATGAGGCTGACGACCTGGCGGCGACCCTGGCCAGCAAGGTGGCCGCCGCAGGCCATCAGGCAACGATTGTCTCTACCGATAAGGGCTACTGTCAGCTCCTGGCACCGACGATACAAATCCGCGATTACTTTCAGAAGCGCTGGCTGGATGTGCCTTTTATTGCCGCAGAGTTTGGCGTGTCCCCCGCGCAGCTGCCCGATTACTGGGGGCTGGCCGGCATCAGCAGCAGCAAGATCCCCGGCGTGGCAGGCATTGGCGGCAAAAGCGCCAGCCAGCTGCTGCAACAGTTCGGCACGCTGACAGCGCTCTATCAGCAGTTGGATCAGGTGCCGGAAAAATGGCGTAAAAAACTGGCAGAACACCAGCAGATGGCTGAGATTTGCCGTCAGGTGGCCACGCTGAAAACCGATTTAGTGCTGGAAGGGAACCTGAAGGATTTACGTCTGCCATAAATAGCAGGCAAAGCAGACATACTGTCCGGTCTGCGGGCCGATCGGATCCACGATCGGCCCGGCAACGCAGCGGATGTTAGCGCTCGTCGCGACGACCCGGTGCGGCACTCCAGATACGACGGATATGCACCGTCACTTCTTCACGGTCATGGTAAAGCTGGCGCGCCTGAATCTGGGCATTGATCCCATTCTCTTTCAGTTTTTCGTCGATCATCGCCAGATTCTGTGACACTTCTTCGTAGCGTTTTTTCATCGGCAGCTTGAGGTTGAAGATCGCCTCTCGGCACCAGCCATTGACCAGCCAGTCGGCCATAAGATTCGCCACGCGGATGGGTTTTTCCACCATATCGCAGACCACCCAGTAGTTATTGCTGCGTGTTGGCCGGTATTTGAAACCGTCTTCACGCTGGTGGAACACCTGTCCGGTATCCATCAGGCTGGGCGCCATGGGTCCGTTATCGACTGCATTCACCATCATGCTGCGCTGCACCAGCTGATAGGTCCAGCCGCCAGGGCACGCGCCGAGATCGACGGCCCACATGCCGCTGGCCAGACGTTCATCCCACTCATCGGCAGGGATAAAGACATGGAAAGCCTCTTCCAGCTTCAGGGTTGAACGGCTTGGTGCATCGGAAGGAAACTTAAGACGGGGGATGCCCATAAACAGCGCTGAGTTATTCTCCGGCAGCGAATAGCCCACATAGCAACAGCCGGACGCAATAAAGAACACGTGAACCACCGGGCGCTTATTGCTTTCATAGTTAAGGAGGATCCCCTGTTTCCGCAGGCTGGCACGCAGCGGTACGGTAAACTTGCGGCAGAACTTGAGCAGCTCTTTGCTGGCATTGGTATCTGGTACCTCAACGCGCAAATCGCCGCCCTTCTCCACCACACCGGTCAGCATGCCCGCCACCGGCGAGATGCGATCTTCCGTTGGCAGGTCGCGCAACAGTTCGCCGACCACGATCATCTGACGGGAAAAGATCAGCTCACTGAAGGGCAGCGTATTAAGCAGCTTTTCTGCTTCGCCCTGCTGGTAGCACTCGAAAAGCACGTAAGCCGAGTCGTCTTTAACCCGGGCAAAGCCATACACTTCACGCTCAGCGGCCTTGGCCGTAATTTCGGCGGCACACTCTTTTTCAAAACCCTGACGGCAATACAGTAAAATCTTATTCATGGCGATCTGCCCTTTTTTTCAGACGCAGTGCGCCAACCAACATCAAAACCCAACCCAGCAGGAAGCAGGTGCCACCAATCGGAGTGATATACACCCACAGCTTCAGGTGCGACAACGCCAGACAATAAAGACTGCCGCTGAACAATACGGTACCAAGAGCCAGAAACGCGCTACTCCAGTAAAACCAGATATTGGCCCGACGCAGCATCGCTGTCGCCAGACCCAGTATCGCCAGGGTATGAAACCCCTGATATTCCAGCCCGGTTTTCATCCAGGCCATTTCTGCGCTTCCGAGCGACTTACTTAACACGTGGGCACCAAACGCCCCCAGCATCACGTAGAAAAATCCACTGATGGCGGCAAAAATTAGCATTGCACGACTGGACATGACCTCATCCTCTTTCGGGGCAGGGAGGCGTGCCTCCTGCTGCCCGTTCTTCTTCCCTGCCGCGTATCGGCGGGGGCCGTTCAATCAGTGATCGTAGCGAAAGCGAAATTTTTCTTGTTCGCTGGCCGCTTTTGCCAGGATCCACTGGCGGAAGGCCGCTATTTTACCCAGTTCTGCCTGACTGTCATGACAAACCAGATAAAAAGCATTTTTACTGACTAACACGTCATTAAAAGGACACACCAGCCTGCCGGCTTCGATTTCACTCTCTGCCATCACATTATTGGCCAGCGCCACCCCCTGACCGTGGATCGCCGCCTGCAGGACCATCGCACTGTGGCTGAAAATCGGTCCCTGTTGCACATTGATACTGTTAAGGCCCAACTGACGGGTATACGCCTGCCAGTCACGGCGTGAGGCATCATGCAGCAGCGTATGCCCTGCCAGCGCAGCGGGTGAGGTCAGAGGGCGTTCCCCGGTTAACAGCAGCGGTGAGCAGACGGGCAGCAGATACTCCGCATAAAGTTTCTCTACGCGCAGACCTGGCCAGTTGCCTCGCCCGTAGAAGATGGCCACATCGACATCATCGGCCAGTTTCTCTTCATCACGATCCACCGCCTGGATACGCACATCGATTCCCGGATAAGCTGAGTTAAAGCTGGTCAGCCGGGGAACCAGCCATTGAATAGCAAAACTGGGCAGCAAACTGACCGTCAGCGCCCCTTTCGCACTGCGGGCCTGCAGCTTGCGCGTGGCGTCATTCAGCGCGGTGAAAATCTCTTTAATATCGAGATAATAACTTTGCCCTTCTTCGGTCAGCAGCAGAGACCGGTTACGGCGGCGGAACAGCTTCAGGCCCAGAAAGTCCTCCAGTGACTTAATCTGGTGGCTGACGGCGGCCTGGGTAACGAACAGTTCTTCTGCAGCTTTGGTAAAGCTGAGATGACGCGCTGCAGCATCAAAAACACGCAGCGCATTTAAAGGTGGTAAACGTTTCGACATGGTAGAGGGGTACTTTTCATCACAGCAAGATGTTGCTCTGTTACACAGAGTTACGTATTAGTTTTTTTTATCCGAGGCATTATAAATTGTCCGTTGAGGAACTACCAGCAAATACCTATAGTTGCGGCACTTCCTGAGCCGGAACGAAAAGCGCATTAAAATTTGGTGTTAACTCGCGGAATTTTGAGGGGCTTTTGGCTTGTGTCGTGATGTTGTGTTTGCATTTGACCTGACGATTTTCAGGTCTGGTAGCCTGGCTACCTTTTATTCCTGTAGATTTACCCTGTCTGTCCATATTGATTTTTAATAGCACCGCCAAGCGCGGTGCTTTTTTTTATCTGGAATTTACTGTCCCGCTTCGACCATCTCTTTGACATCTGAGCGGTTGATCTGCTGTTTTGTCCCGTTGGCATCTTTGTAGCTGATCATCCCGGTTTCATCGTCTACCATAGGCTTGCCGTCGGCAACGATCGTCCGTCCATCATTGGTGTGCATAACGTAATTGCTTGAACAGGCCGCCAGCGTGAACGTCATGGCACAGGCAGCGATTACAGCAGCTAACTTTTTCATTTTTATTTCTCCATTTTGAGACAGGAAATACCCGAAGCACTGTCGGAATCGTGGCCAAAAACACATTAAAAAAGCCTACTGAACAGTGCGTATCATTGCGGGCAAACAGGTAAAGCAGTCATAATTCAGCATAACGCGCTTTTTCAGCTTTGCCAGAAATCCTCAGTCATTTCAGTTTGGTCCTAAAAAGCACGCCCCATTCCACAGGAACGCGCAAAAAGTATGACATCATTTAATCCATCGCTGTTTCGTAAGCAGTTTCCCGCCCTGAACGAGGGATCCTGCTATCTTGACAGTGCAGCGACCGCGCTGAAACCACAGAGCGTCATCGACGCGACGGAACAGTTTTATCGTCTGAGCGCCGGTACGGTTCACCGCAGCCAGTATGCCGCTGCACAGCACCTGACC
This sequence comes from Erwinia persicina, assembly GCF_019844095.1. Lineage (NCBI taxonomy): Bacteria > Pseudomonadati > Pseudomonadota > Gammaproteobacteria > Enterobacterales > Erwiniaceae > Erwinia > Erwinia persicina. The sequence continues at coordinate 946,338 of NZ_CP082141.1, read as the reverse complement.
GACCGTTTTGAACACGCGCGCGCACAGGTTGCGGAACTGCTAAATGCCGCAGACCGTCACAGCATCGTCTGGACGAAAGGCACCACCGAGGCCATTAACCTCGTGGCGCAAAGCTGGCTGCGTCCGCGCCTGCGGCCAGGGGATGAGATTGTGGTCAGCGAAGCAGAACACCATGCTAACCTCGTGCCGTGGCTGATGGTGGCAGAGCAGACGGGGGCCCGCGTCGTGAAGTGGCCCATTGGGCAGGATCGCCTGCCGGATCTGCACCTGCTCCCGGATCTGCTCAATGCCCGAACCCGCCTGGTGGCCATCGGACAGATGTCCAACGTCACCGGCGGCTGTCCTGATCTGAAACAGATCATCGATCTGGCCCATGGCTGCGGGGCAAAAGTGATGGTAGATGGCGCGCAGGGCGTGGTTCATTGTCCCCCGGACGTACAGGCGCTGAATATTGATTTTTACGCTTTTTCTGGCCATAAACTGTATGGACCAATGGGGATCGGTGTCCTGTATGGCCAGGCTGAACGGCTGGCAGAAATGGCGCCTTGGCAGGGCGGCGGCAAAATGATCAGCCGCGTGGACTTCGATGGATTTACTCCCCAGGCCGTCCCCTGGTGCTTCGAGGCCGGTACGCCGAACGTGGCCGGTGTGATTGGCCTGAGCGCCGCGCTGGAGTGGTTAAGCCATGTGGATGTCACCGCCGCCGAGCGCTGGAGCTGTGAGCTGGCCTCCCAGGCGGAAGCCCGTCTGTCACTGCTGCCAGGTTTCCGCAGCTACCGTGCCAGCCACTCCAGCCTGCTGGCATTTGATATTGCCGGCGTCCATCACAGCGATGTGGTGATGCTGCTGGCTGGCAGCGGTATTGCCGTTCGCGCGGGTCAGCACTGCGCCCAGCCGCTGCTGGCCGCATTGGGCGTCAGCGGTACGCTACGCGCCTCATTCGCGCCTTATAACACCCCGGAAGACGTGGACGCGCTGGTCGCGGCCATGACCACCGCCCTGACCTTACTGGCTGATTAATCATGACTTTATCCCCTGTCGCGCCGCACCCTTTTGGCATCACGATAACCCCCGACGCTCTGCGGGCGCAATTTTCCCACTTCAGGCAGTGGGAAGATCGCTACCGCCAGCTTATCCTGCTGGGCAAACAACTGCCCCCGCTGCCCGAGGCAATGAAAAGCGCCGCTATTGAATTAAGCGGCTGTGAAAACCGTGTCTGGCTGGGCCATCAGCTGATGGAAGACGGCCGGCTGCATTTCTTTGGTGACAGCGAAGGACGTATTGTTCGCGGGCTGCTGGCAGTACTGTTAACGGCGGTAGAGGGCAAAACCGCCGCCCGGCTGCGGCAGGAAGATCCGCTGGCGCTGTTTGCCGCACTGGGTTTAATGGAACAGCTTAGCGCCTCACGCAGCGCAGGCTTACAGGCGATGGCGGCAGCGGTCATGCGGGCTGCCACCGGTTAAGAGAGGGGGTCACTTACCACTGCAGACGGGTTAATTCGGGCGGCCGGTGCAAAAAGGTCTGATCATGACGAAGTTCTCCCCTATGTGGGGTTACCCTCACGGGTCGCTTTCGCCATCATTTTCTTCAGCACGTGTGAAACCGCGACAAAACCAAACGTGGCGGTCACCATGGTGGCCGCGCCAAATCCGGCCGCACAGTCCATCCGCTTTGGCCCTTCTGCGGTACTGCGTGATGCACAGACCGAACCGTCGGGCTGCGGGTACATCAGCGCCTCGGTAGAAAAGACGCAGTCAATTCCCAGTTTGCCTTTGCTGTTTTTCACGATATTAAAATCGCCTTTCAGCCGCTCACGCAATTTCGCCGCCAGCGGATCCTGAATGGTTTTCGCCAGGTCTGCCACCTGGATCTGCGTCGGATCAATCTGACCGCCCGCACCGCCCGTGGTGACCAACGGGACTTTATTACGGCGGCACCAGGCCAGCAGCGCGGCTTTTGGCCGTACGCTGTCAATTGCATCAATGACATAGCTGAAATCTTTACCAATCAGCGCGGCAGTATTATCTGGCGTAATAAAATCATCCACGCAGATCACCCGACATTCGGGATTGATAGCCAGCAGACGTTCGGCCATGACCTCGGTTTTCGCCCGGCCCACATTTTCTTTCAGTGCGTGAACCTGGCGATTGGTGTTAGTGACGCAGACGTCATCCATATCGATCAGCGTAATCGCCCCGATGCCGGTTCGCACCAGCGCTTCCGCCGCCCATGAGCCCACGCCGCCAATGCCCACCACGCAGACGTGTGAATCAGCAAAAAGCTGGAGCGCTGACTGACCATACAGGCGCGCCGTTCCGCCAAAGCGTTGCCGCCAGGCGTCTGAAAGAACCATCATTCATTATTCCTCGAAACGCGTCCCAACGAACGGCGGGCCGGTACCCGGCCCACCGCGATTTACTGGCTGACCAGCAGACCACGCTGAGAAGCGTTATTCTGTGCAGACGAGAAGAGTGGCGTTCCGGCGCCGGGCGCATTTTTCAGCACCCAGACACGGCCATAATGGTTGAACCAGCCCGCCATATGCCCGGCATCCGGGCCAATTCCCTGGTAAATATCGAAGTGCTGACCTTTAATGGCACCGCCAACGTCCAGCGATACCATCATGCGCATTTCGTATTTTCCGGTAAATTTACCGTTGTTGTCCAGCAGTGGAATTTCTGCCAGCAGAGCGGTTCCCGGAGGGATCAACGATCGGTCAGACGCCACGGACGCTTTCGCGACCAGAGGCACCGCGCTGGCACCGCGCACCGGGGCAAAATTCTCAGGCTTAAAGAACACAAAGGAAGGGTTCTGTTCCAGCAGTTCACGTACCTCAGCCGGGCTGTGCTCTTCCCCCCACTGGCGGATAGCCTGCATTGACATGTCTTCCCGTTTCACTTCACCACGATCGATCAGAACCTTACCGATGCTGCGATAGGCATGGCCATTTTTACCACCATAGCCAAAGAACATCAGCGGGCGGCCGTCGCCATAGTCAACATAACCGCTGCCCTGCACATCCATAATAAAGTTATCCATCAGCGAATTGCTGTAAGCCGCCACGTAGCGGTCATCCAGCGCACCGCTGTAAATATCCGCACGGCTGGGCAGTTTCCTGCCCTTTGCACGCGGTGGCATACGATATAAAGGATACTGGAATTCGCCCTGACGGGTATAGCGCGCCTGAATCACCGGCGTGTAGTAACCGGTAAACTGGACGTTGCCGTAATTATCGGTTCCTTCCATCTGGTATGCGTCCAGACCAAACTGGCGAAGCTGGCGGGTATCGCCACCGGCCATCAGCCAGCTCTCTATCGCGCTGTAAGTCCCCGCCTGTCGGGAATACATTGCCGACGAGGCAAAACGAATCTGAGAAACCTGGTCGGCAAAGTCCTTACCGTTGACCGGGCGTCCTTTCGCATTGGGTTGATTGACCAGCGCCAGCGGCTGATCGAGTTTCCCGTCCTTATACTGCTGCCCACGATCGGTGGGTTTTGATGAACACCCTGCCAGCAGCGCCAGCAGCGTGCCGGTCACCAGATATTTTGCCCAACCTGCTTTCATGCCATCTCTACCTTTATACGGGAACCCTGCGCGAAGATAGCAAAGGCATCGTCAGAATAAAATGCGCCAGTGGTAAAGAGCACCGGCACTTGTGCAACATTTCAACATTCTGGCTAAGAAATGTATAACAGGCACGATTTTAGCGACTTATCTGCAAAAAGGGGTTGCAAGAAAACCCATCAGGCGTATAGTGCGCATCCACGGACGCGGGATGGAGCAGCCTGGTAGCTCGTCGGGCTCATAACCCGAAGGTCGTCGGTTCAAATCCGGCTCCCGCAACCAATTAACTGAAGTCTTTATGATTGAGTTAAGCAGCAGTAAAAGAACGTTGTCGTGATGGAAGCGACAAACCACGCGGACGCGGGATGGAGCAGCCTGGTAGCTCGTCGGGCTCATAACCCGAAGGTCGTCGGTTCAAATCCGGCTCCCGCAACCAATTTCCGCCGTGGATGGGAACGAAAAGTAGTAAAAGCGTCAATCGGACGCGGGATGGAGCAGCCTGGTAGCTCGTCGGGCTCATAACCCGAAGGTCGTCGGTTCAAATCCGGCTCCCGCAACCAATCAAGCACCCTTAAGGGTGTTTTTTTGTATCTGTCGTTTACCCCCCTCTCTTCTGAATTGCAGCGGAATCCCTTCCGCCGAATGACTATTTATGCGGGGCCAGTGGTGCGCCGCTGGCAAAGTAGGCTTTAATCCCGGCCAGAATCGAATCTGCCACCTGATGCTGAAAACGCGTGGTGCGCAATTTACGCTCTTCTTCAATGTTACTGATAAAGGCGGTTTCCACCAGAATCGACGGAATATCCGGTGCTTTCAGTACCGCGAAGCCCGCCTGGTCCACAGTGCGTTTATGCAGATGATTAATTTTTCCCATCCGTGAGAGCACCTCTTTACCGAACTTAAGGCTGTCATTGATCGTCAGGCTTTGCACCATATCGAACATGGTGTGGTCGAGGTAACGGTCACCGCTCATGCTCACTCCACCAATCAAATCCGACTCATTTTGCGTCTTCGCCAGAAAACGGGCGGCGGTACTGGTGGCCCCTTTCGTTGACAGCGCAAATACCGACGAGCCGCGCGCCGCGCGGCTGGTAAACGCATCCGCGTGAATAGAGACGAACAGGTCGGCCCGCTGTTTTCGCGCTTTAGCAACCCGTACCTTCAATGGAATAAAGACATCTTCATTACGCGTCATATAGGCGCGCATATTCGGCTGCTTGTCGATCAGCGCCTTCAGACGGCGGCCAATTTTCAGCACCACATCCTTCTCGCGGGTCTTATGTTTCCCCACCGCACCGGAGTCTTCGCCTCCGTGGCCGGGGTCGATCATAATGACGATGGGCCGGTCCCTTCCGGCCTTACCCGGTAGCGCTGCATCGGCGGGCTGGCTGCGCTCCAGCTCCCCCTGATTGTAATCTTCCAGCAATGCCAGCAGGGGATCATCCGTGTACTTCTGCGACATGGCCGGATAGAGATCCAGCACCAGACGGTTGTTAATTCCGGCCACCGGGGCCAGCGTAAAGATGCGAGGGGCGACATTCTGCTTCAGCTCCAGCACCAGCCGGACGGTATTGGGGGTAAACTGGCCGACGCGGGCATTTTTAATATAAGGGTCGTCCGATCGCACCAGGTTTCCCACGCGGTTCAGTACCGCGTTCAGCCGGATATTTTCGATATCCACCACGACGCGCTCGGGGTTACTGAGGGCAAACTGCTTATACTTCAGTGCGGTATTTGACTCAATAGTCAGACGTGAGTAAGTCGAGGAAGGCCAGAGACGGATAGCCAGGACGTGACTGCTGGCGGCGAAGCCGATACGGCTGAAGCTGAGTAAGCAGGCTGCCCCTGCTCCCTGTATTAACCGCCGCCGGTTAAGAGAAGTTGAATCGGTCATGCCGCTCCTGATGCTGTGATGTGCCTAATAAAAAGCCAATACGAAAAATTTTGCAAAAACTTTAACGAATCCACCCGGCAGTGTCACCCGAAAAAAGCGAATAAATGCAGGGCATTAGCCATGAGGAAAAGCGGTAATGGGTGATAAGTAAGGATAAATGATACTTGCACCCGACCCGATAAAAGAATAAAAATACACTTTTACCGAATAATAATTCAAAGAGGGTTTGCCGTGAAGGAACGTAGTACCGAGCTGGTTCAGGGATTTCGCCATACCGTTCCCTATATCAACGCCCACCGTGGTAAAACGTTTGTCATTATGCTGGGTGGGGAAGCCATCGAGCATGAGAACTTCTCAAGTATCGTTAACGATATCGGTCTGCTCCACAGCCTGGGCATCCGCCTGGTCGTGGTGTACGGCGCACGGCCACAGATTGACGCCAGCCTCGCAGAGCGCAATCTGGCCCCCCTCTATCATAAACATACCCGCGTCACGGATGCCCCCTCCCTGGAGCTGGTAAAGCAGGCAGCCGGTCGTTTGCAGCTCGATATCACTGCCCGCCTGTCGATGAGCCTCAACAATACGCCGCTGCAGGGCGCGCATATTAATGTGGTGAGCGGTAACTTTATTATTGCGCAGCCGCTGGGTGTGGATGACGGCGTGGACTACTGCCACAGCGGTCGCATCCGTCGTATTGATGAAGAAGCGATCCACCGTCAGCTGGACAGCGGCGCCATTGTGCTGATGGGGCCGGTTGCCGTGTCTGTCACCGGGGAGAGTTTCAACCTGACCTCGGAAGAGGTGGCGACACAACTGGCCATTAAGCTGAAAGCCGAAAAAATGATTGGCTTCTGCTCGGAGCAGGGCGTGATTAACAGCGAAGGTGACATTGTGTCTGAGCTGTTTCCTAACGAAGCGCAGCAGCGCATCGAAGAGCTGGAAACCAGCGATGATTACCATTCCGGCACGGTGCGCTTCCTGCGCGGTGCCGTTAAAGCCTGCCGCAGCGGCGTCCGCCGCAGTCATCTGATCAGCTATCAGGAAGACGGTGCGCTGTTACAGGAGCTGTTCTCCCGCGACGGTATCGGTACGCAGATTGTGATGGAGAGCGCCGAACAGATCCGTCGTGCCACGATTAATGATATCGGGGGCATTCTGGAGTTGATTCGTCCGCTGGAGCAGCAGGGCATCCTGGTGCGTCGCTCGCGCGAACAGCTGGAAATGGAGATCGATAAGTTTACGATTGTTGAACGTGACAACCTGACTATCGGCTGTGCGGCGCTTTATCCCTTCCCGGAAGAGCAGATCGGTGAAATGGCCTGTGTGGCGGTCCACCCGGATTATCGCAGTTCGGCGCGCGGCGAAGCGCTGCTGGAGCGCGTGGCGCTTCAGGCCCGGCAGATGGGGCTGAAAAAACTGTTTGTGCTAACCACACGCAGCATTCACTGGTTCCAGGAGCGCGGCTTTGTACCGGTGGATATTGAACTGCTGCCGGAAAGCAAAAAGCAGATGTATAACTACCAGCGCCGCTCAAAAGTGCTGATGGTCGACCTGCGTGAAGCCAGCGCCCATTCCCGGCAAAGCTAACCACGCAAAGTGCGATGAGCTTCCCGGGGCGACCGTCTGTTCTGGTCGCCCCGGCCGGATCCACACGCCGTCCCTATACCTTCGTTAAACGATCGACCAGCCCGCTGCGCCGCTGCGTGCGCATCTTCACCGCACTGTTGAATACGGTTTTATCCGCATACAGCGTCAGCTGGCGTTTAGCGCGGGTAATGGCGGTATAAACCAGCTCCCGCGTTAACACCGGCATCATCTGATTCGGCAGCACCATCAGCGTATGTTCAAACTCCGAGCCCTGAGACTTATGAACTGTCATTGCCCACGCACTGTCATGCGGCGGCAGCCGGCTGGGCTGTACCGCTTTGATCGTGCCGTCCGGCAGCGGGAAGTACACTTTCAACTGCTGCTCGCTGTCCGGCATTGCAATCCCGATATCGCCGTTAAACAGGCCAAGCGCCCTATCGTTACGGGCTATCATCACGGGACGTCCGGCGAACCATTTTCCGTTTACCGCCACGTTTCGGCGGATCAATCCCACCTGCCGCAGCGACTGCTCAATGCGTTCATTCAACCCGGCGACGCCAAACGGGCCCTCACGCAGGGCGCACAACAACTGGAAACGGCCAAACTCAGCCAGAACCTCCGCCGCAGCGGCTCCAGACGCCAGCAGTTTGAGATACCCGCGATAGCCCGCCACACAGTCATTCAGCAACAGCTGATAATCTTCTGTACTGCTTAACGCATGATGTCGGATATCACTGAATGTCCCCTGAAACACCTGGTCAACCCGTTTCACCTCCCCGGCATTAACTGCCAGCGCCAGCTGCCCGATGCCAGATGACTCGGTGAAACGATAGCTTTTACGCAGCAGGCAAATCGTATCGCGAACGGCTGAAGCTCCGGGGTCTTCACGTCCCGCCACCTCGCACCCGGTCAGCCTTGTCAGTTGCGCAGCACGCTCCGGACTGTAGCCCAGTTCGGCGCAGCGGCAGATATCCCCCAGCACGGCTCCGGCTTCTACCGAGGCCAGCTGATCGCGGTCACCGAGAAAAATCACCCGCGCCTGCGGTGGCAGGGCCGCAATCAGGTTGGCCAGCATCGGCAGATCGACCATGGAGGCCTCATCCACCACCAGCACATCAAGATGCAGCGGATTCCCCCGGTGATAGCGCATCCGTTGGCTGCCCGGCAGCGCGCCGAGCAGGCGGTGCAGCGTGGTCGCTTCGCCGGGGAAACGACGCTGGATCGCTTCATCGAGCTGCAGTTCCTGCAGGGTTTTACCCAGCGACTCTGTCAGCCTGGCCGCCGCTTTTCCGGTGGGTGCCGCCAGTTCGATGCGTGGCGTACTGGCTGACAGTTCAATCAGGCTGGCAAGGAGTTTGGCCACCGTCGTCGTTTTCCCGGTACCCGGCCCGCCGGAAATCACCGACACCTGGCAGGTTAACGCCACGGCGGCGGCAATCTTCTGCCAGTCATCAGGCTGCCGGCCAAAATAGCGATCCAGCGTCTGGCGCATCTGCCCTTCATCCAGTGCCACGGCTGGCTGCTGGCGCTGCACAAACTGCGCCACCTCACCTTCGCTCTGCCACATCCGGTGCAGATAGAGGCGGTGCTGATACAGCACCAGCGGTGTGGCTGACTGCCCGTCACTGACCGCATGTTGCGCCCGCAGACAGGCTGACCAGTCCTCGGGGGAGCCTGCGGCCTGCCATAAGGCCTGCGCCAGCTCCGGGTGACGCCCGGCAAAAAAGGCCTCCGGGTGAAGCTGTTCGAGTGGCAGACAGACGTGCCCTTCTCCCGCATCACGACTGACCAGCGCGGCAGCCAGCATCAGCGCAGGCTGCTGTTCGCTCGCCACCATCTGCGCAAACTGGACGTCAAGCGGACGCAGCAGTCGCAGACGCTGTGCCTGCTGTAACCCTTCCATTAGCGTCATGCAGGCTCCGCGTCGTTTGCAAACAGCCGATCAAGGGCGGCGACAAACGCTGTCTGCGGCCGTGTGCTGTAAATCCCGTTGCTCCCCTCCGCGCCGTCCAGGCCACGCAGGAACAGATAAATGACGCCGCCAAAATGACGGTCGTAGTCGTAGTCCGCCAGGCGATGGCGCAGATAGCGATGCAATGCCAGCGTATAAAGCTGATACTGAAGGTCGTAACGATGCGACCGCATTGCCTGCGCCATCGCCTCCTGGGTATAGGCGTGACTGTCTTCCCCCAGCCAGTTCGATTTGTAGTCCAGCAGGTAATATTTCCCCTGCCAGCAGAACACCAGATCGATAAAGCCTTTCAGCATGCCCTGCACCTGATAAAAATCGAGGGGGGGGCACTCAGCAGAGAGCGGATCCTGGCGCACGACGTTATCCAGCGCGTCTGCGGTGAGCAGACGTGAAATCGGCAGATAAAACTGTAGCTCAACCCGTCTGACGTCCGGTGTCAGCTGCTGCAGACAGACACCGCTCTCGTTCAATGGCGTTGTCAGAATACGCTCAATCCAGTCACGCATGACGGGAAGCCAGGCCTCGTCAAGCCCCTGGCCACTCAGCTGTTGTGCAAGCCAGTCGTCGTCCAGCGGAGCGGTGAATTCCAGTGTTTCAAACAGACCGTGCAGGAACGTGCCCGGTGCCGCACCGCGAGGAAAACTGTGCGGTGTCAGCTGTGGCAGCAGCTCATCAGTGGCTTCACCCACCGCATCCACATCCAGGCGCGGCAGCAGGTCCAGCGCCGGGGAATGGCCATGCTGTTGCAGGCCGGAATAACTGGTCACGCGCCAGTCGTCGCGCAGTGAACGCCGCATCGGCTGGCTGCTCAGTACCTGCGGATCTTCCCGCTCCGGCTGCCAGGGCGTATCGTCTGGCTCCAGCGGGTGCATAATCGCCGTCGCGGCGCTTTGCAGCGTCAGCAGGGCGGCCCTCAGACCCACTGCATCCGCCGGTTCACCCTGCTGAATCAGATAGCCCAGTGCGCTACGGTGCAGGTCGCTGTTACCTTCTTTTTTACGGGTGCCTTTGATCAACGGCGCGATGCCGACGCTGCAGTGGAAAACAGATCGGGTCAGCGCGACGTAAAGCAGACGCAGGTCTTCAGCCAGTCTCTCCTCCCCGGCCAGCGCCACGCTCTCTTCACCCTGTTGCAGGTCAAGCAGCGCTTCAAACGTCTGGCGGTCGTGATAGACGCCATTTTCCGCCTCACGGAAATTGGCGACAAACGGCAGCCACACCAGCGGATACTGTAAGCCTTTTGATTTGTGAATGGTGACAATCTGCACCAGGTGACGGTCGCTCTCAAGGCGCAGCTGCTGATTGCTGACCTGGCCATCCGGTTGTTCCACCATTTGAGCCAGCCAGCGCACCAGCGCATGTTCACTGTCCAGGGTCGCCGCTGCCTCCTGCAACAGTTCGCCCAGATGAAGCAGGTCCGTCAGGCGACGTTCACCGCTGTCGGAGGCCAGCAGGTTTTCGGCAATATGCCGTTTCACCATCAGATCGCGCAGCATCGGCAGCACGCCACGCTTCAGCCAGCGCTGACGGTATTCAGCAAACTCATCCACCAGCGCATCCCAGGCACGCTCATCCTGATTCAGCGCATCCAGTTCCCGCGCATCCAGACCCAGCAGACTGCTGGCCAGCGCGCTGCGCAGCGTGCGCTCCTGTTCAGGCGCCAGCACCGCCTGCAGCAGCCACAGCATCTCCCGGGCTTCCGGGGTGGTGAAGACGCTGTCGCGGTTAGAGAGGTACACCGACGGGATCGCCAGCCCCTTCAGCGCCTCCCGCATCACCGACGCCTCGCTGCGGCTGCGTACCAGGATAGTAATATCTGAGGCACGTACCGGCTGCTGTTTTCCCGCTTTGCCGATCAGCGCGGTACCCTGCTGGCCCGCCGTAAGCCAGCGGCGGATCTCCGCCGCACACTGGCGCGCCATAAACTGTTGGTAATCACTTACCCCCACACCCTCGCCCGGCTGTAACCAGAATTGCAGCGCCGGCTGCTCTTCGCCGCCGATGCTAAAACTCAGGCTGGCGTTGGGTTCTGCCGGACTCACGGTGATAAAGGGGATATCGCTGAAGAGAAAGGGGTTACGCTGGTGTAAAAACAGCTGATTAACGCTCTCAACCATCGCCGGTGATGATCGCCAGTTGGTCTCCAGCGTATAGTGAGCGCTAACTTCTGCGCGTGCTTTCATGTAGGTGAAGATATCCGCTCCACGGAAAGCATAGATAGCCTGTTTCGGATCCCCGATCAGCAGCAGTGCGCTGTCCGGCTGTCCGGCATACAGCGTATGAAATATGCGATATTGCTGCGGATCGGTGTCCTGGAACTCATCGATGAGCGCCACCGGATAGCGTTGACGGATAGCCATCGCCAGCGCCGCGCCGCCAGGCTGCTGTAACGCCGCATCAAAACGCCCGAGCAGATCGTCAAAGCCGAGCTGGGCATGCAAACGTTTCTCCTGCTGAGTCACAAAGCGCACTTCGTGCAGCGCGCGGGCAATCACCAGGTCGCGCAGCGAAAGCGGTTGAGCCAGGAACGCATCAATCTGCTCAAACAGCGCATGACGGGGCGGCTCGCCCTTTTTTGTTTTCTCTGACAGCACGCGCTGACCGAAGCGTTCAAGGTCTTTAATCACCTCATAGTCTTCCGTCACTGTCTGCGCCCACTGGGTGATTTTCTCCAGCCAGTTTGGTAAGTGCTTACTACTGTAACTTCGCTTGTCTACGCCAGAGGATTCCACCAGCGACAGCAGATCGCCCGCTGCCAGCCACGCCTGTTTCAGCGCATCGATTTGCGCAATAATTTTCTCATGACGCTGCGCCAGCGTTTCATCAGGCGCCGGTGCAGATTTTAATACCGGTGCTTCACCACCCAGCCACGGCGACAGCGTTTTCAACAGCTGTTCCGGCCCGTCCCAGAGCTGGCGAACCACCCGGGCGACAGGGAGCGGGAGCGGATAACAGTGCCTGCGCCAGAAATCCGCCGTGGCCCGGCGGCGCAGCGGCGTTTCGTCCTCAATTAAAACCTGTTCAAACAGCATGCCTGATTCAAAGGCATTGAGGTTGAGCATACGCTGGCAGAAGCCGTGAATGGTAAAGATCCCGGCCTCATCCATCTGCCGTTCCGCTGCCAGCAGCATCGATGCCGCCCGGGATAAGTCAGTTATTTCGGCCATCAGGGCTGCCAGCATCGGATTCTGACTCTCCCCCCGCACACAGGCAATGCGCAGTTCGTGAATATTGGCGCGGATACGCCCGCGCAGCTCCGCCGTGGCGGCTTCGGTAAAGGTGACGACCAGTATCTCTTCCACCGACAACGGACGACTGAAGGCGGCCTCGCCGCCCAGCCCCAGCAACAGGCGCAAATACAGCAGCCCGATGGTAAAGGTTTTCCCGGTGCCGGCCGAGGCCTCAATCAGCCGTTCGCCATGCAGCGGCAGGATTAACGGATCGAGCCGCTCAGGTACCCGTTGATTCATGGCTTATCCTGGCTCACCGGCAATGACTGCTGCAGTGTAGAGAGGTCTTTCCACGTGGTGAAACCTTTCTCTGCGGCATAGTCAGCCTTGCCGTGATGGCTGCCCGATACCTGCGACAGCAGCGCCAGTCCCGTCGGTGCCATCACTGCCTGATGGAAGAAATCAGCGATAGCCTGCGGCGTCAGCGCCTGAACCTGGGCTATCACCTTCTCACGGGTATCGAAACGGTAGTTTTCGCGGTCAAAATCTTTGGTGTAGCGCCCGGCTTCTTCATCCAGCGTCTGTGGACGCTGCCTGAGCTCATTGATCATCGCGGCCTGATACTGGGCGAAATCGACTTTGCTCATCTCGCGCAGACGCTTTTCAGCCGTCGGATAAAACGCTTTAAAGCGGCTTAACAGGTAGGCAGGCTGCTTAACGTTGCTTTGCAGCAGGAAGCCAATCCCCCACTGGCGGCCGACCGGCATCTGGAAGGAGAACACCGCATAGCCGAGCTGCTCTTCGGTTCGCAGCTGATTGTAGAACCACGGCTGGACGATCTGGCTTAGCATGGCACTGCTGGCCATGCTCTGATATTCAGAGAAGCCCAGGGGGACATACACCGCGGCCAGCGCTGAGTCGGTGCTGCTTCCCGGCTGTTGCAGGTTAGCCAGCACTTTTTTATCCACTGTAACGTGCTGGCTGTGCCACCAGTCGCTGCCCTCACAATTAAGCTGATGTTTTACCTCATTCGCCAGCTGGCGTACCGCCTCAGGAGTCATATTACCGACCACCATCAGTTCAGGCGTGGCGTTTTCCAGCAGCATTTTACGGTAGTCGAGCAGCTGCTGCAGCGTTATGCCTGGCAGGAGCTTGCGCCGTTCGCTGCGTTGGGTATAGGGCAGCTGTGACAGTAACTGTGCAGGCTGGATCGCCAGCTCAAACGCTTTGCCCTTCTCGGCGGCGTCAAGACGCTCAAGGTACCAGGACTTCGCCTGTTCCAGCTGTTGTTCAGTGGGGGTAAAGCTGGCATAACCGGCCAGCAGCTGGCCCATCAGTTTCGGCAGGCGCTGGGTAAAGCCACTGGCGCTGAATGAAACACCATCATCTTCACCGGTGGAGAAACTGATGCCGCCCACCGAAGCCTGTGAGCTCAGTTCATCCAGCGCCACTCCCGCCAGGTAGTCATTCAGTGCAAACAATACCTGGTTCTGCGCGGTACTCATTGATGCTTTATTACGCAGTGCCAGCGTGATGTTCGCTTTCGGTTCATCGGCATAATACTGGCTGGGCATGTAAAACACGCGCAGCCCTTTCTCATTCACCAGTTCCTGCGGACGTGAATACGGCTTCTCCGGTTTAATCAGGCTGAAATCATCCGGTATGTAGGGGTTAAGCTCCGGCAGTGACAGGGACATTTTATCGCTGGCTTTCTGCCAGTCGCTGAAGCGCTGCGCGGAAATATGATCCACCTGATAGGGCGCATCGACAAAGTAGGCGGTTTTATTATGCGGCTCTTTCGGGCTGATGAACCAGATACGGGCATTCTGCGGGGTCATCTCGTCAAGCCGCGCGTTGACCGCCTCGGGATCAAAGCGATCGGCGATATACGGGGCGACCAGGGTATCAGTCACCGGTACTCGCAGCATGGTATCCACCAGCCACTCGATATAGTCCATGTCACGGGTGATCGACGGATAGCGGAAATCGAGATCCAGCACGTGCGACACTTCATCGAAGTAACGTTTATCAATGCCCTGGGTACGCAGGGTTTTCAGATAACTGAAGACCGCCGCAATGACCTCATCACGGTTAGCCTGACCTTTATCAGTCAGGGAAATCGCGATGGCGAAAACGCCACCGTTGCGGTCTATCATCGGGTCAGCACCGGCATTCACTGAATCGGCCAGCCCCTGATTTTGTAGCCAGTCGGACAGCGTATTTTTGCTGCGATTGCCTATCAGATAACCGATCAGCGTGTCCGTTTTGCTGCGGAACTTATCGCTGTTGTTATCAATGCGGAATTCGATTTTTAGCTGCTTGCGCGGCTGAGCAGGGACGTAGTGAATAATGATGCCTTTCTGCTGCGCAGTCACCACCGGCACGGTGATATCGGGCACCGTCGCCTGGCGGTTTTCCACACGACCAAACGTTGCGGCAGCAATTTTTTCCAGTTCAGGCATCGGCTGATTACCGTAGATCACCGCCTTCATTAAATTGGCAGAGTAATAGCGATGATAAAAGGCTTTCAGCGCATCGTGCAGTTTGCTGCCCGGCTTATCGCTCAGTGTTTCCAGGTTACCGCCGGCAAAACGCGAACTGGGGTGCAGCGGGTTAAGCGTCTCGGCATTCACCTGCGACATGCGCAGACCGTCACGCGAACGGGCCATCGTCAGCTCGGCGTTGACCGCATGGCGTTCCCGGTCAGCGTTAACCGGGTCAAGCAGCGGTTCAGCAATGGCATCGGCCAGGCGATCGACAGCCGGCTGCAGCGCATCGTTTTCCACCTCAAGATAGAAAGCCGTGCGGTAAGATGCGGTGCTGGCATTATGGCTGCCGCCGTGTTTTTTCAGGAATTCGGCAAGATTGTCCGGCTGGGGATAGCGCTTTGATCCCATCAGCACCATATGCTCAAGATAGTGCGCCAGGCCAGGCTGTTCGGTGGGATTTTCCAGGGAGCCGACGGGGAGCGTCAGCGCCGCCAGTGATTTCGTCGCCTGCGCATCGGAAACCAGCAGCACAACCATGCCGTTATCTAATGTGATGGCCTGGTACTGGCGAGGATCCTTCTCACTTTTACGGATAGTGTCGGTAATTGGCTGCCAACCTTGCTGCGCCTGAACCAGTGGGGCAAACAGCGTGACAGAAACAAAACAAGCTAACCAGACTGCATAACGACGCATTCAAACTCCTCAACGGACTATTATTCACCGGCTCCCTGCCGGTTAAATATCGGCTTACAGATTTCAGAGCGCAGGTTATTTTGCGCACTTAACTCAATAAAAACATACAGGATGCAGGCCTGAATGTCCTGAAAACATGCCCTAACCTGGGCAATGATGCTGCAACAATGACAACAGCCAGCGCTCTGCCTGCTCAATCATCTCCTGTTCGCTGGAGCTATTTAGCGTACGCAGCAGACGTTGCAGGTAAGGGTCGGTGCCCTCACCGTCGATTTGATAATTCCCCTGCCAGCACTGCAGCAGTTTTCCCCGGGCTTTTTTCAGCGTGGCGTCATCGCGCAACAGCGCGCCTGTTTTGTCGTCAAAACAAGCCTTTAGCCAGGCACCACCGGATGCGGTTAGCAGCAGCGGTATGCACATGCCCTGACGGTAGCCTTCAACGTAACGGTTAAGGTGCTGCATCGCTTCACTGGCAGCCAGAGGGGCAAAACGCCACTCGCTCTCCTTACGTCCCAGCATCGTACTGCTGCCGGTCCCGCCCAGCGCACAGTAGACCAGATGCTCAAGCCACAGTGTCAGCCCGTCATTAAAGTTAAGCATCCCCGGCCGCCAGCGCAGCAGGCCACTGTCCTGCACCTGGGGCAACCAGCCGCTGAGGGCCATGTTCCCCACAGTCAACTGAATCTCCCAGCTTTCTGCCGACGCCCGCAATGCCCGTACGCGACCGGCCAGTTCACGCATTTCCTGCTCCTGCTCCTGCCAGAACAGTTCACCAAAGGCACCGTAAGGCAGCACCCCGGCGGCACGCTGGCGGGCATACAGCCGTTCGCTCTCGTTGCCCTCAATCAGGCTGTTCAGCAGTTGCATGTTCACCTGATAACGGCTCAGTCCCTGCAGGGAAAACGGCTCGGCATCGGGCAGCCCGGTCTCCTCAAGATGGAAGCTGACCCCAAGCCGCAGGCTAAAGAAAGCCCGCACCGGATGCCGCCAGAAACGCACCAGTTTGTCAAAACTCAGCGTATCAGAGGGTTCGTCAGGTAACGGCTGCATAAAAGGCGGGTGTGCTGTCCCCTTCGCGCTGGCAGCGGGCAGCCACTCGGCGGCAAAACTGCGGAATTCAGAACCCGCACTGAAGTTTTCAGGCGAGAAAGGCATCCGGGTGTGCAGATGGTGCAGATGCTTCACCACCGCGTCGGCACTGCTGTCGACATCGCGTTCGCGATCCTGTTCCAGACAGAAACTCTGACTGATGTACTCCACTAATTCACTGACCAGCACCGACGGATAGCGCTCCGTGTTGTCCT
Organism: Erwinia persicina; assembly: GCF_019844095.1. Lineage (NCBI taxonomy): Bacteria > Pseudomonadati > Pseudomonadota > Gammaproteobacteria > Enterobacterales > Erwiniaceae > Erwinia > Erwinia persicina. The sequence continues at coordinate 929,665 of NZ_CP082141.1, read as the reverse complement.
GAATCGAGCGGCCGATATAGCTGATATAGAGCTGCTGCTGCGCCGAATTGAGTGCTTCAAGAAACAGATACCGGTCATCGTCACGGCGGCTGCGATCTCCCTTCTGCGCCTGCTGGCTCATTAAATCAAACCCCAGTGGCGGCAGCGTGCGCGGATAGACGCCATCGTTCATCCCCAGCAGGCAGACCACCTTGAACGGAATAGAGCGCATCGGCATCAGCGTACAGAAGTTAACCGGGCCGGCGAGGAAACGCTGGCTGATGCGTTGCTGATCCAGACGTGAGGACAAATCATCACGCAGCAGCGCGAGCGGCACTGCCTGCTGATAGCCTGCCTCAATACCATAGGTGATCGCCTGCTGCCACTGCTCTTCAATCAGCGCCAGGGCCGCTTCCGTTTCTGCATCGCTGGTAAAGAAGTCATCCAGCATCTGACGGCACAGCGGCAGCCAGTCCTGAAGCGCACGGGGTTCACTCAGCCACTGCCGCCAGCGATTAAGCTGCATCAGCAGTTCCGCCAGGTTACCCGCCAGTTCCGCGATCAGGCCGCTGGACTCGTCGTAGGGCAGAATGCCCTGCCAGTCCCCTGCTTCACTGTTCATGGCGTAGCCCAGCAGCATCCGCGTCAGCCCGAAATGCCAGGTGTGCTGACCGGTCGCGGGCAGATCCAGCTCACGCACGCTGTCATCATCCAGCCCCCAGCGAACCCCGGACTCCGCTACCCAGTAACGCAGCAGACGTAATCCCTCTTCATCTATCGTAAACCGGCTGGCGACGGCAGGAACTTCCAGCAGCCCCAGTACGTCCTCAGCAGTAAAGCGGCTTTCCGGCAGGCTGAGCAGAGAAATAAATGCCTGTAATGCCGGATGGGCCTGACTGGCACGACGGTCAGAAATAGCAAACGGCAGCGCGCGCTCCGCTGGCGCATTGCCAAAGACGGCCTGAATATAAGGGGTATAGGCATCTATATCGGCCACCATCACGATAATGTCGCGTGCGGTCAGCGTGGGATCGTCTGCCATCATCGCCAGCAGCCGATCCTGTAATACTTCGACTTCACGTTGCGGGCTGTGGCACAGGTGAATCGCTATGGAGCGATCGTCCGGGGCCAGTACCCGCTTGCTGCGGCTGTGAGACCAGTCGCTCTGTTTAAGGCCAATGGCCGCATGGTCCTCCAGTTCCAGCAGATCGCGCTTCAGCGTATGAAGCAGGTTATCCGGTTCAATATCGACAAAGGCAAAGACTTCGTTGGGTTCCATCTGTGCCAGGAGATACAGGTTGTCACGCCCCAGCTTGCCCCAGGAGGCCAGCAGCGGGTTACTCAACTGCTGCTCTCCCCCCTCGTTAAACAAAGAGAACGCGGAATCACCGTCGAGGAACTGAGGGATCTCACGGTTATCCTGGTAATGGCGTCGATGGCGGCTTTGCAGTTTAGCGAGGAAAGCGTAATCCTGAATGTCACCCCAGTAGTGGCGGCAGGGGTTGGTGAAAAGCAGATGGATATCAATATGTCTGCCCAGTGCCTGCAGGGCCTGCAGATAGACCGGAGGAAGTGCGGAGATACCGCAGATAAACACGCGGTCGGGCAGACTGGCCGGACGCTCAGCACTGTTTTCCAGCCTGCTGATAAAGCGCTGATAGAGATTGGCGCGGTGCCACTCTGGCTGGCCGAGTTGATGGGTGTACTCAACCAGGGCAGCCCACAGCGGGGCCTGCCAGCGCTGCGCCTCGCCCAGGCCATCAATCAGCTGACCTTTTTCCCAGCTGTTTAACCAGTGCGGGCGGTAAACCAGATACTGGTCAAAGAGATCCGCCACGCGTGAGGCCAGTTGGAACAGTTTACGACTGTCATTGTCTTCGGTGAGATAGTGGCGCAGCATCTCAAACTCGTCACCCGACAGCATGGCAGGCAGGATCGCCATCAGCTTCCAGCTCATACTGGATTTATTAAATGCGCTCTCTTTCGGAATTTCCGGCAGGATCCTGACAAACATGTCCCAGATAAAACTGGCGGGGAGTGGAAAGTCAATATTAGCCGCAATACCAAACTCTTCAGCCAGTGACATTTGCAGCCACTGCGCCATGCCCGGGCTTTGTACCAGCACCACTTCAGAACGCAGCGGATCGCCCAGAGGCTGATTCTCTATCTGCCAGCACGCCAGCGTCTTGAGCAGATCCAGCTGATTCGAATGGTAAACGGTAAACATACACACACGCCCTTTAATAATACGCCGGAGGCTACTTTACCCCGTTACGCCCGGCTTGAAAATGTCATGGTTCAGTCAGCGTGGTCATCACATTGCAGTCGCGTCAGTTCTGCCGCTTGCCCTGCAGGACTGATGGCTTTCGCCGTAACCAGCCGGCAGCCACCGGGGCCGCTGCGTGAGTGTAGTTGTGTCTGCCAGCCTGCGGTCTCTTTTCCCTGTAAACGCTGGAAGGCATAGCGCCAGGCTTCACGCTGCTGCCATTGTCGGTGAAACCCCTGCCCTATTGCCTGCTGATACCGCATCAGGGCCGTGTAACTGAGGCTGAAAATCAGCAGCGCGAACAGGACTTCGGGCAGGCTGGCCCCTCTCTGGAGCAGACGATTATTCAACATGGCAAGCCTCTCCTGCGGCTAACGGGCAAAAATCCAGCCAGCCGTGGGGCTGTGGGTGAATCGCCCCATTGTCGCCCGGACGGATCCAGCGCCAGAGCGCCAGCGTGCCCGGACCGCTATCAGCACGGAGCAATAATAGCGAGGACGCCACACAGGCACGCCAGTGATACTCAGTCTGATGCTGACACTGCCACTTTTGCGCAGCGGGCCAGCGCAAACGCTCCCCCCAGGCAAGTGCGGACATTGCGCCGGTAAACTGCTGGATATAACGTCGTTCATCTCCCACCAGGCTCATCGCATCACTTAACTGCCGCCGGGTAGCGTGCAGCATCAGAGTTCCCATTAACAGAACGATCATCACCGCGATCAGGGCCCCGCTGCCGCGCTGCATCACCAAAGACATCACAAGTTCTCCGCCGTTAGCCAGTGCTCCAGATCGAGTCTGATATCCGGAAAACGGTACGTAAATCCACTCAACATCACTTTCACCTGTCGTCCGCTGCGGATCACCTGAAACGCGCTAATACCACTGGTGCGCGGGTCGTTTAATCGCTCCCAGCCACTCCCCTGACAGTCCGTGACACCACGCTGTGCCTCCAGACTGGATGCCCGCAACCGGTAGCCCCACACCTCACTGTTTTCATGCCCTGCGGCCTCCCACTGACCATTGCTGTTTTCATCCCAGCGCACCAACAGGCAACCGCTGGCAACCCGTATGCCCTGCATCCCGATCCCCTGGCAGCGCCCGTGGCAGTAACCGGCCCGCCGCACGGCTTTTTCCAGGGTATGCATCATCTGCTGCAGTTCTTCATAGAGCTGAGCCCGGAGCATTAAGCGTAGATTTTGTGACTGCAGCTGCGGTAGGGTTCGCATTGCCCCCACCATCAGTATGCTGCTAACAGCCAGGGCGATTAACGTTTCCAGCAGCGTAAACCCCTGCGATTTCACCGGCACGCCTCCTCTGTCTGCCTGCAGGTACGCACCCGCCCGCGAGAAGAGACAATGATGCGTCGCTCCCCGGCCTCACTGGCAATAACGATACTGCCGGGACGGGCCGTATTGTTGAGGCCATAGAACCCCATACCGGCCGTGAGCGAACGGATGTTAACGCCGGCATGCGGTGCCAGAAGGGTGTGCCTCAGGGAACGATCGCACCTTACCGGTCCCGCCCCCAGACACCAGCGCGCCCCACGCTTCAGCCAAAGGATATGCTCGACATTATGCCAGTTGGCATCGCTGCGTAGCCGGAATAACAGACGCTGGATCTGCTGCGCGCTGTCATTGAGCTGCTGGCGCTGCTGCCAGCGCTGCCAGCCGCTCCAACCACTCAGACTGAGCAGGGCAAGCAGAGTCAGCACCACCATCATTTCCAGCAGGGTAAATCCATTAAGGTTTTGCTTTTTCATGAACGGCATTGTGCGCTTTTAACCCGCAGGGGCCAGCGCCTGTTCGCGTTATTGCGCGACGTCATGCAGAGTGATTGCCCGCTTGCAGGCATATTCATTTACGTTGAGAGGAAGATTCCAGAAGGGCAGACAACTGTGGGGGGGCACCGCGTCTGGCGATGACGCCCCCGGGAAAGGGGGCGGTACGCCTCAGATCGCGACCGGTGCTTTAATGGCCGGGTGCGGATCGTAGCCTTCAATCTCAAAATCGTCGAAACGATAGTCAAACAGGGAGGCCGGTTTGCGTTTGATGATCAGTTTCGGCAGCGCACGGGGTTCACGTGACAGCTGCAGGCGCGACTGTTCAAGGTGGTTACTGTAAAGATGGGTGTCCCCGCCAGTCCAGACAAAATCACCCACTTCCAGCTCGCACTGCTGTGCCATCATATGCACCAGTAACGCATAGCTGGCGATATTGAACGGCAGGCCAAGGAAGATATCGCACGAACGCTGATAAAGCTGGCAGGAGAGTTTACCGTCGGCCACATAGAACTGGAAAAAGGCATGGCAGGGTGCCAGCGCCATCTGATCCAGCTCACCGACGTTCCAGGCTGACACAATAATACGGCGAGAGTCCGGGTCGCTTTTCAGCTGTTCAACCACCTTTGTCAGCTGGTCAATCTGTGCCCCGTCAGGTGCGCCCCAGCTGCGCCATTGCTTGCCGTAAACCGGGCCAAGATCGCCATTTTCATCAGCCCACTCGTCCCAGATCGACACCTTATTTTCTTTCAGGTAAGCAATGTTGGTGTCGCCATTCAGGAACCATAACAGCTCATGAATAATGGAGCGCAGATGACACTTCTTGGTGGTCACCAGTGGGAAACCTTCCTGCAGGTTGAAACGCATCTGATGACCAAAAATCGACAGTGTGCCGGTACCGGTACGATCGTTTTTTGGTGTGCCCTGATCGAGCACGTGCTGCATTAACGCCAGATACTGTTTCATTTTTCCCCACGAACCTGAGTCTGCGGGCGACGACGATACGCCCAAACCATCATAATCACACCAGCCACAATCATCGGTATGGAGAGGATCTGCCCCATACTGATACCGCTGAACAGACCAAGCTGCTGATCAGGCTGGCGGAAGAACTCAACGATAATGCGGAACGCACCGTAACCAATCAGGAACAGCCCGGACACCGCACCCATCGGACGGGATTTGCGAATAAAGACGTTGAGAATAATAAACAGCACGATGCCTTCAAGGATCAGCTCATAAAGCTGTGAAGGATGGCGCGGCAATACCCCGTAAGTCGACAGCAACTGCTGCCACTCAGGGTGAGTCGCCACCAGAGCGATATCTTCGCTACGGGAGCCCGGGAACAGCATCGCCCACGGCAGGTTCGGATCGACACGTCCCCACAGCTCGCCGTTAATAAAGTTACCGAGGCGACCCGCGCCCAGACCGAACGGGATCAGCGGTGCCATGAAATCAGCCACCTGGAAGAAATGACGTTTAGTGCGGTAAGCAAAGATCATCATCACCACGATCACCCCAATCAGGCCACCGTGGAACGACATACCGCCATCCCATACTTTGAACAGATACAGCGGGTTGTCGAGGAACAACGGCATGTTATAGAACAGGACATAGCCGATACGCCCACCAAGGAAGACGCCAAGGAAGCCCGCATACAGCAGGTTCTCCACCTCTTCTTTTTTCCAGCCACTGCCCGGTTTGTTAGCCCGGCGCACGGCCAGCCACATCGCGAAAACAAAGCCCACAAGGTACATCAGTCCGTACCAGTGCAGAGAAACTGGCCCGATGGAGAAAATCACCGGATCAAATTGAGGGAAAGCCAGATAGCCGTTATTCATCTTTCACCATTGTTAAAGTCAGTCCTGACAGGCAGCCGCGCAAGGAGGGGCTGCATAAGGCGCGCATGATAGCATAATGCGAATTACTGCGTTCTCAGCTAACTGTAAACTTTATTAAGCAGGCTGCAGAGGCAATGACGTTTCAGCTGTTTCGGTTGCCACCCGTCTTAAGCCAGCCAGCGCGCAGACCAGCAGAATGTGCAGATAATAAATCAGGATCGGCGCCTGAGCCATGAGGCACCGGCAAACAAAACAGCCCTTAAGCCCCTTTCACCTGCCGCCGCGAATCAGCCCGCCCAGTCCCCGTCTTTCCATGAACGAGGCCACCTGATGCCGCACTTCGGTGGCGAACTGCGCTTCCAGTCCACGTTGCGCCAGGTGTTGTGCCTCTTCCTGGTCGAGATGCCTCAGCAGGTATTTCACGCGCGCCACGTTGCGGCCGTTCATACTGAGATGGTGGTATCCCATACCCACCAGCAGTGCTACGCACATCGGGTCACCGGCCATTTCACCACACAAACAGAGCTCGATTCCCGCTCGTTGTGTCTCTTCTGCAATACTTTTTAACGCACGCAGCATGGCCGGATGCAGACTGTCATACAGGCTGGCCACCCGGGTGTTATTTCGATCGACCGCCAGCAGGTACTGCGTCAGATCGTTGGTCCCAACGGAGACAAAGTCCACCCGGCCTTTTAGCTGACCAATCATAAAGATCATCGACGGCACTTCAACCATCACACCAATGCGCGGCTGCGGAATGGCGTAACCGAGCATCTCTTCCACTTCACGCGCAGCGCGGGCGATCAGGCGTCTTGCCTCATCAATCTCTTCCAGGCTGGTGATCATCGGCAGCAGGATATTGAGATTATCACTGGCTACGTTGGCGCGTAGCATGGCCCGGAGTTGTACCAGGAAAATTTCCGGCTGGTCGAGCGTCAGGCGGATGCCCCGCCAGCCCAGGCACGGGTTCTCTTCGCTGATCGGCATATACGGCAGCTGTTTATCCGCCCCGACATCCAGCGTACGTAAAGTGACGGGTTTATCGAGGAAGAGCTGCAACATGCCCTGATATTGCGCCACCTGCTCTTCTTCCGAAGGGAAACCGTTTTGTAGCATAAAGGGAATTTCGGTGCGGTAGAGGCCCACGCCATCTACCCGGTTACCCACCATCTGTTCATGCTCTGCGCTCAGGCCGGCGTTCAGCATCACCTTGACCGGCTCGCCGCTTTTGAGCGCGCCAGGCAGGAAGACAAAATCCTCCGCCAGCAGGCTCAGTTCATTCTCTTCACTGATCAGACGCTGGTATTCCTGCACCAGCACCGGTTCCGGATCCACCAGCAGTTCGCCACGATAGCCGTCAACGATCAGCAGACGCCCTTTCATCAGCTCAGGCTGAATGTCGGCCCCCATCACGGTAGGGATCCCCATCGCCCGAACCATAATAGCGGCGTGGGAATTCGCGGCCCCATCGCGCACCACCACGCCCGCCAGCCGGTCACGCGGCAGCTCGGCAAGGGTGGTTGCCGTCAGTTCATCGGCCACCAGCACAAAGCGCTCGGGCCAGGTATTGGTACCCTGCACCGTGTCATCGAGGTGAAACAGCAGGCGCTGCCCCAGCACACGCAGGTCACCGGAGCGCTCGCGCAGATAGCTGTCCTGAAGGCTGGCAAACTGGGCGGCGAACTTCTCGATCACCTTTTTAACCGCCCACTCGGCGACGGAACCGGCGTCGATTTCCGCCAGCAGATCTTTTTTCAGTCGGGCGTCAGTTAACAGGTGCGAGTAGAGATCAAAGATCGCCGCACTCTCTTTATGCATACTGGCGGTGAAACGCTTGCTGTAGCGGCGAAACTCACTGGAAGCTTCACTCATTGCCAGCGCCAGTCGTTCACGCTCTCTGACCGTATCGAGGGTTGAAGCCGCAAACACATTTTCCAGCGAGGGTTGGCTGGAGTCGACCCAGCCCTGGGCGACGGCCACGCCAGGCGCGGCTGCCAGAGCACGGATACGGGTTTGCCGGTATTGACCAAACAGGGCATTCAGCTGGGACTGAGAGAGAATGGCCGCCATCTGAGTGGCCAGCGTAACCAGAAATGACTCTTCACTTTCATCAAACTGGCGGTGCTCACGTTGCTGAACCACCAGCACACCAAGCAACTGGCGACGGCTGATAATCGGCACGCCAAGGAAAGAGCGAAAACGCTCTTCCTTTACGGAGGGGATGTATTTAAAACTTGGGTGACTCTGCGCATCAGCAAGGTTAATCGGCTCGGCCAGACGCCCCACCAGCCCGACAATCCCTTCATCAAAGGCCAGGGCGACGGTGCGCCCACGCGGCTTTTTTAGCCCACGCGTAGCCATCAGGTAGTAGCAGCGACGATCGTGATCCGCGAGGTAGACCGAACACACTTCGGTTTGCATCGCCAGACAGATTTCGTTAACCAAAATGTCCAGCGCCTCGGTAAGCCGGGGCGCTGCCGCCACTTTCTCAACTATTTCGCGTAGCTGTGTGAGCATAATCTACGTGGCTTAACCTCTCTTCCGTCGAAAACCTGGCGCATTTCGTTGTACGGCATTCTCCTGCAGGGGCATAACCACGCCGGCAAACTCTTTCATCACGCGTCGGTAAACGTCGCGTTTAAAAGAGACCACCTGGCGAACCGGATACCAAAAGCTCACCCACCGCCAGCCATCAAATTCTGGCGTACTGCTGGTTTGCATGTTGATATCCGCGTCATTGCACATCAGCTGCAGAAGATACCACTTCTGTTTTTGGCCGATACAAACCGGCTTTGTGTCCCAACGCACCAAACGTTTTGGCAACTTATATCGTAACCAGTTACGGGTAGATGCAAGGATGCGGACATCCTTACGGTTCAAACCGACTTCCTCGAAAAGTTCGCGGTACATCGCCTGCTCCGCCGTTTCTCCAGGGTTGATACCGCCCTGGGGAAACTGCCAGGAGTGTTGACCGTAACGTCTGGCCCACAGCACCTGTCCCTGCTTGTTACATATTACGATACCAACATTCGGGCGGTAGCCATCATCATCGATCACCGGACTACCTCAAACTAAAACTGGATGTTCTGATTGTTTCATACTCCTTACAGACGGTAAACCACTGGTTTCAGGCGAGGTGACGACGCCAGGCTGGGATAACTCGCCCAATTTGGCAAAGTTATAAACAGAAACACGAATAAAAGGGCGATCTTATTCACGTTTTCTGTGGATAGCTTTGTGCAGAACTCTGTTAACAGGTGGGGAAAACTTTCTCTCACTCTTAAAGCGCTGTTTTTTAAACTCAGAATAAACCCATAGGAATCATTAGGTTTTAACGTTAACCACAGCATTTCCCCCGGTTGTCATTCGTTTGTCATGTGACCCGGATCGTCAACTGGTGAAAGATCGAACGCTGACGACGTTATCCACAGAATAAGCAGATTATGTGGGCATGAAAAACGCAAAACAGGGTAAAAACAGCGCCGTCAAGGCTGTAAATGGAAACAGTATTCGTGCAGAAAGGAAGTTATCCCTCTTTTCTGTGGATAAGTACCCTCGTGATCCTGTTCATTGTCGGTGGCAACCCGGGTAAAACTGTCGGAAGCGGGCTTTTTACAGGGACGAAGTGCAATAAAAAAACACGAGTTATCATGCTATTATTGGTGTTTTCCCCAGATAAGTGAGTCAGATTCGCTGTGTGGGCAAAATGCGTCTATTTTTTAAACACAATACAGGTCTGATTATGACTGACCCTCATCACATCGTTCCACCTCCACAGGATGAGGAGGAACTGCTGGCCCGCGCCTCTGCACTGGCAGGATATACGCTGGGTGAACTGGCGCAGCGGATTTCACTGCCCGTGCCGCGCGATCTTAAGCGGGATAAAGGCTGGGTGGGCATGCTGCTGGAGCGCTATCTGGGTGCCAGCGCAGGCAGTAAACCCGAGCAGGATTTCGCCAGTATCGGCGTTGAGTTGAAAACCATTCCAGTGGACGCCAGCGGTCGCCCCCTGGAAACCACGTTTGTCTGCGTCGCCCCTCTGACCGGAAACAGTGGTGTCACCTGGCAGAACAGTCACGTCCGCCATAAACTGACGCGGGTGCTCTGGATCCCGGTGGAAGGAGATCGCGCCATCCCGCTGGCGCAACGTCACGTGGGCGCGCCCCTGCTATGGAGTCCGGACGCCAGTGAGGAGCAGCGCCTTCAGCGCGACTGGGAGGAGTTGATGGACATGATCGTGCTGGGCCAGGTCGAGCAGATTACGGCACGTCATGGAGAAGTACTGCAGATACGCCCCAAGGCGGCGAACAGCAAAGCGCTGACGGAGGGTATCGGCCGCGATGGCCAGCCGATCATGACGCTGCCACGCGGCTTTTATCTAAAGAAAACCTTCACTGCGCCGCTGCTGGCACGACATTTTCTTCTTTAAGAAATTGCATCAAAGATTTTCCCACTATCGTCAACCTTGCGTATAATCGTCGTTTAGCTTTTGTTTAAGTTTAAGGTGTGCTTTTAACATGTTTGAATGGATTGCCGATCCCAATGCCTGGCTCGCGCTTGGCACGCTGACGATCCTCGAGATTGTTCTCGGGATAGATAACATTATTTTCCTCTCGCTGGTCGTCGCCAAACTGCCAGCGCATCAACAAAACACCGCCCGACGTATTGGTCTGGCCGGCGCGATGTTAATGCGCCTTGGTCTGCTGGCCTCTATTGCCTGGGTTATCCGTCTGACGGATCCGTTGTTTACCCTGATGGATCACGCGTTCTCGGCACGAGACCTGATCCTGCTATTTGGTGGACTGTTCCTGCTCTGGAAGTCGAGCATGGAGATTCATGAAACCATTGAGGGCGGGGGAAGCGAACACACGACGAAAGTGCATTCGTTTTTCGGAGCCATCGTGCAGATCATGGTACTGGATATCATCTTCAGCCTGGACTCGGTGATCACCGCCGTCGGCCTTTCAGATCATCTGATTATCATGATGGCCGCCGTGGTGATTGCCGTGTTGGTGATGATGTTTGCCGCCCGGGCCATCGGTGAGTTTGTTGACCGCCATCCGTCGGTAAAAATGCTGGCACTGGCGTTCCTGATCCTGGTCGGATTCACTCTGATGCTGGAAAGTTTCAGTATTCACATTCCAAAAGGCTACATCTACTTCGCGATGTTCTTCTCCATGGCCGTGGAATGCCTTAATCTGGCACGCAATAAAAAGCGTCCGCTATAAGATAATGTCCCTGCCCGTCCCCACTGGTCGGGCAGGATACAATGTGAGCAATATGTCAATGGTATGCTGTGCGCAGCGTCTATTTTCAGACTCATACTATTATCGTTACAGGGAAAATAGTTTATTACTACACTGATACCGGTTGAGTAATAAACATTAGGGAGACAAGTATGAAGTGGATTTTGGGTGCAGCAGTCGTCGGCCTGGCTATGTTAACGTCCGGATGCAGCAGCGACTACGTCATGGCGACCAAAGAAGGCAAGATGATTATGACCGATGGTAAGCCGCAGATCGATAAAGAGACTGGCCTGGTGAAATATACGGACGATAGCGGTCATGAAAAGCAAATCAACGGTGATGAAGTCTCATCCATTGTTGAGCGTTAAGCGCATATTGCCACCTGACCCGTGCGGTTAAAGGTGGCTCGCTAAAGCACTTCCCGATAAATCCCCCCTTCCCCCGCCCGTTCAGCACGGTTATAGTCAAAAACCGGGTTTTCGGTGCGACACGTGCCAGCCCCAGGCAAAAAGCCCCTGTTGCGGACGCCCTGATGTCCCTGACCTTTGAATAATGAAAAAGGAAGCCGGCAATGCATTATCACCGTATCCCCCACAGCACCCTGGAAGTCAGTACTCTGGGGTTGGGCACCATGACGTTTGGTGAGCAAAACAGCGAAGCCGACGCCCATGCACAACTGGATTATGCCCTGAGCCGCGGCATCAACCTGATTGATACTGCCGAAATGTACCCCGTCCCGCCACGCCCGGAAACGCAGGGTCTGACCGAGCAGTATATCGGCAGCTGGCTGGCGGCACGCGGTAATCGCGATAAGGTCATCCTGGCCTCTAAAGTCTCCGGGCCGATTCGTGGCGCTGATGCCTCCATCCGTCCGGGCCAGGCGCTGGATCGCAAAAATATACGCAGCGCGCTGGATGCCAGCCTGAAGCGGCTGAATACCGATTATCTCGACCTGTATCAGTTGCACTGGCCGCAGCGCCAGACCAACTGTTTTGGTAAGCTGAACTATGAGTACACCGACAGCGCAGCAACCGTAACGCTGCTGGAAACACTGGAGGCGCTGACTGAACAGGTGCGGGCCGGTAAAATTCGCTATATCGGCGTGTCGAACGAAACGCCGTGGGGCGTAATGCGCTATCTGCAACTGGCGGAGAAACATGAACTGCCGCGTATCGTCAGCATCCAGAATCCCTACAGCCTGCTGAACCGCAGCTTTGAAGTCGGTCTGGCCGAAATCAGCCAGCATGAAGGCGTCGAGCTGCTGGCCTATTCCAGCCTGGCCTTCGGTACACTGAGTGGGAAATACCTTAACGGTGCACAGCCTGCCGGGGCGCGTAACACCCTGTTCAGCCGTTTCAAACGCTACAGTAGCGAACAGTCTGTCGGGGCCATTACCGAGTATGTCGCCCTGGCGAAGCAGCACGGACTGGATCCCTCGCAAATGGCACTGGCCTTCGTACGCCAGCAGCCGTTTGTCGCCAGCACCTTACTGGGGGCGACCACGCTGGAACAGTTGAAGATCAATATCGACAGCTATGATGTCACGCTGAATGAAGAGGTCATGGAAGGACTGGAAGCGATCCATCGTCGCTTTACCTATCCAGCGCCTTAATCCGGAAGCCACCGCCAGGGCACGCTTGCGCCCTGGCGGTGTGGTATTACTCTCTCAGAGCGAGGTCGTCACTTTACGTTTCTGAGCCAGCTGCCAGCCCCACAGTACCGCAATCGCCAGGGCAAAAAGTGCACCGAAGCCCACACCTGTCGCCACCGGCGGCGCACCGAACTTAATCGCCAGCGTATAAAGTCCGAGCATCAACAGCATCGCGGTATTTTCACCCAGATTCTGTACCGCGACGGCATTGCCTGTGCCAACGGTATCTTTCCCACGCATCTGCAACAGCGCATTCAGCGGCACCACAAAGAAGCCGCCGAGCATACCGATAATCACCAGCAGCACGTAGGCATTGATGGCCTGATGCTGGAGCGAGAAAGCCAGTACCGCCACGCCAATCAGCACCCCCGCAGGCATACAGCGGCCGACGGTTTTCAGCGTCACCAGCTTCGCCGCGGCAATGGCCCCGAACACGATACCAATGGCCACCATGGCGTTCAGCAGCGTCGGCGTTTTATTATCGCTGATACCCAGTGCCACCGGCACCCAGAGAACCAGCAGAAAACGCAGCGTGACACCCGCCCCCCAGAACAGGCTGGTGCCCACCAGGGAAAACCGCGTTTCGCCATCACGCCACAGCGTGCCGCAGGCGCGGAAGAAGCTGGCTGACATACGGGCAGGGTGCCAGGACTGACCCGCGCGCGCCGCATCCAGTTTAGGGATCAGCACGTTTGCCGCCACTGCCAGCGCATAAGCCAGTACGCAGGCCGCCAGGGCGGCCGTCAGGTTCCAGTCAGCCAGGAATCCCCCGGCCACAGAGCCCAGCAGAATAGCGGCAATGGTTGACGATTCCATCATCCCGTTGGCCTTCACCAGCGTTTCCCCGCCAGTCAGTTCGCCCAGAATGCCATACTTCGCCGGTGAGTAAGCCGCAGCACCAATCCCCACCAGACTGTAACCAAGGAACGGATCAAACCCAAAGCAGATCACCAGGGCCCCCAGCAGCTTGAGGGCGTTGGCAAACATCATTACCCGCCCTTTGGCAAAGCTGTCCGCCAGCTGGCCGACGAACGGGGCCAGAATGATATAAGTCGCGACAAACATCATCTGCAACACCGGCTGACTCCACGCCGGATAGACCAGCGACTTCATCACGGCCAGCGTGGCAAACAGCAGCGCATTATCGCCAAACGCGGAGAAGAACTGCGCGCCAATCACTGCCATCATGCCCTTCGACATCAGCGGCTGGCCATGCGCCTGAGAAATTGTCATGCCTGTTCCTCCGGGTTTTCAGCCATTTCACGCAGGGTAACGAAGTCCGGTTTACCGCTGCCCAGCAATGGCAGCTGCGACAGAACGCGGATATCACGGGGGATCGCCAGCTCCGGGCTGCCCAGCTCGCGGGCGGCACGGGTCAGTTGTTCACGGGTCAGCTGCGCATCAGTAGTAAACAGCACCAGCGCCTCACCGCGATTGCCGTCCGGTTTAAGGGTAGCCGCGTGCTGCTTATCTTCCGATGCTTTACGGGCAATCATTTCGACGATCTCCAGGGAAACCATTTCTCCGGCGATTTTGGCAAAACGCTTCACCCGTCCCTGAATCTGGCAGAACCCACCGTCATCAAAACTGACGATATCACCGGTGTCATACCAGCCCGCTTCCATCAGCCCTTCTCCGTTATCCGCCTGTGGCGCTTCCAGCACGCCAGGCCGCTCAACGCGCAGATAGCCTTTCATAATATTCGGGCCACGAAGTTGCAGCAGGCCGCCGTTGTCGATCCCCGGCACCGCAATCAGACGCGAATCCATGCCCGGCAGGATACGTCCGACGGTATGTGTTTTGGCCGCCATCGGCACGTTAATGGCCACCACCGGCGCACATTCGGTGACGCCGTAGCCCTCCAGGATGCGGATGCCATATTTTTCCATCCACAGCTCGCGCGTCTGCTCTTGCAGCTTTTCTGCTCCGGCCACGACATAGCGCAGGCGGGCAAAATCATACGGACTGGCGAAACGCGCATAGTTACCGAGGAAGGTCGACGTGCCAAACAGCACGGTGCAGTTACGGTCATAAACCAGTTCCGGCACAATGCGGTAATGCAGCGGGCTGGGATAGAGAAACACCTGCGCCCCGGTCATCAGTGGCGTAAACAGTCCCACCGTCAGACCAAAGGCATGGAACAGAGGCAGCGCCGACATAAACCGATCGCGTGGGGTGAAATCGGCAATAGTGCGGATCTGTTCCACGTTCGCCAGCAGACTTTTATGCGAATGCACCACCCCTTTCGGATGTCCTTCAGAGCCGGAGGTAAACAGCACCATCGCAGCCTCTTCCGGCTGCTGTGCGACCGCAGCCTGTGCTGGTGTCAGCAGATGTCGCAGGATCCACAGCTTGTCCTGAAACGTGACGGTCTCTTTCAGATCTTCCAGATAGATCCACTGCACCTGCGGGATGCCCTCCGGCAGGTGCCACAGTTTGCCCTTATCGAGGAACTGGCGTGAGGTAAATACGGTTTTGACTTCGGCGGCACTCAGGGCGCTGGTCAGCCCTTTCACCCCGGCGGTATAGTTCAGCATGGCCGGGATGCGTCCGCGCATTGAAGCCCCGAGAATCGCCGCCGCGGTGACGGTGGCATTCGGCAACAGCAGGCCGATATATTCCCCGGGCTGACTGTAGCGCTCCAGAATTCGACCGACCCCCAGCGCCTTTTTCAACAATCCCGTATAGCTGTCAGGTTTGAAATTGACGTCTTCCACACAGGGTTTAAACCAGCCATAGCGGGTACGCGCGGAGAGAAACGCCTGATACAGGGTTTCACGCGGGCGCACCGCCATGCGGGCTTCCATCATAATATGGTGAAGGTGTTCCCCCGCCAGGCGGCGGCGATCGCGCGCACGGGGTGCTTCCGGCATCGGGATGGAAGTGGCAGGCAGGACACTGAGAGTGATGCGCGGGAACAGGCGTCGTTTAAACACACCGGCCAGCCGGCCAAAGGGTGTGTACTCCGCGCCCTCAATGCGCACCGGCACCACGGTCGCCTGAGATTTTGCAGCGACGAAGCCCGCCCCATCATAAATTTTCATCAGCGACCCGGTGACGGTGATACGCCCTTCCGGGAAGATCACCACAGGGCGGCCGGTGCCGATCAGCCGCACCAGATGCTTGATGGACATTGGTTTTGTCGGGTCAAGCGGCACGAAATCAATCAGGGGACGCAGCAGGCGCATGTACCACTGCTCAGTGATTGACGAGTAGACGGCAAACACCGGCTTCACCGGCAGGAACACGGCCAGCAGGATGCCATCAATAAATGACATATGATTAGGGGTAATCAGTACCTTCTCTTTATACAGCCCTGAGAGGTCACCCGTCAGACGGGTTCGGAAGAGTATGCGAAAAAGGACGCGAAAGAATGTAAACAACATGCCGACTCCATAGCGGATCACAATTGTCCCTAACGATGCAGGATATGACAGCCCAACTCAATATGTGACTGAATATAAGTGGAAAAAAAAGCGAAAAAAAAATGCGCAACGCCCCCTTTTGGCGAAAGAACAGGTGACGCTCAGATCAGAGTAATAACGACATTCCTGTCATACAGGACAACATAAATAATGCATCTCCGAAGGGGGAATTAACGTTATAAACTCCTGATTATTCTCTCTTAACGTCATCATTTCGTTAACCCCGCGTTTTACAATAAAACCCCCCCCTGACTTCCTGAAAATATACGTCACTGACGCGGGCTTTTAAAAAAGTGTAATACGCTTGCCCATTAGTAAAATGACTAATAAGGAAGATCAGAATAACGGATAAAAAATATAAGATGGGCAATGCCGGGTATATACGAAGCAGATCAACCACGACCCCCTCTGACCTGACCAGAAAACTCAGGCCTCAGATCTTCGCGAACGGCGAAAATAGCCGGCATTATTCCCATTTGCCTTATCACTTCCACCCACCTCCTAAGGCTGCCATCAGCTGTACGCTGGTCACCCATTGCGTACTCTGTAACGTCAATGCACTCTGCTGCTGGCTCAGACTGGTATTCTCCGTTGTGGCGACATCCAGATAGTCGATCATCCCGGCCTGATACTGATTAAGCGTTACCCGTGCTGACGCCTGAGCCGACGCGGCGGCACGTGTCTGAGCCTGCATTTCAGCCTCAAAGGTATGAAGCGCCACCAGGGCGTTTTCTACCTCTTCAAAGGCGGACAGCACGGTCTGTCGATAGCTGGCAACATCAGCGTCATAGGCGGCTCTTGCCTGCTCCACCTTCGACGAGGTCGCACCAAAATCCAGCAGGGTTCCGCTCAGCTCTGGCCCCAGCGACCAGACACGATTGGGCAAGCTCAGCAGATGACGGAAGCTGGCACCTGAATAGCCGGCGCTGGCGCTGAGAGTCAGGTCCGGGAAATAACCGGCAATCGCCACGCCCACCGCCGCATTCGCCGCCGCCACGGTACGCTCCGCCTGAGCGATATCAGGACGGCGCTGAAGCAAATCCGCAGGCAGCGCATGGGGAATAGCAGGCAACGTGGCCTGCAAGGGTGCCACTGCCAGGCTGAACGCTGCCGGGGGTTGCCCCGTCAGCACGGCAATCGCATGTTCAAGCTGGGCACGCTGCCAGCTGAGATCCAGCGCTGAAGCGCGCGCGCTCTCCAGCTGGGTTTCCGCCTGGGCCAGCGTGCCGCGCGATTCACTGCCCGCCTGGTATTTGTTGTTAATCACCGTCAGATAACGCTGATAAGCGGCCACGCTTTTCTCATACAGCGCAATGCGCTGGTCGAGGATACGCAGCTGGAAATAGTCCTGCGCCAGCGTCGACTGAGCGCTGAGGGTCATGTTCGCCAGTGCGGCGGCGCTGGCACTGGCACTGGCGCGGTTCTCTTCCAGCGTGCGGCGCAATTTACCCCAGATATCCAGCTCCCAGGAGGCCGACGTCTCCAGCGAGTGACTGTTGCCGGTCGCAGCCCCGCTTCCACTGCTGCTGGCGGTGCCGCTGCGTGTCGAACTGCCGGTGGCCGTCACGGTCGGAAACAGGTCACTTCGCGATCCCGCAGCCAGCGCCTGCGCCTGCCGGTACTGCGCCTCATACTGAGCGACGTTCTGATTCGAAATTTTTACCAGGCGCAACAGTCCGTCCAGGGTGCTGTCGTGGTAAACCGCCCACCAGTCACCTTTGCTGATCTGATCCTGAGGTTCGGCCTGCTGCCAGCCTCGGGCTTCTTTGTAATAAAGTGACGTCGGCGTCGTCGGACGCTGGTAATCCGGGCCAACGGTACAGCCGCTTATCAGCAAAGCCAGCATAAAGGGAGTAATTTTATTCATCATCATCAGGTTAATCAGCATGACGCAGACGTTGCCACGCGTGTTTTGTGGCACGACCGACGCGGTCAAGATAGAGGTACACCACCGGGGTGGTGAACAGGGTAAGTAACTGGCTCAGGGCGAGACCGCCGGCAATAGCCAGCCCCAGCGGACTGCGCAGATCGGCATCGCCACCGCTGCCAAGCGCCAGCGGTAACGCGCCAAAGAATGCCGCCAGCGAGGTCATCATAATGGGCCGGAAGCGCATCAGGCAGGCCTGAGTAATCGCCTGTTGGGGTGTCATTCCCTGCTTACGCTCGGCGGCCAGGGCAAAATCGATCATCATAATCGCGTTCTTTTTGACAATGCCTGCCAGCAGCAGAATACCGATCAGCGCGATCACTGTCAGTTCCGTTCCGGTGAGCAGCATCAGCAGCAGGGCGCCAACCCCGGCAGAGGGCAGCGTGGAGAGGATGGTCAGCGGGTGAATATAACTTTCATACAGCATCCCCAGCACGATATAGACGGCAGCCAGCGCCGCGAGGATCAGCCACGGCATTGACGCGCTCAGTTCGGCAAACGCCTGCGCCGTTCCGGCAAACCCCGCCTGAATGGTGTCTGGCAGGCCGATTTTTGCCATCGCGGTTTTCACCGCAGCCTGCGCCTGTTCCAGTGAGGCGCCGTCCCGCAGGTTAAAGGCAAGGGTGCTGGTGGCCGACTGTCCCTGATGATTAACCGATAGCGGGGCATTACTGCCGCTGATGCTGGCAAAGGCCGACAGCGGAATACGTTCGCCGCTGTCATTGACGACAAACAGCTGATTCAGCGTCTCCGGGTCGCGCGTCCAGGCCGGGCTGAGTGACATCACCACGTGGTACTGGTTGAACGTTTTGTACAGGGTGGCCACCTGACGCTGACTGAAAGCATTATTCAGCATGTCATCCAGCATCTGCACGTCCACCCCCAGGCGGGTGGCACGATCGCGGTCAAGGGTGATCATCACTTCCTGCCCGCCGGTCTGCGAGTCAGCATCCACACTGGTCAATAGCGGGATCTGTTCCAGCGCCGCTTTCACTTTCGGCGTCCAGATGCGCAGGGCATCAAGATTGTCCGCCTGCAGGCTGTACTGATACGAAGCGTTAGCACTGCGACCGCCAATATGCAGATCCTGCGCCGCCATCAGAAACAGCTCTACGCCGGGGACAGTCCGCGTTTTGCCGCTGAGACGGTTGGCGACTTCGCTGGCGCTAGCATCACGCTTGTCAAAATCTTTCAGATGCACGAAAAACATCGCGGTATTGTGTGAGCCAAATGCGCCACTGCCCATCGAGGAGATCACGCCATCTACCGCCGGATCGGCTTCGATCATGTTGGCGAACGCTTTGACCTTCGGTTCCATCGCCTGGAAGGAGATGTTCTGATCGGCGCGCATCATCCCCATCAGCAGACCGGTATCCTGATTTGGAAAGAACCCTTTTTGCACCACCGAATACAGAAACAGGTTGAGGAGCACCGTCAGCAGCAGGCTGAACAGCGTCAGTCGCTGGTGGCGCATCACCCACGCCAGCGCAGCGGCATAGGCCGCCAGCAGACGGTTCAGACCATTTTCAACCCACTGATACAGAGGATGCGGGCGCACCGTTACCGCCGGTTTACGTCTCAACAGGCGCGAGCAGAGCATCGGCGTGAGGCTGAGTGACACCAGCATCGAGATAACCAGCGAGGCGGTCAGCGTAACGGCAAATTCGCGAAACAGGCGGCCTACGATGCTGCCCATCATCAGGATCGGGATAAACACCGCCACCAGCGACAGCGTCATCGACAGCACGGTAAAACTCACCTCCTGTGCACCTTTAATCGAGGCGCGAACCGGACTGAGCCCCTCTTCGATATAGCGGGTGATGTTTTCCAGTACCACGATGGCGTCGTCCACGACAAAGCCGGTGGCGACGATCAACGCCATCAGAGACAGGTTATCCAGGCTGTAGCCGCACAGAGACATGACCGCACAGGTGCCCATCAGCGACACCGGCAGTGCCAGCGCCGGTATAATCAGCGCGCGCCCATTGCGCAGAAAGACGAATACCACACCGATCACCAGCAGTATGGCGATCAGCAGTGTCTCTTCCGTTTCATAGAGGGAGGCACGCACGTTGGGCGAGCGGTCAACCACTATCGTCAGTTTCACGTCCGCAGGGAGATCGCTTTGTATCAGCGGCAGCCGGGCTTTAATGCCATCGATCGTCTCCAGCATATTGGCCCCGGCCGAGCGCGTGACACCAATAGTGACCGAGGGCGATCCGTTATAGAATCCGGCGCTGTAGTTATCCTCGACTGCATCATAGACGTGGGCGACATCGCTGAGATGAATCGCGCGGCCGTTACGGTAGCTGATCACCAGCTGACGATACTGGCTGGCGTGATCGAGCTGGCCGTTACCGTCCACCATCCAGGACTGGTTTTTTCCCTCCAGCCTCCCTTTCGGCAGGTTGGTGGTGCTGTCAGCAACCGCTTCCCGCACGCTGTCCAGTGACACGCCGAACTGGGTTAACAGCTGCGGTTGCAGGTCAATACGCACCGCCGGCAGGGCGCTACCGCGCAGCGAAACCTCCCCCACCCCCGCCACCTGGGCGACTTTCTGCTTGATTTTACTGTCAGCCAGATCGTACAGCTCGGCGCTGGTCCGGGTGGTGGATGACAGTGCCATCATCAGTACCGGCGCATCAGACGGGTTTGCCTTCTGATAGGTCGGTAACGACGGCATACTGCCGGGCAGCAGGCTGCGCGCGGCGTTGATGGCCGCCTGCACATCGCGCGCGGCACCGTTGATATCGCGATCGAGGGCAAACTGCAGAGTAATATTGGTTGAGCTCTGCGCACTCTCCGAGGTCATTTCAGTGATACCGGCAATCTGCCCCAACGCACGCTCCAGCGGTGTCGCCACCGTGGCAGCCATGGTCTCCGGACTGGCTCCGGGCAGATCCGCCGACACCATAATGGTCGGAAAATCCACGGTTGGCAGCGGTGCCACCGGCAGCAGGCGATAGCCCAGCGCCCCGACTAACACCAGGGCCAGCGTCAGCAACAGCGTGGCCACCGGACGAAAAATAAACCAACGAGGGAGACTCATTCACGCCCCCGGGCAACCTGACGGCGCAGATAGCGTTTCGAACGCTGTGACAGTCCGTCAAACCACAGGTAGATCACCGGCGTGGAGAACAGCGTCAGCACCTGGCTGAAGATCAGACCGCCCACGATCACCAGCCCCAACGGCTGACGTAGTTCAGCCCCCGAGCCGGAGGCCAGCATCAGCGGCATTGCGCCCAGCAGCGCCGCCATGGTGGTCATCAGGATCGGCCGAAAGCGCAGCAGACAGGCCTGGTGGATCGCCTCCCGTGGACTGAGGTGCTGGGTTTTCTCTGCCTCCAGCGCAAAGTCGATCATCATAATGGCGTTCTTTTTGACAATACCGATCAGCAGGATCACCCCGATCAAGGCGATCAGGCTGAACTCCGTATCGGCCAGCATTAACGTCAGCAGAGCCCCCACCGCTGCCGAAGGCAGCGTCGACAATATGGTCACCGGATGAATAAAGCTCTCGTAGAGGATCCCCAGCACCCCATACATGGTCAGTAGCGCGGCGAGGATCAGCCACAGCGTATTTCCGGTGGCGCGCTGAAAAGCGGCAGCTTCCCCCTGGTAGCGCAGCGTCACCGACGGCGGCATCGCCAGCGAGGTCGTGACGTCGCTTACCGCCTGCTGTGCCTGCGCCAGTGAATAACCGGCGTTCAGATTGAACGACACCGTCACCGCCGGGAACTGGTTCAGACGCATCTGCACCAGCGAACCGGTACGCAGGTGGATACTCGCCACTGACGTCAGTTTTACCAACCCGCTGACACTGCTGCTGGAAGAAGTGTCAGACGTGGACGTCGATGTGTTGCTGCTGGCTGAGGGTTGCAACCAGATATTATCGAACGAGGCCGGAGACTGCTGGAATGCCGGAGCCACTTCCAGCACCACGCGATACTGATTTGACTGGGTAAATATCGTCGAAATCAGACGCTGGCCGAAGGCGTTATACAGCGCAGTGTCAACGTCCAGTGCCGTAATACCGAAGCGTGCGGCGGCATCACGGTTGAGCTCGACGTAAGCCACCTGCCCCTGATCCTGCAAATTACTGACCACCGAGCTGAACTCGGGACGCTGCCGCAGCGCGCTGACCAGTTTCGGTGACCAGGTCACCAGGTTCTGGCTGTCCGCATCGTCCAGCGTAAACGGGTAGCGGTCCGGCGTCACCTGGTCGTTCACCGTCAAATCCTGTGCGGATTGCAGGTAAAGCGCGATGCCCGGCACGCCCGCAGTTGCCTGCCGGAGTTGTGCAATGACGCTATCCGCACGTTTATCTCGCTGGTCAAACGGTTTGAGGTTGATCTGCAGGCGGCCACTGTTGAGGCTGGTATTGCTGCCGTCAATGCCCACCGTCGAGGAGAGGCTCGCGACAGCCGGGTTTTTTAAAATGATCGCCGCCAGCTGCTGCTGCCGTCGCGACATCTCTTTAAATGACACCTCCTGCGAGGCTACCGTCACCCCCTGGATCAGCCCGGTGTCCTGGGACGGAAAGAAACCTTTCGGCACCAGCAGATAAAGCAGCCCGGTGAGCAGCAGCGTGGCCAGCGCGACCAGCAGGGTCACACGCTGATGGTTGAGAACCACAGTCAGCAGGCGATCGTACCCGGCCACCAGCCGGTCAAAAAATTTGCCGCCCTGACGATAGAAGCGTGTCTGACGGTTTTCAGGAATAGCGCGCAGCAGCGTCGCGCACAGCATCGGCGTCAGCGTCAGCGACACCAGCAGGGAGACCAGGATCGACACTGCCAGCGTAATGGCAAATTCGCGGAACAACCGCCCGACCACATCCCCCATAAACAGCAGCGGGATCAGCACCGCTATCAGAGAAAAAGTCAGTGAAATAAGGGTAAAACCGATCTGCGCCGAGCCTTTCAGTGCCGCTTCCAGCGGGCTTTCCCCCCTTTCCAGACGGCGGGAGATGTTCTCCACCACCACAATGGCATCGTCAATCACAAAGCCGGTGGCGACAGTCAGGGCCATCAGCGACAGATTATTCAGGCTGAAACCGGCCAGGTACATCACGCCAAAGGTACCGACCAGCGACAGCGGCACGGCGACGCTGGGGATCAGCGTCGCCGCCACGTTGCGCAGGAACAGGAAGGTCACCATGACCACCAGCGCAATTGACAGCATCAGTTCAAACTGCACATCGCTGATGGAGGCACGGATGGTCTGGGTGCGGTCAGAGAGAATAGTCACCCTGACACCGTCCGGGAGGGGCGCCTGTAACGTCGGCAGCTGTGCTTTAATGCTGTCCACCACCGTAATAACGTTCGCCCCCGGCTGGCGCTGCACGCTGATAATAATCGCCGGCTGGTTGTCAGCCCACGCCGACTGCCAGGTATTTTCTGCGGCTTCTTCGATGTGCGCCAGGTCGCGCAGGCGCAGCGCTGCGCCGTTTTTCCAGGTGAGGATCAGATTGCCGTATTCCGCCGCAGAGCGCAGCTGATCGTTGGCATCAATGCTTACCGAATGATACTGACCGTCAAATCCGCCCTTCGAACCGTTAACGTTGCTGTTACTGACCAGCGTATTGACGTCTTCCAGGGTCAGCCCGTGTGCCGCCAGCGCTTTCGGGTCCATCTGTATGCGGATAGCGGGCTGATGTCCACCCGCCAGGGTGACCATACCGACACCGGAAATCTGCGACAGCTTCAGGGCAATACGGGTGTTGACCAGATCCTGAACGCGGGTCAGGGGCAGCGTATCCGAGCTGGCGGCCAGCGTGATCACGGCACTGTCTGCCGGGTTGACCTTTTTATAGGTCGGCGGATTAGGCAGGTCGTCGGGCAGCAGGCTGTCGGCGGCGTTGATCGCGGCCTGCACTTCCTGTTCCGCCACATCAAGCGACAGGTCGAGTGAGAACTTCAGCGAGATCACTGACGATCCGCTGGCGCTGCTGGAGGACATCTGGCTCAGACCCGACATCTGTCCGAGCTGGCGTTCCAGCGGCGCCGTCACCGAGGAGGCCATGACGTCCGGACTGGCTCCGGGGTAGAGCGTGGTCACCTGAATCGTCGGGTAATCCACCTGCGGCAGCGCCGAGGTGGGAAGCGTGCGGTAGGCAAAAATACCGGAAATCAGCATCCCCATCATTAGCAGAATCGTGGCCACCGGGCGTTCGATGAAAATGCGCGACAGATTCATGGCACGTTCTTACCGGCGATAGCGGCGGCCGTCTCTTCCGCCGTCACCACGGTGACTTTGCTGCCATCGGTAAGGCGATCGATCCCTTCCGTCACCACCCGTTCACCTGCACTGACACCCTTAAGGATTGCCTGTCGCTCGCTGCCAAAGACCGGGCCGGTGGTGACAGCTTTCCGCTTCACCGTATTGTCTTTATTCACCACATAGACAAAGCTGCCATCACTGCTCAATTGCAGGGCCTGGCCGGGGATCACCGTAACCTGTTTCAGGGTGCCGGTTTGCAGGCGCAGGTTCACAAACTGATTCGGATACAGTGCCTCATCCCGGTTCGTAAACAGTGCTTTCAGCGCCACCGAACCGGTGCTGGTGTCGATCTGGTTACTGATAAACTGTACTTCGCCCTGCGCCAGTACGCTGCTGCCCTGCTGGTCAAAAGCGGTGGCAGGCAGCATCTGGTCATGGTGAAGCGCGGCCAGCAGTGAGGGGATATTGCTCTGTGGCACGCTAAAGGTTACCGCCGCAGGCTGCGTCTGGGTAATGGTCACCAGCCCGGTGGTTGAACTGCTCTGTACCATATTACCGGCATCCACCAGGCGCAGACCCACACGCCCGCTGATGGGGGCGGTAATACGCGCATATTCGATATTGAGTTTCGCTGCGTCAATCTGCGCCCGATCCGCGGCTACCGCCCCGCTGTACTGACCGACGGTGGCGGTCTGCGTATCGAGATCCTGACGTGCCAGCGAATCCTGCGAATAGAGTTTCTGGTAGCGCGAAAGCGTCAGCTGTGCGCTTTTTAGTAGCGCCAGATTCTGGTTGAGCTCGCCCTCATACTGCGCCAGTGTCGCCTGATAGCTGCGCGGGTCGATCTGGGCCAGTAGCTGCCCCGCCGCCACTTTCTGCCCCTCTTTGAAGTAAACGTGCGTTAACTGACCATCAACCCGGCTGGTGACCGTCACCGTGGCATTTGGGATCACCGTTCCCAGTGCATTGAGATAAACCGGCACATCGGCCAGCCCCACCGTACCGGTATGTACTGGCGTGGTCATTACCCCCCTCTGCCCCGCCCCGCCAGGCCCCCGCATTCCGCCGGGCGTTCCCGCAGCGGAAGGAGCCTGCGGCCAGAAACGCCAGATCAGCCCGGCAGCCATCAGTAGTATAATCAGGCAGAGAAACAGGATTCGCCGGGAGTGAGACGTCTTCGGGAGGTTCGCGGTCATGGCGTTAAGATCTTCAGGCTGCAGAAAAAAGATAAATGCGCCGGCATTGCCGGCGCGATCGGGATTCATCACCGTTCAGGTAGTCCCGAACAGCAAGACCATCACACGTTGTTGATAGTAATTCCCATTATCATCCAGTTGTCTGCAGAAATTCTATACTCAGAGCGTAAGCGTTTCGTAAGAACTGCAATATTCACTCTGTTTTCATCACGATTTCCAGCCACCTCCCAGCGCCTTATACAGCGTAATCTGCTGGTTGAGCTGCCCAAGATGCGTGGTGATCAGCGACTGCTGAGAGGCATACAGTGAGCGCTGCGCCACCAGCACGTTGAGATAGTTGTCCACACCTTCACGGTAGCGCACGTCAGCAAAACTGTAATTATGCAGATTTGCCGCTTCATCCAGCTGGCGCGCTCGCAATTCATCCTGGTAGGTTTCCTGCCCTGCCAGCGCGTCACCCACTTCTTTAAACGCCGTCTGGATGGTTTTTTCATAGTCTGCAATTTCAATGCGTTTTTGCAGTTTAGCGATATCCAGATTGGCCATATTCACCCCGCCGTCAAAGATCGGCAGATTGATACTCGGGCCAAAAGACCAGGCCGCCGTCCCGCCGGAAAGCAGATGGCTGAAGGTACTGGAAGTGGAGCCCCCTGCTGCGGTGAGCGAGATGCTGGGGAAGAAGGCGGCACGGGCCGCCCCAATGTTGGCATTGGCGGATTTCAGCGTATGCTCTGCGGCGATGATATCCGGGCGACGCGTCAGCAGATCGGACGGTAACCCGGCTGGCGTCGCCGGGAAGTGCCACGCTTTTTGCAAATGTGCACCCGCCATCAGATCCGGCGGAAGTTCAGTGCCCACCAGCAGTTTCAGGGCGTTAACGTCCTGTCGCACCTGACGACTGTAGCGGGCGATGTCGGCCTGTGCGGTACGAACCGAGGTTTCGGCCTGTACCAGATCCTGCTCGCTGGCCACGCCGCCGTCATAGCTGCGTTTGGTCAGGTTATAGGAGTCCTGCTGACTTTGTGCCGTATCCTGCGCCAGCTTCAGCAATTCATTATCCGCGCAGAGCGTAAGATAGCCCGATGCCACTTCCGCAATGAGGCTGATCTGCGTAGCCCGCTGCGTGGCCGCACTGGCCAGCCAGGCTTCCAGTGCCTGATCGCGCAGACTGCGCAGCCGGCCAAAGAAGTCCAGCTCCCAGGCCGTCACCCCAAGGCTGGTGTTCATCTGCCGGTAGGTGACCGATCCGCTGTTTTGTGTGCTGTAAAGGTTCCCCGGCAGATGTGTCACGTCATCACCACCGCTAAAGGCAACAGACGGCATCAGCGCAGCGCGGTCGATCTGCACCTGTGAACGCGCCACTTCAACGTTCAGTGCGGCGACGCGCAGATCGCGGTTATTGGCCAGCGCGCTGGCAATCAGCCGGTGCATCACCGGATCGGTAAAGAAGTTCTGCCAGCGGATATCCGCGCCGTTCCCGGCCCCTCCTGTTTTATTCTGACTGTCGTAATGTCCTGCCACCGGCAGTGCCGGGCGCTGATAGTCCGGCTCCATCGTACAGCCTGCCAGTATTATCGCCAGAGGCAACATGCCCAGAGAAAAAGCATTACGCATCATGTTCTTCAACCTCAGTTTTTGATTTTCTTTTACCGGCAAAACGCTGTGCGACCACAACGTAAAACATCGGAACAAAGAAGATGGCGAGGAAGGTGGCCGTGATCATCCCGCCTACCACGGCCGTCCCGATGGAGTGCTGGCTACCGGCACCGGCCCCATGTGAGATGGTGAGCGGCATGACGCCGAGCACAAAGGCCATCGATGTCATGATAATCGGCCGGATACGCAGTCTGGCTGCCTCCATTGCCGCCTCTACCAGTCCTTTGCCTTCGTTCTCATGCAGATCCTTGGCGAACTCAACAATCAGAATGGCGTTCTTGGCCGCCAGTCCGACGGTGGTCAGTAACCCCACCTGGAAGAAGACATCATTTTCCAGCCCGCGCAGCAGCACGGCCAGGATGGTCCCCAGCACGCCCATCGGTACGACCATCAGCACCGAGAACGGGATCGACCAGCTCTCATACAGCGCGGCCAGGCAGAGGAAGACCATCAGGATAGAGAGCGTATACAACGCAGGCGTTTGCGAACCCGACATCTGCTCCTCATAGGACAGGCCGTGCCACTGCACGCTAAAGCCTTTAGGCAGTCTGGCGGCGATCTCATTGACCGCCTTGACCGCCTCACCGGAGCTGTAGCCGGGCGCAGGGGATCCCATAATTTCCACTGCCGATACGCCATTAAAGCGTTCATAGCGTGGCGAGCCGTACTCCCATTTACCGCTGCCAAAGGCTGAGTACTGCACCATGTCACCGCTGGCGTTGCGGAAGTACCACTTATCCAAATCCTCCGGGGTGACGCGCGAACCCGCATTCCCCTGCACATAGACCTTCTTCACGCGACCGCCGTAAATGAACTGATTCACATAGTTGGAACCCCAGGCGGTGGAGAGCGTATCGTTGATATCGGCCAGGTTCAGTCCCAACGCCCTTGCGCGTTCATCGTCGATAATAAGATGGTACTGTGGTTCATCTTCCATCCCGTTAGGTCGGGTCGCGAACAGACGTTTATCTTTTGCCGCCATTGCCAGGAACTGATTACGCGCCGCCATCAGCGCCGCGTGGCCCTGGTTATTCACGTCCTGCAGGAAGAAGTCAAAGCCGGTGGCATTACCCAGCTCCATGACCGCGGGCGGTACCAGGGCAAACACTTTGGCGTCCTTCAGCGAAGCAAAATGCGCCATAGTGCGCTGCGCCAGTTTGGCCACGGTCTGATTGCTGTTACGCTGATCCCAGGGTTTAAGCAGAACAAAGGACATGGCGGTATTTTCCCCACGCCCGGCAAAACTGAATCCGTTCGGTGAAAATACGGAGCCCACTTCCGGTTCATTTTTCAGCAACCAGCTGCCGATGTTATTCAGCACCTCCTGCGTCCGTTCGCTGGAAGCATTCGCCGGCAGCGTTACCTGCATCATCATCACTCCCTGATCTTCATCCGGCAGGAAGGAGGTGGGCACGCGCGTGAACAGATACCCCGTGGCCACGACGATCCCCAGATAGATCAGCAGAAACAGATGACGTTTGGCGATCACGGCCCCGACGCTGTGGGTGTAACGCAGCGTGCCGGCATCAAATTTACGGTTGAACCAGCCAGCCATCCCGGTGTTTTTTTGCTCGGCGGAACTGGCTTTCAGTAAGGTGGCACACAGTGCTGGCGTAAAGATCATCGCCATCAGCACGGACAGTGCCATCGCGGAAACGATAGTGATCGAGAACTGGCGATAGATGACGCCGGTCGAACCGCTAAAGAAGGCCATCGGCAGCAGTACTGCCGACAGGACAAGGGCAATACCCAGCAGAGCCCCCTGGATCTGCTGCATGGATTTTATGGTCGCTGCTTTCGGATCGAGTCCCTCTCCGTGCATGACACGCTCGACGTTTTCCACTACCACAATCGCGTCATCCACCAGCAGACCGATGGCCAGCACCATACCGAACATCGTCAGAATGTTAATGGTGTAACCACAGGCCGCGAGGATACCGAAGGTGCCCAGCAGGACGACCGGCACCACCATGGTGGTGATCAGCGTCGCCCGCAGATTTTGTAAAAACAGCAGCATGACAAGGAATACCAGGGCGATCGCCTCAATCAGCGTTTTTACCACCTCTTTAATCGACGCACTGACCACCGGTGAAGTGTCATAGGGGAACTCAACTTTGACCCCTTCTGGCAGGTAGGGCTTGATATCATTGACGGTTTTGCGCACGTTGTCGATCGCATCCAGCACGTTACCCCCACTGGCGAGGCGAAGCGCAATCCCCACCGAAGGCACACCGTTGTACGTTGCGGAGATGCTGTAATCCTGCGGCCCCAGATCGACGCCGCCCACATCCCGCAGGCGTACCTGGGAACCATCAGGGTTCACTTTCAGCAGGATATTTTTAAACTGCGCCACCGACTGCAAACGCGTTTTGCCTACCACGGTGGCGCTGAACCGGGCACCACTTACCGTCGGTAAGCCCGCCAGCTTACCGCTGGAAACCTGCACGTTCTGCTGGCTGATGGCAGTGGTAATATCGCTGGGAACCAGCTGATATTGATACAGTTTTGCCGGATCCAGCCAGATGCGCATCCCGTACTCAGCCCCCATCACCATAAAGTCACCCACGCCGTTACTGCGCGCAATCGGATCCTGGAGTTTTGACACCATCAGGTCAGCAAGGTCGCCGTTGCTCAGATTAGGATTATTCGATGTCAGCGCGACAACCAGCATAAAGTTGGACTGGTACTTACGGATATTAATCCCCTGATTAACCACTTCAGTCGGCAGCTGCGACTCCGCCAGCGAGACTTTGTTCTGCACCTGAACCTGGGCGATATCCGGATCGGCCCCCTGGTTAAAGGTGACAATAATGGTGGCACTGCCGTCGCTGTTACTTTGCGATTCGATATAGCGCAGGTTATCCAGCCCGTTCAGCTGCTGTTCAATGACCTGTACGACGGTATTCTGCGTGGTTTCCGCGCTGGCCCCTGGGTAGGCAACCTGGACCGAAATGGCCGGAGGAGCAATGTTCGGATACTGGTTTACGGGCAGGTTGAGAATCGACAGTCCCCCGACCAGCATCACCACTATCGCAATGACCCAGGCGAAAATAGGGCGTTCAATAAAAAATGTAGACATCCACGTTTCCTTAACTCACTGTGCCGACGGGTCGGAGGTGGTCAGATTCACCTTTAATGCATCCGGCCTCTGACGCTCACTGGCGCTGGTTGAAACCCGCGAGCCCGGATGAACGTTCTGCAGGCCGTTGACCACGACCCTGTCGCCCGACTTCAGCCCCGTATTCACCAGCCATTTGTTGCCCAGCATCTGGCCGGTGACAATCTGCTGCTCTTTGATACGGTTATCCGCATCCACCAGATAGACATAAGGCCGGCCTTTGGTGTCGTGCATAATCGACTCCTGTGGCACCAGAATGCCCTGCTCCGCCACGCCCTGCGGGAAGCTGGCGTGCACAAACATCCCCGGCAGCAGCTCACGCTGCGGATTGGGGAAGGCTGCGCGCATAATGACGCTGCCGGTGCTTTCATCCACAGTCACTTCAGAGAACTCCAGACGCCCCTCCAGCGGATAGTGGGAACCATCTTCCAGCGTCAATGTCACTGCCGCCGCATTGTCTCCGGCTTTTTTCATCTGCCCGTTTGCCAGCGCGTGCCGCTGCGCCAACAGATCGAGCGACGACTCGCTGACATCAACATAGATCGGGTCAAGCTGCTGGATCAGGCTCATGTAACTGCTCTGGCCGTCAGTCACCAGCGCCCCCTCCGTGGAGAGGGAGCGACCGATATGCCCGGTAATTGGCGCCCGGACATGGGTGTAGTTCAGATTGACCCGCGCTGTTTCTACATCGGCTTTCGCTTCACGTGCCGTTGCCACGGCATCATCGTAAACCTGCTGACTGATAGCGCGGGCGGCAGCCAGAGGTTTGTAGCGTGCTGCGACTTTATCCGCGTTAATCAGGGTAGCCATGGCTTTGTCGTAAGTCGCCTGATAGCTCGCCGGGTCGATCTGATAGAGGGGTTGTCCGGCTTTCACTTCACTCCCCTCGTTAAACAGACGTTTCAGCACAATACCGCTGACCTGAGGGCGCACTTCTGCCGTACGCACCGCGGTGGTCCGGCCAGGCAACTGCGTGAACAGGGTCACGGCTTCGCTTTTCAGCGTGCTGACCCCCACATTAACCGGCACATCGCCGGAGGGTGCCGTTGTCTGGTCACAGGCAGACAGCACCAAAACTAAACTCGCGGAAAGGATCCTTAAGCGCATGGTAAAATCTCAATTAGATAGCGTTAAATTAATAACGAGAGTGATTACTCTCATTAAAGAAAAGCATTACAGAAGGAACAAAAATCTGGCTTTATTAAGTTTCTGCTAGGGTTTCTATCGAAACGCGACGAGTCAATCAGTCGTGCCTGCTTGCGTCGACGGATGCCGCCCTGTTACTCCCGAGATAACTGCTCCGGCTAGCCCTGTGGTTCGATTCCTCTCCTCCTGAGTTCGCGTCGTGCCAGCTCTTTCAGCCAGCAGGCAAGCGTCACATTTTCATTGTCCGTCAGCATTCTCAACTGGTCATGGAGTTCAGGGTGAATGCGTAGCTGAAAAGCCGCTGAACGGCCGCCCGTTTTTGGCGTCCTGTCTTTAAGTTTCGGCATCATCGTCGGTTCCTGAAGGTGAAAAACGCCCCCTGCAGCGCTACCAACACCTCAGGGGGCTGACACGATGCAATGGAATGCGTACCGCACCGTGGTGGCATCACAGTAGCGCGTTGGCAGCGGTGTCTTTTGGCGATTAGTGTATGTGGTAAGGAAAAGTTGTCAGCGAATTTCACCGCTGTAACAAATAGGCAGGAAAGAGCGCGAGCGGGGATAAAAAAACCCACGCATTAGCGTGGGTTAGCGTCAGAAGCCGATGTATCAGCCGGGATGATAAATCGCATCCGGCGCAATATTCATATGCTTCAGTACCGGGCCGATAATATTGCCAAAGACCGGCGCCGCTACCGAACCACCAAAGTGATCGCCCGCCGTCGGATGGTTAATCATAACCACCAGCGCCACCTGCGGATTACTGGCTGGCGCCACGCCAGCGGTGTAGTTGATATAGCCACCATCATATTTTCCGCTGTCGCCCATTTTTTCTGCCGTACCGGTTTTGATCGCCAGTCGATAGCCCGGCACAGCGGCACGCACCCCGCTACCGCCGGGTAACGCATCACTTTCCATCATATGTACCACTTCGCGCACGGTCTCTTCATCCGCCACGCGTCGGCCCGATACCGGCGGGGTAACTTTAGTAATCGACAGCGGCCGGTAGATGCCAAAAGAGCCCAGCGTGGCATATTCACGGGCAATCTGCAGCGGCGTCACGCGCAGACCATAGCCAAAGGAGAAAGTAGCACGTTCAATATCCGCCCAGCGTTCACGGTGCAGCGGGAAGTAGCCCACGCTTTCACCGGTCAGCCCCAGGCCGGTAGGTTTCCCCAGACCGAAGGCATGATAGGTGTTCACCAGCACTTCAGCAGGCATCGCCAGTGCAATATGGGAAACACCGATATCACTGGATTTCTGCAGGATGCCGGTCATGGTCAGACGCGGCCAGTGGCCCACATCGCGGATCAGGTGGCCGTTGACGCGATAAGGGGTGGTATCCAGCACCGAATCGGGACGAACCAGCTTACGCGCCAGCCCTTCCATCACCACCAGCGGCTTGACGGTAGAACCGGGCTCGAAGCTGTCATTAATGGCGGTATTACGCATCTGCGCCGGTGAGACATCAACAAAGTTGTTGGGATTGAACGAGGGATAGGAGGCCATCCCCAGAATTTCGCCGGTGTCGATCCTGACCAGCACTGCCGCCCCTGAATCCGCCTTGTTAAGCAGCACGCCATCGCGCAGCTTGCTGTACATGGTGTACTGATCGAATTTATCAATACTGAGCTGCACCGTCGGCGGCTGCTGCGGGGGCTCATAGTTGATCATCGCGACAATGTTGCCGCTGGCATCCTGACGATATTTCTCCATCCCCGGCGTGCCCTGAAGCAGTTTATCGAACCCTTTTTCCAGCCCGGTCAGCCCACTGTTGTCCGCCCCCACAATACCGAGCAGCGGGGCAGTCGCTTCGCTCATCGGATAGAAACGGCTGTCGTTATACACGGTGCTGATGCCGGTCAGATGCAGTTTGACGATATCCTTTGCAATGCCTAACTCAACCTTGCGCCCGAGATAGAGAAACCGGCGGTTGGGGTTAGCATTAATCTGCGCCGCCAGCTGCTCCGGTCGTTGCTCCAGGGCGTTAGCCAGGTACTGCCATTTCGCGCTGGTAAAGTCCGGGTGTGCCTGCAGTACGCGCTGCGGATCGGCAATCACATCACGCGACGGAACGCTGAGGGCCAGGGCTTCCCCGTTACGATCCAACAGCGTGCCCCGGTTAGTCGGCAGCGTTACGGTCCGCAGCGAACGTTCATCGGCCTGCTTTTCCAGCATCGGATGGTTAATCAGCTGCAAATCAGCGACCCTGGCCAGCAATACCACCAGGCAGACCACCACACCCAGGCAGACAAGCCTGAAACGCACGGGGTTGAACGTCGGAGCTGGCTGAGACTTTGCCAGGAATTTTTTTAACGGGGGCATGTGGGTTCCGGAACAGGCTGGAGGATAACTTGCTGGCAGTTATACAAAAAATGTTGCGGGGATGACAGGGAAACTGTGTTTCAGATCGTGAGTGGTCGCACCGCAACGGCGGCGGTTAATGATAAAAATTAAAACCTTTAAATCAGTTAGTTAAACAACTTTCGCTGAATTACAGGCAAAAAAAACCTGCGCATCTGCGCAGGTTGGTGAAACAAAGCGATAAAAACTTTTTGATGTTCACCCATCAATACCTCTGGGACTTGAACTGTAGCAATCCTGGGCGATACGCCGCTACACACCAATCGCAACAGTTACCCGCAAAATGTAACCAGCTATGTGATTTGTAGGGTTTTTTGCAATGTATCCCCCCGCTTCAGGCATCAAGGTCCGCTTTTCTGATCTCCACCAGACAGCTCATGGCGTTCGGCCCCTGAGTCAGCGACGACGTACCAATGTCCAGCGTCAGTACGTTCGGGTTCCCCGCGCGATCGTAAGGTTTCCAGGCCTGGCCAAAGCCCGGATCGAACCAGGCGCCGGTAGCGATCAGCACGACCTGCGGGGTGATCCCCTCGCTGAGACGCACGCCTGCCTGCATGGTGCCGCGATCGTTGCTGACTTCGATGACATCTCCGTCGCTAATGCCGCGTGCTGCGGCATCCTGCGGGTGCATTAACAGCGTTTCACGTCCGGCGGTTTTGTTCGCCTGGACCGATGGCGTCGCATCCATCTGGCTGTGCAGACGGTCGTGAGGCTGAATGGAGATCATATGCAGCGGGAAACGTTCACCCAGCGGCGCACCCAGCCACTCCTGCGGCGGCTGCCACTCCGGGTGAGGGCCAAAGTCGGCAAGCTGGTAACCGGCAATGGTTTCAGAGAAGAGCTCAATTTTACCGCTGGCGGTTTTAATCGGGTGGGCAACCGGATCCTGGCGGAACGCCTCCATAAACACCCAGTCTTTCTCCGGGGCCGGGATCTCGACATGCCCCGTCTGCCAGAAATCGTCAAACGAAGGGAAATCAATGCCTTTGCTCCGATGGGCCACCGCGCACTGCTGGTAGAGATGCTCAATCCACTGGCGCTCATTGCGGTTTTCGGTAAAGGTATCGCGATAGCCCAGACGCTCGGCGAGATCGGCAAAAATATCAAAATCGTTGCGCGCCTGATGCTGTGGTTTGATGGCCTGATGCATCGCCAGCACAAAGCGGTCTTTGGACGAGCCGCCAATATCATTGCGCTCCAGCGAGGTGGTGACCGGCAGGACAATGTCTGCCATCTGTGCCGCTGGCGTCCAGACGATGTCCTGGACTATCACCGTATCCGGGCGCTGCCAGCCCTCGACCAGACGATTAAGCTGCTGATGATGATGGAAGGGATTGCCCCCCGCCCAGTGCACCAGATGGATATCCGGGTAAGTGTGCGTCTGCCCCTGGAAGGTATATTCCGCGCCGGGGTTGAGCAGCATATCGCTGATGCGCGCCACCGGGATCGCCTGGTCAGCGATCGGATTAAACCCGGTCGACATCAGCGGTGAAGGCCCCTCCGTACGGGGATTGCCCACACTGTTCATTGAGCCGTGGCCGAAAGAGAATCCGGCCCCTGGCAGACCCGGCTGACCCAGCATGGAAGAGAGGGCAATCATCATCCAGTACGGCTGCTCGCCGCGATGGGCGCGCTGCACGGAATAGGAACAGGTGATAAAGCTGCGCTTGCCACACAGCTGTCTGGCCAGCAGAGCAATGCGCGCCGCCGGAATACCGGTGATCTCACTGGCCCACTGCGGCGTTTTCGCCTGGCCATCGCTCTCGCCCAGCAGGTAAGCACGCAGTTGCGGATACCCCACACAGTGTGACTGCAGGAAGGTTTCATCCACGGCCCCGAGACGCTCTATTTCATGGCCCAGCGCCAGCATCAGCGCCACATCCGTATTAGGACGAATGGGGATCCACTCTGCATTGGCAAAGGCCGGACAGTCATCACGCATCGGGCTGATATTCACCACCGGCGTGCCTTTCGCGGCCAGCTTTAACAGCGCTGGCTTCAGGCTGTGTTCCCCTGCCCCACCGGAAGCCACCTGGCTGTTTTTCAGCGCCAGCCCGCCGAATGCGATAAAAATCTCGCAGTGTTCAATCACGCCTGGCCAGTCAGTGACCCGTCCGGTAAGCGGCATATAGGTGCCAATCACATACGGCAGAAAGAACTGCGCAGCCCCCCAGCTGTAATTCCCCTGCTGATCAATACCGCCGCCGCCCAGGTTGTAAAAACGGCGTACCAGCGTGCGGGCGTGGTTGACGCGCCCGGCCGAGGACCAGCCGTAAGAGCCGTTGAAAATAGCGCTGGCACCGTAACGATCGCGCACCCGTCGATTTTCCTCTGCCACCAGGTCCAGTGCGGTATCCCAGTCCACTTCCACAAACTCTTCGCGGCCGCGCAGGGTACGGTCACTGTTCTCGCGTGAGGCCAGCCATGAACGGCGAACCATTGGCCTGCGGATACGCTTATCCGAGTAAACCAGTTCGGGGATGCTGTTGAGCATCGGGGATGGATCCTGGTCAGCGAAGAAGGGCTCACAGCGGAGCAATTTTCCGTTTTCAACCACGGCGCGAAAAGCACCCCAGTGGGCAAGATGTGGCACGTTAATCTTCGTCATTGCAGGATCCGTTAAACAGGAGGTTTTCTGGAAAAGCAGAATATCATTTTTCATTGGGCAGCGGCACAGGCCGTTTTATCGTCTGGCTTTGCGATGTCTGCGACATTCTGCATCACTCCACAGGCTTGCAGTCACTGGCGCTTTCCGCAACACTAATAGCAATGTAAACGCTTACCCAGGAAGGCATTTAACTCATGGCTACCATAAAGGATGTTGCCAGGCTCGCGGGTGTTTCGGTGGCGACCGTGTCCCGTGTCATTAACCACTCCCCTAAAGCCAGTGAAGCCTCACGTCTGGCAGTGACCACGGCAATGGAGTCATTGCAGTACCACCCCAACGCCAATGCACGCGCGCTGGCGCAGCAGTCGACCGAAACCATCGGGCTGGTGGTCGGGGACGTTTCTGACCCTTTTTTTGGCGCAATGGTCAAAGCGGTGGATTCCGTCGCCTGGGAAACCGGCAACTTTTTACTGATTGGTAACGGTTACCATAATGAACAAAAAGAACGTCAGGCGATTGAACAGCTGATGCGCCATCGCTGCGCGGCCCTGGTCGTTCATGCCAAGCAGGTTCCCGACGCGGAGCTGATGCCGCTGATGAAGCAGATCCCCGGAATGGTGCTGCTCAACCGCGTGCTGCCGGGCTTTGAAACCCGCTGCATTGCGCTGGACGATCGCTATGGTGCCTGGCTGGCGACCCGCTATCTGATCCAGCAGGGCCACACTAACATTGCCTATATTTGTTCCACCCACTCCATCTCTGATGCCACCGACCGCCTGCAGGGCTACTACGATGCGCTGAAGGAGCACAACCTGCCGTGTAACGATCGGCTGGTGGCTTTTGGTGAGCCGGATGAAGTGGGCGGTGAGCAGGCGATGACCGAACTGCTTGGCCAGGGAAAAACCTTTAGCGCCGTAGCCTGCTATAACGATTCGATGGCCGCCGGGGCGCTGGCCGTGCTGAGTGATAACGGCGTACGCGTGCCGGAGGAGATGTCGCTGATCGGCTTCGATGATGTGCTGGTTTCACGCTATGTGCGCCCGCGTCTGACAACCGTGCGTTACCCTATCGTGACGATGGCCCAGCAGGCGGCCGAACTGGCGCTGGCGCTGGCTCACGGGCAGCCCCTGCCGGAGATCACCAATCTGTTCAGCCCGACACTGGTGCGCCGTCATTCGGTGGGGGCACCGCCGTAACCGTGGCGTGCTGACGACAGACCGGGCCTGCATCGCGTTCTTTCGCCGGAACGGCGACCGTAATGCGGTCGTCCCTTACTGAGGGCAAGCATTGCGGTCAGGCCTGCGCCACTGACTGACAAAACAGGAGGCCGGGCAGGTATGCCCGAACCGATGTTATTGCAGCGCTTTGTGGTACAACCGTACCGCGGTTGCCGGATAATCCAGCGCATCGCCGATGTACGCCCAGCCAAAACGTTCGTAATAATCCGCACAGGCGGAATAGAGATAGAGATGGCGATCGCCCCGCTGACGGCAGCAGTCGATCACCGTCTGCTGAAGCTGCCCGCTTACCCCCCGCCCGCGATAATGCTCATCCACATACAGCGCCGCCAGCCAGGGGAACAGATCCTGACGGCTGATCAGGTCGCAGCGCCACAGCCCGACGGTACCCACCGGACGGTCGCCGTCCAGCGCCACAAAGGTCAGCGGCAGATCGGCCCCACTCAGGCTGCTGTCGAGAATGCTGGCAAAAAAGTCACGGCTGTTTTCAGTGCCAAACGCCCGCCACAGCCAGTCAGCGAGGGTGTCCCGCAGTTCAGGCACGGCGTTCAGCGGCACTATACGCAGTGAACTCACACCAGCTTACCCTGAAAAATCGGAACAGATTCAAACAGATAACCATCAAAGTCCGGGGCATCGGCGTCCGACAGCTCCAGCAGGCTGTGTTTCACATTTTCCAGATGCTGCCACATCGCCTGCCAGGATCCCATCACATCCCGCCGCCGCAAAGCCGCGAGGATGGTCTGATGATCGCCCAGCCACTTCAGGCGGTAGCTGCGGGTTTCAATATGGCTGCGTAACTGCTGCCACAGCGGGCTGCTTTCATGATGACGCCAGATGCTGTTAACGGTATCCAGCAGCATCTGGTTTTGTGTGGCGCCGGCCAGCAGCAGATGAAACACCTTGTCATTGTCCTGACTTTTATCGTCAAGCGCGATGGCGCGCTGTTCCTGCTCCAGAATACGTTTCAGATTCTCAATATCTGCCTTGGTGGCCATTTTCGCAGCAAAAGCAGCGATATTGCTCTCCAGCAGCTGACGCGCCTGCAGCATTTCAAACGGGCCAACATCGCTGCGAAAGAACGCTTCCTCTTCATCGCTGCTTTCCGAAGGGATACGCATCACATACACGCCGGAGCTCTGGCGGATATCCACCGTCCCCTCCAGTTCCAGCATCAGTAACGCTTCGCGGACAATGGTGCGGCTGACGCCCCAGGTCTCAGCGATCTGACGCTCCGGCGGCAGGCGCGATCCCACGGGATAGTGGCCCTCGATGATTTGCTGACGCAGATCGTGCCCGATTTCCTGATACTGCTTTTTGTCCTGCGCAGGCGCACCTTTGTCCACGGATCCTCACCTTTTAAACCATTATGACCATTGATGGCGGCTAGTTTACCAAAGCCAGCGCCTGATCGAGTACTTTTGCGCCGTTAAGGGTACCGTAAGCCACCGAATCAATCACCGCAATCGGGATCTGATGGCTGTCGGTCAGCTTGCGGTTCTCTTCCAGCTTGAAACGCACCTGTGGCCCCAGCAGAACCACGGCCACTTCGCCGGGGTAGTTTTCCAGCTCATCGCGCAGGTTCTGTTCCGGGATGGCATAGATTTGGTACTCCAGCCCGCGTGCGGCCGCTTCTTTTTCCATGCGTGTCACCACCATTGAGGTGGACATGCCTGCTGCGCAGGCCAGTACGATACGTTGCATCAGTTGCTCCTTATTTGGCTTCATCATCCAGCGTGACAGAAAGCTGGCGTTGTTCACTGACCTGCTGATACCAGCGGGCGGACTTTTTCATCCGGCGCTGACGCTGATTTTCCAGGTCGATTTCAATCAGTCCGTAACGGTTTTTAAACGCATTCATCGGCGAGACGTTGTCGGTAAAGGCCCACAGCATATAGCCCTGGCAGTTCATGCCTGCGTCCCTGGCGCGAAGCGCCTGGTAGAGGTGTTCGGTGATAAAGGCGATGCGATAGTCGTCCTGGATTTCGCCATCGGCGTTTTTAAAGCGCGCTTCGTTCTCAATGCCCATACCATTTTCTGCGACAAACCACGGGAAATTGTCGTAATCATTTTTCATGCGTACCGCCATATCCCAGACGATAGCGGGCTGAATTTCCCAGCCACGAGAGGTATTCATCCGCCGTCCCGGCAGCTCAAAATGCTCGTAGTAACAGGCCGGATGGAACGGCGTTTCCGCATGCCAGGCCCGCGACGGCGCTTTAACGCGATGCGGGTAATAGAGGTTAATCCCCACTTCGTCGACGCGATTGGCGTGAATAATCGCCAGCTCCTGCGCATCGTACTCCCAGTTAACGTGATGTTTTGCCAGCAGCGCTATCAGCTCTGCCGGGTATTCGCCCTTGATCGCCGGGTCAAGGAACACGCGGTTGTAGAACAGATCGTAAATCTCGGCCGCCCTGACATCGTGCGCGGCGCTGGAACGCGGGTAGGTCACTTCCGGGTTAAGGATGGTGCCGACGCTCCCCTGATAACCTTTCTCACGGAACAGCTGCACCACTTTCGCCGTGGCGAGGTTTTTATGATGGTTCCACTGCATCCATTTATCGGTGTTCTGCTCGTACGGCCAGCGCAGCGCATCCAGATAAACCCGGGTCTGCACCACAATCGGCTCGTTAAAGGTAAACCAGCGCGTAACCTTATGGGCGTAACGGGCAAACACCTGCTCCGCATAGCGGACGAACATCGCCACCACCTGTTTCGATCCCCAGCCACCGTACTGTTCCAGCAGGGCTGCGGGCAGTTCGTAATGTTCCAGGCACAGCATCGGCTGAATATCATTGGCCAGCAGTTCATCGATCAGGCTGTCGTAGTAAGCCGCGTACTCTTCATCCACTACCGCATTTTCATAATCCGTCAGAAAGCGCGCCCAGTTAATCGAGGTGCGGTAGTGCGTCAGGCCCGAGGCTTTCATCAGCGCCACATCTTCTTTGTAGCGGTTAATAAAATCGGTAGCGACCGCCGGCCCGAAACCGTTATGCCAGACGTGGCGATCGTGCTGATACCAGGCATCAAGATAGGAGTCCTGGCCCGGTTTTTTGCCGCTCCAGCCTTCGGTCTGCCACGCCGACGCGGCAGCACCGAGGATAAAATCGTCCGGGATGGTGACGTTAAAGGTACTCATCATAACTCCTTAATTTTTCGCGGGTTCAGGCTGTAACGCTTTCGCGTCAGCGGCTTCCGCACGGCGTGCGGCAATTTTGACGAACGGCAGATAGATCAGAATAGAAACCAGGATGCAGACAATTTGCGTCACCACCGCCCCCATCGATCCGGCCGTGGAGAGCCAGGCATTAATGATCGGCGGCGTGGTCCAGGGCACCATCACCACCGCTTTCCCGGCAAAACCGGTGACCGTGGCGAAGTAGCCGATCGAGCCGGTGATCAGCGGGGTGATAATGAACGGAATGGCGAGGATCGGATTCAGCATGATCGGCATCCCGAAGATCACCGGCTCATTGATGTTGAACAGGCCGGGCCCGAAGGAGAGTTTGGCAATCTCGCGCATCTCTTTGCGTTTGGTTGCCAGCATCACCGCCGTCAGCAGGCCAATGGTCAGCCCGGAACCGCCGATGCTCATATAGACATCCCAGAATGGCATGGTGATGATATTCGGTGCCTCGATCCCCTGCTCAAAGGCGTTCATATTGACGAGGATCGCCCCCAACAGCAGCGGTTCACGGATCGGTTTAACCATCTGATTTCCGTGGATGCCAATTACCCAGAACAGCTGGGCGACAAACATCAGCAGCAGAATGCCCCACAGGCTTTGCACCACCGACTCCAGCGGTTCCTGCACAATTTTGTACACGGCGTCATACAGATACATACCGGTGAAACGGTGGAAGATAAAACCAAACGTGGCGATGGCGGAGACGGTGATGATCGCCGGGATCAGTGCGGAGAACGACGCCGCCACATTGGGCGGGACGGTGTCCGGCATTTTGATCTTCAGCCGATCCACATGCTCCAGGCGGCAGTAAATCTCAACAGACAGAATGGCGATAAACATGCCAAGGAACAGGCTCTTGGTATCAGAGAACTGTTTCGCCAGCACATCGGTCACCACCTGCATCTCCCCGTTAACCATCATGCTTAAGGTCGTCGGCGTGACCGCGACAAAACAGATAATCGCCAGCAGGCCCGGGAAAAGCGTCTTGATGCCGTTGATTTTACCCAGCTCAATACCGATCAAAAACACCGCGCCGATATTCAGGAAACTGAGGGTGGCGTAGTTAATGCTGGACGTGATGGGCTTCAGTTCCGCCAGGAACGACAGCGCCGCAAAACTCGCAAGGCCGTTCTTACCGTCCAGCACCATATTGGAGATCAGTACCGAAAATGCGCCGACAATAATGACCGGCATCAGCGTAATAAACGATGATTTGATCGCCATAATATAGCGGTAGCTATTGAACTTAGTGGCAAAACTCCCCAGTGAGTCGATTAGCCGATCCTGTAGAGACATGTGTGAATCCTCGAGGTAAAGGGTCAGGCATCCAGGCATTGATAGTTTGTTGAACTTCCGCTGTTGTGGCATACCAAAAATAAACAATCGCTGATTATTTACTGTGATTTATCTCTCAGAAGTGATCACTGGTATTCCAATAAGATAATCAGACCAATTTTGGTATACCAATGGAGGCAGTGATGGATTTCGAGCAAACGATGATGGAATTGCTGATCAACGCAGGTGAAGCCCGTTCCCACGCCATGAGCGCAATCCAGCATGCCCGTA
Source organism: Erwinia persicina (assembly GCF_019844095.1). Lineage (NCBI taxonomy): Bacteria > Pseudomonadati > Pseudomonadota > Gammaproteobacteria > Enterobacterales > Erwiniaceae > Erwinia > Erwinia persicina. Next base: position 887,250 of record NZ_CP082141.1, on the reverse strand, counting down.
AGCGGGAGTGGCAGCTGGCAGATGAGGCGCTGGCCGCTTCCGTGGAGGCATCACGCGGGGCCCATAAAATCCAGACCCAGCTGATTGGGGCCGATGAGGGCTGCGGCAAGGTGCCGGTGACGCTGATCCTGGTCCATGCGCAGGATCATTTGATGAATGCGATGCTGTGTCGGGATCTGGCGGAGGAGATTGTGTTACTGAGGAAAGAGATGTTTGCCGGACAGGACACCCTATCGGCACGGGGTGAGCGATAAAACGATCCGCCCCGCAGGGGATTGTCGTCCGGGGGCTGACCTTCTTTTCCGGTCAGCCCATCCGCACGTTGCCCCGATTACAGCTCCAGGGCCAGTAGTTCTGCCACGGTTTGTGCACGACGGATCTGGCGCGGCTGACCATTTTCAAACAGCACTTCCGGGATCAGCGGGCGGCTGTTGTAATTCGACGACATCGATGCTCCGTAAGCGCCGGTATCGTGGAAGACCAGATAATCACCCACCTGTACCGCAGGCAGCGCACGCGTTTCGACCTTGCCGCCTTCCAGCTGGGTAAAGACGTCTCCCGATTCACACAGCGGCCCGGCCACCACGCTGTCCACGGTGTGGTGCTCGTCCAGCAGACGACCATCTCCGGCGATGGCTGAGATATGGTGATAGCTGCCGTACAGCGATGGACGCATCAGGTCGTTAAACCCGGCATCCACCAGCACAAAGTGGCGGCTGCCCATCGATTTCACGGCGCGTACCTGGCTTATCAGCACGCCCGACTCCGCCACCAGGAAACGTCCCGGTTCAATCTCCAGTTTCACCGGATGGCCGAGATGCTGCGCCACCCGCTGACGCGCGGCATCCCACAGGCCGAAATAGTGGCGGGTATCGATAGTTTCTTCACCAAAGTGATACGGAATGGACAGCCCGCCTCCGGCGGAGATCGCCTCCAGATCCTGACCAAAGCTCACCACCAGGCTGACCATCGCATCACATACCTGCTCCAGGTGGCTGTAATCGACACCGGAACCGATATGCATGTGGATCCCCACCAGCTTCAGCTGATACTGCTGAATAGCCTCCAGCGCCAGCGCCATATCGCCATGCCAGATACCGTGTTTGCTGTTTTCACCACCGGTATTGGTTTTCTGACTGTGCCCGTGGCCAAATCCCGGATTAACGCGCAACCAGACCGGATGTCCGGCGGAAACCTGCCCAAGCTGATGCAGCATATCGACAGAACCGGCATTGACCGGCACCTTCAGTTCAGCCACCCGCGCAAGGGTCGGTTCATCCAGCAGGTCGGCGGTAAACACAATTTCATCGCCCCCCGCCACGTAGCCCGCCGCCAGCGCGCGTTCAATCTCGCCCAGCGACACGGAGTCGACCTTGACACCGGCGCTGCGCATCAGGCGCAGGATATGAATGTTAGAGCAGGCTTTCTGGGCAAAGCGCACCACGTCGAACTGTTGCAGCTGGCGGATGCGTTCATGAATAATCGCGGCATCATACGCCCAGAGCGGGCCGTCGTATTGCAGCGCCAGCGGCAGCAGGTTGTCCTGAGTCAGGGCGGTGGTGGTGTCGGTCAGCAGGCGTGGCATAAGCGTTCTCCCTAAAATGATACGGCCATTACGCCACAGCCTGATGTGGGATAAAAATATCTTTTTTATTGGACTCTATTCACCCATGATATGGGTTATCTGCACACAATCCGGTAATCATCGATGGCAGGCATTTCTCTGCGTCATATTGAAATTTTTCATGCCGTGGTCACCACCGGCAACCTGACTGAAGCCGCCACGCTGCTGCACACCTCACAGCCTACCGTCAGCCGCGAGCTGGCCCGTTTCGAAAAACTGACCGGTTTGCAGTTATTTGAACGAGTACGGGGCCGGTTGCAACCCACGGTGCAGGGGCTGCAGCTGTTTGAAGAAGTGCAGCGATCCTGGTACGGGCTTGACCGCATTATCAGCGCCGCCGAGGGGCTGCGCCAGTTTCGTCAGGGGGAGCTGTCAGTCGCCTGCCTGCCGGTGTTTTCCCAATCGCTACTGCCGCTGCTGTGCCAGCCGTTTATGCAGCACTACCCGGAGCTGAGTCTGAATATTATTCCGCAGGAATCTCCGCTGCTGGAGGAGTGGCTGTCGGCACAGCGTTACGATCTGGGTCTTACTGAAACCACGCATACACCGGCGGGTACCGATCGCACTGCCCTGTTTACCGGCGATGAAGTCTGTGTGCTGCCCGCCGGGCATGCCTTGGTGCAGCGAACCACGCTGACCCCAGCGGATTTCAACGGACAGAACTACATCAGTCTGTCGCGCACCGACAGCTACCGACAGATACTGGATGGTATTTTTGCCGAACACGGGGTGCAGCGGCGAATGGTGATGGAGACGCACAGTGCAGCGTCGGTCTGTTCAATGGTAAAAGCGGGGATTGGCGTGTCAATTGTGAACCCGCTGACGGCGCTGGATTACGCCGACAGCGGGGTGGTGATACGGCGTTTCAGCATCGCCGTGCCGTTCACCGTCAGTCTTATCCGGCCACGTCACCGGCCCGCCTCTGCGCTGGTCGACGCCTTTAGCCGGCACCTGCATCAGCATATCGCGCCGTTCAGCGAGCGGCTGGTACAGCGGCTGCGTTAAGCGCGGGCCTCCTGGGGGCGACCGCGCGATCCCCGGAAGGTATACAGGCAGACCAGCAGCCCGGCCACCGCCAGTAACGCGGCTGAGACCGGCACCGCCGTCAACCCGTAGCCACCGCCAATGACGGCGCCACCGACCCAGGCGCCCAGCGCGTTGCCGACGTTAAAGGCGGAAATATTCAGCGTCGAGACCAGGTTCGGGGCATCTTTGCCGTGGCGGACCACGTTAATCTGCAGGGCAGGAACCATCGCAAAGGTAGCCATTGCCCACAGGAACAGGGTGATTTCTGCCAGCCACAGCGAATGGCTTGTCCAGCTGAACAGCAGGGAGAACACCGCAATCAGCGAGAAGCTGAGGATCAGGCTGAAGGACACTTTCCAGTCTGCCAGTTTGCCACCAAGGATATTCCCGACTGTCAGACCGGCACCGATCAGGAACAGCGTCCAGCTAACCCCCCGGTCAGTGATACCGGTGACTTCTAACAGCAGTGGCGCGATATAGCTGAACAGCGCAAACATGGCAGCAGCGAAGAAGACGGTCATCAGCAGGGACAGCCAAAGCTTGCCGTTATTGAGCGCACTTACCTCTGACGCCAGGTGCACCGGTTTTTCATCTTTGTTGGTGGGCAGGCTGACAATCAGGCCAATAAAGGCCAGCACACCAATCACCGCTACGCCCCAGAACGTGGCGCGCCAGCCAAACATCTGACCAAACCAGGTTCCCAGCGGGACACCCAGCACGTTCGCCAGCGTTAAGCCGGTAAACATCAGTGCGACTGCCGAGGCCTGTTTACCCGGCGCCACCAGGCTGGCGGCCACCACGGCCCCGATACCAAAGAAGGCCCCGTGACAGAGTGCGGTCACAATACGCGCCAGCATCAGCAGGTTATAGGTATAGGCCAGTGCGCAGAGGACATTGCCCACGATAAAGATTGCCATCAGCAGGGTCAGCGTCCGCTTACGCGGCAGTTTGGCGGTCAGCAGGGCCATAATCGGTGCCCCGATTGCCACGCCGAGCGCATAGCCGCTGATCAGCCAGCCTGCAGAGGGTATAGACACCCTCAGGTCATTCGCGACCTCCGGCAACAGCCCCATAATGACAAATTCGGTGGTGCCGATAGCAAAGGCACTCAACGCCAGCGCCAGTAATGAAACAGGCATGTCACACACTCCCAGGAGAATAGAAAACCCGCCCTCTGCCAGCAGAGAACTCATTCGGGTATTGATTTAAATTAACGCAGTCGCTCAGGATGAGTGATCTGGGTCACAGCAACTTATTAAAACATAGCAGCAGAAAGGCTTACAGCGCGGATTCAGCAAGAGACTGTTGTCTTACAGGCAAGAATCGTCTGATTCAGCTCATCACAAGACGAAAAAAAAGCGATCGAGTGCACATTTCGTCAACGTAGTTCGCTATACTTTGCCCTAATCCCAAATTACATCATTATTTCTAATGATTCTTTTTTGCGATTCATCCTAAGATTTTAACTGAAGACTGAGCTTTATCGGGCCCTGGGGAATATGCTGATTTGTTTTTTGCGTATTCAATACATTAAAGTTTTACGAACGCGAGCCGATATATCCGTAAACGAGGTAATGACCTCTCCTGCTGTGCCTGAATCACTCATTACTGAGGAGACCCGATGCGACTCGCCATTTGCCTGCTAGCCCTTTTTCTGGGCGGGTGTTCTGTAGGGAAGTATCAGTACAGCAGTGAAGCGCATGACCGGGTGGATATGACCGTCACCGGCATTCCAACTGTTCTGGGGCTGGGGACGCTGGGCACCACCATCCCACTGACGGCCAACTACAGTCTGACGGCGGCCCATGTCGCTAAGTTCTCTATGTACCGGGTGAAGTCCTATCATCCCGAGTGCGATCTGGCAGTGGTTTATCACAAAAATGATAATCCCCCTCCCCCGCATTTTCGTAATGGTCTGATCGGCGACAAAGTGAACATGTATGGCTACAGCTTTATCTCGGCGATGCCGGTGGCCTCAACCGGCACTAACCTGATCAATACCGGGCTGAAAAATTCCTGGAATAAAGTCAGCTGCGTGGTGGTGGCATCAGATGCGGGCGTGGTACAGGGCATGTCCGGCGGCGCGGTGTATAACGCCTCAGACGACTCTATCGGCGGGGTGATTGTGGGCTACAGCAAGCGCATTAACGACATGAAAACCGGCAAAACGCTGTATAAAGATGTCTCGCTGTATATTCCCTACGCCCGCTTTAAAGACTGGCTGAATGATGCAGTAAAATCCTGAAGCTCAGCGCAGCACATGGACGCCAGCAGAAACACCTTCGTCGCCCGGACAGGTATCGTACTGCCCCAACGTTTTTCTCATGGCCCTTTTTTCAGTATGTCAGGCAATCCGTCGTGGGGGCCAAAATCCTGTTCTGGCGGGTTTTCCCAGCGGTCCTCTCGCGTTGAGAGGTAGACCGGATTTTTGGGATACCAGATGCGGTTATCTTTTTTATTCGCTTCGCCGACCACCATAAAGCGGGCCTCACGATCGCTATTATTGATAAAGGTATGACAAATACCGCTGCCCGCCGGGAATGCCACCGCATCTCCGGGCCTTAACCGATGCAGCTCGCCGTTGATCCATACGTCCGGTTCGCCTTCCAGCACAAAAACAAACTCTTCTTCCGCACTTTCTGCGTGGGGGTACGACATTCGCCGCCCCGGCAGTAAGCGTTCATGGTGAATCCCCAGACGCGTCAGGCCCAGAGCTCTGCCAAGCGGGGCGCCAATCGACATCAGCTCGTCGCTGTCCGGATAGTGTTCATTATCCTCTCCCTCCAGTTCCTGCCAGTGGCGGATAAAACCAGGTCGGGCCATGGGGATTCTCCCTGCAGTACGATGTGATAAAACGTAACTATTGGCTATTTTGCCGAGGGACGCAAAAAAAAACGGCCAGCGATAAGGCTGACCGTTTGATGCTGCGATATACGCTTACTTGTTGCCTGGCCGCATTGCCGGGAACAGGATCACATCACGAATGGTGTGGCTGTTGGTAAACAGCATCACCATACGGTCAATACCGATCCCCAGACCTGCCGTTGGCGGCAGACCGTGCTCCAGTGCTGTCACGTAGTCTTCATCGTAGAACATCGCTTCGTCATCACCGGCGTCTTTCGCATTAACCTGCTGCAGGAAACGCTCTGCCTGATCTTCCGCATCGTTCAGCTCGGAGAAGCCGTTACCGATTTCACGGCCGCCAATAAAGAACTCGAAGCGATCGGTGATCTCCGGATTCTGGTCGTTACGGCGTGCCAGCGGCGAAACCTCTGCCGGGTATTCCGTGATGAACGTTGGCTGGATAAGATGCGCTTCGGCGGTCTCTTCGAAGATCTCGGTAACCAGACGGCCCAGACCCCAGCTCTTCTCGACTTTGATGCCCAGAGACTGTGCAATCACCACCGATTTATCAAAGTCATCGAGATCGGCCAGAAGGGTTTCCGGACGATATTTCAGAATGGCTTCTTTCATCGTCAGCTTTTCAAACGGCTTACCGAAGTCGAACTCCTGATCGCCGTAAGGCACCACGGTGTTGCCCAGAATATCCTGCGCCAGCGTACGGAACAGGCTTTCGGTCAGTTCGATCAGGTCTTTATAATCCGCATAAGCCATATAGAGTTCCATCATGGTGAACTCTGGATTATGGCGTGGGGAAACCCCTTCATTACGGAAGTTACGGTTGATTTCGAAGACGCGATCGAACCCTCCCACCACCAGGCGCTTCAGATACAGCTCCGGGGCAATACGCAGGTACATATCAATGTCCAGCGCATTATGATGGGTGATAAACGGACGCGCCGCCGCGCCGCCGGGGATCACCTGCATCATCGGGGTTTCCACTTCCATAAAATCGCGGCCCACCATAAAGCTGCGGATGCCGGCCATGATCTGGGAGCGGATTTTAAACGTGTTGCGCGACTCGTCGTTAGCGATCAGGTCAAGGTAACGCTGACGGTAACGGGTTTCCTGATCGGCCAGACCGTGGAACTTGTCCGGCAGCGGGCGCAGGGCTTTGGTCAGCAGACGCAGTTCGCTACAGTGAATCGACAGCTCACCGGTTTTCGTCTTGAACAGCTTACCGCGTGCCCCGACGATATCGCCGAGATCCCACTTCTTGAACTGTTCGTTATAAATACCTTCTGCCAGATCGTCGCGGGCAACGTAAAGCTGAATACGGCCACCCACATCCTGCAGCGTGACGAAAGAGGCTTTACCCATAATGCGACGAGTCATCATACGGCCTGCCACGCTGACTTCGATGTTCAGTGCTTCCAGCTCTTCGTTCTCTTTGCCATCAAATTCGGCATGAAGCGTATCGGAAGTCCGGTCACGGCGGAAATCGTTCGGGAACGGCAGACCGGCTTCACGCAACGCGGCCAGCTTCTCACGGCGCGATTTCAATTCATTGTTCAGCTCAAGTGCAGCATCAGCGGCCTGCGGTTGTTGTTCAGACATGTGAGTTCCTTATAAACCTGCTTTCAAACTTGCTTCGATAAAACGATCCAGATCGCCGTCCAGAACCGCCTGAGTGTTGCGCGTCTCTACGCCGGTACGCAGATCCTTGATGCGGGAATCATCCAGCACGTAAGAGCGGATCTGGCTACCCCAGCCGATGTCAGACTTGTTGTCTTCCGCCGCCTGTTTATCCGCATTTTTCTTCTGCATTTCATATTCGTAAAGCTTCGCACGCAACTGCTTGAAAGCCTGGTCTTTATTTTTATGCTGAGAACGATCGTTCTGGCACTGCACCACAATGTTGGTCGGTAAGTGGGTAATACGCACCGCCGACTCGGTCTTGTTAACGTGCTGACCACCTGCCCCTGAAGCGCGGTAGACGTCGATACGCAGGTCGGCCGGGTTAATATCAATATCGATGTTGTCATCCACTTCCGGGTAAATAAACACCGAACTGAACGAGGTATGTCGACGGCCACCGGAGTCAAACGGGCTTTTACGCACCAGGCGATGCACGCCGGTTTCAGTACGTAACCAGCCGAACGCGTAGTCGCCGATGATTTTGATGGTCGCGGATTTGGTGCCTGCGACTTCGCCGTCAGACTCTTCGATGATTTCAGTCTTGTAACCACGGGCTTCCGCCCAGCGCAGGTACATGCGCAGCAGCATGCTGGCCCAGTCCTGAGCTTCCGTTCCGCCCGAACCGGCCTGGATATCCATGTAGCAGTCGGCGCTGTCGTATTCACCAGAAAACATGCGGCGGAACTCTAACTCACCGAGTTTCTTTTCCAGCACGTCAAGTTCAGCAATCGCTTCGTTAAACGTGTCTTCATCTTCGGCTTCTACCGCGAGCTCCAGCAGACCAGCGACATCTTCCAGCCCCTGCTCCATCAGATCCAGCGTTTCAACAACGGCCTCTAATGCGGAACGTTCTTTACCCAGCGCCTGTGCGCGATCGGGTTCGTTCCAGACATCAGGCTGCTCTAGTTCAGCGTTAACTTCCTGTAAGCGTTCTTTCTTGGCATCATAGTCAAAGATACCCCCGAAGGACGCTGCTGCGTTCAGTGAGATCCTGAATACGGTTCTTTACCGGATTAATTTCAAACATGGTTTTAGAATCTTTTTAGGTGATCGAAAAGGGCGTAATTGTAACCACGCAGTTTAACCGAAATGGCGCACAGTTTGTAGCACTGAACGCGCATTGCGTATTCAGTGCCCCTGAGGGATGGCCTTCTTTTTCGCTCATCCTGCCATAATTTGTCAGGGGTGACCCCCTCTTTCCGGTCAGCCCTGAGTATCGCAAAGATTGGAGCCTGAAAATGTCTGTGACCGATGCCCTGCTGGCCTTTACCTTTGCGGCCACCCTGCTCACCCTCACGCCGGGGCTGGATACCGCGCTGATTTTGCGTACCTCCGCCGTGGAGGGAACGAAAAAAGCGATTCAGGCACAGCTGGGGATTAATGCCGGGTGCCTGGCCTGGGCGGTCGCGGTGGCTTTTGGTCTGGGGGCGCTGATTGCCGTCTCTGAACTGGCGTACAACCTGCTGAAGTGGTGCGGGGCGGCCTATCTCGCCGGGCTGGGCGTGCAGATGCTGTTGAAACCGCGTGCAAATATGGGTGAGGCAGCGCTGGCAACCGGATCACAGAATGCGTTCCTGCGCGGCTTTTTCGGCAACCTGCTTAACCCCAAGGTGGGCATTTTCTATGTCTCTTTCCTGCCGCAGTTTATTCCAACCGGGCATTCCCCGGTGCTATGGACGTTCGGACTGGTGCTGATCCATGTGGTACTGGGTACGCTGTGGTCGTCGCTACTGATTGGCAGTACGCGTAAGCTGTCCGGCGTGCTGAAGCGTGAGAAGGTGGTGAAGTGGCTGGACCGCACCACCGGCACGGTATTTCTGCTGTTTGCTGCCAGGCTGGCATTAAGCCGCCGCCCGGGATGAAACCCGGGCCGGCCTGCTGTTTTGGTCAGCCCGCTGCCTGTCATCATGCCCCCGCCATAGCAGGGGCAGATTACAATGCCCAGAGATGTTCGATAATCAGCTGCACAGTGCGGTTGCCTCGGAACTCATTGACGTCAAGCTTGTACGCCAGCTCGACCTGCCGGACACTCGGATCGGGCCACAGCGTCGTATCAATATTAAAGGCGATGCCGTCCAGCAGCGGCCCGCCGCCCAGCGGCTCAATCATCACTTTAAGATGACGTTCGCCCACCAGTTTCTGCTGTAACAACCTGAACTTACCGTCAAACGTCGGCTCCGGGAACGCCTGCCCCCACGGGCCCGCTTCGCGCAGCAGTTCGGCCGTCGGCAGCGTCAGCTCCTGGGCCATCAGTTCGCCATCGGACCAGATGATCCCCTGCAGAGATTCAGCATCGAGCCAGTCCCCCACCAGTTCAGAAAAACACTGGCGGAAGCGCTCAAAGTTAGCTTCTTCCAGCGACAGGCCTGCCGCCATCGCATGGCCACCAAATTTAATGATCAGCCCCGGATTCAGTGTATCCAGCCGCTCCAGCGCATCGCGCATATGCAGCCCGGCAATTGAGCGTCCCGATCCTTTCAGCGTCCCGTCACCTGCCGGTGCAAAGGCAATCACCGGACGGTTGAAACGCTCTTTCAGACGGGATGCCAGAATGCCGACTACCCCCTGATGCCACTCAGGATGGTACATAGCGATACCCAGCGGCAGCGCTTCGCTGGTGCTTTCCAGTTTATCGCACAGGGCGAGGGCTTCGGACTGCATTCCCTGCTCGATCTCTTTACGCGTCTGGTTCAGCGCGTCGAGCTCGCTGGCCAGCATTCGTGCCTGGCCCAGATCTTCACTCAGCAGCAGCGCCACGCCGACCGACATATCATCCAGTCTTCCTGCCGCATTCAGACGCGGCCCGAGGGCAAAGCCCAAATCACTGGCAGCGAGCTGACGCGCATCGCGGTTAGCGATTTCCAGCAGTGCGCGAATCCCTGGACGGCACTTACCGGCACGGATACGACTCAGCCCCTGCCAGACCAGAATGCGGTTGTTCGCATCCAGCGGTACCACGTCGGCCACGGTACCCAGCGCCACCAGATCCAGCAGCTCTGCCAGATTGGGCAGTGTCGTCACCCCGCTGTCGCGCAACTGCGCGCGCAGCGCCAGCATCAGGTAGAACGCCACGCCAACGCCCGCCAGCGACTTGGAGGGAAAATCACAGTCAGCAAGATTAGGGTTAACGATGGCTGCCGCCTCCGGTAACGTATCACCCGGCAGGTGGTGATCGGTCACGATCACCGCAATGCCTTTCTCGTTGGCCAGTGTCACCCCGGCGTGTGAGGAGATACCGTTATCTACGGTCAGGATCAGCTGGGCACCACGGGCTGCGGCCTGCTCCACCACTTCCGGGCTCAGACCATAACCGTCATCAAAACGGTTGGGGACCAGATACTTGACGTTCTGCCCGCCCATGCTGCGCAGTGCCAGCACGGTCAGCGCGGTGCTGGTGGCGCCGTCGGCATCGAAATCACCGACGATCATAATGCAGAGGTTGTCAGCCAGCGCCTGTTGTAAAAGAGTCGCAGCCGTCTGAATACCACTCAGCGACTGGAAGGGGTGCAGATATTTCGCCCCCCGCTCCAGCTCACTGGCCTGCTGTATGCCCCGGCGGGCATACAGACGATGTAACAGCGGGTGAAGATCGGCAGGGAGTGCAGCAGCGTCCGTCGCCTCGCGACGACGGAGTTCAGTTTTACGATTCACCAACTCAGCCGCCGTTTTTCTGGCTATCGAGGAATTTCTTCAGATCCTGCGGGCTCTGGTAACCCGGGATCATCGTCCCGTTTTCCAGCAGCATTGCCGGCGTGCCCTGAATGCCGTAAAGCACACCTAATTTATACTGCTGACCAATATCGATTTTGCCATCAATCGGTGACACTGCCTCGCCTTTCATCGCCGCGTCAAAAGCTTTACGCGGTTCACCCGCCGACCAGATCGATTTCATCTCCTTCGCCACGTTGCCGTTCATACCCTCACGTGGGAAAGCCAGATAGCGCACGGTGATCCCCAGTGCGTTGTAGTCAGCCATCTGCTCGTGCAGCTTGCGGCAGTATCCACAGGTAATATCAGTAAAGACCGTCACCACATACTGCTGCTTAGGTGCTTTATAAACGATCATCTCTTTGCTCAGTGCTTCCACTTTCTTTTCCAGAAGCTGATTAGTGACGTTGACCGGCTGGCTGCCACTGACGTCATAGAGCGGACCCTGGACAAAATGTTTGCCGTCATCGGTCACGTACAGCACACCGCTTTCGCTCAATACCGTTTTAAAACCAGGCAGTGGCGAAGGCTGGATCTCGGTCTGCTGTAAGCCCAGCTTACTGAGAGACTGTTTAATGGCGGCATCGTCGGCATGGACCAGTCCACTGGCCAGCGCGATGAGTCCCGAAAGTAACAGGTAGTGCTTCTTCATTTCATGTCCTTATAGCCTCACTAAGCGGGCTGTATTTTATATCAATCAGGCACGTGGATGATGCTGCTGGTGTAACTGGCGCAGTCGTTCGGTCGCTACGTGCGTGTAAATCTGGGTGGTCGATAAATCGCTGTGACCTAACAGCATCTGTACGACACGCAAATCGGCGCCGTGGTTCAACAGATGGGTAGCAAACGCATGGCGCAGCACGTGCGGAGACAGTTTTGCGCTATCGATGCCCGCCAGTGTGGCGTAATGTTTAATGCGATGCCAGAAAGTTTGCCGGGTCATTTGTTGCGCGCGGTTACTGGGAAACAGTACGTCCAGCGTCTGGCCGTTAAGCAGCCACGGGCGGCCATACTCAATAAACTGTTCGATCCAGTGAACCGCCTCTTCGCCCATCGGCACCAGCCGCTCTTTATTTCCCTTGCCGATGACGCGCACCACCCCCTGCCGCAGGCTGATATCGCTCAGGGTCAGCCCCACCAGTTCGGTCACGCGCAGCCCGGTGGCGTAAAGCAGCTCGAGCATCGCTTTATCACGCAGCTCAATGGGCTGATCGAGGCAGGGAGCCTGAAGCAGTCTTTCCACCTGCGCTTCAGACAGGTCTTTCGGCAGGCGCTGTGGCAGCTTGGGCGACGATAACAACGCACTGGGATCGTCCGCACGCAGCTTTTCACGGTAGAGATACTGGAACAGGCGGCGCATCGCACTGAGCAGGCGTGCCGAACTGGTGGCCTTGTAGCCCCCCTCAAGCCGTTCCGCCAGGAAGCCCTGTAAAGCTATCGCATCCACGGTCAGCAGCGACAGCTGATGATGCGCCAGCCAGCCGCAGAGCGACCGCAGATCAAGACGATATGACGCCACGGTATTTTGCGCCAGATTACGCTCGATCCACAGCGCATCAAGAAACTGCTCAATCAGATCGTTATCCTGCACCTCAACCTCTCCAGTCTGTCGTTATCATAACGATGAGTGCGCAACTAAAACCCATTTAATGCTTTAAAAACAGCATGATGACATATCGTACTGTCGTACAAAGTGCACCCATTATGCCTTATTCCTGCCGCCTTCTGATATAATCGCCGGCAGACTTTAGGAAAAACGAGTGCCACTACCATGAATATTGGTCTGTTTTATGGATCCAGTACCTGCTACACCGAGATGGCCGCCGAGAAGATCCGTGACTTTATCGGGGACGATCTGGTCACGCTGCATAACCTGAAAGACGATTCTCCGGCGCTGATGGAACAGTACGATTTGCTGATCCTGGGTATTCCGACCTGGGATTTTGGCGAACTGCAGGAAGACTGGGAAGCGATCTGGACAGAACTGCCGCAGCTTAATTTACAGGGCAAGGTGGTGGCCCTTTACGGCATGGGGGACCAGGGGGAGTACAGCGAATGGTTCCTGGATGCACTGGGGATGCTGCACGAGGTACTGGCGCCCTCCGGCGTGCAGTTTGTGGGTTACTGGCCGCTGGAAGGCTACGAGTTTACCAGTAAAAAACCGCTGACCGCCGATGGTAAGCAGTTTGTCGGTCTGGCGCTGGATGATATCAACCAGTTTGAGCAGACTGACGAACGTATTGCCCAGTGGTGTGAACAGATCCTGACGGAGATGGCCGAACTGCTGTAATCGTGGTGCCCAACACAAAAGGGCCGGTCAAAGAGATGACCGGCCCCTGAGCAGGGGCGAACCTTCTGTCACGGTTCGCCCTGTTGTGTTCAGCCGCTTATTTCCACAGACCGAAACGTCCCTTCCCGTCCTGCCCTGCTTCGCTACTCTCCTGCGGTTTAGCCGCTGCGGACAGCCGGTACCAGTCGATATTACGCGTCAGCGCCATTACCGCCGCCAGTGCCGCCATCAGCACGCCGGTGCCCAGCAGCAGCGCGCTGTCTTCCGACTGCAGCAGCTGCCACAGCACCGCATCCAGCGCCAGTACACCGCCAACGAACAGCAGGCTGCGCCGCCATCCCTGCAATACCGCCTGCAGGTAGAAGCCGTTAATGGCTGCACAGGTCAGACTTGCCGTCAGCCAGGCCAGGTTGAAGCCAATATGCTCAGACAGCGCCAGCAGTACCAGGAAGAACATCACCAGCGACAGCCCCACCAGCAGATACTGCATCGGGTGAACGCGCAGTGCGGTCAGCGTTTCAAACAGGAAAAACGCCATATAGGTCAGACCGATCAGCAGAATGGCATATTTTACCGCCCGCTGGGTCAGCTGGTACTGGTCAACCGGATTGACTACCATCGCGCTGAAGGCCGGGAGCGTTTCTGTACTGACGGTAAAATCATCCCGCACCAGCGAGTTGATGTTGTTAGCAAACCAGCTGCTCTGCCAGCGCGCCGTAAAACCTTCAGGCGTGATCTGGCGTTGTTCCGGCAGGAAGCTGCCGGTAAAGCCCGGATGCGGCCAGTTGCTCTTCAGATCAAAGGTGCTGTTTTTACCCAGAGGCACCACTTCCAGCTTCTGTGTTCCCAGCAGTTTGAGCGAGAAGTTCAGCGCCAGGCTTTTCTCCTGTAAAACCTCTGGCGGCAGCTCAACGTGTAACCCTTCGCTATTGCCCGGAAGCTGGCTACCCGGCTGGAAATCGAACTGCTTATCGCCAATATTCAGCGACGTCACGCTGCTGATCCCGCGTGGATCGCCAACGCCCATCACCAGTAGCGGATCGCCCAGAGTGACCCCAGGACGGGCAATGTCGGCCAGCTGATCCCGATTAAAGGTGGCATTAATGTTGATGCCCGTACGCCAGACCTGCCCCTTGTAAATGCCGACCTTGCGCTCTTCCACCTTCTGATCGCCCGTCACTTTCAGGCTTTCAGGCAGAAAATAGCGCAAATGGGTGACCTTTACCGTAACCTCCTTTCCCTCACGCATTTCCGTGACGATTTCGCTCCAGGGAATGGCAATCAGCGGTCCGAACAGGCGCTGCGGACCGCTGGTGCTCTGGCTGAGCTTGTCTGCCACGTTGTCGCGCCATACGCTGCGCTCGGTGATCAATGTACTGAGCATACTCAGCGGCACCAGCAGCAGTAACAGGCAGCCGATAAGCGTTAACATTTTCCATAATACGGGGGATTTATTCATGGGCGATTCTCCTGTGTGTATAACGCAGAAGATAGCCCCCCTGAATGGGGAGAAAATGAAGTTATGTGAAGAGACGGTGAAGTCAGACGTTATTTTTTATCGTCAGTTGCGCACAGACGCCACCTTCCGCCCGGGGGGTTAACGTGATGCTCCCCTGATGCAGTCGCGCCACTTCGCGGACAAAGGCCAGCCCCAGTCCACTGCTCTTTTCACCATTGCTGCGCGGCAGCGAATAGAACCGGTCGAAAATATGAGGCAGTGCATAGTCAGGAATACCGCTGCCACTGTCCAGCACCTGAAAAATCATTTCGTCCGTGCTCTGGCTGACCTCAATACGCACCTCTCCCGCCAGCGGCGTAAAATCGAGAGCGTTATCCAGTAAATTGGCCAGCGCCTGCTCCAGCAGTAGCGGATCTGCCCGAACGGACAGCCCCACCAGTGCCTCAGCATCAAAAGTCAGTCGTTTGCCCTGGGCCTGAACCGCCCGGCTGTCGCACAGTCCCGTGACCAGCGGCAGCAGGCTGACGGTCTGCCGCTGGATCTCCGGACGGTTTTCCAGCGTGGCCTGGCGAAGCAGGTTGTCGATAAGCCGCTGCATCCGGATATTTTGTTGCAGGATATTGGCCGAGAAGCGCTGAACCACCGCAGCAGGGGGGCATTCATGCAGAATTTCAGCCGCCCCCCGGATTGCTGCCAGCGGGCTTTTCAGTTCGTGAGTCAGCGCATGAGCATAATGCTCAATATAGCGTTTACCCTCCAGTTTCAGGCGCATACTTTCCAGCGCCTGTGCCAGCTTGCGCAACTCACTGCTGTTCATGGCGGGAAGGGGCAGTGCCTCTCCCTGGGTGACGGAGTCGGCGTAACGCACCAGACGCCCCACGGAACGGTTAATCCACAGCACAAAAGTCAGACCGATCAGCAGCGCGATCCCCAGCAGCGCCGCCCCTGCCCACAGGATACGACGCTCACTGCGGCGGATCACCGGCACCATGGTGCTGTTGGCCTTCCCGACGCTGAGGACCCCCAACAGCCTGGCGCCGTCACGCACCGGTGCCGCGACATACATGACGGAACTGGCATCATCATCCGGATTACTGCGCGAGCTACGTGCGCCGTATTCACCCCGCAGGGTCAGCAGGACATCATTCCAGCGGGAGTAATCCTGACCCAGGGCTACGCCAGCAGAATCGAACAGCACCCTGCCTTTCTCATCGGTCAGATAGACCCGGTACTCATTACGACGCTTGGCAATCCCACTGATATCCGCCCTGACCGGATAGCCGCGCAGCTGTGAGAAAGCGGCGGCAAGCTGCCCGTTCTGCGGCTGGCCACTGAGAATATCGGCCCGCGCAAACTGTGCCAGCAGCGTGGCGGTATCCACCAGCGTCCCTTCGGTAGCGCGGCGGACGCCGGGTTTAACTTCTTTAAGAAAGATACTCAGCACAAACCACGCGGCCACGGCAACGATCAGGAAATAGCCCAGCAGCAAACGCATCCCGATGCGCATCAGCCAGCCACCAGGCTGTAGCCGAGGCCGCGATGCGTCAGCAGCACCTGCTCATGCGGATTGATGTCACGGAGTTTGGCGCGCAGCGTTTTAATATGAGTATCAACAGTACGATCAAGGCTCTCTTCCGCCTCTTTCCACACCAGATTCATCAACTGCTGCCGGGAAAAAACCCGCCCGGGCGACAGCAACAGGGTTTTCAGCAGCAGATATTCATAGCGCGTCAGGGCCA
Source organism: Erwinia persicina (assembly GCF_019844095.1). Taxonomy (NCBI): domain Bacteria; kingdom Pseudomonadati; phylum Pseudomonadota; class Gammaproteobacteria; order Enterobacterales; family Erwiniaceae; genus Erwinia; species Erwinia persicina. The sequence continues at coordinate 870,865 of NZ_CP082141.1, read as the reverse complement.
GCGGCTGCTGGCACCACTCCACCCGGGCGGAAGCCTCATCCAGCGTAAAACTGCCAACGTTATACTTTGGCGACTGTGCAATACGCTGCTGTTTTTGCAGGCGACGCAGCAAAGTACGTACCCGGGCACAGACTTCACGTGGCGAAAAAGGTTTAGCGACATAATCATCCGCCCCAATCTCCAGCCCCAGCAGGCGATCAACCTCTTCACTGCGGGCGGTGAGGAACAGCACGGGCAGATCGGGCTGACTCGCCAGCAGCCGGCGGCACAGCTCAAAGCCGTTGATATCCGGCAGCCCCACATCAAGGATCACCAGGTCGGGCACTTCCTGCCCCAGTGCATCCAGCATCGGCATTCCTCTGGGGAACCAGCGGGTGGAAAACCCCTCAAGCTGCAGCATATACAGCAGGGTATCAGCAATGGCCGCTTCATCTTCTACCAGCCACAGGGTCGCGCTACTCATCACGCCATTCCTTTTTACTGAGCAATTGCTGGCGCAAAAGCCGCCACTCACTGTTATCCATACCATCGGCAAAAAGCCACAACCGTTCATGCCGCCCCTGGTTGTCCCGTAAGGACAGACGCACGGCATGACGGGTCATCCATGGCGGTGAAACCATCTGCCACTGTGCCTGATGCCACTGGACGCGACGGCCGCTGAGCAGTACAAAAAGCCCCTGCCAGCGCCGGGTGCGGCGGCAACTGCGCAGGCACTCCCCCCCTGTCAGCAACAGCAGAGCAACTTTAACCAGCGAGGCTTCAGGAGGCCAGGGTGCCAGCAACAGTAACAGCATCACGCCACCGTGCAGTAGCAGGGATAAGCTCTGCGCGTGCCGTGAAAGCCGAAGGTTACAGTGGCACCGGACCACGTTCTCTGTTTCGGTCCTGGATCAGGGCGACCATGCGCTTTAACTCGTCATCGGCCGGTTCGCCATGATTCATCAGCCAGTTAAACAGATCGGGATCATCATTCTCCAGCAGGCGAACGAAAAGTTGTTTATCCTGATCGTTGAGCGAGTCATATTCATACTCAAAAAACGGCATGATGGAGATATCCAGCTCACGCATACCGCGACGGCATGCCCAGTGAATTCGTGATTTGTTTGAAATATCCATGTCACTCTGTGTCGGTTAACAAAACATGGCGCTCAGTGTACCGCTTTTTTGCTTCACTGTTGATGCAGCAATTTTTCCCCTGCGCGCTGCAACACAAAACAATGACATGGGTTGCAGGGTTATCACACGTTTTGTGCCGCAATTTCCGGAAACAAGTTGCAAAGCCGGGCTGCTCTTTTAACATGAGACACAAATTTTCATCCCTTGCTGACTTTAGGACTGAACTATGCCGACGATTTCTTTCCCGCCACGTCAACCTACTGCCTCGGCGCGTCTGCCGTTGACCCTGATGTCACTGGAAGAGTGGGCGCTGGTAACGGCTACGGGTGCCGATCGTGTCAGCTATTTGCAGGGGCAGGTCACGCTGGATGTGGCCGCCCTGGCCGCCGATCAACACCGCCCTGCTGCGCACTGTGATGCAAAAGGAAAGATGTGGAGCAATCTGCGCCTGTTCCACCGCGCCGATGGCCTTGCCTTTATTGAGCGCCGCAGCCTGCGTGATAACCAGCTGGCAGAGCTGAAAAAGTATGCGGTCTTTGCCAAAGTTGCCCTGACGCCCGATGATGAGTCCGTCCTGCTGGGCGTGGCCGGTTTCCAGGCCAGAGCAGCACTGACCAATCTGTTCAGTATGCTGCCTGACGCTCAGACGCAGGTGGTGCAGGATGGCGAGAGCACCCTGCTGTGGTTCGATCTGCCCGCCGAACGTTTCCTGCTGGTCACCAGCGCAGAAAAAGCCGAAGCGCTGCGCGTCGCACTGGCGGACGCCGCACAGCTGACCGACAGCTCACAGTGGCTGGCGCTGGAGATTGAGGCTGGTTTCCCGGTGATTGACAGCGAGACCAGCGCCCAGCTGATCCCGCAGGCCACCAACCTGCAGGCGCTGGATGCCATCAGCTTCAAGAAAGGCTGCTATACCGGGCAGGAAATGGTGGCGCGGGCTAAATTCCGTGGCGCGAATAAACGCGCACTCTACTGGCTGGCGGGGAAAGCCAGCACCGTCCCGGTAGCCAACGGCGCGCTGGAAATGAAGATGGGTGAAAACTGGCGTCGCACCGGAACCATTCTGGCAGCCTGCCAGCTCGACAACGGTGAAGTTTGGGTGCAGGCGGTGATGAATAACGACCTGGAGCCGGATACGGTTCTGCGCGTGCAGGGCGATGAGGGTGGGCAGCTAGCCATACGGCCGCTGCCCTACGACATCGCTGCGGGATGACCGGGGCGCTGCCCCCTACATCACGTAGAGATAAATCGCCAGGAAGTGGCAGAAAGAGCCGCCAAGCACGAAACCGTGCCAGATGGCATGATTGTAAGGGATACGTTTCGACACGTAGAAAATCACCCCCAGCGAATAGGTGATCCCGCCTGCGGCCAGCAGCCATACGCTGCCCGCAGGCAGGCGCATTACCATCTGATACAGCACAATCACTGAGAGCCAGCCCATCAGCATATAGGTGATCAGGGAGATGGCTTCAAAACGGTGAGCAAACACCAGCTTGAAGATAATCCCGACCAGCGCCAGCCCCCAGATCACCACCATCAGCCAGTGTGCCAGCGGCGACCGCAGCCCCACCAGCAGGAACGGCGTATAGGTTCCGGCAATCAGCAGATAGATCGCGGCATGGTCGAGTTTTTTCAGCCAGAATTTAGCCCGTTCACCCGGTACTGAGTGGTAGAGCGTCGAGGCAAGAAACAGCAGGATCATGCTGCCGCCGTACAGACTGTAGCTGACGATAGCCAGCGTCCCCGCGTTGTTATTAATCGCCTGATCCAGCATCAGCACCAGACCAATAATCCCCAGCAGGCAGCCGAGTCCGTGGCTGATGCTGTTCGCCCACTCTTCAGCGACGGAATAGCCTGCCGTCGGTACTTTTTGCTTCACCATAATCAATTACTATCCCCGGTTTACCCGCCACCACCATCATAAAATGCCATGACGGAAATCTCATCAGACCTAGCGTAACTGAGAATAATTTCAGAGTACACATGTAAGCTAAAATATACTGCGACATCCTGCACGCACATTCCTGGGCGAAATACGCAATCGTTTACCTTACAATATGGACACCTTTTTTAGCGATAAGTGAGACAGCGATGTCAGACAGGGTAGCAGCCTTAGATTTCGGCGCGATGACGGAAGTGGTGCAGTTTTTAATGGAGCTGGACAAGCTTAAAGGTGTGGAGCGCCGTACCCGCCTGCTCGACAATGCGCGCCAGGAGAACTCGGCAGAACACAGCTGGCACCTTGCCATGGCAGTGATGAGTATGGCCCCCTTCTCGCCGGATCCCATAGATGTACAGCATGCAATAAAACTGGCGCTGGTGCATGACGTGGTCGAGATCGATGCCGGTGATGTCATGGTCTATGACACTGCTGCGCGTGAAGCTATTCAGGTTCAGGAAATTGCCGCAGCACGCCGCATATTTGGCCTGTTGCCGGGCGCGCAGGGTGAATATTTTCGTGCGCTGTGGGACGAATACGAGGCGGGGGACACCGCAGAAGCGCGCTTTGCCAATATGCTGGACCGCGCGCTGCCGGTTATGCTTAATCTGCACAATCAGGGGCAGAGCTGGAAAGACAACGGTATCCGCCTGGTGCAGGTAAAGGCGCGAAATGTGGAACTGGCGCAGCAGTGGCCTGCATTATGGCAGCATCTGGAGCAGCACCTGGACTGCGCACATGCGAAGGGCTGGCTGCTGTAGGGCAGATCCGCCGGCAGGCTGACCAGAAAAGCAGGTCAGCCTGCGTGAGTGAGTGAGATGGCAAGGTGCCCGGGACGACCGCGCCCTTTTTTGTTCGCCCCGTTTTAACGCCCACCTGCCGCGTCAATAAACGTACCGGTGACGTAGGATGCCTCGTCACTCAGCAGCCAGGCTATCGCACTGGCAATCTCCCCGGGGTGCCCGCCGCGCTGCATAGGGATCGCAGAGGCCAGGCGGTCCACCCGCTGCGGTTCGCCCCCGTCAGCGTGCATGTCGGTATAGATATATCCGGGACGGACGCCATTAACCCTGATGCCCTGCGCGGCCACCTCCAGCGACAGTCCCCGGGTCAGCGTGTCCATTGCCCCTTTTGACGCAGCATAATCGACGTACTCCCCCGGTGAACCGGTGCGCGACGCTGCCGAAGAGACGTTCACAATCGCCCCGCCGCCACCGCCGTGATGATGCCCCATGCGTTTCACCGCTTCGCGACAGCAGATAAAAGCACCGGTGACGTTGGTGGCAAAGACCCGGTTTATACGCTCTGCGGTTAACTGCTCCAGTGTCGACTGCTGAAAGAGGATCCCGGCGTTATTGACCAGGGCTCTCAGCGGCTCCGGCTGACGGTCAATGTCGGCAAACATCGCCATGACCTGAGCTTCGTCCGCAATATCCGCCTGCACAGCAAAAGCGCTGCCGCCCTGTCGTTCAATCTCTGCCACCACCGACTCTGCCTCAGCGGTACGATGCACGTAGTTAACTGCGACCCGCCAGCCCTGTCGGGCCAGCAGAATCGCCGTCGCACGCCCAATGCCCCGACTGCCGCCGGTGACTAATGCGATGTTCATCTCGTCTCTCCCATAAAAAAGGGCTGACCGCAAAAGAAGGTCAGCCCCGGCATAACCCGCGCAGGCGATAATGCGAAGGGTTACTCGTATTCGCTCATCGGTACACAGGAGCAGAACAGATTACGATCCCCGTAAACATCATCCAGACGTTTCACGGCAGGCCAGTATTTATTCGCACTTCCTGCCGGGAATACCGCCAGTTCACGGCTATAAGGATGGCTCCACTCGCCGACCATTTCCATCTGGGTGTGCGGTGCATTGACCAGGGGGTTATCTGCCAGCGGCCACTCGCCGTCTGCCACACGATCAATTTCGCTGCGGATAGCCAGCATCGCATCAATAAAGCGATCCAGTTCAACCTTACTTTCCGACTCGGTTGGCTCCACCATCAGCGTACCCGCCACCGGGAATGACATGGTCGGCGCATGGAAACCGTAGTCGATAAGGCGTTTGGCAATATCCAGCTCACTGATACCGGTCTGCTCTTTCAGCGGCCGAATATCCAGGATACATTCATGCGCCACCCGGCCATCACGGCCGGCATAGAGGATCGGATAGGCCGACTGCAGACGATGCGCAATATAGTTGGCATTGAGGATCGCCACTGAGCTGGCCTGTTTAAGACCTTCAGCGCCCATCATGCGGATATACATCCAGCTGATCGGCAGGATTGACGCGCTGCCAAACGGCGCTGCTGATACCGCGCCCTGCCCGGTCAGCATGCCTTCAATTTCTACCACGCTGTGGCCCGGTACAAAGGGGGCAAGGTGAGCTTTGACGCCAATCGGCCCCATGCCCGGCCCGCCGCCGCCGTGCGGGATGCAGAAGGTTTTATGCAGGTTAAGGTGTGAGACATCCGCCCCGATGTAACCCGGCGTGGTGATCCCCACCTGGGCATTCATGTTGGCTCCGTCCAGATATACCTGTCCACCGAACTGATGAACGATCTGGCACACCTCACGGATCGTCTCTTCATAGACGCCGTGCGTGGACGGGTAAGTCACCATGATGCAGGAGAGGGCTTCACCCGCCTGTTCTGCTTTCACACGCAGATCGTGCAGATCGATGTTGCCCTGTTTGTCACAGGCGACCACCACAACGGTCATCCCCGCCATCTGTGCCGAGGCCGGGTTGGTGCCGTGCGCCGAGCCAGGGATCAGACAGATGTGACGTCCCCCTTCATTACGGCTTTCGTGATAGCGGCGTATCGCCAGCAGACCTGCATATTCACCCTGGGCGCCGGAGTTGGGCTGCATACAGAGTGCGTCATACCCGGTCAGCTGCACCAGCCAGCGCGAGAGCTGGCCAATCATCTGCAGGTAACCGCCCGCCTGCTCAGCCGGGCAGAACGGGTGCAGTTCTGCAAACTCTGGCCAGGTGATGGGGATCATCTCTGCTGCTGCATTCAGCTTCATGGTGCACGACCCCAGCGGGATCATTGCCTGATTCAGCGCCAGATCTTTCCGCTCCAGGCTGTGCATGTAGCGCATCATCTCGGTTTCGCTGTGATAACGGTTAAACACCGGATGAGTCAGGATTGGTGCTGTGCGGATCATCGCTGACGGGATGGCGCTGGCATCGCTATCCAGCGCATCGATATTCAGGCCATGCTCCTCTCCCAGCAGGATCGAGAACAGTGCCACTACGTCTTCCCGGGTAGTGGTTTCATCCAGAGTGATGCCCACCGCATTGAGAATATCGCTGCGCAGGTTCATACCGAAGCTCAGGGCGCGATCCAGTACCGCCGCTTTGTCGCTGACTTCCACGGTCAGGGTATCGAACCAGGTGTCATGGCGCAGTTTCAGGCCGCGCTGCTGTAATCCCTGCGCCAGGATATCGGTCAGCCGGTGAATGCGGGTGGCAATGCGCTTCAGGCCAGCCGGCCCGTGGAATACCGCGTACAGGCTGGCGATGTTGGCCAGTAATACCTGCGAGGTGCAGATGTTGGAGTTCGCTTTCTCACGACGGATATGCTGTTCACGGGTCTGCATTGCCATACGCAACGCGATATTCCCTGCCGCATCCCGGGATACGCCAATAATCCGGCCAGGCATTGAACGCTTGTGCTCATCGCGGGCGGCGAAGAAGGCGGCATGAGGACCACCATAGCCCATCGGCACGCCGAAGCGCTGGGCAGAACCGAAGACGATATCGGCCCCCTGCTGGCCCGGTGCCTGTAGCAGCACCAGCGACATCATATCGGCCGCCACGCTGACCACCACGTTGCGGCTTTTCAGCCGGGTAATCAGATCCGTATAATCATGTACTTCACCGCCGGTGCCGACCTGCTGCAACAGCACGCCGAACACCTCATCCAGCTCCAGCACTTTCTCTGCTTTGTCCACCAGCACGTCAAAGCCAAAGGTTTCTGCACGGGTGCGCACCACATCCAGCGTTTGCGGATGGATATCATCAGCGACAAAGAAACGATTAGCATTTTTGAGCTTGCTGACGCGTTTTGCCATGGCCATGGCTTCAGCGGCGGCCGTCGCCTCGTCCAGCAGGGAAGCGGAGGCAATATCCAGCCCGGTCAGATCCAGCGTCAATTGCTGGAAGTTCAGCAGGGCTTCCAGACGCCCCTGAGAGACTTCAGGCTGATAAGGGGTATACGCGGTGTACCAGCCGGGATTTTCCAGCATATTGCGCAGGATCACCGGAGGCGTCAGCACCGGCGTATAGCCCATACCGATAAACGATTTGTAACGCTGATTCTGCGACGCAATCGCCTTTAACTCGGCCAGCGCCAGGTGCTCCGTCAGCGCATCGCCTACCGCAGGCGGGCTGGGAAGCTGGATGTCGGCAGGCACAATCGAGGCAATCAGTTCGGCCAGCGACGTCGCGCCGATGGCGTTGAGCATGACATCCTGCTGTTCCTGCGAAGGGCCGATATGGCGCTCAATAAATGCACCGTGGTGTTCAAGCTGGCTGAGTTTCTGGGTCATGGGTGGTCAATCCTGCATCAGGCACAAAGAGGCGGGACAGGCAGAGAGCCAGTCCCGAAATGACAAGTGAGCGGGCTGTTATTCAATTGTTCCCTGGTAGCCTGCTGCATCTAATAACGTCTCAAACTCGGTATCATCCGTCGCTTTAATACGGAACAGCCAGCCATCGGTATAGGGGGCGCTGTTAACCAGTTCAGGTTCAGCATCCAGCCCGCTGTTCACTTCCACAATCTCACCACTCAGGGGCGCATAAATATCGGAAGCGGCTTTCACGGACTCTGCCACCGCGCAGTCTTCACCCTGGCTGTAGGTATTGCCGACGTCCGGCAGGTCAACAAAGACCATATCTCCCAGCAGCTCCTGCGCGTGTTCGGTAATGCCCACGGTGTAGGTGCCATCCGCTTCTTTGCGCACCCATTCATGGCTGTCACGATATTTCAATTCGGCGGGTACATTGCTCATTAAATTGCTCTCCAAAAGTTACTTCGTTACCGGTTTTCCGGCGCGGACAAAAACGGGCCGGGTGACGCGCACCGGCATTTCACGGTTGCGAATTTGCACCACGGCATGTTCGCCAATCCCGGCGGGTACGCGTGCCAGCGCAATGCTGCACCCAAGCGTCGGGGAGAATGAACCACTGGTAATGACGCCTGCCAGCTGATTGCCTGCGGCATCGCTGAAGTGAACCGGCAGTTCATTACGCAGTACACCTTTTTCGGTCATGATCAGCCCCACCAACTGGTCGGTACCTTTTTCACGCTGAAATTCCAGCGCTTCACGGCCAATAAACTCACGATCTGAGGGTTCCCAGCCGATGGTCCAGCCCATATTGGCTGCCAGAGGGGAGACGCTCTCATCCATTTCCTGCCCATACAGATTCATACCCGCCTCCAGACGCAGCGTATCGCGTGCGCCCAGCCCGGCAGGTTTAACCCCGGCAGCCAGCAGTTGCTGCCAGAACCCGGCTACCTGATCGTTGGGCAGGGCAATTTCATAACCCGCCTCCCCGGTATAACCGGTTGTGGCAATAAAAAGATCGCCGGACTGCACGCCAAAGAATGGCTTCATGCCGCTGACGTCCTGCCGCTGCTGGTCATTAAACAGCGTCTGCGCTTTTTGCTGGGCATGAGGGCCCTGCACTGCCACCAGCGCCAGATCGTCACGCTCGATCAGTTCTACGCCGAACGCTGTCGCATGCTCACCTATCCACGCCAGATCCTTTTCACGGGTGGCAGAGTTGACCACCAGGCGGAAAAATTCTTCATCCATAAAGTAAACAATCAGATCGTCTATCACGCCGGCAGAAGCGTTGAGCATGGCAGTGTAAAGTGCTTTTCCGGGCTGGGTCAGCCGGGCCACATCGTTGGCCAGCAGATAGCGCAGGAACTCGCGGGTGCGGACACCGCGCAGATCAACAATGGTCATGTGGGAAACATCAAACATCCCGGCATCCGTGCGCACCGCATGATGTTCATCCATCTGAGAGCCGTAATGAAGCGGCATCATCCAGCCGTGAAAATCGACCATACGGGCACCGCTTGCCTGGTGCTGTTCAAACAACGGGGTTTGCTGAATCTCGCTTTGCTGAACCATAGTTTTCCTGTGCCTGAGTCGGTTGCTGACGCGCGTCGTTCACCACCCGGGATAGCCGACGCAATCGTTACCTTCACTATGAACTTACCACCGAACCCGTCAATTAACCATAAGGTAAACGAGGTCGAACCCGCTCTGCCTCAAAACAGGGCGCCGTTGATTTTCTGGTTTTTTTCACTAAAAAAATGCGTTATTACACACAAAAACGGCAATTCATTGCGACAAACATAGTTTAAACATACAGCACAGGCATTAACCCGCCGTAAAAAAGCGAAGGGTAACCAAAGGTGGCATTACAAAAAGTAATGCGAAGAGGCCCGTAAAATTAGAATTTTTCAAACGACGGGCAAAAATGGGGCAGATATTGCACCAGCGGGGCGCAGGTTCTCAGGCAGGCAGGAATAAAAAAAGGGGAGCGAAACGCCCCCCTTTCTGCTGGCTACTTAGCGCAGCCAAGCCGGCAGGTCATGCAACCCCATCGCCTGCTTTAACAGCCGTGGCTTCACGCCCGGCAGATTATCGGCTAACGCCAGGCCCACATCTCGCAGCAGTTTCTTCGCCGGGTTGTTACCGTTAAACAACTCGCGGAACCCCTGCATACTGGCCAGCATCACTGCAGCGCTGTGTTTACGGCTGCGCTCGTAGCGCCGCAGATACAGGTGCTGACCAATGTCTTTACCCTGCTGCTGCAGGCGTTTCACTTCACCGATCAGCTCTGCCGCATCCATAAAGCCGAGGTTAACGCCCTGCCCGGCCAGTGGATGAATGGTATGCGCAGCATCCCCCACCAGCGCCAGACGATGTGCGGCAAAATGACGCGCATAGCGGCCCATCAGCGGGAAGGCTTGACGTTCGCTTTCTGCCTCACACAGCCCCAGACGCAGGTCGAAAGCCACCGACAGCTGCTGGTTAAACACCGCTTCCGGCATCGCCTGAAGGCGGGTCGCCTCCTGCGGCGGCAGCGACCAGACGATAGAGCTGAGATGCGGATCGCTCAGAGGTAAGAACGCCAGGATACCGTCACCGTGGAACACCTGACGGGCCACCGACGCATGCGGCTGTTCCGTACGAATATTCGCTACCAGCGCATGGTGCTGGTAGTCCCAAAAGGTGAGCGGAATATCGGCCTTGTTGCGCAGCCAGGAATTGGCACCGTCTGCCGCCACCAGCAAACGGGCCGTCATCATGGTGCCATCCTGCAGCGTCACAAAGGCTTCATTGTCGCCAAACGCTACCTGCTGCAGTTCCGCAGGAGCAATCAGCGTGATATCGCTCAGGCCCTCTGCCCGCTGCCACAGCGCCTGATGGATCACTGCATTTTCAATAATATGCCCAAGGTGGGCCAGGCCCTGCTGCTCATCGTCAAAAACAATGCGCCCGAAACTGTCGCGGTCCCACACTTCCATGCCGTGATAGGCGCTGGCGCGTGCGCTGAGGATGGCATCCCAGACGCCAAGGTGCTGCAACAGTCTTTCGCTGGCAGCATTAATCGCAGAAACGCGTAACGCCGGGGGTGCGCTGGTATCGCGCACCTGCGGGGCTTCACGCTCCAGTACGGCGATGCGCAGACCGCTGCCCTGTAAGCCACAGGCGACTGCCAGTCCGACCATTCCACCACCGGCGATGATCACATCATAGGTTTGCATGACTGCTTTCTCCTCAACGCTTAACCCAGCCCAACGTGCGCTCGGCAAGCAAATTACGTAATGGCGGTAGATGATCCATCGCCATCAGTCCCAGATTTCGCCCTGCGACCAGCGGCGTGTAACGGTTAGCAAACAGTCGAACCAGCCCGTCGGTAATACCAATCGTCGCCTGTGCGTCCGGCTGCCGGCGCTGCTGATAATGTTGCAGTGTAGCGTAAGCCCCTGTTTCGCGTCCGGCACGCCAGGCCGCCGCCAGCGTTTCGGCCAGCGACATGACATCACGAATCCCCAGATTAAACCCCTGTCCGGCGATCGGGTGCAGGGTCTGTGCAGCATTACCAACCAGCGCCAGCCGGTGAGCAATATGCTGAGAGGCGGTTTGCAGCCGTAACGGATAGCTGGTGCGCTGCCCTACCTGTGTAATGCGCCCCAGCCGCCAGCCAAAGGCACGCTGCAATTCAGCGATAAAGCGATCGTCGCCCCAGCGATCCACCGCGTCTTTTTGTGCCAGAGGATGGCACCATACCAGCGAACTGCGGCCAGCGGACATCGGCAACAGCGCCAGCGGGCCGAATTCGGTAAAACGCTCGAACGCACGCCCCTGATGGGCTACCTGCGTCGACACATTGGCGATCACGGCGACCTGCTGATAGTCCGCACTCTGCCACTGGACACCGCAGGCCGCAGCGACCCGGGAGTGCGAACCGTCTGCGGCGACCAGCAGATGGCCAGTCAGCTGCTCACCGCTTTCCAGCGCCACGCACACCCGATCCCGGGTACGTTCGACGCTGGCCACTTTATCCGGGCAGCGCAGGGTGACACCCGGGGCGTTTTTCAGGCGGGAAAACAGCCGCTGGCCCACTTCATGCAGCTCAACCACCTGCCCCAGCGCCGACACGCCGTAATCGGCCGCAGTCAGCGAGACAAAGCTGGCATGGCCGCGATCGCTGACATGTACATCGGTGATGGCCGTCGCGGCGGAGGCCAGCAGTGGCCAGAGGCCGATTGCCGCCAGCTGCTGACAGGTCCCCTCTGCCAGCGCAATCGCCCGGCCATCAAAGCCAGGATGCACACGGCTGGCAGGCTCGGTTCCCTCCACCAGCGTGACCGCCAGCTGCCCCTGCGTCAGGTGTGAAATGGCCAGCGCCAGCGTCGCGCCGGTCATCCCGCCGCCTGCAATAATTATGCTCATGAGCGTTTCGCTGCTGCCATTAATGCTTCAATGTCATCGGCATCTTTTACCACCGTATCCGTGAGGTTTTCGTTACCTTCTGCGGTGATAATGATGTCATCTTCAATGCGTATGCCAATACCGCGATACTCAGCAGGCACATCGGCATCCGGGGCGATATACAGGCCAGGTTCAATAGTCAGCACCATACCGGGTTCGAGCAGACGATCGCGGTCGACGCCGTAATGACCGACATCATGCACGTCCAACCCCAGCCAGTGGCTCAGGCCATGCATAAAGAATTGCCGGTGTGCATTTTCTGCGATCAGGACGTCGACATCACCATGCAGAATGCCCAGCTTAACCAGCCCCGTGACCATCACTTCCACCGCTGCCGCCGTCACTTCACGGATACTGGTACCCGGGCGATAGAGCGCCAGCGAACGGTATAAGGCGGCCAGGACGATATCGTAGAGCGCGCGCTGCGGCGCGGTAAATTTCCCCCCCACCGGGAAGGTGCGGGTAATATCTCCGGCATAGCCTTTCAGTTCACACCCGGCGTCGATCAGCACCAGCTGGCCGTCGCGCATCTGACTCTCGTTTTCGGTGTAGTGCAGAATACAGCCATTATCCCCCGCGCCAACAATGGTGTTGTAGGACGGAAAACGCGCGCCGTGACGGTTGAATTCGTGGTGAATTTCCCCTTCGAGCTGGTATTCATACATCCCGGGACGGGCTTTCTGCATGGCGCGGGTATGTGCCAGCGCACTGATACGCCCGGCTTCACGCAGCACAGCCTGCTCTTCCGGCGATTTAATGAGACGCAGTTCATGAACCCACGGACGCCAGTCGGTCAGTGTCGCGGGCGCAGACAGGTTCTGTCGCGAACCCCGGCGCAGCACGTCCAGCGCGTTGAAGACGATGGTGTCGGCAAAGGCATACTGTCCCTGGGCATGGTAGATCACATCCAGCCCGTTCAACAGCAGGTGCAGTTGCTCGTTAATGTCACTCCAGGGAAGAGCACGATCGATCGCCAGCTTTTCCGGTGCAGCCTCCTGGCCCAGACGGCGGCCAAACCAGATCTCAGCCGTCAGATCCCGCACCCGATTAAACAGGACGCTGTGGCTGTGGTTATCTGCACTTTTGATCAGCAGCAGTGCCGACTCGGGTTCGTTGAATCCCGTGAAGTACCAGAAATCACTGTTCTGTCGATACGGATACTCACTGTCATTACTGCGCGTTGCTTCCGGTGCGGCGAAAATAATCGCCGCGCTTGCCGGTGCCATCTTCGCTAACAGCGCCTGACGACGGCGCAAAAACTCCTGCTGGGTCATTTGACCTCCTGAATGCTGTTCCGTTAAATCACCACGGGCGGCCTGACGGACCGCCTCTTAGTGCAGCGTCGGCTTTTTCATCACGACATTGGTCGGCACGGCGCGGGTAAAGGTGTCATGACACAGCAGTGCAGCCACACGCACATACTCAATGACCTCTTCCAGCGACTGTTCCAGTTCTTCCTGATCTTCATCTTCATCATAACCGAGCTGGGCAATGGTGCGCAGATCGTCGATGGCTTCTCCGGTTTCCCCTTTCACTTGGCCAATTTTAGGCTGTACAACGCCCAGGCCAAGCAGGAAATGGTTCACCCAACCTGCCAGCGCATCGGCACGATCAAAAACGGTGATGTCGTCATCTTCCGGCAGGTAAAGCTGGAACAGGAAGCCTTCATCTTCCAGTGTATTACCAATCGCTTCGTGCATCTCCTGCAGGGGTTGCGCCAGCGTTTGCGAAAACGCCATGCCCTCATTGGTCAGGTCGTGCATCAGCGTTTGCCAGCTGCTGTCATGGTTGCCGCCGCAGATCAATCCGCTGATCAGGCCATGCATCTCGGCAGGGGTCATTCCTACGCCCTGCTGCGTCAGTACTGAGGCCAGCGTGTTGTAGCCCGGCATAATGTTCGTTAGTGACATGGGTTTTGTTCGTCGTTGGCTGGTTAAGTTCGTGGTATGCTACCACCAGGTGCCTCAACGATTCCAGAAAGGGGTTGTTTCTTATATTAGGGGTAGTTATAGTAGCGCCCCTCCCAAGCCCTTGAGCGGTAAGGGTGATGGCGGGCGCAGTAATCAGTCAGGAAGGTGGCATGTCTGCACAACCGGTAGATATTCAAATTTTTGGCCGTTCATTAAGAGTAAATTGTCCGCCCGAACAGCAAGATGCGCTGAATCTGGCTGCCGAAGACCTCAATCAACGGTTGCAAGACTTAAAAGTTCGCACTAGAGTCACTAATACCGAGCAACTGGTATTTATTGCTGCACTGAACATTTGCCATGAACTGGCGCAGGAAAAAGTCAAAACCCGTGACTATGCGTCGAACATGGAACAACGAATTCGGATGCTGCAACAGACCATTGAACAGGCATTGCTTGAGCAAGGTCGCATAACTGAACGTACGGGTGCGAAGTTCGAATAACACTTCAACGTTAGCTGTGATACAGTGACGGTGAAGTAAAAAATTCTCTGAGATGTTTGCAAGCGGGCCCGTCCCCTGAGCCGATAATTAATACCAAACAGAGTGTGACGCTCTGTAACCTGTGCGCAAGCTCGGTTCGTCCGAGAAGCCTGATGGTTACGACGGCATACTCACCTTGAACCATGGGTTCAAGGGTTACAGCCTGCGGCGGCATCTCGGAGATTCCCACGTTTTATCTCCACTCTTTTTTCTGGTATTTACACTCTCTGCAAGACCCGGCAATCTGAAGACACCCTTTGCTTTTGGAGTGGCCAGCTATGAGCCTCCTTCTTCGCGACCGTCAGGATATCCGCACCCATATCCGCCACCTCCGGCGAGAACTCAGCCATGAACAGCAGCAGCTTGCTGCCGTGCAGGTCGCTGACCATGCCCTGAATTTTGCCCCGGTACAGCAGGCGAAGAATATTGCGCTGTTTCTTTCTGTCGACGGTGAAATCAATACCCGGCCGCTGATTGCCAAACTCTGGCAGCGTAAGCAGCGGGTTTATCTTCCGGTTCTGCACCCTTTTTCTCGCGGTCAGCTGTTGTTCCTGCGTTACGATGAACACACCGAACTGCGCAATAACCGCCTGCGCATACCCGAACCGCCGCTGGATATCCGTCATTTGCTGCCGCTCAGTGAGCTGGACGTGCTGATGGTACCGCTGGTGGCGTTTGATGCCGGCGGTCAGCGTCTGGGTATGGGGGGCGGGTTTTATGACAGAACGCTGCAGAACTGGCAGCAGCACGGCTTTCTGCCGGTGGGTCTGGCGCATGACTGTCAGCAGGTGGAACGCTTACCCGTCGCGGAGTGGGATGTCCCATTACCGGCGTTGATCACGCCGTCCAGGCTGTGGCAGTGGTGAAGCAAAAGGGGCGACTCAAAAAGTCGCCCCTCAGGGGTATTGTACCGGTGCTGACCTTCTTATTCGGTCAGCCCGTCTGTCAGTACAACAAACGTGCGCGTACAGTGCCCGGAATAGCCTTCATCAACTGCAGGGCTTTATCAGCCACATCCTGCGGGGCATCGACGTCGATGACCACATAGCCCATCTGCGGCGTGGTTTGCAGATACTGGGCAGAGATATTGATCCCCTGCTCGGCAAAGATCAGGTTGATTGCTGTCAGCACACCGGGACGGTTCTCATGGATGTGCATCAGACGGCTGGCATTTGCGCCGTGCATCGGCAGTGAGGCTTCCGGGAAGTTAACGGCAGACAGCGTCGAGCCATTGTCTGAGTATTTCGCCAGTTTACCAGCCACTTCAATACCAATGTTTTCCTGTGCTTCCTGCGTGGAGCCCCCGATATGTGGTGTCAGGATCACGTTATCAAACTCACACAGCGGCGAGTTGAACGGGTCGCTGTTGGTCGCCGGCTCTTCCGGGAAGACGTCAATCGCCGCCCCGGCCAGGTGCCCGGTGGCCAGGACGTGACACAGGGCCGGGATATCGACCACGGTACCGCGCGAAGCATTGATCAGCAGCGCACCCGGCTTCATCAGCGCCAGTTCGTCCGGCCCCATCATATTCTGGGTAGACGGTGTTTCCGGCACGTGCAGGCTCACCACGTCGCTCATATTCAGCAGGTCGGAGAGATGCTGTACCTGGGTCGCATTACCCAGTGGCAGTTTGCTTTCGATATCGTAGAAGAAGACATGCATCCCGAGGCTTTCCGCCAGCACGCCCAGCTGCATACCAATGTGACCGTAACCGATGATCCCCAGCTTTTTGCCGCGAGCTTCATAGGAACCTACCGCCAGCTTATGCCACTGGCCCCGGTGTGCTTTGGCATTGGCCGCCGGCACGCCGCGCAGCATCAGCAGCAGTTCACCGATAACCAGTTCAGCCACGGATCGGGTGTTGGAGAAAGGTGCGTTAAACACCGGAATGCCGCGCTTCGCCGCCGCATTGAGATCCACCTGGTTGGTACCGATGCAGAAGCAACCCACCGCAACCAGTTTTTCTGCTGCGGCGAAGATCTCTTCGGTGAGGTGGGTACGCGAACGCAGCCCGATGAAGTGCGCATCGCGGATGGACTCTTTCAGTGCTTCGCTGTCCAGTGCGCCCTTGTGAAATTCAATGTTGGTGTAGCCAGCAGAACGCAGATTATCAACTGCACTCTGGTGAACGCCTTCCACCAGCAGGAATTTAATCTTGTCTTTCTCCAGTGATACTTTTGCCATTTCCCGACCCTATTTAGCAGACTTCAGATGTGGCTTAATCCCCAGGCTTTCCCGTTTACAGGCGTAACATCAGCCTGCAGAAAGGATAAAACAGCGGGGAGATAAGATAGCCTTCTGTCAAAATAACAAAATTTACGCCCGCAGCAATACAAACGATTGCCTGGCTGCCAGCATGGCAACACGGTCGGCCAGAACATTGCGATAGAAAATCGTGGTGCAGCGCGAACCATCAGGAGGATCGCGCTTCAGGCAGCCCGAATGTGACATAAGTCACTAAATATTGCCTGCAAAAGAAAAGATGTTTTTTAGATAAAAATAACTGCCCGCGGGCAGATCATTTTTGAATGGTTTGCACGCCGTCAGCCGTCCCGATCAACGCAACATCGGCGCAGCGGGCAGCAAACAGCCCGACAGTGACCACTCCAGGCAGCGCGTTAATCGCCGTTTCCAGACGCACAGGGTCGATAATTTTTAGATTATGCACGTCGAGAATAATGTTGCCGTTGTCGGTTACCACGTTTTGACGGTATTCCGGCTGCCCACCCAGCTTGACCAGCTCACGGGCGACATACGACCTCGCCATAGGGATCACCTCAACCGGCAGCGGGAAGCGCCCCAGCACATCCACCTGCTTGGAGGCATCGGCAATACAGATAAAGCGATCGGCCACGGCAGCGATAATCTTTTCGCGCGTCAGCGCCGCGCCGCCACCTTTGATCATCTGCATCTGACCGTTGATTTCGTCTGCGCCGTCCACATACACGGACAATTCGTCGATTTCGTTCAGATCAAAGACGTGGATGCCATACTCTTTCAGTTTGGCCGTGGAGGCTTCCGAACTGGAAACAGCGCCTTCAATCTGATGTTTAATTGAGGCCAGAGCATCAATAAAATGCGCAGCGGTCGACCCCGTTCCCACCCCTACGATGGTGCCCGGCGTGACGTAGTCCAGTGCAGCCCAGCCTACGGCTTTTTTCAGTTCATCCTGTGTCATGGTATGTTTAAAACCTGTGAGTCACTGTGTGCGCGTAGTATAAAGCAACGCTGAGAAAAAAAACCGCCTTACGCGGTCTTTGATTAACAGGAATGGAACCCACCCCACAAAGTGGCGGATTGGTCAGTGATGCCAGCCAAAGGCAAAACATGAAAAATATGGCATAGTGCAGAACCACACCTGAAAGAGAGTACAACGATTAATGAAACGCCCGGATTATCGAACGCTTCAGGCGCTGGATGCAGTGATTCGTGAACGCGGCTTTGAACGCGCCGCGCAAAAGCTCTGTATTACCCAGTCAGCGGTCTCGCAGCGTATCAAGCAGCTTGAGAATATGTTCGGCCAGCCTCTGCTGGTGCGAACCGTACCGCCGCGCCCGACAGAGCAGGGCCAGAAGCTGCTGGCCTTACTGCACCAGGTGGAGCTGCTGGAAGAAGAGTGGCTCGGGGACGATATCAGCGGCACCACGCCCCTGCTGCTGTCGCTGGCGGTGAACGCCGACAGTCTGGCGACCTGGCTGCTTCCCGCGCTGAAAACCGTACTGACCGATTCCCCGGTGCGCCTGAATCTTCAGGTGGAAGATGAAACCCGGACTCAGGAACGCCTGCGCCGTGGGGAGGTTGTGGGTGCCGTCAGTATCCAGCCGCAACCGCTCCCCAGCTGTCTGGTGGATCAGTTGGGTGCGCTCGACTATCTGTTTGTGGGATCGAAGGAGTTTGCCGCCCGCTACTTCCCGAATGGCGTGACGCGCTCTGCGCTGCTGAAAGCCCCGGCAGTGGCCTTTGATCATCTGGATGATATGCATCAGGCATTTTTACAGCAGAACTTTGACCTGTCACCGGGCAGCGTGCCCTGCCACATCGTTAACTCGTCGGAAGCGTTTGTCCAGCTGGCCCGTCAGGGCACCACCTGCTGTATGATCCCGCATCTGCAAATCGAACGCGAGCTGGCGGAAGGCGAGTTGATTGATTTAACCCCGGGCCTGTTGCAGCGTCGGATGCTTTACTGGCACCGCTTTGCGCCGGAAAGCCGCCTGATGCGTAAGGTGACGGACGCGCTGCTGGCGCACGGCCATCGCGTACTGCGTCAGGATACAGAATAACCCCCTGTCAGGGTCGGGGCCGACCTCAGGGGGGATTCTCCCAGGGGCTGACCGTGGTTGTCGGTCAGCCCACCCGGCATTAAGGGTTACGCTGCAGCTCAAACACCACATCGACCTGATCGTCAAAATGAATACTCTGCTGTTCGTAAGTCTGCGCAGCAGAGGTCATCGGTGCCGCGTCGGCGGCCTTGTACATCCGGGCCATCGGCATTGGCTGATAGTTAGCAACATGGTAGCGAATGCTGTACACCGGGCCCAGCTTGCTGCCGAAGCCCTGCGCCAGATCCCCTGCCTGCTTCACCGCATCGTCAATGGCGGCTTTACGCGCCTTGGCTTTGTACTCTTCCGGATTAGCAACGCCCAGTTCCACGGAACGGATCTCATTCAGGCCAGATTTCAGCGCACCGTCCAGCAGCTCATTCAGCTTATCCAGATGACGCAGCGTCACCTGAACCTGACGCACGGCACGGTAGCCTTTCAGTACGGACTTACCGTCTTTCAGGTAATCATATTCTGGCTGAGTCCGCAGGTTGGCGGCATTGATATCTTTCTTCTCGATACCGCTTTTATCCAGGAAGTCAAAATACTGCTGTACGCGGCTGTCAGCCTGTTTCTTCGCTTCGCCAGCATCTTTAGCAGACACACTGACTTCAATCGCGAGGGTGGCGATATCCGGCGCAGCATCCACGCTGGACTGACCGGAGGTCACGACGTGTGGGCCATTCGGTAGTTCATCTGCCTGTACAGCCAGTGGCAGCGTGCCTAATCCAATCATTGCGGCCAGAGCCAGTTTAGTGAGCTTCAAAGCATCCTCCATGGGTTCATCATCAGCGAGAACGCTACCGGATAAAAACGGGTTGCGGTAGCGAATTGTTCCGTCAACATCTGGCGGTACAAGATATTTTAGTGCGCATTGGCGCGTCACACTAGGACATCAATTCTGATAGTGAGTTCCTGCTGGCATCATGAGAGTGCCTGTAAGGCCAGTTTGAGCGCAATCCCCCACATCACCACCCCAACCAGCAGGTTGATAACACGCTGGGCGCGCGCGGTATTGAGCAGCGGTGCCAGCCAGGCCGCCAGCAGCGCCAGGCCGAAAAACCACAGCACGGAGGCACTGGCAGAGCCGAGGGCGAACCAGCGGCGGGCTTCTGCCGGCAGCTGTCCCCCCAGGCTCCCCAGCACCACAAACGTATCCAGGTAAACGTGCGGGTTAAGCCAGGTGACCGCCATCATCGTGGCGACAATCCGCCAGCGTCCCTGCTTCAGCGCGGCCGCAGAGGCCAGCTGCACGTCACCACTGAATGCGGTACGCAGCGCGCCCCAGCCGTACCACAGCAGGAAGGCGACGCCGCCCCAGGTCACTACGTTCAGCAGCAGCGCGGACTGATTAAGCAGCGCGCTACCGCCAAAGATGCCGCCACAGATCAGCACAATATCACTCAGGGTGCAGAGCGCGGCGGTCATCAGATGATACTGACGACGTACGCCCTGATTCATCACAAACGCGTTCTGCGGCCCCAGCGGAAGAATAAGCGCCGCGCCCATGGCAACGCCCTGAAAAAACACCGATAACACAATAATCACCTCACCGTTTTCGATTTTGGCAAAGTGTATAGGGACTTAATTATTAGTGGAAATTGAAAGATTTAATGCCTTATAAAAAATACTAATACTTACGCCTTCACCCCATAAACACGAGCGCAACGTCATGCCTCCGGTTTTCTCATTTTGGGCAAAAAAAAGCCCCCTGACGGTCTGGGTCAGAGGGCTGGCGTCACGGTGTTGAATTAGTCCTGAGCCTGAACCGCCTGCTCCGGTGTTTTCACTTGATGCAGATGCACGTCCATCTGCGGATAAGGAATGCCGATATTATTTGCATCCAGCGTACGCTTGAAGTTTTTCATCAGGTCCCAGTAAACATCCTGCAGGTCACCCGCTTTGCTCCAGCAGCGCACCACAAAGTTCACTGAAGAGGCACCCAGCTCATTCAGGCCAATCTGCACGCCGCGCTCCTGCAACACGCGCGGTTCGGCATCAACCACCTCACGCAGCAGTTTCAGCACCTGGTCGACATCGGCATCATAAGCCACCCCGATAATAAACTCGTTCCGGCGTTCCGGCTCACGCGAAAAATTGATGATGTTTCCGGCGATGATTTTGCCGTTCGGCACCACCACGATTTTGCCATCCGCACTTCTCAGCGTGGTGGAGAAAATCTGCACATTGAGCACTGTACCCATAACGCCGCCAAGGTCGACAAACTCACCCGCACGGAAGGGACGGAAGGTCACCAGCAGCACGCCCGCAGCGAGGTTAGACAGCGACCCTTGCAGTGCCAGCGCAAAGGCAAAGCCTGCGGCAGCCAGCGCGGCGATCACCGATGCGGTCTGTACGCCAACGCGGCCCATGGCGGCAATCAGTGTAAAGGCAATGATGCCGTAGCGCACCAGACCGGAAAGGAAATCCGCCACGGTTGGGTCGATTTTTCGTGTTACCAGGAGCTTATTAACAGCATTAGAAATAAAGCGGGCGGCAATCATCCCGATGATAACAATGACAATAGCCGCAACAATATTTACCGCATAACTCAGCAGTAATGCCTGGTTGCGTACCAGCCATCCGCCTGCATTATTCAGGCCGTTTACCACATTTAACTCGTCCATTACCCTGTCCTGTTGTTTGCCCTGAGCGGGCGTTCAATTCACTGCCGCTGTAACGACAACCGGTGGAGTTAAGGGTAAACAAGAATTGTTGTTGTGCCAAACAAGTCACACAATTACTTAAAAATTCCGGATTTAGCGTATAAAAAAAGGCCCATCAGGGCCTTTTTTAACCAAAGGGGAGATTACAGTACGTCGACTGCGTTCAGCTCTTTGAATGCCTGCTCCAGGCGAACGATCATTGAAGACTGTGAAGCACGCAGCCAGACGCGTGGATCATAGAACTTCTTGTTTGGCTTATCAGCGCCTTCCGGGTTACCCAGCTGCGCCTGCAGATAGCCTTCGTTCTTTTTGTAGTACTGCAGGATACCGTCCCATGTGGCCCACTGGGTATCGGTATCGATGTTCATTTTGATCACGCCGTAACCGATAGACTCTTCGATTTCAGCGGCAGATGAACCGGAACCACCGTGGAACACGAAGTCCAGGGAGTTCTCTGGCAGACCATGTTTCTCACTGACGTATTTCTGAGAATCACGCAGAATGGTTGGTGTCAGCTTCACGTTGCCTGGCTTATACACGCCGTGCACGTTACCGAAAGAGGCAGCGATGGTGAAACGTGGGCTGATCGCGTTCAGCTTGGTGTACGCATAATCAACGTCTTCTGGCTGAGTGTACAGGGCAGAGGCGTCCATGTGGCTGTTGTCCACACCGTCTTCTTCACCACCGGTGCAACCCAGTTCGATTTCCAGGGTCATGTCGATTTTCGCCATGCGCGCCAGGTACTTGCTGGAGATCTCAATGTTCTCTTCCAGTGACTCTTCAGACAGATCGATCATGTGAGAAGAGAACAGCGGCTTACCGGTTTTAGCGAAGTGCTCTTCGCCCGCGTCCAGCAGACCGTCGATCCACGGCAGCAGTTTCTTCGCGCAGTGGTCAGTGTGCAGGATCACCGGCACGCCGTAATGTTCAGCCATCAGGTGCACATGGTGTGCGCCAGAGATTGCGCCAAAGATGGCAGCAGCCTGTGGTTTGTCTGATTTCAGGCCTTTACCGGCGATGAAGCCAGCGCCACCGTTGGAGAACTGAATAATTACCGGCGCTTTTACTTTCGCAGCGGTTTCCAGTACGGCGTTGATGGAGTCGGTGCCGACGCAGTTAACGGCTGGCAGGGCGAATTTGTTCTCTTTCGCCACTTTAAAGATCTTCTGCACGTCATCACCGGTGACAACGCCAGGTTTTACGAAATCAAAAATTTTAGACATGTTAGCTTGTCCTGTTTCTTCGGTCGTATTAAAGGATCCAGTTCTCACGCGGGGCGTCATGCACCCCGCACTGAGGTTTAATTACTTCTGCTTCGCACGCTCTTCCAGCATAGCAACCGCAGGTAAGGTTTTGCCTTCCACGAACTCAAGGAACGCACCGCCACCGGTAGAGATGTAGGAGATTTTATCTTCGATACCGAACAGATCGATAGCCGCCAGCGTATCACCGCCGCCTGCAATGGAGAATGCGTCGCTGTCTGCAATGGCGTTGGCAATGATTTCAGTGCCTTTGCGGAAGTTCGGGAATTCAAACACGCCTACCGGGCCATTCCACAGAATAGTTTTGGCTTCTTTCAGTAACTTAGCCATGGCCAGCGCAGTCTCATCACCGAAGTCCATGATCTCTTCGTTGTCCTGAACTTCAGACACTTTCTTCACGGTAGACGGCGCAGTTTCAGAGAATTCCGTGCCGACGCGGGAGTCAGTCGGCACCGGGATCTTGTATTCATCACGCAGTTTTTTAGCGGCTTCAACAAAATCAGGCTCGTACAGTGATTTACCCACGTTGTTATCGATAGCAACGAAGGTGTTGGCGATACCGCCACCCACAATCACCGTGTCAGCAATGTTTACCAGTGAGTTCAGCACGTCGAACTTAGTGGAAACTTTAGAACCCCCGACCACGGCAACCATCGGACGCGCCGGGGTTTTCAGGGCTTTGCCCAGGGCTTCCAGCTCATTGGCCAGCAGCGGACCTGCACAGGCAATCGGTGCGAACTTACCAACGCCGTGTGTAGAGGCCTGCGCACGGTGAGCAGTACCGAACGCATCCATCACAAAGATGTCGCACAGTGCAGCGTATTTTTTAGAGAGGGCTTCGTCGTCTTTTTTCTCGCCTTTGTTGAAGCGCACGTTTTCCAGCACAACCAGTTTACCGGCGGTCAGCTCAACGCCGTCCAGGTAATCTTTCGCCAGCGTCACATTGTCTGCACCCAGCTTGTCTTTCAGGTAGTTAACTACCGGCAGCAGAGAAAACTCTTCGTTGTATTCACCTTCGGTCGGACGACCGAGGTGAGAGGTAACCATCACTTTTGCGCCCTGCTTCAACGCCGCTTCAATTGTCGGCAGTGAAGCGCGAATACGTGCATCTGACGTCACTTTCCCTTCTTTAACTGGCACGTTCAGATCCGCACGGATCAGAACACGTTTACCAGCCAGATCCAGATCGGTCATCTTAATTACAGACATGGTGAACCCTCTCGTTGATTCTCAAAGTTTTACAGACGCTGTACGCGCCTTACCTGAAACCGCTTGCGGCCATCGCTAACGTCGTATCGATCATACGGTTGGCAAAGCCCCATTCGTTATCGCACCAGACTAACGTCTTGATCAGGTGCTGACCACTGACCCGCGTTTGGGTGCCGTCAACAATGGCACTGTGCGGATCATGGTTAAAATCAATGGAGACTAACGGCAATTCCGTGTAGTCAACTATACCACTAAATGCCCCTTCTGACGCACTTTGCAGCAGCGCGTTTACCTCGCAGGCGCTGACAGCATCCCGCACGCTGACACTCAGGTCGATGGCCGTGACGTTGATGGTCGGCACGCGAACGGCAATCGCTTCGAAGCGATCGTTAAATTTCGGGAAGAAACGCGTGATGCCGGCAGCGAGTCGCGTATCAACAGGGATAATCGACTGACTGGCGGCACGCGTGCGGCGCAAATCCGGGTGATAGGCGTCAATCACCTGCTGGTCATGCATCGCCGAATGGATGGTGGTGACCGTTCCCGACTCAATACCCCATGCATCATCCAGTAATTTGATCACAGGAATGATGCAGTTCGTGGTGCAGGAGGCATTAGAAACCAGCCGGTGTTCAGGCAGGAGATCTTTTTCATTCACACCAAACACCACGGTGGCATCCAGATCGTTGCCGCCGGGGTGGGAGAACAGGACCTTTTTCGCCCCGGCCTGCAGATGAGCCTCGCCATCCGCACGGCTGCCGTAAACCCCGGTACAGTCCAGCACGATATCAACATTCAGTTCGCGCCAGGGTAGCGCAGGGATATCAGGACGGTGCAGCAGACGGATGGTGTCATCGCCAACGAACAGCAGATCGCGTTCCTGGCGCACATCCCAGGCAAACCGACCATGGCTGGTATCGTATTTTAACAGATGCGCCATTCCGGCGGCCTCTGCCAGCTCATTGATAGCCACCACCGTAATCTCAGCACGGCGGCCGGTTTCATAGAGCGCACGCAATACGTTGCGCCCTATACGCCCAAATCCGTTAATGGCAATGCGAACCGTCATATCACCCCTGCATCAGAATTCACTATGAAATCGGAGGATTAGCCTGAGCCAGACACCGCGATTTGTACAGGACATTCTTGCCCTCTGCCTCCTGTCTGCCGGCAAGAGGATCATGGCTGGACAGAGAACTGAAACGCTTCAGCTAGAATAATTGATGTCAGGAATAATAGGAATGATCGGGATCAATTGCGCCCCTCAACTTTCGATCTACGTCACAAAATCAAATAAAAGTTGTTAAAAAATCGGGCATTTTCCGACACAAAGCGCAGCAGTGAACATTTTTTAGTCAAACCACACCTTATGTCTATCGACGGCAAAGCGAAGCGCTTACTTTCTGTTTTTAACGATTGATTAACACATCAGAGAAAGGAGCCACCCGTGGCCGTACACAAACCAGATAAATCCGGCATTTCACGCCGCACCCTGCTGAAAGGTGCCGGGGTTCTCGCCAGCAGTCAGTTGCTTCCCTCAGCGCTGGCCGCAGACACAACGAACGCCCCCCTTCCACACCCGACGTCCCCTCCCCCCCGGGCACCTTTGCAGCTTCCCGAGGGCTACAATATTCTGTTTGTCACTTCCGATCAGGAACGCTACTTCGACCACTACCCTTTCCCTGTACCGGGCCGGGAGCGCCTGATGAACACTGGCACCACATTTACCCGACATTATATCAACAGCTGCGTCTGTACCTCATCGCGCTCAGTGATGTACACCGGCCTGCATATGCCGCAGACGCGTATGTTTGATAACGCCGGCATGCCATGGATGCCCTGGAGCCTCGACCCGCAGCTGGGGACCCTTGCAACACTGATAAAATCGTTAGGTTATTACGCCGCCTATAAAGGGAAGTGGCACCTCTCCACCTTGATGGAACACTCGCTGAAGAACGTTCCTTCCGGCAACATCGACGATATTGATCATGCGCCCTTGCATCAACAGATGCAGAAATATGGCTTTGAAGATTATTCCGGAATCGGTGACCTGATAGGCCTGCATAAAGGGGGGTATGTCTATGACAGCCTAACGACAGCGCAGGTCATCAGCTGGCTGCGCGGCAAGGGCCGTAACATGGCGGACGCGCAGCAGCCGTGGTTGCTGGCCGTCAATCTGGTTAATCCTCATGATGTCATGTTCATTGATACCGATGCCCCGGGGGAAAAAGTGCAGTGGCACCAGGCGCTGAATGAAAACCAGCCAATGAGCCCGTCCCAGCCGCCGGAAAACGTGCTGTATGCGGCCCGCTGGGATAAAAGCCCCCTGCCCGAAAGCCGCCATCAGCCCTTTGATCAGCCGGGCAGGCCCGCCGCGCAGTGGGACTATCAGCAGGCCAGAGCCATACTGGTCGGACAGTTTCCTGATGAGGATCGTCGTTGGAAGAAACTGCGTGACTACTATTTTAACTGCATTCGCGATCATGACAGCCATCTGGTTCGCCTGCTGGACGAACTGGATGCGCTGGGCCTGCGGGAGAAAACCATTGTCGTGTTTACCTCCGACCACGGGGAAATGCAGGGTTACCATCAGATGCATGGTAAAGGCACTTGTGTCTATAACCAGCAGGTGCACGTTCCGATGATCATCAGCCATCCTGACTATCCGGGCGGCAAGCGCTGTCAGGCGCTGACCAGCCACCTGGATCTGGTGCCCACTTTGCTGGGGCTGACCGGGCGGCCACTGGCACAGCGGACATCACTGCTGCACGATCGCAAGGGTGTCGATTTCAGCCCGCTGATCCGGCAGCCAGAGCAGGCGGGGCTGCATCAGATACGCGATGCAACCCTCTACTGCTACGACATGATGCTGTATATCGACCGGGAATATCTGCGTAAAATATTCCGCCTGCGCGATGATAAGGCCATGACCCCGGATGAAAAGCATCTCGCGATGAATGCGCTCTCCCCTGATTACAGACGGCGAACAGGTATCCGGATGATATTCGACGGGCGTTACAAATTTGCCCGCTACTTCTCTTTGCGACAGCACAATGTGCCGCAAACCTGGGAGCAGTTACTGGCGCTGAACGATCTGGAATTGTATGACCTGGAAAACGATCCGCAGGAAAACAACAACCTCGCCCGCGATCCGCAAACTTCCCGGGCGCTGATTATGGCACTGAATCAGAAGCTGAATACGCGTTATCAACAGGAAATTGGCACGGATGACGGCCATTTCCTGCCTCAGGAAGGTACAGCAGGCTGGGATCTGGATGCAGCACAACTGGCTAACATCGTGCGGGACTGAGCTTTCTTCCGCCATAAAAAAAGGCATCGCCGTGCGATGCCTTTTCAGTTATTCAGGGCTCCGAAGAGCGATAGCCACCGGTTACAGCAGGCCTTTCGCTTTCGCTACCACGTTTTCTACCGTGAATCCAAACAGATCAAACAGCTTCTCCGCCGGCGCAGACTCACCAAAGCTGGTCATGCCAACGATAGCGCCGTTCAGGCCCACGTATTTATACCAGTAATCAGCAATACCGGCTTCAATCGCCACGCGCGCGCTGACCGCTTTCGGCAGTACTGCTTCACGGTAGGCCGCATCCTGCTTGTCGAACGCATCGGTAGACGGCATAGACACCACGCGCACCTTGCGGCCTTCAGCCGTCAGCTGGTCATAGGCGCCTACGGCCAGTTCAACTTCTGAACCGGTGGCGATCAGGATCACTTCAGGCGTACCTGCGCAATCTTTCAGCACGTATGCACCGCGAGCGACGTTCGCCAGCTGTTCTGCCGTACGATCCTGCTGCGCCAGATTTTGACGGGAAAGGATCAGGGCTGTCGGGCCGTCCTGGCGTTCAATGGCGTATTTCCACGCAATGGCTGATTCCACCTGGTCACACGGACGCCACAGGCTCATGTTTGGCGTCACGCGCAGGCTGGCCATCTGCTCGACCGGCTGGTGAGTCGGACCGTCTTCGCCCAGACCGATGGAGTCATGGGTATACACCATCACCTGGCGGATCTTCATCAGCGCAGCCATACGCACCGCATTACGGGCATATTCCACGAACATCAGGAAGGTCGCTGTGTACGGCAGGAAACCACCGTGCAGAGTGATACCGTTCGCGATGGCGGTCATACCGAATTCGCGCACGCCATAGTGAATATAATTACCCGCCGCATCTTCGTTGATCGGCTTAGAACCGGACCACATCGTCAGGTTGCTTGGTGCCAGGTCGGCGGAACCGCCCAGGTATTCTGGCAGCAATTTACCGAAGGCTTCGATGGCATTCTGCGACGCTTTACGGCTGGCAATTTTAGACGGGTTAGCCTGCAGTTGTTCGATGAACTTCTGCGACTCAGCTTCCCAGTTGGCCGGCAATGCGTTCTTCACGCGGCGGGAGAACTCTTCCGCCAGCTCAGGGAACGCTTTGGCGTAAGCGGCAAACTTCTCGTTCCATGCTGCTTCTTTTGCACGGCCAGCTTCTTTCGCATCCCACTGTGCATAAATGTCTGAAGGGATTTCAAACGGCGCGTGGTTCCAGCCCAGCTGTTTACGGGTCAGGGCGATTTCGTCATCACCCAGCGGAGCACCGTGTGAATCGTGCGTACCGGCTTTGTTCGGTGAACCGAAACCGATTACGGTTTTGCACATCAGCAGGGAAGGCTTATCGCTCACTGCTTTGGCTTCTTCCACGGCTTTTTTAATCGCGTCTGCATCATGACCGTCCACGCCGCGTACAACATGCCAGCCGTAAGACTCAAAACGTTTCGCCGTATCGTCGGTGAACCAGCCTTCAATGTGGCCGTCGATAGAGATACCGTTGTCATCATAAAACGCAACCAGTTTGCCCAGTTTCAGCGTCCCGGCCAGCGAGCAGACTTCGTGGGAGATACCTTCCATCATGCAGCCGTCGCCCATAAACACGTAGGTGTTATGGTCAACCACATCGTGGCCTGGACGGTTGAACTGCGCGGCCAGCGTGCGTTCCGCAATCGCAAAGCCTACGGCATTAGCAATACCCTGGCCCAGTGGGCCGGTGGTGGTTTCCACGCCTGCGGTGTAGCCGTATTCCGGGTGACCTGGGGTTTTGGAATGCAGTTGACGGAAGTTAGCCAGTTCATTGATTGGCAGGTCGTAACCGCTGAGGTGCAGCAGGCTGTAGATCAGCATTGAGCCGTGACCGTTAGACAGCACGAAGCGGTCACGATCGGCCCACAGTGGGTTTTCAGGGTTGTGGTTCAGGAAGTCGCGCCACAGCACTTCGGCGATATCAGCCATCCCCATCGGGGCGCCCGGGTGGCCGGATTTGGCTTTTTGCACCGCATCCATACTTAATGCGCGAATGGCGTTGGCAAGCTCTTTACGAGAAGACATTTTCTACTCCAGGTCGGATTTAACGCTTCGCCGTCCTTAACCTATTGTAATGAATGAGTTATCAGGCAAAGCCGAAGGAAAGTCGACCATCAATGTACATGAAATACGGGTAACATGTACATGGCGCAGGATGTAAAAAGAGTCACATAAGTTGCAGTTTGAGATGACGATGACTATGCAACCACGTTAACACGCGCTATAACTCTCTCCACGTCCGTACTTTTTTGTCCGGCGTGTTTTTTCAACTTTATGATTTTAAACAATTTATTACCTAAATGGATGAACTGGAATGAAGACACGTATTTCTTTCGCCGCGCTGGCACTGGCGACTACGCTGACGGGCTGTCAGAATTTTGATGCAAACACGCTGATGAAGTCCGGTACGCAGGCCTTTCAGGCCGCCACACTGAGCGATGCGCAGGTAAAAGAGTTAAGTGATAAATCCTGTCAGCAGATGGACAGCGAAGCACAAATCGCGCCTGCCAGCAGCACCTACGCGAAACGTCTGAACAAAATCTCAGCAGCCCTGGGCGACAATATCAACGGCACCCCGGCAAACTATAAAGTTTACCTGACCAAAGATGTCAACGCCTGGGCGATGGCGAACGGCTGCATCCGCGTTTACAGCGGCCTGATGGATCTGATGACCGATAATGAAGTAGAAGGCGTACTGGGCCATGAAATGGGCCACGTTGCGCTGGGCCACTCACGTAAGGCGATGCAGCTGGCTTACTCTACCACGGCTATCCGAACTGCGGCTGCGTCAGCCGGTGGCGTTGCCGCTTCGCTGTCACAGTCACAGCTGGGTGATCTGGGTGAGAAGCTGGTCAATGCTCAGTTCTCACAGAGCCAGGAGTCCCAGGCAGATGACTACTCCTTCGATCTGTTGAAAAAACGCAACATCAATCCACAGGGCCTGGTCACCAGCTTTGAGAAATTAGCCAAGCTTGAAGGGACGCACGAAAGCAGCATGTTCGACTCGCACCCGGCTTCCCAGGCGCGTGCTGATCATATCAAACAGCGTATTGCAGCAGGTAAATAACGTCTGCACGGGCCGGCCGGTAAAAGGGTCGGCCCAGACGATTCAATTATCCTTTATTGGCTGCCTGAACATGCAACATGTCCAGCGCCAGGCTGGCAGCCGCCAGCGCGGTAATATCAGACTGGTCGTAGCCCGGGGCCACTTCGACTAAATCCATTCCGACAATGTTCATGCCCTGCAGGCCACGTACCAGCTTGCTGGCTTTGTCGCTGGTCAGCCCACCGATCACCGGCGTACCGGTTCCTGGCGCATGAGCGGGATCCAGACAGTCAATATCAAAGGTCAGGTAGACAGGCAGGTCACCCACAATCTGCTTCACCTGGGCGAGGATATCCTCCACGCTGCGGTCATTGACCTGCGCGGCATCCAGCACGTTGAAGCCCAGCGACTTATCAAACTCGGTACGGATACCGATCTGCACCGAGTGCTCAGGCGAGATCAGCCCCTCTTTTGGCGCCGTAAAGAACATGGTGCCATGATCGAAGGTCGGGCCATTTGAATAGGTATCGGTATGCGCATCGAAGTGAACCAGCGCCATTTTACCAAAAGTTTTTGCATGGGCGCGCAGCAGCGGCAGCGTGATGTAGTGATCACCGCCGAACGTAAGCATACGCTTGCCGCTGGCCAGCAATTTCTCGGCGTGCGCCTGTAATTTATCGCTCAGATCCTGAGAGTCACCAAAAGCGTAAACCAAATCACCGCAGTCAATCACGTTCAGGCGTTCACGCAGGTTGAACTCCCACGGCCAGCGGCAACCTTCCCACGCCAGGTTAGTGGAAATCTGACGGATAGCGCCCGGGCCAAGACGGCTGCCAGGACGGCCGGAGGTCGCGGCGTCAAACGGGATCCCGGTGATCACCCACTCGGCATCGCTGTCGTAAGGCTGGAAATTGACCGGGAAACGCATAAAACCGAAGGCGTTAGACACCAGCGAGTTATCGTACTGATTACCCAGGGTGTTATTCATAGCAACTCCTATAGTTAAAAAAAATCCCCACCGCGTCGTTAACCCGACGAGGAAGGGATTTGCTGGTTCAGAAACAAAGCCGAAGGTTATCGCTCCGGTTTTACTCGTCTTCTAAGTACGTGTACCCGTAAAGGCCCGCTTCAAACTCTTCCAGGAACTGCGCGCGCAGCTCTTCATCCAGATCGCTCTGTTTGATCTGGTTACGGAAGTGGGTCAGCAACTCTGCCGGATTCAGCTGCACGTACTCCAGCATATCGGCGACGGTATCGCCTTCATCAGAAAGCTGGACTTCCACGCTGCCGTCAGGGAAGGCAAACACGTCAACCGCTTCGGTGTCGCCGAACAGGTTATGCATGTTACCCAGGATCTCCTGGTACGCCCCCACCATAAAGAAGCCGAGCATCGGCGGGTTATCGATATCGTATTCAGGCATCGGCATGGTGGTGGCAATGCCATCACCGTCAATATAGTGGTCGATAGTCCCGTCAGAATCACAGGTTATATCCAGCAGTACCGCCCGGCGCTCAGGCACCTGATTCAGGCCTTCCAGCGGCATCACCGGGAACAGCTGATCGATACCCCACGCATCCGGCATCGACTGGAACAGCGAGAAGTTGACGTAAATTTTATCCGCCATGCGCTCCTGCAGTTCGTCGATAATCGGGCGGTGTGCACGATTGCTCGGGTCAAGATGCTGCTGAATATAGTGGCAGATGCTGAGATACAGCTGCTCGGCCCAGGCACGCTGGGTCAGATCGTAAGTCCCCTGCGAATAGCCGGTGTGGATATCGAACAAATCCATCTGGCTGTCATGCAGCCATTCGCGCAGCGAACGACGGTTACTGGGTTCGTGCATCTCCTGCCAGGTATCCCACATGCTGACAATCGGGCGCGGGGAGTCTTCCAGCGGCGGCTGAGGCTCGCTGAACTCGTTGCGCTCCACACCAATAATGTTGGACACCAGAACAGTATGGTGCGCGGTAACGGCGCGGCCCGACTCAGTAATCACCGTCGGGTGCGGCAGGTCGTGCTCGTCACACGCGTCGCCAATGGCCCAGATGACGTTGTTGGCGTACTCGTTAAGTCCATAGTTGACCGAGCAGTCGCTCTGCGAGCGCGTGCCTTCATAATCAACACCAAGCCCGCCGCCCACGTCGAAGCACTGGATATTTACGCCCAGCTTCGCCAGTTCAACATAGAACCGCGCCGATTCGCGTACGCCGGTGGCGATATCGCGAATGTTAGCCATCTGTGAACCAAGGTGGAAATGCAGCAGTTGCAGGCTTTCCATCCGGCCCGCTTCACGCATGATTTCTACCAGCTTCAGCACCTGAGTGGCTGACAGACCAAACTTCGATTTTTCGCCACCGCTCGACTGCCATTTGCCGGAGCCCTGAGAGGCCAGACGCGCGCGGATACCCAGACGCGGCACCACATTCAGGCGCTCCGCTTCTTCCAGTACCAGCTTCACTTCGGTCATTTTTTCCAGCACCAGATAGACCTTATGGCCCATCTTCTCGCCAATCAGCGCGAGACGGATATATTCACGATCTTTATAGCCGTTACAGACGATCACCGAGCGGGTCATACCTGCGTGAGCCAGTACGGCCATCAGCTCGGCTTTAGAGCCCGCCTCCAGGCCCAGCGGTTCACCGGAGTTAATCAGGGACTCGATCACACGCTTGTGCTGGTTAACCTTAATCGGGTAGACCAGGAAGTAGTCACCGCGATAGCCATAGGACTCACGCGCGCGTTTAAAGGCGGCGTTAATCGAGCGCAGGCGGTGCTGTAAAATCTGTGGGAAGCAGAACAGGGCTGGCAGACGCTGGCCTTCGGCCTCACGTTCTTTAACCAGTTTGGCGAGATCAACGCGCGCTTCCGGCACATCCGGATCGGGGCAGACACTGATGTGCCCCAGCTCGTTGACGTCATAGTAGTTATTACCCCACCAGGCGATGTTGTAGGTACGCAGCATTTTGCTGGCATCCTGATCGCTCATTGCGACCTCCTGCATGGAGCGTAGTACACCCTGTTCGCCTGCTGACGAACCCTTAATTGTCTTCATGTCGTCAGACATCGCGAACCTCAAGTTGTAATGATGCAAAACAGCAATCCGCTACAGGCGTCCCCTGCAGCAATAACCCATTCCCCGCCGGTAATTTCAGCCCTGAAGTTAGCAAGGCCATTAAGCGCGGATTGTTAAGTATAACATTGTAAGACACGTCGCGGACTCCGGGTAACGGGTCAGAGAACTAATAAGGAACACTCTCAGGATAATCTGAGAGCACCGCTATGAGTATAGAAAGCTTAACTGCCGCGGGTGTCGGGATTATGACCAGCGCAGAGATAACTTCGGCTCAGAGGGTAAGGAGTCGTGATAAATGAAGGGGAACTGAACACGCCCGAATGGCGTAATTGACCGGATGAAACGACATCGTGGTTCATTACTGCTATCACCTCCACACACACCACTGTGGCGTATGGAAAACCTGAGACTGAGGGTGAAGGCCAGCACGAAAGGGTTCGTGGCTGACGGGCATTTGCTGCGCCCAATGACAACGACAACGGGCAACGGGCAACGGGCAACGGGCAACGGCGTTTTATACAGCTCTGAAGGGTAAAATGCAAAATCTAAATGTGCTAAATGCGTAGTCTGTCAGGATATCTTGCCACTTTTTACATTACTTAAAACATTAGTCAGCAAAAAACGCTGGCAATACGCTTATTGAGTAACCTAAAATAGACGTCCAGATGTTAATCCATCTATACTGGTTAACTTCCAAGCGTCCTTTATTACTGTTCATGGCTTTGCCTCCGGGCTGGTTTCCAGTCTTCGCGCTATGCAGTCGATTATTAACCCGTTAGAGTCAAGGTAAAGAATAAAATGGCTAAACACCTTTTTACATCCGAGTCCGTATCAGAAGGACATCCTGATAAAATCGCCGACCAGATTTCTGATGCTGTGCTCGATGCCATCCTCGAGCAGGATCCGAAAGCGCGTGTGGCCTGTGAAACCTATGTGAAGACCGGTATGGTGCTGGTCGGCGGTGAAATCACCACCAGCGCGTGGGTTGATATCGAAGAGATCACTCGCCAGACCGTGCGTGATATCGGCTATGTTCATTCCGATATGGGCTTTGATGCCAACTCCTGTGCCGTACTGAGCGCCATTGGCAAACAGTCACCTGACATCAATCAGGGCGTTGACCGCACCGATCCGCTGGAACAGGGTGCAGGCGACCAGGGCCTGATGTTTGGCTATGCCACCAATGAAACCGACGTGCTGATGCCTGCGCCAATCACTTACGCACACCGTCTGGTACAGCGTCAGGCTGAAGTGCGCAAAAGTGGCAGCCTGCCATGGCTGCGCCCGGATGCGAAAAGCCAGATCACCTTCCAGTACGACGACGGTAAAATCGTCGGTATTGACGCGGTGGTGCTGTCGACTCAGCATTCGGAAGATATCTCGCAGAAAGATCTGCAGGAAGCAGTGATGGAAGAGATCATCAAGCCGGTTCTGCCGACAGAGTGGATCAACGCCAGCACCAAATATCACATCAACCCGACCGGTCGTTTTGTTATCGGCGGCCCGATGGGCGACTGCGGCCTGACCGGACGTAAAATTATCGTCGATACCTACGGCGGCATGGCCCGTCACGGCGGCGGGGCGTTCTCAGGTAAAGATCCGTCAAAAGTCGACCGTTCAGCAGCCTATGCGGCACGCTATGTAGCGAAAAACATCGTGGCTGCTGGTCTGGCAGATCGCTGTGAAATTCAGGTCTCCTACGCCATCGGTGTGGCTGAACCGACCTCTATCATGGTGGAAACCTTCGGTACGGAAAAAATCTCTACCGAACAGCTGACGCTGCTGGTGCGCGAGTTCTTTGACCTGCGCCCTTACGGTCTGATCCAGATGCTGGATCTGCTGCACCCGATCTACCGTGAAACCGCCGCTTACGGTCACTTTGGTCGCGAACATTTCCCGTGGGAAAAAACCGACAAAGCGGCACTGCTGCGTGACGCTGCCGGCCTGAAGTAAGTTTAAGCCGGTTGCATCAGGGCACCTTCGGGTGCCCTTTTTTACGCGTATAACAAAGTGGCCACGGCCTTAAAATGATAACGATTACACTTAATAAACCTAAATATTTCATATCATTACATCAACTCTAATCTTATGCTTATTCTGAAAATGCGCTATTTTCAGCGTTGTCTGATAGTGGTTCAGGGGGAAAATAGTTAAAGCTATAAACTGCTATGAGTTACTGGTTACAAAGCGTTACAGCATGATAAAAAGTGTTTTTCAGCGATTTCAGAAGTGTAAGCGATTACACCAATGTGATCTGAAGCACAGTCTGCTGCGCCAGGCTTACCTAACATCTATAACAACAACAAGTGGGACTACTTAATGGAGGCAACTATGCCTGAAAATAAAAAACGGAGCCGGACATCGAACAAGGCTATGACCCTGTTCGTCTGTTTCCTCGCAGCACTGGCGGGCCTGCTGTTTGGTCTGGACATCGGCGTCATCGCGGGTGCACTGCCGTTTATCGCCAAAGACTTTAACGTGACACCGCATCAGCAGGAGTGGATTGTCAGCTCAATGATGTTTGGTGCCGCCATTGGTGCCGTCGGCAGCGGCTGGATGTCATCCTATCTCGGGCGTAAAAAGAGCCTGATGATCGGTGCTGTCCTGTTCGTCATCGGTTCACTGTGGTCGGCCTTTGCCCCTAACCCAGAAATGCTGATCGTTGCCCGCGTACTGCTGGGTCTGGCGGTCGGGGTAGCCTCTTATACTGCCCCACTTTATCTGTCCGAGATTGCTCCGGAGAAAATCCGTGGCAGCATGATCTCGCTGTATCAGCTGATGATTACCATTGGTATTCTCGGGGCTTACCTGTCAGATACAGCCTTCAGCTATACCGGTGAATGGCGCTGGATGCTGGGCGTGATCACCATCCCTGCCCTGCTGCTGCTGGTCGGGGTCTTCTTCCTGCCGAACAGCCCGCGCTGGCTGGCAGCGAAAGGCGACTTCCGCAGCGCACAGCGCGTGCTGGATCGTCTGCGTGATACCAGTGAACAGGCAAAACGTGAACTGGATGAGATTCGTGAAAGTCTGAAGATCAAACAGTCCGGTTGGTCGCTGTTTAAAGACAACAGCAACTTCCGTCGTGCCGTCTATCTGGGCGTATTGTTACAGGTGATGCAGCAGTTCACCGGTATGAACGTCATCATGTACTACGCGCCAAAAATCTTTGAGATTGCCGGGTTCACCAATACCACCCAGCAAATGTGGGGCACGGTGATTGTTGGTCTGATTAACGTGCTGGCAACCTTTATCGCTATCGGCCTGGTGGATCGCTGGGGCCGCAAACCTACGCTGATCTTAGGCTTTATTGTGATGGCTGCCGGTATGGGCATTCTGGGTACCATGCTGCATATGGGTATTCATTCTCAGAGCGCGCAATACTTCGCGGTGGCGATGCTGCTGATGTTTATCGTTGGCTTCGCCATGAGCGCCGGCCCGCTGATCTGGGTACTGTGTTCAGAGATCCAGCCGTTGAAAGGCCGTGATTTCGGCATTACCGTTTCTACGGCCACCAACTGGATCGCGAATATGATTGTCGGGGCAACCTTCCTGACCATGCTGAACAATCTGGGCAATGCCAATACCTTCTGGGTGTACGGCGCACTGAACCTGTTCTTCATCGTGCTGACGCTGTGGCTGATCCCGGAAACCAAAAACGTTTCGCTGGAACACATCGAACGTAATCTGTTAGCGGGTAAAAAACTGCGTAACATCGGTCAGCGTAACTAAATTCTGACCGCTCGTCGGTACGGGGCTCCCCGTACCGACGTTCTTCTGAAAGTGCCCTCATCCTGCTTCGCCGCCCTCCTCTGCCACACGTCCTCGACAGCCCGATGCCCCCACAAACGCAATGTAAAGGCAGCCACAGTGATGTCACACCCTCTTGAATTGCTCTTTATCGGCCCGTATTCTTTGCGGCATGAAATCCCTCAGACTCCCTATCGCCCTGCAACAGGCCGTTATGCGTCAGCTGCGCGAAAAATTGCAGCAGGCCAACCTGCGCCTGGAACGTGACTATCCTGAACCCTCCCTGGTTTATCAACAGCGTGGCACAGCGGCTGGCACTGCCTGGCTTCAGCGCTGGGAAATCCGCCTGAATCCGGTATTACTGCTGGAAAATCAGCAGGCATTTGTGGATGAAGTCGTCCCGCACGAACTGGCTCATCTGCTGGTATGGAAACATTTTGGCCGCGTCGCCCCGCACGGCAAAGAGTGGAAGTGGATGATGGAAAGCGTGCTGGGCGTTCCGGCACGCCGCACCCATCAGTTCGAGATAGAATCGGTGCGCAGCCGGGCCTTCCCCTATTTCTGTCGCTGTCAGCAGCACCAACTGACCGTCAGGCGTCATAACCGCGTGGTGCGTGGCGAAAGCGAGTACCGCTGCCTGCACTGTGGCGATCTCCTGAAGTCGGGAGACTTCCAGAAATCCTAAAAGAAGCTGATGTGATTGAAAAACCGGCAATTTAAGACGGGTATTGCCGTGACATATTCGTAATATCTTTCATATCTGTTACTCTCCCCGCCTCTTTCATGGATTACAGATTTACTGGAATATGTCTCGCAAAATTTTGGCCACTGTGGCCTTTGCTCTGCTGTTACCCGCCTTTTTCAGCCATGCCCTCAGCCTGGATAACTATCATCAAAACAGCTTCAGTCAGGCGAAAGCCTATGCCGCGCAGATCAACAGTGGCGCGCCCGGCACGTTCTACTGCGGCTGCAAAATTCACTGGCAGGGGAAAAAAGGGGTGCCTGACCTTGCCTCGTGCGGTTATCAGGTGCGTAAGAATGCCAATCGCGCCAGCCGTATAGAGTGGGAGCATGTGGTTCCGGCCTGGAGTTTCGGCCATCAGCGTCAGTGCTGGCAAAATGGCGGCCGTAAGAATTGTGCGAAAGACGATGGCTACCGCCGCATGGAAACCGATCTGCACAATCTGCAGCCGTCCATCGGGGAAGTGAACGGCGACCGGGGAAACTTTATGTACAGCCAGTGGAATGGCGGCGAGCCGCAGTATGGCCAGTGCGCGATGAAAGTCGATTTCAAAAGCAAACTGGCTGAGCCGCCGGTACGTGCCCGTGGGGCCATTGCCCGCACCTG
The DNA here is from genome assembly GCF_019844095.1 of Erwinia persicina. Lineage (NCBI taxonomy): Bacteria > Pseudomonadati > Pseudomonadota > Gammaproteobacteria > Enterobacterales > Erwiniaceae > Erwinia > Erwinia persicina. Next base: position 832,311 of record NZ_CP082141.1, on the reverse strand, counting down.
GTTTTATATGCGTGACCAGTACCAGCTGCAAATGTCCAGACAGCAGACCCAACTGATGAACGTGTGGAGTAAGCAGTATCCGGTCACACCGTGGGAGTGCGAACGCGATCGGCGTATTGCACGCGTACAGGGGAATCATAACCCCTATGTACAGCAGGCTTGCCAGCAGTAAAATCACTGACCTACACTGCACAGCATTCGTGCACTACTTTTGACAGGATCACCATGCGTATACCCCGCATTTTTCACCCTGAACCGTTAGAGACAGGCAGCGAGACGGCCCTCTGCGAAGACGCCGCCAATCATGTTGGTCGCGTGCTGCGCATGGTGCCAGGCCAGGCCCTGGAGTTGTTCGATGGCACAAATCTGACTTTTGCCGCCGAGATAATTCAGGCCGATAAAAAAAATGTGCGCGTGAAAATCACCGCAAGCCGCGCCGACAGCCGCGAGTCTCCGCTTCATCTGCACCTTGGCCAGGTGATGTCACGCGGCGAAAAGATGGAATTCACTATCCAGAAAGCCGTTGAACTGGGGGTAAATGTCGTTACCCCCTTGTTTTCTGAACGCTGTGGCGTAAAGCTGGATACAGAACGTCTGTTAAAAAAAATGCAGCAGTGGCAAAAAATCGCCATTGCCGCCTGCGAACAGTGCGGACGTAATGTCGTTCCGGATATTCGTCCGGCAATGGCACTTGACGCCTGGTGTGCCGAAGAGGATCGCGGGTTAAGATTGAATCTTCATCCCCGGGCTGAACACAGTATCAACACACTGCCGCTGCCGGTTGAACGGGTCAGGCTGCTGATTGGTCCCGAAGGGGGACTGACGGCCGATGAAATCAGCATGACAGCACAGTTTGGATTCACCGACATTTTGCTTGGGCCGCGCGTTCTGCGGACTGAAACAACAGCACTGACGGCAATAACCGCCCTCCAGGTACGTTTTGGCGACCTGGGCTAACTTTTAGGTATTATTCCGCATAGCTTGAGCCTTCTCTGTCATGGGAAAGCTCAATTTGGAGACACAATGATTAAGCTTGGCATCGTGATGGATCCCATTACGTCTATCAATATTAAAAAAGACAGCAGCTTTGCTATGCTGCTGGAAGCACAGCGCCGCGGTTATGAAATTCATTACATGGAGATGAACGATCTCTATCTGCGCGGCGGCGAGGGCCGGGCACGTACCCGCCAGTTAAGCGTTGAACAGAACTATGACAAATGGTTCGAATTTGGTAGCGAGCAGGATATTGCCCTCAGTGACCTGAACGTGGTGCTGATGCGTAAAGATCCCCCTTTCGATACCGAGTTTATCTACGCCACTTATATCCTTGAGCGTGCGGAAGAAAAAGGCACGCTGATCGTTAATAAGCCGCAGAGTCTGCGTGACTGTAACGAAAAGCTGTTCACCGCCTGGTTCGCAGAACTGACCCCGGATACCCTGGTCACCCGCAATGCCAGCCAGATCCGTGAATTCTGGCAGGAGCATGGTGACATCATCCTCAAGCCGCTGGACGGCATGGGCGGCGCGTCAATCTTCCGTATTAAACAGGAAGACCCGAATCTGTCAGTCATTATTGAAACCCTGACCGAGCACGGCAGCTTCTACTGCATGGCGCAGAATTACCTGCCGGCGATTAAAGACGGAGATAAGCGCGTGCTGGTCGTGGACGGTGAGCCAGTGCCTTACTGCCTGGCGCGTATTCCTAAATCAGGTGAAACCCGTGGTAACCTTGCCGCCGGTGGCCGTGGTGAAGCCCGTCCACTGACCGAAAGCGACTGGGAAATTGCCCGCCGTGTCGGCCCAATTCTGAAAGAGAAAGGGCTGATCTTTGTCGGACTGGATATTATCGGTGACAAGCTGACTGAAATTAATGTGACCAGTCCAACCTGCGTTCGTGAGATCGAAGCCGCATTCCCGATTTCTGTCACTGGTATGCTGATGGATGCGATCGAAAAACGCCTGGCCTGATTGTTGCGGCGGGGCCGGACTGCCCGCTGCTCACCCATTAACGCCCGCGACTATCCGTCCGGGCGTTAACCAGACTACAGAACATTAAGTATGAATTTACAGCATCATTTTTTGATTGCCATGCCAACGCTTCAGGATCCGCTGTTCAAACGTTCAGTGGTCTATATCTGTGAACATAATAGTGATGGTGCGATGGGTCTGATAGTGAATAAGCCGATGGAAAATCTGACGGTTGACGGCATTCTGACCAAGCTAAAAATTTCACCCACGCCACGCGAACCCGACGTCAGGCTGGATAAACCTGTCTTTACCGGTGGGCCGCTGGCAGAAGATCGCGGTTTTATACTGCATTCCGCGCAGAAAACATTCACCTCCAGTATTCGCGTGTCTGACAACACGGTGATCACCACCTCCCGTGACGTGCTGGAAACGCTGGGAACGCCGGAGCAGCCGGATAACGTACTGGTGGCGCTGGGCTACTGTGCCTGGGAAAAAGACCAACTGGAAAATGAACTGCTGGAAAATGCCTGGCTGACGACCTCTGCTAATAGCAATATTCTGTTCCATACCCCGATTGCAGAGCGCTGGCGTGAAGCGGCGAAAAGCATGGGCGTGGATATCCATAATATAGCCAGTGAAGCAGGACACGCCTGATGAGCAGTATGACTATGTTGTCCTTCGATTTCGGGACGAAAAGCATCGGCGTGGCCATCGGCCAGCAGCTGACCGGCACCGCACGCCCTCTGACGGCACTGAAGGCCAACGATGGTGTGCCGGACTGGAACAGAATTGAAGCACTGCTGAAAGAGTGGCAGCCCGACCGCGTGGTGGTGGGACTGCCGTTAAATATGGATGGCACCGAGCAACCATTAACGGTGCGCGCCCGCAAATTCGCCAACCGCCTGCACGGACGTTTTGGCGTGCAGATAGAACTGCACGATGAACGCCTGAGCACCGTCGAAGCCCGGGCCGAACTGTTTGAGCGCGGCGGTTTTCGCGCCCTGAGCAAAGGCAGCGTCGACTCGCTCTCTGCAGTGATTATTCTGGAAAGCTGGTTCGAGAACCATTACACGTAAGCAGGCTACGGATCGCAATCCTCGCCCGACACAGGTGACTGCAAAAGGACACCCCTCAGGCTGTGACGGTCATGGCTGACCTGCTTTTTTCGTCAGCCCGCCTTCTCAATACCAGTTAACCAGCCAGAACCCCCATTCTCTGCCTTTCCGCCAGGCTTTGCTCAAACGTCTGCATCCCCTGCTGACTGCCAGTCTGCAAGAGTGCAGGCAACTGATGGGTTTTCCCCTCGCGGATCAGGTTAGCCACTGCCGGACTGTTCACCAGTACCTCGAACAGCGCGACCCTGCCGCCAGTGGTTGCTACCAGTCGCTGGGCAATCACCGCCTGTAAGCTGCCCGCCAGTTGGCTGCGTACCAGATTCTTTTCGTTTCCCGGAAAGACATCCACCAGTCGCTCCACCGCCTGCGCCGCCCCTCGGGTATGCAGCGTTGCCAGCACCAGATGCCCCGTTTCGGCGGCAGTCAGCGCCAGTTGAATCGTCTCGGCGTCGCGCAGTTCCCCCAGCAGTATCACATCAGGGTCTTCCCTCAGCGCCGCCCTCAGCCCTCCGCCAAAGTCGGTAAAATGCAGCCCTTTCTCACGCTGCTGGATCAGCGACTGCTCGCTGTGATGCAGATATTCAACCGGATCTTCCAGCGTCAGAATATGGCGCTGCTGCTGCTGGTTCATCCCGTCAATCATTGCCGCCAGCGTAGTGGATTTTCCGCTACCGGTAGCGCCGACGATCAGAATCAGGCCCTCTTCCCGCAGCAGCAGCGATTGGGTCACCGCAGGAAGAAGCAGTGATGTCATATCCGGACAGCGGCTGGCAATCAGGCGCAGCGCCAGCGATAAACCGTGGCGCTGACGAAAAAGACTGGCCCGCAGGCGCACGCCGTCCGGCATCGTGAGGGCAAAGTCCACCTGCCCTTCCTCTGCCAGCGTCTGTTGCTGAACGACCGTCAGCCAGCGTACAGCGAAGCTTTCCAGCCACTCATTGGTCATCTCCGGCATACCCTCAATCGGTGCCAGGCGGCCATTGCAGCGCCAGAATGGAGAATGACCACTGCAAAGGTGCAGATCGCCTGCATTATGCTTTACACTAAGGGCCACTAATTCCTCAATATCCATATTTGTTCCCTGACTATGACTTCGATTGAGCACAACTTACAACAAGTCCACCAGCGGATCTCAGCGGCGGCGGCACAGTGCGGGCGCGATCCACATGAGATTGAGCTGCTTGCAGTGAGCAAAACAAAACCTGCGAGCGCGATCGAAGAAGCGGTGGCGGCCGGTCAGCGCAGCTTCGGTGAGAATTACGTGCAGGAAGGCGTGGACAAAATCCAGCTGCTGGCAAATTCTGACCTGACCTGGCACTTTATTGGCCCGCTGCAATCTAACAAAAGTCGTCTTGTGGCGGAGAACTTTGACTGGTGTCATACCGTTGACCGGCTGCGCATTGCCAGCCGCCTTAACGAGCAGCGGCCTGAAACGCTGCCACCGCTTAACGTTCTGATCCAGATAAACATCAGCGATGAACAGAGCAAATCCGGTATTGCCCTTGCCGGGCTGTCTGCACTGGCACAGGATATTGCCGTAATGCCACGCCTCAGACTGCGTGGAATAATGGCGATCCCCGCGCCGGAAGCTGACTACGCACGTCAGCTGGCCGTATGCCAGCAGATGGCGGCGGCATTTAAGCAGTTACAGCGGGAGGTTCCCGGCGTGGATACGCTGTCGCTGGGAATGAGTGACGATATGGACGCCGCAATCGCGGCCGGTAGTACCCTGGTGCGCATTGGCACCGCTATTTTCGGTGCGCGCGACTACGGTCATGCCGCCGCTCATCATAACAACTGAGGAACCCCATGCTAGCGTTGATCTTTCTGGTCACAACGGTGATTGCGATTTACATCAAAGTGTTATTACTGCGCGTCTGGATGCAGTGGGCGCGGTGTGACTTCTACAACCCGTTTTCACAGTTTGTGGTGAAAATCACCCAACCAATCGTCAAACCCGTGCGCCGAATCATCCCGTCTGTCGGGCCGGTGGATACCGCCTCACTGCTGCTGGCCTATATCGTCAGCGTGCTGCTGGGGCCGGTGACGTTGCGCCTGTTTGTACCGGATCCGATTTTCCTCTATCTGGGCCTGGTCATCCTGGTTAAAGCGGCGGGCATGCTGGTATTTTGGGTCATTATTGTTCGCTCACTGATGAGTTGGGTAAGCCAGGGCCGTAACCCGGTTGATTACGTGCTGATCCAACTGACTGAACCGCTGATGGCTCCGGTACGCCGCATTATTCCGGCGATGGGTGGCATCGACTTCTCGGCGATGGCAGTCATTCTGGTTCTCTATATGCTGAACTTCCTGGGACTGGAATATATTCCTGGCTGGGCCCAATTTTAAATAGCCTTCATCCTTGAAACTGCCGCTGCGTTGGCTGCGTACATTCGCCCCGGTCACTTACTACAGTAAGCTCCCGGGGTCTCATGTCCTTGCCGCCTTGCGGCAGCTCCAATTATTGTGGCTATTGGATTAACCATGATTCTTTCCCCTGAAGGGCAAAATTCCTGGTTATATCGCGCCATCTGTTTCTGAAAATGCTTTCTTAAAATTATCGTTCTGGAATCATTATGCAAAAAGTCGTACTCGCCACCGGTAATCCCGGAAAGGTTCGTGAACTGGCCGACCTGCTGGCCGCGTTTGGGCTGGATATTGTCGCGCAAACGGAACTGGGCGTGGAGTCCGCCGAAGAAACCGGTCTGACCTTTATTGAAAATGCCATTCTGAAGGCACGTCACGCGGCAGCCATTACCGGTTTACCGGCGATAGCCGATGACTCAGGGCTGGCGGTCGATGCGCTTGGCGGTGCGCCGGGGATCTATTCAGCGCGCTATGCGGGCCCGGACGCCAGTGATCAGCAGAACCTGGAAAAGCTGCTGACCACGCTGGCAGCCACGCCGGACGGGGAGCGTCAGGCGCAGTTTCACTGCGTGCTGGTCTATCTGCGTCATGCTGAAGATCCGACACCGCTGGTGTTCCACGGCAGCTGGGCGGGCGAAATCACCCGTACCGCTGCAGGCGTCGGCGGCTTTGGCTATGACCCTATTTTCTACGTGCCTGCGCTGGGGAAAACCGCTGCGGAACTGACTAAAGCAGAGAAACAGGCAGTGTCACACCGTGGCCAGGCCCTCAGCCTGCTGTTGAGTGCCATGAAACATGCCTAATCTCCCACCGTTAAGTCTGTACATCCATATTCCCTGGTGTGTGCAGAAGTGCCCGTACTGCGACTTCAACTCGCACGCGCTGAAAGGGGAAGTCCCGCACGAAGAGTACGTGCAGCACCTGCTCAACGACCTGGATATTGACCTGCCGCTGACGTCGGGTCGCGAAGTGAGCACGATCTTTATCGGTGGCGGTACGCCAAGCCTGTTAAGCAGCGAAGCGATGCAGATGCTGCTGGACGGCGTGCGTGCGCGTCTGCCTCTGTCAGCTGCCGCCGAGATTACCATGGAAGCGAATCCGGGTGCCGTCGAAGCAGAGCGCTTCAGCGGCTACCAGCGCGCCGGCGTCAATCGTATCTCCATTGGCGTGCAGAGCTTCAGCGCGGCCAAACTGGAGCGTCTGGGGCGCATTCACGGGCCTGAAGAGGCAAAGCGGGCGGCACGACTGGCCGAAGGCCTCGGGCTGCGCAGCTTTAACCTCGACCTGATGCACGGCCTGCCGGATCAGTCGCTGGAAGAAGCGCTGGACGACCTGCGTCAGGCCATCGCGCTCAATCCGCCTCATCTGTCGTGGTATCAGCTGACCATCGAGCCGAATACTCTGTTTGCCTCGCGGCCGCCGCGCCTGCCTGATGAGGACGACTTGTGGGATATTTTCGAACAGGGCGATGCGCTGCTGACGGCGGCGGGATACCAGCAGTACGAGACGTCCGCCTATGCCAAACCCGGCTATCGCTGCGAGCATAATCTCAACTACTGGCGCTTTGGTGATTACCTTGGCATTGGCTGTGGGGCTCACGGCAAGCTGACCCAGCCGGACGGAACCATTATCCGTACGGCAAAAACGAAGCACCCGCGTGGTTTTATGAGCGGAAAATATCTGGATAAACGACACGAAGTGGCCGATGCCGAGAAGCCATTTGAGTTCTTTATGAACCGTTTCCGTCTGCTGGAGGCCGCACCGCGCGAAGAGTACACGCGCTACACCGGCCTGGCGGAGAGCACCATCCGCACGCAGCTCGACGAGGCGATCGCCAGAGGCTATCTGACAGAAACGCCAGAGGCGTGGCAGATTACGGAGAAAGGGAAGCTGTTCCTGAACTCGCTGCTGGAGCTTTTCCTGGCAGAATAATACGTCGGAGGCGACCGGAAAACTGCTCGCCCCAACGTATAAAGGGTACGCAGAGGCTGACCTTGTTTTTCGGTCAGCCCGCCATATCAAACAGCACGTTATTTCAACCCGGCGATCAGCGCCTTGCGCTGTCCTTCCAGGGTGGTAACACGATTACAGACTTCATGACCAAAGTTCTGGAAATCCTGCTCCTGGTTGCTCCATTCGGCCTGAATCGCCTGCTGTAAGCCACCCAGATTGCCCATGATCGCCTGCAATGGATTATCGCCACCGGTCGATTTGCTGCCCATCTCATTCAGGCTGTCCTGCACCACGCCGCCCATCGCATTCTGTACCAGACGCTCCCCGTCCTGACGAACCTGCTCCACGGCCTGATGGTGGAAGGTTAAGCCATCGCTGCGATGCTCGATGATGCGATTCATCTGCTGCTTGAGCTGCCCGTCCAGCGAGGTCAGGCGCTGACGCACGTTACTGTCCTGCCCCAGCTTCTGCACAATCACCCGATCCAGCGCCACACGGCCTTTTTCCAGCCGCTGTTTTGCGCCGTTATCAATCCACGGCAGGTCACGGCGCAGCGCGGTCTGATAGTCGATGGCTTTCTGACGCGTGGCTGCATCAATACTGGCCACTTTGCCATTACGCTGCACATCGCCAACCGGGGAAATAATCAGCTTGCCGCTGGCCCCCACCACTTCCACCTGGTTCGGGCTGATAATGATATCGTCCTGAGGATTAACGCTGCACTGGTAATCCGCCTGAGCCTGTCCTGCGGCCAGCAGCAGTAATGCTCCACTGAAAAGCGCTTTACGCATAAATCGTCTCCTTGATATGAAAAAGGGGCAACCAGAAAAAATGGTCGCCCCCTTATGTGGTCACGCCGGAGGGCCGACCGAAAAAAGACCGGCCCCTACAGCGATCGCTTCACCTTCGCAGGGTCTGACCTTCTGTTCCGGTCAGACCGTCAGTCCCACCAGACGTCAAAGAGTTCAGTCACTTTTACGTCGTTCAGCTTGCGGGCTTCCAGCCAGTTTTTGACCAGCTCACGATGCTCATCAGTGCATTTGCCAATTTTCTGCAGGCAAATCAGACCTTCCCACTGCAGATAGCCGCTGCCATCAAAGGCCAGGCCATTCGGATCAATCACTTCATTGATAAGCGCATCAACGGTGCTGTCGATAGTCTGTTCGTCAGTTCCTTCCGGGAAGGTAAAGCCCACGGAGAAACCTAACTCCTGGAACTCATCGATATGCATTTTCTTGCGTAGACGACGACTGCGTTGTGTAGCCATTATTTAATCCTCTCAAACATCAGATCCCATACACCGTGGCCAAGACGCTGCCCACGCTGCTCAAATTTCGTTAACGGCCGTGACTCGGGACGCGGCACCCAGTTTCCGGCTTCTGACTGGTTTTTATACCCTTCAATACTGCTCATCACTTCCAGCATATGCTCCGCGTAAGCTTCCCAGTCGGTCGCCATATGGAATACGCCGCCCAGCTTGAGTTTACGCTGTACTAATTCAGCAAACGGTACCTGCACGATACGACGTTTGTTATGACGCGCTTTATGCCACGGATCCGGGAAGAACAGCTGCACCATACGCAGCGAATTATCCGGGATCATCAAATTTAGCACTTCGACTGCATCATGACACATTACGCGCAGATTGCTGACGCCGGCCTCTTCCGCCGTGGCCAGGCAGGCACCCACGCCCGGCGAGTGCACTTCAATTCCCAGAAAATTCTGGTGCGGATTACTGGCCGCCATCGCCACCAGCGACGCTCCCATACCGAAGCCAATTTCCAGCACCAGCGGTGCATCACGGCCAAACAGAGCGGTTAAATCCACCGGTTGCGGCTGAAACTCAACGCCCATTACCGGCCACAGCGAATCCAGCGCCTGCTGCTGACCTTTCGTCAGACGGCCCTGGCGGCGTACAAAGCTGCGGATACGGCGCATAGCGCGGCCATTTTCGTCAAATTCCGGTGAGATAACATCGTTTTTCATGATTCTGCCTGCGGCTGTGCACTGTAGAAAGCGGGCATTATGCCTTCAGGAAGTGAAAACATAAAGGACACCCTGTTACCGGCTTACTCCCGGGGCTGGCTGGTAGTATAGCGGCTGCTAAAAATTCGGCTGACTGAACAGACTGTTCTACAGGTTAATAAAATGCAGCGAAGATCCGGTTTACAGCCCTTAGTGTCTGTGCTGGAATCCCTGCCTGATTTTCAGAATAGCAGAACGGGAACCCGCATCATGCAGCCAGCGCAGTTTTCACATCAGGTACTGGAATGGTATCAGCGCTACGGGCGGAAAACCCTGCCGTGGCAACTGGAAAAAACACCCTATAAAGTCTGGCTGTCTGAGGTCATGCTGCAACAGACGCAGGTCGCGACCGTTATTCCCTATTTCACACGGTTTATGGCGCGTTTCCCTACTGTCAGCGATCTGGCCGCCGCACCGCTGGACGAAGTGCTGCACCTGTGGACCGGCCTGGGCTATTACGCGCGGGCGCGCAATCTGCACAAAGCAGCGAAAACCGTCGTCGATAAACACGGGGGCGTGTTCCCGGAAACGCTGGAAGAGGTCGAGGCCCTGCCGGGTATCGGCCGGTCAACCGCCGGCGCGGTGCTTTCACTAGCGCTGGGCAAGCATTTTCCGATCCTGGATGGCAACGTAAAACGCGTGCTGGCACGCTGCTATGCGGTGGACGGCTGGCCGGGTAAGAAAGAGGTTGAAAAGCGCCTGTGGCAGCTCAGTGAAGCCGTGACGCCTGCCGAGGGTGTCAGCCAGTTTAATCAGGCGATGATGGATCTCGGTGCCATGGTCTGCACCCGCTCGAAACCGAAGTGTGAGATCTGTCCGCTGAATACCGGTTGCCTGGCTTACGCCCACAGCAGCTGGGCGCAATATCCGGGGAAAAAGCCGAAGCAGATCATTCCGGAACGCACCGGCTACCTGCTGCTGATGCAGCAGGGGCAGGACGTCTGGCTGGAACAGCGTCCTCCCGTTGGCCTGTGGGGGGGGTTATTCTGCTTCCCCCAGTACACCAGCGAGGAGGCATTACGCCAGGCCCTGCGGCAGCGCGGGGTGGATGACGGTAAACTACACCAGATGACCGCCTTCCGGCATACCTTCAGCCACTTCCACCTGGATATTGTACCAATGTGGCTGGATCTGCCTTCTGTCAGTGCAGCCATGGATGATGGCGCGGGTCTCTGGTATAACTTAGCGCAGCCGCCCGCTGTGGGGCTGGCCGCGCCGGTAGAGCGTCTGCTACAGCAGTTGCGCCAGCCAAACCCTATGGAATTGAGCGCTCGCGTAACGGAAGAGGAAGAGTAATGAGCCGAACCATTTTTTGTACGTTCCTGCAACGTGATGCCGAAGGACAGGATTTTCAGCTGTACCCGGGTGAGACAGGTAAACGTATTTTTAACGAGATCTCCAAAGAAGCCTGGTCAAAATGGATGGCAAAACAGACCATGCTGATCAATGAAAAGAAACTCAGCATGATGAACCCTGATGACCGTAAGCTGCTGGAACAGGAGATGATTAAGTTCCTGTTTGAAGGCCACGACGTGCATATCGAAGGTTATACCCCGCCGGAAGAATAAGTCGTTGGGCCTCACTGATGAGGCCCTCTCAATTGTGGGCTTTTACTAAAAAATGAAGAAAAAACTGATAAGTTTGCTGATTATTGCGCCGTTGTTAGTTTCCTGCTCCGGCAAGAAGCAGAACGCCTCTCACGAAGAGTGGATCAAAGACACCAACGGTTTTGATATTTTGATGGGACAGTTCGCCCACAACATCGAAAATATCTGGGGGATCAATGAAGTCCTGATCGCAGGTCCAAAAGACTATGTGAAGTACAGCGATCAGTACTATACCCGTAGCCACATTAACTTCGATGCCGGTAGCATTACGATTGAAACTATCGCTGGCACCGATCCGACGGCCAGCCTGCGTCAGGCCATCATTACCACCCTGCTGATCGGTGAAGATCCGGGCAATGTCGATCTCTATTCCGACGCCAAGGATATTCAGGTCAGTAAAGAGCCCTTACTGTACGGCCAGGTGCTGGATAATACCGGCCAGCCGATCCGCTGGCAGGGTCGTGCCGCCAGTTTTGCCGACTACCTGATCCAGAATAAACTTCAGCGCCGTAACTCCGGGCTGCATGTCATCTGGTCGGTAACCATTCCGATGGTGCCTAACCACCTGGATAAACGTGCGCACAAATATCTGCCGATGGTGCGTAAGGCCGCCGAACGCTACGGCGTCGATCAGTCGCTGATCCTGGCAATCATGCAGATAGAGTCCAGCTTTAACCCCTATGCGGTCAGTCATGCTGACGCACTGGGGTTGATGCAGGTGGTGCAACATACCGCCGGGGTGGATGTGTTCCGTATGAAAGGGAAATGGGGCAAACCGAGCCGCAGCTATCTGCTGGATCCGGAAAACAATATCGATGCGGGTGCAGCCTACCTGTCCCTGTTACAGGGCAACTATCTGGCGGGGATCAGTAACCCGACTTCACGTCGTTATGCCGTTATCACCGCCTATAACGGCGGGGCGGGCAGCGTGCTGCGCGTGTTCTCCAGCGATAAAGATCGCGCGTTCAGCGCCATCAACGGCCTGTCGCCTGCCGAGGTGTACCAGAAGCTGACCACCAGCCATCCGTCCGCCGAGTCGCGTCGTTACCTGTATAAGGTGAATAACGCGCAGAAGAGCTATCACCGCTACTAAAACGCAGGCAAGGCGCTGCAACCAGTGCCTTGCCCCTCCTTCTTAACCTCACCCGGACATTACCGGCTGATGTTTTTAAAACGGCGGGTGGTTTCGGTCAGTGCCACTTCGGTTGGCAGTCGCTCCATCGAACTGGCACCGTAGAACCCGTCGCACTGCGGGCAGTTGTCCATAATGTACTGCGCATCCTCCGGGCTGGAGATCGGCCCGCCGTGGCACAGGACAATCACGTCCTCACGCACGGCTTTCGCCGCCGCCGCCCACTCATTCACGCGGGGAACACAGTCCTTAAGCTGTAATGCCGTTGCCGCGCCGATATTGCCGCCAGTAGTCAGCCCCATATGCGGCACAATAATATCGGCACCGGCCAGCGTCATTGCCACGGCATCCTCCGCGCTGAATACATAGGGCGTGGTCAGCATCTCTTTCTGGTGCGCCAGCGCAATCATTTCAACTTCCAGCCCGTACCCCATGCCGGTCTCTTCGAGATTGGCGCGGAAATTGCCATCAATCAGGCCAACGGTGGGAAAATTTTGTACACCGGAAAAGCCCATCGCTTTCAAATCATCCAGGAACTTATCAAAATGGCAGAAGGGATCGGTGCCGTTCACCCCGGCAAGCACCGGCGTATGTTTCACCACCGGCAGAACCTCTTTAGCCATATCAACCACGATCTCATTCGCGTTGCCATATGCCAGCAGCCCGGCCAGAGAACCGCGCCCGGCCATACGATAGCGCCCGGAGTTATAAATAACGATCAGGTCGATGCCCCCGGCCTCTTCACATTTAGCCGACAGCCCGGTGCCGGCCCCACCGCCGATAATCGGCTCACGGCGGGCAATCATCTGTCTGAAATGAGTCAGCAGTTGCTGACGGGTAAAAGCGGGCATGATTATCTTCCTCTCGACGCCAGTTGACGAAATTGTGCCACTGCTTCAGCGGCGAACTGCGGGTCATTAATATTCCACGGCAGGCGAATAATTTGCCGTTTTTCAGTCTGATGACAGTGTGATTCCAGGGCGGTGATAAACGCCCGATCGGCCTCGGGTGACCAGAACGGCTGACCCGGTGCATCAAGGGCGGAAAATCCACCTTCGGGTATCAGGAAGCGCACGTCGCCTTCACACTGGTTCAGTTTACCGGCGATCCACTCGGCCATGGCGATATTCTCCTCCACCGTGGTCCGCATCAGTGTCACCTGGGCATTATGGTGGTAGAACTGGCGGGCAGCATATTTTTCCGGCACGCTGGAGGGATGGCCAAAGTTCACCATATCCAGCGCACCGCAGGATAATACGCCGGGTATCTGGCTGCGCGCCAGGGCATCAAAGCGGTCTTCACCACAGGCCAGCACGCCGCCGAAGAGTAAATCGCAGACTTCTGTGGTCGTCAGGTCGAGCATTCCGGTCAGCATCCGGCTGTCTGCCAGCTTCTCCATCGCCCTGCCTCCACTGCCGGTAGCGTGGAATACCAGACAGTCATAGTCAGCGTCGAGCCCGGCGCTGACAGCCTCGATACACGGCGTGGTCACCCCAAACATGGTCAAACCGATGGCCGGTTTATCGTCACCGGAGGAAGGCAGTGAGAATTTGACCGCCCCGGCAATCTGATGGGCCGCATTGCCCAGTACGCGCCGGGAAATGCGGTTGAGGCCGGCCACATCAGTCACTGAGTAAAGCATACCTATATCACTGGCACCGACATAGGCAGACACATCGCCCGATGCCATTGTCGACACCATCAGCTTCGGCACGCCCACGGGTAAGGCCTGCATCGCTGGGGTAATCAGCGCCGTACCGCCGGAACCACCGAGCCCGATAATCCCTGCAACGTCACTACGCTGGCTAAGGAAAATCCTAAAAGATTGCGCCATCGCATCAATGGCTTTTCCGCGATCACCACAGAACACACTATTGCGTCCCTGGGGATGATAATCGGCTACCATTTCAGCCGGAATATCGCCAGGAAAAGTTTCGCTAAGTGGTTGAGTAGACAGATCAACTGTCACGACTTTTACGCCGGTCTGCACGATCAGATCGCGCACGTAAAACAGTTCCCTTCCTTTAGTATCCGCTGTCGCAACAACGTAGACAGATCCATTCTCATTTTTCATTGGCGTTACAATAACCTGTTATTTATATTAATAAAGGGTTGATATTCATCACATAAAAACGTAAATAACTTTGGAGCGCTAAGAAAGCGCACTGGCAGGAGCTCACAGTAGCACCTTAAAGATTGATAAATCAATTGAATGAAACATGAGTCTGCGGGTGTTTTTGACTACGCTTATAACGCCGGAGCAAGGTGCTGACCCGCACCCCCGGCAGTAAAATGCCGGTAGCATTATTATAATGACTACCGGATCGATACAGAGTCAGATCTACTGGAAAATGAGGTTATCGTGGAGCAAAGGGATTCCGCTGGCGTTTTGGGATTAACATCCACACGCGCCAGAACACGCCGCTTACTGATTGATACGGCAATGAAGCTGTTTGATAGCGGCGCATTTCCATCCATTACAGAAGTCGCTCAGGAGGCGCAGCTGTCACGCGCAACGGCTTATCGTTACTTTCCTACGCAGAGTGCGCTGGTATCAGCGATTGTCGCCGAAACGCTCAGCCCGATTAAAAACTGGCAGCCGACTGAAGAAGATGCCAGCGCCCGGATTGACGAGCTGCTGAGCTTTGCCTTTCCCCGCATGTTAAAACACGAAGGTACGCTCCGGGCAGCCCTCCATCTGTCGCTGACGCAGTGGGCACAGTCGCAGTCGGTGAATGCGCTGCCGTTAAAGGAAAAGCTGGTGCGTGGCAATCGAAAAGCCATGCTGACCCAGGTGATAGAGCCGCTCAATAAAGAGCTTCCTCCTGCGCTGATGGATCGCGTCGTGCGCTCACTGTCTCTGGTGTATGGTTCGGAGATTTTTTTGGTGATGAAAGATATCTGGGGTTGCGATGACGACGAGCTGCAGGACATTGGTAAATGGATCGCAAAAGCCATTGTGCGCCAGGCGCGGGAAGATGCATTAAATCCGTCCTGAAGTGACGATTCCATGACCGGTAGTCGCCCGTTTTGTGGCGACCACCGGCCCATGATCACGCCGTCAGCACGTACCCCTGCAACCGTTTCACGCCCTGCTCGTCGCTTTCAACATACACGCCCTGCAACTCTGGCGAGAAGCCCGGCAGCAGATTCAGCCCCGCTTCCAGCGCCAGGAAATAGTGCTGTACCGCTCCACCCCATTCTTCACCCGGCACCACACACAACACGCCCGGAGGATAAGGCAACGCCCCTTCCGCCGCGATACGCCCTGCCGCGTCGGCAATCGGCACAAGCTCAACGTTACCGCGAATAAAGGCGATATTCGCATCCTGCGGGTTCATCACCATTTTCGGCCAGCTCTGCTGGCGGAACATCGCCTTCTGCAGATCCTTCACATCATGGCTGACATACAGGTCGTGCATCTCCTGGCACAAACGCTTAAGGGTGTAACCCTCGTAACGTGCCGCATTTTTACGGTAAATGGTCGGCAGCACGTCGCGCAGCAGCGCATCCTCTTTGATGTGCTGTTCGAACTGCGCCAGCTTCGCCACCAGCCGCGCCATCTTCTCCATGCTCTCTGCCGGCGTCAGCAGGAACAGAATGGAGTTAAGATCGCACTTTTCTGGCACAACGCCATTTTCGCGCAGGTAGTTTGCCAGGATGGTCGCCGGAATGCCGAACGCAGCATATTTACCGCTGGCAGCATCAATACCCGGCGTGGTCAGCAGCAGCTTGCACGGGTCAACCAGGTACTGATCTTTCTCGTAGCCGGCAAAGCCATGCCACGCCGCGCCCGGAGCGAAGCTGAAGTAACGGGCGTCCGAGGCGATGGTGGCCGTCGGCGCATCCTGCCATGGCCTGCCGTCGACCTCATCGGGGATAAAGGGTTTAATCATCTCACAGCGCGCCAGGATCGCCTTGCGGGCGTCAATTCCCAGCACCACACATTCATGCCACAGACGGCGACCGGCCTCCCCCTGATGCATTTTGGCGTTGATATCCAGCGCCGCAAACAGCGGATAGAACGGGCTGGTTGAGGCATGAAGCATAAACGCATTGTTCAGCCGCTTATGGCTGCAAAAACGCTGCTGGCCGCGAATATGGTTATCTTTTTTGTGGATCTGCGAGGTCTGGGAGAACCCGGCCTGCTGTTTATGTACCGACTGGGTCACAAAGATCCCCGGATCGGAAGGTTTCAGCTCAAGCAGCAGCGGCGAGCAGGCTTCCATGACCGGAATAAATTGCTCATAGCCGACCCATGCCGAGTCAAACAGGATGTAGTCGCACAGGTGCCCGATACTGTCGAGCACCTTACGCGCGTTGTATACCGTGCCATCGTAAGTCCCGAGCTGGATCACGGCCAGGCGGAACGGCCGCTCATCTCCGGCGCGATCCGGTGCCACTTCATTGATCCGCTCGCGCACATAGCCTTCATCAAAACAGTGCGCATCAATACCGCCGATGAAGCCAAACGGGTTACGGGCGGTCTCCAGATACACTGGCGTGGCCCCTGCCTGGATCAGCGCACCGTGATGATTTGATTTATGGTTATTGCGGTCAAACAGCACCAGATCGCCACGCGTCAGCAGCGCATTGGTGACGACCTTATTGGCGCTGGAGGTCCCGTTGAGCACGAAATAAGTTTTATCCGCGTTAAACACCTTCGCCGCAAACTTCTGTGCATGTTTGGCTGACCCTTCGTGGATCAGTAAATCCCCGAGCTTAACGTCGGCGTTACACATATCGGCGCGAAACACGTTCTCACCAAAGAAGTCAAAAAACTGACGCCCGGCCGGATGCTTTTTGAAGAACTCGCCCCCCTGATGCCCGGGGCAGGCAAAGGTGGTGTTATCCATCGCCACGTACTTGGTCAGCGTCTGGAAAAATGGCGGCAGTAAGTCAGCCTGATACCCGGAAGCCGCCGCTTCCAGCAATGAAGCATCACCCTTTTCTCCTGTCAGCACTCCGTCCACCGCAGGCAAACTGTCGGCCTGTGAGGCATCGTCCAGCGCGATAAACACCGGCAGGTTAAATCCCGTGTGGCGCAGCAGTGCCAGCATGCCGCTCCTGGCGTCAGAAACAGACAACACCACCGCGGCCACATCGGTAAAATCAGTATTATCCAGCGTGACGACTTCGCGCCCGGTCTGGAGATGGATTGCCACAGTGGTACTGGCTGCAATTTTTAACGGTGTCATAGCACAAATGCCCGGCGTTCAAGGGTAAGTGGGTGTCAGAGGCTGTCAGCGATTAAGCGCCGCTCAGACCGATAGACATCAGTAAAATCAGATCGCATCTGTTTTTACGCATGGCCAACAGTTAAGCGTAGTAAGACCTCACCGCACGGTGAAAAAGAGTATCGACAAGGTGTGACAACATGAAGAACGGCGGCACGACATCTGCTGATGCGGGTTACAGAAGCGATTATTCAGCGCTGAACCTCTCATGGCGACGACCTCAGTATAAAGGGATGACGGGGATGTCAAAATTTGCGCAATAATGGCATTTTTTAGCAACGTGTTCAATGCCAGCTCCCCGACGCCAGGCGTTTACCTGCTCTACCCGGGCGCGTTTTTTGCCCGTTTGCGGGTCAATACGCGACGAAAGCTAAAAACAGTCTGTCAGGCGATGAAATGGCGCTTATCACGGTGCTTAAAGATGCAACCTAACCCAATGAAAGGATGAAAATAATTTTCATCCAGCCCGGGCACGAAACAAATTCGCGACGGTTTCCAGCGCTGGTCAGCCTGGCAGCAAGCAGGTCATGAGGAGGCCGATTGCCATTTAAACAGTCAAAAAAAAAGCGTTTCAGCGCCTGACTGGTGGAAAAGAGTGCAATCGCTCGGTTTTTCATAATAAAGCCGTTGACGCTGGCAGCGGCATAAGGTTTAATGCGACCCGTTGCCCGGATAGCTCAGTCGGTAGAGCAGGGGATTGAAAATCCCCGTGTCCTTGGTTCGATTCCGAGTCCGGGCACCATATTCAGAAGAACCCGCTTATAGCGGGTTTTTTGCTTTCTGCGATCCGGACTCTCCATCGAACTACGTTCGATGACTCGTCTCATCCATGAGACTCGCCCCTGCGGGGTTAACGCTGAAGCGTCATGCAAAAACGCTCCCGGCGTTTTTGTCCGAGTCCGGGCACCATATTCACAAGAACCCGCTTATAGCGGGTTTTTTGCTTTCTGCGATCCGGACTCTCCATCGAACTACGTTCGATGACTCGTCTCATCCATGAGACTCGCCCCTGCGGGGTTAACGCTGAAGCGTCATGCAAAAACGCTCCCGGCGTTTTTGTCCGAGTCCGGGCACCCTATTCATATCAACGGATCTCCACGGAGGTCCGTTTTTGCATTCTAAGCCCGTAGCCCCCCCCTTTGTTGAATAAACCGGATTTAGATAAAAACAGCTCCCGTCTCTGTCTTCCTCAGGCAATCCGCAAACTTTATGGCATCCATGCACGCGTCATTTTGTTTAAGATACGAATTATGGTCATCGCCTAACTAACCTGCGCATCGAAGTCACACAGCGTCAGGTATCCACCGAAAGCTGTTTAACCCGGTACATTGCCGTTTCGGACAGCGACCGCAGGTTATAAGCCGTGTTCCATTTCCAGTAAGCATTGCTCCCGGTAAGTCTCAGCCTGTCCTGTGGATAATGTGGGATATCAGGCGAGTGACCGGTAGCTCAATCTCGACTGAGTTACCTCAAGGTGATCGACTATTCCGCGAACCTTTTTAGAAACGGTACAGAAATCTTGGGGGTTAAAGATGGTACGTTACCTGAAAGCATTCCAGAGAAAAATCAGTATGGAATAATACTCTTACTGCAACGTTAGAAGATTATGAAATTAATGAAAAAGAGCAAACTCTTTATACCGATGCTGCCTTACAAGCCGCATATGAAAAAGAGTTGAAGGATGCTTTCAAAGGAGATAAATAATATCTTTAACCGAAATAGTAAAAAATGAAAGTGTAGAAGATGTATTAACCTTCCTGGGGCCTACATCTGATTATACAAAGCTGGATAAGCCGTTCACTTATAACCGATATGACGTCATATCCAGCGGAGATCTTTCAAGGACCTATGACGAATTATTCCGGAAAGGCGTGCTTCAGGACCTGAACGGGCAGGTGGTCAAAGGCCCAAACTGGAAAGAACCGAGATTTGTCACTGACAAGAAATACGGCATTGAGTGAGCTCCCTTCATCTAGCGCCATCCGTCTGGATGGCGTTTTTATTCGACCGACCAGCACGCTGAATAAAATTCAATAAACGCCCGTGCCGCCGGGCCAATGCGCCGGTTGGGTCGTACGCAGTACAACCCGGTTTCACGGCCGGTCCACTGCGGCAGCACCTGCACCAGGTCTCCGGCGGCAATGGCAGCGCTCATTGTCAACGCGGAATGAAAAGCGATCCCCATGCCGTCGACACACAGCCGTCGGGCTGCATCTGCGTTGTCCACGGTAACGCGCCCACGGGGTTCCAGCGTGCGCTGTTCACCCTGAGAAAACAGACGCCAGGACAGACCATCCTGGCTGGCCGCAGAGACAATACACGCGTGTTGCCCAAGCTGATCAATCGTTGTGGGCGTGCCTCTTAATGCCAAATAGGCCGGAGAGGCCACCAGAATACGGCGGTTCTCCAGCAGCTTGTGCGCCACCAGTGAGGAGTCCTTCATCTGGCCAATACGCAGGGCCAGCATCACCCCTTCCGCCACCAGATCCACATAGCCATCATTGAGGCGTAAATCCAGCTGTATATCCGGAAAGGCACGCAGAAATCCCGCCAGATGGGGCACCACGTGGGTGTGACCAAACGCTACGGGTGCGCTGACCACCAGCCTGCCCTGCGGCCTGACCTGTTCGTCGCGCACCCGATCGGCGGCATCGCGCAGCTGGCCTAACGCCTGCTGGCATTCAGAAAAATAGCGCTGCCCGGTGTCGGTCAGCGACATCGCCCGCGTGGTGCGGTTCAGCAACTGGGTGCCCAGATGGTGTTCCAGCATCTTGATAAAACGACTGACGGAGGAAGGGGTGATCGCCAGCGCTTCCGCCGCACGGGCAAAACTGTTGTGTTCAACCACAGCGATAAAGGTTTGCACTAAGTGCAGGGGCGGCGCAGGCATTATTGCTCTCAATAAACGAATGAATCTTATTAGCAGCTATTATCAAGAAAATTAAGCATGATTAGAATCGTTCTTTTTTGGAGAACATCTGATGAACACCTCTTCTGCCGCCCGGTTCCACGCCCTGCACCACCAGCCCCTCCCCCTGCGTCTGCCCAATGCCTGGGATGCAGGCAGCGCACGCCAGATCGAAATGCTCGGCGCACAGGCGATTGCCACCACCAGCGCGGGCGTGGCCTGGTCACTGGGCTATCGCGATGGCAATCAGCTCCCGGTCGCAGAGTATGTTGCCCGCGCCGCATCCATTGCCCGCGTGATCAACATCCCCCTCAGCGCCGATATCGAAGGGGGTTATCATGAACATCCAGCCACCGTAGCCGACACGGTAAGACAGATGATCGATGTAGGCGTGGTGGGGATCAATATTGAAGACGGCAGCGCCCATCCGCAGTTACTTTGCCGTAAGGTTGAGGCCATCAGAGCCGCCAGCATCAGCGCAGGCGTTGAGCTGTATATCAATGTGCGTACTGACGTCTACGCACGTAATCTGGTCCCGGCCGGGGATAAGGCGGGCGAAGTGATCCTGAGGGCACAGAACTACCGTCACGCCGGGGCTGATGGTCTGTTTGTGCTGGGATTAGTGGAAGCGCAGGAGATGCAGGCGATCGCCAAAGGCAGCGATCTGCTGCTCAACGTCAGCGTCTGGCCACAACTTCCGCCGCTGGCATCGCTGACAGCCTGCGGCGTGCGACGCATCAGCGCTGGCTCCTGGCTGCCACAGACGCTATGGGCCAGAAACAAACAGCTGGTGCGGGGCTTTTTATCGCAGGACGAGACAGCACCGCTGATGGCGACAGCCACACCCTATGCAGATATTAACGCGCTGTTTTAGTCTGACAACGGATACGGGCGGACCGCAACAGGCCCGCCCGGCAGGGAGATTATACGCGGAAGGTATCGGTCATCGCCTGCAGGCTGTGAACCTGCTCTGCCAGCGACTGTGACGCGGTAGAGGACTCTTCCACCAGCGCCGCATTGCTCTGCGTCACATTATCCATCTGGCTGACCGCGGTGCTGATCTGGGAAATGCCCAGCATCTGCTCGCCGGAGGCCAGGGCGATTTCATCCATTGACGCGGCAAGCTCACTCACCATGCTGACCACCGCCACAATGCTGCGTCCGGTGTTGTCCGCCACCGTCACGCCGTTTTCCACTTCGGCAACCGCTTCCGCGATCAGCGCCTTGATCTCACGGGCGGCGGTGGCGCTGCGCTGTGCAAGGATACGCACTTCACCTGCCACCACGGCAAACCCGCGCCCCTGCTCACCGGCACGCGCCGCTTCCACAGCCGCGTTCAGCGCCAGAATATTGGTCTGGAAAGCAATGCCTTCGATCACGCCGGTAATATCACGAATTTTACCTGAACTCTGCGCGATATCTTTCATCGTGCTGCCCATGGTCTGGACATGCTCCTCACCTTCGCGCGCCAGCACCGCCGCACCGCGTGCAGACGAGGCGGTCTGCGTGGCGCTCTGGGAGTTATTTCTGATGGTGGCCGTCAGTTGCTCCATGCTCGCCGCCGTCTGCTGCAGGGCCGCCGCCTGCTGCTCCGTACGGGAAGAAAGCTCGGTATTCCCCTGGGCAATCTCATCCGACGCCAGCGACACCGATGCCGCCGTCTCTTTGATCTGCGTGACCAGACTCCGCAGGCGCGTCTGCATCACATCAAGAGACGCCAGCAGGCTGGTGGTATCCTTTGCCCGCAGTTCGACCGGCGTATTGAGGTCGCCGTCCGCGATGGCCGAGGCCAGTCGCTGGGCCTGAACCGGTTCGCCCCCTAACTGCCGCTTGATATGACGGGTAATCAAACCACTCATCAGCAGACCCAGCGCCACCGACGCCAGCGTCAGGACGATCAGCGTCACGAACACCCCGGAGAGGCTCTCCTGTGACTGTACGGCCGTGCCTTTGGTCACGCGACTCTGGTAACTGACCATGGCGTCAATTGCCGTCAGGTAGGCATCCTGCGCCACCTTTAACGGCCCGGTGATCAGCGCGCGGGTGCCTGCCATATCGTTGCTACTTTTCAACTGTAGCAGACGGGTCATCGCCGCCACGAACGCCGGCTGCGTCTGCTCGATGCCAGCCAGCAGCGTCGAGGCTTCCTCGACTTCCTGCAGATTAATGCCTGGCAGCGATTTCGCCCCTTCCACCAGCTGACGGAAGCGTGTGGTGATGGCCTGATTACCGGACTGGGCCTGTTCAATCTGCGCCAGCATGTCAGGCGCAACGGCACCCTCTTCTGTCGCCAGTGCCCGCAGCATCAGCGTTGACTGCAGGGTGGCGTTATCCTTCACCGTCCGCAGTATCTGCAGGTCGTCCAGCCGGGCGCTGGTGAGTTTCTGCTGATCGTTGGCATCAGACAGTTTAATTCCCGCAAAAACGGAGACCAGTACGCCGCCAGCAATAACCACCAGAAACGCCAGACTCAGCATCACGCTGAGTTTCATATTTTTTATTCTGAGCATGTTTTTACCTTACATCAGGGTCGGAATTTCATGCTCTCTGACAATCGTATACGGGCATTCCGTAACAGCATAATTGCAGTCAGCATCAGTGTGTGTAAGTCAAAAAAATCATCAGGATCCTGTGAATCCGGCTCTGTTTTTTTGTTTCAGCCCATCAGGATCCGGATGCACAACGATAAAGCAGGCATTGTGATGTTGTTTAACAAACCGATCATGTTATCGGCCGCGAGAGCGGAAAATTTAGTCAGTGGCGGCAGATCACCGCGCGGAGGAAGGCTGGCGTCAGGGTGGCGACGTCGCCGCGTTGCGCATCATCAGCAGCAGCAACGCCATCAGGCAGGCGCTGGTCTGCAGGCCGCCGAGCGTACTTACCGGGGCAAAGGTCAGTACCGACCCCAGCCAGGTCGCCAGGGCCGCAGCGGCCATCTGCAGAAAGCCAAACAGGGCGGAAGCCAGCCCCGCTTCCTGACCAAACGGCCCCATGGCCAGCGCCGTCCCCAGCGGGTTAGCCAGCCCCATTCCCAGAAGAAACAGCACCATCGAAAGCGCATACGCCCCCGGTCCGGGGTGGGCGGGGCCCCAAAAGAGCACCAGCCCTCCGACAGTGGCGATAGCGATCCCGGCGGCAGCTACCCTGGCTGAGCCAAAACGGCGGGCCAGACGCGGCGCGGCCAGTCCCGCCGAGAAGACCACAAAGACCGTCGAGGCAAAGAAGTATCCGGCCTGGAGCGGGGACAGCCCCATTCCATTCATCAGAATGGCCGGAGCCGCAGCGAAAGCGGCGAACAGCCCGCTCATCAGCAGCGCCATCGACAGCGCAGGCAGGATAAAACGCTGGTCAGTGAGCAGCCGACAGTAGGCACGGATCACCGTACCGGCCGAATGCGGTGCACGCCGATCGGCGGGATGAGTTTCTCCCATCCCCCACCGGTAGCACACGGCAAGCACCACGGCGCTCAGCCCCACCAGCAGGAACATGGCCCGCCATCCGAACGCCAGCGTTAACAGGCTGCCCAGCAGGGGCGAAAAACCCGGTGCGGCGGCCGTGGCAATCATCGTCAGCGAGAGCGCCCTGGCGAGCGTATCCCCCTCGTAAAGATCGCGGGCAATGGCCCGGGACAGAACCGACGTTGCGCAGACCCCCAGCGCCTGAATCACCCGGCCGGTAATCATCTGCGCCAGGCTGTCCGCACAGCCCGCCAGCACGCTGCCGGTGACAAACACCGCCAGCCCGCCCAGGACCAGTTTCTGCCGTCCGAAGCGATCCGCCAGCGGGCCCACTGCCAGCTGGCCAAAGGCGAAGGTGATAAAGAATGCCGACAGTGTCAGCCCAAGCTCGCGGGTGGATACGCCCAGCGCCCTGCCCATCTCCGGAAAGGCCGGCAGGATAATATTCGTCGACAGCATGCCAATGGCGGCTAACCCGGCCAGTAACGCAACGATCTTCCCTGTCAGCGGGCGCACAGCCGGGGCCTGCTCAGGGGAACTCACGGTTGAACTCCTGCGGAGCGGACATGGCTGACGGCGCGATCGGTGGCGGCGGAGGCCGCTTCGTCGCTCGCCGGCGGCTGCCATCCGCCCCCGAGGGCGAGAAATGCCGCAACGGCGGCGCGGGCTGATGCCGTTTGTGCCATCACAAGGCCATCCGACGCCTGAAGCCGGGTATCATCTGCCTGCAATACGTCAATCAGGCTGGCCGCACCGTTCTGCCAGGCGGCATATGAAGAGGCGCGGGCCTGGGTCAGGGACGCCTCTCCCTGCGCCAGAATCCTCGCCTGCTGTTCCCGGTTGATCAGCGCGGAAAAGGCATTTTCAACCTCTTCTGTTGCGCGCAGCACCGACTGACGATAGGCCGCCAGCGCTTCAGCCTCCTGGCCCCTGGCACGGTCAATGTCGGCATTGATACGGCCAAAATCAAACAGGCGCCACTGCAGGCCAAGCCCCGCTGACGACTGGCTGGCGGGGCCGCTGAACAGATGGCCGTCGGAAAGCGAGGTCGCACTGCCCAGCAAGGCGCTGAGGCTAAATTTGGGGTAATACTCCGCGATAGCGACCCCGATGCGCGCATTTGACGCCGCCAGACGACGCTCTGCCACAATCAGGTCAGGCCTGCGCCTCAGCAGATCGCCGGGGGTTCCGGTATCGCTCATCGATGGGATCGCAGGCAGCCCCACAGGCACCTCCAGCAGGCGGCGCTGCGTGCCGGGCGGCGTGGCTAACATCACATCCAGCGCATTCATGGCCGTCTCCAGCCCGTTACGCAGAACCGGCAGCGTAGCGTCCACCTGTGACAGCGCCCCTTCGGTCTGGCGCACCTGATATTCTGCCGCGATGCCCTCGCGCTGGCGCAGTCTGACTTTTTCCAGCAGCATCCGCTGCGTTGCGGACTGCTGGCGGGCAATCTCAAGCCGCATCTGCAGGCCGCGAACGGTAATATAGAGATCCGCCGTTTGTGCGGCGACGGCCAGTCGGGTTGCCACTACATCCGCCTGCGCAGCCTGATATTCCGCCAGCGCGGCCTGACGCTGACGCCGCTGTCCCCCCGCCAGGTCCAGCTCCCAGCTGGCTCCCAGGTTGGTTTCCCAGCGACTGCCGTAGCGGTCATAGTCCGGAGTGGTACTGAGAACTCTCCCCAGCGGGGTTTCCGTTGATTCGCGGGCGCGTCCGGCCTGGGCGCTGATATTACCTGAAGGCAACAGTGCGGCAGTCGCCGTTCCCAGTCCGGCGCGCGTCTGAGCGACACGGGCGATAGCCTGCGTCAGATCGAGATTCTGCGCCAGGGCTTGCGAAATCAGGTGAGTCATCACAGGATCGTTAAATCCCTGCCACCAGACAGCCAGCGAGGTGACCGGTAGTGCGGCGCGTTCGCCCGCAGAAGGCTGGCTCAGGTAACGCGCTTGTAATGGAACCCCGGGTCTGTGATAGTCCGGGCCAACGGCACAGCCGAACAGCAACGTGCTGCTCACAGCCACAACAAGGGAACGCAGGGAAGACATGGAGATTCCTTGGGAAACGCGTTAAGATAGTGACCAGATTACCAAATGGTCACTAGTTGTCAATCAGGCTCTACAAGCTAAGTGGTGAATATGACTGAAAATACCCCTCTGCCCACGTCACGCGGGCCCTCCGAGCACAGCGTGCGCGACCAGATCGTCGAGGCGGCGACCGTACACTTCGGTCATTACGGTTACGAAAAAACCACCGTGTCCGATCTGGCCAAAGCCATCGGTTTTTCAAAAGCCTATATCTATAAGTTTTTCGACTCGAAACAGGCAATCGGTGAAGTGATCTGTGCCAACCGCCTGGCGATGATCATGGCGCGCGTCGACAGTGCCATCGCGGAGGCCCCGACCGCCTCCGACAAGCTCCGCCGCCTCTTCCGCACGCTGTCCGACACCGGCAGAGAGCTGTTTTTCCACGATCGTAAACTGTATGACATTGCCGCCGTAGCGGCTCGCGATCGCTGGCCGTCGATCAAAGGGCACGAAGAACATCTGCGACTGCTGATACAGGACATTTTGCATCAGGGCCGGGAGTCGGGCGAGTTTGAACGTAAGACCCCGCTCGACGAAGCCTCCAGCGCTATCTATCTGGTGATCCGCCCTTATATGAATCCGGTGCAGCTGCAATTTAATCTGGAAATTGCCGAGGAAGGGGCGGTTCAGCTGGCGGCGCTGATCCTGCGCAGCCTCGCCCCCTGAAAGTGACCATTGACATAATTAGTCACTAGTTACAGAATGCGGTTTCTGCTCTTTTCAATAAGTAAGGGAACCCATGCTCCGGCTACGACCTGTTACCATTGCTGTCTGTCTGCTGCCACTGACCCTGGCCGCCTGTGGCGATCCCCCCTCAGAGGCCGGGGATCCCCGCAATCAGCCTCCGCTGGTGCGGGTGGCCAGCGTGCAGGATGCCGCCGCATCTTCACGCACCTTTACCGGCGTTGTTGCCGCACGTACTCAAAGCGATCTGGGCTTCCGGGTATCGGGTAAGGTGCTGGAACGCCTTGTCGATAGCGGACAAAGTGTCAGCAAGGGGCAGCCGCTGATGCGTCTGGATCCGGTTGATCTTGGGCTGCAGGTTCGCGCCCAGCAGGAGGCGGTGACCGCCGCCCGCGCCCGCGCCGTGCAGGCCACGGAAGACGAGCGCCGTTACCGGGGCCTGGTCTCCGCCGGGGCCATCTCGGCCTCGTCTTACAGCCAGATTAAGGCCACGGCAGAAGCGGCAAAGGCCGATCTGAACGCCGCCCAGGCACAGGCCGATGTCTCGCGTAACGCCTCGACCTATGCCGTGCTGCGGGCCGACGCAGACGGCGTGGTGATGGAAACCCTGGCCGAACCCGGCCAGGTGGTCAGCGCCGGACAGGCCGTGGTGCGCGTGGCCCGGGCAGGACAACGCGAAGCCGTTGTGCAACTCCCTGAAACCCTGCGTCCTGCGCTTCACTCTCTCGCCTGGGCCTCGCTGTACGGCAATAAAGACGCGCCCGTCGCGGCCACCCTGCGGGTGCTGTCTGACTCTGCTGACAGCGTGACCCGCACCTATGAAGCCCGCTACGTTCTGCAGGATGCCCTTGCCCGCGCCCCGCTTGGCGCTACGGTGACGCTGCGCCTGCCACAAACCGCCGATGCCCGTCCGGGCGTGGAGGTGCCGATCGCCGCCGTGTACGACGCAGGCCAGGGGCCAGGAGTGTGGGTAGTGAAGGGCAAGCCGGCGACCGTCACCTGGCGCGCCGTACAGGTTATCAGCCTGAGTGATGATACCGCCCGCGTGACGGGGAAGCTGGCGCGCGGTGAGCAGGTCGTGGCACTCGGTGCCCATCTGCTTCACGACGGGGAAAAAGTACGTCTGGCCGTGCAAAATGTCCCGGGAGCCCAGCCATGAGTGCGCATCGCTTTAACCTCTCCGCCCTCGCGGTGCGTGAACGCTCCGTGACCCTGTTTTTGATCCTGCTGGTGGCCGTCGCAGGGATCCTGGCGTTCTTTCAACTGGGACGGGCAGAAGATCCCCCTTTTACCGTCAAGCAGCTGACCGTCATTACCGCCTGGCCCGGCGCAACGGCGCAGGAAATGCAGGACCAGGTGGCTGACCCGTTAGAAAAGCGCCTGCAGGAACTGAAATGGTATGACCGTACCGAGACCTATACCCGTCCGGGCATGGCATTCACCATGGTCTCCCTGCTCGACAGCACGCCCCCCGGTGAGGTTCAGGAGTCCTTTTACCAGGCGCGTAAAAAGCTGAGTGACGAAAGTCAGAATCTCCCCGCCGGCGTGATCGGGCCGATGGTCAACGATGAGTTTTCAGACGTGACCTTTGCCCTGTTCGCGCTGAAAGCGCGAGGTGAACCTCAGCGTCAGCTGGTGCGCGATGCCGAGGCGTTGCGCCAGCGGATCCTGCATGTGCCGGGGGTGAAAAAGGTCAATATCATCGGCGAGCAGCCTGAACGTATATTTGTTTCCTTCTCTCATGACAGGCTGGCCACCCTGGGCGTAATGCCGCAGGATATTTTTAACGCCCTGAACGGACAGAACCTGCTGACCCCTGCCGGTTCGATCGATACGCACGGTCCGCAGATTTTCCTGCGTCTTGAAGGTGCGCTCGACAAGCTGGATAAAATCCGTAATACCCCGATCAGTGTGCAGGGCCGCACGCTCAAGCTGTCCGATGTGGCCACCGTCGAACGGGGCTATGAAGATCCCGCCACCTTTATCGTGCGCAACAACGGTGAACAGGCGCTGCTGCTCGGCGTGATTATGCGCGACGGCTGGAATGGCCTCGATCTGGGCCAGGCGCTGGACAAAGAGACCGCACAGATCAATGCCGGAATGCCGCTGGGGATGTCGCTGACCAAAGTCAGCGATCAGGCGGTGAACATCAGTTCGGCCGTTGACGAGTTTATGGTTAAATTCTTTGTCGCGCTGCTGGTGGTGATGGTGGTCTGTTTCGTCAGCATGGGCTGGCGCGTTGGCGTGGTGGTGGCAGCAGCGGTTCCCCTGACGCTGGCTGTAGTGTTTGTGGTGATGGCCGCCAGCGGAAAAAACTTTGACCGTATTACCCTGGGCTCGCTGATCCTGGCGCTGGGCCTGCTGGTGGATGACGCCATCATTGCCATTGAAATGATGGTGGTGAAAATGGAAGAGGGTTATGACCGCATCGCCGCCTCTGCCTATGCCTGGAGCCATACGGCTGCACCGATGCTCTCCGGGACGCTGGTGACTGCCATTGGCTTTATGCCCAATGGTTTTGCCCAGTCCACCGCAGGCGAGTACACCAGCAATATGTTCTGGATCGTCGGCATCGCCCTTATTGCCTCCTGGGTGGTGGCGGTGGTCTTTACCCCCTACCTCGGGGTGAAAATGCTGCCGGCGATCAAGCCGGTGGCGGGCGGTCATGCGGCCATCTATAACACCCGTCATTACAACCGATTCCGCACTCTGCTGGGCAAGGTGATTGCCCGCAAATGGCTGGTGGCGATCACGGTGATCGGTCTGTTTGTCGCTGCGGTTATCGGTATGGGGCTGGTGAAGAAACAGTTTTTCCCGGCGTCCGATCGTCCGGAAGTCCTGATTGAAGTACAGATGCCTTACGGCACGTCAATAGAGCAGACCAGCGCGGCCAGTGCAAAGGTAGAGGCCTGGCTGCAAAAACAGAAAGAGACGCGCATTGTGACCGCCTATATCGGGCAGGGTGCGCCACGTTTCTATCTGGCCATGGCGCCGGAGTTACCCGATCCCTCCTTTGCCAAGATCGTCGTGCTGACAGACAGCCAGCAGGACCGCGATACGCTGAAACTCCGCCTGCGTCAGGCGGCAGCCGATGGCCTGGTGCCTGATGCCCGGGTCAGGGTCACGCAGCTGGTATTCGGGCCCTACTCCCCGTTCCCGGTGGCCTGGCGGATAATGGGTCCCGACCCCGCGGTACTGCGCACGATTGCCGCGAAGGTTCAGGGCATCCTGCAGGCCAGCCCGCAGATGCGAACGGTCAACAGCGACTGGGGGCCACGCACACCTGTTCTGCACTTTGCGCTGGATCAGGACCGGCTGCAGGCCGTAGGCCTGACCTCCAGTTCCGTGGCGCAGCAGTTGCAGTTCCTGCTTGCCGGCGTGCCGATTACGGCCGTGCGGGAAGATATCCGTTCCGTCCAGGTGGTGGGGCGTGCCGCCGGTGACATCCGGCTCGATCCCGCTAAGATTTCTGCGTTCACGCTGGTGGGTGCCGCCGGGCAGCGCATTCCCCTGTCTCAGGTGGGGGAAGTCAGCGTTGGTATGGAAGAGCCTCTGCTGCGACGCCGCGATCGCACCCCGACGATCACCGTGCGCGGCGATATCGCCGACGGCCTGCAACCGCCGGATGTCTCGGTCGCGATTGGCCGGTCCCTGCAGCCGGTGGTGGATGCGCTTCCACCGGGATACCGTATTGAACAGGCCGGTTCGATTGAGGAGTCCGGCAAAGCCAGTCAGGCGATGCTGCCGCTGTTCCCCATCATGATTGCCATGACGCTGCTGATTATTATTCTGCAGGTGCGTTCAATGTCGGCGATGGCGATGGTGTTCCTGACCGCCCCGCTGGGGCTGATTGGCGTGGTGCCCACGTTGCTGCTGTTCCAGCAGCCGTTCGGTATCAATGCGCTGGTCGGGCTGATCGCGCTGTCGGGCATTCTGATGCGTAACACGCTGATACTGATTGGGCAGATTCATCAGAACGAGCAGGAGGGATTAGCGCCGTTCCAGGCGGTGGTTGAGGCCACGGTACAGCGCGCCCGTCCGGTGCTGCTGACCGCGCTGGCGGCGGTGCTGGCCTTTATTCCCCTGACCCACTCGGTGTTCTGGGGGACGCTGGCCTACACCCTGATTGGAGGAACCCTTGGGGGAACCGCAATGACGCTGATCTTCCTGCCTGCGATGTACGCCATCTGGTTCCGCATCCGTCCGGTGACGGCGTCAGGCCCCAGCACGCCTGCCGAAAGATAAGCGTGACGCGGCTGAATTCAGTGCACTACTGGCTGACTTCAGCCGCGGCCCGGTTCTGCTGTCCGGGGCTGTTCCTGTGCGCAAACAGGCGGAAATCGCTGTAACTGAGCGGGCGGGAAAAGTAGAACCCCTGAAAGGCCGTGCAGCCAAATCCCTGCATCAGCAGCCACTGCTCGGCTGTTTCAATGCCTTCCGCCAGCACCTCCAGCTTGAGTTCCAGCCCCATGCGGGCAATATTCATGGCAATAACTGCCCCTTTCGGCCCCTCCGTTGCGCCAGAGATAAAGCTGCGATCGATTTTGATCTGCTCCAGCGGCAGACGGCGCAGATAATTCAGCGAGGAAAAGCCGGTACCAAAATCGTCGAGCGAGAAGCGGAACCCCGCAGCAGCCAGCGCATGCATCTTCGCTACCACCGTCTCAATATCCGAGGCAAACACACTCTCTGTCAGCTCAAGCTTCACCCGTGACGGGGCCACTGAACGCACGTCAGCCAGGTGGATCAGGCGTTCGACAAAATCCGCTTTCATCAGGTGGTCAACGGTAATATTGACGGAGATGGTCAGATGGGCCATCGCCGGATCGCGCTGCCATGCCGCCAGCGCGCTCAGGGCGTTGTCGATCACCCACTCCCCCACGGCGGGCATCAACCCTGCCCGCTGGGCATCAGGAATAAACTCAGAGGGGGGGACCATTTCCTTGCCCGGCTCCTGCCAGCGCAGCAGCGCTTCGGCCCCACTAATCTGCCCGGCCGCATTGAGCAGCGGCTGATAAAAGAGAACGAATTCATGGTTATATAGCGCATGCTGGATGGCCCTGATTTTCTCGCTGTGGCGGGAAAAATCCACATGCATGGCCGCAATACCGCCGCATAAAATAACGGTGGCCGCCATGGCATTAATCAGCGGAAGACAGAGGTGATGACGGTAAGGTATCGGTCGCGCAAAGGGATAGATCAGATCGGCACTGCTGAAAATAATAAACGCCAGCAGCGTCACCGCTATCAGCATCATCTGCGCCAGCGTGTGCCTGCGCTGATAGTTGATATAACCGACCAGGGCAATCGTCAGCAGGTAGAGATGTGTGGTTCTGGGGATACCCGCTTCAGGTACGTCATACAGCAGACAGAACAGGACGGCATAAATCAGATGGACCAGCTGCGCCAGCATCAGCCCGGTGGAGAAATAGCCCCCTGCGGCAATGCGCCAGCTGAAAAAGGCCGCCATACCCATGATTAACAGAGAGATCACCAGCGTCCACTGCTGCATAATGGCAAACACCACCAGCCAGCCAACGGTGACGACCAGACCGCTAAGGAAAGCCATCCTGCAGATATACTCAAGATGTTCTTCATTAGGGGTTTTCAGCATTCTTCTTCCCGGCATGGCGTTAATCACTCCGTTCGCAATTAAAGGGTCCTGATTTTAATATTGATTTCATCCCATTCTGGATACACCACTCTCTTATGTAAAATAATCGATGCCCTGAAACGCTCACATTCAGCGGAGGCATCACCGTAAGACGGCGCGCCTGTCAGACCCAGAATTGAGTCACCGAAGGTCAAAAGGGATAACGTATTTAACGGGAGTGAATAGCAATAATAAGCCCGGTTGACGGGCTTATTATTGCGCTGGAAAACGACTTAATTATTTTCTGGCAAGATAGATCTCTTCGAGGTGGAAATCGCCCCCCTCATTATAGTAGCTGTAAGAGGCAATAATCATATCTTCACCCCGGTAGTTCACGTAATGCGGCTGCAGGAAGGCTTCGACCGGCAGAATTCGCTTAGTGGTTTTATCGGCGAGATCGGTTTTCCAGATACAGGCGTAGCCGCCCTCATTGTCGAAGTAGAATGATGAATCACGCCCCCAGACATAATTGCGGTTGTAGCTGAAATCCGGGCCCTTGGCCGTGTCGGCCTGCGGCAGGAATACGTTCATACCGGCATCCGGCCGGTCATGTGGGAAGACGTACATCCCCTCATCAACTTCGCTGTTGCTGCGGTCAGCAGAGGCCAGACGCCACTGGCCATCAGGTGACGTCAGCCGGCTGTTGCACTCATTGCTTCCGCAGTACCCCACCCACTTTTTCTTCTCGGGTTCGTCCGGCGGCACACTCAGCTCAGTGATGGCGCCCAGCGCTTTCGGAGAAACGTTCAGCGCATAGGCATGCGGTGTGGCAAAGTCGCTTTGGCTGTTCACCGTCACGCCCGGCGCGCGGTATTCTGCCACCGTGTAGCGAATGTCGCCCTCCACCGTGCTGACGTTATCCAGCAGCGACAGTACGAGGTTATAGCCCTCATACACCGCCTGCACCTGCGGTTTCTCACCGTCTTTCAGGCTCAGGAGAAACGCCCCCTTTTTGTCGTCTTTTTCAACATACAGAACGACAAACACCATCAGGTCGTTATTCACGATGCGGTAGGTCAGCGGGCTGAGATAATGCCCGCTGGTGCCCACGGTCAGATCGGTGACATCACTGGAGGTGATCAGCGGCCGGACGCGCCACGGCTCTTCGGTAATGGTAAAACCGGCTTCACTTTTTAATCCGGCAGCGACGGGTTTATCCAGCTTATCGCCCGGACGGGTAAAGACATCGCTAATCTTTTGATACACTCCGGCTCGCGACAGGGTTTTATTGCGCTCGATATAACGCTGCTTGATACACTCCGCATCCACCCCGCAGCGATTTCTTTCTGCCAGCCATTTTCTCTGCTCACGCGACAGGCTGCCGACCGCAAAGCTGTTATCCATGGCTTTAACGAAATACCCATTGGTGACGTTATCCAGACCGGAAAGATAGGGATCTTTGCAGATGGTTTGTTCCGTCTTGTTAAGACCGGTTAGCGAGCAGTCGAAACCGGCGGCCAGCGCGTTCTGCGCCAGCAAAGCCAGCCCAATCCCCAGACCGTATTTTAGTTTTATCATTTTTATTTCCTTACGCCCTTTCCATCATGTCATTCTCATTAGCAGGTGCTTGCCGGTATCATGCGGCGGGGCAGAAAGCCCGTCCGTCCGGCAGAGGGATAATCTACCGGAAAAAACAGCTAAAAGTGCGACAAAGAAATGAAAACGCACCCACAGGCTTACTCTGTCCCATCAAAAGTGATGGCCCGGCCACGTTCCTCCACCCGTTTCCGATCGCGCCGGAAGGCCATTGACGCCCGCAACCCGCCGAAAAGTGCGCCTCGCTGATAAATCTCATCCGCCCGTTCGCGCAGATACGCATCCTGCGGGTTGATGGCCAGGCCGCGGTCGACCCACACTTTTGCCAGATAGCGGTTCGACACGCAGCCCGTCCCGGTGAAAAAGGCATAAGCATAATAGGCAGCGGCATACTCCTGATTCTCCGGGCGCTCATCACGCCACAGTTCACCCAGGACCTCCGCCACCGCCAGCTTCCGATCCGCATAGCTGGCATACTCACTGAAAAGGATGAGCCCTGCCAGCTCGCGCGTGGCACGCTGCCAGACCTCCAGAGCGACGTTAGGGGCTCGCATCACCGCGATAAACAGGTCGCGCGCACGCTGGTACTGCTCTGCATTGACGATGTCATTTTCCCGGGCAATCACATAGCCGAGGTTGTACTGGCACACCACGCTGCCCGCCTCAGCCGCCCGCGCCAGCCAGTGCTGTGCCTGGGCCGGGTCGTCATAGGGCGAAGCGTCGCGCCCGTAGCGGCGTGACAGGCTGCCGGCGTAAAGGTCATACAGACCGGCCATGGCCGACGCATTTCCGGCCCCGGCGGCGGCATGATCGAGATAAATACCCGCCTCCTCCGACACCGATTCAAACAGGTTCGCTGCGGCCTGGCCGATATCGAAGTCAGACGGCAGTGCCAGCCCCCGTGCGATCAGTCTTTCATGATCAAACTGCCCCGGTGCGATGCCGTAAAAACCGAAGCGGCTGGCCAGCCCCGCCATCAGCACTTCGTACGGACAGTCCCCCCACTGCTGGCTGCGTTCCAGCCACAGCGGGCGCAGGCCAAAATGGTCCTCAATGCCGGCAAAATCCAGGCAGAGCAGCAAGGTACTGAAAGCATCGCTGCTCCCCGGATCGGCCGCCGGATGATCCACCTGCCATGCCTGCACCAGCGCATCATAAGCCCGCTGCATATCAGGCCGATCCCACTGCACGCCCTCTTCATTTTCCGTACGCGCATAGTGGCTGAGAAAATTAGCATAGCTGCGCAGGACCGCAGCATGCTGGCGTGGGGCAAGGGTGAGGGCCAGCAGCGCATCATACTGCTGCAGACAAAAGGCAATGTGCTCGCTGTCGTCAGCGTCCGGCATCAGGGCCAGGTAGCCCAGATAATCCCACGCCTGAGTCATCCGCAGGCCATTGCGTTCGATGTCACTCAGCCCGCGGCACCAGTCGCTGGCGATAAACGCCGACATCTCCTGATGACTTCCGCCCCAGCGAGGATAAAGGAAATAGACCCATGAACTGAGAATGCTGTAGAAGTCCGGACGCGCGGCCAGGGTTAACTGCAGCCAGTAAAGCTTACTGTTGTGCTGCTCCTGCTCACTGCGCAACGGCAACGAAGGCGGTAATGCCACAGGGATGATCGCCAGTTCGCTGCCGCCTTCATCACGCAGACGCTGAACACCAGCGGCCCAGAGAGCCGGATCAACCTCCGCCTCGCGCTGCGAATAGTCCGCCGGCGCCACGCCCGCAGCCAGCGCCGTCAGCCACTGCGGCTCACCCAGGTAGCAGCTCAGACGGAAGATACGAAACAGCGCAAAGGCGGGTTGCTGATGCAAAGGTAGCGCACGCAGGTAGGACGCAATGGCCAGATCCCGTGCCAGCCCGGCCCCCATCCAGCGATCGTCCGCGACGAACTCACCGCCATCCTGGGTACGAATTCGCCCGGCGGCCCGCTCCCAGTAGCCTCCCAGCAGCAGATGTGCATGGTAGGAAGTCGGATAGTGTCTGACCCATTCCTGCAGAAGGGACAGCAGTTCAGTGGCGGGCTGGATCGGGTCGAAGAGCATTTCGATGCTCCACTCATAGTCATAGTCCTGACTGATGCCGTTCAACCAGGGCCGGGACTGCTGTTCCAGTAACGCGTCAAGGGCATCAAATTGCTGCCCGACTAACAGCGCCCGCAGGTGCGCGCGGCGGCTGAGGATCGTATCCAGAGATTCAAAATTCGTCGTCATAGTAGGGCTTCTTCCTGAGTTTTCGTCCGCCAGCCCTGGCAGGCCACACGCGGCGAAAAGGTGTCTGTGCTGATAAAGGGATAAAAATAAGACAATGTATGAATATGTTGTTATATCAGTTAATAATGCAGGATTCAGAAAATATATCGCCCGGAAATCCTCCGCTGATGGCTCCTCTTCCTTCCCGTTCCCTGTTCGCCACGCGCTCTGGTTGTTCCCTGCTCCGACACGATGAGACACCAGTCACAAATTTTCATCTCCGGCTTCGTGGATAAAACCGCTTATACCACTCAACAACCGCTTACCCGCCCGATAGCGCCACTCAACGAATTATCCCCCCTGGAACCCTTGAAATTCGCCACCATAGACCCGGTCTGAAAATGTGACAAACCGACTCATTATCATTTGATAAAAAACCAGGTCCCCTATGAATAAAAATAAACTATTCAAACACATACCCTGGATGATCCTTGGGATTATCGGCGCGTGCTGTCTGGCCGTCGTCGCGCTACGGCGCGGTGAACATATCAGTGCGCTATGGATTGTGGTTGCCAGCGTCTCGGTCTATCTGGTCGCCTACCGTTACTACAGCCTCTATATCGCACAGAAAGTGATGCGGCTGGATCCAACCCGCGCCACGCCGGCGGTGATCAATAACGACGGACTGAACTACGTCCCGACCAATCGTAACGTGCTGTTTGGTCACCACTTTGCGGCCATTGCCGGTGCAGGCCCGCTGGTCGGCCCGGTACTGGCGGCGCAGATGGGCTACCTGCCCGGCGTGCTGTGGCTGCTGGCCGGTGTAGTACTGGCAGGGGCGGTGCAGGACTTTATGGTGCTGTTTATCTCGCAGCGACGTAACGGGGCGTCACTCGGTGAGATGATCAAAAATGAGATGGGCCCGGTGCCCGGCACCATCGCCCTGTTCGGCTGCTTCCTGATCATGATTATTATCCTGGCGGTGCTGGCACTGATCGTGGTGAAGGCACTGGCAGAGAGCCCGTGGGGCGTATTTACCGTCTGCTCAACGGTGCCGATTGCGCTGTTTATGGGTATCTACATGCGCTTTATCCGCCCCGGACGGGTGGGTGAGATTTCGGTTATCGGCGTGATACTGCTGATCGCCGCC
Source organism: Erwinia persicina (assembly GCF_019844095.1). Lineage (NCBI taxonomy): Bacteria > Pseudomonadati > Pseudomonadota > Gammaproteobacteria > Enterobacterales > Erwiniaceae > Erwinia > Erwinia persicina. Next base: position 795,236 of record NZ_CP082141.1, on the reverse strand, counting down.
ATCTACTTCGGCGGCGTGATCGCCCACGATCCTTACTGGGGTCCGGCACTGACCTTCAAAGACACCACGATCACCTATACCCTGATCGGCTACGCGTTTGTTTCCGCCCTGCTGCCGGTGTGGCTGATCCTGGCGCCGCGTGACTATCTGGCCACTTTCCTGAAAATTGGCGTCATCGTCGGTCTGGCTATCGGGATTGTCATCCTCAATCCTGAACTGAAAATGCCGGCGCTGACGCAGTATATCGACGGCACCGGCCCGCTGTGGAAAGGGGCGCTCTTCCCGTTCCTGTTTATTACCATCGCCTGCGGCGCAGTCTCAGGTTTCCACGCGCTGATCGCCTCCGGCACCACGCCGAAGCTGCTGGCCTGTGAAACCGATGCCCGCTTTATCGGCTACGGGGCGATGTTGATGGAGTCCTTTGTCGCCGTGATGGCGCTGGTGGCCGCATCGATTATTGAACCCGGTCTCTACTTTGCCATGAACACACCGCCGGCGGGCCTTGGCATCGTGATGCCAAACCTGCATGAACTGGGAGGTGCCAACGCGCCACTGATTATGGCGCAGCTGCAGGACGTGACCGCTCAGGCGGCCGCCACCGTCAGCTCGTGGGGCTTTGTTATCTCCCCGGACGCGATCCTGCAAACCGCGAAGGATATCGGTGAGCCGTCAGTGCTGAACCGTGCGGGGGGCGCGCCCACGCTGGCCGTCGGGATTGCCCATGTGTTCGACAAAATTATGCCGATAGCCGATATGGGGTTCTGGTATCACTTCGGTATTCTGTTTGAAGCGCTGTTTATCCTCACCGCCCTGGATGCAGGAACCCGCTCCGGCCGCTTTATGCTGCAGGATCTGCTGGGTAACTTTGTGCCGTTCCTGAAAAAAACCGACTCGCTGCTGGCGGGCGTGGTAGGCACCGCTGGCTGCGTCGGGCTGTGGGGCTATCTGCTGTATCAGGGCGTGGTTGACCCGCTGGGCGGCGTGAAAAGCCTGTGGCCACTGTTCGGAATTTCGAACCAGATGCTGGCTGCCGTCGCTCTGGTGCTGGCAAGCGTGGTGCTGATTAAGATGAAGCGGACGAAGTACATCTGGGTGACCATGCTGCCGGCCATCTGGCTGCTGATCTGCACCACCTGGGCGCTGGGTCTTAAGCTGTTCAGCAACAACCCGCAGATGGAAGGCTTCTTCTACATGGCCCGCGAGTACAAAGCCAAAGCCGCTGCCGGGGGAGCCGATCTGACGGCACAGCAGGTGAGCAATATGAATCATATTGTGATCAACAACTACACAAATGCCGGTCTGAGTATCCTGTTCCTCGTGGTGGTGTACAGTATTATCTTCTACGGCATTAAAGCCTGGCTGAAAGCACGCCAGGCCGATGGTCCGACGGATACTGAAACCCCGTATGTGGCCGTGCCGAAGGAAGGGGTGAAAATCGCTTCCGGCCACTGACACTGATCCGCGTTAACACGGCCCCGCTGCGGCGGGGCTCGTCGTTGGGAGTACCTGATGTTTGATAATCTGAACAGCGCGAAAAAATATCTCGGGCAGGCCGCGCGTATGCTGGTCGGCATTCCTGATTACGACACTTACGTCGAACATATGCAGAATAATCACCCGGATAAGCCGGTGATGACCTATAAAGAGTTCTTCCGCGAGCGCCAGCAGGCACGTTATGGCGGAGATGGAAAAGGCGGAATGCGCTGCTGTTGATAAGGAAAAAATGATGACACCTGTTGCTGTTACGGTACTGACCGGCTTTCTTGGCGCGGGCAAAACCACGCTGCTGCGCCATATTTTGCATGAACAGCAGGACTACAAAATCGCGGTCATTGAAAATGAATTTGGTGCCGTCGCCGTCGATGACCAGCTGCTGGGTGACAGCGCCACGCAGATCACCACACTGACGAATGGCTGCATCTGCTGTACCCGCTCCGGCGAGCTGGAAGCGGCCTTACTCGACCTGCTGGAACGTCGCGACAGCGGCGAACTGGCCTTCGACCGCTTAATCATAGAATGTACCGGCATGGCCGACCCCGGCCCAATCATTCAGACCTTCTTCTCTCATGACATCCTCTGCGAGCGCTATCTGCTGGATGGGGTGATTGCCCTGGTGGATGCAGTCCATGCCGGGCAGCAGATGGATCAGTTCACGCTTGCCCAGTCGCAGGTGGGCTATGCTGACCGGATCCTGCTGACCAAAACCGATGTCTGCGGAACGCCTCCGGCCCTGCTGGAACGTTTACAGCGCATCAATGCCCGTGCGCCGATCCACCCGGTGATCCACGGCAAGATTGACCTGGCGCAGCTTTTTGATACCCGGGGCTTTATGCTGGAAGAAACCATTGTGACGCCAAAACCGCGTTTCCAGTTTATTGCGCCGCAGGAAAACGCCATCACCTCGGTGGTGGTGGAGCTGGATTATCCGCTGGCGCTGGAGGCGGTATCTGCCGTCATGGAAGGTCTGCTGGCTGGTTTTGCCGACAGGCTGCTGCGCTACAAGGGAATGCTGTGGATTGCCGGCCATCCCTGCCGTCTGCTGTTCCAGGGCGTGCAACGCCTGTACAGTGCCGACTGGGATCGCGAGTGGCAGGCGGATGAACAGCCTGCCAGCACACTGGTCTTTATCGGCATTCAGCTACCGGAAGCGGAAATCCGCGCGGCCTTTGCCGGGCTGAAATCGTAACCTACAGCCCGACGGTCTCCTTCAGGCTTTTCAGATAGCGGCGACTTACCGGCACAGTGTGGCCGCCGCTGAGTAACAGCTCCGCCTGGCCATTATCCTCCAGGCGGATCTCCTTCAGATGGGTCATATTCACCAGGAACTGACGGTGGCAGCGCACCAGCGGCGTGCGGTTTTCCAGCGTGCGTAACGTCAGCTCAGTAAAACCCTCTTTTCCCTCCTGGCTGGTGACATACACCCCGCTCAGGCGACTGCTGACAAACACCACTTCTTCCATCTGCAGCAGCCAGATACGGCTGAGGCCGCTGCAGGGAATACACTTCAGATCCTGCTGACTGTCCGGCAGCACCGAAACATCCTGTCCGTGGCGATCGTGGCGCAGTCGCATCAACGTTTTATTCAGTCGTGATGCTTCGACCGGTTTCAGCAGGTAATCAAAAGCATGTTCTTCAAACGCCTGCACGGCAAACTCATCGAAGGCGGTGAGAAACACGATCCACGGACGTTCCGCCGGGTCGAGCATACTGACCATTTCCAGGCCGCTGATGCGCGGCATCTGAATATCGAGAAACAGGACGTCGGGGTGCAGTTTATGCACCATGCCGATGGCCTCGACAGCATTGCCGCACTCCCCAACAATGTCGATATCCGCTTCTTTCTGCAGCAAAATACGCAAATTTTCGCGCGCCAGCGGCTCATCATCCACTATCAATACGCTAATCATACTGTTTCCTCCAACGGCAACCGCAGAGTGATACGGGTGAGACAATCCTTCTCACAGGTGACAGTGATGCCGTAAGCATCGCCATACCGCGCGCGCAAACGTTTATCCACCAGGCTCATTCCCAGCCCACCGCTGCTCTCTTTGGGCTGATACAGCCCGGCGTTATCTTCAATATCCAGCACCAGATGCTCTCCGTCGCGGCTGGCCTGAAGGGTGATCTCCCCCCGGCCCAGCAGCTGCGAAGTACCGTGCTTAATGGCATTTTCCACAATCGGTTGCAGGGTAAACGCCGGAAGCCGGTAATACGCCAGCGCCTCCGGCACCCGCAGCCGGATGCTCAGTCGCGACTGAAAACGTGCCTGCTCGATCTGCAGGTAGGCGTTAACGTGCTCAATCTCATTCGCCAGGGTGACTATCTCCGAAGGCCGCTTCAGATTTTTGCGGAAAAAAGTGGAGAGATAGTGCACCAGCTGCCCGGCTTTTTCGCTATCCTGACGGATCACCGCCATCAGCGTATTCAGTGCGTTAAACAGAAAATGCGGATTTACCTGAGCGTGCAGCAGCTTGATCTCCGACTGTGCCAGCAGCGCCTTCTGCCGCTCGTACTGCCCGGCCAGTATCTGCGCGGAGAGCAGCTGCGCAATGCCTTCGCCCAGCGTGCGGTTAATCGAGCTGAACAGCCGGTTGCGCGCCTCGTACAGTTTTATCGTGCCGATCACCCGATGATTTTCGCCCCTGAGCGGGATCACCAGCGTGGATCCCAGCTTGCAGTTCGGGTGCAGCGAGCAGCGGTAAGGGACTTCGTTACCGTCGGCATACACCACCTCCCCGCTGTCGATGGCGCGCCAGGTACAGGAGGAAGAGATCGGTTTGCCCGGCAGGTGATGATCGTCCCCGGTGCCGGTAAACGCCAGTAAGCGTTCACGATCGGTAATCGCCACCGCGCCGATATCCAGCTCCTGATAAAGCACCTGTGCCACCTTCATACTGTTCTCTTCGTTAAAGCCCTGACGCAGTATGCCTTCGGTCGATGCCGCCACCTTCAGCGCAGTGGTGGAAAACGCGGTGGTGTATTTCTCAAACATCGCCCGCTTATCCAGCAGGATACGCATAAACATGGCGGCCCCGATGGTATTGGTGACCATCATCGGGGCCGCAATGTTCTGCACCAGATGCAGGGCATCCTGAAACGGACGGGCAATCAGCAGAATGATCGCCATCTGTACCAGTTCAGCCACAAAGGTAATGCCCCCCGCCGTCAGCGGGCTGAAGACTTTATCGCTGCGGCCGCGTTTGATCAGAATGCTGTGCATCAGGCCGCCCAGCAGCCCTTCGGCAATGGTAGAAACCATACAGCTGAGGGCGGTCATTCCCCCCAGTGAATAGCGATGCAGCCCCCCGGTCAGGCCGACTAATCCGCCAACCACCGGCCCACCCAACAGCCCCCCCATCACCGCACCGATGGCGCGCGTATTGGCAATCGAGTCTTCAATATGCAGGCCGAAATAGGTGCCCATGATGCAGAAAATAGAGAAGGTGATGTAGCACAGCAGCTTATGCGGCAGGCGCACAGTCACCTGCATCAGGGGAATAAACAGACGGGTTTTACTCATCAGCCAGGCAATGACCAGAAACACACACATCTGCTGTAACAGCAGTAAAATCAACGTAAATTCGTACATATCCTGCAATCCGCATTCTCCCGTGCGTGCAACATACACCGGGCGGGGCGTTCTTTCCCAACCTCAATCCCTGAAATGCGAACTGGTACAGAGTTTTTTTAGTGACAAAACGTCAGGAAAGGCAGCGGTACGCCCCTTCCCTGGCGCATTAACCGGCTGCCGGACTGAACGGCTGGATCACCGGATTACCGGCGCGATCGCGCAGGATCTCGACGTCGACCCCGTAGGTGGTGGCGATCAGTTCAGCGGTGACCACATCGCGCGGTTGACCGACAGCCTGAATTTTCCCCTGCGCCACCACCAGCAGGTTATCGGCATACTGGCAGGCCAGATTCAGGTCATGCAGCACAATCACCGTGACCCAGCCACGGGCACGGGTTTCCCGCCGGACAAGGTCGAGGAGCGCCAGCTGATGCTTCACATCCAGGGCGCTGACCGGCTCATCCAGCAGCATCACCTGCGGTTCACGCATCATCACCTGCGCAAACAGCGCCATCTGACGCTGACCGCCGCTTAACGAGGCAATATCGCGTCCGGCAAGATGGGCAATACCTGCCTGCTCCAGACGCTGCATTGCCGCTTCCAGCGTCTCATCATCAATATGCAGCGACAGCCGGCCCAGCCGCCCCAGCACCACCACTTCCAGCACCGTCAGACCAATATCAGCCGTGCTGTCCTGCGGAAGGTAGGCAAACCGCTCACGCCAGGTGTTGAGCAAACGGCCCGATGATTTTCCCGCCACCAGCCGCTGCCCGCCGCAAGAAATCTGGCCGGAAGCCAGCGCCAGCTCACCGAACAGGGCATTCAGCAGCGTGGTTTTACCGGTGCCGTTCGGGCCAATCATCACGTGGATTTTGCCGCCCTCCAGCCCGGCGCTGACGCCGTCGATGACCGGTCGCCCCTGACGATGGACAGAGACATTTTCAAGCTGGATCACAGCGCACTCCTTCGCGGGGAAAATATCAGCCAGAGCAGGAACGGTACGCCGACAATGGCAGTGACAATCCCCACCGGAAACAGCGCACCGGGCACGATGGATTTTGACAGCACTGAGGCGGCAGACAGCATCAGCGCGCCGCTCAGGAGTGACATGGGCAGGGAAAAGCGTTGGTCTTCTCCCACCAGCATGCGGGCAATATGCGGTGCGACCAGCCCGATAAAGCCGATGACGCCAACAAAACTGGTGGCGGTGGCGGTCATCACCGCGACAATCACCAGCACCTTCATCCGCAGGCGCCGGACGTTCACCCCCAGACTGAGCGCGCGCATTTCGCCCATCCGCAGCGCGGCCAGCTTCCACGCGTCGGCCATCAGCAGCAGGCAGCACACCAGCGTCACCCCTGCCGTCAGGGCCAGCGTCGGCCAGGTCGCTTTGGTCAGGCTGCCAAACAGCCAGAATAAAATCTGCTGCGACAGTTCCGGGGCGGAGAGAAACTGGATCAGCGACAGCATCGACTGGAACAGAAACAACAGAGCGATGCCGCCGAGAATAATGGTTTCCGTACGCACCCGCCGCAGCGAAGCCAGCATAAACAGAAACAGCGCGGCCAGCATGGAGAAAAGAAACGCCCCCACCGGCACGGCGATCATCGGATGAAGCCCGAAACCGCCGGAGGCCAGGCTTAACGCCGCGCCGAACCCGGCCGCCGCCGCCATCCCCAGCGTGTAGGGACTGGCCATCGGATTATTCAGCAGGGTCTGCATCTGTGCTCCTCCGGCCCCCAGCGCTGCGCCAACCACCAGCGCCATCAGCGCCATTGGCAGACGGAACTCACGCACGATGGCATCGGTCATCGACGCCCGTTCACCGATGCCGGTCAGTGAACGGATCACCTCTGACGGGGCCAGCATTGAGGGCCCGGTCGCAATATCCAGCACCAGGCAAACGGCAGTCAGCAGAATAAAAAGAATGACAAAGCGCCAGCGTTTTCCTTCACGCAGGCGATGTGCCGCAATGGCGACACGATGGTCAAGAGGTGTGTTCATTTAGCGGTCCTGGTATCACGCGGAAAAGCCGATCCGGCGGGACTGACCTTTTGCCGGTCAGCCCGCAGGGGGATCAACTCACTCTTTCACACTGACCACAAATGTCCCTTCCGGGGTGACCGGCAGGTATTTTTTATAGAAGTTCATGTAGTTACCCAGCGGATCGAGATCCGTAAACAGATCCGGGTAGAGCTGTTTCGCCATGTACTGCACCATCGCGAAGTCTGACAGCGTTCGCGATGCGCCCTGATAAACCCCGAACACTTTACCGTTTTTCACGGCCGGTAATTCATTCCAGCCCGGACGCTGCATAAACCCTTTCAGCTTCGCACGGGCTTCTTCCACCTTCACGCCCTGCCCCATCGGTAGTGCGTTCGGGTTTTTATTGTTTTCACGCCCGGAGATAAAGACAGCATCGGGCCTGGAGGCCAGCACCTGCTCCGGATTCAGCGGCCCCCACCACTCGACGAACGGCGTGGCAATGTTATTGCCCCCCGCGGCTGTCGCCATTGCGCCCCACATATTTTTACCGTAGGTAAAGGAGTACTCTTCCGGCCCTTTGTTACCAAACTCCACGTAGACTTTTGGCTGAGGTTTGCCTGCCGCAGCAATGCGGTCTGCGACCTGCTTCAGCGCACCGGCATACAGTGCTGCCATTTCACTGGCACGGGCTTCCTGCCCGGTCAGCGTTCCCAGAACGCGTGTTGAAGCGACGTGGCGCTCAACGGTCTGGGCGTTGAAGTCAATGACCACGACCGGGATGCCCTGCTTTTCGATGCGCTGCACGTCCTGACCCAGCGCCTGGAACTGCCAGTCAGCGAGGATCACCAGGTCCGGGTTCAGACTGAGCACTTTTTCAACCGAGAAACTCTGTGCTTCCACTTCCCCCACGTCCGGGATGGTTTTCAGCGAGGGGCGGTGCGCCACGTGCATGTTCCAGTTGGCTGGCACCCAGCCTTCCCAGGCCTCACGGGAAATGCCTGCCACGGCGTCATAAGCTTTCTCCCCGCCCACCGCCATATAATCTTCAAAGTAAAACCCGAGTACCACGCGTTTTGCGGGCAGATCGACGTTCACTTTCCGGCCGATCACGTCGGTCAGGGTCTGAACCTTAGCCGATACGGAAGAGGTAAACGTCAGTACAGCAAAAGAGAGCGCGCACAGCAGCGCACGTGGAGCAAAAGCAGAGTTGGTCATGGATGCAGGTTCCCGGTAAGAAACTAAAGGCAAATAAAAATGATTATCAGTTAGATTTGATACAGTTTTTTACACAATTTAACCATTTCCTGCAACTTATTTAGCCGCTACATTATTTCTCAACGAAACGGATCACCTCAGAAAAACCTCAATGATGAAATTTTCCATTAAACAGATTGCCGCGCAGGCGGGCGTCAGCAAAGCCACAGTAGACCGGGCGCTTCACCAACGCGGCGCGGTTCATGCCCGCACTGAACGCCGCATCGCCCAGGCGATCAGCGACCTGGAACAGCAGCAGCGTATGAGCCTGGCCAGCGGCAGGACACTGCCCATAGACGTCATCATGCACACCCCTGCCCGCTTCAGCCAGCTGGTTACCGCAGCACTGCTGGAGGAGTTGAGTAGCTTTGCCCCCTTCCGGCTGACGCTGCGCCTGCATATTTTTGAGGCGATCGCGGCAGACCAGATCGCCCGGCTGATGCAGCGCTGCGCCAGCGACAGTTATGGCATTGTGCTGAAGGCGGAAAGCAGCCCTGAACTGACGGAGACTATCGGGGAATTGCTGAAACAGCGCGTACCGGTGGTGACGATGGTGACCGACCTGCCTGACAGCCAGCGCATTAGCTACGTCGGCATGGACAATCACGCCGCCGGACAAACCGCCGCCTGGCTGATGTCTCACCTGCTGGCCCAGCACCGCCCGGAAGTGGCCGTGGTGACCGGCAGCCCGCATTTTCATGGGGAGGAGGCGCGTGCAGACGGATTTTGCGCGGCCATGTCCACGATGGCACCGGCGCTGAAAATGCGCCGCATTCGCGCAGGCTATGGCATTGATGCCCCCACCTACAGCGCGGTGTCACAACAGCTGGAGGCGCATCCCCTGCTGGGCGCGATCTACTGCGCGGGTGGGGGCAATACGGCGATCCTGCGGGCCTTCTCCGATGCCGGTCGGCCGCTGAAGGCATACCTTGGTCACGATCTTGACCGCGAAAATCGCCAGTTGCTCAGTGACGGCAGGCTGGATGCGATCATTGACCATGATCTTCAGCAGGATGCACGGCGTATTTTTCATCACATTCTGGCTTTCCATGGTTTCATGACGCCACCGGACCAACCGGCGCCCTTTTCAAAAGTCAGCATCATCACGCCTTATAATCTGTAAGCAGTGACTGTCACTGCTTTTTGGCCTGAAAGCAGCGTAAAGAATTGCAAATACACCAGCTAAAGCGATGATGATCGGGTAAAAGAGAGGCGTGTATCACTACTGAGGACAATTTCCTTTCCGCACCGACGAAAAGCAACAACGCGGATAAGTTGTAAATATTATGGATAATATCGGCAAGACCTGGCATAACCGCTCTTCTCTGAACGCTTCTGATTATTCCCTTTCCGGCGAACAACACTGGCGCAACGCGCTTTAGTCCCCTTCCTCATTTTATTTGTCTGTGACTTATTGCCGTCTGAAATCGCTTCAGGCTGGCGCGTAGACGTATTATCTGGAAGAAAAAATCATGTTTTACTGGATGTTACTGGCCCTGGCGATCGCGCTTGAGATCACCGGTACGCTATTGATGAAGTGGTCAAACGTCAGCGATAATCAACTGGGCTATTTCCTGATGCTGATGATGATCGCCCTCTCCTATATCGCGCTCTCTGTTTCCATTAAAAAAATTGCTCTCGGCGTTGCTTATGCCATGTGGGAAGGCATTGGCATCGTGTTTATTACGCTGTTCAGCGTGCTGCTGTTTGACGAGTCCGTTTCGCTGGCAAAAGCGATTGGCCTGGCCACGCTGGTGGCGGGGATTGCCCTGATTAAGTCAGGCACCCGCAGCAGGAGGTCACATGCAGCCGTTTGAGTGGATCCATGCCGCCTGGCTGTGCGCGGCAACGCTGCTGGAGATTGCCGCCAATATCTTTCTTAAGCTGTCAGACGGCTTTAAGCGTAAAACCTACGGGCTACTGTCATTGCTGGCGGTGCTGGCCGCGTTCAGCGCCCTTTCCCAGGCGGTGAAGGGCATCGATCTGTCTGTCGCCTATGCCCTGTGGGGCGGGTTCGGTCTGGTCGCCACCATTGCCGCAGGCTGGATCCTGTTTGGCCAGCGTCTGGATCGTAAAGGCTGGCTGGGAGTGGCTCTGCTGCTCGCCGGGATGGTGATCATTAAGCTATCCTGAGTCCACCCCGGCGCAGGCGATGTCCGTTGCCTGCGCCGCCTTCTCCTGGCAACAATAGTCGGTGCGCATTGGCGTTCTGACCTGTAAAGTCTCAGGCGATAACCATGACTCGCAGGGAGCGCACCATGACACACAACAAAGCCACACTGACCGGACTGATTGCTATCGTACTGTGGAGCGCGATTGTCGGACTGATACGCGCCGTCAGTGAAGGACTGGGCGCAGTAGGCGGGGCGGCGATGATCTACTCACTCAGCGCGCTGCTGCTGCTGCTGACGGTGGGCTTTCCGGATGTTAAAAAATTCCCCCGGGCTTATCTGATAACCGGCAGCCTGCTGTTTGTCTGCTACGAACTCTGCCTGTCGCTGTCGCTGGGCTTTGCCACCACCCGCACGCAGGCGATAGAGGTCGGTATGGTCAACTATCTGTGGCCCGCGATGACCGTGGTGCTCTCAGTACTGGTCACCCGACAGAAATGCAGCCTGCTGCTGATCCCGGGCCTGGTGATCTCCGTCGCCGGTATTGGTCGGGTTCTGGCGGGCGACAGCGCCTTTTCCCTGCTGGAGATCGGCCATAATATCGCGTCCAACCCACTCAGCTACGGTCTGGCCTTCAGCGGTGCGGTGATCTGGTCGGTTTACTGCGTGGTCACCCGCCAGATCGCCCGTGGCAGTAACGGCATTACGCTGTTCTTTATTCTTACCGCACTGGCGCTGTGGCTGAAATTTTTTGCCGGGCCGCAGCCGGAGATGATCTTTACTGCGCGGGTCGTGGTCAGCCTGGGGCTGGCCGCGATGGCGATGGGTTTTGGCTATGCCGCCTGGAACACTGGCATCCTGCACGGCAACGTGACGATACTGGCCGCCGCCTCTTATTTTATTCCCGTTATTTCTGCGGTGCTGGCTGCCGGTCTGCTCAACGCCAGCCTGTCGGTGAACTTCTGGCAGGGGGCCGGCATGGTCAGCCTGGGGTCGCTGCTCTGCTGGTGGTCAACGCGCACTAAAACACTGACAAAAGCCTCCAGCCAGACATGATAAGGATACGCCGATACATTTCACGTGCACCGGATCGTTATCATTAACCTGCGACTTGCCAGCCTGACAGCAGATAACAACTTTCGTATCCGGGAAAGGCTCTCTGCTGTGGATCAATTGGTTACGTGCCGCAGCAGGCCTGATACCAGGCGTTTTTACCGTCTCCCCGTATTCAGAACGATTCATTGCCACGGACAGCCCCCCTCCCTCTTTGCCGTCAATATATTCAAAAGACAGAGAAGACATCCACACGAAATAAGCGTTACCACCAGAAGTACCACGCTGAAAGCCGTGGTTTATGTCAGTGACATTTGCTCAAAATCTTGCAACATCGCCAACGCCAGCCCTCTCGCAGGGTTGAGCCTTTCGGTAACAAAAACAATCTGTGTGCTGCTAAAAGGAAACGCCAGCGTACTTTGCCTGGCCACTGCCAGCGTATTTTCCACAAATGATGGATGACTGTTGTAAGGGCCGTCTATCAGCAATATTTTCGGGTTTAACAAATGAATTATTTGACTGAGCGCCCTGCCTAACAGCTTTCCGGCATTCACCATTACCTCATCGACCAACGCGACCGCCTGATGTCGGTTATCCCAGTTGAGGCCCGGCTGCATCTGTTCTAACTGCTTATTAATCGCCAGGAAACCAATCAGCGATTCCAGGCAGCCGTTCTGCCCGCATGAACATAGCGGTCCCCCAGGGAACACCGCTAAATGCCCCACTTCACCCGCCGTCCAGCTGCCGCCGGAATATACTCCGTGTTCGGTCAGTAATGCACCGCCAATACCTTCGCCAATACGCAGGTAAAAACAGGCCCCGTTTCCTCCCGCTATTTCTCCCTGCCGGGCAATCAGCGCCGCAGCTTTAACGTTATTCCACAGACTCACCGGAATAGCGTTCGTGCAGGACAGTAAAGGCTGCAAGGAAACCGCCCCCCAGCCAAGATGGGCGGAAACATGCAACATACCTTTTTGTTGATCGACAATACCGGGAAAGCCTATGCCTATGCCGACCAAATCCGGATAGGATTGCTGCAACTGTTGGCAGTTATCCATTATCGCTACCAACACCTCTTGCGGATTGGCAGTATCAAGCAGGATATTTTTTTCATCAATAATTTGAGAGAAAAAGTCACAAACCACCCAGTGAATACGCTGGCGCTCAATCATGATACCAGCCGTTTTTATCGCCGCAGGTCTGGCTGCTATATAAATTTTAGGGCGCCCAATGCTGCTAGTTTGCGCTGCGCCCTGTTCCTCAACAAAACCCTGCGCAAGCAAGCCGTCGATTATCAGTGAAATCGTATTTTTGCTTAATGACAGCGCACGCGAAATATCCAGGCGAGAACTGATTTTATGTTGGCGCAGATACGCCAGCACACGTTTCTCATTATACTGGCGCAGCAGCGCCGGTCCTTTGCCTGGCTCTTTCATCTCATGATCTTCCGTTCGCTACAGCCTGTCAGGTATTATGGCATGAGAGAAGATTTACTGACCAAACTATTCAACACGCCATACTTCCGTCCCCTTTTTATATGTCGCCAGCAGCTGGAGCGTTTTATCCCCCTCCTGTCGTAACAAAATAGCATCCATCGGTGCGCCAACGGCCAGTCCTTGTTGCACCGGTAACCTAAGGCACCGCGCAGGCCGCCTTGATGCCATCTCAATAGCCTCTGCTACCGAAACCAGATCATTTTTTACCAGCGTGTTAATGCCGTGCAATAATCCCTGTGCTGATCCGGCCAACAACGCCGGGTTCTCTGCCATCGACAACCGCCCTTCTGCGCTCAATATTACCTCACCACCAATATGCGAACGATAACGGCCCGCTGGCATCCCTGCATGGCAGGTAACATCGCTGACCAGCATAGCCCGCTCGCCTTTAGCACAAATAAATACTTTCAGTACCGACAGTGGTAAATGTTCGCCATCAGCAATCATTGCGCACCAGAGACTGTCCTGTGCCAGTTGTTCCCACAAGTAGTTAGGATGGCGTGGCAACATCAGGTGCGTTCCGTTACCAAGATGGGTAGACATCCGTGCACCCGCGTTAACCGCAGAGGCAACTTGTTCTGCGCTGGCAGCCGTATGCCCGATAGAAACCACCACATCTTCAGCAACACAGTGACGGATAAAATCATCAGCGTGTTTCCATTCCGGGGATAACGTCACCAGGCGGATACGCCCCTGGGCGGCATCCTGCCAGCGCTGAAACAGCGACCAGTCAGGGGCTTTTATATGCTCGAGGTTATGGGCACCGCGTGGTCCGTCCTGTGTTGATAAAAAGGGGCCTTCCAGATGAATACCTGCAACAGACTGGCCGACTAGCGGAAAATGCTGGCAGGCCCTCGCCAGCGTTGCCATCATCTGTTCAATTTCATCTTCGCCATTCGTGATAATTGTGGGTAAAAACGTCGTTACCCCTTGTTGCCATAGCGCACGTGTCACCAGCTCTACAGACTCTTCGGCAAAAGGAAAACAGTTGAAATCCGCGCCGTTGTATCCATTAACCTGCAAATCAACTAACCCCGGTGCTATCAGCGGCAGATATTGCTCTCCACCGGCTACAGGGCGGATCTCGCTGATCACACCGTTATGGGCGATAATCTCAACCGGTTGCCGATCGCGATAGTCTCTGGCACGCACTATCATTTCACTCATGTGGCAATTCCCCATAACCCGCAATATCGGTATATAGCGTACAGGCAGGATGGCTGCGTAAAATGGTGGCAGGGCATGCCACAGATTGGGGTGAGGTCAGCGTTTGAACAATGGCATTACGCTTATTTTTACCGGGTGCGATACAAAACAGACGCCGGGCTGCCATCAGGGTTGGAATCGTGAGCGTTAACGCATGGACAGGCACTTCATCCAGCGAAGCAAAACAGCCATCGTTTACCTGCTGCTGACGGCATGATGAATCCAGTTCAACGACTTTCATCGCCTCCCTGTCGTTAAAATCAGCCACCGGTGGATCGTTAAATGCCAGGTGACCATTTTCGCCAATACCCAGGCAGACCATATCAACAGGTGCCTGTTGCAACAGCATGGTGTACTGCTCACACACCCGTTGAGGATCGCCAGATGCGGGAATGTAATACACCCTACCTGGCCGCACCGTATCAAATAAATGATGCGCCAGGTAGTGGCGAAACAGTGCCGGCGAATGTTCAGGTAACCCAATATATTCGTCCATATGGAAAGCCACGACCCGACGCCAGTCGATCCCCTCTGCTCGTGACAGATGTGCCAGAAACTCATTTTGTGATGGCGCAGCGGCAAAAACAATTCGCACATTATTTTGCTGACTAAGTAGTTGCCTTAAATGTTGTGCCGCAGCCGCAGCGGCGGCTTGCCCCATTTGTTGCCGGGTAGCGAAAACTTCAACGGTCAGAAGCTCAACATGTTTAATATAGCCAGGTGTTGTCATAGCATTACATCCTGTATTCATTTGGACTCGTGTTGATAAATGGGTTTATTTTTTAGCGCAGAAAAATCATCGGCCTGATCCTGATTTAATGCATTTAGCAAATTATCCACCTCTGCACTTACCGGGCTGCGACGGAGGAAACCCCCAAGCGTATAGACAGCCAATGACAGCAATACCGGAATAGCCACGACCTGAGCTGTGCTCATATCTGGAATTACAAACTTCACCAGGAAAAAGGCAGTGACACCGGATACCCATGAGGATATTGCCGCCGTCGAGTTGCATTTACGGAACCACGGCAGCAGGCCAAGTAACATCGGAATAGATATCGGCCCGACAAGCCCGCCAAACCAGACAATTAATAATGACAGGACTCCACCAAAGCGGCTGGCGTTGGCGGCAATCAGCAGCGTTATCAGAATAAACAACACAATAGTTATCCGTGCGACCAAAAGTGAAGACTGCCCGTTACCAAATTTTTTCGGCAACAGTATCGGCAGAATATCGCGGGTTACCACAGCAGTAATGGCATTAGAGTCCGAGGACGTCATCGATAAGGTGTGTGTAAACATCGCCACCAACACCAGGCCAATCAGACCGTTTGGCAGTAACTGCATGGCCATGATGGAATAAGACTGCGAAGGGTCAGGGATATCCGGGAACAACAGTGGTGCTGCCCACATGGGATAAAAAAGAATCAGCGGCCAGACAAGATACAAAACAGATGAAAGCAATGCGGCTTTGCGGGCATCTTTACCACGGGGCGAAGCAATAAATCGCTGCGCCAGATTCCAGGTGCCGCCATTATAACTCAGAGTGTAAATAACAAAGTAAGCCAGAATAAATCCCGTTGAATAGGGTTCAACAATAATATCGGTATGCCCTGCCGGTAATCGGTCCCAGATAGTCAGCAGGTTACTGAAACCACCAAGATGAAATGCGACGGCGGCCACCATGACAGTGGCGGCAATAAACTGGACAATAAACTGGCCAAAATCGTTACAAGCATCGGCCCATAGCCCGCCGAGAACGGTATAAAACAGGCACAACAAGCCGGAAACAGCAATACCCACGACAGGATCAAGCCCGGTAAATACATTGATAATAATGGCGATAGCGGCCCACTTAGCGCCGACATCGAAGGTCTTTAGCAGCACGCCACTCCAGGCCAGAACTTGCTGGGTTGGCACGTTATAACGCGTTGCAAGATATTCCATCGGTGATTCGATATTCATATGGATACGCAGACGCGCCCAGCGCGGTGCAAAAATAACCGAACCAATAAATACGGCAATAGAAATGGGCAGCGCCCACCAGAAATAGATGGTCAGCCCAAACTTGTAAGCAACTGCGGCATAGGCCACAAATACCGCCGCGCTATAGCCGGACATATGGTGTGAGATACCGGAAAGCCACCAGGGCATCTTTCCTCCGGCAGCAAAGAAATCTTTCGTACTTCCTACTTTACGCATGGACCACAGCGTGATCATAACAATCATAAGCGCATACAGCGCCATGACAAAATAGTCTATCCCGTTCATCGTTAACTCCGGAAGCAAGGCTGCATGGTCGAAGTCCGGCGGGAAAGCTGCCGGTCACCTATTTAGTCCTAACTAAGGACTAATAAAAGCCTAGCACGGTAAAAGGGCAACAATATGCGAACAGGATCACGAAGCTTTTTATTTACCCCCTCACTGCTCATAGGACTTTGTTATGAATGTGATAGGGGTAATATCTTGTAACTCAGTTTTTAGTGCAGCAACAGGGGCGGATATCAGCAAGGCTTGCCGTATTGGGTCATTCCAAACCGTTTCCTGCTTTTTAGCGGTAATACATCGCTATACGCTGGCCATTGACCTGATCAACGGTCACCGGCAGATCGAAGATCTGTTCAATCACCTCCGGCACCATTACCTGCTCCGGCGTGCCGCGAAACACAACCCTGCCGTCCTTCATCGCCAGAATATGGTCGGAGTACGCCGAGGCAAAGTTAATATCGTGGATCACCAGCACAATCGACTTCTCCAACTGATCGGCGGCGCGTCTGAGCTGCTTCATCATTGCCACACTGTGCTTCATATCCAGATTGTTCAGCGGCTCGTCCAGCAGCACATACTGAGTATCCTGACACAGCACCATTGCCACAAACGCGCGCTGACGCTGCCCGCCGGACAGTTCATCGAGGTAGCGGTTGCGCAACGGCACCAGCGCCAGGAACGCCAGCGACTGCTCAATATGCTGGCGATCCTGTTCCGTCAGGCGGCCTTTGCTGTAGGGATAGCGGCCAAAGCTCACCAGGTCCCACACCGTCAGGCGGCTGGTAAAGTGGTTCTCCTGGCGCAGCACCGACAGCACTTTCGCCAGCTTCTCACTGTTGGCCTCACTGACGTCCAGCGCATCGACCTTCACCTCACCGCTGTCCGCTTTTAACAGGCGGCTGATCACCGACAGCAGCGTGGATTTTCCCGCGCCGTTCGGCCCGATAATCGAGGTGATACCCGACGATGGCAGTGTTTCGCAGATATCCTGCAATACCGGCTGGTTATCATAGCCTTTGCTAACGTGCTTAATTTCAATCACTTTGCGCCCTTTCTCAGCAGTAACCAGATGAACAATGCGCCGCCGCTGAACTCAATCACCACCGACAGAGTACCGGCCATATTCAGCAGCCGTTCGAGGATCAGCTGCCCGCCCACCAGCGTAATCATGCCGATCAGCACGCAGCCGGGCAGCAGGTAGCCGTGACGCCACGAGCCAATCAGCGGATAAGCGAGGTTAACGATCAGCAGACCGAGGAACATCATCGGCCCCACCAGTGCGGTCGATACCGCCACCAGCAGCGAAATCAGCAGCAGCAGACCGGTCACGTGGCGCTGCCAGGCAATGCCGAGCGCAATGGCGCTGTCCGGCCCCAGCGCCATCACATCCAGACGGTGGCGCAGTCGCCACACCAGCAACGTCACCAGCGCAATCACCAGCGACGAGATCAGCAGCACATCACTGTCGGCGCGGGTAAAGGTGGCAAAAATCCGGCTCTGCAACACGGCAAACTCGCCGGGTTCCATCAGCCGCTGCATCAGCCCGGAAACACTACGGAACAGCGTGCCGCACACCAGACCAATCAGCAGCACCCGGTGCAGATCCAGCCCGGCTCCGCCCAGCAGCCAGCGGTACAGCAGCGTGGCAAACAGTACCAGCAGCGTACTTTCTGCCACAAAGCGTCCCACGCTGCCCAGCATATTCAGCCCGCCGACATCCAGCGCAAAGATCAGCAGCGTCTGCATCAGCACAAACAGCGACTCCAGCCCCATCACCGACGGGGTCAGTATGCGGTTACGGGTCAGGGTCTGGAACAGCAAAGTACTGATGCCGGCAGCAAAGCCGACCAGCATCATGGTGGCGAGGATCTGCCCGCGATGCCGCAGGATATAGGCGATATTCCCGTGCAGATCGAGGGTCATAAACAGCGTCATCAGCGCCAGCAGCAGCCCGGCAAGCAGCAGCAGACGCTGACCCGGCGACAGTGACAGATCAGTGCGCATGGCGTTTCGACCTCACAATCAGCACCAGGAAGATCGCCGCCCCCATCACACCAAGCAGCGCGCTGACGGGGATCTCAAACGGATGAATAATCAGACGGCCGGCGATATCGCAGGCGATCACCAGCACTGCGCCCACCAGCGCCACCCACGGCACGGTACGGCGCAGGTTATCGCCCAGCGCCAGGCTGACAATGTTGGGCACGATCAGGCCAAGGAAAGGCAGCACGCCGACCACCACAATCACTACGCCGCTGATCATGGCGATCATCGCCATACCGGTGAGCATCACGCGGTGATAGCGCAGCCCGACGTTAACCGAAAAGTCACGCCCCATTCCCGCGACCGTAAAGCGGTCGGCAATCACTGCCGCCAGCAGCGTAATCGCCCCCACGCCCCACAGCAGTTCATAGCGCCCCTGCATCACGCTGGAAAAATCGCCGGACTCCCAGCCGCCCAGCGACTGTAGCAGGTCAAATTTCATCGCCAGGAAAGTGGTGACCGAGCTGAACACCGCCCCCAGCATAATGCCGGCCAGCGGGACCATCAGAGAGGATTTCATGCGGATACGCTGGATCAGCAGCATAAACAGTGCGGTACCGCCGAGGGCGAACAGCGTGGCAACGCCCATTTTCAGCATGATCGGCGCCGCCGGGCTGACGATCATCACCAGCAACAGTCCCAGGCTGGCAGACTGCGTGGTGCCGACCACCGAAGGCTCAACAAAACGGTTCTGCGTCAGCATCTGCATCATCAGCCCCGCCACGCTCATCGCACTGCCCGCCAGCAGCAGCGCAGCGGTACGCGGAAAGCGGCTGATCATCAGGATCTCGCGCATCTCCGGGTCCGACCACAGGCTGGCCAGCGTGACGCGGCTGACGCCAACAAACAGGCTGCACGCCATCAGGCCCAGCAGCAATGCCAGGCCTGCAACAAAGGCAACAGATTTCATTTACGGCTGTGTTTTCGTTTTATCCAGCACCTGCTTCACCTGAGTCATCAGATTGCTGTAACTCTGAATGCCACCGGCGATATACAGCGAACCTGAATCCAGGTACACCACCTGCTGTTTTTTCCAGGCGTTGGTTTTACGCACCAGCGGGTTATCCAGCACCTGCTGCGCTGACTCGCCCTCTTTGCGGCCAATCGCGCTGTCACGATCCAGCACAAACAGCCAGTCCGGGTTAGCTTCCATAATGAATTCAGGCGACACGGCGTTACCGTGTTTGCCCGTTTCCGGGAAAGCGGTAGCGGGTTTAAAGCCCAGCACGTCATAGATAAAACCAAAGCGCGAACCTGGCGAATGGGCACTGATCTTACCGCCGTTGATCATCAGCATCATGGCGCTACCGGCAGTGGCTGACTCCTTACGCACGTCGGCTATCTGCGCGTTAAACGCCGCCAAAACCTGCCGGGCTTTTTCTTCTTTACCGAACAGCTTACCTAACTGCTCCGTGCGTTCAGTCAGACTCTGCACAAAATGTTTCGGGTCGAGATCCAGCGAGACTGTCGGGGCAATTTCACTCAGCTTGCTATAGGCATCGTGGGCGCGGGCACCGGCCAGAATCAGATCGGGTCTGGCATTGCTCAGGGCTTCAAAGTTGGGTTCGAACAGCGTGCCGGCATTCAGATACGCCTTGCCGTTGTACTTCGCCAGATGCTGCGGATAGTGCGCGCTGGTTTGTGGCACACCCATCGGGTTAATCCCCAGGGCATCAGCAATATCCAGCGTGGCCGGGCTGAGGATCACCACACGCTGCGGATTTTTCGGCACTTCCGTGGTGCCCTGCGCATGAACGATTGACAGCACGGACGCCTCTGCTGCAAAGGCCGCGGGGGTCATGGCCAGCAGAGCGGAACACAGCGTTAAAGCGAAAGCCTGAGGGAAGCGCATTTTCTCTCCTGAGAATCAGATAAGTAGCAAAAATGAGAACGATTCGCGTTTGATTTTGTTGCGGGATAATAACGACTGAGCGGCGGGATGGGTAGACAGAACATGGCACAGAGTGTTCATAAAACATCCAGCTTTCACAATCGGTGCCAAATAAGCAGATTGTGAAGTAAATATGGAAAACCTAACACATTGTATAATATCAACTAAAATCTGAGCGCTGACTTTTTCTGACAAAAGTGGCCAATTGTGGAGATTTTAAGGATTCGTTGTTTCCGCCATAGAAATGATAACAATTATCGTTATCATGCACATTCTCTTACAACACCAAACACTTTGAGATGATGCAATGAACAGGAACGGACGCTTTCGATTACACCCTCTGGCACTTTTACTGACTGCCACGCTGGCCGGGACGGCCAGCGCCGATGACGATACCGCCGCCGCCAGTGAAGTGGAGGATGTACTGCTGGTACAGAAAACAGCAGAACAGGAGTTAAAACAACAGCCTGGGGTCTCTATCATCACGGCAGAGGATATCGCGAAGAATCCGCCCGTTAACGATTTATCCGACATCATCCGCAAAATGCCCGGCGTGAACCTGACCGGCAACAGCGCTAACGGCAGCCGGGGCAATAACCGCCAAATCGACATTCGCGGCATGGGCCCGGAAAACACGCTGATCCTGATTGATGGCGTTCCCACCACCTCGCGGAATGCCGTGCGTTACAGCTGGAAAGGCGAGCGTGATACCCGCGGCGACAGCAACTGGGTACCGGCAGAGATGGTCGAACGCATTGAAGTACTGCGTGGCCCGGCCGCTGCCCGTTACGGTTCAGGGGCTGCCGGCGGCGTAATCAATATCCACACCAAACGCCCGACCAAAGACTGGCACGGCTCCCTGTCACTGTTTACCAACCAGCCGGAAAACAGCAAAGAAGGTGACACTAAACGGGCCAACTTCAGCCTGAGCGGCCCGCTGGCGGGTGACGCGCTGACCATGCGTCTCTACGGTAACCTCAACAAAACCGATGCCGATGCCGCCGATATCAACCAGGCGCAAAACGGATCTTATGCCGCGGGCCGTGAAGGGGTGCGTAACAAGGATATTAATGCGCTGGTGTCGTGGAAAATGACCCCCTCGCAGATCGTGGATTTCAGCTACGGCTACAGCCGCCAGGGGAATATCTATGCCGGCGATACCCAGTACAGTAACGGCAATATCAGCCCCGGTGGCCTGGTTGATTCGCTGTACGGTTCCGAGACCAACCGCCTGTATCGCCAGTCTTACGGGCTGACCCATAACGGCTTCTGGGAATGGGGTGACTCTAAGCTCGCCTTTAATTACGAAAAAACCAATAACACGCGTATGAAAGAGGGCTCGACCGGCCGCGTGGAAGGGATGATTAACAGCGATGAGTACAGCACCAGCCGACTGGAAAATTACCGAGCCAGCGCGGAAGCCAATATGCCGCTGGATCGCTGGATTGAGCAGACTGTGACCCTCGGCGCTGAGTGGAATCACGAAAAGCTGGACGACAGCGCCTCCATGTCAGCCACCGATGCCAGCGGCGTGATCATCGGCGATATGTCGGGGGATCCCGCCAGTCGCAGCAGCAAGAACAGCGCGACCACGGCCGCACTCTACGTCGAAGATAATATCCAGCCATGGGAAGGCACCTTCCTGATCCCGGGCCTGCGTTTTGATCACCACAGTGAATTTGGCAGTAACTTCAGCCCGAGTTTCAACTTCTCTCAGGATCTGGGTGAAAGGTTCAAACTGAAAGCCGGTATTGCTCGGGTGTTTAAAGCCCCGAACCTCTACCAGTCAAGCGAAGGCTATCTGCTGGCCACCC
Source organism: Erwinia persicina (assembly GCF_019844095.1). Classification (NCBI taxonomy): domain Bacteria; kingdom Pseudomonadati; phylum Pseudomonadota; class Gammaproteobacteria; order Enterobacterales; family Erwiniaceae; genus Erwinia; species Erwinia persicina. The sequence goes on along the minus strand of NZ_CP082141.1, from coordinate 773,043 downwards.
GGGGTAATGGCTGCCCGACGACGGTTGCCAGCGGCAGCTGCTATCTGTTAGGCAACCCTAATCTGGACGCGGAAGTCAGCGTGAATAAAGAGCTGGGGCTGGAGTTTGCTGCCGACGGTTATGCCGCGGGTGTGACGTGGTTCCGCAACGACTATAAAAACAAAATCGTCTCCGGCACTGACCTGCTCGGGCAGGCCTCCAACGGTTATAACATCCTGCAGTGGGAAAATGGCGGCAAAGCGCTGGTGGAAGGTCTGGAAGCCAGCCTGACGATCCCGGTGGTAAGTGATGTGCTCGACTGGCGTACCAATGCCACCTATATGCTGGAGTCGAAAGACAAGAAAACCGGCAACCCGCTGTCGATCATCCCTAAGTACACCATCAACTCGATGCTGGATTATCAGGTTACCGATAAGTTCTCCACCGAGCTGAACTGGACATTGTACGGACGCCAGAAACCGCGTGAGTTTGTTGAAAGCCGCCTTGAGGGCACCACCGGGCTGTCAAACAGAGAAATTGGTGCGTATTCCATTGTGGGTCTGAATATGAACTATAAGTTCACCAAAGATCTGAGTGTGAAAGGCGGCGTCAGTAATCTGTTTGATAAGCAGATTTACCGTGAAAACGACGGGGCTTCCACCTATAACGAACCGGGCCGCGCCTACTATGCGGGCGTCACTATGTCATTCTGATCCCCTGCCCCGCCACTGGAATCACTCAGGAAACATGGCAGGTCTTTATCGCGGGAGGCGCAGTACCAGGTCTACGGAGGAAGGGCTGCTTGCTGCAACGGCATAAACACATCCCTGTGGCCTGGCTGCCGGCCTTCCCTGGCCGGCAGCCTGCTGCAATCAGCCCTTCCTCCTTTACCCGCAGCCTCCGACGTGGCTGTTTTCAAACCCACAGCGGGCACGATTGTGTGAGGGGCTGTTCATCCACCCATTGAATGACTGAGAATATCTCCGGGGTCATTCCCTGACGCTAATCGCAGGTGTTTCCTCCCTCCCCTTTCCAGTGGTCCTACCAATTTCGAAAAAAGATGAATCACCCCCACAAAAAAGCAAAATTCAAACAACAATCATTGTATTTAACTAACAAAATATTAACTATCAGCAGCTGTTAACCCCAGATAGCTGAATTGGTAGGACCGTAATCAGCAGGGGGGTGAGAAAAACTCTGGAGAAACCTGTATGCAGCCCTGGCAACAAGTGTATGACCCGCTGGACAATATCTGGCTATCCAGCCTGATCGCCGCCATTCCGATCCTGTTCTTCTTCTTCGCGCTGATTAAGCTCAAGCTGAAGGGCTACCTTGCCGCGACCATCACCGTGGTGCTGGCGCTGATGGTGGCGCTGTTTCTTTACCGCATGCCGGTCGATCGCGCACTGGCTTCGGTGGTGTATGGCTTCTTCTACGGGCTATGGCCTATCGCCTGGATTATTATTGCCGCTGTCTTCGTTTATAAAATTTCGGTGAAAACCGGGCAGTTCGATATTATTCGTGCCTCAATTTTGTCGATCACCCCCGATCAGCGCCTGCAGATGCTGATTGTCGGTTTCTCGTTCGGCGCGTTCCTTGAAGGCGCAGCCGGGTTCGGTGCGCCGGTGGCGATCACCGCGGCGTTGCTGGTGGGTCTGGGCTTCAATCCACTGTATGCGGCGGGTCTGTGCCTGATCGTCAACACCGCCCCGGTGGCCTTTGGCGCGATGGGCATCCCGATTATTGTGGCCGGCCAGGTCACAGGGCTGGACAGCTTTGAAATTGGCCAGATGGTGGGCCGTCAGCTGCCCTTCCTGACGATGATCGTGCTGTTCTGGATCATGGCGATCATGGACGGCTGGCGTGGGATCAAAGAGACCTGGCCTGCGGTGATCGTCGCTGGCGGATCCTTTGCCCTCGCTCAGTATCTCAGTTCCAACTTCCTCGGCCCCGAACTGCCGGATATTATCTCCTCCCTGGTGTCACTGGTATGCCTGACGCTGTTCCTGCGCGTCTGGAAACCGGTGCGCATCTTCCGCTTTAAACCGGCGGATAACGCGGCTGAACAGCCGCTGGTGGTGGAGAAATACCGCACGGGCCAGATTATCCGTGCCTGGATGCCGTTCCTGTTTCTGACCGCCACCGTTACGCTGTGGAGCATCCCGCCGTTCAAGGCGCTGTTTGCCCCGGGTGGCGCGCTGTACGACCTGGTGGTGAATATCCCGATCCCGTTCCTTGATAAACTGGTGGCGAAAATGCCGCCGGTGGTCAGCGCTGTCACGCCTTACGCGGCGGTGTTTAAATTTGACTGGCTGTCGGCCACCGGCACCGCGATCATCGTGGCGGCGCTGATCGCCATCGTCTATCTGAAGATGAAGCCTGCCGATGCCCTGTCGACCTTTCGCAGCACGCTGAAAGAACTGGCATTGCCCATCTACTCTATCGGGATGGTGCTGGCCTTCGCCTTTATTTCTAACTACTCCGGACTGTCGGCCACGCTGGCACTGGCGCTGGCCCATACCGGCCCTGCTTTCACCTTCTTCTCGCCGTTCCTCGGCTGGCTCGGGGTGTTCCTGACCGGATCGGATACCTCCTCTAACGCGCTGTTTGCCGCACTGCAGGCCACCACCGCACAGCAGATTGGCGTGTCCGACCTGCTGCTGGTGGCGGCGAATACCACCGGCGGCGTGACCGGCAAGATGATCTCCCCGCAGTCGATTGCCATTGCCTGTGCGGCAGTGGGGCTGGTCGGGAAAGAGTCGGATCTGTTCCGCTTTACCGTGAAGCACAGCCTGATATTCACCTGCATGGTCGGGGTGATCACCACGCTGCAGGCCTACGTCCTCACCTGGATGATCCCATGACCGCCTCCGTCCAGCTTGTCGAACGTATTCGTGCGCTGATTGCCGCACGCCAGCTGGCGGCAGGCGCCCGGCTGCCTGCTGAACGTAAGCTGGCCGAAGAACTGGCTGTGTCGCGATCGTCGCTGCGCGAAGCGCTGCAGAAACTGGTGGGGGAAGGCATCCTGTACAGCCGTCACGGCGGCGGCTACTACCTGTGCGATGCGCCGCCACCGTGGTCAGAACAGCGCATCGTCCAGCCGCTGAAGGCGCTGGTGGCCGACGATCCGGACTATCGCAATGATATTCTGGAAGCCCGCCACGCCATTGAAGCCAGCACCGCCTGGTATGCCGCACTGCGCGCCACCGACGCCGACAAAGAGAAGCTGCAAAGCTGCTTTGACGCCATCCAGCAGCAGGAGAGCCTGTCGCCGGAGATGGCCACCCAGGCCGATGTGCGCTTTCACCTGGCGATTGCCGAAGCCTCACACAACGTGGTGCTGTTACAGACCATGCGCGGCTTCTTCGATCTGCTGCAATCCTCCGTGGCCCACAGCCGTGAACGTATGTACACCGCCCCGACCATTTTTGCCCGGCTGACAGAGCAGCATGAGGCGCTGCTGCTGGCGATCCTTGCCGGGGACCCGGAGCGGGCGAGTCAGGCGGCCAGACACCACCTTGGTTTTGTGCAGACCACCCTGAAAAACCTGCATGAAAATGAAGCCCGGCAGCGGCGCAGCACCCGCCTGCCGGATGACGATACCGATATCACAAGGGACGAAAATCGATGATTATTTCAGCCGGAACCGACTACCGCGCCGCAGCCAAACGCATCCTGCCACCGTTTCTGTTTCACTACATTGATGGCGGAGCCTATGCCGAACATACGCTGCGGCGTAATGTTGAGGACCTGGCCAGCATCGCGCTAAAGCAGCGGGTGCTGAACAATATGTCCGACCTGAGCCTGCACACCACGCTGTTTAACGAAACGCTGTCGATGCCGGTGGCGCTGGCCCCGGTCGGGCTGTGCGGGATGTACGCCCGCCGGGGTGAAGTGCAGGCAGCGAAGGCCGCAGCGGCAAAGGGCATTCCGTTTACGCTCTCCACCGTATCGGTCTGCCCGATTGAAGAGGTGGCCCCGGCCATCACCCGCCCGATGTGGTTCCAGCTCTATGTACTGAAAGATCGCGGGTTTATGCGTAACGCGCTGGAACGCGCGAAAGCCGCAGGCTGCTCCACGCTGGTGTTTACCGTGGATATGCCCACCCCCGGCGCGCGCTACCGTGATGCGCATTCGGGGATGAGCGGGGCGAATGCCGCCCTGCGCCGCTACGGCCAGGCCGTGACCCACCCGCAATGGGCGTGGGACGTCGGGCTGCACGGCAGGCCGCATGACCTGGGCAATATCTCCGCCTACCTCGGCAAGCCCACCGGGCTGGAAGATTATATTGGCTGGCTGGCGAATAACTTCGATCCCTCTATAAGCTGGAGCGATCTGGAGTGGATCCGTGAGTTCTGGGACGGCCCGATGATCATTAAAGGCATCCTCGACCCTGACGATGCGCGCGATGCCGTGCGCTTCGGGGCCGACGGCATTGTGGTGTCCAACCACGGTGGTCGCCAGTTAGACGGCGTGCTCTCTACCGCCCGTGCGCTGCCCGCCATTGCCGATGCGGTAAAAGGCGATATTGCCATCCTGGCCGACAGCGGCATCCGCAACGGTCTGGACGTGGTGCGTATGATTGCACTGGGCGCAGACACCGTGCTGTTAGGCCGTGCTTACCTTTATGCGCTGGCAACGGCCGGTCAGGCTGGCGTCGAAAACCTGCTGACGCTGATTGAAAAAGAGATGCGGGTGGCGATGACGCTGACCGGGATGAAGTCCGTCGCGGAGATATCGCGTTCAGCACTGGTGGAGAACGGGCTGGCTTAAGCCAAAAATCGCCTGGCGACAGGCACCGTCGTCGGCACGTTCGCACTGACACCGCAGCGGGGTAGTGAGGGCAGATCCGGCTGGCAGCCGCCGCTGTTCAGCCCCGTTGTTCCGCTGCCCGGGCAGTGACCACGCGCCCCCCCGCCGCCGGGCACCGCACAAATTGCCACCATTGTAATGATAACCATTATCAATTATCCTCTCAGCGTCATTTTTTTGCCGGGCGATGTAACTTCTTATGTCAACGCTGACGGCGCCGCTGGCTGCCAACGCTTTTAACACCCTGTATCAGACGCATCACCGCTGGCTGCGCCACTGGCTGCAGCACAAGCTGGGCTCCAGCTGCGATGCGGACGATCTGGCTCAGGATACCTTTGTTCGGGTGCTGCTCGGGGGCAGCGCCCAGGATATCCGCGAGCCGAAATCGTTCCTCTGCACCGTCGCCCGGCGCGTGATGGTCGACTTTTTCCGCCGCAATGCGCTGGAGCGCGCCTGGCTGGAGATGCTGGAACAGCTGCCGGAAGCGCAGGTGCCCTCCCCCGAACTTCAGCATGAGCTGCTGGAAACGCTGCAGGAAATTGATGCGATGCTCGACGGACTCGGCGCAAAAGTGCGCCAGGCGTTTCTGCTGTCGCAGCTGGAAGGGCTGACCTATGCGCAGATTGCCGGCCAGCTGAACGTCTCCGTCAGTTCAGTGAAAAAATACATGGCCAGAGCCACGGAACACTGCCTGCTGTTCCGGCTGGGGCTGGGCTGACATGAGGCATGAACCGGTCAGTGACCGGCAGAAGCTGGCGCTGAAAATGGCGGCGCACTGGTTCGCCACCCTGTGCGCCGGGGAGATCACCCCGCAGCAGAGCGCAAAATGGCAGGCATGGTATCAGCAGCATGAAGACCACCGCTGGGCCTGGCAGCGCGTGGAATCCCTGCAGGGCCAGCTGAAAAACATCCCGGGCCATCTCAGCTATCAGACGCTGCATCAGGCGCAGCAGAGCGCGCACCTGACCCGCCGCCGGGTGCTGAAATCGCTGCTGGTACTGCTGGGCGTCGGTGGCACCAGCTGGCAGCTGTGGCAGTCCCCGCTCGGCGTCGGCCTGCGGGCCGATTACCACACCGGCACCGGCGAACAGCGTCAGGTCCGGCTGGACGATGGCTCACAGCTGCAGCTCAATACCGCCAGCGCCGTGAGCGTGGCTTTCAGCCCGCAGCAGCGTGTGCTGCATCTGGTACAGGGTGAGATCGCCATTAGCACGGCGAGGGACGCGCAGCAGCGTCCGTTTCGGGTCACCACCCGCCAGGGCAGCCTGCGCGCGCTGGGCACGGCATTCAGCGTACGTCAGTGGGAGCATCAAACGCAGCTGACCGTAGAAAAGCATGCGGTCGAAGTCACGCTTAACGCCGCCCCTCAGCAGAAAATCCGCGTGCAGGCAGGCCAGACGCTGCGCTTTACCGACCGGGCCTTTGACCCCGTCCGCGCATTAACGCCTGGCGATATCAGCTGGACGCAGGGCCTGTTAACGGTCAGCAATCGCCGCCTGTCGGAGGTGCTTGCCGAGGTGGCACGCTATCGCCACGGGATACTGAGCTGCGACCCCAGCGCCGCCGATCTGCGCGTGAGCGGCACCTTTCCGCTGCGCGATACCGACCAGCTACTGCGGGTGCTGGCGCAGACGTTACCGATCGCCATTCATACCCGCAGCCGTTACTGGGTCAGGGTCAGCGCCGCCTGACCCCCTGACACTGAATAAAAATAAGAAATATTTTCATTTCGATTGTCCCTTTTGCGCGGCTTATCCGACTCCTGTAGTACACCACATAAAAATGATTTTTTTCGGAGACGGTCATGTCTGAACCCAGCCCCCGCATTCAGTACGCTTTTTACCAGGCAACACCTCTGGCTGCCGCGCTTCACTGCGCGCTGATCCCTGCCGCCCTGCTGGCGGCACCTTTTGCCGCCGCAGCAGCGGCCACGCCCCAGGCCTATCAGATTGCCGCCACGGATCTCGACAGCGCGCTGAACCAGTTTGCAGCCCGCGCCGGCATCACCCTGTCAATCGACGCGTCACTGACGCAGGGTAAACAAAGCCCGGGGCTGAACGGCCGCTATACACCAGAGGAGGGTCTGCAAACCCTGCTCAACGGCAGCGGTCTGCAGGGGAAATCCCTGGGTAACAACGCGTGGACGGTGACGCCGGTGCCGGCGGCAGCCCCCGCAGAAACGCTGACCGTGGTCGGTGACTGGCTGGCCGAAGCCCGTGAGAATGACGTCTTCGAACATGCCGGAGCGCGTGATGTGCTCCGCCGTGAGGATTTTACCAAAACCGGTGCCACCACTCTGCGCGAAGCACTGAACCGTATTCCCGGCGTCAACGCCCCGGAAAATAACGGCACGGGCAGCCATGATATGGCAATGAACTTTGGCATTCGCGGGCTCAACCCGCGTCTGGCCAGCCGCTCAACCATTCTGATGGACGGTATTCCGGTGCCGTTCGCCCCGTACGGCCAGCCGCAGCTGTCGCTGGCCCCGGTATCGCTCGGGAATATGGATGCCGTCGACGTGGTGCGCGGGGGCGGTGCCGTGCGCTACGGACCGCAGAGCGTGGGCGGCGTGGTGAACTTTGTCACCCGCGCCATCCCGAAAGAATTTGGCATTGAAGCCGGAATGGAAGGGTTACAGAGCCCGACCTCCAGCCAGCACGATCCCAAAGGCAGCGGCAACCTGATGATCGGCGGCACCGCCGATAACGGCCTCGGCGCGGCGCTGCTCTACTCCGGCACCCGGGGCAGCGACTGGCGCGAACACAGCTCGACCAAAATCGACGACGTGATGCTGAAAACCCGCTATGCGCCAAACGAGGTACACACCTTCACCAGCCTGCTGCAATACTATGAAGGCCGGGCGCAGATGCCGGGCGGTCTGTCGCGCGCCGACTACAACGCTGACCGTTTCCAGTCCACCCGCCCGTACGACGAGTTCTGGGGCCGCCGCCAGCTGGCCAGCCTCGGCTATCAGTATCAGCCGGACACGCAGCACAAGTTTTCTGTTCTGACTTTCTATACCAACACCCTGCGCAGCGGCTATCTCGATCAGGGGAAAAACCTGACGCTGTCACCGCGTGAATACTGGGTGCGCGGCGTGGAGCCGCGCTACAGCCAGAGCTTCACCCTCGGGGAAACCGCCCATGAAGTGGGCGTCGGCTACCGCTACGTCAGTGAATCCACCCACGAAGTCCGCTACACCAGCCCCGCCAGCAGCGGCAGACTGCCCACCGGCAACAGCCCGTACGACCGGGATACGCAGTCCGGCACCGAGGCGCACGCCTGGTATATTGATGACCGCATCGACGTGGGTAACTGGACCCTGACGCCGGGCATGCGCTATGAGCATATCCAGTCGTATCAGAACGACTACGTCAAAGACGGCAGACAGGAGATTGGCTATAACGCCCCGCTCCCGGCGCTGAATGTGCTGTATCACCTCAACGAGTCGTGGAACCTCTATGCCAATACTGAAGGCTCCTTCGGCACCGTGCAGTACAGCCAGATTGGTAAAGCGGTCAGCAGCGGCAGCATTGAGCCGGAAAAGGCGCGGACCTGGGAACTGGGTACCCGCTTTGATAACCAGGCCCTGCAGGCGGAAGTGGGCCTGTTCCTGATTAACTTCAGCAACCAGTATGAGTCTAACCAGACTGATGACAGCGTGACCTCGCGCGGAAAAACCCGCCACAGCGGGCTGGAAAGCCGGCTGCGCTATGACCTGGGCGATGTCTCGCCGGCGCTGGAAAACCTCTCCGTTTCCGCCAGCTATGCTTACGTGAATGCGGTGATCCGTCAGGCCGGAGATAACTATGGCAATCAGGTGCCGTTTTCACCGAAGCATAAGGGGACGCTGGGGATGGATTACCTCAGTGGAAGCTGGACCTTTAACGTCAACAGCGAATATCAGTCTGGTCAGTACGCGGACAACGCCAACACGCAGGATGAGAGTGCGGACGGCAGCCTTGGCCGCATACCCGGCTTTATGCTGTGGGGCGCGCGCGCCAGTTATGATTTTGGCCCGCAGTTCGCCAACCTCAATCTGGGCGTCGGGGTGAAAAATATCTTCGACCATCATTACTTTACCCGTGCCGCCGAAGACAATAACAAGGGCCTGTACGCCGGTCAGCCGCGCACGATTTATATGCAGGGCTCAGTGAAGTTCTGATCGTTCGTCCCCCAGCGGGCTGCGTTACGGCAGCTCGCTTTTTCGTTTCTGTGATCCGGAGGAAACATGCTAACGCGACTCATCCTTATTTTGTTCAGCACCCTGCTGGCCATCGTGCCTGTCGCCCGGGCAGTGACCGTGCAGGACAGCAACGGTCCCTTTACGCTGGATAAAACGCCGCAGCGCGTTGTGGTGCTGGAACTGTCCTTTGTGGATGCGCTGGCCGCCGTCGGCGTCAGTCCGGTGGGCGTGGCGGATGACAATGATCCGACGCGCATTCTGCCGGAGGTGCGGGCGCGCATCCAGCCGTGGAAATCGGTGGGCACCCGTGCCCAGCCCAGCCTGGAAGTGATTGCGGCGCTGAAGCCGGATCTGATTATTGCCGACGCTGCCCGCCACGGCGGTATTCTCGGCCAGCTGAAAAGCATCGCGCCGACGCTGATGCTAAAGTCGCGCAATGAGACCTGGGCCGAAAATCTGCAATCTGCGGCAATTATTGGTAAGGCTGTCGGGAAAGACGGTGAAATGCAGCAGCGCCTGACTCTGCATCATCAGCGCATGCAGGCCTTTGCCGCCGAACTGCCCAAAAACCAGACGGTGGTGTTCGGCACCTCGCGAGAACAGCAGTTCAACCTCTACAGCAGCCAGTCCTGGACCGGCAGCGTGCTGGCAGCGCTGGGAATGAAAGTGCCGCAGCCGGTGGGCCAGGCGGCGATGGTCAGCATTAACCTGGAACAGCTGCTGGCCACCGATCCGGACTGGCTGATTGTCGCCCACTACCGTCAGCAGAGCATCGTGCGCGACTGGCAGCAGGATGCACTGTGGCCGATGCTGAAAGCCGCCCAGCGCCATCAGGTGGTGGCCGTTGACAGCAATGTCTGGGCGCGAATGCGCGGGCTGTTTGCGGCGGAACATATCGCCAGCGACCTGGTCGCCCTTCTCCATCACCGTCCGGTTCCCGTTGCGCAATGATGCGCCAGACCCCGCTGCTGGCGTGGGGCCTGCCGCTGCTGGCACTGCTCCTGACGTTCTGGCTGTCGCTGTTCTGCTGGTCACCGGTGCCCGTCAGCCCGTGGCAGGCGCTGAGCGCCCTGTTTCCCGGAGGCCCCCCTTCGCTGCCGCAGGCGCTGGTGCTTAACCTGCGTCTGCCGCGCAGCCTGGTCGCGATGCTGCTCGGGGCCAGCCTGGCGCTGGCGGGCAGCCTGTTGCAGACCCTGACGCGTAACCCGCTGGCGTCCCCTTCCCTGCTGGGTATTAATGCTGGTGCCTCGCTGGCCATGGTTCTGGCCAGCGCGTATAACCCTGCCTGGGTCGCCGGATACAGTATCGCACTGCTGGCGGCCTGCGGCGGCGGGGTGAGCTGGGGGCTGGTGATGCTGCTGGGCAGAGGCTGGCAGCAGGCGGGTGACCGCAGCCGCCTGATCCTGGCCGGAGTGACGGTGTCAGCCCTGTGCGCCGCCCTGACGAAAGCCACGCTTCTGCTGGCCGAAGATCACGCGTACGGCATCCTGCACTGGCTGGCGGGCGGCGTATCCCACGTGCGCTGGCGTGAATTCTGGCAGCTGTTTCCGTTTACGGCCCTGCTCTCCCCGCTGGCCTGGCTACTGGCTGCCCGCCTTAATCTGCTGCGCGTCAGCGACGACAGCGCCCGCACGCTGGGTGTTAATCTCAGCCGGCTGCGTCTGCTGGTCAATATCGTGGTGGTGGTGCTGGTCGGCAGCTGCGTCAGCGTTGCCGGGCCGGTGGCATTCCTCGGGCTGCTGGTGCCGCATATGGCGCGGGCGTGGGTCGGCCACGATCTGCGCCTGATGCTGCCGACGGCGATGCTGCTGGGCGCCCTGCTGATGCTGGCCGCTGATCTGCTGGCACGCGGCCTGACGTATCCGGCCGAACTGCCCGCCGGCGCGGTGCTGGCGCTGATCGGGGCCCCCTTCTTTGTCTGGCTGGTGCGGAGGCGCACATGAGATCGCCACGTCTGATGCTCTCCCTGCTGCTGGCGCTGGTCCTGCTGGCCCTGGTGCTGTCCCTGCGCTACGGCAGTGAAACTTTAAGCTTCAGCGCCCTGCGCCAGGCACTTGATCCTGCCGACAGTCGCCACTTCGCCCTGATGGAGTATCGCCTGCCCCGCACCCTGCTGGCGCTACTGGTCGGTGCGGCGCTCGCGGTTTCCGGCGTGCTGGTGCAGGGCGTGATCCGCAATCCGCTGGCCTCGCCGGAAATTCTGGGCGTGAACCACGCCGCCGGGCTGTGCTCCGTGAGCGCACTGATGCTGTTCCCGGCCCTGCCGGTGCTGTGGCTGCCGCTGCTGGCGTTTGCAGGGGGGCTGCTGGCCTTTGTACTGCTGCGAAGGCTGGCCGGCCACAGCGCCCCGTTAAGGCTGGCGCTGCTGGGTGTGGCGCTGACCGCGCTCTATGCCAGCGTCACCGACTATCTGATGCTGTCACGTCCGCTGGAGATAAACCAGGCGCTGCTGTGGCTCACCGGCAGCCTGTGGGGGCGTGGCTGGCCGTTTGTCTGGGTGGCCCTGCCGTGGCTGTTGCTGCTGATCCCTCTCAGTCTGCTGCTGTGCCGCGATCTCGATCTGCTGGCGCTGGGTGAGGAGCAGGCCCACACTCTCGGGGTGGCCCTGCCCGCAACCCCACACCGCGCCCTGCTGCTGGCCGTCGCACTGGCGGCGGTCAGCGTTGCGCTGTGTGGCCCCTTAAGCTTTATCGGTCTGGTGGCCCCGCATCTTACCCGCCGGCTGATCGGCGGACGCCACCACTGGCTGCTACCGGCCTCAATGCTGGTCGGCGCACTGCTGCTGCTGCTGGCCGACCTGCTGGCACGCACGCTGCACCCGCCGCTTGAACTGCCCGCCGGGGTGCTGACCGCCATTATTGGTGCCCCCTACTTTTTCTGGCTGTTAATGAGGACCCGCTGATGACGCAGATTGCCGCTGAACGGCTTCACGCCGGCTATGGCAGCACGCCTGTCCTGCATGATATTTCGCTGATGCTGCCGGCGGCTAACGTTACCGCTCTGCTCGGCCCGAACGGATGCGGAAAATCCACCCTGTTACGCTGCTTTTCGCGGCTGTTGCGGCCAGGCTCAGGAGAAGTCCGTCTGAATGGTCAGCCGCTGAACAGCTTCAGCGCCCGCCAGCTCGGGCAGTCGCTGGCCCTGTTACCCCAGCAGCACATTGCGCCGGAAGGGGTGACCGTGCAGGAACTGGTCGGCTACGGCCGTAGCCCGTGGCAGAACCTGTTTGGCCGCCCGTCGGCGGCTGACCGCAGGCTGATCGCCACGGCGATGGACGATGCACAAATAGCCCATCTGGCCGGGAAAAATGTCACCGAGCTGTCAGGAGGCCAGCGTCAGCGGGTCTTTATTGCCATGATGCTGGCACAGGACACGCCCCTGCTGTTACTGGATGAACCGACCACCTGGCTCGATATACACCACCAGGTGGAGCTGATGGCCCTGTTGCGCCGCCAGCAACAGCAGGGAAAAACCGTGGTCGCCGTGCTGCACGATCTGAATCAGGCCAGCCGCTACTGCGACCATCTGGTGCTGATGTCTGGTGGACAGATTGTGGCCAGCGGGACGCCGGAACAGGTGATGACACCGGTGCTGCTGCGGAAAGTCTTCAATATTGAGGCACAGATTTACCCCGAACCGGCCTCAGGGCGCCCGATGTGCGTGGTGCGCTGACGGCGTTCCGCTCAGGCGCAGGGGCCGGTTTTCTCCTCGCCCGGCCCGAAACGCTCATAACGTCCTGATCAACCTGGCCGGGTTGCCGGCATAGATCCCCTTTACGGTCGCCGGCCTGATCACCACGCTCCCGGCGCCGATCACCGCCCCGCTGCACACCGTTTCCGTCAGGATGGTAGCGCCACTGCCCACGGTCACACCGTCGCCCAGCGTGATAGTGATCCAGTTCTGCGCATCGGCATCGGGCTTCCCGCTGTGGAACAGATCGTTGGCAAAGGTGACGTTATGTCCGATAAAACAGTGCTCGCCCAGCGTCACGTTTTCACAAAGAAACGTATGCGACTGGATACGACTGCCACGACCGATGACGCATCCTTTCTGGATTTCGACAAACGGGCCGATAAAAACATCGTCGTGCAACTCACACTCATACAGGTTAGCTGGCGTCATCACCCGAACATTTTGACCCGATGTCACATCACGAATTTCACTGTTAATAATTTTCATCCTCACCCTCTATTTATACAGCGCCAGATTTCCCGTCAGTTGAGTAATTTTCTTTTTCGGGCCGAGCAGGCCAATCGCCACCAGCGCAATCTGTGGGCTGGGGACGGCAGAAATTCGTTCGCTATATTCCTCATAAGTCCGGCAGGACTGTGCCAGGGCGCTGAACGGCATGGCGACGATCTCATCGTCCTGCCCGGCTATCGCCAGCAGTTGCTGAACATAGCTGCTCTCCGCCCGCAGAACCGGCAACGGGGCATAAATCACCCCGGGATAACTGACCGCATCAAGGCTGTGCAGATCCGGTCCGACAAGGTTTTCAACCGTGCGGCCAAAGCTGATACCGATCACACTGGCGGCATTCATGGCCAGCCCGGGGCTGAGCTGGCTGTCGATAATAATCGTACATCGGTGCTGACTGGCGTCAAATCTCATCAAAAATTCCTCAGGGAAGTCAACGAATACAGCCCTTATTATCGCCCGGCCTGGCAGGAAAATATTGTCTGAATCCGTTGTTAAACCGCAAAAAAAGGGCAGAATAAACCTTAATAAATCACTAAATGGAAAGGATCTGACATGACGACCTTAAGCGCTGTTGATATGAAAATTCTCGCGCTGCTGCAGGACGATGCGCGAATGACCAACCAGACGCTGGCCGACGACATCGGTATGTCGGCCTCGCCCTGCTGGCGCAGAGTGCGCAAACTGGAAGAAGACGAAGTCATTCAGGGCTACCGCGCGGTGCTCAACCGCAAAAAAATCGGACTGGGGGTGATGGTCTTTGTACGCGTAGCGATCGACAGCCACAGTGAGGCTGAAGCCCGCAAGTTTGAGCAGGAAGTGACAGCGCTGGAAGATGTGGTGGCCTGTTACAGCATCGGCGGCGATGCAGACTTTTTGCTGCAGGTGGTCGCACGCGACCTCGATGCCTATGCCGATTTCGCGATGGCCGTGATCCGGCGTCTGCCGGGAATCAAAGAGATGCAGAGTATGTTTGTACTGAAAGAGATCAAGCCACTGGCCAGCTATCCGGTAAAGCACAGATAGGGGTCAACGGTCAGATTTATACCGTCAACCGCCCGGCCAGACTGTCAGGTTGCCCCCACGAATTCAGATAAACAGAGATTTTCTAACCTCTTTAACTTTGCCAATAATAGACAATGCGGTAATGTTTGCGCTTTACAGGTCCAGTGGTTTCCTGAGGTTGCGACGCGTTCATCCTGGAAGGTCAATGAAAATCGAATACAGCACGGTTGCTGAATTACGTCGTGAATTCAGGCGTAATGTGGTCGTACCGGTGGTGGCGGTAGTGCTTTTTTCCCTGTTTGGATGCGGCCTTACCGCATGGTGGGTGACAGCACAAAGCAATGCAAAAGCAGAAGAAAAACAGCAGCAGGTGATTCAAAACATTCTTGCCCAGCACCTGGATGATTATGCGCTCCAGCATAAAGGACTCTTGAAAAGACCGGATCTAATCGATCAGATTCAAAAACCCACTGAGTTTGGCCGTTGGCTTTTTAACCTTGCCGGGGACAACGAAATCTATCTGCTGGATAACCAGCAGCGTCCGCTGGTCAGCTGGCAGCAAGGCAAACCGGTTTCCCCCTCCGGTTTTGCCGCCATCGCACTGTCGCTGGATCATGTTCTTCTGCCGTCAGGCAAGACAGAGATGACGCGGGACTTCATCCGTCTGCGCGGCCGGGTGGCGGAAGTGGCGATCGGTGGCCTTCCCGATAACTCCGGCAAAACGCTGGTGTTTATCCGCTACCTCCATCATAGCTTTATCGACTTCCTTGAGCATCGCGGCGTCGTCAGTCATTTTCGTTTTACCCCCAATGACCCCGATCGGAATAACAGCGCAGGATTCCTTCTCACGTCAGCAGCAGGGATCCCGGTCAGCAGCGTCTCGTGGATCCCCATGCGCCCCGGCAGCCAGATGCTGATGGTGACAGGCCCGCTGATTGCGATGGCCATTCTCAGTATTTCACTGATGTGCATTATTATGACGCGCCGTCTGTGGCACGCCTCACTCAAGCTTTCCAGCTCAATGCACCGCCTGGCCGCCAGTGAAGCTCACGCCCGCCATCTGGCGCGCCATGATGTGTTAACCGGTCTGCCTAACCGCGCCTGGATTGAAGAACAACTCAGTGAAAGGCTGTCCTCGCGACCGGGGAAAAACCACACGCTGGCGCTGCTGCTGCTCGACCTCGATCGCTTTAAAATGATCAACGACACCTACGGCCACCCTACGGGAGACGACCTGATTGTCGAGGTCGGCCAGCGGCTGTCGGCGCTGCTACCCGTCAGGAATGCCGTCGGACGCCTGGGCGGGGATGAGTTTGTGGTCATGGTCAGCGAGATTGAAAATGAACAGCAGGTCGCCGATTTATGTCAGCAGATTATTGCCCGTCTGGCCGAACCGATGACGCTGCGTGGCCATACGCTCTGGGTGGATGTCAGCATCGGCGTGGCGCTGTCGCCGCGCCACAGCAGGGATCGGCTGGAGCTGATGCGCAAAGCGGATATTTCACTGTATGCGGCCAAAGCCGAAGGGCGCGGCCGCTACTGTCTGTTTGCTCCGGCCATGGATGAGGCCCTGCAAAAGCGCCAGCGGCTGGCGCAGGAGCTACGTCTGGCGCTGGCAAATAGCGGCGATCTGATGCAGTGGTATCAACCCATTATGGATATCAGCGGCACAAAACTGATTGCTGTTGAGGCCCTGCTCCGCTGGCATCATCCCCAGCTCGGCGCGATTTCTCCGGCAGAATTTGTGCCGGTTGCCGAAGAAACCGGACTGATTATACCGCTGGGGGAGTGGGTGCTGGAGCAGGCGTGTCTGCTGGCCATCACCTGCCCCCGGCTTATCGTTGCGGTGAATGTGTCTCCCCTGCAGTTTCTCGCCCCGGGTTTTGTTGACCACCTGATGGCGATCATGGCGCGCCATGCCATTAATCCGCGGCAGATCGAACTGGAGATCACCGAAGGCGTGCTGCTGGAAAATGAGCAGGAGGCGTTGAAAACGATTAAAACGCTGCGTGCAGCAGGATTCTGCATTGCACTGGATGATTTTGGCACCGGCTACTCCAGCCTGAGCTATCTGGTGCAGTTTCCGGTAGACACTATTAAAATTGACCGCGCCTTCACACAGTCGCTGGGCGTCAGGGAAAATTCTGCCACCATCGTGGAGTCGGTGATTAATCTGGGTCACAGCCTGGGCATTACCGTCACCGCCGAAGGCGTGGAAACCGAGGAACAGAGGCTGATGCTGGCCTCAGCGGGCTGCGACAGGTTACAGGGATTTCTGCTTAGTAAACCGCAGCCGGCTGACCAGCTCCATGCCCTGCTCAAAAGGATGTCCCCTGAATGCGCAAACGCATGAGGGTGTTTTCGGTCGCTACAGGAGAATTTCTCCGTATAATGCGCCCCTGTTGATAGCCCACCCCGGGTGAATTTGAGTTGTGGTCATGAAAAAGCTGTTCCCGCTGTTGATGCTGGCTGTTGCCGCCCTGGCCCTGTGGTGGTTTATGTTCCGCAGTCCGGCGCCCGATCCTCATTATGATGCCGCAGCCTGCGCGGCGGTCGTCGCCCTCGGTGCGCCCACCAGCGATCGGGATTTCGTCAATAAAATCCGTACCGTCATCATTAACGAAAATAGCGCTTACTCGATCAAGCAGATCAGCTATGACGACCGGTCTGGCCGGGCGTCGATTGAGAAATATCAGGCACTGAGTGCCGATCAACAGGCCACGGCGGCCAGAGACATCGACAGCTGTATTCAGGTGATGGCTGCCGCCGGGCGCTGAGGGCTATCAGGTGAAGCGGAACACCGCGATCGCCTGCTGTACCGCTTCTGCCTGGCGCTGCTGCTGCTGTGCCACTTCCAGTGTTTCGGCAACGTGCTGCTGGTTATGCTGCACGCTGAGATCGATGCTCTCCACACTCTCCTTCATCTGCGTAATACGACTGAGCTGCTGGTCATTCATCCCGGCCAGCTCGCGTACCAGATCGTTGAGACCGTTAATGGTATGAATAATTTCCTGCATGGTTTCGCCCGCCGCCGCGACCTGTTCGGTTCCGCTCCGGGTACGTTCAACAGAGGTGGAGATAAGGTGCCGGATATCCTTCGCCGCATTTTCGCATCGTCCGGCCAGGATACGCACTTCTGACGCCACCACGGCAAAGCCCTTTCCGTGCTGACCGGCATTCGCGGCTTCGACCGAGGCGTTCAGCGACAGAATATTGGTCTGGAATGCAATGCTGTCAATCAGTTCAAGAATGACATTGATACGCTGCGACTCCTGCTCTATCTGCGCCATCGAACTGACCGCAGAGGCAATATTGTCCCCACCGCGCAGGGCTACCCGGTTTGCCCCCTGCACCAGCTGCTGTGCCGCATGGGTCTTTTCGCTGGTGATTGCCGCCGCGGTGCTCATCTGCTCCATGGCACCAGTGGCCACGGCCAGTGCGCGGGCCTGCTCGTCGGTTCGCTGCGAGAGCGCAGCGTTACGCTGCAGAATGCTGACCGACTCCTCGCGTAGCGTGCTGATCCCTTCACTCACCTGGTTCAGGGTGCTGCGCATGGTACCCAGCGTGCTGCTGAAGGTGCGGGCAAACGCGGTTTCGCTGCGGTTATCTTCCTGCGCCAGGGTCAGACGACCTGGCTCACGATTGATCCATGCGGCCAGTTTTGCCACCTCACAGGCCGCACGGGCATCCGCCGCCATGCGGTGGGCGATGAAGATCAGGATCGCTGTCTGCGCTACAACAAAAATGGCGTGAAACACCACCATATGAAAGCCGGGATGCGTAAAGCAGACGATGCCGTAAAGGTCATTTTCCTGTAAGTAGTTAAACAGGGTGTGGTGAACGGCAGCAGTAGCCGCCCCCATCAGCAGTGGACGATAATCGCGATAGGCCAGTAAGGCAGAAAGAAGAACAAAGATAAAGAAGTGGTACTCAACCTCGCCTTTCCCCAGCTGAATTAACAGGGCAGAGAAAGCGAGCAGGGTAAAGGCAAACCACAGCCGGGTAAAGAGACGCCCAGGCCCGGCAAAACGGATCAGGGTGGCAATGATGGCCAGCGCCCCACCAACGGTCAATGCCAGCAGGAATGACCCCATCAGCCATCCCACTATGCAGGCGATGCCCCACATTCCCCATGACAGGAAAAGCATCAGAAAGTCAGCCTGCCGCCAGATTTTCTCCAGAGAAAGAATCTCATTCTTCCCGGCAGTGGCCGGCGTTAACGATGCGTCGATCATACTGGTCTCCCTGTCAATATAGAGTAAGCATCCTTAAAACAGTATTAACGGCAGAAACCATTACAAACTTTACTGGTTTTTAACATGTCGGAGTCGGCAGGAACGGCAGGAGGGGATCGGACGGGAAAGCGGGCTGTAAAAAAAGCCGCTCAGTGAGCGGCTTTTTTGTTAAAACAGATACTTTGAAAAGATTTACTGAAGTGACAACCTTCATCAGTATCAGACTTCTTTATTTATCGCTTTTTCATCCGCCGCTGTTTTGGTCGCTGAAAAAGAGGCGTGCTGTGTAATTTTCCCTGGTGAGGCTAAAGATTGCCTTGCCAAATTGGAAGGACGACAGGATATTAGTTGTGTCTGCAAAGAAGTGCCGTCCGTGATGCATACCATAAGCGTTTTTTCGCGCCGTAGTAAGGGGGGAAAACACTCTTGTCACCGACGAATTAAAATGATAATTACGCATTGGTAATGTACAAGTAATCTTATTAATAATTATTCAAATAATGAGAGCATGAGGCCAATGAAAATTACCGTTACCGATCGTCCATCTGCCGCCGATGAGGCATTCGTCATCGACAGCCTGTGGCAGCACAATGCGAAAACGACACCCGTGGATATCCACCCGCTTTTCCTGACCCAGCGTGATGAAAATCAGCAGATTACGGCAGGCCTGGTAGCAAGAACCTGGTGGGGTGGGCTGGAAGTCCAGTATCTGTGGGTCAGCGACGCCTGCCGGGGTCAGGGTGTGGGCCGCGATCTGATGCTGGCGGCAGAAGAAGAAGCCAGACAGCGTGGCTGTCATATGGCCTACGTGGACACCTTCGATTTCCAGGCAAAAGGGTTTTACGAGAAATTAGGCTATTCGGACTATGGTGAGCTTGGCGATTATGCACACCTGCATACCCGTCACTACCTGGCGAAAAAGATTTAACAGAGACAGTCCTCAGGGGGAAAAATGGAATTGCCGGACGATAAAGCACGGTCAGACTTCAGTGCACTGATTGCCATGATGGAACACTTATCCGAACCCTGGGGCATTAAAGATCCTGAATCCCGCCATCTTTATATGAATAAAGCGGCGTATCTTTACACCAATACGCCGCAGAAATTCAATATTGAAGGCCAGCTGGACAGCGACTTTCCCGCCTCCTGGGCCGAGTGTGAAGAGGCGCTGATCGAGCACGATCGCCGGACACTGGCCTCCAACGGACGCGTAGCGGTGATTGAAACCCATTACTGGTTCGGCCAGAAAAGCTTAACGCCCTACGTGAGCGAGAAGATCCCCCTGCATGATGCAGCCGGTGAATTCATTGGCATCGCCTGGAATGCGAAACTGCTGGATACCATGTCCCCCCTGAAGTACATCACACAGCAAAAACCCGGGGTACTGACCACCGAAGTCAGCAATAACCTGTTTACCCGTTCCGAACTGGATACGCTGTTTCTGATGCTGCAACGCTTATCAACGAAGGAGATTGCCCGGATTTATAACCTCAGCCACCGCACGGTAGAAAACCGCATCTATAACATCTATCAGAAGGCCGGGGTGCACACACTGAGCCAGTTTGAAGAATATTGTCGCCAGGCTGGGTTAGATAATTTTATACCGGATCGTCTGATCGAAAAGGGCATCCAGTTTATTTAATTTTTTGCGAAGGAAACTCAACTTGATTCGTATTGAAGATTACCCACTCAGTCGCGTGCCTGAGAATAAACGCGTCTCTTTTTTAAGCGTTGCCGTTGTCCACATGGGCATGCTGACCGCACTTGACCAGTTTATGCTGGGCGCGGTGCTGGGCGACTCCATGAGTCTCGCCTCGGCCTTTCTGGCCATCCTGGCCGGGAGTGTGATTTTTGGTATTGTCACCTTCGGTCTGGGCTACGCCGGGATGAAAGAAGGGATCTCAGGCAGTCTGCTGGCCCGCTGGTGTGGCTTCGGTCGGATTGGTTCCGTCCTGATTGGGCTGGTGGTAGCCGTCAGCCTGCTGGGCTGGTTTGGCATTCAGAATGCCATCTTTGCCAAATCGCTGAATTTCGCCCTCGGTGGCGTACTGGGCTTCCCGCTGGCCGCTACGCTTTCCGGTCTGCTGCTGACCGTGCTGGTGACCTTCGGTTTCAAAGCGCTGCGCGTCACGGCGCGTATCGCGGTACCACTGTTTATCTGCCTGGTCGGTTTTATATCTTTCCAGACGTTGTCCGGGCATACCCTGCAACAGATTATTGATCTGCCACCGACGGGCAGCCCGCTGACCATCAGTGCAGCAATCACCATGGTGGTGGGCGGCGCGATTGTGGCCAGCCTGATGACGCCGGATCTGACGCGCTATTCCCGATCGTCTAAGCATGTCGCTGGCGTGACGCTGCTGACCATTATTGCCGGTGAGTTTATCGTTAACGGCCTGGCGATCATGATTGCACGTACGCTGCAAACCGCCGATGTGGTGACCATCATGTCACAGGTGGCGGGCGGCGTCGGACTGCTGGTAGTGATCCTCTCCACGCTGCGCGTGAACGATCTTAACCTCTACTCCTCTTCCCTGGGGGTGATTAACGCCGTGGAAGGTATCAGTGGCAGGAAGCTGCAATATCGTCACACCACGCTGGCCATTGGTGTGTTAGGTACGCTGCTTTCAGTACTGGGCATCCTTGACCGCTTCGTCGATTTCCTCACCGTACTGGGCGTGGTATTCCCGCCGATCCTCGGCATTATGCTGGTTGATTACCTGCTGCTGCGTTCCCATCGTGCCGTGCTGGACAGAAGCCGGGCTGAGGGAAAATTACCGAATGAAAGCGAAACGCCGGTGATTGGCTGGACGGCGATTATCGCCACGCTGATTGGCAGTGTGATTGGCCTGGTGACCGAATGGGGGGTGCCAACAATCAATTCGCTGCTGGTTTCGTGCGTCATTTATTATGTGCTGTGCCTGGCACTGCGCAAGCGGGCAGTCACTCCGGCCGTGTAAACAGGTGAGCCGGGCAGCAGCGCTATGCGCTGCCCGGATAGCCGCTTAGTTCAGGCGTTTCGGCAGGAGATCAACAGGCTGACTGCGATTTTTCATCGCATGGTTCAGCAGCACGTAGCTGCAGCTGGCGATGAGGCCTGCCAGACCAAACAGCAGAACAATCAGCGACCGTTTTGGCGCATCACGCTGGATAGGCTCATAGGGCGCACGCATGTATTTGAACGGCTCAACGTGCAGCTCATTAATTTTCACCGCGTTCAGTTTTTCAATATACAGCCGGCGGTTCTGTAAGTCGGCACTCAGCCGGGCAGGATCGGAGATCGCCTGCTCAATCTGAAGTTTGCGCGCCAGGCCATCCGCGCCCAGTGTCACTGAAAAGTCCGGGTCATCCTGAATGGTACGGCCATTGCTCCACGACGGCTGCTTCAGCCCGGCGGAGTTAGCAATCTGCAGCGCGTATTGCAAACGTTCCAGTTTGATTCGGTGGGCGTTTTCGGCACGGCTGACATCCAGATTATATTGTCCGATGGCTTTGCCTTTCAGCATATCAATCTGGTAGTTGATGCGCTGATGTAACTCACTCTGCACCACATCCGAAACATAATTAATGTACCCCTCCAGCAGATCGCGGGCGGCAACGGGGTTTTCGGCAGTGTATTTAATTTCGTAGTAGCGATACTCTTTTTTCGCGGCATCTTTATCTTGCACGGAGCTGTGCGAATCGATATTTCCCTGCAAAATGGCATTCACCAGCCGGTTACGGGTATCCGGTGTATCTGCTTTGTCTTTTGCCAGCTCTTTAAAATAAGTGGTATTAACCAGATATTTCTCGCGCAGGCTGCGCGAATCAAAGTTACGCATAAAATCAGACAGCAGCGAGTCAGGGGTGATATCCGTTTTAATATCCAGTACGTTCAGTTCGGTCAGGATTTTTTCCATACTACGCAACTGTGGTGCCTCTGCGGGCACCAGCACGGCGGAACTGGTCCAGCGCTGCGGAATCAGATAACTCATGCCCGCCCCGGCCAGCACGGCCAGTCCGGTAATCGCAATCACAAAGAACTTACGGTTAAGCAGAATACTCAGTAACCCCAGCAGATCGAGTTCATCGTCCTGATGCACATAAGGCTTCAGTGCCTGATTACCAGGGCGTGCAGATGAAATATCATCCATTTTGATGTCACTCATGATTCCATTCCTTTAAGGCGACCGGGTACAGGAAAACCGATAGCATAAATGCATCGTATTTCCATACAACGTTCAGTGAATTAACAGAGATTTTTGCCCGCGTATTATCATGTCATTTTCACGTCAAATCAATACAAATGCGGGGATGAAATACCTGTCCGGGGAAATATTATTTAACCCAATAATAACCCTGTGTTATTAAGGTTCAGTCAGAACCTCTGTATGACGGGGATATTTTTCAGACAGGCAAACAGCCTGTTCAACCCCATCCAGTCCCGGCCCGGAGGAGGTCAGGTGCGTCCCAGATAGGGGCCGGCCACCACGGAATCACGTACGATCAGCTGACCGTTAAACGCCGGCAAGGGCTCTGCAGGCTTGCCATCCAGCATCATTACCAGTTTCTCCAGCGTATGCATAATCATCTCCCCGACCGGCACATGGACGGTAGTCAGCGGCGGAACAAAAAACGCGGCCATGGGAATATCATCGAAACTGAGCAGGGAAACATCCTGCGGAATACGCTTACCGGCGGCAGACAGCGCCTTAGCCGCACCAATCGCCATGTCATCGTTGCTGGCCACCAGCGCGGTAAATTCAGCGCCCTGCTCCAGCAGCGCCAGCCCCGCCTCATAGCCACTCTGTAATGACCAGCTTCCCTGCGCCAGACGCTGGGCATTAAAGGCAATATGATGCGCCCGCAGGGCCTGCGTATAGCCGTTCAGGCGGCTGTTACCGGTCGGTGAATCGGGTGAGCCGGAAATAAAGGCGATATCACGATGGCCCCGGGAAACCAGATAATTGACGGCATCAAACGTGTTCTGCTCATGCGCCGCGATCACACAGTGTTCGGGGTGTTTTTCCAGCTGACGATTGACGACGATAATGGGTTTATGGGTTTTTTCAATAATCTCGTCAAGTTCGATGGTATTGAGAAAACGCGGATAAATAATAATCGCATCACAGCGCAGATCGAGTAAAAACTCAATAGCCTGACGCTCCTGACGGGCGTCATGTTTGCCGTCTGCCAGCAGCAGCTGTCTGCCATGCTGTTCCGTTAACGTTGCCGCCTGGAATAACAGCTCGCTAAAATAGGGGCCGTTATACAGCGTATTCGTCACCACCAGCCCAATATTTTGCGATTTGCTGGTCGCCAGGTTACGCGCGAGTAAATTCGGCCGATAACCGGTCTCTTCAATGGCTTTAAAAACTCTTTCCTGCGTGCTCTTGCTGACGTAACTGTTTCCCGCCAGCACCCGGGATACGGTCGCTTTTGATACGCCCGCCTTTTTTGCAACGTCCAGCATGGTAATCATTGTGGCATCCTGAAAGCGAAACTCTTGTGGTCATAATAGCCTGTTTTATCGTACTCCCATACCTTTGCGATCCTGCTCACAGAACAAATTAATGAATATGAAACCGGTTGCAGAAACGGGTTCCTTTCGGCTATTTATTAAGGAAACCCAGACCGGAGAACAACCATGAATAAAATCTTACTCTGTTGTGCTGCAGGTATGTCTACCAGTATGGTCGTCCAGCGGATGGAAAAATCCGCTAAAGAAAAAGGGATTGCTGTAGAGATTAATGCCGTCGGTCTGGATGAGTTTAATGAGCGAATAGCCGACTACGATTGCTGTCTGCTGGGCCCACAAATTAAATATAAGCTGGTGGATTTTAAGCCGCTGGCTGATGAGCTGAATAAGCCTATTGCGGTCATCAATACCATGGATTACGGCATGATGAACGGTGAAAAGATCCTCACGGAAGCGCTGGCGATGATCCAGAACGGCGGGCCCCAGCAATGAGTCGCTTCAGCGAGTCTCTGTTCGGCGTGATAGAGAACCGGATCAGCCCCATTGCGGCAAGGCTGTCCAGCCAGCGCCACGTGGTGGCAATCAAAGACGGGTTTATCTCCTCGATGCCGTTCCTGATTGTGGGTTCGTTTATGCTGCTGTTCGCCCATCCGCCGTTTGGTGCCGACAGCCAGTGGGCCTTTGCCCGCTGGTGGCTGGGGATGGTCGAGCGTCATTCCGCGCAGATCATGATGCCGTACAACATGACCATGGGCATCATGGCGGTGTATATCGCCGCCGCCATCGCCTATAACCTGGCAATCAGCTATAAGATGAATGGCTTTATGGCTGCCTGTCTGTCGCTGATGTCATTCCTGTTAGTGGCGTCCCCCCAGAGCAACGGTGCCCTGCCGGTGGGATCGCTGGGCGGAGAAGGCATCTTTACGGCGATTATCGTCAGCCTCTATTCCACCGAACTGATGCACTTCCTGCAGAAACACCATATTGGCTTTAAGCTGCCGGAGCAGGTTCCCCCCAAAATCCGCCAGTCGTTTGACCTGCTGATCCCGATTCTGGCGATTTTCCTGACGCTGTTCCCACTCAGCCTGCTGGTGCAGGATCAGTTCGGCATGCTGTTACCGCAGGCGATTATGGCGCTCTTCAAGCCAATCATCTCGGCGTCTGACTCACTGCCTGCGGTGCTGATTGCCGTGCTGCTCTGCCACCTGCTGTGGTTTGCCGGTATCCACGGCGCGGTGATCGTTGGCGGCATATTGCAGGCCTTCTGGCTGACCAATCTCGGGATTAACCAGCAGGCGCTGAATGCCGGTGAGCCGATTACGCAGATCTTTATCGAACCCTTCTGGCAGTTCTTTATTGTCGTTGGTGGGTCTGGTTCCACCATGGGGCTGGTGTTCCTGTATCTGCGCAGCCGTTCAGCACATCTTCGTTCTATCGGTAAGCTGGGCCTGGTTCCCAGCATGTTTAACATTAACGAGCCGATTATCTTTGGTTCCCCGGTAGTGATGAACCCGCTGCTGTTTATTCCCTTTATCACCGCCCCGCTGGTCAATGCGATCATTGCCTGGGTGGCGACGCGTACCGATCTGGTGAACCACGTGGTGTCGCTGGCCCCGTGGACGACCCCCGGCCCGATTGGTGCCGCCTGGTCCACCGGCTGGGACTTCCGTGCGGTGATTCTGGTCGGCGTGCTGATTGTGGTCTCGACGCTGATTTACTATCCCTTCTTCAAAATGTACGAACGCGAGCTGTTAAAACAGGAAAAACCCACTCCGGCAGAAGCCGAACTGAACGCCGTGGAGAACCGATAATGGATATGGAAACAACGGTGATGGAGCTGATCATTCATGCCGGTGAAGCCCGCTCATGCTCCATGCAGGCGCTGCGCGCTGCACGCAGTTATGACTGGCAGGAAGCGGATGCCCAGCTGGCTGCCGCAGGGGCCGCCGCAAAGGCGGCGCATAAAATCCAGACGGCACTGATCGGTGCTGACGAGGGGGTGGGTAAGGTGCCGGTCAACCTGATTCTGGTGCATGCGCAGGACCATCTGATGAACGCCATGCTGTGCCGCGAACTGGCCGAAGAGATCATCCTTCTGCATCGCGAAGTCCAGGCACTGAAACAAAAGGGCTGACCCTTTATTCCGCCAGCCCGTGACAGACAATTTCGTCCCCCGGGAGTCAGGCACGCCTGCCCCGTCCAAAACGCAAGGAGAACAGGATGCAATATCGTGAGCTTACGCCCTTCCCTGACGGATTTTTATGGGGAGCGTCGACCTCGGCCTATCAGGTTGAAGGCGCTTCAGACCAGGACGGTAAAGGGCCGTCGGTCATTGATAAAGCCCGTTTTGATCCGCGCCTGACTGATTTTACCGTCACCAGCGATCACTACCATCGCTTCGCTGAGGATGTGGCACTGTTCGCTGAACTGGGCCTGAAAACCTACCGCCTGTCGATCTCCTGGAGCCGGCTGTTTCCGCAGGGAACCGGGGAAATTAATGCTAAAGGCGTTGAGTTCTATCAGCAGCTGATCACCGCCCTGACCGATAAGGGGATTGAGCCGCTGGTTACGCTGTATCACTTTGACCTGCCGTGGGCGCTTCAGGTGAAAGGCGGCTGGTCAGATCCGGCCACGATTACCGCCTTTGAACATTTTGCCCGTACCTGCTTCGCGCTGTTTGGCGACCGGGTGAAATACTGGCTGACCATCAATGAGCAGAACATGATGATCCTTAAAGGGGACGTCATCGGTACGCTACCGGAGGGAACGCCTGATCCGCATAAGACCCTGTATCAACAGAATCACCATATGATGCTGGCCCAGGCGCGGGCGATGATCGCCTGCCACGAGATGCTGCCGGCGGCAAAAATCGGCCCGGCCCCGAATATTTCCTGCGTTTATCCGGCCAGTGCCAAACCGGAAGACATGCTGGCAGCCAATAACTTTACCTCGATTCGCAACTGGCTGTACCTCGACCTCGCCTGCTATGGCCGTTACAACACCATCGCCTGGCGCTTTATGCAGGAAAAAGGCTGGCTGCCCACCATCACTGAGGGCGATATGACGCTGCTGAAACAGGCGAAGCCGGACTTTATTGCCTTTAACTACTATGCCTCTGCCACCGTCGCCGCCGAACTGGGCAGCGAAGGGGAAGGAATGCAGAAAGTGGACCAGCAGATGGCGGGCATTGATAAAAGCGTGTACGTCGGCACCAATAACCCGCACCTGAAGAAAAACCAGTTTAACTGGTACGTTGACCCCGTTGGCTTCCGCATTACCGCACGTGAGATCTACGACCGTTACCACCTGCCGCTGATTGTCACCGAAAACGGCCTGGGGGCGTTCGACGAGCTGGCGGCGGGCAATAAGATCTATGATGACTATCGCATTGCTTACCTCAGCGATCATCTGGCGCAACTGCAGTTAGCCATCAGCGATGGCGTGGAGATCTTCGGTTACTGTCCGTGGTCGGCGATCGATCTGGTCAGCACCCATCAGGGGATCAGCAAGCGTTATGGTTTTATCTACGTCAACCGTGACGAACACGATCTGAAAGATCTGGCTCGTTACCGTAAGAAAAGCTTCAGCTGGTATCAGCGGGTGATCAACACCAACGGCGCCAACTTAGATAAAGCGATCGATTATTAATTCTCACCGTGCCCCTGCGGCGCGGTTTTTTTACAGACGTTGTTAATCTCACCAGAAAGGACAGATTATGTCAGAGCAGCAATTACCAAAAGATTTTTTATGGGGCGGCGCGGTCGCAGCACACCAGGTGGAAGGCGGCTGGGATCAGGGCGGTAAGGGTCCCTGTATTGTCGATGTCCTGTCCGGCGGTGCGCACGGCGTTGACCGGGTGATCACCGACGGTATTGATCCGGCGCACCACTACCCTAACCACCTGGCGGTGGATTTTTACCATCGTTATAAAGAAGACATCGCGCTGTTTGCCGAGATGGGCTTTAAGTGTTTCCGTACGTCGATCGCCTGGACACGCATTTTCCCTAAAGGTGACGAACAGGAGCCTAATGAAGAAGGGCTGAAGTTCTATGATGACCTGTTTGACGAACTGCTGAAGCACGGTATCGAGCCGGTCATCACCCTGTCCCACTTCGAGATGCCGGTGCATCTGGTGAAAGAGTACGGTGGCTGGCTGAACCGCAAAGTGGTGGACTTCTTTGTGCGCTACAGCGAAGTGGTGCTGAAACGTTATCAGCACAAAGTGAAATACTGGATGACCTTTAACGAGATCAACAATCAGCGTAACTGGCGCTACCCGCTGTTTGGCTACTGTAACTCCGGGGTGATTTTTAACGAGCATGAACAACCCGAGCAGGCGATGTATCAGGTGCTGCATCACCAGTTTGTGGCCAGTGCGCAGGTGGTGAAACTGGGCCACCAGATTAATCCTGACCTGCAGATCGGCTGTATGCTGGCCATCGTCCCGCTCTACCCGTGGTCATGCCACCCGGACGATGTGATGTTTGCGCAGGAGTCGATGCGTGAGCGCTACCTGTTCGGTGACGTGCATCTGCGCGGCTACTACCCCTCCTACATCCTGAAAGAGTGGGAACGTAAAGGCTATCAGATTGAGATGCAGCCCGGGGATGAGCAGGACCTGCGCGACGGCTGTGCTGACTACCTGGGCTTCAGCTACTACATGAGTAATGCGGTGCAGTTCTCCGCCAAAGACAGCGACGACGGACGCCATATCGAAGGCTTCCCGGGCAGCCGTCCGAACCCGCATGTCAAAGCGTCCGACTGGGGCTGGCAGATTGACCCGGTAGGCCTGCGTTATACGCTGAATGCCTTCTGGGAACGCTATCAGAAGCCGATGTTTATCGTTGAAAACGGCTTTGGTGCCTACGACACCGTTGAAGCCGACGGCCAGATCAATGATGACTACCGCATCGCCTATTTGAAAGCCCATATCGAGCAGATGAAAATTGCGGTACTGGAAGATGGCGTGGACCTGATGGGGTATACCCCGTGGGGCTGCCTGGACTGCGTATCGTTCACCACCGGCCAGTACAACAAACGTTACGGCTTTATCCACGTGGATAAAAACGACGACGGCACCGGCACGATGGCCCGTTCGAAAAAGAAAAGCTTCAACTGGTATAAGCAGGTGATTACCAGCAACGGCGCAGATCTGTAACAGGGTTTAAAACCGGGGCGACCGAAAAAGAAGGTCCCCCCGGTAACGCCCCTGTCTCACCTGCTGACCGCTGCAGATCCATCGCAGTCCGGCCAGCAGCATCCCGTCAGGTTCAGCACGCAGTCAGGCGTACCGATGCGGTTCAGCGGCACCACCGCCAGCATCGCCTTTCAAAACCCGTAGCGGATCGCGTCCTTACTCTGCTGCATCAGTCCGTCGATTTTTTCCGAGTAGCGCTCCACGCCCTGACCGTCACCCGCCTGCGAACAGGCGCGGCGTTTGGCGTTGTAAGCTTTCATCAGTTGTGCCTGGGCAAAACCCGGTTTGCCGTAGCGCGACATACTCTCCTCCCAGCACTGAATGGCGCTGTCGCTGTCCTCCTGTGCCATAAATTGCTTACCCAGCTCATTCAACGCCTCGGCACAGGCTTTAGCCGGTAATGCCTGTTGTAAGATCTTATCAATCGCATCCATAAAGCCTCCTGAATCAGTTAGTGAAAGAAGTTAAGGATATGGCCGAACACCAGCCCGACCCCGATCACATCCGAGTCGCTGAAGGTGACATTCTGGAAACCGTACTGACCAAGCAGCGGCAGAAGGAGGGCGGGCAGCAGCGTAATAAACAACCCGTGGAACACACCGCCTATAATGGCTCCGCGTCGCCCGCCGACTGCGTTAGCAAAGATCCCGGCGGTGCCACCAGCAAAGAAGTTCGTCAGCATCCCCGGCAGGATCATCGCCAGCCCCACCCACGGGAACAGAAACATCCCGATCACCGCTCCGGCCGTGGTGGAAATAAAGCCGATAATCACCGCATTCGGTGCATAGGGAAACAGCACCGGGCAGTCGAGTGCCGGAACCGCATCCGGAACAATGCGCAGCGCAATACCGCGAAACGCCGGAACAATTTCAGCCAGCAGCAGGCGCACCCCTGCCAGCAGCACATACACCCCTACTACAAACTGGATCGCCTGCAGGAAGCTATAGACCAGATAATTGACGCCGTTAGATGACGCCGCCACCACTTCCGGGCCAGCGGCAATCGCCGGGATCAGATAGATCGGGATCATCACCACCATCATCGAAAGATAGGTATCCTGCAGGAATGACAGCGCCTGCGGCAGCTCCACATCTTCGGTACTTTTGCTGACATCTCCGGTGACTTTCGCCACCCCGGCCTGCACCATATAACCGATGGTGCAGAAGTGGCCAAGGGCAATATCATCCCCACCGGTGATCTTACGCACGATCGGCTGGGCAATTGCCGGCATCAGCACCGCCATCACGCCAGCGATCCCCCCGCCGAGCAGGATCAGTTCCACGCCGCGCAGCCCGCCCATATAACCGATCACCGAGCACACCGTCGCCATCCACAGGGAGGCCTGCCCGGTCAGAAAGATGTACTTATAGCGCGTCAGCCGGGCGATAAGGATGTTAACCACAAAGGCGACCACCATAATCAATGCCGTTTCGCGCCCCAGCGTCTGCTGCGCGATACCGGCAATAGAGCCAACATCGGTGACAACACCCCGCATATTAAAGCCTTTCTGGAAGATATCGCCCAGGAAGGTCAGGGTGGCAACAATAATACTGGCACCGGAGAGCAGGACTAAAAAACCCAGTAACGTTTTTAATGTGCCGGTAATGACCTGACCCGGACTTTTTTTCAGGGCGATCAGACCGATCATGGCTATCAATGAAATAAGAATTGACGCCTGCCCCAGCACATCATGGACAATAAAAGTAAGGAAAGACATAATACTCCCCTGTTTTTGGGCACAGATACCCTTTCTGTTAATACGACATTACATCGCGCTAACAATAAAGGGATATTGGTTTAGATTAAAAAGGAAATTAAATAAGATAGCCTTTCTCTTTCAGGATTGGTTCTAGTTTTAATTTTATTTCATTTTTATCTACCAGGCGCTTAAGGTAAATAATAGTAGAATTGATTGTGTAATGCTGAAACTGTGAACGGAAGTTTTCTCCGGTCATGATAATATCCGCACGGGAGGAGGTTGCACTGGAAATATCACAGTGTGATAATTCAGCATCCACACCCAGATCTTTCAGGGCCGCTTCAATACTCATTTCGCAGGCAAAACTGCTGCCAAGCCCGGCACCGCATACGGCCAGAATAGATAATTTTTTCATCAGGCATACCTTATTAAGTGTCTGTAAGTCCGCGACCACTGACTGCGGGTATGATGACGGGCATCCCTGCCCTGTTGCGGTTTAAAACTGTTGAAGAATCTTCATTACCGCGGGTTTATCCCGTGCCTGCCTTAACTGTTCAACCACATTGTCCTCACAAAAAAGCTGAGACAGGCTGGCGATCATTTCAATATGTGAGTGGCTGTCGACAGCGGCCAGGGCAAATATGATATACACCGGGTCATTATCTTCACTGCCAAAACTCACGCCTTCGGAAACAATTAACAGCGAGAGTGCCGTATGATTCACCCCTTCTTCTGGTCGGGCATGAGGCATGGCAATACCCTCACCCAGCACATAATAGGGACCAATCTGTTCATGCATATCATAAATCGCATTAAGGTATCGGGGCTGTACGGCACCATTATCGATCATCGGTTGCAGTGCAATCTCCACCGCCTTTCGCCAGTTATCAGTATGCGTTAACAGTGTCAGATTACTGTGGTTAATCCAGTCGGTTAACATACCTCGTCGCCTTTTAATTACCCCAAACATTAATTCACTATACTTTTTGCAGAAAGATAAAAATGTGATCGGGTTGACTTATTTAATAATAAATAACTTATTATCAGTTAATTATATTAACAGCCATGGTTATCCGCTGGAGAATTAAACCAGTGGTTACACTCTTTATTAAATAGGCCGCCAACATTCAGGATTAATCCTGGTTATTGTTAGCCCTGTGAATGTAGAAACTCAACCTGATCGATATTCTCCTGCAGCCAGTGAACCAATTGGGTGAAGTCAGTCTCGCACCGCTGATCGGCTACCCACACCGGCCCCAGTTGCATCGGCTCGGCGCGATCGGCCAGCTGTTGCAGTTCTGCCACATACTCCGCTCCCGGGTGGCCCGGTAACCGTGAGCCCAGCCGGCTGCTGTAGCGCTGTGCCGCCATCTCACCGGGGATCTGACACCAGACTTCCGCGACACGTTCGATCCCTGCCGTTTGAATAAAAGCGGCCAGATCCGCTTTGGGCTGGAAGCCAAACCACGCATCGACGATAAAGGTATGGCCCGCCGGGGCGGCGGCAATAATCGACCAGATGACCTGATAAGCCGCAATGCCCAGCTTACGGTTCATCGGGCGATCGATCCCGTCGATCTGACGCATAAACGGCTCTTTGATCTGGTCCAGCGTCAGCAGCGGCCAGCCGGTTTCCGTCGCCAGGCGGGTGGCAATATGGCTTTTTCCCGACGCGGGTACGCCGTTCACCATCACCAGGCCTTTACCCCCGGGCTGTGGAACGGAATGCGGCAAAACGAACGACTCAGGCATGGCGGGCTTTTTCCTCTGTGGCACCGGGGTGAAAATACTGACCGATAACGGCCTGGATTTCGCGTAGTCGCGGGATCGCCAGGGTTTCCAGTTTTTCGCGGGTGACACGGCGATCCAGCGAGATGCAGTCTTTCCATAATGCCCGCCCGGCAATCACGCCGGAAGCCCCGTTGCTCATCGCATCCGCCACCTGCTTCAGGAAGGTGCTGTGATCCACACCCGCAGAGAGTACGGCCCACGGCACATCACCGGCAAGTGCCGTGATATCGGCACAGGCTTTAGCCGACCCCGGATACGGGATCTTCAGCACTTTGGCTCCCAGTGCCAGCGACAGTTTTGTTCCCTCATAAATCAGTGATGGCACCCGGCTCTTATAGGCTTCATCTGTTTCATCAGGGAGTGGATAAGTCAGAAACTCCACCACCAGCAGCAGGTCTTCACGGGCAAAGTCTTCAATGCAGTGACGCAGGATATCGAGGTTATGTTGATTGGCATCCGGGCGATCGGCACGTAAATAGACCATAATTTTACCCCCGTTACCGCCCAGTTCGCGCACGCGGCGGGCGCTGATGCCCTCAACAAGACGCGAATGCCGGTAGCCCTCCGGCGTGGTGTCAAAGCCGGAGGCATCCAGACCGATCAGCAGGGCGGTATCACGGGCAATGATGCCGTCATCCACCAGGTCCGGCACCGCGCAGACGGCATCCACCAGCACGCAGGAGGCCTGACTGGCAAGATAGCGGGTTATGTCCGCTTTGATACCGCCGAGCTGCTGCTCGGAGATGGATTTTTGCTGTTCAGGATCGGCGCTTAACAGGGTACGCATTGCACCGCGCTGGTCGCAGGCAATCACCAGCATCGCGCCATTGCTGCCGCAAATTTGCTGATAACCGCGCAGTTCAGAAGTGGACATGTGTGACATGAGATGTGCTCCGTTGTAGTGATACCAGGTAAAAAGCCGTCACCGACGACCCGAAAGTTACCTTTAGCCTGAGTGCACGACGCCGGGCTGATGCGGGTGAATCTCCAGTCCTGTCAGGGGTTTCAGCCACCTGTGCACGTTGCAATTTTTCTGGTGTTGCGCAATAATTCTCCAACCGATGAAATGAGTGTAATACATTGCAGAAAGGAATTACAACCCTGAAAGAGCCTCTTTTACAAGATCCCGCCACCACGCGGGCGATGATGCATATGGTGGCGAAGCTGCACTATCAGTCCGATATGTCGCAGGTCGATATCGCGAAAAAACTGGGGGTATCCACCGCCACTATTTCGCGTCTGCTGACCAAAGCCCGTGCTGCGGGCATCGTGCGCATAGAGGTGATTGAGCTGACGTCGCCTGAGGAGATCACGGCGGATCTGATTGCCCGGCTGGGGTTAAAAACGGCCGCGGTGGTAGAGTCGCCGCCCGCCAGCGTTCTTAGCGCACTGACTGCGCCGCTGGCTTCGCTGTTGCAGCAGGCCGATCTGGTCAGCGGCTCGGTGGTGGGCATCGGCTGGGGGCGTGCGGTGCGTGAAGTCACGTTATCCGGACTGCCGCGTCTGCCGGGCGTCCTGACCGTGGCGCTGAACGGCGGCATGCAGCAGGCGGCTGCGCATTTTCAGATTAATGAATTCGTGCGCCAGGCCGCAGAACAGATGGAGGGAACGCCCCACTTTCTCCATGCGCCCTATATTTCGTCGCCGGTGCTGCGTGATGCCTTTCTCTGCGACCCGGGCGTGCAGCAAATTACCTCTCTGTGGGACAAGCTGGATGTGGCGATTGTCGGCGTCGGCCTGACACATCATGCCCCCCACGCCAGCGAAGTTTCCACCGCCACGCCGGGTGAGCAGGCCCTCAGCCATGCGGCAGGTGATGTGTTGCGCCATTACGTCACGGAACAGGGAGAGGTCCTGCACTGGGAAGGGGAACAGCGGATGATCGCCGCCTCACCTGACCAGCTGCGCCAGACGCCTCTTTGCATTGGTGTGGCAGCCACGCCGGAAAAAGCCGCCGGCATTATCGGGGCCGTCCGCTCGGGGATGATTAATGCTCTGGTTACCGATATTAAAACCGCTCAGGCCATTCTCGACCGTCTGGTCAGCGATCCTCAATAAATGTGCAGGCTGTCTTTGTCTGACTGACAAAGACAGCTAATTGACGAAAAATGAATACGTTATCAGAAAGAACCTAAAGCTGATTAATTCTCATTACGTCTTTATATCCCGCCTTGATATAAATAAGAACAGTTATCATAACTATTTAAAAACCAGAACAATTCAGATTCATCATGGAATGATTATCACTTACCAATCAGACCTTTAGCGATGTATAAATAAATTAGCCAATGCTATATAAAACGGTTTTTATTTTATCAGTCTGGGTGCATAATGCGCAGAAATCACCTCTTTTACTCGTTATGATTTACGTTCCAGATACATTTACCGTGTCTCTGCAACGCGAATTATTGCGAGTAGAAATCTCGCTAAAAATATAATGTTAAGGAGTCACCATGCTGACGAATGAAATGACCGCTCAGTTGAACGATCAGCTGAATCTGGAATTCTACTCTGCCAACCTGTACCTGCAGATGAGCGCATGGTGCAATGACAAAGGGTTTGAAGGGGCTGCCGCGTTTATGCGTGAGCATTCCACAGAAGAGATGCAGCACATGCAGCGTCTGTTCAACTACCTGAGTGATACCGGTGCCATGCCGGTGCTGGGGACTATCGACGCGCCGCCGGTCACCTTTAACTCCCTGCACGAAGTGCTGGAGCAGGCCTATCAGCACGAGCAGTTGATCACCAAAAAAATCAATGAGCTGGCACATGCCGCCATGACCACCCAGGATTACTCCACCTTTAACTTCCTGCAGTGGTATGTGTCTGAGCAGCATGAAGAAGAGAAACTGTTCAAATCTGTGCTGGACAAACTGGCGCTGGTGGGTAACAGCGGTCAGGCACTGTTCTTCGTGGATAAAGACCTGCAGAAACTGAGTGAGCCAGGTACGCACCAGGCTTAATCGCTGCGGTTCCGCTGCAGGGGCGACCTGTCTTCCGGTCGCCCCGTGCTGATAAATTTACGTTCTGTGTTGCCGCCCTTTTACTCCCCTCCCCGCACGTCCTTCACCTGCTCCGGCGTCACCTCACTGGCCTGATTTCCCCAGCTGTTGCGCACAAAGTTGCTTATTGCCGCGACCTGTTGATCCGTCAGCCGCCAGCCAAAGTCCGGCATTCTCGTTCCGGTCAGCGCCTGTCGGGTGACCGGTGCCCTGCCGCCGTGCAAAATCATCGAAATCAGTGATGACGGATCGTTTCCCTGTAGCGCTGCGTTGCCCGCCAGCGCAGGGAAGGTACGGGCATAACCCCGCCCGTCGCTGCGGTGGCATGCCGCACAGTTATCGCTATACAGCGCCGCGCCCGGGGAATTCAGATCGGCATAATCTTCACTGGCCAGCTCGGTAGAGTACGTGCCGGCGGGCAGACTCTTCAGAAACACGGCGATGGCATTGAGATCGGCCAGCGTCAGATACTGCGTACTTTTTTCGACCACATCCGTCATCGGGCCAAACGCCATGGTGCGGTCGTTCTGCCCGGTTTTCAGAAACGTCACAATATCCTGCTGCGACCAGCCTCCCAGTCCACGAACATTGTTGCCCCTCAGGTCGGGTGCCTGCCAGCCGTTTAGCGTCCCTCCGGTGAGATACGCGCTGTCGTGGTGATCCTGCCCTTTCTCCTGCAGGGCGAAACCGCGCGGCGTATGACAGCTGCCGCAGTGTCCCGGCCCCAGCACCAGCCATGCCCCGCGATTCCACTGACCGCTGTGCAGCGGATCGTTAAGATAGCGCGTGTCATCGTGAAACAGCAGGTTCCACATCCCGAGCGGCCAGCGGATGTTCAGCGGCCAGGGAATATCGCTCTTGCGGTTCTCCTGCCGCACGGCAGGAACCTCGTGGGTGAAATAGTCGTACAGCGCGTGCATCTGCGGGTCATCAAACTTGCTGAACGCCGTATAAGGCATCGCCGGATACAGGTTCCGCCCGTCACGGGCCTTTCCTTCGCGCAGGGCACGGGCGAAATCCTCGTAGCTGTAGTCGCCAATCCCCGTCCGGGCATCCGGAGTGATATTGGTTGAATAGAGCGCCCCGATGGGCGTCTGCATTTTCAGCCCGCCGGCAAAAGGCTGGCCTTTTTCAGCGGTATGGCAGGCCGCGCAGTCCGAGGCCAGCGCCAGGTAATGCCCCGTACTGAGACTGTCAGGGGCAGCGGCACGGCTTCCGCTGGCGGCCACCAGCAGCACACACAAACCATAGTGTCGGATATTCATCACTGACTCCCTGTCAGGCCTGTACCAGCGGTCCGGGCTGGGCGAGATAATCGGTGCGGATGGCATGCGCCGCCCACAGCGCCGTGGCACAGACAATCCCGGTGGGGTTGTAGGCCAGATTTTGCGGAAAGACCGACGCCCCGAGGACAAACAGGTTGTGCACATCCCAGCTCTGTAAATACTTATTCACCACGCTGGTTTTCGGGTTATCCCCCATTACCGTCCCGCCCGTCGTATGGGTGGACTGATAGGGCCGCACGTCGTAGCGATCGCCCGGTTTCATAAAGCCCGACTCCACGTGCGGCGCGCCCATCTCCCGGGCGATCTGCTCCGCCTTACCCTGCATAAACTGCGTCATCTTCAGCTCATTGGGCTGCCAGTCAAACGTCATACGCAGCAGCGGCTGGCCGTGGACGTCGCGGTATGTCGGGTCAAGGTCAAGATAACACTGCCGGTAAGGCATTACCGACCCGGACGATCCGATGCTCATGGTGTGCAAATAGTGCTGGCGGATGCTCTTTTTCCAGCCCGATCCCCACTGAGGTGAGGCCTCAGGCAGCGTCATTTGCTGGATCGGCCGCCCGCCGCTGGTGGCTGCGCCAAGGGTGGCCCCACCAATAAAACCCAGCCCGGTGTGATCAAAATTTTCAGCATTAAAATCATCAATAAACGTGCCCGTCACCCCGGTGGCGGCAAACGGATTAAAGTGATGCTTTTCCCCAAAGAACAGGTTGAGGCTGCCGTTCATCTGGTAGGCGTAGTTACGACCAACGACCCCTTCTCCACTCTGCGCATGGTAGGGTTTGCCGATGCCCGACAGCAGCATCAGCCGGACATTATGCAACTGGAAAGCGCTGAGGATCACCAGCTCCGCAGGCTGCTCATGCTCCTGTCCCTGCGGATCCACCCAGATCACCCCGGTGGCCCTTTTGCCGCTGGGGTCGGTGTTGATGCGTATCACCTGTGACTGGGTACGCAGGGAAAAGTTAGGAAACTGACGCAGTGAAGGCAGCACCGTTGACTGCGGTGACGCTTTTGAACCGTTAAAACAGCCAAAGCGCTCGCAAAATCCGCAGTAGTTACATACGCCAAGCTGCACGCCATAGGGATTCTTCCAGGGCCCGGTACAGTTCGCCGCCGGAATGGGAAACGGGCTGTATCCCAGATTTTCTGCCGCCCGCGCAAAGAGCTGTCCGCCGTACTGCTGTTTCAGCGGCTTTGTCGGATAAGGAGCGCGGCGCGGGGCTTCAAACGGGTTGCCTCCGGCCATATGCAGACCGTCAATATTGCCGGCCATCCCTGCCGCGCCACAGATTTTCTCGAACTTTTCAAAGAAAGGCTCCAGCTCGTCATAGCTGACGGGATAATCCTGCAGCGTCATATCCGCAGGGATAATGCCGGCGCCGTAGCGTTCCGTCACGGTACTGCGCAGTTTCAGGTCGGCCTCCAGCGGTCGCCACAGCATACCGTTCCAGTGTACGCCCGCACCGCCCACGCCGTTACCGGGCAGGAATGAGCCAAAGCGCCGGTAGGGCATGGCGCGGTCGGCAGCGGTATGGCGTACCGTTACCGTTTCACGTGCGGCGTTCTGGAACAGCTTCAGGCGAATGCCGTACGTCAGCTCGTCGGTAATACGCGGATAGGCAAAATCAGGCCAGGTATCACGATTTTCTCCCCGCTCCAGCGCCAGGATATTCAGCCCGGTTTCTGCCAGTTCACGCGCCATCAGCGCGCCGGTCCAGCCGAAACCGATAATCAGTACGTCAACCGAAGGGTGTTTTAAGCGGCTCATTGTCATGCTCCCCTGCGGCCGGAAATGCTCACCGGAGGCAGCGGATAGCGCTGGCCGGGATGGTCCATTTGGTCCTGGTAATCGGCACGCGCTCCGGGGAAGCCAATCAGCGTCCAGCTGGCCAGCGTCTGATTGCCGCCGTGCTGCGGGTCGGCAAAATACCCCTCTTTGGTATTTTCCAGCAGTTGGGTAAAGAATAAGGCACCGGGTACCTGTTCATCATTGATGCGTCCCGCTTCCAGCCCGGTGAGCACCTCATCCTGCTGTGCTGCCGTCAGGTCAGCGAAATCCGCATGATACTGCTGCTGACAGTAGCGATCGACCGCAGCAATCCCGCGACGGTAGGTTTCACGCGGCACCAGCGATGACTGATAGCCCAGCTCCGGGATCGCCTCTGCAAACGGCGGCTGCATATACCAGAGCTGGCCGTAGCCGTAAGGCTGCTCCATCTGCCGGTCAATAAACACCGGGACGCCTTCACTGACGGCCCCGGGGCCGAGGTCGTCTTCGGGGATCAGACGGGCGCAGGCCGCAACAATAAAGCGCCATTCGCCCGGGTTAAACCACAGGGGAACCGCTTCAGCAGAGACGCCGCGGGCAGGGGTAGCCGACGCGAATGCAGCGGACGGCGCGATGCCGCGAGTGGCCACCGCAGCCAGCGGGATCAGCGCCACAGATTGCTGTAGAAAACGTCGCCTTCCACGGGCGACCTCATCATGATTTGCCATTGTATTCTTCCAGTGAACAGTCAGAGCCACCCCGGACTGGGGCCAGTGCATCAGCAGAAAACCATGCGTTTTGCGGGGGATAACATAGGCGACTGCTCAGAAAAAAGAAAAATGACGGAGGGGGAAAACTGTTAAGGGATATGAGAAAAAAGAAGGAATCTTCCTGGATAACCGATTCAGCCGGTTCAATTCTATCGGAATTATCAAAGGGTGCGGATCGCACCCTTTCATCAACGACTACGGCGCCGCTTTTAACGTCACCCAGTAACCTGGCTGGTAGGTCACCGGCAGGAAACGCTGATGGAATTCACGGAAGGTCGCGTCCGGGTCGATATCGCTAAACAGATCGGGATGCAGCCATTTGGCGATCATCTGAATGGCGACAAACTGGTACGGGCTGTCGTAGAACTGATGCCAGATGGCATGAGCATTGCCGTTGGTCGCCACCGGCAGGGTGCGGAACGCCGGGCGCGCCATCAGCGCAGTTAAACGCTGCGTTGCCAGGGTAAGATCGGCCCCCGGACCGACGCCCACCCAGCCGCCAGCGGTATTGTAGTTTTTCCAGTTAGCCCCGGTGACGATCACCACGTCCGGGCGCGAAGCGATAATCTGCTCCGGGTTCAGCGTGCCGAATGTGCCTGGGATCAGCCCTTTGGCAATATTGGTCCCACCGGCCACTTCGACCATCCGGCCGAAATTCTCGTCACCGAATGACATACAGCACTCTTCGGTATACCCCCCGGCGCGATCAAGCATCACCTTCGGACGCGGGCCCTGATAGTTTTTCAGTCGCTCAGTCACAATATCAATCTGCTGCTGGCGGAAAGCGATGATCTCTTCCGCACGCGCGGGTTTGCCCACCAGCTGTCCCATAATGCGGATACTTTTCACCGCATTCTCAAACGGCTTTTCACGGAAGTCGATAAACACCACGGGAATACCCAGTTTGGCGAGCTTTTCCGTGAGCTTAGACTCATCGGTGGCTGCTTTTGACTCCAGGTTCATCAGCACCAGATCGGGCTTCAGGGTCAGGGCCTGCTCAACGTTAAACGTGCCATCTTTGGCACCGCCGAAGGTCGGCAGAGCGGTGATTGACGGGTATTTTTTGGCGTAAATCTGATAGCTGTCGAAATCGGCTTTCGGCAGATCGTCGCGCCAGCCCACCACACGCTGGAACGGCGCGTCGGTGTCAAAAGCGGCCAGCAGATAGATCTGCCGCCCTTCCCCGAGGATCACCCGCTTCACCTCAGATTTGATTTCCACTTTACGGCCGCTGACGTCTTCCACCACAAACGGTGCCGCCATCAGGCTGGAGGAGATCATTAAGCTCCCCATCAGAATCACTGCTTTACCCCATAACGTCATCGCACTCTCCACAAAGGAAATAATTATTATTCTCAATCTCAGAATTGCGCAGGAATGCTACG
Organism: Erwinia persicina; assembly: GCF_019844095.1. Taxonomy (NCBI): domain Bacteria; kingdom Pseudomonadati; phylum Pseudomonadota; class Gammaproteobacteria; order Enterobacterales; family Erwiniaceae; genus Erwinia; species Erwinia persicina. Next base: position 732,270 of record NZ_CP082141.1, on the reverse strand, counting down.
ACGGCAGGGAGGTCATTACAAGATGTGTCAGAAAATTTTGCCTGAGCCGCACTGATGGGCTCAGACATTCCTCTCAGAAGGAGAACCGGTAGAACTTTGTATCTACGGCCATTAACGGGAAGCGTGCAGGCAGGTCGCCGGGCGGAATATCGACAAAGCCATTTTTTTCATAAAAACGGTGGGCCGCCAGAAATTTTGCTGTCGTCCCCAGAAAGATCTCCATCACACCGCGATCGCGGGCGTGCATCATCAGCGTATTGAGCAGCGCAGAAGCCACCCCCCACTCCCGGCCACGGTATGGGGCAGCCACAAACATTTTGCGCAGGGCCGTTTGCTGCTGGCCGATATCCTTCAGACCGATACATCCGACGACCCGGTCATCAATCTGCGCCAGCCAGAAATCCCCGTTCCCCTGCTGATAAAATTTTTCAATCTCACTCAGATCTGGCTGCTGCTCTGCGGTGATCGCAATGCCGAACTCCTGGTTCTGGATCGGCAGGATTAGCTGTACCACACCCGGCTGATACGTTGCCCGGTAACGCTGAATAGTCACAAGCTCGGTAGGCATCATCTCTGGCTCCGCTGGGATTAACATACGGTGTTACTGGTGGGTTCAATCTATCGCTTTTATTCCCGCTTTGGCGAATGAATAATCATCAGCTTAAAGATGAAATTCTCGCTGGCTCTTTTCCTATCCGCTCACTGCCGCCGCTTAAAAATCATAGTAAATCGACAGCCAGGTCTGGTCCGGATCATGATCAGAGGTGGCCGTGAAGGTGTGTTCCAGATAAACAGAGAAACCGTAGGCCAGCTGCGTTACAACGCCCAGATACTCATGGTTAGCATGATAATCGCCACTGCCGCGCAGCCGCAGGGTATCGGCAGCCACATAAGGCTGGATCGATGCCAGCCAGGGTTTGTTGATGGGAAAGGTATACCCGGCAAACGCTTCCAGCCCGTAGCCACTGCCGGCAAAATAGTGTTCCGTACGCTGCTGTTTTTTTGCCGGAACAAAGTTATGGGTCCAGGTCGCAGTACTGACTAAATACCAGTTTCCCGGTTGCCAGGTAGCGGCAACACCTGAAAACTGCTGGCGATAACTTCGCTGTGCACCACCGCTGTTTTTCACCACGGCATTCGTCTGGTTCCAGCTGGCGCTGAGCACCAGCGCTTTGGCCGCCTGATAATCCAGGCCCAGCCCGGAGCCGTGTTTACGCCGGTAGTACTGATCATCATCCAGCACAATATCATCCTGCGGCAGCAACCAGTCAGCATACAGGGTATAGGCACCCAGGGTCGTGGTGTACTTCATGCTGTTACGCGGACGATCACCGCCATCGACATTTTTACTGATGCCACTGCCGTTAGGCCCGGCGAAAGCATCGTTATCCCAGACATCGCTTTTAACGCCGATGGTATCGTAGTAAACACCGTACTGATGGCCAAAGGTCAGCGTACCGAAACGGTCGTCCTGGATGCCGCCATACATTTTACGCTGGCTTGACCAGTCAGCCTGATGATCATAATGGTGCTTCAATCCTAATGCGTGGGCGGTATCCAGACCCAGCGAATAGAAGCCAATGATGGATGTTCCCGGCCTGAGCAGGTAATCAGCGCTGAAGCGAAAACGTGAACCGCCATCGTGTCCACCATGGTTATCCGGGCCCCGGTTCCAGATAAACTCGGGCCGGACGCTACCGCTCATTTTCAGGCTGAGCGGAGCGAGAACAGGATCCTGAAAGGTATTCTTTTTCAGCAGATTCACGTCTGCCTGAGCGGCGGGCGAAAGCAGGGCCAGTACACTAAAGCGGATAAATATTCCGCTAAACGATGAGTGAGATAACATCAGTCTGCTCCTCAGAGCTTGTCTGTCAGACCCACTGAATACCCTGTTCTGTTCACCTCGCTTTGTTCACCTTGTGCGCTTTCGGCACGGTATTCGTGCTTTTTAACCTCCCCTGGCGGAATTTTTACCGCAGTAAATACGAAACAAACGTGCCAGTTCTGCCCCCATTGGTGTCAGCGTGGTGTCCTTACGTTGAATTAAATAAAACGTGGCATGGGGCAACGGTTCCTTAATGTTCAGCGCCACCAGCTGATTGCCCAGGATCGGGTCACCGATGACATCGCTGGAGAGAATGCTGACAAAATCACTCTGCGCAATCAGGCTGGTGCAGGCCATAAACGTTTCACAGGTGACGCTGATTGCCGGGGCCATGCCCATATCATGTAACAGGTCATGCAACAGACGATAGTAGCTGCCGCGCGGTGTTGGCATGGTCCAGTCACAGTGCTGCAGTTCCGCCAGCGAAGTGACGTGTTCGCAGGGATGCCCCTTACGCACGACCACCTGATATTCACGCTCCATCAGCCGTTCATAACTCAGCTCGCTGTCGAGATGGCCGGGGTAGGAGGTATTGATCGTAAAGTCCAGTTCGCCCTGGCGCAGTTCAGGGATCATCGACACCAGCTGCCCCTCGACAATACGGATCTTCACGTTCGGAAACTGGCGTCGGAACTGGGTGATCACCGGGGGCATCAGGGTGCGTGCAATGCTGCCCCCGACGCCAATATTGACCGTGCCGCCCGCCAGCCCTAACCGCTGCTGAATATCCTCCTGCGCGACGCGCAGCTCTTCTATGATCAGGCTCGCATGTTGGAAAAAGTTATCACCGATTTCGGTCAGTGCCACCCCCTGACTGCGGCGAACGAACAGCCTTGCGCCAAGGACGTCTTCCAGCTCCTGAATCGATTTAGTCAGCGCGGGCTGAGACAACCCTGCGGCCCGGCTGGCGGCGCGAATACTGCCGTGGCGGGCGACGTCGACAAAAGCACGTAGCTGATGCAGTTTGATGGATGCGGGCATCGGATCTCCTGTAGGTGATAACCAGTGATTATCAGTCACAAGATATTGTCATCTTCTGCCGGGGGATTCCATTGTGTAGAACAGAAAGAAATCACCCGGAAATAACGATGCTTAACCAGAAGGATGAACCCATGCACCAGGCTATTGCTGAGTTTGTGAAAGAGATTGCCCCCTGTCTGCAGGAACGGCGACGCGATCTGCATAAGTACGCTGAATCAGGCTGGCTGGAGTTCCGCACCGCCACGCTGGTGGCTGCTGAACTGCATCGCTTAGGCTATCAGCTCACGTTAGGTAAAGACGTAGTGAAGGCCGGGGCGCGAATGGGTTTGCCCACGCCCGAGGTGCTGGCATTTCACGAGCAGCGGGCGCTGGAACAGGGTGCGCTGCCGGAATGGCTTCCGCACTTCTCCGGCGGTTTCTGTGCCATTGTTGCCACGCTGGCAACCGGACGCCCCGGCCCGGTGATGGCGTTCCGCGTCGATATGGATGCGCTGGACGTCATTGAAAACCAGACCCGGGAGCACCGCCCTTATGCTGAAGGCTTTGCTTCTGTGAACCCGGGCATGATGCACGCCTGCGGCCACGACGGCCACACCACCATTGGTCTGGGGCTGGCTCAGGTGCTGAAGCAGTTTGAAACGGAGCTGATCGGCACCATCAAGCTGATCTTCCAGCCCGCCGAGGAAGGCACGCGCGGGGCGAAGTCGATGGTGGAAGCGGGCGTGGTCGATGACGTCGATTTCTTTACCGCTATTCACATTGGCACCGGCGTACCGGCCGGGGAACTGGTGTGCGGAAGCGATAACTTTATGGCGACCACCAAGCTCGATGTCAGTTTCCGTGGCAACGCCGCCCATGCAGGGGCACGTCCGGAAGAAGGCAGCAACGCCCTGCTGGCGGCCGCGCAGGCGACGCTGGCGCTGCATACGCTGACCCAGCACAGCGGCGGCAGCGCACGCGTCAACGTCGGCGTATTGCAGGCAGGCACCGGGCGCAACGTGGTTGCGGATCGTGCCACGATGAAGGTGGAAACGCGCGGGGCGACGAATGAAATTAATGACTTTATCTATCAGCGCGCGCTGCAAACCCTTGCCGGTGCTGCCGCGATGTACGGCGTTGAGCATCAGGTCACGCTGATGGGCGCAGCACGCAGCAGCCAGCCGACCGCCCCCTGGGTGCGTTACATCCGCCATCAGGCGCAGCACATCCCGGAACTGACCTCGCTGGTCGACACGCGCGGTATGGCGGCCGGTTCGGAAGATGCCACTTACATGATGGAACGGGTGAAGCAGCACGGTGGCCAGGCCTCTTACATCATTTTCGGTACCGACCTGAGCGCCGGGCATCACAACGAAAAATTCGACTTTAATGAGCAGGTGATGGCCGTGGCGGTGAAAACTCTCGCCCTGATTGCTCTGCATATCGCTGAATTCGAGCCGGAGGCGTGATGAACACGGAAATAAATGACTTTGTCGCGGACTACATCGACCAGCATCAGGCGCGGTTCAGTGCGTTAAGCGACGCCATCTGGGATCGGCCTGAAACGCGCTTTACCGAAACCTTCGCCGCCGGGTTGCTCTCCACTGCGCTGGAGCAGGAAGGGTTCCGCATTGAACGGGCAGCGGGAGGTATCGATACCGCCTTTATCGCCAGCTACGGCAGTGGCCAGCCGGTGATCGCCCTGCTGGGCGAGTATGACGCCCTGGCGGGACTGAGCCAGCAGGCGGAGTGCAGCACGCGCACTCCGCTGGTGGCAGACGGCAACGGACATGGCTGTGGCCACAATCTGCTGGGTACCGCCGCGCTGGCCGCCGCCTGTGCGGTCAAAGCGTGGCTGCAACTGAACGGCACCCCGGGCACGATTCGCTTTTACGGCTGCCCCGGCGAAGAGGGCGGCTCCGGGAAAACCTTTATGGTTCGCGAAGGACTGTTTGACGACGTCGATGCCGCACTGACCTGGCACCCGGAGGGCTTCAGCGGCATGTTTAATACCGCCACACTGGCCAATATTCAGGCGGCATTTCATTTCAGCGGCGTGGCGTCCCACGCGGCCAACGCGCCCCACCTCGGGCGCAGCGCGTTGGATGCAGTGACCCTGATGAATACCGGCGCGAACTTCCTGCGCGAGCACATTATTCCCGACGCCCGGCTGCACTATGCAGTGACCAACAGCGGGGGCAGTTCCCCCAATGTGGTGCAGGCAGAGGCGGAGGTGCTCTATCTGGTGCGCGCCCCGCAGCTCGATCAACTCCAGGATATTTACCAGCGGGTGACCGATATCGCCCGGGGGGCCGCCCTGATGACCGGGACGGAGATGAGCGTACGCTTTGAGAAAGCCTGCTCCAACTATCAGCCCAACCGCGCGCTGGAAAAGCTGATGTATGCCCGTCTCTGCCACTTTGGCCCGCCTGATTACAGCGCGGAAGAACGCCAGTTTGCCGCCGGGATCCGCCAGACGCTGAGCGCCGACGATCTGCGCAATGCCCGGCTGAACGCCGCGCGAACCGGGGGATCGGCGGGCGGCGAGTGGGCCGCCGCGCTGGGCGATCGCGTGCTGATGGACAGTGTGGCACCTTACTGCGCCAGTGAAGAGGTGCTGTACGGCTCGACTGACGTCGGTGATGTCAGTTGGGTGGCCCCGACCGCACAGTGCTTCACGCCCTGCTTTGCCTTCGGCACGCCGTTGCACAGCTGGCAACTGGTGGCCCAGGGCCGCACCTCCGTCGCACACAAAGGCATGTGTCTTGCAGGCAAGACCCTGGCCGCAACCGCGCTGGCGTTGTTCAGCGAGACCAGCCTGCTGGCAGAGGCCAGGCAGGAGTTCCGCCGCCAGCGTGCGGAGCAGCCCTATCGCTGCCCGATCCCGGCAGGAGTCATACCCACGCCGCTGGCGTAGCGATACCCGACAGAACCGGAGGCCTGGCTCGATCCCGGCCCCGTTAAAAAAACAAAACGCAAACAACGACATAACGACGACAAGGCATAGGGTGAATACCAATGAGCGAGACAACGGCAGCGAACAAAAGCCCGGGAAGGATCTTTTACTGGATTGAACGCATCGGCAACAAGGTGCCTAATCCGTTTCTGTTATTCGTCTATCTGATTGTGGTGCTGATGGTATCGACCGCACTGCTCTCCTGGTTCGGTGTGGCGGTGAAAAACCCGGCCAGCGGCAAAATGGTGGAGGTTAAAAACCTGCTGAGTGTGGCGGGCATCCAGTGGATCCTGCCGAATATTATCAAGAACTTCAGCGGCTTTGCTCCGCTGGGTTCGATCCTCGCGCTGATGATCGGGGCCGGGCTGGCAGAGCGTACCGGGCTGCTGCAGGCGCTGATGAACAAGATGGCCTCCTTTGTCAGCGCCCGCTATGCCAGCTATATGGTGCTGTTTATCGCCTTCTTCAGCCATATCTCCTCCGATGCCGCGCTGGTGGTGATGCCGCCGCTGGGGGCGCTGATGTTTATCGCCGTTGGCCGCCATCCGGTTGCCGGGCTGCTGGCGGCGATTGCCGGCGTCGCCTCCGGTTTTACCGCCAACCTGCTGATCGTCACGACCGATGTGCTGCTCTCCGGGATCAGCAGCGAGGCGGCCAAAGCAGTTAGCGATACGGTTCACGTCAGCGTAGTGGATAACTGGTTCTTTATGGCCAGCTCAGTGATCGTGCTGACCGTTGCCGGGGGGCTGCTCACCGATAAATTCGTGGAGCCGCGTCTGCCCGCCTGGCAGGGTAACAGCGAAGAGAAGCTGGCCAGTCTGACCCCCCTGCAGAACCGTGGCCTGCTGATGAGCGGGCTTTCGGCGCTGATTTTTATCGGTCTGGTGGCGCTGATGGTGGTACCGGAGGGGGCCATGCTGCGCGATCCGGCCAGCGGGTCGATTATCCCGTCGCCGTTTATTAAGGGCATCGTCCCGCTGATTATTTTGTTTTTCTTTGTGGTGTCCATCACCTGGGGCGTGGCGACGAAGCAAATCAAACGGCCCGATGATATTCCCGCCCTGCTGATTGAACCGATGAAAAGTATGGCCGGATTTATCGTCATGGTGTTCCCGCTGGCCCAGTTTGTGGCGATGTTTAACTGGAGCAATATGGGGACGTTTATGGCGGTGGGGCTGACCGACCTGCTGGAGCAGATGGCGATGACCGGAGCCCCGGCGTTTATCGGGCTGATGTTCCTGTCCGCGTTCCTCTGTATGTTTATTGCCAGCGGTTCGGCCATCTGGTCGATTCTCGCCCCGATTTTCGTCCCGATGTTTATGCTGCTCGGCTTTCATCCGGCCTTCGCCCAGATGATTTTCCGCATTGCCGACTCGGCCGTTTTGCCGCTATCACCCATGTCACCGTTTCTGCCGCTGTTCCTCGGCTTTCTGCAGCGCTACCGCAAAGATGCCCAGCTCGGGACGTATTACACCTTGATTATGCCTTACCCCCTGGTGTTTTTTGCCGTGTGGATTTTGCTGCTGCTGGCATGGTACGCACTGGGTCTGCCGATTGGTCCCGGCGTCTATCCGTCCATGCCGTAATCCTGAGGGGGCTCCTTTCCAGGGGGGGGCCCCCGCCTGAACGCTTAAAAATCATAATAAAAGGTCAGCCATGTGGTGTCCGGCTGATTATCGCTGGTTGAGGTAAAGGTATGTTCAAGAAAAAAAGATACACCGTAGGCCACCTTCACATACGCACCAAGGTAGAGGCGGTCGGCATGAAAATTTTCGTTCCCTTTTAACCGTAACGTATCGGCAGCCAGATAAGGCTGTATAGAGTGAAGCCACGGCTTCCCCAGCGAAAAGGTATAGCCAATAAAACTCTCCAGCCCATAGCCATGATTGGCGAAATAGTGCTCAACGTTTTTCCTGCCGTTAACCGGTACATAGTGCCGGTACCAGGTGGCGGTGCTCACCAGCGTCCAGTTGCCGGGCAACCACCTGACGACACCCCCGCTAAAATTCTGGTGGTAACGCCGACGTCCCCCCCGGGTGTCGCTGATGGTGGCATTGGTCTGATCCCAGACCGCTCCCAGTGTCAGATCCTTTCGCATCTGATAATCAACCCCCATTCCCTCACCGCTGTGACGCTGGTAATACTGGTTACCGCCTAACGGGGCGTGATGCTGGGGCAGCAGATAATCCGCATACAGCGTGAATTTACCCAGTGAATGGCGGTACTTAAAGGAGTTACGCGGGCGATCGCCCCCGGTAAAGTTTCCGTTGATGGCAATCCAGTCGGCATCCGCATGACCGTCATTATCCCACAGGTCACTTTTCCCCCCGATGACATCATGGTAGACACCGTGCTGGTGACCATAGGTAAGCTGGCCATAGCGCTCCACCTTTATTCCGCTAAATAACTGACGCTGCATATCCCAGTTTTTTGTGTGGTCATAATGATGTTTTATCCCCAGCATATGACCAAAATCCACGCCCCAGAGATAGCGCCCCACAAGGCTAACGACCGGCGTTAACTGGTAACCGACCGTAAAGCGAAAGCGTGATCCGCCGTCATGACCACGCCGTCTCACATCATCCTTGTGCGTCTGATCCCAGACAAACTCAGGGCGAATGCTGCCGGCAATCTTCAGACTCAGCGGTGCCAGTAACGGATGGCTGAAGGTGTTTTTTTTGATCACGTTGATCTCTGCCGTCGTTTTTGAGCTCCACAGGCTCAGTGCGAGGAAATACAGCGGCAAACCTGCCACTTTTTGAAGCGATGTCATAGAGGTGACTCCGTAAGCATGGGTAATCATCTCTTCTGCTTACAGAGTACATCTGATCAAATTTTAACCAAAACAGCGTAACCGCAGCCGGCGTTTACAGGGTGGGATTTGCATCACATTTATTTAACACTAAATAAACATTTTTATATCATTTCACTGTCGCTGTCATGGACTCACCGGTTACGCCTGCCACGGCAGCACGCCACGATGACGCCGCGCCAGCCAGGACGCCACCAGCATCAGGGCGACCACCAGCAGGATCATCAGGCAGCCGACCGCCGCCGCCAGCGTTGAGGAACCGCCTTCATCCAGAAAAACAATTGTCGGGCCGAGCGTCTGCGTATTCGACGTCACCAGCAATATCGACACCTGGATTTCATTCAGCGCGGTAAGGAACACCAGAATCGCCCCGGCAATCGCTGAGGGGGCGACCAGTGGCAACACAATATCCCGCATACGCCGCAGGAAACCCGCCCCCGCCAGTTGGGCCGCTTCGTCCAGTGATCGCTCAATGCGGGCAAAGCCGGCCAGGGTTGGGCGCAATACCAGCGCAAGAAAATTAGAGAGGTAGGCCGCAAGGATAATCCACACCGTACCGTAAAGGCTGACGTTCACCAGCGGCAGCGGCTTCAGGAAGAACAGCAGCGCGGCGATCCCCGTTACCACGCCAGGTAACGCAAAGGCCAGCTCACTGGAGAGGTGCAGTACACGCACCAGCCGGCTGCGTCGCCAGCTGAGGAAACAGGCCATAAACAGCGCCATCACGGTCAGGATGCACACCGCCAGCAGCGTTAATCCCAGGCTGGTGAGAAACGCGTGGCGGACAGCCGGGTAGTCAAACAGCGCATTGCGGTAATTGACCAGCGTCAGCGACTGCATGTTCAGCGTCTGGCCGAACCCCTGGGTCAGCGAGGTGGTCAGCAGCGCCGACAGCGGCAGCAGCAGGATCAGCACCATCAGCAGCCAACTGGCGCACTCCACGGGCAGACGCCAGCGGCCGAGAGACTGGGTGAACGGCTGGGTGCTGCCGTTGACGCGCACGTCGCGTCGCCCGCCAAGCAGGCTGCTGACCAGCATGCCGCCCAGGGTGATCGCCGCCAGCAGCAGCGACAGTACCGCCATATCCGGCAGCGCACCCGGGCCGGTGGTGTTGAGCTGCTGATAAACCAGAGTGATCAGCGTCGGCACGCGCCCCGGAATGCCCAGCATCGCCTGAATACCAAAATTCCCGGCGGCAGCGACAAATGACAGTGCCGCCCCGGCAAAGATAGCCGGACGTGCCAGTGGCAGCACCACGGTCAGCAGCACGCGCAGCGGGGAGGCCCCCGTGATCCGCGCTGCCTCGACCAGTTCGGCGGGCAGCCGCTGCAGCCCGGCACGTACCGCCAGGAACACCAGCGGTGCATTATGCAGGCCGAGGAGAAGAATAATCCCGCCCAGCGAATAGAGCGGCGGTGACCCCCCGCGGTCCACCGGCAGACCCAGCGCCGCCAGCCACTGCACAAGCAGACTGGAGGGCGACAGCGCCTGTACCCAGGCCAGCGCAGTCACCTGCGGTGGGATCATCAGCGGCAGAATAAAGGCAAAGACCCAGGCGGACTTTGCACGCATAGAACTGATCGCCACCAGCCATGCAGCCAGGGTACCGAGCAGCAGCGCCAGTGCCGTCGAGGCCAGGGCAATCATCAGCGTGTTGCCGGTGGCACGCAGCACGCGCGGCGTTGCCAGCAGACCGGACAGTCGCTGCATGTCCGGTACGCCCTGCGGTGCCACCGCCGCCCAGACCAGCCTCACCAGCGGCGCGACGGACAGCAGCCCAATCACCAGCGCCAGCAGCCACAGCACCCAGCGTTCACTGCCGGGCCAGCGGCTCCACGGCGTTCTGGGGAGACGGCGCGTCAGAGAGGGCAGCACGCTCATGTCTTATCCGCCGAAGATTTCAGTGAACTGATCGCGTACCTGTTTATCGTCGGCCACCGCCTTATCGCTGTCCAGCGTCAGCAGCTTAATGCTGTCAAACGGCGCAAAGCCTTCCGGTGCCGCAACGCGTTTGTCGATCGGGCGGTTACCCTGCCGGGCGACCAGCTGCTGACCTTTTTCTGACAGCATAAAGTCAACGAAAGCTTTCGCGGCCGCCACATTGTGGGCACCTTTCAGGATCGCCACGGGTTCAGTGACAAACGACACCCCTTCCTGCGGATAAACCAGATCGACCGGCGATCCCTGTTTTTTGGCGCGGATCAGATCGGCATCGGTGATCACCCCGTACTTCGCCATCCCGCTGGCCACCGCTTTCAGTGCCGGACCGTTACCCCCTTCCGGCGTGATGCCGTTGGCCGCCAGCTTTTTATAGAATGTCCAGCCGATGGACGGCGTGCCGATTGCCGTGTGCAGATGATACAGGGCCGCTCCGGAATAAAGCGGGCTGGGGACCGCCACCTGCCCGCGGTTCTCCGGGTCGGTCAGGGCCATCCAGCTGTTGACCGGTTTCGCCTTCTGCGTGTTATAGCCGATCACCGTGGCGATAATTTTGGTACCGAACCAGGTCTTATCCTTGTCATAAAAGTTCGGGCTGATATGGCTGACCGGCGCCTGCGGATACGCCATCAGTTGGCCCTCTTTCTTCAGTGCGCCGAGGTTGATGGAATCGGCCACCAGCAGAACGTCTGCTTTCACATCGCCGCTCATCATTTCCGTGCGCAGGACGTTCATCAGTTGCGTGGTGCCGTTACGCGTCCACTGCACCTCTATTCCGGGGTTAGCGGCTTTAAACGCATCAATGGTCTGCTGGGCAATTTCCGGTGCCTGTGAGGTATAGACCACCAGCCTGCTATCGGCGGTAGCGGTGAGGGAAGAGAAGCCAGTAAGCAGAGCCAGAACCGTTATCGTGCTACGCATATCCCTGAGATCCTTAAGGTAATGAAAGAAAAATTAAGCAGGAATGACCCAGCCGTCGATCGCCACCAGCTTCAGACGGTCGCCCGTCTGCCACAGCGGTTCATCGGTCAGCATCAGGGTCAGGCGGTTCTGCGGATCGGCCTCCGGGGCGATCTCCAGCTGGCGGTAGCCGCCCCGGTAGATCACCCGCTGGATGGTGCCCCAGAAACCAGTTTGATGTTCTTCAGCCAGACGCAGGTCAGCCGCATGGAGGCAGATTTTGCCGGACGGCAGAACCGCCTGCTGCGGGCTGGCTCGCAGTGCGATGCGCTGGCCATACAGGGTGACCCAGGCGCTGCCCTGGCCATCCGGTTCGACATCGCTGACCGTGACAACGCGGCCATCATCAATAAACCGCGCCACCATTTCACAGGCAGGCTGGCGATAAAGGGTCTGCGGGCTGGCGAACTGCATCACACGTCCGGCCTGCATCACCACAATCCGGTCGGCCAGTGCCATCGCTTCGTGTTGATCGTGAGTGATATACAACAGCGTGGCACCGGAGTGCTGGTGGAAGCGGGTAAATTCCTCTTCCATCGTGGCACGCAGATGGACATCGAGATTGGCCAGCGGCTCATCCAGCAGCACCAGCTGCGGGCGGGTGATCAGGCAGCGGGCCAGCGCCACACGCTGACGCTGACCACCGGAGAGATCGGCGGGTTTGCGTCCGGCCATTCCCGCCAGCCCTACCTGCAGCAGGGCGGCGGCCACGCGCTGCTGTCGCAGGCTGGGCGCCATCCCTTTCACTTTCAGGCTGTACTCCACGTTCTCTGACACTGACATATGTGGCCACAGGGCATAGTTCTGAAAGACGATGCTCAGGTCGCGCTGCTCCGGCGGCAGATGCTGCCCGGGGGCGCTGTAGCAGCGTTCCCCCACCACGATGGTGCCGGCATCCGGCGTTTCAAAACCGGCCAGGGTGCGCAGCAGCGTGGTTTTGCCACAGCCGGAGGGGCCGAGAACCGCAATAAACTCGCCATGCTCTATGCGCAACGAAACGTCGCGCAGCACCGGCTGCGTGCCAAAAGATTTACACAGGTTGTCGATCAGGATCTCAGACATGGATACGGCGCGTCTCCGTTGGTAACAGCAACGGGTTAAAACATACTGAGCGCAGATGACAGACAGGTGACAAGGCGGGAGCCTCACCCGTTATTGACCGCCCCGCACCGGGATAAGGATGAGCCGGAACAGCAGGTCTGCCCCGGAAATAAACCAGCTGGCGGGATCGCAGGGGCCGATCTTCTTTTTTGATCGACCCGTAAAGGCTAGCCGACGATCGGGGTCTTGGTTTTATTCAGCGCGTTCATAAAGGCCTCATCCAGATGCAGATGCTGCTTTACCAGCGCCGGTGGTGTCAGGGCCAGCCACTGATTAAGCGACAGGTCTGCATAGTAATCGCTTTTAAACAGCTCTAAAAACCGCAGCGGCTTATCCCCGGTGTTTTCAATATAGTGCCCCATGGCAAAGGGAACATAGCCCACATCCCCCGCGCGAAAATCGAAGGTCCGCGCCTCCCCCGAGGAGGCAAAGACCCCCATGCGCCCCTGCCCTTCCAGATAGTACTGCCATTCGTCGTTATTGGGATGCCAGTGCAGTTCGCGCATCGCCCCCGGCTGCAGTTCTACCAGTGCAGCGGCCACGGTTTTGGCGATTTTAAAATTGGAGGAGTCGGTAATGCGCACCGTACCGCCTTTCAGCGTCATGGGTTTTTGCGCCATCATGCGGTGGCTGAACTGCAGCGTGGAACGTTTAGCGCCAGCCATCGCATCGGCACTGAGCGCCCCCGGCACCTGACCGGCGAAGATATACTCATCGGACGGTGACGGCAGCGAGCTGAAGGTGCTGGCAGGGACACCAAAGTTTTTCGCCAGCACCTCCGGGGGAATATGTTTGAACCAGTCGCTGAGTAAGAAGGTGCTGTCCTCATCAAAGTTACCGTCGTCGAAGGCCAGCAGGAACTCGCAGCCGTCCGGTCCCAGTCCCTGAATGGAGTGCGGCATACCAGACGGGAAGTACCACAAATCACCGACACCGACGTCATCCACAAACCAGCCGCCGTTGGTGTCCAGAGCAGTAATGCGGGCCTTGCCGTAAAGCATATAGGCCCACTCTCCCTCCTTATGCCAGTGCAACTCGCGGATACCGCCGCTGTTCAGCCGCATATCCACTCCGGCAATGGTGGTAGAGATCCCCAACTCACGCTGCGTCACCTGGCGGGTCCAGCCGCCAGTGCCCTTGCGCACATGGGCGTCGCTAAAGGAGAAACGTAAGTTAGGCAGTGTGCCACTGTCGGTCGATGGCGGGTTCACAATATCCGGATTTTCCGCTTCACGGGTGGGGTCGTGCGGGCCGGGATCCGTGCCGCCCATATTCCCGTTGACAGGCCGTGCAGCGGGCTGTTCGTGGGCGTGAACCTTACCGGCAGCCAGTGCCACGGTGCCTCCGGCGGCAAAAGCCATAAAACGGCGACGTGAAAGAGGATTCATCGCGGAATTTCCTTATGTCAGTCAAAAAATGGACAACACCTACGGCACACCGATGCCGACAATTGATAAGATTAGGTGATGATTTTTTGCCCTTCCAGCGGAATACCTGCCGGAAAATAAGGGAAATGTAAGCAGGGATCCATCAGCGATTTTAATCACATGAGGGTTAATAACACCTCTAACACAAACATTTAATCGATAAATTCAACGCCGTTGACGATCTGTTTCCATCAGGACGTCGGAAAGGCACAAAACAGCGGTAAGATATTAAAATTATTTATCGACGCCATTACGTGCGAAGACATACCTCGTTACAGCCGATAACGCATGATTGCTTTATACGGCGCGCCCGGTTACCGCCTAGAATAAGGTTAATCGTTCCTCCTTCCTGCCCTCTGAATAAAGGCTGTTATGAACATCGATTCGGATATTACCTTTCGTAAACTGGAAATTTTCATCGCCTTTATGCAACTGGGCAATCTGGCCCGCACCGCCGATGCCCTGCGGATCAGCAGCGTCAGCGTACACCGGGCCTTGCACAGCCTGGAAGAGAGCGTGCGCTGCCCGCTGTTTATTCATAAAGGTCGCAATCTGGTGCCGTTGCCGGCGGCGCATACCCTGTGGGAATACAGTCAGGAAGCGCTGGATATGATGTCACGCGGGGTGGAGGAGACACGAAAAACGGCCGGCGTAGGCCAGGGAAGAATACGCCTTGGCACCCTCTATTCACTGACGCTGGAAACCATCCCACAGTTGATTATGGGCATGAAATTACGCCGCCCGGACCTGGAGATGGAACTGACCATGGGTTCAAATCAGATGCTGACGGCGCGGCTGGAAGAGGGCACGCTGGATGCCATTCTGATTGCGGTTGCCCCCGGCGATCTCGACCACGGTCGCTTTGAGAGCCTGCCGCTGTTTGACGATGACATTTTCCTTGCGGCCCCGGCGGCGTCAGGCCTTGATACCAGTTTCCCCGCCGATCTGCGTGACTTTCGTCAGGAAAAATTTGTCTCACTGGCGGAAGGTTTTGCCACCTGGCAGGGGTTCCAGGAGGCCTTTAATATTGCCGGCTATGAGCCAGACATCGTCACCCGGGTTAACGATATTTTCTCTATGCTGAGTCTGGTTCAGGCGGGTGTCGGCTATACGCTGCTGCCGGGCAGGATGAAACGCGTGTATGAAAATTCAGTGCAGTTGCTCAGGCTGGCACAGCCTTATCAGATGCGTCAGAACATCGCCATTGTCTTTGAGCGCAACCGCGAACACGATCCGAACCTGCTGGCGCTGGTCGCTGAGGGCCGTATGTACAGCCGCCAGCGCCTGCTGACTACGACGCCGCCCTGAGACGCTCTGCCAGACGACGCACCAGCAGCTCGCCGCTCTGTTCCAGCGACACCGCCTCCCCCGGACAGCCACAAAATGCCACGCGCGTCAGACCGGTCAGCGTGGCGCCGGGCGGCATCTCAATCGCCAGCCGGACCTCGCGTTCGTTGGCCGCCACCATGGCCTCATGCCAGCGCACGGTACGCGCCATATTGTTCGCCAGATCGTCGGCTATCTGCTCTGGCTGCCACAGCGCGCGGGCGGTGCTGCCACTCAGGTACGCACACGATGGCCGCGTCAGGCTCACCGAACGGAAGGCGTCGGCCAGTCTCGCCGCCGGTTCCGCCAGCAGTGCACAGTGTGAGGGGACGCTGACTGCCAGCCGGTGAATTTTCTGTGCTCCGGCGGCGCGGGCGCGGGTGGCCACAGCGCTCATCGCCGCCTCACTGCCGGCAATCACCATCTGCAGCGGTGAATTAATATTAGCCAGCCAGCACTCACTGCCCAGCAGCGGCACAAGCTGCGCCTCTCTCAGACCGACAATCGCCGTCAGGCCATAACCTTCGGGGTAGGCCTCTTCCATCAGCGTGCCGCGCAGGGCCACCAGACGGACGGCATCGCTGAAGGGCAGTGCGCCTGCAACCACGGCTGCCGGAAAGGCGCCAATCGACAGACCACAGGTCATATCCGCGTCAATGCCCTGCCGGCGGAGTTCACGCGCATGTGCGACGCCGGCAATCAGCAGGCAGAGCTGGACAGCGCGGGTGTGTTGCAGTGCGGTCGCACCGTCCAGCTGGCGTGCATCCTGCTGCAGGATCTCACTGGCCTCATCCAGCAGCGCCGCGCCGCCGGGTAACTGTTGCAGCATACCGGGGCGCTGTGCGCCCTGGCCGGGAAAAGAGAAGAGAATTTTCATGATGTTGCACTCCACGGCTGGGGGGTCATACGTGGTCCTGCGTTGGTTTTCAGCAGTACCTGCCCATCGCGCAACCATTCGTTTAAGGCAAAAGCGCCCCAGGGGGTTTCCACCTGCGTATCGGCCCGGCACGGCAGCTGGCTGACAAATGTCTGCCAGCGCCGCAGCGCCTGCTCCGCCAGCGGCTCAGGGCTGCGGATCAGCAGATCGAGATCGCTGCTGTCGTGCAGCACCGGAACCTCCGTAGCCAGCGCGTAACCCACGCTGCCGGTGATCCCCCATGGCCACTCCCAGCGTTGCTGTGCCAGTTGGATCGCCGCCTGCACCGGCTGCTGGGAAACAAAGGGCGAAGCCAGCAGCCGTTCGGTCACGCTCAGCGCCTCCGGTGACAGCCTGCGGATAATACGCTCTGGTGCCACCCAGCCTGCGGCACGTCGATCGCGCCGCAGGCCACGCACGCCCACCGGAATGCGCCCATGCTGATCCTGGTCGCGACGCACCACCAGCGGCAGATCGCTGCGCCACTGGCTGGCGACCCACTCAGGCAGATCGCCCTCAAGGGCATCCGTTGTCTGGATCCAGATCAAATCATGTGGCGCAATGGTCATATTACATCCCGGCGGTAAGGGTGATAAACAGCGGTAACGTGATGATACACAACAGCGAACTGATCAGCAGCGTCGCCTCGGCATCCGGTGACTGTACGCCAAAGCGGTTGCCAAATACCACGCCAAAGAACCCGGCGGACAGCGCCACCATCAGGATCGCGGTGATCGCCACCTGACCGCTAATGCCGAAGGCGATCACCAGCCCCCAGGCGATAAACGGCTGGATCAACATGGTGGTGATGCTGGACAACACCACCACGCCGTTAATTTTCAGCTGGCGGGCCGACAGGATCACCCCGGTCAGGAACAGCGCACCGGCGGTGGCGGCTAACCCTAAGGGTTTGATGGCTGACAGCACCATGCCCGGCATAGAAACCCCCAGGCCAGACAGCACCACCCCCAGCAGCGGCCCCCAGACAATCGGTTTGGTCACCGAACGCCACATCAGTACCGGCAGCATGCCGATCCCGGCGCTCGCGCCATCCCCTGCCGCCCGTGCTTTTTCCCTTTCCAGCGTCAGCAGACAGAAAGGCGTCATCAGCACTGAACCACAGGCAATCGAGACGGCAACCGACAGTGAGGTCGAGGCACCTTCACCCAGCACGCTGCCGAGGATCGGCAGGCCCAGCGCCGCATAGTTTGGCAGGGCGACGGTGAGCGTCAGCACTGCCGCATCCTGCGGAGACTTATGGAACAGCCGCGTGCTGATAAAATAGATCGCCGCATAGACAATCCACATCGCCAGCACCAGCACCAGAATCAAGGGCGACTGCTGGACAATACCGGCCCACGGCGTCTGCACCGTGGCGCTGAACAGCGCCGCCGGCAGGGCGAAATCCATCACAAAAATATTCAATAAAGAGACGTTTTTATTGTCCACCATCCCGGCTTTACCGGCGTAAAAACCCAGCAACATAATCACAAAGATAGGGGCAAGAGCATTAATAATTACATAAGTCATAACATCACCTGGTAGTTGAAGAGAGCACAGGCGCGATGATTATTATTTTTCAGGTGTTTATCGTCGGGTATGTCTGCCATACCCGACGACACCTGGCAGGTTGTCTTATGGCTCTTTATTGCTGGCGTGCACACTACCAGAGGCTGCGCATACGCTCCCTGACGGCTTTTGAACTGCGGCGGTTTTCCGCCTGCAGGCGGCACGTCAGGCCGGGATCGCGCCGGGCGGCTGCGAGAGCGTCCGTCAGCGCCTGCTGAACCTGCGCCACGTCGTCAGCCTCCGGGGCATCCGGCTGGCGGATATCCAGCAGCGACTCCAGCAGCCCAAGGGTGTGGTAGTTCCTGATGTCATAGGCCATCGGCGGAATGGTCTGTGCCAGTTTTTCCAGGGCCTCAACGCTGCGCAAGGTAATGCGCGCCGCCGCCTCTTTGCCCATGGCGTGGATCAGCACGCCACTGTCGTTGAAGGCGATCAGCCGGTTGGCCTGGTAGCCGTGGGCGAGGAAAGCCCCGGACATCGCTTTACCGACGATCAGCCCAATCACGATGTGCCCGGCCAGACGCGCCTCGGCGTAAGCGCCTGCTGCTGCTGCCAGCGCCTGATGAATGCCAAAAGCCTCTTCACGGCGTCCGTACGCCTGGCTCGGTACATCAATCACCGCGACAATTGGCCGCTTATGCGCGCTGGCCGCATCCTGCTCCACCGTTTCGTTAATGACTTTTGCCAGCGTCCAGCCTTCCAGCAGCCCGACTTCGCCCCGTGCGGCGCGGGGGTAATGGTTAGCGGCATCAGGCACCACGGCAATAAAACGGGCATCCTCGCCGTTCAGCTCACCGTCAGCCACCTGCACTGACGGGCATAATCCCGCCAGGCGGGTCGCCCCGGCAGTCAGCTGCTGGAGCCAGATTTCACCACGTCCTGTTGGCTGTTTCATTTGCGATCCTCCCCACTGAATAACGCTGTGATTTGTTGTGCATCGGCCTGCTGACGGGTATCAAACTGCGCCAGGCGCGGCAGGTAGTGCTGATAGCGACGCGAACGCGGCATCGCCGGGACGCCTTTTGCCAGCGCATCGCGCATTGCTTGTTTAATCGCCTGCTGACCATCGGCAACGAGGGCATCCACCAGGCCGCTGCGGGCGCGCACTTCGCCCCCGGTCATGCTCCAGATAAACGGCCGGTCGCGGGAATCATACTCATCAATACCCGCCTCCTGTTCAATGACCT
Organism: Erwinia persicina; assembly: GCF_019844095.1. Lineage (NCBI taxonomy): Bacteria > Pseudomonadati > Pseudomonadota > Gammaproteobacteria > Enterobacterales > Erwiniaceae > Erwinia > Erwinia persicina. The sequence continues at coordinate 713,233 of NZ_CP082141.1, read as the reverse complement.
GTGGGCCATTCAGGCCCAGCCGGGCTTCCCGGGTGACAATCAGGTAGCTGCACAGCCCGGCGGCAATCGACATCCCGCCGAAGCACCCTACCGTACCGGCAATAATGCCCACCACCGGGGTGTAACGACGCAGGTCAACGATGGCCGCGTGAATATCGGCAATCGCCGCCAGCCCGAGATTGGCCTCCTGCAGGCGCACGCCGCCCGTTTCCAGGCACAACACCGCGCGGGTTGGGATACCGTTGCGGTTATCTTCTGCCGCCAGTTCCAGCGCAGCGGCCATCTTCGCGCCGGAGACTTCGCCCATGCTGCCGCCCTGGAAACCGCCTTCAATGGCGATCACCACGGCAGGCTGGCCGTCGATGGTGCCTTTTGCCACCACCATGCCGTCGTCAGACTGCGGCACAATACCCTGCGCACCCAGCCACGGCGACATCATGCCGTCAAACGGATCAAGCAGTTCACGGAAGCTGCCGTCATCCAGCAGCAGGCGGGCGCGCTCACGCGCTTTCAGTTCAATAAAGCTGCTGTCATTACGCATCGGCTGCCTCCTCAAACACCTGTTCAATGCGGATGCGTGCCACGCCCGGGGTGGCACCAAAATCGTGAATGGTCATCTGGCCGGACGGTAATGCCCCGAAGCTGCTCAGGCGCTCAAATAACGCCTGCCAGCGTGGGCTGCTGTTATCCACGGAGGTGGTGATCGCCACGCGCAGTTCGTCTTTGTCATCAGCGACGTAGAGCACTTCCATATCGCCGGATCCCACCACGCCCGCCAGCGCTTTACCGCTGAGGTGGCGTGTAGCCGGAAAAGAAAAGGTTATCTGTTGCATAAGATCCTCGTAAAATTTGTTTCATCTGCGGGCAGACCGGAGACAGGCCTCGCCCGACAAAGCACCGGGTTACCCCACACAGACACGATCCAGAAACAGCGCCGCAGACAGCAGGTCAGCCGCACCGCCCGGTGAGGCGTTCAGTGCCAGCATCTGTGCATCAAGCTGCATAAGGGCCTGATAGCCAGCAGGCTGCTGCACGCCGCCCGCCGCCAGCACCGCGCGTGCGCCCTGCTGCATCGTCACCAGGCCCGCCATTCCGGCCCGCGACAGTACGCAGGTATCACTCAGTGACGTCATGATGGCCATCAGCGCATCCAGCCGGGCGGCGTCCACACCGGCGCCCTGCTGGCGGCTTTGCCACAGCTGCGGCAACGCCAGAGTGATCACATGAGGGAAACCCTGCCGGGCCTCTTCACGGGCACCGGGCAGACGGTAGCGTGAGCTGGCACGCTGGCCATTGCTGAACAGCTTCGGGGCAGCCTCATCCGGCAGCTGTGCCAGGCGGGCTGCCGTACTGACCACCTGCGTCAGGCTACCCATGCCGCCACACATCGACGCGGCAGAAACCAGCAGCCCCAGCGCCCAGATCGCTCCGCGATGGGTATTGACCCCACCGGTCTCCCGCATCATGACGGCTTCCCCGTCGCGTCCCAGCCGGCCTGCCGTCTGGCGCAGGGCGATATCCGCCGGGCGTCGCCAGCTTTGCAGCGCCATCTCACGAAACATCGGCGTCAGGCTGTGGGCAGACCGCTCCATCAGCGCCAGCGTCAAATCGTGATGCGCTCCGCTGCCGCGACGATCGACCAGCCCCGGCTTGGGCGTCAGCTTCGCTTCCATCAGCAGACAACGCGTGGCCAGTGCGGCCAGACGCTGCGCGTGACGTTCAGCAGGAGAGGCGGCGATCTGCCGCTGCAGGCTCATTACCAGCTCCTGAATTTAGCCGGTGGCTGATATAACCCGCCGGACCATTCGACCAGGTCAGCGACACTGCCGGCAGCCAGCAGAGAGCGGCGGGCATCGGTCCGGCGAATATCCAGATCTTCCGGGAAGGCGACTTTGCCTTCACGGCGCAGCTGTGTGACGCGCTTCGCATCCACGCCCAGCCCGATATCGGTGATACCGGCCACGGCGGCGACCATGGCACGCCGTTCTTCCAGCGACTTCGCCCGATAGAGGTAAGCAATCCCCTCTTCGGTCAGGACGTGGGTCACGTCGTCCCCGTAGATCATCACCGGAGCCAGCGGCATACCGGACGCTTTCGCCACGTCGACCGCTTCCAGCTTCTCGACGAAGGTCGGTTTTGATCCGGCCTGGAAGGTTTCCACCATCTGCACCACCAGCTTGCGGCCGCGTGCCATCGGATCGGGCTCATTGATCATCGCCAGCCAGGCGGGCGTTGCATGGCGTCGGCCGTGCGGGTCATGGCCCATATTCGGCGCACCGCCAAAGCCCGACAGACGGCCACGGGTGACCGTAGAGGAGTTGGCGTCACCATCGACCTGTAAGGTGGAACCGATAAACATATCGGCGGCGTACTGTCCGGCCATCTGGCAGAAGGCGCGGTTCGAGCGCATGGAGCCGTCAGCACCGGTAAAGAACACGTCCGGACGGGCGGCGACGTATTTTTCCATGCCCAGCTCACCGCCGAAGCAGTGCACGCTTTCTACCCAGCCGCTTTCAATCGCCGGGATCAGGGTCGGATGCGGGTTCAGCGTCCAGTGGCGGCAGATTTTGCCTTTCAGCCCCAGCTGTTCACCGTAAGTGGGCAGCAGCAGCTCAATGGCGGCGGTGTTAAAACCAATCCCGTGGTTCAGCGACTGCACCTGGTGTTCGGCGTAAATACCTTTGATCGCCAGCATCGCCATCAGCACGTGTTCCTGCTTGATCAGGCGTGGATCGCGGGTAAACAGCGGTTCGATAAAGAACGGCCTGTCAGCCACGACAACAAAGTCTATCCACGAGCCCGGGATATCCACACGCGGCAGGTCACATTCGTCGTCGACCAGTTCATTGACCTGAGCAATGACAATGCCGTCATGGAACGCGGCGGCTTCCACCAGAGCGGGAGTATCCTCGGTGCTCGGGCCGGTGTAGAGGTTACCTTTGCGATCGGCTTTGAAAGCGGCGACCAGCGCCACGTTCGGGATCAGGTCAACGTACAGCCGCGAGTAAAGTTCGATGTAGGTGTGAATGGCCCCGATTTCCAGCTGCCCGTCTTCCAGCAGTTGCGAAATACGCAGGCTTTGCGTGCCGGAGAAGGAAAAGTCGAGCTTGCGGGCGATGCCCTTTTCGAAAATGTCCAGATGTTCGCTGCGGCCCACGCTTGGCATGATCATATGCAGATCGTGCAACTTTTTCGGATCAGCCTGCGCCAGCGATCGTGAGAGGAAATCCGCCTGCTTTTGGTTGTTCCCCTCCATAACGACGCGATCGCCGGGCACGATCAGTTTTTCCAGCATGGCAACCAGATCGCCCGTAGGCAGTATTTTATTGTTCAGACCCAGGCTGGCAATACGGCGCTGTTTTTCACGGCGGCGCGTATCCCAGACACGGGGGGACGGGTTGGAAATCATGATAAAGCCTCCTGTAAGTGCATCCTGTCAGGGATGCTTCAGTCTGATGACGAGTCTGCACCCAAACAAGACGTTCAAACAATTACGTCCGGTGTATCAAACATTACCCATGGCGTAACGGTTGATAAAAAAATCATCTTTATCAATAGATTATGAAATTCATTTTGAGGGCGAGGTCACCCTTTTTTCGTGCTGACCGGGTGGGTAAAAAAAAGAGCCCGTCAAGACGGGCTAGTGGGAGAGAGAGGGCGGGGTCAGTCTGCGTTATGGTCTGCCACCCTCTCCTGCGGGTAATGGATGGCTATATAGCGCTGGAAGCGACTCTCTTTCAGCCGGGTGAGATCCACCAGCACCAGCCCGTCGATACAGTGATTGAAGTCGGGGTCACTGCCGAAGTCAATGAACTGGACCCCGCCGGCCTCACAGAGTTCGGAATACTGTTTATACAGCGGGGGGATACCGGTGCCCAGGTTGCTTAACAGGCGCTTGAGGCGTTTGAGATCCTCACTGTAATTATCGCCGCTAAACTGCGCCAGAACGTCCGGCAGCGAGGCCGGATAAGGGCGGCGGGAGGTCGCCAGCGGCAGCGTCGGGGCAAAGTAGAGCCGGTAGAAGGCCACCAGCAGGTCGCGCGCCGCCAGCGGCAGGCCGCCGGAGATCGAAACCGGACCAAACAGATAGCGGTACTGGGGGTATTTTGCCAGATAAGCCCCGATGCCCATCCACAGGTAATCCAGGCCACGCTTGCCCCAGTAGGCAGGCTGAATAAAGCTGCGGCCCAGCTCAATGCCCTGCATCAGCACCGGGTTCATCTGGTGATCGTAATGGAACAGACTGTGGCTGTAGATGCCCTCGAAGCCTTTGCGTTCAAACTGTTCGGCGGTCGGGATAAAGCGATAGGCCCCGACGATATCCAGTGCCTCTTCATCCCATAAAATCAGGTGATAGTAATCGTCGTCGTAATCATCCAGATCGCGTCGCGTGCCGCTGCCCTCACCCACCGCCCGGAAGGCGATTTCGCGCAGTCGGCCCAGTTCCCGCAGTATCGGCACATAATCCTCTCCCTGACGGCGGTACAGGTAGATCATTTTGCCATCCGGTAACTGACCGAGCACTTCACAGCCCGCCAGCGCCCGTTTCAGCACGGCGCGATCTTCAGCACGCGCGATGGCTGCCTCAGTCTGGAACAGCGCTGATTTGCCCTGCCCGATGCGGTACAGATGGCGGCGAAAACGTGCGGCCAGTTCCTTCGCCGGGGTACGGCCGTCGTGCCAGCTGGCATAGGGGATGCGTTTGCCGATTTTGAGCTTCAGCCGCGCGCCGCGGTTGCCAAACATTTCCCGTACCAGCAGCAGCATCGACAGAGGCTGGTAAATTTTCGAGGTGAGATAGAACAGCGCGCTGTTGCGTCCGCTGATATGAATGGGGACAACCGGTGCCCGGAAGCGGGCGGCCAGGCGCAGGAAGCCGTGACTCCATTTGCCATCCCTGATGCCTTTGCTGCCGAAGCGGGAAACCTCCCCCGCCGGGAAGAAGATCAGCACCCCCTGGTTTTCCAACTGCTCCTGCATCTGCCCCACCTGATGGCGGCTGGTGCGGTTACCCATGTTGTCCACCAGCACCATCAGGCTGCTCAGGGACTCAAGGCAGTGCAGCAGGCGGTTGGTCACAATTTTGACGTCGCGCCGCACCTGTGACACCGCGTGCAGCAGCGCCAGGCCATCCAGGGTTCCCAGCGGATGGTTAGCAACGATCACCACCGGGCCCCTGCTGGGGATCTGTTCAAGGTCGCGTTCACTGAGTTCGCAGCTGACATCCATGTATTCCAGCACCTGCTCCACCATATCCAGCCCTTTCAGGTGGCGGTTGCGCTGATTGAACTGCTGGAACTCTTTTTCATGAAGCAGGCGGCGCAGCACGCTTTTCTGCCAGGAGGGGGTGTCATGACCGGGACTCAGGTCGTCCAGTACGCGCTCGATAGTAAACACAGGTTAGCCTCCGGGTGTTTTAACGGCACACTAACCAGCCCGGATGACGATAGCGTGTCAGGAAAATGACAGGAGAAAGATGCGCTGATTTGGCGGGAAGCGGGCTGACCACAAAATGCGGTCAACCCTGAAAGGACAGGGGTGGGCGGCAGGTTACTCGTCGAGCTCCAGCGGCGGCAGCTGTGAAAAAACGCTTAACAGACCGCTGCTCCAGAGCTGGCGGATCTGGGAGAAGTAGGGGTGTTTTTCCGTAATGTGGTACTGCTGCATACTGCTGTAGCTGTCGGCCGGATAGACCATCACGTCCAGCGGCAGGCCGACCGAAATGTTACTGGCCAGCGTGGAGTCCATGGAGATCAGGGCGCACTGCATCGCCTGGTCGAGCGGCGTGTCATAGCGCAGTACGCGGTCAATAATCGGTTTACCGTACTTGCTTTCCCCTATCTGAAAATAGGGCGTATCGGTGCTGGCCTCAATAAAATTGCCCTGCGGGTAGATCTGAAACAGCCTGGGTTCTTCCCCCCTGATCTGCCCGCCCAGCATCAGCGTGCCGCCAAACTCTTCGCCGTCGCGTTTGATCACTGACCGCAGCGTCTCGCCCACCAGCAGCGCCACATCGTACATATTGGTGGCATTCATCAGGCTGGGCTGCTTTCCGTCCTCGCAGCCGCGCCGCAGCAGGCTTAACGCGCTCTGGGTGGTCGCCAGATTACCGGCGCTTTGCAGCACCAGGGTGCGTTCGCCGTCCTGCTGAAAAACATGAAGCTTACGAAACGAGGAAATATGATCCACGCCCGCATTGGTTCGGGAATCGGAAACGAAAATCATCCCTGACGATAAGCGCATAGCTACACAATAGGTCATAGTGAGTCCGGTAAAAGATTACTGCTGCGAAAACACCAGTTGTACCGCAGCCACTGCCTGCATATTTTCGCTGCCGCCGCCCAGGCGCATACCACGCACCGGGCAGGCATCCAGATAGTCCACGCCCACCGCCAGCTTCAGATGCTGACGGGTGCTGCGGGTATTATTGGTGATATCGAAACTGTGCCAGCTGCCGTCCACCCAGGCTTCCACCCAGGCATGCGTCGCCACATGTTCCACGTGATCAGTATACAGATAGCCGCTCACATAACGAGCGGGGATATGCAGGCTGCGACAGCAGGCGAGAAAGACGTGGCTGTGATCCTGACATACCCCGCTACCCGCCGCGAAAACTTTTGCCGCAGGATCGGTGACCAGCGTGCTGCCCGGCTGATAGGGCATCTTCAACAGCAGCTCCCCCATCAGGCGCTCCAGACTGACCAGCGGGGCCTCTTCACGGTAATAGCGGCGGGCGAAGTGAACGATCTCCGCATCGGGCTGGGTCAGCGGGCTGTGGCGCAGGAACACCAGCGGCGACAGCGTACAGTCAGGGTCCGGTGCGCTGTCCCCCTCATCCAGAATGTCGACCACGCCGCGTGCTTCAATCTCAATTTCCTGATGCGGGCGGTCGAGGGTCAGGACGTGCAGCACGTTGCCCCAGGTATCGGTGGTGCAGATCGCCTCTTCCGGCAGCAGCAGGTCCCAGGAAATAATCTGCTGATGCACCGAATTTTGCGGTGTCAGCCGCAGGTACTGCGTGCTCTGCCGCACCATGCTCTGATAGCTGAAACAGGTTTTGTGCGCAATGGTCAGCTTCATTATTTCGCCTCCAGATAGGTGTGATGAATGCTCTCGGCAATCCTGCCCAGCTCGCTGAGAAAAGCCTGCAGCCAGACGTGCAGCCCCTCGCTCATCAGGGAATCCCAGCTGCTGTAACGCAGCTGGGCATGGAGAACGGTCAGCAGATAGCGCGGGCGATCTTCTCCGCTGTTGCCGATCAGGTTGAGCTGATTGGCGATCTCATCCAGGCAGGATCGCAGCGATCGCGGGCTCTCCTCGCGCAGGATCAGCATTTCGTTTACGCCGTCGGCGGCCAGCTGCTGCTTGTAGATGGTGTGGTACGCCTCCCGCGCTGACACCGAGCGCAGCAGCGTATCCAGCCGGTAGTATTCACGTACTGTGTCGTCATCTTCATCACTGAGATACTGATACACATCCAGCAGACGCGCCGTGCAGTCGGCACGCTCCAGCAGCGTGCCGAGGCGGATAAAGCTCATTGCATCGCCGCGCATCAGGGTGCCAAACATCGCGCCGCGAAACAGGTGTGAACGCTCTTTAACCCAGTCGAAAAATGCATCCGCCCCGCCGCTGCTGACGCCGTTATGCCGCAGTTTGCGCAGCTCGATCCAGCTGGAATTAATGCTCTCCCACACTTCAGACGACAGGCTGCCACGCACGGCATGTGCATTGTTCCAGGCCGACTGCCAGCAGTTATAAATACTGGCGGGATTGCGCTCATCAAGGGCAAAAAAGTGGAACAGCTGCGACATGGTCAGCTGCTCGCTGACCGACCAGTAAAGCTCATCGGTACTGGTCAGGTTAAGCGGTACGCGCAGTTCATTATTATGACTGCCGCGCACCGGCATCAGTGACAGACGGTTGGTCACGTCAAGCACCCGGGCAATATTTTCCGCACGCTCTAAATAGCGCGCCATCCAGTACAGGCCACTGGCCGTGCGACTCAGCATGCGTCATCCTCCAGAACCCAGGTATCCTTGGTACCGCCGCCCTGCGACGAGTTCACCACCAGCGATCCCTCCGTCAGCGCCACGCGCGTCAGCCCGCCGGGCACCAGCCGGATCTCCGCGCCGCTCAGAGCAAAGGGCCGCAGATCGATATGTCGCGGAGCCAGGCCCTGTTCCACAAATGTCGGACAGGTGGAAAGCGCCAGCGTATTCTGCGCAATGTAGTTTTGCGGCCGGGCAATCAGCAGTGCACGGAAATCCGCCAGCTGCTGCCTGCTGGCTACCGGGCCAATCAGCATGCCGTAGCCCCCCGCACCGTGAACCTCTTTCACCACCAGTTTTTCAAGGTTAGCCAGCACCCAGGAGAGCTCATCCGGGCGGCGGCACTGCCAGGTGGGCACGTTGTTAAGGATCGGATCCTCATTAAGATAGAAGCGCACCATATCGGGAACGTAAGGGTAAATTGACTTGTCATCAGCCACACCGGTGCCGATGGCGTTGGCCAGAACCACATTGCCCGCCCGATAGACGGACAGCAGCCCCGGTACGCCCAGCATCGAATCCGGCCGGAAGGCTAACGGATCGAGAAAAGCATCATCCACCCGTCGGTAGATCACGTCGATCTTGCAGGGGCCGGCAGTAGTGCGCATCAGCACCGCCCCGTCTTTGACAAACAGATCGGCGCTTTCCACCAGCTCAACGCCCATCTGCTGGGCGAGGAAGCTGTGTTCAAAGTAAGCGCTGTTAAAGCGGCCGGGGGTTAATACCACCACCACCGGATCGTTAACGGGCGAGCTTTCGCGCAGGGTCTGTAACAGCAGCGACGGGTAGCGCTCGACGGGCGCGATGCGGCGGTCGGCGAACAGCTCCGGATACAGGCGCATCATCATTTTGCGGTTTTCCAGCATATAGGAGACGCCGGACGGGGTGCGCAGGTTGTCTTCCAGTACGTAATATTCGCCGTCGCTGTTGCGGACCATATCCACGCCAATAATATGCGCGTAAAGATCGCGATGCAGGTTCAGCCCCTGCATACAGGGCTGATACTGGTCGTTGACCAGCACCTGTTCCGCCGGGATGATCCCCGCCTTCAGGATGCGCTGATCGTGATAGATGTCGTGCAGAAAGGCGTTGAGCGCCTGCACGCGCTGGCGGATACCTTTGTCGAGCATCGCCCACTCCCCGGCGGGGATAATGCGCGGAACACTGTCGAAGGGGATCAGTCTTTCCTCCCCGCCGTCCTCACCGTACACGTTGAAGGTGATCCCCAGACGATGAAACAGCAGCGCCGCTTCTTCGCGCTTGCGCGCAATCGCCTGCTGATCGGCCTGCTGAAGCCACTGCCAGTATTCCCGATAATGTCCACGATAGCGCCCGTCCTTCAGCAACATCTCATCATAAAAGTGCGACGCGACCTGATAGCTTTGATTCATGATTTCCCTACCGCTGTCTGTGAACCTGCATTAATGCTGCACAAAGTGTGCCAGAGTCGTGCGGATCGACCCGCCCCGCACAGGGCAAGGAATGGACATTAGCCTGGTGAAAAACCGGGTCAGGGAAAGCGAAGCGCGAAAGGGGAACGCACCATGACAGTGCATTCCGGTAGGGCGATGAGAACCTGCTCCGTGAGGGGGGCTGAGGCCACCGGGTCGGTCACGGGCATCCCAGAAAAACCAGAGCGTACATCGGGTACGTCAGGGTTTCAGGCTCTGCCCGGTTCCTGAAGGGCCGTAAGTTAGCCTGATGGCACAGCTTTACTGTACCAGCGGGTGCCAGACCTCCGTCAGTGCGCCTTCCCCGCCGGTCACAGGGTCGGTCTCGGGCATCGCGACGCGTTTTATTTCAAGGATAGACTGTTCCATCAATGCCTGCTCATCGCGCAGGGTTTTCGGCGTCACGCCCGGAGGGTAAGCCCCCACGGCCATGAAGTCGTCGCTGGCGGCGATTTGCTGATGGCCCACGCCTGCCGGGATCAGTACCACATCCCCGGCGTAAACGGTCACCATACGCCCGCTTTCACCGCCAAACAGGATCTCTGCCCAGCCGCAGGTGATCCCCAGCAGCTCATGGGTATTCGGGTGGTAATGGGTGTAGGGATATATCGGAGCGTGCCAGCTCACCGGCCAGCCATGGCGGCCAAATTCGGCGCTGAACCACTGGGCCATATCAACGGGCGTGCTGTCTTCTACCCCTTCGTCGTCCTCTTCCGGGACCACTTGCGGATAGATAATTAACGGCAGCGGGTTATTGGGAATACCCTGAGAAGGTTGCGCCAGTATCAGATGACGCGGGTTTGAGGAGGCACCTGCAGCAAAGGTCCCGGCAGCAAACGACATCATTAACATTACACTGCGAGAAGAAGTCAACATATCAGGCTCCTGGGTCAATTTCCTTGTTGGGAGTTTGTTAAATTAATTGTGGCATTATTCCACCAGCTTGCAATGTTTTCCTCGCGTAGCAGATCACATAACTTATTAATTTAAATAAACTTAAGCCAAATTACCGCCCTTTGCCTGCCTCCGCACGTCCGGCCCGCCCAGCTCACCTCGTTACCTGGCTTTAACCGCAGTTAAGCACGATAATAATGGTGGATAACCGATGAGAGTGAGATAAAAAATAACGATAACCACTCCGCTTAAAGTATCTGATAAGCTAAAATAAGAATATTCTCAAAACCAAACGACTTTGGGCTTTCTGCACACCTTAATAGTCCTAAAAAACAAGCAGATACATTCACTGGCTTTCTGATATACGACACTTATGACTGCAGATTATATTATTCACCACTGGTTCATCGATTTTTCATCTGGAACGTTGATCCACCAGGGCACAGGTGAACAGCGCCGGCTCGGTGAATATCAGCTTAAACTGCTGCAAGTGCTGGCGGAACATGCCGGTAACATTTTATCCCGGGAAGAACTGAATACGCTGGTATGGGAAAGACGGGTTATTGGCAATAACAGTCTGCCGAATGCGATTCATGCTCTGCGAGTTGCGCTGGAAGATGATGGTAAACAGCAGCGTATTATCAAAACCATTCCAAAAAAGGGCTATATTCTCGAGGCTGAGTATTGCCAGCGTTTATCCCCCGAGGTTGCCCCCCCTGAAGACCTGGATAATTTAAAGGCCGCTGACGATGCCCGGCACGCGGGGTCCGTTACGGAAAACAGGCAGGACGTTTTACCGGTAGAATATTCCGCGGACGGAACGTCTGTCCCTCCGGTGTCGGTGACAGAGACAGAGACAAAAACGCCTGCCCGCCGCCACTTTTGGCTCTGGCTTATTATTGCGCAGGCACTGGTGCTGCTGCTGGTGCTGATGTGGGCCGGACGAACCCTGTTCCCGCTGCCGAGCAGCACACTGGTGGAGAAAAACTCCGTGCCGTACAGCCATATTCAGCTGATGGAGTTACGCCGGGGCCGGGACAGCGCGTCGGCTTCCTATGATCTTAATAAGCTGCTGGGGCCGGTGCTGTTTACCCTTAATCAAAATCTGAAGAATAATCAGGTGTATATGGAGATTTTTTATTACACCTCCGGCACCACGCTGAACTACACCATGACGTTATCTAATCAGTGCGATCGTAAACAGCTGGCGATGAACATTATCAACTGGCGTACGGATGGTGCTCAACTGAGTGCACTGATCTACCGGGAAGGCGAGAGAAAAATTAATGAAATGGCCAACTGCGTCAATTAGCTTACTGGTGGTGACCCTGCTGGTTCCCGTGGCGGTGGCGGTGGTGAAATATCTGCCAACCGATAGCGGGCTGTTTACGCAGGACTTCATTAAGGCCAATCTGCAGCTGGGTTACTATGACCTGCTGGCGCGCCAGCGTGAAATTTACGATACGCAATATGAAGGTAAAGGGAATACGGTGTTGCTGACGCTGACCAGCCCTAACGATAATCGTTTTATGGCTAAAGTGAGTCTGGAAAAGCAGAAACAGGATACCGAAGGGGTGATGTTTACTTTTCATAAAATTTATTATGCTGATGATGGTCAGATGCGGATGATCAAAAATATCCTCGGGTATGCCGAAAATAATAGCGTGCATTTTGATACCCTGCGCCTGGGCAAAGAACGTCTGATGATCACGCCCTCTGGCCAGATGCTGCGTTACCGCTAAGGCAGCAGTGATGATGTGACCTGGCGATCGATAAACCGGGTGCGCCAGGTACTTAGCGTTTTCGGTAAATGCTGTTTATCTTTTTCAGTGGTCACATAGCGAACTTTTACACTGTTATCTTTATCAGGACTCACCCGTAGCGCCCAGATTTGACCTTCGGGCGTGTACATAATCATGGCCGACCGTCGGTTAGCCATGCCTTTTACCCAGAGGGTGAGCACCGTTGCCCCTTGTTGATCCAAATCCTGGCTGTAGACAAAACTGGTCGCCGTCGCGACGTATCCGGCATAGTCACTCCCCACCAGCTGGCGGAAGCGATCGTCCAGAGCCTTATTCGGCAGTATTCCCAGCGTCAGGAGCGTGGCCGCCGGGCGCGGATCGTTATCCGCTTTCACATATACGCCATCAATCGACATTTTACCCGGCAGCAGCATATCGCAGCGCCCATGCGAGTCACTGCTGACTTCAATACGGTTATCGGGGCGCGGGGTGAGCACGATTGCACAGCCGCCGCCCCAGAGGATCGAATGGGTGAAGCCAACGCCCCCGGTCAGCGTCACTTTGCCACTGAAGGACGACTGGTAATAGCCGCCCCAGACTGAAGCATCCAGGTTAAATTCATTGCCTGCAAACTGGCTGATGCGGATTTTGCCTCCGTTGCCATGAGGCGCGCTCATATTCCACCAGACCCCCTGCCAGTCCATCTCGCGATCGGCCCCGTACAGCTGGCTGAGTCCTCCCAGATAGGTTCGGCGCAGGCAGCTGTTACTGACGCAGGCGTTACGTTCGCGCATCATCGCCTGCGCGATCCGGGTAAAATGCGGCGGGTCGCTGATTAACAGCTCATGGAAGGCGTTGTTGAAGACCTGATCCAGCCACACCAGTTCAGGATTATCACAAAGGGTATTTTCCACCACGGTGGCGGCACGCCCACAGTCGGTTGCGCTGGCGTTAAAGGAACAGAGCAGCAGCGTGAAGCCGATAAGCGCAGGGGCTTTCATTAACATCATCCCGGGTCATTTCATCCATTATGAGCAGGCCCTCAGGGTGAGCCTGAATTTTACACGTCGCCGCCGCCGATGACGACGGGCCCATCCCTGTGAGCAACTGTTATAGCGGAATAACCGAAAACTGTGCCTGCTATTATAGGTTCAAACATGGTTTACTTTCACCCTGCCCGCACTCTTTTGCAGAGGTAAATAAATGGAAGAAGTTAAAAAAATATTGCTGCGCGAGATCGACACCCTGAATCGCGAGGAGCAGCGCGACAACAAACCGCGCTTTAGTTTTCAGTTTCTGAAGACCCATCCGGGACTCTGGGCATCCATGTACGGCTGCTATATTTTGACCGTGGCGCTGATCTTCACTACCGATTTTCTCGGCTGGCCGGCCTTCTGGGGCGCCACGATTTTTGTGCTGCTGATGAGCGGTCTGATGCTGATGGACGTTAACCCGAAATATCGCTTCGAGGACATTGATACCCTCGACCTGCGCGTCTGCTACAACGGCGAATGGTATTATGTCCGCACGCTGTCTGAGCAGGCGGTGGGCGATATTCTCAGTAATGACAAGGTGCCGGAAAAAGTGAAGCAGGGGATTACCAAACTGCTTTCCCTGAAGGGCGAGGTCGATTTTTATGACGTGTTCCATCTGACCTGGGGCCAGAAAAGCGCGGCTACCGTGTAAACCGGCCGGGCGGACCGAAGAAAACGTCCGCCCCTACGGCGATATCAACAACTCGGTGATTAAGCTGCCGAGCGTGGCGACCGCAGCTTCCTGAGACTCATCCCACCAGGCGGTGTTAAAACGGAAATAGTTAGCGTACTGCTCGCTGGAGGAGAACATCTTCCCCGGCGCAATACTGATATTCTTTTCCAGCGCACGGTAATAGAGCTCGGTAGTGTTCACCTGCTTCGGCAGCTCCACCCACAGAAAGTACCCTCCCCGCGAATCATTAATCTGCGCCCCCGGTGGCAGATAGCGTTTCAGCACCTGACGTGCCAGATTTTTACGCTGCTCCAGCACCTGACGCAAACGCCGCAGATGGCGGTCATAGCTGCGTGTTCCGAGATAGGTTGCCAGTGCCTGCTGCATGGGAGCGCTGGTCGACAGGGTACTCATCAGCTGTAAGCGCTGAATGCGCTGGGCATGTTTGCCCGCCGCCACCCAGCCGACACGAAACCCCGCCACCAGGTTTTTAGAAAATGACGAGCAGTGCAGTACGTTGTCGTGGCGATCAAAAGCCTTAGCCGGCAGCGGTTTTTCATGGCCGAAATAGAGTTCGCTGTAGACGTCATCCTCAATCAGCGCCACGTCGTGCCGGGCGAGCAGCGCCACCAGTTGTGCCTTTTTCTCTTTACTCAGCGTACAGCCGACCGGGTTCTGCTGGTTGGTCATCATCCACAACGCCTTAATGGGCCAGCGTGACAGCGAATGACTCAGTTCGTCGAGATCGATACCCGTTTGCGGATCGCTGGCAATCGCCACGCTTTTCAGCTTGAGGCGCTCAATGGCCTGAAGAGCGCCGTAGAATGAGGGATTTTCAATCGCCACCCAGTCACCCGGTTCGGTCAGCGCCTGCAGACTGAGGTTAAGTGCCTCCATCGCCCCGTTAGTGATAACAATTTCATCAGGTGATACCTGAATACCCTGCAGGGCATAACGCTGTGCCAGCGTTTTGCGCAGCGCTTCATTCCCCGGCGGCAGATTATGCAGGGCATCCACGGCTTTCATACTGTGGGAAACGGTGGTCAGGGCACGCATCAGCTGGCGCTGGGGGAACAGTTCCGGGTCCGGAAAGGCGGAGCCAAACGGAACAATCTGCGAGTCGCGGCTGGCCTGCAGCACGTCGAAGATAAAGGCGTTGATATCGACCGACTCGGCCAGCTGCACTTTCTGGTGAGTCGGGGGCTGACTGAGGAATTCGGCACGCGGGGCAACATAGTAGCCTGACTGAGGGCGCGACTGGATCCATCCCTGGCTTTCCAGTACCTGATAGGCGTGCATTACCGTCATCAGGCTCATGCCACTCAGCTCAACCTGCTGGCGCAGCGAGGGGAGTTTTTCCCCCGGCTGCCAGATATCCGTTTCTATTTGCTGCTGGATCTGCGCCACCAGCTGTTCATATTTTGCCACGACTGTTACAGGCCATTTTTACCAAAGTGTGAACTATTATAGGTGTTCAGCCCCTGGCCGTAAATCACACCGCGTCAGGGAGCGGCAGAATGGCTGCGAGCTTTGGGACAGCCACCATCAGCGCTTCCTTCTCTTCAGCATCTACATACTGTTTGAGATCAAGAACTTGATCGGGTGGAACAGGTCGGCCCAGCAGGTAGCCCTGCAACGTGTTACAGCCCAATCCGGTAAGAAATGCCTGCTGCTCCGCGGTTTCCACGCCCTCTGCCACGACTTTAAGATTGAGGGTCTGCGCCAGGGCCACAATTGCCGTCACAATCGTCGCATCTTCGGTCTGCGCCTGAAGCTCGTTCACAAATGCACGATCGATTTTCAGTTCACTGGCCGGCAAACGTTTCAGGTACAACAGGCTGGAATAACCCGTGCCAAAATCATCAATAGAGGCCTTTACCCCCAGTTCGGTTAACTGCGTCAGAATGCGGATGCTCTCGTCCGGGTCGCGCATGGCGGTGGTTTCAGTGACCTCCAGCGTCAGCAGTTCAGGCGGGATCTGGTGCGTTTCCAGCGCGCTGATAACCGTGTCCACCAGCCCCGTCTGCTCAAACTGCAGGGCTGACAGATTGACCGCTACCGACCACTCGCTGTGGCCCTGAAGATGCCAGCTGCGCAGCTGTCGACAGGCTTCACCAATCACCCAGTTGCCCACACTGACTATCAGCCCGGTTTTTTCTGCCAGCGGCAGAAAGAGATCCGGCGTCAACAGACCGCGCTGCGGATGCTGCCAGCGCAGCAGCGCCTCGAAGCCGATAATCGGCCCACTGGGCGCACAGAATTTAGGCTGATAGTAGAGCCTTAGCTCATTATTTTCCTGCGCCAGCCACAGATCGTTGATCAGCTGTAGCTGATTCTGTGCAATGGTGTTCATCGACGGCTGGAAGAAGCTGTAGCCATTACGGCCATTGTTTTTCGTGTGGTACATGGCGGCATCAGCGTTAAACATCAGCTCACGCTCGTCGTGGCCGTCACCCGGGAAGACGGCAATACCGATACTTAATGACACCACCAGCTCATAGCGGGAGATAGCAAATGGCCGCTCGACCGCTTTCACCAGCGTATCGGCAACCGCCGCGGCATCATTGGGATCCTCGATTTCAATCAGCAGCACAAACTCATCACCGCCCAGTCGTGCCAGGGTATGGTGCCCTTCGACTTTTTCCCTCATGCGCTCAGTGACGGCAATCAGCAGACTGTCGCCAATATGGTGACCAAATGCATCATTGATGGCCTTAAAACCATCCAGATCCATAAACATCAGGGCAAATTTCGAGTCCTCGCGCGTGGCCTTAATGATTGCCTGATCCAGGCGGTCTTCCAGCAGAATGCGGTTTGGCAGGCGGGTCAGATTGTCATGCAATGCCAGCTGTGCCAGCTCGCGGTTGGCTTCCGCCAGCGATGAGGCCAGCACGGAAGTACGCGCCTGCAGGCGTGCATCCAGCATAGAAACCAGCAGCGTAATCCCGAGGATCGCCAGCGTCACCACCACGACGAGGATCGCCAGCCAGTTGCTGTTAACGCCAAGGTGGGTGGCATGACTGTCCATCGGAAAGCTGGCAGCGGCCATGCCGGTGTAATGCATACCGGCAATAGCCACACCCATAATCAGTGCTGCCCCACTGCGCATCAATGCCAGCCGGCCAATCCCCTGCCGCAGGCGGAAGGCCAGCCACAGCGCCACGCCGGAGGCGACCAGCGCAATCACCACTGACAGCCAGATCCAGCGCCAGTCCCAGATGATCCCGGGTTTGATTGCCAGCGCGGCCATACCGGTATAGTGCATTGCCACCACGCCGCTGCCCATAATAGCCGCCCCGCCACACAGCCGGTACCACGGCAGCTCGCCGTAACAGACGATCCACAGGGCAAAAATAGAGGCGGCGACCGCAATCACCATCGACACGCCCGTCAGGCTGGCGTTATAGCTCATTACCATCGGCAGGCTCATCGCCAGCATGCCGATAAAGTGCATCGACCAGATGCCCACGCCCATCGCGAAGCCCCCGCCGACAAGCCAGACTCTGGCCACTTTTCCCGTGGATGTCGCCACCCGCCCCGCCATATCCAGCGCGGTGTAGGAGGCAAGAAACGCGACGATAAAAGAGACGATAACCAGCAGTTGATCGTACGAACTCATGAGCATAGGACAGTCTCGAATGCAGAAGCCATGTTGACTTAGTGTGTGGTGGCCCGGTGTCATTAAAAAAATTAATCGGGCTGAAGCCTGTTTTATCGGCTAAAAATCAGCCAGCTTTAGCCGCGTAACGGGAAAGAGGAGGACGCTGAAACGTTTTTTTTCAGGGATGGGATATAGCCCTATAATTTATAAAGTTTATTAAACTTACTCGTCTTCTGATGTGAACATAGCACTGGCCTGATAAATAGCCTAGATCCACCAGTAAATATTATTGAAAATTTCACACCCCCGTCACAGCAGGGCTGAAAGCGCACTTATCCCTGATCGTGTTAACACATAAATAATATTTTTACGATTCGCTTATCAGCGAGGCATGAGCTGATCTATAGTTACGCTAATGAATGCTAACGCGTTAATTCCAATAACAGACTATTCCTTACGTGATATTTTACCCGCTAACGGGTTTTGATTATTTTCATTGTTGATTCAGCCCTGCTGACGACACTGTTCCATCAGGCGGAAAAGCACGTTCATCACTCTAATCAGTAAGGAATGGTTATGAAAATGAAGCTTTTACTGCTGGGTTGCGGCCTGAGCCTTGGTGTAGCCAGTTCAGGCTACGCCGCCACCACCACCGGAAGTATCGCCGCTAAACTGATCCTGACCGCAGGTTGTCTGGTCAATGGACAGCTAGCCACCAACAGTACGGGCGTCAACTTCGGTAACCTGGACTTTGGTACCAGTCCGGCGACCTTTGATACGCTGTCAGCCACCCTCGTGGGATCGTTGGGTAACGGTATCTTCGTGCGCTGTTCTACCGGCTCAACCTACTCGGTGCAGATCACCAGCAGTAGCGCCAAACCGACCACGGTTTACGGTGCAGAGACCACGCAGCCCCGCTATCTGATCAACGCCACCACCGCCACCGTGGGGATCGCCTATACCCTGTACGGCAGCACCAACTACACCACCCCCATCGCTAACAATACTAATCTGGTCAGCGCCGGGACGCCCGATCCGGCGAACGGAGATAACTACCCGATTTACGGTCGTATTACCGGTGGAGGGAACAATAACGTCGCCATTCCGGCCGCGACCTATCAGGATACGATTAACGTCGCTGTGAACTACTGATTGTCGCGATAAGGGAGCGCATCGTGTGGAAGCGGGTGCACTGCGCCGCGGACGTTATTTATCCGCTGATCCTGCTGCTGCTGGTTTACAGCAGTGGCGTGGAGGCGTTGCCCAGTGTGAACTTTACGGTGAGTGCTTCGGTGGTGAACGGCTGTGTGGTCTCCGGCGCCAGCACCTCCTCTTTCGGTACGCTCGACTTTGGTACGCAACCCGGGGTGGGCAGCGTCACTGCCAGCGCGGCCTATGTGCAAAATTCTGGTATTGCGCTGGCCTGCACGCCCGGTACCACGCTGAATATGCGCATTGACGGCGGTGGCAACTACACCACCACGCGCAATCTGAAAGTAGCCGGCAACACCAACCTGGTGGCGTACAACCTCTACACCAACGCTGCCCACACGACGTCAATCCCGGTCAATCAGGACGTGGCAGTGCCGCTGGGCAATGCCAACAATATTACGTTGCCCATCTACGGTCAGTTACAGCTGAGTGGCGTGAACCGGGCCGGAACCTACAGCGACACGCTGACGGTGACGTTGAGCTGGTAATGTCGGGCAGCACAAGGAGCAATAATGAAGAAATATACCTTTCCGGGACTGTTTTTTGTCCTGCTTTGCGGCGTGATGTCCCTGAAGGCTCAGGCCGGTAATTCCGTTCTCATCTGGCCCATCGACCCCAAACTCAGCCACAACGAGAAAGCCACCGAACTGTGGCTGGAGAACCGGGGGGCGAGTACCACGCTGATGCAGGTGCGGGTCTTCAGCTGGCAGCAGGTCAACGGTCAGGAGCAGTATCAGACCCAGCAGCAGGTGCTCGCCAGCCCGCCGGTGGTGCGTATTGAACCCGGCAAACGCCAGATGGTGCGTCTGATTAACCAGACGCCGCCCGCCGCAGGTCAGGAGCTGGCTTACCGGGTTCTGCTGGATGAGATCCCCACTCCCAGGGCGCCGGGTGAGAATCAGGCCGGACTGACGTTCCAGATGCGTTACTCCGTGCCGCTGTTTGTCTATGGCAGCGGCCTCGACCCCGACACCGCCCGTCCGGAACTGAGCTGGAAACTGGTCAACCGTGAAGGTAAGCAGGCCCTGGAAATTACCAACCGTGGCAGTACACATGCCCGGTTAAGCAATGTGACTCTGGGGGGGCGTACGCTCTCCGGCAGTCTGCTGGGGTACGTGCTGGCCAACGCCAGTAACACCTTCCCGTTAAGTTTCCCGGCATCCGGGCGGGCGGAAATCTACGCAGAGCTGGAACATAAACAGACCTGGCGCAGTACCAGTTCAGCACGCTAGCAGATGAACAGATACCGTCCGGTGCCGGGAGGGCACTGCACCCTGGCCTTCACCGGCCTGCTGACCTGCCTGTCCCCGCTGACCGGCAGTGCGGAAATCTATACCTCGCTACCGCCCCCGCCAGGTGCCAGTAGTACCACCACGGCGAACGATCAGGCCTTTATGCTGGGGCTGGTGGTCAACGACGACGACCGTGGGCTGGTGGTGCCGGTTCAGTTTCGTGACGGCCATTACCTGCTGCGCGCCGCTGACCTGCAGCAGGCCGGTATCCCGACCGCGCATATCACCTCATCATTAATGGATGTCTCTACCCTTGATCGGGTCAGGGTCGACTATGACCGCCAGCGCCAGCGCATTTCGCTGACGGTTCCGCCGGAATGGCTACCTGTACAAACCTTTGCCGGAACGACCCGTAACGGGCCACGCTATGAAGGACGTAGCAGTAACGGGGCGCTGTTCAACTACGACCTGTATACCAGCCATACCACTGGCGGCGGTTCCCGCCTTTCCGCCTGGAATGAGCTGCGTCTGTTCGGGGGGTACGGCCAGTTCATCAGTAACGGTAACTATCAGCAGCAGCTCTCCGGCGAAACGGGTTATCTGAAAAATGGCTACATCCGCTATGACAGCTGGTGGTCCAGTCAGAATGAAGAGAATGCGCTGAACTGGCAGGTCGGTGATCTGATCAGCGACTCGCTGGCGTGGAGCAGCAGCGTGCGTCTGGGCGGGATTCAGGTGGGCCGTGATTTCTCACTGCGCCCCGATCTGGTGACCTATCC
Source organism: Erwinia persicina (assembly GCF_019844095.1). Lineage (NCBI taxonomy): Bacteria > Pseudomonadati > Pseudomonadota > Gammaproteobacteria > Enterobacterales > Erwiniaceae > Erwinia > Erwinia persicina. The sequence goes on along the minus strand of NZ_CP082141.1, from coordinate 692,567 downwards.
GCTGCCCTCCTTCTCCGGCCAGGCGGCGGTTCCTTCCACGGTGGATCTGTTCGTTAACGGTTATAAAACCAGCTCTAACAATGTCCAGCCGGGGCCCTACTCGCTGACCAATATGCCGTTTGTCAACGGGGCCGGGAACGCCGTGGTGGTCACCACCGATGCCCAGGGCCGCCGTATCAGTACCACGCTGCCGTTCTATGTTGCCAGCGACCTGCTGAAAACGGGCCTCTCTGATTACGCCCTCTCTGCCGGGGCTCTGCGCCAGAACTATGGTCTGAAGAGCTTTGATTACGGCTCTGCGGCGTCCAGCGGCTCCTACCGCTACGGCCTGACCGACTGGCTGACGCTGGAAAGCCACGCCGAGGCGGCCCCGTCGCTGGCACTGGGAGGGGCGGGGATGCAGTTAAAGCTGGGAGCGTACGGCGTGGTTAACGGCTCAGTCAGCCAGAGCCAGATGCAGGGCGACCACGGCAGACAGTACGGCTGGGGCTATCAGTACAGCACCAGCCGCTTCAGCCTCGGGATGCAGCAAACTCAGCGCACCACCGGCTTTGGCAACCTCGCTCTGTATGCCGACCGGGAAAACAGCAATGAGATCACAGAGTTCAACACCCTCAGCCGTCGCAGCGCCCAGTATAACGCCAGCGTGTCGCTGGATCGCTTTGGCAGCGTCGGCGCGGCGCTGATTGATATTACCAGCGGTGACGGCAGCCGCACCCGGCTGATGAACCTGTCGTGGAGCAAAAGCCTGTGGGGCAGCTCAAGCCTGTATGTCTCGGCCAGCCGCGATCGGGAGCGCGGTGACTGGTCCGGCGCGGTTGGCCTGACCATTCCCTTCGGTGAACTGAGCAGCGCCAGCGTCAACGTGGAGCGTAATCAACAGGGAGGCACCTCAGAGCGACTCAGCCTGTCACACGCCATGCCTACCGACGGCGGTCTGGCCTGGGATGCCTCGGTGGCCAATCAGAGCGAGGGCGGCAGTTATCGTCAGGGCAGTGTGCGCTGGCGGGACCAGAAGGTAGAAACGTCAGCGGGCTTCTACGGTGACGATCGCTACAGTACGGAATTTGCCGATATCTCCGGCTCGCTGGTGCTGATGGACGGCAGCGTCTTTGCCGCCAACCAGGTGACGGATGCCTTTGTACTGGTGAAAACCGATTACCCGGCCATCAACGTCCGCTTTGAAAATCAGCTGATGGGCAAAACCGACAAAAATGGCTATCTGCTGGTGCCGCAGGTGAGCTCCTATTATCCGGCAAAGTATGATATCGACACGCTCGATCTGCCGGCAAATATGGCCGCCAGCAGCGTCGAGCAGCGTTTTTCCGTCAGGCGACAGAGCGGTTACCTGCTGCACTTCCCGATTGAACCGCTGCGCGCCGCCAGCGTGATCCTGCACGACCAGGAGGGTAAGCCGCTGCCGCTGTCGACGCAGATCGATCGCCCTGACCAGCCATCAACATTTGTCGGCTGGGACGGTATTACCTGGCTGGAGAATCTGGCCGCACAGAATCCGATTCATGCCACAACGCCGGACGGACGCCGCTGTGACACCGTGCTCACGCTGTCCGGTGGACGTCCTGCCTCCCTGACCACTTATGGTCCGCTGATCTGCACACTGCCACCCCCACCCAATGGGAACACACCATGACAATCCGACTGCTGCTGTATAGCGCACTCCTGCTGATGGCGGGCACGCTGCCCGCCATGGCAGCCTGTACCACGCCCACGGTGACGGCCAGCTTTGGCGGCGTCAGCTCGTTTACGGTCAATACCACGCCAGGCACTGTTCAGCGCAATATCACCGTCAACTGCGGTGGCGGTGTACTGGCCCTGCTCTCCAGCGACAGCATCAAGCTGCAGCTGACCGGAGCCACTGCCGTTGCCACCACGGGCAGTCGGGGGGCACTGAAGCTGAACACGGATCTGATCCCGCTGCAGCTCTGTTCCGATGTTAACTGCAGCAACGAACTAGGGCTCAGCGGCACAATTTATACCCTGTCCCGCAGCCAACTGCTCGGCCTGAACATCGGTGGCGTCGGACAGGTGGTATTTAATGTCCCCCTTTATCTGCGAACAGTGCCGGGTGCCGTGGTGGCGGAGGGAAACTACACCGTCACACTGACGGTGACGGTGAACTACGATGTCTGTACCGGCGTCGGTCTGCTGGGGGCCTGCCTGCTGGGGTCGCAGCAGACCGGCACCAGCGCACAGTCCATTATCGTTAACATGGCGATTTCCAAAGACTGCACCACCATTACCGCCCCGGCGGTCAGCTTTGGCAGCGCACCGCTGGTCGGCAGCTTTAACAGCATCAGCCAGTCGATTAATGTCATCTGTACGAAAGGCAGCACTTATACGGTGGGTCTGAGTAACGGCCTGAACGCCGTGGGGACGCAGCGCTATATGACCAGCGCTACCACAACGGGGAAGCTGGCCTATGAGATTTATAAAGGATCAGGCACCTCTCGCTGGGGCAGTACGGCTCCTGACCGGATGGCCAGTGCCGCGGCAAATGCCGTCAGCGGCGACGGCTTAACGCGTACCTTTAATTACAATGCGCAGGTGCTGACAAATCAGGCCACGCCGGTAGCAGGAAATTACAGTGATACGGTAACGGTGGATTTATCGTTCTGAGCAGGCCGCTCATCAGGCAGGTCGGGCGGGGCTGTCGCCCCGCCGCAGGCGGTTAACCCAGATGGTTACCGCCGGTAACGCCATGGACTTCGGCGGTGACGTAACTGGACTCCTGAGAAGCCAGATAGACATAGACCGGCGCCAGTTCAGCGGGCTGGCCTGCCCTTTTCATTGGTGTCTGCTGACCGAATTCCGGGATCTTATCCTGGGTCTGCCCCCCGGCGATTTGCAGTGCCGTCCAGATCGGGCCCGGTGCCACGCAGTTCACGCGGATGCCTTTATCGATGATCTGCTTCGCCAGCCCGCGCGTGTAGGCAAGGATAGCGGCTTTCGTCGAGGCATAGTCCAGCAGGTGCGGGCTGGGCTGATAGGCCTGAATGGAGGACGTGGTGATAATGCTGCCCCCCGGCGGCATATGCGGGATCGCAGCCTGAGTAATCCAGTACAGCGAAAACACATTGGTTTCATAGGTTTTGCGGAACTGCTCCGTGGTCAGGTCAGCAATATCTTCTACCGCCACCTGCTTACCGGCCACCAGCGCCAGGATGTCCAGCCCGCCGAGATTTTCGCGGGCGTCTTCCACCAGCTTCTTACTGAACGCCTCCTGACTGACATCGCCAGGCAGCAGGAAGGCTTTGCGTCCGGCCTGCTCAACCAGTTTTGCCACTTCTTCCGCATCTTTCTGTTCTGCAGGCAGATAAGAGAGGGCCACATCAGCCCCTTCGCGGGCATAGGCAATCGCCGCCGCGCGCCCGATGCCGGAGTCGGCCCCGGTCACCAGCGCTTTGCGCCCTTTCAATCGATCGCTACCGCGATAGCTGTTTTCACCACAGTCAGGCCGGGGCTGCATATCGGCCTGCACGCCCGGAGCGGGCTGACGCTGTTTAGGATATTCCGTGGCAGGATACTGCGTGAGAGGATTCTGCATTTCATATTGGTCGGCCATGGTTCCTCCTGGGTTTATAACAGTTTTGTTCACCAGTAAGGCTAGTCAGCACAGAGAAACTGTCGAGAAGAGAAACCGGCAGAACGGCCATCCTCCTGATTTTTGGTAAAAAAAAGGCGGTGTGAAAATGCAAAAAAATATAACTAAATATGAACATTAACCCAACGCAGCGGCAAATACGCGTCCGGATATGTGCGGAGCTGTGCTTTTTTATCTCCTGTTAATTTTTGGTTACTAATGTCAACAAACAGTAAATTAACACAGTGATCGCCATCACATTCACCGCCCCCTCCCGCAGGGTAAAAACGAGAAAAAACAGACAAAGGATGCGGTAATGGCCACAACAACCCCGACAGGGACATCGCGGCAGGGCGGTGCGAAAACGATCTTCAATGTCACCAGCGGTAACTTCCTCGAAATGTATGACTTCATGGTGTTTGGCTACTACGCCACCGCCATTGCGAAAACCTTCTTCCCCGGTGATGACCCCTTTGCCTCACTGATGCTGACGCTGATGACCTTCGGGGCGGGTTTCCTGATGCGTCCGCTGGGGGCGATTATCCTCGGCGCGTATATCGACCAGCACGGGCGTCGTAAAGGGCTGCTGCTGACGCTGGGGCTGATGGCGATGGGCACGCTGACCATTGCGGTGGTACCCGGTTACAGCACCCTCGGGATGGCGGCGCCGATCCTGATCCTGCTGGGGCGCCTGTTGCAGGGGTTCTCTGCCGGCGTCGAGCTGGGCGGTGTATCGGTCTATCTGTCGGAGATCGCGCCGAAGGGCAGGAAAGGTTTTTATGTCAGCTGGCAGTCGGGGAGCCAGCAGATAGCCGTGATTTTTGCCGCGCTGCTGGGCCTGCTGCTCAACCATCTGCTGGATAAAGGGGAAGTGACCGAATGGGGCTGGCGTATTCCCTTTGTGATCGGCTGTATGATTGTCCCGTTTCTGTTCTGGATCCGGCGCATGCTGGAAGAAACTGAAGCGTTCAGCCAGCGCAAACACCACCCGACCATGGGCCAGATTATGCGCTCGGTCGGCAGTAACTGGGCCCTGATCCTCGCCGGTATGCTGATGGTGGTCACCACCACGGTGATGTTCTATATGATCACCGCCTTTACACCCACGTTCGGTAAAACCGTACTGATGATGAGCGACAAGCAGAGCTTCTTTGTCACTCTGTGCGTTGGCATCTCAAACCTGTTCTGGCTGCCCGTGATGGGCGCTCTTTCCGATCGCTACGGCCGCCGTCCGCTGCTGCTGCTGTTCACTGTGCTGATGATCCTCACCGCCTGGCCGGTGCTGCACTGGCTGGTGGGGTCGCCCAGTCTGTCGCATCTGCTGGAAGCCGAGCTGTGGCTCTCCTTCCTTTACGCCAGCTACAACGGGGCCATGGTGGTATACCTGACTGAAGTGATGCCCGCCGAGGTGCGTGCGACCGGCTTCTCACTGGCTTACAGTCTGGCGACCGCGCTGTTTGGTGGTTTTACGCCCGCAATGTGCAGTTATCTGATCCATGTCACCGGTGATAAAGCGATGCCGGGCGTCTGGCTGACGATTGCTGCGGTGTGTGGGCTGGCAGGGGCACTGATGATTAAGCGGCTGGTGAAGCAGTATCAGGTGCGGCGTCTGAAAGAGCCGGCGATCACGGTGTAGAGGTCAGGGCCGGAGGGCCAGTCAGCAGCAGGGGGCGACCGGAAAAAGGTTCGCCCCCTGCGCGTTGGTTTATCGATAAGACAGTGACAGAATGGCGTGTTATTTACCGGTCGTTTCCATACCCATCAGACCAATCTTCAGGTACCCGGCCTGGCGCAGTTTATCCATGACGCCCATTAGCGTTTCATAATCAACCGTCTTATCGGCCTGGAAGAAGATGGTGGTGTCCTTCTTGCCTTCGGTCTGCCTGATTAACGTCTCCACCAGCGTCTCCTGCGTCACCGCATCGTTACCGATAAACAGCTGGTTATCCGCTTTGATAGACAGGTAAACCGGCTTTTCCGGGCGCGGCTGTGGGGAACTGGTGGAAGCCGGCAGGTTGACGCGAACGTCAACGGTGGCCAGCGGCGCGGCGACCATAAAGATAATCAGCAGCACCAGCATAACGTCGATAAACGGCGTGACGTTGATTTCGTGCATTTCACCGTTGCTATCGAGATCTTCGTTTAATCGCATGGCCATAATACTTAACCTACCCGCAGTTTCTGCGCTGGCTGAACGCGCTGCGCGCTTTCACTGGCTGCAAGGTCAAGGTCACGGCTCTGCAGCAGCAGAACCTGCGCGGCCACATCACCCAGCGAGGCTTTGTAGCTGCCGATGGTGCGGGCAAAGACGTTATAGATAACGACCGCAGGGATAGCGGCAACCAGACCAATCGCGGTGGCCAGCAGCGCTTCGGCAATGCCGGGGGCGACAACCGCAAGGTTGGTGGTCTGCGTCTGCGCAATGCCAATGAAGCTGTTCATGATGCCCCATACCGTACCGAACAGGCCGACAAACGGGGCGATGGCACCAATCGTCGCCAGAAAACCGTTACCGCGCCCAGCGTGACGGCTGAAAGCTGCCACACGGCGCTCCAGGCGGAAGCCGGTACGCTCTTTGATACCGTTGTTATCGTCCGATCCGGCCGACAGTTCCAGCTCGTTTTCCGCTTCTTTAATCAGCAGCGTGCTGAGACTGTAGCCCTGGAAACCCTCGCAGACCTGTGCGGCTTCTTCCAGCGAGCGGACATTCGCCAGCTGCTGTTGCTCACGCTTGAGACGCCTGCGCGCTGCGCTTAATTCAACACTTTTGCTGAAGAAAATGGCCCAGGTGACAACCGATGCCAACAAAAGGCCAATCATCACCGCTTTAACCACGATGTCTGCATGCTGGTACATGCCCCAGACGGACAGGTCCATCTGCATCAAATCATTTGTCACGCTGTGTCTCCAACGTCTAATTGTTGATAGCGAAAAATTCTTCACAGATCATACCAAAAAGACCGGGAATTGATAGTAGTTCTCATTACTATTTACAACTTTCTGGCTGTTTTTTACGCAATTTATTGACTGGCGGCGCTCCCACGGGCACGGATGGTGAATTTTCATCACTTATACTGATGCTCAATACCGCGTGGACGGCTGCCGTGTTAACGTTAAAAAAAGGGTGAAAATGACACAGGAACTTTATGAGCAGCGAAAAAATTGAAACGGCACTGATTCGTGCCGGACGCGGCAAGCGTTATACCCAGGGGTCGGTGAATACCGTCATTCAGCGTGCTTCGTCGCTGGTCTTTGATACTGTTGCCGATAAAAAACGGGCCACCGCCGGACGGGCAGACGGTGAGCTGTTCTACGGTCGCCGTGGCACCCTGACCCACTTCTCGCTGCAGGAGGCAATGGCCGAACTGGAAGGCGGCGCCGGCTGTGCGCTGTACCCGTGCGGTGCGGCGGCAGTCTCCAATGCCATTCTGGCGTTTGTGTCTGCCGGGGATAACGTGCTGATGAGCGGCAGCGTGTATGAGCCCACGCAGGATTTTTGCACCAAAATCCTCAGTAAGCTGGGGGTGACCACCACCTGGTTTGATCACAGCACCGGCAGTGAGATCGCTGATCTCGTCCAGCCCAATACCCGCGTAGTATTCCTGGAGTCCCCGGCGTCGATCACCATGGAAGTACAGGATGTTCCGGCGATCGTCGCGGCGATCCGCCGTAAGGCCCCGGAGACAATTATCATGATTGATAATACCTGGGGCGCGGGCATCCTTTTCCGGGCGCTGGACTTCGGTGTGGATATCTCCATTCAGGCCGGGACCAAATACCTGATTGGTCACTCGGATGCGATGATTGGCACCGCCGTCGCCAACGAACGCTGCTGGGAACAGCTGCGGGAAAACTCCTATCTGATGGGGCAGATGGCCGATGCCGATACGGCCTATATGACCAGCCGTGGCCTGCGTACGCTGGCAGTTCGCCTGCGGCAGCACGAGGAGAGCAGCCTGCGGGTTGCACACTGGCTGGCAGAACGGCCAGAAGTCGCCGTGGTGAATCACCCTGCTCTGCCGCAGTGTAAAGGGCATGCATTCTGGCTGCGTGACTTCACCGGCAGCAGCGGTCTGTTTTCCTTTATACTGAAAGAAAGACTGAGTGATGTTCAGCTGGCGAACTACCTGGATAACTTCAGCCATTTCAGTATGGCGTACTCCTGGGGTGGTTATGAATCGCTGATTCTGGCTAACCAGCCGGAAGAACTGGCCGCCATCCGTCCGGCGGGCGGTATTGATTTTACCGGTACCCTGGTACGCGTACATATCGGGCTGGAAAATGTTGACGATCTGATTGACGATTTAGCGGCTGGTTTTGCACGCCTGAACCGCTAAGGGCGATGAACATCAACAATTGATCAATGGGATAATGAGTTCGCGCCTTTGATCAAGGTGCCGGAGCGCTTTTGCAGGTACACTAGGCAGCAACGTTTTCATCGCCACCCTCATCGATGCGAGAGGTGGCACCGTCTGACCCGGTTCAGTCATCACGACTGGCATGGGGAGCGTTAAAAAAGACAGGTCATGGGTTTAACGGGATAACGAATGGGTGTACTACACGAGATTGTTCAGGCGCTCTGGCATCAGGATTTTGCCGCGCTGGCCAATCCGGACGTAATTTGGATCGTCTATGGCATTATGTTCCTGACACTGTTTCTGGAAAATGGCCTGTTACCTGCCGCATTTTTACCCGGTGACAGCCTGCTGCTGCTCGCCGGAGCGATGATTGCCAAAGGCGTGATGGCGTTTATTCCGACATTGCTGATCCTGACGACAGCCGCCAGCCTCGGGTGCTGGCTGGGGTATCTCCAGGGCCGCTGGCTGGGGAACACCCGGCTGGTCAAAGGCTGGCTGCTGCATTTACCGGCACAGTACCACCAGCGTGCATGGAATCTGTTTAATCGCCACGGTTTGATGGCGCTGCTGGTTGGCCGCTTTCTGGCCTTCGTGCGGACGATATTACCGACGCTGGCAGGGATTTCCGGCCTGAAAAACGGGCGGTTCCAGCTCTTTAACTGGATGAGTGGTGTGCTGTGGGTAGGGATTCTGGTCGGGTTTGGTTACACCATCAGTCAGGTGCCGTTTATTAAACGTCATGAAGATCAGGTGATGGCCTGTCTGATGATCCTGCCGCTGATCATGCTGACGATTGGCCTGATCGGCAGTATTGCCCTGGTGGTAAAAGGCAAAAAAGCCCGGTAATGACCGGGCTGGATATCACGCGGGGCAGCGCGCTGTGCCCGCCCCGCGTCAGTCAGCGGATTACAGCTGCTCTGCGGTGGTTTCCACCAGCGCCAGCAGGACCTGAATATCCTGCAGGGTGACGGTGGGATTTAATAGCGTCATCTTCAGGCAGGTTACCCCGTCCGATTCTGTCACTCCCACGTTAGCCCGTCCCGAATCCAGCAGCGCATCACCAATTTTCTGATTCAGCAGTGCGATAGCCGCATCATCCGCGCCAGCCAGGGAGGCCGGACGATAGCGGAACAGCACGCTGGCCAGCTGTGGCTCCATCACCAACTCCAGTGACGGCTGCTCAGTGACGTACTGTGCCACCTGCTGCGCCAGGGTAACACCGTGGTCGATGATTTCAGCGTACTGCTGCTGGCCCAGCGCCTCAAGGCCCATCCACAGCTTCAGCGCATCGAAACGGCGGGTGGTTTGCAGCGATTTGGACACCAGGTTAGGCACGCCCTGCGCTTCATCGAACTCGGAGTTCAGGTATGCCGCCTGGTAGCGCATCAGCTCGTAGTGACGTGCCTCTTTCAACAGGAACGCGCCGCAGCTGATGGTCTGGAAGAACTGCTTGTGGAAGTCCAGCGTGACGGAGTCCACCAGTTCAATGCCGTCCAGGTAGTCGCGGTATTTCTCAGACAGCAGCAGCGCCCCGCCCCATGCCGCATCCACATGCACCCAGATCTGATGTTCTGCCGCCAGGCTGGCAATCGCCCGCAGCGGGTCAATAGCCCCCGCGTCAGTGGTGCCTGCGGTGGCCACAATCGCCAGAATCTGTTCGCCGTTGGCCTGTGCCTGAGCAATCTTTTCCGCCAGGTCATTGACGTCCATGCGTGCAAAGCGGTCGGTTTTCACCAGCGTAACGGAACGGTAACCCAGTCCCATCAGTGCCATATTCTTCTGCACGGAGAAGTGCGCATTTTCGGAACAGAACACTTTGATCTTGCTCAGATCGCCTGGCAGCCCGTCCTGCTGGACAGAATGGCCAATGCGCGCAAAGAAGGCATCGCGCGCCAGCATCAGGCCCATCAGATTACTCTGGGTGCCACCGCTGGTGAACACTCCGGCATCACCCGGCTGGTAGCCTACCTGCGTGCGCAGCCATTCGATCAGCTTCACCTCAATAATGGTAGCCGACGGGCTCTGATCCCAGGAGTCCATACTCTGGTTAGTGGCGTTAATCAGCACTTCCGCCGCCTGGCTGACCACCAGACTCGGGCAGTGCAGGTGGGCGACGCACTGTGGGTGATGAACCGACAGGCTGTCTTTTAAGAAAAATTCGACCGCACGCTCAATCGCGGCCTGGTTACCCAGGCCCTGAGAGGTGAAGTCCAGCTGGATGCGCTCACGCAGTTCAGCCACGCTTTTTCCCTGATACATTTCAGGCTGTTGCAGCCACTGCACCACGGCTTCGCTGGTCTGTTTAATCGCTTGCTGATACGCATCCGTGCTTTGCGCTGACGCGGCCAGAATCGGGTTTAACCGGGACATCACTTACTCCAGTTATACAGGTTTGACGCCAGCAGACAGCAGGGCGTGTTCGAATTTGTCCAGGAAAACACCCAGCTCTTCATTGGTGATCAACAGGGACGGCAGCAGACGCAGCACACAGCCGTGACGACCACCACGCTCCAGGATCAGACCGTTTTCGAAGCATTTCTTCTGAAGCAGTGCGGACAGCTCGCCGTCGGCCGGATGGCAGCCCATATGATCCGCCGCTTCCTGTGGCTTAACCAGCTCAATACCGATCATCAGGCCCAGACCGCGAACGTGGCCAATCACCGGATAGCGCTTCTGCAGTTCAGCCAGTTTGCCTTTCAGCCACTCGCCCTGCTCTGCCACTTTCGCCGCCACGTTATTGTCTTTCAGGATTTTCAGCGTGGTCAGGCCGGTGGCCATCGCCAGCTGGTTGCCGCGGAAGGTCCCGGTATGGTGGCCAGGAGACCAGGCATCGAACTGCTTTTTGATGCCCAGCACGGCCAGAGGCAGACCGCCGCCGACGGCTTTTGACATCACAATGATGTCCGGTTCAATGCCCGCGTGTTCAAAGGCGAACTGTTTACCGGTACGGCAGAAACCGGCCTGGACTTCATCAATGATCAGCAGAATACCGTGTTCCTGAGTGACCTTACGGATACGCTGCAGCCACTCGGTCGGTGCCGGGTTCACCCCGCCCTCGCCCTGTACGGCTTCCAGGATCACGGCCGCAGGCTTGCGCACGCCGCTCTCAACGTCGTTGATCAGGTTATCGAAGTAGTAGGTCAGCGCTTTAACACCGGCTTCACCGCCAATCCCCAGCGGGCAACGGTACTGGTGCGGATAAGGCATAAACTGCACTTCCGGCATCATGCCATCGACCGCTTCTTTTGGTGACAGGTTACCGGTCACGGACAGCGCGCCGTGGGTCATGCCGTGGTAACCACCGGAGAAGCTGATCACACCGGCGCGGCCGGTCACTTTTTTCGCCAGCTTCAGCGCGGCTTCAACCGCATCAGCACCGGATGGGCCGGTGAACTGCAGGCAGTACTCTTTCCCCTGACCTGGCAGTAAGGACAGCAGGTATTCAGAGAACTGGTCTTTTAACGGCGTTGTCAGGTCTAGAGTATGTAACGGCAAGCCGCTGGTAATGACATTCTGGATGCTCTGTAAAACGTCCGGATGGTTATGTCCAAGCGCCAGCGTTCCCGCGCCGGCAAGGCAGTCAAGATAGTGATTATTTTCAACATCAGTGATCCAAACACCCTGAGCTTTCGCAATTGCAAACGGCAATTTACGGGGATAGCTCCTTACATTAGATTCAAACTCAGCCTGTCTGGCTAAATAGGTCTCATTGTTTCCATCAAAAGATTTGGCATCTAAAGTATCAATACGGACTTTATCCGTCATCATATCTCTCCTACAACCGGGGGTGTGTTTAACGCCGCAGTTGAATTAATTGAATTAAGTAATAAGTGGGCCGTGCATAAAACGCGGCCAATATATGGCTTTTTAAGTATCTTCTCAATACATTATTTTATTTAGATTTTCTTACTAATTATCAACGTGTTGTTAATTTTTTTCCCGCTAAACCGTTGATATAATGCCCCCAGGCGGATCGTCACCTACCCCACCTGACGCATCCGGGACATCTCTTCGCCTGGCGTGACGCCAAAGTAGCGTTTAAATTCGCGTGAAAATTGCGACGGGCTTTCATAGCCGACCCGGATGGCCGCGACGCTGGCCTTCATTCCTTCCTGCAACATCATCATGCGCGCCTGATGCAGGCGATAGCTTTTCAGATACTGCAGTGGTGACGTACTGGTCACCGCTTTAAAGTTATGGTGAAACGCCGAGACGCTCATATTGGCTTCGGCCGCCAGCAGGTCAACGCTGAGATTGTCGGTAAAGTGGTGCTCAATGCGGCGCAGCGCACGGGCAATCTGGCTGAACTGGGTCTGCCGGCTGACCAGCGCCAGCAGCGCGCCGCCACAGGGCCCCTGCAGGACGTGGTAGAGAATTTCACGCACAATCTGCGGGCCCAGTACGCGGGCATCGCGCGGATGGCGCATCACGTCCAGCAGCCGTTCGGTCGCGCACAGCATCGCTTCGGTCAGCAGCGCCGAGTGAATACCCCGCGTTTGCGGCTCTGGACGAAAGCCGTCGTCGTCCCCGATATCAATCAGCAGATCCTGCAGCTTCAGCGCATCGACGCGCAGCGACAGTCCCGCCAGCGGCTGTTCCGGCGTGGCGAAGGTTTCACACTCAAACGGCAGCGGCACGGTAAGCATCAGATACTTGGTGGCGTCATACTGAAATACGCTGTTGCCGAGATAGCCGGTTTTCTGCCCCTGAAACAGGATCACAATGGCCGGCTGATACATCACCGGCTGGCGTGCCCAGTAACGGTCAGCGTGTATGAGGGAGATCCCCGGCACCGGAGCCACCTGATGTTTATCGCCGGTCACCAGACTGATGACCTGTTGCGCCAGCCGGGCGCAGATTGCCTGTCTATCCATTTTGATTCCCGCCTGCAGAATGAAACCCGGGCGTATCATCGCCCTGGTTCCGGTATTTCTCCACCCCTTTGGAGGATCAGGCAAGAAACAGGCAGAAATGAGCATTGAGCCATGCCCGGCCGCTGGCGACAATTGAACGCCGGATCCAGCCGATACCCCTTTCAACAGGATTGCCCGTGATGAATAATTTTGTTCTGCATACCCCGACCCGTATTCTGTTCGGCCAGGGGCAGATCGCCCATCTGGCTGCTGAAATTCCGGCGGGCAGCAGAGTGCTTGTCACCTTCGGCGGTGGCAGCGTGAAAAACAACGGCGTGATGGCGCAGGTGTATCACGCCCTCGAGGGCTTCGACGTCCAGGCGTTCGGCGGTATTGAGCCTAACCCCAGTTTTGAAACGCTGATGCAGGCGGTTGAGGTGGTGAAGCGTGAAAAGATCACCTTCCTGCTGGCCGTCGGTGGAGGATCCGTGCTCGACGGCACCAAGTTTATCGCCGCCGCCGCGTTTTATCCGCAGGACCCGTGGCATATTCTGCAAACAGGTGGCACAGACATCCAGCAGGCACTGCCGATCGGCTCCGTGCTGACGCTGCCTGCCACCGGTTCAGAGTCTAACCGCAGTGCGGTGATCACCCGCCGTGCCACTCAGGATAAGCAGGCCTTCCGCAGCCATCATGTTTTCCCGCGCTTTGCCGTGCTGGATCCGGTTTATACCTACAGCCTGCCGCCGCGCCAGATCGCCAACGGCGTAGTGGATGCGTTTGTGCATACGATTGAACAGTACCTGACGTATCCGGTCGAGGCCTGCGTGCAGGATCGTTTTGCCGAAGGTCTGCTGCTGACCTTGATCGGGGAAGGCCCGAAAGCACTGGCCGAACCGGAAAATTACGACGTCCGCGCCAACGTCATGTGGAGCGCGACCCTGGCGCTGAACGGTCTGATCGGGGCCGGCGTGCCGCAGGACTGGGCCACGCATATGCTGGGCCACGAAATCACGGCGTTACATGGGCTGGATCACGCCCAAACGCTGGCGATCGTCCTGCCCTCGCTGATGAATATTCAGCGCGCGACCAAACGTAAGAAGCTGCTGCAGTACGCCGCCCGCGTCTGGGGGATAAACGACGGCAACGATGAAGAGCGCATCGATGCCGCCATCGCCGCCACCCGCAATTTCTTTGAGCAGATGGGCGTACCGACGCGCTTCAGGGACTATCAGCTCGACGGTTCTTCAATCCCGCAGCTGCTGAAAAAGCTGGAGGAAAAAGGCCTGACCGCACTGGGTGAACATCAGGATATTTCCCCTGAGGTCAGCCGTCAGATTTATCTGGATGCCCGTTAATCCCTCCCCGAGTCCTGTGTATCAACTAGACTTAGAGTCATTAACCGGTGCCCGTGCACCGGTTCACACGCTGATAAGGAGATAACATGGCAGATCAACCGATTATTAAACTGCACGATGGCAATATGATGCCCCAGCTTGGCCTGGGTGTCTGGCAGGCCAGTATTGATGAGGCCCGCGCCGCCGCCGTGAAAGCACTCTCCGTCGGTTATCGCTCCATTGATACCGCCGCCATCTATAAGAACGAAGAGGGTATCGGCCAGGCATTACAGGAAACGGACGTGGCACGCGAGGATATCTTCGTGACCACCAAGCTGTGGAATGACGATCAGCTTAACGCGCCTCAGGCACTGGAAACCAGCCTGAAGAAACTGCAGCTCGACAGCGTCGATCTCTATCTGATGCACTGGCCCTGCCCGGCAAAGGACAACTTTGTTGAAGCGTGGAAAGCGATGATTGAACTGCAAAAGCAGGGGCTGACGAAAAGCATCGGCGTCTGTAACTTCAACGAGCCGCACCTGAAGCGCCTGCTGGATGAAACCGGCGTCAGCCCGGTGATCAACCAGGTGGAGCTGCACCCGATGCTGCAACAGCGCACGCTGCACGCCTGGAATGCCCTGCATCAGATCCAGACCGAATCCTGGAGCCCGCTGGCCCAGGGCGGCAAAGGCGTTTTCGACAAAGACGTGATCAAACAGCTGGCGAAGAAATATGATAAAACGCCGGCTCAGATTGTGATCCGCTGGCACCTGGACAGTGGTCTGGTGGTGATCCCGAAATCGGTCACGCCTTCGCGCATTGAAGAGAACTTTAAGGTGTTCGACTTCCGCCTGCAAAAAACGGAAATCAGTGAGATTGCAGCACTGGATGAGGGGAACCGCCTGGGGCCGGACCCGGATGAGCTGAATTAAGCGGAGGCCGCGCGTGGGACGACGGAAAACAGGTCGTCCTCATTTTCCCCGCTGCGGCACGCCCGACGGCAATGCTGAGCCCGTCACCGCAGCGCCTTAACCCATAGGCTGCGGTGACGGGCTCACCGCCAGCTGCCCCGCCGTCCCGCGATCGGCCAGTTCCAGCGTCTGGCTGTAATAGGTAAACGGGAAATGCTCGGACGAGGCCTGGGTAAAGGACACGAACAGCTCCACGTCACCGTCCACCCACAGTGTATCTTTCCAGCCGCGATCTTCCGCCATGGGTTGTGCCCCGTTCACGCTTTTAATCAGGAACATCACCCCCTGAATATGGAATGACTGCGGCAGGTCGGCGTGAATAATCCAGCGCTCAAAGCTCCCCTGCTGCGCCTGCACATCAATCCTGTTCATATCCCACAGCGCACCGTTGATGCCCGGCATTGAGTCGCCTAAGCGGAACTCACGCGTGCGGCTGACGGCTCCCTCAATCACCTGATCTGCCAGCAACCGCATCGGCAGATTGTCGGTCACCAGCGGCAGCAAGCCGGTGGGACGCAGCGTCAGGATCAGCGTCGAGGTGAGGATAGAGGACGGTTCAAAGAAGCCGCGCAGGCGGTCAACAATGCCGGCGGCCTCGCCGGCCGTAATCGACACTTCATCGCCCTGAGACATATCCACGAGGATTTCGCGCCGTTCACCCGGTGCCAGCGACAGCTGCTCTACCGCCACCGGTGCAGGCAGAAAACCCTGATCGCTGGCAATGACATTGAACGGCCGGCTGTCGCTCATCCTCAGCTGATAGCGGCGCGCGTTTGAAGCATTGAGCAGGCGCAGGCGTACCCAGCCGCGGGAGACTTCCAGATACGGATTCTGCACGCCGTTGACCAGCAGCGTGTCCCCCACAAACCCACCGCTGCCCGGCGGGTCATATTCCGCTGCGCCAAAATTATCCAGCCGTTTATCCTGAATAATCAGCGGAAAATCATCCACCCCGTAATGGTTAGGGATGGGCAGGGATTTGCTGATCTCATCTTCCACCAGCCACATGCCCGCCAGCCCGTTGTAAACGTGGGGCGCCATGCGATTCGGGGTATTGGCATGATACCAGCAGGTGGCCGCTGACTGACGGATCGGCACCACCGGTGCCCAGTCTACCCCTGGCGACATCATGCGCGCTGCGCCGCCCATCAGCACGCCGGGCACCTGAAGACCGCTCACCGTCATGGAGACGGGTTCATTCAGGCGGTTGCTGTAGATCAGCTTCACGTCGTCGCCATTCCATACGCGCACCGTCGGGCCAAGATAGTGGCCGTTAATGCCCCATACCGGCACTTTATTACTGCCGTTAAAAGACCAGTGGCTGCGCTGCAGCGTCAGGAACAGCGGCTGTCCGCGACGTGATTCAATTAAAGGAGGAACGGGTAGCGCGCTGGCCTGCCCGGCAGCGCGGGCGCTGAAAGGAACAGCAGTGGCACAAAGGGCAATACCCGAGGCTTGAATAAACTGACGTCGACTGAAGGACATACCCTCTCCGTAAGTCAAAACCGGCCGCCACAGCGACCGTATTCCATTTTTATCATTATGCGCGGGCTGTGTATCCGCGAGATGTGCTGCCGTCAAAATACAAACGACATCGCCGTCGTCACGGCCACTGCTTAATTTATAGCTTACCTGACGCTTCCCGTGCGGCAACTTCAGCATTTAACTCATCCAGCTTTGCTGACATCAGTTCGCGACAGTGGGTGGCCAGCTTGCGCACGGACTGCTCGGCAAAGGCCTGCGTGTCAACCGGCGGCAGCATTTCCACAATCGCCAGTCCATTTTTCAGGCGGTTCAGTTTAATTTTACCGTGCGTATTTGACACCACCACCGGAATAATCGGCACACCCGCCGCCACTGCCGCATGGAAGGCACCGGTTTTAAACGGCAGCAGACCACGGCCCCGGCTGCGCGTCCCTTCCGGGAACATCAGGAAAGAGATCCGCTTACGTTTAAACTGATCCACCAGTTCACCGATAGTGCCGTGTGCTTTAGCACGGTTATCCCGGTCAATCAGCAGGTTACCGGTGAGCCAGTAGAGCAGACCAAAGAACGGGACCCACAGCAGACTGCGTTTACCCACGGTCACTGTCGTGGGCTGCACCATTTTGGCCGCGGTGATCATGTCGTAATTGTTCTGGTGGTTACAGATATAGATCGCGTTGGGATAGTCTTCTGCGCCGACGGGTTTCCGCAACTCAACTTTCAGGCCAAACACCGGAGCCAGACGCCCGAAAAGGTGGCCAAACGTGGCAACGTGGCGGGGATCGCGCGGACTGAACAAACAGTAAATACAGCCAAAGACACATAACAGTATTGAATAAATCACGACGATCATAAGACGTAAAATAGCGAGCATAACAACCTCATTATCACTTGCAGGTATCGCGCCAGGCAGCGCCAGGCGCGCCTGAGCTTATTCTATTTTTTCTGACAGCACATCCGCCTGCGTATCCGTGATACGCAGGCGGGCAGAGCGCATTACTCTTCGCTGTCATCCACAGGGGCTGGACGGGCCGGGCCATCGACATCCACCCGGTCAATGCGCTGCAGGCCACGCGGCAGCAGCGTGCCGCGACGGCCACGTTCGGCGCGGAACTTCTGCAGATCGGCCGCTTTCAGCGTCAGTTTACGCTTACCGACGTGCAGCGTAATGTCACTTTGCGGCGTCAGCAGCAGGAGCCAGGCCAGCTTATCCTCACCGGAGGCCGCCTGGGCCGACGGAATCGAGACAATCTTATTGCCCTTGCCTTTAGACAGCTGCGGCAAATCGCCCACCGGGAACATCAGCATCCGCCCGGCGCTGGTGATCGCCAGCAGCAGGTCGTCGTTGCTGTGGATCGCCATCGGGGTCATCACTCTGGCGTTGGCAGGCAGCGTCAGCAGCGCTTTACCGGCACGGTTACGGGAAATCAGATCGCTGAAGGTGCAGACAAAACCATAGCCGGCATCAGAGGCCATCAGCAGTTTTTGATCCTCCTCCTCCATCAGCACCTGTTCGATCACCGCGCCAGGCGGTGGCGTCAGTTTGCCCGTCAGCGGTTCACCCTGACCGCGTGCCGATGGCAGGGTGATCGGGTCCAGCGCATAGCTGCGCCCGGTCGAGTCAATAAAGGCCACCGGCTGGTTGCTCTTGCCGCGCGCGGCGGCACGGAAGCTGTCCCCGGCTTTGTAGCTGAGGCCTGCCGGGTCGATATCATGTCCCTTGGCACTGCGCACCCAGCCACTCTGTGACAGCACGATAGTCACCGGCTCGGACGGCACCAGCTCGCTTTCACTGATCGCTTTCGCTTCTTCGCGTTCGCGCAGCGGAGAACGGCGGTCATCCCCGTAAGCATCGCTGTCAGCCTGCAGCTCTTTTTTCAGCAGCGTATTCATTTTGCGCTCAGAGGCCAGCAGCCCTTCCAGATACGCCCGCTCTTTTTCCAGTTCATCCTGCTCACCGCGAATTTTCATCTCTTCCAGTTTGGCGAGATGGCGGAGTTTCAGCTCGAGGATGGCTTCAGCCTGGGTTTCAGAGAGGTCGAAACGCGACATCAGCACCGGCTTCGGCTCATCTTCAGAGCGGATGATATGGATCACTTCGTCAATATTGAGGAACGCCACCAGCAATCCGCCGAGGATATGCAGGCGCTTCTGCACCTTATCCAGACGGAAGTTCAGGCGGCGACGCACCGTATCACGGCGGAACACCAGCCACTCGCTGAGGATCTCCAGCAGGTTTTTTACTGCCGGGCGATTATCAAGGCCAATCATGTTCAGGTTAATGCGGTAGCTGCGTTCCAGATCGGTGGTGGCAAACAGATGATTCATTACCTGTTCCATATCCACACGATTGGAGCGCGGCACAATCACGAGGCGCGTCGGATTTTCGTGGTTGGATTCATCGCGCAGGTCTTCCACCATCGGCAGCTTTTTATTGCGCATCTGGGCAGCGATCTGCTCCAGCACGCGTGCCCCGGATACCTGGTGAGGCAGCGCAGTGATCACCACGTCACCGTCTTCTTTCTTCCACACCGCGCGCATCCGCACCGAACCACGACCGCTCTGGTAAATTTTGCGGATTTCGTTGCGCGGCGTAATGATCTCCGCTTCTGTCGGATAATCCGGCCCCTGAACGATATCCAGCAGCTCATCAAGCGTAGTTTTCGGGCTGTCGATCAGCGCAATGGCGGCTTTCGCGACTTCGCGCAGGTTATGCGGTGGAATATCGGTCGCCATCCCCACGGCAATACCGGTGGTGCCGTTGAGCAGAATATTCGGCAGGCGCGCCGGCAGCATTGACGGTTCCTGCATCGTGCCGTCGAAGTTAGGGACATAATCGACGGTGCCCTGACCGAGCTCTCCCAGCAGGACTTCAGCATACTTCGACAGGCGTGACTCGGTATAACGCATCGCGGCGAAGGATTTTGGATCGTCCGGTGCCCCCCAGTTCCCCTGGCCATCGACCAGCGGGTAACGATAGGAGAACGGCTGTGCCATCAGCACCATGGCTTCATAGCAGGCGCTGTCGCCGTGCGGATGGTATTTACCCAGCACGTCACCGACGGTACGGGCCGATTTTTTGAACTTAGCGTTGTTGCTCAGCCCCAGTTCCGACATTGCATACACAATGCGGCGCTGAACCGGCTTCAGGCCATCGCCAATATAAGGAAGCGCACGATCCATGATGACGTACATGGAATAGTTAAGGTACGCATTCTCGGTAAAGGTATGCAGGGCAAGGCGCTCTGCACCATCCTGCGTCAGATCAGTCATTGTTCTCTCTTCCTCACATCGCGGCGCGTTAAGGGCCAGCGGCACACAGCGGTAGGTTTGGCGAGGATAGTACCTTATCTGATAAGGGTCTGTCACAGGGATCAACGGTTAAGCCCGGCTGCAGGCAACGAAGGGTGACGGGCTCGCGCCGAAATTACGCGTTGAGCAGCAGAAGGAATAAAGGTAATAATATGAGAACAGGATCACATTTATTTTCCTCCAGGTTAATGTGATCTTCCTCTCAAATAATTTCACCTCGCCACGTCGTTTTAATTTTGTCCCACAAAGGGACAAGCTTTAGTATTGCCCGCTGGCCTGGCAGCAACTAGATTTACTCTCATTCAGTCAGCACAAGATAAATCCAACCCGGAATGATAAATAAATAAAACTTAAGGGTGATCTGATGCAACTACTTACCTCACGACAACATAAATTGCTGAAGTATCTGCTGCAACATCAGGAACATGTCCCGGTTAAAAATATGGCCAGCTGGCTGGCCGTGTCAGAAAAAACGGTACATCGGGATATCCAGTTTATCGAAACATTATTAACCGAGTGGAATATCACGACTGATAAAAAGACAGGCATTGGTATTATGCTGATTGTCGACGATAGTCAGCGTTTAATGCTGTTAGAGCAACTGATTACGCCAGAGGAAGGGAGCGCAGAGGCGCTGGTGAATAATTCACGGCGGGTAAAAATTGCCTCGCAGCTTCTGAGCGACACACCGCGGGAAACGTCGATCAGTAAGCTGTCAGAGCGCTACTTTATCAGTAGCGCCTCTATTGTTAACGATCTGAAAATCATTGAAAGCTGGATAGCCCCGCTTGGCCTGACGCTGGTACGTGGCCAGAGCGGAACACATATCGAAGGCAGTGAAAACCATATCCGCCAGGCCATGGCCTCGCTGATTAATGATGTGATGAATTTTCAGGAACCCGGAGCAGTTAACCCTTCACGCCTTGATCCCGGCAGCTATAAAGCGCTGACGCACTATTTTGGTGAAGAGGATGTGCTTTTTGTTCAGCAGCTTTTACAGCAGATGGAACAGCAGTTAACGTATCCATTAGGGGAACCTTATTATATTAATCTCTTTACGCATATATTAATCATGATGCACCGAATGGCACTGGGGAACCCACTTATTCTTAGCGAAGAAAACATTAATCAGAAAGCCGATGAAATCGTTTTTAATATTGCACAGGGAATGGTCGACCAGGTTGAAAAAAGAATTAACAATACATTACCGTGCGATGAAGTGTGGTTTGTTTACCAATATATTATTTCATCTGGCATTGTGGTTGAAGAAAATTCCGCCAATCCGCCGCTGTACTGTCAACTGTCCAATAGTGAATCACGTCATTTAACGCTGGATTTAATCGCAACTTTTTCTGAGGTGATTAATATCAATCTCAAGGACGACCGTCTGCTACATGAAGGCCTGTTGATTCATATTAAACCCCTTCTTAACCGGCTGAAATACCATATTCGCATCCGCAATCCGCTGCTGGAGGATATTAAACAGGAACTGGGCGATATTTATCAGCTCACCGGACACGCCGTGCTGCAACTGTGCCAGCGCTTTCAGTTACCGGAGATTGCGGATGATGAGATTGGCTATCTGACCGTGCATTTTCAGGCTGCGCTGGAGCGGCAGATTGCCCATAAACGCATCCTGATCGTGTGTTCCAGCGGTGTTGGCACTTCGCATCTGCTGAAAAGCCGCATTCTGCGTGCGTTCCCTGACTGGGTGGTCGCTGGCGTGGTATCGGCCAGCACAATGATCCCGTTTTGCCAGCAGCAGGATATTGAGCTGATCATCTCAACCATTCATCTGGCCGAGCAGCCGCTGCCCGTGGTGTACGTATCGGCTTTTTTTAACGATGACGATATTAAGCGCGTCACCGAGAAGGTCATTGCCAGCAAATTACTGCAGGCAACCGATCGTATCAAGGTGTCAGAACACGTCTTTTCAACTTGTATTTAAGAGGTTTGCCGATGGATATCACTAAGATTCTCAGCGCCCGGCGCGTCAAATTAAACATGAACGCCAGCAGTAAAGACGAAGCGATCCGCGAACTGACTGATTTGCTGTATGAGGACGGTGCCCTGACCTCGAAAGAGGATTTTATGCACGACGTCTGGCTGCGTGAAGCGGAAGGTTCAACCGGGTTTGAGAATCATATTGCCATTCCGCACGGTAAATCACTGGCGGTAAAACAGACCACACTGGCTATTGGCCGCACCCGCACCGATATCCCGTGGGAAACGCTCGATGGCAGCGAAGTACGCTGCATTATTTTATTTGCGGTGCGCATGGAAGATCAAAATACCACCCATATTCGCCTTCTGTCTCAGGTGGCCTGTGCCCTGGCCGATGATGACGTGATAGCCCAACTGTTACAAGAGCAGGATGCCGACAGCATTATCGAACTGTTCAGCCAGTACGCGGAAACAGACCTCTGTTAACCCTGAAGACGAGGCATACCATGAAAATTGTTTGTGTGGCCGCCTGCACGGCAGGCATCGCGCATACCTATATCGCGCGAGAAAAACTGATTAAAGGCGCGAAGGCGCTCCACTTCGACATCCTGGTCGAAACCCAGGGCACCATCGGTACCGAGAATCCCCTGAGTGCGGCAGATATCGCTGCCGCTGACGTGGTGATCCTGGCGGTGGATATCAAAATCAACGGCGAGGAACGTTTTAAGGGTAAACCGGTGGTACGGGTAAAAACCGATGTTGTGATTAAGTCCCCGGTGAAATTCCTTGAAAAAGTGGCCGATTCGCTCGCACGCGCCTGACCACTCTGAGGGGAGATCACCATGAACAGTCAATCTAAAAAACTGGGACAAGAGATTAAGGGACATCTGTTGACCGGGATCTCATGGATGATCCCGCTGATCGTCGCCGCCGGGATCTGCATTGCGCTCGGTCAGGTGATCGGCGGCCCCGACGTCGGTAAACAGACCGGGACCGTCGCATGGATGCTGAATCAGATCGGCGGCTGGGGAATGGGCCTGATCGTCCCGCTGATCTCCGCCGCTATCGCATGGTCGGTTGCCGACCGCCCGGGTTTTGCACCGGGCCTGATCGTCGGTTTTATCTGCGGGCAGATTGGCACCGGGTTTATCGGCGGTATTCTGGGCGGCTTCCTGGTGGGCTACACCGTGCTTGTCCTTAAGCGCAGCATCAAACTTCCCGCGTCGATGCAGGGACTGATGCCAGTGATGATCCTGCCGGTGCTGAGCACGGTCATTGCCGGGCTACTGATGATGACCTTTATTGGTCAGCCGATCGTCTGGCTACAGAAAGCGCTGATCCATCTGCTGGAGTCGATGCAGGGCGGATCGAAGTTTCTGATGGGGGCGATCCTTGGCGCCATGGCCACTTTTGACTTTGGGGGGCCGGTCAATAAAACCATGTCGCTGTTCGCTGACGGCATGCTGGTCGATGGTATTTACGGCCCGGAAGCCGTGAAGTTTGTCGGTTCGATGATCCCTCCGTTTGGTATCACCCTCTCCTTCCTGCTGACGCGCAACAAGTACACTCGCGCCGAAAAAGAGGCGCTGAAGGCGGCCTTTCCGATGGGGCTTTGCATGATCACCGAAGGGGTGATCCCGATTGCGGCACGCGACCTGTTTCGCGTGGTCGGCAGCTGTGTCGTGGCGTCGGCCATTGCTGGCGGGTTGATTATGGTCTGGGGCGTTGAGGCACCGGTGCCGCACGGTGGCATGTTTGTCGTCCCGCTGTTCACTAAGCCCGTGATGTTCTGCCTGGCGCTGGGAATTGGCACTGTTATCTGCGGCGTGATGTTGTCGCTGATTAAAAAGCGCGTGACAGAAGCCGATGAAGAGTTCAACGACGTCGATGATGGCAGCCTGCGCGACGAAGACATTAAATTCACTCTGGAATAAGGAGTTGTTATGTACGCCTCAATGAAAGCCGTGATTGCCGATGCCTTTCAGCGACAGTACGCGGTGTTAGCCATTAACTGCTTCAACCTGGAAAGCGCGCGTGCGGCCATTCACGCCGCCAGTGCACAGCGCGCCCCGATTATCCTGAATATCTATCAGGGGCACTGCGAACACTTCCCACCGGCGGTCGCGCTGCCGCTGGTCAGGGCGCTGGCAGAGCAGGCCAGCGTGCCGGTAGCCCTCAGTCTTGATCACGGCCGCGACTTTAGCCTGATTGGTCAGTGCTTTCGCGCCGGATTCACCGGTCTGATGATTGACGCCTCCGCTTTTCCGCTGGAGGAGAACATCCGCCAGACTCAGCAGGTGGTGCAGATGGCGCACACCGCCGGGGTTTGCGTGGAGGGTGAGCTGGGCCATATTGCTGATGCACCGGTCTATGACCTGCAGGATGCCAGCGTCAAGATGACCCGGGTGGCCGATGTGGTGCCGTTTATCACGCAAACTGGCATTGACCTGCTGGCCGTGTCGGTCGGTACCGCTCACGGTCTTTACCCTGCGGGCGTGACCCCGAAGATTGATTTTACCCGACTGGAGGCGCTGCACTGCGCCTCAACGCTACCGCTGGCCCTGCATGGCGGCAGCGGCACCCAGGCCGGGGATATTCGCCGCGTCAGCCAGCACGGTGTGGCAAAGATTAACGTTGGTGCGGCGGTGTTTGAAGCCGGAAAAAGCGCACTGCAACAGGCCCTAAAACAGCACCCTCAGGCGGAGCTCCCCGATCTGATGGCGGTGATGGAATCTGCCTGTCGCGAAGTGGTTACTGAGTATCTCAACTGGTCTGGCGCCGTGGGTAAAGCCTAACGCCTGATCCGATTCCGTTCACCCTGCATTCCGTCAGTGACCTTCACTGATGCAGGAAAGTCTTGCCCAAAATCTGACTCTTAAGGAGTACAACCATGTTGATGTCTATGCACGAACTGTTAAAACCAACCCGTGAAAATCGCTTCGCCATTGGTGCCTTTAACGTGGCCGACAGCTGCTTTATCCGCGCCGTCGTCGAACAGGCGGAAGCCAGTAACAGCCCGGCGATCATCTCCATCCACCCCAGTGAACTGGAGTTCGTGACCGATGAGTTCTTCGGCTATGTGCGTGAGCGTACCCTGCGCAGCCGTATTCCTTTTGTTATCCACCTTGATCACGGCGCATCGGTTGAGCACGTCCAGCGTGCCATTCAGTGCGGGTTTACCTCCGTGATGATTGATGGATCGCTGCTGCCGTATGAAGAGAATGTGGCGCTGACGAAGGAAGTGGTGAAGCTGGCCCATGCGGTGGGGATCTCGGTGGAAGGCGAGCTGGGCACCATTGGTGATACCGGCACGTCAGTGGAGGGCGGGGTCAGTAAGGTCATTTATACCGATCCCGATCAGGCTGAGGATTTTGTCGCCCGGACTGGCGTGGATACGCTGGCGGTCGCCATCGGCACCGCACACGGCATTTATCCAAAAGATATGAAGCCGGAGCTGCAAATGCATATCCTGCGCGAGATCTCACAGCGCGTGTCGATCCCGCTGGTGCTGCACGGCGGATCGGCCAACCCGGATGCGGAGATAGCAGAATCCGTGACGCTGGGCGTGGGTAAGATCAATATTTCCAGTGATATGAAATATGCCTATTTCGCCAAAACGCGTGAGATCCTCATCCGCGAAGCCTGGTGGGATCCGAATGCCATCTATCCGGAGCCGATCAAGGCGGCAAAAGCGGTGATCGCCTATAAAATGTCCCTGTTTGGATCGACGGGTAAAGCGGATTTATATCGTTAGGGTAGGTCTTTGGTTTGGGCCACTGTTTTAAGGTCCAGGGCCAGGCCTTAAGGTTAAGGGGGTTTCGCTTTCCCGCTGCGCGGGTGGAGCGACAAGGGGCGGCCAGTCGCCGCCGCCCCTTTAACTTGACCTGGCCCTGGCCTGCCGTTATTTCCCCGCTAACCACTGCTGCACAATCTGCTGGTATTCACCGGTGGCTTTACTCAGGTGCAGCCACTGATCAACGTACATTTTCCAGCTGATGTCATCGCGTGGCAGCATCCAGGCCTTTTCCCCGTACTGCAGCGGCTTATCCGGGTTAATGGCACAGAGCGACGGATAGCGCTTCTGTTGATACAGCGCTTCAGAGGCGTCGGTGATCATCACGTCCGCTTTTTTGTCCACCAGCTGCTGGAAAATCGTCACGTTATCGTGAAACAACGTCAGGTTTGCTTTCGGCAGGTACGCGTGGACGAAGGCCTCATTGGTTCCCCCCGCCGGTTCAATCAGACGTACCGATGGTTTGTTCATCTGTTCCACCGTACGGTATTTCTTCTTATCCGCGCAGCGCACCAGGGGAATTTTGCCATCGGTATCCAGCGGGTTGGCGAACCATGCCGTCTGCTGGCGTTTCAGCGTCACTGAAACGCCCCCCAGGGCTACGTCGCACTGCTTGCCGATAAAATCAGGCGTCAGGGTTTTCCAGGTGGTCGGCACCCACTTCACCTCCGCCCCCAGACTTTTTGCCAGCGACTGCACCAGGGAGATATCAATCCCCTCATAGCTGCCGTCCTGACGCAGATAGGTATAGGGCTTATAATCTCCGGTGGTGCAGACCACCAGGGTTTTGCTTTGCATGGCACGGTCAAGATGTGACTGCGCGCTGGCGCTGCCCGCGACCAGCAGGAGGGCCACAGCCCCGATTTTCATCATCATAGTTCTCTCATTGTTATTATCAGTGCCGCGTATTGTTGCTTAAAACGCAATAGTATTGTGATTAGCACCCCATTTTTCTCACAGCCGACGTCGGATACACTCTCCGGTATTGCACACTGTTGAGAAAAAATCATGAGCCAGATTTTAATTATTGATGCCGGTAAAGCCTTCGCCCACTCAAAAGGTGAACTGAACCATACTCTGACCCAGGTCGCAGCGAGCTTCCTGCGCGATGCCGGGCATCAGGTCGATGTCACCGTGCTGGACGACGGTTACGTGGTCGCCGATGAAATCGACAAATATCTTGCCGCCGATACCGTTATTTATCAAATGCCGGGCTGGTGGATGGGCGAGCCGTGGACGCTGAAAAAATATATCGACGAGGTCTTCACCGAGGGCCACGGTAAACTGTACGCCAGCGATGGCCGTACCCGCTCCGATGCGGCGAAAAAATATGGTTCCGGTGGCCTGCTGCAGGGCAAAACCTATATGCTGTCCCTGACCTGGAATGCGCCGCTCCAGGCGTTTACCGACCCGGAACAGTTCTTTGAAGGCGTGGGCGTAGACGGTGTCTATCTGCACTTCCACAAGGCCAACCAGTTCCTCGGTATGGACGGTCTGCCAACCTTTATCTGTAACGATGTGATCAAACAGCCGGATATTGCAGGCGATATCGCACGCTATCGGACTCATCTGAGCGCGATTTTTGCTTAACTGGACACTCACCCATTGGGTTCCCCGGTAAAAAGGAAACAGTATGCTGACCGTAATCGCTGAAATCTGTATCAAGCCAGGCCGACGTACTGCCGTTTTACACGCTATTGAGCGTCTGACCCCCACCGTGCTGGATGAAGAAGGCTGCGGTAGTTACCAGGCATTGATTGACCACAAAGCCCAGGTGCCCTGGAAGCAGCACTCCCCTGATTCCATTTTTATGGTGGAGCACTGGGATTCACTGCGACATCTGGAGCAGCACCAGCAGGCTGACCATATGGAACGGCATCGCACCGCCATCAAAGACGATGTGGTCGATGTGAAAATCTTTGTACTGGAACCGGCACGATAAAGGCCGGCGGGCTGACCGGTAAAAGGTCGGCCCCTGGCGGTTATCACCTTGCCATGCAGGGGCAGACCTTCTGTTTGGTTCGCCCTTTTTACAGCAGGGTCTTGCTGGCAAACTGCTCGCTGAGATAGTCCAGGAAGCAGCGGATCCGCACGGCCAGCGTGCTGTTGCGGTAGTACACCGCATGGATCGGGTGAAACATCTCCCGCGTCTCCGCCTCCAGCACCGGCACCAGCCTGCCGGAGGCGACATCCTCCCGGCTGAGAAAGTCCGACACCCGCGCAATGCCCATGCCGTTAACCGCCAGCTGACGCAGCGTCTCACCGCTTGAGGCCATCACCGTCGGTTTAATCTGCAAAAACTCCCCTTCCGAACGCCATACCGGCCAGATGTTATGCTGATCCAGATTGCAGAAGCCCAGCAGACGGTGCTTATCCACCATATCAGCGACGCTGAGCGGTACGCCGTGCTCCTGCAGATAGGCCGGGCTGGCCATCAGCCGCAGCCTGCTGCTGCCGAGCGCGCGGGCGTGCATGGTGGAGTCACGCAGTTCGCCAATGCGGATGGCAATATCGGTCTGCTGCTCCAGCAGGTCGATCACCACTTCATCGGTATTCAGTTCTAACTGGATCAGTGGAAAACGTCGTGAAAACTCCGGCATCAGCGGCACGATGACGTGCAGCATAAATGGCGTGGCGGCATTGACGCGCAGGCGACCGGAGGGGATTTCACGCCGCTGGGCAATCTGCTCTTCCGCGGTTTCCACCGAACGAATAATCTGCCGGGCGTGCTCAAGAAAGATCTGCCCTTCCTCCGTCAGCGCGATGCGACGGGTGGTGCGGTGTAGCAGCGTGGTTTGCAGTTTGCTTTCCAGACGGCTGAGGGCGCGACTGATACCGGAGGTGGTCTGGTTAAGCTGCTCCGCGGCGGCAGTGATCGAACCGGTATCGACCACGACGACCCACGCACGAAGCTCTTCAAGGGTGATTTTCAAGAGTTCAACCTGGTAGAAAGATGACCCTGCAATTCTAACAGAATCACGGCAGGACCTCGCACAGGTTGACGTCTTTATGCGTTTACGGCTTTACCGGGCCTGGAGGCAGACAACATCCGACCAACGGCAGCAAAGCAGAAAGCTGGGTTTAAATTTTCGTTTCAGAAGGGGTAAAGAGGACACTGCAGAATGGGCAAAGAAGGTTTTTATTCTTATGAACTCTGGGGGCGCTGTGGTCAGCACTTTTACTGCATTTTGGACAGGCGATGGAGATGAGAAAACCGTTTGATTTAGGTTGTTTTTGATTATAAGCCATAAATATTTCCTGTGTTGTTTGGACGCGTATAGTACACCCTCGCGGCCTATTCCCCTCACTCTTTATTGCTTAAATCTGTCTTCAGGCAGCATATCAGCGGATTATTTTGCAAAAAGCGGGGCCAACTGTCTCCCGGTGGAGGAAAAACAGTCGGCCCGCCGCGTTTACGTGGAAAATCCTCAGACCTCGATTTCCGCCATATCGCCTTTTTCCTGCAGCCAGTTACGGCGATCTTCAGAGCGTTTTTTCGCCAGCAGCATATCCATCACCGCCATCGTATGCGGGAGATCCTCATCGCTGATGGTGAGCTGCACCAGACGGCGGGTGTTCGGATCCAGCGTGGTTTCGCGCAGCTGCAGCGGGTTCATTTCACCCAGCCCTTTAAAGCGCTGTACGCCCGGTTTGCCTTTCTTGCGCTTTAACTGCTCAAGAATGCCCGCTTTCTCTTCTTCATCCAGCGCGTAATAAACCTCTTTGCCGAGGTCAATACGGTACAGCGGCGGCATCGCCACGTAGACGTGGCCATTTTTTACCAGCGTGCTGAAATGGCGGACAAACAGCGCACACAGCAGCGTGGCGATGTGCAGGCCGTCGGAGTCCGCATCCGCAAGGATACAGATCTTGCCGTAGCGCAGCTGGCTCAGATCTTCACTGTCAGGATCGATACCGATCGCCACGGAAATGTCATGCACCTCCTGCGACGCCAGCACTTCATCCGAGGAGACTTCCCAGGTATTGAGGATCTTACCCTTCAGCGGCATGATCGCCTGATACTCACGGTCGCGCGCCTGTTTGGCCGATCCACCTGCTGAGTCCCCTTCCACGAGGAACAGCTCCGTACGGGCAAGATCCTGGGCAGAGCAGTCGGCCAGTTTACCCGGCAGGGCCGGCCCGCTGGTCAGCTTTTTACGCACCACTTTTTTCGCCGCACGCAGGCGGCGCTGGGCACTGGAAATTGCCAGCTCTGCCAGCATTTCTGCGGCCTGAACGTTCTGATTCAGCCACAGGCTGAAGGCATCTTTCACCACACCGGACACAAACGCCGCGCACTGGCGGGATGACAACCGCTCTTTGGTCTGCCCGGCAAACTGCGGATCCTGCATTTTCACCGACAGCACATAGGCGCAACGGTCCCAGATATCTTCCGCCGACAGCTTAACGCCGCGCGGCAGAATATTACGGTATTCGCAGAACTCGCGCATGGCGTCGAGCAGGCCCTGACGCAGGCCATTAACGTGGGTGCCGCCCTGCATGGTCGGGATCAGGTTAACGTAGCTTTCCGTCAGCAGTTCACCGCCTTCCGGCAGCCACAGCAGCGCCCAGTCAACCGCTTCCACATCCCCGGCAAACGCACCGACGAAGGCTTTTTCTGGCAGCGTCGGCAGGCCGTTGACGGCTTCCATCAGGTAATCGGTCAGGCCATCGGCGTAGCACCAGGTCTGTTCGGTATTGTTCAGCTTATCTTTGAAAACAATCTCAACGCCCGGGCACAGTACGGCTTTCGCTTTCAGCAGGTGGCTGAGGCGCGAAACGGAGAAGCGCGGGCTGTCAAAGAAGGACTCATCCGGCCAGAACTGGACGCGGGTGCCGGTATTGCGTTTACCAACGGTACCGGTCACCGTCAGGTCCTGCACTTTATCGCCGTTTTCAAACGCCATTTCGTACACTTCGCCATTACGGCGAACGGTGACTTCGACGCGTTTTGACAGCGCGTTAACCACCGAGATCCCCACGCCGTGCAGGCCGCCGGAGAACTGATAGTTTTTATTGGAGAATTTACCGCCGGCATGGAGGCGGCAGAAAATCAGCTCAACGGCCGGTACGCCCTCTTCCGGGTGAATATCTACCGGCATGCCGCGCCCGTCGTCGATCACTTCCAACGATTGATCGGCGTGCAGGATCACTTCCACGCGCTTGGCGTGACCGGCCAGCGCTTCATCCACGCTGTTATCGATCACTTCCTGGCCTAAGTGGTTAGGACGGACGGTATCGGTGTACATACCCGGGCGGCGACGCACGGGTTCAAGGCCGCTGAGAACCTCAATGGAGTCAGCGTTATAGCTGGATTGAGTCATCGTAACAATCTGATTGGTAGTGGCTAAAAATGAGTGGCCAGACGCCGGTGTTAACTCACTCCTGAAAACCTAAGAAGTCGAGCATCGCGGAGAAATGGCGTTCGAATCCGATAAAAGCATGATTTCCGCCCTCTTCTACCGTCTGACGGCAGGCGCTGTAATAGTCCAGGGCCTGGCGGTAGTCGAGCACTTCATCGCCCGTTTGTTGCAGTAACCAGAGCAAATCCGGTGACTCTAACGGGTCAATCTGCATCACTTTTAGATCGTAAATATGGCGAGACTCTAACACATATTGCTGGCCGGTGTATGGGTTCTCGTTGTGACCGAGATAATCGGCCAGCAGCTCAAACGGACGTACCGCCGGGTTGACTACCACGGCAGGGAGAGTGAAACATTGCGACAGCCAGGTCGCATAATACCCGCCCAGTGACGAGCCAATCATTCCCAGTTGCTCTCCCGCTGACTGCAGGACAAATGTCTCCAGCAGGGCGGCGGCTTCAGAGGGAAACGCCGGAAGCTGTGGCACATGCAGCCGGATGTCCGGCCGGTGTTCTGCCAGCCACTGTTTAAACTGGGTTGCTTTGGCGGATTGGGGTGAACTGTTAAAACCATGCAGATAAAGCAGCGTGGCCATCGGTCAGTATCCTTCTGAATCGAGATCCGGGTTGAACATGCGCGTGGTCAGACGCTGCACCTGGGTTTCCAGTCGCCCGTCATCATAGAGGTCAAGCCAGCGCCAGCCTGGAGACTCGGCATCAATGGTAAAGTTGGTACAGTGCGGCTTGAACTGCACACAGGTCGATGGGGAAGCCAGTACGCGCCGTCCGTGCCAGTCGAGATCCAGTTCCTGATGAATATGCCCACACAGCAGGGTCTTTGCCAGAGGATAGCGCTGCAGAACACTATCCAGCATATGCGGATTCCTCAGACTGTGCTGGTCCAGCCATGAACACCCGGACGGCACCGGGTGATGATGTAATAACACCAGCGTATGGCGCTGTGGTTCGGCCGCCAGCGCACCCTCCAGCCACTCGAGCTGATAGTCGCTCAATTCACCATGGGGGACGCCGAAGACCTGACTGTCGAGCAGCACTATCTGCCAGTGGTCCCCCACCAGCACCTGTTTTTGATCGGCAATATGGGATGCCGCCAGCGTGCTGAACATCGTTGGCTGAAAGTCATGATTACCGGGCAACCAGACGCAAGGTGCCGACAGGCATGAGATGCCCTCAGCAAAATGCTGATAGGCTTCCATTGAGTGGTCCTGCGCCAGGTCGCCAGTCGCGACAACAAGATCGTAGTGACGCCGGTCTGCTGCAATCACCTCCAACACGGCGTTAAAACTGGCCCAGGTATTCACCCCTAACAGCGTTTCGTGTTTACCTGCAAACAGGTGGGTATCCGTTATCTGTAAAATCCTGACTCTGGACCCACTCGCCACAGGAAGTTTTAACAGGCTATCCAATCAACGTCCTTAACTCGCTCTGAAATGTCGCAGCTTAAATTTTAAACCGGAACTGCCATCGCACCGTGGGACAAACAATAGCGCAGCCAGTCCGCTAAAAACTGGTTAATTTGGTGTTTTTCATCACGCTGATGCAATTTTTTATTAGGGTAATCATAGCGTGCTTTAAAGCGATAGATCTGCTGTGTTGAACACACTTCCGCCACCATCGCATCGTGGTAAAGCCTGACCGACATCGATGGCAGGCTCCAGTAGCTCACTGCCGGGGCCGTTTGTCGAATCTCCACCAGCGTGGTGTAACGCGTCGATTCCTGGATGGTAATCTGATAGCTGGCACCGTTCACCTGATACGCCATCGACTCTCCCGCCCGATCCTCCTTGGGTAACAAGCGCCGCAGCTGCGCAAAATTCGTTTCGCAGACGCGCATCATTTCAGGAAAATCGGGGACATAGCGTTTCATTATTCAGGATTCCACTCTTCTCGTAGCTGTTTATGGTGCAACTCCAGCCATTGCAAAGCAATGACAGCCGCTGCGTTATCAATTTTCCCCTGTTCCACCCACTGGTAAGCCTGACTGCGACTGACCACATGCACGAGAATATCCTCATTCTCCTCCTCCAGACCGTGGTTTCCCTCCGCCACGCTGGCATCCACTTCACCGACAAATACTGACAGGCGTTCAGTAGTACCTCCCGCACTGGAGAGATAGTTCACCACCGGTTTTACCCGTCCGGCGACGATCCCGGCCTCTTCCACGGCTTCCCGGCGGGCCACTTCTTCCGGCGTTTCCCCCGGTTCGATCATCCCGGCCACCAGTTCCAGCACCCAGGGCGTTGGGCTGGTGTCGTACGCGGCAATACGGATTTGCTCAATCAGCACCACTTCGTCGCGCTGAGGGTCATAGGGTAGCAGCACCGCCGCGTGACCGCGCTCAAAAATTTCCCGGGTTACTTCACCACTCATGCCACCATTAAACAAGCGGTGACGAAACCGGTAGCGCTCCAGCGAAAAAAAACCACGATAGAGCGTCTCGCGTGCAATAATTTCTACATCGTTTTTGGTGAAAGTCACTGGGTATTTGTGACCAGTTTCCATAACAACTTCTCCTGGGAAATGGTGGCAAAAACGTAAAGTGCAAGAGTATTCCGACAGTTGTCTGGTTCTTAACGGATTATTTAAGTAAATTAAGGCAAGATGGCACTTTCAGCCAACTTACCTTATCGGAACTCTCTGCTATTATCGGCGATAATTTTTGGCCTACGTCAGCGCTACCATAGCAATTTTGCTGCACTACAAGGAATGCAAATGAACAAACTGCTCCCTTTACTCATCGGTCTGAGCCTGGGCGGCTTCAGTGTTGCCAGCCAGGCTGAAAACCTGCTGCAGGTATATCAGCAGGCGCGTTTATCAAATCCTGACCTTCGTAGCTCTGCGGCCGATCGTGATGCTGCCTTTGAGAAAATTAATGAAGCCCGCAGCCCGCTGTTACCGCAGTTAGGCCTGGGTGCTGACTATACCTATAACAGCGGCTACCGCGATGCACGCGACACCCATAACGATTCTAAAAGCGCTTCACTGCAGCTGACACAAACCATTTTTGATATGTCAAAATGGCGCGCGCTGACCCTGCAGGAAAAAACGGCCGGGATTCAGGATGTCACCTATCAGACGGCACAGCAAACGCTGATCCTCAACACGGCGACCGCGTATTTCAACGTGCTGAATGCCATCGATACGCTGTCCTACACCGAAGCGCAGAAGCAGTCCATCTATCGCGAACTGGATCAGACCACACAGCGCTTTAACGTTGGCCTGGTCGCTATTACCGACGTACAGAACGCCCGTTCACAGTACGACACCGTACTGGCCAACGAAGTCTCGGCGCGTAATGCTCTCGACAACGCGGTGGAAACCCTGCGCCAGGTAACGGGTAATTACTATCCTAATCTGGCCTCGCTGAACGTTGATACGTTCAAAACCGAAAAACCTCAGCCGGTCAATGCGCTGCTGAAAGAAGCGGAAAGCCGCAACCTGTCGCTGCTGTCTGCCCGCCTGTCTCAGGATCTGGCACGTGAGCAGATTCGTTCTTCAGAAACGGGTCATATGCCCACGCTGGATCTGACCGCCTCAACCGGTCTGTCAAATACCCGTTATGGCGGCGATCGTGCCAGCCCGAACAGTAATGACAACATCAGTGGCAGCAACCAGGTTGGCCTGAGCTTCAATATGCCGCTGTACAGTGGCGGGTCGGTCAGCTCCCAGGTGAAACAGGCACAGTATGCGTTTGTGGCTGCCAGCGAACAGCTGGAAAGTGCTCATCGCAGCACCGTGCAGACCGTGCGTTCTTCGTTTAATAACGTCAACGCGTCGATCAGCAGCATCGAAGCCTATAAGCAATCCGTCGTGTCGGCACAAAGCTCTCTGGATGCGATGGAAGCCGGTTACTCGGTGGGCACACGCACCATCGTCGACGTGCTGGATGCCACCACCACCCTGTACAATGCCAAGCAGCAGCTGGCAAACGCCCGTTACAGCTACATGATTAACCAGCTCAATATCAAGTCTGCGCTGGGTACGCTGAACGAGCAGGATCTGCAAACGCTGAACAATCATCTGGGCAAAGATGTTGTCACCTCGCCGGAGAGCGTTGCCCCCGAAAATGCGCAGCAGACTGCCTATGCTGACGGAGCACAAACGCCGCCACGCACCACGAACGCCGCAGAGCCCCGTCGCACTTCAGCGCCTCGTGCCAGCGGCAATCCATTCGGTCAGTAGTCCCCTGAGGGGCAGCGATGGCTGCCCCTTCACAATCAAACGTATAGCTACGTAAAGATCCCCTCCTGGTCAGGCCTCATCGCTTCATTTTTCACCGCTGTTCCCCTATCCTATGCACTACCTTTGGGCACAGGACGAAAAGTGATGAAACGGACTAAACAGATTAATCATGCCTCCTTTCGCAAAAGCTGGAGCGCACGTCATTTAACGCCGGTTGCGCTGGCGGTAAGTGCAGTATTTATGCTGGCCGCATGTGAACAGGCCGACGAAACCGTCTCCATGTATCAGAATGCGGATGACTGCTCTGCTGCGAATCCAGGCAAGAGCGCACAATGCACTACGGCGTTTAACAACGCCAAAGAAGAAGCGGTGAAAACCGCACCGAAATATGCCAGCCGTGAAGACTGCGTGGCAGAATTTGGTGAAGGTCAGTGCCAGCAGGCTCCGGCTCAGGCTGGCGTCGGCACGACAAATGCAGAATCGCAGTCCAGCGGCAGCTTCTGGATGCCACTGATGGCCGGTTACATGATGGGCCGTATGATGGGCGGCGGTATGGGGCAACAGCAGCCGCTGTTCTCCTCAAAGAACCCGTCCAGCCCGGCGAACGGCAAATTCGTTGATGCCAGCGGCAAAAGCTATGGTGCTGCAACGCCAGGCCGAACCATGACCGTTCCTAAAACGGCGCTGGCACCGAAACCTGCCACGACCAGCACCGTCACTCGCGGTGGTTTTGGTGAATCCGTTGCTAAACAAACCGCCATGCAGCGTAGCAGTGCCTCCGGCACCAACCGCAGCATGGGGGGTTAAGCGCGGATGAAGCGTATTGCCATTGCTGAACGCCCCGACTGGCGTGAAAAAGCGACGGAATATGGTTTTCGTTTTCACACCATGCACGGGGAACCGTACTGGTGTGAAGATGCTTATTACCAGTTTACGTTGCAGCAGATTGAATATCTGGAAGATGTCACCAGCGAACTGCACCAGATGTGTTTGCAGGCGGTGGAACTGGTGGTTAACAGCGAAGAGCTGCTGACCAAGTTCCGCATTCCCAAACATACCTGGGATTTCGTGCGCGAATCATGGAAAAGCCAGCAACCTTCGCTCTACTCCCGGCTGGATCTGGCCTGGGACGGGGAGTCCCCGGCCAAACTGCTGGAGAACAACGCGGATACCCCGACATCGCTGTATGAAGCGGCGTTTTTCCAGTGGCTGTGGCTGGAAGATCAGGTTAAGGCCGGCCAGCTACCGACCGGCAGCGATCAGTTCAACAGCCTGCAGGAAAAACTGATTGAGCGTTTTGCCGAGCTTCATCAGCAGCACGGATTTAGCTGGCTACATTTTGCCTGCTGCCGTGACACCGATGAAGATCGCGGTACCGTTCAGTATCTGCAGGACTGCGCGACGGAAGCGGGTCTGCCGAGTGAATTCCTGTTTATGGATGAGATTGGTCTGGGCGAGAAAGGGCAGTTTACCGACCAGCACGATCAGGTGATTGGCAATCTGTTCAAGCTTTATCCGTGGGAGTTCATGCTGCGCGAGATGTTCTCCACCAAGCTGGCTGATGCCGGCGTGCGCTGGCTGGAACCGGGCTGGAAAAGCATTATCTCTAACAAGGCGCTGCTGCCGCTGTTATGGAAAATGTTCCCGAATCACCCCAATCTGCTGCCGGCTTACTTCGCAGAAGACAACGTGCCTCACATGGATAAATATGTGGTTAAGCCGCTGTTCTCCCGTGAGGGGGCCAATATCACCATCGTTGAAAACGGTCAGGAAATTGCGCGCGTTGACGGGCCGTATGGAGAGGAAGGGATGATTGTCCAGCAGTTCCATCCGCTGCCGAAATTCGGTGACAGCTACACGCTGATCGGCTCCTGGCTGATTAACGATCAGCCTGCAGGGATTGGCCTGCGGGAAGATCGCGATTTGATCACTCAGGATCTGTCACGTTTCTATCCCCACGCATTTATTGAATAAAACGGGCTGACCGCAACAGAAGGTCAGCCCCGGCACAATGCGTGTTTCCCTGCCCCACAGAGGGCGCCCTTTTCCGGTCGCCCTCTGTCGCAGGTCTCTCCCTGCGTAATGATCACCTTTTTCCGGGCGACCTTCCGCTTCTGCCTGTTACCCTACCTGTACCGACAGCATACTCAGTGAACCCATCACTATGCCATCGACCGGAACGGTAATTGCCTCACCTTCCGCACGTGCGCCCAGCACATACAGCAGTGGCAGATAGTGCTCCGGCGTCGGGTTAGACAGCGCTGCCCCGTCATGTTGCATAAAGTTGATCAGCGGGTGCTGCTCTGACTCACCTTCCCAGCTCAGATTCTCGCGCACATACTGGTTGAAAGATTCTGCCCACGGCCAGGCTTCCGCCTCCCCGCTCCAGCGCACCATGCGCAGGTTATGCACCACGTTACCGCTGGCGACGATCATCACACCCTGCTCACGCAGCGCAGCCAGCTTGCGGCCCAGTTCAAAATGATAAGCCGCCGGTTTTGTCGCATCCACACTGAGTTGCACCACCGGGATATCGGCCTGCGGGTACATTTTGATCAGCACGCCCCACGAACCGTGATCGAATCCCCATTCCTGATCCAGCTCCACTGCCACCGGTGAAAGTGCTTCCGCAACCTGACGGGCCAGCGCCGGAGAGCCCGGGGCGGGATAACGGGTGTCGAACAGCGCCTGGGGGAAACCGCCGAAATCATGAATTGTGCGCGGATTTTCCATTGCCGTGACGGCCGTACCACGGGTGTACCAGTGTGCCGACACGGCAATAATCGCCTTCGGGCGCGGCAGGGTTTTGCCCAATTCTCGCCAGGTTTCCGTCCAGATATTCTCTTCCAGCACGTTCATCGGGCTGCCATGACCGAGGAACAGAGCAGGCATACGTGTGTGGCTCATGGTGTGACTCCAGCAAAGTTTTTGTTCAATGCAGTCCACATTACGCGCTTTTTGACACGGATGAACCAGGATAACCCTGACGAAGATAGTCAGAAAATTTGAATGGAAGCAGGGAAGGAGTGACGCAGCTTAAAGGCGGGGTGCGCGAGAAGAGCCAGCGCACCCATAGCCCGAAGTATGACGGGGATGCTCCCCTAAATAATTCAGGTTAGGGGCAGGCGGCCACGCAGCACATCCCCGGGAGCGTACATCAGTACGTGACTGGGGTGCGCGAGGAGAGCCAGCGCACCCATAGCCTGAAGTATGACGGGGATGCTCCCCTAAATAATTCAGGTTAGGGGCAGGCGGCCACGCAGCACATCCCCGGGAGCGTACATCAGTACGTGACTGGGGTGCGCGAGGAGAGCCAACGCACCCATAGCCTGAAGTATGACGGGGATTAGCTGGCCTGGCGGGTCTCGTGACTACGACGATACGCCACCAGGTCTTCGATGGTCACAACCGGCATGTTGTGCTGTTTGGCAAAGACGATGGCTTCCGGCGCGTGCGCCATGGAACCATCATCATTGGTCAACTCACACAGCACGCCTGCCGGCTTGAAGCCTGCCAGCATCACCAGGTCGATAGTGGCTTCGGTATGACCACCGCGGGTCAGCACGCCACCGGCACGGCCGCGCAGCGGGAAGACGTGCCCCGGACGATTCAGATCGTCTGGTTTCGTGTCATCTGCGATTGCCGTACGGATGGTGGTCAGACGGTCGGAGGCCGACACGCCGGTGGTGACGCCTTTCGCGGCTTCGATGGTCACGGTAAAGCCGGTGCCGTAGGCGCTGGTGTTATCCTCAACCATCATCGGCAGCTCAAGCTGCTGCAGACGTTCTTCGGTCAGGCACAGGCAGACAATACCGCTGCCGTGACGAATGGTGAGCGCCATCTGCTCAACGGTCATGGTTTCCGCAGCGAAGATCATATCACCTTCGTTTTCACGATCTTCATCGTCTAAGACCATCACACCGCGGCCTTCGCGCAGCGCCTCAATGGCACGGGTTACACGCTGTTCAGGCGTGCCAAATTCAGAAAGTAGCGACTGATTCATGGTAAATAAACCTTAATAAATGTATGGGTTACCAGAATCAGGGCGTGCTTAGGAGTGTCATGCAGTGACAAAAAAATAACGCGAGGCAGGCAAACGCCCGTCAAGATTCGTTACTCTCTCCCATCCGGACTTTAACCGTCGGCCCCGGAATTACACCGGATCTGCTGTCCTTCAGGAGTGATCCTGAAGCGCTCGCGGGCTTTCAGCAAACGCTGATTTACCGCCGGTGGGGAATTTCGCCCCGCCCTGAGAATAAGCAAAATCATCATAACGCCGAAAAAGTGACAGAGCAACGAACAAAACGGGCAAATTGTTATCCATTTTTTCGCTATGGTGTTTTCAGGTTTATCCCTGAGCCATCTGGGATTACACTAAGATCAAATTCGCTGCTATCAGGAAGCCGCTATGCTTGACCCCAAAAAAATCGAACAGCTTGCCCGTCAGGTTCATGAGTCCATGCCAAAAGGTATTCGTGAGTTTGGTGATGATGTAGAGAAGAAAATTCGTCAGACGCTGCAGGCACAGCTGACCCGTCTGGATGTGGTGAACCGTGAAGAGTTTGATGTACAGACTCAGGTGCTGTTGCGCACCCGCGAGAAGCTGGCTGCGCTGGAGCAGCGT
The DNA here is from genome assembly GCF_019844095.1 of Erwinia persicina. Lineage (NCBI taxonomy): Bacteria > Pseudomonadati > Pseudomonadota > Gammaproteobacteria > Enterobacterales > Erwiniaceae > Erwinia > Erwinia persicina. The sequence goes on along the minus strand of NZ_CP082141.1, from coordinate 652,724 downwards.
CTGGCCGAACTGGAAAGCCGGGTCTCTCCGGCTCCGGTTCCTGCGGTGACCGAGCCAAAAGCAGCCGAATAAGTGACAATGCAGTATACGGCTGCCCTCCACGGGCAGCTGTTAACGATTAGTGGTTCCCGGTTCCCGAGATAATCGTTTTGATGATGTTACTGGTCGAAATACCGTCTTCGAAATTGAGCACCCTAACGTCGCCGCCGTTCGCCCACACTTCTTTGCTTCCGGCAATCTCTTCCGGCTTGTAGTCGCCGCCTTTGACCAGCAGGTCGGGCAGAACCTCCGCAATCAGGCGCTGAGGGGTGTCTTCTTCAAAGCCAATCACCCAGTCGACCGCTTCCAGCGCACCCAACACGATCATACGATTGATCAGCGGATTAACCGGGCGGGTTTCGCCTTTGAGGCGGCGGGTAGACGCATCGCTGTTAACCGCCACAATCAACCGGTCCCCCAGCTTGCGGGCATTAGCCAGGTAGGAGACGTGCCCGGCGTGCAGAATGTCGAAGACGCCGTTGGTCATCACCACTTTTTCACCGCGCTGACGGGCTTTCGCCACCTCAGCAATCAGCTGCGCTTCATCCATCACGCCAAATCCGGATTCCGGACGGGCGCGGATCGCATTTTCCAGCTCGACCGGAGACACGGTAGACGTTCCCAGCTTACCGACAACGACACCCGCCGCCGCATTGGCGAGGAAACAGCTCTCTTCGAGCGTATTACCGGCCGCCAGCGCCGCCGCCAGCACGCCAATCACCGTATCGCCTGCCCCGGTGACGTCAAACACTTCCTGAGCCTGCGTCGGCATATGGAATGGGGCTTTACCCGGCTGCAGCAGGGTCATACCGTGCTCTGAGCGCGTCACCAGCAGCGCGGAAAGCGCGTGCTGTAACATCAGTTTCGTGCCGCGTTCAACAATCTCATCTTCGGTCGTGCACTTGCCGACTACCGCTTCGAATTCGGAAAGATTCGGCGTCAGCAGCGTTGCGCCATGATAGCGCCCAAAGTCGGTGCCTTTCGGGTCCACCAGCACCGGAACACCGGCTTTACGGGCCAGGGCAATCATCGTCTCCACGCTGGCCAGCGCACCTTTGGCATAGTCAGACAGCACCAGCGCACCTATGTTTGGCAGCGACTGTTCGATCCGCTCATGCATCGGTGCCGGATCGACGCCTTCAAATCCCTCTTCGAAATCAAGGCGGATCAACTGCTGATTGCGGGATAACACGCGCAGCTTGGTGATGGTCGGATGGGTCGGCACCGGGACAAAATCACACTGCACATTGACACCGGTGAGGGTCGCACTCAGCGCACGCGCAGCGTCATCAACGCCGGTCAGCCCCACCAGCCGTGACTGCGCGCCCAGTGCGGCAATATTCATGGCCACGTTAGCAGCACCACCCGGGCGTTCCTCCACGTGATCGACTTTTACCACCGGTACCGGTGCTTCAGGTGAAATACGGCTGGTCGGGCCGTGCCAGTAGCGATCCAGCATCACATCGCCAACCACCAACACACCCGCACGCGTAAAATCAGGCAGTGTAATTTTCATTCCAGAGACTCCAGACTGCAGTAAAAATGAGTGCGCGCGATAATAGCACAATATGTCAGTGACTAATCATCGCGTCTGCACGGTAAGATCAGGCACCCAGCCACGTCTGCCAGCTGGCATTCACCACTGCTTTTTCAGGGGCATAGGCGTCTTCTTCGACATGCCCCGGCAGTTCCTGTAAGGCCAGATGGTGCAGCGCATCGCGCAGCGTGACATAGGCATGGGTCAGCGCCTCTGATTCTGCGGGCGCCATTTTGCCACTGTTGGCCAGCAGCTCAAGAATGCGCACGTTATCTGACCAGCGGGTAAGCATCGGATCCTGAGCGGCATAGCGCAGTACCAGATACTGGGTAATGAATTCAATGTCGGTGATCCCCCCACGGTCGGCCTTGATATCCCAGCGTCCCTTATGCTTGTTACCGAGGTGCGCGCGCATCTTCTCGCGCATTTCACGCACTTCCGTTTTCAGTGCGTCAGCTTCACGTGGTAGCGACAGAATACCGCGTCGGATCTGGTCGAATCGCTGGCTCAGGGCGGTATCGCCAAAGACGATACGTGCCCGCACCAGAGCCTGATGCTCCCAGGTCCAGGCCTCATGCCGCTGGTATTCATCAAACGCGTCAAAGGTGCTGACCAGCATCCCCGCTGCGCCGGACGGGCGCAGTCGGGCGTCCACCTCGTAAAGAATGCCAGAGGAGGTGCGCGTGCTGAACAGGTGCATGACGCGCTGCGCCAGGCGCAGATAGAACTGGCGGCCGTCAATACTGCGTTCGCCCAATGTCACCGCGTCCGGCGGACAGTCATGCAGGAACACCAGATCAAGGTCAGAACTGTAACCCAGCTCCCAGCCTCCCAGTTTGCCGTAGCCCACCACGGAGAAGCCGCGTTCGCTGTCATGGGTAAGGTGCGAAGGACGTCCGTAACGCAGTACCATCATATTCCATGCCTGCTGTACCACGGATTCAATCATCGCTTCTGCCAGCCACGTAAGGTGATCGCTCACTTTCATTACCGGCAGGGTTTTAGCAATATCCGCCGCCGCAATGCGCAGGTGCTGGGCCTGCTTAAACTGGCGCAGGGCTTCCAGCTGCTGCTCTTCATCTTCTTCCGGAATCCGCAGCAGATACTGGCGCAACTCATCGCGGTAGGCATCGGTGGCGGTGGGCTGATAGAGGGTCGCCGGATCGAGCAGTTCATCCAGCAGCAGCGGATGCCGCGCCAGCTGGCTGGCGACCATCGGGGAGGCGGCACAGAGGCGAATTAAGTGCTTCAGCGCGCCCTGGTACTCTGTCAGCAGTTCCAGATAGGTGCTGCGGGTAACGACACCCAGCAGCAGCGGAGTCAGGCGGCTGAGGGTCACCGGGGCATCATCACGCGGCACCACTTCACTGAGCAGGCGCGGCATCAGTTGCTCCAGCGCCTGGCGGCCGCGCGGGCCGATCGTCCGCTTATCCACATCCTGACGAAAATCGGTGATAGTGCGCAGCAGATGCTGGCGGGCTGCACCATCGAGATGCGGCACCAGCGGCTCCAGCTCGGTTTCTTCCAGCTGATCCTGCCACAGCACACCATACTCACCGGCGTCACGGTGATCGCCATGTTCCGGCGCATCGTCACCGATTAAATCGTCAAAGATGGTACGCACCGCCAGCATATGCCGGTCGAGCGCACCGTGTAAGGCCGTCCAGTCGGCAAAGCCCATGGCCCAAGCCAGACGAGCCCGATCCAGGTCACCGACCGGCAGCGTCTGCGTCTGCTCATCGTTAATGCTTTGCAGCAGATTTTCCAGACGCCGCAGGAAAAGATAGGCATCGTGCAACTGGCCCACCTGCTCTGTTGACAGCAGGTTTAGCTGGCCTATCGCTTCCAGCGTCGGCAGCAGGGAGCGCAGCTGAAGCGAGCGCTCGCGACCGCCGCGGATCAGTTGAAAAACCTGAACAATAAATTCGGTTTCACGAATGCCGCCCGCGCCCAGCTTAATGTTATCCGTCAGCCCACGTCGCCGCACTTCTCTGGCGATCATACTTTTCATATTTCGCAGGGACTGGATCACGCCAAAGTCGATGTAACGGCGGAAAACAAACGGGCGCAGCATCTGACGTAATTCTTCACTCCAGCGGTCATTATCGCTCCCCATCAGGCGCGCCTTGACCATCGCATAGCGCTCCCAGTCTCGCCCCTGCTCCTGGTAATAATCCTCCAGTGCGGCAAAACTCAGTACCAGCGGACCGCTGTCACCAAAGGGACGCAGACGCATATCGACCCGGTACACGAAACCATCGGCGGTAGGTTGATCCAGCACTTTAATCAGACGCTGGCCAAGACGGGTAAAGAACTGGGCATTATCCAGCTCACGCCGCCCGCCCTGCGTCGTGCCGTTTTCCGGCCAGGTGAAAATCAGGTCAATGTCGGAAGAGAAGTTAAGCTCCCCGCCACCCAGCTTGCCCATGCCGAGGATCAACAGCGGCTGCGGTTCCCCGGCGGCGTTCATCGGGGTGCCAAAATCCCGGCAGCAGGCATGCCAGAGCCAGTCGCGGGCGGCAACAATCAGGGTTTCCGCCAGCTCACTCAACTGCCGCAAAGACTGCTGCGTATCACTGATCGCCAGGGTCTGCATCCAGGCAATGCGTGTCAGCATGTGGCGACGGAACAGACGCAGCTCGCGCATCAGCGCGTTCTCATCCTGCACGTTCGCCAGCTGTGCCTGAAGCCAGAGGGAATAGTGGTGCCATTCATCCTGCTGCGGTGGCTGCTGCCGGAACTGCTGCCACCACGCCGGATATTTTGTCAGGTTATCGCTGATAAAATCGCTGAACGCCAGCACCGCCTGCTGCTCTGCGGAGGCATCGCTGAATACGGGATCAAGCAACGCTCGCTGCTGCTGCATCACGCCCGGCAGTGGCTGAGTTAATGATGGCACCATACAAAAAACACTCCCTATAGAATCGAATGACCCCGCAACGGGTTAAAGGCTGCCATTTTTCCAGAAAGCCGCCTGTTTCAGGGCCTGCTGGCGATGGCTATCCAGCCAGACTTCCTGTTGCTTCACAATCGCTTCCTGCAGCTGCTTCCAGCTCTGTAGCCAGGCGTTGACGGCAGCCGAGTCGTACGCTCCTGCCAGCAGATGCACGGCCAGTACCTGACGATGCAGGCGCGTCAGCTTGTCCTGATACTCGCCCGAATGGTTAAGGTGGCTGAAAGTCTCTTTAAGATCGGCGGCAATGCGGCCCAGCATGATATCGCTGAAGCGTTTGAATGACCCCTGCAGTTTGGCATCTGCTTTCTGATCAACGAACAGACGCCAGCGTTCAGTGGCTATCCAATGAGTAAGTGCTAACTGCGTTTGCAACCAGAGCGGGCTGAAGCATAACGTGTGTGCATCAGGATTATCTTCAACCAGCGCCTCTTCCAACTGAGTCAGCTTCTGGCGCAGCTCACTGCTGGCCTTGCGCGGCACCAGCGCGCCGTAAAGGGCAAACGTCTGACGCAGCACTTCCAGCGCATCCTTCACTTCATGCAGCGCGGCGGCGTTGCCACGCAGCCACAGCTCTTCATGATACTGCCACTGGCTTAACGCCAGCAGGAAGGCTGCCCGCATCCCCTCTTCGACCGTTGCCTTCGGCCTGACCTTCAGCAGGGGAACCGGGCGTAACGAACGCGGAAGATCGCCCTGGGCCAGCGCATATCCCCGCGCCGCCTTACTCAGGCTGCCCAGCCGCAGCCCCTCAATCGTCGCCAGTTCTGCGGCGAAGGCCAGCAGATCGTCACGCTGGCCACTTTTCAGTTCCAGCTCCACTTCCATGAGTGGTTCGCTACGCTCACCGGCACTCACTTCACCCCGATCGAATGCCACTTCAATCTCACTTTGCAGGTAAGTGACCACCCACTTCTCGCGCGTAAAATGGGTGCTGAACAGCGCACCGAGTTGCTGTTGCAACATCGCTACATCCGTCCCGGCAGGCCAGACATCGGCCGGCAACCGCTGTATATCCAGTTCCGGTTTTTCCAGCGCGACGTTATATTCCGGACGCTGATGCAACCCCCCTATCGTCTGACCGGCGGTTTTCAGTGTCATTTCATAGTGGTCACCAAAGCCACGGATACGCAGCCCCATGTCCCAGCGTCTCAGCTGACTGTCAGCCGTTTCGAAGTAAATATTGGTCAGTGCCTGGCCGGCAGAATGCTGATGTGGCCATGCGGTGAGTTTACTGGCAACTTTTTCGGCCGCTTCTGGAACGGCAATGAACTTTAATTCGATTTCTATGGTCATAATGTCTTATTTACGTCGTTAACGGCTGAGTAAACGGTTAAGGTATCTGATAATGCTCGCAAAGATGGCGGGCAATCGTGCTGCTATAGCCACCAAGAATAATGCACAAGAGACAGCACTGTCTCTGCTTTATTACGCTTTCGCGCACAGCATCTCAAGCCGCCTGAGACCAGGATAGTTCTCATTCAGCTTTCTGTGAGGCAGCTCCAGACTGTGCAATTACATTTTTACAGCCCTTATGCAAAAAGAGTTCGAATGAAAATCACTCACCTCATTGGTCTGACTTTGCTCTCGATGAGCGCTGTGGCAACCGTCCACGCTGAAGAAAAACGCTATATTTCCGACGAGTTGACCACCTGGGTTCGCAGTGGTCCTGGTAACGATTATCGTCTGGTTGGTACCCTAAACGCTGGCGAAGAAGTGTCACTGCTGCAGACGAATGAAAACAGTAAATATGGCCAGATCCGTGACAGCCAGGGCCGCACCACCTGGATCCCCCTGACTCAACTCAGCCAGCAGCCCAGCCTGCGCACCCGCGTGCCTGAACTGGAAGAGCAGGTGAAAGTCCTGACGGCTAAACTGGCCAATATTGACGGTAGCTGGAATGAACGTACCGCCGATATGCAAAAGAAGGTGGCAGGCAGCGATGACGCGATCAACAGCCTGAAAGAAGAAAATCAGCAGTTAAAAAACCAGCTTATCGTGGCGAAGAAAAAAGTCGATGCCGCGAATGTGCAGCTGGATGATAAACAGCGCACCATCATCATGCAGTGGTTTATGTATGGCGGAGGCGTGGCGGGTGTCGGCCTGCTGCTGGGCTTGCTGTTACCGCATATGATCCCCCGCAGGAAGAAAAGCGACCGCTGGATGAACTGACCGAACTGACGCAACACCGGAGGGTATCTGTGGATACCCTTTTTGCGTTGCCCGCGATTTATCATTCATGCAACATGAATGTTATAGTATGACAATTATTGCTCAGTTTATTCTTACTCGCAGCCTTTGGAGATCCCAGTGAAAACATACCTTGTCGGCGGCGCCGTGCGTGACGGACTCCTCAATTTGTCGATCAAAGACAAAGACTGGGTGGTGGTCGGTGCCTCTCCCGGAGAGATGCTGGAACAGGGCTTTGAGCAGGTTGGCCGCGACTTCCCGGTTTTCCTTCACCCGGCCAGCCACGAAGAGTATGCGCTGGCCCGCACCGAGCGTAAATCTGGCAGCGGCTACACCGGTTTTGTCTGCTATTCCGCCCCGGATGTCACGCTGGAGCAGGATCTGGCCCGCCGCGATCTGACGATTAACGCCATCGCTCAGGATGCCGACGGCCACTATTATGATCCTTACGGTGGGCGGGAAGACCTGGAGAATCGGGTACTGCGTCACGTATCAGAAGCCTTCAGTGAAGATCCGCTGCGCGTGCTGCGCGTGGCGCGCTTTGCGGCACGCTATGCTCATCTTAACTTCCGTATCGCCGGTGAAACCCTGGCGCTGATGGCGTCGATGGCGAAAAGCGGCGAACTGGCGCATCTCACGGCAGAACGCGTCTGGAAAGAGACGGAAGGTGCCCTGCGAACAGAAACGCCTCAGGTATTTTTCCAGGTGTTGCGCGACTGCGGTGCGCTGGCGGTACTGTTCCCCGAACTCGATAACCTCTACGGCGTGCCGGCTCCGGCAAAATGGCACCCGGAGATCGACACGGGGGTTCATGCCCTTATGGCGCTGGCGATAGCCGCGCAGCTCAGTCCCGAAGTCGATATCCGTTTTGCCACGCTGTTTCACGACGTGGGCAAGGCGCTGACACCTCCGGAAAAATGGCCAAGCCATCACGGACATGGCCCGGCGGGCGTGCCGCTGGTTGCCGCCCTGTGTGAACGCCTGCGCGTTCCCAATGCAACGCGCGATCTGGCACTGCTGGTGACCGAGTTTCACGATCTGGTGCATACGATACAGAATCATCCGGCGGACACGCTGGTGGCGCTGTTTGATCGTCTGGATGCCTGGCGTAAACCGCATCGCGTAGAGCAGATTGCGCTGACCAGCGAAGCCGATGCCCGCGGACGTACCGGGTTCGAAAATAATCCTTATCCGCAGGGCGATCACCTGCGTGAAGCCTGGAAGGTCGTGCAGGCGGTGTCGACGAAAGGCGTGGTCGAAGCAGGCTTCAAAGGCGCGGAAGTAAGGGAAGAACTTACGCGCCGCCGGGTGGCAGCGCTGGAGAACTGGAAAGCCGTTTAAGGTAACGACGGGCCGATCGAAACAGACGATCGGCCGTTGCGTGCTGGCCGGGGTCAGGCAGGCCTGCCCCCGCTCAGCTTACAGGACAAACACCGCGTAGACCGCAGCGGCCACGATAAACCGGTAGATAGCAAACGGAATAAACGAGATGCGCTTGATGATGTGCAGGAAGCTCTTAATCGCAATCAGCGCCACGATAAACGCGGTGGCAAAGCCGACGGCAAACATCGGGAAGTCGGCCATCGTCAGGAATCCCATACTCTTGTAGAGATCCAGGCCGGTGGCGCCAATCATCATCGGTACGGCAAGGAGGAAGGAGAATTCAGAAGCCGCATAACGGCTGACGCCCATCAGCATTCCGCCTGAAATGGTGGCACCGGAGCGGGAGAAACCCGGCCACAGCGCCAGACACTGGAAGCAGCCAATGATAAACGCCTGACGATAGGTAATATCGTCCACGCCAACCGCCTTTGGCTGCTTAGGCTTCAGCAGCTCTGCCGCAATCAACAGCACGCCGCCCACGACCAGCGCATACATCACGTTGACCGGGTTAAACAGCGTCTTGATCTTATCGTGCAGCAACAGGCCAATCACCACCGCCGGCACCATGCCCAGCAGAATATGGATCAGCGTCAGTTTACCCTGCCCGACCCCTTCATGTTTCACTTCACCAAAATGAATCCCGATCAGGCCAAACAGACGACGCCAGAACATGACCACAACGGCGAGAATCGATCCGAGCTGAATGACAACTTCAAAGGTCTCCGCCTTCTCACCTTCAAATCCCAGCAAATGACCGACAATGATCATGTGTCCGGTAGAAGACACGGGGAGAAACTCCGTCAGCCCCTCAACAATCCCAAGTATTGCTGCCACTAATAGCTGATGAATATCAGTCATCAAATCTGCCCCTAACCCTGTTAAAACCATTAAAAAGGCGGTCGCTTAACGCTCCCGCCCATTGTGCCCTGACATCATCAGGACAACCTTAAGACAGAGCATAATGTGGTTTGGTTTCATTGTGATGGCAATCAAAATGGAATTATTTCGGATTAGTCCCGCGTTCGATGATGACACCGACCTGCCGGGCCTGAGCAATGGCACCCGGTTTACTGACCTTAATTCTGACCCACGGCGAAGCGAAACGGGTCAGCAGCAGCGTGGCAATTTCTTCTGCCACGCGCTCGACCAGGGCAAACTTACCGTGAGCGACATGGTTGATGATTGCTTCTGATACATCGGCATAACTCAGGCAGTCGTTCACATCGTCACTGGCGGCTGCCTTGCGGTTATCCCAGGCCATTTCGACATCGAACACCAGTTTCTGCTGAATCGTTTGTTCCCAGTCGTAAACACCAATGGTGGTGATCACCGACAGTTGATCAATAAATACGATATCCATGATATGTCTCTCTGTTTTTGCGGTTGCCGGATACCATCCCCGGCGGTTTATGCGTATTATCCACAGATGCTGACTTTAAGACGACCCCAACAAGACGGAACGGTGTTATGAGTGTATTCGCGCTTGGCATGATCATTTTCGCTTATCTGTGTGGCTCTGTCTCCAGTGCGATTTTGGTCTGTCGACTGTTCGGATTGCCGGATCCACGCCACAACGGATCGGGTAATCCTGGTGCCACCAATGTGCTACGACTTGGCGGCAAAGGTGCGGCCATTACGGTGCTGGTGTTTGATGTATGTAAAGGGATGCTGCCCGTCTGGCTGGCTTATCACCTTGGCGTCACGCCTCTTTATCTGGGTCTGACCGCCATTGCCGCCTGCCTTGGGCATATTTACCCGGTCTTCTTCCACTTCAAAGGCGGCAAAGGGGTGGCGACCGCTTTTGGGGCAATCGCACCGATCGGCTGGGATCTGACAGGCCTGATGACCGGCACCTGGCTGCTGACCGTGCTGTTGAGTGGCTATTCTTCATTAGGGGCGATCGTCAGTGCGCTAATCGCGCCCTTCTACGTCTGGTGGTTCAAACCGCAGTTTACCTTCCCGGTCGCTATGCTTTCCTGCCTGATCCTGTTACGTCATCACGACAATATTCAGCGCCTGTGGCGTGGGCAGGAAAATAAGATCTGGAAGAAGAGAAAAAAGAAAACGCAGGGGCCGGAAGGATCCTGACCCCAATGGGGATTAAATCGCGGGCAGTTCAGACAGCGGCCAGCGCGGGCGAACCGTCACGCTGAGTCCTGCAGGCGTATCGCCTTTCAACCTTACCATGCCGGCATAAGCGATCATCGCTCCGTTATCAGTACAGAACTCCGGGCGGGCATAGAAGACTTCCCCGCCGCGCTTTTGCATCATCTCCGCCAGCTTACTGCGCAGCGTGCGGTTAGCGCTGACGCCACCGGCGATCACCAGACGTTTGAAACCACTCTGATCGAGCGCACGTCGGCACTTAATGGCCAGCGTATCCACGACTGCGTCTTCAAATGCACGGGCAATGTCAGCACGCGTCTGATCGCTGTCGTCATTATCGCGGATGGTGTTGGCCGCAAAGGTCTTCAGGCCTGAAAAACTGAAATCCAGTCCCGGACGATCCGTCATCGGCCGCGGGAAGACAAAGCGTTTTTCCACTCCCTGCTGCGCCATTTTTGACAGCATTGGCCCCCCCGGGTAGTCCAGCCCCAGAAGCTTGGCGGTTTTGTCGAACGCTTCCCCCGCTGCATCATCCACCGACTCACCCAGCAGGGTATATTCCCCCACACCGGTGACGCTGATGAGCTGCGTGTGCCCACCGGAAACCAACAGCGCAACGAACGGGAATGCCGGTGGGTTATCTTCCAGCATGGGTGCCAGCAGATGACCTTCCATATGATGGACGGCAATGGCCGGTACATCCCAGGCAAACGCCAGCGAGCGGCCAATGGTCGCTCCGACCAGCAGCGCGCCAACCAGGCCAGGGCCGGCAGTATAGGCAACCGCGTCAATATCTTTCGCCTGCAGCCCGGCTTCCTGAAGTGCTGCCTGGATCAACGGCACGGTTTTACGCACGTGATCGCGCGAGGCCAGTTCCGGTACCACGCCACCATAGTCGGCGTGGAGTTTGACCTGACTGTAAAGTTGATTGGCGAGCAAACCGGCAGCATCGTCGTAAATGGCAATACCGGTTTCATCGCAGGATGTTTCAATTCCGAGAACACGCATGGCTTTTTTCACCTCATTCTTGCGGCGCGCAGTGTAGCATGAAGGCGCATTTACAGGCGGCTATTTTACCTGTTGAGCGGTTACGCATTGAGCAATAAGGTGTTTTTTTTCGCACGACGTGAAGAGGATTCGTGTATAATCAGTCCCCTGAAAAAAACCGGCAGCCGCACAGGTGTATCTGTTGGTTACTTAATGCTATGGTGCTTTACAACGAAGCCTGTGTTGGAGTAAAATTCCGCACCATTTTGAAATGAGCTGGCACCGATGTCAGCAGCAAAACCGAATTTATCGAGGTGAGAGTTACATGCCGGTAATTAAAGTACGTGAAAACGAGCCATTCGACGTTGCACTGCGTCGCTTCAAGCGTTCTTGTGAGAAAGCAGGCGTTCTGGCTGAAGTTCGTCGTCGTGAGTTTTATGAAAAACCTACTACCGAACGTAAGCGCGCTAAAGCGTCTGCAGTAAAACGCCACGCGAAGAAACTGGCTCGCGAAAACGCACGCCGCACTCGTCTGTACTAATATCCTGAGGGGTCACCCTCACGCTTCACAGACAAGTTAGTAGTATTCAGGCCGTGCTTCCGAAAGGAATGCGCGGCTTGTTGTCGTTTATGAACCAAAAATAGACCTTACAGAAATTTCACTGTAACCCACTGTTTTGATTCATAAACGTCAATACAGCCAGACGCAGAAAGATGAAGGGAAGTATCCCCAATAGATTTCGGTGTCTGGCAAGGCGGCAATGGCATGAATCCCCGGGAGCTGACATCAGTCAGTGACCGGGGTGAATGACAGCAGCCAACGCAGCCAGACGCAGAAAGATGAAGGGAAGTATCCCCAATAGATTTCGGTGTCTGGCAAGGCGGCAATGGCATGAATCCCCGGGAGCTGACATCAGTCAGTGACCGGGGTGAATGACAGCAGCCAACGCAGCCAGACGCAGAAAGATGAAGGGGATTTATGGCTGGACGCATTCCACGCGTGTTTATCAATGACCTACTTGCGCGCACGGATATCGTGGATCTTATTGATGCCCGGGTAAAGCTGAAAAAGCAGGGCAAGAACTACCACGCATGCTGTCCTTTCCATAATGAAAAAACCCCCTCTTTTACCGTCAACGGTGAAAAACAGTTTTATCACTGTTTTGGTTGCGGTGCGCACGGCAATGCCATCGACTTCCTGATGAACTACGATCGCCTGGAGTTTGTGGAAAGCATTGAAGAGCTGGCCACACTTTATGGACTGGAAGTGCCCTACGAAAGCGGCAGCGGCCCCAGTCAGCTCGAGCGTCATCAGCGTCAGAGCCTGTATCAGTTAATGACGGGACTGAGCGAATTTTATCAGCAGTCGCTGACACAAAGCACGGCATCTGCCGCGCGCGACTATCTGTCTCAGCGTGGGCTGAGCGGCGACGTTATAAAACATTTCTCTATCGGTTTCGCCCCGGCAGGCTGGGATAATGCGCTCAAACGTTTTGGCCGTAATCCCGATGACCGCCAGTCACTGATCGATGCCGGCATGCTGGTCACCAACGAGCAGGGCCGCAGTTACGATCGCTTCCGCGAGCGGGTGATGTTTCCTATCCACGATAAGCGTGGGCGGGTAATTGGTTTTGGTGGCCGCGTGCTGGGTGACGCAATGCCAAAATATCTTAACTCACCGGAAACCGATATTTTTCACAAAGGTCGCCAGTTGTACGGCCTGTATGAAGCGCTAAAAAACTATCCGGAACCCACCAAACTGCTGGTGGTCGAAGGCTACATGGATGTGGTGGCGCTGGCCCAGTTTGGCGTGGATTATGCGGTAGCTTCTCTCGGTACCTCCACCACGGCAGAGCATATCCAGCTGCTGTTCCGCTCGACCAATACGGTGATCTGCTGCTATGACGGCGACCGTGCCGGCCGCGAGGCTGCATGGCGGGCGCTGGAAACGGCTTTACCTTACATGAATGACGGTCGTCAGCTACGCTTTATGTTTCTGCCTGACGGCGAAGATCCGGATACGCTGGTGCGTAAAGAGGGGAAAGACGCATTTGAAACGCGGATGGAGCAGGCCATGCCGCTCTCCACGTTTCTGTTCGACACCCTGATGCCCCAGGTGGATTTACGTTCCCCGGATGGACGGGCGCAGCTCAGTACCCTGGCATTGCCGTTAATCAGCCAGGTCCCGGGCGAGACATTACGCATCTACCTGCGTCAGGAACTGGGCAATAAGCTGGGTATTCTTGACGACAGCCAGCTGGAAAAGCTGATGCCTAAGCAAGCGGAAAATGCGAAACCACCCGCACAGCCCCAGCTAAAACGCACAACCATGCGTATACTTATTGGGCTGTTGATTCAAAATCCGCAGCTGGCGATGATGGTGCCTTCTCTGGAGGGGCTGGAGCAGTCAGAACTACCAGGATTTCCGCTGTTCGTCGAGTTAGTGAGCACTTGCGCAGCGCAACCTGGCCTGACGACCGGACAGCTACTAGAGTTATACCGCGGAACAAAATTTAGCCAGAGCCTTGAAACCCTGGCAACATGGAACCACATGATCGTAGATGACGAAGTGGAAACCATGTTTAAGGACGCGCTGGGCAGTATGTATGACAACGCGCTGGAACGCAGGCTTGAAGATTTAATCGCCCGCGACCGCACACACGTACTGACCGCAGAAGAGCGCCGCGAGTTCTGGACGTTGAGCCAGGCACTGAAGAAACAGTAAATGAATAAGGTTTTGGCCTTATTACACAAAATTTAGAAGCGTTATCGGCGCCGTCAGTTTGGACACCGCCTGCGCGCAGCACCCGGAGCGTACTGAAGGACGGGAAGACTGCGACCATCGCCGGGGTTCAAAATGGCAAGCAAGATAGCTTCAGACAGAACATAAGCGGCTTAAGTGCCGAATTCGAGTCAGGCAGCCCCTGACGGCCGCCATGACGGGCAGCGGCAATAATCCAAACGCCCTCACTGTTATTGTTGGCATGTTAGCCGACCCGACACCAATCTAATTTAACAGAAGTGTGGATACCGTCTTATGGAGCAAAACCCGCAGTCACAGCTTAAGCTACTTGTCACCCGTGGTAAGGAGCAAGGCTATCTGACCTATGCCGAGGTCAATGACCATCTGCCGGAAGATATCGTCGACTCCGATCAGATTGAAGACATCATTCAGATGATCAACGACATGGGCATTCAGGTTGTAGAAGAAGCGCCTGATGCCGATGATTTGATGCTGAATGAGAACAACAACGACACGGACGAAGACGCTGCCGAAGCGGCTGCTCAGGTATTATCCAGCGTAGAATCTGAAATCGGACGTACCACCGACCCGGTGCGCATGTACATGCGCGAAATGGGGACGGTTGAACTGCTGACGCGTGAAGGCGAGATCGATATCGCCAAACGCATCGAAGAGGGTATCAACCAGGTACAGTGTTCCGTTGCTGAATATCCTGAAGCGATTACTTACCTGCTTGAGCAATATGACCGTGTTGAAGCGGGCGAAGCGCGCCTGTCGGATCTGATCACCGGTTTTGTCGACCCGAATGCCGAAGCAGAGATCGCCCCTACTGCGACTCACGTGGGTTCAGAACTTTCCGCTGAAGAGCGTGATGACGAAGAAGAAGACGAAGAGTCTGACGACGACAGCTCGGATGATGACAACAGCATCGATCCGGAACTGGCGCGGGAAAAATTCAACGACCTGCGCGTTCAGTACGAAACCACCCGTACCGTTATCAAAGCGAAAAGCCGTAGCCACGCTGATGCCATCGCTGAGATCCAGAATCTGTCCGACGTGTTCAAGCAGTTCCGCCTGGTGCCGAAGCAGTTCGACTTCCTGGTGAACAGCATGCGCACCATGATGGATCGCGTCCGTACTCAGGAACGCCTGATCCTCAAGCTGTGCGTAGAAATCTGTAAGATGCCGAAGAAGAACTTCATTACCCTGTTCACCGGTAATGAAACCAGCGAAACCTGGTTCAAAGCGGCACTGGCAATGAATAAGCCGTGGTCAGAGAAGCTGAACGATGTGTCAGATGACGTACACCGTAGCCTGATGAAGCTGCAGCAGATCGAAACGGAAACTGGCCTGACGATTGAACAGGTAAAAGACATCAACCGTCGTATGTCGATCGGCGAAGCGAAAGCGCGCCGTGCGAAGAAAGAGATGGTTGAGGCTAACCTGCGTCTGGTTATCTCTATCGCCAAGAAGTACACCAACCGTGGCCTGCAGTTCCTGGATCTGATTCAGGAAGGTAACATCGGTCTGATGAAAGCGGTGGATAAGTTTGAATATCGCCGTGGTTATAAGTTCTCGACTTATGCCACCTGGTGGATCCGTCAGGCGATCACCCGTTCAATCGCTGACCAGGCGCGTACCATCCGTATTCCGGTGCACATGATTGAGACGATTAACAAGCTCAACCGTATTTCCCGCCAGATGCTGCAAGAGATGGGCCGTGAGCCGACGCCGGAAGAGCTGGCCGAGCGTATGCTGATGCCGGAAGATAAGATCCGTAAGGTGCTGAAAATTGCCAAAGAGCCGATCTCTATGGAGACGCCGATTGGTGATGATGAAGATTCACATCTGGGTGATTTTATCGAAGACACCACGCTGGAGCTGCCGCTGGACTCCGCGACGTCAGAGAGCCTGCGTTCTGCCACGCACGACGTGCTGGCCGGTCTGACCGCGCGTGAAGCTAAAGTACTGCGTATGCGTTTCGGTATCGATATGAATACCGACCACACGCTGGAAGAAGTGGGCAAACAGTTCGACGTAACGCGTGAGCGTATTCGTCAGATTGAGGCGAAAGCGCTGCGTAAGCTGCGTCACCCAAGCCGCTCTGAAGTGCTGCGCAGCTTCCTCGACGATTAATCGGGTCGGTGCAATAAGATGGCTCCTCACTGAGGGGCCATTTTTTTTAGTGAAAAACTAGATCCCCCGCGCCTTGAGCGCCAGATCCAGCTCCGCATAGGCTGCCGTCAGCGCATCCTGTGAAGCCCGGTTCAATCCGCTCGGGTTCGGTAGCACCCAGATCTCCGTGTTCCCCACCGTCAGCGGCTGCCTGCCCCACTCCACCTTACTGCACCGGAACGCCTGCTGATAAGCCTGCTTGCCCAGCACCGCCAGCGCAGCTGGCTGGTAACGCTCAATCTTTTCCATCAGCGCCTGCCCGCCGCTGCGCAGTTCACTGCCGGCCAGTTCCGTGGCCACCACCGTGGGCCGCTCAACCAGCATGGTAATGCCGCAGCCGGTCTCCAGCAACTGCTGTTCCTGCTCCGGACGGAGCTGCGTCCAGGTGAACCTGGCCTGGAAAAGGGTTTTCCAGAAGCGGTTGCCCGGGTGGGCGAAATGATAGCCGGTATGGGCAGAGGATTTGCCCGGGTTGATGCCGCAGAACAGCACCCGCAGGCCTGGCTGAATAATATCGGTGATACCGTGCGCTTCCACGATCGGAGGTCTCCCTGACAGCAGGCTCCCGGTACGGGAGCCCGTTGATCAATCATAACGCAGCGATGACCGCCGCGGTAATCTCTTCGGTTTTCATCCCGCGGCCCGGCTGATGCTGCGCCGTCACTGTTTCCACCGCGCGAAGAATGGCGCCCGCCGCATCCGTCTCGCCCAGATGCTGCAGCATCATCGCCGCCGACCAGATGGCGGCAACCGGATTGGCAATGCCCTGTCCGGCAATATCTGGCGCTGAACCGTGCACCGGCTCGAACATGGAAGGGACTGACGGATCGGGATTGAGGTTAGCGGACGCGGCATAGCCCAGCCCGCCCTGAATCGCCGCACCGAGATCGGTGAGGATATCGCCAAACAGGTTGGAGGCCACGATCACGTCCAGAGTTTCCGGGTGCATCACCATCCGCGCCGCAATGGCATCAATATGGTAGCGATTGACCTTCACCTCCGGGTAGTCACGGGCAACCTCTTCGGTGACCTCGTCCCACATCACCATGGTGTACTTCTGCGCATTCGATTTGGTCACCGACGCCAGCCGTTTGCTGCGCTGCTGCGCCATCTCAAAGCCGTACCGCAGAATGCGCTCCACGCCGCGCCGGGTGAAAATCGAGGTTTCGACCGCCACCTCATCCGGAGTGCCCTGATGAATACGCCCGCCGGCACCGCTGTATTCCCCTTCGGTGTTTTCACGAATACAGAGAATATCAAACTCACTTTTACGCAGCGGCCCCTCCACCCCGGCCAGCAGGCGGTGGGGACGCACGTTGGCATACAGGTCAAACTGCTTGCGGATCGGCAGCAGCAGGCCGTGCAGCGACACGTTATCCGCTACCTTTTCCGGCCAGCCGACGGCCCCCAGCAGCACGGCATCAAACTGACTCAGCGTGCGGATACCGTCTTTGGGCATCATTTCACCGTGCTGAAGATAATACTCACAGGACCACGGGAACGTCTCACCGCTCAGGGCAAAGCCAAAGCGGCCGGCACTGTGCTCCAGCACTTGCCATGCGGCTTTCGTCACGTCTACGCCGATGCCGTCACCGGGGATCAGTGCTATTTGATAGCTTTTCATGACTCTCCTTCGATTAATAAGATAACCATCAGAAAGACATCTTCGCCCAGGTGACGCATTTGTGCTGCTTTTTTCCTGTCACGCGGCGGCATATGCTGCCGAATACACCGGCGGAGCAGCGGCAGAGGGCCGCGCCTGCGCAGGTTGCGATCAGCGGAAGACGCTGACCGCTTCGACCAGGCGCTCTGCCTGGTGCTTCATCCGCTGCGCCGCCAGCGCACCCTCGCTGACCAGCGCACTGTTATCATGCGTCAGACGATCCAGCGCTTCCACCGCCTGACCCACTTCGCCCAGACCGGCCCCCTGCTCGGCGGTGGCCACGCTGATTTGCTGCAGCAGATCGGTCACGTTCTGCACTTTTTCCACAATATCCCCGATGGCTTTGCCTGCCTCATGCACCTGTCCGGCCCCGGACTCAACCTTGAGATTACTGGCAGCAATCAGCTGGCGGATCTCACTGGCTGCACCCGCACTGCGCTGCGCGAGGCTACGTACTTCACCCGCCACCACGGCAAACCCTTTACCCTGTTCGCCAGCGCGTGCCGCTTCCACCGCCGCATTCAGCGCCAGGATATTCGTCTGGAAGGCAATACTGTCGATCAGGCCGGTAATGGTGGCGATTTTGCGGGAACTGTCGGCAATTTCATCCATTGTCACCACCACGTTTTGCATGACCTCACCGCCTTTCACGGCGGCGTTACTGGCGGTACGGGAGAACTGGTTCGCCTGCTCGGTGCTTTCACCGTTGCGCTGCACCGTGCTGGTCATCTGGTTCATGGTGCTGGCGGTCTGCTGCACGCTGGCGGCGGTCTGTTCGGTATGGCTGCTGATCTTATCGTTGCCGCGCGCCAGTTCGTCACTGGCCCGGTGGACGTCCACCACCTGGTCGCTGACGTCATTCAGCAGCCAGCGGAACATCAGGCCAAGCTGGCCCACCGCGCGCAGCGTCGTGCCGATCTCATCGACCCTGTCCATGTGGTCGACATGCGGATTCGCTCCGGTAGCGACATTCAGCGCCTGGCGGCACACGGCCGCCATCGGCCGGGCAATCTGACGTTGCAGCCAGAGATCCACCAGCAGCGCCATCAGCGCGGAGAATAGCGTAAAGCCTCCCAGCGCAGTCCCCGCGAGGCCTGCCGCTGCGGCAGCGGCCACCAGCGGCAGCCACAGGGCCAGCACCGCGCTGTGCAGACGCCAGCGCAGCGGCATGGTTTTCAGCAGGCTTAATCCCCTCAGCCAGCCGCTGCGCAGCAGCAGGCCCCGGTGCAGACGCCAGCCCTTCATCTTGCCCTGATTCATCTTCTGATAGAGCGCTTCTGCCCCCTGCACCTCCTCCGCCGTAGGCTTGATGCGCACTGACATATGCCCCTGGATTTCACCATTACGGATCACCGGCACGACATTGGCGCGAACCCAGTAGTGGTCACCGTTTTTACGGCGATTTTTCACCAGCCCGGTCCACGGCAGCCCCTGGTTCAGCGTAGCCCACATATCGGCAAACGCGGCAGCGGGCATATCAGGGTGGCGGACAAGGTTGTGGGGTTGTCCATCGATTTCACTGCGATCATAGCCGCTTACCTCAATAAACGCGCTGTTGGCGTAGGTAATGTAGCTGCGGGCATCGGTGGTGGTCATCAGGGTGGTATCATCATCGAGCGGATACTCCTGCTGAGTGACAGGCGGGTGGGTATGCATATAACGACCTTGTTATGAATGTAGGGAAATTGCAGGAATTAAGCAGGGGTTGTCGGCAGGGTGTGACTAAAACTTTAACAACTTTCATCTAATCTGTGCGGCAGCGCACAGCGACCGCACCGATCAGGCGCTGGCGAAGGCTTCACGCAGCCAGTGGATAAACCCGCTGACGGCACGCGGCACCTGCGCTGACCACGGGCGCACGACATATAACATATCGGCAAAAGCACCGACCGCTTGCCACTGCGGGAGCAGTTGTACTAAAGCCCCATCCTTTAGCGCGGCTTGAGCACTGAAGTCCGGCAGCAGTGCAATACCCAGTCCCTCCAGCGCGGCATCGCGGATAGATTCACTGTTGTTGGTGGCAAAGGGCCCGCTAACGTTAACGGCAACGCGTTCTCCCCCCGTTAACGGCTGGAAGTTCCAGCGCGGGAGTTCCACCCCACGCGGATAATAGAGGCACAGGTGCTCACTCAGCGCCTGCGGGCAGGACGGGTGACCATAGCGTGACAGATACGCCGGGGACGCGACGACAACCGCATGAGTCCGGCACAGCGGCAGGGCAACGTGGGTCTCCGGCAGGCTGTTGCTGTGGCGAATGGCCAGATCAAAGCCATCGCTGGCCAGCGACACCAGCCGGTCAGACACCTCGAGCTGGACGCGCACCTGAGGATGCTCCCGCAGGAAAGCGGTGATATGCGGCACCAGCTGCTGGCGGGCAAAGGCCACCGGCGCGGTCACACGAACCAGCCCACGTAACGGACCGGCAGAATCCCGCACGCCAAAAAAGCTCTGTTCAATCTGCGCAAATGGCGCGCGCAGGTCATCCACCAGCTTTTCACCCGCGCTGGTCAGGCGCACGCTGCGCGTGGTACGCGTCACCAGCGGTACGCCGGCCAGCTGTTCCAGCTCTTTGATCTTCACTGACATCGCGGCCTTACTCACCTCCAGCCGTTCTGCGGCAGCGGTAAAGGTGCCCTGCTCGGCCAGCACCGTCAGCCAGTGCAGATGGGTCCACAGCGCGTCCGTTTTCAGTTCTTTCATGGCATTGTTCACTATAGTAAATAATCAATTCAAGTATAGCGCTTTTTCCCGACGGTAATTATGGGTAAATTGGCCTCCTGAGACAGCGGCAGACCTCACGCCGCCACGTCCGGTTAAATCCTGTTATTTACTTACCACGCCGAGGTTTCCATGCCACTACTTCAGTTTGATGTCATTCAGGGCCGTTCCGAGTCAGAGCTGAAAACACTGCTGGATGCGGCGCACCGTGCAGTGCTGGCGGCGTTTAACGTCCCCGAGCGCGATCGCTATCAGATTGTTCACGAAAACAAAGGTTATCAGATGGTATTTGAGGATACCGGCCTGGGGCTGCAGCGTAGCGATAATCTGGTGATGGTGCGGGTGTTTACCAGTCCGCGCAGCAGCGAGCAGAAGCAGTTCTTTATGGCCGAACTGTGTCGGGAACTGAAGGAGAGCTGCGGCATTCTGCCGTCAGACGTGATGATAACCTTTATCACCAACGATAAGGGCGACTGGAGCTTTGGCAACGGCGTGGCGCAGTATCTGACTGGCGAACTGTAAAACCGGACGGCTCCCCGGCAGGATACCGGGGAGCCGTCCGTCGTTCATCAGAAGTCGTAACGCAGACGCACCAGGTTCATGTCGCCCAGGTCGTCGGTGCTGGAAGTAAACACGTGTTCGTAATCCACACGGAATCCGTAATCCAGCTTCAGGGTGACACCCACACCGTTATCGATGCGCTGGTAATCACGCCCGGTCACATACTGCATACGATCGCCCATCACATAAGGCATAACGGACGTCAGACCATAGGCCCCGACCGGCACGGTATAGCCCGCCAGATACTCAACCCCCCAGGCATTCCCGGAGAAGTAGTTATCCACATCCACTTTTTTGGTGGTGAGGAAATTATCGTACCAGCCGCCACCGACAGTGAAGGTCCAGTTATCCGGTTTCCAGCTTAACGCCGTACCGATAATATTCTGATCGTAGGTTTTGTCATCGCCGTTACCCGGGTTACGCATCTCTGCACGGGTATAGTTCCACGCGGTGCCCCACGTCAGGTCTTTGGTGATGTGATAATCCACACCCAGCGACCCGCCGCCCTGACGCTTGTAGCGCAGACCGTTGCCCGGTAAATACTCGCCGTCGGAGAACAGGTAAGAGGCGTAAACATCCGCATCGCCGAAGGTATTTTTATATTTCAGCATTTTGCGGCCACGGTAGGAACCGTCGTAATCGCCATTAATGCCGTTACCCGGCGCCTGGCCGAGCATATCGTAATCCCAGATATCGGTTTTCACTCCGACCACATCATAATAAACGCTGTTCTGCTGGCCGAAGGTCAGCTGGCCCCAGGTATTACTTTTCAGACCGGTATATAACATACGGCGGGAGGTGTTATTTGCCCCATCCGCATGATGATTATCCCAGCTAAATACAGCCGGAATATTCACCCCCAGTTCGTAATAACTAATCCAGCTAATATCATCAAACAGATAATAATCGGCGGCAAAGCGGAAGCGCGTCCCACCATCGAAACCATTACGTTTGTAGGAACCTTTATCGCCGTCACCGGTCATATTATTGAACTGAGGGCGAATACTGCCGCCGACGGTAAAGTTCAGCCGGCTTAACGGATCGCCAGCCTGAGGGTCCTGTTTCAACACGGTAATTTCCGCCTGGGCAGCAAACGACGTGCTGCCAATAATCAGCCCCAGACCAATGGCCTGAGTTAAAACGCGCATTTTTGTTAACATTTAGAATCCCTGCGTAATATAGTC
The DNA here is from genome assembly GCF_019844095.1 of Erwinia persicina. Classification (NCBI taxonomy): domain Bacteria; kingdom Pseudomonadati; phylum Pseudomonadota; class Gammaproteobacteria; order Enterobacterales; family Erwiniaceae; genus Erwinia; species Erwinia persicina. The sequence continues at coordinate 630,485 of NZ_CP082141.1, read as the reverse complement.
AAATAAATAGCAGGAAAAAGAATATCCTGAACGACGATAAAAAAGACGCTGTCCCGATAAGGTTTTGTGCTTTTTTATGAAGAAAGAGATTAACTAAATATTTCAATGAATGTCTTTATTCACACTATTAATCATATTGTGCTTTATTTCACTGCTGAGATGAAAAACAGCCAGACACCTCTGATTGACAGTCAACAAAGCATGACCCGGGTTACGCTCTTTTTTGGCAGCGTTAAAAAGTCAATATTGCGCATTTTTCACTCTCTTTCTGCAGGCACTGACCGCCTGACCGATCGCAGCGATACCTCATCCTCAGGACAGGTGCGGACGGAGAATATCAGGAAGGTCATTTGTGTGAGCCAAATCTGAATTTCAGCATTATTTTGACGCCGCAAAACACATTAGCGCGGTTTATTTTACGCGGCCGATTTTCATTCCCTTCCGGTCAGTATTGCCGGCTGAGGCTTAACAGCCAAGGGCTGATGCCCTCTGCTCTGCGGGTTCACGGCGATCGGCCCGCGCCCCCGGACGCGCCGTAAGGCAGGTTTCTGCCGCCCAACCTAAACAAATGTTAAACGGCTGAGAACCAAATCGCTGTGTCACGCGTTTTCCCTGTCCCCTCTGAATGTTGCCAGGGATAATTTGCTGCGTTAAGTTACTTCGTTACACTCCTCATTTTTCACCTCGCAGACACCTGACAGGGATTGCGTCACAGACAGGGTAAGATCGATCTAATGGTTTCAGAATGGGTATCGTTATTGTTTTTTATCGCTTCAGCGTCACTGTACACATGGAAGGCAGGACGTCATAAGCTGTGGTTTATTGCCGTGCTGGTGCTGCTTGGCATCTATATCATTCTCAATGCTTCGCTGCTGGCCAGTAACTATTTTACCGGCGAAGGAATTAATGATGCGGTGATTTATACCATTACCAGCAGTCTGAGCGGCGCCGGAATGCAGAAGTATATTCTGCCAGCTGCTGCGCTGATAACCGGTTTATTCCTGCTGTTTCTTTTATTATCCTGGGTATTACGCCTGCGGAAAAGCCACGACTACAGTCAGTTATACAGCGCCCTGGCACTGATACTGGCGCTGGCTTCGATCAAAACCACACCTGCCTATCAGCAGGTGGCGGCGCTGATTAAATCGCAGATCGCTAAAGGGGATTCGGACTTTGACGCCCACTACAAGGTGCCAGGGAAAACCCTGCGGGGCGATAGGCCAAACCTGGTCTATATCTATGCGGAAAGCCTGGAACGTACCTATTTTGACGATAAGGCCTTCCCGAAGCTGGCCCCGGAACTGAGTGCGATCAAAAATAATGCGGTGGACTTCAGTAACACCGAGCAGCTTCCCGGCACCGAATACACCATTGCCGGGATGGTGGCGTCGCAGTGCGGCATTCCGCTGTTTGCGCCGTTTGACGGCAACGCTTCCAGCTCGCTCTCCTCCTTCTACCCACAGAATATCTGCCTGGGGGATATTCTGAAGTCTTCCGGTTACCAGAACTACTTCTATCAGGGGGCCAGCCTGAGCTTTGCCGGCAAGGATCTGTTCCTCTCTTCCCACGGCTTTGACCATGCCTACGGCTTTAACGAGCTGAAAAGCCTGGTGAAAGATCCGAAGTATCGTAACGACTGGGGCTGGTACGACGATACGGTGCTGGATCTGGTCTTCGAAAAATATCTGGAGCTGGCAAAGAAGAACCAGCCCTTTTCACTGTTCGCGCTGACGGTCGACACGCATCATCCGGACGGGTTTATCTCACGCAGCTGCCAGCGAAAATCGTATCCCTTTGAAGGAAAAGAGAATAAATCTTTTGCCGCCGTGGCCTGCGGTCAGGAGCATATTGCGGCACTTATCGAAAAAATTCGCGCCACGCCGTATTTTAAGAACACCATTATTGTCGTCAGCTCCGATCATCTGGCGATGAACAATACCGCGTTTAAATACCTCAATCAGCACGACCGACGCGACCTGTTCTTTATGCTGCGTGGCGATGATGTCAGCAGCCGGGTGGTCAACGTCAAGCGCAGCACGCTGGATAACGGTGCCACCGTACTGGATGCAATGGGCGGCGATAACTTTATTGGCCTGGGCCGCAGCAGCCTCTCTTCCACCTCGCTCTCTGCGACCTATCTCAACATTAAAGAGAAGATCACCGAGTGGAAGCCCGACGTCATCCAGCTGTGGAAGTTTCCGAAGAGCATCTCTGACTATAAAATTGATACGGAGAAAAACCTGTTCAGCTTCTCCGGCTCCCACTTTAAGCTGCCGCTGCTGCTGTCCGTGATGCCGGGTAAGATTGAACCGAAGCTGGACGCCTGGCTCGCCACGCCGCTGAAGCAGCAGCTGGCGAAGTTTGCGCCCGACGAGAAGTTTGTCTGGATTGACCGCTGCTACAAAATAGGCAGCGTGTGGGATGACAAACTGGCGATGGATAACGGGCTGTGCGTGGCCAACGGCACGCTGAACGCGGCTCCGGTCATCTCCCGGGTACAGCCCGGGAATACGCCGGGTAAGATCGTCTTCCCGGCGAAGGCTGGCACCGCGCAGAGCAATGAGCAGTATCAGCGTAGCATCACGCGCCTGAAGATAGCTGATACTGACCTGAAATACCGCTCTGACACGGTGCTGTTTAATCTGCCAGGCCTGCCGCAGCAGGTACAAAAGGTGTCCGGCCTCTCCTATGTTGAACAGTGGGGACGCTGGTCAGATGCCAATCTGCTGCCGCAGGTGACCGTTCAGTACCTGGAACCGCTGCCTGCCGACTTTACGCTGACGCTGACCGGCCGGGCCTATGGCCCTAATGCGCTGCGCCCGGTGACCATCAAGGTCGGCGGCTGGCAGCAGCAGGTGACGTTTGGCGAGCAGGACAGCACGCTGACGTTACAGGTAAGCAATCCCGGCCATGCGCGTTCGATTATCATCGTGCCGCCGGAGCCTGAGGAATCCAGCCTGGGACTGACGGACGGTTTTGCCGCCCGCAAACTGGGCATTGGCCTTGTCAGCCTGCGGGTCGCCCCGCAGCCCTGACGGGGCACATTTTCTCCACCGGAAAGACTTGCAGTTAAAATCAGAAAATCTACTATGTACTCTGAATAATTCGGGTTGCAGTGAGGCGCTAACGTCCGGCGCTCCCGGCAGTGTGGCCCCCCGGTGACGGAGGGTCAGCAAGCGCAGTTAACGCCCATGCCACCCGAAATATGACGAGTATAAAGTGGTTATCTATTTACTTTACAGGGATGCCTGCCCGTTGAAATCTCCGCTCTATGCTTTACTGCTGCTCCCTGCACTGGCGCTGCCACTGCAAAGCCAGGCACAGCCAAAGCCTGACCCGCTGATGGCGTCACAGACCGTTGAACGGTACGCCGACAATATCTTCTATAACACCAAGGCCAGCGGCATGGCGATGGTTGCGATTGATGCCAATCAGCGCATTTTCGTCAGCCGGGGCACCGTACGCCCCGGCAGCCAGCAGCGTCCGCAGAAAGACTCCCTGGTGCGCATCGCCTCCCTCAGCAAGCTGATGACCAGCGAAGTGATGGTGAAACTGTCTGAACAGGGCCGTCTGAAGCTGAACGACCCCCTGAGCAAATATGCCCCGCCGGGCAGCCGCGTGCCCGAGTATAACGGCCAGCCGATCCGCCTGATCAACCTGGCGACCCATACCAGCGCCCTGCCGCGCGAGCAGCCGGGAGGCAAAGCCAATCGGGCGGTGTTTACCTGGCCGACCAACAGCCAGCGCTGGAACTGGCTGCGCAGCGCCCAGCTGAAATGGGCACCGGGACAGCGCGCAGGCTACTCCAATCTGGCGTTTGACCTGCTGGGTGATGCGCTGGCCCGCGCCGGAGGCAAACCCTATCCTGCGCTGTTACAGGAGCTGGTCACCAGGCCGCTGGGCATGAAGGACACCACCTTTACGCCCTCCCCGGACCAGTGTCGTCGCCTGATGATCCCGGCCAAAAGCCCGAGTCCGTGCAATAACTCACTGGCCGCCATCGGCAGCGGCGGCGTCTACTCCACCCCGGATGATATGGGCCGCTGGATGCAGCAGTTCCTTGCTTCGGACGTCAACAGCCGCAGCGCACAGGCCGACCGTCTGCAGACGATGATTTATCAGCGCAGTCAGCTCACGAAAGTGGACGGGATGGACGTACCGGGGCGTGCTGATGCCCTGGGCATGGGCTGGGTCTATATGGCCCCGCGCGACGGTCGCCCGGGGATTATTGAAAAAACCGGCGGTGGCGGCGGCTTTATCACCTACATGGCGATGGTACCGCAGTACAGCGTCGGGGTGTTTATCGTGGTCGCCCGTTCGCCGGAGACGCGCTTTACTCCGATGAGCGATGGCGTCAACAATCTGCTGACCGAACTGATCGGCAATACCTCCGGTAGTGCTCAGCTGGCCGCCAGCATTATGGCCAACTGATCTCCCTGGCTTGCGTCAGCGGGCCAGGAGCAGAGCGCACTTTCTGCCCCTGGCGACGCCGTCAGGTGGCGGGACGCCTGCCGTTCGCCGGCTGATAAACCGTCCCATACGATCTGCCCCTGACAGGCGAATATCACTCAGGCCGTGCGCTCCCGCCTTCTGATGTCGGCGGTTCAGCCGTGTCGCGCTGCCGCGAGCGCCGCAGCAGTTGCTCGCGGGCCAGCAGCCTGCCACGTTTATCGAAATAGCGGCTGGGCCAGATCTCCGAAGGGTGCATCCCCAGCGCAGCGGCAATAATAAACTCCCCTTTAGGCCAGGGCCTTTTCAGGGCGTTTGCCAGCGTGCCGGAACTTAACCCCACTTTGCGTGACAGCTCCGCCAGAGAGGTTTGTCGCTTTTTCATCGCCGCGACAATGTCGGCGGGGTGCATATCAGTTTTTTTCTTCATGCCTTCCTCTGCTTGTTTTCCAGGTCTGATATCGTCCAAAGCCAATACTAAGTAATACTTAGTACATTTTACACGGGCAGCTTAGAGAATCCTGTTAATTGCTCACAAATCAGGATCGACATGCTGCCACATCGTTTGAAAGAAGCCCGGGTAAAGAAAGGAATATCACAACAAAAACTGGGGGTCTTGGCGGGGATTGACGAAGCGACTGCCAGCGCACGGATGAATCAATACGAGCGCGGTATCCATGTCCCGGACTTTGAACTGGTGTGCCGCATTGCTGAAGTACTGGACGTTCCTGCCTGCTTTTTCTATACCCTGGAAGATGAGCTGGCCGTTCAGATCTGCCTGTGGCATGATGAGAGTAAAAAAGCGTAATTCCCGCCCCCGCCCTGCCTTACAACCTCTGATTATAACGCCACCCTTTTTATCATAAGCCGTCATGTTGACTCCGTGCGCGATTTGCGGTTGTTTGATATGCCTCCAGCTTATTGAAATTAAGGAAAATAATGTGAAATATCCCCTGGGCCATACCGTAAAATCCGCCGCGCTGATGATGGCGATCCTGCTTGGCGGCTGCGACCAGAAACATGACGATGCCCACCATATTAAGGTCGGGGTAATCAACGGTGCCGAGCAGGATGTGGCGGAAGTGGCCAAAAAGGTGGCGAAGGAGAAGTACGGCCTGGAGGTGGAACTGGTCGGGTTCAGCGGCTCGCTGCTGCCGAACGATCCGACAGCGCACGGCGACCTGGATGCCAACGTCTTCCAGCATCGTCCTTTCCTCGAGCAAGACAACAAAGCCAAAGGCACCACGCTGGTGGCCGTCGCCAATACCTTTGTGTTCCCGATGGCGGGCTATTCCAGAAAGATTAAACAGGTCAGCGAATTAAAAGACGGGGATACCATTGCCATCCCTAACGACCCGACCAACCTGGGCCGCGCCCTGCTGCTGCTGCAGAAAGAGAAGCTGATTACGCTCAGGGCCAATACCGGCCTGCTGCCGACGGCGGTCGATATTATCGCCAACCCGAAGCGGCTGAAGATCATGGAAATGGAAGGGGCGCAGCTGCCGCGCGTGCTGGATGATGCGCAGGTGACGGTGGCGATTATCAGCACCACCTATCTGCAACAGACGGGGCTGAATCCGGTACGCGACAGCGTGTTTATTGAAGATAAACAGTCGCCGTACGTCAATATCATCGTCACCCGGGAGGAGAATAAAGACGCCGCCAACGTGCGCGACTTTATTAAATCCTACCAGTCGCCTGAAGTGGCAACCGCAGCAGAGACTATCTTTAACGGTGGGGCTGTACCGGGCTGGTAACCGGTAAAGGGTCAGCCCCGCGCATCAGCGCGCGGCTGGCCGGGGCTTAGTGCAGCAGCCACTTAGCATGCAGGCTGATGGCCGCTGAACGGATCGCCTCAACGCTCTGTCCGTACTCTTCCGGCGTCAGCTTCTCCAGACGGGCGAGGTTTTCCTCGTTGCCATGCAGCGCGATCGTCGCCAGCTCAGGTTGCAGGGCCACCGGCAGGGATGACCAGTCTCCCAGCGCCACGCCTTTCATATAGCCAAAGCACCAGTCTTCTACCACGATGAACTCCTGATCCTCCACGGTATTGAGGCCGAACAGCGGTTCGAACTGATCCGGGTAATCACTGAGGCGATCGGCAATATCATTCATATGCTGGGCGAGCAGATCCATAAACTGCTCAAACTCTTCGTCCGATTCCCACTCAGGATCGTTCTCTTCCCCACCCCAGATCACCGGCAGCCACTGCTGAGGCTCCACCAGCACCGGGCCGGAGAGGATAGCCGTGAACAGGCCATCCAGCTCAGAAGCATCCACCACCGACGCCTCACTGCCGTACTTCATTAAAATATCGTCCAGCCATTCCAGTTCTGCTTCGGTCAGAGGGCCTTGTTGCATGGTGTTACCTCGCTGCTTATATCCGTTTTCACCCGGCGTTTACCGGTTTATGAGGCTATTCTGGTAGTCTGACGGGGAAAAAGCCACCGTCGTGACATACTATTTCATTCAGCGGTAAGCTTACCGGGCTTCAGCCGCCGCCCGCGCTGAATACTGAGCACGGAGAGGGCTTCTGCCAGCAGCCATCACGACAACGGAGTCTGACTATGTCATCTGTCTTTGTTCCTGCGCTTCACTTCAGCATCGTGCAGCTCAGTGACATCATGAATACCTGCTTTCAGCAGTATGTGGTGCCACTGTCGGTCACGCCGGACTATTTTGCTACGCGCTTTGGCGCTGAAGGGCTGAATTTTCAGCACTCCGGCGTGTGGATGCAGGGGGAGACGCCCGTGGCCATCGTCCTGATTGCCACGCGCGGTCGTGAGGCGAGGATCGCGGCCTTTGCGCTGAACCCGGACTTTCGCGGTCAGGGGCGGGCGAAGCCGATGATGACGGCAGTGCTGTCCCGCCTGGCGGCGGAGCATATCGGGCCGATCTGGCTGGAGGTCATCGGGGATAATACGGCGGCGATCGCGCTTTATGAGACGCTGGGCTTTCGCATTACACAGACGCTGCTGGGGTTTAGCGGGCCGGGCCCCTCACCGGGATCTGCGCCCCCTCTTGAGCACACGCCCACCGACGTGCTGTTGCACGCCATCTGGCGCGCCCCGCAGGAGGAGACGCCGTGGCTGCTTGATCCGCTCGCGTTCCCGGCGCTGCCCTGTGAGGTCGTGGGCAACGGTGAGCCTGCATGGGGGGTGATCGACCGGCTGACAGGGACGCCACAGCTGCGTTATCTTTTTGTTGATCCGGCCTGCCGCCGTCAGGGGCTGGGCAGCGATTTGCTGGCCAGCATCGGTGCGCACTATCCGGGGATCCGCACGCCCGTGGCGGTACCGCAAAGGCTGGCTCCCCTGTTCCACAAGGCTGGCTTTGAACCGATGGCGCTGACGCAGTATGAGATGTGTTTAAGCCGGTAAATCCGCCCAGGCCCGCGCCCCTCCCTCACCGCGAGGGGCGGCGGTTAAACCGCTATCAGCGTTTCACGCTGTCAATAAAGGTTTGCCGTGCCGTTTTCGACCCGAGGCGTTCCGCTTCGTCCAGCAGCTTCAGCGCCTTATCCACGTTGCCCGCTTTCACCGCTTTCTTAATTGCGTCGTTAAAATAGCTTTCAGAATCGTCGAGCATCGGCTCCGCCGCTTTCGCCGGCGCTGGCGGAGTTGCCGGCGCGTTATTGCCCACCACCACCGGTGCAGCTGCCGGTGCCGCTGCCGGGAAGATCTGGCCAATCATCACGTTGCCGGTTTTCTGCTCGGCGGTGACTTTCAGGCTTAACGTGCCGGCCGGCGTATGGCGCGCCACCGGATCCGGGATATCCGGCACGGCGTTACCCACGCCCGCCGCATAGGCTTTCGCCGGGTTCACCATCTGCGTACTGCCCGCCAGATCCTGGCGCGTGGTATACACCAGCAGGAAGATCTGTTTCTGGCCCAGTGCAGGCGTCAGTTTCAGGGTGCCCTCCAGACGGTCGCTGGAAACGATGCCCGGCGGCTGATACGGGAAATAGCTGGAAGGGTAAAAGGCTGCCGGACGCATCTGCTCATCCAGCACTAACACGTTCGGGGCATACACCGTTTTACCGGTGGCAATACTGGTCAGCGTGATCTCAAGCGATCCCCGGTCGGCAGGCAGGGCAAAAGCCGCCACGGCCCCCTGAATATCACCCTGATTAATCTTTGCGCTGGCGGTTCCCAGCGTCACATCCTGCGTCACCGGCGGTACCAGCGGCGTCCATGAAAGGTGGCGCAGGGTCTCACTCGCGATCGCCGGGGCGGTATTGGCATCATGCTGCGCGGCAAACACCCCGGCAGGCGACGCCGCCAGCAGGCTCAGCGACAGACACAGTGACAGCAGATTTTTTCTCATCGTTGTTTCCTTTTGATCACGCTAAAGGCTGGCGGCTATCCACTGATATACCGCCAGCCAGCACTTCTTAGCTCATGTTAAACACAGCTTTTTCCAAACTGTTTCGTGTTGCTGGAAGGCGGCAAGTGGCCAAGTCCCCGGGAACGTAGACCACTACGTGACCGGGGCGAGGCCGCGCAGCCAACGCATCAGCAGCGCGAAACAGGAAGGAAAAAGTTACCACCAGACTTCCATCTGCGCGCCAAACGTCACTTCATCGTCATTGCCACGGCTGAACGTACGGGCGCTGGTGTCATTCATGGCTAAGCCGTTGCTGGTGCCGGTATCCGTGTCATAGCCCCACTTCTCATCCCAGTTCGCATAGGTGGCGAACACGCGGATGGCCGGACGCGACCAGATACTGCTGCCTGCCTGCCACTGCTGGGCCAGGGTCACTTTGTACTGACCGTTGCGGTCGCCGGTACGCTGGGACTTGACGTTGTCATAGCCCACTTCCAGCAGGGTGCTCATGATCGGCGTCCACTTGTACATCGGGCGCATACCCACGGTGTACCAGGTGGTGCCGTTGTTGTTGTCACGGTCAACGTCCTGGTACATGCCGACATACATCAGGCTCCAGGTGTCGTTGAAATCAATGGCACCGTGGTCGAGCACGCGCACCATGCTGCCGTTGTTGTTGATCGCCGAACCGTTGGAATGGCCGTTGGCCGCGCCCTGCCCCGGATCGGTCATGGCGTCAGCGGCATACTGCACCACAAACTTGTTGAAGCCGTTATAAATGCTCTGCGTGTGCTCCGCCGTCAGCAGCCAGCCGTCTTTGGTGGCATCGTCAGCCAGCGAGTAGCCATCACGCGCATTGGCACGGCCGTAGTCCACACCCAGCTCCAGCACGCCGCCCGGGTTGGTGTTCAGCCCGGCCAGACGCACGTCGAACACATCGTTGGAGGTGGCGACTTCATTACGCTGGTCGGCGATATAGCCGAACGATCCGCCGCTTTCGGTATTACGTGTGGCAGCCAGTGACAGCTTACCGAAGCCCAGGTCGATATCCTCCAGACCGGCACCCGGGCCCGAGATATCCCAGTAGTAGAAGTCAATCATGTGCACGTCATGACGCTGATAGAAGCGCTTACCGGCCCACATTGTCGCCCCCGGCAGCCATTCGATCAGGTTTTTCCCCTTCACGTTGGCCTCACGGAAAGCCGGATCGGTTGACTCCCAGTCGTTCTGCTGCGACACGGAATAGGCGACGTTAGTATCAAAGTAGAAACTCTTATCGCCTTCCTTCCACACTTCCTGACCCAGCTTTAACTCGGCATAGGTTTCACACTCGTTACCCAGACGGTATTTGCTGTCGGCACCGGTGGCTTTGAAGCACTGCTGCTCGCCGCCGCTGCCTGACCAGCCAATCCCGGAACGGGCATAACCGGTAAAATCAACCGCCATCGCTTGTGCAGAAAGGATACCGGCAGCCACTGCCAGCGACAGGGAAGCACTACGCATTGTTATCATCATTTTCTCCTGTAGGGGATCGCGTGCTTTCAAACGCCGGGTTCGGGGTGTAACCGGCGACATGCTGTTCCATCTTCGCGGAACAGATGGCAGCGGTGTGGCGGCAAACCGATGGCGAATGTTGCACCTTCTTCTACCAGCACCACGTCATTCTGGCGGTACACCAGGTTCTGACGGATAGCCGGAATTTGGATATGAATCTGGGTTTCGTTACCCAGCTGCTCTACCACCTGAACCTCACCGGACAGCGTCACTTCGGCGATATCGCCCGGCAGCAGATGTTCGGGGCGCACCCCCAGCGACAGATTGCTGCCGACGATCACGTCGGTGCCTTCCACCGGCAGCCAGACCTGCTGACGGTTGGGCAGCTCAACCTGCACGCGCTGTGGTTCCACACCGGTGACTTTGACCGGCAGGAAATTCATTTTTGGCGAGCCGATAAACCCGGCGACAAAGCGGTTGGCGGGGTAGTGATACAGTTCAAGCGGTTTGCCGACCTGGGCGATGTGCCCGGCGTCGAGCACCACGATTTTGTCGGCCAGCGTCATTGCTTCAACCTGGTCGTGGGTGACGTAAATCATGGTGCGCTTCAGGCGCTTATGCAGACGGGATATCTCAATGCGCATCTGTACGCGCAGCGCGGCATCAAGGTTAGACAGCGGTTCATCCAGCAGGAAGACCGTCGGTTCCGCCACCAGCGTACGGCCAATCGCCACGCGCTGACGCTGCCCGCCCGACAGGGCTTTCGGACGGCGTTCCAGCAGGTGCGCCAGCTGCAGCACCTCCGAGACCTGGTTCACCCGCTGACTGATTTCAGCCTTCTTCGTCCCGGCCAGCTTCAGCCCGAACGACATGTTCTCAGCCACCGACAGGTGGGGATACAGCGCATAGGACTGGAACACCATGCCGATCCCACGCTCTGCGGGCGGCACCTCGTTCATGCGTTTATCGCCAATTTTCAACTCACCGGAGGTGATGTCTTCCAGACCGGCAATCATCCGCAGCAGCGTTGACTTACCGCAGCCGGAAGGGCCGACAAATACCACGAATTCGCCTTCCTGGATGTCCAGATTGATGTCGCTGGAAATCACCGTCTTACCAAAGGCCTTGTACACGCTGTTAAGGGAAACGCTCGCCATCCTGAACTCCTGTACCTGAATCCTGCGAGAAAACTCGATGCAACGAAGAGTGAAGGAATAGCGGTTAAGCGTAATCATCCGTAACAAAATTTTTCACGGGGGAGACGCAGGGAGGACGCGAGCGCCCTGCCTGCGGCTGAAAGTTCACAACAACCTGCAAATTCGTGATCGGGGTTGCAAAAAATGAAGGGGATTGTTGAGCGGTAAAGCACATAACGCCTGAGAGTGTCGGTGGGATCACACTCTGAGAGCCGGGGGCGTAGAGGGGGGGATGATGAAGCCAGGCCGGGTTGAATCCACACTGACGCGGTACCCTGTCATCCCGTCTGTGACATCAGCCTTACCGGCTCCTAACAGAGAATAAAAGGATTGGATTATGACTCTCAGCATTAAGGCTCCTTCCATTAAAAAAGTCGTTCAACATGCCCTGGCCCTCTCCGCGCTTGCGTCCATGGTGCTGTCCTCTTCTGCCTTTGCCAAAATAGAAGAAGGGAAGCTGGTCATCTGGATCAACGGGGATAAAGGCTATAACGGCCTGGCGGAAGTCGGTAAGAAATTCGAAAAAGACACCGGCATTAAAGTCACGGTAGAACACCCGGACAAGCTGGAAGAAAAATACCCGCAGGTGGCGGCCACCGGCGGCGGCCCTGACATTATTTTCTGGGCGCACGACCGCTTTGGCGGTTATGCCCAGTCCGGCCTGCTGGCGGAAGTCAGCCCGGACCAGGCGTTTAAAGACAAACTGTTCCCGTTCACCTGGGACGCGGTCACCTTCAACGGCAAGCTGATCGGCTATCCGGTCGCGGTGGAAGCGCTGTCGCTGATTTACAACAAAGACCTGATTAAAGACGCGCCGAAAACCTGGGAAGAGATCCCGGCGCTGGACACCGCGCTGCGTGCCAAAGGCAAAAGCGCCATCATGTGGAACCTACAGGAACCCTACTTTACCTGGCCGATCATCGCCGCTGACGGTGGTTATGCGTACAAGTATGAAAACGGCAAATACAACATCAAAGACACCGGGGTGAATAACGACGGCTCCCGCGCCGGCTTACAGTTCATTATCGACCTGGTGAAAAACAAACACATTAACGCCGACACCGACTACTCCATCGCTGAAGCCGCCTTTAACAAGGGCCAGACCGCGATGACCATCGACGGGCCGTGGGCGTGGTCAAACCTCGACAAGAGCAAAATCAACTACGGCGTGGCGCTGCTGCCCACCTTCCACGGCAAACCGTCTAAGCCGTTCGTCGGCGTGCTGACTGCCGGGATTAACGCCGCCAGCCCGAACAAAGAGCTGGCAAAAGAGTTCCTGGAAAACTACCTGATCACCGACGCGGGCCTGAGCGACGTCAACAAAGACAAACCGCTGGGCGCGGTTGCGCTGAAATCGTACCAGGAAAAACTGGAGAAAGATCCGCGCATCGCCGCCACCATGGCGAACTCGAAAAACGGTGAAATCATGCCGAACATCCCGCAGATGAGCGCGTTCTGGTATGCCGAGCGCAGTGCGATTATCAACGCGGTGAATGGCCGTCAGACCGTGCCGCAGGCGCTGAAAGACGTTGAGTCGCGCATTACCAAATAAATACGTTAACTGACTGATGCCGTTGAGGTAATGAAATAAACGGTGCGGAGCCTGCGGGCTCCCCATCGTTCCTACAAGGATAGCCCCTATGCCAGTAGCCCAAACCGGTCTGACCGCTGAAAAAAAACGGCCGTTGAGTCATGCGCTGAAATGGCTGGCCATCGGCCTGCTCGCCTGCTTAACCGGTTATCTGATCGTGCTGATGTATGCGCAGGGTGAATATCTGTTTGCCGTTCTGGCCCTGATCCTCGCCAGTACCGGCCTGTATATCTACGGAAACCGCCGTGCCTACTCATGGCGCTATGTTTACCCCGGCCTGGCCGGCATGGCGTTATTCGTCCTGTTCCCGCTGGTCTGCACCATTGCCATTGCCTTTACCAACTACAGCAGCACCAACCAGCTGACGTTTGAACGTGCGCAGTCGGTGCTGATGGGCCGTGAATTCCAGGGCGGCAAGGCGCTGAATTTTGCCCTCTACCCGTCCGGCGACCGCTGGCAGCTGGCGCTGACCTCTCCGGACAGCAGCGAGGTGCTGGTTTCCCCACCTTTCGCCTTTGATGCCTCTGACGCGAAAACGCTGACCCTGACGCCGCAGGCGGCTCCCACCGGGGAAAAAGCCGGGCTGCGCGTGGTGACGCAGAACCGCCAGGCGCTGGGCAAACTGCAGGCCGCCCTGCCGGACGGCAGCATCCTGCGCATGAGTTCCCTGCGCCAGTTTTCCGGCACGCAGCCGCTCTACCAGTTGAATAAAGAGAACCAGCAGCTGACCGATGCCCAATCCGGCGTGGTCTACCGGCCGAATATGGCGAGCGGTTTTTACCAGGCGGTGAACGCCGGGGGAGAATGGCAGGCAGAAAAACTCAGCCCCGGCTTTACCGTCGGCATCGGCTGGGACAACTTCCTGCGCGTGCTGCACGATGACGGCATTCAGAAACCCTTCCTGTCTATCTTTGTCTGGACGGTGATTTTTGCGCTGCTCACCGTGGTGCTGACCGTTGCCGTCGGCATGGTGCTGGCCTGCGTGGTGCAGTGGGAAGAACTGAAAGGCAAAGCGGCGTACCGTATCCTGCTGATCCTGCCCTACGCCGTCCCGGCGTTTATTTCCATCCTGATCTTCAAAGGGCTGTTTAACCAGAGCTTCGGGGAGATCAACCTGATGCTCAACGCGCTGTTTGGGATTAAACCGGCGTGGTTCAGCGATCCCTGGACGGCGAAGAGCATGATCATCATCGTCAATACCTGGCTGGGGTATCCCTACATGATGATCCTGTGCATGGGCCTGCTGAAGGCGATCCCGGACGATCTCTACGAGGCGTCGGCAATGGACGGTGCAACCCCGATGCAGAACTTCTTCCGCATCACGCTGCCGCTGCTGATCAAACCGCTGACGCCACTGATGATCGCCAGCTTTGCCTTTAACTTTAACAACTTCGTGCTGATCCAGCTGCTGACCAACGGCGGGCCGGACATGCTGGGCACCACCACGCCTGCCGGGCATACCGACCTGCTGGTGAGCTACACCTATCGCATCGCCTTTGAGGGCGGTGGCGGGCAGGACTTCGGACTGGCGGCGGCGATTGCCACGCTGATCTTCCTGCTGGTCGGCGCGCTGGCTGTCGTCAACCTGAAAGCCTCACGTATGAAATTCGACTAGGGAGTAACAACAATGCCGATGGTAAAACCGAGGTCGCAAAAAGTCAGACTGCTGGTGACGCACCTGTTACTGCTGAGTTTTCTGGCGCTGATCCTGTTCCCGCTGCTGATGGTGTTCACCATCTCGCTGCGGCCGGGTAACTTTGCCACGGGGAGCCTGATCCCGGATCAGGTGTCGTGGGATCACTGGAAGCTGGCGCTGGGGATCAGCGTAACCAACAGCGACGGCAGCCTGACGCCACCACCGTTCCCGGTGCTGCTGTGGCTGTGGAACTCGATCAAGATCGCCGGGATCACTGCCGTGGGCATCGTGGCGCTGTCCACCACCTGCGCCTATGCTTTTGCCCGCATGAAGTTTCGTGGCAAAAGTTCGCTGCTGAAAGGGATGCTGATCTTCCAGATGTTCCCGGCGGTGCTGTCGCTGGTGGCGCTCTACGCCCTGTTTGACCGCCTGGGTATTTACATCCCGTTCCTCGGGCTGAACACCCACGGCGGGGTGATCTTCGCCTATATGGGCGGTATCGCCCTGCACGTATGGACGATAAAGGGCTATTTCGAAACCATCGACAGCTCGCTGGAAGAAGCCGCCGCGCTGGACGGTGCGTCGCCGTGGCAGGCGTTCCGTCTGGTGCTGCTGCCGCTGTCAGTGCCGATTCTGGCGGTGGTGTTTATCCTCTCCTTTATCGCTGCGATCACCGAGGTGCCGGTGGCCTCTCTGCTGTTGCGCGATGTGAACAGCTATACGCTGGCGGTGGGAATGCAGCAGTATCTGAACCCGCAGAACTACCTGTGGGGTGACTTCGCCGCCGCCGCGATCCTCTCTGCCATTCCGATTACGGCGGTGTTCCTCATCGCCCAGCGCTGGCTGGTCGGTGGCCTGACGGCCGGCGGGGTAAAGGGTTAGTTTATTGCGATATTTTTGCGCTTTATCCCGGTAACGGGTGTAGTACTTTTCCCTGTGTCCTGGGCGGCTGAATAAGCCGCCCTTTTTTATCTACTGAAGCCAGTAAGGGATAGCTACCTGAGCAACCATGAAAAACCTGTCAGCGCTTTTCCACTGGCTGACATGTCTGTGACAGGTCTGAGGCCAGTCTGAGCACGCCGGAACGGCAAAAGACGCATCCCTGCGGGCCTCGACACGCCCCCTCCCTGGTGCGTGACGTCCGGCTTACCTCAGACTGGCTCCATCCCCGCAGAACGATTGTTCGCTGTAAGTTTTAAAACAGCAATAACATGATGCTCTCTGCGAATTGGTTTGGATGTTGACCTGGGTTTTGACGTTCAGGCGGCATTCAGCAGCGCTGAGGAAGCACAGTGAACCAGGACGAACCGCCAGGACGGCGGTGAGAGGGAGAGCCGGCACAGGGATGTGCCGTCACGACCGGTGCGTCGGTGAACGACGCTTGCGAAGGCACCCGCTGAAAGCGGGCGATGCGCCTGCCGCAAGCCCGGGTCCCCAGGGCGGCGGCGACTGGCCGCCCTGGGTCGCTCAGCCCGCGCAGCGGGAAAGCGAAACGTCCTTGACGTTGACCTGGACCATCGTGCAGACCTGCGTCACTGGTCGATCGGAACAGAAGACCGGACACGGATAATGCCGGTGTAGTTTTACAGGGATACCTCAGTGGCCGCCCCCTGATTCTGATGATTTTACCCAACAAAAAAGGGTTTCCCCCACCGGCAGAAACCCTTTTTTCACTGCTTTGACCTCAGCTCACCGACACCCTGCGCCGCCGTTTATCCAGATCCTTGATCAGCTTATTGACCCGATCGTCAGCGAACATCTCCTCCAGCGTGTGCGAGAGCTTACGCCGCCAGTTGGGATACTCATCGCTGGTGCCCGGCACATTCACCGGCGTGGCCATATCCAGCCAGTCCTCCGGCTGAAGGCCCAGCAGCGCGCAGGCGCTGTCGGCCACATAGCGTTGCAGGCCGCGGTTAATCACCGGTGTCATCGCCATCAGTTCAGCATGGCGGCCGGTTTTCTGTGGAATACAGCCGTAGTGATGCAGCCCGTCCAGCAGCCCCTGACGCGCGCGAGCGCGGTCGAGATACAGCTCCTGCAGCACGCTGTCATCACGATACAGGCCAAGCGTTTTCCCCAGCGCCAGATCGTCCGCCTGCCAGTAGCCGCGCAGCGTGGGCAGATCGTGCGTGGTGATGGTCGCCATCGCCTGCACCGGATAGGACTGCGGCGCACGGAAGTTATTCTCCTCATCGCGCTCAAAATAGAGCACCTTGTAAGAGTAAACCCCGCCTTCGCGCAGCTTGCTGACAATCTCCACCGGCACCGTCCCCAGATCTTCACCGATCACCATACAGCGATGGCGCTGGCTCTCCAGCGCGAGGATCGCCAGCAGATCGTCCACCGGATAGTGCACGTAGGCCCCTTTATCCGCCGTCTCTCCCGCCGGGATCCACCACAGGCGCAGCAGCGCCATCACATGATCGATACGCAGCGCCCCGCAGCTGGTCATATTGGCCCGCAGCAGATCGATAAACGGCTGATAGCCGCGCTTCACCATCACATGCGGATCCATCGGCCGCAGATCCCAGTTCTGGCCCTGCGGGCCGAGAATATCCGGCGGCGCGCCCACCGAGGCTTTCAGGCAGTACAGGTCGCCATCGCTCCAGGTTTCCGCGCCGCCGCCGACCACACCGACCGCCAGATCGCGATACAGCCCCATCGGCATCGCCTGCTGCTGGCTGGTGTGATAGCACCTGGCGAACTGGGTTTCCGCCAGCCACTGCAGCCAGAGATAAAACGCCACCTCCTGCGCGTGCTGCTCGCAGAACGCCCGTACCGCCGGGCCGCGGGCGTCGTGATACTGTTCGGGCCACTGGTTCCAGCCCACCCCTTTACCGCTCTCCTGCGCCAGGTGGGCGTACAGCGCGTCAAACGCGGCCTGCAGCCAGAGGCTCTCCCCGCCTTCGCGGGTAAAGCTGGCCAGCGCTCTGACCTGCGCATCCTGCGGCTTACGCCCGAGAAAATGCGCATAGGCCAGCCGCAGCCCTTCCAGCTTGAGCGGCACCACGCTGGCATAATCCACCTCGTCGCTGGCACGGGCGGCTTTTAATCGCTGCTGGGTATCAGGCTGCTGCCACCAGCGCTGCGCCGCGTCGCTCTGCCGGAAATCGTCCACCGCGCCAACGTCGATATACACGACGTTCAGCCAGCGGCGCGATGACGGGCTGTAAGGACTGGCCGCCGCCGGGTTGGCCGGATAGAGCGCATGGATCGGGTTCAGCCCGACGAAGGCCCCGCCGCGTTCGGCAATGTTCTTCAGCAGCAGATTCAGATCGCCAAAATCCCCGATGCCCCAGTTACTGTCCGACCGCAGCGTATACAGCTGCACGCAGGCTCCCCACAGCTTTTTCCCGGCCAGCAGGGCATCCGGTTCATAGCAGCGTTTCGGGGCGACAATCACCCGGCACTGCCACTCTTCACTCTCCTGCGTCAGCGTCAGCTGGTGGTAGCCGGGCGGGATCTTCCCCGCCAGCGCCAGCGTCATTTTACCGCTGATGCGCCCGCGCTGCGTGGCACCGCCCTCCAGCTGCAGTGTCCACAGGTATTCCCCGTCCCCCTCCACCGGCAGCGCCAGGCGCTGCCCGGCAACAAACACTTTCACCCCCGGCACCGGGGTGGCGGGCCTGTGTCCTGCCACCGTCCAGCCCATCGCCATTAACAGCTCCCGCCTGGTTTCCGCCGCAATTGCCTGCTGCTGGCCGTGCGCATTGATAAAACCGGCGGCGATCCCCGCCTCCCTGGCCGCCTGCTCCAGTGTGTTGTTCTCCATGCGGACTCCTTAGCGTTTCGCCTGCCAGATACGCTGCTGATAGTCGCGAATGGCGCGATCAGAGCTGAACATGCCGACGCGGGCGGTGTTGAGGATGGTTTTACGCGTCCACGCCTCGCGATCGCGGAACAGCAGATCGACCTTGCGCTGTGCGGCGCAGTAATCCGCAAAGTCTGCCAGCACCAGATACGGATCGCCGCCGCCGAGCAGGCTGTCGAGCATCAGGCTGAAGGCCGTTTTATCCCCGTTGCTGAAGAAGCCGTTTTCCAGCTCTGTCAGAATGCTGTCCAGATGCTTATCTTTTTTGCGCAGGGCCCGCGGATCGTAGCCTTTCGCCTGCAGCGCTTTGACCTGATCGACGGTGTTGCCGAAGATAAAGATATTGTCTTCGCCTACCTGCTCGGCTATTTCGACGTTGGCCCCGTCGAGCGTGCCGACGGTCATCGCGCCGTTGAGCGCCAGCTTCATGTTGCCGGTGCCGGAGGCTTCTTTACCGGCCGTGGAGATCTGCTCGGAGACGTCCGCCGCCGGGATCATTAGCTCGGCCACCGACACGCGGTAATCCGGGATAAACACCACTTTCAGGCGGTCACGCACCAGCGGGTCGTTATTGACCTTTTCCGCTACCTGGTTGATGGCATAAATGATGTTTTTCGCCAGGTAATAGCCCGGTGCCGCTTTGGCACCGAACAGGAACACGCGCGGCACGATGTCCATTTCCGGGTTATCACGCAGCTGGCGGTAGAGCGACAGAATATGCAGCAGGTTGAGATGCTGACGTTTGTATTCGTGCAGGCGTTTGATCTGCACGTCGAAGATCGCCTCCGGGTTCAGCGTCAGCCCGGTGACCTGCTTCACGTACGCCGCCAGCCGGATTTTATTGTCACGCTTAATCTGCTGATAGCGCTGGCAGAACGCCATATCATCCAGCGATGCTTCCAGCCCCTGCAGCGCATCGAGATCCGTCACCCATTCGGTTTTCAGCGTGTCATCGATCAGCGCTGAGAGCGCCGGGTTGCACTGCTTTAACCAGCGGCGCGGGGTGATACCGTTGGTGACGTTGTGGAATTTCGTCGGCCACAGCTGGTGATATTCCGGGAACAGATCCTTCACCACCAGCCCGGAGTGCAGCGCCGCGACGCCGTTCACCGCAAAGCCGCTGACCACGCACAGGTTGGCCATGCGCACCTGGCGGTTCTGATGCACCGAGAGCTTTTCCCACACCGCTTTGTCGCCCGGCCACTGTTTTTCGACGACCTTACGGAAACGGGCGTTAATGGCTTTGATCAGCGAGAAGTGGCGCGGCAGCAGGCTGCGTACCAGCTTCTCATCCCAGCACTCCAGCGCTTCCGGCATCAGCGTGTGGTTGGTGTAGGCAAAGGTTCTCTGCACGATACCCCAGGCCGCGTCCCATTCCAGCTGATGCTCGTCAAGCAGGATGCGCAGCAGCTCCGGGATGGCGATGGTCGGATGGGTGTCGTTCAGCTGGATCACCTCATAGTCGGGCAGATCCTGAATTTTGCGGCCGAGGAAGTGATGGCGGCGCAGAATGTCCGCCACCGAGCACGCGCACTGGAAATACTGCTGCATCAGGCGCAGGCGCTTGCCGGCATCGTGGTTGTCGTTCGGGTAGAGCACTTTGGTCAGCTTCGCGGCGTCGATGCCCTTCTGCTCTGCCCTGAGGAACGCGCCGTCGTTAAACAGCGCCAGGTCGAACGGATGCACGTCGGTGGCCTGCCACAGGCGCAGCGGCTGGGTGACGCCATTCTGGTAGCCGACGACCGGCAGGTCCCAGGCTTCGCCGCGCAGCGTGAACGCCGGCTGCCACTGCTCTGCGCCCTGCGCATCCTTCACCAGCTTACCGCCAAAGGCGACGTCCACCGACAGCGCACTGTTGTGACTGAACCACGGATAGCTTTCGCGCTGCCAGTTGTCCGGGGCCTCCTGCTGCTGCCCGGCCTCAAAGGACTGGCGGAACAGGCCGTACTGGTAGTTTAAACCGTAACCGGTGGCGGGCTGCCCGACGGTGGCCATCGAATCGAGGAAACAGGCCGCCAGACGGCCCAGGCCGCCGTTGCCCAGCGCCGGGTCGGTCTCCTGCTCCAGCACGTCGGCCAGCTCAACGCCCTGCTCCTGCAGCGCCTGGCTGACCGTGTCATACCAGCCGAGGTTGATCAGATTATTGGCGGTCAGGCGGCCAATCAGAAACTCCATTGAAATATAGTTCACATGACGCTGCGGGTGCGGCGTCGCTGCGGGTGCGGGCTGCGCGTTCAGCTGCTCTGACAGCGCCGCGCTGGTTGCCTGCCACCACTGGTGCGGCGTCATGTCCTGTGCCTGCTGTAAGCCGAACCCCTGCCACTGGCGTTTTAGCGCGGCGATAAACTGCGTTTTATCTAAAGTCACCTGCATCACATGCCTCTTTATTCGGGAGTCTGTAGGAAAAGTGGAGTGTTATTAAGCGCTATGCTGCAACCTTCAGCGCGGGGCGGCATCCTCCCGCCAGCGATTAGGCAGGGAGGAGAAACGGGGCGTAGCCGGAGGAGACGGGCGGTCAGGGGGAGGGGGTCAAAAATTTGTCTTTAGAAATGTGATGCAGAGCAAGTTAACGGCATGTAAATACGTAACATTGTTGCATTCGATGTTTCAAAGGAGGACTTTAGAAAAAGTGATTAATTACGCGCTGCGAAATAAAGATTACGTCCCCCTGACTACCGTCAAAAGAATCGATAAAAATGCTGATCCCATCAAAACTGAGCCGCCCGGTGCGGCAGCAAAATACCGTGGTTCGCGACCGACTGCTGACAAAGCTTTCGGCGGCCCCCCACTATCGTCTGACGCTGGTTGCCAGCCCGGCGGGCTACGGTAAGACGACGCTGGTGGCCCACTGGGCGGCGGGTAAGAGCGATCTGGGCTGGTATTCTCTTGATGAAAGCGACAACCTGCCGGAGCGTTTTGCCAGCTATCTGATCGCTGCTATCCAGCAGGCCTGCGGCGGCCACTGCGGCAAAAGCGAGGCCCTCAGCCAGAAGCATCAGTACGCCAGCCTGCCCGCGCTGTTTGCACAGCTGTTTGTCGAGCTGTCCGACTGGCACCGTCCGCTGCTGCTGGTGATTGATGATTATCATCTGATTTCTAACGAAGCGATCCACGAAGGAATGCGCTTCTTCCTGCGGCATCAGCCGGAGAACCTCTCGCTGGTGGTGCTGTCCCGCACCCTGCCGCCGCTCGGCATCGCCAACCTGCGCGTGCGCGAGCAGCTGCTGGAGCTGAACGCCGCGCATCTGGCGTTTACCCACCCGGAGACACAGCAGTTTTTCGACAACCGCCTGAAGGATCCGATTGACCAGGCCGACAGCAGCCGCCTGTGCGACGACGTGGCCGGCTGGGCCACCGCCCTGCAGCTGATCGCCCTGTCCGCCCGCCAGTCCAGCACGCCGTCGCGCCAGTCCACCCAGCAGTCTGCACGTAAGCTGGCGGGTCTGAACGCCAGCCATCTGTCCGACTATCTGGTGGATGAGGTTCTGGATCGCGTGGATGCCCCGACGCGGGATTTTCTGCTGCGCTGCTCGCTGCTGCGCTCGATGAATGATGCGCTGATTGTGCGCCTGACCGGCGACGGCAACGGCCAGCAGCGGCTGGAGGAGCTGGAGCGCCAGGGCCTGTTTATCCACCGCATGGATGACACCGGAGAGTGGTTTAACTTCCATCCGCTGTTTGCCAGCTTCCTGCGCCAGCGCTGTCAGTGGGAGCTGGCGGCGGAGCTGCCCGCCATCCACCGCGCCGCCGCCGAAGGCTGGCTGGCGCAGGGGTTCCCGGCGGAGGCGATCCACCACGCCCTGGGGGCGGATGATATTGATATGCTGCGCGATATTATGCTGCAGCACGCCTGGTCGCTGTTCAACCAGAGCGAGCTGGCCCTGCTGGAAGAGTGCCTGGCCGCCCTGCCCTACGACCGCCTGATCCAGAGCCCCAGGCTGGTGCTGCTGCAGGCGTGGCTGGCCCAGAGCCAGCACCGCTACGCCGAGGTGGATACGCTGCTGGCGCAGGCAGAAAGCGAGATGCAGAAGCGGGATATCGTGATGGATCAGGATCTGAACGCCGAGTTTAACGCGCTGCGCGCGCAGGTCGCCATTAACGACGGTCGCCAGGACGAGGCCGAACAGCTGGCCGCCGAGGCGCTGCGTTTTCTGCCCTACGAGAGTTTTTACAGCCGCATTGTGGCCACCTCCGTTACCGGAGAGATCCAGCACTGCAAGGGTGACCTGGCCCGCGCCCTGCCGCTGATGCAGCAGACGGAGCAGATTGCCCGCCGCCACGAAGCCTATCACTACGCGCTGTGGGCGCTGCTGCAGCAGAGCGAGATCCTGATTGCCCAGGGCTTTTTGCAGGCCGCGTTTGAGATGCAGGAGCGCGCGTTTGAGCTGGTGCGTGAGCAGCATCTGGAACAGCTGCCGATGCACGAGTTTTTGCTGCGCCTGCGCTCGCAGCTGCTGTGGTCATGGTCACGGCTGGACGATGCCGAAGACGCCGCACGCCAGGGGCTGGAGATCCTCACCAACTTCCAGCCGCAGCAGCAACTGCAGTGCCTGGCAATGCTGGCCAAGTGTTCGCTGGCACGCGGCCAGCTGGACAATGCTCACCACCATTTACAGCGCTGCGAGGCGCTGCTGAAAACCGGGCAGTATCATATCGACTGGCTGACCAACACCGATAAGCCGCGCGTCACCTACTGGCAGATGACCGGCGATAAAGCGGCGGCGCGCCAGTGGTTACAGCAGGCGCGTAAGCCGGATATGGCCGACAACCACTTCCAGCAGGGCCAGTGGCGCAATATTGCCCGCGTGCAGATCCTGCTGGAGAAGTTTGATGAAGCCGAAGTGGTGCTGGATGAGCTGAATCAGAACGCGCGCCAGCTGCGCCTGACCAGCGACCTGAACCGCAACCTGCTGCTGAGTAATCTGCTGTACTGGCACACCGGCCGCAAAGCGGAAGCGCAGCGGGCGCTGATTGAAGCGCTGGGGCTGGCGAACCGCACCGGGTTTATCAGTCACTTTGTGATAGAAGGGGAGATGATGGCGCAGCAGCTGCGTCAGCTGATCCAGCTTAACCTGCTGCCCGACCTGGAGCAGCGCCGGGCGCAGCAGATTTTGCGCGAGATTAACCAGCATCACCGCCATAAGTTTGCGCATTTCGACGAAGGTTTTGTCAATAAGCTGCTGACCCATCCGCAGGTGCCGGAGCTGATCCGCACCAGCCCGCTGACCCAGCGTGAATGGCAGGTGCTGGGGCTGATTTACTCCGGCTACAGCAACGACCAGATCGCCGGGGAGCTGGACGTGGCCTCCACCACTATTAAAACCCATATCCGTAATCTGTATCAGAAGCTGGGTGTGGCGCACCGTCAGGAAGCGGTGCAGCAGGCACAGCATCTGTTGCAGGTGATGGGGTACGGGGCGTAAGGGCCCCGGAAATGCTTTTACTGGCTGCCTGTTCAGCGACCGGTCTGAGGCCAGTTTGAGCACGCCGGATCGGCAAAAGACGCATCCCTGCGGGCCTCGGCACGCGACGTCCTGTCGCGTGACGTCCGGCTTACCTCAAACTGGCCCCCTCCCCGCAAAATAGCGCTCGCTGTGAGTTTTAAATCAGCGACGACATGATGATTTATGTGGATTGATTTGAATTTGGGTTTGACCTGGATTTTGACGTTGAGGCGGCATTCAGCAGCGCAGAGGAAGCACAGTGAACCAGGACGAACCGCCAGGACGGCGGTGAGAGGGAGAGCCGGCACAGGGAAGTGCCGTCACGACCGCTCCGTCGGTGAACGACGCTTGCGAAGGCACCCGCTGAAAGCGGGCGATGCGCCTGCCGCAAGCCCGGATTCCAAAGGGCGGGGCGACTGCCGCCCTTTGGTCGCTCAGCCCGCGCAGCGGGAAAGCGAAACGCCCTTGACGTTAACCCTGGCCTTGACCTGGATCTGGACCATCGTGCAAACCATCACCAGGGTGAAGCCTGGCATGGCTGGACCCGATATCACCTTGAGTTAATGGCATATAACTCGATGGTCGGTATCACATCCACCCCATCAGAGGTATAAAATACGGCGTTGGTGAAATCATAAATTCTTCGTGTGATCCTGACCGTCACCCGATTGCCCACTTTTGTGACGCTGGCCCCATTACTGTCCGACGTGAGAAAAGGTGCCGTATTTCCCAATACCTTTAATACGTCCTTTTGTATTTCACCTGCCAGATAATAACGGTAGACATCCGAAACCGTCGCCCCGCCGCCCTGATATTTCGTCACGTATAACCAGGTATCGTCATTAAGCTGCCGGGATTGATACAGCGCATCATCATAAGGTGGCCCTACGTAATAACGGTAAGCCACATTACCGACAACCAGTAGCAGTAAAACTGCCGTTAGCAGTCGGTGTATCCATTTAATAACCGTGCTGCCTTGCATAGTCGATCCCATGCTTAACCCCTTCCCTGCGTTTTTCTCGCGTCCCATTACCGTGCGGCATCACGTATTTTGCTGGCAGATTTCACTTCCTCAGCCAGCGCCTCCATCGTCCACAAACAGTCCGCACCCTGCGGCCCGGCATCCAGCAGCGCCAGCCGGGTCTGCTCATAGACAGATTGATTCTCGACGGCATCACCGGCCTTATTCAGCGGTGGAAGGCAGCTAGTCCCCGTGCCCTGCTGAAAAGGATAGGCGTGCTGGTGTTGATCCAGAATAGCCAGTACAGCCAGCGTTTCTTTCGCATTCGGTAACAGTGCGTTGTAAAGCGCTTTCGCCAGTTGAATCGCGTGTTGCCTGTCCATTACCGGAGCGAGTTCGGGTGCCAGCGCGATCCATTCACCTTTACCCGCAGAGATATTGTTGAGTATTTCACGCCAGTCGCCGTCGGGAGTATTCCGGGCGAACGCGTGGTTGCCATCTTTTTGAATACCGTGCTGTATCTCTGCGGGGGTGATTGCGGCCCAGGTGAAGGCCGGGAGAAAGAGGAGATATAGCAAGGCTTTCACGGGAGTATCCCGGGTAAGTTATCATTAGCTGTACCGTCACGCTGTCTTTCTTTGATTCCAGCTATCAGAATGGATGATATTACCATCAACATATTTCCAGCTGATTTTTTCATATATAAACTCCACAATTTCCATGTGATTGAAATTCTCCTTAGCAGTGTCTTTAATATCATGCATGAGTGGTAAAATACACTTCACACGCACATTTTCCAGCAGAGTGTTGAAGTACTCAACCTCATAACCGGCATCATTAATCTTAAAAAATTTAAGCTCCACTTGCTTTAGCCTGCGCCCGCTAGTGACGGCTTTATAAAGATAGGAAGAAGATGAATCAATCTCCTTCTCGACAAGATAGGCCAAATGTTTTCTGGTGTTGACTATTTCACCCGTAAGATCATCAGTGGGAAGATAGACTTCATGATGGAGCCCCAGAACTTCAACACTGTTTTCCCTGCCGTGAATATCAACACTGCCTTTAATCAAGTTGCCTGCATCGTCGTGTATGTACATATAAACGGGAATTGCCATCTAATCCACCCTGCGAAATGGGCCAGCCTTACCGACCGTTTTGATAAGTTGCCGCAGGCATTCTTTAGCCTGCGGAGTATCATTCTTGTAAAGAGCCTGGATAGCTTTCACGACATATTCGTTTTGTTCTGGAACCGTTTCGTTATAAAGCGGCATCGAACACACATTACCGATACTGACAGGGGGTAGTTGCTCATCAAGAACATTCATCACGCCCGCCACATTTTTAGGAAGGGCCTGTGCCAGCGCCGTAGCGAGATCTTCAGCGAATCCTGCATCGGTGTAGCGGGCAATCAGCGGAACAATCTGTAGCCATTCAGCCTCCCCAGTGGAAAGACCTTTTACGATTGCCTCCCACTGACTGGTTGATGTTGCCATTGCATTTTCTTTCGCTAAATCATGGATGTATTTTTTCGCACCACTGTCATGAATATTCTCAAGCACAATTTTCGGCGTCATCACATTTATATCGGCTATAGAACTGTATGACAGCATGATCATAGCGAATAAATATATCCTTTTCATCTGACCACCAGAATATCGTCACCGGAATTGAAAATATTTGCTCTAACATTAGCGCCATTGATAATTATACACCCTTCAGAACTACTACCGAGAGTTTTAGGGTTATCACCATGTATTCTGAAAGCATTACGACCAAATGTATTTGTTCCCGCAATAGGTACCAGTTCTATCGTCCAGTTACCTTTACTTCTGGTATGACGAGTAATCCGCCAGTAGCCACGCGGGATCGGCCCGACAAAGCCGACATTCTCTTTAGAAGGGTTATTTTTTCCTTCAGGGCTACCACTATACCCATTTGCGTAATGTGCTCCATTGTGAGTCATTTCACCGGTTCTCTGATTGTACTCCCACGTCATAACACCTCCTTTTGTTATTACAATTAACACTAAAAAAGTAAAGACGAAACCCCAATATAAATCACATGCAGATGATATCATTTCATGCCAATCAAGGAATCATTATCGTCAGAAAAAATAACATTTAAACATATTACGATGTCAAATCAAGAATGTATTATTAAGCGTTCAATTAATACATTTTACACTTAAACACCATTGATTTTAATCCGTCCCACACGTAAAAAACAGCTTAAGCATTAGTTTCAGGGGAATTAAAAAAAACTAACAAGCAGAAAAATTATTTAAAAAACCTGTCAGGAGATTACATCCTTTTCATAATTTTCTGAGCCATGCTGCATTTTTTAACTTTGGTTATTTTTCCAAAGTGATTACTTTTTACTGCTGGTTATAATAACAGGGTTATTAATCGCGGCATGAAGGTGCTAGGAACACCGTCATACCGCTAACCGCAACAACTATACGGAGTAGTTATTATGGCTGAGCAGGATTGTAATACAGACGTTGTTAAATCAGAAGTCACCGCGCCCACGCGGCGCCATTTAACCGTGGCTTATGCGAGCACCTATCCAGATTACCAGCGCATCCCGGCGCTGAACATTAAAGGGAAGTGGCTGGAAGCGGCGGGATTTGCCACCGGCACCAAAGTCGATATTCGCGTGATGAAGGGCTGCCTGGTGATCACCGCCCGCGATCCCGAACCGCAGGAATCCGCGTTGATGACCTCACTGAGAAAGGTCTGCACGCTGTCCGCCCGCAAGCAGCGCCAGGTGGAGGAGTTTATCGGGGTGATTACGGCGAAACGGGTGAGAAGGTAAGGGATTAAGGAGCAAGTCCCGCCTGGGAACGGGCGGGATGCTTAAAAGAATGACTTTTTACACTCGTCGGGCCTTCTTACACAATGATTGGTAGTCACATTGATCTCCACCCTGAAAAAGTGCCTGGAACCAAAGCTGGGATCGCTACAATGATCTTCGATTGCGCAATGGAGCAAGCGAACTGCTCCCAAACCGAGGTGTTCTTTGAACTCTTTGACGTTTTTGCGATTGTTGTTCCGTTAGCGTTTTGGGTTCAATTAATCCCGCGATGATTGGGCAGCCAGGCTGATTATTACCCTGGCAGTCACGGGCTAATTGCTCAAGCGTTTCCGCCATTGCCTGTAATTCAGCTATCCTGGTTCTTAGCTCTGAAATATGGGTAAGCGCCATTGTTTTCACGTCAGAGCTGGTTCGTTCGCCATCGAGCCATAAGTTCATTAATCCCGAAATTTGTTCAACAGAAAAACCAAGGTCACGTGAACGTCGAATAAAATGAAGACTATCAATATCCGATGAACTGTAATGACGGTAACCGGCATCAGAACGAATTGCTTTTGGTATCAACCCAATTTGTTCGTAATAACGGATCATCTTCGCCGAGATACCTGAGAGTTTAGCTGCCTGACCGATATTCATTTTTTTTCCTCTCTATAAACCCGACAAGCCGAGAGCCTTAATCAGGTTTGGCTTTTGTGATGAAACTGTACCGTAAACTATTTGCTCACCGATCGCGCCGATCGGTGCAACCCGGACGCCGGTACGCGCTTTGGCTTCTGCCATGATGTCAGCATCGGTTATATTCACATCTGGCCGCCCTTTTGATTTATTCAGCTGCATGAATCTGATGACGGTCGTCATCTTGCATAACGGTTTGCTTTATGGGTGGCTGAAAACGTTTTAATCGCAGAGCATTGCCCAGAACAAAGACACTGGAAAGTGCCATTGCCGCAGCGGCAAACATCGGTGAAAGCAACATACCGTTCAGAGGATAAAGCAAACCGGCAGCCACGGGGATCAGTAAGGCATTATAAGCAAAGGCCCAGAACAGATTCTGTTTGATGTTACGAATTGTCGCCTGGCTAAGTGCAATAGCATCAGCAACACCACGTAAATCCCCCGACATTAACACGACATCAGCAGCCTCGATGGCCACATCTGTACCTGTACCAATGGCCAAACCCACATCAGATTCAGCAAGTGCTGGCGCATCGTTAATACCATCGCCAACAAATGCAACTCGAGCGCCATTAGCACGGAATTTTTTCAGGGCTGCAACTTTACCATCGGGTAACACTTCTGCTGCCACTTCATCAATACCGAGTTGTCTGGCAATTGCGGCAGCGGTAGCTTTATTATCACCCGTAATCATTGCAACTTTCAGGCCCAGAACATGCAGCGCCCTAATCGCTTCAGGCGTCGTTTCTTTGATGGGATCCGCGACCGCGATTATTGCTGCCAGACGGCCATCAATGGCAGCATAGAGTGGACTCTTACCTTGTTCACCCAGACGCCGCGCCGTCGGTTGCAAGCTGTTAACATCAAGGCCAAGCTGAGTCATGTAGCGATCTGCACCAACAGCAACAGTCCGGCCTGCAACCTGAGCAGATACACCAAACCCAGGAACGGCTTCGAAGCTTTCAACAGAAGCCAGAGTGATATCTTGTTGCTTAGCGGCGGCCACAATGGCCTCAGCAATTGGATGCTCAGAACGTGTTTCAATTGCAGCAACTAAAGCTAATACTTCCTTGTATTCAAAACCTTCAGCCGGAACCAAATCGGTTAGCTCAGGACGTCCTTTGGTCAGTGTCCCTGTTTTGTCGAGTGCAACAACACTAACGTCACGCAATGCTTGTAACGCTTCACCTTTACGGAAGAGAACACCCAGTTCTGCTGCACGCCCAGTACCCACCATGATAGATGTTGGTGTAGCTAAACCCATAGCACATGGACAGGCAATAATAAGAACAGCAACTGCATTAATTAACGCAAAAGTTAGCGCGGGATCTGGCCCCAGGAATAACCAAATAATGAACGTTACGCCTGCCCCTGCCATTACTGCTGGCACGAACCACATGGTTACTTTATCGACTAAGGCCTGGATGGGTAATTTGGAACCTTGTGCTTGTTCAACTAAACGAATAATTTGTGCAAGAACAGTGTTTGCCCCAATCTTTGTCACACGGAAGCTGAAAGCGCCTGTTTTGTTGATGGTGCCTCCGACAACTTCAGCGCCAATACCTTTCGATACGGGTACAGGCTCACCAGTGATCATGCTTTCATCAACATAAGATGAACCGTCAACAACTTCACCATCAACAGGAATTTTTTCACCAGGACGAACGAGAATGACATCATCTGTTGCTACTTGATCGAGTGGAATCTCAACTATTTTGCCATTGCGATCAACGCGAGCTGTTTTTGCCTGAAGTCCGACTAACCGTTTGATTGCCTGTGAAGTACGGCCTTTTGCGCGCGCTTCTAAAGTACGTCCAAGCAGGATCAGGGTGACTATCACAACCGCCGCTTCAAAATAGACGTTTGCTGTTCCTTTCGGCAATACCCCGGGGATAAAAGTGGCGACAACTGAATATCCATAGGCTGCAATTGTGCCAACAGAAACCAGTGAGTTCATATCAGGAGCACCACGTAACAGTGCCGGTATTCCCTTGCGGAAGAAGCGCATTCCCGGGCCAAACAGAACGATAGTTGCAAGCACAAATTGAATGTACCAGTTCATCTGTTGGCCCAATGTTCTCATTACCAGATCGTGCATACCGGGGATAACGTGCGATCCCATTTCGAGTATGAAAACGGGTAACGTGAAGATAGCCGCAGTGTACAGCGCCCGGCGTAATGAACGCGCTTCACCTTCACGACGTTCATTGTCTTGATCTTCTGTATTTGCCGATTCGGCAGATAATCGACGAGATGTATAACCAGCCTTAACGACAGCCGCTTCAAGGTCGGCTACAGAAACAACGCCAGCAAAATGGATAATTCGGGCACGTTCTGTCGCTAAATTCACGCCAGCTTCGATAACGCCGGGAGTCTGTGCCAGTGCTTTTTCAACACGTCCGACACAAGATGCACAGGTCATATCTTCAATGGCGAGTTCTGTTATTTCATGACAGACGCTATAACCCGCGCTCTCAATGGCACGAACAGCAGACAGTGCATCGCCTGAATCATTCAATGTGATATCAGCACGTTCTGTCGCCAGGTTGACTGATGCTGTGCTTATGCCAGGCACGGCTTTTAATGCCTTCTCAACACGACCGACACAAGATGCACAAGTCATACCTTCAACGGGTAAACTGAGCCGGGTGGCTGAGGATATTGTTGGGTTAGTATTCATTGAGATTCCCCTTAAATATGGTTGTTGGGTAGCAACATAAGGTTGCCCCTAAGGGCAAGGTCAAGGATTTTTTTATTCATTTTGAATTTAATTTTTAACATAGGAATGTTGCCTGCCCTCAGCCCCTGAACAATCACTATTTTTCGCCGTACAAATTTCCCACCCACCCCCCAATGCTTTGTAAATACTCACAATGGCGAGTTGCTGATTGGTATAGGCTATCGCCAGGGCACGGCGGCTAATAAAATCAGATTTTTGTGCCTCAAGTACATCTGAGTAAATCCCCTCACCGAGGGAAAACCGTAATTGAGCAAGACGTGCGGCATCAGAATGTGCGACTGATTCAAGTTGATGTAACTCAAAGGTCTTATTTGCCGCATCATAAGCTTTGAAGGCATCATCCGTTTCTTGTAATGCACGCAGTACAGTCTGATCGTAAACGATTAATGCCGCTTTAGTTCGTGCTTCGCTGGCTGCAATTTGAGCGCGCACTCGCGCTGTATCGAGAAAAGACCAGCGTATAATCGGGCCAATAAAGCCCGATAAAATACGGGTATCATTCATTGCATTAAGGCTTCCAGCAACAAGCCCAATAGAACCTTGTATCTGAACGTCAGGATACAGACTTGCTGTGTCAATCCCCACCCGAGCCGTTGCGGCCGCCAGAGAACGCTCAGCAGCAGCAATATCCGCGCGTCGCGAGAGAAGCGAGGCTGGATCACCCACGTTCAGGGTTCGCAGAACCAGGGTTTTGTGTGTTTGTGTTATTGAAGGTACAGCCGCCGGTAATTTAAAATCCTGAGGGACTGCACCAAGCAAGATCGCCAATGCATTAACAGAAGCGGTTCGGCGGCGTTCCAGTTCAGGCACAGCCGCTTCGATATTGCGCAGCAAAGCTTCTGCTCGTAATTGATCAAATTGACTGGCAGAACCTGCCTTTACAGAGCGTTCGGTCTGCCTGAAACTTTCGCGCTGACTTTGGCTAATATCAGTAACAACGGCAAGTTCGGCTTCAACACCTCGAAGTTCAAACCATGTAGCAGCGACAGAAGCAGCGACACCTGCTTGTACATGTCGTAATAATGCTTCACGTGAGCCAGCTTGTGCCTGGGCCATTTCCACTGAACGACGTACACGGCCAAAGAGATCTATTTCCCAGGATGAATCAACCGCAATTCGATAAGTATCAAACTGCGATGTCTGGCCGGATGAACTTTCCGTCCGGCTTTGCCGACGATGCTCATAACCACTCTCTATACCACCCAGTGGTAAGAAATTTTGTCTATTTTCACGCAGAATCGCGTTTGCTTCTTCAAGCCGGGCGACGGCGATACCGATATCATGGTTGGCAGCAAGTGAACGTTGGATCAAGATAACGAGTGCAGGATCATCAAATGTTTTCCACCACTCAATTTCAACAGCGCCGGAACCCATACCCGCAATCGATCCACCAAAATTTGCAGGTGAGGGTGATAAAGGTGGCGAGTAATCAGGACCTACAGCTGTACATCCGGACAGTAAAATAAGAACACTCAAAGGGAACAATACTTTTTGAGAAAGTTTACTCATGAGATACGCCCCTCTTTGTGCCATTTAACTTTGGCTCGGTACTTTTCGTAGTGCACAGACAACCTGCGCATAACAACATAAAATACAGGGGTTAAGAATAAACCGAATAGCGTCACACCGAGCATCCCCGCAAAGACTGCAATTCCCATGGATTGACGCATTTCAGCCCCCGCGCCACTGGCCAAAACTAATGGAATAACACCGGCAATAAATGCAAGTGATGTCATCAGAATAGGTCGTAAACGTAACCGACACGCTTTGATAACCGCATCCAGAGTACTGACGCCTTCGCTTTCCAGACTTCGGGCGAATTCGACAATCAAAATTGCATTCTTGGCGGCTAAGCCAACCAGTACAATAAGGCCTATTTGGACAAAGATATTATTGTCACCCCCCATCAACCAAACACCCGTAATGGCGCTTAATAAACACATTGGTACGATAAGGAGAACGGCTAAAGGAAGCAGCCAGCTGTTATATTGTGCAGCAAGGATAAGATACGCAAGCAATAGACACATCGGGAAAATAAACAGTGCAGAATTGCCCGCCCCTTTTTGTTGGTAAGTCAATTCAGTCCATTCAAAACTCATCCCTTCTGGTAATATTTCTTTTGCCAGTCGCTCCATGGTTTCAACTGCCTGCCCTGAACTAACGTCCAACATGGCACCGCCTGATATATCAGCAGAAGGATAGCCGTTATAATGGATGACACGATCGGGGCCAGAGCCTGGTGTAACGGTTACAAATGATGACAGGGGTAACATTTCTCCTGCCAGATTACGAACTTGCAAACGTCCTATCGCTTCTACCTGCATGCGATGAGCGGCATCGGCTTGCGCCATGACTTTGTAAGTGCGGCCAAAGCGATTGAAATCATTAACATAGATAGAGCCCAGATAAACTTGCAGTGTTTCGAATACCTCAGCTAAATTAACGCCCTGGCTCTTAGCTTGAATTCGGTCAATAGTGACATCAAATTGAGGAGCATTAATATCCAAGCTGGTCATCAGCCCTGTCACCATCCCGGATTCAGTGGCTTTAGTCATCAAAATTTGGGTATTTTTCACTAATGCATCAAGCCCGGCACCGCTGCGATCCTCAATTTGCATTTTAAAACCGCCAGTTGCACCTAAACCCGGTACCGGTGGCGGTGGAAATACCCCCAGGAAACCATCAGGAATGGTTGAAAATTTAGCTTGTAATCGCCCTGTAATAGCCATGGCCGAAAGCTCATCAGTCGTACGAGCTTCAAATGGATCAAGAATAATGAACATAACGGCAGCATTAGGAACATTAACAAATCCATTGATTGAAAGCCCAGGAAATGCAACGACACTTTCAACGCCCGGTTCTTCGAGCGCTATTTCAGACATTTTTTTAACCACATCATCGGTACGATCTAACGATGATCCATTGGGCAGCTGTGCAATTCCTACAAGATAATATTTATCCTGCATTGGCACAAAACCTGGTGGAACAGCCTTGAAGCCAAAATAAGTTAGCGCAAGTAATCCACCATAAACGAAAAGTGCCAGACCGCTGACGCTAACCACTTTTCGTACCGTGTTACTATAAGCACTGGGTGCTCGCTTAAACGGCTTGCCGATCATCTGTAAAAATAGATTAACGCGTCCGGACAAAGTATGTGGGTCACTCGCAACCTGCGCTTTACGTGGACGTAATAACATGCCTGCAAGTGCAGGGCTGAGTGTGAGTGAATTAATGGCTGACAAGATAGTCGATATGGCAATGGTTAGCGCAAATTGCTGATAAAATTCACCCTGCAGACCACTCAGGAATGCAGTTGGGATGAAAATTGCCGAAAGTACTGAAGTAATAGCAATAATCGGCGACGTAACTTCATCCATTGCCAGCCTTGCGGCTTGTACAGGCGTTTCTCCATTTTCGATATGGCGCTCAACGTTTTCAACCACCACGATCGCATCATCGACGACGATCCCTATCGAAAGGACAAGGCCAAATAATGACAAGGTATTAAGCGAAAACCCCATTATGTACATGATGGCAAAGGTACCAATTAATGAGACAGGCACTGCCAGCAATGGAATAAGTGATGCTCTCCAGCTCCGTAAAAAAAGTACAACGACAATAACAACAAGAACAATTGCCTCAAGTAAAGTTGTTGCCACTGATTGAAGAGAGGCGCGAACAAATACAGTCGGATCATAAGCAATACGTGAGCTTAATCCAGCAGGAAAATCACCTTCAAGCCGTTGCATCGTTGTTCTCACTGCTTGTGCAACATCAAGCGCATTAGCGCCAGGACTCTGAATAATTTGAAGCGCAACAGCCGGTTCGCCATCAAGCAGACTACGTAGTGCATACGCATCAGCACCCATTTCGATGCGAGCCACATCCCGTAAACGGGTAACCTGTCCATTATCGCCAGTACGGATAATAATATTACCGAACTGCTCTTCGTCAGTTAATCGTCCAAGTGTGTTTACTGTTACCTGGAAAGCCGCATTTGAATTGGGCATTTGACCGACAGAACCTGCCGCAACCTGCACGTTTTGTTCACGAATTGCGGCAACGACATCCCCCGCCGTCAGCATTCTGGCAGCAATAAGATCAGGATCAAGCCAAAGCCGCATACTGTATTCGCCAGCGCCCCAAACGAGGACATCGCTGATACCGGGTATCCGTGATAATTCATCCCGAACCTGGAGATAAGCATAATTGGAAATATAAAGGGGATCGTAACGCTTATCCGCAGATAATAAGTGAACCACCATCAGAATATCTGGTGAGGTTTTTTGAGTGATAACGCCTTGACGTTGTACTTCTTCAGGCAAACGAGGCAGTGCACGCGAAACTCTGTTTTGCACTTGAATTTGTGCCATATCGGCATTCGTTCCTTGTGCAAATGTGACGGTAAGCGTCATACGACCATCGGTTGCCGACTGTGAGGACATATATAACATGCCCTCAACACCTGTAATGGCTTGTTCAAGTGGTGCAGCAACGGTTTCAGCAATCACCTTTGGATTAGCGCCAGGGTAAGATGCTGTCACTTGAACTGTCGGGGGGGTTACCGCTGGATATTCACTGAGGGGTAACTGGAAAAATGCGACAATCCCCCCGAGAACCATCAGAATAGAAAGAACAATAGCGAAGATTGGCCGTTCAATGAAGAAACGAGGAAATTTCATGGCTTATCTCCTGCAGTTTGCTTCTCTGTAACTTCGACAGGTTTGCCATCAATTCCGACTGACTGTGGCTTAACGTGCATACCTGGACGAATAAACCCTTTGACGACGATACGTTCACCTGGCTGCAAGCCTTGCTCTATGACACGTAAACCGTCCACGGTAGTGCCTAATTCTACCGGTCGATACTCTGTCTTATTTTCTTTATCAACCACTAATACATAGCGACCACCTTGATCGGCACCAATCGATAGATCGGATATCAAAACTTTAGGCTGTGATGGCCCCGTCTCTAATTTGATTTTGGCAAATAAGCCTGGCGTTAATTTTCCATCAGGGTTATCGATAACAGCACGGATACGCACGGTTCCCGTTTGACGTTCAGCACCATTGGAAAGAAAATCAACACGACCCTGTCGCGAATAGCTTTTGTCAGTAAGTAATGCGATTTCTACTTTTGCGGCTGGAGAACTGTTGAGTTTAGCATTGGCTCGATTTGCAGCGAAAAACTGCAAATAAGTACGTTCGTCAATATCAAAATAGACATACAGAGGGTCAATTGAAACGATTGTCGTCAGTGGTGTAACGCCGCTGGCAACATAATTCCCCTCAGTCACCAAAGTTTGACCTACACGCCCACTAATTGGCGCGGTGACATGGGTAAAACTTAACTCAAGCTGTGCTGATTCAAGCTTTGCTTTGGCTGCATCCACCTGTGCTTTTCTGGCATTCAGTGTGGCAATGGCAGTATCGAGATTAGCGCGCGAAACAATTTTTTGAGCAAACAATTTTTCAGTACGAGAATATTCAGCTTTAGCCAGCATCAATGCGGCTTCTGTTTCTCGCAAACCTGCTTTTGCATTATTAAACGCCGCTTGTAACACCCGTGGATCAATAAGAAATAGTTCGCTGCCCTTTTCGACAAAATGTCCTTCAGGCATATTTACTTTCTGTATATAGCCGGCAACTCTTGGACGTAATTCAACGTGATTAACCGCTGTGAGAGACCCCGTGAGTTCTGCAAAGGGGGTTATTGGCCTGACAATCACTTCGGCCACTGGAGCAGAAGTCGGTGCTGTTGGGGCCGCCGGTGTGGAGTCGACTTCTTTGCAGCCAGCAATAGCTAGCGCAAGGCTTATTGCCGCTGTGAGCAGTGTTATTTTTCTGACGTTCATCATGTTACCTTCCGCAACTGGAGACGAATGGGTTTTGCTGAGCCTTGGCAGCTCCTGCCGTATTTATCCGACTTACCACGCCTGGAAGGTCAAGTATTTTTTGCGAAAAAAAATATAAATTTTCAGAAAATATACTGATTATCAGGTAAAGAAACTATAAATAGTTAAAGTGAGGATGGCTTAAAACCCATTAAAAATCATCAGGCCGTTTAGAAGACCTTAAAAAATTCAGGAAACTATTTGTGCTAAAATAATATTAACCGCACTTATTAAAACTTATTATGGCAGCGGCTTTTTCGTGTTGCTTCATCTGTGAGAAGTTTTTTGATATCGACGGATTTCGGGACGGCGATGATCGGGTGCCCGATGAATCGTATCTTACGCATAGCGATCTTCTCAGGTGACATAATCAGTATGCAGGAAGATCTCTGAACGTGAATGGGCCGTTTTGATGGGAGACTTACACCACATGCTGTTATTCATTATGATATCCACTTCCGAAAAGAGTCCACCGGGCTGAACGGCTCTACTTACAGGCTTATTGAATGACACTGAATCTGTTCTGTTACCTGCTGCTGGCCCTGGCGGCCACCGGCAGCGCATTTCTGCCTCACCCAGTGGTGATGTGGTTCCTGCTGGCCAGCACACTGACATTTCTGATCTACGGCGGAGATAAACTGGCTGCCCGCAAAAGCTGGCGGCGGGTACCGGAGTCCACCTTGCTGGTCTTTGGCTTGCTGGGAGGATGGCCCGGCGCGATTGCCGGTCAGCAACGCTTTCGCCATAAAACGCAGAAGCAGCCCTTTAAAACGTACTTCATCATCAGTGTGGTGCTGAATGTGGTGGGGATGATCGCGATATATCATTTCTCTCCGGCCTTATTCACGCTCGTTTCGGGCTGATTAATCCCTGAATGCACAGCGCGTCTGCAAGCCATCAGCGCCCCGCTCCCCCTTTTTTGCGGCGTTTAACCGGGCCGTTTTGTTACCAGGGAAGCAGGTTATTCATCCAGACACGGCCGTGATGAACATCTCATTTTATGTATTACGACTGGACAGAGTGTTTAGGGAGATGCTAGTTATTAACGACGCGTGAGAATGAGTTTAGATTTAAAATAAATATAAACGCTTCTCATCAGCCGGAAAACCATACAGTAATGTTTTGGGTCACCGAATCATTATTATCAGGGTAAGTGAATTGACAGCCCTCAGAGACATTTTTGTCTCTGAGGGCTTTTTTTATTTTTTATTACCGAGGAGTCATTAAATGTCTAAACAGCGTCGTCTCTCAAGAATTTTTGCAAAAGATGGTAAATCCGTCACGTTAGCACTGGATGGTCACCATTTCTCAATTAAAACAGAAGGAATAGATAATACGATAAACCAGCTTCCTGCTCTGGTTGAAAAGGGTCTGGACTGCGCGCTGGTGTCTTATGGCATGCTGAAAAATTTTCCAGCTGCACTGAATAACGTTCCGGTGATATTACGCGTCGATAGTACGGTAAGTATTTTTGATAATAGCGTACCGGATACCACCCCCGTCTTCTCCGTTGAAGACGCACTGAAAGTCGCGGCTGAAGGCGTGGTTTGCATGACCTTCCCGGGCGCGTTTAACGAAGAGAAAACCCACGTTATGGCAATGCAACTCGCCCGGGCGGCAGATCGCTGGAATATGCCCCTGATTGTGGAGTCACTTCCCTACGGATATGCCGTAACCAATGATGATTCTAACAACCCGACCGTCATTGCCGCATCGGCCAGAGCGGCGGTAGAACTGGGTGCTGACGTCATCAAAACACGCTTCACAGGGACTGCCGATGACCACCTGATTGTCGAAGCAGCAGGCGTCCCTGTCCTGGCGCTCGGCGGCCCTAAAACAGATATCAGCGGTTACTTTACGTTCGTTCAACACTGTATGCAGGCAGGGGCAAAAGGCGTGGCCGTGGGGCGCAATATCACTCAGGATCCACAGCCTGAAAAAGTGGTGGCCGGCCTCAATGCCATTATCCATGAAAACGCGACGGCGGAAGACGCATACAGCCTTTATATGGCCAGATAACATCGGATATCACTATGTTCTTAAATAACACCATCATTCCCTCCATCAGGAAATATAAAAACTTTGATAAAGCGCTGTCCAGCGCATCGGAATATGTGCTTCTGTCAGAAGCCAATATCGGCAACCTGCAATCCCTGATTGGCAAATGTCATCAGGGGGGTAAAAAAGTATTAATTCACCTGGATTTGCTCGGTGGATTTAAACCTGACCCTGCGGGGATCAACCTGCTAAAAACCTACTATAAGGTCGATGGTGTTATTTCCTCTAACCTTTCAGCATTGCGCCATGCCAAAAAAGAGGGATTACTGACTATTTTTCGGGTTTTACTCATCGATTCGCGATCGCTGGATCAGTCAATCGAGATTGTTAAACATAACCCTCCCGATGCAATAGAAATTTTACCTGCTGAATATGCCTGCCAGTGCCTGGCGTTGATTAGCCGGAATTTAAAAGGCTTTGACGTGGTATTCATCGCGGGGGGATTTGTTAAGCGGCAATATCTTGTCGATAAGATATTCCATGCCGGGTTTAAAGGAATAACCACCAGCGAACCTGGCTTATGGTAACCAATACGGAGTGCACGCTAATGAATGATGAATACGTCATGGGCATTGATAATGGCGGTACCTTTACCAAGGCCGCTATCTACGATCGCACAGGCAAGGCCGTGGCCAGTGCGGCAAAATCAACGCAAATGTTAACCCCCAGACCACACCATACTGAACGTGATATCGACGAACTATGGGCAGCCAACCTTGAGGTGATCAAACAGGCCCTTCAGCAGTCAGGTATCGATGCCAGACAGATCAAAGGTATTGCTATCACCGGCCATGGCAACGGGCTCTATCTGGTTGATGAAAGGGGGCGCCCGGTTCGTCATGGCATTATCTCTACCGACAGCCGGGCAAAGCAGCTCGTGGAGAAATGGCAGAACTCGCCTGAGTTTATGTCTCATATTCTGCCTAAGACCATGCAGTCCATCTGGGCCGGACAACCCGTTGCGCTGCTGGCCTGGCTGAAACAGCACGAACCTGAATCACTGCATAAAACGCACACGATTTTTATGGTGAAAGATCTGATCCGCTTTTACCTGACCGGAGAAGCCTTCCTCGAACTCACCGATCTTTCGGGTACCAGCCTGATCAATGTACGTGAGCGTGATTATGATGATGAGTTGCTCACCTGGTGGGGCCTGGCCGATGTGCGCAATAAATTGCCGCCGATTAAACGCTCCACAGACTGTTGCGGCACCATCTCCGCGGAAGTGGCCCGTCTGACTGGCCTGCAGGCGGGAACGCCGGTGTCCGGTGGCGTATTCGATATTTCTGCCTCCTCTGTTGCCTGCGGGATCAACAGCCTCGATAAGCTGGCTATCATCACCGGGACGTGGAGTATCAACGAGTACGTCACCGATCGTCCGGTTATCGATAAAGCGCTGTTTATGACGTCAATTTACCCGATTGAGGGAAAATGGCTGATCACCGAAGCCAGCCCAACCTCTGCCAGCAATCTGGAGTGGTTCATTAATAATTTTATGGAGAGCGAACGCGAAAAAGCGGCCGCAGAGGGCATCTCCGTATACGACCTGTGCAACACACTTTTCTCCTCAACCACCCCCGAAGAAAGTCACCTGCTGTTCTTCCCGTTCGTATTTGGTTCTAACACCATTGCCGATGCCTCAGCCGGATTTATCGGTGTGAACAGCTTCCATAAAAAAGCGCACTTCCTGCGGGCGATTTATGAGGGCGTGGCGTTTAGTCACCTTTATCACACTGAGCGTCTCCGCCACCTCAACCCGGCGTTAAGCCGAACCATCCGTATTGCCGGTGGGGTTACCCACTCCCCGGTGTGGCTCCAGCTGTTCGCGGATATCTTCCAGTCCACGCTCGAGATTGTCGACGTCAAAGAACACGGCACATTAGGCACCGCCATGACGGCCGCCGTCATGGTCGGCTGGTTCGACGACGTTTTTGCGGCGTCCAGTGAGATGGTCCATGTCGCGCGAACCGTAATCCCCAACCCTGCCAGACAACAGATCTACCACGACAAATACCAGCTTTATAAAAACCTGTTATCGGAGATGCAGTCTCCCTGGAAAAGCTGCAGCAATTACGTTTCACATTAAGCGAGGAAAGCATGGATCTGAACTTAAAAAATCGTACGGCTATCGTCACCGGAGGCGCATCCGGGCTGGGCAAAGCGCTGGTTTTGTCACTGGCGAAGGAAGGGGTCAACATCTGTTTTACCTGGCAGCGTAACGAATCCCGTGCGCGGCAGCTGATTGAACAGGTGAAAGCAACAACCCCGGTGGAGATCATGGCTGTGAAAACCGATCTCTCCGACGAACAGAGCCGTCATCAGCTGTTCACCACCTGCATTGAGAAACTGGGTAAGGCCGACATTCTGGTGAATAACGCCGGGATCTGGTTAAGCGGCTATGTCAGCGAATTAACCCATTACGACTGGGACCGGGTCATGAACGTCAACCTGAAAGCCGTCTTCCATCTCAGCCAGCTGTTTGTGAACCACTGCCGTGAACGGGATCAGGCGGGCAGCATTCTGAACATTACTTCTCAGGCCGCGTTCCATGGTTCCACAACGGGCCATGCACACTATGCGGCCAGTAAAGCCGGCCTGGTGGCCTTTTCAATCTCACTGGCGCGCGAAGTCGCCAGGCAAAACATCAATGTGAACAACATTGCCGTCGGGCTTATGGATACCGAAATGATCCAGAGCCACATTGAACAGAATCCTGACTATTACCTCAGCCGTATTCCCGTGGGCCGGGTGGCACGACCCGATGAGATTGCCGACATCGGTGTCTTTATGGTTTCGCCTAAAACCAGCTACATGACGGGAGCAACTGTGGATGTCACTGGCGGTATGTTGATGCGTTAAATTTTGGAGAATGACTATGAAATGTCTGGCGATAGCCGATCTTTTTATTAATACCACGATGATGGAAAACGGGCTGAAGGCGCTCCGCGATAGCGGCATTGAGGTAGACGTGCGCGAATGGTCGCACCCGTCGGTAGAAAAGTTGCAGCAGGATAATTTGCAGGTTGAACAGCACGGTTCAGAAGCCGTGATGTTACCTGATTCACTGCTGCAGGATGCAGAAGATGTCGACATCCTCATCGTTCAGTTTGCGCCGGTCAACACGGCAGTGCTGAATAAACTCCCAAAGCTGAAAATCATCGGCGTACTGCGTGGCGGCGTGGA
Organism: Erwinia persicina; assembly: GCF_019844095.1. NCBI lineage: Bacteria > Pseudomonadati > Pseudomonadota > Gammaproteobacteria > Enterobacterales > Erwiniaceae > Erwinia > Erwinia persicina. The sequence goes on along the minus strand of NZ_CP082141.1, from coordinate 588,214 downwards.
AAACGTCAATCAGGAGGCTGCCAGTGCACGTGGCATTGAAGTGATGAATACACCGGGGCGTAATGCACGCAGCGTGGCTGAATTTACCGTCGGGATGATACTGGCGGAAATGCGCAACATAGCACGCTCCTGTGACGCGCTGCGCGATAAAAGCTGGCGGGCAAAAATGCCTAATCAGCAGGCCATTCCCGAGCTGGGCGGCAAGGTGATAGGCCTGGTGGGGCTGGGCCACATTGCCCGCCTGGTTGCAGGCTTTCTCAGGGGCTTTGGTACGCAGATTATTTTCTATGACAAATACGTAGCCGGTGATGAATGTTATGAAAAAGTCGACTCGCTGGATGAGCTGGTAAAACGCGCCGATGTGGTGTCGCTACACGCGCGCCTGACGCCGGAAACCACGCATCTTATCAACGCTCACCACTTCAGATTAATGAAACGGAGCGCAATTATAGTCAATACAGCGCGATCGGGTTTAATTAATGAACAGGATCTTATTGCGGCGTTAAAGGCAGGCGAGATCATGGGTGCCGCACTGGATACCTTTGATCATGAACCGCTGCCTGATGACAGCGATTTCTATTCCCTGAAAAATGTCACCATTACGCCACATATCGCAGGCAGTACCATTGATGCGTTCAGCCACTCACCGAAGTTATTTTCTGAGATGTTACTCAGAAAAATAAATTAACGCCGATAACTCGTCGATCTTTATCTTCCCGGTCAGGCACGGAGACACGCGCGCCCGGCCGGGCCTCTGATTAAGGAATTATCATGGATATTATTAACAGCATTATTAATCTGGGGGCATCAGTCATGATGCCCATCATATTTTTTATTATTGCCCTGTGTTTTGGGGTCAAGCCCGGTACCGCATTTAAAGCCGGCATGCTGGTCGGGATCGGTTTTGAAGGCGTTGGGCTGGTCATCGGCCTGCTACTGACCAGTATTGGCCCGGTTTCACAGGCGATGGTAGAGCGTATTGGCCTGACGCTGACGGTGGTGGATACCGGATGGCCGACCGCATCGACTATCGGCTGGGGATCCCCGTTAATGTTACCCGTGGTCATCGGCTTTATCATAATCAATCTGGTCATGTTGCTGCTGAAAATAACCCGAACCGTCAATATTGATATTTTTAACTACTGGATATTTTTGATTATGGGTTCAGTGGTTTATGCAGGCACCGGCAACTACTGGCTTTCAGTGGGGATCACCTTCGGGATATTTATTCTGACGCTGGTAGCGGCAGACATGACCGCCCCTTACTTGCAAAAAAACTATAACCTCAAGGGTATTTCATTTCCCCACCTGACCTGCATTGCTTACGTTCCTTTTGGTATTGCCTGTAATTATATTATCGATAAAATTCCCTTTATTAATAAAATCAACTTCAACCCGGAAAGCATCAATAAAAAGTTTGGTGTATTTGGAGAACCACTGACGCTGGGTTTTGTTCTGGGCCTGATGCTGGCGTTTCTTGCCGGATATCCTATCTCCGCCGCCGTTTCCCTGGCGATTAAGGTATCGGCCGCCATGCTGTTACTGCCGAAGATGATCGACATCCTGGTGCAGGGGCTGTTGATCGTTCGCGATGCTGCAGAAGCCAAACTGAAAGCAAAATTCCCCGGCCGTGACTTCTATATCGGTATGGATACCGCCCTGCTGATTGGTGAACCGTCAGTGCTGGCTACCGGCCTGCTGTTAATCCCGATGGCGGTCGTACTGTCCATCATTCTGCCGGGTAACCGCGTGCTGCCGTTTGTCGATCTCGCTTCACTGATGTTCCTGCTGGCAATGGTGACGCCATTCTGCCGGCGCAACATGTTCCGCATGTTTATTACCGGCACGCTGATCATCACCTGTACGCTGTACGTCGGGACGGACATTTCGAAAGAGTACACTCAGGCGGCAGTGAACTCCCATATTCCGGTTCCCGAGGGTATGTCCGAAATTACCAATATTGTCGGCGGTGCGACCACCCCAGTCGGCTGGCTGGCGGTGAAATTCGGAGAGTTGTTTAGCTCTGCGCCCTGACGATAGCGCTCTGCCTGGAAACAGGCAGAGGGTAATAAATGGGTGATGTGAGAGATTGCTCATCGCGTTACTGAATGTTGATGGGTAAAAAACACATTCTGGTGGCTTCAATACTTATATCATTTTGGTGCGGAGGGCAGTGCATAGATGACGAAATCCATCGACAAGGTCAGGTTGGGCGCCGCCGGGAGGAGCAGCGGCAGACGTTCCATTGCCAGCCCTTTATGACGTCGTCTGCGTTTTACACTTAGCACGTTCAGATGATAAAAGCGGTACACACGCTTGTGATTAACATGAAGGCTTTCACGGCGCAGTAACTGCCAGATGCGGCGGTAACCTAAATGCCTGCGCTCCAGTGCCAGCTCAGTGATGCGCGCTGAGGAATGAGCATCAGCCGTTGGACGCTGAGCTTCATAGCGGCAGGTCGATAGGGACAAGCATGTAAGCCTGAAGGCACGACGTAGCGACAGACCGGTCGCATCACACATCAAATCCACGGCTTCCCGCTTCTGGTCTGTCGTCAGTACTTTCGCCCAGGAGCCAGCTGAAGCGCCTCCTTATTGAGTATGGTTTTGGCGAGCAGCTTCTTGAGTCGGGCATTCTCCTCTTCAAGTAACTTAAGCCGCTTAACTTCCGGCACTTCCATGTAGCCAAACTTCTTACGCCAGGTGTAAAAGATGGCGTCTGAAATAGCATGTTTGCGGCAGAACTCTCGGGATGAAACCCCGGCTTCGGCCTCGTGGAGACGGTCACTAAGGGGAGCCGTTACACGTTACTGTCTGCAGGCAATGTTACCCTTCCCTTTCTACTACGCCTGACGATTCTGTTGCAGGCGATGCCACTGTTTGCGCTGATTATCGTTGTCGGGCTTCTTGACGGGCTGGTACGTAGTGACTTACGGCGATTCGATGCAGGCCATGAGTCCGGGTTTGTTTATCACCATGCCAGGCGCATGATTTCATTCAGCTTGATAGCGGTGGGAGTGATTTGGCTGACGGTGTCGATTTTTCTTGTACCTGAATATGTGTGTATACTAGCGGCGGTAAGGAATGGCTGGCAGTATCCATTACGGGCGGATCTTTCAAAAAACACGTCTGATGCAATCATTCCCAGCCCACTATCGTTGGCAATATTTATGCTGTGACAGACACCGTACATTGGCTTTTCACTCGCCAAATAGTTTACTTTTTTATTATAGTTACACCCTGTGTGAATCTATGCCATCAAAAATAAACTGGCTGTTGCAAAACACCTCTCCGGGAAGCCTGGTTTTACAATCCTGGCTACCCCGGAACAGCATATCGCCTTCTCTGGCCTTTAAATATGAGCAAAGTGGCTGGCTGAAAAAACTGCGGGCTGGCGTTTATGCGCGCGCAGGACGAGAACCGGGCTGGAGTGATGCGCTATGGTATCTGCAAAGCCAGCTTGAAGCGCCGGTGCATCTGGCCGGGCTGAATAGTCTCTCTTGGCAGGGCAGTTCCCATTACATACAACTAAAGCAGAGCCAATGCTGGCTTACCGTTGAAAAAAACGATATTACCCAAATGATTTAAAGAATTGCCAGGCGGTGAGTGGCTGATAGTATCAGCTCTGAAGCTTCCTCAACTAGATGAGAAGTACGGGAGTTAGGCTGACTGTATCTAGGCGTGTGGGCGTTCGAAAAGTATAAGTGCTCGCCCATCATCAATAAATCATTCAGATGAATTATTATATTGAGTCTGTAGTATCTTACTTAGTAATTTACATTCCTCAGGCCGAGGTATCATTTTTCCAAAACCAATAAAGAAAAGGAACATGACTACAGCGACTGTATATAATATCAAACACCCCCAAAATGGAATATACTCATGCCTATAACTAGGTAATATTAAAGAAAAAATGGCGAGAAATAAAAACTGAAGCGAAAACAAAGCATACATGCCGTTCCCAAACCAGAAAGAAAACCCTTTCTTGAAAACAAGAGTTTTATCTTTAATTAGCAAAAATGCTCTGAACTTCTTGAAGAAACCGACAGATATTAAATCACTGTGATCTACGAATAGTCGCAAAATAATTTTTTGACTGGCTACATCAGAAATTCCAGTCATGCGATAGCTGGTTATTCTCTTAATATCCTCTTTGATACAGGCACTTACTTCATCCGATAACTCGTGGCTATCCAGAAGGCGCTGCAGCTCATTTAATTTAGAGTTCCTGACTTCATTAAAAAATCCGAGAACCCCTCGTATTCTCCATATAACAAGAGCCAATGGTCCTGCAATAAAAATAAAGAGAAGAATCTGTTTTATCTGCAATGCACCGCTAGACACAGCAGAAATGAGCCATCCGTTCACTATATCCAATATTTTATCCATAGCCTATCCCTCACAAAATTAAACCGTATATCAGGATAAAGCAGAACAACATAAACCTGGTAATCGTATTTTCAATTTCTGGCTGAAATCTTCACGCAGATCGTTGCATGGTACTCAATGCACCAGAACGGAAGAAAAAGCGCTTATGCAAGCCATCACAACATTTATTGACCTGCCCCCGGGATTAGATACAACGCTCAGTTAGTAATGTCGGATCCTTCACTCTCAGAATTACCCTTTCGCCAGGCCGCCGCAAATTCAGACGGCGTCCGATAATTCAGCGTGGAGTGCGGGCGACACTCGTTATAATCCTGACGCCATTCACTGATGGTTTTCCTGGCATGGCTGATATCGTTAAACCAGTGTTCATTCCGGCATTCATCGCGAAAGCGTCCGTTAAAACTCTCAATAAATCCGTTCTGCGTTGGCTTACCTGGCTGGATAAGCCGTAGTTCCACATCATGCTCAAAGGCCCATTGATCGAGCGCGCGGCAGGTAAATTCCGGGCCCTGATCTGTTCTTATTGTCGCCGGATAGCCCCGAAACAACGCGATGCTGTCCAGAATACGCGTGACCTGAACGCCTGAAATACCGAAAGCAGCGGTGATCGTCAGACACTCCTTCGTGAAATCATTCACACAGGTCAGGCACTTGATCCTGCGACCGTTGGCCAGTGCGTCCATAACAAAATCCATCGACCATGTAAGGTTCGGCGCATCCGGGCGAAGAAGCGGAAACCGTTCGGTCGCCAGCCCTTAACGGCGTCGTCTGCGTTTTACGCTCAGTCCATTAAGGTGGTAAATACGGTATACCCGCTTGTGATTGACGTGAAGGCCCTCCCTACGCAGCAACTGCCAGATGTGCCGATAACCAAAACGTCTGCGTTCAAGCGCCAGCTCAGTAATACGCCCTGATAAATGTGCATCAGCAGCCGGACGCTGATCATCATAACGGCAGGTCGACAGGGACAAACCTGTAAGCCTGCAGGCACGACGTTGCGACAGACCGGTCACATCACACATCAACATCACGGCTTCCCGCTTCTGGTCTGTCGTCAGTACTTTCGCCCCAGAGCCACCTGAAGCGCCTCCTTATCCAGCATGGCTTCGGCAAGCAGCTTCTTGAGCCTGGCGTTCTCTTCCTCAAGCGACTTCAGGCGCTTAACCTCGGGCACCTCCATACCGCCATACTTCTTACGCCAGGTGTAAAAGGTGGCGTCGGAAATGGCGTGCTTGCGGCAGAGTTCACGGGCAGAAACCCCGGCTTCAGCCTCGCGGAGGATACTGATGATCTGTTCGTCGGAAAAACGCTTCTTCATGGGGATGTCCTCATGTGGCTTATGAAGACATTACTAACATCGTGGTGTATTAATCAACGGGGAGCAGGTCAGCTTTATGCAAATCTTGATGCAAAGGCAGCCAGACGAATTCGTAAGTTACGCTTTTACGTGGCAGATACTCAAAGCAGACTGGCATTGTAGCGACGATTACCACGGTGAACGCTATTGTATGGCATGTAGTACCTGAGACTTCAGCCGCCCAGTAGATATAGCATCATGAAAAAACTGAAATGCTTTCTTGCCAACAACTCACTGAGCTAGTATGCCTCCACCGATGTAACAATTAGAGCAAGCGTCAAAGTGCGAAACTGCCCTCACGTAGCTGCAAGTTAACACCAGGAAATCCTGGTTCAAACACGACCAGCTCTATGTTAGCGGCAAGCAATCGTTGAACTAAACGCATATGCAGCCGGAGATGAAAGTTAGGAAAAAAGCAGAGGCTGATAAGAATTATGCACGTTGAGCTGGGATCGTAATACCCCACTTAAAATGTACAAGGGGAGTAGTCTAATGATGTTAAATACGAACCTTCAGTATTGTTCATTCACCAATTTTCCCATATTCTCTCATCATAAATATTCTCTGCCGAATTTTATAGGGCTAACTCGCTGAAATGAATGACAAAGCTTTAACCTTGAAAGATGTGGTGGCTTACTTAAAGTTGGCAGAAAAAACAGCGTATAGGTTGACTAGCGAAGGCAAATTGCCGGGATTTAAGGTTGAAGGCTCATGACGCTTCAAACGAGAGGATTTAGATATGTGGATTGAAGGTCAGAAGACTCAAAGCTACCCGAGTATCACAAAATCCAATCGTGGTTGATCAAGTGGATAAACATGAAAAGTCGGTAGCCCTCAAAGGCCACTTGCCACATGCAGTGAAGCAAGCCGTTGTGCAAGCTCTACTGAAAGAAGGTGATATCGCCCGAACGTTGCTCAAGGATCCACAAGTTATGGCAAGTTATGTTGAGCTGATTTTCGACATGATGAAGCAGAATAAAAATATGAATATCTAAAGGATTTTGGGCTATCTATTACGTTTTAAAATGAGATAAATAATGATAAATGACCATGAAGAACTAGAACTTGCTAAAGCTCAGGCAAAAGAAATATGGAAGATCCTTGATTATGTTCGAGGAGCATCACCTATATCTAATTATCGCTCATTAGCGTATTCAATCTTCTTCGTACGCTATCTTCAATCCAATACAGGTCAGCATTTTGAGGCAGAAAGGTTCGACTCTTTTAATGTCATCGCCCAGTATTCCTACGATCTTGTAAACTATGCCGTTCAACTTGGATTGATTCATAGCGACGTATCTAAATTCTTAATTGATTATTTAGAAAACACACTCCGTTCATTTGTCAATATTGATGAGTCTTTTGTTCGTTATGCAATTAGAGATGGTCTACTCAATAAAACCCCTGCAATAGCGTCGCTTTCTTTATCAGAACTGGATTTACTTTTTGCCGAGAATGAAGGTAAGTCAGGAGGTGAGTTTTATACCCCTAGAGACGTCAACTTATTGGTTAAAATATTAGGATTGAGTTATCAACCAAAGTCAATATGTGACCCATTTGCAGGTGCTGGAAACACAGCATTTCCTTTTGCCAATACTGGTATTGAAAAAGTTAGGATTGATACTCAAGAAATTAATAGAGATGCTTACTTTAAACTAGTAATAAGTAGAGTCATCAGGAAAATAGAAGGTCGAGACTATTTCGGCGATTCCCTATCACAACCATTATATCAAGAAAATAAATATGATCTGATAGTTTCTTTCCCACCTTTTGGCATGAAAATTCCTAAAGCCACTCGAAATAATATTTACTATAAAACAAGTAATAAGTGGCTGGATATTACTGAAATCTTGCCAGAAAGTAGAAGTGATTGGTTTATAACATTATCAATGCTTCCAGCCCTTTCTGAGGGGGGTAAGATACTAGTAGGTATGTCACTTGGGGCTTTGACAAGAGCAGGCTCTGAGGCAAAGGTTCGTGAGTATTTAGTCTCTCGCGGAATTATCGAACAAGTAATTCTTTTACCTAAAAATATTTATTACTCTACGGCTATCTCAACTGTACTTCTTGTCCTCAACTCAGGAACAAGTAACATAAATAACAGAAGTATTAAATTTGTAGATGCTTCACTGTTTTACGAGCCTGCCCGTGGTCGAAACACCCTCACAACAAAAAATATAAATGAGATCGTAGAGGCTTGTCATAAAGATGGCCGATTTAGTATTAGTTCATCTCATACCAAAATAGCAAACAGAGACTTTAATTTAGATCCGTCTCTTTATGTACGTAAAGATCTCAAAATCAGTGAGGTTTCTTTAAAAAATTTTAGAGGATACTCTGACTTTAAAGTTTCGATACATCCTTCTTTAAATGTATTGGTTGGTGAGAACGGCGTCGGGAAAACTTCGATATTAGAAGCATTAGCATGTGGCCTTGGTCCTTTCCTTACTGCTATGCCTGATGCTAAAGGAAAACTGATAAAAAAATCAGATATCCATATAAGTTCAAAAGGAATCGCGAATTATGCTCGAATATCGATTGAAACAACATCAAGTTTAAGTTGGGATCTTGTGGCAAAGGGGGTTGATGTTTCCGAGCCCCCTAAGATAGGAACATCAGCATTAACTAGCTACGCTACTCATCTTGTAGATAGTCAGTCTGAATATCCACTCATTGCTTATTATGGGACTAACCGTGCTCTTACTTCTACCAGTTCTAAAGTTGCAATAAATCCATTCGAGAAAGAAAATCGTGGGGAAGGTTATGACTTTGCTTTAGATGCTAAAGTTAACTACGGCATCTTAAAGAACTGGTTTTCAAAAATAGAGGTTGATGAGCTTCGAAAACGTGATGAACTAAAAGACCATAAATTCATTCATCCGGCTAAGAAACTTGTTTCAGAGGCTGTTTACCAGATTGTTGATCGAGCTACATGCTTGGAGTTCGACAAAAATAGTAACGATGTTATGGTTCATTGGAAAAATGAGCAGGGAGAGTGCGTAAAGCTTACATTGGAACAACTAAGTGAAGGGTATAGAAATATGGTATCCCTGACCATTGACCTAGTGAGGCGTGCTTATTTACTTAATCCTACCAAACCGAAACCGCTAACAGTTAATGGGATCGTTTTAATTGATGAAATTGAACTTCACTTGCACCCTAGATGGCAGCAAAAGATTTTAAATGATCTTACTAAGCTGTTTAAGAATATTCAGTTTATTGTCACGACACATAGTCCTCAAGTCTTAACAACAATCAAAGCCGATTGTATCCGTATTGTTTCCGTCAATGCTAACGAAGCAAAATTAGTGACAGGAACTACTACTTACGGTTCTGAAAGCTCAAGAATGTTGGAAGATGTTTTAGGTGGTAACAATCGCGCCCAACATCTTGATATTGTTAAAAAACTAAACCGTTATACGGAGTTAGTAGAGGCCGACAAATGGGATACCGATGAGGCATTAGAACTCAAAAAAGAGTTATATAAATGGGGTGGTCAGACAGAAGACGAGCTTCAAAAATTAGAAACTGATATTCGAATTCGCGAGTTCGAGCGTGGCAATGAAAAAGATTAATAAGCTAGATGAGCCAAATCGACTTGGTGTGTTCAAGGCTACTCATCCTAATGCTTTGTGGGAGAGGGATAAAAACTCAATTGAAGAGGCTTTCCGTTGTTGCATTGCCAGATATCAAGAAACTCTACAACAATTACGTACGGACCAAGGTAATTTATGTGCATATTGTGAACAGGATTTAATGTCTGGAACTAATGGGGCATTAGATGACTGCCGTATTGAGCATTTTCATCCGAAATCTAAACGTGAACAGGGAGAACCTAATTGGGCTTTGAAATGGAGCAATTTGTTAGTTGTTTGCTGTGGCGGAAATCAAAGTAAAGTTGTTAATCCTGGGCAAAGATTTGATGCTGATCCCAAAAATTACTCTTGCGATGTACCAAAGAGTGACAAAATTTTAGATACCATTATATTAAATCCACTTAATTTACCTGAATTAAATATCTGGAAGTTTCATCGTTCTTCGGGGCAAATTTCCGTAAATGAAGATTCCTGTTTAGAATTTGGTATAAGTGTTGAAATGGCACACCAAACAATTAAAGAATTGAATTTAAATTCCCCTCGATTAATTAGATTTCGAAAGGCTATTCTAAATAATCTCAACATTTTAATCACAGAAAGGCTGAAGAAGGGACAAACGGTAGAGCAAGCTGTTAGATTTATTGCCATATCACTCTTTAGAAAAAATGGAGCAGGTGATTGGCCCTCTTTTTTTAGTGCAACACGATATTATTTAGGTCAGCAGGCTGAGCTTGTTTTAGCCCAACCTATTTAACATACTTTCAACTAGTTAGAGAGGCTGCTTTTGGCAGCCTCTTGCAGAGTGCAGAATCGACTACAGGGGCGATGCTAGCTCAGAGAACCAAGCGTGAACTGATCTGTAAAATGTGCTGATTGACCAAAACTCACTGCATGCAGCAATTAACAGAATGACCACTAAGAGGATCACTACAGTAGAAGTCATTCTTTCCACACGGCAGTATGATCCCATCGCATCTTTTACAGGTTGTCTAGCCAGTTCCTGATAATCCTGCTCATCCAGAAATCCGTATAATTTAGTTCTCCAGGTGGTTCTAACTCTTTCAAGCAATGAAATTGTTTGCCTATTAATATAGACAGACATTCCATAGGAAATAACTATATAAACCGCGATAGCACAAAAAACCAAAGCGTAAATATTTTGCAAACCAACTGATTTTACTGCATCCAGACTGTAGCGAATAACCAAGACACTAATTACAAGAGCCATATCTTTCCATAAGGAAGAGGACAAATCTCGGGATTGCTGAATGATCTTTTGTGTATCTTCAGCCAGCGTTTTCCGCAAATCACCCAAGGATTTCATAGTATCTTTACCACCAGTCCTGATATGGGCCTTATACATTAACCGTGCAGACTCCAAAGCTGATGAGAGTCGAAGCATCACTCCCTCACAAAAGTTCAGGTCTGAAGGCCACTCTCTAGCCAGCTCGCTGGACAAAAACGTATGTTTCAGCTCAGTTTCATTCCCCTCTAGAAAAATCCACTTTGCCGCTTCCTAGATAATATCAAAAGCAGGTAACGCTGCCGTCTCATCGCCGAATGCTATTTTTCTGGGAGGCTTTCCCGCAAGCCCCACCATCATTTCGTCAGCAAAAAAAAGGTCATTTGCAAAACATTTCAGCAACTCTCGGCATCCTAGCAATTTCCATATCTTGATTGCTTCATCAGTCTTCTCACTACAAGTTTCAAGTATCCAAGGGGCAATGGCATCTGGAGGAAGAAAAGTTGTTGAACAACATTTGATGATACTTTTTGTTACTGAAGGCTTAGTGATAGCTGTTGCATCACCAGCACTCACCGGCTGTATCTCCTTCCATGGATGCACATACCAACTTATTGTCTGAAAGCCTTCAGTAATAAACAGCCCATAAATATGTTTGTACCGACAGAGTTTGCTATCTTGAAGTAAAAAAGTGCGCCATCCTTCTAAAGTAAAAAGCCTCAGTATCCCCGGAATTTCATTATAAGTGATGGTAATGTAGTGCTTCTGCCCTGGGACCCCCTCTCTCGGATGAATAACATCTCTGCTCTCATCGATAAAAACGATCTTGAGATCTTCCGCATGTACATCCACTATTTCTCCCCATAAATCAAGGGATTCACTATCCATTGTGGCGGAAATAAAAAGCTTATGGATAGACACCTGCTGGTCCTCTGTGATCACAAGGTCAGATAAATGTCGTGAGTGGCATATAGCCTTACCGATTTTTTCCAATATCGATATCATCTGTTACCAATCCTGCAGTCACAATTACAATTCGTTTTCGCCCGTCTTCCATATTTTCTACTGCTGGTGCATTGTCTTCATCGTAGATAATGATTACATCTTCCAATGTTTCCAGTTTTCTCTTCCGGGGCTTCTGAATGTTATCGGGAATGATGCGGAAAGATTCACCTGAAATTCCTAAATCCTTTATTTTACGAAAAAAATACTTAACCAGAGGGTGTTCTTCCTCCAAGGGACCAAAAATCTGGGTCAACAATGGCAGTGCTTCATCAGTATTAAAATCCTGTTCGCCATGGCGTAAAGTTTCATAAATTTTGTTTACTCCGCTGCGCTTGATCTCTTCAGGTAGTAAGTTTCGATGCTTTTTATATACATCTTTTAATACAGTAACTAGCTTATCGCTGAGCTGAGTTGGGTCATTGACGCGCTTAACCTGTAGAAATCGTTCAAAATAGACAGAGATGTTAGTACGTTTGCTGCGATCCCGTACGACAACTAATCCGCCCGGCAAATCTTCATTCAGCCGTACCAGTGCGATTTTCTGCATGGCTTCGGCTTTTTTAACGAAACTTTCGCGAAAGCGTTCGAGTTTAGGTACCTGAAACTCATCTCCTTCAACATCCAGCACATAACGGACTACATCTTCATTGTCATACTTAATCAACGCATACAGTTTCTCATCGTTGAGTGTATGAAGTTCAAAAAGGAAAAAAACGCCCATACTGGCATTCTTGGTATGGTGGTGAGACTGAAAATCGCTTGCCAATAAGGAGGATTGCTCAGTAAAGCAGCCGATATCGGTGTCTGCATGTTCCCTGATGATCCTCAGGATTCGCTCTGTATTTGACAACTCCTTAAAATGAAACATATTGCCACTAACTGCAGATTTGATACGTTCCAGAAAGAAATCAACATGCTCCGGAGGGGAAATTTCGCTGAGTAAAACAGGGACTTCCAACTCACCGCCAACCACATGAAAAATCATCCTTTTTATTGATAATGCATTGATTTCTTCATCCGTTAAAAAACTCATTTTTATTTCTCAATATAGTGTTTATATTTACTACCGTGAGCCATCTTACCTAAGCGTAGAACGTGGCGGAAAACACGATAACATTATTGCATAGCTTACGGCGTAACTTATCCTCGCCCCAGACAGAATAAACGTCAAAATAAAATAATGAAAATATGATCGAGACAGCATTAGCTGCCCCGCTTTCTTAGACTTTTTACATTATTAGGGCAAAATCAAACGGACTCACCCCCTTCTCCCGATTCGCATCCAGATAATTTGCCCACCACTGCAGCATCAACCTACGCTCCCCAAGATGTTCCGCCTTATGGATGTATGCCGCCCGCACAGAGCTACGCTCCTGATGGCTCATCTGCCGCTCCACTGCATCCCTCGACCACAATCCTGATTCAATAAGTGAACTACAGGCCATCGTCCTGAAACCATGCCCACAGACTTCCGTTTTGGTGTCATAGCCCATAACTCGCAAAGCCTTGTTCACCGTATTCTCACTCATCGGCTTATGCGGATCGTGATCGCCCACAAAAATCAGCTCTCGATTTCCATTCATGCTTTTGATCTTTTCCAAAATAGCTAAGGCCTGCCGCGATAAGGGTACAAGATGGGGAGTTCGCATCTTCGAACCACGCTGAGAATGTTTAACACCGTCCAACGGTTCACGCTCACCGGGGATCGTCCACATGGCCGTTTCAAAATCCACTTCTGACCAACGGGCAAAGCGCAGTTCGCTTGAACGGATGAAAACTAACAAAGTGAGTTCGACAGCCAGTCGAGTTAACGGCCTGCCGGAGTAATGATCAATGCGGTGAAGTAATTCAGGTATGCGGTTAAGCTCCAGAGCCGCACGATGCTGTCTTTTAGCAGTAGCAACCGCACCGGCAATCTCTTGCGCGGGGTTGTAGTCGATTAAGCCGCTCTGAACGGCAAAGCGCATAATCGCGGTAGTTCGCTGCTGTAAACGGGCGGCGACTTCAAGACGTCCGGATGACTCCACCGCTTTAATGGGTACAAGAAGATCCCGAGTCTTAAGCTCTGCAATGTTCCGCTTACCGATGGCAGCAAAGAGATTATCTTCAAGACTTTTCAATACACGAGCGCTATGCGATACCGACCATTTATGATTACTGGCATGCCAGTCTCTGGCGACCACTTCAAACGTTATCGCCTCTTACTCCTGCTCTACCTTAACGGCTTTCTTGTTTTCACTGGGATCGACGCCATTAGCTAACTGCTTACGTGCTTCGTCTCGGCGTGCCCGGGCATCCGCCAATGACACTTCAGGGGATTTCCCCAGCGCCAGCATCTTCTCTTTACCACCGAAGCGATAACAGAGCCGCCAGTATTTGGAGCCGTTAGGGTGAACCAGCAACACCATGCCTTCACCGTCAATCAGTTTATAGGTTTATGCTTCAGGCTTAGCCGAACGAACCTTCACATCACTCAGGGCTGTGTTGAGTATCCTTTCAAAGGTTCTGTGTGGGTACAAACATTATCGAACCGCGATATACCAACAACTAACCACTCTACCCGCATCAGAAAGTTAATGCAGATTGAATCAAGTTACGGAAAAAATGAGGGAGCATTGCGAAGGCCAAATTCCACCCACAAAAAAACCACCTTTCGGTGGCTTCAATGTTCATACGCTTTATGGTGCGAAGGCCGGACTCAAACACCACTTCAACCAACTGTTTTATATGTCTTTTTATTTAAATAAATGTAAATACGCCCCCTTTTATGCCCCCAATTATTTTTACCAGTTCTCTATACAAAACAGACAATTACAGTATTGGTTAAATAAAATACAGCTGTCGTTTGCAAAAAGTTTTTCTGTCGGTTCGGTTCCGTTACTCAGATCCTTACCGGCGCGGTACGTCAGAAAATTTTCATTTCACCAGAAAAAAATGATTTTATGAAAAAGTGTTCACCCTGTTCATCTTTGAATCTTTTATCATTAATATCATAAAGTTAATGGGTGATTACTTGGAGTGAAACTCTTCACTACTGTTCACCCTTAGGTGAACACCATTACGTTCAGGCGAAAAAAAAACGGCCTGAGCCGGTTTGGTGTTGTCGGATGACTTAGTTATCGCAACGCGGCAGCCAGTCAGATTCACAGTCTTCACTCGGCTCCAGGCTGGTCTGGATGCCGTTCCGCGTCTTGCGCTTCAGCAGCTCTATTTCGTACTCCTTCAGCGTCTGCGGGATGGCCTCCCCGAACGCCGTCAGGCTCATGGGGTGCTGGTGCCCCCTAGGCTCCATAAACGACTGGTATATGAGTGCGTATTGATGCATATTTTACTGATAAATATATATTTTAATTTGTGTATAGTGATGCCTTATACGCATTAATATACACATTCATCATTTTAGGATGTTCATCGGTGTAAAAGTGTTCTAACCCTATCAGCCACCACCTCTGGATTTTCTTCGTATACCATGTAAAGTTTATCCCGCAGTAAAGGTAATGCTGTTTTTACTATTTCTTCATCATCTTTTTTTACTAATGTTAAAAGCTTGACGTCCCCATCGGATATCTCACTTGCCAAGACTGCCCTTAATTCTTTTTGAGGCCATTCTTTATTAACTGAACTAGCTGATAAAATGGCAATAACATACTTAGATTTAACTAGAGCCGAGTTTATTTTTTCTATTAATGAGTCTCCCCATTTAATCTCTACATGATCGATAAAAGCTGAGATGTTAATTTTAGTTAATTCATCGTACACGGGGGTCGCTATGTCTTCCTTGTCTTCACTTGCATGACAGATAAATACATCAAAGTTTTCTGTTTCTTTCATGGCTCTCAGACCTTCTTTTGTTTTCAATGGATCGTTGTGACTCATATATGACATAAGCTTTAAATATCCCGGATAATCTTTTCCTCGTACCATTTTTATGAAACTAAGCCGCCCATAGATATGATTTCGAAAAATATCCATAGCTTGTTTATTATCCTTGGTTTTGTATCCTTTTTCTGTAGTAAAGAGAAGTGAATACTTTACCTTATCATATTTCCATCTGTGAATCATTGAGCGCGTAATTCTGATGTATTTTCTGTCAACGTTGACTTTGTCATTAACAACCAAGCCCGTAACACTCTGCCTAGTGTTTTTTGTTTGAACTCTAAATTTATCAGAGTTAACTCTGAAACCATTTCTTAAGATAATTCCCTCAAGAGCCTCGCTAATTTCATAGCTTCCATCATCATTTTGTTCAATTATGTCAGGCACTTTTTTTTGATTAAATGAAAAGGTTATGTCATCAGCATATCGAGAGTAAGATATGCTTTTTCTACCTGCCAGTTGAGTAAGCTGTTTATCAAGCGAAGTCGATGCAAGATTAGCTAATATAGGAGATGTACATGCTCCTTGAGGCAACTTACCATTGTGTGTGCATAACTGAGCCAAAACAGTAGCCGCTGGATGAGCAAAGTTGAATGGTTTACTTTTGAATATCCCATAAACTCTAGCAAATGTTATTGAATCAAAATAATTTTCAATATCAATATTTACAACAAACTTTTTCTTAGTGTGCATGAAGGCATTTGTAATGATGCTTCTTTCTTTTATGAAGCCGTGAGCAGATTTTTTTGGCCTGTAAAAATACTCTATAATAGGCTTTACTTTTTCTTGTAGTATTGATACTCCTCCATTAGGAGCATTGATAATTCTTTTTTTACCATTTTTCTTTTCTATCTCAAAAGTTCGATAGTTATCTTTTTTATGATAAAGGATATAGAGTAATTGGCCTACGGGGATTTCAAGAAGGTTAGCAATATCGCTTGCTGATGTGATAACAATGCTACCAGACTCAATTAGTTTGCATAAATTTATTAAGCTCTCGTGGTCTATGGTTGATTTATTTTTGAGTTTTTTATTTCTCCATTTTACGTTCTTTCCATCTTTGTATGGTTCAGGTTCAACTTGAGGTATTTCGGGAATGGAGTCTGGATTTTCTTTATTAGCAAAGGTGAGGCTGTGCATTAATAATTTATCATGTAGTGACAAAATCAACCCCTATAACTTAATCAATAATACGGCTCTGCCCAATCACTTTGCGCAACGTATAGCTGACAACCCGTTGCGAACAATAACCATCGGATGAACGGTGGCATGTGTCCTAACATTAGTTCCTTCGAGGCGAAACAACCTCACAAATTTAAGGCAGAGCCGTATAAGATATGTACCATTTTGATAAATCAAAATAAAGTAAAAAGATTTCATCTGAAAGTGTTCACTCTATTTATTTTTGATAAAATGATTTTAAATCAATAAGTTAGAAAACACATAGTTAAGCACTTCATGTACACTAGTGTTCATATGGAGGGATCACTTCGGTATGTAATAAAAAAACCGGCCTGAGCCGGTTTACATTTTGGGATGCGATCAGACGCTGCAAGCGGGCAGCCAATCTGCCTCGCTATCTTCATGCAGCATGAGATTGGTTTGTATGCCGTTATTCGTTCTGCGTTTGAGCAACACGCGCTCATACTCTTTGAGCGTCTGCGGGACAGCCTGGCCGAAAGCCGTCAGGCTGAGCGGGTGCTGATGCCCACGCGATTCCATAAATGACAGATACGCATGATATAGATAGCGCTTGGGGTTAATCGGGCGAATGTTGGCGTTGCCTATAAACAACCCGTTCGGCGTGCTCAAAGGCATCAGGTAGCCACAAAAATCAACCAGCGAATCGGCCTGTCGTTTAATCTCCAGCGCCTCCCCCGAGGTCTGCTGTGCCTGGAGCAGCTTTCTCGCCTCCTCCGGCTTCGCAAAGCGCTGCATAAGGTGGCGCACGATAACCGCCAGCTCCTGGCGGATTTTATCCAGCAAATGAGTATCGCGCTCTTTCGCTGGTATTACTTCCGGGAAGGTCAGGATTACCCGACGCCGTGAAATGCCGCCACTGCGATCGCTGAAACGCATAGGATTGTTATTCACCGCCAGAATCACAGCCGGAATGTGGATTGAATAGGCATCGCGATATTTGGGATCGATGGCTACCGCATCGCCGCCGGTAATCGCCTTGATGCCCGCGCCGTCACCGCTCCATTTCTCCTGATCGGGCAGAATGATTAGCGAGAATCCGACAATGCTGGCGCGTTCGCGTGATGATTCCAGCGTGTCGATGGTAGCGGACGTGGTGTTATCGCGGCCAGCGAGCAGCGTGGCGATCGAGGCTAACACACTTTTCCCACTTCCACCTGGTCCAGTCACCTCCAGAAACATCTGCCAGTCGTAGCGGTTTGCCAGCACCATAAAGAGCGCCGCGAGAATACGCTTCTGCTTGTCGTGGCTGCGTCCGGCGGCCCGCGTCAGCCACTTCCAGAAGTTCGGCGCGTGCTCCGCGAGGCTTTCCCCCGGCTTTGGCGCGGTGTAGCTCACGCTGTTCACCGAGCGCAGCCAGTTCTCCCGGTCGTGCGGGCTGAAGGTGCCGGTGGCGGTGTCATACACCCCGTTACGAAAGCCAATCAGGCGGCGCGCCGGGTCGCCCATCTGCGGCACCATCAGCTTCAGGGTGTCCAGGATGCTGTTAATCCCGGCGGCGGAGAACGGGGCGCGGGCGGTCT
This sequence comes from Erwinia persicina, assembly GCF_019844095.1. Lineage (NCBI taxonomy): Bacteria > Pseudomonadati > Pseudomonadota > Gammaproteobacteria > Enterobacterales > Erwiniaceae > Erwinia > Erwinia persicina. Next base: position 570,026 of record NZ_CP082141.1, on the reverse strand, counting down.
GGAACAGCGCGACAATCTCCCGGCGCAGCGTCTGCTGCGGCACGACCAGCCAGGCGCCGTTCTCATAGCGGCAGATTTCCTCGCCCACCGGCGGCACGGCCAGCGCGTTGCCGTAGTGCGCAACCAGCAGCTCCGCCTTTTCGCTGGCGCTCATGCCCTTCAGGTCGGCCTCGCTCACCGACTCAAACGGGCCGGGCGCAGGCGGCTGCATGAACGCGGTCAGCAGCGCACGGGCGGCGGTATCGCCCTGCGTCTGCCACAGGTCGTTCCAGTCGCCCGCCACCGGCGGCAGCGCTATTTTGCCGTCGCAGGCTTTCGCGGCCTCTTCGGCCTTACGCTGGCCCATGCCGTTGTCGTCATTGTCGGCGGCCAGCAGCATCAGCGCGTCCGGGTACTGCGCCCGAAGCTGGCGCGCAAGCTCAGGCAGGTTGTTCGCGCTGAGGGCCACGTAAACCGCCTGGCCGGTGAGGCGGTGCACGGTCAGGCCGGTGGCAATGCCCTCGGTCAGCCAGAGCGTTTTCCCGTCCGGGACGCCGCACGGGTGGAAGCTGCCCTTTACCCGCCCGTCCGGCAGGGTGCGCTTGTCGCCCGCCGCGTTAATGAGCTGCACGTTAACCACTCGGCCCTCGGTGTCGGTGAGCGACACCAGCAGGTCACCGGTCTGAAAGGCGACGCCGCCGCAGCGCAATCCGGCGGCCAGCGTCAGCGCCCGCGTGCCGTCCAGCCCCTTCGAAAGCAGGTAGGCGTTATCCGTGCGGGCCACGGCGGCGGCAATCAGCCCGGCGGCCCGCTCTGCCGCGTCAGCCCGGGCGCGGGCTTTCTCCTCCGCGCTCTTTTCTGCTTTCACCGGCAGGCCGGATGCGGGCAGGTTACCGAGCATGGCGGCCACCTTCAGCGCGGCCTCCTTTGCGCCCACTTCCAGCACCTTTTCCACCAGGTTCAGGCCGTCACCGGCCCCGCACTGGTTGCACAGCCAGGTGCCGCGACCGTCGCGGTCGTCAAAGCGGAAGCGGTCCTTGCCGCCGCAGGCCGGACAGGGGCCGTGATGGCCCCCCGTGGTAACGGGGATGCCAAGTGCGGGCAGCAGCAGCGGCCACTGACCGGCGGCGCTTTTTACGGTATCTGAGACAATATTTTTCATGGTCTGCTTATCCCTCAGTGCAGCGTGGCGCGGCTGGCGGCAGATAGCTGCCCGCAGAACAGCTCGTCCATCATGGTGACGCCGAGCGGGGTCAGGCGCGGCGGTGCGGTCAGCAGGTCAGACCCGACCATATCGGCCAGCATGGTGCAGGCCATCTCCATGCCCGCCTCCGGGCCGTGGCGGCGCACGTAAAACCCCTCCAGCTCGAGGGCGATGGTCATCTGCAGTTCGTCGAGAGTCGCCGCAACGCGGATGCCCTGCTGCCCGCAGGCGTTGAGGTAGCCCTGCGCCAGCGCGCGGCGGTAAACGGCGGTGCGCACCTCCACCGGGAGGCAGGAGTGGTTAACAGTCATGGCGCAGCTCCTGTTCCATAAAGCCGTTCTCACAGGTGGCGACTACCTTGCCGAGCTGGTCGGTCAGCACGGCAATCACCGAGGCCAGCGCCTCGCCGTCAGGGACGTGACGCCTGTCGCCGGTGGCAATGACCAGCGAGAACATATCGAGAACGGTGACGCCCACGCCGTGGGCGTGCTGGAGGCGCAGGAAGTCGGCGTGAGGGATGGCGTAGGTTTCGTCGCCGTGCATGCGTGCGGAGAGGGTATTCATGCAGCCACCGCCTTAACGGGCACGCGCCCGGCAAATGACAGCATGTAGTCACGCACCAGGCTCAGGCGGGCGGTGCGCTCGTCGGCGGCCACGGTGCGCAGCATGCAGGGACGGGCGTCGGCGCGTGAGCGACGGACGGCGGCAAAGATAAAGGTGAATTCGGGGTGAGCGGTATGATGAACCGTAGCCATGATGGCAGTCTCCAATAAGTAGCGATGATAGCTACCACCGGAGTTCCTACACTCAGGGGTGGTAGCCCAGACGGGGGTAGGAATACCGGCCTTATTGGAAACCGGCCAGCCCGAAGGCTGCCCCGCCTGAGCCACCATTACGCAATAGGCATGACGGCATGATAGCCACCACGCTCGAAGCAGGTGCACTGAGGCTACGACGTAAAAAAACACGCGTGGCGCGTGTCGTGTCGCCAATAAGTAACTCGGGTTCCTACGCCCGGCTGCCGATTTTGCGGCAGCGGGAAAACTATAGACCGGAGGCTCGCCAGAGAAAAGGCTTTTTTCACACATCGGGGCGTTTTCCTCAGCAATCGGTCAGGACGTGATCCGACTGCTGCGGATTTGATCGGAACGTCGCTTTTTCTTTTCCACCGTTTACGGCTTCAGGCTTCTGCCGCTCCGTGCGCACGCAGATATGCCCGTGCGCGCCGCTGTTAAAGGCGGGGATAACGCCGGTCTTTCCGGTAGCGGCAACCAGCAGGTTTTCAGCCAGGTATGCCGCTTCGTCAGGCGTCAGGGGAAAGCTGCGGGTGCCTATATTGAGGGCGATCATGCCGCACCGCCTGCGCGCTGCGCGATACGGGCCTGCATCCAGTCGTCAATCTCTGACGCAAGCCAGGCGACGTTCTTCCCGCCGAGGGAAATCTGCGACGGGAACTGTTCCCGGCTGATTAAGTCGTAGATGGTTGAGCGCGACAGGCCGCAGGTGCTGATGACTTCGGGCAGGCGCATGAAACGGTCACGCGGGTAGTGCAGATGGCTCGCTGGCGGGGTGGCAGGGGCGGAAAATGGAGAAACTAAAAGCATGGTGTTACCTCTTTTTTGTATCCGGGCGGCGCTGGCCGGTTCCGGCGGAATTGTTTCGGTAACCCCTTATTTTCAGAATATTTACCCCGGATGCAACAAGGTGGCATCGGTCAAAAAACACACTTTGGCCACCAGAAAAAGTAACGTGTTACTGAATAGAACTGGATAGAACTGAATAGTCATGAGCTGAATAATTTCTGTACTTTATTCATAATCAAAATAAGGGGAAAACAAGAAAAATGGAGTTAAAAGTTCTAAAAAAAGCTCACCAGAGAAAAGGCTCTTCAAAGGAAAGGTGAACAGTGGTGAACACCCGGTGAATACTCATCACCAGAGTGTTCACCCCATTACTTACTGTATTTATTATCTTTTTTATTAAGGTGAACAGTAGTGAATAGTTTTAGTAAAACTAAAATCTCAAAGGGGGTATATCAGGGCTGAGGCGGGTCTGTTTGCTCACTGACAGGCAAGAGGCAATGAAATGATTTGTTTGTTGGTACGCAGCAGAATGGCCTCACCCTTTACAGACGACGAGATACCACCATGAGCAACGCAGAGCCGCAGACCGCAACAGAGAAGTTTGAAGTCGCCAGGGCGAAACACACGGAGAACATGAAGCGCTATAACACTATCTGCGCTGATATTTTACGCTGTGATAAAGAGCGAAAGGCAGCAATTGAGGCGGGAAAGGAAGCCGAAACCAACTGGCGCAGCCGTTTTCGTAGTCTGCGGGGTCAACTGACCGATGAGCTAAAGGCAGAGCACAGCCAGCGTATTGCCAGCCGGGAGCTGGCCGACGAGTTTACCGGTCTGATATCGGTGCTTGAACTGGATAAACAGAGTGCAATGCTCGCCTGCTGCTCCAGCGGCAAGGCATATGTAGAAGAGTACCGGACGGCCTTTGCGGAAATCACCGACCGGCACTGGGATGCCGCGATGAAAACCATCAGCCCCGAGCTACTGTGGGCCATTCGCCTGCGGCTTCAGCGCGAGGAAGTCCTGCCCACGCACGGTGAAGGTGGCAGCGCATCAGGCGCAGTCGCGGCACTGATTGGCAGCAGGCTGACGAGAACGGCATCGGCGCTGCCTCTGAAGATGCTGGAGGAGATACCGGAGCTGAAAAACATTGGCATGCACACACCGCCTCTGACTGGCGTTGATATGGACCTGTATCGCAGTCCGGCATCACGCATAAAGCTGGTGGAGCGTATCAGAGCGCAGCGCGAAGCCATTGAAGGAGGAAAAGTATCATGATGCACTGCCCGTTCTGCAAAAGCCCTGCACATGCCAAATCAAGCCGGTACATGTCCGAACAGGTGAAGGAGCGCTATCATCAGTGCACTAACCTCGACTGCTCATGCACGTTCAAGACGCACGAAAACATTACAAAGGTCATCACCTGCCCGCCTCAGCAGGAATCACTGCCGGTGGCTCCAGAGCCGCAGAGTAAGGCGCAAACAATCGGGCGTTATGGTTCATCTTTCCGGTCACACTAATCCCTGATGCCGCTGCCACCACAGCGGCTTTTTTACGCCCGCAGCTTGCCTTTCGAAAGCCCTTTTTCTGGCCAGCCCGCTTTGTAAAGAGCCGTGCATGCATAAGGTGCATGGATTTGCATGCAGTTTGCAGGGTACATAATCCCCATTAAAAGCAGATATGGCGCGGCCTGAGCCACCTCATGCAATTGCATTAAATGCGACCGAAAAAGCGGGCAGGCGAGGAGGGGGTAGCATTGCGCGCTGGCACCTTTGCATGTGCGGCGCAGGAGAAGCAGGACGCACGCAGGCGGCGTGTGGTGCCAGTATGAATTAAATAAGGGGCAGAACGTGGCAGCGTGGCTCTGAGAGAATCATGCGATGGGTCATGCGGTAGTGGTTTATCAAGGGAGCCGTTAGAGGGGAGTGGTCAACTGACCCTGGCCGGGATAGTATTGCTCATTGATCCAGCTTGTACGTGCGGGAGTGACGAAGCTGGTCCTAAGCTGAGCCTGCGCATGAATGGGGACAAAATAGAGTCAGGAAGCTGGAAAGCAGTTTTAGGTCACGATACCTCCTCAGAGAGGTATGTCTTTGTGCGTTACGGCTCAACGCTGAGTCAGATGAATGCCGTTCGCCAAAACTTCCAGCTAAGGACCTTTGACAACTATGTTTTTCGCAACTCAGTAACAACGTCGCGACACCTAAGTATTAGCCATGCATACCGGATATCATCTACCTCCATAGGTACTGTTGACAAATTGTATCCAATGAAGTTAATTAGGTCTAAGCGATTTAAAAGCCATATGTGCGATTAAATTTCAGTCATTATCTATTTATTCATTAATTCATATGTTAATAGAAAAATAAAAGGAGCTGTTATGGACGGGAAAAATTACACATCCGAATACTTACTCATTTTCTCAGAAGAAAGACGATTAATGCAAAGTGAAGATGACTTAATTAGAGGCCTTCAATTAAACAATAAACTTAAAATATCAGAAAACAACAATGTCAACATTATTTCATTTGATAACATTGACTTTAATTTGAATGTAAAAAAAATAAAATCTAAAAATGAAAACTACCGAAGCTATTTTATAGAAATTAGCAGCACCACACCCATTTCAAATGAAGAAGAAAAACTCACAACCAGAGATCTAAACAGAGAAATCATTGCTACAATTAGAGAGCTACAGCATTCACAACTAAACACATTAAGAGATGATTTAGCTACGGAGTTTTCTATTGAGGGGTATAAGCATATTCATGAAATAGAAAACAAAATGAGAAAGTTAATTACAATATTTATGTCAACCAAAGTCGGATTGGAATGGATAAAATCCAATATCCCTCAAGAAGTAATCGATTCAATAAAAAACAAGGAGTTAAAAACAGAGGCTCAATCAATAAATACGTTTTTATCGGAAACAGATTTCATTCAATTATCTAAGTTCCTTTTCGACAAATACAGCACGATAAAAACAGCAGATGTTCATCGTATTCTTAATAGCACAAAAAAAACCGTTGACGTAGATAAACTAATGGATTTCGTACCTAAGAGTAACTGGCAAAGATATTTTTTCCCTGAAGTTTACCCCGAAAACACAGAACCAAAAGAAAGAAATAAAAAAGAAGAACAGTTAATTGACGATTGGGAATCACTATATGAGCTAAGAAATAAAGTGGCGCACAATCGATTCATCACTTATGAAGAACTGAAAAAAATAATTAGCAAAAAAAATAGCATTGACATTGTGATTAGCGAAGCATTAAATGCCATTGAAAACATTGAAATAACTAAAAAGCAAGAAGGCGAAATTAAAACAGAGTTAAAGACAACCATACACGAAAAAACTGGGGATACTGTTGATATAAGCGAAAGTGAGGATATGGATAAAAAACCTGAAGACCAAAAACTATCAAGTGATAGTGAACAAACAATTAAAAAGCTAACCAGGTATATTTACATGAACATTCATGATTCATATAAAAAGGAGCTTAGAAAACACAGGAGCAAACTAAATAAATCCTTCGAGAATTACAAGGCATCAACAGATAATCCTTTTTTCCATAACATGCTAGAGTTAGAACTATCAAGAGCCAAGGAATATTTAAAAACCATAGCAACAGTAATATAAGAAATCAAAAAAAGAGGGGAAGCCCCCTCTTAAAAAAGAGCATCGACATAGAGAGGGGGATTTAAACTTGCAAAATAATATTACGGAGTACTTTTCCCAAATTCATATGATGAAATAGAATTAATTCTATTTTCATCAAGATAATCAGCCCACCATTGAACCATTAACCTACGTTCATCCAGATGTTCAGATGTATGAGTATAAGCAGCTCGCACATTGTTGCGTTCAGTATGACTCAACTGCCGCTCTATCGCATCGTCACTCCACAATCCAGACTCCCCCAGTGCCCCACGTGCCATTGTCCTGAAACCATGCCCGCAAACCTCTGTCTTAGTGTCATAGCCCATAGCGCGCAGAGCGTTATTAACTGTGTTTTCACTCATGACTTTCTTGGGGTCGTGATCACCTGGAAACAAGCGTTCATTATCACCGCTCAACTGCTTTAGGCGCTCCAGCACGGTTAGTGCCTGCCGACTAAGAGGAACGATGTGTTCCTCTTTCATCTTCATTCCGCGATGGGAATAACGCACGCCTTTTATCTCTTCTCGCTTCGCCGGGATGCGCCAGAGAGATTTTTCGAAATCGAATTCATCCCAGCGGGCAAAACGTAATTCACTGGAACGGACAAACGTCAGGAGTGAAAGCTCAACCGCGATACGTGTTATCAATCGGCCCCGGTATGCAGCGAGGCGCTCCAGAAACTCGGGGAAACGGCTAAAGGGCAATGCAGGATAATGCCGGGCTTTTGTCGTAGCAAGCGCACCAGCCATATCAATCGCCGGATTCGTATCGATGTAATCATTCTGCACTGCATAACGCATAATCGCCGTGACACGCTGCTGAAGACGTTGAGCAACGTCATGCCTGCCACTGGCATCGACTGTTTTAATTGGTGCCAGTAGCTGACTGGTTTTCAACTTCCTGATATCTGCCGAACCAATATGAGGGAAAATATAAAGCTCAAGGTAACGCAGTATCCTGGCACGATGATCATCACCCCAGCGCTTATTGCTCGCATGCCATTCACGGGCAATAGTTTCAAAGGTGTATGCCCCTGCTGATTCGGCTTGCGCTTCTTTATTTTCTGCTTTGGGGTCTATCCCCTGCCCTAACTGCTTTTTAGCTTCTTCACGCTTAACGCGTGCCTCAGCAAGCGTGACTGTCGGCCAAACACCAAACGCCAGACGGTCTTCTTTTTTGTCAGCGGGACGCCGGTACTTCATGCGCCAGTACTTAGATCCTTTGGTGGACACCTCAAGATACAAACCGCCGCCGTCGGCCATTTTATAGTTTTTTTCTTTGGGTTTTGCGGTTTCGACCTGGCGGACGTTGAGCTTCATTTGGGGGCACATTTTCTATCGAAGTGAGGATGCCCCCAATTATGCCCCCAGCGATGCCCGGATTGCAACGGATGTGCCCGGACGAATTTGGAGCAAAAAAAAAGCCTTTCGGCTTTTTTTCAGTAACTTACGGACTGTTACGGACGTTATCGAACATACTAATGGTGCCGAAGGCCGGAATCGAACCGGCACATCTTTCGATGGTTGATTTTGAATCAACTGCGTCTACCGATTTCGCCACTTCGGCACTGAAGGGTATGCGGAAAACGTTGTGGATTATACCGTTACCCTCTGCATACGCAACCCCCTTGCGCATGTGGTGTGTCTGAATGCTGAAAAAACACCCGCGTGGCGTGTCGGGTGCCCGCAAAGAGTGTCGCTCCTGCGGGTCGTGCTGGCGCCATGCCGGGGTGCGAGGGGTGCTTAACCTGTTCCCCGTTCGGCAAATTTTCTGCCTGGGCAGATAATTCTCAATCCTTGCACCATAATGGCTATGTGACGCCGCGTGGGGGAACTCCCCCGCTATCTGGCAGTCGGAACGTACAGATCCGTCGCGCTGCCGGGCAGGCGGCGTGCGTCACGTCACACTGAATGGGTATATCAATGAAAGCAGCAATGAAATGGGTTCTGGCTTGTTCTGTTACCACCGCGCTGTTCAGCGCCACAGCAGGTGCGGCCAGCTGGCAGGATCAGCTTAACTCTGCCGCCAGCGCGCTGGGTCAGAACGGCAGCAGCACCACCAATACCTCCGGCGCTAACGCCGCGCCAGCCGGGAACTCGCTGGGTGCACTTACCGGCCTGCTGAACGGCGGCAGCCAGTCCCTCAGCGCCGGTACCATGACCAATGCGGCGGGCGTGCTGCAGTACTGCGTGCAGAACAATATTGTCGATAATAATGTCTCTTCAGTGAAGGAGCAGCTGCTCGGCAAGCTGGGGCTGCAAGATACGCAGAAACAGCAGGAAACCACCGATTATAAGCAGGGCCTGATGGGTCTGCTGAATACCGGCAACAATCAGCAGGTGAACCTGAAAGCGCTGGGTGATACCCCGATGGGCAAAAAGGTGAAAACCAAAGCCTGCGACCTGGTGCTGAAGCAGGGTAAACAGTTTATCTCGTAACGTCTCTCTAAAGGCGGTCAGGCTGTCCCCTTACCGCCTTCTTCCCCTGGCCACCGCTGTGTGGCCTTTTTTTATTGCCGCCCCCCGTTCTTCATTCTTTCTGCACAGTGTTTGCTTATGGTGAGGTTCTGCCGCTCCGGCTTGCCTACGGGAAAATACGATGAAACTCCGGGTACTCACCGCGTTAACCGCTATCCTGCTGACCGGCGTCTCTGCCAGCACCCAGGCGGACAGCTGCCGTAAAAATATCTTCGATGGCTACGACTGCACCTATGATAACGGCACCACGTCCACCAGCCGCGCCAACATCTTTAACGGGCAGGATGTGACCTACAGCGACGGGCGCACCTCGTCCAGCCGGGCCAATATTTTTGGCGGCCAGGACACGCGCAACAGTGATGGTTCAACCTCGACCAGTCGTGAAAACATCTTTAAGGGCCAGGACACAAGCTACAGCGACGGGCGTTCGTCAAGCAGCCGGGAGAACATCTTCAAAGGCCAGGATACGCACTACAGTGACGGCACGACCTCAACCAGCCGTGCCAATATTTTTGAGGGTCAGGACACCCAACACTAAGCGTCGGGCGGCCTGTTTATGGATGCTGACCGGAACTCAACGGTAGACCAGCCCACCGTCAATCAGCGGTGCCTGGCCCGTCATATAGTCGGCGTCCGGTCCGGCAAGGAAGGAGACGAACGCCGCCACGTCATCCGGGGTCTCGGCGCGCCCCAGGGCAATGCCGGAGACGTACTTCTCATAGGTTGCGCCCGGCGCTGCGCCCGTCTCTTCCGCCATGCGTTTATCAATCTCCAGCCACATATCGGTACCCACCACGCCGGGGCAGTAAGCATTCACCGTGATGCCGAACGCGGCCAGCTCTTTTGCTGCCGCCTGGGTCAGCGCACGCACGCTGAATTTGGTGGCGGAATAGATCCCCAGCAGCGCAAAGCCTTCGTGCCCGGCAATCGACGAGGCATTGATAATTTTGCCCTTCTGCTGACGCGCCTTAAATTTACTGGCCGCCGCCTGAATGCCCCACAGCACGCCCTGCACGTTGATCTGGAAAATTTTTTCCACTTCCTCGCGGGTGACCGACAGCAGGTTTTTGGTCTGGCTGATACCGGCGTTGTTGACCATCACGTCAAAACCGCCAAGCTGCTTTTCTGCCTGCTCAACGGCAGCAAATACCTGCTCACGCTGGCTGACATCAGCGTTGATAAATATGGCGCGGCGGCCAAGGGCGATAATCTCTTCCGCTACCTGCCGGATTTTATCGTCATTAACATCCACCAGCGCAATATCGGCACCATCGCGCGCCAGTCTTAATGCAATACCGCGTCCAATTCCCTGGCCCGCCCCGGTGACCAGCGCCACTTTTCCATGAATCGACATCGTGTTACCTCGCTGAAATGAGAAATCCGCTTTCAGCATGCGTCCGTTTTTTGCAGGAAAACTGACTCTTTCGTGCCTTTCAATGTATTACTATTGATTGCAATGACTTCAGGCATGATTGTCGCTGATCCGCGTGCACAGGCTGCCTGCTATGCTTACTAACCTATTTTCCCGCTTCACAACCAAAGGGATACTGGATGATGACCGAGCCGCTGCTGATCGCTCAGACCACTGAACACCAACTGCACCTGCTGCCCGCCATGGCCAACCGTCACGGGCTGATCACCGGGGCCACCGGCACCGGCAAGACCGTTACGCTGCAAAAGCTGGCGGAAAGCTTCTCCAATATCGGCGTACCGGTGTTTATGGCCGATGTGAAGGGCGATCTGACCGGGATCGCCAAAGCCGGGGCGGAATCAGAGAAGTTACTCGCGCGGCTGGCGAAAATTGGCGTGACGGACTGGTCACCGCAGGGCAATCCGGTGGCGCTGTGGGATATCTTCGGCGAACGCGGCCACCCGGTGCGCGCCACGGTGTCCGACCTCGGGCCCCTGCTGCTGGCCCGCCTGCTGAATCTGAACGACGTACAGAGCGGCGTGTTGCAGATTATCTTCCGCGTAGCGGACGACCAGGGCCTGCTGCTGCTCGACTTTAAGGATCTGCGCGCCGCCACGCAGTATATCGGCGAGAATGCCAAAGCGTTCCAGACCCAGTACGGCAACATCAACAGCGCCTCGGTGGGTGCCATCCAGCGCGGGCTGCTGTCGCTGGAACAGCAGGGAGCGGAGTACTTCTTCGGTGAGCCGATGCTGGATATCCAGGACTGGATGCGCACCGATGAAAACGGCAAAGGGGTGATCAATATCCTGGCCTCGGAGAAGCTGTACCAGATGCCGAAGCTGTACGCCACCAGCCTGCTGTGGCTGCTGTCCGAACTGTACGAGCAGCTGCCGGAGGCGGGCGACCTGGATAAGCCTAAGCTGGTGTTCTTCTTTGATGAGGCGCATCTGCTGTTTGACGATGCCCCGGCGGTGCTGCTGGATAAGATCGAGCAGGTGATCCGCCTGATCCGCTCCAAAGGTGTCGGCGTGTGGTTTGTCTCACAGAACCCGTCGGACGTACCGGATGCGGTGCTGGGCCAGCTAGGCAACCGCGTGCAGCACGCCCTGCGCGCCTTTACCCCGAAAGACCAGAAGGCCGTCAAAGTGGCGGCGCAGACCATGCGTGCCAATCCGGCGTTCGACACGGTGGCGGCCATTCAGGAGCTGGGCACCGGCGAAGCGCTGATCTCCTTCCTCGATGCTAAAGGCAGCCCGTCAGTGGTACAGCGTGCGATGGTGATTGCGCCCGGCTCACGTATGGGCCCGGTGACTGACGATGAGCGTAACGGCCTGATCAACCACTCCGCGCTTTCCGGTAAGTATGAAGAAACCATTGACCGCGAATCCGCTTACGAACGGCTGCAAAAAGGCATGCAGGAAGCCACCGACAACAGCAGCGCGCCACCGGCCAGAGGCGAAAGCGTGGCGGTGGATAACGGCATTCTTGGCGGGCTGAAGGATATTCTGTTCGGCACCACCGGGCCACGCGGCGGTAAGCACGACGGCGTGGTGCAGAGCGTGGCCAAAAGCGCCGCACGGCAGATCACCAATCAAATCATTCGCGGCGTGTTAGGCAGCATTATGGGCGGAAGGAAAAGATAGGACGTTTATGGATAAGGAACGTGAGTTAATCCGGGCGAAGCGCCTGCCGTTACTGTTACTGGCGGCGGCGGCACTGCTGTTTGTCGCCACTATTCTCTGGCCGCTGTACTGGCCACCTAACCCGTGGATCGCCGGACTGAAGGCGGTGGCGGAAGCCTCCATGGTCGGGGCGCTGGCCGACTGGTTTGCCGTCAGCGCGCTGTTCCGTCGCGTCCCCATTCCGCTGGCGGGGCGTCATACGGCGATTATCCCGCGCAACAAGGACCGCATCGCCGACAACCTGGCCCTGTTCGTGCAGGACAAGTTCCTCAATACGGACTCCCTGCTGGCGCTGATCCGCCGCCATAATCCGGCGCAGATTATCGCCAACTGGCTCAGTCACCCTGATAATGCCGCCCGCCTCAGCGGGATGGTGCTGAAAACGGTGCGTGGCTTCCTCGACCTGGCCGACGACCAGCGCATTCAGGGGTTTATGCGCCGTGCCATTCACAAGGCCATCGATAAGGTCGATCTCAGCCAGTCGACGGCGATGATCCTGGAAAGCCTGACTAAAAATAACCGTCATCAGCAGCTGCTGGACGACGCGCTGGCGCAGATCCTGCAGCTGGTGAATAAACCCACCACTCACGAGTTTATCGCCCATCAGGTGGTGAGCTGGCTGAAGCGCGAGCATCCGATGAAAGAGAAGATGCTGCCCAGCGAGTGGCTGGGGGAAAAGAGCGCCGACCTGGCGGCCAGCGCGGTGCAGTCGATCCTCACCGAGATAGAGCATGATGGATCCCACCAGCTGCGCCAGGGCTTTAACCGCGCCGTGCAGCGGCTGATCGCCCGTCTGCGTACTGACCCGGAGATGGCGGTGAAAGCGGAGGAGATCAAGGCGTACCTTAAGCAGGACGAGGCGCTGAACCGTTATATCGGCCAGCTGTGGCACGACCTCAGAACCTGGCTGAAGGAGGATCTGGAACGCCCCGACTCGGTGCTGCACGCCCGGGTCAGCGCCGCCGGGCAGTGGTTTGGCGAAACCCTGATGCAGGACGAACCGCTGCGCAACTCACTCAATCAGCATATGGAAGAGGCCGCCAGCAGTGTTGCTCCGGAGTTCTCGGCGTTTCTCAGCCGTCATATCAGCGATACGGTAAAAAGCTGGGATGCGAAAGATATGTCGCATCAGGTGGAGCTGAATATCGGCAAGGATTTACAGCGCATCCGTATTAACGGCACGCTGGTCGGTGGGGTGATTGGGTTGATTCTGTATCTGCTGTCGCTGGTGCCGCAACTGTTGTAGAGGGAGCCCTGACGGCCAGAGCCAGAGGAACGCTACGGGCGGACCGAAACAAAAGGCCCGCCCGTGCGATAAAGCGTCGTGTCCTGATTACCGCCGCTTCAGCAGCATAAACACGCTGATGGCAAAGAACGCCGCACTCGGCAGCAGCGCACCCAGAACCGGTGGAATGTTATACACCAGGCTCAGCGGACCGAAGATCTGATCCAGCACGTAGAACAGGAAGCCGAAGCTGATGCCGGTTACCACGCGCATCCCCATCGACACGCTGCGCAGCGGGCCAAAGATAAACGACAGCGCCATCAGCATCATTACCGCCACCGACAGCGGCTGGAAGATCTTGCTCCACATGTTCAGCTCATAGCGGCCGGAAACCTGCCCGCTCTGCTTCAGGTACTTCGCGTAGTTATACAGCCCGGTAATCGACAGCGCCGTCGGATCCAGCGCCACCACGCCCAGTTTGTCCGGCGTCAGGGTGGTGTTCCATTCGCCAGTCAGCGTCTGGCTGCCTTTAATCTGCTGCGGATCTGTCAGGTCAGACTGATCCACCTGCGCCAGTTCCCACAGTTTTTTATCCGCGTTGTACTCCGCAGAGGCCGCATAGCGTACCGTCTGCAGCCGGCGCTCTTTGTTAAAGCTGTAAATACTGATGCCCGCCAGCTGGTTGTCGCCGCGAATGCGCTCAATAAAGATAAAGTTATCGCCGTCTTTCGCCCACAGCCCGCTCTGCGTGGAGAGCAGTGAACCGCCCACCAGCTGCTGCGCACGGTAGTTACGCGCCATCTGCTCCCCCTGGGGAGCAACGAACTCGCCAATCGCCATGGTCAGCAGCACCAGCGGAATGGCGGTTTTCATCACCGAGGCGGCAATCTGCATACGCGTAAAGCCGGAAGCCTGCATGACCACCAGCTCACTGCGCTGGGCCAGCATCCCCAGGCCCAGCAGCGCCCCGAGCAGGGCCGCCATCGGGAAGAAGATCTCAATATCTTTCGGCACGCTGAGCACGGTATACAAACCGGCACCCAGCACGGTGTACTCGCCCTGCCCGGTTTTACGCAGCTGGTCGACAAACTTGATGATGCCGGAGAGCGACACCAGCATAAACAGCGTCGCCATAATGGTGTTAAAAATCGTTTTACCGATATATCTGTCAAGAACGCCAAACATCAGACCGATCCTCCGCGAGTGAAGCGCGCGCGCAGCCGGCGCATTGGCACCGTATCCCACGCATTCAGCAGTACGGCCAGGGCCAGATAGGCGAGGTTAACGCCCCACATCCACACAGCCGGGTCGAGTCGGCCTTTGTTGCCGCTGGAGCGCAGCGAACTCTGCAACAGGAAAAATATCAGGTAGAGCAGCATCGCCGGCAGCATCGACAGCACGCGGCCCTGACGCGGGTTAACCACACTGAGCGGCACCACCATCAGCGCCATAATCAGCACCGAGAAGATCAGCGTCAGTCGCCAGTGCAGCTCGCTGCGGAAATCAGGTTTATCCGACGACCACAGCTCGCCGAAGCTCATCTGTTCAGAGTCGTTCGGATCCAGCGTCGCTTCCTGATGACCCACAATCGCCTGATAGTTTTTGAAATCGGTAATGCGGAAGTCACGCAGCAGCGCGGTACCTTCGAAGCGCGTGCCGTTGTCCAGAGTTACCACCTGTGAACCGTCGCGACGCTGCTCCATATTGCCGTGGTCAGCCACGACCACGGACGGGCGGGCATTGCCTTTCGGCTGCAGCTGCGCGAGGAAAACGTTGCCGAAGGTGTTGCCCTTCACGTTTTCAATAAACAGCACAGATTTACCGTCGCCGGACTGCTGGAACTGACCGGCTGCCAGCGCAGCCGCCCCCGGGTTCGCCTTGGCGTTCTGCATCACTTCGCTTTGATAACGCGATGACCAGGGCCCCAGCAGGCCGACGTTGACCGCCGCCACCAGCGCGGTGAACAGCATCAGGATCATCGCCGCCTTCACCAGCACGCTTTTGCCCAGACCGCAGGCATGCATGACGGTGATCTCACTCTCGGTGTATAACCGGCCAAGCGTCATCAGAATGGCTAAAAAGAGGCTTAACGGCAGGATCAGCTGCGCCATCTCGGACACGCCAAGACCCAGTAATGTCAGGACTAAATTTGTTGGAATTTCGCCATCCACCGCGGCTCCCAGTATCCTGACTAACTTCTGGCAAAAGAAGATCAGCAGCAGGATGAACAGGATAGCCAGCTGGCTTTTGAGCATTTCCCGAACCAGATATCTAATAATGATCACGCTGAATACGCCTGTGAAAACTTGTCTTTTTGCAGGAAAATCGCTAGTTTCATCGCTTATACGCCATTTATTCTCATCAATGGCCCTGGTCATCGTTATACTCGTCAGACTTCAAGTATAAATTTTATGACAACAATCGCGTTCTGGTGATGAAAAAAATAACAATCTTCACCAAAACCCAATCTGACAACGACGTAATGCGCCAGCGCTATACGTTACGGAAGCGGTACATTCTAGCCGCAGCAAGCGCCGTTGTCTTTAAGATTCAGGAGAGTGCATGGAGTTCAGTGTAAAAAGCGGTAGCCCGGAAAAACAACGCAGTGCCTGTATCGTGGTGGGCGTGTTTGAACCGCGCCGGTTGTCACCGATTGCTGAACAGCTGGATAAAATCAGCGATGGATACATCAGCGCCCTGCTGCGCCGTGGTGAACTGGAAGGAAAAGTCGGCCAGACCCTGCTGCTGCATCATGTGCCGAACATTCTCTCTGAGCGTATCCTGCTGATAGGCTGTGGCAAGGAACGTGAGCTGGATGAGCGTCAGTACAAGCAGGTTATTCAGAAGACCATTAACACGCTTAATGATACCGGATCGATGGAAGCCGTGTGCTTCCTGACCGAGCTGCACGTTAAAGGCCGCAACACTTACTGGAAAGTACGCCAGGCGGTGGAAACGTCGAAAGAGACGCTGTACAGCTTCGACCAGTTGAAAAGCAACAAAGTCGAACCGCGCCGTCCGCTGCGTAAACTGGTGTTTAATGTGCCGACGCGCCGTGAGCTGACCAGCGGTGAACGCGCCATTCAGCACGGGCTGGCGGTTGCCGCCGGTGTGAAGGCGGCGAAAGACCTCGGCAATATGCCGCCGAACATCTGTAATGCTGCGTACCTGGCCTCCCAGGCGCGTCAGCTGGCGGATACCTGGGCGAATATCACCACCCGCGTCATCGGCGAACAGCAGATGAAAGAGCTGGGAATGAACGCCTATCTCGCCGTCGGGGCCGGTTCGCAGAATGAATCGCTGATGTCGGTGATTGAGTACAAAGGTAATCCGGATAAAGAAGCCCGTCCTATTGTGCTGGTCGGCAAAGGCGTGACCTTTGATACCGGCGGCATCTCGCTCAAGCCGGGCGAAGCGATGGACGAAATGAAGTACGATATGTGCGGCGCCGCCTCGGTGTATGGCGTGATGCGCATGGTCGCGGAACTGGGTCTGCCGCTGAACGTGGTGGGCATCCTGGCCGGCTGTGAAAACATGCCGGGCGGCCGCGCTTACCGTCCGGGCGACGTGCTGACCACCATGTCCGGCCAGACCGTTGAGGTGCTCAACACTGATGCAGAAGGTCGCCTGGTGCTGTGCGATGCCCTGACCTACGTTGAGCGCTTCGATCCGGATGTGGTGATCGACGTGGCCACGCTGACCGGAGCCTGCGTGATTGCGCTGGGCCACCATATCAGCGGCCTGCTGTCAAACCACAATCCGCTGGCGCATGAGCTGATTGGCGCTTCCGAGCAGGCGGGCGATCGCGCCTGGCGTCTGCCGATGGCCGATGAGTACCAGGAGCAGCTGGACTCCAATTTTGCCGATATGGCAAACATTGGTGGTCGTCCCGGTGGGGCCATCACTGCCGCCTGCTTCCTGGCGCGCTTTACGCGTAAGTACAACTGGGCCCACCTCGATGTGGCAGGCACTGCCTGGCGCTCAGGTAAAGCGAAAGGAGCAACCGGTCGTCCCGTTGCCCTGCTGTCGCAGTTCCTGCTCAACCGTGCGGGCCTGAACGGCGACGATTAAACCGGCGGGCGGCCGCAGGTCGCCCCCAGGTTCCTCAGGGGCGGATCACCGATCCGCCCCTGCCGTTTATTTTAATCAGGCCAGAATGCATGAAAAACGCCACTTTCTATCTGCTGGAAACCGACACCCCGGTTGACGGGCTGAGCGCGCTGGAAGCGCTGGTCTGCGATCTGGCCGAGGCCCGCTGGCGTGACGGAAAACGCGTGCTGATAGCCTGTGAAGACGAAGCGCAGGCTATCCGGCTGGATGAAGCGCTGTGGCAACGACCGGCGAACGCCTTCGTGCCGCATAACCTCGCCGGTGAGGGCCCGAAATACGGTGCGCCGGTTGAACTGGCCTGGCCTCAGCGCCGCGGCAACGCGCCGCGCGACCTGCTGATCAGCCTGCTGCCGCAGTTTGCAGATTTTGCCACCGCTTTCTATGAAGTGGTAGACTTCGTCCCCTATGAACCATCTTTGAAACAGCTGGCGCGCGACCGCTATAAAGCCTATCGCAGCGTTGGATTCCACTTGAATACGGCAACGCCACCTTTGCCTAAGACATAGCAGACATGGAAAAGACATATAACCCGCAAGATATCGAGCAGCCGCTTTACGAGCACTGGGAACAACAGGGCTACTTTAAACCCCATGGCGACACAAGCCAGGAAAGCTTCTGCATCATGATCCCGCCGCCGAACGTCACCGGTAGCTTGCACATGGGTCACGCCTTCCAGCAGACCATCATGGACACCATGATCCGCTACCAGCGTATGCAGGGGAAAAATACCCTGTGGCAGGCGGGTACAGACCATGCAGGCATCGCCACGCAGATGGTGGTCGAGCGCAAAATCGCCGCCGAAGAGGGTAAAACCCGTAAAGATTACGGCCGTGATGCCTTTATCGAAAAAATCTGGCAGTGGAAAGCAGAATCCGGCGGCACCATTACCCGCCAGATGCGCCGTCTGGGTAACTCCGTGGACTGGGAGCGCGAGCGCTTCACCATGGATGAAGGCCTGTCTAACGCGGTGAAAGAGGTGTTCGTTCGCCTGCACAAAGAGAACCTGATTTACCGTGGCAAACGCCTGGTGAACTGGGATCCGAAACTGCGTACCGCCATTTCTGACCTGGAAGTGGAAAACCGCGAGTCGAAAGGCTCCATGTGGCATATCCGCTATCCGCTGGCCGACGGCGTGAAAACCGCCGACGGGAAAGCGTATCTGGTGGTCGCCACCACCCGTCCGGAAACCGTGCTCGGGGATACCGGCGTGGCGGTGAACCCGGAAGATCCGCGTTACAAAGATCTGATTGGCAAGTTCCTCGTGCTGCCGCTGGTCGGTCGCCGTATTCCGATTGTCGGTGACGAACATGCCGACATGGAGAAAGGCACCGGCTGCGTGAAAATCACCCCGGCGCACGATTTCAACGACTACGAAGTGGGCCGTCGCCACAAGCTGCCGATGATCAACATTCTGACTTTCGACGGTGATATCCGCGAAACCGCACAGGTTTACGATACCAACGGCGAAGAGTCTGACGCCTGTGACCCGACCATCCCGGCTGAATTCCAGAAGCTTGAGCGCTTTGCCGCGCGTAAAGCCATTGTCGCTGCGATTGATGCCCTCGGCCTGCTGGATGAGATCAAACCTCACGACCTGACCGTGCCGTACGGCGATCGCGGTGGCGTGGTGATCGAACCGATGCTGACCGACCAGTGGTACGTGCGTACCGCCCCGCTGGCGAAAGTGGCAGTGGAAGCGGTGGAACAGGGTGAGATCCAGTTCGTGCCGAAGCAGTATGAAAACATGTACTTCTCCTGGATGCGTGATATTCAGGACTGGTGCATCTCCCGCCAGCTGTGGTGGGGTCATCGTATTCCGGCCTGGTATGATGCCGAAGGCAACGTCTACGTGGCGCGTAACGAAGCCGAAGCTCGTGCGGAAAACAACATCGCGGCCGACGTGGTGCTGACCCAGGACGAAGACGTGCTGGATACCTGGTTCTCTTCCGGGCTGTGGACCTTCTCCACCCTTGGCTGGCCAGAGAATACCGAGGCGCTGCGCACCTTCCACCCGACCAGCGTGCTGGTCAGCGGCTTCGACATCATCTTCTTCTGGATTGCCCGCATGATCATGCTGACCATGCACTTCATCAAAGACGAAGACGGCAAGCCGCAGGTTCCGTTTAAAACCGTTTATATGACCGGCCTGATCCGCGACGATGAAGGGCAGAAAATGTCCAAGTCGAAGGGTAACGTCATCGATCCACTGGATATGGTTGACGGGATCTCGCTGGAAGATCTGCTGGAAAAACGTACCGGTAACATGATGCAGCCGCAGCTGGCGGAGAAAATCCGCAAGCGCACCGAGAAGCAGTTCCCGAACGGGATTGAACCCCACGGCACCGATGCCCTGCGTTTCACCCTGGCGGCGCTGGCCTCTACCGGCCGCGACATCAACTGGGATATGAAGCGCCTGGAAGGGTACCGCAATTTCTGTAATAAGCTGTGGAACGCCAGTCGCTTTGTGCTGATGAACACCGCTGAGCACGACTGCGGCTTCAACGGTGGCGAGCTGGAACTGTCGCTGGCGGACCGCTGGATCCTCGCGGAATTCAACGAAACGGTGAAAGCCTACCGGGCTGCGCTGGACAGCTACCGCTTCGATATCGCCGCGAACATCCTGTATGAGTTCACCTGGAACCAGTTCTGCGACTGGTATCTGGAGCTGGCCAAGCCGGTGATGAACGGCGGTTCCGAAGCCCAGCTGCGCGGCACGCGTAATACGCTGGTGACGGTACTGGAAGCGTTGCTGCGCCTGGCGCACCCGATTATTCCGTTTATTACCGAAACCATCTGGCAGCAGGTGAAAGCGCTGAAAAACATCAGCGACGACACCATCATGCTGCAGCCGATGCCAGAGTTCAGCGAAAGCCGCGTCGATGCGGCGGCGATGACCGATACCGAATGGATGAAGCAGGCTATCGTCGCGGTGCGTAATATCCGCAACGAGATGAATATCTCTCCGGCTAAACCGCTGGACGTGGTGCTGCGCGGGGCCAGCGCCGATGTGGTTCGTCGTGTGAACGACAACCATAACTTCCTGAAAACCCTGGCGCGGCTGGAAACGCTGGAACTGCTGCCCGCGGGTGAGAAAGGCCCGGTATCCGTCACCAAACTGGTAGACGGTGCCGAGCTGCTGATCCCGATGGCTGACCTGGTGGATAAAGCTGCCGAGCTGGAGCGTCTGGCGAAGGAAGTACTGAAGCTGGACGTGGAGATGGAAAAAATCACCACCAAGCTGGGCAACGAAGGCTTTGTGGCGCGCGCACCGGAAGCCGTCGTGGCTAAAGAGCGTGAGCGTCTGGCTGACTTTGAACAGGCGAAGATCAAGCTGATTGAGCAGCAGGCGGTGATCGCCGCGCTGTAAGGGTAACGGGATGGGCTTGCCCATCCCTGCAGCACCGTTCCCCGCAGGGGCCAGGCATGCCTGGCCCCTTTTTTATGGCATTATTCTGCCGCCTGAACGGCTTTGATCCTGGCCGGCATATCCGGGTGGGTACTCATCCATTCCGGCAGGTCGCTGTTCCCGCCCTGCTTTTTCGCTGACTGCTCAAGCTGACCGTAAATCTCTGCCATCGCCGCCAGCGACCGTCCCTGAGCTTTCATCTGCGCAATGGCGAAGTCATCCGCCTCACGCTCCATGCTGCGGGAATACTGCATCTGGTCGATAAAGGCCGCCGACTGCAGCAGCGTATCCCCGATGCCGCTGACGTCCCCGGTCAGCCAGAGGTAACTCAGCGATACCAGCGACGAGCGCACCAGCATCCGCATCACGTGACGATGCTGGTGGTGGCCCATCTCGTGCAGCATCACCGCCGCGATCGCGTCATCACTTCGGGCCATGCGCACCAGGTCGTCACTGACGATCAGCGTACCGTCCGCCAGCATAAAGGCATTCGCCCCGCCGTCGAAATGCATGATCTTCAGCCGCAGCGGCGTCGGGTCCTCTTTCATCTCCGCAGGAACCGTGTCGCGGAACAGCCGGTTGATGCGCTGCTGCTGTGCAGGCGTCAGCCGTCCGGCGGTGAACCCGGTGTTCTGCAGCAGGGTAAAGGTTTGCTGGCCAATCTGCCGCTCAACGTAGGAAGGAATATGCTGCGCCAGTACCTGACTGGTCACCGGCAGGATCACCCAGATCCAGCAGGCAATCGCCACCAGCGTGCCCAGCAGGGTCAGCAGCACGCCGCGGCGATGCTGCTCCAGCCGGTGCACGAGGCCCGGACGATGACGCTGCTGCCACCACTGGCGAAACGCCCTGTCATCCTCCGGCACAAAGCGACCGCCGTCCGGGAAGGTCAGGGTCAGCGGGATGGTGCCCAGCGCATCAGACACCGCCACATCCTTCATCATCACCAGCTGCCGGTGGCTGCCCTGCTCCAGCGTCAGATGCTGTTCCGACAATGTGAGACGGGCAGCCTCGCGAGCTGCCCGTCCGGGGTACTGATAATAACCGTTCAGCTGCAAGTCAGATGCCAACGTTCAGATCGAAAGCGGCAGCCACTTCCTCAGCCACGGCCGTACCGGCACTATCGTTATGCGCCTGCACGTCCAGCAGAGAAATATCCCCTTCCAGCGCCGTACTGTTGGCCATATAGCGTGCCAGACGGACTTCGGCAATCGGCGTGCCCAGACCCAGTGTGAAAATCACAATCAGGGTATTGGTCAGCGTCAGACCAAGGAACGAACCGGTAGACATAGTTGACTTAAGGCGGAGTTTTTCACCAAGTTTAGTCTGACCAAACACGTAATTACGCTGGGCAACCACTAAATAAGCAGAGGAAACTAAAGCACCAAACAGTAATACCAGGAAGGTCAGGAAGATATTTAACATATTCCCCGCCATCAATGAGTTCAGCATCTCAGGATCGGTCATGCCCATGGCAATGGAATAAAAGATCGAAACAAATAATGTCCCAATCAACATTCCCGCGACAATCAGGAAAGGCAACATAATCAGGAAGCTGATCAGCACCATTTTGATGAAGGCTTTTTTACTCAGTTCAGCTTTAAAAGGCAGCGAACCGTAGGACATGTTGTTGATATAGAGATCGTGGTTCAGTGCAGCCACGATGCCCTGCACCGCTGCCAGACCGGCCAGGAACGCCACAAAACCCACAATGCCGAGGATCAACGAGACGCTCATACTGCCGGTGTTGATAGCCACCATACCAATCAACGCCATGACCGCATAGAGAGCGACAATCAGCAGCACCGGACACAGATACATTGTCCAGTAAGCACGACCCACGCGGCACAGGTAGTTAAACCGCACGCCACGGAAGCTGCTCATCAGCGCGTTATAGCGCCAGCTGCGGATGATAATCCACGGGATCAGAGCACAGAACGCCAGCAGGAAAACCAGAGAAATAGCCGGCATTGCGGAGGAGAGGATAAAGAACAGCACCATCCCCACAAAGACGATAATACGGCCTTTGAGAATATCGACAGGACGGGCATGATAATCAAAACGGTCACCCGCAATTTCAGTGTTACCAAAGAAATAGCGACGGCGACGGACGGTTGCCCAGGCAGAATAAATACCTAACGTAACCAGGGTCAGCAGTACATTGACCAGCCAGATAGAAAAATATTCACCAGAACGCCCGTGGAACAGCACCGCATGGCGTTGCTGATTCGAGGTATTGTTTTCCATTTTTTTTTCTTCCTGAAAATAGAAATAGTCTTCTGCATTGCAGAAAATAAAAAGCGTAATAAATAGCTGGGCTATTTAAGCATGGCGCCAGAAACCCGACAATAAATAATTATCATTTAGAAAGATGATAAGACCAGTGCGGGTCCGCGTGTCGCCATTGCATCTGTTCGCCGGCAGTGTTATTACACTACCTGCAACCGACCGACCATGAGCGAAATGTATGACAACCGCATTACAGACCTCCCTGCGCGTGCGCCCGATCGTTCCCGCTGACAATCCGCATATCGCTGCGGTGATCCGCGTGGTATCGGCAGAATTCGGCCTGACGGCAGACAAAGGCTATACCGTCTCTGACCCGAACCTTGACCATCTCTACGAGGTCTACAGCGCAGAGCGCTGTGCGTTCTGGGTGGTCGAAGTGGAAGGGAAAGTGGTGGGCGGCGGCGGTATCGCTCCGCTGGCGTGCAGTGAAGCCGACGTCTGTGAACTGCAGAAAATGTATTTTATGCCGTCGGTGCGCGGTCTGGGCCTGGCGCGCCGCCTGGCCATTCAGGCGATGGACTTCGCCCGCGAGCAGGGATTTAAACGCTGCTATCTGGAAACTACCGCTTCGCTGACGCGCGCTATCCGTCTGTATGAGCACCTGGGCTTCGTGCATATCAACGGGCCAATGGGGTCAACCGGCCACGTAGACTGCGAAGTCACCATGCTGAAGACGCTGTAATCACCGCAGGCTGAAAGGCCGGGGTGACTTTTCCGGCCCCTTTTCTGGGGCCAGCCGTCAGGCTAAAACCGGCACGCCGCTGTGGAACCGCAGCTGGCTGTCCGGTTCATTAATCAGCCGCGCCTCCGTTTCTCCGATTTTACGCACCCGCGCGCTGATATCGGTCGGTGAAATCCTTGCCGCCAGCGCCAGATAATCCTGATAGTGACGCGCTTCAGAGCGCAGCAGCGAAACATAAAACGCCGCCAGTTCGTCGTCCAGATACGGTGCCAGGCTGGCAAAGCGCTCGCAGGATCGCGCCTCGATATAGGCGCCGCAGATCAGCTTATCCACCAGCGTTTGCGGTTCGTAGGTCGCAATCTCACGCAGCAGCCCTTTTGCATAACGGCTGGCGGTAATACGCATATAGGGAATACCGCGCGCCTGCATAATCTCCAGCACCTGGTAAAAGTGGTGCAGCTCCTCTTTAATCAGCAGCACCATCTTATCCACCAGCTCATCGCCATACGGCACTTCTTCACGGCTGATAATGGTTTTCGACAGGCCTTTATGCTGCTCAAGAAATGCCAGATCGGCCCGATCGTTATGGACAAAGTTTTCCCAGGGCTTGAGCCAGGCCAGTAAGGCATCGCCGCTGGCTTTATCCGCGACATATTTACGGATCAGCCACATGGCGGTCTGCGCGGCTTTCAGTTCGCACACCAGATGGTCGGTCAGGAGGAGAGGCAGATGCTGCGGCTGACGGGCTTCGTCAATCCAGGCCTGTGGCGTACGGCAGTGAAGGAATTCCAGGACAGGGGCAAGCAGGTGTTCGGTGTTCATCAGTCAGACCAGAGGTAAGGGGATCGTGGCCGGGTTTCCCCGGCCAGTGCGCGATTAGTGACGGATGCCGTTATCTTCGCCGTCGATGGCTTCGCCATCTTCACCGTCTTCGTCGTCTTCATCCTGCGCGTCCGGATCTTCGAAGTAGGTACCCCAGCCGTCGTAGTCGACGTTGAATTTGGCGGCCACGTCGATCAGTTGCTCAACCTGCGCGTCGATCAGCTCGGCGTTCAGGGCGCCTTCACTGAGGATATCGCAGCACATCACTTTGGTGCCGTCTTCCAGATCCAGCTCTTCCGGCTCGGTCACTTCATAGCCCAGCTTGAAGGCTTCCACGGCCGCTTTTTCCAGCGCATCGAAGCTGTCACAGGAAAAATGATGCTCGATGGTGTACAGCGCGTCCGGATCGCTGCCATCATCCAGCAGTTCTTCAATAATCAGCCGCGTTTCTTCACGCTGCTCTTCCAGTAATGCTTCGTTAGCCATGATTTCTTCCTCATTAGGGCGTTATTTCGCGTATTTTCCCACAGTGCCCTCTGCGCCACTACCTTTAAAAGCAAGTTTCTGCGCTGCGGGGTTGAAAGTGAATATTAATACGGTTAAATTGAATTTTAATTCATTCTATAACCACGATTATTCGAGTTGCATGACGGCAGCAAACGCGTGAATCACGATGAACTTACTCCGGTAAGCGATGCGGATGAACGAGAGCCGCTAACGCACAGGCAGCTTGAAATATGACGGTATCCGTTACCTGGAGTGCTTTATGAGTCAGTTATATCAACGTCACTTCCTCAGGCTGCTCGATTTCACCCCTGCTGAAATCAACGGCTTGCTGGCGCTGGCGTCCACGTTGAAGACCGATAAGAAAAATGGCGAAGAGACTCCGCACCTGAAAGGGAAGAATATTGCGCTCATCTTCGAAAAAGACTCGACCCGTACCCGATGCTCTTTCGAAGTTGCCGCTTACGATCAGGGAGCAAACGTCACCTATCTGGGCCCGAGCGGCAGCCAGATCGGCCATAAAGAGTCGATGAAGGATACCGCCCGCGTGCTGGGCCGCATGTATCACGCCATTCAGTATCGCGGTCACGGCCAGGCGCTGGTTGAGTCGCTGGCCGAACATGCTGGTGTGCCGGTGTGGAACGGGCTGACCAATGAGTTTCACCCGACCCAGCTGCTGGCTGACCTGCTCACCATGCAGGAGCACCTGCCGGAAAAAGCCTTCAGCCAGATGACGCTGGCCTACGTGGGCGATACCCATAACAATATGGGGAATACCCTGCTGGAGGCCGCCGCGCTGACCGGTCTGGATCTGCGTCTGGTCGCGCCGAAAAGCTGCTGGCCGGATGCCGCGCTGGTGGCCGAATGCCGCCAGGTGGCTGAAAAAACCGGGGCGACGATCACCCTGACCGAAGACATTGCGCAGGGCGTGAAAGGCGCGAACTTTATCTATACCGACGTCTGGGTGTCGATGGGTGAACCGAAAGAAGTCTGGCAGGAACGTATCGCGTTGCTGCGCCCTTACCAGGTCAATATGGCCATGCTGCAGGCCACCGGCAACCCGCAGGTGAAGTTCCTGCACTGCCTGCCCGCCTTCCACGACGACCAGACCACGCTGGGCCAGCAAATGGCGCAGCAGTACGATCTGCACGGCGGGATGGAAGTGACCGATGAGGTGTTTGAATCGCCGCACAGCGTAGTGTTTGATCAGGCAGAAAACCGCCTGCACACCATTAAAGCCGTGATGGTGGCCACGCTGGCGCAGCAGGGATAAATCAGGCCGGGCAAACGATTACGTCGCTGCGTTTTTCACTTGCCGCCGCCGGGTGAATGCGTATAATGCACCCCGTTTGCCGGGAGGATGCATGAAACTGAGCCGCATTAATCAAGCCGTACTGACGCGCCGTACTACAGGCGGGCAGCACCGTTTTTCCTTCCGTGGCATGACCGATCGTTAAGAAAGCCCCTCAATGAGGGGCTTTTTTTTGCCCGCATTTCAATGCTGAAACGTTGCTCTGTCGCCGTCCTGAGGCCGCCCCACCGCGCTGCACCGGGATTGATGACCAGCACAAGGAGTGGAAATGGCTAACCCCCTGTATCAAAAACACATCATCTCAATTAATGATCTCAACCGCGACGAGCTGGAACTGGTGTTGCGTACCGCAGCCAGCCTGAAAGCTAACCCGCAGCCCGAGCTGCTGAAGCATAACGTGATTGCCAGCTGCTTCTTTGAAGCGTCCACCCGTACCCGCCTCTCTTTTGAAACGGCGATGCACCGTCTGGGCGCGTCGGTGGTCGGCTTTGCCGATGGCGGTAACACGTCGCTGGGCAAGAAAGGCGAAACCCTGGCCGATACCATCTCGGTGATCGGCACCTATGTGGACGCGATTGTGATGCGTCATCCGCAGGAGGGCGCTGCCCGCCTGGCCACCGAGTTTTCCAACGGCGTACCGGTGCTGAACGCGGGCGACGGCGCTAACCAGCACCCGACCCAGACGCTGCTTGATCTGTTTACCCTGCAGGAAACCCAGGGCCGCCTGAATAACCTCAGCGTGGCGATGGTCGGTGATCTGAAATATGGCCGTACCGTCCATTCACTGACTCAGGCGCTGGCGAAGTTTGAAGGCAACCGCTTCTACTTTATCGCCCCCGATGCGCTGGCGATGCCGGCCTACATTACCGACATGCTCGACGAAAAAGGCATTGTCTGGACGCGCCACGACAGCATTGAAGAAGTGGTGCCGCAGGTGGACATTCTGTATATGACCCGCGTGCAGAAAGAGCGCCTAGACCCGTCGGAATACGCCAACGTCAAAGCCCAGTTTATTCTGCGCGCTGCCGACCTCGCGGGCGCACGTGAGAACATGAAAGTGCTGCATCCGCTGCCGCGCATTGACGAAATCGACACTGACGTTGACCGCACGCCGCACGCCTGGTATTTCCAGCAGGCAGGTAACGGCATCTACGCACGCCAGGCGCTTCTGGCGCTGGTACTGAACAGCGAACCGGTTCTGTAAGGGGATAAGCACATGACGCAAGATAATAAATTACAGGTTGAAGCGATCAAACGCGGCACGGTGATTGACCATATCCCGGCGCAGGTGGGTTTTAAGCTGCTGTCCCTGTTCCGCCTGACGGAAACCGACCAGCGCATCACCATTGGTCTGAACCTGCCCTCCGGTGAGCTAGGCCGTAAGGATCTGATCAAGATTGAAAACACCTTCCTGACCGATGACCAGATCAACCAGCTGGCGGTCTATGCCCCGCACGCCACCGTCAACCGTATTGATGATTACAACGTGGTGGCGAAGATTGCCCCGACGCTGCCGGACCGTATTGACCGCGTGCTTACCTGCCCGAACAGCAACTGCATCAGCCGGACGGAACCTGTGTTCTCCAGCTTTGCGGTGAAGCAGCGGCAGGATGAGCTGCACCTGAAATGCAAATACTGCGAGAAAGAGTTCGCGCACTCTGTGGTGATGGCAAACGATTAAAGCCGTTTGCATTTCGCCGCCCCGGTGGGCAGGATGGGCTGTCCCCTCTTATCAGACACATTCAGGAGAAACTATGTCTCGCGAAATCAGTACGGAAAACGCGCCAGCGGCTATCGGCCCTTATGTTCAGGGTGTCGATCTTGGCAGCATGATCATCACTTCAGGCCAGATCCCGGTTGATCCGAAAACCGGCACGGTGGCAGAAGATATCGCCGCTCAGGCACGCCAGTCGCTGGAGAACGTGCAGGCCATTGTGGAAGCCGCAGGGCTGAAGGTGGGTGACATCGTTAAGACCACGGTTTTTGTGAAGGATCTGAACGACTTCGCCACGGTAAACGCCACCTATGAAGCGTTTTTCACTGAACACCAGGCCGCCTTCCCGGCGCGTTCGTGCGTGGAAGTGGCGCGTCTGCCAAAAGATGTGAAGATTGAAATCGAGGCCATTGCCCTTCGTCGTTAACCGGCGCGCAGCCGTCAGGGGCGACAGCCGATCGCCCCTGACGGGTTATTTCCCGTAACGTAACAGCTTCTCGATCGGATAGACCAGCGCGATCACCACTTCATCCTGCGTCAGCGCCGCCTGATCCAGGCGCTGATGCATCCTGGCCACTTCGCGTGCACCGAACGTTCGCTCCTTTTCTATCGCTTCCAGCAGCGAAAGCCCCATCTGACTGATCTCCTCAACCTGTTCGGCAACCGGCATCAGCGCCCGCAGCTGAGGACTTTGTGCCAGCACCGGAGCGACCTGGGGAATATTCTGCCGCCACTGTTCCAGCTGACGACGGATGGCCAGCGCCGCCTGGCGGTTACCCCGGTTGGCTATCAGCGCGTCCACCTGACGATCCAGTTCACGAACGTTATTGCTCTCGCTGGGCAGCACATCCGCCAGACGGTTGAGCGGTTCTGCCTGAGTGTAATGTCCGGCCTGATATTTCAGATGCTGGCGGGTGTAAAACTGCGCCGGCTCCAGTGCCTGTGCAAAGATTTGCAGCGCAACCGTGTCGCTGCTGTTGGCCAGGCGCATCATCTGCAGCTGGGTTTCCGCGTGCTGCTGCAGCCCCACCGAGACCGCCGACCAGCTGTCTACCGACGCCAGGCGCTGATACATGTTCTGCTCGTCATTGATGCCGGAAGCTGACCACAGCCGTTCAGCCACCACAAATGCCCGGGGCCACAGCCGCACGTCAATGACGTTCTCATCCACGATTTCACTCCACAGCGCCGCCTCGCCGCCCAGCAGGTTAGCCCGCAGCTGCGCGTCATCCGGCAGTGCGGGCCGTATTCCCGCCGGGATCTGCGCCAGCCGGCTGCCTACCGTTGGATAACGCACGTTACCAATGCGCCAGTAGCCGCTCATCGTGTCGCCGGCCAGAGTCAGCACCGGACGCAGCTCTCCCATCCAGCTGTCAACGCGGAAGGTAAACTGGGTGGGAGAGAGCCAGCGGATCTCACGTACCATGCGGCGGGAGCGTCCGTCGAAGTCGATAAAACCACGCCATCCCCCCCGCCCGTCAATCAGCGTCACGCTGCCTTTCAGCGGGTTGCCCTTCAGTCGGGGCAGCGTAAATGCCCAGCTCTGTGCCACCTCTCCTTCGACGACGCGGTCGGCATCGTTCAGCCCCTGCGGCCAGACTTCGTTACGGTAGTGGAAAGCCGCAGGCTGCGCCTGATCAAGATAGAAACCGGTGGAGAGGATGCTGCGGTAGTTATTCTTTGCCGCTTCGCCCAGCGCATCCTGGCCGCGCCAGGACTGGATCAGGATGCTGCGCGGCAGATCGGGGTGAGCAATCTCGTCCCAGCCAACCATGCGCCGCTGGTGTGTTTCCAGGATCTTCTCCACACGCTGATTAAAATACGCCTGCAGCGCGTGGCTGTCCTTCAACCCTTTCTGCTGCATAAACTGCCGGATCGACGCCGAGGCATTCCACTGGCTGGCATCCACCTCATCCCCACCAATATGCAGGTACGGATCCGGGAAAATGGCCGCCACTTCACCCACCAGCGTATCAATAAACTGATAAACCTGTTCACTGGACGGATCGAGCAGCGGTTTGAACACTCCCCAGCCGCGCTCCATCTGGTACGGCCCCGGTGCCGATATCAGCTCGGGCATCGCCACCGCCAGCGCGGAGGCGTGGCCGGGAAAGTCGATCTCCGGCACAACGCGCACCCCCCGGCTGGCCGCATAACTGACGATCTCGCGCATCTGCTGCTGGCTGTACCACAGGCCGTCGCTGGCTTTTTCCTGTAACTGGGGATAGTGGTCAGACGCAAAGCGCCAGCCCTGGTCATCGGTCAGATGCCAGTGAAAGACGTTCATTTTCGCCGCCGCGATACCGTCAATCTGACGTTTCAGGGTCTCAATGGGGAGAAAGTGGCGGGCGGAATCAATCAGGATGCCGCGCCAGGGAAAGCGCGGATAGTCATTAATAGTGATCAGCGGCACGGTACCGTTGTGCACCAGCTGCAGCAGCGTTTCCATGCCGCGCATCGCGCCAAAACGGGTTTTTGCCTCAAGCACGATCCCGTCGGTACTGACCTTCAGCTGATAGCTTTCATCGCTGTCCGGCTGGGGGATCGCCGCCACCGGATGCGCAATACGGATCTGTAATGAGGTCGCACTGGCTGAGGTCGGCAACGACGGGTTACCCGTCTGCCGTGCCAGCCGTTTCTGCCAGCGCGGCAGCGCCTCGCGCAGGCTGTCGCCCTGTACCTGGATCGCCAGCGGCGTGGTCAGCGTCACTCGCCCTTCACCTTGCGGCTGCTCCACCTGCTGCGGCCACGGCATCAGCGGCAGCGTGCGGGCCGGGCTGGCAGCTACCGAAAACGGCAGGATCAGGGAACAGGTAAGCAGCAGGCAGCGCAGTGACCATGGCATATAAGGGCATCCTTTTTTTGTGATGCACTCTTAAAACATAATTCGCTTGTCACATCAAGTTACACATCAGGAAAGCGACCTTTGCGCGACATTTCGTCCCGATGATGTCATAAATCGGTACACACTATGCGGAATTGTCTCTCTGTGGCTAATCTTAGGGAATAACGCTCTCAGCAACCCACTGGATATCAGGATTCAGCAATGACAAATACTCCACCCTGGTGGCAGAACGGCGTAATTTATCAGATCTATCCCAAGAGTTTTCAGGACACCACCGGCAGCGGTACTGGCGATCTGCCCGGCGTAATCCAGCGGCTGGACTATCTGCAAACGCTGGGCGTTGATGCCATCTGGCTGACGCCATTTTATCTCTCTCCGCAGGTAGATAATGGCTATGACGTGGCGAACTATACCGCCATCGATCCGCAGTTTGGCACCCTCAATGATTTCGATAATCTGGTGGAGGAAACCCACCGGCGCGGGATGCGCATTATTCTGGATATGGTGTTTAATCATACGTCCACTCAGCATCACTGGTTCCATGAGGCGTTGGATCGCGACAGTCCCTATCGTTCTTACTATATCTGGCGCGACGGGGCTCCCGGACAACTGCCGAATAACTGGATGTCCAAGTTTGGCGGCAGCGCCTGGCGCTGGCATCCGGAAAGCAGCCAGTACTATATGCATCTGTGGGCACCGGAACAGGCCGAACTGAACTGGGAAAATGACAGCGTCCGCGCCGAGCTGAAGCAGGTGGTCAATTTCTGGGCCGACCGGGGCATTGACGGCCTGCGCCTGGATGTAATCAACCTGGTGTCCAAGCAGCAGGATTTTGCCGATGATCCGGGGGGCGACGGCCTGCGGCTGTACACCGATGGTCCGCGTATTCACGAGTTTATGCAGGAGATGAGCCGCGAGGTGTTTATTCCGCGTCAGCTGGTGACCGTAGGCGAAATGTCCTCCGCCACCCTGGAGCACTGCCAGCGCTACGGGGCGCTGAGTGGCGAAGAGCTGTCGATGGTGTTCAGCTTCGATCATGTGGAGGTCGATTTTTATCAGGGCCAGAAGTGGACGCTGACGCCGCTCAATCTGGTGGCACTGAAAGAGATATTTACCCACTGGCAGCAGGGTATGCACAACCAGGCGTGGAATGCGCTGTTCTGGTGTAATCATGACCAGCCACGGGTTGTCTCACGCTGGGGGGATGAGTTTAACTACCGGGTTGAATCTGCCAAGATGCTGGCCCTGGCCCTGCACGGCATGCAGGGCACCCCCTATATTTTCCAGGGGGAAGAGCTGGGAATGACCAACCCGCACTTCACCCGCATTATCGATTATCGCGACATTGAAAGTCACAATATGTACGCGGAGCTGCGTTCCCAGGGCCGCGACAGCGATAACCTGCTGGCGATCCTCGCCAGTAAATCCCGTGATAACGGCCGCACGCCGATGCAGTGGGACGACAGTGAGAACGGCGGATTTACCCAGGGCACACCGTGGATTGGCATGGGCGACAATGTGAGCACCGTGAATGCGGCCGCCGCGCTGGCAGACCCGGACTCCGTTTTTTACTGCTATCAAAAGCTGATCGCGCTGCGTAAACGCTACGCCATCCTGACCCACGGGGACTACCTTGACCTGCTGCCTGACCATCCGCGCCTGTGGTGTTACTGCCGCCGGATAGCGGGGGAAACGCTGGTGGTGGCAACCAACTTCAGTGGTGAAACGCAGGTCTGGCATCCACCGGCTTACAGCGGCCACTGGGAAGTGTTAATCAGCAACTATGCCGATACGCACGTCACGCCGGGTGAAGTGATGCTGCGTCCCTGGGAGGCGGTGTGGTGGTATCAGAAAACCCTGCGGTAGGGGCCGCGCGTTTGTTCCGGCTGGCCCATATCCCCGTTACGAAAACAGCGCAGTAAGATCGTCCGGGCTGAACTGGCCCGGTTCGCTCAGTTCATCATCCAGTATCTCACCGGCCAGATCGGCTTTTTGCTGCTGCATGGCGACGATCTTCTCTTCAATGGTGTTGGCGGCGATCAGCTTGTAGACAAACACCGGTTTATCCTGCCCGAGCCGGTAAGCACGATCGGTAGCCTGATTTTCTGCCGCCGGGTTCCACCAGGGATCGTAGTGGATCACGGTATCCGCCGCCGTCAGGTTCAGCCCGACGCCGCCCGCTTTCAGGCTGATCAGAAACACCGGCACTTCCCCCTCCTGAAAACGGCGCACGGGCTCATTGCGATCGCGCGTACTGCCGGTCAGCATCACGAAGGGAATACGTGCTTTCTGTAACTCTTCCGCAATAATGCCGAGCATGGTGGTGAACTGGGAGAAGATCAGAATGCGCCGATCCTCTGCCAGCAGGTCATGCAGCATCTCGCGCAGCAGCGCCAGCTTGGCGGACTGTTTGACCCGTTCGGCACGCGGATCAGACATCAGGCGCGGATCGCAGCAGATCTGCCGTAATTTCAGCAACGCGTCCAGCACCAGCAGATGGCTGCGCCCCGGCCCCTGCTGCTGCACTGCCAGCTGCACCCGATCCTGCATGGCTTCCCGCACCTGGTCGTACAGGTCCCGCTGCGCGCCCTCCAGCGGTACGCTGCGGACGATGGTGTTTTTCGGCGGCAGCTCTTTGGCAACTTCCTGCTTGCGGCGGCGCAGCATAAACGGCCGCACGCGTTTTGCCAGCAGCTCGCGCCGCACTTTGTCACCGTTGCGCTCGACCGGAATACGCCAGTTCTGGGTGAAGTCGCGCTCGCTGCCCAGGAAGCCCGGCAGAAGAAAATCAAACTGTGACCACAGCTCGCCAAGATGGTTTTCCAGTGGCGTTCCGGTCAGGCACAGGCGATGACGCGTCTTCAGGGTGCGGATCACCGAGGCGGCACGCGAGGCGCTGTTCTTCACGTACTGCGCTTCATCAAGGATCAGCAGATGGTAGAAGTGTGCCACCAGTTGAGGCTGATCGCGCCACAGCAGCGAATAGGTGGTGATCACCACATCGTACTGCTCCAGCTGGTCGTAAAAATCTTTGCGCTGCGGCCCGGTCAGGGCCAGCACGCGCAGATCGGGCGCAAAGCGCCGGGCCTCACAGCACCAGTTGTGCACCAGGGTGGTCGGCACCACGATTAACGCCGGGCGATCCAGCCGCCCGGCCTCTTTTTCCAGCAGCAGATGCGCCAGCGTCTGGATGGTTTTTCCCAGCCCCATATCATCGGCCAGTACGCCCGCCAGCTGATGCTGACGCAGGAACTGCATCCAGTTCACCCCCTGCTGCTGATAATCACGCAGGGTCGCCTGCAATCCGGCAGGGGGAGCAATGGCCTGAATACCGCTGTTGCCACTCAGCCGTTCGGCCAGCTGGTGAACGGCATTATCACCGTCAAAAATCCAGCGGCTGCGATCGTCCGACTGACTGAGCCGCCCGATGTCCCACGCTGCCAGCCTGAGCGGCTGCGCGGTGTCAAACAGATCGATCAGATTGCCCACCAGCGGCTTAAGCTGGGCGGCGCGGAACAGCAGGCGCTGATTTTTATCATCACGCAGTTCAATCTGTTCATCGTCTGCGATCAGGCTGAGATTGCCGGACGTCCAGCGACGGTCACGCTCGAAAAGCTTTGCCAGCAGCGGCTCCAGCCGCACGCGACGGCGGCCAATCTTCATCGCCAGTTCCAGATCGAACCAGCCATCCTCGCCCTGGATCGCACGCCCTTCTATCGCATCCACCTCGGAGACATTCCAGGTAAAATCATCATCCATGCTGATGCGCCAGCCGCGTTTGCGCAGCGCCGGCAGGCCTTTTTTAATAAAGTCGCGCCACTGCGGCGGCGTTGCCGGGGCAAAAATGGCCGGGGGCAACGGTGCGGGGGTGTAGATATGGCCGGCAGGAATGGCGTTCAGCCCGGCCGAGTCAATCTGAGCCAGCCAGGACTGCTCCTCTTCGGTATGACGCTGAACGTGATAGCGCAGTCCCGAACGGTCGCTGAAGCTCTCCGAACGACTACCGGCATCCACGCTGACCCCGGCGTAATCAAAGCTGACGGAGGCAAAGTCGAGACGCTTTTGCCGGTGGCCGTAATGCCCGTAGCCGCTGATAAATTTGGCCCGGGACTGCAGCTGCAGCACCGGCACCGGCGTCGCCCGGATCGTGTCCAGCACCACCGTGACGTCCTGCTGGCGCGGCTGAAGATTAGCCAGCATCAGTGCCGCAACGTGCTTACAGTTATTCTTTACCGCACAGCTGCACTCACCGCTGGCGAGCAGCCTGCCCTGCGGGCGGCTGAAATGCACCATCACGCTGAACGGTTCCGCTTTACGGCCCGGAACCTCCCCGGTTAACAGGTTATTCTGCCACTGAACATTCTGTACGCTGGCGACCAGATCGCGCGCACGGGCAACGGTTCGCGAGCCGAGCCAGCGAATGACCTGTTTTTCGTTATAAGCGACGGACGACATCGGGCAGTATCCCTGAGTAACCAGAGCGAAATGGGGTTCGCTCCACAGCAACCGACAATAGTAGTAACTCCTCAGGGTTGAATGCAACCACCACCGCACGTATGAGCGGCAAAAAATAGCGCTGCGTTCAGAAAGGCAGCAGGGCGAGTCACCTGACAGGGTGTTGGCAGATATTTTTATACATGTCGATGACACACAAAGCCGCTTCCTTTAAGGCTGTCGAATTGACTGCGGGCCGGGGTAGAATGTAAGTATAGAAATTTGCGCCTTCGACGGGATTACCAATAGCATAAATATTCTTCTGACTTATTTTTTTCCTGTTGATGACATGATGCTGTCTGTCAATATCAATACCACCCGCGCGAAACCCTCCATTATCATAGGGCCTGATCACTCCTTCCATCAGCAGATTATGGTATAGCAATGAATTGTCTCTAATGGGTGAAAAAGACGGGATATGAGCTTTCACCAGAACATCCCCAAATGTGACACTATTTTCGTAAAGAAATGTGCTGTTCAATGCGAAACAATTACTCTCGTTTTGGCAAACTAATTGGGGCCTCGGTCCTGCGCCCAGTGTCACTACACCGCCTTCCAGCAAAGCCAGTAACTCTTTATTGCGTCTCAAAGGAGGCCCAACGGAAATCCGGTTGAATATAGGACAAAACTCGTGCAGAAACTGACGATGCGATTGCGGGGTTAGCCCACCGTAGTTAACGGCATAGCGAATAATATCACGGGTATCTCTGATAACATCAGCAGCAGCTTTTAAACCACCATAAACATTACCTTTTTCAGCTTCAGCGATATCAGCTTTCAGAAATACCTTAAACCAATTTCGATACGATTTCAGGTTTGGAAAAATTAAATTATGATGAGGGTAGAAGAGTTGATTTATTGCATCACGTTCATATTGGCCAACATAATAGTCTTCAGCATCCAGCCATTCATCTTGCTGGACACACCTGTAGACATAACTCATCTCCTTAGTTAACAACGGCAGCAGGTCGGTGACAAAATCAATTTTCCCATCAGGCGTTTTCGTACGTAACCGATCAATAGTACCGCTAGTGAAGAAATGAGGTAAATACTGTCCGCTGGATCCTTTCTGATTAACACCGCGACTTCCAGCAGGTAAGGCCTGGCGTGAGTAGATATAAATATCAGGCTCATTGCCAGACGGATGGTAGATCAGCCTGCCGTCACAATCACTAAACTGACCACCCCGGCCACAAGTCAAGTTGGAAATAATATCGTAAGTTGTTAAACCAATACCTTCTATCAATACTTTATTGGCAGAACTAATTTTACTGTAGTTGTTGATATCGTAGGGCCTTGAAATATAGCGCAATGCTTTGTTTTGGCATGATTTTTCAGATACAAAGCGCTGAATTTTTTCTTCATCTTCTGTAGGGAATTCATCGCCATGCCCTGTTGAAAGAAAAAGATAATCTACTTTCAATTTAAAGCCTGTGTCTATTTTTATTTTAATTTTATGATTAGAAAATGTACTTATTTGCACAGCTTGCCCATGGATTTCTTGAACCGTAATTTCTTGAGGAAGATCATGTATAATACTCAAATAAACATAATAAAGGTAATTACCCAACATTTTCCTGGGAAGGTAGTCGTCTGGTAATATTAATTTTTCCTGCTTTCGGTCTGAAAAAAAACCATCTGGATTTATAGCATCCTGTGTGCATGCCCACTGCCAGAAGTCGGGGCCTTTACGGATTTTCCCCGCGTCAGTCAAGGTGTCATCTCCGAACATAGTAATCTGACATGCAACCGTATTGGCCAAAAAATAATCTGGCTGTTCAGGGCGATGAACGCCAAACCCCAATTTATCTTTATCAATCAGCCATATCTTAATCTCTTTACCCTGACAATACGAAGAGTAGAGCGTAATTATCCTTTCTAATACACTGATACCTCGAGAGCCGCACCCAATAATAGCTATGTTTATTTTTTCCATCTGTCCCCCCTGTTAACCGTTACGAATAATCAAACAAGAACATCCCTCTTATTTTTTTACTCAAAGTGCGGATTTTATTTTTCGCATTAACACTACAATAAATGCTGAAATGAACAAATTAAGGCTTTAAAAAAAATATAACCCTAATCACACTTATCGTTACCTCGCTATCGTTTATCTGCGTGCTAATTTATTCGCCATCAATGATGGGTCAGGGAATTGCAGGTATGTTGCATAACACCAAAAAAGCCCTTGTGCGCAAAGATATCCGGATAGCTTTCTATGGCGTATTACTACTTGCGCTGGGGGTCGGACTCAGTCGTTTCCTTTACACGCCGATGTTACCCGCCATGTTGGGAGAGCATATTTTCACGTTCCCACAACTGGCATGGCTGGCGAGTGCCAACTATGCCGGATATCTGGTGGGGAGCCTGGTATTTTCTTGGAGCGGTTTTCACCGCCCCCATTCGCAACATATGGTGTTTATTTTTGCGACGCTCTCCGTTGTTCTGCTCTTCGCGATGTGGGGGGTCACTCAGATTAGCCTTGCCCTGGCCGTGCGCTTTCTGGCTGGGGTGGCCAGTGCGGCATTAATGATCTTTGGTTCAGTGACGGTCCTGCACCACACCAATAATCACCGGGTGACAGCGTCCTTGTTTTCAGGGGTTGGCGTCGGGATTTTACTCGGCAATGAATGTGTGAATGTGGGCATCAGCCACCACTTAACCTCTTATGATCTCTGGTTCGGTGCGGGCCTGGTGGGCCTGGTCCTGCTGATTCTGCTGGTTATCCTTTCCCCCAAAGCCATTGCGTTCACGCCGGAGTCACAACAGACACAGGTGCGAAAAAGCGCCGTGGTGAGCTGGTGGCAACTGATCATTATTTATGGCCTGGCCGGCTTCGGCTATATTATTGTCGCCACCTTTCTGCCGCTCATCTCCCATCAGCTCTCAGACAGCACGATCTCTCAACACCTCTGGTCGCTGGTCGGGCTGGCCATTATTCCCGGCTGTTTTTTCTGGCTGCTGATGGAATATCGATTTGGCATCACGCTTTCCCTGATGTTTAATCTGATCCTGCAGGCGGTCTGCGTACTGCTCTCACTGAATGGCCATTCACCTTTACTCCTGATCCTCTGCTGCCTCGGATTTGGCTTCACTTTTATGGGTACCACCGCGCTGGTGATGCCGCTGGCGAAGAAACTGCCGGTTCCTTCCGGTATCAATTTGATGGCGCTGGTAACCTTCACCTATGGTGTCGGCCAGGTTTGCGGGCCACTGATGACAGGATGGCTCCACGGCCACGCGGATCCGTTGAGGATGTCGATCATTATCGGCGCCCTGGCGCTGTTTATCGCCGCGTTGCTCTGCCTGAAACGTTCAACCGTTATCTGAGGGGGCTGCGGGAAAGATTTTCCACTCTTAAGTTCCATGCGGTAAATCAATAAAATCACCATTATTCTCCGCACAAACACTACATATAGCGCTTACTATAGCCATCGAAACCTACATATAGTTTTCTTCCTTCAGGAGAGCAGCGGTGGCAACTCAGGTAATCAAGCGGGACGGCTGTCAGGTCGCCTTCGATCCAGCACGTATTGAGGCAGCGATTCGTGCTGCCGCACAGGCAGCCAGCATTGACGATAATGACTACTGCGCCACCGCCGCCAGCCAGATCAGCGCCCTGCTGACCGCCCGTCCCCGGGTGGATATTGCCGAGGTGCAGCTCGCGGTGGAAAACCAGCTGATGGCGGGATGTTACCCCCAGCTGGCACGCAGCTATATTGAGTATCGTCACGATCGCGACGTCGCCCGCGAGCTGCGCGGTCGTCTGAATCATGAGATCCGTGGTCTGGTTGAGCAGAGCAATCCCGCGCTGCTGAATGAAAATGCCAATAAAGACAGTAAAGTGATCCCGACACAGCGCGACCTGCTGGCCGGTATTGTGGCTAAACATTACGCCCGTCAGCATATGCTGCCGCGTGATGTGGTCAGCGCCCATGAACGCGGTGAGATCCACTATCACGATCTCGACTACTCTCCGTTCTTTCCGATGTTCAACTGCATGCTGATCGACCTGCGCGGCATGCTGACGCACGGCTTCAAGATGGGCAATGCGGAGATCGAACCGCCGAAGTCGATCTCTACCGCCACCGCCGTCACCGCCCAGATCATCGCGCAGGTGGCCAGCCATATTTACGGCGGAACCACAATTAACCGTATTGA
Source organism: Erwinia persicina (assembly GCF_019844095.1). NCBI lineage: Bacteria > Pseudomonadati > Pseudomonadota > Gammaproteobacteria > Enterobacterales > Erwiniaceae > Erwinia > Erwinia persicina. The sequence goes on along the minus strand of NZ_CP082141.1, from coordinate 530,465 downwards.
TGAGGTGCTGGCACCGTTTGTTGAAGCCAGCCTGGAGAAGCACCGCGCGACCGCACAGCAGTGGCAGATTGCGGATGCTGAAGCCTATGCGCATTCGCGCACTGAAAAAGAGTGTTATGACGCTTTCCAGTCACTGGAATACGAGGTCAACACCCTGCACACCGCCAATGGCCAGACGCCCTTTGTCACCTTCGGTTTTGGCCTGGGTACCCGTTGGTCGGCGCGTCTGGTTCAGCAGTCGATCCTGCGCAACCGTATTGCCGGCCTGGGGAAAAACCATAAAACGGCAGTGTTCCCGAAGCTGGTGTTTGCCATTAAAGCCGGGCTGAACCAGGCGGCGGGTGAGCCTAACTACGACATCAAACAGCTGGCGCTGGAGTGCGCCAGTAAACGCATGTATCCGGATATCCTCAATTACGACCAGGTGGTGAAAGTCACCGGTTCGTTTAAAACGCCAATGGGCTGCCGCAGTTTCCTCGGGGTCTATGAGGAGAACGGCGAGCAGATCCACGATGGCCGGAACAATATCGGCGTGATCAGCCTGAACCTGCCGCGTATTGCGCTGGAGTCGGAGGGGGACGAGGGGCGCTTCTGGGTTCTGCTGGAGCAGCGCCTGCTGCTGGCGAAAAAAGCGCTGATGACACGTATCGCCAGGCTGGAAAATGTCAAAGCCCGCGTTGCGCCGATCCTCTATATGGAAGGTGCCTGCGGGGTACGCCTGAAGGCCGATGAGCCGGTAGCCTCGATCTTCCGCAACGGCAGAGCCTCCATTTCTCTGGGCTATATCGGCATTCACGAAACGCTGAACGCCCTGAGTGGCGGCAGCGTGCATCCTTATGACGATGAACAACTGCGGGCGAAAGGGCTGCAGATTGTCGCCCGGCTGCGTGAGGCCGTGGAAGCCTGGAAAGAGGAGACCGGCTACGGCTTCAGCCTGTACAGCACCCCCAGCGAAAATCTGTGCGATCGCTTCTGCCGCCTTGATGCCGCGGAGTTTGGTGTGGTGCCGGGTGTGACGGATAAGGGCTATTACACCAACAGCTTCCACCTTGACGTGGAGAAGAAGGTGAACCCATACGATAAAATCGACTTTGAGGCGGGCTACCCGCCGTTAGCCAGCGGCGGTTTTATCTGTTACGGCGAATATCCCAATATTCAGCACAACCTGAAGGCGCTGGAAGATGTCTGGGATTACAGCTACAGCCGGGTGCCTTATTACGGTACCAATACGCCGATCGACGAATGCTATGAGTGCGGCTTTACCGGCGAATTCGACTGCACCAGCAAAGGCTTCACCTGCCCGAAATGCGGTAACCACGACAGCACCCGCGTTTCCGTCACCCGTCGGGTATGCGGCTACCTTGGCAGCCCGGATGCCCGCCCCTTTAACGCCGGCAAGCAGGAAGAGGTAAAACGTCGGGTTAAGCATCTGCAAAACGGCCAACTGGGATGAACATCCATCAGTATTACCCGGTGGACATCGTTAACGGCCCCGGCACGCGCTGCACGCTGTTTGTTTCCGGCTGCGTGCACGAATGCCCGGGCTGCTATAACAAAAGTACCTGGCGGGTAAACTCCGGGGTGCCGTTTACGCTGGATATGGAAGAACGGCTGATTGCCGATCTCAACGACACGCGCATTCCGCGCCAGGGATTGTCGCTGTCCGGCGGCGATCCTCTGCATCCGGCTAATCTCGCCGATGTCGGACGGCTGTTACGGCGGGTGCGCCGTGACTGTGCGGGAAAGGATATCTGGATGTGGACCGGCTACCGACGGGAGGAGCTGGACGCGCAGCAGCAGCGGGTGGTCGCCGAGGTTAACGTACTGATTGACGGGAAATATATCCAGGCGCTCAGAGACCCGGCGCTGCGCTGGCGCGGCAGCAGCAACCAGGTCATTCATCAGCTGCGCTGAGATCAGTCAGCGATAAAGTGCGGGATAAACCTTGAACTGTCTTTGGTGATCGGCCCGTTATCCTCACGAATACCGATACCCGCGGCGCTGTCGCCCACAATCCAGCTGCCGATCAGCGTATGGTCATGCCCGAACCGGGGTAACGGCGCACTGGCCTGCCAGATACGGGGTTCATCCGCGTATTCGCCGGGCTCACTGGCCAGCCGTTGCCGGCCATCGCGATCGGCATACATGGTGATATTCGCCCCTTCGCGCGAGAACAACGGTTTACTGACGAAGCCGCGCCACTGAGCGCCCATTTCCTCCGCTAACCGCCAGCCCGGTTTATCCACTTCCCCGGCAAACCAGGCCGGCAGCAGGTTAGGATGCCCGCGATGCCAGCGCCACAGCAGCGGTAAGATGCCCTTGTTACTGAGCACGGTTTTCCACAGGGGTTCAATCCAGCGTTCACGGCCCTTGCGCAGTAGCGGTCCGTAATCATCACGCAGCATCCACTCCAGCGGGTAAAGCTTGAAGGCCTGTTCTATCACCCGATCCTGCATATCCGTGAGCACGCCCCCCACGCCCATGCCCACCTCTTCCAGATAGAGAAAACGTGTTTCAAGGCCTGCCTGTCGGGCGCAATCTTCAAGATACTGCACCGTGCCGCGATCTTCCGCCGATCCCTGACAGCAGCAAAAATAGAGCGGGTGCTGATTGCGCCATAGCGCCAGCCGCGCGATCAGCTTCTCCTGCAGGGAATTAAACTGATCGGCATGATGGGGGATCTGCCCCCTGCCCGCGACATCGGTCAGCCACTGCCACTGAAAAAACGCGGCTTCATACAGAGACGTGGGGGTATCAGCATTGTATTCCAGCAGCTTAACCGGCCCCTGGCCTCCCCAGCTGAAGTCCATCCGGCCGTAGAGTGAGGGTTCACGACGCTGCCAGCTGCGGGCAATGGCCTCCCAGTAGAGGGGCGGGATCGCCAGGGCTGTCAGCAGCTCTTCATCGCCGGTGACGCGATCGACCAAATCAAGGCACATCTGATGCAGCTCTTCCGTTGGCCCCTCAATATCCTGCTCGATCTGACGCAGGGTAAAGCGATAGGCCCGGGTTTCATCCCAGTACACTTCATCATCGATAATATGGAAGTTAAAACCGTAGCGGGCAGCGATGGCAGCAAGGTCGCGCCGTGGCGTGCAGGCGATACGTATCATCTTCAGCCCCCTGAACGATGATATGAACTGCCGCCAAACCCGCCGCGTGAGACCGTGCGCCCACTGAACTTATGGGCGTCAGCATCAGCAGAGGAACGCGTCCAGCGTGCTTCACTGCCCGGCGTCCTCAGCGTCTCACGATCGTTCGGATCACGATAGAAGGCGCGCCCGCCGCCGTAGTAACCGCCCCCTGAAGAGGACGCCCCCTGACTGTCTTCCTGCGGGCGCTTACCCATAGTAAAGCCCGCCAGTCGCGGCAGAAAATGGTGTGTTACCAGGCTGTAATGGCAGTTCCCGAGGCCATAATAGTTCTGACAGGCATAACTGTTATCAAATCCCTGTGAACTGGCATCCAGCTGTTGTTGGGCGGCCTGCTCCTGCGCCTCACAGGCCCGGAGGGAATAGCCTGCCTGCGTGCACTCATTGCTGCTGGCAAAGATGGTCTGCTCTTCCCCCTGGTCCCGGCAGCTGTGGAGCAGTGCCATACCGGTGCCGCCCATAATAACCAGCGTCAGCCATGTCGTGGATTTACGCGGCGCGTCATTCAGGGCTGCACCTTGCGAGAAGGACTTAAATTCCACCGGCTTTTGACCGCCCGAACGTGAGCGGCGACGTTTCTTTTTCAAGTTTACTGCTTCCCTGCCTGAAAAGTTTTAGTAGGTCATACAGGCTGCATTGATGATCCCTCCGCCAAGGGAGACCCCGCCGAGAAATAAGCCGACAGCCAGATGGTTATCTTCAATATGCTGGCTGATTTTCGGCAGATAAATGCGCGCCAGTCCAAACACCAGCAGTTGAACGACAAGCGCGACGGCACCCCATATAACATAATCGAGTAAATTGACGGAGTTAATCGCCACGCTGGCCAGCGGGATAATATAACCTAATAGTGCACCAATGAAACCCAGTGCCGCCGCCAGATTATTCTCTTTAATCAGGCGCCACTCGTTATGCGGGGTAATGCGTGTGTAGATAAACAGGAATATCAGCACCATTGCACAGCTGGTGAAAAAATAGGAGCCGAAAGCGAGTAACAGATGCAGCGTAGCCATGGATTCGTCCTGAAGGTGATAGGCAGAGTGAGAATTCATCATAAGGGGCGCTACCGGTAAACGCCAGCAGGCTGCATTTTCTTTACCTTTGTGTGCGCCTTCTTTTCCCGAAAAATCAGGAGCCTGTGAATTCAAAAGCCGCCCCGGGTTGATTTTCAGCGTCAGTGAACCACACTTATTCCGTTCTCAACGAAAGCTCACAGGAGGAAATATGAGCAAGAAGATTGCGGTGCTGATAACCGATGAATTTGAAGACTCAGAATTTACTTCCCCCGCCGAGGCGTACAGAAATGCCGGCCACGAGGTGATTACCATTGAGACTGAGGCCGGTAAAACGATTACCGGGAAACAGGGTAAAGCCAGCGTGAAGGTCGATAAAAGTATCGATGATGTGCATCCGGCTGAATTTGATGCCCTGCTGCTGCCGGGCGGTCACTCCCCTGATACACTGCGCGGTGACGACCGGTTTGTAGAATTCACCAAAGCCTTTGTTGCGCTGGGTAAACCCGTTTTTGCCATCTGTCACGGCCAGCAGTTGCTGATCAGCGCCAATGCGGTACGCGGGCGTAAAATGACCACGGTGAAACCGGTGGTGATTGACCTGAAAAACGCTGGCGCGGATTTTTACGATGAAGAGGTCGTGATCGACAACGATCGCCTGGTCACCAGCCGTACCCCGGACGACCTGCCCGCCTTTAACCGTGAATCCCTGCGTATTCTGAACGCCGCCTGATAGTGGCCCCTGGCCAGCTGCGGCTGGCCTTGCCCCCCTTAAGATCCCGTCGAAGATGCGCTAAAGTACCCTCCTCCTTCTTTGTGTGGATTGGGAAGCTATGCATTCTGCTGCACCTACCGGCTGGCAACTTTATATTGTGCGTACCGCCAGCGGGATGCTGTACACCGGCATCACAAATGACGTGGCACGACGCTTTGCGCAGCACCAGAGCGGTAAAGGCGCGAAGGCATTACGGGGTAAGGGGCCGCTTGAGCTGTTGTTTCACTGTGAGGCGGGGGATCGTTCGCTGGCGTCAAAGCTGGAATATCAGGTTAAACAGCTTAAAAAGTTGCAAAAAATCAGGCTGATAGAGCACCAGCCTGTGTCGCTTGTTCAGTGGCTTGCCGCGCTCAGAAACGCGTAAACGGCGCCGAGTATTCGATACGACCTTCCACGCCGTTAAAGGCGTCATCTGCCAGCTTGTAAACCTGGAAAGTCGCTGCAGTGCCTTCCCAGCGACAGTCCAGCTGGTGGCGCGCAGCCGGCTCAAACCCGTAAGGCCCGAAGTAAGCGGGGTCGCCCAGCACCACCACGGCGGCATAGCCGAACTCATTGAGCGTATCCAGCCCTTCATAGACAAGCTGCTTACCAATGCCCTGCCGGCGGACACGTTCATCAACCGCCAGCGGCGCTAATCCCACCCACTGACGATCTTCATCGTTCAGCGTGACCGGGCTGAACGCCGCATAGCCCAGCACCTGGCCATCATCATCTGTGGCCACCACGCCGAGCGTTAATAATCCGTCTTCACGGAGTTGCTGCACCAGTTCCGCCTCCGCAGAGGTGTGGAAGCTGCGGCGCAGCAGGCTGTCGATGCTGGCAGCATCAATACCTATTTCTGAACGAATTAACATGAGACACCTGCGCGATCCGCCGGGGAAATCGCGTCCTTTTTCAGTCCGGCCTCAATAAAGTCAGCCAGTTGCATTAGTCCGATGCGTAACGGCTTCGGCATGGATTCCAGGTCGATCGCATCCATCAGGTTTTTCACTTCCAGACCCAGCTCGGTATCACCTTCAATCAGCAGACGACGCTGAAAAAACAGGGTGTCCGGGTCCTGTCTGCGGGCGGCGATCAGCACCAAATCGTTGGCATTGCCACGGAACCAGACATCGGCTTCCGCGCGTTCGGCTACCTGAAGTTCGCCCTGCTGCAGCGTCACTGACCAGCACAGTTCGAGATCGCTAACCTCGATTCCCAGCCAGCGCCCTTCCAGGAAATCCAGCTCACCTTCCGCCAGCGCCTGCTGAAACTGCCAGCGTAGCAATGCCTGCAGTAGCGGCTTCTTCACGGCAAACGGGGTAAACCGCAGTGGAAAACGCAGTAATTGCGGTCCGTGACGGACACAGCGGCTGCGTAGCGGGTTCAACACCATTATCACTCCTTACGAATAAATTTCAGCTATTTTGCCACAACAGCAAAATGCGTCTGACGGCTGGATCAACAAAGTGTGCGAACTATACGAGTTTTATCAGGGATCACGAACCCCATCAATACGCCATTAGCTGCCTTAAATCAAAATTTGTCACCGCTTTCCTCACTAAACTCATCAACTCTTCTGATTAGTTGGATCGATCCCTATGGAACTTCTCTGCCCGGCCGGAAACCTTCCGGCGCTGAAGGCGGCCATCGATAACGGTGCCGATGCGGTGTATATCGGCCTGAAAGATGAAACCAATGCCCGCCACTTTGCGGGTCTGAATTTCACCGACAAACGCCTGCAGGAAGCAGCACGCTACGTTCATCAGCGTAAACGCAAACTGCATGTGGCGATCAACACCTTTGCCCATCCTGATGGCTATGTGCGTTGGCAGCGCGCCGTCGATATGGCCGCTCATGCCGGTGCCGATGCTTTAATCCTGGCAGATATTGCCATGCTGGCGTACGCCGCAGAAAAATATCCCCATATTGAACGTCATGTTTCGGTACAGGCCTCCGCGACAAATGCGGCTGCCGTTCGCTTTTATCAGCGTAACTTCGATGTATCACGCGTGGTATTGCCGCGAGTGCTATCGATGCATCAGGTGCGCCAGCTGGCCCGCGATACCACCGTCCCCCTGGAGGTCTTTGCCTTCGGCAGTCTGTGCATTATGGCAGAGGGCCGTTGTTACCTTTCTTCTTACCTGACGGGCGAGTCACCCAATACGGTCGGCGCCTGCTCGCCTGCCCGTTTTGTTCGCTGGCAGCAGACCCCGGCCGGGCTGGAATCCCGACTGAATGAAGTGCTGATTGATCGCTATGACGCGGGAGAAAATGCCGGATACCCGACGCTGTGCAAAGGCCGTTATAAGGTAGACAAGGCTCATTATCATGTCCTCGAAGAACCCACCAGCCTCAATACGCTGGCGCTGCTGCCCGAGCTGATGGCAGCGAATATCGTCTCGGTGAAAATTGAAGGGCGCCAGCGCAGCCCCGCTTATGTTGAACAGGTGGCACGGATCTGGCGTCAGGCCATTGACCGCTGTCACGCTGACCCGCAGAACTTTACCGCACAGCCGCAGTGGATGACGGCGCTCAGTGCGCTGAGTGAAGGTACACAAACCACGCTCGGTGCCTATCACCGGCAGTGGCAGTAGGAGACAGGATGAAATATTCACTGGGACCGGTACTGTGGTACTGGTCAAAAGAGACGCTGAACGCATTTTATCAGTCGGCCGCCGACAGTGACGCTGACATTGTCTACCTGGGAGAGTCGGTGTGCAGTAAACGCCGCGCCACGAAAACCGGCGACTGGCTGAGTATGGCCAGGCAACTGGCTGATGCCGGCAAGCAGGTGGTGCTCAGTACGCTGGCACTGGTGCAGTCTCCTTCGGAACTGACCGAGCTGAAGCGCTACATTGATAACGGCGAATTCTTGATCGAAGCCAATGATGTCGGCGCAGTGACGCTGGCCAGCGAAGCCGGGATCCCCTTCGTCGCCGGCCCTGCGCTTAATGTCTATAATGCCGTCGCACTGAAACTGTTGCTGGACATGGGAATGACGCGCTGGTGCATGCCGGTGGAACTGTCGCGGGACTGGCTGATGCAGTTGATCAATCAGTGTGAAGAACTGGGCATCCGCCAGCGGTTTGAGGTTGAAGTGTTGAGCTATGGTCATCTGCCGCTGGCTCTGTCAGCCCGCTGCTTTACCGCCCGTTCAGAAAATCGCAGCAAGGATGAATGTCAGACCTGCTGTATTGACTATCCCCAGGGACGCCGTGTGCATACCCAGGAGGATCAGCAGGTGTTTGTTCTGAACGGCATTCAGACCATGAGCGGCAGCTGCTACAACCTGGGTAACGATCTGACCTCCATGCAGGGGCTGGTCGATATTGTGCGTCTTTCACCGCAGGATGCAGGAACGCTGTCGGTGATCCCCCAGTTCCGCGCTAACGAAGCGGGCCAGCGGCCACTGAAGATGGATCACCACGCAGACTGTAACGGCTACTGGCGACGGGTCGCAGGGCTGGAGCTGGTGAATTAAGACACGCTCGCGCCGATCCTGCGTTATCCTGGCGGCCGGTATCTCTCGTCAGGATAAATCCCGCTATTATAATAGTGGTGCATCAGTTACCTGATAACGGGGCAGAGGCTGATCAAAGCGTTCGCGCCGCTGTACCGTTAATTCCAGGAGTGCTGCGAACGGACAATAATACAGACAACAAATCCCTTAATCTGTCTCTTTTGTACCTGGCGCAGCGTCGGCCGTTAGACAAAGTGAGCAACTATGCCTGATAAAAAAAATGTACCGCTTTCGGTACTGGATCTCGCCCCCATTCCTCAGGGTGCCTCCGCGCGCGATGCGTTTCATGCATCACTCTCTCTGGCTAAGCAGTCTGAATCGCTTGGCTTTCACCGCTACTGGCTGGCAGAGCACCACAACATGTCCGGGATTGCCAGTGCGGCAACCTCCGTACTGATTGGTTATCTCGCGGCGAATACGCAAACCCTGCGTCTGGGGTCGGGCGGGGTGATGTTACCCAACCATTCACCGCTGGTGATTGCCGAGCAGTTCGGCACCCTGGAGTCGCTTTACCCTGGCCGTATCGATCTGGGTCTGGGCCGCGCACCGGGTTCCGATCAGCGCACCATGCTGGCGCTGCGCCGCCATATGGCCGGCCATGTCGATAATTTCCCATCCGATGTGAGTGAACTCATCCGCTGGTTCGATCACTCGGGGGAAGAGATGCCGGTGGTACAGCCGGTTCCCGGAACAGGGCTGAAAATACCGGTCTGGCTGCTTGGCTCCAGCCTGTACAGCGCGCAGCTGGCGGCGCAGATGGGTCTGCCTTTCGCTTTCGCTTCGCACTTTGCTCCCGATATGTTGTTACAGGCGCTGCATTTATACCGCGAGAACTTCAAACCCTCTGCGCGGCTGGATAAACCCTATGCAATGGTGTGTGTCAACGTGGTGGCTGCCGACAGCGATCGCGATGCGCGCTTCCTGTTCACCTCCATGCAGCAGCAGTTTATCAATCTTCGCCGCGGCAAACCGGGCCCGCTGCCCGCGCCGGTGGATAACATGGACAACCTGTGGTCACCGTCAGAACAGTACGGCGTGCAGCAGGCGCTGAGTATGTCGGTGGTGGGTGATAAAGATAAAGTCCGTCAGGGGCTGGCGGCGCTGATGCGTGAAACCCAGGCAGACGAAGTGATGGTCAACGGGCAGATTTTCGATACTCAGGCACGGCTTTACTCCTTTGAGCTGGCCATGCAGGCCCGCAACGCTCTGTAACCCTGATCGCAGGGCAAAAAAAACCAGCCCGAAGGCTGGTTTTTTTATTTGGCATCAGTGATTACGCATCACGACGACGGGTAGGTGCTGCGCCGCCTTCAGTGCGTGGACCACGTGAAGGGCCACCCGGACGACGTTCACCGCCACGGTCATTGCTGAAGCGACGACCGCCTTCAGCACCACCGCGTGGGGCTCCGCCTTCACGGCCAGCGCCAGCGCCGAAGCCGCCGCGAGCAGGGCCGCCCGGACGACGTTCGCCGCCACGGTCGTTGCTGCGTGGCTGTGCATCACCAATCAGCTGCATATTCATCGGTTTGTTCAGAATACGCGTGCGGGTGAAGTGTGACAGAACTTCGCCCGGCATGCCTTTTGGCAGCTCGATAGTAGAGTGCGTACCGAACAGCTTGATGTTACCGATGTAGCGGCTGCTGATGTCGCCTTCGTTAGCGATAGCGCCAACGATGTGACGTACTTCAACACCGTCATCACGGCCTACTTCAATGCGGTACACTTCCATATCGCCAACATCACGACGTTCACGACGTGGACGATCGCCTTCTGCGCGCGGTTCACGTGGTTCACGTGGGCCACGATCCGGACGATCGCTGCGGCCGGCCTGGCGGTCATCGCGATCGCGGAACTGGCTGCGCGGACGCTGTGGCGCATCAGCAGGAACGATCAGTGGACGTTCGCCCTGAGCCATTTTCAGCAGTGCTGCGGCCAGCGTTTCGATGTCCAGCTCTTCTTCTGGCTGCATTTTAGCCAGCAGAGCACGGTACTGCTCCAGATCGCTGCTTTCCAGCTGCTGCTGAACTTTAGCAGCAAACTTCGCCAGACGACGCTCACCCAGCAGTTCTGCGTTTGGCAGCTCGACTTCAGGAATGGTCAGCTTCATGGTGCGTTCGATGTTGCGCAGCAGACGACGCTCGCGGTTTTCAACGAACAGCAGAGCACGGCCGGCACGACCTGCACGACCGGTACGGCCGATACGGTGAACGTAAGATTCTGCGTCCATCGGGATGTCATAGTTAACCACCAGGCTGATACGCTCAACGTCCAGGCCACGGGCCGCAACGTCGGTGGCGATCAGGATGTCCAGACGACCATCTTTCAGGCGCTCCAGCGTCTGCTCACGCAGTGCCTGGTTCATATCACCGTTCAGGGCAGCACTGTTGTAACCGCTGCGCTCCAGCGCTTCAGCCACTTCCAGCGTCGCGTTTTTAGTGCGCACGAAGATGATTGCAGCATCGAAGTCTTCTGATTCCAGGAAGCGGGTCAGTGCATCCGTTTTACGGCCGTAAGCAGTCCAGTAGCTCTGGCTGATGTCCGGACGCGTGGTCATGCTTGACTGGATACGCACTTCCTGCGGATCTTTCATAAAGCGCTTGGTAATGCGACGAATGGCTTCTGGCATGGTGGCAGAGAACAGAGCAGTCTGATGATTGTCTGGGATCTGCGCCATGATAGTTTCAACGTCTTCGATGAAGCCCATACGCAGCATTTCATCGGCTTCGTCCAGCACCAGGCCGCGCAGGTTAGACAGGTCTAACGTGCCGCGTTTCAGGTGGTCAAGCAGACGACCAGGCGTGCCCACAACAACCTGTGGTCCCTGGCGCAGCGCGCGCAGCTGCACGTCGTAACGCTGGCCGCCGTAAAGGGCAACCACGTTCAGGCCGCGCATATGTTTAGCGAATTCTGTCATCGCTTCAGCAACCTGCACCGCCAGTTCGCGGGTCGGTGCCAGCACCAGGATCTGAGGTGCTTTTACGGTTGGGTCAATGTTATGTAATAACGGCAGCGAGAAGGCTGCAGTTTTGCCGCTCCCGGTCTGCGCCATACCCAGCACATCACGGCCCGCCAGCAGATGAGGAATACACTCAAGCTGGATTGGGGAAGGCTTCACGTAGCCCATGCCGGTCAGTGATTCGAGGAGGTCGGCGTTCAGGCCAAGGTCAGCAAAAGTAGTTTGGATATCAGTCATGTAGTACACGTGCCTCTTAGATTGCGGCGGCCAGTCTACATAACTCGTCGTGAAAATTTTCAGTCATTTTCATCAAAAAGTGTGAACCGGCTCAAATTAGTGGTTTTGACGAACAAAAAGGCCCTCATCCGCTAAGATGATGACTTTTCGAAAAAACGGGCAATGAAGTTCGTCAGCTATTGCTGGTCAGATTCTGATAAATCGTCTTGTGTCTGGCCGAGTAGCGCCAGCTCCAACAATGCATATCGATGCTCAACAAAGTTGTGAACGTTGTTGGCGACCGTCAGCTTGAACAACGCTTCTGCGTTGTCCTTCTCCCCCAGACTTAGGTAGTACTTACCTAAATAGAAGTTGGTTTCACTGAGATGTTCAGCGAGCGAGGTGTTATCCGTTGCGTCCGCCTGGAGCCGTTCCATCAGCGTTTTTTCGCTGATATCGCCCAGGTAGAACTCGACAATATTCCATCCCCATTGTTCCTTCACCGCTTTGTCGTAACGCTGCTTGAGCGAAACTTTTGCCTGGTCTGCGTTGATCTCACGTTCGGTGAGATACAGCCACAGGCTGCGGAAGGGATCGTTAGGATCGTCTTGATAAAACGCCAGCAGATCATCTTGCGCCAGTTTAAATCTTCCGCCGTAATACAAAGCGATACCACGATTTAAACGCGCATAATTGTAAGTTGGATCAAGCTCAAGTACAGAATCAAACGCTTCATAGGCAGCATCAAAGTTGCCTGCCTGCGTTAAATATATGCCTAAGTAATTGAATACTTCAGGCATATCCGGTCTGATAGACAGCGCTTGTGAAAAATCATTTCGCGCCAGTGCTCTCAAACCGAGACTATCATACAACACTCCGCGCTCATATAACAGCTGTGCGCGTTCATCATCGGTCAATGACCGACTGGCAAGTATTTGTTCCATGCGCGCGAGAATGACTTCCTGCTGCAGCGTAGGCTGCAAGGGGACCGCCAAAACTTCGTTCTTACGCCATTCGGTGTTGCTGCATCCTGCCAGCGTCAAAGCTGTCGCAACTATACACCAGCGCAAAAATGGCTTCATTTACCACTCCCGAAAACAAACATTGGGATGGACATCCTGTCATCCGCCTGCCGTTCACAAGGCCATCCAGCCCTCGCGATGAAACAATCCTCCGCACCCGAAGATGCGGAGAACTCAATGGTAATGCCGTTACTCTGCTTCAGGTGCTGCAGGAACTTCAGCTTCAGGCTGAGCCTGTTCGCTGGCTTCTTTGATGCTCAGGCGTACGCGACCCTGACGGTCAACTTCCAGTACTTTCACTGGTACTTCCTGGCCCATCTGCAGGTAGTCTGTCACTTTCTCAACGCGCTTGTCAGCGATTTGAGAGATGTGAACCAGACCTTCTTTTCCACCGCCGATAGCAACGAAGGCACCGAAGTCAACGATGCGGGTCACTTTACCGTTATAGATACGGCCCACTTCGATTTCTGCAGTAATCTCTTCGATACGACGGATAGCGAATTTCGCTTTCTCACCGTCAGTCGCTGCGATTTTAACCGTACCGTCATCTTCAATTTCGATGGTGGTGCCGGTTTCTTCGGTCAGCGCACGGATCACCGAACCCCCTTTACCGATCACGTCTTTAATCTTATCAACGCTGATCTTGATGGTATGGATGCGTGGTGCAAACTGAGAGATATCGCCGCGCGGAGTGCTGATTGCCTGTTCCATAACGCTCAGAATGTGCAGACGCGCACCCTTAGCCTGGTTCAGCGCTTCATGCATGATTTCGCGAGTGATGCCTTCAATTTTGATGTCCATCTGCAGCGCAGTGATACCTTCACGGCTACCGGCTACTTTGAAGTCCATGTCGCCCAGGTGATCTTCGTCACCCAGAATGTCTGACAGAACAACGAAGTTATCGTTGTCTTTCACCAGACCCATCGCAATACCGGCTACGGCTGCTTTGATAGGGACACCGGCATCCATCAGTGCCAGAGAAGCACCACATACGGACGCCATGGATGATGAACCGTTAGATTCGGTGATTTCAGACACCACACGCACGGTGTACGGGAACGCATCGCCTTTTGGCATCACGGCCAGAACACCACGTTTCGCCAGACGACCGTGACCGATTTCACGACGCTTAGGCGAACCGACCATGCCGGTTTCACCGACAGAGTACGGAGGGAAGTTGTAGTGGAACAGGAAGTTATCAGTACGCTCACCCATCAGTTCATCCAGATTCTGCGCATCACGGGCAGTACCCAGTGTTGCGGTAACCAGTGCCTGAGTCTCACCACGGGTGAACAGTGCTGAACCGTGGGTACGTGGCAGAACGCCGGTACGCACATCCAGACCACGGATCATGTCTTTTTCACGGCCATCGATACGTGGCTCACCGCGCAGAATGCGGCTACGTACCACGTCTTTTTCCAGCGCGTGCAGAATGTCGCTGATCTCACCGGCATCCAGTGACTCATCTTCAGCCAGCAGGGCCGCAGTGGTTTCTGATTTGATCACGTCAACCTGAGCATAACGCTCCTGTTTTTCGGTGATGCGGTAAGCATCGCTCAGACGGGATTCCGCCAGCGCAGCGATACGGGCGTTCAACGCGTCGTTCGGTGCTTCTGGTGTCCAGTCCCAGCGAGGTTTGCCTGCTTCAGCCACCAGTTCGTTAATGGTGTCGATAACGATCTGCTGCTGCTCATGGCCATACACCACGGCACCCAGCATCTGGTCTTCGCTTAACAGTTCAGCTTCTGACTCAACCATCAGCACAGCGCCTTTGGTACCGGCAACGACCAGATCCAGTTTGCTCTCTTTCAGCTCATCGGTCGTTGGGTTCAGTACGTACTGGTCGTTCAGGTAACCGACGCGCGCAGCACCGATTGGACCGTTAAACGGCAGGCCAGACAGTGACAGTGCCGCAGAAGCACCGATCAGCGCAACGATGTCCGGGTTAACCTGTGGGTTAACGGAAACAACGGTAGCGATAACCTGCACTTCGTTGACGAAGCCTTCCGGGAACAGTGGGCGCAGCGGACGGTCAATCAGACGTGAAGTCAGTGTTTCGCCTTCGCTTGGGCGGCCTTCACGACGGAAGAAGCTACCCGGGATACGACCAGCAGCGTAGGTACGCTCCTGATAGTTAACGGTCAGTGGGAAGAAATCCTGACCTGGTTTTGCATTTTTACGGCCAACAACGGTCACGAACACCGCGGTGTCGTCCATGCTTACCATTACGGCAGCCGTTGCCTGGCGGGCCATCATACCGGTCTCAAGAGTGACGGTATGCTGACCATACTGGAATTTTTTTACGATCGGGTTCAGCAAAATTAGTTCCTTAACTTCAGGGTCAGTAGTTTTTTATACCGACCGTGGATATTTAATCTTCATTTTGCATCCTCGCGACTAATGACAACCCTAATCCCAGATGGGATAAAGCCTCTCATTAGCCGCGCGAACGTCTGCAACTGAAGATCACACTCAGCAACAATACAATAGTTTGCGTGTAATTGCTGCCGCTTGCTTGAAAAAAGGGGCCTTAAAGGCCCCTTTCCAGCGAAACTCGCACCAGGTTGTCCGATGACCCACTTACACTTTCAGAAGATCTGAAACCGTGGCGGGACAACCTGTAAGACTTAGCGACGCAGACCCAGACGTTCGATCAGGCTGGTGTAGCGTGCAACGTCTTTACGCTTCAGGTAATCCAGCAGCTTACGACGCTGAGATACCATGCGCAGCAGGCCACGACGGCTGTGGTGGTCTTTCTTGTGCTCAGAGAAGTGACCCTGCAGATGAGTAATCTGCGCGGTCAGCAGTGCAACCTGAACTTCAGTAGAACCACTGTCGTTTGCGCCACGACCGAAATCAGCAACGATCTGTGCTTTAGTTTCAACACTTAGAGACATGAGACAACTCCAAAAATTAAGATAAATGTACAGGCGCCGATCTCTAATTCAGCAACCCAGTGTAAAGCCGCGCCATTCTACTCTTAGCGCTACTTAAGCGCAAATAGCTAGTCGAAATATTCTACAACCAGCCGGCGCGGGGCTACCCGTCCATCGTCGGCGATTTCCGCCATACCAATAAACTTGTGCTCCTCGCCTTCCGTCACCCGCACCAGCCCGCTGGCAGGGGCGCCTGCGGCCTGAACCGGCATCCCCTGCTTAAAGTAAGCCGCGACCGAACTGAGCAGATTCACCACGGGATATTCCGCTGCCGGGCTGTCCATTGGCATCAGCAGTGCGTCCAGCAAATCAGCAGGAGACTGTTCGCTGCGATGAGCTTCTTCCGTCAGGGCATTGAGCTGTTCCAGCGTCACCATTTTTTCGATGGGGTACGTGGCCACCTGCAACCGACGCAGGTAGGTAACATGCGCACCGCAGCCCAGCTTTTCGCCAAGATCGTCAATGATGGTGCGAATGTAAGTGCCTTTTGAGACATGGATTTCCAGCTCAAGCTCATGACCTTCGTGACGAATAAACAGCAGCTCATAGACCGTAATACTGCGCGACTCGCGCGGCACTTCAATGCCTTCACGGGCATATTCATACAGCTTGCGGCCCTGGTATTTCAGCGCTGAATACATGGACGGGATCTGCTGCGTTTCACCGCGGAAACTGTCCAGCGCCTGCGCCAGCGTGTCGGCACTGAACGCGACCGGGCGCTCGCTGACAATCACTCCATCGGCATCGGAGGTATCGGTGCGCTGCCCGAGACGGGCAATGACCCGATAACGCTTATCTGATTCCAGCAGATACTGGGAAAACTTGGTCGCTTCCCCCAGACAGATCGGCAGCATGCCAGTCGCCAGAGGATCGAGCGCGCCGGTATGGCCCGCACGATTGGCGTTATACAGGCGTTTGACTTTCTGCAGCGCGTCGTTGGAGGACAAACCGCCAGGCTTGTCCAGCAACAGAACGCCGTGGATATCGCGACCGCGACGACGAGGACGACTCATTACTCTGCTTTGCCTTCTTCCTGATTCTCTTCCTGGCCATCTTCAACCGGGCCACGACGCTCTTCGTCATTTCTGACCACGTTCGTTACCAGATTAGACATGCGCATCCCTTCAACCAGCGAGTTGTCGTAGAAAAACGTCAGCTCAGGCACGATACGCAAACGCATCGCTTTACCGAGAAGGGAGCGGATATAGCCGGCAGCGTCACCCAGGGCACGCAGGCCGCCTTTGATAGCTTCTTCGTCTTTATCGTTCAGGAAGGTCACGAACACCTTGGCGTAGGCCAGGTCACGTGACACATCCACGCCGGAAACCGTTACCATCATGCCCAGGCGCGGGTCTTTAATCTCACGCTGCAGGATCATGGCGATCTCTTTTTGCAGTTCCTGAGAAACACGCTGCGGGCGACCGAATTCTTTCGCCATAATTTTATCTCTCTTATAAAAGATTGGGAGGCCAGAAGCCTCCCAATTAGTGTTGCTGATTGCGGACGTCGACTTAGTCGATGGTGCGCTGGATTTCGATAATTTCGAAGACTTCGATCATATCGCCAACACGCACATCGTTGTAGTTCTTCACGCCGATACCACATTCCATGCCGTTACGGACTTCGTTAACGTCATCTTTGAAGCGGCGCAGAGATTCCAGCTCGCCTTCGTAGATCACCACGTTGTCACGCAGAACACGGATTGGGTTGTGACGTTTAATATTACCTTCCGTCACCATACAACCGGCGATGGCACCGAATTTCGGTGATTTGAACACGTCACGTACCGCTGCCAGACCGATGATCTGCTGTTTGTACTCTGGTGCCAGCATCCCGCTCATCGCGGCTTTCACTTCGTCAATCAGATTATAGATGACGGAGTAGTAACGCAGATCCAGGCTTTCTGAGTCGATCACGCGGCGCGCTGAAGCATCAGCACGTACGTTGAAGCCTACCAGGATGGCGTTAGAAGCTGCAGCCAGCGTCGCGTCGGTTTCAGTGATACCACCTACGCCGGAACCGATGATTTTCACTTTCACTTCATCAGTAGAAAGCTTCAGCAGTGACTCGGAGATAGCTTCGACAGAACCCTGTACGTCAGCTTTCAGCACGATGTTCAGCTCAGAAACTTCGCCTTCAGTCATGTTCGCAAACATGTTCTCCAGCTTAGATTTCTGCTGACGTGCCAGCTTAACTTCACGGAATTTGCCCTGACGATACAGTGCCACTTCACGCGCTTTCTTCTCGTCACGTACAACGGTCGCTTCATCACCCGCTGCCGGCACACCGGACAGGCCGAGGATCTCAACCGGAATAGAAGGACCGGCAGTCATCACTTCACGGCCCATCTCGTCACGCATCGCACGCACACGGCCGTATTCGAAGCCACACAGAACGATGTCGCCTTTGTTCAGCGTACCTTCACGAACCAGAACCGTTGCGACCGGACCACGACCTTTATCCAGGAAGGATTCGATAACCACACCGCTTGCCATACCCTGACGAACAGCGCTCAGTTCCAGCACTTCCGCCTGCAGCAGGATAGCGTTCAGCAGGTCATCAATACCGGTACCGACTTTCGCTGAAACGCTGACGAACATGTTTTCGCCGCCCCACTCTTCCGGGATAATCCCATACTGAGTCAGTTCAGTTTTAACACGGTCTGGATCGGCATCAGGCTTATCGCATTTGTTCACCGCAACGACAACCGGCACTTTGGCCGCTTTCGCATGCTGGATAGCTTCGATAGTCTGTGGCATCACGCCATCATCTGCAGCAACGACCAGGATAACGATATCCGTTGCCTGAGCACCACGAGCACGCATTGAGGTAAACGCGGCGTGGCCTGGGGTATCCAGGAAGGTTACCATACCGTTGTCAGTTTCAACGTGGTAGGCACCGATGTGCTGAGTAATCCCGCCCGCTTCGCCAGAGGCGACTTTCGTGGAGCGAATGTAGTCCAGCAGAGAGGTTTTACCGTGGTCAACGTGACCCATGATGGTCACGACCGGTGCACGAGACTCATGCACCGCATCGGTATCACGGTCGCTCATGACCGCTTCTTCCAACTCGTTTTCGCGGCGCAGTGTCACTTTGTGACCCATTTCTTCCGCGACCATCTGAGCAGTTTCCTGATCGATGACTTGGTTGATGGTGGCCATGGCGCCCATTTTCATCATCGCTTTGATGACCTGGGAACCTTTCACCGCCATCTTGTTAGCCAGTTCCGCTACGGTGACAGTCTCACCGATAATCACGTCACGGTTAACCGCCTGTGCTGGCTTATTGAAGCCCTGCTGCAGGGTGCTTGGCTTACGCTTGCCGCCTTTACCACCGCGAACCTGCGCACGCGCTTCTTCACGGTCAGTTTTCGCTTCAGAATGCTTGTTGCCTTTCTTGCGAACCGGGGCTTTAGCCGGACGAACAGCAGTACGTGTACGGCGGTCACCTTCGACCTGCGCGTCATTTTCGTCTTCTGCTGCACGAGCATGAGTTGAAGTGGTCACGTGATAATCAGAAGTGTCTTCGACTTCTTTAACCTGTGTCCACTCTTCGCCTTTCTCTTCCGCCATTTTACGTGCCTCTTCGGCTACGCGCTTCGCTTCTTCTTCGATCTTGCGACGCGCTTCTTCTTCCGCTTTACGCTTCAGCTCTGCCGATTCCGCTTCGCGGCGGGCTTTGTCGGACTGAGAGGCCCGGGTCATTTCGTCGGTATGTTGATTGCTCACTTTATCTTTTTCCGCTGCTTCACGTTTGGCTTTATCAGCTGCCTCACGCTTGGCCTGCTCCTCGGCTTCACGCTTTGCTTTGTCTTGAGCTGCGCGCAGGGCCTGTTCTTCAGCCTCGCGACGAGCCAGTTCTTCCGCTTCACGCTCTGCCTGGGCTTCCGCTTCTGCCTGTTCAGCATCGGCCGGATCGCCTTTTACATAAGTGCGTTTTTTGCGGACTTCGATTTGCACCGACTTACTTTTGCCCCCGGTGCCTGGAACATTCAAGGTGCTGCGCGTTTTGCGCTGCAGAGTAAGCTTACCAGATCCGCCGCCATGTTCGCGGTTCAGATGGGTCAGCAATGTCTCTTTTTCGTGCTGGGTAACAGAGTCAGTTTCAGACTTTTGGATCCCTGCGTCAGCAAATTGCTGTACCAGGCGTTCTACCGGTGTCTGAATCTCTGCGGCCAGCGATTTTACGGTTACATCTGTCGTCATGCTGTTCCTTCCTGCTACAGTTTATTACGCGTCGTCGCCGAACCAACAAATATTTCGTGCAGCCATAATCAGCTCACCAGCCCGTTCATCGTTCAGGCCCTCAATATCTGACAGGTCGTCCACACCCTGCTCGGCAAGATCTTCCAGCGTACGTACGCCTTTAGCTGCCAGCTTGTAGGCCATCTCGCGCTCCAGACCTTCCAGGTTCAGTAAATCTTCCGCTGGTTGACTGTCGCCGAGGCTCTCTTCCTTGGCCAGTGCCAGGGTGGTTAACGCGTTTTTAGCTCGGTCGCGCAACGCTTCTACTGTCTCTTCATCAAGACCGTCGATTTCCAGCAGCTCGTTAATCGGCACATAAGCCAGCTCTTCCAGAGAAGAGAAGCCTTCTTCGACCAGAACGGTAGCGAAGTCTTCGTCGATATCGAGATGTTTGGTAAAGACGTCGATGGCAGCATGAGCTTCAGCCTGATGCTTGGCCTGCAGGTCGTCGACCGTCATCACGTTTAGCTCCCAGCCACTTAACTGTGAAGCCAGACGCACGTTTTGGCCATTACGGCCGATCGCCTGAGCCAGATTACCGGCTTCTACTGCGATATCCATGGTGTGATTATCTTCATCCACCACGATAGAGGCGACATCCGCCGGGGCCATTGCGTTGATCACGAACTGCGCAGGATTATCATCCCACAGCACGATATCAATACGCTCGCCACCCAGCTCACTGGATACCGCCTGAACACGCGCACCACGCATACCTACGCAAGCGCCGACCGGGTCGATACGCTTGTCGTTGGTTTTCACCGCGATTTTGGCTCGTGAGCCTGGATCGCGCGCAGCGGCTTTAATTTCAAGAACTTCTTCAGCAATTTCCGGCACTTCAATGCGGAACAGTTCGATCAGCATTTCCGGTTTGGAACGGCTGACGAACAGCTGAGCACCACGCGCTTCAGGGCGCACAGCGTACAACACACCACGGATACGGTCACCCGGGCGGAAGTTTTCACGTGGCAACATATCTTCACGAATGATCACGGCTTCTGCGTTGGTATTAGAACCATCGTTTGGTCGCACTTCGAGCGAGATATTATCGCGGTTTACTTTCTTCACCACGCCAGTGATGATTTCGCCTTCCTGCTCGCGGAACTGATCGACGACCATCGCGCGCTCAGCTTCACGAACTTTCTGTACGATAACCTGCTTGGCAGTCTGGGTCGTAATACGGTCAAAGGTGACAGATTCGATCTGGTCTTCAACAAAGCCACCCAGGCCCAGTGATTCATCTTCGTAGACGGCGGCTTCCAGCGTGATTTCACGCGTCGGCATCGTCACTTCGTCCACAATCAGCCAACGACGGAAGGTATCGAAATCGCCACTTTTGCGATCGATACTGACGCGAACGTCAATTTCCTGCTCGTATTTTTTCTTGGTGGCTGTGGCCAGCGCGCTCTCCAGCGCTTCGAAAATCTTCTCGCGTGGGAGGGACTTCTCATTAGAGACCGCTTCTACAACAGCTAAGATTTCTTTGTTCATCCTGGTATGCCTCAATCCGGACTTTTAAAAGTGGGGAACCAGGTTCGCCTTCTGGATGTTACTCAGCGCGAACACTTCGTCGTTACCCTCAACGGCAACAGTAATCATCTCGCCTTCAACAGACTTAATGATACCCTGCCATTTGCGACGGTTCTGGACCGCCATACGCAGCACCAGGCTCACTTCTTCGCCAGTAAAACGTACATAATGTTCTGCGGTAAACATCGGGCGGTCAAGACCAGGCGAGGAAACTTCGAGGTTATAAGCCACAGTAATCGGGTCTTCGACGTCGAATACCGCACTGACCTGGTGACTCACATCAGCGCAATCATCAACATTGATGCCATCTTCACTATCAATATAGATGCGCAAGGTGGATGTGCGACCGCGTACAAACTCAATACCAACCAGTTCGTAGCCTAGCGCTTCTACCGGTGCTGAGATCAGCTCTGTTAATTTTTGCTCTAATGTGGACAATCCCACCCCCAAGACGTAAAAAAAGGGCCTATAGCCCAGTGATGCTGCTTCCTGATAACAAAAAACCCCGAAATATCGGGGCTTAATGCGACTGGACCCTGTACACCGCCATTGGCGGCTCGGCACAATCCAAGAGAATTTTTTTCAAAATCAACTGAGATACCCATGTGATGTATACAGTTTATTTGAAAAAGAACTCTAAGGGAAAGTGGTTGCGGGGGCCGGATTTGAACCGACGACCTTCGGGTTATGAGCCCGACGAGCTACCAGGCTGCTCCACCCCGCGTCCGAATACTACGCAAAACTTGCAGAATTTGCAAGCACAACTGAGATTTGGTACCGAGGACGGGACTTGAACCCGTAAGCCCATGCGGGCACTACCACCTCAAGGTAGCGTGTCTACCAATTCCACCACCACGGCACTAAAGAGGCGACTATTTTATTTCTGTCGCATCGAAATCGTTACTGCTTGTACTGCTGAGGTACTGTACTGCTTACTGCGGGATATCGCTGCCCGGCGCTGCCGGTTTAGCAGGCGTAGTCTGTTGGGACTGTGCCGGCTGAGTCAGGTTTTCCCACTCGCTTCCTTTCTGGGTTTTGTTGCTGTTGATGTTACCCAGAACCAGACTGATAATGAAGAACAGGGTCGCCAGCACTGCAGTCATACGGGTCATAAAGTTACCAGAACCGTTAGAACCGAACAGCGTACCAGAAGCGCCTGCACCAAATGATGCTCCCATATCAGCGCCTTTACCTTGCTGAAGCATGATCAGACCCACAAGGCCGATTGCCACAATAAGGAAAACTACTAAAAGAGCTTCGTACATAATCAACCTTGTTCCTGGTGCGTTAAACGCACATCAAAAGCTTCAAGCCAGTTAGTCTTAATAAGCAGTTCACAACCTGCCTATGAAGCGGGTGTGAATACTAACCAAAGGTAGCCGCACGTGCAAGGGCAATTTTATTCGCCCTGTCCGAGTGCGGAAAAAACCAGCGAAATGGTGAGTTTACTACCGGATCGCGCCGGTTTCCAGACCGTTCAGGGTAAGAGACAACCGCAAAAATGGGCCGTCCCCTACGTCTATCGCTGGGTCAGATCTTTTATGTCGATCTACCGCGATCGCTTATACCGCTTTTACCGCGTCGGCGATGCGGTGCGCCAGTGCAGTGACCTGCGCTTCGTCTTCTCCTTCGACCATCACGCGGATCAATGGCTCCGTACCGGATTTACGCAGCAGTACACGGCCGCGGCCTTTCAGTTCGGTTTCAACTTCTGCCGTAACGGCCTTCACGGTGGCATCTTCCAGCGGATCGTGGGTGCCGCTGAAGCGCACATTGACCAGAATCTGCGGCAGCAGTTTCATCCCGCTGCACAGGTCATGCAGGCTCATATGGTTGCGTACCATCGCTGTCAGTACCTGCAGCCCCGCCACGATGCCGTCACCGGTAGTGGTTTTGTCCAGCAGGATCACATGGCCGGAATTTTCAGCGCCCAGGCGCCAGCCCTTCTCTTTCAATTTTTCCAGCACATAGCGGTCGCCCACTTTCGCACGGGCAAACGGAATGCCCAGCTGTTTCAGCGCCAGTTCCAGGCCCATATTACTCATCAGTGTCCCCACCACACCGCCGCGCAGCTGGCCCTGACGCAGACCTTCGCGGGCAATCAGATAGAGGATCTGGTCGCCGTCGACTTTATGGCCAAGGTGATCCACCATCATGATGCGGTCACCGTCACCGTCGTAGGCCAGGCCCACATCGGCTTTTTCTGCCAGGACGCGTTCCTGCAGCAGGCGCAGGTCGGTGGCCCCGCACGCTTCATTGATGTTCATGCCGTCTGGCTGCACGCCAATAGCAATCACCGTCGCGCCCAGCTCGCGCAGCACGTTTGGCGCGATGTGATAGGTGGCACCGTTGGCGCAGTCGACCACGATTTTCATGCCGTTCAGGCTCAGTTCACTGGGGAAGGTGCCTTTGCAGAACTCAATATAACGCCCGGCAGCATCAACGATGCGGCTGGCCCTGCCCAGTTCAGCAGACTCCACGCAGGTAATCGGTTTTTCCATTTCTGCTTCAATCGCCTCCTCCACTTCATCCGGCAGCTTGGTACCTTCGGTAGAGAAGAATTTGATGCCATTATCATCAAACGGATTGTGCGAAGCGGAAATAACAATGCCAGCTTCCGCACGGAAGGTGCGGGTCAGGTAGGCAATCGCGGGGGTCGGCATCGGACCGGTGAACGCGGCTGACAAACCGGCTGCTGCCAGACCGGCTTCCAGCGCCGACTCCAGCATATAACCAGAGATACGCGTGTCCTTACCGATAATAATCTTTTTGGAACCATGGCGCGCCAGCACTTTACCGGCGGCAAAGCCCAGCTTCAGCACGAAATCAGGCGTGATCGGAGATTCACCCACTTTGCCGCGGATGCCGTCTGTACCGAAATATTTACGTTCACTCATTCTATTTTTCTTCCCTTGCAGACTGTGTGGCTTCGACGACACGCATCGCCTCTACGGTTTCTTTCACATCGTGCACGCGCAGAATATGGGCCCCCTGCATCGCAGCAATGACTGCACAGGCAAGACTGCCCGTCAGACGCTGCGATGGCCCCACGTTCAGGAGCTGACCGACCATACTTTTACGTGACATACCGACCAGCAGCGGCAGACCAAAGTGGTGATAATCAGCCAGGTGCGCCAGCAGTTGATAATTGTGGGACAGATTCTTACCGAAACCGAAACCCGGGTCGAGCAGCAGTTGCGATTTTTTTATCCCGGCGGCTTCGCAGCGGGCGATTTGCGTGACAAAAAAATCATCCACAGCGCGCAAAACGTTGGGGTAGTGAGGTGCCTGCTGCATGGTCTTTGGCTCGCCCTGCATGTGCATCAGGCAGACCGGCAGGCCGGTTTCGGCAGCAGCGGCAAGCGCGCCAGGCTCCTGCAGGGAACGGATATCGTTGATGATATGCGCGCCTACGCGGGCGGATTCGCGGATCACTTCCGGTTTTGACGTATCGACTGAAATCCACACTTCAAAACGCTGCGCAATGGCCTCTACCACCGGGATAACCCTCTCCAGCTCCTGCTCAACGCTCACTTCCTCTGCTCCGGGGCGCGTCGACTCGCCACCCACATCAATAATCGTGGCCCCGGCGTTAATCATCTCATTAGCATGGGTCAGTGCCTGGATTAATTCATTATGCTTGCCGCCGTCAGAGAAAGAGTCAGGGGTGACGTTCAGGATCCCCATAACGTGAGGATGCGAAAGGTCGAGCACAGAATCTCTGGCATACAGCTTCATAACAAATGGCTCCGGTAAATATGTATAAAAAAACCCCGGACATTGCCGGGGTTCATCGTTACTGCAGTTTACAGCGCAACGAATTACTTGTCGCCTAACTGCTCTGACATGGTATTGCCTGGGTTTGGCGTGTTCGGCTCATCGACCGGACGCGGCGCCTGCGGCGTGCCATTGCTGTCAGAATTATTGCTGCTACCCGGATCTGTCCAGCCTGCTGGCGGACGGACTTCACGACGCGCCATCAGGTCGTCGATCTGTGGCGCATCAATCGTTTCATACTTCATCAGGGCATCTTTCATCGAGTGAAGGATATCCAGATTTTCTCCGAGGATCACGCGGGCACGTTTATAGTTCACTTCAACCAGAGACTTCACTTCCTGGTCAATGATGCGCGCGGTTTCATCAGACATGTGCTTAGCTTTTGCGACAGAACGACCAAGGAAAACTTCACCCTCTTCTTCTGCATACAGCAATGGACCCAATTTCTCAGAGAAGCCCCACTGTGTGACCATGTTACGGGCAATTGATGTCGCGACTTTGATGTCGTTAGACGCACCGGTAGAAACATGTTCCACACCGTAGATAATCTCTTCTGCCAGACGGCCACCGTACAGCGTGGAAATCTGACTTTCCAGTTTCTGACGGCTGGCGCTGATTGCATCACCTTCAGGCAGGAAGAAGGTCACACCCAGTGCGCGTCCACGCGGGATAATCGTCACTTTGTGAACCGGGTCGTGCTCTGGCACCAGGCGACCAATAATCGCATGGCCTGCTTCGTGATAGGCAGTCGATTCTTTCTGCGCTTCAGTCATCACCATGGAGCGACGTTCTGCACCCATCATGATTTTATCTTTGGCTTTTTCAAACTCAACCATCGAAACCACACGTTTGTTGCCACGGGCAGCAAACAGAGCAGCTTCGTTGACCAGGTTAGCCAGGTCAGCACCGGAGAAGCCAGGCGTACCACGAGCAATGATGGCGGCTTCGATATCGGTAGACAATGGCACACGACGCATATGGACTTTCAGAATCTGTTCACGTCCACGCACATCTGGCAGGCCAACCACCACCTGACGGTCAAAGCGACCTGGACGCAGCAGCGCCGGGTCAAGAACGTCAGGACGGTTCGTCGCAGCAATGACGATGATACCTTCATTACCTTCGAAGCCATCCATTTCAACCAGCATCTGGTTCAGGGTCTGCTCACGTTCATCGTGACCACCGCCTAAACCGGCACCGCGCTGACGGCCTACTGCATCGATTTCATCGATGAAGATAATGCATGGCGCTGCTTTTTTAGCCTGTTCAAACATGTCACGGACACGGGATGCACCCACACCAACAAACATTTCGACGAAGTCAGAACCGGAAATGGTAAAGAAAGGCACTTTTGCTTCGCCAGCAATCGCTTTCGCCAGCAAGGTCTTACCGGTACCCGGAGGACCGACCATCAGTACGCCTTTCGGAATTTTACCGCCGAGTTTCTGGAAGCGGCTTGGCTCACGCAGGTATTCCACCAGCTCGCTGACTTCTTCTTTTGCTTCGTCACAACCGGCAACGTCAGCAAAAGTGGTTTTGATTTGATCTTCGGTCAACATGCGGGCCTTGCTCTTGCCAAAGGACATCGCGCCCTTTCC
This sequence comes from Erwinia persicina, assembly GCF_019844095.1. Lineage (NCBI taxonomy): Bacteria > Pseudomonadati > Pseudomonadota > Gammaproteobacteria > Enterobacterales > Erwiniaceae > Erwinia > Erwinia persicina. The sequence goes on along the minus strand of NZ_CP082141.1, from coordinate 503,744 downwards.
GCCGCCGCCCTGCATCTGACGCATAAAGAAGATCCAGACACCAATCAGTAGGAGCATTGGGAACCAGGAGATGAAGATCGACGCCAGCAGGCTCGGCTCTTCCGGTGGTTCGCCCACTACTTTCACATTTTTAGTCAACAGGTTATCGAGCAACTTGGGATCGTTGACGGGAATGTAGGTCGTGTATCGATTACTGTCTTTTTTGGTTACGTTAATCTCACGCCCGTTAATACGTGCCTCGCGGACCTGATCCTGGTTCACTTCTGACAGGAAGGTTGAATAATCAACCCGACGGCCATTCGACTCGCTGGGCCCAAAGCTCTGGAATACAGACATCAGCACGACTGCGATGACTAACCAGAGAATCAGGTTTTTCGCCATGTCACTCAAGGGATTAACCTCATATTACAACTGTGTTAACAGACAGCGTAGGGTACTCCATATCCTTCACACTTGAAACCGCTGAGGTGCTGACAGCCGTTCCAGTTATTCGGGTTAAGGTTTGCGCCCTGTCGCTACAATGTACACTTCACGCGATCGAGAGCGCGAAGCGTCCGGCTTACGAATTTTTACTTTCGTAAACAGGGAGCGAATTTCCCGGAGGTATTCTTCAAAGCCATCTCCCTGAAACACTTTCACTAAAAAGCTGCCGCCAGGTGCCAGAACGTCACGGCACATTTCTAACGCGAGCTCACATAAATACATTGAACGGGGAATATCCACCGCAGGCGTACCGGTCATATTGGGAGCCATATCTGACATCACAACCTGAACTTTGGTATCCCCTACGCGTTCCAGCAGGGCTTTCAGCACCAGTTCATCACGAAAGTCGCCCTGAAGGAAATCGACACCGACAATAGGATCCATCGGCAGGATATCACAGGCGATGACGCGACCTTTTGACCCAATCTGCGTTACAACATATTGCGACCAGCCGCCGGGAGCCGCGCCGAGGTCAACCACAGTCATCCCGTGCTTGAACAGCTTGTCGCCTTGCTGTATTTCGTCAAGTTTAAACCAGGCGCGCGAACGCAGCCCTTTTTTCTGTGCCTGAAGCACATATTTATCGCTAAAGTGTTCCTGTAGCCAGCGGCTGGAACTGGCCGAACGCTTTTTACCAGTCATACAATTTCCAACTATGATTCAACGTAAGCGATAAATAAACCGCGCAAATCAGCGTTGCCGATTTGGTGATACACCAGAGATGGCGGTAGAATGACCCGTTTTCAATCCCAATGTAAGTAAAAAATACGATGAATCTGAGTACCAAACAAAAACAGCACCTGAAAGGCCTGGCCCATCCTCTGAAGCCCGTCGTTATGCTGGGCAACAATGGTTTGACCGAAGGGGTGCTGGCCGAGATCGAACAAGCCCTTGAGCACCATGAACTTATCAAGGTAAAAATCGCCACAGAAGATCGTGAGACGAAAGCCCTGGTGGTCGAGGCCATCGTGCGCGAAACACGTGCAGTTAACGTGCAGGTTATCGGCAAGACGCTGGTGCTGTACCGCCCAACGAAGGAACGCAAGATCGCCATTCCGCGTTGATTAGCCGAACGGTTTGACAACCGATCTGCTTATCTTAAGCTCAGGACGGGAGAAAGTGCCATGCTCCTGACTCTGATAAAAGGCCGCACAGCGGCCTTTTTCTTATCTTTACAAAACATTCAGCAATACACCGGATATTTTGTGAGGGAAGAAATCAGAGATATTCCACTTTTATGATTTCATATTCCACGTCGCCACCGGGGGTTTTAATAATGGCCACGTCATCCGCCACTTTACCCACCAGGCCACGCGCCATCGGCGAATTTACAGAAATCAGATTCTGTTTAAAGTTGGCTTCGTCATCCCCCACGATACGGTAGGTTGACTCTTCATCTGTATCGACATTCAGCACGGTCACGGTGGCACCGAAAATAACGCGGCCATTAGCATTGCCTGCCATCTTGGTGACATCGATCACCTGGGCATTAGACAGCTTAGCCTCGATTTCCTGAATACGGCCTTCACAGAACCCCTGCTCTTCGCGTGCTGCGTGATATTCGGCATTTTCTTTCAAATCACCGTGTTCACGTGCATCAGCAATTGAGGCAATAATTCTGGGGCGTTTAACGGTTTTCAGCTCTTCGAGCTCTTCGCGCAGTTTTTCCGCGCCCCTTAACGTCATCGGAATCTGGTTCATCTCAATACCTCTTAAAATCTTTCCTGTTCAAAGTGTCGTCATCCTGACGGGTGGCGTGCAGAAAGGCGTCCTGCGGCGCTTACTACTGATTTGAAACGAAAGAAGCCTGACCCGGAGCGAGCTCCAGGCCAGGATCGATTTTGCAATTTGATACGTATTTTACCCCAGAGTTCACTGGGGGTCATCGTTTACTTTCCACCACAATGCACCGTAGTATGACAGCATCACCTGTCAGTTACCGCGAGATTATGCGATTTTCACGAATTGTCACCGGCTTTACCTGCGCATTTATGCTGCAAGCGCAGGCTGCGCCTGTGGAAGACTATACTCAATATCTTCCCGATGGCGCGAACCTTGCACTGGTTGTGCAGAAAATTGGCGCTACCACGCCATCGATCGACTATCACAGCCAACAGATGGCCTTACCGGCCAGTACCATGAAGGTGATCACCGCGCTCGCAGCCCTGTTACAGCTTGGGCCAGATTACCGTTTCCATACGCAGCTGGAAACCAAAGGCAGCCTCAGCGGCAATACGCTGCGCGGTGACCTGGTCGCACGATTTGGCGGCGATCCCACGTTGACCAGGCAGGATCTGCGAAATATGGTCAACGCGTTGAAAAAACAGGGCGTTGAGCATATTGATGGCAATCTGGTGATTGATACGTCGGTCTTTGCCAGCCACGATAAAGCGCCGGGCTGGCCGTGGAATGACATGACACAATGCTTCAGCGCCCCACCGGGGGCCGCTATTGTTGATCGTAACTGTTTTTCCGTTTCCCTGTACAGCGCACCGAATCCAGGCGATAAAGCCTTTATTCGTGTAGCGTCCTGGTATCCGGTTAATATGTTCAGCGAAGTTCGCACGCTGGCTAAGGGTTCTCCGGATGCACAGTACTGTGAGCTTGATGTGGTGCCGGGTGAGTTGAATCGCTTTACGCTTACCGGCTGTCTGACCCAGCGTGCCGAACCGTTACCGCTGGCCTTTGCCATTCAGGATGGGGCCAGCTATGCCGGTGCGATCCTGAAAGCGGAGCTGCAAACGGCCGGGATTGATTACACAGGTCATCTGGTTCGACAGACCCTGGCCACGCAACCCGGAACCGTACTGGCAGAAGCACAGTCCGCGCCGCTGCACGATCTGCTGAAGATCATGCTGAAGAAGTCCGACAACATGATCGCGGATACCGTTTTCCGCACCATTGGCCATGAACGCTTCGGCGTGCCGGGAACGTGGCGTGCCGGATCGGATGCCGTGCGTCAGATCCTGCGGCAGAAGGCGAATATCGATCTGGGTAACAGTATCCAGGTTGATGGGTCGGGCCTGTCACGCCACGATTTGATCTCACCTGCAACCATGATGCAGGTGCTGCAATATATCGCACAGAATGATGCACAGCTGAATTACATTTCCATGCTGCCGCTGGCGGGTTATGACGGGACCTTACGCTATCGCGGCGGCCTGCACGAAGCAGGCGTTGATGGCAAAGTGTCGGCAAAAACAGGCTCTCTGCAGGGGGTTTATAACCTCGCCGGCTTTATGACGACAGCCAGCGGTCAGCGCGTGGCGTTTGTGCAGTTCCTTTCCGGTTATGCTGTGCCACCGGAGGATCAGCGCCAGCGCCGTATTCCGCTTGTCCGCTTCGAAAGCCGTCTGTACAAAGACGTTTATCAGAATAACTGAGCCGATGAAAATACTGATCGTTGAAGACGATATGCTGCTGCAACAGGGATTAACCCTTGCTCTAACGGGTGAGGGTTACGCCGTGGATTGCGCTGTTAACGCCGCTCAGGCCGTGGCGTATATACAGAGCGGTCAGTACAGTCTGATCGTGCTGGATCTCGGTCTGCCGGACCGCGATGGTACCGACCTGCTGCGCCAGTGGCGCAAAGAGCATGTTGACCTGCCCGTTCTGATCCTGACGGCGCGTGATGCCCTGTCCGACCGCGTGGACGGCCTCGATGCGGGGGCTGATGACTACCTGATAAAACCTTTTGCCCTTGTGGAGTTGAAGGCCCGTGCCCGCGCGCTGATCCGACGCTATCAGGGAAGAAGCGATAATCTGTTACAGCATGGTGATATTGCCCTCAACCTCTCTTCTCAACAGGTGATGGTTGACGGCCACCCTGTTGAGGTCACACCGAAAGAGTTTTCCCTGCTGACACGTCTGCTGATGCGCATCGGGCAAACTGTGCACCGGGAAACGCTTCAGCAGGATCTTTACAGCTGGCAGGATGACAACGGTTCCAATACGCTTGAAGTGCATATTCACAACCTGCGTCGTAAATTAGGGAAAGATCGTATAAAAACAGTGCGCGGCGTCGGTTACCGGCTGGAAGAGCGCGAATGAACAGTATGCGTCGGCGTTTACTGATGATGCTGGCGCTGATCCTTCTCAGCTGTCAACTGATGAGTGCGTTCTGGCTCTGGCACGAAAGCCGCGAACAGATCAGCTTCCTGGTCAATGAGACGCTTTCTGCACACGCGCGTAATGATCATGTTGAAAATGAGATCCGTGAAGCCATTGCCTCGCTGCTGCTGCCATCACTGGTGATGGTCTGCTTTACGCTGTTACTCTCTTTCTGGGCCATCAGCTGGATAATCCGTCCGCTGCGTTCGCTGCAAAAAAGTCTGGTCGCGCGGTCTGCTGACAATCTTTCTCCCCTGCCATTACATTCTGAGATGGATGAAATCGTCGCCGTCACCGGGGCTCTTAATCAGCTTCTGGGCCGTCTTGATCATACCTTACAGCAGGAGCGCCTGTTTACCGCCGATGCGGCTCACGAACTGAGAACGCCGCTGGCAGGATTACGCCTGCACCTGGAACTGTTGGAGCAGGAGGGGGTTAAACAGGGACCGATGCTGGTTGAACGCATCGATCAGCTGATGCACGTGATTGAACAACTGCTGATGCTGTCCCGTGCGGGCCAGGCGCTGGCCAGTGGTCACTATCTGACGCTGAACTGGCACCAGATCGTCGATCCCCTGCGCCAGGAAATGGATGAACTGCTGGCTCTGCGACAGCAGACACTCAGAGTCATCACAACCACCACGCGCACGGTACAGGGCGATGCGGTACTCCTCAGGCTGATGCTGCGTAATCTGCTGGAGAATGCCTCACGCTACAGCCCTGAGGGCAGCACGGTGACGCTACTGCTTGAAGATCATGATACCGGCAGCCGGGCCACCGTCCGTGATGAGGGCACAGGGATTGATGCCGGTGCCGTAAATGAGGCGATCAAGGCTTTTCGCCGGATGGACCAGCGCTATGGTGGCAGTGGGCTGGGGCTAAATATCGTCCAGCGTATTGTTCAAATTCATCATGGCCACCTCAGCCTGACTAACCGCAGCGATCGCAGTGGCCTTGATGCTGGCTGCTGGCTGCCCGCTCACCTCGATTAACCCTCCCCCCTGCGAACACCGCCGCTAATTTAATCAGTAATGCTTACCTTTCATAGGGGATCGTGACGGCGGCTATTTCACTGCCAATTTCACGCATAGCGGTACTTAACGCTGTGTGTGTAAAAAATTCCTTACGCTAACTAAATTAATTTACCTTTATTGACACTCTCAGATAATCGACGTAGCTTACTGCAGCTGAAAGCAAATGATAATGGTTCTTACTACGTTTATCATTTAAATGAGGATGCACGATGGAATCGTTAACGTCACACAGTACGCTACAGTTTGCCTCGCAGGCCGCCGCCAGTAGCTTTTTCTTTATGTCTCCCTGGCGCAGTCTGGTCGCGCAGGGCTGCTTTACGACCGTCACTGCCCCCGCCCTGGGAGGAGAATCGCTGGAAGGTGAATTCCAGCAGGAAATCCGCCAGCGATTACGTGATGCGAAGCACCAGGGGATTGAAAAACCGATCGTCGTCGGAGCTATCCCTTTTGATCCCAGCCAACCTTCTTCACTGTTTATCCCGGAATCCAGCCTGTACTTCGATGGCAAAGCATTCCTGCAGCAAATGGGGGCGCCAAAAAGCCAGTTACCTGAAGTGGTTCGCCGCACTGCCCTGCCAGAGCAGCAGGCATTTATGCAGATGGTGAGCCAGGCCGTCGCTGCCACCGGCGCACGGAAGCTGGATAAGGTCGTGCTGTCACGACTGATGGACATCGTTACCGCTGAGAAAGTGGACATTGCCAACCTGATGACCCGGCTGATGACGCAGAACCCGGGTAGCTATAACTTTCATGTTCCTCTGCCAGAAGGAGGCTCTCTGCTTGGTGCCAGCCCGGAACTGCTGTTGCGTAAGCACGACAACCGCTATTACACCCATCCTCTGGCCGGTTCTGCTCGTCGCGACAGCGATCCGCAGAAAGATCGCCTTGCCGGCGAGCAGCTGATGGCCTCGGTTAAGGATCGTTACGAACATAAGCTGGTGACAGACGCGATGCGTGATGTCTTACAGCCGCGCAGCGCACGCCTCACCGTGCCCTCAACTCCTGAGCTAATAACAACCTCAACGCTCTGGCATCTGGGCACGGCGATTGAAGGCGAAGCGGGCAATCAAACCGATACCGCGCTTTCGCTGGCTTGCCTGCTGCATCCGACGCCGGCCCTGAGCGGCTTCCCTCATGCCACTGCACAGCAGCTGATTGCCGAACTGGAACCGTTCAATCGCGGCCTGTTTGGCGGCATTGTCGGCTGGTGCGATGAACAGGGTAACGGCGAATGGGTCGTCACCATCCGCTGCGGGAAGGTCAACGGCAATCGCGTTCGCCTGTTTGCCGGTGCCGGCATTGTGCCCGCCTCCTGCCCGGAATCAGAATGGCGGGAAACCGGCGTCAAACTGAACACCATGCTACGGGCATTTGGCCTTAACTAAAGAGTGCTGCCATGACAATCCCTTATACCCGCTGGCCGGACGATCTGGCCGCCCGATATCGTGCTAAAGGCTACTGGCTGGATCTGCCGCTCACGGACATCCTGCAACGCCATGCCGGCAGCAGCGCCATTGCTGTTATTGATGGCGCACGCCGCTTGCGTTATCAGGATCTGGCGCAGCAGTCAGATCGTCTGGCCGCCTCGTTATCACGCCGGGGTTTGAAGTGCGGTGACACGGCCCTGGTACAACTGGGTAATGTTGCCGAGTTTTACATAACGTTTTTCGCTCTGTTGAAAATAGGTGTCGCCCCGGTGAATGCGCTGTTCAGCCATCAGCGCAATGAACTGAGCGCCTATGCGCTGCAGATCCAGCCCGCGCTGTTGATTGCCGACCGGCAGCACAGCCTGTTTGCCAGCGATGAGTATCTCACTCAGCTTCAGCAGGACATTCCGGCACTGAAGGTGGTGGCGATGCACAATGACAACAGTGCTGCGCTGTCACTGTCAGCCATGATGGACGAGGATAACGGCGACGTTGTTGCCCGCCCGTCTGCCGCCGATGAGGTTGCCTTCTTCCAGCTGTCTGGTGGCAGCACCGGCACACCGAAGCTGATCCCGCGGACCCACAATGATTATTACTACAGCATCCGGGGCAGCGTCGAAATTTGTCAATTCAGCGAACAGACGCGTTATCTGAATGCCCTGCCCGCTGCGCACAACTATGCCCTGAGTTCACCAGGCTCCCTCGGCGTGTTTTACGCTGGCGGCTGCGTGGTGATGGCGAACGATCCCAGCGCCAGCCTCTGCTTTCCGCTGATTGAACAGCATCAGGTCAACGTCGCCGCGCTGGTGCCACCGGCCGTCAGCCTGTGGTTACAGGCGATTCAGGAGTGGGGCAGTAACCAGGCACTGGCCTCACTCACCCTGCTACAGGTAGGCGGGGCAAGACTCAGCGAATCGCTGGCGGCACGCATTCAGACGGACATCGGCTGCCAACTGCAGCAGGTCTTTGGTATGGCGGAAGGTCTGGTCAACTACACCCGCCTTGATGATGACATGTCGCATATTCTCACCACACAGGGCCGCCCCATTTCTGACGATGACGAAGTCTGGGTTGCCGATGAACAGGGGCACCCGCTGCCCCCAGGGGTAACCGGCCGTCTGATGACGCGCGGTCCCTATACCTTCCGGGGTTACTACAACAGCCCGGAACATAATGCCGCCAGTTTTGATGCGCAGGGCTTCTACTGCTCCGGCGATCTGATTGCTATCGCCGAAGATGGCTACATAACCGTGCAGGGCCGTGAGAAAGATCAGATCAACCGGGGGGGCGAGAAGATCGCCGCGGAGGAGGTCGAAAACCTGCTGCTGCGCCACGAAGATGTGATCCATGCGGCCCTGGTGTCAATGGAGGACAGTCTGATGGGCGAAAAAAGCTGTGCCTTCATTGTCGCACGTCGTGTGCTCAAGCCGGTGGTACTCCGGCGTCACCTGCGCGAGCTGGGCGTGGCCGAATTTAAACTGCCGGATCGTATTGAATGCGTAGAGGCATTGCCACTGACCCCGGTGGGGAAAGTCGACAAAAAACGCCTGCGCCAGCAGCTGGCCACTCAGCAAAACGGATAACTTTTCAGGAGAGACATCATGGCGATCCCAACGCTACATTCTTACGCGCTGCCAACCGCAGCCGAACTGCCGACTAACAAGGTTAACTGGGCATTTGAGCCAGCGCGCGCCGCACTGCTGATCCACGATATGCAGGAATATTTCCTCAATTTCTGGGGCGAAGGCAGCCCTCTGATCGAGCAGGTGGTGGCCAACATCGCCCGTCTGCGTGAATACTGCAAATCTCAGGGGATCCCGGTTTTCTACACCGCACAGCCGAACGAACAAAGTGCCGAAGATCGCGCTCTGCTGAATGATATGTGGGGACCGGGACTGAACAGACATCCTGAACAGCAGAAAGTGGTAGCAGCCCTGGCACCGGACAACGATGACCAGGTGCTGGTCAAATGGCGCTACAGCGCGTTCCATCGCTCCCCCCTGGAGTCGATCCTCCATGAAAGCGGACGCGATCAGCTGATTATTTGCGGTGTGTATGCACATATCGGCTGTCTCACTACCGCTACGGATGCGTTTATGCGCAACATCAAGCCATTTATGGTGGCCGATGCCCTGGCTGACTTTAGCCGCGAAGAGCACATGATGTCGCTGACCTACACCGCTGGCCGCAGCGGCCGCGTCGTCATGACAGAAACCCTGCTGCCACTGCCACAAAGCAAAGCACAGTTACGCGCCGTGGTGATACCGCTGCTGGATGATGACAGTGAAGACATCGAAGACAGTGAGAACCTGGTGGACTACGGACTGGACTCCGTACGCATGATGGCTTTGGCCGCCCGCTGGCGCCAGGCGCACAGCGATATCGACTTTATCGCGCTGGCAAAGAACCCCAGTATTGACGGCTGGTGGGCACTGCTTTCACGGGAGAGCGCGTAATGTCATGTGGCTTTGATTTCAGCGGCAGACAGGTGTGGGTGACCGGTGCAGGTCAGGGTATTGGCTATCATACCGCGCTGGCGTTTGTTGCTGCGGGTGCCTCCGTAGTGGGTTTGGATCGGCAGTTTACGCAGGGCGATTACCCGTTCCGCTGCGCCATTGTCGACGTTGCCGATGCCGGCCAGGTAAAAGAGGTCTGTCAGCGTCTGCTGGCTGAAACGCCGCACCTGGATGTGCTGGTGAATGCCGCCGGGATTTTACGCACCGGCACGACCGATGAACTGACGGTGGAAGACTGGCAGGCGTGCCTGGCAGTCAACGCTGGCGGTGCGTTTAACCTGTTCCAGCAAACGCTGCCGCTGTTCCGTCAGCAGCGTGCCGGGGCGATTGTTACCATCGCTTCAAATGCTGCCCATGCCCCGCGTATTGGAATGTCAGCCTATGGTGCGTCGAAGGCCGCTCTGCGCAGCCTTTGCCTCACCGTCGGGCTGGAAATGGCCCCGTTTGGCGTACGTTGTAATATCGTATCACCGGGTTCAACAGACACCGCGATGCAGCGAAGCCTGTGGCATAAGCCGGAAGACGAACAGCAGATGATTGCAGGCTACCCCGATCAGTACAAACTGGGCATTCCGTTGCAAAAAATCGCTCAGCCACAGGAAATTGCCAGTACGGTACTGTTCCTGGCGTCAGACAGCGCCAGCCATATAGTGATGCAGGATATTGTTGTTGATGGCGGAGCGACCCTCGGTGCCTGATATGTGGAAACGGCAAAGCAGCCTGGCAGAACTGAATAAGATGGCTGAAGGTACTCTTATTGCAGGTCTGGGAATGGTCTTTACCCGTCTGGAAGCGGACTGGCTTGAAGCCACCATGCCGATGGATGCCCGGACACAGCAGCCTTTTGGACTGCTGCACGGTGGTGCTTCTGTCGCGCTGGCAGAATCGCTGGGATCCATGGCGGGATGGCTCTGTTCGCAACCGGGACAGAACGTAGTCGGGATTGAAGTCAGTGCCAGCCATCTGCGCGCGGTTTACAGCGGAACGGTTCGCGGTATCTGTCGCGCGCTGCATCGCGGCAGCCTGAATCAGGTGTGGCAGATTGAGATCGTTAACGGTCAGGATCAGCTATGCTGTATGGCCCGGCTCACCACCGCCATCATTGGCTGATTCTGTACGCCGAAAAGTAAAACGGGACGCCAGAGGCATCCCGTTTTTTCGCGTCGATTAACGCTGATAGACCGTTTCGACACCTTCTTCGTCGTCTTCGTCCCAGTCGTCATCCCAGTCATCATCTTCGTCTTCAACTTCAGGCTGTGTCTCTTCCAGTTGCTGACGGTGATAGTCATCCCACATGAATTCCACTTTCTCTGGCTGTTTCGCTTCCAGTTCGGCTTCTTTCGGGTTGGCATTGATAAAGGACATCAGATCCCAGCACAGCGCGTTAACACCAGAGCGGTTAGCCGCCGAGATCAGATAATATTTCTCCGTCCAGCCTAAAGCATCAGCAATCGCTTTAGCCCGCGCTTCCGCTTCTTCCTGATCCAGCAGATCAACCTTGTTAAATACCAGCCAGCGTGGCTTCTGGAACAGCTTATCGCTGTATTTTTCCAGTTCACCCAGGATAATGCGCGCGTTCTCAATCGGATCGCTTTCATCAATCGGAGCAAGGTCAATGGTGTGCAGCAGCACGCGGCAACGCTCAAGGTGCTTCAGGAAACGGATCCCCAGACCGGCACCGTCCGAAGCGCCTTCAATCAACCCTGGAATATCGGCCACGACGAAGCTCTGCTCGCTGTCCATACGCACTACGCCAAGGCTTGGCACCAGGGTAGTAAACGGATAGTCAGCCACTTTTGGCTTGGCCGCGGAAACCGCACGGATAAAGGTCGATTTACCCGCGTTGGGAAGACCGAGCATACCGACATCGGCCAGCAGCATCAGCTCCAGCTGCAGATCGCGCTTTTCGCCCGGCGTACCCATGGTTTTCTGGCGAGGGGTACGGTTTACGGATGACTTGAAACGGGTGTTACCCAGACCGTGCCAGCCGCCTTTTGCGACCATCATCTTTTGCTGATGGTGCGTCATATCGCCAAGGGTTTCACCGGTGCCCTGGTCAATAATACGGGTTCCGACAGGCACCTTGACCACGATATCGACACCACGCTTACCGGTACAGTCACGGCTCTGACCGTTCTGCCCGCGTTCCGCACGGAAGGATTTTTCAAAGCGGTAATCGATCAGGGTATTGAGGTTTTCATCGGCCTGCATATAGACATCGCCGCCATCACCACCATCACCGCCGTCCGGGCCACCGCGCGGAATATATTTCTCACGACGGAAGCTCACGCAGCCATTACCGCCATCGCCAGCCACTACCAGAATCGTCGCTTCATCAACAAACTTCATTTTACTTCTCCGTCACTCATACGCCCGTGGCCCGATGCAGATGGCACCGGTACGGGATTGCTCCGCCGTGGCCATAAGCGATGACCAATTGCGGAAAACATGGCGCCTGACACCACAACAATTGCGCCGACAAACCCTAAGGTATTGAGCTGCGGAATCGCAAAAAAGTCGGGCCAGCCAAGCGATAAAAATTCTGAAAACAGCAGAGTAAACAGTGGCGTCAGCGTCACAATTGCGCTGACCTGCGCCGCCTGCCAGCGTGCGTAGGCTTCCGCCAGTGCGCCATATCCCACGAGGGTATTGAGCACACAAAAAATCAGACAGCCCAGTTGCCAGCTATCTAATTGCCCTATCAGTTCAAGATGAGCCAAAGGCAATAACGTCACTGCACATAAAGTGTACAGCAAAAACAGGATCTGCTGCGAGCCCAGTCGACGCAGTAATATTTTTTGCGTCACACCATAGATGACCCAGACCAGCGCCGCACTGATGCCGAGGATCACACCCCAGGTGTAATCGGTCAGGCGGGTAAAGATTTCTACCAGGCTGGTATTAAAAAACATTACCAGTCCGCAGAGTAGCATGGCTACGCCAATCACCTGGCTGCCCCGCATCTTCTCTTTCAGGATAAAGACGCTGGCCAGCATCATGCCTGGCGGAGCCAGTTGGGCGATCACCTGTGAGGCTGTAGGGCTGAGATACTGCAACGAAGAGCCAAACAACACGAAGTTACCCACCAGTCCGGCGGTGGCAACGACAATCCACACCAGCCAGCGCGGATGTCGAAAAAAATCACGCGGCGGCAGCTGTCGCTTCAGCGCCAGGATCGTGCCCAGGCCTAAAGCAGCAAAGGAAAAGCGGTAGAACACGACGGTGAACGGATCCATTACCTGCAGCACCACTTTCATGGCAATCGGTAATGAACCCCAGCTCATAGCGGTCACCAGCGCAAGCGCAATGCCCATTCCTGCCTGCTGTTTGATCGCTGACATCGGTGTTCCCTGACAGAATGTAAAAAGCCCCGCAGTCTAGTGCGGGGCTTCTCTTTTCGCAGCAGTGAACGACGTGAAAGCCGTTCCGCGGCACGAAAACCTAATTACTCAGCAACGATGCTGATGTACTTACGGTTGTTCGGGCCTTTAACTTCGAATTGGACCTTGCCGTTTGCAGTAGCAAACAGGGTGTGGTCACGACCGCAGCCTACGTTGGTGCCCGCGTGGAATTTAGTGCCACGCTGACGAACGATGATGCTACCAGCCAGTACAGATTCGCCGCCGAAACGTTTTACGCCCAGACGTTTTGCATTGGAGTCGCGACCGTTACGGGTCGAGCCACCAGCTTTCTTATGTGCCATTTTTCAGATCTCCTGTTATGCGCTGATGCCAGTGATCTTCACATCAGTGAACCACTGACGGTGACCCTGCTGCTTACGGTAATGCTTACGGCGACGGAACTTAACAATCTTGATTTTGTCGCCACGACCGTGAGCTACGATTTCCGCTTTGATCACGCCGCCTGAAACTAAAGGCGCGCCGATTTGAACGTCTTCGCCATTGGCAATCATCAGAACCTGGTCGAATTCAACGACTTCGCCGGTTGCGATGTCCAGCTTTTCCAGGCGAATGGTCTGGCCTTCGCTTACTCGGTGTTGTTTACCACCACTTTGGAAAACAGCGTACATATAAACTCCGCTCTCGCGCTTGCCTTCTTTGATTTCAGGCTGCGCTATAAATATTCACAATAGGGCGCGAATTCTACGCAACTTCCTCGGTAAAGACAAGTGTCTGTTGCGCTGTATTGCAGAAAAAAAACGCAACATGAATGGGGGCGTTTCACCGCCGCGTTTTTGCAGTACAATCTGTCATACATTTCATGCCACCGGCACGGGTAAAGGCGCTTATCATAGCAGCGAACTGAGCGATAGCTGAACAGACTGATGAACTTAGAACAGATAAACGAACTCACCGCGCAAGATATGGCGGACGTCAATGCGACAATACTCGACCAGCTGAACTCGGATGTATCCCTCATCAATCAGCTGGGCTATTACATTATCAGCGGCGGAGGTAAGCGCATTCGTCCGATGATCGCGGTGCTTGCAGCCCGCGCCATCAATAATTATGACGGTAAACAGCACATCACGGTCGCGGCACTGATTGAATTTATTCACACCGCGACGCTCCTGCACGATGACGTCGTGGACGAGTCAGATATGCGTCGCGGTAAAGCCACCGCTAACGCGGCTTTTGGCAACGCTGCCAGCGTGCTGGTTGGTGACTTTATCTACACGCGCGCCTTCCAGATGATGACCAGCCTCGGCTCGCTGAGAGTGCTGGCACTGATGTCGGAAGCGGTCAACGTGATTGCAGAAGGCGAAGTTCTGCAGTTGATGAACTGCAACGACCCGGATATCACGGAAGAGAGCTACATGCGGGTCATTTACAGCAAAACCGCACGTCTGTTCGAAGCGGCAGCGCAGTCATCTGCCATTCTGGCGGGTGCCAGCGAAGCTCAGGAGCAGGCATTGCAGGATTACGGCCGTTTCATTGGCACAGCATTCCAGCTTATTGACGATCTGCTGGATTACAGCGCCGATGGCAAAACGCTGGGTAAAAATGTCGGTGATGACCTGAGTGAAGGGAAACCGACCCTGCCTCTGCTTCACGCCATGCGTAACGGAACGCCGGAACAGGCCAGCCTGATCCGTTCTGCTATCGAAGACGGTAACGGTCGTCATTTACTGGAACCCGTTCTGGAAGCGATGCGCCAGTGTGGCTCACTGGAATGGACGCGGAGTGCGGCAGAGCAGGAGGCGGATAAAGCCATTGCCGCGCTAAAAATCCTGCCTGAATCACCGTGGCGCAGTGCGCTCGAAGCGATTGCACATATGTCCGTTCAGCGCGAGTTTTAACCACTGATACAATGAGGAAAGTGCGGCAGGCCGCGCTTTCCTTTTTTTATCTGTCCTGGCCTGTCCAGAAATCGTCTCTCTCCCCCGTCTGGCTGAAATCATCTTGTTAAAGAGCTCCCTGTTTTGCGTAGCGTTACGCAAAAAAGCATCTTACATTCAAAATTAACTGGAACTTAATGGAAAGAACTTGCTAAAAAAATCCTGTTATAGCAAATTATAACCCGTCGGTTTACCAGGAAATACCGACAACAGGCTGGCACTGGCAACATGCTGCCACCGTCTGAGAAAAGTGCACATGGAGGATAAGCACATGAAACAAACCCCACAAGACTGGCATCCTGCCGATATCATCGCCGCGCTACGCAAAAAAGGCACCACCCTGGCGGCTCAGTCGCGACTGGCGGGCTTAAGCTCTTCAACGCTCGCGAATACGCTGTGTCGTCCGTGGCCGAAAGGGGAATGGATAATCGCTGATGCGCTGAACGTACACCCCGCAGAGATCTGGCCCAGCCGCTATTACGACCCGGTAACGCACCAACTTATCGATCGTAAAAAACTGATGCGAGGATAAAAAAAGGGCCGGTATTCGCTACCGGCCCTCGTTTCATGGCAGAAAAAGTTACTCTTCGCCGCTGACGCGCTGAATATTGGCCCCGAGAGCAATCAGCTTGTCTTCGATATGCTCATATCCCCGGTCAATATGGTAAATACGGTCGACCACGGTCGTGCCTTCCGCAATACAACCTGCCAGCACCAGACTGGCTGAGGCACGGAGATCGGTCGCCATCACCTGGGCACCGGACAGTTTCTCTACGCCATGGCAAATCAGCGTGTTGCTTTCAATCTCACCGTGAGCGCCCATGCGAACCAGTTCAGGTACATGCATGAATCGGTTTTCGAAGATGGTTTCCGTGATCACTCCCGTCCCTTCCGCCACCAGATTCAACAGGCTGAACTGCGCCTGCATATCGGTGGGGAAGCCAGGATGAGGTGCCGTGCGCAGGTTAACCGCTTTAGGCCGTTTACCGTGCATGTCCAGACTGATCCAGTCGCTGCCCACTTCGATTTCGGCGCCCGCTTCGCGCAGTTTGGCCAGTACCGCATCCAGTGTATCTGGCTGGGCCGCACGGCAGACAACCTTGCCGCCGGAAATGGCAGCGGCCACCAGGAACGTACCGGTTTCAATGCGGTCAGGCAACACGCGATAGACACCACCGCCCAGGCGCTCTACGCCCTCAATGGTAATGCGATCGCTGCCTGCGCCAGTGATTTTGGCTCCCAGGGTGTTGAGGAAGTTGGCGGTATCGACGATTTCCGGCTCACGCGCGGCGTTCTCAATAATCGTGGTACCGGTTGCCAGCGTCGCGGCACTCATGATGGTCACCGTCGCGCCAACGCTGACCTTATCCATCACGATATGTGCCCCTTTCAGGCGGCCATCGACGGAGGCCTTCACATAGCCCTCTTCCAGCTTAATCTCTGCGCCAAGCTGTTCCAGACCGGTAATATGCAGATCGACCGGACGGGCACCGATCGCACAACCACCAGGCAGTGATACCTGTCCCTGACCAAAACGTGCCACCAGCGGCCCCAGAGCCCAGATAGAAGCCCGCATGGTTTTCACCAGGTCATAAGGCGCACAGAAAATATTGACGTCACTGGCATCCAGATGCACGGAACCATTGCGTTCCGCTTTCACACCCAACTGACTGAGCAGTTTCATGGTGGTATCGATGTCTTTCAGTTTCGGGACATTCTGAATCTCTACCGGCTCTTCAGCCAGCAAAGCAGCGAACAGGATCGGCAATGCGGCATTTTTAGCGCCGGAGATTGTGACTTCACCACTCAGTCGGGTCGGACCCTGTACACGAAATTTATCCATTGCAACTGCTCTCTGTTGTCAGTCAAAAAATCTGCTGCACAGACGCTCACCCCGCGAGGCGAGACATACTCTGCACAGCTTAGAAACCGTTTAGCTTACGGTCGCGCGCCCACTCTTCAGGGGTGTAAGTCTTGATGGATACCGCATGAATGCGATTATCCGCAATATATGCCATCAGGGGGGCGTAAACCGTCTGCTGTTTCTTAACGCGGCTCAACTCACCAAACAGCTCACCCACGGCGATAACCTGGAAATGGCTGCCATCACCCGTTACGTGGACTTCCTGCAGCGGTAACGCGCCCATCAGCACGGACTGAATTTCACTATTTTCCATGATGTTTTCAAATTCACTTGATATTAAACAGGCACACATCTTAGTGGAATCCGCCCCACTCTTAAACAAGCAAAAAATGCCTGCGGTAAGAGAAAAAGTGTAAACGGGATGGGATAACCACTCAGACAGTACAGGGAGGAAGGAACCGGGGAGCCGGTTCCTGAAGGAAAAATGAGCAAACTCATGAAGTTCCGCTGAGGTCTGGCGGGAAACACCTGCGGCAGTGATTTACTCACTGCCCGGGATAATTTTCTGCAAGTTGTACAGCGTGATCAACGAACGGAGCTTGTCGGTAATGCCGGTAAACCGGGGAACCCGTCCCCGCTGTATGGCAATCTGCCGCAGGTGGACCAGCAAAGCCAGCCCACCAGAGTCAACGCGCTCCAGTCCGGAGACATCAATCGTCTCAACCCACTGCATCACCGCATCACGCTGTTGCCAGAGGGGTAACAGCGTTTCGCGCTCCAGTTCTCCCGAGAGGCGCAGAATATCCGACTCCACCTCCCAACGCAGTTGATCGCTCATTACGACTGCTTATTAAGAGTAATCGGCTGGTTAGCATAGGATTTCAGCTGTTCTGTTAATCCATCAATGCCTTTCTTGCGCAGGATATCACTCCACTCATTCTGTTTCGTGGTGATCATGCTGACGCCTTCAGCGATCATGTCGTACGCCTGCCAGTGGTTGCTCACACTGTTTTTACGCCACTGGAAGTCCAGACGGACCGGTGGACGCCCGTTCGGGTCGATGATGGTGACACGAATGGCAATAATATTGGCATCGCCCAGGGGCTGCGCGGGGGCGATCTGGTAAGTCTGTCCGTTATACATGGCCAGTGCCTGACCGTATGCCTGGGCCAGGTAATCACCGAAGGCTTTGAAATAAGCCTCACGCTGTGCAGGCGTAGCCTCTTTGTAGTAGCGGCCCAGCACCAGCGCACCAGCATATTTAATCTGCACATACGGCAACAGTTCTTCACGAACGATCTGACGCAGATAGTTCGGATCCTGCTTGATTTTAGGTTGTTCCGTTTTAAGGCGCGTAAAGGTTTTTTCCGCAGCCTCACCCATTAATTTATAGGGGTCGGTTTGATCCGCCGCTGCATTTGCCGCCAGTGGTGCGACGATCAGCATCGCAACCATCAGTAAACGTTTAAACATTATTTGACCTCTCCTGAATTGTTCGCTGCCGGTGCAGGCTCTGAAGCTGGCTGTTCGTCAGATGCAGCTGCATTTTTGTCTTTATCATCACCACTGCCACTTTTGTACAGGAACTGACCTATCAGATCTTCCAGTACCATGGCGGATTTCGTGTCCTGAATGGTACCGCCATCTTTCAGTGTAGCAGTGCCCATTTCCGGGTCGTCAAAACCGATATTCATGGCAAGATATTGCTCACCCAAAAGACCGGACGTTCGCACCGCGAGTGAACTGGTATCAGGAATATTGTTGTACTTATCTTCAATATCCATGGTGACTTTGGGTGAGTAATTTTTCGGATCGAGACTGATATCCACCACACGACCGATCACCACCCCCCCCACTTTCACCGGTGAACCGGCTTTCAGCCCACCGATATTATCGAAAGTCGCATAGAGCTTCCAGGTGGGCTCATTACCAAGTGATTTAAGGTCAGCCACGCGCAGACAGAGAAAAATAATCGCGCACAGCGCCAGCATTAAAAAGGCACCTACCCAAATTTCGCTTTTTTTCGTTTGCATCGAATCAGTTCCCAAACATCAGTGCCGTAAGCACAAAATCCAGACCGAGCACAGCCAGTGAAGCATGTACTACGGTACGCGTCGTTGCCCGACTGATCCCTTCAGAGGTCGGAATGGCGTCATAGCCGTTAAACAGCGCAATCCAGGTCACGGTCACCGCGAACACGGCACTTTTGATCACGCAGTTAATAATATCGGTACGCAGATCGACCGCATTCTGCATCGCTGACCAGAAGAACCCGGGATCGATCCCCTTCCAGCTCACCCCCACCAGCCCACCGCCCAGAATGCCTACCGCGACAAAAATCAGGGTCAGCAGCGGCATACTGATCACCCCGGCCCAGAAACGCGGCGAGATGATGCGACGCAAGGGGTCAACGGCCATCATTTCCATACTGGAAAGCTGTTCGGTGGCCTTCATCAAACCAATTTCAGCGGTCAACGCCGATCCGGCGCGTCCGGCAAACAGCAGCGCGGTGACCACGGGCCCCAGTTCGCGTAGCAGGGATATCGCCACCATCATTCCCAGGCTGGTTTCGGCGCTGTAGGTTTTCAACACCAGATAGCCTTGCAGCCCCAGCACCATCCCGATGAACAATCCTGACACCACGACAATCAGTAACGACAGCACACCAACGCTGTATAACTGTTTTATCAGCAACGGCGTATGTTTACGAAAGCGGGGAATGCCAAATAACGCATGGAATAACATTAATCCTGCGCGGCCGAAGGAGGCACAGGTGTTAATCCCTTGTCGCCCCAGTGATGCCAGTGCGCGTATAAACATCACTCTTTCCCCCTCCCTGAGCCGACCAAGTCTTGCAGATAATCCCCTGCCGGGAAGCGGAACGGCACTGGCCCATCGGCAATGCCATCAATAAACTGTCGAACACGGGCATCGTTATTTTCACGTAATTCAGGCGCGGTGCCCTGCGCAATCACTTTTTGATCGGCAATGATATACGCGTAGTCAGCAATACTGAGCACTTCAGGTACGTCGTGAGACACCACAATACAGGTGACGCCTAAAGCGTGATTCAGCTCATCGATTAATTTGACCAGCACGCCCATAGTAATGGGATCCTGCCCCACAAACGGTTCGTCGAACATGATGAGATCGGGTTCCAGCGCGATAGCCCGCGCCAGCGCAGCACGCCGCGCCATACCGCCTGAAAGTTCAGAGGGCTTGAGGTTCGCCGCCCCCCGTAACCCAACGGCCTCCAGTTTCATCATCACCGTGCTGTTCAATAACGGCAGCGGTAACCTGGAGTGTTCCCGTAACGGCCATGCCACGTTGTCAAACACCGTTAAATCGGTAAATAAGGCCCCAGACTGGAACAGCATACTCATTTTTTTTCGCGCCTCATAAAGCCGCGAACGGGAAAGCGTCGGGATATTCTCACCGTTAAACCAGATCTGGCCACTATCGGGCGGGATTTGCCCCCCAATAAGCCGCAGTAACGTGGTTTTACCAATGCCGGATGGCCCCATGATAGCGGTAACTTTTCCTTTGGGCACCGTAAGCGAGATGTTATCGAAAATCAGCCGGTTGCCACGGGAAAAACTCACCCCCTGGACATCCACCAGATTCATCTCCGTCTGGCTCATAGTTACCTCGACCTCTATTCTAAGACGATTAATTTACTCCCGATGGTAACGTATTAACCCTCGGACCGGGCATTTTTACAGAAACTTACCTCTGTTGCGTAGCTAAAGCTGCCATAAGTTTTACTTTTTGTCCTGAGATCGTCAAAATCATGGCCACTAAAATAACCTTGCCTGATTTCATTGCCGCTACCCGTCTTTGACGATATTACCTCACTAAAAGGACACTTCATGCTCGTCGCTACAGCACTACTGATTATCGGTTTAGTCTTACTGGTTTATGGAGCCGATCGTCTGGTGTTTAGCGCCGCCATCTTATGTCGTTCTGTCGGCATCCCGCCGCTGATCATCGGGATGACGGTCGTGGGGATCGGAACTTCACTGCCTGAATTGATCGTCTCTTTCTCTGCCGCCTCGCACGGACAGATGGATATCGCAGTGGGGACCGCGATGGGGTCGAATATTACCAATATTTTGTTGATATTGGGAGGCGCGGCACTCCTCCATCCCTTAAGCGTGCATTCGAACCTGGTGCGCCGTGAACTGCCGCTGATGCTGCTGGTCACCCTGCTGTGCGGCGTGACGCTGTTCGATAATGAACTGAGCCGTAACGATGGCCTGGCCCTGATCGCTATCGCGGCACTCTATCTCTGGTTCATCATCAAAATTGCCCGCCGGGCTGAACGCGACAACAACGATTCGCTGACGCGTGAGCAACTGGCTGAACTGCCCCGCGACGAAGTCGGTAATACCGTCGCCTTCCTGTGGCTGGCGGTCGCGCTGATTGTGCTGCCAATGTCCACGCGGATGGTGATCGACAACGCCACGGTCATCGCTGACTATTTTGGCGTCAGTGAACTGGTCATTGGTCTGACGATCATTTCGGTAGGCACCAGCCTGCCTGAACTGGCCACCGTCATCGCCGGCGCATTAAAAGGCGAAGATGATATCGCCATCGGTAATCTGATTGGTTCTAACATCTATAATACCGCGATTGTGCTGGGTCTCCCGGCGCTGATCCACCCCGGTACACTCGACCCCGCTATCTTTGCCCGTGACTATTGGGTAATGCTCGGTGTCAGTGCCATCTTTACTCTGATCTGTTTGCAGCGCAGTCGCCGCATTGGTCGGCTGGCTGGCGCGTTGTTGCTGTGCGGATTTATCGTCTGGGTAGGGATGCTTTACGGCTTCCCCTCAGTGACCTTCTGGTAAAAGGACTGGAAAATTATGGTGCATATCACTGCCCATCCCGACTTTGACTTTCAACAGGCCGGGAAAGAAGTACTGCGAATTGAACGTGAAGGGCTGGAGCAGCTCGACCAGTACATCAATGACGACTTCACCCGCGCCTGCGAACTGATCTATCACTGTTCAGGTAAAGTGGTAGTGATGGGGATGGGTAAATCCGGGCATGTAGGGAAAAAGATCGCTGCCACCTTTGCCAGCACCGGCAGCCCGGCTTTCTTTGTTCATCCTGCGGAAGCCAGCCATGGCGATCTCGGCATGGTGAGCGCCAGTGACGTGGTGATCGCGATATCCAACTCCGGTGAATCCTCTGAAGTCCTGGCACTGATTCCGGTGCTGAAACGCCTGCGGGTTACGCTGATCTGCATGACAGGGCGGCCGGAAAGTGCAATGGGCCGCGCAGCGGATGTGCATCTCTGTGTTAAAGTGCCGCAGGAAGCCTGTCCGCTGGGGCTGGCTCCGACCACCAGCACGACGGCAACCCTGGTGATGGGCGATGCCCTGGCCGTCGCACTGTTGAAAGCACGGGGCTTTACGCCGGAAGATTTCGCACTCTCCCACCCTGGCGGTGCGCTGGGGCGTAAACTGCTGCTGCGCGTTGATGATATTATGCACTCCGGTAGCGAAATGCCGCACGTAAGCCGCGATGCCTCACTGCGGGATGCATTGCTGGAAATAACGCGTAAAAATATGGGAATGACGGTCATCTGCAACGATTTAATGAAAATCGAAGGCATTTTTACCGACGGGGATTTACGCCGCGTATTTGATATGGGCATCGATATCCAGCACGCTGGCATTGAAAGTGTCATGACGCCGGGCGGTATCCGCGTCCGGCCCAATACGCTGGCTGTCGATGCATTGAATCTGATGCAGAGTAAGAATATTACCTGTGTCATGGTCGCCGATGGCGACACACTGCTGGGCGTGGTGCATATGCATGACATGCTGCGGGCTGGCGTCGTTTAACAAAGGAAGTCGAGAGCAATGCGTGATTCATCAGCCACCGTAGAGACCTGCTACGGCCCGGTTAGCCAGCAGGTCATTTCCCGCGCGCAGAAGATTAAATTGCTGATCTGCGATGTGGACGGTGTAATGTCGGACGGCATCATTTACCAGGGCAACAGTGGTGAAGAGCTGAAGGCCTTCAATGTTCGCGATGGCTATGGCATTCGCTGCCTGCTAACCAGCGATATTGAGGTTGCGATTATTACCGGCCGTAAAGCCAAACTGCTGGAAGATCGCTGTGCCACACTGGGGATTACTCATCTTTACCAGGGACAGACGGATAAGCTTTTGGCCTTCCGTGAACTTCTGGATACACTGTCACTCAATGCAGAGCAGGTTGCCTATATTGGCGATGACCTGATTGACTGGCCGGTTATGGCCGAGGTCGGCCTGAGCGTAACCGTTGCTGACGCCCATCCCGTTTTACTTCCACGCGCCGATTATGTGACGCGGATTGCGGGTGGCCGTGGCGCAGTACGGGAAATTTGCGATCTCCTGTTGATTGCACAGGGTAAGTTTGATGAGGCCAAAGGGCAGTCGGTATGAGTAAAACGAGACGCTGGATAACGATGATTCTGGCGCTGATCGCCATTGTGCTGATTGGCTGGAATCTGACCGCGACGGATGACAATGACGACGCGGTAAAGAATGACAACAATGAACCGACCTATATGAGCGATAATTCACATACGGTCGTTTATAACCCTGCGGGGGCACTGAGCTATAAGCTGGTCTCTGACAAAGTTACCTATTTTTCAGCCGACGCAGTGAGCTGGTTCGATAACCCGGTAATGACGACCTACGACGAAAATAAGGTTCCCACCTGGTCGGTACGGGGGGATAAGGCCAAACTGACGAACGATCGCATGTTGTATCTTTATGGTCATGTGGAAGTAAACAGCCTGACAAAAGACGCACAGCTTGAGCGTATCAAAACCGATAACGCTCAGATCAACCTGACGACGCAGGATGTTACCTCTGACGATCAGGTCACGCTTTATGGCCGCAGCTTTAACTCTACAGGTATGAAGATGCGTGGAAATTTACGGAAGAAAACTGCCGAGTTGATTGAAAAGGTCAAAACATCTTATGAAATTCAAAATGAACAAAAGCCTTAAATTACTGACTGCTACCCTCCTGTTCGCGGCGAGCGTTCCGGCTTTTGCCCTGACCGGTGACTCAGAGAAACCGGTCAACGTTGACTCGGAAAATCAGGCGCTGGATATGCAGGGCAATGTGGCCACCTTTACCGGTAAAGTCATTGTGACCCAGGGAACCATCAAAATTACGGCGGATAAAGTCGTGGTAACCCGTCCGGGCGGCGACAGCAATAAAACCATCGTGGATGCCTACGGCAACCCGGCGACCTTTTACCAGATGCAGGACAGCGGAAAACCCGTACAGGGCCATGCGCAAAAAATGCATTACGAACTGGCAAAAGACCTGGTGGAATTAACAGGCAATGCTTACCTGGAACAGCTGGACAGCAACGTCAAAGGCGACCGCATCACCTATCTGGTGAAAGAGCAAAAAATGCAGGCCTTCGGCAGCTCCGGCAAACGTGTCACTACCGTACTGGTGCCGTCACAGCTGCAGGACAAAGGCACACCGTCAAACGGTCAGAAAAAGAGTAACTAACGAACATGGCAACCTTAATTGCGGAAAACCTGGCGAAGGCATACAAAGGCCGTCGCGTGGTTGAAGATGTCAGCCTGCAGGTCAAGTCTGGCGAAATCGTGGGTCTGCTTGGCCCGAACGGCGCGGGTAAAACCACGACGTTTTATATGGTCGTAGGCATTGTCCCTCGTGATGCCGGCCGCATTATCATTGATGATGAAGATATCAGCATTCTGCCGCTGCACGCGCGCGCGCGTCGGGGTATTGGCTATTTGCCACAGGAAGCGTCTATTTTCCGTCGTCTGAGCGTGTTTGATAACCTGATGGCGGTACTGCAGATCCGTGAAGATCTTACCAGCGAACAGCGCGAAGACCGCGCGAATGAACTGCTGGAAGAGTTTCATATCGCGCATCTGCGTGACAGCCTGGGCCAGGCACTTTCCGGCGGTGAACGTCGCCGCGTAGAGATTGCCCGCGCACTGGCCGCCAATCCGAAGTTCATCCTGTTGGATGAGCCCTTTGCGGGTGTTGATCCGATTTCCGTCATTGATATCAAGAAGATCATTGAACATCTGCGCGACAGTGGCCTGGGGGTTCTGATCACCGACCACAACGTCCGTGAGACGCTTGCCGTCTGTGAGCGTGCCTATATCGTCAGCCAGGGGCATCTTATCGCCCACGGCACCCCGGAAGCGATCCTGGCCGATGAACAAGTTAAGCGTGTCTATTTGGGCGAAGAGTTCAGACTCTGATAAGGTGTTTGCATTCGGTAGGTTTTCTGGGGAATTAAGACTCTGAACATGAAGCAAGGTTTACAACTCAGGCTGAGTCAACAGCTTGCCATGACGCCACAGTTGCAGCAGGCCATTCGCCTGCTGCAACTCTCTACGCTTGAACTACAGCAGGAAATTCAGCTGGCGCTGGAAAGTAACCCGTTGCTTGAACAAACCGACATTCATGAAGAAGTCGATACCCGCGAATATCAGGAAACTGAAGCGCTGGATACCCGGGAAGCGCTGGAACAGAAGGACATGCCTGAAGAACTGCCGCTGGACGCCACCTGGGACGAAATTTATACCGCAGGGACCCCCTCCGGTACCGGGACGGATTATCACGATGATGAACTGCCCGTCTATCAGGGTGAAACTACCCAGACGCTGCAGGATTATCTGATGTGGCAGGTGGAACTGACGCCGTTCACCGACACCGACCGGGCGATCGCCACCTCGATTGTGGATGCGGTGGACGATACGGGGTATCTGACGGCCTCGCTGGAAGAAATTCTGGAAAGCATGGGCAGCGACGACCTGACTATCGACGAAGTGGAAGCGGTGCTGAAACGTGTACAGCGCTTTGATCCGATTGGCGTTTGTGCGCGTGATTTACGCGACTGTCTGCTGGTTCAGCTTTCACAGTTTTCTGCCGACTTTCCCCTGCTGAAAGAGGCTCGCCTGATTGTCAGCGACCATCTCGACCTGCTGGCGAATCATGATTTTCGGAGTCTGATGCGCGTCACCCGCCTTAAGGAAGAGGTGCTAAAAGGTGCGATGCAGGTAATTCAGACCCTTGACCCGCGTCCAGGGCAGTCGATTAATACTCAGGAACCCGAGTATGTCATCCCTGATGTGCTGGTCCGCAAAGTCAGCAACCGCTGGACGGTTGAACTGAATGCAGATAGCGTGCCGCGCCTGAAAATCAACCAGCACTATGCATCGTTAGGTTCCAGCTCACGCAGCGACAGTGATTCGCAGTTTATCCGCAGTAATCTGCAGGAAGCGAAATGGCTGATAAAAAGTCTGGAAAGTCGTAACGATACGCTGCTGAAAGTCACGCGCTGCATCGTTGAACAGCAGCAGGCTTTTTTTGAGCAAGGTGAAGAGCATATGCGTCCCATGGTGCTTGCGGATATCGCCAGTGCCGTTGAAATGCATGAATCGACGATTTCCCGTGTGACCACCCAGAAATATCTGCACAGCCCACGGGGCATCTTTGAACTGAAGTATTTTTTCTCCAGTCACGTCAACACCGAGGGCGGAGGCGAAGCCTCATCCACGGCTATCCGTGCGCTGGTGAAAAAGTTAATCTCGGCGGAGAATCCCGTCAAACCACTCAGCGACAGCAAGCTGACCTCCATGCTTTCCGAACAGGGAATTATGGTCGCAAGGCGCACTGTGGCAAAATACCGAGAGTCTTTATCCATCCCGCCATCAAATCAGCGCAAACAGCTGGTCTGAACGAACTGAGAAGGAAGACACTATGCAGCTCAATATCACTGGACAACACGTTGAAATCACCGAACCACTGCGCGAATTTTTGACTGAAAAGTTTGCCAAACTGGAACATTATTTTGATCGCATTAATCAGGTCTATATTGTGTTGAAAGTGGAGAAAGTGACACAGATTGCAGATGCTACGCTGCATGTGAACGGCGGGGAGCTGCACGCCACCTCGGAAGATAAAGATATGTACGCGGCGATTGATGGGCTGATCGACAAGCTGACTCGCCAGTTAAATAAACATAAAGACAAGCTCAAACAACACTAAATTCACCATGCATTGATGGTTTTTCAGCAATGACCCCTTTTAAGGTTAAGCTGAAAGCAGTATCGGCTCGTATTCTTCCGGGGATATGAGCCGTTAATCAATACGTCATGTTAATCTCTTACTTCGAACCAGGGAGAAGAGTGACTTGCCTGCGGCAGTGAAAAGTTAAGTGAAACTATGATGAACAATGATTTGAAACTGGAACTGGGCTCCGTGCTGAGCGTCTCATGTACCCGTAATGGTGTACATTGCCAAAGCAAAAAACGGGCGCTGGAAATTATCAGCGAACTGGCAGCTAAACAGCTTAACCTTCCGCATCAGACAATTTTTGAAGCTATTCTGACGCGTGAGAGGATGGGGAGTACCGGTATCGGTAATGGCATTGCCATCCCGCATGGCAAGCTGGAGGAAGATACGCTGCGTGCTGTAGGGGTTTTTATTCGCCTTGATCAGCCCATCGCGTTCGATGCCATTGATAATCAGCCTGTGGACCTGCTGTTTGCCCTGCTGGTGCCAGCCGATCAATGTAAAACACATCTGCATACGTTGTCTCTGGTGGCCAAGCGCCTCGCAGACAAAACCGTACTGCGGCGTCTGCGATCCGCCCAGAGCGATGAAGATCTCTACGCGATCATCACGGAAGATCACGAACAGAGCTAGTCAGGCAGGTTAAATGAGGGGAATTGTGAAATGGTGCTGATGATCGTCAGCGGTCGTTCAGGCTCAGGAAAGTCAGTGGCATTACGCGCACTGGAAGACATGGGGTTTTACTGCGTGGACAACCTGCCCGTCGTCCTGCTGCCTGACCTGGCGAACTCGCTGGCCGAACGCAACATATCTGCTGCGGTAAGTATTGATGTCCGCAACATGCCGGAATCACCGGAAGTGTTTGAAACCGCACTCAACAGTTTGCCGGACTGTTTTTCGCCACAACTTCTGTTCCTGGATGCTGACCGTAATACCTTAATTCGTCGTTACAGCGATACGCGTCGTCTGCATCCCCTCTCCAGCAAAAACCTGTCGCTGGAAAGCGCCATTGATGAAGAGAGCGATCTGCTGGAGCCTCTGCGTTCCCGCGCCGATCTGATTATTGATACCTCAGAAATGTCAGTCCATGAACTGGCAGAGATGCTTCGTACACGCCTGTTAGGTAAACGTGAACGCGAGCTGACGATGGTGTTTGAATCATTCGGCTTCAAGCACGGTATTCCAATTGATGCTGATTACGTGTTTGATGTGCGCTTTTTGCCCAACCCCCACTGGGATCCCAAACTGCGTCCGATGACCGGACTCGATCGTCCCGTGGCGGCTTTCCTCGATCGCCACACGGAAGTGCATAATTTTATCTACCAGACCCGCAGCTATCTGGAACTGTGGTTACCGATGCTGGAAACCAATAACCGCAGCTATCTGACTGTTGCCATTGGATGCACAGGCGGCAAACACCGTTCGGTGTATATTGCCGAGCAGCTGGCGGACTATTTCCGCTCGCGGGGTAAAAACGTTCAGTCCCGTCATCGCACGCTGGAAAAACGCAAATCATGACTGTGAAGCAAACCGTTGAGATAAAAAATAAACTGGGAATGCACGCCCGACCAGCGATGAAGCTGTTCGAGCTGGTGCAGAGCTTTGACGCTGAAGTGCTGCTGCGTAATGAGAGCGGTACAGAAGCTGAAGCCAGTAGCGTGATTGCGCTGCTGATGCTCGACTCCGCCAAAGGCGGACATATCGAAGTTGAAGCCAGCGGACCGGAAGAAACTAAAGCACTGGCGGCAGTCATCGACCTGTTTAACGCCGGGTTTGACGAAGAGTAATCTCCTCATCTCCATCCTCAACAGGCCGACCCTGACGGTCGGTCTCCGTTTAACTCTCTTTATCCGTTCCGCCACGCCACCGGCCTGAGCCCGGCCTGCGGTTTTAACGCAGCTGATGTTCCCTGAGGAACCCTTCTCCGCCCAGCTGACGCATCTGACGCATGATCCACTGCTGACGCTGGCGTACATAGCCTGAAGGTGCATCTGCGCGGTAACGTATCGGATTAGGCAGAACCGCGGCCAGCAGCGCTGCTTCGGACAGGCTCAAGCGGCTGGCCGGCTTGTGGAAATAGCGCTGAGAGGCCTCCTCCACACCAAATACCCCCTGCCCCATTTCTGCCACATTCAAATAGACGGTCAGAATGCGACGCTTCGTCCAGACGGTTTCGATGCCCACGGTCAGGCCGGCTTCCAGGCCTTTACGCACCCAGCTACGTCCATCCCAGAGAAACATATTTTTGGCGGTCTGCTGTGAAAGTGTGGAAGCACCGCGCATGCCGGCCTTTTCACCGCTGCTGTCCAGCACTGACTGGATAGCGGCCACGTCAAAGCCCCAGTGGGTCGGGAATTTTTGATCTTCAGAGGCAATGACGGCCAGCGCCATCCACGGCGAAATCTCATCCATCCCCACCCAGTCAGAGTGCGCCACATAGTCAAAATCACCGTTGAGCCAGGCACTGACCTGCCTCTCAACCATCACCGCAGAAAACGGCACTGGCACAAAGGCAAAGAGGATAATGCCGCTCAGCCATAGACCCGCAACGCCCAGCACCAGGCGGAGTAAAATTGCTTTAATCCGTGTAAAACCCCGTGATTTATTGCGTCTCATTACTGAGGATCCCGCCCATATTTATCAGTATGAAAATTCACCAGCAATACTCCACCATTGTTAATTAACCCTACATAACCGGAATCGGTTCCATTAAATCACGCCGTTTATATATACTCCACGACGATTCTGTCAGCTGCTGAAAATGCATTAAATCAATTGGTTCACTCTGCTTATAAATTTCAGCAGGTCGCTTTCCGAAATCATGGCACTGCAAATGAAATAAACACTCCGTTCCGGCAATAATTGACGTTTTTTACTCATAAATTGCGGCTGGTACGAGCAGTTAATCTTGCTGAACGGAGTCAGCTTTTATCTGATACGGGACAGTAATGTGAGAATTTTTGCTAGCAGAAACCAAAACGTTTCGGAAACAAGGATCAAATAAACAATAAAGCACTTATAAAACAATACATTAAAATATCACCAACGCCTTTCCGGCTTCCTTCCCGATGACAACGAAAATCCTGTCAGCCAGAGGAGACGGTTCCGCTCCTCTGCTTACTTCAACAAAAGCCTGACTGTACAATATTTATGCAGATCATCGTAAATATTCATTACTTGCTTGACTACATATCTAAAATCGGGTCTTCTATTTAGGAACACTGCTCAACATCACACATTTTAATGAATCCAGTAACAAGTGGTGAGAGATTTGCTAAAGTAGTGACTGAGCTTTTTAATGTTCACCCAATACCAAACCTGTGCTCCAGACGATTCTAATCAGAACAGCACAGGTTACCAATTTCCCTGGTGTTGGCGCAGTATTCGCGCACCCCGGCTTCGGTCGGGGTCATTTTTTTTCAGCATCCGTCACCCACTGCCGTAATACCTCAACATCCTTGCGCCACTCCAGTTTCAGTTCATCAATCCATTCCTGAACATTATCCCACCAGGCGGGTAATTCCGGGCTCTGAATCTGTTTTGCAATCTGCTGCAAATGCGTCAAGCCCACAGATCCTGCTGCGCCCTTAATTTTGTGCCCTTCCTCTGCAATCCCTTTCTGGTCACGAGCCATCATGTTGGAGTCCAGCACGGCCAGATAGCCAGGCATCATCTGCTCGAACATCGCCAGACTTTGGTGGATAAGGGTCGGCCCGACCAGTTCGATATATTGCTCCAGCATCGGAACATCCAGCAGTGCCAGTTTTTTATCATCCATCATGCCATCCTGTTCAGTAGATAAATCATCAGTCTGAAAATCCCAGTATTTTTTAATCATGGCCGTGAGAGCAGGAACCGCCAGGGGTTTGCTCAGTACATCGTCCATACCGGCATCAAAATATTCGCGTTTATCTTTCAGCACGTTCGCCGTCAGGGCCACCAGTGGCGGAAGCTGTTCGCCTGCGTGACGCTGATGAATAATACGTGCCACGTCCAGACCGGTCATATCGGGCAGTTGGATATCCAGCAGCACCAGATCAAACTCATCCGGGTCAAACATCTCCAGCGCGGCCTGCCCGGTCATCGCCACTTCTACGCTGCTGCCCAGTTTTTCCAGAACTGAGCGGGCAACCACCACATTCAGCTCAATATCCTCAACCAGTAAGATATGCAACGCAGGCAGTGGCAGATCGTCTTCCGTCTCTTCATCTTGCCGCTCTTCTTCCACACGGGGCGCATTGAGCGTCAGGGTGAAGCAGGAACCCTGCCCTGGTGAACTTTGTACGCGGATATCACCGCCCATACTTTGTGCCAGACGGCGGGAAACGGCCAGACCGATACCTGTGCCGGTCGCGGGTTTGCCGCCACGTTGATCTTTTACCTGGTAATACATGGCGAAAATTTTATCCTGCTCATCCTGCGGGATACCCATGCCAGAGTCCTGCACTTCAAAGCACAGACAGTCATCCTGTTGATAGCCGACACGCACCACGATTTCCCCCTGCTGAGTAAACTTCACCGCGTTACCGATCAGGTTCCACAGGATCTGGCGCAGACGGGTCCCATCGGCGATAATTTTTTGCGGCAGCGGCAGGTCAGGTGCCAGAACAAATTTCAGCCCTTTTGGTTCAGCCAGCAGGCCGGAGATATTTTCCAGGTCGGCCAGGAAGCCAGTGAAATCGATGGGCTGATTGTCCAGCTGCACTTTTCGCCGCTCGATTTTGTCCATTTCAATCACATCATTAAAAATATTGCCCAACGTAATGGCAGAGACATGAATCGTTTTCAGGTATTTCAGCTGCTCGTGATTGAGATCCGTATCCAGCAGAATGCGGCTCAGGCCAACAATGCCATTAAGCGGCGTACGAAGCTCATGGCTGATCGTAGAGATAAAGGTGGTCTTCTCCCTGCTTGCGTTCTCTAACGCGTCCTGGTAACGCTTACGCTCGGTTATATCGCGTCCAAACCCCATTAACCCGCTCCGTTTGCCCACGCGGTCATAATAAGGGACTTTGCGTATCTCAAAGCAGGCTTTGCGGCCGTCGGGATAATCCAGCCACTGTTCGTAGGTCAGAGAGACATTATGGCGGAACACTTTCTCATCGGTTTCCAGCACCTTAGTTGCCGCATCGTCGTCATAGACCTCTTTCGGCGTTAAACCGATAAGCTGTTTTTCGCTTTTTCCGGTCAACAGTTCCATGGCACGGTTACAACCAGAGAATTGCTGGTCACTGTTGCGGTAGAACACCAGATCGGGTGAAGCATCGAGGAAGGAGCGCAGGAAGGAGGATTGTTGTTCAAGTTCGATTTGTGCCTCTTCACGCCGCGCCATCTCCTCTTTGAGCTTTGCCATCACCTGCAGACGTGCCTCTTCGGCCTTGATGCGGTCGGCAATCTCCTGGTTGAGCTGGGTAATATTGCCCTGCATTTGCTGGTTCAGCTCAAGGTCACGATTGCGCATCTCCTCCAGCTTATCCACCAGCCTGGCCAGACGCTGACGCGATTCCTCTAACTGTTCCACGACCACCGACAGGAAATAGACGGCCCACGGGGTGATCAGCAGACCGAAAAAAACCGACCGCACCATATCAATGCTTTCGACATGGCCGCGAAGCACCATCGTCACCGCCATCTGCACTATCATGGCCAGCACGACCAGTGCGGATGCCAGCAGCAAAGAGAAGCGTACCAGCCCAAGTTTGACCATCAAATCAACATAGTACTGCGCTAATAAACGAATTTGTTTCATAAAGGATCCCTTCCAGCGTGATAACGGCAATCATACCGGAATTGACCAAAAGACCAACGCGCTATCTCGCCGTCCGGCCCTCGGGAGAGTGCACGATAACCGTGCAGCAGCACCGACATCCCTTCAGCCGTTACCACAGGATTATCGCCCCCCATGCTGCTGAAGGGACGGGAAAGGAAGCAACCCCTCTCCTGCCTGGGTTAACGCTGGAAATGTCCGGCGTTCCCCTTTCGCGTAAAAAGTTGCCAACGGGGATATTGACTAAATTTTATAACTGCATAATCTGTAAGGCCGCTCTGGATTCGGCGCGCCTTTCTCATGTTGATAGTTTTCATAGCGATGCCCTGTATCCTGCGCATTCCCTTGTCACACCTAACGAATAACCATTCATAATAAATGAAATATTAATCACGTAACTTCTGATTAATTTTACTAATGATGCCCCCCTGTTTAATTCAAATAATCGCAACAGTTAAAAACAGTGCGTTCCTGCGGCCATAACCATCACAGCAGCATATTATGCTGGCATTACCCCCAGCACCAGCATGGTGCAGAGATTTGCGTACTGCCCTATAGTGAGTCAGCTCACACTTCTCTCCCCTTCGCCCTCCCTTCAATAGGGTTAAAATATCGCATTAAAACTCTTAAAATCAATGAGTTAATACCAAAAAGGCATGAAAAGGTATCAGTAAGATCGCTATTTGACCTGAGTTCGCTTTCCCGATAAGTTGGAAATCCGCTGGAAGCTTTCCTGACGGGCCAGTGTCTCGGCATATCTATGCAGCAAGTAGACTCCCTCGTGATGTAAGTTATCTCCAATTTGAGACCCGGAATTTCGTGAGCAACTCATTCAAGGACGTGTCAGGTCAATGTCCCTTGATGAAATGTTCGGAGTCACGGTGTCTGCGTTTTAGCGGCAAGAAAATGATACAGAACCAGAGAAGACACTCCGTGGCGCTCTGAGCCTGAAGAACAGTGGTAATGTCAAAAGCAGTTAAGGAGGCCCTCAATGTCCAACTCAAAACCTTATCCCTATGGCTTGTATGATCCATCAAAAGACAGTGACAGCTGCGGTGTGGGTTTCATTACTCGTAAGGACGGCGAGCAAACTCATGAGGTTCTGCAGATGGCACACAGTGCCCTGTGTACTGTTCCTCATCGCGGGGGCATGTCTGCCGAAGGCGTAGGTGACGGCGCCGGGGTTAACGTCGACCTCTCTCTGCATTTCTTCCGCAAAATTACCGGACAGCCACTGGAAGCCGGCCGTTATGGCGTCGGCAACTTCTTTGTGCCGAAGGACAGTACGCTGCGTGCCAACGCCGAGCGCCTGGTGGAAGAAACCCTGGCCGCTTATAAACTGCCAATCCTCCTCAAACGTGATATGCCCCTGGATACCAGCGTACTGCGTCCGGCGGCGATTCAGTTCCAGCTGCCTATCGTGCAATGGGTGTTTACTGCCCCGGACGATATCAGCAATCAGATTGACTTTGAAAAACGTATCTACCGTGCCCTGCTGGATATCGAAGCCCGCGCCTTTACCGAAAGTGAGTTTGGCGGCCTCTATCCACTGTCGCTATCTTCCCGCACGCAGGTCTTTAAAGCCCGCCTGAATTCGAACGAGGTGATCCCCTATTTCCAGGATCTGACCGACACAGACCACCAGGTCCGCGGTCTGTTCTTCCATACCCGCTTTTCGACTAACACCGATCCGCATACCACCATGGCGCAGCCGTTCCGGCTGATGGCGCACAACGGCGAGCTGAACACCGACCGTAAAAACCGTATTGCGGAAGCAGCGCTGGCGCTGGCGCGCGGTAAGAAAATCGTGCGCCCTAAAGGCCAGTCAGACAGCTCACGCCTGGATCAAAGTATCCACAGCCGTCTGATGGAAGATAACCTGGACCTGATCACTGCGGTGGTTTCCATGATGCCGCCAGCGTGGGAAAACGATCCCTCTCTCTCCGCTGAAGTCCGCGCAATGCTGGAATACTTCTCCCTGTATGAAGAGAAGAATGACGGCCCGGCCGCGCTGATTTTCGGCAACGGTGAAGTGATCGGGGCTCGTCTTGACCGTCTCGGCCTGCGCCCGCTGCGCTCTGTGGAAACGGCGGAGTATATTGGTGCGATGTCGGAAGCGGGTCAGATTGCCTTCCCACCCGAGAGCGTCCTGCGCCGTGGCCGTATCGAAGCGGGCGGCATGCTGTATTACGATCACCGTGAAAAACGCAGCTATACCACCGTAGAAGCCCTGGAAAAGCTGGCGGCGGTGGCCGATTATCCGGCGCTGTTGGCTGAGTCACGGGTGACATTACAGGAACTGCCGGTGATCCCGGCGGAGCAACAGGGTTCCCCTCTGCGTTATAGCGGTGACCTCAAAACCTATCAGCGTTTTGTGGCTTACTACTACAACCAGGAAAGCTTCAAATTTATGATGGACCCGATGCTGACCACCGGCGCAGAGAAAATCTCTGCCATGGGTTACGGCAACGCGATTAACGCCCTGTCCGACCATGAAGGGGGAATGGCGCATTACTTCTCTCAGCGATTTGCTCAGGTCACCAACCCGCCGCTGGATTCCATTCGTGAAGTGGATGGCATGACCCTGCGCGTTGCACTGGGTGCGAAACCGCATCTTGGGCGCAGTAAAGGTCACCAGATTGTGGTGCCAACACCGATCCTGACGCATCTGGATATGCTGCAGCTGCGCGAGCAGACCGTGGCCCCGTATGCCCGTTTTGAAATGCTCTATGAGCCCGTTATCGGCACCGACCCGATCAGCCGTGCCGCCAATGCGAATGCGCTGGAGCAGGCCATTGATGCGCTGGCACAGGAGGTGGTGGATTTCGCCCGTGAGCAGGGCGGTATCGCCGTCATCACGGACCGCCATATCTCCTCAACCCGTGCTGCTATCCCGATGCTGTTGATGGTATCAGCCATCAACCAGCGCCTGGTGCAGGAAGGCCTGCGCCTGGATGTGTCACTGGTGGTGGAAAGCGGCCAGAGCATCTCTTCGCACCACATTGCTGCCACCCTCGGCTTCGGTGCGTCAGCGGTGTATCCGCTGGGCGTGCAGATGCGTGCTGAAGAAAAATACGGTGAAGGTGAAGAAGGTAACAAGGCATTCAAACGCTACGCCAAAGCGGCTGAAAAAGCGCTGATGAAGACCATGGGCAAAGTCGGCCTGTGTACCGTTGAAAGCTACAGCTGCGGTGAGTTCTTTGAGCCGAATTTCCTCGATACCGAAGATCGCGTGCTGAAGAAGTATTTTCCGAATATTAAAACCCCGGTAGGGGGTGCAGGCTTCGCCACCATCGCGCAAATGGCCGTTGACTGGCACCAGAGTGCATTGCGTATTCAGGGAGAGTCAGAAGTGCCGTTGCTGGGCCTGTTTAAGGAACGTGCAGAGGGGGCCGGTCACTCCTACGGCACTATCGCCGTACGTACCTTTATCGATATGACTGAGCAGCCGATTCGCTTCTCGGATAAAGCGCGCGAGGAGGATAACTTTATCCGCCTGATGACGCTGGCCAAGCTGGACAACGCGTTTAATATCAAAGCGAAATCCTTTACGGACAGCAGCTTCGAACGTATCCCGGACGAGGTGATAGACAACTTCACTATCACCCCCGATTACCGTCAGTTCTCCAGCCTGATGCTGGAAGAGCGTAAGCGCCGCCCGGCGGCACTGCGTGATATTCTCGCCCTGCCGGCTGACCTGACCCACGTCGACAGCGAAGCCGAGTTCACGCGTAAGCTGGGGCGTTACTCGCTGGTAAATAACGGCTTTGCGGTGCGCGGACTGGAATGCGAAGCAGACGAGTCACAAGAAGGTCTGTTCACACTGCGCCTCACCGATGCCATTGTCGGCCTGAAAAGTGAGCACGACCGCCTCACCACGCTCTCCGTGGTGCTGAAAAAACGCTTCGGGGACGCCATTGAACATGCGGAAGTCACCGCAGAAGCCCTGCTTCTGAAGGCGAACGGCAAAGCAGCTGACTATCTGTCACGCATCTTTACCCTTTCTCCCGCGCTGCCGTTAAGCGAAGTGCAGCCAGCCCATGAGATTACCCGCACCTTTGCCTCCGGGGCGATGAGCCACGGTGCACTGGTAGCGCCGGCACATGAGGCCGTCGCTCATGGCACCAACATGGTGGGCGGAATGAGTAACTGTGGGGAAGGGGGCGAGCACTATTCCCGTCACGGCACCATCCGGGCATCACGCATTAAACAGCTGGCGTCCGGTCGTTTTGGCGTCTGGGCCGCCTATCTGGCCGATCCGATGCTGGAAGAACTGGAGATTAAAATCGGCCAGGGGGCAAAACCGGGTGAAGGCGGTCAGTTACCGGCGGCCAAGGTGACGGTAGAAATCGCCGCGGCCCGTGGCGGTACGCCAGGCGTGGAGCTGGTCTCCCCTCCTCCGCACCATGACACTTACTCTATTGAGGATCTGGCCCAGCTGATCCACGACTGTAAAGCTGCCCGTGTACGCGTGATCGTTAAACTGGTTTCCTCTGAAGGGATCGGTACTATCGCGGTTGGCGTGGCGAAAGCCGGCGCTGATGTCATCAACGTGGCCGGTAACACTGGCGGTACCGGGGCCGCTTCAGTCACCAGTCTGAAATATACCGGACGTGTGGCAGAGATCGGCATCGCAGAAGTCCATCAGGCGCTGTGTGCCAACGGCCTGCGTGAGAAAGTGCTACTGCGCTGCTCAGGCGCACAGCAGACGGGCAGTGACGTGGTGAAATCCGCACTGCTGGGCGGCGACAGCTTTGAATTCGGCACCACGGCACTCATGATGCTGAAGTGCGTGATGGCGAAAAACTGCAACGTGAAGTGCCCGGCCGGACTGACCACCAATGCCGAAGCCTTCGATGGTGACCCTCGCCAGCTGGCGCAGTATTTCATCAACGTGGCGCACGAGGTGCGTGAGATGCTGGCACGTCTTGGCCTGCGTTCACTGCGTGAGGCACGCGGCCGGTCTGATCTGCTCCACCTGATGGACCACCCGCTGGAAGTCGGTAAGCTGGATCTGCGCGCCATGTTAACCGTGGTGCCTGAGGTGAAAATTGCCCATCCGGTTTATCTGGAAAAAGATTTCGAACTGGACAATGGCTGGATCGATCTGGTTAACGATCGCCTGGTCAGCCAGGGATCGACCGGGATCACACTGGGTGACGGGATCACCCTGAACAACCGTAACAAGAGCGTGGGGGGCCAGTTGGCTATTGATATTGAACGCCTGCTGAACCACACGCTGAATGCCGAACACCTGAGCCGTATCCCGGCTGCACTGCTGGACGATCGCGGCCGTCGCTATCTGGCTCCGTCGACTGTGACGATTTTCACCTCCGGATCTGCCGGTCAGTCTTATGGCGTGTTCTGTAACGATGGCATGCGCCTTGAGCATTACGGCACCTGTAACGACGGTGTCGGTAAAGGGCAGTGTGGCGGAGAAATCGTGGTGATGTCTCCGGGCGGCGGATCGGAAGATGCGGAAGGTAACGTGCTGATCGGTAACTTCGCTCTGTTCGGTGCCACCGGGGGACGTCTGTTCGCGCAGGGCCAGGCCGGTGACCGCTTCGCCGTACGTAACTCGGGTGCTACTGCTGTGGTCGAAGGCGTCGGTGATTTCTGCTGCGAATATATGACTAACGGTGCAGTGCTGAACCTCGGTACTTACGGTACTGGCTTTGGTAACGGTATGAGCGGCGGTTTCGCTTATCAGTATGACCCGTACGGCACGCTGGCGGGTTCTGCTGCGGCGGACTCCGTGATGCTGGGTTCCATCGCGGATGACAGTGAAATGGCGCGCGTGCACAAAGATGCGGTACTGACGATGCTGAACTGGCATCTGGAAGCCACCTCTTCCCCACGTGCGCAGTGGCTGCTCGATCACTGGGAAAGCGAGTGTCAGCACTTCGTTTATGTCATGCCGCGCTCTCTGCTGCTTTACCAGGATGCCGCTGAGATCCTGAAAGCGAAAAGCCGTAAGGATCTGCTGGAAGAGCTCTCCACAGCGCTGGCCGGGCATCAGGTGGCGAAGTTTAAAGCCGCATGGCGCGAAGGGAAGCCTATTGCTAACGGTGCAGTCCCGGGCTACGGTGCGACAGATACCCCTGAAATGCTGGTGCTGTTGAATAACTACACCGTCCTCAATTCTGCACAGCAGCTGGCGCTTTCACGCCTGCCGAAAGGCACCGCTGTGGAGGATCCGGCCGTTGAGAAAGCGGTACGTAACCTGCTGATGACTGAAGATTTCAGCCTGATCAGCAAACTGCAACGCCACGGCCGGGCGGCCATCGAGAGCTACAGTGATGAAGAGCTGGCCTGCCTGATTGGTGCAAAGCGTATGACAGATTATAAAGCAGCGCTCACGCAGCGTAATATCCGCTCCATGGACAGCCTGGCGACTTACGGCTGGATCATGTATCAGGATGCGTGTAACCGGGACGTGCTGGGCCGACTGCCTGACTTTGAGGAGCTGTTCGCGCGTGCTGCACTGCCTGAACTGGCAGCCGCCGTCGGCAAGTTAGCTTAACTATTTGACTATGAACAGTGACTCATACTTTCCCTGTTTCGGGCTGGCAGCCAACGCCTCTGCGGCCCGAAGTTTGGCGAGTATTTAACGGGATTGAGTAGATAAAACTGATGAAGATTCCTTATATTCCTGAAGACGCGCCGTTTAACGGCGAGCAGAAATTTTGGCTGGCAGGCTTCCTTGCCGGATTACACTCACGTCTGCTGGTGCTGGAAAACCAGCCGCAGGCCGCAGGCTCTGCGGCCTCTTCCGCCACCACTCAGTTGCATATCCTGTTTGGTTCCCAGACAGGTAATGCGGAAGCCTTAGCGCAAAACGCGGCGAAAGCCGCGCGGGCGAAGGGCCTGGTACCGGTTGTCCAGGGGCTGGGTGAAGTGGATATCGACGTGTTTGTCACCATGCGTCATGTGCTGGTGATCACCTCGACTTACGGCGAAGGCGAGATGCCGGATAACGCCCAGCTGTTCTGGCAGGCCATCTCTGCCAGTACCGCACCGCGTCTGGAGCAGATGCACTTTGCCGTTCTGGCCATTGGCGATACCGGCTACGATGGTTTCTGCCAGGCGGGTAAATTTATTGATATGCGCCTTGAGCAACTGGGTGCAAAACGCGTCTGTGATCGTATCGACTGCGATATCGACTATGAAGAACCCTCCAACGCGTGGATCGCCAGCTCGATGCCGCAGTTTGCCGCCAGTGCAGGCAGCAGCGGTACGGCGCTGGAGAGCGCGCCGGAAGCACCGGTCATCCCGGGCAGCAATAAAAATAATCCGTATGCCGCCGCTCTGGCGACCAACAAGCGTCTGTCCGGTGAGAAGTCTGGCAAGGATATCCGCCACTTCGAGTTCGATCTGACCGACAGCGGGCTGAAGTACGAAGCGGGTGATGCGCTGGGCGTGATCCCGGTCAACGACCCGGCGCTAGTGAAGCTGTTGCTGACACAGCTGAAGTCTGACTACGATAACCCGGTTCCCGGCTTTGACCGTAGCCTGGGCGATCTGCTGACCTACCAGTTCGAGATTTCTGAGCCATCGCGCAAGCTGATTGAATGGGTGGGCCAGAACACCACCAACCAGGAACTGCGTCATGTCTTACAGCACGACGATAAGGATGCGCTGGGTGTGTGGCTGTGGGGGAAAGATACTCTCGACCTGCTGCAGCTGGATGTGACCCGTTCACTGAGTATTCCTGAGTTTGTTGGCCTGCTGCGTCCGCTACAGCATCGCGCTTACTCTATTTCATCCAGTCAGAAAGCCCATCCGAACCAGGTGCACCTGACGATCGCTTCCGTCCGTTATCACAGCGCTGGCCGTGCCCGCAGCGGCGTCTGTTCAACCTATCTGGCCGAGCGTGTCAAACGGGGTGAAAAACCGGCCATCTTTATTTCACCGAATAAAGCCTTCCGCGTGCCAGCGAACGGTGATGCCCCCCTGATTATGATCGGTCCGGGGACCGGTATTGCCCCCTTCCGTGCCTTCCTGGAAGAGCGCGAGGCCGTCGGTGCCAAAGGGAAAAACTGGCTGTTCTTTGGCGATCAGCATCAGGAGCATGACTTCATCTATCAGGATGAGCTGAAAGCCTGGCAGGAAAGTGGACTGCTGACCCGTCTGGATCTGGCATTTTCACGCGATCAGGCGGAAAAAATCTACGTTCAGACGCGGATGCTGGAACAGGGTGCCGAACTGTATGCCTGGCTGCAGGAAGGGGCTTACTTCTATGTCTGTGGTGATGCCTCACGCATGGCAAAAGACGTTGATAAGGCGTTGTATGAGGTGATTACTCAGTTTGGCGGATTATCTGCAGAGCGTGCTGCCGATTACGTTGACCAGCTGAAAAAAGAGAAGCGCTACCTGCGCGACGTCTACTGATGACACCGGGAGCCAGGCGCTCCCGGATCGACAGTGTAAAAAAACGGGCCCGAAGGCCCGTTTTTATTTTACGACGCGAAGCGCCGGACGACCGCCGCGCGGGGGCGGTTCA
Organism: Erwinia persicina; assembly: GCF_019844095.1. Taxonomy (NCBI): domain Bacteria; kingdom Pseudomonadati; phylum Pseudomonadota; class Gammaproteobacteria; order Enterobacterales; family Erwiniaceae; genus Erwinia; species Erwinia persicina. Next base: position 462,662 of record NZ_CP082141.1, on the reverse strand, counting down.
TCGTCGGGATCGTTGTCGTCATCAGCACCTGCATCATCGGGACGATCACCATCGATCACTGACATGACCGTTTCTGGCGCCCCATCATCCTGCGCATGTGAAGCATCAAACTCACTGGCTTCTTCATACGCCGGCTCTGGTTCGAACATCGTACCGGCACCGTTTTCACGCGCATAAACCGCCAGGACCGCAGCCATAGGCACGGAAACCTGACGGGGAACGCCGCCAAAACGGGCGCTGAAGCTAACGCCATCATTGCCCAACTCGAGATTGCCCACCGCACGCGGGGCAATGTTCAGAACGATCTGACCATCGCGGGCATATTCCAGGGGCACCATCACGCCGGGCAAGTTGATGTCGACAACCAGATGTGGCGTGAGATTGTTGTCCAGCAACCACTCATAGAAGGCGCGCAGCAGATAGGGACGACGTGCAGTCAGTTGGGACATTTCCATCGTAATCAGCCCCGCGTTTGCAGGCGCATTTCACGTTCCGCTTCTGTCAGAGAAGCGAGGAAGGAATCACGCTCAAAAACGCGGGTCATATAGCCTTTCAGCTCTTTAGACCCGGCACCAATCAGCTCAATACCCATCTGCGGTAAACGCCATAACAGCGGAGCCAGATAGCAATCGACCAGGCTGAACTCTTCGCTCATAAAGAACGGCGTACGGGCGAACAGTGGCGCGATAGCCAGCAACTCTTCCCGCAGCTGCTTACGTGCAGCTTCAGCTTCCTGTGCGGTGCCGTTTTCGACTTTACGCATCAGGCTGTACCAGTCCTGCTCAACACGGTGCATCATCAGGCGGCTTTCACCACGTGCCACCGGGTAAACCGGCATCAGCGGAGGATGCGGGAAACGTTCGTCCAGGTATTCCATGATGATGCGCGATTCATACAGCGTCAGCTCGCGATCAACGAGGGTGGGCACGGTACGGTATGGGTTGAGGTCGATCAGATCCTGCGGCAGGTTATCCGTTTCAACCTGCTCGATCTCGACACTAACACCCTTCTCAGCCAGTACAATGCGTACCTGGTGGCTGAAAATGTCAGTCGGACCAGAAAACAGCGTCATTACCGAACGTTTGTTGGCAGCGACAGCCATGTAAACCTCCAAGTTTATCGAGAAAATTACTGCGAATAGCCATCCACGTGGCGACTCATTATTGCCACCGGCCCGAAAATTAACCCTTTCCTGATGTACAGGATACAGACATTTTTACCTGGCCAATGGGCACAAAGTGACACACAGTTTACCAGATTTTAGTCAGCTTGTGGGGGACCACACACGGAATTGAGGGGGAAAATGGTAAAGCGGTGTGTGTTTCGCGCTTTTTGCACCGGAAGAAAATAAAAAACCCGGCGCCAGGCACCGGGTTTTCCGATAATTGATTCTGCCTGAGCAGGAAAAATTAACGTTTGGAGAACTGAGGACGACGACGTGCTTTACGCAGACCGACTTTCTTACGTTCAACCTTACGAGCATCACGAGTAACGAAGCCTGCTTTACGCAGTTCGCCACGCAGTGACTCGTCGTACTCCATCAGAGCGCGTGTGATACCGTGACGGATCGCACCAGCCTGACCAGAGATACCACCACCTTTAACAGTGATGTACAGATCAAATTTACCGACCATGTCCAGAAGTTCCAGCGGCTGACGAACTACCATGCGGGCAGTTTCGCGACCGAAGTACTGTTCTAAAGAACGCTGGTTGATAACGATGTTACCGCTACCCGGCTTAATAAAGACGCGTGCGGAAGAGCTTTTGCGGCGACCAGTGCCGTAGTTTTGATTCTCAGCCATTGCCTGTAATCCCGATTAAATGTCAAGAACTTGCGGTTGCTGTGCCGCATGGTTGTGCTCGTTGCCCGCGTAAACTTTCAGTTTACGGTACATAGCACGGCCCAGCGGGCCCTTTGGCAGCATGCCTTTAACCGCGATTTCAATCACACGCTCAGGACGGCGAGCAATCATCTCTTCGAAGGTCGCTTGCTTGATACCACCGACGAAGCCGGTGTGATGGTAATAAATCTTGTCAGTACGCTTGTTACCCGTTACGGCAACTTTCTCAGCGTTCAGAACGATGATGTAATCACCTGTATCGACGTGCGGAGTGTATTCCGCTTTGTGCTTACCGCGCAGACGACGAGCCAGTTCAGTCGCTAAACGACCTAAGGTTTTGCCTGTTGCGTCAACAACATACCAGTCACGTTGGACGGTTTCTGGCTTAGCTGTAAAAGTTTTCATCTAAAAGCTTACCCAAATTAAGTTACACGTTGGTGAAATCCCAAACGCTTGAATAAACGGTTGGAGCTCACACGACCATCTTGACCAGTAAGCCCACCCCTTCGGATAGAGTTACCGGAACACAAAGAGTTTTGGGAAAAAAACCTTTGTTGTAACGTGGGGTCGCAAGATTATAGAGAAGTCGCCCATAAAGATCGAACGTTTTCTGCGATAAAATTACTATCACGTCACAGTAATGCGAACATCAGGGTAAATGCGGCAACCGCAGGTACTCTTCGCTCTGCATCTCCTGCAGGCGGGAGACGCAGCGCTGATACTCAAACTTCAGCCGCGTACCCTGATAAATCTCATAAAGTGATGTTTCTGCCGAGACCACCAGCTTGACATGACGCTCGTAAAATTCATCCACCAGCGCCAGGAATCGCCGTGCCTGGTCTTCCGTCTTGTAAATCATCACCGGAACATCATACAGCAATACGCTGTGGAAACGGCGTGACAGTTCAATATAGTCGTGCTGACTGCGTCCTTCGCCACACAGCGCGAGGAAATTCATCGCCAGCACGCCTTCGGCCATGCCCAGCGTCGGCAGTTGCCGATGATTAATCTCCAGCGGTTCGTGGTCTTCACGCGGTTTCCCGGCGAGGGCAATAAACATCCGCTCCATCTCTTTTATGGTCTCATCCCCCAGCGGGGTCATCCACAGGTGGGCAGACGTCAGCGTACGCAGACGATAGTCGATCCCCGCGTCCACATTCATAACGTCGCAGTGCTGCTTGATCATCTCAATGGCCGGGACAAAGCGCGCCCGCTGCAGCCCGTTACGATAAAGGTCGTCCGGAGGAATATTGGAGGTGGCCACCAGCGTAATCCCACGGCTGAACAGGGCTTCCATTAGCGTCCCCAGCAGCATGGCATCCGTGATGTCCGAGACAAAAAACTCGTCGAAGCAGAGCAGATCGGTTTCTGCTTTGAAACGGTCGGCAACGATCTGCAGTGGATCGCTCTGCCCCTGCAGTTCGGTCAGTTCCTGATGGACACGCAGCATAAACCGGTGGAAATGCAGACGTTGCTTGCGCTCACCAGGAATTGCCCGAAAAAACATATCCATCAACCATGTCTTGCCACGCCCGACGCCGCCCCACATATACAGACCCTGAGCCGGTGTCTGGACGTCGTTTTTACTTTTACCCAGCAGTTTATTGAGCCGGTTCAACAGCCCTCCGCCGGCAGGTGCCGCTGAGGCGCTATTCCGGGTTAACACCTGATATATCCCGTCTAAACGGGTGATGGCGGCACGCTGTACTTCATCGGCCTGATACTCGCCGTTTTCCAGCGCTTGCTGATAAAGCGCCAGAGGAGACATCGTTTGCATCATTTCGTCACATTCCCTGAAAAATGGCCTGACTCGCGGTCGATCGTCGAAAAAAAAGTCGTTCTACACTAAGCGAAGCTGCCGCAGGATTCCACTTCCGTGAGATTAGCGGTTATAGTGGCGGGTATGAGTTGGAAAGGTCCTACGGAACAACGAAGACAATATGGGAGTGATTATGACCTGGGAATATGCGCTTATTGGGTTAGTAGTAGGAATTATTATCGGCGCGGTCGCCATGCGTTTCGGTAACAGGAAACTGCGTGAGCAACGCAGCCTGCAGTATGAACTGGAGAAGAGCAAAGCCGAACTGGCAGATTACCGTGAAGAGCTGACCAACCATTTTGCCCACAGCGCTGAGCTGCTGGACAATATGGCACGCGACTATCGTCAGCTGTATCAGCATATGGCTAAAGGATCGAATGACCTGCTGCCAAACCTGCCGGGTGAGAAAAATCCCTTTGCTTATCAGCTGACCGAATCCGAAGCGGATAACGATCAGGTGCCCGTACAGATGCCGCGCGACTATCCGGACAGTGCCTCTGGCCTGTTGCGTGGTGAACGCGCGACGAAGTAAATTATTCCGGGGTGCAGTGCACCCCCTTTTTTCAACTGCCATACCTGATCGACTCAACATATTGCCTGCGATGTCGGTTCCCCCCTTCCCCTGATAGCGAGAGCTGAGCCCCGATGAAGAAGACATCATTTCTGTTAAGTGCATTAGCATTGAGTATTGGCGTCAATATGATGGTGGTACCGGCAACCCATGCCGCACTCCCCTCGCAGATTCAGGGGGAGCCTTTGCCCAGCCTTGCTCCCATGCTGGAGGCTGTATTGCCTGCCGTCGTCAGTGTGCATGTTGAGGGAACGGACAGCGACAGTCAGCCGCAGCCGATCCCGGATCCATTAAAGCGCTTCTTTGACCAGAATGGTCAGGACGGTGCACAGGGCGATGATAAATCCGAAGAGTTTGAAGGCCTGGCCTCTGGCGTCATCATTGATGCCGCTAAAGGCTATGTATTAACCAACAATCATGTCGTCAGCGGTGCGAACAAAATCAGTGTTCAGTTGAGCGATGGCCGCGAGTTCGATGCCAAACTGGTCGGCCGTGACGAGCAGACCGATATTGCCCTGATCCAGCTGAAGGGTGCCACTCGCCTCACCCAGGTTAAAATCGCTGATTCTGACAAACTGAAAGTCGGGGATTTCGCCGTGGCTATCGGTAATCCGTTTGGTCTGGGTCAGACGGCGACGTCCGGTATCGTGTCAGCCCTGGGCCGCAGCGGTCTGAACCTTGAAGGGCTGGAGAACTTTATTCAGACCGATGCCGCGATTAACCGTGGAAACTCCGGTGGCGCGCTGGTGAACCTGAACGGCGAACTGATTGGCCTGAATACCGCTATTCTGGCGTCAAGCGGTGGCAATATTGGTATCGGCTTCGCTATCCCGAGCAATATGGCCATGGGTCTGGCGCAGCAACTGATCCAGTTTGGCGAAGTGAAACGCGGTCAGTTAGGCATTAAAGGCACCGAGATGACGGCTGATATGGCGAAAGCCTTTAATATCGACGTGCAGCGCGGCGCTTTCGTCAATGAGGTATTGCCACAGTCGGCGGCGGCAAAAGCGGGAATCAAGGCGGGTGATATTATCACCAGCGTTAATGACAAAGCGGTCACCAACTTTGCTGAACTGCGGGTGAAAATCGGCACCACGCCACCGGGTCAGGAAGTCAAAATCGGCCTGGTCCGTGACGGCAAGCCGCAGACTGTCACCGTCAAACTGGATAACAGTACCCAGAGCAGCGCCAGCGCCGCCCTGCTTACGCCCGCCCTGCAGGGTGCCACGCTCAGTGATGGCGCAGCGAAAGATGGCACAAAAGGGGTGAAGGTGGATGAAGTGGCAAAATCCACGCCTGCCGCTCAGTTTGGCCTGCAAAAAGAGGATGTGATCGTCGGCGTCAACCGCACGCCGGTGCAGAATCTGGCAGAATTGCGAAAATTGCTGGAGGCAAAACCACCGCTGCTGGCACTGAGCGTGATGCGTGGCAACGAGAATATCTATCTCCTGTTGCCTTAATACCTGCGCAGACACAGGCTACTGTGTCTGCGTAACTCATGCTATCCTGCCCTTCGTCCATTCATTCACCGCCTAAGACCATGTTTCTTAAAATTTTGCGTTCAGTGATCCTTGGCCTGATTGTGGCTGCGCTGCTTCTCGTTGCCGTACCTGGCCTCCGGCTGGGTAGCGACCTGCTGTCACATTCAAATGACAGTACCAGCGAAGAGCCCGTCAGCTACAACACAGGCGTGCGACGCGCAGCGCCTGCCGTGGTCTATGTCTACAACCGCAGCGCCAGCGGAGCGAGTGATGTGCTGGGTTCCGGCGTCATCATGGATCCCCGCGGCTATATCCTGACCAATAAACATGTGATTAACGATGCCAGCCAGATTATTGTCAACCTGCAGGATGGCCGCTACTTCGAAGCTATGCTGGTCGGATCGGACTCCCTGACCGATTTAGCGGTGTTGAAAATCAATGCCACTAATCTTCCCGTGATCCCCATCAACCCGCAGCGCATCGCGCATGTTGGCGATTTGGTGATGGCAATTGGTAACCCGTATAACATCGGCCAGACAGTGACGCAGGGTATCATTGGTGCCACGGGTCGCGTCGGCCTGAGCCCTTCCCGACATCAGGATTTCCTGCAGACAGATGCTTCGATTAACCGGGGTAACTCAGGCGGGGCGCTGATCAACTCGCTGGGTGAGCTGATGGGTATCAACACCCTGTCCTTTGATAAAAGTAGCAACGGTGAAACACCGGAAGGGCTGGGCTTTGCCATACCGACCAAACTGGCCACCAAGGTGATGGAAAAACTGATCCGCGACGGGCGTGTGATCCGAGGTTACATTGGCATTACCGGCCAGGAGTTCCGACGGTTTAGCGGTCAAAATTCCAGTATGGAGCACCCACAGGGCCAGGGAATTGTGGTGACGATAGTGAAAGCGGGCGGACCTGCCGATGCAGCCGGTATCCGCGTGAACGATGTGATTACGCGAGTGAATAACGTCCCGGCTATTTCTCCGATGGAAACCATGGACCAGGTAGCGGAAATTCGTCCGGGGACCGTGATTAACGTGGAAATCAGCCGTGAGGATAAAAAACTGACCTTACCTGTTACGGTGCAGGAATATCCTGATGAGAATCCGGGTCAGAGCCAGTAACGATCCTTCCTCTTAAACCCTGATATCAGGGGCGGCAGCCCAGCGTCAGCCTGCTGCCCCGGTATAAGACGATTACTTAACGAAGTCTTCGCCGAGCGTAATATCACTCTTCAGCGTATTGAGCATACCGTCCAGAGACTGTTTTTCAAACGCACTTAACTGGCCAATTGGCCGGCGTTCTTCAATGCCATTTTTACCCAACAGCACCGGCTGTGAGAAGAAACGCGCGTATTCGCCATCCCCTTCAACATAAGCACAGACCACAACATTGCTTTCACCCTTCAGGGCACGGACCAGGGACAAACCAAACACCGCAGCAGCCTGCCCCATGGAAAGCGTTGCAGAACCGCCACCCGCTTTCGCTTCCACGACTTCGGTACCCGCGTTCTGAATACGTTTAGTCAGATCTGCCGCTTCCTGTTCGCTAAATGTTACGCCGGGGATCTGTGACAGCAGTGGCAGGATAGTGACGCCAGAGTGCCCACCGACGACCGGAACATTCAGATCCTGAGGTTGCTTGCCTTTGAGCGCGGCAACAAAAGTATTAGCGCGGATAATGTCCAGCGTGGTCACGCCAAACAGTTTATTTTTATCGTAAACGCCCGCTTTTTTCAGCACTTCAGCAGCGATAGCAACGGTCGTGTTTACCGGATTGGTAATGATGCCGATCAGCGCTTTCGGGCTGGTCGAAGCCACCTGCTCAATCAGATTACGCACGATACCGGCATTAACGTTGAAAAGATCTGAACGATCCATACCGGGTTTACGGGCCACACCGGCAGAAATCAGTACCACGTCAGCACCTTTTAGCGCGGGGGTTGCATCTTCACCGCTGAAGCCTTCAATACTGACGGAGGTAGGGATATGGCTTAAATCAACCGCTACACCTGGGGTCACTGGGGCGATGTCGTACAGAGAGAGTTCTGAGCCAGCCGGAAGCTGAGTTTTAAGCAGGAGGGCCAGAGCCTGACCAATACCACCTGCTGCACCGAGGACTGCAACTTTCATCCTAAACTCCTTATTATATTTTGAACATTACATTTGCCGGGAAATCCATCTACATTTGCATTGTGATGCGGCGTTACATTACACCTTTAGCGCTGATGCGGACAACCTCATCATTATAACAAACTGTTCACATCGTGCGTATTTCAGCACGGCTTCAGCAAATTCTTTTCAACGCCAAAGTTTGTTAAACTACCTTCCCGTCGGCAGAGATGGCCTACTGAATCATTTCTTATTTGCATAAAAATTCATTTAAATGCATAATAATGTCATATCCCGCTGCGGGGATCCTTTAATCACTCCCTTTTATCGGTAACCTATGCGTAACCCATCTAAGCAAGAAGAACTGATTAAGGCTTTCAAGGCCTTACTCAAGGAAGAAAAATTCAGCTCACAGGGCGAGATTGTCAGCGCACTTCAGGAAGACGGCTTCGAGAATATTAATCAGTCGAAGGTCTCCCGAATGCTGACAAAGTTCGGTGCGGTTCGCACCCGCAATGCCAAAATGGAGATGGTTTATTGCCTGCCGGCGGAAATGGGCGTTCCGACCACGACCAGCCCTCTCAAAAATCTGGTACTGGATATCGACCATAATGAGGCGGTGGTGGTTATCCACACCAGCCCGGGAGCCGCTCAGCTGATTGCCCGTCTGCTCGACTCCCTGGGTAAAGCGGAAGGCATCCTTGGCACCATTGCCGGAGATGACACCATCTTTATTACGCCCGCACGCGCCTTTACGGTGAAGCAGCTGCACGATGCGGTGCTGGTTCTGTTTGAACAAGAGTTATAAGCCGCACCAGACGTTAACCTGCTGGCTACACTTGCTACCCCCTCTTCCAGCCAAAGGCCGTGTCTCACCGGCCTTTTTTGATCCCCTGCTAAATCCCTGCATAACGACACATTCCACTGCCTTTTCTGCCTACAGCCTGCTACTAAGACCTTCAGGATTTATTTCATCGCTATGATCGGCCCCTAATAAAAGCACAGATCGCTAACTTCACGCAGGTTAATGTTTTCACAGCAATTTAACAGCTGATGGTTAAAGTATAAGCGTTTTTTATAACGCGTGGTTATTAAAAACTGAAAGTGGTAGGAAGAATCCCATCAAAACATTATTAGCGTGCTATTAATTTTTTACGTTATTAGATCTATACTTGTTTTCGTGATGCAAATCACAGTATTCAAAAAGATAAAAACAGCTGACGAGGAAAATACTATGAACATTAAAACGACTATTGCCGCTTTTAGCGTGTTGTCTGCACTGTCATTTGGGGCTTTTGCCGCTGAATCGGTTAGCGCCGATCAGGCAAAAAACCTGCAATCAATGGGTGTGGTCAGCGTCAGTGGCATTGCTGGTTCACCGATGGACGTGCGTGAAGCACTGAATACTAAAGCAGAAGAGAAAGGGGCAAGCGCTTACCGCGTTATCGAAAACTACGAGAACGGTAACTGGCACGCCACTGCTTTGCTTTACAAATAAGCACGACAGTTTCCCTGCCTGCATATTAGTTAATTAATTATTTAAATACGGTAACCCCAAGTATAACAAACGCTTTTTAGCCCTTTCGGTTGCCGCGAAACCTTCATTCTGGAGTTTTAATCATGAAAACCACTTTTACTATTGCCGCGTTAGGTCTTGCTTCTATTCTTTCATTTGGTGCAGCTGCCGCAAATCTGGTGACTGACCAGGAGGTTGCCAGCCAGAACCTGCAGGCTGCAGGTACCGTGAGCGTCAGCGGTATTGCCGGAACGCCAATGGATATCCGCCATCAGCTTTCTGAAAAAGCCGATCGTCAGGGTGCAACCTCTTATCGCATCATCGAAGCGCGTAACGGCGATAACTATCACGCCACTGCACAACTGTATAAATAACACCGTATCGGGTGCCCGGTGCGCCCGGCGTGACATGACTGCGGTCATGATATTGCATCCGCAGGTTGTAGGTCACAATGAGGAGATTAATATGAAAATGAAAACAACCATCGCTGCATTGGGTCTGCTTTCCGTCATCAGTGCTGGCGCATCTGCTGCACAGCTGGTGAACAGCCAGCAGGCTGAAAATTTGCAATCTGCGGGGACAATTACGTTAAGCGGCGTGGCGGGGACGCCATCGGATATCCGTCAACAGCTGTCAGCGAAGGCTGATAGCGAAGGCGCTCGCGCTTATCGCATTATTGAAGCGCGTAATCAGGACAGCTGGCACGCCACCGCCGAGCTTTATAAGTAATTCCTCGTCGACAGCCTGCCCCTTAAAGGACAGGCCGGACGAACCTTTTGGCCCCGTTCGCCGGGGCCCTTTTTATTTCCGGTTATCTGACATTAAAGTGCAGCTGACCATCAAGCTCCTCCTCAGCTTCATCAAACAACAGAATCAATGCACCGTAACGCCGCTTCTGACCGCTTCCGAGATGGATAAACTCTATTTCCAGCGGCAAAGGTATCCGTGGCTGAATAATGGCATCCCAGAGGCTGTCCAGGTCGGCTATCTCCCCTACTGCCAGCCCGAATCGTTCGCTGAACTGACGGTAGAAATGGGCCTGATCGACGATTTCGTTAAAATCAAAACGCTCTTTTCTCATACTGGCTGCTCCGCAGAACACCTTGCCATTCCCAGGGCTAAAGCCCGCCAAGATGCAGGGCTTTGACTTCCATAAATTCGTCCAGTCCCAGCACCGATCCTTCACGTCCCAGACCCGACTCTTTGACGCCGCCAAACGGGGCCAGCTCAGTAGAGACTGCGCACTCATTGATCCCTACCATACCGCTTTCCAGCGCGGCAGACACGCGGAATACCCGCTGCAAATCCTGGGTGTAAAAGTAGGCCGCCAGACCGAACTCGGTGTCATTAGCCCGGCGGATCACCTCATCTTCTTCATCGAAACGGAAACAGGCGGCCACCGGTCCGAAAGTCTCTTCCTGCGCCAGCTTCATGCTTTCACTGGCTTCGGCTATCACGGTAGGCTGCCAGAAATTCCCACCCAGCGCATGTCGCGCACCGCCCGTCACCACCCTGCCGCCTTTTGCTACAGCATCATTGACGTGCTCTTCGACTTTTTCCAGCGCAGAAGCCTCAATCAGTGGCCCGACGATCACCCCTTCTTCCATGCCGTTGCCCACTTTCAGCTTATCCACTTCAGCGGCGAGCTGGCTGACAAAACGGTCATATACGCTGTTGTGAATAAAGAAGCGATTGACGCTGACGCACACCTGCCCGGCATTGCGGAACTTGTTAGCAATTGCCCCTTTAACGGCCGCATCAATATCCGCATCATCAAAAACGATATAAGGGGCATTACCGCCCAACTCCATGGACACTTTCTTCAGCGTGTCTGCCGCCTTTCTCATCAGGAGCTTGCCGACTTCCGTCGATCCGGTGAAGGAGATCTTGCGAACGACCGGGCTGGCCATAATCGCATCGCTGATCGCCTGCGTATCCCCCGCCACTGCGTTCAGCACGCCGTCAGGAACTCCCGCTTTTTTCGCCAGAGCGAGCAGGGCAAAGGCAGACAGTGGCGTGTTATTTGCGGGCTTGATAATACCGGTACAGCCCGCCGCCAGTGCCGGACCAAGCTTACGGGTCAGCATAGCCATCGGGAAATTCCACGGGGTAATCGCTGCAACGACGCCGACGGGTTCACGGGTGGCAAAAATCCGGCTACCGGCCTTAGCCGGGGGGATAATTTCACCATTGGCACGCTTCGCCTGTTCAGCAAACCACTGAATAAAGCTGGCGGCGTACTCCACCTCACCTTCCGCCTCTTTAAGGGGCTTACCCTGTTCGGCGGTCATCAGTTGTCCCAGCCAGGCTTTATGCTCAATCATCAGTTGATACCAGCGCTGCAAAATCTCTGCACGCTCTTTGGCCGTTTTTGCACGCCAGGCGGGGAAAGCCGCCGCCGCCGCCGCGATGGCCTGCTCAGTTTCTGTTTTACCCGCTTTTGCCACCCGGGCAATCACGTCACCCGTCGCCGGGTTAAAGACATCAAAGGTGCTGGCCGCCTGCTGCCAGACGCCGCCGACCAGAAAGCCTGTCTGAAACAGTTCGTTATCCTTAAGCGTTGAGAGGGCCATGACTCATCTCCTGATAGGGGTTATTTGCCTGAAAATAAGTATAGATGGCAAACGGCGGTCGTTTTATGACGTAATGGCATGAGCGGCAGGAATGTCACGGCAAAAATGCTGGCAGCAGGCGCTGCCAGCGGCATCATCAGATCCGGATCAGCGTATTCTGATATTTTTTTAGCACCGCAGCCAGACGGGCCACCGGCTCGGTGACACCGACAGGTGCCTCATACTGCACCAGCTTTTGCTGGTAAATCTCAAACTCGGCCAGCAAACGATCGAAGTAATGGCGTTTTTTCCCCTCACTCGTCGACGAAATAACCCGGTCAGCAGTATGGCGCATCTGTTTATGAAAGGCAGACAAATCGGCATTGACCGGTACATCGGCATCGCGCATGCGCTGATGGGCGATAATCAGCGTCAGGGCCAGCCGGTACTTATCAATATCGCTGGGAAAAATATTGAGCAACATAAAGAGCTGCTGATAGAGCGCGGGCAGATGGTTTTCTTTACGTCGTGCCGTGTTGGTCGTTAACGCAGACACCGCCGCATACATCAGACGATTCAGCAGCGTCCTGCCGACGCGGGCTTTTGACGTATCGCGTATCAGCAGGATCACCAGCAGCGCCACAAAGCATCCAATGGCCTGTCCGAGTGCGCTGTCAAGAAACAGGCTGACTTCGAATTTCATCGGATTGTCCAGGGTCAGAATATTAATGGTTCCGACCAGCGCACCCAGCGTCCCAATCTGACGTCGCTGAATGAGAATACCGCAAATGAACGCCATCACCCCCAGCGCAATGCAGAGCAGCAGCATACTTTGCTGCGTGCCTGGCATCACCACCATGTAATAGAGAGACCCCAGCGGGATGGCGACAATCATGCCGTACAGGAAATCCTTCGCCACCATCAGCGGATTCGGTGTACGCATCGCCAGAGAGGTGATAACAGCCAGCATCACCATCGCCCCGCTGCCAGAGGTCCAGCCCGTCCAAAGCCAGAACAGAGAGCCCACCGCGATGGCCACGAAGGTGCGCAGCCCGTTCACCAGAGCATGACGGCTTTCCGCCGAGCGCATTTTTACCACCGGCTCTGCGTTCAGTATCTCTTCTTCCATACGGCTGATGCTGCTGTTGGTATGCACACCTTTGAGCAGAAGCAGATAGCGGCTGGCCGCACCTACCCAGGAGCGGATCGTCCCCGGCGTATTCTTGCTGCCGCTGGCGGCGATCACCCGACGCATCACCTTCATCCGCTGATGAATATCAGCAATAGTTTCTACCGGTTTTTCGAAAAACAGATGGAACTGGCTGGGAACATACTCCTGGCGGGTGTTCTGGATCAGAAAGGTCTCGCACGCCTGGGTAATCAGCGTCAGCGACAGAGTGTTCATCACCCGCAGACGCCGGTCAGTTTTCTGCCAGCGTCCGGCCTCCATCATCAGGTGATTACGCATGCCGTTCAGGGCGGTGGTACGACGCACCAGCCCTGCCCAGCATTTATCGACCTCGTCCTTATCGGCATGAGCCACACAGAGCTGCATCAGACGGTACTGTTCCACCAGCAGGGCGTCAATTTCCCGGTCAATATCCTGCTTAATGGATCGCGGTGAAAACAGCATATCGGCCAGAATGGCGCAAACGATGCCGATGATAATTTCACTGCAGCGCTCAACGGCAAACTGTGGGGCCAGCAGCAGCGAGCCATTAGCGTCGACGCTGACCACGATAATCAGGGCCGTATAACCTGCCAGCCCAAGGGCATAGGAGTTCTCCACTTTCATCAGAGAGGAGATCCATACGCAAACGCCCGCCCAGATGCAGCAGAGCAGCAGCATCACTACCGGCGCGCGAATGGTAGCCACCATGATCGTCACAGCAGCAATACAGCCTATAAAGGTACCGATGATACGGAGCATGCCGCGGTGACGCAGCGCACCGGAGAAGGGATCGCCCCCGGCCGCAAAAGCAGTCCCCCCGGCCACGATGGCGGCGGTCATCACCGCCCAGCGGGGGGTTTCCAGATTGAATTCAAACCCGACGATCAGCGCCAGCAGAATGGCAAAGGTCAGTTTGATGGGAAAGCGCAGACGATACCACTGCATATCCAGCCCCGCCTCAGCCAAACTCACGCAGACGATGCATCAGCTGCATCAGCGGTGAACGGTCTTTATCCTGGCGATCCTGAGCACCGGTGACCACAACGGTAGCGGTGGTGCCCGACGGATAAAGGTTGCCCGGCTGCTGGTCAAGATGAATACGCACCGGCACGCGCTGCGCCAGACGCACCCACTCCAAATTAGAGTCGATAGTGGCCATCCCTTTACTGTCAACGGTGCTGCTGCTGTTGGTCACACCCGCGGCCACACTGTCGACCGATCCGTGCAGCACGTGATTGCTGCCCAGTGGGGTAATCTCGACCCGGTAGCCCGGACGAATGCCATCCAGTTTCGTCTCTTCAAGATAGGCCAGGACATAAAATGAATGTTGTTTAACCAGCGCCACGGAAGTCGACCCACGGGTAATAAACTCACCGGTGTAGACATTCAGGTTGGTTATCCAACCGGCTGAGGGGGCTTTGACCACCGTACGTTCCAAATCCAGTTTCGCCAGGTCACGTGTGGCCACCGATTTCGCCAGCTGATGTTCCGTGGTCTGATAATCATTATTGGCCTGGTCAATCGCCTCACGCGACATGGCAGAGACGCCCAGCTTATTTCGGCGCGAGGCTTCACGGCGCTTTTCACCCAGTACAGCCTGATAATAGGCCACGTCGGCTTCTGCTTCTTCCAGTGCTTTCTGATAGCGCGGCTGGTCGATGGTGAACAGCACCTGGTCTTTCTGCACCAGCTGATTGTCATGGACGCGGACATCGGTAATCAGGCCGCTGACATCAGGGGCAATCGCCACCACATCCGCCGTAAATTTGGCATCACGAGTCCAGGGGGATTCGGTGTAAAACACCCACACGCGGAAAATCAGGACAATGGCGATGATTACCAGCAGCAGGGTTATGGCGAAACGGGAAATTTTTCTTGTTAGAGCTTTCACTATGACCTCAGACGAACAATCGGGATACCAGATAAAACAGGCAGCAGTACAATGCGGTATTAAACAGTGCCGGGTGCCAGACCAGATCGTAGATTCCGGTTGGGGTAATAAGACGTCGCACCAGCCAGAACACCATCAGTGACACAATAATTTCAAAAAAAATGGGGGGAAATGACATCCCGAACACCACAACAACGGGTAGCACACTCATCTCTTATCCTTATGAATACTTGACCAGGCTATCCGCTTCTACCGCTCACACCTCTCCCGTTAACCTCGCGGGCAGGTATGCAGGTGTATGATGTTTCATCGACATGTCGACTGAAGAGACGCATCAGTACCGAAGCTCAGTGAATAATAGCCTGTTCAGTGAGCCAGCATCTAAAGGGAATGGGGTGTGAGATCGATAACCCGACGATGCTATAGTAACGTGCCTGACTATAAGTTTTCTACCAAATGTGATCTAAATCACTTTTAAGCCAGGGTTAATAATGGAAAGACTGAAAGGCATGACCGTTTTCGCCAAAGTCGTTGAACTGGGTTCCTTTACCGCGGCGGCACAGCATATGCAGTTAAGCGTATCGGCAGTGAGCCAGATTGTGGCCCGGCTGGAAAATGAGCTGCAGGTGAAACTCCTTAACCGCAGTACGCGCAGCCTGGGGTTGACCGAGGCGGGTAAGATCTACTTTCAGGGCTGCCGGCGCATGATGTCCGAAGCGCAACAGGTGCATGAGCAGCTGTGGGCCTTTAACAATACGCCCATCGGTACGCTACGCATCGGCAGCTCGTCGACGATGTCACAAAACCTGCTGGCTCCGATGACCGAAGAGATGCTGAAAGAGTACCCCGGACTGACAGTCAATCTGGTGACCGGCATACCGGCCCCCGACCTGATTGCAGACGGACTCGATTTGGTGATCCGCGTCGGTGCGCTACAGGACTCCAGCCTGTTTTCAAAACGCTTAGGCTCCATGCCCATGGTGGTCTGTGCCGCAAAAAATTATCTGGCACAGTTTGGCACCCCGGAAAAGCCCTCGGATATCAGTAACTATTCATGGCTGCAGTACAGCGTGCGCCCTGATAATGATTTTGAATTGACCTCGCCGGAAGGCACCTCAATCCGTCTTTCCCCACAGGGGCGTTTTGCCACTAATGATTCGCAGACGCTGATCCGCTGGCTGAAATCCGGCACTGGTATCGCCTATGTGCCGCTGATGTGGATTATTGATGAGATTAACGCAGGCCAGGTGGAGATCCTGTTTGCGCATTATCAGTCGGTGCCGCGCCCGGTCTATGCGGTTTACACGCAAAAAGATAAGTTACCGCTGAAAGTTCAGGTCTGTATTAACTATCTGACCGACTATTTCGATAAGGTGGCGGAAATTTACCAGGAGTTCCGGAAATAACCTGCCGGGGTGACCGAAAAGAAGGGCGCCCGCTGCACTGAATTCAGTGGCTGGGGCGGGCCTTTTTTCCGGTCGACCGGCTTTTAAGCGGTGCCGCCTACGGTCAGTTTATCCAGCTTCAGGGTTGGCTGACCGACGCCAACAGGCAGGCTCTGCCCCTCTTTGCCGCAGACCCCGACGCCTTTATCCAGCGCCAGATCGTTACCCACCATCGATATCTGCTGCATCGCCTCGATGCCGGATCCGATCAGCGTTGCCCCTTTCACCGGCTTCGTCACCTTGCCGTTTTCAATCAGGTACGCCTCTGAGGTGGAGAAAACAAACTTACCGGAGGTGATATCCACCTGTCCGCCGCCGAAGTTTGGCGCATACAGACCGTACTCGACGCTTGCAATAATATCCTGCGGGGTGGACTTCCCTGCCAGCATATAGGTGTTGGTCATGCGTGGCATCGGCAGATGCGCGTAAGACTCACGGCGACCGTTACCGGTCGGGGCCACTCCCATCAGGCGGGCATTGAGCTTATCCTGCATATAACCTTTCAGGATCCCGTTCTCAATCAGCACATTGTACTGACCCGGTACGCCTTCATCATCCACGGCCAGCGAGCCGCGCAGGCCATCAAGGGTGCCATCATCCACCACGGTACACAGCTCGGAAGCCACCAGCTGGCCCATCTGACCGCTAAAGACCGACGTTCCCCGGCGATTAAAATCGCCTTCCAGCCCGTGGCCGACCGCTTCGTGTAACAGTACACCCGGCCAGCCTGCACCCAGCACGACCGGAATCGTCCCCGCTGGCGCGGCGACCGCATTCAGATTGACCAGCGCCATGCGCACGGCTTCACGCGCCCAGGCATCGGCACGGACTTCTCCGTCTTCGTTGGCCAGGAAGAATTCGTAGCCAAAGCGTCCGCCGCCGCCGCTGGATCCCCGCTCACGCTTACCGTTATCTTCCACCTGGACACTGACCGAAAGACGCACCAGCGGACGCACATCGGTGGCCAGGGTGCCATCGGTTGCGGCCACGAGGATCAGCTCATACACGCCCGTCAGACTGGCAGACACTTCCTGCACGCGTTTGTCGGCGGCACGAGCCGCACTGTCTACGCGGTGCAGCAGCGCGATTTTTTCTTCCCGTGTCAGACTCTGTAGTGGATCGAGAGCCGGATACAATGCCCGGTTCATGACCGCTCCCAGCGTCCGCGACTGGCCGTTGCCCTGCTCACGCACGATGCTGCGCGCGGCCGTCGCGCTCTGATGCAGTGCATTAAGCGTGATCTGGTCAGCATAGGCAAAGCCGGTCTTTTCGCCGCTGACGGCACGTACGCCTACGCCCTGATCGATATTGTAGGAGCCATCTTTAATAATGCGGTCTTCCAGCACCCAGGATTCATGGTAGCTGGACTGAAAATAGAGATCGGCATAGTCCAGCTTGCGCTCGGAAAGCTGGCCGAGGATAGAAAAAAGGTCGCTTTGACTAATGTTGTTAGCAGTTAGTAACTGCTCACTTACCAGATTCAGACTCATGAATTCTCGCTCTGTGTGGGTACTTTCACAATCAATCATACCCGATAGATTTCAGGGTGCAGGGCGGTAGCAGCCAGCGCTTTTCCCGGCGCTTACAGAGGTAAGTGACCGGGGGATAAAGAGCAGCCAACACACCCGCAGCGTGAAAAGTGAAGGATAGTGACAGCCTGAGGCAATATAGCGGCTACGTCAAACTCACTTGCCGCCAACATCGCGTGGTTTGCGCAGCACTTCATCAATTTTCGGTTTATCTATTGGGCCGCTGATATGGTATCGCAACACAGAGATTTTACTCCACAGCGGCCCGAGTACCTTGCTGGCGGCAAACACTGCGGCACCAATCACCGGATTCACCGCAAAGGCCGTAGCCACGCCGACAGTGGCCGAAATTTCCGGGGCCACCACGGCTTCCATATCAATCTGCCGCTGCACCAGATCCACCTTACCTTTCATGGCAATATCAGCTTCGAGCCCGTCCACCAGCAGGTTATCGGTGTGCATCACACCGTTTTCAATCCACGCCGTACCGTTAACAGAATCGAAGTAGAAGCCCTGACTGAAGGTGTCGCTGAAATCAAGGCGCAGCTTACGCAACAGCGAGTCGAAGCTGACCAGGCGCAGCAGCTGTCCGGCCCGCCCGGTTGAAACATCGGCTATCTGCCCGGCACCCAGATGTGATTTTAATACGCCGCTCAGCGAGGCTTCCGAGGGCTGCCAGGGGGCAGACTGCCAGTGCAGGTCATACTCAAATTTAAACGGCGAATCACGCAGCGGTGAGCTGACGCCGAACCAGTTTGTTGCATCATTGATTTTTTTGCCGCTCAATACGCCTTTCAGTGACGTGCGCTGCTCGCCAGGTTTATTTACCCATTCGCCATTAACGGTCAGCTGTGCATTACCGCTGTCAATCAGCCCGTTCTCCAGCTTGAGCGTATCACCGGACGGCGTCAGCGCTCCCTTGATACGGCCAAATTTCTGCCCACGCAACCAGCACTCCTCACAGTTCAGCCGTAGCGCAGGCCAGTGGCTGAAGTTTACTGCCGTGGCATCGGTCGGCAGCGGTGAAGATGTCCCCTGACTCTCCCACTGCGGGTTGTAGTAAAGGTATTTCAGATTAGCCAGCCACGGGCCTTTCTGTGTCGTCACCAGAGAGCCGCGAATGGACTTGCCCTCTGCATTGACGGTCATCTCGCCGGCGACGCTCTGAGTCAGTGTGGCGGTCAGATCATCCCACTGCTGGCCGGCCAGCGTCAGTGCCGGAGTATGCACGCGGATGTTGCCCGGTAGCATCGTGGTACCGGTTTTTCCACCGCCCCCGATGCCGCTTCCCGCCCCCATCAGGCCAAGCCAGGCCTCACCGTCGAGCGCAGGCAGATTCAGAACCATCCCGCGGCTGTCTGGCAGCGCCGGGGTCTGTTTCGCATCATTTTCCCAGATACCCCGGTCAACCTTAAGCTGTTTGTCCAGTAGCCAGCGGCTGTTAAACCGGTGACGATCGCCAACTGAACCACTCACCTCAACGCTGTCCAGATTACCTTTCGCTACCACCTTAACCGGAAGCGCATTACCGCCCTTTTTATCGAGCGGTGAGGGTAAGTGACTGCTCACATTTTTCAGATCGCCATCGATATTAATCTGGTAACGGGCTCCCCCCGTATGCGGTAATGTCACCAGCACATTGCTCTGCCACGGCAGATGGCCGCCCAGCTTTTTACGCACCGCCTCCGGGACAGCGGTCATGGTGCCAGGCTGCCAGTCGGCTTTGAGATCCACACCGATTTGGTACTCTTTTTCACCTTCACGGGTGTTAAAACTGACGCCGACAGGCTGGCCAAACCAGCGCGCGGTCATGGCATCGCTTTTCAGGTCGCCGTTATCGTAGGTAAAGTGCCCGGTCAGCGCGTCAAATTGGGTATCCAGCGGCTTAATCAGCAGCGAGTTATGTGCGAAATTGACATCGCCCGTCGCCCGGACATCCTTGCCATCCAGCGGTATATCAAGATGTAAGCGCCCACTAACATCGCCGCCGATTTGCAGTTCATCAAGCGCCGAACCTAACGAAGCTTTCAGCGGAGACTGATTAAAATAGTCGCGTATCTGCGGCCCACCGCCGCTGATCTCGCCGTCAATAATCAGTTTCTCCTTCAGATAGTCAGGGATCACGGCCGAAATGTTGTGACCGTTAACCTCGCCCAGCTTGATGTCCGCCGCGCGCATCCACAGGCCGTTATTCGCGAAGTCGAGGTCAATGTCCAGGTTTTCCAGCGCAGGCCAGCCGGGTTCGAACTCATAGGTTGCCTGACGCAGCGGCACGGCGACTTCAAACATGCCGTCATTATGTTTAAACGGGAACTGCTGCGGATTACCGGCAAAAAGCAGCGTCGCATTCTGTACCTGTCCGCCTTTCAGCGCCCCGCTGAGGTAGTCCGTTAGCGACGTTCCCATCAGGGGCTCCGGGAAATAGCGCCAGGCATCACCGGCATGAGTCAGGTTAATGCCGGCGAGAATATCAAGCTGGGGCGGCTGATCTTTCGCCTGCTGGTAACGGAAATCGCCCCGCGCCCACAGTGAACGAGCCTGAACGTCAAGCTGCTGGCCGGACAGGGTCAGCCCCTGTTCTCCGTACTGCCAACTGAGTGCGCCCGAAGCCTGGGCTATCTCCAGCGGTGCACGGAACATATCGCCATAGGGTAGCGTCGCCTGATGCAGTGTGAACGACATTCGTCCGTCAGCCACTCCCCCCGCCAGTGTCCCGTTGAAGTGCTCCATGCCGGGAACAATCTTCCACTGCTGCCAGCTCATATCCCGCCATTGTGCCTGAAAACGCGTCCGTTCCGGCTGCTGAAGCGGCACGTCCAGCGCCAGCGCGTCGAGCCGTCCGCGCGGCTGGAGAGAGCGCCAGTTTTCCAGCAGTTGAGGGGAGAGTTTGGCAAACAGTGGGATCAGAGGTTCAAGGCGCTCAAGATCAAGATCGGTCGCCCTGACGCGCACTTCCTGACGATGGTCAGGGCCAGGCAGTTGCGGATTTTCCGGCAGCCACAGCAGAGAGAACTGACCGTGTGGCCAGGGTTTGCCGTCGGTAATAAACCGCGTTTGCGGGACGGTAATATTCCAGCCGCCGTTATAACGGCTGACGTGTGCGGTGAGGTTATCCACGCTGAGGTGGTGTGGCTGCCTGTCACCCAGCCAGTTAGCTCCCCCCTTCTTCAGCCAGATATCCCCGCCGTGTACATCGCCGTTTTCAACACTCATCCAGGCCGCAAGGCTGAAGCGCGCGCTTTCCAGACTGGTATTATCCCGCATCCACTGCCCCAGCCAGGGCTTTACATCGACATCATCGGCCTGCATCCAGACCCGTCCCGTGCTGAGGTAACCGTTTTTATCGCTGAGATCCAGCCGCAGTTGCACCACGCCATGCTGGCCGGTAAAACTGGACAGGCTGACCAGCCCTTCCGCACGGTGCCGGGTCTCTTCGTTCAGCCAGGAGAGCTGGGGAATGGCCAGCGTGGCACGCTGACCGGAAAGAGTGACAAAACTGATCTGGCTGTCGCGGAGGTCAAAATGGTCAAACTGACGCAGGAAGAGGTCGTTCAGCCGTTCAGTTTGAAAATCTGACTGCTGCTGATTGCCGCCCGTTAACGGTGTATTGGTGACCAGGTTAAGCTGCCAGAAGGTCAGGTCGCGGAACTGCCAGCGCAAATGCAGCAGAGACTGCCAGACATCCAGTGCCAGTGTCACGCGCTGTATTTTCAGCCCACCGCCGTCGGGGAAGTCAGCCTGGATGTTTTTTATTTCCAGGCGCGGACCGAAGTTCTCCCACTGACCTTCCAGGGAACTGGCCTGTATCTTCAGGCCAGCAGCCGCTGAAACCTGCTCAAGAATGGGCGTACGCCAGCTATTCATGTGCGGCATCAGCAGACGTAAGCCACTAACCAATAGCGCAGTCACTACAACCAGTGTTGCGCCTGTTAGTAGCAAAATTCTGGGCAATTGCCTCACATACCTCTCCTTGTCTTCCGTCACAACGGATGCTCAGTCACTAAAAATCGGTTGGTTGTCCCGCAAGCAACTCCCGACAAGGCAGTTCAAGCCATACGATGCAGTTTACCCCAGCTTATGGCGTTTTATTAGCGTATAACCGGGATAGGCAAGCTGAATTTACATCATGACCACGTCAAATTGCTCCTGGGTATAAAGCGGCTCAATTTGTACCTTAACCTGTTTACCGACAAAGAGTTCCACTTCAGCCAGCGCATGAGACTCATCGCTTTTAAGCGCTTCCCCCACGGACGGAGAGGCATAAACCAGGAAACGATCGGAATCATAGGCATGATGGACGCGAACAATTTCACGCATAATTTCAAAGCACACCGTTTCCACCGTCTTCAGAGTGCCACGCCCCTTGCAGACCGGGCAGTCCTGGCAGAGAACATGCTCAATACTTTCACGTGTCCGTTTACGCGTCATCTCGACCAGCCCCAGCTGCGAGAAGCCGTTAACCCCGGTTTTTACCCGATCCTTGCTTAACGCCTGATCCAGGGAATGCAGCACGCGCCTGCGGTGCTCATCGTTATTCATATCAATGAAATCAATGATAATGATACCGCCGAGATTGCGCAGTCGCAGCTGGCGGGCAATCGCCTGTGTCGCTTCAATATTAGTATTGAAGATAGTTTCTTCAAGATTACGGTGGCCGACGAAAGCACCGGTATTGATATCAATGGTTGTCATGGCCTCGGTCTGATCGATAATCAGATACCCACCAGATTTCAGTTCAACTTTTCGGTCAAGGGAACGCTGGATCTCATTTTCCACATCAAACAGGTCGAAAATAGGCTGCTTTCCTGTGTACAGCTCCAGCTTCGCGGTCATCTCTGGAATATATTCACCGGTGAACTCCACCAGATGCTCAAAGGTCTGACGTGAGTCAATGCGAATCCGGTCCAGTGCGGCACCGGCAAAGTCGCGCAGGATGCGTTGCGACAGGGCGACTTCACCATACAGGCGACAGCGGGTCTGATTGCGTTTCTTGCGCTCAATGACTTTCGTCCACAGGCGCTTCAGGAAAGCGGCATCAGATGCCAGTTCTTCTTCACCCACACCTTCTGCTGCCGTGCGGATAATATAGCCGCCCAGCTCATCGCAGTAGCCCGCCACCACCGCTTTCAGGCGATCGCGCTCGGCTTCGCTCTCAATGCGCTGTGATACGCCCACGTGTGACGCACCCGGCATAAAGACCAGATAGCGCGACGGTAAGGTAATATCCGTCGTCAGCCGCGCACCTTTGGTGCCAAGTGGATCTTTCACAACCTGTACCATCAGATCCTGACCCTGACGCACCAGTTCGGAGATATCACGCACAATAAAGTTTTTCTTTTCGTCACGCGCGACACATTCGGTATGCGGCATGATGTCAGAAGCGTGCAGAAACGCCGCTTTTTCCAGACCAATGTCCACAAACGCAGCCTGCATTCCGGGCAGCACACGGCTGACGCGGCCTTTGTAGATATTACCGACGATGCCGCGGCGCGCCTCACGCTCGATATGAATTTCCTGCAGAATGCCACCGTCGATGTAAGCCACTCGGGTTTCTGACGGCGTAATATTTACCAGTAGTTCAGCTGTCATCTTGACCTCTCACTTCACGCAGCGACTGGAAGTGGCTAAACAGTTCGGCTGTTTCCACCAGAGGCAGTCCTACAACCGCGTGATAGCTTCCGTTAATTTTTCTGACAAAGTTGCCGCCCAGCCCCTGAATACCATAAGCGCCGGCTTTATCCATCGGTTCACCGCTGGCGATATAATCCGCAATGTCTTTCGGGGTTAATGTGCGGAAGGTCACCTCAGTGATGACAAGACATTCAAGCGTCTGCTGACGGTCAGCAAGGGCAACGGCCGTCATCACCTCATGGGTCTGGCCGGAGAGCATAGTCAGCATGGCGGACGCCGACTCAACATCAGTGGGTTTTTCCAGCACACGATTATTGAGCACCACAATCGTATCTGCCCCCAGTACCGGGAGATCGATTTCCGCCACAGCGACACCAGCCTGGGCCTTATCCCGCGCCAGACGGCGAACATACTGCTCTGCCGTTTCGCCAGGCAGACGCTCTTCTTCGACCTCGTTAGCGAGGCGCTCGAAAGACAGACCCAGTTGCGTCAGCAGTTCGCGACGTCGTGGAGACCCGGAAGCCAGATACAGGGATAGCATAATTGTCCTTTATTGTACGGCGAACTGGCGGCGAATTTTTCTCATCAGTAAGAACAGCCAGGGCCAGAGAATACCGTCGACGACGCTACTCCAGAATATTTCCGGGCGGAAGGAGACGTTAATCACCAGGAACTCAGACCAGAACACAATGACATCCATTGCCAGGGACAGCACCATCACCATCAGAGCCTGCTGCCACAACGCCAGATTACGAAAGAGCTGGAATTTGAATGCCACCAGATAGGCAACAATGCTGAAAGCCAGGGCACGAACGCCAAGCGTCGAACCCGAAATAAGATCCATTATAGATCCCATCACAAATCCGCTCCCGACGTTTACCCGGTGCGGTAGCGCCAGCACCCAGTAAATCAGAATCAGCAGCAGCCATGACGGACGGTACATCAATAACTCTTCCGGCCAGGGCATAATTTGCAGTACGAGTGCGACCAGGAAAGAAAGCCAAATCACCCACCGCCCGTGGCTGCGGTAACTACTCAAGGCTGGCCTCCATGCGTGGTGCGCTGCCGGACAGGTGCAACGCCCGTTTCCGGAGCCGTTGCCCCGGCAGCCGGAGAGGAGGATGTCGCAGGAGGTGCAGGAGGCCCCACAACTTCACTGGCACGCGGTAACACCTGCGGCATCATCTGCATCAGGCGTTCGTTAGCGACACGATGGACTTCGTTCGGGGCCATCGGCATGGAGCCATTGCGATCCGCCCCCCACAGCAGCAGCAGATAGCGCAGGCGCTGAAGACCGGCAGTAGGACGGGCCTGAATCACGGTGTAAGCACGCTGGGTATCCACCTTCACAGAGGAGACAACCGCAACAGGATATCCTTCCGGGAAACGTCCCCCCAGGCCGGAGGTCACCAGCACATCGCCAACGCGAATATCAGTATTGCCCGGCAGATGTTCAAGCTGCAGATCTTCGGTACATCCGTTGCCGGCAGCAATCACGCGGATATCATTACGCAATACCTGGATCGGCAGGGCATGGGAGGCATCGCAGATCAGCAGCACACGGCTGGTGATTTTCCCCACCGCCACGACCTGACCCACCACGCCTTTATCACTGATTACCGGCTGGCCTTCGTAAACACCGTTTACGCTGCCTTTATCGATTACCACCTGGTCGGTATAGGGATCGGTGCCCGTAGAGATCACCTGAGTCACCATTTTTTGCTCGTCCTGACGCAGAGGTGAACCCAGCAGCTCGCGCAGGCGGGCATTCTCTTGCTTGAACTGACCCAGCATCAGCAGCTCGCTGTTTTTCAGCATCAGCTCACGGTGTAAGGCTTTGTTTTCCAGTTCAATCTGCTGGCGGGAGGCCAATGTTTCAGAAACATTGTCCAGAATTTTACGCGGCCCGTTGGCCAAAAAATAGAATGGACTGACTGCGGTGTCCATATAGGTGCGGATCTGGGAGAAAGCCCCCATTCGACTGTCGGCAACAATTACGCCTATTGCCACTATAACCGCTAAAAATAAGCGTAACTGCAGGGAAGGCCCCCTGCTGAACATCGGCTTCATAAACTCGGCGTTTTCCTCGACAACATGAAAAAGGAGTGCGGACAGCGCCCCGGCACTCCTTCGGGCAAATTATTCTTCGCTGAACAAATCGCCGCCGTGCATGTCAATCATTTCCAACGCTTTACCACCGCCACGCGCAACACAGGTCAGTGGATCTTCTGCAACGACGACAGGAATACCGGTCTCTTCCATTAGCAGACGATCAAGGTTACGCAGCAATGCGCCCCCGCCCGTCAACACCATGCCGCGCTCTGAGATATCAGACGCCAGCTCTGGCGGGCACTGCTCCAGTGCGACCATAACCGCGCTCACGATGCCGGTTAACGGCTCCTGCAGCGCTTCCAGTATTTCGTTGGAATTCAGTGTAAAGCCACGGGGCACCCCTTCAGCCAGGTTACGACCACGCACTTCGATCTCGCGGACTTCATCACCCGGATAAGCGGAACCAATTTCGTGCTTAATACGCTCTGCGGTGGCTTCACCAATCAGAGAGCCGTAGTTACGGCGCACATAATTAATGATGGCTTCATCGAAGCGGTCACCGCCGATACGGACAGAAGAGGAATACACCACGCCATTCAGCGAGATCACCGCCACTTCCGTGGTACCGCCACCGATATCCACGACCATGGAACCCGTCGCTTCAGAAACAGGCAGACCAGCGCCGATTGCAGCAGCCATTGGCTCTTCAATCAGAAACACTTCGCGCGCACCGGCACCCTGTGCGGATTCACGGATGGCACGACGTTCAACCTGGGTCGCCCCCACGGGCACACACACCAGCACGCGCGGACTTGGGCGCATAAAGCTGTTGCTGTGAACCTGCTTGATAAAGTGCTGCAGCATTTTTTCGGTAACAAAGAAGTCGGCGATAACACCGTCTTTCATTGGGCGAATAGCTGCGATATTGCCGGGTGTACGACCCAGCATCTGTTTTGCGTCATGACCGACTGCCGCTACGCTCTTTGGGGAGCCGGCACGATCCTGACGGATAGCAACGACGGAAGGCTCGTTCAGCACAATGCCCTGCCCTTTCACGTAAATCAGGGTATTGGCTGTACCCAGGTCGATGGACAAGTCGTTGGAAAACATGCCACGGAATTTTTTAAACATACTAAAGGATAATCCTGCAAGCTGGGGGCGGAAAATAAAATCCGCTTACTTTACCAACCACACGAAGCAGCGACAAGGCGCAAAAACGTTCTGCTCCGGTGAAAAATCATGCTATCTCGCGCCAGCGTCACAACCCTGTCGACACATTACGCTACAGAGGCCGTTACTCAGGCATTCTCTGCGGGATTTGGACAATCTGGCGGACATAACATACATAAACATTAACAGTTCAGTTTCGCCTCGGCCGGCGAGAAAGCCGTTTCGAACCACTATCGCCCGGCTATTCTACGTGAAAACCTGGCTGACGTGAGACTAAACTCGATATCTTTGCGAATATTTTTTCACGCTGCTGTCAACAGGCTGAGAGGAAGCAAAAAAGTCGCCCTGCCCCCCCGTCACCCCCAGCTCCACCAGCGTTTGCCACTCTTCGCGCGAGCGAACCCCGGCGGCAAAAATCTGTGCCGACGTCTGCTTACTACTTTCCAGCAAACTCTGCACAAACAGCTGATTCTCAGTACGCCGGTGAATATTCCGCACCAGACCCGGATGCAGCTTAATCTGCCGCACCTGGAACTGTTTGATATACGCCGTACTGACCACTGTCAGCCCCGCCTGGTTGACCACTACGCTACAGCCAAAACCATAGAGTAATCGGAACACAGGCTCTAAACGACTGATGTGTTGACACACATCCGCTTCTGCAAGTTCAAATAAAATACGTTTTCTTTGTGATTTAGTGCATTGCAGCAAATTATCGCGCAGCCAGTTCAGGAATGAACGCTGCAAGAGTGAGTCGAGCGTAAGAGGGATGGCAAGGGTTTCTTCGGGCCACAGCGTGATCAACGTCAGGATACGTTTCACCATCTGTCGGTCATAACGTTCGGCCAGCCCCAACTGCAATATCATAGGCAGGTACTCCGCTGAAAGCAGTTCTTTCTCCCCATCGAAGATGCGTGGCATCATTTCGCGGTGACAGACCTCTCCCTGAGCGTTTACCGCCGGCTTTTGATACAGCCTTGGCCCACCACGATTCAGGGTATTTTCCAGTAAGGTTCGCCATTTAACGCTGCCGCGCGCAAAGTCCTGCTGCGCGCCCTCTCCCACCGACCAGTTATTCCCCCCCTGCAATGAAGCCTGACGCGTTGCAAGTTCGGCATTTTCCATCACCTGCTGGGTGGTCTGGCCGCTGTGCCAGCCGCTGATGCCGATATGGATCATATCGTCGCGATCGACCATGCGCGTGGAGGGCAGCGTATCGACTGCTTTGATCAACTGTGAAGCGATGCTGTCGGCATCTTTGACACTACGATGTGGCAACAATACCGCGAAGTCACTGCGAAAATAGCGCGCGAGCAGTGCGCCGGGATAGCGCAGTACAAACGTCGATAACAAATTGACCAGCGCAAACAGGTATTCCTGTACCTGAGCATGCCCCCAGCGCTCACGGAGGGTATCGAAGTCCGGCAGCCGGATAATCATCACCATACCGTGAGTCCCCACTGCTTCAGGATCCTCCAGCAATGTCGTGAGCTGGTTGTCAAAGAATAATCGATTATTCAACCCGGTTCGGGCGTCCTGTGCTGCAAAGGAACGAATCAACGTATCAATGCGATTGTGCTGTTCCCCGGCCTCTTTTAAATCAGCCAGCAACAAATCGATCGCGCTGCTGGCTTTCGATGGCCACTCATGTACCGACCCCGGCCTGACGCTATGGCGTTCCCCCTTAATGATGGCCCCCGCACGTTCCTCCAGACGTTCCATGCCCTCCAGCTGTCGTTTAAGCCAGCGGCGGGCCTGAAAGAGCAGCATCGTCATAATCACGACTACACCCAGCATCAATGAAAGACTGGTCGTTCCAATTAAGGAAAAAAACCAGGTGCGGGTTGAATCGACCCACTCAATACGAAGTGACATCTCCGGATGCCGCGAGAGGGGGATATGCATTTCGCGGTAGCGATTAGGTTCATCGTCCAGCAGCGGCTGCTGCTGGTGGGTGACCTGAATAAGACGTTTACCGCCCTGCTCCATCACAATATTTTCGATTTGCAGGGGATTCATCACATGGCTGAGCCACTGCTCAATCTGTTGGGGTGACTGAGTCTGTAACATGCTGTCAACATCGTCAGCCATCCGCTGGATCCGATATTCTGCCCTCTGATTGCTGAGGTAAAAGAAACTGAGTACGCTGCCCACCAGCATCAGTAACATCGCCAGCGAACACAGCAGGGTAATAATCGCAGAAAGCTTAGTGGTTAATCGCATCCTTGTGCCCATTTAGCTACGGTTGTCGGGACATCATTAACAGCGAACCGCAACCGTATTGTTAATGACCAGATAACAGCCTGTGCAGGTAAGCACCGGCGGAGAAAAATACCACACCCCACCTTACGATTGCTTGCCCGGTGTCAGATAAAAGCAGATTTTGAGGAGTATAGTCCCGTTAAGTCCTATTTTAATTAATGACACCACTATTTCAGGAGATTCTCATGCAGGCACTGGTTCTGGAACAGTCAGAAGGTAAAACCATCGCAGCCGTAAAGATGTTAAGTGCTGACAGCCTCCCCCCAGGCGAGGTGACCGTCGATATAGACTGGTCGGGCATCAACTATAAAGATGCGCTGGCGATCACAGGTAAAGGAAAAATTATCCGCCAGTTCCCGATGGTGCCAGGCATCGACTTCGCCGGTAACGTTCATACCAGTAGCGATCCCCGTTTCCACAGTGGTCAGCAGGTGCTGTTAACCGGTTGGGGCGTAGGTGAAAATCATTGGGGTGGGCTGGCCGAACAGGCGCGGGTTAATGCTGACTGGCTGGTCCCCATGCCGGAAGGCATGGACGGGCGCAAGGCGATGATTATCGGCACGGCCGGTTTTACCGCCATGCTGTGTGTCATGGCGCTGGAAGAAGGCGGTATTACACCCGATAGCGGTGAGGTGCTGGTGACCGGTGCCAGCGGTGGCGTGGGGAGCACCGCCGTGGCGCTGCTCAGTACGTTGGGTTATCACGTGGTCGCCGTCAGCGGGCGTGAGTCAACCCATGATTATCTGTATCAGCTCGGCGCGCAGGCGGTGCTGCCGCGCAGTACGTTTACTGCGGAATCCCGGCCGCTGGAAAAGCAGCGCTGGGCCGGAGCCGTGGATACCGTGGGCGATCGGGTGCTGGCGAGCGTGCTGGCACAGATGAATTACGGCGGGGTGGTAGCGGCGTGCGGCCTGGCTGGTGGCTTTGCCCTGCCCACCAGCGTAATGCCGTTTATCCTGCGCAACGTTCGTCTGCAGGGCGTGGATTCGGTGATGACACCGGCACCGCGCCGTCGTGACGCCTGGAAGCGGCTGGTAAAAGTCCTGCCCCCCTCTTTTTATCAACAGGCAACGACAGAGGTTCCCCTGAAAGAGGCCGTCACCGCCGCCGAAAAACTGCTGAATAACCAGAGCACCGGGCGCACGCTGGTGCGTATCCGCTGATTCTGGCGTTCCCCTGCCTGACGGCAGGGGAACGCGTCCAGGAAATTTCACATTTTCCAGCCGGGATTAGCGTAATGTCCGGCTCTGCGCCATGCTCAACATTATTACCCCACCATGTGCAAGGGTCGCCGATGAAAACCGTTAATAAACTGACTGAAAATGATGTCACGCCGGAAAGCATTTTTAATACCCGCCGCAGGACGCTGCTTAAGACCCTTGGCCTGAGCGCTGCGGCCCTTTCATTACCCACCGCTGCCCGCGCGGATGTGCTGTCATGGTTTAAAGGGAACGATCGTCCGCCGGCCCCGGCGGGCAAGCCACTCGACTTCAGTAAGCCGCCGCAATATCAGTCCGACCTTGCCCTGACACCGGAAGATAAAGTGAGCGGCTATAACAATTTCTACGAATTCGGACTGGATAAAGCCGATCCGGCCGCCAATGCCGGCACGCTGAAAACGACCGACTGGAAAATAGAGATTGGCGGTGAAGTGGGAAAACCCATGACACTGGATATGGACGATATTTTTAAGCGTTTCCCTCAGGAACAGCGCATCTATCGTATGCGCTGCGTAGAAGCGTGGTCGATGGTCGTCCCGTGGATTGGCTTTGAGCTGGGCAAGTTACTTAAGGCGGCTGAACCCACCAGCAATGCTCGCTACGTGGCCTTCCAGACCCTGTATGCCCCGGACCAGATGCCCGGCCAGCAGGATCGCTTTATCGGCGGTGGCCTGGATTACCCTTATGTTGAAGGACTGCGACTGGATGAAGCAATGCACCCGTTGACGCTCCTAACCACCGGCGTTTACGGTAAAGCGCTGCCTCCGCAAAACGGCGCGCCGATCCGCCTGACCGTTCCCTGGAAATACGGTTTTAAAGGCATCAAATCGATTGTCAAAATCACTCTCGTTAAAGATATGCCGCCCACGACCTGGAATCAGCTCGCCGGTAATGAATACGGTTTCTTTGCCAATGTAAATCCTCATGTTGACCATCCGCGCTGGTCGCAGGCAACGGAACGTTTTATCGGCTCAGGCGGTATTCTGGATGTCAAACGCCAGCCTACCCTGCTGTTTAATGGCTATGCTGACCAGGTTGCTTCTCTCTACCGTGGGCTCGATCTGCGGGAGAACTTCTGAGATGGTACGTCTGTCGCTGAAACAGATAACGGGCTTAAAAGTGCTGCTGCATCTGGCGGGTTTTTTGCCGCTGCTGTGGCTACTGTTGTCGATCGATCAGGGCTGGTTCAGCACTGACCCGGCAAAAGATATCCAGCATTTTACCGGCAGAATGGCGCTGAAATTTTTACTGGCCTCGCTGGCGGTCACGCCGCTGGCGCGCTACGGAAAACAACCGCTTTTGATCCGCGTACGTCGTCTGCTGGGCTTATGGTGTTTCGCCTGGGCCACACTGCACCTGGTGAGTTACTCCCTGCTGGAACTGGGGATCAGCAACCTTGGCCTGCTGGGATCTGAGCTGATTTCACGTCCTTACCTGACGCTGGGCATTATTTGCTGGGTGATCCTGCTCCTGCTGGCCGCCACCTCCTTCCAGCGCGCACAGCGTAAACTGGGAAAAAAATGGCAGACATTGCACAATGCCGTCTATCTGGTGGCCATACTGGCACCGGTTCATTATCTCTGGTCAGTCAAAACCCTCTCGCCCCAGCCGTGGATTTATGCGTTAATTGCTGCGATCCTGCTGGCATGGCGTTACAAAAAACTGCGCAAATGGCTGCCTGGCCGCAGCGGATAACTGTGTCCTGCCCCGCATCTTCAGCAATCAACCGCGCCTTTTTTTACCGGCGTGGTTGATCATCTTCGCTGATACGACCAGTATTTAGCTGCTAATTGCGTTGATATCATTATAATGCCCGACTTCATACGGTTGCTTTCGTCAAATTTCATCTGAAAAGGTGACAAATCGGCGATTGCGATGTATTTTGTGCGATGCCTTTATTATCGCGGGAGATAGCAGCAAGATGACTGATAAGTTGCACGTACTGCTTTTGAACGGCCCCAATCTCAATATGCTGGGAACCCGTGAGCCTGAAAAGTACGGTCACACCACGCTGGCAGATCTCGTCAGCGATTTGACCGCGCAGGCGAATGCGCTGAACGTCACTTTGAGCCATCTCCAGTCAAATGCGGAATATGCGCTCATCGATCGCATACATGAGGCAAAAGGCAATGTCGATTATATCGTCATTAACCCGGCGGCATTTACCCATACCAGCGTGGCACTGCGTGACGCGCTGCTGGCAGTGAACATCCCGTTTATCGAGGTTCACCTGTCAAACGTTCATGCCCGTGAGCCCTTTCGCCATCATTCGTATCTTTCTGATATTTCTTCCGGCGTGATCTGTGGACTTGGCGTCGACGGTTATTCCTGGGCTTTACAGACGGCAGTTAAACGCCTGTCACCATCTAATTAAACAGAGTACGGAACCACACTCATGGATATTCGTAAGATTAAAAAACTGATCGAACTGGTTGAAGAATCAGGCATCGCTGAACTGGAAATCTCTGAAGGCGAAGAGTCTGTGCGCATCAGCCGTGCACCGGTTAACGTCGGTTACCCGATGATGCAGCAGGCCTATGCGGCACCAATGATGCAGCAGCAGCCAGCACTGGCTAACGCTGTCGCTCCGGCGACCGCTCCGGCAATGGAAGCGCCTGCCGCTGCTGAGATCAGTGGCCATATCGTACGTTCCCCAATGGTTGGTACTTTCTACCGTACCCCAAGCCCGGATGCGAAAGCCTTCGTGGAAGTGGGTCAGAAAGTTAACGCCGGTGATACCCTGTGCATCGTTGAAGCGATGAAAATGATGAACCAGATCGAAGCCGATAAATCCGGCATTGTGAAAGCGATTCTGGTCGAAAGCGGTCAACCTGTTGAGTTTGACGAGCCGCTGGTAGTCATCGAATAACGAGGCGAGCCATGCTTGATAAAATTGTAATTGCTAACCGTGGTGAAATCGCGCTGCGTATTCTCCGCGCCTGTAAAGAACTGGGCATCAAAACGGTTGCCGTGCACTCCACGGCTGACCGTGACCTGAAACACGTGTTGCTGGCAGATGAAACTGTGTGTATTGGTCCGCCACCCTCAGTGAAAAGCTACCTGAATATCCCGGCGCTAATTTCAGCCGCTGAGATCACCGGGTCCGTTGCGATTCACCCTGGCTACGGTTTCCTGTCTGAAAATGCTGACTTTGCCGAGCAGGTAGAACGCTCTGGCTTTATCTTTATCGGACCGAAAGCCGACACCATTCGCCTGATGGGCGATAAAGTGTCCGCGATTACCGCCATGAAGAAAGCCGGTGTTCCGACCGTACCGGGCTCTGACGGTCCGTTAACCGAAGATATGGATAAAAACCGTGCCTTCGCAAAACGTATCGGCTACCCGGTGATCATCAAAGCCTCCGGCGGCGGCGGTGGTCGTGGTATGCGTGTCGTACGCGGCGACAAAGATCTGGAACAGTCCATCAACATGACGAAAGCGGAAGCCAAAGCGGCTTTCAACAACGACATGGTGTACATGGAAAAATACCTGGAAAACCCACGCCATATCGAAATTCAGATTTTGGCTGACGGTCAGGGCAACGCTATCTATCTGGCAGAACGTGACTGCTCAATGCAGCGCCGCCACCAGAAAGTGGTGGAAGAAGCACCTGCACCGGGTATTACCGAAGAGATGCGTCGCTACATTGGCGAACGCTGCTCGAAAGCCTGTATTGATATTGGCTATCGTGGCGCTGGTACCTTCGAGTTCCTGTATGAGAACGGTGAGTTCTATTTCATTGAAATGAACACCCGTATCCAGGTTGAACATCCGGTGACCGAGATGATTACCGGCGTTGACCTGATCAAAGAGCAGCTGCGCATTGCAGCTGGCCAGCCATTGTCAATCAAGCAGGAAGAAGTGATCATTCGCGGTCATGCGGTGGAATGCCGAATCAACGCTGAAGATGCTAACACCTTCCTGCCAAGCCCTGGCAAAATCACCCGATTCCATGCACCGGGTGGATTTGGCGTGCGCTGGGAGTCTCATATCTACGCCGGCTATAGCGTACCGCCGTACTATGACTCAATGATTGGCAAGCTGATTACCTTTGGTGAAAACCGCGATGTGGCAATTTCACGCATGAAAAATGCGCTGGCGGAGCTGATCATCGACGGGATTAAAACCAATATCGAACTGCAGATGAAAATCATGTCAGACGAGAACTTCCAGCACGGTGGCACCAATATCCACTATCTGGAGAAAAAACTCGGCCTGCAAGAGAAGTAATTACGCCGCTGTTCAGTGGGCCTGTACCACGGGCCCACTCTTCTTCGCCCCCTTTCTGCAACTTTTGCAAGATATCGCTGGGCAAATGCGCATCCTGTCGTAAAATTCCCTTCTTTTTATCTGTCCTTGCCGTAACCCTGAGGGAGAAACGGATGGAAAAACGCTTTCTGCAAGCGCACCGTGAAGCACGCTGGGCCTTCTGGCTGGCGGTGGCTTATCTTGCCTGCTGGGCACTGGCGGGCGGGCTGCCTGATGACAAACCCGGTATTACCGGCCTCCCACACTGGTTCGAAATGGCCTGTCTGCTGATACCTGGGGTGTTTATTTTTCTTTGCTGGCTGATGGTTCGCTTCATCTTCCGCGATATCTCTCTGGAGGACGACGGTGAAGCTTGACATTATTTTGCCTCTGATTGGCTACCTGCTGCTGGTTGCCGGACTCTCCGTTTATGCCATGCGTCAGCGCCGTGAGGGCAGCTTTCTGAGCGAGTACTTCCTCGGCAGCCGGTCAATGGGCGGCTTTGTGCTGGCGATGACGCTGACCACTACTTACATCAGCGCCAGCTCGTTTATCGGCGGCCCCGGGGCAGCCTATAAATATGGGCTGGGCTGGGTGCTGCTGTCGATGGTGCAGGTGCCTGCCGTCTGGTTGTCGCTGGGCATCCTCGGCAAGAAGTTCGCTATCCTGGCCAGACGCTATAACGCCGTCACCCTTAACGATATGTTGTATGCGCGCTATCGCAGCCCCCTGCTTGTGTGGCTGGCCAGCATCAGTCTGCTGGTGGCCTTTATCGGGGCCATGACCGTGCAGTTTATCGGTGGTGCTCGTCTGCTGGAAACGGCTGCCGGCATTCCTTACGACACCGGGCTGCTGATCTTTGGTATCTCTATTGCGCTGTATACGGCATTTGGCGGCTTCCGTGCCAGCGTGCTGAACGATGCCATGCAGGGGATGGTGATGCTGGCCGGCACGTTCCTGCTGCTGTTCGCCGTCATCCATGCGGCGGGCGGAATGCATAACGCGGTTGAAACCCTGCAACACATCGATCCTCAGCTGGTCTCTGCCTCCGGCGTGGATGATATTCTCACCCCCACATTCCTGGCCTCGTTCTCCGTGCTGGTGTGCTTTGGCGTCATCGGTCTGCCGCACACGGCGGTCCGCTGCATTTCCTATAAGGACAGCAAGGCCGTACATCGGGCGATCCTGCTGGGGACGGTGGTGGTGGCAGTTCTGATGTTTGGTATGCACCTTGCGGGTGCTCTTGGGCGGGCGGTGATCCCGGACTTAGCGATCCCGGACCAGGTGATCCCGAGGCTGATGATCCATGTTCTGCCACCCCTGGCCGCGGGGATCTTTCTTGCGGCACCGATGGCGGCTATCATGTCCACCATTAACGCCCAGCTGCTACAATCGTCGGCAACGATCGTTAAAGATCTCTATCTGCGTATGCGCCCGCATCAGCTGGATAATGAACCGCTGCTCAAGCGCCTCTCCTCACTGGTCACGCTGATTCTGGGCCTGCTGCTGCTACTGGCTGCCTGGAATCCGCCGGAGATGATTATCTGGCTGAATCTGCTGGCCTTTGGTGGTCTGGAAGCCGTGTTCCTCTGGCCGCTGGTACTGGGGCTTTACTGGGAGAAAGCCAATGCGGCGGGCGCGCTGAGCAGCATGATCACGGGCGCAGCCTGTTATACCCTGCTGGCCAGTCTGTCGCTGCAGCTCTGGGGTTTCCACCCGATCGTACCGGCGCTGCTTCTCAGCCTGCTGGCCTTTGTTATTGGCAATCGTTTTGGCCATTCTGACCCTGAAACAACGACTGCCTCCACCCTGATTGATGGAAGAGATTGAAAATGCCCTGGATACAAATGAAGTTAAATACCACCGGTGCACAGGCTGAAGAGCTGGGCGACGCACTGATTGAAAACGGCGCGGTGTCGGTGACCTTCCAGGATACCCACGACAACCCGGTATTTGAACCACTGCCGGGCGAAACCCGTCTGTGGGGAGACACTGACGTGATTGGGCTGTTTGATGCCGAAACCGAGATGCCGGAGGTGATTGCCGGCCTGGAGCAGCATCCACTGTTAGGCGTCGGTTTCCATCATAAAATCGAGCAGATTGAAGATAAAGACTGGGAGCGCGAATGGATGGATAACTTCCATCCGATGCGCTTTGGCCAGCGCCTGTGGATCTGCCCAAGCTGGCGTGACGTTCCCGACCCTGCCGCTGTCAACGTGATGCTGGATCCCGGCCTGGCGTTTGGTACCGGCACTCACCCGACGACCTCGCTGTGTCTGACCTGGCTGGATGGACTCGATCTGACGGGTAAAACCGTAATCGACTTCGGCTGTGGTTCCGGCATCCTCGCGATTGCCGCGCTGAAGCTCGGTGCGGCTGCCGCTATCGGTATTGATATCGATCCGCAGGCGATTCAGGCCAGTCGTGACAATGCACAGCGCAACGGCGTGTCCGAGCGTTTGTCGCTCTATCTGCCACACGAACAGCCCGAAAATCTCAGTGCCGATGTTGTGGTGGCCAATATCCTTGCCGGCCCGCTGCGTGAACTGGCGCCGCTGATTAGCGTCTTGCCTAAACATGGCGGCCATCTCGGCCTGTCCGGGGTGCTTGCCAGCCAGGCAGAGAGTGTGTGTGAAGCGTATGCTGACACCTTCACGCTGGATCCGGTGGCGGAAAAAGAAGAGTGGTGTCGCATCACCGGAGTTCGTCGTTAAAATAAACCGCTGATGCAGCCCAGATGAGCTGCATCAGCCCGTTCATTACGTCATATGTCCCGAATTACCGGCAAACTGACGTGATTTATGTTGCCAACTGGGTCACAAAAAAAGAAAAATCTTTGTACAGAAATTCGTCATATTTTTTTAATCTATTGTTTTATATCACTATAAAATTAATGCCTGTGACGCGCACGGTGATTCCTTGATCGGCATCAGCGGATTGTTCAAAGTTTGGCCTTTCATCTTCCTGAAAAAATGCGTAATATACGCCGCCTTGCGGACACACTATGGTCACTTTTTTTTCATGCGCATAGGAAATCACCAGCTTCGTAATCGTTTGATTGCAGCCCCGATGGCCGGGATAACAGACAGGCCATTCAGGACCCTTTGCTATGCAATGGGCGCTGGTATGACTGTTTCCGAGATGATGTCGTCAAACCCTGAAGTCTGGGGCAGCGACAAGTCGCGGTTGCGTATGGTACACAGTGACGAACCTGGTATTCGTACCGTGCAAATTGCGGGTTGTGACCCGGAAGAGATGGCGGCAGCCGCACGCATCAATGCAGTATCGGGTGCGCAGGTAATCGACATCAATATGGGTTGTCCCGCTAAAAAAGTGAATCGCAAGATGGCAGGCTCCGCGCTGCTGCAACATCCTGAACTGGTGAGGTCTATCCTCCTGGCGGTGGTGAATGCAGTCGACGTACCGGTCACCTTAAAGATTCGCACTGGCTGGGACAGCGACAACCGCAACTGTGTAGAGATTGCCCAATTGGCTGAGCGTTGTGGTATTCAGGCCCTGACAATTCACGGACGCACTCGCGCGTGTTTGTTCAACGGCGAAGCTGAGTACGACAGCATTCGGACAGTTAAGCAGAACGTATCCATTCCGGTTATCGCGAATGGAGACATTACTGACCCGCACAAAGCCAGAGCCGTACTTGACTATACGGGGGCTGATGCCCTGATGATAGGACGGGCGGCTCAGGGAAGACCGTGGATCTTCCGGGAAATCCAGCACTATCTGGACACTGGGGAGCTGCTTGCGCCGATGCCACTGGCTGAAGTAAAGCGCTTGCTCATCGGGCACTTACGGGAACTGCACGACTTTTATGGTCACCGCAAAGGATATCGTATTGCCCGAAAGCACGTCTCCTGGTATCTGCAGGAGCACGCCCCAAACGACCAGTTTCGGCGCACATTCAACGCCATAGAGGATGCCAGCGAACAGCTGGAGGCGTTGGAGGCATACTTCGAAAATCTTGCGTAATTAGAAATAAAGAGCTGACAGAACTATGTTCGAACAACGCGTAAATTCTGACGTACTGACCGTATCTACCGTAAACTCACAGGATCAAGTGACCCAAAAGCCACTTCGTGATTCGGTCAAACAGGCACTGAAGAACTATTTTGCTCAACTGAATGGTCAGGATGTAAATGATCTGTATGAGCTGGTACTGGCTGAAGTAGAACAGCCTCTGTTGGACATGGTGATGCAATACACCCGTGGCAACCAGACCCGTGCAGCCCTGATGATGGGCATCAACCGCGGTACACTGCGTAAGAAACTGAAAAAATACGGCATGAACTAATAGCCTCTGGCTATCATGTTGTATCTAAAGCGCTTATCCCTATGGTTTAAGCGCTTTTTTATTGATAACGTATCGCAACGGCGATGCGATGAGTCCCATAGCCAGATAGCAGGAGGCGCAGGCACCGCCTGATAGGAAACTTCCCATCTATCTTTCGCTGTGTAACGGGTAATCTGTGTACCTTTACATAAGATGAAGGTCCTCAGTTGACACTCCTCACCAATTTGACCAACGTGCGCAATCCACTGGAATGTAAATTCTGGTCAAGAGAGGAATGTGAGTAAACCTTAGTCCTGAACGGGTGTCTGATTGAGTGTATCGCAGCTGACTGTCCTCACTCTGCGTTACAGGTCCCGCCCTTAATGTCTGAATGAGTAATTATGAAGCAGCCACAAAAATTCCAGAGGAGCTTTTTACGTCCGCGCTACTGGCTTACCTGGTTTGGTGTCAGCGTGCTATTTCTGCTGGTGCAACTCCCTTATCCCGTATTAAACAAACTGGGCACCTGGATGGGCCGTACGTCCATGCGCTTTATGAAGCGTCGTGTCTCCATTGCCCGCCGTAACCTTGAACTCTGTTTTCCCGATATGGATGAACAACAGCTTGAACGTTGTATTGTCGGCAATTTTGAATCTCTTGGCATGGGCTTGCTGGAAACCGGTATGGCATGGTTTTGGTCCGATCGCCGGGTGAAACGCTGGTTTACCGTTAACGGTCTGAATAACTTGAAAGCCGCCCAGGCGGATGGCCGGGGAGCACTGATTATCGGCGTACACTTTATGTCGCTGGAGTTAGGTGGACGTGCGATGGGCCTTTGCCAGCCAATGATGGCAATGTACCGCCCGCATAATAATAAATTGATGGAGTGGGTGCAGACCAAAGGCCGTATGCGTTCGAACAAAGCGATGATCAATCGCCGCGATCTGCGTGGTATGGTACAGGCACTGAAGCAGGGTGAAGCAGTATGGTTTGCACCGGACCAGGACTACGGTCCGAAAGGCAGCGTATTTGCACCGCTGTTTGCCGTACCCGACGCCGCTACTACCAGCGGCACCTGGATGCTGGCACGTATGGCCAAGCCTGCGCTGATCACCGTCGTGCTGATCCGCAAGGAAGATGGCAGCGGTTATGAACTGGTGATCCAGCCCGAGTTAAAGGACTATCCAATCGAAAGTGAGCAGGAAGCGGCCGAGTATATGAACCGGGTTATTGAACGCGAGATTATGCGCGCTCCCTCTCAGTATATGTGGCTACACCGACGCTTCAAAACCCGTCCTGTCGGCGCCAGCTCCCTGTACTAATACTGCCTTAAGAAACCACTTATTCTGATCCTTCCCCGCCCAGCGCCTGATGGCGCTGGCCTTCGCAACAAAATTTACACTCAAACAACAAATCTGCAACCATCCTCACATTGTTTTCATATAGTGAAACTAAATGCACTATTTGTGACCATCCTGGCTATTTTCGCCCCATCCTGGTGCGCCATATTAATACTACTTGTAATAAACCTCCCATTATCAGTAACGCTTTTCAACATATTCAGCGCTCTGCAACTCTGGCATTACCTTTGCAAAGCAGTGAATGGCCTCCGGCCGCAGACAGGAAAAGTGCACCAGAGCGTGCGCTACACATAACAATATAAATCCGCCACACAGGATGCTTTATGAAAAAGATGATGCTCTCTACGATGATTGCCGCCGCTACGCTGTTTAGCATTGCGAATCAGGCTCATGCAGGTACGACACTGGATGCCATTAAAAAGAAAGGGTTTGTGCAGTGTGGTATCAGTGACGGTTTGCCGGGTTTCTCGTATGCAGACTCTAACGGCAAGTTTACCGGCATCGATGTGGACGTCTGCCGTGCAGCGGCAGCGGCGGTATTTGGTGATGCTACGAAAGTGAAATATACCCCTCTGACCGCGAAAGAGCGTTTCACTGCGCTGCAGTCCGGTGAAGTCGATATTCTTTCACGTAATACCACCTGGACCTCCTCCCGCGATGGTGGCATGGGCTTCATCTTTGCCGGCGTAAACTATTATGACGGTATCGGCTTCCTGACCCACCAGAAGGCGGGCCTGAAAAGCGCTAAAGAGCTGGATGGGGCCACCGTCTGTATCCAGGCCGGTACCGATACTGAGCTGAACGTGGCGGACTACTTTAAAGCGAACAAAATGCAGTACACACCAGTCACTTTCGACCGCTCTGATGAGTCGGCTAAGGCGCTGGATACTGGCCGTTGTGATACGCTGGCTTCCGACCAGTCTCAGCTGTATGCGCTGAGAATCAAACTGGGTAAACCGAGCGAGTTTATCGTGCTGCCCGAAGTGATCTCGAAAGAGCCACTGGGGCCGGTTGTACGTCGCGGTGATGATGACTGGTACACCATTGTTAAGTGGTCGCTGTTCGCCATGCTGAACGCCGAAGAGATGGGCATTACCTCTAAAAACGTCGACCAGATGACGGCAAAACCCTCAACACCAGATATGGCTCATCTGCTGGGTGCAGAAGGCGACTTCGGCAAGGATCTGAAGCTGGATAACAAGTGGGCTTACAACATTATCAAACAGGTGGGCAACTATCAGGAGGTGTTTGACCGTAACGTCGGTAAAGACAGCCAGCTGAAAATTGCACGTGGTCAGAATGCACTGTGGAACCAGGGCGGTATTCAGTACGCGCCACCAGTACGTTAATTCCCTTGATTACAGGGTGCCGGTCTGCCGGCGCCCATGCCAGAATTTTCGTCACTGAGGTCTTACCATGTCTCAACGCCCAACCGTAAAAAGGGATTTTTCATTCAGTAATCCTGCGGTTCGCGCCTGGCTTTACCAGATCATTGCGATAGTCGCTGTGCTTGCCGTTGCGGGTTACCTGATACACAACACCATTATTAACCTGGCCAATCGGGGTATCACGTCCGGCTTTGGTTTCCTTGAACGTAGCGCTGGCTTTGGTATCGTCCAGCACCTGATTGATTACACTGAATCCGATACCTATGCGCGCGTGTTTCTGGTGGGGCTGACAAATACCCTGTTGGTTTCTGCGTTGTGTATCGTCTTTGCATCCTTCCTTGGCTTCTTTATCGGGCTGGCCCGCCTGTCTGACAACTGGCTACTGCGCAAGCTGTCCAACATCTATATTGAGACGTTCCGTAATATCCCCCCGTTGCTGCAGATCTTCTTCTGGTACTTTGCAGTACTACGCAACCTGCCGGGTCCACGCCAGGCACTGAACGCTTTCGACCTCGCCTATGTCAGTAACCGCGGGCTGTATATTCCGTGGCCTGAATATGTGGCGGGTACCGGGCCGTTTTTGACTGCCCTGGCGCTGGCGCTGGTCATCGCGTGGGGGATATTCCGCTACAACAGGCAGCATCAGTTGAAAACCGGTCAGCTGCGACGGACGTGGCCCATCGCCATCGCCATGCTGATCGTGTTTCCTCTGGTGACAGCACTGTTTGCAGGTAGCCCGATGCACTGGGATATTCCGGAGCTGCGTGGCTTCAATTTTCGCGGCGGTTTCGTACTGATCCCTGAGCTGGCGGCATTAACACTGGCACTGTCGATTTACACATCGTCATTTATTGCCGAAGTGATCCGTTCCGGTATCCAGTCTGTGCCCCACGGACAGCACGAGGCTGCGCGTTCTCTCGGTCTCCCTCACCCTGTCACCCTGCGCCAGGTGATCATCCCGCAGGCGATGCGGGTGATTATCCCGCCGCTGACCAGCCAGTATCTCAATATCGTTAAGAACTCCTCGCTGGCTGCTGCCATTGGCTATCCCGATATGGTGTCGCTGTTTGCCGGTACGGTGCTGAATCAGACCGGTCAGGCCATTGAAACCATTGCTATCACGATGGGTGTCTATCTCATTATCAGCCTGTCGATTTCGCTGTTAATGAACATCTACAACCGCAAAATCGCCCTTATTGAGCGCTAAGAGACGGACTATGACGATAAGCACGCATCAAACGCCGGCTGTCACCCCGAACACGCTATCGCGCGCCGTGCGATGGGCAAGAAAAAATCTGTTCTCCAGTCTCGGTAACACTCTGCTGACGCTGTTCTGTCTGTGGGTGATATGGGCCGTTATCCCTCCGGCGCTGAACTGGCTGGTGTTTCAGGCGAACTGGCTGGGTGAAACCCGTGCCGACTGTACAAAGGACGGCGCATGCTGGGTGTTTATTCATGCACGCTTTGGCCAGTTTATGTATGGGTTATATCCCCATGAGCTCCGCTGGCGCATCAACATGGCGCTGATCATTGGCCTGGTGTCAATTGTTCCGATGTTCCTGAAACGCCTGCCGCGCCGGGGAACCTATATCGCTGCCTGGGCGGTTATTTACCCGGTTGCCGTCTGGTTCCTGCTTTATGGTGGCTTCTTCGGGCTGGAGCGTGTCGAAACGCGCCAGTGGGGCGGACTGACCCTGACCCTGATCATAGCCTCAGTGGGTATTGCCGGGGCATTACCCCTCGGCATTCTGCTGGCGCTGGGGCGTCGCTCGCGCATGCCAGTCGTCCGCACGCTGTGCGTGCTGTTTATCGAGTTCTGGCGTGGCGTACCGTTGATCACCGTGCTGTTTATGTCATCGGTGATGTTGCCGCTGTTTATGGCAGAAGGCAGCTCCATCGATAAGCTTATCCGCGCGCTGGTCGGGGTCATCCTGTTCCAGTCGGCCTACGTGGCCGAAGTGGTGCGTGGTGGACTGCAGGCCCTGCCGAAGGGACAGTATGAAGCCGCCGAGTCGCTGGCACTGGGTTACTGGAAAACGCAGGGGCTGGTGATCCTGCCCCAGGCGTTGAAAATGGTGATCCCAGGCCTGGTTAACACCATCATTGCTCTGTTTAAAGACACCAGCCTGGTGATCATCATCGGCCTGTTTGACCTCTTTAGTAGTGTGCAGCAGGCCACCGTCGATCCCGCCTGGTTGGGCATGTCGACTGAGGGCTATGTATTCGCTGCACTGATCTACTGGATTTTCTGTTTCAGCATGTCGCGCTATAGCCAGTATCTGGAAAAGCGCTTTAACACCGGGCGTACGCCGCACTGAGGTTTAAAATGACGCAAATTATTACCCCATCTGACGACGCAATGATGATTACGCTCGAAAATGTGAATAAGTGGTACGGTCAGTTTCACGTCCTGAAAGACATTAACCTCAAGGTTAAGCCCCGTGAGCGTATTGTACTCTGCGGTCCGTCTGGTTCTGGGAAATCCACTACCATCCGCTGTATTAATCACCTTGAAGAGCACCAGCAGGGGCGTATTGTCGTCGACGGGACGCTTCTTAACGACGATCTGCGCAATATTGAACGCGTTCGTACCGAGGTGGGTATGGTCTTTCAGCACTTCAATCTTTTCCCTCACCTGAGCGTACTGCAGAACTGTACCCTGGCGCCGATCTGGGTACGTAAGACACCAAAGAAAGAAGCGGAAGAACTGGCAATGCATTACCTGGAACGCGTACGCATTGCTGAACATGCGCATAAATTCCCCGGCCAGCTCTCCGGTGGCCAGCAGCAGCGCGTGGCCATTGCGCGCTCGCTGTGTATGAAACCCAAAATTATGCTGTTCGATGAACCGACTTCTGCGCTCGACCCGGAAATGGTCAAAGAAGTGCTCGATACCATGATTGGCCTGGCAGAGGATGGTATGACCATGCTGTGCGTCACCCACGAAATGGGTTTTGCCCGAACCGTAGCAGACCGGGTGATCTTTATGGATCGCGGAGAGATCGTAGAAGAAGCGCCACCGCAGGAGTTCTTTGCCAACCCTAAGTCTGAACGCACCCGAGCGTTCCTGTCACAGGTT
Source organism: Erwinia persicina (assembly GCF_019844095.1). Classification (NCBI taxonomy): domain Bacteria; kingdom Pseudomonadati; phylum Pseudomonadota; class Gammaproteobacteria; order Enterobacterales; family Erwiniaceae; genus Erwinia; species Erwinia persicina. The sequence goes on along the minus strand of NZ_CP082141.1, from coordinate 418,033 downwards.
ATCCACTAATATCCGTGACTGACAGCAGCAAAAAAGCCCCGGCCAGTCATGGCCGGGGCTTTTTTTTATATTCGTTTTTCAGGGTATTAACAGGCGCTGGTTCAGCGCTGGCAAAAAACAAAAAGAAAAAAGCCCCGCACTTTCGTACGGGGCTTTCGTCTTTATTTGATGCCTGGCAGTTCCCTACTCTCGCATGGGGAGACCCCACACTACCATCGGCGCTACGGCGTTTCACTTCTGAGTTCGGCATGGGGTCAGGTGGGACCACCGCGCTAAAGCCGCCAGGCAAATTCTTGATTTACCGAACTCACGCTTTATTACTGGTGCTGATACCCAGAGTCGAACTGGGGACCTCACCCTTACCAAGGGTGCGCTCTACCAACTGAGCCATATCAGCACACTTAATTTTTAAGGGCGACACGAATGTCGCCCTTAATGATTTGATGCCTGGCAGTTCCCTACTCTCGCATGGGGAGACCCCACACTACCATCGGCGCTACGGCGTTTCACTTCTGAGTTCGGCATGGGGTCAGGTGGGACCACCGCGCTAAAGCCGCCAGGCAAATTCTTTGTGCACGAAACGAATAATCTTTCGTTTCCGCTAATTCTTTATCCGGTACAGGCTGAAAATTGTTTTTGCGTCTCTCGAACGCCACGCCAGAACGCTTCTGGCGTTGTAAGGTTAAGCCTCACGGGTCATTAGTACCGGTTAGCTCAACGCATCGCTGCGCTTACACACCCGGCCTATCAACGTCGTAGTCTTCAACGTCCCTTCAGGGGGCTCAGGGCCCCAGGGAGAATTCATCTCGAGGCAAGTTTCGCGCTTAGATGCTTTCAGCGCTTATCTTTTCCGCACTTAGCTACCGGGCAATGCCATTGGCATGACAACCCGAACACCAGCGGTGCGTTCACTCCGGTCCTCTCGTACTAGGAGCAACCCCTCTCAATTCTCCAGCGCCCACGGCAGATAGGGACCGAACTGTCTCACGACGTTCTAAACCCAGCTCGCGTACCACTTTAAACGGCGAACAGCCGTACCCTTGGGACCTACTTCAGCCCCAGGATGTGATGAGCCGACATCGAGGTGCCAAACACCGCCGTCGATATGAACTCTTGGGCGGTATCAGCCTGTTATCCCCGGAGTACCTTTTATCCGTTGAGCGATGGCCCTTCCATTCAGAACCACCGGATCACTATGACCTGCTTTCGCACCTGCTCGAGCCGTCACTCTCGCAGTCAAGCTAGCTTATGCCATTGCACTAACCTCACGATGTCCGACCGTGATTAGCTAACCTTCGTGCTCCTCCGTTACTCTTTAGGAGGAGACCGCCCCAGTCAAACTACCCACCAGACACTGTCCCCACGCCGGATTACGGCGCCAGGTTAGAACATCAAACGTTAAAGGGTGGTATTTCAAGGTTGGCTCCACGCAGACTGGCGTCCACGCTTCAAAGCCTCCCACCTATCCTACACATCAAGGCTCAATGTTCAGTGTCAAGCTGTAGTAAAGGTTCACGGGGTCTTTCCGTCTTGCCGCGGGTACACTGCATCTTCACAGCGAGTTCAATTTCACTGAGTCTCGGGTGGAGACAGCCTGGCCATCATTACGCCATTCGTGCAGGTCGGAACTTACCCGACAAGGAATTTCGCTACCTTAGGACCGTTATAGTTACGGCCGCCGTTTACCGGGGCTTCGATCAAGAGCTTCTCCTTGCGGATAACCCCATCAATTAACCTTCCGGCACCGGGCAGGCGTCACACCGTATACGTCCACTTTCGTGTTTGCACAGTGCTGTGTTTTTAATAAACAGTTGCAGCCAGCTGGTATCTTCGACTGCCTTCAGCTCCGTCCGCGAGGGACTTCACCTGGTGGCAGCGTGCCTTCTCCCGAAGTTACGGCACCATTTTGCCTAGTTCCTTCACCCGAGTTCTCTCAAGCGCCTTGGTATTCTCTACCTGACCACCTGTGTCGGTTTGGGGTACGATTCGATGTTACCTGATGCTTAGAGGCTTTTCCTGGAAGCAGGGCATTTGTTACTTCAGCACCGTAGTGCCTCGTCATCACGCCTCAGCCTTATAGAGTTCCGGATTTGCCTGGAACTCAAGCCTACACGCTTAAACCGGGACAACCGTCGCCCGGCTAACATAGCCTTCTCCGTCCCCCCTTCGCAGTAACACCGAGTACAGGAATATTAACCTGTTTCCCATCGACTACGCCTTTCGGCCTCGCCTTAGGGGTCGACTCACCCTGCCCCGATTAACGTTGGACAGGAACCCTTGGTCTTCCGGCGAGCGGGCTTTTCACCCGCTTTATCGTTACTTATGTCAGCATTCGCACTTCTGATACCTCCAGCAGACCTCACAGTCCACCTTCGACGGCTTACAGAACGCTCCCCTACCCAACAATACTTGCGTATCGCTGCCGCAGCTTCGGTGCATGGTTTAGCCCCGTTACATCTTCCGCGCAGGCCGACTCGACCAGTGAGCTATTACGCTTTCTTTAAATGATGGCTGCTTCTAAGCCAACATCCTGGCTGTCTGTGCCTTCCCACATCGTTTCCCACTTAACCATGACTTTGGGACCTTAGCTGGCGGTCTGGGTTGTTTCCCTCTTCACGACGGACGTTAGCACCCGCCGTGTGTCTCCCGTGATAACATTCTTCGGTATTCGCAGTTTGCATCGGGTTGGTAAGCCGGGATGGCCCCCTAGCCGAAACAGTGCTCTACCCCCGAAGATGAGTTCACGAGGCGCTACCTAAATAGCTTTCGGGGAGAACCAGCTATCTCCCGGTTTGATTGGCCTTTCACCCCCAGCCACAAGTCATCCGCTAATTTTTCAACATTAGTCGGTTCGGTCCTCCAGTTAGTGTTACCCAACCTTCAACCTGCCCATGGCTAGATCACCGGGTTTCGGGTCTATACCCTGCAACTTAACGCCCAGTTAAGACTCGGTTTCCCTTCGGCTCCCCTATACGGTTAACCTTGCTACAGAATATAAGTCGCTGACCCATTATACAAAAGGTACGCAGTCACCTAACAAGTAGGCTCCCACTGCTTGTACGTACACGGTTTCAGGTTCTGTTTCACTCCCCTCGCCGGGGTTCTTTTCGCCTTTCCCTCACGGTACTGGTTCACTATCGGTCAGTCAGGAGTATTTAGCCTTGGAGGATGGTCCCCCATATTCAGACAGGATGTCACGTGTCCCGCCCTACTCATCGAACTCACAGCAGGTGCATTTTTGTGTACGGGAGTATCACCCTGTACCCTGCGACTTTCCAGACGCTTCCACTAATGCACAAACTGATTCAGGTTCTGGGCTGTTCCCCGTTCGCTCGCCGCTACTGGGGAATCTCGGTTGATTTCTTTTCCTCGGGGTACTTAGATGTTTCAGTTCCCCCGGTTCGCCTCATGCCACTATGTATTCATGACATGATAGTGTGACGTATCACACTGGGTTTCCCCATTCGGGTATCGTCGGTTGTTGCGGTTCATATCACCTTACCGACGCTTATCGCAGATTAGCACGCCCTTCATCGCCTCTGACTGCCTAGGCATCCACCGTGTACGCTTAGTCGCTTAACCTCACAACCCACAAGCGTCCCATACGGAACACGTGTTGTCGTTGCGAGCATTTGAGAGACTCGAACATATCGTAGATTTCATTCTTATTACGGAGAATGAAAACGACATGTCGTTTCAATTTTCAGCTTGTTCCGGATTGTTAAAGAGCATAATACTTCGCAGCATACTGTTAGCCAGTACACTCTGAAGTATTTTATTAGAAAAACAGTATGGTGGAGCTAAGCGGGATCGAACCGCTGACCTCCTGCGTGCAAGGCAGGCGCTCTCCCAGCTGAGCTATAGCCCCATACAGTCTTACAGAAACCTTTTACTACCATTACATTCCAGAAAGGAGATGTAATTTTTACTCAGGCAAGGCGTGTTTTCGCGACGCATAGTTCACTATGCGAGCCGTAAACATAACGCAGCATGAGTGAAAATTTGGTAGGCCTGAGTGGACTTGAACCACCGACCTCACCCTTATCAGGGGTGCGCTCTAACCACCTGAGCTACAAGCCTGTAGAGGTTTTTCTGCTCGTTACTTTTTTATCAGACAATCTGTGTGGACACTGCGCGGGAAGGTATCTTCAGGTAAGGAGGTGATCCAACCGCAGGTTCCCCTACGGTTACCTTGTTACGACTTCACCCCAGTCATGAATCACAAAGTGGTAAGCGCCCTCCCGAAGGTTAAGCTACCTACTTCTTTTGCAACCCACTCCCATGGTGTGACGGGCGGTGTGTACAAGGCCCGGGAACGTATTCACCGTAGCATTCTGATCTACGATTACTAGCGATTCCGACTTCACGGAGTCGAGTTGCAGACTCCGATCCGGACTACGACGCACTTTATGAGGTCCGCTTGCTCTCGCGAGGTCGCTTCTCTTTGTATGCGCCATTGTAGCACGTGTGTAGCCCTGGCCGTAAGGGCCATGATGACTTGACGTCATCCCCACCTTCCTCCGGTTTATCACCGGCAGTCTCCTTTGAGTTCCCACCATTACGTGCTGGCAACAAAGGATAAGGGTTGCGCTCGTTGCGGGACTTAACCCAACATTTCACAACACGAGCTGACGACAGCCATGCAGCACCTGTCTCACGGTTCCCGAAGGCACTAAGGCATCTCTGCCAAATTCCGTGGATGTCAAGGCCAGGTAAGGTTCTTCGCGTTGCATCGAATTAAACCACATGCTCCACCGCTTGTGCGGGCCCCCGTCAATTCATTTGAGTTTTAACCTTGCGGCCGTACTCCCCAGGCGGTCGACTTAACGCGTTAGCTCCGGAAGCCACGCCTCAAGGGCACAACCTCCAAGTCGACATCGTTTACGGCGTGGACTACCAGGGTATCTAATCCTGTTTGCTCCCCACGCTTTCGCACCTGAGCGTCAGTCTTTGTCCAGGGGGCCGCCTTCGCCACCGGTATTCCTCCAGATCTCTACGCATTTCACCGCTACACCTGGAATTCTACCCCCTCTACAAGACTCTAGCCTGCCAGTTTCGAATGCAGTTCCCAGGTTGAGCCCGGGGATTTCACATCCGACTTGACAGACCGCCTGCGTGCGCTTTACGCCCAGTAATTCCGATTAACGCTTGCACCCTCCGTATTACCGCGGCTGCTGGCACGGAGTTAGCCGGTGCTTCTTCTGCGGGTAACGTCAATCGACGAAGTTATTAACTTCATCGCCTTCCTCCCCACTGAAAGTACTTTACAACCCGAAGGCCTTCTTCATACACGCGGCATGGCTGCATCAGGCTTGCGCCCATTGTGCAATATTCCCCACTGCTGCCTCCCGTAGGAGTCTGGACCGTGTCTCAGTTCCAGTGTGGCTGGTCATCCTCTCAGACCAGCTAGGGATCGTCGCCTAGGTGAGCCGTTACCCCACCTACTAGCTAATCCCATCTGGGCACATCCGATGGTGTGAGGCCCGAAGGTCCCCCACTTTGGTCCGAAGACGTTATGCGGTATTAGCTACCGTTTCCAGTAGTTATCCCCCTCCATCGGGCAGTTTCCCAGACATTACTCACCCGTCCGCCACTCGTCACCCGAGAGCAAGCTCTCTGTGCTACCGTTCGACTTGCATGTGTTAGGCCTGCCGCCAGCGTTCAATCTGAGCCATGATCAAACTCTTCAATTAAAAGTTCGATTTGCTGCAACAAGTGCAGCGATGCTCAAGTGTAAAACGTCATAATGAATTTCATTATGTGTTCACTCTTAAGACTTGATATTTTTTGTCACCCGGAGGTGACTGATATCAATCCTGCGAGTGCCCACACAGATTGTCTGATAAATTGTTAAAGAGCGTTGCGAACAGTGCCGGAGCTTCCTGTCGCGAGGTGGCGTATATTACGCTTTCCTCCTTCGGAGTCAACTTCTTTTTGAGAAGTTTTTCCGGCGGTTCAGATACTTCCTGAACCTCCTGAGCCGCTGGCCTGTAAGCCGTTGTGCCGTCTCAGTGGTTGCGCATTATAGGGATCCGAATTTATTGCACAAGCCTTTTTTGGATCTTTCTTTTTAGTTGCTGGGTTTTCACTCTTATCGTTGAGATCTCAGACGATCCGCACAAAATTAGCGCGTTTTTTGCCGCGATCATTGATCAATTACCGGCCTGGCATCAGGCTGGAAGGATCTTATCAACAATGAGGTCATGATGAGCCACAACATACGTACCTATAAAGGAGTGCGCCCCCAACTGGGTGAGCGTGTAATGATTGATTCCACCAGCGTCGTCATTGGCAATGTCGTTCTGGCGGATGATGTCGGTGTCTGGCCCCTGGTGGTTATCCGTGGAGATGTTAACCACGTCTCCATCGGTAAACGGACTAACATCCAGGACGGCAGCGTGCTGCATCTGACTCACAAGTCCACCACTAATCCGCAAGGCCATCCACTGAGCATCGGCGAGGATGTTACTGTCGGACATAAGGCCATGCTGCACGGCTGCACCATTGGCAATCGGGTACTGGTCGGTATGGGGGCGATTCTGCTGGATGGTGTCGTCGTCGAAGATGACGTGATGATTGGTGCCGGTAGCCTGGTCTCTCCGGGCAAACGACTGGAGAGCGGCTTTCTCTATCTGGGAAGCCCGGCGAAAAAAATCAGACCGCTGACGAAAGAAGAGACTGACGGCCTGCTTTATTCTGCCAGTAACTATGTGGGCTGGAAAAATGATTACCTGTCAGAAGAGAGCCAGAACCAGCCCTGAGCATCTTCATCCTGCTGCCTGATCGCACGCTCGGCATCATCTTCCAGTTCCCAGCGGTTCAGACGGAAGCAGCTAAGGGGATCACCTTCTGTAGCAAAGCGGCGAAGTAAAACTTCGCCGCCAATAGCGCAAACACACTGAAAGCCATCCACCAGCGCGGTAAAGCACACCGCTCGCGCTGCATCATCCCACCATTCTCTTTCGGGAAACTGAATCGACTGGTTCACTCACTCATCTCGGCTTTCAACACAGCAATAACGGGCGTGATGTCCGGCATAACACCGTGCCACAACATAAAGGCATGGGCAGCCTGCCCCACCAGCATACCGAGGCCATCCGCCATCTGAGTCGCACCCTGCTGACGACACCACCGCAGGAAAGGCGTCTCACCTGCCTGATAGAACATGTCATAGCAACGGGTCTGTGCATTGATCAGTGAAGCCGGCAGATCAGGAACACTGCCTGCAACGCCGCTGGAGGTCGCATTGATGACCAGATCAAAAGGCATAGTGGTGAGTTCATCACGGGTGACAGCCCTGACGTCACCATGCCGATGAAACAACGTCTCCAGCTCTGCAGCTTTCGCATAAGTGCGGTTAGTGATCGCAATGCGGCTATCAGTAGAGAGTAAAGGGAGGATCACACCGCGGGCCGCCCCGCCTGCCCCGATCAGCAGGATCCGATCGCCGGGTTCGATCAACTGCAGACGTTGCAGATCGCTTAGCAGCCCGATACCGTCGGTGTTATCGCCCAGCAGGCGGCCATCATCCAGCTTCTTCAGCGTATTGACCGCACCCGCCAACGCCGCACGTTCACTTAATTCACTGGCCAGCGTGTAAGCCTGCTGCTTAAAAGGCAGCGTTACATTTGCGCCTTTTCCTTCTGCGGCAAAAAACGCCCCTACCGCTTGCTCAAAAGCGTCCACTGGCGCACAAAAACGTGTATAGGGATGTAGCAGCCCGGTCTGTTCAGCAAACAGTTGATGAATACGCGGTGATTTACTGTGATGAATTGGATTACCAAAGACGACAAACGACATAGTGTTCTCTTTTACCCCTGGCGAATAAGCTCACCGGTTAATACATCACGAATTTCTGATGGATTCAGGCGGCCACCGGTTTCCCCATGAAGCACAGGAAAATCGCTCCCGAACTGCGCCAGGACTTCTGCGATGTTACGGCAGGGTGGCAGCCCCGTCAGATTGGCACTGGTGGACACCAGCGGCTTACCGAGACCGTTACAGAGTGCCGCGACGTCAGGATGGTCGCTGACGCGCACCGCCAGCGAAGAAAAACGCCCTGTCAGCCAGGCCGGTGTCGTTGCTCTTGATGGCAATACCCAGGTCACCGGTCCCGGCCAGCGGGAAAACATGCGATGTTTCTGCTCAACAGAAAGTTGTTCGTCTGCAATATAGGGGAGCAGTTGCTGATAGTCAGAGGCAATCAGGATCAGCCCTTTCTCTACCGGACGACGTTTCAACGCCAGCAGCTTCATTACGGCGCTTTCACTGTCTGGATCGCACCCCAGACCAAATACGGCTTCAGTGGGATAAGCTATTACTGCAGACTGACGTAACTGACTCATGCACCGCGCTAGCGAATCATCCACGGATTTCATCTTCACTACCATTCTCAGACGTTACAGGTTTGCCACAGGCTTTACTGGCGCAGAAACGCTTTGCACCTCTGGCGGTTTTCTTTTCAATAAGTAGCGGAAACTGGCAAAACTCACAGACGCCTTCAACCGGAGTAAAATTCACCGCAAACTGACATTCCGGGTAGCGATCGCAGGCATGGAAGGTTTTACCGTAGCGCGAGCGGCGCTGTACCAGCCTCCCCCCCTGGCACTGTGGGCAGGCGAGTGTGGTTTCATCCGGCTTATCGATGGTTTCTGTGTGGTCGCATTCGGGATAATCACCGCAGGCGATAAACATGCCATAACGCCCCTGACGCAGCACCAGAGCGGCACCGCATTTCGGGCACAACTGGCCATCAAGCACTTTAACAATGTGCCCGTCAGCCTGACCTTTTAGTGGACGAATATAGTCACACTCGGGATAAAGCGAACACCCAAGGAAAGCACCGTGCTTCCCGGAGCGAATAACCAGGTCTGCCCCACACTGGGGGCAGGATTCATTTTTTCGCACAGCGAAAAGCGCTGTTTTATTCATAACATTGTGTACACGAAGGCAATCTTCAGTGCAGCATTCCTTCATTGACGTCGAAAAGTAGCTCTTCCATTTGCTGGTAGGCGTTTTCACATCCTGGGATGTTAAACAGCACCATCAGCACCACCCATTTGAGATCGTCCAGATCAAACTCGAGGGTATCAAGCGCCATGATACGTTCGATGACCATTTCACGTGTTTCCAGATTCAGTACCTGAATTTGCTCCAGGAACAAAATAAAGCCACGGCAGTTGGCATCTAAACGCTGACTCTCTTCCTCGGTGTAGATACGCATAGACAGCGGATCGGAAGTCAACTGAATCGGAGCTACCAGGCCTTCCTGATAATCCGCCAGCTTTTCCAACCAGTTCAACGCATTATAAATATCTTCACGATGAAAACCTGCTTCGGCTAAATCATCCGTCAATTTATCCTGATCAACGCGCATTTCTGCTTCGTTGTGGATGTACGTTTCAAACAGATACATTAGTACGTCGAACATGGCTTGCCCTCCTCAATCGGACATAGCCGCCGGGTACAGCTGCGATCCACCCTGCTAACTCCAACTCAAGCAGCTTCGCTACGATGGCTGGCACAGGTTGGCCGGCACGTTCAGCGACGACGTCAACAGGTGTAACCTCATCTCCTACGTTAGCCAACACATCGGGAAATGGCAATGGAGGATTAGCACTCTCTGCGGAATTGTTTGTCAGTTGTGATAAATCAGGCAGCCACGTCAGGTCACTCTGTATTTGTTCGATAATATTATTAGGGTGTGCTACCAGTAAGGCTCCCTGCTGAATCAGCCAGTGTGTTCCTTCACTGCCAGGATTACCCAGGGCCCCGGGAACAGCGTAAACATCCCGATTCTGTTCCAGCGCCAGTTTCGCGGTGACCAGTGAGCCACTGCGTAATGTCGCCTCTACCACCAGAACGCCCAGGCTGAGCCCGCTGATAATGCGGTTACGCCGGGGAAAATGCGCAGGTAACGGCTTCACACACAGCGGGAACTCAGAAACCAGTGCCCCACCATCGGCAATAATCTGTTCTGCCAGTGTCGCATGGCGTGGTGGGTAGAGCGTATTTAATCCGCTGCCCAGCACCGCAATAGTTTTACCCCCGACTTCCAGCGCTGCACGGTGGGCAACGCCATCAATGCCTAATGCCAGGCCACTGGTAATGGTGAGCCCGCTGAGGGCCAGAGCCTGACTGAACCAGCTTCCCCACTCACGTCCATAATGTGAACAGTGACGGCTCCCCACGACAGCCAGTTGCGGGGTAGCCAGTAAAGCCGGATCGCCGGCAACAAACAGTATCAGCGGAAATTGGGCAATCGCTTTTAATTGTGCCGGGTAATAAGGACTGAGTGGGGTAATAAAATAGTGCTGCGGTGCTTCCAGCCATTCCAGACTCTGCGCAATCATTGCCGTATCGTATAAAAGGAACGCCTGCTGTTGATGGGGTAATAATCCCAGAGAGGCCAGCGCCCGCTCATCCGGTTGTGCAATCGCCTGTAAGGCCGTCAATAAACTCAGACGCTGTGAACTGGAGATTCCGGCTACGCCTGAAAGCCGCAATGCACATTCCACTGGTGACATAAATCGCTCCCTGATTCAGCCCCTTCCCCTGAAGGTTACCTGCCAGGAATGCTGTCAATCCCAGCGCGAAATGTCTACAATAAGAGGGATAAATATCTAATCCCTTGAACACAGATCTGGAAAGTTATGTCAGTCTTGCAGGTATTACATTTTCCTGACGAGCGCCTGCGCATCGTTGCGAACCCCGTAAAAGAAGTGAATGCCGATATCCAGCGTATCGTCGATGATATGTTTGATACGATGTATGCCGAAGAAGGTATTGGCCTGGCCGCAACTCAGGTGGATATCCATCAGCGCATCATTGTTATTGATGTCTCTGAGAATCGTGACGAACGTCTGGTACTGATTAACCCTGAGTTGCTGGAAGAGAGCGGCGAAACGGGTATCGAAGAAGGCTGCCTGTCTATTCCGGAACAGCGTGCCCTGGTGCCGCGCTCCGAGAAAGTCAAAATCCGTGCGCTTGACCGTGAAGGCAAAAGCTATGAGCTGGAAGCCGATGGGCTGCTGGCAATCTGTATTCAGCACGAGATGGATCATCTGGTGGGTAAATTGTTTATTGATTACCTGTCGCCAATGAAACGTCAGCGTATTCGTCAAAAGCTGGAAAAACTGTATCGCCAGAGCGCCCGCGATTAAGCTCGCTGGCTATAGGGAATCACGTGTCCGAATCATTGAAAATCATTTTTGCCGGCACCCCTGACTTTGCAGCGCGTCATCTCGACGCGCTGTTGTCATCAGGACATGAGGTGGTGGGCGTATTCACTCAGCCAGACCGCCCTGCCGGTCGTGGTAATAAGCTGACTGCCAGCCCGGTGAAACATCTGGCTGAACAACACAGTATTCCGGTATTTCAGCCTAAATCCTTACGTCCTGAGGAAAACCAGCAACTGGTCGCTGCGCTGAACGCCGATGTCATGGTGGTGGTTGCCTATGGGCTGATCCTGCCAAAGAGCGTGCTGGATATGCCGCGTCTGGGCTGTATTAATGTTCACGGATCTCTGCTGCCGCGCTGGCGCGGTGCTGCCCCGATACAGCGTTCGCTGTGGGCTGGTGATGCTGAAACCGGTGTGACTATTATGCAGATGGATGTCGGCCTCGATACCGGCGATATGCTGCACAAACTGGCCTGTCCTATCGAAGCCACAGACACCAGCGCCACACTGTATGACAAACTGGCGCAGCTCGGCCCGACCGGCCTGTTGACCACACTGACCCAGATTGCAGACGGTAGCGTACAGCCAGAAGTGCAGGATGAATCGCTGGTTAGCTATGCCGAGAAACTGAGTAAAGAAGAGGCTCGCCTTGACTGGTCACTCTCTGCCGCACAGCTGGAGCGCTGTATCCGGGCCTTTAATCCCTGGCCTGTGAGCTACTTCATCATTGATGAACAACCCGTGAAAGTGTGGAAGGCCTCCGTTCTGGCCGCCGTTAACGGACACCAGCCGGGTGAAATCCTGCAGGCCGATAAACAGGGTATTCAGATCGCCACGGCCGATGGCGTACTGAATATTGAAGAACTGCAGCCTGCCGGCAAGAAAGCCATGAAAGCCCAGGATCTGCTTAATTCCCGCCGTGAATGGTTTACCCCTGGCAATATCATTGCCTGACACGATGCCCGGTAGCGCATACCGGGTTTTCGTCAGAATTGCGAACCCACTATGAAAAAAAATACCAATTTACGCAGCGTTGCCGCTCAGACTATCGAAAAAGTCGTAGAGCAGGGGCAATCGCTCAGTAACGTGCTGCCCGCCGCCCAGAAAATGGTCGGTGAAAAGGATGCTGCCCTGTTACAGGAGCTTTGCTATGGCGTCCTGCGCACCCTGCCACAGTTGGAATGGATTATCAGCAAGCTGATGTCACGCCCGATGACCGGTAAGCAACGGACGATCCACTATCTGATTATGGTCGGCCTTTATCAGCTGATGTACACCCGCATTCCGGCACATGCCGCGCTGGCGGAGACGGTAGAAGGTGCCATCGCCCTGAAACGTCAGCAGCTAAAAGGGTTGATTAACGGTGTCCTGCGCCAGTTCCAGCGTCAGCAGGAAGCACTGATGCAACAGATGAACGAAGGTGATCAACAGCATCTGCATCCTAAATGGCTATTGGAACGTCTGAAACGCGCCTGGCCCGGTCAGTGGAAGCACATTGTGGAAGCTAATAATCAGCGCCCACCCATGTGGCTACGCGTGAACCGGAATCATCACAGCCGTGATGCCTGGCTGGCCCTGCTGGAAGAAAGTGGTAAAACTGCTTTTGCTCATCCGCAGCATAGCGATGCTTTAAGGTTGGAGGCACCCTGTGCCGTAGGTCAGCTACCGGGATTTGCAGAGGGTTGGGTGACCGTACAGGATGCATCAGCCCAGGGCTGCGTCGCGCTGCTCGACCCGCAAAACGGCGAGAAGATCCTCGACCTGTGCGCCGCACCGGGGGGAAAAACCACGCATATTCTGGAAGCAGCTCCACAGGCTGAAGTTATGGCGGTTGATGTGGATGCACAGCGGCTGGCCAGAATTAGCGAGAATTTACAGCGGCTGAATATGCAGGCAGAGGTTAAGCTGGGTGACGGGCGCACCCCGCAGGACTGGTGTGGAAACACTCAGTTCGATCGTATCCTGCTGGACGCGCCATGCTCGGCAACCGGCGTGATCCGCCGTCACCCGGATATTAAATGGCTACGCCGCGACCGGGATATACCGGAGCTGGCCCTGCTGCAACAGCAGATACTGGATGCGGTATGGCCTCATCTGAAGACAGGCGGCACCATGCTGTACGCCACGTGTTCTATACTCCCCGAAGAGAATGCATTGCAGATAACCCAGTTCCTGCAGCGACATGCTGACGCACGTCTGTGCGATACCGGTGATCAGGCCCAGCCAGGGATTCAGGTCTTCCCGCAAATCGATGGTGGTGATGGCTTCTATTACGCTAAATTGATAAAACAATGATCGCTATGGCGCGGTAAACTGCACCCTAACCTGAACGACAACCAACAGACTGAAGCTCAATGAAAATCATCATTCTTGGCGCAGGACAGGTCGGCGGAACCCTTGCTGAAAACCTGGTCGGTGAAAACAACGATATTACCGTGGTCGATACCGATGCGCTGCGTTTACGGCAGCTGCAGGATAAATTTGACCTGCGCGTGGTTCAGGGGCATGGCTCGCATCCCCGGGTCCTTCGTGAGGCCGGCGCTGAAGATGCTGATATGTTGGTTGCCGTCACCAACTCGGATGAAACGAATATGGTGGCCTGCCAGGTGGCCTATTCTCTGTTTAACACGCCGAACCGTATTGCCCGCATCCGCGCGCCGGATTATATCCGCGATGCCGACAAATTATTTATACCGGAGGCGGTGCCCATCGATCATCTGATCTCGCCTGAGCAGCTGGTGATTGACAATATCTACCGCTTGATTGAATACCCGGGCGCGCTGCAGGTGGTGAACTTCGCTGAAGGTAAAGTGAGTCTGGCGGTGGTGAAAGCCTATTACGGCGGCCCGCTGGTCGGTAACGCGCTGTCGGTGATGCGCGAACATATGCCGCATATTGATACGCGGGTGGCAGCGATATTTCGTCAGGATCGCCCGATCCGACCGCAGGGATCGACCATCATCGAAGCGGGAGATGAGGTGTTCTTTATTGCCGCCAGCCAGAATATCCGGGCAGTGATGAGTGAATATCAGCGTCTGGAAAAGCCCTACAAGCGCATTATGATTGTCGGAGGGGGCAATATTGGTTTCGGTCTGGCACAGCGTCTGGAAAAGCATTACAGCGTTAAGCTGATCGAACGGGATCAGCAGCGGGCAGCCGAACTGGCGCAGAATCTGCAAAATACCATTGTCTTTTACGGCGATGCGTCGGATCAGGAGCTGCTGGCGGAAGAACACGTCGATCAGATCGATCTGTTTATCGCCATCACTAACGACGATGAAGCCAACATCATGTCGGCGATGCTGGCCAAACGCATGGGCGCGAAGAAAGCCATGGTGCTTATCCAGCGCCGTGCCTATGTTGATCTTGTCCAGGGCAGCGTCATTGATATTGCGATCTCTCCGCAGCAGGCGACGATTTCGGCACTGCTTGGCCACGTGCGTAAGGCTGATATTGTCGGCGTCTCTTCACTGCGCCGTGGCGTGGCGGAAGCGATTGAGGCTATTGCTCACGGTGAAGAGTCGACATCCAAAGTGGTGGGCCGCCAGATCGATGATATCAAGCTTCCCCCTGGTACGATTATCGGTGCCGTGGTGCGAGGGAATGATGTGATCATCGCCAATGACAATCTTCGAATTGAGCAGGGTGACCATGTGATCATGTTTCTGACGGATAAAAAATTCGTGCCCGACGTTGAAAGGCTGTTCCAGCCTAGCCCTTTCTTCCTGTGATGCTCGCTTCGCTCACCCTGTTTCAACGCCGGGTGCAGCGGATTTTTATCCTCTCACGCCGTGGAAAATGCACGATCGTTTGTTAGACTTACATCATTGGCAAAAACAGGAGATAACAATGAGTTTATTCAAAGAGTTTCGCGATTTCGCGATGCGTGGCAACGTGGTGGACCTGGCAGTCGGTGTCATCATCGGTGCTGCGTTTGGCAAAATCGTGTCCTCACTCGTAGCAAACATCATCATGCCTCCGCTGGGATTATTGATCGGTGGCGTTGATTTCAAACAGTTTGCATGGGTATTAAAGCCGGCCGAAGGAGAAACAGCCGCGGTCGTAATGCAGTACGGCATTTTCCTGCAGACCATTTTTGATTTTGTCATCGTGGCTTTTGCCATTTTCATGGCCATTAAAGTGATGAACAAAATGTACAAAAAGAAAGAAGTGGAAAAACCGGTGGCAAAGCCCTCGGCTGAAGAAACCCTGTTAAGTGAAATTCGCGACCTGCTGAAAGAACAAAATAATAAACCGCTGTAAGCGACATGACGTTCACGGAACCGCCTTCACGGCGGTTTTTTTATGCCTGATTAGCCGGAAGGCCAGTGGTCAGTACGCGGTTAACGCTCTGACCACTGGCCTCCCAGTTACCTTTCTTCGCATGTTTATCTTTGCGGCGGTAGCTGCCTTTGCCTTTTTCATTGGCTTCAACGCGCGGTTTAAACAGCGGGTCATGAAGCAATGCTTCAAGCGCATTATGGCGGATAGTGCCTTTCTTATGCTGGTAAACAGTCATGATTTTTCCTGTTGATGAATGACGTCAAAGAATATAAACCTGTGATAACAGAATTTCAATCGGTGCTTTTATCCCTTGTCGAGCTCGCTCCTTTCTCCAGAGCCTCCAGTATTGAACAGTAAACGCTACTGTGCGCGGTACCACAGCAGGCATCATTCAGCCGCTTGAGTGAGCGCTGCATGTGCTGCAGTTCGCTGAGCATGGACTCGACTTCGTTGAGTCGCTTTTGCACAATCGTTTTGGATTCCTGACAGGTGTGATGTTCAGGATCGACACGAATGGAAAGCAGTTCGCGGATAGATTCAAGAGTGAACCCCAGCTGGCGGCCATAGCGGATAAACTTCAGACGCTTTAAATCGTTGTCGCTGTAAAGACGGAAGCCGCCGCCGGTGCGCACTTCGTGATCCATCATCTGCTGTTTTTCATAGAAGCGGATAGTGTCTGGTGTCACGTCAGCGAGTTTAGCCAGTTGCCCGATACGGTACATTACTTCTCCTCAAGAAAATGCTGCTGCACTTTGCTGCCATAACCACCTCGCAAAAAGTCAGTATTAACGCCGGCCTGGCGTAGCTTTATCTCCAGAAGCCGTAGGTGTTTTTCCTGCTGCTGATAGCGCTTATCTGCGGGGTCGACTGTACGTAATAATTCATCTAACTCGAGTGCTTCGCGTCTCATCTCCAGTTCCGGCGGTAAATGACCAGAATTTTTAAGAATGCGATAGCCAGCGCGCAGCTCTGCCGGTACATGACTGTCATCATCAAGCTGCAACGGTCTGCCCGATCCGGGAAGATCGTCAAGCTCACCCTGACGCAGAGCAGCAAGAATATGTGTTTCTGCCAGTTGATCGAGTAAGGACATTATTGCCTCCGTAAATCAGATTGAGGTCAGCATAACGTATTTGCAAGTGAGTTAAAAAGGAGGAGGAATTCTGGATATAAAAAAACCCCGCAAGCGGGGTTTTTTCAAGTACTGCGGCAGATTACTCTGCTGCAGCTTCTGCTTGAGCTTCTGGACGATCAACCAGCTCGATGTAAGCCATCGGAGCGTTGTCACCAGCGCGGAAGCCACACTTCAGAATGCGAGTGTAACCACCTGCACGGCTCGCGAAACGCGGACCGAGCTCATTAAACAGTTTTGCCACGATCTCGTTATCACGAGTACGGGCGAATGCCAGACGACGATTAGCTACGCTGTCGGTCTTGGCAAGAGTAATCAGCGGCTCAACTACGCGACGCAGCTCTTTCGCTTTTGGCAGGGTCGTCTTGATGATCTCATGACGAACCAAAGAGCCAGCCATGTTGCGGAACATAGCCTGACGATGGCTGCTGTTGCGGTTCAGTTGACGACCACTCTTACGATGGCGCATGACCTTATCCTTCTCAGTGAAACCTTAACCTGTGATCGGGTTATTCATCAGCGATGCTAGCGGGCGGCCAGTTTTCCAGGCGCATGCCCAGAGACAGACCACGAGAAGCCAGCACATCTTTAATCTCAGTAAGAGATTTTTTACCAAGGTTAGGCGTTTTAAGCAGCTCAACCTCGGTACGCTGTACCAGATCACCGATGTAGTGGATAGCTTCTGCCTTAAGGCAGTTAGCAGAGCGGACAGTCAATTCCAGATCGTCAACAGGGCGCAGCAAGATCGGATCGAATTCTGGTTTCTCTTCTTTCACTTCCGGCTGACGTACATCACGTAAGTCGACGAAAGCTTCCAGTTGTTCAGCCAGGATGGTAGCCGCACGGCGGATCGCTTCTTCAGGATCTATAGTGCCGTTGGTTTCCATTTCGATGACCAGCTTGTCCAAATCGGTACGCTGTTCTACACGCGCTGCTTCAACATTGTAGGCAATTCGCTCTACAGGGCTGTAGCAGGCGTCGACCAGCAGACGGCCGATTGGGCGCTCATCTTCTTCCGAATGAATTCGGGCAGAAGCCGGCACATAACCACGGCCACGCTGAACTTTGATACGCATGCTAATAGCGGCGTTTTCATCGGTCAGGTGACAGATCACGTGCTGCGGCTTGACGATTTCGACATCCCCATCATGGGTGATATCGGCTGCAGTCACAGGGCCAATGCCAGATTTATTCAGAGTAAGAATAACTTCATCTTTGCCCTGAACTCTTACCGCCAAACCTTTCAGGTTGAGCAGGATTTCCAGGATATCTTCCTGTACGCCCTCTTTGGTGCTGTACTCGTGCAGTACACCATCAATTTCAACCTCGGTCACCGCGCAACCCGGCATTGATGAAAGCAGAATACGGCGCAGTGCGTTACCAAGAGTATGGCCAAAGCCACGCTCTAAAGGCTCAAGGGTCACCTTGGCGTGCGTCGAACTCACTTGCTCGATATCTACCAGGCGCGGTTTTAGAAACTCTGTCACAGAACCCTGCATTGTGTCCTCTCTTTGGTACTAAGCCTTACTTGGAGTAAAGCTCGACGATCAGGTGTTCGTTAATGTCCGCAGACAGATCAGTACGTTCAGGAATACGCTTGAACACACCTTCCATCTTAGTTGCATCAACTTCCAGCCAGGTTGGCTTTTCACGCTGTTCAGCCAGCTCCAGAGCGGCTTTCACGCGAGACTGCTTTTTGGCTTTCTCACGGATGCTAACAACGTCATTCGGAGTTACCTGATAAGAAGCGATGCTAACAACGCGGCCGTTTACCAAAATAGATTTATGGCTAACCAACTGACGTGCTTCTGCACGAGTGGCACCAAAGCCCATACGGTAAACTACGTTATCCAGACGACCTTCCAGCAGAGCTAACAGGTTTTCACCGGTGTTGCCTTTCAGACGAGCTGCTTCTTTATAATAGTTACGGAACTGACGCTCCAGCACGCCGTACATACGACGAACTTTCTGCTTTTCACGTAACTGCACGCCATAGTCAGACAGACGTGGCTTGCGCGCACCGTGCTGACCAGGAGCTTGTTCAATCTTACACTTGGTATCAATCGCGCGAACGCCAGACTTAAGGAACAGGTCTGTGCCTTCACGACGGCTCAGCTTGAGCTTAGGACCCAAATATCTTGCCATTTTCTTTCTCCAACATTCCTAAAAAACGGGGCGTTATACGCGACGTTTTTTCGGCGGACGACAACCGTTGTGAGGGATCGGAGTCACATCAGTAATATTAGTGATGCGGAAACCAGCAGCGTTCAGGGCACGAATTGTTGATTCGCGGCCTGGACCAGGACCCTTAACCATAACTTCCAGGTTCTTAATACCGTAATCTTTCACGGCCTCTGCGCAACGCTCTGCAGCAACCTGCGCAGCGAACGGCGTAGACTTACGAGAACCACGGAAACCGGAACCACCGGCTGTTGCCCAACCCAGCGCATTACCCTGACGATCGGTAATAGTTACGATGGTGTTGTTAAAAGATGCATGGACATGAGCCACGCCATCAGAGACTTGCTTTCTTACACGCTTGCGTGCACGAACTGGTGCCTTTGCCATTATTCAATCACCCCGATTATTTCTTGATCGGTTTACGCGGACCCTTACGGGTACGTGCGTTGGTCTTGGTACGCTGACCGCGCACTGGAAGACCACGACGATGACGCAAACCACGATAGCAACCAAGGTCCATAAGACGCTTGATGCTCAGGGTGACTTCACGACGCAGATCGCCTTCAACAACAAATTTCGCTACTGCATCACGCAGAATGTCGATTTGTTCTTCAGACAGCTCACTGATCTTAACATTTTCAGCGATTCCCGTAGATGCACAGATAGCCTGTGAACGGGTCTTGCCGATACCGAAAATTGCAGTTAATGCGATAACGGTATGTTTATGATCAGGAATGTTAATGCCTGCTATACGGGCCACTATGCACTCCTATTTAATTACTTATGCGTCCCATGCCGAAAAGCCCGTTTTCAGGATACTCAAATGGAAACGCATAGACATACAAAAGATTGGCTGGCTAATCTAGCCAGCTCAACCCGACTTTGCAAGAAAAATATGCGATTAAATCAGCCTTGGCGCTGTTTATGCTTAGGCTCGGCACTGCAAATCACACGAACGACACCGTCGCGACGAACGATTTTGCAGTTACGACATAATTTCTTGACGGAAGCACGAACTTTCATTTTTACTCTCCGTAACTTCACAAGCGCCTGAATTAACGGCCGTAGCCCTTCAGGTTTGCTTTCTTCAATGCAGACTCGTACTGACTCGACATCATCAGAGTTTGCACTTGAGCCATAAAGTCCATGATGACAACCACTACAATCAGCAGTGATGTGCCGCCGAAGTAGAATGGAACTTTCATCGCATCACGCATGAACTCCGGGATCAGGCAGATAAAGGTAATGTACAACGCACCGATTAATGTCAGGCGGGTCATTACTTTATCGATGTACTTCGCCGTCTGTTCTCCCGGACGAATACCTGGTACAAATGCACCAGACTTCTTCAGGTTATCTGCTGTTTCACGCGGGTTAAACACCAACGCTGTATAGAAGAAACAGAAGAAGATGATTGCAGTCGCATAGAGTAACACATAAAGCGGTTGACCAGGCTGTAACGACATAGAAATAGTCGTCAGCCAGTTCCAGCCAGTTCCGCCCCCGAACCAAGACGCGATGGTCGCCGGGAACAGGATAATGCTGGAAGCAAAGATAGCAGGTATTACACCGGCCATATTAACTTTCAACGGTAAATGCGTGCTCTGCGCAGCATAGACACGACGGCCTTGCTGACGTTTCGCATAGTTCACCACAATGCGGCGTTGACCACGCTCAACGAAAACAACGAAGAAGGTCACTGCAAATACGAGAACTGCAACCAACAGCAACAGGAGGAAGTGCAGGTCGCCTTGCCGCGCTTGCTCGATGGTATGGCCAATGGCCGGCGGTAGACCCGCAACGATACCAGCGAAGATAATGATAGAGATACCGTTACCGATACCTCGCTCAGTTATCTGCTCGCCCAGCCACATCAGGAACATTGTCCCGGTAACCAGACTGACAACAGCAGTAAAGTAGAAAGCAAAACCTGGGTTTAATACCAGGCCCTGCATTCCAGGCATATTCGGCAAGCCGGTAGCAATACCGACCGCCTGGAATATACCTAATACCAGAGTACCGTAACGGGTGTACTGACTAATCTTACGACGGCCAGCCTCCCCTTCTTTCTTGATCTCAGCTAACGCTGGATGAACCACCGTCAGCAGCTGGATAATAATAGAGGCCGAAATATACGGCATAATACCCAGGGCAAAGATAGAAGCACGGCTCAGAGCACCACCAGAGAACATGTTAAACATTTCAATGATGGTGCCACGCTGTTGCTCAAGCAGTTTGGCAAGTACAGTGGCATCGATACCAGGGATCGGAATAAAAGAGCCAATACGGAAAACAATCAGCGCACCAATCACAAACAGAAGTCTGCGTTTTAGTTCGCCAAAACCACCCTTGGCACTTTGAAAATCTAATCCCGGTTGCTTAGCCATCTGCTACTTATTCCTCAATTTTACCGCCAGCAGCTTCGATTGCAGCACGAGCGCCTTTAGTGACACGCAGACCGCGAATCGTTACCGGTGCAGAAACTTCGCCAGACAGGATCACTTTCGCGAACTCCATCTGAATACCGATAATGTTTGCTGCTTTCAGCGTATTCAGGTCGACGATACCGCCTTCCACTTTCGCCAGGTCAGACAGACGAACTTCTGCAGTGACCATTGCTTTGCGAGAGGTGAAACCGAATTTCGGCAGACGACGGTACAGAGGCATCTGGCCGCCTTCAAAACCACGACGTACGCCACCGCCAGAACGTGAGTTCTGACCTTTGTGACCGCGACCGCCGGTTTTGCCGAGACCAGAACCGATACCACGACCCAGACGTTTTGAAGCGTGCTTGGAACCGTCGGCCGGAGACAGAGTATTTAAACGCATCTGTTACTCCTCCACTTTAACCATGTAGGAAATCGCGTTAACCATACCGCGTACAGCTGGCGTGTCTTCACGCTCTACGGTGTGGTTAATACGACGCAGACCCAGGCCAAGCAGCGTTGCCTTGTGTTTAGGCAAACGGCCGATCGAACTGCGGGTTTGAGTAATTTTAATAGTCTTAGCCATGGTCATTACCCCAGAATGTCTTCAACGGATTTGCCACGCTTGGCAGCGACCATTTCTGGGGAATTCATGTTGGCCAGGCCATCCAGAGTTGCACGAACCACGTTGATCGGGTTGGTGGAACCGTAGGCTTTAGCCAGAACGTTATGAACCCCAGCAACTTCCAGAACGGCGCGCATTGCACCACCGGCAATAATACCGGTACCTTCTGAAGCGGGTTGCATGAACACACGAGAACCTGTGTGCACGCCTTTAACAGGGTGCTGCAGGGTGCCGTTGTTCAGCGCGACGTTGATCATATTGCGACGAGCTTTTTCCATCGCTTTCTGGATCGCTGCTGGAACTTCACGCGCTTTACCGTAACCAAAACCGATGCGACCGTTACCATCACCAACAACAGTCAGAGCTGTGAAGGAGAAAATACGACCACCTTTTACGGTTTTCGATACGCGATTTACCGCGATCAGCTTTTCCTGCAGTTCGCCAGCTTGTTTTTCGATGTGTGCCATCTTACACCTCTACCTTAGAACTGTAGGCCAGCTTCACGGGCAGCATCTGCCAGTGCCTGGACACGACCATGATATTGGAAACCAGAACGGTCGAAAGAAACACCAGTGATGCCTTTTTCGATTGCGCGTTCAGCAACTGCTTTACCAACAGCAGCGGCAGCGTCTTTGTTTCCAGTGTACTTCAGTTGCTCACTGATAGCTTTTTCTACTGTAGAAGCAGCGACCAGGACTTCAGAACCGTTTGGTGCGATTACCTGTGCGTAAATATGACGCGGGGTACGATGTACCACCAGGCGAGTAGCACCCAGCTCTTTGAGCTTGCGACGTGCGCGGGTCGCACGACGGATACGAGCAGATTTCTTATCCATAGTGTTACCTTACTTCTTCTTAGCCTCTTTGGTACGCACGACTTCGTCGGCGTAACGAACACCCTTGCCTTTATAAGGCTCAGGACGACGGTAGGCGCGTAAATCTGCTGCAACCTGACCAATCAGCTGTTTATCAGCGCCTTTCAGCACGATCTCAGTCTGAGTTGGACATTCAGCAGTGATTCCCGCTGGCAGCGCGTGGTCAACTGGGTGAGAGAAGCCAAGGGCCAAGCTCACAGAGTTGCCTTTAACGGCTGCACGATAACCTACACCAACCAGCTGCAGCTTCTTAGTGAAGCCTTCGGTAACACCGATAACCATAGCGTTCAGCAGAGCGCGTGAAGTACCAGCCTGCGCCCAACCATCCACAAAACCTTCGCGCGGAGCGAAAGTCAGGGTGTTGTCAGCATGCTTAACTTCTACAGCTTTGTTGAGCGTACGAGTCAGCTCGCCGTTTTTACCTTTAATCGAAATTACCTGACCGTCGAGTTTTACCTCTACGCCGGCAGGAATCGCGACTGGTGCTTTAGCAACACGAGACATTTATTCCTCCGATTAAGCTACGTAGCAGATAATTTCGCCGCCAAGACCTGCCTGGCGAGCTGCACGATCGGTCATAACACCTTTAGAGGTAGAGATAACAGCGATACCCAGTCCAGCCATAACTTTAGGCAGTTCGTCTTTGCGTTTGTAGATACGCAGACCTGGACGGCTTACACGCTGAATGCTCTCAACCACTGCCTTGCCCTGGAAATACTTAAGTGTCAGTTCCAGTTCAGGCTTGGTGTCGCCTTCGACTTTAAATTCTTCAATATAGCCTTCTTCCTTCAGCACGTTGGCAATCGCCAATTTCAGCTTGGAGGAAGGCATGGTGACCGCAACTTTGTTCGCGGCTTGACCGTTACGGATACGGGTCAGCATATCCGCGATCGGATCTTGCATGCTCATCTGTCTTTACTCCCGTGATTCAATTGGTAATTACCAGCTAGCCTTTTTCAAGCCAGGTACTTCACCGCGCATGGCGGCTTCACGCAACTTGATACGGCTCAGACCGAATTTGCCCACATAACCATGTGGACGGCCAGTTTGGCGGCAGCGGTTACGCTGACGAGACGGGCTGGAATCACGCGGCAGAGTTTGCAGCTTAAGAACAGCATTCCAACGTTCTTCGTCGGATGAGTTCACACTAGAAATGATAGCTTTCAGTTCCTCGCGTTTAGCGCGGTACTTGTCAGCCAGTTTCACGCGAACGACTTCGCGTGCTTTCATCGATTGCTTAGCCATCAGTAACCCTGCCTTACTTGCGGAACGGGAAGTTAAAAGCAGCCAAAAGTGCGCGGCCTTCATCATCAGATTTCGCAGTGGTGGTAATGGTGATATCCAAACCACGAACGCGGTCGACTTTGTCATAGTCGATCTCTGGGAAGATGATCTGCTCACGAACGCCCATGCTGTAGTTACCACGGCCATCGAATGACTTAGCGGACAAGCCACGGAAGTCACGGATACGTGGAACAGCAATAGAAATCAGACGCTCAAAGAACTCCCACATGCGTTCGCCACGCAGAGTTACTTTACAGCCGATCGGATAGCCCTGACGGATTTTGAAGCCTGCAACTGATTTGCGTGCTTTGGTGATAAACGGCTTTTGACCGGAGATTGCTGCCAGGTCTGCTGCTGCATTGTCCAGCAGTTTCTTGTCAGCGATCGCTTCACCTACACCCATATTCAGGGTGATCTTCTCGACCCGAGGGACTTGCATGACAGAATTGTAGCTAAACTCAGTCATGAGTTGTTTAACTACTTCGTCTTTGTAGTAATCATGCAGTTTCGCCATCGTACTACTCCAAATTACTTGATAGTTTCGCTGTTCGATTTGAAGAAACGGACTTTTTTGCCGTCTTCGAATCTAAAGCCTACACGGTCAGCCTTGCCGGTTGCCGAGTTGAAGAGAGCAACGTTAGAAACCTGAATAGCAGCTTCTTTTTCAACGATGCCACCTGGTTGGTTCAGAGCCGGAACCGGCTTTGAGTGCTTCTTAACCAGGTTAATACCTTCAACAATCAGTTTGCCTGAAGACAGAACATTTTTTACTTTACCGCGCTTACCTTTATCTTTGCCGGTCAGCACGATAACTTCGTCATCGCGACGGATTTTAGCTGCCATTTTTCGCTCCTTAGAGTACTTCTGGTGCCAGAGAGATAATTTTCATGAACTTTTCAGTACGAAGTTCACGAGTTACCGGCCCAAAAATACGCGTTCCGATAGGCTGCTCACTGTTATTATTTAAAATAACGCATGCATTACCATCGAAGCGAATGACAGAACCGTCCGGGCGACGAACACCCTTCCTGGTGCGCACCACTACCGCTTTCAGCACATCACCCTTCTTAACCTTACCGCGAGGAATTGCTTCCTTGATGGTAATTTTGATGATGTCGCCTACGCCTGCGTAGCGACGGTGCGAGCCACCCAGAACCTTGATACACATTACGCGACGTGCACCGGAGTTGTCGGCGACGGTCAGCATAGTCTGTTCTTGGATCATTTTAGTGCTCCGCTAATGTCAACTACTACTTCGGGACCTGATTCAGGTCGTATAAAAGCCCCATATTGAGGGCGCAGCATTATAACACTGCTTCCTACATATGGGTAGAAAAAATAAACGGCTCTTGCGAGCCGCTTATCTTATTTTTTAGAGACGGCAGATTCTATTACAGAATCGCTTTCTCTACAACGCGAACCAGCGTCCAGGACTTAGTCTTGGACAGTGGACGGCATTCGCGGATTTCAACCACGTCGCCGATACCACATTCGTTGTTCTCGTCATGTACGTGCAGTTTGGTCGTACGTTTGATGAATTTCCCGTAGATCGGGTGCTTCACAACACGTTCGATTGCAACAACGATGGATTTCTCCATTTTGTCACTCAGAACACGACCTTGCAGAGTACGGATTTTATCGGTCATTACGCACCCGCCTTCTCAGTCAGTAAAGTCTTAACGCGTGCAACATCACGACGAACATTCTTCAAGACGTGAGTCTGTTGAAGTTGGCCGGATGCTGCCTGCATGCGCAGATTGAACTGCTCACGCAGCAGGTTAAGTAGCTCAGTGTTCAGCTCTTCAACGCTTTTTTCACGCAGCTCTGTTGCTTTCATTACATCACCGTCTTAGTTACAAAGGTGGTTTTGATAGGCAGTTTTGCTGCTGCCAGCTTGAATGCTTCACGGGCCAGCTCTTCCGGTACGCCGTCCATTTCATACAGGACTTTACCAGGCTGGATCAAGGCAACCCAATACTCTACGTTACCTTTACCTTTACCCATACGCACTTCCAGCGGCTTCTCGGTAATTGGTTTGTCCGGGAATACACGGATCCAAATTTTACCTTGACGCTTAACTGCACGGGTCATAGCACGACGTGCTGCTTCGATCTGACGTGCAGTCAGACGACCACGGCCAACAGCTTTCAGACCGAAAGTACCGAAGCTAACATCCGTACCCTGCGCCAGACCACGGTTGCGGCCTTTATGCACTTTACGGAATTTTGTACGCTTTGGTTGTAACATCAGCGACTCTCCTTACTTACGGCCTTTACGCTGCTGCTTTTTAGGTTGAGCAGCCGGTTCCGGTTGTTCAACAGCAGCCATACCACCCAGGATCTCACCTTTGAAGATCCATACCTTAACGCCGATTACACCATAAGTGGTGTGGGCTTCAGAGGTGTTGTAGTCAATGTCTGCACGCAGAGTGTGCAGTGGCACGCGGCCTTCACGGTACCATTCAGTACGCGCGATTTCTGCACCGCCAAGACGGCCACTAACTTCAACTTTGATCCCTTTAGCGCCCAGACGCATTGCGTTCTGTACAGCACGCTTCATAGCACGACGGAACATCACACGACGCTCCAGCTGTGAAGTGATGCTGTCAGCAACCAATTTAGCGTCCAGTTCCGGTTTACGGACTTCGGCGATATTGATCTGTGCAGGAACGCCAGCGATATCCGCTACGACCTTGCGCAGTTTTTCTACATCTTCGCCTTTCTTACCGATAACGATGCCTGGGCGAGCGGTGTGAATAGTCACACGGATGCTCTTAGCCGGACGCTCGATAACGATACGAGAAACGGATGCTTTAGCCAGTTCTTTAGTCAGGAACTGACGCACTTTAAAGTCGCTGTCCAGGTTGTCAGCGAATTCTTTGGTATTTGCGAACCAGGTAGAGTTCCAGGGTTTAACAATACCCAGGCGAATACCATTAGGATGTACTTTCTGACCCATTGCTAGTCTCCAGAGTCTCAGCGATCGGACACAACCACAGTAATGTGGCTGGTGCGCTTCAGGATGCGATCTGCACGACCTTTTGCACGAGGCATAATGCGCTTCATGCTTGGGCCTTCGTCAACGAAGATCTTCGTGACTTTCAGATCATCAATGTCAGCGCCATCGTTGTGTTCGGCGTTAGCAATGGCAGATTCCAGGACTTTCTTGACCAGTACAGCCGCTTTCTTATTGGTGTAGGTCAAAATGTCCAGAGCCTGCGACACTTTCTTACCGCGTACAAGATCCGCTACCAGGCGAACCTTCTGTGCAGAAGAACGAGCGTGGCGATGTTTAGCGATAGTTTCCATCTCTTCCTCCTGCCTTAGCGTTTCTTGGCTTTTTTATCAGCCGCGTGGCCGCGATAAGTACGGGTCGGTGCAAATTCACCCAGTTTGTGACCGACCATTTCGTCGGAAACAAAGACAGGAACGTGCTGACGACCATTATGGACAGCGATGGTCAAACCGATCATGTTAGGGAAGATCGTTGAACGACGGGACCAGGTGCGCAGTGGCTTCTTGTCTCCGCTTTCCAAAGCTTTCTCTACCTTCTTCAGCAAGTGCAGGTCAATAAAAGGACCTTTCTTGAGAGAACGTGGCATGGCTTATCCTCTAAAATTATTTGCTACGGCGACGTACGATGAACTTATCGGTACGCTTGTTGCTGCGGGTTTTCTTACCTTTGGTCTGAACGCCCCACGGGGTTACCGGGTGCTTACCAAAGTTTTTACCCTCACCACCACCGTGCGGGTGATCAACTGGGTTCATCGCCGTACCGCGAACGGTAGGACGAATACCACGCCAACGAGCTGCACCGGCTTTACCCAGAACGCGAAGCATATGCTCAGCATTACCGACTTCGCCCAGGGTTGCGCGGCAGTCAATTTCGACTTTACGCATTTCACCAGAACGCAGACGCAGGGTAACGTAAGAACCTTCACGCGCAACGATCTGCACGTAAGTACCAGCAGAGCGAGCAATCTGACCGCCTTTGCCTGGTTTCATTTCTACGTTATGCACGGTAGAACCCACTGGGATGTTACGCATCGGCAGGGTATTACCTGCTTTAATCGCAGCATCAACGCCAGACTGAATCTGGTCGCCAGCTTTCAGGCCTTTAGGGGCCAGGATGTAACGGCGTTCGCCATCTTTGTACAGAACCAGTGCGATGTTCGCAGAGCGGTTCGGATCGTACTCAAGACGTTCAACGGTCGCTGGGATACCATCTTTGTTGCGTTTGAAGTCAACAATACGGTAAGCCTGCTTGTGACCACCACCGATATGACGGGTAGTGATGCGACCATTGTTGTTACGGCCACCGGATTTGCTGTTTTTCTCAACCAGCGGGGCGAATGGTTTGCCCTTGTGCAGCTCCGCGTTTACCACTTTAACTACATGGCGACGACCCGGAGATGTCGGTTTACATTTAACAATTGCCATTGTTCTTCTCCTCCGACTTACTCAGCGCCGCCTGCGAAGTCCAGATTCTGGCCTTCTTTCAGGGTGACGTAAGCTTTTTTCCAGTCGCTACGACGACCAATACGCTGTCCAGAACGCTTAGTTTTGCCTTTAACCAGCAAAGTGTTCACGACTTCAACTTCTACTTCGAAAAGTTTCTGTACAGCGGCTTTGATTTCTGCTTTGGTCGCGTCTTTCGCAACTTTGAGAACGATGGTGTTAGTTTTTTCCATCGCAGCAGATGCTTTTTCAGATACGTGCGGCGCGCGCAGTACTTTCAGCAGACGTTCTTCACGGATCATGCCAGCATCTCCTCAACTTGCTTAACTGCGTCAGCAGTCATAACGACTTTGTCGAAGGCGATCAGGCTAACTGGGTCGATACCCGCTGCATCACGTACGTCAACCTTGTACAGGTTACGCGCGGCCAGGAACAGGTTCTCTTCCAGTTCGCCAGTGATGATCAGCACGTCTTCCAGAGCCATGTCTTTCAGTTTCTCTACCAGCAGCTTAGTTTTAGGTGCTTCCAGAGAGAACTGCTCGACAACGATCAGACGATCTTGACGTACCAGTTCGGACAGGATGCTTTTCAGCGCGCCGCGGTACATCTTTTTGTTAACTTTTTGACTGTGGTCCTGTGGCTTCGCAGCAAAGGTCACACCACCTGAACGCCAGATTGGGCTCTTTACAGAACCTGCACGAGCGCGGCCGGTACCTTTCTGGCGCCACGGCTTTTTACCGGAACCAGTTACTTCAGCACGAGTCTTCTGAGCACGAGTACCCTGACGAGCACCTGCTGCATAAGCAACAACAACCTGGTGTACCAGCGCTTCGTTGAAATCACGACCGAAGGTAGTTTCGGAAACAGTCAGCGCGCTTTGCGCGTCTTTCAATACTAATTCCATTGCTATCCCCTTACGCCTTCACAGCTGGTTTAACGATAAGGTCGCAACCGGTAGCACCGGGTACTGCACCTTTAACCAGCAGCAGGTTGCGCTCAGCGTCAACACGTACAACGTCCAGACTCTGAACTGTTACACGCTCGTTGCCCATCTGGCCTGCCATTTTCTTGCCTTTGAACACTTTGCCCGGAGTCTGGTTCTGACCGATAGAACCCGGTACGCGGTGTGACAAGGAGTTACCGTGCGTAGCATCCTGAGTACGGAAGTTCCAGCGCTTTACAGTACCGGCAAAACCTTTACCTTTAGATGTTCCAGTCACGTCAACTTTTTTCACGTCAGCGAAAATGTCAACATTAATGCTCTGACCTACAGTGAACTCTGCGCCTTCAACAGTGCGGAATTCCCACAGACCACGGCCAGCTTCAACGCCAGCTTTAGCAAAATGACCTGCTTCAGGCTTAGTTACACGGTTTGCTTTTTTAGCACCGGTAGTTACCTGGATAGCAGTGTAACCGTCGTTTTCCAGGCCTTTGACCTGAGTAACGCGGTTTGCTTCAATTTCGATCACGGTTACAGGGATAGAAACGCCATCTTCTGTGAAGATACGGGTCATACCCACTTTTTTACCGACTAAACCAATCATTGTTTCAACCTCTCAATCGCTCAATGACCTGATTAACCCAGGCTGATCTGCACGTCAACACCTGCAGCCAGATCCAGACGCATCAGAGCATCAACCGTTTTCTCGGTTGGCTCAACGATGTCAACCAGACGCTTGTGAGTGCGAATCTCATACTGATCGCGCGCATCTTTGTTGACGTGCGGAGAGATCAGAACGGTAAAGCGCTCTTTGCGGGTCGGCAGCGGGATAGGACCACGAACCTGCGCACCAGTGCGCTTGGCAGTCTCTACGATTTCCGCAGTTGATTGATCGATCAGACGATGATCAAACGCTTTAAGACGGATACGGATTCTTTGGTTCTGCATGAGACCAGAGCTCCAATTATTTATAAACGAAAAGAATTACTACTCGCATCCATTACGATTGATGGAGGAGTGTAATCGTTGAGCACATAACCCGCATATCGCGAGTATTGTTGACAGGCACTTTCGTACTTGTCTGCGACTCATATTGAATCGCGCCAGGCCGTATTGGCAGGCCCGCGTATTATACGTACATTCAGGGGCAAAGCAACTGCATTGTGTGTTTTATCGCTGAAGGGAGGAAACAAGTGGGCGTGTGGGTGCCCTACCCTGCTGTATGCCGTAGTGGGCAGGATATTAAGGCTTACCTTTTCTACAAATAAAAAAAGAGCGCCGAAGCGCTCTCTTTTCTGTTGCTCTGGCAGAGTATGCTCTGCCAGACAAGTGTCGACAATTAAGCGATAACTTTAGCAACAACACCTGCACCAACGGTACGGCCGCCTTCGCGAATTGCGAAACGCAGACCGTCGTCCATTGCGATTGGGTGGATCAGGGTAACAACCATCTGAATGTTGTCGCCTGGCATTACCATTTCCACGCCTTCTGGCAGTTCGATGGTACCGGTCACGTCAGTTGTACGGAAGTAGAACTGTGGACGGTAGCCTTTGAAGAACGGAGTATGACGGCCGCCTTCATCTTTAGACAGAATATAAACTTCTGACTCGAACTTGGTGTGTGGCTTGATTGAACCTGGCTTAGCCAGAACCTGGCCACGCTGGATATCTTCACGCTTAACACCGCGCAGCAGGATACCACAGTTCTCACCCGCACGGCCTTCGTCCAGCAGCTTACGGAACATTTCAACGCCGGTACAGGTTGATTTCACGGTATCTTTGATACCAACGATCTCAACTTCTTCACCGACTTTAACGATACCGCGCTCTACACGACCGGTCACAACAGTACCACGGCCGGAGATAGAGAAGACGTCTTCGATTGGCAGCAGGAATGGCTTATCAATCGCACGCTCTGGCTCTGGGATGTAGTTATCCAGGTGACCAGCCAGTTCGATGATTTTGGCTTCCCACTCTGCGTCACCCTGCAGGGCTTTCAGTGCAGAACCACGAACAACCGGGATGTCGTCGCCAGGGAAATCGTAAGCAGACAGCAGCTCACGCACTTCCATTTCAACCAGCTCCAGCAGCTCTTCGTCGTCAACCATGTCGCATTTGTTCATGAATACGATCATGAACGGAACGCCAACCTGGCGACCCAGCAGGATGTGCTCACGGGTCTGAGGCATTGGGCCGTCAGTCGCAGCAACAACCAGGATAGCGCCGTCCATCTGAGCAGCACCGGTGATCATGTTTTTCACATAGTCGGCGTGGCCTGGGCAGTCAACGTGCGCGTAGTGGCGAGTTGGGGTGTCATATTCAACGTGAGACGTGTTGATGGTGATACCACGTGCTTTTTCTTCTGGTGCGTTATCGATCTGGTCGAATGCACGAGCAGAACCGCCGTAGGTTTTAGCCAGAACGGTGGTGATAGCTGCAGTCAGGGTAGTTTTACCGTGGTCAACGTGGCCGATAGTACCTACGTTGACGTGCGGTTTGGAACGTTCAAATTTCTCTTTAGCCACGACAATATTCCTTACTTTAATGCTCTCACCCTTTGGTGAGAGCATATGATCAATATTTAAACTGTAGCTTATTTGCTACGAGCTTCAATTACGGCCTGAGCGACGTTGTTCGGCGCATCATCATACTTCAGGAACTCCATGGAGTATGAAGCACGGCCTTTAGTCAGAGAACGCAACTGAGTCGCGTATCCGAACATTTCAGACAGCGGAACTTCAGCGTGAATCTGAACGCCAGTAGCGTTAGATTCCTGTCCTTTGAGCATACCACGACGACGGCTAAGGTCACCGATAACGTCACCGGTGTTCTCTTCCGGAGTCTCTACTTCAACCTTCATGATCGGCTCAAGCAGAACTGGTGTTGCTTTCTTAAAGCCGTCTTTGAACGCAATAGAAGCAGCCAGTTTAAACGCCAACTCTGAGGAGTCAACGTCATGGTAAGAACCGAAGTGCAGACGAACACCCAGGTCAACTACCGGATAACCAGCCAGCGGGCCTGACTTCAGCTGCTCCTGGATACCTTTATCAACTGCAGGGATGTATTCACCAGGAATCACGCCGCCTTTGATGTCGTTGACGAACTCATAACCTTTAGGGTTAACGCCCGGCTCCAGTGGGTACATGTCGATAACAACATGACCGTACTGACCACGACCACCAGACTGCTTGGCGTGTTTACCTTCGATATCGGTAACTTTCGCGCGAATCGCTTCACGGTAAGCAACCTGAGGTTTACCGACGTTGGCTTCAACGTTGAATTCACGCTTCATGCGGTCAACGATGATGTCCAGGTGCAGCTCACCCATACCGGCGATGATGGTCTGGTTAGTTTCTTCATCAGTCCATACGCGGAATGATGGATCTTCTTTCGCCAGACGACCCAGAGCCAGACCCATTTTTTCCTGGTCAGCTTTGGTTTTTGGTTCAACAGCGATCGAGATAACCGGCTCTGGGAACTCCATGCGCTCCAGAATGATAACGTTGTCCGGGTCACACAGGGTGTCACCAGTGGTCACGTCTTTCAGACCGATAGCTGCAGCGATGTCGCCTGCACGAACTTCTTTGATCTCTTCACGCTTGTTGGCGTGCATCTGTACGATACGGCCCAGACGCTCACGCGCAGATTTAACCGGGTTAAACACGGTATCGCCTGAGTTAACCACGCCAGAGTACACGCGGAAGAAGGTCAGGTTACCCACGAATGGGTCGGTAGCGATTTTGAACGCCAGAGCAGCAAATGGCTCGTTGTCGTCTGAGTGACGAACAGCCGGAGTATCTTTGCCATCATCCAGCATACCGTTGATCGCGGTAACGTCAGTCGGTGCTGGCAGGTATTCAACAACCGCATCCAGCATCGCCTGAACACCTTTGTTCTTAAAGGCAGAACCACAGGTGACCAGGATGATATCGTTGTTCAGAACGCGCTTACGCAGAGATTCTTTAATCTCTTCTTCAGTCAGCTCTTCACCGCCGAAGAATTTCTCCATCAGCTCATCAGAACCTTCAGCTGCGGCTTCAACCAGCTTCGCACGCCATTCTTCAGCCTGTTCCTGCATATCAGCTGGAATATCTTCGTATACGAAGGTAACGCCCTGATCGGCATCGTTCCAGTTGATCGCTTTCATTTTCACCAGGTCAACAACACCGGTGAATTTCTCTTCTGCGCCAATAGCCAGCTGCAATGGCACCGGGTTTGCACCCAGGCGCGCTTTCATCTGCTCTACGACTTTCAGGAAGTTAGCACCCATGCGGTCCATTTTGTTAACGAACGCGATGCGTGGAACTTTATATTTGTTAGCCTGGCGCCATACGGTCTCAGACTGTGGCTGAACGCCACCAACCGCACAGTAAACCATTACTGCGCCATCAAGCACACGCATAGAACGCTCAACTTCGATTGTGAAGTCAACGTGTCCCGGGGTGTCGATGATGTTTACGTGGTGTGGCTCGAACTGCTTAGCCATACCAGACCAGAAACAGGTGGTCGCAGCGGAAGTGATGGTAATACCACGTTCCTGTTCCTGCTCCATCCAGTCCATGGTAGCCGCGCCGTCATGTACTTCACCGATTTTGTGGTTTACACCGGTGTAGAACAGAACACGTTCGGTAGTGGTCGTCTTACCGGCGTCGATGTGTGCGCTGATACCAATGTTACGGTAGCGCTCAATGGGTGTTTTACGAGCCATTTGATTCCTCTGATTCTTAGACGTTCTAAGTTAAAAAAGCCCAGCAGGTGAGTCACTGGGACGCCCGCTGGGTTTATAACAACTACAGAGCTGTTACCAGCGGTAGTGAGCGAACGCCTTGTTGGCTTCGGCCATACGGTGAACGTCTTCACGTTTCTTCACTGCAGTGCCTTTGTTTTCTGCAGCATCAGAAAGTTCGTTCGCCAGGCGCAGAGCCATAGATTTATCACCGCGTTTACGAGCAGCTTCTACGATCCAACGCATTGCCAGAGCATTACGACGAACCGGACGGACTTCAACTGGTACCTGATAAGTAGAACCACCAACGCGACGGGATTTAACTTCCACGGTTGGGCGGACGTTGTCCAGGGCTACTTCGAATGCTTCCAGCTCGTTTTTACCAGAACGCTGAGCCAGGGTCTCCAGCGCGTTATAAACGATAGTTTCAGCAGTAGATTTTTTACCATCTACCATCAGGATATTGACAAATTTGGCCAGCAATTCTGATCCGAACTTAGGATCTGGCAGGATTTTACGCTGACCAATGACGCGACGACGTGGCATGGAAATACTCCGTTGTTAATTCAGGATTGTCCAAAACTCTACGAGTTTATTATGACATTTAAGATAAAACGTTTGGCCTTACTTAACGGAGAACCATTAAGCCTTTGGCTTCTTCACGCCGTACTTGGAGCGAGCCTGCTTACGGTCTTTAACACCTGAGCAGTCCAGCGCGCCACGAACGGTGTGGTAACGCACACCTGGCAAGTCTTTTACACGACCGCCACGGATCAGGATCACGGAGTGTTCCTGCAGGTTATGACCTTCACCGCCGATGTAGGAGGTAACTTCAAAACCGTTGGTCAAACGAACACGACATACTTTACGCAGTGCGGAGTTCGGTTTTTTAGGGGTAGTAGTGTATACACGAGTACATACACCACGTTTCTGCGGGCAGGCTTCCAGCGCAGGCACGTTGCTCTTTGCAACTTTGCGTACGCGTGGTTTGCGAACCAGCTGATTAACTGTTGCCATTAAATAGCTCCTGGGATTTAGCTTTTGCTTCGTAAACACGTAATAAATCGCCTCGCGGAATCACGAGGCCGCAGAATTTTAGGGCTCGGCTAGAAAAGAGTCAAGAAATAACCAGGATTACCGTACTTACCAAGTCATTTGTTGTGGATGACTGACTGCCAGCTCAACGAAACCAGTATAGCCTACTACGGTCACTTTGGATGAAATTTGAGCAGCCAGCCCGCGCGCATCGAGATCTTCACGCAGCGCATACACTGAGATGGGGGCATTTAGCAGCGCTTCAAGTACCAGATTCCCTTCCAGGGCGGCAATGACCCCATCCTGAAGCAGTAGCACCGCGTCACCTTCGGCTAACAGACGTAGCAGCGCAGAAATATCCGTACGAAAGGGTGAGGTCATCAGAGTATGTAGCATGGAGGCCTCAAAAAGTAATGACGCGGTCGTAATCGTTTAGTCTGGCGCGCAGGACGTCCGGTGCCAGAACCTCTGTCGCCAGAACCCTGGCGGCACCCGCGGCTATCCCTCTTTCAGCCAGCGCGGCCGCACACACATAACAGTGCTCAACATCATAGAGCGGTAGCACGCCAAAGGTAGCGATGTAGTTCCGCGCCAGAATATGCTGTGGCTGCTGGTCTGCGGTCAGTTGCAGTACGCCGTCGCTGACAAAGAACAGCGCAATCTCATCGCTCAGTGCTGATGTGGCCAGAACGGCATCCAGCCCTTCACGACCACTGGAAGAGCCATGCGGAGCCTGGGTAAAAACAAACGCTATACGTGCCATCAGAACTGCACCAGACGATCGCAGGTCAGTGCCGCTTCGGCCAGTGAGCCCAGGCCTGACAGTTGGAATCCCTCCGCAAGGTTAGCAACGGGCAGGCCAAGCTGAGTGGCTTCCTGACGGTCGGTAATTCCCCGACGCAGCGCGGCCGCCACGCAGATATTCAACTGAACACCCTGCTGTTCATGTAGCTGCTGCCAGCCACGCGTGAGGTCGAACTCATCGCTGGCGGGTGCGTTTAACAGGCTGGCATTGAGCACGCCTTCACGGTAGAAGAAGATACTGTCCAGCGTATGTCCCTCTTCCAGCAGGGCATTGGCAAACAACCAGGCGCTACTGGCCTGCTGTGTACCATAGGCCGGCCCGGTCACCATCAGACAAAAACGCATTACTTTTCCTGCCCGTGGAAATCGCCGTTTTTAAACTGCCGGATGTAGAGATACACGGTGTGCTTAGAGATATTAAGGCGGTCAGCTACCTGATTAATCGCATCTTTAATGTCAAAAATGCCCTTCTCATACATGTTGAGAACGATCTGGCGATTCTTGGCATTGTTGGACACGTTACGATCGGCACTGACCTCTTCGATAGTGAACTCCAGCGTCTGCATAACCAGATCTTCGACCGATGAGGCAAAGTTGACCGAGGAGGCGACTTCCTGCGTTTCAGGCGGCATAAACGTCGCCATTATCTGCGAGAACGGCACGTCGAGATTCATATTGATACACAGCAGCCCAATGACCCGCTGATCACGATTGCGGATAGCGATCGTAACGGACTTCATCAGTACGCCGCTTTTAGCCCGGGTAAAATAGGCTTTGGATACATTGCTGTCCGCCCCCCTCATGTCATGCAGCATACGCAGGGCGAGATCGGTAATCGGCGAACCGATTTTACGGCCAGTATGTTCACCGTTGGCAATACGTACCGCCGAGCATTTGAGGTCTTCAAGCGAGTGCAGGACGATCTCGCAGTGCGAGCCGATCAGCATGGCAAGCCCGTCAACAACAGCTTCGTAAGATTTTAGAATTTCGAAATCACCGGGGGTAAAGGGGTGCTGCTCCAGCAGCTCCGAATCCGCAACCTCACCGGCGAAAAGTGAATTAGACATGAACGACACCACCCTTTGACAAGAGCCTGTCACACGGCGCCAGGGCAGACTCATTCTTATTAAAATGCGCGCGGGATAGTCTAGCAAATATGGGAAAGGCGTGTCCTGCCCTTTGTCGTTAAATACAACATGGCGCAAAAAAGGTGTGAATACAGTGGGCTAAGGCAAAAAAAAAGCCACCCGGAGGTGGCGTTTATCAGCTTATTTTTTGGCTTTAGCGTCGCCAGCGGCCGGGGCGGCCTGCTCGGCGTTAGTATCCGCTTTCGCCGCGGGTTTGATGTCGAGCAGCTCAACATCAAAGACCAGCGTAGAGTTAGCCGGAATACCCGGAACGCCATTTTTGCCGTAAGCCAGGTTCGGTGGGATCACCAGCTTAATCTTGCCACCTTTTTTAACGTGCTTCAGACCTTCAGTCCAGCCCGGGATAACGCCATCCAGACGGAATGACAGCGGCTCACCGCGCGTGTAAGAGTTATCGAACTCCGTACCGTCAATCAGCGTACCTTTGTAGTTCACCACCACGGTATCGCTGTCTTTCGGCGTCTCACCGGTGCCTTCTTTCTCTACCTGATACAGCAGGCCAGATTCCGTTTTCTTCACGCCTTTTTCTTTAGCGAATTTAGTCGCAAAAGCGTCACCTTTAGCGGCGTTCTCTTTCGCGTCTTTTTCCACCTTGGCCTGGGCTGCGCCCTTCACACGACCTTCAAAAGCTTGCAGGGTTTGTTCAATTTCCTGATCGGAGAGTTTGCTTTTACCCGCAAACGCATCCTGAACACCGGCGATAAGCTGGTCTTTATCCAGTGCAATACCCAGTTTTTCCTGCTCCTTCAGGGAGTTTTCCATGTAGCGACCCAAAGAGGCACCCAGCGCATATGCCGACTGCTGGTCGTCATTTTTAAATGCGGCATTTTTTGGGGCCTGCTGCTGTGCAGTCGGCTTAACCGGAACGGCATCAGCAGCCATAACCAGAGGAGCGTTCAGTGCAACAGCCATTGTGGTTGCTAACAATGTAACTTTAAACAATGATTTCATCCATTTCTCCAAAACCGAAGCATCTCACCTCGGAAATCGTTTGCAGACCTGCGGTCTGTAATGTACCTGGTGGCGCGATGACAAAAACAATCACACCGTAAAAACACGAAGTTAACTTCCGACCGCGTGATTATCCGAAAGTTTCAACACCGGTGTGGTGACAATCCAGCGCCTTTTCAACCTCTGGCGGCCAATTTACGCCATAACTCTTACTTCTGCCTGCATTTTACCGTTAGAATCAGAAAATTCACGAGCTCTGAAGCGGGGCCGGTAGTAACAAGAGGAAACAAAATGCAACAGCACGCACTGGAACAACGGCTGGAGATGATGGAAAGCAAACTGGCGTTTCAGGAGCATACCATTGATGAGCTCAACCTGACGGTGGTACAGCATGAACTGGAGATGGCTCGTCTGCGCGATCAGATGCGACTGCTGACCGATAAGTTGAAGGCGGCCGCGCCCTCCATGCTGGCGGATCAGTCCGAAGAGACACCTCCCCCTCACTATTAATATCCCTGTGCAGAAAAGCAAAAAGGCCACCCAGAGGTGACCTTTTATTGCTGATATTCCACAGTATTTCGCGTTGTAGCAAGGCGACCAGGCTTAAAAACATCCGCAGCACAGATAACTATGTGACCAGGATTCAAACGTGAAGCCAACGCCGCCACGGCGCGAAAAAAGGCAGAATATTAGTGGCTGCAGCCACAGCCGCCCGTGCCGCAACCACCCTGACCGTGGTCATGGTCGTGATCGTGGTCATGATGATGGCCGTCAGCGCCGTGAACGTGGCCATGAGCCAACTCTTCTTCCGTCGCTTCGCGAATTGCGATAACTTCGACGTTGAAGCTCAGATTCTGACCCGCCAGCATGTGGTTACCATCAACCACAACGTGCTCATCTTCCACTTCGGTGATTTCTACCGGTACCGGGCCCTGGTCGGTTTCTGCCAGGAAGCGCATGCCAACCTGTAATTCGTCAACGCCCATAAATACGTCTTTTGGTACGCGCTGTACCAGATTGTCGTCGTAGGCACCGTATGCGTCGTTTGACGCGATATTCACATCAAACTTATCGCCTACCACGTGATCTTCCAGCGCTTTTTCCAGCCCGGAGATCAGGGAACCATGACCGTGCAGGTAGTCCAGCGGTGCACTCACCGGAGACTCATCAACCAACACACCGTCTTCTGTACGTACCTGGTATGCCAGGCTGACCACGAGGTCTTTTGCTACTTTCATGATTACTCCTAACCGTTGAGAGCTTGAGCCCTGATTCATTGACTGTTATTCGCAGCCTGGTGCTCTAAGTGGCGACGATTGTATCGAATTTCAACGCGGCTGTAAGGAACAACTGAAAAAAAGCTGAACGGCCGACGTTACTCAGGGTGAAATATTCCAATGACCTGCTCATGGGTTCGCACCTGTTCACGCGCCTGCTTGTCGGCTTCGCGCATCTGGTGGCCGCACTTAACGCACTCCACCACATCGATATTATTTTCCCGCCACAGAGCGAGTGTATCTTTTGCCTGACACTTAGGACAGGTTGCACCAGCGATAAAACGTTTACGCATATTAATCACCCATAAATCTGAAGGGGATGACCTTTAGTTACGGTCAGCCCGTTATGCCGCAGGGTGCAGCCAGAGAAGCACCGCGCCCTGCGGGCCGACTGATGTCATCAATCGGCCTCATCCCAGCCATCAAATTGCCGTTTCTCATGCTGCATTTCGGCCTGGAAGATGTCCTCCAGTTCGCGTCGGGCTTCCTTCACCCTTGAGATCTGCTGACTGTCGCTATGATTCGGCATCAGCTCACGCAGCATGCGCATATCCAGGCGACGGAAGTGTTGCTGTGCGCGAAACGCCTGATGCGGGTGCATGCCCAGCGTCATCAGCGTCTTTCGGCCCAGCTCCAGCGCACTGCTAAAGGTTTCACGAGAAAACTGTGAGACTCCCGCCTGCAGCAGTTCGTGTGCCTCAACGCGGCCACGGGCACGGGCCAGAATTTGCAAATGCGGGAAGTGCTGCTGACAGAGATGAACAATCTCCATCGCATCTTCCGGGCCGTTACAGGTTATCACGATCGACTGGGCCGTTTCTGCCCCTGCGGCACGCAGAAGCTCCAGTTCAGTCGCATCACCGTAATACACTTTGTAACCATATTTACGCATCAGGCTGACCGCACTGATATCGCGTTCGAGGACCGTAATGCGTTTTTCGTTGGCCATCAGCAGGCGGGCAACAACCTGCCCGAAGCGGCCGAACCCAACCACAATGACCTGCGGTTTATCATCTTCAACAAACGGTTTTTCCTGGCTGTCATCCACCTCATTGAAACGCCGTGCGAGGATCTTATCCACCCCCTGCATCAGCAGCGGTGTGGTCATCATCGACAACGTCACCGTCACCAGCAGCAGGGGCATCTGATCGCCACTGAACAGTTTTGCAGAGGCCGCCGCCGAGAACAGGACGAAAGCAAACTCCCCGCCCTGACTGAGCACCCCGGCAAACTGCAATCGTTCAGAACTGCGCAGGCCGTAAATGCGCGACAGCAGATAAAGCACGCCGGTTTTCACTGCCACCAGTGTGATAACACCGATGAGGATTTCAATGATATGGGTATAGAGCACGCCAAGGTTTAACGCCATCCCCACCGAAATAAAGAACAAGCCCAACAGCAGTCCTTTAAACGGATCGATAGCGATTTCCAGCTCGTGGCGATATTCACTTTCGGCCAGCAGGATACCGGCAATGAAGGTACCGAGCGCCATCGACAGCCCCAGTGCATCCATAAACAGGGCAGAACCCAGCACCAGCAACAGAGCGGCCGCAGTGAAGACTTCACGGACGCCGGAGGCGGCGATAAAGCGGAAGATTGGCCGCAGCAGATAACGACCCCCGACCAGCATGCCACCAAAGGCCAGCACCTTCATACCGACTTTCATCCAGTCGGTATGCCCGCTGTCACCGCCGGCGAGCAGGGGCACCAGCGCCAGCGCAGGAATAACCGCCAAATCCTGAAACAACAGCACGGAGAAGCCAAGTTGCCCGGACTCATTGCGGTTCATCGCTTTGTCGCGCATGAGCTGTAAGGCCATCGCGGTCGATGACATCGCCAGGCCTATGCCACCGACGATCGCTGCCTGCCAGGAGAAATCGGTCAGCCATAGTAACCCTCCCAGCACCAGCGCGCTGAGGATCACCTGGGCAGCACCGACGCCAAATATTGACCTTCGCAGTTCCCACAGCTTGGAGGGTTTCAGCTCCAGCCCGATGATAAACATCAGGAACACTACGCCCAGCTCCGAGAAGTGCAGGATTTCATCAACGTCGCTGATAAACCCGAGCCCCCAGGGGCCGATAGCAATCCCGGCCAGTAAATAGCCTAATACCGCGCCGATACCCAGACGCGCTGCAATCGGCACGGCAATCACCGCCGCAAACAGATACACCACGCCTGCGGTCAGAAGACTTTGACCTTCCATCTACACTCCTCCGTGTGGCAACGGGTTAGACAACCAGTCGCCATAGGCGCGGGCATAATTTTTCATGACATCAGCAGACTGGCGTCGCGCCCAGTAAATCACCATGGGCGTCATCCAGTGCATACTGCACATCTGTGCCGTGAGTTCGAACGGACGCATAATGTCCGACATCGGATAACGGTTCAGCCCTTCCTGATGGTAGGCCGCTTCGGGCTCACCGGTGGTGATCACGCTGCGCCAGTATTTTCCTTCCAGCATGTTACCGCCGGGGCCGCTGGCAAAACCCCTCGACAACACGCGGTCCAGCCACTCTTTCAGCAGCGCGGGGCAGCTGTAGGTGTAAAGAGGATGTTGGAAAACGATGACGTCGTGTTCCCGCAGTAGTTGCTGCTCACGGTGAACATCAATAAAAAAATCAGGATAGTGTGCGTACAGATCGTGCACCGTCACATGCTCCAGATGATGCGCCGGCTGTAACAAAACGCGATTAGCAATCGAATCCTGAGACTCCGGATGGGCATACAACAGCA
This sequence comes from Erwinia persicina, assembly GCF_019844095.1. NCBI lineage: Bacteria > Pseudomonadati > Pseudomonadota > Gammaproteobacteria > Enterobacterales > Erwiniaceae > Erwinia > Erwinia persicina. Next base: position 375,975 of record NZ_CP082141.1, on the reverse strand, counting down.
GGACTTTAGGCGGCTGCGACATCATTCCCCTCCAAATCGTCGTCATAGCCGGAGATTTCCGCTACCATGCTCGACGCAACGGAACTCTGTGATTCCGAAAACTGATTATGATGGTGTAATTTAACATACTCTGAACTTACGGCGCTTATGATTGTATTCTCCTCGTTACAAATTCGTCGCGGTGTCCGCGTACTGCTGGACAACGCAACAGCCACGATTAATCCCGGTCAGAAAGTGGGGCTGGTGGGCAAAAACGGCTGCGGCAAATCCACGCTGCTGGCCCTGCTGAAAAACGAGATAAGCGCCGATGCTGGCAGCTTCAGCTATCCGGGGACCTGGTCACTCGCGTGGGTGAATCAGGAAACGCCGGCGCTGGACATTCCTGCCATCGAGTATGTTATCGACGGTGACCGTGAATTTCGTCAGCTGGAGTCTGAATTAGCGCAGGCCAACGAGATCAACGACGGCCACGCTATCGCCACGCTGCACGGCAAGCTGGATGCGGTTCAGGCCTGGACCATTCAGTCTCGCGCGGCCAGCCTGCTTGACGGTCTTGGTTTCACCCAGGAACAGCTGCAGCGCCCGGTCAGCGATTTCTCCGGCGGCTGGCGTATGCGTCTTAACCTTGCGCAGGCGCTGATCTGCCGTTCTGATTTGCTGCTGCTGGATGAACCGACTAACCACCTCGATCTCGATGCGGTGATCTGGCTGGAACGCTGGCTGAAAAGCTACAGCGGCACGCTGGTTCTGATCTCACACGACCGTGACTTCCTTGATCCGGTCGTTGATAAAATCCTGCATATTGAACAACAGTCGATCTTTGAATATACCGGTAACTACAGCTCCTTCGAGATCCAGCGCGCCACCCGCCTTTCTCAGCAGCAGTCGATGTTTGAACATCAACAGCAGAAAGTGGCGCACCTGCAAAGTTTTATTGACCGCTTTAAGGCGAAAGCCAGTAAAGCGAAGCAGGCACAGAGCCGCATCAAAACGCTGGAGCGTATGGAGCTTATTGCACCGGCCCACGTCGACAACCCGTTTACCTTCAGCTTCCGCGAACCGGAAAGCCTGCCTAATCCCCTGCTGAAAATGGAAAAGGTCAGCGCGGGCTACGGTGACAGGAAGATCCTCAACTCCATAAAACTGAACCTGGTGCCCGGATCGCGCATTGGCCTGCTGGGGCGTAACGGAGCGGGTAAATCGACCCTGATCAAGCTGCTGGCAGGCGAACTGGCACCGCTGCAGGGCGATATCGGCCTGGCGAAGGGTATTAAGCTTGGCTACTTCGCCCAGCACCAGCTGGAGTTTCTGCGCGCCGATGAGTCTCCCCTTCAGCATCTGGTGCGTCTGGCCCCGAAGGTGCTGGAACAGCAGCTGCGTGACTACCTCGGCGGCTTTGGTTTCCAGGGTGATAAGGTCAGCGAGGAGACACGCCGTTTCTCCGGGGGCGAAAAAGCACGCCTGGTCCTGGCTCTGGTGGTCTGGCAGCGCCCGAATCTGCTGCTGCTGGATGAACCGACAAACCACCTTGATCTCGATATGCGCCAGGCCCTGACCGAAGCGCTGATTGATTTTGAAGGCGCACTGGTTGTCGTTTCGCATGACCGCCACCTGCTGCGCTCCACCACGGATGACCTGTATCTGGTGCACGATGGCAAAGTGGAAGCCTTTGAAGGGGATCTGGAAGATTATCAGCAGTGGCTGAGTGACCAGCAACGGCAGGCCAGTACTGATGCCACCCCGAAGGCCGACAGTGCGAACAGCGCTCAGGCGCGTAAAGATCAGAAGCGCCGGGATGCTGAACTGCGCACCCAGACTCAGCCACTGCGTAAGCAGATTGAGAAACTGGAAAAGCAGATGGAAAAGCATAATGCCCAGTTGGCTGATGCCGAAAATAAGCTGTCTGACAGCGCGATTTACGAGCAGAGCTGTAAAGCCGATCTGACCGCCGCGCTGCAGCAGCAGGCAACGGCGAAATCAGCGCTGGAAGCGTGCGAAATGGAATGGCTGGAAGCCCAGGAAGAGTTAGAGTCGATCATGAATGCCTGAATGACGCCGGGACGATGGTTCATCGTCCCGGCGCGCTCTTCTAAGGTTACTCCGCCGCCAGCCGCTGGCGCAGTGCGGTCAGGTCCTCAACATTGTGCAGCTTGCCATCCAGGAAGCGGATTTTCAGCTCTCCGCCCTGCTCCTGCTGCCAGCTCTGACTGTCCAGCAGACAATATTTCCCCTCATCATCTTTCTCCACCCGCAGCAGGCCCCGCGCAGAGTTTTTCATGCCGTTGTCCGTTTTCGGCTGTTTGAAAATCTCACGGCCCACCCCGTTCACTTCGCCGTAGGTCGCCTTCATCGCGAAGCCGAAAGTATCACGGGTATTGTACTGGTAGGTGTAAGACCCCACGCCAAACACCACATTACTGCTGGCAAAACCTTTTGCCTCCAGGCGGCTGAGGATCTGATCGGCGCGTTCCAGGGTAATCGAGTCGCCGTAGATCAGTCCAACATGGGGATCCAGCACTTTGTAACCTTTGGCATTGACCGTGCCGCCAAAAATCTCCCACAGCACTTCTACCGAGCCTTTCTGTTCAGCACTGCGTGAGGGATCGCGATCCGCATCATCACCGCTGCCGCAGAGGATCGCCACCGGGTCCCCGCTGTCCGGGCGGAAGACCAGACGGCCCTCACGTGCCATAATTTCCGGCTTCAGCTCACGGCTGTATTCCGTCAGTACCTTCCAGTAGTCCCAGGTGTCCGACACCACCGAGACAAACCCGGCCGGATACAGCTCCGTCAGCAGGCGACGGAAGGTGGCGATCTCACCCTGTTCTTCCCCCATGCACATCACGCTGTGTTCAGTGGCGGGGATACTCCCGGCGATAAATGTCCCTGCCGCCGGCGTGTAGTACTGCTGCGCGTAGAGGATCGACGGCAGGCTGTCAGTTCCGGTAAAACTCAGCAGGTGGCCAACACCGGACTGTGCGGCATCGTGCAGCCCGGACATGCCCCGAAACGAGAAGTCATGGCACTGAAAATCAATGTGTGCCATATCGTCACAGGTGCGGTCTGCCCACCGCTGACAGATCTGGCGATAGTGGTGTGCCACCGTGGCATTGGTGGACGACTTCCACAGCTCCGCCGACATCACGCTCTCCAGATAATTGACCAGCCAGAAGAACTCATCCACGGTATTGGTGATGGTCAGCACCGGGATCTTCATCGGCACCTTACTGCCTTCATCCAGGCTTTTAATCGCCAGCGGCAGGTAGCCAAGACGATGAAGGGCACGGATGTGTTCAACGCTGACGCTATCTTTCCCGAGGTAACTGTCCATCAGTTGCTGATACTCCCCGACCACCTGCTCTTCCGGCTGGGCAAAGAATTTGTCATTAAACAGGTCGACCATAAACCACTGTAAGAACCCCTGCAGGCCGAAGAACACCAGCGAATCATCCGGCAGCGGCGACTGAAAATAGCGATTTCCACGCGGTGTGAAGTTGGAGTAGACCCGGTTCGTCCCCTGAGGATACTGCTCACGGTGCGAAGTTTTGTAACCGTCGATAGCCAGAATCGGATTAATTTGCATGTGTTGCTCCTTCACTGCGGTAAATGGTTTCAATATCAATCAGCTCAACACGCGCCGAAGTCTGGCCGGTTCCGGCCAGCGAGGTGGTGGTCCAGATGCGGTCAATACCCTGACTCAGCAGGTGATCGACACCTTTGCTGAACAGTCCGTGCGTGACGTACAGGCTAACAGAACGTGCGCCAGCCGCCCGTAACACTGTGGCCGATCCGATAAAAGTGCCTCCGGCATCACACAGGTCGTCGGCAATCAGGACATCCCTTCCCGTCACGTCGCCTTTCAGCAGTTCAAAACCGCTCAGTGCGCCGCTGGCAATATCGCGATGTTTACCGAGAATGCCGTACTCTCTGGCACTGACCTGCTGTGCCAGAGAATGAATTTTTTTCAGTGCTCCGGCGTCCGGGGCAATCAGCATCATGCCCTGCTCTAGGGCTGAGCGCAGGCTGCGGCTGTGCACCAGGCAACGATGCTGGGGAATAGCGACCAGACGGTCAACCACCCCGGCGGCCACATCGCTGTGGGGATCCAGCACCACTACACGGTCAAAGCGCAGCTGATTAAGAAAACCGGCAAAGACCTTGAGGGCAAAGCTGTCCCCGTCACGCATGGTACGATCCTGGCGGGCATATGGCAGCCACGGCAGCTCCAGCGTGGCCTGACGCAGCAGGCAGCGCTGACGTACCGCATCCAGCACCTGCGCCACCAGCATTAAATCGTCCATCGTCTGCATACCGCTGGCACGCAGCGTCAGGATTTCAGCCCGGGGATCCAGCGGGGCAGAAACCCGTCCCCAGACCGCCCCATCAGGAAAACGCCCTGTTTCCAGCGCGACAGCCTGACCATCAAGCGTTAATTGCAGTATCATCATCACCGACCCCTTTTTCTTAATTAATGTCACAAGGACACTTATATAATTGTCCATGCGACAATAATTAACAAGCGAAAAATTACGCTGACGCGAATGAAGTTAATAACGCGTTGATTTACTGTAACATTAATTTATCCTTCGGCGTTGTTTCATTGAATCACCCCGCCAGGACTGCTATTGTGTCCGAGCGACACTTCCTGCAGGTAATACCATGTCATCAGAACACGAATATCTGGCGCACTACGACGCCTCACGCTATCCCTCCCCGATTGTCACCGTCGACAGCGTGCTGTTTACGTTATGGCAGGAGCAGCTGTGCGTGCTGCTGGTACAGCGCGCTAATCACCCGCAGCGCGGCTGGTGGGGGCTTCCCGGGGGGTTTATCGATATGCAGAAGGATGACTCCACGCGGGCAACCGCGCTACGCAAGCTGCGTGAGAAAACCACCGTCAATCCACCGTGGCTTGAACAGCTGGCGACGTTCTCCGGGCCTGAACGTGACCCGCGCGGCTGGAGTCTGACCACCGCGTGGTATGCGCTGATCGCCGCAGAGGACTGTCAGGCAGAAAGTGATGACGTCAGCGACGCGCAGTGGCAACCGCTGGCCGGACTGGCATCGCGCAGCGATATTGCTTTCGACCACCAGCAGATCATTGCTGACGCGCTGAAACGACTGCGGCAGAAAACGCTCTACTCCCTGCTGCCGGTATACTGCCTGCCCGCCGCGTTTACCCTGACCCAACTGCAGGAGGTGACGGAGACCATCCTCGACCGCCCGGTTCAGCGTAAAAGCCTGATACGCCGCTTTGAAGCCTCAGAGATGTTTGAAGAAACCGGGGAAAGCGTAGCGACCGGCGCACGCAAGGCCAAGCTTTACCGCATGAAACCCGGCGTCAATATCCATAACTTCTCGCGTAACCTGATGAGCGATCAATAAGCAGCGGTCCGGAAATGACAATACCAGCGCCAGGGGAGATCGAATGGCGGCTGCAACGCTGTCGCAGCCTGCCACAGAAAGTTTAAAAGGGTTTATCTCCGAGAATAGTGGCGCGGTGCATAATGCGGCGGGCCGGTAAATAATCCGCATTGGCATAATGCTGAGTCACGCGATTGTCCCAGATAGCCACATCACCCACCTGCCAGCGCCAGCGCACCTGGAAATCCGGTTTGGTGATGTGTGCGAACAGGAAGTTCAGCAGCGCCTCACTCTCCTTCTCTTTCAGCCCGACAATACGCGTGGTAAAGCCTTCATTCACGAACAGCGCCTTCTTGCCGCTAACAGGGTGGGTGCGGATCACCGGATGCAATACCGGTGGATTTTTCGCGACCGCCTGCAGCCAGCGCTGATGCTCCTCCTCACTCGCCCGATATTTGTACTCCTGGAACGCTTTACGGAAATCATGCTCCGCCTGTAAACCGTTCAGCAGTACTTTTAGCGGCTCAGATAATGCCTGATAAGCCGCAATACCACTGGCCCATAGCGTATCACCGCCGGTTTCCGGCAGTCGCTGTGCCGTGAGGATCGCCCCGGCGGGTGGGGTTTCAATAAAGGTGACGTCGGTATGCCAGTTATCGTTATCAGGCGGGTTATCGTCGTGAGTATCCAGCACGATGATCTCTTCCACGTCCGGCGCATGAGGATAGACCGGGTGAATATGCAGATCGCCAAAGCGTGCCGCCAGCTGACGGTGCTGCAGCGGGGTCAGCGGCTGGTTGCGCAGGAACAGAACCTGATGACGGATCAGGGCATGATACAGCTGCTCAAACTGGGCATCACTTAACGGGCGGGTCAAATCGATATCGCTGACCTGAGCACCAATATAAGGGCCAAGAGCCTGAATTTTAATACGTTCGTTCATTGTTGTACTCCATGCCAGGGGGTCAGACGGCGCTGCAGGGCGCGGAGCCCCAACTCCAGCGCAAAGGCGATCAGGGCAATCACCGCAATCCCGGCCAGCACCACATCGGTGGCCAGAAACTCCCCGGCAGACTGCACCATAAAGCCCAGCCCCCGGGTGGCGGCGATCAGTTCAGCGGCCACCAGCGTCGACCAGCCGACGCCCAGGCCAATACGAATACCCGTCAGGATCTCCGGCAGGGCGCCGGGCAGCACCACATACCACAGCACCTGCCAGCGGCTGGCGCCCAGCGAACGCGCCGCACGCAGGCGCACCTGCTGAGCACTTTTCACGCCAGCCAGGGCGGACATCGCTATCGGCGCGAAGATCGCCAGGTAGATCAGTAAAATTTTCGAGGTTTCGCCAATGCCAAACCAGATCACCATCAGCGGCAGATAGGCCAGCGGCGGCACCGGGCGGTACAGCTCAATCAGCGGGTCAAGTATCCCGCGGATCGTCTCATTGAGCCCCATCAGGATCCCGATCGGCACGCCAACCAGCGTGGCCGCCAGCAGCGCAATGACAATGCGTGTCAGGCTGGCCCCCAGATGCTGCCACAGCGTGGCATCCATAAAGCCGACCGGGCTGGCGATGGTCAGCAGCTGGTGTAAAACCTGCTGCGGCGGCGGCAGAAACAGCGGTGCAATCAGGTGTAAAGCGGTCACTGCCCACCATATCGTCAGCAGTACCAGCAGTGTGGCAACACTGAGCGTCAGCGCGCGTGACAGCGGCCAGCGCAACCGCGGGCGGCGAACCGGGCTTTTTTCATTAATCAGTGAGCTCATGCAAACACCTCGCGCTGCTGAAAGACACGACCCAGCACGTATTCACGGCGCTCAATAAAGGCCGGATCGGATTTGATCGCCCGGCAGGCTTCGCCCTCTGCGTAACGGCGGCCAAAGTCGAGTGACAGCCGTTCCACAATGCGCCCCGGCCCGGGCGACAGCAGGATCAGCTCGCTGGCGAGAAAGACCGCCTCTTCGATATCGTGAGTAATCAACAGGATCTGCTTGCCGCTGTCCCGCCATAATGTCAGCAGCAGCTCCTGCATCTGCTCCCGGGTGAACGCATCAAGCGCACCGAAAGGCTCGTCCAGCAGCAGCAGGCGCGGATTGGCGGCCAGCGCACGGGCAATCCCTACCCGCTGGCGCATCCCGCCGGACAGCTGCCAGATGAAACGCTTCTCCGCGCCCTCCAGCCCGACTTTTTTCAGCATCTGCACGGCCACCCTGCGGCGGGCATCTTTTTCGATCCCCGCCAGCTGCAGCCCAAAGGCCACGTTATCCAGTACATTGCGCCACGGCAGCAGCCCTTCATGCTGAAACACCACGCCGCGGTCTGCCCCCGGCCCGGTTACCGGCTGCCCGTCCAGCGTAATGCTGCCGCCATCTGCCGGAATAAACCCGGCAATCAGGTTCAGCAGCGTCGTCTTGCCACAGCCTGACGGCCCCAGAACCACCACCAGCTCTCCGTTGCCGATCGACAGGTTGATATCCTGTAAGGCCGGCTGTCCTGCATAGCTGGCGCGAAGATGAGAGACTGACAGCATGGCGGCGACTCCGGTTATTGGGCGAGCGGTTTGACAAAACGGTCGGTCACGTAGCTGCTGTAGTCCGTCGCGACCGACGGTACTTTGCCCTGTGCTTTGAGGAACTGTGCCGTATCCACAATCGCCTTATTCACCGGGCCGTTAAGCTGCGCGACCTGTTCTTTGGCCGTGAGGTAGGTATTGCCTTCCACCAGCCCCGGCACGTCGGCAACCGGTACGCCGCTGAAACGCGACAACTTGCTAAGGTTTTCTTCCTGTTTCAGCCACTGCTGCGGGTCAGCGAGGTAGGCTTTCTGGGCGTCCAGCGCGCTACGGGCAAAGGCGGTTACCACCTCCGGATGCTGTTGGGCGAAGTCTTTACGTACCACCCAGACATCCAGCGTGGGCGAACCCCATTTCCCTACCTGAGCGGAGTCTGTCAGCACCTTACCGTCTTTCTCCAGTTGATTGACTGCCGGAGCCCAGACGTAAGCGCCATCAATATCCCCGCGCTGCCAGGCCGCCAGAATCGCCGGGGGCTGCAAGTTAATGATCTGCACCTGCCCGGGTTTGATACCCCAGTGTTTCAGTGACGCCAGCAGGCTGTAATGCGTGGTAGAGATAAACGGCACGGCGATACGCTTCCCGATCAAATCCTTCGGGTCTTTAATCTCTTTTTTCACCACCAGCGCTTCGGAATTACCAAGCTGAGAAGCCAGCAGAAATACTTCGATCGGCAGCTGCTGACTGGCGGCAACGGCCAGCGGACTGGAGCCGATATTGCCGATTTGCACATCACCCGACGCCAGCGCACGGATCACGCTGGAACCGCTGTCAAATTTACGCCAGTCCACTTTCGCCCCGCTCGCTTTGGCAAAGGTGTCATCAGCCTGGGCCACTTTTGCTGGCTCTGCTGAGGTCTGATAAGCAACAGTCACCTCTACTGCCTGAACGCTGAGTGCTGTCAGTGACAGTGCCGCTGCCAAAATTGAAAGTGTGAATTTACCTGCCATAGCCCGCTCCAGAGATGATTGTTGTCGGTGAACACCTCCTTTGTAACCGGGCGCGAGCATCGTAATAAAGTAATTAAAAATTCTTTTTTATATCAAAATTTGCTTAGGAGAAATGGTGGATTGGTTAGCTGAAAAGTGGGTTTATCCACAGCGGGCGCAATGATAGCCAGGGATGAGGCCAGCCTGAGGTAAACCCGACGTCACTCGCCAGCGATGGCGTGTAACGAAGTCAGCAGGGTGACTTCTTTTGTCGGCCCGACGTGCTCAGACTGGCCTCAGACCTGGCGCCGGAGGTTTAACGATAAAAAGGGGTGGGGATACCCCAGGATCAGTGCCAGATCAGCAGCACGCACGCCGCCGTCAGCAGCCCCATAAACACGTTAAAAAGGGTCCAGGCTCGACGGCTGCGCAGGATGCGGCCAATCAGCGTGCCGAAACCTAACCAAATCACCCCGGACACCAGGTTGACCAGCGCCATACCGATACTGATGGCGATCACTGAGGCCCGATACGCTTCGCCCGCCAGACTGAAGCTGGCCACCGCGCCGAGCGCCATCAGCCAGGCTTTTGGGTTGATCAACTGCAATAGCCCTCCCTGCCAGAACGGCATCGGCGCGGCAGGCGCATTCTCGGTTTCCAGTTTTTCATACTCGGCGCTGCCGATCTTCCATGCCAGCCAAAGCAGATAAGCGCTGCCGGCAATTTTCAAAAACAGATGCAGCGAAGGGTAAAGCAGGATTAAACCGCCCACGCCAAAGGCCACCATCAGCAGCATCACCTGCATGCCGATCATAATGCCAATCAGCAGCATCAGTGAACGTAGAAAACCAAAATTAGCACCGGAGGCGGTGAGTAACATATTATTAGGACCTGGCGTGATGGCAGCGACCCAGAGAAAGCCTAACATTGATAAAAACAGACTCAGTTCCATAGAACGGGTGCTCCTCGCCCCCCTGAAAAATAAACAACCCGACGAAGCTAACAGCGAGCCATGGATCCTACAAGCTCTGAACACATGAATTTTAATCACCTGAACCCTGACGTTTTTCGTCCCCTGACCGGTGCCAGTAATCCCCATCTGCAAACCCTTTTGCCGCGTCTGCTGCGCCGTCGGGTGACGCTGCAACCGCACTGGCAGCGGCTGACCTTACCGGACAGTGATTTTGTCGATCTGGCGTGGAGCGAAGATCCGGCGGGTGCACGTGACAAACCGCGTGTGGTGCTGTTCCATGGCCTGGAAGGGAGTTTTCACAGCCCGTATGCACATGGGCTGCTTCAGGCATGCAAAAATCGCGGCTGGCTTGGCGTCGTGATGCATTTTCGGGGCTGCAGCGGCGTGCCTAACCGGCTGAATCGAATTTACCACTCCGGTGAGACAGAGGATGCCAGCTACTTTCTGCAATGGTTACGGGACGAATGGGGCACCGTCCCGACGGCTGGGGTGGGCATTTCACTGGGTGGCAATATGCTCGCCTGCCTGATGGGTAAACAGGGTGAGGCATGCCTGCTGGACGCTGGCGTGGTGGTTTCCGCCCCGCTGATGCTGGAACCCTGTAGTCAGCGCCTGGAACAGGGTTTTTCGCGCGTTTATCAGCGTTATCTGCTGGGTCTGCTGAAGCAAAATGCCGAACGCAAACTTATTGCCTGGCCCGGGACTCTCCCTGTCGATCTGACGCAGCTTAAGGCGCTGCGCCTGCTCCGTGATTTTGATGATGCGATCACAGCCCGCGCGCACGGTTTTGTCGATGCCACTGACTACTATCATCGTTGCAGTGCAATGCCGCTGCTGCCCGACGTGCGCAAACCGCTGCTGGTGATCCATGCGAAAGATGACCCCTTTATGACCCCGGACGTGATCCCCGATGTCGCTTTGCTGCCTCCCAGCATCGAGTATCAGCTAACGCAGCACGGCGGGCACGTGGGTTTTGTAGGCGGAACGCTGCGTAAGCCACAAATGTGGCTGGAACAGCGTATTCCGCAATGGCTAACTACCTGGCTGGACAACTGATGATTATTCCCTGGAAAGAACTGGATACCGAGACGCTTGATAACCTCATTGAATCTTTTGTGCTGCGTGAAGGCACTGACTATGGCGAACAGGAACGATCGTTAAAACAGAAAGTGGAGGATGTCCGCCGTCAGCTTAACAGCGGCGACGTGGTGCTGGTGTGGTCTGAGCTGCATGAATCCATCAACATCATGCCGCGCGGCCAGTTTCGCGATGAGCAGAGATGACTTTAGCGGGCGAAACATGTTAACAATGATCCGTCCGTCCGACCTATCGAAGGGAGTTGTTCGTCATGTCAGCCAAACATCCGGTTATCGCCGTCACCGGCTCCAGCGGGGCAGGAACCACCACCACCAGCCTGGCCTTCAGGAAGATTTTTCAGCAGCTTAATCTGCGTGCCGCCGAGGTCGAAGGGGACAGTTTTCACCGTTTCACCCGCCCGGAGATGGATATGGCGATCCGTAAGGCGCGCGATATGGGGAAACACATCAGTTATTTTGGCCCGGAGGCCAATGACTTCGGCCTGCTGGAAGAAACCTTCAGCGAATATGGCCGCAGCGGAAAAGGCCAGTCGCGCAAGTATTTGCACACCTATGATGAAGCCGTACCGTGGAACCAGGTGCCGGGTACCTTTACCCCCTGGCAGCCGCTTCCGGAGCCCACTGATGTTCTTTTTTATGAAGGGCTGCACGGTGGCGTGATGACTCCACAGCATAATGTCGCCGAGAAAGTCGACCTGCTGGTTGGCGTCGTACCAATTGTTAACCTGGAGTGGATTCAGAAGCTGGTCAGGGATACCGGCGAGCGGGGTCATTCCCGTGAGGCAGTCATGGATTCGGTCGTACGTTCCATGGAGGACTACATCAATTTCATTACCCCGCAGTTCTCACGCACCCATATCAACTTTCAGCGCGTGCCGACGGTAGATACTTCAAACCCGTTTGCCGCACGTGGCATCCCGTCACTGGACGAAAGCTTTGTGGTGATCCACTTCCAGGGGCTGGAGAACATCGACTTTCCCTATCTGCTGTCGATGATACAGGGGTCGTTTATCTCCCATATTAAAACCCTGGTGGTGCCGGGCGGTAAAATGGGGCTGGCCATGGAGCTGATTATGGGGCCGCTGGTCCGGAACCTTATCGAAGGCAAAAAGATCGGCTGACCCCCTGGGGACGGCGTTACGCTTTCATCAGCAGACGGTGAATAAAGCCGACGTGCAGGCTGACGCCGATACTCAACACATCTTCATCAAGGCGAAAATGGGGATTATGTAATCCCCAGCAGGTGCCTTTCTCCTGATCCCCCGATCCCACCCACAGGAAGCAGCCCGGTATCACCTGTTGATAGGCAGAAAAATCCTCGCAGCCAAACATCGGGGTCGTCATCACCTGCAATGCCTTCTCTCCCTGGGTGGCGATAACGGTCTCTCGCGCGATACGGCAGGCATCCGGATGATTCACGCCGGTGGTGTACCCGGGCGTCCATTTAAGCACATAGCTGGCCCCCACCCCCTGCGTCATCCCGTCCAGCAGCTGTGACATCATGCGCGGGATCGTACTGCGGTTGTGGGGGCTGAGCGTGCGTAACGTACCGCGCAGATGGGCTTTGTCAGGGATAACGTTGTAACTGTCCCCGCACTGGAAGCTGGCCACCGTCAGTACCGCGCCATCGTTCGCGTCCAGCCGGCGTGATACGATTTGCTGCAACGCCCCGACCACACTCGCGCCCAACACCAGCGGGTCCGTACTCTGCTGCGGCATCGCCGCATGCGCCCCCTTTCCCTGTAACACCAGGTCAAAATTGTCACAGGCGGCACTGAAGACGCCCTCTTTCACCGCCACCGTCCCCGTTGGCAGGGTGGGAAACACGTGTAAACCATAAATCTGTGATACTCCGTCCAGCACGCCGAGCTTTACCAGCTCACTGGCCCCCCCCGGTGGCACTTCTTCCGCATGCTGAAAGATGAATCGCACCTTCCCTGCCATCTGCGCCTGCTGCTGGCATAACACCCAGGCAGCCCCCATCAGCATCGCCGTATGCGCATCGTGCCCGCAGGCATGCATCACGCCGCGATGACGCGAGGTAAACGGCTCCTGATTCAGCTCTTCAATGGGCAGGGCATCCATATCGGCCCGCAGAGCAATGCATTCCCCGCTGTGTGGGCCTGAAAGTTCAGCCAGCACACTGTTGGGGGTGGGCCGGCTGATAGCCAGAGGACCAAACTTTTCCAGTTCAGCAGCGACATAGTCGGCCGTGCCCTGTTCATGAAAAGAGAGTTCCGGGTGGGCGTGGATATGACGCCGCCAATGCAACACTTTTGCGGTGACATCCTGAATTAACGTCTTGGTATTCATCATCACTCCGTGATTAGTTGAAACGATAGAACGACAGGCCGGAGTATTCAGACCTTCGGTCACTGCGCCGGTAAATCAGCGTGAAGGACAGTAAACAGGATGAAATATACTGCGCTCACCTCACCAGACTGTGGCGTGAAATGCGCGTGATGACGTGCTCAGCATGATGTGCCGCTGGCGAAGATGGCGGGAGGAAAAGAGTGACGCGAGGGAACTGTACGCCCCTCGCGCAGACATCAGTCACATGCTGTCAGGCGAGGTCAATGACCTCGTAGCTGTGACTCATTTTGACACCCTGCCCCAACATAATGGCCACCGAACAGTATTTCTCTGCGGAAAGGTCGACGGCGCGTGAGACGGCTTTATCACCCAGCGCTTTGCCGCTGACAATAAAATGCAGATTAATGTGCGTGAAGATTCGCGGAGCATCTTCACGGCGCTCCGACGTGAGCTTCACTTCGCAATCAGCCACGTCATGACGGCCTTTTTGTAAAATAGAAACCACATCAATGGCGCTACAGCCTCCGGCGGCCATCAGCACCATCTCCATCGGGCTGGGTGCTTTATCCCCGGAGTTACCGTCCATCAACACCTGATGACCCGATGAGGATTCTCCCAAAAATGTCAGCCCTTCAACCCATTTAACACGTGCCTGCATAACAAAATCCTCGATTTCATTCAGTTACCGCAGAGTACGCTGTGTCAATAAAAACGGCAACGCTGCCTTTTTCCAACTATGCTGAAGCGAGACAACAGAAGACAGCCTTGTAAAGCTGTGCTACAAACAAAGCTGCAATTATTTACTGGCAAGACAATGCACAGTAAAACGGGACGACAGCACGAGCCATGCTCTTAACAGAGGCCCGTATAATTCCTATGGGAACGCTTGAATATTTCAACGCCTGACAGGGACTCATCCCCTGATATCCTAAAATATTTCGCGCGGCAGGTTAGCGGTAACGCACTTCTCCCCCGCAGAATAGAGGGTATATTTAGGCACGATTACAAACAGAGGATAACAGCGAATGGTTCTCGGCAAACCGCAAACAGACCCTACACTCGAATGGTTCCTGTCACATTGCCATATTCACAAATATCCATCCAAAAGCACGCTGATACATCAGGGTGAAAAGGCGGAAACCCTCTATTACATCGTTAAAGGTTCTGTAGCGGTGTTAATCAAGGATGAAGAAGGCAAAGAGATGATCCTCTCTTACCTCAACCAGGGCGACTTTATTGGCGAACTGGGCCTCTTTGAAGAAGGTCAGGAACGCAGTGCATGGGTACGTGCGAAAACAGCCTGTGAAGTGGCTGAAATCTCTTACAAAAAATTCCGTCAGCTGATTCAGGTGAATCCTGACATTCTGATGCGTCTCTCTTCACAGATGGCGAGTCGACTGCAGGTTACGTCAGAGAAAGTGGGTAATTTAGCTTTCCTGGATGTCACCGGACGCATTGCCCAGACGTTACTGAATCTGGCCAAACAGCCCGATGCCATGACGCACCCGGACGGCATGCAAATTAAAATCACCCGTCAGGAGATCGGCCAGATTGTCGGCTGCTCCCGTGAAACCGTAGGCCGTATTCTGAAAATGCTGGAAGATCAGAACCTGATCTCGGCACATGGTAAAACCATCGTTGTATACGGCACACGTTAACCGGCTCTGAACCCACGGCGCGACGCCCTGTCGCGCCGTTTTTATTTGGTGTGGCTCATGTGGCGGAGAATTATCTATCACCCGGAAGTTAACTATGCGCTCAGACAAACGCTGGTGCTGTGTTTACCCGTGGCGATCGGCTGGATGCTGGGCAACCTGCAAAACGGACTGCTTTTCTCCTTAGTGCCCGCCTGCTGTAATAAC
This sequence comes from Erwinia persicina, assembly GCF_019844095.1. Taxonomy (NCBI): domain Bacteria; kingdom Pseudomonadati; phylum Pseudomonadota; class Gammaproteobacteria; order Enterobacterales; family Erwiniaceae; genus Erwinia; species Erwinia persicina. The sequence continues at coordinate 360,864 of NZ_CP082141.1, read as the reverse complement.
GCCGGTCTGGATACCCCCCACAAACGCTTCTTTAAACGCCTCATCGTCGGCGGGTGTCTGTTCGCCTCCAGCAGCTTCCTGATCCAGTACGCCGGGTTAGAGGGCGTGCCGTTGCCGGTTATTCTGCTGATCATGGCCTTAGTGCTGGGCGTCACGGGTGAGATTAGCCCCCTTCATGGCCGCCTGCTGCCGGCTTCGTTAATAGCCGCCATCTTCACGCTCAGCCTGGCGGGGCGGATGCCGTTGTGGCAACCGCCGCTGTTATATATTTTGGGGACCGTCTGGTACGGGGCATTTAACTGGTTCTGGTTCTGGCTGTGGAAAGAGCAGCCGATGCGTGAAACCCTCAGCCTGCTGTATCGCGAACTGGCTGACTACTGTGAAGCTAAATACACTCTGCTGACCCGACTTACCGATCCACAGACTGCCCTGCCCCCACTGCTGGCGCGCCAGCAGAAAGCCGTCGATCTGATTAACACCTGCTATCAGCAGATGCATATGTTGTCCGCCAATCGGGACAGCCACTACCAGCGTCTGACACGTGCATTCCAGGTGGCGCTTGATCTGCAGGAACATATTGCGGTCAGCCTGCATCAGCCGGAAGAAGTGCAAAAGCTGGTGGAAAAAAGCCATGCCGAAGCGGTGATCCGCTGGAACGCACAGACCATTGCCGCCAGACTGCGGGTACTGGCCGATGATATTCTTTATCATCGTTATCCTGAGCGCTTTACAATGGATAAGCCTCTTCAGGCACTGGAAAAGATCGCTCGTCAGCACCCGGACAACCCCGTCGGCCACTTTTGTTATTACCACTTCAGCCGCATCGCACGTGTGCTGCGCACTCAGCGTCCGCTGTACCGCCGTGACCTGATGGCCGACCGCCAGCGTCGCCTTCCTCTGCTTCCGGCGCTGAAGAGCTACCTGTCGCTGAAATCCTCAGCCCTGCGCACCGCTGCACGCTATGCGGTCATGCTCACCTTTGCCAGTTCCCTGGCGCTGTTCTTCAACCTGCCGAAGCCTTACTGGATCCTGATGACGGTAATGTTTGTCAGCCTTAATGGTTACAGCGCCACCCGGGTGCGTATTCAGCACAGAGCACTGGGAACGCTGGCCGGGCTGATCATCGCTGCCGCCACGCTGGGTCTTCATGCACCAGAGTCCTGGGTGCTACTGGTCATGCTGATCATTACGCTGGTGAGCTATCTGTTTATCCGCAAATTCTATGGCTGGGCCACGGTGGGCTTCACCGTCACCGCGGTTTACTCGTTACAGTTGCTCGCTCTGAATGGCGCGCAGTTCCTGCTGCCGAGGCTGCTGGACACACTGATGGGCTGCCTGATCGCCTTTGGCGGCATGATCTGGTTATGGCCACAGTGGCAAAGTGGGTTGATGCGGCAGAATGCGCACGATGCGCTGGAGACCTATCAGGAGGCATTACAGATGCTGCTGGGAAACGAACAGGATGCCGTGAAACTGGCTTACCAGCGAATGCGGGTCAATCAGGCGCACAATGCGCTGTTTAACTCCCTGCATCAGGCGATGCAGGAGCCCGGCTTTAACTCCAGTTACCTGTCCGATATGCAGCTGTGGGTCACGCACAGCCAGTTTATTGTGGAGCACATTAACGCCATGACCATTCTGGCGCGTGAACACACCATGCTGACGCCCACGCTGGCAGAGCGCTATCTGCAGTCCTGTGAAATTGCCCTGCAGCGCTGCCAGCAGCGTCTGGAATACGACGGGCCCGATTCAGGCAGTAATGTCCTGGATGCGCCGGAGGATTTCCACCAGGGCCCGGTAACCATCATGGAGCGGCATGTTAGACGCATCCTTGGCCATCTCAGCGTGATGCATACCATCTCATCACTCACCTGGAGCCAGCGCCCACATCATGGCCGCTGGCTGTCACGCCATCTGCGTAAATCGAAGACGTGAGTGCCGCTGTTTTTTCCGCCTCATCCCCAACCTCCCCGGGCTTTATCAGCACGGGACGACCGGAAAAAAGCGTTCCCTATAACACGTTTTCGACGGCCGTCGCGAATCGGGCCATGCCTTCAACAATGTCGGTCGGTTCAATCACCAGCGACGGCGCAAAGCGCATCACATCGGTTCCGGCCACCAGCACCATCACACCCGCCTCTGCCGCGGCATTCAGCAGGTCACGTGCTTTACCTGCGTGCTGCGGTTTCAGTGCCGCGCCAATCAGCAGGCCTTTGCCACGGATATCGCTGAACAGATCGAAGCGGGCATCCAGCGACGCCAGCGCATCAACAAACAGCTGACGACGCTCTTCCACACCGTTGAGCACTGCCGGCGTATTGATGATATCCAGTGCCGCTTCAGCCACGGCACAGGCCAGCGGGTTGCCACCGTAGGTGGTGCCATGAACACCCGGCGCCATGACAGAGGCAATCTCGTTGGTCGTCAGCATCGCGCTGACCGGGAAACCGCCGCCCAGTGCTTTGGCCGTGGTCAGAATATCTGGCTGAACACCATAATGCTCATGGGCGAACAGCCTGCCGCTGCGGCCCATACCACTCTGTACTTCATCCAGCACCAGCAGCGCATGATGCTCATCACACAGCTGACGCAGACCCTGCATAAATTCCTGCGTCGCCGGCATCACGCCGCCTTCGCCCTGAATCGGCTCCACCACAATAGCGCAAGTATGATCGTCGATAACCGCTTTCACGGCAGCCAGGTCGTTAAACGGCACGTGGACGATATCAGCAGGTTTGGGCCCGAAGCCATCAGAGTATTTCGGCTGGCCGCCAACGGAAACCGTAAACAGCGTGCGGCCGTGAAAAGCATTATGGAAAGCAATAATCTTGCTTTTAAACGGACTGTGGCGTTTGGTGGCATAGTAACGCGCCAGCTTAAACGCGGCTTCGTTAGCTTCAGCACCGGAGTTCGCGAAAAAGACACGCTCGGCAAAAGTGGCCTGTATCAGCTTGCTCGCCAGGCGCAGTGCTGGCTCATTGGTGAAGACATTACTGGTATGCCACAGGGTTTCTCCCTGGCTTTTTAACGCCTCCACCAACGCCGGATGGCAGTGCCCCAGCGCCGTCACCGCAATGCCGCCGGAGAAGTCAATGTACTCTTTGCCCTGCTGATCCCACACGCGGCTGCCTTTGCCTTTCACCGGCACAAACTGTGCTGGTGCATAAACAGGCAAAATCACCTCGTCAAACGTCGCGCGTGTTACCGCCATTTTTTCCGCCGTCATTCACTACCTCGCCATTTATGCTTTTTCGCGCCATGAAAATATAGTCATAAAATATGCATAAAAAATCAAATAAAGGCAACCGATAATCAACGTTTGAGGAAATTAGCCAGCAGTTGATGTCCCTGTTCACTCAGGATGCTTTCCGGATGGAACTGTACCCCTTCCAGCGGCAGTGTGCGGTGCCTGAACCCCATGATCTCATCGGGCTGGCCGCGATCATCCATCGTCCATGCGGTGACTTCACATTCTTCAGGCAGGCTGTCAGCTTCAACAATCAGCGAGTGATAGCGGGTCACCGTCAGCGGATGATTCAGCCCGGCAAACACGCCCTCATCTCGGTGTTCAATCAGCGACGTCTTACCGTGCATCACTTTACGCGCGCGCACCACCCGCCCGCCGAGTACCTGTGCAATGGCCTGATGCCCGAGGCAAACCCCCAGAAGGGGAATGTGACCAGCGAAATGACGGATGACGTCCAGCGAGATGCCGGCGTCATCAGGAGTGCAGGGCCCGGGCGAGATCACCAGATGCTGAGGGGCCAGCGCGGCGATCTCATCAAGGGTGATCTCATCATTACGGTGAACGCATACCTCGGCCCCCAGCTCAGAAAAATACTGGTAGAGGTTCCAGGTGAAGGAGTCGTAGTTGTCGATCAGAAGCAGCATGGGAGGTCCTGATACCAGGACCGCCTGCGGGCGATCCTGACAGAGTGGCCAGTGAAAGAATTATGGCAGCACTTTCGCAGAGAGGATCACCACCGGGGTCACCGGAACATTCTGGTAAGGCCCGACATCTTTGGTCTGTACCTGGCCAATCTTATCGGCAACGTCCATGCCTTTAACGACTTTACCGAAAACGGCATAGCCAAAGTCACGCTGACCGTGATCGAGGAAGGCATTATCTGCCACGTTGATAAAGAACTGGCTGGTGGCACTGTCCTTATCAGCAGTACGCGCCATTGAAATGGTACCGCGTTTATTCAGCAGGCCATTATCCGCTTCATTTTTAATCGGCGGTTTAGGCTGCTTCTGCTGCATATCAGCGGTAAAACCGCCACCCTGCAACATAAAGCCTGGGATCACGCGATGAAAAATCGTGTTGTTGTAAAAACCACTGTTCACGTAATCCACAAAATTATTCACCGACACCGGTGCTTTCTGGTTGTTCAGTTCCAGTTCAATATTACCCGCAGAAGTGGTCAGCAGCACATGCGTATCCCCCTTCGCAGCCATGGCGGAGGCAGAGATCGAAGACAGTGCCAGAACGGTCGCCACCGCGGTTAACGTACGTTTCAACATGAAAGATTCCTTACTGAGTGCGACAAACCATATAACCAACGGTGATTGTAAAGAGGCACTTACCAGCGCGCCAGCGTTTTACCTTTATTTACGCGGCAACGTTATGAAAGCAAACGTTACTGAGCGTCGAAAAATAGTGACTATGATCACGATATGAATGAAATATGAAAATATTAGTTTCAGTAAAGATTTATGCAGATCACGAATATCGTTAAACTCCTCCTGTCTGGCACGGGCATTCCGCCCGGTGAACATCTCTTTCAAACAGGTTTCCACTATGACAAATCGCGATCGAATCGGGCTTACCTGGATCAGCTTCTTCTCCTATGCGCTGACCGGTGCAGTGGTTATCGTTACCGGTATGGTTCTGGAGAATATTGCGGCCTACTTCCAGCTGCCCGTCGCTCAGATGAGCAATACCTTTACCTTCCTGAATGCCGGCATCCTGCTGGCGGTGTTTCTTAACGCCTGGCTGATGGAAATCGTCCCCCTCAAACGCCAGCTGATCTTCGGCTTCGTGCTGATGGTGCTGGCCGTTCTGGGGCTGATGAACAGCCACAGCCTGACCGTCTTCTCTCTGTGTATGTTTGTCCTCGGGGTGGTGAGCGGTATCACCATGTCCATTGGTACGTTCCTGATCACCCATCTGTATGAAGGCCGTCAGCGTGGCTCGCGCCTGCTGTTTACTGACTCCTTTTTCAGCATGGCCGGTACCATTTTCCCGATTATTGCTGCCGCTATCCTTGCGCGCGCTCTGCCGTGGTATTGGGTCTATGCCTGCATCGGTGTGATTTACGTGGCGATCTTTATTCTGGCCCTGTGCTTTGAGTTCCCGGTGCTGGGTAAAAAAGCCACCAGCGGCGAGCCGGTCATCAAAGAGAAATGGGGGATCGGCGTGGGCCTGCTGTCGGTGGCTGCACTGTGTTATATCCTCGGCCAGCTCGGTTTTATCGGTTGGGTGCCGCTCTACGCGACCAAAACGATGGGCATGGATATCGGTCAGGCCGGTAGCCTGGTCGGTAACTTCTGGACAGCCTATATGATTGGCATGTGGGCCTTCAGCGCCATCCTGCGCTTCTTCGATCCTCAGCGTATTCTCACCGTGCTGGCGCTGGCAGCCACTGCGCTGATGTACTGGTTTATCACGTCCAGTGATGCATCGATGCTGAAATGGATCATGATGAGTCTGGGCTTCTTCTCCAGTGCCATCTATACCACCATCATCACCCTGGGGTCGCTGCAGACCAAAGTGGCTTCACCCAAACTGGTGAACTTTATCCTGACCTGCGGCACCGTAGGCACCATGCTGACCTTCGTGGTGACCGGCCCTATCGTCGAGAAAGGCGGCGCTCACGCGGCGCTGGCCACGGCAAACGGCCTCTACGCCGTCGTGTTTGTGATGTGTCTGCTGCTCGGCTTTGTCAGCAAGCACAAGCTGCACGGCCATATGGGTTCTCACTAAAAACCAGGTTGAGGCAGACCGTGTTTCGCGGCCTGCCTCAATGTCTGCGCACATCAGCAACACGTGACCGTCAGACAGGAAGATCGCCCCGCCATCGTTTAACGTTTGAAATCCACCTTTTCGCTTGCGTCCAGATGAACCGTGCTGGTGGCGGGTACCGTTTCGGCAATTACCCGGCCATGACGGATGGAATACTGCACAGGTACCTGACGACGTAACGCATCGAAGCCGCTTTCTGCCGGCAGAATCACCAGATTAGCGCTGTTGCCCCTTTCAATGCCGTAGTCCTTCAGCTGCAGCGTTCTGGCACTGTGTGTGGTAATCAGATTGATGCCGGCATCCAGCTGCTCGTAGCCCATCAGCTGGCAGACGTGCATCCCCATATGCAGCACCTGCAACATGCTGGCCGTACCCAGTGGATACCAGGGATCGAACACATCATCGTGACCAAAGCAGACGTTAATATTCGCTTCCAGCATCTCTTTAACCCGGGTAATGCCCCGACGTTTAGGATAGGTGTCAAATCGCCCCTGCAGATGAATATTCACCAGCGGGTTGGCAACAAAATTAATCCCTGAGAGCTTCAGCAAGCGGAACAGACGGGAGGTATAAGCCCCGTTATAGGAGTGCATCGCCGTCGTGTGGCTGGCCGTCACCCGCTCCCCCATTTTTTCACGCAGCGCCAGTGCTGCCACCGTCTCCACAAAGCGCGACTGCTCATCGTCAATTTCATCGCAGTGAACGTCGACCATTCGCTGATATTTTTGCGCCAGGGCGAAGGTGCGGTGCAGCGATTCCACGCCATACTCACGGGTGAATTCAAAATGCGGTATCGCCCCGACTACGTCCGCACCCAGTTGTATGGCCTGCTCCAGCAACGCTTCACCATCAGGATACGAAAGGATCCCCTCCTGGGGGAAAGCCACCAGCTGGATATCCACCCAGGGTGCCATCTCCTGCTTCACTTCCAGCATCGCTTTCAGCGCCGTCAGCGAGGGATCGGAGACATCAATATGAGTACGCACATGTTGAATGCCATTCGCCATCTGCCACTTCAGCGTCTGACGCGCCCGCTGCTTCACATCATCGTGTGTCAGCAGCGCCTTACGCTCTGCCCACCGCTCAATGCCCTCAAACAGCGTCCCTGACTGGTTCCATGCCGGTTCTCCGGCCGTTTGGGTGGTATCCAGATGAATATGCGGTTCAATAAACGGGGGAAGGGCCAGCCCGCCTTCCGCATCCAGCGCTTCCCCGGCGGCGCAGGCCGCAGGCTGCGGTACGATGCCTGCGATCCTGCCCTGCAGGATCTCAATCTGCCACAGCCCTTCTTGCTGCGGCAGGCGAACATGGTTAATCCACTGTAATTCCGGACGCATACATTCCCCTCCTCAATAACATCCTCTGTTTACCCTATCACGGTTTAGCCGCCCCAACGGATGTACTGCGTTAACGTATGTGAAATCAGCAGCCTGTAAGTGCCATTCGCCTCTATACTTCAACGACCTGACTGCAAGGAGATAATAATGAAATATCTGATAATGGCCTGCCTGCTGATCAGCCCACCGCTGCTGGCGGCGACGGCAGATTACACCATGCTGGAAGGCAGCTGGCGGGTAGATGCGGTACATGTCGACAGTAGCGGAGTTCAGGCTGTGGTGGATAATGATCCGCAGTATATGGGGGCAGTCGTCACGTTTTCCGCTGATCATATCCTGTGGGAGAAGGGGACGTCGCAGCGGCCCATCGATCCGGCCACGGACAACTGCCTGAAAAGCCCCACGCTGACGCCAGCTGGTGAAAACGACCCAGAACAGGGTTATCAGGTGGCCGGGGGGTTTAACGTGATATGCGGAAATGAGCCCTGGGGGCCGGGTGCGGTGGTAACGGTACCGGTCAACGATACGCTGACGCTTTACTGGTATGACGGGGCCATTTTGTCGCTGAAAAAACGTTCCTGACAGGGATGATGCTTAAACGGGGCGTCCGCTTTGCACGAACGCCCCGCAGCCTGATGCATTATGGCTGGGCAACAAAGCCTATCGCTTCGTAGACCTTTTTCAGCGTGTCCTGCGCCTGCGTACGGGCTTTCGCCGCACCGTCACGCATCACCTGCTCAAGGAATGCTTCATCGTTGCGGTAACGGTGATAACGCTCCTGCAGCTCGCTTAACATCCCGGACACGGCGTCTGCGACGGCACCTTTCAGGTGGCCGTACATCTGGCCGGCAAATTCCGCTTCCAGTTCAGCAACCGGCTTACCGGTGACGCCAGACAGGATGTCCAGCAGGTTCGACACCCCGGGCTTCTCTTTCACATCATAACGCACCACCGGTGGCTCATCGCCGTCGGTCATCGCACGCTTAATCTTCTTCACCACCGATTTAGGATCTTCCAGCAGGCCGATAACGTTATTGCGGTTATCGTCAGACTTTGACATCTTCCTGGTCGGCTCCAGCAGCGACATCACACGTGCGCCTGATTTAGGAATGAACGGCTCAGGCACTTTGAAGATCTCACCGTACAGCGCATTGAAGCGCGAAGCGACATCGCGGCTCAGCTCCAGATGCTGTTTCTGGTCTTCACCCACCGGTACCTGAGTCGTCTGGTACAGCAGGATATCGGCCGCCATCAGCACCGGATAGTCAAACAGGCCGGCGTTAATGTTCTCTTCGTAACGTGCTGATTTATCCTTGAACTGCGTCATACGGCTCAGCTCACCGAAATAGGTATAGCAGTTAAGGATCCAGCCAAGCTGCGTATGTTCCGGCACGTGTGACTGAACAAAAATGGTGCTTTTCTGCGGGTCGATACCGCAGGCGAGATAAAGCGCCAGGGTATCCAGCGTCGCCTTGCGCAGCGCAACCGGGTCCTGACGAACCGTAATGGCATGCAGATCGACGATGCAGTAGATACAGTGATAATCATCCTGCATCTGTACCCACTGACGCAGCGCACCCAAATAGTTACCGATGGTGAGTTCACCAGAAGGCTGTGCGCCGCTAAATACGATGGGTTTGCTCATGTTTCCGTCCTGAATAATGACAGCCCGAGTGCGGGCAATAAATCGTTAAAATGATCGAGCGTGACGTCGGGATGGCTGGTGGCAATCGGCTCACCGTAGTTATAGCCATAGGTCAGGCCAATGCAGGGACATCCTGCCGCCTGCGCGGCCATAATATCATTGCGAGAATCACCGACAAACAGTAACTCACCCGGCAGCAGGCCAAATGTCCCCAGTACCAGAAATAGCGGTGCCGGATGGGGTTTTTTCACCACCACGTCATCGCCGCCGATAATCAGTGAGAAGTATTCAGCAATCCCCAGAGAAGCCAGCAGTGGTGCAACAAACGGCGTGGGTTTGTTAGTGACCAGCGCCATCGGCAGCCCGTGCGTGGACAGGGCCGCCAGCGTCTCTTTCACACCGGGGTAAAGCTGACTGCCGCCGTCAACGCTGTGGGCATAATGTCTGTCCATCAGCGCGCGCGCCTCACGCAGCAGATCCGCCTGCGGCGTATGGCCCAGCGCCCAGGTCAGGGCGCGTTCCATAAGAATATCCGCCCCGTTACCAATCCAGGTGGAGACAAGCCCAAGACCGGCAGGGGCCAGTTTCAGCTCAGTCAGCGCGCTATCCACCGCACTGGCCAGACCGGGTGCACTGTCGGTCAGCGTACCATCCAGATCAAAGGCCAGAGCCCGGATGTCAGTGAAAGGCGCCATGACGGGACTTCTCCAGCTCGGTGCGCATGTCATCAATCACTTTCTTATAGTCAGGGTGACCAAAAATAGCGGATCCGGCGACAAACATATCGGCGCCTGCTGCCGCAATCTCACCGATGTTGTCGACTTTCACGCCCCCGTCCACTTCCAGACGGATGTCATAGCCACTCTGATCGATCAGCTTGCGGACCTGACGCAGTTTATTCAACGTGCCGGGAATAAATGACTGGCCGCCAAAGCCAGGATTGACCGACATCAGCAGGATCACATCCAGCTTATCCATCACATAATCGAGAATACTGAGCGGTGTCGCCGGGTTAAGCACCAGGCCCGCTTTACAGCCATGCTCTTTGATCAGCTGTAGCGTACGGTCAACATGCTCAGACGCTTCGGGATGAAAGGTGATATAGCTGGCACCGGCTTTGGCGAAGTCAGGTACCAGACGGTCGACCGGTTTGACCATCAGATGCACGTCAATCGGGGCAGTGACGCCATAATCGCGCAGGGCTTTCAGTACCATTGGCCCCATCGTGAGGTTTGGCACATAGTGATTATCCATCACATCGAAATGCACTACATCACCGCCAGCAGCCAGAGCTTTCGCTGTGTCTTCGCCCAGGCGGGCAAAATCTGCGGAAAGAATTGATGGGGCAATTAAAAACTGTTTCATCCGTTTCTCCCTGGTTGTGCCTGATGTCAGGCTGTCATCACCGGCCAGTATACAGCGCCAGCAATTCATTGACCTTACTGCGCGTATTGCCGCTGCGGCTGATGGAACGACGCACTTTGATTTCGTGCAATACGGCATCCTGATACCACTGACGCGTCAGCGGCGTATCGTGATTGGAGATTAGCACGGTAATGCTGTTCTCATGCGCCAGCGCCGAGGCCAGTTCGGCCAGATGCTGCTGCTCGCGCATACTAAAACTGTTGGTATGGTACGCCGTAAAATTCGCCGTGGTCGATAACGGCGCATAAGGGGGATCGCAGTACACCACGGCACCCTGTTGCACTTTACCCAGCGTAACATCATAGGATTCGCAGACAAAGGTCGCCTGCTGCGCACGTTCAGCAAACCAGTAGAGCTCATCCTGAGGGAAATAGGGTTTGCGGTAGCGGCCAAACGGGACGTTGAATTCACCGCTCAGGTTATACCGGCAGAGACCGTTATAGCAGTGCCTGTTGAGGTATAAAAAAAGCACGGCGCGGCGATAACCATCACGGCACAGATTGAACTCTTTTCGGTAGGCATAATAGACCACTGAATCATTCGCTTCCGGCACGAACAGCTCGCGGGCGTCCGCGACGAATTCGTCGGTGCGATCTTTGACGATGTTATAAAGATTAATCAGATCGCTGTTAATATCAGCAAGGATATATCGGGAATATTGCGTATTGAGGAATACCGAACCTGCCCCAACGAACGGTTCGATCAGACAATCCCCTTCCGGGAGATGGCGTCGGATATCATCGAGCAACGGGTACTTGCCACCTGCCCACTTCAAAAAAGCGCGATTTTTTTTCATGCCGTCGTTAATTAATTTACTCATCAGGCTGTGGTTACACCGACAGCATATCTGCGCTTTGAATGCTCTGCGTGCCAGCGGCACGCACACACTACGGAAAAGCCGGGTCGCCCCGGCAGGGTGTTACTTGCCCGCTTCTTTCTTCACCTGACTGACCGGCTTAACCCAGGGATTTTGCGCACGGACTTCAGCAGGTAGCGAGGCAACTGCGCGTTTGGCCTCAGAAGAGGTCGCGTAAGAACCGCTGACCAGCACGTACCAGGGTTGCCCGTTACGAGTGGTCTGATAAACGTGATAGCCGCTAAGATTCTGTTTTTTCGCCCAGGCATTCAGCGTATCTGAACGCGAAGCACTGCTCAGTTGCAGGGTAAAATTACCGCCAGGGGTTGAGCCGCTGCGGCTTGCCGTGGTAGCAGGCTTACTCTGCTTCACCGCCGGTTTACTGGCTGCAGGGGTGTGGGCCGCTGGTTTGTTATGCTGCGTGGCAGCAGGGCGGGTGGTGGTTGCAGGCTTGCTGGCAACAGGACGTGGCGTCTCCGCTGCGCCTGGTGCAACCGTGGCAGCACCGGTAGGCAGTGACGACTCGCCCTGACCTGCCTGTGCAGCAGCATCAACCTGCCCCTGCTGATTGCTCAATGCATTGTTCAGATCGCCTGGCAGCTCAACACGCTGCTGATTGGCCGGCGTTTGCACGGGCTGTGCTTCTGTCGGTGTTGGGGAGATCGGGGGAACACCCACGTTCTGCGATGATGCGGCAGGCTCATTAGCAGCCGGCACAGTGCCTTCCGGAGCCGCAGGCTGACCAGACTGGCCGCTCATTGATGAGGAGCCCGACAGGTCTATATTTTTCTCGCTGCCGCCGCTGTTCGCCGTGTTCGCGTTACCCGCAGGCGTCTGAGCCTGCTGCGCACTGCCACTGTCCGGCGATTTCAGCGCAGAACCAATGCCCAGTACCAGTAACAGCAGCACGAGGATACCAATCCCCATCATCATATGCTGACGAGAAACAGGGACTTTGGGTGCAGAAGACGTTTTACGGGGCCGCGTGGGACGGCGGTCGCTGGTGTCAGGTTTTAACTCGTCTTCCGGTTTAAACTCGTCCATTTAACCTCCTCCCATAGAGCGGCGATGCCCTTCGCATTGTGCGCCAGGCAAAAACGTGAAAAATAGCAGCCAGAATCGTCTGGCGGCTGATAATCGTTACGGCTTCTGACAATCCTGAATGGATGCCAGAACCATATCATGCGGCACTCCGCTGCGCACTTCGGCTTTGCCGATAGCCAACGGGAGAACCAGCCGCAGCTTGCCGGCTAACACTTTTTTGTCACGCAGCATATGTGGCAGGTAATCGGAAGCCGCCATACTTTCTGGCCCGTGAACCGGTAATCCTGCACGCTGTAAGAGCGTGATAATACGTTCAGTATCCTGAGAGCGGAACTGTCCAAGACGTTCGGCATTGCGTGCCGCCATCACCATCCCGGCAGCCACAGCCTCTCCGTGCAGCCAGTTGCCATAACCCATATGGGCCTCAATGGCATGGCCATACGTGTGACCCAGGTTCAGCAGCGCACGCTGACCGTGCTCGTGCTCATCTGCCGCCACCACTTCGGCTTTCAGCTCACAGCAGCGGCGAATACAGTACGCCATCGCGGTAGGTTCCAGCGCCAGAAGGGCATCCAGATTATGCTCAAGCCAGGTAAAGAATTCGCCGTCGAGGATGATGCCATATTTGATCACTTCAGCCAGCCCGGAGGCAAGCTCTCGCGCAGGCAGGGTGTTCAGGCAGTCAAGATCGATAACGACCGAGGCAGGTTGATAGAAGGCCCCGATCATATTCTTGCCCAACGGATGATTCACCCCGGTTTTTCCACCCACGGAGGAATCTACCTGAGACAGCAGCGTTGTTGGCACCTGGATAAAGCGTACGCCACGCTGATAGCTGGCGGCAGCAAATCCGGTTAAATCACCAATGACACCGCCCCCCAGAGCAACAAGGGTGGTATCACGGCCATGAGGCCTGGACAAAAGCGCGGTAAAGACCTGGTCCATGACGGTCAGTGTTTTAAACTGTTCACCATCAGGCAGGATCACCTGATCGACCACCACGCCCGCGCCTTCAAGGCGGGAACGTAGCGTGTCAAGATAGAGAGGAGCCAGCGTCTGGTTGGTTACCAGCATAACCTGATCGCCCGCTTTAAGCGGCCAAAAAGAAGCCGGATCTGCAAACAACCCGGCGGCGATGGTAATGGGGTAACTGCGCTCCCCAAGAGTAACGTTAATCCTCTCCATGACGCTGTATCACCTTTTTTGCTGTGCCCACGAGTGGGCCTTCAGAGCAAAACTTAGCTCTTTTCCAACATATTGATAATCTGATTAGCCACGACCTTCGCGCTTTGATCGTCAGTGCGAATGGTTACGTCAGCAATCTCTTCATACATCGGATTGCGTTCATCGGCTAATGCTTCCAGCACTTCACGCGGTGGAGAATCCACCTGCAACAAAGGACGTTTCTTGTCGCGCTGCGTTCGTGCCAGTTGCTTTTCGATAGTCGTTTCAAGATAAACCACTACGCCACGGGCGGAGAGACGATTGCGCGTTTCACGCGACTTGACGGAACCGCCACCAGTCGCCAGCACAATGCCCTGCTTTTCAGTGAGTTCATTGATGATTTTTTCTTCGCGATCGCGGAAGCCTTCTTCGCCTTCGACGTCAAAAACCCAGCCCACATCCGCTCCGGTACGTCGCTCAATTTCTTGATCGGAATCGAAAAATTCCATATTGAGTTGTTGAGCTAACTGACGCCCAATAGTGCTTTTGCCGGCACCCATAGGCCCAACCAGAAAGATATTGCGTTTCTCTGCCATTTTTTCGGTATTACTAAGACAATTCGTTAATGATACCCCGCCTTAAACCAGGCAGGACATGAACTGAAACCTCATGAGCGATAAGTGCGAGAGTCAGACTAAAAATTATCTCAACACTGAAGGTGTTTTGGCAACCGATTAAATTTACCTTGCCCATTGCACGCAATATTTTGGCGCGTTTCAGTCCGCTTCATTTATCAGCCGGATGTGGTTGCATCGGCTACGCCGGTTGCGCACGATAAAAAACGGTTAAAAAGCATTCGCTGCTAAGGGCACCTGGCCCGTAATTCAAAATCGCTAAACCTTGTAAGCTAATTCCGCCCTTGCGTCAAACGCAACTGTCAGCAATTTCGGAAAAAACATGCCGCATCTCCAGTTTGCATCAAAAATCGCATTAATCGCTGGCAATCAACTTTGGTGTGATAAAGATCACCAATTCTCGCCTTTTTTGCTCACGAACGTCATGACGGAACAGACCGCCTAGTAGCGGAAGATCGCCGAGTAATGGCACCTTAGTTCGCCCTGTAGCGCTCTGTTGTTGAAAAATGCCACCCAACGCCAGTGTCTGACCATCCTTCAGGATGACCTGCGTATCAATCTCCTGCTTATCGATTGTCAGTACCTCATTTTCACCACTTCGCATGTTTCGTCCGGGCATATTTTGTGAAATATGCAATTTCAGCAAAATCCGACCATTCGCCTGCACCACGGGCGTGACCTCCATACCCAGCATCGCTTCTTTGAATTCCATCGTCGTTGAACCACTGTTACCGGTGGCAACCTCGTAAGGAATTTCTGTGCCCTGCTTAATGCTGGCGGTCTGCTGATGAGAGGTAAACAGCCGGGGACTGGCAATAATATCGGCCTGATGCTCACTTTGCAGGGCGCTTAATTCCAGATCCAGCAAGCGGCCATCCAGTTTTGCCAGTGTCAGCCCTGCGACACCTGCCGGCCGGCCGACGCCCAGATCCACACGCAGCTGACTGGTGCGCAACGCCTCTGACACCTGATCCGCCCCACTCAACCCCCAGTTAACCCCTATTTCACGCAGATTTTCTTCACTGATGGTGACAATTTGCGCGGCCAGCTCTACCTGAGCCAGCGGCACATCCAGCTGACGCACCCAGCGTTCAGCCTGTGCCAGTGCGCGGTCGGTATCACGCAGTAAAATCGTGTTGGTACGGCTGTCCAGAGAAATACTGCCCCGTGGGGTCATCAAACGAGCGCGTTCGTTTTGCAGACTGTCATTCACCGCCGTCGCATCCGCATGGTGCAGGGTCACCGTTCGGGTATGCAGCGGCAATGACTGCTCACTGGCTTCCCGGCGGGCAGCCTGAAGACGTTGCTCTTCCTGCTGCCAGCCTGCCGGAAAAACCTGCAGAATGTTCCCTTGCTGCTCTGAGTTTAAACGGCCCATTTTCAGTACCATCTGCAACGCCTGTTGCCAGGGAACCGCCTTCAGGCGCAGTGAGAGCACGCCTTCAACCCCGGGAGCCACCATCAGATTGAGCTGCTGATAATCGGCCAGGGCCTGCAAAACCTGCTCCACCGGGGCTGAATCAAATGCCAGTGAGATTCGTGAATCGCTGGCCATCACGGGGCTAATCAGTATCAGCCACAGCCAAAATGTTTTCAGCATCCTGTCGTCCTTTTAGTGCCAGCCGCAGGCGCGGCTGACAGTCCAGTGATGAGGCCAGAGTGATGGCCTCCTCTTCAACGCTGGCGATTCGCCATGCGGTGTCGGGGAGCACCTCGCCCGTCGTCGCCCGCACAAGTTTCCCCTGCGGGGAGAGCAGCCAGCCGTGATAACGGCCTTCCCGGCCGATGATTCCCAGCAGACGCCAGGGCACTCTGGCATCCTCCGCGGGGCGGCAGCGGTGAAGATCGGCAACAAAAAAAGGATCGCGCGCCCGACAGACGGATGTCATTAACAACAGCAACAGGCAGAAAGCCAGCTTAGTGGTCATGGGTGATCTCCATAAGCAGCCGCAGCTGCTGCCCTTCACGCTGCAGGCGAAAGCGAGGAATATCCGGCGCAGGACACAGACTGGAAAGATAATGCAGCAGCGCCATAAATCCTGACCATTGCAGCTGCATTGCCAGTTCCCCACCTCCTGCGGCCGGGTGCCAGTACTCCAGCGTGCCGCCGCTGACGTGAAGCAGCTCGGGCAACGACAGTGCCTCTGCGTGAGCGGAAAGTTGAACCCGCCCCTCTTCCACCTGCTGCTGCAATGTAACCAGTGAGGGGATGGCGGGAAGTGCTTGCAGCAACTGACGGTAATGCTGGCGTTGCTGTTGGAGCTGTTGTGTAAGTTGCTGTTGTTCACGTTGTAGCGGATACCACCAGGTGAACCACAGCAAAAGTAGCAGTAACAGCGTAGCCGCGGTGAAGCTGACCAGTCGCCATCCGGCGCCCATTTGCAGCCAGCCGGTGATTTGGCGATGTATCATCGGCGTCTCACACCGGTTGCGACCAGTTCAGTCTGCATATTGAACGTAATTTCCCCTGTGCGGGTGCGCTTAAGAGGGCCGAGCACCACCGGGGTCAGCGAGGGTATCTCCGCCAGGCGCTGGCGCAACTCGTACAACGGCTGAATGCGCTTACCTACGCCCGCCATCTCCAGACTTTGCGGGGTTTTGTTCAGTGACGTCAGCCAGACATCCGACGGAAAAAGGGCCCCCAGCATGCGCGAGAAAGTCACCCAAAGCGTTAACTGCTGCTGGCGTAGCAAGTGACGTTCCACCTGCTTCTGCTGCTCTTCTGATACCCTTTTTACAGCCAGCCAGCGTTCATTTAACGCCGCCGCTTCATGTTGCGCACTCACCCACTGTGCCAGCGTAATGGCTTGTTGCTGATTGAGCCGTCGCAACCACTGTCCGTTGAGGGCTAAGGTACACAGCAAAAGCATGACCAGTACCCCCATTAACCGCCAGAAGCGCCAGCGCCTCAGGTGCTCTGTCTGTCGCCAGGGCAGTAAATTCACCCATACCATCAGCAGTCCTCCGGACGCAATGCCAGACCGGTCGCCAGCGCAAAAACCCCGTCACAGGCAGGCAGCGGAGGCTGGTAGCATTGCACTGCTGCCAGCGGCAACAGGGCCTGCGTTCCTTCCGGCGGTGCTTCCGACAGCGCCGAGCTGTACCACACCGCATCACTGTCCGGCAGATAGCGGTGCCGTAAGGCGGCAAAGTCCGGTGACTCGTCAAGGGAACACCAGCCCCACGGCTGTTCAGCAGAATGTGGAGCACACCACAGCCAGTGGTCATTGAGACGGTGAACCAGTGCCGAAGAGGGCGAAATTGTCAGCGTACGGGCCAGCGCATACAGCGCGCCCGGCGTCAGTTCCAGCACATCAGGCTCAAGCGAAGCCTGCTGTAAACAGCCCAGCCAGTTTTGCACTGCGTCACGACGGGCGGCCGTCAGATAAACAGGCTCTCCCGGGCGGCTGCCACTGCGGTAATCGAGCGTCAGGGCTTCGGGTGCGATGGGGAAAAATCGTCTCGCAGCCGCGACAATGTAGCGGTGACGATCGGGCTCACGTAATTGCAGAGCAGGGGGAGCGAGTGGGTGCTGCATGACCAGCTGTGGCGGGAAGCCGACCCGCAGTGATATACGGGCAGGAAGCTGCTTACGCCACTGTTGCAGTAATGCCACGACGACGTCCGGGCGTTGCACCAGACCATTTCTTAACGTATCTTGCGGCAACGTATGCTGCCACCA
The DNA here is from genome assembly GCF_019844095.1 of Erwinia persicina. Classification (NCBI taxonomy): domain Bacteria; kingdom Pseudomonadati; phylum Pseudomonadota; class Gammaproteobacteria; order Enterobacterales; family Erwiniaceae; genus Erwinia; species Erwinia persicina. Next base: position 343,051 of record NZ_CP082141.1, on the reverse strand, counting down.
GTGACGCAGTTGCCAGCCGTTTCGACGGCGCTGGATGCCCAGGGCGCAGATCTGCCCGTTTTGAATGTCCAGCCCGACTTGCCATGTCTGAAAAGCCATTGACGCGATCTCCTTATCGTCTGTTAAAAAGGACGTATCCAAGGTACAGGCTTGCCTTTATACTACCGCGCGATTGTTTATAAACTGCCCAACCGACTTTAAATGGGAAATATCAGGTGAAGTTCGTAAAGTATTTATTGATCCTTGCAGTGTGTTGCATCTTGCTGGGAGCCGGCTCGATCTATGGTTTATACAAATACATAGAGCCTCAGCTCCCGGATGTCGCCACGCTGAAAGATGTGCGTCTGCAGACGCCGATGCAGGTTTTCAGTGCCGATAACGAGCTTATCGCCCAGTATGGTGAAAAACGCCGTATTCCACTCACCCTGCAACAAATCCCACCGCTGATGGTGAAGGCATTTATCGCGACGGAAGACAGCCGGTTCTATGAGCACCACGGCGTTGACCCGATTGGTATTTTCCGTGCGGCCAGCGTTGCCCTGGTGTCTGGCCATGCCTCACAAGGTGCCAGTACCATCACGCAGCAGCTGGCACGTAACTTCTTCCTCAGCCCCGAGCGCACGCTAATCCGTAAGGTGAAGGAGGCATTCCTCGCCATTCGTATTGAGCAGATGATGAGTAAAGATGAGATCCTTGAACTCTATCTGAACAAAATCTACCTCGGCTACCGTGCTTACGGCGTGGGGGCGGCTGCGCAGGTTTACTTTGGCAAGCGTGTGGATGAGCTGTCGCTAAGCGAAATTGCGATGATTGCTGGCCTGCCTAAAGCGCCGTCAACGTTTAACCCGCTCTATTCCCACGATCGTGCTGTGCAGCGTCGTAATACCGTACTGGCGCGTATGCTCGATCAGAACTACATCACTCAGGCCCAGTACAATGAGGCACGGAATACGCCTCTGGTCGCTAACTATCACGTTCCTAAAATCGCTTTTTCTGCACCGTATCTGACCGAGATGGTGCGCCAGGAGATGATCAAGCGGTACGGTGAGAATGCCTATAACGATGGTTACAAGGTGTACACCACAGTGACCCGGAAGCTTCAGTTGGCGGCACAGAAATCGGTGCAGGACAACGTGATTGCCTATGATATGCGTCACGGCTACCGTGGCCCTGCCAATGTGTTGTGGAAAGTCGGTGAGCAGGCCTGGGGGCACAGCGAGATTATGAAAACGCTGAAGTCGCTGCCGGTTTACGGCCCTCTCTTCCCGGCAGTTGTCACCACCAGCACCACCGGGGAAGCCACCGCCACCATGCGTGATGGCAGCACCGTTGCACTGGATCTGGACAGCGTTCGCTGGGCCCGGCCATTCAAATCGGACACGTTACAGGGTGCCACTCCGCGTTCGGTCAGCCAGGTGTTACAGGCGGGGCAGCAAATCTGGGTGCGTAAAGTCGATAACGGCTGGCAGCTGGCACAGGTGCCGGATGTTAACTCCTCACTGGTGTCACTGGATCCACATGATGGTGCAGTACGTGCGCTGGTCGGCGGCTTCGATTTCAATCTGAGCAAGTTTAACCGTGCCACCCAGGCGCTACGTCAGGTCGGTTCCAATATTAAACCCTTCCTGTATACCGCCGCGATGGATCGGGGTCTGACGCTGGCCTCCATCCTGAATGACGTACCGATTTCCCGCTGGGATGCCGGGGCCGGCGCGGACTGGCGTCCGAAAAATTCACCGAACACCTATGCCGGCCCTATTCGCCTGCGCCAGGGGCTTGGAGAGTCGAAAAACGTGGTAATGGTGCGCGCCATGCGCGCGATGGGCGTCGATTATGCGGCAGAATATTTGCAGCGTTTCGGCTTCCCGGCAGAGAACATCGTGCATACCGAATCGCTGGCGTTAGGCTCGGCCTCCTTCACTCCGCTGCAGATGGTTCGCGGCTACTCGGTGATGGCGAACGGCGGCTTCCTCGTTGACCCGTACTTCATTACGCGCATTGATGATGAGCAGGGCAATCATGTGTTCGAAGTTAAGCCTAAAGTGGCCTGCCCGGAATGCAACCTGCCGGTTATTTATGGTGAAACCAAGAAAGCGGTGGCCCTGAGCGAAGACAGCGTGGAAAATGTAGCCGTCTCTTCAGAGGGAACGAACGTTGCTGTACCGCAGCCGCAGCTGGAACAGGTCACACGGCAGCAGGTTCGCCAGGATGAAGAACCGCAGTATGCACCGCATGTGATTAACACGCCGCTGGCGTTCCTGATCAAGAGTGCCATGAACTCGAATATCTTCGGGGAGCCGGGCTGGATGGGAACCGGCTGGCGCGCCGGCCGCGATCTGAAGCGTAATGATATTGGCGGCAAAACAGGGACCACTAACAGCTCGAAAGACGCGTGGTTCTCAGGCTACGGGCCTGGCGTGGTGACGTCCGTCTGGATTGGCTTTGATGATCACCGCCGCGACCTGGGGCGTACGACGGCCTCTGGGGCGATTAAAGATCAGATCTCTGGCTACGAGGGCGGGGCTAAAAGTGCACAACCCGCATGGGATGATTACATGAAAGCCGCCCTGGATGGCGTGCCGGTACAGCCGCTGACGCCGCCTGAGGGTGTGGTAACGGTGAACATCGACCGCAGCACCGGCAAACTGGCCAACGGAGGGGGCAACACCCGTGCAGAGTACTTTATCAACGGCACACAGCCGACTGAGTATTCTGTCCACGACGTTGGCACAACGTTGATGGATAACGGCGAAAGCCACGAGTTATTCTGACAACCAATAAAAAAGGCCGGGCAATTGCCCGGCCTTTTTAATCAGTGCCCCCAGGAAAACCCCTGTTCCGCCACTCAGTAACTCAACCTGCCCTGCTTTACCAGCCACTCTCTGACCAGAAACAGCGCACTGACGTTTCGCGCTTCGCAAAAATCAGCTTCATCCAGCAGCGCCAGCAGGTTATTCAGGGGCCAGCGTAGCTGCGGCAAGGGCTCAGGCTCATCGCCTTCCAACTGCTCCGGATAGAGGCCTTCAGCCACCACGATATTCATCTTGCTGGAAAAATAAGAGGGAGCCAGAGTTAATTTACCCAGCGTTTCCAACTGATGCGCACCAAAACCGGCTTCCTCTTTGAGTTCACGGTTGGCCGCCTCAAAAGGCGTTTCACCACGGTCAATCAGTCCCTTAGGGAAACCCAGCTCATAACTTTCAAGCCCGACGGCATACTCCTGAATCAGGATCAGATGGTCATCAATGATCGGAACGATCATCACCGCTTCACGGCCCGAAGAGCGCATGCGCTCATAGATGCGGCGCACGCCGTTACTGAACTCAAGATCAACCGATTCAACGGTAAACAGTCTGGAGCGCGCAATTGCCTCAACACTGAGGATGGTAGGTTTCTGTAATTGTCTGGTCATACTGGCCCCAGCGGAAAAGCCGAAAAGGTAAACGTCACGCCCCTACGAAAGTAGGCACAGACCGTGTTATGGTTCATTGTGCGTTAGCCGCTACAGGAATCCAATCATCGCATAGAATATTTTACCTATTTATAACAAATCGTTGTAAACATGAGAGAAATATTTTATAGAATGTCAATTATCCTGCTAATAATTAGGAATATACCGATACCACCGGCGATAAATGCCTGGTACCATCAGCTTTGGCCATGCTATACAATTATTCTAATTTTATGATTTTTAGCACTATTTTTAATCACACAGTGGACTGCCAGCACTGTCATAGCTCGCCACATTCGGGTTAATATGATCAGCATCTCAAGCGGGATCAACGACAGGGGCATCGTGGCAGGAATGAGGGGAGCATGAGCACAATAGTCATCATATTGGCTGTAATGCTGGCCTGTTCGGTGACGGCAGGTTGTTTCTTTTGGTACGCTATGCGGCATCGCCCGCCGTTGGCGAAACCACTGCCATTCATCAGTCCCCCCTACCGGAAACTGAGCGACGAAGAGCGCACAGCGGTAGAGCGTTACGTCTCGATACTGGCGAAAAATCGCCGTGACACACTGCCCACCGGTGCCAGCAATACCCCCGAGCAACTGGTTCTCACGTCGCAAAGCAATAATGTTTACCCCGTTACCCGATCTATTACCCGCTACGGCCTCTCTACCGATGAACCCCATAAATGGCGCTACTATCTGGATTCAGTAGAAGTTCATCTGCCACCGTTGTGGGAGCAGTACATTGCGGAAGAGAACTATGTTGAGCTGATTAAAACGCAAACCATTCCGCTGGTCATTTCCCTGAATGGACACTCCCTTACCCAGTACAGCTGGGAATCGCCTGCACTGGCACCCATGGTACGTGCCACCGGGCAGAATGCCTCAATACGCAAAGAAGAGGGGGAGAACATTGAACTCCTTAAAGTGCGTAAAGAGAGCAAGGAAGAGTATGCCCTAAGCCGTCCGGATGGCACACGCGAAGCTGTCCTTATCGTCACGGCAATGCTGTTGTTCTTCATCAGCCTTGTGGGGCCGCTGGTTCTGATGCCGTGGCTGGTGCTGGCAGGTGCCGTAATGGTCCTGTTCAGCCTCTGGATGCTGTATCGCCGTCCGACGGATAAAGACCTGCGTGAAATTCACTGCCTGCGCGGCGCCCCTAAGCGCTGGGGTCTGTTTGGTGAGTCCAATCAGGGTCAGATCAGCAATATCTCCCTTGGCATCATTGATTTAATTTACCCTGCGCACTGGCAGAACTATGTCAGCCAGGATCTGGGACAGACCACTGAAGTTGATATTTATCTCAACCGTCAGGTGGTTCGCCAGGGGCGTTTTCTCTCCCTTGAGGATGAAGTGCGTAATTTCCCGCTGCAGCGCTGGCGTAAAAACGTCGTGCTGGCTGCCGGGTCACTCTTTGTTCTGGTGTTGCTGACGGTCTGGATCCCGCTGAGTATGCCGCTGAAGTTAAGCATTGCGTGGATTAAAGGCACGGAAAGTCTGCAATTTACTCATGTCAGCGAATTAGAAAAATCTCCGCTGCATGTGGGTGACAGCCTCAAAGTCAAAGGCACCGGGATGTGTTCGATCCCGGCCACCTATCAGGGCAATCGCAGCTATGCCTTTATGCCTTTCGACTGTTCGGCTATGTACTGGAATAACGCCGAGCCGTTGCCCCTGCCGCAGTCCGACATTATTGATAAAGCCACGGCGCTGCTGGATACCACGAATCTGCAACTCCATCCGCAAAACAGCACCGACCCCAAGCTGAACCCGCAGCTGGCCACGGCCATTCAGAAATCCGGCATGATCCTGCTGGATGACTTTTCAGATATCGTACAAAGAACGCAGGAACTGTGTAACCAGGAGCAGGATTGCGTACGTCTTAAAAATGCGCTGGTCAATCTGGGGAATGCCAAAGACTGGCAAACACTGGTTCACCGCGCCAACTCGGGCGCACTCAATGGCATGAATGTGCTGCTGCGTCCGGTCAGTGCACAGGCGCTGGAAAATCTGGTTAATACCGCGACGTCCTCCTTCTTCTATCGCGAAACACGTCGTGCTGCTGAGGCGTTAAACAGTCCACCTCCGGGTGGATTCCTGATCTTCAGCGATGAGGGGCGCCAGCTGGTAAACCAGCCGGCTCCGGCCGCCTCGTTGTTTGATTATAATGCGCCGGAACAGTGGCCAGAATTACAGCGGCTGGCGGGTATGCTGCTGCATACTCCATTTGAAGCCAGCGGTATTATTACCAGCATTACCACAGACGCCAATGGCACACGCCATATTGCCCTGCACAGCGAGCCGGACACCATTACGCTGATGCACTACGTGGCCACCAGTCTGCTGCTGCTGATACTCGCCGTGTGCGTGGTCGTCAACACCCTGCTGGCACTCCGCCGTATTCACCGCAATCGCCTGCGTACGCAGGAGATCCACCAGTATTATGAAAAATGCTTTAACCACTCGTTAAGCGACATCCAGACCGTGCGGCCCATTTTCTGAGCCGACGGATCTGTACTATTTTTAACAGTGGTACTCTTCTTACCCGAAATAATCCCGGGCCCCTCCCTCCGATGACTTGAAAGCGTTTGGGAAGGCCCTTATATAGGGTTATCCCCATAAGGAGCAGCGATGAAAGAGAAACCCTCAGAAGGGGTCCGGCTCGATAAATGGCTCTGGGCCGCACGCTTCTATAAAACCCGCGCTGATGCCCGTGAAATGGTGGAAGGGGGTAAAGTCCACTATAACGGCCAACGCAGTAAACCCAGCAAACAGGTCGAAGTGGCCGCCGAGCTGACGCTTCGCCAGGGTAACGATCAGCGCACCATAGTCATTGAAGCAATAAGCGACAAGCGTGGCCCGGCCACAGTTGCACAACAGCTCTATCGTGAAACGGCTGAAAGCATTGAGAAGCGGGAAAAGGTCGCCCTGGCGCGCAAAATGAACGCGCTTACCATGCCGCACCCTGACCGGCGCCCTGATAAAAAGGAACGCCGTGACTTGATGAAATTTAAACATTCTGGCGATGAGTAACGCCAAATTTGAGAGAAATACTATGACCCAGCAAGACCAGATGCACCGTTACCTGTTTGAAAATCATGCTGTGCGTGGCGAACTGGTCACTGTCTCGCAAACCTGGCAGGAAATGATTAACGGCCATGACTACCCGCAGCCTGTGCAACAGGTGCTCGGTGAACTGCTGGTCGCTACCAGCCTGCTGACCGCTACGCTGAAATTTGAGGGTGACATCACCGTTCAACTGCAGGGTGACGGCCCGCTGAATATGGCGGTCATCAACGGCAATAATCATCAGGAAATGCGTGGCGTGGCGCGAATGCAGGGCGAGATTGCTGACGGCAGCAGCCTGAAAGAGATGGTCGGTAATGGCTACCTTGTGATCACCATTTCACCGAAAGAAGGTGAGCGTTATCAGGGTGTGGTCGGACTGGAGGGCGACACACTTGCCGCCTGTCTGGAAGATTATTTTATGCGTTCAGAGCAGCTGCCAACCCGCCTGTTCATCCGAACCGGTACCAGCGAGTCACAGATGGGTGCCGCCGGGATCCTGCTACAGGTACTGCCAGCCCAGGACGCCAGCCTGGATGAGTTTAATCATCTTGCTACGCTGACCGACACGATCAAAACGGAAGAGCTGTTGGGTCTGCCCGCCAATGACGTACTGTGGCGCCTCTACCACCAGGAAGAAGTGACGCTCTTTGATCCGCAGAATGTGGTGTTCAAATGCACCTGCTCCCGTGAACGCTGTGGCGAGGTTCTTCGCACGCTGCCGGAAGAAGAAGTGGATCAGATCCTGCAGGAAGATGGCAACATCGATATGCACTGTGATTATTGTGGCAATCATTATGTTTATGATGCAGTGGATATCGCAGCAATACGCAATGATTCTTCCGAGGGTGACAAACAGGTTCATTAATTTCACCGGGCCGGATACTATCCGGCCTTTTTTGAAGAATCATCCCCATGCCCGTCGTTTTACCCGCCTTCCCCCTGAAAAACAATGCGATACTCCTGTCGCAAAATGCCGAGTTTTTCACCGCTCAAACCCTGCCAGGATAATATATATCACTACCAAAACGCACCGAACCAGCACTATGAATGCAACAGGTGCAGGTACATTTCACTGAACCAAGCGCCGCTTCTCATTTTTCCTTTCTCACCCTTTCGCTACCTGCTGACAGGTGTAAACTGCGCGCGATCGTGGCATCCCCCGGCCCTGATACGGACGTTGCGGGGAATCACGGCAGTCCCAATGACATCCCCCTAAAATTTGATGTAGTACAAAAACCGACAAAGGAGCAGTAACATGCGCACTAACGACCTGACCCCGCAGGACCTTGTCGCTTATGGCATCACTGATACGGTTGAAGTGGTTCATAACCCTGGCTATGAAGCTCTTTTCAGGGAAGAAACCCAGCCCGGTTTAAGCGGATTTGAACGCGGTATCGTCACTCAGTCTGGCGCAGTGGCGGTGGATACCGGGATTTTCACCGGCCGTTCTCCGAAAGATAAATATCTGGTACGTGATGAAACAACTCGCGACACATTGTGGTGGAACGACCAGGGCAAAGGAAAAAATGATAACCAGCCCCTCTCACAGGACACCTGGCAGTCACTAAAATCCCTTGTCACAAAGCAATTATCAGGCAAACGTCTGTTTGTCGTGGATGCCTGGTGCGGGGCCAACCCGGACTCTCGCCTGAGCGTCCGTTTTATTACAGAAGTCGCCTGGCAGGCACACTTCGTAAAAAATATGTTTATTCGCCCGGATGAAGAGAGCCTGAAAAATTTCGTTCCTGATTTCGTAGTGATGAACGGCGCCAAATGCACTAACCCCGACTGGCAAAAGCAGGGGCTGCACTCCGAAAATTTCGTCGCCTTTAACCTGACGGAAAATATGCAGCTTATCGGGGGGACCTGGTACGGTGGCGAGATGAAAAAAGGGCTGTTCTCGGTAATGAACTACCTGCTGCCGCTGAAGGGTATCGCCTCTATGCATTGCTCAGCTAACGTAGGGGAAAAAGGCGATGTGGCCGTCTTCTTTGGTCTGTCTGGCACCGGAAAAACCACGCTGTCCACCGATCCTCAACGCCAGTTGATTGGTGATGATGAGCACGGCTGGGATGATGATGGCGTATTTAACTTCGAAGGGGGGTGCTACGCGAAAACCATTAAGCTGTCGGAAAAAGCGGAACCAGAGATCTATCATGCTATCCGCCCGGATGCCCTGCTGGAAAACGTGGTGGTACGCAGTGACGGATCCGTTGACTTTGATGACGGTAGCAAAACAGAGAATACCCGTGTCTCTTACCCGATTTACCATATCGATAACATCGTTAAGCCGATCTCTAAAGCCGGGCATGCGAAAAAGGTCATTTTCCTGACGGCTGATGCCTTCGGCGTACTGCCACCGGTATCGCGCCTGACGGCCGATCAGACCCAGTATCATTTCCTGTCAGGTTTTACCGCCAAGCTGGCGGGTACCGAGCGTGGTGTAACAGAACCGACCCCGACCTTCTCCGCCTGCTTTGGCGCAGCATTCCTGATGCTGCATCCCACACAGTACGCCGAAGTCCTCGTTAAACGGATGAAAGCTGCCGGTGCAGAAGCCTGGCTGGTCAATACCGGCTGGAACGGCAGCGGCAAGCGTATTTCCCTGAAAGACACGCGGGCCATTATCAACGCGATTCTCAGCGGCGACATTGGCCATGCTGAAACGATAACCCTGCCGATCTTTAATCTGGAAATTCCGTTGAGCCTGCCGGGTGTCGACAGCGCACTGCTTGACCCACGAAATACCTATGTGAATGAAGCCGCATGGGAAGTTAAAGCGCGGGATCTGGCGCAGCGTTTTATCACCAACTTTGATAAGTTTACCGACACCGAAGCGGGTGCTGCACTGGTGAAAGCCGGGCCTGAACTGTAACGCGAGTGAGGGGTGACCAGGAACGAGGGTCGCCCCCACACCAGCATCCTTGTCGGGACGACACTGATGATGTGTCGCCCCTGATGATTTCGATTAACCCTTATTTTTGTGACTGACCAACAGGCCCTGTCGGAAGGCTGGCTGCAGGCAGGGGCAGCCACGCACGGATCAGCAGCCCACCCTTCTCGCTTTTCCCAATCTCCAGCGCGCCCTGATGAGCGTCAATAATGCGCTGCACTATCGCCAGTCCAAGACCGGTTCCACTGGTGCTGCGCGCGCTGTCGCCACGCACAAACGGCTGGAAAAGGTGTTTAAGCTGGTCAGGTTCGATACCAGGGCCATCATCCTCCACCTGGAACCAGGCCCGGTTAAGTTCATGCCCCGAGCTGACTTTAATCCAGCCGTTGCCATAGCGTGCAGCATTGACCACCATATTGGCCAGTGCGCGTTTAATGGCCAACGGGTTTATCTCCAGCATCAGCTCGGCCGACATGACGTCATTCTCGATTTCACGCTCATATCCGCTTTCAGCTGCGACCACCTCACCCAGCACACTGTTCAGGTCGGCGCGTTCAAACTGCATCTCCTGACCGGTACGCAGATAGTCAATAAACTGCTCGATAATCGCATTACACTCTTCAATGTCTTTATTAATTGATTCTGCCAGATAGCCGTCCTGCTCTGACATCATTTCCGTCGCCAGTCGAATGCGCGTCAGAGGAGTTCTTAAATCGTGGCTGACCCCGGCCATCAGCAGCGTACGGTCATCGGCCAGCTGTTTGACACCCGAAGCCATCTGATTAAATGCCCGCGTGACGGAGCGCACTTCTGAAGCACCGTATTCACGCAGCGGGGGGGGAATGATACCTTTACCCACCTGTAACGCCGCATGCTCCAGCTCAACCAGCGGGCGATTCTGAATACGGATAAACAGCCAGGCACCTCCGATAGCGAGTAGCATAATCGCCAGGGTGTAGCGGAACAGCGGGGAGAAGTCGCCCTGATGGATCTCTGTCAGCGGCACCCGCACCCAGATATCCGGGGATAGCCAGGTTTTCAGCCACACCACCGGCGAATTCTTATTCACTTCGACGCGAACATCGGTTGGCCCGCCCAGCTGCTGCGCCATCTGCTGGCTGAGGAACTGGTAGTGCTGCGCCCAGCGTAATCCGTTCTCTTCCGCCGCTGCATTGGTATACAGCGAGATGCCCAGTTCACGGTAAATTTCACGACGGAAAGCGGGTGGCACTTCCAGTTGCGTACCATCTTCCAGCTGTAACCGGTCGGTCATCAACATGCGCACTTCATAGGCCAGCACTTTATTAAACTGTTGAAGGCTGGGCAAAATAGCAAAATTCAGCACCACCAGATAGGTCGTTACCAGGCTGACGAACAGCAGGGTAACGATCAACAGTAACGTACGGGCAAATGAACTGCGGGGAGAGAAGCGGAATCGCCTCATGCTTTACTGCCGTCCGGCACAAAGACGTAGCCCAGGCCCCAGACGGTCTGGATGTAACGTGGGTGAGCGGGATCCTCTTCAACCATGCGGCGCAGGCGGGAGATCTGAACGTCAATGGAACGCTCCATCGCGCTGTACTCACGGCCACGGGCCAGATTCATCAGCTTATCGCGGGACAGCGGCTCACGAGGGTGGCTCACCAGCGCTTTCAGGACAGCGAACTCACCGCTGGTCAACGGCATTGGCTCGTCTTCACGGAACATTTCACGCGTCCCCAGGTTCAGTTTGAACTTACCAAATGCAATAACCGCTTCTTCCTGAGAAGGTGCGCCCGGCAGCTCATTCGCCTGACGGCGCAGCACCGCACGGATACGGGCCAGCAGTTCACGCGGGTTAAACGGTTTTGGAATATAGTCATCCGCACCAATTTCCAGACCCACGATGCGATCCACTTCTTCACCCTTTGCAGTGACCATGATAATTGGCATCGGGTTGCTCTGGCTGCGCAGACGGCGGCAAATAGACAGGCCATCTTCCCCCGGTAACATCAGATCAAGCACCATCAGATGGAAGGATTCACGCGTCAGCAGTCGGTCCATCTGCTCGGCGTTGGCCACGCTGCGCACCTGGAAACCCTGCTCAGTCAGATATCGCTCCAGCAGGGCACGCAAACGCATATCATCATCTACTACCAGGATTTTGTAATTCTCTTGCATTTCGACACTCCCAAAGGCGCAATTGCCTGAGCCTGTATTTTCAAAAAAGATGCCTGAATGTAACAGTCAATAATGGTTTATATTGTAGCCGAAATTGTTACAAAGCATATTAAACAGCAGCTTATCTTTAATTTGCCTCATCAAAACACGCTAAACACCGCCCATTAGTATCGGTATTTATCATGGCAAACAAGCAGTAACGTCATGGAATAATTCGGAACAACGGATTTGCATCCTGCAACGTAGCACAACAAAATAGTCTCCATATCTCGACGAAGAATGGCGCAACAATGAAAACCAAACTGATCACTCGCGAAGGCTACAACCGGCTCAAGCAGGAGCTGGACTTTCTCTGGCGTGAAGAGCGCCCCGAAGTGACGAAAAAAGTGACCTGGGCAGCCAGCCTGGGTGACCGCAGCGAAAACGCCGACTATCAGTACAATAAAAAGCGTCTGCGTGAAATCGATCGTCGCGTGCGCTACCTCACCAAGTGCCTGGAACAGCTGCGCATCGTCGACTATTCCCCTCAGCAGGATGGCAAAGTTTTTTTCGGTGCATGGGTGGAAGTAGAAAACGACGATGGCGATGTGAAACGTTTTCGCATCGTCGGCTACGACGAAATTTTTGGGCGTAACGACTATATCTCGATTGACTCGCCGATGGCGCGTGCCCTGCTGAAAAAAGAAACAGGCGATGCCGCGATTGTGCAGACCCCGGCAGGCGAGGCGCTGTGGTACGTCAACGAGATCAGCTATGTAAAAGAATCCTAATCACGCCGTTGCCGTGCCGCAGACCGTCCGACAACTGGCATTCTCCGGCGGCAATCCGTATAACTGTTGCCAATTTATTCCGCTAAAAAGTATCCCAACCATGATGAATGATTCACTGAGCCAACTGATTGCAAGTGAGCTGCAGGCCAGAGCAGAACAGGTTGAAGCCGCTGTTCGCCTGCTGGATGAAGGAAACACCGTGCCGTTTATCGCACGTTATCGAAAGGAAGTGACCGGTGGACTGGATGATACCCAGCTGCGTCAGCTTGAAACACGCCTGGGTTACCTGCGTGAGCTTGCCGACCGCCGCCAGTCCATTCTGAAATCCATTACCGATCAGGGAAAACTGACCGACGAACTGGCTGCTGCCATCAACGCCACGTTGAGTAAAACAGAGCTAGAAGACCTCTATCTGCCCTACAAGCAGAAACGCCGCACGCGTGGGCAGATCGCAATTGAAGCCGGTCTGCAACCGCTGGCAGAAACGCTGTGGCAGGAACCTTCTCACGACCCTGAACAGCTGGCAGCCGGCTATATTGATGCCGATAAAGGCGTTGCGGATACCAAAGCCGCGCTGGACGGTGCCCGCTATATCCTGATGGAGCGTTTTGCCGAAGATGCCGGTCTGCTGGCCAAAGTCCGCGACTACCTGTGGAAAAATGCGCATCTCGTCGCCCGGGTTATTGAGGGCAAAGAGGAAGAAGGTGCAAAATTCCGTGACTATTTTGATCATCACGAAGCATTAGCTACGGTGCCTTCCCACCGCGCGCTGGCCATGTTCCGGGGCCGCAACGAAGGCATATTACAGCTTGCGCTGAATGCCGACCCGCAGTTTGACGAACCGCCGCGCGAAAGCCACGGTGAGCAGATCATCACCGAGCACCTCAATCTGCGCCTGAACAATGCCCCGGCAGATACGTGGCGTAAGGCCGTAGTCAGCTGGACCTGGCGTATCAAAGTGTTACTGCACCTCGAAACCGAGCTGATGGGCACGGTACGCGAGCGCGCCGAAGATGAGGCGATCAACGTCTTCGCCCGTAATCTGCACGACCTGCTGATGGCCGCCCCGGCGGGCATGCGTGCCACTATGGGCCTCGATCCCGGCCTGCGTACCGGGGTGAAAGTCGCGGTCGTTGATGCGACCGGCAAGCTGGTCGCTACCGACACGATCTATCCCCATACCGGACAGACAGCAAAAGCCGCCGCCGCTGTCGCTGCGCTCTGTACCCGACACCAGGTTGAGCTGGTCGCTATCGGTAACGGCACCGCTTCACGCGAAACTGAGCGTTTCTATCTGGAAGTGCAGAAACAGTTCCCGCAGGTGCAGGGCCAGAAAGTCATCGTCAGCGAAGCCGGAGCCTCGGTCTATTCCGCCTCCGAGCTGGCAGCGCTGGAGTTCCCGGGGCTGGATGTCTCCCTGCGCGGCGCAGTGTCAATCGCCCGTCGCCTGCAGGATCCGCTTTCCGAGCTGGTGAAGATCGACCCGAAATCCATCGGCGTGGGCCAGTACCAGCATGACGTCAGCCAGAGCCAGCTGGCGAAAAAGCTGGATGCCGTGGTGGAAGACTGCGTTAACGGCGTCGGTGTGGATCTCAATACCGCGTCCGTGCCGCTGCTGGCGCGCGTGGCGGGTCTGAGCAAGATGATCGCCCAGAATATTGTTGCCTGGCGTGACGAAAATGGCCGCTTCCAGAACCGCCAGCAACTGCTGAAAGTCGGTCGCCTGGGGCCAAAGGCGTTTGAACAGTGTGCCGGGTTCCTGCGTATCACTCAGGGGGATAATCCGCTGGATGCCTCCACGGTGCACCCGGAAGCCTATCCGGTGGTAGAGCGTATCCTCGCGGCCACCGAACAGGCGCTTAACGACCTGATGGGGAACCCGACGGAATTACGCAGCCTGAGAGCCGTTGATTTTACCGACGAACGCTTTGGCGTTCCGACCGTCAGCGATATCATCAAAGAGCTGGAAAAACCGGGCCGCGACCCGCGTCCGGAGTTTAAAACGGCGCAGTTTGCTGAGGGTGTCGACACCATGAATGATCTGCTGCCAGGCATGGTGCTGGAAGGCTCCGTGACCAATGTGACAAACTTTGGTGCCTTCGTTGATATCGGCGTTCATCAGGACGGCCTGGTGCATATCTCGTCGCTGTCCGATAAGTTTGTCGACGATCCGCACAAAGTGGTGAAAGCCGGTGATGTGGTGAAAGTGAAGGTGATGGAAGTGGATTTACCGCGTAAACGTATTGCGCTGACCATGCGCCTTGACGAACAGCCGGGTGAAACCAGCGCACGCCGCGGCGGTGGCAATCATGCCGCCAGCGGTCGCGACAACGCCCGACCGGCAAAAACCAGCCCCAAACGCCCTGCTGCCCAGCCAGCGGGTAACAGTGCGATGGGCGATGCCCTCGCCGCTGCATTTGGCAAAAAAAGCTGATGCTGACAGCGGGCCTGCGGGCCCGCCCTTTTTCCTCAACCTTGTCCCTCTCCCTGCGCTATAAGTTGCTCCATATCAATGTGAGCAATAATCACTCTCATTAAAATTCTCAGTGTCTTTTTCTTCACGCAGCATACAGGCACCTACCATGCAACTGATCCCACAGCAGTTCTACCGTATCGCCGGCTTTTCACCCGCTATCAATCCGGCATTTCGTCAGAAGTTAATGGCGCTGGGTCTGTTACCCGGCTCCACTTTTCAGCTGATCCGCGTGGCGCCACTGGGCGATCCTTTGCATATCGAAACGCGCCGCATCAGTCTGATGTTGCGTAAAAAAGACCTCTCCCTGCTGCAGCTGGAAGCGGTTAACCCGGTGGGAGATCTCGCATGAAAACCTGCACTATTGCACTGACGGGCAATCCGAACGTGGGGAAAACCACCCTGTTTAATCAGCTGACCGGCTCACGTCAGCGGGTGGGTAACTGGGCCGGAGTGACCGTCGAACGCAAAGAGGGGCAGTTCAGCACGGCAGAACATCAGGTGCGACTGGTGGATCTTCCCGGTTGCTACTCCCTCACCACCCTGTCTGCGCAGGCCTCGCTGGATGAACAGATTGCCTGTCAGTATCTGCTGGAGGGCGAAGCCGACCTGGTGATCAACGTCGTGGATGCCAGTAATCTTGAGCGTAACCTCTACCTGACCCTGCAACTACTGGAGATGGGGCAATCCTGTATTATCGTGCTGAATATGCTGGATATTATTGAAAGCCAGCAGACCAGGATGGATCTCAGCATTCTGGAGCAGGCACTGGGCTGCCCGGTGGTGCCGATGGTCTCTACACGCGGGCGCGGCATTGATCGCCTGAAGAATACTATCGATCGTGAGATGCCTGAGCACACCCCGCTGGCCGTGCCTTATCCGCCATCGCTGCAACCCGTGATGGATGCATTGATAGCCGCGATGCCAGCCTCCACGACACCGCAGAAGAAACGCTGGCTGGCTCTGCAGATGCTGGAAGGCGATATCGCCAGCCAGCAGCAGATGCCCGCAGCCGCCGCGTTGCTGCCGGCACTGAAGTCAACGCTGGAGGAGGACGCCGCGCAGACTATCGTCAGCAGCCGCTATCAGTTCATCGAATCACTGTGCCACCGGGTGATCCATGAGGCAGGCATCCGGGCGGTACTCAGTCAGCGCCTGGATCAGCTAACTCTGAACCGCTGGCTCGGCCTGCCGGTCTTTCTGCTGGTGATGTATCTGATGTTCTTTCTTGCTATCAACCTGGGGGGGGCGCTGCAGCCTCTGTTCGACCTCGGCTCTGCGGCCCTCTTTATTCAGGGCACGCAGTGGCTGGGCGTAACCTTGCATATGCCGGTGTGGCTGACGCTGTTTCTGGCTCAGGGCATAGGCGGAGGGATCAATACCGTCATGCCGCTGGTGCCGCAGATTGGCATGATGTATCTGTTTCTCTCCCTGCTGGAAGACTCTGGTTATATGGCTCGCGCCGCCTTTGTGATGGATCGGTTGATGCAGGCACTGGGGCTGCCGGGTAAATCCTTTGTGCCGCTGATCGTCGGCTTCGGCTGTAACGTGCCGTCAGTCATGGGCGCACGCACGCTGGATGCCCCGCGTGAACGCCTTATCACGGTGCTGATGGCCCCGTTTATCTCCTGCGGGGCCCGGCTGGCAATCTTTGCTGTCTTCGCGGCGGCCTTCTTCGGCCAGGGCGGGGCGCTGGTGGTGTTCAGTCTCTATCTGCTGGGCATCTGCGCGGCCATTGCCACCGGCCTGTTACTCAAACATACGCTGATGCGCGGGGAGGCCAGCCCGTTTGTGATGGAACTGCCGCTGTGGCATATGCCGCACGCGAAAAGTCTGCTGCTGCAGACCTGGCAGCGTCTGCGCGGCTTTGTGCTGCGCGCCGGGAAAGTAATCGTGATGGTTAGTATGCTGATCGGCGCGCTGAACAGCTTTTCTTTTAGCGGTCAGGCGGTCAGTCACCTGAATGATTCCGCTCTGGCCAGCGTCAGCCGAACACTGACCCCGCTGCTGGCCCCCATTGGCGTGCACAATGATAACTGGCAGGCCACCGTTGGCCTGCTGACCGGAGCGATGGCCAAAGAGGTGGTGGTAGGTACGCTTAACACCCTGTACACCGCTGAAGCGCTGCAGCAGCAGCCCTTTGACGCCAGCCAGTTCAGCCTGAGCGGACAGCTGTATGACGCTGTAACGGAAACCTGGCAGGGCATTAAAGCCACCTTCAGCCTCAGCGTTCTCGCCAATCCGATCGAGGCCAGTAAAGGCGACGCCGAAATGGCCAGCGGAGCCATGGGGACAATGCACAGTAAGTTCGTCAGTGACGCCGCCGCCTACAGCTATCTGATTTTTGTGCTGCTGTACGTGCCCTGCGTTTCGGTGATGGGGGCCATTGCCCGTGAAAGCAGCAGCCGCTGGATGATGTTCTCCATTCTGTGGGGGCTGGATCTGGCGTATTCCCTGGCAGCCCTGTTTTATCAGGTCTCCAGCTTCCGGCAGCATCCGGGCAGCAGCAGCCTGATTATTGCCATCGTGCTGCTGTTCAACGCGCTGCTGCTGACCGCCCTGCGCCGCGTGAAAATGCCACCAGCACTGATCCCGGTGAAAAATATTTCCCACGGCTGTACATCCTGTGAAAAAAATGGCCGCTGTCACTGATGCGCTTACGCACGAAGGCGAAACGTCGCGCGAGGAGTTGTGTTTTTTTGACCAGCGTCTACAGTGAAAAATAACGCCTGAATTTTCACTCGCGGTGGCCAGAAAAATAATAATGGATATTATCAATAACTTAATAGATAAAATCTACGACTACTCTTTCCCGCCATCGTGCCTGCAGCGGCTGCATACGCTGATTGCCGATGCACGCGGGGCAGTTTGTCATCCGCGTAAACCGCACTGGGACGAAAAAGACGTGGTGCTGATCACCTATGCCGATCAGTTTCATGCTGAAAATACGCCAACCCTGACGACCTTCTCCCGCTTCTGGCAGCAACACCTCGCATCCAGCTTCAACCTGGTGCATCTGCTGCCTTTCTTCCCGTACTCTTCCGATGATGGCTTCTCGGTGATTGATTATCACCAGGTTAATCCCGTGTGCGGAGGCTGGCAGGAGATTGCCGATTTGCGCCAGCTTACGCGGCTGATGTTCGATTTTGTCTGTAACCACATGTCAGCCGAAAGCGCCTGGTTCAGGCACTATCTGGCGCAGGATCCGGGCTGGGATGATTTCTTTATCAGTATGCCCCCCACCACCGATCTGAGTGCGGTGACCCGGCCCCGGACATCGCCGTTGCTGACGCCGTTCGACATGGCCAGTGGCGAAACCCGTTTTATCTGGAGCACCTTTAGCGCCGATCAGATTGACCTTAACTTCGCTAATCCGGAGGTGCTCATCGCCATGGTGAACGTCCTGCTGGATTACCTGAAAAAGGGGGCGGATTACATCCGTCTGGATGCCGTGGGCTATATGTGGAAAACCCCCGGCACCCCCTGTATCCATCTGGAAAAGACGCATCAGTTGGTCAAGCTGTTTCGCGCTATTGCCAATGAGGTGGCGCCAGGCACCGTGGTGCTGACTGAAACGAATGTGCCGCATAAAGATAACATCAGCTACTTTGGCAACGGGCGTGATGAAGCCCAGATGGTTTATCAGTTTTCGCTGCCCCCGCTGGTGCTGCACGCTATTCACTACGGCTCATCGCGCGCATTGCGCCAGTGGGCCTCCTCGCTCGACGGCGGCAGCGGATCCACCACCTTCTTTAACTTCCTGGCTTCTCATGACGGAATTGGTCTCAATCCACTGCGCGGGATCCTGCCGGAAACCGAGATCGTCTCGCTGGTGCGAGACCTGGCGATGGAGGGCGCACTGGTTTCCTATAAAAACAACCCGGATGGCAGCACCAGTCCGTATGAAATTAACGTCACCTATATGGATGCGCTGAATCAGAAGGACGATGATGATGAGACCCGCCTGCGTCGTTTCCTGCTGGCCCATGCGCTGCTGCTGGCCTTTCCAGGCGTTCCGGCGGTCTATATTCAAAGTATCCTGGGTTCACGTAATGATATGGACGGCGTCAAAGCCGCCGGACACAATCGTGCGATTAACCGGCAGAAATATGCTGTCAGCGAGATTGAAGCGGCACTGGCGGAAAAAGATTCACTGCGGCAGCGGGTCTATTTCGCCCTCAGTCAACTCATCCAGCTGCGTACCCGCCAGCCCGCCTTCCATCCGGATAATCCGATGAAGATCATCGACAGCGATAATTCGCTGCTGGTGCTGAAACGTCAGGCCAGGGAGGAACAGGAGTCATTGTGGTGTGTGTTTAATCTGAGCAGTAAAGCGGTCAGCATGATGCTGCCGGAGCCGCGCTGGTACCGTGATATAGCCAGTGGCGATCGTATTGATGGTACGCAGTCACTGCGGCTGGAACCCTGGGCTTTTCACTGGCTGAAAATCTGAACCTGCCCACCCGCGGGATGAGCAGGTAACCCTCTTACTTATACACTTCAGCCAGCGCGTGATCGCGATTACCCTGTTGGGCTGCGACGATCACGTAGTATTTCCCCCCCTTCTCATCGGCCTTTTTCGATAAGCGGGCGTTAGCATCCATGGGGTCGTTTGTGGAGTTTGTCGTTACCGTTCCGATTTTCTCCAGCTTCATCTCCTGCGCTTTTTCACGCGTAATTTGCTCGGCTGCGCCAGCGGTAAACACGGCAAAAGTGGTTAACAGCAGGGCAGAGACAGTGATTAGCTTTTTCATACAATTTCCTCTCCTTAGGGCAATATTTCCAGTTGATGCAGGCCGTAAAAATACGACCACGGTTATTATTGTCCCGGCGGGAAAAAGCGGCAACGTGGTGAATTGTTGCAAAAAGTAATCTGAAATGGCATGACGCATGCCCCGGCACGCTGGCCTTATTTCAGGGCCACACCTCAGCGCTAAAATCAATAATTCGCTGAGAGAACGCCTCCGGGTGAGAGATAAACGGCGCATGGGCCGCCTTGTCGATAACATGACTGTGGCTGTCCGGCCAACTGGCATCCAGCAGCGGGACAATGCGGCGCGGCACCAGTCCGTCCAGCGCACCATATAGCCGCAGGAAGGGCATCGCCAGCGCGGCCATATCCTGACGAAGATCGGCGGTCTTCAGTATTTCCAGCCCCCCGTTCAGCACGTCCACTGTCGGAACCGGACGTTCAAATACCACGCTCTTCAGCGCGCGGGCATCCTGCCTGGCGCTGTCCGTCCCCAGGGTTTGCAGCGCCAGGAAACGTTCCACCGTACGCTGGAAATCCTCACTCAGTTGCTGCTGAAAATTGGCCAGCGTATCGGGTTTGATGCCCGGCCAGTCCTCCGTTGCGCTGAAGCGCGGCGAGGATGCAACGCTGATCAGCCCTTTCACCTGCTGCGGGAAGTCCAGCGCCACCTGGCTGGCCACCAGACCTCCGAGCGACCAGCCAAGCCAGACAGCGTCGGCCGGTACCCGGGTGGCCACCTCCGCCGCCATCGCCTTCAGCGTCATCGGCGCAAAGCCCTGGCTGTGACCGTAGCCGGGCAGATCCACCAGGTGCAGGCAAAAATGCGCGCTGAGTCGACGGCTGATGCAATGCCAGACCCCGGCGTTCAGACCCCATCCGTGCAGCAGCACAAGATGGCGATCGCCGTGGCCAATAGTCTCCCGGTGAAGCGTACTCATGGGTTATGGTCCTGTTTTTTATTGTGAGGTCGCCATGCTACCAATGCCAGCGGGCTGTTGGCTATGCCTGATGCCACTCCGTTACTCACAGCACGGCCTGTGCAGCGTCTGTCTGCGCCAGCTTCTGACGCAGCCAGCCTGTTGCCCGCGCTGTGGATTACCCAGCCAGATGAAGAAAAAGGCCTGTGGTCGCTGCCTGCGCCGCCCTCCACCGTGGCAGCACCTGGTGCGCGTTACCCCCTGGCAGCCTCCGCTGGACCGGCTGGTGAATCAGCTGAAGTTTTATCGCGCCACCGCACATGCGGTAATGCTGGCGCGGCTGATGCTGCTATGCTGGTTAATGCAGCGGCGTGAAACCGGGCTGCGCCGACCGGACCTGCTGTTAACGGTGCCACTGCATCACCGCCGTGCCTGGCAGCGGGGCTATAATCAACTGGAGGACATGGCGCACTGGCTGGCCCGTCGGGTGCCATGTCAGTATCTGCCCCGCGCCGTCACGCGCATCCGGGCCGGACATATCCAACACACCCTGGGCGCGGTGGCGCGGCGCAAAAATTTGCGTGGTGCCTTCCGCCTTGAAAGGGAAGTGCGCGGTCTGCATATCAGTCTGCTGGATGATGTGGTGACCACTGGCAGCACCGCCGCCGAGATCAGCCGCCTTCTGCTGGCCCACGGCGCCGCCAGCGTACAGATCTGGTGCCTGTGCCGAACCTTGTAGAGCGTCGGTGATGGGCGTATTATAACCAACGAAATTAGTCAACTATTGAGCAATCGCCATGATCCTAATTACCGACTCTGCACAAGAGCACTTCGCAAAACTGCTGTCAAAGCAGGAAGATGGCACCCAAATTCGTGTATTCGTGATTAACCCGGGTACGCCAACCGCCGAGTGCGGTGTTTCTTACTGTCCGCCTGACGCTGTTGAAGCGACCGATACGGAACTGAAGTTCCCTCTTCTCTCGGCTTACGTTGACGCCCTGAGCGCCCCGTATCTTGAAGATGCTGAAATCGACTTTGTTACCGACAATCTGGGTTCGCAGCTGACGCTGAAAGCGCCGAATGCCAAAATGCGTAAAGTTAACGACGATGCCCCATTAATGGAGCGCGTTGAGTACCTGTTACAGGCACAGATCAACCCACAGCTGGCCAGCCACGGCGGTAAAGTTTCCCTGATGGAAATTACCGATGAAGGCTTTGCTATCCTGCAATTTGGTGGCGGCTGTAACGGCTGTTCCATGGTTGATGTGACCCTGAAAGAAGGCATCGAGAAAGAGATGCTGGCCGCTTTCCCAGAGCTGAAAGGCGTGCGTGACCTGACCGAGCATCAGCGCGGTGAGCACTCGTTCTACTGATTCACCAGGCCGGTTATCCGGCCTTTTTTATTCCTCCCCTCTGTGACATCGCCTGCCTTCACCTTTAACCCTTTCTGCCGAACGTTTATCACGGCATGATTGACGCTGGATCTTTCAGCTTACACGTGTACACTGAAACCTGTTTTCTCAACTTACAGGTCATCATGTTGAACAATACGGGCAGAAGAGTCGTGATCACGGGTATGGGCTTAGTCAGTCCATTAGCAAATGGCGTTGAAGCCAGCTGGCAGCGGCTGATTGCCGGTCAGTCCGGTATTCGTCACCTTCCAGAGGAGGCCTATGGCGACACGGCAATCCGTGTCGGGGGGCAGGTGCCTTCCATCGAGCAGGATCCGCAGCATGGGTTTGACATCGCGGCGCTTATTCCGGTGAAAGAGCAGCGAAAAGCCGATCGCTTTATCCATCTGGCGCTGGCTGCCGCGGAAGAGGCCATGACTCAGGCCGGTTTGCATCATCTGACCGAGGCCGCAAAACTACGAACTGCCACCATCGTCGCTACCGGCATCGGAGGGTTTCATGCCATCAGCAATGCGGTTAAAACCGTGGCAGAAAAAGGCAGCCGCAAGCTGTCGCCCTTCACCATCCCGTCGTTTATCGCCAATCTTGCCGCTTCACACGTGGCGATAAAATATGGCTTTAAAGGGATGCTGGGTACGCCGGTTTCTGCCTGCGCGGCCAGTATTCAAAGCATCGGGGATGGCTTTCGCGCTATTCGTTTTGACGAGGCCGATATCGCCATGGTCGGCGGCTGTGAATCCTGTATTAATCCGGTGTCACTCGGTGGATTCCAGGCGGCTCGCGCCCTTTCAACGGCATTTAACGACCATCCGGAGCAGGCCTCACGGCCGTTTGACCAGTCCCGGGAGGGATTTGTGATGGGAGAAGGTGCCGGTATGCTGGTGCTGGAAGAGCTGACCCGGGCCCAGGCACGCGGTGCCACCATCCTCGGGGAAGTCGTCGGTTATGGCACGACTTCGGATGCCTATCACATTACCGCCGGACCGGAAGACGGTGAGGGAGCCGTCCGCGCCATGACGATTGCCCTGCAGCAGGCAGGGATGACAGGGTGCGATATCGATTACATCAACGCACACTCTACCTCGACACCGGTCGGTGACCTGGCCGAAATCAATGCGCTGCAGCGGGTGCTGGGAGAGAAAGCTCATGCGGCAATCTCTTCAACCAAATCTGCCACCGGGCATCTGCTGGGGGCGGCGGGTGCCGTGGGAGCCATATTCTCACTGATGGCCATGCGTGAGCAGATTGCCCCACCGTCGCTGAATATTGACCGGCTGGACGAGGCGGCAGAGGGGCTGAACATCGTGAAAAACACCGCGCAACCGGTGACCATCCGCAATGCGCTGGTTAATGGCTTTGGATTTGGTGGTGTGAACGGCTCGATTATTTTTAAAGCCTTTACGGCGTAATGGCGGCCGGTGACCTCAGCAGGGGCGGACCAAAAAAGTCCGCCCCGACAGATAACGCCCTCGTCACACGCGGAGAAAAACCGGAGGCACGGCCCGCAGCAGATGACCTTTTTCCCTGTCGTCCCGCCTGTCGCAGGTTTGCCTTTATCGTCAGCGTTTACGCCGCTTATTCAAATCGTTAAGCAGCAGGTTTACCCCTCTGTCAGCAAACATCGCCTCCAGCGTCATGCTCAGTTTACGTCGCCAGTTAGGATACTCATCGGTGGTCCCCGGCACATTCACCGGATCGGCCATATCCAGCCAGTCCTCCGGCTGCAGCCCCAGCAGCGCACTGTTACTGTCGGCGATAAATCGCTGTAAGCCACGGTTAAGCACCGCCGTCATCTCCATCTTATCAGCCTGCTTACCGCAGCGTTTTGGCACGCATCCGTACCGGTGTAGGGCATCCAGCAGCGCCTGCTTTTGCCGGACCCGCTGGTCATACAGCCCGCGAAGTATCACCTTATCCGGATAGAGCCCCAGCGTTTCACCAAGCGTGAGATCGCCGGCGCTCCAGAACCCGCGCAGGGTCGGCAGATCGTGGGTGGTTGCGCTGGCCATCGACTGACGCGGCCAGGCGGATGGCGCACGATAACGATCCTCACTCTCCTGCTCGAAGTAGAGCACCTTCCAGGAATAGATCCCGCAGTCGCGCAGCTTGCCGACGATCTCCTCCGGCACCGTCCCCAGATCCTCACCGATCACCATGCACTGATGACGCTGGCTTTCCAGCGCCAGGATCGCCATCAGGTCGTCCACCGGATAATGAACATACGCACCAAAGTTTGCCGTTTCACCGTAGGGGATCCACCACAAACGCAGCAGCGACATGACATGGTCGATGCGCAGCGCACCGCAGCTCGCCATATTGGCGCGTAGCAGGTCGATAAACGGCTGGTAGCCGCGTGCCGTCATGATGTGCGGATCCATCGGCGGCAGGCCCCAGTTTTGCCCCTGCGGCCCGAGGATATCCGGCGGCGCGCCCACCGAAGCGTTCAGTCGGTAAAGCTCACGATCGCACCAGGTGTCTGCTCCCCCTTCGGCCACGCCTACGGCCAGATCCCGATAGAGCCCCACCGCCATCTGATGCGCCTGGCAACACTGCCAGCATTCATCAAACTGACGGTTCGCCAGCCACTGCAGCCACTGCCAGAAACGCACCTCATCCTGCTGCTCACGGCAAAACTGCTGTACCGCCTCACTGTTACCGTGCTGTAAGTGTTCCGGCCATGCCGGCCAGCCCCAGCGCGCGGGATCCTCCTTCAGCAGGGCGCAGTGCAGTGCATCATAGGCGGCCTGGTTTAACAGGCTCTCGCCTCCCTGTTCAATAAAGCCCGCAAAGTCCACCACGCTGGCATCCTGCGCGTCACGTCCGGCAAAGTGCTGCCAGGCAAAGCGCAGCCCTTCAATTTTCAGCGCCCCCACGCGGGCATAGTCAACCCGGCCGGCGTCACGTGCAGTCTGGATGGCGGTCTGCGTACTCTTTTTCTGCCACCAGCGCTGAGCGGCAGGACTGTGCTGAAAATCCGCGACGGCAGCCACATCGATATACATCACATTCAGCCAGCGCCGCGAAGAGGGGCTGTACGGGCTGGCATTTTCAGGCTGAGAGGGGTAAAGCGCATGAATGGGATTCAGCCCGATAAATGCGCCGCCGCGCGTGGCGATATCACTCACCATACGCTTCAGATCACCAAAGTCACCGATGCCCCAGTTATGCGCCGACCGCAGCGTATAAAGCTGAACGCAGGCCCCCCACAGTTTCTCCCCGCGCTGCAGCGCTGCCGGTTCATAGCAGCGTTTTGGTGCGATAACAATCCGACAGGGCCACTGCTTTTTTCCCTGCGTCAGCAGCAGCTGATGGTAACCCTCCGGCAGATTCACCGGCAGGTTAATACTCTCTCCGGCGGATACGGTGCCCTGCCAGGTTTTGCCCTGCTCGCTGTCAAACTGCCAGTGGTATTCCCCCTTCCCGCCGGTCAGCAGTCGCTGTACCCGTTTTTTTATCAGCACCTGGCAGGGTGGCAGGGGCGCACTGCCTGCACGGGGCCGGGGTGCCATCGCGGCCAGAAGTTTGTCACGCGTCCCGGAGCTGACCTCTTCCGGCTGTCCGCGGGCATTAATATAGCGAGCTGCAATACCGGCGGCTTCAGCGGCCTGTTCACGCTTTTTGTCGTCCATCACCCCTCCCCAAGCCGTTTTGCCTGCCAGATACGCTGCTGATAATCCCGGACGGAGCGATCGGCGCTGAACATCCCGGTACGGGCGGTGTTCAGGATCGCTGCGGTAGTCCAGGCTTCCTGGTCACGGTACAGTGCCTCCACTCTGAGCTGTGCTTCGCAGTAGCTGGCAAAATCGGCCAGCACCAGCCAGGGGTCCCCTCCTTTGCCCAGGCTGTAGAGCATCAGTTCAAAAGCGTGTTTATCACCGTCGCTAAAGAATCCCTTTTCCAGCTCTTTCAGCAGGCTATCCAGATGTTTGTCTTTTTTACGTAGCTTAAGCGGATCGTAGCCGCCAGCTTTCAGTGCCTTAACCTGATCGGTTGTATGGCCAAAGATAAAGATGTTCTCCGGGCCGACCTGTTCAGCGATCTCCACATTGGCACCGTCCAGCGTACCGATGGTCAGAGCGCCGTTCAGCGCCAGTTTCATATTCCCGGTGCCAGAGGCCTCATACCCGGCAGTGGAAATTTGCTCTGACAGATCGGCCGCCGGGATCATCAGCTCCGCAGCGGTAATCCGGTAGTCTGGAATGAACACCACCTTCAGCCTGTCGCCAATCAGCGGATCATGGTTAATTTTCTCCGCCACTTTATTGATGGCATAAATAATATTTTTTGCCAGGTAGTAGCCCGGCGCGGCTTTGGCACCGAAGAGGAACACGCGCGGGACGATGTCCAGAGCGGGATTATCACGCAACCGCCGGTACAGAGACAGGATATGCAGCAGACCCAGATGCTGGCGCTTGTACTCATGCAGGCGCTTAATCTGCACGTCGAACAGCGCCTCCGGGTTAACCACAATGCCGGTTTGCTGTGCAATATACTCCGCCAGCCGCAGCTTATTGGCGCGCTTAATCTGGCGATACTGTTGGCGGAAAGCCTTATCGCCGGCGAAAGCTTCCAGCCCCTTCAGCGCATCCAGGTTGTTCGCCCACTCCACTTTCAGCCTGTCATCAATCAGCCCGGCCAGCGCCGGATTACACTGCTTCAGCCAGCGGCGTGGGGTGATGCCATTGGTCACGTTATGGAACTTCTCCGGCCACAGCTGGTGATATTCCGGGAACAGATCTTTTACTACCAGCTCAGAGTGCAGTGCAGCAACGCCATTGACAGCAAAGCCACTGACCACGCAGAGGTTCGCCATCCGCACCTGCTTATCATGCACTACCGCCAGTTTCGCCCAGATCTTTTCATCACCTGGCCACTGCTTCTCTACGATCTTCTTAAAGCGCCTGTTGATCTCTTTAATCAGGATGAAATGGCGCGGCAACAGGCTGCGAACCAGGCGCTCGTCCCAGCGCTCCAGCGCTTCAGGCATCAACGTATGGTTGGTATAGGCAAAGGTCTGGCTGGTGATGGCCCAGGCCTCCTCCCAGTTGAGCTGGTGCTCATCCAGCAGCACGCGCAGCATTTCAGGAATAGCAATTGTGGGGTGGGTGTCATTGAGTTGAATCACCTCATAGTCCGGCAGCGTGTGGATGCTGCGCCCGGCCCGGTGATGACGGCGCAGAATGTCGGCCACGGAACAGGCGCACTGAAAATACTGCTGCATCAGGCGCAGGCGTTTACCCTCCTGATGGTTATCATTGGGATACAGGACTTTCGTCAGCTTCGCGGCATCAATGCCCTGTTGTTCGGCCGCAAGGAATTTTCCGTCGTTAAACAGGGTCAGGTCAAACGGATGGGTATGGCTGGCCTGCCACAGCCGCAGCGGCTGCACCACACCGTTGCGATAGCCTGTCACCGGCAGATCCCAGGCTTCGCCGCGCAGGGTAAAGGCCGGGCGCCATGACAGGCGACCCTCTGCGCTTTTGATGACGGTGCCGCCAATGCCCACGCTGACGTCCAGCGCCGCATTGTGCCGAAACCAGGGGTAACGATCGCGCTGCCAGTCATCCGGGGCTTCAATCTGGTGCCCGTCGTCAAATGACTGACGAAACAGCCCGTACTGATAGTTGAGGCCGTAGCCGGTGGCTGACTGCCCGACGGTGGCCATGGAATCGAGATAACAGGCTGCCAGCCGTCCCAGCCCGCCGTTACCCAGCGCCGGATCGGTTTCTTCTTCCAGCAGCGTACTCAGGTCGCACTGGTGTTCCGCCAGCACTGCTTTGACGTCGTCATACCAGCCCAGATTGAGCAGGTTATTGCCGGTCAGACGGCCAATGAGAAACTCCATGGAAATATAGTTAACATGGCGCTGTTTTTTCCCTGCCTTTGCCTCCGGCTGCGCGGCCAGCAGCTCAGCCAGTGCGCCGCTGACGGCGTGCCACCACTGATGTGCCGTCATCTCTGCGGCACTGGCATAGCCAAGATGCTGCCACTGACGTGTCAGGGCCGCATCAAAGCGTGCCCGGTTGAATTTCTGTTGCGTCATAGAGTCCCTCTTAAAATGGGCGGACGAAAATGTGACCAGGCACCTTACAGTTAAGACGGAAAAATGAAAAAAAGCTACGATACCGAATCACGAACAGACTCACATAATATCAGCGGATATTATTATATTTGCAATCATCCCCCCAAGCGGAAAAAACCCGATAAAAAAATAAATTACATTTTAAAAACCCCACTTCCATTACTCATTGTAATCTAATGTTAACACTTGATTTTAACGTACTCCTCACCACGCTTACCCTCCATTCGCAGCTTATTGCTGGCCGGGGGTCGCAAGATATTACGGGTATAACTATCGCGGGTCACGTGGTCGGGATGTTCTGAATCAATTATCATAAAAATTCTAATTTTTAATTAATTATCAAAACACAAACATTGTTATATAATTACGGAGCCATAGTTGTACTACTTTTCTGAAGGAAATCGGAATGTTTGTCTTATTTAAAAAGGAAAAATCAAACAGAATCACCATACGTTTGATGATTTATGCCATATCACTAACTGGTTTCATTAGTTTTCACGCATGGGGGGATTTTTATCCTGTTATCGTTTCCATAAAAACTAGAATAGAATCTGCTACAACAGCCACTTATTTTTTTCAACAAGGCGTTGCGAATATTGGTCCAATCAGTGAACAAATCATGCTTCCTGAAGGCTGGTATATCGCCCTGGCACACCGGCACGATGGTTTCCCTGGAGGGGAAGACATCGTGGTACCAGCGGTTTATATGCAAGGCAAAAAGCGTTCTATCGGGGAGGCCGCCAGAGATCTCTACAATCAACAAGGAAGTGGAATCACTAAAATTTATCATTCCGGCAAGGGGAATGGTGGCGAATGTATTGGATACGTCGGAGTAGAAAACATAAGCACACCACATAAATGGATGGAAGCAATCTCCCCTGTAGGTACGTGTATGTACGTTCCTTCCGGGGATGAATGGTGTAAAATAGAAACGCCCGAATTGGTATTCGATCACGGTGTTATATCGTTAAGGGAGAGCGAGGGGCATAAAGCGACGAAAAGACTTGCCATCAACTGCACTGCCGGAACAACTCTTAGATTGTATATCCCTGGAGGTATAAACTCTCTGTTGTTCGCCGGGAAAGGAACCTCTACTTTTTCAACCTCACAAGGGCAGCTCGGAAAGCCAATGCAATTACCGGCCGGCAGATCCAATATTGATATCACCTCCGAACTGCATGGCGTGGGGATCGGCAAATGGTCAACTAGCGGAGTGATGATAGTCGAACCCGTATAATCAAAGGGAATAGTTGCTGTTAATTTATTCGCTAATGAAGTTGTATTCATTAGCTTTTTATATGTAGAGAGAGCGACTCTTTTTTCGGTCGCTCTTTGCCTGGATTAGCAAAGCTCCAGATGGACTTCGTGCTGTTCGATGGTTTTCATCACGCTCGGAGGGGGGGCTTCGTCGGTAAACAGATAATCGATTAACCCCATATTGCCGAGGTTAACCATTGCGTTACGGCCGAACTTTGAATGGTCAGCCACCAGCATCACGCAGCGGGAGTTCTCGATAATCGCCCGTTTGGTGCGGACTTCGTGGTAGTCGAAATCCAGCAGAGAGCCGTCCATATCGATGCCACTGATCCCCAGAATGCCGTAATCAAGGCGGAACTGAGAGATATAGTCGAGAGTGGCTTCGCCCATAATGCCGCCGTCACGGGTGCGCACTTCGCCCCCCGCCAGGATCAGACGAAAATCCGGCTTCGCCATCAGCAGCACCGCAACATTCAAATTATTGGTGACAATGCGCAGATTACTGTGGTTCATCAGCGCGTGGGCAACCGCTTCCGGCGTGGTGCCGATATCAATAAACAGAGAAGCCCCGTCGGGGATCTGACTGGCAACACGCTGCGCGATGCGGGCTTTCTCCGCCGACCACATCATTTTACGATCCTGCCAGGCCGTATTTTCTGAACTGGAAGGCAGCGCCGCGCCGCCGTGGTGACGCTGAATTTTGTTTTGTTCGGCCAGATCGTTTAAGTCACGACGGATGGTCTGCGGACTGACGTCGAAGTGTTCCACCAGCTCTTCAGTACTGACATATCCCTGACGACGCACCAAATCGATGATGGCGTCATGTCGTTGTGTCTGCTTCAAGATCTTCCCCTCTTACCGTTTTATCTGACGCGTATCGACAAAGGCCATCACCAGTCCGACCAGCAGCCCGGTGACATGGGCCGCATTGGCAATCGACAGGCCGAACCAGCCGAAATAACCGACCAGCAGCCAGAGCACGGCAAAAACCATCAGCCCGCGCTGCAGGAAGATGCCGCGTTCCGGCGCACGCTCACCGCATAACCACGAATACCCCATCAGGGCATACACCACGCCGGAAAGCCCGCCGAACAGAACGCCGCTGAACTTGGCCTGCATCCAGCCGCTCAGCAGCGAGGAAATGACCATAATGACGAACAGCTTACCGCTGCCGAGCCGCTTTTCCAGCGTGCCGCCCAGGAACCAAAACCACATCAGATTGAACAAAATGTGCAGCAATGAAAAATGCAGTAGTGCGTGGCTGAACCAGCGCCACAGCTCAAAGTGCTGGTCAGCATCGGGCCAGGAAAGCAGGCTCATCACCGCCCGATCCCCAAAGACCTGCATCAGAATAAATACCAGAATACAGGCGGCCATCACCAGCAGGGTTAATGGCCCGGCGCGATCGCGCACGTTTGCCATCAGAGAGGTGTGCTGATAGTGGATGCCACTGTCGGTACTGCCCGACTGCCAGCTGGCGGCCTGATAGCGAACGTGATTGGGGTCGCGGATAAACTGGTTAAGTTCGTTTTCGACCACCGTGAGCTGCGTTTCATCATCAAGCCACAGGGTATAACCATTGTCGTGCTCAATGCGCAGTGTCACACCGCGCGTGGCCATGTAGTCGACGAACGCCTGAGCCGGGCGCAGATGGGTAAAATGGGTGATGCGCATAATTGAAACGGCTTCCTTTCAATCTAACCAGACAAAGCGGGCAGTATAGCGTCTTCCCCTTACCAATAGCAGGGGAAAGCGCCAGCTAAACACAAGGCAGACGTTACAGTGAGTTAATCTGCTGCGGGAAGGCGTTACGCCAGGCGTCAAAACCGCCATCGATGCTATAGGCCTGGGTAAACCCCTGATTCAACAAATACTGCGCGGCACCTTTACTGCTGTTGCCGTGATAGCACATCACCAGTACCGGGGTGGTCAGCGCCGCCTGGGCAATAAATGCAGGCAGGGAATCATTGGTCAGGTGGAAGGCACCGCTGGCATGGGCCATGGCAAAACTCTGCGGATCGCGAATATCAACCAGTAACGCATTCTCTTCGGCGAGTTTCTGCTGTGCCTGTTCGACGTTAATGCACTCGAATTGTTCCATGGTGGGTTCTCATTAAAAGCTAAATAGTGACCAAATTGCCCCTATTGTAGCCTGAAGCCGCCGCACAATAACCCGGCAGTTTGCAGGGAGATGCGTTTTTTCTTGCAGCAAATATGTTACCTGCATCACGCATAAATGTTTTTATTAGGTTAACGCTGGCATCAATGTTGGTTTACGATTAGTATAATGCTCGAAAACGAACATTATTGAAAGATTCCGAACATCGGAGGAGATGACGTGGAAACCAAAGACCTGATCGTAATCGGCGGCGGTATTAACGGTGCGGGCATCGCGGCAGACGCTGCCGGGCGCGGCCTGTCAGTGCTGATGCTGGAGGCGCAAGATCTCGCCTGCGCCACCTCTTCTGCCAGTTCTAAATTAATCCACGGTGGCCTGCGCTACCTGGAACACTACGAATTCCGTCTGGTGAGTGAAGCGCTGGCCGAGCGCGAAGTGCTGCTGAAAATGGCCCCGCACATTGCGTTCCCGATGCGTTTCCGCCTGCCACACCGTCCGCATCTGCGCCCGGCATGGATGATCCGCGTCGGTCTGTTTATGTACGACCATCTGGGAAAACGCACCAGTCTGCCGGGCAGTAAAGGGTTGCGTTTTGGCTCAGATTCAGTGCTTAAGCCTGAAATTGTGCGCGGTTTCGAATATTCCGACTGCTGGGTGGATGATGCCCGCCTCGTGGTACTGAATGCCCAGGAAGTGGAAAAACGCGGTGGTGAAGTACGTACCCGTACGCGAGTGACGCGTGCCTGGCGTGAAAACGGGCTGTGGACCGTGGAAGCGGAAGACATCGACAGCGGAAAAACCTTTACGTGGCAGGCTAAAGGGCTGGTCAATGCCGCCGGTCCATGGGTGAAACAGCTGTTTGATGACAGTCTGAAGCTGAAGTCGCCTTACGGTATCCGCCTGATCAAAGGCAGCCACATCGTGGTTCCGCGCGTTCACACCCAGAAGCAGGCCTATATTCTGCAGAACGAAGACAACCGTATTGTGTTCGTGATTCCGTGGATGGATGAGTTCTCGATTATCGGCACCACCGATGTTGAGTACAAAGGCGATCCGCACAATGTCAAAATTGACGATAACGAAATCGACTATCTGCTGAAGGTGTTTAACGCGCACTTCAGAAAAGATCTGGCCCGTGACGATATTGTCTGGACTTACTCCGGCGTGCGTCCACTGTGCGATGATGAGTCTGATTCTCCACAGGCCATCACCCGTGACTACACGCTGGACGTGCACGATGACGCCGGCCAGACGCCGCTGTTGTCGGTCTTTGGTGGCAAGCTGACGACCTATCGTAAGCTGGCAGAGCATGCGATGGAGAAACTGAGCAAGTACTATCCGAACATCGGCGCGGCCTGGACGAAAAACTGCGTGCTGCCGGGCGGCAGCTTTGCTGGAACGCGTGAAGACTATGCTGCCACACTCCGTCGTCGCTTCCCGTTCATTACTGAAGAGATGGCGCGCCACTATGCGCGTACCTACGGCAGTAATACGGAACTGCTGCTGAAAGACGCCACCCGTCTTGAAGATTTGGGCGAGCTGTTTGGTCACCACTTCTACGAAGCGGAGCTGCGTTACCTGGTTGAGAATGAGTGGGTACGCGTGACCGACGATGCCATCTGGCGCCGGACGAAAGAAGGGATGTGGCTGAACGATGAACAGCAGGCCCGCATCACGGCATGGCTGGCAGAACACGGTAAAAAACCAGCAGCACTGTCGCTGGCATCATAAAAAAGGGGCGACCACAAAGATGGTCGCCCCCGATAGCGATGCCTCGAAAGGGTCGACCTGTTTTTGCGGTCGACCCTTTTCTTCGTTACAACCTGATGGGTTTTATTCCCCAGATCTCATCCGCATATTCCTGAATGGTACGATCTGAAGAGAAATACCCCATATTGGCAATGTTGTGCACCGCACAGCGCGTCCACTCTTCCTGATTACGATACAACTTATCGACCTTGTCTTGCGTATCCACATAGCTACGGTAGTCGGCCAGCAGTTGATAGTGGTCGCCCAGACTGACCAGGGAATCAAAGATATTGCGGTAGCGTCCGGGCTCCTGCGGGCTGAATAAACCGGTGGCAATTTGCGTCAGGGCCAGGTGAAGTTCAGCATCTTTTTCATAAAAGTCACGCCCGTTATAACCATTGTTGCGTAACTGCTCCACCTGCGGAGTGGTGTTGCCGAAGATAAAGATATTCTCTTCCCCAACGTGCTCCTGCATCTCCACGTTCGCACCGTCCAGCGTACCAATGGTCAGCGCGCCGTTCAGAGCGAACTTCATATTACTGGTGCCAGAAGCTTCCGTCCCCGCCAGCGAGATCTGCTCAGAGAGGTCTGCCGCCGGGATAATGATCTGCGCCAGGCTGACACCGTAGTTAGGAATAAACACCACTTTGAGCTTATTTTTCACCTGTGGATCGTTATTGATCACCTGCGCCACATCGTTAATCAAATGAATAATATGCTTCGCCATAAAGTAGGCTGACGCGGCTTTCCCGGCGAAAATATTCACGCGAGGCACCCAGTCGGCGGTTGGATCGGCTTTGATACGGTTGTAACGGGTGATCACGTGCAGCACATTCAGGAGCTGACGTTTGTATTCATGAATACGCTTGATCTGCACGTCAAACATGGCGCGCGGATCGATGACGATATCCATTTTCTGGCTTACCCAGGCAGCCAGGCGCTTTTTATTCACCAGCTTGGCACTGCTGACCTGCTTGATAAACTCCGGGTAATCAATATGCTGCTCAAGTTCGCCCAGCTGACTCAGTTCGGTACGCCAGTTACGGCCAATCGCTTCATCAAGTACGTCGGACAGCGCCGGATTCGCCAGTGCCAGCCAGCGACGTGGCGTGACGCCGTTGGTTTTATTGCAGAAACGGCCAGGGAACAGTTTGGCAAAATCAGCGAACAGCGACTGCACCATCAGGTTGGAGTGAAGCTCTGATACGCCATTCACCTTGTGACTGACCACCACCGCCAGCCAGGCCATACGAATACGGCGGCCATTGTTCTCATCAATAATTGAGATACGCGACAGCAGCTCCCAGTCATCAGGATAGTATTCCTGGATCGTTTTCAGGAAGTAGTCGTTGATATCAAAAATGATTTGCAGATGTCGCGGCAGAATTTTGCCGATCATGTCCACCGGCCAGGTTTCCAGCGCTTCCTGCATCAACGTGTGGTTAGTGTAGGAGAACACCTGGCAGGTAATTTCAAAGGCATCGTCCCAGGTAAACTTGTTCTCGTCGATCAACACACGCATCAGCTCAGGGATCGCCAGTACCGGGTGCGTATCGTTAAGATGCAGCGCAATTTTATCGGCCAGGTTATCGAAGGTCTGATGCATGGCCCAGTGGCGATGGAGAATATCCTGGACCGTCGCCGACACAAGGAAATACTCCTGTCGCAGGCGTAACTCCCGCCCGGAGTAGGTTGAATCATCGGGATAAAGCACCCGCGACACGTTTTCAGAGTGGTTTTTATCTTCGACCGCGGCAAAATAGTCGCCCTGGTTAAATTTCCCCAGATTGATCTCATTACTCGCCTGCGCCCCCCACAGTCTCAGGGTGTTGGTGGCATCCGTATCGTAGCCGGGAATAATCTGGTCATAGGCGGTGGCCAGCACCTCTTCGGTTTCTACCCAGCGGGCGCGGCTGCCCTCCTGCTGGATGCGGCCGCCGAAGCGTACTTTATAACGGGTATTAAAACGCTGAAACTCCCACGGATTACCGTATTCCAGCCAGTAGTCCGGTGACTCGGCCTGACGCCCGTCAACGATATTCTGCTTAAACATCCCGTATTCGTAGCGGATACCGTAGCCGCGACCGGGCAGGCCGAGCGTGGCGAGTGAATCCAGGAAACAGGCGGCCAGACGACCGAGGCCGCCATTCCCTAATCCCGGGTCGCTCTCCTCTTCGATCAGCTCTTCGAGATCAAACCCCATCTCTTCCAGGGCCGAGCGGGCGTCGTCATAGATCCCCATCGCCAGCAGCGCATTAGAGAGCGTGCGGCCCACCAGAAACTCCATCGACAGGTAATAGACCTGGCGTACATCCTGTGAAAGCTGCGCGCGGTTTGAGCGCAGCCAGCGCTCGACCATACGGTCACGAACGGCCAGCAGGGTGGCGTTCAGCCATTCATGCTTATTGGCAATTGACGGGTCTTTACCAATGGTGAACATCAGCTTATAGGCGATCGAGTGCTTGAGTGCGTCGACACTGAGCGTCGGTGAGGCATAGGAGAACGGTGCGTTCATATCAATTTCCCATTTTCTGGTTACAACAAACGTTGATAGAGATCGCGGTAGGCCACTGCAGCCACCTGCCAGCTAAAATCCATCCCCATTGCCTGACGCTGAACATAACGCCACAACGAAGGACGGGACCAGAGAACAAAAGCACGTCGTATAGCACGCAATAACGACCAGGCATTGCTGTCTTCAAAAGCAAACCCACTGGCGATACCGTCGGCCAGGTTTTCCAGCGAGCTGTCATTTACCGTATCCGCCAGTCCTCCCGTACGCCGCACTAAGGGCAGCGTGCCGTATTTCAATCCATAGAGCTGCGTCAGCCCGCACGGCTCAAACCGGCTCGGCACCATAATCACATCAGCACCGCCGATAATGCGGTGCGAGAACGCTTCGTGATAGCCAATCTGCACCCCAACCTGACCCGGATACTCTGCCGCTGCGGCCAGGAACCCCTGCTGCAGCTCGGCATCCCCTGCCCCCAGTAGAACCAGCTGACCGCCCTGCTCCAGTAAGCCCGGCAGGGCTTCCAGCACCAGATCCAGCCCCTTCTGTTTCGTTAAGCGGCTAACCACGGCAAAGACCGGCGCTTTATCGTCAACGTTCAGCCCCATGGTGATCTGCAACTGCCTTTTGTTCTCCAGCTTGGCATCCAGCACATCACGGTTGTAACGTGCATTCAGCAGCAGATCGTGCTCGGGATCCCAGATCGCCGGATCGACACCGTTGAGAACCCCGGTCAGCCTTCCCTCCAGCTGGCGCTGTTTAAGCAGATCCTCCATGCCATAGCCATACTCCGGCAGGGTGATCTCACGCGCGTATGTTGGGCTGACCGCGGTGATATGATCGGCATAAAACAGTCCGGCCTTAAGGAATGAAATCTGACCGTAGAATTCCAGACCGTGCATGCTGAAAAATGACGATGGGATCTGCAGCAAATCCAGATGCCTGGCATCAAACAGCCCCTGATAGGCCAGGTTATGCACCGTAAACACCGATTTCGCCGGACGCCCACGCGCGGCCAGGTAGGCGCAGGCAAGGCCCGCGTGCCAGTCATGCGCGTGAACAATATCCGGTCGCCACCAGTCATCCAGCCCACAGCCCAGCTCACAGGCGACCCACCCCAGCAGGGCAAATCGTATATGGTTATCGGGGTAAGCATACTGCGATTCATCGTGATACGGGCTGCCGGGACGATTGTACAGACCCGGCGCATCGATCAAATAAATCCCAACACCACCAAAATGACCAAAATGTAACTCGACATCGCCAGCAAAGGTTTGCAGCTTCGCCACCACCTGAATATCAGTGATGGCTTTAGTCAGCGCCGGGAATCCGGGCAGTAACACCCGGGTATCCGTCCCTTCTGCAATTTGCGCCGCCGGTAATGCCCCAATAACATCAGCAAGTCCGCCGGTTTTTAGCAGCGGGAAAATTTCTGAACAGACGTGTAGCACCTGCATTATCGGCTCCTTTTCATATACCCTGAGCAACTCAAACTGCATCAGTCTTAGCTGCATCGCTCGGGTACAGTCATATTGACGTGTTATTGCGTCTGATTAACGCCAGCCAAGCTTCGCCAGCATTGTCCTTGTGACAAGAACGATCCCTTCTTCCGATCGGTGGAAGCGCCGGGCATCGTCATCCGGGTTTTCACCAATTACCGTTCCTTCTGGCAGTACGCAGGCCCGATCTATCACACAACGTCTCAGGCGGCAGGAACGACCCACCTCAACGTCTGGCAGTAAAACCGATGACTCAATATTGCAGAAGGAGTTAATTCGAACCCGGGAGAACAGCACCGAGTTCACCACCACGGAACCAGAGATAATGCAGCCCCCTGACACCAGTGAATTCATTGTCATACCATGGCTACCCGAGCGATCCTGCACAAACTTAGCGGGCGGCAGCGGTTCCATATGGGTGCGGATTGGCCAGGTACTGTCATACATGTCCAGTTCCGGCATCACCGAGGCGAGATCCAGGTTGGCTTTCCAGTATGCTTCCAGCGTCCCGACATCCCGCCAGTAAGGCTCCGCTGTCTCATCATGCTGCACGCAGGAGAGGCTGAACGAGTGGGCCAGTGCTTCGCCACTGGCCACGATTTTGGGCAACAGATCTTTGCCAAAGTCATGGCTCGACTGCGGCAGTTCCTGATCCTCTTCCAGCAGGCCAAAAAGATATTCGGCATCAAAAACATAAATACCCATGCTGGCTAACGCACGGCTACTGTCACCGGGCATCGCGGGCGGTTGCTCCGGTTTCTCAAGGAACTCCACCACCTTGTTGTCCTCATCCACCTTCATCACGCCGAAGGCGCTGGCTTCCTCCAG
Source organism: Erwinia persicina (assembly GCF_019844095.1). Lineage (NCBI taxonomy): Bacteria > Pseudomonadati > Pseudomonadota > Gammaproteobacteria > Enterobacterales > Erwiniaceae > Erwinia > Erwinia persicina. The sequence goes on along the minus strand of NZ_CP082141.1, from coordinate 305,105 downwards.
CGGCACAGGCAGGCAGGCAATCGTACAGCGTGCGCCATTCTCCACGTGGTCAATCAGCATGCGCGAATAGTCCATCTTGTAGATGTGATCACCGGCCAGGATCACGATGTACTGCGCGCGATAGCGACGAATAATATCGAGGTTCTGCGTAACGGCATCCGCGGTGCCGCGATACCAGTGATCGGTGGAGAGGCGCTGCTGGGCGGGTAGCAGATCGACAAATTCGTTCATCTCTTCGTTGAGGAATGACCAGCCTCGCTGAATATGTTGTACCAGCGTATGTGACTGGTATTGCGTGATGACCGCAATCCGCCGGATACCGGAATTCAGACAGTTCGACAGCGCAAAGTCGATAATGCGAAACTTCCCACCAAAATGGACGGCAGGTTTGGCGCGCTTGGCGGTGAGATCTTTCAGACGCGTACCGCGGCCACCCGCGAGGATCAACGCCACCGTTTGAGTCGGTAATTGCCTTGCCAGCATTACAGGGTCGTTCTTATCTAATTTGGCCATGTCTGATTCCTATTATGATTGTTCCTGGAACACACACACTCCGTGTGCTGCCCCATGCCAGACAGTTGACAGGATCGGGTTATCATCCCCGGCGAAGGGAGGTATGGCGTGCCATTGCCCTTCAGGTAATACCAGGTCATACACGTCTTCGGTGGCGTTGATCGTTATCAGCCAGTGCTGTGAAAGCCTGACCTGTAACCGATGTGCCCCCTGTTCCCACTGCGCAGTCGTCAGCGGCTGTCCCTGGTCGTTCAGCCACTCAACATTGCCATCCCCCTCCTGCCACCAGCGATCGCTCTGCAGCGCCGGAATACGGCGACGCAGATGGATCAGGGCGGCGGTGAAAGCAAACAGCCCGCGATCGTGCTGCTGCCAGTCGAACCATGTCAGCGGGTTATCCTGGCAGTACGCATTATTATTTCCGTGCTGGCTGTGACCGTGTTCATCCCCGGCCAGCAGCATCGGCGTGCCCTGCGACAACAGCAGTGTGGTCAGCAGGGCATGAACGCTGCGGCGGCGGTGTTCCACCACCAGCAGCGGCGCATTTAGTCCTTCCACACCGTGGTTATGGCTGAAGTTGTTGCTGCTGCCATCACGGTTATCTTCGCCGTTGGCCTCATTGTGTTTACGCTCAAAACTCACCACATCGCGAAGCGTGAAACCGTCGTGAGCGGTCACTAAATTGATGCTGCCTGAAGGCAGGCGACCGTTGCGGTCGAACACATCGCTCGAACCGGCGAAGCGCCGCGCAAAGTCACCGTTGGTCATCTCACCGTGCAGCCAGTAGCGCCGCGCGGTATCGCGGAAATGGTCATTCCACTCGGCAAACGGAGGCGGAAAGTTGCCCACCTGATAGCCGCCGGGGCCGATATCCCAGGGCTCGGCAATCAGCTTGCAGGCAGACAGTAGCGGATCCGCAGCAATGGCCTGAAACAACGGCGCGTTCTGCTGATAGTCCGGCGTGCGCCCCAGTACGGTGGCCAGGTCAAAGCGAAAACCATCAACATGGCACTCCTCGACCCAGTAACGCAGGCAGTCGAGCATCCACGCCATGACCTGCGGATGGCTGAGATTTTGCGTATTGCCGCAGCCCGTCCAGTTTTGATAGCCACCCTGGCCGTCCAGCCAGTAGTAGCTCTGGTTGTCGATGCCCCGCATGGACAGCGTGGGGCCGTCCTCTTCCAGTTCGGCCGTGTGGTTAAACACCACATCGAGGATCACCTCAATCCCCGCCTGATGCAGTGCCTTCACCGCCTGCTGGAACTCCTGACGCGGGTTCTCCTCACAGGACGCATAACGCCCCTCCAGCGCATAGCAGGCCAGCGGGTTATACCCCCAGTAATTACTCAGGCCCATCCTTAGCAGCCGGGGTTCACTGGCGAAGCAGGCGACGGGCAGCAACTCCAGGCTGGTGATCCCCAGACGCTGGAAGTAGTCGATCATCACCGGATGCCCGAGTGCCGCATAGGTACCACGCAGGGCTTCCGGAATGTCCGGATGCTGTTTGGTCAGGCCGCGCACGTGGGCCTCATAAATCACGGTGCTGCCCCAGGGCACGCGGGGGGCAACATCGTCTCCCCAGTCAAAATCATCGGCCCGCACCACCCCTTTCGGCGCCCGTGGCCCGCTGTCAGTCGCATCGGGCTGCTCCCCGCCAGACTGGAAGCACGGGTCGTCGGTCACTTCGCCCTCCACGTCATGTGCGCAGGGGTCGAGCAGCAGTTTGGCCGGATTAAAACGCTGGCCCTGCCGGGGCTGCCACGGGCCGTGGACGCGGTAGCCATACCGCTGCCCGGGTTTACAGGCGGGAAGATAGCCGTGCCAGATATCACCACTTCGTGCGGGAAGATCCACGCGTGTTTCCACACCGCTGGCATCAAACAGGCACAGCTCGACGCGTTCCGCATGCTGGGAGAACAGCGTAAAGTTCACGCCTTTGCCGTCATAGCTGGCACCGCGTGGTGCTGGAAGCCCCTCCCGTAACGGTGTCATTCCGCCTCCCGCACCAGCCACAACGTAGACAGAGCGGGCAGCGTCAGACTCAGTGAGTGGCTACGGTTATGGCTGCCCCAGTCGTCGGTACTGACCGTGCCGAGGTTACCGTTGTTGCCGCCGTGATAGTGACCTGAATCCGTGTTCAGCACTTCGCGCCAGCGTCCGGCACCGGACACGCCAAAGCGGTAGTCATAGCGGGGCACCGGCGTAAAGTTACTGGCGACAATCAGCTCATTACCGTCGCGGTCACGGCGGATAAAGACAAACACCGAGTTATCGAAATCATCCACGACCAGCCACTCAAATCCTGCCGGATCGAAGTCCTGCTGGTAGAGCGGCGTATGCGCCCGGTAAGTGTGGTTCAGATCCCGCACCAGACGCTGTACGCCGTTGTGCCAGTTGTCTTCCCCTTCCAGCAGATGCCAGTCGAGGCTGGTATCGTGGTTCCACTCTTTGCCCTGGGCAAACTCATTACCCATAAACAACAGCTTCTTCCCGGGGAATCCAAACATCCAGCCGTAGTAAGCGCGCAGGTTGGCAAACTTCTGCCAGGCATCACCCGGCATCCGGTCAAGAATCGAACGTTTTCCGTGTACGACTTCATCGTGCGACAGCGGCAGGACGAAGTTTTCGGTGTAGTTGTAAAGCATGCCGAAGGTCATCAGATTGTGGTGATGACGGCGATGGATCGGATCCAGCTTCATGTAATCAAGCGTGTCGTGCATCCAGCCGAGGTTCCATTTGAACCAGAAGCCCAGCCCGCCCATTTCCGGCGGCCGCGATACGCCATCAAAGTCAGTCGACTCTTCGGCCACGGTGATGGAACCCGGTGCGGCATGGCCGAGGGTCCGGTTGGTGTAACGCAGGAAGGAGATCGCCTCCAGATTCTCGCGCCCCCCCAAATGGTTAGGCACCCACTCGCCTTCGGCGCGGCTGTAGTCACGGTAGATCATCGAAGCAACCGCATCCACCCGCAGCCCGTCAATGCCAAAACGCTCGATCCAGTACAGTGCATTGCCGGCGAGATAGTTACTCACCTCACGACGGCCAAAATTATAAATCAGCGTGTTCCAGTCCTGATGGAAGCCCTCGCGCGGATCCCCATGTTCGTACAGCTCCGTGCCGTCAAACTTCGCCAGACCAAAGTCATCGGAAGGGAAATGACCGGGAACCCAGTCCAGCAGCACATTAAGCCCGGCATTATGGGCAGCGGTGATAAAGGCGCGGAAATCGTCGCGGGTACCGAAACGCCGCGTCGGGGCATACATCCCCAGCGGCTGATAGCCCCAACTGCCGTCAAAGGGGTGCTCATTGATCGGCAGCAACTCCAGATGGGTAAAGCCCATCTCTTTGGCGTAAGGCACCAGCTGCTCTGCCAGCTCTTTATAACTCAGCCAGAAGTGGTTATCCGTATGACGACGCCAGGATCCCAGGTGAACTTCATAAATGGAGATCGGCGCATCAAAGCCATTGGCACGCTGGCGCTCCGGTGACAGGGTGGTCTTTTCCGGGATACCACAAATCATCGACGCCGTCTGCGGACGCATCTGCGCCTCAAAGGCGTAAGGGTCAGCTTTTAATCTCAGCTGACCGTCTTTATCGATAATTTCAAATTTATACAGCTGACCGGGGCGGGCCGCCGGGATAAACAGCTCCCATACGCCGATTTCACGACGCAGGCGCATGGGATGCCGACGGCCATCCCAGTAGTTAAATTCTCCGACCACAGACACGCGCTGCGCGTTTGGCGCCCAGACGGCAAAGCGCGTGCCGATAACCCCATCAATAACGTCTGCGTGGGCGCCCATGGTTTCATAGGGGCGCAGATGAGTCCCCTCGGCCAGCAGCCAGCTGTCCATTTCCGGTAAAAGCGGGCCAAAACGGTACGCATCATCAATGAGATTTTGCTGGCCGTGCCAGGTGACAGCCAGTTGATAGCGAAACGGGTTCTTACGTTTTGGGATCACCCCATGAAAAAAACCCCTGGCGTCCAGGGACTCCAGCTGCACACATTTATTCCCCGTGCTGGTTTCGATCACCCAGACTTCGCTCGCATCAGGTAGCAGGGCGCGTACCTCTAAACCCTTATCAGTCTTATGCATACCCAGGAGTGAAAAGGGGTCAGCAAAATGACCTGAGACTAACGCGTTAATTGCATGACGATCCATAAGCTCTGACATGACTTTCTTCCCGTGATGAGTGGCAGGCGACTGGCGGCCTCCATTGAAGGGTCATGGCCAGTGCACTGCTCTTCATTGAGCTCAACGCACGCTGACCGGCAGGAAACCCTCCACTGGAAAAAAACCACCGCAGCGTGCAAGAAATAGCGTATCGAAAACTCAAAATGTTTTAGGGGCAGATACGTTTTAAGCATAGCCAGGGGAAAACAATAGCCATGGACGAAAGCGTAAATATATTTCGTTTAGATCAAAGTTTACTGCTGTAAAGGCATGAGGCAGGAGCATCAGAACCTTCTTAGACCCGCTCGCAGCCAGGCCGCAGGGGTTAAGAGGTGCTGAAATCTGGCGGGAAGGATCGCCAGTTAAAAAAAAGGGCAGGTACGGCTAATAATCGTGAAAAATGGCGATGCACACAGAAACAGGCTGACATGTCCCCCGCCCCTGGCGGGGGAACAGGAAGGATATTATGCCACCAGAAGGCGCAACATCCGGCGCAGCGGTTCTGCAGCCCCCCACAGCAACTGATCGCCCACGGTAAAGGCAGAAAGGTAGTCCGGCCCCATATTGAGCTTGCGCAGACGCCCAACCGGCGTGTTCAGTGTGCCGGTCACGGCAGCCGGGGTCAGTTCACGCATGGAAATCTCGCGGTCGTTTGGCACCACGTTTACCCATTCATTGTGCGCGGCCAGCATCTGCTCAATGTCGGTGAGCGGTACGTCTTTTTTCAGCTTCAGTGTAAAGGCCTGGCTGTGACAGCGCAGCGCGCCGACACGGACGCAGAGACCGTCAACCGGGATCACGCTGCTGGTGCGCAGGATTTTGTTGGTTTCGGCCTGACCTTTCCACTCTTCGCGCGTCTGGCCGTTATCCAGCTGCTTGTCGATCCACGGGATCAGACTGCCCGCCAGCGGAACGCCAAAGTTATCGGTTGGCAGCACGCCTGCACGGCTCAACTCCGTCACTTTACGCTCGATGTCGAGGATGGCCGAGGCCGGATCCTGCAGCTCCTTCGCCACATGATTATGCAACATGCCCATCTGGGTCAGCAGCTCACGCATATGACGTGCGCCGCCGCCGGAAGCCGCCTGATACGTGGCCACCGACACCCACTCCACCAGGTTGTTTTCAAACAGGCCGCCCAGCGACATCAGCATCAGGCTGACGGTACAGTTACCGCCGACAAACGTTTTGATACCGTTGTTCAGACCGTCATGGATCACCTTGTGGTTAACCGGGTCAAGGATGATGATGGCGTCATCTTTCATACGCAGCGTTGAGGCAGCATCAATCCAGTAACCGTTCCAGCCCGCCGCACGCAGCTTAGGGTAAATGTCGCTGGTGTAGTCCCCGCCCTGGCAGGTAATGATAATATCCAGCGCTTTCAGCGCGTCGATATCAAAGGCATCCTGCAGCGTGCCAGCCGACTGGCCCGCGAAGGCCGGGGCCGCCTGACCGTGCTGAGACGTTGAGAAGAATACCGGACGGATCACATCAAAATCGCGCTCTTCACTCATGCGTTGCATCAGTACCGAGCCCACCATCCCACGCCAACCTACTAATCCAACCGTCTTCATCTTTACCTTTATCCCGGGTCCCCGTACCGGCCATTTCCACCCCCGGCAGTGCCCGTCATCCTCACGTACAACTGTACGCTCCGGCTGCGGTGTGCTGGCAGTAAGCAAACTGGCTACGACAGTGACGCCTGACCTGTTAGAGTTAAAACAATATGATTGCTAAACCTTACAAGGTGCAGCAAAAGTGGCAAGTGAATTAAATCGATTAGATGGTTTTTTTTAGCAGCGCTGCTTATAACGTAGCGACATTGATTAATAACGAGAACAACAACGATGACTGAAATGATCTCCGCGACGATATTATTGTTGCTGATTATGGATCCGCTGGGCAATTTGCCGATTTTTATGTCGGTTTTAAAACATCTGGAGCCGAAACGTCGTAGGGTGGTGCTAATGCGCGAAATGCTGATCGCGCTGTTCATCATGCTGCTGTTTCTGTTCGCCGGGGAAAAAATTCTCGCCTTCCTCAATCTGCGGACGGAAACCGTGTCGATCTCGGGCGGCATCATCCTGTTCCTGATCGCCATTAAGATGATTTTCCCTTCGCAGGAGAGCAGCAGTACCGGGCTTTCTGCGGGAGAAGAACCCTTTCTGGTACCACTGGCCATCCCGCTGGTCGCCGGACCTTCACTTCTTGCCACACTGATGCTGCTGTCGCATCAGTACCCAAGCAATATGGGCCATCTGGTTGGGGCGCTGCTGATCGCCTGGGGGCTGACCGTAGTGATCCTGTTGCTGTCGGGACTGTTCTTAAGACTGCTGGGGGACAAAGGGGTGAATGCGCTGGAACGACTGATGGGGCTGATTCTGATTATGCTGGCGACGCAGATGTTTCTGGATGGGATACGGACGTATTTGAAACTCTGAGGGTGGCGGGTGGACCTCAAAAGACGGTCCGCCCGCAGTATCTCCTACGACAACAGTTCGAAGGCGATCATTCCGATAATCGCGCCGACGGTGCCGAGGATCGTTTCCATCAGCGTCCAGGTCTTCAGCGTCTGCGCTTCGGTTGCCCCGGTAAAACGGCCAAACAACCAGAAACCAGCGTCGTTAACGTGGCTGCAGATAATGGAGCCCCCGGCAATGCAGATCGACAGCGCGGCCATCTGCGCGCCGGAATAGTGCAGCGGCTCGATCACCGGCATAATCAGCCCGACGGCGGTCAGACAGGCGACGGTAGCCGAGCCCTGAATAATACGCACCGCGCCCGCCAGCACAAAGCAGGCCAGCGCCACCGGTAAACCGGCACCCGTTAACGCATTACCCAGTGCCGGGCCAACGCCGGAATCCACCAGCACCTGCTTGAATACCCCTCCGGCCCCAATGACCAGCAGAATAATCCCCGCCGGCTGGAGCGCTGCGCCGCAGATCTCCATGACGCGTTCTTTGTCCATGCCCTGTCGGTAGGCCAGGCCATAAATGGCGACCAGGCAGGCCAGCAGGATCGCGGTAAACGGATGGCCGATAAACTCCAGCCACTCGTACAGCGTCGAGCCCGGTGCGGTAAATCGCGCACCGATGGTTTTCAGGCCCACCAGCAGCAGCGGGAACAGGATCAGCGACAGACTGAAACCAAAGGAGGGCAGCTTGCTCTCATCGAATTCGGGATGATCGCCCTCTGCCGGAACGCCAAAGGTCACGTGCTGGCTGATAAAACGGCCAAACAGCGGCCCGGCAATCAACATCCCCGGGATCGCCGCGCAGAGGCCCAGCAGGATCATCCAGCCAAAATCAGCATGCATCTGGGACGCCAGCAGCATCGGTGCAGGCCCAGGCAGCAGGAAGGCCGCTGCCGCCGCAACGCCGGCGAACAGCGGGATCACCAGCTTCACCAGGTTATCGCCGGTACGGCGTGCTACCGCAAAGGCAATGCTTATCAGTAGCACCACCGCCACTTCGAAAAACAGCGGCAGCGCACAAATCAGCCCGGCGATCCCCATTGCATAATGCGCGCGGCTTTCGCCAAAGGTTTTCAGCATGCGGATGGCAATCTGGTCGACCGCGCCGGTTTCATGCAGGATCTTGCCGAACATCGCCCCCAGCGCCACCACAATCGCCAGGAATCCGAGCGTGCCGCCCATGCCCTTTTCCATCGTTGTGGCAATTTTATCCAGCGGCATCCCGGAAAACAGGCCCGCCCCGATAGAGACTAACATCAGCGCAACAAAGGCGTGCATCCTCGCCTTCATCACTAAAAAAAGCAGCAGCAGAACCGACCCTGCCGCCGTTAATACCAGTGTTGCAGTACTCATGACACCCTACTTAGTTTTCACTGTCGCGCCGTCAATAGTTTTCAGCGTTGCCGCGACAACCTCATCAAGGGACTGATTAATATCAACAACCAGAACATCGTGCTCATCACTGCCCGGCTCTTCCAGCGTGGCAAACTGAGTCACCAGCATTTGCGGCTTAAAGAAGTGCCCTTTGCGCGCGCGCAGACGCGACTCAATGGTATCGAAGTCACCTTTGAGATAAACGAATGAGAGGTTGTTATTACCCTTACGCAAAATATCGCGATAACTTTTTTTCAGCGCCGAACAGACGATCAGTGAAACATCGTTAGTGCGCTGCATGGCGAACGCGGCATCGTTGATCGACTCCAGCCACGGGCGGCGGTCATCATCATTCAGCGGATGGCCGGCCGACATTTTTTCAATGTTGGCACGCGGGTGCAGGAAGTCGCCATCGAGGAAAGCAGCGTTAAGCTGATGCGCAACGGCATTGGCAACGGCAGACTTGCCGCTTCCGGATACACCCATCAGTACAAAGACGTGATTAGGCGTTGAATGAGTGGTCATTATTGTGGCTCCGGCAGAGAGGTAGCAGATGAGTCAGTTAATTTGTTATCGGTAACATTGTCTGGATGTGTATGGATTATGGCAACAGCCACGGCGGAAAAAGCTGGTAAATGTGAGGTGCTTCAAAAAAACAGCAGATTCAGACAGGAGGTGGCACAAAGGGACAAGTCAGGAGCGGGCAACGGTGTGCCCGCCGGGTATCAGATACTGCCGCCGAGCAGGATAGTAAAGCCGACATCCACCGGGGACGGGCCCGCGACGTCACCGCGAATACGTGCCAGCAGCAGCGTGGCGGACGCCTGCCCCATCTGCTCACGGGGCGTCTGCACTGTGGCCAGCGGCGGATTGACCACATGGGCAATATCATGACCGTGAAAGCCGGCAATGGCCATCTGCTGCGGCACCTGTAATCCCTGGCGCTGACACTCAAACATCGCGCCAACGGCCAGATCATCGTTGGTGCAGAACAGGCTATCGGTGAGAGGGTAGCGTTTCTGCGCCTCACACATCAGCATCGCTCCGGCAGAGAATGATGATGCTGCCTCCATCATCACGCTCCGGGGTTCCAGGCCGGCTTCGATCATCGCCAGACGATAACCCTGCTCTTTCTGCAGCGTTCGCTCATCAAGTCGCGCCCCCAGATAGACGGTATGGCGGTGCCCTCTTTGCAGAATGGCGTGGGTCATCTGCCGGGCCGCCTCAACATTATCAAAGCCGACCGCCATATCCAGACAGGGCGAGACAGAGTCCATCATCTCTATCACCGGGATACCGGCCGTTTCGATCATTCGCAGGCTGGCCGCCGTATGGGTGCGTTCGGTAAGGATCAGCCCGTCGATATTCCAGCCCAAGAGCGAACGCAGCTGTAGCTCTTCTTTTTCGGCGCTGTAACCGAAATGCCCTACCAGCGTCTGATAACCCGCCGTATCGGTGACCGCTTCAATCCCACGCAGCACATCAGCAAATACCTGATTGGTCAGCGAGGGAAGCAATACGCCAATCGCCCGACTGGTGGCGTTGGAGAGCATGTCAGGTGCGCGATTTGGGATATAACCCAACTCATCTAACGCAGCCGCAATCTTGCCCTGCAGCGCGGCAGAGACCTGATCGGGATGACGCAGATAGCGGCTGACGGTCATTTTGGTGATACCGATGCGATCGGCAACATCCTGTAGTACCGGTCTTTTTTTCTTCATCAGACTTCAGCTAGTGGGGACAGAATTATGCTGAGTGTAACAAAAATAAGGGGAAAAACGACAAAGGGGCGATTGTCTCGCCCCTTAAAGTGTGACACGGGTTGTCATTAAACCGGTGGCAGGTCGAACAGCAGGATCTCAGCATCGCTGCTGGCTTTGATATTTAAGGACTTTTCATCCCAGACAGCAAAAGCGTCAGAGGTGGTCGCCGCCTCGCCGTTCACGGTAACATCCCCTTTCACCACCTGGATCCAGATGCGACGCCCCTCTTCCACATCTACGCTACCCTGCTCACCGGATGTCAGCGCCCAGCGCGACAGCGTCATATCCTGGAACACCTTCAGTGAACCGTCGCGGGCATCCGGCGAGAGCACCAGCTGGCGGCCCTGCACATCGTCAAAACGACGCTGTGCGTAACGCGGTTCAATGCCAGTTTTTTCCGGGATAATCCAGATCTGGTACAGATGCAGCGGCACGTCTTTAGTGGCGTTGTACTCAGAGTGACGCACGCCGGTTCCGGCGCTCATAATCTGGAACTCACCCGCCGGGATCTGCTCTTTATTGCCCATGCTGTCCTGATGCTCAACAGTACCGGACAGGACATAGGTCAGAATTTCCATATCCTTGTGGGGGTGCGTACCAAACCCCTGACCACCATCGATAACATCTTCGTTAATCACCCGCAGTGCCGAGAACCCCATAAAATTGGCATCGTAATAATCGGCAAAAGAAAAGGTGTGGTAGCTGTCCAGCCAGCCATGATTAGCATGACCGCGATCTTGTGCTTTGCGTAAGTAAATCATATTCAATTCTCCTCAACGTTTTGACACAGTCTGGACCTCTGACGCTGTGGATGATAGCGGAGAAAATTGTCTTCTCTGTTCAAAAAATTCGATTTAAAAACGAGGAAATAAACAGGGGCATTGCGGAAGCGGGTAGGTTGCAGGCAAAAAAAAGCCAGCACCCGAGCTGGCTAAGAAATACTGAAGCAATGTGAGCAATGTCGTGCTTTCCCAGTCGGTACCGGAGGTACTCCTGAAAACGCATGACAATAATAATCATTATCATTCGCACTTGTAAAGCCATTTTCTGATTATTTTTTGCTTGATTTGCCGCTGAAAAACCCTGATTTTAAAAGGGAATTCAACCCTAAGGGAGAGTGACTATGAGTGAGATTATCGTACGACATGTGGTACCCGACGATGCGCTGGCCCTCCATCAGCTTTACAGCCAGCCGGAAACCTATGCCGATACGCTACAGCTTCCTCATCCTTCCCTGAAAAAGTGGCAGGAACGTCTCGCTTCGGTCCCGGACGGCATGCAGATGCTGGTCGCCTGTATCGACAACGTGGTCGCAGGCCAGGTCACGCTGGAAGTGAACCCCCGCGTCCGCCGCCGGCATACCGCGACTTTTGGCCTGGGCGTGGACGTCCGCTATCGTGGCCGGGGCGTGGCCAAAGCCATGATGAGCACCCTGATCGATTTGTGTGATAACTGGTTAAACGTTGAACGCATTGAGCTGACGGTCTTTGCCGACAATCAGGCAGCCATCGGACTTTATCAACGCTGTGGTTTTGAAACGGAAGGCCGCGCCCGCCGTTATGCGTTACGTCAGGGTGAGCTGGTCGATGCCCTCTTTATGGCGCGCTTCCGGCCGTAACCCGCGGGGGAGCGCTTCTGCCCTCCCCGCTTCACGTCAGATGTGGATGGTTTTGACTTTACCGCGGCGCTCAATTTTCAGCGTGAGCTGCCCTGCCGGCGTATCAGCCAGCGTGTGGCGGAGCGCATGAATCTCTTCAGGCCTGACCGGGCGGGCGTTAACTCTGAGCAGCGCATCCCCATTTTGCAGGCCAAAGGGGAGTAACGCGTCGGCAGGATTGGAATACAATTCAACCCGTTTGCCGTAAAAGCGCACGGCAAGCACCCGCAGCGGAGCGGGCTCATCCCGGGTAAAATGCTGCTCACGGTAGCAAAACAGCATCTTATCGGGCAGAAACAGGTAACGATCGAAACGCACCAGAAAGTTCATCCCCAGTCCCAGCGCCCCCTGTTTATTCTCGCGCACCAGCATGTTACCCAGCGGTAACTGGTTAAATTGCAGGCCGCCCAGGAGGTAGCCATCGCTCACGCTTTCGCCGCCTAATCCCAGCGCAGGCTGGTTGATACCGGTCAGAACAGCACTCTCCGGGCGTTCACGACTGGCGTTTATCAGTTCCGTGCCGATGTAGCTGTAGTCGCTACCGGTATTGAGCGTCATATGCACCGGACGTTGATGGTAGTCCAGTACCAGTTGTGGCCCGGCGGCATCCCCGTCGCGATAGGGCACACAGGCGGGATAATCCAGGTCACCCGGCTCCTGCTGCCAGACGGTAAGCTCCCGCGTCAGGTTATCCATCTGCCAGGTAAACTGACGAAACACGTCCATGCCGACAATCCCGTCTATATTAACCCCGTTCGCCTGTGTCAACGCGCTGAGATCCGCTCCCAGCCAAGGGGTGGTAGCAGGTAGCACCGCATCGCCAATGCCAATCGCCAGCGGGCGCCAGACCTGAAGCCCTTGCTGGTGAAGAATGCCGCTCGCGCTACGAATGCTGGCAGCCAGCGTTTGCTGGTACAGCAGCGGGATCTGGTCAGCGGGTTCTTTCTGCGTCAGCTCATTCGCCAGCAGATTATCCACAACCAGCGTATTCATGCCGGTATCCAGAAGAAAGTGATACAGCCTGCCACGGATCGTCACCGGAATGATTAACGCATCCGGGCGAACGGAGGCCGTTAACAGCGGCACCGATGGCGGCACAGGCGCACGAAGAGGGTCAGCCAGAGCCGGAAATGCCGCAATATACAACGCCGCGACAGCGGTAAAGACCCACACAGAGTACTTCATAACACTCCTTGTAATACGACTTCCTCAGTTTCCATGGCGCAGGCGACATGGCGTATTGTGCCGCCACAATGTAGGGGAAACAGAAGAAAAAGTGAGGGATAAACGTGCTGATAAGCACCACTGGCAGCGAAATGAGGCAAAAATACAATTTTATGGCTTCAGACTTAAGCAAGCAGTCGCAGGCAGCATGAGATGATTTTGAGGTTTTTTTGAGGTTCCTGACGCGTATTGTTAATGAAATGTTGGTGATAAGGTGTTCCTGCTCTTTTTCAGGCTTATCGCACCGGCAAAATTAACAATAAAGGAATAACAATCATGAGTTTAAACTTAGAGAAGCAGTTTCACGGTCAGGTTTATGTGGTCACCGGCAGTACGCAGGGGCTGGGTGCTGCCGTCAGCCGTTTACTGGCAGAACGTGGAGCGCGCGGACTGGTTCTCTGTGGCCGCAATCAGCAGGCCGGGATGGCCCAGGCGCAATCCCTCCGGGCACTTGGCTGTGAAGCCCGGTTTGTCACTGCCGATATCAGCGAACCCGAGGCCTGCGAACGGGTCATTGCAGAAGCCGCCACGCACTTCGGGACACTGCATGGTCTGGTTAACTGCGCGGGCATGTCCGACCGTGGCACCATTATCGACACCTCCCCGGCGCTGTTCGACGCTATCTTCGCCGTCAACGTCCGTGCCCCTTTCTTCCTGATGCAGGCAGCAATCAAACTGATGATTGCCAGCGATGTTGAAGGCAGCATCGTTAATATCATTACCATGACCTCCCATGGCGGACAGAGTTTCCTCACGCCTTATGCGGCCTCGAAAGGGGCACTGGTGACCCTGACCAAAAATGTCGCTTTCAGCGCGATGCGCAATCGCATCCGCGTCAACGGGCTGAACATCGGCTGGATGGATACGCCGCATGAGGATGATATTCAGAAACAGTACCATCAGGCCGGTGATGACTGGCTGGAAAAAGCCGAGCGTGCGCAGCCGTTTGGTCGCCTGCTGAAACCCCGGGAAGTGGCGCGCGGCGTGGCATTTTTACTCTCTGAAGAGTCAGGGATGATGACCGGTGCGATCATCGACTTCGATCAAAACGTGGTGGGCTGTGGTGATGACGGCGCGCTGCAACCTCAGCATAAACTGGCCCTGTAAGGAGCGGAAAATGAACACACTTTACCTGACTGAAAAACAGCTGTCGGTGGATGAGTTTGCCACCGTCTGTGAGCAGACCACGCAGCTGAGAGACTTCCCGCTGGCGTATAAAGCCGAGCTGGACGTGCTGATTTACCAGCATAAGGAGCTGGCAAACGCTGCCGCCAGCGATCGCCAGTCGGTTCTCAGCGAACTGCACCGGGCGCTCTCCTCCGGCCCCGGCGTCTTCGTGGTTAAAGGGCTGTTCAGCGATATCGCGGCGGTAGATCGCAGCAGCATGTTGTTTGAACAGATCCTGCTGAGTGAATCGGAAAACAGTACCGGCGGCGACCATTTTGCCGCAGCGGGCCATAACGGGCGCATCTGGAATGCGCTACAGAAGGTGGCGGAGCGCGATGCCGATGCGTTTATTGATTACTACTGTAACCCGCTGCTGGCGCTGATCTGCGAAAGCTGGGTCGGCCCGGGTTATACCCTTACCGCACAGGTCAATCAGGTCCGCCCCGGTGGTAAAGCGCAGCAGCCGCACCGGGATTATCACCTTGGTTTTCAGAGCAATGAACAGGTGGCGCGTTTCCCACTGCCGCTGCAGATCCTGTCACAGTATCTGACGCTGCAGGGGGCTGTGGCGCACAGCGACATGCCGGTGGAGTCCGGCCCGACCCAGCTGCTGCCCTGGTCGCATCAGTATCAGGGGGGATATCTGGCATGGCGTGATGAAACGTTTATCGAATACTTCCGGCGTAACGCCATCCAGCTCCCGCTGGAAAAAGGGGATGGGTTGTTCTTTAATCCGGCGCTGTTCCATGCGGCTGGCAGTAACCATACCCATGACCATATCCGCACTGCCAACCTGTTACAGGTGTCGTCCGCGTTCGGTAAAACGATGGAAAAGGTTAATCATATTAAGGTACTGCAGCATCTCTACCCGGCGCTGCGCCTGCGCAGAATGTCAGAGGAAAAAATCAGCGCGGTGATCGCGGCAGCGGCGGAAGGCTACTCCTTTCCAACCAATCTGGATAGCGACCCGCCGGTTGGCGGCCTGGTGCCCCAGACCCAGCAGTCGCTGCTGGCGCAGGCGCTGCAGGAAAGCTGGACACCAACGCAGTTTAATCAGCGGCTTGAAGCACATCAACAGAAACGACAGGCATGAGAGAGGTAACGGGGCGACCGGATAAAAGGGTCGCCCTCATCGCATCAATACCCTGCGGTTAAATCATCAATGGTGCGCGGATCGGACGCACCGTAACGCATCCCGTCCGGCCCCAGCATAATGCTCTGGGTGCTGCCCATCGCCGACATCACTTTCACATTCTGCCCTTTCTCACTCAGCAGTTTGAGCGTGTCCGGGCTGAAGCCTTTCTCTACACGCAGTTGATCCGGCAGCCACTGATGGTGGAAGCGCGGTGCACTGGTCGCTTCGGCAACGTTCATTCCGAAATCGATGCTGTTGACCACCATCTGCAGCACGGTGGTGATTATACGGCTGCCGCCCGGGCTGCCAGTCACCAGCCAGGTTTTCCCGTCTTTAGCGATAATCGTGGGAGACATGGAAGAGAGTGGACGCTTGTACGGCTGTACCGCATTCGCTTCGCCGCCCACCAGCCCGTAAACGTTTGGTGTGCCCGGTTTGGCTGAGAAATCGTCCATTTCGTTGTTCAGCAGGATACCGCTGTTTCCCGCGACAATACCGCTGCCGAAGTTGGTGTTCAGCGTGTAAGTCACCGCCACTGCATTCCCGTCTTTATCCACCACCGAGAAATGTGTGGTCTGGTTGCTTTCATAGGGTGCCAGCTTGCCGGGTTTGATCTCTGCGGAAGGCCGCGCTTTCGCCAGATCGATCTGCTTTGCCAGAGAAGAGGCATAGGCTTTGCTGGTCAGGGCCTGCCACGGCACCTTAACAAACGCCGGGTCACCGAGATATTCGGAGCGATCGGCATAGGCATATTTTTCTGCTTCTGCCATCACCTGCATGGCATCGGCACTGCCAGAGCCCATTTTCGCCAGGTCAAAGTTTTCCAGAATATTAAGGATCTGCACAATATGGATCCCGCCGGAAGACGGTGGCGGCATTGAGAAGACCTGATAACCACGATAGGTTCCACTGATCGGCTTGCGTTCGATCGCCTGATAATTTGCCAGGTCAGCCTTGCTGATCAGGCCGCCGTGCTGCTGCATCTCCCCCGCGATCTCATCGGCAATTTTTCCCTTGTAAAAAGCATCCGGCCCCTGCTGCGCAATCAGTTCAAGGCTACGCGCCAGGTTGCGCTGTACCAGTTTATCTCCTTTCCGGTACGGCGTACCGTCGGCTTTAAAGAAGATCGCTTTGCTGTTCGGGTGTGCCAGCAGCACCTCTTTGCCATACACATTCAGGTCATCGGCCAGCGATTCATTCACCACAATGCCCTTGCGCGCCAGCGTCAGCGCCGGCTGGATCAGGGTACTGAGCGGCAGGGTGCCGTATTTCTGGCTCGCCAGTGAAAAGCCCGCGACGGTCCCCGGCACGCCGGAGGCCAGATGAGAGGTCAGGGATTTTTTGCTGTCCGCATTCCCCGCATTGTCCAGGAACATGTCGCGGCTGGCCCGCACCGGGGCCATTTCACGGAAATCAATGGACGTGGTGTTACCGGAGGCGGTGCGCAACAGCATAAAGCCACCGCCGCCGAGGTTACCCGCCTGCGGGTGCGTGACCGCCAGCGCATAGCCGACGGCAATGGCCGCATCAACCGCGTTACCGCCCTGCTGAAGGATTTTCACCCCCACTTCCGTCGCAGTGGCATCTACCGAGGCCACCATGCCGTGCTGTGCCTTCACCGGATGGAAAGTATCTGCCCCGACGCCGTAGGAAACGGGTGGCACCGCAGGCGCGGCTCCCGCCCCCTGCCACACCAGTAAACCGGCGAACAGCGACCACGACAGGCGTTTCCGCATAGCTTGTGTCATCATTGTTACATCCTTTAATTATATTTACGTTATGTTTGCCATTGATAAATAGACACAAAAATGGATGAATTGCTAACGCTAACGCAAATCAGGAGCACTCCTGGAGTGGAGGGCGTAGAGCTGACTTACACTTAAGGGAGTAACACGGAGGACGTAAAATGAAAATGAAATGGTTAGTGATTATGGTCGCAGCATTGCCGTTAACCGGCATGGCCAACATGTTGAATAACAACAGCAACACGAACAATGACCCCCAGCAACAGGGGTATAATCCGAGCACTCAGCGTCTGAAGCAGGATATGCAGAATCAGCAATCGCAGCAGAAGCTCAAGCTGCAGCAGGATCAGCAGCGCCAGCAGCAGGATTTGCAGCGTAAAATGCAGGAGCAGCGCGACAGCGCCGCCCAGCGCACCAGCAATGGACAAGTGAAGCCGTTGCAGCAGAATTGATTCTGACAGAGTCACCACAGGGGCAGCGGGAAAAAAAGCCGTCCTCTGAGGACCACCGGAATAGCCTCTCTCCAGGGGCGGGCCGAAGCGCTGGCCCGCCCTTTTCGTTAACGAAAATCCGGCCCGATGATATCAATACGATCGGTGCAGATGGCGTCCACGCCCCACTGCAACAGCTCACGCGCCCGCGCGGGCCTGTTCACGGTATAAACCAGAACCCGCAGACCCGCCTGTTTCAGCACAGTGACGCGCGCCTCATCCAGCAGTTTATGATTGAGATGGATCGACGTACAGTCCAGCGCCTGCGTCATTGCCAGCCAGTTCTCGTCCCAGCTGTCGAGCAGTAAGCCACGCGGCAGCTCGGGTGCCGCCTGCTGCGCGGCCTCCAGCGCCCGGTATGAAAAAGAAGAGAGCAGCGGGGCCACCTGGTTTTGCCACATCACGCGGGCGGCCTGCGCCACCCGCCGGCCGGTGTCCACGTCCAGCCCTGGGGTCGGTTTAATTTCGATATTCGCCATCATCTGATGCTGCCTGCAGCGCGCGGCCACGTCCGCCAGCAGCGGCAGGCGTTCGTCACTGAACGCATGACTGAACCAGCCGCCGGCATCCAGCTGCACCAGCTTATCCCATGGCTGTTCGCCCGCCAGACCCCAGCCGTTACTGGTGCGGTCGAGGGTATCGTCATGCAGCAGGAAGATCGCGTCGTCCTGCGACAGTTTGACGTCAAACTCAATCATCCGGTGCCCCAGCTGCGCACCGATATCGATGGCCGCCAGCGTATTTTCCGGCGCCAGTTTCCCGCCGCCGCGATGGGCGACAATCGGCGGGTATGGCCAGGTTTTATTCATTATTCGATCCGTTGTCCATGATGATCAAAGAAGTGTAACGCCTGCGGAGGAACCTGTAACCACAGCGTGCTGCCCCTCTCAGGGCGCACTGAGTGCGGCAGGCGTACCACCATTTTATTCTTACCCCAGCGGCCGTGGGCAAGGTTATCCGCGCCCAGCATCTCCAGCAACTCCACCACCAGCGGAATGCCGCCGTCCTGTTGTGTAGAGAGTTCAATATGCTCCGGACGGATCCCCATCGTCAACGGGCGGTCCGCCCATTTTGCTTTCGGCACTGTCAGCGGCAGCGCCATACTGTCACTGAGCGTAAAGCGTGTACCGTCAGCATTCATCTGCCCTTCCAGCAGATTCATCGCCGGGGAACCGATAAAACTGGCAACGAAGCGCGTGGCCGGACGCTCATAAATTTCAACCGGTGTTCCCAGCTGCTCCAGTACGCCCTTATTCATCACCATCACGCGCTGTGCCAGGGTCATCGCCTCCACCTGGTCGTGGGTGACGTAAAGACTGGTCGTGTTCAGGCGGCGGTGCAGCTGCTGCAGCTCAAGACGCATCTGCACGCGCAGACGCGCATCAAGGTTCGACAGCGGCTCATCAAACAGAAACACCGCTGGCTCCCGCACGATAGCGCGTCCCATTGCCACGCGCTGGCGCTGGCCGCCGGAGAGTTCACGCGGGCGGCGTTTCAGCAGCGCTTCAAGCTCCAGGCTGCGTGCTGCCTCCAGCACGCGCTGGCGGATCTGTTCTTTACCCATCCCGCGAATTTTCAGGCCCCAGGCCATATTCTCTTCCACGCTCATATGCGGATAGAGCGCGTAGTTCTGGAACACCATGGCGATACCGCGATCTTTCGGCTCCTCTTCGGTCACCCGCCGCGTGTCGATGTAAATATCGCCGCTGGTGACGCGCTCCAGCCCGGCGACCATACGCAGCAGCGTCGATTTCCCGCAGCCGCTGGGCCCGACCATCACCATAAATTCACCGTCGCGGATCGAGACATCGAGCGGCTGGATAATCGGCGTGACGCCATCGTAGGATTTGGTTACTGCCTGAAGTCTTACACCTGCCATCGTTATTTCTCACTCTCAACCAGACCGCGAACAAAGGCGCGCTGCATCACTAAAACAATCACTACCGGTGGGATCAGCGTGAGGATCATTGCTGCCATCACCAGGTTCCATTGGGTTGCCGCATCGCCGGAGGCGATCATGCTGCGGATGCCCGCGACGGCCGTGCCCAGTTTGCTGTCGCTGACAATCAGCAGCGGCCACATGTACTGGTTCCAGCCATAGATAAAGGTGATCACGAACAGCGCCGCCAGATTGGTTTTTGACAGCGGCAGCACGATGTCCCAGAAGAAGCGCATCGGGCTGGCACCATCAATACGCGCCGCCTCCATCAGTTCATCCGGCAGCGTCATAAAGAACTGGCGAAACAGGAACGTCGCGGTTGCAGACGCCATCAGCGGCAGGGTCAATCCACTGTAGCTGTCGAGCATATTGAGGTCGGCAATCACATCCACCGTCGGAAAGATACGCACTTCAACCGGCAGCATCAGCGTGATAAAGATCATCCAGAAGAACAGGTTGCGCAGGGGGAAGCGGAACCATACCAGCGCAAATGCTGACAGCATGGAAACGGTGATTTTGCCGGTGGTGATCGCCAGCGCCATAAACAGGCTGTTCATCAGCAGCGTGCTGAAAGGCGCACTGTTTTGCCCGACACCGTGGGTCCAGATGCTGGCAATGTTCTCCCACAGATGGGTACCCGGGATCAGCGGCATCGGCACCTGAAACACCTGCTCCGTGCTGAGGGTAGCGGCAATAAACGCCACATACAGCGGGAACAGCACGGTGAGGATACCGAGGCCCAGCAGGGTATGGCTGAAAATATCCAGCCCGCGTCGGTTTTCGATCATTGGTAGCGCACCTTTTTCTCGACATAGCGGAACTGGATCACCGTCAGAATAATCACCAGCACCATCAGTACCACGGACTGCGCCGATGACGAGGAGAGATCCAGACCGGCAAAGCCTTCGCGGTAAATTTTATAAATCAGCGTGGTGGTGGCCTGCACCGGCCCGCCGCCCGTGGCGGCATCGATCACCGGGAAGGTATCGAAGAAGGCATACACCAGGTTAACCACCACCAGGAAGAAGCCGACGGGGGCGATCAGCGGCAGCGACAGGCTGAAGAAACGACGCACCGGCCCTGCCCCGTCAATGGCTGCGGCTTCGACCAGGGATTTGGGGATCGACTGCAAGGCGGCAAAGAAGAACAGGAAGTTGTAGCTCATCTGCTGCCAGATGGACGCCAGCACCACCAGAAACATCGCCTGGCCGCTGTTTTGCGCGTGGTTCCAGCTGTACCCCATCAGCCCCAGGAAATGGGTGATCAGACCGAGGCCCGGACTGAACAGAAACATCCACAGCACCGCTGCCACCGCCGGAGCCACCGCATAAGGCAGCAGCATCAGCGTCTGGTAAAAGCGTTTAAGGCGCAGCACATAGTCGACCATCGCGGCAAACAACAGGGAGACCACCAGCCCAATCACGGTAACCAGGCTACTGAAAACGATGGTGGTCCAGAACGAGTCCAGGTAATAAGCATCGCTGAACAGGCGGGTAAAATTTTCCAGGCCAACAAAGGTGCTGGAAATGCCAAACGGATCGACATTCTGTACCGAGTACCACAGTGCTTCCCCGGCGGGCCAGAGGAAAAAAACGATGGTGATGATCAGCTGAGGCAGTACCAGCAGGTAGGGCAGCGCTTTCGCGCGAAAGACGGGACGGGGTTGGGACATAGCGGTTTATCTCGTGCGAAAAACGTTGCAGGGGCCAGCCGTTGTTCTGGCCGGCCCTGGCGGGCGGGTCAACGACCCGCCCGACACATCCTATCGGGTTTGCTGTTCAAAACGGCGCAGCAGCAGATTGCCACGCTCAACGGCGCTGTCCAGAGCCGCCTGCGGGGTTTTCTTGCCGGTCCAGACGCTTTCCAGCTCCTCATCCACTACGGTACGGATTTGAGGCATATTGCCCAGACGCATTCCCTTAGTGAAAGGCAGTGGATCTTTATTCAGCATCTGACGGGTGGCAATGTCAGCGCCGGGGTTCTTGTCGTAGAAGCCCTGCTGTTTGGTCAGCTCATACGCGGCGGTGGTAATCGGCAGATAGCCGGTTTTCTGGTGCCATTCCGCGGCAATTTCTGGTTTGGCCAGGAACTGCATGAATTTAGCCACGCCTTTATAAGTGTCGGCATCTTTGTTCTTCATGACCCACAGGCTGGCACCGCCGATAATGGCGTTTTGCGGGGCATTTGGCACGGTGGCATCGTACGGCATCATACCGACGCCGTAGTTAAATTTGGCATGGCTACGGATATCGGCCAGTGAGCCGGAAGACGCCGTGGTGATGCCGCAGTCGCCGTTATAAAACTTGGCGGTGGACTCGTCTTTACGACCAAAGTAAGTGAAATCACCCTTCTTATTCATCTCTTCCAGCAGGGCAATGTGGCGTACCTGCACCGGCTTGTTGAATTCCAGCACCGCATCAGTGCCGTCGAAGCCGTTGTTTTTCGTGGCGACCGGCAGACCGTGCCAGGCGCTGAAGTTTTCAATCTGGATCCAGCCCTGCCAGCCGCTGGCGTAACCGCAGGTCATGCCCGCTTTACGCAGGGCAGCGGAGTATTTCGCCAGATCCTGCCAGGTTTTTGGCGGCTGCTCAGGATCAAGACCGGCTTTTTTGAAGGCGTCTTTGTTGTAGTACAGCACCGGGGTGGAGCTGTTGAACGGCTGGGAGATCAGCTGACCGTTAGCGTCACTGTAGTAGCCTGCCACTGCCGGAACAAACTGCTTAGGATCCATGGGGATCCCCGCGTTTTTAAACACTTCGTTGACCGGGACAATCGCCTTCGAGGACATCATGGTCGCCGTCCCCACTTCGTACACCTGTAAAATCGCCGGTGCTTTACCCGAGCGGATCGCCGCAATACCGGCAGACATGCTCTGCTCGTAGTTACCTTTATAGGTCGGGACGATTTTATAGTCAGGGTTTTCAGCATTAAAGCGGGTGGCCAGCGAGTTAACTTCCTCGCCCAGCGCGCCTTCCATTGAGTGCCAGAACGGGATCTCAGTGGCGGCCAGTGCGCTGGCGCTGAAGGTCAGACCCAGTACCACGCTAATTGCGGTGTGACGAAATGCGAATGATGACATGTCGGTTTCCTGTACCCGGTATTGTAAAGCGCGATATCGCGCATTCTGTTATTCGGGAGGTAACATGACACGCGAAAATGACAGAAAAATAACGGGTTTATGACAGAAGAGTGA
Organism: Erwinia persicina; assembly: GCF_019844095.1. NCBI lineage: Bacteria > Pseudomonadati > Pseudomonadota > Gammaproteobacteria > Enterobacterales > Erwiniaceae > Erwinia > Erwinia persicina. The sequence goes on along the minus strand of NZ_CP082141.1, from coordinate 282,256 downwards.
CAGCAAGGTGACGGCAGAGGGGGTGAGATCGTGGCAGGCGCTGATACAAGACTGGCTAAAAACTAACCAGAGTGAAGGGCCAGCCAGAAAACAGGACGGCCCCGGGTCAGGTTGTTGCAGGGGCGGCCCCTCTTTTGCGGGCCGCCCAAACGATTAACCGCCTAAATACGCGCTGCGCACCGCTTCATTGGCTAACAGCGCGGCACCGGTATCCTCCAGCACCACATGACCGTTTTCGAGCACGTAGCCCCGGTCAGCCAGCTTCAGCGCCTGGTTGGCATTCTGCTCGACGAGGAAAATCGTCATGCCTTCCTGACGCAGCTGCTCAATGGTGTCGAAGATCTGCTGGATAATGATCGGTGCCAGCCCCAGCGACGGCTCGTCCAGCAGCAGCAGGCGCGGCTGGCTCATCAGCGCACGGCCAATGGCCAGCATCTGCTGCTCACCGCCCGACATCGTGCCTGCACGCTGCACCCGGCGCTCATAGAGACGCGGGAACAGCTCGTAGACACGTTTGATACGCTGCTGGTACTGCTGGCGTTCGGCAAAGAAGCCACCCATCGCCAGATTCTCATCTACCGTCATACGTGAGAAGACGCGGCGGCCTTCCGGCACAATCGCTATCGCCTCGCGCATAATGCGCGCCGTCTGCCAGTCGGTGATGTCTTTACCATCGAAGGTAATCGACCCCTCCGTGGCACGCGGCTCCCCGCACAGGGTGCCGAGAATAGTGGTTTTACCCGCGCCGTTTGCCCCGATCAGGGTCACAATTTCCCCCTGATTGATATGCAGACTGACGTTGTGCAGCGCCTGGATTTTGCCGTAGTGCGCGCTGATATTATTCAGGGAAAGCATTGCCTGACTCATATTATGCTTCTCCCAGGTAAGCGCGGATCACGTCCGGGTTGTTACGGATTTCGTCTGGCGTGCCGTTAGCCAGCGGCGTTCCCTGGTTAACCACGTAAATACGATCGGAAATACCCATGACCAGTTTCATATCATGTTCAATCAGCAGGACTGAGACGTTGTGCTGGTTGCGCAGTTCGGCAATCAGTTCATCCAGTTCGTGCGTTTCTTTCGGGTTCAGGCCCGCCGCCGGTTCATCCAGCATCAGGATCTCCGGCCGCGTCACCATACAGCGGGCGATCTCCAGGCGACGCTGCTGACCGTAGGCGAGGTTACCGGCCTGACGGTTGGCCAGCGCCAGCAGCCCGACGCGATCCAGCCAGGTGGCAGCCCTGTCCAGCGCTTCGCTTTCTGCCTTACGGAAGGCCGGGGTTTTCAGCAGACCGGAAAACACGCCGCTTTTCAGATGCTGATGCTGGGCGACCAGCAGATTTTCAATGACCGTCATTTCACGGAACAGGCGCACGTGCTGAAAGGTTCGCACAATGCCCATGCGGGCAATTTTCTGTCCCGGCAGCCCCGCCAGCTGCTTATCACCCAACTGAATGGAACCGCCAGTCGGGCGATAGAACCCCGTCAGGCAGTTAAATACCGTGGTCTTTCCGGCCCCGTTAGGGCCGATAAGCGAAACAATTTCCTGCGGGTGCAGTTCCAGCTCCACGTTATTGACGGCCAGCAGGCCGCCAAAACGCATCATCAGGCCATTGACGGCTAACAAAGGCTGACTCATGCCTGCTCTCCTTTTTCCGCACTTTTCAACTTCAGATGCGGGCGTTTCATCGGCAGCAGACCCTGCGGACGCCAGATCATCATCAATACCATCAGACCGCCAAGAACCAGCATGCTGTATTCGTTAAGATCGCGCATCAGCTCGCGCGACACCACCAGCAGGATAGCCGCGAGGATCACCGCGAACTGCGATCCCATCCCGCCCAGCACGACGATCGCCAGCACAAAGGCTGATTCGGCAAAGGTGAAGGACTCCGGGCTGACAAAGCCCTGGCGCGCAGCGAACAGGCAACCGGCGAAACCGGCGAAGGCGGCACTGATGGTAAACGCCGTCAGCTTGATGCGCGTCGGGCTGAGTCCCAGCGAACGGCAGGCGATCTCATCCTCGCGCAGCGCTTCCCAGGCCCGGCCCAGCGGCATCCGCAACAGCCGGTTAATCACAAACAGCGTGATCACCACCAGCAGCAGCGCCACCAGATACAGGAAGATAATGCGGTCGCTGGGATCGTACTTGAGGCCAAAGAAGTTATGGAAGGTATCCCAGCCGCCATCGCGCGCGCTGCGGTTAAATTCCAGACCAAAGAGGGAAGGTTTCGGGATCTGGCTGATACCGTTCGGGCCACCGGTGATCTCGGTGTTATTGAGCAGCAGGATACGCACTATCTCACCGAAGCCGAGGGTCACAATCGCCAGGTAGTCACCGCGCAGGCGCAGCACCGGGAAGCCCAGCAGCAGACCAAACGCGGCCGCCACCATGCCGGCGAGCGGCAGGCTCTGCCAGAAACCGAGGCCGTAGTAGTGATTCAGCAGGGCAAAAGTATAAGCGCCGATGGCATAAAAACCGCCGTAGCCCAGTACCAGCAGGCCGGACAGGCCGACCACCACGTTCAGGCCCAGGCCCAGCATTACGTAGATCAAGGTCAGGGTGGCGATATCCACCGTGCCGCGGGATACCAGAAACGGCCAAACCGCCGCCGCCACAATCAGCGCCAGCAGGAACAGCTTCTGTTTCGGTGTCGAGCCGTCAATCCCCGGCAGAACCAGCGACGGGCCGGAGACTTTTTTCAGGCTGCTCTGCACCAGCGGGCGCAGCAGCTGGAACAGAAATACCACGCCGCATCCCAGCGCAATCCAGTTCCAGCGCACTTCTCCGGCATTGTTCACCACCAGTTTTGTGCCGTCGAGATCCAGACGCATGCCCATAAAGAACGCGGCCAGGATCAGCAGCATCAGCGACGAGATCACCGCATTCAGCAGGTTGAGCTTTTTCATACTTTCTCAACCTCCGGACGACCGAGAATACCGGTAGGCATCACCAGCAGCACCACAATCAGCAGGGCAAATGACACCACATCTTTGTATTCCGTACTGAGGTAGGCAGAGGTCAGGGCCTCGGCAATCCCGAGAATCAAACCGCCAATCATCGCGCCAGGGATACTGCCAATCCCCCCCAGCACCGCGGCGGTAAAGGCTTTCATCCCGGCCATAAAGCCAATATAAGGGCTGATCACGCCGTAGAACTGGCCGAGCAGCACACCGGCCACCGCCGCCATCGCCGCACCGATTACAAAGGTCAGGGAGATCACCCGGTCAGTGTTAATACCCAACAGGCTGGCCATCTTTAAATCTTCCGCACAGGCACGACAGGCGCGGCCCATACGTGAATAGCGGATAAATATCGTCAGTGCAAGCATGGCAAGGAAGGTCACGCCCCAGATCACCATCTGCATGGTGGAAATGGTGGCAGCGAAGCCGTTGCTTTCACCCAGCGTCCACTGCCCGGTCACCAGGCTTGGCAGCGCAAGGTCGCGCGAGCCCTGGGTCAGGCTGACGTAGTTTTGCAGGAAAATTGACATCCCGATCGCGGAGATCAGGGCAATCAGACGCTTGGAAGAGCGTACCGGCCGGTAGGCCACACGTTCAATGCTCCAGCCGTAGCAGGAAGCAATCACCACAGCAACCACAAAGCCGCTGCCGATCAACAGCCAGCTGGCATCAATCCCCATCATCATTAGCGCAGCAATGACGATAAACGAGACATAGCTGCCGATCATATACACTTCACCGTGGGCGAAGTTAATCATACCAATAATGCCGTAGACCATGGTGTAACCAATGGCGATCAGCGCATAGGTGCTGCCCAACGTCACACCGTTGAACATTTGCTGCAGGAAATAGAGAAACTGCTCGGACATACCTGAATACCTTACGAATACACCCACACTGAAAACATCAACGCCTGGCAAAGATCACCAGGCGTTGATGTCCAAAACTCGCCTGGTTTATTTAACAGCAGTAGAAGAACCGTCTGCGTGCCATTTAAATACGCCAAACTCGAAGCCTTTCAGATCGCCCTTCTGATCCCAGCTCAGGTCGCCCATCACGGTTGGCACTGCTGCGCCTTCCTTCAGGTTTTTCACAATCTCTTCCGGCTCTGCACTTTTGCTGCGCTCCATCCCGGTCGCCAGCGACTGCAGGGCGGCGTAGGTGGTCCAGACAAACGGGCCGGTCGCATCTTCTTTTTTGGCTTTCAGCGCATCAACGATGGCTTTGTTGGCCGGAACCTGGTCATAGCGTTTTGGCAGAGTAACCAGCATCCCTTCGGAGGCGGCACCGGCAATATTGGACAGAGAAGCGTTACCCACGCCTTCCGGCCCCATAAACTGCGTTTTCAGACCGGCCGCCCGCGCCTGACGCAGGATCTGCCCCATTTCCGGGTGATAGCCGCCAAAATAGACGAAGTCGACGTTATCTTTCTTCAGACGTGCCACCAGCGTGGAGAAGTCTTTATCGCCGGCGGTCACGCCTTCAAACAGCACGACGTTGCCGCCGCCTTTTTTCAGGCTCTCCTGAACGGAGCGTGCCAGACCTTCGCCGTACTGCTGCTTATCATGAACCACGGCAATACGCTGCGGTTTCACTTCATTAAGAATATATTTTGCCGCCGTCGGGCCCTGGTCAGAGTCCAGGCCGGTGGTGCGCATAATCAGCTTGTAGCCGCGTGACGTCAGATCGGGTGCGGTAGCGGCCGGGGTGATCATCAGCACGCCTTCATCTTCATAGATATCTGAAGCGGGCTGGGTTGAAGAGGAGCACAGATGGCCGATGACATAACGGATGCCGTCATTAATCACTTTGTTGGCAACGGCAACGGCCTGTTTTGGATCGCAGACATCGTCATATTTCACCGCGACCAGTTTGTCGCCGTTGACGCCGCCTTTAGCATTGATATCAGCAATCGCCTGCTGCGCGCCGGTCCACTGCATGTCGCCATACTGCGCCACCGGACCCGACATGGCCCCTACGATTGCCACTTTAATATCTTTTGCCATTGCTGCATGGCTCATTGCCAGGGCGACACAGCCCGCCAGAAACGCACTTCCTTTACTCATTTTCATCCGAACTACCCCATCTGTTGTGGTTGCTACTTATTATTTGCCGTGGAATCAGCGATAAACGCTTAACTAAGAACGAGTTAGAGTGATTACCGGCATTTTTTTTGAATAAGGCTTTAAATTTCAGGTTATTAAACAGGAATATTCTGCTGTAAATCAACTGACATATTCAGTAAATAGCGGGGCAGACAGGACAATCAACTAACATGAATGATGCCAAAATAGCCAGTTTTCCAGGAGTTTGTGCTGGATTAATGATGCATCGACTATGGTTTACTCGGCATACCGTTCACAAGCCCCACACATCGCCTCGTTTTTTCACAGAAAAACTAACACGTCATAGTATGGTCAACTTCGCTACAATATGCCTTTCTCATGACCGGGTTATTCCGATGAAACTGACTATCATCCGTCTGCAACAGTTGTCACAGCAGGATCGCAGCGATATAAAAAAAATCTGGCCGCAGGTTGATATTGATGTTCTCGAAACGAAGCTGGATGAACATGACCGGCTCTATGCGGCACGTTTTAACGAGAGACTCCTGGCGGCGGTCAGAGTGAATATCACCGATCAGAAGGGGCGGTTATCGCAGCTGGAAGTCCGTGAAGTGACGCGCAGGCGCGGGGTGGGTCTGTATCTGCTGGAAGAGACGCTGGCACAAAACCCGGAGGTCGCACAGTGGTCGATGGATAATGACGGCAGTGCACAACTGGAGGTGATCGCCGCATTTATGCAATCGGCAGGATTCACCCGGCAGAAAGGCGAATGGCGAAAATAAAACAGGGCCCTGAAAGGGCCCAAAGCACATCAACACCAGGGAAATACAAGGGTTTATTCCCGGTCAGGCGTTTCCGCCTGTTTTTCAGACACCCACTCTTTATCTGCTGACGCCTGCGGCGGGTGCAGTTCAGCAAATCGGCGAAGTTCCTCCGCGGCCATTTCTGCCCAGAGGCAGATGGAAAAACAGAGGTATCAACGCCCAGCGCACCCACTCAGCGCTAAAGCACAGGGAGAGTTCTGGCGGGCAGGATAAGCCAGGTGTCGCGCAGATTTTCCGCAGGAACAGGCTGAGTTAAATTCCTTTTTTTTGGTTTCATTTAGCGATCCAGCAAAATAAGTAAAAGACTGTCATACACAGCAAAACCGACAGCACCATTTGTCGAACAAAAAACGCAATAACAACGCCCGCGACAGCCCCATATAAATAAGGATTCGCGGTCAATTCACGTAACTCATCATGATCCAGCAGAATAATGGGCCCGCATAGTGCTGTGAGCAGGCAGGGAGCAGAATATTTTAATGCCTCACGGATCAACGAGGGCAAGCGGACCGGAACAGCTGGCTCAAGAAAAAGATAACGATTAAAAAACACCACGGCAGCCAGCGTCAGTAACAGTATCCAGGACATCAGGCTGCCCTCGTTAAGCGGGAAACGGCCACGGATAAAAACATCCCGCTCAGTCCGGCAATAACCGTTGCCCCCTCGATGTGGAACAGACTGAGTACCATCGACAGCAGCAGGGAAGCCACAACACCGCACAACACGCTGAGGTTTTTAATCATCGGCACCACAATGGTGATAAAGGTGGCCACGATTGAAAAGTCCAGATGACAGGACTGCAAATCAGGCACCGCAGAGGCCATAAAAATGCCCATCAGGCTGAAGAGATTCCAACTGAGATAAAAGGTCAGCCCGGCACCGATTAAGTATCCTGGCGTGGCCGCCCTCTTCTCCTTGTTCGCGCTACTCAGGGCAAACAGCTCGTCAGTCAATAAAAAGCCAATGGGCAGACGATAGCGAGCCTGTAACACGGAGACGGTTTCGCGCAGCGTCAGACCATAAAGGAAGTGCTGGGAGGTAATAAAGAATACGGAAATGATCATCGCAGGAATGCTGGCTCCCGACAGCAGTAAACCCAGCGTGACCAGCTGCGCTGCACCAGCAAAGAGAATGGCCGACATCCCGATACTTTGCGGTAGGGTCAGTCCCGCCTGCACCGCCATCGATCCCGCCAGTATTCCCCAGGGAACGACGGAAAGGCACAGCGGTAGCATGTTAACGACGCCGGTAAAAAAACCCATCCCGGACTGTGCATTCGCCTCAGCAAATGGCACGCCTGTCGACTTCTCCATATTCCGCACTCAGCCCCCTGCAAACCTGTGCAGGCAGAATAGGGGCCGTCTGAGTAGAAATATTGCACAAAATTGCTGGGGGGATCCCGCTCACTTCAGCAGGCGGAACGTAATGAACGGATAAATTCGCCGGGCGTGACCCCCATCGAATTTTTGAAATGACGCGTGAAGTGACTCTGATCGGAAAAGCCGCAGCGGGCAGCAACAGCGGTGATTGTCACACCCTGCAGCAACATTTCACGGGCCTTTCGCAGCCTGGCCTGCACCAGCCAGGCGTGCGGTGTCATCCCCACCGTCTGTTTAAACTGACGTAGAAAATGCCACGGACTGAGCTGTACCACATCAGAAAGCTGTTTCAGCGACCAGTTTTTTTCCGGGTAGCTCATCATCAGGTCCCTGACCTGAAGGATCATCAACCTCGAGCAGGGCAGCGCGGCAGGCGTAATGGGCGTGCGGCTATAGCGTATGATTAGCCAGGAGATAGCCGTGAGTAGGAGGGACTCTTTTAGCAGGCTGTTGCCCTCAACGGGCAACATGTTAAACACCAGCTGTAGCTGAGCGGACAAACCGGGATCGTGAACCACCGCCTGGGGAAACCACGGGATGATGCCATTCTCATGCTTCAGGTCGCGGGTCAGCTGGCGCAGCAGTTCGGGGTCGGGATAAATGGCCCGGTATGCCCAGCCATTCTCAACGTCGGCACATCCCGTATGCACTTCATCGGCATTCACCAGAATAATATCGCCCGCAGGCGCGACGTGTTCCCCGCCGCTGCGCCAGAACCGTTGTGCGCCCTCTTCGATGACACCAATGCAAAAGGTTTCATGCACATGCCGGGGAAAACGCTGACGGTAATATCGGGCTTCAAGCATATCCAGACCGTCAAATTCATCCAGATGGTGCATGGTCGCCTGCTCTTTTGGCATTTTCTCGCCGGCCATACGCGCCTACTCCCTTAACGCCGGAACCATATCCCTCAGCCAGCCTGGAACAAAATTGCTGACAGATGAAAATTATTTATGTTTTTTTATTCTACGTAGCGCCGTTATATAAAGCCAGCATGACGGGAGAGGGCACAAATAAAAACACCGCCCGGAGGGGCGGTGTTTTTAACATTCTGCACGGGTTAGTGCAGAGAAGGGGCGGTTCAGGCTTCGATAGCCAGACGCAGTTTTTTCATCGCGTTCTTTTCAAGCTGGCGCACACGCTCTGCGGACACGCCATACTGATCGGCCAGTTCCTGCAGGGTGGTTTTGTTGTCATCATCCAGCCAGCGGGCACGAATAATATGCTGGCTACGCTCGTCAAGACCCTGCATCGCATCACTCAGCTTATCGGCAGCGTGATCGTCCCAGTTATCTTCCTCAATGCCGTTAGCAAAGTCAGAAGATTTATCCTGCAGATAAAGCATAGGAGCCATGGAACGGCCTTCGCCTTCATCGTCTGGCGTCGGATCGAAGGTCATGTCCTGCGCGGCCATACGCGATTCCATTTCAAGCACGTCTTTACTGCTGACACCCAACTCACGCGCCACCATCTCGACTTCGTCCTGGTTGAACCAGCCTAAACGCTGCTTGGCTTTGCGCAGGTTAAAGAACAGCTTACGCTGGGCTTTCGTGGTCGCGACTTTCACAATACGCCAGTTACGCAGGACGTATTCATGAATTTCGGCTTTGATCCAGTGCACAGCAAAGGACACCAGACGCACGCCCACTTCCGGATTAAACCGACGCACGGCTTTCATCAGGCCGATGTTACCTTCCTGGATCAGGTCTGCCTGTGGCAGGCCATAACCGGAATAGTTACGAGCGACATGAACGACAAAGCGCAGGTGAGACAGGATCAGCGTTTTAGCTGCTTCCAGATCGCCCTGGTAATGCAGCTGTTCAGCCAACGCTTTTTCCTCTTCTGCCGTCAGCATAGGCCAGGCATTAGCTGCCCGGATGTACGCATCCAGGTTGCCTAAAGGAGCAATAGCTAAAGTTTGCATTTCTTTGGTCATTCAAACCCTCTCTGTTTAATCATCGTGACAGCGCCAGTCCATGACGCGCCGACTACACTACGCGAATTGCCCGCGAAAATCGAAAGCAATCTGTGCGAAGCAATTAGCCTGTCTCTGCCAGCTCAGACAATAAAGTTATCCACAAGTTCAACGATTATAGTGGATATTTTGCACACAGCGTGCGTGACAGGAACCAGCGTCGCAGGGGGAAGTGACAGAATGATGAACTTCCTCTGCGGCAAACTTTCACGCAGCAGAGGAAGATTATATCAAAAAAACGTGTAAAGGGGTTACTGAGGCGTAAAACGACGTAAATGTTGAACGGTTGCCAGCCAGGCGGCAATCCAGCCAATCATCGCAGCAATCAGCAGCAGCAACAGGCTTTCGTCCCATGCCAGACCATGAAGCCCAAAGGTGGTACCAAACACCGATGCCACTTGCGTGACCACTGACTCCAGCCGCATGACCAGCACTTCTGACAACACCAGCGACAGCAGCGCGCCGCTAAAGCCTAACAGCGCCCCGCCGTATAAAAACGGCCGCAGAATAAAACCATCGGTCGCGCCAATCAGCTTCTGCACATTGATGGTGTCACGACGCGCGAAGATGCTCAGGCGCACGCTGTTACCAATCACCAGGAACACGGCCACTATCATCAGAACGCCGATCATCGCCGCCACCTGACCAACCAGCCCGGTCAGTGCAGCCAGGCGGGCAAACCAACTGTCGTCCATCTTCACTTCATCAATTCCCTCCACTTTGGATACGCGATCGCGCAGGCTGTCCATGGTGCCAGAATTCTGGAAATTGAGCTTAGGTGTGATAATCGCCACAGCGGGTAGCGGGTTCTGCTCCAGCATATCCATTGCGCCGCCGAAGCCAGACCAGTTACGGAACTCGCCCAGCGCCTCTTCACGCGTCAGATAGTTAACTTTCTCGACGCCCTCTTCTTTTTTCAGCTGAGCCACGACATTTTCAGCCGCATCATCGTCCAGTGTTTTACTGAGGTAGACGGTCAACTGCGGAGCCGGATACCACTGATCTGCCGCCTGGCTGACGTTTTTCCACACCATATAACATACGCTGGGCAGCGTCAGAGAGATGGCAATCACCATCACCGTCAGCAGCGTCGCCAGCGGCTGACGCCACATCTCAGACAGAGAGCCATGCATGGCATAACGCCACTGCTCCTGCCAGCCGCCCTTTAGCGCTTTACGCTTCGAGGGCTGCTTCTGTTTCACCGATTTAGCCGCGGCCGGGCGTGTATTGCGTTTATTGACCACGATGACCTCCGTGCAAACGTCCCTGGCTCAGCGTCATCAGTCGGTAATTGCGACTGCCGATCAGCCCCATATCGTGCGTTGCCATCAGTACGGTCACCCCGACGCGGTTGAACTCTTCAAACAGACGCAAAATGTCCGCTGACAGCGCCTCGTCGAGGTTCCCGGTGGGTTCATCTGCCAGCAGCACTGCCGGTTTATTGACCACGGCACGGGCAATCCCCACGCGCTGCTGTTCGCCACCAGAAAGTTGGATAGGAAAATTTTTCGCTTTGTCGAGCAGGCCAACCTTATCCAGGGCCGCCGACACGCGACGGCGGATATCTTCCCCGCTGGCTCCGGCGATGATCAGCGGGATCGCCACATTGTCATACACCGTGCGATCCATCAGCAGGTGATGATCCTGAAAGATCATACCAATCTGACGGCGCAGAAACGGGACTTCACGGCTTTTCAGACGGCTGATGTCGTGCCCGCCAAACCAGATATGCCCGGCGCTCGGGCGCTCAATGCCACAGATCAGCTTCAGCAAGGTACTTTTCCCTGCCCCGGAATGTCCGGTCAGAAACGCCATTTCGCCGGGGTGCAGATGAAAATCAACCCCCTGCAGCGCTTGCCGACCGCCGAGATAAGCCTTACTGACTTCTTCAAAGCGAATCATCCTAATTAGTCCTCTCGGGCAAAAAGTGCCTCTATAAAATCGTCAGCCTTAAACGATCGTAAATCTTCAATACCTTCGCCAACGCCGATATAGCGAATAGGAATGTTGAACTGGTCCGCCACGGAGAAGATCACGCCCCCTTTCGCCGTGCCATCCAGCTTGGTCAGGGTGATCCCGGTCAGGCCAACGGCCTCATGGAACAGTTTAGTCTGGCTGATTGCATTCTGGCCGGTGCTGGCATCAATGGTCAGCATCACCTCATGCGGCGCCTGGTCGTCGAGCTTTTTCATCACGCGAGTGATTTTTTTCAGCTCTTCCATCAGGTGCGATTTATTCTGTAAGCGCCCGGCGGTATCTGCAATTAACACATCAACATGGCGCGCTTTCGCGGCCTGGATGGCGTCAAAAATGACCGAGGCAGAGTCCGCGCCGGTATGCTGCGCCACTACCGGAATATTATTGCGCTCCCCCCACACCTGAAGCTGCTCAACGGCGGCGGCACGGAAAGTATCACCCGCCGCCAGCATCACCGACTTCCCTTCTGCCTGGAACTGACGGGCCAGCTTACCGATGGTTGTGGTTTTCCCCACGCCATTGACGCCGACCATCAGAATAACAAAGGGGGTTTTACCGCTGACATCCAGCGGCGCTTCCACGGTAGCCAGAATACCGGCCATCTCCGTTTTCAGCATGCCGTAAAGCGCTTCGGCGTCGCGCAGTTCCTTACGGCTGGCCTGCGCGGTGAGGCTGGCGATAATCCGGCGCGTGGTTTCCACGCCGACGTCCGCAATCAGTAACTGCTCTTCCAGCTCTTCAAACAGGTCGTCATCAATTTTCTTGCCGCGGAACAGGCCAATAAACCCGGAACCAAGATTCTGGCGGGTTTTCACCAGACTGCGCTTCAGACGTGCGAAGAATCCTTCTTTCGTCGGACGCTCCTGCTCTGCGACCGGCAGTGGCACTTCGGCCTCTGCGCGGGCTTCAGCTTCGGCGCGGGCGGCGGCTTCGGCTTCTGCGCGGGCAGTGGCTTCGGCTTCGGCGCGAGCAGCGGCTTCCGCTTCCGCACGGGCAGCGGCTTCGGCTTCCGCACGGGCAGCGGCTTCCGCTTCTGCGCGGGCGGCGGCTTCGGCTTCCGCACGGGCAGCGGCTTCCGCTTCCGCACGGGCAGTGGCTTCGGCTTCTGCACGGGCGGCGGCTTCCGCTTCCGCACGGGCAGCGGCTTCCGCTTCCGCACGGGCAGCGGCTTCAGCTTCCGCACGGGCAGCGGCTTCGGCTTCCGCACGGGCAGCGGCTTCGGCTTCCGCACGGGCAGCGGCTTCGGCTTCGGCGCGGGCGGTGGCTTCAGCTTCCGCACGGGCAGCGGCTTCGGCCTCTGCACGATCAACGGCGTCCGCCTCCGCTGGGGCGGCAGGAGGTGCCTCTGCCGGCGAATCGGCAGCAGGCTGTGGTGGTAACGTTTCTTTTACCTCTTCCTGTGGTGTCTGTTCTTCACGCCCCAGACCAAGCCAGGAAAAAAAGCCACGTTTTTTGTTCTTTGCCATGGTGCAACCACACTCCTCGCGGGAAAAACCGTTACGGTTCCGGTACGAAAATTAATCTGTTAATTAATCTCTTAGTCTAACACTTTCTGCAGAGCGCATCACAGCACCCTTTTTACGTTTCCTCCGCCCGGTTAGCCCGTTAAACTATGCAACAAATTATTAAGAGTTCAGCAAGATGAATAAGAAACCCCGCAGCGGCGCAGCCGGGCAAATACGTATTATTGGCGGTCAGTGGCGTGGACGTAAACTGCCAGTTCCGGACAGCGCGGGCCTGCGCCCGACCACCGATCGCGTACGCGAAACGTTATTTAACTGGCTGGCAGCGGATATTCAGCAGGCAAAATGCCTCGACTGTTACGCCGGCAGCGGCGCACTCGGCCTGGAAGCCCTGTCCCGTCACGCGGGCAGCGCCACCCTGCTTGAGCTGGAGCGCCCGGTGGCGCAGCAACTTGAGAAAAACCTCGCCACCCTCGGGGCAAAGAGCGGACGCGTGGTGAACACCAACACGCTGCAGTTTCTGGCACAGAAAGGCGATGAACATCAGTTGGTCTTTATCGACCCGCCGTTCCGTAAAGGACTGCTGGAGCAGACCATAGCGCTTCTTGAGAACAACGGCTGGCTGAGTGACGGTGCGTTGGTGTATGTTGAAAGCGAAGTCGAGCACGGCCTGCCGCCCGTCCCGGTCAACTGGCAGCTCCATCGCGAAAAGATTGCCGGACAGGTGGCCTATCGACTCTACGTCCGTCACCGCCATACCAGGGAGATTTCCGATGCTGATTAATGCAGGCCGCGTGCTGATGCTGTTTGTCTGGGCCTTTTTACTGCTTAACGTTGTTCACCCATTCCCGAAACCCCTGACCTATTTCGTCAACGTTGCGCTGTTTTTCATGGTGATCATGCACGGGCTGCAGCTGGTGCTGATGCGCACTACCCAGCCGAAAGGTGCAGAAAAACTCAGCGGGCTGATGCAGGCGAAAGTGTTTTTCTTCGGCGTGTTTGAACTGCTGGCCTGGCAAAAGAAGCATTTTCCTAAGCAGTAAGCGGACATCCCGGTCTGGGTGGCAATAAGATGAAACGGGCCGGGAAAGCAGAGCGTACAGAGGAACATAGTGCCTTTCTGGCGATGTTTTCCCACCGTATCAACAGGACGTCGGGGGACTGACCGTAAATGCAATAAAGCGGGTCCCTTTCACCTTCAGTTCGCCTTTACTCCCCTTATCCATCTGGTGGTAGTCTCCGGCATTCAGCGCCAGCTTAAAATCGCCCGCGCCGTTTAACGGACGAAACCAGGCCTCGTAGCGCATCTCTTCCACCGGGATATGTTCACGCTGGCGTGAGCGGCGGTTTGGGGCCGGGTATTCGCGTTTCGATTTCACCTCGACGGCCAGGGTGCGCAGCGGTGAGGCATCGTTAACCGCAGCCTCACGTCGCTGCCGGATAAACTGGCGGGTGGCCAGAACAGCAATGATGGCCAGTACGATAAAAAAGATCTGAGGGGCCTGCATTTTTTCTCCCTGCGGAAACAAAAACGGACAGTGTGCATCGCGTGCGCATCAGGATACAACCGGAGCCCTCTCATTGTCACATCGGCCGTGCTTAACCTAAACTGGTCAGGAGTTGCAGCGTTTTTAATCTAAGGATAACAATATGATTTGGTCTTTCCTTGCGGTTCTTTTTTCAGGCTGGCTCTATGTGGATGCCTCCTATCGCGGCCCCCAGTGGCAGCGCTGGGTCTTTAAACCCGTCACCATGCTGTTGCTGCTGGCCTGGGCCTGGCAGGCACCGGTGCTGAAAACCACGGACTATCTGATTCTGCTTGGTGTGCTGGCTACGCTGGTCGGAGATGCACTCACCCTGCTGCCCAGTAAACGCATGCTGTACGCCATTGGGGCATTCTTCCTTTCCCACCTGCTTTATACCCTGTATTTCGCCAGCCAGATGACCCTGAGCTTCTTCTGGCCCATCCCGCTGGCGCTGTTGATTATTGGTGGGCTGGTTGCTGCGACCGTCTGGAACCGACTGGAGGAGCTGCGCTGGCCGATCTGTACCTTTTTCGGCGTCACGCTGCTGATGGTCTGGCTGGGTATGGAACAGTATTTCATGCTGCCTACCGATGACACCTTTACGCTGATGGCGGGAGCTGTCCTGCTGCTGCTGGGAAATATTGTCTGGCTGGTCAGCCATTATCGCCGCCGTTTCAGCGCCGACCGCGCCGTGATCGCCGCCTGCTACTTTGCCGGCCACTTTATGATTGTGCGCTCCCTGTGGTTATAAGCTGAACTGACGCTTGACTCTGGAGTCCACTCCAGAGTGTAAGATAGGTATCGACGGGCAGTGTTGCCCGCCGATACCGGTCAGGAGGCGTTATGCAACAGCACTCTTCATGTGGTTGTGGTCACCACCACGCCAGCACTCAGCACGGATGCAGCACCCGCCCGCGTCCAGTGATTCAGAAAATCACCCCCGCCGGCCCATCCGGCACCGCTTCGCCCTGCTGCGAAGATACGGCATGCCATTCGGGGAACGACCCCGATGATGAGGGCGACAGGCCCTCGGGCGACGTTCGTTTTACCTGGCAGGTGAAAGGAATGGACTGCCCGGCCTGTGCACGTAAGGTGGAAACCGCCATAAAACAGCTGCCGGAAATCGTTCAGGCCCGCGTGGCATTCGCCAGCGAAAAGCTGCTGGTCGATGCCCGCAGCGATGTTCGTGAAGCCGTTGAACAGGCCGTGTCGCGGGCCGGGTTCCAGCTACAGCGCAGTGATGCCGCCGCACAGCCGGCTGTTGAAAAAAGCCTCTGGCAGGAAAACCTCAGCCTGATCGTACTGACGCTGATGATGGCGGTGAGCTGGCTGCTGGAAAGTATTAATCATCCGGCGGGCCAGATCGCCTTTATCGCCACCACACTATTTGGCGTCTGGCCGATTGGCCGCAGCGCCCTGCGCCTGATGCGCAGCGGGTCGCCGTTCAGCATTGAAACCCTGATGACCGTGGCTGCGGTCGGTGCTCTGTTTATCGGTGCCACTGCCGAAGCCGCGATGGTGCTGCTGCTGTTTATGCTTGGAGAGCGGCTGGAATCGTTTGCCGCCGGTCGCGCGCGCAAAGGGGTGACGGCGCTGATGGCGCTAAAACCCGATACAGCCCTGCGCCTGCGGGCGGGGCAGCGGGAAAATGTCGCGGTCAGCGATTTACGTCCCGGTGACGTGATTGAAGTGGCCGCCGGTGCCCGCCTGCCAGCCGATGCGAAGCTGCTGAGTCGCTTCGCGAGCTTTGATGAAAGTGCGCTGACCGGGGAATCGGTGCCGGTGGAACGCCAGCAGAATGAAACCATCGCCGCCGGCTGTCTGAGCGTTGACCGCCTGGTTCAGCTGGAGGTGATGTCGGAGCCGGGTAAAAGTGCCATCGATCGTATTCTGCACCTCATAGAAGAAGCTGAAGAACGGCGTGCGCCCATTGAGCGCTTCCTTGACCGTTTCAGCCGCATCTACACGCCGGTAATTATCGTGCTGTCGCTGGGGGTGGTACTGGTGCCCCCCCTGCTGCTGGGGGCCGCATGGCAGCCGTGGATCTATAAGGGATTAACGCTACTGCTGATCGGCTGCCCGTGTGCGCTGGTTATATCCACCCCGGCGGCGATCACCTCCGGACTGGCCGCAGCGGCACGCCGTGGCGCACTGATCAAAGGTGGCGCGGTACTGGAAAGCCTGGGCAGCGTGCGCACCATGGCCTTTGATAAAACCGGTACGCTGACCGAGGGTAAACCGCAGGTCACCGCTATCCTGCCGCTGGCCGCCATGGATGAAGAACAGCTGCTGGCTACCGCCGCCGCTATTGAACAGGGGTCCTCCCATCCGCTGGCAAAGGCCATCATCAGCGCAGCCGCACAGCGTCAGCTGACATTGCCGCTGGCGAATGATCAACGGGCGCTGGCCGGGAGTGGCGTTGAAGCAGAAGTCAGTGGACGCTTACTGACTATCAGCTCACCGTCCAGACTGCCGGACGGGATGCTGAAAGCAGAGCGTGGCCGCACAGAGGAGCTGGAAAACGCAGGTAATACGGTGGTGGTGTTACACGACGGCCAGCAGATGCTGGGGCTTATCGCCCTGCGCGATACGCTGCGTGCCGATGCCAGGGCGGCGCTGGATGAAATCAGGGCGCTGGGTATTCATGCGGTAATGCTGACCGGAGACAACCCGCGGGCGGCGGCAGCCATTGCCGGTGAGCTGGATATCGATTACCGCGCGGGCCTGCTACCGGAGGATAAAGTCACGGCCATCAGCCAGCTTAATCAGCAGCAGCCGGTGGCGATGGTCGGGGATGGCATTAATGATGCGCCCGCCATGAAGGCCGCCACCGTCGGTATTGCGATGGGCGGCGGCAGTGACGTCGCACTGGAAACGGCCGATGCCGCGCTGACGCACAACCGGCTCAATGCGCTGGCCGCCATGATCCGCCTGTCACGTGCCACTCACGCGAATATTCGCCAGAACGTTGCACTGGCGCTGGGGCTGAAGGGTATCTTCCTGATCACCACGCTGATGGGCATCACCGGACTCTGGCTGGCGGTGCTGGCGGATTCGGGCGCGACGGCATTAGTGACAGCGAACGCCCTGCGGTTACTGCGTAAGAAATAGCAGGCTGTCAGTGTCATCATCCTGCACGGGCTGACCCCTTTTTTTGGGTCAGCCCACCATGGGTGACCGGAAAAGTATCGCCCGTTACACCCCTTTCTTCAGCAGAAACTGATACGGCAGTGCGTCAGTATGTTGCGCCACGAGCGTGTGTTCCATAAAACGGCAAAAGCCCGGGATGTCACGCGTGGTCGCCGGATCGTCAGCAATGATTAACAGGGTTTCTCCCTCCTGCATATGGCGCACCGTTTTGCGCACCATCATCACGGGTTCAGGACAGCGCAGCCCCAGCGCATCAAGGGTGCGATCGGGATTCGCGAAGAGATCGCTCATGAGATTCTCAATTATTCAGTAAAGGTCAGCGCCTATTTTACCGTCGGTCATTGCGTGTGCAAGGATTGCGTTTCACGATAACGTTTGCGTTAAAATTAACCATTGCATTAGCAGGGCAACGCGGTAAGATGCCGCGAATTCGCCTGCGCGAAACACAGACAAATTTTCATGGGTTCCCTCACCCCAATCTAAAAAGGCTTACAACGATGATTGATTTTTCAACGCGTCAGCGCACCCATGCGCTGGTCTGGCTGTCCCTGTTCCATCTGCTGGTGATCACCTCCAGTAATTATCTGGTGCAGCTGCCTGTGGCTATCTTTAGCCTGCATACCACCTGGGGTGCCTTCAGCTTCCCGTTTATCTTCCTGGCCACTGACCTGACGGTACGTATTTTCGGTGCCCCGCTGGCGCGTCGTATTATTCTGGCCGTAATGGTCCCGTCGCTGTTTATTTCGTACGCCATCTCTGCCCTCTTTTACCAGGGCGAATGGCAGGGTTTTGCGGCGCTGAAGGAGATGAACCTGTTCGTGGCGCGTATCGCCTGCGCCAGCTTCATGGCCTATGCGCTCGGTCAAATCCTCGATATTCATGTGTTTAACCGCCTGCGTCAGAAAGCTGCATGGTGGATGGCCCCGGCCGCCGCCATGTTTCTCGGTAATATCAGCGATACGCTGGCCTTCTTCTTTATCGCTTTCTATAAGAGCCCTGACCTGTTTATGGCGACCCACTGGGTGGAGATCGCCATGGTAGACTACTGCTTCAAAGTGCTTATTTGCATGGTGTTCTTCCTGCCTGCTTACGGTGTCCTGCTGAATGCGGCCCTGAAGCGCATGGCAGAGAAATCCCACAGCGTGAAAGTCAACTTCGGTTAGTGTGCTATCGGCAATCGTTGTTAAGTTGCTTTTAGCCGCTGAATACGTTTGTATTGAAAGCCTGAATTCTACGCGACCAATGTGAAAAGGGACCCTGATGCGTAACTTATTGAAATATGCTGGAATCGCTGTACTGGTAGCCGGACTGGCTGCCTGTGATGGCAAAAAAGATGAAAAAGCGGCGGCCGATGACAATGGCGTCAGCAGCAGCCAGTCAAACCAGAATGTCACCCTGATGGATGGCAAGCTGAGTTTTACCCTGCCAGCGGGTATGTCTGATAAGAGCGGCAAGCTTGGTACCCAGGCGAACAATATGCACGTCTATGCTGATGAGTCAGGCCAGAAGGCCATTATCGTCATTGACGGGGAAAGTACTGACGAAGGTCTGGACGTCCTTGCCGGTCGCCTGGAAGCTCAACAGCGCAACCGTGATCCGCAGCTGCAGGTCGTGACCAACAAATCCATTACGGTGAAGGGTAAGCAGCTCCAGCAGCTGGATACCGTGATCTCAGCCAATAACCAGTCATCCTGGTCTTCCGTGGTGCTGGGTAAAAGTGATGGTAAACTTCTGACGCTGCAAATCACCCTGCCTGCCGACAATCAGCAGCAGGCGCAGACCGAAGCCGAAAGCATTATTAGCACCATCGAGCTGAAATAACGCTCTCGCCTGACGTGACACGGGCCGATCGACAAAACGATCGGCCCGTGCGCAAAGGTAAACCTCTGTTGCAGTCCCCCCCGGCGGTTACAGGCCGGCGTGTTCGCGAATGTACTTGCGCGCTTTGACTGCATACTCAAACGGGTTCGCCAGTGCGGGATCCTGCTCTGCTTCCACCACCATCCAGCCTTTATAGCCAAAGTCGTCGAGAATTTTGAACACCGGATCGAAATCAATCACCCCGTCGCCAGGTACGGTAAAGGTGCCCTTTTTCACGCCATCCAGGAAGGACAGTTTCTGGGTCTTCACCTGTGCCACCACCTCATCGCGCACGTCTTTCAGATGCACGTGGTTGATGCGCGGCAGATACGTCGTCAGGATGGCCAGCATGGCTTCCTGCGTGCCTTCAGAATAGTAAGCGTGGCCGGTATCAAACAGCAGGTAGACATCTTCATTGGTTTCGGCCATAAAACGATCCACCTCTGCGGAGGTCTGGATACCCGTGCCCATATGATGATGCAGACCGACGGTCATGCCCTTCTCCGCCGCCAGTTTCGCCAGCTCGTTGTACCCTTCTGCCGTCAGGCGCCACTGCTCATCGGTAAAGTGAGGCTTCTCCTCCAGTACGGCTTTGGTGGTACCCTGGATGCTCAGGCTCTGCTCTGAACAGCCAATGACTTTCGCCCCCATCGCATGCAGAAAATCACGATGGTTAATAAACTCATCGATGGTTTTAGCTTTATCGCCGTTGGCGAAGAAGGTACTGAACCAGGCATTGACGATTTCAATGCCGCGGATATCGAGCATCGGCTTCAGGATCGCCGGGTCGCGCGGGTACTTGCTGCCCACTTCACTGCCGGTAAAGCCTGCCAGCGCCATTTCACTGACGATCTGCTGGAAGGTGTTCTCTTTGCCCAGTTCCGGCATGTCATCGTTGGTCCAGCCAATCGGCGCAATCGCCAGTCTGACGTTATCTTTGTTCATGGTGTTGCCTCAGGGGTTCACCGGACGGCACTCGCCGCCCTGCATTATTTTCTCAGCAGTTCACGTTCGATCAGCTCGCGCGTTTCGACTGCCTGACGGTTCATTTTTTCCGGATAGCCAAACAGTGACGAGGCAATAATCGACTCGCCGCCGACCTTGAACGTGCGGTTAGCAAAGTCCATATCGCGCAGCGTCTGGAACAGTGTCTGAAAATCGACTTCCCCTTCGCCCACGCCCACATGCTGGTGGATCGTCGCATCCACGCCCGGCGGGTTGACAATATAGCGGCAGTGTTTGGTGTGGTTCATGGTGTCGGCAATCAGCACGTGCGACAGATCGACGCCGGAATACTCCAGCATGCTTTTCACATCGCCCTTCCCTTTGTCGTAAAAGAAGGTGTGCGGCACGCTGTACAGATACTTGACGTTCTCGCTGCGGAACGATTTCACCATGTCGGCGGTTTCGTTGCTCTCTTCGCAGAAATCCCACGGATGGGACTGAATTTCGATGCGGATGCCTTCGCGTTCAACGATCGGCAGCAGCTCTTCCATCGAGCGATAGAACATCTCTTCACAGATTTCAGGCTCGTTCGGATTACCGGAAAGCTCGGTATTGATCACCTGCACGCCGGTTTCCACGGCGATCTCAATCATTCGTTTCCAGTTTCTGACGGCGGCCTGACGGCGCGCTTCATCCGGACCGGACCAGCGGTACACCACGATAAATGAGGAGATTTCCAGCCCGGTCTCACGCAGCGCGTTTTTATATTCGGTAATAATCTCGCGGCTGGCTTTAGGATGCTTATAGAACGGGTTGATCTGTGGGTGCGGGGACTGTTCGATATATTTGTAGCCCCAGTCAGCCACCTGGTGAACCATTTTTGTGATGCCCATATCCCGGATGACATCAACATCAAAGGCAATTTTCATCAGATTCTCCGTGAATAAATCAGTACGCGGTTTTGCGGTGATCCCCGCCAGTGACGGCGGGGGTTAAGCGCGCATGCTGCAGACGCCAGTGACTTATTTGGCGTAGAAGGCGGGACGCTGTGGCAGTTCCACCGGCTCAATCGCACCGCTCTCCTGCGCTTTCAGACAGGCGTCGGCGGCCACGGAGGCGGCATAACCGTCCCAGGCGGATGGCCCGGTCAGTGTGCCGGCGGTGGCGTCATTGATAAATGCCTGCAGTTCCACGTCATAGGCATCGATGAAACGATCTTTCCAGTCGGTCAGGATTGACGTCGACAGCTTGGCATCTTTACGCATCTGCACGGCCGAAGGCTCTGGCAGTTTAGCGATGCCTTCTTCACCCACCACTTCACACTGAATGTCGTAACCGTAGGCACAGTTAACGAAAATCTCAACATCAATGCGGATGCCCTTACGGGTTTCAAACAGCACCACCTGCGGATCGCGCAGTTTACCGTGCGTTTTCGAGGTAGAGCGTGGGAACACCACCTGTACCGATTTGTAATCATCTTCGGTCAGCCAGCGCAGCACATCCAGTTCGTGGATCAGCGTGTTGGTGATGGCCATATCGGTGGTGTAGCTCTCGGGTACCGTCGGGTTACGGTGCGCGCAGTGCAGCATCAGCGGCTCGCCGATTTCCCCTTTGGTGATCACGTCTTTCAGCGCACGATAGCCGCTGTCATAAGGGCGCATAAAGCCCACCTGCACCAGTCGCTTGCCGAATTTGATTTCGGCATCCACCACGCGACGGCAGCCTTCTGCGCTCATCGCCAGCGGCTTTTCACAGAATACCGGCTTGCCTGCGGCGATGGCCGCCAGGGTAAACTCTTCGTGCGTCGGATCCCAGGAGGTGACCAGCACAGCGTCCACGTTCGGTGACGTCACCACATCGTGGCCGTTAGCAAACACCTCGGCATCAATACCGATACGCGCCAGCGCCGCTTTGGCACCATCCACGTTGATATCAGAGACGGCAACCACCTGCGCACCCTGCAGCACTTTGCTGCAACGACGAATATGTTCCTGGCCGATGGCGCCCGTTCCGATTACACCTAATTTTAAAGTCATAACAGGTCCTTACATGTAGGGGGATAAGAGCGGGCGAAATAAAAATGCCCGTTAAATAAACAACAAATGTTTATACCCAAAATAATTCTCGCTGCAGGAAGGCGGCAAGCCTTCGAATCCCCAGGAGCATAGATAACTATGTGACTGGGGTGAACAGGCGCAGCCAACGCACCTGCAGCGTGAAGAATGAAGGGTATAATTAATATTCACGCGCCTGGTCGATATGTTCGTTCAGCATCCGGGCCACGGCGTCTACGCGCTCTGATTGGGACACCTGGGCGCCACCTACGCGCCACCAGCTGAAGTACTTGTGAATCATGGTTTTTGGCAGAACTTTAATATCGATAAGCGTTGATACGGTCTGTTGCTGCGCATCACTCAACGCCGCCTCCAGTTGCTCAAGCGTAGTGACACGATAGGTTTTACAGCCATAACCTGCCGCGATCGCCGCGAAGTCGACCGGCACAAAACCGCCGTTCAGCTTGCCGCCGTTGGCATTACGGAAGCGGAACTCGGTGGTGAAGCTGTCCATACCGTGTTCCATCTGCAGATTGTTTATGCAGCCATTGGTCATGTTATCCAGCAGGATGACGTTGATCTTCGCCCCTTCCTGAATTGAAGTCACCAGTTCGGAGTGCAGCATCATAAAGGAGCCATCCCCCACCAGGGTGTAAACCTCACGGTGTGGTTCCGCGAGCTTAACGCCCAGGGAGGCGTTGACTTCGTAACCCATACAGGAATAGCCATACTCGACGTGATAGCTGTTGTCATCTTTGGTGCGCCACATGCGTTGCAGGTCGCCCGGCAGACTGCCCGCGGCCGCCACAATCACTGCATCCTTTGGGAGATGTTCATTCAGCGTACCCAGTACGCTGCACTGGGTCAGGAACGAGTCGGTCAGGCGGTTAAACTCGGCCCACACCGCATCGCGATCCATATGGTCATCAATTTCCGGCACGTAGTCGCTACCGCTGTAGACCGAGTTGTAAACGCGCTGCGTTTCTTTCAGCAACTTGCTTTGTGCCTGTGCCACTTTTTCCCCCCAGCCATGGCTGAAGCCGGTTTGCGCCAGACGGCTGTCAATCGCGGTCAGGGCTTCCTGCGCATCCGCCACCACCTGCACAGCGTCAAGCTTGTAGGCATCAAAGTTACTGACGTTGATGTTGATATAGCTGACCTCAGGATTCTGGAAGATCCACTTGGAGGCAGTGGTAAAGTCGGTGTAACGCGTCCCGATACCAATCACCAGGTCTGCTTCTTTTGCCAGCAGGTTCGCGGCCAGGCAGCCCGTCTCACCGACGCCCCCCACATTCAGCGGATGGTCA
The DNA here is from genome assembly GCF_019844095.1 of Erwinia persicina. NCBI lineage: Bacteria > Pseudomonadati > Pseudomonadota > Gammaproteobacteria > Enterobacterales > Erwiniaceae > Erwinia > Erwinia persicina. The sequence continues at coordinate 258,769 of NZ_CP082141.1, read as the reverse complement.
GAGACGACAGTGCCTTTACCCGCCTGGGTTTCCGCAAACGGGATATTGTAGCGTTCCGCAAAGGCGCGCAGCGCATCGCCTGCACCGGAGTATTTCACCCCGCCGCCGCAGATAATCATCGGTTTTTTCTTACCGGCAATCAGCGCCAGCGCATCGGCCAGCTGGCCTTCGGTTGGCAGACGGCGTTCCAGACGGTGTACGCGTTTCTGGAAGAAGTAGTCCGGGAAGTCATAGGCTTCCCCCTGCACGTCCTGCGGAAGCGAGATCGTCACGGCACCGGTATCTGCCGGGTCGGTCAGTACACGCATGGCATTGATACAGGCGGTCATCAACTGTTCCGGGCGGCTGACGCGGTCCCAGTACTTGCTGACGGCGCGGAAGGCATCATTGGTGCTGATACTGAGGTCGTGGCTCTGTTCGATCTGCTGTAGTACCGGGTCGGGCTGACGGGTGGCAAACACATCGCCTGGCAGCAGCAGTAAAGGAATACGGTTCGCCGTGGCAGTGGCAGCCGCGGTGATCATGTTGGCGGCACCCGGCCCGACGGAGGAGGAGCAGGCGATAATCTCACGACGGAGCTTCTGCTTAGCAAAACCGATAGCCGCATGCGCCATACCCTGCTCATTTCGCCCCTGATACACCACCATATCGCCGCTGTCCTGCTCCAGCGCCTGGCCTAAGCCCAGCACGTTGCCGTGACCGAAAATGGCAAAGATCCCTTTAACGAATTTGGTCTCTACGCCATCTACCGACAGATACTGGTTATCCAGGAATCTGACCAGAGCCTGTGCTGTGGTTAATCTGATCTTGCCCATTTGCTCTTCCTTTCAGTATCAGTGGCCGCTTCATCAGGTCCACCGGAGTTCGCATTTGTGGTCGCCAGAGGAATAAAACGGCGACAGCTATAAGTGAAACGTGAGCCGATTATAAACAAATATTTTTTTCACTAAACAGAATTACAGAAGAAACATTTCATTTTGCGAGAGAGATCAAATTCTGCAGTAAAACCCGCCTTAACAGGGGCAGTAACAGGTCGTAAATGAAACAATAACAATACGGTGACATCAAAAAGCGAAAAATCGTTTCACTTCAATATGTTCCCTTGCAGGGTCTAAGAAAGTTGAGATGCCGCTCACATCTCTGGAATGGCCTGAAACGCCTGCCATCCCACAGGGGGCTAAAGTCGCCATACAAGAGTTTTAACCACTTCACACTTTTGGGGCAATAATTTCATTTCATATTGAATTTGGAATTTTTATTCCTCATACTTTGCGTCATGTTAGATCCGGATTCGATCGGGCTTATTGCCCCGACCTGCCGGGAAAGCTCAACAGCATCGGCACTGCCCAACATCACTGACGTTGCCGTTAAATGACCAGCAGGCAGGGTATAAACAGAGGAAACAACAGGTATGAGTACACAACAGAAGCGGCTTGATGTGATTTGTATCGGGCGCATCGCCGTCGACCTTTATGGCCAGCAGATTGGCGCACGCCTTGAAGATGAAACCACCTTCGCGAAATACCTGGGTGGCTCCTCAGGAAACGTTGCCTATGGCACCGCGATTCAGGGTCTGAAATCCGCCATGCTCGCCCGCGTTGGCGATGAACACATGGGCCGCTTCCTGCGTGAAGAGCTGCAACGCGTCGGCTGTGATACTCAGAGCCTGATCACTGACAAAACCCGCCTGACAGGTCTGGTGATCCTCGGCATCAAGGATCAGGAAACCTTCCCGCTGGTGTTCTATCGTGATAACTGTGCCGATATGGGCCTGGTGCCGGACGATATTCAGGAAGAGTATATTGCCTCTTCCCGCGCCGTGGCCGTCACCGGTACGCATCTGTCACACCCGGATACCCGTGCTGCGGTGCTGAAGGCGCTGGAAATTGCCCGCCGTCACGGCCTGCGTACCGCGCTGGACATCGACTACCGCCCGGTACTGTGGGGCCTGACCTCACTGGGCGATGGCGAGACACGCTTTGTGGCGTCAGAGCGTGTGACACAGCAGCTGCAGGAAGTGCTGCACTACTTCGATCTGGTGGTGGGAACAGAAGAAGAGTTCCATATCGCCGGGGGCAGCACCGACAGCCTGACGGCACTGAAAAACGTGCGTAAAGCCACCAAAGCCACCCTGGTGTGCAAACGTGGCCCGCTGGGCTGCGTGGTGTTTGAAGGGGAGATCCCGGACAGCTGGGATCAGACCACGCTGCAAACGGGCGTGCGTGTGGAAGTGCTGAACGTGCTGGGTGCGGGTGATGCCTTTATGTCCGGCCTGCTGCGCGGCTGGCTGAACGATGAGAGCTGGGAACAGGCCTGCCGTTATGCCAACGCCTGCGGGGCACTGGTGGTATCACGTCATGGCTGCGCTCCCGCAATGCCGACCAAAGAAGAGCTGGATGACTTCCTCGGCCGCGATAATGACGTGAAACGACCGGATCTCGACAGTCGTCTTAACCATCTGCATCGCGTCACGACCCGCAAGCAGCAGTGGCACGAACTGAATATTTTTGCCTTTGACCACCGCAAACAGCTCGCTGATATGGCGGCCGAAGCGGGCGTTGACGCGGCCCGTATCCCTGATCTGAAACTGCTGCTGCTGCAGGGGGCTCAGGCGGCGGCGAAGGAAGCCGGGCTGGACGACGGTCGCTGCGGCATCCTCGCCGATACTACTTACGGTCAGCCGGCGCTGAATGCCATCACCGGTAAAGGCTGGTGGATCGGTCGCCCGATTGAGCTACCGAGCTCGCGGCCGCTGCGTCTGGAACACGGTAATATCGGTTCCCAGTTGATCGACTGGCCGCAGGAGCACGTGGTCAAATGTCTGACCTTCTATCATCCGAAAGACAGCGCGGAACTGCGCAAAGAGCAGGACGATCTGATCCTCGACGTGTGGAACGGTTGTAACAAGTCCGGTCACGAGCTGCTGCTGGAAGTGATCCTGCCGGAAAGCCATCCGGACAAGGATGAGAAATACTATCTGGAGATCCTCACTCACTTCTACAGCATGGGCATTCAGCCTGACTGGTGGAAACTGCCGCCGCTGTCCCACGCCAGCTGGGAAGCGATCAGTGCGCTGATTGAACAGCACGACCCACACTGCCGTGGCATCCTGCTGCTGGGCCTGGACGCGCCGGAAGACGAGCTGAAAGCAGGCTTCGCCGCCGCCGCAAAATCTCCGTGGGTCAAAGGCTTTGCCGTTGGGCGGACCATCTTCGGCCAGCCATCACGCCAGTGGCTGCAGGGTGAGCTGGACGATGCCGGGCTGATCGAGAAGGTGAAGAACAACTATCTGACGCTGATCGGCTACTGGCGTGAGGCGCGTCCGGCGAAATAACCCCCCCTGTTTTTTAGGGGTAACAAAAAAGGGTAACCCGGTACAGGGTTACCCTTTTTTTATTAAACGAATCAATTATTTTATCTGCTACGGGCAGAAGGTTACGATTTTGTGAACTGATTCCCAACCCTGATGAAATACGGCCTGCCGCTTTCTTCATCAAGTGAAATTTTTTGTTCATCTGGTAGAATAACGCACAGAAGAACACTATTTTCCTTTTTGCGAGCCGTGTAATGACTAATAATCCGACCCAACTTTCTCTGTTGCAGGACGATATCCGTCGCCGCTACGACACTCTCAGTAAACGCCTGAAGCAGGTGGCTCGCTATATTCTTGATAACAGCAACAGCATCGCCTTTGATACCGTCGCCTCTATCGCCCAGCAGGCCGATGTTCCGCCCTCCACGCTGATCCGTTTCTCAAATGCCTTCGGGTTTAGCGGCTTCAATGAAATGAAGCAGGTCTTTCGTCAGCACCTGATGGAAGAGACGGTCAACTACACGGAGCGGGCGCGTCTGTTCCGCCAGACCGCCACCGATGAAAGCGCCAGCGCACCCGAAAGCCCGGCAGAAATTCTCAATGTGTTCACCATGGTGAACTCGCAGGCGCTGCAGCAGCTGGCGATGCAGGTCAATCCTGAACAGCTGGAAAAAGCGGTGAAGATGCTGGATGAAGCCGATAACATTTACGTCATTGGCTTACGCCGTTCGTTCAGCGTCGCCTCCTACCTGACCTATGCCCTGCGCCACCTGGAGCGCCGCGCTTTCCTGATCGACGGGCTGGGCGGGATGTTTGCCGAACAGTTAAGCATGGTCAACCCGAAAGACGTGGTGATTGCGATCAGCTATTCCCCTTACGCGCGTGAAGCGGTGGAACTGGTGGAGCTGGGAGCAAAACGCGGTGCGCATCAGATTGCGATCACCGACAGCCAGGTCAGCCCGCTGGCCGCCTTCAGCGATGTCTGCTTTGTCGTGCGTGAGGCGCAGGTCGATGGTTTCCGCTCTCAGGTAGCGTCCCTGTGCCTGGCCCAGACGCTGGCGGTTTCACTGGCACTGACCAACGTTAAAAGCTAAAAAAAACGGGCCGCCCGCAAGGACTGCCCGTTTTATCGCTCGTTTCAACACCCCATCTGACGCGGCTGGTTGCTCACATCAACAGGGTGAGGCCTGCCTTACCCCTGCAGGATTATCCCTTACGCGGATACTCATCGCTGTTCACCCAGGCGTGATCTTTCTCCCAGGTAAATTTCCACAGGCGTACCGGCCCGGCCATCACATTCAGATAATAGTTATCGTAGCCGGCGACGGTCGACATTGGGTGATAGCCACGCGGCACGGTCACCACGTCCTGATTGTAGGGGGCCATACAGACATCCAGCGAGCGGTCGTCGGTATAGACGCGCTGCATGGCAAAACCACGCTCCGGGTTGAAACGGTGGTAGTACGTCTCTTCCAGGTAGGTTTCATCCGGTGAATCTTCCTGGTCGTGCTTATGGCTTGGGTAGGAGCTGGTATTACCCTCATCGGTATACACCTCAACCACCAGCAAACTGTCTGCCGGTTTGTCATCCGGCAGAATATTGTGCACCAGACGCTTATTATTACCTTTGCCGCGCTGCTCAACGCCGACATCGGCGGGCGCGATCAGCCGTGCGGGCAGCTTGCCCCCGGTAGCCGGCGCACTGCACACCGCCAGCTCAAGGTCTGACTCTGCCACCACCTCGACCTGCTCGTTACCCGGGACATACACCGAATAAGGAGGCGTCCGTTCAAACGGAGACAGGCGTTTGCCGATATGCGGGAATTCGGCCAGGCGGGTTTTCACCGATGCCAGGCCGGCAACCAGCACCAGGCACAACTCTTTACTGCCGCTTTCCAGCTGCAGCGTCTGACCTGTTTTCAACTGATAAGCGTCGAAACCGACATAGCGCCAGCCTGCACTTTCCGGGGTAACATGCTGGATACGACCCTGCGCATCCGGCTCTTTTACTTTGGATAGTAATGACATACAGCCTCTCTGTCCGTCAGGGCGAGGACAACCTCGCCCTGCTGAGATTTAACCTAACGTTGGCATACTGAATTCTGACACGGTCTTCTGACCGCTTGGCCAGCGCACGGTGGCGGTTTTCATGCGCGTGTAGAAGCGCACGCCATCCGGCCCGTGCACATTCAGCGCACCGAATACGGAACGTTTCCAGCCGCCGAAGCTGTGGAAAGCCATCGGCACCGGAACTGGGACATTCACACCGACCATGCCCGCCTGCACTTCACGGACAAAGTCGCGCCCGGTGTGGCCGTTGCTGGTGAAGATGGCGCTGCCGTTACCGAACTCGTGGCTGTTGACCAGGTCCAGCGCAGTTTTGTAATCCGGGGCACGAACGATGCTCAGTACCGGCCCGAAGATCTCTTCACGCCAGATCACCATGTCAGTGGTGACGTTATCAAACAGCGTGCCGCCAACATAGTAGCCTTCAGGGTGGCCTTCCACCTGGATGCCGCGACCGTCAACCACCAGTTTTGCGCCTTCAGCCTCACCTTTATCGATGTAGCCCAGCACTTTCTTCTGGTGTGCGGCAGAAACAACCGGCCCCATTTCGTTTTCGTCTTTACCTTTGTGGATGCCAGGACCGACGCGCAGGGCTTTGACCAGCGGAGTCAGTGCAGCAATCAGTTTGTCCGCGGTGTCATCACCCACGGCCACCACCACTGGCAGTGCCATGCAGCGCTCACCGGCAGAGCCAAACGCGCCGCCCATAATGGCATTCACGGTTGCCTCCAGGTCAGCATCTGGCATCACGATCGCGTGGTTTTTCGCTGCACCGAACGCCTGCACACGTTTACCGTGGGCGCTGGCCGTGGTGTAGATATGCTCTGCCACGCCGGAAGAACCAACGAAGCTCACCGCCTGCACACGCGGATCTTTATACAGCTGCTCGGCATTGTCGTTCGAACTGTGAATGACGTTGAACACACCGTCCGGCAGACCGGCTTCGGTCAGCAGTTCGGCCATACGCACCGCCGCTGACGGATCAAGCGCTGGCGGCTTCAGTACGAAGGTGTTCCCACATGCCAGAGCAATCGGGAACATCCACAGAGGCACCATCGCCGGGAAGTTGAACGGGGTAATCCCGGCCACCACGCCCAGCGGCTGCATTAATGAATAGCTGTCCACGCCGGTACCGACATCGGCAGAGTTTTCACCCTTAATCAGGTGCGGAATACCGCAGGCGAACTCGACCACTTCCAGACCCCGGGTCAGTTCACCCAGCGCATCAGACCAGACTTTTCCATGTTCACTGACGATAAGAGCAGCCAGCTCGTCGCGGTGCTCTTCCATCAGGGCTTTAAAGTTAAACAGAATACGGGCGCGGCGCAGTGGAGAAGTGCGGGACCAGCTATCGAAGGCTTCATGCGCAACGGCGATGGCATGGGCCACTTCATCGCTGGTGCTCTGCGTCAGTTCACGCACCGGCTGACCGGTTGCCGGATCGTAAATTGGAATGGTTTCGTTGCTGGCGCTCAGAGAGGTTTTACCGCCAATAAAGTTTCCTACGATAGTCATGTGCTGGCCTCTGTATTAGTAATGAATTCCCTTGCAGGCAGTCTGACGTCATACCGCTGCCACGCCGGGTAAAACCGTGATTCGTGTTGAGACAGTATAATATTGAAATAAATTTTTCAAATATTTCACTTTAGAAAATTCATTTTTAGCGGGCTGGATCGCATTTTTCAGTTCGCGGGAGTCGGGGATTTCCTCCCCATGCTGACGGCGGAAGAAAAAAGCCCCCAGCGCAGGCAGCGCGCGGAGCAATCGTTTCAGTGAGCCCCTCCTGCATCGCTGACTTCTCCCTCATTAAAACGCCAGGATTACTCTGTATTCAGGGCCCTTTTATGAGGCCCGGAGTGAAATTTTGCGAGACGGATCTAAAAATTTAAATTTCATTATTCACCAAATATGAAATAAATGTTTTCCTGTAGTCCGTGAAGCCCCCCTGACCAGCCTGTAATCAACAATAAATGGCTGGCGGGCACTCTTAATGAACCTTTTACCTTCCTACCCTACTCAACAGGAGCCATACGATGGCTATCGATCCAACCCGTTTTTGTGTTAACCGTAAAATCGCCCCAGCCCTGAGCATTGACGCTTTTTTCCAGCTGGTGCAAAAACTGGGTCTGCATAAAGTCGAATTGCGTAACGATATGAAAGGCGGCAGCGTCACGGATAACCTGAGTCATCAGCAGGTGCGTGAGCTGGCGGAAAAGTATGGTCTGGAAATTGTCACCATCAACGCCCTTTATCCGTTCAACCAGATCAGTGATGACCTGCTGGCCCGTGCTGAAAGCCTGCTGAAAGATGCTCAGGGAATTGGTGCCAAAGCGCTGGTGATGTGCCCGCTCAACGACGGCACAAAGATTTCAGCTGAAGATACCCGGCAGGCCCTGACTACGCTGGCCCCGCTGTTTGCACGCTATGGTGTTGAAGGTCTTGTTGAGCCACTGGGCTTCCCGGTCAGTTCACTGCGCTCTGCCGCACAGGCACAGCAGTTGATCAGGCAGGCCAACGTGCCCTTTAAGATCGTACTGGATACCTTCCATCACCACCTGTATGAAGGCGCAGAGCAGGATTTTGCCGACGGCATCGATATCGATCAGATTGGCCTGGTGCACCTGTCCGGCGTCATCGATGGTCGTCCGGTCAGCGAACTGACCGACGAAGAGCGTCTGATGTTAAGCAGTGATGACCTGCTGAAAAGCGTCTGGCAGGTCGAGCGTCTGGAAGCGTTAGGCTATACCGGCGTGTATGCCTTCGAACCGTTTGCTTCAGTGATGGATAGCTGGAGTGCGGCCGATATTGAGCGCGAAATCCGCCAGAGCATCGCATTGCTTCAGGCGTGATCCTTTCACCCGGGTCGCTGGCAGGGACTCTCCCTGGACTGACCTGACATCAATACCCTCAGCAGGGGCCGTTCAAAAAAATGATCGCCCCTGCAACTGCAACCGACTTATCTGTGTCATTTGACAACGGTCCCACTAAGCCGGGACCGCTTTTTTCAGACGCACCGTTACGGCCATCGCCAGACAGGCCAGTAAACCGCTGAGAAGATAGACCGACGGTACCCCCATTGAACTCATTATCAGCCCTGCCAGCGGCCCGGTAATACCCAGCGCCAGATCCATAAATGCAGTATAAGTTGCCAGCGCACTGCCCTGATTCTGTGGCGGTACGGCACTGACCGCCACCACGCCAATGGCCGGAAAGACCAGCGAGAACCCGGCCCCGGTCAGCAGCGCCCCGCCGCGTGCCAGCCAGGGATCCCCAGCGCCCCAGACCATAAACAGCCCGAGAGCTTCTACCGCAAAGCACACCAGCGCCACGTTCAGCCCGCCGTGCCGGGTAATCGCATGAGGAAACAGCAGCCGCGTACCGACAAAAGCCACGCTGAACAGCGTCAGCGCAAAGGCCGCCCCATCCCAGCCTTTATCCTGATAAAACAGGGTGATAAAGGTGGCGATTACGCCAAAACCTGCCGACCCCATCGCCAGCAGCAGGCCGAAGCGCCAGATACGGCCCAGCACGGCACGAAACGGCAGCGGCCGGCCTGCGCTGCTTTTGACCTGCGCCCTGGGCAGCGCCAGCAGAATGCCCAGCAGCGCAATCGCCGTAATGATCCCCGCCAGCAGCAGCAGCCCGCCCCGGTCAAAGATTGCCACGCCGAGCGGTGCGCCAATCGCCATTGCGCCATAGGTAAAAATGCCGTTCCAGGAGATCACCCGCCCAATATGCAGTGGGCCGACCACGCCGACGCCCCACAGCGTGGAGCCGGTTCCGGCGAAGCTCTGCCCGACGCCCAGTATCAGCCTGCCCGTGCACAGCAGCAGCAAACTGAGCAGCGGCAGGGCACTGCTGATCGCCGCCAGCGCATAGCACAGGCCGCTGATAAAGCAGCCACACAGCCCGACGACCACGACTTTTTTGGGCCCCCACAGATCGGCATAGCGCCCGGCGTGCGGACGGCTGATCAGGGTGGTGAGATATTGCAGGCTGATCACCAGCCCTGCCCAGAACGCGCTGTAGCCCATCACATCATGGACATAGCCGGGCAGCACCGCCAGCGGTAAGCCGATGGTCAGGTAGCTGGCAAAGTTAAACATCACAACGGAGAAAATACGCAGATTTAAACGGAAGCCACTCAGCGCGGTGGTACCGGCGGGCTGCTCAGACATGAAAATCCTGCTCGCAGGGTCAAAAAGAGTGACACTTACTATACCCGAAATCCTGCAACCGTTAACAAGCGCAGGCGTCTTTCTTTCGCCATAAATCCGTCATACACCCTCCCTATACTCCCCCGTAACTCCCCATTTCCGGGGGGAAAAGTCCCAAAGAGGATAACAATATGGTCCGTTCTCCCACTTCCGTGACGCTGAAGGGCATTCACTATGCTTTCGGCACGCAGACGGTGCTCAACCATCTCGATCTCGACATCGGGGCAGGCAGCATTGTCGCGCTGCTCGGCCCTTCGGGCTGCGGCAAAAGTACCCTTCTGAAAATACTCGCCGGGCTGCTGCAACCCCGGCAGGGCACGCTGCATTTTGGCGACCGGCTGATGGCCAGCGCCGCCGTCTGCATCCCTCCCGAACAGCGCGATATCGGCATGGTCTTTCAGGACTATGCCCTGTGGCCGCATATGAACGTGGCGCAGAACGTCGCCTTTCCGCTGCTGATGCGCCGGGTGCCGGCACGCGAACGCGACGAGCGGGTAATGATGGCTCTGCAACGCGTGGGTCTGGCTGATTTTGCCGGGCGTAAGCCCTCCGACCTCTCCGGCGGCCAGCAGCAGCGCGTCGCACTGGCACGGGCGATTATCGCTGAACCGGCGATCCTGCTGTTCGATGAACCACTGTCGAATCTTGACCGCGACCTGCGTGAATCCCTCTGCCGTGAGATGGCTGGCCTGCTGCGCCAGCTCGGCACCACCGCCGTCTATGTCACCCACGATCGCAGCGAGGCGGAAATGCTGGCCGATCGTATCGTCTGGCTGTCGGCCGGATCGGTTGCCGCCCGTCAAACCGTTACGTCACTCTCCGGGGAACTTGCATGAACGTATTGAATTCGATGAAAACAGGAGCACTGTTAACGATGCTGTTATCTTCCGGCATGATGATCGCTGACGCACAGGCGCTGACGGTATATACCGCCGGGCCGGGCTCGCTGGCGAAAAGCCTGGCCGCAGGCTACGAAAAGCAGACGGGCGTCAAAGTGAATATATTTCAGGCCACGACCGGAAAGGTGATGGCGAGGCTGGAGGCCGAACAGGCCAACCCGCAGGCCGATGTGCTGATTTCTGCCTCCTGGGATACGGCCGAAGAACTGGAGCAGCGCGGCTGGCTGCTGCCGTACCAGAGCCCCAACGCAAAACAGGTGCCGGCCGCATTTAAAACCGACGCTTACGTTGCCCAGGGCATTTCCGCGCTGGGGATCGTCTGGAATACCGGGAGCGGCACCCCGGAGCCCAGAGAATGGAACGACCTGACCCGCCCCGAGTTTAAAGGCCGGGTGACCACCCCCGACCCGTCACTGTCCGGTGCTTCTCTCGACCTGCTGATCGGCCTGCAGAACAGTATGGGCGACGACGCATGGGCTCTGTTCAGCAGGCTAAAAATGAACGGTATGGTCATTGCCGGACCCAATGCCCAGGCGCTGACGCCGGTGCTGCAGGGCGCGAAAGCGGCCGTCTTTGGTGCGGTGGATTACGTCTCATATAGCAGCATTCAGGACGGTGAGGCGATTAAAGTGATTTTCCCCGCCAGCGGCACCGTCGTGGCACCGCGTCCGATGATGATCCTGAAAAGCAGCCCGCACGCGGCGGATGCCAGAGCATTTGTTGACTATGTGCTGTCAGAAGAGGGGCAGCAGAAAGTGGCCGACGCGTGGTTAATGCCCGCGCGCTCCGATGTCGGCGGCAAACGTCCCCTGCTTCGCGATCTCAAGCTTCTGCCGGCCCAGAGCGGTGGCAGCGCTGACCGTAGCGCCGTCCTGCAACGCTTTGGCACGCTGTTCAGCCACCCTTAATCTTGCCTGGGGTGGCGCACCTGCGCCCCCCCTTCAGGAACCCGCGATGACCTCACGTATACTTCCGCTGCTGACCGTGGCGCTGCTGCTGATCCTGGTGGCGCTGCCGCTGCTGTTTATCCTGCTGCAGGCGCTGTTTCCGGCGCTGGCACAGGGCTCGCTGGCCGGAGCATTCACCCCTGTCACCCGGCTGCTGGCCGACCCGCAGCTGCCCGCGCTGTTGCGGGGCACCCTGACAACCGGCCTGAGCGTGGCGCTGCTCAGTGCGCTGATCGGTATCCCGCTCGGCACACTGCGCGGGCTGTTTCATCTGCCGCTGGCGCGTCTCTGGGATCTGCTGCTGCTGATCCCGTTTCTGACCCCACCCTATATTTCTGCCCTCAGCTGGATGCTGGCGCTGCAGCACAACGGCTATCTGTATCAGGCGATCGGCGTCGATCTCAACGATCTGCTGTTCAGCCAGAGCGGCATTACGCTGGTGATGACGCTGAATATTTTTCCGGTGGTCTACTTTGCCGTATCACGCAGCCTGCTGGCGAGCGGACAGCAGCTGGCTATCGTGGCGCGGGTACACGGTGCCAGCGCCTGGCGCGCCTTCTGGCATGTCACCCTGCCCATGCTGCTGCCGGCGCTGGCGGCAGGCGTACTGCTGGCCTTTACCCTGGCGATTGAAGAGTACGGCGTTCCCGCCGCGCTGGGTTCCCGTGCCGGGGTGGTGATGCTGACGGTCGGTATCGAAGAGCGGCTGGCCGACTGGCCCATTGATCTGCCAGGGGCGTCGCTGCTGTCAGTACTGCTGGTCATGGTGGCCCTGGCCGCGTTTGCCTTACAGAAACGGTGGGTGGGCCATAAAGATGTCACCAGCATTAACGGCAAACCGGCGCAGAACAGCGGCAGCCCCCTCGGACCGTGGCGCTGGCCGGTGCTGCTGCTGTTTGCTGCGGTAGCGACCGTGATGGTGGCGATCCCGATGAGTTCCATGCTGCTGACGGCACTGCTTTCCACGCTGTCCGGTGGAATGCATCTCAGCAACCTGACGCTGCGCCACTTTGCTGCCCTGTTTGCCCTGCAGGGGGATGCCGTGACGGCCCTTTCCACCAGCGTTGGCCTGGCGCTGGGCACGTCGCTGGTGACCGGATTGCTGGGGTTCCTGGCTGCCTGGCTGGTGGTGGTTCGCCGCATTCGCGGGGCCGCGCTGATCGATGCGCTCTCCCTGCTGCCGGCGGCGCTGCCGGGCGTGGTGGTGGGCGTCGGGCTGATTCTGCTGTGGAATCAGCCCTTCTGGCCTGTGACGCCTTATAACAGCTGGCCGATCCTGCTGCTCTCTTACTGCTGTCTGCTGCTGCCGTGGCCGGTGCGCTATGTCAGCAGTGCGCTGAAGCAGCTCAGCAGCAATCTGGAACCCGCCGCCCGGGTTCACGGTGCCAGTGCCCTGGCGGCACTGCGCCATATCGTCATCCCGCTGGTGTTCCCCAGCCTGCTGGCGGCCATGCTGATGGTCTTTGCCATCGCCTCGCGCGAACTGGTGACCTCGCTGTTGCTGGCCCCGGCAGGTACGCAGACCGTGTCCGTGTTTATCTGGCGTCAGTTTGAGCAGGGTTCCGTGGGTCAGGGTATGGCGATGGCCAGCATCGCGATGACGACCGGTCTGGCGCTGATGCTCACCGCGCTGGCTATCCTGCAGCGGCGTGAACGCGGATAGCGGTGATGGGCTAAAATCCGATCATTCCTAAAGTGAGTGGCGGCTCGGTAACAACCGCTACACTTGCTGCGCAGAGTTCTTAAACGGAGGCGCGATGACCCCATTGCCGCAGGAAAAGATCGGGCAAAATATTTTACTGAAACTGGCCACCCTGGTGGTGATCCTGGGAGGGATCAAGCTGTCGGCTGAGATTATGGTGCCTTTTCTGATGGCGCTGTTTTTCGCCATCGTGCTGAACCCGCTGGTCACCTGGCTGATGCGGCGCGGCATCCGTCGCGGCCTCGCTATCAGTCTGGTGGTCCTGGTGGTGCTGATTGGTCTGGCGCTGATCATTGCGATGATTGCCGGTTCACTGCAGGAGTTCAGCGAGGTGTATCCGCAGCTTCAGGCACAGGCGGAGCAGAAACTCGCCATCATCCAGCACTTTGCCGCGCGATTTCACATCATGATTTCACCTGAATCGCTGGCGCAGCGGCTGGATCCCAACGCGGTGATGGATGTCGCCACCACCATGCTCGGCCAGTTCTCCGGGGCCATGACGCAGATCGTTCTGGTGATGATGACGGTGATATTTATGCTGTTTGAAGTTCACCATCTGCCGTACAAGCTGCGCTATGCGCTGGTTAATCCGCAGATCCGCATTGCCGGGCTGCACAGAGCGCTGAAAGGGGTGACGCACTATCTGGCGCTGAAAACGCTGATCAGCCTGGCGACCGGCATCCTGGTATGGCTGGCGCTGATGGCGCTGGGGGTAAAGTTTGCGCTGCTGTGGGGCCTGGTGGCCTTTGTGCTCAATTTTGTCCCCAATATCGGGCCGGTGATCGCCGGCATTCCGCCGGTTTTACAGGCGCTGCTGCTGAACACGCCGCTGGAAGCCGGGCTGGTTGCGACACTGTTTATCGCCATTCACATGCTGCTGGGCAACCTGCTGGAACCCCGGGTGATGGGCCGCGGATTGGGTCTGTCGAGCCTGGTGGTGTTTCTGTCGCTGATTTTCTGGGGCTGGCTGCTCGGCCCGGTGGGTATGCTGCTGTCGGTTCCGCTCACCAGCGTCTGTAAAATTCTGATGGAGACCACCCCCGGCGGCAGCAAGCTGGCGATCCTGTTAGGCAACGGCCGCAAATCGCTGTAACAGGCGTGAGACAGGGGTCGGGTCGGCGCTTTTTTCGCTCCGCCCGCCCTGTCAGCCCGCTTATTCGATAAACAAGCGATCGTAGACATGCTGTAAATGACGCGCCATGCAGGCACGGGCCTGTACCGCATCGCGGGCAATGATGGCCCGGGCAATATCTTCATGATCCTGATTCATCTCACGCGGAAAATCACTCTCTGCGTAGTGGCTTTCCAGCCGCACGAAGCGGGAGCTCTTCCGCTTATTCCACAGGTATTCCATCATGTCGCGCAGCACCTCGTTGCCCGTCATCTCGGCAATCAGCAGGTGGAAGCGCTTATCTTCCCGCAGAAACTTGTCGTCATTAACGTGTAACTGGATGAGATCCTGAGTGATCTCCTGCAATTCCGCACGCTGATCGTCACTGCCGTTGCGTGCGGCCAGCTCTGCCGTCATCGCTTCATACACCTGACGCGCCTGAATCAGCGCCTTCAGGCTGAACTCCTCCTCCGCCGGGGCGGCCTCAGTCTGCGGCAGCGGGTCCATCACGTACACGCCGTTGCCGGTGCGGATTTCAACCCAACCGGTGATCTCCAGCGCAATCAGCGCCTCACGAATCGACGAACGGCTGACGCCCAGCTGTTTGGCTAACTCACGCTCCGGCGGCAGAATCGCCCCGGCGGGAAACTGTCCCTTTTTAATGCAGCCAATCAGCAGGTTAGAAATCTGCCGGTAAAGGCGCTCAACTTTCAGTGTCGGTAATTCCATACCCATTCCAACGCGGACGATGTGATGAGCAGAGCTTATCACAGCGCTTCGGTCGCGTGTAAATGGCCCGCGATCCCCATGCTGCGATCGCCATCACGGTATTTAACGCCCTTTCGCGTTTATTCTCTGGTCCAGCGGCCTGACCACTGGGCCAGACACTTTCCCCTGTGACGCTCTGACAAGAAAACGGCCGTTGAGCCGTACAAGGAACGCCGATGACGGTTTCAGCCTTTGAATCACCTCTCCAGAAATCCAGCCGGCTCAAACGGATACAGACGGTGTCGCTGACCCTGCTGTTTCTCGCCGGGATTATCAATTTCCTCGATCGCGGATCCCTGTCGATCGCCAATGCGGCGATCCGCCACGATCTCGGCCTGTCTGCCACGGAGTTTGGCGTACTGCTGTCGGCGTTTTCCCTCTCTTACGGTATCTCCCAGCTGCCCAGTGGACTGCTACTGGACCGCTTCGGCCCGCGTATCGTACTTGGTGGCGGCCTGCTGTTCTGGTCGGTAATGCAGGCGATGGCCGGTGCGGTGAACAGCTTCAGCCACTTTATTATGCTGCGTATCGGGCTGGGCATCGGTGAAGCACCGTTTATGCCCAGCGGCGTCAAGGTGGTAAATGACTGGTTTAATGCCCGCGAGCGCGGTCTGCCGATGGGCATTTTTAACTCCTCCACCACCTTTGGCCAGGCCTTTGCACCGCCAATCCTTGTGGCACTGATGCTGGCCTTCGGATGGCGCATGATGTTTGTGATTATCGGCGTAGCCGGGGTCGCGATCGCCCTCTGCTGGTATGCCTGGTATCGCAACCGCGACCGTTTCGCGCTGACCCCGGAAGAAGAACAGTACCTGAACCAGGGCTCCACGCCGTCGCAAAAAACCCGCGTGTCCCTGAAGGAGTGGGGCGCGCTGTTTAAAAAACGCACCGTGTGGGGGATGATCCTCGGTTTCAGCGGCGTGAACTACACCGGCTGGCTGTATCTCTCCTGGCTGCCGGGTTACCTTCAGGCCGAGCGGGGCCTGAGCCTCTCCAGCACCGGCTGGGTCGCCGCGATTCCGTTTCTGTTTGGCTCAATAGGGATGCTGGTGAACGGTACCGTCGCCGACCGCCTCGCCCGCCGTGGTTATGGGCTGGCAAAAACCCGTAAAGCCCTGATCTGTTTTGGCCTGGTCTGCTCTGCGGCCTGCACCCTGCTGGTGGTGCAGTCCACCTCGACCGCCATGGCCGTCGGCTTTATCAGCCTGGCGCTGTTCTTCGTCCACTTCGCCGGCACCTCGGCATGGGGTCTGGTGCAGGTCATGGCCCCGTCACGCATGGTGGCCTCAGTCAGCAGTATTCAGAACTTTGGCAGCTTTATCTGTGCCTCATTTGCGCCGATTGTCACCGGCTGGGTGGTCGATACCACCGGTTCGTTCAATATGGCGCTGGTGATCTGCTCCTGCGTGACCTTCGCGGGCGCACTGGCTTACTTCTTTATCGTGAAAGACCCGATTGCAGATTAATTAAACGAACCACTCATCATCCGGGGCGGTCTCAGCAAAAAGCCCCGCAAGGAGATCACATGGAACACACATGGCGCTGGTACGGCCCTAAAGACCCGGTATCACTGGACGATGCCCGCCAGGCGGGGGCCACCGGCATTGTCACTGCCCTGCACCACATCCCTAACGGCGATGTCTGGCCGGTGGAGGAGATAAAAGCACGCCAGGCCCTGCTGGCAGAAAAAGGCCTGGTGTGGTCAGTGGTGGAAAGCGTGCCAATCCACGAATCGATTAAGACGCAGCGCGGCGATTACCAAAAATACATCGCCAACTATCAGCAGTCGCTACGCAACCTCGGTGCCTGCGGCATCGACACCGTATGCTACAACTTTATGCCCGTGCTGGACTGGACGCGCACCGATCTCGGCTGGACGCTGCCGGATGGTGCCAAAGCGCTGCGCTTCGACCATATTGCCTTTGCGGCGTTCGAGCTGCATATCCTGCAACGCCCTAACGCAGAGCAGGATTACAGCCCGGATGAGCAGCAGCAGGCCGCCGCCTGTTTTGCCGCCATGAGTCAGGAGGAGATCGACACCCTGACGCGCAATATTATCGCCGGACTGCCGGGGGCGGAAGAGGGCTACACGCTGGAGCAATTTCAGGCACAGCTGTCGCAGTATGACGGCATCGACCACGCGAAGCTGCGCGAACATATGGCCGCGTTTTTGCGCGCCGTAGTCCCCGTAGCACAGGAAGCCGGCATCGTGCTGGCGGTACACCCGGACGATCCACCGCGCCCGATCCTCGGCCTGCCGCGCATCGTGTCGACGATCGACGATATGCAGTGGCTGAAAGAGACCGTCGACAGCGTGCATAACGGCTTCACCTTCTGCACCGGCTCTTACGGCGTGCGCGCGGATAATGATCTGGTGAAAATGGCGGAAACCTTTGCCGACCGTATTCACTTTGCCCATCTGCGCTCAACCCTGCGCGAAGCGAACCCGAACAGCTTCCACGAAGCCGCACATCTGGCGGGGGATGTCGATATGGTTGGCGTGATTAAGGTCATCCTGGCCGAAGAGCAGAAGCGCCGCCGCGCAGGTAATCAGCGAGCCATTCCGCTGCGTCCGGATCACGGCCATCAGATGCTGGATGACCTGCATAAAAAAACCAACCCCGGCTATTCAGCGATTGGCCGTCTGAAGGGGCTGGCGGAAATTCGCGGCGTGGAGCTGGCGTTAAAACAGACCTTTTTTAACGCTGACTGATATCGGAAACAGCAGGTGTCGCCAGTGCACCTGCTGTTTACAGGACAGGCGTCAGTCGACAATAAAAAGCTGTGCACCGTTCTCGGTCCAGGAACGGTGTGCTTCTGCATTATCCGCGACCTGGTAACTCATGCCCGCCGTCAGAGTAAATACCCGCCCATCCTCCAGCTCCGTGTGTAACTCACCGGACAGGCACAGCAGAATGTGCCCTTTGCTGCACCAGTGATCGGCCAGATACCCTGCGGTATAGTCCACCCTCCTGACACGTATCTCGCCGAACTGCCGGGTGCGCCACCAGGCCGTGCCCGTTTCTCCCGGATGTTCCGTTGCTTCCAGCGCCGACCAGGTGGTGGTGCCAAAAGGAATATCGCTGATGTTCATTGTCTGGCTTCCATGAGAAGTGAAAAAATACAGTACGTCAGCGCGTGAGTGGCGACAAGTCCTGCCCTGCCGCGACGGAAAGAAAAGCGGCTTTTTCTCCCTCTTCAGCCGCAGCGGATAATAAGGGGTAAAGAAGGAAAACATGGCGGAAAAAAGATTTCAGCCTGAGAGATGGTGAATTGAACGATAATTTGCATAATAGTAACGCGATCCGTGGCGGGTATGACTCACGGAGTGCACAGGAGAATGATTGATCGTACACCGCCGCTGCGATCTCTTTAAGCAGCTCACAGGGGAAGCGCTTGCAAGCACTCGTAAAGCCTAAGCATGAAAAGATCTGGCTAATCCTTGCCGGGCTGTTGCCGCTGGTACTCTGCCTCGTTTTCACTTTTATTGAAGCACGTAAATCTGTTGTTAATCAGCAGAAACTCACGGCCTCTATGCTGCTGGAACAAGCTGCTCATATCAGTGATCTTGCCTGGTCAATGACCGACCGCCTCAACGCGTTCAGGGACCAGGACTGCCGGGCGATCCGCTCAGTGCTCCAGCAGTACGGCACCATCTACCCCTACTTTCGCTCTGTTGGCGTCGCGAAAGGCGATCAGGTCTATTGCTCCTCAGCCTTTGGGGCGATCAGGGGCAGCGTACAAAATATGATTCTGGTTCCGCCGCCTGAACACCGCGCGGCATCATGGATGCTCTCTGTGGACGGAACCTACAGCATGAAAGATCGCCCTGCCGTGGTCTTTATGCGCGAAGATGCCCAGGGTTTTGGTCGCTATGCGCTGGTGGAAGGGCAGTACCTGATCGACTTTATGACCGCAGCGGGTATCAAGCATGGCTACCATATCACCATGCAGTTTGGCGACGGCTACCGTATTTCCAGCGGTAAACCGCTCTATATCTATCAGGGTATCCTTGGCACCACCCGCTATACCCGCTCCGACAACCGCTACCCGATAACAGTGGCCATCACCTCGCCACGCACCGAGGCGCTGCAAAGCTGGCGGCAGACCCTGTTCACCTTCCTGCCCATGGCGATCATTTTGTCCCTGCTGTTCATCATGATCACGCTTAACTGGCTGAAGCGCAGAAGCTCATTCCACGATGAGATTGGCCGGGGTATCGCCCGCGGCGAATTCACCGTGCACTATCAGCCGGTGTGTAATCTGGCGACGGGCGAGTTATCCGGGGCCGAAGCGCTGTTACGCTGGCAGCGTCCGGATGGAAGCTGGGTGCGCCCGGATATCTTTATTGCCGCAGCCGAAGATGAAGGGATGATTATTCCCCTTACCCGGCATTTACTGGCGCTGGTGGCAAAAGACTGCGCCAGCTGGCAGGTCCCCGCCGATTTCAATATTGGTATTAATCTGGCGGCCGAGCACCTGCAACATGATGAATTTGTCAGTGATATGCGCCAGTTTTCTCACGATATTGCCCATCTTAATGCCTGTATTACGCTGGAACTGACGGAACGCAGCCTGATCCGCGACGGCGAAGAAGTGGGAGACAAACTGGCAGAACTGCGGCTCGCAGGTATGAAGGTCGCCATTGATGATTTCGGCACCGGCCACTGCTCACTGTCCTATCTGCAAACCTTCCCGATCGACTATCTGAAGATCGATAAAGGCTTTGTCAACGCCATCGAGACGCTGGAAGGCACGACGCCGGTGCTGGATGCCATTATCCTGCTGGCACAGAAGCTGGCGCTGAACATCGTGGCAGAAGGCGTGGAAACGACACTGCAACGGGAATATTTGAAAAATCGCGGCGTGGAGTACATTCAGGGTTACTACTACGCCCGTCCGATGAACAACGCGGCGCTGATGCAGTGGATTGCGCAGCAGCCCACGCCATCGGCTGGCCAGGTCTGATCAGCGACGGTTTCCATGCCGCTTTTTCCCTCTGGAGTAAGAAGTTTCCGACTGGAATTATGTCCCCGTGCGAAGTGTCTATATACTGTATAGCTGGCAGAATGCGCTGCCGTGCCGTACTGGCCCCCTGGTCATGACTGACGATAGCGTATTGTGCTGCAGGTTTTTCACCCGTGACAGGTCAGGCAGACAGCACGGGCCTGACCTGAACAGTGTGAATATTGAGTTGGAAAACAGATAATTACAGGGTGTTCTTTATGAAGCTACGTAGGAAGCGTGTTAAGCCTATTGGGATAAAAGACGTCACCATTATTGATGACACCAGATTACGTAAAGCCATTACCGCTGCCTCACTGGGCAATGCGATGGAATGGTTCGATTTCGGCGTATATGGGTTTGTCGCCTACGCACTGGGGCAGGTTTTCTTCCCCGGCGCTGATCCAGGTACACAAATGATTGCCGCACTGGCAACTTTCTCCGTTCCTTTCTTAATTCGCCCGTTAGGTGGCCTGTTCTTTGGTGCCCTGGGTGACAAATATGGTCGCCAGAAAATCCTGTCGATTACCATCATCATTATGTCGATCAGTACCTTCTGTATCGGCTTAATCCCCTCCTATGCCTCGATTGGCATCTGGGCACCGATCCTGCTGCTGCTGTGTAAAATGGCGCAGGGCTTCTCGGTCGGCGGCGAATACACTGGCGCATCCATCTTTGTTGCCGAGTATTCCCCGGACCGTAAGCGTGGCTTTATGGGCAGTTGGCTGGACTTCGGCTCCATTGCCGGGTTCGTGCTCGGTGCCGGCCTGGTCGTGCTGATCTCTGCGGTTATCGGCGAAGCCCGCTTCCTTGAGTGGGGCTGGCGTATTCCGTTCTTCGTGGCGCTGCCGCTGGGTATCATCGGGCTCTATCTGCGCCATGCGCTGGAAGAAACCCCGGCCTTCCAGCAGCACGTCGACAAACTGGAGCAGGGTGACCGTGAAGGCCTGGCCGAAGGCCCGAAAGTCTCGTTTAAAGAGATTGCCACCAAACACTGGAAAAGCCTGCTCTCCTGCGTCGGTCTGGTGATTGCCACTAACGTTACCTACTACATGTTGCTCACCTACATGCCGAGCTACCTGTCGCATAACCTGCACTACTCAGAAGATCATGGCGTGATGATTATCATCGCCATTATGCTGGGTATGCTGTTTGTGCAGCCGGTTATGGGCCTGATGAGCGATAAGTTTGGTCGCCGTCCGTTTGTGATCATCGGCAGCATCGCGCTGCTGGTGCTGTCCATTCCGGCATTTATGCTGATCAACAGCGGCGTGATGGGGCTGATTTTTGCCGGCCTGCTGCTGCTGGCGGTGATCCTGAACAGCTTTACCGGTGTGATGGCCTCCTCTCTGCCAGCCATGTTCCCGACCCACATCCGTTACAGCGCGCTGGCCAGTGCCTTTAACATCTCGGTGTTGGTCGCCGGTCTGACCCCGACCATCGCAGCATGGCTGGTCGAAACGACCAGCAATCTCTATATGCCGGCTTACTATCTGATGGTTGTCGCCGTGATTGGTCTGATCACCGGTCTGACCATGAAAGAAACCGCCAACATGCCGCTGCGCGGTGCCACGCCAGCAGCGTCGGACATGGCGGAAGCCAAAGAGATCCTGCAGGAGCATCACGATAACATCGAGCAAAAAATCGAAGATATCAGCGAGCAGATCAGCGAGCTGGAAGCGAAACGCTCCCGCCTGATCGATCAGCATCCACGTATCAACGAGTAAACATCCGGGCGGCCAGAACAGGGCCGCCCTTCTTTTTGCCCATTTTCTCCGCAGTCAGTCCTTCAGATAAACCTTACGTGCGGCGAAAACCCACTTTATTTCCCTGAACAGCTAAACTCTCCCCCCTGACCGTAAACCGAATCTGAGGTATGAAATGAAAATTAAAAGCTACGCGGCCATGCAAGCAGGACAGGCTCTTGAACTGTATGAATACGACGCAGGCGAACTGAGCACAGAGGAAGTGGAAGTCGAGGTTGAATACTGTGGCGTCTGTCACTCTGACCTGTCGATGATCGATAACGAATGGGGTATCTCTCAGTATCCGACCATTGCCGGCCATGAAGTGATCGGTCGCGTTTCCGCCCTGGGTGAGGCGGCAAAAAATAAAGGCCTGTCCATTGGACAGCGCGTGGGTATTGGCTGGACGGCAAAAAGCTGTCAGCACTGCGATGCCTGTATCAACGGCGAGCAGGTGAACTGCGAAAAAGGCACCACCCCGACCATCCTGAATAATGGCGGATTTGCTGAAAAGCTGCGCGCTGACTGGCAGTGGGTGATCCCGCTACCGGAAAGCCTGGATGCAGCCGCAGCCGGTCCCCTGCTGTGCGGCGGCATCACCGTGTTTAAACCGCTGCTGATGAGCAATATCACCGCGACCAGCCGCGTGGGTGTGATCGGCATCGGCGGTCTGGGCCATATCGCAATCAAGATCCTGCGGGCGATGGGAGCAGAAGTGGTGGCTTTCAGCTCCACTGCCAATAAAAAGCAGTCCATCCTGGACATGGGTGCCGATGAAGTCATCAACAGCCGTGACCCGGAAGCGCTGAAAGCGCAGGCCGGACGCTTTGACCTGATCCTCAGCACCGTCGCCGTGGATCTCGACTGGAAGCCGTACTTCGATGCACTGGCACCGCAGGGCAAATTCCACACCGTCGGGGCCGTGATGAAGCCGTTCCAGGTCAGCGCGTTCGATCTGATTATGGGCGATAAAGCGATCACCGGTTCCTCCACCGGCTCTCCGGGCCAGCTGCGTTCGCTGCTGAAGCTGGCGGCACGCCGTGATATTGCACCGCACGTCGAGTTCTTCCCGATGTCAAAAATCAACGACGCACTGGAGCACGTCCGTGCGGGGAAAGCCAACTTCCGCGTGGTGCTGAAAGCCGACTTCTAAACCCTTGCCCCGGGGCCGATCGGCTGTTGCGATCGGCTCTTGCGGTCAGCGTCTTTTCCGCGGGCAGATACGCTCTTTCCCCTTCTGCCCGCCTCTCTTATTCCGCCAGCGTTCCCCCGTACGATAATATTTATTTACACCTTAACCCTTAATAATTATAGTTCTCATTTGCTTTACCATTACAGGCAATAACCTGCCTGATTGCCGTATCAGTGGACCTCACCGCTACTTCATGGATAAGTCAGAGTACTCATACCGCCTAAGGATAACCGGTAGATATTTTCGTGCCCGGTGCAGGTATTGACTCAACATCAGCAACTTATTCCAGGAATGATCGTGCCAATGTCTCGCTCTAAATCCCGTAAGCAGCATCACTCAGCGCCATTATCTGCATCACGTATTTTCACCCCGTTGGTTGCCGCACTGTTGGTAATGTCTGCATTGCAGCCCGCCGTTGCCGCCGACAGCGCCAAAACCGATACGCTGACCGTGGAGGCGAATACGGATACGGCAGCAGCCCAGGCCGCCACGGATTACAGCGTTCCGGTCACCAGCGCAGGTACCAAAATGCCGCTGACCGTGCGTGATATTCCGCAGTCTGTTTCTATTGTCAGTCAACAACGGATGCAGGACCAGGGACTGCAGAGCGTGGGCGATGTTCTGAACAACACGGTGGGCGTGTCGGCCTCTAATATCGATTCCGACCGATCAAACTATTATTCCCGCGGCTTCCTGATTAATAACTACCTTTTCGACGGCGTGCCCACCGTGGTGACCGATGTCTGGGACCTGGGCGATACCCGTTCGGACACCGCCATTTACGATCGTATCGAAGTGATTCGCGGTGCGAACAGCCTGGCCCTGGGTTCCGGTAACCCGTCAGCCTCCGTCAATATGGTGCGAAAACATGCCGACAGCAAAGTGGTCACCGGTAAGCTGTCTGCAGAAACCGGCAGCTGGGATAAACAGCGCTACGTCGGGGACGTCACCGTGCCGTTAAATGAATCTGGCACCCTACGCGGCCGCGCCATCGGGGGTTATCAGGAAAATGACAGCTGGCTTGATCGCTACCATGCCCGAAAGAAATTCCTTTCCACCGTGCTGGATGCCGATTTAACCGATTCCACCACGCTGTCACTGGGCTGGGATTACCAGGACAGCAGCTCCGAAGACCCAAGCTGGGGCGGCATCCCGACGTTCTACAGTAACGGCGAACGTACCCACTTTGACCGTAGTTTCAACTCCGGTGCGGACTGGGCCTATAGTGACAAAGAATCCAACAAGATCTTTGCCACGCTGATGCAAAAATTCGACAGCGGCTGGCAGGCACAGGTCAGCGGCAGCCACACCAGAACGACTTTCGATACACGTCTGATGTACTCTGATGGTTACCCGGATAAAGTCACAGGCACCGGTAATACGTTGTACAGCGGCTGGAACAAAGGCCGCCGTACTACAGACAGCGTCGATCTGTATGCCAACGGCCCTTTCGAGTTGCTGGGACGCTCTCACGAGTTGATGGTCGGCGGCAGCTACAGCAAACAGGAAAATACCTTCTATAACAGCTTCTCAGACCTGTCAGGGGTAGATACCGGTAACTATCACGACTGGAACGGCAGCGTCACCGAAGGGACCTGGTCACCGTGGACAAACTCACTGGCTGATACTATCCGCCAGAGATCGGTTTACACCGCCGCACGCTTCTCACTGGCTGACCCACTGTCGTTGTTAGTAGGTGCCCGCTATACCGACTGGAGCGCCAACGGTACATCAGGCTCAAACACCAGTGATAAAGTCGCCCCTTATGCGGGTCTGACTTTCGATCTTAATGACACCTACTCGCTGTACGCGAGTTACACCCGTATCTTCCAGCCACAAACCACACGCAGCAGCAGCGCGAAATATCTCGCCCCCGTGACGGGAAAAAGCTACGAAACGGGTATGAAAGGCGACTGGATGAACAGTCGCCTGACTGCATCGCTGTCGTTATTCCGTACCGAGCAAAACGGCCTGGGGGTAAACAGCTACGTCTATATTCCGAACACCACAGAATATGCGTACGATTCGGTTGATGCGGTAAGCCGGGGCGTAGAATTTGAAGTGAACGGCGCGCTGACCGACAACTGGCAGATGACCTTCGGTGCATCACGCTACATTGCCGAACAGCGTAACGGCACTGCCGTGATGCCGGAAATCCCGCGGACTACCGCGAAGCTGTTCACCCGCTACCGTCTGCCGATGCTGCAGGATCTGACCGTTGGCGGCGGCGTAAACTGGCAGAATAAAACCTGGGCCAACGTTGCCAGTGCCCCGGCGGATTATATTGACCAGTCGCCGGTGACCCTGGTGAATCTGTTCAGCCGCTACCAGGTCACGAAGCAGGTTTCTGTTCAGGCCAATATTAACAACCTGTTCGATAAAGAGTATTACGATTACCTGGGTACCTATGTTGTTTACGGCGCACCGCGAAACGTCACCGTATCGGCTAACTACTCGTTTTAATGAGATAATTTTTACCCGGAACCATGCCGGTTGTGCAGACTGGCCGGCATTGTTCTTTCTACCCGATAAAATAACGAACAGGCTACTTTTTTTCCGATACACTGCAGCATTGATCGGCTCAATGTCGCGTATTCATGCACTATTACTCCCCGGACGACACACAGTTAAAACAGCGCTCAATGCGCTTTATTCGTCGCATGTTCGCCATGCGGCAACTGGGCACTTTTTTATGTTTTTTCCCGTTTCTTTCTGTACTGTCCGAACTGAACCGGGGACTGTGGCTGGCTATTCTGCTGGGGCTTAATGCCTTTGTCTGGCCGATCATTGCCTGGATGCTGTCTCACTCATCCTGGGATCCGACCGCAACAGAACGGCGTAATCTGACCATTGATGCCGCCTTCGGCGGTATCTGGGTCGCCCTGATGGGCATCAGCCCGGTGCCCTCCTTTGTCATTATGGCGGTGCTGGCCTCAGACCGCTATGCAGCCGGTGGCTGGCCGCAGCTCAAACCGGCGATAGCCGCTTTCCTGCTGGCGTTTATTCCCGCGTGGAGCGTGGCCGGCATGCCGCTGGTGACCACGTTCAGCACGCGCACGGTCTGGCTGACGCTGCCGCTTGCCACCTGCTATATGCTGGTGCTGAGCGCCGTCTCCTATCAACTGACCCTGACCCTGCGCCGAAAGAATCGCGAACTGGAACGCATTTCGCTGATGGATCCCAGTCTGAAAATCCCCAACCGTCGCCTGTTTGACCGCCGTCTGGAAAGCGAATATCTGCGCACACAGCGCGGTGATGGTCATGCCTGGCTGATGTTGCTGGATGTGGATAATTTCAAACAGGTCAATGATCGCTTTGGTCATGAGGCCGGGGATTATCTGCTGGCTGAAATCTCCATGCTGCTGCGCACGGAAGTGGGCATCCGGGATATTCCTGCCCGTTTCGGCGGGGATGAACTGGGGGTGATTGTGCGCGACGCAGACAGCAACACCATTGTGATGCTGGCCGTCGCATTAAAAGAGAAAATCTCACTGATACGTTTACCTGCCTCCCCGCACTTTCAGTGCTCGGTCAGCATCGGTATTGCCCCGGCGGACAGCGCCGATTCCATCCATCAGTGGCTGCGCCATGCCGATCAGGCGCTGTATAACGTTAAACGTACCGGGCGTGATGGTATCCACCTCTGGAACCCGTAATGTTCACGGGCTTCCGGTCCGGCAGACCGGAAGCCCGTGGGGTAAACGCGCCGATTATTTATCCCGACGATGGCGTACCGGGGCACCGTTAGCGACATAGTACGGCACGTCACTTCGCGCTAAAGGTGGACGTCCACGGATCATATCAGCGATTTTCTCGGCAATCATAATCGTCGGGGCGTTAAGATTGCCGGTGGTGATCCGCGGCATAATGGACGCATCGACAATGCGCAGGTTCTCCATACCGTGGACTTTACCCTCGTTACCGACCACGGCCATGTCATGATAACCCATCGCATTTGAGCACGACGGATGATAGGCCGTTTCCGCATGTTCGCGTACAAAGCGATCCAGGTCGTCATCACTTTGGTAATCTGCCCCCGGCGAAATTTCCTTACCACGGTAGGGATCGAGCGCGCGCTGCTGCATGATCTCCCGGGTGATGCGAATGGCCGCCCGAAACTCACGCCAGTCCTGCTCCTGAGACATATAGTTAAACAGGATGCTGGGATGGTCGTGCGGATTTTTCGAGACGATCTGCACGCGTCCACGGCTGGGTGAACGCATCGAGCCGACGTGCGCCTGGAAACTGTGGGTTTTAATTGGATTAGAACCGTTGTAGTTAATCGCCACTGGCAGGAAATGATACTGAATATTTGGCCATTCAAACTCCTCATGGCTACGAATAAACCCGCCTGCCTCAAAGTGATTACTGGCACCAATACCGGTGCCCATTACCAACCATTCAGCGCCAATCAATGGCTGATTATGTAACTTCAGTGCAGGGGACAGCGATACCGGCTGCTTACACTCGTACTGCAGATACATTTCAAGATGGTCCTGCAAATTCGCCCCAACGCCGGGCAGATCGTGAACCAGTGGAATATCCAGACGTTTTAGCAAGCCGGCAGGCCCCACCCCTGAGCGCTGCAGGATTTGTGGGGAAGCAATCGCCCCCGCGCAGAGTAAGACTTCACGCCGGGCATGGGCCGTATGCTGCGTCTCTTTTTGCAGCCAGCTCACGCCGGTCGCCCGCTTACCCGTAAACAGGATCCGGTCGGTAACGGCGTGGATCTCAATCGTCAGATTGGGACGCCTGCGCGCCTGGTCCAGATAGCCACGGGCGGTACTTGCGCGGCGGCCCCGGGGCGTGACGGTGCGGTCCATCGGACCAAACCCCTCCTGCTGA
This sequence comes from Erwinia persicina, assembly GCF_019844095.1. Taxonomy (NCBI): domain Bacteria; kingdom Pseudomonadati; phylum Pseudomonadota; class Gammaproteobacteria; order Enterobacterales; family Erwiniaceae; genus Erwinia; species Erwinia persicina. Next base: position 230,959 of record NZ_CP082141.1, on the reverse strand, counting down.
TATCCATTTAAGTCGTCAGTGCGCGGATACCCGGCCTGAACCCCGGCCTCGACCATCGCGTGAAACAGCACGTTGTTATCCTGTCTGGGCGTGGTGACGCTCACCGGCCCGCAGTCACCGTGGTAGTCATTGCCCCCGATGTCACGGCGCTCCGCCATTTTGAAATAAGGCAGGCAGTCGAGATAGCTCCAGTTCTCCAGCCCTTCCAGTCTGGCCCAGCCGTCGTAGTCCAGGGGATTGCCACGGATGTAGCACATGCCGTTGATGAGCGAAGATCCCCCCAGGCCTTTACCCCGGCCACACTCCATACGCCGGTTGCCCATAAAGGGCTCTGGATCGGTCACATAGGCCCAGTTATAGCGGCGTCCCTGCAGAGGATAAGCCAGAGCAGCAGGCATCTGCGTGCGAAAATCCTGGCGGTAATCCGGCCCCCCGGCTTCCAGCAACAGCACACTGACGTCGGCGTCTTCTGTCAGGCGCGTGGCCAGCACATTTCCCGCTGAACCCGCCCCTATAATGATGTAATCATATTCCCTGATAGTCGTCATCGTTACCTCCACATCCTTGTTAAAAAACAGATTGATAGCGTTCCAGCTCGACCTGAATGGACTTGATACGCGTGTACTGGGCGAGCGTGGCGATGCCGTTTTCGCGTCCGACACCGGACTGCTTATAACCCCCCACCGGCATTTGCGCTGGCGATTCCCCCCAGCAGTTGATCCAGCAGATACCCGCTTCTAACTGATGGATGGTGCGGTGAGCTTTTGCCAGGTCGCGGCTGATCACGCCTGCAGCCAGACCGAAGTGGGTGTTGTTCGCCCGCTCAATGGCTTCCTGCTCATCGTCCCACGTCAGAATGCTCATGACCGGCCCAAAGATCTCTTCTTTGACGATCGTATGGTGGTCTTCACAATCGGTGAAAATCGTCGGCTGAACGTAGGCGCCTTGTGCACACTGCCCCGACCGTTCACGCTCGCCGCCGCACAGTAACCGCGCCCCCTCAGCTTTACCGGTTTCAATATAGCGCAGCACCTTTTCCATGTGAGCAAAGCTGGTCAGCGGGCCGAAATTGGTATCGGGATCCATCGGGTCGCCGCTGCGGATACGTCGTACACGCGTCTGCAGCGCTTTCTCCAGGGCGCTTTTCTGTGAGCGATGCACAAAAACCCGGGTGCCGTTGGTACAGACCTGACCTGAACTGTAGAAATTCGCCATCATGGCAACATCCGCCGCCAGCTCAATGTCGGCATCGGCCAGGATCAGCAGGGGCGATTTACCGCCTAACTCCATGGTGACGTCTTTAAGTGAGGAAGCGGCCGCGCTGGCCATGACTTTCTTGCCCGTTTCGATACCGCCAGTAAAGGAAATTTTCTCAATGCGCGGATGCCGGGTAAGCCACTCTCCGACCTCGCGGCCTGCGCCCTGAAGCACGTTAAATACGCCATCTGGCAGGCCCGCCTGCGTATAGATTTCAGCCAGTTTAAGCGCCGTCAGCGGGGTCACTTCACTGGGTTTAAAAATCATCGCGTTGCCGGCAGCGAGCGCAGGTGCGGATTTCCACAGCGCAATTTGAATCGGATAGTTCCAGGCACCAATCCCCGCGGTGACGCCCAGCGGTTCCCGACGGGTATAGAAGAAGCTGGTCTCACGCAGAGGATACTGTTCGCCTTCTATCGCCGGCGCCAGACCGGCGTAATACTCCAGAACATCCGCGCCGGTCACGATATCAACGACGGAGGTTTCGGAAAAAGGTTTACCGGTATCCAGCGTCTCCAGATAAGCCAGTTCATCGTTGCGTTCACGCAGGATCTCAACGGCGCGCAGGAGAATACGCGAGCGCTCAGTGCCGGTCATGGCCGCCCAGATTTTCTGACCACGTTCTGCACTGGCCACGGCTCGCTCAACATCCTCACAGGTGGCGCGCTGAACCACAGCCAGTACCTCACCGTTTGCCGGATTGATCGTCTCAAAGGTTTCTGCGCCACCAGCAGGCGTCAGTTGTCCATCAATATAGAGTTGTTGCAGGGGAAACTTAGCCATCATTACGGTTCCTTTTGTGTGTTGGCTTCAGAATTCAGGTCCAGTTTTACAACTTACTTTCCACGTAATCGAAAGCAATTTCACTGGCCTTTCGGGCATTAAAATCAAGACCAGTCAGGCTACCGCGTAGCCACAACCCGTCTATCATTGCCGCCAGACCGCGAGCGGCTTTACGCGCTTCATCACGTGATAATTCACGGCGAAACTGGCAGCAAATATTGGAAAAAAGGCGGTGATCGTTGACCCGTTGTAATCGACGCAGTTCGGGCCGATGCAGGCTGGCTGCCCAGAAATCAAGCCAGGCCCGCATCGATGTCCCGCTGGTCTGACTGGCGTGAAAGTTGCCTTCAATAATGGCAAACAGCTGGGCCTGAGGAGAAGGTGCCGCCGCCGCCCGCTGCGCCGCCACCGCATCGTGCAGATCGCGCAAAATGCGGCGCATCGTCGCGTTTAACAACCCCTCTTTGTCACCAAAATAGTGACTGACAATCCCGGTAGACATACCGGCCTGGCTGGCCACCTGGGACAGCGTGACGCCCGCCAGCCCCACATCACCGATGGTTTCAAACGCTGCTGTGATCAACTGCTCCCGGCGTTGGCCGGGAATGGCTTTACGGGTCATCTCTTCTCCATCTCTCTGTTCAGCCAGCCTGAACAGCACGACAAAATTCATTGATTGAACGTTCAACCAATCTACATTATGCTGCGGAAATGTCAAAATTATGATTATTAGTTGTTAACAAAAGGTTTCATGAGATGGACTTTCAATTTTGCATCAAGGAGTTGCTGAAATGACTAAGATCGCATCAACATCGGCGGATAATGAACCGGTCAGGCTGAATTCCCCCGTTTTTTTTAGTTCCGCCGCCGTTATTTTGCTGTTGGGCCTGCTGGTAGTGCTGTTTCCAGCAGGCAGCCACCTGTGGCTGAACAGGGCGCAAACCTGGATGACCGAGGTGTTTGGCTGGTACTACATGCTGCTGATGGTCGCCTGTATGTGTTTTGTATTCTGGCTGGCGCTGTCCCGCTTTGGAAAGATCCGGCTGGGCCAGGAAGGAGAGGCGCCGCAGTTTAGCTATCCCTCATGGATTGCCATGCTGTTTTCGGCGGGTATCGGCATCGCGCTGGTTTATTACGGTGCTTATGAGCCGCTGGATCACTTCCTGCAGCCGCCTGAAGGCCCGGGAGGAACGCCAGAGGCCGCCCGTCAGGCCATGGCGATCACCTTCCTGCACTGGGGCCTGCACGGCTGGGCGCTGTATGCGCTTATCGCCACGGTTCTGGCCTATTTCGCCTATTGCCGTGGACTGCCCCTGGCGCTACGTTCGCCGCTTTATCCCCTGTTAGGGGAGCGGATCCACGGCTGGTACGGGCATGTCGTCGACAGCTTTGGCATTCTGGTCACCGTGATCTCTATGGTGACCAATCTGGGGATTGGTGCGCTACTGGTCAACTCTGGCCTGCACTATTTGTTGGGGGTTCCCCAAACCCCTCATGTGCTGCTGATACTGATTGTTCTGATGATGGTGGTCGCGACGCTTGCCGCCGTGACGGGCGTCGAGAAAGGTATCGCCATGCTTTCCAACATCAACGTTGGCTTCCTTTGCCTGCTGTTACTGTTCGTGTTTGTGACCGGCCCGACGCTCAATCTGATCAACGGGATGCTACAGAACACCGGTGATTATTTAACCTCGATTATTGGTAAAAGTTTTGACGTGTATCTGTATGGCAAAGCGCGCGCTTGGCAAGGGGCATGGACGCTCTTCTACTGGGCGTGGTGGGTGGCCTGGGCCCCGTTCGTTGGCTTATTTATTGCCCGCATATCGAAGGGTAGAACGGTGCGCGAGCTGATCTTTGGTGTGATGCTGATCCCGCTGGGCTTCACCCTCGCCTGGCTCTCTATCTTTGGTAATACCGCTATCAGCCTCGTACTTGATCATGCCGATCATATTCTGGGTGAGGTTGCGCTGAGCGATCCGCCGATGGCCGTATTCAAACTGTTTGAATACCTGCCTTTCACTGAAATCACGGCCGGTTTCACGATTATCATCAGCTTCGTGCTGTTTCTGACCCCGGTAGACTCCGGTACGCTTATGATTGCCAATCTCTCGAGCAAGGGGGGCACCAATGATGATGATGCGCCGGCCTGGCTACGTATATTCTGGGCGTCAGTCACCACGCTGGTCTGCGCGGGCCTGCTGTATGCGGGTAGCTTCAGTGCCATGCAGACCGCCGTTGTTATTTGTGGTCTGCCCTTCTCTGCCGTGATCGTACTTTACATGGCCAGCCTGTATCGCGATTTGCACACCTTCACCGACCGGCCTCAGCGGGCCCCGCACCGCGAACAGAGTGAGGCGGAAGCGAAGGGATAGATAAACGGGGGAGCGCCGGACGGCCACTACATTGTTGAGCAGAGCATCGCGTTCTCTCTACAGTGCGGTGTCAACCGGCGTTCAAACAACAGCAGAGTTAATAAAAAAACGCCTTTGCGACCAGAGGCCGGGCCTATCGGTGTAAATGGTAAAAGTAATTAAAAGGAGATGCCCCCCGCCAGGGCTTGTGCGCTGCGGCACTCTCTGTTTCCTCCCCCACATTGAATAAAATATTACCGTCTGACGAAAGAAATATTTAATCAACTTCCCCTTCTCTTTTTCCCAGTTAATGCCACAATCATACACAGAAACATAATGCGCTATTGAATAGCGTGCTAGTTAAATTAGTGATGGCTTCATCTTTTGCAGTGAGTAGCAACACCAGGGAAAACTTATGCAGCAACTAAAAAAAACAGACACAGGAATCGCCTATGCCAAACTCTCCACTCCCGCACTTTGTGCCAGTGAAAAGCAACGTCCGTGAACTTCGCCTCGCTGCCGGGCTGTCACAGGAGCGCGCCGCCGAGCGGTTTGGCCTCAGCCTGCGCGTCTGGCAGACCAAAGAAGCGGCGAGCAACCCGGGCCAGCTCGGCCAGGCGGAATATGAATTCCTGCTGCTGCTGGCGGGCCTTCATCCGCATTTTTCTCTGGCACCGTCGCAGATGCGGTAAACAGAGATCCTGCGATTTGCTTTGCTGCCCCCTTCCCGATGCGGTGCTAACGGCGATTGTCCGGCAGCCGGGCGGCAGGAAAAAGCCAGGGTCAGACCCCCAAAAAACCAGCCCGCAGGCTGGTTTTTTCTCTTACTCCAGGTGCGAACGCAGTTCTGACGATGCCTGCCGCAGGACGGTTTTTACCGTCGGCTCATTGCTCAGAGCGTTTAACAGGCCGTAGTCGTGGATCATACCGTTATAGCGCGTGACCGTGACCGGGACGCCTGCCTCGTCCAGCTTACGGCCAAACGCCTCGCCCTCATCGCGCAGTACATCCAGCTCTGCGGTCTGGATCAGCGTTGGTGGTAAGCCCTGAAGTTGCTCACGGCTGGCCCGTAGCGGCGAGGCAAGGATATTATTGCGATCTTTCTCTGCGGGGGCGTAGCTGTTCCAGAACCATTTCATCATATTTCTGGTCAGGAAGTATCCTTCCGCAAACTGATGATAAGACGCGTCGTCTGTCCGCGCATCGGTCACTGGCCAGAGCATGACGCTGTAGCGGATTGCCGGCGCATGGAACTGCTTCGCCTGCAAGGCGACGGCCGCGACCATATTCCCCCCCACGCTGTTACCGACCAGTGCCAGCCGCGAACCATCCACGCCAATCTCATCACCGTGCAGGGCCACCCACTTCGTCGCCTCGTAGGCCTGGGTGATCGCCACCGGATAGTGGGACTCAGGTGAAGGAGCGTAGTTAACAAAGACGGCCGCTGCCCCCGACTCCTTCACCAGGTCGCGAACCAGACGCTCATGCGTCGGGAAATCCCCCAGCACCCAGCCGCCGCCGTGGAAGAACATAAACACCGGCAGTTTCCCGCCAGCGTGGGCCGGTTTAACCACCGTCAGCGTCAGCGGTTTTCCTGATACCGTGATCACTTTTTCTGACACCTCTGCGGGCGGCAGAACGGCCCCCTGCTGGGCACCCGTCAGCACCGCACGCGCCGCCTGTGGCGAAAGCTGTTCAATCGGCTTACCCCCGCCGCTGTTCAATGCGTGCAAAAAGGTCGCGACGCCCGCTGTCGGAGCAGGCGTGTTTTCTTCCGATGCGGCGAAGGCGCTCATCGCCTGGCTGGCCAGTAACAGAGCGGAGGCAGTGAGTTTCAGTTTCATGGGCTACCCCTGTGTAGTCTACTATTAAGTAGTGTGCTATTTAGTTTGCCGAGAATGACACAGCACACAAAAGTTGTAAACGATTAGATCGCACGCTACTTAAATCAGTGACAGCCCCCTGTCGTCAGGGGATCAGATAAGGGGTCAGTCGGAAGGGAATTACAGCGCCTGCGCGCAGGCCCAGGCCGAGCTCCATGCCCACTGAAAGTTATAGCCTCCCAGCCAGCCGGTTACGTCCACCACTTCCCCAATAAAATACAGGCCAGGCACGTCGCGCGCTTCCATGGTCTTTGAGGACAGCTGAGTGGTATCCACCCCGCCCAGCGTCACTTCCGCCGTGCGATAGCCTTCGGTGCCGTTGGGCTGCACGCGCCACTGGTGCAGTGCAGCGGCCAGTTCGGCCTGCTGGCGGCTGTTCAGTTGCTTCAGCGTACACTCCGGCACGGTCCCCAGCAGCTGCAGACACTCGACCAGCCGTTTCGGCAGCAGCTTCGCCAGGGTATTTTTCAGGCTCTGATTCGGGTGACTTTGCCGTTCATCGTTAATCAGCGCATCAATGTCCTGCCCCGGCGACAGGTTGATCGTAACAAACTCCCCCGGCAGCCAGTAGCTGGACAACTGCAGTACTGCCGGGCCGGACAGGCCACGGTGGGTGAACAGCAGTGCCTCTTTAAACACGGTGCCATCTTCAGCGGTCAGCACCGACGGCACTGAGACGCCGGACAGTGTCTGAAGCTGTTCGAGAAGCGGCTTATGCAGAGTAAACGGCACCAGCCCTGCGCGGGTCGGGAACACCTTCAGGCCAAACTGCTCCGCTATTTTATAGCCAAACGGCGACGCCCCCAGCCCCGGCATTGACAGCCCACCGCTGGCGATCACCAGCTTTTCTGCCTGCACCTCTGCACCGTTCAGCTGTAGCGTATAGCCGCTGTCATCACGGCTGACGGAGATAACCTCACTGCGCAGACGCAGCGTCACCTGACCGTCCTCACACTCCTTCAGCAGCAGGTCAACCACCTGCTGCGCGGAGTCGTCGCAGAACAGTTGACCCAGCGTTTTCTCATGCCAGGCAATGCCGTGACGGGTGACCAGATCGATAAAATCCCACTGGGTATAGCGCGCCAGCGCCGACTTACAGAAATGCGGGTTATGTGACAGATAGGCTGCCGGTTCCGTATAGAGATTGGTGAAGTTACAGCGACCACCGCCTGACATCAAAATTTTACGCCCGGCTTTTTTGCCATTATCAATCAACAGCACGCGCCGCCCTTTCTGTCCCGCCTGGGCTGCGCAAAACAGGCCAGCTGCACCCGCGCCAATTACGATAACGTCAAACTTTTCCACCACTCACCCCGTGCCGACCTGCAAAAACGCTGATTGTAGTGAGTCGGTGGCAGGGATACCAGCTTCACAGGATTATGGAGGCGAAACATTTTGTAACTTTATGATTTTTTGATACTTTCACCTCAGACCGCCACCGTTATGACACATTAGTGTCAAAAAAAGTCTATATTTCCCTTTCCCCGGGTGCGGTTTGTCGCTGATAATGCGCCGCGTTCATGTCCTCCAAAATGGCGTAACGCTTATGCTGCATCTGTTTGCTGGTCTTGATTTACATACCGGCCTGTTCCTGGTTCTTGCTCTGCTGTTCGTTTTAATTTACGAAGCAATCAACGGCTTCCACGATACGGCCAACGCGGTAGCAACCGTGATTTACACCCGTGCAATGCGCTCGCAGTTAGCGGTTGTCATGGCCGGGGTATTCAACTTCTTTGGTGTCCTCCTGGGCGGCTTAAGCGTGGCTTACGCTATCGTCCATCTGCTCCCCACCGATCTGCTGTTAAATGTTGGATCGGCTCACGGGCTGGCCATGGTCTTCTCCATGCTGCTCGCCGCTATTATCTGGAACCTCGGCACCTGGTACTTCGGGTTACCGGCCTCCAGTTCCCATACCCTGATCGGTGCCATTATCGGTATTGGCCTCACCAACGCGTTGCTGACCGGCACCTCGGTGGTGGATGCGCTGAACATACCTAAAATGATTGGCATCTTTATGTCGTTGATTATTTCACCGATTGTCGGTCTGGTCGTCGCCGGTGGCCTGGTGTTTCTGCTGCGTCGTTACTGGAGCGGCAGTAAAAAACGCCAGCGAATCCATATGACGCCAGCTGAACGTGAAAAGATCGATGGCAAGAAAAAGCCGCCGTTCTGGACGCGGACCGCACTGATTATCTCGGCGATTGGCGTCAGCTATTCGCACGGGGCAAACGACGGTCAGAAAGGTATCGGCCTGATCATGCTGGTACTGATTGGCGTGGCACCGGCAGGCTTTGTGGTGAATATGAATTCCAGCGGTTATGACATTACTCGCACTCGCGATGCGGTCAACCATCTGGAACAGTATTACCAGCAGCATGCCGGTTCCCTGACGCATATCATCCAGATGTCACCGCCTGCGCTGCCAACGCCGGAAGAGGTGCCTTCAGGGCCGCAGGAGTTCCACTGTGATGCCGCACGCGCGCTGCCTGCCATCCATCGGGCACAGGGGCTGCTGAACAACCTCACCAGCTACGATGCCCTGAATGTAGAGCAACGCAGCCAGCTGCGCCGTCTGCTGATGTGCATCTCCGATACCGCAGAGAAAGCGGCCAAACTGCCGGAAACCAAGGCTGACGACAAACGTTTCCTCAGCAAGTTGAAAGGCGATCTGCTGAATACCATCGAATATGCGCCTGTGTGGATCATCCTCGCCGTGGCATTAGCGCTGTCGCTGGGAACGATGATTGGCTGGCGTCGGGTTGCCACCACTATCGGTGAGAAAATCGGTAAAAAAGGCATGACCTATGCACAGGGCATGTCGGCACAGATGACGGCAGCGGTGTCGATTGGCGTGGCCAGTTATACCGGGATGCCGGTTTCGACCACCCACGTCCTGTCCTCTTCCGTTGCCGGTACGATGCTGGTTGACGGCGGTGGCGTACAGGGACGCACCATTAAGAACATCCTGCTGGCGTGGGTATTTACTCTGCCGGTGTCGATTGTGCTTTCCGGTGTGTTGTACTGGCTGGCGTTGAAACTGATTTGACCTGCTGTCAGGGCCGACCGTTTTTCCCGCTTAAGCGGTAGAGCGAACCGCAAAAAGGTTCGCACCGGTGTAGAGGGTGACCCTTTTTGGGGTCGCCCTTTTTTAATGCCAGATAGCCAGCCCAATCAGACTGATAAACACCAGACCACACAGCGCGCTGGTTAAGACAAACTGCCCGCGAAGCCGCTGACAGCGGCGAATAAACTCATCATCATGATGGTCGAGATAGCGCTGATACCAGATATAGCCAATCAGCCTGACCTGCTTACTCGGCTGCCCGTGAGAGGTAAAAAAGCCTCCGCCATCGACATACTGATACAGCAACGGATCGCAGCCCCGCAAAACCACCAACAGCGCCCGCAGCGATGAGAAATAGCGCGCCATATTCACCACACAAACGACACAAAGAGCCCAGAAAAGCGCAATGGTGCTGATCATGATCCCCTCCCGAACTTTCATCAGGAAATACGATACGCGGCAAAAACGGGGACATTCCCGATCGTTCGCCAACCTTTTTTATTGAGATGATTTCTGCAAGCCGGACGGCGAAACAAAGGGTCGTTTGCTGCCATCTTTTATCAGTGTAGGAGATATGTTTCCTTTTTTTCCAGTGATGTTTATGGCTTCAGGGATGAATAGAGCAAAAATGATATTGATCGCCCTCGCAAACGCCATCCCATGGCACAACAACGGGACCCTTTTTTCGCTATACTCACCCTTAACACTTACCTGAAAAGGAGTTTTCAAAATGGCTTATAAACACATACTGATTGCCGTCGATTTGTCGCCGGAAAGTAAGCTGCTGGTCGACAAAGCGGTATCGATGGCGCGCCCTTATGACGCGAAAGTTTCCCTGATCCACGTTGATGTGAACTATTCAGACCTCTACACCGGTCTGATTGACGTTAACCTTGGCGATATGCAGAAACGTATCTCTGAGGAAACCCACACCGCCCTGACGGATCTGTCCAACAGCGCAGGGTATCCGATTGCAGAAACATTAAGCGGCAGTGGCGATCTCGGCCAGGTGCTGGTCGATGCCATTAAGCAGTATCAGGTAGACTTAGTGGTGTGCGGCCATCATCAGGACTTCTGGAGCAAGCTGATGTCTTCAGCACGCCAGCTGATCAACACCGTTCATATCGACATGCTGATCGTACCGCTGCGCGACGACGAAGACGATTAAGGCATCACGGGATAATTGGAAAAGGGTCAGCCATCAGGTGGGTCCGGAAAGACTGGCTGACCCGAAAACAAGGTCAGCCATGACGGGGATTCAGAATGACGGGCTGACCGGGAACGATTTCTCAGGCCAGCGGCGCATAAATATCAAAACGGTGACTCTTGGTGGTCACGGCATTGGGCGTCCCGACATCGGCTAACGGTGGCGCATAATCAGGGCGCTTCACCACCACCCTTTTCTTCGCCAGCTGCCGCGCAGGCAGCAGCAGCCCGTCGGCATCAATATCCGGCCCCACCAGCGACTGAAAAACCCGCATCTCTTTCTTCACCAGCGCGCTTTTCTGCTTATGCGGATACATCGGGTCGAGGTAGACCACATCCGGCGGCGGGCGGATATCCGTCAGCGCATCCAGACTGGAGGCATGCAGCAGCGTCAGGCGCTCGCGCAGCCAGGGGCCAATCTCCGGATCGGCATAGCCGCGACGTAATCCGTCGTCGAGTAATGCCGCCACCACCGGATTTCGCTCCAGCATACGTACCCGGCAGCCAATCGATGCCAGCACAAACGCATCGCGCCCCAGCCCCGCCGTGGCATCCACCACGTCCGGCAGATAGCCGCTTTTGACACCCACAGCCTTCGCTACCGCTTCCCCACGACCGCCACCAAATTTGCGCCGGTGCAGCATTGCTCCGGAGACAAAATCCACATAGATGCCGCCGAGCTTTGGCTCATCACGCTTGCGCAGTTCCAGGTGTTCCGGGGTCAGCACCAGCGCCATCAGCGCGTTGTCATCCTGCACCAGTTGCCAGCGGCCCGCCAGTATAGATAAGGCGCCGTCTCCGGCGCCCGTTTCATCTAACAAACAGATGTTCACTGAGAGCTTAACCCTTAATGCCGTAGTGTTTCAGCATCGCGTCCAGCTGTGGCTCACGGCCCCGGAAGCGTTTAAACAGTTCCATGGGCTCTTCGGACCCACCGCGCGTCAGGATATTGTCGAGGAACGACTGCCCGGTTTCACGGTTGAAGATCCCCTCCTGTTCAAAGCGGGAATAGGCATCCGCCGCCAGCACATCAGCCCACAGATAGCTGTAGTATCCCGCCGCGTAGCCGCCGGCAAAGATATGGCTGAAGGCGTGTGGGAAACGGCCCCACGACGGCCCCGGCACCACGGCAACCTGATCTTTGATCTCTTTCAGTATCTCCAGGATACGCGCGCCTTTCGCCGGGTCATATTCGGCATGCAGGCGGAAGTCAAACAGGCCGAACTCCAGCTGACGCAGGATAAACAGCGCCGCCTGGTAGTTCTTCGCCGCCAGCATTTTATCCAGCAGATCTTTTGGCAGCGGTTCACCGGTCTCATAGTGACCAGAGATAAATGCCAGGGCTTCCGGTTCCCAGCACCAGTTTTCCATAAACTGGCTTGGCAGTTCGACGGCATCCCACGGCACACCGCTGATACCGGATACTCCCGGCGTTTCAATACGGGTCAGCATATGATGCAGGCCGTGACCAAACTCATGGAACAGGGTGGTGACTTCATTGTGGGTAAACAGCGCAGGCTTGCCGCTGACCGGACGGTTGAAGTTACAGGTCAGGTAGGCAACCGGTTTCTGCAGGGTACCGTCGGCGCGACGCATCTGGCCCACGCAGTCATCCATCCATGCCCCGCCGCGCTTGTTATCACGCGCGTACAGGTCGAGATAGAAGCTGCCGCGCAGCTCGCCGCTGTCGTCGAACAGGTCAAAGAAGCGCACGTCAGGGTGGTAAACATCCACGTCGTGACGTTCGCTGGCCGTAATGCCATAGATGCGTTTTACCACTTCAAACAGGCCGTCCAGTGCCCGCTGGGCCGGGAAGTAGGGGCGCAGCTGTTCGTCGCTGATGGTGTAGAGGTGCTGTTTCTGCTTTTCACCGTAATAGGTCATATCCCATGGCTGCAGGTCATCCACACCGAACGTTTTTTGAGCAAAAGCACGCAGCTGGGCCACTTCCTGCTCGGCCTGCGGGCGGGCGCGCCTGGCGAGGTCGGTCAGGAAGTCCGTCACCTGGGCCGGATTCTCCGCCATTTTGGTCGCCAGCGATTTCTCCGCGTAAGAGTTAAAGCCCAGCAGCTGTGCCAGCTCGTGGCGCAGCGCCAGTTCTTCCGCCATCACCTCACTGTTATCCCACTGCCCGGCGTTCGGGCCCTGATCGGAGGCGCGGGTAGAGTAAGCGCGGTAAAGCTCTTCGCGCAGGGCCTGGTTGTCGCAGTACATCATCACCGGCAGATAACTTGGAATATCCAGCGTCAGCAGCCAGCCTTCCTGCTCACGGGCTTCGGCCTGGGCTTTGGCGGCAGCCAGGGCGCTCTCCGGCATCCCGGACAGTTCGCTTTCATCAGTGACCAGCTTGCTCCAGCCCATCGTGGCATCAAGCACATTGTTGCTGTAGGTCGATCCCAGCTCTGACAGGCGCGCAGAAATCTCGCCATAGCGCTGCTGCTTCTCTTTCGACAGGCCAATCCCGGACAGCTCAAAATCGCGCAACGCGTTATCAACCGCTTTTTTCTGTGCGAGATCTAAGGCGGCAAAGTGCTCACCCTCTTTCAGGTTGCGATAAGCCTGGTAAAGCCCCTCATGCTGTCCCACCCAGGTGCTGTACTCGGACAGCAGCGGCAGCGTCTGCTCATAGGCCTGACGCAGCTCAGGGCTGTTTTTCACCGCATTAAGATGGCTGACCGGTGAAAACAGACGGCTTAACCGGTCGTCCACTTCCGCCAGCGGCTGTACCAGATTATCCCAGCGGTACGGCGCCCCCTGTGCCACCGCCTTTTCGACCGCCGTGCGGCAGTCAGCCAGCGCCTGAGTGACCGCAGGAACCACGTGTTCAGGCTGAATGGCGGAGAAAGGGGGAAGCGTGAAATCGGAGAGTAACGGATTGGTCATAGCGCAGTCCTTTAATCGTTGGTATGGGGCGCACAGATGCGCGCAATCTTTTTAAGATGGGGTTAAGTGGTGTGAAAATCAATGCCCCACACCCTCGCGAGGGCATTCCCGGCGCGCAACGCCCGCTTTTTCACCGCACTTTACGCATTGCCACACTGGGGTGCGCGTTGCATACTCCTTCCCGCTTAAATACATCGTATTACTCCGTTACAAACAGGGAGTTTTTTTATGTGGTATACGCTGGCGGCCTCGTTGCTGTTTTTACCTTTTTACCTTCGCAGCTCGCTTATCCTGCTCGCTATTGCACTGGGGCTGGCGGTCTTTGATCAGACGCTGCTCCCGCCGGGAATGGTGGCGCTGGCGATTATCGGCGCGGTCGCCCTCTACTGCGGTTATCAGAAACAGCCTAATGCGTTTTCCCTGCCCGGCGAAATCGTGCTGGTGGTAAGTGCAATTGCCCTGATGCTGCATATGATCCCGGGCTTTAATAATCTGATTATTGTTTCCGGCGAGCGCGTCGGGCCACAGAGCGTGCCTTTTACCTTTTATTACAACATTGATAAAGCGCTTATCCCGTTTCTGCTGCTGGCCTGTCTGCCCACCCTGCTGAAGCGTCCGGCAAAGCCACCAGCTAACGCGCTGTGGTGGCTGGTGTTGATGATGTCGCTGCCGCTGCTGTTATTACTGGCCACGGTGGCCGGTGGTTTAAGAGTCGAACCCCACCTGCCGGAGTGGCTGGGGGCCTTTATGCTGGCCAACCTGTTCTTTGTCAGCCTGGCGGAAGAGGCGCTGTTTCGCGGCTATATCCAACAGCGTCTGAGCCAGCTGCTGGGAGATAAACGGGCGCTGTTTATTGCTGCCCTGCTGTTTGGCTTTGCCCATTTTTCCGGCGGCCTGTTGCTGGTGCTGTTTGCCACGCTCGCCGGGCTGATTTACGGCCTGGCCTGGCTGTGGAGCGGCCGGCTCTGGGTCTCTACGCTGGTGCATTTTGCCTTTAATATGCTACACCTGCTGTTCTTTACCTATCCGATGTGGCAGCGAATCCCGACCTGAACGCGCTTTTTTAAGCCGTTTTCGCTATAATACCCCCAACCTGTGCCGCCCGACGGCGGCACGCTCGCATTTACCATCCGGATTATCCCAATACATGCTCAGTTATCGCCACAGCTTCCATGCCGGCAACCATGCCGACGTTCTCAAACATACCGTGCAGAGCCTGATTATCAGCGCGTTAAATGAGAAGGAAAAACCCTACCTCTACCTTGATACCCATGCGGGCGCAGGGCGTTACCTGTTAAGCGGTGAACATGCGGAGCGCACCGGAGAGTACCTGGAAGGCATTGCGCGTATCTGGCAGCAGGATGATTTACCGGAAGAACTGGCCCCGTATATCAGCGTAGTGAAGAACTACAACCCCGGCGGTAAACTGCGTTACTACCCGGGTTCGCCACTGATTGCCCGCCACCTGCTGCGCGAGTATGACCAGCTCCAGCTGACCGAACTGCACTCCAGCGACTTTCCGATGCTGCGCAGCGAATTTCAGAAAGACGATCGCGCACGCCTGGCCCGTGCCGACGGCTATCAGCAGTTAAAGTCCAAGCTGCCGCCGCTGTCACGCCGGGGTCTGATCCTGATCGACCCGCCATACGAGATGAAAAGTGATTATCAGGCCGTGGTGCAGGGTATTCAGGAAGGGTATAAACGCTTTGGTACCGGCGTGTTTGCGCTGTGGTATCCGGTGGTGCTGCGTCAGCAGATCAAGCGCATGTTCAACGAACTGCAGGCCACCGGCATCCGCCGAATCCTGCAGATTGAGCTGGGTGTGCGCCCGGACAGCGACCGCTTTGGCATGACCGCCTCGGGGATGATTGTGATTAACCCGCCGTGGAAGCTGGAGCAGCAGATGAAAAACGTGCTGCCGTGGCTGGAAAAAGTGCTGGTGCCGTCCGGTACCGGTTACTCCAAAGTCAGCTGGATTGTGCCGGAATAAATCGCGCGCAGGGGCGGCCGCAAAAACGGCCCCCCGCTACAGCGTAAAGACCGCAAAATCGTGCGCCATCTCGGTGTGCGGAAACACCGCCCGACACTCCTCCAGCAGTCGTTCACAGTCAGCCCGCAGATAACGCGTACTGATGTGCGTCACGATCAGACGTTTTGCTCCGCTTTCCAGCGCCACTCTGGCGGCCTGGGCGGTAGTGGAATGCCCGCGGCTGTTGGCTTTCTCTTCCATCGCCACTTCCAGCGTCGCCTCGTGCACCATCAGATCCACTCCCGCTGCCAGCTCGTTCGCCGCCGCCGTCGGTGCGGTGTCGCCAAAAATCGCCAGGCTGCGGCCTTTGATTTTCTCTCCAACGTAATCCCAGCCGTTGATCGTCCTGCCATCAGGCAGCGTTACGCTGCGCCCGTGCTTCAGGTCGTAAAACCAGGGCCCGGCAGGCACCCCGTCGGCAGCCAGCTTCGCCGCATCCAGCGCGCCAGGTTTATCATGTTCATCAATGCGATAGCCGTAACACTCCACCGGATGCGTCATCGGCCAGGCCGTCACGCGGAAGTGCTCATCACAACACACCTCACCGGCCCGGACTTCCACAATGTCCAGCGGAAAGGTCAGCCACGAGCCACTCAGCGCGATCGCCGTATCGACAAAGCTTTTCAGCCCGACCGGGCCGTAAATCGTCATAGGATCGGTCGAGCCGTTCATCGATCGGCTGGTGAGCAGCCCCGGCAGGCCAAAAATATGGTCACCGTGCAGGTGGGTAATGAAGATCTTCTCGATCTTACCCGGCTTGATCGGGGTGCGCAGGATCTGATGCTGCGTCGCTTCCCCGCAGTCAAACAGCCAGGTCGCATTGCGCACACCCTGCAGATCCAGCGCGATGCTGGTGACATTGCGCTCGCGGCCGGGGGTGCCGGCCCCGGTGCCTAAAAACTGCAGTTGCATAATCCACTGACTCCTTCCGTTATTGTCCGGGTGATCCACCCGACTTGATGCTGTCCCAGTCTAACGCAAAACGCGCCAGATATTTACGCAGCCGGTCGGCATCGTTGGGCTGTTTCTTCTGTTGACGGGAAACGGCAAACAGCGTGCGCCCGGCCTCCGACAGCGAAGAGGACCCACGGCACACTCTCAGCACCGTCTCCAGCTGGCTGTGGTCAAACAGATCCAGCGTTTCCGGTAATGCCAGTGTGGTTTCCCCCTGCCAGCCCGCGCGCAGGCGCGCAATCTCTTCTTCCACCTGGGCCAGTTCAATGCGGCCGTTATCGGCGAGGGTCGCCATTCGGGTGACAGACGCACTCAGCTCACGAAAATTACCGCGCCACAGGGCAGCCGGTGCGCAGGCAAACTGCAGATAGCGCTGACGGGCCTGCGGCTCAAAACGCACCTGCGACTGCGCATCACTGGCAAAACGCAGCAGTTCGAAGTCCAGATTAGGTTCAATATCTTCGCGCCGCGCTGCCAGCCCCGGCAGGGTAAAGCTCCACATATTAATGCGCGCATACAGATCCTCACGAAAGCGTCCTTCAGCCACCCACTGCCGCATATCGCGATGGGTGCCGGCGATGAGTTGGAAATCGCTGCTCACCTCTTTATCTGCGCCGAAAGGCAGAAAGCGCTTTTCCTCAATCGCTTTCAGCAGCATGGCCTGCTCATCCAGTCCCAGCTCGGCAATCTCGTCAAGGAATAACATGCCGCCGTCCGCTTCCCGCAGCAGGCCGTTACGCGGCTGCAACGCGCCGGTGAACGCCCCTTTAACATGACCAAACAGCGTAGACATGGCGTTATCCCCGCGCAGCGTGGCGCAGTTGACCGCGACCAGCCTGCCGCTGACCCGGTGACGCGACTGCCGCAGCTGATAAATGCGTTCCGCCAGAAAGGATTTTCCCGCCCCTGTCGGGCCGGTCAGCAGCAGCGGCGCGTCGGACCGCAGCGCCACCCGCTCAATCTGGTCGATAAGATTATTGAACGTCGCATTACGGGTGGAAATGCCCCCCTTCAGCAGTGATACCGACTCCTGACGTTCCCGCATAAAACGGCTGGTGAGGGTGGCATAACGGCTGAGGTCGAGATCGATCAGGGTATATACCCCTTCCGTTCTGGCACTCTCCTGTTCCCGCGGAGCGGGGGCCGTTTGCAGCAGCCTGGCGGGCAGATAGCGCGCCTCGGTCAGCAGGAACCAGCAGATCTGCACCACGTGGGTACCGGTGGTGATATGCACCAGATACTCTTCATTCTCCGTATCAAAGGGATAGTGGCGGGCAAAATCGAGCAGGACGGTATACACCTCCTCAAAATCCCACGGATCATTCAGCGTGATCGGATTCAGCCGCACTTCGGTATCCGGCGAGATCAGCACCACATCTTCCGACATTTGCTGCGCCATCGTCTGGCGGTCAGGCTGATGCAGCAGATCCAGGCGGTCAACGGGCAGGTCAGGCTGCATACACAGCCCCAGCGTAGGCCGCCATTTATTCCAGCGGTTCTCCCGTTTACCACGTTTATCGAGGGTGGTTCCCAGCATCCCTATCACTACTCTGCGCTTCATGCCTTATCCCTTTATCGCGATGTTTATCCCACAGGATAAATTCACCCTGCTATGTGCAGCAAGACCTTTCTGTTGCCATAAAATAAAAACGTTAAATATCATTTAATTAAAAATAATTTCAGCGCTTTTACTTTCCTGGCACACTTCTGGCAATAGTTATCCCGTCGACAGGCTGAATGATGCCCGGGTTATGAACCCAGCCGGCGCACCGGGAACGGATGACCGTTTTCCCGCAGGCGTTCCGTCAGCACGAAGACATTTTGCGAAGGCACAGGGCCAGAACGGGTTCGACTCCCGGTTTCGCACCTCTCTCCAAAGAGCCTGATAGCAGTACCCTGGCTGTGCAGTCAGCAGCCCACCCGGAGCACCGGCTGATGCGTCGGGTCTGGGGCATCATCGTCGCGCCGCCGCTGTACCGGGTGCCGCTCAGATGCTCCCCCAGGCTTCACGCTGACGCCCGTGCTCCGTGGTGCACCTTAAATGAAGGAGAAAAGATGTTCAGACATATCACCATACGGAAAGGTCAAATCGCGTTGCTGTCAAAGAACGACGAATACCAACAGATTTTGCCGGCCGGGGAGCACCGACTCCGCGACTGGCGACGCCAGCTCAAAGTCGCGACCTTTGAGCTTCAACCGCCGCTGGACAGCGTGCTGGCCGACTACCTGCAGCAGTATCATCCCGAGTGGGTGAGCACGTTCTGCCAGACGGTCGCCGTGCCAGAAACCCACGTCGGGCTGCACTATAAAAACGACCAGCTGGTGGAGATCCTGCCGCCAGGTACGCGCCGCCTGTGGTGGCTGAACGGCGGCCCGCAGCGCGTCGAATTACTGTCGACCGATACGGTAGCAATCCCGGCGGCCCTCGTCGCCAGTCTGATGCAGCCCCAGCTCCGTCAGCACGTGGTCACCGGCAATGCTGGCGTCCTGCTGGTGCAGGTGCCGGCCTGGCATGTGGGTATCCTGAAGGTCGACGGCATGCCGCAGGCACTGTTGTCGCCTGGCGCCAGCGGCTACTGGCGCTTTAACCATCAGGTCGACGTGGAGGTGGTGGATACCCGCGTACAGGCGCTGGAAGTCAGCGGCCAGGAGATCCTGACGCGTGATAAAGTCAGCCTGCGCATCAACCTGGCGGCTAACTGGCGGTACAGCGATGTGATGAGCGCGTATGCGCAGCTGACCAAACCGCTGGAATACCTCTACCGTGAGCTGCAGTTTGCGCTGCGTGAGGCCGTGGGCACGCGCAGCCTGGATGAACTGCTGGAAAACAAGCAGGCGATCGATGAGCTGGTGAGCACGCAGATCCGGCAGAATGTCGCGGCGTACGGCATGGAAGTGGCCTCCCTCGGGGTGAAAGACATCATCCTGCCGGGTGAGATGAAGACCATACTGACCCGCCTGGTGGAGGCGGAAAAGTCCGCCCAGGCTAACGTGATCCGCCGGCGTGAAGAGACGGCCGCCACCCGATCGCTGCTGAACACGGCCAAAGTGATGGAAAACAACCCGGTCGCACTGCGCCTGAAAGAGCTGGAAACCCTGGAAAGGGTGGCAGAACGCATTGATAAGATTTCCGTTTTCGGCGGCCTGGATCAGGTGCTGAACGGACTGGTACAGATAAAAGGACAGTGACCATGAGCATGCAACAGCTGACCGCGCCAGGCGCGGCCGTCATAAAAATGTGGACCGAAGGCGTGCCGGTGGACGTGAAAGCCCAGCAGCAGCTGCTGAATACGGCACGGATGCCGTTTATCTATAAACATCTGGCGGTGATGCCGGATGTGCACGTTGGCAAAGGTTCGACCATCGGCAGTGTCATCCCGACGAAAGGGGCCATTATCCCGGCGGCAGTGGGCGTGGATATTGGCTGCGGCATGATCGCGGTGCGCACCTCGCTGCTGGCCAGCGATCTGCCGGATAACCTGCTGGGTATCCGCACGGCGATTGAACGCGCGGTGCCACACGGCCGCAGTACGGGCCGCGCCCGTCACGATCGGGGGGCGTGGCAGTCGCCGCCGCAGGCGGTAGACAGCCACTGGCAGGTGCTGGCAGCGGGGTTTAAACGCATTACCGACAAATACCCGGCGCTGCTGAAAACCAACCACTATCACCACCTCGGCACGCTGGGCACCGGTAACCACTTTATTGAGCTGTGTCTGGATGAAGCCCAGCGGGTGTGGGTGATGCTGCACAGTGGTTCCCGTGGGGTCGGCAATGCCATCGGCAACCTGTTTATTACCCTCGCCCGTGAGGACATGCGCCAGCACATCGCCAATCTGCCGGATCGCGATCTGGCCTATTTCAGCGAAGGCAGCCAGCACTTTGCCGACTACCTGGAGGCGGTGGAATGGGCGCAGGAATTTGCCCGGCATAACCGCCAGGTGATGATGCAACAGACACTGACGGCACTGGCTCAGGCCCTGCCGAAGGCGTTTATCGCTGAAGAGCAGGCGGTTAACTGCCACCACAACTATGTGCAGCGTGAACAGCACTTTGGTGAAGAGGTGCTGATCACCCGCAAAGGCGCGGTGTCGGCACGGAAAGGTGAAATGGGGATTATTCCCGGCTCAATGGGTGCCAAAAGCTTTATCGTGCGCGGACTGGGCAATGAAGAGAGTTTCTGTTCGTGCAGCCATGGTGCCGGGCGGGTGATGAGCCGTACCGAAGCCAAAAGCCGCTTCACGATCGCCGACCAGCAGCGCGCCACGGCACACGTGGAGTGCCGCAAAGACAGCAACGTCATCGATGAAATCCCGATGGCTTATAAAGATATTGATGCGGTGATGGCTGCCCAGGCGTCACTGGTGGAAATAGTGCATACGCTGCGTCAGGTGGTGTGTGTAAAAGGATAAGGAACAGGAAATGAGAACGGAAGAAGCCGTCAGCCCGGCCATGCGGGAACGGGTGCTGGCGGCATTAAACGCGATTGAAGCCCGCCACAATGTGCGCGTGCTGTATGCCTGCGAATCCGGCAGCCGGGGCTGGGGATTTGCCTCCCCCGACAGTGACTACGATGTGCGCTTTATCTATGTGCATCAACCCGAGTGGTATCTGCGCGTCGAGCCACCGCGCGATGTGATCGAACTGCCGATCGACAGTGAGCTGGACGTCTGCGGCTGGGAGCTGCGTAAAACGCTGGGGCTGCTGAAAGCGGCCAACCCGACGCTGATGGAGTGGCTGGATTCGCCGCTGGTCTACCGCCAGCACCCGGATACGGTGCAGGCATTACGCAGTCTGGTGCCGGACTTCTTCAGCGATCTGCGGGCGCGCTATCACTACCTGTCGATGGCGAAGAAGAATTTTCGTGGCTATTTACAGGGCGAACAGGTACGGCTGAAAAAGTATTTCTACGTGCTGCGTCCGCTGCTGGCAGTGCTGTGGATTGAAGCCGGGAGAGGCGCTCCGCCGATGCGTTTTGACCGGCTGATGGCAGAAACAGTCAGCGATCCGCTGCTGCGGGCGGAGATTGACGCTCTGCTGGTGAGTAAGCGCCAGGCGGGCGAAGCGGAGATCGGCCCGCGCCGCGAGCACATCCATGCCTTTATTGAACATCAGCTGGCCCGGCAGGATCGCCCGCCGCTATCCGATGCGCCGCGCCGCGATGCCAGCGCCCTGAACCGCCTGCTGATGCAGACCGTGCTGACACCGTAATACCATAAGGCACAGGGTTCGCTCTGTGCCTTCCCCTATCACAATCATAGACGCAACCTTTGCGGCTTTTCCCCTTGTGGCGTTACACTCTACGCCAGCTGATTTAACTCAATCAGGGTCTGTCCAGACCGGCGTCATCGTTGCAGCCAGTTTGGACAGACTCTCACTTAAACGGAAGACTCGATGACCAGACATTATGACTACCTTGCTATCGGCGGCGGCAGCGGCGGAATCGCCTCCATTAACCGTGCAGCCATGCACGGACAGAAATGTGCGCTGATCGAAGCGAAAGAACTGGGCGGCACCTGCGTTAACGTTGGTTGCGTGCCGAAGAAAGTGATGTGGCATGCGGCCCAGATTGCTGAAGCGATCCATAACTACGGCCCGGATTACGGCTTCGATACCACCGTTAACCAGTTCAACTGGGACGTGCTGCTGAAAAACCGCAGCGCCTATATCGACCGTATTCACACCTCTTACGACAACGTGCTGGGCAAGAATAACGTTGACGTGATCAAAGGTTATGCCCGTTTCGTTGACGCACACACCGTGGAAGTTAACGGCGAGAAAATTACCGCCGACCATATTCTTATTGCTACCGGCGGTCGCCCAACCCAGCCGACCATTCCGGGTGCGGAGCATGGTATTAACTCCGATGGCTTCTTTGAACTGCAGGCCCTGCCAAAACGTACGGCGGTCGTCGGTGCCGGTTATATTGCCGTGGAGATTGCCGGCGTATTGAATGCGCTGGGTTCTGAAACCCACCTTTACGTGCGTAAACATGCCCCGCTGCGCAGCTTCGATCCGCTGATCGTCGACACGCTGGTGGAAGTGATGAACACCGAAGGCCCGACGCTGCACACCGAATCGATCCCGAAAGCGGTAGTGAAAAATGCCGATGGCAGCCTGACCTTACAGCTGGAAAACGGCAAAGAGCAGACGGTAGACTGCCTGGTGTGGGCAATTGGCCGTGAGCCGATGACCGACAACCTGAACCTGGACGTCACCGGCGTCAAACTGAATGAAAAGGGCTACATCAGCGTCGATAAATACCAGAACACCAACGTTAAAGGTATTTACGCCGTCGGTGATAACACCGGCGCCGTTGAGCTGACCCCGGTGGCTGTCGCCGCAGGCCGTCGCCTGTCCGAGCGCCTGTTTAACAACAAACCGGACGAGCATCTGGATTACAGCAACGTCCCCACCGTGGTCTTCAGCCATCCGCCGATCGGTACGGTAGGCCTGAGCGAGCCGGAAGCGCGTGAGAAGTTTGGTGATGACCAGGTGAAAGTCTACAAATCGTCATTCACCGCCATGTACACCGCCGTCACACAGCATCGCCAGCCGTGCCGCATGAAGCTGGTGTGCGTGGGTGCCGATGAGAAAATCGTCGGGATCCACGGTATCGGCTACGGCATGGACGAGATGCTGCAGGGCTTCGCCGTGGCGCTGAAAATGGGCGCGACCAAGAAAGACTTCGACAATACCGTGGCGATTCACCCGACCGGCTCAGAAGAGTTTGTCACCATGCGTTAATGAACGCTGGCAGAGAACGTTAGCCTGCACCACGATAAAAGAGCCCTTTCCAGGCCGGATAGTAAACTATCCGGCCTTTTTACGTTCATTCATCAGACAGGATAAAAAATGGGAGATAAATAAAAAAACCATTAATAAATAACAAAAGTTTAGTTTTAAACTGGTTTTTTCTGTTTAACGAAGCCATGAAGGATCCCGAAGAATATTCATTCAAAGACTTTTTATCAGGCACAGAAGCACATCAATTTTAGTCATGATGAAATAGACAGGCGAGTGTAACGGAATTAGAGCACGTCTTTCACTGAATGAGCCAGCAGACAGCGAGAAAAAATGGGCTGAGGTTAAGTGAGCGCCGACAAGATTCACAACAATTCATACCCTCTTTTTCACGCATCCCTTAAGCACATCTAACTTCTTGTTTTTAGATAATTTTAATTTATTGACGTAATTAATGAGTTGTTATTATTTATCAATTAAGGAAAATTGATTTTTTTAGAGCGCTGTTATGACTATTCTCCCATCACTGAATTAAAGTGTCAGGAGGGACCAGCACGTTTAAAAACAGCATCAAAAACCCCATTATACCGAAATAAAAATTATTAGTGTTTTATACTAATCTTTTTGCTACGGAAACAGCAAAAAAAAGATAAAAGGAGAAGGCGAAATGAAAAGGATTTTGATAATCATCGAGTACTTTTACACTTATATTTATCTTAGATATGTTTCTGATAAGTACTTACCCGATTATAAGCTGAAAAAAATCAATCTCGTGACAAGTATAAAAAGCACTGAACATACCCTGGCAATAACCATTAATATCAATGCGTTAATCCTGAAATGTTTGTTTCTAAATAGCCATGCCAACATACCGGTATCCAACAGAATCATGAGTGGCGAGAATCATCCTCTTCAACAGAGAAATACCGCATGGTATCCGCAAGGGAGATTGAGATCATATGGCTGCTCTCCCAAGATTACAGCCTGCGATGTTATTAAAAATAAAAGAAAACAACATGACCACAATAAGCCACTATAAATTCAGCTTCTTTAGGAAACCAGGCATCAAAACAGCCTAAAGTATTATTGCGGCCCACTGGCGGGATAGTGACTGACAATCGAAACAAAAACCGCTTAGGAAATCATTTAACGGGGGAATTAATGCTCGTTAAATCAAGAAGTTGATTTTTGGCCATCTCTCTCCCGGGGGTTAGTCACAGGCAGAAAAACGTCCTGCTCCCTTAAAAGCTATCAATACAAGAATGATTTTTTTCCAATTCCTCT
Organism: Erwinia persicina; assembly: GCF_019844095.1. Classification (NCBI taxonomy): domain Bacteria; kingdom Pseudomonadati; phylum Pseudomonadota; class Gammaproteobacteria; order Enterobacterales; family Erwiniaceae; genus Erwinia; species Erwinia persicina. Next base: position 206,524 of record NZ_CP082141.1, on the reverse strand, counting down.
CGGATATAAACAGAAACATCCGGCTAGCTATTAAAAATAGTGCAAAAACAGACTAATAGCATACAGAAAATAAACTTTTAGAAATTTTATTCATAAAGTGCTGTGTTCATTTATGAAATATGAACATCAGCAATCGGCATCACTTCACCAGGAGAAAAAAGAAAAACAGCTTATAGCGTAAAACAACAATAAATATTGTTAATCCCGGCTTTGCGCTACGTTAAGTAGTGACATAAAAAGGGTGGATCTTGTTATTTACCTCCAGGAATCCGCTCAGAAATAAAAGATATATTTATTAATAACCTTAAATACTGTAGAGGTAATAACATGCACAATCATTACATCATAAATAACTGGATAGAATTCCATCCTGCTAAAAGCATTTTACGTCGTTTAGATACGCCTGAAAATGTTGTGATTCTCAACTCCCCCGCCAGTCGTTGTTTCTTACTACTGATAAAAAAAGTCGGAATTATTGTTAGTCAGCAAGAATTCATGGATGAAGTTTGGGTTAAAAATGGAGTACATGTTTCACCGAACACTTTCTATCAAAATATCTCTATCCTCAGAAAAGGGTTAAAAAAAATAGGCTTTGAAGAAGAGCTCATCGTCACCATCCCACGGATAGGGATTACTCTGTCAAATGATTGTCACATTACTAAGCTGGCGACAGAGCAACTCATTGATATCAATCAACATAACGTAGAAGTCATCACGGAAACACATATCACTACAGAGGATGAGATCGATATTAAAAATGAACTCGAATCAACAACACCGTCATCTGAGAGTCGCCCATCGTTCATATCTGCAAAATCCCTGAATAATAACAACCCTGCAGAGCAGTCTGGTTACAGCATTTTTTATCAGCGATATTTACCTCTTTTTATCCTTATCTCAGGATTAGGAATACTTTCAATGATGTCCTATATGGTAGTTAAAAAACTGACACCTATAGAGTATCTGCAAGAGTACATTCCTGTTTCAGGCCCACCGGCGTGTAATGTTTATGTCTCACCGGATATCGTTTTTGGAAAAATTCAGGATAAAACACTACGTTATGCAGAACCTTTTTACAGTGCCTGTAATAACTATCCGTGGATTTATATTGATGCTCTTCCTCAGTTGCCAAGAGTCTCAGTGCTGCGCTGCTCAAGAAAAAAGGGTGATCACAGCCTGTGCATTTCAGATTACTTTATTTTGGGTAATTAAAATATGTATAAAATATTATTAATAATGAGTATAGCCTTTATTATCATATTAACTTCGATAACTTCTTTTTTACTCCTGAAGGAAACACGCAGTCCGACAACATTCACCTGTTTAATAAATCTCGTGCAACATAATTCAGCATCCACGTCAAATCTACTGATAAATTACACATTTGAAAAAAAGGAAGGTTATATCGGCATAGACGGAAACATTAAAATGAATGATGGTCGTGAACAGGAAATCTCGCGCAGAATATTTTTCACCTTCAATCATAATGGGGAAAGTTACTTTCTTCACTCTATAAAAAACATCAAATTCCCTACAGACAATACTGATGAAAACGATATTAAAAAACTCTTTCCTCGTTTTTTCCTGGAATCCAATAAAGACATCTATCTAAAAATAAAAAAACAGAATAATGGTCAGTATCTTTTTTTCATCGATCCCATTACCACTTACCTTTGTAAGGGAAACTGAAAATAGCAAAAAATCGGATGCAAGGCAGAATAAACCAGCCTAATCTGGATAATTGTTCTCCTTGCTATCCATTAAAAATCATCTCACAGGAAAATTTATATACCGAAGAGCATGACTAGAAAGAAAGAAAACGTTGGCGCGCACGCTCCAGCGGAGCCAGTAACAAAACAACAAGAGGACGTTTATCAAGAACGATATCCGCATTAAGCGTCATTCCCCCCAGCAGCATTCTTTTCCGTTTTCCCGAGTCAGTGAAAAAAGGAGGTAATTGAACCCGTGCAAGATAATATGTTTTACCTTGTGGTAGTGGAACAAGCAATGACCGCGTATCAATGGTGATCGGAACGAAATCTTCCAGTGTCGTAGTGACAGTTCCGTACTTATCAACAGGCCAGGCATCGAAACGAATTTTTACTTTATCGCCGGCGTTGATCCGTCCCGCACCATCAGAAGGGATATAAATATATCCTTCCAGCGGGCTGCTGGTATCATGGCGGATCACCACCACTACTTCCGTATCCTGTGTGACGGCCTTACCTGGTGGGAAGTTGATCGCCACCACATATCCATCAGTCGGGGCCAGCATAGTCAGCGACTTACTTCCCTGAGTCGCAAGGGTACGTTCAATCTCACTGTTACGATTATCGAGATAGAGTGACTGCGTTTTAAGATCATCTATCTGATACTGTGTATTATCACGAATTGAACTTTTATTACTTTGCAGCTGTAAAAGATTTGACTCTTCAAGTTTGAGATTAAGCTGGGCATTCAGAACGTCGTTCCTGCGTATATTCAAATCATTTTTAGAGACATAGCCCTTTTTCTCAATTAACGCGTAAGAGCCCAGGGTTTCCTGCGTATTCGCGACCAATTCTTTCGCCTTATTTATTTTAATAGATGATGCGCTAATCTGATCGTCAATAATCGCCAGCTGCCGGGTCAGGTTTCTTTTAAGGTTGTCGACTGAGCTGGTCATATTACGCATCCGGTCATTATTCCGTTTTATCTCCGAGAGGTAATGCGCAGCTTCATATTCAATCACAGACCCTTCTTTCCCGCCGTAATCCCGTGAAAGGCTGAAGAGTATCTGATTGGCTTTCACATACTGCCCCTCTTTAATCGGGATATTCATAATGGTTCCGGAGGCTTTCGCGCGTACCTGCACATCCCCTTTGGCATTGATCACCACGCCCTGGGCCAGCGTAGTTTCAGAGTATTCAACGACACAACAATAGATAATCAGACACAAAAAAAATAAAGCAAACATCATCAGGGCCAGTTTTAAACCCGGGAGATTAATATTATAAACCCGTGCATACTGCCGTTTCGCCAGTTTAGCTGCAGGGTTGGTACGTCGCTTGATAAACAACATGGGATTACCCGTGTAAAAGAACAGAAATATCGTCCCACTGCCCCCAGTACGTAGGGAAGCGGCATAACTGCTGGAAATTGGCTGCGACAGCGTCTTCCCATGCATCCGGTGCATAGCGCTGCCCGATGACCCGGAAAGAGGGGGTGTCAGGCATTCCGACAGGAATTAACGTTTGAATCTCCATATGCAGGCGAGTGAGGGTATGCGGGAACACTGCCGTGACCCGCAGGCGGTTGCCATTAAGCAGAAAAGGCATTAAAGGAGACTCAGGCAAACGCTCATCAATAAAAACAAATACGGCCAGCGGGCGGTGAGACAGCAGACTGTTATCCCGGCAGCGACGTAGCGTTGCTAACCGTCGATAGAGGGGATCCTGAGAAATAAATAGAAAATCCATCGCCTCTGGCGCTGATTGTATAAGCGAGGCCAGTACCAACGGCAGGCCATTCCATCTCAACAGCGGCACCAGGGTACGCTGTTGGTAGAGGTACTCTGTGGCCCATTTGTTAATCTCATCACGCCCCACCGGACTCATCACCCGTAACCAGCTTTGTGGTGGCAAACTCCGCAGGGTTACCATCAGCCGAAGACGCTGTTGAAGATTCTGTATAAAAATCTCTTCATCAAAGGTCCCCTCAGGCTGGCGCATAAACTGCAAATAGTTCTGCTCGAAGCGTTCTGCAATGTGATGCTTACACGCTCTTTTGGCCATCCAGTGGCATATAAAACCCGGGATCATGATGTCTGCCCCTCAGGGTTAGCCAGAATGATGCCGTTTTCTAACTCAACCAGCTGCCCGCCCTGATAAACAACTTCCGGAGAATGGGTGACAAAAACCAAACCGATACCCAGCGCTCTCAGGTTGGTCAGAACCTTGCTGGCAGTCTGTTTATCCAGATTAGCCGTCACCTCATCGCACAATAGCCAGTCAGGGCGGGCATACAGTGCGCGTGCCAGCACCAGACGCTGAACTTCACCGGCGGAAAATAGCGGATTACCCGGAATAAAGTTCGTTTCATACCCATGTGGAAGTGCGGCGATCACACGGTGAATCTGCGCCAGTTTGCATGCAGCGATGACCTCTTTCAGGTCGACTTCAAGAGAGAAACCTGAAATATTCTCAATTAAGCTACCGGTAAAAAGCTGGTCATCCGCGTGGATAATACGGATATGCTGGCGCAGTTCCGCCAAATCATAGGACGTAAGGGGGTACTGGTTAAGTCTGATTTCTCCGCTGCCAGGCTGCAAAACTCCGGACAACAGGCGCAGCAGCGTCGTTTTACCTGACCCACTTTGGCCGACAATGACCGTTTCCTGCGAGGTGCTCAATGTCAGGCTGATGTTTTTCAAAATCGCGGCTTTGCCGGGCCAGGAAAAAGACACGTTATCCAGCGTCAGAACGCGTGGCACTTCAATTTTCCGGTCGCCAAAATCATCCTCATCAGCCTGGTAGCTCACGAGATCTGCGATGCGTTCCAGAGGACCTTTAAGGGCATTTTTTTCAAGATATTTATGGGCGAGTTGCACCATCGCATCAGAAAAATAGCGCTTATAGCTCAGGTAGGCCACAAGCATCCCGATAGACATCTGACCCTGTAAAATCGCCCAGGCCCCCATGCAGACCACAATCAGCTGCTCTGCATTAATGACAAACACCGAGGCCGTATCAAAGCGGGCTAACAGACGTTCCTGATGCATCAGCCCGCTGATGTGATTGCGCATGGCCCTGTCAATGACGCTATTCATATTACTAAGCATATTGTTAGCTTTGAGCGTGACGATCCCTTTCTGGGTTTCAACCAGCAAAGACTCGTATTCAGCCGTTTTGGTGATGGCATTGTCCACCGCACGCTGATAAGGCCTAATCAGCACAAAACGAATAACCAGGAAAACCGTCATGGAGAGTAACGTGACCAGCGCGATTTTAACGCTGTAAAACATCATAAAAATCAGACTGAAGATGCTTATCAGTAAAGAATAGGCCATCGCCACATAGCCGTTGCTGATAAATTCTGCGCAACTATGCAGTGATTTCTCAATGGCGAGAATGACGCCTACCGGGCGCGTACGAAACCAGCTGGTATGCGCGCGCAGTAAATAACCTCGAATTGACTGACTCAGCTCATCATAGGCAAAGTTACGCAAGCAAATTTCTAATATCTGCTTTAAAAAACGGTTCACTACATCAAATATATAGACAATAGCAAAAATACAAGTCAGTAGAATAACCAGGTCATAATCGCTGCGTGATATCGCTTCATCCAGCACTAACTGAAAATAGGATGGAGATACCAGCATAATCAGTAATGCAAACAAGGAAAAAATAAACAGTGTGATCTGACGCTTCACCCGATGCGTGATGTTACTGGCTAACTGATTAAGAGAAAAAGAAGCATCTGCTGACTGCCGGGTGAAGCTGGCTGCCGGCTGCAGTTCAAGAACATAACCGGAGAACAGGACTTCGGCTTCTTTGTACTTATAGCGGCGGAGCCCGCTTGCAGGATCGTGGATTGTAATGCCGCGATCGTTTACGCCTACCACCACGACAAAATGATTACCACGCCAGAAAGCGATAGCGGGAAGATTAACCTGCTTCAGCTCAGTGACTTTTCCCTGAAGCAATCGTCCTTCTAACCCCTTTTCCCTCGACCACTTTAATAATGAAGACAGTGAGGTGCCCGAATCTTCAGATACCTCATACTCACGCCGGAGCTGGCTTATTGATGTATTATAGCCATAATACCCTAAAACCATTGCCAGACAGGCAAGACCGCATTCAGTATATTCATGCTGCCGAATGACCGGCGTTTTCTCAGTGGTGTGAAAACGAAATAAAGATGACATGTCACCCCAGTAATTGGTTAAGAAAAAATGGCCCTCATCCGGGGCCATTTATTCATTTCAATAATAACTTTAAGCAGACAGCACGCCGGTAATAAATCCGCCAATTAATCCTAACGCCCCGCCGAGTACGCCACCCAGTGGGCCGAGCAGGCTGTCGCCCATAGCTTTCCCGGTCTGCGCTCCAGCAATGGCCTGTCCAGCAGGATCCCAACCACCAACGATCTCATCTGCAACTTTCATTTCAACAGTGTTCATTTTAACTCCTGATAAATTCTCTACACCGTGAGCAAGATAATGAATGCAACGGTTAAATAGGGAAACGATGCTTGACGTTATTTAACAGTACCGACAAAGCCGCCGACGAAACCGAGCACGCCACCGGTGACCACTCCGACTAAGCCGCCCAGCAGCCCCATGATACTGGCCCCGGCGTTATAACCCGCTGTCGCGCCTTTTGTCATTGCTTCAATCGGGTTGAGGGCCCCACCGACGATTTCACTTGCTGCAGTTAGACTGATAGATTTCATATTAACTTCCTTATTTTACTTTTGTTATATCTTCACCTTACGATCAATGAAGACACGATGCCCTCAGGGAGATCCCCAGAGCAATTCACTTTAAAGATGGCAACGAGACAGGGTGATGATTTTATTTTTATATAAGATAACGCGATTTTCGACTGTCATTTCATCACTCAGGGAGAGATGTTCACCCGGTGCAATGAATTTAGAATGTGAATACTTTTTTTCGCAATTTTTAGATGACATATATTTAAAAAAAGTATTCCCTGAATTAATCAACTCACCACTGCTCATCTGATAGTTAAAATTCTCGTTTGCTGGACGGACAACCATAATAGCCTCCACCGCGACCCGATAATCATAAAGTAATGCATTGCGATTGGTGGGCAGTGTATCAACTCCCACCGGAGTTTCAATTATCTTAACCCTGAAATATCGCTCTTTAGCATCTAAAGACCCTTTATAATAAAACTTAAAGCCGCTTTTATCTTGTGAATTAAGAACTAATTTCTGTGGTGAATACAGTAAATCACCATCACTTATCACCGTTTCTTTACTGTTCTCTTTAGGGAGACTAACTTGAACCATACTGATAGTATAAACTTTCTTGCCGGGAGTCTGATTGATGATCTCTTCATAGTGAACCCCTTTTTTGGGTTCTAATTCCATGTTGAGATTTTTAAGGAATAAAGCTGAAGCGGTATGTGAAGTGAATAACAAACCGACAATCAGACTTTTACCCAGGCCCCTCAGTTCCATGACGCGGATACTTCAATCGATCCCTGCGCACTCACCACACCATCCCAGTATCCACCGGCATAGGTTTTAGCAGACACAGGATTGTTCATAGGGAACTGCAATATCAGCGGTGTTTTCCAGACGGAAAGATCGGCAGAAAGCGGGCTCATCAGCCTCATCCATTCTCCCGGGCTGGTTGAGGGCGCAGGGATATCGAAGCTCGTGCCAGTACAGTTGTGGTTGTAACGGGTGCGGGATAATCCAATCAGGACATCGCCAGGTACGGGAACTTCAAGTCCGGAGACACCACCTACGCCACTAAAAAGGCAGTAATCCTGACCATTTAACGGTTTACCCGGGCCCGTAATACGCCCCGTGACAGCAATGGCAGGGTCTTTAGAGGTCGTATAAATGGAGTAAGGAATGGTAATAGGCTCACTGCTGCCAATCTTGCCTTTCCCTGTCCCACCATATCCTGTTGGATCCAGCGCGTAGTCTGGATTATCAGGCTTGATCTCGATACTCGGTTCCACTGGGCTAACAGAGATGCCCTTACCCGGACGAAAACAAAAATCGGCACCAATCGATGCCAGAGGGTTATTCAGGCACAGGGTGACAATATCAGTTAAGTTACTGGCTTCGCCCTTAAGCGCGACAGCTTTAATAAAGTCTGTGGGGAAAAACATCTTCAGGCTGGCTTGCCCCCCCTCTTTCGAGGGCTGCTGAAGGAAGGTGTCGGCAAACGTCGCAGGAGTGCCGAGCGATCCGTTAGATAAGTCGTACCATGTCCTTTCATCAAAGGTTAACGATACCGTCAGGCCTTTCCCCTGAAACCCGTCTAATAAAGGATTCAATTTAGAAACGGAAAGCGACAGAGAGCCACTGTAGGCAGCCACCGAACTTCCCTGATAGCTGTACTTCATCACATCGCAGAGCAATCCTCTCAGCGCAATGTGCTGATAGGGGGTGCATCTCTGGCCTGTGATGCCACTTTTAATGTTTATTTCACCGGTAATGGGGTCAACAGCAAATTCAAGATGTGCTGAGTTGTCCAGATTATAATTACCCAACTTTTGCAGAACGTTATTCTGCGTCGAAGCCAGTACTGTCCCCCCTTTTGTGTAGGCTGATGTCGTCACCGTCTCTGATTGCCCTGCCCCCATTGCCAGCAAATAATCGACTAAAGAGGCACTCATCGTTAAACCAACGAACCCAAAGGACCCCGAGGTGGGATTATAAGGAAGTGTCATTTCACTATTGCTGACACTGATGGGGTCTTTATACCCGGTACTGCAAGTGGGACAGAACATCCCTCTAAATGCAGTATTATTAAAACCTGAGAATTTATACTTCCAGGTGACGTCATCCGTCGAACTTCCGAGCCCGGACTGAGAGGGTGTGACAGGGACATAGGTCGCCACAGTTCGGTTACCGTTGTCACTCAGAGAGGGGTACTCATACGAACCCATTGCCAGTTCCGCACCACCGCTGTTGATGCTGAATACAGCGCCTGTATTAGCGCCTCCCAACGAGTTATCGTTGTGGAAAGTGATAAAAGGAAGAGTTACATCAGCATGGGCGGCGGCACTGAATATCAGGGCACTAAGAGCCAGTCGTTTCATGATTTTTCGCTCCTTGACGCGATGACTGTTGCCAGACATAGTTATTCCGATCGCATTTCACATCGCCGATCCACACGGCTCCGTCACTCTGCGTAATATTAAGTTGCAGAGAGCAGAGGCTGTCATCCTTTGTCGCAATACTCAGCTGAGGATTATTGAGGTCGACATCAATGACAAAGCGTCCATCGTCCCCCGTCCGTGCAATACCTATTTTATTTTTCAACTGACGGTTGACCGCGACAGATCCATCACTATTGATTAACCGGCCGAATACGGTGACCACTCTTTTAACTTTGGGCTGGAGATAAATCACATTGCCGGGATAAACAGAAACCGTTCGGCGTGCGCCTTCACTGATTTCATAACTTTCCATCGTATTAGCATTATTCATCAACTCCATACGGTAGCGGGCATAAGGAGGTAAAGAAATATAGTTACGATTTCCTTGTAAGAGCTGTTTTTTACCATCAATATCCAGGGTGAGCTTCTCTCCCCTTTGAAGTCCGGTATCAATTAATACACCTGCGCTCTCGCGCCCTTTACCCGCCCCGATATGCATCCCTGACCAGGCTACCGATCCCTGACTGGTTAATGTATTACTCCAGCCCCCGTCGTTATCCGTCTGATAACTTAATGCATTAGCGTTAAATGGTGTATCAAAGTCTACACTGGCCCCCCCGGTCATTTTGCGATCGACATCTCCGCTGAAGGAGCGGGAAACATTAGCAGAGACTGACTTCAGGTAATCCCCATCGAAATCGTGGGTGGCATCAATATTCATCGCTGTCCCGCTGTCTCTGGAGTGAGAAACCCCCAGCGAAATAGCATTACCAAACGGAATTGAGAAATCTAACATGGCATAAGTTTCCCGGTTACTCGATTTATTTAAGCCGTCATTATTATCGTAATAACCGATGCCAGTCCGTAGCCGAATCGACCCATAGCGCCCGGCGTAAAGACCTTGTGAATAATCGAGGCGACGTCGGTTATACCCGTAGATGGTATCTTTGTCCTGGGTCCAGGTTATAACGCCACCACTTGCCGCCCCTATAGAAGGCACATTTACAGATACACCCCAGTTACTGCCGCGATTTTCATAAAGCGAGATAAATTCACCACTGTGAAGCCGGTTGTAGTTGTACCAAATACTCCCTATACCGTAGGGGAGCCTTAGGGTGCTGCCGAAATTCGTTCGCCATGTCCCATCCGTAGCACTCATCGCCTGGGTATTAACCGACAACCAGTTTGTCAGCCTCGACGAAGCCCAAAGCTCTGCCAGAGCATGTTCACGCATCATATAGCTGGACATACTCCAGTCATAATTGCCTGAACTTTTTCCCGCTGAAAATCCCACCAGCGACATCATTTCCCGGTCATGTTCACCCTTTTTATCAATGTCGTGAGTGGTTCTGATATTGTATCGATGCTTATTACTGTAGATTTTGTTTCGATCGTAGGCCCCGCCCCAAAATTGCCAACGCAGGCTGTCACCCATACTGGAGGTAAAGGGTTTATTAATCTGGTAGGTACCGCTGGAAATGGTTCTGCTGCCGCTGATCACGTCGACCTGAATGCTATAAATGCCGAAGGGTAGCATCGACGTATCGATTTCATGGCTGCCGACAGAAAATCGTTGAATACTTAACAGGTTACCGTCTCTGCGTATTTGTGCTTCCCCCGCCGTTGGAAAGAAAGCAACCACTGGCGTCAATGAAAGGCTGCCATTTCGCTTACGGGAATTTGCCGCATTACCAATAGAAAAACCATACACTTCCCCCCCGGTGAGGGCACTGACAGAACCCACAGACTGCATATTCCAGCTGTCGAGCATGCCGGCGGCGGTTCTCAGGCCTTTGAAATCGCGCTCCCACAAGGCAGCATTAATCCGTCCACTGCTATCTTTGGAGAGACTGTTCCCGGTATAGAGTGAACCATCAAATTTCAGATGGTCCACGCCCAGAGACGTCGTCGAATTAAAGTTCAGATAACCGGAGTTGTTAGTACCACTGTGTGAACTTCGATTATTATAGCCCCCGAAGTCATAATTTATTGTTCCACTGGGTTTTTTACTCGTGGGATCGTCCAGATCGAACAGTCTTGGTGCGATTAACGTACCATATCCTTTTTCGCTCAAATTAAGAATAAGGCGCATTTGCTTTCCATCCAGGGTAAAATATCCTTCGTCTGAAACAGGCGCATGCAGTTTCTCATCAAAATGCTCTTCACTTATTTTTTTAATTTTAGCGATTAGCTCATCAGAGAGTTGAACTTTACTCTCATCTTCATTGTTGATAATCACATTACGTAGCACAAGTTTTTTATCCACAACATATAATGTGGCAACACCTATCTGAATATACTTTTCTTCTAATGATATATTTTCTCTATTGGGTTGCTTATTCTCAATCAATACAGGTAAATTTAGTCCGCTTTGCAACATGCCATAAAGTGCGGAAGGAAAGCGATAACCCGCTATCACATAAGACTCTTGTTTCAGACCCTCGGCGCTCACAAAAGAGAAGGGTATCGTCCACATAAGGAGACCAGAAAACACCAGTTTATTATTCACGGAATAACCTTTTTAAACCCAGAATCCCTTCATTTAAGAGCAATGTAGTGTTCCACATCCCACAGACTTAAATGTGTTCCTTTTGCCTTTAAATTGACCTTATGCAAATGGTATGTTTTCCCCGGGAGAACGTAAAACACTTCACGGCAATCCTTTTTGCCATCAATGCACTCTCCTATTGCGCTAACTCTGAATGAGGTATTTCCTTTATTAGAAACCCCATCATCGGTCAGGCTGTAGTCAAGGTTTTTATTACGTGGCTGCACAACTAATATGGTACTGATGATCGCCTTAGCCTGTGCCAGCACAGATTTCCCCCCGCTCACCGCGCTGTCGTCAGTGATAGGTTCATCGGTAAAAGTGATTCTGTAATATCTTTCCTGATTATCTTCTGTGCCCTGATACCAGAACTTAATGATATTTTTAGATGTTCCTGGCATCATCAACTGTGAGGGTGATAAAAGAATTTCATCTTTTTTATCGAAGGCAATGACTTTTCCATCCGTTAACGGCGAGTCAATTCGCTCAATTTTAACGCTGATAACCCTTGCCATTGGAGATTCATTTTTTATCTCTTTTGCCACTAATTGTTTATCCGCAGGAATAATCGTCGTCACTCTTCCCACATTAATGGCTGAAGCGGCGAAAGGCAGTACCAACGTCATTAAAGAAATAATAATAGATTTTTTTAACATGATTTTCCCTTCACGTTAACGTGCAGCAGCCGGGGGAGCCCCGGCTGCATTGACCTTATTCGCTCCAGGTTGCGCGGAAAGCAACGGCAACTTCACCCGTCCACAAACCATCTGACAGATCAGCAAAGGACGTAGATGTGGTGCCATCGCTTGTCGCTTTTTTCACGATAAATTTAAAGTTATCGCGGGCATTATATTTATCTTCGGGTTTACCTTTTGCAGACTTAGTCAGTGCCCACAGCGAGCTACTGTTCCCGGTCTCCTCCATAGAATCTACCAGCGTGGTCCAGTCAGCATTTTTGCCAACACCGGTCGATCCCCCGAGCGTAGAACCGAGCTCCTTACTGCCGAAGAGAGCACCCACCGCCAGCGTACTTTCCCCACCCACCTGGCGTAGCACGTTATTGCCATCATCGACACGGGCTTCAAGTTTGAACGCATTTGCGTCTGGGCGACCACCGCGAATAGCCACATCAAACGTGCCCGTATCCTGATTAAAGGATTTACTATTTTCTGAATACTTAAATTGCAGTGTGCGAATCGGGGTTATCACCAAACTCGATTGGCTCTGCTTTGTTGCTTCCGCCTGCCAAACAGCACTTGCAGTAACCGTTTCATCAGCAGCAGCAATCGCTGATGAAGCAGATGCCATGAGACTCAAACTGGCTACAGTAAGTAACAACTTTTTCATTATATATTCCCTTTCATATTTCATTAGTTGATTTGTTTGACAATCATTATTCTTTTGCATAACGCACTCCGTTGCCACAGCAATAAAATACGTTCCAAAAGGTTGCCGCTAGCTATTTAAAAAAGCAGAAAAATTTTAACCAGGAAATGACAAACAACAAAATGAAAATGATCTGATTTATTGATTCAGGAATTCTGAATTAACATCACTGAGTCTGTTAAAATAAATCAGATAAGAGAATGGAAATTTTTAAGACTCTTTACGAATCAAGGGTTCTGAATATCACAGAAGGAAAACATATAAAATGTATAATTTTTTATTATATTAATCAATCAGTTAAGCAATAAAGTCACACTGCGACAGGATGTGATTTAATCTTAAGGTCATCTGCGTTTCGTTGATTATCTTTTATATCAGCTTAAGGGATGCACCTGCGAACAGGGCAGAAGAGTTTTGTATAACCTTTATGGCGCATATTTTTCACATTTACATTTTCACTAAATTAATGCTCAGATTAGATCATTTTATAGCACATACTTCCATAGTGCTAAGTGATGGCATAATTCAGACAATATCTTTTTTAAAGACATCACGCCGCTGGCCAGCACGCTGTTCCGACAAAGATAAGATTATCTCTGCCGGAATAAGGTCGCAAATGGATAAAAGCAGCACACGCTGTCAGCTGCGGCTGGCGCAGCCGCACTGAGACATTTCGCCGTGCTCTTCCCGGCTCAGATGGGAATGGCGGATTTTCAATTCACCGGTGCGCCATGCGCCCTGTTCATCCGCCCGGTTATCCAGCAGGCGGTTCAGCGCTTCAGCAATTTGCAGATCGCCACGCTGTGCCCAGGTGGTCAGGCTCCACATCGACGAACGGGCTTCGCCCACGTCGTCAAATCCCACCACGCCGATATGTGCCCCCTCGCCAAAATCACGGATCGCCTGCATGGCACCAAAGGCCAGCACGTCATTTTCGCAGAACAGCCCGTCAATACGCTCAGAGGCCCAGGTGGTTTTCAGGTAGGTCATCATCGCTTCATATGCCTTCTCCCGGTCAGACTGCCCAGCCACCAGCACGCTGTTCAGCGTTTTACCCGCGCCCTGCAGGCTGGCCGCGTAGCCCTCCATCCGCCGCAGCGGTGACGGGGATGCCGGCCCTTTCAGAAAGCCGAAACGCTGATAGCCCTGCGACAACAGCAGGTGGCCAATCTGCTCTCCGGCCGCATAATCATCCACGCCGATCGCCGCTTCCCCTTCTCTTGCCGCACTGTGGCAGACATGGATGGCAGGAAGCGGATATCGCGCTGTCATCGCGGCAAGCTGTTCCGCGCTGAGGTGATGGGCAAGAAACAGCAGCGCATCGACCGGTAACGGCCTGCCCGTACGTAAAACCGCCTGACAGCTGGCATCGTCACCGACATTTAACAGCAGCGTACCGGCTCCACGCAGGTTAAGCTGGCGCGTCACCTCATTCAACAGCGTCAGGGTATACGGATTGCTGAATTCGCCGGCAACAACGCCAATAATCGGTTGCCTGTCCGGCGGCGTCGTGGCGGTGAGAGGCTGCGTCGGATTTTCTGACAGAAATGTATTCATCATGAGGTAAGCTGTGGCGCTCCGGTGGCGGAAACTGGGGTGGACAGAATAGAGGAATCCCGCACTCGTCAAAAGAACGGTGCCGCAGATATGTGATTTCGCACGCCTTTAGCGGGGAGCAGCCTCCCTGCATTGATCAATTTTCACCGGCTCAGGCAGCGTGCCGCGCCGGACTAAGGGACCCCATGAAATTAATTTCGTTTTCTGCGCTGGTACTGTCCAGTCTGTTCGCCTGCGGCGCGGCCTCACAGGCCAAAACGTTAGAGGAATTCAACCACGGGCCTACGGCCTATGGCAGCATGGGCGACCTCGCGACAGAACCGCATTTAGTGGCAGAGTTTAAAGACAAAAAGTTCGTTTGCCGCAGCGGGGAAGCCGCCACGCCGCAGGAGAGCCCGGCGGCAGCGGCCGCTTTTCGTCAGCTGGTTGACTATGCGGCGATTGGCGATGCGAAAGACAATTTCTGGCTGGATGCCGGGAACAGGAAAAAGCGTGAAGATCTGCTGGCGACCGCCGTCAAAGCCGGAAGCTGGAAAGCCGCGTATCTGGACAGCCTGTGGACGCTGCGTTACCCGGCCAGCCCGGAAGCCACGACGCAGGCGAATGCCACCCTGCAAAAACTGATTGAGCAGGACGTCCCGATCGTCACCTACACGTATGCCTCCTCACTTTACGGCCGTGACTACAAGACGATGTACCGCCTGCTGTCGACCGACGTCGATCGCGGCAGCCCACAGGCGATGACGCTGATCGGGGGAACCCTTGTTCCCCAGGCCAGGGCGATGCATCCGCTAGCGAAATCCCTGCTGGAATGTGCCGTTAAGCAGGGGTACGCCCCGGCGTATGCCAGCCTCGGCAAACTGGCCTGGATGGAGGGGCATCGTTTAGACGCTTACCGCCTGTGGGCAAAAGGGATAAACCTGGGATGTGATGCCTGCAGCGAACCCCTTGAGTCGCTGGCCCGCGTGCGTGCCGGCTATCGCCCCACGGATCCGATGCTGAATCTGATGCCGGAGCTGGCGGCGATTAATGCCTTTTACGACAGCAACTTTTTCTATTCATTAAGCGGGTTGCGCGACTTTGAACGCCCGCTGCCGGAAAAACTGACCTTTCACCTCAACGATAAAGAGCTGTTAGCGCTGCTGAAAGCAGAACAGGGCTGATGGCCGTTCCGGGAGAGTTAACGATGAAATCGTTACTGCTTTGTCTCATCGCACTACTTTCAGGCTGTGATAACGCCAGTGCGCCAGTGACCCGCACCGTTAAGGTGTGGCTGGGCGATGCCACAGACGACATGCAGTCCGCGCTGGGCGACGACCTGACCCGCGACTGTGACGACACGATGTGCTGGTATAATTTCACCAAGCCCTCGCAAAGCGGCAATACGCTTAATCTGATCCTCGGCGGCGATCGCCCTTTCACTATCGACGGGGTGTTCTCTTTCACCGCCCCGGTCTACAAAGAGAACCACAACCGTTTTGATGAGATTAACCTCTACCCCCTCGGCCTGCCGGAAGACAGCCTGCTGGCGGAGAGTCGCACGTGGTTCTATCAACTGGTTGGCCGCCTTCAGGCCGCCGGATGGCAGCGTTTTATTATGCAGGATGAACCGCGGCTGCCGGGGTCCGAAGTGGCGAACGCCGCGCGGATTGAACAGGTGATGACCACATCCAGCCTCACAACGCCGTTTAACGATCCGTCATGGCCTGTTAATAACGCACAGTGGCGGGCGCTGCCCTTTTTAGCGGACTGGTATTTTTATCGCGGTAATGAATACCTGACCCTGCGGGTACAGCGTCAGAACAGCGACACCGCCCCTGAGGAACGCGGCACTTACCTGTACACGCTGGTGTTCCGCAGTGAGCAGCAGACGTATCAGGACTATTTTCCGTATGAGGATCGTCACCGCTGGAAAACGCTGTTACCTGCGCTGTTGAAAACCATGGCGAAAGCGCGGGCAGAACAGGAAGAGAAGCTGCGGGCAGCGGGTATTAAGATTGATGAGAACTATCACGACCCGGCGATCGGTGCGCTGAAGGTGCAATAGCGCGGCGTGAAGCGCACCTATCCCAAAGCAGGCTCATCCAGAATTTGTAAACGGCTCAGGCGCTGACGATAACACCGCAGCACCGCCGCCACGGCGTCTGCCTGCATAAACGAGTCACGGTAGGTGGATTCAACCACTGCCTGCTCTTTTAGCAATCTCTTAAGCAGCGCACTGGCCAGCCTTTCACTCAGCCCCATGCTCTGACCGAGAACCAAAAAATCCATCCCAAGATATTCGCCATATTGGGTGTTAAATCCGGCGGCCACGTCTTTCTCACCCTCTTGGTCAAAGCGACGGATCACAAAAGCATATTCCAGATCATCACCGTCATTCTCGGGCTTAAAGGGTAACAGGCCGTGTGGCGGTACATCGAATCCCAGCCGCGCCATCAGCGTCATGTTCGTTCTCCGCCAGCTGTGGAAAATCCACCGGTGAGGGTTTGAGAATATAGTTTCCTTTACTCTCCACCACCGCAAACGCCCCGTCCTCCATCACCATTTGCAGTTTTGGCTGGTAGCCAGAAATACTCATTCCCTGCTGCTCTTTTGGCAGATACTGCACGAACTGCGCACGGGTAAATGTCAGCTGTGGCTCAACCCGGGCTAAACCCGTCAGCATTTTCAGGCCCTTTGTCGCATAGCCCAGAGCACGTTCCCGTTCACTTTTCAGCGGGGTCATCAATATCCTGCATGTGGTCATCGTGGCTCCTCTACACTCAGTCTTACCGCGCCAATCAGATTCTCCCCGTTATGCAGCAGCATCCCGAGCAGATCCTGTTCATCGATTTTTTGCAATTGGCTGTAACGCCGTTTTAACCAGCCTTCGGGGGCTAATGAGGCAAAATAAGGATGCAATGTGTTGCGTGGAAAACGTTTTTTATCCACCGGAAGGCTTAATGAGAGCGGAGGCCCGGCATAATCCGGGCGATACTCGAACAGATAGCCCTCATCGTTCTGCGTCAGCCATCCCACCGGCTCGCCATACAGCCAGACGGTCAAACGACGGCGCATAGCTTCATCCCCAGCGCTTCGGCCACGGCATAAACGCTGCCGAACTTGACCTGTTCAGGATCTTTAAACAGGCGTTGCAGCGTGGAAGTGGATATCCCGGTTTGTAACTCAAGTGTGTAGAGATCGATACCCAGCGCTTTACGCCGCTCATTAAGCTGCATACCAAACCCGGCAAACGAATCAATCTTATGCTGCGCGGCAAAGGTGGACCCGCTGCGCTCATCTGCGGCAAACTCATTTTTCAGTTCGTTGAGTAGTATCGAAATGGTCTGAATTTTCTCTGTGGCAAAATCGCTTTTTTTGTAGCTCAACGTTAATCTTACTCACTCATTTAATTGGTAAAAAAGACCATAAATGAGCCCAAAAAAAAGCTATACGCTCTCGCGTATAGCTTCAGTTTTACGCCTGCTTATCCTCAGAACGCGAAGCAGGAACAGCCCAGCGCCCCCCAGAAGGCATTATCATCCGACACCGGCACGCCGGAGCGGCGCGCGACATCGTGCGAGTGGCGGTGTACACCACAGGGACCGCTACATTGATGCGGCTGTGAGGCAAAGGCCACACGCCCGTTCGCCAGCGGCGGGGCGCTGCGGTAGTGGCCCGGCGTCGTCACCACCGGCGACCACTCCGGCAGAACCGGTACCGGCGGCGGTGACAGCGGGCTGAAGCGTCCTGCCGCATACACAACATCGCCATTCACCACGGTCAGTACCGATTCAATGCCTTTAATCGCCTCTTCGCTGACGCTGAAATAGTCCTGCGAAAGGATCGCCAGGTCAGCCAGCTGCCCGACTTTAATCTGGCCTTTTTTCCCCTGCTCGCTGGAGAACCAGGCGCTGCCCTGTGTCCACAGCATCAGCGCCGTTTCGCGATCCAGACGCGCCTGGGTGTCATACATCGCCATGCCACCAACGGTGCGGCCGGATACCAGCCAGTACAGCGCCGTCCACGGGTTATAGCTGGCCACGCGGGTGGCGTCGGTGCCCAGCCCCACCGGGACCCCGGCTTCCAGCATTTTCGCTACCGGCGGCGTCTGCTTCACCGCCTCATGGCCGTAGCGCTCGGCAAAATATTCACCCTGAAACGCCATACGGTGCTGTACCGCAATCCCGCCGCCCAGCGCTTTCACCCGCTCAATATTGGCTTCAGTGATGGTTTCGGCATGGTCGAAAATCCAGTGCAGGCCGTTGAACGGGATCTCACGGTTCACTTTCTCAAAGACGTTCAGCATGCGGCTGATCGACTCGTTATAGGTGGCGTGCAGGCGGAACGGCCAGCGGTGCTCGACCAGATGACGCACCACGCGCTCCAGCTCATCTTCCATACCGGGGGCCAGGTCAGGGCGCGGCTCAAGGAAATCCTCGAAGTCGGCAGCAGAGAACACCAGCATCTCGCCTGCGCCGTTATGACGGTAAAAATCCGTGCCCTGACCCGGTTTCAGCATGTCGGTCCAGCGCTCAAAATCTTCCAGCTCGTGGCCGGGACGCTGGGTAAACAGGTTATAGGCGATGCGCACCGTCAGCTGTTTTTTCTCGTGCAGTTCGCCGATCACCGCGTAATCATCCGGGTAGTTCTGAAAACCGCCGCCCGCATCGATAGCGCTGGTCAGCCCCAGTCGGTTCAGCTCACGCATAAACTGACGGGTGGAGTTCACCTGCTGTTCCAGCGGCAGCTTCGGCCCTTTTGCCAGCGTGGAGTACAGCAGCATCGCGTTTGGACGGGCGATCAGCATTCCCGTCGGGTTACCGTTACCGTCGCGCTGGATCTCGCCCCCCGGCGGGTTTGGCGTGTCTTTGGTATAGCCCACCACGCGCAGGGCGGCGCGGTTAAGCAGCGCACGATCGTAAAGGTGCAGAATAAACACCGGCGTATCCGGGGCCGCTTCGTTGATCTCATCCAGCGTTGGCATGCGGCGCTCGGCAAACTGGAATTCGTTCCAGCCGCCGACCACGCGTACCCACTGCGGATTAGGCGTACGCAGCGCCTGCTCTTTCAGCATCCGCAGGGCATCGGCCAGCGACGGCACCCCCTCCCAGCGCAGTTCCAGGTTGTAGTTCAGCCCGCCACGGATCAGATGCAGGTGCGAGTCGTTCAGGCCCGGGATCCCGGTGTGGCCCTGCAGATCCACCACCCGGGTGTCGTCCCCGGCAAACTGCATCACTTCCGCTTCGCTGCCTACCGCGAGGAATTTACCGTCTTTTATCGCCACCGCCGTTGCCAGCGGGTTTTCACGGTCAACGGTGTGGAACTTACCGTGGGTCAGAATCAATGAGGCATTATTCATCATTACTCTCCGGGCTGATTTTCCCGCGCGGGGACAGCCAGTTTTTTAAAAGACGCGTTATCGCTGGCATCCACAGATACACCACCAGGCCGACCACGCAGGCATCGTTGAGAAAATGTCCCCACAGCGTTCCTTTGCTGACGGGCAACACCGCCCCCCAGAACCAGGGAACCAGATTGGTGGAGGGGAAAATCACCGCCAGGGTGACCAGAAACTGCTTCCACTGCTTTGGTGCCGCCCGCGCCGGATCGGCCGGGGTAAACCAGAACGCCGCGCCGGGGCGCATTTCAATATGCTCGTTCCCCGCCAGCAACCCGCCCAGCGCCGCCACGTGCGCCGCACGCTGCGTTGAGTTCAGCCACTGATAAAGATTATCCAGATTGTCGAATCTGACCAGTATGGTCCAGGTCATTTCTCCATGTACCGGCCGCAGGACGTTGACGCCCAGGTGCCCGGGGAACAGCGCGGCCTGCGGCATAATGGCTTCCAGCCAGCGTTGATAGTCAGCCTGCTTGCCGGGCAACAGGCGATGCGTAATGACCAGGGTGATATGTTCAGGCTGGTGGGGATAGTCCACGACGCGCTCCTTTATGGCCCCCCGCAGGGGGCCAGGTCATCAGGCTTTGCGGGCCGGGGCTTTATGAACCAGCGTGTAGGCATAATCCACGCCCATGCCGTACGCGCCGCTGTGCTCGCGCACCAGGTCCATCACGTCGTCGTACGTCTCTTTACGTGCCCAGTCGCGCTGGTACTCCAGCAGTACCTGCTGCCAGGTCACCGGCACCGCGCCCGCCTGCACCATCCGGTCGACAGAACGTTCGTGCGCATCCACGCTGGTGCCGCCGGAGGTGTCGGTCACCACATACACCTCAAACCCCTCTTTCATCGCCATCAGCGCCGGGAAGGTCAGACACACTTCGGTCCACAGGGCGGAGATAATCAGCTTCTTACGGCCCGTCGCTTTCACTGCTTTCACAAAGGCCTCATCTTCCCATGAGTTCATTGAGGTGCGCTCAATCGGCTGTACGTCCGGATGCACCGCCAGCAGCTCCGGCCAGATGTAGCCGCTGAAGCTCTCTGTCTCTACCGAGGTATAGATTGTCGGCACGTTAAAAATCTTTCCTGCTTTTGCTAAAGCAACGGTGTTATTTTTAAGCTGCTGACGATCGATGTTAGCAACACCGAACGACATCTGCGGCTGATGGTCGATGAAAATCAGGGCGGAGTTCTGTGGGTCCAGCAGGTCGAATTTAGACATTTTTTTATTCCTTTTACGTTTCAGGTTTCGGGTTTGTCTTGCGTGTTGACACAATACGAAATGGCCGCCCCGGTTGATAACGGAAAGAATTCAGGAAGTTGTTAAACAAATTTTGGGTTTGGGGAACACCATGCGATTAAACCTTGAAGCGCTGCTGATT
The DNA here is from genome assembly GCF_019844095.1 of Erwinia persicina. Classification (NCBI taxonomy): domain Bacteria; kingdom Pseudomonadati; phylum Pseudomonadota; class Gammaproteobacteria; order Enterobacterales; family Erwiniaceae; genus Erwinia; species Erwinia persicina. Next base: position 185,428 of record NZ_CP082141.1, on the reverse strand, counting down.
CTGGATGCACTGGACCGTCACGGTACCTTTGCCGCAGCGGCGGCCAGGCTGTTTAAAACCGCTTCCGCACTGAGTTATACGGTGCAGAAGATGGAAAGCGATTTAAATATCACGCTGCTGGATCGCTCCGGTCACCGTGCGACATTTACCCCCACCGGACGTCTGATGCTGGAGAAAGGACGCATTCTGCTGCGCGCCGTGGGCGAACTGGAACAGCAGGCGCAGTACGTGGAAAGCGGCTGGGAAAGCCAGCTCACCCTCAGCCTGGATGCCTCCGTGCCGTTTGCCCTGCTATCCGGGCTGATCGATGAGTTCTATCAGGCGCATCATCACACCCGCCTGCTGTTCCGCCAGGACGTACTGGCAGGCTGCTGGGAAGCGCTGAGTTATGGCCTGGCCGATATTGTCTTTGGGGCCGTACAGGAGCCGGTGCGTCACAGCGGTGTAAGCTGCGTACCGGTGGGCTGGCTGGAATATACCTTTGCGATTGCGCCACATCACCCGCTGGCGGCGCTGCCCACCCCGCTGCTGCGTGAGCAGATCCGTCAGTACCGGGCCGTGGTGGTACACGACACCTCACGCCACGCCGAAGGCACCGACCTGCGCGTGCTCGACGAGCAGCCGATCCTCAGCGTGCACAGCTTCAGTGACAAGGTTCAGGCGCAGGTTGACGGGTTGGGTTGCGGCTTTCTGCCGCGCTATCTGGCGGCACCGCACCTGGCAAACGGCACGCTGGTGGAACGCCAGCTGGACAGCGAAACCCGCCGTGACCAGGCGTTCCTGGCCTGGAATGACAGCGCTACCGGCAATGCCGCGATGTGGTGGCGTGAACGCCTGCAGAACTTTGAGGGGATCCGCAACGTCTACGCGGCAGAATAAACGGTGACGCCCGGCCTTGCCGGGCATCCGCTATCAGGCAATTCCCCTTCGTTAACGGCCGCGCGACGTTTTCCACTGCACGGCAAACACGCTGGCCAGTACGACGACCAGCCCGGCCAGCGCCGTACCGGTTATCGACTGCCCCAGCAGTACCCAGCCCAGGCCTACGGCGCAAAGCGGGCTCAGTAAGCCCAGCGAGGCCACGGCTACCGTGGGCAGCCGTGCCACGCCGCGAAACCAGAGCGTATAAGCCAGCAGCGCACCGGCCAGGCTCAGATACCCATAGGCCGCCCACTGTGGCAGGGTCAGCACAGGCAACGCGGCCTCCATCTGCCAGGCCACAGGGGCCAGCATCAGCCCACCAATCGCCAGCTGCCAGCCGGTCAGCGACAGGACGGGAAGGTCGATCTTCCAGCGGCGCGTCAGCCAGACGCCGGTCGCCATACAGCCCGCCCCGACGATGGCCGCCGTGATGCCCACCGGCTCAAAGACCGTCTGCGGCGACAGCAACAGCATCGCCATTCCAATCACCCCCGCTACCGATGCCCACAGGGTGGTTTGTGCCGGTGAGCGGCGGTCGACCGTCCAGGTCAGCACCATCACCAGCAGCGGCTGAATGGCTCCCAGCACCGCCGCCAGCCCGCCGGGCAGCCGGTAGGCAGCGACAAACAGCAGCGCCTGAAACACGCCGATATTTAACGCACTGAGCACCAGCAGTCGCCAGAGGTCTTTCCGCAGGGGCATCCGGCGGGTGAACAGCAACAGCAGCAGGCCCGCAGGCAGCACGCGGATCAGCGCGGCGGTGAATGGCCGGTCCGGCGGCAGCAGTTGTGATGTCACAATATAGGTCGAGCCCCAGATTGCAGGGGCCAGGGCAGTCAGCATAATGTCGCGCAAATAGGATCGAGTGTTCATGACTTTACCTTCAGTTCAAGATATCATGATTGTGTTGATCACTTAACTTGAAGTCAAGACAAATGAATAATTCTTCCCGCCGGCCGCCGCGCGATGCGGTCGATACCATCATCGAACAGTGGCAGCGCGAGCGTCCCGACCTGGATGCCAGCCCGATGGGGCCGATTGGCCGTCTTAAGCGCTGTACCGTGCTGCTGGAACAGCAGCTGGAAGCCTGGTTTTCGCGCTTTGATTTGGCCAGCTGGGAGTTTGATATGCTGGCGACGCTGCGCCGTGCGGGTGCGCCTCACTGTCTCAGCCCCACCGCCCTCTTTTCCGCGCTGATGGTGACGTCAGGCACCATGACCCACCGCCTGAAACGCCTGGAAACCCGGGGGCTGGTGGCGCGCGTCGCCAACGCAGAGGACGCGCGCAGCACCCTTGTACAGCTCACTCCCGAGGGGCTGGCGCTGATTAATCGTGTGGTCGGGCCGCATATTGAGAACGAACGCCAGATCCTGTCGGCACTGCCTGCCGGTGCGCTGGCGCAGCTTGATGCCTCACTGTCGACGCTGCTGCTGGCGTTAGAGGCTGGAAACCGGGACAGCGACCTGCCCGAATAAACACGGCGCAGGGGGCGAACCGATAAAAGGTCGCCCCCTGACAGGGATTATTCCAGCGAGATAAAGTGATGCACTTTAGGTTTCTCCTCCCCCTGGTGGAAGCGCGTCACGCTCTCCTGTAAGTCCGCATCTGCATGCGAAACACGCTGATGCTGGCGCAGGTGCTCATGCCAGGATTCGACCAGGAACCACTCGATCACCGTGGTCGCATCGTGACTGTGCGCGGCAATACCCCAGGCGTAGGCGCCATCGCGGCGACGGATCAGCGACAGCTTTTTCATTTCCGCCAGGAAGACCGGGCGATCTTCTGCTTTCACCTGGTATTCAATCTGAATCATCACCGGACCCCGGTCTGCCGTAACGTCTGTCTCCAGTGCCGGCTCATCCCAGTGGCCGGAGGGCTGCAGGTCAGCATCGCCCGTCGGCAGCGTCAGACGCAGACACAACAGCGCGGTGAGCGTCAGCGCCACGGCGGCGATCAGCAGGGTATTCACCAGCCCGGTTTCCTGCGCCACCAGCCCCCAGAACAGACTGCCGGCGGCCATGGCACCGTTAAAAATCATCAGATACACCGCCAGGCCACGGCCGCGCACCCAGTCCGGCAGAACGGCCTGGGCCACCCCGTTCAGCGAGGTCAGGGCGATAATCCAGCTGACGCCCAGCAGGATCATCAGCGGCAGGGCCAGGGCTTTGACCGGCAGCAGGGCAATCACCACCATTACCAGCGCGGACAGCCCCGCCGACAGCAGCATTAATCCATCCACCTTCATTCGCTGACGCAGCGCGGGCAGCAGCAGCGCACCGACAATCGCCCCCACGCCCACCGCACCCAGCATCGTGCCGTAAAACCCGGCGCTGCCCTGCAGAAGATTGCGCGCCACCAGCGGCAGCAGTGCCCAGATGGCGCTGGCAAAGAAGAAGTAAATCGCGGCGCGAACCAGCACACGGTGCAGTTCCCGGCTGGCTTTGACGTAGCGGATGCCCGCCCGGAATGCTCCGAAGAAGTGTTCAGACAGCTCGGTTTTCGCTTTGTGCGGGCGCTTCCACCAGATCAGCGCGGTGATGACAAACACGTAGCTCAGGACATCGGCACCGTAGGCCGCCCAGGCCCCGAGCGCCGCCAGCAGCAGCCCGCCGGTCGCCGGGCCGACAGCACGGGCGATATTGATCCCCAGCGAGTTCAGCGCCACTGCATTCTTCAGCTGTGGGCGCGGCACCAGCTCCGGCACAATCGCCTGCCAGGCCGGCCCCATCAGCGCCGCGCCGATGCCGCCGATAAAGGTCAGCACCACCAGGTATTCTACCGTCAGCAGGTTGTGATGGGAGAGAAACAGCAGCGTGCCGCTGACGCTGGCCAGCAGCAACTGGACAAAAATCAGCAGGCGGCGGCGGTCAAGAATATCGGACAGCACCCCGGCAGGGATCGCCAGCAGAAAAATGGGCAGCGTGGCGGCGGTCTGCATCAGCGCCACCGCTGCCGGGTTGGACGACAGTCCGGTGACCAGCCAGGAGCTGGCCACGTCGCGCATAAAACTGCCGGTATTGCCGAGAATGGTCGCAGCCCAGATCACCGCAAACAGACCCTGCTTCAGAGGCGCAAATGCCCCACCTGCGTTATTCTGACTCATTTTGCCGCCCTCCTGTCATGCCACGCCACGTACACCAGCGCACCCGCCAGGCCGAGATGTTCAAAAAAGCCATTCATTACGCCGCCGCGCTCTGTCATCGGCACCTGCCAGAAGCGGTTCGCCATAAAGGTGGCGGCAACGGTAAACAGCGCCAGCGCCAGCGCGCCCAGCCAGCGTCCCCGACCGCTGAGGATCATCAGTGATGCGCCCAGTTCCAGAGCGATCACCGCCGCCGCCATCGGCGCGGCCGGCGACAGGCCGAAATGCTGCATCTCGGCGATGGCGCCTGGAAAATCCAGCAGCTTGACCAGCCCGCCCTGAAGGTAGGCAGAGCACAGGGCTAACAGCGCCAGCCAGCGGACGGTGACCGATCCGGACGCGCCGGGGGACTGAGCAGAAAGGGAAGCGTTACGCATGGATATCTCCTGCCGGGGCGACGCGGTGGTCAGCCCCGGCATCAGTGGGTTATCAGGCTTTGCGGGCCGGGGCTTTATGGACCAGCGTGTAGGCATAATCCACGCCCATGCCGTACGCGCCGCTGTGCTCGCGCACCAGGTCCATCACGTCGTCGTACGTCTCTTTACGTGCCCAGTCGCGCTGGTACTCCAGCAGTACCTGCTGCCAGGTCACCGGCACCGCGCCCGCCTGCACCATCCGGTCGACAGAACGTTCGTGCGCATCCACGCTGGTGCCGCCGGAGGTGTCGGTCACCACATACACCTCAAACCCCTCTTTCATCGCCATCAGCGCCGGGAAGGTCAGACACACTTCGGTCCACAGGGCGGAGATAATCAGCTTCTTACGGCCCGTCGCTTTCACTGCTTTCACAAAGGCCTCATCTTCCCATGAGTTCATTGAGGTGCGCTCAATCGGCTGTACGTCCGGATGCACCGCCAGCAGTTCCGGCCAGATGTAGCCGCTGAAGCTTTCCGTTTCCACCGAGGTGTAAATCGTCGGCACGTTAAAAATTTTGCCCGCTTTCGCCAGGGCTACCGTATTATTTTTAAGTTGCTGACGATCGATGTTGGCCACACCGAACGACATTTGCGGCTGATGGTCGATAAAAATCAGGGTGGAGTTCTGTGGGTCCAGCAGGTCGAATTTAGACATTTTTTTATTCCTCTTCGTTATCCGTTAGCGATGGTGTGAGTGAGTGTTGTGCTGCTGGAAACAAGATTACGTCCGGCGGGGCAAGGCGGATAGCGGAAAGAATTTGGCAACTCGTTCAGATTTTTTTGACAGACGGTTGGCCAGTAAACAGAAGGGAATGAATAACTAAATCATACAGATATGTTGATAAGGATTTTCGGACGAGTTGTCAAAATTAATGCCTTATCTTTCTTTTATCCGGGGAGTTAACGTAAGCCACAACATCACGTCATCCACCTTAGAGGTAACAGATATGAGCACATTCACCACCACTGACGGCACGCAACTTTATTTCAAAGACTGGGGTACCGGCAAACCGGTTCTGTTCAGCCACGGCTGGCCGCTGGATGCCGATATGTGGGACAGCCAGATGAATTTCCTTGCCGAACGTGGCTATCGGGCTATCGCCTTTGACCGCCGTGGCTTTGGCCGTTCTGACCAGCCGTGGGACGGCTACAACTACGATACCTTTGCCTCCGACATCAACGACCTGATTGAGCATCTTGACCTGAAAGAGATCACCCTGGTGGGCTTTTCAATGGGCGGCGGGGACGTGACGCGCTATATCGGCCGCTACGGCAGCGACCGCGTCAGTGCGCTGGTGCTGCTGGGGGCGGTAACGCCGATTTTCGGCAAGACAGATGACCATCCTGAAGGGGTGGAAAAAGCGGTATTTGACGGCATTCGCGACGGATTACGCAAAGATCGCGCGCAGTTTCTGAAAGACTTCGCCACACCGTTCTACGGAATAAATGCCGGACAAACGCTTTCAGACGGCGTCCTGATCCAGACGCAGAACATTGCGCTGCTGGCCTCACTGAAGGGCACCATTGACTGTGTGACTGCGTTTGAAACCACGGATTTCCGTGAAGATATCGCCAAAGTGACGCTGCCCACACTGGTGATCCACGGCAGCAACGACCAGATTGTGCCGTTTGAAGCCACCGGCAAGCTGGCCGCCGCGATGATCCCGGGCGCAGAGCTGAAAGTATACGACAACGCGCCTCACGGTTTTGCCGTGACCCATCAGGAGCAGTTAAATCAGGATCTGCTGGCGTTCCTGCAACAGCATTAAGTCTCCCGGGCCGACCGAAACAGAAGGTCGGCCACTACGTCCTGGCTGCCAGCCACACCGCATAGGCCTCATCCCAGATGGCGGCTGGCGTACCGGCCTTGCCGAGGCCAAAACCGTGCCCCCCCTGCGAAATACGGATCATCTGTACTGACACCCCGGCCTTGCGGCAGGTATCGTGCATGATCACGCTGTTTTCCGGATCAGAGGTGTGGTCATCTTCTGCCTGCGCCAGAAACAGCGGGGGATAGGCGCGGGTCACATAGTTCTGCACCGACCAGTTTGCCTCCTCCGCCGGGGAAGGGTGATTGCCCACCAGCGACAGGTGCGTATTGGTGTGGGTATACGGCGGTTCGAGGGTGATCACCGGATAGATCAGACCGACGCTGTCCGCTTTTGGCACGATCTGGTCGATCGTATCCTGCGGGGCATAGGAGGCATAATCCGGGCGCGCCGCCGCAAGACCGAACATATGCCCGCCGGCGGAAAAGCCGAGCAGGTGCACGTTATTTTCCATTGACCTCACCAGCCGTATGGCACGCTGGGCATCCTGAAACGCCACGCGATTGCCATCCTGCCAGTGTTCACCGGGCAGCCGATAACTCAGCACATAGGCGGTGTAGCCCTTGCTGTTAAGCCAGCGCGCCACCGGCCAGCCTTCGCGCCCCATCCCAATCCAGCGATAGCCGCCTCCCGCAGCGATCAGCACCGCGCGGCCGTTAGGTTTTTCAGGCACAAAGCGCTGAATGCCGGGGCTGACAATGTTGGACCATGATCCGTTGGCCGAAATGCGTAACGCCCCGCTCGGCCCGCCGCCACCGGGGGGCTCATCAGGCCAGAGCGGGAAAAAATCCTGACGGGCAAACAACTTATCGGTGCTCATGGCAAGCATAAACGCACCGGTACCCATGATGAACCGGCGGCGACTAATCAAGATGCATGTCCAGCGTTCTCAGCAAAAAACAGGGGGAGGCGTATTGAGCAACAGCCGGGGCTGGCTCAGCGGCGAAATAGTATGCATATCACGCATAAAATGCCACTGAGATCACACTTTTTTCGGCGGAAAAGGAAAAATAGTCGCGGAGGTCGCTGCCGGGCCCTGCGGCCAGGGCCCGGCGGGGATTACTTCAGGTTTTTACTGGCAAACGCCGCGTAGTTCTCTTTGGTGATCACCTGGTAGGGTATCCACATAAATTTGTCGCCCGCTTTACCATCGATGACCTGTTTTGCCATCGTGACCGCGCCTTTCCCCTGGCCGGCAGCATCCTGGAACACCGTTAAGGCCAGTTTGCCGTTTTTGATGAACTGCAGCGCATCCGGCGTGCCGTCAATGCCCGCCACCAGAATATCTTTTCTGCCGCTCTGGTTCAGCGCCATGATCGCCCCAATCGCCATCTCATCATTATTAGCGGCAATCGCATCGATCTTATCGCCGGACAACAGCCAGCCGGAGGTCACATCGACGGCTTCGTTACGCATCCACTGCGCAGACTGCTTTTCGACCACCTTCATCTCTTTATATTTGGCAATGACGTCTTCGGTGGCTTTGGTTCGCTGGCGGGCTTCTTCCGCTGACAGGGCACCCATCAGAATGGCCACGTTACCTTTGTAATTCATTTTCTTCGCCAGGGCTTCCATCTCCATCCGCCCGCCCAGCAGCGAGTCGGAACCGACATACGCCATCTTCCCGCTCAGTTCGATTTCCGGTTTACGGTTAACGAAAATCAGCGGAATGTTGGCGCGCTTCGCCGCTTCCATCATCGGCTTCACCCCCTGGGTATCCACCGGGTTGAGGATGATGGCGTCCACGCCCTGGTTAATAAAGTTCTCCACCTGCTGTACCTGTACCGCGATATCGCCTTTGGCATCTTCGAACTGCCCCTGGATCTGCTCTTTTTCCATCTCCTTCGCCATCTGCGTTCGCAGAATAGAGACGAAATTCAGGTCGAAATTCGCCAGAGCAACGCCAATACGCAGATCTTTTGCCTGGGAAGCGGGCGCGAGTGCCAGCGCCCCGATCAACAGTGCAATGTTATTCATTTTCATAAAGAGATTCCTGTAGGTGTCGGTAAGTTATTATTTTTGCAGAGTCAGCACAGCGAACGATGCCGATCCTGATACAAACAGCGGCCAGGGCTGGCCGCACAACGGCCTGACATTATTCAAAATGCGCTTTAAAACTGGCCAGGGCCGCTTCACTGTCTCCTGACGCCCAGCCTTCCAGCGCAATGACCCCGCGGTAGTTCATGGCGCGCAGCGCACTGGCCACCGCCCGGTAGTTAATCTCGCCGGTGCCCGGTTCACAGCGCCCCGGCACGTCAGCCACCTGGATCTCGCCAATGGCGTGACCGCAGCGCCTGACCAGTTCAATCAGGTTGCCCTCCCCGATCTGCGCGTGATACAGGTCGAGGTTCATCTTCAGATACGGGCTGTTCACCGCCTCCACCAGCGCCAGCGTATCCGCCGCCCGGGCAAACGGCGTACCGGGATGGTCAACGGCCAGGTTGAGGTTTTCGAGGGTAAACACCCGCCCTGCTTTCTCCCCCAGCGCGGCCACTTTTTCCAGCGTGCGCACGGCTTTCACCCACATCTCGCCGGTGACGATCGCCACCGGTTTCACCGGCAGGCCCTGGTTATCCAGCCCGGTGCCGTGCAGGTTCAGACACGGACAGTTGAGCCGTTCCGCCACCGCCAGCGATTCTGCGGCGCTGCTCAACAGATTCTCTGTCTCGTCATCGTCCGTCAGGTTGCCCGTCAGATAGCCGGTCATTGAGGTAAAGCGGGCCCCGGTCGCCGCCAGCGCATCGATGTCTTTATTGTTCCAGTGCCAGATCTCCACGCCGAAACCCAGCTGATGAATACGCTTCACCCGTTCAATTAAGGGTAAATCCAGAAAAACCATTTCGGCTGACACCGAAAGACGATAGTCCGACATCGCTGTTATCCTCGTAGTTGAATCGGTTTGCCCTGGCGGACAGATGCGATACAGGCCAGGGCGATTTCCAGCGCGTTACGCGCATCTTCACCGGTGGCGCGTGGGGTTTCCCCGCTGGCCGCACAGCGCACAAACTCACTCAGTTCGGCCACATAGGCTTCTGCCAGCAGGTCTGTATCCTGGCGGGAGGTTTCAATGGCGATCCCACCCGCGCCGTAGCGCACGCAGTTATTGACGTTGATATTGCCCATCTGGAACATGCCGTTACTGCCGAACACCTCTGCCCGCACGTCGTAGCCGTACACAGCTTCAAAGCTGGCATCGGCCACCGCTATCGCCCCGTTATCAAAACGAATCGTCACCACCGAGGTATCCAGCAGCCCCTTGTCTTTAAAGTCCGGGCGCACCAGCGCATCCGCAATGGCATACACCTCCACCGGTTTCGCGCCGGGATTGCAGTGCAGCAGCGTGTCAAAGTCGTGGATCAGCGTTTCCAGATAAATGGTCCAGGGCGGGATACCGCTCGGATCGCGTAGCGGTGACGGGTCGCGGGTCAGGGAGCGGATCAGCTGCGGGGTGCCGATCTCCCCCGCCGCGATGGCGGCCAGCGCGGCGGCAAAGCCACGGGCAAAGCGACGGTTAAAGCCCACCTGTAACACCACCCCCGCGCTGCGGGCGGCGGCAATGGCGTGGTCGGCCTCTTCCAGCGTGATCGCCATCGGCTTCTCACAGAACACGTGCTTGCCGGCGCGGGCAGCAGCGGCCACCAGTTCTGCGTGGGTACGTGCCGGGGTGGCGATCAGTACCGCATCAATCTCCGGATCGTCCAGCATCGCCTGCGGTTCACTGTAAAACTTCCCTGCGCCGAGCTGCTCTGCCAGGCGCTGTGCCGCCCCCGGCACCGGGTCAGCAACGGCGGCCAGCACCGCACCCGGCACTTTTTGCGCCAGCGACGTGGCATGGAAGCTGCCCATGCGCCCTGCGCCGATTAATCCCACACGGACGTGTTTGTTAGTGACTGACATTGTGTTCCCCTTAAGGTGGCTGGCTGACGGTTTCCTGGTTAAACAGACATAAGCAAACCCTATGCCAGAGTGCATAAGCCCGTCTGGCGCGTCGCGCGCTGCTCGTGGCGATCACAAAATGGACACAAATAAAACATGTCTACTTAACATGTCGATAAAATGGACATTCCATGAGAGGGAGTAGCGATGAACCAGCCACATCTATCCGCAGCCATCCACACAGAGCGTGACGGGCAGCCGCACCTGCCTGCGGGGCGCGAAGCCAGCCACTGGGACACTCTGCTGGAGCAGGCAAGACATGACTTCGATGCCGGGCGGGAGCCCGCGTTTGTGCGCCCGGAGGTGCTCAGTTCGTGGCAGCGCAGCCGCGACGCCGGCATTGATCCGTCGCACTTTGCCTATACTTCCCCGCCGGAGGAGGAGGTCAGGCAGATTCTGGCCGATAACGCCGGGCTGATTGAAGTGGCAGGTACCATTATGGAAAACCTGCTGGCCTACAACCCGGACGGGCATATCAATCTGACCAGCGCGCAGGGCATCACCCTTTCCTGCTGCGGGCGCGACCTTACGCCCGTCGGCAGTCTGCTCACCGAATCTGAAATGGGCACCAACTGCACGGCCTGCTGCCTGAAGCAGCAGCGGCTGGTCTATATCCTTAACGGGGAAAACTGGAAGCTCGCCCTGCGTCAGCGTCACCTGCAGTGTGCGGCGGCACCGATCCGCGATGCCGGAGGACAGATGATCGGCGTGCTGACGCTTACCGCCAGCCAGGATAATTTTCACTATCACACGCTGGGTACGGTACAGGCCGCCGCCGAAGCGATTCGCCAGCAGCTGATCCTGCAGGCCCTGCTGGCCGAACAGACCTCGATCCTGGAAACGCTGAATGAGGGGGTGATCGTGCTCGATCGCGCAGGGACGATCAAAACCATCAACCGCTATGCCCGGCAGATCTTCCAGATCGAAGTGCGGGCTGGCCAGCAGGTGGACGACCGGCTTAATCCTGAAAATATTCGCCTGACCACCACGGGGTTCTGCAATGATCGTGAAATCATTTTTACGCCCGAGGGTGGCCCGCCCATCCCCTGTCTGGTGTCGGTGATGCCCGCCACGGATGGCGGCAGAGTGATCACGCTGCGTGAAAACCAGCGCATCCGCGCCATCACCCGCCGGGTGATGGGGGCCAGCGCCAGTTATACCTTTGATATGCTACGCGGCAGCGCGCCCGCGCTACAGGTGGCGATAGACAAAGCCCGCAGTAGCAGCCGCAGCGACAGCACGGTGTTGCTGACCGGCGAGAGCGGCACCGGCAAGGAACTGTTTGCCCAGGCGATCCATAATGGCAGCCTGCGCAGCAGCGAACCCTTTATTGCCGTCAACTGCGGCGCGCTGCCGCGTGATCTGGTGCAGAGCGAACTGTTTGGCTACGTGGACGGTGCGTTTACCGGATCCCGCCGGGGTGGCGCGGCAGGAAAATTTGAACTGGCCGAAGGCGGGACGCTGTTTCTGGATGAGATCGGTGATATGCCGCTGGAGGCACAGACCAGCCTGCTGCGCGTCCTGCAGGAGAGTGAGGTGGTACGCATCGGCGCCTCACAGCCGGTCAAGGTCAATGTGCGCATCATTGCCGCCACCAACTGCAACCTGATTCGGGCAGTGGAGACCGGCGCTTTCCGTCGCGATCTCTACTACCGTCTTAACGTCATTTCCATTCCGATCCCGGCCCTGCGCGAGCGCAGCAGCGATATTCCGGCGCTGACCGAGTGGTTCCGCGAGAAAGTCTGTACCCAGTTGAAAAAGATCAACGTGCAGTTCACCCCCCGCGCCCTGGACGCCCTGAGCCAGTATCCGTGGCCGGGCAACGTCCGCGAACTGGAAAACATCGTCGAACGGACGATCAACATGACCACCGGCCTGTTTATCGATGTACAGGATCTGCCGGATGAGGTGTTGCAGGGCAGCCAGTTCGCCCCTGCGGTCCCCCGCGCTGCGCCACGGCAGGCAGCACGCCTTGACAGCCAGGAGCGCGCGCATATCATTACCACGCTCGACGCGCTTAACGGCAACCTTCGTCAGGCCGCTCAGGTCATGGGGCTGTCTCGCGCCGGGTTGTATAATAAACTGAAGAAATATCAGATCAGCGCCAACGACTTCCGGCGCTGATGCCAGCGGGTCATTCGGTGACCCTTCTCCTCTGCGTTAACTGAGTGCTTATGTGGTTCGAACATCTTGATTTCGCCCTTATCCTGCTGCAAATCGTGGCGATTGACCTGCTACTGGGGGGCGACAATGCCGTGGTGATCGCCCTCGCCTGCCGCAAACTTCCGCCGCAGAGGCAGAAAAAAGCCATTATTCTCGGCACGATCGGGGCCATTGTCGCCCGGGTGGTGCTGCTGATCATCGCCGTGCAGCTGCTGGCGCTACCGTGGCTGAAGGTGGCCGGTGGCCTGCTGCTGCTGTGGATTGGTTTTAAGCTGGTCAGCAATGATGAGGAAGAGGCCAGCGTCAGCAGCGATAGCCGCCTGTGGAAAACGGTCCTGACGATCACCCTGGCCGACGTGGTGATGTCGCTTGATAACGTGCTGGCCGTGGCGGCCGCCGGGAAAGGTAACGTCTGGCTGGTGTCCCTGGGCGTGCTGATCAGCATTCCGGTGATTGTGATGGGCAGCCAACTGGTGCTGAAAGTGCTGTCGCGCTTTCCGTTTATCGTCACGCTGGGCGGGGCGCTGATTGGCTGGATTGCGGGCAGTATGCTGGTGACAGACCCGGCGCTGCTGCGTTTTACCGGCCATCTGGCATCACTGCACTGGATTGCCGGCACGGTCGGCGCGCTGCTGGTGATGGGGTATGGCGTAGGGAGAAGTGTACTGGCGAAGCCCTGATGCACTAAACTCCAGGTTCCCTGCCGTAAAAGTGAGCCTGCGTTATGCTGTATCGCCGTTTTGAAAGGATGATCAATATCTTCAGGGATGCCCCGGCCGACACGCCGCCCGCTAACGTCTGGGCATTCTATCTGTTTTATCTGCGTCAGGTATGGCCCTGCTTCGCGCTGCTCCTGATTATCGGCCTGGTCGCCTCACTGATCGAAGTGGCGCTGTTTCGCTACCTCAGCCGGATAATCGATCTGGTCAATACCAGCCCCGCCGCCACCTTTTTCAGTGACCACGGCGGAGAACTGCTGTGGATGGTCGCCGTCGCGCTGCTCTTCAGGCCCCTGTTTATTGGCCTGCATGACCTGCTGGTGCACCAGACCATCAACCCCGGCATGACCAGTATGATCCGCTGGCAGCATCATAACTACGTGCTGCGCCAGAGCCTGAACTTCTTTCAGAATGATTTCGCCGGACGTATCGCCCAGCGCATTATGCAGACCGGTAGCGCCCTGCGCGACTCGGCGGTGCAGGCGGTGGATGCCCTGTGGCACGTGCTGATTTATGCCATCACCACGCTGGTGCTGTTTGCCGAAGCCGACTGGCGGCTGACCGTTCCGCTGTTGATCTGGATAGTCGGCTATGTGTTGTGCATGCGCTACTTTGTGCCGCGCGTGAAGGCCCGTTCGGTCGCCTCCAGCGATTCGCGCTCGCGCCTGATGGGCTGCATTGTCGACGGTTACACCAATATCACCACGCTAAAACTGTTCGCTCACAGTGACCTGGAGCAGCAGTACGCGCGCGAAGCAATCAGCGACCAGACGGTGAAAACCCGCCGTCAGGGGCGGATGGTGACCAGCATGGACGTGGTGGTCACCACGCTGAACGGCCTGCTGATTATCAGCACCACCGGTCTGGCCCTGTGGCTGTGGACGCAGTCGCTGATCAGCGTCGGGGCCATTGCCCTCGCTACCGGCCTGGTGATCCGCATCGTCAATATGTCGGGCTGGATTATGTGGGTGGTGAACGGCATCTTCGAAAATATCGGCATGGTGCAGGACGGCCTGCAAACTATCGCCCAGCCGGTGAAGGTCAGCGATAAACCCCACGCCCCCGCGCTGCAGGTTAAGCAGGGTGAAATCCACTTTGACGCCATCCGCTTTAACTACGGCGGCGAACGCCAGGTGATCGACGATTTACAGCTGACGATCCGTCCCGGTGAAAAAATTGGTCTGATCGGCCCGTCCGGGGCCGGGAAGTCGACGCTGGTCAATCTGCTGCTGCGGCTGTACGACCTGAACGGCGGGCGCATTGTGATTGACGGCCAGAACATTGCGGAGGTCAGCCAGGAGAGCCTGCGGGCGCAGATTGGCATGATCACTCAGGATACGTCACTGCTGCACCGGTCGATTCGTGACAACCTGCTGTATGGCCGCCCTGATGCCACGGAGGACGAACTGATGCAGGCCGTGCATCAGGCGAAGGCCGACGAGTTTATCCCGCAGCTGTCTGACTCGCTGGGACGCACCGGGCTGGATGCCCACGTGGGCGAACGCGGCGTGAAGCTCTCCGGTGGCCAGCGTCAGCGTATTGCCATCGCCCGCGTGCTGCTGAAGGATGCGCCAATCCTGATTATGGATGAGGCGACCTCGGCGCTGGACTCCGAAGTGGAAGCCGCCATTCAGGAGAGCCTGGAAACGCTGATGGGCGGCAAGACGGTGATTGCCATCGCCCACCGCCTGTCCACCATTGCCCGCATGGATCGGCTGGTGGTGCTCGAACAGGGGCGTATCGTCGAGATCGGCAGCCACAGCGAACTGCTGGCAAAAGGCGGCCTGTATGCGCGCCTGTGGCAGCACCAGACCGGCGGTTTTGTCGGCGACGCCTGATTGTCGCCCGGGGCGGCGGGCATCACTGCCCGTCTCCCTGACGCCACGGCAGCGCCGACCGGGCCTCCTCCGCCCAGGCGCGAACGCCGTCCCGCTCCTGATCAAGGAAACCGGCAACGGCATCCTGTAATCCGGGATGACGCAGCAGGTGCCAGGACTCGGTCAGCACCGGCTCAAACCCGCGGATCAGCTTATGCTCGCCCTGCGCCCCGGCATCAAAACGCCGCAGGCCGTGGGCAATGGCATACTCCATTCCCTGCCAGAAGCAGGTTTCAAAATGCAGGCGGTCGAACTCCTCCAGGCAGCCCCAGTAGCGGCCGTAGAAGGTGTCGCCGTCCACCAGGCTGAAGGCCATTGCCACCGGTACGCCGTGCTGGCTGGCGATCACCACGCGGATGGCTTCCGGCATGCGTTCGGCCAGCAGGCTGAAAAAATCACGCGCCAGATAAGGCTGACGGCCGCGTATCCGGTAGGTGTTCGCATAACAGGCATAGATAAAATCCCACTGCGCTTCCTGCACGTCGCCCCCCGCATACCAGACAAACTCCACCCCCTGGCTGGCCACCAGCTGGCGCTCTTTGCGCAGCTGTTTGCGTTTGCGTGAGGTCAGGAGATCGAGAAAATCCTGAAAGTCACGAAACCCCCGGTTGTGCCAGTGATACTGGCAGCCCAGGCGCGGCAGCCAGCGGGGATCGTCCGCCAGGCCGTGCTGAACCCGCTCATCGCTGAAATTGATATGGGCGCTGAACAGCGACTGACTTTCAAGGAAGCCCGGCAGCGCCTGCAGCAGCTGTGCCCCCGCGCCTGCCTCGCCCAGCAGCCGCGCGCCGCTGACCGGGCTGAACGGCACGGCCGACAGCCATTTAGGATAGTAAGGAATGCCTGCCCGTTCGCTGGCTTCGGCCCAGGCATGATCGAAGACGTATTCACCCATCGAGTGATGTTTGGCATAGCCCGGCATCGCGGCCCGTGGCGTCCCGTTCTCCAGCCACAGCAGATGCTGCGGCTGCCAGCCACTGGCGCGGCTGACCGCGCCGCTCTCCTCCAGTGCCGAAAGAAACGCATGACGTAAAAAAGGCTGATCGTTGGGGGTCAGGGCATCCCACTGACTGGCGGGAATATCGGTCAGCTGTGTCAGGACCATCAGGGACATCGGCGTGCTCCGCAGTTACCACAGGGAAAGGCTTACGTTGACCGCTTTTCGTGCCGGGATCAATCCGTTATTACGGCGGCCTTCATGTAAAGAAGGCTCATACTCATTCTCATTATCATTTAGCTTTGCTATTCTTGCCGACCTTATGCACGTTGTCATACGTGCGCGGCTTTCAGCTTTACGAGGCGGATTTATGGCGGGTGTTCAGGGTTATCGCTTATTTAATGTGGTGCTGGCGCGTAAGCAGGTACTTTCACCTTCGATGCTGCGCTGCGTTTTCAGCGGCCAGGATATCCGTCAGATGAAGATGGATGCGCCGGATCAGCGCATTAAGCTGCTTTTTCCGTCGCTTAACGGCACGCCGTCATCGCTGACCGACGACGGGGATAAAACCTGGTGGGAGAAAGCGCGGGCCATGCCGCAGGAAAGCCGTCCGATTGCGCGCACCTATACCCTCCGTCATGTCAATGCAGAAGCCGCTGAGGTGGAAGTGGAATTTGTCATGCACGGCACCGAAGGCCCGGCATCGGCGTGGGCGCTGTCGGCGGAGCCGGGTGCGGCGCTGCAAATGGTGGCCCCCAACCTTGCCTGTCCGACCAGCAGCGGCGGCTACGAGTGGGCCCCGCACCCGGACGTTGAACGGGCGCTGGTGGTGGCGGACGAAACGGCGCTGCCGGCAGCAAAGGCAATCCTGGAGCAGCTGGCCGGCTGGGATAACCCACCGCAGCTGCAGGTGTTCCTCGAAGTGCCGAAGCGTGGCGACTGTGTTGACCTCAGCCACTACCGGTTTGCCGATATTCACTGGCTGCCGCGCGAAGTGATCGGGGCATCCCACGGCGAAGCGTTACTGAGCGCGGTACAGCAGCAGGTGATCCTGCCTGCCAGCGCGCTGGTGCGGGGCGAGCTGCATGAAGAAAGCGAAGGCGATATTCTCTGGGATCGCGCCGACAGCGGCGATAAGCGCTTCCACGGCTGGGTGGCCGCCGAGTCCAGCGCCGTCAAGCAGCTACGCCGCTACCTGATTGGCGAGCGCGGTCTGTCGCCGGAATGCATCAGCTTTATGGCGTACTGGAGTCGCGGCCCACGCCGCGAGGGGTGATCATCGCGTCATCAGCCGCTGGCTGGTCTCTTTCAGCGTGTTATAAAACCAGGTTTTGGCCGTGATATCGCCGATTTCCGTGTGTGCATAGAGATACACCTCAAGGTTCGGTAAGGTAAACGGCAGTTCGATAATCCTGCCGTTGCCGCGCGCAACGTAGATTTTTGCCGCGCTGGACGGCAAGGTTACCAGCAGCTCGCTGGAAGCAATCAACTCCCCCAGCGCAGCAAAGTGCGGCACCTCCAGCGCCACCCGCCGCTCAAAGCCATACTCTTTGATCCGCTCCTCGACCAGATAATGGCCGCTGATGGTCGACACGATAATATGCTGCTCTTCCAGGTACGCTTGCTGCGTCAGCGTCTCGCCGATGCGCGGGTGTTCACGGTGTAACAGACAAACATAGCGCTCATCCATAATCCGGTCACGCTGGGCCAGCGAGATGCTCTCGTTGCGGCTGCACAGAGCGGCATCGACTTTCCCCGTCAGCAACCACTCATCCAGCTTACGCATCTCTACGGGGATCACCTCCAGCTGAACGTTAGGAGCCACCGTGCGCAGGTGCCTCACCAGCCCGGGCAGCAGCAGCAGCTCCCCGAGGTCAGAGAGGGCGAGACGAAATTTGTGAAAGGATGTGTCCGGCGAGAAGCTGCGGGTGTCCGCCACCGCCTTCTCAATACCGCTGAGAGATTTTTTAAATACGGTATAAAGCTGCGTGGCGGTGGGCGTCGGCAACATGCCTTTACGACTGCGCTTAAACAGCTCATTTCCGGTGGTATCCCGCAGCCGGGCTAAGGCGTAGCTGGCGGAAGGCTGGGTGATATACAGACGTGCGGCAGCGCCGCTGACGCTCTGCGTTTCATAAATCGCGATAAACACCCGGACCAGGTTCAGGTCCATATTCGATGGCATATAGGTAGTATCTATTATCTAAGATTAAAATTATCTATTTGAACTATTTTAAGCGCTCTAATACCATCGCTTCCACGTTTTTTTGATATGTTCTTCGTTTTTTTTCATATCGCAATTATTTCAATAAAATCAAAACAATAACTAACTTCCTTGTTTTTTTAAGGCAGGAGTGGGCGCAAGCCCGTCATCGCGGAGCTCAACATGAAAAATGAAATCGTCGACGTTATCGTCGACTGGATCGACGATCACCTTGAAGAAGGGCTGAATATCGAAACGGTTGCGGCAAAATCGGGCTACTCAAAGTGGCACTTACAACGCGCGTTTAAACAGCAGAAAGGCATCACGCTGGCGACATTTATTCGCAGCCGTCGCCTCGATCAGGCCGCACAGTGCCTGGTGAGCTCCACGAAAACCATTATGGCCATTTCAACGGACCTGGGTTTCTCTTCCCAGCAGTGCTTCCAGCGGGTGTTTAAAAAACACTTTAACGTCACCCCGCGTGATTACCGTATCCAGTATCGCCAGTATCACTAAGCCCGGAGCCCACGTGTCACAGTTTGCCAGAATGACCGCCCTGCTGGCGGTGATGTTCCTCCCCTGCATAAGCCAGGCCGCGGCCAGCCCGCAGAGCGATCGCGATCAGGGCAGCCCGTTCGGCTACGAGCGCCAGTTGAAAAAGGTGATGCGCCCGGTTAACGACCTGCTGCCGCAGGGCAGCCAGGATGACCTGTCCTCCGGGGAAAATCACCTCTAGCCGGGCAACTGACCGACGCAGCGCGGGCGGTTGCCACGCCGGACAGGCGGACGGGCAGGAACGCATCGTCACTGCAGCCACCGCAAAACGTCGCCTGTTCTGCCGGCGCATAACGTAAAGTCGTTTAAATTCCGCGATTTTAACCGCCCGCCTCTTGAAGAAATGCTTCAGCCATCAGGTATACTGTCCGCCCTGTTGAATGGTGAACTGGATGCTATGGAACGTTTTGTCGAAAACCTGATTTATTCTGCACGCTGGCTGCTGGCCCCGATTTACCTCGGGCTGTCGCTGGGATTAGTGGCGCTGGCCATTAAATTTTTCCAGGAGCTGATCCATCTGCTGCCGCACGTGCTTGAGATAACAGAAAATGACATGGTGCTGGTGCTGCTGTCGATGATCGACATGACACTGGTGGGCGGGCTGCTGGTAATGGTGATGCTGTCCGGGTACGAAAACTTTGTTTCCAAGCTGGATATCGGTGAGCATAAAGAGAAGCTCAACTGGCTGGGTAAGATGGACTCCGGCTCGCTGAAGAATAAGGTGGCCGCTTCCATCGTGGCGATCTCCTCCATTCACCTGCTGCGGGTGTTTATGGATGCGAAGAATATCCCGGATAATAAACTGATGTGGTACGTGATTATCCACCTGACGTTTGTGCTGTCAGCCTTTGTGATGGGCTATCTGGACAGTATGTCGCGCAAGGATAAGCTGTAAGCCCGCCTCTGCTGATGGCAGGCAGATAAGGCGTTCCTCCCCGGGAACAGCGGTGTTGAACTGATTTCAGGAGACAACCATGAAGCAGGGACTTGTCATTTTACTGCATGGCGTCGGCAGCAGCGGCGATGACCTGGCGGGCCTGGGCGATCACTGGGCATCCACCCTGCCGGGCGTGCGCTTTGCCAGCCCCAATGCCCCTGTACATTTTGAACACGGCGCAGGCTGGCAGTGGTTCAGCCTGACGGGCGTCACCCCGGAAAACCGCCCTGCCCGCGTGGCGCAAGCGCGGGCGGCGTTTGACCAGACGCTTCAGGCAATCCTTGACCAGCATCAGATGAGTGACCGTCCCGACCAGGTGGTGCTGGCCGGTTTCTCGCAGGGGTCGATCATGGCGCTGGATGCGCTGGTATCCGGCCGCTGGCCGCTGGCCGGCATTGTGGCATTCTCCGGCCGCCTGTCGTCCCCTCTACCGCTCACCCCGGCGCTGAATACCCCGGTACTGCTGGTGCACGGCATGGCCGATGAGGTGATCCCGGTGCAGGAGAGTGAATCCGCGGAGCAGCGTCTGCGCACACTGGGCGTGCAGGTCAGCAGCCAGTATGAACCGGGCGTGGGCCACGCCATTTCGGCACAGGGTGCCGCGCGTGCTGCTGCCTTTATTGCGTCGTGTCTGGCGTAATATAGTCCTCAAGCTCCGGCGGTGGGGTGAGCGGCAGCGTGATGATAAAGCGTGCCCCGCCCTGCGGCCGGTTCTCCACCCGGATGGTCCCTTCATGCAGGGTGACAATCGCCTGACAGATTGCCAGTCCCAGTCCGACCCCCGGCACCGCCGATTCCTTGTCGCCACGTGAAAACTTCTCGAAAATCAGCTTTTCCTGCCCGGAAATAATCCCCGGGCCGCTGTCCCAGACCTCAAGCTGGAGCTGCTGCGCCGACGGCTGCGTGGCGCTGATACCGATATCTGCCCCCGCTCCCCCGTACTTCAGCGCGTTTTCCAGCAGATTACTTAATACCCGCTCCATCAGCGGACCATCGACGTCGATCAGCAGCATCGGCGGCAGGTTCAGCGTGACGTTGCGCCCGGCCAGCAGCGGTGCCAGCTGACGCAGCGTGCTGCCGACCAGTTCATCCAGCGCCATCCACTCGCGACGTAACAGGAAACCGCCGGACTGCAGACGCGCCATATCCAGCAGGTTGTTCACCAGACGAATGGTATTCAGCGTCTGCTCACGCATCGCGCTGGCCTGGGGCGCATAGGGTGAGTTTTCAGACGCCAGATCCAGTGTAAGAATTTCCGCCTGACCAAACAGCACCGTCAGCGGCGTACGCAGGTCGTGGGACAGCGCCGACAGCAGCGCATTACGCAGCTGTTCACGCTCGGCGGCCAGGCGGGAGACCGCTTCGCGCTGGCTGAGGTTCATCCGCTCCAGCGCGTTGGCGATCAGCACGGTGAAGGTTTCCACCAGCCGCTGCTGCTCCGGGATCATCAGCTGGCGCAGATTCAGCGGTTCAAGGATCAGCAGGCCCAGCGTTTCCCTGCCGCTTTTCAGCGGCAGCATCTGCCAGGGGACGCCGGGCAACGTATCGGTTCCCGCCCCGGCGGGCTGGCCTTTATCAAAACTCCAGCGCGCAATGGCGCGGTCCGGTACCGCACTGAGGTGCGTATCGCCCACCGACACCAGCTCACCCTGCTCATCGGGTAAATAGAGTTCGCTGCGGGCCTGCAGCGTGCTCTCCACGCTGCGCTGGAGCGTGGTGGCAATATCACGCTGGCTGAGGGCGCGGCTGAGGGCCTTCGCCATCTCATACAGATGGTGCGCGCGCTGCTCACGGTAGCGCGCCACCCGCGCCTGATAGCGCACCCCGGCCGTCAGATTGCCGACGATGACCCCAACCGCCAGCATCACGCCGAAGGTCACCAGATACTGCACGTCCGATACCGCCATGGTGCCGGTGGGGGCCACAAACACCAGATCGAACGCGACGATGTTCATCACCGTTGCCGCCACCGACGGCCAGCGGCCATAGCGCAGGGCGACGATGACCACCGACAGCAGATAGACCATCACCAGGTTGACGGAGTCGACGGCGGGCAGCAGCCAGCGTCCGGCGACGGTGACCAGCGCGCACAGCAGCAGCGCGGCGGCACAGCCCTTCATCTGAGCACGCCATTTACCTTCGCTCCCCCCGGCACGCGGCGCCAGCGGGCTGACGGCATCCGGCGGCGGGTCGTCCAGCGCGACAATGAGAATATCGAGATCCGGCCCCAGCTCCCCCAGACGGTCAGCAAAACGCTCACGCCACGCGCGCCGGGCAGGCCGGCGGCCGATAATAATTTTGCCGAGGTTATGTTCACGGGCATAGCGCAGCACGGCGTTGGCTTCGCTGGGATCGGAGAGGGTCGCGGTTTCCGCCCCGAGATCCTGCGCCAGCTGCAGCGTGCGCAGAATACCGCGCCGCCGCGCTTCAGACAGGCGATAGAGCCGGGGGGTTTCGACATAGACCGCGTGCCACACGCTGTCGAGCCGGGCGGCAAGGCGGGCGGCGCTGCGTACCAGCTTTTCGCTGCCGCTGTTGTCCCCGATGCACAGCAAAATCGCATCGCGGGTGTGCCAGACTTTCTCGCGCCCCTGGGTGTCGCGCCAGGCGCGCATCTGGTCGTCCACGCGGTCGGCGGTGCGCCGCAGCGCCAGCTCGCGCAGGGCAATCAGGTTGCCTTTGCGGAAGAAGTTTTCAATGGCACGCTCGGCCCCCTCCCCGATATAGACCTTACCCTCTTTCA
This sequence comes from Erwinia persicina, assembly GCF_019844095.1. Lineage (NCBI taxonomy): Bacteria > Pseudomonadati > Pseudomonadota > Gammaproteobacteria > Enterobacterales > Erwiniaceae > Erwinia > Erwinia persicina. The sequence continues at coordinate 163,050 of NZ_CP082141.1, read as the reverse complement.
GCCGCTGGCGCAGGTCGTCCGGCGGCAGATCCACCAGCACCACCTCGTCGGCGGCATCGAAAAAGGGATCGGGTACGGTTTCCCGTACGCGGATACCGGTGACGCCGCCCACCACATCATTCAGGCTCTCCAGATGCTGCACATTAACGGTGGTCATCACATCAATGCCCGCATCCAGCAGCTCTTCAATATCCTGCCAGCGCTTCGGATGGCGCGAGCCGCGCGCGTTGCTGTGCGCCAGCTCATCCATCAGGATCACCGCCGGGTGGCAGGCCAGCGCCGCGTCCAGGTCGAACTCGGGGTGACGATGCTGCCCGGTGGCACGGCGGGGCAGTATCGTCAGCCCGGCCAGCAGCGCCGCCGTTTCCGGGCGCTCGTGCGTTTCCACCACGCCCACCAGCACCTCCAGCCCCTGCGCACGCAGACGGCGGGCCTCCTGCAGCATCGCCCAGGTTTTGCCGACGCCCGCGCAGGCACCAAAGTAAATTTTCAGCTTACCGCGCCGGCTTTCCGCCGCCAGACGCAGCAAGGCATCCGGGTCCGGGCGCTGGAGTTCGTCGTTCATCAGATTCCTTTATTAGCCAGAAACCGCAGGCGTCGGGGGATGCCCGACGCCTGCGTGTGGTTCAACGCTGCATCGCATCCAGCGCCAGATTCAGCGCCAGCACATTAACACCCGGTTCACCAATAAATGCCGGGCGGGGCGTCCCGGTGTGGTCGGCAATCAGCCGCTCCACGGTTTCCAGCGCTAAATGCCGCGCCTCCGCCACGCGCGGGGCCTGCCAGCGGGCGGCGGCAGGTGAAATCTGCGGATCCAGGCCGCTGGCGCTGGCGGTAACCAGATCCACCGGCACCTGCGCACTGGCCTGTGGGTTGGCGGCACGCAGCGCCGCCACGCGTCCGGCTACCGCCTGATCCAGCGCCGGATTGCTGCCCGCCAGGTTACTGCCGGAGGAGGCCAGCGGATTATACGCCGCATCGCCCGTCGCGGAGGGCCGTCCCTGGAAATAATCCGCCCGGGTAAAGCTCTGGCCGATCAGGGCCGACCCGCGCACGGTGCCCTCCACCCGCAGCAGCGAGCCGGACGCCTGCTGTGGGAACCACCACTGTGCCAGTCCGGTGGTTAACAGAGGATAGAGCAGCCCGGTCACCAGCGTCAGTACGATCAGTAAAAACAGGGCAGGACGTAATTGGCTCATTATTATTTTCCTTATACCAGACCCAGCAGGGTCAGCAGCATATCAATCAGTTTAATACCGGCGAACGGCACCAGCAGACCGCCCACACCATACAGCCACAGGTTACGACGCAGCAGCGCGGCGGCACTCAGTGGACGGTAGCTCACGCCTTTCAGCGCCAGCGGGATCAGGAACACAATCACCAGCGCGTTAAAAATCACCGCCGACAGGATGGCGGAGTTGGGCGAATGCAGGTGCATCACGTTCAGCCGGTTGAGCTGCGGTAGCGTGGCAGCAAAGGCGGCCGGGATAATGGCAAAGTACTTCGCCACGTCGTTGGCGATGCTGAAGGTGGTCAGCGACCCGCGTGTCATCAGCATCTGCTTGCCGATATGCACGACCTCCAGCAGCTTGGTCGGGTTAGAGTCCAGATCGACCATGTTGCCCGCTTCTTTCGCCGCCTGCGTCCCTGAGTTCATCGCCACCGCCACGTCGGCCTGGGCCAGCGCCGGCGCGTCGTTGGTGCCATCCCCGGTCATGGCGACCAGCCGCCCTTCTGCCTGATACTGGCGGATCAGCGCCAGTTTGGCTTCCGGCGTCGCCTCCGACAGGAAGTCATCCACCCCGGCTTCGGCGGCAATAGCCGCCGCTGTCAGCGGGTTATCCCCGGTGATCATCACGGTTTTGATGCCCATTTTGCGCAGTTCGGCAAAGCGCTCTTTGATGCCGCCTTTAACGATATCTTTCAGTTCGACCACGCCCAGCACGGTGGCACCGTCGCACACCACCAGCGGCGTACCGCCGGCGCGCGCCACCTGCTCCACCAGCCCGTTGACTTCAAGGGGAAACTGGCCGCCGTTGCTGTCGATATGGCGGCGTACCGCATCCACTGCCCCTTTACGCACCGTCCGGTCCTGCACGTTCACTCCGCTCATACGCGTCTGCGCCGAGAACGGGATAAAGGTGGCATCCAGGCTTTTCAGGTCACGTTCACGCAGGTTAAATTTCTGCTTGGCCAGCACCACAATACTGCGCCCTTCCGGGGTTTCGTCAGCCAGTGAGGCCAGCTGCGCGGCATCGGCCAGCTGCTGTTCACTGATACCGGCGGCCGGCAGGAACTGTGTTGCCTGACGGTTACCGAGGGTGATGGTGCCGGTTTTATCCAGCAGCAGGACGTCCACATCACCGGCGGCTTCCACCGCACGCCCGCTGGTGGCGATGACATTGGCCCCCAGCATGCGGCTCATGCCGGCCACGCCAATGGCCGACAGCAGGCCGCCAATGGTGGTGGGGATCAGGCACACCAGCAGCGCCACCAGCACGGTCAGACTGACCGGCTCTCCCGCCCAGGCGGTAAACGGATACAGCGTCGCGGTGGCCAGCAGAAAGACGATGGTCAGCGCTACCAGCAGAATGGTCAGCGCAATCTCGTTTGGCGTTTTACGCCGTTTGGCCCCTTCCACCATGGCGATCATGCGATCCAGGAAGGTTTCCCCCGGGTTGACGCTGCACTGCACCACCAGCCAGTCGGAGAGAATGCGCGTACCGCCGGTCACCGAGGAGAAGTCACCGCCGGATTCGCGGATCACCGGCGCTGACTCACCGGTAATGGCGCTTTCATCCACCGATGCGCCCCCCTCCACCACCTCGCCATCGCAGGGGATCATATCGCCGGCTTCCACCAGCACCCAGTCGCCTTTGCGCAACGATTCGGCGGCCACCGACTGATGGCTGGCACCGTATTTCGGTTCCCCGAGTTTTTTGGCAAAGCTGGTTTTGGTAATGCCTTTCAGGCTGTTGGCCTGCGCCTTACTGCGCCCTTCCGCCAGGGCTTCGGCCATATTGGCAAACAGCACGGTAAACCACAGCCAGACGGCAATGGACGACGTAAAACCGGTGTCTCCGGACATGTTTCCGCTGGCCATACCGATGGCCAGCAGCGTGGTCAGCATACTGCCCAGCCACACCACAAACATCACCGGGTTGCGTACCTGGGTACGCGGATCCAGTTTTTTAAACGCATCGAGCAGCGCGGTACGCATCAGCGCTCCATCAAATAGCGCCTGTTGATTACGACTCATCTCTCTTCTCCGCCCGTTAACGTCCGATCGTTTGCAGATGTTCCGCCACCGGCCCTAAGGCCAGCGCCGGGATAAAGGTCAGCGCACCAACCAGCAGCACCGTGCCAATCAGCAGGGCAATAAACAGCGCCCCGTGGGTGGGCAGCGTGCCCTGGCCTGCGGGCTGTACCTTTTTCAGCGCCAGGGAACCGGCAATCGCCAGCACCGGAATAATGATGCCGAAGCGGCCCGCCAGCATGCAGAACGCCAGCAGCAGGTTCCAGAACGGGGTATTGGCACTCAGGCCACCAAAGGCACTGCCGTTGTTGTTGGCCGCCGATGACACCGCATACAGCACCTCCGAGAAGCCGTGTGTGCCCGGGTTCAGCATCGCGCTGCGTCCGGCGTCGGTCATCATCGCCAGCGCGGTCCCCAGCAGCACCAGGCAGGGCGTGACCAGGATTGCCAGCGCGGTCATTTTCATTTCCCAGACGTCGATTTTTTTGCCGAGATACTCCGGCGAGCGACCGATCATCAGCCCGGCGATAAACACCGCCAGCAGCACGAACAGCAGCATGCCGTACAGCCCGGCCCCGACGCCGCCAAACACCACCTCGCCGATCTGCATCAGCCACATCGGCACCATACCGCCCAGTGCGGTAAAGGAGTCATGCATCGCATTGACGGCACCGCAGGAGGCCGCCGTGGTGATCACCGCAAACAGGCTGGAGTTCAGGATGCCGAAACGCGTCTCCTTGCCTTCCATATTGATGGCGCTGTCTGCGCCGAGCGTCAGGAAGTGCGGGTTACCGTTCAGTTCAGCCCACATCACTACCGCCACCGCGCCGATAAACATCAGCGACATCGCCCACAGCAGCACATGGCCCTGACGGCGGTCACGCACCACATCGCCAAAGGCAAAACAGAGCGCGGCCGGGATGAGGAAGATCGCCAGCATCTGTACAAAATTGCTGTAGGCGGTCGGGTTTTCAAACGGATGCGCGGAGTTCGCGTTAAAGAAGCCGCCACCGTTGGTGCCGAGCATTTTAATCGCTTCCTGCGAGGCCACCGGCCCCATTGGCAGCGTCTGTTTCACCCCTTCCAGCGTCGTCAGGCTGAGGTAGCCGTCGGTGTTCTGCAGCACGCCCTGGCTGACAAGGAACAGCGCCATCAGCAGCGACAGCGGCAGCAGCACACAGAGAGTGATGCGGGTGATATCCCGCCAGGCGTTACCCAGCTCTCCCAGCGCCCGGCGGGCAAAGCCGCGCATCAGGGCAAAGGCCACGGCCATCCCGGTGGCTGCCGACAGGAAGTTCTGTACCGTCAGGCCGACCATCTGGCTGAAATAGCTCAGGGTGCTTTCCCCGGCGTACGCCTGCCAGTTGGTATTGGTCACAAAGCTGACGGCGGTGTTCAGCGCCAGATCCCAGCTCAGTCCCGGCAGGTGCTGCGGGTTCAGCGGCAGGCTGCCCTGGCTCATCAGTATCGCCAACAGCAGCAGCAGGCCGCAGGCGTTAAACAGCAGGATCGCCCACAGATAACGCTGCCAGCTCATGCCTTCCGGGGCCACGCCGCTCACACGCCACAATACGCGCTCCACCCCGGCCATGCCGGGCAGTGGCCGGTCATCCACCAGCCGCGCCAGCCCTTTACCCAGCGGGCGGGCCAGCAGCATCAGCAGCACCAGGTAGGTGGCAATCAGTAAAAATGCGGGAGCGGCCATCAGAACTCCTCCGCACGGATCAGGGCGTACACCAGGTAGCCCAGCAGCAAACAGACCAGCACAATGCCGGTAATCACAGCGACGCTCACAACACACCTCCAGAGGCGTTATTCAGTTCAGCTATTGTTGCGAGTGGCGTGCAAAGTTGATGTAAAAATGCGGGGCTGGGGTGTAAAAAAAGTATAAAAATGGGCCACCTGTGGCGAAGATTTCTTCTGCTGACACGGGGGGTGAAGGCATGCTGCCCTTACAATAGAGGTTGCTCTGCTTTCTCACCGGGACACCCGCCGGGCGCGGCGACGGCCATAAAATAGCTCAGCAGTGGCCTGAGTGCCGCGCTCCCGGCGTGCGGATGATGATAAATCAGTGCCAGCCTGTCGGCGGCACCGTCCAGTTCAGGCACCGCCAGCGCCACCAGCCCGGTGTCCGGCGGACTGTCGCCCAGCGACGGCACCAGGGCGATCGCCACGCCCTGACGGGCCAGCTGTTTCATCACCGGCAGATCGCTGGCCTGGGCCACCACATCAGGCGTCAGGCCAGCATCATGAAAACAGGCCAGCACCCGTTCGTACATGCCGAATCCACGCTGGCGGCGCAGCAGCACCAGTGGATGCGTCGCCAGCGCCGCCAGCGATAGCGATGACGCCTCCGCCAGCGGGTCATCAGCCAGGCACAGCGCCCGCACGCAAAGCTGTTGCAGTGCCATGCTGTCAACATCACTGGCCGTCAGGGTCAGCGGCAGATGCACCAGCGCGGCGTCAATCTGGCGGCGCTCCAGCAGCTCTTCCAGAAAGAGTGGATCGCCCTGATGCAGCGAAAACTGACGCTCCGGGTAGTCTGCACGCAGTGCGGCAATGGCCCCGGCCAGCAGGCCTGTCGCCATATCGACACAACCAATACGCAGCACGCCGCACTGCCCTTCGCGGAAGGCGTGCATCTCTCCCTCAATGCTCTCTGCCAGCTGTAACAGATCGCTGGCGCGCTGGTAAAGATAACGCCCGGCATCGGTGGGGATCATGCCGCGCGGGGTACGTTCAAACAGCCGCAGTTCCCAGTGGGACTCCAGCTGTAACAGTGCCTTGCTGATCGGCGGCTGTGCGGTGTAGAGCACCTGTGACGCAGCCGAAATAGAGCCTTTTTCGACCACAGTTTTGAAATAGTACAGCGGTTTGAGCTTCAGCATGGCGGGATCCGGTGGCAGGAGAAAACGCCTTTTTACCGCAATGCAGTCAGTGCGACGAAACCGGTGATGCTTTTCGGGGCGACCGGCAGACAGCGCGCCCCTGCGGCCGGTCTGCTGCTCAGGTAAAATCCGGCAGGAAGCGTTTTACGTCCACCTCTTTGAACTGGCAGCGCTGGAACTGGCTTTTCAACGCGTAGGGCACCGTACAGTCAAAAATGGTTTTGCAGGCGATCCCCTTATCGCTGATGGTGGGGCTGAAGGCCGGTATCTGCGACGGATCGAGCGGATGACAGCGGACGCCGGGGATAAACAGCGTATCCACATCCCCCTGATAGCGCGTCTGCATCGCCCACAGCACGTCGTTACTGTCAAAAATATCCACGTCTTCATCAACCAGCATGACGTGTTTAAGTTCGGGGAAGGCGGAAAAGGCCAGCAGCGCCGCCTGACGCTGCCGCCCCTCGTCCATCGGCCCGCTTTTCTTAAACTGCATAACGGCGAGAAACTTCCCGCCCCCCGCCGGATGGGCATAGACATTCAGCAGACGTCCCGGCATCGCGCGTTCAACCATGCCAAGAATGCTGGCTTCGGTCGGAATACCGGCCATATTCACATGCTCTTCACTGCAGCCAATGGTGTGCTGCAGGATAGGCTGCTGGCGATGAGTGACCGCTTTTACTTTGATCAGCGGCAGTGCGGGATTCGCCGCCCCGGTGTAGCCGGGAAATTCGGGCATTGCCTTGCCGGTATGAGTGTTCTGGTCTTCACGTACCCGCACGTCCGGCACCAGTTCCCCTTCAATCACCACTTCCGCATGAGCAATGGCTCGCGCATCCACCGTGCGCGCCTGCGCTAATACCACCGCACGCCCTCTTAATGCCCCGGCAACGCTGAGTTCATCAAATCCCAGCGGCGTGGTGGGTGGCTCGAAGCAGGCACCGATGTAAATGGCCGGATCAACACCGATGCTGATGGTCAGCGGTAGCGCCTGCCCGGCGGCTTCCGCCTTCTGACGAAACACATCCAGATGGCGGCCGGGGGCGAAGTACATCGACAGCGCATCGCGCCCCTGAATACACAACCGGTGAATGGTCACATCGGACTGGCCAGTTTCCGGATCGCTGGCATAGCACAGCCCCATGGTGAAATAGGGACCGGCATCCTCTTCAGTGTTGGTCGGGGCGGGCAGCAGCGTGCGCAGGTCAAAATCCGGATGGCTGGCGAGGTGCACCACCTCCTGACAGGGGATGTCGGCCTGTTGCGTCAGCACTGGTGGAATGGGATGACTCACCGAGTCCATCAGCAAATGGCCAAGGCGTGCCGGATCGCAGCCCAGCAGATGACCCACGCGACGCCGTGAGGCCAGTATGCCGGTCACGACGCGGAAATCAGGAAAGCCTTTCACCCGGTTGAATAACATTGCCGGCCCTTCGCGCGTCGGCCGCCGGGTCGTCCCGCCCGCGCCCACGTAGCGGTATACGGCGGACAGTTCCGCATGCGCATCCACTTCAGTATCGGTATCCACCCGTTCGCCCGGGAGGTCGGCCAGCAGGGCCAGCGCAGAGCGCAGATCGTGAACAGCAGGTGTCATCGTCGTCTCCGTATGGTGGTGATGGCATCAGTATGCAGGCCAGCCACCGCACCGGATATCACTGAAAAAGTTACCCGCTATACCCTTTTGCTCATGCTCTGCGGGCAGCGCATCCCCCCTCCGTCTTCAGAGGGGCGTCAGGATTTGAGGGAGACCTCTTCGATGTGCGGTTTTGCTTTCACGCCCCCGGCCACCAGCCATACCGCCACGATGATCACCAGCCCCCCGGCGATAAATCCCTGCGACAGCGTCTCCCCGAGGAACAGATAGCCCCACAGCACGCCAAACGGGGGGATCAGGAAGGTAACGGTCAGCGTTTTCAGCGGGCCAATATCGGCAATCAGACGGAAGAAAAGAATATAAGCCCAGGCGGTACACACCAGGCCGAGCGCCAGCACGCACAGCCAGACGCCGGGATGAGACCACGATACCGCAGGCTGGGTGAGGAGCGACCCGATGAAGAACGGCAGCAGGAAAACGCTGGCCCCGATCTGACTGCCCAGCGCCACCAGTCGTGCATCCATGCCGCCGCGATCGCCAATCCACTTTTTCGTCAGAAAGCCTGCGCTGGCATAGCAGGCCGTCGCCACCAGACAGGCCGCAATACCCAGCAGTACTTCATGCGACAAGGCCAGGCTGCCGGTGGTGGTCAGCAGCACGATACCGAGCAGACCCAGCAGCACCCCGGCGATGTTTCTCAGGGTAAATTTTTCGCTGAAAAACAGCCCCCCAATCAGCACGCCCATCAGCGGAGTGGTCGCGTTAAGAATGGCGGAGTAACCCGCCGGTAGCCACTTTGCCGCCAGACAGTACATCGCAAACGGAACGGCTGAATTGATCACACCTAACGACACGGCCGGCAGCGCCTTGCCGCTAAAGTGGATCCTGACCCGCAGTACCCGCAGTAGCGTCAGCAGGCCAAGGCAACCAAACAGCACGCGCAAAAAGGCGGTATTCAGTGAACCGAAATACGGCGTGGCCACGCGCATAAACATAAAGCTGGCCCCCCAGATGGCGGCCAGCAGAACTAAGCGCCCGATATCCCCTTGCTTCATACCCTTTCTCCCCGTCCTTCGTTGAGCCGTATTTATAGGCCGGGCAGGCTGGCAAAACAAGCCGTTAACGGCCATTGAGATCGCTGACATGAATTTGCGAGCTGTGTCGTGGTATAGACATAACAGGCCCTCCGGGGCTTCTCATCTGTCGGCGGGGGTGCTTAAATTCGCTACTGAACACTGACCGGAGGTTTTATGCTGTCCTCACACACCCTTAGCCTGGCTATCCACCGTAACTGGGTAGACCTGTATGAAACGATCTGGAAGCCGGAGTTTTTCCCCAAGTGGGCCTCGGGTTTGAGCCAGGGGCCGCTGGAGCCGGAAGGGAACGGCTGGAAAGGGCGCGGGCCGCACGGCCCGGTGAAAGTCCGCTTTACGACGCATAACCCTTTTTGCATCATGGACCACTACATCGACGGCGGTTACAGCAAAGAGATCTTTGTTCCAATGCGTATCGTGGCGAATGAAGAGGGATCGCAGGTGCTGATCACCGTCTTTCGACAGCCGCTGGTGTCGGATGAAAAATTTGCCCAGGAGCTGGAGTGTGTTAAACGTGATTTACAGGCGCTGCATACGTTGCTGACCACCTGACAACGCTGCCAGGGAGGCTGGGGCGCGCAGCCCAACGGAAAGGAAAATCTGATGCAGAAGATAATTTTTGATACCGATATTGGCGTCGATGACGCGTTCGCCCTCGCCTTTGCCGCAAAAAGCCTCGATATTCTTGGCATCACCACGGTTTTTGGCAATGTGCCGGTCAGCCAGGCGGTCAGTAATGCCCGGCTGTTCAGCCAGAAGATTGGCCTGAATGTGCCGATCTATCGCGGCAGTTCCCGGCCGCTGGCCCACGCCCCGTCGACGCCCGCCTGGGCGGTACATGGCGAGGACGGACTGGGTGGTGTATTTGACAATCCGTGGAACGGGGCCGCGGATAACGCCATTGAATTTATTATCCGCAGCGTACGCGCCCACCCCGATGCCCTTACCCTCGTGGCTATCGGCCCGCTGACCAATATTGCCATGGCCATCAACCAGGCGCCCGATATCGTGCCGCAGATCAAACAGCTGGTGATCATGGGCGGTGCCTTTGGGACTCAGGGTCACAGCGGTAACGTCACCCCGTTTGCTGAGTTTAATATCTGGAAAGATCCGCACGCCGCAGATCAGGTGCTGAACGCCGGGCTGCCTGTCGTGCTGCTGCCGCTGGATGTCACCCATCAGGTGCTGGTCAGCGGCGATGAGATACGCGCCCTGAAACACCCGGTGCTGGAAGCCATCTCCCGCCGCTATCTGCAATACAGCCGCGAAAAAGAGGGAACGGAAGGCATGCCGCTGCACGATACCCTGACCATTGCTTACCTCTGCCACCCGGAATGGTTTGGCGTGACGGCGTCGCCGGTGCGGGTGGTCACTGAGGGGATTAGCCGTGGCCAGACGCTGCGTCAGCTGCACAGCGCCGCCTCCTACGACGATCCGTTTGCCGGCAGCTGCGTGCAGAAACTGTGCCTGACCGTCGAGGCTGAGAAAGTCAAAGCGCATTTCCTTGCTACGCTGCAGAACTGAACTGACGGCGGCTGACTGACACAAAACCGCCCGCCGGGGTGATTTCCCTCACGGCGGGCGGTTTTGTGTCAACTGGGGTCAAGACAGGGGGTGAAAGCGCAGCAAAAGTCAGTGCTCTGCAAGTTATGTAAAACGCGGTCAATTATCAATCAATTTTTTTGATAAACAACAGCAAATCACTCCGCTATCACAACTTCATTAGCAGGCGTACTATTGTTTCCAACGAGGCAAAACGCCTTACCCAAACAAATCTAATGAAGGAATGACCCCATGAAATCTATCAAAACTTTTGCTGCTGTTATCATGCTCTCTACGGTTTCTTTCGCCAGCTTTGCGCAGAGCGTCACCGCAACCGGCAGCACCCTGGACAGCGCTGAAGCGAAAATCGCCGCTCAGGCACAGCAGGCCGGTGCATCGTCTTACAAAATTATCGAAGCCAACACCAACAACGGCGTTCATATGACGGCCAAGTTGCTGAAATAAGTTCTGCCTGACTGCCAGTCACCTGACTTAAGGTTATATGCCCGGTCCCTGTTATCCAGGGAACGGGCATACCCGATCCTGCCGCCGCCAGTCCGAACCCCACCGCCTTCGCCACGTCCAGCCTGGCGTCAGACCAGCACCGGCACGTAATAATCGATGCGACCACTTCGTGACGCGCTGAAACGCTGCGGATCAATACGTTCAATATCATAGCCATCGCGACGCACAGCGCCTGCGGTCGGCAACGCGTGCTCATAAATCAGCTTAATAAAGTCAGCGAACTGCTGCGCTTCACCATTAAAACTGAAGTGCAGATAGGTCTGTTTTTCGACCGCAATCTCAACCAGCGGGGTTTCTGTTCCCCCGGCGTCAGGATGAAAGCAGGCGAGATACTGCAGGGTGGCGCAGTCATCCGCACGCGGCCCCCCTTTAATCACGTTCGATAAACCGTACAGCGCACCGGGATGAGCCGCCGCCTCTGCCAGCCGCTGCCGCCAGAGCGCTTCACGCTTATCCCAGCAAAAGTGACAGATCGTGTCCTGCGTGAACGCATAATCCGTCACCCGTCCCCGTAAGGTCATCGCATCCAGTTCGACCAGACGGCCCTCCGGCACGGGCTGGGTCGTGAGATTGATCGGCGGGCATAATCCCTTGCAGGACCAGTGCAACGCATCCCGGTACTGCGCCGGCGTGACGTTAAAATGCCGCTTAAAGGTTTTGTGATAGACATTATGGCTGGAGAAACCGTGTTCGCTGCCCACGGAGTCAATCTGCTTATCAAACAGGCGCAGCATAAACGCACTGGAGGTCAGCCGCCGCTGACGACAGTACGACGCCAGCTTTTGCCCGGTCACCTCTTTGAAAATACGTTGCAGGTGCCATTTGGAATAGCCCGATTTCTCAACGAAATCATTGATGGAGAGTGGCGTATGGATATTCCCTTCCAGCCAGTGCAGAAGCTGGTAAACCACTTCCTGTTTGAAGGTCGTTTTCACGGTGAATGATGCTCTCTGGTGAGTGTCAGCAAATAGTTTTTCAGCGTTAACGGGTCACGAATGCCCCGGGAATTTCCCAGGGAACAGGCCAGCCAGGCGCCGTCAGCGGCCAGCCGCGCCACTTCATGCTGTGGCTCGCTGTCGGTGTCATGGTGGCGTTGCAGCCGCCCGGCCAGCCACGCCGCCCAGCGTTCGCACAGTTCGGGCGAGCCCATCATTGACCGCGACAGCGGCATGCTCAGGCTTTTCTCTGCCTGTAAAATATCGTCGAACGCGACGCTGATATAAGCGCGCGTGAAGCAGCCTGACGCCAGGTCGTCGGCCGCCATCATGCGGTCAATCGCCTGCTCGTTCTCTGCCATAAAGTGATCAAATACTGCATCCAGCAGCGCCTGCTTATGGGGGAAGTGATGAAAGAATCCCCCTTTTGTCACACCTGCGGCCGCCGCCACCGCCTGCACGGTCACACCTGCCAGCCCCTGCATCGCAGCCAGTTCAGCGGCACTGTGGATCAGCGCCGCCCGCACCTGCTCGGGCTGTTTTTTACGTTTATAGCCTCGCTCACAGCAGAGTGCTGCCCGCAGAGAAAGGGCGGAGAGAGAGTGATTGTTCATGACGTTTTCATTTCAAAGATACCACACGGTATGTTTGCAGCACGATAGCATAAATCTGGCCATTTTCAGTTTTTTTTAAGCTCCTTTCGGCACGTCCTGAAATGAAATTTTTGAATCTTATTTCATCTAAAACAAAAAAAATAATCTGACACGCTTCATGTCCTGAGTATTTACCTCCGCGCCTGTGCTGTTGCGCCGTCAGCAGACGTGATAGTTTTTTGTCATAACGCTTATCAAGGGCTCTCTGATGAAAAAAACCACACTGACGGACATTGCCCGCGAAGCGGGCGTGGGCGTTGCCACCGTTGACCGCGTGTTGAACCGTCGGGCACCGGTACGTCCGGATACGGAAAGCCGCGTGATTCAGGCCGCCTCGCGGCTTGGCTACCGTTTCGACCCTGATTTTCTCACGGCCACGGTGCCACGCCAGAGCGCAGGCACACTGCGTATTGGGGTGATCCTGCTGTCACGTGACTATTCGTTTTACGATACCTTTGCCCGGGCGCTGGAACAGCATGCCGCCCCGTTTTTACAGGCAGGGACAGCCGTTGAATTCGCGTTTCACGATATCCACGCGATTGAAGAAACGGCGGCCGCTATCGACAGCCTGAGCGATCGCGTGAATGTTCTGGCACTGATTGCCCTCGACAATGCGCTGATCCGCCGGGCGGTTGAGAAAGCCAGCCGGAAGGGTGTCAACGTCTTTACTGTTCTCTCCGACCTGTCGCCCTGCGGTCACTCCGGCTATATCGGTCTGGATAACCGCAAAGCGGGCAGAACCGCCGCCTGGGCCGTGCAACGTCTGAGCGGCCCGCCGGGTAAAGTGGGGGTTATCGTCGGTGATAATCGTTTTTTATGTCAGGAAACCTGTGAGATCAGCTTCCGTTCCTACCTGCGGGAGTACGCCACGGGTCATACGGTGCTGGAACCGGTAAAGAGTTTTGAAAACGTGGCGCAGGGCTATCAGGTGACCGCTGATTTGATCCGGCGTCATCCGGAGCTGTCGGTGATCTATGCCCCGTGTGGCGGGGTCGAAGGGGTGGTCAATGCGCTGCGCGACAGCGACAGACGGCACGAGATTACGCTGATCTGCCACGGGCCACTGCAGGATGCGCAGCTGGCCCTGATCGACGGCACGCTGGACATGATGATCGCTCACCGGCTGGATGAGCTGGCTGCCCGCGTTGTCGAGGCGATGCAGCTGGCCAGCCGCGATGAACATGGCGGCTTTATTGCCCTTACCAGTGGTTTTGAACTGATCACTAAAGAGAACTACTGAGCCCCTCGCCGGGTCGGCCCCCACCGACCCGCTGGTTACCCCTGTCGAATAACCCGCTGAATTCGCTGAAATGATAGAATTTTATCATTTAAAACTATCAAATTTAGTGAGATCGCCATCAAAAAACAAATATTCCATCATTGTGATCAATGGAACGTTTGTTTGATACTTCCTTCAAATAACAACGGAAGGATTATCTTGTGTCCCGGACAACACCAAAACACAACATGGCGTATGTGATGGCGATCTGCGCTGTCGCCGCGCTGGGTGGCCTGCTGTTTGGCTATGATTCGTCGGTTATCTCCGGTGCTATCGAACCTATCAGCCACCATTATCAACTCTCTCCTGCCGAAACTGGCTGGGCCGTTTCCAATGTCATCATCGGCTGTATCATCGGTTGCCTGGCGGCGGGGAAACTGGCAGATCGCTATGGCCGCAAAAAAATGCTGATCGTCACGGCGATACTGTTTGTGGTGTCGGTGGCCGGAACCGCGCTGGCACCGGACTTCACCACCTTTGTAGTGTTCCGCATTATCGGCGGTCTTGGCATCGGCCTCGCCTCGGTGATCTCCCCTATCTACATTGCGGAAGTGGCCCCGAAAGATTATCGCGGCCGCGCCATGACCATGCATATGATCTGCTGCGTGGGCGGCCAAGTACTGGTGCTGGCCACTAACTACCTTATCGCCAAAAATGCCGACCTGGAGTGGTTAAATGCCTACGGCTGGCGCTGGATGCTGGGTGCAGCCGTTGTACCCTGCGTGCTGTTCTTCCTGTTTGTCGGCTTTATTCCGGAATCTCCGCGCTGGAATGCGATGGCCGGCCGCCATGAGCAGGCACTGCACACCCTGTCGCGCATCTCAACGCCGGAACATGCGCGCCGCGTGATGGCGGAAATTCAGGATTCACTGCGCGATAACGCCGACACACCGGAAAAGCGCAAACGCGTCAACTTCAACCGCAAGAGCGCTATTTTCCTGGTGATTGGCGTTGGACTGGCGCTTTTCAACCAGCTCACCGGGATTAACGTCATCCAGTATTTCGGTCCGACGCTGCTGATGAATGTGACCCACAACATGCAGGAAGCGATGTACATGACCATCTGGCTGGCCGTTCTGCAGTTCATTGGAGTGGTGGCCGGCATGATGCTGATTGACAAAATGGGCCGTAAATCGCTGCTGCTGATTGGTTCCCTCGGCTCTGCTCTCTGTCTGCTGGTGACCTTCACGACCTTCTACAGCGGTATGACCGGCTGGGCCTCCGTCATCGGTCTGTTTGGCTTTATGTTCCTGTTCGGCGGTACCTGGGGCCAGGTGGTCTGGACAGTCATTGGCGAAATCTTTCCAACACATCTGCGCGGCGCGGGCATGGGTTTCTCTATCTGCGCCATGTGGGCCGGTAACTTTTTTGTCAGCCAGTCTTTCCCGATGATGAACCAGAACGCCTGGCTTAACGATCACTTCCACGGTGCATTCCCGCTCCTGCTGTTCGCCGTGTGTTCTCTGGCCTCCTGGTGGTTCGTCAAAGCCCTGCTGCCGGAAACCAAAGGCGTCTCGCTGGAAAAAATGGAAGCACTGGTGCTGCAACGCTTCGAAAGCCACAAACAAGCACGCAAGGCCGCCACTCTCTGAGTGCCGTTTAATGATCACGACAGGACACTAACATGACCATTTATATTGCTAATGCCCCCTGCAGCTGGGGGGTGGATGACCCGAAAAACCCCTACCTGCCCCCGTACGAGAAGGTGCTGAAAGAGGCGTCGCAGGCCGGTTATTCCAGTATTGAGCTGGGACCCTGGGGCTACCTGCCCACTGACCCGGCACTGCTGAGCGAAAAACTGCAGCAGTATGGCCTGACGATTGTGGCGGGAACGATCTTTGACGACCTGGTCAGCGAAGCGAACTTCCCGGCGATGATTGCACTGACTCATCACCTGTGCCGCCATCTGTCGGCCGTTCCCACGGCCGCACCCGTTCACGGCGATAACCTGCCGGCCCCCTATCTGGTGATTATCGACTTCGGTAATGCCGACCGTGCGCGCTTCGCCGGGCAGTACGACAAAGCCGCTCGCCTGTCCGACAGTGACTGGCAGCGCATGATCGATCACATCAGAGAGATTAGCCGTATTGCCCATACCTACGGTGTACGCCCGGTGATCCACCCGCACGCGGGCGGCAACATTGAATTTGCCGATGAACTGGAAAAGCTGGTGCAGGCCATCCCGCACAGCGTAGCGGGCCTGTGCCTGGATACCGGCCACCTTTATTACGCCGGCATGGATCCGATCCCGGCGCTGGCGCACTATTTTGAGCGCATTGATTATCTGCATTTCAAAGACGTGAACGACGCGGTATTCCGCGATGTCCTCGCCCGTGAACTCGACTTCTTTACCGCCTGTGCCGAAGGGGTGATGTGCCCGATTGGCCAGGGGGCAATTGATTATCCGGCCGTGCGTGCCTTCCTCGCGGAGCGCCATTACCAGGGCTGGATCACCATCGAACAGGAACGCGACCCGCGCCAGGCCGACGGCAGTCTGCACGACGTGACCGAAAGCCTGCGTTATCTCACCGCTGTCGGATTTTAATTAAGGAATATCAGATGATTAACGGCATTAAACCTCTCGATCGTTCCCTGCGCTGGGGCATGGTAGGCGGCGGCGGAACCAGCCAGATTGGCTATATCCATCGTTCGGCTGCGCTGCGCGACAGCACCTTTACCCTGGTCGCGGGCGCGTTCGATATTGATGCGGCACGTGGCCGCGCCTTTGGCGAGAGTCTGGGCGTGGATGGCCATCGCTGCTACCCGGACTATCAGACGCTGTTTGCTGAAGAAGCCGCGCGTGCTGACGGCATTGAAGCGGTATCGATCGCCACGCCCAATAATACGCATTTCGCCATCTGTAAAGCCGCGCTGGAATCTGGCCTGCACGTGGTGTGTGAAAAGCCGCTGTGCTTTACCACTGCAGAAGCGAAAGAGCTGGCCGCCCTGAGCCACAGGCAGCATAAAATTATCGGCGTCACCTACGGTTACGCCGGTCATCAGCTGATCCAGCAGGCGCGCAGTATGATTGCGGAAGGTTTGCTGGGCGATATTCGCATTGTAAATATGTCGTTCTCGCACGGCTTCCATAATGAAGCGGTCGAGCTGGATAACCCGAGCACCCGCTGGCGCGTCGATCCGGCCTTCGTCGGGCCGAGCTACGTGCTGGGCGACCTGGCGACCCACCCGCTGTTCCTGGCAGAAACCATGCTGCCCGATCTGAAAATCAAACGCCTGATGTGTTCACGCCAGAGCTTTGTTAAAACCCGTGCGCCGCTGGAGGATAACGCCTTTGTCCTGATGGAGTACGATAACGGGGCGGTGGCATCGCTGTGGTGTTCAGCCGTGAACTGCGGATCGATGCACGGCCAGAAGATCCGCGTGATCGGATCGAAAGCCAGCCTGGAGTGGTGGGACGAACAGCCAAACCAGCTGCGGTATGAAATTCAGGGTGAGCCGGTGCGTATTCTGGAGCGGGGAATGGGCTACCTGGCCCCGCGTGCGCGGGAAGAAGACCGTATTGGCGGCGGCCATCCGGAAGGGCTGTTCGAAGCCTGGTCGAATCTGTACCGCCGTTTTGCGATTGCCATGGATGCGACCGACCGGGGTGATAACGCGCTGCTGGCAGATTTCTGGTATCCAGATGTCCATGCCGGGGTGGCCGGCGTGCAGTGGGTGGAGCGCTGCGTTGCGTCAGCCGATGCGGGCGCGACCTGGGTCGATTTCGCGTAACAGGCCCTGTGCCGGGCGGGGCGAAAAAGCCGATCGGCCCCGCCTCTCCCCGGGGCGTTACTCCCGCCGTGTCGGCTGGGAGCGAATATACTGCCAGAATCGCTCCGCAGACAAATTCAGCCTGGAGCCGGAGCGGTAGACATAGGCTTTAATTCCCAGCGACACCGCAGGATCCAGAATGGCCAGCCTGCCCTCACGCAGTTCATCTTTGATCGAATACTGCGGCAGCCAGCCCACCCCCTGGCCGTTAACGATCATGCGCTTCAGCAGTTCGCTCATCGACGAGACAAACCGCAGTGAAAAGGTGTCGTCAGACAGCGTATCGATCACCTGATTCACCTGTCGTCCCATATAGCTGTCGTTGGCATATTTCATCAGGGGCAGAATATCGTTACTCAGGGAATACAGCGGCTGACCGTGCTCGTCACAGGGCGTGACCAGGTGCAGGTGGGAGTCGAAAATCTTATGATGGACAAAGGGAAAGTTCATCAGTTCTTCGTTATAAAAACTCAGAATAAAATCACACTTGCCCTCTTTCAGGTTATAAACCGCCTCATCCACGTTAATCGATTCAACATAATGAATACGCTCCAGGCTGTCGTTATATCCGGCAATCATTTCGGGCAGCAGCAGCACGGATAACGACGGGGCTGCATCGATTTTAATACTCTGTCTGAGGTTGTCTAACCCCTTGATTCGGTTGAGCTGGAAATCCATATCATCAAGCATATTGCGGGCATAACCGATAAAGTTTTTACCCTGCTGTGTCAGCTGTAACGGATTTTTGCTGCGGTCAAAAATCATAAAACCCAGCGCAGACTCAAGGGACTGAATACGGCGGCTGAAGGAGGACTGCGAAATATTTCGCTTCTCTGCGGCCTGGGTAAAACTCCGGCTCTCCTCCAGGGCAATCACATCATAAAACCATTTTACTTCGAGATTACCGATCATCGATGTCTGTTTCCCCTGTCGCAAAAGCGCTATGCAAATTTAGCATGCAGCATAGAAATTATGCAATTAGAGCATCCATTATCCAGTGCTAGTATTCCTGCACGAGTTCGCAACAAACCGTTAACCCATCCTCAGACCATTACTAGTCAGGTATCTCATGTCCAGCACTGTATCTCTAAAAGCCGCTTTGTCAGACCTTGGTATTACCGACCTTCATGACGTGATTTACAACCCCAGCTATGAACTGCTGATGGAGCATGAAACCGCGCCCGGGCTTACCGGCTGGGAACGCGCCACCCTGACCGCCTCCGGTGCGGCTGCGGTGGATACCGGCGAGTTTACCGGGCGTTCCCCGCGCGACAAATATATCGTCAGGGATGCTCTGACCGAAGATACCGTCTGGTGGTCTGACGCCGGCAATGGCCGTAATGATAATAAACCGCTGTCGCCAGCCGTCTGGGCAGAACTGCGCGCGCTGGTCTGCCAGCAGCTGTCAGGGAAAAAACTCTACGTGGTCGACGCCTGGTGTGGTGCCAATACCGACTCGCGGCTGGCGGTCAGGGTGGTGACAGAAGTCGCCTGGCAGGCGCACTTTGTGAAAAACATGTTTATCACCCCTTCCGCAGAAGAGCTGGCAAACTTCACCCCTGATTTCATCGTAATGAACGGCGCAAAGTGCACCAACAGCCAGTGGCAGTCACAGGGGCTGAACTCTGAAAACTTTGTGGCCTTCAATCTGACCGAGAAAATTCAGCTGATCGGCGGAACCTGGTACGGCGGCGAAATGAAAAAAGGGCTGTTCTCGGTGATGAACTACCTGCTGCCCCAGCGGGGAATTGCCTCAATGCACTGCTCCGCCAACCGGGGCGCTGCGGGGGATGTTGCGCTGTTCTTCGGCCTGTCCGGCACCGGTAAAACCACGCTGTCCACGGACCCGCTGCGCGAGCTGATCGGTGATGACGAACACGGCTGGGACGCGGAGGGCGTCTTCAACTTTGAAGGCGGTTGCTATGCCAAAACCATCAATCTGAGTGAAGCCGCAGAGCCGGAAATTTACCGCGCCATCCGCCGCAACGCGCTGCTGGAAAACGTGGTGGTGAAGGCCGATGGCAGCATCGACTTCGCTGATGGCAGCAAAACGGAAAACACCCGGGTCTCTTACCCGCTGGATCATATTGAGAATATCGTTCGCCCGGTGTCCGCTGCAGGCCATCCGTCGAAAGTGATTTTCCTCGCGGCGGATGGCTTTGGCGTGCTGCCGCCGGTTTCGCGCCTGACCCGTGAACAGATGCAGTACCACTTCCTGTCCGGATTTACCTCTAAACTCGCCGGCACTGAACGCGGCATCACCCAGCCGACACCGACCTTTTCTGCCTGCTACGGGGCCGCCTTTTTAATGCTGCCACCGACCCGTTATGCCAGCGTACTGGCAGAAAAAATGGCGGAAACACAGGCAGAAGCCTGGCTGGTCAACACCGGATGGAATGGTAAAGGGGAGCGCCTGTCGCTGAAGGATACCCGCAATATTATCAACGCTATCCTTAACGGGACGATTGCGCAGAATGATACCCGGCTGCCGATCTTTGAGCTGATGATCCCGGCTCAGGTTCCGGGGGTGGCGGATGCCCTGCTTGACCCGCGCAATGGCTGGGAAAGCGCAGAACAGTGGCAGCAGGCGGCCGAAAAATTAGCCCGCTTATTTATCGACAACTTTGCCCAGTACACCCGCACAGAAGACGGCGCGCGTATCGCTCAGGCCGGGCCAACCCTCTGATCCTCCCTCAGGCGGAATAAGGCCTTACCGGCCTTATTCCGTTTATCCTGCTGAAGGCTGTCCGGCTCCGTTACACAAAGCGCACATCCGCCGTGTTGACCAGACGGACAAACGGCCCCGCCAGCGTTGCATTATGATGGGCAATTATCTGCGCGGCGGTGAGCACGCCACTGTCCGGGGTGCTGTGGGCATCGCTCACCAGCACCACGTCAAACCCCAGATCTGCCGCCGCCCGACAGGTGGTGTCAACGCAGTATTCTGTTTTCATTCCGGCGATCACCAGCCGCTTCACGTCAGACGCCTGCAGCCATGCCAGCAGCGGCGTGCCGGCAAAACAGCTGGGCCGCGCTTTGTTAAAACAGCGGTCCGTCTGCGCCCGCGGCAGTTCCGCAGCCAGCTGCCACGCCATGCTGTCAGCGGCGATCGGCGATCCCGCCGGACCGGTGTGTTGGGCAAAAAAGACCGGCACCTGCTGCGAACGGGCCGCGACGATCAGATGGGAAACGTTCGCCAGTAAACCGGCTTTATCGTGAGGCTCCTGCGGGCCGTGCAGTAAGCCTGCCTGCATATCAATCACTAATAACGCGGAGGCGTCAGACATGTTATTTCTCCTTTAACAATCCTGATTAACACCAGTCACGACGGAGAAATAAACGACCCCGTCGGAAACCGGCGGGTGGGGGAAGGTGTGCTAACTACTCAGACACGCAAACTCGCCACACGCCGCCATAAGCGGTGGTGGTGGTTGGGGTGGTAAGGCACAGCTGAGTCGGTTGCATAGAGGACAGATTCGCGCAGACGCGACGGTTATGCAATAGCTTTCTCATGGGATAATCGAAACGGGTGATAACCATCGGTCAATCCCTGACCGACGCATTATCGAGGGTTTTCGGTGCAGCCAGGCTTAAAGAACAGCCCCGGGCGGTACGTGTTTAAAGGTGTCGACATAAACCCGGAACACGTATTTGAAGAATTTTTTCATGATGGCCTGTATGCCGCTTTATTGAATATTGCTAGAAAATTATACATGCAGCCCATTTTTCAGGCAATATTTTATGAGCCAGATCACATAATCGCCCTCAGTATGCCGATAAAAAGATAAACCAGAGCTAAACGGCCTCGCCGCCCGGCAGGCATACCCCCTCTGCCGGAGGCGCAATTTTTTCCAATATTTCAGGGAAAAGCCTGAACATAATGGGCCTCTCTTCCCTCATCAGTCGGACGCAAATGCCCTTTTCAAATGGTTTTCTTCTCAGTCTTTCCCTGTGTCTGGATATCGGCATCGCCAATATTGCGATGATCACCCTGGCCATGCAGCGCGGTTACTTTCACGGCTTCTGGCTGGGGATCGGCACCTGCGTGGGCGATCTGATCTATGCGATCCTCGCGATGGCAGGCATGGCGGTGCTGTTGCAGTTCACTGCGGTGCGCTGGGTGCTGTGGATCGGGGGATCGCTCATCCTGCTGTGGTTTGCATGGAAAATGGTGCAGAACGCCCTGCGCCCGACGGCAGATCTCAGTGCCGGAGACATCGGCCAGGCACTCAGTATTCGTCAGAATTTCTTCCGGGGTATTTTCCTCGCCATGTCATCGCCCACGGCGATCCTGTGGTTTGCCGCGGTCGGTGGTGCTCTGATTTCGCGGATGAGCAGCAGCGGCACAGCGGCGTCAGGATGGTTCCTCAGCGGATTTTTCCTGGCGGGCGTGACCTGGACGGCGGTGCTGTGTGCGATGGGGAGTGTTGGCGGACGCATGCTCGGGGCGAAGATGCTGCGCTGGTCATATATCGCGTCGGCGGTGATTTTCTGCTATTTCGCCGGTTACGTCATCCTCTCCGGCTACCGTGAATTTATCGGCTGAGCCTGCGCAGATAGTGATGGGGGGTGATCCCCATCATTTTGCGAAAGCTGTTAATAAAGTGGCTCTGGTCGTAAAAGCCCAACCGGTGCGCCACATCCAGGGCGCTGTGGTGGTCACGCAGCAGATTACGCGCCGCAAGCAGGCGCAGCTGCATATGATATTGCAGCGGGGCAATGCCCGTCTGCTGACGAAACTGCCGCACGAAATGATATTTGCTCAGTCCGGCAGCGGCAGACAGTTCGTCCAGCGTCAGCTTTACCGTCAGATTGTCGCGCATGCACTCCAGCGCCCGTCCCACGGGAAGGGGGGCAGGTTCTTGCTTTCTGCCGCGACGGTGTTGCAATAACTGGCTGGTCAGCCACAGCAGGCTTTGCTCCTGTTCTTCATCGCCTGACTGCACGTAGCCGCAGATGGCGGCAAACAGCGTGGGATCGCGCAGTACCCCTTCATACAGGATCGGCGGAGATCGATCGTCAGGATCGGCAAACACCTGACGCGGCAGATGAATGCTGTAAAACTCCACCGGATCGGCACCAAACTGCGAAGACTGCAGCGTTTCAGGATTGTAAATAGTGATATCGCCTGCGTGAACGAACAGAGTTTGCCGGTGCAGGCTGAGGGTTTCAATGCCGCTGAGGTTGGCACTGATGACATATTCTTCGTGGGTGTGCAGCGGGAACGCCGCATGGCTGGCAGTGAGGTGCGAACATTCAATCTGATTGTGGCTGTTCCAGTCGACTATCGATAACGCCATATCCACCCCGCCCCTGACAGGCCGGAGAGTGCATTCACCGGCCCAGATGTTCCACTAAAATACTACAGCCAATACCAATGAGCACTACACCGCCGAAAATTTCTGCCCATTTTCCCATCACCGGGCCCAGGAAACGGCCCAGCAGGATACCGGCCGAGGCCATTATCATGGTGGACGCACCAATGGCCAGTGCAGTGGTGACGATGTTCACCTGCAGGAACGCCAGGCCCACGCCTACGGCCAGCGCATCCAGGCTGGTCGCCACCGCCGTACAGGCCAGCAGCCAGAAACCGTGGCTCGCAGGCGCTTCTTCCGGCTTGCACTCTTTCTTACGCAGCCCTTCGATGATCATGCGGCTGCCTAAAATAAACAGCAGGCCAAACGCCACCCAGTGATCCCACGCCATAATGTACTGGCTGGCGGCCAGACCAATCGCCCAGCCGATCAGCGGGGTGAGGGCTTCTATCGCGCCAAAGATCAGGCCGGTACGCAGCGCTTCTTTCAGGCTGGGGCGATGCAGGCTGGCCCCTTTGCCGATCGCCGCCGCAAAGGCGTCCATCGACATACCAAAAGCCAGAATCAGGGTTGCGTATAGGTTCATTGTATTTATCCGGGCTGAAGGCACAGCGGCGCTTCAGGTCGTTAAAACATCAGCTTATGTTGTAAAAATACTCATAAGCCTGTTCAAGTGAGACGCATCCTAGCATGCTAATCGCCAGAAAAAAAGACAGTAAAATCAGGGATTTGAGTATAGCCTCGGCTATACTTTTTAACAGTGGCTAATTTAGAGGTCAAATTCAGAGCGGAAACTCTAAAAGAATTACCGTCTTACAAAAAGAGTAGGGATATACATCCCTGGCGAGGGTAGGGGATATTTCACCGGCTTCCGGAGAAATATCGCCCCTTTTGTTCCAGACGGCAATTACCACACCCTGTAGACTTGTCCCGTATCAATCCCCTCAACGCTGCGGCGATAAGCCAGCGCCACGCGGCCTGCCGGGGCACTTTCAAAGCCCGGGAAGAACGGGCCGTAGCTCTCCAGCGATTCAGTTAATACCGTCGGGCTGACGGCGTTGATGCGCAACCCGCTCAGCTCGGCGGCGGCGGCCAGCACAAAACCCTCCAGCGCTGCGTTCACCGCCGTGGCGTTGACCCCGGTACGGATCGGCTGTTGGGCAAGAATACCGCTGGTCAGAGTAAATGAGCCGCCCGGATTGACGAAGGCTTTACCCATCAGCACTAACCGCACCTGCCCCATCAGCTTATCCTGCAGGCCGTGGTTGAACTGCTCGCTGGTCATCTCTGCCAGCGGGCCAAAGTGTACGCCGCCGGTGGCCGCAATTACCGCATCGACCTTTCCTGTCTGAGCAAACAACGCTTTGACACTCTCCTCACGGCTCAGATCGACCTGATAATCACCGTGGTTTTTTCCGACGCGGATCACCTGGTGATCCTGTGCCAGCTCCTGCACGATGCCCTGCCCCACGGTGCCCGTTGCGCCAATCACTAAAATTTTCATCTGTTCTCTCCTGTCGGTTATTCAGTCCGATGAGTGTGACGCAGTGCGGTGGACGAATAAATGCGCGATACTTTCGGGAACTCCGAACCCAGGATTTGTAATCATGGATAAATTACGCAGCATCGAAGCCTTTATCTGCGCCGTGGAGAGCGGCAACTTTAGCGAAGCCGCGCGGCGGCTGGACATCACCGCGGTGATGGTCGGCAAACATGTCCGCCAGCTGGAAACGGTGCTGAATACCCGTCTGTTGCAGCGCAACACCCGCCGCCAGCACCTGACGGAGGCCGGAGAAAGTTACTATCGCCAGTGCAAGCTGGCGCTGGCCCAGCTGCGTGAAGCGGATGAAAGCGTAGAAAATATGAAACGGACCCCGTCGGGTCTGCTGCGCATCAGCGCTCCGCTGAATCTCGGCGCCAGCGCCATTGCTGCGGTGGTGACACGCTATCAGCTGCGCTATCCGCAGGTGAAAATCGAGCTGGATCTGAACGACAGCTTTGTGGATCTGATTGCGGAAGGGTTTGATTTTGCCATCCGCATTGGCGGGCTGAAGCACAGTGAACCGCTGGTCGCCCAGTTTCTTGGGGAGTATCAGATGGTGGTGTGTGCCGCACCGGACTATCTGGCGCAGTTCGGTTCACCGCAAACACCGGAGGATCTGCAACAGCACCGTTGTCTGGCCAACCGGGCGTGGAACAAAAATAATGCCTGGCAGTGGGGCAACGTCACCTGGCCGTTTGACAACAGTTTTACCTGTAATGATGGTCAGGCTCTGCGCCAGGCGGCGCTGGCCGGGGCCGGGTTGATACTGCAGCCGCGTATTCTGCTGGCGCAGGATATCGCCGCAGGTCGCCTGGTGCCGCTGCTGCAGCCATGGCAGCCGGAGAGCCGCCCGATTCATCTGCTGTGGCGTCAGGATCTCAGCCCGTCGGAAAAACGCAGCAGCTTCGTTCGCTGGATGCGTGAGCAGGTTCCTCCCGCACTGGTGGTTTAATGATTGAAGATGCGCGGAGATTCACTGAAAATAATGGCAACTGACTAACACGGAATCGTGATGAAAAACCCTTTTGAAACTTTCCTGATGCCGATGAGCACGCTGCTGCTCGGCTTTCTTTCCGCGCTGCTGCTGCCAGCCCCCTCGTTCGGCCTGACGCTGGCGCGCAGGCTGGTAGAGATGTTTCACCTTGATGATATCAGCCAGCTCTATACGCTGGTGTTCTGCCTGTGGTTTTTACTGCTGGGGGTGATTGAGTTCTATGTCATTCGTTTTATCTATGTGCGGTTTATCCGGCCATAGTCACGGCCGGAAGGGCCGGCCCGATAAAAGGCCGTCCCAGACGGAACAGTGCCCACAGGCTGACCTTTTTTCGGTCAGCCCACCAGGTTACCCGCTAAATATCATCGCAATGCTGCTGGAAAAAATCAGCAATCCAATAAAGAACAGGATAATAGCGGTCACGGCATTATTATTTTTCATCGTTACGCTCCCCTCAGAACCACTGGCCAAAACGGCGCATATAAAGGCGTTTCATGCCCTGAGTCACCAGGCAGTAGCCCAGCAGTGTCGCCAGCAGCCACGGGAAGTAGTTCCACGGTAGCGGCACCAGCCCGACGGCATGGCCCAGCGGTGAAAACGGGATCAGGATCCCCAGCGCCATCACCAGCCCGGTCATCAGCATCACCGGCAGGGCGGCGCGGCTCTGAATAAATGGAATTTTCTGCGTGCGCAGCATGTGCACCACCAGCGTCTGTGACAGCAGCCCTTCAACAAACCAGCCAGACTGGAACAGCGCCTGCGTTTCTACGCTGTTCGCCGCAAAGACATGCCACATCAGCCAGAAGGTGGTGATATCAAAAATCGACGAGGTCGGCCCCATCCACAGCATAAAGCGGCCAATATTTTTGGCGTCCCACTTGCGCGGCTTGCGCAGAAATTCTTTGTCCATTTTATCCCACGGCAGCGCCAGCTGGGACAGGTCGTACATCAGGTTCTGCAACAGCAGATGGATCGCCATCATCGGCAGAAACGGAATGAAGGCGCTGGCCACCAGTACGGAAAAGACGTTGCCAAAGTTGGAGCTGGCAGTCATGTTCAGGTACTTGATGATGTTGCCAAACGTCTCGCGCCCTTTGATCACGCCCTGTTCCAGCACCAGCAGGCTTTTTTCCAGCAGAATGATATCCGCTGACTCTTTGGCGATGTCGGTCGCGCTGTCGACGGAAATACCGACATCCGCCGCACGCAGCGCCGGCGCATCATTGATGCCGTCGCCAAGGAAGCCGACGGTGTGGCCATTGTGTTGCAGCATCTGCAGCACGCGGGTTTTCTGCTGCGGGCTGAGGCGACAGAACAGCGTTCTCTCTTCCACCCTCCGTGCCAGTTCAGCGTCGTCCATACGCGCGATCTCACTGCCACACAGCGGCTCGCCGGCCTCCAGCCCCACGTCACGACAAATCTTAGCGGTGACAATGGCGTTATCGCCGGTCAGGATCTTCACCGTCACGCCCTGTTCATGCAGCGCGGCAATGGCCGCAGCCGCACTCTCTTTCGGTGGGTCGAGGAACGTCAGCAGGCCAGTAATGACCAGTTCACGTTCGTCGGCTGCACTGATCTTAGAAGTAAGCGTGTGCTCACTCACCTGGCGCGTTGCCACCATCAGTACGCGGAAGCCCTGCTGGTTATAGCGCCCGGCCAGCTGGCGTAATTCCGCGCGACCCGCCTCATCCAGCGGACGGACTTCTCCCGCCTCCATCCGGTAAGCAGAAACCGCCAGCATCTCCTCGACCGCCCCTTTACAGATCAGGGTTTGCTGGCCTTCATCGGCCACCAGCACTGACAGGCGACGGCGCTCAAAATCAAAGGGCAGTTCATCAAGCTTGCGGTAGCGCCACAGTCCGCTGACCGCCGCATTCCCCTGGCAGTAACCTAAAACGGCGCGATCCATCAGGTTTCTGACCCCGGTCTGATGGCGGCTGTTCAGCCAGGCAAGCTGCAGAACGCGGTCATCACTGTGGCCCTGCAGGTTGAGGTGCCCGGCAAGCAGGATTTTGTCCTGCGTTAACGTGCCGGTTTTATCGCTGCACAGGACATCCATTGCACCCAGATTCTGGATAGCATTCAGGCGTTTAACCACCACTTTGCGTTTCGACAGGGCAATCGCCCCTTTCGCCAGGTTGGAACTGACAATCATTGGCAGCATTTCTGGCGTCAGGCCGACGGCTACCGCCAGCGCAAACAGCAGTGCATCGCTCCAGTCGCCTTTGGTGTAGCCATTAATCAGCAGTACTACCGGTACCATCACCAGCATAAAACGGATGAGCAGCCAGCTGACACTGTTGACGCCACGGTCAAAGGAGGTTTGTGGGCGCTCACCGACTAATGATTTTGCCAGTGACCCGAAGCAGGTCTGGCCGCCGGTGGCGACCACCACGGCCGTGGCGCTGCCGCTGGCCACGCTGGTGCCCATCAGGCAGATACCCGGCTGACTTAGCAGGTCCTGATCATCAACGGCAGCAGGGTTGCGATGCAGCGGGCTGTGGCTGTCATATTTCTCCACGGGCAGGGCTTCTCCACTCAGCGCAGCCTGGCTGACGAACAGATCGCGTGAGGAGAGCAGCCGCACATCGGCGGGGATCATATCCCCCGCCGACAGCTGCACGATATCCCCCGGCACGACCTCCTGCAGCGGTACCTCCCTGCTGACCGCCTCACTGTCCGTATGACTGCGGCGCAGGACCGTTGCCGTGGTGCTGACCAGCGACTTCAGCGCTTCCGTCGCCTTATTGGTGCGGTACTCCTGCCAGAAACGCAGCAGACCGCTGAGGCTAATCATCACCAGCATAATGGTAGCCCCGGTCAGGTCGGTCTCTTCACCGCGCCGCAGCGGCATGACATAGTCGGTAAACACGCTGATGACGGCCAGCACCATCAGGATCCAGATAAACGGGTTATTGAAAGCCTGGAACAGCTGGATTAATGCGGCCGGCGCACGATCACTGGCGACCTGATTCGGGCCGTATTGCGCTAAGCGTGCGGCCGCTTCTTCACGGGTCAGTCCCTGACGTTGAGTATTCAGATGAGCGAGGGTGTGATCCTGGCTCTGGGTGGCCGCGCTGGCGATAGCCAGCTCACGGGCCATTTTCAGGTGGGTCTGGTGCATTTTCATCATGCCAGCTCCTTGAATAAAGGTGTTTTACGCGCAGGCACAGCACGCCTGCAGACGAGGATATTTTTCGGTTATTCAGTGGGAGGCAGGCGGACAGGACGACAGCAGGCAGGGATCAGTTCAGGTTTATCCCCCTGTGGTCACACCGCAGCCTCTCTCGGGACGGAGGTTCTTTCATCGGGTGTTCCTTATGGCAAAAATATTTTATGCACGGGCAGCCAGGCGCAGAGACAAGCGGCGCAGGAAGAGTGCAAACAAAGGGGGGATGAAACAGCTCGGATTAAGGAGGTGAAACATAGCCCGCCGGTTTTCGGCAGGCTCACAACGGAGTGGGTCTGCCTTTATAACGTGTGAGTTACAGGGTGACTGTCCAATTGTGTGCTCCTGAAGTGAAAGTGCGGGAATTTTATGCCGGGAGGGAATCGTTGTAAACCACGCTGATAGTTTCCTTCCTAAACCTTTTATCAACAACCTGGCGATACTTTTTAAGCATAAGTTGTCATAAATAAGCCATAAGCAGTTGAAAATCGCGAATACTGGCGATTATTTAGCCAACAAACAGTATTTATCGCTGACAGAACACTGTAATTATGCGGTTTTGTAGTGATTCACGCCACCGTTCGTCGATTTCACCCTGCCATCTGCCCGCAAATATCGCGTATCGAAAATTATCCTCTTTTCGGTCGCTGAATGCGCCTCCCCGGCGCTTTTTCACCATTGAATGCGGCTTTGGCTGTGCGTAAGATTCTTGTTACACCGTTTACAATCACATAAGAAATAAGAAACATTTATGCAAGCTTCCATCGCGCCATCCACCGACACCGATCCGGACGCCACGCCCGTAAACTCACGCGGCAAAGTGGTGATCGCCTCGCTGGTCGGAACCGCTATCGAATTTTTCGATTTTTATATTTATGCGACGGCAGCTGTGATCGTCTTTCCGCATATCTTCTTCCCGCAGGGCGATCCGACGGTCGCCACCCTGCAGTCACTGGCCACCTTCGCTATCGCCTTTATTGCGCGCCCGATTGGCTCGGCCCTCTTTGGCCACTTTGGTGACCGCGCCGGGCGTAAAGTGACGCTGGTGGCTTCTCTGCTGACCATGGGGATTTCGACCGTGGCTATCGGTCTGCTGCCGGGCTACGACACCATTGGCGTCTTTGCGCCGCTGCTGCTGGCGCTGGCGCGCTTTGGCCAGGGTCTGGGCCTCGGCGGCGAATGGGGCGGTGCAGCCCTGCTGGCAACGGAAAACGCCCCGGCGAAAAAGCGGGCGCTGTACGGTTCGTTCCCGCAGCTGGGCGCGCCTATCGGCTTCTTCTTTGCCAACGGTACCTTCCTGCTGCTCTCCTGGCTGCTGACCGACGAGCAGTTTATGAGCTGGGGCTGGCGCGTTCCCTTTATCCTGTCTGCCGTGCTGGTACTGATCGGGCTGTATGTCCGCGTATCCCTGCACGAGTCGCCGGTATTCGCTAAGGTACAGAAAGAGAAAAAACAGGTCAAAGTGCCGATTGGCACCCTGCTGACGAAGCATCTGGGTACCACCATTATCGGTACGTTCATTATGCTGGCGACCTATACGCTGTTCTACATAATGACCGTCTATTCCATGACCTACGGCACCACGGCGGCCCCAAATGGGCTGGGCATTCCCCGCAATACGTTCCTGTGGATGCTGATGGTGGCGGTGATTGGGTTTGGGATCATGGTACCGATTGCCGGGCTGCTGGCAGACCGTTTTGGTCGTCGTAAGACAATGATCGTCATCACCCTGCTGATTATCGGTTTTTCGATGGTGTTCCCGTCGATGCTGGGGTCCGGCGATCCGGTGCTGATCATGGCTTTCCTGATTTGCGGCCTGAGCGTGATGGGCCTGACGTTCGGCCCGATGGGTGCGTTACTGCCAGAGCTGTTCCCGACCGAAGTCCGTTATACCGGCGCGTCGTTCTCCTACAATCTGTCGTCGATTCTGGGGGCCTCCGTTGCGCCCTACATCGCTACCTGGCTGGCCCATAACTACGGCCTGTTCTACGTAGGCGTTTATCTGGCTTCGATGGCCTGTCTGACGCTGATTGCGCTGATCCTCTGCAAAGAGACACGCGACGAATCGCTGTTTAACTGAGCCGCTGCGGGCCGACCCAAAAGAAGGTCGGCCCTGCAGGCGTAACGGATCGTCCCCCGCGCTATTTCCCGTTTTTCATCTGCTGCAACACGCGCGTGCACTGATTATCGTCGTTATCACTCGGCGAGACCAATGCCAGCAGCGCCGCAGCGGGTCCGACGACCGCACCCAGCGCGACCGCTGCCGCACCGCGTGCGATCAGCGGACCCGGTTTCACGCCGGCATCCGGATTTTTAAAGGTGCCGCGCACGTACAGCGGTGAACGCAGGGTGACAATCCTGATGCCCTTACTGTCAGGGTTAATCGACAGATCCAGACGCTCGTTAGCAAAATTGGCCGTGCCGGTGATGTTGATAATCGCGTTTTCCGTGTCAAACACAAACAACCGCGACGTGGCCAGACCGTTTTTCACGTCCAGGTTCGCCGCCGCGCAGTTTATTCTCACCTCATCATCACCAAACAGTTTACCCACCACATAATTGCCCACATTCAGCCCGACGATTTCCATCAGATTGCGGCTGATCAGGCCATTATTCATCAGCAGTTTCAGATCGCCATTGCTGGTCGCCAGCAGGTCAGCCACCGAATTCCCGCGCCCGCTCAGGGTGGCATCACCGTTCAGCTGGCCCAGCGCGCTCTGCATCGCCTCAACGCCCGGGAACAGCTGGCGCAGCTTGAGCTTACGGGCATGAAGGTCAATACGTCCCTGCATGGGCGCTTTTTTGCCTTCAAGTCGAACACTGGCATTCAGGCTGCCTCCGGCCATGCCAAAGCTCAGCGGATCCAGACGCAGCGTACCGTTTTTCAGTATCAGATGGGTGGAGAGATCGCTGATCGGCAGGGAACTGCTGTGTTCAATGCGGCGGCCTTTAAAGGTGACATCCGCGTCCATCACATCCCAACTTTTCGTGTCAAAGGTGTCATGCGGAAGCACACGGTCAGCAGGCTGGGAGGACGACTCACCGCGTCCGGTCTTCGCTTTTGCGGTCTTTTCACTGCCTTTGCCTGAATCAACACCGATCAGCGGCCCGAGATCGGCCATACGCAGCTGGCGGGACTCCAGCGCTCCTTCCAGCGTTGGCCGGGGTTTGCCCTGGCTGTAGGTCAGGGTGCCGTGGATATCACTGTCGCCGATATGCCCATTAAAGTTTTTATAGCGGAATACCGCTCCGCCCTTCTGCCGGAAGTGCGCGGTCAGATGGCCGTCGGTTTCATAAGGGGGGGTGTCCGGCAGCAGGACGCCGGTCAGGCCATACAGATTGGCCAGCGTATCCCCGGCGAAACGCAGGCGGATATCCACTCCGCCGAGATTCATCGGATCCTGCACTGTGCCCGCTAACCGTACACGGGTCGTGCCGTTACGCACATCGGCCTGCACGGGGAAGGGGGTGTTCTCACTGCGCAGCGACAACATGCCGCCCGTTTTGCCCTCTCCGCTGAGCTTTTCGTTGTTATAGGTGCCGCTGGCGCGCCAGCCGAAGACAAAGTCAGACGCTCCTTTTTGCCCGTCCTCCCCCCCGGCCAGCTGGTCATAGGGCACCGGTTTCCCCAGCGGATCAACGGCCACCTGTATATCGGCCTTATTCACTGCATCGCGGTAGCTGATGTGCCCCTGGTCAAAAACAACGTTATCCAGGCGGAAAGACCAGGCGGATGGCTTATCCTCCCCCGGGTTCCCGCTGTCAGCGAGGGTAAATGTCCAGTTATTCTTGTGGTCAGCGGTCTGTACCAGCTTCGCTACCGGCTGTTGCAATTTAATCCACGGCAGGTAAACCTGCTTACCCAGCAGGGCCAGCGGTGAGAGCGTAGCGTCGATACGCGCCAGATGCAGCATCGTGACATCGGGGATTTCAGGGGGGTTGCCCAGCATAATATCCTGGGCATGAACATGCGGCCAGGGCACCCAACTGCGCCAGCCAGGCTCGTCACGGTGACGTTCCCAGGACACGCCCAGATCGCCACGAATGGCAAAGGGGCGATTAATTTCAGTGGAGACTTTCTGATTAATGGTGGGCTTCAGACGATTCCAGTCAAAGGTGGCAATGACCAGGATCACCCCCACCACCAGCACCACTATTATCCCCACAATCCAGCTTATGATTTTCCCCGTACGCGACATTCGTCGTCTCCTTGATAGCTATCCGTCTCTGCTAAAGATAGTCGAGACGACAGCACATGGCATCAGACGAGGGTCAACGGCAGGGTCTCCAGCTGATCAAACGGCATGGGTCGGGCAAAAAAGTAGCCCTGAGCGGCACAGGCCGGGGAGTTACGAACCTGCTCCCACTCCTCTGCGGTTTCCACCCCTTCAACAATCACGCCTTTGCAGTAGCGATTGATCAGCGCCAGTAACATACCAAACAGGTTGCGACCTTCTTCACTTTCTCGCAGCAGGATAAACAGCTCACGAGCGAGTTTGATGTAGTCATATTTCAGTTCGGTCAGCGCGGAGAAGTTCGCCATACCGGAGCCAAAATCGTCCAGCCACAGGGGGCCCAGTTCAGGCATCTGGGCGATGATCACTTCCTGCGGCAAGACATGGTGCTCAACCAGTTCAAAACGCACCCAGGGGCAGCGCGCAATCAGCTGACGAACGGTACTGTCGTGCTGGATAGCCAGCAGCGTTGGCCCGTCGATATTGACCGAAGCCACCATATTCGTGCTGACAAATTTTCTTTCCCATCTGGCCAACAGCGTTAGCTGCTCGGCCACAATATGCAGACGTTGAGGGATCTCAAGCGTCGCAAAATAAAGCTCCGGCGATACTCTCTGACTCGGGGCGGCCGGGTGGAACACCGCCGTGAGCAACTCAATTGCCATCAGGCTACCGTTAACCCGGTAAATGGGCTGGAAGTTATAGGAACGCTGGCACTGCTGCCACCAGGCAGGTTCTTTAAGCTGCTCTTGTTCGACAATGGCGTTCGGTAACCGGTGACTGAGGCTATTCAGCACCATTATTGTGACCCTTTTTATGTGAGACCGCCTACATATGGCATCCCGTGTTGCAAGTATCGACAGCGTCCCTGAGAACTTTACCCATCCCGCAGCCACGAAAATGTCACCCATGGTAACAAACGTGTGGTATTTCAATCGCTAAAACAGGCATAACTTAGGGCGTTTTATCAGCAGTTGGCGGGGAATAAACTGACATCACAATAAATTTAAAACGTCGTTTTAAATCGTTGACTGTTTTCTTCTGCAGGGCGAGACTAAGGGCAGATTTCTTATTGAGCGAATGACCATGACGCAACAGAAACTGGCCGTGATCGGCGAATGTATGATTGAACTCTCCCAGCAGGGCCGCGACATGAGCCGGGGGTTTGGCGGGGACACCCTGAACACGGCCGTGTATGTCGCACGCCAGGTCCCGCAGCAGGCACTGCGCGTTGATTATGTCACCGCGCTGGGCGTTGACAGCTTCAGCCGCGAGATGATGGCCGCCTGGCAGAGCGAAGGACTGCACACCGACCTGATCCAACAAAGGGAGGATAAGCTGCCCGGACTGTATGTGATCGAAACCGATCCGCAGGGGGAACGTACCTTTTACTACTGGCGCAACGACGCCGCCGCACGTTACTGGCTGGAGGGGGAACGCGCGGAAGCAATCTGCCGTCAGCTGGCTCACTACGATTATCTCTACCTGAGCGGCATCAGCCTGGCGATTCTCACTGTCCCGGCGCGGGAAAAATTGTATGCGCTGCTCGCCGCCTGTCGTGCTAACGGCGGGAAAATCATCTTCGATAATAATTATCGTCCGCGCCTGTGGCAGAGTCGTGACGAAGCCCGGACGGCCTACCAGGCAATGCTCTCCTGCACCGATATCGCCTTCCTGACGCTGGATGATGAAACCCTGCTGTGGGGGGACGCGCCAGTGGCAGAGGTGATCGCCCGCACACAGCAGGCGGGTGTCAGTGAAATTGTGATCAAACGCGGGGCCGACGCCTGCCTGGTGGCCAGCGGCAAAGCCCCGCTGCTGGAGATCCCGGCCGTTCGTCTGCCGCCGTCAGCCGTGGTGGATACCACCGCTGCCGGGGACTCCTTCAGCGCGGGCTATCTGGCTGTGCGTCTCACCGGCGGCAGTCCAGCAGATGCCGCGCGACGCGGGCACCTGACGGCCAGTACGGTGATCCAGCATCGCGGTGCGATTATTCCTCTGGCGGCGATGCCGGACTGACGCTAAAGCGCGGCACGGCGAGCAGCCAGGTGTCACGGAGTGCGTCGGCCGTCGCCCCACGGGCTTTTGCACCGGCAGGCCGGTCCCAGCTGATCTTACGGATCGTCGTCTGATAGCGATCGCTATTGCGCTGGTTATCGGCCTGCGAGAGCAGCGGGATCAGCCTCACGCCGAGGTGATCGAGGCTGGGATAGGGCCAGGTTTTCCCGCTGTCGCTGTACGGGGCCATAAAATCCAGCGCCCTGAGCAGGCTGGCCTGCTGCGGTGTGCGATAAGCCCATAAATCGCCGGCACCGCTGTGTCGGGCGACGGTCGCCAGCGCCGTCAGTGCCTGCAAATTAAACCAGCTGTAGTGGAAGGATCGGGTGCGCGCCAGTTCTTTCGGCTGGCTGCCGTCGGCGGCAAACTGGTCGTTCATGCGGTTCCTGGCCTGCTGAAGCATGTCACTGATGACCCCCGGACGCCCCAGATACCACGCGATGCCCGCCACCTGCACGTTGTACCAGCTGCCGTGATTGTTCTCCGCCCGTGCTTCACTTTTCCCCAGCCTGCTGGTCTGCAGCCAGTGCAGATAATCACTCATCCACCGCTGCATCTGCCGCTCATCCTCCTGTCGCCAGCCCGGTGCATTGCGCAGGATCAGCAGGGAATCGACGACGCGTGTCGCCAGATAGCGTCCATCGAGCACGCCGGAGCGCCGGCCGTCCGCCCTGCCCGGCACGCCCTGGGCATAGTTCAGGTTGGGATTCATGCGGGTGGCGGGGTCAATAAACCAGTGGCGGATCAGCGCTATCGCCCGGCTGGCGTAACGGTCGTCGCCGGAAAAATACCACGCCAGCGTCAGCACCTGCACCCGGGCGGTAAAGGCTGCCAGCCGCACGCCGTCGCTGTCATTGTTTTTGCTGGCCGGATTGATCTGACCGTCCCGCCGCACCCACGGCAGGCCGCCCGGTGCACCGGCGTCCGGCCACCAGTAAGCGCTCAGGCTGAGATAATCATGCTTTGAGCCGCCGGGTGGCACGAGCCCTTTATCGGTCACACTCATGAGCGGGGCCTTCATTGCCTGGTCAGCCTCGCGCTGCAGTGCCTGCCATGCCTGCTGTGTCAGCTCCGGGGCCTGATGCTGCTGCAGGCGGGTTTTATTCAATGCCAGCGCATCCTCGTTCAGAAAGGCATATTGCTGTGCCGACACCGGCAGGCAGAATGCGGCTCCCAGCAATAAGACGATGACAGGGCGTAAATTCAATTTCATCGCGGCTCCCCGTTTCAATAATTATCGGACAGCATAGCCCGGGCGCAATAATACGCCGAAAGGATTAATCAAAAATCTTGCATCAAATTATTACCAGCCGGTTTCTCTTTCAATAAATTGATTATTTCTGAATAAAAACAGCCAGCGAGTCATTCGTTTGCGTTTAGGAAAGTGTTTTAAAATTTCTAATGTAATGGTGATGAAAGGCAGTCAAGGCGCGGTTTACCGCAGGTTAAGGTGCAAATTTGAGTATATTCCGAAACTGCCTGCCAGCGGTGTGAAATAGTAGACGCCGGAAGCGGAAAACGGCACTGTTTCCCTGCAATGTGCCGTGACAAATAACCCTCTTCATTTTTTCTGCGGCTTCTATAATTTTATTTAACACCATAACAATAATCAGGAGCGCCCATGAACGCTGAAATATTCAACCTCTGGCCTCACGGCGATGCGCCGGGGGCCAGCGACTCGCGGGCGCAGCCGCAGATTATTGATTTGGCCAAACCGTTCGAGCCCTTTGACCGTGCCGCCAGCGGCGTACGCTGCCCGGAACTGGCGGTCTGGCACCCGGAACACTCTAACGGGATAACACTGCTGGTCGCGCCCGGCGGCGGTTACCAGCGCATCATGATCGATAAAGAGGGCAGCGCGCTGGCGATGTTCTTTACCTCAATGGGCTATACGCTGGCGGTGATGACCTATCGCCTGCCTGCAGACGGCCATCATGAAGGGGCTGATGCGCCGCTGGCCGATGCCCAGCGTGCCGTGAGGGTGCTGCGGGAACGCGCCCAGCGGGGCCGTAACGGTGAACGTATCGTGATGATGGGCTTCTCTGCCGGGGGACATGTGGCCGCCAGCCTGGGCAATCGCTTCGGTGACAAGCTCTATCCGGTACAGGATGCGGCCGATGCCCTCTCTCCGCGTCCTGATGCCCAGGTGCTGATCTACCCGGTGATCAGCATGCGCGACGGACTGGCTCATGCCGGGTCGCGTTTGCAACTGCTGGGTGAGCATCCGGATCAGAAGGAGATTGATGCCTGGTCAATGGAGACCCGCGTCAACGGGAAAACACCGCAAACGCTGCTGATCCACGCGGTGGATGATGCATCCGTTCCGGTGAACAACAGCATGGTGATGTTCAGCGCCCTGCGGGAAAACGAGGTGCCCTGTGAGCTGCATTTCTACGAGAAAGGCGGCCACGGCTTCGGCATCCGTAACGTCGCCGATCTGCCTTTAGCCAGCTGGCCGATGCTGGTCAATGAATGGCTGCGCGCGCGCCAGTGGTAAATACGCATTAACGGCGGGCGGACCGCAAAAGCGGGGCCGCCCGACCGGTAAAGCCGCCGCTACTGTGCTGATGTGCTGCCGTCGGTGGGTGCAGCATCAGCAGGCGCGGTTGCAGGGGCTACCGGCGTCATGATTTTCTGCCAGTTCTCCAGCAGCATCTTCACTTTCGTTTCCGGTTCCCCCTGTGGCTGCATCAGCACCATGGTCATATCCTGCGTTAACTGCTGGTGCAGCTCCTGATTAAGCATATCCAGCGTCAGCCCGGATAAAAATGCCTGCCGCAGCTTCTGATACTGTTCCGGCGCAATGTCCACCACCGCATTCTGCTGCGAACGCAAACGCTGGCTCATCAGCACGTCAGTATCGGTTCGCGCATAGGTGGCAAACAGCTTGTTCAGCTCGCTGGTTTTCTGCGCCATCAGCGCATCAAACTCCTGCTGCGACAGCCCTTTATCCCGCACGTTGACCATCTCTCTGGCGATCATTTCCAGATTGTTGTTCAGCGCTGCGTTGTCGGCATCCATATTGATCGCGCACTGGGCACGCTGATACAGCACGCGGCAGTCGAAGCCGACCTGCATGCCCTGGGTTTTTTTATCGCTCAGCACTTTTTGCACGTGCCAGAACAGGGCTTCACGCGCCAGATCGCTCTGCCAGTAACGCAGCAGGTGCTGTGATTCGCGGATGGGCTGCCACGGTGTATCCCACACCAGGGCCAGGCGATCCTGACTGATCGCATTATTCACCAGATTCACCGGCTGCTGTGGCAGAGGCGAGAGCGTGGGCAGTGCAGAAGGCTGGTCCCGCTTGCCCTCCAGCGGAGAGAAAATCTTGTTGATCTGCTCAGACAGGCTGCGGGTGTCCACGTTGCCGACCACAAACAGCGTCATCGCATCAGGGGTATACCACTGTTTATAGAACGCATTGAGCTGGGCCAGATCCACCGGCACTTTGACCGGGGCTCCCGGGTCGTGCGCCAGCATCGCGGAACCTTTCAGGCGATAACGCCACCACACATCCTGAGGGTTGCCCGGCCAGGTGGCAATCGGATCGTCGGCGTTGATGGCGGTGTTGATGACCTGCTCATTAATGGTCATTTTTCCTGCGGTAGCCGCCAGCCAGTTCAGCGCTTCTTTCAGCAGCTCCGGACGATTGTTCGGCAGGCTCAGGTTGTACAGGGTGTAATCATATGAGGTGATAGCGGGCGGCTGCGGATGCTGCGGGTCAATACTTTGTTGCCACAGCGAACGCTGCTGCGCCGGGTCCAGCGTGGCATTATGAACCAGCGCCAGACGAGGTATCAGGTGGCTATACCCTTCCTGCTGGGCGCTTTCCACCAGCGCACCGGTGTTAACCATCAGGCGGATCTCAACGCGGTCGCTTGGCCGCTGGGGGGTGGTGAGCAACTGCCAGCTAAAACCATTCTCCAGTTTTCCCTGCTGCCAGGCAGGATCGGGTTGGAGTGTTTCAGCCTGTACAGTGCTACTGGCCGCGGCCAGTAATATGCCACCAATTAATAGACGAATTCTGGTGCCCTGCATGTGAACCCCTACTCAATCACAAACCAAAAATTTTTCACTGGCGGTCTACGGCCAGCTTCTGTCTGGTTGACAGATAACTCCGGAAAGCCGCTGTTTTTTAAAGGAACAGCTTCTTAGACCACACATCGGTGAGGATGTCACACAGCGGAATGAAAAATAAAAATGTATGCCGTCATTCGTTCAGGCGGCCTCAAAGCGACACGCGCTGGCCGCAGGGTGAACGTTCTCTGGTCAGTGCGTCGGATGACTGAAAGACGCCTGCGCAAAAATCCTGAAGTATGACGGATAGATGAGGGTTATTATGCAAATGCCCGTGGTGAGGGGCAAGTCACGACGGGCATTTGCAGTGATTTTTTGTGAATTAAGTACTTAAGACGACGTTTCAGGCGGTTTTTTGACGTTTTTTACCCGCTTCCAGCGTCTCTTTTAACTGTGTCTCATCCAGCTGCCCCACCCATTTCGCCACCACCACGGTGGCGACGCCATTACCAATCAGGTTGGTCAGGGCGCGGGCCTCGGACATAAAGCGGTCAATCCCGAGGATCAGCGCCAGACCGGCAACCGGCAGATGCCCGACGGCGGACAGCGTTGCGGCCAGCACAATAAATCCGCTGCCGGTCACCCCCGCAGCCCCTTTGGAAGAGAGCAGCAGCACCACCAGCAGGGTGATCTGATGCCAGATATCCATATGGCTGTTGGTCGCCTGAGCGATAAATACCGCCGCCATGGTCAGGTAAATGGAAGTGCCATCAAGGTTGAAGGAGTAACCGGTTGGGATCACCAGCCCCACCACCGACTTTTTACAGCCCAGCTTCTCCATTTTGTCGAGCATACGCGGCAGCGCAGATTCAGAAGAGGAGGTCCCAAGCACGATCAGCAGCTCTTCTTTGATATAAGCGATAAATTTGAAAATATTAAAGCCGACCACCCGGGCAATCAGCCCCAGCACGAGCACCACAAACAGCACGCAGGTAATATAGAAACAGATAATCAGCTGGCCGAGCTGCACCAGTGAACCGACGCCATATTTACCGATGGTGAAGGCCATGGCCCCAAACGCCCCAATCGGTGCCAGGCGCATGATCATGTTGATGATGCCGAAAATCACCTTAGAGAAGCTGTCGATAAAGTTGAACACCAGGGTGCCTTTATCGCCCATGCGGTGCAGGGCAAACCCGAACAGAATGGCAAACAGCAGAACCTGGAGAATATTACCGCTGGCAAAGGCACCGACCACACTGC
This sequence comes from Erwinia persicina, assembly GCF_019844095.1. Taxonomy (NCBI): domain Bacteria; kingdom Pseudomonadati; phylum Pseudomonadota; class Gammaproteobacteria; order Enterobacterales; family Erwiniaceae; genus Erwinia; species Erwinia persicina. The sequence goes on along the minus strand of NZ_CP082141.1, from coordinate 122,922 downwards.
CCGGGATCACATCCAGCAGGAAGGCCACAATGCCCTGCTGTTCCGCCTGCTGGGCATACATCGCCACCGCTTTGGCATCCAGCGTCGCCGGGTCAACGTTCATTCCGGCGCCGGGCTGTAACACGTTCACCACCACCAGACCGATAATCAGAGCAATAGTACTGACGATTTCAAAATAGAGCAGCGCCACCGCACCGGTGCGCCCTACCGCTTTCATACTTTCCATACCGGCGATACCGGTCACCACGGTGCAGAAGATCACCGGGGCAATAATCATCTTGATCAGCTTGACGAACCCGTCGCCCAGCGGCTTCATCTGGGCACCCAGTTCAGGGTAGAAATGGCCCAGCAACACACCGACGGCGATGGCTGTCAGTACCTGGAAATAAAGACTTTTGAACAGAGAAGTTTTCATAAAGAAGGTATCCGTTAACCGCGTTAATTGCTGTTGTTATCATCAAACGACAGCGCGAAAGTAACATCCGGTTAACAGGATTGGTATCGACTGACCGGGCCCTGGAGCCCCATAGCGCCATTTTTAAGAGCTGAATCACGTCAGCCGAAACTTGTATAACTAAAAAAACCAGAGAGACGGGTCTGATATTCAGGGATGAGAGAGATATTGACGCGCAAACTCCGGCAGCGGCAGCGCTTCAGAGTAAAGGTATCCCTGACCAATATGGATGCCACGCGCCAGCAGCCAGTCACGCTGCTCGTCGGTTTCCACCCCTTCGGCAATCACGTCCAGCTGCATAATCTCGGCAATCGAGGAGACAATCCGCACCATGGTGTCATCCTGCGGCAGTACCGCAACAAAGCTGCGATCCATCTTCAGCTTGGCAACAGGCAGGGATTTAAACTGATTCAGCCAGTTCAGATTGGCATACCCCATACCGAAGTCATCCAGCGCCACGGCAACCCCGGTTTTTTGCAGGGCCTGCAACAACTGCAGTGCCTGCTCAGGTTTACCCACCTCGGCGGTTTCAGTGATCTCCAGCATCAGGCTGCCGGGACAGATGCGGTGACGTTCAATCAGCTCCTGCAGGTGCGTGACCATGGAAGGCTCGCGCAGCTGAATGGCCGACAGGTTGACACTCAGCGTCAGCATAATGCCCTGCTGCTGCCAGGCCGCCAGAATGCGACAGGACTCTTCAAACACCCAGCGCCCGAGGGCGGTGATCACGCCAATCTCTTCCGCGCTGGCAATCAGGTCTTCCGGCAGGCTCCAGCTGCCATCCGGCTGACGCTGACGCAGCAGTGCTTCGGCTCCCACCAGCGCGCCGGTGTTCATATCAATCTGCGGCTGCAGCCACAGGGCAAACTGCTGATCGATGAGGCCCTGTAAAATATCATGCTCCTGCGTGAGCCGTTTCTGCGCCCGTTCGGTCAGCGCCGGATCGAAGAAGCGAACCTGGTTTTTACCTTCATGGCGGGCTGACATCATCGCTGATGTCGCCCGCCCCAGCAGTTCGGCTGCGTTCAGGTTACCCCCTTCATGCTGCACCATGCCAATGCTGACGTTGGGCCGCAGTTGCATATGCTGTAACGTCACCGGCTGGTTCAGACGCAGCATCAGGTTTCGCGCCAGCCGCAGCCCGCGAAACGGGTTATTCGCGCGTTTCACCAGCAGGGCGAAGTCGCTGATCGACAGCTGGGCCAGCACCGTGCGTTCATCAATGCAGTCACGCATTTTGTCCACCAGCGTGAGCAGCAGCGCATCACGCTGGTCGTCAGTCACCAGGCCGTTGGTGTCCTGTAACGTTTCAATGCGCACCACCATCACGGTGAACGCGCCGACGGTATTCACCGCCAGCAGATGCTGCTCAAGCAGCGCCAGAAACAGGGTTTTATTCGGCAGATCGGTGACCTGGAAGCGGGTGCTCAGGTGGCTCATCTCATCGTGTGCCGAGGCCAGCATCTGCTGATTGCGGTTGTAGTTACGGATCAGCAAGCCAATTTCATCATTGCGGTGATAGCGTGGCAGCGTCAGTTGATGAGTCAGCGCCTGCTGTGGCGTGAGATCCTGCAGTTCACGGGCAATGTTTCGCAGCGGGCGCACCATCAGCCGGTTAATACACCAGCTGATAGAGACCGACAGGATCAGTGCCAGCAGCAGGTAGGCGGTAACCATGGTTGAGACCGCGCTGAGGATAAACTGATAGACGCGCCAGGAGTCAGCCTGCAATACCAGAAAAGCCAGCGGCTTAGGGTTGGCCGGCTGCACCGAATAGAGCGGAACGGTGATCTGCACCGGCAGCTCAAACAGATCCATGATAAAACGCGGTATGGGTTTCTCAGGTTCAAAATCCGTATGCAGCGCCTGTAAGCCGTTAGGAAGCACCACTTCGGCGCGGGCAAGAATCCCTGCCGGACGCAGCGAATTCAGTATAAATTCAGCCTGAGGAATATCCGCTTTCAGGACGGCCTGGGAAAGCGGCTGACGCACGGTATGCGCCACATTCTCCATCTGCTGGGCGTAGTCAATCCTGCGCTGTTGCACAAAATGAAAAAGCTGTATGACGATAAAAATGCAAATGGTGACGACCGCGACGCTGGAAATCGTCGCCATCTGCTTAATCGTTAACGAACGACTGACGCGCAAGCCTGCTCTCCGAAGCGCAGAATTTACTGTTCAACGCATATAGGGCAAAAAAAAACAGCCCTGAGTATATCCTATGGGCTCCGCTTTTTAAGCTATCACGCACCGCAATCGTTCGTTTAGGCGTTTTCCTGGTATTTATACCCGGATCGTGCCTATTTATAGTCCGCATACGGTGTCAGCGGCTGCGGTGGCATATCGAGATCGCCCTGCCAGCCTGCCATAGAATAACGCAGGTACATCAGCCCGTGGCTTGGGGTGTAATCCTTCGCCTGCTGTATATCGACACCCAGCCCGAGCGTCCAGTGTGAGGATAACCGCCGCTCCACCCGCGCCTGCAGCGTGTAGCCCACGCCACTGCCGCCGCCATTGCTGCCCGGCGGATTATCACGGGTCAGTGCGCCGAAGCTCAACGGATAACGCGACTGCGCGTCGGTTTTCGAATGGGAAAGGGACACGGATCCCCCCAGTTCATAGGACCAGTTTTCAGAACGCTGACGCCAGGTGACCGGCACCGACAGTGAGGCATAGCTCTGCGGACTGTAGTAACCGCCCTGGCCAAGGGAGTAATCGCTGAGATCTTTCGCGTAGTGCCACAGCATCCCGTTCAGGCCAATGGTCGCACGCCGGTTATTTTCGTTGATTAGCTTATAGTAGTAACCACTCATCAGCCGCTCACGTGAGTTATCCGCCACGTGGGTTCCGCTGATTTGGTGGGCGCTGATATCGGCCCAGATCCCGTGTGCCTCCCCCCGGTCGTAACTCAGGCCGATCGCCCCGCCGGTGGCGACCACTCCGCCCCAGGTTTTACCGCTGGCCGGGTTGGGATCGCGCGCGCCGGCAAAAGCCAGCAGCGAACTGGAAATGGGCCGCCGCGAAGCCGTCAGCGACACGCCGACATCGCCTGCGTCAGTGTTCCAGGTCAATCCGCCCACCCAGTTGGTCACCTCGAAACCAAGAGGCGTGGTGCCGATATCGGCCGACCAGCGGTCGCTGCGCCAGCCTGCGCCAATACTGGTGCCATTCTGATGCTGCCTGAAATCCCGGTCACACCGGGCGTCATCATTGCCACAGGTGCCGAAATTCTCCGTAATATTGCCGCTGCTGCTGCGGGAAAACGTGCCCGCCGAGACGTCGACATTGTCCAGCCGCAGCCAGCTGCGGCCGTCCTTCCACGGTGTTTCCGCCTGCAGCATGGTGGTATGCGCCGTGAAATCAGAAATCCCGCCGGTGCCCTTATTCCGCGAATAGTCCTCCTCCAGTGTGAACACCGTGTCCTGCTGGCGATAGAGGTCTGCGCTGTCGCTGCGGATGCTGCGCCTGAGCCAGTCATCGCGTACATCAGTGCGCGTCAGGCGCGTAAACGCATCATTTCCGTCAGGCCGCTGCGCGGCAATCCCACTGGCAACCATCGCCTGTCGGTAATCAGCCAGCGCCGTATCGGGTTGGCCCTGCCGGGTTTCCAGCCTCGCCGCGTCACGGAACACCAGCGCGCTCAGCTCCGACGGCATCGCTTTTTCGGCCTGCGGTTTTAATCCGGCGTAAAGCGCCGCCGCGCGGCCGGTTTCCCCCACACTGAGCCAGGCATTCGCCACCCGTCGTCCGTTACTGACGCTGGACGCGATCACTGCAGGCGGCAGCGCCTGCAACAGGCGACGGGCGGCAGCAGGCTGATGCTGAGCCATCCGGGTATCGATGTTATCAAGCAGACGCTGGCTTTGCAGACGGTCCGACAGGGCCTGAATATTCGGCGTCCACTGCGCCTGCGGCAATGTGTTCAACTGCTTCAGTGCCTCGTCATCCCGGCCGCTGCCGGACAGCCACAGCCCGTAAGCATAGACCTGCGCCGGATCCTGCGGCTGGCGTCGGGCCATGGCCACCATCAGCGCCTCTGCTGCACCGGGCTGCCCGCTTTCACGCAGCGCCCCGGCGTAGCGATAGTTAAGCCAGACATCATCCACGGCGCCCGGCTGCGCCTGACGGTATTTCTCCACCGCCTGCGTCCATTTGCCCTGCTGCCCCAGCCTGTCGCCCTCATCACTCAGGGCATTGCTGCGCAGGCGGCTGAGGGTTTCGCCCAGCGCCCGCTGTTGTGCGGCGGGCAGCGTATTCAGAAAGTCCAGTGCCCGCTGCGGGGACTGCTGTTGATAGGCCCCCGCCAGACGACGCACTGCCGTGGTATTGCCGGGGTCAACGCGCAGGGCGTCGCGGAAGTGCTGTTCTGCCTGGCCGTTATCTTTCCGCGCCAGCGCCACGTCGCCCAGGCCGATACGGGCGTAGCCGTCTGCCGGATCGAGGGGACGGGCACGCTGATACAGGCGCTCCGCCGTGGCGATATCCCCCGTCTCCAGCGCTTTATCGCCCTGCGCAATCATCAGCCAGTACTGATTGGAGCGCAGCAGACTCCGCCACTTATCGATATCGGCTCCCCCGGCATCCGCCTGCCCCGCCCGGCGTAACCAGAGATCGGCGGTGGCACGGTTGCCGGCCCGCGAGTAGGCCTGACCCAGCGCCCCCATCAGTGCCGGATCGTCAGGCGCGCCGCGCAGGGCGGCCGTCAGGGCGGGGATCGCCGTGGCGCCGGCCCCGCTGTCGATCAGGGCCAGCCCGCGCAGCCGCTGCCGGTATGCCGGGTCGGCCATCCTCTTCTCCTGCCTTGCCAGCTCGGCCTGGCCGTCCTCATGCGGCTTATCGCGGGTAAATGTCTTCAGGTAGTTTTTTAACTCCGCCACGCTCTGCTCGCTGACCGGGCGGGACTGAATATGACTCAGCCACAGCTCTGCCGCCTGCGTCCGGCCCGCCGGGTTCTCCGCGACGGACTGCAGCTGCTTAACGGCGGCCGGCACGTTATCGTTACTCAACTGCATCTGGGCAATCGCCATGCGCAGGCTGACATTGCCCGGCGCCTGGCGATCCAGGGCCTGCATCTGCGCCAGGGCATGCGCCTGCTGCCCGGGGAGTCTGGCCACCAGGCGCCAGTACTCCAGCGCGATATCATTTGACGGAAATACGCCGTTGAACAACCGATCCCAGGCGTGCAGCGCCTCCTCCAGCCGCCCTGACGCGGTAAGCAGCCGTGCCTGCTGCAGCTGTTGCCGCCCCTCCGGGGTGATCAGCAGCATACTGGCCGCTGCCTGGCGCGTCGCCGGCGCGTCGGGAGCGTTCTGTTGCAAACGGGCCATCAGCTGCGCGGCCTGTGCCTGGTCGCCCTGATGCAGCGCCAGCCGCAGCTTTGCCGCCAGCACGTCCGGGTTTTCCGGGGCGATCTTATCCAGCCGGTAGAGCGACTGGGTGACCAGATCGTACTTGTTAGTCGCCTCGCCGGTGCGTACCTGCTGCAGCAGCCACGCCACGGGCGCGACATCCTCTGCCAGGCTGCCGGGACTGAACGGCAGCAGCATCACGGGCAGCAGCAGCCCGGGCAGTCGACGCATCACTCTTCATCATCCTCATCGTACAGGCGGCGACGACTGACGGCGCGCATCACCCGCCAGACCAGTACCGCAAACAGGATGACGACCACGCCGGCCAGCGCCGCCAGCCAGAGCGGATGAGTGGCCAGGGCATTCCACAGGCGTTCCCACCACGGCAGATGGCCCACGTAGTAAGTCTCCCCGACCCGCAGGCTGTTAACACCGGACTCACGGATCACCGATACCGAGCCAGACATTGCCGCCCGCTTACCGCTGTCGTTCATTGCGTCAGCCAGCAACTGCCATGCACGCGGGCTGTCAGCCAGCAGGGCGACCACGCTACGCTGTTCAAAGAACGGTGACTGGAAGCCGACCACTGCCGCCATTGGCCCTGCGGAAACGATGGTGGTCTGGCTTTCCGGCTGGCGATCGGCAGCCGGGCCGTCAACCGTGTCCAGCGCAGGCTGACGCACCGGTTTGTTAATCCAGCTTTTTGCGGCCTCCACCAGCACGTTAATACTGCTGTCATCCTTTAAGTCAGCCGGCAGGGTGCCGATCATCAGCAGATCGGCATCCTGGTTTTTTGCCTGTGCCCAGTCATCGGTGAGGCGCACCTTCAGCGCCGGGTAACCACTTTGCGCACCGATGGTTGCCAGCGCATCCAGCAGCGCGGATACCTGCTCAGGCTGTGGCCTGGCGTTCACCAGCACCAGTGTGCTGGCCAGATCGGCCTGACGGCTGAACGGGAAACCGGCGGAAGCAAAGGCACGTAATGATGGCATCTCAATAAAGTGACGATAGCCGGAGAAATCAACGGTAGAGCTGCCATCGATCGTCACATGATTATTCACCGGCACCACCGTTTCACAGCGACCGTCAGCGGTTCCCCCAATAAATGTCAGTCCATAGTCAAAGCTAAAGCGCAGCTGATTCACCACGTCCAGCCGCAGGGCCGGAATGGTCAGGCTGGTCGAGTCATCCTGCAGTCCCTGGATCAGCGGAATACGTAGCAGCTGTTTACTGTGATCTTTTTTCACCACCAGCGGATAGTCCTGCACGAACTGATTATTCAGGTGAACGGCCAGCCGCGAACTGTCATTCAGGATCGGTGAGGTGTAGCGATACTGCAGGTTCATATCGATGCCGCGCGCGCGGATCAGGAACAAATCTGGCGGCAGATTAAGCGTGAGACTGATCGGTGACGGCTGCATCCCGTCAGACTGCAACTGGCCCTGGTACTGCTGCAGCTCGGCGAAAGTGGTGACGCGGTCGGTACGCACCCAGTTTGGCGCATCGTACGGCTGGCGGTCGGCCAGCGGTTTCAGCGCCTCAATAATAGAGGACTGACCGCGCAACAGTAGCTCTCCCTGGGCGATACCCTGTGCCGCCATGATCAGGTCGTTATCATCACGCCCCATCACCAGCAGCATCTTCTGATAAGGGTTATCAGGCTGACTGACAATCGTCACCGTCGGCTTGTTCACCGCAGGCCAGGTTTTCAGGAAATCCGGTCGCTTATCGTTCGTGGCAAACACCACCGCATGCTGATCCTGCGGCAGCTGATTGTACAGCACCGGGAAGTGCTGCCCCCGCCACTGCGCTTTCGTGCCAAACCAGGAGGCCAGGATCCCCGCAGCACGCTGCTCCGTCACATCCGGTGTGGCGGCAAACACCACCGGCAGTGACATGGGTCGGTTATCGCGACGGTCAAAGAACGGTTCCGGGAAGTGCGACAGATCGTCAGTCAGAGGCAGCTTTTGTAGCGTCAGATCCAGGCGGCTCTCTTTACCAATATCCAGCCAGATCGAACTGAAGGCCGGGTTTTCACAAACGTTGGTGTAATGGCCCACCAGCTCGAAGCGAATGCGGTTAAAGTCGGAGATAAAGCGCGGGTCAACAGGCACCTGTACCTGATTTTCTTTACCCAGTTGCTCTGCCGTCAGCGTAACCAGCCCGACCATCTCATCATTCAGGTAGATTTTCAGATGTGACAGGGTGGGAAGCAGTGCCGGCGACGGTCGGAAGTTCAGTGTCAGCAACGCCTTTGTGGCGACCTCATCACTGCGTACGCCGAATTCGATCTGCCCGTCAGGCCGGGTACCGCGCAGGGCAAGTGCTCCGGGCGGCGGGGCAATCTTCTCAAAATTCAGCACCGACTCGCGTACCGGGGCAGCAGGCAGCTGTGGTGCAGGCTCTGAGACCGGAGGCACCGGGGCTTCTTCCGCCTGCCCCAGAGGCATCACACCGATCAACAGCGCGGTAAACCAGCTTTTTTTTATCATCATCATCTTGTCTTCACGGTTGCGTCACGGGGCGGCGCGCGCGCCCCACACTATGAGGGAGGAAGGAAGTTACCCACGCCGCCAGCGTGGTTAAAGCAATAAACAGCTGGCGCAGGCGCGGCGGCCCGTACTCCGCCAGACGCAGATAGCCTTTAAAGCCCAGCACCACGATATCAGCCAGGCTCTGTACCGGTTTATCTTCCGGGAAGCTGTCCTGCCACAGCGCCCAGGTATCGGCACGGGCAAAGGTACACTGAATAAATTCAACGTGCTGCTGAGTGGTGAGGTTATCCAGGCGGATCCCCGCCCGGCGGCCAAAGGTTCGCTGCACCACGCAAGGGAAACTGAACTCCTGCTGGCCGCGTTTGAGCAGTAAAAAGACGGTTTCATCGCTGTTCAGGGCATCAGGCTCACGCAGCTCAACGCCCACGCCACCGTCGGAGTAGTCGCGCAGGGTGCAGGGCAGCAGATGCCCGTCTGCACGGGCAATTGCGGCAGGCATCGCCATCTCCACGCGGTGGGCTTCGCGGATTTGTCGGGCTTCAACAGACACCGCCACCGCGCCCCCCAGAATAATCAGGTTATAAAACACCCATACCAGGCTGACCAGTACCGTCAGCACCTCGCTGGTCGGCCCACAGGCGATACGCCAGACACCTACCATCGCCCCGACAACGTTAATCAATACCAGGCACATATACGGCCGGGTGATCACCCAGTCCAGGTGCTGCTCCTCGACCAGCCCCCCTTTAGCGGTCACGTTAAATTTCCCTTTATGCGGATTGAGCAACGCCACAGTGGTCGGTCGGGCAATATACCAGGCCAGTACGGTTTCATAGACTTCACTCCAGAACGAGTGACGCCAGCGCCCCTGAATACGCGAGTTGGTCAGGCTGGTGTGCAGCATATGCGGCAGCACATAGATGGCGATGGCCAGCGCCGGGGCGTAAATGATAAACGAGTGGAACAGCAGGAAGGCCAGCGGTGCCAGCAGGAAAATCAGCCGGGGGATCCCCGCCAGGAAATGCAGCATCGCGTTGGCGTAGCACAGACGCTGCACCAGCTTCAGGCCTTTGCCAAACAGCGGGTTGTCGAGGCGGAAAATCTGCACCATGCCGCGCGCCCAGCGGATGCGCTGGCCGATATGCGCCGACAGGCTCTCCGTCGCCAGTCCGGCGGCCTGCGGAATACGAATATAGGCCGAGGTGTAGCCTTTTCGATGCAGGCGCAGGGAGGTGTGAGCATCTTCCGTGACCGTCTCCACCGCGATGCCGCCAATTTCATCCAGAGCCGTCCGGCGTAATACCGCACAGGAGCCGCAGAAGAAGGTGGCATCCCAGACATCGTTCCCGTCCTGAACCAGGCCGTAGAACAGGGTGCCTTCGTTAGGGGTACGGCGAAAGCGGCCAAGATTGCGCTCGAAGGGATCCGGCGAAAAGAAATGATGCGGGGTCTGCAACATGGCCAGTCTGGGATCTTTAATAAACCAGCCGAGGGTCGTCTGCAGGAATGAGCGCGTCGGCACGTGGTCGCAGTCAAAAATCGCCACATACTCACTGCGGCAGACGGTACGCAGGGCATGGTTAATATTACCCGCTTTGGCATGATCGCGGACGTCACGGGCGACGTACTGAATCCCCACGCTTTCAGCAAATTCTCGAAATTCCGGGCGCTGGCCATCGTCCAGCAGATAAATGGTCAGCTTATCCCGGGGCCAGTCGATACCCAGCGCCGCATAAATGGACGGTTTCACCACGCTTAACGGCTCGTTATAGGTCGGCACCAGCAGGTCAACGGTCGGCCAGCTGCTGATATCCTCCGGCATCGACACCGGCTGACGGTTCAGCGGCCAGAGACTCTGAAAATACCCCAGCAGCAACACCACCCAGGCGTAGGTCTCAGCTGCGACCAGCAGCAGACCGAAGGTCAGACTGAGGGGATCATCCCAGTTCAGGGTAGCGTTATAGCGCCACCACAGATAACGACAGGAGATGGTCAGCGACAGAACAATCATCATCATGGTGGGCAGTCTGCCAGGAATACGACGAACCACCATCGCCACACTCCAGAGCACCAGCACAAAAATAAACTGCGTCCAGATGTCGAAAGGCTGGGAGATACAGAGCAGAGCCAGCGCGGTTGCCACCAGCACCGCCACACTAAACAACCCCTTACGCAGCAGCGGGTGCAGCTGGCTTAACCAGCGCTCACTGCGACTTTCCAGCCTGTTGCGCTGCGCCCGCTGCGGTAAACGCTCAAGCCAGCGGTAAAATCGTTTACGCCAGCGGGCCAGCGGGCGAAAGGCATTCAATCGCTGGCGCTCGCTGCGCCGCGAGGCGTCCAGCGGAATAAACAGCAACAACCACAGGCTTTGCACCAGGTAACGCAGCAGATCAGCCGGACGGGGGCGTTCTGGCGAAACCTGCGGGTAGAGGTCACGGCGACGGGCACGGACAGACTGCCATTCAGGGGATTCAAAACGCAGTAATGCCCAGCCCAGCATCACCAGCAGACACTGGAGCGAGGCCGTCAGCACCGGTGTACGATGGTGGCGGTATTGACCATATCGCTGGTGTAATGCCTGCCACACCGGAGGGATCAGAAGCCAGCGAAGTGGGCTCATGCCGCTTTACCTGTGAGATTGATCAGACACCAGGTTGCCAGCGTCGCGATCTCCTCCGCCCCGAGGCTGAGGGGACGATATTCCCCCACCGGCTGTTTGCACAGCAGCGCTTCGGCCAGGGCTTCATCACGGTGGATCAATAATGGCACCATTCCTTTCAGTGAACTCAACCACAGCTGATGCAAGTCCTGCTGCGCCTTGCTAAGGGAACTAAACTGGTTAAGCAGAAACAGGGTATTTGGCGGGAAAATGGTTTGATGCAGGCGAAGATGAGCGTTGCCATCAGCATTCAGCACCACCAGGCTGTGGTCGGCCTGAGCGAGCAGCGTGTCGCTGAGCCGGGGCAGCTCTGCCGGCATATCCAGCAGTATCCAGCGATACGTTTTGCGCAGGGCAGCCAGACGCGCAGCCCACGGCGTCAGTAACGCTTCGGGCTGATGCATAACATTCTGTTTTTCATCAGCCGGGAGGTCACCGAATGGAATGAAGTCGAGCTGTTCGGTATAGCGCATCGCACTCTGCTGCCAGGGCTGCTGTTGACGATCGCTGTGTGCCCAGCCTCGCGAGTGCGTTACCGGCGTATTAAAGTGAGCCCGCAGCTGGTTATGGGGCGAAAAGTCGATGACCATCGTCCTTTCCCCCAGACGATTGAGCGCCCAGGCCAGCGCAGCCGTAACAGAGGTGGTTCCCACGCCCCCGCGAAGTCCCGACAAGGCAACGATCGGCATTATCCCTCCTTTTTTTGCGGTGAACCCAATTCGCTCAGTAACGGCCAACGGATATAAATTTCGGCCAGTCGTTCATGACGGGCAATATCGATATAACGGAATGCCCCGAGTGAAAATGCCTCACTCAACGCGCTGATATCGTCGGGTTGTTCGCGCTCATGGGATAAAGCAGGACGCTGATTTTTATTCATCTCTTCCAGTCATTATGCAGAGTACTGCCGGTTTGTTAATATGAAGTTATCCGGTTGAAGATTTAAAAATGTGCCACGCACCGGGGAACCGTAGCGGAAAAAGCATTACTGGCTGAAAAAGTAAGGCACGAGACTTATCCTGGGATACTTAGCGCATAAAAGATGAGCACGATATAAATGATTCACTGAAACGTGTTAAGTAGTAATGTATATTTACAGCATAACAATTGGTACGCTTTTTTTTCCAGACTATCACCCCGCTGGATTATCCCTGGTGCACAGTATCTTATGACGATTTCATATACCTTAGGGCTGGGACAGGTTCAACACGAATTAGCGCTGATGCAACCGCCCGGCTGTTACTGGATAACCGTTAACCGTCAGGAAGATGCACGACGGCTGGTGCGCCAGACAATCGCCTCGCAACGTGCTCTGACCCTGATCAGTAGCGCGGATAAACCGCAAAGTCTGCTCTCGCCTGCACCCCAGGGCGGCCCCAACAAGATCCCGTTATTCTCTCTGCCTGAAACGGCGGAAGCGCTAATGGACTTAATGGAAGATCTGTCCCGAACCCTGGTCAACAAACCCCGCTTACTGATATTTTACACAGCATTCAGTACATGGGAAAAGTTATCTTCAGCAGAATTAAATCGCTGGCTGAGGGAAATGCAAAAATGGTTAACCGTGCGAAAGTCAACGCTGTTGATTATCACATCCGGGGCTGGCCTAAATGCCCTGCGCAGTGATTTACAAACGCGTTATCGTCATTTAGAAGGATTATCACATCTTGAATGGCAACAGGACAGCTGGAATTACCGAATTAACTGGTGGTGTAATAAAAGTGGGATGCTGGCCGATCGTGCGCTACGTCTCACTTTACATGACGAGGCGTTCATTCAGATTAATGAAACCGATCACAATACGCCCTTAACACTGAATGATGAAAACGAGTATCTGGCTGAAAAAAGCGCCCTTGAAGGTGCGCCCCCCCTCTCCAGTGCATGGACGCTGTTTGAAGATAACAGCCAGCTGGCAAGCCGGGCGCAGCAGGCCAGTGCCGCCACCATCATCTTTACGCTGAGTCATAACGACCAGGTGGCGACGCTGGCAGGCGATATTCACGGACTGCGCCGCACGCGCGGCAGCGCCCTGAAGATTGTGGTGCGCGAAATGCAGACGGCCCTGCGCTACAGCGATGAACGCCTGCTGCTGGCGTGCGGCGTCAACGCCATCGTCCCCTTTAATGCCACCCTGTCGCGCTTTCTGACCGCCATCGAAGGTTTACAGGGGCAGCACTATAATCGTCATGTGCCTGCGGACCTCAGTATTCTCCTGAAATCCATGCAACCCTTGCAGGAAAAAGGCTATCTTCCACTGGAGCATTTCTGCCGTTCGGTGAAAAGATTGATCGACAACACCATGCTGCCGGAAAACGGAAAAGGTCTGCTCATTGCGCTACGCCCGGTGCCGGAACTCAGCCCGGTACAGGCGCTAACGCTGTGTAAGCCCCGGCGCTACGGTGACCTGATCACCCGCATTGAAGACCGGCTCTATCTTTTCCTCTCCTCCTGTCGTTACAACGATCTGGATACCGCACTGCACTATATTTTTCATCTGCCGCATGACGAGATTTTTACCAACCGTATGGTGTGGTTCGAGGATCTGCAAATCCTCTCTGAAATCCGGCAAATCAATGGCATGGTGCCCAGCGCCTGGCGTGATGCGCCTGCAACCGGGAGTGATCTCCCTGATGCCCCTCCGGCCGCCCCGGCTTCGCCAGACATTCGCCTGGTGCCGCAGGCGATCACGCTGACGCCCCCTGCAGACAGAGAGGATCAACCATGACGTTAATGGATGGCGTGCAGATCACCATTCTGCTGCTACTGGTTTTATTACTGTTAAAACCGCTTTACACCCGCTGGCTGCCCAGGCAATGGCACGGTGTGTTACACCGCGTTCTTCCTCCCCGCTCTCTTAAATATGAAGGGACGTGGCGGCGTAAATCCTCTGGTTCGGATACCAAAAAGTGATGACCGATCGTGACTCTCAAACTCCGGCAACGCCGTCTGCATGGCGCAACTGGCGCGGGCTGGGTGGCTGGAACTTTTATTTTCTGCTTAAGTTTGCGCTGCTGTGGTTCGGCTATCTGAATTTTCATGCGCTGACGAATCTGGTTTTTCTCGCCTGGCTGCTGATGCCGATGCCGTCACTCAGGCTGCATCGCCTGCGCCACGGGCTCTCTATTCCAATCGGCATCGCGCTGTTCTGGCATGACACCTGGTTACCGGGCCTGCAGACGCTGCTCAGTCAGGGCGGCCAGCTGGCAGGCTTCTCTGCCGACTATCTGCTGGATTTAACCATCCGCTTTATTAACTGGCAGATGGTGGGCGGTGCCTTCGTGCTGCTGGTGCTGTATCTCTTTATTGCCCAGTGGATCAGGGTGACGGTGGTGGTGTCTCTGTTTTTACTCTGGGTCAACGTGGTAAACCTTGCCGGCCCGGCCTTTAGCCTGCTGCCGACCCGGGAAACCGCACCGCCGGCGGCGGCGAATGTTACGCCGGCAGCGAAGAAGGAGACGGTGAGCGGCATGGAAGAGACGCTGCCACCGACCAGCGCGAATCTGACGGCTCATCTCAACGCCTTTTATAACAGCGAAAAACAGCGTATCACGCCGTTCCCGGACGCGCTGCCTGCCGACGCTGCGCCATTTGATATTCTGGTGATCAATATCTGCTCGCTGGCATGGTCTGATATGGAGTTTGCCCGACTGCGCGAGCATCCGCTGTGGCAGCACTTCGACGTGGTGCTGAATAACTATAATTCCGCCACCGGCTACAGCGGCCCGGCGGGGATCCGCCTGCTGCGCGCCAGCTGCGGCCAGAGTTCGCACAGCGACCTGTACAAGCCCGCCGATGAGCGCTGCTATCTGTTCGATAACCTGGCGAAACTGGGCTTTAAGCAGCAGTTGATGCTCGACCATCCCGGCGTGTTTGGCGGCTATCTGCAGGAGCTGCGTGAGGACGGTAATTTGCAGGCACCGCTGATGTCACAAGCCGGCATTAAGCCCGAGCTGACCTCTTTCGACGGCGAACCGGTGTTTAACGACGCGCAGCTGATGCAGCGCTGGCTGGACGATCGGCAAAAAAGCAGCGATACCCGTAGCGCGACCTTCTATAACCTGATCCCGCTGCACGACGGTACGCGCGACCTGGGCAGCAGTAAAACCGCCGCCTGGCAGCCGCGCGCAAAACTGCTCTTCGACCAGTTGGATGAATTCCTGACCAACCTGGAAAAATCTGGCCGCCGGGTAATGGTGCTGGTGGTGCCGGAGCACGGTGCCGCGCTGGAAGGCGACCGGATGCAGATGTCCGGCCTGCGAGATATCCCCAGCCCGTCGATTACCCATGTTCCGGTGGGTATCAAGTTTGTCGGTATGAAGGCCCCTCATGCCGGTAAGCCGCTTGATGTCAGTACGCCGACCAGCCTGCTGGCGGTCTCTGAGCTGATTTCCCGCGTGGTGGATGGGCAGGTATTTAATGCGGCTAACGTGAACATGGCTACGCTGACTGCCGACCTGCCGCAGACGCCGGTGATTTCCGAAAATGATAATGCGGTGGTGATGATGTATCAGGGCAAACCCTGGATCAGGTTGAATGGTGGAGACTGGGTGGCCTATCCGCTTTAGGGACGTTTGCCCTGTGCAGCGCAAGAGGCCGGCCCCGGACAGCCAGGTCAGGGGCGTTAGACTTTCTGACCCGTCACAGGGGCCGGCCTTCTTTTCTGGCCGGCCCCTGTGACGGTTTTCCCGCTCTTTAGTGGTCTTTAAACGCCAGCCATGTCAGCAGCCGCAGACTCGCTGAAAAATAGTCCTCGTCGCTGTTCAGCGAATCATTCAGATAACCCGTTTCCCCGAGCGTCAGATCGCGCACGGCGAGCAGTCCCCCCGCCATAGCGTAAGGGGCTTTATCGTTACTCATGACATCAATCCAGGCGGGCGTTTGCAGGCGCTGGAAGTTCATCCAGAAACGCTGGAACGGCACCAGCTGTAACGACGCGGGATCATACCAGTACAGATAAAGCGGAATACGGATTGCATCGTAGCTGAAGCGCGGTGGCCAGGCCGTGGCCGGAGCCAGTGACCCGTCGGCGTTCATCGCCACCCAGTCCAGCGGCAGCGCGCTGTCCCCGAAGCGCATCTCAGACAGCAGGGCGACCCCGTCGTCGATCAGCGTATTCCACACTTTCAGATGGCTGCGCCGGGCAAAATCACGCCACGCCGGGAAGATAAAATAGGACGGGTTCAGTACCACATAGCTGGTCTTGTTAAAGCCCTGCGCGCCGGGCAGCATGATTGTGCGGCCCGCAAAGGTGATCACGTTATGGGCGATAATCGCCCGCTGAATGCGATCTGAATGCTGTAAATAGGACTGATCCTGCCATTTCTCCCCGGCCTTCTGCAGCGCCCAGGCGATCAGCACATCGCCGTCAGAGGCGTTGTTTTTATCGCTGACCGGATCGGCGTTCCCCGGAATATATTTCCAGTAAAACAGGTCATTTTTCGGGTTACTGAGATGGGTTTGCGTCCAGCGCCACAGGCGGTCAAAGGTGGTGTGGTCGTTGTAATACACCGCCATCAGCATGGCATAACCCTGCCCCTCCGTATGGCTGACATTGTTGTTGCCCGTATCCTGAATACGGCCTTCAGAAGTCAGAAAACGTGTTTTAAACGTACCCCAGCCCTCTGCGGCGCTGGCCTGAGACAGGCCCAGCACCAGCGCAAGCAGGATGATGCCTGCCCTGAACATTGCCATCATGGTATTTCTCACCTCTGGTAGTGAAAACGCAGTGAACTTTCACCGGTTTCTTCACAGGTCAGGGCGACGTTCTCACCGCCTCCCTGAACGCGTAGCCAACGGGCATACAGGCCCAGTAAAACCGCACCGAGCGCCAGCCGCCACTGGCGATCCGGCATAATGCCATCACCCGGTGGTAACGCCAGATGATCGATCACGATCGCGGTATCTGAAGGCTGCAGATCCACAAACCCCCAGTTAAACTGCCCCAGTACCAGATTGATCTGTGCTTCCAGATCCGCCACGGTCGCGATGGTAGCCAGCGGATAACGGCTGGCGAGGTTATCGCCCATCTGGCGTAAAAACGCCTGGCTTTCCTGCTCGCCGGCGTTATTCAGCATCCCGTTGATCATCACGCTCAGCAGATCAAACCAGCCGGGCTGGTACTGCTGCTGACGGTAATACTGCAGGGTGCGTTCCTGTAACTGACTCATGCTTATTTGCCTCCCAGCATGTAGCGGAAGTAGAGCTGCGCTGTACTTTCGTTATAGTCGCCGAAGGTGTCATAGCCCAACTGACCGCCGATGGTGACGTCTTTGTTGATCTTATAATCCGCACCCGCGTGCAGGTTATAGCCGATACCGCTCTTGCTGCCGCCGCTGAAGTACGCCTCTTTGGCATAACCTGCCGTCACAGCATCTTCCAGCAGTGACTGGTAATCGCTGTTGTTCGGGAAGTACGCGCTGCGATCCTGGGTATAGGACTGATAACCCGCCGAACCGCCCACTTTTACGCTCAGATCGTCATAGGTCTGGGTGAAGTCTACCGGGAACGATACGCTGATATAGTTCTGCGGGCTGAAGTAGCCCCCCTGACCGTAGCTGAAGTTACTGAGGTTCTTCGAGAAGTCCATCCAGCTGATGTTGATGCCGGTTTTCAGTTCGCGATCGTTAAAGTGAAACGGACGCACATAGGCGCCGGCGTTACCCATTAACGAGGTATTACTGGCCACGTTTTCCCCGACATAGCTGTACCCCCCGGCACCGACATAGAATCCGGCATCGCCATCGTCGTAACTCAGCATGGCGTTACCGCCGTTTTTGGTCACGCGACCCCAGCTCTTGCCGGAAAACTTATCTTTCACCCCAACGTATGAGAGCAGACTGTCGGTGACCGCACGGCGTTCGCCGGTGAGGATCAGGGTCAGATAGTCCGTCAGCTTCGGTGCCCACTTCACACCGCCGACCATCGTGCTGAGATCCTGACCCAGCGGCGTGCTGCCGAGGTCAATCCTGTAGCTGTCGCCGCTTAACGCCAGGTTCAGCTCCACGCCGGAGGCCGTCTGCGAGTCGGTCGACGATGACGATGCCGTATCAACATTGACCTTACGCGAAGAAGCCGCAAGGTATTTCGCCAGCGTCGCGTTATTATTCAGGCTCTGTAAGTTGCTGACGCCGCTGTTGGTGAACGGATTGTAGTCCGCGCTATCGATACCGGTAAGATTCGTCAGCGCCGCGCCCACGCCCGGATTAGCCGCATCAAACGTCGCTTTCTCCGCCGCGGTCAGCCCGCTGTAACTGGTCTGTTCATTTTTAATGTTCTGAATCAGGTTAGCGACCGCGACTCCGGCCGCCCCGGTGCCAAGACGGCGATAAGCATCACCGCTGGCGCTGCCGGCGCTCAGGGTCATCGGTGTCACGGTAAAGTCAAAGCGGGCGTCACCCAGCGGGGAGCTGGACCACACCAGCGGCGCTTTCGCCTCGGTCAGCTTGCTCAGGCCGTTCTCGCCGTCGCGACCGCGGATCTGAATGCCGCCCTGCATCCAGGTGCCGGTATCTTTCTCCAGCTCATCCATCATGGTGTCAATCTGATGCAGCGTCTGATTCTGTCGGGTCGCGGCTTCAGTACCGCCGCCGACGAGGGTCAGCCCGCCTTCAGCCCCGTCAATATCACGATAGTCTCGCGCATCCGGCGCCTGCTGCCAGGGCATGGTATTGCCGTACACCGACGGTGATTTGCGTACCGACATCGTCGTGCGGTTGATAAAGGGGTTATCGGACAGCGTCAGGCCGCCAATGCCGGCGGTACTGCCGACACGGCTGCCGTCCAGCCCGATCATCTTACCTTTGGCGGTGCGCAGATAGCTCAGGGCCTGATGATGATCGCCCTCCGCTTCGGAAACCCGCGCCAGCAACAGCAGGCGTTCCGGCGACGGCTCGCCGCGCAGGCCGCTGGCCAGAGCGCGAGCTTTGGGCACATCATTCAGCGCCAGCGCGGTGTTAATCGCCCCTTCGCGCGCATCCTGAGTGTCGGTGTCGCGCGTCATCAGGTAGTCGTACACCACTGCGGCTTCTTTGTTCATCTTGCCGGACTGGTACAGGCGCGCCATGGCAAACATCAGGTCGGAATTCTGCGGATCTTTCTGCAGGGCGCCGATCAGCTTATCGTAGGCCGCCGCATACTGTTTGCGTTCACGCAGTTCATCCACTTCATTAATTATCCCGCCGTTACGGATCCCCGCCAGCTGGGCGCTGGTGCTGCGTGACTGCAGTTCCGGGTTACTGAGGAAGGCCTGCGCTTCACCGCCCAGTCCCGCCTGATTCAGTACCGCCACCTGGGCCGCATAGTCACCGGCGTTACCCTGCACACCGCGCTGCATACTGGCGCGCACAACGGAGACCGCCGTGGTCATATCGCCCGCCTGTGCCAGGCCTTTCGCCAGGTTACCCGCATCCGCCGGATTCTGCGGCGGGTTCGCCGCCAGCGCTTTCAGCGTGTTGGCCGCCGCCGCACTGGCGCCCTGGGCCAGATACTGCTGCGCCACGGACATCTGCTGGTTGAAGTTCACACGCTGGGTCAGCGCGCGCATCTCTGCGTTTTGACTGCGGGCCGGAATGCGTGACAGCAGGCTCTGCGCCTGCCCCCAGGCCCCGCTTTCGCTGGCAAACAGCGCGGCCGCATACACTTCATTGCTGCTGGCACCGTTGCGGAAAGCAGGCTGCATCACGCCTGCCGCCGCAGCGGTATTGCCCTGTTGCTGATAAATACGCGCAAGGTCGAGGCGCAGCCAGCCGTCGGCCGGGAAACGCTGCATGCCCTGCTGCAGGATCGTAATGGCCCGCTGCGGGTTGCCGGCCGCCAGCGCCTGCTTCGCGTCACGGCGCACCGGTTCACTGGTGGCCACCGGGCGCGGCGTCACTGCCTCGCGTACGCTGGACGGGAGAGAGGCCAGCAGTGTGTTAGCTTCGGCGGTGTTACCCTGCTGCCGCAGCACGTAGAACAGCCCCTCTTTCGCCGGACGGTTAGCGGCATCGCCGGACAGCACGTCACGGTAGGTCTGCGCGGCCTGATCCAGCTGATTATTACGGCGCAGCACGTCAGCACGGAACAGCTTCGCTGCCACGCCCTTCTCGCCCGCTGCCTGGGTTAACGGCGCGCTGAGGCTTAAAGCCTGCGCGCTGTCCCCGGCTTTCATCGCCTGCTGGGCGGCGGCTAACTGACCGTAGAAGCGGGCATCGGTTGCCTGCTGCTGGCGCTGTTCGCTGTTGCTGCCGCCGAGCTTCGCTGCACGCTCCAGATAGTCTGCCGCTCTGGCATAGTCGCCGCTGCGCTGCGCCACATAGCCCAGTCCGGCCAGCGCGTCGGCATCCTCCGGGTTGGTTTGCAGCACCCGATCGAAAGCGGTCTGTGCGCCGCTGACGTCGCCGCTGTTCAGGGCGTTAAAGCCCTCACCTTTGGCCGCGCCGCCGACGTTTTTCCGGAAGTGATCCATCACCGCCGTATCCTGCGGATGGCGCTGCTGGTAGTGCTGATACAGCGGCGCATCGCCCGACTGCGGGCCCAGCCACAGCAGCGCCTGACGCAGGGAACGATCGGCGTCGGCATTGCCGCCCGCCAGTCCTTCCAGCATTTGCAGCCCCTCACGGCGGGTTGATTCCTGCCAGGTCAGGGCCTTGCCCAGCGCCAGCTTCGCGCCGGTATCCTGCGGGTGCTGCGCCACGAACTGCCGCAGGTTGTCCACCGCCTGCGGCAGCAGGGTGCGATCACCGGCCATGGTCAGGTAATACTCCGCCGCCACGCTGGCCGGTGGCGTATTCCCGCTGAAGGTGTTGCGCCAGGTCTGCAGGGCCGCCGCGGTATTGCCGCTGCGCGCCTGTTGTCGGGCCAGAGACAGCTGCGCCGCCGGGATAGTCTGCATCTGACGGGCTGCGTCCAGTTCTGACAGTCGCGGATCCTGTGGCGAGACCTGACTGAGCCGCGCGCGCCATTTGGCCGCGGCCGCACCATCCCCGCCCTGCTGAGACCACAGCGCCATCAGGAACAATGCCTGGGCGTTGTTCCCATCCACCATCAGCACTTTATTCAGCGCATCACGGGCCAGCTCATCATGCGCTTTCTGATGCCAGTAATTTGCCTGGTCAAACAGCGCCTTAACGGCGGGATTGTTCTCTGCGGCCAGCAGCGGGAACGTCATCACCGACAGCACCAGGCCGCTGCCAAACATCCAGCGTTGGCGAATTCTGGCGGTTAAGGGGGTGAGTGTTGTTTTCATTATTCTTTCTTCTCGCCAGAGGTACGGGAATGATCCTGCGGGTGCAGACGACGCCATGCATGGCGCTTCAGCAGAACACAGGCGCTGAGTCCCACCAGGGTGGCACAGAACAGCGCCAGTAACGCCAGCAACACGGCATGCTGGTTGGCATACCATACAACCATCATGTACCAGGGCATTTGCCCGCTCGGGAACTGAGCGCCCACGCTAAAGCTGCGGATACCATTCTCATCGGTAATGATCGCCGTATCCCCCCGGATACCCGCGTTAATCCGTGATGAGGTCATGTCGTTATGCAGTCGCGCCAGCTGGTTATCATCGGTCGCGACTGTCATCACCACCAGACGACTGCTGTTCCACGGTGAGCGGTAGCTGATAAAACCGCGCCAGTCTTCGTTCGACGAGAAGTAACGGTCAGCGTCCAGCGTCTGACGATACCAGTTACCGGTCAGCCAGCTACGCAGGTTATCCAGCATATTCGGCACTTTAACGCCAAGGGTATGATTATTCAGTTCGTACGGTGAGCCTGCCAGCAACTCGCGGTTAAAACTGGTCTGTGCCAGGGTGGAAACCGAGAGAATATCGCTGTTTTCCAGGCGGCCACGCAGCGTACCGGCAGCCGGAATACCAAACATGACGCTGTTCTGACTCAGCGCGGCGCCGGTTGCATTGCCCGAACGGCCTGCCATATCCAGCAGCGTGCTGATCTCGGCGTTACTCGGGTTTGAAGGAAGCATCAGTACCGTCTGAGAATAATCAGCCAGACGCGAGAAAGGGAACGAGGCTCCGACAAAGTAAGAGAGGTTCGGCAGTAACGTAAAGTGACGGGTATGACTCAGATCGATAAACGAATCATCTTCAATCCGGCTCTTGATATTGTTGTTGGTCAGCACGCTGCACGGTGCCGTGGCCTTAGGTTTGATATTGAAATAGAGCTGCATCTGGTTGTCACCGTAAATCAGGTACGGATCCAGTTTCAGGGTATATTTCTCCTGGCGCGCATCCCCACCCAGGCGGTGCCAGATATTTTCCAGCAGGCCGACCTTATTGACTGTCAGGTTACGCAGGAAGGTTCCGTTCAGCGTGACGTTGAGCAGAGAGTTATCTTCATCAATCCAGCTTTCTGACGGGAAGCGATAGTTCAGCTGGACAGGAATGCTGTCACCGTCCCACAGAAACAGATCGGGTGCCGCACGGAAGTTAACGCGCAGCGCATCATGCCAGATGCCTGTGGTGGTCAGATTCTGATCCTTACGCAGGAGTTCGCTGAGACGTACCGGACGTTCGGTATTGATCCAGCGCGGCGCATCGTACGGCTTGCGCAGCGGCATACTCTGCGGCGTGACGGCCAGCGACGGTTCATCTGCCGTCATCGGCTGCAGAAGACGCCACGCAGCCTGACGCAGCTGATCGTCGGTTTTGCCAGTCACCAGCAGCAATTTGTACACCGGGTTATCCGGGTTACTCACCATATGCAGGGAGGGACCGTCACTTTCCGGTAAGGTCAGGCTACCGATTTTTTCACCGGGGTGACCAAACACCACGCCGTTTTTCTCCGGCAGCGCGCCACGTAATACCGGAAAGCTGATGCCGCGATAGTCTGCCTGAATTCCCATCCAGGATGAGAGGATCGCCGCCGCGCTGACTTCACCCGGCGTGATGTCATTGCCAAAGATAATGGCTACGCTGGCCGGGCTCATGCGCAGCGGGTCAATAAACGGACGCGGGAAATTGCGCAGGTTGGTTCCGATATTCAGCTGCTGGCCTTCCAGTGCCAGCGTGGTATTCGGCAGAATAGTCACCTGATACTGCCGGGCGCTGTCGCGCTCACACAGCAGCTGGTCAGCATCGTTAATTTTAAAGCTCAGGTTATTGCTGGACACCACCATCGCCGCCGGAATATCCAGCTGATAATCCTCGCTGGCACGATCGGAGGCACTCAGCGGCAGGGTCCCCAGCGGCTGGCCGTTCAGCATCAGCTGCAGCGACGTATTCCGCGCCGCCAGCGCCTGGGACACTTTCAGCGACAGGTTCAGGCGCGCATTGGTGACCACTTCATCGGTCGGCAGGGTGAAAACAATCCCGGATTGCAGCTGCCCCCCGGTCAGCGTGATCCCCTGCTTCTGGCCCATCTGCGCCACGCTGACCGTGCTGGAAAGCGGTTGATTGAGCGATACGGCAGGCTGCGTCTCAGCCTCGTCCATGACCGGGGCCGGCAGCGGCGGCAGGCCCGCAGGCAGGCCTTCGTTGGTGCCCGGTGGTAGCGCGGCTTCATCGCCCGCTGGCAGGCTGCTTTCCGCCGATCCGGCAGGCAGATCCGTTGCTACGGCCTGGCCCTCCGCCGGCGGAGACGTCTCCGCAGGCAGGGAGCCAGCAGGCGCCTGTGCCGGCATGGCCGGGGTTTCCGTCGCCGTGGCCGGGGTGTCGGTCTGCGCCGGGGGAGCGGCGTCTGCCGCTGGCGGCGTGACTTCAGCCCCCACATCTGCCGGCGGCGGAATATCCGATAATGCGCTGCTGTCGCGGGTGACGCTGCCCGGATCGGCCTGCGCGCTGCCCAGCGTGAGCAGGGTACTCAGGCACAATGCCCGGAGGAGGAGTGGCTTCATACCGCGCTATCCTCTTCCACTTGTGCCCGACGTTTTTTTCTTGCCCGCCGATCCTGGAATGTCAGCCAGAACAGCTCAAACACGGTACGAATAATGTTCAGTAACGAACGCAACGGTTTATCTTTAGGCCCCACAGGCTGGATCCAGGCGTCGGCGCGCGACAACACCACCCGAACCAGCTCACGACGGCGTGGCAGCGGCATCTCATCAAACTGCAGTCGGATAACGCCATCCTCCGCACCAATCACCTGGACCGGAATGGAGATCACCCCGGACTGCAGGATGAGGTCAATGGCTTCAATCTCGTCCTTCTCATGACGCGAGTCTGGCGCATCGATCTGCGCACCGCCCATCGACAGGTTAACGGTATTTGAACGCGATGAGATGCCACTGGCGTAGTGCACCACCACGGGAAGATTGACATCAACACGGATGGTTTTACGCACCTGTTTGGTTTCACGCGCCACGGCAATGGCTGCCATCAAAATAATCAGGCTGAAGGTCGCCCAGCCGACGTTCAGCGCAATAACGTAGGGATCCACGCCAAAGTAGTCATGCGCTGTCGCCCGGACAATGCCACTCACGACGCCCACCAGTAACAGCAGAGCGCAGATCACGTGCGGGCGCACGATATTGAAGTCAAAGAAACCGACGTCCAGCAGGCCACCTTTATCCGTCACGTTAAATTTACCGTGCTTCGGTGAAATCATCGTTAACAGGGTCGGGATCACCAGATGGAAGGCCATCACGGTTTCGTAGATCTCTCCCCAGAAGGTGGCGCGGAAGCGACCGTTCATACGAGAGTTAACGTAAAGCGACATTACCAGGTGCGGCAGAACGTAGGCGAAGATCAGGCCTGCCGACGAGTGGATGATATTCAGATTGAACAGCAGGTACGCCAGCGGCGCCGTCAGGAAGACAACACGCGGCAGGCCAAACTGGAAATGCAGCATGGCGTTGAGATAGCAGAGCCGCTGCTGCCATTTCAGCCCGCGACCCAACAGCGGGTTATCGACGCGGAAAATCTGCGTCATGCCTCGCGCCCAGCGCGTACGTTGGACAATATGCAGACCCAGACGCTCGGTCGCCAGACCGGCGGCCAGCGGGATAGCGAGGAAGGCAGAGCCCCAGCCAAGACGCTGCATTTTCAGCGCGGTGTGGGCATCTTCTGTCACGGTTTCCACCGCGAACCCACCAATCTCTTCCAGCGCTGAACGACGAATGACCGCGCAGGAGCCACAGAAAAAGGTCGCATTCCAGTTATCATTACCCTGCTGAACCGGGCCGTAGAACAGGGCCCCTTCGTTCGGAATGTCGCGGGCGGCTTTCAGGTTGCGCTCAAACGGATCCGGTGAATAGAAGTAGTGCGGCGTCTGGAGCAGGGCCAGCTTTTCATCTTTCAGGAAAGCACCGACGGTGGCCTGCAGGAAGGTGCGTGTTGCCACATGGTCGCAGTCAAAAATGCAAATCAGCTCACCTTTGGTGATTTTCATTGCATGGTTAAGGTTACCGGCCTTGGCGTGGCGATTGTCATCACGCGTGATGTAACCCACGCCAACATCGGCGGCAAAGCGGGCAAACTCGCTGCGCTTACCGTCATCCAGCAGATAGATTTTGATCTTATCGCGCGGATAGTCGATGCACTGTGCCGCCAGCACCGTATCACGTACCACGTCCAGGCTTTCGTTATAGCTGGGGACGTAGACATCAACGGTAGGCCACAGGCTGATATCGTCGGGCAACGGCTCAATGGTGCGCTTCAGCGGCCATGAGGTTTGCAGATAACCGAGGATTAATATCAGCCAGACATAAAGCTCGGCCATAAATAGCCCGATGCCAAGAATGGCTTCGACCTCAGAATTAAAATGCAGTGTTTCCGTCGCCCGCCAGTAAATATAGCGTGTGGACATCATCGCTGAGAGGATCACCATCACGATGGTGATTTTTTTGCTTTTGCTAATACCTAATAAAAACAGAATAGCAATCGAGATTAAGCCAAAAATATATTGCTTAGCGCTATCCATCGGTGTCGTCACGATGACGGCTGCGACGGGGAATAATACCAGCAGCAGGAGATAAAAGAGGACTTTATTCATAAGTCATCCTGAATATGTATTGTTATAATTCGTGGCAATCCCAACATAATCGGATTACGCGTATTCAGGCCTCCCTGCCTGGTCATAATCCGGCCGTTAACGGGGCTTTAGCGGAGCATGCAGTTCTCCGTCACCGACTTTAATATCAAGCAGCGCAGCAAGGCGCTTAGCGATCAACTCAATATCAAACGCCGCGGCGGAGACAGGGCTAAAATCAAAAATCGACTGTTGGGACGCATTGGCTTCTGCCACACTTTCATCACGATTCACGACGCCCATCAGCCTGTCGCCAAGGCGCTGCTGCATAAATGCGGTCACATCGCGGCTGATATTTCTGCGGCTATCGCTCTGATTCAGGACGAAATAATGACCTCCCCGGTGATTCAGCGCCCCACCAATCATTTTTTCTTTTTCAATCTGCGGAAGCAGCGACAAGGATGCCGTGTCTGCCAGCATCACCACTAAATGCATATCGGCCAGCGCCGTCATGGCTTTAAGCGCCGGCCCGGGGCCGGGAGGGAAATCAGCGATAATCACCAGCCCGGGGTAGTTCAGCACCGTGTGCAGGCCACGGGACAGGAAGTTAGGATCGCGGGTCAGGTTGTCTTCAAACCCGAGACGCTGATCTTCCGTCACGTCACCGTAAGGCAGGACAAAAATATTGCCCCCGGTGGTGAGAATGGACTGACTCCAGTCAGAGGTTTCGGCAGATTTTGCGACAAAACCCCGGCTGTCCGCCAGTGGGACACCAAAGTGCAGGCGCAGGGCATTTTGCACGTCAAAATCGATCGCCAGCACCTTGCTGCCGCCACGGGCGAGGGCATGAGCAAGATTGGCTGCCATGGTGGTTTTCCCCACGCCGCCTTTCGGTGAGCAGACACAAACTAACGGCATGAGGCGATTTTCTCCAGCAGGGGATGTAGCAATATATCTTTCGGAAGCGACGCGGAAGACGGGGTGGCAGCAGGGCTGAACAGCCGCTTAAAACTGACATTAGCGGTAGCCTCTGACGCTGATGAGCGCGGCGCGATGGCCGGTGTGGCCGCTGGCGCAATATGCAGGGGTGTCGGAACGGCTGAGGGTGGCGATGCAATGTCGGCCACGGGCTGTGCCGCAGGGGCTGCATGGGCAGCCAGCTGCGCTAACAGTGAACTGCCGGATACCGCCGTTTGCTGTGCGATCGGCATGGCTTGCAGGGGAGCGGTATCGCCCCCGTCAGCCGGGGCTGCCACCGGGACAGGCACGGCAGGAGACGTGGCAGCAGGCGGCAATGAAGCAGAGATACTGTCCAGCAGTGAAGCCCCCACCCGCCCCGAAGACGCGGGTGCGACCGCCTTAAAAGACTGAACAGGCAGATGCGACGTGGCCGGCTCAGACGCGGCCAGAGGCGGCGTAAAGGCGGCCGGATCGGCGGGCTGAGGTGCTGCTCTGTCAATACGCTGACTGTTATCCAAAACCGACCCTGCGCCCTCTTTCAGCAACTGTCGGATCACGCTCCAGTTGGTGGTATCAGCGTTCAGCACCTGCTCAGACATGTCTTTGAATTCAATGTGGTTTGTTTGCGTTTTTTCTTTAAAACGCTGCAGGTCATCATAGCTTTTCATGAGTATGATCGCGCAAGGTGGAGGATTTCGCGGCAATATAACATATAAATTTTGAATTACTCAGACTAATCTCATACCCCAGATAAAAGGCGTTGAACGATTAATTCACGTCAATAGATTTCAATTATTCATTGCGACAGTTATATATCAACACAGTGATTATTTGGTTTAGTTAATTATTTTGCACAGGCTAATTAAAAGCTATTTCCTGTCACTGAAATATCTTTCTGCTGCTTACCCCTGCTTAATACAACGTCCCCTTTTTTCTGGCAAGACTATCCCATAATCCTCTCCCGGATGAAGAAAAGCTGACACAAGTCTCTTGCAAAAGCCCCTGTGACAGACCGAATCTTCGACGCCTGCAGATTCGGCTTAAGTACGACAGATAAGGAGACTTTTTATACAGCATAGCAGTGGTTAGGGAATGATGCATTTTGCTTAAGGATTTTATGCGATGTGTAACAGCGGGCGGGCCGGAAAAGCGGCCCGGCCCCTGCGCGATACGGTGAACGGCAGGGGGCGGGCCAGGGTCATAGGTTAAGCCGTCGGGGTCGCCCTTTTCTTCCGGCCTGCCCGCAGGGGTTAAGCGCCGGGATTTTCATCCTGATCCACGGCGAAGCAGGCGACCTGCTGTCCGCCCCAGGTCTTCAACTGCGGCTGGAGCTGCACGCAGGTGCCGAACTGGCGGCGGCAGCGCGCGTTAAAGGCACAGCCCGGCGGCGGATTCAGCGGGCTGGGCAGCTCACCGGTCAGCTTGATGCGCTCGCGGCGCTCATCCGGGTTAAGGCGTGGCGTGGCCGACAGCAGTGCCTGAGTATAGGGGTGCAGCGGGTTTGAGAAGATCTGCTCCTTACTTCCCTTCTCCACGCAGCGGCCCAGGTACATCACCATCACTTCATCCGCAATATGTTCGACCACCGACAAGTCATGAGAAATAAACACGTAGGAGAGGCCGAGGTCCTGCTGCAAATCCATCATCAGGTTCAGCACCTGCGCCCGCACCGAGACGTCGAGCGCGGAAACCGGCTCATCGGCGATCAGCACGTCCGGATCCAGCATCAGCCCGCGAGCAATGGCAATACGCTGACGCTGGCCGCCGGAGAACATATGCGGGTAGCGGTCGTAGTGCTCGGTCTTCAGACCAACCTTCGCCATCATCTCCAGCGTTTTTTCCCGGCGCTCGGCTTTGCTCAGTTGGGTATTAATCAGCAACGGCTCTTCCAGGATCTGGCTGACCTTTTTACGCGGATTCAGGGAACCGTACGGGTTCTGGAAAACGATCTGGATTTTCTGACGGCGCAGCTTCTCCGCTTCCGGATCGTGCTTCAGCAGATCCTGTCCCTGGTAGAACAGCTGCCCTTCGGTTGGCGTTTCGATCATCGTCAGCAGGCGGCCCAGGGTCGACTTACCGCAGCCGGACTCGCCCACCACGGCCAGTGTTTTACCGCGTTCCAGGTCAAATGACACGCCATCCAGCGCTTTGACCAGCCGCTCCTGGCCGAACAGGCCTTTTTTAACCGGGTAGTGCTTCTTCAGATCGATGGCCTGCATCAGCAGGGTCGGTTTATCGTGTTCAGGCTTCATAAGCAGGTCTCCCGGCATCATCCAGTGGGAAATGACATTTGGACTGACGCCCGGCAATATCACGTAAAGGCGGTTCCTCGCTGCGACAGCGATCCTGCGCATACGGGCAGCGCGGGTTGAGCAGACAGCCGTTCGGGCGGTCGTACTTGCCGGGGACGACACCCGGCAGTGACGCCAGCCGGGCTTTATCCACCGCGAACTCCGGCAGCGCACGCAGCAGCGCCTGAGTATACGGATGGCGCGGGGCCTTAAAGATATCCACCGCTTTACCCGTTTCCACCACCTGACCGGCGTACATCACGATAATGTGCTGTGCGGCTTCGGCCACCAGCGCCAGATCGTGGGTGATCAGGATCAGCGCCATATTTTCCTGGCGTTGCAGATCGAGCAGCAGTTCAATGATCTGCGCCTGGATCGTCACGTCGAGCGCCGTAGTGGGCTCGTCAGCGATCAGCAGCTTGGGACGGCAGGCAATCGCCATGGCGATCATCACGCGCTGGCTCATGCCGCCGGACAGCTGATGCGGATAGACATCCAGACGGGACGCCGGATCGGGAATCCCCACCTGGTTCAGCAGGTCAATGGCGCGCTGACGGCGGGTACGCTTATTCCCGCCCTGATGCACCTTGATGGCTTCCATGATCTGGAAGCCCACCGTGTAGCAGGGGTTAAGGCTGGTCATCGGATCCTGGAAAATCATCGCCACGTCCGAGCCCACCAGCTGGCGGCGCTCTTTTTCCGAAATGCGTTTCAGGTCACGCTGGTTAAATACCAGGTTATCCGCCATCACCTTGCCGGGGTAATCAATCAGCCCCATAATCGCCAGCGAGCTGACCGATTTACCGGAGCCGGACTCGCCGACAATACCCACCACCTGACCCTGCTCAACCTGATAGCTGATGCGGTCGACGGCGCGGAACGGTGCTTTTTCGTCGCCGAAATGCACCGAGAGTTTATCTACCGTTAATAGTGCCATCTCGTCGCCTACTGTTTGAGTTTCGGGTCGAGAGCGTCGCGTAAACCGTCGCCCATCAGGTTAAATGCCAGTACCGTCAGCAGAATGGCAACACCCGGGAAGGTGACCACCCACCAGGCACTCTGCGCAAACTGCAACACGTCGGAGAGCATGGTGCCCCACTCCGGCGTGGGCGGTTGTGCCCCCATACCCAGGAAACCCAGCGCGGCCATATCGAGGATCGCGTTGGAAAAACCGAGAGACGCCTGCACGATCAGCGGTGCCAGGCAGTTTGGTAAGATATTAATGAACATCTGACGCACGGCACCCGCTCCGGCCACGCGGGAAGCCGTGACGTAGTCGCGGGTGACTTCCACCAGCACCGCCGCACGGGTCAGTCGAATATAGTGCGGCAGGGCGACAAAGGTCAGCGCTATCGAGGCGTTAACAATCGACGGGCCGAAGATAGCCACCAGCACCAGCGCCAGCAGCAGGCTTGGCAGCGCCAGCATAATATCGACCAGACGCATAATCGCTGCGTCTACCGCGCCGCCCACATAGCCGGCAATCAGACCAAAAATCACGCCAAAAATCAGTGACAGGACTACCACCAGACAGCCGACCAGCAGCGACAGGCGGGCACCGTACATCAGCCGCGACAGCACATCACGGCCGACGTCATCCGTGCCGAATACATACTGCCAGCTACCGCCTTCCTGCCAGGCCGGAGGCTTCAGCAACGCATCACGGAACTGCTCCGCCGGGGCATGAGGTGCCAGCACGCTGGCAAAGACCGCGATGAAAATCATCACAACCACGTACACCAGGCCGATTACCGCGCCTTTGTTACGCTTAAAGTAGTGCCAGAATTCCTGTAACGGGGTCATCGGCTTGGGTGCAGCGTTAACGCTACCTGGATCCACAACAGACATGTTGGCCCCTTATTTCTTATGACGAATGCGTGGATTAACCACGCCGTAAAGCACGTCGACCAGCAGGTTGACGACGATAATCAACGTGGCCACCATCAGTACCCCACCCTGCACAACCGGGTAGTCGCGGCGCTGCAGTGCGTCGATTAACCAGCGCCCCAGGCCTGGCCAGGAGAAGATGGTTTCCGTCAGGATGGCACCTGCCAGCAGCGTACCGACCTGAAGACCAATCACCGTGACGACTGGCAGCATGGCATTGCGCAGCGCGTGGACCACGATGACCCGCATCGGGGTCAGTCCCTTAGCGCGTGCGGTACGGATATAGTCCTCGCCCAGCACTTCCAGCATCGCCGAGCGCGTCATACGCACAATCACCGCCAGCGGGATAGTGCCCAGCACGATGGCCGGCAGGATCATATGCATCACGGCATCGTTGAAATCGCCGGGTTCGCCCCAGAACAGGGTGTCGATCAGCATAAAGCCGGTCAGTGGCATGGTGTCATCAAGGAACACCGTGTCCCCGATGCGCCCGGAAACCGGGGTCAGATTAAGCTGCACCGAAACCAGCATGATCAGCATCATGCCCCACCAGAAAATCGGCATCGAGTAACCGGTCAGGGAGATCCCCACGGCCGTATGGTCAAAGATGGAACCGCGTTTAACGGCTGCCAGCACGCCGACCGGGATACCGACGGCAACGGCGAACAGCATGGCGCAGATGCCCAGCTCAAGCGTGGCCTTAAAGCGCGGGACAAATTCGTCCCACACCGGTACGCGACTTTTCAGTGACATACCGAGGTCGCCGTGCAGAACGCCTTTGATATAAGTGAGGTACTGCTGCCAGAGAGGCTGATCCAGACCGAGCTGGGCCATTAACTGGGCGTGACGTTCCGGGGAAATACCGCGCTCGCCCACCATAATCATCACCGGATCGCCGGGGATCATATGAACAAACGCAAAGGTTAACAGGGTGATACCGATAAACGTTGGGATAACAAGACCCAAGCGTCGGAGTATGAACTGCAACATATTCCGTATTCTCTTTTAGTTCCTGCCAGCCGTAACCGACAGGATTATTATTGCTCACATCTTGCGCGCGAATATCCGCAGGGGACATCCACCCGCGACGCAGCGAACTGCGCCTTGACGACCTGTTTGCATCCTGGCAAAAGGGCCGGGGAAGACCCGGCCCTGGGGAAAGTTATCAGAGCCGGACAGCCCGGCCCGTAACATTATTCCTTGATATCGACCTGAGCGAAGTAGTGACCACCCAGCGGATCGACAACATAGCCGGAGACTTTTTTGCTCACCGGCTCATACACCGTGGAGTGGGCAACAATCAGTGCAGGGGCCTGATCGTGCATGACCACCTGAGCCTGCTTGTACAGTTCGATACGCTTGTTGTGATCGTCGGTCGCACGTGCAGGCTGGATCAGGTCTTCAAACGACTTGTCACACCAGCGCGAATAGTTCGAACCGTCTTTCGCCGCAGCGCAGCTGAACAGGGTGGCGAAGAAGTTATCCGGGTCCCCGTTGTCACCGGTCCAGCCCATCATTACGGTCTGGTGTTCACCGGCTTTAGCACGCTTCAGGTACTCGCCCCACTCGTAGGTGACGATTTTGGCTTTTACGCCAATCTTCGCCCAGTCGCTCTGGATCATCTCTGCCATGCGGCGCGCATTCGGGTTGTAAGGACGCTGTACCGGCATCGCCCACAGGTCAATAGTGAACCCGTCAGCCATACCGGCTTCTTTCAGCAGCGCTTTCGCTTTGACCGGATCGTACGGGTAGTCCTGAACGGCGTCGTTATAGCCCCACATGGTCGGTGGGATCAGGTTTTTCGCTTCCTGCCCTGCGCCCTGGTAGACCGCTTCGATAATCGCTTTCTTGTTTACTGACATGGTCAGCGCCTGACGGACTTTCAGGTTATCCAGCGGTTTTTTCTCAACGTTAAACGACAGATAGCCGACGTTCAGGCCAGGCTGCTCCAGCAGGTTAATATTTTTGTCCTGCTTCATACGTGCGATATCAGCCGGGTTCGGGTACGGCATCACCTGACATTCGCCTTTTTGCATTTTGGCGTAGCGCACGGAAGCATCCGGGGTGATAGAGAACACCAGACGGTCAATCTTCGGCTTGGTGCCCCAGTATTCTGCGTTCGCTTTATACAGAATGCGGGAATCTTTCTGGTACTGCAGCAGCTGGAACGGGCCGGTTCCCACCGGGTTCAGATCCACTTTTTCCGGGGTACCCGCTTTCAGCATATTGTCGGCGTATTCTGCTGACAGGATCGACGCAAAGTCCATCCCGAGGTCAGCGAGGAACGGTGACTCAGGGCGGGTAAGTTCGAAACGCACCGTATTGTCATCAACCTTAACAATTTTGCTGATAAGCGCAGGCATGTCCATGCCTTCGAAATACTCGTAGCTGCCGCCGGAAACGCCGTGATATTTGTTGTTTTTATCCAGCTGGCGTTCGAAGGTAAACACCACATCGTCAGCGTTGAAATCGCGCGTCGGTTTAAAGTCTTTGGTGGTCTGCCACTTCACGCCTTTGCGCAGGTGGAAGGTATAGGTTTTCCCGTCTGCACTCACATCCCATTTTTCCGCCAGCCCGGGGTGTAATTCCGTGGTTCCGATGGTGAATTCCACCAGACGGTTATAGATCTGACGCGAGCTAGCGTCATAAGTGGTGCCAGAGGTAAATAACTGTGGGTTAAAACCTTCAGGCGAACCTTCAGAACAGTAAACCAGGGTCTTCGCCTGAACACCTGTAGCCATTAACAGCGCGATGGCGCTGAGACCGACCTTCAGCATCCCGGATTTAGCCAGGGAAATACTCATGCTTATGCTCCAGTAGTGATGTGATGTTGTGTGCGTTACCCGGCAATGTGTTGCCGGGTATTCACGCCGACCGATAATTTTTTTAGGTGGTCTGTGCGTGGCGCCTTGCGGCATCAGTCAAAAGGACAGGATCAGAGAGATGCTGACGAAATGAAACTATCAGACAAATCCCCTTACCTTTTGTACTGAGGGTTCAATTTGTCAATAGTTTCAGGGAACGTCAATACAAGTGTCGGGTATTTACTCTTTCTGTGAGAAACAGCAAGCAAATATAAAAAAAACAATTCAATAACATTTCCAGTGTTAAACGTTATTAAATGTGATCTTAACCACATTAAACCCTGGCTTACTGTCGCCAGAGCAGCACATCGCGTCGGGAAAAAACCCAAAAAATAATCCACAAAAAGTCGATTATTACCCGATAAAGTGGGCTATATAGCTAACTTATAGATAAAAATGCTGCAACGCAGAGATAAGTAATGAGCAACAAGCCACAATCGGTCATAAGAAAAACGCGACGCGAATTAAGTGATTTATCGCAGGTGGGATAAGGCTTTTATGCCGTTTTACAGGAGAGATTTCTCGATAAATCCCCGTTCCCCAGGGCTGAGCGGCAGCAGATTATTCGGCAGGGGCCGGTAAGAACGTCATACCCTGGCGATGTAAACCACCACTGCGGGTAAGCATGTTTGAGGGGGCTGGGCGCGCAGGGAGGCGTCTTTTGCCGCTCGGGCATCAGGCCCGTCGCCGGGCATCAGGGAGGGAATAAAGAAGGGGGAGCTCAGGGGACGACCTTTTGCCGGTCGTCCCCTGTAACGGTTACGGTTTTTTCGGGTCCGCACACCAGTTGTTCGCCTGCTTAATCCCACCGTCCGGTGACGTATAGCCCAGGCATCCCATAATGGTGTCAAACAGCTCAACATGACGATGCGTTTTGCCCGCCTTCTGTTCTGCCTGTAGCTGTTCGAAGGCGCGTTTGTTCGTCGGATCAGCCAGGTACTTATCTGAAGCCCAGACAATCATCGGCACGCGGAACTGCTCTGGCGGCGCCATATTGCGTGGCGTTCCGTGCAGGTGCATGTTTTCGCTGATGGACTCGCCGTGGTCGGCAGCATAGAACACGATCGC
Source organism: Erwinia persicina (assembly GCF_019844095.1). Lineage (NCBI taxonomy): Bacteria > Pseudomonadati > Pseudomonadota > Gammaproteobacteria > Enterobacterales > Erwiniaceae > Erwinia > Erwinia persicina. The sequence continues at coordinate 87,993 of NZ_CP082141.1, read as the reverse complement.
TTTCTTATCGCGCAGCTGGTCATAGACGCTGTCCAGCATCGTATCGACATACAGAATCGAGTTGTCATACGCGTTGATCAGCATCTCTTTACTGCAGGTATCGTCCACGCCCAGGCACTCCGGCTGGTAACGGGCGAACTCGCGCGGATAACGCTGAGAGTATAAGTAATGTGAGCCTTTGGTATGCAGGATCACCAGGTGTTTACCCTTAGGGTGATCGTCAATAGAGGCCTTCAGCTCCGGGATCAGCAGCATGTCATCCACTGATTTCCCCTGGTTGCGCTTCTCTGAACCAATCTGCTCGCGGAAGGCGTAGCTGTCAGCGTCGGTGTTGTTATAGAACCACACCTCACTCTGCATGGCGAAGAGATCGGAGCTAAAGCCCAGCTCCTTCAGCACCGCAAAGACATTCTGCTCCTTCAGCGTGCGGCCAGGGTTATCCATGGTACCGCCTTCGCGCACGAACATGCAGCGCAGGGAGAGCTTGGTCGAGGTATCGCAGGACTCCCCACGGAACGCCACCAGGTTTTTCTCCTTCGACAGCTTCGGCGTGTTATCACGCTCGTAGCCCAGCAGGCCCATATGATCCCAGCGCGTGGTTTCACCAATAACAAACACCACGTAGGTGTCATCCAGCCCTTCTGGTGCGTTATAGGTGAATTTTTTCGCCGGATCGAGCAGGTTTCCGCTGTCCATCCGCTCATCATAGGTGGTGTAGGCAAACAGCCCTACCGCACTCAGCCAGTTAGACGGCAGATAGGAGTGTGCCACCACGCCGCCATAGCTCGGCAGATCAACGTTGGTGATCTTCTCATTGGCGCTCTGGATTTTATCGAAATAGCGGATAGGCCCCCAGGTCAGTAGCAGGGCCAGCAGCAACGTCAGCAACGGCTTTATGCGCTGGCCCGGCGTTTTAAGCTGTTCCAGCAGCGTCATGCGCAGGCTGCTCCACCAGATCAGCACCAGCGGCGGCAGACTGACCAGCACCATCCAGAGAATAAAGTGGTAACCCACCACCTCTTTCGACAGATCGGTGTCCGTGGTCATCACCGAGGCGACAATGCCATAGCCAATCACCACATTAAAGAAGGCCATGTAGTAACTGGCAGAAACGGAAACCACTACCAGCAGCGTGGCGGTTATCCGCCAGAACCATTTTCCACCCAGCGACAGCAGGCGAAACAGGAAGAACGTCAGCAGTACGGCCGCCATCCCTTCTGCCAGCGCAGACAGCCACTGCATGATGTGAAATTTATCGAAAAAGGGACTAAATCGACGATAAAACACCGGAAGATTCAAAAACAGTCCGACGTAGAAAGCCAGCAACAGCGACAACTTTTGCTGGGAATACATTTTAATAGAATTCATTCGACCTTTAATCCTGGCGTAACCTAAACGAGTGCTAACACGATCTGAACGCTAATCAGACCCTGGCACCGCCTCAGAGTTCGGTAATAACGCCGATAAACCTTAAGGCCGCTCATAACCAGAGGAATCTGATAAGAAAAGTTGGGGGGCATAGTTAACCATACTCAGGGACGTTAGTCTGTGAACAACGAAAATTTAGGCATTTTACGGTTAAGCCCAGAGGGGCGCTGAACAGGGAAGATCCGGGAAGGGGAAGTAACCGGGGCCGTAACCCCGGTCAGGGGCGTTAGTTGATAATCGTTAACGTCACGTCGATATTGCCCTGGGTGGCATTAGAGTAAGGGCAAACGATATGAGCCGCATCAACCAGTTTCTGGGCGTCGGCGCTGTCCATGCCCGGCAGGTGGATGTTCAGCGTGGCTTCAATGCCAAAACCGGTTGGCAACGGGCCGATACCCACTTCGCCTTCTACGAACGCGTCTTTTGGCATGGCCAGTTTGTCACGCCCGGCAACAAACTTCATCGCCCCGAGGAAACAGGCCGAGTAGCCGGCAGCGAACAGCTGTTCCGGGTTGGTGACGTTACCGCCTGCCCCGCCCATCTCTTTTGGCAGGCCAAGCTGGAGATCCAGCACGCCGTCGGAGGAGGTCGCACGGCCTTCACGGCCACCGGTGGCTTTTGCTTTTGCACGGTATACAACTTTTTCTAAAGACATGGTGAGCTTCCTGTTAGTTTATTTAACGAGCTATTAAATCGCGTACTATATATATGATTCAAGCATAGCATCATGCGCAACCTTCACCGCCGTCAGCGGTTAAGGTTGTCGCGGAGTATTTCCAGTTCGCCCTTCAGGGACTGAAGTGTCTCCAGCTCACAGGCCGAAGCACAGCGGACTGACTCGGGAATATCCAGCGCTTTCATGCGCAGTTCACGCCCGGCGTCGGTCAGAGTGACCACCACCTGCCGTTCATCTTTACGGGAGCGGAGGCGATGTAACAGGCCCGCCGTCTCCAGACGCTTCAGCAGCGGGGTCAGGGTCGCGGAGTCAAGAAACAGCCGCTCTCCGATTTCCGATACCGTCACGTCATCACGCTCCCACAGCACCATCATCACCAGGTACTGAGGATAGGTGATCTCCAGCGGAGCCAGCAGCTGACGGTAGAGCTTATGCAGCGCCAGGTTAGCGGAGTAAAGGGCGAAGCACATCTGCTGATCGAGCAACAGTGGCGCATCCGCCGCTTTTTTGTCATCTTTATCTGTAGTCATCGCCATAATATAAATAGTGCACTATATATTTGCAAGCAACTTTATTATCAGGGAGTGTAATATGCAGACACTGGAAGAACAGGCACAGCGCTATGCCAGTAAAGCCCATGCCGAAGCCGGGCAGCGACGAAAGTATACCGATGAACCCTATATAGTGCATCCGGCCGCCGTAGTTGAACTGGTGCGCAGCGTCAGTGACGATGAAGAGATGCTGGCCGCCGCATGGCTGCACGATACCGTTGAGGATACCCCCAGTACGCTGGAGGATATCCGCACCCACTTCGGTGAAAGGGTGGCATCGCTGGTCGGGATGCTGACCAACAAAGGTGCCACCACCGGGCAGAACCGCACGGCACGCAAAGTGGCCCATTTTCGCCATACCCAGCAGGCCTCTGCCGATGCACAGACCATTAAGCTGGCTGATATTATCGACAATACGCGCTCCATTGTTCACTTCGACCCGCATTTTGCGCGCGTCTATCTGATTGAAAAACGAGTACAAATTCGCCTGTTAACCGACGGCAATGCCACCCTGCACCAGATGGCAGACCAGGTCATCGAACAGGGGATCGCGCAGCTGCAGCATGCGCCCTGGCATGTCGCTGGCGAGTGGTTTGAAAAACAGGAAAAAAAATACAATATATAACAACCGGTTAATATTAAAAGTCATGCAATGCGTGACATTATGTGCGGTAGTAACAACAACCGCATAAAATGGCTAGTTCTGCCAGATAACATCCCTATCATTGCCCCCCAATTAATCACTGGGAGGCAACATGTCTACTGACTTAACAATAATAAAAAATAAAACACTCGCATTCTTAGGGGCCGCCCTGTTCCTCAGTATCATGATGGGGCTGGTATTTATTGATATTGTCTGGATGAACAATGCCCTCCATGAAACCTCATTCACGGAAATCGCTCAGGAAACAATGCTGGCGGCGATCGCGCTGATGTTCTTTCACCGTGCCTGGCGTTCCCCGGTACAGCGCCCGGTGATGGTGCTGGTAGGCGGTTTCTTCAGTTGCATGTTGATCCGCGAGCTGGATTTTTTGTTTGATAAGATTACGCACGGCAGCTGGTTCTGGTTTGCACTGGCACTGGCGCTGGCCTGCCTTGCTCAGGCATTGCGACAACCGCGCGGCATCGTCGCTGGCCTGGCAGCCTTTATGTCACACCCGGCATGGGGCGTAATGGCCGCCGGCATGCTAACCATCCTGGTGTTCTCCCGTCTGTTTGGTATGCATCAACTGTGGGAACACCTGATGCTGGAAGGCTATAACCGTACGGTTAAAAACATGGCGGAAGAAGGGAGTGAGCTGCTGGGGTATTCCCTGTGCCTGTTTGCCACGCTCAGTTACCTGTGGCAGGGAAAGCACAACGTCAGGCACTCACGGACCGCACCTGACATCACGTTATGATTTACCGGATATTACGCGGCTGAGTAGCCAGCGCATTTCGTGACGACAGGTATTTTCACGCGGACGGCGCTTAGAACTGGCTTGATTTTCAGGGGTCTTTTTTCCGTTTTCAGGCGCTAAAAAGACCTTTTCAATGAGGATCTCATGACACAGATGGCGTGAACCCTTCGCTTTCGTTTTACGCGTCTGGCAATGAATAATCTCATTTTTACGGATAATGTAAGACATCAGGAAGGAAGCACGGCGTTCGGTGATCGCAAACGCGGTGGAGATTTGTTTGCGGTCTATCCATTTATGCTGATGGCGGCACCACAGCGCGATCAGGATATAAAGCGGCCTGTCAGCATATTCACTCAGCTCTTCAGGAATGAGCCCGCCATCATGGTTACTTTGTGAGACAGTTTTGACGACTTTCTCTTGCTGCTTATGCGCCGACGCTACGACCTTTTTCATCATATAGTTGCCATCCATAGCCGGAAAGTCCCCGCCTCAGACCCAAGGCGGGGAAAATTAACAGGCAATCACCAGGAGTAACTGATCCCTACGTTTGCCTGCCACGGACGCTCAATGTCATCGCCTTTGGTATAGTTGAAGCTGGCGAAACCACCGACATCCTTCATCAGTTTCACTTCGGCACCTGCCCCCACCTGAACCGCCGCACCATCAATGCTGTTGTTCATGGTGACGTTATTCAGCTTCACTTCATTGCTGTCAGCAAATTCGTTCAGACCCGCCAGGTGGAAATAAGGTTTGATGTAACCCTGATTAATATCAAAGGTGTAACCCACGTCAGCACCAATCTCACCCTGGAGCGATTTGTAGTCATCACTGTTGACCACCATCCCGTTGTTCATGGTGTAGTGGGCACCATCAATCGTCCGGCCGGTGGCTTTGATATAGGGTTCTGCGAAGTAACCGTTATCAGCCCAGGTGTAACCCACGGCCATACCCAGACCGTAGCCGTTGCCCGAGAAATCAGAACGTGAACGCTGACCATCCAGCGTGCGGGCGTCACCGCTGTTACTGAAGTGGTCAAACTGCGCGGTGGTATCGACAAAGAGACCATTGTCAAAGTGACGGGACAGATAGAACTGCGCACCGTAGCTGTCCAGGTCGCCGCTGCTGTTCATTACGCTCATATCTGAACGTGCAGAAGAGAACGCCAGGCCTGCTAACCAGCTGCCGCCATTTTTGGCATCAAAGAGGTTATCCACACCCAACATGACGCCGTTGGTATCCAGAGAGTAGTCTGCCCCTGCGCTGGTGGTATTTTTGCTCTTACCGCCAAAGTAAGAAACCCAGACACCCCCATCGTCCATCGCGTGACGTGAGGCTTTCATATGCTGGGATAACGCTTCATTTTCCAGGCTGGCCACATTTACCTGAGATGCCGCCATACTTAACGCCGTAGCAGCGCTGTTCGACAGGTGACCATTATTTTTAAAGTACACATTATGTTCGTTGTGCACGCTGTCATTTAACTGATCGACCGCATCATACTGCCAGACACCCATTTCGGTGCGTCCGTAGAAGTGGGCATTGCTACCGCTGGCCTGATAGTTAACAAAACTGTGCGGGTTGTACTTGCTGGCCGCATTTTTGTCACCGCGATCGGCGATATATCCCTGTTTCACGTAGGGTTCCACGCCCGAGTTAGCGATAGCCAGCTTGTAGGAGCCCTGCGCAGATCCTTTCACCTGCATCGAACCATAGGTGTACTCACCGCCCAGGTTCAGCAGCGGATCGGCCACCGCCTTACCGATATTAATCAGTGATGTCAGATTGTTGCCCTGGCTGTCTTTACCCTGCATCAGGTTACCGTGCACCACAACGCGCGCTGCGCCGACATCTTCATAGCGGCCACGGTCACCCAGTGTCGCATTGTCAGTTTCCATGTTGATCATGTTCAGCGTGGAAGCGGAGAGATTCAGATCGTGCACGTCGCTGATTGCCAGGCCACCCTCTGCCGTTGCTGCTGCATTCCATACGGAACCGTTAGTGACGTTCAAATCCGGATGGCGGGACAACACATCGGTGCCCCCCACAATGAAATCAGGCTGCGCGACAGAGGTAATACCCGCCACGCGGCCATTCAGGGTACTGTGGTTGAGGTTAACGGTCGCTGGCGTCCAGGCGGCACCGGCGTTGGCCAGCAGCGTCTGATTAGCGCTGCTGACAGCATTTTTGTAAATCGCCGTCGCCGAGCTGGAACCGGTGATCACGTCCCCGGTCAGCGTCACCGGCGCATCCGACGCCGTCACGTCAACCAGTTGTACGAAGTACCCCGTCTGGCCAGAAGCCGTAATATCGCCATTAACCACGCTGTTATTGGCGATGTTCAGGGTGGTGCCGTTATGCTCACGGTTAAGCAGGCTGTTGTTAGCCACGGCCGCACCACTGGCGATGTAATGGCCGGTCTTGCTGTCCCGCACCACCGTCACGGTGATGGTCGGGCGATAGCCGTCATGATCCAACTGGACGTTACCATTGAGCGTTGAATGATTCACATCAACACGGTTGGCATGGCCGGACAGGCTCAGGGCATTACCGGCATGGTTTACCCCACCGGAGAGGGTAGACTGGTTGGCGATAGAGACAAACAGTCCAGAACCGGTAATCGCCACTGCCGTGGAACGCTTATCAGCATAACGGTCGTAGGCGTCACCACGATGACTGCCGTTATTGTTGTCATCAGAGCGTACGGCGGCGATGTTTTTTGCCGTAATCTGGGCATTATCCAGCACCACGTTGGCCGAACTGGCGACCTGATGAGTCAACACGCCGGACGAGACGACCTGTCCGTCTTTATCAAACTGATGGTTGACGCTGCTGCTGTTGATGCTCAGGCCGGTGGCAAACGGACGCTCACTATATGTGTGCTCATCACCGTGCTGGTCACCATTGATTCCGGAAGCGCCCACGGGCACGGCATCTTTATCCAGGGTGTTGTCGATGGTGGTATTTTTCATTACCAGCACATCGCGGGCGCGCTGATTGCCGGTGTTCTCCTGCAGATCACCGTTAACGGCAACCGCCGCAGTAACATCATTCTGCAGGCTAACCACTTTAGAATAGATCGCCGCATTCAGCAGGCCAAAATCGCCGCCCACGCTGGTCACCGGCTTGAGGTAAACATCCGAATTGCGATCAAGTACCAGGGAGGAGGTCACGGTTAGAGGGATTTTATTGCCACTCGGATCCAGCACGAAGGTGTCATCTGCATTTTTCTTATACTGGATAACCCCCGCCGCATCACGCTGGTAAAGCGTAACGGACTGCGTTTTCTGATATCGCTGATCGGCCGTGCCCATTTTCAGACCGTTAACAACGCCAACCGGCACCGAATAGCCGTTCTGGCTGACGGCATGGGCCTGACGTTCACCGTGCAGTGCACGTTGATCGTCTTCATTGATCAGATAATTTACGTCGCCCTGCAGGCTGGCTGCACTGGCATCCATGTAACCTTTATAACCGCTGCTGTTCAGCAGGGCTTCAAATCCCGGCGTGTGCGGGTTGATATTCACCCAGCGGGAACCGGTCAGCGTGTTGTTAACCACGGTCAGGTTATCGCCACCAATAAAGACTGAGCCCCCGCCGGTGTACTGACCCTGGCCGTTATGGCTTAGTGCGGTGATATCTTTTACGGCGGGCGTTACGCCGGCGGCGAAAGCAGCACTACTCATACCAACGATAACGGAGACCGTCAGTGCACTCAGCCTGAAACTGTTTTTTTTCATCACTGCAATTCCTTTTTATAAAAAACAATTAAACAGTCGCCTCACTGGCAGCTGCTTTTGCTCATCCATTTATTTAAAGCAAAGTCTTCCACACCAGAAATAATCGCTATTTCAGTGACAGGTAATGACGCAATATAATTTACGGGAATCGTTATACTGAGTCTTAATGGCCTCTTTAAATAAGATAGAGTATGAAGAAGTCTGTGGACTGCAGGTAATTAATGTAAAGTGACAATAAATGATCATTTCGATAAATTTTATTAATCGATAAGGCAATCAACTAACAGGCCACTCAACAGCATAAAATAAATAGTTTATTAAAATGCATTAAAAAAGAATATACGTTTAAAAAAGGGCAGGTGAACGTATCGTAAAAAAATAACATGATAAAATAATCGCAAAAAACAGGCCCTCCTGATTATCCCTACTCATTTCAATATCAGGATAAACTGACCTTTCCGGCTTATTAAGCACTAACAGCAAAAGAATATAAATAGGCACAACAGCCACCTTTATCATCAGAACAAATAATAAAAAAAGCTATTTCCCGCAAAAAAACCTTCGGGCCAGAATCCCACACCATGCACTCTTAACGTTCGCGTGCTATTTTGCGCACTAAAAAAAGAGACAGAAATTATAATATTCCAGCACAGGGAAAAGGATTTACTTTTATTCATACCAATAATAAAAAATAGAAAATTTGGCCGTTTCAGGCCGTCTGCCCCCTCATCCGGCCAGGCCTGATGCTTCCTGTCTTACAAGCGTCATCCACCGTTAATAAAAACGTCATTCCGCCCCGCTAGCGTAAGCCCACTTATTATTGCAAAGATGCACAGCGGGTATGAGCTATCTCTCTCTTCACCATATTCACAAAGCCTGGGGCAGCAAAACCGCGCTCAACGACATCAGCTTCGGGGTGGCAGAAGGCGATTTTATCGCGCTCCTCGGGCCTTCCGGCTGCGGCAAGTCGACCCTGTTGCGTACCATCGCCGGACTGGAGTCTGCCGACAGTGGCGCTATCTGCTTTCAGCAGACCGATGTCACCACCCTGCCGCCATCGCAGCGTAAGCTGTCGATGGTGTTCCAGTCTTATGCGCTCTTCCCCCACCTTAACGTGCGGGAAAATCTGCTGTTTGGCCTGCGCGCCCGTGGCGAAGACAAGCGTCATTTCCCCGCGCGTCTGGAGGAAGTCAGCCGCCTGATGGAGCTGGCACCGCTGCTTGACCGGCTGCCGTCCCAGCTGTCAGGCGGGCAGCAGCAGCGCGTGGCGCTGGGCCGTGCGGTGATCGCCAACAATAAACTGTGTCTGATGGATGAGCCGCTCTCTAACCTGGACGCCAAGCTACGCCAGAGCATGCGCCGCGAAATTCGCGCCCTACAGAAGAAGCTCGGCCTGACGATGCTGTACGTCACTCACGATCAAACTGAAGCCATGAGCATGGCCGATAAGATTATTTTGCTGAACGACGGCGCTATCGAACAGCACGGCACCCCGGATAATCTTTACAACAACCCCGCCAGCATTTTTGCCGCACAGTTCATTGGCGCGCCTCCGATGAATATCATTCCGCTCCGGCGCGAGGGCCAGCACCATTACCTTGGAGAAATGCCGATCCCGGTGGTGGAGCACCGCCATGAAGAGGCCCTGAGCCTGGGGCTGCGCGCGGAAGATATTCAGCTGACCGCTGCCGACCGGGCGGCGCTCACCGCCCGGGTCATCAGCTACGAATATATGGGAGCCGACACCCTGCTGGTTTGTCAGATCGCCGCCTGCCGGGAGCCGATCACCGTCAAGGTCGCCGGCATGAGGCGTTTCAGTGAACACAGCCTGGTCGGGCTGCAGTGGTCAGCCTCCCGGCACTATTTCTTCGTCACCGCCAGCGGCAAACGCTGCTACGGTGCGGAACAGACCGCTTTACCGTCAGAACAAAAATATGCTGTTTAATCATCATTTTATCGCCTAAGGGAAAACCATGTCTCCAGTTCGCCATTTTTCACGTCTGACCTCTGCCCTGCTGCTCTGTGCGGCATCGTCGGCCTTCGCCGCCGATCCGGTGAAACTACAGATGTACTACCCAATAGCGGTGGGCGGCAAGGTCAGCCACACCGTCGATACGCTGGTCGCGGACTTTGAAAAACTGCATCCGGACATCAGCATTCAGCCGGTCTATACCGGTGATTACGCCACCACGGTAACCAAGGCTCTGACCGCATTTCGCGGCGGCAACGCCCCGCAGATGGCAGTAATTGGTGACATTGAGGCCTATTCGCTGATTGACGCCGGTGCCATCAGCGCTGCCAGCGACCTGGCAAATAATGATGAAGGGAAAAAGTGGATCGACAGTTTTTATCCGGCCTTCCTGCGTCATATCGATGGCAAGGTCTGGGGCATTCCTTTTCAGCGTTCCACCGTGGTGATGTACTGGAACAAACAGGCATTTGAAAAAGCGGGCCTCGACGGCAATACGCCGCCTGCCAGCTGGCAGCAGGTGGTCGACTTCGGGAAAAAACTGGTGGTGAAAGACGATAAAGGCGTGAGCCAGTGGGGTATTGAGATCCCGTCCACGCCGAACGGCTACTGGAACTTCCAGGGTCTGGCTGCCACCAACGGTGGCCGTCTGGATAATGGCAAAGGCACCGCCGTGACCTTCGACACGCCGGCTAATATTGAAACCCTGCAGTGGCTGACCGACCTTGGGCAGAAAGAGGGCGTATCCCCTAAAGGTGCTATCGCCTGGAGCACCACCCCACAGGACTTTATCAGCGGCAAAACGGCCATGATGGTTACCACCACCGGTAATCTGACCACGGTACGTGAAAATGCAAAGTTCCCGTTTGGCGTCGCCATGCTGCCAGAGAAAACGCAGCGCGGCAGCCCGACCGGCGGCGGCAACCTTTACGTGTTTAAAAACGCCAGCCCGGAACAGCAGAAAGCCGCCATGGCCTTTATCCGCTGGGTGTCCGCACCGGAACAGGCGGCACGCTGGAGTATCGCTACGGGTTACGTAGCCACCTCCCCGGCAGCATGGGATACCGCCGTGATGCAGGATTACGTGAAGCAGGTACCGCAGGCTCTGGTGGCACGTGAGCAGCTCAAATACTCCCAGCCCGAGCTGTCGACCTATAACAGCGTACAGATTCAGGAAGCCCTGAACCATGCGATCGAAGCGGCCGTCACTCAGGAGAAAACCCCTGAGCAGGCACTGAAATCGGCGCAGAAGCAGGCCGACCGCCTGCTGAAACCTTACCAGTAACGGGCACAAGATGAGCACGTTTCATATCGCCGCCCCTGCCGCGCGTCAGCGCGGCCTGTCGCTGCAGATTTACGGTTATCTGCTGCTGCTCCCGGCGCTGGGTTTTCTCCTGACGTTTACCCATTACCCGGCCGTGGCGACGATGTGGGAGAGCCTGTTTTCTGCCGCACGCAACGGTCATCCGGCCCATTTTGTCGGGCTGGATAACTATGCCGCGCTGCTGGATGACGACATCTTTATGCTGTCACTGCGCAATAACCTGCTGTACGCGGCGATCACCATTCCGCTGGCGGTGGGGCTGGCGCTGCTGATGGCGCTGGCGGTTAATCGCCGCCTGCGCGGCAGTGCGCTGACCCGCGCCGCCTTTTTCATTCCGTCGCTGCTGCCAATGATTGCCATCGCCAATTTATGGCTGTTTTTTTACACGCCGCAGCTCGGGCTGCTGAATCAGCTGCTGGCGCTGTTTTCGCTGCCGCCCGTCAACTGGCTGGGCGATCCTGACAGCGCGCTCTGGAGCCTGATGGCGGTGTCCGTCTGGCGTGAGGCCGGATTCTTTATGATCTTCTACCTGGCGGCGCTGCAGCAGATTGACCCGCGTCTGAGCGAGGCGGCAGAGATTGAGGGGGCATCCCGCCGCTACTTCTTCCGCCGCGTGCAGTGGCCACTGCTGATGCCGACCACGCTGTTTATTCTGATCAATGCCTCGATGAATGCCTTCCGCATCGTCGATCAGGTGATCGCCATGACCAACGGCGGGCCCAATAACAGCAGCAGCCTGCTGCTGTTTTATATCTACCGCACCGCCTTCAGCTTCTGGGATTTACCGGCCGCCTCCGCGATGACCGTGGTATTGCTGGTTATCCTCGGCGCGGTGGCTCTCATCAAATTCCACCTGCTGGATAAGCGAGCCCACTACCAATGAGCCTGACGATGATACGTCCTGCACGCCCGTTTTCCGTGGGCCGCCTGTGCCTGAACCTGGCGATCTGGCTGGCGGCGCTGCTGTGGTTTTTACCCATTCTGGTGGCCATCTGGGTGGCGGTTCACCCGGCGTCCGATCAGGGCACCTTTATCCTGTTTTCACCGCTGACGGCGCAGAACTTTATTGACGCCTGGCATGCCGCCCCGTTTGCCCGTTACTTTCTCAACACCACGCTGCTGGTGCTGATGATTGTTATCTGTCAACTGGTGCTGGCCACCATGGCGGCCTATGCGCTGGTCAGGTTCAGGCTGAAATTTTCCGGCCTGCTGTTTGCGCTGATCCTGCTGCAGCTGATGATCAGCCCCGATGTGCTGATCCTCAGTAACTACAAAACCGTCGGCGCCCTGGGCCTGCGCGACAGCCTGTGGGGTATTGCGCTGCCTTACCTTGCCTCGGCATTTGCCATCTTTCTGCTGCGCCAGACCTTTAAAAGCATCCCGCTGGTGCTGGAAGAGGCGGCCATTGTTGAAGGTGCCAGCCGCTGGACTATCTTACGTCGTATTTATGTGCCGCTGGCAAAGCCGGTGTACATCGCCTTTGCCCTGGTGTCGATCAGCTTCCACTGGAATGATTTCCTCTGGCCGCTGGTGATCACCGACTCGGTCAGCGTGCGGCCGATTACCGTCGGGCTTCAGCTTTTCTCTGCGCCGGAGCAGGGTGTGCAGTGGGCGCTGGTGGGGGCAGCAACGCTGATGACCTCGTTACCGCTGCTGGTGCTGTTTCTGGTCTTCCAGCGTCAGTTTGTTCAGTCTTTTATGCGTGCCGGTATCCGCTAACGGAGTTTCATCATGTCCATTGACACCCTGCCTCACCCCCTTTCTGACCTGCAACGCCAGGCACTGGGCGCTGCCGCCGTGATGTACCAGCCACCCCGGATGCGCGCCACGCATCCGGCCGATCGCACGCTGCGCTTTGGGCTGATGGCCGACCCGCAGTACGCCGACGTTGATGCCGACGTGCCGAAAAATCTTTACTACCGTCACGCCCTGCACAAGCTGCCGAAGGCGATCGCCGCCCTTAACCGACAGCCACTCGATTTTGTCGTCACCCTGGGTGACATGGTGGATCGCCACTGGCCGAGCTATCAGGCGCTGCTGCCGCTGTATGAAACGCTGCATCACCCCCATGCGATGGTCATCGGCAACCATGACGCACAGGTCATTTCCGACCGCCTGACGTCGGCACACACGCCCCCCGCCGGTTTACCAAAAAGCTATTATCAGTTTCGCCTGGCGGGCTACCGCTTTATTATTTTCGACGGTAACGACATCAGCCTGTACTGCAATCAGGGTAACGGCGACGACCGCCAGCAGGCGAAGGCCATGCTGGCCGATCTGATCGCTCGTCAGCAGCCGCAGGGCCAGCTGTGGAACGGTGCCGTAGGCGGCGCCCAGTTCGCCTGGATTGAGGAGCAACTGAAACAGGCCCGGCTGCTGGGAGAAACGGTGGTGGTGTTCGGCCACTATCCGCTGGCCCCGCATACCGGGCATATTCTGTGGAACGGCGGCGAGCTGGCCGATCTGCTGTGCCGCTATCAGGTACGCGCCTGCTTTACCGGGCACGACCATCGTGGCGGCTACGTGCGGCGTGAGAATACCGACTTTATCATCATGAAAGGAATGCTCGACGGCGCGGAAGACGTGCCGTTTGCGGTGGTGGAGCTGCTGGATGGGGTGCTGACGGTGCGGGGATATGGCAGCGAAATCAGCCGGATACTGACTGCAGACATCCACGAATCTGACGCTTTCTCATCAAATCCGGCGGACTAGACTAACCGGTCTTATCCCATCAGTCTGCCGCGCCGGGCGCAGATCGGCACATGACAAAACCGCCCGCAGGATCGTCCGGCGGGCGGTTTATGGCGCAGGTTAAGCCGCCTTAAAAGTTATACTGAATGCCGACGCGCAGCCGCGTCTGCCGGTCATCCGCCGTTTTCCTGACGGAGACATCACCCACCTGCACATACGGCGTCCACTGCTTATTAATGTTATAGGCCACTTTCAGATCCTGCTCGTAATCCCATTTATCGTTGTCATACAACACCTGATCGCTGTGCTTATAAATATAGTTATATTCAAAGCGCCAGTCGGCCAGACGATAGCCCAGCCAGAACTCACCCCGGTTGGTTTTCTTATCGTCGGTATTTTCTTTGGTATAGCGCGTATATTCATAGCGATAGCGCACGTTAAAATAAATACCGCTATCAAACTGGTAGCCGGTGGTTAAAAACGGCTTATAGATGCTGCTGTCAGAGCTGGATTCCAGCGTAAACCCCGGCTGTAAAAACCAGGCGGGCGTCACTTTGTACTGATAGCTGACGGTACTTTCCGTGCCGTTATCCACCAGATTATTAAAAGCTTTATTCGAATTATCTCCGCCTGATTTCCACTTTGCCTCCAGCGAGAAACCCAGGCCGTTAGCAAAACGGTGCGACACCATGGCGCGGTCTTTATGTTGTTTACTGTCATCCAGCCACTCGTGGCGAAGATCGATTGTCACAGCCTGACTGCCGGCGCTGGCCAGCAGCAGACCGCAGAGCAGCAGTCTGTTATTTTTCATTATGTCATCCCAGAGATATTGATGTTTTTTTTAGAACTTCGTGTTAATTACTCATATAAAAATCATTGCCGGCAGCGATATTGCCGCTGACCACATCAGGATATTTTCCCGGTGTCGTCCGCTGCGAGATATTGCCGCGAAAGTGCCCCTGCTTATCCGGCGTGACATAAGGTGACGGGCGGAACAGGAAGTTAAAGCGCCGGTTATCCCGCGCGCGGTTCCCCTCAACCACCAGCGCGCCGGGATTAAAGTTATCGCTGAAGCCGTCCATACCGTTTTCCTCCGCCAGGCTGTTGCGAACCGTATGCGCCACCGGCAGGCCTTCGCCCCCCAGCTTGAAGCCGTTGCTGCCGTTATGCGCGGAGCGGCTGTTTTCGATGGTGACGCGACCGTTCGCGCCGTCTTCAATCTTATTGAACAGGTCGAAACCGTCGTCGATGTTGTCGTGCGCGTAACAGTTCATCAGCCGGTTGCCCTCGCCCACGCGCATTTTCACCGCAAAGCCGTCGGCATTTTTCCGCCCCGGGTCCTGATTGCCCCAGGACTCCGAGTTGCTGATCAGGTTATGGCTGGCCCACAGGGCACGGCCAATCCCCTCCGGCGAGGCGACCCAGATGCCGGTATCGTCGGCGTGATGGGCGCGAACGCGATCGATATGGTTATAACTGCCGGCAATATGAAAACTTTTCTCCGTCACGGTGATGTCCTGTACCTGCCAGTAGCTTCCGTCAAGCTGCAGCCCGTGAAACACCACACTGCGGCCCTGAGGACGCAGGGTTTTCGGCTGTTTTTCTGTGCCGCTGGCGGTGGCCGGTATCACGCTGGCCGGGTAGTCACCGTCCGCCAGCCACAGGGTGCCTCCCGGGGCTAACAGATTCACCGCACTGGCAACGTCCAGCGGATGCTGCGGCGAGCCGTCATTGCCCGCCACGCCCTGCGCTGAGGCGTACAGCACCAGCGGATTGCTCACCTTCGCCAGGCGAACCGGCAGGATCTGCGTCAGGGCCGGGCCGCTGTCCGGTGTGAACGTCACCGTCAGCTCGCTACCGCCCGCCGTGGCCTGTACCGGCACCGTCACCACCTGCCCGCCGTGTACCGTCTGGCTGAGCAGCGTGTTACTGCCCTGTGCAACCGCAATCTGGCCGTTACCGTTAGTACGCAGCTGGAAAAGGCTGGCAGAACGGGTGAGCACCGGTGATGACATCACTTCGATGCGCGGCTTCAGCGGCGGTGCCACATAGGGGATGCCGGGCTGCGGATGTGCCTCACTGAGCGTCAGCGTGGCCTGATTAACCGTAAGACGGGCATTGCGCGCGGCAAAAAAACCGACGTAATAACCCGCGTTATCCAGCTGCGTGATGCGATCTGCACCTGCCACTGTTTTACTGATCCACGCGCTGCTGCCCTGCGGGGCATACGCCACCTCAAAGCCGGCATCCGTGCGGCTCAGGCGCAGTGAAAAATGTTGCGGGCTGGCCAGCGGCTGATACGGCTCACGCACGATGCCAATGCCGGTATTGCCCCAGGGCTGCTGCACGCCCTGCCGGGCCACCAGCGCCACCACTGGCGGCTTATCACCGACGGCCATCACCGTGTTCATCACCATATTCGACGCGGCCGGGAGCTCTTCATTACCAGG
Organism: Erwinia persicina; assembly: GCF_019844095.1. Taxonomy (NCBI): domain Bacteria; kingdom Pseudomonadati; phylum Pseudomonadota; class Gammaproteobacteria; order Enterobacterales; family Erwiniaceae; genus Erwinia; species Erwinia persicina. The sequence continues at coordinate 71,767 of NZ_CP082141.1, read as the reverse complement.
AATGACCTCCGGGGAGCGTGCCGGCCCGAGGATATCGCGTACCAGCAGGCCCGCGCCCTCCTGTCCGGCCGGTCTGGCACCGTTTTCCGGGCCAAACTGGTTAAGCGTCACCTCCGCGTCCAGCTGGAAGTTGGCATCCGCCGGCAGGCGCGTGTAGTAATACGTCAGCCCGTCGTGGCTGTTGCCGACCTTGCCGCCCCGGCTTTCCAGCGTAAAGGGGACACTCAGCGCACTGCCTGCCGGCGGGACGGGATCGCCGCCAGCCAGACGGGTTTCATTGCGGCCAATTTTTTCCGCCAGCACGTTGGTGGCGAAATTAACGTCGGTCGACTGACCGAAGGTGATGCTGTGCCAGACCAGCCGGCTGCTGTCCGGCAGGGCGGCGACGGCGGGCGTACTCAGCCCGAGGGACAACGTGACGATACACAGTTGACGTTCCCAGTTCATGGTTCCCATCCTCAATGCGCAGGGGGCCGCTGGCCGGTTTCCCGGCCAGTCGGAGAGTCAGTAAAGGGTTGGTAAAAACGAAGGATTACGGGTGCTGCGTGCGGCTCACCAGCGATTCAGGTTTTGCCACGGGGAGCACCTCAACGGCGGGCGTATCAAAGATTTTGCGGCACACTTTACTGTTGCCCCAGCACTCTTCATACGGGTAGCCGATCAGCTCTTCCATCACCGCACGCACCTCGGGCTGCACGTGGCCAATCAGGCCACCGGCCTTGATCCTGGCGACTTCACCCAGCACGACCAGGTGCGTTTTGCGGTTCAGCTTCATCTGATGGCTGAAGACCATGGCCATCAGCGCCAGTGCAATCACCCCCACGCAGAACACCAGAGCGATCGCCGTAACGGCACTTTCCGGCTGCGTCTGCGATTTAGACTGGAAGCCATAGAAGCTGAGGATGGCGCCCATCGCGAAAACAATCACCGAGCGCATCAGCTTGCCGGAGAAGGTCATCGCCCCGGCGTAGATGCCTTCACGGCGACGGCCGGTAAAGGCTTCATCGATATCCGCAAGGAAGGTGTAGACCGTCCACGGGATGTAGTACACGCCACCCGTACCGATGCCGAACACCACGGTGATGGCCAGCATCGCCGCCGTCGCGTACTGCTGCGGCAGATGCAGGAAGTGCAGCAGGCTGTAACACACCACGGAGAACACCACGATACTCAGTGCCAGAATGTACGGCTTGCTGAAGCCGTGCTTCACGCAGATACCGATAAAGATGGCAGTGGAGAAGAGCTGTAACAGGGAGTTAAGACTGCTTAATCCCGCCACCATGGCCGGATCGTACTGCAGCACAAAGATAATGAAGTAGGTGAAGACCGAAGCAAACAGCCACTCCGCGCCAAACCCGCACAGGTACATGCCCAGATGCTTGCGGAAGACGCGCAGATGGAAGGTCGACTTCATATCGCGCACCAGCGTCACCATGGTTTTCGCCAGCGTCATTTTCTTCTCATCAACCGGCGTGGTCTCTTCCACCGGGCGCTCCCAGGAGGAGATATACAGCATGATCATTGCCACGCATAAAATCACTCCGTAAGTCAGCGCGGTAAAGAAGAACGGCTCTGCCGACTCTTTGCCGTAGATCAGGATGAACTGGCCGGGGATAAATGCCGCGAGGAAGTTGGCCACTTTACCGAAAATCGCCTTGTAACCGGTCAGCTTAGAGCGCGCCGAGAAGTCGGTGGTCATTTCGGTGGCGAGGGTTTCGTACGGCACCATTACCGAGGTGTAGATCAGCTCGAACAGCACGTAGGTAGAGAGGTAGTACCAGAAACCGAAGCCCTCCACCCACAGCAGCGGGTAGACCATCATCAGCGGGATACCGAGCAGGATAAAGAACCGGCGACGCCCAAAGCGCTTGCCCAGCCGCGTTTTGCCAAAGTTATCCGAGAGATAGCCCATCAGCGGATTGCTGATGGCATCAATGATGCTGGCAACAGAGAAGATGGCTGAAGCCTGCAACAGCGTCAGCCCGCAAAAGGTGGTATAGAAGTAAAGCAGCCAGATACCGGCAATGGCCAGCGCCCCGCTACCGAGTAAATTACCACCGCCGTATGCCAGCTGATGTCTGAAGAGAATTGGTTTTTCTGCGTTCATGTGAGCCCCGCCCAGAGAGATTTTATAAAAATGAACCGTTGTTTTATTTTTATAGATACGGTGTTTTATATAGATCTCCAGACGGAATAGATGTGAATTAACTCACAGTTAAAACAGCGGCCGGTGATTTCTCAGACAGATTTGCGATACGTGTAGCATTCTTAATAGTAAAACATCCAATTCGCCTCTCTCCGCACGTGTTTCTATACGCTTTACACGGTAAAAAGCCTGTTATTTTTTACTACAATACAGTCACTTAAATTCAACAGTGCACAGGAAGTGGGACAGCGGGCATAAGCTGCAAAGCCGACGTCTTACCGCCCCTGACGGGGGGATCATCCTGCATTTCTGCAGAATATGCCGCACTTTTGTGATCCGCATAGCATTTCTGTCAGCCACTCCCGCTGTTTCATTCGTCACAGTGGTAATCTGTTTTCATATTTATGAAACACCATTTCATTTTAATAAGGTCATCCCCCTCACGGGTGATACCCCTTGCCACCGATGGAGTGAATCATGGCTAAAGGCTCTCAGATCTCATTCGACTTCCACACCGTTCAGGATGCGCAGACCGGCGCACGGGTTACGCGTTTAACGCCGCCTGACGTGCTGTGCCACCGCAACTACTTCTACCAGAAATGCTTTACCCGCGACGGCAGCCAGCTGCTGTTTGCCGGGGAGTTTGACGGTCACCGCAACTATTATCTGCTCGACCTGGGCACACAGCAGGCCGTCCAGCTTACCGAAGGCCCGGGAGATAATACTTTTGGCGGTTTCCTCTCCCCGGATGATCAGTACCTTTATTACGTGAAAAATGAAAGCCTGCTGCAGCGCGTCACGCTGGCGGACTACAGCGAAACAACGGTATATCAGGTGCCGGAAGCCTGGGTCGGCTACGGTACCTGGGTCGCCAACAGCGAATGCACCAGCCTGGTAGGGATTGAAATCGACCGCCGGGACTGGACGCCGCTCTCTGACTGGAAAATTTTCCAGACGTTCTACCACAGTAACCCGCACTGCCGTCTGCTGCGCATTGACCTGCACAGCGGCCAGTCACACGTTATCCACGAGAAAAACGAATGGCTGGGCCACCCGATCTACCGGCCGTTTGACGACAGTACCGTGGCGTTCTGCCACGAAGGCCCGCACGACCTGGTAGACGCCAGGATGTGGCTGGTCAATGAAGACGGCAGCAATGTGCGGAAAGTGAAGGAACATGCTCCGGGAGAAAGTTGCACTCATGAGTTCTGGGTGCCGGACGGCTCTGCGCTCATGTATGTTTCCTACCTGAAAGGCCAGCACGACCGCCATATCCGCCGCTTTGACCCACAGACAGGTGAAGACGTCAGCCTGATGACCATGCCTGCCTGCTCACATCTGATGAGCAATGATAACGGCACGCTGCTGGTCGGTGACGGCTCCGGAACGCCGGTGGACGTGAAGGACACCGCCAGCCACACCATTGAGAATGACCCGTGGCTGTACCTGTTCGACGCGCGCACGAGGAAATACGCGCCGCTGGCAGCACATAACAGTTCCTGGCAGGTGCTGGACGGTGACCGGCAGGTGACTCATCCGCACCCCTCTTTCTCGCCAGACGATCGTCACGTGTTGTTCACCACCGATTACGAAGGGCAGCCCGCGCTCTATCTTGCTGAGATCCCGGACGCGCTTCGCCACTCATTACAGAAGGATTAACCCGTGTTTATTTACAGACAGGACAGACCCCTGCAGGATTTAGGCGACGGCGTCAGCCGTCGCGTACTGGCACACGGCGGCAGCATGATGGCGGTAGAGGTCAGCTTTGAGACCGGAGCCGTCGGCCCGCTGCACCATCACGTCCACGAACAGCTGACCTATGTACTGTCCGGCCGCTTTCGCTTTACCATCGGTGACGAAACCCACGAGGTGACCGCCGGCGACACGCTGTATAAAAAGCCGGACATCGTTCACGGCTGCGTCTGCCTGGAGAAAGGGGTGCTGCTGGATACGTTCACCCCGCAGCGCCAGGATTTTTTGTAATTTATCCGGCATAAAAAAAACCGGTGCTCACAGAGCACCGGTTTTTTTATCCGCGTAAAAAAGGAAAAATTTTACGCGAGGATTTCACGCACAAAGTTTTCGATCTCTTTGTTCTGACTGTTTTCGAAGAAGCATTTCTGGAAGCGTTCCCCCGAAACGGCGGTTTTCACCAGTTCTTTGTCGATGGCGCGCAGCGTATCCAGGTAGTTTTCTTTGACGATCGCTGCCTTTACCTGATTGAGAATGCCCGCATTGCGTACCTGCGGCTCTTTACGCTCGGCCGGATAACCCTGACCTTTCTCACCTGCAAAGGCTTTTTCGAAGATAAAGCGCACGTTCAGCTCGGCACCCCAGCCAAAGCCTTTGGCGAACGGCAGCGACAGCGCATTGCCGTTGTTGATCTGGGCAAACAGGAACGCATCTGCCGGGTCAATGCAGTAACCGCAGATCACGCCCGGATGCAGGTTGAGCGACATCAGCGCCCCCTGACCGGTGCCACAGCCCGCCACCACAAAATCCACCGCTTTCGAGTTCAGCAGAATGCTGGCCATGATCCCCAGATGAATATAGGTCAGGTGGTGATCCTGCTCGTCAGACATGCCGACGTTATACACCGGATACTCTTTCTCCCCGGCAACTGCGTTCAGTTCTTTCAGGATAATCGCGTTTTTTGCCGCCTGGCTGTTTTCCATCATCAGTGCAATTTTCATATTCGTCGTCCTCTTGTGTGCGGCAGGCCTGGCTGCCGCAGGTCAGTAAACAGGGAAATTAACGGGCCAGCCAGCCGCCATCGACGGCGAGGGTGTAGCCATTAACATAGTCAGATGCCGGGGAAGAGAGGAACACCACCGGCCCCATCAGGTCGGCCGGCAGGCCCCAGCGCCCGGCCGGAATACGGCCGAGGATCTCTTCGCTGCGCGCTTCATCCGCCCGCAGCTGCTGCGTGTTGTTGGTGGCCATATAACCGGGCGCTATCGCGTTAACGTTGATCTTGTGCTGCGCCCATTCGTTCGCCAGCAGACGGGTGACGCCCATCACGGCACTTTTCGATGCGGTATACGAGGGCACGCGGATGCCGCCCTGATAAGAGAGCATCGACGCGATATTAATGATTTTCCCGCCCGTTCCCTGGGCGATAAACTGCTTCGCCACCGCCTGCGACATAAAGAACACCGACTTGATGTTCAGATTCATCACATCGTCCCAGTTCTTTTCACTGAAATCGATAGCGTCTTCACGGCGGATGATCCCGGCGTTATTCACCAGAATATCCAGGTGGCCCATCTCGGCGACCGCACGCTCCAGCAGACCCGGAATGACCTGGGTATCGCTAAGGTCAGCGGTGAGGCTGAGAAAACGACGCCCGGTGGCCGCGATGCGCTCAATGGTTTCCACCGGCTCAACAATATTAATGCCGACAATATCGCAACCCGCTTCCGCCAGACCCAGCGCCATCCCCTGCCCCAGACCGGTATCACACCCGGTCACCACCGCCACTTTTCCCGCCAGGGAGAAATTATCCAGAATCATGGTGTTTCCTTGAGTTAACCCACATATTCAGGCGCTTTCCGTGACCCTGACAGGTGGCGGAGCGTGCCCGATGCCAAAACTGATAAAAACAGCTTAACGGCAAAATGGCAGAAACTCAACAAAATGAAACAGCATTTCATTTTATATGAACCTGAGGATTGAATTTTGTCGTGGGGATCACATCATGGGGAGTCAGAACGGACATGCTATCCTACGGCGTGCCCTGTCGGCCCCATCCGTACAGGAGGGGCGTGACAGGTTTTACGGTTCCTCCAAAGCCTGATGCTGAGAGGCAATGTTAACCCGGGCCTGCCGGGATTTTTTATGGTGTATAGCGATGCAGAAGTACAGTAACAGCGCGTTTCACGGCACCGTCCTGGTCGTTGCAACCATCGTCGGCGGCGGAATGTTTGCGCTGCCGATCGCGTTAGAAGCACTGTGGTTTACCAAAGGCGTTCTTTTTCTCCTGCTCTCCGCATTATTTATGCTCGCGTCGGGTCTGATGCTGGTCGATGTGAACATGAGATTTCCGCAGGGTTCGAGCTTCCATACGTTTACAAAAAAACTGCTCGGCAGAAAGGTCAATTTCATCGTTGGACTGAGCCTGGTGTTTGTGCTCTACCTGGTGACCTATGCGTATCTTTCCGGGGCCTCTGCGGTCTTTTCCACCCTGCAATCTGACCTGACGGGGAAACGCTATCCGGTGCTTTCCGTCATGCTGATCACCCTGTTTGTCTCCGCCGTGGTTTGCAAGGGCGGGCGGTTCTCTGCCCACATCATCTCCTTTTTTATTGCCGCTAAATTCACCGCCTTTTTTATGGCAACGGCAGGACATTTGCATCGCATCTCCCCGGAACTGGTATTCACCAGCCCGGCGTTCGGCAGCTTTTCCGCAATATTATTAACGCTCCCTGTCTGTATCATTTCATTCGGATTTCATGGCAGCATCCCCTCATTAATCAAAATGTATGGCGGGAAGGAACACAAATTAGTGGTTAAGTCCCTGTGCTTCGGCGTGGGGATTTCCGCACTCATTTATATCTACTGGCTGGGCATGACGATGGGCATCCTCGATCGCGGGGCATTTGCCGCCATCAAAGACCAGGGAGGCAATATTAATGTCTTTATGACCGCCCTGAGCCAAAATGAACTGAGCCACTACATTAACGGGCTGTTACTGTTCTTTGCCTTTTTTGCCGTGACCTCGTCTTTACTGTCCGCCTCCCTCGGTCTTTTTGACTATCTTCATGACCTGTTGAGCTCCTTTTTAGGGATAACATCGTCCTTCCCTGCCGCAGCGATGACCTATCTGCCCCCTGCATTGTTGTGCATCATCACCCCTGATGGCTTTATCCCGGCGCTGGCCTATGCCGGGATTGCGCTGGTGATCTGGAGTGTGCTTCTTCCTCCTCTGCTGCTGTTAAAAGCAAGAAAGGCGGGCATTGAGGGGCCTTATCAGTTCCCGGCGGGCAATAAATTTCTCTATGGCTACTTCCTGTCAGGCTTTCTGCTGTGGGTGGCCATGCTGGTCAACATGATCAAAGTCTGAGGAGAGGGGATAAGAAAGGCATCGCTGCCCGTTAAAATCAGACGACAGGATAGGGTGATTTACGCGCGCCTGTCCTAATATTATTAAGATAAAACCACTGGGGAACGATCATGTTCAGACGCCGCAGTTTAACGGCTGTTTTAGCCGCCATTATCTCCTGTTCTCTGCTGGCCGCACCAGCGCTGGCGGATCCGGGTAACGGGAATGGAAAGGGTAACGGCAATGGCAAGCACGGCCACAGCCAGAAAGACAAGCCGGGCAAAAAAGAGGGCGGCCCCTCAAACCGTAAAAATCACGGTAAGCCGGATCGGGTCAGTGACGATATCAGCTTTGATGCCGCGCGCCACCTGGCGCTGAACTATGGCCTGACCGGCTATCGCTCCCTGCCCCCCGGCATTGCGAAAAACCTGGCGCGCGGCAAGCCGCTGCCGCCGGGCATTGCGAAAAAAGCCGTTCCCGCCTCAATGCTCGACCAGTTGCCCTATTATCCGGGCTATGAGTGGAAGATTGTCGGTGACAATCTGGTGCTGATTGCGCTGAGTACCGCCTTAGTGACGGCGGTGATTAACGGGGTATTTGATTAAAGAACAGGCGGGCAACCCTGCCCGCCTTATTTCCGCGGTGCGGTACAAGATGCCGGAACGTTACGCGCTACGGCGCTTTATTTTCTCCAGCACCGCGTCTTCTCCGTACCTGCGCAGATATGCCGTCACCTCCCGCGCCCAGCGCTCCCCCTCACCCAGCACGGCCCGGCTCTGGCCCGGGGCGTAAATCTCCGCATTGTCATACAGGTTGATCAGCGTCTGATTCATGCCGTCGATACTGCTGACGGGGTTCTTTTGCTGCTGTGCTGCCAGCGCAGCCACGATCTTCGCCTGATGTTCCGGATTGGACGGAAAGGTCCTTTCCCCCAGTTCACTGAGCACCAGGAACGATGGCGGAATGCCCTCTTCGATAGCGGCCTGTAAGCGGTAATGCCCGTCCAGAATCACGAACGAACCCAGCCCGGCAAAAAAGCGTACCAGCACCGGCGGCAGCGTCCCTTCCCGGCTCTTTTTACGCCACCACTTCAGGCGCCCGGCGTCGGGCTGAATAGCATAGCGCGCCAGCAGTGGCGTGCCGTTCCACCACCAGTCCACCTGCGCGACGCGCACCGGGGCCGTCAGATCCGGGATATCCTCCGCGAACAGTGACCAGCTAAACCCGATATTGCCGCTCTGCGCGGGCGCGTGAAAACGCCAGTCCTTCAGCGCGGGCTGTCGCTGCAGCGCGTAAGGCGCAGTGGGAACAGCGGGCAGCATCGGGCGCAGCAGCCAGCGGCCCGCCGGCAGCAGCGGAACATCCGCCGTCAGCAGATAGCGGGCAAAGTAACGGCACCATTCACCGATCCACGCCTCCGGCCCGGTACGAAGAATGGACTCCAGCGCCGGTGAGGTAATGGGAGGGAAGACGGCCTGCGGCTCGGGATGTTCAGTGTTGAACACCAGCCACAGGCCGGAGTGATCCTTCAGCATTGAGGCCCAGAACAGCGGCACACCGCGCAGCGACAGCGCCATGCGGCCATGATGCCCGCTGTGCATTTCCAGAATGGGCGACGTCAGCGGCCTCTGGCTGTGTAATGCCAGCCCCAGCCAGGCCTGATTGCGGTCGTGCAGATCCTTCCACCAGTACTGTGACATCCGATGTTCCTTGCGCTAAAGAGAGGGAAATTTTAGGCCAGTGCCGGGAAGATGCAAGGGGTGACCGATACGCCGTTTTACCGGAACGGGTATCGTCGGGTCGGCCCCTGAGGTATCCCCAGAAAATCACCAGGGCGCTATCGCGGGAGGCACGATACCCGGTTTCCGGAGGAAGGGCTGCTTGCTGCAACGGCATAAACACGTCCCTGTGGCCTGGCGGCCGGCCTTCCCTGGCCGGCAGCCTGCTGCAATCAGCCCTTCCTCTTTCACCCGCTACCCCCGGTGTGGCTGTTTCCAGACCCACAGCGGGCAAGAATGGTTGAGGAGATGGGGTCCGCTGACCTCACTATCCCCCTCCCCTTAATACCGAAGCCACTTTGGTTTTTAAACCGTCACCTTGCCCAGTCCTTCGCGAATTAGCAGCGCTTCCATCACCATGCGCAGCTCCTTCAGTGCCGCTTCCGGCAGCGCTTCGCTGCGGGCCAGCAGCTCACGCGCAGGCGTAACGGGCGGCGGGGCGGGCTGTGCGGTGATCACCAGACAGCCCGGCATCACCCGCACCGTGACGGGCGTATCGGTGGCAAAACCACACGCCTCCAGCCACAGCCCCTTGAGATTCAGCGACGGGCTGCGCGAATAATGATGCGTTAACCCGGTTTTGGCATCCTCATGTCGAATGCTGATATAGCCCACTTTCAACTTTCGCTGGATTTTGGAAATAACGGGTTCTGACTTACAATCGTATTTAGCCATGATAACTAGTCCTGTTAGTTGTTGTGGTCAGCGGTGTTAACGGGTTGCCGCCCGTTAGCACCGCGATTCATAAAAACCTTCCTGTATAAAAACACACTGATGACTTAACCTAAAATAGCGAAAAAAGAATGATAAATCGCTGTAACAGAGAAAATAAAATGCGAGGAGAATTCCAGAATGGGGAAATAATGGGGAGCCTTCACGCTGGCGTGAATAAGGGAAATAAATTAATAAAATAAATATAAAAGATCAGCTTATTCCTTAACACCCTGAATAAATAAAAAAAGAAGTTTATTAAAACAATGCATGCATAGACATTAAAGATTAGCCTTACAGGTTCGTTTCTGTTGAACCTGCCAGGAAGAGTGACGGGTATCCTCATGTGCAATGTCGCCTTGCTCAGTGCTTACCGGGTTTGGATCACACACTGACGGAACGGGAAGCGGCGATAAAGCAGATGGGATGTGCCTGTGATGAATCGATGTCAGGCAGTATAACGATCAATATGGTAAATACAGATACGCTTTGGCGGAAGATCACAGGAGTCGAACCTGCCCGGGACCGCTGGCGGCCCCAACTGGATTTGAAGTCCAGCCGCCTCACCGGAGACGACGATCTTCCCTTTTGAAGAGGGGCTGAGTATACCATCGCCAATGACCACAAATAAACTCCGGGTTTGTGCCTCATTTCAGTGATGTCCCCCACCGGCAGCAAGCTGTCCGTTTTTGGCCTTCTTTCCCTGCCTTATCCCGTCCATCATAGCGTTAACCCCATCCAGCAGGAGTCCAGAAATGACCGATACCGTACTGTTAGTGATTGATGCCCAGCAGTCCTTCTATGAGCGTGGCTACAGGGAAACGCCAGAAACCCCGGCATTCGAAAAAGCATTAAGCACCCTGGTGGCAGGCTGTCAGGCGAAGGGGATCCCGGTGGTGGATGTGTTCCATGTCGAAAGCGAAGGAGCCTTTGCGCCGGAATCCGGTCTGGTGGTGCGTCTGCCGTTTCTGACCCATGAGCCGGTCGCCAGCTTCCGCAAAAAAGTGCATAACGCCCTGACCGAATCGGGTCTGCAGCAGTGGCTGGAACAGAACGACGTAAAGCATGTGATTATCAGCGGCCTGCGCACTGAGCAGTGCTGTGAAACCACCGCCCGCGTGGCGTCGGACTTCGGCTACCGCGTGACCTATGTCACCGAGGCAACGCTGACCTTCCCAATCACCCATGATGGCATTACCCTGAGCATTGCCGACTTACGCCACCGTACCGAAAGCGTGCTGATCCATCGTTTTGCCGATATCCGCACCGCTGAGGGCTGCCTGCAGGAGCTTGCATAATATGACGATCCCGGTGTGGTTTGTAACCCTGCCCGGTGTGATGACGCTGGATCTCACTGGTCCGGCGGAAACGCTGAAGCTGGCAGCAGGGGCGTTTTCGCTGCGCTATATCGGCCCGGATGAATCCGTGCTCACCTCCACCGAGATGTACATCAGCCGCATTGAGCCACTGCCGGAATCCCTGCCAGCCGGGAGCCTGCTGGTGCTCCCGGGCGTCAGCGACTCTAAAGTGTGGTTCGACACGCCGCAGGCGGTGGCTGCGCGTCACTGGCTGATGCGCATTCAGCCCGCCATTCATGCCGGTGACGTGTCGCTGGTGTGCATCTGTTCGGGCTCCCTGCTGGCGGCGAAAGCCGGGCTGATGAACGGCGTGCAGTGCACCACGCACCATGAGGTAATAGATCGGCTTAAAAAAGCGGAACCGGGGGCGATTGTGAAAGAAAACCGCATCTTCGTTGAAGATCGCGGCATCTGGACCAGCGCGGGCATTACCGCCGGTATCGACCTGTCGCTGCATCTGATTAACCGCCTGTGCGGCGCGCAGACGGCGATGGATGTGGCGCGGGAAATGGTGGTCTATTTTCGTCGTTCGGGGGAAGATCCGCAGCTGTCCCCCTGGCTGCGCTATCGCAACCACATTCACCCCGCCATTCACCGCGCCCAGGATCTGTTGACCCTGCAGCCGGAGCAGGAGTGGCCGCTGGAGGAGATTGCCGCCAGAGTTCACGTCAGCGCGCGCCATCTGACGCGGCTGTTCCGTCAGCATCTCGGCATCAGCGTGCGTGACTATCATGAACAGCTGCGGCTGACGATTGCCCAGCAGCGCCTGCAGCAGGGCGAAGGCAACGAGCGCGCCGCGCTGTCGGCCGGGTTCTCCTCCTCGCGCCAGCTGCGCCGGGCGTTACAGCGCTGGGAGACGTAAAAAAGGAGGGGGATAACACCCTGAAATAATCGTCGTCAGAAAAAGGCCGTGCTGCTCACTTTCACCAGGAAGCACCCTGCCCGATTTTAATTCGCTCAACGTCTGTGCTAGTGTTACACGTAACATTGTGCTTTTTTTTAGATCAAAAGCTAAACCGATTTAGCTATAAAAAGCACTAACCCACTGCTTACTGACACGAGGCACAAACGTTATGAAGAACCTGCTCATTGTGGCCGCCACCGTCGCGCTGGCCCTGTTGTCGATTATTTTTCTGTCACCGTGGCCGGTCTGGCTGGGCACGCTGGCGGCCTGGGTGACCACCGGCTCGTTCTGCCTGCAGGTGCTGCATATCGTGAAGAATAAAGACACCAGCGGCCTGTCGCTGGGAATGTGGGCGGCGCTGTTCTTCGGGGTTGCCTGCTGGACGTGGTATGGCCACCGTATGCACGACGTGCCGGTGATGGCGGCCAACGGCATTACCGCGCTGCTGGCGCTAACGGTGATTATGCTCAAGCTGTGGCACGAGCGCCCGGTGCGTAACCCGAACCGCCGCAGGCTGGTGCGCATGCCGAAGGTGATCCTTAACCCGCGCATCCGTCGGCTGCGCCCGCTGAAGGTGGCGAAAGACGCGCAGGAAAAGGTCAGCTGACCAGGCGGCGCTTATCCAGCTTCTGCAGGCCCAGCGCCAGCAGCAGGCTGCCGCCCAGGGTAATGCCGAAAATCAGCGGGATGTCGATCAGCGGATGGTCGGTGTTGTCCAGGTCATGGGTGCGCATATAGTGGATAAACAGCGCGTGAAAGCCGTAGATCGGCAGGGAGCAGCGGGAAATCAGGGCAAAAAACGGATTCACGCGGTCGTTCATGGCGTTCTTAAACAGGACCAGCAGGCTGACGGCGGCGAAAAATACCGCCGGGCCGCAGTACAGATACCAGGTATCGGCAAACGCCCCATTGATGGCGAACTGCCGCTTAGTGCCAAAGGCGATCATCAGCACGCAGGCAGCAAACACGCCCCCGGCCAGCCAGGACACGCCGCGCTTCTGCGTCTCCATCATGCCAATCGCCCGGCCAAACAGCGCGTACAACAGGTAGTAGATGGTGTCCCCGTTGATATACAGGTTGATCGGCAGCCAGTGGAAACGGGCCACCGAGCTGTCGATGGTATTGGGGTTGGCCAGCAGCGCCAGCACCAGCGTCACCACCGCCAGGTAGCGCGCCCGCACCGGCTTCACCTGAATCAGCGGTGACAGCATATAGATGACGATGATCGCAAAGAAGAACCACAGGTGGTAGAACACCGGTTTTTGCAGCAGGTGCTTCACCGACAGGGCTTCATTAATCGGCGTCAGCAGGGTGATATAGAGCAGTGCCACCGTGCTGTAGAACAGCAGGCACAGCACAATGCGCAGAAAATGTCGCCCCCGGGCGCTGCGCTCGCCAAAGAATAAGTAACCGGAAATCATAAAGAAGATCGGCACACAGACCCGCGAGGCTGAGTTCAACAGGTTGGAGAGATCCCAGCTGTGCTCTCCCACCGACAGTCCGGTGGTGACATACCAGGTGGTGGTGTGGATCATAATCACCATCAGGCAGGCCACTGCGCGTAAATTCTCTATCCATCCAATCTTTTGCGACATTTCATCCTCATTTCACGGGAACATCTGCACTTATGCGAGATTGAGGGTAGCCAGGCGGTCACGCTTCAACAACCAGAGACGGGAAAAATAGGACCAGGATGAAGGGATTATGTGGCGGGGGCGACAAAAAATTCCCCAATCAATGATCACGGCATTTTGGTAATAGCCCCGGTCAAAGGGTATACTGACGCCCACTTTTTATCACCACTCGTATCGCGTGCGAATCCAAATGCAAAAGTTTGATACCAAGACCTTTCAGGGGCTGATCCTGACCTTACAGGATTACTGGGCTCGCCAGGGCTGCACCATTATCCAACCTCTGGATATGGAAGTCGGCGCTGGTACTTCTCACCCCATGACCTGCCTGCGTGCGCTGGGTCCGGAGCCGACAGCCGTTGCCTATGTGCAGCCTTCACGTCGCCCGACCGATGGCCGTTACGGTGAAAACCCGAACCGCCTGCAGCACTACTACCAGTTCCAGGTGATCATCAAGCCGTCCCCGGACAATATTCAGGAGCTGTACCTCGGTTCCCTGAAAGAGCTGGGCATGGATCCGACCATCCACGATATCCGCTTTGTGGAAGATAACTGGGAAAACCCAACGCTGGGTGCCTGGGGTCTGGGCTGGGAAGTGTGGCTGAACGGCATGGAAGTGACGCAGTTCACCTACTTCCAGCAGGTTGGCGGCCTGGAGTGTAAGCCAGTGACCGGCGAGATCACTTACGGTCTCGAGCGCCTGGCGATGTACATTCAGGGCGTGGACAGCGTCTACGATCTGGTCTGGAGCGACGGCCCGCTGGGTAAAACTACCTACGGCGACGTGTTCCACCAGAACGAAGTGGAGCAGTCTACCTATAACTTCGAATACGCTGACGTCGACTTCCTGTTTACCTGCTTCGAGCAGTACGAGAAAGAAGCGCAGAGCCTGCTGGCGCTGGAAAAACCGCTGCCGCTGCCTGCCTATGAACGTATTCTGAAGGCCGCACACAGCTTTAACCTGCTGGATGCGCGTAAAGCGATCTCCGTCACCGAGCGCCAGCGCTATATTCTGCGCATCCGCACCCTGACGAAAGCCGTGGCTGAAGCCTACTATGCCTCCCGCGAGGCACTGGGCTTCCCGATGTGCAATAACAAGAAATAAGAGGCAGCCATGACTGAAAAAACCTTCCTGGTGGAGATCGGCACCGAAGAGCTGCCACCAAAAGCCCTGCGTAACCTGGCGGAATCCTTTGCGGCCAATTTTACCGCTGAACTGGATGCTGCAGGCCTGGCCCACGGCGAAGTGAGCTGGTTTGCGGCCCCGCGCCGTCTGGCGCTGAAAGTGGCGAACCTGGCCGCAGCGCAGCCCGATCGCGAAGTGGAAAAACGTGGCCCGGCAATCCAGGCCGCGTTTGATGCCAATGGCGTGCCGAGCAAAGCCGCTGAAGGCTGGGCCCGCGGCTGTGGTATCACCGTGGACCAGGCCGAGCGCCTGAGCACCGACAAAGGCGAGTGGCTGCTGTATCGCGCTCAGGTGACCGGCGAAAGCGCCCAGGCCCTGCTGCCGGCGATGATTGCCACTTCGCTGGCGAAGCTGCCGATCCCGAAACTGATGCGCTGGGGCGCGTCCGACGTGCAGTTCGTGCGTCCGGTTCACACCGTGACACTGCTGCTGGGTGATGAGCTGATCCCGGCGAAAATCCTCGGTATTGATTCAGCGCGTACCCTCCGCGGCCACCGCTTTATGGGTGAACCTGAGTTCACTATCGACAGCGCCGACCAGTATCCGCAGATTATGGTTGAGCGCGGCAAAGTCCAGCCGGACTTCGAAGTGCGTAAAGCGCTGATCAAAGCGGGTGCCGAAGAAGCTGCCGCGAAGATTGGCGGCATGGCTGACCTGAGCGAGAGCCTGCTGGAAGAAGTGACCTCCCTGGTGGAGTGGCCGGTGGTGCTGACGGCGAAGTTTGAAGAGAAGTTCCTCGCGGTGCCGGCCGAAGCGCTGGTGTACACCATGAAGGGCGACCAGAAATACTTCCCGGTGTACGACAAAGCGGGCAACCTGCTGCCGAACTTTATCTTCGTCACCAATATCGAGTCAAAAGATCCGCAGCAGATTATCTCCGGCAACGAGAAAGTGGTCCGCCCACGCCTCGCCGACGCCGAGTTCTTCTTCAACAGTGACCGTAAGCGCCGTCTGGAAGATAACCTGCCGCGTCTGGAAACCGTGTTGTTCCAGAAAGAACTGGGCACCCTGCGTGACAAGACCGACCGTATTCAGGCGCTGGCTGGCTGGATTGCCGCGCAGATTGGGGCAGATGTGAATCATGCTACCCGCGCGGGCCTGCTGTCCAAATGCGACCTGATGACCAACATGGTGTTTGAGTTCACCGACACCCAGGGCGTGATGGGCATGCACTATGCGCGTCACGACGGCGAAGCGGAAGACGTGGCCGTGGCGCTGAACGAGCAGTATCAGCCGCGCTTTGCCGGCGATCAGCTGCCGTCCAACCCGGTGGCCTGCGCGCTGGCGATTGCTGACAAGATGGATACCCTGGCAGGGATCTTCGGTATTGGTCAGCATCCGAAAGGCGATAAAGACCCGTTTGCTCTGCGCCGTGCTGCACTGGGCGTGCTGCGCATCATCGTTGAGAAAAACCTGTCGCTGGATCTGCAAACCCTGACGGAAGAAGCCGTGCGCCTGTATGGCAGCAAGCTGTCTAACGCCAAAGCAGTGGATGAAGTGATCGACTTTATGCTCGGCCGTTTCCGCACCTGGTACCAGGAAGAGGGCCACAGCGTCGACACCATTCAGGCCGTGCTGGCCCGCCGCCCAACGCGCCCGGCAGACTTCGATGCGCGGATGAAGGCAGTATCGCACTTCCGTACGCTGGAGCAGGCAGCCAGCCTGGCGGCCGCTAACAAGCGTGTCTCGAATATTCTCGCTAAAGCCACCGAGCCGCTGAACGACAGCGTGCAGGCGTCCCTGCTGAAAGAGAATGAAGAGATCAAGCTGGCGACCTATGTGTCAGCACTGAGCAGCAAACTGCAGCCGTTCTTCGCGGAAGGCCGTTACCAGGATGCGCTGATTGAGCTGGCACAGCTGCGTGAAGCGGTGGATAACTTCTTCGAGCATGTGATGGTCAATGCCGAAGAGAAAGAAATCCGTATTAACCGCCTGACTCTGCTGGCGAAACTGCGCGAGCTGTTCCTGCAGGTGGCGGATATCTCTCTGCTGCAGTGAGGTGATGTCGTGACGGGCGCACTGCAACACCGGCGTCCGTCATTCACATTGCGATCGTTTGCGGGAAGAACGCAGGCTGAAGCTTTGCCACTGGCAGGAAAGCCGGGAAATGATTCACCGCTCCCCGAAAATACAAAACCCGCCGTTGGCGGGTTTTTTCTGTCATCCCAGCAGCTGTCTGCTGAGGCACGGATTCGAGTGAATCAACTGCATTAACTTCTGCGCGCTACCAGACGGCTTGGTGCGTTTCGCTTCCCAGCTTTTCACCGAAGAAACACTGACACCCAGTGCCTGGGCAAACTCAGCAATCTGCATACCGGTAATTTCCCGAACTCTTTTTGGCTCAGGCGGTGCCACTTCACTTTTCATGGCTGGCAGGGTATGCATAACATTATGGGTCAGAACAATCTGCTCCAGACTGGAAAGCAGTTCAGACATCGGATCTTTAGTCTCCATAAGCACTCCTCAAAAACTCACTAAACGTGAACAACCAGAGGGAAAGAACCTTATACCCAGATTCTCAATGCTGGCATACAACAGCCACTGGGACGCTTTTTGGGGCAGCACAGGGGAAAGCCAGGATCATAAGTATTAGATCATTTTGAGAGATCTGGATCATATTTTTTGTTTATTTTTTCAACTTGCGGAAAACCTGGCCGGTTAAATACAACGAAAAAATAAGTTACACAGACATCGCTATCCATCAAAACTGATTTCGACTATTCTTTACGCAACATTTGTTGTTTGAATAAAACCAATAAGTCTTTGTTAACAGGAGTTAATTTCTTATGATGACAGGATCATCACGCATCTGGACCCGTTTGCTGGTGCCTTTTATGGCGCTGTTCATGGTGTTACAGCTTACCGGCTGTGGCGATAATGAAGCCGATCAGCGCAAAGCGTTTATCGATTTTCTGCAAAACACCGTCATGCGTAGCGGTGAACATCTGCCAAGCCTGAGTGAAGACCAGAAGCAGAAATTCGGCCCCTACGTTAGCGACTACGCCATTCTTTTTGGTTTTTCACAGCAGGTAAACCGCGCCGTGGATTCCGGGCTCAAGCCCGTCGTGGAAGAACTGTCCGCCATCCGCACGCCACAGGATTATCTGACGCGCCGTGATGCACTGCGTCAGGCAAGTGGCTCGCTGGGCGTGCTGACTCAGCAAATACAGGCAGCAAAAACGCAGGCCGACAGCAGCAAGGCCGCACTGAAGCAGCCGTCTGATTTGAAAACGGTCTATGACAACGTCTACACCACGGTTGTCACTCAGCCAGCCACAACGCTGGCCCCTCTTCTTCCTGCGCTCCAGGCGCTGAGCCAGGATGCCGTTCAGACCGGCGACTTCCTGCAGCAGCAGGGGGCGAACGTGAGCTTTAGCGGCTCGGCGATCCAGTTCCCGAGCCAGGCGCAAGCCACGCAATATAACGCACTGATGAGTAATCTCAGCGCTAATGCCAGGGCACTGACCCAGGCGCAAAGCGTACTGAATGCCAATCGCTGATAAGCGCACAGAAATAAAAAAAGGGCCACAACGTGGCCCTTCTTGCACAATCTTAACTCAGGCGTAATCACGTGCCCAGTTAGCCAGGCTTTCTTTGCCAGCGTAGCCAAACATATCAATCAGCTGGCTCGTGCCCCCCATCAGGCCAGGCTCAACGGCAGCAATATAATGCCAGTCTTTACCTGCATATGCCGGGTTCACGGCAGCATACAGATTGGCCATTTGCTCAACACCTTTCATATATTGAATAAAATCAACACGGTTTAAATTTGCACCGCTGACAGATGTCACTTCTTCCATATTCAGTTCACGAATAGTCATGATTCTCCCTTGTATTTAAAATGAAATCCGTTACCGATCGATATTATCGGCGAGCTAAGACTAATAGAATGCTGCTGTTAATATAATCGTATTAAAGCCATAACTTAAGGCAAATGCTTATTCGTTCGCTTTACAGTGTTTCCCTTCGCTACCGACGTTGAGTGAGTTGCAGGATAAGGAAAGTGAAAGACCATTGAGGAAAGTGTGATCTGACGTTTTTATGCTGAAAATAACTTGTGATTTACATCACAAAAACAGAACAAATCAACAAAATGAAAAGGTGATTTCAATCACAAAACATGAGCTTATCCGGCTATTTTTTCAGCGTTATTTTGATGATGCCTGCATATTTGTGATCTACATCACTCATTACCCCCCTTTAATCGCCCACAAAACGTGATATTGATCACACATATTCCGACACCTACGCAGCGTCAAATTCGCGTGATAGAGTCCGCCTGCATACAGTGATACGGGTGGCTTCACACAGTCAGGTCTAAAACAAAAATCAACGCGCTCTCTTATTTGTCGGCGCGTACTCATAAGGGGTGTTTTATATGTCCTCATCAGATATCAAGATCAAAGTTCAAAACTTTGGTCGTTTTCTGAGTAATATGGTAATGCCAAACATTGGCGCGTTTATCGCCTGGGGTATTATCACCGCGCTGTTTATTCCAACCGGATGGCTGCCAAACGAAACGATGGCGAAGCTGGTTGGCCCAATGATCACTTACCTGCTGCCGTTACTGATCGGTTATACCGGTGGCCGTCTGGTCGGCGGCGATCGCGGCGGCGTGGTGGGAGCCATCACCACCATGGGCGTGATTGTTGGTGCTGATATGCCAATGTTCCTCGGCTCAATGATTGCGGGCCCGCTGGGCGGCTGGGCGATTAAAACCTTCGACCGCATGGTAGAGGGTAAAATCAAAAGCGGCTTTGAAATGCTGGTGAACAACTTCTCTGCCGGTATCATCGGCATGTTGTTGGCTATCCTCGCCTTCCTTGCGATTGGTCCCCTGGTTGAAGGCCTGTCCCATATTCTTGCGGCGGGTGTGAACCTGATGGTGCAGAACAATCTGCTACCACTGACCTCTATCTTCGTCGAACCGGCGAAAATCCTGTTCCTCAATAATGCCATTAACCACGGTATTTTCTCACCGCTGGGTATCCAGCAGGCCAGTGAAGCCGGTAAATCCATCTTCTTCCTGATCGAAGCGAACCCGGGTCCGGGTATGGGCGTGCTGATGGCCTATATGTTCTTCGGTCGTGGTAATGCGAAGCAGTCTGCCGGTGGCGCTGCGATTATCCATTTCCTCGGCGGTATCCACGAAATCTACTTCCCGTACGTGCTGATGAACCCGCGCCTGATTCTGGCGGTGATCCTCGGTGGGATGACCGGTGTCTTTACCCTGACGCTGCTGAACGGTGGCCTGGTGTCTCCGGCCTCTCCAGGTTCTATCCTTGCGGTACTGGCCATGACGCCAAAAGGCGCTTACTTCGCGAACATAGCCGCCATCTTTGCTGCCTTTGCCGTCTCCTTCGTCGTTTCTGCCATTCTGCTGAAAACCAGCAAAGTGAAAGAAGATGACGATATCGAAGCCGCTTCCCGCCGTGTGCAGGAAATGAAAGCACAGTCTAAAGGTCAGTCTGGGACGCCTGCGGCTGATGGCCTGCACGGCGACCTGAGCCACGTGCGCAAAATTATTGTCGCCTGCGATGCCGGAATGGGTTCCAGTGCCATGGGTGCCGGCGTACTGCGTAAAAAAGTTAACGATGCCGGTCTGACGCTGATTTCCGTGACGAATACGGCCATTAACAGTCTGCCAGGCGACGTTGACCTGGTCATTACCCACCGTGACCTGACTGAACGTGCGATGCGCCAGGCGCCTCATGCCCAGCACATCTCACTGACCAACTTCCTCGACAGCGGACTGTATAACGATCTGACGGCTCGCCTGGTGGAAGCCGGACGCAGCGCCGGTCACCGGGAAAAAGTCAGCAGCGCGCTGAGTGACAGCTTTGATGACGGTCAGGATCATCTGTTCAAACTGAGTGCCGCCAATATTTTCCTTGGCAATCATGCTGACAGTAAAGAACAGGCTATCCGTTTTGCCGGTGAGCAACTGGTGAAAGGGGGCTACGTGGAGCCGGAATACGTTGAAGCCATGCTGGAACGTGAAAAGCTGACGCCGACGTACCTTGGAGAATCCATTGCCGTTCCCCACGGCACGGTGGAAGCGAAAGACCGCGTGCTGAAAACCGGTGTGGTGTTCTGTCAGTATCCGGCCGGCGTACACTTCGGCGAAGAGCCGGACGACATCGCTCGCCTGGTGATTGGTATTGCTGCACGTAACAACGAGCATATTCAGGTGATTACCAGCCTGACGAATGCACTGGACGATGACAGCGTGATCGCCCGTCTGGCGACCACCACCGATGTGCAGGAAGTCCTTGAGCTTCTGTCTGGTAAACCCCGCACGTAAGCCGGTTTAACGAACGCACCTCTGTGAAGGGCTGGGCATGCCCGGCCTTTTTTTGGTCGGGACATGTCTGACCCTGACCTCATTGATACGGGAATAATTATGAAAGCATTACATTTTGGCGCCGGTAATATCGGCCGTGGCTTTATCGGCAAACTGCTGGCTGATGCCGGTATTCAGCTGACGTTTGCTGACGTCAACCAGGGGGTACTGGATGCACTCAATGCCCGGGGGGAGTATCCGGTGCAGGTCGTCGGTGAGCAGGAAAAGGTCGAGATCGTCAAAGGCGTCAATGCCGTGAACAGCACCAGTGATGAGATCATGACTCTGGTCGCAGAGGTGGATATTGTAACCACGGCGGTTGGCCCACAGATCCTGGAGCGGATTGCTACCAGCATTGCCAGCGGGCTGACCAAACGCTGTGATAGCGCGAACCCCCGCCCGCTGAATATTATTGCCTGCGAGAATATGGTACGCGGTACAACGCAGCTAAAAGGGCACGTGCTGAAAGCACTACCAGAGCAGTATCATGCCTGGGTGGAAGAACATGTTGGCTTCGTTGATTCCGCCGTGGATCGCATCGTGCCTCCCTCTGCAGCGGGCAACAGCGATCCACTGGCGGTGACGGTGGAAACCTTCAGCGAATGGATTGTCGACAAAACGCAGTTCAAAGGCGACCTGCCTTCCATTCCAGGAATGGAACTGACGGACAACCTGATGGCTTTCGTTGAGCGCAAACTCTTTACCCTGAATACCGGCCATGCCATTACCGCTTACCTCGGCCAGCTGGCGGGGCACCAGACCATACGCGATGCCATTCTGGATGAGAAAATCCGCACCATCGTGCAGGGGGCGATGGAAGAGAGCGGAGCGGTACTGATCAAACGATATGATTTTGATGCGGTGAAACATGCCAGCTACATCCAGAAAATCCTGGGCCGCTTTGAAAATCCTTATCTGAAGGATGACGTTGAACGAGTGGGTCGTCAGCCCTTGCGTAAACTCAGTGCGGGCGATCGTCTGATCAAGCCTCTTCTGGGTACGCTGGAATACCAACTGCCACACAACCACCTGGTCACCGGGATTGCCGCCGCGTTGCACTACCGCAGCGATCAGGATCCGCAGGCGCAGGAACTGACTGCTCTGCTGGAAAAACAGGATGTGGCGACAACCCTCGCACAGATCTCCGGCCTGGATAGCGACAGCGATGTGGTTAAGGCAGTAGTGAAGGCCTGGAACGCTATGGCATAATGTCGGCGCAAGCGCTCCTCAGGGACGAACAACCAGGGCACAGCATCGCCGCTGTGCCCGCGCAGGCGTTTTTACGCCATATGAATGATATGCAGGCACTCATGGAACAACCACAGGCTTTTGAAAATCGGGTGCTCGAACGCCTGAATGCCGGACGATCGGTAAGAAGCTTTCTTATCGCTGCCGTTGAACTGCTGGCAGAGGCAGTCAATATACTGGTGGTGCAGGTGTTTCGTAAGGATGATTACGCTGTTAAATACGCCGTGGAGCCGCTCTTGCTTGGCGATGGTCCTCTGGGCGAGCTGTCAGTGCGGCTAAAGCTTATTTACGGTTTAGGAATGATAAACCGCAGTGAATATGAAGACTGCGAACTGCTGATGGCCCTGCGGGAAGAGCTGAACCATGACGGCAACGAGTATCGGTTTACTGATGACGAAATTCTCGGCCCCTTTGATGAATTGCACTGCGTCAGTGGCCTGCCCCCGCGTCCTGATCTCGCCAGTGAAGATGCAGAGCTGCGTGCCATGCAACAGCAGCGTTATCAACAGGTGGTGCGTTCCACAATGGTGCTGTCGCTGACCGCGCTGATCTCACGTATCAGTCTGAAGCAGGCTTTCAAAAAGTAACCTGCCCTTTTCCCTCTTTGCTTCGCTTTCGTGTATCCTTTGCAGTAATGAATCAATTTAATGGTCAATCGTGATGAAAGAACAAGTACAGTCAGAAATCAAAGATCTTAGTGACAAGCTGGATGCCCTTAATCACAAAGAGCCGGTGTTGCTGGCATCCGGTGAAAGTGAAAAGCTGGGTGAACTGCTGAAAGAAAAAGACAAGTTAGAAGCAGAAATCGAACGTCTGCGTGGCGTGCGTGCCGAGAAACTGAGTAAAGAAGCACAGGCACTGCAGAAACTGCCTTTCAGTCGCCCGATCACCAAGAAAGAGCAGGCGAACATGGGAGCACTGAAAAAAAGCGTGCGCGGTATTGTGGTGGTGCATCCAACGACGGCTCTGGGCCGTGAGATGGGCCTGAAAGAGATGACCGGCTTCGCTAAAACAGCGTTCTAAACGCAGATTTTTCGATAAAAAACAGGATGCAAGCATCCTGTTTTTTATTACAAAATCATCTTATCCTGAATTCCCTTCCCCTGTTTGTGTGCAAAAAGAAAAGCAATTAATAACTTTTTCTTAGACTCTTCCTTACTCTGCAAAAACAACAAATTACCCCTACCCTCACTTTTCACACCTCTTCCAGAAAATTAATCCGGTTAAAAAAAATTACACCAGCTGACACTTTCAAATATTATTATCGCCAGATAAATTAAACCGATATTAAGTATCGAAAAAAAGACGTTAATTCTCAATTGCGATTTATCAACTCGCGATAATGATAAAAAACAGATATAAATATCGCAATAAGATAATCACTAGAACATAGATACCGTTAATGTTACTTTTTCAATATAATGTATCATAGACACGCTGTTCAGAAGTACGGAGACAGGCCCAAAGGACGCGATAATGGCGCCCTGGTTAAGGATAACTTCAGGTAATGAATTATGAGAAAGAATAACATCACTATCGTCATTAATGACGCTAATCGTTTTTATGTTGACGGGTTAGCGAAGTGTATTTCTGAAGATTTTTCCGGCCGCGGTATCCATACCGAATTTACAGATTGTATCTTTAACGGTCGGTCAAAAATGATTTTCCTGGCAGAGGAATCTCTGTCAGTTGCCAATATTCATTATCTGAATCGCCGTATGTCAATGCGCCCCATTTGCATCTTTGTCATCAAAGATCGTGAAGATGTTGACAGCCATATCAAGACGAAAACGTCAGACATTAATCATTATGCCACTATCTACCGCGATCAGCCTGTTGAGAGCACGTTATCCCTCATCACCAGTCAGATGGAACAGCTGCAAAACTTACGGAACATTCTTGTTCAACCCTGCTCGAACCGCTTTCACCATAACCTGACAAGGCGGGAAACCGAGATCCTTCGTTATCTGGCCCGTGGTATCAGCAATGGTGGCGTGGCACGTTTCCTTAATATTAGTGAAAAAACGGTTAGCGCACATAAGCGAAACATTATGACGAAGCTCAATATGGTTCGCCCTGCGGAACTGAATTACTGGCTGATTCAGGAAGGTTGGTGTGAGTCTCTACGGAAAGTCGAACCGCTCCATTAATGTTGGAAAGACATGATTGTGTTCTGTCATACGATATCTACATGATTTCATCAGCTCATGTAAATGATCACTTATAAAATACCTATTTTAGAGTTACCTATGATAACAATCTCCAAAGCTTCATTAAGACGACTAATCAATGGGATAACCTTGCCCTTAATTTTTCTCGTTTGTGGCTGTCAGCAAACACCGCATTCTGTTCGCGTCACACCTCAGCCGCAAGATCTCAGTACAAGTGAAAGTGCAAATACCAGTGAAATTGCCAATGCCAATGCCAATGCCAATACACACAGTGTTAAATACATTGAAGAAAGTGAAAAGCTGAAAATATGTCAGGCACAGCTTGAAGCACTACAGTCCGTAAGCCAGCCTGAATATAAAAAATTTCATGGCACATTTGATTATCTGATGAAAAGTGCAGCGCAGTACAACGGCCTGCGTAAAAATATCGATCCGAATACTCAGGACACGGTTGATTCGCTCTATCACTATCGTGCGAATCAACTCTGTTCACGCATTGCACAAACCTTGATGGATAGCCTGGTCAGTAAAGGTGAAGCACGTTAATGATGGAAAAAAACCCTCTGCCCTTTGCTTTGTCAGCCGCCACCTTATTGGTGGCTTGTCTCATCGCAACGAATAATCGCGCCTGTGCCGCAGAGGCGGAAGAACCCGCCGTTCTGCAGTTTGCTACAACTTATGCGGAGCACATTAAACCTGCGACTTCCTCAAAACATTCTTCTCCTCACCCTGCCAGGCAGGAGGTGTCGGTTAAACCCAGCCGCCCGCCCGTGGTTAATCCGCCGGTCGCCTACGCCGATCGTAACCGACTGACGACATTGCAGAATATTATTGCCGGGCAAGAACTGAAAATCGCCCAAAAAAATAAAGATATCAGCCAGCTCGAGAAGCAAATTGCGGCCTTACAACAGTCGGTGACCACCTTAAAGCAGCCAGTCGAGGCTGACGATGCTCCGCATTTCAATCCGGCGGATAAGCAGGCGATGCTGGATATGGTGGGCGATTTACGCAAACTCTTCAGCCTGACACCTGGGGATAAAGCCCTGGTGGAGAAATTAACTCAGCTTAAAAAACAGCAGAGTGACGCACAGCTCGAGATAACGGCGCTGCGTAACCAACTCAAGACCGTCAGCCTGAGCAAGGATAATGATGCAGGAGCTCGTGAAGCCGAACTCCAACAGCAGATTGAGCAATACCAGCAACAGATTGCGACGTTAAAGGATGACCTCTCTGCACGAGGCCAGGATGTCGCAAAAGTCACCGCCGAAAAGGAGACTATTCAGGCAGAGGTACAAAGGCTGACTGAGAAAAATACCCGCGAGCAGCAGAAATTTGCTGACGATAAAAAAACCCTGGAAGCATTGAATCAGAAACTGAACGACGCTCAGGGCCAGATAACGGCGCTACATAACCAGCTCAGCAAAGCCGGCGATGATAAGCATAGCGACGCCAGCGTTAATGAGGCCGCACTTCAGCAGCAGGTTGAGGATTATCGCCGCAAAGCCGAGGAGTTAGAAGGGCGTCTCTCTGCCAGAAGCAAAGATGTCGATACAATTACGGCGGAAAAAACCGCTATTCAGACCGAACTGCAGACGCTGACCGAGAAAAATGCCCGTGAGCAGCAGACCTTTGCCGAGGGTAAAACGCAGCTTCAGGCGCTCAATGAAAAACTGAATAATGCACAGCTTGAAGTAACGTCACTGCGTGAGCAGCTTAAAACTGCCAGCAAGAGTAAAGAAAATGATGCCGGTAGACGTGAAGCTGAACTTCAACAGCAGGTTACCCAATATCAGCAACAGATTACGAAGCTGGAAGATCATCTGTCTGCCCAAGGGAAGGATTTCGAAAACCTTACCACTGAAAGGAATAATATTAAGACCGAACTGCAGGCGATGACGGAAAAACAGACCCGTTCACAGCAGGTGTTAGCTGAAGAAACGCCGCAGATTCAGGAGCTAAAAGCAAAGTTACTGGAAGCGCAGCAGTCAAAATCGAGACTTGAAACCGATAAGGCGAAACTTGAATCGCAACTTACCGCCCGACCAACACCTGAACAATTAGCTGAAAGCCAGCTTATGGTGAAATCACTTCAGTCGAAGCTGGACCAGACTCAACTCTATGGTGCCTCAAAAACTGATACACCGGCTGCTAACGACAATAATCAACAAGTCGACACCCGCCGTATCAATGATGAAAAACTCGCTGCGCTACAGGCGAAACTTGACGATGCATTAGCGAAACTCGCCGCGAGCGAAAAACAACAGAAAGAGGTGAAACCCGGAAATTCGCTGCCCGCCCTCACCCCGGAAAAACTGAATAAAAAAGAGTCCCGCGAGGCTTATGCTATCGGTATGTCGCTCGGGGATGAAATTTTGCAGATGCAGGCAGAAAATCTGAACTGGGGCACGTCGAACGATCAGACTATCGTCCTTGCAGGAATAGTCGATGCTTTCCAGGGCCAGGCGAAGCTGTCAACCGATATATTACGGAAGACGTTAAAAGAAGTCAGCCAGCGTGTTGAAAAAGATCATGAAAAAAGGACTACTCGCCTGGATAAAACAACGAAAGAGTATTTGCAGCGTTTTACAAAGATGAAAGGCACACAGAAGTCACCTACCGGATTCTGGTACCATATTGATTATATTGGTGATTCGCCATTACCCAAAAATGGCACACTGGACGTGGTTGTAAAAGAGAGCCTGACGAATGGCGATGTGATCACCGATATGGATGCTAAAGGAACGGTGCTGACTCAGCCTTTAGCCGACTATCCTCCTGTCTTTAAAGAAGCATTAAGCAAGCTAAGAAATCACGGTTCCATCACCATTGTGGTACCGCCTGAACTGGCCTATAAGGATAAAGGTATGCCGCCAAAAATACCGCCGAATGCCACCATGGTGTACACCCTAAGAATTTCAGAATCCTATTCTGATAAAGATACGGTTAATCCGCATTAACGATAGTATGATGAAAGTAAGTATTCCTCATATCCATTTTGATGACAATAACAACAATGGTTTATCCACCGTTCGGTGGATAAACGATAAACCATAGAAAATACCATTACAGCTTGAAGTTATCTGTTTTATTCCAGAATAGGCTTTTACTCTTTTCTTTTTTGATCGAGGTGATCACCCCCTCCTTCTCAAGCCTTATTAAAATATGCCGGGCATTATAAATGCTTAACTCTGAACGGTTAGCAACATCTCTGGTACTGGCAAGTACTGATGAAGAAGCGTTTTTCGCATTATTTTCTTCAAAAAAGTCATTCAATGCTGTGATTACTTTCTCTACAACGGCTCTGCGTTGAATGCTCATCTTCGTGGATCCACTCATATTTTTCTCCTTAGGGTATGACCGGCTCCTGCCGTATAAAATATCTAAAAAAATAAGTGCTGCAAAATCACAGTGACGACATGATAGTACGGAGAATTTCAAAACAAAACTTAATATCAATTATTAAATAATTGCAAAACTAAATGCTATGAATTAATAAAATTAAAGAATATAAATCTAAACCAGGGGAGGCTTCGTGCCAGTATTAAGCGTTTTTTCTGCAACAATTAATCTTATCTTGAAATTAATAATAAAAAATAAAAATATTCATCCCATGACCTTCGCAGTTTAAGCTCATCGTGTAAACGTTGACGTAGCCGCTGTCGATTAAGATACTTACATAATAGATAATGGATTCTTACTGAAAAATAAAAATGGACTATTTCATTAATCAGATCATTCATTTCGATGCGCTGAATGGATCACTGAACCTTATTGATAATCATAATTCTATTGTGCAACTGTCCAGGCCAAGCTCAAGACTTTTGTCTGAGTTGATTACTCATTGTGGTAAAACGCTCTCACGCGAAGAATTACTTAAAAGCGTGTGGGAAGCACATGGCCTTAGGCCATCAGGAAGTAATTTAAGTAACCATATTAGTTTTCTGAGAAAAACCTTTTCTCAGCTTGGCCTTAATGAAAATATTATTTATACTGTCCCTAAAAAAGGATTCAGACTGGAAGCTGACATCACGCTGGCCCGAGTAACACCCTCAGAAGACAAGAGTACTATTACTGGCATCAATAAAAAAAAGGGCATGAATTTCGCATTCACCCCCCTCAAAAATGCCATAGCCCCGTACATTAAAAAAATATTACTGCCTGCATTGTTGAGCATTGCTTTTATTTTAGCTTCCGTAATGGTAGTCACTTACTTATTTAACACAAAAATAAAATCTGGTCACTTTATCAATTTGTGCCAGCTAGTCGATTTATCTCAAAACCCACGCAACTTTACAGATGAAAAATTAAAAACATTAAAAAGGCTCATTAAAGAGCAGGGGATAAACTGTCTGAATAAAAAAAGCACTATTAACTTTCGATTCACCAACTTTTTTCCCGAAAAGGATTACGAACAAAAAGTCGCTTTTATCTCTCAGTGTTACCCACGCACTGACAATAAGATAGAAAACTGTGAAAATTATCTTTCAGCTACGCTAAAAAAACCATGAAAAAAATAATGTTAACCTGCGGGGCAATACTTCTTTTTATATTCATTTACTTTACCAATATATTTGGGAGTGAAACCTCTTTAGATAAAAATCAGCTGACCCTGTTCTGTAAAGGAAACGTGCATTTCGATCTTCAAATACCCGATTCCAGAGTGACAATGGAGGGAAGCGTGAGTCTGACGACGCTTGGCAGTCAGCGGCTTGCCATCGGCTTCTCCGGACAGTTATCAACAGATAAGGGACGCTTCATATTAGACAGAACACTGATGATGAACACACGCTATCATCCGGAAAATCATGTTCTGGAGTTAGAGTACGTAAACAACATTGCCAGGGGTATCGATACGGCCCCTGACGATATTTTCTATGATGCCTTCATAAGGAGTAACGCTTTAATACTCAAAATTTCCCGGTTCAGCAACAATGCGCTGCTGATTTCTGATAACACATCACCGCTGTATGTCTGTATTGCACAATGAGCCAAAAACAAACGGCCTGGTCGCTTATGCGGACAGGCCGTTCACTTCAGACTGGTGCGGCGATCATTACTTTTTCGCGTATTTGGCTTCCAGAGTGGCAAACCACGGCGCCACGAAGTCACTGGATGTGCCCCAGCCCGGAATGATTTTATTCAGATTCGCCACGTTAACGGCCCCACTCTGGGTGGCCAGCTGCTCCTGCGAAATAGCAGAGGCGGTAAACTGATAGGTTGCCGGGGTGCTTTCACCCCCAATCTTGTTTGCCACCAGGCGCATATTGGTTGCCCCAATCAGCTTGCTGTCGACAGCCACAGTCTGCTTCCACGGGCTGTTCTTCTCATGCATCAGCTGCAGATCCTGGTTGGACACGTCGATGCTGTACAGCTTAATCTCGGTACGGCCATTTTCCTGCAGGGCTTTATACGCGCCCTGAGCAAAGGCATCCCATGAACCCCAGATGGCATCAATCTTGCCTTTTGGGTATTTTGCCAGAATAGCGCCGATCTTATTCGCCGTGTCACCCTGCACGTCAGAGGAAACTGCACCGATGGATTCCAGCTGATGGATGCCCGGATTGGCTTTCAGGACTTTCTCGTACACCACCTGGCGGCGTTCCATGGCCGGGAAGCCCGCTACCCAGAGCTTGACGATATTCGCTTTACCGTGGGTATCTTTCACCAGTTGGTCGAGCGAGAGCTGCGCCAGCGACGCATCGTCCTGCGCGGTCACGGTCACCCCCTCAATCGGTTTATTCACCGGCGTATCGAACACCGAGACTTTAATACCGGCGTCGGTAATACGTTTCACCAGATCGGTAGCGTAGGGATCTTTGCCGTGCGACAGGATGATGCCGTCATATTTCTGGCTGATGGCCTGATTAACAAAATCCTGGAAACGCGCGTCGTCACCGTTGCTGAGGAAGGTACTGACTTTAAAGCCCAGCTTGCGCCCTTCCTGAATAGCACCGGCCACAAACTGTGTGGTGTTATCGTCAGACCCGAGATTGCGGATCACCGCAATGCGTACCGGACCTTCATGGTTGGCGATAGCCGCCGGTACAGCGGTGCCCGCAGCAAAAGCAGGTACTGCCGTCAGCAGGCTCAGAGCCAGCAGCGATGTGGTGATTTTTTTCATTATAATACCCTGTCTGAAATGTTACGCCTCGCGGCGCTGAACGTAAGTAATTGCCAGCGCCACCGCCAGCACCAGGCCTTTAATAATGTCCATCGCGTAATACGGTACGGACAGCATCACCAGGCCATTTTGTAATACCCCCAGGATCACGGCACCCAGCAGTGTGCCCAGCGCGTTGGGTTTTCCCGCTCCCGCCAGCGACAGGCCAATCCAGGCCGCTGCCACCGCATCCATCAGATACCCGCCACCGGCGTTCACCTGTGAAGAACCAATACGCGACGCCAGCAGAATACCGCCCAGCCCTGCCAGCAGCGCAGAGATCACGTAAGCCAGCACCCGATAGCGCGTGGTGCGGATGCCCGACAGCCTCGCGGCTTCCGGGTTACCACCAATGGCATACATCCGGCGGCCATGCTTGGTCAGCGACAGCAGCAGCTGTGCCACCACCGTCACCGCGAGCATCACGATGACAATAATCGGCACCTGGCCGAGCAGTGAGAACACTGCGGGGATCGTGCCTTCCGCCATATCTCCGCTCGGCAGAACCATATTTTCGGTAATTGAGCCGCCAAAGCTGTAGGTCATCGCCACGCCCTGCACCACAAACAGGCTGGCAAGGGTCGCCAGCATGTCAGGGATTTTCAGGACGACGATCATAAAGGCGTTAAACAGCCCGACCAGGGTGCAGAGCAACAGCGTCAGGGCAATAGCCTGGGTCGGACCGAAGCCGTACCAGACGAACAGCGAGATCACCAGCGAGTTCGCCAGCGATGCCGTAGAGCCCACTGACAGATCAAAACCACCGATCGTCAGCGAGATCGACACGCCAATGGCGATAACGGTAACAATGGCAATTGAGCGTAAGATATTGATGATATTGGTCGGCTCAAGGAAGCTGTCCGAGGCCAGGCCAAAGCCGGCGATCAGCGCGACGACCGTCAGCAACATTCCCCATTTATAGAGAAAATCGAACAGCTGGTTTCTGGCGGTCGGTGCCGCCTTCTGGGAAATTTCTTTGCTGCTCACGCAGGCATTCCTCCGGTGGAATATAATAAAAGTGTCTCTTCATCAACATCACTGGCCGCCATTTCCGCCACAATGCGTCCGTCCCACAGCACGCAGATACGGTCACACAGGCCAACCAGTTCAGAAAATTCGCCGGAGGCATAAATCACCCCTTTTCCCTGGCGGGCCAGCCCGTCGATCAGATCGAACAGGTCAGTTTTGGCCTTGATATCCACGCCTTTGGTCGGCTCATCAAAAATCAGTACGTCGGCGTTATTACGCAACCATTTACCAATCGCCACCTTTTGCTGATTCCCTCCCGACAGGCGGCGCAGCATCTGCCGGGGGCCGGTGGTGCGGATCCCTAGCCTGCCGATGACCTCTTCTGCCCAGCGCCATGCCTGACGATGACCAAACAGGCTCCAGCGCGAAAAGCTGTTATCGGCCGTCACGCTGAGATTCATCACCACGGACTCGTCAATAAAGATGCCTTCTTTGCGGCGCTCCTCCGGGATCAGCGCCATACGGTTGTCGACTGCCGCATGAGGCGATGACGGCTTCCACGGTTTACCGTGCAGTTCGCCCTGTTGAACCCGGCTTTTACTGGCACCGAACAGCGCTTTGCACAGTTCGGTTTTTCCCGCACCGGCCAGTCCGGCAATCCCGAGGATCTCCCCCTTACGCAGCGTCAGGGTGATATCTTTCAGCAGATGTTCATCATGCAGCCCGGCAATATGCAGCAGCGTCTCCTCACTGAACGGTGGACGCGGCGGGGGATAAATATCATCAAGCTGGTGCCCGAGCATCTTCTCGACGATCTGTTCGCCGCTCAGTCCCTGCATCGGGCCGCTTTCAATCAGTGCGCCGTCGCGCAGGACGGTCAGCCGGTCGCAAATTGCGCTCAGCTCATTAATGCGATGTGAGATAAACACCACGCCAATACCCTGATCCTGCAGCTGACGAACCACGGCAAACAGCTTTTCACTTTCATGCTGATCCAGGGGCGCAGTGGGCTCATCAAGGATCAGAAAACGACAGTGATGTGACAGAGCACGGGCCAGCAAAATCTGCTGTTTTTCCGCCAGCGTGCATTGCTCCACCTTGCGTCTGACGTCTATCTGCACATCCAGCTGCGCCAGCAGTGCACGCGCCTGGCGGCGCATTTCGCCCCAGCGATAGAGCTGCCCCCCTTCCGCCAGCCGATCCAGCATGATGTTTTCTGCCACCGTCAGGCCGGCGACCAGCGCCACATCGACTTCCTGTTGTACCAGGTGAATACCCAGCTGTTTGGCATCGCGCGGGGAACGGATACTCACTGGCTGACCGTCCAGCAGGATCTCGCCGCTGTAATGATCGTAAGCGCCCGACAGTACCGCCATCAGCGTGGATTTTCCGGCACCGTTAGCACCAGTCAGGGCATGAATGGAATGCCCGTCCAGCGTCAGATCGACGGACTTAAGCGCCGCAAAACCGCCAAAAGCGATGGAGATCTGGCGCATTTCAAGGCGATTTATCGCGGTCATGGGCGTGTTTTCTCAGGCTCAATAAATAAAGGGGTGCGCTGCATTTTTTAATGGATTGTCACGGCAGGCAACGACCGAAAGGGTATAAGCTAACACATAATAATATTAGCCATCCAGATGTCCATACACTACAGGGGGAAGCGCTGGTCACAGGAAGATAACCAGTGGAAAAGAGAGGGGTTCTGGCCAGATACAAGACAGTTATGCTGCCTGTCAGAAAGGTCTGCTGCCGCACGGGCATAAAAAAACCGGCGAACAGGTCGCCGGTTTATCAGAACAGGGGCGGTTTTCCGGGGCAGACCTCTTTTAAGGTTTGCCCGCCCGCTCAGGATTACTTCGCTGCTTTAAAGTTCTCGGCAGCCACATCCCAGTTAACCACGTCCCAGAACGCCTTGATGTAGTCAGGGCGTTTGTTCTGGTATTTCAGGTAGTAGGCGTGTTCCCACACATCCAGGCCGATGATCGGGGTTCCGGATGCGCCAGAAATCGCTTCGCCCATCAGCGGGCTGTCCTGGTTTGCCGTTGAGACAACCGCCAGCTTGTCGCCTTTTTTAACCAGCCACGCCCAGCCAGAACCGAAACGGGTGGTGGCCGCTTTTTCAAATTCTGCTTTGAACGCATCAACGCTGCCGAAATCTTTCTCGATGGCTGCTTTCAGGTCGCCGCCCAGAGAGGTGCCGGTTTTCAGGCCTTTCCAGAAGAAGCTGTGGTTAGCATGACCGCCCGCGTTGTTACGCAGTGGGCCTTTTTTGTCCGCAGGCAGCTGATCCAGTTTCGCGATCAGTTCTTCCACCGGCAGGTTGGCAAACTCGGTGCCTTCCAGCGCAGCGTTGGCGTTGTTCACATAAGCCTGATGGTGCTTAGTGTGGTGAATTTCCATGGTCTGCTTGTCAAAATGCGGTTCCAGTGCGTCATACGCATAAGGCAGGGATGGCAGTGAATAACTCATGTTCATCGTCTCCATTCAGATTATGGGCGGCGCTCGCTGTTCAGCACCGCGTAAGCAGTCGGATCATTATAGTTAAATAAATGATCGGGAAAAGGGTTATCAATGCCCCGACGTTGATAAGGTTATACAGCAAGCCCGGCGGGAACGGGTGGTTATATCCAATCCCCCTCAGGTTACAACGAAATGATCTAAGGGATTATTCCCGTTATCGCGGAATGAAACGACCAGCAGGGACCTCCTTTTTTCCGACCGGCCCGGCATGTTAACGCCCCAGCGCCGCCAGTGATTTGTCCAGTGCCCCCACCAGCCAGTCGATATCGCTCGCCTGAAATGCCAGCGGCGGGCGCAGTTTCAGCACGTTGCCATACGGACCTGCCACAGAGGTCAGTACGTGGTTTTCACGCAGCATCTCGGTGACATCCAGCGCCAGCTGCTTATCCGGGGTTTTACTGGATTTATCTTTCACCAGTTCGAACCCGATAAACAGACCGGCCCCACGCACATCGCCCACGCACGCATATTTCTCTTTCAGCATCGACAGTTCCGCCAGCAGTTTCGCTCCCACCACGCGGCTGTGTTCCTGTAGCCCCTCAGTGTTAATCACGTTCAGTACCGCCTGCGCGGCGGCCATGGCCACCGGATTACCACCAAAGGTATTGAAGTAAGGGATATCATCGCTGAAGGCCGCCAGCACGTCGCTTTTTGCCAGCAGGCCGGAAACCGGGATGCCGTTGCCCATTGGCTTGCCGGTGGTGATCACATCCGGTACCACGCCATGGCGGGCAAAGCCCCAGAACGCCTCCCCCGTCCGGGCAAAGCCCGGCTGCACTTCATCGGCAATAAAGATGCCGCCATTCTTATGCACCACGTCAATCGCCTGACGAAGGAAACCTTTTGGCCCGGGCAGTACACCGTCGGAGGAGAAGATGGAATCCGCAAGGAAACCGGCAAATTTGATGCCATGTGCGGCCATATCATCGATCTGCCTCTGAATTTCAGCGGCAAACCAGGCACCGAGATCGGGAGCATCAACGCGGTAACGATCTGGTGGCAGCACCAGACGGGTGGTCGCAGCCAGCGGCTGTCCACTGCCCAGCGCCGGAGACACGCCCGAGGTCAGATCGCTGGTGCCGTGATAGGACTCCTGGGTGACGATAATTCCGCTACCGCCGCTGAAAGCACGCGCCACGCGGATCGCCAGGTCATTGGCCTCTGAACCGGTGCACATATACATGGCACGGTCGATCTCTGCCGGAGCGGTGGCTAACAGCTGTTCCGAGTAGTCAAGAATCGCTTCATGCAGGTAGCGGGTGTGGGTGTTCAGCTGCTGCATCTGCCGGTACACCGCATCCGTCACTGCCGGATGGCAGTGGCCAATACTGGCAACGTTATTATACACATCAAGGTATTTATCACCGGCGGCATCCCACAGATACTGGCCCTGACCACGCACCAGATGCACCGGCTTGCGGTAGAAAAGACGATATGACTCACCCAGCACCCTGCTACGCTTGTCGGTCAGCTTGCGTACGTCAGCGCTCAGGCCGTCGGCATGTTCGGCGCGGAAACTGTTGGTATCCATGATGGTTGAACGTGTAGCCATGATCACTCCCGTTGCAAAATTGAAGGTTGCCCGGTGGCAGGCAGTCAGGGGTTTCTGCTACTTATCATGGCAACTTTTTCACCAAATGCAACAAAATACACAAACACAATAAAATACACATGCAGAGTGGCGCATTGTCGGTTAGGCTATGCCCCAGAGAGAGCCAGGGGATCGGAATCATGTTGCAGGAAACACGCTTACACCGCATTCGTGCGCTGCTCAGCACGCTCGGCCAGGTCAGTACCGAACGGATCATAAAAGAACTGGGGATCTCACGGGAGACCGCGCGCCGCGACATTATTGAGTTGGAAGCCCAGGGCCTGGCACGCCGTGTACACGGTGGCCTGATGGCGCCGGGTGCCACACCGGAACCGCCGCTGACCGTGCGCAGCGCCGTGATGGCAAAAGAGAAACGCGCCATCGCCCGCGTGGCGGCGCAGCTGCTGCAGTCCGGTCAGACAGTGTTTCTTGATGCGGGCAGCACCACCACCATGCTGGCGGAAGAGTTACGCTCCATGTCCGGCCTGACGATTATCACCAACAGCCTCAACGCTGCATTAATGCTGTGCGCAGCGGAAGAACACGAATCGCTGAACAATCAGGTGATCCTGCTGGGCGGCAACATGCTGGCCGGGGCAAAGGAGACGCGTGGCGAGCTGACAGTGGGTGAGATCTACCGCTATCGTGCCGATGTGGCGCTGTTGTCCCCGGTGGCGCTGGACGCCAGGCAGGGTGCCAGCAGTTTTCAGCCGCATGAGGCGGCGATCGCCCGCGCGATGCGCGAGCAGGCCGGACGGCTAATCGTACTGGCCGACCACACCAAGCTCGGCCACACCAGCCGCATCAGCTATGCCAGCCTGCAACAGATCAGCACGCTGGTGACCGACAGCGGCGCGGAAAGCCTTGCAGCATTTGCTGCGCTGGCCACGGCAATCCCGCAGGTGCTGCTGGCTTAAAACAGCCGCTGCGGGTGCGTATAGATCGTGGCGCGCCCCGGTTTGCTGAAGCCCACCAGCGTCAGGTTGCAGCGTTCGGCCACCTCCACCGCCAGCTGCGTAGCGGCAGACACGGCAAACAGGATCTCCACGCCGCACATCGCGGACTTCTGCACCATCTCATAGCTGGCCCGGCTGGAGACCAGCACCGCGCCTGGCGCTTTTGGTGCCTGACTACGCAGCCCCAGTAGTTTATCCAGCGCCACATGGCGGCCCACATCTTCACAGCCCAGACTCAGTCCTCCCGCTGGCGTGACCCAGGCGGCAGCATGAGTACAGCCGGTCAGCTGGCCTACCGGCTGAAAATCCTTAAGCTGGCGCAGCGCGCTGTCGAGCTGGCGGAGATCGAAGCGCTGCGTAAACGGCAGCGGCTGAACCGGTTTACCGATCTCAGCCAGTTGCTCCACGCCGCAAACGCCGCAGCCAGTTCGTCCGGCCATCGCCCGGCGTTGCTCTTTTAAAGCCATAAAGCGGCGGCTGGACAGTTCAACCTGCACCTCAATCCCCTGACACCCCGGCACCACGTCAATACCGAAGATATCCGCAGGTGAGGCAATAATACCTTCCGACAGGGAGAAGCCTGTGGCAAAGGCCTCCAGGTCTTTCGGCGTCGCCATCATCACAACATGTGAGATACCGTTGTACACCAGCGCCACCGGCACTTCTTCAGCCAGCCAGTCTGCCCGGGGGTCATCCAGTGCATCGCGCTGCCAGACCGCAATCTGACGTAAGCCGGCGACCGGCGGCAGGCTGTCTTCTGTTTTGTGCTGTTCGTCGCTCAATGAATCCCACTCGCCTCATCAACCACATTAATCTTGTGGTATTATTTCACATCGTAAACGCTAAAAAGTACCTGCGCTTATTGTGAACCTCTCAGTTGAGCGGGGCAAAATAAATGACCAATGTCGAACCAGGAATGACGTGATGAAAGTCAGCAGAAGACGATTCTTTAAAATTTGTGCGGGAGGAATGGCAGGCACCACCGCCGCCGCTCTCGGTTTTACGCCCGGCGTAGCGCTGGCGGAAAGCCGTCAGTACAAGCTGTTACGTGCCCGTGAAACCCGGAATACCTGTACCTATTGCTCGGTAGGCTGCGGCCTGCTGATGTACAGCATGGGTGATGGGGCAAAGAATGTGAAAGAACGCATTTTCCATATTGAAGGCGATCCCGACCATCCGGTAAGTCGCGGTGCACTGTGCCCGAAAGGGGCCGGGCTGCTCGACTTTATTCACAGCGAAAGCCGCCTGCAGTACCCGGAATATCGCGCGGCCGGTAGCGATAAATGGCAGCGTATCAGCTGGGATGATGCCTTTAACCGCATCGCCAGGCTGATGAAAGATGACCGCGATGCGCACTTCGTAGCACAGAATAAAGAGGGCGTGACCGTCAATCGCTGGCTTACGACCGGGATGCTCTGCGCCTCGGCTTCCAGCAATGAAACCGGCTACTTAACGCAGAAAATGACCCGGTCGCTCGGTATGCTTGCCGTCGACAACCAGGCGCGCGTCTGACACGGACCTACGGTAGCAAGTCTTGCTCCAACGTTCGGTCGCGGTGCGATGACCAATCACTGGGTCGACATCCGCAATGCGAATCTGGTCGTCGTGATGGGTGGCAACGCCGCTGAAGCGCATCCGGTAGGATTCCGCTGGGCGATGGAAGCCAAAATCCATAACAACGCAAAACTGATCGTTATCGATCCGCGCTTTACGCGTACGGCATCGGTGGCGGATTTTTACACGCCCATTCGTTCCGGCACCGACATTACCTTCCTGTCGGGCGTGCTGCGCTATCTGCTCGAAAAAGGCAAAATTCAGCATCAGTACGTCTCGGCTTACACCAACGCCAGCCTGATCGTGCGGGAAGATTTCAGCTTCGATGACGGCCTGTTCAGTGGCTATGACCCTGAAACGCGCAGCTACGATAAAACCAGCTGGCACTATGAGCTGGATGAGCAGGGCTTTGCCCGACGCGATCCCACGCTCGCCCACCCACGCTGTGTTTATAACCTGCTGTCACACCACGTCAGCCGCTACACCGCAGAAGTGGTGGAAAATATCTGCGGTACCCCGCAAAAAGACTTCCTGCACGTCTGCGAACTGCTGGCCGAGACCAGCGCACCGGACCGGACCGCCTCGTTCCTCTACGCACTGGGCTGGACGCAGCACTCCGTGGGGGCGCAGAACATCCGCACCATGGCGATGATCCAACTGCTGCTGGGCAATATGGGCATGGCGGGCGGCGGCATTAACGCCCTGCGCGGCCACTCCAATATCCAGGGGCTGACCGATCTTGGCCTGCTGTCACAGAGCCTGCCGGGCTATATGACGCTGCCCTCCGAAAAACAGGCCGATCTCGAGCACTACCTTGCCGCCAACACGCCAAAAGCGCTGCTGCCCGGCCAGGTCAACTACTGGAGCAACTATCCGAAGTTCTTTATCAGCATGATGAAGGCGTTCTATGGCGACCACGCCCGGCCGGAAAACAGCTGGGGGTTTGACTGGTTACCGAAGTGGGATAAAGGCTACGACGTGCTGCAGTATTTCGACATGATGCACCGGGGCGAGGTCAACGGCTACCTCTGCCAGGGCTTTAACCCGCTGGCGTCATTCCCGCACAAGCAAAAGGTAGCGGAGTCGCTGGCGAAGCTAAAATTCCTCGTCACTATCGATCCGCTCACCACCGAAACGGCGAGTTTCTGGGAAAACCACGGCGAGTTCAACCGCGCCGATCCGTCACAAATCGGCACGGAAGTCTTCCGTCTTCCGTCCACCTGCTTTGCGGAAGAGAACGGCTCCATTGTCAACTCGGCGCGCTGGCTGCAGTGGCACTGGAAAGGAGCTGACGGACCGGGTGAAGCGCGGAATGACGGCGAGATCCTGGCCGGGATCTACCTCCGCCTGCGCGAGCTGTATGCCCGGGAGGGCGGTGCGCTGCCGGAGGCGGTGCTGAACATGAGCTGGGATTATCAGACACCTGATGCACCGGCGTCGGAGGAAGTCGCGAGGGAAAGTAACGGCCGGGCGCTGCATGACCTGCGGGACGATCAGGGCGAAATCCTGGTGAAAAAAGGCCAGCAGTTGAGCAGCTTTGCCCAGCTGCGCAGCGACGGCAGCACCGCCAGCGGCTGCTGGATCTTCGCCGGAAGCTGGACTCCGGAAGGCAATCAGATGGCCCGACGCGATAACAGCGATCCTTCCGGGCTGGGGAATACCCCAGCCTGGAGCTGGGCGTGGCCGCTGAACCGCCGCATTCTCTACAATCGCGCCTCTGCCGACCCGCAGGGTCACCCCTGGGATCCGAAACGCCAGCTACTGCACTGGGACGGTGCCAAATGGACCGGTCAGGACATTCCCGACTATGGTAATGCACCACCGGGCAGCGATGCCGGACCGTTCATCATGCAGCCTGAAGGCATGGGGCGACTGTTTGCGCTGGATAAAATGGCGGAAGGGCCGTTCCCGGAGCATTACGAGCCGTTTGAAACGCCGATTGGCACTAACCCGCTGCATCCGTCGGTGATCTCCAATCCGGCAGCACGGGTGTTCACCGACGATCTGAATAACATGGGACAGGCACCGCAGTTCCCGTATGTCGGCACCACTTACCGGCTTACCGAACATTTCCATTACTGGACCAAGCACGCGCGGCTGAACGCCATCGCCCAGCCGGAACAGTTTATTGAAATCGGAGAAGCGCTGGCGGACAGGCTGGGCATCGGGCACGGCGATACGGTGAAGGTCAGTTCGAATCGCGGCTACATCAAAGCGAAAGCAGTGGTGACCAAACGCCTGCAGACGCTGACCGTGAATGGTAAACCGGTCGATACCATTGGAATTCCGATCCACTGGGGCTTCCTCGGCGCGGCGAAGAAAGGCTTCCTCGCCAATACGCTGACGCCTTTCGTCGGTGATGCCAATACGCAGACGCCAGAGTTCAAGGCGTTCCTGGTTAACGTGGAGAAGGTGTAAACGATGGCTTATCAATCACAGGACATCATTCGCCGTTCGGCAACCAATGACCTGACCCCTCCCCCGCAGGCCCGCGACCACCAGCAGGAGGTGGCCAAACTGATCGACGTGACCACCTGCATCGGCTGTAAAGCCTGCCAGGTGGCCTGCTCCGAATGGAACGACATCCGCGATGAAATCGGGACTAACGTCGGGGTATACGACAACCCCGCCGATCTGACCGCCAAATCCTGGACCGTGATGCGCTTTTCTGAAGTGGAGGAAAACGGCCGGCTGGCGTGGCTGATCCGCAAAGATGGCTGTATGCACTGTGCTGACCCAGGCTGTCTGAAAGCCTGCCCGTCAGAGGGCGCGATCATTCAGTATGCCAACGGTATCGTCGACTTCCAGTCTGAACAGTGTATCGGCTGCGGGTACTGCATTGCCGGCTGCCCGTTCAATGTGCCGCGTCTTAACCCGCAGGATAACCGGGTGTACAAATGTACCCTGTGCGTCGACCGGGTTAACGTTGGTCAGGAACCGGCCTGCGTGAAAACCTGCCCCACCGGTGCGATTTACTTTGGCAGTAAAGAGGCGATGAAGCAGGTGGCGGCAGAGCGCGTCGGGGAACTGAAAGGACGCGGCTATGACCATGCCGGCCTGTACGATCCGCAAGGCGTGGGCGGCACACACGTCATGTATGTGCTGCATCATGCTGACCGGCCCACGTTGTATCACGGATTGCCGCAGGATCCGGCCATCAGTCCGGCCGTCACCTTCTGGAAAGGTATCTGGAAACCACTGGCTGCGTTTGGCTTTGCCGCTACCTTTGCCGCCTCGGTATTCCACTATGTCGGGGTCGGCCCGAACCGGGCCGAAGAGGATGAACATCAGGAGGATGATCGATGAAACCCCATCAGCGTATTCAGCGCTACAGCGCGCCTGAACGTCTTAATCACTGGCTGGTAGTGCTCTGTTTTATCCTGGCGGCCGTCAGCGGACTGGGGTTTTTCTTCCCCTCGTTTAACTGGCTGATGCACATCCTCGGTACGCCGCAACTGGCGCGCATCCTGCATCCTTTTGTCGGTGTAGTGATGTTCGCTGCCTTTCTGTTGATGTTTTTCCGCTACTGGCGACACAATCTTTTCGACAGGCAGGACGTAGTGTGGGCAAAAAATATTCATAAAATTGTTCAAAACGAGGAGGCCGGCGACACCGGGCGCTATAATTTCGGTCAGAAGTGCGTATTCTGGGCAGCTATCATCAGCTTAATTCTGCTGCTGGCCAGCGGCGTGGTGATCTGGCGTCCTTACTTTGCCCCCCTCTTCAGCATTCCCCTGATACGGGGAGCGCTGGTGGTGCATTCGGTGGCGGCGGTGGTTCTGATCGTGGTGATTATGGTACACGTCTACGCCGCGCTCTGGATCAAAGGCACGATAACGGCGATGGTCGAAGGCTGGGTCACCGCAACCTGGGCTAAAAAGCATCACCCGCGCTGGTATCGTAGCGTGCGAGAGCAGCAAAACCAGCAAAAACAACAGGAAAAAGGTCCCTGATGACTATTCGCATTATCCCGCAGGACAGGCTGGAGAAAAGCGACCCGACAACGGCGGCGAGTATTCCGCCGTTACTTTTCCCCAGGCTGAAGCAGCTTTACAGCCGCCGCGCCGCCCGTTTACGGCAGCTGGCAGAAAAGAACCCCCTGGGTGACTATCTGCGCTTTGCGGCAGTCATTGCGACCGCTCAGGAGATCGTGCTCTACGACCATCCGTTAGAAAAGGATCTGTACGCCCGGCTGGAGGAAAGCGCCCGTCTCGGCAAACCTCCGCTGGATATCAATACCCTGCCGCGCGACAACCACTGGCAGCGCCTGCTGCATTCCCTGATCGCTGAACTTAAACCTGAAATGACCGGTCAGGCGCTGGCAGTGCTGGAAAATCTGGAAAAAGCCTCCTCCGCCGAGCTGGAAGCCATGGCCAGCGCGCTGTTTGCCAGTGAGTTTGCCCAGGTCAGCAGCGATAAATCCCCGTTTATCTGGGCGGCATTATCCCTGTACTGGGCGCAGATGGCCGCGCTGATCCCCGGCAAAGCCCGGGCGGAAGCCGGTGAACAGCGTCAGTTCTGCCCGGTCTGTGCCAGTGTGCCGGTGTCCAGCGTGATCCATATGGGCAACCACAAAGACGGGCTGCGTTATCTGCACTGCAACCTGTGTGAAAGCGAATGGCATGTGGTTCGCGCCAAATGCAGTAACTGCGAACAGACCCAGGACTTGCACTACTGGTCACTGGATAATGAAACGGCAGCCATCAAGGCAGAAAGCTGCGGTGACTGCGGCACCTACCTGAAGATGCTCTATCAGGAAAAGGACCCGGCGGTCGAACCGGTGGCTGACGACCTCGCCTCATTAATTCTTGATGCGCGCATGGAGCAGGAAGGCTTCGCCCGCAGCAGTCTGAATCCATTTTTATTCCCGGGAGACTAGACGATGAAGCTTATCGGTAATTACACCAGTCCGTATGTGCGTAAAATTTCGGTGATGCTGCTGGAAAAAGGCATGACTTTCGAGTTCATCAACGAATCCCCGTGGCATGAAGGCAGCCATGTGAAGGACTATACTCCGCTGGGCAAGGTTCCTGCGCTGGTCAGTGATGACGGAGAGGTCTGGTATAACTCGTCGATTATCGCCGCCTGGCTTGAGCTCCAGCATATCGACCCTGCCTTTCTGCCCGTTGACCCGCGCGCCCAGCTTGAAGTTCGCCAGCTGGAGGCGCTGGCGGATGGCGTCTGCGATGCCGCACTGCTGATCGTTCGCGAACAGCAGAAAGCGCCGGACCAGCAGTCTGCCAGTGAAATGCTGCGTCAGCGCGATAAAATCCAGCGTGGGCTGGATGCACTCGAAGCGGCGGCTGCGCAGGGAAAATGGCTGAACAGCCCGCAGATCACCCTGGCCGATATCGCCACCGCCTGCACGCTGGGTTACCTCAATTATCGCCGCGTAGCACCCGCCTGGAATGTGAACCGGCCCACGCTGGTGGCACTGGCTACCACCCTGTTCCAGCGTGACAGCTTTGCCCGTACGGAACCGCCCGCTAACTGAGCCCCTTAATGAAGACACTGTTCAGCCAACTTCCCTCCATTGATCGCCTGCTGCGCCAGGCAGAATTTCAGGCCCTGAGTGAACGCTGGGGCCATGAGCAGGTGGTGACACTGCTCCGTCAGTTACAAAAACAGGCGAGAGAGCATATCCGTCAGCATCAGCATCTCCCCGACTGGTGCTCGGACTGGGCCCACCATACCCACCTGCATCTTGAAAAAGTCGGGCGTAGCGGCCTGTTGCCGGTGCTGAACCTGAGCGGCACCCTGCTGCATACTAACCTTGGCCGGGCCGTGCTGGCGGAGTCCGCTGTCGCCGCCGTCACCCGGGTGATGCGCCAGCCGGTGACCCTGGAGTATGCTCTGGATGAAGCCGGTCGCGGGCACCGCGATCGGGCGCTGGCCGACCTGCTCTGTCAGCTGACCGG
This sequence comes from Erwinia persicina, assembly GCF_019844095.1. Classification (NCBI taxonomy): domain Bacteria; kingdom Pseudomonadati; phylum Pseudomonadota; class Gammaproteobacteria; order Enterobacterales; family Erwiniaceae; genus Erwinia; species Erwinia persicina. Next base: position 27,582 of record NZ_CP082141.1, on the reverse strand, counting down.
TGCGGAAGATGCCTGTATCGTTAATAACAATGCGGCGGCGGTCCTGCTGATGCTGGCTGCGCTGGCCCCGGGAAAAGAAGCGGTGGTATCACGCGGCGAACTGGTGGAGATCGGCGGCTCATTTCGTATCCCCGATGTAATGACACAGGCAGGCTGCAGGCTGCGCGAAGTCGGCACCACAAATCGTACCCATCTGAAGGACTACCGCGCCGCCGTGACGGAACAGACCGCGCTGCTGATGAAGGTACACACCAGCAATTATCAGGTACAGGGTTTTACCAAAGCGGTGAGCGAGGCCGAACTGGTGGCGCTGGGCGACGAGCTTAACCTGCCGGTCATCAGCGATCTGGGCAGCGGTTCGCTCATTGACCTCAGCCACTACGGCCTGCCGAAGGAGCCGATGCCCCGGGAGCTGATTGCCGCTGGCGTCAGCCTGGTCAGCTTCTCCGGAGATAAACTGCTCGGCGGGCCACAGGCGGGCATCATTGTGGGCAAAAAAGCGCTGATTGACCGGCTGCAGCAGCACCCGCTGAAACGGGCGCTGCGGGTGGATAAGATGACGCTGGCCGCGCTGGAAGCAACGTTACAGCTCTATCTTCACCCGGAACAGTTAGCGAACCGGCTTCCCACACTGAGGCTACTGACCCGCCCACAGTCCGACATCGCCCTTCAGGCCCAGCGCCTGTTACCGCCGCTGGCGGCAGCGCTGGCGGGTTCGTTCAGGGTCAGTACCGCGGAATGCCTGTCTCAAATTGGCAGTGGCTCTCTGCCGGTTGAACGACTCCCTTCCGTCGCCCTCACCCTTACCCCGCTGGACGACAGCGGTGGGACGCTGATGGCGCTGGCCGCCAGGCTGCGTGCCGGTGAGGTGCCGGTGATCGGCCGTATTTATAATGGCAGTCTGTGGTTTGACCTGCGGACACTGGAAGATGACACTCTCTTTATCAGGATGATGACGACATGATTATTGCCACGGCGGGCCATGTTGACCACGGAAAAACCTCTCTGCTTCAGGCCATTACTGGCGCTAACACTGACCGTTTACCGGAAGAAAAAGCCCGGGGAATGAGCATTGATCTTGGCTATGCCTGGCTGCCACGATCCGACGGAGAGGTCATCGGCTTCATTGACGTCCCCGGCCACGAGAAGTTTCTCAATAATATGGTGAGTGGCATCGGCGGTATCGATCATGCCCTGCTGGTCGTCGCTGCCGATGATGGCATTATGCCGCAGACCCGCGAGCACCTGGCGATCCTGCAACTCAGCGGACAACCTTCACTGACCGTCGCGGTGACCAAATGTGACAACGTAGACCCGGCGCAGTGTGACACCGTTGCGCAGCAGATCCGCGAGCTGGTGCGCCAGTCGGGTTGGGAAAACCTCACCCTGTTCACCACCAGCACGCAGAGCGGTGCCGGTATTGCCGAACTGAGCGACCATCTGCGCCATCTTCCTGCCCCACGGGCGAAAACCGGCCGTACTTTCCGCCTGGCTATCGATCGTGTCTTCAACGTTAAAGGGGCTGGCGTAGTGGTCACCGGCACCGCGCTGTCCGGGGATGTACACACCGGCGATTCGCTCTGGCTGACGGGAATGAACAAGCGGGTGCGGGTGCGCAACCTGCACGCGCAAAACCAGCCTACGGAGCACGCCCATTCCGGCCAGCGCATTGCGCTGAACCTCACCGGCGGCGTGGAAAAGGATGAGATTGGCCGGGGCGACTGGCTGCTGACCGCCCCCCCCGTGCAGCCGTGCGATCGGGCCATAGTCGCCCTGACGCTGCGCCAGCCGCTACGCCAGGGGCAGACGCTGCATCTGCATCACGCGGCCAGCCATGTTACCGGCCGCATCGCATTACTGCAGGATAACCTGGCCGAATTACACCTCGATAAACCGCTGTGGCTGACCGATGAAGACCGGCTGATCCTGCGCGACATCAGCGCGCGGGAGACACTGGGCGCAGCAAGGGTGCTGCTGCTGACGCCACCGAAGCGCGGAAGGCGTCAGCCGGAATTTATTGCCTGGCTGCAGCAGCGGGAACACGCACGGGATGCGGCAGAAAAAGTGCGACTGCTACTGCAACAGCACCCCTTCACCCCTCAGGCGTTGGGGTGGCTGCTGCAAATGACGGACCAGGCCCTGTCTGATGTGCTGACGGCGGTAATGCCTGCTGTTGAAGGCGGGTATCTGTGCCCTCAGGTAAAGGCCAGAGAGTGGCAGAACGACCTGCTGGTCGCGCTGGGAAACTACCACAACAATCATAACGATCGGCCAGGTATTGGCCGTGACCGCCTCCGCCGTATGGCGTTACCGACGCTGCCTGAATCACTGGTCTTTAGCTTAATCGACGGGTTAATGAGCAGTAACAAACTGATGAATAACCGTGGCTGGCTGCATCTGCCCGATTTCTCTATCCGTTTTGATGACCGGGAGAAAGCGATCTGGTTACAGATCCAACCACTGTTTACCACCGGCGCATGGTGGGTGCGCGACATGGCCTTAAAACATGACTGTGACGAAGAGCAGATGCGGCAGCTGTTACGCAAGGCGGCGCAGAGCGGCGAGATCACCGCCATCGTAAAAGACCGTTATTACAGTCATGGCTGCCTTATGCGCTTTGCTGACATCATCCGCCAGCGGGCAGTACAGCAGCAGAGTACCAGCGCCGGCGATTTTCGTGACCAGCTCGGGATCGGGCGCAAGCTGGCGGTGCAGATCCTGGAGTATTTTGATCGCTGCGGCTTCACCCGCCGTCGCGGTAATGAACATCTGCTGCGCGATGAAGATATGTTCCGCTAGCGCCGAAAGGGCCTCTGGCGCAGAGGCGGAGTTTAACGCTACCATGGCATCCCCTTCGGATAAGGAACATTGACGATGCAACGCTGCGGCTGGGTTTCACAGGATCCTCTCTATATTGCCTACCACGATGAAGAGTGGGGCGTTCCACTGACAGACAGCCGGTCGCTGTTTGAAATGCTCTGCCTGGAAGGCCAGGTTGCCGGACTGTCGTGGTTAACGGTATTAAAAAAACGCGAAAACTACCGCCGCCTTTTTCATCATTTTGATGTCCGGGCCGTTGCCGCCATGGATGAAGAGGATATCGAACGTCTGATGCAGGACAGCGGGATCATCCGTCACCGGGGAAAAATCGCCGCCATTATGGCCAATGCACATGCCCTGCTGGCGATGGAAGCCGCAGGTGAACCGTTTAACACCTTTATCTGGAGCTTCGTTGAGCATCAGACACAGATCAGCCGTTTCGAGGACTATCGGGCGGCCCCGACCACCAGCGCGACCTCAGATGCCCTGTCTAAAGCCCTTAAAAAGCGCGGATTCAAATTTGTCGGCTCCACAACCTGCTACTCGTTTATGCAGGCCTGTGGGCTGATCAGCGAGCATACCACGGCGTGCTTTTGTCATCCTGATAACAACAAGTAGCTTTCGCTTACAAAATTGAGAATAAGCCTGGGTATTTCCTCCATATTTCAGCGGCATAATGGCCGCATTTATGGGCAACGTTGTCCAGATGCTGCAATGAGAAGGAACCCCCAATGAAAAAACGCGTCATCACACTGGCTCTGGTGCTGTGCGGCACCCTGAGCGTGGCAGGTTGTACCACCAACCCTTACACCGGAGAGCGCGAAGCAGGTAAATCCGGCATTGGCGCGGGTATTGGCGCGGCGCTGGGTGCAGGGGTAGGGATGCTCTCCTCTTCCAAGAAAGACCGGGGTAAAGGTGCACTGATTGGTGCGGCTGCCGGGGCTGCACTGGGCGGTGGAGCCGGGTATTACATGGATGTACAGGAAGCGAAGCTGCGTGACAAAATGAAAGGCACGGGCGTGAGCGTAACGCGTAATGGCGATAATATCGTGCTGAACATGCCGAACAATGTCACCTTTGACAGCAGCAGCAGCACGCTGAAACCGGCGGGTGCCAACACCCTCACCGGCGTGGCGATGGTATTGAAAGAGTATCCAAAAACGGCAGTGAACGTTGTCGGTTACACCGACAGCAGCGGCAGCCGTCAGCTGAATATGACCCTTTCACAGCAGCGTGCGGACGGCGTGGGTAGCGCGCTGATTACCCAGGGCGTCGCCGCCAGCCGCGTTCGTACCAGCGGCATGGGTCCGGATAACCCTATCGCCTCCAACAGCACTGCGGAAGGCAAAGCGCAAAACCGTCGCGTTGAGATCACCCTCAGCCCGCTGTAATACACCCGCCCCGGCCTGTCTGTGCCGGGGCGATTATTCCTGTTTTTCCGAATAATTTCGCCGCATCATAGTGAGCATGTAGGATCTGTGCTAACCTGCGCACAAATTGATCACCCTCTGTAAATATGTCACTTAAAGCTATTGCCAGCACTCTTGGGCTCTCTGTTACCACCATCAGTCGTGCCCTTAATGGCTATGATGATGTGGCACAGGAAACCCGCCTGCGTATTGAACAGGAAGCCCGACGTATCGGATATCGGCCTAACGCGGTCGCGCGTCGCCTGAAAACCGGGCGGACCAATGCCGTGGGTCTGCTGTTTCCTGTCACACCGTTACCCTTTAACGATATCAGCTTCGTCGAAATGATGGGGGCCACCGCGCAATCGCTTGCGCGGTTTGATATTGACCTGCTCATCATCGCCGATGAAACCCACGATGATCATCGCGGCATGCAGCGAATGCTGCGCACCCACTGTGTGGATGCCCTGATCGTCGCCCATACCGCACGGCAGGACAGCCGCCTGATCACGCTACAGCGGCTGGGCTTCCCGTTCCTGGCGCTGGGGCGCAGCGATCTGGATCAGCCTTACGCCTGGTTCGATTTTGATAACCATGCCGGCCCGGCGCTGGCGGTCAACCATTATGCCGGTTGCGGTTTACAGCGTTTTGCCTGGCTGGGCAGTCATCACGATCAGACTTTCGTTGATCAGCGGCGACAGGGGTTTCTTGATGCACTGGCACAACGCGGTCTGGTCAATAACGCATGCTGGCAGGTGGAACCTACCCGTCGGGAAGGCTACCGTCTGACCCGACAGATGCTGGCACAGCATCCGCAACCCCAGGTCATCGTCACCGACTGTAATATGCTCGGCGATGGTGCCGCAATTGCGCTACGGGAAGCAGGCCGGCTCACGGGTCCGCAACAAATTGTGCTGGTGGTTTACGATGGCCTGCCCGCCGATTCGGTGGTCTCCGATCCGGTCGCCAGTATTGTTCAGGCAACGCGTCCCGACGTCGGTCAGCAGGTGGCTGCTATGGCTCAGAAGCTGATTGAGGGCCACGATGTCGCCACGCTGCAGGTGCTGTGGCAGCCGGAGCTAAAACTGCCCTGATGCTGCCGTCGCGGGTAAGTTGTGATAGTCTCGCGCCATCTTCACCATCTGGGAACACCATGAACCGTAAGGCCGTCAAAGCCACTATCAGCGATGTTGCGAAAGCCGCAAGCACCGGAAAAACCAGCGTTTCACGCTATCTGAATGGCGAACTGAACGCGCTTTCCGCCGACCTGAAAACGCGCATTGAGCAGGCGATCGCCGCGCTGAACTATCGTCCCAGCCAGATGGCACGCGGCCTGAAACGCGGACGCACCAGGCTGATTGGTCTGATCATTGCCGACATTACCAACCCCTATTCCGTTAATGTGTTAAGCGGCATTGAAGCCGCCTGCCGCGCCCACGGCTTTACCCTGCTGATGTGTAATACCAATAACGAAGTTGACCTTGAAAAACACTATCTCAATCTGCTCAACAGCTATCAGGTGGAAGGCATTGTGGTCAATGCAGTCGGCATGCGTGAGGAGGCACTGAACCAGCTTCAGCAGTCACTGCTGCCAATGACGCTGATTGACCGTAAAATTCCCGAGTTTGAATGTGATGTAGTAGGGCTGGATAACCATGCTGCCGCCGTGCTGTCCACAGAGCACCTGCTTGAACAGGGTTACCGGGCGCTGTTGTTTATCAGCGAGCCGCTGGGACTGGTCAACACCCGGCTGGAGCGCGTACACAGCTTTCGCCAGCGTATGGCACAGCAGCCTGAGCTGGTGGCGGAACAGGCCGAGATTTCCCTCAGCGACCCCACGCGTCTGGATGCAGTACTGAGCGACTTTTACCAGCGTCATCGCGGCATCCCCTGCGCCGTGATGGTGGTGAACGGGGCGCTGACGTTACAGGTTGCCCGCGCGCTGCGCCGCCTGAATCTGAACTGGGGTGAGCAGATTGGGCTGCTGGGCTTTGACGAACTGGAGTGGGCGGAGCTGGCCGGCGTCGGGATCACCACGCTGAAGCAGCCTACGTGGCAGATAGGTTATGCCGCCCTGGAGCAGGTTCTGAAACGTATTGCAGGCGATGACCAGCCCCGGCATGAACAGGTTTTCAGCGGTGAACTGATCGTGCGCGGATCAACGCAAAAACTCGTACCGTAATATTTTTCAGGCCTGCCCTATACGCCGGCAGGCTTTTCTTACTCCGTTGGTGACAACCCTTCATTCCCTCTCTTTTTAAGACCTTTCCCTGCCACTAATTGTGCACATCGTGAGCGCGATCATAAATTCCACTTCTGTTGCTATCTTTTGGAACCGGTTCCATCTAACGTTTTTAACAGAACAGTGATGCAGGAAGGATGTATGAAAAGAGAAATCATCGTCGTCACCGCTGCCTACGGGCAACAGCAGGTTAAAGCCATGGGTGGCCAGCAGGCGCTGCTGCCGGTTATTGCCGCTGCAGGGGCGGACGGCGTGGAAATCCGCCGCGAGCTGATGACAGAGCATGAACTCGCCTCGCTGCCCGTGATGGCGGAGGCTATCCGTCACGTCGGGCTGGTGGCGTTCTATTCCGTACCGGAAGCGTTGTTTATGGCAGATGGTTCGCTTAATCCCCGTCTCGACCAGCACTTTGCCGAAGCGGAACAGCTTAATGCCCAGTTAATAAAATATGCGCTGGGACATTATGACCCGCGTTTTCCCTGCCAGGCGTTGCGCAGTAAGCTCGCCGGGAAAAAAGTGCATCTGGTGGTGGAAAACGATCAGACCGATTGCGGGAAACTGGCCGCGCTCGATCGCTTTTTCCACGCCTGTGGAGAAAGCCGCACCTGCAACGGTATGACCTTTGATATGGGCAACTGGCTGTGGGTGGGCGATAAACCGCTGGAGGCCGCCGCGCGCCTGAATCGTTATGTCAGCTATATCCATGTGAAGGCCGCCGTGCGGCAGGATGAAGGCTGGCGCGCCGTGGCGCTGGATGAGGCTGATAATCTGTGGCGTGACACGCTGGCCCTGCTGCCCGCTGACGTTCCGCGTGCTATTGAATTTCCGCTGGAAGGCCCGGATCTGGTGGCGGTGACCCGCCACTATGTCGACCTGCTGCGTGAGGAGTAGATCATGAGTACTGCAACTACCCGCCCCCTGGATGTGGTCACCATCGGCGAAGCGATGGCGATGTTCGTGGCCGCAGAGTGCGGCGATCTCGCCAGTGCCGGCCGGTTCAGCAAGCGCATCGCCGGGGCTGAGCTGAATGTCGCCATTGGCCTGGCCCGCCTGGGCCTGAATGTTGGCTGGGTCAGCCGCATCGGCGATGACTCCTTCGGACGATTTACCTGCCAGCAGCTGGATCTGGAGGGCGTGGATCGCCGTCAGGTGACAGTTGATGCCCGTTACCCGACCGGCTTTCAGCTGAAATCGAAAGTCGACGATGGCTCCGATCCGCAGGTGGAGTATTTCCGTAAGGGCTCAGCCGCCAGCCACCTTTCCGGCGAGGATTTTAATCCGGAATATTTCGCTTCGGCACGTCACCTGCACCTGAGCGGCGTAGCGGCGGCGCTCTCCGACACGTCGCTTGCACTGTTACAGCAGGCCGCGCAGGCGATGAAAAAGGCGGGAAAAACCCTCTCCTTCGACCCGAATCTGCGTCCGGTACTGTGGTCCAGCGAAGCGGAGATGGTCAGGCAGTTGAACGGTCTGGCGCAGTATGCCGACTGGGTGCTGCCGGGCATCAAAGAGGGCCAGATCCTGACCGGTTATTCGCAGCCGGAAGCCATTGCCGATTTTTACCTGGCGATGGGCGTGAAAGCGGTGGTGATCAAGACCGGCAGTGACGGCGCCTGGTACAAAACGGCTGACGGCGACAGCGGCCAGGTGGCGGCGATCAGAACGGATAATGTCGTGGACACCGTCGGTGCCGGTGACGGCTTTGCCGTCGGCGTCATCAGCGCCTTACTGGAAGGCAAAACGCTACCGGCAGCGATACTGCGCGGTAACAAAATTGGTTCACTGGCCATTCAGGCGATCGGTGACAGCGAAGGATTACCGACGCGCGCTGCGCTGGGTGACTTCTGACGCCGTCACGACCCGGAAAAAAACAAACCGCATCGATCCCTACTAAAGAATGCGGCCACCGAGGATCAGACTTATGAAAAATCAGACAATCGCGCCTAAACGCTGGTGGTACATCATGCCCATCGTGTTTATCACTTACAGCCTGGCGTACCTTGACCGTGCCAACTTCAGCTTTGCCTCTGCCGCCGGGATCAACGAAGACCTTGGCATCACCAAAGGCGTCTCTTCGTTACTGGGCGCCCTGTTCTTTCTCGGCTACTTCTTCTTCCAGATCCCGGGGGCAATCTACGCCGAGCGCCGCAGCGTTAAAAAGCTGGTGTTCTGGTGCCTGATTTTATGGGGTATCTGCGCCACGCTGACCGGGATGGTCAGTAATATTCCGATGCTGGCCGCCATCCGCTTTACGCTCGGCGTGGTGGAAGCCGCGGTGATGCCGGCGATGCTGATCTACATCAGCAACTGGTTTACCAAATCGGAACGTTCGCGCGCCAACACCTTCCTGATCCTCGGTAACCCGGTGACCGTCCTGTGGATGTCAGTGGTGTCCGGTTATCTGATCAACGCCTTTGGCTGGCGTGAAATGTTTATTATTGAAGGCTTCCCGGCGGTGATCTGGGCGGTAGCGTGGTGGTTCCTGGTGCAGGATAAACCGGCGCAGGCCAAATGGCTGAGCGATGCCGAAAAAGCCGCCCTGCAGGCGCAGTTACAGAAAGAGCAGGAGAACCTGAAAGCCGTTCGTAACTATGCCGAAGCCTTTAAGTCACGAAACGTCATTATCCTGTGCGCCCAGTATTTTACCTGGAGCATCGGCGTATACGGCTTTGTGCTGTGGCTGCCCTCCATTCTGCGTAACGGCACACAGATGGGTATGGTGGAAGCGGGCTGGCTGTCGGCCGTACCTTATCTGGCCGCCACGATAGCGATGATTGTTGTCTCCTGGGCTTCGGATAAGTTACAAAACCGTAAATTGTTTGTCTGGCCGTTACTGCTGATTGGTGCCATGGCCTTTTTAGGCTCATATTTGGTGGGGCCGGGTAATTTCTGGCTGTCCTATGCGCTGCTGGTGATCGCCGGGGCGGCGATGTATGCCCCTTATGGCCCGTTCTTTGCCATTATCCCGGAAATGCTGCCGCGTAACGTTGCCGGCGGCGCCATGGCGCTGATTAATGCCATGGGGGCGCTGGGCTCCTTCCTCGGTTCCTGGGTGGTGGGTTACCTGAACGGTGCCACCGGCAGCCCGTCCGCGTCGTATATTTTTATGGGCAGCGCCTTACTGGTCTCCGTCTGGCTGACGCTTATCGTAAAGCCCGCGCAGAATAAGCAGTCGCCGCTGCCTGATGGCGCTCTCTCCTCGAAATAGCGGCTTCCGCCTCTGAAACAGAGGCGGTTTTCGTTGGGGAGACGTGCCACTCTGTTAATGAAATAAAGGAAATAGGAAGAGCATATGAAACCTTCTGTAGTGCTGTATAAATCGTTACCTGACGATTTGCGCGCACGTCTGGATGAGCATTTCAGCGTGACCGAGGTGAAAGATTTAAGCCCGGAAACCCTCGCGGCTCATGCCGTCACGTTTCGTCAGGCCAAAGGTATTCTGGGCTCCGGTGGTAAAGTGGATGCTGCGTTTTTGCAGCATATGCCTGAGTTGCGCGTTGCCTCAACCGTTTCCGTCGGCTACGACAATTTTGACGTGGCGGCGCTCAACGAGCGTGGTGTCCTGTTGATGCATACCCCGACGGTGCTGACCGAAACCGTGGCGGATACCATGATGGCACTGGTGCTGAGTTCTGCCCGCCGCGTGGTCGAGATGGCGGAACGCGTTAAAGCGGGAGAGTGGCAAAAAAGTATTGCTCCTGACTGGTACGGCATTGATGTCCACCATAAGAAGCTGGGGATCCTCGGCATGGGCCGCATCGGCCTGGCGCTGGCACAACGCGCACATCTTGGCTTTGGCATGCCCATCCTCTACAACGCCCGTAAACATCATACGGAAGCCGAGCAGCGCTTTGATGCGCAGTACTGTGACCTCGATCAGCTACTGGCCGAGTCCGACTTTCTCTGTATCAGCCTGCCACTGACCGAACAGACGCACCACCTGATCGGTGGTGACCAGCTGGCGAAAATGAAGAAAAGTGCGGTGCTGATTAACGCCGGACGCGGTCCGGTGGTGGACGAGCAGGCGCTGATTGCCGCGCTGAAAGACGGGACGATCCACGCCGCCGGGCTGGATGTGTTTGAGCAGGAACCCCTGCCGGTGAACTCTGAACTGCTGCAGCTGCGTAACGTGGTGGCGCTGCCGCATATTGGCTCCGCGACCCATGAAACGCGCTACGGGATGGCGAAAGATGCCGTTGATAACCTGATTGCCGCGCTAAACGGCAGGGTAGAAAAGAACTGCGTTAATCCGCGTTAACCACAGCTGTCGTTCTGCAGGGCCGGTCGTATTGACGATCGGCCCTGCCCGGTTGCGGGTTGACCGGAAATGCGGTCAACCCCTGCCTGGCGGCGACGATTATTCTTTGGCGATAGGCGTTTCGTCGATGGCGACGGTGTCATCCCCCTGGATCTGTTTCACACGCTGTTCGACCTTCTGTACCGCGCTGGCATCTTTCAGCAGCGTATAGGTCAGCGTAAATTCAGTACTCTGTCCTGCCTGCAACTGTTTCACGCGCCCCTGTTCTTTCTCGATAGTGACCGGATAGGCATAGTTCGTACCGGGCTCAATCCCCGTTACATAGCCCTGTTTCAGGGTGTCGGTATTTTTCCACATGGTCAGCAGCGGAAGCTGGTGGGTGTCAAACTCAATCGATGCGCCTTTATCCCCTTTGCTGTTGATCACCGCGGCCACGGTTTTGCCGTTGCTGTCGGCTTTCGGCGTCAGGTTAAATACCATCTCATCGAAGTCTTTGGTTGGCGCGCCGTAAACATTCCAGCCATCCAGCCCTTTTTTGGCGTAGTCATTAAACGGTGAAACGGATTTCAGCGGGGCAATAAAGCGGGCATCTTTTTCCAGGATCGGCGTACCGAAATTGCTGTGATAGATAATCTGATAGTCGTGAGGATAATCGGCCTGGTTGGTCAGCACATCATGAACGGTAAAGGCATCGGAGCCCGGGACATAGCGCAGCTCGGTCCAGGTTTCGAGGTTCGCTTTTTTAAAGGTGGTCTCTTTCAGCAGGCCGCGAATGCGGATTTCATGCGGGGCTTTGTCATCGACAATCACTTCCACTTTCGACGCCGGGGTGTTGCCCGCTTTCCCGTGCAGCGTGTAGATCATGCCGTCTTTAGTCACCGGGTGGCCGGTCCACTCGAAGCCGCAGCGCACCATCATCTCATTGAACCCTTCCAGCCAGCCCAGGCCGTTACGGCTTTCCAGATTGATATTCGCCGGATTGACCACTTCCTTCACCGGCGAATCCCAGCCCAGACGAACGCCATGTCCGGTGACTTTAAGCAGATCCATGCCGCGCGTCGGGCTCAGGCTGATAGTCAGGCCATTTTTACTGGTAATGGTCAGCACTTTTGACCCTTCCTGCTTGCCGCCGTGCAGCACTTTCTGCTCGATGCTGAAGCTTTCCCCTCCCAGCTTCAGCTGCTGGCTGCTTACCTGCCAGTTTCCCTTTTCCGTACTGGTTTCAGCATCTGTCAGCAACCAGCTTTGTGCTGCTGCCTGACCGCTAATCACCGCCATTATTACCCCTGCCAGAAGCGTTTTTTTCATGGTTCTTATCCTTTAGCTGAATTGATTAAGCTTGATCGAGGAACAGACTACAAACCAGCGCAGGATAAAAACGTGATAGCCATCACCGACTGGCCTATTGGCGTTTTTTACTCCATTAAACGTGCAGTAAATCACTAAATTTTGCCCTTAATCACGGTGGATACATTAACGGATGTGATGCCAGGCACGAGGCAGGGCTATTACCTTTAAACGATTCAGCTTCTGACACGCGACCCGGTCGGCAGATATCCGCCAACCTCGCCGCCATGAACAAATGCTATCGCGCTCCCCTGAAGATTGCATCGTACAAGTGCTGGCGTTAAGGTGGACACCCGTTGTAAATAACAAGTGATTAACAGGGTATGAGCTTTTCGGCATTTGGTGACAAATTTACGCGCCATACAGGCATTTCACGCCTGATGGAAGATATGGGGCAGGGTTTACGTACGCCGGGCACCGTGATGCTGGGCGGTGGCAATCCCGCGCAGATCCCGGCTATGAACGACTATTTTCAGCAGTTGCTTCAGCAGATGCATGATGAAGGCAAGCTGGCAGAAGCGTTGTGCAACTATGACGGCCCACGGGGTAAAACGACACTGCTGGACTCCCTGTCGGCCCTGCTGCGCGACCAGCTTGGCTGGGACATCGCCCCGGAAAATATTGCCCTGACCAACGGCAGCCAGAGCGCCTTCTTCTACCTGTTCAACCTGTATGCCGGCTACCGCGCTGACGGCAGCAAAAAGCGCGTCCTGTTCCCGCTGGCTCCTGAATACCTGGGTTACGCCGATGCCGGTCTGGATGAAGACCTGTTTGTCTCGACGCGACCCAATATTGAAATGCTGCCGGAAGGCCAGTTCAAATATCATGTGGACTTTGAACATCTGCATATCGGTGAAGACACCGGTCTGATCTGCGTGTCGCGGCCGACCAATCCGACCGGGAATGTGATCACCGATGACGAACTGCTCAAGCTGGATGCGCTGGCACAGCAGCATGATATCCCGCTGCTGATCGACAACGCCTACGGCGTCCCCTTCCCGGGAATTATCTTCAGCGAAGCACGTCCGCTGTGGAATCCAAATATTATTCTGTGCATGAGCCTGTCGAAGCTTGGCCTGCCGGGTGCGCGCTGCGGCATCATTATTGCTGATGAGAAGGTGATTTCCGCTGTCAGTAATATGAACGGCATTATCAGTCTGGCACCCGGTAGCGTTGGGCCCGCCATCGCCAATGAGATGATCCAGCGCGGCGACCTGTTGCGACTGTCGGAAGACGTGATTAAGCCGTTTTATCAGCAGCGCGTGACGCAGACCATTGCCGTGATCCGCCGCTATTTATCCCCCGACCGCTGTCTGATCCATAAGCCTGAAGGGGCAATTTTCCTCTGGCTCTGGTTTAAAGATCTGCCGATCACCACTGAAGTGCTGTATCAGCGGCTGAAAAAACGGGGGGTGCTGATGGTGCCGGGGCATTTCTTTTTCCCGGGGCTGGAACAGGCGTGGCCACACACGCATCAGTGTATGCGAATGAACTACGTGCCGGACAGCGATAAGATTGAGCAGGGGATTAGCATTCTGGCAGAAGAAGTTGAGCGGGCACACCGTGAGTCATTTTAAGGCCGCCAGCGTCTGCTGGCGGCCCGACTAACACGCAGTCTTACTTGATAATTTCGATACGACGCGGTTTATTCGCTTCAGGAACGACGCGCTCAAGATCGATGTAAAGTAAACCGTTTTCCAGTTTTGCATCACGAACATGAACGTGTTCGGCTAACTGGAATTTACGTTCGAAGTTACGCTCCGCGATCCCCTGATAGAGATAGGTGCGCTCCTGCTGTTCGTCCGGGTGCGATCCACGCACGCTGAGAAGATTATCGTGGGAGGTGATCTCCAACTCATTTTCAGCAAAACCGGCAACAGCAATCGTAATGCGGTAGTTATTTTCACCCACCAGCTCAACATTATACGGAGGATAGCCGCCGTTGTTGTTGCTCTGGCTCTGACTGGATTCCAGCAGGTTGATCAGGCGGTCAAAACCAATGGATGAACGGTAAAGTGGGGCAAGGTCGAAATTACGCATGTTAAGCTCCTGATTGTCAGCGAGTTATAAGTCAATGTTAACGGCCCTCCATCATGGACGGGTCGCCGGATCAGAAAAGACTGCCCTGTCGGCACAGGTTTCACTGACCGTAAAAATAAAATGGTGATGGACACCATGCTTTCAAGGGGTATATGACGATTTTTCTACCTGAAAGCACGTAATGACATACACTCAGGGATGAGTTCGCCGGGCCATCGTGTCAGTCACCACAGAGTGACCTGCACGCCGGCAATGAGTCTCAGCCAGGCTTGCCATGACTGAAGGGATTATCGAGATGAAAGCTTTGAAGAAGTGCCATATTGCCGGGTTGGTTGCCTGTGTTTCCCTCGCCAGCGCCAGCGGTTGCTCAAGCGTGATGACGCACAGCGGCCCCAGTGAAGGCTATTACTCCGGTACGCGCGCCAGCGCCAGCGTCCTGACGAACAAAGAAAGTAGTTGGGTAATAAAGCCACTGGCCCTGATCGACCTGCCTTTTTCTGCCGTACTGGATACGTTACTGCTGCCGGTAGACTATTACCGCGCCGGGGATACTGACTCACCGCGCGATCGCGTGCGCCGCAGCGAGCAGAAGAATCACACCAACGAGATTATGCGGCAGACCATCGCTCCGGACGTGGCTAATTCGCCTGCGCCGTAAATATCTGTCGGAATTCGCCACAGTCACGCAGATACGCTACCGAGCGGCCATCAGGAGAAAACACCACTGCATCGGCCACCGGAGCGACAGCGCTGCGCGCGGTGATGCGTCGCAACGCGCCACTTCTGGCATCACAGAGGGTGATGCTATTGTCCATCACAAACGCCAGCTGGTGCCCGTCAGGATGCCAGCTAAAGGCGGACTGAATATCGCTGTCGCCCCGTGTCACCTGCCGCGGTTCACCGCCCAGAGGGGAGATTGTCCACAACTGCACCACGCCGGCATCATCTTTCATCAGAAAGGCAATAACGCTGCCATCCGGTGAACTCCGCAGCCAGTGGCGTGGTGCGGCGGCCAGACCTGGGAAACGGCGATCGGTGGTAAAGGTCAGACGCCGCTGCTGCACCCCCCGGGGCGGAGCCGGCAGTCGGGTTTCACTGCCTTCCAGCGGCGCATCACCTGCAATAGCAAACGCCGCATTGCTTTCCGGCAGGTCAACGATAAACACCTCGGTGACTTTTTCCCCGCCAGCCGACAGCGTGTCGCCCATAAAGGCCAGCGCCCAGCGCTGCTGGCTGCCGTCGGCACGCCGGTAACCCTGCTGACCCACCCAACCCTCTTCGTAGGCCCGGTTAATCTCATCGCTGCCCGGCCGTGGGCTGGCCGTGGTTCGGCTGACCAGCACACAGTAGTGGCTGCCATCATATTCGCGGGGATGGTGCCTGGGTGGACACACCGCGTGCAGCGGCACGGCCACCCCCACATTGCGCAAATCCTGTCTCACATCCCACTCATGCATGACATGATCGTTATAGGTAAAGCTCAGGCGTGAACCGTCCGGGCTGAAAACGTGTACATGAGATCCTCCACGCAGCGCACCGGGGGTATAAGGGGGCGTGATATCGCAGGCATCCAGGTTCTCCGCGACGCCGTACTGAACGATCACGCCGCGGCGATGGTGGAAATCATACTTCCACTGGCTGTCGGGGTGTTCCGGTCCGTGAATGCAGACGTAACGGGCAGGCAGATCCGGGCTGACGGTCACGACACCGACATGGGCACCGTCACGTGCCTGATACAGCACTTCCGTCACGCCGCTGTGCGCATTAACCCGCTCAATCGTCAATCCCGTAAAGGACGCCCCGCTGGGACGAACATCATAGGCCAGCCACTGGCTGTCGGCGGTCCAGACGTTAATATTGGTCAACTGGTGATGGCGCGGAGCGAAAGTGAGCTGTTTTTCTTTCATCGTGAGAACCCTTAGCACGGTTTTGTTAAGGGTAATGCATTCGGCGGACGAAGGGTATCCGCCGTCTGAGAGGCAGGGCAAAAATTACAGAACGTACTTCTCGATAGCCACGGCCACACCATCTTCAGCGTTAGACGCGGTCACAAACTGCGCGATGGCTTTAACCGCGTCAATGCCGTTGCCCATCGCCACCCCTGTTCCGGCAAATTCCAGCATCGCCAGATCGTTTTCCTGGTCGCCCAGCGCCATCACCTCCTCACGCTGCAGCCCAAGACGGTCAGCCAGGGCTTTCACGCCCGCGCCTTTGTTGACCTCTTTGTTAAGAATTTCCAGGAAGTAAGGCGAGCTTTTCAGCAGGGTATTACGCGCACGGGCTTCCGCCGGAATGCGCGCGATGGCGGCATCCAGCAGCTCCGGCTCATCAATCATCATGATTTTCGGGAAGGTCATGGCGGCGTCCATCTCCTCTACCGGGCGGTAGCGCAAGGGAATCCCCGTCAGACTGGCTTCATGAATGGTATAACGGCTGATATCTTTATTCGCCGTGTACAGATGGGTCTGTGTCAGCGCCTGGAAATGCACGCCGAGATCGCGCGCCATCTGCTCATAGTAAAGATAGTCGTCAAAGCTGACCGCCACTTCTGCTACACATTCACCGGTGTCGGCCTTTTGTACCAGCGCGCCATTATTGCTGATGCAGTACTGACCTTCCTGCTGTAAGCCCAGCTCCGCCAGGTAGCGCTGGATACCGATAAACGGACGTCCCGTCGCCAGTACCACCGCGACACCGTTATCACGTGCGGCCTGGATCGCCTGCTTCACGCGCGGAGAAATTTCGTGCTGCGGATTAAGCAACGTGCCGTCCATATCAATCGCAATCAGTTTAATCGCCATACCATCCTCGTTAGCTAACCATTTGTCCCCATGCTAGCGCGATTCAGCTAACGATGACCAGTCTGATGACGGTATCAACGGCGGCACGCCCCGGTCAGCGTTGTGTCGCCAGCGGTTTGTTAACAAAGAAGCCGTAGCTGATCGCGCCCAGCATCAGCAACCCGGCCCCGAGAAGGAAAACGTTGGTAAACTTACCGGTCATATCCAGGATCACCCCGGTGACAATCGGTGCCATCGCAGCCCCAAGGAAACCGCCGAAGTTCTGGATCGCCCCCAGCGATGCCACCTGATCTTTCGGGGCAATATCGGTGGCCAGCGTCCAGATAGCCCCCTGCGGCATCTGCGAGCAGAAATACCCCAGCGACAGCAGCACAATCGCCAGCGGCGTGCTGTCCACAAAGGGGATGGGGGCCACAAAGCAGGCCGCCAGCGCAGCACCTGCCACAATCGGGATTTTACGCGCATGGATCGCTTTCATCCCGCGGCGCACCAGCCTGTCGGATAACATTCCGCCCACCAGCACGCCGAGAATACCCGCAAAAAAGGGAATCGACGCGATCCAGCCAGTCTGCTTCAGGCTGAAACCGAGTGATTTCTCCAGATAGCTTGGCAGCCAGGTGAGATAAACCCAGATAGTGAACATAATTGAAAAGTTACCGATCACCATAAACCAGGTAGTACGGTGCCTGAACAACGCCCCCCAGCTGGTTTTCACCGCAGCGTCGCCCGCGGCCGTGACGCTACGGTGACCAGCATGGATCAGCGCATCTTCTCGTGCGTCCGGGTCACGGTAGAATTTCCACCAGGCCAGCATCAGGGGAATGCCCATTAGCCCAATCGCCATAAACATACCGCGCCAGCCGAAGCTTAACAGCAGCACGGTAAGGATGGGCGGTGCAATGGCGTTGGCAATCTGCGAGCCGGTATTAATGATTGAGGTGGGCAGGCCACGTTCTTTATCACCAAACCAGCGATGGGTGATTTTGATGCCGGAGGTGAAGAACGGCGATTCTGAAATCCCCAGCAACATACGCAGGCCATAAAACACCGAATAGCTGTTCACAAAGGCAGCGAGGAAGGTAAAGCCCGACCAGAGCCCCAGCGCCCAGGAGAACATGCGTTTCGGGCCAAATTTATCCACCAGCCAGCCAGCGGGGAGATTTGCCAGCGCATAAGGCCAGAGGAATGCGGAAAGCAGCAATCCCATCTCGGTTTGCGAGAAGCCAAATTCGGCAGCAATAGTGGTATTGGCGATACTGAGGTTGGCACGGTCAAGGTAATTCACCACCGCAGCCAGCAGCAGGATCAGAATAATGCCCCAGCGCAGACGGGAGATCTGCGGCGGGTTGGCGGTGAGTGGCTGCGCGCCAGAGGCAGTTACAGAGGTGTCTTTCATGATGTTTTCTCGTCAGTAAACAGACTCAGGTGGATTTTGATCACCGCTTTTCGCAGGTGGGAAACGCCATGGGTCTGGCAACAGGGGCGATGAACATCATGAGGAAACAGCACCACAAAGGTGTCGGCTTCCAGCGCAATCATCGATTCATTATGGGTCTGGTGATAAAACACAATATCGTGTTGTTCGGCACGGTCTTCTACCACCCTGTGGCTCGGGTGGGCACGCGCCACACCGATCGTCTCTTCACCGGAGAGCAGATACTGAATGTCGACGTACTGAAAATGCGACTCGGCACGCATATCGCTGGCCGGGACGGTGTCCATCGTCTGGTACAGACAAAACATTTTGTTCTCAGGAAGGATGTCGAACTTACCGGGTTCCAGCGCGGAAAAATCCGTTGCTGCAATCCATTCCAGAGCCTGGTTAATGACCGGATGCAGGGTATGACGTTCCCTCGCCCAGTCGTTGCGATCGCAAAAAATCATGGTTGTCGTCCCGTTTTCACTCGCATCGAACGAGTTTTTGTTATTTGTTTAGCGGGTTGTGGGGTACAGCGGGCAGCCCCTGACAGGGCCGCCCGGCGCGAAGGTTAGCCCGCGATTTTCTTTTGCCACAGCGCAGTGCCTTGCTGGATTTGATCCAGCAATACGCCGAGGCCCCAGAATTTTTCCAGCACGTTATCTTTATTCACCCGGCAGAATTCACTGTCGAACGTGCCGAGCTGCTGGTGATAAATTTTGGCGTTTTTCGGGTAGCCGAGGGTTTCGGTTACCGCAGAGAGTGACAGGAATAACGACAGCTCCTGCGCTTTTTCCGGTTGCGCAGCACCATGATGGTAAAGCCAGTGGTACAGCTCAGGATGAAAGTTGGTGAATACACCGCTGAAGCCCTTTGAACCGGACTGGATGGCAGGCCAGGCAATGGCGGCATTGGCATTGATAATGTTGAACGGGGTGCCTTCTGCAAGCTTCACGCGGCGCTGTACGGTAGGCAAATCACAGCTGACATCTTTCAGTACCACAAAACGTCCGCTGTTGGCACAGAAGCTGAACTCTTCATCGGTCAGCAGGCGGCGATAAGGTGCCGGGCACTCGTAGAGCCCCAGCGGCATACTGGCCGGCAGAACTTCCAGCAGAGCGTTCAGCGTGGAGAAAAATCTGTCGCTCCCTTCATTTTTCGGATCCAGGTGGTTAGTCACCAGCACCAGAGCATCAATACCGGTATCCGCCATTGCGCTCAGTTCTTCAATCTGTGCATCCAGCGCATCACTGATATGGCCGGAAGCAATAACCGGTACGCGCCCCTGCACGTTCTCCACGACAAACTTCGCCAAATCCACGCGCTCTTTCAGTGTCAGGAACTGCATCTCGCTGGACTGGCAGACGGCAAATAGCGCATCCACACCCTGTGCCAGATACCAGTTAATCAGCCGTTCCAGGCCGGGATAGTCGATTTGGTTGTCATCGGTAAACGGCGTCAACATAACCGGAACAATGCCTTCTATCTTCTTCATTTGGTTCTCCTGAGGCAGCAAGGCTGCATGAAAGTCAGTTGTATTTAGCGTTGCGCCAGACGCGCGACCACTTGTGGGTGATCGGGCATATTGCATGCCCCTTCGCGCTCTACCGCCAGTGAAGCAAACGCGGCGGCATAGGTGGCCGCCTGCGCAATGGTTTGCCCGTTCGCCACGGCCGCAGCGAAGGCCCCGTTAAAGGCATCTCCAGCCCCGGTGGTATCCACGCTGAGTGCCGGAAAAGCAGCAATATGCTGAAACTGACCGTTATCGAGGATCAGCGCCCCGCGTGAACTCAGGGTGATAATTACCCGCTTTGCCCCCTGCCGGACAATCGCCTGCGCGGCTTCTTTGGCGCTGTCGAGATCGCTGACTTCCACCCCTGAAAGCAACGAGGCTTCAGTTTCATTTGGGGTCAACACGTCCACATACTGCAGGCAGGCCAGTGCATCTTCAGAGAACGGCGCCGGATTCATAATCACCCGCACGCCCAGCGTGTTCGCCAGCTTCATCGCATTCAGCGTCGCGGAAAAGTTGTTTTCTAACTGCACCAGTAGTACGTCAGAACCTGCCAGTTCATGGGTCATCTCTGCCACTTCCCCGTCCGTCAGGGTCTTATTGGCACCGGAATAGATGGCAATCATGTTTTCACCATCCTGCTGAGAGACGTAGATGATCGCGTTACCCGTTGGCTCCACATCACTCTGGTACAACCTGAAAGAATGAATATCCGATGCCGACAGGTGATCGAAAGCAAACTGGCTGAACTGGTCCGTGCCAACCTTGGAGACAAAGTGCACTCTGGCACCAGCCCGGCTGGCGGCCATCGCCTGGTTTGCTCCTTTGCCTCCCGGCCCTAGCGTACTGCCCAGCGCCAGCAGCGACTCACCGCCTTTGGGAAAACGCGCCACTTTGGCCACAATATCAACGTTAAATGAACCGAGAATACACACTCGCCCCTGCGTCCTTCGGGGGTGACGTGGCGCTGAGCGCTGCTCCTCCAGGCGCTGTAATAACACTTGAAAATTACCGCCCGTTTCCGTAATCAGTTTTGCCTGCAAATTGCGACGTATCACCATCGCACCGCCGTGGCAGCGTTGGATCAATCCCTGCACAGCCAGCGCGGCCAGGTCACTACGGATAGTTTCTTTCGATACGGAAAACGTCCCCGCCAGCCAGGCCACACTCAGGGTTTCATACTGGTCGAGATAGTCGAGGATGTGGTTACGCCGTTGTTCCAGATACATAGTCACCTCTTACTGTTTAAGAGACTAAGTGAGCATGAAAGGTTTAAAAGTGATAGCGGTCATAGCACGCGGGGAAAAACGGAAGCAAACGGAAGGGAAACCAAAAAGCAAAAAAAAAGCAGACCCGGAGGTCTGCTATTTACTGTGGAACGACCGTTAAGCGGTCACGCCTGGCATCAGATATCGATGTTTGCCGCGCGCAGGGCGTTCTCTTCAATAAAGGCACGACGGGGCTCTACCGCATCCCCCATCAGGGTGGTGAACAGCTGGTCGGCGGCCACGGCATCTTTGATGGTCACGCGCAGCATACGGCGGCTGTCCGGATCCATGGTGGTTTCCCACAGCTGATCCGGGTTCATCTCGCCCAGACCTTTATAACGCTGAACCGTCAGGCCACGGCGTGACTCTTTAACCAGCCACTCCATCGCCTGCTCAAAGCTGGCAATCGGCTGACGACGCTCGCCACGTTCGATGAACGCGTCTTCTTCGATCAGGCCACGCAGCTTCTCACCCAGCGCGCAGAGCTTACGGTATTCGCCGCCGAGCATAAACTCGCTGTCGAGCGGATAATCGGTATCCACGCCGTGGGTTTTGATACGCAGTACCGGCTCAAAGATATGCAGCTCCAGATTTTCGCGTACCAGACCGCTGTAGGTGCTGCCGTGCTGGTCGTTGTCGTTCAGATACTTCACCAGCACATCCATCCAGCTCTGTACCGGCGCTTCGGCGGTCAAATCGCTCAGGGTCGGGTTGTAGACCAGCGCATTCAGCAAGGCCACCGGGTAACGGCGCTCCATGCGCTTGATCATCTTGCGCGTGCTGTTGAACTCAGACACCAGATCTTCCAGTGGCTTACCGCCAAGGGCCGGGGCGCTGGCGTTCGCATGCAGCGTGGCACCGTCCAGCGCGATGGCGATCTGGTACTGATCCATCGCATCGTCGTCTTTAATATACTGCTCCTGCTTGCCTTTTTTCACCTTGTACAGCGGTGGCTGGGCAATATAGACATGACCACGCTCAATGATTTCTGGCATCTGACGGTAGAAGAAGGTCAGCAGCAGGGTACGGATATGCGAGCCATCCACGTCGGCATCGGTCATGATAATGATGCTGTGATAGCGCAGTTTGTCGGGGTTGTACTCATCACGACCGATACCACAGCCCAGCGCGGTGATCAGCGTAGCGACTTCCTGCGACGCGAGCATCTTGTCAAAGCGCGCCTTCTCGACGTTGAGGATTTTACCCTTCAGCGGCAGGATGGCCTGGTTTTTACGGTTACGCCCCTGCTTGGCAGAGCCGCCCGCAGAGTCCCCTTCCACCAGGTAAATTTCGGACAGAGCCGGATCACGCTCCTGGCAGTCCGCCAGTTTGCCCGGCAGGCCTGCCAGATCCAGCGCGCCTTTACGGCGGGTCATTTCACGTGCACGACGGGCCGCTTCACGGGCGCGGGCCGCATCAATGATTTTACCGACGACGATTTTGGCATCGGTCGGGTTTTCCAGCAGGTATTCTGCCAGCAGCTCGTTCATCTGCTGCTCAACGGCGGTTTTCACTTCAGAAGAGACCAGTTTATCTTTGGTCTGTGAAGAGAATTTCGGATCCGGCACTTTCACCGACACCACAGCAATCAGGCCTTCACGCGCGTCGTCACCGGTGGCGCTGACTTTGGCTTTCTTGCTGTAGCCTTCTTTATCCATGTAGGCATTCAGGGTACGGGTCATCGCGGTACGGAAACCAACGAGGTGCGTGCCCCCATCCCGCTGTGGGATGTTGTTGGTAAAGCAGTAGATATTTTCCTGGAAACCATCGTTCCACTGCAGCGCCACTTCCACACCAATGCCGTCTTTCTCGGTTGAGAAATAGAACACATTCGGGTGGATCGGGGTTTTGTTCTTGTTGAGGTACTCAACAAACGCCTTGATACCACCTTCATAGTGGTAATGGTCGCTTTTACCGTCGCGCTTATCTTCCAGCTTAATCGAAACGCCGGAGTTCAGGAACGACAGCTCACGCAGGCGCTTTGCCAGGATTTCGTACTCGAACTCCACGACATTAGTGAACGTCTGATGGCTGGGCCAGAAACGCACGCGCGTTCCCGTCAGGTCAGTTTCACCGCTCACGCTCAGCGGGGCCTGTGGCACGCCGTGGACGTAAGTCTGCTGGTGAACTTTCCCTTCGCGACGAATGGTCAGCTCCAGTTTTTCCGACAGGGCGTTCACCACTGACACGCCCACGCCGTGCAGGCCGCCGGAGACTTTATAAGAGTTATCGTCGAACTTACCGCCGGCGTGTAGCACGGTCATGATCACTTCAGCGGCTGAGATGCCTTCTTCTTCGTGAATACCGGTCGGAATACCACGGCCATCATCCACAACGGAAACAGAGTTATCGGCATGAATAGTGACAAGAATATCGGAACAGTGACCGGCGAGCGCTTCGTCAATGGCGTTATCCACGACCTCAAATACCATGTGATGCAGACCGGTACCGTCATCCGTATCGCCGATATACATACCCGGGCGTTTGCGTACAGCATCGAGCCCTTTCAGAACTTTGATACTGGAGGAGTCATAAGAATTCGACATCAACTTTTCTCGCTCGTTTAATCTTCAGGTTGAACCGCTATTTTACCTTGTTCTACGTTGAACATCTTGCCCTTTTCGTCAGTCATATCGAAGACATGCTCCGGTGCAATGGCACTGACAAAAACCTGGGCCTGAGTGGCTTTTAAGCGCGCTGCCAGCAGGTGGCGGCGCGTTTCATCCAGCTCAGAGGCAAAATCATCTATCAGATACAGGCAACGTCGCCCGTTCTGTCGGGTGAGAAACTCACCCTGCGCCAGCCTCAGGGCGCACATCAGCAGCTTTAACTGGCCGCGTGACAGCAAATCTTCTACCGGCGTCCCCTCCGCACGAATGCGGAAATCGGCTTTATGGGGGCCGCTGGCGGTGTAAGTCAGTGCACGATCGCGCTCAAAGTTACGTTCGAGCAGCTCGGCATAGTCGCTCTCTTTATCCCAGCCACGCTGGAAAGAGAAGCTGAGTTGAAACTCGGGCAGAAACTGCGCACAAGTGGCATTAATGTCGGCCGCAATCGCTGCGCTATAGTCCGCCCGCCAGCGGCTTATCTGCTCGGCCAGCGGAGCCAGTTCCTGATCCCATGCCCGAATTTGCTGATAGCGTGAAACCTGGCGCAGCGCCGCGTTACGCTGCTTGAGCAGCCGCTTAAGGTTGCTCCAGGCACTGAAAAAACCGGGCTCGTTATGAAAACACCCCCAGTCGATATAGGCCCGACGGTATTTTGGTCCACCGTTGAGCAGGGTAAACCCTTCTGGCGTAATCAGCTGCATCGGCAGCATCTGTGCCAGCTCGGCCACCTTATGCCCGTCGCTGCCGTCCACCCGCACGCGGCTGTCACCGGCACGGTTTTTGGTCAGGCCGACTGATACTTCGCGCTCACTCCCGGCGATGCGCCCGTGAAGCACAAAAGCGTCCTGCTCATGACGGATCACCCTGCCCGCCTGCAGGCTGCGGAAGGCCCGACCGTGACCAAGGGTATAAATGGCTTCCAGCACGCTGGTTTTACCGCTGCCATTGGGCCCCACCAGAAAGTTAAACCCGGGGGCCAGCGTCAGGTCCGCGTTTTCAATATTACGGAAGTCTTTGATAAGCAGGCGGGTTAAAGCCATAGCAGACGAAATCCCAAAACAGGCGAGGATATAACCACGCCATGTCTTTTCTTGACGATAAAACAGGGCGTCAACGGCGCAGACAGTTTGGGTGCGGCCAGCGCGCAAAAACCGGAGCGTACACAAAGTACGTGAGGATTTTGAGCACTGCCCCATCCCAGAATGGCAAGCACGTTAGCCCGATAAATTACAATCTCATCGGCATGACGACGTAGGCCGCTGACTGGCTGGCCGCATCTTCGATCTGCACGCTGGACACCGAGTCCGTCAGCAGCAGACGCACATTCTCGCACTTCAGTGCATTCAGTACATCCAGCACGTAGCTGACGTTAAAGCCGATTTCGAGGTCGGTGCCGCCGTAGGTGACATCCAGAATTTCTTCAGCCTCTTCCTGCTCCGGGTTATTCGCCGTGATTTTCAGCTGATTTTCGCTGATATAGAGGCGAACGCCGCGGAACTTCTCATTTGAGAGGATCGCCGCACGGGCAAAGGCCTGTTTCAGCAGATCGCAGCCTGCATCGAGGGTTTTATCGGGATTTTTCGGCAACACGCGGCGATAATCAGGGAAACGGCCATCTACGAGCTTGGACGTGAAGATAAAATCGCCCACGTGAGCCCGGATGTTATTACTGCCAATCTGCACCTGTAACGGGGTATCGCCGCCGTCCAGCAGACGTACCAGTTCAATGACCCCTTTACGCGGCACGATCACCGAATGACTGGGCAGCGATTGTCCGACCGGCATGGAACATACCGCCAGACGGTGACCGTCGGTGGCCACGGTGCGCAGCTCTTCGCCTTCGGTTTCAAACAGCATGCCGTTCAGGTAGTACCGCACATCCTGATGGGCCATGGAAAACTGTGTCGCTTCGATCAGGCGCTTCATCGTGGCCTGCGGCAACGTGAATTCCACCTCGCTCTGCCAGTCGTCCAGGTTCGGGAAGTCGCTGGCGGGCAGCGTGGAGAGCGAGAAGCGGCTGCGGCCGGAGCGCACCAGCATTCTCTCACCGTCCAGGATCACCGTGATCTCTGCGCCTTCCGGCAGACCACGACAGATATCAAAGAATTTACGCGCGGGAACGGTGGTGGCACCCGGTTCATGATCCTGCGTCAGCGCAACACGGGCGACCATTTCCATTTCTAAATCGGTACCGGTCAGCAGCAGCGTGCCCTCCGTCACCTGCAGCAGCAGGTTACCGAGAATGGGCAACGTCGGACGCCCGCCTAACGGGCTACTCACTTGCTGTAAGGGTTTGAGTAAATGCTCACGTTCTACAATAAATTTCATAGTCAGGAAGATAATGTTCTGATTAGATTAGAGAAATCTTCTTTAATGTCGTGACTTTCTTCACGCAACTGCTCGATTTTACGGCAGGCATGTAGCACCGTGGTGTGGTCACGACCCCCGAAAGCATCACCGATTTCCGGCAGGCTGTGGTTGGTCAGTTCCTTGGCCATCGCCATCGCCATCTGGCGCGGACGGGCGACGGAGCGGGAACGCCGCTTCGACAGCAGATCGGCCACTTTGATTTTATAATATTCAGCGACCGTCTTCTGAATATTATCAATAGTGACCAGCTTCTCCTGCAATGCCAGCAGATCGCGTAGCGCTTCACGTACAAAATCAATGGTGATGGCACGACCGGTAAAGTTGGCGTTGGCGATCACGCGGTTCAGCGCGCCTTCCAGTTCACGTACGTTTGAACGCAGTCGTTTGGCAATAAAGAACGCGACCTCGCCAGGCAGGCGAATGTCATTTTCATCGGCTTTCTTCATCAGGATCGCCACGCGGGTTTCCAGCTCTGGCGGCTCGATCGCCACCGTCAGGCCCCAGCCGAAGCGTGATTTCAGACGATCCTCCACCCCGTTGATCTCTTTAGGATAACGATCCGAGGTCAAAATGATCTGCTGGTTACCTTCCAGCAGCGCATTAAAGGTGTGGAAAAACTCTTCCTGCGAACGCTCTTTATTGGCAAAGAACTGAATATCATCGATCAGCAGCGCATCGACCGAACGATAGTAACGCTTAAACTCTTCGATGGCGTTGTTCTGCAACGCCTTTACCATATCCTGCACAAAACGCTCAGAGTGCATATACACCACTTTCGCGTTTGGCTTGCGCGCCATAATGCCGTTACCCACCGCATGCAGCAGGTGCGTTTTACCCAGGCCTGTACCGCCATACAGGAACAAGGGGTTATAGGCTCCGCCGGGGTTATCTGCGACCTGACGTGCCGCCGCACGTGCCAGCTGATTCGATTTACCCTCAACGAAGTTGTCAAAATTATGCTTGGTGTTCACATTCGAGCGATAAGACAGCTCTGCCGGTGCCGGCATATTGTCCCAACTGGGACGCATAGGCGCAGGACGGCTGATGATACCCGGTGTGCTGGCATGAGCACTGGCCATTACCGGCTGGCTGATGGTCTGCGCGACGGGCTTACTGCCCACCTCAAACCGCAGCAACGGTACATTTACCCCGCAAAAATCATTAAGCAAGGCGTTGATATTATTCAGGTATTTATCCCGAACCCAATCGAGTACAAAACGGTTTGGTGCATACAAGGCCAGCGTATTGTCATTCAGTTCGGCCTGTAACGGGCGTATCCACATGCTGAATTCTGTGGCAGGTAGCTCATCCTGCAGGCGGGCAAGACACTGTTGCCAAAGCGTAAGTGACACGGCGGACTCCACTCGAAAAAATTCGATAAGATATAAAAGGCGCTGAAGCGATAATTTCATCATTGTTGACGCATGCCGATGAGACACATGCGAACCGCTATCCGCGGTTACTCCGCCCGTCCCCCGACATTTTTCA